>NZ_JABTCF010000001.1 GCF_014596745.1 Maribacter aquimaris
GTTTGTTTTTTGGATAATAGATATCCAGCGTACATCTTTCCTTTATATAGGCGTTGGTGTTGGATATACTATCATCATAATATTTTATATCCTTAACGGTTTGATAAACAATATTTTGGGCGTTGGTTAAAGTTACCCAAAAAATTAAAAAAAGGGTTAATGTCTTTACTTTATCCATGGTTGTTTTGTTTACCTCTAATTTAATTAAAACGATTGAGGACCTTGTATGTTTTTCAGATCAAAATCCTTGATTAGATCACAAAAAAAATCCCGTGTTTTTACTTTTATGTATTTGATTTCAATTATGGTGTTTTTAAGGTTATTATAATCCAAAAGCTATCCTAATTGTTTTCCTTTGTATACCGGATAGGGATTATGGTCGGTATTGAGTAGGTAATTAGGTGTTCTATGAATAGTAAAATCTGTTCCTTGGATGGTGACATGACTAACGTTAATGGATAGTATTGAATACTCGGGTAGGCAATATGGTAATTGTGGGGTAGTAAGTGAGCTTGTCATGGGTAAGTGATTTATCGACTTGAGTGGCCATTAGGGTAGTTTAAAGATGGTAGAATATATTTTTTGGGGAATAAAAGGGTAGTATTAGGTAGTTATTATGGTTTGTTGGGTACCTTAGGGCAGGTAATATACTTACGAAAGGATAGGGGTAATAGGGTAAGTGTCGGGTAGCTAGTTTAGATTATGCATACTATGTACGCTTTAAGAATTTCAATTTACCCATCTAAGGATTCCCCTTTAATTTCCCCACATTATTTCCAAAGACCATGAATAAAATTGTTTCATACTTGTTCCCCAACTTATTCTTCAATATACGGAAAGCCTTGGTGATCTGGGCTTCCACGGTTTTTATGGATATATCAAGGTAATCTGCTATTTCATTATTGGTAAGACCTTCCTTTTTACTAAGAATAAACACCCGCTGACATTTGGGGGGTAATTTTTGGATTTCTTTGTTCACGATGTCCATTATCTTATTCAGGATTCCTTCATCAATGTCTTCAACAGTCTCATGGGCATATTCTATATATTTCTTGTTCAGTAGTAAAACAGCCTTGTTTTTTTGATAATTATTCAAGAACTCATTATAAACGCATTTGTATAGAAAACTACGTATTGAAAATTGTGGATTTAGTTTTTTCCTGGATTTCCATGTCTTTAGAAATACGTTTTGAACAATGTCTTGGGCAAGGGCTTGATCATGGGTCAACGTCAGGGCGTAAGCATTAAGCCCTCTATGGTGTTTATCCAATAGATACATATAGGCTTTTTCTTCACCTGATTTAAGGCTTGTGATCAATTTCTTATTATCGGAAAAATCCATAATATATGTATTCTATAAATATTTATTATAAAAAATATGAATATATGAAATAATTTGAAAAAAAGTTAGGGTATTGATGATTTGACTTGTATTAATAGTAAGAAAAGATTTTAAATGATTCCTAAAGGTGTTGAAAATCAAATTGTGAAATATTTTTCACAGTCTGCCGATATCCATGATTTGGACTTTTTGAACGAGTGGATAAAAAATGAAGAAAATCGAAGTATTTTCAAGGAATATGTTAAAACCCATTTTGCGATAAATTTAACTATGAACGACCCTAGTTTTGATAAAATCAAAGACGAGCTCCTTAGGGAAATCCATAATGATAAAAAGTCATTGATCAAGGTAAAGCTCTTATCGGTTTTAAAATATGCAGCTATCGCTATTTTATTTATGGGGATAGGGTTTGCAATCAGCAAAAATGAATCTAGTGCTGAAGGGTTGATAAAACCAAGGGAAAATAGCATCACATTAAAATCCGCTACTGGGGAAGTAGAAGTAATCAAAGAGAACGGGAGCCAACAACTAATTGATGAAAAAGGTGAGATAATTGGCGCTCAAAAAGGAAAACAATTGGTCTATAAAGATCAGAAAAATACTTCTGAAATACAGTATAATACTTTGACCATTCCTAAAGGCAAGCAATTTGGACTCGTGCTTTCCGATGGAACAAAGGTTCAATTGAATGCTGGGAGCTCCATGACGTATCCAATAGCTTTTAGTCCCAACAGTCCTAGAAAAGTGGAGTTGACCGGAGAGGCTTATTTCGAAGTCAGTCACGACCAAAAACGACAGTTCATTGTCAATACACAGGAACTCGACGTAAAAGTATATGGTACCAGATTTAATGTGGCCAATTATCCTGAGGATGAGAATACCGAGGTTGTTTTGGTAGAAGGGTCCGTAGCCTTGTCTAAGCAGGGAGAAACACTAAAAAAGAAAGAGGAAGTATTCCTAAATCCGGGGCATATGGGAGCTTATAATAAAAGGGATAAGAATATTGTGGACCAAAAAGTCAATACATCACTTTACACGTCATGGATGGAAGGTAATCTTGTTTTTAGAAACGAAACATTTGAAAACATTACCCGTAAGTTAGAACGACATTACAATGTGGTCATAATCAATAACAATAAGGATTTGGCAGATGAAACCTTTAATGCTACGATAGAAATGAACCAAGAAACCATTGAGCAGGTCTTTAACTATTTCAATAAAATATACAGGATTGAATATCAAATTGTTGAAAATAAAATAATCATTAATTAATACATAATGCCTATGATATAGAAACAGAGGAATAAACCATGATTATTTTCATCTTTTATCATAAAAATTGGTACAAGAAAAAAATCGGAAAATGTTACAGCATTTCCCGATTTCGTAAAGTAATCAAACCAAAAAAGCATGATCACCAATAAACACTCAAAATTATGAAAAAACCAACAAAGTCAGGGGGGATAACCCCATGGCGCTTAAAATTTGACTTAAAAATGAAGTTATCACTTCTTTTTTTAATTACCGTAAGCTTCGTAATGCATGCAAACTCATCGTATTCCCAAAAAACCAAAATATCCTTGGATCTTGGGAATGCTACTGTGGAAGATGTTATTGATGAAATTGAAGCGACTACAGAATTCAAATTCATCTTCAACACCAAGTCCATAGATTTAAAGCGAAAGGTCTCCATCAATGTCAGTAAAGCACCCATTACAAAGGTGTTGGATTTACTTTTTGATAAAGAGAGTATAGGTTATGAGATAGATAATCGCAAAATTTTACTATATGGTGGTCCAAATAAGAAAACCTCCGAACAAGACTCGGGTATGGAGTTGCAAAACCTACAACTACAGGTCAGTGGAGTCATTACCGATGAAAATGGAACCCCTCTTCCTGGTGCGAGTATTATTGAAAAGGGGACAACTAACGGAACCACTTCTGATTTTGACGGCATTTTCGCAATAGATGTTTCCAATTCCGATGTGATTTTGGTTATTTCCTATATTGGTTTTACCACTAAGGAAGTGGCTGTTCAAGGTCAAACCAGTATTTCCATCACCTTAAAGGAAAATGCGTCGGCCTTGGATGAAGTAGTGATTACTGGCTATACAGCAGAACGGAAGAGTGATCTTACCGGGGCAGTGGCTATAGTAGAGATGGGTGAGGTTGTAAGTCAACCCGTTGCCAGTGTGGATAATATGCTGCAAGGTAGGGTTTCAGGTGTAGAACTCATAAGTTCCGGTTCGCCAGGAGGTGCTAGTACACTTAGGATTAGGGGGTATAGTACCATCAGGAACAATGATCCACTTTACGTTATTGATGGGGTTCCCACCACTACGGATATAAACCTGATCAACCCGAATGATATTGCATCATTACAAGTTTTAAAAGATGCCTCATCCTCTAGTATTTATGGTTCAAGGGCGGCCAACGGGGTTGTTATCATCACAACGAAAAAGGGTACATCGGATAAGGCCAAGATTTCATTTAATATGCATGCCGGTATTCAAAATACCAGAAATCTACCGAATAACCTAAATGCCCAAGAGTATGGAGACATCTATTGGGAAGGTTTTAATAATGACGGTATAGCCCCTTCCCATAGTATTTATGGAAATGGAGCCGTTGCTGTAATCCCTGCTTTTTTAGATGCCGAGAATACCATTCCATCGGCCAATACAGACTGGGTAGAAGAAATTTTTAATCCTGCGCTCATTCAATCGTACAATTTGAGTTTTGCTAAAGGAGGTGAAAATTCACATTCCTTTTTTTCCTTAGGTTATTTCGATCAGGAAGGGACTTTAAAAAACACGGATTTCAGTAGGATCACGGCCCGACTTAATTCGGACTATAAATTGTTTGATGATAAGGTTATCGTTGGTGAAAATTTGACCGTCGCTTACGCTAGCTCTGTCGGTACGGACACCAACTCCCTGCTCGGAAATGCGGTTTATGATGCATACCGTATACCAAGTATTGCCCCGGTATATGATATTAATGGGGATTATACAGGATATCCCTTATCCGATGTACAGAATCCTTTGGGAAATCTAGAGCGTAACAAAGATAACAACGTGGATAATGTTAGGGTTTTCGGAAATTTATTTACCGAAATAAAACTTTTCGATGATTTAAAATTCAAAACAAATTTCGGGATAAATTACACCTCTATCAAGGGGACCACATTTAATCCAACCTTTAAGGAACCCAATGCCCAAAGGGTAATAAATGATTTGGAGGTTAGAGATGAATTAAAGTTTGATTGGGTATGGTCCAACACCCTTAATTATACAAAAACATTGAATGAAAAACATAAGTTTAATGTATTGTTGGGTATTGAAAGTATTGAGAATCTTTATCAAGTAACAACTGCTTCCATAGATGATTTACCTACAAATGAAATCAATGTTAGGGTATTAAATGCGGGAGATCAAGGCACACAGACCAATACAGGGGATAAAATAGAATTTTCATTGTTCTCTTATTTTGGAAAGTTGAATTATGTTTATGATGACAAGTATTTATTTTCCGCAACGTTACGACGGGATGGAACTTCTAAATTATTGAACAACCGTTGGGGAACTTTCCCTGCACTTTCCGTAGGATGGAAGGTTTCGGAAGAAGATTTCTTTAATAAAGAGGGGGTATTGTCCAATTTAAAATTTAGGGCAGGATGGGGAATAACCGGAAACCAGGATATACCAGCATATCAAACTGTTTCAGGATTTAGCAGTAACCCCAATTATTCCAATTATGCCATAGATGGATCACAATCCAGCACACAGACCGGGTTCACTTTGTCCAGGATTGCCAATCCGGATTTAAAATGGGAAACAACCACACAAACCAATGTGGGTCTGGATTTTGGATTTTTGGATAATTCGATAAATTTCACGGTTGATTATTTTGTCAAAAAGACAGATGACCTGTTATTGTTTAAAACACTTCCCGCTGACCAGTCCGGTATTACCAATCGTGGACAATGGCAGAATGTAGGGGAAATGGAAAACAAAGGATTCGAATTGGCCGCCGATTTTCAAAGCGATCGAACTAAGGATTTTAATTATAACGTAGGAGTGAATTTTTCAGTAATCGACAATAAATTATTGTCCCTTGGTGAAGGAATCGATTTTATAGAAACCGATCCAGGCGTTTTGCATAGCACTAATTTTGATCAATCAACTTCCAGAACGGGTATAGGTCAACCAATAGCTTCTTTTTATGGACATGTGGTCGAAGGAATTTTTCAAACGGATACGGAAGCGACATCCAGTTTTCAACCCACTGCCGTGGCCGGGGATTATAAATTCAAGGATTTGAATGAAGATGGGGTTATCAATGATGCTGACCGGACCTATATAGGTTCGCCCCATGCCGATTTTACCTACGGTGTTAATTTTTCAGCCGCGTATAAGGCTTTTGATTTTACGATGTTCTTTCAAGGCTCGCAAGGAAATGACATTTATGATTTGTCGCGTTATTATAGTGATTTTTTCAATTTGGCGAATTACAACAAAAGTGGACGTATTTTAAATGCATGGACTCCTGAAAATACGAATACTGATTTGGCAAGGGTTTCTTTGAATGATCCAAATAACAATATACGTCCATCTTCTTTTTATGTTCAAGATGGTTCCTACTTGCGATTAAAGACATTACAGGTTGGGTTTACGTTTCCAGAAAGTATTGCCCAAAAAATAAAGGCCTCTCAGGTCAGGGTTTATTTAGAGGCGTACAACTTACTTACGATTACCGGCTATGATGGCTTGGATCCTGAAATAGGTCTTCAGAATTACGATTCTGACGGGCGGAATTTGGATATAGGAGTGGATAGGGGTATTTATCCTACTTCCCAAACATTCACATTTGGTGTTAATCTTAATTTTTAAAAAAAAACATAATGAAAAAAATATTCTTTACACTAAGCATTATGGGAATCCTTGTCACTTCATGTAGTGACGAGTTTTTGGAAAAGGATCCTTTCGGGGAAATAACCGACGAACAGGTACTACTGCCTGAAAATATAGAGCCATTGATCATTTCCGCATACAGCATACTAAACGGTCAAGGAAACGAAGCTTCAAACGCCTTTAATTCTCCGGCATCCAATTGGAGTTTTGGGGATGTTCTTTCAGATGATGCGTATAAAGGAGGAGGTGGAACAGGTGATCAAAATCAAATCCATCGAATGGAAATTTATACAACCGATTCACAGATTATCGATGTTGAACAAAAGTGGAGTGTACTTTATGAAGGCATAAACCGGGTAAATACGGTTCTTAAGGCACTGAAAAACTCTACTGAATTTGATGAAAGCACAAAAAATCAGCGGGTAGCCGAAATGCGTTTTTTGAGGGGTCATTTTTATTTTGAACTAAAAAAGATTTACAATCGTATTTCCTATATTGACGAGGAAGGCAATTATTTTTCGAACACCATGATTACTTCTGACGAAGTATGGACCAAAATAGAGGATGACTTTAATGCTGCCTTTACGGTATTACCGGATACACAAGATGATCCGGGGCGTCCTACAAAATGGGCGGCCAAAGCGTATTTGTGCAAAACCTATATCTTCCAACAAAAATGGACCGAGGCCAATTCCGCAGCTGATGAGGTGATCGTTAATGGGGGTTATAGTTTATTGCCAAACTTTAATGAAGTGTTTTTACCGGATAATGACAACGGACCTGAAGTTGTTTTTGCTATTCAGTATTCGATCAATGACGGTTCGCCAAATAATTACAATGGCTCCATTGGTGATCGTTTAATGCCTCCTGGGGGACCAAGATATAATCAGTATGGTTTTTTACGTCCTTCACAAAATTTGGTAAATGCATTTAAAACAGATGTTGAAGGTGCTCCGCAATTGGATAATGTCGATGTTACGGAAACCGATAATGTAGACCCAAGATTGGATGTCATTGTTGGAAGACCGGGAATACCATATAAGGATTTGGGAATCAACTACGAGGAGGATTGGGCCAGGGATTTGGCCACCTATGGCCCTTATGGTCCAAAGAAGAGGGTAATATCGGCAAATGACCCCAATTATTTACCTTCTTGGCCCTATGTAACTGCTGCCAATTATCATATCATACGTTATGCCGATGTATTACTCTGGAAAGCCGAAGCATCGATAGAGCTTGATGAATTGGAAGATGGTAGAACCTATATCAATATGGTACGGAATCGGGCAAAAACCGGAACCTATATCCAAAATTTGGACGGTACAGCAGATGCCGCTAATTATCTTATAGCAACATACGATACTGCATTTGATACGAAGGAAGAAGCAATTGTCGCACTGCGTACGGAAAGACGATTGGAGATGGCGCATGAAGGTCACCGTTTCTTTGATTTGGTACGTTGGGGTATTGCTGCAGAGGTCATAAACACCTATTTGGAAAAGGAAAAAATCCAAAGAGGATTTTTGACCGGTGCAACATTTGTAGAAGGGAAACATGAATATATGCCCATACCCCAAAGTCAAATAGATTCGGGGGGTACCGATGATAGTGGAAATAGTCTTACCACACAGAATCCAGGTTATTAGACATATGGTTTTTTAAGGATCTTGTTAGATTGAGTTAGTTTTGTAAAAGGGGAGGAAGTAATTTTCTCTCCTTTTTTTGTGTATATAAGTCGGAATGTAATCTTGGAATATATCGCAAAGGTTAATGGGTAACATACCCAGGTAAAGGTTTTGTTCCTTTCGGGTTTAGTGGGGAGTATATTTATTTTAAGGATAAAATTATCTTCTATAACCTAATTGTTCTCCAATGTGGTAAAAATGGCGCTTAGACTAGTCTTGACATTGTTACGGGTTCAGGGCGATGTTCGTTCCAATATTGGACTACTATTTTTTTATGAATTTTCCTTATACACTTGATATCCTTTTTTACCTGCCATTTTTGAAATTGTTTCACTGGATTTAGGTACCTCGAATAAGAATTAGGATTAAGGGATTGCTTTTTTATTTTTAATAAAATAGAATGCTTCTTCGATTATCATGCTTTTTCTTCAGGTATTGAAGGGGTAAGTGGGGTGGTAGGGCAGGTTTATTGACTTTTGGCTGGGGTTCTTCTTTTTTAAGGACAACTTCAGTACGTTTTTTAGATATGCTCGTAGATGCGCTTATTTTCGATAATAGTTCGGCCTTATCGGAATTTGAAACCAAACCCAGTTCCAAATATTTAATGAGAGACCTTTTAATGAGGGTCATGAACAACCAGTGTTCACGTTGGGTTTTAAAGCGATTGTCCCCGGCCTTAATTAGAGTTTGTCGTACTAGGGTAGGGGAAAATAAGGAGATAAAAGACATAAAAAAAACGGTTTGTGCGTACACAAACCGTTGATTTTGCTGGTATTGACCTTTGTAGCGAGAGGGGGGCACGATCCCCCGACCTCCGGGTTATGAATCCGACGCTCTAACCAGCTGAGCTACCTCGCCATTTAAATTGTTCTGAACATATTTTCATGCTATATGTCAGACTACTAAAGCTACTGCTGACGAAACTTTGTTTGTCAGCATCCTGATAAAGACCACGTCTTTCATCAGGACTCGCCATTTGAATTATTCTGAACATATTTTCATGCTATATGCCAGACTACTAAAGCTACTGCTGACGAAACTTTGTTTGTCAGCATCCTGATAAAGACCACGTCTTTCATCAGGACTCGCCATTTAAATTGTTCTGAACATATTTTCATGCTATATGCCAGACTACTAAAGCTACTGCTGACGAAACTTTGTTTGTCAGCATCCTGATAAAGACCACGTCTTTCGTCAGGACTCGCCATTTGAATTGTTCTGAACATATTTTCATGCTATATGCCAGACTACTAAAGCTACTGCTGACGAAACTTTGTTTGTCAGCATCCTGATAAAGACCATGTCTTTCATCAGGACTCGCCATTTTACAATTATTCCGACAATATTTAAATCTGTCAGAAAACAAAAGCTACTGCTGACGAAACTTTGTTTGTCAGCATCCTGATAAAGACCATGTCTTTCATCAGGACTCGCCATTTTACAATTATTCCGACAATATTTAAATCTGTCAGAAAACAAAAGCTACTGCTGACGAAACTTTGTTTATCAGCATCCCGATAAAACTACGTCTTTCATCATCGCTCAGCATATCGTTTTAAACGGCTGCAAATATAAAGTTTAATTTTTGGTTCTTCAACATTCATCTTAAAAAAATATTCTTCCTCTTTTATTTTTTTATCATTTAGATTTATATATATTGCCCATAATAAATACCAATCTTGATGAGCGATAAGACTAAATTTGAAATTGAATTTGTAATACAGTCTTCACCCCAATTGTTATATCAGTATTTGTCAACACCTTCCGGACTTTCGGAATGGTTTGCCGATAATGTCAATTCGAGGGGGGAGTTGTTCCGGTTTATTTGGGATGGCACTGAAGAAGAAGCTAAATTATTAAAAAGAAAGAGCGAGGAATTCGTAAGATTCGCTTGGGAAGAGAATGATGATGATTCTTACTTTGAAATGAGGATCATCGTTGATGAGATCACCAAGGATGTTTCACTTTTTATCATAGATTTTGCAGAAGAGGACGAAGTGGATGAAGCAAAAATGCTTTGGGAAAATCAAGTAACCGACCTTAAACAGGTTTTAGGTTCAAAATAGGATTCCGCGTAGAATTATGCAGTATATTTGGCCCTGAAAATACTATCAGGGCTTTTTTTATGATCAATTTTAACGGTGAACTACTTCAAGAAAACTCTAATTTTCTAAACCATGAAAATAGGGGACTACGCTATGGCGACGCTCTTTTTGAGACGATAAGGGTGGTTAATTCAAAAATATATTTTTGGGAAACGCATTACCTGCGCTTAATGTCCTCCATGCGAATCCTTAGAATGGAAATCCCCATGGACTTTACGATGGAGTCTTTTGAGGAACAAATAGTAAAGACACTACAAAACAACGGGCTAAACCAAAAATCGGCAAGGGTTCGTTTAACCGTGTTTAGAAACAATGGGGGATTCTACACTCCAACCAATAATGATGTTTCTTATATCATAGAAGCGAATGAACTGCCATCTACCTTTTATAGTATAGAGGACAAGACCTATGAGGTGGACCTTTTCAAGGATTTTTATCTGAACCCCGATATGTTATCGACCTTAAAGACCAACAATAAGATCTTAAATGTCGTGGGCAGTGTTTTTGCTGAAGAAAACGAACTTGACAATTGTTTGTTGTTGAATGCACAGAAGAGTGTGGTAGAGGCCCTAAATGGAAATCTATTTTGGGTACAAGGCAATGTGATTAAGACCCCTCCACTTTCCGACGGATGTTTAAAGGGTGTTCTTCGAAATAAATTGATTGAAATAATCAAAAGTCTGAAGGACTACACTTTGCTTGAAACCTCCATTTCCCCATTTGAACTGCAAAAGGCCGATGAGCTTTTTATAACGAATGCCATTGTGGGTATACAACCGATTACCAAATACAGGAAAAAACATTTTGGTAATGAAGTAGCGAAAAGTCTGTTGGGTAAATTGAATGCTTCGGCCAGACTTGGATAAACCAAAGTGTTCCTTAGTTTAGGCTAGGATTTTCCGGTGCGTTCGACCAAATTAAATAATTACCACCCAATTCCAACATTTTTTCCTTCCAAAAGGCGATAGAGGATTTTTGGATTATGGAACTGGAGTATTCATTGGGAACCACAATCCATGATTTAGAGGATAATTCCTGATCCAGTTGTAGGGAAGACCACCCGGAATACCCAAGGAAGAAACGTATATCCTCATCAGTGATCACCCCTTCATTGATCAACTGTACGGTGGTTTCAAAATCACCACCCCAATAAATGCCGTCAGCTATTTCTATACTATTATCGATAAGATCGGGAACCTTATGTATAAAATAAAGATTATCCTGTTCCACAGGGCCACCATTATATACTTGAAGCGGTATTGAGATTTCAGTCACCAAATCATTGATATTGTACTCCAAAGGCTTGTTTAGGATAAAACCAACAGAACCTTCCTCGTTATGCTCTGCCAACAAAACCACGGACCTATTGAAAGAAACATCCCCTGTTAACGAGGGTTCCGCGATAAGTAGCTTGCCTTTATTTGGTTTTATACCAATCATATTTGCTTTTCTGATGTAACTAAAATAAGACAATTCCTATAAAACACAAACTAGTACATACAAAAAAAACCTTGACAGTAATGCCAAGGTTTTTCAAAAGTATAATAATATAGATTAGTTTACCGCTTTGCCTAAATCAGCACCTGCTTTAAACTTAACAACATTTTTAGCTGCAATTTTGATAGTTTTTCCAGTTGATGGGTTTCTACCTTCTCTTGCATTTCTTTTAGATACAGACCAAGATCCGAATCCTACTAATGATACACGATCTCCTTTTTTAAGAGAACCTTCAACATTACCTAGGAAAGACTCCAATGACTTTTTAGCCGCAGCTTTTGTGATGCCAGCATCAGCAGCCATTGCATCGATTAATTCTGTTTTGTTCATAATGTAATTAAATTAATTGTTTTAAAAATAATTTTAAACCTTTGAACAAATTTATACGGATTTACCGTGAACACAAGTAAAACAAGGGGAAATCGCCGTTTTTGTTAATAACTCAATAGGTTTGTTGATAAAGTAGGGCTTTTTTTACGTCTCTCGCAGCCCAATGGTAGTGGGGCTTTACGTCATAGAGGCTGTTTTCATCAATTTTAGTCCGTTTAAGACATCGCGGATTGCCATTCTTCGTTTTCCCGGTAATTGGATTTCCTCTAGATAAATATATCCTCCTGTTACCGCAACTTTCATTTCTGCCTTGCCACTTATGACCTGCCCAACTTCAAGGTCGTGCACCCCCTCTTCCATAGAGGCCTTATGTATTTTAAGGAAAGATTCCTCCCCGCCATTGTTCAATGTGGTCCAAGCGACAGGGTAGGGGCTTAATCCCCTGATAAAATCATAAATCTGTTTTAAAGATCCGTTCCAATCAATTCGACATGTTTCCTTATGTATTTTAGGGGCTTCCTTTAAATGGCTGTTGAAAGCTTGTGGGGTTCTGGTGACGGACCCTTGGAGTATCCCCTGAACCGTTTCCAAAACAACCTTGGCCCCAAGATGCATCAATTTATCGTGTAAGGTACCTGCGGTATCGTCATTGGTGATATCGACCTTGGCTTGAAGGATCATTTCGCCAGTATCTATCTTATCATCTAGATAAAAGGTAGTGACCCCGGTTTCGGTCTCTCCGTTGATAATAGCCCAATTGATGGGTGCAGCACCCCTATAATCGGGAAGTAATGATGCATGTAGATTGAACGTACCGTAATCCGGCATTTGCCATACAACCTTAGGTAACATTCTAAAGGCCACTACAATCTGTAGGTTGGCATTCAATGCCTCCAATTCCCCTACGAATGTTTCATCTTTAAGATTTGTAGGTTGTAGAATAGTCAACCCTTTTTCCTCAGCATACTCCTTTACAGCTGATTTATGTATTTTTCGTCCCCTGCCGGCTTGTTTGTCAGGTGCAGTCAACACGCCTACAATATTAAATTCGTTTTGCACCAATGCATCAAGAATGGTAACGGCAAACTCCGGCGTTCCCATAAAAACAATCCTTAAATCTTCCTTCTTAAGCGAGCTCATATTCATTTCTGGTATTTATTCTTATTCTTTCATTTTCCAACAATCCCCGCAAAGCGATTAGAACGACATCCTCATTAAAGGGAAGGGTTTTGATCAAATCCCTGGAAGACTTCGGCCCGATGCTTAATTGCCGTACGATTTCTTCCGACACAAAGGTAGTTAGGTTTACGTTCAACTCCTTTTTAGCCTTACAAATATCGCATCGCCCACATTCGGTCGCCTGGGTTTCCCCAAAATAGTGCAGCAATTGTATGTTCCTACAGGTTTTCGTGTTCTTGATATAGGAAAGAATAGCATCAACATTCCTTATTTTTAGGCTATTCAGGGCTTTGACCCTTTTCGCGAATACATTTATGGTACTGTCATCTTCCCGAGGAACCAAAAAGGTGATTTCCAAATCACTGTTTCGTTCATCATACTCGATAACTTGGTCCGTCTGCAACTTTTTCAGTACAGCCAACACCTTATCCTCCGATACTCCCGCTTTTTTGGCAACCAATACGGTATTTATCTTGGTATCAAATTCAAACACCCCCCCATAGGTTCGCAATAGCGTTTGTACTATAACTGCCAAGTTCCTGTTTTTGTCGAGATAATCGAATAATTGATCTTTATCAGCTATAAATCGGAGCGTAGTTTTTTTTGAAAAAGCCTCTGACAGGGCAAGGACCGAATTTTGATCCAAAATACGAAAGGCATTATAAGTGATCAAAGGGTTTAATCGGTATGCCTCACAAAACGCATTGAAATTTAATTGAAAATACTCATCATATCCTTCCCCATAGGGGATTTGGAAATAATTATTGAGTTTGTTATACACTAATTTAATAAAGGGGATATCGGGTAAGACACTTAGGAACTGGTTTTTTACCTGCGCAATATCGCTATTGTTGGTCAGCAAAATCGCCCGTGCCGGTTTACCGTTTCTACCAGCCCTTCCAGCCTCTTGAAAGTAGTTTTCAATGCAATCGGGAATTTGGTAATGCACGACCAAGGTTACATCGGGTTTGTCGATACCCATACCAAAAGCGTTTGTGGCTACCATGGTCTTCACCTTATTACTTAACCATAAGTCGAGACGTTTCTTTTTCTCCTGTTTGGATAATCCCCCATGATAATACGATGAAGAACACCCATTCGTTTGAAGAAATGTCGCCAAGGTTTGGGCAGCCCGTCGGGTACGTACATAAACGATGGCACTGTGGTCCAAGTTGGAACAAAGTTGTTTTAATCGATATCTTTTGTCCTCTTCCCAAGAAACGGAAAAAGCAATGTTGTTGCGGGCAAACGAATCCTTTACAACCAAAGGGTCGGTCAAAGTAAGACTTTCGACAATATCCTTTGCGACAGCCTCCGTAGCCGTAGCCGTAAGGGCAATGATAGGTACATTGGGGAGGAGTTCCCGCAATGTGGAGCACTCGAGATAAGCGGGTCTAAAATCATGCCCCCATTGCGATATACAGTGGGCCTCGTCTATGGCAATAAGATTAACGTTCATTTGCTGAATGCGATCGCGAACCAGTTCTTGCTGTAGCCTTTCGGGGGATAGATAGAGAAACTTGTAATTGCCATATAAACAATTGTCCAAAAGGTTATTGACTTCCTCAAACGAAATACCGCCGGTCAAGGCAATAGCCTTTATCCCTTTTTCCCTCAATACTTCGACCTGGTTTTGGATCAAGGCAATCAATGGGGAAATAACGATACAGATGCCCTCCTTACACAAGGCGGGTAATTGGAAGCAGAGCGACTTACCACCCCCGGTTGGGAGCAAGGCAAGCACATCCCTTTCGGCCAATACCGCATCTATTATTGTTTTCTGGGAACCCTTAAAGGACCCAAAACCCCAGTAATGCTCTAAAATGGTCTGCGGGTCCTTTTGCATTATAGCGTTTTGGTATGATCAAGTATAAACTGCACCCTTTCATGAACACTTCCTTTGGGCACAAGGGTTACATCATAAGAGAAATTGCCATAGGACTTGGCCAGGCAATCGTGGATCTTTATCGATTCTTCGAACGATTCGAAACGTTCGCTGTCCGTCACATGGATTTCCTTCCATGGGGGCATAAGAAAAATATGGTCGTATCGCAAGGTTTGGCAGGGTTCTGAAAATTCAGAGGTATAGGTTTGCTGAAAACAATCCATATAAGCCAATACGTCGGGTATTCCACGGTCAAAAAAGACAACGTCCCTTGTGGATTTCAGCGCAGATCGGTATTGATTGATACGGGCATTCAGAATATTCAGGTTAAAACTTTTAGGGTCGGGGACCGAAACAATGGGGTTCGAAACTATCTCTATGTCACCACCTTGTGTCTTTTCCTCTGAAGTCATATCGCGTATAACCTCATGCAAACAATGGAAGCCATCCATCTCCAACTGCTCAATGACCGAAGTCTTACCTGTACTGGGGCCTCCAGTGATTACAATTTTTTTCGCCTTCAATAGTTCTGTGTTAAGAGTGTAAAAATACGGAATACAGGATTATTATAAAATTGTTATTGAAGCCTTATATTTGTACAAAATTGTGGCAATGAATACAGAGAACCCTGAAGAGTTTTATACCCGTTTACGAACCCAACTGGAAGAAAGTACCCAATGGCCCTCCCTATACCTGTACAAGTTTATTGTATTGACCGATGAAGAGAAGATCAATCAGATACATTCCATTTTCAATAATTTGGGAGCTGTCATCGATTCCAAACTGTCAAAAAACGGCAAATACACCAGCCTTTCGATACAGGTAAATCTAGAGAACCCCGATGCTGTAATTGAAAAATACATAGAAGTTGGGGTAATTGAAGGGGTTATATCCTTATAAAATAGCAAATACAGCATAATTTTCTTAATTTGCAGCCGTTATAGAAATACTTCCTACCCGCTTTAATAGCATAAAAACTTAAGATTTGAATTTAGTAGAAAACCTAGAATATAATACGGAACGTGAAAAACTCATAATTCCGGAATACGGTCGTCATTTTCAAAAAATGGTAGACCATGCCATATCGATTGAAGATCGTGAAGAGCGAAATAAAGTAGCCCAGGCCATAATAAGTGTCATGGGTAATATACAACCCCATTTGAGGGATGTGCCTGATTTTCAGCATAAATTATGGGATCAATTGTTTATTATGTCCGATTTTAAATTGGATGTTGATTCCCCTTTTCCAATTACTTCCAAGGAAATGTTGCAACAAAGGCCTGAACCACTTGGGTATCCACAGAATTTCCCTAAATATCGTTTCTATGGCAATAACATAAAACGAATGATCGATGTTGCCGTTGAATGGGATAAGGGTGATATGCGTGATGGACTCGAATATGCCATCGCCAACCATATGAAGAAATGTTACCTTAATTGGAACAAGGATACCGTAGATGACACCGTCATTTTCAAACATCTCTACGAATTGAGTGATGGGCAAATAGACCTTGCCAAGGAAGGTGAAAACCTTACCGATAGTGGTCAATTCCTTAAAAATAGGGTAGCCAAGAATCCTCGTAGCACTACAGGAAAGAAAAGTCAAAGAAGCAATAATCGCGGTAAAAAGCGATACTAATAGTCTCAATCCTAAATGGGAACATTTAAAATTGAAGGGGGCCATCAGTTATCTGGTGAAATCACCCCACAAGGCGCCAAAAATGAGGCATTGCAAATTCTATGTGCAGTGCTTTTGACCGGAGAAAAGGTTGTTATCAATAACATTCCAGACATTGTCGATGTCAACAAACTCATTGCTTTGTTGGAAGATTTGGGTGTAAATATCCAAAAGAAAGGCAAAGGATCTTATACGTTCCAGGCCAATGACGTAAATCTCGATTACCTACAGTCCGACCAATTCAAGGAAGACGGTAGGGGACTAAGGGGATCGATCATGCTTGTAGGACCTTTGTTGGCGCGTTTTGGTAAAGGCTATATTCCCAAACCTGGAGGTGATAAGATTGGTCGTAGACGATTGGATACCCATTTTGAGGGATTCATTAACCTCGGTGCCAAATTCCGTTACAATAAAGAGGAACATTTTTACGGGGTGGAAGCTAAAAAGTTGAAGGGTACCTATATGTTGCTCGACGAAGCTTCGGTAACTGGAACCGCCAATATTGTAATGGCGGCTGTACTTGCCGAAGGAAAAACAACCATCTACAATGCGGCCTGTGAACCTTATTTACAGCAATTGTGCAAGATGTTGAACCGTATGGGGGCCAAAATCTCAGGTATAGGTTCAAACCTGTTGACCATTGAGGGTGTTGATAAGCTGGGAGGAACCGAGCATACCATGTTACCTGATATGATCGAGATAGGAAGTTGGATCGGACTCGCGGCCATGACTAAAAGTGAACTGACGGTCAAAAATGTAAGTTGGGACGATTTAGGTCAAATACCAACCGTTTTTCGAAAAATGGGAGTCACCATAGAACGAAAAGGCGCTGATATTTTTATTCCCGAACATAAGGATGGTTATAAAATACAGAGTTTTATCGATGGATCCATATTGACGGTTTCCGATGCGCCATGGCCGGGACTAACGCCCGATCTTTTGAGTATTATTCTTGTAATGGCTACCCAAGCGAAAGGGGAGGTATTGATTCACCAAAAGATGTTCGAAAGCCGCTTGTTCTTTGTTGATAAGTTGATCGATATGGGAGCTAAGATCATTTTATGCGATCCGCATAGAGCGACCGTTATTGGCCATAATTTTAAATCCAAATTAAAGGCAACCACCATGGTATCCCCGGATATCAGGGCCGGAGTATCCCTTTTGATCGCTGCATTGTCTGCCAAAGGAACGTCTACCATTCACAATATTGAACAGATCGATCGTGGTTATGAGGATATCGATACCCGACTTCGGGCTATTGGGGCCAGGATAACCAGGGTGTAATTCTAAAAAGATAAAATCTTATTTTTCGTTAGGGATTTGGGCTTGTGGGTGAATTATTTGAGTTGATCCAAAGCCAACTACATCCAAGAAACTTTACTATGTATTCCGTGCTTGTTTCTTATGTCACATGAAGTTTTCATGTTTAATTACCCCTGATAGAATTATGGGAGGCTTAATCATTTCTCTTTCCGGTTTTCCTTCAATCTAACTAGGCTTGACTCATTTTAGGATGAAATACATCCCCTGCCGTGCAGGCACCCCCTTCAAAGGGGAAATTATATTTAAGCGGGCATTGTCACCTTGAGGGGACTGGTCCTAATGCTTTGCCTTTTATTTTTTGCCATAAGGGTATTTCTGCTAACGTACTATTATTATGCAGCTCCCTAGTATAATCTTTAGGTTAGGGTTATAGGGGATTATATTATTGCGTTTTTTATGCATAATTATTGTCTCGTACTAATTGTCCCCTTGAGGGGACGGTAAAGTAGTGGGGACACTACTTTACAGGGGTGTTTTGAACATGGCACGAGCGTGACGCTAGGCCTAGCGGGGGACTTAATACGCCCTTCAAGACGCCGTAGCGCAGTGTTGCTTTGTAGGGGGGGTCTAGCGTAAAAACTACCGTTTAAAAAAAAAGCCCCGAAAACTAAATGTTGCGGGGCCTTTCATAAACACTAGGTTACACTCTTGATTTACGCTTCTTCATCATTTTTTCTTGCATTCGTTGAAGAATTCTCTCTTGTTTTTTCGCTTTTAATTCGGCTTTAGAACGTTTTTTTTTAGGCGTAGCCATACTCATAGATTTAATCATTAAAAAATAGACCAAAAACGAATCCTATATGTGGTACGGTTTGTTACACAACGAGTAATCCGACCCTATAAGAAATGGGACGGAGAAATTTTCAATAAGTTATATAGGATGTTTACAGGCACACTCGTGGGTGCCCGTTATTTCGGAAAGATGATTTTCAATTTATTGGATTCCATATAAAAAACTTAAAATACAGATTACAAATCTATCGTGGACATAAAGATAGCCCGATATTCGCAAATTAACAAGCTTTTTAAATGCCCCCTTATGCGTTTCAAAATATTGACCACCCATTTGCGGCCTCTGGTAAGTTGTTATTAAACCGCTACGATATATAACAGTAATGATCAATGTTCTTTTGTAAATAAATGTATCTAATTTGTGTTGGATCCTTAAGGTCACAATCCTTTTAAAAACCTGATTATGGGTTTTCCTGAACCAATATACCTCGGGTAATCAAATATTGTGCCGTGGCATAGGTGCCCATAATCAATAGGTGGGAGTAGGGGACATCGATTAAAAATTTATTGATGGCCAATATGCTATCGGAGGCAATAAAGAACAATGCTCCCCAAAATACGAGATTAAAACTGTATTGCGGCACACTGCCTTTTCTTCCAAAGGCCGCTAAGGCCATCAAGAGAATAATGGCTACATAAAAAATCACGGGGATTTTAAGCGCACCAAGTCCCGCTTGTATCTGAAAGAATAGAAAAGCACCATAAAGGACCAACAAGGTTAAAACAAACCAGAAGGCTCTTGAAAAGGGCATATTCCGCTTTCTAAAAAAAAGGATGGCATATACCACATGCGCCAAAAGAAAGGAAAGGAGTCCGGCCACAAAGTAATTGGACGAAATACCATCATACATTAGAAAAGCATCACCCAGCCAAGAAAAAAAGAGGGCCGTTAGCATCAACGGATAGGTAGGCTTCCCAAGACGACGCCCATTAATGGCAAAATAAACAAATAGGGAGAATAGGATCAAGGGCTTGGTAAAATGACGCATGACATCATCCCCAATACTACCCACATACAAATCGATTAGGACGAGGAGGGTGAATATGGGCAGGAAATAGATAGGCTTGCGGTTGGCCTTACTCATTCGTATTTAGCTGTCTTTCCAACCCACCTTATTATGGGTGCCGTCGCAGAATGGTTTGTTGTTAGAGGCGCCACAGCGGCAAAAGGCAGTTGTTTTTTCCTTGATCTCTTCTTTACCATCCGCATCGACGATGGTTATTTGACCCTCGACCAATAAGGGTCCGTTCGGTTTTATTTTTACTGTTGTCATATCTTTATTGATTTTGATTTCTTCTGTTTTATCTTTGATGCGCTAACATAAAGCACCGGTCGGACAGGCCGATATTTGTAGCATCAATTGTTTTTTTGAGGCATTTTGATGTTTTATCCTAGGCCTTTCCCGAGGTTGGTATTCTTCGGGTAATTGCTGCACACAGACACTGGAATGAATACAGGTTTTGGGCTTCCAGATAATAGTCATGTCCCCCCCTTGGCATATTCTTTTATGATTTCTTTTTCCATGGATACTTTTATCCCTTAAATATACTAAAAATGTCTTATCCGAGTGCTTCTTTGTAAACCTTTAAACAACGTTCCCTAGCTTCTTTATGGTCGACCATTCTATTCGGATAGGTCAACTCCTGTAGGTCCGTGACCCAATGGTTGATATAGTTTCGCTCCTTATCGAATTTCTCGATTTGTGTAGTGGGATTGAAAATACGGAAATAAGGGGCTGCATCGACACCACTACCGGCTGCCCATTGCCAATTACCCACATTGGAACTCAATTCGAAGTCCAATAGCCTTTCGGCAAAATACGCCTCTCCCCAACGCCAGTCGATCAATAAATGCTTACATAGAAAACTGGCCACCAACATACGTACCCGATTGTGCATATAACCGGTTTCATTAAGTTCACGCATTCCGGCATCAACCAGGGGATATCCGGTTTCCCCGTTTTTCCATTTTTCGAATTCTTCCTCATTATTCCGCCAAGGAATACGATCATATTTGGGTTTAAAGGCATTATTTACGGTGTTGGGGAAATGCCATAGGATCTGCATAAAGAATTCCCGCCAAATCAATTCATTCCAGAACACCTCATTGTTGGAGGCAATGGCTTTTTTTAAAATTTTTCTGATGGAGACCGTCCCAAATCGTAAATGGGGACCGATTCTGGAAGTACCATGGCTTTTGGCAGGAAAGTTTCTTGTAGCCTCATAATTTTCGATCAGGTCTTCCGAAACCAAATAATCGGGCACTTTAATGGGCGATTTTTCAAAGCCCAGTTCCGTCAAGGTCAAAAAAGGTAATTCGCGGTTTTGAATGAAGTTGTGGCTCAACGGGCTATCATCAATCTGCTTCAAGGGATCGGCAGCATTGAATTTTTCCTTCCACTTGTTTTTGTACGGGGTATAGACCACATAAGGATTACCGTCTGCCTTCACAATTTCATCCCGCTCAAAAATTACTTGGTCTTTAAAGGTTTTGAAAGGGATGCCCTGATGGGCAAGTAGTTCTTTTACCTGTCTATCACGCTGCAGGGCATAAGGTTCATAATCGTGATTGGTATAAACGGCCTCTATTTCAAAATCCTTGGTCAAAGTCTCAAATATCTCAAGGGGCTGACCTAGGTAAACACCTATGGAACTGTTCGATTTTCGCCTTAATTCCGAGTTGATCTGGGAAATTGTTTCGTGGATAAAGGTAACACGGGCATCGTTTTTGGGTAATTGATGCAGGATTTCCTTATCAAAAATAAAAATGGGGAGTACGTTGGATGCTTGTTTCAGCGCTTGTGAAAGTCCTACATTATCCTCAAGTCGTAAATCCCTTCGAAACCAAAAAACCGATACTTTTTCTTTCATATTAATTTACATTCAAGGTTGATAATCCTCCATCTACACCTAAGATCTGACCCGTTATCCAGGAACTTTCCGAACTGAGCAAAAACTGGGCTATGTTTGCCATATCCCCGGCTTTTCCCACACGTTTAAGCGGATGTCTTTGGGCCATCATTTCCTTCTTCTTATCATTATTCAAAAGTCGGGCAGCCAAGGGGGTGTCGACTAGGGAGGGGGCAATGGCATTCACCCGTATTTTTGGGGCATATTCCGCGGCGAGTGATTTGGTGAATCCCTCTATGGCCCCTTTTGCCGCCGCCACACTGGTGTGAAAGGGCATACCCGTCTGTACGGCCACCGTACTGAAAAAGACCATACTTGATCCTTCAACCATAAAGGCCATGATTTGTTTTATAGTGTTCACCAAACTGAAAAAATTTAGATGCATATCCTCCTGAAAGGTTTCTATCGATAACATCTTAAAAGGTTTTAAGTTAATACTTCCTGGGCAATAGACAAACCCATGGAGTTCATTGGGTAGCAGGGAAGTATCCAAAGTATCCTTGGTAACATCAAAAGGGATATGGGTAACCTTTGGAAGATCGGTAATTTCCCATGTGCGGGAAGCCACGAAAACATGATGGTTTTCCTGTAGGAGTTGGGCCAACGAATGTCCAATGCCCTTTGATCCCCCAATCAATAGTATATTTTTCATCTTAAATGGATTTTAGGTTTAATTGCGTCGGTTGGTCTTCGAGACATCCAAAGCGTTCTACTAATTTTTGTTCCCGGTATTTAAATACCTTGGTCAATTGCTTTTTGATCAAAGGATACCCCAAACGACCCAAAAAACCAAAAGGAAGTTTTATATCGATAATATCTTCCATGAGTACACCATTGGGTATTGCTTTTATAAAATGTTTATGATGCCAAAGGGCATAAGGCCCAAAGCGCTGTTCATCCACAAAGTATTCCCCATCCCTAACATGTGTGATTTCGGTTACCCAACGGGTCGGGAAACCGGGAAAGGGAATCACCTTATACTGGATAATCTGTCCGGGGAACATGGCCCTATCGGCCCCCGATAATATATCGAATCCCATATGGTCAGGGGTGATGGCCGCAAGATTCCTTGGGTCCGATAAAAATTTCCACGCCACATCCTTTGTAATGGGGAGGGCTTGGGAAGCATGTAATTGATAGAGTTTCATAAAGGTCAAACTAATAATGTTTAACAAATATAGTAAAAGATTAAACAATATGGAAATATTCATTTCATTTCAATTTTGTACATTGACGTTTTAGAAATTACTATGAGAACGATTGTACTACCTATACTAATACTGTTTCTGTTTTATGAAGGCAGCGCCCAAGTGAATGTTGAAGAAGTGGGGCAGATGCCAATGGAATTAATGGAAAACTCGGGGCATATATTCTACAACGGTAGTTTGGTCTCCCATAATGATTCGGGCAATGCACCGATACTTTATGTTTTAGACACGGTTAACATGCAAGTAACCCGCAGGGTGACCGTTTTGAATGCAACGAATATTGATTGGGAAGATCTAACCCAGGACGATGCCTTTATCTATGCGGCCGATATCGGTAATTATTCGGGCATACGAACCGATTTGGCCGTTTATAAGATTTCAAAAGACGATTTTAATCGAAGCGATGAAGTCTCCGCAGAAATCATCAAATTTAAATATGAAGACCAGCTGGATTTCGTTGATAATGGGGAAAGTAATTGGGATGCCGAGGCCTTAACTGTGTTCAATGACCAATTGTTGCTGTTTACAAAACAATGGTTGGATGAAGGTACGGTGGTCTACAGCATTCCCAAGGAAGCGGGGGATTATGTAGTGAAAAGGGTAGCATCCTATGCTGCGGATGGATTGATTACTGGGGCCTCATACGATGCACTCCAGAATGATTTATTATTGATTGCCTATTCAAGCACCTTATCGCCCTTTGTTATAAGAAGCAGGGATATTGGGATGTCCTCACTTTTTGGGGATGCTGTGGAACGCATACCTTTGGATATCGGTTTTGCTCAAGCAGAGTCCATTACAACCGTTGGGCTACAGCGCTATTTCATAGGTACCGAACAGTTTGAGCGGGATAACTTAGGGATACATCTAGATCCAATGCTCTATGCCATCCAATTCAAGCAAGAGAATGACCCAATTGATGAAATGGAAGAAGAGGAAGGGGAGAATCCCGATATAGACCATCAAGAAGATCGTCTATTGCTCTTCGATTCCTATAATCCGGAAAAACTTCAATACGATTTGTTGTCGAACAAATCAATTCTGGCCCAGGCGGTTTTCGATACTTCGGGTAAAATGATCCAATTTACATTGGGTGCCGATATCGAAAATAACGATTTGGATGTAACAACCTTTAAATCAGGTGTATATTATCTTACGCTTTATTTGGGGGATAAAGTGTTATCCAAAGCTTTTGTAGCCCATTGATATTCCTATATCCGTTTATTTAAGAGTTTGTTAACAAATCTGACAAGGGTTTATATATAGCTTTGGAAAAACTATAATTCAACAACAAAATGAAAAAATTTCTAGTATTAGTATGCGTGGCCTTGGCTTCCTTTTCAATCGAAGCCCAGATAAAAACGCCACAGCCGAGTCCTTCATCGACATTAAAGCAAACGGTTGGTTTAACCGATGTAACCGTAGCGTATTCAAGACCGGCAATGCGCGGTAGGACTATTTTTGGTGATTTGGTGCCTTATGACAAACTTTGGAGAACAGGTGCCAACAAGAACACCACTATCGATTTTAGTACCGATGTTACTATTGGTGGTCAAGAACTTAAGGCGGGTTCTTATGCCATTTTCACTAAACCAGGGGAAACTTCTTGGGAAGTGATCTTTTATTCGGACACCGAAAATTGGGGAACACCACAGCAGTGGGATGATAGCAAAGTAGCTGCCAAAACAACCGTAGAGGTTCTGACCATGCCCATGGACGTTGAATCCTTTATGATTGTAATCGATGAAATAAGCAATGATGCCGCTACCTTGGGTATACTTTGGGAAAAGACCTATGTGGGTGTAAAATTCGAGGTTCCTACCGATGCCACGGTGATGCAAAATATTGAGAAAGTCATCAACGGCCCCAGTGCCGACGATTACTTTGCGGCCGCTGTCTATTATTCGTCAACGGATAAGGACATCAACAAGGCTAAGGAATTTATGGACAAAGCCATGGCAATGATCGAAGAACCCGCTTTTTGGCAATTAAGACAACAATCCTTGATACAAGCTAAGGCAGGGGACAAAAAAGGCGCAATTGCGACAGCTAAAAAATCTTTGGCAGCAGCTGAAAAAGCTGGTAATGCGGATTACGTTAAAATGAACAAGGACTCCTTAAAGGAGTGGGGTGGTATGTAAAAATCCATTCCATAGTATATTACAGAAACCCTGACGCTATTGTCAGGGTTTTTTTATGCTATAATGGACAATAATATTCAGGGATGTAGTAAATTTATAGTTTCACTATTCCTCAGAAGACCATGCATAAGAATTTCGTTTACCTCGCTATTTTAATTATCCAATTTTCTTACCAAAAACCAATTGAAAAACCCACTTATTCAGCGGAAAAATGGGAGAACCCGGAATGGGAAAACCCTGAAATATTCGAAATCAATAGGGAAGCTCCCGTGGCTTCGTTTTATAGATACACCAATACGAAGGATGCCCTAGCGAATGAAAGTTGGGAACAATCCCCACTATACCGGTCATTAAACGGTAAATGGGATTTTTATTTTGCGGAAAATCCAATGAAAAGACCTGTGGATTTCTATAAAAACGATTTTGATCTTACGGGATGGGATACGATATCGGTTCCTTCAAACTGGGAAATACAAGGACACGGGATTCCTTTCTATACCAATATCACGTATATGTTTCCGGCAAATCCACCTTACATTCCCCATGAAATCAATCCCGTAGGTAGTTATAAACGTGAATTTGATATCCCGGATACGTGGAACGACAAAGAAATCTATCTTCATTTTGAAGGCGTTAGTGGTGCCATGTACGTTTGGCTAAACGGGGAAATGGTAGGTTATAATGAGGGAAGTAAGACTCCTGCCGCCTATAATATCACTAAACTTGCCAAGCAGGGAAAAAACGCGTTGGCCATACAGGTATTGCGTTGGTCGGATGCAAGTTATTTGGAAGATCAGGACTTTTGGCGATTAAGTGGTATTGATCGGGATGTCTACGTTTATGCTACTCCAAAATCAACCTTAAAGGATATTAGGGTAACAGCGGATTTGGATAATGATTATAAGGATGGTGTATTTGGACTGCAATTGAAAATCAATCAAGCGGCGGAAAATAAAGCGGTACAAGCGGAAGTGAAATTATTGGAGGGGGATACTGAGGTTTATACGGAAGCCAAACCCATAAAAGGTGATGCAGGTCTTGTTGAACTGGCTTTTGAAAAAGAAATACCGAATGTAAGAACATGGAATGCCGAAACCCCAAACCTCTATACATTGTTGATCAGCCTGACCAATAAGGATGGATCGGTTTCTGAGGCAACCTCTGTTAAGGTTGGTTTTAGGAAAGTCGAGATAAAGAACAATCAATTTATGGTTAATGGTAAGGCGGTGCTATTGAAAGGGGCCAATCTCCATGACCATAATGATAAAACAGGACATGTGGTCACCGAGGAACTTACGTTGAAGGACCTCACGGTTATGAAACAAAATAACCTTAATGCCATTCGTTGCAGCCATTACCCCAAGAATCCCCATTTTTATAGAATGTGCGATACCTATGGCTTTTATGTTATTGATGAGGCCAATATCGAAATACATGGAATGGGGGCTACCAATCAGGGTTTGGATGCGGACATAAAAACCCAAAAAACGCATCCTTCTTATCTTCCCCAATGGAAAGCCATGCACTTAGATCGGACCATGCGCATGTTTGAAAGGGATAAGAACCATGCCAGTATCATTACCTGGTCTTTGGGTAATGAGTCCGGTAACGGGGCCAATTTTTATGCTACCTATGCCTGGTTGAAAAGTCACGATGCAACGCGTCCTGTTCAGTATGAAGGGGCTACACATTACGAAAACACCGATATACAGGCCCCTATGTACATGGAAATCCCGGATATGGTGAAATACGCCGAAAATAATCCCAAAAGACCCTTGATCCAATGTGAATACGCCCATGCCATGGGAAATAGTGTAGGGAACCTGCAGGAATATTGGGATGTCATCGAAAAGTATGAAGTGCTACAAGGTGGATTTATCTGGGATTGGGTCGATCAAGGGTTGTTGACCAAAACAGAGGATGGTCAGGAATATTGGGCCTATGGTGGGGATTTGGGAGGTAAGGATTTTCAAAATGATGGAAACTTTTGCCTAAACGGATTAGTAAATCCGGATAGGACGGCCCATCCTTCCTTACACGAGGTAAAGAAAGTGTACCAATATGTGAAATTCAAAGCCGATGATGCCAAAAAAGGTATCGTAACCATACATAACGGCTATGATTTTATAAACCTGAGTCAGTTTGGTTTTAATTGGAAATTGGTTAAAAACGGAACGGAAATCGCTTCAGGTGATCTCCCTACTATGGATATTCTCCCTGGTGGGTCAAAAACAATAAAAATTGATTTACCAAAATTGGATGATCCAAAAGCCGAGTATTTTTTGAATCTTACTGCCCATACCAAGGCTGCCAGTGCCCTAGTGCCTGCGAATCATATAATCGCCTACGAACAATTCCAGCTTAAACCCTATACACCTGAAAAATTCATCAAGGCCAATAGGAATAATGGCATTGATATTGTTTCCAAAAATAATGATGTAATTATTAGCGGGGAAGGTTTTGAAGTCCGGTTCGATGCGGAAAAAGGGGCATTGACCTCTATAGACTACGGTAATGGCAATATTTTATTAAAAGGGATTACCGCAAATTTCTGGAGGGCAACGACAGACAATGATTTTGGATATGATATGCCCAAAAAACTAGGGGTTTGGAAAGATGCCACGGAAAATCAAAAGTTATTGCAAGTCTCCATGAATTCCATAAGTGGGGAACAGGTCATCGATGCCCTGAAATTAAGTGCGAATACCTTTAAAATAGAAAATGGTACCATCCAGATTAAATCGGATTATGAACTTAACGGGCCACAGGCAAGGTTAGGGATTACCTATGACATCAATGATCAAGGCGAAATCAGGGTCACCACCGAGTTATCAGGGTTATCCAAAGAATTACCGGTATTGCCTAGATTCGGTACCAATTTTATCATTAATAATGAATATCAACAGGTGCAGTGGTACGGTAGGGGACCCCATGAGAATTATCAGGATCGTAAGACAGGGGCGTTGGTAGGTAGTTATAAGGCTTCTGTTGATGATTTATACTATCCCTACATCCGTCCACAGGAAAATGGTAATAGATCGGATATTAGATGGGTTACTTTTGCAAATGAAAAAGGTCAGGGTATGAAAATCTATGCACCCCAGTTGTTCGATTTTAGTGCCCATCACCAATACAATAATGATTTTGACGCAGGGAAAAGCAAACAGCAAAGGCACACCATTGATATTGTAAAACGCGATTTGGTCAATATCAATATTGACTATAGGCAAATGGGAGTAGGGGGTGATAATAGTTGGGGATTAATGGCTTTGGATACTTATCAGATCCAACCGGAAAATCGTTCTTATAGTTATGTCATAAAACCCATGAAATAGCAATATACCCGAATAAAATGATTTCATGAACATGGCCTTAGGTATTCAAATTACCTAAGGCGATGGAATACTATAAGTTCAGTGGTTACTACGGTTGAATGGGTGGATTTTTCAGCAATCTATCAAAAGCCTCAAAGATTAGGGCGAAGATTATCACCAATGCCGCCCCAATAAAGTTCAACCATAAATAACCCAATTTTTCCTGACCTGCAGGATATATATGTATCAGGTTGTAATACGTGATACATACCAACACCTGTGTCAGTATGGCAGCGATGAAAACCGCATTCCCTTTCACATATTTAAAGAAGAACGCCAAAAGAAAAATACCCAGGACATTTCCATAGAATATGCTCCCAATGATATTCACCAATTGGATCAAGTTGTCAAAAAGATGGGCTATACAAGCGATGATAATAGCAATTATACCCCACATGAGCGTAAACCCTTTGGAAACCATTACATAATGCTTATCAGAGAGGTTTTTTGAGGCTTTACCCCGTTTATACAGATCCAATGCCGTGATAGTACCCAATGCGTTCAGTTCCGAGGCCGTGGAAGACATGGCTGCGGACAAAATCACCGCCAATAACAGGCCTATAAGTCCCGTGGGAAGGTTATTGAGAATAAAATGTATGAATACATAATCCTTATCATTGGTTTCAATCGAATCATCAGCGAGGTTGATCAGTGCTTTTGCGGCCACCCTATTGGTGCTATCCTTTCTATTGATTCCTATCATTTGCGCTTTGGCCGCTTCTATGGTCGTATATTCCTTAAGATCAAGCGCTATGGCAAATTTATTCTGGGCAATCACCTTTTCCGATTCCAATTCAACTTGGCGTTGCTGCAAAACCTTGTAATCAGAGGCATATTCAGAATTCAGGACCACCTTGGTTGCAGCGGGATTGAAATTCAAGGGCGAAGGATTGTACTGATAGAAAACGAAAACCATGACCCCGACCAAGAGGATGAAAAATTGCATGGGAATCTTGAATATCCCATTAAAAACTAGGCCTAATTGACTTTCCCTAACCGATTTTCCGGATAGGTATCGTTGAACCTGACTTTGATCGGTTCCGAAATAGGCTAAAGCCAAAAACAATCCACCGGTGATACCACTCCAAAAAGTATATCTGCTTTTGGTATCGAAACTAAAATCCAAAATATTGAGCTTATCACTGGCCCCAGCAATTTTTAAAGCCTTGCCGAGTCCTATATCATTAGGTAAATACCCTAATATAAAGAAAAAGGCCATAAACATTCCGGTAATAATAATGAACATTTGATGTTTTTGGGTGACGCTCACCGCTTTGGTACCCCCAGAAACAGTGTAAATAATCACCAAGGTGCCAATAATAATGTTCAAGGTGCGTAGATCCCATCCAAGAACAGCAGAAAGTATAATAGAAGGTGCAAAAATCGTTATCCCTGCAGCCAAGCCTCGCTGAATCAAAAACAAGATGGCCGCCAGCGAACGTGTTTTGATATCAAAGCGTTTCTCTAAAAACTCATAGGCGGTGTAGACCTTTAATTTATGGTATATCGGAACAAAAACAAGGCAAATGATGATCATTGCCAAAGGCAATCCAAAATAGAACTGTACAAAGCCCATCCCATCATGAAAAGCTTGGCCTGGAGTGGATAAAAAAGTAATGGCACTGGCCTGTGTGGCCATGACGGAAAGTCCAATCGTCCACCATTTGGATTGGCCGCCACCTCTTACATAGTCATCGACATCCTTGCTTCCACGGGTTTTCCAGACACCGTAAACCACGATGAATAAAAGTGTACCCGAAAGAATTACCCAATCTATAGTCCCCATATTACATAAAAGCGGTCATTATATAACTAAAAATCAAAATGTAGATGATATTCAATATCAACACAAGTGTATATTCTTTTTTCCAAATAAGGCGGTCATGCATAATCAATCTTTTATTTTGGCCATATGTTCAACATTCTTCTTACCGACAGATAACATATTTGCAAATAGCTTATAGGCTCCAGGAACACCTGCCGGTAACTCCCTGAAAAAACTAAGTCCCGTATAAATGTAATTCCCTTTTCCGTAGGGCGCAATCAAAAGACTACCCTTTTTTGCCGTTTCCCCTTTATCACCCATCGATAGGATAGGGGTAAAATGCCCGTCCCATTCATTAGGGAAATAAAGACCGCGTTCTTGCACCCAGCCTTCAAAATCCTTATTGGTTATCTTATTGGGATAGTTGACCAATTCATGGTCCTTGGCAATGATTTCAACTTTGGAATCCTCGTTGGTCACCCTGTCCCTTGATAATTTCAATGGAAAAGGGGCGATATCCTCATATTGTTTATCCCATCTTCCGGCCGTATTGTACTGTAGAATCAAGTTGCCACCGTTCGATACGTAATCAAAAAGATATTTTTGTTTAAACTTCATTTCAGGCACTACATTATATGCCCGTATTCCCACAACAATCGCACCATACTTACTTAAAGTTTCAGCATTTATCGAACTTGGGTCGATGGTATGCACTTGATACCCGATCTGTTCCAAACTTTTCGGTACTTCATCACCTGCACCGGCTATATAACCGATATGTTCCCCAACTTTTTCGATATTCAAGCGCACGACTTTGGCTTCTGAGGGCAATAAGACCGATTGTGTCGGAATATGGTCGTAAGCTATGGTCACCAATTCTTTGGATATTTCCTTTCCATGGACCTTGATGATGGGGGCAATGAAACTCTCATCCTCATTTTCAGGGGGTGTTAATTCAAAGGACACAATTTGTTCATCACCCTTTTTGGAAATTTCAAAAGGCCTTGTTTCCCGATCCACCTTCCATCCATTGGAATAACAAAAAACGATTTCCCCTTTGATATTGTCCTGATGGGCCGTAATGGTAATAGGAACCTTTTTGGGTTTACCATCGGCAAAAATCAATACCTTGTCCTGAAAACGGGCCGTAACTTCGGGTAAAATATCGAAAGGACGGTATAATTCACCATAATCCGGTTTTGAGTAACGATGTACAACAGGCTTACTGATTGTCATCGGATACCCTTCAATCTCTATATTGAATTTTGCTTGAAAAGCTGGCGGTGTTTCCGGATTCCCGATCAATTCGGGGTTTTCAACCGTATACATTCCCAGGGTACCCTTCTTGTTCAACCAATAAGGACTCGTATAGGAACTGTTTTCTGGAATCGGCAATGCAAGTTTAAGTTCTTTCTTCTCATTATTGGAAAGAACCAAATCTTTTTCCTTGGCCTTGGTATTCCCAATGGTGACAGATCTCAGTTTTATATCAACTTGACTGCGGTTCAACACTTCAATATTGATGTCAGCGGTACTACCGGGGTAGGCAGAGGCATTTGCTGAGGAAGCCTCTAGGTACAATCCTGTGATTGAAGCGATTATTGTTTGTAGCTCTTTTGATTTCAGGTCCCTCCAATGGGTATCGGGAATTTTCTGGATCAATTGATAGGCCTCTACTAATTTTTTTATGTGTGTTGTTGGATTTTTAAAATTGAAGTTTTGTTCAATGCCATAAAGGATATCCCCAATGGCCTTGCCACCTTCAACGCGGGACCAAGTCGTGTTTATACCATCGAATACATTGTTTTTATCTTCCGGTAAATCACCTTTTAACAATTCAATATATTCCATTTCGCTTCCCCGGGTATTCAACCTCCCAAAACCTTGGCATCGGTGTTGGCTACTCGCCAAGGAGGCAATTTCATTGTTCGAAACCCCTAGCATAGGATAGTAAACCCCAATATCAAATCCGAGCATTTTAGTTTTGTCCGCAGCCTCGAATTTTTCTTGACTCCCATAAAACCACCATGAGGTATTAAAAAACAATCTCGAAGGTTTCCATACGTCCAATCTATTCAATTGATCGGGGTAGGAGTTAGGGTTCGCCGCAAGATCAAAGGCTTCGACACTTAACATGGCCGAGGATGTATGGTGGCCATGGGTAGATCCGGGGGTTCTGTGGTCGAATCTATTGATGATCACATCGGGTTTGAATTTACGGATCATTCGGACAACATCACCAAGGACAGCTTCCTTGTTCCATATCTCTAGGGTTTCATTCGGATGCTTTGAATAGCCAAAATCGACAGCCCGGCTAAAAAATTGCTGGCTACCATCGATACGACGTGCAGCCAAAAGTTCTTGTGTTCGCAATACCCCTAATAGTTCACGTAACTCCGGTCCAATTAGGTTTTGCCCCCCATCCCCACGCGTAAGGGATAAATAGGCGGTATTGGCTTTTACCTCATTGGATAGATATGATATCAGCCTTGTGTTTTCATCATCGGGGTGTGCGGCTATATATAATGCAGATCCCAAAAAGTTCAATTTTTGGATGGCATGGTAAATACTAGAGGAAGAATTTTTTTTTGGCGCTTGGGCAAGGGTTGTATTACATAATAAAAGGATTCCTAAGAAGGATACCAATAACTTTCGCATGTTGTTGTTTTAGATGGTTTCCAAAGATATAAAGATATACCACCAACAGGGAACATTTACATTTTCTTTAACAGGATGGTAAATTAGAGTGTATCGTCATCAACAACCGTATTCTTTGCGATTAAAGCCACCCCTTTTTGTAACAAAAGACTATTGGGGTAGGTCACCAATTCCCCATTGTCCTTTCTTAAATAAACATGAAAGGCCTTTATATCCAAAATATCGGCTTCCTCAGGAAAGTCACTGTCCAATATTCGAATACGGTCCCCGATTTTAAAAGGGAAAGAGAAAAATAGGATAATTCCAGCGGTAATATTGCTCAAAATCGACCAGGAAGCGAAAAGGGCTACCCCAATGACGGCGAATACCGAGGATAGCAATAATCCGATTTCCTTGAAATTCACCCCCCAGATAAAAGTCAATGCCCCAATACCTATCGCTAATAGTCCAATAGACACATATTTTATGATCAATCGGGTCCGGGCTTGGTTCAGGTCACTGATACGACCTATTTTCCGAATGGCTTTTGTGCTAATAAAGTTTAAAACCGCCAATACAACAAGCGTTATAACCGTTGCCACGATTTCTTGATGGTTGTCGACAATGAATGCTTCCATGTTAAAGTCCTAAAGTATCGCGCAAAGATAAATGCTTATTTCCATTTTGCCGCCAGTAGGGTGTCTTTAAAGTTTTAATTTTCGTTGCCTTGGAAACCATGGTTTTAGCCTTGTCCCCAAAACCACTTTTAAATGAATCGGACCAACCCTCTATCGTGTATGGAAAGGTCGATGTAAAATGGATTTCAAGAGTTCTTTTCAATTCGGGGTAATGTATTTTATACGTATTGATGCCATTGTCCAGCGTCAAGGAAGCTTGTGCCTCATAGGGTTTCAAAACCGTGTGCGACATTCGAATATATTCAAGGGAGGGGATCAATTTAAAGTCACCTAGGGGTAGGCTGGATGGATCGATCCTTATTTTATTCCATAACTCATTTTCAAGTACTTCTTTTTCTAAGGTGATATCCTTATCACCCTCCCTTTCAAAATAGGAAAATGACTTCACATTGTATTTTTCACGATTGTTCAATTGTGCAAAAACCTGTCCACACCATTCTTGGGCGGAAAAAGTGACCTTAATGGCATGTTGGTTATCATATACGGGATAAAAACTACTGCTCATAATGGAATAAGGGTAAATCCCCGTAAGATACTTTTTTGTACTGTTCAATTTTAAAACAGGAATATTCGAAGGATCACTTTGTTCTGCTTTCACTTGTTTCTCCTTTAAAAAAGGCTCCGTCACATAAATAAGTACGGCTTTACCTTCCCGTAGTTCCCCATATCGGGCCTGCTCCAAGGAATACGATGTTATTTCCGCATTTCCTGAATACCAATACTCCTTGAATTCTTTGGATAATGGTTTTTTGGGCACTTCCTTTTCTACGGTATCGGTTACCGATAACGCCGTAGGCTTGGTGAAATTTTTATCCTTGCAAGAACCAAGTAGTATCATGGTCATCGCAAAAAGGATAACAGCTGATGCTGGTTTTATCCGTTTTTTCATAGGCTTGTTTTATATAAAACTACTGAAACTCGTTTAATCGACCATATTCATTAACGTTTCATAGACCAAATGCGTGGGAAGACCAACAACATTGGAGTGGGAACCTTTTATTTCCTCAATCCCGATGAGTCCGATCCATTCCTGAATACCATATCCACCGGCTTTGTCGTACGGATGATAATTTTCAATATAGTACAGGATTTCCTCAAGGCTAAGGTCTTTGAATTTGACGTTTGTTGTATGGTTCACGGTCTTTTGTACGGTTTGGGTCGTGAAACTTACAGATGTGATTACATCGTGCCATCCGTTGGACAAGGTCCTTAACATAGAAACCGCTTCTTCCTTGTCGGCAGGTTTTGCCAAGGATACGCCTTTATGCCAAACAACCGTGTCGGAGGTAATCAATATTTCCTTGTCGGTTAAACTGTCCTTTAAAGCCTTGGCTTTTAATTCCGCCAAATAATCGGATATTTCACTTCCCTTTAAATTTGGGGGATAGACCTCGTCAACCTCCTTTAAGCGTATTTCAAATTCAAGGTCCATATCCTTGAAAAATTGCTTTCTTCTGGGAGAGCCTGAAGCAAGGATTATCGTATAATCTTTTAATTTATCTTTCCACATAGCTTAGGCTTGGGCTTCGCTAAAATCATCAAACCAATCGCCACGCACTTTTAATACTTGCTCCAGGACATCACGCACGCAGCCTTCACCTCCGTTTATATGGGAAATATATTTACAGACCGACTTAACTTCCTGTACTGCGTCCTGGGGACAGGTAGGTAGGGCTATCATTTTCATTGGGGCAATGTCTGGTAGGTCATCTCCCATATAGAGGACATTTTCCGGGGCAATCCCATATACATCCAAATATTCATCAAGGGGTTCTGCTTTATTGTGTGCCCCCATATAGAAGGTAGTTACACCCAATGCCTTTAATCTTGCTTTTACCCCTTCATTGGTACCTCCTGTTATAATACATACATTATAACCTTTTTTTATGGCGGTTTTAAGGGCAAAACCATCCTTAACACTCATCTTACGCAATAATTCACCTTGTGAGGTCACTAAAACAGAACCATCCGTGAAAACCCCATCAACATCAAAAACGAAGGTGGTAATATCCTTTAAGTATTGCTTATAATTTTTTTCCATAGGTCTTTCTTATCGATTTACTCAATAGTCTATATAATTCTTTGTGGTTTTTATTCTTTAATTGGGCTAAATGCTTTTTCAGGGTTCCTTTATCATTTCTACGCGCAGGTCCTGTTTGGGCATCGTAGGGGGCAAGGTCTTGTATCTTATGGGCCGTTTCCTTGATCAAAGGGTGCAATAAATCAAAAGGAACACCCTTTTGTTCGCAAAATTCATTCGACAGAAAATACATATGGTTGGTGAAGTTATTTGCCATTACAGCCGCTAAATGCAATGATTTTCTCTGTTTTGAATCCATGCCAACAACTTTATTCGAAATGATCGAGGCCAATTGTTTCAAAATATCATAATCCGTATCGTCCTCAGCCTCAATACAAATCGGAATTTCCTTAAAATCAACGGTTCTACCCACAGTAAAGGTTTGTAAAGGGTAGAAGATTCCACGTCTGTTCTTTTTGGGCAACGATTTCATGGGAATACTTCCGGAGGTATGGACCAATAATCCTTCCTTCAGATCCAAACGACTTGCAATTTCAACGATGGCATCATCGCTGACGGCCATAATATAAATATCCGCAGGGATTATCTTGGAGATATCCGAAGTGATTGGTACGAATTTTCCAAATACGGATAAGGCTTTTTGGTTCCGACCATAAACCTGGACGACTTTTATCCCATCATGGGTCATGAAAACATCCAATAGATGTTTGGCCACATTACCAGTCCCTAGGATTACTACGTTAATCATACTGCGAAAATAGTGATATAATTATTCTTGTTGAAGCAATTTAAGAAGTATCGAAACCGTGGCTACATTTATAATTTCCATGATCATAATTGGATAGCGCTTCTAGATAAAAAGAGTATTGTTGGCATGATGTAGAAAAAAACAGCGCTATGTTAAAAGCACCTTTATTGTATTTAAAATACCTTATTTTTGCCCACTCCGGTTAATTTGGTATGATGCGCTTATGAAAGATTTATTCAAGAAAATATTCTTCTCTACCCGCTTAATGGCGGTTTTATTTATAGTTTTTGCAACAGCGATGGCCTTTGGTACTTTTATCGAAAGTTGGTATAGTACGGAAACAGCCCGAATTTGGATATACAATACGACCTGGTTCGAATTGATCATGGTATTCTTCGTTATCAATTTTATAGGAAACATATCCAAATACAAACTTTTTAGAAAAGAAAAATGGCCGGTCTTGTTATTACATTTATCGTGGATATTGATCATTCTTGGGGCTTTTGTGACACGATATATCAGTTTTGAGGGAATGATGCCCATTCGGGAGGGACAATCGGAAAATGTGTTTTATTCCGATAAGACCTTTCTTACCGTCAATATCGATGGAAAGATCAATGGGGAACCCCGAAGGAAAGTATTGGAGGATGACCTTATCGTGACACCGGAAGCCTTAAAGTCGAATCTACCCTGGCATAATGATTTTAACGGACAGCCATTGACCATTTCCTATGCCGGTTTCATTAAAGGGGCCGAAAGAGGTTTGGTTCCGGATGAAAATGGAAAGGAATACCTAAAAATCGTTGAGGCCGGTGATGGGCAGCGTCATGAACACTTCCTGGAGAATGGACAAGTAGCCAGTATACACAACATATTGGTTTCCTTGAACAAAGAGACCGATGGGGCCATAAATATCTTTTCCAACGATGGAACTTATCAGATAAAATCACCTTTTGAGGGCAGTTATATGCGAATGGCCGATCAATTTCAAGGTGTTTTATTAAAGGATAGTTTACAAACCTTGGAACTACGATCCTTATACAATACCGCCGGCATGCAATTTGTAATTCCTGAACCGATTATTAAAGGTACCTATGACATAGTGAAGATCCCCGATGCACAAGTGACACCTATGAGCCAAGATGCCTTGGTGATCGAAGTGAGTACCAATGGGGAAACCGTTCAACAAAAATTATTGGGGGGTAGGGGTACGTCAAATTTTTCAGAAAAAATCAATGTGGGGGGATTGGAGTTTTCCATGGCCTATGGCTCAAAGGTTTATGAACTACCTTTCAGTATTCGACTAAATGATTTCATTGCTGAAAAATATCCCGGAACAGAAAAGGGGTACGCTTCGTTTATGAGTAAAGTAACGATCGAGGATGAACGCCCATTTGACTATGACATTTATATGAACCATATTTTGGACCATAAGAAATACCGTTTCTTCCAATCCGGTTTTGATCCTGATGAGCGGGGGACCACACTTTCCGTCAATCATGATTTTTGGGGCACGTGGATTACTTATATTGGTTATTTTCTATTATACACCGGACTTATGGGTATTATGTTCTTTGGAAAAACGCGTTTTCAGGATCTAGCGGTATCCTTGGAAAAAATCAAGGCCAAAAAGGCGGCATTGAGCCTGATTTTGATTTTGGGACTTTCAATGAATTCCTTGGCCCAAGATCATACCGATAATGATGGCCATGATCATTCCAGAACCCCTACACAACGAGAGATAGACTCTGTTTTGGCAGCTAACATCGTAGATGCGAAACATGCGGAGCTCTTTGGAAAATTGGTGATACAGGATGAAGGGGGTAGAATGAAACCGATTAATACCTTTTCCTCCGAATTGGTTCGGAAATTGAGCTTAAGGGACACCTTCAGGAAAATGAATGCCGATCAAATTTTCCTATCCATGATGATGAATCCGGCCTTATGGTATAATGTTGAGTTCATCGCCCTGGACAAAAAAGCCCAGAACGATAGCATACGTAAGGTTATAGGTATTCCTAAAGGACAGAAATATGTAAAGGCCATAGATTTCTTCGATGAAAAGGGACAGTATAAACTAGAGCCATTCCTTAGGGAAGCAACAGCCACGAACAATCCCAATAAATTTGAGCAGGATTTCAAGGATGCCAACATTCGACTAAGTCTTTTGGATCAAGCATTGAGTGGTCAGATCCTGAAAATATTCCCACTATTGAACGATGAGAACAACAAATGGGTTTCTGCCATTGAATATCGAGGGGGGCAATATCAGGTGACCGATAGCCTGTACTCCAATTTTATTAAAAATGCCTTGCCTTATTACCTTATGTCCTTGAACAAAGCCATGGACAGTAAGGATTATACCGAGGCCGATAAACTATTGGCGGCCTTCAAACAAAATCAGATTAACCACGGTAGTGAGGTTATTCCCTCGGAAGCCAAGATCAATGCTGAAGTGATATTCAATAAACTGAACATCTTTAACCACCTATATAAGCTATACGCCATGGGAGGTATATTAATGTTCTTTATTTTGATCTTCCAGATATTCAAAGACCGTGAACTATGGCGTATAGGCACCTATTTCTTTAAAGGTACGATCATGATCCTTTTCCTATGGCATACGGCTGGCCTGGTCATGCGTTGGTACATTTCTGGCCATGCACCTTGGAGTGATGCCTATGAAAGTATTCTTTATGTTTCTTGGGCCACAATGGGTATGGGATTACTATTGGGCCGTAAAAGTGATATGACCATAGCGGCCTCGGCCTTTGTAACAGCCATGTTATTATGGATTGCCCACCAGAGCTGGGTCGATCCTGCCATTGCCAATTTAGTACCTGTATTGGATAGTTATTGGTTGATGATCCATGTTGCGGTTATTGTCGGTAGTTACGGTCCGTTGACCGTAGGTATGATATTAGGGGTGGTCTCGCTTCTTTTGATAATGCTTACCACCAAGAAAAATAAAAAGCGAATGCAGATCAATCTTAAGGAGTTGACCATAATCAATGAATTGGCCTTAATGGTCGGTTTGGTCATGCTTACCATTGGTAACTTTTTAGGAGGACAATGGGCCAATGAAAGTTGGGGGCGTTACTGGGGTTGGGACCCTAAAGAGACTTGGGCCTTGATTTCAATAATGGTATATGCATTTGTTATACATACCCGATTAGTACCGGGAATGCGAGGTAAATGGCTTTTTAACTTTTTGAGTGTGGTCGCCTTTGGCAGTATTATGATGACCTACTTTGGGGTTAATTTCTATTTGGTTGGCCTACATAGTTATGCCAGTGGGGCACAGGTAATAACACCTGTTTTTATTTGGTATACCGTTTTTGGGGTAGCACTTCTAGGGGTAATCAGTTACTGGCGCTATAAAGTGAATTATGAAAAGAAATAAGATATAAACAATTCCTTGCATAATGATGTGCCTTAGACAAATACGGTAAATTTTGTTATTTGTAATCCTCTACGATTATTCGAATGTCCTCCATGGTGAAATGATATTCACTTCTTAACATTTTCAAAGGTGTTTCCTTGGAAATGTCTTTTGGTAAGTTCAATTTTTCAATCATATAGGAGATAGGTACTTGGGTTTCTTGTTCTATATCATACAAAGACATGGAGCCACGAATGGATCGGGTATTCAACGAGGTAGGATTACCGCTGTTTTCTTTTTTAGTATTCGTTGTGGAACTTTCAGCCGGGGTAATAATCGGTGCTATGGCAAGTGCCGCGATTGCAAAGAAGCCAACTAATCCCAAAGCGATCCTTTTACCTGAATCCGGGGTTTTCTTTCCTTTGGTTAGGCTTACGATCCATCGCCAATGCAGTACCAGATGCAGGGCCAAAACCAATAAAAACAATACGGCTATCCAAAAATGGACAGTTCCCCACTCATGCCGATCCAGACCCCATATGGTAATACTATGCCCACTGCCTTTCGGAAGATTGTAATATAGTATAACACCTGTTGAAACCAAAAAGATGAAACAGACAAAGGCAACAATATCGATAATGTAATTTTTAGTGGGAGTTTTCATTTTAATTCATTTGGATAATCTAAAATTGTAATGCGTTTTTTTAAGGAAGAAAAGCTATCTGCATCCTTAAAAATATCCCCCCAAAATTAGAGTGCTTTATAACAAAGGCACATGATCTTAATCATGTACCAAAAAATATGGGCTATCGAAAACATGGAGTAAGTTGCCGATAAAACAATGATATTCCGAAGGGATAAGGAATAGGTGCTGTGCATTTTTTAACATACTGCTTTGACTGTGATACATTTTCTGATAAATCTTGGATGACCAAAAGAAATTCATAACTTTAACTTTCGTTAAAAATTTAATTTTGTGACTATGAAAAAAGGTATCAATACCATTTGTACGCATGAGGGGGATATTAAGGACGAGCAGTTTAAGGGAGCCGTTTCCCCATTGTACATGAGTACATCATACGCCTTTGAGGATGTTGAAGTTAAGCGATATCCTAGGTATTTCAATACCCCGAACCAGGTGGCCTTGTCACAAAAAATAGCGGCACTTGAACATGCTGGGGCTGCCATGATTTTTGGTAGTGGTATGGCAGCCATAAGTACAGCGCTTTTGGCATTTCTGAGGGCGGGTGATCATATAGTGCTCCAAAAATCACTTTACGGGGGAACGTACAATTTCGTAAATGAGGAATTTTCCAAATATGGAATTGAATACTCTTTTACCGAAGGTTTGGAGCCAGAGGATTTCGAGACAAAAATAAAAGGAAATACCAAGGTTATTTTTGTGGAGACCCCTTCCAATCCGTTGTTGACGATTACCGATTTGTCGGCCATATCCAAGATCGCCAAAAAACATGGATTGGTTTCAATGATCGACAATACATTCGCAAGTCCCGTGAATCAAAATCCGATTGATTTTGGTATTGATATAATTATTCATAGTGCCACAAAATATATGGGTGGACATTCTGATATTTGTGCCGGTGCCGTTGCGTCTACTGAAGAGAATATGGATCGTATCTTCCAATTGGCCAAAAATTTAGGGGGTAGTTTAAGTGATTACACCGTTTGGCTTTTGGAGCGGAGTATAAAAACCATGGGAATCCGGGTCAAGGCCCAAAATAACAATGCCCAACATATGGCCGAATTTCTTGAGGGACATTCCGAAATTGATAAAGTTTATTATCCCGGTTTACCCAACCATCCGGGTCATGAACTGGCCAAATCACAAATGCGTGGCTTTGGGGGAATGCTTTCTTTTGAATTGAATCCAAAATATGACGCATCCCTGTTCCAAAAAGCCCTACAATTGATAAAACCTTCCATGAGTTTGGCGGGAGTCGAAAGTACGGTGTTATCACCCGCACAGACCTCCCATGCCCTTATAGGGGCTGAAGAACGTAAAAACCAAGGTATAACTGACGGATTGATTCGGTTCTCGGTAGGTATTGAGGAACCTGAGGATTTGATTGCTGATATTGAACATGCCTTAGCACAGGTGAGGAGTCCTTCCATAGTCAATGTACAATAAGCATTCACACAGATTTTTAATTATCATTTCCACGAAAGTGGCAATCTATATATAAAGAACAAATAACATGAAACTGGATATATTGGTTTTCGGGGCACACCCTGATGACGCAGAGCTTGGTGCAGGAGCGACCATAGCCAAGGAAGTAGCGAGGGGAAAGAAAGTAGGAATAATAGATTTGACACGGGGGGAATTGGGAACCCGTGGTTCCGCTGAAATTCGGGATAGGGAGGCTGCTGCTGCAGCCAAAGTATTGGGGGTTTCCGTTCGGGAAAACCTGCAATTCGCAGATGGGTTTTTCGTAAACGACCAAAAGCACCAAATGGCCGTAATTCGGATGGTACGAAAATACCGCCCGGAAATCGTTTTATGCAATGCAGTTGATGATCGGCATATTGACCACGGCAAAGGAAGTGATTTGGTAAGTAATGCTTGCTTTTTGAGTGGATTGATAAAAATAGATACAAAAATGGATGGGGATGACCAATGGCAGGATCCGTGGCGACCAAAACAAGTATACCATTATATACAATGGAAAAATTTAAATCCTGATTTTGTACTTGACGTGTCAGGGTATATCGATACAAAAATCGAGGCGATTTTGGCATATTCGTCCCAATTTCATGATCCAAATAGTGAGGAACCCGAAACACCGATCAGCAGTAAGAATTTTTTGGATAGTGTAGATTATAGGGCAAAGGATTTAGGGCGAATAATAGGGGTAGACCATGCTGAAGGTTTTACAACCGAGCGTTTTCCAGGAATCAAGAGTTTTGATGATTTATTTTAACCGGTTTTTTGTAATTTATTTTTCATTTTGGGTAATTTAAAATAGAAACAGGAACCATTGGGTATAACACTTTCCACCCAAATTTTTCCTTTGTTTTTTTTCACTAATTCCATGCAGAGTGATAGACCCAAACCAGTACCTTTTTCATCATTGGTACCATAGGTGGTTATATTGGAATTTTTGTTGAAAAGTTTCTTTTGGGTTTCAGCATCGATACCTACACCGGTATCGCGAACCGAAATTTCCCATGATGTACTATGCTCATCGGCATTAATGGTTATCTGTCCTCCTTCAGGAGTGAATTTAATGGCATTGCTCAATAAGTTTCGAATAACGATATCAATATGATCGCTGTCTGACCAGCATAGGGTATTGACTTTAACCTTATTTTTAATACGAATAGATTTGACCTTGGCAGTTTCCTCAAGCAGATTAATATTCTCTTGAACCAAATTCTCCAAGGAAACGATACTTGGTTTGGTCGTAGATCCGTTCATTTGTGTCCTTCCCCAAGAAAGTAGGTTGTTTAGTGTAAATGAAATATTATCGATATCCGATCTTAATTTTGGGATAAACTGTAAAAAGTCCTTGGAATCTATTTCACCGTTTTTATAAAGCTGTAGGAGCCCTTGGAAAGCACCGATAGGACCTCGAAGGTCATGACCGATGATAGAGAATAATTTATCTTTTGTCTCATTGATTTCCCGTAATTCCTTTTCATTTTCAACCAATTTGGCGGTTTTATCATATAATTCAATGTTCAATTTTTTCTGGATCTTTTCGTTTCTTTTTACAATTAATGTTATGATTAAGAAAATGACAAGGACCAATAAACCGAGATAGATATATATCTTTTGACTGGCTAAGGCCTTCTCATTCTCGGTGATAAGCTGTTCTTTTTGTTTCTCAAAGTCTATCTTGGTAACCAACATGGTCAGACTTTTTTTATTCTTGTTCGTCGTAATGGTATCGTGCAAGGTTTGAAAAAGTTCATGATAATCCAAGGCGGTTTTATAATCTCCCTTTTTCTTGTTGGTTTGATATAAGATTCTTGCACTATTCAGCATTTCTTCATGAAATCTGATCTGTTTTGAAATTTCAAAGGCCTTTAGAGCGTATTCCTCAGCAAGATCATCTTTATCCCGACCCAAATAAGATTCTGCAATACCATTTAATAGTGAAGTCTCCCCACGATTGTCCTCAATATTCTTGTGAAGCATCTCACTTTGTTTGTACCAGTACAATGCCCATTTGTAATCTTTTGCCTTTAAGTAGGTTTTTCCTTTTACCTGATAGGCAAAAGCCAACCAATCCATTATTTTGTGCTTTTCAAAGATGGCTATACTACTGTTTATATTGTACATGGCATATTCCAATTCATCCATATCACTATAAACAGAGGCTAAATTGCTCATTGTTTCAGCCGAATTGATATCATCCCCTATTTTTTTATTGATTTTCTTTACAATCTTAAAAAATTGAATTGCTTGTTCAAAGTCGTTCTGATCCGCATATAAGCCGGCAATATTTTCATTGATGATCGATAGTACCATGTCATTCCCCAATTCAGAGGCAAGTTCAAGATTTTTCAAGTTTCGACTTAAAGATTCTGCATAATCGCCTTGGTAGTAATACACATTGGCAATGCTATTCTCAATATTCAGTACATCATTCCTATGATTACTGTTCTTTACGATCTTTAGGGCTTTTTGGTAGTATTTGATAGCCTCGTCGTAATTGCCTTGATCTTCATAATAGTTACCAATCCCTACCAAAGAACTACTTTGGCCATATTCATAGTCCGCACTTGAGGAGTGGGCGTAGGCCTCTTTGGAAAGTAGATATAGACTATCAGAGTTGAAATACCGTATTTCACCTCCCAAGTCATTCAATAAAGTAATGTATGTACTGTCTTTAGGATTAAAGTCACTCTTCGATTTTAATCGTTGTATTTGAAATTGTAGACTATCCCTACGTGGTACTTGGGACTGAACCTGGCCAAATCCGAAAGTCAGTAGGACTACGAAAGCAATAACCAGCTTGTTCAATAGGGATATTTGTTTAATTCTCATTTCAAGGATAGGGTACTAAAACAACTTTTTAATTAAGGAATAAATTTAATTCCCTTTAGGGCAGATAAATAATAAATGTTGTGAAATACTCATTTTTGTGTGTTTTGTCCCAGTAGAAGTGTATTTCATCGATAAAACGGTGTTATTTTAGTTGTATAGATAGGCTGAATGATTTTATTGTTCTCTTTTAAAATGATATTTATTTAAAAAATAAATTTTGTTTTTATTGGCACAATCAATGAAAAAAAATTACCTTTGCGACCGCTTTAAATGGTGGTTGTAGCTCAGTTGGTTAGAGCATCGGTTTGTGGTACCGAGGGTCGCGGGTTCGAATCCCGTCTTCCACCCAAAATGCAAAAGCCCTGACGGAATCGTCAGGGCTTTTTTTGTATTACACGTGAAGCACTTACTTTACAGCTTTGTCCACTATTATTTTTTGGTCGCGATTGGCAATTTCCCAGGCTGTATGGAATACCAACCGTGTCCTGTTCTCCAATAGGTCATAATTTATTTTATCCGGGGTATCGGAGGGTCGATGGTAATCATCATGGGTACCATTGAAATAAAAGATTATAGGAATGTTGTTTTTGGCAAAATTGTAATGATCGCTTCGATAATAAAAACGGTTGGGGTCGTTCTCATCATTATATTTATAATCCAATTCAATGTTCATATATTTTTTGTTCACCGCTTCAGAGAGGTTATGCAATTCGGTACTTAATTTATCCGAACCGATTAAATAAATGTAATTGCGGTTACCTTCACGTTTAGGGTCTATTCTACCTATCATATCGATATTTAAATTGGCCACGGTTTGGCTTAATGGAAATATCGGTTGCACATCGGTATAATACTGGGATCCCAATAACCCTTTTTCCTCTCCTGTCACATGTAAAAAGACAACGGAGCGCTTTGGTCCATTTCCCGCATCGACGGCCTTTTTAAAAGCTTCTGCTATTTCCAATAAGGCCACGGTTCCCGATCCATCATCATCGGCCCCATTATTGATTTCCCCCTTATCCGTTATTCCTATATGGTCTAAATGGGAAGATAATACAACATATTCCTCGGGTTTGGTCGATCCCTTGATAACAGCTACAACATTTTCCGACTCAATGATACCACTATCGGAACTTAGGTTAAGATCCAATGCTGTTTTTATTACCTCCTTAGAGGTGGTATTTAAAATACCAGGGTATAAGGCCGTTGCAACATTTTTATTCAGAACAATATTGATAAAGTCGTTATCATTGGTAGTTTTTAAAGACAGTCCCCCAGAAGAACGATCTCTTCTTCTATTGAAATAACTTTGATATCTCGTATAATTGGTGTCGTCATAATACAACATACCAAGTCCACCACGCCCCTGAATCGTTTTCGAGCGCATACCATAGGCATCGGACACCTTGCTCCATTTTGAATTATTACGGGTACCAGTGACCTTAAAAGTGCCATCGGCATTCACAGGCTCCCCGAACTTCACCAATACTAACTTGCCTTTTATATCAATTCCTTCATAATCACTATAATTCTTATCGTCAATACCATACCCCACATAAACAATATCACTAAAATGACCTTGGGCGGCATCAAAGGCAAGTACATCCTCACCTAATTTATAATCCATACCATTTATGCGTAATTCCCCCTTCGGCATTACATCCATGACCAAAGGGACTTCTTGGTAGTAGTCACCGTTTTCCTTTGCTGCAGGAATGCCCAATGCAACATATTCGTCCTTAATATATGCTGCAGCTTTCTTTTCGCCCGGTGTTCCTGTCTCGCGCCCTTCAAATTCATCCGAAGCATATACATAGAGGTGCTTTTTTAATTCGTCGGATGTTATGGTTGCGGCATACGTTGTTTCAACGGATGGAGATGTAGTGATTTCCTTTTTTTCAGGAACCGTATTTTGGGAAGAATTACAGGCCATGGTCAAGCCAACAGCAATCAAAACCAATTTTTTCATTTGGGTCGTATTTTTAATGACATCAAAAATAATGAAAACCGAAGGATAAGTACTTTTTATTTGAAAGACACATCCTACTGCTGCCCCTTTTTCTTTTTTAAGGATGGATTATCGGCGTACTGGGTGGGGGCCATGCCCTTTTGCGCCTTAAATTGACGATTAAAATTGGAAATTGAATTAAAACCGGATTGTTCCGCGATTTCGGCGATACTCAGATTTGAGGTTGCGAGTAAATGGCATGCATGTTCAAGCCGTAGTTCTATCAAAAATTGAAAAAAGGTTTTATTGGTCTGTTTTTTAAAGAAACGACAAAAAGCATTTGGCGTCATAAAGGCCAATTCAGATATAATGCCCAATCGTATTTCCTGTTGAAAATTATTTACGACATAATCGAATATGGATTGTAATCGTTGCCCATCCCTGTCACCAATATGCTTTGGATAAACAAAACCCGTTAACATCTCCTTGCGCGCCGTACACAGTATTTTCATCAGTTGCAGAAGGCTGATAAAACGGGTGAGTTTTCCTTGGCGTGGCATTTGTTCAATGAGTTTATGAACTTCCTTTCGGTCAGATACCAATCTAAATCCGTTTTTTGCACAGTTGAAAAATGGTTGTACCTCTTGAATATCGGCCAGATCAAAAAAATCCTTTCCAAAAGAATCCCGCGTAAAAAACAAGGAAATCATTTTAGCGTTTTCGTCCATTAATTCACTTTGAAAAAGATGTGGACAATTCGGACCAATGACAAAAAAGTCGTTATTGCTAAAATGATGAATACTATCCCCGGTAATTAATTTCCCCTTACCCTTTACGATCCAACTAAGTTGAATTTCCTCATGCTGGTGTAATTGACCATAGAACATCTTGGACTCATCAACCTGAACGATCAGGTTTTGGTTCAAGGGCTTTGGAATTTTAAAGGGATATACTTTCATTGTTTTATAATATGCGAATATTGTACGTCATTTTGTGTTAATGCCTTTTAATAGGATAATATACGCATATATTTGGATAATTTAAATGTATTTATAAAGCATACTCCCTGTGTATTTTTGTGTATAATCCATTAAAAAGTAAGGCATGAAAGTACAATGGCAGGGCGTAATGCCAGCGGTAACGACCAAATTTAGTCCGGATGATACCTTGGATTTGAAAATGTTCCGTATAAACATTGAAGCACAATTGAATGCAGGGGTACATGGGATAATCCTGGGAGGAACCTTGGGGGAGGCCAGTACCTTGACCGATGGGGAAAAGCGTATCCTTATTCAGGAAACCGTTAAAATAGTAGCAGGCAACGTTCCCGTAATCATCAATATCGCTGAGCAAAGTACCCATGATGCCCTTGTTGCCGTGCAAAGGGCCAAGGAATACGGGGCAAACGGTTTAATGATGTTACCACCAATGCGCTATAAGGCAACAGATAGGGAAACCGTTGTTTATTTTAAGACAATTGCCAATTCCACGGATTTGCCCATAATGATCTATAACAATCCGATTGATTATAAAATCGAGGTAACCTTGGATATGCTGCAGGAAATGTTGGAGTGCGATAATATCGAGGCGGTTAAAGAGTCTACCCGTGATATTTCCAACGTTACGAGAATACGAAATCGATTTGGCAACCGCTTAAAGGTACTCTGTGGTGTTGACACCTTGGCCTTGGAAAGTATGCTGATGGGAGCCGATGGCTGGGTTGCCGGACTCGTATGTGCCTTTCCTGCCGAGACGGTTGCTATTTATGAGTTGGTCAAAGCAGGTAGGACCAAGGAGGCTATTGCTATATACAGGTGGTTTTTACCATTGTTGGAATTGGATATCAGCCCTCAATTGGTCCAGAATATTAAACTCGCAGAATGCAGTACAGGAATCGGTACCGAAATAGTCAGGGCCCCAAGATTGCCACTTGAAGGTGCCGAGCGTAAAAGGGTTTTGGGAATTATAGGGGAAAGCCTAAGAACAAGGCCTAGTTTACCACTATATAAAGACTTAACCCAAGATACCTAAATAGTCTATTTTATTACAGTTACCCACAATTTTAGAATAATATTCTATAATTTGGTAGTAGAATAATCAAGAAAATAAAAATGAACACCAAAATGATTACGGGTAAGAACTTTATTGGGAATTCACGCTCTGGGAAAGGAGACAAAACCTATAAAACGTTTAATCCACAATTGAACACCGAAAACACTTTTTCCTTCGTTGAGGCTACCGAAGATGAAATCGACCAGGCAGTACGTTTGGCAACAGCGGCTTCTATTGAATTTGGGACTTTGTCAGGGATAAAGAAGGCCGGTTTTTTAAATGCCATAGCCGATGAGATTTTAGCTTTGGATGAACTATTGATCAAAACGTATTGCTCGGAAACAGGTTTGCCAGAAGGTAGGGCCATGGGTGAAAGAGGTAGGACCATTGGGCAATTGCGGGCCTTTGCTGCATTGGTCGAGGAAGGTTCCTGGGTAGAGGCATCCATAGATACTGCCATCCCTGATAGAACACCCATACCTAAATCCGATTTACGTAAAATGCTCATTCCTTTAGGACCCGTAGTCGTTTTCGGGGCAAGTAATTTTCCTTTGGCATATTCAACTGCCGGTGGTGATACGGCAGCTGCATTTGCTGCGGGATGTCCGGTAATCGTCAAGTCACATCCCATGCATGCCGGAACAGGGGAATTAGTGGCCTCGGCAATTGTAAAAGCCATTCAAAAGACCAATATGCCCAACGGGGTTTTTTCTAATTTGAATAGTAGTGGCATCGAGGTAGGTTCTGCCTTGGTAAAACATCCTGGGGTAAAAGCAGTGGGCTTTACAGGAAGTATCGGAGGTGGCAGGGCTTTATTCAACCTTGCTTCCCAACGCGAGGAACCGATTCCTGTTTTTGCTGAAATGGGAAGTATCAATCCCGTTGTGATTTTGCCTGATGCAATTCATAAAAGAGGAGCGGACTTGGCCAAAACCTATGCAGGGTCCATCACTTTGGGTACTGGACAATTTTGTACCAATCCCGGATTACTTCTAGGTATCAAGAGTGAGGCACTAACCGACTTTATAAATAAGCTTTCAGAAGAGATCATCAAAATAGAGCCCACATGCATGTTGCACCCCAATATTATAGGTGCCTATGAACATAAAAAAGACAAGGCCCTATCACAGAAGGGATTGCAGGTTATGGCCGATAAGGCGCCTAGCGTACAGGCAAATTATGCCCGGCAGACCGTAACTACGGTAGAGGGTAAGACCTTCTTACAAAACACGACCTTACACCAGGAGGTTTTTGGACCCTATTCTATTGTTGTTCAATGTGAGGACGTTGATCAATTGGAAAAAATCATCAGGAATCTTGAAGGTCAATTGACAGGTACCATAATCGCTGAGGAAAGCGAATTGGCAGGGCACCAAAAAATAGTCGATGCATTACAAAATAGGGTAGGCCGATTAATATACAATGGTGTGCCAACGGGTGTAGAGGTTTGCCCATCAATGCAACATGGCGGACCTTATCCTGCTTCAACGGATAGTCGCTTTACGGCTGTAGGTATTCATTCCATAAAACGATGGGTACGGCCAATCAGTTACCAGGATTGGCCCGATAAGCTATTGCCCGATGCCTTGAAAAATTCAAATCCTTTGGGAATTTCCCGGCTTGTCAACAATGAACAGACCAAAAACAACGTATAATCAATCCTTGAATGGGGCAAAGCTCATTTACTTGTATCGATGCGCACACCTGCGGAAACCCGGTTAGGGTAGTGGCCCATGGTGGGCCGGAGCTCATGGGGCGGAATATGAGTGAAAAAAGGCAGCATTTTTTAAAGGAGTATGATTGGATTCGCAAAGGACTCATGTTTGAGCCACGTGGACACGATATGATGAGTGGGAGTATTTTTTATCCCCCTTCGGAGGCGGTCAATGATTTTGGTATTCTTTTTATAGAAACCAGTGGATGCCTGCCCATGTGCGGACATGGTACCATTGGGGCAATTACCATAGGGATTGAGGAAGGTCTTTTGACCCCTAAGGTTCCCGGTAAAGTACGGATGGAAACTCCCGCCGGATTGGTCCAGGTGGAATACCGACAAACCGGTAAAAAAGTCGATTGGGTAAAATTGACCAATGTGAAATCCTATTTGGCGGTAACCGAACTAACTGTGGATTGTTCACAACTGGGCGAATTAGTATTTGATGTTTCCTACGGGGGAAATTTCTATGCCATCGTTGATTCTCAGAAGAATTTTAAAGGTATACAGGACTATACCGCAACTAAGCTCATACAATTCAGTCAGGAAATAAGGGATAAGATCAATGCCAAATACCCAGATAGGTTTGTACACCCCGATGACCCTACCATAAATGGGGTAAGTCATATTTTATGGGCAGGTAAGACCCTTTCACCAAAAGCTACGGCCCGTAATGCCGTTTTTTATGGAAATAAGGCCATAGACCGTTCACCCTGCGGTACAGGTACATCAGCACGTATGGCCCAATGGTACGCCAAAGGCAAACTACGATTAGGAACCGAATTTATACATGAAAGCTATATTGGATCCCAATTTATTGGTAGGGTAGAGCAGGAGGTCGTTTTAAGGGATATACCCGCTATTGTTCCGAGTATTCAAGGGTGGGCCAAAGTTTACGGGCATAATACCATTACCATTGATGATGATGATCCCTATGCCCATGGGTTTCAGGTAATTTAGAACCCTTATAGGAAACTAAAACCCATGTTTTCCGCTATTCGAAAATTTAAATTGATATTTGGGAATGAACAAAGAAGTCGTTGTTATTGGGGGAGGGATCATTGGGCTGTGCTCCGCCTACTATCTACATAAAGAAGGACATCAAGTAACGGTGATTGATAAATCGGATATTAGCGATGGTGCTTCTTTTGTCAATGCAGGATATATAACCCCAAGCCATATAATTCCGTTGGCAGCTCCTGGCATGACGGCCAAAGGTTTTAAATGGATGTTTAATTCCTCCAGTCCATTTTATATAAAACCCCAGTTCGATACCGATTTTTTTAAATGGGCTTGGTATTTTCATAAAGCCTCAACCCAAAAAAAGGTAGAAAGGGCAATTCCTGTCATAAAAAATATAAATCTATTTAGCAGGGAATTGTTTGCTTCCATAAAAGCTTCAGGGGATCTAGGGGATTTTCAATTCGACCGAAAGGGATTATTGATGGTGTTTAAAACGGATGCTGCCGGAGAAAAAGAAATGCTAGTCGCAAAAAAGGTAGGGGAATTGGGTCTGGCAGTGGATGTTTTGAATCGTGTACAATTGAAAGCATTTGAACCTAATTGTACGATCAATGCCAAAGGAGCGATTCATTATGCTTGTGATGCCCATATGACCCCCACTGAATTTATGCCGAAAATGGTATCCTATTTAAGAAATTCAGGGGTACTTATAAAAACAAATGAGGAAGTCACGGGTGTTGACCTGGTAAATGCGAAAATACGACAAGTATTGACCAACAAAGGTACCTATAAAGCGGATGAAGTAGTTTTGGCCGCAGGTTCATGGAGTGGACAATTTTCAAAAAAACTGTACATAAAACTACCTTTACAGGCAGGAAAAGGCTATCGAATAAATCTCGAAAGACCTACTGGCATTACTATACCCGCCATTTTAATGGAAGCTAAGGTTGCGGTCACCCCCATGAAAGGATTTACCCGTTTTGCGGGTACCATGGAGTTTTCAGGGATAAATTCCATTGTCCGAAAAGAAAGGGTCGAGGCTATCGCCCATGCGGCTACGGATTATTATCCCGATATTAAGGTAAACCCTGTGGAAAAAGACAATGCACAAAGTGGGATGCGCCCCGTATCCCCAGACGGATTACCTTATATAGGCAAGAGTAACCACATTGAAAACCTCATTTTTGCCACAGGCCATGCCATGATGGGATGGAGCCTGGGTCCCGCAACGGGTAAGTTGGTCGCAGAAATTGCCAGCGACCGAAGAACATCATTGCCTATAGATCCTTTTACGCCATTTCGTACGTTTTAGTGCAATTTTATACAGTAAAAAGGCATGACTACAATCGTGATATGCCCCTTGTTGATTTTAATGAAACTCAACGGGATAGTTAATACCAAAAAATACCATCATATTTATTTAAAAAATCAGCAACTATTCCATTTCACCGATAAGGTTAAAGGCTCCTTGAACCAAGAACTTGTCATTGGCATCAAAATCACTACTATTTTTTATCATTGTGAATCCATTGAAACTATCACCAATCGTTACTTCCTTACGGGTAAAATTATAGGAATCCCCCCTAGAGACATTCAAAAGAACATAATGGGAATCGTCCATTGAAATGATGGCACTTTCAGGCAAGGCAGACTCTTTGGTTGAATTTGTGATAATTTGCGCATCGACGAACATGCCCACTGCAAAATTGTGGTTTTCGTCATCCAGTAAATGGCCATGAACCTTCACCGTCCTATTTTTCAAATCTATTGACGTCCCTACCAAATGCACTTCAGCTTCATAAAATTCATTATCGGCTTCAGGAATCTTAAAAAGGATTTTTTGTCCTTCTTTTATCTTAAGAACATCCTTTTCAAAAACAGAGAGTTCAAGATGTACATGGTCAGTATTAATGATTTCCATAATCTCATCCGAAGGGGAAACATAAGTCCCCTTACTTATGTTCAATTTGGTTACGCTACCATGGATAGGGGCGTAAAGGGTAATGGTCGAAGTAATATTTCCGGCCTCCACCGAAGCAATATTGATGTTCAACATTTGAAGCTTTTTCTTTAAGCCGTTGTAATGTGCCAATGCACTCTTGTATTCACTTTCCGCTTTCAGAAAATTTTTCTGTGAGCTGATCTTTTCCTCGACAAGTGTTTTTTGACGTTCATATTCCGATTTAAGGAAAGTAAGTTGTTGGGCAGTTTCAAGATAGGTTTGCTGCATTTCAACGAATTCCGGATTTTCCAATGTGACCAAGACTTGTCCCTTTGAGATTTTATCCCCGATCAATAAGGGTGTCCTCTTGACATAGCCTCCGATAAAAGAACTAATAATGGCCCGGTTTTGAGGCGGCACATCTATCATTCCTGTTGTATTGATTACCGTAGGAAAGGGCTGTTCCGATAATTGCCCCAATTGCATTGTATTGCTATCGAACTGGGCCTTAGTCAGTTCAATTTCGTTTTTCTGGATGGTGTCCTCGGTAGTTACCGTATTTTCACCATTGCTTTTTGATTCCCCACAGGCTAGAATCATAAAGGCCGATATTAGGAATGCTATATTTTGAAATGATTTCATGACGTTTATTTTGTGTTTCGTACTATTCGTTTTTACGTTTCCCGTTTTAAAATCGTTGCTGATCATAAGGTCAAATGATTTAAGGCAATAACGGTTTGGTTATAATGGTTGAGATTCTCCAAATAGGATAATGTTATGCGATAGGCATTTTCCAAGCTTTGTATATATTGGAAAAAATCGATTTCCCCATTTTGGAAGCCAACCGAAGCGGTTTTCAATATTTCTTCGGAAAGGTGTTGTCCGTCGTTCTCATAATAGCGCAAGGTCTCCTCGTATTTACGGAGTTGCCCCATTAATTTTTCATGCTTTAGGTACAATTGGTTCTCGTAATTCACCGATTCCTCAATAGCCATATCCTTTGCGATTTTTGCGGCCTTGATTTTCGCAGCCTTGCCATTGAAGAGCAAAGGTATTTTCAACCCTACCTGATAACCATAAAGATGTTCTCCCAAACCGGAATTGGTCCCTTGGAAATAATCAAAATTGATATCGGGCAATAAGGATTGCTTTTCATAACCACTTTTGGCCTTAAACCATTCATTTCTTTGTTCATAAAGGGTTAATCCGATATTTTCGGAAATCCCTGCGGATTGCAATTCCAATTTATCAAGTGGCATAAGGGCTACCTTGATGGATTCATCGATTTGTATCGTTTTCTGCAGTTGTACTTGGGCCAATGTCACATCTTCCTTAGCCTGTATATAAAGGGCATGGAGTTCTTTTTGTTTGGCTTGTGCAGTGATCTTCTCTAAGTAGTTCGTTTCGCCCAATTCGAACCTACGCTGCGAGGCATGTGCGAATTTCTGATAAATACTGTCTAAATACCGATATACCTGGGTTTTCTCCCGCTCGTACAATAATTGGTAATAGGCAGAGGCAATTTCGCGCTCAAGTAGTTGTTTTTGCAGTTCAAAGTTGCTTTCCTCCATGCGCAAGTTTGCCTTGTTGATTCGCTTACCTGCAAAATAGACTGTTGGAAATAGGATACTTTGTTGTACCCCATAAACGTTCAACGGTTTATCGTTAAAGGCCAGATTGTTTTGGTCGTAGGAATAATAGACCTCTGTTTTATCAAAATCAAAAGCACTACCTACCAAGGCCTTGGAGGATTGGGTTTTAAGTTCAGCCGCCTTAAGACCGGCATTATTTTGCAATGCCAATGCCCTAATTTCATCAAAATGCAATCCTTTGTCCTGGCCATTGACCTGTACGGCCAACCCAATAAGCAATAGAAAAATTCCTAAGTTTTTATTTTTTTTCTTTTTCAAAATACGGGTTGATTTGTGTTTTGTATCAAAAATGGCATATAGGACAGGCAATACGACCAAAGTAAGAAGTGTTGCGGTAACAAGACCTCCGATGACAACGGTAGCCAAGGGTCTTTGAACTTCCGCTCCTGCGTTGGTAGAAACCGCCATGGGTAAAAATCCCAGTGCCGCCGCGGCCGCTGTTAGTAAAACCGCCCTTAAACGATCTTTAGTCCCTTGTTTTATACGGGCTTCAATATCTTTCATACCCTGTTTCTTTAATTCCTTAAAATGTTCTATGAGTACAATGCCGTTCAATACCGCAATACCAAAAAGCGCAATAAAGCCCACTCCTGCAGAAATACTGAAAGGCATATCCCGTAACCATAGCAAAAACACACCACCGACAGCGGCAAGGGGAATTGCGGATAAGATCATCAACGCTTCCTTAATCGAATTGAAAGCAAAGTAGAGCAGGATGAAAATGAGGACCAATGCCACGGGGACGGCTATTTTCAACCGATTTTTGGCACTTTGTAGGTTTTCAAACTGTCCGCCATACGTAATGGTATACCCCACTGGAAGCTTCAATTGCGATTCAAGCTTATTTTGAACATCGGTAACCACGGATTGCAAGTCCCGATTACGCACATTGATGCCCACCACGATTCTCCTTTTTGTATCATCCCTTGAGATTTTGGCAGCTCCTTTGGTATAGGAGATATCCGCAACTTCATTCAGGGGTATTTTTCCTCCGGAAGGTAAGTCGATATAAAAGTTTTTGATATCATCTATATTCCTTCTGCTTACATCATCCAACCGGAGGGCAAGATCAAAACGTTTTTCCCCTTCAAAAATGCTACCCATCGTACTTCCTCCAAAGCCCATGGAAATCACTTTGTTCACATCACTGATATTCAATCCGTAACGGGCAATTTTTTCCCTTTTGAATTTTATGTTCATTTGTGGAAGCCCCGCTATTTTCTCTACACTGATATCGGCTGCTCCCTTAACATCCTGGATCAACCTTTTGATTTCATTTCCCTTTTTATTGAGAATATCCAGGTCATCACCAAAAATCTTAATGGCGATATCGGCCCGTACCCCTGTAATAAGTTCATTGAACCGCATTTCTATGGGCTGTGTAAACTCCACTTCCATGCCTGGGATAATCCCAAGTGCTTCCTTGAATTTATCGGCAAGTTCATCCTTGGAATCGGCTGACACCCATTCCTTCTTTGGTTTCAAGGTGATGATAACATCGGTTTCTTCCATAGACATAGGGTCTGTAGGAACTTCCGCAGCACCGATCCTGGTAACCACTTGGTCTACCTCAGGAAATTTTTCCAATAAGATCCTTTCGATTTGGGTAGTCGTCTCAATGGTCTTACTCAACGATGTCCCCGTCTTGAGTATCGGTTGGATCACAAAATCCCCTTCGTCCAAAGTGGGCACGAACTCCCCGCCCATGGTAGTGAAAAGATATATGGCCGACACCAATAAAAGCCCGGCGATGGACAAAACCAATTTTCTACTTGCCAAAGCCCATTTTATGGTAGGGGTATAGAGTAGATTTAGAAACCGCATTAGGCGCACCGATACATTCTTATCGGTAATCTGTGTTGGCTTCAGTATGATGGATGAGATAACCGGAACATAGGTAAAACAAAGGAGCATGGCCCCGATCAACGCAAAACTAAAGGTCAATGCCATAGGCTTGAACATCTTACCTTCAACGCCACTTAATGAGAGGATAGGAATAAAGACAATGAAGATAATCAACTGGCCAAAAATTGCGGAATTCATCATTTTTGAGGCACTTTGGAGCGTAATCCTGTCCTTGGCCTCTTGTACATCTTTTTTGGACATTTGCATTAATTCCAGACGATTGGAGGTAATTTGAAAAGCAATAAACTCCACGATGATCACCGCACCATCGATGATGATTCCAAAATCAATTGCACCCAAGCTCATTAAATTCGCATCGACCCCAAAAATATACATGAGTGAAAGGGCAAACAAAAGGCATATGGGAATAACCGAGGCCACCACTAACCCCGATCTTAAATTACCTAAGAGCAATACCACAACAAATATGACGATAAGACACCCTAGAATAAGGTTTTCGGCCACAGTGAACGTTGTCTTGCCAATTAAGGCACTACGCTCTAAAAATGGATTGATGTAAACTCCCTCAGGTAGCGTTTTAGAAATGGAAGCGACCCTGTCTTTAACGGCATCGATAACTTTTTTTGAATTGGCATCCTTGAGCATCATGACTTGGCCCAATACTTTTTCCCCTTCACCATTGCCTGTTATGGCTCCGAATCGGGTAGCACTACCAAAACCTACACTTGCGATATCCTTGATTAAAATGGGAACCCCATCTTCATTTCTTACTACGATTTTCTCTATATCCTCCAAGGAAGTTACAAGTCCTTCTCCCCGTATAAAATAGGCTTGGTTGTTCTTTTCAATATATCCACCACCGGCCACGCTATTGTTATTCTCCAACGCATTGAAAATTTCACTGATAGCGATATTCATGGCATGTAATTTCTCCGTATTGATGGCTACTTCATATTGTTTTAGATAACCTCCCCAAGTGTTAACTTCAACAACCCCAGGTATACCGGATAACTGTCGTTTTACGATCCAATCCTGGATTGTGCGGAGATCCATGGCGGAATATTGATCCTTATAGCCCGGTTTTGTATCCAAGACATATTGGTAAATTTCACCCAAGCCCGTGGTTATGGGGCCCATTTCCGGAGTACCAAATCCGTCTGGTATTTTTTCTGAAGCCGATTTTATTTTTTCGGCAATTAGCTGCCTAGGCAAATAGGTGCCCATGTTATCCTCAAAAACAATGGTCACCACTGAGAGTCCGAATTTGGATATGGAACGAATTTCCACAACGCCGGGCAAGTTTGCCATTTCCAGTTCAACAGGATAGGTGATGAATTGTTCGATATCCTGGGTGGAAAGATTCTGTGATGTCGTAATAACCTGTACTTGGTTATTGGTTACATCGGGTACTGCCCCGATAGGGATCTGTGTAATGGAAAACAGCCCGAAACATATGATAAATGAGGTTAGCAGAAGAACAAATAGTTTATTCTTTATGCTGAATCGTATGATATTTGTTAACATAATCCATAATAAAAAGTGATACAAACCATCCAAGTCATTAATGACAGGGATGAACTAAATCAATGGGGATTATGCTTGCTTGGGAGGTTGGAAAATATCTGATTTTTCTAAAAAGGAATAATAGTCCAGATAAAAGAAATTAGTTGTATAATTAAAAACCGGAACCGTATTTATAACCGGAACCTGAAGATTATTGACCATATAGACCACAATACTATGCGAACAGCAATGATGGTTAAAGGGAAGTTGTTCGTGATCCTGTTTTTCTTCCTGATGGTCTTTTGAATGTTCTGGCTGTAATTCACCATAATGTTTGGATAGGAACACTAAGAAATTATCCCCATATTTTTCCGAATGCAACTGCGCATGTTCAATTAATTCGTCCATATGTGCCAAGTCACGAAAATCCATACCAAAACTTTGGATAAGGATCATTATTGATAACGATATGGAAAAATATTTAGACATCTGTTAAACAAAGATATACATTATTTGAATTTAAAAGGAAACCCTTAATAGTTAAAGCTTATTCCATTATTCTTTTTATCTTGATGTTAAAATGCATAAGATATAACACATGAAGTTTTTGATTGATTATCACCGATTTTTTTGTCTGCTTTTAATTCTTTTTACCATGGGCTGTGGCCCAAAACTGGGCAAAAACCAGAATAACCCCGAACCACCGAACATTCTCTTTATTCTCTCTGACGACCACACCTCCCAGGCTTGGGGAATATATGGCGGTATTTTGGAGGATTATGTGCAAAATAGCAATATTGACCGTCTAGCGTCTGAAGGAATGGTCCTGAACAATGCTTTTTGTACCAATAGCATATGTTCCCCGAGTCGTGCAAGTATTTTAACCGGACAGTACAGTCACCTGAACCAGGTGTATACATTAAGTGAACCCTTACCTAGAAACCATCCTAATATCGCCAGGACATTATCCAATAACGGCTACCAATCCGCAGTTATAGGAAAATGGCATTTGGTGGGGAAACCGGAAGGTTTTGATTATTATAACGTATTGCCGGGACAGGGTAGGTATTGGAATCCTATTTTCAAATCAGAAGGAAATTGGAGTGATGGCTATGATAGCAGTACCGGAACGGAACACGAAGGTTTTTCTACGGATGTGGTAACGGATTTAACCATTGAACACCTAAATAAACGCGATAAGAACAAGCCCTTTTTAATGTTCTGTAATTTTAAGGCGACGCATGAACCTTTTGATTATCCTGAACGATATAAGGACCTCTATAAGGATATCGATATCCCAGAACCCGAAAACCTTTTGGATTTCGACCAAAATAATACCGGACGCACCTTTCATGGCCAAACCTTGGAACGATTAGCCATACGATGGGAAAAGGCCACCAAGCATCCCGATGAATTTTGGACCGATTACCCAGGATTGCCATACCCCTTGGAAGGACTGGACAGTATTCAAAGGCGAAAAAAAATCTACCAAAAACTAGTGAAGGATTTTATGCGTTGTGGTGCCGCCGTTAATGACAATATCGGGAAACTTCTCGATTATTTGGAAGAACAAGGTATCGCCGAGAATACCATTGTAGTGTATACGGCCGACCAGGGTTATTTTTTGGGGGAACATGGCTTTTTTGATAAGCGATTGATTTATGAGGAGTCTTTGAGGATGCCTTTTGTAATACGTTACCCCAAAGAAATTAAAGGGGGGCAACGATTGGATGATATCATCTTGAATATTGATTTCGCCGCCTTATTGGCCGACTATGCCGGAATTGAGAAACCAGCGTATATACAAGGAGTGAGTTTTAGGGAGAACCTTAAGGGAAACACCCCCCGTAATTGGCGTAAACAAATGTACTATCGGTATTGGTTGCACCATCCCGATCGACCTGCCCATTTTGGTGTTCGAAATGAAAGATACAAATTGGCATTCTTTTACGGACAGGATTTGGGTATGAAGGGAACCTCAAAGGAAACCACGGCACCTACATGGGAATTTTATGATCTTCAAAGGGATCCCAAAGAACAGCATAATGCCTATGGTGAACTGGAGTATGGGGCAATTATCAAGGAAATGAAATTGGCCATGCTGCAAGAGCGCGATAAATATGGGGATACCGATGTGGACTATGACGTAATGAAATCGATTCTTGCCCGTGAATTTCAATAGTATGGATGAATGGGATGCCCGCGATTGAATCGTGATAGGCTACATTAACCACTATCGTATTCAGTTTCAATGGTTTTTGTTGCTATTTCTAGTTTTTTGTAGTAGCTTTTGGGAAGGAAATAAAGGCCATTAAAAAAACCAACTATGCAAGAACCAACCGATACCACAAAAAAAGAAGGGCAAAATCCCAACCCACTTTCCCGAAGAAAATTCTTGACCCATACAGCATTGACCGTAGGGGCGATCAGTATTGTTCCAAGACATGTATTGGGGCGGGGATTCATTGCGCCTAATGATAAGATAAACATAGGTTTTATTGGATTGGGTAAACAAACCAATGGCTTGGCCAATCAATTTGTAACCAATACGGGTGCACAGATTGTAGCGGGTTGTGATGTTTGGACCACCAAGACTGCCGCTTTTGAGAAACACGTTGGTACATTATATGCGAAAGAAAGGGCATTGAATGCTTATAAAGGAATAACGAGCTACCCTGATTATAAAGAATTGCTATCTAGAAAAGATATTGACGCCGTGGTAATTGCCACCCCAGACCATTGGCACGCCACCCAGGCTATGGATGCCATGTATGCAGGTAAGGATGTGTATTGTGAAAAGCCCTTGACCCATAGGATAACAGAGGGAATGGAATTGGTACAAACTACAAAGAAAACGGGGAAGATACTTCAAACGGGGAGTATGCAACGATCCTGGGAAGATTTTAGGAGGGCCTCTGAATTGGTGCGAAATGGTTATTTGGGTGAGATTACAAAGATTCTTGTCAATGTCGGTGATCCTGCAGTGCCCTACAATATGGAGGAAGAACCCATTCCCGAAGAACTCGATTGGAATGGTTGGTGCGGACCTGCACCACTTTTGCCCTACAATCACAGATTGGCGCCTTCACGAAATGATGTGGATTTTTGGCCCGACTTTAGATTGTTCAGGGAAGTAGGTGGTGGAATTCTGTGTGACTGGGGAGCCCATATGTTCGATATTGCCCAATGGGCATTGGGAATGGACCATTCAGGTCCCGTCCGTTATATTCCTCCTTCAGATAAGTCTTTGGTTCGTGGTTTACGCATGTTCTATGCCAATGGCGTAGAAATGGTGCATGAGGACTTTGGTAGGGGATGGGGCGTTCGTTTTATTGGAAGTGAGGGTACGATGGATATTAGTAGAAGCTATTTCGAAACCAATCCGGAACATATAAAAACAGCAATGCCAAAGGATTCAGATATTCGTCTTTATAACTCAAACGGCAATCATTACCAAGATTGGTTGGATGCCATCAAAAATAGGACCCAACCTATATGTGATGTGGAGACCGGTCATCGATCCGCGAGTATCTGTAATATAGCGAACATCGCCTATCAATTGGGTCGTACATTGGAATGGGACCCTGAAAACGAGCAATTTAAGGGGGATGTTGAGGCCAATGCCCTACGCAGTCGGGTGAATAGGGAGTATGCCAAATAAAATGGCCCTCTTAAATTTAATTATTCCTGTTTGCTATTTGAGGATTCTATGGTTTTCATAGTGTTCACCATGGCCTTGAAACATGTCACTGCATTGGCTTCATTCCCTGTTGATGCTTTTTGCTCTTCTATGAATTTTGTGGTGGATGACCAATAAGTTTGCATCATTCCGAGATAATGCCCAGCCATTTCCGGAGTGGAATTCGTTTTAAAATCATGCATCATACTCACTTGGTCCACTGCCACTTCGGGTTTACGCCATGGACAAGTTATGACATCGAATCCCTTTATCGCAAAATAAGCTGCTGTAGGAAAGGCCTTCTCGTAATGCCAATCACAAATAACTACGGATTTCGGGATCATTTCAATGGCCCTGGCTGTATTATTCATCGAAGCCTCCCACATTCCAATACCCGTTAGGGCACCATCAATCAGACGATCACCCCAAATCCATAACCGTGCTCCCCGTTGGGCTAAATGATTATTGATCTTAATCAATTCACCGGCAAATAAAGTAGCGGGATCCATCCCCTTACAACGTGGGCAATTATCATCCGCTAAATAAAATACCTCGTCCATACCGGCATGAAAGGCGTCGGCTTCGAAAACATCCAAAATTTCATCCATCAAATCAAAAACTACCTCATGTACTTTGGGATGTAAGGGACAATAACTCTTACAATACAAACCATCATCATTAGGCCAAACATAATTTTCTGGCAATGCAATATGTGGTGTTTCATCAAATTCCGGGTATACCTGCAACAATTTGGTATGTTCAGAATGCCAACTTTGATGGCCCAACAAATTTACTTGAGGTATTATATTGATGTTTAGTGTTTTACACTTGTTTACAATTTGCTTTACTTGAACCTTACTCAAAGGATTTCCCCCCCGTAATTCGGGTCTTGACTCATAGGAATAATTATAATCCACCCTTAAAACCAAGGTGTTGATTCCGTTTGGGGCCAATTCATTTTCCAAAAAATCGATAAACGGTCCAACCTGATCCGATGGTGGGGCGGATATACAAAACCCCTTTACTTCAAAAGTATTTTGGGCAATGAGGCACATGGACGGGGAAAGCAGTAAAAGGAAGAAAAATAAACGTTTCATAAGGCTCGGTTTTTGTACAAAAATTACCCAAAAGAAATCAGCATTGCTTCAAACCAGTAATTTGTTTCCCTATTTTTTTTGATTTTAAAGGGAATACTTTTTTTGTGATCTACCCCTTAAAAACAATTTTAAACAGTTCTTTTAATCCCCAAAGAGAGGCTATTCGAATCGTTATGATTATTTCCTTCTTAATTTTCCATGGCTTTCGCAATTGCAGCTTCTACCAAAGGAGCCATTACTTCATACCCCAATTTTGTAGGGTGGACTTCATCACGGGCATATTTCTTGGGCAATCCATTACGTTCATCGGCCATAACTGAAAAGTAATCAAGATAAACATGATCTTCTTTTTCGGCATACGCACGCAACATGCTATTTAATTTTATTATTTTTTTTGACGGTTCCAACCCGGGTTTCCATGGATAGTCAAACACGGGAAGTACCGAGGAAATGACCACTTTTATACCATTGGCCTCAGCCAATTCCGCCATCGATTTTATATTATCGGCAATCATTTCCAGTGTCGACGGACCTGTATTACCTGCAATGTCATTGGTACCGGCCAGTATGACCACTACCTTTGGTTGTAAGGCGATAACATCCTGGCGAAACCTTACCAGCATTTGTGGGGTAGTTTGACCACCTATTCCCCTGTTGATATATGGTTTGCCTTCAAAAAATTCCGGAACGGTATTGATCCAGCCAATGGTGATGGAATTCCCCATAAATACAACCCTATCCTCATGGGCACCAGGTAAACCTATTTTGGCATTGTCTGCCCTAAACTGTTCTAGATTTGCCCAGTCCTGGGCTTGAGAAACGTTAATCATTAAAAAAGCTACTAAAATAACTATAGACCTCATAAAATTTGAATGTAATGGATTAAGCTATCAAAGATACCTATTATCAAGAATAAACATACGCTGCCAGACCCTAAAAATCGTCTTGGAGAAAACTTAATACCCTTGAATTGGTTTTCCTTTATAAGAAATCAGAAGCAGCGGAAGCCATGGCCTCAAAATCCTGGAAGAATTGTCCTATATGCCTTCCATCCACTATAGCATGGTGGGCCTGTACCGATAAAGGCATCCATGTTTTTCCGTCCTGTTCAAAAAATTTTCCCCAAACGATTCGCGGCACACTATCGGAAGGGTGGTAATGCATAGCATGTTGTATGCTCGTAAAACTCACCCAAGGAAAAGTGGACATGAATAAAAAATCATCACGTCCTATCTCATCTTCCAGCGAAGGATTCGTTTTCATGTTTTCCATAATCGTCGAAGCCTTATCAAAAAACACATTAGAATCGTATGAAAAGTCCACCGAACAGAAACTAAAGACATCCGCGACATCTGTCGATACCGTAAAGGAAGGATGTGCCAAAGGATGTTCCACTACTTCATCCCCTCGAATACGCCATCTAAATTCAGGGATTTCATTGGCTGTTCGGGCCAATAAATAGACCATACCAATATTAATTGGAAATTTATGATCCTTTAGAAAGGGGAGTAGTATGCTAATATCAACATTGGCGGTAACGTTGAAATGCGGATGGTTCATTTCCCGAAAAAAATCAAAATGCTTTTTGCGGTGCGGATTGCTGAAATCTACTTTTTTCATTCAATATTTAGCGCTTTTTCCATTAGACATTGTTCGTTTTATAAAGACTCTAATATCCTCATTGGCCTGTTGCAGGTCCTCTTTTCTTAGGTACATCATATGTCCACTTCGATAGCCCTTAAATTCGAAGCGATCTTTCATACGACCACTGGGGTCCACTTGCCACATGGTGTATTTGGCATTGAAATAGGTAGTGGCACCATCGTAATAACCGGATTGTATCAAAACATTCAAAAAGGGGTTTTGGGCCATGGCCTGACGAAGATTCTCCCTGGTATTGTCGTTTTCATTGTTCCATGGACGGACAGGCCCGAACATATTGTATTTAATATCGGTCTTAAAATTCAATTCTTCCTGCAAATAGTAGTTGATGGCCGGGGTGAAACTGTGCGACCATGAGGATATCTCTGCATTATAGTCGGGCCGCCCACCAAACATTTGACGGTCTATTCCCAAATACCGTGAGTCTAACCTACCGGTGGTATAACCTTCGTCCTGCAACAGATGTTTCCAAAAATACCGTGTTGATACGACCAAATTCTGGTCGAGGATCTCTTTTTCAGACAATCCGGAATAGTAGGCCATTTTTTTGGCAACAGCGTTTTTTTCAGCGCTGTCTATAAATCCTCCCTTACTAAGGGCAGGAATCAATGTGTTTAAGGTAAATTCCTCGGTTTCGGGTAAGATTTCAAGGAGATCTTTTTGTTGTAATGCGGCAGGTAATTTTTTATGATGCCAAGCCGTAGCGGTAAAATAGGGTAGACTAATGGCATCAGAAACCGGTCCTCCTTTTCGTATAACCTTATAATCCGCAGGGGAAACCATTATTACCCCATTCAAATACATCCATTGCTGGTTTTGCAAGGCCAATGAAAGTCCCATAACCCTTGTACCTCCATAACTTTCCCCGATAATGTATTTTGGGGAACGCCACCTATTGTTACGGGTAACAAAAGTGTTCAACCACTCCGCCAAATATTTAATATCGGCATTTATTCCGAAAAAAGTATCCCGGTTTACCTCCTTACCTGTTTCCGGAATGGTACGTGAATAGCCTGTGTTGGCCGGATTTACGTAAACTATATCGGTAACATCCAATACGGAATAGGGGTTTTCCTTTACACCGTATGGCTGTACAGGATATCCTTCATCATCAATTTTAAGCATTCTCGGACCTGTATATGCCAAATGCATCCAAACCGAGGCCGATCCAGGACCCCCATTAAAGGATATAAGCAACGGTCTAGAAGCGCGATCCTTTACATTATTCTTGGTATAATAGGTATAATGCAATGCTGCCATAGGTTTGCCAGATTCATCCCAAACGGGTTGTGTTCCCGTTTTTGCCGTGTAATTCAAAGGACTTCCATTTATGGTAACACTATGTTGTGTGGTAACAACGGTATCAACGGGAAGTTTTCGTTCTTGGGCATGCACTAGGCCAAAGCCTACAAGCAGACTTAAAATAAATAAAGTTCTTTTCATTGTATTCCTGAATTTGGTCAGGATTAAAAGTAGGGAATTTGTATGGAAAAACCCATTGGTTTACCCGACTTACGAATGAAGAATAGGGGAGGAACTAGAATTTTTCAAAAACCCCAAGTCCAAATAGTGCAAAATCATATTTTACGGGATCACTGGGGTCTAATTTACGAAGTGCGGTATCCAATTCCATAAGCGCCTTGGCATCATTCTGCTTACGTTGTAATAATCCGAGTTTTCTTGCTACATTACCAGAGTGCACATCCAACGGACAAGAAAGTTGTTTGGGTTGGATTTGTGTCCATAAACCGAAATCCACGCCTGTGGATGCATCCCTGACCATCCACCGTAAAAACATATTGATACGCTTGGCTGCCGATCCTTTCAAGGGGTCAGAGATGTGCTTGGTGGTTCGTTGTTCGTGGGGTAATTCAAAAAACACCTTCTTAAAGCCCGATATGGCGTTTTGTACCGAGTTGGCTTCGACATTGGCAGCAAATACGGCTTCCATTCCACCATGGTTTTGATAAATATGCCGAAGGCTCTGTATAAAATAAGTTAGGTCCCTACTATTAAAAGTGCGGTGAACAAATCCATCAAATCTTTCAAGGTCATTCGGCGTATGGTTCATGATGAAATCATAGGGCGAATGATCAAGCAAGTCCATCATTCTTTTGGCATTGTTAATAATGCTTTTGCGATTCCCCCAGGCAATGGTCGCCGTTAGGAAGCCACTGATCTCTATATCTTCCTTTAGGCTGAAAGCATGCGGTATTTGAATGGGATCACTATCCAAAAATTGTACTTGGTTGTATTCCTCAACTTTGACATCCAAAAACTCCTTAAGTTCTTTTTGGGTCATAGTAGGGGTCTATTGGTAAAATCGGCCCATTCAATGCCCGATGCATCGGTAATAAGGCCATCTACCATGGTAAGTTTGCGATCGGCCAAATCCGCCAATTCTTTATTATGGGTTACAATAACAAAGGTTTGACCAAATTTATCACGCAATTCAAAAAACAATTTGTGGAGATTATCGGCACTCTCAGAGTCCAGGTTTCCACTGGGTTCATCAGCGAAGATTACCGAGGGGTTGTTGATCAAGGCCCTTGCAACGGCAACACGTTGTTGTTCCCCTCCGGATAATTCATTGGGCTTGTGGTGAAGGCGATGGGCAAGTCCCAAAAACTCCAACAATTCCTTCGCCCGTTTTTCTGCTTGGTTACGGGGTGTCTTTTTAATGAATGCAGGAATACAGACATTCTCTAGCGCAGTAAACTCGGGTAATAATTGATGAAATTGAAAAATAAAACCAATATTCTCATTCCGGAAGCGCGCTATTTCATTATCGGTTAAATCAGTGACTTCCACACCCTTTATCAACAACCTACTGTCTACCTTATTACTTTGGACATCCAAAGTGCCCAAAATTTGTAGGAGTGTGGTCTTCCCTGCACCCGAGGGTCCCACAATAGAGACGATTTCACCCGATTTAATATGTAGGTCTACTCCTTTTAATACTTGTAAATCCCCATAAAACTTTTGGATATTGGTGGCTTGGATCATTGATGCTTTTTTTACAGTTCGAAAATTAATCAATAGCCAAGACATACCAAAACAACGCGGTAGATAACAATACTGTTTTCTTGTTTTATTTTAATGAATTAAGCGTTAAATTGTCATCCTATAATCTTTACGGGAAAAAAAGGTCCTTAAAAGGGGGAAAACGCACTTAGCGAACAACGTAAGTAACAAAATCACAAAATGACACCATATAGAAGTTTTGAGGAATATGATTTGGAAATCACCAAAGATGTTCAAGAACGGTATGCTAAAATAATTGAGGAAATAGGGGAGGACGTCTCACGGGAGGGATTGATGAAAACCCCTGAAAGAGCGGCAAAGGCCATGCTTTTTCTTACCCAAGGCTATGAGCAGGATGCGGCACAGATTTTAAAGAGTGCCATGTTCAATGAGTCGTACAATGAAATGGTCATCGTAAAGGATATTGAACTGTACTCCCTTTGTGAACACCATATGTTGCCCTTTTTTGGCAAAGCACATATCGCCTATATTCCTGACGGACAAATAGTTGGTCTTAGCAAATTACCGCGCATCGTTGATGTATTTGCACGGAGATTACAGGTTCAGGAACGATTAACCGAACAAATATTGGACTGTATCAACGATACCTTAAAACCCCAAGGTGTTGCCGTGGTGATCGAGGCTTCGCATATGTGTATGATGATGCGGGGTGTACAGAAACAAAATTCGGTAACCACTACCTCTGGATTCCGGGGAAGTTTTGTAAAAGAAGAGACCCGAAACGAATTTTTAAAGTTGATCAGTTCAAGCCTGTCCTAGGACGTACAACCAAATGTTCCCAAAATTGGCATTCTTATTGCTATGTGAATAATGGATCTATAATTTAAGAAATGTCAAAAAATAAAGATAAAAAATACAAAACCCTATTCTTGGGGCTATTGTTCGACGGTATTGGAATGTTGTCGTTCGCCGTACCTTTTATAGGGGATTTTTCCGATATTATTTGGGCCCCGTTGGCAGGATGGTTGATGACCCGATTATACAAAGGTAAAATTGGTCAAGCCGCTGGATTGGTTACGTTTATCGAGGAAATTATTCCAGGGTTGGATGTAGTTCCTACATTTACGATCATGTGGATTTACACCTATTTGATTAAAGGCACAAAAAAAGGAAAGACAATCGATATCAAAACTGATTGATCATCTTTCCTTATTACTTTTTATTTTAAAAAGGTATACTTACCGCCATTGAAATGTTCCTTCCAATATTTGGAATCAAATCGGTTTTTAAGCGGGACAAATGCGAAATATAGGTTTTATCAAAGATATTGTTGGCGCTCAATCTTAGCTCGATAGGTTGTTTATTGAACATGAAACTACCTCCCAAGCCTAAGTCTACCAAATTGTAATTATCTGAAGGGGTTTCAAATTCATCTACCTTATTTTGCTCAAAAATAGATCTGAGTGTTATAAAGGCATATTCCTCACTCAGCCAGGTTGATCTACCATCTCCTTCTACCCGAATCGTATTCACTAATTTATTTGCAGGGATCAGCGGAAGATATTCATCATTTTTGCGTTTCCCGATCACGGTTTCAAAACTACTATTATAATGTAACCAATCTATTGGGTGTGGGTGTAAATGAAACCCGATTTCACCGCCATAGAGTTTAGCGTCTTCCTGTACATAAGCAAAAACATCGGCCTCATCTATGATTTCCCCATTCGGTTGAATAAAAATGTAATCATTGATATTATTGTAAAATCCGTTTACAAAAAACTCTATATGTTTGTTGGTATACTCCAATGAAATATCGGTTTGGAAATTTTTCTCATGGTTTAAGTCCGGGTCACCGATTTCATAACGATTTGTTCCTTCATGCGTTCCGTCAGAAGTCAATTCAGCTAAGTTCGGTGCGCGGAAGCCCGTCGCGAAATTGATCCTTGTGGTCACTTTGTTGAACAATTCCAATTTATAGCCCAAAGCGGCATTGAAACTATTAAAACTTCGATCAAGAATTTCCGATGTAAGCTTCATAGGTTCTTCTGAGCTAATATTCCTATGGTCGTAACGCAGTCCTAACTGCAATCCATTTCGTTTTTCAAAATGAACGTGCGAAGTAGCCAAAACACCGATATCATTGGTTTTGGCATTAGGTATCAATACTTCCTCACCAAAATTGCTATTGGTTTGGTGCATACCCTGAACGCCGATTATCGTTTCAAACTTACCTAATTCCGGCAAGTGATATTCTGCGCTATAACTAAAAGTAGAGAGGTTCATGTCTAGGGCGGGGCCTTCTTCATGTACTTCCTCTTCATGTTCTTCTTCCCCTTCTTCCCCATGATCATGTTCCTCCTCAAACTCCTTTCTCTTGTTCATGATATAACCCAATGAAACGTTGAGACTGGAATTGTTAAAATAGATACCGGTTTTTGAACTCAGAATATGATTATCTATTTGTTGATAAGGCAACTCTGGGTCACGGTCTTTTTCCTGTACCCCGATTTCCTCAGGGATTCCTAATTCTGTTGAATTAAAATTATAACGCAACTCTGTCTTTATGGTACTGGACTGATAACCCATTCCTGTTTTAAGGTCATATTCATTGAACCTCGAATTGGTCAATCGTTCACCATCACCGGTCTTATAGTCAATATGGGAGGCGTAGCTTCCCCTTAAAAGGAATTTGAGTTTATCTGTTGATGTTTTAATTCCGGCATTCGCCCCTAAACCTTGTGTATTGGTAAAATAATTTAAGTTCACATCTCCCTCCGTGTTATTGGGTTGTGCGAATTTTTCGGGATTGAAGTAAAGTACCCCACCCATGGCATCCGAACCGTATAGCAGGGAAGCAGGTCCTTTAATAACCTCTACACTTTCCAATCCAGCGTCATTGATACCCAAACCATGTTCACTTCCAAATTGCTGGTTTTCAAGACGCACTCCTTGGGCATAAACCAATACCCTATTCGCACTGAGGCCACGTATTACGGGTTTCCCAATACCAACGCCAGTGGTAATACTCTCTACTCCGGCAATATTTGAAATACCCTCGGAAAGCGTTATTGCACCATTGCCCTTAAGCTCCTTGATATCGGCTCTTTCCACCTTCATGACATTCTCACTTTGTAATTTGTGAAAAGGTGTCGATACGATGATCTCCTCCATTTCTATAGCGGAGGGGACCAATACTATTTGCAAGGGGCCGGTATGGGAAGAAATGGCCATTTTCTGTTCAAATGTTTCAAAACCTAAAGAGGATATGACCAATTCAAAATTTCCATTGGGAATATTGATGATTTCAAAAGAGCCATTGGTATTCGTCGCCGTCCCTTTTTCCAACTCTGGAAAATAAATGGAAACCTGACTTAAAGGGGTACCGTCCTCTGCATTGGTAACGGTACCGATAATTGTATTTTGGGCCATACCCGTATAAAAGGATAAGGCCATAATCATGATTAGCAAAGTATGCTTCATAATGTTATGGATTAAAAATTAAAAAAATAAAATAATCTAGAACGCTACGAAGCGGTGGGGGGTCCCCTAAGGGAAAAATGAAGTTTTTGGTACTTACTTAAGAATGTATAGTGGTATGTAATCTTACTTGGTGCATCAATAACCAGTGGGCCAGGAATAAATACTATTGGAGTGGAACATAAAGGTGAAAGGTTGAAATCATGGAAAACACAATCCAATTCCACTTCATGCATATGTAATTTCCCCACTTGGGAGCACTTTGTACTTTTATGATCGTTTAGGGCATGGGAAATCTTAATTATGGATGGTACACATAAGAAAACCACCAATAGCATAGCCATTAGGGACATTGATTTCTTATGCTTAATTAAGTTCATTTTTCAAAGTTAACTAATAAACAACCTGTAAAAATTGTTAAGAAAAGTTTAATTATCCAGGAGAAAACCCAAACCGAGCCTTCGTAACATTTTCTTTTCCATATTCCAGAAAAATTTGAACTGACCAAAAAGCCATCCAAAGGCAATTAACAAAACTTGATAGGTTGGAAATATTATCAATATTCGGATAACCCAATATATCCAAGGATTTGTTGTTTCACGATGCAACCCAAGAAATTCGATTAGGGGCGCTGCAATTTTAACCGCTGTTGAACCGGTTACGGTGAACACGATAAAAATAACCACAATTTGAAAATTGGAATTTATGCCCCAACGTTTCTTCAATTTTTCCATGCAAAATTTTAAAAGCAGCTAATATACCCCTTAAATCCGAGGTAAAAAAGGGCCCAACCTCTGGTTGTATTTACGTTGAAAATATATAAAATAATTGTAAAGTTTATAGTTTACATCATAACCATAATCAATATTAGGGGAATAATCGATTTGCATTTCATATAAGTTCGGGTCGAACCTTTGTGGCTGAAGTACGCGTTGGTTCCATTCCTGCACGTAAATATTGTTTCTGTTTTCGAGATACGATTGGGAATAGTACCCTTCTGGTTTTGCGATGCTTTTCAGCCAAAAATCATAACCAGGTTCAATAATGATGATTTCATAACCAACGGCATCACTAGCGATTTTGATGGTATCACCCTCTTTTTGGGCAAAGGCTATTTTTTCATCCTCGTTTATGTCCACCGTTTCCTTGGTACTACCACAACTACTTGCAATGACCACCACTAAAATCAATACACCGAAAATTTTACAACATAAATGTTTCATGGCACTAATCGTTATTTCATGATTATTCAGTCCTTTTAAGCGATTGAACCTTACAACCTTATGCTTGTTTTAAGATACAAAAAAACCGCTTAGGAATTAAGCGGTTTCATATCATTGGGATTCATCCCGTTTTATTTTCCAAAAAGTCCACCGAGCAATCCGCCCAAGCCACCTTTCTTCTTGCTACCACCCATTACCATACCGGCAACGTCATCAAGAATACTGCCATCACCGTCAGCATCCAATAAAGTGGTGATCAAGCTTTGGTTTTCTGCAGGTTGACCCCCCAACATACCTCCTAAAAGACTATTTAAGCCATTGGCATCACTAACATTACTTTCTGATTTCTGTTTGGCTAGGAATCCCATCACAATAGGTGCTGCAATTTTTAAAATGCTCGCAACAGAACCAGCATCCAATCCTGATTTTTGGCTCAAGGCACTTTCTACCTGTGGTTGTTTATTTCCAAAGACGTGACCCAATATTCCGGCACCATCACTCATTACGGAATCATCGACACCTCCTCCGAACAATCCGCCAAGATTATCCAGTATACTTCCATCATGCTTTGAAGAAAGCGCACTCATCAACCCTTCGGCCCCTTGTGGAGAAGAGGATACATTTTTTTTCATGGCACCCAAAATCAAAGGCATGGCCATACTCATTACATCAGCGGTTTTATTTTCAGGTTGACCCGTTTGACCAGCAACACCGCTAATAAGTTGTTTGCCCATTGGGCTGTTTAGTAAATCTAATAATCCAGACATGTTATAGTTAATTTTAATATTGGTGCCGTAATGTACAAAAAAGCAATTAAGTATATATTTCCTTAACTATAATCTTATTTCAAAAGAGCAATAATCTGTGTGGCCAATTCACTTCCAATCCGATCTTGGGCCTCACCTGTGGCAGCCCCAATATGTGGTGTCAACGATATTTTAGGGTGCATTAGGATTTTTATTTCGGGTTTAGGTTCTGACTCATATACGTCCAAACCTGCAAAAGACACTTTTCCTTCTTCCATGGCATCGATTAGAGCGACTTCGTCAATTACCCCTCCACGGGCAGCATTTACGATACCAACCCCATCCTTCATGATATCGAAGTCACGTTCACCAATAACATATTTCTTTTGGGCGGGTACATGCACTGAGATGAAATCCGCTTGCTTTAAGAGTTCTTCCTTCGATATACCCTCAAAATCAAAAGAAACCGATTGGCCATCAAAGAAATTTACCGAAATGGTCGATTTTTCAATATAGGGGTCATAATAGACCACATTCATACCAATTCCCAAAGCAATTTTGGCGGTAGCTTGGCCAATTCTTCCAAAACCTATGACCCCTAGGGTTTTTCCCTTTAATTCGGTGCCACCGGCATAAGCCTTTTTAAGTTGCTTAAACTTACTATCCCCTTCCAAGGGCATATTTCTATTGGCATCATATAAAAACCGTACACCGCCGAACAAATGGGCAAAAACCAATTCAGCCACAGATTCTGAGGAAGCTGCAGGAGTATTGATGACATGGATGCCTTTTTCCTTGGCATAGGCCACATCAATATTATCCATTCCTACCCCGCCACGTCCAATCAGTTTCAGGGAAGGACATGAGTCGATAATATCTTTTCCGACTTGTGTGGCACCACGGACCAACAGTCCTACAATACCATTGTCATTGATAAATTTGACAAGTTGTTCTTGGGCTACAGTCGTTGTATTAACTACAAAACCTGCAGCTTCAAGCTCTTTTATACCCGTTTGGGAGATACCATCGTTTGCTAGAATATTCATTTGATATAAGATTAACCTTTTCGTTCCATTTCACTCATTACGTCAACCAACACCCCAACACTTTCAAGGGGTAGGGCATTGTACATAGAGGCTCTATAACCGCCGACTGAGCGATGGCCGTTAATTCCATTGATTCCCGCTTCTTTCCACAGGGCATCAAAGGTGTCCTTTAGTTTACTGTCAGTGAGGTTAAAGGTCGCATTCATGTTCGAACGGTCTTCTTTTTTGGCAAAACCTTCAAATACAGGATTCAAATCAATTTCAGAATATAGTAATTGTGCTTTTTTCTCATTGATTTCCTCAATGGCAGCAATGCCACCTAGATTTTTAAGCCATTCCAAGGTCAGCATTGAGGTATACACCGCGAAAACAGCAGGTGTATTGAACATACTGTCCTTACTTATATGTACCTTATAATCCAACATTGAAGGAATTTCCCTGGAAACTTTACCAAGAATGTCTTCCTTGACCACTACTAATGTCGTACCTGCTGGACCCATATTTTTTTGTGCCCCGGCATAAATTAGATCAAACTGGGAAAAATCCAATTGTCTCGAGAAAATATCGGAACTCATGTCACAGACCAATGGAATGTCCACTTTTGGGAATTTTTTCAGTTGGGTTCCGAAAATGGTGTTATTGGACGTGAGATGCAGATAATCCAAACCATTGGGTATGGTATATCCCTTGGGTATATAATTGAAGTTCTCATCTTTAGAGGAGCCTACTTCAATGACCTCTCCAAACAAACGCGCTTCCTTTAACGCCTTACTACTCCAAGTACCGGTGTTCAAATATCCCGCTTTTGTCTCAAGCAGGTTATATGCTACCATTAAGAATTCGAGACTGGCACCGCCTTGTAAAAACAGTGCTTTATATCCTTTGCCTTCCAACCCTAAGAGCTCCAGGGCAAGGTTGCGTGCTTTTTCCATTACTTCTACAAAATCCTTACTTCGATGTGAAACCTCGATCAAGGAAAGTCCAGATCCATTAAAATCCATTACAGCCTCGGAGGCTTTTAGGAAGACCTCCTGTGGTAAAATACATGGACCGGCACTAAAATTATGTTTTTTCATCTATGCTTGTAGTTTAGGGTTCAAAGATCATCAATTATATGGTAAAAATCAGTACGATTCATAATAAAATGGACTATGTTTTTAACAGGAATTCAACAGTGTCAACACCATCGGCATAGTCCTTTAACGCGGGTTTCTGTGTTTTTCCAAAGTCCACTTCATCCTCGAATAAACCATGGGCCACTACACATTGCATCTTCCCTTTATTCGTTTTGATATGGTGTTTAAGTCCTTCAATTGAATCATATTCCTCATAAAACAATGTGGCGATAGGTGAGGAGTAACTAGGGTCTTCCTTAAGCATTAAGAATCCGTTTTCAAGGATTTTAAATTCACTCATCAAATAAACCGCCTTATTATAATCGTAATTGTTCGCGTACTTTGCTTGATTGATTATGGGATTATAATCAAAGATCGCCTCGAAAAAAGGATCAAATCGATATCCCTTGGGCACAAAGACCTTTGATACACTTCTACAGCCCAATCCGTAGTATCTGAAAATATCCTCGCCCAAAGCAGTGAGCTGTTCTTTGGATTCCTTACCAGTGAGAACCGCCACGGAATTCCGATTTTTTCTTATAATATGGGGTTTGTGACTAAAATAATGCTCAAAATAACGGGCCGTATTATCACTTCCCGTGGCGATGACCGCATCAAAATGCTCCAATTTGCCCTCAGTAAAAGCAATCCCATTTTTGAGGGCAGGGGTTTGCTCGATCAAGTAATTGGCGATAAAAGGTAACAAAACCGCATCATTGGAAGATAACTTCACCAATGCCCTGTTGCCCGATAACAAAACGGAAAGAAAATCGTGAAAACCCACCAAGGGGATGTTTCCCGCCATGATTAAGGCCACTGTTTTTTGGTTGGATCTATCAATAGTATAGTCCGACAACCAATCCTTGAGGTTTTCTAAGGTCAGTAATTCACCCCAGCTTTCCAGGGCAAACAATATATTTTCTTCTGTAAACCAGCCATTTTTGTGACCTGCCAAGGTAATGACCTCTTGCATCTTTTGGCCCAAATCCTTGTTGAAGGATATCGACTCTGGTTTTTTACAGTATTCGGAATATTCCCGAAAGAATTTTCCAAGTTCAATAAAAGCATTTATTCTTTCCGCTTGGTCCGTCATAATATTTGTAAAGAAATGAATAAGGGTTTACCTTTGGACAAAAATAAGAATGCTGAAGCGAATTCAGTTTAAAAGAGAAAAAAATTATGGCAATAATTATTACAGATGAATGTATAAATTGTGGGGCTTGCGAACCAGAGTGCCCCAATACTGCAATTTATGAGGCAGCTGATGATTGGCGTTACAGTGATGGCACCTCATTAAGCGGGGATGTTGTTTTGCCTAATGGAAAGGCTATAAATGCAGACGAGGTTCAAGAACCGGTCAGTGATGAAGTTTATTATATCGCACCCGATAAGTGTACGGAATGTAAAGGATTCCATGATGAACCCCAGTGTGCTGCGGTTTGCCCTGTAGATTGTTGTGTGCCCGATGATGAACATAAGGAGAGTGAGGACGAATTACTGGCCAAACAAAGATTCATGCATCCAGAGGACTAACGTAGACGCTTATTGTCTTGCCGTTAGGCATAAAACTTAAAATAAAACCAAGAAATAGGCCCGAACTACATTGTTCGGGCTTTTGTTTTGCCCGAAAAGGGTCAATAATCATTTGAAAAACTATCTTTGCACACGATTTTGAAAATAGATTAGTTTTCAACCCTGAAATGTCTTTAATATGAAAGCAGGTATTGTAGGATTGCCAAATGTGGGAAAATCCACCTTATTTAATTGTTTGTCAAACGCTAAGGCGCAAAGTGCGAACTTTCCGTTCTGTACTATTGAGCCCAATATTGGCGTAGTCAATGTTCCTGATGCCAGATTGGGAAAATTGGAAGAACTCGTTGATCCCGAAAGGGTATTACCTGCCACGGTAGATATCGTTGATATCGCAGGTTTGGTAAAAGGGGCAAGTAAGGGGGAAGGACTCGGAAACCAATTCTTGGGAAACATTCGTGAAACCGATGCCATTCTTCACGTGCTTCGCTGTTTCGACAATGACAATATTGTTCATGTTGATGGTTCGGTTGACCCTATTAGGGACAAGGAGACCATTGATATGGAATTGCAATTGAAAGACCTTGAAACGGTGGATAAGAAGCTGGACAAGGTTAAAAGAGCCGCAAAAACCGGAAATAAGGAAGCCCAAAAAGAGGAGGTAGCACTTTTAAAGGTCAAAGAAGGACTGGAAACAGGAACATCTGTTCGCGCCCTTACCTTTTCCGATGATGAAAAAAAGGAATACATAAAACCTTTGCAGTTCATTACCGACAAACCGGTAATGTACGTCTGCAATGTAGACGAGGAAGCTGCAGTATCAGGCAATGCCTATGTTGACAGGGTCAAGGAAGCCGTTGCCAATGAGAAGGCTGAAGTAATATTTCTTGCCGTTGGTACCGAAGCGGATATTACCGAGTTGGAAACTTACGAAGAACGTCAAATGTTCCTTGAAGATCTTGGACTCTCAGAGCCCGGTTCGGCAAAATTGATTCGTGGCGCCTATAAATTATTGGATTTGGAAACCTATTTTACGGCAGGTGTCAAGGAGGTTCGTGCCTGGACGATTCCTGTTGGCGCAACAGCACCACAGGCGGCAGGGGTTATCCATACCGATTTCGAAAAAGGCTTCATCAGGGCGGAGGTCATCTCCTATGAGGATTATGTGAAGTACGGAAGTGAGGCAAAGGTTAAAGAGGCCGGGAAAATGCGCGTTGAAGGAAAGGATTATATAGTTCAGGATGGGGATGTTATGCATTTTAGGTTCAATGTTTAATATAACTTATTAATCCTATTACTTTTGATCGAAGGGAATAGGGAGTCTTCCATGGTTGGACATTGTATTTCTATTTTCAACCAATACATTTATTGTTTTGAAAATCCTAGGTTGGCTGTATGATCCAGAAAATACCTGCAGCCAATAGTGGAATAGTATTCGCCATAATCGGGGTAGTATTATTTTCCGCAAAAGCCGTGTTGGTCAAGGTTGCCTACACCTATAAGGTTGACCATTTGACCTTATTGCTGTTTCGTATGGTTTTTGCCTTACCCTTTTACCTTCTTATCGCTTTCTCCAAAAAACCATTACATTCAAAAGAAATCAATTACAAAGATTATTTGTGGGTGGTGTTTTTCAGATTTATCGGTTATTACCTGGCCAGTCTTTTCGATTTTATGGGGCTTCAGCATATAAAAGCAGGGTTAGAGCGTATCATTCTTTTCATATACCCAACAATGGTGGTCGTTTTATCATGGTTGATTTTTAAAAAAAGCATTTCTAAAATACAGATTATTGCCATTATTATCACCTATTTAGGTGTAATACTCACCTTTTGGAACGAAGAACCAATGAAGGACGGTTCTGTTATTTTAGGGGGAATCCTGATTTTTTTCAGCGCTTTGACATACGCTTCCTATTTGGTCGGTAGTGGCTGGCTGATCCCTAAATTTGGGGTAATGCAATTCACCTCATATGCCATGATCGTCTCTACGGTTTGTATCGTACTGCATTATTCGATGGTCAAAGGGTTTCAGCTTTCAACCTATCCCAAAGAGGTTTATTATTTAGGTATCGCCATGGCGATTTTCTCGACTTTGATTCCTTCCTTTTTGGTTTCTGCAGCCATAAAACGTTTAGGGGCCTCAACCTTTTCCCTATTCGGGAGTTTAGGACCGGTATCAACGATCATTTTGGCTTTTTTCTTTTTGGATGAACGCATTACCATACTTCAAATTATTGGAATGCTGGTTGTTATCGGCGGCGTTACCCTGGTTTCGAGACAGAAAGCTTAAGAGTACAATGCATTTAGGGTGTCCATTTACTGTAAAAGACGTTTGGTATTCCCTACTTCAGGGAAGATTTAGAAACATATAGATTGAATTATAGGAACAAAATTGGTATTTTCGTTGTAGATTACTTTCTAAGCCAAAAGCTTTGAAAATTGCTTTGAAATTTTATATTAGCAGGGATAAACCCCTGATGAACTATGGCAGAGTCCCAATATACTGAAGATAACATTCGATCACTCGATTGGAAAGAGCACATTCGATTACGCCCAGGTATGTATATAGGAAAACTGGGAGATGGCTCTTCGGCCGATGATGGCATTTACATACTTTTAAAGGAAACCCTCGATAACTGTATCGATGAATTCGTAATGGGTGCAGGTAAGACCATCGAAATCACCATAAAGGATAAGATGGTACGTGTTAGGGATTATGGACGAGGCATTCCCTTGGGGAAAGTCGTCGACGTGGTCTCAAAAATGAATACAGGGGGTAAGTACGACAGTCGAGCGTTTAAAAAGTCGGTCGGACTTAACGGTGTAGGTACGAAAGCCGTAAATGCACTTTCCAGTTTTTTCGAGGTGCAGTCGTCAAGGGACAACCAAATGAAAACGGCCCAATTCGAACAAGGCAACTTAACTTTGGAGGAAGGTCCTGTTGACACTTCAAAACGAAAGGGAACCCGGGTTACTTTTATCCCTGATGAGTCCATATTCAAGAATTACAAATACAGGAATGAGTATGTAGAACGCATGCTCAAAAACTATGTTTATCTCAATCCAGGATTGACCATTGTTTTCAATGGAGAAAAATTCTATTCTGAAAACGGACTGAAAGACCTGCTCGAGGACAACAATAATGCCGAAGATCTATTATACCCCATCATACACCTAAAAGGGGAGGATATCGAAGTGGCGATTACCCATAGTAAGACCCAATACAGTGAGGAATACCATTCCTTCGTAAACGGCCAACACACCACCCAGGGCGGAACACACCAATCGGCCTTTCGCGAGGCATTGGTAAAGACCATAAGGGATTTTTACGGAAAGAATTATGACGCCAGTGATATTCGAAAATCCATTATTTCCGCCGTTTCCATAAAGGTAATGGAGCCCGTATTTGAAAGTCAGACCAAGACGAAATTGGGATCCACCGATATGGGAGGTGATTTTCCGACGGTCCGTACCTATATCAATGATTTCGTAGGGAAGTATTTGGATAATTATTTGCATAAAAATCCGGAAACCGCCGAAAAATTGCAACGGAAGATCATGATGGCCGAAAAAGAGCGAAAAGAACTTTCAGGCATACGGAAACTGGCGCGGGATCGGGCCAAAAAGGCCAGTTTGCACAATAAAAAATTACGGGATTGTCGGGTTCATTTGGGGGATATGAAGAATGACCGTAGATTGGACAGCACCTTGTTCATTACTGAAGGGGATTCCGCCTCGGGTTCCATCACCAAATCACGTGATGTTAACACCCAAGCGGTCTTCAGTTTAAGGGGTAAGCCCTTGAATTCGTATGGCATGTCCAAAAAGATCGTATACGAGAACGAGGAGTTCAATTTATTACAAGCCGCCCTGAACATAGAGGAATCTATGGAAGACCTGAGGTACAACAATGTTGTGATTGCAACGGATGCCGATGTGGACGGAATGCATATTCGGCTGCTATTGATAACGTTTTTTCTACAGTTTTTCCCGGAATTGATCAAGGAAAACCATCTCTATATCTTACAAACCCCCTTATTCAGGGTGCGTAACAAAAAGGAGACTATCTACTGTTACAGCGAGGAAGAGCGCAAAAATGCCATAACCAAGTTGACCGGTAAACCGGAAATAACACGCTTTAAGGGTCTAGGGGAAATCTCACCGGACGAATTCCAATTTTTCATTGGGGAGGATATTCGGTTGGAACCCGTGATGTTGGATAAAGCAATGTCCATAGAAAACCTATTGCAATTCTATATGGGCAAAAACACTCCAGACCGTCAGGAATTCATCATCAATAACCTTAAAGTGGAAATTGACTTAGTAGAGGAAAACCAATTATAAATCTAGATAACCCGAATCTTTCTTTATGGAAGAGAATGAAGAGCTGAACGAGGCACAAAACGAAAATTCACCAATCGAGGACAACACAGGAACTGATGACTCTGGCCATGCATTGACCAAGGTTACAGGTATGTACAAGGATTGGTTTTTAGATTACGCTTCCTATGTTATTTTAGAGCGTGCGGTACCAGCGATTGAAGATGGCTTTAAACCCGTACAACGCAGGATCTTACACGCCCTTAAAGAGCTTGATGATGGCCGTTACAATAAAGTGGCCAATGTGGTAGGGCATACCATGCAATACCATCCCCACGGAGATGCCAGTATAGCGGATGCCATGGTACAGATTGGTCAAAAAGACCTGTTGATCGATACCCAAGGTAACTGGGGTAACATCTTGACAGGGGATAGGGCGGCCGCTTCCCGATACATTGAGGCACGACTCTCGAAGTTTGCCTTGGAGGTGGTATTCAGTCCTAAGATCACCGAATGGCAACTCTCTTATGATGGCCGTAAAAAAGAACCGGTTAACCTGCCCGTTAAGTTTCCTTTATTACTGGCACAAGGAGCGGAAGGTATTGCGGTCGGACTTTCAACCAAGGTGTTGCCACACAATTTCATTGAACTGATAGATGCCTCCATAAAACATCTAAAAGGGCAACGATTTACACTTTTCCCTGATTTTCCTACAGCGGGAATCATTGATGTGAGCTCATATAATGATGGTTTGAGGGGAGGTAAGATCCGCGTAAGGGCCAAAATCAGCCAAAGGGACAAGAATACCTTGGTGATTAATGAAATCCCATACGGAACCAACACTTCTTCCTTAATCGATTCCATTCTAAAAGCGAACGAGAAAGGCAAGATCAAGATTAAAAAAATTGAGGATAACACCGCTGCGGAAGTAGAAATCTTAGTACACTTGCCCAATGGTATTTCCCCAGACAAGACCATAGATGCACTGTATGCCTTTACGGCCTGTGAATCTTCCATTTCGCCCTTGGGATGTATCATTGAAGACAACAAACCTCTTTTTATTGGCGTGACCCATATGCTGAAACAATCCACGGATCTTACTGTGGAACTCCTAAAGGCCGAACTTGAAATCAGACTGTCGGAACTCGAGGAGCAATGGCATTTTGCCTCATTGGAGCGTATTTTTATAGAAAATAGGATCTATCGGGATATTGAGGAGGAAGAAACTTGGGAAGGAGTGATCAAGGCCATCGACAAAGGTCTAAAACCACACACCAAACACCTGAAAAGGGCCGTAACCGAAGAAGACATTGTTCGTTTGACCGAAATTCGAATCAAACGTATATCCAAATTCGATATTGATAAGGCCCAACAGTATTTGGATAATTTGGAGGAAAGTATTGCCGAGGTAAAACATCACCTGGAGAACCTTATTGAATTTGCAATCGATTATTTCAAAAATTTAAAGACCAAATACGGTAAAGGCCGCGAACGTAAATCAGAAATACGGATATTCGATGATATCGAGGCTACCAAAGTAGTCATACGAAACACGAAATTGTACGTCAATCGGGAAGAAGGTTTTGTCGGCACTTCGCTACGTCGGGATGAATACGTGACCGATTGTAGTGATATCGATGATATTATCGTATTTACGCAAGATGGTAAGGCCATGGTGACCAAAGTCGACACCAAAACCTTTATCGGCAAGAATATTATCCATGTAGCGGTCTTTAAGAAAAAAGACAAGCGTACTACCTACAATATGATTTACAGGGACGGTAAAAGTGGCCCCACCTATATCAAAAGATTCAATGTGACCAGTGTTACCCGAGATCGACTTTACGACCTCACCCCGGGAAAACCCAATTCCCTTGTTCAGTATTTTTCAGCCAATCCAAATGGTGAGGCAGAGGTGGTCACCATCAACCTTCGACAGGTAGGTAGTATTAAAAAATTGAAATGGGACATCGATTTTGCGGATGTCATCATAAAAGGAAGAGGATCTAAAGGAAACATTGTTACGAAATACACCGTTAAACGAATTGAATTGAAAGAAAAAGGGGTGTCGACCCTCAAACCTCGAAAAATCTGGTTCGACGATGTAGTCCGTCGTTTGAATGTAGATGGTAGGGGGGAGCTGCTAGGTGAATTCCGTGGCGACGATCTATTGTTGATCGTTACCCAGAAAGGAGTGGCCAAAACAATTTTACCAACCTTGACCTCCCGTTTTGATGATGATATGATCATTCTAGAGAAATGGAACCCACATAAACCACTATCCGCTATTTATTGGGAAGGGGAAAAAGAACGGTTCTATGTAAAACGATTTCAGATTGAGCATCCCAATCGGGAAGATATGTTCATTTCCGAGCATCCAAAATCACATCTCGAATTGGTCTCCACAGATTGGCGCCCGGTTGCCGAGATAGAGTTTACAAAGCCTAGAGGCAAAGACCATAAACCAAACCTAACTATTGATTTAGAGGATTTTATATCGATTAAAGGAATAAAAGCTTTAGGTAATCAATTGACTTCCGACAAAGTAAAGAACATCAATTTATTGGAATCTTTGCCCTATGAGGAACCAGCAGCTCCGGAAACCAGCGAAATAGAAGTGGTTGACGAAGAGGATGTAAGCGTTGATACCAAGAAGAAACCAAAATCGGAAGATGACCAGAAAGAGAATCCTGATATCGATGACGAAGGACAAACCGCCTTATTTTAGCTATTGACCCCAATGAGGAATTTTATTCAAGAATTCAAGGATTTTGCGATTAAGGGAAATATGATGGATATGGCCATCGGTATCATCATAGGTACAGCCTTTAACAATGTAGTCAGTGTTCTTGTCAAAAAAGTAATCATGCCTCCTTTGTCCCTTATGACCGAGGATGTTCATTTGGCCGATAAAAAATACATTTTACGCGAAGCTGTTGGGAATGTGACCGAAGTTGCCATAGGCTATGGGGAACTTATCGAGGTGATTGTTGATTTTGCGATTATTTCATTTACTATCTTTGCAGTTATTAAATTCATGAACCGCTTTAGAACCAAAGCGGAAGACCCCGCCAACAAAGAAGAAAAAACGCCTAAGAACATTGAATTGTTGGCGAATCTTGAGAAGCTCATGAAAGAGCAGAATGAAATTCTCAGGAATAACAAACAATAATAACAAGTCTAGTAGGACTGAAATATTAAACAGTACCTTTGCATTAATTAAAAAATTATGGATTTCACCAACCCCCTGGTATACGGAGCGCCCTGCTTTATAGCATTTATTTTATTGGAATTAGCCTATAGTAAGACCCATGGAGACGATGATCTCTATGAATGGAAAGACTTGTTCGCTAGTGGTTTTATGGGAGTTGGCTCCGCAATCATCGCCCCATTGATCAAATTGATTTCCGCTATTGTCATATTCGAATTCACTTATGAATTGTTCAATCCCGTAGTTGATGGGGTTCGAACCAATATCATGGGGTATGCCTCATTTGGCTATGCCTGGTATATTTGGTTGCTCTGTCAATTGGCCGATGATTTTACATATTATTGGTTTCACAGGGCCAATCATGAAGTACGTATTCTTTGGGCTGCGCACATTGTGCACCATTCATCCGACAACTTCAATCTTGGAACAGCCGTGCGAAACGGATGGTTTACCATTTTATACAAGCCATTGTTCTACATGTGGATGCCGGCATTGGGTTTCCCTCCCGAAATGGTCGTCGTCTGTTTAGGTATCGAGGCACTATGGCAGTTTCAATTACATACCGTATACGTGCCTAAAATGGGCTTTTTGGAAAAAATATTCAATACGCATACCATGCACCAGGTACATCACGCCCAGAACGTTGAGTATTTGGACAAAAACCATGGTGGATTCCTCAATATCTTCGATAAAATCTTTGGTACCTGGAAAGAGTACGATGAGAATATCGATGTGAAATATGGAGTTATCCATGCCCCAAAATCCTATAATCCCGTAGTAATCCTTACCCATGAATTCAAGGATATCTGGAACGATGTAAAAAAATCAAAGAAATTCTCCCATGCCTTAATGTACATTTTCGGACCTCCGGGTTGGAGTCCGGATGGCAGCACATTAACCGTAAAACAACAACAACGGCTTTTTAAGCAACAGAAGGGCCATAATCCGAAAACAGCCTACACAAGACCCAATTAGGAATAAGGGATCGGATTATAGTTGATCCCCATTCATTTTCTTAACAGGTGGGGTCTTCTTGTTTTTCTTCATTTTCATATTAAAGAATTCGACCATTAACGAAAAGGTAATGGAGAAATAGAGGTACCCTTTTGGAATAACCCCAACTTCATTACCAAAGACCACTAAATGCGATAAATGGGCCGATTCCGCAATCAGCATAAATCCGATTAGAATCAGAAAAGAGAGCCCCAAAACTTGGATCGAAGGATGTTTGTTGACAAATTCACCCACAGGATTGGCGAACAACATCATGATCAATACGGAGATTACCACCGCAATGATCATTAAGACCAAGGCGTCATTGGGGTTAGGCGATATACCATTGGTCATTCCTATGGCAGTCAAAATAGAATCGAAGGAGAAAACAATGTTGATTACCGTAATTTGAATAATCGCATTCATCAAAGAGGTAGAGCGGTGGCTTGTAACTTCCCGTTCATCATGGCCTTTGTCCTCTATTTTTTCATGGATCTCACTTGTACTTTTATAAAGCAGAAACAGCCCTCCTGCGAACAAAATCAACCCTTGTCCGCTAATCCCACCTGATATCCACTCACCATCCAAAACCCAAAAAGGTTTTTTCATACTGGTCAGTAACGAAATCCCGAACAACAATAGGATACGCATGACCATAGCCAGGACTAATCCCAAGTTGGTTGCTTTCTTACGTTGTTTTTTTTCTAATTTCCCGGCAGCAATGGATATGAAGATAATATTATCTATACCCAGGACAATCTCAAGAAAGGTTAATGTGAGTAATGCCACCCAGGCATCAGGACTCGCTAAAATATCGAACATGGTTAGTTGGTTTTTATGGCTGTTCCCCTAGATTTATTAGGGTCACCTACAATATTATATTCAAATGTATAAGAATTATCGGTAGTGCTCAATATTTTCATGTGAACCGATTTTTCCTCGGCCTTGTTCTTGGGATGCATCTTCTTTACGATATATTCACAATCATTGATCCACCGAACTGAGGAACTATCCGATTTCCCCTGAAAGTAATCGATTTCCAAGGCCCCTGAACGCACAAAAGTAGTACTGACCTCCTTATCACCTATAACTGTGGTAAAAGTGAATTTACCGTCCTTAAAAACCTTACAGTCCCTTTGTGGCTGATAACATGAGGCAAGAAGTAACAATAAAACGAATGAAACAATAAATCCTTTATGCATAAACACAAAATAAAGAATTTAGTAGCACATAGCATATGTTGTATTCAAATAAAATTTAAGATTAGCCCTCATAGCATGTAAAACTTCCATCGCTATAGAAAATAACGATTTTATCTATGGATTTCTTCCCTTTGGCCTTTGGGATGTTTTTTTCAATATTTTCCAAAGCAGGGGCAAGAGGCTTCACTTCAGGTACTTTAGTAGTTGTTTTTTTTGAGGCAGGAAAACTACCTTTTCCTTCCAACAACCAATACAGGTCCACTTCAGGAATCGCCTTGACGACTTTCATCACAAACTCCAGACTAGGTTTATTTCTTCCTGAAAGTAAGTGGGAGATACTGGACCGCTGCACCTTGATCTTATCCGCAAAAGAAGAAGCCGACAAGTCGTAATAGCGAAGAATTTCCTCCAAACGTTTTATAAAATCACCAGTGTTTACCATTGTAATTTATTGGAATACAAAGGTAATAAAAAGATATTCCATCAGGAGTGAATATATCCATAATTGATAGTTCATAATTAAACATAAACTTCATTTAAAGTATGATAATAAACTGATATACTATATTATAAGATAGTTTATTGCAATATCATAATGGATAGGAATGCCTTTGATTACAATTCTAAATAAAACACATTACAGATGTAAACAACATAATATACAATTGTAAACACAGTGATTACAAATGTAATTTATTATGATGTTACCTTAGCGGCGTTGAAATAAAGATCAAAAATGGCAATTACCCAAGACACTTATAATTCAGTAAAAGAAAGGACCTTAAAAGGTAGGTACATAACCTTAGATCATATAAAACCGATTCTTGACAAGCTACCAGATAATTTTCAAGTTCAGGTTATGGGTCACTCCGTTAATAAGTCCCCCATTCATGCGGTTACTTTTGGAACCGGTAAGATCAAAATATTGATGTGGTCACAAATGCATGGAAATGAATCCACCACGACCAAAGCCGTTTTTGACCTGTTTAATCTATTCCAATCGAATTCCAAGGGCTATGAAGCTATTTTAAGGAACTGTACCATTAGGGTTATTCCAATGCTCAATCCTGATGGGGCTAAAGCCTATACCCGTATCAATGCCAATAAGGTTGATTTGAACAGGGACGCCCAGGAAAGGACTCAACCAGAAAGTAATGTGTTGCGTAAGTGTTATGAGGATTTTCTGCCTGACTATTGTTTCAATCTTCACGGGCAACGTACCATATTCAATGTAGGGAACACCCCAAAACCGGCCACGGTTTCATTTTTAGCCCCTGCTTTTGATGAAGAACGCAGTATTTCCCCCTCAAGGGCACAAAGTATGCGTTTGATTGTTGCGATGAATAATGTGTTACAAAACTTGATACCTGGTCAAATTGGACGCTATGACGATGGTTTTAATGCCAATTGCGTGGGCGACACCTTTCAAATGTTGAATATCCCTACCATTTTATTCGAAGCAGGCCATTATTTCGACGATTATGAACGGGAGCATACGCGTAACTATATTTTTACAGCACTGCTTACTGCCTTGGAGGTGATTTCAGGGGACATCGTCAATAGTTTTAAAAAGGAAGAATATTTTGGCATTCCCGATAACAACAAATTGTTTTATGACATATTGATATCAAATGCACACATTATCAATCCCAGGAAATACAAGTCCGGGGACGCTATCGGGTTACTCTTTAAGGAAACACTTCAAAATGAGCAAATTGCTTTTATACCCCACATCGAAAAGTCCGGAAATCTTCAAAATTATTTTGGACATAAAACCTATGACTGCAGTCAAGAAAGTGATCTATCTGCATTAAAAAACCAAACTTTCTGGAACCTCATAAAGTCCTGATTTTGAACATAAGATTCAAAAAACAATCTTATATTACATTTTTGTTAAAAAATTACAACTTTTATTATGTTTAATTTCTTAATTACGTATTTTTGCACCAAAGATTAAATGACCATGACAAAAGTAAAATTAGACGAGATTGACCACCAGATTTTGGATATGTTGATCGATAACACAAGAACCCCTTTCACCGATATAGCCAAAAAATTATTGATTTCAGCAGGTACGGTACATGTACGTGTCAAAAAAATGGAAGAAGCCGGAATCATTCGTGGTTCCTCCCTGACTTTGGACTATGTAAAGTTGGGATATGCCTTTATTGCCTATGTAGGTGTTTTCTTGGAGAAAACGCATCAGACTAAATTTGTATTGGAGCGCTTGGAGCAAATTCCAAATGTCACCGTTGCCCACATCACTACTGGAAAATTTAATATTTTCTGTAAAATCAGGGCTAAGGATACCAATCATGCGAAGAACATCATCTTTAAGATTGATGATATTGATGGGATCAGCAGAACTGAGACCATGATTTCCTTGGAAGAAAGTATCAACGATAAAAAACGTTTGATGCATACGATTTTCAACGAGTTGTGATATTCCTTATAACACTATAATTCATCTCCCAAAGACTATGTTTTTGGGATTTTTTAGCTTGTGGCCTATGCGAATCAATGAATTGAAATCTTCAGAATACGACCCTTATTACAAAACCTATTTGGATGTTTTGGGCAATGTTGAATTGTTCGACACCTTGGGTTCACAATTAAATAATTTCCCTCAATTTATCAGTAGCATTCCTGATGAAAAACTAAATTATGCTTATAGTGAGGGGAAATGGACCATTAGTGAGGTTTTGGTTCATATTTTGGATACGGAACGGGTTTTCCAATATCGGGCATTGCGGTTCATACGTGGGGACGAAACACCTTTACCGGGTTTTGACCAAGATTTATATGTACCCAACTCCAATGCGGCGAACCGAACTAAACAAAGTATCATTGAGGAGTACAAGGCAATTCGTCAATCAACGAATGCCCTTTTCTTTTCTATGGACAAAAAAGCGCTACATTATATGGGTAGGGCCAGCAATGCCCCAATGAGTGTCGCGGCATTGGGCTTTATTATCTGCGGACACCAAAAACACCATAGAAATGTAATTCGAAACAGCTATTTAGGATAAGATTTTAAAGTTCCTCATTAAAATCATCCTCGGATTGTAGTTCAAATTCCTTACCACCCAAGCTGTCTTCGAATTCAGGTTGTTGCCTTGGCTCCAAACCTCGTTCCATATTCTCCTCGAAGTTCGAAATGAAATTGGCAAGACTCTTACTTATTTTCACCAAATAAACCGTGTCATCGGTTCGTAATTCTACCGTTTCAATGATTTCACCGCGCACATTCCTAAAAGTGATGATATCATCGTCACCATAACCATTGGGATAGGTCTCGATAAGTTTAGCCGCTAAATGATGGTTTAATTTTTTGTAATCGATTAGTTTTCGGATCATGATAGTTTGGTTTAAGTGATCATTCTAAAAATCAGTTATTCATATATCCAAACTAGCCAATATTCCAACATAATTAATCAAAGAGTTGTAAATCAATGATTTTAGTATATGAAGCCCCTAATCTTTGTAGTAAGCAAAAGCCCCTACATACAAATCATTGGGTATTTTCACGTCTATGACCGGATTTCCGATGGATTCCAATAGTACAAAATTAATATTCCCGTGCGAATTCTTCTTGTCGAATTTCAACATGGATAGAATGGCGGTGATATCGCTGGATGTGAAATCAACTTTTGGGTACCATTTTAAAAAGGAGGTTTTGATATCTTCCAGGTCCTCTGTGGGCAATCCTGTCAATTTGTTCGAAAGATAGGCTTCCAACACCATTCCCACAGCTATGGCCTCTCCATGTAAAAGGGTTTCCTTACCATCGTTTTCAAGAAAATAAGATTCAACAGCGTGACCTAAAGTATGTCCGAAATTCAAGATTTTCCTTAAATGCTGTTCCGTGGGATCCTCAAGAACGACCCTGTTCTTAATGGAAACCGAAGTGTATATATCTTCCCCTATGGTGTCTAGGTTGTTGAGGGACTTTAATTTTTTCCAATACGAAGCATCCTGAATCAGGCCATGTTTCAACATTTCCGCAAAGCCACTTCGCATTTGCCGGTCTTCAAGGGTTTCTAAAAAAACAGTGGAGACCAACACCATCTTTGGCTGGTTGATCACGCCAATCTGGTTTTTTAAAGACCCTAGATCCACACCGGTTTTACCTCCAACGGAAGCATCTACCATAGATAAAAGGGTCGTAGGAATATTAATGAAATCAATCCCTCTTTTATAGGTTGAGGCAACAAAGCCACCCAAATCAGTCACCACTCCACCCCCAAGGTTGATCAACAGGCTTTTTCGGTCAGCATCCATATCCGACAAGGCTTCCCAAACATGGGTACAAGCCTCTATATTCTTATGTACTTCCCCTGCCTTAATCTCGATCAGATCAAACGGAAATGCATTCGCCATGGTCTTCTCAAATACAGGCAAACAATGTTCCTTGGTATTTTCGTCCACAAGGACAAAAACCTTGGAATAGGTTTGCTTACCAAGATAATCCTTTAATTGTAAAAAAGCATTCCCATTAAAATGGACGGCGTAAGAAGAAGTTGTGATCGATTCCATATTTCATTTATCTAAAACACAAAATAAACGTTATTTTTAATGATAGGAATATAAAATCTGTGATTATATTTGATACGTTAAATTATGGCATAAAATGGACCGAATTTTTGAGGATACTTCAAAGGCATTTGCATTAAAATCAGATTCTGAATTAGAGCGTGCTTACTTTTTGTTTAAAATGATCGCCAATGAACCCCTAGTACGTATTGGCACTGCAATGACCAACTTCGCCCTAAAGGCACATCTTCCTGTGGATAAATTGATAAGGGCAACCGTATTCGACCATTTTTGTGGAGGGATAAGTGAGGCCGATTGTATGCCAGTGGTCGACAGGATGTTTGAAAAAGGGGTGAGTGCTGTGTTGGACTATTCCGTGGAGGGACAAGATGATGAAGACCCCTTGGATTTTGCCTTGGGCAAAACCTTGGAGATCTTGGATTTTGTCAAACAGAAAGAAGCAATACCCTTTGCTGTTTTTAAACCTACAGGATACGGCAGATTGGCTTTGTTCGAGAAGGTGACCCAAGGGGATACCCTTTCGGATAAAGAGTTAGCTGAATGGGGAAGGGTAGTGCACCGTTTCGATAAAACCTGTAAAAAAGCATTTGATTTGGATGTATCATTATTGATCGATGCCGAGGAAAGTTGGATGCAGGGGGCTGCGGATCAGCTCATAGGGGAAATGATGCGAAAATACAATAAAGAGAAAGCCGTAGTTTTCAATACAATACAGTTGTATCGATGGGATCGAATGGAATATCTAGAAGAATTGTATGCAAGTGCCCAAAAGGAAGGTTTTAAAATCGGAATTAAAACCGTTCGTGGCGCCTATATGGAAAAAGAGAACCTACGTGCCGAGGAAAAGGGATACAAATCCCCCATTTGCGCGACCAAAAAGGCCACCGATGAAAATTTTGATGCCTGTACGCAATATATTTTAGACCGGTTGGAATGCATTTCACTATTCGCCGGAACCCATAATGAGGAAAGCAGCTATTTTCTTATGCAGTTATTGAAAGACAAGGGACTGGCCAAAAATGATGAACGTATTTGGTTCGGACAGTTATACGGTATGAGTGACCATATTTCCTTCAATCTTGCGGACCAAGGGTACAATGTTGCCAAATATTTGCCTTTTGGACCTGTGCGCGACGTTATGCCGTATTTGATTCGAAGAGCGGAAGAGAATACCTCGGTAGCCGGACAAACAAGTCGGGAACTTACACTATTGAAAAAAGAAAGAAAAAGAAGGAAAATCTGATTGCCGGAGGGTTCAAAATGCTACATTTTCAATAATGGCACTATCTGGGCAATTACGAACAGTTATTGTTGAAGGCTCATTCTTGATCACCCCATCAATGACATAGGTTCGGCATGGAGTTGATTCCGTATCACTATTTTTGAAATCCACTTCCCCTTCTCTTAAAAAATCGGCAATGGAAAGGGAATCCAATTGTTGATGGTCTATCAATTGTTGAACTTCATCAGAATAGGAAAGCGGCTTAGAACGAATGTCCTTCAGTGTTCTACAATTTGGGAAGTAACAAAATTCCACGCCTGTTTCTTCTGATTTCTTTTTAAGGAAGATCGTTAAAAAAACAAGTCCGATAGCAAGCCCAATGAGATAAAATCCTAAACGTTTTAAAAATGCCATGTACGTATTTGATGGTTTTCAATAAAACCGCAAGATAGGCTTTTGTTCAAAAAAAGACCTTCTTTTTAACGTAAGTACCCTTTAAAATATCAAGAAATTTATGTCACTGTATTGCATGTCGAACCATTCCCCTACAGCCTTACTGGTAAGGATACCATGGTAAATATAGAGTCCGTTACGCAACCCCTTGTCAAATCGAAGTGAGTTTTCCAATCCGCCATCTTCCCCCAACTTTAAAAGATAGGGTGTAAATATGTTACTGATCGAAATGGAAGCCGTTTTAGGATAGCGCGATGGTATATTGGGAACACCGTAATGGATAACACCATATTTCTCAATGGTGGGTTTGTTGTGGTCGGTAATCTCACTGGATTCAAAACACCCGCCCATATCAATACTTACATCGATAATGACAGCACCTTTCTTCATATGTTCCACCATGGTATTGGTAACCACTACTGGGGAACGCTCCCTACCGCGCACGGCACCAATGGCCACATCACATCGCTTTAAAGATTTCAATAGATTTTTTGGTTGGATGGTGGAAGTATAGACCGTTTGTCTCAGATTGGTCTGGATATTCCTGAGTTTAGTAATCGAATTATCAAAAACCTTTACATTGGCACCAAGCCCTATGGCCGATCGCGCCGCAAATTCACCTACGGTACCGGCACCGATAATGACTACTTCCACAGGGGGCACACCACTGATGTTTCCAAACATGAGGCCATTGCCCTTATTGGTTGCCGCCATAAGTTCGGAAGCTATCAATACAGAGGAAATCCCAGCGATTTCACTCAAGGATCGCACAGCAGGGTACTTGCCATCATCATCCCTAATAAACTCAAAGGCAATCGCGGTTAAGCGTTTCTTGGCCATTTGTTCAAAATACGCTTTCTGTTGTGTTTTTATCTGAAGGGCAGAAATTATGGTAGTCTGGGGATTCAGCAATTCAATCTCTGAAAGGGTAGGGGGCTCTACCTTTAATATAATAGGACAACCAAAAACCTTTTTAATGTCATTCGTTACTTCCGCTCCTGCATTGGTATATTCAAGATCGGTAAAATGGGCACCTTCCCCTGCACCTGTTTCAATGAGCACCCGATGCCCATGGGCAGTTATGGCATTAACCGCATCTGGGGTTAAGCAAATACGCTTTTCTTGATATTGGTTCTCTTTGGGTATGCCGATAAATAGATCGCCTTTCTGTTTCAATACTTCAAGAGTCTCTTCTTGTGGTAGCAATTGTGACTTGCTAAATGGCGAGGATGGTTGCTTCATACGGTTTACTTCTAATCGCAAAAAAATAACGATAAAAGTAAATTTACAACTTTATAATGAAATTTTTATTGAATTTTAATCAAGGAATACCGGTTGCGGTAATCAAAATTTCAAAGGCAACCAGCCTTTGGGTATGTGCTGAAAGTCTTCAGCCTACTTTCAAACTTCCCACTAAAATAATTTCGTACAGGCCTTGATGAATGATTGACTATTAATTTTGGTTTCCACAGCGTGACCGGAACCATCTTCCTGATTATCAACTACCTTATCTGATTCAGTCTCCGTCATTTGCTTTTTTTTTAAGCTTTGGAGTTCGGCATCAATAGCTTCCAAATCAATACCATGAACATATTTATCATACAATTTTATACGGATAAAATAAACTATGGGTATAATGATCATACAAATCGGTAACAACCACCAAATGTTTTCGGTATCGACATAGTCATCGGAATCGAATATCACTTCGAAAAGTTGGAAGGCATACATTGCAATAGGAATGAGAATGATATGGTACCACCAATTTTTTGAGGTCATAAACCATATGACCATTAAGTATAGAGGCACTATCTTACTCATTAAAAACCAGACGTACATAGAAACATCTTCAAACCCTCCATTTCCTATGGTAATACCCAAAAATGAAATAGTGGCTTCCGGATCTTCTGGCAAATAATCATACATCTTATAGAGAAAAGGGGATATCGCTATAAAAAATATGAAGATAGATTCTATGATTAATTTCTTTTTTGCCCGTTTTTTCGCCTTCAAATCAGTCATCATCTAATTAGTAAATCTATAAGGCGCTAACGTAAGACTTCGCTAATTAGTATAAAAAAAGGGACAATTTGCATTGTCCCTCGATAAACGGTTAAAAAAATCGGATTATATCTTCTTTTTGATTTTTGTTTTATCTATTCCTTGTTCGTACAATTGGTCCTCATCGGAAGTTGAGTTTGGTTCACAAGAAACAGCCAATAGGGTTGCACAAGCCAATGCGCAAAAAAGTAATCTTTTCATTTTTTGAGGGTTTTTAAAATTAGTAATTGGTTGATAACGATGTGAATGTAGGAAAAAAAAACGAATCGTAATGCATTTCGTCGAAAAAAACCTACATTTTACCCTGAAAAATGATGCTTTTATCGAAAAAAATGGATTTCATCGAAAAGTAATACTAAAAATTCGCCCGATTCGTTGCAAGCACCTTTAAAGATCAGGGTAGGCTCAATTCGCGGGTGGTGCGATCAATCATTTGAATAACCACCACGACTGCATCATCGGGGATAAGGGATTCGATTTTTTCGGACCATTCCATAAAAATCCAAGCATCGGAATTAAAATAATCCTCAATACCAAAATCATAGGCTTCATTCTCATCATTTAATCGATAAAAATCAAAATGATAGGCCAACAACTGGTTGTGTTCATCATGATACTCGTTAACAATGCCAAAAGTGGGACTATTGGCCTCATCAACACCGCCCAATTGTTTTACCATAGCTTTAATCAAGGTTGTCTTCCCAGCACCCATTTCCCCATTAAAACAGACGATTTTTGAAGGTAGGGCCTTAATCAGTTTATCGGCTACTTCAGCAAGTTGGTTTTCGGTGTAGGTGATATCCATTTTCACAAAGAATTATTTAGGCTCCAACACGATAAAGGGGATGACCATTTCCTCCAATGATACCCCGCCATGTTGATACGTGTTTCTATAATAACTTACGTAGTGGTTGTAATTGTTGGGATAGGCAAAAAAGAGATCGTTCTTGGCAAAAATGAACGAACTGCTCATATTGATACTCGGTAAATGAATATCTGCAGGGTTTTTAGCCTCCAAAACATCCTTTTCCTCATAACTTAAACTTCGCCCTGTTTTATATCTGAGGTTTAAACTCGTTTCCTTATCCCCAATAACCTTAGAGGGCTGTTTGACGTTAATCGTACCATGGTCAGTGGTCAATATCAATTTAAGACCCATTTGTTGGGCTTGTTGGATTATATCCAATAGGGGTGAGTTTTTAAACCAACTTAGCGTCAAGGAGCGATACGCCTTATCGTTCGAAGCCAATTCCTTGATCACTTCCATTTCGGTCTTCGAATGGGAAAGCATATCCACAAAATTGTAAACGATGACCGTTAAATCATTGTTTTTCTGCGATTTGAAATTTTGGGACAACTGTTTGCCCTGTTTAAGACTACTTATTTTATGGTATTCCCATTTAAGGGGTAATCCCAATTGTTTCAATTGCGCCCCTAAAAATTTATCCTCATAGAGATTCTTACCTCCTTCTTCGGTATCGTTTTTCCACCAATCGGGAAACTTTTTTTCCATCGCTAAGGGGGTAAGTCCAGAGAAAATGGCATTTCTGGCATATTGGGTGGCGGTAGGGAGAATACTGAAATAAGATTCCTCCTTGATTTTATTGTAAAACGGACTAACCGTTGATTCGAAAGCCAACCATTGGTCATATCTTAAATTATCGATGACAACCAACAAAGTGGGAGTATCTATGATTTCGGGTTTTATCCATTTTTTGAAAAGGTTATGTGACAAAACAGGCCCATCATCCTCTATGAACCAGTCTTCGTAGTGACGTTCTACAAATTTTCCAAATTGATTATTGGCCTCGGTTTTTTGGGATTCCAAGATTTCAATCAAGCTGGAATCCTCTATATTTTCGAGTCGCAGTTCCCAATGTATCAACTTCCTGTACAAATCGATCCATTCCCCATAAGAATTGACCACAGACAGGTCCATTGCTATTTTCCGGAATTCTTGCTGATAATCGGCTGTAGTACGTTCCGATACCAAACGGGAATGATCCAGGTTCTTCTTTAGTGACAATAATATTTGATGGGGGTTGACGGGCTTTATCAGGTAGTCGGCGATTTTTGAACCGATGGCCTCTTCCATGATAAGTTCTTCCTCACTCTTGGTGATCATGACCACAGGAATCGATGAATTAATCAATTTGATCTCACTCAAGGTTTCCAATCCGGAAAGACCCGGCATATTCTCATCCAAAAAAATGATGTTCACAGGGGTTTTCTGGATTTCTTCCAAAGCTTCCTGTCCACTTTTGCAAGTAACAACCTCGTAATTCTTGTTTTCGAGAAAGAGAATATGTGGTTTTAAAAGGTCAATTTCATCATCGACCCATAGGATTGTTATCTTGTTCATAGTATGCGAACTATATTTAATGAGACCTGAATATGAATTGCCTTTTCCTGAAGATCGATCCAGCAGCAAGCAATAGGACATGCCCATTTCATATAGGGGTTATCGTTTCAATTGTATAACTTTGATCATTATTTAAAAAAGCCATTTTGACAAATTCAAACAAGCTTAAAATATTCAATGATCCAATTTACGGATTTATTAGAATTCCAAGTACTCTTATTTTTAACCTTATTGAAGAACCCTATTTTCAAAGGTTGCGCAGAATATCACAAATGGGGTTATCCTATTTGGTGTATCCAGGAGCGCATCACACCCGTTTCCATCACGCCTTGGGATGTATGCATTTAATGCAGCATGCCATTCAAGTGCTTCGTTTTAAGGGTGTTGAAATTTCCAAGGAGGAAGAAGAAGGGTTGCTAGTGGCCATATTGCTACACGATATTGGGCATGGCCCTTTTTCCCATGCCATGGAGCACAGTATTGTGGAGGGTATTTCCCATGAGCATATTTCCCTGCTTTTTATGAAAGAACTCAATAAAAAGTTTAACGGAAGTTTAACGCTCGCCATTGAAATCTTCCAAGGCGTATATTCCAGAGGTTTTCTAAACCAATTGATGTCGAGTCAACTTGATATGGACCGGATGGATTATCTGAAAAGGGATAGCTTTTATACGGGTGTGGCTGAAGGCAGTATCAATGCTGAACGTTTGATCGGTATGCTCAATGTGGTAGACAACAAACTGGTCGTTGAGGAAAAAGGGATTTATTCCGTTGAGAAATTCCTTATGGCCAGACGTTTTATGTATTGGCAGGTATATCTGCACAAGACAGGCTTGGTAGCGGAGCAATTATTGATCCGTGTCTTAAAAAGGGCCAAGGAACTTTTGGCCAAGGGAGAGCATTTGAATTGTAGCGAAGCACTGTTGTATTTTATGGAGCATAAAATTGACATGAATAACTTCAATGCCACTAATTTGGATAAATTTTCCCATTTGGATGATATCGACATTTTATCAGCACTCAAACAATGGCAATATCATGGGGATTTTGTGCTCTCTACTTTGTGCGGTATGATCATTAATAGAAAATTGCTCACCATAAAACTCAAGAATAAGTCGATTTCCCCTAAAAAATTAAATGAACATTTAAAAAAAATCAAAGAGCTTTGGAAGCTTTCCGATGCGGAAACCGCATATTTTGTTTTTACTGGGGAAATATCAAATAGAGCATACAATATTGACAAACAGAATATTAATATCCTTAGGAAGGATGGTAAACTTAAGGATGCCGCCAAAGCTTCCGACCATTTGAATTTGAAAACACTTTCAAAAAAAGTGACTAAATTTTATATCTGTTACCCCAAAGAAACGGTTTAACTATTTTTCTTACTTTTGTCACCATGGTATTTACAGCAGGTCAAATTGCGGGCATTTTAGAAGGAGAAGTTGAAGGTAACCCTGAGATTTCAGTACACAAACTCGCCAAGATAGAGGAGGGCGAAATAGGTTCGTTGACATTTTTAGCCAATCCCAAATACACCTCTTACATCTACACTACAAAGGCCTCAGTGACCATTGTAAATAAAGATTTTGTTCCGGAACAGCATATTGAAACCACCATGATCAAGGTGGATGATGCGTATGAATCCTTTTCAAAACTCTTGCAATACTACAATGAGGTTAAAAATAATAAAGTTGGGATAGAGTCCCCAGTCTTTAAAGCCGATGACGCCGTTTATGGTGATAATTTCTATCTAGGGGCGTTTGCGTATATTGGAAGTAAGGTGATTATTGGAAACAATGTTAAGATCTATCCCAATGTATTTATAGGTGATAATGTAAGAATTGATGATAATGTCACCATATTTGCAGGAGCCAGAATATATTCTGAAACCGTAATCGGTAAGAATTGCATGATTCACAGTGGTGCGATCATAGGTGCGGATGGTTTTGGATATTCCCCAAATAAAAACGGTGAATTCATAAGGGTTCCCCAAACCGGGAATGTTGTTCTGGAAGACAATGTCGATGTTGGTGCAGGCACCACCATTGACAGGGCCACATTAGGTTCTACCTTAATAAAGAAAGGGGTTAAATTGGATAATCAGATTCAAATCGCCCATAATGTAGAAATCGGTAAAAACACGGTTATTGCTGCACAAACGGGTATTGCCGGTTCGGCGAAAATTGGCGAAAATTGTATGATCGGCGGACAAGTGGGTATTGTTGGTCATATTACGATCGGAAATAATGTAAAAATTCAGGCCCAATCAGGTATTGGCCGAAATATAAAGGACAATGAAGTATTACAGGGATCTCCTGCATTAACGTATGGGGATTTTAATAAGTCTTATGTTCATTTTAAGAACCTACCTAAGATTGTAAAGAAAATTGAAAAACTGGAAAAAAAGATTGACAGTGATCAAAACAACGGATAAACAAAGAACAATTGCAAAAGAGGCTACGCTGAAAGGTGTAGGCTTGCATACAGGGGAAAATGTTACTTTGAAATTCACCCCTGCCCCTATAAACCATGGTTATGCATTTAAACGTGTTGACTTGGAAGGAGAGCCTATTATAGAGGCTGATGCCAACTATGTCATCAACACCCAAAGAGGCACCAACCTAGAAAAACGTGGGGTCAAAATCCATACGTCGGAACATGTTTTGGCTGCTTTGGTCGGATTGGAAATCGATAATGTGATCATTGAATTGGATTCTCCGGAACCTCCTATTATGGATGGCTCTTCCAAGTTCTTCGTTGAGGCCTTGGAGAACGCGGGTATTGTTGAACAGGAAGCAGACCGCGAGGAATACATCGTTAAGGATGTCATATCGTATAAAGATGATGCCACAGGAAGTGAAATAACAATAATACCATCCGATACTTATCAAATCACCGCAATGGTAGATTTTGGTACAAAAGTGTTGGGGACACAGAATGCTACTTTGCACAAGCTATGCGATTTCAAAAAGGAAATAGCGGATGCACGGACCTTCAGTTTTCTTCACGAACTGGAAACCCTTCTCGAAAATGGTTTGATTAAAGGCGGGGACCTTAACAACGCCATTGTTTATGTAGATAAGAAGATTTCGTCAAAAACCATGGAAAAACTCGAAAAGGCTTTCAATAAAAAGAAGCTTTCGGTAAAACCCAATGGTATCCTGGACAACTTGACATTGCACCAACCCAATGAAGCCGCTAGGCACAAATTACTCGATGTGATTGGGGATTTGGCCTTGGCCGGAATACGGATTAGGGGTAAGGTAATTGCGAATAAGCCGGGTCATTTTGTGAATACCCAATTCGCAAAGAAATTGTCCAAGATCATTAAAATGGAAAGGCGCAACAATATTCCTAAATATGATTTGAGCAAGCCTCCTTTGATGGATATCCATCAGATTATGGCCATGCTTCCACATAGACCTCCTTTCTTATTGATCGATAGGATATTGGAACTTTCTGACCAACATGTGGTAGGAATGAAGAATGTCACCATGAACGAACCGTTTTTTGTAGGACATTTTCCAGACGCACCGGTAATGCCTGGTGTACTGCAGGTTGAGGCCATGGCCCAAACTGGGGGAATCCTCGTATTGAGTACCGTTCCCGACCCTGAAAATTACCTTACATTGTTCATGAAAATCGACAATGTCAAATTTAAACAGAAAGTACTTCCAGGGGATACCCTTATTTTCCACTGTAGTTTAATTTCACCCATACGACGGGGGATATGCCATATGCAAGCGTATGCTTATGCCAATGATAAATTGGTGTGTGAGGCCGAAATGATGGCCCAAATCGTAAAAAAGAACTAATATATGAACCAACCGCTTGCCTATATTCATCCAGGCGCCAAAATTGCGAAAAATGTTGTCGTTGAACCTTTTACCACCATACATAACAATGTTATCATTGGGGATGGTACTTGGATCGGTTCCAACGTTACCATAATGGAAGGGGCCCGTATCGGAAAAAATTGTAATATTTTCCCAGGTGCGGTAATCTCCGCTTCTCCCCAGGATTTAAAATATGAAGGGGAAGAAACCGTAGTGATCATTGGTGATAATACCACCATACGCGAATGTGCGACCATTCACAAAGGCACTTCCGATAGAATGAAAACGGTTATAGGAAAAAACTGTTTGATTATGGCTTATTGCCATATTGCCCACGATTGTCTAGTAGGTGATAATTGTATTTTTTCCAACAATTCGACATTGGCAGGACACGTAACCATAGGGGATAATGTTATTTTGGCCGGTTTAGTGGCCGTACACCAATTTGTATCCATCGGAGGACATGCTTTTGTCACAGGAGGGTCTTTGGTACGTAAAGATGTACCCCCTTATGTTAAAGCGGCACGTGAACCTTTGTCTTATGTGGGAATCAACTCTGTCGGACTTCGAAGAAGGGGATTTACCTCTGAGAAAATACATGAGATACAGAATATATATCGTATCCTGTATCAAAAACATTACAATAATACCCAAGCGGTCCAGATTATTGAGGCCGAAATGGAGGCCACTCCCGAACGGGATGAAATTCTTCAATTTATCAGGGATTCACAACGCGGTATTATGAAAGGTTATTTTAGTACTAATTAAATTTATATATGGCATCAACATCAGATATTAGAAAAGGATTGTGCATTAAATACAACCACGACATTTATAAGGTTATTGAATTTTTACATGTAAAACCGGGTAAGGGTCCGGCTTTTGTACGAACAAAACTTAAAAGTGTAACAAGTGGCAAAGTGGTCGACAACACCTTTTCTGCAGGTCATAAAATCGAAGACGTACGTGTTGAAACAAGATCTTATCAATATTTATATGCGGAAGGCGATACCTTTCACTTTATGAATACCGATGATTACAATCAGATATCACTTCAGAAAAGCTCTTTGGATGCTCCTGATTTGTTAAAAGAAGGTGAAGTTGTGACCATTTTGTTCAATACGGAGGACAGTATGCCTTTATCTGTGGATATGCCTGCCAGTGTTATTCTGGAAATAACCCACGCAGAGCCTGGTGTTAAAGGAAATACCGCTACAAATGCCACCAAACCGGCAACCGTGGAAACCGGTGCAAGGGTCAATGTTCCCCTTTTTATCAATGAAGGGGATAAAATCAAGATCGATACCGAAAAGGGTAATTATATGGAAAGGGTAAAGGAATAAATACCTAACCAGAATATTGAAAATCACTTTATGCCATGAGATTTCCTAGCCCACACACCCTTGAACAACTTGCGACCATAATAGATTGTTCCTATGTAGGTTCCCCGGATTTTAAGGTTTTGGGAATGAACGAGATCCATGTAGTGCAAAATGGGGAAATAGTCTTTGTAGACCATCCAAAGTATTACGATAAGGCCTTAAAATCAAAGGCTTCGGTTGTTTTGATAAACAAAGATGTGGAATGCCCCGAAGGAAAAGCATTGTTGATATCTGACGATCCGTTTAGGGATTTCAACAAACTGTCTAAATTCTTTCGACCTTTCCAACAAAGTACGTTATCGATATCCAGTTCTGCCAAAGTTGGGGAGGGTACAATTATCCAACCCCATGTATTTATCGGTAATAATGTGACCATTGGGAAAGATTGCCTTATACATTCCAATGTCAGTATTTATGATAATTGTGTAATAGGGGATGGTGTTACCATTCATGCAGGTACCGTATTGGGTGCCGATGCCTTCTATTACAAAAAAAGACCTGAAGGATTCGATAAACTGATTTCCTGTGGGCGCGTTGTTCTTGAGGATTATGTTGAATTAGGGGCCTTGTGTACGATTGACAAAGGGGTAACCGGGGATACTACGATAAAACGAGGTACCAAATTGGACAATCAAGTACACGTTGGCCATGATACCGTTATTGGGGAACTGTGCCTAATAGCATCACAGACAGGCATAGCAGGTTGTGTGATTATTGAGGATGAAGTTACCATATGGGGTCAAGTCGGGACCAATAGTGGAATAACAATTGGCTCCAAAGCCGTAATCATGGGACAAACGGGAGTAACAAAATCCGTTCCTGGGGGTAAAAGTTATTTTGGCACCCCCATTGAAGAATCCAGGGAGAAATTAAAGCAATTAGCTTACGTGAAAAAAATTCCCGAAATTATAGCAAAATTAAAAGAATAACCCCGTTATGGCTTTTCAAATAATAAGCTATGGCATATTTTTGTGAATAAAATAAAATAAAACCTTTATGAGCGTTCTAGTCAACAAAAATTCCAAAATAATTGTTCAAGGATTTACCGGTAGCGAAGGAACCTTCCACGCAGAGCAAATGATAGCTTATGGTACCAATGTAGTTGGTGGTGTTACTCCGGGAAAAGGAGGGCAAGAACATTTAGGAAGACCTGTATTCAATACGGTTGAAGAGGCTGTTGAAAAAGTAGGGGCTGACACGACCATTATTTTTGTGCCGCCAGCCTTTGCCGCTGATGCCATTATGGAAGCAGCTAGTGCGGGTATTAAGGTAATCATCACGATTACAGAGGGTATTCCGGTTGCCGATATGGTCAAAGCGGCCGATTACATAAAGGATAAGGATTGCCGATTGGTTGGACCCAACTGTCCCGGGGTTATCACGCCAGGAGAAGCCAAGGTTGGGATTATGCCTGGTTTTGTTTTTAAGAAAGGTAATGTTGGTATCGTATCCAAATCAGGTACACTCACGTATGAAGCAGCCGATCAGGTTGTTCGCCAAGGATTGGGAATCACTACCGCCATAGGTATTGGAGGAGATCCTATCATCGGAACAACAACCAAGGAAGCCGTTGAATTATTGATCAATGACCCGGAAACCGAATGTGTTGTAATGATCGGTGAGATTGGAGGACAATTAGAGGCCGATGCCGCCAAGTGGTATAAGGAAAGCGGAAGTAAAAAACCCATTGTAGGATTCATCGCTGGGGAAACAGCTCCTGCAGGTAGGACCATGGGACATGCAGGTGCTATCGTAGGAGGAAGTGATGATACAGCCCAAGCCAAAAAGGCCATTATGAGGGAATGTGGAATCAATGTTGTTGATTCCCCTGCGGAAATAGGCATTAAAGTGAAAGAGGTGATGGGATAGACTACCTCTGTCAAAATTTCATATCGAAGATTTACCCTCCCGATCGTTCTGATGATTACTCAGCATTATCGGGATTTTTTTCAACTTTGGATAAACATATCCTATATTTGATAACCAACAGCATAAAGAATCAATAAATGAAACTGTTAGAAGGAAAAAATGTAATAATCACGGGAGCCAGTAGGGGAATAGGTAAAGGCATTGCCCTCGTATTTGCTGATCATGGGGCCAATTTGGCCTTTACATATAGTTCAAGTGAAGGTCCTGCCTTGGAATTGGAGAAAGAATTGATGGCCAAAGGAGTAAAGGCCAAGTCCTACAAGAGTGATGCCGCTAGTTTTAAAGCTGCCGAAGAACTTGTTTCGCAGGTATTGGAGGATTTTGGTGGTATTGACATCCTAATCAATAATGCAGGCATCACCAAAGACAATCTTCTCATGCGAATGGCCGAGGACGATTTTGACCAAGTGATCGAAACCAACTTAAAATCGGTCTTTAACATGACAAAGGCCGTACAACGTACCTTCCTCAAACAAAGAAAAGGTTCTATCATTAATATGAGTAGTGTCGTTGGTGTTAAGGGAAATGCCGGACAATCAAATTATGCCGCCTCCAAAGCCGGTATGATCGGCTTCACAAAATCAGTGGCTTTGGAACTGGGTTCCAGAAATATTCGTTGCAACGCTATAGCCCCTGGATTCATCGAAACGGAAATGACCGATAAACTTGACGAAAAAGTGGTTCAATCATGGCGTGATGAGATTCCTTTGAAACGGGGTGGGACTCCGGAAGATATTGCAAATGCTTGTCTTTTCCTTGCCTCTGACTTATCCTCCTATATTACTGGGGAGGTTTTGCATGTCAATGGGGGAATGTTAACCTAACACAGGTAACGAACTACGTATCGACCATAGTCCAATTGGTCCAAATGGCTTCTAGTTTATAAAGAAATGCAAACAACAACAGTACTTGCGATTATATTAGCTGCAATAGCTGCCCTGTTGGTTATTATTTTTCAATATTACTACAGGCCTAAAACAAAAGGAAAGCAACGGTTACTGCTTTCCTTTTTGCGTTATTTGGCTGTATTCTGTACTTTTTTGTTATTGATAAACCCAAAGTTCATTAAAAAAAAGTTCTTTTTGGAGAAATCCAATTTGATCGTACTGGTCGATAATTCTTCGTCAATCAAGAATAGCATTGGCCAAAATCAGGTAAATGCGATCCTCAAGGAGCTTGATGCATCCGATAATTTAAAGGATAAATTCAATATCCAACAATATGGATTCGGTAGGGAATTGAGGGTTCTGGATAGTTTGACTTTTAATGAAAACGCTACGGATATAGCAAAAGGAATCAAAACCTTAAATACCATTTTCGATCACTCCCAGAGTGCCATTGTACTCTTAAGTGATGGCAACAATACCTTGGGGGATGATTATGAATACTACGGCAATCAGCAAAAATCCACAATATTTCCTTTGGTTGTGGGAGATACCACGAGGTATGATGATTTGAAGATCGTCCAGGTCAATAGCAATAAATATGCATTTCTAAAGAACAAGTTTCCTCTTGAGGTTTTCGTATCGTATGATGGGGAGGATCGTATAGCTTCCATGTTTAAAATAACAATGAATGGTCAAACGGTACACTCCGAAAGGCTGGAATTATCCAAGAACAACAATTCGGCATCAATAAACGTCCTTTTAAATGCAGCTACAGTAGGTTTGAAGACATTGAAAATAAGTCTCGACCCTTTGGAAAACGAAAAGAACATTGCCAATAACATCAAAAACATTGCGATAGAGGTGATTGATGAGAAAACCAACATCGCCATTGTCTCCGAACTGTTGCATCCAGACATTGGTGCTTTGAAAAAATCCATTGAAAGCAATGAACAGCGCTCGGTAGAGCTACTAAAACCCTTGGATGATTTGGGGAAATTGAAGGATGTGGATTTGATCATCCTATATCAACCGACACCATCGTTTAGTAAGCTATATGATTTTATTGCAAAATCCAATATAGCCACCTTTACGATCACAGGTCCAAAAACAAATTGGAATTTTCTCAATAAAATTCAGAATTCCTTTTCAAAAAACAGTTATGACCAAGCTGAGGAAGTGAGTCCGTTAGTCAACAAAGGCTTCAATAAATTCAATATTCCCGATATCGATTTTTATAATTACCCCCCGTTGGAAACCAACTTGGGCGAAACCATGATAATTAAAAACCACTACGGGTTATTGTCCCAAAAGATCAAGGGAAGTGATATAGGGGAACCCTTATTGGTCATCTTGGATGATGACAAAAGGAGGGAGGCCGTCCTTTTTGGTGAAAACCTATGGAAATGGCGTATTCAAAATTATCGGGAGCAGCAAAACTTCAATCAATTTGATGAATTGATCGGCAAAATAATACTATACCTCTCGGTCAATGAACCCAAAGACCGATTGGTCCTGGATTATGAATCTTTTTATGACCATGGCAACGATGCCAAGATAACCGTCAACTATTTTGATGAATCATTTACTTTCGACCCCAATGCCCAGATCACGCTACAACTAAGAAAGCAAGGGGCGAATACAGTGCAAGATTTCCCCATGCTATTGAAAGGAGGGTATTACGAGACTGATTTAAGTAATATGCCATCAGGGGAATATGCCTTTTCCGTAAAAGTTGAAGATGAAAATTTGACTAAATCAGGAAGTTTCAATATCTTGGATTTCGATGTCGAAAAGCAGTTCACATCGAGTAATTACAAGAAAATGGAAAGGCTTGCGGATGGTACTGGAGGCAAGTTGTATTTTCCAAAGGATACCCATATTCTTATAGATGACTTATTGGCCAATGACCAATTCAAACCTATACAGAAAAGCGATGAAAATGTCGTACCTTTGGTTGATTTCCGGTTTCTTTTAGGATTAATAATCGCAGCGTTGTCTGTGGAGTGGTTTATAAGAAAATACAACGGATTAAATTAAAATGAATAATATGGATAAATTACCTAAAATAGCATTACCAGCAGTATTTGTACTAATAGTCTTGGTGATATTGATATCAAAATCTGCAATTACGATTGACTCGGGTGAGGCCGGGGTCCTTTACAAAACTTTTGGTGGGGGTGTCGTCACCGATGAACCACCCTTGGGAGAAGGTTTTCATATTGTTGCCCCATGGAACAAAGTATTTGTATATGAGGTGAGGCAGCAAGAGGTCCTTGAAAAAATGCAAGTATTGTCATCCAATGGATTGGAGATTAAATTGGAATCATCCATTTGGTTCCAACCAAAAATCGAATTCTTGGGGAAATTACACCAAGAAAAAGGCTCTGAATATATTCAACGGGTTTTATTGCCAACCATACGTTCTGCAGCAAGGAGTGTCGTAGGCCGTTATACCCCTGAGCAACTATATTCCAGCAAGCGGGATGCCATTCAGCAGGAAATTTTTGAGGAAACCCAAAAAATCGTTGATGGACAGTACATTCAATTAAACGAAGTTTTGGTACGTGATGTAACCTTACCTCCGACTATTAAGGAAGCTATTGAACGTAAATTAAAGCAAGAGCAAGAATCCTTGGAGTACGAGTTTAGATTGGTTACGGCCCAAAAAGAAGCTCAAAAAGTAACTATAGAGGCACAAGGTAAAGCCGATGCGAACCGTATTTTAAGTGCTTCCTTGAATGATCAGATCTTGAAGGACAAAGGTATCGATGCTACCTTGGAACTTTCCAAGTCACCCAACACGAAGATCATAGTTGTCGGAGGAGGCGAATCAGGTCTTCCATTAATTTTAGGAAATAACTAAACTGTTGGATAATGTACATTTCAAAGAAAGAATTGTGCAATTTTGAACAAATGTTTTGTGAATTGAAAATAAGTTATAATTTTACATTCGTAATGAAGAATCAAAATACACATCATCATTTTTACACTGGCTCTCAAGCAAGGTAAAGATGTATTGTAGTATTACAAAATATTTAAAACCCGTTTGAGCAATCAAACGGGTTTTATTTTTAAACTCTTTTGATTTCTTGAACCTAACAAAAGAAGAAAATGACAAAACTTAGAATTGCGATCCAAAAATCGGGCCGTTTGAATGAGGATTCCCTTGAGATCCTTAAAAATTGTGGAATCTCCATAGATAATGGTAAAGATCAGTTAAAGGCATCTTCACGGAATTTCCCCATGGAGGTCTTTTACCTACGTAACGGGGACATACCCCAATACCTACGTGATGGGGTAGTGGATATCGCCATAATCGGTGAAAATGTATTGATTGAAAAAGGTCAGGGTATTGACATTACCGAAAAATTGGGATTTTCAAAATGTAGGGTTTCCTTGGCAGTCCCTAAATCGATGAAGTATACTTCTGTCAAGGATTTTGAGGGCAAACGCATAGCCACTTCCTACCCCAACACGGTTATCGCTTATTTAAAGGAAAAGGGGGTCAATGCCGATCTGCATATTATCAATGGTTCTGTTGAAATAGCCCCGAATATTGGACTTGCGGATGGAATTTGCGATATCGTTTCAAGTGGCAGTACGCTTTTCAAGAACAACCTTAAAGAAGTTGAAGTAATGTTGAAGAGTGAAGCGGTTTTGGCTGTTTCACAAAAAATCACCGACGAGCGCAAGGCTATTTTAACAAAGCTGCAATTTAGAATCAAGTCGGTCTTACAGGCCCGACAGTCCAAATACGTGTTGCTGAATGCCCCGAACAACAAATTGGATGATATACTGAAATTATTGCCCGGGATGCGGAGTCCCACAGTTTTACCTTTGGCGGAAGAAGGTTGGAGTTCGGTACATACCGTAATCAATAAGGATAAGTTCTGGGAAGTTATCGATGAATTAAAGCAAGCGGGTGCCGAGGGTATTTTAGTTTGCCCTATCGAGAAAATGGTGCTTTAGTTATTGGTATGGAAGACAATTTAAAACTAGAATTGATTCCTTTTGACAAAATGGAATCGATTCTACCCTTGGTTTATAAGCTGAATCAAGGTAAGTTTTCCGAAGCTTTGCTCAAAAGTCGCCTACAGCCGATGTTGGGTATGGGAAGTTACCAATGCATAGGTGTTTATGACAGTGACATATTGATCGCATGTTGCGGATTCTGGGTCCTGAATAAATTGTACAATGGCAAACATATTGAGCCTGATAATGTTTATGTAGAGGAATCATATCGAAGTAAAGGGATTGGTGAACTGATGATGTCATGGCTTTTTGAATATGCGAAAAGTATTGATTGTACGACCGTAGAGGTTAATTGCTATGTACACAACGAAAAAGGAAAAAAGTTTTGGCAAGGTCATGGTTTTGAACCATTAGGATACCATATGATTAAAAAAATTGAGGAACGTTAACATGAAAAAGATTTACAATCCCAAAAGATCGGAATGGAGCACTGTATTAAAGCGTCCTACACAGACCGTAGCCGATATTGAACAAACCGTTGAGGCCATTTTTAAAGAGGTACAGAACGATGGAGATACCATCTTAAAAAAGTATACCGAAAAGTTTGATGGGGTTATTATAGATGGGTTTCTGGTTTCTGAACAGGAAATCGAGGAGGCTAAAGCATTGGTTTCCCAAGAATTGAAAGAGGCTATATTGTCAGCAAAGAACAATATCGAAGTATTCCATAAAGCCCAAAAAACGGATAGGGTAGCGGTAGAAACTGCAAATGGGGTACAATGTTGGCAGGAAAAACGACCTATACAAAAAGTTGGACTATACATTCCCGGTGGTACCGCGCCCTTGTTTTCCACTATTCTAATGCTTGCCGTACCCGCTACTATTGCAGGTTGCGAGGAATTGGTGTTGTGCTCCCCTCCTAATAAGGAAGGAAAGATCCACCCGGCTATCTTGTTTACGGCCAACTTATGTGGGGTAACCAAAATATTCAAGGTAGGCGGCATACAGGCAATCGCTTCGATGACTTTTGGTACTGAAAGCATTCCGCAAGTCTATAAAATCTTTGGCCCCGGTAATCAATTCGTCACTGTCGCCAAACAAATTGCGACCAAATATGGGATTGCTATCGATATGCCGGCAGGTCCCAGTGAGCTTTTGGTCCTTGCCGATGATTCGGCAAACCCTGCCTTTGTGGCCTCCGATTTATTAAGTCAGGCCGAGCATGGTGTCGATAGTCAAGTAATTTTGGTGTCGACTTCCAAAGAAATAATCGCGGCAGTTGAAATTGAAGTTGAAAAACAACTTCAGGAATTACCACGAAAAGAAATTGCCGAAAAGGCCATCGCCAACAGCAAATTGATTTATGTAGAGGATGATGCCACCGCCAACGACCTGATTAACGAATATGGTCCAGAACATTTTATCGTTTGTGTGACGAATGAGGATTACTTCATCGATAACATTAAAAATGCAGGTTCGGTATTTATCGGCGATTACACCCCCGAAAGTGCAGGCGATTACGCCTCTGGAACGAATCACACCCTACCTACCAATGGCTACGCCAAACAGTATAGTGGCGTAAACCTGGATAGCTTTATGAAAAGTATGACCTTCCAGAAAATATCGAGAGAGGGTATAGTGGAAATTGGAAAGACCATCGAGGTAATGGCAGAAGCGGAAGGTTTATATGCCCATAAAAATGCGGTAACACTTCGATTACAAAGTCTAAAGGATTGATAATAGTACGAAAGGCCAAAATACGATTGAAAGAATAAAGAAATGTCAGAATTCAATTTAAATAATAGTATTCGGGAGAATATAAAAGGATTACAACCGTATTCATCGGCAAGGGATGAATATGTTTCCGATGGTACGGAGATGGTTTTCTTGGACGCCAATGAGAATCCGTTCGAGAATGGTGTAAATAGATATCCCGATCCTCAACAACGTAACCTTAAAGCGGTATTGGCGGAACAAAAAGGAGTCAATGCCAATAACATACTTTTGGGAAATGGGAGCGATGAAGTATTGGATTTGATATTCAGGGCCTTTTGTGAACCGAAGGTCGACAATATTATTTCCCTTCCTCCTACGTATGGCATGTACAAGGTTTTATCGGGTATCAATGCCGTGGAAAATCGTGAGGTACTCCTGACCAAGGATTTCCAATTGGATACGAAAGGCATTTTAAACGCCGTAGATGGGAATAGTAAGATCATTTTCATTTGTTCCCCCAATAATCCTACCGGAAATAGCATTGACGAAAGTGACATCTTGTACCTTTTGAATAATTTTGATGGATTAGTGGTCATTGATGAGGCATATATCGATTTCTCGGATAAGGATAGCTGGTTGAAACGCTTGGATGGATTTCCAAATCTAATTGTTACCCAAACCTTATCCAAAGCCTATGGGTTGGCAGGTATTCGATTGGGATTGTGTTTCGCATCAGCACAAATAACAGCCGTTTTGAACACCATAAAACCACCGTACAATGTGAACGAACTAACCCAAAAGCGGGCGTTGGAGCAAGTTTTAAAAACCGAGGTTTTACACGTTGAGGTTGGTCAGATATTAGCAGAAAAGGAACGTTTGTTGAAAGTATTGCATGAAGTGTCCTATATAAAAACGATTTATCCCTCAGATGCTAATTTTATACTTGTTGAAGTAGACGATGCCAACGAAAAGTATAGGCAGCTACTGAAAAAAGGTGTAGTGGTTCGAAATAGGACAACACAGCCCCTATGCGCGAACACACTGCGGTTCACCATTGGCACCAAGATGGAAAACGAAAAATTGATCACCGCTTTAAAGGAAATAGCATAACATGAAAAAAGTTTTATTTATAGATCGGGATGGCACTATCATCAAAGAAACTGTCGATGAACAGATCGATGCGTTCGAGAAAATGATCTTCTATCCGAAAGCCTTTACTTTCTTAGGTAAAATTGCCAAGGAATTGGATTATGAACTGGTCATGATAACCAATCAAGATGGGTTGGGAACCGATGTTTTTCCTGAAGAAACATTTTGGCCCGTACATAACTTCATCCTTAAATCATTTGAGAATGAAGGAGTGGTTTTTGACAAGGTCTTTCTTGACCGTACGTTTCCCCATGAGAATGCCAATACCCGAAAACCGGGAACGGGGTTGTTAACGGAATATTTTTCAGAGGAATACGATTTGGCCAACTCTTTTGTAATCGGAGATCGGTTAACCGATATGGAACTGGCTAAAAACCTGGGTTCCAAAGGAATATTTATCAATGACAACACCAATTTGGGTACTGATGAGATTTCGGTGAAAAGGGAGGAATTGGATAGCGTGATCGCGTTGGAGAACAATGATTGGGAAAAGATATACGAGTTTCTCAAGCTGAATGATCGCACTGCTGAAATTACACGGAAGACCAACGAAACCGATATTTATATCAAATTAAACCTCGATGGTACTGGAAAAAGTAACATTGACACAGGTCTTTCTTTTTTTGACCATATGTTGGATCAATTGGCAAGACATGGTCAAATGGATTTGGATATCAAGGTGAAAGGTGACCTTGAGGTAGATGAACACCATACCATAGAGGATACTTCCATAGCATTGGGAGAGGTATTCCATAAAGCACTAGGGAACAAATTGGGCATTGAACGATATGGCTTCTGTTTACCTATGGACGATTGTTTGGCGCAGGTCGCCATAGATTTTGGAGGACGCAACTGGTTGGTTTGGGACGCTGATTTTCAACGGGAAATGATCGGAAAAATGCCTACCGAAATGTTTTATCACTTTTTTAAATCATTTACCGATGGTGCTAAGGCCAACCTGAATATAAAAGCTGAAGGTAAAAATGAGCACCATAAGATTGAAGCTATTTTCAAGGCCTTTGCCAAGGCCATCAAAATGGCGGTAAAACGGGATGTAGAGAAGATGGTTTTACCTTCGACTAAAGGTGTTTTATAAAGTACTAGGCACAGGCTTAGATGTGCAAAGAGATAAAACAGGAAAAGAAAATAAGATGATCATTACATATAAAGAACAACCAACCTTGTACTTCGTTCCTTTAACTTTTTACTTTAATCTATGAGAATTGTAATAATTAATTATGGAGCAGGGAATATTCAAAGCATCAAATTCGCTTTTAAACGATTGGGATATGATGCCCTATTGACCGATGATGTCGAGGAAATAAAAAATGCCGATAAGGTTATATTCCCAGGGGTAGGAGAGGCCAGTAGTGCCATGAAAATGCTTAGGCAAAGCGGATTGGATACCTTGATTCCACAACTGAAACAACCCGTGTTGGGTATTTGTCTCGGCATGCAACTTATGTGCAATAGTTCAGAGGAGGGAGACACCAAGGGGTTGGGGATTTTTGATTGTGATGTGGTCCGTTTTTCAAATAAAGTCAAAGTACCGCAAATCGGTTGGAATGCCATTACAGCATTGAAAACAAATCTGTTTAAGGATATTGTCAAAACAGAATATATTTACATGGTCCACAGCTATTACGCCCCTTTGTGTAAAGAAACCATAGCTACCGCCGAATATGGAATTCCGTATAGTGCCGCATTGGCCAAGGACAATTTTTATGGGGTACAGTTCCATCCCGAAAAGAGTAGCACCGTGGGGGAACAGATATTAAAGAACTTTTTACAATTATAATATGCGTATAATCCCGGCTATTGATATCATCGATGGTAAATGTGTAAGACTTTCCAAAGGAGACTACAGCACAAAAAAAATATACAACGAAAATCCGTTGGAGATTGCCAAGGAATTTGAATCCCATGGAATAAAACACCTGCATTTGGTCGATTTGGACGGAGCTAAATCACATCAGATCATCAATCATAAGGTTTTGGAGCAGATTGCGGTCAAAACCAAATTGAAAATTGATTTTGGGGGTGGATTAAAGCGGGATGAGGATTTGAAAATTGCCTTTGAAAGTGGTGCCAATCAAGTTACAGGCGGTAGTATTGCGGTTAAGGACAAGGAAACTTTTTTGAATTGGCTAGAACGTTATGGTCCCGACAAAATAATATTAGGTGCAGATGCCATGAATGAAAAAGTAGCGGTTTCAGGTTGGTTAGAGGAGTCAAAGGAAAACTTGGTGCCCTTTATCCAATCGTATCAAAAAAGGGGTATTACCTATGTTATATGCACCGATATTAGTAAAGATGGTATGTTGGAAGGCCCTTCATTTGAATTGTACCAAAAAATATTGGAAGAGGTTCCCGACCTTAAGTTGATCGCCTCGGGAGGCATATCGACGTTTGATGAGCTTCCAAAGTTGGCAGAACTGGGTTGTGAGGGGACAATTATAGGAAAGGCGATTTACGAGAATAGGATAAGCCTCAAACAATTGGAGACTTTCATCCTATCGTCCTGATCGCCACATAAAGCATCAGTGTAAATGGAAAACCAAACACCATCGGATTAATAATTACAAAATATCAATAAGAAGTGCTTACAAAAAGAATCATACCTTGTTTGGATATTAAAAATGGCAGAACGGTCAAAGGCATTAATTTCGTTGATCTTCGCGATGCGGGGGACCCCGTGGAACTCGCTGAGATCTATGCCCGTGAAGGTGCCGACGAATTGGTGTTTTTAGATATATCGGCCACTGAGGAGAAACGAAGGACATTGGCCGATTTGGTATACCACGTGGCTGAAAAAGTAAATATCCCATTTACGGTCGGTGGAGGCATCTCTTCGGTAGAGGATGTTGATGTCTTACTCCATAACGGAGCCGATAAGGTTTCGATTAATTCTTCAGCTGTAAAGAATCCACAATTGATCAATGACTTGGTAGCTAAGTTCGGCTCACAATGTATTGTTGTGGCCATAGATGCCAAGGTTATTGATGGCGAATGGATCGTGCATTTGGTAGGAGGGAAGGTACCTACGGAAATCAAACTCTTTGACTGGGCCAAGGAAGTCGAGGAACGTGGTGCCGGTGAAATCCTTTTTACCTCAATGAACCACGATGGGACCAAAAATGGGTTTGCCAATGAGGCCTTGGCCAAATTGTCATCGGAATTGAATATTCCGATTATTGCCTCCGGTGGTGCAGGCAACATGCAACATTTTACAGATACCTTTATCAAAGGAAAAGCGGATGCAGCCCTGGCCGCAAGTGTTTTTCATTTTAAGGAAATAGAAATAAACGATTTAAAAAAGGAACTCCGATCAAAAGGGATTCCTGTACGATTATAAAAACCATGTTCTTGGATATTTAAGATGTTCAAGGCGTTTAAAACATATAAAATGGATATTGATTTCAATAAAAACAGTGACGGACTCGTTCCGGCCATCATTCAAGATGCAACAACTAAAAACGTTTTAATGTTGGGGTATATGAACCAAGAGGCGTATCAAAAGACCCTGGATACCAAAAAGGTGACTTTTTATAGTAGAACCAAAAAGCGTTTATGGACAAAAGGGGAGGAAAGTGGCAACTTCCTGAATTTGGTGGAGGTTAAGAACGATTGCGACCAAGATACCTTATTGGTTCGCGTAAATCCTGTTGGACCTACCTGCCATAAAGGAAGTGATACCTGTTGGAATGAAGATAACAAACAGGAATTCGGCTTTTTGTCCGAATTGGAAGCGGTTATTGCACAACGCAGAAAAGCGGCCGATGGCAGTAAATCCTATGTAGCTTCATTGTTCGAAAAAGGCATCAATAAAATTGCACAAAAGGTAGGGGAGGAAGCTGTTGAGGTGGTCATAGAGGCCAAAGATGACAATGATGATCTGTTCTTGAATGAAAGTGCTGATCTTCTATTTCACTATTTAATACTGTTACAAGCTAAAGGGTATGCCCTTAATGACATTGTAGAGGTTTTAAAGGGAAGGCACTAAAACTTCCTTCAATATTGTATTTGTACAAGTAAGGGATCTTATTATTCATGAGATTCAGCCCATAGGTCAAGAATAGTAATCAACTCTTGGGTATTTAGGTATACCTTTTTACTATAATAACGTCCACGGGGCCAATCTACCGGATCGGCTGCTTTTTTGGCATCCATGGTAATATCCAGGATAAGCTCTGTGGCATTCTCACAGTCACACTCTTTCATACCATCGGCAATTTTCTTGTAGGCTTCCAAAGTTTTCCCGGAGTAATAAACCTGATGATCAAAATTGTGGGCCTTTAAGGCCTTTTTGGAATGGGACAGGGCATACGTTGCCCTACTGTAAACCGCTGAACAATCGTCATCAATGGTGCCAGGAAGAATAGACACTAGAAAAAGGAATAATAGAATTAATTTGTTCATAGGTACTTAAGTTTTGGATCAACTTTTAGTTGAACGTTATAATCAAGTTGATATTGTAGGAAATAACTTATATTTTAAGATACTTACCCTTATTCATATTCCTTCTTAACCTACCTCGAAGAGACCCTTCCAAAATAGTTACCTACGTTAAGTTTTTCTAAAAACGATTTAGCTTCATATTTAATACCTTAATTTTATGATATGGCTATGAATTTGAGAAAAGGATTTCGTTTTACTACCTACGATGCTCCTGAGCAATCCCCTTTTGATAAACTCTTCGAGATTTTTCAAGAGTTGATTACACATACTTCCGGTGATGTGGATGAGGCATTGGATTGGTTACGGGAATTGGATAAGGAATATGGGCTTACCGATGAGAACTATACCATTGATGATTTTATCGAGGACCTAAAGGCTAAAGGATTCTTAAGGGAAGAATTCGAGGATGGTGGTGGCGATGGGGAAGGCGAGGAAGGAACCCCGGGAAATCTAGCGATTACCGCCAAAATGGAACGTATTATCAGGCAACATGCCTTAGATCAAATTTTCGGAAAATTAAAACGCAAAGGTTCCGGTAACCATAGAACGAACAAAGCAGGACAGGGCGACGAGCATACGGGTGACTTTAGGGAATATAGATATGGAGACGGATTAGAGCATATTTCAATGACCGAAAGTCTTAAAAATGCGCAAATCAATAATGGCGTTGGTGACTTCTCATTGACTGAAGATGATTTGGTTGTTGAAGATACCCACTTCAAGGCCCAAATGAGTACGGTTTTAATGATCGACATTAGCCATAGTATGATTCTCTATGGTGAAGACCGAATTACCCCTGCGAAAAAGGTAGCGATGGCATTGGCCGAATTGATTACCACGAGATATCCCAAAGACACATTGGATATACTGGTTTTTGGAAATGATGCTTGGCCCATATCCATAAAGGAACTCCCGTATTTAAAAGTAGGTCCATACCATACCAATACCGTAGCAGGGTTACAATTGGCGATGGACATACTGAGGCGAAAGCGAAATACCAACAAACAGATTTTCATGATTACTGATGGTAAACCCAGTTGCCTGAGGCTACCCGATGGTACGTATTATAAAAACAGCGTAGGTCTCGATGATCATATTGTGGAGAAATGCTATAATATGGCCAGTCATGCCCGAAAACTGCATATACCCATAACTACCTTTATGATTGCCCAAGACCCTTATCTTAAGCAATTTATAAGACATTTTACCGAAGCCAATAAAGGCAAGGCCTTCTTTACGGGGTTGACCGGTCTGGGAGAAATGATCTTTGAGGATTATGAGGCAAACAGAAGAAAAAGATTAAAAGGTTAAAATACTAATTTACCATTCCTGTGGTAACAGGAATCACAAAAAAGCATATGAACTTGAAAAAGGAACAAATAACAACACTTGGGGAGCTAAAAAAAGCCGGCTATAAAACAAAAAGCATCAAGGATGAACTTCGTGACAATCTACGGGAGAAAATAAAAAAAGGGGAGGAATCCTTTCAAGGGGTTTGGGGCTATGAGAATTCCGTGATACCCGAATTGGAACGAGCTATACTATCGCGTCATAATATCAATTTATTGGGATTACGGGGCCAGGCCAAAACCAGGTTGGCCCGATTGATGGTGGATCTCCTCGACGAGTGGATTCCTTTCGTTGAAGGTTCTGAAATCAATGACGACCCTTTCAATCCCATTTCACGTTACGCAATGGAATTGATAAAAGAGCAAGGAGACAATACACCGATAACATGGCTTCACAGGAGTGAACGGTTTTATGAAAAATTAGCCACCCCGGATGTTACCGTGGCTGATTTAATTGGGGATGTGGATCCCATTAAGGCCGCAAATCTTAAACTGTCCTATGCCGACGATCGCGTTATCCATTTTGGAATGATACCGAGGGCCAATCGTTGTATATTCGTAATCAATGAGTTGCCCGATCTCCAATCCAGAATCCAAGTTTCATTGTTCAATATATTGGAGGAGGGTGATATTCAGATTAGGGGCTTTAAATTACGATTACCCCTTGACCTTCAATTTGTCTTCACTGCGAATCCAGAGGACTATACCAATCGCGGAAGTATTGTGACACCACTCAAGGATAGGATAGGATCCCAGATTCTGACGCATTATCCCGAAGACATTCCAACAGCACGAAAAATAACGGCCCAGGAATCCAATTTGGACCAAAGACAGATAGATACCGTATATGTTCCGGAAATCGCAAAAGACCTCTTGGAGCAAATCAGTTTTGAGGCACGAAACAGTGAATATGTTGATGCCAAAAGTGGGGTTAGTGCCCGAACCAGTATCACGGCATTTGAAAATCTATTAAGTACCGCAGAACGGAGGGCTTTGATAACCGGAGCCGAAAAAACAACCGTAAGGCTGAGCGACTTTATGGGAATTATACCGGCCATTACCGGTAAGATTGAATTGGTGTATGAAGGGGAACAGGAAGGTGCGGATACCGTTGCTGCCATTCTAATCGATGAAGCGGTAAAATCGCTATTCACAACCTATTTTCCAGAGATTAAAAAATTGGAACGCAAAGATGAGGAAGGACCCTATGACGAACTTGTAAGTTGGTTTTTCCAAGGGGAAGGATTTGAACTTTTGGATGAATATACCGATACTGAATACAAGCGGGCTCTTGATGACGTGCCTCCGCTGGGTCAATTGATCAAGGAAAACAATCCTGAAATCCCAAAAGAGGATAGTTATTTTTTAAAAGAGCTATTACTTTGGGGATTGGTCGCCCATAAGAAATTGAGCAAGCATCGATTCTCGGAAGGTTTCCAATTCAAAGATCTTTATGGAAGCTATTTCAGTGGACTCTAATAGCTTAGAAACATAAAAACCTTCCAAAATATGGAAGGTTTTTTATTTTCATAATCATCTATTTCCCATCTAAACGTGATAGGCCGGTAATTTAAAGATAAAAGAACTTCCTTCCTTAGGTTTGCTAAGTACGGTGATGGTTGTATCGTGTAAATCCATGATTTTTTTCACGATGGCCAATCCTAAACCGTGTCCCTGTTTTTTAATGCTACTATCAACCTGCTTATAGCGGTCGAAAATAAAGGGCTGTTCACTTAAAGGAATGCCTGTCCCCGTATCCCTAATGTTAATCTCAACCTGGTCATTATTCTGTTTTATGGAAAGTACTACCACTCCCTTTGGCGGAGTATATTTTAGGGCGTTTTCCAAAAGATTCTGCAAGGCACGCTCAACAAGGCCTATATCCGCAAAAACCATACAATTCTCTTGGGCGTTATTCAGATGAAGGTCTATTTCTTTCTGTTGGGCCAATACATTGAATTTTGCAATAAGGTCATGCGATAATTCCGTAATGGAAAATGGCTCCTTTACCGGGGTTATCTGTTCTGCCTCAAGTTTTGAGTATTCAAACAATTGATTGATCAATTTGGATAACTTATCCGCATTGTCATAAGTGATTTGTAGGTATTCCTGCTTTTCCGTGTCGGTTAGGGAATCCTTTTTCATTTGCATGGTTTCAATATAACCTTTAAGAATGGCCAAGGGAGTTCTAAGGTCATGGGAAACATTGGCAATGAGCTCCCTTCGTAATTGATCTACGGATTTCATTTTATCAAGGTTACCCACAATGGTATCCGCCATTTCGTTGAAGGTGTTGGCAAATACCTCAATATCCGAGTTTTTGGGGTTCTCGATCCTAGCTTCAAGATCACCTTCCTGAAACCTTCTTACCGTGCCGGTCATAAGCCTTAGGTTTTTCGTAAGAAACCATATACTTATAAAACCAACGATACCAGCAAAGAGTATGGCTAGGAGGGAAGCTCCTATACCCAAATTGGAATAATAGCGTCCGATCAAGGTATCACTTACCTGTTGTAACTCTTGCCCAGCCAGAATAATGTAGATATACCCTTCCTTACCCTCAATATTATAAGGTGCTGCGGAAAATATTTTCTTTTCTTCAGGATTTCTTGGGTTATCCCCCAAAATATATTTCTCCCCCTTGGCCGCAATAAATTGCTTTATAGGGGCTGTCGATACACTTTTTACATCAGAATCCGCACTATGGTCCAAAACAACGGAATATAAAATATGCCCACTTTTGTCGGTTAGATACACTTCAATGCTGCGGTTAACGGCCATCATATCGTGCATTAGATCACCGAACAACGCTTTGTTCACACTACCATCAACCAAAAAGGGGGACGCATCCTGAAATTTTTCCTCTATAAGATGATTGGCTAAACTGGCATTTATCTTTTGTATGGTCGCCTCACTATGCTTATTGTCAAAATATCCTGTGATAAATATGTACGAAGCCCCTATGACCACGATCAATATTATAAAAGCGAGCCATAATTTTTTTACCAGTCGCGGTGTTAAGGTTTTATCCGTGCTCATTCTATAACGTCTTCATTAAATTTATACCCAACGCCCCAGGTGGTCAATATAAAATTGGGGTTTGCCATATCGGACTCAATTTTAGCCCGTAAACGATTGATATGGGAATTTACCGTATGTTCATACCCTTCAAAATTGTAACCCCATATCATATTCAACAATTCAGAGCGCGTATAATTTCGGCCGGGATTGGATGCCATCAATACCAACAACTCAAATTCCTTTGGACTAAGCTCTATTTTCTGACTATCCAAAAGGACTTTTCTTTTCTCAATATTGATTGTCAAATTCTCGGCGTTTATGGCTAACGTGTTTTCCTTCTTTTCCACCTTTATCTCGGTCCTACGTAAAACGGCCTTGATCCGGGCAAGTAGCTCTCGAATACTAAAAGGTTTGGTCATATAGTCATCAGCACCTATCTCCAAACCAAGAACCCTATCGATTTCTTCGGATTTTGCGGTAAGCATTATAATGGGTGTATTCTTTACAGCCCGAAGCTTTTTGCAGATTTCAACGCCATCCATAGTGGGTAAGGTCAAATCCAGGAGAATCAGGTCATAATCGTTTTCCAAGGCCATATGGAGTCCCTCTTCCCCATCCATCGCCTTGGATGTGGTGTAAATCAGGTCGGTAAGATGGATCTCCAATAGTTTGATTATCTCGGGATCATCCTCTATTATTAGAATATTTTTCATATTTGTAATTACGAATAAAATCAAAAGTTATCACAGAATTATCACAGCAGGATTAAACTTTGGGATAATACCTGTTGACTGTCCTTCAAAAAAAATGTGACCAACAAGTACTTAACCTACTAGTAGTTGAATATTTGGAAGTGTCCTTACAATATACCATTCATATTTCATAAAACGAATTGGGGGCTATCTTAAATGATAGATCAAACGGTTGTTATTGGTTTGTAATAAGTCCGTATCAAAAGTTTATCCTTTTGTGACCCTTCTGTTATACTATCCCCGTTAGTTTGTCCCTTAACTATTAAACATGAAAAAAATGGACAAATTAAATTTTAAGTACGTATTTATGGTGATGTCAGTTGTACTGGTATCATCCTGTAATGTAAACGACGACGACGTTGAGGAACCACAGAACACTGCACTGACCTTGGCAATTGACGGGTTGGAGGATTTGGGTGCGGATTTCCGCTACGAGGGTTGGGTAATTGTAGATGGCGCACCAGTGAGTACAGGTACCTTTTCGGTAAATGCGAATGGGGAACTTTCCCAGACATCCTTTGATATTGATGCTGTTACGTTGGAAAGTGCCACAAAGTTCGTTTTATCCATTGAGCCCAATCCAGACCCTTCCACTTCCCCGGCAGATACAAAAATATTCGTAGGCGATTTTAATGGGAATTCCGCCGCTTTAACCACAGGGACAGTGGCTCCCACCTTTGATGCCATTTCAGGTAAATTCATCATCGCAACACCTACCGGCATGGGTACTGAAGAAGAAAAGTATAGCGGAATCTGGTTTTTGGACAACAGTTCTGGTAGTGCTGAAAACGGATTGGAATTACCCGCCCTTGAACCTGGATGGAAGTATGAAGGTTGGGTGGTTATCGACGGTATTCCTGTCACCACAGGTACATTCACTTCCGTTTCAGGTAGCGATGAAGCAAGTATGTTCAGTGGCACAAACCCTGGGCCTCCATTTCCTGGTGAGGATTTCTTGGTCAATGCTCCAGAAGGTCTAATGTTCCCTACAGATATTAGGGGCAAGGTTGCCGTAATCAGCATTGAACCTTATCCTGACAATAGTCTTGCACCCTTTACTTTAAAACCTTTAGCGGGAATGATACCTGCCGATGCAATGGGCGTTCAGGAAATAAGTAGTAACGTGAATGGGAGTTTCCCTTCCGGCACCGCAATGCGATAAGCTATTTATAACACCTAAAAAAAGCTCCTTGAAATTGATCAAGGAGCTTTTTTTTATAACTATCAATCCCTTTAATCCCAAGAATCAATTTCATCATTGATCCTATTGAAATCATAGGCTCCTATTTTATCTTTCCGATGTTTAAACGTAACCAAGGTCAATACTAATAACATTACATATAAAAAAGTGATGAATACCCCTATTGGAATAAAAGTTGCGGGTATCACATGACTTTCAAAATCGCTATAACTCAATAAAATGGAAATGGTTTCAAAAAGCTTGTAACTATATATCACTAAGATCACATAGAGTGTAAACTCCAAATTGCGCATTTGGGGATCGGTGATCTCTTCTTCCTTGATTTTAAACCATATCGCATAGAGGTATGCAAAATGTACTAGGGTCAATAAAGGGAAGATATAGTTATCGAATTTAAAGAAATAGAATTTATTGGTATAGAGTCCATAAAAACTAAATATGTTCAATAAAAGTAAGACACTTACTGAAAGTATGAGACAACTTTTCCACGACAACAATCGCGTTATTAATTTCATGTTTAATTGGTTTCTGGGGTATTGGGGACCCCCTTTGCTACAAATAAAACGAAAAGCTATAGCTAAAATTCAAAATAATCGATAAACGACATTTTATGTTGTCAAGAATAGAAATAGTGTGGTCAAAACCCAATAATTGCCTTGCCACACTTTCCCTTATGTTTTTGTGGTCAATTGATCCAATGTTTCTTCTGCGCCGAATTGGCGAATACTACCAGACCGGCACCAATAACGATTAGGACTATTGGCATAACGACCCCTTGGGCAGTATCATAAACTTCAACGGCATTGGTCATAAAATAGGAGTATCCCATTTGTGTCAAAATACCCAAAAGTGAGACCATCAATATCATTTTGGCCCATTTCTTACGGATGAGTAAGGCTATACATCCCAAAACCCCACCCCAAACAGCAAAAGCAAATGCTGCGGTAGCCCATGCCGGCGTATTTTCCATTAAGGCCAACTGTTCCATTGGCATGGCCGCTTTCATTTCCTCGGTCATAAAGGCCTGGCCCAAATAGGCCATTGCCCCCATAAGATTCCATATCAGAGCCACAATACTTACAATCCAGTACCAGACAGGTACTTTTACTTTACCATGGCTTACCATATTATTTTTGTTTAGTTGATTACGTAATTAAAATACAAAAATTATGGCAGTTATAATTAAACTGTAATTTTGGGGCAAATAATTCACCAATGAGGCAGCAACGGTTTTACTATTTGATCAATGTCCAATATTTGGGTTTTAGGTTCAGTGGTTGGCAAAAACAACCCGGCCAAAAAACCATCGAAGGTATGATCACCAAGACCCTAAAGTTTATTATGCCCAATGTTCAGTTCAAGATATTGGGTGCCGGACGAACGGACTCAAAGGTCTCTGCCTTGGATGCCGCATTTGAGCTTTTCATAAACGATGTACCTATTAAGGACCATGCCGTTTTCTTGGAGCTTTTCAATGAAAATTTACCTTCCGATATTAGGGTGACAGGAATCAAGCAAGTAGATGAATCCTTTAACATCATTAAAGATCCTAAAACCAAGGAATACATTTATCTTTTTTCTTTCGGTTCAAAGAACCACCCTTTCAGTGCCCCGTTTATCACTAATATCCTTGAAAATTTGGATTTGCAGGCCATGGTCAAGGCCACATCCTTTTTTGTGGGTTCCCATGATTTCACCTCCTACACGGTGAAAGCCCAAAAAAACAAACAACGATTACGGACCATAGAAGTATGCGAAATTCGGGAAAATACCCTTTTTAAGGCCAATTTTTTTCCTGAAAAATCCTATGCACTCCACATTAAAGGGAAAGGATTCATGAGATATCAGATACGAATGATCATGGGAGCCTTGATCCAATTGGGAAAAGGGGAGTTGTCCATGAATGATATCGAGGAATCCCTTTCCTCCCCCGGTTCCTTAAAACTGACAAGTGTCGCCCCTGGGTCAGGACTCATGTTGCATAGCATAGAATTCAGATAAAGGAAAGACCTCTATTACTTTTAGTATATTTATATAAATATCGTTACATGGCCAAAAAGAAGGACGTTTTAAAAAGACAATTCAAAAGACATAAAAAAGTTGGTAAAGCCCCTGGAACGATAACCTATATGGGGCATCGGGAAGCCGTTGAGACCAAGGTCACGATTATTGAGTATACCGATAGTCTTCATAAAATCCATTATCCCGGGGATGTTGGGCAAATTGTCGCCCATAAGGATACCCCTACAACCTCATGGGTCAATATCGTAGGTTTAAGTGATGAGTCTTTTATTGAAAAGGTAGGTTTCCACTTTGGTTTAAATTCATTGATTCTTGAAGACATCGTAAATACCCAACAGCGTCCGAAAATCGACGAATACGAGGATTATATTTTTGGGACATTCAGAATGGTCTACATCAATGACAATAATGAATTGATCGGGGAACATGTAGCCATGGTGCTCATGCAAAATTGTGTATTGGTCTTTCAAGAACTTGATTATGATGTTTTTAATGGGGTCAGGGATAGAATAAGTGCTAAATCGGGACGGATCAGAACCAAAGACTCCGATTATTTGTTTTTTGCGCTGTTGGATTCCATCATAGATAATTACTTTGTCGTTTTGGAACATATTAGTCACAAGATTGAAACCTTGGAAGATGAGCTCTATGAAAATCCCACCCCTGAGGTAGCCCGTAACATACAACAGTTAAAAAAGGAAGTCCTTAAAATACGCCAATGGATTTTCCCGGTAAAAGAACTTGTAGGTCGATTGATCGATTCTGAAAATCCGCTGATCAGTAAGGATACCAAATTTTTCCTAAGGGATGCCCTTGATCATTCCTTTGAAATTAACGAGAGCTTGCAGATTTATCGTGAAATGGCCATGAGTTTAATGGAAATGTACATGAGCAATATGAGCAACAAGATGAATGAGGTCATGAAGGTCCTCACGATTATGTCCTCTATCTTTATTCCATTGACTTTTATTGCCGGTATCTATGGAATGAACTTTTCACATATGCCAGAACTACATTGGAAATATGGTTATTTCCTCATTTGGGGCATAATGATTGTCGTATTTATCGGGATGGTATTCTTTTTCAAAAAGAAAAATTGGTTATAACTCGGATACTTTCCCATTAATCGAACAAATCGGAGGAAAGATACCGGTCTCCCCGATCACAAATGATAGATACAATGGTTCCTTTATCCAGGGTGGCCGCTAATTTTAACGCCGCCATTGTAGCGCCGCCACTGCTCATCCCTGCAAAAATACCTTCTTCTTTTGCCAGTTTTCTAGCCATTTCCCTAGCTTCTTCGGCACTAATCTCTATGACCTGATCAACTTTACTTGCATCGAATATTTTGGGGAGGTAGGCTTCGGGCCATTTTCGTATGCCCGGAATACTCGAACCATCGGTAGGCTGTACGCCGACAATCTGTATGTTTTCATTCTGTTCCTTTAAATACGTAGAGGTACCCATAATTGTTCCTGTGGTTCCCATCGATGACACAAAATGGGTGATTTCCCCTTCCGTATCATTCCATATTTCCGGTCCAGTCGTTTTATAATGGGCTTTCCAATTGTCCTCATTGGAGAATTGGTTCAACATAATATAGCCCTCATTCCTTACCTTGGCCTCCGCATAATCCCTAGCGCCTTCAATCCCTATATCTGAAGGGGTAAGTGTAACCTTGGCACCATAGGCACGCATGGTCTGCACCCGCTCCTTGGTAGAGTTCTCTGGCATGACCAATTCAATATTGAGTCCGTAAATACCCGCTATCAAAGCCAAGGCAATACCCGTATTACCACTTGTAGCCTCAATAAGCTTGGAATCCTTGGTGATGGTACCCTTTTCCAAACCAGCATTTATCATATTATAAGCTGCCCTATCCTTAACACTACCTCCAGGGTTGTGACCCTCCATTTTAAAAAGCAGTTTTACATTGGGATTTGTATTCAGGACCTGTGATGCAATAAGAGGGGTATTTCCAATGGTGTCGAGTATACTCTTAGACATTTGTTGCTGTTTTGATTTTGATTATCGGTGTGTTCAAGACCGTTGAATTTGGGGGTACCGAAGATGTTACCCAAGCATTACCTCCAATGACACTGTTGGCCCCTATAACTGTTTCGCCACCCAGTATGGTAGCATTGGCATAAATAGTGACGTTATCCTCAATGGTCGGGTGTCTTTTTGTTTTCTTTAAATCCTTGGCAACATACAAAGCCCCAAGGGTAACCCCTTGATAAACCTTTACATTGTTCATTATTATGGCCGATTCGCCTATGACAACCCCTGTAGCGTGATCAATAAAGAATGATTTTCCAATGTGGGCACCCGGATTGATATCAACACCTGTTTTACTATGGGCATATTCGGTCATCAACCTTGGGACCAACGGAAAACCCAATTGATATAACTCATGGGCCAATCTGTAAATAGCGATGGCATAAAACCCCGGATATGCCATATAAACCTCCTCTATCGACATGGAGGCAGGGTCGCAATCAACAATGGCCTCTGCATCCAGGTTCAGGCTTTCAAGCACATTGGGTAAGGATTCCAAATACCCTTGCCATATCTTACTACATGGGTTCTCGCATTCCCAACAAGCCAATTTGGCCAATTCCTCAAAATCGGTTTTCAAGATTTTTAAATTCCCTTCGACAGGGGTATCTATATCAAAAAGGGTATAAAACAGTTTATTGGTGAACAATTCAACCTTTTCCTTTAAGGCAAACCTTAGATTGGGTTGTTTTTTGTGCTGTTTTATTTTATCGATTACTGATTGCTGGTCCATTCGGTGTTGATTTCGAAATCTAAATTAATCATTATTTTAAAAGGAGTTTGTTCCATTTGGTTAACTTTAGCTTAAAATAACCTCAGATAAGTCGTATGCAAAACGCAGTAATTACTAAAGAAGTGTTTTTATTCTTAAAGGAGTTGGAACAAAACAACGCGAGGGAATGGTTTACCGAAAACAAAGACAGGTTTAAAGAATTGCAGTCCAGCGTAAAGGATGTTTTTGGTATTCTTATGGAAAAAATGAAACAGCATGATGATATTGAAAAGATGAAAATGTTCCGTATTTATAGGGATGTCCGTTTTTCAAAGAACAAAACGCCGTATAAAACACATTTGGCTGGTTCATACGCTAGGGCAGGGGCAAGATTACGAGGTGGATATTATGTACATATAGCTCCTGGGGAAAGTTTAATTGCCACAGGATTCTGGAACCCCGAGAAGGAGGACTTATTGCGTATTCGAAAAGAATTGGAATTGGATGCCGAGGAATTCAAGTCCATTATTTATGATCCAAAATTTAAAAAAATCTGGGGAAATCTAGTAGGTGAGGAGTTGAAAACGGCCCCAAAAGGATTCGATAAGGAACATCCGGATATAGCCCTGATCAGAAAGAAACAATTCATTTTTATCCGAAAATTCACGGATAAGGAAGTACTTTCAAAGGATTTTGTCAATACGGTGGATGAATCATTTAAGCGTATCCGTCCTTATTTTGACTTAATGAGTGATATTTTAACGACCAATCTCAACGGGGAATCTTTATTGGACTAAGGTCGGGATCTCGAAAACCTGCATTTGGCTTTTGATACGTTCGATGACCATATGCATCATGCGTTTGTTCAAGGCCGAGGAATTTTTTATGTAACCTTCATATTCTTCAACCGTAAATTGACCAATGATCATCCCTTTTAGGGAATTCCGGAATTTAATATCCTTATGGATGGAATTTTCGATATAGAGCAACTTATTCTCCAAACTTAGTTCATGGTACCTGTTTTTGTGTTTGATGATATAGTTTTGAAAAACAGCCAGTATAAGATCGTTCTGCAGTTTAATTATAGGACGCATGGTTCGGTTCTGGAATTGTTCATCAGTACTCATTGATGGATCCACTTTGGCCGATAAGATTTGTGGACGTATTCGCAAAAGATTATGGGACCTGTCACTCATGTTCCGAAGTTTTAATAAAGATACCTGTTTCAATAGCTCCTTCGCACTCCTATTGTTTTAGTTTTTAACGGGGTTATAAACAAAAAAAGGTCATTGGTTGTTTACCAATGACCTTTTTGATATGGTACGTTCTGCTAATTGTGCTCCAAGAATTCGTCAAACGTCATTAAAGCAAGGGGTTCCTTGGTTTTGAACTTTTTCTTCAATTTTATGAAATCCGATTTTGCCGTTTCAAATTTTTCAGCGATCATACTTAGGTTTTCCACCTCGGATGATGTTGGCTTATCATAGTTATCGGCTAATTTACTATAGAGATCGGCCATTTTTTCGCGCAATTGCGGTTCGGCGGAACCCACATAATTATCACCCGTGGTAATGACCAAAGTTTCTTTGAGGTCAATTAATTTACCGGCCATTTTGGAATTCTTATCGAGCTCTGATTTGGTTATCATTTCATCCAATTCATATACCAGATAGGCCAATTCCTGGGTCATGTCATACATTTTCATGGTGGTCTTGTTCTTAAATTCCCTTTCTTCGGCCGTTAATGGGGAATTCGTATCATAGATCAATTCAAAAGTATGTTCAAAGGTTTCCTTTCCTTTGGTCATAACCGCTTTGTATGTACCCGCAGGGACGGATGGGGACGTAAATCCACCGAAAGAAAATGTCTTTCCCTTGGCAATTTTGGGTTGTTTGATTTTTCCGTTCCAGTTTACAATATTGATTCCCTTCGATTTACCTGGACCCAACTCAATAACGGTATTACCTTCCATATCCTGGATCTCCATATTCATTTTGCCAAACGTATGCCTTTTCTTTAGGAAATACTTGATTTGGGCATCTTTGGTTTTGTTGCGCCCCACGAATTGTGTTTCTATTCCAAAATTACCCGAAAAACTACTTTCTTCGTTGATAACGGTAGGCTTGCTGGCAAAGAAATGTACGTTCTTGTTCAATACTTCTTCGTCGAGATCCCTAAGTGGGGAAATATCGTCAATAATGATGACGCCCCTACCGTGGGTACCCATAACCAAGTCATTGGTCTGCTTCTGCAATTCAATATAATGAACGGCTACCGATGGCATGTTATTGGTGAATTTTTTCCAATTTTTTCCACCATCTATGGTGATATACAGCCCAAATTCTGTCCCTAGGAACAATAAATCGGGATTTACATAATCTTCTTGGATATTGCGGACAATACCAACCACATCATCTGTGATGATACTCTTCCAGGATTTACCAAAGTCGGTCGTTTTATAGGTGTAAGGACGCATGTCATTTTGGGTATGCCCCTCAAAAACTGCATAGGCCGTTCCTTTATTGAAGACACTGGCTTCTATATGGTATGTCCATGTGTTTTTAGGAAGACCGGTAATATTCACAACGGTATTTGTCCATGATTTCCCTCCATCTTGGGTTACCTGAACATTGCCATCGTCTGTACCTACCCAAATCACATCCCCATCAAGAGGTGATTCCGCTATTGTAAAGATGGTGGTATGGTTTTCTGCCCCGGAATTATCCTTGGACAATCCTCCTGAATCCTCCTGTGCCTGCTTGGCAGGGTCATTCGTGGTTAAATCGGGTGAGATGATTTTCCATGTATCCCCCATATCTTCCGATTTGTGCAGGAATTGACTCCCCATGTAAAAGCGATCAGGTTGATGGGCACTGATAGCCATGGGGGCATTCCAGTTGAATCGCAGTTTGGCAATACCTTTGGAGGGTAGGGGCTGAATGGTTTTTGTAAGATTTCTATCCACATCAATACGCCAAACGTTCGCTGCACCCTGCATTTCGGAATAGATAATGTTTTTGGATGGATGTTTTAAGACCCGGAAGCCATCACCATATCCCACAGAATTCCAATCCCGGGCCTCTACGCCGCCAGGGGAGGAGGAGGGGCCATACCAAGAACCGTTATCCTGTAGGCCTCCATATACATTATATGGGGTTTCATTATCTACACTTATGTGGTAAAATTGTGATAGCGGAAGGTTTTCCACAATTTCCATATTGGTACCACCATCCCAAGAACGATAAACACCACCATCGGTACCGACATACATAATATCGGAATCCTTAATACTAAAAGCGATATCATGGATATCACTATGCATATTCCCAAGGTTCTTGAATGTTTTTCCTCCGTCCCTGGAAATAGAACCACTAAGGCCACCCTTAACAATCACATTTTCATCCCGGGGGTCAACGACAATCCTTGAAAAATAAAAAGGTCTAACCGTAATACCAAAATCATTGTTCAATTGTTTCCATGAATTTCCAGCATCATCACTGCGATATAAACCTTTACGTTCATCTTTTTCCGCCTCGATTACGGTATATAGTACTTTGGGGTTCGAAGGAGCCACGGCAATCCCCAATCTTCCTAATTTTCCGGAAGGAAAACCGTTGTGTATTTTGTTCCAAGTCGCACCACCATCAGTTGATTTGTATAAAGCACTAGTATCACCCCCGGACTCGAAACTCCAACCCGTACGTCTAAATTCCCACATCGAGGCATAGAGAACATTGGGGTCAATGGGGTCCATGATCAAATCGGCACAACCGGTTTTAGGATTTACGTATAACAATTTTTTCCAAGTTTCCCCGGCATCCAATGATTTATAGACACCCCTTTCTTCACTATCGCCCCAAAGTGCTCCCAAAACGGCAACATAAACTTCGTTCGGATTTTTGGGATTGACAATGATATTGGCGATACGTTCAGATTTGTCGAATCCAAGTTTTTTCCAATTGGCCCCTCCATCTATCGACTTATACAGTCCATCACCAAAGGAAACACTATTTCGGGTCCACGTTTCCCCTGTCCCTACATAAATGGTATTATCCGGGTCATTGGGGTCTAAGGCAACCGCCCCTATTGATTGGCAATAGTCATCGAAAATAGGGTTGAAGGTAGAACCCGCATCGTTGGATTTCCATACACCACCCCCTGCGGTCCCTGCATAAATTATCCTACTATTGGTCGGATGCACTTCCATATCGTTTATTCGTCCGCTCATAAGAGCCGGACCAATATGCCTAGCGGTCATATCACCGAACAAGGCTTTACCGTCGTTATTTATGTCTTGTGCATTTACTGAATACAGTCCGACCAGGCCCCAAAGGGCTACTAGGGATAACAATTGTTTCATTTAAGGATGGTTTTAGATAAAAAAAGCCCTTAAATAAAGGGCTTTTTAATGTTGTGTTTATTATTTATTATTTTTCCTCTACTGCCATCACCTCTGGAAATACGAAGGAGGACTCTTCCACTGTGGGATTCAAGACAATGGATTCTATGGTTAAGGGACTACCGGGCTGACCTTTTACCCCTTGGGTCATTGAAAAAGGAAAATACAGTCCATCGACTTCCTGATAATCGCTAAAGGTCACTTCTTGTACCATTCCTTTGGCCTGACCTGATTTTACTTCGGATTGCACGGCAATAGGTACAAAGTTCTCCGTATCAAAATAATAAAATGATACATCTTCTTCCTTTTTACCATCTACTGTTATAGGTTCCTTGGTCAATTTTATTTTATAGGTCTCCGTACCTTCTATGGTTTCATTGCCCAATAATTCCACGGTATACCCTTTTTCCTTATAATCTATAAACGAATCAGGGAAGTCATTGGAGTTCAATTTAAAATTGGCAGTAGCCTCTGCATCACTTTTTTCTGGCTTCATGGTCATAAAATTGTGGCTCCATAAAGTTTCCCCATCAAAAACACCCTGCTTTATCTCTTTTCCTTGGAAGTTGATAATGGTCATTTGTTTACCATCGCTAAATTGTAGGATTTCCAAAGGAATTTCCATTCCCTGTTGATTGACTTTTGCAACCATCTTGATACCCTCTACACTTTTAAGCTTTTCCAATCCACCGATATTTTCAAAATAATTATCAAGGATCTCATCGGCGGTTTGTGCGCTTAAGGGAGCAATACAAGTAATGGCGAATATTGCAATACATAGTTTTAGTGTTTTCATTGTTAGCGTTTTTAATTTATTGTTTGATTAGTATCAAATATAAAGGGAATGTTACATTATATTTATTCTTATCACATAAATTAACAAGAATTGTCCTAATAATCCACTAGTGTCAATTAACAAATACAGCTAATTAATGTGCGCGAAGTCTTCCTTTGCCTTTTGGGTAAAAATGTTACCCAGCCTACCTTATATAAAGGTGAAATTTAAATTATTGTTCTTTATTCAACGCAACCGCAACTTCCTGAACTTGATCGAGTACCCTTAGTAAATTACCACCCCATAGTTTTGCTATCGCTTCCTCGGAATACCCCCTTTTTACCAGTTCTGCGGTTACATTCATCGTCTCCGAGGCATCTGACCATCCTTCGATTCCACCGCCACCATCAAAATCGGAACTGATACCTACATGGTCAATCCCTATTAAATCTACCATATAATCGATATGATCCACAAAATCGACCACACTCACATCTTCCGGAACATCGATTTTGGTTTTGGCCATTTCCATTCCAATATCCATCACCCTCCTGTAATTGCCAAAAAACTCCTTTCTCTGGATTTCGGTCAAATCCTTTATTTGGGACCTTTCATACCAAGCTACCCCCAATGAATCTGCAACTTGCGCATATATATTCTTCATATAAGAGGTGCGTTTATCGTTCTTTTCCGTATTCAGGTAAGATCTAAAAGCAACGGTTTGTACCACACCTCCATTTTCTTTCATCATCAAGAGCTGCTCATCATCCAAATTACGACTGTGGTCGCAAAGGGCCCTAGCCGATGAGTGGGAAGCGATAATGGGTGCTTTGGACAATTGGATCATTTGGATCATCGATTCCTTTGACGGGTGTGAAACGTCGATCATAATGCCCAATCGGTTCATTTCCTTAACCGCTTTCCTACCTAATTCGCTTAAACCATTGTGAAGCCATACACCATCGGCCTCCCCAGTGTTCGAGTCGCAAAATTGGCTATGGCCATTATGGGATAAGGATATATATCTGGCCCCCATATTATAATAGTTTTCAAATTCAGAAAGATCTTCACCTATAGGGTATGCATTTTCAACACCGATCATGGCCACTTTCTTTCCAGAGGCCACAATACTGCGTACATCATCTGAAGTGTACGCCAACTCGATTTTATCCGGGGCAATTTCCTCGCATAACCTGTGAATGGCATCAAATTTGGCCATTGCGTTTGCCTTTGCCTTAGCATAACCTTCTGCGTTCAATGAATCTTGACCTGTATAAACAATAAGCCAGGACACATCCAAGCCACCTTCCTCCATCTTTGGTATATTAACTTGTGTATCAAGTCTTTGCGAGTAATTGATTGCTTTGGTGAAATCATTGACATTGATATCGTTATGGGTATCTATCGTAATGACTTTATCATGGATTTCCTTGATTGCATCTTCACTATCAACACCCGTTTTTTTTGGGTTATTCCCACAAGAGAGTAACATTAAAAGACTGCTTAGATAAACAAGTTGTTTCATAGGATGGGTTTTATACCTACAAATAAAGCAATTTGACAACATAATAGGCTACTTCGGGAACAATAAATTGGCTAGCTGACCAATAATGGACAATTTTAAAGTCTAGATAAGGGAATCACAATTCCTTGATCACCGATAAATCAATTAGAGACCTTTTTTTGTAGAATTATATGAACCCAAATCCGATGCTCCTTGAAAGCTACTAAAATACTATCACATTTATCCAATTTGGAATCGTTATTGAAGGATTTCTCCTATGAAGAACTAAGTGTCAATGAAGGTTCGGACTTAAAGAAGAAATTTGAGTCTTTCAAAACCAGTTTGGAGGATAAGTTGTACAATCCTTCCGAAAACCGGAATATGGGAGACTTCGAATCCAATGAGGAAAGGGTGCTGATGAAAAATAAAGTTTCAAAACCAAAAAACAGTATAAGTGCCTCGAAACTCATTGCGACGGTAAGTCATGATATGAGAACACCATTAAACGGTATTATCGGTTTCAGTGATTTGCTAAAGGAAGGGAAACTGTCTGAAAACCAACTGCAAAAGGTGGAAGCTATCCAAAATGCCTCTGATACACTCATGGGAATCGTGAACGAGCTGCTTGAATATTCCAAATTATCACAAGGTTTGGAGGCTATTGAACAAAGGGACTTTAATTTTCCAAATGTTATCCAAAATATAGAATATCTCTGTAATACGTTGATAACAAAGCCGAACGTATCCTTTAGCGTAGCCGTTGAACCTGGAATTCCAAAAATACTAAAAGGCGATCCGAGTAAACTGTCCCAAGTATTACTCAACCTACTAGGCAATTCGATAAAATTCGTTGAAAAGGGAGAGATAAAACTCGCCATAACCCAAAAAAGACTTAGAAATGACAAATTGGTCCTGGCCTTTAGCGTATCGGATACCGGTATTGGCATAGCCAAGGAGCAATTAGGTCACATTTTCGATTCCTTTACACAAGCAACCAACGACACCTTTTTAAAATATGGTGGAAGTGGTTTGGGATTGACCATCGTAAAACAGATCATAGAACTATTAGGTGGACAAATCGAAGTCTCGAGTAAACTTGGAAAGGGAACAACATTTGATTTTGAAATACCTTATGAAAAAGGAATTGAAAGTAATATTGATAAAAAATATACAGATACCGTTATGGTATCCAATGCCATAAAGCAGGTAAAAGGTATGCGTATTGTCGTTTTCGAAGACAATAAAATGAATCAACGATTGATCGAATTACGACTATTAAAATGGGGCTGCAAAGTATATATCACGGATAATGGACCGCAAGGACTTGAATACATTGCCGAAAACAAGGTGGATGTGATCTTGATGGATTTAAGGATGCCTGCTATGGATGGTTATGAAATCACCAAGAGAATAAGGGCCAATGCCAATAAAAACGTCAACCAAATCCCCGTAATAGCCGTCAGTGCCGATTTTACCCTAAGTGAAAGAAAAAATGGAGAGGCGATTGGGTTAAATGATTTTATACTTAAACCCTTTAATTCCCAAGAACTTTTACTGAAATTAATAACCCACGGTAATAAAGCCAAAGATTCCAAAACAACACTGGAATCAAAACCCAAGGATACAACCGCGCAAGTTAAACTGCCAAACGCCCGTCTAGATACCATGCTCGAAGAATGCATGGGTGATTACGGCTTTTTAAGTGAAATGGTTCGCATATTCAAACAGAATATACTTGAGTTCATAGGTGCTTATTGTGTACATATGAAAAACGCCGATTGGGAAAATCTATCCTGCGCAGTTCTTAAAATAAAGCCTGGGGTAACCTTGTTACATGCAAACTCGCTGATGATCATTCTTGAAAGATTACAAACCATCGTACAAACTCCCTCTGCCAAGAATATTAAGGAGATGCGGGAATTGCAACTATCCTTTATCAAGGAACATGAATTGGTCTTACAAACCATTGATTTGGAAATGGCGAAACTTGGAAAATAGGATATGAACATTCAAAAAATAAAAATTAAACAGAATAAGACCAAAGTTGAACTATCTATTACTGACATATAAAACCGATTTACTTTTCATAGTTCCCAAACTTCATGAAAACTTGTTATGGGACCTTTCCTTATTGATAGTGACCCTTACGGCACTATACTTTGTTACGATCCGATTCCTAAGCAAAATGAGCGTTTCAATACAAAGGAAGATTGAAAAAGAACATAAACTGGAATCACACGGACATTTCCCTTTTTCCATCGACAAACATAATTCTTCCGAAGTCATACCAAAATCACGTAAGCCCTATAACCACTGGGATGGACAGAATAATAAAAGCATCAATGCCCTGCATACCGAAACTGTCCATTTAAATATTGACTTTTTACCTAAAGTAGTCCACAAGGACGAAATTGGGAATTCAGCAGCGGAGGCTTCCATTTCTTCAAGTACCTTAGGAATCAATGAGGACGAATTGACATTTTTACCCTTGGTCATCGATGATGGGAGCACTATCACTGGGAATCCAGAATCCGGAACTGAAGTCAATGACCCCAAGAAGGCCCTCCATGATGGTTTGGAATGGTTCGAGATAGATGCAGATACGAATTTGGGCTCCTTATTAAAGTTTATTTCCTTGATTCCTGATGATCAGGGTGGATTAAACGAACCTGCCCAGGAACAGCATGAATCCCTTAATATTTCATCAAGACTTTCCAATCCTATCTTATTTGACGGAAAAACCTTTATAAGTAGGCGCTTACTAGAGGATATTGAAGCGTTTGGTGATTGTCGTGAAATACCTTTACTCAAAGAGCTACAATTAAAATCGAAGAACGAAGACATCATAAACAGAATAGAAGGGATTATGCTTGAATTCAAGATTCGGGAGGCCAAGACCTCACAAAGGAATATCCGAAACTATTTAGAGGAGGAATTCAATCCCTTTAGTGTTTTTGAGGATCTTTTCCGTAACTGTGACGTTGAGGCGAAACTTATTTTAATGGATATGATCCTTGATGTAGGTGATAAAAAAGAATTGAACTTTTTAAAGAAGCTTTGTAAAGACCCGAATGCTGAAATTCGCACAAAGGCTATTACGGTACTACAGGGTCTCGAAAATAAGATTTTCAAGGAAAGCCTATGTTTTGATCTTTCAGATACCTTCGATATTCTTTCACAGGAACGTACAACGAACCAACAGGAATTATTCAAAGCGTGGTTAGAACAGAATTCATCAATCCTAGATGTGATAAAAAGATCCATCCGATAACCTTCTTTTGGTTTCCTGTTACAGATCATTTGGACAATATTTTTGCCATCCTTTTTACTTTCAAATCCTCAAATTGAAAAAACAGGCCTTTTTTGATAGTCCACCAAATGATTAAATCCTCGATGAACTGCAACACCTTGTTTTTACTGGATTTGCTATTCCATTAAAAATGCTATTTTGACAACACATTTTTTTTGTTTCACCACAATTTATTGCGCCATGGCCCCGTTATCAATATGTTTACTGTATAAATAATAACCCAAATCGCTTGCTTATTGCAGCTATAACTTAACCTTAAACCACATGCTATACGATACCTACGGGGAGGAGTATTTAGCTTTCCTCCAAGATCTGAACGAAATTTTAAGTATCAATGAATTAGTAGAATTGGATTATATGTAATCCTTTTCGTTAACCCCATAACCCCCTAAAACCTTACGCATTATGGCAAATAGAAACGCAGATAACGCAGCTTACATGAATTTTATTGAGAATTTGAATGAAATCTTGGTAGACATCAATGTTAGTAAATTAAGCTTTTCCTAAAGAGCTGATTAACCATAAAAAAAGCCCTGACGATAACGTCAGGGCTTTTTTTATTGCCGTTTATTATTCTCTTCGCCTATCCCAAATACGTTTTTAATAATTTACTTCTGGAATTGTGACGTAACTTTCTTATGGCCTTTTCCCTAATTTGACGAACACGCTCCCGTGTAAGATCAAAAGTCTGCCCAATTTCGGCCAAGGTCATCGATTGTTGATCCCCAATACCATAATAGAGCTTAACCACATCAGCCTCTCGAGGGGATAAGGTTTCAAGGGCCCTATTGATCTCGGTATTCAATGACTGTTGTAATAAGAGCTTATCGGGTCTTGGTGATTCCCCAGAACGGAGTACATCATAAAGGTTCGAATCCTCACCCTCACGAAGTGGAGCATCCATGGATACATGTCTTCCTGAATTCTTAAGGGACTGTTTTACCTCAGAAACCGTCATTTCAAGTTCTTTGGCAATTTCCTCAGGGGATGGTGGACGTTCATGGGCCTGTTCCAAATAAGAAAATGTCTTTTTGATCTTATTAATAGAACCGATCTTGTTCAAAGGAAGTCTTACCACCCGTGATTGTTCTGCCAAGGCCTGCAGAATTGATTGACGGATCCACCAGACTGCGTAGGAGATAAATTTGAACCCACGGGTCTCATCGAAACGTTTAGCGGCCTTAACAAGCCCCAAATTACCCTCATTGATCAAATCGGGTAATTTTAATCCTTGGTTTTGGTATTGTTTTGCCACAGAAACGACAAAACGTAAATTGGCTATGGTCAATTTTTCAAGGGCAATTTGATCACCGGCCCGAATACGCTGTGCTAATTCTACTTCTTCTTGGGCATTTATCAATTCGATTTTACTGATATCCTGCAAGTATTTATCCAGTGATTTTGATTCTCTATTGGTTACCTGCTTGATAATCTTAAGTTGCCTCATATATATAGTTCGAGTTTAAAATTCAACATTCTACAAGTCTTCATAATACATTAATATTCTGTCTTTTCCAAAAGATTCCATGAATGTTATACAGAATTTATGACAAGTTTCGGAATTAAAGCACAACTGGACAGGTATTTTACTATTGCTTGGTGTATTTTTGAAATTCAAGACGAGAAGATGAGTAAAAGGGCCCTAAAGAAATATGTGACGGAACTTAAAAAACGGGAGTTGGAAGAGCAACTTCTGGATCTCTATACCCGGTTTCCCGTGGTGAAAGAGTATTACGACTTTATCTTTAATCCGAAAGAGGATAAAATGGTGCAGGAAGCCAAAGCAAAAATTTCCAATGAATATTTCCCTTTAAAAAGAAAAAGACCCAAAGCACGGCGTTCTGTGGCCCAGAAATACATCAAGCATTTTATGAAGTTGGGGGTAGAGCCCCATTTAATCGCCGAAGTAATGTTGTTTAACCTCGAAATCGCACAAACTTTTTCCTTGGAGCGCAATGTGCCCGAGTCCTTTTTCAAGAGTATGTTGAATTCGTTCACCGAAATGGTCCAGTTCATATCCTTAAATGGGCTATTGCCCAATTATAAGGAACGCATAGTCAAAGTATATAATTTCACACAAGATAACCATTGGAGTTTCCAAGAAGGATTTTCCAGGGCTTTGGATATCCTGGACTGATCTGTAGCGCATTATTACCGGATAGAAAAACAAAATCCACCTCCTACTTAGGCTTACTTATCCAGAATCAGTTGGCCAGTAAAGTTTTGCGAACTTACATTTTACGTATATCACTGTTTATCCACACGTTACAGGGTACCGTTCCATATTTTTCAAGGATTTATGCCCTTAAATTTCGTACAGGTTTATATTTCTCCTAATTTTGCAAAATTGGGCTTTGCCGTAACACCCAATAAAAAAGAAATGTAGAAAATCACAAATCGACCTGTTTGGAAGTACAAAAAAACACCAAAGAAAAAACACTTTACGATTATCAGTTAGAGGACCTCAATACCATATTCAATTATTTGGAAGAGTCCCCCGACAATGTTAATCTACTATATCAATTACCAACGGGTGGGGGAAAAACAGTGGTTTTCTCGGAAATCGCAAAACGATATATATCCAAAACCCAAAAGAAGGTCGTTGTCTTAACGCACCGTATAGAATTAAGTCAACAAACCTCCCGAATGCTCCATGGTTTTGGGGTCAAGAACAAAATCATCAATAGCGAGGTCAAAGAATTGAATGACCAAGATAATTTCATGTGCTTTGTAGCCATGGTAGAGACCCTAAACAACCGATTACAGGATGAAAAAATAGAAATCAATAATATTGGGTTGGTGATTATCGATGAGGCCCACTACAATTCTTTTCGAAAATTGTTCAAATATTTTGAACATGCGGTTATTCTTGGAGTAACGGCCACCCCTCTAAGTTCGAATATCAAACTTCCTATGAAGGACAACTATCAGAAGTTGATTGTTGGGGAGTCTATAGAATCCTTGATCAATAGGAGATTCTTGGCCAAGGCCAATATGTACAATTACGACGTGAGCCTTCAGGGGTTGAAACTGGGAATCAATGGGGATTATACCGTAAAATCCTCTGATGAACTCTATGGGAACCAAAGTATGTTGGGCAAGCTTCTTAATGCCTATAATGAGATTTCAAAAGGGAAGAAGACCCTTATTTTCAACAATGGTATCAACACCTCGATCTATGTGTATGAGACCTTTAAAAAAGCCGGACTCCCCATTCGACACCTAGACAATAAGAATACGGCTTCCGAACGACGCGAAATATTACAATGGTTTTCCGAAACACCGGATGCCATCCTTAGCTCGGTAAGTATCCTAACAACGGGATTTGATGAGCCTACTGTTGAAACCATTATGCTTAACAGGGCCACACGTTCACTGACCTTATATTTTCAAATGATCGGTCGTGGATCCAGGGTTTTACCGAACAAAGAGGAATTTACGGTAGTCGACCTGGGGAACAATATTGCCCGGTTTGGACTGTGGAACGCCCCTATAGATTGGCAAGAAATCTTCCATTTCCCTGATTTCTATCTTGAAAACATCAAGAATGATGAGGAAATTGAACGGGAATTCGTTTATGAGATGCCCTCTGAACTCCGCAAGCAATTTTCGAATTCGGAAAATATCGAATTTGATATCAAGGCCGAATACAAAAAAGTATTTGCACAAGGCTTAAAATCCAAGATCGTTTTAGAAAATAGTATTGAGCAACATGCCCAAATTTGTGTCGAGAATGCCGAGGATGTTTTTGATGCCCGTATATTGGCCAAGTCATTGAAAGAGGAAATCGCCTATCGGGTACGCCAATATTCCTACTGTATTATGAATAATACCAAAAATTACAAAGAGTGGCTGGAAGAGGATTACGAACGTAAATTGCGCTCTAAGATTTCAAAGATGTTCGCTGAAAGGATGTGATTTTAAGGATATATTCGTATCGTTCGTTGGAAATATGTGCTTTTGAACACGCCATGCATATGGTACACTTCCAACCGACAATTTTTGAGAATAATGGGACAACAACAGCTTCTTATCATTGGTTATACCTGGCCTGAACCCTCAACGACGGCTGCCGGCAACAGAATGTTGCAATTGATCCGGTTTTTCCTTGAGCAAAATTATAAAATCACGTTTGCCAGTACTGCCAGTCGTACGGAACATTCCCTAAACTTGAATACACTAGGTATAGCAACCCAGAACATTCTTCTGAATGATTCAGGTTTCAATGTTTTTGTCAAAAACCTAGATCCCTCAATTGTGCTTTTCGACCGATTTTTGACCGAGGAACAGTTTGGTTGGCGCGTAGCCGAAACAGTGCCCAATGCCCTGCGTATATTGGACACAGAGGATTTACATTCATTACGGGCTGTACGGGAACAATGTTTTAAGTCGAACAAGGAATTCAATGCAACGCTATGGCTACAGAGCGATATGACCAAAAGGGAAGTGGCCTCGATCTACAGATGTGATCTTTCCCTGATTATATCCTCCTTTGAAATGGATTTGTTAACGGCCGTCATCAAGATGGATAAAAGCCTATTGCTTCATCTGCCCTTTCAATTGGAGACGATTGAAAAAGAAAATGCTTCGGACAGATTACCATTTAAGGCTCGAGAGGGTTTTATCTACATGGGCAATGGCAAGCACGCACCCAATATGGATGCCGTTATATGGCTCAAATCAGATATATGGCCATTGATCCGTAAAGCCCTACCAAAGGCCGAGTTACATATCCATGGTGCGTATCTCCCAGCGCATATCAAACAAATGCACAAACCTGAAACCGGTTTTATGGTCAAAGGATGGGCCAAGGAGGTACAGGAAGTAATGGGCAAGAGTCGAGTAAATTTGGCCCCATTGCGTTTTGGAGCGGGAATCAAAGGTAAATTGATCGATGCCATGCGCTATGGTACCCCTAGCGTAACGACAACAATAGGAGCGGAGGGCATGAATGACGATTTACCATGGAATGGACATATTGTGAATAGTGCCGAGGAAATCGCCAAGTCCGCCATTGCATTGTACAACAATGAATCGGAATGGCTACAGGCCCAGCAAAATGGATTTGGGATTATCGACACCTACTACAATAAGAAAATCCTCGATAAAACCTTAGCGGACATCCTAGATGCACTTCATTCCCATTTGAAAGAGCATAGAACAAACAATTTTATAGGGGCCATGGTACGCCATCAATCCATGGCAGGTACCAAATATCTTTCCAAATGGATCGAGGAAAAGAATAAATAACAACTATCTACCCTTAAGATCATCGTTTAACGACCCCTTATTTCGGTAAGCTGTTTTTAGGGTGCTTCCCGTTTATCGAGGGAATTTTGCACTTTATCCCTAATCTTGTCAAAGAACGATAAATAGGGACGTTCAGCGAATTGCAACCCTTCAAAATACACTTGTCACTGTTATCATTATATAACAAAACAAGTCATGAAAGCAATCGTAACCATCATCTTTATCATCTTCATCGGAATAACTGCCCAAGCACAGAACAATAATCAAGAGGTACACGTTGAAACCATCGAAATGGGTATCACCATCACCACGGCTGCTGAAACCAAGAACGAAGTGAAGTCCGATACAAATACGGAAGTTGCCAGATTGTACAAGTTCAAAAATTCCAAAATCAAAAAAGCCCTTTCTTTTACCACCAAAAGAAACAAAGCTAAAATGGCATAAGTAACCATTACCGTATTGCTCTCTTTATTGACCCGCTTTTGTTATACCAACCTGGACGAACTCCATATAATACTTCAAATAAATCGAGGAAAAGAATAAATTAGGCATGACTGAAGCCTTGTTTCATCGTTTAACGACCCCTTCTTTCGGTAAGCTGTTTTTAGGGTGCTTCCCGTTTATCGAGGGAATTTTGCACTTTATCCCTAATCTTGTCAAAGAACGATAAATAGGGACGTTCAGCGAATTGCAACCCTTCAAGATACACTTGTCACTGTTATCATTATATAACAAAACAAGTCATGAAAGCAATCGTAACCATCATCTTTATCATCTTCATCGGAATAACTGCCCAAGCACAGAACAATAACCAAGAGGTACACGTTGAAACCATCGAAATGGGTATCACCATCTCCACGGCCGCTGAAACCAAGAACGAAGTGAAGTCCGATACAAATACGGAAGTTGCCAGATTGTACAAGTTCAAAAATTCCAAAATCAAAAAAGCCCTTTCTTTTACCACCAAAAGAAACAAAGCTAAAATGGCATAAGTAACCCTCACCGTATTGCTCTCTTTATTGACCCGCTTTTGTTATATCAACCAAAAAAACAATACATACTTATCCAAAACAATCAAGGATTGAGATTGCAAGGGTAGGAGCCTATGGAAACAAAAAGCAGCTGGGTGGGGCCCAGCTGCTTTTTTAATAAGATATAAGATACTTTTAGAACTGTGCTACCTCAGTACTATCTTTCATGGCCACAGTACTCGCTGCCCCTGCGGTAACGGTATTCTGTACGGCATCAAAATAGGTGGTACCTACAAATCCTTGATGTTTCACCGCCTTGAATCCACTTTGCTGCAATTTGAACTCGCGTTCCTGCAATTCGGAATAGCCTGCCATACCTCGTTCTTTGTACGCCTTGGACAATTCGAACATACTGGTATTCAAGGCATGGAATCCTGCAAGGGTGATAAACTGGAACTTATAACCCATTATGGCCAATTCCTCCCTAAAGGTTTCCATTTCTGTAACACTTAGCTTTGCGGCCCAATTAAAAGAGGGAGAACAGTTGTAGGCCAACATCTTACCCGGATATTTCGCATGGATCGCTTCGGCAAATTCACGGGCATAGTCCAAATCAGGATTTGATGTTTCCATCCATATCAAATCGGCATACGGAGCATAGCTCAATCCCCTGGCAATACCTTGCTTAATACCATTGTTGACCCCAAAAAACCCTTCATTCGTGCGTTCTCCGTTGATGAATTTATGATCACGGGCATCAATGTCACTGGTCAACAAATTGGCTGCATCGGCATCGGTTCGGGCAATGATCAAGGTAGGAACCCCCATGACATCGGTAGCCAAACGGGCTGCGACCAACTTATTTATCGCCTCTTGTGTCGGTACCAATACTTTACCTCCCAAATGGCCGCATTTTTTAGCAGAGCTCAATTGGTCTTCAAAATGCACGCCTGATGCACCCGCCTCGATCATCGCCTTCATCAGTTCAAAGGCATTTAAGTTACCTCCGAATCCTGCTTCGGCGTCTGCAACGATAGGCACCAAATAATCCAACGTTGTACCATCACCATTCACACATTGAATTTGATCTCTGCGCAACAGGGCATTATTGATTCGCTTTACTACTGAAGGTACGCTATTGGCAGGGTAGAGGGACTGGTCAGGGTACATTTCCCCAGCAAGGTTGGCATCGGCTGCTACCTGCCATCCACTTAAGTAAATCGCTTCCAATCCTGCTTCAACTTCCTGTACAGCCTGATTGCCGGTCAAAGCGCCCAAGCCGGCCACAAAATCCTGTGCATTCAATTTTTGCCATAATTTTTCGGCTCCCAAGCGGGCGATACTATGTTCTAGCTTGTACGAACCTTGTAATTTTACAACTTCTTCTGCCGTATAAGGCCTTTCAATACCTTTCCAACGCGGATTAGTGGTCCAATCTGCAATTAATGCTTGAATTCTGTCTTGTTTTTCCATAATTTTACGAAACGTTATTAGTAATTAATAATTGAGAATCCCGTCGAGTGTTACCGCATTCGCGGGATTTTTTTTAGTTATATATAGTTGTAGGCAGATAGCGTTAGAAATTCCTCAAACTCTTCTGCCGTAATCAGTTTCCTAAAAAGGTCTATGGCCAATTCAAATTTGGTATTGACCATATTTTGTTCCCCGACTTCCTTTATGATCTTTTCAACTTCATCATCAAAGATCCTATTGCATAATTCCAAGTTGAACGTTCTACCATCGTCTAGCTTCACTTCGTTCTTCAACCATTGCCATACTTGGGTCCGGGAAATTTCAGCCGTTGCGGCATCCTCCATAAGATTGTAGAGTGCAACTGCACCATAACCACGGAGCCAAGCCTCGGTATATAGTATTCCTACGTTGATGTTTTTACGCACACCGCTTTCAGTCACTGTTCCCAAAGGTATTTCGACTAAATCCTCAGCTGTGATTTTTACATCATCCCTTGAAACATGCATCTGATTGGGTGTCGGCATGTATTTGTTGAACTCTTCCATGGCCACCGCTACCAAATCAGGATGTGCCACCCATGTACCGTCATGGCCGTTTTTGGCTTCCCGTTCCTTATCCACCCGAACCTTTTCCAATGCGATCCGGTTCGCATTTTCATTGTTCTTGATAGGTATTTGTGCCGCCATACCCCCAATAGCCAGGATACCCCTTTTGTGACAGCGCTGGATCACCAACTTTGAATACGCATCCATAAAGGGTGAGGTCATGGTTACCTGATCCCTATTCGGGACCACAAAATTGGGATGGTTCCTGAATTTTTTGATATAGGAGAAAATATAATCCCATCGTCCGCAATTGAGTCCCACAATATGGTCCTTCAGCTCATAAATGATCTCATCCAACTGAAAGCTTGCCGTAATGGTCTCTATGAGCACGGTTGCCTTAAACGTTCCTACAGGTACCTCTACATAGTTTTCGGCAAATTCAAAAACCCTATTCCACCAGCGAGCTTCTAGGTAATGTTCCAATTTTGGTAGGTAAAAGTACGGAGCCGTTCCTTTTTTCATCAGCGTTTGGGTGTTATGGAAGACATAAAGTCCAAAATCGACCACACTACCGGATAGTTCTTCCCCATTGATGGTCAGATGTCTTTCATTAAGATGAAGTCCCCTAGGCCGAACCATTAGCACCGCAGTTTCTTCATTCAACCGATACGATTTGTTTTTTACGGTATCGACCAAGGATATGGTCCCTTTATTGGCATCGATAAGATTCCTTTGGCCTTCAATGGTATTTTGCCACGTAGGGGAGTTGCTATCCTCTAAATCGGCCATGAAGGCCTTTGCCCCTGAATTCAAGGCATTGATGATCATTTTACGATCTACGGGTCCAGTGATTTCCACACGACGATCCTGAAGATCATGTGGAATGGGTGCGGCAGTCCATATGCCTGCTCGTACAGCCCCGGTTTCATGGGGGAAATCCGGAAACTTCCCCTGATCAAATTCCTTTTGTTGTTCCTTCCTGGATTTCAACAACTCCAATCGTTCGGCATTAAAATACTCATGCAATGCGGAAAGAAAGGTAAGTGCCTCCTTGGTAAGGATTTCCGGATAATGGTTTTGTACTTCCTTGGCGAAGTTGACCGGCGGTAATTTTAATAGTGTGTTTTCCATGACATTGATTTTACGAGAACAATGTTATAAAAAACATTTTATAAAAACAAGCGAACGTTCGCTAATTATATTTATTCGCTATTTATTGATATTCGCAAAATTGGTTATATTTGTATGTATGGAAGAAGATTATATTAAACTTATTTTTGGGCTGAAGCTAAAGCAGATAAGGACTGACAGGAATTTATCGCTATTTGGACTATCAAAACTTTCCGGCCTGTCCAAATCCTATTTGAATGAAATTGAAAAGGGAAAAAAATATCCCAAACCGGATAAAATTTCCATCCTTGCCGAAAAATTGGACGTACCTTATGACCAAATGGTATCCCTGAAACTGGATAAGAATCTAGCCCCGATTGGCGAAATTCTCCAGTCGAAGGTCTTAAAAGAGATTCCATTGGACCTCTTAGGAATCAAAGAAAGTACGTTAATCGATATCGTATCCAATGCCCCGGCGAAAATGAATGCCTTTATCAGTACCATAATCAAGATCGCACAGAACTATGATTTTGGAAAGGAAAGCTTCTTTCTAGCCTCTTTACGCTCCTTCCAAGAGGCCAACCACAACTATTTCGATGCATTGGAGCAAGAGGTCCTTAAATTTGCAAAGGCGTATCAAATCGACCTAAGCCAGAATGTAACCTCACAGGAATTGGAGGAAATCCTCGTGGAGGAATATGGGTATACCATTAACAATAAAGATTTGGAAAAGCATAAGGAATTGGATGCCCTGCGTTCGATTTTTGTTCCCAAGACCAAAACCCTTTTATTGGCGAATCATATAGATGAGGCACAACGTACGTTTATTTATGCCAAGGAAATTGCCTTTAATTTCCTGGGGTATCAGGAAAGGCTCTATACATTTTCTTGGATCAAATTCGAGAATTTTGACCAGGTCCTCAATAATTTCTACGCTTCCTATTTTGCGGGAGCCATGATTTTACCCCGAGAGCCATTCACGAAACAACTAAAACAGTTGTTCAATAAGAAAACCTTTGATCCCGGACTGTTCGTTAAAATGATCGACTCTTTCAATGCCTCACCGGAATCGTTGTACCAACGTATGACAAACATACTACCGAAGGACTTTAATGTACAGAACCTTTTCTTTTTGCGATTTGTACATAAAAAAGGGGATGAGAAGTATTATCTCACCAAGGAGTTACACTTATCGCACCAGCATTCACCCCATGCGAATGAAAACAATGAACATTATTGTCGGCGATGGGTTTCCTTACGGGTGCTACAACAGATCATAAAGAAGAAGGAGAAGCATGTCTTTGATGTGCAAATATCCCATTATCCCAATAACCAGCCTTCTTATTTGGTGTTTTCCTCGGCCACGAAAGACCCGTTTAAGGAAAACCAATACCGAAGTATCAGTATAGGCATATTGATCAATCCACAGCTAAAACGTAAGATGGCATTCCTGGACGACCCCAAAATTGCGAACTACCATGTAGGGGTAACATGCGAGCGTTGCCCTATCACCGATTGTAAGGAACGCATCGTACCTCCCAAAATTTTGGAAAAGGAGTTGTTGAACCAAAAAATCGAAGCCACGGTTGAACACTTAATGGATAATCTATCATAAAGTGCTCTTTTTACAACAGAATAGAACGAAGCAATAACGGCTATAGGGGTTTGGTCTCGGTTTCTGCCATCCCCTACAAATCTTCATTTGAAAAAACGGGATAGCCCCCTAACCTATATATATATTTTACGGTATCGGTAATTATGGCTCCTTTGGGGATTCTATTCCCATTTTCACGGACGTGATGCGCACTATTCTCCCGTTTAAATACCACTTTTTTCGGTAAGCTGTTTTTGGGGTGCTTCCCGTTTACCGAGGGAATTCCACACTTCACCCCAATTCTTGTCAAATAACGATAAATAGGGGCGTTCAGCGAATTGCAACCCTTCAAAATGCACTTGTTACTGTTATCATTATATAACAAAACAAGTCATGAAAGCAATAGCAACCATCATCTTTATCATCTTCTTCGGAATAACTGCACAAGCCCAAAACAACACTCAAGAAGTACAGGTTGAAACTATTGAAATGACTATCGTTACTACTACGGAAACCAAAAACGAGGTTAAGACTGAAACTACTACTGAAGTAGCTCGATTATACAAATTCAAAAACTCCAAGGTTAAGAAAGCACTTTCTTTTACTACCAAAAGAAACAAAGCTAAAATGGCTTAAGAAGATTGAAGCAAACATTGAATACAAAAATTGTCCTACGATTATTTCAATGAATTGATTTATAGCTACGAATACAGAAACTAATGCCACAACCCTTACCACAAAGTATTTGGTGGAATGGAGTGGGAGGTAAGCCTAAAAATCCTTAGTTGCTAAATATTACATAAACCTTATTCTACCTTTAGGGTGGTAAAGGAGTCCGGCTTTAAATCAACGGAAATATAGGTGCCATCCAGTTTTAGACTCAACTGTCGATTTTCCTTTAATTCGTTTTGCATCACAAGGATAATACTATCATCCGGATTCTTAAAAGCCAGCATATTGTCAAAACTACCGGTTGTTCGTAAGAGTTTAGCCCCTTTTTGTACATAATGGCTCACGTGCTTAAGTAAATAATACTCATGATTGTATTGAAACGTATTATCAGTGGTATCTACACTAACCAATGAATTCTGTTGCCATCCCCAAGTACTTATTCCTCCCGCATCCAAAGACGTATTCCAATACATATAGGCATTGGCCCCATTGGATAAATAATGTTTCATAAGTCCCCAAGAATATACGCATTTAGACCAATCATTTTTTCCATTTCCACACTCTTGTTCGGTTTGGTACAGGGTTAGATCCGGGTAACGCTTATGTATCCCCGGAATGGATTCCTTACCTGCCCATTGAAAACCAACACCCGATACAAATTTCTTGGCATCAACATCGGTCAATACAGTATCTACAAGAGCTTCATTCCCACGCTCCATGGTGCCGAACATTACATCTACATTTAATTCTTTCATCGCAGGCCCTAAATATTGACCTACGAACGTAGTTAACCCCTTCGCTGTCCATGTACAACTGGGGAAAACCTGTGCCGAATTGAATTCGTTTTGGGGCATTACCATAAAAATATCGATGCCCTCTTTGCGATAGGCTTCAATAAATTTGGCAAAATAAAGCGCATAAGCCTTATAATAGTCGGACTCTTGAATAAACATATCGGTACCTTCCTTTCCCTCTCTATCCAAGGGTAGGCCATTACCGATCAAGGTAATATCCTTTCCATTTTTATCGGAAATTTTTATAGAATCCCCCATTAAACTCTTTGCCGCATAATGTTTGTTGTATTTCATCCATTGGGGCGGAGACCAGGGGGAGGCCCATATTTTCAGTTTCGGATTATATTTTTGCGCATTTTGGATAAAAGGCATCAATGTTTTTTTATCATTGGCAATACTAAAATCCTTCATTTCAAAATCGCCTTCCGTTTCATCGTAAGAATACCATTTTTCCGCAAAGTCATTGGCCGCGACGGGCATTCTACAAATCGTGAAATTTGCCCCAACCCCTGGTTGGAACAATTCTTGTAGAATTCCGTCCCTATCTTCCTGACTCAGCCGTTGCAGCGACATCCAACCCAATTCATTGAAACATGTCCCAAATCCGTCTATGGTCTGTAAGGTATCCGCACGTACTATTTGGACATCCAAATTTTCTTTGGAAGAAGTTGTTTTCGCCAGCCCACCGACAACCCAAGGTTCTAATTCCGTAGAAGTTACGACCTCTATTTTTGGTTGGGAACAGGCAGCCATCAGTAAAAGGAGAATAGGGAATAAATATTTCATTTTTATATTTTAAATCATACAACTATCCTAACAAAGTTCGTGAATCCCCATCATTATCAATGCTTTTAAATGAGCAAAAAACTACTGATTTTAACATTATTGGGTCAACACCCAAGTTCTGTGATATACAGAGAAGGGTAGGTGGCAAGGTGTGTGGCCCCTCCAACGGCATATTTAAAATATTGGGTAGTTTTACCTTAATTGATAAGGTTTTCGCGGATTTTACGAAAGAATTTAATCATAGCTTAATTAAATTGCTTGATCAAGTGATAGGAGAATTCAACAAGCTCCTTGTAATTGGCCTTGCTTATTTTTTCGTCAATACCATGAAAACGGGTTCTATTATTAGGATTTAACCGAATGGGATAAAAACGGTATACATCATCTGAAATATCATAAAAATACCGTGAATCGGTGCCACCACCTAAAAGACCTGGTACTACCACACTGTTAGGGAACATACTTCGTATGGTTTTTTCTAAAATTTTGTACGCATCGGAATCAATGCTGGAAACAGGTGACGGGTTTGTTAAAAAGCCTACAGGTTCTATTTTTATTCTGTCTGAAATGGTATTCTTTATATGCTCTTGCACGGATGCTATCGTTTCTCCCGGTAAAATCCTAAAATTGACAGTGGCTTCCGCAACGGTTGGGATGACATTATTTTTTATCCCACCGTCTATAATTGTGGGAGCAGTAGTGGTATGAGCATTTAAAGCTTCAAGAACCGGTTTTTTTAAAAGCCAAGGATTTGCAAAGGCAACCTTTTGGAAAAATGATAGTTCCGGACCCATATACTCAAATTGGTAATCAATTGGTTTTACCAATTTATAGGGTCTTTGGTTGTTTTCCAGGTCTACGATAGCTTGTGCCAGGATTCCTATAGTGTTTTCTTTTGGCGGTGCGGAACTGTGACCTCCAGAGGTTTCAACAATCAGCTTAAATGAAGCAAAACCTTTTTCGGCCAGATTTACCACGGCAACAGTATTGATACCTGGAACAAGATCTTCAGCCAAGAAACCTCCTTCATCCAAGGTCATGGCTGCGTGCACTCCTTTCGCTTTTAGGTATTCAGCTATTTTTGCGGCACCATTAGGGCCTCCGACTTCCTCATCATGACCAAAGGCGAAGTATATGGTACGTTCCGGTTGAAACGATTCTCCCAATAGCCCTTCCGCAGCCTCTAACAAGGCAATGAGCGTTCCTTTATCATCCATCGTGCCACGGCCAATAATTTCCGTTTCCGTGATTTTCCCTTCAAAAGGTCCTGCTTCCCAGTCTCCCAATGTTGGTTCATCTACAGGTACCACATCCTGGTGGGACATTAAAATGATCGGTTTTTTAGAAGGGTCACTCCCAGGCCAAGTGTACAATAAACTATAGGTGCTTATTTTTTTAAGGGTCATTTTTTGGTGAACTAACGGAAATGTCCCCTCTAGAAAACGATGGAAACCCAAAAAAGCAGTAGAATCCGGTACGGCATCTTCACTATAGGATATCGTTTTATATTGAAGGCCTTTACTTAAGTTTTGATAAATATCTTGGGCTATCGCAGCCTCTTCCAATGGTTCTGGAGCTACCTGTTTTGAGCTCATACGTATGGTGTTGAACAATAGCACAACAATTAATAGGAGTAAAGCACTGAATAAGTATTTTAGGATTTTTTTCATTTTGGTTAGGGTTATGTTCAACGTTTTTATCAAAGTCCCGGAGTTCATTTAAAACTTAGTCAATAAAATAATTACCAACAGTATCAGGGAATCTGAATATCCATGATTTAATCTTTAATAGGAACTTCAGGAACTTTACCATACAATGCATTGCCAGCCGCCTCATATTTATCACCTTTGATCCAATAAGGTCTCTCTGGGTCATTGGCAATAGACCGTCCTGAAAGTATATATCCTTGATAGAATTTTACCAGATAGTCATAATCCAGACTATCAGCTTCATCCGCAGCTTGGTGATAGTATTTGTTGATTTCATCGTCGAAAGCATCAAATCCGGTAGAGTAGGTGGGGGCTGGGATTCCAACCTTAGCAAAACTAACATTGTCACTTCGGTCGAAAAGTCCCTCTTCCGGTGCTACCTCATCTATATCCAAGGCGGTTAAACCAAAAGTTTTAGCCCCTTGAATCATTTTATCTTTAGCGGTGGTACGGTTTAATCCGGCAATTGTCGCCAAACTGGTGTTGTTGTATCCACCTCCGTCCGTATTGAAGCAATAGATCATTTGATTTAGGGGTATAACAGGATGCTCAACATAATACCTACTACCCAAAAGCCCCAATTCCTCTCCTGTAAAAAGAATAAATAAAGCAGATCGTTTGGTGGGATACTTGGCCAAATTCTCCGCCATGGTCAGAACTACCGTTGTTCCGATAGCATTATCCCTTGCTCCATTAAAAATACTATCTCCCTTAGCGTCTGGTCTACCAATACCAATATGGTCGTAGTGGGCCGAGTAAATAATGTATTCCTCTTTAAGTTTTGGGTCGGTCCCCTCCAAAACGCCAATTACATTTTGGGTTTTTATCTTTTCTTTATGTATTCCAGAGCTTGTAATTTTAAGAGGTACGGATTCGGTACCTAGTTTTGCCAAATTTTCTGGAGTGGTCTGTACCCACAAATAAAGGGGTAAAGCCTCTTTTTTACCTTCAGTAAGACTAGTGCGCTCTTCAAAGGCATGTTTAAAACGCGGCCATAATTTAGGATCAAAAGCCCCGACCTCTATTAACCCCCTTGCACCATGTTGTATGGCCAGCTCCCGTTTTGGGGCTCGACTCCCCATGGCAGGCCTTAATTCAGAAGCTTCCGGGGTACCAGCTTTTGCAATAATTATTTTTCCTTTTACATCCTTTCCCTTGTAATCCTTTTCAAGTCCATAATCAAGGTAGACCGCCTCTTCTTCACTGTCTATGGCATCGATATCAAAAGCCACCACTTCCGGATAGGACTGTCCATTAAAAGAGAGTTCAATTTCTTCCTGTAAAAAGAAATGGTATAAATCCATATTTTGATAATACGTACCATTCCCAGGATTAGGTTTAACCCCGTAACTGCGTAACGTATTGGCTAGATAGGAAGCAGCTATCTTCAACTCAGGAGAACCGGTTGCCCGACCCTTTAAGGCGTCATCCGCCAAAAAGTAAATATGGCCTTCAATTTCATTTTTATCAACGGTCTCCGCCGCTATTTCGGCATCGGTCTGCGCGGTAACTATTGTAGTTACGATGAGTACGGTGTACATTAAAAAAGTTCTTGCTATTTTCATTGTTTTCTTTTTAATAGGTTTTATTGGGAATCTTTTTTTATGATTTTACTATGATGCCCTTCCTCTGATTCTTATTGATACCCAACAGCGACCATAATGCTGATAGCCCCTATGAACAGCATTCCCATCGTTGGATTTATGGCAAAGCGCAACCACTTATTATATGGAATACCGCTTACTGCCAGAACAGCCATTAGAGCACCATTGGTAGGCCAAAACACAGGTCTGTCTTGAAAGACCAATCAAGTCCGATAAAGGCACTAAAACAGGCATGGTCAATTTGAATTTTATGGTTGCTCATTATCAAAATCATGGTTATACAATTCTATGCACTCCAAAATACACTGCCGTTACAAATAATAAGACTAGACTAATTACCAAAAACCGAATGGACCGTTGTACGTTCCTAAATTTCCAAGCGGCTATTTTGGAATTGATATAGATCTGTTCCCCCAATTGCTCAAAAACCTCTTTTTCATTAATACTGACATCATAAAATTTCTTGGAAAATTCCTTGATCGTACCGAACTTGTTGATAACATCCCCAAAATAGAATACATTATCATCATAATTCCCCTCCAATTTTGGAATAAAACAGCGAACGCTATAAAAAACCGAAATTACGGTTGCCAAGAACCATAGGGTTGTAAGGATATATAATGGGGTAGGGTTGGCATCTGAGCGCAATACGGTTTCGGCACTTTGATAAATGAAGTTCAGTATAATACCATAAAAGGATAAAATAAGTCCAGCTTTAAGCTCGGAAGCCTTTATAAGATTGGAAACATAGTTGATGGTACCCCAATAGTGATCCACCAATTCTTCGGCATGTCCTTTCGTTTTAAGTTCATTAAGGAGCCCTTTTTCGAAAGTGGATAACGGATTTTGTCCTTCCTTGGCTTTGGTTTTTTTTTCGTTATCTGTTGGTTGTGGTTTGGTCATAGTTTGAAATTTATAGATTTCAATGAATTATTCTAGCACATTATAAACCGTGAGTGGTTGCGCTTTGTTTTTCATGGTAATACTGCCTAGATTCTCACATTTAAAAGCTTCTTTAACCTGCTCATAGCAACCTTCACAGATTATGATTTGATTTTCTTTAGCAGCATCTTGTAATCTAGCTGCAGTATTTACGGTATCACCAATAACGGTGTAATCTAGACGCTTAAGAGTGGCAGAACCAATATTGCCCGAAATCATTTCCCCACTTTTAATACCGATAGAAACTTTTGGCTGGTATGTTTCTTTGCCTTCCCCTTTGGGTAAGCTGTTCACTTGATTTCTAATGGCAAGGGCAGCATCAATAGCACGGTCTAAGTGGTATTCCCCCCTAAATACCGCCATTACGGCATCGCCTATAAATTTATCGATGATACCATCTTGCCCCATAATCTCCTTAACCATGGCATCAAAATAGGTATTGAGCATGGTCACCACGACATCGGGACTCGTTGTTTCACTGATTTTTGTAAAACCACAGACATCAACGAACATAACCGTGCCTTCAATGCTTTCGTTAGCCATAATTTTGGACTCGTATTCCTGTCCGCCCATGAAATTAAGTACGTTCTCATCGACATACATTCTAAGGATATTATTCTCTTTAATTGCCTGTAACGTTTTTCTAATCTCTTTGGCATGTTTTAGGGTTTTCTCCATGGTCAAGGTAAGATCCTCAAAATTGATGGGTTTGGTAATGAAATCAAAGGCACCACGGTTCATTGCAACACGAATATTTTCCATATCACCATAAGCGGAAACAATGACCGATTTAATAAGCGGACTGGACTCGTGCAATTCCGAGAGCAGGGTAAGACCATCCATTTCCGGCATATTGATATCGCTCAAAACAATATCAACGCCAGGGTGTTCTACAAGCTTATCCAATGCATCCCTACCATTTATGGCAAAAACGAACTCATATTCATTTTGTCTAATCTGCTTCCTAAATTTTTGCTTGATGAGTATTTCCAAATCAGTCTCATCATCTACTACCATTATTTTTGCCATAACCCTAAGTTAAATTTATAAGCTTATCCTTTAATAGTGAAAAATCTAAAGGCTTGGTTAGGAAATCATCGGCCCCAAGATTTTTTGCCATCGTTCTATTTTCCTCATCCCCATAGGCGGTAATCATCATAACCAACGGTGGTGGTTTTACATAGTTCTTTTTAATAGTATCCAATAACTCCAATCCGCTCATGCCTGGCATATTAATATCCGATAATATCAAGACAGCCTCCTGTTCCATGGTCTTCATTACATTTAGCGCATCCTCTCCGGAAAAGGCAAATACGAATTCCAGTTCCTCCCGACGTATTTCCTTTCTAAAACGTTGCTGAAATAACACTTTTACATCTTGTTCATCATCTACAACTAATATTTTCATAATCTGTTCTTTTTGTGGTTTATGATTAATTATAAAGTGGGCTCATTATTTTGAATGATACGGTAATGAAATCGTAAAGGTGGTGCCTTCTCCCTGTTCTGTCTGTACAGTCAACTCACCACCATGTACTTTTACAATATCATAACTTAAGGATAAGCCCAGCCCTGTACCTTCGCCAGAGGGTTTGGTGGTAAAAAAAGGTTGAAATATTTTTTCCAACACTTCTTTAGGTACTCCATTACCATTATCCGCTACTTTAATGAGTACCTTGTTCCCATGCTTTTCGGTGCTCACGGAAACGGTAGGCTCATATCCTTTAGGGTTTTGTTCCTTTTTCTTTTTCACCACATAAAAGGCATTTGTTATCAGGTTGAGGATTACCCTGCCCATATCTTGTGCTACAATGTTTATTTTACCGATGGAGTCATCAAAATCCGTATTCAAGGTTGCATTGAAGGTCTTATCCTTAGCACGTAAACCATGATAGGCTAGGCGAAGGTACTCGTCTGATAGGGTGTTGATATCTGTCAACTCCTTTTGACCTGAACTGCTACGGCTATGTTGTAACATCCCTTTTACAATGCCATCGGCACGTTTACCATGAAAGATAATTTTATCTTCGTTGGAAGAAACATCTTTTGCCAGCGCTTTTACTTCATCATAGTTGCCATTTTCAATTTCTTCTTCCATTTCTTCCAAAAGTTCCTTATTCACTTCAGAGAAATTATTGACGAAATTCAAGGGGTTCTGTATTTCATGGGCAATACCAGCGGTGAGTTCACCCAAACTTGCCATTTTTTCGGACTGGATCAATTTGGATTGTGTGGACTTCAACTCATCAATTTTGGTTTTAAGCTGCACCGTTCTATGGGAAACACGCTCTTCCAAAAGTTTATTTTCCTTTGTTAATTTCCGGGCCCTGAAAACGATATATGCCCTAAGAATACTACCGGCAATGATGACAAACAACAAGTATGCCCACCAGGTTTGCCACCAAGGTGGATTAATTTTAAACGAAAGCGTATCAGGTGTAGACCAGCCGCTATTTCCAATTCTTGCAGCAACTTTAAAGGTGTAATCCCCTGGTTTTAAATTGTAATAGTTCTTGGTCTTCGTAGCATAAGAAGCAAAGTTCCAATCTTCATCCTCACCATCTAGAATAAAACGATAGTTTAATTTATCCCTGTTGAATATATCATTACTTCCATAACTAAAACTAATACTGTTCTGGTCATAGGGTAGGACAAGTCCTTGAGGTAGGTTGTAAGGACGTTTTACCGAATCCCATGTTATACTATTGGTACTTGCATATGTAGAACTTTTAATTACTGTAGAGTCTGACTTAACGTTTAAGCCGAACCCAGGATTTTCATCCATGACGAACATGTTATTAATTTGAACGGCGCTTATGGTACTATCAATTTTAGGTTCAGTATTCAACACCATTAGCCTAAATTCACTGGAAGTACTTGTAACACCTGACCAAAACTGGCCATTTTTTAAAAATTGAGGTGAATTTTGTAAATAGTCGTTAAATTTAAAACCGAGGCCACCATTAAAATTATAGAAGCCTTTATCTGTTGTTTTTGCAGTGGCTTTTTCCACGGCAATCAAGCCATTACCACTAGCAGCGTACATCATGCCCCCTTTTTCTGTCAGATCATAAAAATCTGTAGGATATAGTCCGTTTTCTTTCTTTATTGAGGTAAGCGTATTTTGTTCTAAGTTAAGTATGTTAATACCATTTGCGGTAGCTAACCATAGCTCTCCTTCGTTAGAAATTTTGGCTATGGATACATTATTATTACTTAGACCTTGTTCTTCTCTAAGATAACGTATAGTGTTCGTTTTTAAATTTACCTTGGCTAACCCTTTCATAGTGGGGATCCAAAGAATTTCTTTATCATAAAATAGTATGGACCCGCTTCCTGCTATTAGAATATCAGGGTCATTTTTGGAAACTACTTTTTTAAAGCTGTTGTTTTCAATATTATAGACATACAGACCCGTATTCGCATATATTGCAAAGGTATGTTCATTTATAATTGCAATACCTGCTCCGAAAACAGCTCCAGATTTGGCGTATGAAATTAGTTTACTTTTTTTCCTATCAAGAATAGAAAAGCCATCTCTAGTATTTATAAAATAAATATTAGGTGTGATCTCTTTAATGAAACTTATTGTGTTAGTATTGCCATGTAATTGCTCAAAACTTAGGGTTTTTATAAAATTTTTATTTAAGTCAATAATATTTATTCCTGCAGCGGTTCCAAGCCATAGTTCACCCCTTGAATCTTCTTCTATTTCCCATATTTCATTATTTACTAAACCTCTTGTGTCATCAAAATATTCTGTTTTTAAAGTGAACTCATTGGCAATGACCACTCCTTTATCATTTGTCGCAATCCAAATAGACCCATCTTTACGTTTTAAAGGGGTTGGTATTCTAAGAGAGCCTTGAAGAGTAGCGTTTAGGGCAATTGTTTTGGAAGCATCCTTATTTTTATTAAGTATAAAGGCCTCTGTCGATCCGAATATCCATAAGTTGCCTTGGGCATCTTCTTCTAGTTTATCACCTGTAATGGTATATCCGCTTTCAGAACCTAAAACACTAACTATTTGCTTATCTATTGCTATTCTTAAAACACTGGAAGAAGCATTGGAATTACCATTAGGCGCTGGGTAAGGATAACTTAACCAAATATTATTATTGGCATCTTCTTTAATATCCCAAACTATTGAGTTCAGTTCAATTTCGGCTATATTAGAAATTGTTTTAAATTCTTTTCTAGAGGGATCCAACACGCTCAAACCATCCTGATAACTGAGCCATAAATTATTTTTGCTGTCCTCAAATATTTTCCAAGGTTTATTGGAGCCTTCATTTTTAATCTTTCGTAAACTTTTCATTTCCGCATCCATTGCGTAGAATCCTTCAGTAAGCGAGTTCAGGTAGATCGTACCTGTATGGTCGCAAAGAATATCGAAAGGTGTAAAATTGTCTGTCATGGTAATCTTATATGCCGTATCGTTCTTAAAATCCAATACTGTTAAAAAACGAGGACCCGGACTAACCAACCAAAGTTTACCTTGATGGTCAAAGGTCATTTTGTACACTCCTGGGTAATCGTATACAAAGGCGTTCTCACCATCATAGTAGGTTAATGGTGTATTGGTCGCGGAAGACCCTATCCAAATAGCCCCATCTTCAGTTTCTAAAAAGGAAGTAACATCATTAGAGGGTAATCCTTCATTGGTAGAAAGTTGTAGTAAGTTTACATGGGTACCGTCCATATTCCCTGGAGGTTTCATTTTGGTAATGGTCGGTTTTTTTATAGGTGCTTTGGTTACTGTAAAGGGAACGGAATCAAACTTTAATTCCCCCGTAGGATAACTGTCCCAGTCCAAATCGTATTCCTTCATTGGGGACTTTAACGGTTTAAACGTGTTTAGTTCAAAAGGTTTACTGGGCAAGGCATCTACGTTTAAATCATAAGTAACGGGTGTCGTCAGCGAATCATTGGTTATGGTTTCCCATTCAAAGGGTTCTGGTTCTGAAAATTGTAACGGTATGGCTTCCGGAGCTTTATAATCACCCACGGTAGTTTCCATTTCAGACTTGCTTTGTTTATGGCAAGAAACCAAAAATAGGCAGCAAAAAAAGCTGGTTATTAGTATTTGTCTCATCAATGGTTTGTTCTTCATACTGGTCTAGTTATCGGTTGTATTTGGTAATTCTATAATAAATGTGGTTCCCTTGTTTTCTGTTGTTTCTACCATTAATTTTCCCCCATGGCCTTTCGTCACGATATCATAACTCATGCTTAAGCCCAGCCCAGTGCCTTCACCTGTGGGTTTAGTGGTAAAAAAAGGTTGGAAAATTTTATCCAAGACCTCTTTTGGGATGCCATTCCCATTATCGGAGACCCGTATCGTTATATGGTCATCGTTCTTTTTAGTACTGACGGAAACTATAGGTTTAAAATTTTCGTCGTCCTCTTTTTTTTCATTCACAGCATAAAAGGCATTGGTAATTAAATTGAGAATTACCCGTCCCATATCTTGTGGGACAATGTTTATTTTACCGATAGTATCATCAAAATCAGTCTCCATAGTTGAGTTAAAAGACTTATCCTTTGCTCGTAGACCATGATAAGCTAACCTCAGGTATTCGTCAGCCAAAGCATTGATGTCCGTAGGCTCTTTGGTGCCGCTACTGCTCCTTGAGTGTTGTAACATACCTTTTACAATATTGTCTGCACGTTTACCATGGTGGTATATTTTTTCAAGATTTTGTTTGATATCCAATGAAATAGCCTTGGCCTCTTCAAGATCCCCTTTATCAAGTTCCTCGTTCATTTCATCAATGAGTTCATTACTGACTTCACTAAAATTATTGACGAAGTTCAATGGATTTTGAATTTCATGGGCAATACCTGCCGTAAGCTCGCCTAGGCTCGCCATTTTTTCGGAGTGGATGAGTTGGGCTTGGGTGGATTTTAGGTTTATAATGCTCTGCTTTAATTCTGCAGTGCGCTCGTCAACCAAATTTTGAAGTTCCCTATTCTTGCGATACATTTCATCTGCATGCCAAGTATCGCCCTCTTCGGTTTCCACGGGAAGAGAACCATGCCAATGAATGATCCTCCATTTTTCGGATTCATAAAACATTACAGTGGATATCCTTAATGGAAGTTCGGTCTTAATGTTCTTGGCTTTAAAACTTAAATTTATTTCCGCAACCATTACAGCAGAATTCCCATCATTGGAATACTGCTGCTTTATTATATTCAGCCGGTACCTATAATCTTCCAAAAACTTTCTTTGCTCTTGTCCGAGCCTACATAGTTCCTTTAAGCTGTCGATACCAAAAACCTTTTCTTCGGCCGTAGTACCAAAACCCATGATATCGGTAGCGATTAAATCATCCAATTGATCAACGGGCAAGTCTTCCATAAAACTTTGTACCCAAAGCTGATACGCGCTTAATAGGGCTTTTTCTTTGTTTTTATCCATCTAAAAGGGAATTAACAGGTAAAATTATTCGAAACTCAGTGCCTTCTCCTTCTTGGGTATCCACTTTCAATTCACCACCATGCCCCTTCTTTATAATATCATAACTCATACTCAATCCTAATCCCGTTCCCTGTCCTGTTGGTTTCGTAGTGAAAAAAGGTTGAAAAACTTTGTCGATAACGTGTTTAGGTATTCCATTGCCGTTATCAGTGACTTTTATTTCTATTTTATCACCAACTCTTTTTGTACTAACTGTAACGGCTGGCTTATAGACTTTAGGTTTTTGTTGTTTCTTTTCATTCACGGCATAAAACGCATTAGTAATTAAATTTAGAATTACCCGCCCCATGTCTTGTGGTATCATATTTACTTTTTCAATATGCTCATCAAAATCGGTTACCAGTTCGGCATTGAAACTTTTGTCCTTTGCCCTTAATCCGTGATAAGCCAAGCGTAAATATTCATCGGCCAGTTTATTGATGTCCGTTGGTTCTTTTTCAGCAGTACTTTTTCTGCTGTGCTGTAGCATTCCCTTTACAATGGCATCTGCCCGTTTCCCATGGTGGTTTATTTTCTCTAGGTTCTGTTTGATATCCTTGGCGATGAATTTCACCTCTTCCAAATCACCCTTTTCAATTTCCTCGTTCATTTCATCAATGAGTTCATTACTGACTTCACTAAAATTATTGACGAAGTTTAAAGGGTTTTGGATTTCATGGGCGATACCAGCCGTGAGTTCTCCCAAACTTGCCATCTTTTCGGCTTGGATCAATTGTTTTTGTGTGGTTTGAAGGTTAGACAGCGTGTCTTCTAATCTCTTTTTTTCTGCAAGTAGGGCAGTGGCCTGTTCTTCCTTTACCTGTAAATCCATAAATCGGATGTACGCTTGCTCAAAAACCCTTGCAAAGCGTTTTAATATTTCTGCATTGCTTTCTGAAGGCACAAGCCCTGTAAGTGATGGAATTATGATGGCCGAATGTTTAGACCAAGCCGCTGAAAGATGGTGCTTTTCAGCTTGAAGGGCATACTGTTTAAATTCATCAGGAAAGTCTCTATAATCGCTGTGTTCAAAGCAATACGCAAAAAATCCATTCTTCGTTTCAACAGAAAATTCTTTAGAAAAATAGGCATCACCTCTAATCTTGGATTCCCAAGCATCATCAAATATTGGATTTTCAAAATAGGGCACTAAATAACTTCCAGAATAAGAAAAGTCATCTGCGGCAATCCAATGTAATACATCTTTATTATCTGGGAAATAGGTGCAAAGAATCACCCCTCCTGCATCGAATATAACACCCAATTCCTGCAACTTTTCTGCAACTACAGCAACTACTTCCTGCAATTCATCCGGTTTTTGCATTGCCAGTGAACGCGAACGTACTTTTTCCAAGGCAGTTTCAATCTGTGCTTCCCTAACTTGTGCTTCTGCTTTTTGAATATCTAGAAATCGGCGATGTGCTAAATCAAAAGCATCTGCAAATTTTACTAAGATTTCTAGGTCTTCTTTTGGCGGATTTTCAACTACACCAGGAAGGCTGTACCCAATTTCACCATGTGAGGTCTTCGCCATGACAAAGGTAAGTCCCCCAATATGCCGAATATCATCATGGGTAGGGGCTTGGGGATCAATCTGTTGAAAATTGCCCAATGTGATCATTTTATCCACATAATCAATGGCAGCTTCAGCGTCCATGGCATAAATAACTATGGGGTCGGTACTTTTTTCCCATTGGGCCAATAGTGGAATATCCCCGTGCATATGTCTAGGCAGTTCCATCACCATACCAATACGGGTACCATCACCGGAGGTCATGGCTTTCTCATATTTATCTGGCAACCACATCATATGCCAGAAATACTGTGCCTCGTAACCCAATTTGAGAAATTCAGTCCGTAAGGTCACCACTACATCCAAAAGGTCTTCAGAGACGATCATAGCCAAGGCCTTTGCACGAATATGCTCTAAGGCACCCTCAATTTCAAGTTCCCTGTTTTTTTCTTCGAGTTCAATAGTCCGTCGTTGTATGGCTTCCCTTAACTCTAGGTTTTCCTTGCTTATCTTATCCAAGCCTAGCGTTTCCCCATCTTGGGCCTTGCTATCCGGTGTAGAATAATGTTGATACACAAAATGCCAACCCTCATTATTCTTCTCCAAAACATTGCTGAATCGAAATCGGTCATAAAAATTCCAAATTTCCCCATTCGAGAACCATGCATCGAAGATGTGGGTGATTATTACCAATTCCCCAAACTGTTCAACAATTTTAGTTTCATTGCGTAACTGGGACTTTCCTGAAAATTGTTCTGCGGTATTCCTAAAAAAATCAGTGGTGCCCTTTCTATTCAAAAACTCTTCATTATTGGTAGAACCTATAAAATGAAAGGCATTGTCAAAATAGGAGTCATAAGTTTCAACATCCCCATTTAAATAACTGTACAGCCATTTGTCATAGACTTCGATTACCTGTTGTTGGTTTTGTTTGGTCGGTTTCATATATGGTTGTTCATTAGCGCTAAAATGATGAACGTTGTATGATTTTCATAAAAGTCTCACGCATAGGACACAAGGATATATAGGGTTGGAGGGTCTATAAAATTACAATCGTCATAATTGCTGGTATTGATAAAGGGAGAAGTATCACTCTGCCTCTTCAATTTCAATTTTGGGAACTTCCCCCTCAACAGGTAGGTTTTCTTTTTTAAGGTATTGGTCCAAAAACTTCAATATTCGGCTATACGCCTCGATTTGATTTTCCTTTTTAACAAAACCATGACCTTCATCCTCAAACAATACATATTCCACAGGAACATTGTTTTTCCGTACGCCTGCCACGATCTCATCGGACTCTACTTGCAACACTCTTGGGTCTTCTGAGCCTTGTAGTACTATTAAGGGCTTGGTAACCTTGTCGGTGTGGAATAAAGGTGAAATACGTTTTAAACGAACGGAATCGGCCGAATAGGGATCACCCAATTCCAGGTACAGGGCCTCTCGAAACGATTCCCAATACGGAGGGATACTTTTTAAGGTACGCAGCCAATTGGTGACACCGAATAAATTAACACCTACATCAAACTCTTCTGGAGTGTATGTTAATGCCGCCATCGTCATGTATCCACCATACGACCCGCCAATAATCCCTATTTTTTCGCCATCGATTTCAGGCTGTTCGGCTAACCAGTTTTTACCCTCTACACAATCTTGGAGATCTTTTTCACCATGATTCTTATCGTCCATTTTGAAAAAGGTCTTTCCATAGCCACTGCTGCCACGATTATTCACGGCCAAAACGGCATAACCGTGGTTGACCATATACTGGATCAAAGAGCTGAAATTTTGACGTGTTTGCCCCCCAGGACCACCATGTACCCAAACCAAGGCCGGTACTTTATTCGTTTCGGAAGCCTGATATGGTAAATAATAAATGGCAGGAATCTCCGTGCCATCGAACGAATTAAATCGAATCACTTTGGCATTGACCAAATCTTCAGCATCAATAGCATCATTCAAAACATGGGTCAATTTGTATTGTTCCTTGGTCTTAAGATTATAAGTATATAAATCCGATGGTGTATTAGAGCCCCCAACATACATACGCATCCATTCTTCATTATCACTAAAACTTACACTTGTAATACTTTTATCGTCAAAATCAGGTAACTCAATAGGCTGCATTGTTTTGGCATCCAAGATGTCAATGGCATTTTTCCCGTCTTCATTGGTATAAACGACCATGTAATTCCCTTGGGAGGTAAAACCACTTCCCATAATGTCCCAAGACTTTTCAACAACCTTTTTCTTTTCCTTTGACTCCAGATCATAGGACATCAAATATGAAAATTCGCCACCATCATCAGTAGTGTAATAAAAAGTTGTATTGTCCACTGAAAAATCCTGGGCCGAATTTGCACTTAGATTATCATTGATTTTCGTTGTCTCCTTGGTTTTTACATTATAGATAAATAAATCGCTGTCATTGGTATTCATCACCTTTGATAAGGCGATAAAATTCTCGTCATCCGACATTTCGCTATAATCCAAGCCGTCATTATTTTGGTAGATCATTTCAGAGGTATAGCCATCAATCGATAATTTATACACATCAAAAAACCGAGGGTCCCTTTTATTGGACCCGTAATACAAATGGCTCTTATCCTTTGACCATCCATAAAAACCAGCCTTGGCGCCTTTTGTCGGGGTTATGTCCTTGATCGAACCATCCAATTCCCTTACAAATAGATGGTCAATTTCATCCCCATTACCATCCGCACTGAAAAGCATCCTATTATCCTCCGGAAAGTAGGATTCCGCAAAAACGGATGTACTATCGGATGCGGTAATCGGGGTCAATTCACCCCCTTTGACAGGAATCGTATAGATATTATAAATCCCAGATCGATTACTGGAAACCAATAAATTACTGTTGTCAAAAGAGAAACTTCCACCACCGACAGACTCATTATCCATAAATTGTTCAATCGTGTATTGCTTGATTTCCCTTTGGGCCACTTCCGTTTCTTCCTTGCACGAAATCAATAGTATAACGAGTACTAATCCTAACATTTTAGTCTTCATATGGGCATTTTTTATTATAAATTAGAAATAACTAGATATGAAGCACGTGAATAAAGTCGTTTTCTTTCCTCAACTAAATAGTACTACAATGGCTAATAAAAAATGGGGGAGTATCCAAATATAAATAAATTTGCCACACTTTTAACAATCATACATCGATTCCCGAATTTTTGTATCCTTATCAGAAAAACAGTTAGCCTGTATCACTTCGGAAAAGACGATGACAACCTGTAGCCCATAATTTTCCCAAATTGTGTTACTTTGCACTCGTTAACTTTGTTGTAAATCAAAAATCGAAACAATGCAAAAAGCCAATTGGGAAACCGCCATGGAATTTGAGGACATCACCTATAAAAAGAGTAATGGGGTTGCCCGTATTGCCTTTAACCGGCCCAATGTGCGCAATGCCTTTCGGCCAAAGACCACCAGTGAACTCTACAAGGCTTTTTATGACGCCCAGGAAGATACTTCTATAGGCGTAGTGCTACTTTCTGCCGAAGGACCTTCAACCAAAGACGGAGTCTATTCTTTTTGTAGTGGGGGTGACCAGAAGGCTAGGGGACATAAAGGCTACGTTGGTGAGGATGGTATGCACCGGCTTAATATTCTCGAGGTTCAACGCCTGATCCGTTTTATGCCCAAAGTAGTCATAGCCGTCGTGCCAGGTTGGGCCGTAGGTGGCGGGCATAGTCTCCATGTGGTCTGTGACCTGACCTTAGCCAGTAAGGAACACGCCCTTTTTAAACAAACCGATGCCGATGTGACCAGTTTCGATGGCGGATATGGCTCTGCCTATTTGGCCAAAATGGTGGGACAGAAAAAAGCCCGGGAAATCTTCTTTTTAGGACGTAATTACACTGCTCAGGAGGCGTATGAAATGGGTATGGTAAATGCCGTGATTCCGCATGCGGAATTGGAGGACACCGCTTATGAATGGGCTCAGGAAATTTTGGAAAAATCACCTACCTCCATAAAAATGCTCAAGTTCGCCATGAACCTGACCGATGATGGAATGGTAGGACAGCAAGTGTTTGCTGGAGAAGCCACCCGATTAGCCTATATGACCGAAGAAGCGAAGGAAGGTCGCAATGCCTTTTTGGAAAAACGGAAGCCGAATTTTGGAAAAAACAATTGGATTCCTTGATTAGAACAAGAAAGGCGAGGAGGAATTACATCCTAAAAAAGCAACGCTAAGCTACTAGTGCAATTTCCCAATCGTTTCACTTCTTCGAAATGACGGGTGCCTAAATGAAGTCATAAGTCATTCCGAACGAGCCATGCGAGGAGGAATTACATCCTGTATTTAAAAACCATGGTCTTAAGTTTGGCATTTTTTGATTTCCCAATCACTACGTTTCTTTGGTATAGTCCTACAGGTAACCACAAAATTGTCATAAACTAAAAAGAGCCTCACCCTAATGGACAAGACTCTTTTACGAGAACACTATATGAAAATGAAAAAAATTATTTACTTGATTATTACACGGTAAATGTAACATCAACCTTCCTAGAATAAAAAATCTTGTTGTAAGCTTAGGAAGTTTTGTGGTGAAAACCCCAAAAATTGATATTTAATAAAAGTAAAACACTAAATCAGCTCCAATTTCTTTGAAAACTATTGGATTGCTTTTATCACGTCACTTAAGAAAGCATTCACATCAAATTCAGGGTCTTCTGCCAATCCTGTACGTACCACTACCAAATCCTTAGAGGGTATTACAAATACATATTGGCCTTGATACCCATTGGCCGAATATAAATCTTTGGGTACATCGGGATATTTCCCCTGGGCATTGAGCCAAAAATGAGCCCCATAAGTACCTTCTGAAAGTGGAGTAGGGGTTGTTATATAGTCCACCCAATTCGCATCAAATAATCGTTCCCCGTTCCAATTCCCTTTGTTTAAGTAAAGGAGGCCGAATTTGGCCCAATCCCGGGTATTGGCCCATCCGTAGGAAGAACCAATGTAATTCCCTTTCATGTCGGTTTCAATAATCATGGAGTTCATACCTATTTTATCGATCAATGCCTTATAGGGGTAATCCAAATACTCTTGATGGGTTTCAAATCGGTCTCGTAATATTCCCGAGAGTAGGTTCGTGGTGCCTGAGGAATAATTCCATAGTTCCGTAGGAGCGGCTATCGCTTTTTTATCTTTTTGGGCAAGGGTCATATCCCCATCCAAAAACAACATTCGGGTAACATCGGAAATTGCTGTATAATCCTCTTCCCAAGCCAATCCACTTTGCATTCTTAGCAAATGGTCCAGGGTAATGTTTTTTCGTTCATCTTGTTGCCAGTCTTCAATAGGAGCCGGTTCTTTCAAATCAATCTTACCTTCATACTCCAATATCCCATACAGGGTCGCCAAAATACTTTTGGTCATTGACCATCCTAAAATTGGTGTATCCTTGGTAAATCCATCAATATATTTTTCCCCTATAATCCTGTTTTTATAAGCTATCAGAACAGTTCTTGTTTTTTGTACTTCCGTATTGGCAAAGGCACCGTCAATTGCTTTTTTAAGTTGCTGGTAATCCACATTACCAAAAACAGTATCCTTAGGGGCTACATCACCATAAGGAAAAGGAAGATTCGATGTCGTATGGACCCTTTGGGGCGTAAATTGGTATGCATCGCTATCGAAATCACCATTCACCAGAACACAACCAATACCTTCACTACATATAGCCTTACGTTTCATAAGTCCGTATACGGTAGCGGTGGCACCATTCGGGATCAACTCGGATTGGGCCAATTTGATCATGGGGACATTATGGTCGTTGGCATTAATGGATTCCATACTGCGATGGGCGATAAAATGGTTGGAAGCCATGCTTTTTGCGGCAAACCCGGATATGATATTCAGTTTTGGATAATTGAACCAAATGATTCCTGCAAGGAGAATAAGCACAGGAACAACAACTCTTTTTACTAACTTCATAACTTCAATACGGTTTACACACAAATTTAATATTTCTTTTTCCCTTTTATGAATCCAATCCCACATTTGCTAAAACATATTTTATAAATTGCTTAAAATATATAGAACATCCGATTTTTAGTTAAAACCTCAAATTATCGAAAGGTACGGTTTCATGTACATTTACGGTATATGGCATCAAGAAGTTAGGCAAAACCGGTTGAAGAACCTGTAATCAACATACCCCAATGCGCATTTTTAGATATATCTATTTCGTTGCCATTTTAAGTATATTAAGTTCATCTTGCTCAAAGAACAAAGAGAAAAAAGCTTTGGCCCTATACCAAGCCCGTTGTGCTGCATGTCACATACCCCCAGATATTCAATCGCTTTCCAAAGAACTATGGAAAAACAGGGTGTTACCTGATATGGGGGCGAGAATGGGCGTTCGAAACCCCAATTATAATCCGTATAAAGGCCGTGCATACAAGGAACAGGAAGCCATGATGAAATCGGGTATCTTTACCTTGCCCCAAACAATTAAAAACGAGGATTGGCAGCTATTGCAGGATTATATCATTCAACAGGCTCCAGATTCCGTTTCCATGCCCAATAGGGAGATAACACATCATGAAACAGCAATTTTTCGACCAAATCCCATAACCTTTGATACCTTATCGGGATTGATGTTCACGTATTTGAATTTCGATAATACATCGGGTATAATCGAACTTGGGGATATGGCAGGAAGGCTTTTGAACTATGATTACATGACAGGTAGACTGCGTTATTTGAATGCCTATTCCCGACCAATAACAGCCTTTAATAAATCACAATATACCACCTATATTACGGCAGTGGGTAAATTAAATCCCTCCGAGATTCCTTCTGGTAGGGTCTTTGTCGAAAAAGAAGGAACCACTACCCATTTACCCCAGGTTTTGCACAGACCCGTGCATACAGTCGTCGATGATCTGAATGGTGATGGGAAGGATGAACTTATCATCAGCGAATTCGGGTACCTTACCGGAAAGCTCTCCCTATTGAAACCCAACGATTCCACAGGTTTTGAAAAGCAAATTCTTTCCGGACTTCCGGGAGTGATTCGTTCTGTAGTCAAGGATATGAATGGTGATGGAAAAAAAGATATTGTAGCCCTATTTTCCCAAGGGGATGAGAATATCACCATATTCTACCAAGAAGATGATTTGAAATTCACCATGGATAAAGTGATTCGTTTTAGCCCCGTTTATGGGAGTAGTTGGTTTGAATTGATCGATTATGATAATGATGGGGATGACGACATAGTAACGGTCAACGGCGATAATGCCGATTTCACCTTTATACCCAAACCTTATCATGGCCTGCGGATACATATCAATGATGGGAGTAATCATTTTGAAGAAAAGTATTTCTATCCTATGAATGGTGCCACTAGGGTAGTTTCGAGGGATTTTGATCAGGATGGGGATATCGACTTTGGGCTCCTATCCACTTTTCCCAACTATCACAATCCAAAAGAATCGTCATTTGTTTATTTGGAAAATAAGAATGCGATGGACTTTACTTTTGAGGATGCGACCCTCGAAGAAGCCAACTTTGCCCGATGGCTACTTTTGGATGCCGGCGATGTTGACAATGATGGGGATCAGGATATTATCCTAAGCTCATTTTCATACGCATTCACTCCAGTTCCTATTGAAAAAACCAAATATTGGAGGGAAAAAGGTATTGATATTTTGATTTTGGAGAATAAAACAAGGTCACGGCATGAGCAACAATAGTCTTATTGGTTTTCTTATTATTTCCATTTTCTGGGGATGTAAAGAGGATAAAGAAGAGGATCCCTACGTTTGGATCCCATTGGAAGTTACGGCTACCGCCTACAATTCCCTGCCTTCCCAAACCAATGAGGCACCTACCATTACCGCTTGGGGCGATACGTTGAAACCTGGGGTAAAATCATTGGCCGTTTCCCGTGATTTGATTGCAAAGGGATTAAAATATGGCACCATGGTGCGTATAGATACTTTTCCCGATACGTTTTACATTAATGACAAGATGCATCCTCGGTGGAGAAACAAGATCGACATTTATATGGGAAAGCAAATCGATACGGCCCTCAATTGGGGGAAAAGAAAGATCATTATTGAATATGCCGTTTTAAAAGAAAAACTGGATTCTTTACCTTTAAACGATTAAAATTACACACGATGAATAAGATTTTCCCGCTTTTGGTCCTACTCGCTGTTACGGCATGCTCAAGCACCAGGAATATTGTGGACAAACCCGTTGTTTTCAATGAGGAACGCAATGAACTTACATTAAAATATTTAAAGGACAGATATGGTTTAGATCAAAAAGAACCTACCATTGTACCTAAAATGGTAGTGTTACATTGGACCGCCATCCCGACTTTTGAAAAGTCCTATGAGGCTTTCCATGATTCAAAATTACCGAATTGGAGACCCGATATTGAGAGTGTTAGTGGTTTGAATGTATCTGCCCATTTTTTAGTGGATCGTGATGGTACTATTTATCGATTGATACCGGAAACCACTATGGGGAGGCATGTGATAGGGTTGAACCACTGTGCCATTGGGGTGGAGAATGTTGGGGGTACAGAAGACACTCCACTGACCAAGGCACAATTAAAATCGAATATTTGGCTGGTGAAGTATTTGGCTGAAAAGTACGCTATCGAATATGTCATTGGACACCATGAATATACCCTTTTTGAAGGGCATGAATTATGGTTGGAAAAAGATGAAGGTTACCGAACGACAAAATCGGATCCTGGGGACGAATTTATGTCCAAGGTCAGAAAGGCGACAAAAAATTACAGATTCAAACCACTACCAAACAATACCAAATAATATGAATTCAAAGTTAATAGTGCTCTTCTTAAGCCTTACCCTGTTCCATACCACATATTCCCAAAATTCGGATATCACTTCAGAACTCTATAGTACGTATGATACCTACAAGGAACAAAAATTGAATATTCGTCGCATAAAACACCATGATTTACAACCACTGATTGCCAAACATGCCACAAACCCCATATTTACAATTAAAAAAGTAGGGGAATCGATTGAAGGACGTGATTTGAGTTTGATCAGTATCGGTTCGGGTAAGACCCATGTTTTTTTGTGGTCCCAAATGCATGGGGACGAACCAACAGCTACCCAGGCTATTTTCGATATCCTTAATTTTCTATCCAGTGGGGATTTTAAGTCTGAAAAAGAGGAGATCCTTAAGAACCTAACCCTACACTTTTTACCGATGTTGAATCCTGATGGGGCAGAACGTTTTCAGCGAAGAAACGTATTGGGGGTTGACATAAATCGGGATGCACTACGGTTACAATCCCCGGAAAGCAAAACCTTAAAGCGGATGAGGGATAGCTTAAAGGCCGATTTCGGTTTTAATCTTCACGACCAAAGTACCTATTACAATGCCGAGCGAACCGATAAACCAGCCACGGTTTCCTATTTGGCTCCTGCCTATAATTATGAAAAGGATATTAATGAAACCCGTGGAAATGCCATGAAGATCATTGTTTTTATGAACAATATCATCCAGAAATATGCTCCAGGGCAAGTAGGGCGTTACAATGATGATTTTGAACCACGGGCCTTTGGGGATAACATACAAAAGTGGGGAACAAGCACCATTTTAATAGAATCTGGTGGATATGCCAATGATGTGGAAAAGCAGGAAATACGGAAACTCAATTATGTGTCCATACTTTCGGCCATCTATACGATTGCGGAAGGAAATTACAAGGATATTCCCATTACCGATTATGAAAAGATCCCCGAAAATGACAGGAAATTGTTTGATTTGAAAATCAACAACGCCACCTATCGCCTTTTGGATAAAAATTATGTCCTTGATTTGGGTATAAATAGATTGGAAGTTGATAAGGAAGGAAAAAATGACTTTTGGTACAGTAGCCGTATTTTGGACCAAGGGGATTTGTCGACCTATTATGGGTATGAAACTATCGATGCCACAGGTTATACCATAAAACAAGGGAACGTATATCCTAAAACCCTACATACCATGGCAGAATTGGAACAGATCAATGCCATGGAATTGTTAAAGCAAGGATTTACCTATGTACGGATAGCGAAGATTCCTTTAAACGCATTGGAATCACCCATTCCATTGAATATAATTGGAAGTGCCTATAAATTACCGGAAGTCCTTCAGTTACAAGTAGGGATTAATCCCACCTTTTTATTGGAAAAGAATGGAAAACCGGAATATGCGGTAGTAAACGGATTCTTATTGGACTTGACCACAGGAAAAGGTGCATTCAAGAATGCGATGATCTATAGATAAGTCAATACATTCCTTCGAAATGACCAGTGAAGTCATTCCGACAGAGCGATAGCGACGAGGAATCGCATCCTATACTTAAAAATCCTAAGTTCTAACTCGACTTTATGTGATTTCCCAATCGTTTCAATCCTTCGAAATGACGGGTTGCCCAAATGAAGCTATAGGTCTTTCCGAACGAGCCATGGGAGGAGGAACGCATCATGTACTTAAAAATCCTGGGTTCAGACACTGCTTCTTTGTGATTTATCGGTTGTTTCTCTCCCTCGAAGTGACTAAATAATTTGATTATTTAGTGATTCCCATTTAGGATTGAACTCAGAGATAAGTTTATTCTTCTTTTCCCTTCTCCATTTTTTTAGTTCTTTTTCTCTAGCAATAGCTTCCTTTGGAAATTCAAAACCTTCATAATAAACTAAATAAATACAGTTATACTTACCTGCGAAAGATTTCTTAGAATTTTGACTATCAAAATAATGTTGAGCTATCCGTTTTTGAATATTATTAGTGACACCGATATATAATGTCGTTCTATATTTATTTGCCATAATGTATACAAAATGATTGTAAAACATTATTAAATTTAAGTCATTTCGACCAAAGAGAGAAATCCCATCCTGATTAGGAATGATGCCAGAATTACATATCAACCAACTCGGCTTTATGTGATTTCTCAGTCGTTTCACTCCTTCGAAATGACCAGTGAAGTCATTCCGACAGAGCGATAGCGACGAGGAATCGCATCCTGATTGGATAAAATCTGAAGTGGAAACATGAATTGAATATACAGGTCATTACATTTATTCCAAATAACGTTTGGTCCTTTCGACCATAAGGAGAAATCACATCCTAAAAAACAACGTTAAGCTACTAGTGTGATTTCTCAGTCCTTTCACTCCTTCGAAATGACGGGTTGGCCTAATGAAGCTAAAAGTCATTCCGAACGAGCCATGCGAGGAGGAATCGCATCCTGTACTTAAAAATCTTGGGTTCAGACTCGGCTTTATGTGATTTCCCTATTGTTTTACTTTTTCGAGATAACGCTAAGTCATTTCGACCAAAGAGAGAAATCCCATCCTGATTAGGAATGATGCCAGAATTACATATCAACCAACTCGGCTTTATGTGATTTCCCAATCGTTTCACTCCTTCGAAATGACCGATTGGCCAAATGAACCTATAAGTCATTCCGACAGAGCGATAGCGACGAGGAATCGCATCCTATACTTAAAAATCCTAAGTTCTAACTCGACTTTATGTGATTTCCCAATCGTTTTACTCCTTCGAAATGACGGGTTGCCCAAATGAAGCTAAAAGTCATTCCGAACGAGCCATGGGAGGAGGAATCGCATCCTGGTACCTTCAATCAATATCCGAATCGGATGGTCATGTACGGTCCGTAAACAATAAGTATCACCAACATCGTGAGCAATATGGAAACTATGGAAGCAAACAATAAAAGCACGAGACTTTTATACGTTCTGGATAAATGTCCGGCTGGACTGTTTTGAATAATTTCTTTGATTACACCCATGATTTTCAATCTTTAAATTTAACAGCATCATCATAGTCTTCAGGATGTAGGTATTCAATTAAAATGGGGTTGTTATTTAGTAAACAATTAGGTCCTAAAAAACCCTACTCCGTTTAGCAAAAAAAAACATAAAAAAAAGTGCCCCTATAAGAGCACTTTTTCAATCAGAATAAATTATTTGGGTTTATTCGCATCCACCGGTAAAGCCCTTGGCACTAAACTTGGTCTGCACTGCACCTTGTCGACTGCCATCCACAACCCGAATGGCTAAATTGTTATCGCCACTCCCATCCCTTTTAGGGCTACAGTACTCAAAAAGATAAAAGCTATTGGCCCGTTCCGATATTTTTAGGGAAATATCATTAAACGTATTTTCCAATTCCTCCGCATTCCCTGCGAACACGCTATAGGTCTTTCCGATATCGGACAACACCTGCGTATCGATTTCCGCCCCTAGGCCAATCGTAAAAAACGATATATTCCCGTTTGCCTCGGCAACCTTCTTCAATGCTTCTTCTTCTTTATATCGCGATGCTTGATCGGTACCATCGGTAAATACAACAACAGAGGCCGCACCGATAACGTCATCCTTAATGTTGTCCTTTAAAAGATCTTCTGCAATCTTAGTGGACTTGATAACGGCACCATAAAGATCTGTGGATGGGTCATTACTGATATCATCGGTAATTGAATCAATAGCTGCAACCAACTCTTCCTTAGAACTGGTCAAATCGTTCAAAAGATGTAATTCATCTTCCCCGTCAAACCAATAAATCGCCATTTTATACGATTCCTGGGTAGTTGCCGGCATTACATTGTTCACAAAAGTGACCGATGCTGTTTTCAATTCGTCAAGACTACTACTCAACACACTATTACTTAAATCCAAAACCAAAAGCGTATTCGAATTGAATATCTGTGAATTGGGTGAGATACGGGCAAAGGATTCTGATGCTGAAATGGTATTGAAACATTCATCGTTTCGACCTTGTTCGTAAATCGTAAATTGGTTTGCCGTTAATTGGGACACAGGATTGCCATTGGTATCGGATACCTTGAACAAGATAGAAACCTTACCTGGCAAGGTGGTGTACTGTTCCTGAATGGACAACACCAAATCACTTTCGCCTAAATTGAGACATTCATCAACAGGTTCCCCTTTCCCAAGTCCATCCCCGAAATTAAGATCCAGGTTCACATCATCATCCGAATTACCACAGGAAAAGACTAAAAAAAGAAAGGTAAAAACACTAAAATATCTTAAATAATATTTCATTTTCATTATTTTGAGGTTCAACACACAGAACGTATAATCGAATTTAAAAGTATACCTTGTTTTAAAAAATATTGTTAAATCTTGTTAAAGAAAAATCCGGTGGTTTTTATATGGTCTATTTTAGAAGTTATAAAAGCCTGATACAAAATTAATTCAGCAAGCATACAGGATGACCCATGAATTCAAGAACATTGTAAAAGCCTATATTTCGGCTAAAAAAAAACAGGAGAAAACCGTTTTGGCGACAGTCGTTGCCCTAGATGGCTCATCCTATAGAAGACCGGGTGTTCGCATGATGATCCTTGAAAGCGGAATGGCCATTGGGGCCGTAAGTGGGGGATGCGTTGAAAAAGAAGTTTTAAGACAGGCACAAAGTGTTTTTAAGGATGGTGTCCCGAAAATGATGACTTACGACGGCCGGTACCGTTTGGGATGCGAGGGCTTACTCTATATTTTGATCGAACCTTTTCAACCCCAAGATGAGTTTATCGATGCTTTCAAAAATAATCTTAAAACGAGGAATCCATTTCACATCAAAACATACTTTACCCTCCAAGAAGGTTGCCATCAGGCCTATGGGTCGATCATCAGTATCAACAAAGGGGATTATGCCCTGTGTAAGAACAACCATCCTCGTAGGGACTTACAGTTTTTTACCCAAGAATTGAAACCGTGTTTCAAATTATTGATCATTGGGGCAGAACATGATGCGGTTCAACTAAGTACTTACGCCTCCCTTACGGGTTGGGAGGTCACGATTGTAACGGTACCTTCATCGCATAAAACGCTTAATGATTTTCCTGGCGGCCAGGAAATGATCGCTGTAGATGCGGAAAATCTAGATCTGGGTCAAATTGATGATCAAACCGCTGTGATGATAATGACACACAATTATGTAAAAGACCTTAAATTCCTATTGAGGATTGTAGGCACCCATCCAGCCTATATTGGTATTCTAGGACCTGCCAAACGAAAGGAAAAGCTATTGGGGGAATTGATCGAACGCCATCCTGTAATCGACGACTCTTTTTTCGATTCCATTTATGGCCCTTCGGGTTTGAATATCGGGGCAGAAACGGCCCAGGAAATCAGTATAGCCATCATATCCGAAATTTTGGCCGTGGTCCGTAACCAAAACCCTATAATGCTCAAAAACAAATCCAACTCCATTCATTGTTAACGGACAAAAACAATAATATAGCCTTGATCATCCTGGCCGCTGGGGAATCTTCCCGTATGCAACAGCCAAAACAACTGCTGCCTTGGGGTGATACTACCCTCTTAGGCCATGCCGTCAATGTTGCCCAAAGAAGTGAGGCAAATAAATTTTACACGGTACTGGGAGCCCATGCCGATGCCATTCAGAAAAAGGTCGCTCTTTCAAATACCCAGTTTATCATCAACCCGGAATGGAAAAAAGGCATAGGTTCTTCCATTGCCTATGCTACGCGATACCTTTTGAATTCTGAAACGGATTATGATGGACTATTGTTTATGCTCTGTGACCAACCATTGATCAATGCCGAATACCTTAATGGCATGATCAAGGCTTATGGGAATGGGGATAAAAACATCATTGCAACGGCATATGAACATGGGAATGGAGTACCCGTTCTTTTTCATAAAAAATTTATTGGCGAACTACTAGCCTTGGACGGTGATTCGGGAGCTAAGGATATCATAACCAAAAACACTGGTGAAGTATGCGCTCTTACTCCCAAAGGAATACAGATAGACCTCGATACCTATGAGGAGTACCAACATTTAAAAAACCAAATGGACCTATGAACATTAAAAACCTGTGTGTATTATTTGCAGTGATGATTACATCGATTACCAATAGTATCGCCCAAGAAATGGATTTTGAGAACTATAATCCCAAGTCAACCTTAGTAGTACCCGTTCATGAGGTGAAAAGGGCTAAATTCCCATTTATAGATGTCCATAGCCACCAAAGGGACATGTCCCCAGAAGCCTTGTCTGCATTGGTCAAGGATATGGATGCCCTGAATGAGGGTGTCATGGTCAATTTAAGCGGAGGTTCCGGGGAACGCCTAAATACCATGATAAAAAACATAGCCGCAAATTACCCAAATCGTTTCGCTGTTTTTGCCAATGTCGATTTTGAAGGGGTAGGTTCCGATGGTTGGTCAGAAAAGGCAGCCAAACAATTGGAAACCGATATCAAGAATGGGGCAAAAGGACTTAAAATATTCAAGAGTCTGGGATTGCGCTATACCGATAGTGACGGAAAACGGTTGGCGATAGATGACCCAAGGTTAGATCCCATTTGGGCCAAGTGCGGAGAACTGGGTGTACCGGTATTGATCCATGCTGCCGACCCCAAATCATTCTGGGACCCGATGGATAAGGACAATGAACGTTGGTTGGAGCTAAAGACCCATCCCCGAAGAAAAAGATCGGATACCGATCCTGCTCCTTGGGAGCAAATAATCGAAGAACAGCATCATGTCTTCAAAAAACATCCAAATACCAAGTTTATCAATGCCCATATGGGGTGGTATGCGAATAACCTTAAAGAATTAGGGGAACTAATGGACGCCATGCCCAATATGTATGTTGGAATAGCCGCGGTTATTGCGGAATTGGGAAGACAACCTAAAAATGCCCAGGCTTTTTTCATAAAATACCAAGACCGGATCCTTTTTGGAAAGGATAGTTGGAAACCAGAGGAGTTCCCCACCTATTTCAGGGTTTTGGAAACTGATGATGAATATTTCCCGTACTATAAGAAATACCATGCATTTTGGGCCATGTATGGACTAAACCTCCCTGATGGGGTTTTGAAAAAGGTTTACTATAAAAATGCCTTGAAAATTATTCCTGGATTGGATAATAGTTTATTCAAAGAATAAATTTCCGACCGGTTTAGGACTTTATATTTAGGGTTTCATAATCCGTTTGGTCTTGATATTCCTGAAAAATACCACAAGAATATACTTTCTTGACCAAAGGGGCTTTTTCCTTTATTCTCTTTTTTGATAAGGCTTCAATCTGTGGAGACAAATAGTTCATGGCTTAAATTTAAGTGCTTATTCAAATAACGAAAGAAAAGTGATAATAATATAGGGACGGGTACAATCATAATATTTATTTAACAAATGTGATTTTTTAAATTAACGAACAACTAATACTACAAAGCAAAACCAGTACATGGTTCGAGAGGATAAATTCGTAAAGATCATAAAGGATAATGAAGGGGTTATTTTTAAGATAACCACCATTTACACCGATAATAGGGAAGACCAGCAAGACCTATACCAGGATATCGTATACCAACTTTGGAAATCCTTTGATTCATTCAGAGGGGAAGCCAAATTCAGTACCTGGATGTACCGTATTGCCTTGAACACCGCTTTGACAAGAATCAAAAAAAACAAACGTAAAGGTCATTCCATGCCCATTGACAAGATAATCTTGGTTCAAACTGAACTATACGATACCGTATTTGAGGAACGGATAAAAATACTGTACGCATACATACATCAGTTGAATGTACTTGAAAAAGCGTTGATACTATTATTGGGGTGGTATTCGTTTTTCTATTTTTCTTTGCCAGATGGGGCTATGGTTGTTATAAGGGGGGCACGCGTTCTGCTGAGGACATTCTAAGGGAATTGGAGTAGGGGGTAATCAACCCTTCCTTTACCCAATTAAATAAACCTGAGCTGTTTTTGGATATAGTCCAAAATCAACATCCAATTCATTTTTAAGACTAGGGCAGCTGTAGGGACATTGTCATCCTCGATGGCTGAAATGATCCCATCATGCTGATTGTCAGATTTGGCATAGATGGAATCATCGGACATAAATGCCCTTTCGTAAAAGATGATCCGTGTTTTAAGGTCGGTCAAAATCTGATGCGCAAGAGCGTTCTTGTAGTGCTGGGTGAGTATGTTGTGGAATTCGAGCTTTGCATGTATACGGGACAAGGTATCCTTAGCATTTTTAAACTTGATCTGGGTTTGTTTTAAGGCTTGGATCGATGAGGCTTCAAAAACCGAATTCTCCAAGGCCAAAACTTCAAGATCGGCCACTAATTCATACAGATCCTTGGCTTCCGAATAATTCAACTCCGCAATTATAAACCCTCTGTTGGGGATCGCTTTGATCAGCATCGATTGTTGCAATTGGGTCAGTGCCTCCCGGATCGGGGTCACACTTACATCCAGCTTACGTGCCAAAGCGGCCAAGTTTATGGTCTTTCCTGGTTCCAATTTGCCATAGGTCATTTCATCCAGAAGATGCGCCCGAACTTGATCGCGTAAGATTATTTTTGATTTCATGCCGCTAAGATACTATATCGTATACGATTTAACGTTGTTCTTTAAGACTTGGTATACTACCATATAAGAAAAATATAATCCCTTAACTTCCCATATTGACAATTTTGAGCCATTATTAGTACAATATATACAATTGATTCTCTAGGGAAATACCTATCTTGTTTTCGATTATGGGAAAACAAATCACACTATTTTTTGTGCTCTTTACAAGCTTTCTTAGCATGGCACAAAAAAAGAATGAGTCTTTTCGGTTACATATCAAAAAGACAACCTCACCCATTGTAATTGATGGTGTGGCCGATGACCCCGCTTGGGAGGATACAGAAAAAGCCGATGATTTCTTCATGGTCCTGCCCATGGATAATCGCAAGGCCACCGAGATGTCTGAAATACGGATGGCCTATGACGATAAGCATATTTATCTTATCGCTACTTTTTTCAATACAACCAAGGGTCAGAATATCGTTGAGTCCCTACGTCGTGATTTCAGTTTCGGTAAAAACGATAATTTCCTGCTGTTTCTTGACCCATTCAACAACCAGACCACGGGGTTCTCCTTTGGTTCCAATGCCGCAGGCGCACAATGGGACGGTACCATGTTCGGGGGTAGTAGCATAGACCTCAATTGGGACAGTAAATGGATCTCCAAAGTGGTAAGTGACGAAGATAAATGGGTTTTTGAAATGGCGGTGCCCTTCAAATCGATACGCTATAAAGACGGAGTAAGGGAATGGGGTATCAATTTTAGTCGTTTAGACCTAAAAGCCAGTGAAAAATCCAGCTGGACACCCATTCCAAGGCAGTTCCCTACCGCATCATTGGCGTATACCGGGGTATTGGTCTGGGATCAACCACCACCTTCACAAGGCTCAAATATTTCCATTATTCCTTACGTATTAAGTAGTGTAAGCAATGATCTTGAGGGGGAAAGCTCTTTTGATAAAAAAGTAGGTGGCGATGTCAAGATAGGCCTAACCTCCTCCTTAAACCTTGACTTGACCGTAAATCCTGATTTTTCACAGGTGGAGGTTGACCGACAAGTCACCAATTTAGACCGTTTTGAACTGTTTTTTCCAGAAAAACGACAGTTTTTTCTTGAAAATGGCGACCTTTTTGCCAATTTTGGGTATTCGAGCATTCGTCCTTTCTTTTCAAGGCGTATCGGTTTGGGCGTACCTATAAGGGCAGGGGCAAGGGTCAGCGGCAACCTGAATGAAAAATGGCGTTTGGGGGTTATGGATATGCAAACAGCCGCGGTGGATGCAACGGGGCTACCCAGTCAAAATTTCGGCGTACTGACCTTACAACGAAAAGTCTTTGGCCGATCCAGTATCGGACTCATGGTGGTAAACAAGGAATCCATCAATTATCCCCAAGAAAATGATTCCATAACTGCCTTATATCCTAAATTCAATCGCAACGTTGGAATGGAATACAATTTGGCATCGTCAAACAATATGTGGGATGGCAAGGCCTTCCTTCTTAAATCGTTCTCCCCGGACGACGAAGGCAATGGTATTACCCAAGCTGCCCATTTGGAATACAAAAGTAGAAAATGGAACTGGCGGATACAGGAAGAGTCCGTAGGCGAGAATTACAGGGCAGAGGTTGGTTATGTACCTCGAAACGGTTATATAAAGACACAATCGTTCTTAGGGTATCTATTCTTTCCAAAATCTGGACAAATCCTAAGTCATGGACCTACATTGAATACCAGTTATTATTTTAATGAGGATTTTGAACGTACCGACAATACCAGTTATTTATTATACTCCTTTGCTTTTCGCAATCGAAGCAGCCTTGATTTTTTTATATCGGATGATTATGTTGAATTATTGTCTCCTTTCGACCCCACCCGTTTGGGTAAACAAGAATTGGCGGTAGGAACCAAACACCGCTGGAACGCCTTTGGTTGGATGTATGCCTCGAAACCCCAAAGCCTATTCACCTATACTTTTGATGGTCGTTTGGGAGGGTATTATGAAGGCGGAAACAGAACAAGCCTTAGCACGGAACTTGGATATCGTTTTCAACCCTATGTGAGCCTCAGTGCAAACTTGAATTACAACCGTATAAAAATGCCTGCCCCGTGGAATACGAATGAGTTCTGGCTCATTGGATCGGAAGTGGACATTACGTTTACGAATAAATTGTTCTTTTCCAATCTCTTTCAATATAACGAGCAATCTAAAAACTTCAATCTGAACTCACGCTTCCAATGGCGTTATAAACCGGCTTCTGACCTGTTTATCGTTTACACCAACAATCATTTATTGGACCCATATAACGGGCGGACCTGGTCATTGACCCTGAAACTCAATTATTGGTTTAATCCATAGGAAACCAATACCATAACCCCTTTTGATCATCTGCCATAAAACCCGTAAAACCAGTTACATCCATTTATATTTACAGTTCACCTCACTTACACCTTAGGCTGTTGATAATCAGGTTTTTCAATTTAAGGGGAATTGTAAAATCATTTTTGTATTTTTAAAAGGTTTTTCCCTTATTCATAATAAAGAAGTGATTTAATAGCCAAACATTAAGAATACAATAATTTTTAGATATAAAAACTAACAAATATCATGTTATTCCCTTTAATGTAATTCTAGATTTGTAAGACATCAATATAAATCGCTACTCCATGAAGATATACGACGATAAACACATTAAGAATGTTGTTCTAGTTGGGGCTCATAACTCTGGTAAAACGACACTGGCCGAAACGATGCTTTTTGAGGCTGGATTGATCAATAGGAGAGGTACCGTAGAAAACTTGAATACGGTCTCTGATTACCACGATATTGAGCATGAGCGGGGAAACTCGGTTTTTGCCACCCCGCTACATACCGAATGGCGGCAGTATAAGATCAATATCATGGATACGCCTGGTTTGGACGATTTTATTGGGGAGATAATTTCCTCCATACGTGTGGCAGATACCATTGTGACCGTCATTAACGGACAATATGGCGTAGAGGTAGGTACCGAGATCATTTGGAATTATATCGACAAATACCAAAAACCGACAGTTTTCGTAATCAATCAAATAGACCATGTGGGCCTTAAATTCGATGAAAGTTACAATAGCCTTAAAAATTTGGTCGGAAACAACCTGGTCAAAATCCAATATCCCATAAAAGTGGATGGCGCCCAGTGCATCATCGATGTATTAAAAATGAAGATGTACAAGTTCGGGCCTAATGGGGGAAAACCGGAAAAATTACCCATTCCCAAAGACCAAAAAGAACTGGCAGATCTATTGCACAATGAATTGGTTGAAAAGGCTGCGGAAAATGATGAGGACTTAATGGAACTCTTTTTTGAGAAAGGCAGCTTGAACGAAAATGAAATGCGACAAGGCATCAAGGCTGGTATGCTAAACCAGGAGGTGTTCCCCGTATTCTGCATTTCGGCCCTAAACGATATGGGTAGCGGACGTTTAATGGGATTCATAGACAATGTAGCCCCTTCTGCCTCGGATTTAAAACCGCAACAAAGTGTTGAAGGCAAAGTTATTGAGCCGAAAAAAGAGGCACCGACATCACTTTTTGTATTCAAGACCATCCATCAACCCAATTTGGGACAGATTACCTTTTTCAAGGTTAAATCGGGGGAAGTAAAACAGAACGATAAATTGGTGAATTCGAGAAATGGGGAAACGGAAATTTTGAACCAATTGTTCATTATGGACGGCAAAAAACGTGAACCCGTACCAAAATTGACCGTAGGGGATATCGGAGCAACCTTAAAATTAAAGTATACGGAAACAAACGACACCTTACACGAGGCGGGCAATCCTATTACCATAAAACCCATCCAATTTCCTGAACCAAGGACTAAAAAATCAATTTCAGCATCGAATAAAAAAGAAGAGGAAAAATTAAGTGACGCCTTAAAGAAAATACACAGTCAGGATCCAACGGTCGTGGTTTCGTATTCAAAAGAATTGAAGCAAATGATTTTAGGTTGCCAGGGTGAATTGCATTTGGCAACGATCGATTGGACCTTAAAGAATGGTTATGGCATTGAAGCATCATTCGAAAAGCCCAAAATAGCCTATCGTGAAACCATTCAGCGATCTGCGAATGCTAGCTACAGACACAAAAAGCAATCCGGTGGGGCCGGACAATTTGCCCAGGTACATTTAAAAATAGAACCTTGGTATGAGGGCATTCCTGAACCTGAAGGATTCAATATTCGAGGTAAGGAAGAGGTTGATCTGCCATGGGGCGGTAAACTCGTCTTTTATAATTGCATCGTGGGCGGGGTAATCGACCTTCGATACTTGCCGTCGATAATGAAGGGCATTTTGGAAGTCATGGAAACCGGTCCGTTAACAGGCTCGTACATACGTGATATACGGGTCATGGTTTATGATGGCAAAATGCATTCCGTCGATTCCAATGATATTTCCTTTAAAATTGCCGGAGCCCATGCCTTTAAGGAAGCTTTCCTGAATGCCAATCCCAACTTGTTGGAACCCGTAAACGAATTAACGGTTAAGGTCCCTGAAGAAATGGTCGGTAATGTGATGACCGACCTACAATCGCGACGTTCCATTATACAGGGAATCAATACAATGGATAATTACCAGGTACTAAAATGTATGGTGCCCGCTGCCGAATTATATGGTTACTCTACCAATTTACGGTCTATGACCCAAGGTAGGGCTACCTTTAAATCCGTTTATTCATCCTTTCAAGCCGTTCCTTCGAATGTGCAAAAAGGATTGGTGAAACAAAATGAAAAATAAATTACTAACCAACCTTTAGTAAAGAGGGTGCACTTTTAATAAGTGCACCCTCTTGTTTTTTCCTTAAGGATGGTCTTTGTGGCCTATTCCTATTTAAAGTGACGGTAGTTTGCCCATTGCACCCTTTTACTATTCTTAAAATTGGAAAAATAAGAATTTTTCCGGGCCTCAGTAGGGGTTTGTAAAGTGATTGTTGTTCTCATGATGATTGTTTTTTAGATCCTGAATAAAGTCCAGGAAGTGATTGATGATTGTTTTGTTATTGTTGGGGCTACCTGTTGTAACTTCTATATTCTGCCCAACGTACGCGTTTACTGTTCTTAAAGCTTGAAAAATAAGCGTATGTTCTTGATGCTGTAGGTGATTTACTTAATGTTGCTCTCATGATGATTGTTTTTTATGATCTGTATGGCAATACCGATCTGATTGTTTTTTGATTGTGTTGATGAAGGTTTGTATTAGCGATTATATTTTCTATAACCTGCCCATTGAACCCGTTTGCTGTCTTTTAAGGTTGAAAAAAATGAATTTACCCTTGTTTCTGTTGCTGTTCTTCTTAGTGATGCTCTCATGATGTTCGTTTTTAATTGTTATTGGTTTTGTTGCTGATTGTTAGATCATAGAATCTATCGGTATGCCAACCGCTACCGAAATCAAAATATATTCTAGGTCTTACTTGATGTGGATATAATGTTTCCATTGTGTTGTTTTTAATTGACTTACACTAAACAGACGAGATGGGTGTAGTTTTGTTACAGTACTATGTATAAAAAGGTACTATTTTATATAATATTTAACAATAAGGGGTATGCAATAGGGGAGTAGAAAAATACTATATATCTCATTTACAGTCTTTTATACTTATTTACAAGTAAGAATGCAAAAATCAATAAAATGTAATAAAAATGACTTGGGTCATTGTTTTAGGGTTAGTGTTCATCTTCCTTTTCCTGAAAATAGGTTATGACATTGCTTATTGTCCTAATACTCCTATGTGTATTCATGCGGTTCCTATTATTGATGAAAGTGGTTCTTTTCATTGTTACGGGTACCCTTGAATATTTTATACAAGCCAAAGGATTGGAGGGGGCAGTTGATTCGGATTCACATTAAGGCCTTGTTCATGGATTTCTATTTCCATCCTTTAAATCGAATAAGTTCCCAGGAAAAGGAAAAAAACATAAAAAACAATAGGTTTCTAAAAAGAGGCATCTCAAAATAAATGGTATTCTTAAGGCTTTACAAACCTAAAGTCAGTCAACTAGTATTGAATATTGATACAGGGAATTGTATCACAGATGCCAAATTGTATCCTGTATTTGCTTTTTTAAACCTTAGCCAGGGACAATTCAATATTAATTTTATGGGACAAAACCAATTCATACTTCCTATACAGAATAGACCAATACTTGTAATTAGAGCACTTATTAACACTTAAAACCCAATACTATGGAATTCCGTTTTGAAAAATTATTGGCAAAGACCACAGACTTTATGAAGGCCGAGGCCGATACAGAAACTGTAGTTGGCAAATAATTTAAACTGGGTGAATTTAAATGTGTACCCGTTATAAAGGTAGGCATGGGATTTGGCTCTGGTAGGGGTGAAGGCACAAAAGGCCAGGGCATGGGTGCTGGTGCGACTGTGGACATTGAACCTATTAGCTTTTTAGTGACCATAGGTGATCAAATTTCATTTTTGAAAGCAGGCAAATCACACGGATTGGCTACTGCATTTAAAAAGGTTCCTGGCCTTATTGAAATAAAACCAGAAATAGGAAAGCCGAAGAAACCGGCGCTTAAATCTTCCTAAAAGGCGAAGGATCTATAATCAAAGGATGGTTTTCCTTAAGGGCAAACCATCCTTTTTTATGGGAACGTTTGTACCGTGTGAAGAACTACATAAGCAACAAAATCTTTTACTATTATTAAATTAATTAGCAAAACCTTATATTTGCATAAGTTTTTGAATTAGGGACCATTTTTCAATGAAATGGTCATATGTTTTCTCCAAGATTGTTTTTTTTCATAGCACGATTTGTTTAAGCCCTTTTTCTTAAATTTAAAACAAAAATTTATTGTAATAAAATATGGCCAAGTCGCAACAGACATTTAACAAAAGTGAAAAAGAAAAGAAGCGTTTGAAAAAACGTGAGGAAAAGAAAAAGAAAAAAGTAGCTCGAAAAGCTGCAGCTAAAGAAAGTGGCGGCGGCATTCAGTTTGCTTACGTTGATTACAACGGCAATTTAACCGATACCCCTCCAGATCCATCCCAAAAGATAGAAATCGAGGCAGAGGATATTGTTTTGGGAATTCCTAAGAAAGAGGAAAGTGATGAGGAGAAATTCGATCCAGTAAGAACAGGTAAAGTTTCTTTCTATGATTCTTCCAAAGGATTTGGTTTTATCATAGATGCGGTTGACCAAGAAAAGTATTTTACCCATGTCAGTGGTTTAATTGATGAAATCGAAGAAAACGATAAAGTATCCTTTGAACTTGAAAAAGGGCAACGTGGTATGAATGCCGTTAGGGTTAAGAAAATCTAACACCATACCATTTCATAACAAATTTGATTTATAAAGACCGTGATACATTTGCGGTCTTTTTGTTTCTTACCATTTCAAGCCTGCCACCAATAGAGGGCATAAGCCCCCCTAAAAGCATATCAAAATAAATGTTCGCCCTACATTGATTCGGCCGATTATCAAATGATCAAAAATACCCAATCTTAGGATAGGGATTATCCAAATTCGTTGTTTTGAAACGTAGTCCCATTCGAAAAAGGACATACTGATATCATAACAATTTGACTGTGTGAATACCTTCAAGGTGTGGACTTTTATTGGTCCACCTCTTTTTTATGCTAATTTTACTGTTTTAATCAAAGGATAATTATAGTATGGGGTCAGAATTCAAACAAAGGAATGGTAATGGGTAAACCGCAGTCTTCAATGCTTATTCTACTGGCATTCTTCTCCATATATGTTATTTGGGGTTCTACCTACCTTTTAAATAAAATCGCCGTAAATGAATTACCCCCTTTTATGCTTGCGGCCATCCGTTTTACTGTTGCTGGGATATTGATATTCATTATCGCCATAATGATGGGAAAAAGTATTGCCATAAGCTGGCGGCAATTGAAGAATACCATAATTGCCGGTTTCCTGTTCTTATCCTTTGGAAATGGGATAGTAGTTTGGGCCCTTAGGTTTGTTGATAGTGGGTTCGCCGCTTTGGAAGTTTCTGCTCAGCCATTGATTGTTCTCCTACTTATGCGTATCCTCCAAGGTAAAAAAATACAGTTGATGTCCATTGTTGGGGTAATCCTAGGTTTGATCGGAATTTATTTACTGGTGAGCCAAAAGCAAATCCTCAGTCAAGAGAATTCCATTTTAGGAATGACCATGATCTTTCTATGTATGTTGAGTTGGGCCTATGGAAGTATTTTTGTCGGAAAGGCAGATTTACCAAGAAACCACTTTGTGAATACGGGTTATCAAATGCTGATGGCGGGTATTATGCTTGCTATTTCGAGTCTGCTTTTTAACGAGACATGGAGCTCTCCACGGGTATGGAGCAGCCCTGTCCAAATTTCGGTGGTATTGCTTATCATATTTGGCAGTATCGTGGCCTTTACATCGTTTAATTATTTATTAAAAGTCGTTTCCCCTGAAAAAGTAGCCACCTCTACCTATGTAAATCCCATAATCGCTCTAGCCTTAGGTTGGTATTTTTTGGATGAAACGATTACCCTACAGTCCATTATAGCCGCAGTAGTACTGCTTACAGGTGTTTATTTTATCAACACGAAACGAAAATTCATGGTTTTTACCCGTTTTTTCCGATCATGACGATTTCCCATGTTCGTTTTAGAGGATATTGAAGCAGTGGATTCAGAGTAGGGTAAAGGACGGATTTCCACTATATATCAAGAAAAATCAACAACCACCCTCTGGTTTTCGTTTTTTCTTTTTCTTCACTGCTATAACCTTTTTGGGAGTTACCGGAGCCATTGTCTGCTCTCCCCCTGAATTTTCAGTATTACCCTTGAAGATATCCAAATAATTGGGTACGGGCTTTTCCAAATCGAAATCTGTCACTAGAAACCGATTATCGACGAGCTGTGTGGTACTGTTCAGGATTTTTATATTATCATACCCCAATTGGTACAAGATCATCCAGGCACTGTTCGCCTCATTTTGATTTTTGCCATAAAAGACCACTGTTTTTCCCTTATTTGTTAAATCATCAAACCTTGCAATGCTTTCTGCTTCCAAAATATCCGCTGTAGGCATATTCAGGGCATTATCAATATGGCCCTTGGAATACTCGAACCTATCACGAATATCGATAAAGACGGAATTTGATGGGTCAACGTTGGAATAGTCGACCAAATAGTCTTGGGTGTTGACCATAGCCAAAGTTTCCCTGTTTGTTTTTTTATAGACGTTTGTCGGTTTTTTAAAGGTCAATATTCCAATTAGGATGACCAAAATAAAAACCACGGTAGATATAGAGATATGTTTTGTTTTTTCCAATTCTTTCATGACGATACAGTTTTAGCAACCTCCCTCTGGTTTTCTTTTTTTCTTTTTCACAATGGGAATGACGACTTTCTTCGGAGTCATATCCTGTTGTTCTACTTGATTATGTTGTTTTATACCCACACCAAAATACATCGCGGCTGCCTTTCTGAAATCGTATAGTTCAAAAGCCTCCTTTGCCATATTTTCAGTCGGTTCAGGTGGATTAAGGATGGTGTTATACCATCCCTTGATACCTCCTTGGAGTACATGCAGGTTTTCATAATCCATTCTGGTCAATATCAACCAAGCTTGGTCTGCCTTAAAATCATCATTGGAAAACAATACAATATCATATTGACCTTGATTCAAATAGGCTTCATAATCCGCATTTAAGATCGCATCGAAAGGTATATTGAGGGCTCCTGTCAGGCTATATTCCGCGTATTCTTTTTCGTCCCGCAGATCGATCAGAAGAATCGATGGGTCTTTCGTAATGATCTTATGGGCCAAATCATCTGAGGTAACATAACGCTCAGGGTTGACTACTTTCGCCAAAAGGTCTTCCGCTGTAACACGTTCGTTTTTTTGATATGCCGGCAACAATAACAGACCTAAAGCTGCAATAAGGAGCAATGAAGCTAGGATGATATACCGATTAGCGAGAATTTTGGCCAGATTCCTATTGATCATGATGCTTTATTTTAGTAAAATACTTTTTTAATCCGCTTTCTAACAATATCCGAAACAAAGAAGGCCACCAAGGCAATCAAGGTGACCCCAAAAATGATATAATTCGCTGGGATATCGAAACTATCCACCAAAGTGATATTCCCTAAAAAAGAGCCATTATAAAGTCCTTCAAATACCCCATAGGCCTCTGAAAAAATGAATACCCCGACCATTATGCCAAAAACATAGACCCAAGCATCCAATTTCCCGATAGCGACGGCACACAGACTGGTACCCGGACAAAATCCGCCTGCGACGAAACCTACCCCCATAATGGCCCCTCCGATAATCGCAGCCCATAAATAAGTGGGATGCACATATAACATGCTTATATCAACCCATCCCAGATAATCCATATAATACAAGCCGATCACCGAGACAACGGCAGCTGTGAAAAACACTTTCAGTACGGCAAAATCATATCCATAAAAAACACCTGCCAATTTCCGGGAAGAAGAAAATCCCGAAGCTTCCAAAATAAAGCCAAAGGCCAACCCGATCAGCACGGCGATAATGATGTTCCATTCATTTGTTAATATTCCATTAGGTATCAGAGGTCCCATATGCCTTATATTTTACTATTAATCTATATCCAATTTTTTCTAAAAAAGTATGCAAAAAGATATGCCGTTCCGAAGATGGCCAGCATAGTGATAAACCCACCGGTCGACAATACGGCCATACCACTCAAGGCCGCCCCACTGGTACAGCCTCTGGCAATCTGTGCCCCAAGTCCAAAGAGGATTCCACCGAACAAGGCAAAGACCAAACGTCTTCGTGAAGTGATCTTTGGGGAATGTTGTACCCTAAAACCCATACGACCCGATAGGGACCCTGAAATAAAGGCTCCGGCAAGGACACCAAGGCTTTCAAAAACCAACCAGGTGTTCATGGGTGATTCATCATCCTTAACGAATTTACTGTAATAGGCATTGTTGATGGTGTGCTCATGGGAAACCTTATCGACCAACGTAACAACACTACTTTTCATAGCACCGCTAGCCCCAAGGCCACGCCCCGTCATATAAAAAGTAAAGATGATCAAAAGTCCCAATAGGAAACCTCCGAAATAAGGATTCCAATATACGTGTCTGTTATTTTCACTTGATTTATCCATTACATGCAATTATTAATATAGATAACGTGTTAATTGTCCCGCTTCCACCATAACAAATCGGAATACCAGTCCACCTATGAGGATGAGAATGGCGGGGACCACAACGGGAACCTTATAACCTTTCAACTCCAAAATTTCCAAAAGTCCGGGCAACAGCAAACCGAGAATAACCACAAAAACAAAGAACATAACGGTAAATTCGCCATTGGTCAAGAGTTGCATGGCTTCCAATTGCACTTCAGAACCTGCCCAATATCCCATGATCATATGTACGATAAGGGCCAATTCTATAACAATAAGGACAATATCAATCTTACTGAAAAGGCTTCTTTCACTTTTCGATTTTGAAAAAAGAATAATGGTAGCCGCTGCCGTCGAAAGTCCTGATACCAAGAACAGGGGACCTAAAATGGCGTTGTTCCATAATGGGCGTGCATTAAAGGCCGATAGCAGTATCCCGGTATATATCCCAAGTACTATGGAAAGGGGAATCAATACATACGCCATATTCATTCGATTTTTGACCACAAAGGCTTGGAATTTTTTCAAAAACCCGAATTTCAAATCCATTTTAGGGAAAACCTCCTTCCAATAACTAAAAACCCAAAGCATGGATAAAGGGGTAATAATAAGCAATACCCAAGCTCCCCAGGACATGGGGGATTCAATCCTAACGGTTGTATACAACTGCCAAAAAAATATTTTATGGGTAAGGTCATAAAACAAGGCCAATAGCCCAAGTACCAAGGCTATAGGTGCTATCATAACGGCATACTTGACCGTGGCCGGGGTTTCCTCTTCTTTTTTAATAACGGTAAATACCGCTGCAAAAAATAAGAGTCCGGCTGCCAAGCCCCCTAAAAACAGATAAACTGAAATCGGCCAGTGCCATATTTGCAACGATGGGTCGATGTTCGGTAGGTTTCTACCACTGGTGAATAGTTCTTCTTCCATTGTAAGGGTTTATATTAAATAATAAACATGGGGTTTTGTACCCGCTTCCGGCGCCAAGGTTTTATGCTTTCTGGCTTTGAGCAATTGCGACACTTCACTGTTCGGGTTATCCAAATCCCCAAAATACATGCATTTGGTAGGACAAACCGAAACACAGGCTGGAAGTTGGCCTTTCTCGAGCCTATGATGGCAAAAAGTACACTTGTCAACATAACCATCAGGATGTTGGTATCTTGCATCATAAGGACATGATTCTATACATGCGCCACAACCAATACATTCATCGGGGGTCACCAAAACGATTCCTCCTTCAATAATATGGCTTGCACCTGTAGGGCAGCAGCGTACACAGGGTGCATTCTCACAATGATTGCACCGCTCGGATCGCAATTCCAACTCAAGAATGGGATAGGCTCCTTCAACCCGTTCAGTAATCCAGTCCCTGCAATACCCAATAGGAACATTGTTCTCGGTTTGACACGCAACTACGCAGTCACTGCAACCTACACACTTTTTGGTGTCGATGACCATGGCATATCTCATACTTCTACAGTTTTAGATGGATTTTCAGTGAGTATCTTAACAAAGTTTCCACGCATTCCTGTTCCTCCCATAATGGGATCAATGGCCACTTGACTGATCAATTGTGTATCACTGGCGCCCTTGCCATGTGCACGACCCAATTTTTTGTTGTTATGCCCAAAACCATGGACCATATATACGGAATCCCATCGGATCCTCTCGGTAACACGAACCCGAATAGGAAATGAGGATTGGACCCCATCCTGATTCTCTAGCCAAACGTATTGTCCTTTCTTCAAACCAAGTATTCGAGCCACCTTTGGATTGACCCACAGGTCGTTCTCACTCTTTAAATCGTTGAGATTGGGGTTGTTTACCGTTCTACTGAAGGTATGCATGGGTGATCTACCATAATTCAATCGATAGTATCCCGGTGCAGGCTCTGGGTGTTTCGTATACTTGGGCATAGGGTTAAATCCCTCTCTTTCCAAAGCTGCCGAGTAGAACTCTATTTTACCACTATCGGTATAGAATTCATAATCCTGTCCTTCTTCCAAATACATAGGGCCAGACTTTCTTGGGAATTTTTTCACCCCTATTTTTTCCATTTCCTCCAAGGAGGTTCCCATTTGTTTCAATTGCCAAGCAATGACTTCTTTATAATCATCATATTTAAAATAGTCGTGCAGGCCCAGTTTTTCCCCCAATTGTTTGGCAATCCACCAAGCCGGTTTCGAATCGAATCTTGGTGGAACCGCGGGCATTCGCAAGGCAATGGAGGGTTCCCGATTGGTGGCTGATCGAATGCCATCATAACGTTCCAAATAGGTACATTCGGGCAAAACCACATCGGCATACCCAGTGATCTCCATAGGCATGGTATCTACGACCACCATAAAATCCAACGCATTGATAGCCTCTTCCAATAACTTTTTGTTCGGAATGGAATTGTTCAAATTGGTGCCGGCCACCAACCATGCCTTTATAGGGTATGCATTCTCCTCTGAAGGTAAAGAGGCCCTTATGAGCTCATTGGTAATGCCCATTTCTGCAAAAGGATATTTTTCACCAATTTCTTGCCAACCCCATTTTGGGGTAGGATAGGGGGGATGGGGAAACTTCGGAATACTTATTTTCTCCTTGAAGTAGAATCCGCCCCTACGGCCCCAAGAACCTAATAGTCCATTCAATATGGCCATAGCCCTTGCCCGTTGGGTATCGTCCCCATACCAAGTCACATGGCGTCCTGGATGTATTATGGTTGCAGGGGCGGCTGCGGCCATAATCCGTGCCGTTTTTCTGATTTCCTCAGGCTTTATTGTGGTAACACCATAGGCCCATTCTGGAGTGTACTCCTGTACGTGGTCTTTTAACTCCTCAAATCCCAGGGTATACCTATCCACATATTCCTTATCATATAAATTCTCGTTTATTATGACATTCATCCAGGCGAGCAATAAGGCAATATCGGTAGAAGGCTTGATGGCCAACCAATGTTGCGACTTACTTGCTGCCGTTGAAAGTCGCGGATCCACCGTGATAATGGTAGCACCACGATCAATGGCATCTGACATTTCCTGTACTTGGGTATTATGCATGTTCTCACCAATATGAGACCCTATCAATACCAGACATTTCGTGTCCCGTATATCGGTTGGTTCCGGTGAACCCACCCATGACCCAAAAGTTAGGCTAAAGCCTGCCTCCCTTGGCCCGCGACACTGTGCATATGCCGGCTCCGCTATACTTTCAGAGCCGAAAGCCTTGAATAAATGTTCAAAATGGGAGCCTGGGGATCCATGTTTCAGTAATCCTAAACTCTCAGCACCGTATTCTTTCTTTATCCCCTTCATTTTTGTTGCGATCAAGGTCAATGCCTCATCCCAATCCGTTTCCACAAAAGTTTCCTCACCATCGATAACCTTTCGCACTAAGGGTTTCCTTAAACGATCGTTGTCGGTATACATACCAACACCACCAGTTCCGCGGGGACATAGCCTTCCGTTGCAATGGGGGTCAATATCGTTACCTATGATTTTATGAATGGTACCCTTACTGTCAGCATGCACCCATCCGGCACATTTCCAAAAGCATACCTCACAATAGGTTGCAGTCTGTCTTAATTTTTCAAGGGAATCCTCCAATGCAAATCCCTCTAAATAGGAATTTACACCCATGGATTCCAATGACGTAGCCGCAACAGCTACACCTCCAAAACCTAATGCGGAAATCTTAATAAATTTTCTTCTTGACGTACCCATAGACTTTTTAATCAAATTCTAAAGTGCAATATTGCATGCGTAGGAATGTAAATTTACACACCTCTATAGCTTTAAATAATGATAATTATCATGTTTTCAGTAAGTTAAGTGTAACAAATGTTACACAGGAATCCCTTTTAAAACTGATTTAAATTGTAATTTTGATAAGGAAAACCAAAGGTTTATGAAGAAGAATGCATTTGGGAATATAAAAAAAGTTGCCGTTGCATTATTGATCTTGATGGTGTTGGGTGCCCTAATTTTCATAAAATATTGGGGCTTTGGAAACATAGGGAGTGCGGCACCTTCAGAGTATGTTGATATCTCACCTACTTCAGAGAGTTGTCTGCAATGCCACTCCAATACGAGTGGTTTTTCTGATTATCACAATCCTGAATTCATAGGTTGTATGAGTTGCCATCTGGGTAATGGGAAGGAATCGGACAAGAACAAATCACATGAGGGAATGGTACTTATCCCCGGTAACCTCAGTAACGCCTCCGAAACCTGTGGAAAATGCCATCCGAATGAATTGTCAAAAATAAAGGTCTCCCTAATGACAACGAATAGTGGTATCGTGGCCGTGGATAAATATATTTTTGGCGAAGCTGAAACCCCTAATGACCATTACCATATAAAAGATATAAAGCATACCGCCTCTGAAAAACACTTGCGGGACCTATGTGCCAATTGTCATTTGGGGGCAGACAAAACGGAGTTCGGGAAAATTACCCAATTGAGTCGTGGTGGTGGCTGTATCGCGTGTCATTTGAACTATACCAAGGAGGCCCATAACGAATTGACCCAATATCTCGATTCCAATAATAAAACGATTCCAAAGACCCATCCCTCTGCCGACATCTTCGTGAATGACCTTCACTGCTTTGGATGCCATAGTCGATCCAGTCGAATATCAACCAATTATGAAGGTTGGCAAGAAACCCTATTGGATGAAGAGGATGTCCAAAATAAACCGAATTATCGGGTTATGGAAGATTTGAGGGTTTATGCCAAAAAGGAGGCCGATGTACACCATACCAACAATATGCTATGTGTTGATTGTCATTCCAGCCATGAAGTAATGGGTAATGGCATATCCTATGCCCATGAGGAACAAGCGGTTACCTTGAAGTGTTCCGATTGTCATTATAAGGAAAAACCACAAACAATCCCCTATGATTCCCTTGATCAAGAATCCCTACTGGTTTTTATGCACAGGAAATACACCCATACCGATAAACCCATACTGGTAGCCGAAAATGACGGTCACCCTTTGGTTAATTCGTATATGGAGGGTGACCAAGCCTATTTGGTCGGCAAAAAAGATGGTAGGCTCCATAAGATAAAACCGCAATCTGAAAGCTGTTCACGGGATAGTGCCCACAAGAATGTCAGTTGCGCTACATGTCATTCGTCCTGGACCAACAAATGTATTGGTTGTCATAATGTATTTGATAAAAAAGACCCTAACGGATTTGACTTGCTCGATAAAACAAATGTCACCGGGCAATGGGTAGAGCATGTCGCGGAATTTTTGACTTCATACCCCACATTGGGGGTTAGGGAATCCGAGGATGGTAAAAGGTACGAGCCAGCCATCCCTGGAATGATCATGACCCTTGATAAGGGGAGTTTCGAATCGGATCGGGCAGGGGAGGATGTTTCCTTTCATCGCCTATATGCCCCAAATTCGCCACATACAACCACAAAGTCCGTCAGGGACTGTAAATCGTGCCATTCAAACCCCACAGCCTTAGGCTATGGAAATGGGAAATTGATATATAACACATCGACAGGCAAGGGTCAATGGGAATTTACACCGGAATATGCCATGAATCCCAATGATAATTTACCCGAAGATGCTTGGATTGGTTTTATGAATTCCCGGAATCAAGATAAGGTCAATACCACCCGGACCGATTTTAGACCCTTGTCCATCAAGGAACAAAAACGGATGCTATTGGTCGGGGCTTGTTTACAATGCCACTCCGATAATTCCAAGGTAATGCGGCAAAGTCTGGGGAATTTCCAGTATCTCCTCGATAATATGGATGCGCGTTGCATACGACCGAACAATCCTTAATAATGTAAAAAACACTTCGAGGAGCTCTTCTTTCTTAACTATATGATTTTAATATTCATCATCTAACGGTGGTCTCGGAAGTATTCCTACTGATAACCCTATGGTTATGCCTTATTTTTTAGATTAGACTAAAAATATTTTATATTTTTGCTAAAAATTATTGTCATGTTATCCCAGGCCGAGGAAAATTATTTAAAGGAGATCTATGCATTGGGCGAAGAAACCCAGAAACTGGTGAGTACCAATTCGATAGCAAAAAAAATGAGGACCAAGGCATCTTCCGCGACCGATATGCTTCAGAAACTTGCCAATAAAGGATTGGTGGACTACACAAAATACAAAGGGGCCAGACTCTCTAAAAAAGGGGAAACCAGGGCGATGGTCATTGTGCGAAAACATCGTTTATGGGAAACCTTCTTGGTGGACAAGCTTGGTTTTAGTTGGGATGAGGTACATGACATCGCAGAACAATTGGAACATATTCAATCGAAAACATTGACCGATAGACTCGATGCTTTCCTGGAATATCCTTCCCATGATCCCCATGGCCATCCCATACCCAACACAAACGGTAAAATCGTTGCTTCGGAGAGCATTATACTCGCGGAGTTGAAAGTAGACCAAGAAGGGATTGTAGTTGGGGTAAAGGATGCCTCGGATAGTTTTTTGAAATATTTGAACAAGATCAATATTACCATTGGGGATACCATTAAAATAGTGGAAATAGAACCCTTTGATAATTCTGTGACAATCGATAACAATGCACAACAAATCACAATCTCCGGAAATGTTGCTAAAAACCTCTATATAAAAAGCTAATGAACACATACGATCCACTTTTGGCACTTTTGGTATTCTTGGGTATTTGCCTATTGGGCTTTCTGTTTTTCAGGCCTAATAACGGCTGGTTCTGGTTGATCAACAAAGGATCCCAGTCCACCGATAAAATAATTGTCGAAGATATCCTTAAACGATTATACCACAATGAAAATGCAGGCAAATATCTGAATATCAATGATATTGTACGCACACTGAAACAAAGTGACAAAATGGTCATTGATAGTATCGATAATATGGCCACCTTAGGATTGGTACGCATTTCAGGCGATGTTGTGAAATTGACGAAATCGGGCAGCGATTATGCCTTGCGGATTATAAGGGCGCATAGATTATGGGAAAGATATCTAGCCGATAAAACCGGTTTTAACAAGACCGAATGGCATCAACGGGCCGAAAGAAAAGAGCATGAGTTATCTATGGATGAAACCAACCTCTTGGCCCATAAACTGGGCAATCCACAATTTGACCCGCATGGGGATCCCATACCCACCATAACCGGTAAAATGGCTGAATTAAAGGGGGTTCCCGTATCCGAATTAAAGACGCATACTATTGGAAGGATAATCCATATAAAAGACAAACCCGATATCATTTACAAACAGATAATGGCCGAAAACATCCATATAGGCTCCATTATACGGGTCGTTGAAAAATCCCCGGAACGGATTGTTTTCCATTCCGAAGGGGAGGCTTTTAAGTTGGCACCGATTATGGCGGGTAATATTACGGTTTCCATTTTGGAAAAAAATATTTCCTATGAGGAAGATATTTTAAGGCTCAATATCCTAAAGGAGAATGAAAAAGCAAAAATTATCGGTATTTCAAAGGAAATTAGGGGAGAAAGTAGAAGACGGTTATTGGACCTTGGATTTGTAAAGGGAGCCAATGTAAGTATTGATCTTTTAAACCCATTGGGTGAGCCCAAAGCTTATTTGATAAAAGGAACAAGTATTGCCTTGAGAAACGATCAGGCATCTAAAATTTTAATTAAAAAATAGGTCATGGAAGTTAAACCTAAAAGTGCATGTGATAGCTGTGCGCATTTCAATGCGGCCGGATTAAAAAAATTAGGGGTGGACACCTCCTCTTTTGACCATGTTATTGCGTTGGCCGGAAATCCGAATACAGGTAAAAGTACCGTTTTCAATGCCCTTACCGGTTTGCGTCAACATACGGGAAACTGGCCCGGTAAAACGGTAACCAGGGCAGAAGGTGGATTTGAATACAATAATGAAAAATACAAACTGGTGGATTTGCCGGGCACCTATTCCTTATTATCGACTTCCGAAGATGAGGAAGTAGCCCGAAACTTCATTCTTTTTGGGAAACCTACAGTTACGGTAATCGTAGTGGACGCCAGTAGATTGGAAAGAAATCTGAACTTGGTTTTACAGATATTGGAAATTACCGATCGGGCGGTGCTATGCCTAAACCTAATGGATGAGGCCAAACGTAACGATATAGAGATAAACACGCGTACGTTAGCGCGCGACCTCGGCATTCCTGTGGTTCCCGCAAGTGCTCGATACAATGAGGGAATCCCTGAATTGATACAGACCATCAGTGAGGTTGCCAATGGTACGATCGTTTGCAAACCCCATCGCATTAAGAATATCCCAAAAAATATTGAAAAAGCTGTTGAGGATTTAAGTGTGGAAATCCTTAAGGAATATCCCGATATGCCTAACAGTCGTTGGATTGCCTTTCGCCTTTTGGAAGGTGACCAACACATCATTAATTTACTCCAAACCGGTGAATTTGAAGAATATATCTCATGAAGCAAAAGAATATAGACAATATCATAGCCCTCTCCAATGATCTTCGTTGGCAAATCGGTGACGAATTCCATGATAACCTTGCTGAGGGTATATACGCCGATGCAGCCGAAATCGTAAAGGTATCCGTTCACAAGCCGAATGGCGACAATAGATTGCGATTAGATGCCAAAATCGATAAGATCATCACCAGTAAAACATGGGGGTTCCCCTTAATGTTCCTTATTTTGGCGGTCGTACTTTGGTTGACCATTGTTGGTGCCAATTACCCTTCCTCAATGCTGGCGGAATTGCTTTTAAATACCATTCATCCGGCATTGAAGGGATATGCATCGGCCTTAGGTTTACCTTGGTGGCTCGATGGTTTTTTAATTGACGGTGTTTATATGGCTGTAGCTTGGGTCATTGCAGTGATGTTGCCCCCAATGGCCATATTTTTCCCATTGTTTACGCTTCTGGAGGATTTCGGTTACCTACCACGGGTCGCTTTTAATCTAGACCATTTATTCAAATTATCGGGAGCCCATGGCAAACAGGCCCTTACCATGAGTATGGGTTTTGGTTGTAATGCCGCCGGTGTCGTTGCAACGCGGATCATCGATAGTCCACGGGAACGTTTGATCGCCATTATCACGAACAATTTTTCGCTCTGTAACGGGCGTTGGCCTACCCAAATCTTGATTGCCACCATATTTATAGGTGCTACCGTACCGGCTTCCTTTGCGGGTATTGCTTCCCTAGGGGCTGTTATTGGTGTCGCCGTACTCGGTATTTGTTTTATGTTCCTGACCTCATGGGCGTTATCAAAAACCGTGTTAAAGGGAGAGGTCTCTACATTCAACCTTGAATTACCGCCATATCGCCCACCAAGGTTCTGGAAAACGATTTACACCTCGATCATTGATAGAACGCTTATCGTTCTTTGGCGAGCCATCGTTTTTGCTGCCCCCGCGGGTGCTGTAATTTGGCTTATTTCCAATATCCATGTCGGGGATTTAAGTATTGCAGCTTGGATGATTGATTCCTTTGACGGATTTGCATTCCTTTTTGGTTTGAATGGGGTGATCCTAGTGGCTTATATCGTCGCGATTCCTGCCAATGAAATCGTGATACCCACCATCTTGATGCTTACGGTCTTGGTTACCGGAATCTCAGGTGGGGCAGGGGCTGGCGTGATGTTCGAATTGGACTCGGCCAATGCGACCGGTGAAATCCTTAGAGCTGGGGGATGGACGTTATTGACAGCCGTCAACCTCATGTTGTTCAGCTTGTTGCACAACCCCTGCAGTACAACGATCTATACCATTTATAAGGAAACCAAAAGTGTGAAATGGACGGTTGTAGCTTCCATTTTACCTGTGATTTTAGGCTTCGTGGTAACATTTCTTGTAGCCCAAGTATGGAGGTTGTTCGCTTAGTATTTCCCCGAAGTAAAGAACAAAATGGTGCTTATCCATAAAAACCTTAGCGACCAATTATCAATAAGGATTAAATAGGTATATTGAACCTTTAAAAACACATGGTTATCAGAAATCTATTTACAATCCTTTTCTTTGCGACGGTCACATGGAATGGTACATCACAAACAACCATTGGCCTTTTCAATGGTAAAGATCTTGAGGGCTGGCATATCGATGTACCGGCAATGGACAGCATTCCCGAGGCGATCAATCCGTTTATCATACGCAACGGAATGCTTGTAAGTCTTGGGGAACCACAAGGTCATTTGATCACGGATACGAAATACCATGATTTTCGGTTGGATATCGAATATCGATTTTCCGGAAAACCCGGTAATTGTGGGGTTTTGGTATTTGCCTCTACACCAAGGTCGTTGTACAGGATGTTCCCAAAATCGATAGAGGTACAGATGAAGCACAAAAATGCAGGTGATTTTTGGTGTATCGTTGAGAATATCGAGGTGCCCCATATGGAAGAGCGCAGAGGCCCGAAAAAAGAATGGGGCATTACAGAAGGGAAAAAACGCAGGATCCCCAATTTGACCGATGGTTCTGAAAAGCCATTAGGGGAATGGAACCATATGCGGATTGAATGTTTAAAAAACGAAATCAAAGTGTGGGTCAATGACGAACTGGTCAATCATGGCTATAATGCCACGGCCAGTACGGGACAAATAGCCTTACAGGCAGAAGGTTCAGAAGTGGAATTCCGTACCGTGAATCTGACCCCGATTACAACATTAAGCAAATAAGTCCCTCTAGTATTATGCCAAGATACTCTCATGGCCCGAGTCCTTTACAAAAAGGCAGGAACTCCCTGTTTTTGCACTGATCTCCTTGACAAATTCAAATTGCAGATTGCCTTCCATCCCAAAAATATTTAAGTCAGCTACCGGTGATTTCTCCACTATTTCCTTAAAACTACCGACATACACCTCGGTCAAGGTCTCTGGCAATCGGGCAAGGTTTATCAGCGTTAATAAAAATTGTTGGGCATTTTCCTTTTCCCCTTCTTCATCGATCACAATAATCAATCTAATATTGGCATCCCAATTCTTTTTTAATTTATACGCCACTAAAATAGACAGGTCCAAGTTTCCTATATCCCAACCCAAATCCCAATTATCCTTCCTGTCCCTTACCCAAACATTGATCATATTCCGTTGGCCCAATTGGGCCATAGGGTGCGACAGATATAGTAATACCCCAATCTCCAACCGTATACACTCCTTGATAACAGGTCGTAATTCCGTTTCGTAATCGTCGTGTTCCTGCAGATTAAGAAATACGATATTGGGTTTGAAAAATGCACCTTGTAAGGCTTGGTTACCGTAATTTACGCCCTGTGCAAAATCATCACTGTGAATAACCGTCCATGAAGAAAACACCCCTTTCTTCCGGAATGACTCCGATAGATTGGCCAACTCATCCCTAAACCCGGTTTTTTCCGAAAAGGGCTCAATACCAAGAAGCTTAATGGAACCTTTTGGTTTGGCAATATTCCTTAAAAACTGGAAATTGCCCTTTGCACCATGGATATCGCGGATGGGAACCATTAGATTCGGTTTCCACGCCCGTTGTTGCATACTTTTCATGCCCCAAGTATGCTTTGCCGCCCATTCCGCAAAAGAAACGAACAACCCTGATCGGACATCCTCAAAAGGGGTTTCCAAATTCTGCCGGGCCAAAAACCAATACACCACAAACACGATACTAATGGAAACAAGGCTAATGGTTGGATTAATAATGAACATGGCCAAAACAGAGGATGAAAGCCCCAACCATGGTATCCATTTATAGACTTTGAATATCGGTCGATAACTTATGAGACCAAGGCGCTGTTCTATGATCACAACAATATTGATCATGGCATACGTAATCAGAAAGAATAGGGTGACCAACGGAGCTATAGCATTAAGGTCCCGTAAAAGCATGGTTGCAAAAATGATGACCCCCGTAACGACCATTGCATTTCTTGGCTGGCCGTTAGTGCTTTTGCCCGAAAGAAAATCGCCATAAGGCAATACCCGGTGTTCACCCATTGCAAAAAGTATTCGAGAAGAACCTACAAGGGACGCCAATGCGGAGGAAAAAGTGGCACCAAGAATACCCGCTACTATCAACGGCCCAACATAAGACTTCTCAACTATGATGTTATAATTTGAGATCAATTCTTGTTCTGTAGCCGTACGGGCCAACCAATACGCTAACACCATATAAATCAGGAAACTGACCCCAATGGCCCAAAGTGTACCTTGCGGAATGCTCTTCTTGGGGTTTGCCAACTCACCAGACATATTCGCGCCTGCCATTATACCTGTGGCGGCAGGAAAGAACACAGCGAAAACCAGCCAGAAATCACTACCTGTGAATCCGTTTTCGATTGACCCCTTGAAGGTTCCCCAACGTATGGCATCTTCAACTGGAATATACATTGAACCATAATATGCGGCCAATACTATGGAAAACAATGACAGAATTATAATGACCATGATAAAAAACTGTGTTTTTATGGCAAGGTCGGCACTTATATAGGCGATAGTCAATAGCACCCCAAAAACAAGAATATCCACTAAAAAAGGTTCATGTCCCGGGAAGATGGTCAACCACCCCTCCCTAAAACCAAAAATGTACATGGTAACCGCCAATCCTTGGGATATATACCTGGGTATACCAAGGCTACCACCCACCTCGAGACCAAGCGATTGGGAAATAATGGCATAGGCGCCCCCAGCACCAATACGAATGTTCGTTGTAATTGCAGACATCGATAAAGCTGTACATAACGTAATGAGGAAAGAAACGATAATAATCAGCCAAGCCCCCAGTAAACCGGCATTACCAACCACCCAACCCAAACGTAGGTACATGATAACCCCTAGGATAGTAAGAAGGGTAGGAGTGAAAACCCCACCGAACGTGCCAAACTTTTTGATGTCTTTTTCTACTGCTTTCATCTTTTACTAAAGCTAGTAAAAAATAAATTGAAAAAAACAATAATTCTTTGGCTTAGAGCGACACATCGAATCTATGGGTGCGATGATAGATTACCCCAGTAAATCGTCTACCGGATGCACCGAACCTGACTCCATATTATCCAGCGTGACTTTACCTATCCGCACCCGAACCAAACGTAAGGTTGGAAAGCCTACGGCAGCGGTCATCTTGCGTATCTGGCGAAACTTGCCTTCGGTTACGGTTATACTGATCCACGAATTGGGGCGATGCCTACCAATTCGGATTTTTTTACTGGCATCTGGCAAAAATTGAGGTACCGCAAGCGTTTTTACTTCACATGGTTTTGTTGAATATCTTTTTCCTTCAAACCCGATTTCAACACCTTTTTGTAATATTTCAATGGCATCCTCATTTATTTCACCATCCAATAGTGCATAATATTCCTTTTCTATCCCTGAGCGGTTAATGGTATCGCTCAGTTTTCCATCAGTGGTCATCAGTAATAATCCCTCGGATTTCTCATCAAGCCTTCCAATGGGCATTGTTCCTTCTGGAAAATCATACAATTCACCTAAAAATCGCTTCTTCCGAATCTGCCGATCCTCATTGGAGGATAATTGGCTGAGCATCCCGAAAGGTTTATAAAGCTTAAAATATTGGTGTTGTTTTATAGGCATGTAATTACAAAAATAACAAAGGTTGTTATATCATGACCTTATAAGTTAAATCTTAGGTTATTTATTTGGAAAACTGAGGTTTCATATTGTAATTTCAACCTTTATTACCTCAGCGGTCAAGGCGCAAGCATCAACTGGGAAAGTAATCTCCTTAAAACCAATATATATTTACATATAAGTGACAACATAAGACTCTAAATACATATCACCATATTAAAAATTGCTGCTGAATAAAATAAATCAGATACCATTCAAGAAATGAAACTTACATTCAAAACAATTCACCTAAAAAAAAGATTCCCACTGCGTATTAGTCGGGGATTGGTTACGGGATCCGACAACCTTTTTGTAGGGGTTACCAAGAACGGTGTTACCGGATGGGGCGAAATGGCACCTTCATCGACCCTAGGAAATGAATCGGCGGAAGACGGTCAACGGTTACTTGAGCAGTTTTTCAATACCGGAATCAATCAACTATCGATAACCGAAATTTATAAAAAAGGCAGGGAATTCAATCTGCCTTTGTGTGTTTTAGCAGCCTTGGACATTGCCTTATGGGACCAATTGGCCAAGACGGCAAAACTGCCATTGTACCAGTTATTCGGCATTCCCTTGCCCAAAGTAGCTACTTCGGTAACCATAGGAATTAATCCGCCTGAAGTGGTCAAAGAACGAATTCCATTATTATTGGAAGGAACCGGGGTGCGCTTTTTAAAAGTTAAATTGGGATCAAAAGATGGCATTGAAGCCGACAAAGCCATGTTTTCCCAAGTTGTGGAAAGCACAAAAAATTATAATGTAGGGTTACGCGTAGATGCCAATGGGGGTTGGGATGTTGACCAATCCATTCTCATGATGAAATGGTTGGCCGATTTAGGGACCGATTATGTAGAACAACCTTTGGTTCATGGGAGGGAAGAAGACCTTCCTTTTATTTTCAAAAACAGACCACTACCTATTTTTGTAGATGAGTCCTGCTGTTTTTCAACCGACATTCCCCGATGGGCCAATTCGGTCGATGGTGTAAATTTAAAGCTGATGAAATGCGGTGGTCTAACGGAAGCCCTGAGAATCATAGCCACAGCTAAAGCCTTTCATCTTAAGACCATGATAGGCTGCATGGGGGAATCCTCCCTTTCCATATCCGCAGCAGCGGCAATAACCGGACTTTTGGATCACGTGGATTTGGATTCCCACCTTAATTTGGATCCCGATCCTTTTTCAGGTGCACAATTGATAGATGGGGTGATTATGCCAACAGAACGCTACGGACATGGGGCTATTTTAAAAGAAGAATTTTAGATTATGATAGGAAAAGAAAAGAAATTGGCTATTTATATGGAAGGGAATTTGGATTCCATTTATGCCAAGATGGGGTATGGGGTTATGCGTTATTCAGAAAACCCTATCGTTTGTGTCATCGATTCTGATTATTCAGGGAAAAAAGTAAGTGAAGTTATTGACCAACCCTTTAATATCCTTATCGTTTCTTCGGTTGAGGAAGCTATTGACATGGGGGCGGAAGTCATGGTTTTAGGATTGGCCCCTACAGGAGGCAAGTTGCCCGATACCTGGGTTACGGATGTTGAGAAGGCGTTGACATTGGGAATGTCACTTGTAAATGGTTTGCACGACCTTCTTGGTGATCGTTTTGCCCATCTTTTGAATGCCGATAAGCCCGAACAGGTTATTTGGGATGTACGCAAGCCTGTAACCGACTATGCCATCGCCAGGGCAAGGGCAAGCTCCTTGAAAAACAAACGGGTGCTTATGATCGGTACCGATATGGCCGTTGGAAAAATGACGGCAGGACTGGAAGTTTACAAATGGATAAAAGAACAAGGTATATCCACCGATTTTCTTGCTACGGGCCAGATTGGGATAACCGTCACAGGAAAAGGAATCCCATTGGATGCCATAAAGGTAGATCAAGCTTGCGGTGCCGTTGAACACATGGTTCTAGGAGCCAAGGACAAGGACATCGTTTTTATAGAGGGCCAAGGCTCTTTATTACACCCAGGGAGCACTGCAACCTTACCTTTATTGCGGGGTAGCTGTCCAACACATCTTATTTTGTGCCATAGAGGCGAAATGACAACGTTAAGGGATGTAAAGGAAATAAAGATTCCCCCTTTTAACGAGGTTATCAAATTATTTGAGGCGGTAGCCCATGCCTGTGGAACCTTTCCCAAGGCAAAAACGGTCGGAATTGCAGTAAACACAAGTAAACTCAGTGAAAGTGAAGCGCTTCAGGTTATTGAAAAGATAGAGAAAGAAACCGGTTTGCCGGTAACCGATGTTGTCCGCTTCGGGGCAGAAAAAATAGGACGTACATTAATTTAATGTTGAATTAAAAAAAGGAAGCACAAAAGTTAAGTCTATATCATAAAGATGTTAAGCATACAAAATCAAGATGCCAAACCCTATTGGATTATATATAGGTGTCCCATACCAAGACTTATACGTAACTTCGATATTCGTTCCGATAAATAGCTATGAACATAAGAACCAAAAGAAGGTGGATAATTATAAGGGATTATATGATCGGTTGGACGCTTGCTTTCCTGTTTCTTGTCATTGTTCGTGGTATAGGAACCATTGAGGTAAGCTCCATACATTTTGAATTCAAGGAAGCCTTATTGGCTTCTTTTATATTCGGTCCCATTTTTGGAAGTATTTCCGGCTTTGTACAGAACCTTGCCGAACATCGCTACAATCAAAGGGTCTCAATATACAGGTTGGTTGGGTTTCGATTACTCTATGCCATCATTTTCTTGTTATTCCTTAACTTTATGGTCTATGTCATGGTAACCCAATTTTTTGGGGAAGCCAAAGGATTTTTGGCCTTTGCCTTTGAGCCAGGAAGTATTCCAATATATTTCTATATCCTTACCGTAGATAGTTTAATGCTACTCGTACGACAAGTCAATTTAATGTTGGGTGAAAACAATCTGTCGAAATTGTTGATGGGGAAATTTTATAAACCAAGGGAAGAGGAACGGATATTTATGTTCTTGGACCTACAATCCTCTACAGAGCATGCAGAAAAACTCGGACATATTGCCTATAGTCGTATGATCCAGGATTGTTTTAACGATTTGGGGGTCGTCATTGAGAATGAGGCTGAGATTTATCAATATGTTGGTGACGAGGTGGTCCTCTCTTGGATTTTAAAAAAGGGACTGCGCCATCAAAATTGCCTTAACGCCTTCTTTTCCTTTAAAAACAAAATCCACAAGAAGAAGGACTATTACCAAGCCAATTACAACTGCCTTCCTTTCTTTAAAGCCGGTCTCCATTCCGGTAAGATCACGGTAACGGAGGTGGGTAAATACAAAAAGGAAATTGCCTACCATGGGGACACGATCAACACCACCTCCCGAATCCAAGGCAAATGCAATGCATTGAATCAAGACCTATTGGTATCCCAACAATTAAAAGACCAATTGGACACGACCGGTTTTAACTTTGAAAATATGGGAAGTATCCCTCTAAAGGGAAAAGAAAAGGAAGTCGTAGTCTTTGGAGTAACCCAAGCTATCCCTAAATCAAAAAAGCCCAGGTAAAACCCGGGCTTTCCACCAACCAATCACTAAACTTAATACAATTTATTGAATCATTTCTTTCTCATAGCAAATTGTATATATTCTAAGTCGTAAACAAAACAAATTCCTTACAACTTATAATCCAATAAGGAGGGAAATGGCAACAACTTTATTGGCGGTATAACAATGGAAAGGTTTTCTCCTTTATATACGGTTGAATCCTGATACCCCTTGATACATACCCCTCGATTTCCCCTATCAAAGAATTAACAGATTTTTGAGAGTACAAATATGGAAAATACCGTAAATTAAGGGTAGTAAAGGTCTATAAGGCAAAGCTTTCCATATATGGGAATACCCGTGGGAATAATACTTAGGCAATAGGTAAAAAAGTTGATCAACTAAAAAATAGGACCTGTGAAAAAAATTAAACATTTAGTATTTTTAGGTTTAACAGCAGTAGTGTTCTGGGCATGTAATAGTACCCAAAGTGCTGGCGCTATTGCCCATAAAACCGAACAGTTCGAGGCCTTGAAAGAACTTGTGGCCACAAAATCATTTACCATTGATGTAAAAACCGCCCATCCTATGCAGACCCAAGCGGTAACCCAAGTTACCACGACCTTATTGCGAAACACCGGAAATACGGCTGGCCGCATAGATGTTAACGGTGACTTCGTAAAAGTAATGCAAGATAGCGTAAAGGGCTCACTCTCTTATTTTGGGGAAGTACAGGTTGTCAGCACCTTGAACCCACAGGATGCCGGTATTCATTTCCAGGGTAAACCGTCAACCTATGAAGTTACCGAGAACAGCAAAAAACAATACCTCAAAATTGAATTCGATGTCAAGGGGAAAGCGGAATCCTATGAGGTCATTATGACCTTATACCCCAATAAGAAAGCTACTGTTTTCGTAAACAGCGCATATCGAAACTCCATTCGGTATGACGGGGATATAATTGCCATTGAGGACCGGGAAAATCCAAAAAGTTGAGCTTGGTAAATTAATATTGGAGGCCATAAGAATGACATTCGCGGTTAAACCTAGGACTAGTGATGCCCGTCTTTAAGCAACACAGGAATTTCGTTTTAAGAGCATATACTCTCCCTTGTTCTTAAAATCACGGATAGAGGTCCCTACATACCGCTTAAAAGTCTTTGATAAATGACTCACATCGGTAAAACCCAAATCATCGGCAATCTCGGTAAGGGTATAATCTGAATTCAACAAACGTATTTCGACCAATTTGAGTTTAGCCTTGATGATATACTCCCGAAGTGACATATGAACCTGTTTTCTAAAGTACTCACTGACATAAGTAGGCGACATTAAAAAGGTGTTTGCCAAATTTTCCACTTTTAAAAGTTCCGGTTTATCGATATGCTCATTGATATAGGTCAACATTCGGGTTATTCTGTCATCTGTTTTCCGCTGGATGCCCTCAAAATAGTGGCTCTTTTTAATATTCCGTATCAGAATCTCCAAAATACTGGTCATTAGACTTGTGACGAGACTTACGGAATCTTCCCCATAATTCCTGGATTCCTGCAATATCATTTCAATGAGGTTCTCCAAATACCGTCTATCCATTTCATTTTTAATGATATCACCGGGCAATTGATTGTAATTGGATAATATATAAGAGGCTTCCTTAAACCATTCATCCCTATCTATCGCTTTTCTGCCCACATTCTTGAAAAAAGAATCCGTAAACTTCAGAAAGACGAATTTTGTGGGGTCGTCAATGGTGAAGGAATGACATTTCAGTGGGGGCAACAAAAATATGCTTCCTTTCCCATAGGTATATTCATTGTAATTTATGCATTGCGAACCCCTTCCTTCCTTTATCAAAACCAATTCGAAAAAGTTCTTCTTAACGGCCCGTTGCTTCCATTCCTCCAACTCCAATTCTTGTATTTCAAAGGGTTTATAAGCTTCTAATACTTGCATAATTCCGGTGTTATCATCATTTTGAATGGCTAAACTATAAAAATCATTTCAAGATCATTAATAATTCCTTCCATAAACCTTTAAAAATACATCATTACCCCTTTTAAATACATCCCTTGTCGATCTATTTTGGTGTAACTTTGTATCGTAAAATTTTGAAAAACAAGAACGGGAGTCTCGATAGCATTTGCGATATCTGGTATTTGAATCCTCCTTTTACAGGGAACGTTGGACTTACACCCTATTAAATATCAAGACTGAAATAGCAACAAAACTATTGGGAACCACAAACCTATAAAAACGATATATTGACATGAAAAAACCGTACCTAACCATCGTAGCACGAATTTTGGTAAAAGAAGAACAGAGGGAATCCGTAAAGGCTGAATTGTTGAAATTACTGGACGTAACCAGGGCAGAAGAGGGTAACATCAGCTATGATCTACATCAGGACAATGAAAACCCAAATCTCTTTTTGTTCCATGAACGATGGGTAAATCAGGAGTACTTGCAAAAACATTCCCAAAGCGTCCATTTTGTGCAATTTCAAAAAGCTACGGAAGGCAAATTAGAGGATTTTACAGTTCATAAAATGACAGAAATCGAAAACTAGTCGGTAATAACGCAATCCTGGAAACAGGGTGCAGCTTTACCTTTTGAATTAAAATATAGCATCAATGAAAACGAATATTGGAATTTCAGATGAAAATCGTCAGGCTATCGCCGATGCTTTAGCCAAGATTTTAGCGGATGAGTATGTACTCTACACCAAAACCAGAAATGCACATTGGAATGTAGAGGGTCCTGATTTTTATGATAAGCATAAATTTTTTGAAGGACAATATGAACAATTGGCTGCGGTTGTCGATAGTGTTGCGGAACGTATCCGTGCTTTAGGACACTATGCACCGGCTACCCTGAAGGAATTTTTGGAACTGACCCACCTCACAGAGCGGGAACAGAACGACAATAGCGCCCAAGGCTTTATCAAAGAGCTTTTACAAGACCATGAAACAATTTGCATACACTTGAGGGAAGTCATCACTCCGTTTGCAGAAACGTATCAAGACCATGGAACCAGTGATTTTGTTACAAGCTTATTGGAAGAACATGAAAAAACCGCATGGTTCTTACGCGCTCATTTAAAATAAATTGGAAAATGGAAAAAGTAACCATAGGAAATACCGATTTAGAAGTATCCCGTATTAATTTTGGAGGAAATGTTTTTGGCTGGACCTTGGATGAAAAACAGTCTTTTGAAATTTTAGATGCTTACGTAGAGGCGGGATTCAATTTTATCGACACGGCGGACACCTACAGTTGGTGGGTAAATGGCGTTGGTGGTCAATCGGAAACCATCATTGGCAAATGGATGAAAGCCCGTGGCAACAGAGATAAATTGGTCATTGCGACCAAAGTCGGTTCAGAGACGAAAGAACATCCTGTCGACATTAGCAAAAAACACATTCTAAAGTCGGTAGACGAATCCTTAAAACGTCTTCAAACAGATTATATAGATTTATATTATACGCATTTTGACGATGAGGTTACCCCCGTGGAGGAGACTTTATCCACTTATGATCAGATCATAAAAGCGGGTAAAGTACGGCATATTGCGGCATCAAACTTATCCCCGGAGCGATTGGAGGCTTCCTTTAGGGCTTCGGAGGAAAACAACCTTCCAAAATATGTGGCCTTACAACCCCATTACAATTTGGTTGAGCGTACAAATTACGAGACCAAATATGCAAACTTAGTAGAAAAGTACGGACTCAGCGTTATGCCCTATTTTTCCTTGGCAAGCGGATTCTTAACCGGAAAGTACCGTTCTGGGGATGATTTAAGCAAAAGTGTACGAGGTGGGAGTGCAAAAAAATATTTAAACGATAAAGGCCTAGGCATTTTAAAGGCCTTGGATACTGTTTCAGAAAAACACAACAGCAAACCCGCTACCGTAGCTTTGGCTTGGTTGTTGGCCAAACCACATATTGCCGCACCAATTGTAAGTGCCACAAGTAAGCACCAACTGCAAACGTTGTTTGATGCCCCTAAACTACATTTGGATGCAGAAGACCTAGGGATATTGGAAATTGCCAGTAATTAAAAATAGAAAAGTATGTCTTTAGCTTTATCGAACATGATGGAATTAGGTACCAAGGCACCCGATTTCACTTTATTGAATACCATAACGGGCAAACATGTTTCCCTCTCCGAATTAAAGTCGGACAAAGCAACTGTTGTTGTTTTTATCTGCAACCATTGTCCGTTTGTACATCACATAAATCCAAAATTGGTAGCAGTTGCTAATAGCTACCAGGCAAAAGGGGTACAATTTATTGCCATTAGCAGTAATGATGTTGATAATTATCCGCAGGATGCACCGGAATATATGACGCAGGTGGCGAAAAAGGAAGGGTATCCTTTTCCTTATTTGTATGATGAAACCCAGGAAGTTGCCAAAGCGTACCAAGCAGAATGTACTCCAGATTTTTTTGTTTTTGACAACAATATGGAATGTGCATACAGAGGTCGTTTTGATGAAACCAGACCCGAAATGGGACAACCTTCGGGCAAAGACCTATCCGATGCCTTAGATGCTTTATTGGCAGGCAATACAGTAAATACGGAGCAAAAACCAAGTATGGGTTGCAATATTAAATGGAAGTCCTAGGACGAGGTAGTAAGAACGGTTCCTGATAATTGTAAATACGGCCTAAACCGGAATTTGATATACCAGGAACCGATTTACCCAAAACATGAATTTATTCCGTATAAAGGAAGGCAACAGCTTTAACAATCGTTTCCTTGAAAATACAATTTTAGGAATAAGGCCGTATAATCATATCTAAAGGGCTGATTCACTTGCCACATAGTCTTAAAAAACCTTCTCCCCGTTCTTATATAGGACGCTACACAAGACCTTCGGAGGCATTAGTTACAGAAGACCGTAAAACAGATTCAACCAAGAATCAATCTTTGTTTTAAATAGTTACCTCAAACTAATCATGTATTAATAAAGGATAAACTATTATTTATTGGCGTTAAATCGAGGATGTTCCCCTTCAAAACCATTTTATTGGCAAAATTTTAGGATAAAACCCTTCTAAAACCTTTTTTTATACCAACAACACCTTTTTTTATACTCTAATCCGGACAGGTTACCGATGTACCTTTGTCTAAAAATTTTCAATCAACATACTAAAACATACAAATGAATTTACAAGACACATTAAACTGGAGATATACTACGAAGGAATTTGACCCAACCAAGAAAATATCTGATGCAGATATGGCACAGGTTAAAAACTTATTACGAATGAGTCCTTCAAGTGTAAACCTTCAGCCTTGGCACTTTATCGTTGCTGAAACTACAGAAGGAAAAGCGCGTATGACAAAAGGAACCCAGGGCTTTTTTCATTTTAATGAACCTAAGATTACAAATGCTTCTGCGGTAGTATTGTTTTGTTCAAAAACAAGTGAAGATGCAGATGATACTTTTTTTAAACACCTTTTAGAAGTACAGGATAAAGACGGAAGATTTCCAAATGAAGACATAAAAAATGGTATGTACGGAGGAATGAACGCTTTTGCTGACATTCATAAATACGATTTGAAGGATTATCAACATTGGATGGAAAAGCAAGTATACCTTAACATTGGTAACTTTTTATTAGGAGTTGCAAGTTTAGGTATTGATGCAACACCCATGGAAGGTATTGATGTAAAAGCATTAGATGAAGAATTCGGATTACGAGCAAAAGGGTTTACGTCTTTGGTTGTTGTTTCCTTAGGTTATAGAGCAGCATCTGATTTTAATTCGACGGACAAAACTCCAAAATCTAGATTGGCAGAAAGCGAAATTATCACTGTAATATAATTGCAAAAATTTTAATTCAGATGAAAGCAATAGGATACAAAGAGAATTTACCGGTTGATAATGTAAACTCGCTACAAGACATTATTTTAGACACCCCAAAAGCAACAGGCAGGGATATTTTGGTGGAGATTAAAGCCATTTCGGTAAATCCTGCAGATTACAAAGTACGTGCAAATATGCCTGTACAAGGTGACGATTGGAAAATTATTGGATGGGATGCTACCGGAATTGTAACTGCAATTGGTGACGACGTTACCCTTTTTAATGTTGGTGATGAAGTTTGGTATGCTGGCGATTTTACCCGTCAGGGTAGTTATGCGCAATTTCAGGTAGTTGATGAACGCATTGTAGGTGAAAAACCAGCAAGTTTATCCTATGCGGAAGCTGCTGCCTTACCATTAACAACACTTACTGCTTATGAAATGTTGTTTGATAGATTAGAGGTTTCTAAAGACGATGCCAATAAATCCATTTTAATAATAGGAGCAGCTGGAGGTGTTGGTTCTATAATGGTGCAATTAGCCAAAAAGTTAACAAAACTAAATATTATCGCTACCGCTTCTCGAGAAGAAACTACCGATTGGTTAAAAGAATTAGGTGCAGATACGGTTATCAACCACAGAAATAAATTGAGTGAGGAGTTTGAGAAATATAGCCTACCTGCTCCTGAATATGTGGTGAGTCTAAATGCTACAGAACAACACGTAGACGAAATTATAAAGCTGATCAAACCCCAAGGAAAATTCGGTTTTATTGACGACCCAAAATCATTGAACGTAATGCCTTTTAAAGGTAAAGCGGTGTCTACGCACATTGAGTTGATGTTTACAAGATCTATGTTCCAAACCGATGACATGATTGAGCAGCACAACATTCTCAATAAAGTTTCCAAGTTGATCGATAACGGAACGATTAAAACCACTTTAGGGGAAAATTTCGGAACTATAAATGCCGAAAATCTTCGTAAAGCGCACGCTTTTTTAGAAACAGGAAAAGCAAAAGGTAAGATTGTTTTAGAGGGATTCTAGGCTCAACGGGTTAGATAATTAAGTAGAAATTGTCACTTCTAGTGTTTTTATCGAAATAGAGTGAAAATAAAAATGTATTGAGAAGCACAGTAATCAGAATGGTTCTCGATACAATCCCGAAGCTTCGGGACTGAAAAAGAATTTCACTCGAACTGACAATCTAGATTATTAAAAAATCATCATAAACGGACGTCACTTCGAGTGAATTTTGAGGCACGAGAAATTTGTATCGAGAAGCCTAACAGATAAGATTGGTTCTCGATACAATCCCGAAGCTTCGGGACTGAAAATAGAATTTCACTCGAACTGACAAACTAACTATTAATCAATATATAAGAATGTCACTTCGAGTGTTTTTATTGAAATAAAATGGAAATAAAAATGTATCGAGAATTTGGGAACACGCTTGCTTTTCGATACTAATAACTTTATAAAAAATTTCTTTCGAACTTGACATATTCAATAAAATATAGAAATGAAAAACACACTAGCAGCACTAGCTGTAACAGCTTTATTTGCTAGTAACACAGCAAACGCTCAAGCAAACATTATTGCCTCTGTTGCAACATCAAAAATGCAATATTTCAATTTTGATGAAATGTAGTGCCAATTGAAAATTATGACCAAGGACCTATGCCAACTGTGCAACATCAACCAGGGCGGGTACAACTTCTTAAAACCTTGGGCTATAAAGCGGCCTGGCCGCACGATGTTCCTTTTAATGTGCCTACTTTTGGCGATGCAGGTCAGACTTTTCACCCATTTACCCATTTGGGTTATTTAGCAAGACAAACATCAGAAATTACATTGGAAGTTTCTAGTATTGCTTTGCCTTTACATCATCGGGTACATGTTGTAAAATAAGCCGCAACTATAGACCAATTATCCAGTGGCAGAATAATTTTAGGCATGGCTTCCGAAGATAAATATGATGAAAACCCGGCGATAAATCCTATTTATGCCAATTGCGGGGAATTATTCAGGAAAGCTTTTCAATACATTAGTAATAACTTATTGAAGGTATTACCTTTGAAGATTCCAGAAAAAGATATCATGCAAGAGACTTTAATAGAATTACAGGAAAAAAAGACGGACAAAGAACTTTACGACTACCAGCAAGGTGCCATTCATCAAATTTTTGAGAAGTTCGACAATGAAAGAGATGATTACCACCTTTTATATCAATTACCTACTGGTGGCGGAAAGACCGTAATTTTCTCTGAAATGGTCCGGCAATACCTTAAAAACCACTCGAAAAAGGTCTTGGTCATGACACACCGAGTAGAGCTCTGTAACCAGACTTCTAAAATGCTCACCAGTTTTGGAGTTGTCAATAAAGTAGTCGATAGCAAAGCCAATTTAGATGACCATGAACGCTACAGTTGCTATGTCGCCATGGTAGAAACACTGAATAATAGGCTTAACGACGGTATATTGGATATCTCGGACGTTGGTTTGGTCATTGTAGATGAGGCCCATTATAATTCCTTTACAAAACTGTTCAAATTTTTCAAAAACTCTTTTATTCTTGGTGTCACTGCTACGCCCTTGAGTTCCAATAAGGAGTTGCCCATGAACAGCAACTATGATGAGTTGATTCCTGGGGAATCCATAGAAAATTTAATTGAAAATGACTTTCTGGCCAAAGCCGAAACGTATCAGTATGATATGGGGCTGACTTCTTTGGAAGTAGGTTCCAATGGGGATTATACGGTTAAATCATCTTCGGACCTCTATACGAGTCCGTCTATGTTAAATAAATTACTGGAAGCTTATACGAAACATTCCAAGGGGAAAAAAACATTGATATTCAACAATGGTATAGAAACCTCAATCCAGGTATACCATACCTTTAATAATGCGGGATTGCCGATTATGCATTTGGACAATACCGCTACCAAGAAACAACGAAAACATATTTTAAAGTGGTTTCATGAAACCCCGGACGCGATACTAACATCTGTAAGTATCCTGACAACTGGTTTTGATGAACCCACTATAGATACCATTATCCTAAACAGGGCCACAAAGTCCTTGACCTTGTACTACCAAATGATCGGTAGGGGTTCTCGGGTGTTGAACAACAAATCTAAATTTACCGTTATAGATCTTGGCAATAACATCTATCGTTTTGGTCCTTGGGGTGCCGATCTAAACTGGGAGGCCATTTTTAAATCCCCAAATTTCTACATAGACCGCATCAAGGACGATGAAGCTATTGAAAGCACCTTTAAACATGAGTTGGCCGAGGACATTCGGTCCGAATTTTCAAAATCCAAGGACACTTACCTGGATATTAATGCCATATATAAGGAAGCTACCTTTTCCGGGGAATCCTCTAAAGTGGTATTGGAAAAATCCATTGAACAGCATGCCTATATCTGTATAGAAAACAGTGAAGATGTGTTTGATGCCCTTGCGTTGGCAAAATTACTTAAAGAAGACATTGATAATAGAATACAAGTTTATAGCAAGTGTATCAGTAAAAGCACCTATAATTTTATAAGTTGGCTAAAACTGGATTATCAAAAAAAGCTCAACGCCTATCTTCGTGAAAATTTTGACGCCGTTTTTGAACAGATTCATGGTCATCCACCAGAAGATTAATCAAGTCTTATCATCCAAAAGATCTTTTAGATGGTAGAAGGCGTTCCATTTAAATATCGATTGTAATTTTATAAATGATGATTGCTGATGCCAATCGGTAAAATTTAGAGCAAAACACCTCGTTTTATAGGCATTTTTTGATTTAACGACCACCTCATTCAACCAAATACAAAAGAGCCTGCAAACTAAAATAAGTTTACAGGCTCTTTGCTCAATAAACAACCAACACTTCCTATTTCAAGGAAGCCAATAATTTTTCAGCCACCAATTCGGACGAAGCAGGATTCTGACCTGTGATCAAGTTTCCATCCTGAATGGCAAATGGGGCCCAATCCTCTGCATTGGAATAAAATGCTCCATTTTCTACAAGCATATTTTCAAGCAGAAAAGGAACGACTTCCCTTAACCCTACAGCTGATTCTTCAGAATTTGAAAATCCGGTTACTTTTTTACCTTTTACCAATCGGGTACCATCGGTATTTTTAACGTCTTTCAATACTGCTGGGGCATGACAGACAAAAGCAATCGGCTTTTGCTGACTATTGAATTTCTCAATCAAGGCAATGGAATTCCCATCTTTGGTCAAATCCCACAATGGTCCATGTCCGCCAGGATAAAAGACAGCATCAAAATCATCTGGATCCATATCGGCCAAAACTTTTGTATTCGCTATTTTTTCCTTTGCCACAGTATCCTTATTGAATCGGTCCGTAGCAGCAGTTGCCGCATCCGGCGCATCACTACTAGGGTCAATGGGTGCAGCACCCCCTTTTGGGGTAGCAATTGTAATATCGGCACCCTTATCCAATAAGGTGTAATATGGACTTGCAAATTCTTCGACCCAAAAGCCTGTTTTTTTTCCTGTATCCCCTAATTTATCATGGGATGTCAATACAAACAATATTTTCATTTCTTATTCTTTTTTAATTTTTTTACCACCTATAATTTCACACGTAAATCGTGTGCTATCAATAAGCCATTTTTACGATTTTCTCAACTTTGTCCGGACTTAAGGATTGATGTTCCCCTAGGCCTAACCAACCACGATTTGTAAAGCGTTCCGCTATTTTTTCGGCAGTTCCCTCATAATCCTTGGTATAATCAGAAAGTTTGGTGTCAATTCCCAATTCCTTAAAAAAAGCTTCTGTTCGCTCTATGGCGGCATAAGCCTTATCATCCGTACTACCTTCGGTAATGTTCCATACCCTATCGGCATATTGTGCCAATTTCTCTTTTTTGTCCTCAAAATTGAATTTGTAATGACTTGGCGCTATTACAGCTAAAGTACGAGCATGGTCGATACCAAACAAAGCGGTTAACTCATGGCCCATGGCATGTACGGCCCAATCTGAAGGCACTCCTTTTTGAATCAATCCGTTTAAGGCCATGGTACAGCTCCACATAAAATTGGCAGCAGCGTTATAATCGGAGGGGTCTTTTAAAACCTTAGGGGCTACTTCTATCAACGTCTGTAAAATGCTTTCGGCAAAACGATCTTGCAACAAAGCACCGACAGGATAGGTCATATACTGTTCCAACACGTGTGTAAACGCATCGGTAATGCCATTCACCAATTGCCGTTCTGGAATGGAAGTGATGACCTGGGGATCTAAAATGGAGAATACCGGAAACAATCCTGGTCCGCCCATAGCCAATTTCTCTTTGGTTTCAGCCCTCGTGATCACGGCTCCTGAATTCATTTCCGAACCTGTTGCCGGCAACGTCAATACCGTACCAAATGGCATTCCCTTTTCTGTTTTTACATTTTTGGTTAAAATCTCCCACGGTGTATCCCCGTCATAAACCGCGGCCGCAGAAAGAAATTTGGTGCCATCAATTACAGAGCCTCCACCTACCGCTAGGAGATAGGTGATTTTTTCATCTTTGACCACCTTTAGGGCGTTCATTAAAACAGCGTATTCAGGATTTGCGGGTATTCCACCGAACTCAACGGTATCGATTTTGGCCAATGCTGTTTTAACCTGGTCATAAATTCCGTTCTTTTTGATACTACCACCTCCATAAAGCAATAACACCTTGGCATCTGCAGGAATTTCTTCCGTAAGTTTTTTTATAGTGTCCTTTCCAAAAATGATTTTGGTAGGATTTTTGAATTCAAAATTGTTCATCTTCTTTTTCTTTTTTGTTTTAAAACTTAAATCTTAACGATCATCTTTCCTTTGTTTTTCCCGTCAAACAAATCGATAAAAGCATTCGGTATATGATCAAAACCAGTAACAACTGTTTCTGAATAGGTCAATTTTCCTTCGGCTAACCAAGCTGATAAGTGTTTCATCGCCTCGGGAAACTTTTCAGCATAATTGGAAACGATAAACCCTTGCATTAAAGCGCTGTTTTTCACCAAGAAAGGTTGTACGCTAATACTTTTAGGTAATTCGGTGTTGTTATAGACTGAGATGGCCCCACAAACTATAATCCTTGCAAATCGGTTGATATTGAATAACACGGCATCGGATATGGGTCCGCCAACGTTATCAAAATAGATGTCCACACCATGGGGTGCGGCTTTCGCGATGTCGGCTTTGATATCCTTACTTGTATTGTAATTTATACCCGCATCAAAACCGAATTTACTTTTCAGCAGTTCAATTTTCTCATCGGTACCCGCGATTCCAATGACCGTAAGGCCTAGGATTTTCCCGATTTGGCCCACGACACTTCCTACGGCCCCGGCAGCACCTGAAACAACAAGTGTTTCCCCTGCCACGGGTTTACCTATTTCATGCAATCCTAAGTACGCTGTCAATCCCGTCATGCCCAAAATCCCTAAATAAGCACTTAGAGGGGCTTTCGAAGCATCAACTTTTAGGAGTCCTTCCCCAGTGGATTTTTGTTTGGTCTTCCAAGATAACATCCCGGAAACAAAATCGCCTACCGCAAAGTTTTCATTTTTGGATTCGATTACTTTGGCAACAACACCCGATTGTATGGGTTTATTTAGTTCAAAGGGGGGGACATACGATTTAGCATCGCTCATTCTACCCCTTAAATAGGGGTCGACGGAAACATAGGTTGTTTCCAACAGCACTTCGCCCTCACTGATTTTTAAATCAGGATCTTCGGTGACAAATTCAAAATCCGAAATTGAGGGTTTACCTTTAGGTCTGTTTTTTAATAAAATTGTCTTTTCCATAATCAATCTAATCTTTTAGTCTATGACAGTCACCAAATCCTCAGTAGGTTTTCTCACCTTGACCAGGTTGACCAACCAATCCTGATCTTCTTGTCTGTAGCCCAAGGGCAACAATACGGCGCTACGAAGTCCTTTTTCCCTTAATCCTAAAATTTTATCAACTGCATCAGGGTCAAACCCTTCAATAGGGGTGGCGTCGACACCTTCAAAAGCGGCAGCGGCAATTGCTTGGGAAAAAGCGATATACGCTTGTTTTGCGGCATGATTAAAATTCTCTTCCGCATCTTTTTGGGGATAAGAGCTTAATAGCATCTGACGGTAATTTTCCCATCCTTCGTTTTTGAATCCACGAATTTCATTGGTCAAATCGAACATATAATTGATACGTTCCTCGGTATAGGTATCCCAGGCAGCGAACACCAAAAGGTGCGAACAGTCGGTAATAACGGACTGGTTCCAAGCCACGGGCTTGATTTTCTCTTTGATTTCTTGATTGGTGATCACGAAAATCTCAAAGGGTTGCAATCCACTGGAGGTTGGTGCCAAACGAGCCGCCTCTAGAATGTGGTCTACTTTTTCCTGGGGTATTTTTTTACCATTCATCGCTTTGGCAGCGTATCTCCATTTCAATTTATCTAATAATTCCATTCTTTATATTTATCGTTTTAATTATACTTGGTACTATGTATTTGTAATTAGGTTAATTGGATACTGTCCCATGCTGCCTGATAGGCATCTTCAATATGGGCGTTATCGATGGCACAGGCCCCACGTTCCTGATTGATCATCAAAAACGATAGCGGATTGATCGTATAGGCATATAGCAGGTAATCTGAAATGGGTTTAATGATTCCTTCCTCTTTTCCCCTTTGCCATAAATCGAGTAGAGGCTGAAGGTGTTTTATCCCTTCTTTCCTACTGGACTCATCGATCATGGGCGTATTATCACATTGGGCGAGGAACAAAGCCTCCTCACATTTATTCAATTTAAAATCTGCAATGCGTTTCCATATTATTTCAAATCCTTCTTTGACCGACATATCCTCGGTATAGGTTGCAAAGGCATATGCGGTAAAAGCAGCCTTCACTTCGATATACGCCTTGTTCACCAAATCTTGTTTATTCTCAAAGTACAGATAGATGGTGGCCGGCGATACATTGGCCATTTTGGCGATTTTCGACATGGGTGTTGCATGAAACCCATTGTTGTTCACAAGGGTTATCGTTGCCTTAATCAGGGCGTTGCGCTTGTCTATGCTTTTCTGGAGTTTAGCCATTTTCTTTTTATATTCAGGGCAAAGCTACAAATAAATGAACGTTCATTCTTTTTTTTAACAAAGATTTATAGCATTCCACATGTATCGGTTATGAAGAAAGGTTCCTTTCATCCATAATCTATGTCATTAGCAGGGCTTTACACTAAGGATGATACACAAGACATACGATCGTTGATAATTTCATGGTATTTGTTTTATTGATATAGCAGTAAACCCCGTACTTTTACGGGCTTTTTATACCTATGGAAAAACTTAAGATCGGCGACAAACTATACAACACCAAACAAGACGGATTTACCGATTTTGTACGGTATTCCTTTTCAGAAGTAGTGGAACTCACCAAGACCTTGGCCGTTTTAAAAAATGGGGTAAAATTGATAAACGAGCCCAAGGAATCATACATCACGGAAGATATAGGCTACTCCGTTAACCGCAAGAAAGGGGTACACTGGCATTTAGTCTCCTTGGAGGCAATACGAAAGGCCCAAATGGAAAATGAGAAGATAGCGGCCCATGACTGGTTTGAAAACAAAGAATTCTCCCTTAAGGAAAAAGTATGGATTTATAGGCAGTTTAAAGCCTTCGACAAAAAGGAATAAGTAGCTGTGCTATCAACATTTGAAGAATACAACCAACTTTAAGCCTATATGGTCTGAAGTTGGCAAAACCTTATTTAGATAGTCAAGAAATGGAATATAAATTTACCTTTGTACTTCATTACGTGGTATTTATATTTTGAAAGCTATGCGTTTAATACTATTGTTTATCGGTTTTCTTTTTTTGAGTAGCTGCAAGGATGAGAAAAAATATATTGAAGGTGCAAAAAAACCGATGCCTGAACGTGCCGCACTGAGTAGGGATTCCCAAATTTTCTTGGGCAACAGGTTGTTTTCTGAAAAAACATGCATCACCTGCCATGATATAAACAGAAAGAAGACGGGTCCCTCCATCAAGGAAATCATGAAGGTCTACAAAGCCCAAAATGGCGATATTTTTGCCTTCCTTAAAGGTAATGCCAAGCCTATTGTTGATACCACTGCCAGCCAAGTAGCCATTATGCAGGCCAACATCAATGGTTTTTTAAAAGGAATTTCCGACGAGGAATTAAAAACCATAAGCACCTATATGTTGCATGTTGATGAATTAAACCCTGACCAATAATTTCCAAACCAGAATTACCATTACTACCAAACATTTTCTTTACCCTTTGAAAACTACAAGGATAGGCTCCATATTAAGCTATCAATTCTGTTTTTGAACCATTTTTCTTTCCTATCTTTGATTAGCCTTCTTTCATAAGGTATTTTCCTTTAACCAATACATTCCAACATGTCAAAACCAACCCTAATTGCACTATTGTTTTTGTGTCTGGGCCTTCAATTTGGTCATTCCCAAAAATCAAAAAAAATCACCCAACAACCGCTTGATGAAATTTCGCTTAATGGATTAAAATGGCGGAGTATAGGTCCGGCCATAACCTCTGGAAGAATTTCCGATATTGCCGTTAACCCTAACAATCCGTTTGAATATTATGTAGCGACCTCTTCAGGGGGGGTATGGAAAACCGATAATTCCGGGGTTTCGTACACTTCATTATTTGACAATGAAGGTTCCTACTCCATTGGCTGTGTGACCATAGATCCTACCAATCCGAATGTTATCTGGATTGGAAGTGGGGAAAACAACAACCAACGTTCCGTTTCTTATGGTGATGGCGTCTATAAATCGATGGACGGCGGTAAAAGTTGGAAAAATATGGGTTTACAAACATCCGAACATATAGGGAAGATCATTGTGCATCCTGAAAATCCCGATATGGTCTATGTTGCGGCCATTGGCCCGTTATGGAGCAAAGGTGGTGAACGGGGATTGTACAAAACCAGCGATGGTGGTACAACCTGGGAAGCCATACTAACCGTAGACGAACACACGGGTGTCAACGACATCGTTATGGATCCCAGAAATCCAGATATCTTATACGCATCCACATTCCAACGCAGAAGACATGTATATACCTATGTGGGTGGTGGTCCTGGTTCGGGAATGCATAAAAGTACCGATGGTGGTGCAACTTGGATGGAAATCAATAACGGACTCCCTACCGTGGAATTGGGAAGAATAGGGTTGGCCATTTCCCCTGCCAATCCGGAAATCCTATATGCCATTGTCGAAGCTGCGGATGGTAAAGGCGGATTTTATGTCTCAACCGATAGGGGAGCGAGTTGGGAAAAACGGGGCGACCATAAAACCAGCGGTAATTACTATCAGGAAATTATAGCAGACCCTATTGACGAGAACACCATCTATTCCATGGATACCTGGATGACCGTTAGCCACGATGGGGGCAAGTCCTTCAAGAATGTCGGTGAGGATTTTAAACATGTGGACAACCACTCCATGTGGATAAACCCTAACAATAATAGCCATTGGTTGGTAGGTTGCGATGGTGGTATTTACGAAACCTTTGATGCGGCCAAAAACTGGGATTTCAAAGAAAACCTTCCTGTGACACAGTTCTATAAGGTAGCCTTGGACAATGATGCTCCCTTTTACAATGTATATGGGGGTACCCAGGATAACTTCAGCCTTGGAGGACCTTCCAGGGTGCTTACAAACCATGGTATTCGAAATAGTGATTGGTTTATCACCAATGGAGGTGATGGTTTTGAGTCCCAAGTCGATCCCTATAATCCGGATATCGTTTATGCACAATCCCAATACGGATTTTTAGTACGTTACGATAGAAAGAGTGGTGAAAAAATCGGTATCCAACCCAAGGAGCGAAAAGGGGAGGATGCCTATCGCTTCAATTGGGATGCGCCATTGGCTGTTAGTAAGCATGCCAAAGGTCGTTTGTATTTTGCAGCCAATAAATTATTCCGTTCCAATGATTATGGGAATAGTTGGGAAGTGATCAGCGATGATCTTTCGCAACAAATAAACCGAAATAAATTAAAGGTATATGATCGAGTGGTCAGCATCGATGCCGTGGCAAAAAATGGTTCCACTTCACTTTATGGCAGTATAGTAGCCTTATCGGAATCGCCAATAGATGAAAACCTAATCGCCGTTGGTACTGATGACGGATTGGTCCAAATTACGGAGGATGGTGGAATTACCTGGCGAAAAATCGAAAATATAGCTGGTGCCCCAAAACAGTCCTACGTCAATAATGTGTATTTGTCCCGTCATAATGCCAATGTGATGTACGTTGCCTTCAACCATCATAAATATGGTGATTTCAAGCCATATATCTTTACCTCTCTGGATAAGGGTAAAACCTGGAAAAGTATTGCTTCCAACCTACCGGAAAGGGGTAGTGTTTACGCCATCGAAGAAGACCCCATCGATACCGATCTCATTTTTTGCGGAACGGAATTCGGTGCTTTCTTTTCCCCGGATAAAGGACAACATTGGAAAAAGCTTTCTTCTGGATTACCGACCATTGCGGTTCGCGATATTGCCATTCAAGAACGTGAGAACGATTTGGTATTGGCCACCTTTGGTAGGGGCTTTTATGTAATGGACGATTATTCTGCCTTGCGTACCATCGATAATACGGTTCCGTCAGAAACCGCCATCCTATATCCGGTTCGGGATGCCTTTTCATGGGAAGAAAGTAGTCCGTTAGGGTTACCCGGTAAATCATTTCAAGGCGATAATCTGTATACCGCCCCCAACCTTGGGCCAGAGGCGATGATCACCTATTATTACAATGAAGATTATAAAACGTTGACCGAGAAAAGGACCAAGCGTGAAAGTGAACTTATCAAGGGTAAAAAAGATACGTATTACCCCAACTATGATGCCCTAAAGGCTGAAAAAGAAGAGGAAGCCGCCCAACTGCTCTTTACGATTACCAATGCCGATGGACTTGTAGTTAAAAAGGAATTTGTAAAACCATCGAAAGGACTGCAACGATTCCATTGGAACCTACGATTTACCCCCCAAGACCCCATAGACTTAGATGGACCCGATTTCTATAATCCTTTTGGAGGAGTTGACGAAGGTACGTTGGTGGCTCCAGGAACCTATACCGTTGCCATGCAACGTTATGAAAATGGTCCTTTGAGCGATTTGGCCAACCCTGTCGAATTTCAGGTCAAAGCTTTGAATAATACCACCTTACCAGCTGAAGACAGGGAAGCCAAAGTGGCTTTTCAAAGGGAAGTTTCCAAGTTAATGGCCGATTTGAAAATCTGTCAGAACATCATCAAAGAAAGTAAGCATAAGCTTAAGTATATCAAGGCCGCTATAAAACGTTCAGAGCAACCTTATGGACCTTTAGCAAAATCAGTTACCACCATTGAAAACAACTTAAAGGAAATTGATATCGCCCTATATGGTGACCCCATTAAGTATACATTGGACATCAACCAACCCCAAACTACCGCGAACAGAATAGGGATTATGGGCTATGAACAAAAATACTCTACGTCGACGCCGACCAAAACGCATAAAGACAACTATGCTATTGCTAAAACAGAATTGACCATCATCAAGAAAAAGGTGGAAGCTATTTTCAATAGCGATATAAAACAGTTGGAAGATCGATTAATAAAGTCCGGCGCACCGTATACACCGGGTCGTGGGTATGAGCCTAAGGAATAAAAAGATAAAACAACTATCCTTATCATATCTAAAAAAGAAAGGTCCATGTGGGCCTTTCTTTGTTTAACATATTTTTTTTTGGAATTATGTACTGAACAACCCGTTAATGAATAGTTGCAATGGTTAGAAACGTGCCCTAAAGGAAAAGGCGCTTTGTACGTTTCGAACGGAATAGAATTCTTCCTGTTGATCACTGATATTTCGATGATATCCCAATTCGAGTAATAAATTGGGATTTATCTTATAGCCCATCCCTATATTCAGGTTGGTTTGTATAAGCTCTCCTTCACCAGTAACTTGATTAATATCATACTCGACTTCGGGACCAGCAAAGAGGTATAATTTCCTGTTCAAATGGTATTTGATCAAAAACGAAGAATTAGTACGCTCGTGCGTTCCAAATTTATCATAGAAATGTTGTAACTGAAGATGTAATCTCCTTGAGATTTGATAGTTTACATAAAAGTTTTTGGACACTTCCCCATTTACACCCACTGGATAACGTGCCCCATAAACCGAGATACCGGTATTTATTTCAAAATCGGTATTTACCGGCGGTTTTTCAATAAGTTCCTGTGCGGTTATAGATAAGGGTAGGGTAGTGAGGAACAAAAAAAACAAGGAATATCGCATACCTAAAAATAGAAAATAATCATTTTTAAAACACTGTTTCATAACATATTATAGATTATTTAACAATTAAACCCCTCGTTCAGGAAGCTTATACCAGGGCACATTCCATATGGACTTTTCGGTAAATTCCCGTTAGGCCAAAAAAAGCACCCTATTTTTAGGGTCCTTCAATTATATGATGAATGAATTCCATTAAGTAGACATGGGGCAATTAACACATTCACTTTCACAGATGTAATTCCCATGCTTATGAACCGTGCAGGTCACCACATTACCTTACTTCACTTCCTGTAAGTCCATTTTACAAACCGGACAGGTACCAGGTTCATCATACGTTTTGCCATCCTCACAATCCATGGGGCACTGGAAGGTAGCTGAAGCATGTAATTCTTCATGGGTTTCTATCTTGGGTTCGGCTTTTTGGTCCTTACACGAGGTAAGAGCCATCATGGTAAATACCAATAATAAAAGAGAAAAGGAGGTTGACTTGATTTTCATGGAATTTATTTTTTTTAGGATATGTCATTTTTAAGTGGAACATCCTTTGTAATGGTCCCAAATATATTAAAATAATAGCCCGTTGTAATTTATTCACACACGTCCGTTTGATGTTTTTTTAATAAAAGAGTGATTTTTGGATTTTAATACATTCTAAATAATATCAGGATTTGACGCTATTCGGGTATTCGGAATAAATTTAACTTCCTACCTTAAAACCCTTAAAACAAAACCAACCGAATGTCGAAAAAGCAACAAACCGATCAAGAAGGGATTTTGGCCCCTATTGCGCTCAAGGAAAAAATAGGGTATGGACTGGGTGATTTGGGTTTCAATTTCTATTGGGCCAATATTTCCGCCTTTCTCTTGATCTTTTATACCGATGTCTTCGGAATTTCCGCCGCCGCCGCCGGTACCATGATGTTGGTGACGAAAATTGTCGATGCATTTACCGACCCCGTAATGGGAGCCATTGCCGATCGCACAAAAACCCGTTTTGGTAAATTTAGACCCTATTTGCTGTGGGGAGGCTTGCCCATGGCGGCTGCCGGAGTAATGACCTATACGACACCAGATTTGGCCGAAGGGGGCAAGGTGATATGGGCCTATGGCACCTACACCCTAATGATGATGATGTATACGGTACTAAGTGTCCCTTATTCCGCACTATCGGGGGTCATCACAGGAAGAAGTCAGGATAGGACCGAACTGGTCAGTTTTCGTTTCATCGCGGCATTTACCGGCACCACTTTGGTCAACTTTTTCACTTTAGACCTCGTAACCTTCCTTGGCAATGGGAATGAAACCTTAGGATGGCAATTGACCATGGGGGTTTATGGTATTTTGGCCACCATTTTATTCGCCCTTGTATTTTACACAACCAAAGAACGGATTTCACCCCCGGAACACCAAAAAACAAATGCCTTTGGCGACATTAAGGATTTGTTGAAAAACAAACCATGGTTAGTATTGTTCAGCATCGCATTGATCATTATGATTACCATTACCATGCGTGCCGGGGCATCCATTTATTATATTAAATATTTTGTGAAACGTCCGGACTTGATCAAGTATTTCCTTACGGCCTACGGACTCGCTTTAGCGGCTGGGGCAGCATTGACCCCGTTATTGACAAAGTTCATGGATAAGAAGAACCTCCTCATGTTACTCATGACCATTACCGGGGTTTTATCCATACTTTTTTATTTTATTCCCAGTGATGCCATTTGGCTCATGTTCACCGTTCATATATTAATTGGGCTTGCTTTAGGGCCTAAATCCCCTTTGGCGTTCTCAATGTATGCGGATACGGCCGATTATACCGAATGGAAAACAGGTAGAAGAGCCACCGCCATGACCTTTTCCGCGGCCATTTTTTCCCAGAAATTAGGTGGGGCCTTGGCCTCATTCGCTATCGGGACGGTATTGGCTACCATGGGATATGTCGCCAATGAGGCACAGTCCAACGCCTCCCAAACGGGAATTATATGGACCATTAGTATAATGCCGGGCATTGTGGCCCTATTCGCCGCTTTTGTAATGCGCTATTACACCTTGGACAATACCTTGCTCAAAAAAGTACAACGTGAATTGAAAGAACGAAAGTCAGCAGAACAACAATGATCCAACCTGTAGAAAACGGAGCTCGACTAGAGCTCAATAGCCCCATAAAATTACCAAATGCATCCGCTTTTCTGTGGAATAGGAAAATGATGGTCCATATGAATTGTCGTGGTTATACCGTAGCCCAGTTTATGCAACCGGAACCTTCAAAATATGCCCACGCGCCCAATCTGGAAGCGAAAACCTTTATGCAACCGGAACAACCGTATTATGCACATCATCCCGGTCGTTTTTTTTACATAAAGGATGAAGAAAGCAAAGAACTGTTCTCGGCCCCCTACGCTCCTATAAAAAAGCCCTTGGATAGTTATATTTTTTCCGCTGGTAAAAGTGATATCCTATGGAAGATCGAACATGACGGACTCTATATTGAAATGCGTTTAAGCCTTCCTTCCAACGAAGCCCTGGAACAGTGGAGCTTTACGATTAAAAACAATACTCCAATAACCCGAAAAATCAGTATATACCCTTATTTTCCCGTAGGTTATATGTCGTGGATGAATCAATCCGGGGAATATAATGAAAACCTTAATGCCATTGTATGCTCCTCGATTACACCCTATCAGAAATACAAGGAATACGATAGGATAAAAACGCTAAAAGACAAGACGTATCTTCTTGCAGACACCGTACCGACCTCATGGGAAGTAAACCAAGCTGCTTTCGAGGGCGAAGGCGGACTCCATAATCCCACAGGTATAGCCGGGATCGAACTGCTTAAAGGGGATGCCCGATACGAAACCCCCGCATGTGTACTACAATATCGATTGGAATTGGAACCTGAACAAGAAAAAACCTATCGATTTTTATTCGGCCCCGCCAAAGATGAAACTGAAATTGCAGATATTGGAAAACGTTACTTTAACGATACTGCCGAGAATGGAGCGAGCGGATTTGATACGGTCAAGCAGGAATACGACAACTACATATCCAAAGGCAAGGGGTGTCTGCAGATCAAAACCCCGGATCCGGCATTGGATAATTTCGTGAACCATTGGCTGCCACGACAAATTTATTACCACGGGGAAACCAATCGATTAAGTACCGATCCACAAACCCGGAATTACCTACAGGATAATATGGGTACTGGTTACATACAGAAAGAAGTAGCCCGTCAGGCCTATATTACTGCTTTAAGCCAACAAGAAGAGAATGGCGCCATGCCCGATGGCATCTTGATCCATGAAGATGCCGTATTGAAATACATCAACCAAGTGCCCCATACCGATCATTGTGTCTGGTTACCGGTCTGTTTAAAGGCCTATTTGGATGAAACCAATGATTACGGTTTATTACAGGAAATCGTCCCTTTTGCGAATACCAAGAAAACCGCGACCGTTGCGGAGCATATATCCCTCGCTATGCTTTGGTTGTATACGACCAGGGATGAAAGAGGTTTGAACTTTATTGAGCAAGGAGATTGGTGCGACCCCATGAACATGGTCGGTCCTAAAGGAAAAGGCGTCTCGGGATGGTTATCTATGGGAACCGCTTACGCCTTAAAAACATGGGCTGGGATATGTAGAAATAACAATACCATTGCACTTGCCGAGGAATTTTCCAAAAAGGCAGCGGAATTGAATTCCGCAATCAACACCCACCTGTGGGATGGCAATTGGTACGCTCGGGGTATTACCGATGACAATGTTGTTTTTGGTGTTAAGAAAGACCCTGAAGGACGTATTTTCTTAAACACCCAAGGTTGGGCCTTATTATCGGGTTGTGCCGACGAGGAAAAAAGTAAAAAAATCATAGCTGCTGTACAAAATGAATTGGAAACGCCCTATGGCGTGGAAATGTTGGCCCCTTCATTTACAAAAATGCGTAAGGATGTGGGGCGTGTTACCCAGAAACACCCGGGTTCTGCCGAAAATGGGGCCGTATATAACCATGCAGCAACCTTTTATATATTTGGCCTGTACACGACGGGGCATACTGAAAAAGCCTATGAGGTACTTCGTAAAATGATTCCAGGTCAGGATGAAACCGATTTGGTGCAAAGAGGACAACTACCGGTTTTTATCCCCAATTACTATCGGGGTGCCTATCGACAATTTCCGCGCACTGCGGGTAGATCAAGCCAATTGTTCAATACAGGGGCCGCCCCATGGTTCTACCGCTGTTTGATTGATGGTCTGTTTGGTCTAAGGGGTGATATAGACGGACTCCATATAAATCCACAACTACCGAAGGAATGGGATAGGGTAGAGGTCCTTCGTCAGTTTAGGGGAGCTACTTACAAGGTGAACATACAACGGGAAGCCGGTATTTCAAAAACAATAGTCGCTGTAAATGGCCAAATTTTGGAATCACCGGTCATTACAAACATCGAAAAAGGTATTTTTGATGTAGACGTTCGCATTCCGAAAGTATAGTTTCTCTATATCGGCAAATAGGTTAGGCCCACCAATGATATTCCGAATTCTAAAGCATGGGTGGTAATTGTGTGGCATACAATTATTCACGCACACCTCATATTATGTGTTGTTTTATGGGTTTACGCCCAAATTTTGTTCAATCGATCTAATTTTAAATTAAGTTCGTAAAATGAAAAAAATACTTGTTCTGTTTTCTCATCCCAAGTTCGAAAGTTCTAGGGCCAATGCCGTTCTGGTCGACCATATCAAGGATATAGAGGGAGTAACCTTTCATGATCTCTATGAGCGCTACCCTGATTTTCATATTGATGTACCGGCTGAAAAAGCATTATTAGATCAGCACGATGTCATTATATGGCATCACCCATTGTATTGGTATAGTTGTCCTCCTTTAATGAAACAGTGGATGGATATGGTTTTGGAGTTTAATTGGGCCTATGGCCCAAAGGGTAAGGCCTTACAATCCAAAATATGCTTCAATACCATTACCGCTGGTGGTTCACGAGATCTTTACTGTTCGGCCGGCACGAACACTTTCTCGGTAAACGAGTTCTTAAGACCATTTGAACAAACCGCAAAATTATGTGGAATGACCTTTTATCCACCTTTTGCCGTCATGGGAACCCATCAATTGACAAATGATGAATTAATACAACATGCCCATCAATACAGTTCCTTGATCGATTTATTACAACAAGGTGTTACTGTGGGCGATTTTAAAGGCTGTGCATTTCTAAACGATATTCCCCAACTAAATACCAATTAATTTATGACAGGAAGTATACTTTTTCAAGCCATCGTATTTTTAGCGGGCGCCATTATCTGTGTATCCATCGCCAAACGACTGGGTCTAAGCTCTGTTTTGGGATATTTGTTGGCCGGTGTTTTAATAGGTCCATACGTGTTGGGATATATTGGGGAAGACGGTCAGGATATTCTTCATTTTGCGGAATTTGGGGTAGTGGTCATGTTGTTTTTGATCGGACTCGAAATCGAACCCAAAAACTTCTGGAAAATGCGGAAAACCATTCTCGGTATGGGGGGCATTCAAGTGGCGGGGACCATGTTGCTATCGTATGCCCTTTTTTTGTTTATGGGTTTTGAATGGAAAGTATCCCTAGTCATATCAATGGCCGTTGCCCTATCGTCTACGGCTATCGCATTGCAAACGATTAAAGAAAAAGGGTTGATGGATACTACCTTTGGTTCTTCTTCCTTTTCTATTTTACTCTTTCAGGATATCATCGTGATCTTCATGCTGGGTGCCATTCCCTTATTGTCAAACGCAGAAGGGGGAACCACCGGGGGAAATCATGGCGAGCATGCCAATTTACTCGATACCTTACCGTTAGGGTTTCAAACACTGGCTATTATTTTATCGGTGGTATTGATTATCGTCGCAGGTAATTATTTAATCGTACCCATGTTACGAAAAGTGGCTAATACCGGGGTACGTGAACTGTTGATCGCTGCTGCCTTATTGATTGTTTTCGGTATCTCGTACTTAATGGAATATGTAGGGTTGAGTCCGGCATTGGGGGCGTTTCTAGGGGGTGTTGTACTTGCCAACAGCGAGTTCAAACACGAACTCGAAAGCACATTGGAACCCTTTAAGAACTTGCTTTTGGGATTGTTCTTTATGGCAGTGGGCGCTTCGATAAATTTTGTGGTCATTGCTAAAAGTCCCTTGACCATTGGGGGGGTATTGCTTGCCATCATTCTTTTAAAAGCCTTGGTTTTGTTTATTACCGGACATATTTTCAAATTAAAACTGGATCAAAAATTATTGCTCACCTTCAGTTTGGCCCAAATCGGTGAGTTTGCCTTTGTATTGCTCTCCTTTGCCTTCAACCTGAATATCCTGAATAATGACCAAATGGATATGATGTTGGTGATTACCGCCTTGACCATGACCTTCACACCGATTATCGGGATGCTGAACGAACGATTGATACTCCCTAGACTTGGAACCAAGGAATCGATACAAAGACCTATGGACCATATTGCAAAATCCCAAAAGATAATCCTTGTCGGTTTTGGACATTTTGGCAGTACCGTAGGTCGCTTTTTACGCTCACATGGGGTAGAGGCTACCATATTGGAACAAGACTCCAACCGGGTCGATTTTCTTCGTAAAATGGGCTTTGAAGTCTATTACGGAGATGCAACACGTATAGATTTGTTGGAATCGGCAGGTATTGCCGAAGCAAAAATACTGATATGCGCCATAGATAACCCCGATGTAACCCGTGAGGTAGCCAAACTGGTTAAAACCAAATACCCCCATGTGGAACTAATGATCCGTGCACAAAATAGATTTGACGCCTATGGATTGTTGAACATGGGTATTGAAAATATTTATCGTGAATCCCTGGAAACTTCCTTAACGCTCGCCAAGGACGTTCTCAGTAAGATGGGCTTCAGAAAATATACACTGAACAGGCAGGTGAAAAATTTCATAAAGTATGATGAAGAGACCCTAAGGCGGTTGGCAAAGGAACCTAAAGACGAAAAGAACTATATTTTTAAGGCAAGGCAGGAGTTGGAACAACAGGAAAAATACTTGAATGAGGATTTCAAAAGAGGCATCGTAGAATACGATAAGCATTGGGATAGTGAAGCCATTCGGAAGACGTTATTAAAAACTGAAGACAATATGTAGCACCCATAATGTTGTTCATCGATGAATTGTACGTGTTTGTCGAGATACTTACTTTATTGGTACATTAACGTTTTCAATACCAAGTGATACAACTAGCTTTGCTTTCAAATAATAATTGTTCTAAACAAAATAAATGAAAAAAATAGTAGTATCACTAACCCTAATAGCTGCATTATCAAGTTGCAATAGTGTTAAAAACATGAACACTTCAAATATTGCCGACGCAGCGTCCTTATTAAGTTCTTTAAGCTCAAATTCAACGGTACAACAAGTAGCCAGTCTGTTTAGTTTATTGGACACGAATAAAGATGAAGCCATCCAATCAACCGAAGCCATAGGATCGGTAGCCGACAATTTCGATGTGTTGGATACCAATAACAATTCAAGCCTTAACCTAACGGAATTGGAAGGAATACTTGCCTTATTAAAATAAAGGAACTGTTTCTTTAAGAAAAGGTATATTCTTTGGAATATGCCTTTTTTTTATGCCTTCTAATACCACTTTCTGTAAAATGTATACATCATTCCGTAAAATATATACGTTCTACCCGTAACATCACAGTACTTTTACACCGTAGAAATCCGAACTCCTGATGAATTCAAAATACAATGATCAATAAGGAATTATGGAATTGACGGAAAAAATTTATATTTAAGATCATGACAACCTTCATCCATATAGACTCGATTACCAAAGCGCATGAGTTATTGGGATTGCAGCCACCAAAACACCCTTTGGTTTCTATAATACCCGTTGAGGACGTGCGGCATGACTTTGATTTCGAAGATGTTCGATTAACTTTGGGCTTATATATTGTTAGCTTAAAGGAAGGAATGCAATGCAATTTCGGCTACGGACGAAATTCGTATGATTTCACTAATGGTACCATGATCTTCACGAAACCAGGGCAAGTTTTAACTCCTGAAAATCAAGGCACCTCTGAAAATCCAAAAGGGTGGATGCTTTTGTTCCATCCCGATCTTATCCGTAAATCGCAATTGGGCAATTCTATCGAAAACTATTCCTTCTTTTCCTATGAAATTTTTGAGGCACTTCATCTTTCTGAAGAAGAAAAACAGACCGTTACGGACCTTATCCATAAAATCGAAGCGGAATTCCGTCAGCATATCGACAAGCACAGTCAAAAATTAATCATAGCCACTATTGGGTTGCTGTTAGACTATTGCATGCGTTATTATGACCGTCAATTTTATGTACGCACTAACCTGAACCAAGATTATGTGTCGAACTTCGAGACCTTGTTGAGCTCTTATTTCCAGTCGAGCAAACCATCGGAACTCGGTCTTCCAACCGTGAAATATTGTGGTGAGCAACTTCAGATGTCCTCCAACTATTTAAGTGATCTCTTAAAAAAAGAAACAGGAAAAAGTGCTAAAGACCATATCAATACATTTGTAGTAAACAGGGCCAAAAACAAACTTATGGGCAGTAAGGCTTCAGTAAGTCAAATTGCCTATGACCTTGGTTTCGACTATCCCCAACATTTCAGTACCCTTTTTAAAAAGAAGACCGGTATAAGTCCGGCTAAATACCGAACCCTCAACTAAAACATATTGAAACGATTTTTAAAATTTCTTAAAAGAATGATCATAGCTTTAATTCTACTTGTGGCCGTATTGGTTAGTACATACTTTTTATTCAACGCCTACTACCCATCGTTTGGGGGTGAAGTAAATAAAGAACGACAAACAAAATATGCGACTTCGGCCCAATTCGATAATGGTAAATTCGTAAATATCCACCGTGTGAATATGAATAAAGGTTTTTCTGAAACCCTGGCTATGGCCCGCAAATTCTTTTTTGAGAAAGTAGAGAATGGAAGACCTAAGCACGATTTAGCGGTTCAAAAAATAGATTCTTCCAATATTGCCGATTATGCAAGTCCGACCCGATTTGTTTGGTTCGGACATTCTTCCTTCTTGATCCAGATGAACCATAAGAACATTTTATTGGATCCCATGTTCGGTGAAGTCCCGGCTCCGCTTCCCTTTTTAGGGGGAAAACGTTTTAGTGCGGAACTGCCCATTGAAATACGGAAACTGCCAAAAATCGATGCCGTTATCATTTCCCATGACCATTATGACCACTTGGATTACGAGTCCATTTCATTGTTAAAGGATAAAGTGGGTACATTTTACACACCCCTAGGCGTTGGTGTGCATTTGGAAACTTGGGGTGTTTTAAAGGAAAATATTGTTGAGATGGACTGGTGGCAGGAAACCACTTTTGATGATTTACAGTTTGTCTGCACACCAGCGAGACACTTTTCTGGCCGAAAATTCTCCAATGGCCAAAGTACCTTATGGTCTTCCTGGGTTATTAAATCGGCTACGGAAAATATCTTTTTCAGTGGTGATAGCGGATACGACAGTCATTTTAAGGCAATTGGGGACAAATACGGTCCCTTTGATTTTGCCATGATGGAATGTGGACAATACAACAAGATGTGGCCCGATATCCATATGTTCCCCGAAGAAACGGCCCAAGCCGGAATGGACTTAAAGGCAAAAAGGATAATGCCCATCCATTGGGGTGCCTTTAAATTGGCCTTACACCCATGGACAGATCCCGTACAACGTGTTACCAAAAAAGCAAAAGAATTGAATTTACCGATAATTACGCCCCAAATAGGCAATGCCTTTTTACTTCAGGATCAAAACATCGATAACCAGGATTGGTGGCGATAACTATAGATGACCTATTACCAAACCCATACCTGTATGGCATCCAAATGTTGAAAAAGGGATTTAATACATTGTTTCCCATTTCCGCCAAAATATAAAAAGTCTGATCCATGGCCATGGATTGCCGATTTTAAAAGGATCTCATTGACCTATAATGGTTTCTGAATTCCGACGGGGTACTTTTTGTTTTTAATTTGAATATCCTTGAGAAATACGCATAATCATCATACCCCAAAATTTCCGCAATAGCTGCCAAAGGGCTTTCGGAATGTACCAAAAGGCGTTTGGCCTCCAATAAAACACGTTCTGTTATAAGTTCTGAAGAGGTTTTGCTTAGGGTACTCTTTGTAATCCTATTCAAGTGCTTGGTGGTGATATTTAGTTTTTCAGCATAAAATGCAGGTGATTTTTCCGTTCTATAGAACTCTTGAACCAGGATTTCCAGATGTCGTAACGCGTTGAGGTAGGTCGATGACACCTCGGTGCCCTGTGATTCGGAAGTCGCGTACAAGCGGGTAAGGTCTATATAGGTAAGATGGATAAGGCTTGATAATTTCTGTTGCTTGAAAGGGTCCATTTTATGATATTCATCGTTTATCTCTTTAAAACGGGAAATCACAGGTTCAAGCGTATCGGTGCTCAATTGTAGATTTGGTGGATTCTCATAGGAATAATAAAATGGGAATTGGATAAGCTTGGCATTTGAAAAGGTAAATTCAAAGAAATCCTGCGTATGGAAAAAGATATAACCTTCGGGGTCATGCTCGAATTTCCACGAATGGGTCTGTCCCGGTTTTAGAAAAAACACACTACCAGACAGCACAGGGTAAGTGACAAAGTCAATTTCATGACTTCCTGTACCTTTTGAAAAAACGACACATAAAAAAAAGTCGTGCCGATGGGGAACATAGACAAGGTCTTTATTCTTACTCAAATGAGGCCCAAGTCGATTACTATAAAAATCATTTAAGGATTCTTCATTCTCAAATTGTTCAATATTCAGTATCGGTATCAAGGGCATATTCTTTAATAATGTCCTAAAAGTACAAAAAATAGCGATTATTATGTAAGTTAGAAAAGGGTTGTACAACTATCTTTGTTGGTGCTAAAACAGCGGTATTCAGCGATTCTTTAAATAAAAAACAATCAAAACCAGTCGTTATGAGCTTTTTAAAGGGAACAAAGATTTATAGTATATTCACAGGTGCATGTCCTGTTTGTCATAATGAAAGTATGTATAGGGTACAAAACCCCTATAAACTTGGCAGTACTTTGAAAATGAACGAACGCTGTAGTCATTGTGATACGAAATACAAAATGGAGCCCTCTTTCTTTTACGGGGCCATGTATGTGAGTTATCCGGTTGGCCTGTCATTTGCAGGTGCCGCATTCGTCCTGTGCTATCTTATCCTCAATTTAAGCTTGATTACGACTTATTGCATTATCGTTGCTGTGATGATCGTGGCACTGCCCATAATACTCCGGATTTCAAGGAATATATGGATCAATATTTTTAAAAATTATCAGAAACAGGAGTTAGGGACAGAATAAAAATAGCCATAGCCAAACGATTTACCATCCTGTACCATGCAACCTATGCTTGCCCTAGATCTGGATTATTTTGGAATGCTCCATAAAGTAGGACTCAAAACGTTTTAATTTGGGATGTAATTCTTCTGAATACAGCACATATTGGCATTTTTGAATGCTCTGGGTAATGGAAATAATAGCACTGGAGTCTGATTTTTGAATCAAGAAACCTGCATCGTCGATACTGAATATCTTCAATTGTGAGGTACTCACCCCATTCAATAGGAACAACTTATTCATGGTCTTGGGCGTTGAAATAAGAATATCCACCCCCTCAAAAATCTCAGATTTCTGTATATCGATATGCAATTCTTCATAACCGACATAAACACGTAACGAATTGTATTTGGTATACGTTAAAAAAGCTTGGTATAATTCCAACGCCTTTTCCTTGTTTTCTACCAGAACGACTGCCCTTGGAGCGTTTCCCACCGCTTCACATTTTAATTTGTGCAACGTGGTAAGTATAAGCGTGGTGGTTTTCCCACTATCTTTTGGTGCGGCACAAAATACGTTGGCTCCACTTTTTATAACCGGTATACTGCGGCTTTGAAAAGGGGTAGGGGTTGTAATATCCTTACGCTCTAGGCGCTCAAGTATATTGGTGTGTAATTTTTTAAAAGGCATAGGCTTTAAAAGGATAACGTTTTGGTATACTGTTCCATTTGAACAGGGCAAATATAACACCTTGAAATGAAAAGAAATCCTCTTCGCAAAATAGTTGCTTTTATACGTTTTGGACCCTTCCCTTTTTTAAAGCTGTTCCGGCTAAAATAAAAAAGCCTGTTTTTACGCTAAGTGGTTCAGAATAAAGGTGTAGTTTCGCGCCTCGTAAAAAAAGACTATGAAACGTATAAATCAATATAAGAAGCTCTTTGGTGTTGAAAAGGATATCGAACTTAAGACATTAAAGACCACATACCGTAATTTGGTAAAGGAATGGCATCCTGATAAATTTCAAGAAGGTGATGTCGAACGGGAAGAGGCTGAAGTGAAAAGTCGTTCTATTATTGATGGATACCATTTTTTGGTAAGTATCGCCCCAGAAACCTTGACTGCGAATCTAGACGCGTATACTGAGACCATCTCCAATTCAGGAATCGCGGAGTTTATCCATAACGGCTTGGTTTTGGAAATCACTTTTTCTGATGGAACGACGTACGAATACTTTGGGGTTACCAAACCTATTTATATAAAGATGGTAAATGCCAACAAATTGAATCGATTTGCAAAACGCTCAATCTATCCAAAATACACGTACAGAAAATCAAAACGTACCCTTCAGGAAGCTTAAACTGCGGAATAAACATACATCGTTAAGGCATATTTTATAGCCTTTAAGAAGAATTAGTACAGCACTTTACACGATTGCCCATTTCGTGTAGTTATCTTTGTGCAAATCCATTACATTATATGTCAAATCAATTTTCCGCTTTAGGAATCAATGAACAACTTCTAGAAAGTCTAACCGAATTAAAGATTTCCGTTCCCACGGATATCCAAAAAAAGACCATTCCAATACTCTTGAACCAAAAAGAGGATGTCGTTGCTTTGGCAAAAACGGGAACCGGTAAAACGGCTGCGTTCGGTCTGCCTTTGTTGCAATTGATAAACCCGGAAAAAACGGATGTACAGGCGCTTATATTGGCCCCTACACGGGAATTGGGTCAACAAATTTACACGAACCTCGTTTCGTATGCATCCCACAGTCCGGCCATTTCCATTGCCTCCGTTTGTGGTGGTATTCCCATAAAACCCCAAATAGAACGCTTAAAAGAAGCGACGCATATTATTGTGGCCACACCAGGCCGATTGATCGATTTGATCCAGCGTGAGGCCGTCAGCATTAAAAAATTGAAATATTTGGTCTTGGACGAGGCTGACGAGATGGTCACAGCCTTAAAGTCCGACTTGGATACCTTAGATGCGGAGATGCCCAAATCGAGAAGGACATTGTTGTTTACCGCCACCATGCCGGGAACCGTAAAGCAATTGGTACAAAACTATATGTCGAAACACGTGGTGCACCTAGAGGCCGATATGGCCCAAATGGGACACCAAGGTATAGACCATAAATACATCGTCGTTGAGCCCATTGAAAAGTTGGAGGTTTTACTTCATTTTCTAAATAGCAAGGAAGGACAACGTGGAATTATTTTTTGTAAGACCAAAGCGGCCGTAAATAAATTGGCAAAGAAATTGGCCATTAATAAATTCTCCTCCGGGGCCATCCATGGTAGTCTAAGCCAAGGCATCCGTGATCGGATCATGGGACAGTTCAGGGAAGGATACATAGATATTCTCGTGGCCACCGATTTGGCAGCCCGTGGTATCGACGTAAAGGAAATTTCCTATGTGGTCAATTATCACCTACCAGATACTTATGAGGCCTATGTACACCGTAGTGGCCGAACAGCTAGGGCAGGGGCAAAGGGACTTTCACTAAGCATCATACAAGAAGAGGAACTTCCTGATATTCCCGAGTTTGAAAAGGAATTGGGACTGGTTTTCTCCGAGTTGAAGAAGGAAAGTGAAGCCGATCGGGAAGAAATAAATTTGGTGCTTTGGGCCAAGAAAATATTCAAAACCAAACCCAACCGTACCGTTTCTTCTGAAACCAAAGAAAAAATAAAGACTATTTTCCATCATTTGACCAAAGAGGAATTGATGGAAAAAGTACTGGCCGATCATTTGATGCACGGTACTCCCCATACTAAAACCGAAGCTTCGCAAAAGAAGTAGTCCCTATGGCCAATACAATTCGCAATCAACAGGAAATACTGGACAAATTAAGGATTCCCGCATTGAACCCCATGCAAGAGGAAGCACTCGAGGTCATCGAGAAAACAGGGAATACCGTACTGCTTTCCCCAACGGGTACCGGAAAGACTTTGGCTTTCTTATTACCGCTTCTACAAAACTTAGATCCTGAATGCACCGAAGTTCAGGCTTTGATACTAGTCCCTTCGCGGGAACTGGCCATTCAGATAGAACAAGTGGTACGTGATATGGGTTCAGGTTTTAAAGTGAATGCCGTATATGGGGGTAGACCTATCTCCAAGGATAAAATTGAATTGAAACACACTCCCGCTATTTTAATCGGAACCCCAGGCAGGATCGCTGACCATTTTGGTAGTGGCCGTTTTTCGAAATCGGATATCAAGACCTTGGTATTGGATGAATTTGACAAATCGTTGGAAACCGGTTTTGAGGGAGAGATGAGTACCATCATCAATCAATTGCCAAATCTTGAAAAACGTATTCTTACCTCCGCCACCCAGGGTGTTGAAATTCCGGCTTTTGTACGATTGGACAAGCCGAGCATCATCGATTATCTGGACTTGAAGCAAGAATCCAGACTGGCCATTAAAACGGTGATTTCCCCCGATAAGGACAAATTACGGACCCTTGTGGATTTACTCCTCCACATCGGTAATCAACCGGGTATCATATTTTGCAACTTTAAGGACAGTATAGAACGGGTTAGTTCGTTTTTGGATAAAAACCGTATCAACCACACTTGCTTTTCAGGAGGTATGGAACAGCGGGACAGGGAACGCTCATTGATCAAATTCAGGAACGGAACTTGCCAAGTATTGGTCGCTACGGATTTGGCCGCACGGGGCATCGATATTCCCGAAATGAAATACATTATCCACTATGAGCTTCCAAGAGCCGAGGAAGAGTTTACCCATAGAAATGGCAGAACCGCCCGGGTAAACGAAAAAGGAACCGCGTATGTGTTGCAATGGGAAAAAGAATTCATACCCGAGTTTATCAAAGGTGTGGAAACTATCGATATATCAAAAAAAGCACCCCGTGAACCCCAATTCTGGGAAACCCTCTTTATTTCAGGAGGCAGAAAAGATAAGATCTCCAAAGGGGATATTGCCGGACTCTTCTTTAAACAAGGCGGTCTCAACAAAGACCAATTGGGTGTTATCGAATTAAAACAGGATTGTGCCTTTGTTTCCGTTCCTTTGTCCATCGCCGATCAATTGGTTCAAAAACTGAACAATTCCCGTTTAAAGAATAAGAAAGTACGTGTTACCGTCCTGTAATAATCGAGGGTGGCCGAACTTTTAACAACTCCTTATTATTATTTCTTGGAGCGAATCTTATTTTTGCAAAAATTAAAATAGGTGTAATACATTGATTTTACCATTAGACAGTTTGTATATACACCCCTTTTCAATTTGAAAAACAGTAATAATCATCATGGATAAAAGTCCTAAAGTAAGTGCCAAAAAGTCTAGAATACGGTTGTTGCACCAATACTATTCCTATACTGGTTTTTACGCCTTTGTCAAGTCCAGCTTAGGTAAGGTAATCATACCTATATCCTTATTTATCATAGGATTGTGGCTCGTTCATTTATATGTTATCGATTTTCATGATCTATTCACTTCGATTACCACAACGTATAGCCCCATAGTGATCCTTAGTGTTTTCCTTGCTACGGAATCGCTTTTAGGGTTGGTACCTCCTGAGATTTTTATTGCTTGGGCCGGTAAGACCGATACACCGATTATCTATTTATCGATCCTTGCGTTTTTATCCTATCTAGGGGGTATAATTTCCTTTTTTGAAGGAAAGGCCATTTCAAAAGTACCCTCGATGAAGACCTATTTTGAAGTGAAGATGGCAAAACATATGAAGATGATCCGCAAATGGGGTGGATTTTTAATTATAGTAGGAGCATTATTACCCATTCCCTTCGCTTTGACCAGTGTTGCGGCCGGACTTATCCATTACCGATTTCGAAATTATTTGCTCTTCGGATTATTGCGATTTGTACGTTTTTACCTGTATGCTATCGTTATATTCAATGTTTTTTAGGGAATAGCACTTATTTCTATCGAATTCATAACCGTTACGTGGGTTACGAGCACAGTTTATCTACATCGTAATATAAAGTATAAGCCCCTACCTTATACGTTGATTCCAGTTTTGGAAGCAAGGAATAAACGTAATTGCCGCCGCATCTATCCAAGATAAAAATATCCGAAAATTGATGAAACACGTATTTCAACCTTTTTTAATGCCCCCATGGTTGATGTTAAGATAATAGTACCTAATTCTGTATTATCGTATTTAATAATAAAATATCTTTAGACAGAATACATTAACAATCCATCGCATATGCATGCATACCTATTCCCTGGACAAGGCACCCAATTTCCCGGTATGGGAAAAGCGTTATATGAATCCTCCGAATTGGCACAAGACTATTTTAAAAAAGCCAACGCTATTTTAGGATTTTCAATTACCGATGTCATGTTCGAAGGGTCCAATGAGGATTTGAAACAAACACAGTTTTCCCAACCGGCCATTTTTTTACATTCCTATATCCTGACCAAGACCCTTGGAAGTACCTTTAAGCCCGATATGGTCGCAGGACATTCCCTGGGTGAGATAACCGCTTTGGCCGCCATTGGTTCCTTGGATTTTGAATCGGCATTGAAACTCATCGCCAAACGGGCCTCACTTATGCAAAAAGTATGTGATGATAAGAATATGGGTATGGCCGTGGTAGTGGGTTTATATGATGTAATCGTATCGGATATCTGTAAGCATATCGACGGTATTGTTGTACCGGCCAATTACAATGCCCTTAAACAAGTGGTTATTTCCGGAGAAAGGAAAGCACTGAAAGAAGCGTGTGACAAACTACGCCCGGGGGCACTTGCCATCGTGGATTTACCGGTAAGTGGCGCCTTCCATTCTCCCCTTATGGAACCTATTGTTGAGGAATTCAGTTTGGCCATTGCCGAAACCGAATTCAAAAAACCAACCTGTCCCATTTATCAGAATGTCACAGCACGCCCTTGCTATGAAGTTGGAATGATAAAGAAAAACCTCATCGATCAATTGACGCATCCGGTAATGTGGCGACACATTATGCTCCATATGGAAGAGGATGGGGCTACTGAATTTACGGAGATCGGTCCAGGAAACTTTTTAAGGGGACTTGTGCGTCAAATCCATAAAAATGTAACTACAAACGGAATTTCGTAAGTGGCAAGAATACATTCCAAACCATTTGAATTACAATCATTAAAGGACTGCCTAGGTCTTATGCGGTTTTCGAGTCAAACCACCACAGAATAATCCGGCTTTTCTTATTTCCCTGTGCCATGGGAATGATATGGTAATCCGCCTTTGCTTTTTTTAGTTGTTTTTCAATCTTAAGGAGGTTTTCCGCCTTGGCGACCAGACTGGAAAATACGCGTACCTGATCTTTGAACACCAAACTTTCCTTGATCAATCGTTTTATGAAGAGCGCCTCCCCACCATTACACCAGAGTTCATTCGCTTGTCCCTCGAAATTAAGCCTGAGTTCGTGTTTGTTGATGCCACCTTCCAAATTCCTAAGTTTTCTAAACGAACCTCTTTGGGCTTCTTCCTTAGTGCTGTGGAAGGGTGGATTGCAAATGGTAAAATCAAATTGCTCCCCGGGTTGGATAATATCCTTAAAGAGATACCCCTTATTCCCTTGGTGACGCACCTCGACGCGATCTTGTAAGGTTTTGGTGGATTCTATGTTCGCTTTCGCTATGGCTACGGCTTTGGAATCACTCTCCGAACCTACCATAGTCCAATTGAAATGTTGGGCTCCCAGAATACAATAGATACCGTTAGCGCCCGTGCCAATATCCAGTCCGCATAATTCGGCACCGACATCCATGCCAAATTTTTCCGAAAGAAAATCTCGTAAATGCAAGAGATAATCCAATCGTCCTGGAATAGGAGGGATGAGATACCCTTCTGGCAATCCGTAATCGGTGAGTTTAAAATCGGCCAAGAGTATCGCTTTATTCAAAGTATATACCGCCTGGGAAACACTAAAATCAATGGTCTCCTCTCCAGTAGGGTTCAAAACGATATACTTTTTCAATTCAGCATGGTGCGCTACCAATCTTTTTAGATCGTATCGTTCACCATATGGATTTTGTGGATGCATAATGGCAAAGATATAGGATTTAGAAAGGCCAAACTTGAAAGTTTTGCCTGAATGGAACCTATGCCCATTAAAATTTCAATTCAAGGCCGATATGATCAAACAACCCTTTTTTTATTACAATTTCATTTCCATCTAGGACAAAAAATCATTAAAAGATCCAAAAAACCGACCATTTTTTAAGATTTTACGTTAAATATTCTTTGAGCCATTTTATAGCCTTTAATTTAGCCGCCGATAAAGAATTAAGTTAAATAATTGAAATTTCAGAATATGAGTAAAGTAAAGGCCAACGATACGGTTAAAGTACACTACACAGGAAAATTAAGTAACGGTCAAGTTTTTGACAGCTCAGTGGATAGGGACCCTTTAGAGGTAACCTTGGGCCAAGGGGCCTTGATACCAGGTTTTGAAAAAGGCCTTATCGAAATGGAGGTCAATGAAAACAAAACAATTACCATTCCCAAGGAAGAGGCTTATGGTGAAGTACAAAAAGAACTTTTTCAAAAGGTAAGGAAAGAAGAGCTTCCTGAAGACATGGTACCTGAAGTAGGTATGGGACTTATGGCTAAAAATCCCGATGGGACCGAGCAGCCTTTACGGGTAGCCGAAGTAAACGAGGCCGATATTATCATCGATGCCAACCATCCCTTGGCTGGTCAAGATCTGACCTTTGAACTGCAAGTGGTTGAAATAAAATAGATTCCATCAATACATACTATAGAAAAAAAAAGGAAGGCGGTTCGCCTTCTTTTTTTTTGCATATCAAGCGATTTACAAAACCAATATCCCCTAAGGGGAACCATAACCAACCGCTGTCGTTTTATTCTATCAAAAATCCTTCTTTTAGACCAATAAAACCCTTCTTCCTACTAACTCTCTTTGGCTGAAATGTATTAATTTTGATTGTTCTACAATCAATACAATCAATACAAACCATGAGTATCCTAGTTGCCACAAATTTTTCCAAACTATCTGAAAACGCTATTCTCTATGCAGCTTCCGTAGCGAAAAAACTTCATACCAAGCTAATACTATATAACGCCTTCAAACTTCCTATCCATGCTTCGAATGCCCGTTTGTCAGCAACATTTGTTGAGGGGTTAATCGAAAAGAACAGGAATAGATTGCACGAATCCGCCCAGGATTTATATCAAAAATTCGGCATTGAGGTAATTGTCGAAACCAGTTTTAGTAGTTTGGACCAGGAAGTGGACCATTTGATGAAAGTACATGATTGCCGATTTTTAGTGATAGGGATGTCCCCTAAATCCATGGAACAAAATTTATTGGGAAACCCTGCAACGACCTTAATAAGTATGAAACGGTTTCCGGTTTTGGCCATTCCGATACATGCAAAGTTCACAGAATTCAAAAAAATACTGCTTGCTTGTGATTTGCTGGAAGATATCCCCGTTAAAACATTGGCCAAATTACGGCAATTAGCGGTTCAACTAAAATCGGAAGTCACTGTTTTTTATGTGGAGAAAGAACTTAACCAATTGAGGACGGTTACCCATGATTCCATTGATAAGGAATTGGAAGATGTGACCTATTTTTATAAGAATGTACAATCGAATACGGTTATTGATGCCTTAGAAGAGGAAATCAAAAAATCACAGCCTGATTTATTGGTAATGATGCCCAAAAAATATGGGTTCTGGGAGTCCATCATGCACAAGAGTAAAACAAGGGTAATGGCATCGGGATTGAATATTCCCTTATTGTCGATTCCAATCAAATAGTATTTGAAATCCTGTCTATCAAGATTACTTGGTATGCTTTACTACCAACCGTCCAATACGCATTGCATGGTATACGGTTCTTTTTCCGACAGGGGTAATTCTTCCAATTGATCACCTAGATAATTACCACTGGCGAAGCCCGTGGTGTTCTTAAAACGGTACGACCAACAGTATCTAAGATTGGTATATTCCTCGGAATAGGTAACCAGATTATCGACCAATACGGCATTATCAAAATCAGAGAACGCCAAAAAGTACCCGAGGAACTTATTGCGTCGTACGTCGGCATCCGAACTTTTATACATGTACATGCCACAATTGTTCATCACATTGTCATGTACGAACGTAATTCTGTTATGACCCTTATCGCCACCGTGGGAGTATTGGATATACCCCAAACGACCGTTGGCGGATCCACTGAGCATGGTCACCGTATTCCGGGCGATAATGTTATGGGTCTTATGCCAGCTAACGATAGGTCCGTCAGTATATTCACTGCCATCACCTTGTTCCATCACATTATCAAGAATATAGACGTTCTCTCCCGTGGCATTGACAATATCACCACCCGAATTGTGATGGAAATAATTGTCCTGTATCAAAATATCCTCGTCCACACGACCCGGGCCTTCGATATCAATCCCAAATTGTGGCGAAGTACCTTTTATATGATGGATTTCATTGTCCTTTATTTCAATACGGACACCGCCAACAATGGATATTCCTTGACGTCTGTTGTTATAAATGTTGTTATCGACAAAAGTAACATCGTTGGAGTCGAGTACCAGTGAACCATCCCCCGTGAGACTATGTATTTCCATGTTTTGGATCAAGACATTGTTATTGCCCCAAACGCAGATACCGTGTCCTTCATCATGGGCGGTCTTACCATCCTCGCGTGGGGTAAAAATATGGGTATCGCGTTCCCCTTTGATGACCCCATCACGTACGATGATATTATCGCCATTTAAGCGCAAGACACAGTAGTTCCATTTATCATTGGTGTCGATGGTCAATACGGCACCTTCACTGAAAACGAATTCCGTATTCCCGAAAATATCAATACCCCCATAATATATATCATTGATATCCTCACCCACCAAATATTCACCGGCAGGCAATACCACCCGGGTGTAACCTTCGTCATGGGCCCAATCAATAGCCTCTTGTAGATTGGTAGTGGTCTTGGCCGCATCGGTATTCGTATTCGGGATATCCCACCGGTCCAATTCGATCGTATATTCATTGACTGTCGGTATTTGAGGCAATTGGGCACTAAAAATCCGAATAGGCAAGCCTTCAGCATCCAAATCCTCCTGATCGGGAGTACTTGTTCCGTTTGCATCGGAATCATCATGGCTGCAAGAAGTATTAAAAATAAGGACAAAAATCAGTAGATAGTAAGAAAGGTGCTTCATGGGAATACTATAATCAAGGTTAAACGGAAACAACATCCATAAATCAATTTGTAACATGTCTGGATAAAGGTTGTAGCCATTATTTTAGAAACGTTTGCCTTATGAGTATAGTGTGAAAGATGGTATTTTTTCGATTAGATGCACCCTCAGGAAGACCCCCCGCTTCATTTAAGTTGACTATTTACCGCTATAAACGATAAGAACCCTGCTCTTGACACGCGCTTTGCCCATAATAATTAAAGTAAGTATCGGATGCGGTAAAACGATGTAACCGTCTAGCATAAAATGGAATAGCTTTAAAATAACAGTAGATAACCCCAGTGGCTAGACATAATTAATTGAAAAGAAACCAATTAAAATATTGTCCGTCGGAAAAATGGCACCATCTTTGCAAACAATAAATTATAATAAATTAAATTACATTACAATGAGTAAAGGAACAGTAAAATTTTTCAACGACACAAAAGGTTTTGGATTCATAACTGAAGAAGGAGTTGAAAAAGACCACTTTGTACACGTTTCAGGATTAGTAGACGAGATTCGTGAAGGCGACGAAGTTGAATTTGACCTTCAAGAAGGAAACAAAGGATTAAATGCAGTGAACGTAAAAGTTATCTAACATATACTTCAAGTTTCAAGAAGCCCTGACGGTAACCGTTAGGGCTTTTTTTATACCCCATTTCCAAAGGTCATGATACAGTATCACTTATGATACCTCCCAAGGTTTGAGAGAGGACCAGTATGTATGGAATAATCATTTATCTTTATTCCATAATAGGATATCATGACAATCACAGATTTCACCACACGCCTTATTGTTGCCTTATTGGCCGGATTAGCCATTGGATTTGAACGACAGTGGCATCATAAAACCGCAGGTTTAAAAACAAATATGCTCGTTGCTACCGGAGCGGCCATTTTTGTTTTATTATCCTTTTTATTGAAAGCGGATGAAGCAACCATCGATGTGTCAAGAATTATTGCACAAGTCGTTACCGGTGTCGGATTTTTGGGAGCAGGCATTATTTTCAGGGAAGGGGCCAACGTTCATGGGTTGGGTTCTGCGGCGACCATTTGGTGTAGTGCCGCCATAGGCTGCATCGCTGCTGCTGGTTTTTTTGTGGAAACCTTGATCTGTACGGCACTTATAGTTCTTATCAATTCCTTTTTGCAACCATTGGATAATTGGTTGAAAAAACGAAAGTGAAAAATATTTAAGCTACGGATATAGTTTCTTTTGGTTGGTTGTATTCGCTCCAACAACTTAGTAAATCCATTGCCACGAATTGAGCCCTACTTAAAATCAATTTCTTCATTATTTAGCATTTTATGATTATTCTATTATTTGTTTTACTTCACCACAGGTAAGCATCGCATCCCCAAAATAGGGGTTGACTACTTCTTTATTCTTACTCAACCAATACGCTCCTTTATTCGTATCTGCCATGGGACAGAATTCCACGTATACCTGTTCATTGACACCAAATAACTGGAGTGCATTAATCAAGTGGGACGAAAGATGTTTAAAATGATTTCTTTGTTCCGAAATGTCCGTTGAATTTAGAATTAAAGTTGCAGATGTCCTTATTTCATTTGCCAATGACATCCAATGATTATGTGCCTCTTTAACCGTTACTAGTTTCATATCTACCAAAGATAGATTATGCAATACCCTTTTTGATTCTGACTGCACTATTTTGGAATCATCTCTGGCCAAAGCATTCGCCATTTTTAAATAAGCACCATAAACCTCTTTCAACTGATTTTGAAATTCCTTTGATACACTTACTCTTTCATTCATATTGAAATGTCCGCCCTTCTTGTTTACCACAGCGGTACCTCCCATACCAAGATGTTCCCCATGGACCGTCTTGACTTTACCCCCTTCTTTGTTCATCATGGATTTTTTACCTTGTAATTGTGCTGCCGCATCAACGGTAAATGCTCCATTGGTTACTATTTCATCGCCATTGTCCACCCCTTCCAATACTTCTTGATTATTCCCGATTTGTTTGCCCAATGAAATTTCACGCATCTCAAAAACAGGTTGGGTCGAATTTTTCTTTAAATATACCACAGAACGTTCCCCTGTCCATAAAACAGCCGAGGATGGAATTATCATTGACTGTCCTATACTTGAGGTGATACCCTTGATTTTTCCCTCAACAAACATTCCTGGCTTTAAGGCTCCGTCTTTATTGCGAAGTACCACCCGTAATTTTATGGTTCTTGTTCTGGTATCTAAAACAGGATCAATAAAATCCACTTTCCCTTTAAATGTCGTATTGCCGTATGCATTTGTGGTTATGGAAATTTCTTGTCCTTTTTTAAACTGGTCGATTTGATTTTCATAGACATCAAAATGTGCCCAAACGGTGTTCAGGTTTGTGATTTTAAGCAAGGGTTGACCTTGCTTTATATAATCACCTTGTTCGACTAATTTTTCCGTAACTGTTCCTGAAACCGTTGCATATACAGGAAAGTTTTCTTTTACCTTACCTGTTTTTCCAATTTGGTCGATCTCACTTTCAGACAATTTCCATAGCTTTAGTTTATTGCGTACCGCATTGTACAATTCGGGTTGCGATTCCCGTAAAGATGCCGCTGTAATCAATTCTTGTTGGGCGGCATACAATTCTGGGGAATAGATCGTTGCCAGTAATTGTCCTTTGCGAACTTCTTCACCTTTAAAATTCACATTAAGGCGTTCTATCCTTCCTGAAAAATAACTGACTTGAACAGCATTAGCCTCCTCATTTTCAACAATCTTTCCGGACAGTTTTATTGTATTGTCCATTGCGTTACCATTCCCGACAATTGACGTTTGAATGTTTGCCAATGCCATGGCATTCTCAGTTAACCTAAATTGATCTGCCAATAATCCTTCTGAATCACCCGATGCAAGAATCAGATCCATGCCACAAATAGGACATTGCCCGGGTTCTGGTTGCATAATCTGAGGATGCATGGAACATGTCCACATTTGATCGGTTTCGGTTACCCTATCGTGATCATGCTTTATTTCATTCGTTGATGAACTGCTAAAGAGCAGCCATCCTAAAAAGAATCCTGCCCCCAATATCCCAATATATATGATATATTTTTTCATGGTTTAATTACTTAAATAATTTATGATTGTTGTTTGAACATAATAATTCCTAATAGATTCAATTTGGTTCATTTGAAACTTCAATTGCAATTCCTGGATATCCAATACATCATTGAAATCTATCGTACCCGTTTCATAGTTCTTAATTAAAATAGATTCCGCATTTTTGGCTTGCTTTAAGTTCTTTGCTTGTGTCACATAACTTATCCGTGCTGAAATCCTTTCGTTTAGCGCTTTATCCAATAGCGTTTGCAGCACATTTAAGCGTTCTTGCTTTTGCGCTACGATTTCCTGTTTTTTCCACTCGTTTTGTTTGGTTTTGGATTTGAATTTTTTATTGAAAATCGGTATTGACAAGAAAACCATTGGCATAATGATATCCTTTCCGTTATCACTAAAATCCATAGCCGGTCGCTCGTTTACATTAATATAATCCAATCCAAAACCAATCATTGGACTGCTTTCATTTTGATTTAATAATTCTGATTGTGTTACAGATTGATAGAGTTTATCGTATTTCAACAATTCAGGGTGCAATGCCAAATTTTCGATAGCGGATTCAAAATCCTTCGAAGGGATATCCAATTCATCGACTACCTGAACAGCCCTAGCTTTTTCCCTATTTAAAAGATTGTTGAAAGCGGTTTGTTCGGCAAGAAATTGTTGACCAAGAACATCCGATAATTGTTGCATTTCATTTTGACGCATTTGCAAACGCAAAACATCGACGGCCGAAGCCTTACCAACTTCGACAGATGTTAATGCCAATGTTTCGTACGTTTCAAGTAGTTTGATGTTTTCGGTCAAAACGGCTTGTTTTGCCTTATTTGCGTATAAATTATAGTACGATTGTGAAACCGAGGCTATTAATTTTCTTTTCGCTAAAACGATTTCCTCATATTGCACGTCGGCCAAAGAAGCCACATAATTTTCCCTTGCGGTAATATTGCCGAACCAGGGCAACATTTGTTTCGCCGATATTTTATAGCGTTGCGCCCCAGTACGTGTCTCCGGCTCACTTATAAAGTAACCCACATTAAATTCTGTATTTGGCAGGGTGTTCACTTCATTCTCTTTTTCGGTGGCAATCTTATATTGCAATTCAAACTTTTGGATCTGCGGACTATTGGTCAACGCCTCATCTATAAGTGTTTCCAATTGCTGTGCACTTGAAAAACCATAGGACATGAGTCCTACACCTAATAAAATAATTCTTCTCATTATATTGTTTTTTTAAGTTGCAACTCTTGTTTCCAACTAAATAAAACCGGAACTACAAATAATGTAATCAATGCGATCAACATTCCGCCAAAACTTGGAATTGCCATAGGAATCATAATATCACTTCCACGCCCTGTTGAAGTTAATACAGGCAATAATGCCAAAATCGTGGTTGCTGTTGTCATAAGACAAGGGCGAATACGTTTTTCTCCCGCCTCTACGATCGAATCCTTAATTTCTTTTATGTTTTTAGGTGTATTTCTACCAAAAGTCTGTGTTAAATAAGTTGCCATTATAACGCCGTCATCAGTTGCAATACCAAATAGGGCAATAAACCCGACCCAAACCGCAACACTTAAATTAATGGGATGTATTTGGAATAGGTTTCGCAGGTTATCCCCAAATAAATTGAAATTTAGAAACCAACCCTGACCATAGCACCAAATCATTATAAAGCCACCGGCAAAGGCTACTGCTATCCCGGTAAACACCATAAGTGATGTGGCTATGGAACGGAATTGGAAATAGAGGATCAAAAATATGATGGCTAAAGCCAAAGGTACGACCACGGATAATGTCTTTTCTGCCCGTAATTGACTCTCATAGGTACCCGTGAACTTGTAACTGATTCCCTTGGGTACTGTTAATTCCCCGGAATCTATTTTCTGTTGAATCAAGATTTGTGCATTCTCAACTACATTCACTTCTGCAAAACCTTTCAACTTATCGAATAGGACGTAACCTACCAAAAAAGTGTCTTCACTTTTAATTACCTGTGGACCCTTTTCATACCTTATGGTTGCCAATTCACTTAATGGTACCGGACTGCCTTTCCCAACGGGAATATAGATTTGCTTTAAATCCGTTGGATTGGTCCTTAATTCCCTTGGATAACGTACCCGCACCCCATAGCGTTCCCTACCTTCGACAGTTTGTGTCAATACCATTCCGCCAACAGCTACTTTCAATACATCTTGTACATCCTGTACCGTAATACCATAACGAGCCAATCTATCCCTATCAATGTCAATCAACACATACGGTTTACCTACAATACGGTCAGCAAATACAGCTTCTTGTTTTACACCTTCGACCTGTTTGAGGATATTTTCCAATTGAACACCAAAAGCTTCTATTTGATTTAAATCTTGACCTTTTACCTTTATTCCCATGGGTGCGCGCATTCCTGTTTGAAGCATCACCAGTCTGGTTTCTATGGGCTGCAACTTGGGAGCAGAGGTAACGCCTGGTAATTTGGTGACACGTATGATTTCGTCCCAAATATCATCCGGCGATTTAATCTCCGGTCGCCAATTGCGGTAGAATTCCCCATCATTGTCAGGGATCAGTTGTGTATTTCTAACATTGAGCATCATCGAATTAATTACCGTTTTGTTCTCGACAGAGCCTGTACTGAGCGTAGTCGAAGTGCTCGAACCGACAGCTATATTTTCGTTTTGGATCAATCGACCGTCTTTCATTACGAATAAACCATCATCGGTTTTATACCGTTGGCGTTCCCCATCTTCATTCAGCATATATTCAGGTTTATACTGAATAATATTCTCATACATCGAAAGAGGTGCGGGATCCAAAGCCGATTCTGTTCTTCCCGCTTTTCCTACAACGGTTTCAATCTCAGGAATGGTGGCTACGGCCATATCCAATTGCTTTAAAACACGTTTATTTTCTTCAACACCGGCATGGGGCATAGAGGTCGGCATCAATAAAAATGAGCCTTCATTCAACGAGGGCATAAACTCTTTACCCATATTCCCCATTATGAGAAACCCGGCAATAACGATAACTATCGGTATGGATAGGAACAAGGCTTTATGATCTAAACACCATCTTAAAATGCGTGTGTAATACCTTCGGAACAACGTAAATACGCCCAATAACCCAAAACAAACGATACTTACGAACATAAGATTCCAAAAGATACTTTTTTCTATTCCCAACGGTCTCCAATATTCCGCCAATAAAATGATAATCGCGAATACCGAAATGATGATATTACACTGGTTTGCCCATTTTTCAGTTACTTTTTCTTGAAGTTTCAATATTCCTACAACGCCAAAGGCAATTAAGGTAAATCCTAACCAATGGCCATATAAAACAACGGTTAGTCCCAATAGAATTAGAATACCATATAGCATATAATTAATAGACTTTCTTAAAGGTTTCCTTCTAAATAAAAATGCCGCAAAAGGTGGAATTAAAAACAAGGCCACAATAATTGATGCTGTTAAGGCAAAGGTTTTTGTGAAGGCCAGAGGCCTAAACAATTTCCCTTCCGAACCAATCATCGTAAAAACAGGAATAAAGCTAATTATAGTTGTCATTACCGCTGTAACTATAGCACTAGATACTTCTGCGGTTGCGTTGTAGACAATTTCATTAATTGAAAGTTTGTTCTTCGCAGCAGCATGAAGAACCCCTTTTATGGGTTCTACTTCGTTGGTTCCTTGCCCTGATGGCTCCATGTGCTCATTTTCATCGAGATGTCGAACAATATTTTCGGAAAGAATAACCCCTACATCGACCATTGTACCAATCGCAATCGCAATTCCGGAAAGGGCCACGATATTGGCATCAACGCCAAAGAACTTCATAGCTATAAACACCATTAAAACGGCAACCGGCAACAAGCCCGATATTAATATGGAGGCTCGAAGATTGAACACCATAATGATGATTACGAGGATGGTTATTAAAATCTCCAATGTTAAAGCTTCATTCAGTGTTCCCAACGTTTCCTGAATGAGTTCGGTTCTGTCATAAAAAGGAACAATCGTAACCTGTGAGGTCCTACCATCTGCAAGGACTTTAGAAGGTAATCCCGCACTTAACTCCTTTATTTTTTCTTTTACATTATTGATGACTTCCAAAGGATTAGCACCATATCGGGCAATCACAACAGCCCCAACAACCTCCGCACCTTCTTTATCCAATACTCCCCTTCGTACTGCAGGTCCCAAGGATACTTTCCCTAAATCTTTTATGCGTATTGAGGTATGGTCCTCAGAAGTGACCACTGCATTCTCGATATCCGATATCGATTTTACATAGCCCAGACCACGCACTAAATATTCCACTTGATTGATTTCCAACGTTTGTGCCCCAATATCCTTATTGCTTTCCTTAACGGCTTTTACCACCTGGTTTAAGCCTATGTTGTATTGTCGCATCAATTCCGGATTGACATCGACTTGATATTCCTTAACATAACCACCGATAGATGCCACCTCGGACACCCCACTCGCAGCCGATAAGGCATATTTTACATAGTAATCCTGAATACTGCGCAATTCGTGCAAATCCCATCCACCGGTAACATTTCCGTTTTCATCACGACCTTCAAGCGTGTACCAAAATATTTGCCCTAAACCTGTGGCATCTGGTCCCAAAGCGGGATTAACCCCTTCGGGTAGCAACCCACTTGGTAAGGAGTTCAGTTTTTCGAGAATACGACTACGACTCCAGTAAAATTCTATATCCTCTTCAAAAATGACGTAGATACTTGAAAAACCGAACATAGAGGAGCTACGAATGGTCTTTACCCCAGGAATACCCAATAGGGAGGTAGTTAAGGGATATGTAATCTGGTCTTCAATATCCTGAGGGGAACCACCGTCCCATTTGGTAAAAACGATTTGTTGGTTTTCGCCTATATCCGGAATGGCATCTACGGCTACTGGATTCCTTGGCAAAATTCCCGTATCCCAATTGAAAGGGGAATTAACAGTTCCCCACCCAAAAAAAAGGAGAAGTAGCAGCACAGCTACTAGTTTGTTTTCTATTAGAAATTTGATGCTTTTATTTAGCATTGATCTTGATTGTTAAACAGTTGGACATTGGCGTTTGAAAAACACCGAATACAGCAAATCATCCTTTTGGCCATAAGCCATAGGACAACACAGGTCTATTGTTTAAAAATCAGATTAAATAAGTCTCGTCAAGCTTGAAGATTTGCCTAAAGACGAGTGGTGGTTCGTACTTCTCGTAAGAGGATACGTTATTATCCAAACCTTCGAAAAGGTTCAAATATGTATAAACAAATGAGGCTATAAAAACGTGCTGGTCGAAAGAAATATGATCAACCTGTTGTTGTAATTCGTTTTGACCATCAACTACAAGTTTTTCGTTGTCACAGCAATTCTTTTTTGTAAGGGTACAACCTTCGGTAGAAGGCTTTTGGATTTCCATACCACATCCCTTTGCTTTATGGAAGATAGCGGCTTCTACTAAAATATCACCACAAAAATGCATATCCACGGTAAACGACATTGTAGAAAACAACACTACAACAGCCATTGTAAAAGACATTATTTTATGCAATACATTTTTCATAATACCGGTCAAAGGTAGAAAATTCATGGGCATTCTATTGAATATTGTGCTAATTTTAAGATTTCCGGGGTTAATTTAGTAGTTTAATTTGGGGGTAGTGACGATACGAATTTTGGGTGCGGTATTTGGTAATCGCCCAATTGTTGGTTTAAGTTACCCAAATAAAGTAATGCCAACATTAGACTTATAAAAAACAATGGCAAACCACATAAAAAGAGTTAAGAACAACCTTTTCCATTTTATAAGAAATTCATAATAAATCTTTTAGTTTTACGGCATGGTAAGAAATGTGCAAATTAGATTGTCCTTAAAAGAGGAAGGCGATCCTGACGGACTTCAAAAAAGGGTAGCAAAATATCTGGGCCTACCCGAAAAGGAGCTAACCATACATGTATTGCGTAAATCGATAGACGCCCGTAAGCCAAAAATCCAATTCAATTACAAACTGGCGGTTTATATCAACGAAGCACCTGACGATACGAAAAACACCTATCAATTTGATTATAAGGATGTTTCCAAGGCCAAGGAAATCCATATCATCGGCTTTGGACCTGCGGGCATGTGGGCAGCGCTACGGTGTTTGGAACTGGGGTACAAGCCTATAGTTTATGAACGTGGTAAAAATGTAAAAGATCGCCGACGCGATTTAAGGGCCATCAATATTAACCACATCGTCAATAGCGAAAGTAATTATTGCTTTGGGGAAGGTGGTGCAGGAACCTATTCCGATGGAAAATTATATACGCGAAGTTTAAAACGGGGCGATGTACAACGCATTTTCAAAAGCTTGGTCCATCATGGGGCAACCCCTCAGATCCTAGTTGATGCCCATCCCCATATCGGCACGAACAAATTACCCAAAGTGGTAAAAAACATTCGGGAAACCATCCTAAAATTTGGTGGCGAGATCCATTTCAACACTAAAGTAACGGATTTTATCATCAATGATAACCAGTTGAATGCCATTGTGTTGAACAATGAAACGGAAACCAAGGTGAAACGTGTCATTTTGGCCACCGGACATTCGGCCCGAGACATTTTTGAACTCCTCCATAAAAAAGAAATTTTACTTAAGGCCAAGTCCTTTGCGATGGGCGTACGGGTTGAACATCCTCAACATATCATAGATTCCATACAGTATCATTGCAAAGGGGATCGCAATGCATTGCTTCCTGCGGCAGCATACAGTTTGGTGGAGCAGGTAAAAGGCCGGGGTGTATATTCGTTTTGTATGTGTCCGGGCGGATTCATCGTACCTGCTGCAACTGCTCCCGGTGAAATCGTCGTCAATGGCATGTCCCCCTCAAAGAGGAATAACCTATTTGCCAATTCCGGTATTGTAGTCGAAATCAATGTGGATGAGGATATTCCAAAATACGAGCATTTGGGCCCCTTAAAAGGATTGGCCTACCAAAAGGATTTGGAACGGTTGGCATTTACCTCAGGGGGAAGGTCGCAAACAGCACCTGCCCAACGCTTAACGGATTTTGTTGAAGGCAAACTTTCCCAGGACCTGAATCCAACATCATACCAACCGGGATTAAAATCGGTTCCCTTACATTCCTTATTGCCCAAATTTATAGGAAGCAGATTGCGCGGTGGCTTTGCGGCTTTCGGCAAAAAAATGAACGGATTTTACACTTCCGAAGCCAATATCATTGGGGTTGAATCCCGTACCTCATCACCTGTAAACATTCCTCGGAACGATGCCTTGGAACATCCCGAGGTACATGGACTTTTCCCTTGTGGGGAAGGTGGTGGCTATGCCGGGGGCATTGTTTCCGCGGCCATGGATGGTGAACGCTGTGCCGAAGCCGCCATAGTGGGCTTATAATCTTAAAATAAAAAAGTCCGTCTAAAAAATATTCAGACGGACTTTCGATATCAACCAATAACTCGTTATTCCTCTTCGCTAGACAGCACATCGGCCATCTCCAACTTTTCGTCCATATCATTGTTTACAGGTACGGAATCTTTAAGGGCTGTAAATTTCCCCAAACGTTCAACCTCGTCCTCTTCCCCTGAAAAATAAGGGAAGACATCCATAATTGGGGATTCTGTGATGGCTGGGATGGTATAATCACCCATGGTATCCTTCATCACCACAATGGTATTGTCATAGGCTTCCTTTACATCGTTGGCCTGTACCAACAGATACATATTCGTTTTACGTTCCTTCCCACTTTCCTCATCAAAGGCGATCAAGGACACTTTGGATTTAAACCATCGATCCGAATTCTCAAAGGGATGTATCTCAGCGTAATTGGCCACTTTGATATTCGTAATCTTGATTTCCTCACTATCACTCAAATAGGCCGCCATTTCTTCGGTGATCCTACTTTCAGCCTCGGTATAGGAAACGGCATCGACCAAATAGGGTTCTGTCTTTACCTTGAGCATGCCTGATGCTTCATCCAATTTTCTGTATTTTACTTTACACTCATACCATGTTGCACTCATACTATTTTGTTTTAGGGGTGCCAAATATAGGGTTTCGCTTGAGGTATAAAAGTCAAAATCGGGAATAGATATCCACAATTTTAAGCAAAAAATTATATTGTTTTTAGCATGAGGTAGTTAGGGGCGTCCAAAGGTGTTATTAAAAACCTAAAGTGCATTCCTTTCCTATTAAAACCTCTGGCGTTATGTAACTTTGCACCGATAGAATACATATATTCATGAAAACGCAACATACCGCTTATTCCATATTGGACCTTGCCTTGGTTTCTGAAGGCCACACGCTTAAACAGACCTTTGATAACGTTCTTGAACTGGCACAACATGCCGAAACATCCGGTTACACCCGGTATTGGTTGGCTGAACACCACAATGCGTCGAATATCGGGAGTAGTGCCACTTCGGTATTGATTGGTTATGTTGCCCAAGGCACCAAAACACTTCGCATCGGTTCTGGGGGCATTATGCTTCCCAACCACTCCCCATTGATCATAGCGGAACAATTTGGGACATTGGCATCCTTGTATCCCAACCGTATTGATTTGGGATTGGGTAGGGCACCGGGAACCGATAGGGAAACAGCACAGGCCATACGTTCCGATTTTATGAATGCCGCACATGCATTCCCCGATGAATTGGAAAAATTGGAAATGTACTTTTCCAAAGAAAATGCCCATGCTAACGTACGCGCCACCGTAGCGGAAGGGGTAGAGGTACCCTTCTATATTCTGGGTTCCAGTACCGATAGTGCCCATTTAGCGGCAAAAAAAGGATTACCCTATGCCTTCGCCAGCCACTTTGCAACTACATATTTATGGCAGGCGCTGGATATTTATCGTAAAGAGTTTAAACCCTCAAAGGAATTACAGCAGCCGTATGTCATGGCTGGAGTGAATATCATTATTGCCGATACCGATGAGGAAGCCGAACGTTTGTCTACCTCCTTGATTCGTTTGATCGTTGGGATATTCACGGGCAAACGTCAATATGTGCAACCGCCAACTGCTATGACCCCAGATCTTCAAGAGGTGATGAAAAACCCTCAAGTACATCAAATGCTTAAGTATTCCTTTATCGGAAGTAAAGCCACGGTCAAAGCCCAGGTCAAGGAGTTTATCGAACAGACCAAGGCGGACGAATTGATTGCCGTAACCAATATTTATGGTGCAAAGGAAAGAATAAGGTCCTTTGAGTTATTTGCAGAGATCATGAAGGAGTTGAATTAAAATCCGGAGGTCAATTCCCATATTTACCCACGTTTCTTATTCTTCTTTTATCGTTCATCATTTATAAACATCACGGTATAAACGAAGGTAGTTCCACGACATAAGACTCTACAGACATACCATCATCACTGCCACTCCAATCCGACCCGAAAAGTACCCGGGTTCCGGTCGGACTGATAACGGCATGGGGTTCGCCCCAATAGTCAAATTCGTCCTCATCGGCCCTATGGTGTCCTATTCGGTATACCTCAACACTTCCTGGTGCTACCTTGGCAATTACCAGCTCTTGGTCCAAAAGTGATTGTCCGTCTTGTTCAAAACCCATCATGGAAGCTGCTACCCATCCCGGGTTTTTATGGGCCACTGCCGAAATATGCGTCCCGCTTTTAGGATAATCATACCCCAAATCCTCAGAAATTACGGGAATACATTCCCCGGTATTCAAATCATAGGCGATGATATTCCCTTGACACCCCCCATTTGGACCTTCACTAAAACTTACCGAAAAGTCGGTATCGGTTCCATTGGCCATTCTACCCAAACAGGAATGCTCAACCCCACTTTTATTCAGTCGGGCCTTCAAATCCCCATTGACATCGTAAGAGGATACATTATGGTAAAATAGGTTTCCACTCGGTGCGGGCATAGCCGCCGTATAATTCACATCATCAAGGTGGATCGTGGTCAATTGTTCAGTGGAGAACCGGTAGGCATAGGATGTATCATTATTACAACGAAATCCGATGACATCGGAATCCCACGACATCATTTGAACATCATCGCCCATACTAATGCTTCCATCACAGCCCGAAAGCTCCTTTAGATTCACCATGGTTTCTTTGCCCCCCGTTGATACGGTGTATTTGATAAAATCATCCGTAGTGGCATCCAAATAATATAGGATATCAGGATCATTGAAATCCCAAAACAATTGTTCCAGGTCATCAGGACGCACATCATCGAGATTCTTGATAAATGTATAGTCCATCCCATTCAATAATTGATGTACACCATGGGTCTGGTCGTACAGGATCATTCTGGTCTCATCGGCATTCCATGCCTGAATGGTACTGTACATGGGTTTTATCACACCGCCGTTTCCTGCATCCGAAATCCTACGAATGATCGTTCCGAAGGAGGGATCTACAATGGTTTCCAAATATTCTGGTTTTGCAATATCCTGCATGGGATGGGGTGATAGGTCATTGGCCGTCAGCTCTGTGGCCACATCTACCGTAGATTCATTTTCATCATTGGCTTCCCCTTCTTCATCGGGAGTATCATCAGGGGTTTCTGTTTCCTGTTCTTCGATGGCCTCCGTAGTCATCTGGGCTAAATTATCGTCGGAACAACTGTTTATGGCACAAGCAAGGCCTAACAACCAGAGGTGGATTTTCAATTTTCGCATAAGATTTCAGTAATGGGGTTAAAGGATGTACGAAATAAACTAGGGCAGTGGTTGTTTTGGTTATGTATTTCTTGAAATCCATTTTGTTTATTAATCTACAGACAAACCCTATCCGTCGAAAAATTTCTTTGGTATGCCATTAATCCCGTAAGTTGTCATAGCTTAATCAAAATAGCATCTATATGAAAAGGTACCTCTTACTTCTTAGCACTCTTGTACTCCTTTTTTCCTGTGAAAAAAAGCAATCCTTGGTCCATTATGTGGATCCTTTCATTGGTACCGATGCGCACGGACACACCTTTCCTGGGGCTACTACACCTTACGGCATGGTGCAATTGAGTCCGTCTAACGATTTTAAAACGTGGGATTGGTGTTCTGGGTACCATTATTCGGATTCCATCATCAAAGGGTTTGCCCATAACCATATCAGTGGTGCCGGACTCTCCGGTCTGGGGGATATCCTCATTATGCCGACCATGGGCAAGGAAACTACCTATGCCGGTTCTGATGAGGAAGTGGATACCAGCTATCGTTCCCGTTTTTCCCACGACAGCGAAAAGGCCTATGCCGGGTATTACGAGGTACTCTTGGAAGATTATAACATCAAGGTAGCCTTGACAGCCACCACGCGTTCCGGGTTTCATAAATACACCTTTTTAAAGGCAGGGGAAGCCGCCATTGTGTTGGACCCAACCCATACATTATTGCAGGTACCTGCTGAAACCGGTATCGAGAAAGTATCGGATACGGAGGTCCGTGGGTTTAAAAAGATGAATATGGGGGAACACCGCATGCGATCCGTATATTTTAGTGCCAAATTTTCAAAACCCTTTAAAAAAATTACGCTCACCGAAAACGATGAACCTATTCAGGGAACCGAAAACACCTCGAAAAGAACCAATGCCCTTGTCTATTTTGATGTGGATATGGATGAGGATATTGAAATCGTTGTTACCCTATCCCCAACGGATTATGAGGGCGTAGCCAAAAATTATGAAGTCGATTCGAACATGGATTTCGATGCTGCCCTAAAATCCGCCGAATCATCATGGGATGCGATCCTAAACAAAATCGTTTTGGGGGAAAATACTACGGAAGCTGATAAACGGACTTTCTACACCGCATTGTACCATACCGCTATTTCACCCAATATCATTTCCGATGTGGATGGGAATTATACGGTGGAAGGGGAAAAACAACATTCCGACTTTACCCAATTCAGTAATTATTCCACTTGGGACACCTATAGGGCCCTTCATCCATTAATGACGATTATCAATCCGACAAAAACCAGTGAAATCGTAAACAGTATGATTTCCCGAACCACCGAAGCCGGCGTGGGTCAGCCCGTTTGGGAACTTGGGGGATTCGATAATTACTGTATGATCGGATATACCACCGCACCGATTATCGCGGAGGCCGTGTTAAAGGATATTGATGGGGTCGATACCGAGGCCGCTTTTGAGACCATACGAAGTGCTGCTTTTGATATTACAAAACACAGTGCCGTCTATGATGTGAGTGGTCTGGCGGATTATATCAACTATGGCTATGTTACGGGGGAAACCGGTTCTTCGGTATCCAAAACCACGGAATACAACTATCACGATTATGCCATTGCCCAAGTAGCCCAAAAATTAGGCAAGACCGAAGATGCCGCACTGTTTACACAAAGAAGTTTGGGGTATCGCAGTCTCTACGACCCCAAAACAGGCTACCTCATGCCCAAACTAAGTACTGGGGACATGAATTATATGGATACCTCGGTTTGGGACGGAATGATCACCAATTATGTTTCAGGGAATATTTGGGCCTATTCGGCCTATACGCCCCAAGATATGGCCGGTAGCATTGCGCTGCATGGCGGTAAGGAAAAATATGCCGCTTGGCTCGATGGTATTTTTACCGACACCACCCAAGTAGGCGGGGCCCAGCATGTCGATATCTCCGGATTTATAGGAAAATACGGTCACGGCGATGAACCCGGACACCAAATGCCCTATTTGTACAATTACGTGAACCAACCTTGGAAAACCCAAAAGTACGTCAATACCGTTATGCGTACCATGTACTCGGACCGACCCGACGGAATGATCAACAACGAGGATTTGGGCCAAATGTCCGCCTGGTACGTCTTTAGTGCCCTCGGCTTTTATCCGGTTTCCCCGGCCAGTTTGGAATATCAGTTGGGAGCACCCTTTCAGGAGGAAGCCAACATACATTTAGACAATGGGAAAACCTTCACGGTACGGGCCAAAAACAGGACCAAGGAAAATTTGTATGTGCAATCCGCCACCCTTAATGGTGAAGACTATACCAAAACCTATATCCATCATAAAACGATTATGGACGGTGGGGTTTTAACCTTTACCATGGGGCCTGAACCCAACAAGGTATGGGGTGCTAAGGATGAGGATTCTTCTGTGGGGACCATAGGCCCAGCAAAACCCGAAATCTTGGTAATGGCCTCGGTAGCGCCTTATGACACTACGGAAAGTGCTTTCTTTACAAACGAACACCAAGCCGTGTTACAAAGTAATGACCCTAAGGCGACCATCTATTATACGGTGGACGGTAGCACCCCAACGGTAAAATCCGCAGAGTTTACCAAGCCCATTGTAATCAAGGAGAACACCACCCTTAAGGCCATTGCCATTTCGGACGGACTAAAACCTAGTAAGGTATACGAAAAACCAGTGTTCAAAAGCATCTTCCCTGCCCTTAAAAAAGGATATCCCAAATATACCATGGCATATCCCGACACCCCTTATGGCAAAGGGGACGGAAGCTTTTTGTTTGATGAACGTATCGGGAGCAGCAGTTATAGTGATGGCAAATGGACCGGGATAAAGAATACAATCGAGGTGGATTTGGATTTGGGGGAACAGGTAGCCCTCAAAGGGATTTCGGTAGGGATGTTAACCGATATTGCCTCTTGGATCTTCCCTGCCAAAAGCATTGAGGTCTTTGGCGGAAATACTACAAACAAGCTACAGCCGATTGCTTCGAAGATCATTGAACCCAATACGGATTATCCCAAGGAAGTCAACCGGTATTCCGTACCACTTTCCGGTAGGTATCGCTATCTTAAGGTAAAGGTACTTCCGTTGGCTGAAGGCCCCGACTGGCATGATGCCATAGGGAAAAAGGTTTGGTTGTTTGTGGATGAGATTATTTTGTATTAGAGGAAGCCTCTACATCCAGGATTAACCCTTATGTATAATTTAGCCAGTGTGTCATCATTCTTGATTATGGCTTTAGCCACTGGCCCAACCGATACAACGCAGAAACAAAAGGTACTTATGATAGGGTACGGATACCTGATTGGAAGCCTTACGTCCCTTTAAAGAGTATTAAGACTCTTGTCTGTATGTTACGTGGGAATTTGTACCGAACTACTTTGAGGATTCGTTTTTAGGATAATGGACTTCCACCTTACGGTGCATGGTATACAATCGGAACTTATCTCCATCTGGCACCAAGAGACCGCTAGATCTATTCCCTCCCATAATAGGGTTTTGACCATACTTCTTCCAATGAACCAAATCCTTGGAAGCGGCTACATTGGTAGACCAATCATGCCAATCTTCAAACGAGGTACCATGGTAATAGGCATAATACCATCCCTTATATTTGATTATTTGGTCTACAGCAAGTCCGTACTTATCATAGGTTTCCGGGCCCATGGCGATTACCGGGTCGTCTTGTACATTAGTCCATGTTTTAAGGTCTTTGGAAGTGGCCAACCAAACGCCCAAATCATTCCGTTCATAAAACAAATACCACAAATTGTTTTCCCTCCAAACGGTTGTGGTGCCAAACGGGCCTTCACTTAAAGGGGAACCGTCGGAATTCCGGATATCCAATACCTCATGATCTTCCCAATGTATGCCATCTTTTGACGAAAGCCTATGGGCCCTATCGTTTTTACCTTCGGCGAACATATGATAGATACCATCTACCTTTATGACCATCATATCTTCCGTCCAACTTTCATCAAAAATCGGTTTGTCGCTATACCGTTTCCATGAAATACCATCCGTGGAAGTTGCATAGCCCAGGAATACAGGTTCATCTTCCACGCGTTCACCACTATACCACATATGATATGTATCCCCTTCCTTTAAAATATACCCTCTTTCCCGTATGCTTTGATCCCAAGTTGCTTCACCCGTACCTTCAAATAAAGGATTCTCCGAAGCGGTCTCGAAGTCTACCAATTCATCGGGAAAAGGAATGGTATCCACTACAACAGCACTAATGCCAGGTATATCATTTTTTTCTGCTTGTTTTTTTGATTTGTTCTGACACGAGCAAAAAAGAATTGCCGAGATCAATATAAGAAGGTTTGTTTTCATAGCATTGGTCTAAATACCCTGTTTTGATTTTTCCAAGCTTTAAAGGTACTAAAGACATTTAAAATGGATATGCGTTTTTATTTTTATAACAATTACGGTAAAACAGAAAACAGAATTACTACTTAAGTACCGTACTGAGGTAGGAGGGGAGGGGAACCGTTAAGGTAAAGAACACCCTAACTAACCATCGATAAGACATTTACTGAAAATTTTTAATATCCTAACAGATTTCCGTAGTCATATACTTACTTGACCGGCATGTTTGCCGTAGGTTTTCCTTAAAACCATCCATAAAATCGAAGCCAGGTCATAGGTTCCCGGTAGTTTTCCGTATAAGAAGGCAAACGGACAATTACGCGACAGCTCCAAGGCTTAACCATACATATATTCCTACTAATTGAACAGAATTTCTTACTGAATGTACAATTGTATTCCTGATAATGAAGGAATTAGAATAGTTTTATACAGTTTTGGAATTTTGGTGAGCCTATTTTTTTCGATTATCCAAACTTAGGCTCTATTCCTAACAATCCCCCCTTTATTTACAAGCTATAAAAACTTCCCTCAGGATGCATAATGTATTCTTATTCAAACGAATATAACATTTTTAAATATTCTGTAATATGGAAAAAAAAGCAAAAAGTAAAGATAGACCGAAAAATGGTCCCGTCGTTAGGGTTCGATTGGTTTTTAAAAACCAAAAATACCATCTGATAAAATCCAAGGCCATTGAAAAAATGGGCCTTTTAAAATCAATAGAACTTCCCAAAAGCGAAAAAATCATAGGAAACTATATCGAATTAACGGATGCGAAAGGCAACGTGTTGTACCGTAACAACTACGAGGATGTCAGTGACCCATACGTGTCAATCCCTAATGAGAATGGCACTTCCACCATGATAAAAAGTAATTTGAAGGAAAGGCATCTCGAAATACTTGTCCCAAATATCCATTCTGCCGACACCTTACGATTGTACAGTTCTGGAAATGAGAATAACAAATGTGAAGAAGTTTTTAGACTTACAATGAAGGAGATTAAAGATTCCATTGAACCCAAAAACAGAAAAAAATGAACCAGATACTAGGAACTACGAAAATTTTGGACAACGGCCCTGACTCAGATCGATTGAATATTGTTTTTCTTGCGGAGGGTTATCAAGATACGGAACAAACCAGCTTTAATGATAGCTGCGATGAAATTGTAATCGCCATACAGAACGAACCATGGTTCGGTGATCTTCTTAAGGCCGTAAACATACATCGTATCAATGTAGAATCCAATGAATCAGGGGCTGATGACCCCGATTGTGACGGTGATGGTGCTGGAACCACCGCAGATACCTTTTTTGATGCTACATTTTGTGCCGACGGGGTAATTAGAAGGTTGCTGGTTGCAGATGCGACCAAAGCTCAAGATGCCATGGATGATCAAGTTCCCGAATGGCATGCTGGCGTTGTACTCGTGAATACTACAACCAGAGGAGGTGCAGGAGGGGCCATTGCCACTGCTTCGGTTCATGGAGGCGATTGGATCGATGTTATTCTTCATGAACTGGGCCATAGTCTGTTCGGTCTTGCCGATGAATATAACTATTGGGCAGGCTGTGGTACTGATACGGATCGGGACAATGCCCCTAGTGGCGAACCCATAGAGCCTAATGTGACCTCCAACAATTCGATCACCGGTTTAAAATGGGGCCATTTGGTCGATACCTTGACCACCCCGATTCCTACCATGGAAAATCCGGACTGTTCAACTTGCGATACCAGACCCAATGTACTCCCTAGCGTTGACATCATCGGATTGTATGAAGGGGCAAAATACTATCATTGTGGTAGGTACAGACCGGCTTATAATTGTAAAATGAGAAGTTCCTTCGTTCCTTTTTGTAGGGTCTGTGCAGAGGCAATCCATGATAGGGTACGCCCTTTTTTCGGTAGCGATCCGGCTTTAGGGGCATCGGTAAGCGAATTGGATTTTGGGGATATTGGCACCGGTGCTACCCGCACCCTGGATTTTGATATCAGTAATCTAGGAACAGTCGATGTAACCGGAATTAACATTACTATTGACAACCCTAATTATTTATTCAGTACTGTACCGGCCGGAAGTACTTTGGGTTCTGGTAATTCCGCGACGATCAGTGTCACCTTGGGCCCAGTATTCACTGTAGGAAGCCAACCGGGCTCAATTACCATCACCAGTAATTCCGATACCATTACGATTGGGCTTATCGCCAATGTATGTACGGCATCACCAGATTTGGATACAATTCCATTCGATGGGGATGACTTGGATTTCGGGGATGTGACCCAAGGACTCACCATGTACCGCAGTTTTGAAGTCCAAAATAGAAAAACTTCTTGTCCAGGTCCATTAAGGGTTGTCCTGACAGATCCAGTAGGGAATTTTTCATATGCCCCAGGCACTGTGCTCGATTTTGTATTACCGGCAGCAGAAGAGGACGAAATTTATACGTCACAAACCGTTTTCGTTGCATTTACGGCCTCCACAGGGGGATCAGGCATAGAATCAGGTTCTTTGACCATTACCACTCCGGATAATACGGGTATATCAACGGTCACCCTGAATTTGGTGGGTAACGTGGTACCTGAAAAAACTATAGATACCGTTCTGGTAATCGATCGCTCGGGTAGTATGTCCGATCCGACAGGTGAAGCATCGAACCGAAAGATTGATCACGCTATATATGCTGGTGACCTATATGTAGATCTTATGAAGGATATTGATCGAACGGGAGTAATAGGCTTCAACACAAGCACTGATGAATTGATAGGACTTACTTTAGCTGGATCCTTAGGTGCAGGAAACAGGGGTACGATTAAAAACGTCATCGATATTTCCAATTTAAATCCTACCGGTGGTACTTCCGTAGGAGCTGGAATTATTGCGGCAAGTGATTTGTTGGATGCAAGTACGGCGGATGACAAAGCCATAATCGTCCTTACCGATGCCAGACAGAATGTTGACCCCAGTATTGCCGAAGCAAATGTTGTAGTCTCAGGGAAATCTCCACAACAAAGGGTATTTGCAGTGGGACTTGGACTCAATCAGATAGAGGAGAATTTGGATTTGATGGCCAGCCTCACGGATGGGTACACCCAAATAACTCCAGATTTAGTGGGTTCCAAAGAGTTTTTATTACAAAAACTTTATGTTCAGATTCTTTCGGATGTCGAAGATAGCGCATTCGTCAAAGATCCCTATCGGGTATTGCAAGGAGGGAATAAACAATTTACCGAAATTAAAATAAGTGAATTGGAAACCTCCGTAGATTTCATTCTTTGTAACAGACCGAGTTCCGTTCACCCTAAATACATGAGAATTTGGTTGGAGGCCCCCGATGGTACTATTCTTAAACAAAGTGATGCAGCTTCCCATCCCAACTTAACTTGGACACAACAGGAAGCACATCAGATTGCAAGGTTAAGGTTGCCCTTTTTCCCTGCAAAACCACAATCACATATCGGCTCTTGGAAAGTTTGGGTAGAAAATTTTTATACCTACGAAGCGGTATACTCCCATTATGTGGAAAATCAGCCACCTCGTTATCCTTTGTATTATTCCGTAATGTCAAAAGCGAAAAGCAACTTCTTACTTAGGGGAAATTTGATTCAGGACGGCTATATGCCCAATACTTCATTTGAATTTATTTTAGATCCAACCATGCATGGTTTGTCCATTGAACTGGACTATAATCCAATTATTTCGATACGTAAACCTAATGGGAATAAAAAGGAAGTACAGCTATGGTTAGATGCTGACGGTGTATACCGGGGCACCTTTACAGATACCCATGCAATCGGTGTTTATGCGGCACAAACGGAAGTGAAAGCTACGTCGCCCATGGGCCATTCTTGTACCAGATTCAGGTATTTTACGGGCATCATAAGCAGAAAACCGCAAAATACGATTGATGACGGGCAAGGTGGCAACAACGGCCAAAATGATGAAATGAAGCGTTGTTGCAAGGAAATCAATCATCTATTGAAGAAGCTGATTGAGAAGGATTGTTAGGCACCTCCCAAGATGATTTGTAATTGTTCCTTGAGAATTAAGGACGAGAGTTAGGGTCTGTTCAAAAATAAGTATTTAGCTTGTTTTTAGGGCAGACCCTCTCTATTCAACCACAATGGTTCTCACCGAACCTACCTTATTCATTATTCATTCGGATTAGTCGAGGAAATAGGGTTGCAACCACCCAATGCATTTTGTCAATTTCTATTTATCATACTGTAAAAAGCATCTCCATTCTTTTACCACCCAACCAAACGTACACTATTTCTTACAGAATATACACTACTCGAGCGAAACGATCCATACCCTTTGTAATTTAAAGGATGCTAATGTCCTAATACCGATGTCAAGGTATTTTCCAATGTTCTCCCAAAACAAGCTATAGAAAACCTGCTGTTTATTCCGATACGCAGCACAAAAACCACCATTATGAAATTCAAGAACTACCTAATACCCCTTGTGTTATTGGCGTTTCTGGTGCTACTCTTATTTCAATCCTGTTATTCGGTACGCCTGGCGAGCGTTGAAGGGACACCCAACCCTGCGGCCCCTATGGTCAGGGATGACTATTACAGGGCCATGGAAGTTACCGAATTGGATACCGTGATAACCATTGGTGTGGAAAACAAGGATTTCACCTATCTCATCAAGGTAACCGATTTATGTCCCACCGGAAAACTGCACACCGTGGAATACACCAATACCTTCGGTGCGGTATTATTGAGCGCGGTTACTTTTGGCCGAAAGCGAAAAGTAAAAATCAAATATGTCTGCATGAAACCATAAAACTATTGCGATGGCCACAACAACAAAATTGACCTTAACGGAATGGGATACCTTGCATAATAACGGACCTTTTCCCCTTAAAATATTGTACAAAACCAAGTTGGCATCACCTGCAGTGATGTCTTCCGACTTGGACCGCTACAATGATGCGGCACAGGAAATACAGACGCTGATTACCGAAGCAAAGAACAAAAACGAAGGTTTTAGGGCCTATGGTTCTGCTTGGTCCATGTCCAAAATAGCCCATCAAAAAGATCGTATGCACTTCAATGCGCATATGAATACCTATTTCTCCTTTAGAAACCAAGATTTACATGCGCTGTCGGGCTATCAGGCGGAAAACCTTTTCCTTTTCCAATGCGGCAATGTGGTCAAAGAGATCTCGGAGAAATTGGCCGGACATGGAAAATCGTTAAAAGCCTCAGGTGCGAGTAACGGGCAAACGATTGCCGGTTGCATCTCTACCGGTGTACATGGTTCGGGAATCAATGTAGGTTCCGTTCAGGATTATGTTGTGGGACTTAACCTTATTATTGGTCCCAATCCTGGTGATATCGTCTATTTGGAACGCCATTCCAAACCGGCCCTGAATGATGCGTATGTGCAAAAACTGCGGTCACGGGTAATCCGTAATGACGGACTCTTCAATGCGGCCTTGGTTGGTTTAGGCTCCTTCGGATTCATCCATGGTGTGGTGATCGAAGCCCAGAACCTGTTCCTATTAAAACGGTATGTAAAGGAACTGAAAAAGGATACAGCCATTGAACTCGCCCAAAAGCAGCATTTTAAGGAATTTGATGGTATACCCGAAGAAGTGAAAAGTAATGGGGATGCCAATATTCCATATCACTTTAAGATATTCGTAAATCAATACAAGGATAACGGAAAGTATGTAGTGGAATTCATGTACAAGAAGCCTTATAAATTGAACTATCCCGATCCATTTCCTGTAATTAAAAAATCGCTTTATCGGGATTTGATCAATCTCGTGGTACAGATAGGGTCGAGCGTCCCTGCGAGTATTCCGGTGTTCATCAATATGCTCAAAAACTCCATTCTTCCCACAGTCAATGAAGTTTCCATAGGAACCTTGGCCGAAACGTTTTGGGATGCACCCTACCAAGGTCCCGCTTTCGCCATTTCGTTCGGGGTGAGTCACACCAATGCGGAAAAGGCGCTGAAAGTACTTACCAAAGTGAGTATTGATGAAGGACCCGTACCTGGGATTTTCGCGATGCGTTTTATTAAAAAATCCGACGCCACCTTATCCTTTGCCCGTTTTCCCACTACCTGTATGATCGAAATCGATGGTGTTCTATGGAATGAAAAAAAGAAATTGGGAACGCTCGAAGGCCTATCCAAAAAAATGATAGAGGCCCTACAGCACGAAAACATACCGTTTACCATGCATTGGGGAAAGAATGCCGATTGGAAGTTCACGGGGTTGGTCGATCATATGTATGGCACGGATGCGGTTACTTGGCGAAAATACCGCTGTTCCCTGCTGTCCGACGATATGCAGACCCTATTTTCCAACGCATTTTTAAAGGAAGTGAATCTGGACAAAAAAGAACCCAGTAACCCAATATTGGTGCAATCCCTTTTATAGTAAAAATGATTGTACCCAATTTGTTTTTATACCTAAGGAAATTTTCGGAAAACTGACAAGGAGGGGCATAGCTGGAATTTTACAATATATCCCAACTTACATTTGTAAATAATTCCATACCATCGCCCTATAATCCATTCATTGAAATTAAAGTACCTAATCAGATTGTAAACAACGAATTACATATTAATTTCCAAAAATTTAAACAGGGTTGAAAAAACCTAAAAAGGTTAAATCTATCTTAATTGCTATTGCCCGGCACATTATCATTTAATGGTAGTGTAATTTTGCTTATTGAATAATCGTAAAGGATCCTACGCTATGAGCAATCAATATTTATTACAACCCTATAAAAAGAACAACCTCAACCTAAAAAACAGGGTAGTTATGGCGCCCATGACGCGTAGCCGTGCCAATAACGAAGGTAAAGTCGCAACAGACGGGTTGCAAGGTTTATATTATGGGCAACGTGCTTCAGCAGGTCTGATAATCACAGAAGGGTCCCAGGTTTCGGAGCAGGCAGTGGGTTATATCAATACCCCGGGAATCCATACCGATGCACAGGTGGAAGGTTGGAAAAAAGTCACCCAACGCGTGCATGATAAAGACGGGAAAATATTCATTCAATTATGGCATGTCGGTAGAATATCGCATCCCGATTTTCATAATGGCGCATTACCACTATCGGCTTCCGCTATGAACCCCAACGCCAAATCATTTACCCCAGAAGGCTTTAAAGATACGGTTACGCCAAAGGAAATGACCATTGAAGATATCAAAAACACCGTCAACGATTTTAAAAATGCTGCTGCAAATGCTGTAGTAGCAGGTTTTGATGGTATCGAGATCCATTCCTCCAACGGCTATTTATTCCAGCAATTCCTTAATGGATGCTCCAATAAAAGAACCGATGATTACGGTGGAAGTATTGAAAATAAAACCCGTTTCTTTTTTGAGGTTTTGGATGCCATGAAAGATGTGATTCCCCAAGAAAAAATAGGGGTTCGTTTCAACCCCTCACTAAATGGATTATTTGGTATCACCATCGATGAAGAAACGATTCCGACGTTTGAATACATCATCAAAAGATTAAACGATTACAATTTAGCCTATGTACATCTTTCTGAACCGTTTACAGATGTTTCCGAAGTGCCTTTTGCCGTTACGGAAATCGCTAAACATTTCCGTCCCTTATATAAAGGCACATTAATGATCAATTCAGGGTTTGATCAAGACAAAGGGAATAAAGTGATACAAGAAGGTTATGCCGACTTGGTCGCCTATGGCAAACCCTTTATCTCCAATCCGGATTTGGTAGAACGTTTTAAGCATAATCTGGACTTGGCGGCATGGGACCAAGAAACCTTTTACACCCCTGGGGCGAAAGGGTATACCGATTATCCAAAAGTATCTGAATAGTAACTGATAGTTGAATTTAAAATATACACATTATGAAATTTACAAGAAAAGCAAACGCAGCATGGAAGGGTAGTGGAAAAGAAGGACAAGGGAATCTATCCACAGCAAGTAAAGTGCTTGACAAAACAAAATATTCTTTTCACACACGTTTTGAAGATGGCGAAAAAGGTACCAATCCTGAAGAGTTGATAGGTGCAGCCCATGCGGGATGTTTTGCCATGCAATTAAGCTTCTTATTGAACGAATCGAATTTTACGGCAACCACTTTGGATGTAGATGCCACAGTTACTTTTGAAGATGGGGCCATTACAAAAATCACCTTGAATCTTGAAGGCGATGTTCCGGAAATCGATGCGGAAAAATTCCAAGAAATAGCACATAAGGCAAAAGAAGTCTGTCCTGTTTCCAAATTATTGAATACGGAAATCGAATTAAAAGTGACCTTAAAAACAGTATAATAACGGTCTTATTTCGGAAAATCGAATTCGTCCTTATCGACCCTATGAAGTTCAGGGAAGACCTAGTTGTGGTCAATGATCAAATCACCCTATTGTTCGTGAATATGCCCTATGAGTATAAAAATGGTCCACGAGCATCATTCCCCTTTGAAGCTATAGGAAAATTGGGAACGTACGGCATCAGACCGTGAATACCCCCATATTGGGTTCGTGCCAATGGGAAAGTCCATAGGATTTTCCCCTTGGCACGTTCCTTTTGCTGTTTGTGGGGTACTGGCGCAAACAACATTCTGTCCCCCTTTCCGTTATTTTATTTGAAGCCCATTGTACAAAACCACAAAAGATGAAGAAAGCATATTTTTTTTGGATGCTTCTAACAGCATCTATTTATCCGATGTGTGGACAAAGTTTGGAAGAACTTCCCCTTTTCGATATATCACAATTGACCTATGAAGGCGCCTTCCGTATAAAAGCAAGTGAAAATGGCATATCGGACCTCAACTATGCCCAAGGACCCATCGCTTATAATTACGAAAACCATTCCCTCTTTATCGTTGGCCATGCCCACCAGCAGGCCATCGCGGAATATGCGATTCCCGAAATCGTAAAAAGTGAAACACTATCGGAACTGAACATGGTAGAGACCCCAATTCAGGTTTTCAGTGATGTGTTATCCCAAACTGCCGATGGGAACCCCGAAGGCATCGATAGGGTAGGTGGACTTTATTACGTGAACCATGGCGGGCAGGCCAAACTGATCGTCAATGCCTATGAATATTACGATGCCCCAGCGGACAATACCGTGAGTACCCTGGTCGTAAACGATGCCAATGCCTTGGAAACCGCTTCGGTAAGCGGTTATTACAATTTTGAGGGCAGCCCCCCAGCACATAGTTCTGGTTGGATATCTGCGATTCCCGAAGCTTGGCAAGAAGAATTGGGCGGTACGCATATTACCGGACATTCGAGCGGTATCCCCATTATATCAAGGGCCAGTGTGGGTCCCTCTGCATTTGCCTTCAAGATCAACGATGCCCTAAATACGACCCAATCCATCCAAACAACCACCCTGTTGGATTTCAAGCTGTCGAACCCCTTACACAGCGACCTGAGCAATGATTCGAAGACCAATGATATATGGACACATCTGTCAAGGGCTACCTATGGTTTTATCGTACCCGGTACCCGGACCTATTTGACCATAGGCAGTAGCGGGGGCCACGAAAGTGGTATCTGTTATAAATGCACCCAAGACAATGGTAACCTATGCGGCGGATATTGTACCCCCGAAGCCGATGACAATTACCAATACTATTGGCTTTGGGATATGAACGACCTGGTAGCGGTTAAAAATGGCTCCGTAAACCCCTATGACGTGAGACCGTACGACCACGGCTATTTCAATACCCCGTTTCAGGCCAATGGCTCAAAAAAAATCGGTGGGGGAACCTTTGACCCCAGTACCGGAAACCTGTACTTGTCCGTTCAAAGCGGGGATACCGAACAAGGCACCTACGCCAGACCCCCTGTTATCGTAGTTTACAATACCAATGGGGAAATACTGACCGAAAACGAACCGATCAACCAAGTTGAGATCATTATGTATCCGAACCCCACTTCCGGGATTCTTTATATAGAGGGACTCGTATCCAATTCGATCGTTCAGATAAACGAAATGAGTGGCAAACGCGTAAAGTCCATAACCACCGACGAAGCCTCCTTGGAAGTCGAAATGGGTGATCTTTCTTCAGGTGTATATGTGGTCTCCGTTAGCAATATGGCGACGAATCAGGTATATGCCCAACAGATCATTAAGGCCGATTAAGGCATTATACAACCCTAATGAATACTAGAGAAGAGGGAAAGGAATGCAACCATTGGGTTGCGTAAAAGTTAAAGATGGAAACATCAGATATTGATTAAATAATTTTTCTGAAACATCTTTTCGTAAACATCCTTACTGAACATATACAGTTTTGCGGGTTTTTTGGACACCCCGAATTGTTTCTCGTCCAAAGGGATGATGTATTTTTTATTAATGAGTTTTCTTCTAAAATTACGATTGTCTATTTCTATTCCTAAAATGGATTGATAAGCATCCTGTACTTCATTAATAGTGAATTTATCGGGTAATAATTCAAAAATAATGGGCTCTACCAAACACTTTGTTTTTAGATCCCCGTAGGCCTCATTAATAATCTGTTTGTGATCAAAACCCAATTCCGGCAGGTCCTTAACCGGAAACCACTTGGCGTCATATTTATTGTTTTTTAGGTCTACATCCTCGGTTTTCAGTAAAAAGTAATAGGCAATCGTCACCGTTCTTTTATCAAACTTTTCATTCTCGATCCATAACAAATCCTTTGCATTGGTCAAACGATCTGGGTCACCGAAAGCTTTAAATTGCTTTTTATACTGCTGTGTTAAGCCTGTAAGTTCTTTTAGGACACGGGTAGCCGCATTGTCCAGGGTTTCATCTTGATACACATGATATCCGGTAAGCACATGATCATCAACAAGTATTTCGCTTTTATCTTCAGATTCCAAGTAGCGTTTAATCAATAAGGCATTAAGGGACTTTGTATTGGTATCATACCCGAATACCACACAATCCACTGATAAATTCTGGATTATTTTAGATTCCATAGACCTTCAAATTCGTTTAAAAACAATTCATTAAAATTATTAAACGTCAATATAACATTTTATACCTCCCTTTTAAAACCCCTTGTCCACGGGCATTAAATATCAATACAACACATTTTAAAGCTAAAATAGCATATATTTATGACTAAAATCATAAAAGAATCTAAAAATAATTTATACATTTGAATAACAAACGTTTAAATGACGTTTATTAAAAGCAATTCACAAAAAGCAAAAATGACCCCATCCGAAGCACACTGTTATGTAACCCATGGTTTGCCTAGGACGAACTTAGGACATCACACTATTTTAAACCCATATTCCAATGTATTCAACGGATAGATCAAAAATCGCAAAACTGTCTTTCAAAATGTCGGGCCATCCCTGTATTTGTATAAAGCAGCAATCCTTAAAGAATATCATATAAGCTAATTCCAAAATTACAAATCATGGATACGACCAATGAATTCCAGCAATTCGAAAAATTAGAAGTAGATCAATTACCGATTGCAAAAAACAAATTGCACAATTGGACCCACTTTGCCGGTTTGTATGCCGCTGAACATGTTGCCGCCACCGAATTTGTCATTGGAGCGACCTTCGTGGCTTTGGGCGCAACGACCAAGGATATCTTATTGGGCTTATTGATCGGTAACATTTTGGCCGTATTAAGCTGGACATTGATTACCGCCCCCATTGCCGTAGAAACCCGATTAAGCTTATATACCTATCTTAATAAAATAGCGGGTGACTCCATGACCAAGCTTTATAATTGGGCCAACGTCATAATTTTTACGGTAATATCCGCAGCCATGATCACCGTTTCCGCTACGGCTGTTCGTTTTGCGTTCAATATTCCCCCTCAATTGAACTGGTATCCGACCAATATGTGGTTTGTGCTCATTGTATTAATCGTTGGTCTTGTTGTGGTTTCTATTGCTATCTATGGTTTTAGTGCCGTTTCTGAATTTTCGAGTATTTGCGCCCCATGGCTGTTCGTTATGTTCACCAGTGGTGCATTTGTTCTTTTACCCGCTTTATCGTTGGAAGTATTGGGAAAAACCATACCTGATGGCTGGACCGACTTTATAACGCTCGGCGACCAATCCATATGGACCGGTGTCAACAGTGATGGGCAACCAGGCATTGGTCTTACCGAAGTGATCGGTTTTGCTTGGGCAGCCAATACCATAACACATTTTGGACTTATAGATATGGCTCTATTCCGTTTTGCCAAAAAGAAAGTGTACGGATTGGCCACCAGTACAGGAATGATGTTCGGACATTATGTGGCATGGATTGCTGCGGGTATCATGGGAGCAGGAGCCGCCGTGATTCTCGGAAAATCCATCGTAGAACTAGATCCCGGTGATGTTGCGTACTACGCCCTTGGCTGGTCTGGTTTTGTAATCGTAATTGTAGCCGGTTGGACTACCGCCGTTGCCAATCTATACCGTGCCGGTTTGGCCGCACAGGCTGTATTTCACAATACGTCAAGGAAAACAACAACATTGATCGTAGGTTTGGCAACGTGTATCGTGGCCTGTTTCCCTTTTGTGTTTACACAGATCCTTCCGTTACTTACCTATGCCGGTTTAATAGTCGTACCCGTTGGGGGCATCGTATTTGCCGAACATCAAATATTTCCCCGCATTGGATATTCAAGATATTGGTTGCACTATAAACAACTAAAAACCAGTACCCCTGCGATAACATCATGGATTCTAGGTCTCGCATTCGGTTTTGGCTTAAATGCGCTTAACGTCATGTCTTTCTTTTATCTTTTTATACCCACTTGGATCTTCACCATAGCCGTCTATACGTTTTTGGCCGGAAAATATGGTGCTAAAAACAAATACCCTGAGGCCGAGGAAAAAGAAAGAACACGTAATGCAAACATTGAAAGATTCCAAGAACAACAAGCCAAAAAAGAAAGCAAACCCATAAAGGATACTACACTTTTTTCAAAGGTATTGAAGGTCATTTCAATGCTAACATTGCTAATCAGCTTAGTATTGGCCTGTATCGTACTGTTCGGCAGCTCCAATGAAACCATATACTTGGAGAATCGCGAGATTTTCTATCGGTATACATTTATATGTACTCTAATTTATTTTGCCACTGCATATTGGGCGCTCAAACGGGGAAAATCCCAAAAAAAATAAATCTCATGAATAATAGCATTAAACTTAATCAAAAGAATTTGGCAGAAATCGCCAAAAGAATGCCTTGTCCAACCTATGACAGGAGTAAATTGAAAACAGGGATTGTACATGTTGGTATCGGCGGTTTCCATAGAGCTCATGAAGCTTTTTACACCGATCGGTTATTGCATGATGAGAACATTACGGATTGGGGTATATGTGGTATCGCCTTATTGGAATTCGATACGAAGATCCATAATACCCTAAAGGAACAAGATGGGCTTTATACCTTGATTATCAAAGAATTGGATGGCTCACTTACCAAACGTGTCATTGGTTCTATTGTTGAGAATTTATATGCCCCCGAAAATCCAACAACGGTAATCGAAAAAATGGCAAGTAGCGAGGTTAAGATCATTACCTTGACCATTACCGAGGGGGGTTACAATTATAGTGAGGCCACCCAAAGTTTTGATTTTACCAATCCTAATATCCAATATGACTTAAAGCATCCGGAAGCCCCAAAAACAATTTTCGGTTATTTAACACAAGCCTTTAAGCTTAGAAAAGAACGAGGATTACAGGGCTGTACCCTGCAATCGTGTGATAACATCCAAGGAAACGGTCATATGGCCAAGAGGATGCTATTGAGCTATGTGCAAAAAGCGGAACCGGAATTGGTATCGTGGATAGAAACTCATGTGTCGTTTCCAAATAGTATGGTCGACCGAATCACACCGGCCACAAGTGCAGCCGATATTGAAAACCTTAAAGCATCCTCAGGCATTGATGATGCTTGGCCAGTGGTTTGCGAGCCCTTTAAACAATGGGTCATAGAAGATGATTTTACAGCAGGCAGACCTTCATGGGAAACCGTAGGTGCCCAATTTGTGGAAGATGTGGTTCCCTATGAAAAAATGAAATTAAGCCTATTGAATGCAGGCCATACCGTTTTAGGGATCATAGGTGCCTTACTGGGATATGACACCATCGATGAATCGGTTCACAATCCTCAAATAAGTGCCTTCTTAAAGCATTACATGGACATAGAGGTAACACCTACGTTGGGATCCTTGGAAGGCGTTGATCTGGACGGTTACAAAAAATCCTTATTGGAACGGTTTGGAAACATCAATATCAAAGACCAAATCGATAGGATTTGTTCTGAAAGCTCTGCAAAATTCCCAATTTTCGTTTTACCGACCGTAAACACCAATTTGGAAAAAAAGGGCTCCATTGCATTTGCATCCTTGGTGATTGCCGCATGGGCAATTTACAGCCTAGGAAAGGACGAAAAGGGCAATAATTTGAACATTAAGGATGCCATGAGGTCCATCTTGAACGAAAAAGGTCTTGCCGCCTCAAAAGGCGATCCAAAAGCCTTTTTGGAAATTGAAACCGTATTTGGCAAACTCAAGGATTCACCCACTTTTGTAGAGGCGTTTACAAAGGCCTATAAAAACATAACAGAAAAGGGTATTGCAACCTGTGTTATCGAACAAAACGATAAGGCACTTAAAAATTAGCGAAATGAAAAATATCGTTTGTTTTGGAGAGGTGCTATGGGATGTGTTCCCTTCACATAAAACTATAGGGGGCGCCCCATTAAACGTTGCCCTAAGGTTGCAATCATTGGGCAATACTGTTTCCATCATCACAAGAATAGGTGATGATGCGCCCGGTAAGGAAATAGTGGCCTTCGCAGCCAAGCATGGTGTTAACGTCGATTACATACAGGTAGATACAACTTTAGGGACAGGAGCGGTAAAAGTGACGTTGAATGAAAAAGGTTCCGCCTCCTATGACATTAATTTCCCAAGGGCTTGGGATAATATCCAATTCACCGAACAGGCCAAGAAAAAAGTCCAGGATTCGGATGCCTTCATTTTTGGTAGTTTGGTGGCTAGGAGTGAAACCTCCAGGGATACGTTATACGGACTTTTAAAACTGGCAAAATATAAAATCCTTGATATTAACTTAAGAAAACCACATTACACCCTAGAGGTTTTAACTTACCTTATGAAGCAAGCTGATTTTCTTAAATTCAATGACGATGAGATTTTTGAAATTGCGTCAGCCTTGGGGGCTACTTCAAAATCCATGGAAAATATCGTTCTATTCATGGCCGAACACACCCATTCAAAATCCATTTGTGTAACCAAAGGACGCCACGGGGCGCTGCTCTACCACAACGACACCTTTTATTACAATAGCGGATATAAAATAATCGTTTCCGATACGGTAGGTGCCGGGGATTCCTTCTTGGCCGCCTTGACGGATAAATTATTGAAGGGCACCCCTCCCCAAAAGGCAATCGATTTTGCCAGTGCCGTAGGTGCTATTGTGGCCAGTAAACAAGGAGCCAATCCTAAGATTGAAAATCAAGAAATCGAGGGTTTTATTCAATAATGTAGACGAAAATAAAGGTTTCCCAGAAATTATTCGATCCTTCAAATCTTAAGTAATCAATAATCTTGAAAGATAGTAGAAAACCGAGTGTGAAACCCAGGTTTAACCATAGCGTATTCGAACGATAAGGAGGAAGCACAGAATTTAAAGAATGACAGAAATCAACTCTTTACTTCAATTTGTTTTAACTGAATAAAGCCAAAAGCATTCAACAGTCTGATTATCAAATATGTAATATCAATTTCATACCATTTTACGCCAAAATTGGCTCTACTTGCGAACTTATGATGATTGTTGTGATAGCCTTCGCCCATCATTAAAAAATCGAATCGAAAAAGGTTTTTACTTGTGTTCTTCATTTTATAATTCACATAGCCATAAATATGTCCAAACCAATTGATTATAACTCCGTGAATAGGTGCCATTAAAAAAGTCACAGGTAATAATGACCATTGCCATGGTGAAGTCGTAAAGAATGCAAAAAATAGAATATAAAGCGAAATCCATAGTATTCGTGAAAATCGTGAACTTGCAAAGGCATCAAAAGCTTTCCATTGCGGAACGTTCTTGGTAAAACGCTGGTCAATTTCAATACGCTGTTTATTGATATCTTGATAGATGTTTTTTGTTCTCCACATCATCGCAAACAAATTAGCATCATGCGATGGTGAATGTGGGTCATTTTCAGTATCTGTATATGCATGATGCATACGATGCATAACACCGTACCCATAAGCACTTAAGTAACTTGACCCTTGAAATACCCATGTAAGGACAAAGGTGATGCGTTCCATGGTTTTTGACATGGTAAATACCTGGTGTGCCGCATAACGATGCAAAAAGAAAGACTGAAAAAACAAGCCTCCATACCAAAGCACTAAAACGAAAATAACGATTGCCATAAGTTTTTTCACAAATATAGCTTCAGACTATAAACAAAACAATGAACCTAAATCAATAAAAATGGGTCACACGCGTTTTCGAATTCTACTTAAAGCTTGGGCTGTTACCCCAATATAAGAACTGATGTATTTAAGGGGAACAACCTTTAGAAGTTCAGGACGCTCTTTAAATAACTTTAGATAGCGCTCCTCAGCCGTTAAATTCAATAAGTATTGTTCGCGTTTCGATTTGAGCAGAAAGAGTCGTTCTGCCGTAAGCCTACCAATAAGATTTCCTATTTGGGTGGTTTTATATACCTCCTGCAGATCATCATACGTAATACTTAAAATGGATGTCTCTGTCAGTGCCTGTAATTGATAAGTAGAAGGTTTCCTTGTTAAAAAAGAATCATATGCACTTATAAACTGGTTTTTGAAACTAAAGCCAAAAGTGATTTCCTTTTCGGGGTTTTCCTTTGGAATATATAAGCGCACAATACCTGCTTCAATAAAGGAAATATGGTTTTCTATCTCGTTGAGTTTTAAAAAAACCTTTTTCTTCGGAATAACGGATGGCTTTAATTTTGATGTGAAAAAATCCCAATCAGAATTAGATATGATCGCTATATGATCTAAGTAAGCTTTTATCTGTAACAAATCTTATAAACCTTATATTATGGCGTAAAGTTAAGGATTCCTGAAATTACATATAATGACTCGTTAAATGAAGTAACCTTACCAAGTATGGAGCTTCCTTATTACGGAATACCCGAATCATAATAAAGAGTAAAAATCATGGCAGAATTAAATGTATGCTTTAATTTTATAAAAAGTTTTAAAAGAGCCCATCGGTAACGATGAGCTTTTTTTATGAAATTACAAAGGTGCTTTTAATGCTACTAAAAGAGATTTAATATGAGCAAGGAAAAGTTTATGCAAGAGGCCGTAAATGCGGCTTTAAAAGGGATGCAAAATAATGAAGGGGGACCCTTTGGCTGTGTGATCGTCAAAGACGGAAAAATTATCGGTAGAGGTAATAACAGAGTAACATCGACCAACGACCCAACGGCACATGCTGAGGTTATCGCTATCCGGGATGCCTGCAAGAACCTGGATTCATTTCAATTGGAGGGTTGTGAGATTTATACCTCCTGCGAACCCTGCCCCATGTGTTTAGGTGCTATTTATTGGGCCCGACCCGATAAGGTCTATTATGGAAGCAATCAAGCCGATGCCGCCAATATCGGCTTTGATGATGCCTTTATCTATAAAGAGATTCCCTTACCCTATAACGAACGAAGTATCCCCTTTGAGCAATTGGTACCGGAAATAGCGATAAAACCTTTTCAGGAATGGGAGAAAAAAGAGGATAAAACGGAATATTAGTTCTAGATAGATCACATTCCACCATAAAGATCAAGCCTTTAGGGGTTTAAAGCTGATAAACAGTACGGTGTAAACAAACAACAGCAGTAAATACCATGAATTGAATACTAAGTCCAGATAATCTATCCTTCCTTTAGAAAAGCTCAAGATCATTAAAACCTGTGCACCATAAGGGAGTAACCCTTGGGAGATACAAGCAAAAATATCCAAAATGGAAGCTGTCTTTTTATTATCCAAATGATACTCATCGTTCAGGGTCTTGGCTATAGGACCGGCAATGATAATGGATACCGTATTATTTGCAATGGCCGTATTGATCGCCCCCACCAATGTAGCAATTCCATACTGGGCCGTTCTCTGGTTTTTTATAAGCCTTCTTATCTTGATCAAGATAAATCCAATCCCCCCATTTTTTTCTACCAAAGCTGCCAATCCCCCTGTAAGTAGGGATAATAGGAATATTTCCGACATGTTCGTAAACCCCGTATAGGCGATTTTAGTGGATTCCAAAAGGGTGAAATCACCATAAACAATCCCTAAAAGTCCGGCCGAAACCACACCTAACAATAAGGTTACGAAAACATTAACGCCCATGATGGAAAGGATGATGACCAATACATAAGGCATGATTTTCAAAACGGAATAACTATAGGCTACGGTAGCTGTTTCCATGGACTTTAATCCCAACCCTTGAAAGATCAATAAGGCCATAGTGAATAGGGCGGCAGGAACGGCCATCTTGATATTCTGTTTGAACTTATCGCTCATTTTACACCCCAGGGATTGGGTTGCGGCAATGGTGGTATCTGAAATGACCGATAAATTGTCACCGAACATACTACCCCCCAATAAGGCGCCAGATAATATGGCCAGGTCCGCACTGCTTTTATCCGCAAAACCTACCACTATAGGGGCCAAAGCGACAATGGCACCGACCGAGGTCCCTGTTGCTATCGATAAAAATCCGGAAATTATGAAGATGCCCACATAAATATATTGAATGACAATATAATCCAAACCAAGATTTACGATCGAATCCACACTACCGGTCTCGTTCGTAATTGCGGCAAATGCCCCGGCGAGTAAATAGATCAGGCACATGGTTACTATTTTATCATCACCACATCCTTTTAACAAGGTTTCTATTTTTGAACTTAACGATTGTTCAAATAGTATGAATGCGACAATAATGCCCATGATGACAGCAATAGGGGCAGGTAACGCATAAAAATCGTCTTGATAGATCCCAACACCCAAAAACGTGAAAACGAAAACAAATAGGGGTATTAAAGCTGAAAATTTAGGGGTAACGCTTTGAATAGTTGCCATTTCTCTTTCTTCATTTCAAAAAGGAAACAGCTCCCAATAAATGGGATCATGATGTAACATTGGGTCCTATTAATTGGCTTATCTATTTAGCACCTTGCTCTTTATTGCAGGTTGCTATCTCCTCTTATGGGATTCTTGATACTAATTTAGGGCCGCAAAATTAGTGCAAATAACGATCTGCTGTTCTTAAAAAAAGTTAATTTCCGAGGTGGAATTCAACGGCTATTTTTTACAACTTTCAGTGCCACTATTCCTTGGGCATGGGAACTTTCCCGTTTTGAAGGAAGAATGTAATTACACTACCTTTGTTGCACGTATTTCGTTAAAGCTGCTGTCCCTAAAAAATGGGAATGCCCATTTTGGAAATAAAAGAAATTCAGTGTAAAGAAATATGAGGTAAATCTATAGAGGATTCCATTTTTATAAGCATTCTGCTATAACGTTATACATCAGCACATTTCCAGCAATGAAAAGAACACTTTCTATTTTCACCCTTATACTATCTTTAGGATATAGTGCTACAATATATTCCCAACAAACGGTTGATGCTGCTGCTATAGACAATCATCTGACTTCCATTTATAAAAAGTTTAAGGACAATAAGCACGACTACGGTGGTACTTATGGGGAAGCGAGGGATAGCATTTTAATACGATTTCAAAATACCTTGGCTGAAACCCTTAAAAATGAATCATTAATAAATGTGAAATACGATTCATTATCCAAGTTTGTAAGAATCATTTCTTCTGAAGACGATAAACTAAGAATTTTTTCTTGGAATGAGTTTAGTGGTGGTACATGGCACATCTATAATTCCATGTATCAGTATAAAATAAACAATGAATTGGCTGTTGGTTTTTTGACAACTACCGAGAATCATAACATCATCGATAACACGGAAGTTTACCATTATCAAATACATCGTATCGACAATGATAAATACCTAGTAAAGGGGTACGGAACACACGGTAGCGGTAAAGAGTTTTATGTTTTTAGATTATTAAGCTTTAGTGATGGGGTTTTAAAAGATTGCAATGGCTGCTTTCATGGGGATGATAAATTCATGTATGAAATAACTAGAGGTCACGATGAGTTGATACCCCAATACAACCCCGAAACAAAAGAAATATCATACCATGGGTTAGTCGAAACCTATATCGATGGAGACTTGGATTCCCCATCGGGCTTCATGAAATCTACCGGTAAAATTCTAAAACTGACGTATGAAAACGGAGCATTTATACCCATGGAAGATTAATTCATTTTAAAATAGTGATTTCTCCTTTTAAAACCGCATTAAATTGCGGCGGCTAACCGACAAGCTTGATTTATGGCTCGTTTAGCATCTAATTCGGCAGCAACATCTGCACCACCAATTACATGTACTTTTATGCCTTTTGCCTGCAATGGTTCTAAAAGTTCTTTAAAGGGTAATTGACCTGCACAGATAACAATACTATCTACTGCCAATAATTTCTGCTCATTATTTTGGGTATAATGCAAGCCTTCATCATCTATTTTGGTGTACTGTACTTCATTGATGAACTGTACTTTTTTCTTTTTTAAGGTAGAACGATGGATCCAACCCGTGGTTTTGCCGAGATTGCCTCCAAACTTACCTTTGCTACGCTTAAACATAAATATTTCCCTAGGGGAGGGGGGTATTTCTGCCTCTATATGCTCAACCCCACTGCGAGCCTTTAGGGTCTTATCAATGCCCCATTCTTTAAGCCAAGCATCAATATGTAAAGCTGTACTTTCCCCTTCATGGGCGAGATATTCAGAGACATCAAAACCGATTCCGCCTGCGCCGATAACCGCAACACGCTTACCCACTGGTTTTTTCAGCTTCAATACATCTATATAGTTTAGGACTTTTGGGTGGTCAACACCCTCAATTTTCGGGGTTCTTGGTTTGATTCCGGTCGCTACAATAATCTCATCAAAATTGCCATTCTGTAAATCTTCTGCAGTTACTCGTGTATTCAGTTTTACCGTTACTTTATGCAATTCCAATTGTTTATTGAAATAGCGAATGGTTTCATAGAATTCCTCTTTGCCAGGTATTTGCTTTGCCAGGTTAAATTGCCCTCCAGTCTCTTTTTCAGCATCAAAAAGCGTAACATCATGACCGCGTTGCGCTGCTACTGTAGATGCTGCCAAACCTGCCGGACCAGCACCTACAACGGCTATTCTTTTCTTTTTTTCTGTCGGGTTATAATTCAGTTCCGTTTCATGACATGCCCTTGGATTCACCAAACAACTGGCAACCTTACGTTTAAAAACATGGTCTAAACAGGCTTGATTACAAGCGATACAGGTGTTTATCTCATCTGCCTTATTTGCTTCCGCCTTATTGACCCACTCTGGATCTGCCAAAAATGGTCGTGCCATAGAAACCATATCGGCATGACCTTCCGCTAAAACTCGTTCGGCAGTTTCTGGCATATTTATTCTGTTGGACGTAATTAACGGAATCGATAATTCTTCCTTCATCTTTTTGGTCACCCATGTAAATGCCGCCCTGGGTACTGATGTAGCAATGGTGGGTATGCGGGCTTCATGCCAGCCAATCCCTGTATTTATAATTGTCGCTCCTGCTTTCTCTATTTCCTTGCCTAAGGCAACCACTTCTTGCCAAGAGCTTCCTTTTTCTACCAAATCCAACATGGATAAGCGATAGATAATAATAAACTCCTTACCAACGGCTTCACGAGTTTGCTTTACGAGTTCAATCGGTAAACGCATCCGGTTTTCATAGCTACCCCCATAAGTGTCGGTACGTTTATTTGTTCTTTCCGCAATAAATTGATTAATCAAATAGCCTTCAGAACCCATAATTTCCACCCCATCATAACCCGCTAGTTTGGAAAGTTTGGCAGAATTCACAAAATCACGTAGAGTACGATTAATACCGGATTGTTTCAGCTTAAAGGGTTTAAAAGGGGAGATGGGCGACTTTATAGCCGATGGTGCCACTGCAAAAGGATGATATCCATACCGACCAGCATGTAGTATTTGCATACAAATCTTACCACCTTCCCTATGTACGGCATCCGTAATGACTTTATGGTGTTTCGCATGCTTTTTAGTGCTCATTCGCGCAGAAAAGGGACCTGTCCAACCTTGTACGTTGGGCGCAATGCCACCCGAAACAATTAATCCGACCCCACCCTTTGCCCGTTCGGCATAATAAGTGGCTATTTTTTCCATGCCATTTTTTTCCTCTTCCAATCCGGTGTGCATAGAACCCATTAATATTCGATTCTTTAGGGTGGTAAATCCTAAATCCAAAGGCTCAAAAATATGCTTGTACTTGGTCATTCTAGATTGCTTTTTAGTTCCACTTTATTATGCGTGCATAATAATGAACAAGATACGTTTTTAAAACATGACAACTAATGATACAGTTTTTTTTGAGTCCGGACAACCTATTTACAATCATATAAGTAGGTTTTGATTACCCGCAGTACTTCAACCGATTGTTTAAGACAAAACCGGGCAAACCCCTGTGGTGTATCGTTATCGGTTGAATTAAATAGGCGTCAAAGGGATAGGAGTGAAGTGGGAATGTATCTGGAATGGTATTCTAGTTGAAAGCATAACGATTCAATACCCTAATACGACACTTCAACATATAATGCTTTTGTTTTTTGGTGATTCCCAAGATATTTGATCCGCTGACCATTGCTTATTTTTTTGGTTTGCATGCCATATAAATAATCCCGTTATTCGCTTATAGGGTATCCAGGGAAAGGTGCCTTCATAGAGAAGAAGAATTGTTATGATTCTTTTCGGAAAAGTATCTTCTTCATGGATTGCATGTACATTCCACCCTATTAAGCAGAGCGTATACCACTAATAAGGTCACATTTATGCCATTATTGAATAAAAAGAAACGAATACAATATCTAGGGTTTGATGATTTCTGGTATTCGATCATGGGCATTCTTGTATTAAGTATTATCACAAACTATTTATTCAATAACCCATCCGAGAGAACATCCACAGCACTCGTTTTCATAGGTTGGGTCGCTTCCTTATTCTTTACCCTTTGCGATTGGGTCATTATACGAAGTATCTTAATTTCTTTGCGAAAAAAATACCCCGATTTCAAAGACGATAAAAAGCGGATTGGCATCCTTATTCTAGCTGTAATTTCCACGGTTTTTTTGGTGGATTTACTGGGGGGATATTTATCGGCGGGCGTCATCAAACTATTTGGGTATAGCTCACAACATGTAATACATTTAAAAGTACTTATTCCGGTCATTATCATGACGATTATGGTGATGGCCATTTATGAGGTCATTTACTCGTATGTACGCTTAAAAAAATCGATACGGGAAGAGGAACAAACCAAACAGGTAATGATACAGGCGCAGTTAGACACCTTAAGAAACCAGGCGCGTCCCCATTTCCTTTTCAACAGTCTAAATACCCTGCGGGATATCATTGACCAAGACACCAAGGAGGATGCCAAGGATTTTGTGGATAATTTATCCGGTGTATATCGTTTTATTATCGAGTCGGGCAACTCCAATTTAATTTCGCTAGGGGAGGAGTTGCAATTCGCGAAAGCCTATATTCATATCCAGTCGGAAAGATTTGGGGATAACTTGAAGTTGAACTGGAATATTCCTGACGCTAAACTTAGCACAATGATCGTCCCTATGAGTTTACAGCTTTTATTGGAAAATGCCATAAAACACAATATTGTTTCCAAAGCCAAACCATTGACCATAACCGTAACCATTACGGATGACCACCTGGTAGTACGTAATAAAATCCAACCCAAATCGAGCCAAACACCCTCAACACAAATCGGTTTGCAGAATATAAAAAAACGGTATCAACTTATAGCAAGTAAAACGCCTATCATCAAAAATGAGGGAGGGCATTTTACAGTTTCCCTTCCATTATTAAAACCATCCAAAGAAAAGTCATGAAAATATTGATCGTTGAAGATGAACCCCGTGCAGTAAGTCAATTAAAGCACTTATTGAACAACAGTGATTTTGATTTTGAAGTACTGGCTGTTATCGATTCCGTCGAGGATACGGTTTTATGGTTTAGAAATAATAGGACACCGGATTTGGTGTTCATGGATATTCAACTGGCGGACGGTTTAAGTTTTGAGATTTTCCGGAAAATAGAAGTAACCGCACCTATTATTTTCACTACGGCTTTTGACCAATACGCCATTCAGGCCTTTAAGGTAAACAGTATTGACTATCTCCTAAAGCCCATCAAACAAAACGACTTGGATGCTGCATTGATCAAATTCTCGAAATCCAAAAGGCTATCAACTCCCATAGAACCGAATATTTTAAAAGAACTTTTAGGTAGTATCCAAACACCACAAAAACGTTCGGGAATCTTGGTAAAGGAGGGGAGTGGCTTTGTACAAATACGGGTATCGGAGCTTTTGTATATGTATTCGCAGGACAGTATCACGTTTGGTATTACCCATAACAAACGCTACATCATAGATGAGACCATGGACGAATTGTTTGGGTCCTTGGATGACACCAAGTTTTACAGAATCAATAGGGGCCAGATCATCTCCAAAATTTCAATCCAAAAAATAGAACCCTATTTTAACCATCGCGTAAAGTTATCCCTATCAAATCCCCGTGACCAGGAATTTATTGTAAGCAGACAAAAGACCAGCGATTTTAAAGACTGGTTGAACCAATAGGACGTCCGTGATGTTTCAAGTAACATTCCCTACGTTTCAACACAAAGTACTGCTATTCGGAGGGGATTAAAACCATATTTGTGATGTAATCAAAAAACGACATCATGAAAAAATTACTTGTTATCCTCAACCTATTCATCTTCTTTCAATTATCGGCCCAGAAGGACGTAAGCGCAACGCAATGGCAAGAAGACCTTCGTTTTTTACAGAACACGATCCATAAAGACTATTCGTTTCTTTTCGTAAAAACGACCAAAGAGGATTTTGATACCCAGGTTGAAGCACTTTACCATGAGATTCCCAACCTAAGGGAACACGAGATCCGTGTGGGATTGGCACGTATGATATCCCAATTTAAATATGGTCATACCCAGATCCCCTATAGCACCATGGCCAAGAGCGGAATCTTACCCATCAATCTGTACCAATTTAAAGCGGATATCTATATTGAAGGCGTTCAAAAAGACCACAAAAAGGTTTTGGGCGCCAAAGTCTTGAAGATAGGTGATACGGCTATAGACAAGGCTATGGAATTGATTTATCCTGTAGTTCCCGTAGAAAACGAGCAATACTTTAAAGCCTATGGACTACGCTTTTTATTGGCGCCGGAAGTACTGCATGCACAAGGCGTTATCCCGGAACTTTCAGGGACGGTCACCCTTACTTTGGAAAAAGAGGGAAAGGTCTTTACGCATGAATTTAAAACCATCGCTATGGAAGATAAGCCGAAAGCCTTCAATTTCACATTACCGACGGCGGAGTGGCTCACGGCCCGAAATACGGAGACGACCCCTTTGTATTTAAAACATCTCGAGGATAAACTGTTCTATTTTGAATATTTGGAAGACATAAAAACACTCTATGTTCGACAGAGTTCCGTATTTGATGATGAAAACGAAACCCTTGAGCAATTTTATAAGCGACTGTTTGAATTTATTGATACGCACCATATAGAAAAGTTGGTCTATGATGTCCGTCTTAACGGTGGTGGTAATAACTACAACAATCTCCCATTGATAAAGGGCTTGATGGCAAGACCGAAAATCAATAAAAAGGGTAGTTTCTATTTTATTATCGGTCGTGAAACGTTTTCGGCCTGTCAAAATCTGACCAATGAAATCACTAGGTATACAGAAGCGATTTTAGTAGGGGAACCAACAGCGGAGAATGTCAATTTTTATGGGGATACCCGACCCGTAGTATTGCCCAATAGCAAGATTACAGCGTATTTATCGTATTTATGGTGGCAAGATATGCCCGCCTTGGAAAATGCCGATTGGACCGCCCCCAGCATTCCCGTTACCATGGGTTTTGATGACTATGTAAACAATCAAGACCCGGTATTGGAAGCCGCATTGACATTTAATGCCCATGATTTTGAACCCAAACCCATCGAATATATAACGGACCTGTATCTATCCGGACAAACACAGCAATTGGCCGAAGTACTTCCCAAAATGATACAAGACCCCCGTTATGCTTTTTGTGATTTTGAAATGGAATTAAACAAAAAAGGAAACCTATTATTGCAGAGTGGCCGTGTACCACAAGTACAGGCTTCCATTCAGGTATTTTCGATGGTTTCACAACTATTCCCGAATTCTGCAAGCACATATAAAAATCTAGGGGAAGCGTACATCGCATTACAAGACACCCCTAAAGCAAAAGAGGTACTCAAAAAGGCCATTTCCTTGGATACTAATGGAAAAATTGGCAAAGCTGCAAAAGGGATGTTATTGGAGATAGACCAATAATAGCGATAAAATCAAGTTTCTTGACCCAGCCTGTCCTGAGCGGAGTCGCAGGGATAGGAGGGGAGGGGAATCGAAGATTCGTGGCTTCATTGCCATGACTTTTAGATAAAGCAGGCGGTTTGACCATATAGTTGATTGTAAACCATATCAATTGAATGGTAGAATTCAGTTTTTGTAAAGGGCTTTTTGATAAAATCCGCACACCCAAGTTCCCTAGCTTCTCCCTCAAAACCTTGTTTGGTAGAACTGGATATAAAAGGCACTCGGTTTCCGAACATTTCAAGAAAAGAAAATCCATTCATACCCGGCATTTCAATATCGGACAATACCACCTGTGGTTTTGCTGTTTGTATGTACACCCAAGCATCATAAGAATCGATGAAAGATGTTGTGCGACCAATTAAAGGGTGGGTTTTGGCTAGCTTTTCAGCCAAGGATAACCATAGAAAAGAGTCATCTACGATGATCAGGTCAAGTTTCATATGTTTTGATTTAGGAACTTTAAATCTATCCTATTGTTTCAGAATGACAAATTATATTGGACGAAAGGAGCATTAGTGTCTTTAAAAGTCCATATCCGATGATTTTTCATCTTTTGAAATGTTCAATAAAACGCATAGTTTGAAAACACGTTAAGTGTCCGCAAAAGGAATAAAGGGCTACTTTACACGTGACACGTGCCAAAAGGAATTAGCCAGTGGCTGATTGCTTTTGGCGGCGGGTTGGGGCAGTGGCGTTTATTGCAGAATTTCCTTTTACATAATACCTGCCAATATGGTTTTAAAGAAACTTATTATACAAGCCAAGCCTGTCCCAAGTGGAATAGGAGGGGAGGGTAATGTGTATGCAATGGGTAAAATTAATTTTCAATACCAAGGACTATCCCTTAAAGGGTATAAAATATGCACTAAACAAAATCATACCACAAACTATTTTCGTTATAATCAGTAATTACGCTTGCTGTATTTTGTGCATGAAATGAATTAATTAAGTTAGAAACATCGAGTTTTATTAATTCTAGACAATTTGTGGTTAAGTCTTTCCTAAAGCCTTTCCCTTCCATTTCCAACACAAAATTCAAAGTAATTACTCTAGAAAATATTTTACCCAGATCAATCATTTTTCTTTGTTTTAACCCAGGATCAAAACTAAAATCCAATTCATTTTTGAAGTAAGGATAAGACTGATCGGTTAAATTGAAATCTTTAAGAAAATGATAGATATTAAACTCTTTTTTACGTTTCATAAGCTTTACAATCATCTCAGAAATTTGAGTGTATAGCATTTCGTTAGATCCCTCGAATATTTGAAAAGCCCTACTATCCATAATACCTCGTCCACCAACATTGTCAATTTTAAACCCTTTTGCTCCAGAAAGCTGTGTTAGTGTTTGTGCTGCTTCTTGCATTAAATCGGTTACAAATGCTTTCATGGTATTTGCCTCGATGCCTTCATTGGACAAGTCGTTTTCTATTCCACTATGACCACTACTTCTAAAACACATGGCAGAAGCAATAGTGTAAGCACCTTGAACTCTGGAAATTTGATATTGGATTTGGTCTAATTCAATTAGTTTTTTTCCACCAACAATTCGTTCATTACAATATTTGATAGACTCGTCTAACATTCTTTTAATGAATCCTGTTGCCATTCCCGGAAACTGCATTCTACTTCTGTGCAAAATGTCTAACATCATTTTTACACCAGAGGTTTCTGGTTGTAGTTTAAATTGAGCAGGAACTTTGACATCAACCTTATTTCTCCCGTAAGGAATCATGTATAAGCCTATATTGTCGTAATATTCCTCTACCGTTATTTGCTGATTTGGTTGGGTAACATCACAGATAAAAAAATCAATATCCCTGCTTAAATTGCCATTACTATTTTTTTTCCGGGAAGTAATTAACCAATAATCGGCCATACCTGTTAAACCTTGCCAATGTTTTGTTCCTTTGATGATATATTCATCCCCTACTTTTTCATTAAAGGTTTCCATACCCAAAGCATCACTGCCAAAACTAGGTTCAGTAATCATTAAACCGCCCATATTCTGCTTTTCTAAAAAGCGTTTAAAGATGTCGGCTTGAACGGACTTATTGGAATATTTTGCTACGGGCTCTAAAAACAAAGCAATGTTAATTCCAAATGTTAGTGATAAGGCAAGCGATTCGTATGAAGCACTTGATAAAAGTCTAAGGCATTCTTTTACTTTTACCCCTCTACCTCCAAAATTTTCCGGTATAGCTACAGATAATGGAGCTTTTGCCATAATATCCCTTAAGGCCACCACTGGTAAACCTCTTTCTTTACTAAATTGGTTTATGTCATACCGCTCATGAAAAACACTTTTTAAACTGTTTTCAAACTCTTTGATGTACTCTGAAAATTCTTGGAGCATTTTTTTCCCTAATTAGTTTTATACTTGTTAAAGATATGAGGTTTAGTATTTCTACAGCAATCATTTTTGATACTTTCAATAATGATATTCTAAGTAAAATTATTAAGACTCATTCTAATTAAAAATTAATTATAGCTTTTTTTTTAAAAATAGCCAATAAAAGACCAAAACATGTATTAAGATTAGCGTGGCCTCAGAAAACTTTTGAAAACCAATAGCTATTTTGATGCCGCTGTTAAAAAAGCATAGGAAAATATTAGTTCAATGTCTTAGCTATTGTTTTTTAAGGTTGTCCCTATCGGCGTAGAAGGAATAGGAAGGGAGTGAAACCTTTAGGTTCATGAATTCCTTATTATAAAATAACCAACCATGAATAAAGGAGTGTGGAATGGTATTTTATATGCAAACGCGGAAAAGAATAGAAGAGTTACAGTAATTTTGTGTTTCATATACATTATATAATTTCAGAAGCTTGTTAGAGAAAAGACAACAATTACCCCAAGAACAATTTATAGATGCAACTAATTTCATTTATTGTTTAGAAGCGGTTCATGAAACAGAAACGGACAAGGTTACCGAAGCACAAGAAAGCTTGGAACAATTGGCCTTGAAATATGGAATAGCAAGCATCTATAAAACCTGTGACACCATTGAAGGACTGGAAGATAGCTTAAACACACTGGTCTTGGATGATCATCATTTTAAGGATTATGAAATCATCTACATGGTTATGACCGGTGAGGCCAATAGTATTTGTTTGAATGACTACTACTATAGTTTACAGGAAATTGCTGAAATTTTTGAAGGAAGGTTACAAGGAAAGATCTTACATTTTTCAAATGCGAAAATCTTGGATTTGGACGAAGAGGAAGCACAATATTTTTTGGATATCACCGGGGCAAAAGGTGTTTCTGGCTATGGTAATGCACATAATGGAATAAGTAGCTCAAATCTTGACAAGGCCTTCTTCAACTTATTCAAGGAAGATGATACTATGTTGGATGTGGTAGAAGAGCTGCACCAAAGACACTACAATGTCTGTAAATTACTTGATTTTAGATTGTATTACTAAGGGCCGAGCGTTAAAAAAAGGTCTAGCAGACCTTTTTAGCGAAAGAGCCAGCCGGCGCGTTGGCCTTTTATCTACGGTTTTCTATAATACCAATAGGGTAGGGGTTCAATTAAGAATTACATTAGATCCTGAAATATAGCGTAGCGAGGCGTAATTGTTTCCATCCCGAGACTTCGGGAATCTGTAAGCCTTAAATGCAAAAAAGAACAGAACACGAACTCCGGGATAGTTTATACTTTCTTTTTCTAATCCACACACACTTTTGGGATTGAATCTTTATTTACCTTCCCTCGATGTGTACTACAAGGGATATTCTACGGATTACAAAGTTCGTTTGGCCTAGCACAATGGGGGAAAATCGACCTATATGTGTATGCTTTCTTTTTCCAATTCACACCCAACTTATGGGATTGATCCATCACCCCTTTTATTTATTTCACTACTTCCTTTTCGACTTCAATAACGAATTTCAATAAGCGTACAACCTACTTACTTTTTGACTAAAAAAATAGACCCGTTTTATTGTATAATAAATTGTTACTTTCACAATTCCATACACACCTAAAAATGAAGAAAAAAAGGCAATATTCTATCTTAAAAAGTATATATTTAATACTATTCGTGAGTTCTTTGATACAATGTTCACCAAAAGTAGCATCCTCGATTTCAGAAGAAGCATGGGATGCGCTACCCGCAGATGGTCCAAATATCTCATCGTTTGACGGTATCTATTACATTTCTGATACCGCATCTGGAATGTATGCAGCAACTGAATTTCAACGACTTTTTAAAGCATTTACAGGTAAAGAGTTGCCTATTGACAGTTCCGGATCAACGATTGGAAAAACCATTGTAATAGGTCCTAATGCAGCTACTAACGTTGGTTTAGAAATAAACACAAAAAATCTAGGTAAAGAAGGGTTTACTATCGAGATCTCTAAGGATCAAATAGCTATTTTCGGGGATCAACCTCGTGGAACGCTCTATGGTGTCTATGAGTTTTTTGAAAAATATTGTGGTGTTCGATTCTTGACTCATGATCATACTTTTTATCCAAAAGAAGGGAGAAATGATGATTTTAGAATCAAAGGAAAAAATTATAGTTACGTACCTCCTTTTGCTTTCCGTTCTTCGTATTATGGTGAAACACTCAAAAACCCTTCGTTTGCTGCCAAACTGCGGACCAATACGGTTAAAGGTGAAGATCAATTTGGCGGTATATCCGAGTATATACGTGTAAGTCATAATGTTTCTTCTCTTCTTCCCCCTTCCATTTATGGCAAGGAACATCCAGAATACTATGCATTGGTCAACGGAAGGCGTGAAGTAAGCATGCATGGCGGTGGGCCACAATTATGTTTAACGAACAAAGACGTTCTAGACCTTGTAACAGAGGCCACTTTGGAGGCCATTGAGAAAAATCCAACCCGTAAGAATTTCAACGTTGCTCAAATGGATAATGGTAGTTACTGTACCTGCGAATCTTGTGCGGCTCTCGATGCGCAAGAGGAATCCCATGCGGGTACCATGATTTCTTTTGTCAATGCCGTTGCAGAGCGTGTTGAAAAAACGCATCCAGAGGTTTTAATTGGCACCTATGCCTACGAATACACGCGTAAGCCACCGAAAACAATAAAGCCAAGGGACAATGTCATGCTTATGCTATGCAGTATTGAATGTTGTAATTATCATGCGATTGACGATCCTACTTGTATGCTGAACGAAGAGTTTAGCAAGGATATGGATGATTGGAATAAAATAGCCAAAAACATCTTTATCTGGAATTATAACACCAATTTCAGGGGGTATCTCCTCCCTTTCCCGAATCTACAAAGCATCGGAAAGAATGTTGACTATTTTGCGAACCATAGTGGTCGTGGCGTATTTATGCAGGCAGCCGGAAATGGTTTTTCCACGGAGTTAAGTGACTTACGAAATTATGTGATATCACGCTGTCTATGGAAACCGGGTCGCGATAGTTGGCAAGAAACCATTGACTTTTGTCGCATGCATTATAAGGAAGCCGCACAACCTATTATTGATTACTTAAGTTATTATCACGATTTGATTGAAAAAGAAAAGCGGCACCCCGGTCTTTATTCTACTGAAGCGACTTTATGCTTAAATGCCGAAACCGTAAATCAAATGGATTCTTTTTTTAAGGAAGCACTTTCATTGGCAAAATCAGAAGAGGTGCGTACGCGGGTAGAAAAGGCTTCGCTATGTGTATATCGTGCAAAACTGAGTGTAGCGACTATGAATCTCACCTATGAAAATGGTTTATGCAAGCCTTCTTTAAATGATACTGATGCGTTTATACTGGATAAATACACTGATCTATGTGCAAAATACAATGTAATCAGGGACAATGAATATGTGAAAAATGAAACCTACCTAAAAAATATGCGTGCAATTTTTTCAGGTATGAAAGCAGTTCAATTAGAAAATAAGTATTGGCGATTACTTGTATTACCTGAAAGTAATGCTAAGGTGGTTGGGATGACCTATAAGCCTACGGACCGAAACGTTGTTCAACCGACACGTGCCTTTGATCGTTTTCGTTTTGAAGAATGGGTTAGAGCCGGGGATGGCCCAAAAGCTGATGGAATTTTGGGGTATGAAATTGTTGCCCAAAGCCCTACGGAAGTTAATATTGCACTTACCACAAAAGATGGTGCCCGAATTGAACGTACCATCAGTCTCGAAGGAGAGGGCATCCACTTTGAAACAGCCTTAAAATCGAAGACAGACCGTTCCTTTAATTTCTTCGTACACCCCGAATACAATGCTGGGTCAGGCACTTTAGACCCTCAAGAAGTCGGTGTGTATGTGAAAGCTGACCATTGGTTGCAGGTGAACCAAGGTTGGGAAAATGCAAAACCAACAGAAAGGACAAATTCCATACTGAATAAAGGGCTTAAAGGAGGGTCCTTTGCCTATTTTAACCAAAAATCCGGATTTGGTGTTGAGCAACGTTTTAAACCGGGTACTTTTGAAAATTTAAATCTTTTCTGGAGTCCAGAGCGTGTACAGATCAATTTGGAAATGACCCCTAATGTCAAAGAATTGAAAGCCGGGCAAGAGGCAAGTTACGCCTATGAGATCCATTATTTGGATGAAGCACCAAGGAACAATTAAAACATCATTTTTCAAGGCTTCGGGAAGAGGTTTGTCGCAGGGGTTCTAAGAATTGGAAATTTTGTAGAAAGTCTTTCCTATGTATAAAATTTGAGGCTAGGTGAACCTATAAGGATTGCCAGCCGCGTTCACAAAATAGTGCTACAGTATCTTTAAAAAATTTATTCTAAAATACCTCTTCTACAAGGGTAATGAAACCGGAGGTTAACGAGGACCTATTTATCAAAATAGAAATGACCCGAGTAAACACTTTTTATGCGACGACGTAGGAGGGAAGCGTAATGTGTGTGGAATGGCAATTATACTAAATCACTAATTTCTTTTTAAAATACTAATTATTGTTAAAATTAAAACAAGTTTCAGTATCTTATTATAGTCTTTTATTATTATTCTCAAAAAATATTCTATTTATTTTTTTATTACTAATCAATTGATTAGTTTTGTGCAATAATTTAGTTTATGCCTAGAGTAAAACAATATAATGAAGCAGAAGTAATAGAAAGTGCTATGGGCGTATTCTGGCAGAATGGCTATAAAAGTACTTCTTTACGAATGTTATCCAAAGAAATGGGTATCAATCAATTTTCTATAAATGCTAGTTTTGGTAATAAACAAAATCTGTTTTTAGAAAGTTTAAAATTGTACAGAACTAAGCTACAGCAATTATTAAAAACCTTTGAAGAGAATTCTAATGGTATTGAGAGTATTAAGAACTTCTTTTATGCATTTGCAGAATTTTCAAACCAAAATGAGTACAAAAGAGGCTGTTTAATGATCAATACAATGTCTGAATTTGGTCTTGAGGTAGATAAAGAAGTTGGTGCTCTTATTTCAAATTACGCAGAACAGTTAAAGGCTTTATTTAAGAAGAATCTTGAATTCAATACTACAAAAGATAACGACACTATAAAAAGACAAGTAAATTACCTTGATTTGGCTATTGGTGGTTTAGGCTTAGCAACAAAAGTAAAAGACAATACAGCCATAGAAGATTATATAGAAATGACATTTAATAACTTATAACATTTTTTTTACCTTAAAACTAATCAATTGATTAGAAATAAATATAGAACACATGAAAACAAAGAACAACTTAGGAAAAACAGTACTACTCACGTTAACAATTGTATTATTAATGGGAAACAATATGCAAGCACAAGAAAAGGAAGTATATAATAAGGATATTACCAACAAGAAAGAAAGACCATTTATAGTGGATAAGGGCGAGTATCCTTTTAAAAGTAATTGGTTTGAAAAAGATGGCGTTTCTATGCATTATATAGATGAAGGTGAAGGGATACCTATTGTATTAACTCACGGTAACCCAGATTGGTCTTTTTTAAATAGAAATATTATTAAAGGACTTTCAGGTGAAGCTAGAGTAATAGCTTATGATTTACCAGGATTTGGTTTTTCAGACACGCCAGAAAACTATGGTTTTACACCACAAGAGCATGTAGAATGGATTAGCGCACTTCTTTTTGAGCATTTAAAGTTAGAGAAGTTTATTATTGTTGTTCAAGATTGGGGTGGACCTACAGGGCTATCCGTAGCTACAAGCAACCCAGATAAAGTTTTAGGAGTAGTTATCAGTAATACTTGGGCTTGGAAAGCAGAAGGAAAATTAGAAGGTTTCTCTATGTATATGAGAACACCAGAAATGGAAGCAAAGGTTATCGATAACAATTATTTTGCAACCACATTAATGCAAAGCTCTATTAATAAAAAATCGAGTAGTACTAAAGCAATTACAGATGCTTATGAAATGCCGTTCCCAACCAAAGAATCTAGAAAAGGAACAGCAATATTCCCGCAGCAAATTACATTAGCAGCAGATTGGTTAGTAGATTTAGAAGGCAAGCTGAATACGCTACAAGATAAACCTGTTGAATTTATTTTTGGTTTAAAAGATGATACAGTTGCTTCACAAGACATTCAAGATAAATGGCGTTCTATTTTCCCTAAAGCACCAGTACAATTGTTACCAGAAGCTGGTCACTTTACACAAGAAGACAGTCCTGAGAGTTTTGTGTTTTCATTGAGAAGAATTCTAAAAAATATAGAATAGATTAAATGGCTGATTCAACCGATTATGTAGACTTTATTTTGGACCAATTATCAAATTGGAAAACGATCATCACAAAAAGAATGTTCGGTTGTGTCGGTCTTTATGCAGATGGTTTAATGTTTGGTATAATCGCCAAAGAAACTATTTATTTTAAAGTAGACGACTCCAATAAAAACAAGTATTTAGAAGCTGGTTCAGAGACTTTAAAACTTTTTAAAAGTAACAGTGTGGTCGCTTCTTTTTATGAGGTTCCTGTTGAAATTATTGAAGACGCAAATCAATTTGTGGTTTGGGCTGAAGCCTCTTTAGAGATTCAAAAAAGAAAAAACGAAGTATGAAAGTAATTATAACAGGAACCACGGGTATGGTAGGACGAGGCGTTTTAATAGAATGTTTAGAATCTCCAAATGTTGAAGAAGTATTGGTCATAAACCGAAGCTCTTTGCAAATGCAGCATCCAAAATTAAAAGAAGTAATTCATAAAGATTTTTTCAATTTTAGTTCCATTAAGGAAGAATTAAAAGGGTATGATGCTTGTTTTCATTGCATGGGAGTTTCTTCTATTGGAAAGAAAGAGGAAGAATATCATCGTTTTACCTACGGAATAACGGAAGAATTAGCTAAAACGCTTTATACTATAAATCCAGAAATGGTATTCAATTATGTTTCTGGAGAAGGCACAGACAGTACCGAAAAAGGAAAATTGATGTGGGCTCGTGTAAAAGGAAAAACCGAGAATATGATTTTGAATATGGGCTTTAAAGATGCTTATATGTTTCGACTTCAAGTAATTCTTCCTTTGAAAGGGGTGAAATCCAAGACCGCATGGGTAAATGCATTCTATTTTATCGCTCGTCCGTTTTTTGGACTTTTAGAAAAAAAGAAAAATAACACCACAAGTGTCAACGTTGGTCTCGCTATGATTAATAGTGTTCTTTTTGGAACCGACAACAAACTTTTAGAAAATGAACAGGTAAATAAACTAGCAAAAAATTAAACCAATCAAAATGAATAAAATATTTAAAACAATAGTTCTAATAGCAGGTGTCTTAAACTTCCCAATAGGTATTATGATGATTGTACAAGCAATCTCTAGTAAAACGGGCGAAGCCTTAATAACCAATTCGGTAGCAGGTGCTTTTATAATCTTCGCGGGAGCATCACTAATTTGGGCGATACAAGAAGTAAACACCAGAGCACCCATAATCCTTTGGAATGGTTTTGTGCGCTTATTTAACGTATTTCTAGTATCCTATGCCACAACGGTTGGGGATGTGCCACAAGAAATGATATACACTACGGGAATGGATTTAGTATTAGCAATTGTCTTCATAATTGGAAGTGTAAAAGTTACGGGAATACCATTTTCAAAATTAGTAATAGGAAAAACAAATTAATAAAAACTTAAAATCAAATACAATGAAAAATAATATAGAAGGTAAAGTAGTAGTAATTACAGGAGGAAGTAGTGGATTAGGAGAAGCTACAGCACGTTTTTTAGCAGAAAAAGGAGCAAAAATAGTTTTAGGTGCTCGTAGACTAAATAAATTAGAAGTAATTGCTGATGAAATAAGAAAAAGCGGAGGAGCAATTGAAGTTTTAAAAACAGACGTTACCAAAGCTAATGATGTAAAAGCATTAGTAAAAAAGGCAATTGACAGTTTTGGTAAAATAGATGTAATGATAAATAATGCAGGCATTATGCCATTAGCACCATTAGCTGCACTTAAAGTAGACGAATGGGACAGCATGATTGACGTAAATATCAAAGGAGTATTATACGGAATTGCAGCTGCATTACCAGAATTTCAGAAACAAAAATCAGGTCATTTTATAAATCTTGCTTCCGTAGCCGGATTAAATGTGAGCCCAGGTGGAGCCGTATATAGTGGGACTAAATTTGCCGTAAGAGCTATTAGTGAAGGCTTACGAAAAGAAGTAGGTAAGGACATTAGAACCACCATACTTACACCAGGTCTTATAGATTCTGAATTACAACTAGGAAGCTCAGACGAGGCTACTTCTCAGTTTGTACAACAAGTATATAAAGATGCTATTCCTGCTATTTCTATTGCTAAAGCAGTGGCTTATGCTATTGAGCAACCTGATGATGTAGATATTAATGAATTAGTAATTCGTCCTACGGTACAGGAATTTTAATAATATAAAATCTAGTATGAAAAAAACCTTAGTTATAGGAGCAAGTGGGCAAATAGGCAAAATGCTTGTTGAAAAATTGCTCCAAGAAGAAAATTCTGTAGTTGCCTTGGTTCGTAATGAACAGAAGGGGCAAGAACTTGAAAAACTAGGAGCAGAAATTGTAGTTGGAGACCTTGAAAATGATTTTGAACACGCTTTTAAAGATTGTGACAAAGTTGTATTTAGTGCAGGTTCTGGCGGTAATACAGGTTACGATAAAACACTTTTAATAGATTTATGGGCAGCAAAAAAAGCTGTTGATTATTCTTTAAAAAATAATATACAGCATTTTATTATGGTAAGTGGTCTGGGTGCTGGTGATCCTAACGAGTTTGTATCTGACTTAAAACCATATTTAGTAGCGAAGTATTTTGCCGATTATTATTTATTAGAAAGTGGTTTAGCGTATACGATTTTACGTCCTGGTAGTTTAATCAATGAAAAAGGAACGGGTTTAGTTAGAACTTCAAGATCTGAAATTTTTAAAGAGTTAGTCATTCCAAGAGAAGATGTAGCTCATGTAATTGCGTATTGTCTAGAAAATAACGACACAAAAGGCAAAACATATGAGCTATATAGCGGAAAAGAGTCTATTCGTGAATCTTTAAATTAATGAACCAATAATTCGTCCAACAGTACAAGATTTTTAGAATAGAAATGAAAAACTATCTTCAAGAAATAGAAATAATCACTTCTAAAGCAGGTGATACAGTTCCTTTACAAAGGAAAGCTTTTAATGCGGGCTTTAGTTTTAGCCTTTTAACTTTTGGTGAACAACTAGAGATATGGGATTTTATCTGGAAAAACACTCAAGATTACAGAACAGAAATGTTTTGTTTGTATTTCTTGGAGGAGCATATTAAAAATAAAGAAGATATACTTACCTCTTGGTCAACGATTAAATTATGGCAAGACAAAATTAATCGTTGGGAAACAAGTGATAGTATTTCAAAAATATACGCTCAATTGGTTGAATATGATGCAGAACTAATTATGCCAACGTATAAAAAATGGAATACATCTAAAAACCCATGGCATAGAAGACAAAGCATAGTAGGTTTACTTTATTATAGCGCACATAGAAAACACTATTTACCTTTTCAAGTACTTATAGATTTGGTAGCACCTTTAATTTCTGACAAAGCTTATTATGTGGAGAAAGGAGTAGGTTGGACACTTAGAGAAATAGGAAATATTTACCCAAAAGAGCAGGAAGAATTTCTTTTTGAAAATGCTACTAAAATTTGCGCTTATGGATATAGTGCAGGTACGGAAAAATGGGATAAAACAAAACGAGAAAAACTGAAGGAAATTAGAAAAGTGGGAAGAGTTTTAAACCGCAAAAGTTCAATTTCAAAATTTAATAAATAAAAAATATGACCAACAAAAAACAAATATCAGCAGCGTTTCCTTTTGAATCTAAATTTCAAGAAGTATTAGATTCTAAAATGCATTATGTAGATGAAGGAGATAAAAATTCAAAAGATACTTTTGTACTGCTACACGGTAATCCTACATCTAGTTATTTATGGCGTAATATTATTCCGTATGTAAGTCCGTTAGGTCGTGTAGTAGTTCCAGATCTTATTGGAATGGGCAAATCTGACAAACCAGATATAGACTATACATTAAAAGATCATATTGCTTATTTAGATGCTTTTATTGAAAAGTTAGAGCTAAAAAATATCATTCTAGTAATACAAGATTGGGGTTCTGGTTTAGGTTTCAATTATGCCAATCAGCATAGAGGAAATGTAAAAGGAATAGTGTTTTTTGAAGCTATGGTTCAAGTTTCTTATTGGAAAAATACGACTAAAGAGACCGAAACACTATTCAAGAAATTTCGTGACCCTGTAGAAGGACATGAAATGATCGTTAAAAACAACTTCTTTATTGAAGCTATGCTACCTATGATGGCAGGCAGAGAATTAACTAAAGAGGAAATGGACCATTACCGAGCTCCTTATTTGGAAGAAAAGAGTCGTAAACCACTGTTTATGTGGCCAGGTCAAATTTCGTTTGATGGTGTTCCAAAATTCACTACAGACATTGTTAATTCATATAATGAATACCACAAAAATTCAGACGTTCCTAAGTTGCTCTTTTTTGCAGAACCAGGACTCATAATTAATCGAAAATTAGGAGAACATATAGCTGAAACTTGGAAAAATGTTACTGCAGTAGATTTAGGTGAAGGAAAGCATTATCTACAAGAATCACATCCACACGAAATTGGAGAAGGTATTGTAGATTGGTATAAAAAAAATATTAAATAAATAAAAAGATGAAAATGAAAAATAATTTTAGTTTAAAACAGTTTATTGTAATCACACTAATAACTAGTATTTGGATACATATTGCAGAAATAGGAAGAGCTATGTTAGTGGCCTTCCCATTGATAGAAAAATTTATTGCGGGCAGAATACCAGTTGGTGCAATGGAAGTAAGTAATGCTTTGATTTGGGGAATTTGGGATACTTTATTGACTGCAGTTTTAGTATTTATATTTTGGCTTTGTTCCGTAGCTTTTGGGAATAACTTAAAGTCAATTATTATTTCTGGTACAACTACAGCTTTAGCAACCATAGGTATTTTCTGGATAGCCACTGTAAATACAGGCTTGGGAGCGTGGAGTGCGGCAGCTGTTATATTTCCTATCGCATGGGCTGAAATGATTATCGGCGCTTGGATAGCATCAAAATTGTATTCAAGAAACAAATAGAAATGGCTGTTTCAAGTTATTTTACACAGTTTGTTCTCGACCAACTATCGGTTTGGGGTAAAGTGTCTATCAATAAAATGTTTGGCTGTGTTGCATTGTATAAGGATAATTTTGCTTTTCATTTTTTGGCTTTGTGCAAAAGCTTTTGGCAACACTACTAAGGCTATTTTTATAAGTGCAACTGTAACAGCTTGGGCAACTATTGGCATATTTTGGATAGCAACTGTTAATACAGGTTTAGGAGAATGGTCTACAGGCTTTTTGGCGATACTATTTGCTTGGATTGGTCTCTTAATTGGTGCATTTATAGCCTCTAAGCTATATAAGACAGAACGTTGGGTTAGTAAGTAAAGTTTTATTTTGCTTATTTATTCTGAATTTTATCTAAAAAGGAGAATTCTAATAATGACCTTGGCCTCATAACCCCGAAGCTTCGGGGTGGTAAAACAATAAGGTGAAGTGAGCGTAAATATTTTAGGCTATCCAAATACAATGATCCAGTGGATGATTGTATTTGGATACAACACTTTACTAAATGTTAGTTTCAAATCGTATTTAACTAAAAATGTATTTTGGGTACATTTTCTTAACGCCAAATAGTCTAGAATATAGCGACTGAGCGCCACCGCGCCAGCTGGCTCCTTCGCTAAAAATGTACTTTGGGTACATTTTCTTTACGCTCGGCCCTGTTTCTTTTTTTATCAAGAGGGCATAAAATGAAATTATCCAGTGGATGATTTTATTTTATGAGCCAGGCGTTGCAGCGGACTTAACCATTAAGAAAATAAGGCCAACGCATCAGCTGGCCCAAAATTTCAGAGATACTTAATCTCTAAAATTTATATCCTATTTTACATAATATTAGAAACACCTAAAGTAAAACTTCAAACAGAGGATAGTGGTAGCAAGTGCTAAGAATTTTGCTCGGTTTGCCAGCGCTTCATCTCGCTCATATTTTAAAAGGTCTACCAGACCTTCCAAAATACTGCCGTGCGGCAAGCTGACGAGAATGCTGTAGAAAAAAATCTTGCACACATTTCCTCGAATACGAGAATTTCAAATGAATCTAAAAGTTTTGCTTTTTTTGGTCCTTCGACTGCGCTCAGGATAAACTATGGCAAGCGATGGAAATCCGGTGGATGATTTTATTTGGCGGCGAGATGGCGCAGCTGGGAAACGCTGCGCAGCAAATCGCTTATTAGTTTCATGACCCAAGTTCCAATTATTCTTATGAAAACGAATTGCTTCTAGGATATTTTATATAATGCAATTATAGCTGTCTAATATGAACCAACATTTCAGTAAAACGGCTTTTACATACGTGACAAAAGGAATTAGCCCGTGGCTGATTGTTTTTGGCGGCGGGTTGATGCGGCTGCGACGATATAGAACACTGGCGTGTTGCTATATCTACAATTATATCAAATACGTGGTATACGCCGTTTTATGCATTCCCAGCCGCACAGGTCTCGCCGCCAATCTAAAAAGTCTACTAGACTTTCTAGATTGTCACGTGTACTATAATTTATATTATGTAAAATAGGATATTTAAAGAGGTGTACAACCACCCTTTATCGAATATCCCTGCATCTTATCCCAAATGTCCCTTTTCAAACTCCCCGACTGATCCTGATCAGTTCATCCCAAAGAATTACAAGATAAATTAGTTTCCTAAAACGTGATACAATGAAATACACAAGTTCCCCCTTTGTGCTCATTTGGGCATTGATGTTCCTTTTCCTGGGTTGTAACAATGATGATGTCAAGGAAGCCGTCATCCTACAAAGTGTTGCATATCCCATATATGATATCTCAAATTCAGGCATCTCCGGTACGGCTACCTTTACCCAAGAGGACAATGGTTCCACACACGTATTGATCGAACTCGAAGGCGCCTATACCTCCGAAAACCCGGCTTACATCCGGTTTAACAGTGCCGCTGAAGGCGGTACGGTGGCCTTTACCCTTAAAAACTGTGAATGTGCCATTAGCAATTCCACCATTACCCATTTGGATAACGGAAACGCCATTAGCTATGAAGGTTTGATTAGCTTGGACGGACATATTACCATTCATGGTGGTGTTGGCTATAACGCCCCTATCGTGGCCGTAGCAGACATTGGTTCCAATGCAAAACCAAGTTCAACGTCCCTATAACAGATTTTGAAAATAGTCTAGGCTTTTATTTCAGCCTATTAAAAGGATACAAATTCCGCTTAACGATCCGTATTATTCCTATCGTAAATTTATTCCAAAGGAATATCTGGTTTTGCCATTTTCGAGGCTTCCTTTGGAAAAATATCCTTGAATATTCGCAAAATCGGTTCGATAAAAAGCGTTTTATCCTACTAAAAACTGCTCTACGTCGGAATTTTCACCCTTTTGGTAGAAAAGCCATTTCCAAATACAATATCATATCAACCAATTTCTAATTTTGGAGGGAATAAACAACACTTAAGAAATATGAAAATTAAAAGTTCCCTCTCTGTATTAGCTTTGCTATGTGTAATGGTTTTTACTGGTTGTAAAAAAGATGACGTTGAAAAAGCCGTTATCCTCAATAGCGTAGAATACCAAATTTATGATGTATCCGATTCTGGTGTTTCCGGTACGGCTACCTTTACCCAGGAAGACAATGGTTCAACCCACGTATTGATCGAATTGGATGGAGCCAATACCTCTACCAATCCTGCTTATATACGATATAACAGTGCCGCTGAAAGTGGTGATGTCGCCATTACCCTTTCCGTTTGCGAATGTGCTATCAGTAATACCACGATTACAACATTGAACAATGGCAATACCATTACGTACGAAGGACTGGTTGCCTTGAACGGACATATCACCATACATGATGCCAACGGTAACATTGTAGCCGTTGCTGATATAGGAGCTAATTCAAACTAATCACATATACAATAAACCAAAAAAAGCCCTGACGCAACCGTCAGGGCTTTTTTTATACTCGAACATCATCATACTCAATGATGAACGTATTTTGTCCTGGCCTCCTCCATATACGCTTCCACGCCCCGTTTCAAGGCATTGAATTCCGAATATTGTTCTTGTACCTTTTCATAATATCTTTTTGTCGGATACTTATCCTCCCTTATGGACAGGATAATGGCCCTATTGACCTCGCCAAGGGTATCCAATCTGTTTCGCAGTGATTCTATCCGCTTAAAATCCGTATAGGTTTGCGGTTCGCAACTGTAGGAATTCAAATAATTACGTAATTGACCTACGTCCTGTAAATTACGTTCCAATCGATGGATCAATGCATTTGCGCTGGGCTCAAGACCTGTTGAACCCCTGGTATTTAATAATGTTCTCATAGGATTTGATTTATGGGGTTAAACAAAAACTATTCTATTCCATTAAATTACGAAATTATACCCACCCTTATCGATTCCAAATTCCTTATTATCAATATTTAACGGTAATTTAGTATTCCCTTAAAATAACTTTAGCATAAGGCATGAAAAAACCGGATCAAGAACAGTTTCTGGGTATTTATATTCATGCAAATAATCGAGTTAACCTAAATAGGAAGAATCCTGTATTTCTAACGCCTCTGAACGGGGTGCTAAAGAAGAAAGGACCCATTTTCAATTTCGTTTTAAATCAAGTGGTTTCCGCATTGGGCGGGGGAAGCCGTCCATAGCGATAGCGCATAAGACCTTGTCATTTCGACAGAGCGAGGAACAAGCGACGAGAAATCCCATACCCCTATGCTAGTGCGATTCCTCTTCGTACCTCATTCGGAATGACAGGCTGACTTTAAAAAGAATGTCAGTCTTGTAAATCAATATTTCCATTGGTTTCAGTAAGTTAATCGTAAACTTTCCCGGCCTATTTTCAATTTCGTTTTAAATCCAGTGATTTCCGCATTGGGCGGTGTGGCCCAGGGGGTTTACTTGCTTTTCCCAATATAGATCTCAGTAAAATGGCCAGGCTGTAGCTGGCTCCTCTAAACCACGGTATACCATACCTTGGTTTTTCGGCCCTGTTTCTTTTTTATTCATCGGCTTGTCTATTGTTATTTAACGGTATTCATGAATGCTATGCATTTGAGGCAATACAAAAAAGAACAGAACACAAACTCCGGGATAGTTTATACTTTCTTTTTCCAATTCACACCCAACTTTTGGGATTGACCAAAAAAACCTCCATATGATTGGAGGTTTTTTACAATGTAGTTTGGTTAAAAGGTTTATTATTCCTCTTCAACAAAATCAATATCGGCCATAGCCTTGTTCATCTCATTGGAGAACGGATTTTTGCTGAGTACTTTCAAAAGTCTTTCCCTACGTCGTTCAGAAATATCCAATGTATCCAAAATCCGCTTCCGGAGCGCAATGGTATTTTCGCGTTTTTCCTTTAGTTGCTTCCGTTCTGCAACACTAAGCACCAAATCAGGTTCATACATTTCCATAATCGTATGCTTTTTCACTTCTTGGGCCGATGGCTTGTACTCCTGTGCCATAAGAAGGTTGGTCCCCAATACAAAAAACAGGAAACCCACCACAGTTAATGTGTTTTTTTTCATTTCGTAAGTAATAGCGTCTACCGAACAAGATAGTGAAAATATGATTCACCTCCCTTTCGCCTAAGCTTTTATCGAGTAAATAGGTCCTTAGGTCGGTATAATCCCCTATATCCAGACCTTGTAAGTATCATACGACACGGACAACGGGTTGTACTTCCTCTTGTACGGCATAAAAAAACCGATATAACCCCTACCCTTTCGAATACGATTATATCGGTGTGACTACCTTACTTAAATGATAAGGTCCTTAGGGCTGTAACTTCGCCTTGGCCTTAAGGTATTTTTTGAGTTGCCCCTTGGAAAGCATGGCTGCCATATCCTCATTCTCTTGGGAGGTCAATTGTTTGAGCATTACGACCTTATCCGATTCCGAAATATTCAGTTTCCCTACTTTCGATTTTTTTACCATATAACCGGTAAGGGTTTGTTCAAAGTCCGCCAATTGGTCGGCCTCCAACCCCAATTCCGCCGTATACTTTTTTGTCAATTCCTTGGCCTTGGCCTTGATCAAGGCATCCCCATCCTGTAATATGGTATTGGCGCTACCTATTTGTGCCAATAACAATGCACTAAAAAGCAAAATAAATTTTCTCATGGTTTGTGATTTTTATTTGATATCGTTTATCCTAAATGTCTTTATATATCGTGAAAAGGTATAAAAAAAACGGATGACCGTGGTGGCAAATCCACCAATTTATGAATCAATTACAATTTTCAGGCCAAAAGTGGATAACTGCCAAAAGGTTTGTTACCGGATATCAAAAATACTGCTTAACTTCGGGGCTTTAAATTTGAGAAATATGTTGGTTTGGATCCTGTTTATTGCTTTGGTAATCGTTTTTTTAGCCCTCGACCTTGGTGTTTTCCACAAAACGGAGCATGTTATAAAAAGTAAGGAAGCTGGCTTATGGACAGCCGTTTGGGTTACCGTGGCACTAAGTTTCAGCGGGGTCATCTATTGGTTGTTTTCTTCTGGTATGGTTGAAAACCCTACCGGCCTCACCCCCAACAATGCGGTACTGAAATATATTACAGGCTATCTTATTGAATTGTCCCTCAGCATCGATAATGTTTTTGTGATCGCCGTCATCTTCCAAGCTTTCAAGATTCCGGCCCTTTACCAACACCGGGTGCTGTTCTGGGGTATTCTTGGGGCAATCATCTTTCGTGGACTTATGATCCTCTTTGGAGTGGCCCTGATAACCAAATTTGATTGGATCATTTATGTTTTCGGGGTTTTCCTACTGTACACGGCCTTTAAAATGTTGAAATCCGATGAATCCCATTTCGATCCCAAAAAATCCTGGGTATTCCGACAGATAAAAAAGATATATCCAATAACCTCTACGATCAACAACCATGATTTCTTCGTTAAACGAATGGGCATCAATGCGGCCACTCCCCTATTTGTGGCCTTGATCATTATTGAGTTGACCGACGTGCTATTTGCGCTGGACAGTATTCCCGCGATTTTGGCGATCACAGCAGATCCCTTTATCGTCTTCAGTTCCAATATATTGGCCATACTGGGATTGCGATCCATGTATTTCCTGATCTCCAGGATGCTGGAAAAATTCAGGTATATCAACTACAGCCTTGTCGTGATCTTGGCTTTTGTCGGACTCAAAATGCTGTTCTCACACAATATTGAATTGCCTGAATGGGTTTCCTTAACGGTGATATCGGTTTCCTTGGTTGCCGGTATCATTGCCTCTTTGGCCATACCGGAAAAAAAGAAATAAAAAAATCCCGACACCAAAATGTCGGGATTTTTTTTAAGGGTTATGCTTTGACCCTACTTAATTTCCGGTTTTCTGTTGGGCCTCTTCCTTGAGTTCCTCACTGGCCACAATAGCCAATTCTACCCTACGGTTTTTGGCTTTACCCTCTGTAGTGGCGTTATCGGCCTTCGGTTGGTTCTCCCCATACCATTTAACCGTGAAGCGTTCCGGACTGATTCCCTGTGAAATCAAGTAGTTCGTTACTGATTCGGCCCGTTGTTGTGACAATTTCATATTGTAATCCTCTGGTCCGGCACTATCGGTATGCCCTTCAACAAGGATATTACTTTTAGGATATTCCTTGAAAATACCGGCCAATTTATCCAATGTGGTTGCTGATGTTCCCTTTACATAGGATTTATTGGTGTCAAAATAAACACCGGCATCCTCAGTGAAGGTCACATTGATGCCCTCTCCCACACGGGTCACCTCTGCACCGGGTATTTCTTCCTCAATACGTTCGGCCTGGCGATCCATACGGTCTCCGATATAACCACCGGCTACACCACCGACCACGGCTCCGATGATGGCCCCTAAGGCCGTATTGTTCCCTTTACCGATGTTGTTTCCCAAAACTCCTCCGATTACGGCACCTCCACTGGCACCTATAACAGCTCCTTTTTGCTTTTTATTGGCATTTTGGGTAACGCTACATCCTGTAATCAACACCATACATAATAGTACGTAAACACTCTTTCTTGCTAAAATTTTCATTTGTTTTAATTTATTTTTTCCGTTGGATGAATTGGGGCAAAACCATAATCCCTTATAGTGCTAGAATAGCTTTGTCCCTTATATTATTTTTATTTCTTGGTAAAATTATAAACGATGGTCACTTGTTCCCCATCAACTTGATTGTTCGATTTCAAGATCATATTGGTTGGGGTCAATGTGTCTATATTCAAACGATACCCCAGTCCACCATCAATATCCTTGTTTTTGGCATCAATGAACTTAAACTGTAATTGGCTGGCGTAATTTTCTTCCCGATCGACCACCGACCATCGAATGTAACGGTCCCCACCATTACAAAGACTTGAAGGCGCTATGGTATATCGCCCCGTACTGTTGTTATCCCTAAAAAACCAATTACTGCCCTCAAAACAGATATCCTGGGCATCATTGAAAATAATGGAAGAGAAGTTACCGGTGTTGTTCTCATAGGAAACGTCTTCCAGGATCCATGTACCACTTAAAAGATTTCTTTTTTCACGCGCTGCCTTTGATACAGAACAGGATGTCATCAACAATCCCACTATCCCTATCAATACTACTATTTTTTTCATGTTACTATTTTTGGGTTACAGCATATATATACGTTTCCAAAAAGATCTTGGATGTATTTTTTGAAGGAATTTTTGACCCAATCGATAAATTTTATTGTCCATGACGTTCTCTGGAATCAATACGCCAACAACTGCAATAAGGCACTTTCGAACCGACCTCTGGACAAGTAATTGTCTTCCAAGGTCTTGGCAAACGGAATCGGTGTTTCCAAACTGGCCACCCGTTTTACGGGAGCATCGAGATACTCGAAACAATTTTCCATCACCAAGGCTGAAATATCACTGGCAATACCCCCAAAGAGACTATCTTCCTGAAGAATGATGAGTTTCCCCGTCTTTTTCACCGAATCATACACCGCATCTATGTCCAAAGGTTGCAACGAACGCAAATCAATGACATCCGCTTGGATATTCGTATTGTTTTCCAAGGTTTCCAAGACCCAATGTACGCCCGCCCCATAACTGACGATACTGATATCATTTCCTTCCTTCAAAAGACTGGCCTTACCTAACGGTAAGGTGTAGTAATCCTTGGGCACATCCTGATATACTCTTCGGTATAATCCTTTGTGTTCAAAAAACAATACTGGATTTGGATCGTTTATGGCCGTAGCCAACAAACCTTTGGCATCATAAGGGAAAGCGGGATATACCACTTTCAATCCCGGGGTTTTCGTAAACCAAGCCTCATTGGTCTGGGAATGGAAAGGTCCCGCAGCCATCCCTCCGCCACAAGGCATGCGAATGACCACATCGGCGTTTTCCGACCAGCGATAATGCGCCTTGGCCAGATAATTTACAATAGGATTAAACCCTGAACTCACAAAATCGGCAAATTGCATTTCCATGACGGCTTTCATTCCGTGGATTGAGAGTCCCATGGCCGCAGAAACAATGGCCGACTCACAAATGGGGGTATTTCGGACCCGTTCTTTTCCAAATGCTTCCACAAATCCATCGGTAATCTTGAACACCCCTCCATATTCGGCCACATCCTGCCCCATGATAACGAGATCCTCATGTCGTTCCATCGATAGCCTTAGTCCGTCAGAAATGGCATCCACCAAACGGATGTTCTTGATGTCCGGCCCCGGCCCTACTTCCTTATATTCAAAATCCTTATAGACATTGCGTATTTCAGTAAAGGTATCCGGAACAACTTCCTGTTCGGTAAAAGCCTTTTTCAAGTGTTCATCTATTTCAGCAATTAGCTGTTTTTTATACACTACGTCCTGCGCTTCGGTAAGAATGTTTTCATCCCGCAAATACGCTGAATAGTTTTCCAAGGGATCCTTTGCCGCCCAGCGATCCATTAATTCCTGGGGTACATATTTGGTGCCACTGGCCTCTTCATGGCCCCGCATGCGAAAGGTCTTGAACTCCACCAACACAGGCCGTGGATTTTCCCGCATACTTTTACATAGGGAATCGATTTTGGTATACACTTCCAAGATGTTGTTCCCATCAATGATATGCGATTCCATGCCATACCCTTTGCCTTTATCGGCCAAATGCTCGCACTTGAATTGTTCAGAAGTAGGTGTTGATAGTCCATACCCATTGTTCTCCACACAGAATAATACGGGCAACCCCCATACCGCGGCCACGTTCAGGGCTTCATGGAAATCGCCTTCACTTGTGGCACCCTCCCCGGTAAACACTGCGGTTACCTCCTTTTTTCCCTGTAAAAGTCCGGCCAAGGCAATGCCATCCGCCACCCCCAATTGAGGCCCTAGATGCGAGATCATACCCACTATCTTATACGCTTGGGTACCAAAATGGAAACTGCGGTCGCGTCCGTTGGTAAAGCCATTGGCCTTGCCCTGCCATTGTGAAAAAAGTCGGTACAAAGGAATGTCACGGGTGGTAAACACCCCTAAATTCCGATGCATGGGTAGTATATATTCCTCCGTGGCCATAGCTGTGGCCACCCCTACTGCGATAGCTTCCTGCCCTATACCACTGAACCACTTGGATATCTTGCCTTGCCGTAATAAAATAAGCATTTTCTCCTCGATCATACGAGGTTTCAACATCGAGGTATAAAGCCTCAACCTCAAATCATTATCAAGATCGTATTTACCGTAATCCATGCGTTATAGTATAATCACCATAAATGTAACAAAAAAGATAGGAGAGGCATTAAAAAGCGCCTCCGTTTCAATTGAACATTAATTTGTAATTTTGATTTCAGTTAAAAATACAACTATGGATATGATACCCAGTGTGGACTTGAAGGATTTTGTTTCTGGTGATCCCCAAAGAAAACAGAAATTCATTACCGAAATAGGAAATGCCTTTGAGGAGATTGGCTTTGTGGCCTTGAGCGGACATTTTCTTTCGGATATGTTGGTCAAGGACCTATACAAAGAGGTTAAGAACTTTTTTGACCTACCACAGGAAATCAAGGATAAATATGAAATCGAAGGTATTGGCGGACAACGTGGGTACACTTCTTTCGGAAAGGAACACGCCAAGGGTAAAAAGGAGGGTGACTTAAAGGAATTCTGGCATTTCGGCCAATATGTGGTGGACAATCCAAAATTGGAGGCCGAATATCCGGCCAATATCATGGTCACTGAATTGGAAAGATTCAATAGCGTAGGCAAAGAGACCTATAAGATGCTTGAAAAGACCGCAAAATATGTCCTACGCGCCCTAGCCCTGCATTTGGGGCTGGACGAATATTACTTTGATAAGTTCATCTTGAACGGTAACTCCATTCTAAGGCCTATCCATTATCCGCCCATTACCTCAGAACCCAAAAATGCCGTTAGGGCTGCCGCCCATGGCGACATCAACCTGATAACCTTATTAATGGGTGCCCATGGTCGTGGCCTACAGGTCAAGAACCATGAAGGGGAATGGATCGATGCCATCGCCAAACCGGACCAATTGATGATCAATGTTGGGGATATGTTATCACGCCATACCAATAATAAATTGAAATCGACCATACACCAAGTGGTGAACCCACCCAAGGAATTATGGGGTACCTCGCGATATTCCATTCCGTTCTTTATGCATCCCATTAGCGAAATGCCCTTAAATTGCCTGGAGCATTGTATCGATGCGGAACACCCGAAACAATTCGAGGACATTACCGCCGGGGAATTCCTTCATGAAAGGTTGATTGAATTGGGATTGATAAAAAAATAGTTTATGGATTTAAGTGACCAGCTCAAGAACCTTTTCCCAGAACACGAACCCTCCGAAAATAAACCCGAGACACCCACATCGGATATATGGATGCAGGAGGCCCCTATTCTATGCAAATACGAGAAACGCAAGGGTAAACCCATTACCATCTTGGAAGGGTATACCGGTGCGGATACCGATTTTAAGAAGTTGACCAAGGAGTTAAAAACGAAATTAAGCGTTGGGGGCACCTATAAAAATGAACGAATCATCATTCAGGGGGATTACCGGGATAAGATCATGCAAATACTTCAAGATAAAGGATTTAAAGTGAAACGTGTCGGAGGGTAACCCCACCCAAAAAGCAACTTGATTTTTAAGGGTTGCGTAGTTTACTGTTAATTTTTTTTGTAATTTTCAATTATATATTACTTTTATTCGCCAAAACCAAAAAGAAACCTAAAGATGAGTTCCCTATTACATATAACCAATGGTGATAGCTTGACCGATAGGTTGAGGTCCCTGAATTTAAAAGGAGATATAATCACATGGCGCGAAATGCTATGTGAAGGTAAGACGTTGACCACTGTGGGAAGCGAAACTTTTTGGAAAACCAGATTCGAATTCCTTAACAAGAATTATAAGGTTTCAAAATCCTGGTTTATTGAAAAGACCTTAAAGGAATACCGCTCCCTCTGTAACCACAAGCAACAGGATGAGATTGTGCTCTGGTTCGAATACGACCTGTTCTGTCAAATAAACATGTTGGCTGTTATTAGCTGGTTAAAGACCCACCGTAAATATGCCAAAATCTCATTGGTGAGCTGTGGCAAGGAGGACAAGACCGATAAAATGTACGGTTTCGATGAGTTGAAGAATGATTACATCATGGACCTTTTTGAGAAAAGGGTCGAATTAAAACAGGATGATATCGAATATGCCGACTATGTTTGGCAATTATACTGTAGCGACAACCCGATACGCTTGGAAAATCTTTCCGATTTTGACAATTACAGGTTCGACTACCTTTCCGGAGCTATAACGGCCCACCTAAAAAGGTTCCCGACCATTAAAAACGGTCTGAACGAATTGGAAAACCATATTTTGGAATTGTCGGTCGACAAAAAACCCAAATCGAAGAAAGAACTCTTAACGACAGTCATCTCAGACCAAGGATTATACGGTTTTGGAGACACCCAGATCGATCGCATCATCACCACGTTAAAACCCTTATACCACTCCTTCAACCCCGTCCGCTTAACAAAAAAAGGAAAAGAAATACTAGAGGCACAAACCAGTTATTACGCCTGCATTCAAGATAATGATGCGTATTTGGGAGGCGCCCTAAAATACAATTACCTTTACAACACTGAATCTGACAGAATTCTAAAATTATAACATGTTAGAAGCTTCCGAGCTCATCCTAAATGCTGATAACAGCATCTACCACCTTAATTTATTACCAGAAGACCTATCGGATACCATTATAATCGTGGGCGATCAAAATCGTGTAGCACAGGTATCCAAGCATTTCGACATTATTGAGGTCAAAAAAGAAAAACGGGAGTTCATCACCCATACCGGAAGATTGAAAGGTAAACGACTCACCGTACTATCCACGGGAATAGGAACGGACAATATCGATATTGTCCTGAACGAACTGGATGCCTTGGCCAATATCGACTTTGATTCAAGGAAAATCAAAAAGGAATTCAAGCAACTGAAGATTGTACGTATCGGAACATCGGGAGCCGTTCAAAAAGACATTCCGGTGGATTCCTATGTATTGAGCGATTACGCCCTAGGTTTCGATGGGGTGTTACACTTCTACGAAAATGAAGGTCTATGCGATGACGAATTTTCGAAAGCCTTTGTAGAACACACCAACTGGTCAAACAAAAAACCTTGGCCCTATCTCGTCAAATGTGATGAAACCTTACGGGAAAGACTGCGTTCAAATCGTATACGATATGGTGTAACAGGTACTAATTCAGGTTTTTACGGACCTCAAGGCCGTAAATTACGTTTAAACCTGCAAGATGATACCCTAAATGACAAAATAACCTCTTTCAAGTATAAGGACTTGAAGATCACCAACCTCGAAATGGAATCTTCGGCTATTTACGGACTGAGCAAGTTACTGGGACACCAAGCGGTCTCCCTAAATTGTATCATCGCCAATAGGGTTTTGGGTGAATTTTCCGAGAATCCACGAAAAACCATAAATGGTTTGATCAAGTATACCTTGGACAAGTTGACCGAGTAACCAACAGGTCATTTTATTGGGGAGCTACAACTGAAATCCCCAAAAGATAATATCTTTGAAAAGAAAGGATATCTTTCGCTATAATTATTGTATTTCATAGCCATTTAAAATGAAAAAAGTAAAGATCATCGGTGTTCCCGAACATTTCAACATGCCCTGGCACTTAGCCATCGAAGAAGAGGCCTTTGAGGAACGGGGAATTGACCTTGAATGGACCGATATACCTGAAGGCACAGGCAAAATGTGCCAAATGCTCGAAAACCAGGAAACCGATTTGGCCATTATCCTGACCGAAGGACTCGTTAAAAGCATTACCGAGGGTAATCCCGCAAAGATCGTTCAGGAATATATTGCCACCCCATTGCAATGGGGAATCCATGTAGGGGCAAAAAGCACCTACACGTCCATCAAAGCGCTTAAAAACACCAAAACGGCCATTAGTAGGTTTGGCAGCGGAAGTCATCTTATGGCATACGTACATGCCCAAGATGAAGGCTGGGACACGGATAAACTACAATTTGAGGTCATCAACAACCTCGATGGTGCCGTGGAAGCCTTAACAAAGGGTACCGCTGATTATTTTATGTGGGAACACTTTACCACCAAACCCTTGGTAGACCAGCAAGTATTCCGAAGATTGGGCGATTGCCCCACCCCTTGGCCTTGCTTCGTCATTGCCGCTACCGATAGTTTTATACAGGAAAATGCTTCCACCCTAGCGCATATTCTGGAAATCATAAACATCTATACGGACGACTTTAAAAAAATACCGAGCATTGACCGAACCTTGGCCAACCGCTATGAACAAAAACTTGAGGACATTCAGGAATGGCTGTCCATGACACGATGGAGTCAATCCCAATTAAAACCCCAAACGGTTGAAAAGGTACAGGACACTTTGATGGACTTAAAATTAATAGTGAAACAAAAGCCATATACCGACATCACCTTCTCCAAAGGGTAGCCATTATCCTTGGATACACCTAAATACCACGATTGGAAATTTGCGGAATAGTATGCTTTCTTCATTAAGGCCATCCAGCGGATCGGTGCAGTAATACGCACTATCGTTCAAATCAATCCCTTAACGAAAACCCATGGCGACCTTCATCTTCCCAAACAACGCTATAAACATTACATTATTTTCTCAATAATCTAAAATAGAGTGTTTTAAGTATATTACTTAAAGCTTTAGTTTTATTTTATGGCTATGAATTTTATACTATTTTTAATATTTTGGGTCTTGACATTACGGTTATCCCATTCTAATTTTGTGGTGGAAACTTAACGGTTCATTGATTTAAACCTTTTGTAATTATGAAAGCCAGTACCTTTTCATTAGCAAGATTTTTGATTGTATTGATTTTTCTTTTTCTTACCCCTTCCCTCTTTGCACAAACCTTATATGCCTTGAAAATAGATCGGAAGATTCGATTCAAGGCAGCGGACATAACGGCCAAATATCAACCTAGATTGGTCATGGGTCCTGAACAGGCTTTGGACTTTCAATCAACCGTGGCCCGTTTTTTAGTGAAGAAAAAAGCCGTGGAAGAGGATCAAACCCTTTCCCCAATGGCCAAATATGAATTATTGAAACAACTATCGAGTCGTGAAACCTCAGCAATGGCCGATGTACTGGAGTCCTATCGTTGGCAAGAATACATGCGCATCAAAAGTGAGATCCAACCCATACCTAAACCCGAGAAGGCCATAACGCTGGAGGATGCCATTGTCATTCATTGACAGTACCCCAACTATACATTTACCAATCAATAGGTTCCTTTCCCATTTGCTGCAAGAGCGCATTGGTGGCACTAAAATGCTTGTTGCCAAACCAGTACCCGCGATTGGCACTTAATGGGGATGGGTGTCCCGAAGTTAGGATATGATGCTTGTTTGCATCAATCAACTTGGCCTTTTTTTTGGCATATCCACCCCAAAGTAGGAAAACAATACCTTCACGTTCTTTGGAGATGGTCTTTATGACGCTATCCGTAAAGGTTTCCCAGCCTTTTCTTTGATGGCTTCCCGCTGCATGGGCCCTTACGGTCAAAGTAGCATTTAAAAGCAATACACCATGGTCTGCCCAGCGTTCCAGATTACCACTTTTGGGATAGGGCTTCCCCAAATCGGTTTCGATTTCCTTAAAGATATTGATCAATGATGGGGGATGCGGTATGCCATCCGTTACGGAAAAACAGAGTCCATTGGCTTGGTTAGGGCCATGATAAGGGTCCTGCCCAATAATGACCACTTTGGTCTTTTGAAACGGACTATGGTCAAAAGCCGCAAAGATCTGTTTGCCCGGTGGGTAACAGGTATGCTCTTGATACTCTTTTTTGACAAAATCGACCAGCCCCTTAAAATAAGGTTGATCAAATTCGTTTGCAAGCGGCTGTTTCCAGCTATCGTGGATATCGATGGTCAAAATGGATGTTTTTTCATGATTACAACCACAAAAATAATCATCCCGGACTTTAATCCTTGAATTTATAGGGAATCTTCCGTTTACGTGCGCAATTTCCACCCACGACGCGGGAAGCCTTACATAAAATAGTCCACCTAAGATAGGTCGGCCCTACGCCGACGCTTGGACAACAGGTTATTTCGACAATTGCTGGTTGAGGTTTTCTTGCTGCCTTACACGATATTTTAGGGTATTCAAATAACGGAGTGCATCGTTTATTTCGTAATCGGTATAGGATTTTGAGGCCCATTGTATCGCGGATTCCAAATCCCCGTTGATCTCATTGCTTATGGCCATATTATAACAGGCACGTCCGGCCACCTTGCTATCTTTATTCGAGGTTTCCAACTGCCAAAGTTCAGCGGCACCTTCCCAATCCCCCGCCTGGGCCCTCCGTTGGGCAATTTTAAAATTATTGGTGCCCTTTACGAAATAATCCCTATTGACCCGATGTGAATAGGGCAATATACGCTGGGCATAGTCCTTCCCGATATATGTACTTGTACTCAAAACCGCTTCTTTTCTACCCATGATAGCTTCATAGGCCTTAACGGGATTGATCCCTTTCCCTACAGAAACCACGGGGTCATTATAAACCAACTCATCGGCAATGCGACGGCTATAGGGGTCATAGATACGCCATCCGTTCTTAACCAAGGTATTCAAGGTCAATTCATGGGCGGGCACCGATGCCTTTATTCCCAGATCATTGGGCAATTGCATGGTAGTCATCTTATAGGTCACTCGGGTATCGGTATCGTAAAACGCCAATGAAAATATGGCGTCTACTTTATATTGCTCGCACAGGGATTCTATATCTTCCCAGTTCAATGGCGCTGGAAACACACTGAGCCCCTTCTTCAATTGGGGATTATCCTGGATAATCACCACCTCTTGTATGTTTTGGTTTTGTTGCAGTTGTTCTTTTAAGGCCAAAACAGCGGCTTTGGAACCCTCTTCATCAAAATGCAAGCCCTCCACCGATAAAAGTTTATCGACCTGATCGGCAACCTTATTTCCCTCGGCAGGCAAACTGCGGTTGATAATCCCTATTCGGGTTACATCCTTGGAAAGGGTTACGGGTGCCGGTTCAATGGCACTCATGGTCAGATTGTTGGTCGCACTGCAACCTACAAAAAGTAAGGATAACAAGGCTATTGCAATAAATGGGTTACGATTTCTCATTGGGTTGGATTTTGAATAGAACGTAAAAAGAATGGCTTATCGTATATACAAGCAGTAAAATCAATCGATCAGGAAGCCAAAAAACCGATAGAAAAACAAGGTATTTGGTTAAGGATTTCAAAAGTTCGCCATATCATCCCTAAATCATACCTTTGCAATCGATTTATAAAGGCAAATGGGTACGATTCATTCAAAAACACTTCAAGATTTAGAATTCGATACGGTATTGAAACAGCTTTCCGTACGCTGCACTACCGAATTGGGTAAACAGAGGGCTTTGGACATTGCCCCATTACCCGATGTGGAAGCCATACATCGCCAACTGGGACAAACTTCTGAGTATTTATCCTCCCTGATCAGTGACAATCGTATTCCCAACCATGGGTTTGACAGTATAGACGGAGACCTGAAATTGCTCAAAATCGAAAACACCACCCTTGAGATCATTGGTTTTCGACGTATTGGAAACATTTGCAAGACCGTTGCCGACCATAAAAAGTTCTTTAAGAAATTCAAGGAGTATTTCCCTTTGTTGTTCGAGGCTACGGAAGAAATCCAACTAAACACCGAAATACCGGCACATATTGATTCCGTTATCGACCGTTTTGGGGAGATCAAGGACAATGCCTCCGATAAATTATTGAGCATACGCCAAGAAATCAATGAGGTAAAAGGAAAGATCAACCAAAGTTTCGCTTCGGCATTGAACACCTATAAAACTTCCGATTATTTGGATGACATTCGGGAGTCGGTCGTTGAGAACCGTCGGGTCTTGGCGGTAAAGGCGATGTATCGCAAGAAAGTAAAAGGTACGGTTATGGGATCCTCCAAAACCGGTAGTATCGTCTATATAGAGCCTGAGGCCTCCTTGCGATACAGCAGGCAACTGAACAATCTGGAATTCGATGAACGGGAGGAAGTACAGCGGATCCTTAATGAACTAACGGGGCGCATTCGGCCCTTTTCCCCTTTTTTAAGCGATTATCAAGAATACTTGGCCCATATGGATATTACCGCGGGCAAAGCAAAGTACGCCTCTGAAATGAACGCCATATTGCCGAAAATCAGTGAGGAGCGTAAGATGTTCTTAAGGGATGCCTACCATCCCCTACTTTTCCTAAGCAATAAGTTGAAACGTGCGAAAACGTATCCGCAGACCATAGAATTACAGCCAGACAACCGGATCATCGTTATTTCGGGTCCCAATGCCGGGGGGAAGAGTATTACCCTAAAAACCATTGGCTTGCTACAGGTCATGTTGCAAAGCGGTTTTTTGGTCCCTGTGCACGAACGCTCCTCCATGTGCTTGTTCAAAAAGGTCCTTACGGATATCGGGGACAACCAATCCATCGAAAACCATTTGAGCACCTATAGCTATCGGCTAAAGAACATGAACAATTTCTTGAGGAAATGCAATAGCAAGACCTTGTTCCTAATCGATGAATTCGGGACCGGAAGTGACCCTGAGTTGGGAGGGGCCTTGGCCGAGGCCTTCCTAGAGGTGTTCTATGAACGTGGAGCCTATGGAGTGATTACCACCCACTACGCCAATTTAAAGGCCTTGGCCAATGAATTGCCGCATTGTACGAATGCGAACATGCTCTTTAATTCGAAAACCTTGGAACCCACCTTCCAATTGGTATTGGGACAAGCGGGTAGCTCGTTCACTTTTGAGGTGGCACAAAAGAACGGCATCCCCTACTCGCTCATCAACAAGGCAAAGAAGAAGATAGAGCGCGGAAAAGTACGCTTTGATGCCACCATAGCCAAACTACAGAAAGAACGCAGCAAAATGGCTGAAACAGGCTCTAAACTGCATGAGGAGGAGTTAAAGGCAAGGGAAGAAGCCCGTAGACTTGAAACCTTGAACTCCAAGATCAAATCCAAACTGGAGAATTATCAGGAATTATACGACCACAACCAGCGAATGATCTATTTGGGAAATAAGGTGAATACTGCTGCGGAACACTATTTCCACGATAAGAAAAAACGGGTGTTGGTTTCAGAATTGTTGCGTATTGTGGAGACCGAGAACAGTAAACGCAAGAAGAAGCCCGTCAAGGAAGTGAAAGCAGCACGGGCCAAGAAAGTCCAGGTGGCCCAGGAAGTAGAAAAAGAAGTCAAGGTTATACGCGAAAAAAAGAAAGTAGCGAAAAAGAAAGCGGTCATCGCCGAAAAGAACAAGCCCCGCCCTGTTTTTAATATCGGGGACCGTGTGCGAATGATAGATGGTAAGGCCGTTGGCAGTATCGATAACCTGGAAAAGAACAAGGCATTCGTGAATTATGGCCTGTTCACCACCAATGTAAGTGTGGATCAGTTGGAGTTGGTGGAGGCCAAAAAATAAGACTGCTTCTCCCCAATATTGGGTTGTACTGAATTTGATTATCAATATATTACAATAATCGTATATGATTTTTAACTAAAAACAAACACCTTTGATTATGGAATTGGAAACCATTTCCTTTGAAAAGGTTATACTTATCTTTCCAGGGAATTGAAACACAACAACAGTGAAATAAAATATGGAGGATACTAAGAAAATAGTGCTTTTTGATGGCGTTTGTAATCTCTGCAATCGGTCTATCCAATTTATCATAAGACATGATAAAAAGGATGAATTCCGTTTTGCAACCCTTCAAGGTGACCTAGGAAAACAACTGGTGAAAGAGCGTCATATCGATACGGAAACCGTAGATTCCATTATTCTTATCGAACCTGGTGTAGCTTATTATACCAAGTCGACCGCGGCCTTGAAAATAGGGATTTCCTTTGGTGGCGCATGGAAAATGCTAACCGTACTGGAATTGATTCCCAGTAGCTTAAGTGATATCGTATACGATTTTATTGCCCGTAACCGATACCAATGGTACGGCAAAAAAGACGCCTGTATGATACCTACACCCGAACTAAAGTCCAAGTTTTTGGAATAGAAGCCCCCCCCTTGTCATTTCGAAGAAGCAACGCGACTGAGAAATCCCATCAAGCCAAGCCACGTCCTAATCAACAATCCACAAAGATTTACGAAAACTAGGATGTGATTCCTCGGCGCTATCGCTTTGTCGGAATGACCAACACGTCATTTCCAAGGAGGAACGACTGAGAAATCACAGTATGCCAAGCTGCGTCTTAAACAACATTCAACAAAGGTTTACGAAAACTAGGATGTGATTACTAGCATACGTTCGGAATGACCCACCGTCATTTCGAAGAAGCAACGCGACTGAGAAATCCCATCAAGTCAAGCCACGTCTAAATCAACAATCCACAAAGATTTACGAAAACCAGGATGTGATTCCTCGGCGCTATCGCTTTGTCGGAATGACCCACCGTCATTTCGAAGAAGCAACGCGACTGAGAAATCCCATCAAACCGAGCCGCATCTTAATCAACTATCCACAAAGGTTTACGAAAACTAGGATGTGATTCCTCGGCGCTATCGCTTTGTCGGAATGACCCCTCCGTCATTTCGAAGGAGGAACGCGACTGAGAAATCCCATCAAACCGAGCCACTTCTTAATCAACCATCCACAAGGGTTTTTACCAAGCGGGATGTGATTCCCCACATACGTTCGGAACGACCCACCGTCATTTCGAAGGAGGAACGACTGAGAAATCACATCAAGCCAAGCCACGTCTAAATCAACAATCCACAAAGATTTACGAAAACCAGGATGTGATTCCTCGGCGCTATCGCTTTGTCGGAATGACCCACCGTCATTTCGAAGGAGGAACGACTGAGAAATCACATCAAGCCAAGCCACGTCTTAAACAACAATCCACAAAGATTTACGAAAACCAGGATGTGATTCCCCACATACGTTCGGAACGACCCACCGTCATTTCGAAGGAGGAACGCGACTGAGAAATCCCATCAAACCGAGCCACGTCTTAATCAACCATCCACAAGGGTTTTTACCAAGCGGGATGTGATTCCCCACATACATTCGGAACGACCTACCGTCATTTCAAAGGAGGAACGCGACTGAGAAATCAAAGTATGCCGAGCTGCGTCTTAAACAACATTCAACAAAGGTTTACGAAAACTAGGATGTGATTCCTCGGCGCTATCGCTTTGTCGGAATGACCAACACGTCATTTCCAAGAAGGAACGATTGGGAAATCACATCAAGCCAAGCCACGTCTTAATCAACAATCCACAAAGATTTACGAAAACCAGGATGCGATTCCCCTCATACGTTCGGAATGACCCACCGTCATTTCGAAGGAGGAATTATTGGGACACCCTATCCCCTACCACAAACCAGCACACGGCTTAAATCGTATACGGTTATTCGTCCAGTTAAAAGTAAAATGCTATTGGTTTACCAGGACGATATACATCTTCCCTAACCCAAAACACACTTTTCCTCACCCCTTGCCCCCTTTCACGCAACCGTGGTTTTTTAATTGTCTTTCAAGAGGGACCTTAGATAAACTTTAAAATCCAACACAATGAAAAAATTAGTACTTCTCCTCTTTCTAATCCCCATACTATTCTACGGGAACGATAAAAAAATACCGACGAAGATCAAAGAGGTCACCGTATTCCTAAGTGGTGCCCAAATAACACGAGTGGCACAGGTACAGCTTACCCCTGGAACGAGTGAATTTACACTTATCGGACTCTCCCCCCAAATCGATGAAAGCAGCATCCGGATTTCAGGGTTAAAGTCAGCCTCCATCCTGTCCTTGCAATTTGACATTGATTATTTATCCCCTTTAGAAGACAATCCGCAAATAACCAATCTTCAAAAAGCAATCGATGGGCACGAACATCAAATTGCGTTACTAAAAAACAATATCTCCGGGTTCGAGGAAGAACAAAAGGTCATCAATGCCAATAGATTGATCGGTGGAAACAACACCGCCTTGGATTTGGACCGGATCAAACAGATAAGCTCGTATTACCGTGAGCGGATAATAGCCATTAAAAATGAAATACTGCAAACCGATCAAACCATAGGGTTGTTGAACCTAGAACTTGAAAAATATCGCAAACAATTGGTCGAAATCAACAACACCCCAATCAAGGAACAAGGCGTAATACGCCTGAAAATAGACACTTCCATAGCTACAACCTTACCACTTCAAATATCGTATACGATTAAGGATGCCGGATGGATACCGAATTATGACATAAAATCACGTCAATTGGACGCCCCCTTGCGACTGACCTATAAAGCCCATGTGTATCAAAAAACGGGGGTGGACTGGAATAACGTCAAAATCAGTCTATCCACAGGAAATCCATCCTTGAATATCGTCAAACCGGATATGGGCCCAAAGTATCTCAACTTTATAAACCCTAATGCTGCGCGACATCAAGGGCCTATTAAGAAACAAAAATATTTTTATAACCCCACGGTCAAAGAAGTCATGGGTCAGGTCACAGACGCATCGGGAATGCCCCTACCCGGAGCAAATGTAATGATCAAAGGCACCTCCTTGGGTACCCTAACCGATTATGACGGCAATTATTCGTTGGAAGTCCCTAATGGAAAGGAATTGGCCATTACATACATAGGGTACACCCGTTTAGAAATCCCCATCTATAGTTCGATTATTAATTGCCGTTTAGAGGAAAGTGCCGAACTCCTTGAAGAAGTGGTGGTAACAGGTTATGGTATCTCCGGATCTTCGTCCGGGGTAAGGATTAGGGGCTTATCCAGTAAATCAAACCATACGAAAACCCCTGAACCCGTTACCCCACTATATATTATCGACGGAGTGCCTGTTGATGGCTTTATTGAGGGGGATTTGGATGAAAACGAAATCCAATCCATCGACATCCTGAAAGGAGACAATGCCATCAGCTTATATGGTAATCGCGGAGGTCATGGTGTTATTGTCATTACCACAAAGAAAAGCACTGTGGATACAGGGGCTACAAATACCAAGTTCGTCATTAAGAAACCTTATTCCCTACCCTCAAATGGGGACATAACGGCCATTGAACTGAATACTTTTGAATTAAAGGCCGAATACAGCTATTTTGCGGCTCCCGTCCTCAATGAAAATGTTTTCATGACAGCAACCGTTATGGATTGGGAACAACATAGCATGTTGCCGGGAGAGGCCAACGTTTATTTTGAGGGAAGGCTTGCTGGAAAAACAACGATTGATCCGTATACAACGGACAAGGAAATAACCTTATCCCTGGGTATTGATCCCGACATCACCGTGACCCGCTCACAGGATCGGAATTTTAAAAGTAGATCTTTCACTGGGAGCAATCGCATCCTCGACAGAACCTACGAATTAGTGGTAAAAAACAACAAATCCACTCCCGTACAAATAAAACTGATGGATCGTGTGCCCTTATCCCAGAACAAGGAGATAAAAGTAGATGACATCGAACCGAACAATGCTTCCTTGAATGCCAAAAAAGGCCTATTGACTTGGGAGCTTCAAATAGCCCCAAAACAAAGTACAACGGAAACTTTTTCCTTCAAGGTAAAATACCCAAAACACAAGTCCATTTCGATTTAATATCAGTTTTCATAAAGAAGTGTGAAAAGCAACGTAAATCGGAAGTGATCCGTTAATTTTGCACCACTCAATTGGGGTTCGTCAATACACTGTACGAACCCCAAAAATCAAAATTTATGATAATGACTTCACATTGGATTTTTGATTTTTTGGTAGATCGTGGATTTTCCGATTCATGGGCTGAGACTATCAATATGCTCATTTTGCTGTTAATAGTTTTGATCGTACTTTTTGTTTTTGATTATTTTTTACGAAAAGTCATTGTGGGTATATTCAATCGCCTATCCCTCTTATCCAAATCAAAATTCGATGACCTATTGGTAAAAAACAAAGTACCTAGGAACATTGCCCATATTATTCCCGTGGTTGTGGCTTATAAGGCCATTCCAGAAATATTCCGGGATTTCCCGAATGCAGAAATCTTTTTCTCCAAAACCATAGAGGTCTTTGGTATAGTGTTATTCCTATGGGTCGTTCGCAGTTTGCTGAATACGTTTAAGGACTTCCTTAAATCCCTCGCCAGTCTTCGGGATAAACCCATAGATAGCTACATACAGGTATTTATGATATTTGCTTGGTCTATTGGGTTGTTCTATGCCTTTTCGATTATTTCAGGTATTGAACTTTGGAAATTCCTTACGGCATTAGGTACCGCATCGGCGGTCATAATCCTTGTTTTCAAGGATACCATTTTAGGGTTTGTTGCCAGTATACAAGTCTCTATCAATGATATGGTACGTATAGGGGATTGGATTACTTTTGAGAAATACGGGGCTGATGGTGATGTTATTGAAATAACCCTAGCAACGGTAAAAGTGCAGAATTTCGATAAGACCATTACCACGATTCCAACCTATGCCTTAATCTCCGACTCCTTCAAGAACTGGAGGGGCATGGATGATTCAGGGGGAAGACGTATCAAAAGGGCCCTTATCATCAAACAGGAAAGCATCAAATTCTTGACCAAAGAAAGTGTTGAGGCCCTTAAAAAGATTGAATTGATTCGTAATTATCTTGAAACCCGGGGTAAAGCCATTAACACCTTCAATAGTGAAAATGAAATAGACAAATCACTTTTGATCAATGGAAAGAACCTTACGAACGTGGGGGTTTTCAGAAAATATATCGATACTTATATCAACGCCCATTCCGGAATAAACAAGGACATGACCATTATGGTGCGTCATTTGGAACCTACCCCTCAAGGATTGCCCATTGAGGTCTACGCCTTTAGTAGTGATAAACGGTGGGCCAATTACGAATATATCATGGCCGATATTTTCGATCATCTTTTGGCGGCCATACCCTATTTTGAACTGGAAGGTTTTGAATTGCCCAGTAGTGCCAATTTTAAGAAATAGGAAGTCATTTCGAAGGAAGAACGACTGGAAAATCACAGTAAGCCGAGCTGCGCCTTAAACAACATTCAACAAAGCTTTACGAAAACTAGGATGTGATTCCTCGGCGCTATCGCTTTGTCGGAATGACCAACCCGTCATTTCGAAGGAGGAACAACTGGGAAATCACAGTATGCCGAGCTGCGCCTAAACAACATTCAACAAAGTTTTACGACAACTAGGATGTGATTCCTCGGCGCTATCGCTTTGTCGGAATGACCTACCGTCATTTCGAAGGAAGAACGACTGGAAAATCACAGTAAGCCGAGCTGCGCCTTAAACAACATTCAACAAAGCTTTACGAAAACTAGGATGTGATTCCTCGGCGCTATCGCTTTGTCGGAATGACCTACCGTCATTTCGAAGGAGGAACGACTGGGAAATCACAGTATGCCGAGCTGCGCCTTAAACAACATTCAACAAAGGTTTACGAAAATTAGGATGTGATTCCTCGGCGCTATCGCTTTGTCGAAAGGACCTACCGTCATTTCGAAGGAGGAACGACTGGGAAATCACTGTATGCCAAGCTGCGCCTTAAACAACATTCAACAAAGATTTATGAAAACTAGGATGTGATTCCTCGGCACTATCGCTTTGTCGGAATGACCAACCCGTCATTTCGAGGAAGGAACGACTGGGAAATCACAGTATGCCGAGCTGCGCCTAAACAACATTCATCAAAGGTTTATGAAAACTAGGATGTGATTCCTCGGCGCTATCGCTTTGTCGGAATGACCTAGCGTCATTTCTAAGGAGGAACGACTGGGAAATCACAGTAAGCCGAGCTGCGTCTTAAACAACATTCATCAAAGGTTTATGAAAATCAGGAAGTACTCTTACCAAGGGTCTTTATAAAACCCTGCGTCCTACTTGACTTCATCCAAGTGGTCATCCCAATTCTCAACATGGGGCTCGCCGAGTTTACCTACCGATTTTGCCACAACCGTCGCAACCGTGGCATCCCCGGTCACATTGATTATGGTACGACACATATCCAAGGGACGGTCTACCGCGAATATCAAAGCCAAGCCAATAGCGAGTTTATCCGCTGGGAAACCTACGGATTCCAATACAATGACCAACATAACCATGCCCGCTCCTGGTACCGCAGCAGAACCTATTGATGCCAGTAAGGCCGTAAGTACGATGATCAATTGGTCCCCCAACCCTAGGTGAAAGTCCAACGCTTGGGCGATAAATACGGCTGCAACACCTTGGTAAAGGCTTGTACCGTCCATATTGATGGTAGCCCCTACCGGTAATACAAAACTGGAAACTTCCTTGTCCACACCAATGTGCTCTTCCACCCTTTCCATAGTCACAGGCAAGGTTGCTGCACTCGAACTGGTCGAAAATGCCAATAATTGGGCCGGACTAATCTCCTTTAAAAACCAAAATGGATTCTTCTTTGTATATACCGAAATTAAGATCATATAGAAAACAACCATGAAAAACAACCCCAACACCACAACCCCAGCATACTTAAGCAAAGCCAATAACAGATCGGGGTCACTTGAGGATACCACAACACCGGCCAATAGGGCAAAAACAGCCACTGGTGCTGTTAACATGATCAAATCGACCATTTTCAAAACCACATCGTTAAGGGCATCAAAAAATCTTTTAAGGGGTTTTGATTTTTCCTCCCCGATCAACAACATGGAAATACCCATAAAGATGGTGAAGAATATCACCTGGAGCATCAATCTATTATCGCTCATCGACTTTATGGCGTTGTCCGGCACCATATTGACCAGAAAACTAAGCGGACCCGCCTCCTTTTGTTTTGAAGCTTCCGCTATTTTAGAAGTGACCCCACTATCATTGGCGTAGGCCGTAGTCAACCTATCAATGGTGTCTTGTGAGATGCCGTCACCGGGACGCATGATATTGACCAAAATCAACCCAATGGTAATGGCCACAATCGTGGTACATACATAAATCACTATGGTTCGAATACCGATATTCCTGAATTTTGAAATATCCTTAAGATCGGAAATACCCTTGATCAAGGACGCAATTATCAATGGAATGGCTATTAACTTCAGGAGTTTGACAAAAATAGTACCTAGTGGTTGGATCCAGTCTGAAACAAAATCCCCACCCCAACTTATCTGTGTCATGGCAAATCCGAATAATATTCCAAGGAACATTCCCAAGATTATCTGCCAGTGCAATTCCATTTTCTTCATAGACCTATATTTAAATTGGAATGGAAATATACCAATTTGTTTGGAAAGGTCGAAGAAGTGGCTACAATTTTATCGTCCGCTCCAGTAAAGAATAATCGGCAAGGACCAATGCCGCCATGGCCTCAACAATAGGTACCGCCCTTGGAACGACACAGGGATCGTGACGGCCTTTACCCTTTGTCACTACCTTGTTTCCTTCTTTATCAATGGTTTCATAAGGCTGTATCACCGTGGCTACCGGCTTAAAGGCAACATTGAAATAAATATCCATTCCATTACTGATGCCTCCTTGAATACCCCCACTGTGATTGGTTTTAGTGCTTCCGTCCGGGTTGTATTGATCATTGTGCTTACTACCCTTCATTTTGACCCCTTCAAATCCACTTCCGTATTCAAACCCCTTTACAGCATTGATAGACAACATGGCCTTACCCAATTCAGCATGTAGTTTGTCAAAAACAGGCTCTCCCAAACCAATGGGTACATTTTGGATAACACAGGAGATCACCCCCCCGATAGTATCTCCCTCTTTACGCACATTCTTGATATAATCCTCCATTTTCGAAGCCATCTCGGGGTCTGGGCAACGTACAGGATTTGATTCAATCAATGAAAAATCGAGCTCTTGATAATCCTTGGCCAGTTTCAAGTCACCAACCTGGGAAACATAAGCATTGATTTTTATACCTGACAGGAATTGTTTGGCAATAGCCCCGGCCACTACCCTACTGGCGGTTTCCCGGGCCGAACTCCGACCCCCTCCGCGATAATCGCGGAAACCATACTTTTGATCATAGACATAATCGGCATGGGAAGGCCTGTAAGAATCTTTAATATGCGAATAGTCGCCAGATTTTTGATTCGTATTGTGAATGGCAAAACCAATGGGTGTTCCCGTGGTTTTGCCTTCGAATATTCCGGAATAGAATTCCACGGTATCGGGCTCCTTACGCTGGGTCACTATGGCCGATTGACCTGGTTTACGCCGGTCAAGTTCCTTTTGGATGGCCTTGAGGTCAATTGAAATCCCTGGGGGACATCCATCTAAAACCCCGCCAATTGCAGCGCCATGCGATTCCCCGAAAGTGGATAATTTAAAAAGGTTACCAAAAGTATTCCCAGCCATACATATTTATTAAGTGAGTGCCAAAGATAATTGTTAATGAACGGATTCAAAAATCAATTTACCAAAGCATTTTTTAAGATTGTAATAGGATGCATTGCATCCCTGTCGGTGCCGTCCTTTATTTGGTGTCTACAACTGGTTCCGTTGGCCGATATAATGGTCGAATCACCACTCTGACGGATGGCAGGAAACAATTTAAGCTCCCCGATTTGCATACTTACATCGTAATGCTCTTTTTCATACCCAAAGGAACCGGCCATACCACAGCAACCGGAACTAATGATGGTCACCGAATAATTTTCGGGCAAATTGAGGATATCAAAAGTCACTTTTTGATTCGACAATGCCTTTTGATGACAATGGTTATGTATTTTAATGGTTTTGGCCTCTTTGGTAAATCTATCGGAAGTCAATAGACCTTTCTCAATCTCTTTGGCCAAAAATTCCTCAATTAAAAATACGTTATCCGCAATCGCCTTCACCCCTTCTTGATCCGGGACCAATCTTTTGTATTCATCCCTAAAGGATAATATGGCCGATGGTTCTATTCCAAGCACCGGGGTATCCTGTCCTAAAAACAATTTCAATTCCTTGACATTTGCAATAGCCAATTTTTTAGCCTGTTTCAAAAACCCTTTTGACAAATAGGTCCGTCCACTTTCCGCATAAAACAATTGAATATCATACCCCAGTCGGGTAAGCAATTCTATAGCATCCTTACCGAGATCGGTATCCATATAATGGGTAAACTCATCAATATAAAGAACTACCTTTCTTTTTATTTTATTTTCCTGTAATTTAGTATTTTGAAGATGCTTGTTAAAATTAAAACTTGAAACTTTTGGCATAGACCGTTCCTTGGCGACGCCAACCGATTGCTTTAACAATCCACTAAGCCATTCGGAGCCATAAACAGCATTGGTAAGCCAGGCCACCTTACTACTGATTTTATTGAGTTCGGTATTGTATGCAAAGAGTTTGCTTCGCAAAGAATACCCATTTTGTTCTTGGTATTGATATAGAAATTCCGCCTTAAGGCTGGCAATATCCACATTACTGGGACATTCACTGGCACAAGCCTTACAACTTAAACAAAGGTCGAAAACCTCCTTTAATTCACTTTGATTGAATTTATTGGAGCCAGCCCCGTTGGTCAAAAATTCACGAAAGGCATTGGCCCTTCCCCTCGTTGTATCTTTTTCGTTCTTTGTGGCGTGGTAACTAGGGCACATACCTCCTTTGGCATGGTGGGTCTTTCGGCAATCGCCACTCCCATTACATTTTTCCGTAGCCTTTAAAATCCCCTCACTATCGGAAAAATCCATTAAGGTCGGGATTTCCGGTTCATCCCTATCGATCTCATAACGCAGGGATTCATCCATAGGGTAGGCATCGACGATCTTTCCAGGATTGAAAACCCCCTTAGGGTCAAAAGAAGCCTTGATCCGCTTGAGAAGTTCGTAATTCTTTTCCCCAATCATCAATGGGATAAACTCTGCACGGACAATACCATCACCATGTTCCCCACTAAAAGAACCTCGATATTTTTTGGTCAGTTTAGCGACATCCGTGGTTATAGAACGAAACAAAGCCACATCCTTGGATTTCTTAAGGTTCAGTATCGGCCTCAAATGCAGTTCACCTGCACCGGCGTGGGCATAATAAACCGCATTTTGTTTATACCCTTTCATGATTTCACTGAATTCTGCAATAAAATCCTTCAGGTCCTCAAGAGCAACCGCCGTATCCTCAATACAGGCCACGGCCTTCATATCCCCAACGATATTACCCAAGAGCCCAAGTCCCGCTTTTCGAAGTTCAACGGCTTTCGCTATATCTCCCCCATAAAGAATAGGATTGGCATAGCTTAATCCGGAAGCTTTTATAGTCACAATAAGTTTTTGGATCTCGTTTTGAAGTTCTTCCTCACTATCTGCCTTTAGTTCCAGCATCAATAACGCCGCTGGATCCCCTTCCACAAAAAATCGATTTTTGAGTTGGGTGGTATTGTTTTTGGTACAATCCAAAATAACCTTATCCATCATTTCGCATAAGTGCAAACCATGCCCCATAACAGGGACCACATCACTCAAACAATCTTCCAAGGTCGTATAATGCGTGACCACCATGGCGGAATACTTTGGTGGTATTTCATCTAAATGTACCGTAATTTCAGTGGTGAAAGCCAAGGTTCCCTCACTTCCTGTAAGCAGGTTACAGTAGTTGAAGGTTTCTTCGGGACCATCGAAGATGCTGCTTTTCAGCAATTCATCAATCGCATATCCGGTATTTCGCCTATGAATTTCCGGTTTTGGGAATTCACTCTTTATCTCTTCTTGTATTTCCTTATTAGACAACTCATTGAATACGTCTTTATAAATCTTTCCTTCAAGGCCGTCCAAAGCAATTTTTTCTTGGAATTCCCTTTTTGAAAGAGGTTTGAATTCCACTTCGGAACCATCGGACAATATTGTTTTTAAGGAAATAACCTTATCCCTAGTCACCCCATATTGGATGGATGTAGTCCCAGAAGAGTTGTTTCCGACCATTCCCCCCAACATACAACGGTTCGATGTAGACGTATTCGGTCCAAAAAACAATCCGTGTGGTTCCAGGTATTGATTAAGTTCATCACGAATGACGCCCGGCTGTATGGTTACCCGTTTATTTGCAACATCCAAATCAATGATCTGGGTAAAGTGTTTTGATACATCAACAACGATTCCGTCACCCACACACTGTCCGGCCAATGAAGTACCTGCCGTCCTTGGAATAATCCCCATGTTATTTTTGGAAGCGAATTCCACTATTTTCTTAATGTCCCCAACATTCTTAGGAAAAGCAACAGCCTTAGGTATTTTACGGTAAACCGAGGCGTCTGTGGCATACAAGGTTGTACTTAAGTTATCCGTCAGTAATTCGCCTGCAAGTTCCTGCCTCAACACATTCATATTCTCCATGATCGATACGGTACAATTTATCGCGTAAAATTAAGATATTATTTTCAGCAATGTAAAGAATCCTTATTTTTACAACTCAAAAATCAAATCTTATGAAATTTTTAAAAACACTTACGTTAATTGCTTGTATTGCTTCATTTTCGACTGTGTTCAGTCAGGAAATCTCAGAACACGCCATAGGTTTACGTATGGGGGACAGTGATGGTTTTGGAGCGGAAATCTCTTATCAAAAGTCACTTTCACGATATAATCGACTTGAGGTTGATTTAGGATGGAGGGACAATCGTAATTTCAGTGCCTTTAAACTTTCAGGAATTTACCAATGGGTGTTGCCCCTAGACGGTAATTTCAATTGGTACTACGGTGTAGGCGGTGGATTGGGAAATGTAGATTTTGACTATCTTACCAATGATGATGACGGGCTATTTATTTTTGGTGCGGGTGATATAGGTGTAGAATATAATTTTGACATACCCCTTCTGATTTCACTGGATTTCAGACCTGAAATAGGTTTGATAGGATACGATGGTTTCTCGGACAATTTCGACTTTGATATTGCCTTGGGAATACGGTACCAATTCTAAACAACTGACAACCATACAAGAACAAAGCCCCCAACATTTGCCGGGGGCTTTTTATTTATGGGCAGTTATAACTACATTTACACTTCTATAAAAAACATAACGAATGAAAAACATTTTATTACCCCTGATTGCCTTGGGAATTTTAGCTTCTTGCAACTCAAAACCAGAAGGTTACACAATCAACGGAACATTAACCGGTGATGTCGCCGATAGTACTGCGGTATATTTAAAGAAAGCAGGCAAGCAAAATGGCCTTGTCAATGTTGATACAACCATGGTCGTTAACGGAAACTTTGTGTTCACAGGTCAAAAAAACAGTCCTGAAATGCATTTTATCTTTGTAGACCAACTTGGTGGTTATGCAGCTACTATAGTGGAGAATGGTGAAATTGAATTTACGGCCCACAAAGACAGCCTTGGTTTTGCCAAAGCCATCGGCACCCCACAAAATGAATTTCTATACGATTTTCAAAAAAACTCAAGGGAAGTATCAAATCAGGCAATAAACATACAAAAAGACCTTAGAACCGCTACCGGGGCAAGGGATACTGTTTTAGTAAACTCATTACAAGAAGAACTGAATGAGTTACGGGGCGAGTACGAAGCTTTTGAACTTGACTATATAAAATCACACCCCAATGCTTTGATTTCCGCTTTATTGATCGATAGAGCCATTAACACCAAAACATCGACTGGGGAAGAGCTTCGGGAATTGTATGATGGTCTCACCCCTGAAATCAAGGAAACTGAAGCCGCCAAGAAAGTCATGAAAACCCTGGATGCCTTAAATAAGAAGGAAGCCAGTTCCAAAAACACCAGCGTAGGTGCCATTGCCCCTGATTTTTCAGCCCCATCACCCTCAGGGGAATTTTTAGCCCTTAGCGATGTCAAGGGTAAGGTTACCCTTATTGATTTTTGGGCCGCATGGTGCAGACCTTGTCGTGCCGAAAACCCCAACGTTGTAAAGGTGTACAACAAATACAAGGAAAAAGGACTGAGTATCATCGGTGTTTCCTTGGATAAAACAGCGGAAGCCTGGAAAAAGGCCATCAGTGATGACGGATTGGAATGGCACCATGTTTCAAATATTGCCTATTTTGATGATGCCATCGCGAAATTATACAATGTTGACGCCATACCCGCTACTTTCTTACTGGATGAAAATGGAGTCATTGTTGCCAAAAACCTAAGAGGCCCTGCTTTGGAGGCCCGTATTTCGGAATTGCTTGATTGATCGGGCAACCCGCAATAACAAAAAGCCCTTCAAGTGTATTATACTTGAAGGGCTTTTTATGTTTTACAACCTTATTACAAAAAACAGGCGTATGGCAATTAAAATCACCAAGAGCTATTTCGAAGCTCCATAAAAACAAATGGCTTTTAAATTTTACCCAATTTTTCCATCACGAATAGGATAACAATAGGAATGGCCAAGAGAATAACCATTAAGGTGTCGGTAACCAAAAGCTCGGGCTTGAACAACAATGTCGCGACATAACCTCCAATCGCACCTCCAAAATGGGCTGTATGTCCAATATTACCCAAACGCTTTTTCATTCCATAAATAGAATATAACAAATATCCGATACCCAATACATAGGCCGGTAAAGGTATAGGTATGAACATGATTCCCAATCGCATGTCGGGCTGTAATAATATGGCCGCATACAATATTCCCGTAACCGCTCCACTTGCCCCAACAGCACTATAGTAAGGTTCATCCTTATGGAAAAACAACGCCAATAGGCTTCCGGCAATTAGACTTACAAAATAAATCCCCACGAATTTCGCTGGACCGAACCACGAAATGACCACATCGGCAAAAAAATATAGCGTGAACATATTCATAAAGAGGTGGGACATATCCACATGCAGAAAACCTGATGTCAACATTCTATCTTTTTGTCCCGCCTTTATCGCGCCAATTCCAAACTTATACCGTTCGAAAAAATTGGTGTCATTAAATCCTTTTAAGGATACGAGTACATTGGCCGCTATAATGGCAATGGTAGCGATGTGTAAATTATACATGTTATGAAGCGTTACATTTCGTGTCAAATATAGCTATATTTGCGGTTTACTACATAATTCATGCAGCTACTTGCCTTTATTTTAATCTACCCATTATTGTGGGTTATTTCAATTCTGCCCCATCATTTGTTTTATGGGTTTTCCAATTTTATGTTCTTTTTGGTATATCGGGTTATCGGGTATCGTAAAAAAGTGGTTCGCGGTAATCTGGAATTGGTTTTTCCAGACAAATCCAAAGAGGAATTAAATGCAATAGAAAAGGATTTTTACCACCATATGTGCGACATGTTCCTGGAAATGGTCAAAGGTATGAATCTTTCAAAAGAAGCCTTTAAAAGGAAATACAACGTTACCAATATCGAGGTTCTTCATGAAATCGAGAAAGAGAAAAGCATATTACTTGTTTGTGCACATTACGCCAACTGGGAATGGAACGTAAGCCTTAGCAATTACACGGCTTCCAAGGGCTATGCCGTTTACCAAAAAATAAGCAATCCTTATTTTGACAAACTGGTCAAGAAAATCAGGGCCAAACACCACACCAGCCTAATCACCCAAAAAGAAACCATCAAAACCGTTATACAGAATCACCAAGATAACATTAGGGCCATATACGGTATGGTCAGTGACCAATCTCCCCAAGCCCAACGAGCCCAATATTGGAAAGAATTCATGGGGGTTAAGGTCCCAGTCTTTAACGGTGCGGAAAATTTAGCACGAAAACTTGATCTTGCCGTTGTATTCTTAAAAGTCAGTAAAGTAAAACGTGGTTACTACAATGCAGAGTTCATACCTATTACCACGGCCGGAAGCAACACTGCAAAAAACGAAATCACGGATAAGTTCCTCGCCCTTACCGAACAACAGATCAAGGAACGTCCGGAACTATATTTTTGGACCCATCGCCGTTGGAAACACAGAGACAAGGCCCCTAAATAGGGTACACAAACTTCTAGTTCGATTGATAAACCAAGGTGGCTATTACAATGCAATGATCACTGGCATAATTTTCACAAACTATTTCATAATCGATGACCTTCCACCGTTCTGGCATGTTGTACAAAATATGATCCAGACAAACTTTCGGTTGATTTGCAGGCCAAGTTTTTTGTCTGGCCTCGGGAATTTGGGGTTTATAGAATGTTTTCCTTAGTATTTTCAAGGTTTCACTGTCAGGACCATCATTCAAATCGCCAACCAACAACGTTGGGTATTCGGATGCTCCCAAGACCTCATTAATGGCTTTTGCCTGCATTAGTCGATCCGTATTATCGCCCAAATGATCCAAATGCGTACCCACGAATTGAATGACATTTCCGTTTTTTGTCTTTACCCTAGTCAATAGCGCAGCTCTCGGTTCAGAACTACTCTGGTGTGGCAACGGAATATTCTCGGAAGCAATAAAACTTAACTTGGAAAGAACCGCCTCACCGTACTCCCCTCCATCAAAGTACATCGCCCTTGCGAATAAGGATACCATATTGGTACGTATGCCAATTTCTGTCGGCAAATCAAATTTCTTTGCCCTATTGGTTTTAAAATCGACTTCCTGCATGGCAACCAAGTCAGGCTTGTACTTATTTATCACTCCGGCAATGGTGTCTAGATTGAAATCATTTTTAGTGGTTGCCCCATGCAGTATATTAAAACTTATCACCTTTAAAGTATCGGTTTGGGAATACCCATTGAAGTAAACACAGAATACAACACAAAGTAGTAACCTTATTTTATTTGCCATAGCTTGAATTTTAGATGCCTGAAATCTCCTTGATCTCACCGATAATCCGATCCGCCAGTCCGTCAGCTTCACTTTGACTTTTGGCTTCCGTATAAATTCGGATAATAGGTTCGGTATTCGATTTACGTAAGTGCACCCAATTTTCGGCAAAATCAACCTTTACACCATCAATGGTGGAAACTTCCTCCCCTGCATATTTATCTGCCATGGCTTTTAAGATACCATCAACATCCAATTCAGGAGTCAATTGAATTTTCTTTTTGCTCATAAAATAGCTTGGATAGCTATCACGCAGTTCCTTAACCGTTCCACCCTTTTCTGCCATCAACATCAAAAACAAGGCTGTACCGACCAAAGCGTCACGACCATAATGACTTTCAGGATAGATGATACCACCGTTACCTTCACCTCCAATTATAGCCTTATTCGCCTTCATCTTGGTCACTACATTCACTTCACCTACCGCTGCAGCCTCATAAGTGCCCCCATGCTTTTCGGTAATATCCCGTAACGCCCTTGAGGACGAAAGGTTGGAAACCGTATTTCCTTTTGTTTTCCCCAGCACATAGTCGGCACAAGCCACCAAGGTATATTCCTCACCGAACATTTCCCCATCATTACTGATAAATGCCAATCGATCAACATCCGGATCTACCACAATACCGAAATCGGCCTTTTCCTTGACAACCCGTTCACAGATATCACCCAAATGCTCCTTTAATGGCTCAGGGTTATGGGGAAATTCACCGGTTGGATCACAATACAATTTCACCACTTCAACCCCTAAGGTCTCCAATAACTTAGGGATAACGATACCCCCTGTTGAATTGACCCCATCGACCACCACTTTAAAGTTGGCCTTTCTAATGGTATCGGCATCAACCAAGTCAAGGTCTAAAACCTCATCAATATGAATATCGATATACGCATCATTCTTGGTTATACTACCCAAGTCATCAACCGCTGCGAATGTGAAATCCTCACTTTCCGCAATCCCAAGGATCTTGGCCCCCTGCGAAGCATCCAAGAACTCCCCTTTTTCATTCAGGAGTTTCAAAGCGTTCCATTGTTTGGGATTATGACTGGCAGTCAATATAATGCCACCATCCGCTTTTTCCAAAGGAACGGCAATTTCAACGGTAGGTGTTGTTGACAAATCCAAATCAATGACATCAATTCCCAATCCCACCAAAGTGGAAACCACAAGGTTTTGAATCATCTCACCGGACAATCTTGCATCCCTACCTATGACCACTTTCAATTTTTCCTTTTTTGAATAGCCTTTTAGCCATATACCATAGGCGGCTGCAAATTTAACCGCATCAATAGGTGTTAGGTTTTCACCTGGTTGACCCCCTATAGTACCTCTTATCCCTGAAATTGATTTAATAAGCGTCATGATTTTTATAAATTTTTATGCAAATATAAAAGACTAATGCCAATCCTAACCTTCAATTTGGTAAATTCGACCTTATGAACCATATAATAGCCCTATGAATTTTCTGGCCCATATTTATCTTTCCTTCGGTGATAAGGAAATTGCCATAGGCAACTTTATTGCCGATAGCATCCGTGGAAATAAAATTGACCACTTACCAAGTCGCATTCAAAAAGGGGTCATATTGCATCGGGAAATAGACACCTATACCGATTCGCACCCTATCCCCAAAATAAGTAGCAAACGCTTACACAAAAACTACAGTCATTATAGCCGGGTAATCGTTGATATCTATTATGACCATTTTTTAGCCAAGAATTGGAAACACTATTCCGATACGCCATTAAAGATATTCGTGAATGATTTTTATGACCTATTGGAAGATAATTACGCGATACTACCAACAGGTGTCCAACGAATGATGCCTTATATGATCAGTGATGATTGGTTGTTCAATTATTCTAAAATGGAGGGTATCGACAAGGTATTGCAGGGTATGGACCGAAGGACAAAAAATAGGTCAAAAATGAATTTTGCCATTTTAGACCTGGAAGAACACTATTCGGATTTCGAAAAGGAATTCACTTCTTTTTTTAATGAATTGATAACTTTCTCAAAACAAAAATATAAATCACTATAGCTTGTATATCAAATGTTAGTAACAAATAAATTAAAGCCTTACTTTAAATATTTTTTTCTGGTATCCATTGCGCTTTCCCTAACAGAATGCAAGAAACAACCAGCCAAACCCACGGGATTGGTAGCGGAAAAAGCCATGGTTGTTTCCGCACGTAAAGAAGCTTCGTCCATTGGGATCGAAATACTTAAAAAAGGGGGAAATGCCTTCGATGCCATGGTCGGCACGGAACTGGCCTTGGCTGCGGCTTATCCATTTGCAGGAAATCTAGGAGGTGGTGGCTTTATGGTCTACCGAAAGGCTAACGGGGATGTAGGCGCCTTGGATTATCGCGAAAAAGCCCCGTTATCCGCCCACAAAGACATGTATTTGGATTCGCTTGGAAATGTCATTCCCGGAAAAAGTACTATTGGAGCCACTGCCGTTGGTGTTCCCGGCACTATCGCTGGCATCTTTAAAGTACACGAAGCATTTGGAAGCTTACCCATAAAAGATATCATCAACCCGGTAATCAGGTTGGTTGAACAAGGTGTTGTTGTCACAGAAAAGCAAGCTGCCCGACTCGAACATTACAGAAAACAAATACTTGAGGTAAATGGTGATAATACATTGTTTTTCAATACCTGTTCAGCAGGTGACACCTTAAAATACCCTGCTTTGGCAAACACGTTGAGGCGTATCGTCAAGAATGGACGTGATGAGTTTTATAAGGGAGAAACCGCAAAGATATTATCGACATTCATTCAAGACCAAGGAGGGTATGTCACTATGGCAGACCTAGCCAAGTACGAGGCAAAATGGCGCCAGCCCATCACATTCGACTATAAGGACCTTAGAATAATATCAATGAGTCCCCCTAGTAGTGGAGGCGTTACCATGAATCAGATATTCAAAATGATCGAACCCTATGAAATATCCGATTTTGGACATAATTCCACCAAAACCATTCAATTGTTCACTGAAGCCTGCAGGCGTGCTTATGCAGACCGTAACTTCTATTTGGGTGACCCTGATTTTGTCGATATTCCCCTTGATGTATTGTTGAGCAATACATACTTAGCAGGTCGCATGGAAGACTTTACTTTCAATAAAGCTACCTTATCCTCTGAAATGGAACGCGGTAAGATTCAAATTTCAGAAAGTTCCGAAACCACGCACTACTCCATTGTCGACCAAGAAGGCAATGCCGTATCGGTTACCACCACCTTAAATGGGGCTTATGGTTCCAAGTTGTATTGTGATGAATTAGGGTTTTTCCTTAACAACGAAATGGATGATTTCAGTGCCAAACCCGGAGTACCGAATATGTTTGGACTTATAGGTGCCGATGCAAATAGTATCGCTCCAGAAAAAAGAATGCTAAGTTCAATGACCCCAACCATTGTTGAAAAAGATGGTAAACTTTGGCTCGTGGTTGGAAGTCCAGGGGGATCGACCATCATTACGGCAGTGGCCCAAACCATCTTGAACACTTACGAATTCGACATGAGCATGCAAGAAGCCGTCAACGCACCGAGATTCCACCATCAGTGGTTACCAGACTTTATCGTATTTGAACCAGATGGTTTTTCAACGGAAATTAAGAAGGAATTAAAATCGAAGGGATATATCATCAATGAAGACCGTACACCAATCCTCGGCAAGGTAGATGCCATCCGAATGTTACCCGACGGAAGCTTGGAAGGCGGTGCAGACAAACGGGGTGATGATACTGCCGTAGGCTTTTAAGTAAACAACCACAATAAAATGATCCAGTCCTATAAAAGAAAACCCGAATTGGCCACCCATTATGACGCCATCCTCATAGGCTCAGGTATGGGAAGTCTTGCAACTGCTGCGATTCTAGCGAAAGAAGGGCAAAAAGTATTGATTTTAGAGCGTCATTATACCGCAGGCGGCTTCACCCATATCTTTAAGCGTAAAGGTTATGAGTGGGATGTGGGTATCCATTACATTGGGGAAGTGCAACGCGCCAATAGCGTCACAAAACTATTATTTGACTATATCAGTGACGGTAACCTAAAATGGGCCGATATGGGAGAAGTCTATGACCGTATCATCATTGGGGACAAATCCTTCGATTTTGTAAAGGGCGTCAAAAACTTCAAACAACAACTATCCGAATACTTTCCCGAAGAGCAAAAGGCCATTGACGACTATATCGATATGGTTTTTGCCAGTACCAAGACAGCCCGAAGTTTTTTTGCCGAAAAGGCCTTGCCTCCCCTAATTTCCAAGTTTATAGGCAAGAGGATGCGCAAGCCATATCTTAAATTCTCCGACCAGACCACTTATGATGTATTGAGTCGGTTGACCAACAACAAAGAACTCATCAAAGTACTGACCGGACAATATGGAGATTATGGATTACCCCCAAAAAAGAGTAGCTTTTCAATGCATGCCGCCCTGGTTAGACATTATTTCAGCGGCGGGAGTTTTCCGATAGGAGGTTCATCGCAAATTATCGAAACCATCGCTCCTGTCATCGAAAAATCCGGTGGTACCATTCTGATCAATGCCGAAGTGGACAAAATACTGATCGAAAACAATACAGCGACCGGTGTATTAATGGCGGATGGAAAAACCCTACATGCCAAGCACATTATTAGCGGGGCCGGAATTATGACGACCTACAAGAAACTATTGCCCGACGCCATTCGGAAAAAACACAACTTAGACGAACAATTAAGGCATATACAACGTTCCGTATCCCATGCATGCCTTTATATTGGATTGGAGGGCTCACCAGAAGAATTGAAATTACCCAAAACCAATTTATGGATTTATCCTGAAGGGACCGAGGACCATGACACCATCGTGGATAATTTCCTAAAGGACAATGAAGCCCCCTTACCGGTTATATACATATCCTTTCCCTCAGCAAAAGACCCGGATTGGTCCAATCGCTACCCTGGAAAAAGCACTATTGACATCATCACCATAGAGCCTTATGAAAATTATGCCAAATGGGAAGGCACACGATGGATGAAACGGGGTACGGATTACGAAGAACGCAAAGAAAAAACCGCACAAAGACTGTTGGAAGCCCTATACAAACAACTACCCCACTTAAGGGGTCATGTGGATTATTATGAGCTTTCCTCCCCCCTAACCACAAAACACTTTGTAAATTATGACCAAGGGGAAATTTACGGCATAGACCATACACCCAAACGCTTTAGACAGAGATTCCTGAAACCGGGCACCCCAATCAAGAATTTCTTTTTAACCGGACAGGATATTGTTACGGCAGGAGTGGCAGGTGCCCTATTCGCAGGGGTATTGACCGCATCGGCAATCACGAAAAAGAATATCATTAAAAAAGCAATGCAAAAGACCACATAACCCAATGATCAAAAAACTTTTAAAAATTGGCCTTGTACTATCCATTATTTTTTTGGTCGGAGCCTTTGCCATCTATTTAATTTATAATGAACCCGTACCCATAGGACAACCTGGTGCGCAAGCGGATGCCTTGGCCCATAAAATGGTAAATGCCGTGAACGGAAAAGCTTACAGCCATACCCGTTATATCGAATGGTCGTTCCGAGATGGAAAACACAGGTACAAGTGGGACAAGGAATTGGGTAAAGTCAGTGTCACTTGGGACGAGACCACCGTAAACCTGAATCTTAATAATCCCCAAAAGAGCCAAGTGACAAAAGCCGGTGAAGTGATTTCCGACATGAAAAAACGTAAATCGACCATTGAAAAATCAATTTCAATGTTCAACAATGATTCATTTTGGCTTGTGGCCCCTTTCAAGGTCTTCGACAAAGGGGTTGTCCGTAGCCTAGTAAATATGGATGATGGCTCTGAAGCCCTATTGGTTTCTTACACTTCAGGGGGCAGCACACCTGGGGATTCTTATTTATGGGAATTACAGCCCAACGGTTTCCCTAAAAGTTTTAAAATGTGGGTCAGCATTATTCCCTTGGGTGGCATGAAGGCAACCTGGGATGATTGGCAATTGACAGAAAGTGGTGCCTTTCTACCCAAAACACACCAGTTAGGACCAATGACTATTGACATGGGCAATGTAAAAGGTTACAATTAAAGTGAATATCCATCAGATATTTAGTTTAACACTATCCTAGACGTTATTTTTATATCCCAGAAGCAAACAATACAATCGAATGCCGGAAAAAAAGAAGTTCGGAACCTTTGCAGGTGTTTTCACACCGTCTATCCTCACCATCCTAGGGGTCATCATGTACATGCGGCTGGGCTGGGTAGTTGGCAATGCCGGACTCTTGGGTACCTTGGGGATCATACTCATCGCCCATCTGATTGCCGTGAGCACTGGCTTAAGCGTTTCGTCCATTGCTACAGATAAAAAAATCGGAGCCGGGGGCATCTATTATGTGCTTTCAAGAAGTATGGGCATTCCCATTGGCGGGTCTATCGGTATTGCCCTATATGTAGGTACCGCTTTTTCCATTGCCTTATATCTTATCGGTTTTTCAGAAAGCTTCAATTCGTATTTCGGTTTTGGAACGACAGTAGACGATTTTCGGATTACGGGAACAATAGCCCTTTTGGCTTTGACCGTATTGGCAATGATCAGTACATCCTTGGCCCTTAAAGCCCAATTTTTTATATTGGCGGCCATAGCATTATCCTTAATTTCCATTTTTTTCGGAACCACGGAATTGGCCCCACATTCGGTGGCCATGTTTTCCAATGAGAATTCTGTTTCCTTGGAAGTTGTTTTCGCTGTTTTTTTTCCAGCCGTTACGGGCTTCACAGCAGGTATAGCCATGAGTGGCGACCTGAAGGACCCCAAAAAATCAATACCCATCGGCACCCTTGCCGCCATCGCAACAGGACTCATCGTCTATATCGTTTTAGCCGTATTTATATCTTTTACCGTTCGACCTGATATTTTAAGGTCGGATTATAATATCCTAATGAAAATAGCCCTATTCGCCCCTGTCGTGGTTGCAGGCATCTGGGGAGCTACGCTCTCCTCTGCATTAGGCGGCATTCTAGGAGGTCCCAGGATTTTACAAGCCATGTCTATCGACAAGGTCACCCCTAGGATCTTCGGAAAGGGACGAGGCAGCAACAACGAACCTATCAACGCCCTTTTCCTGGTTTTTGTAATTGCTGAGGCAGGTATTCTAATTGGGGAATTGGATGTTATTGCCCGCGTGGTATCCATGTTCTATTTAACCGCATATGGCTTTATCAATATTTCATATTTCCTCGAAAGCTGGGCCAATCCGGATTTTCAACCCAGCTTTAAGATCAAACGGTGGATCGGACTGCTTGGTTTTATCGCCTGTTTTTCAGTCATGTTCAAATTGGACATGACCGCTATGATAGCGGCCCTTGTCGTGATAACGGTATTATACTATGCCTTGCAACGGAAAGAAGTAAAAATACAGTCCAACGACGTTTGGGGCAGTGTCTGGGAAAATGTCGTCAACAAAGGACTAAAGAAAATTGATGCCAAAGAATACCAAAACACAAATTGGAACCCCAATATAATTCTGTTTAGCGGTAAGAGCGACCATCAAAAGTATTTGCTCGAATTGGGAAAAACAGTTTCTGGCAGAACTGGAATAGTGACTAATTTCAAACTTATTCTTGATACCGAAAACAACATTCCCCTGCGCAAGACCGAACAAACGATACGGGATGAAAACTTTCAAGAACTGGGTATCTTCGCCAGACAAATTAAGATTGATAATATTTATTCGGGTATTACCAACATCGCTTCCACCTTTGGTTTCTCAGGGGTCGAACCCAATACCATAATGATGGGTTGGCCCAAAGGGTTGGAAAATTCAATAGAATATTCCAAAATGACAGAAACACTCCTGCATTTGGACTATAACCTGTTGTATTTGGATTTTGACCGGAAAGCAAAATTCGGAAACTATGGTTCTGTGGATTTTTGGTGGCGAGAAACCGATAGCAAAAATGCGGAAATGATGCTTAATATCGCCCGATTCATTATCGCTTCACCCCGATGGGATAATCCGGATATCAGGGTTCTTTTCGTAAACAACAATAATGTTGCCGTTGACTTGATCCATGATAAGATCGCTAAATTAGTGGAAGACCTTCGGGTGAAGGTACAGATCAAAATCATTAATAATGCCGTGGAACAAAAACCGTTTTATGATATAATCGCCGAGGAGTCCTCCTCAACCGACTTAACTTTAGTGGGCATTCCCGATTACAAAATTGAAAAACAGGCTGAATTTGTAATGAGGACCAACCATTTATTCCAAACTATCGGTTCCACACTACTTGTAAAGGCCTCCCATAATTTCAATGAATTGGATCTGGACTTGTCACAAAGCAAAGCAACCGAAAAATAATGGGTATGAATCCAACAAAACAGTGGTTTAGCATATTGGTGTTGGCCCAGGTAATTTCAGCGATAATAGCCACTGCGACGGACGTGTTCATTTTTAAGATAAGTGTTGCCGCCATTGGTGCGATAATCCTATTGATTGCATTTTCCAAAAAATTAAGGAGCGCATTTGATGTATGGGTCGTTATTCTCGCTTTTGTCAGTTCTATGATCGGGGATTACTACCTATCGCACATGAACGGAAACAACTCCATGTTCGTTATTGGTATTTCCCTGTATTTATTGGCGCATATTGGTTATTTGATTTTTTCCTTACTCAACGGTACCATACGATGGAGGTATACCCTTTTAATCACAACTGCGTTTTTGATTTTCTTTTACTTTTCGCTTTACCCGAACATTCCCGATAAAGGCCTTATGGTTACGGTATTGTTTTACTTGATTGTATCCTGTGTTTCTTTGGGTGCTGCAATGGGTATTAAAGCTTTACCTAAAATAAAACTGCCCTACGTTTTTGGAATCGCATTGGTTTTATTTTCTGATACTATTATCTCCTTTAAGGAATTCGTGCATTATGATGCATTGAACGTCCTGATTTTGCCCACTTATTATCTTGCCCAAATTGCTATTACCATTGCCCTGTACAATAAAAGCAAGTGCAATTAGCATCAAAAAAATGCAGGGTGTTATAGGGCGTGCCGTGGTTGGAATAACCTCGCCAGTCATTTCGAAGGAGGTACGACTGAGAAATCGCATTAAGCCGATTAAAATAACCATACATTAATTTTTTGCCCAATAGCAGGATGTGATTCCTCGACCTTATCGCTTTGTCGAAAGGACCAAAACGTCATTTCGAAGGAGATACGACTGGGAAATTGCATTAAGCCTATTAAAATAACCATGCTTTACATTGTAGTCCACCAGCAGAATGGGAGTCCCTCGACCCTATCGCTTTGTCGGAAGGACCAAAACGTCATTTCGAAGGAGGTACGACCGAGAAATCGCATTAAGCCGATTAAAATAACCATACAATACATTTTTGCCGGGTTTAACTACATAACAATAACCCACAATAAAAGAATCCCTAAAAATTCGCTATTTTTAAACCTATAAAAGAAGACTCCTATGACATTACGTATTTTACAAAAAGATGATATAACCCCTGATTTAAGTAAGCAGGTCCATGACCTGTTTCAAGTATTGAGCGCTGACATAGTACAACGGGATATAGCCCAAGTAATGGCACAAGGCAACGAATTCATCTTTGCAGGCTGTTGGGAGGACGAAAAATTGGTAGGAATGGCTACCTTGGCAACCTATAAGGTCATCTCGGGCTATAAAGGAATGGTCGAGGATGTGGTACTATTAGAGGAATATCGAGGCAAAGGGCTTGGCAGAAAGTTAATGGAGCTCCTTATTCGGGAAGGGCAAAACCTTCATCTGTCCGAAATATTGCTTTTCAGTGGACACCATCGAAAACCGGCCATTGCCCTATACACCAGTTTGGGTTTCAATCTAAAGAACAGCGGCATGTACACCCTGAAGCTATAAGTTAGTTTCTACCTTGGTTGAACTGATTTTTCAATTCCTCCATGGACTCTTGTAATTGTCGTAATAGTCCCTTTTCCGTAGTGGCATCTATCCCAAAGGTTATCTTACTGTTTACCTGCCATATTTCCTGCACCTGTTGCGGTTCAATTTCGTAAGGTGGATAGGTTTCATTCAAGGATATTAAAGTGATATTGTTGGAAGCAGGGGCCTTTTCGATTTTCTTGACCAAGACAGCATCCTGCAAAACCACCACATAAATTTTATTGGGACTTACATGTGAAATATCCTCAACCGCTTTGGCCAAAACCCATTCCCCCGGTTTCAAATTAGGCAACATACTATCACCCTCAACCTGAAAACCCCTATACGTGGCATTCCTGAATTCCGGCAACGGCAAATCAAATGCCGGTAATTGCTTATACCAACTCGTATCCTGTATGTTTTGCGGATACCCTGCGGCAGCCTTCGCATTTACCAATACCATATTTTCATTATCCGAGGAATCCACGGTAACGACCTTAGGAATCACACTTGTGTTGGAAGTCTCCAAATACTGCATCCCACTTTCCCCAAACAACCATAAGGGGTTTATCTTGAATTGTTTCAAAAGCTCGGCAACTACCCTACCCGATAATTTTGTCCTCCCTCTTTCTATATCCGCCGTTGTACTACTAATACCCAAAACCTTTGCAAATTCGGCCTGCGTATACCCCAAGGTCCTTCGAACCTCGGTAAACCGTTTTAATATAAGTTCATTTTCCATAATCCCTGTCCGGTCGAGCGCAGTCGAGACCTAAATCAATGAATAGTACTACCTCTCGACTGCGCTCGAGGGGCTATATTGGTTTTCACTTCCCAAAGATACATATTTAGGAATATATCCAAAATATTATTGGAATATTTCCATAATTAGGAATTATTCCATATTTTTGGATTATATACCAATAGCAAGATGACAAATACTACAATTCAGGACAAACTTGGTTTTTTCGCCCAAGCAGGCACAAGGGAGGTCCTTAGTGGAAACAAGATGGTCAATATTATTTTGGCCCGAACGAACACCCGGCCCGTATTGGCCAAAAAGGGTGTCGATAAAGATCGATTTGCCAGAAACAGCGTTCAATTAAGCTTATTTTAAAAATTATGGAGAATTCTAGGGTATTAATCTATGATGGGAGTTTCAATGGTTTTCTTACTTCCTTACATATTGCACTTGAAAACAATATAGAAGTAATGGGGTTCCAAAAAAACAAAACCAAGCAAGAAGGACTTTTTATGGACCAGCTGGTCATTACCACCGATAAGACCAAGGCGGAATCCATTTGGAAAAGCCTCGAAAAGAAAAGTCACACGGCCATTCGAAGGATTTATTTTGCCTTTTTGAGTGAGGCTGATGGGATTGATTTTATGCTTTACGAATATGTCAGGAAATTATACGGCATGCTGAATGTCCACGATTTGGAACAATCCGCATTGATTGAAACCAAAATTTCCAAATTGGCATTGCAAGTGAACAGGGAGAAATCGTATACTGAAAGCACTGTGGATTTTCAAAAGGACGATGTTTGCATATATTATGCTGAATTGGAACCCAGTTTCAATATACTACCCCTCATCTCCCGACATTTTAGGTATAAATACCCGAAACAACATTGGATCATCTATGATAACAAACGCCAATATGGTGTATATTACAATGGCATTTCCCTAGAAATTATTTCAAGGGAAACCAAGGAGAGCTACTTAATGGGTAAAATACATGCCAATCCTTATTTAGAGACAAGCTACAGGATGGCCATGTAATAACCGTCAAAATCACTTGGTCCTATCCCCAACAAAATGGTCGCTCTTATTTTGGAAAAGCACATTAAAAGAGGTTAAACTACCATAAATACGGGTTATATATTGCTGTAAATCAACTTTTTCCTGGTCATCCAAATTCTTGCTGGCGTTTATCTTTTGTTCCATCACCCGAATCCTGTCCCGCACCATAACAATTTTATGAAAGAAGGTATCTATGGGTATTTCCTTATCCGAAAGACTGGCCTCACCAGGTTTGAGGACCAAGGAGCCGCCTTTCCATTTACTGGCCAAAGCTGTCGCATTATTGATATCGCTCCACTTTCTCAAAATCGATATCAAACTTAACTCAACATCAGAAAAGCTAACCGTGTCCACTTCATCGGTAACAGCTTCTATAACATCAAATTGCGAATCGATATCAATAGTTTCCAATCCGCCATCGATAAAAGTTACCCAATACTGTTGTGAGGTAAGGTTGGTCACAACCCCTTTACCCAATTCAGGATGCTCGATCCTAGAACCTATGCCTAATAATTTCATAATAAAAATGATGAATTTTAAATCAAAAATAACTTTCAGGATTGATAAATCAAAACTTCGGCAGCTTCCATTTAATAGGGCAAAACCGTACCTTTGCAACTTTGCCATAAAAGGATGACAAACTACGAGGAAAATATCGAGGTCAAAGGAGCACGCGTGCACAACCTCAAAAATATAGATGTAACGATACCCAGGGAGAAATTGGTGGTCATCACCGGTCTGTCCGGAAGTGGTAAGTCATCACTTGCCTTCGACACTATTTATGCCGAAGGTCAGCGTAGGTACATCGAAACCTTTTCGGCCTATGCCCGACAATTCTTGGGTGGACTTGAGCGGCCCGATGTCGATAAGATCGATGGACTCTCCCCTGTTATAGCCATTGAACAGAAGACCACCTCCAAATCACCGAGATCCACAGTGGGCACCATTACGGAAATCTATGACTTCCTAAGGTTGCTTTTTGCCCGTGCTGGAGATGCCTATAGCTATAATACTGGAGAGAAAATGGTCAGTTATAGCGATGAGCAGATCAAAGAACTCATAAAAACGGATTATGATGGCAAAAGAATTAATATTCTCGCCCCAATCATCAAATCGAGAAAAGGACATTACCGGGAGTTGTTTGAGCAAATCGCAAAACAAGGCTTCGTAAAGGTCCGTGTAGATGGTGAAATCAAGGATATTGTCAAGGGAATGAAGGTCGACCGTTACAAGACCCATGATATTGAAATTGTCATAGATCGCCTAAAAATCTCCGAGGACGCGGAATTGGACAAACGAATAACCGAATCCTTGAATACCGCTATGTATAGTGGTGATAATGTATTGATGGTTTTGGAGGAAGGTACCAAAGAACCTCGGTATTTCAGTCGTGACCTTATGTGTCCGTCAACAGGTATTTCCTATCCAACGCCCGAACCCAACACCTTTTCCTTCAATTCACCCAAGGGCATGTGCAATCGATGCAACGGCTTGGGTCACGTATACGAGGTAAATGAGTTGAAGATTTTCCCAAATAAAAAACTTTCTATCCATGCCGGTGGTATTGCCCCCTTAGGGCCGTACAAGAAGTCTTGGGCATTCAAACAAATCGAAACCATAGCCAAACGTTATGATTTTGAACTATCAGACCCCATTGATAAAATTCCCAATGAAGCCATTGATGTTTTATTGCATGGAGGAAAGGATAGTTTTGATATCGAATCGAAAACCTTGGGCGTAAAACGCAATTATAAGATCGATTACGAAGGCATATCGCACTTCATCAAAAACCAGTTCGAAGAATCTGATAGCACTTCCATTAAACGATGGGCCAAGGAGTATATGGACAAGATTACCTGTCCCACCTGCAACGGTACACGGTTACGCAAAGAATCGTTGAATTTTAAGATTGAAGAGAAAACCATTGCCGAAATATCCCATATGGATATTGCTGAAGTCGCTGATTTTTTCAACGGATTGGAAAAGAGATTAAAAGGCAACCAGCTTAAGATTGCCGAGGAAATCATCAAGGAGATCAAAACCAGGATCCAGTTCTTATTGGATGTCGGTTTGGATTACCTTTCCTTGGACCGCAGTTCCAAATCACTTTCTGGGGGCGAGGCGCAACGTATTCGTTTGGCTACCCAAATAGGGACTCAATTGGTCGGTGTACTTTATATATTGGATGAGCCGAGTATTGGCCTTCACCAACGGGACAACAACCGATTGATAAGCTCCTTGGAAGCCCTTCGGGATATAGGAAATTCAATCATTGTGGTGGAACACGACCGCGATATGATCGAAAGGGCCGATCATGTTATCGATATCGGACCAAAAGCCGGTCATCATGGAGGTGAAATCATATCACAAGGTACCCCTGAGGAACTAAAACACCACAACACGTTAACGGCCGATTACATTACGGGGGTGCGAACAATAGCCATACCCAAAAAACGCAGAAAAGGGAATGGTAAAAACATTGTACTATCGGGTTGTACAGGGAATAATTTAAAGAACGTAAGTATTCGTATTCCCTTAGGCAAAATGATCGGGGTAACCGGGGTATCAGGCAGTGGCAAATCCACATTGATCAATGAAACCCTCTACCCTATTATGAACGCACATTATTTTAATGGCGTTCGTAAGCCCATGCCCTATAAATCAATAAAAGGGCTAGAGCACATCGATAAAGTCATAGACATCAACCAAAGTCCGATTGGACGCACCCCCCGGTCCAACCCAGCCACATATACAGGCGTATTCAGTGAAATACGCTCCCTTTTCTCAAAAACCCCAGAGGCAGCCATAAGAGGTTATAAGCCAGGACGGTTTAGTTTTAATGTCAAAGGTGGTAGGTGTGAAACTTGTCAAGGTGGTGGTCTCCGGGTAATTGAAATGAACTTTTTACCGGATGTATATGTCGAATGCGAAACATGTAATGGCAAGCGTTTTAATAGGGAGACCCTGGAAATACGATATAAGGGGAAATCAATCTCCGATGTTTTGGAAATGACCATAAACGATGCCGTCGATTTTTTTGAATTGATCCCCAAAATCCACAGAAAACTAAAGACCATTCAAGATGTGGGATTAGGTTATATTTCACTAGGGCAGCAATCCACCACTCTTTCCGGTGGAGAGGCCCAACGGATAAAATTGGCAACCGAACTTTCAAAACGGGATACTGGCAATACTTTTTATATCTTGGACGAGCCAACCACGGGGCTACATTTTGAAGATATAAGGGTCTTAATGGAAGTACTGAACAAACTCGTAGACAAGGGGAATACCGTCTTGGTGATCGAGCATAATCTGGATGTCATTAAAATGGCCGACCATATCATCGATATAGGATACGAAGGTGGTCGTGGTGGAGGAATGGTCGTTGCCGAAGGCACGCCCGAAGAAATCTGTAAAAACCAAAAAAGTTACACCGCACAATTTTTAAGACCTGAATTGGGTTTATAATTGTGATCAATACGATTAGTAATGGTAAAGCATTATTAAATCGAATGAAATACATCATAAAACATAAGTTATACAATGAGAAAAGAGCAACATTTTAAAGGTTGGAATGAAATCAAGACCAACGATTCCTGGGCCATATTCAAAATCATGGGTGAATTTGTCAGTGGTTTTGAGAAAATGAGTAAAATTGGACCTTGTGTCTCTGTTTTTGGTTCTGCTCGGACCAAGGAGAATATGGAATTTTACCAACTTGCCGTCGATATTTCGAAAAGAATCGCTGAGGCCGGCTATGGGGTTATTACCGGTGGTGGACCAGGAATAATGGAAGCAGGTAACAAAGGGGCCCATTTGGCAGGAGGTACTTCCGTTGGACTGAATATAGACCTTCCTTTTGAGCAACATGACAATCCATATATAGACAGTGATAAAAGTCTTGATTTTGATTATTTCTTCGTTCGAAAGGTAATGTTCGTAAAGTATTCCCAAGGTTTTGTGGTTATGCCAGGGGGTTTTGGTACTTTGGACGAGTTATTTGAAGCCATAACCTTGATACAAACCAACAAAATTGAAAAATTTCCTATTATCTTAGTGGGTTCCAAGTTTTGGGGAGGATTAATCAATTGGGTCAAAGACACGATGCTAAAAGCCGGAAATATTAGTGAGAAGGATTTAGACCTTATAAAAATGGTCGATACAGCGGATGAAGTTGTTGATATCCTTGATTCTTTCTACAAAGGCCGTTCTTTAAGCCCAAATTTCTAAATGGGATCATTGAAAAAGAAAGTATATCATAATTTCCTTTTGGGTATTACAACCTTTCTACTAGGGTTTCAATATGCGCATTGCCAGCATGTGAACACCCTATCCGTTAGGTTGAACGGGGATACCAAGGAATTGAACATACAGCAAGAATTCATTTATAAGAATTCTTCAAAGTATACGTTGGATGTACTCTATTTCAATGATTGGGCACACGCCTACTCAGACAAAAACACAGGTCTTGCCAAAAGATTTGCGCAGGAATTCAAAAAAAGCCTCCACTTGGCAAAAGACCAGGAACGTGGCAAAACCACCATTCTAAGTGCCGTGGATGACGAGTACAGGGGGTTGAACTGGGAGCGGACAGCTGAAAAGGACATTCTAAAGATTGCCCTGAATAAACCCCTAAAACCGGGTGACCAGGTTCAGCTCTATATGACCTACACTGTTAAATTACCTCCAGACAAGTATACATCATATGGTTACAATAACAGGAATGAGTACTATTTAAAAGATTGGTATTTGTCCCCTGCCGTTTTCAATAATGGCAAATGGCATTTGTATTCCAACAAGGATCTCGAGGATTTATATACCGATATTACCACAACCCGGGTTAGTTTCCAATACCCTAGGAAACTTTACCTAACCACCAATTACAGAAACCTTGGCACTTCCAATTTTTCTAACGGCAAACAAACCCAGCTCGAAGCCTTAAAGCAAAAGAATTGTGAGATCATCCTGAGTCCGTTCCAAAAATTCAAGACACATGTAACGCCCTATATGACCGTGGTCACCGATTTGCATTCACCCAAATATGATGCAATATCCCAAGGTATTTCAATAGACAAGATATCCAAATTCATATATGATAATCTTGGCAAATACCCCCATTCACAACTATTGGTAAGCCAAAAAAATTACAATAAGAGTCCTTTATATGGTATAAGCCAATTACCGAATTTTATAAGGCCTTATGAAGAGCAATTTCAGTTTGAAATGAAATTCCTGAAAACGGCATTGAACAAGTTCCTGGAAGAAACCCTATACCTCGATCCCAGAAAAGAACAATGGTTAAAGGATGCCATTGCCAATTACCTAATGATAGATTATGTGGAAGAGTATTATCCCAACCAAAAACTCTTGGGTAAACTATCGAAAATGTGGGGTATACGCGGGTTTAATTTGGCGAAAATGGACTTTAACGAACAATATCCATTTCTGTATATGCTCACGGCCCGGAAAAATCTGGACCAACCCCTTAGGACACCGAATGACTCCCTTATAAAATTCAATCAAAAAATTGCCAATAAATATAAGGCCGGTATGGGTTTATCCTATTTGGCCGATTACATTGGAAAGGACAAGATCGATAAAAGTATCAAAACCTATTTCAAGCATTATTCCTTGAATTCCGCCAAAGTAATCGATTTCGAATCCATTTTAAAACGATCGACCGATACTGATATTGATTGGTTTTTCAGGGATTACCTCTCAACATCCAAAAAGATAGATTTCAAAATAAAAAAAATCACCAAATTGGATGATTCCTTAAGAATCACACTCAAGAATAAGGAAGGGACGAATGTTCCCATTTCCCTTTTTGGCATCAAGAACGATACTGTTATTTCCAAATACTGGTTTACCGATATTACATCCGAGAAAACCTTTACCATTCCACGAGGCGAGGAAGAACGAATGGTCTTGAACTACGACCACAAAATACCTGAATTCAATGAAAGGGATAACTGGAAATCATTGAAAGGATTTTTTTCGAGCAACAAAAAATTACAATTTCGGTTTTTTAAGGATACCGAAGACCCTTATTACAATCAAGTCTTCTATGTTCCCGTCCTTAATTTCAATATTTATGACGGTTGGTCTCCCGGTATGCGGATCTACAACAAAACCTTTTTGGAAAAACCCTTCGTTTACGACTTTGCTCCCTCGTATGCCATTAAGGAAAAGGCTTTGGTCGGGTTCGGTAAATTCAACTACCGTAAATATTTAAGCAAAAGCGGCCTTTATGTGGCCAATTACGGCCTAAGGGGCTCAACATCACATTATCAGGCGAATTCAAGATATACGACCATTACCCCTTCGATAGGTTTTGGATGGCGCCCTGACGACCTACGATCGAACAAAAGGGATTTCCTGAGTATACGCCACGTCAATGTATTCCGAAGTCTGGATGAAAACCTTGAAAATGTCGAAACAGACCCCGATTACAGCGTTTTAAACGCACGTTTCACCCATAGGGACAATGGTATAGTCGATTATTTTTCTTGGTTCGCAGATGCTCAATATAGTAAAGACTTTAGCAAACTTTCTTTTGAACTCGAGTATCGTAAATTGTTTGAGAACAATAGGCAATTCAATTTTAGGTTTTTCGCAGGTAAGTTCCTGAACAACACCATACAACCCAACATCAAGTTTTTCGACTTTGCCCTTGACAGGCCCAATGATTACCTCTTCGATTATAGCTACTTGGGGCGATCTGAAGAGACGGGCATTTACAGTCAACAAATCATTATCGCAGAAGGCGGGTTTAAGTCAAAATTGGACAACCCATTCTCGAATAACTGGATGGCTACCGTAAATACCAGCATCAATGTTTGGCGTTGGATTGAATTCTACAGTGATTTCGGGTTTATAAAAAGAAAGGAGACAAAAGAGCGGTTGGTCTACGACTCGGGTATTCGCTTAAATTTGGTCACTGATTATTTTGAACTCTATTTCCCATTGTACTCCAATAATGGATGGGAAGTATCCCAACCCAGTTATGAGGAGAAAATACGATTCATAGTTACCCTTAGCCCTAAGACACTGACAGGGTTGTTTACGAGAAAATGGTTCTAAATCCTTGCCATATCCCCAATTATTAAGCCAATATTTTTTCAAATCAGAAATATTACCTACTTATTTACAAAATTTATTAATAATTGTTAAATATTTTAACCTATTTATCAATTGCAAAATCGCAAGTCGTTTGGTACTTTTGTAAAAAGTCAAACCACAGTATATGGACATCTCTCCAAAAACAAGTACAGATATTTCTTTTGATGATTTTAGAACCCAGATCCTACAAGATTACCAAATAGCCTTCATGAGTAGGGTGTGTAGCCTTTTAGGGCGAAAAGAAGTACTTACGGGGAAGGCTAAGTTCGGTATATTCGGAGATGGTAAGGAATTACCCCAATTAGCCATGGCTCGAGCTTTTCGCAATGGGGATTTTAGAAGTGGTTATTATCGCGACCAGACCTTTATGATGGCGTTGGGACTGCTTAGCCCCAAGGAATTCTTTCATGGTCTTTATGCCACTACGGACATCAACAAGGAACCCATGAGTGCCGGAAGGCAAATGGGTGGCCATTTTATGACCTTTAGCTTAAACGAAGATGGCTCTTGGAAAGACCTAACACAACAAAAAAACAGTAGTGCCGACATTTCTTGTACTTCAGGCCAAATGCCGCGATTACTTGGACTGGCCCAAGCTTCCAAGGTATATCGTCATTTGACTGGCGTAGATGCCACCAAATTCTCTGACAAGGGCAATGAGGTCGCTTGGGGTACAATAGGGAACGCCAGTACAAGTGAAGGATTATTTTTTGAAACGATCAATGCAGGTGGTGTACTTCAAGTCCCTATGATCGTGAGCGTTTGGGATGATGAATATGGTATTTCCGTACCGGCCAAATACCACACGACCAAAGAGGATATTTCGAAACTGTTATCCGGATTTCAAAGGGATGAAGATCACGCAGGATATGAATTGTTAAAGGTAAAGGGTTGGGACTATACGGCATTGATGCATGTATATGAAAACGCTTCGGATATCGCCAGGGAACAACATGTACCCGTAATCATACATGTAACGGATCTGACACAGCCTCAAGGCCACTCCTCCTCCGGTTCACATGAAAGATATAAAAGCGCTGAACGCCTTCAATGGGAAAAGGACAATGACTGTAATAAACGTTTTAAGGAATGGATTTTGGAATCGGGAATTGCAACACCCGAAGAACTTTCCAAAATGGAACGGGAAATACGACAAAAGGTAAGGGCTTCAAAAAATGATGCTTGGGCCGAATTTTTGGATCAGCATAAAAAAATGAAAAAAGTGCTGTTAGACCTAATGAACAATGTCGCCAGCAAAAGTGCCAATCGCAATTTCATAGCCAAGTTAAGAAACGACCTTATCGCCATAGAAGAACCCCTTAAGAAGGATTTAGGGGTTATTTCCCGAAAAGCCTTACGCTATCTGATAGGGGAAGAATCCCAAGAAAAGGATGCCTTGGTCAATTGGGTAAATGATTTTCTCGACAAGTCGCAACATAAATTCAGTAGTAACCTATATAGTGACAAACCTAATAGGGCCACCAATATCCCGGCGGTCAAACCCATTTACAACACCGACATTCTAGAAGAAGTTGATGGTAGGGTTATATTAAGGGATAATTTTGACAGATTATTCGATAAATATCCAGAAGCCATGGTCTTTGGTGAGGACAGTGGTACGATAGGAGACGTTAACCAAGGCTTGGAAGGGCTTCAAAAAAAATATGGGAAAATACGGGTTGCCGATACGGGAATACGGGAATCCACGATTATAGGACAAGGTATAGGATTAGCGCTTAGAGGGTTACGCCCCATAGCTGAAATCCAGTACCTGGATTATATTTTTTATGCCACTTCTCCGCTAACCGATGATTTGGCCACGATGCTTTACCGAAGTTCAGGAAAACAAAAAGCGCCACTTATTGTGCGTACCAGAGGACATCGACTGGAAGGTATTTGGCATTCCGGATCCCCAATGGGAGGCCTTATTAACCTTTTGAGGGGTATGTACATTCTGACGCCCAGGAATATGACCCAAGCAGCTGGTTTTTACAACACCTTAATGAAAAGTGACGAACCGGCCTTGGTCATAGAAAGTTTGAACGGGTATCGCTTAAAAGAGAGAAAACCTGAAAACCTTGGGGAGTTCTGTACCCCCATCGGGGTGGTCGAGACCTTAAAAACCGGTAATGACATTACTTTGGTTTCCTATGGATCTACAGTGCGCATTGTGTTAAGGGTGGCCAAGGAACTTGCCGAGGTAGGTATAGATGCCGAGGTCATCGATGCCCAGACCCTATTGCCATTCGACATCAATCATGATACCGTTAAAAGTGTTCAAAAAACCAATAGACTATTGGTTATAGACGAAGATGTACCAGGTGGATGTTCAGCATATTTAATACGCGAAATAGTAGAGAAACAAGGTGCATTCAAGTATCTGGATAGCCAACCCCAAACATTGACCAGTAAAGCACACCGACCAGCATATGGCTCGGATGGTGACTACTTTTCAAAACCAAATGCCGAGGATATTTTCGAAACGGTTTATGCCATCATGCATGAAGCCAGTCCTTCCGATTATCCTAAATTAAGATAACCTTATACTACCTTTTTAAAAATCCACCGATCGGTGGATTTTTTTATGTTCCATTTCATCTAAAACTTTTTTGGCAAGAAATATAATAAATGTCGAAAAAATGGATTCCAGGAACGCCAAAAATCCTCTGTTTTAGCATAAATCTTTTGTTCACAAGCCTTTACCAAACCCAACATCGCCTTTTAGATTAATTAAAAAATTGGTACTTTTAATGGCTTTCAAATTTTACACTTTATGAAAAACAACCTTACCTCCCAAATCGGCTTGGCTTTCCTAAGAATAGCTCCTTCAATAATGATGATCACCCATGGTCTTCCCAAGTTCCAGAAGTTGATAAGTGGTAATTTTGAATTCGGAGATCCTATCGGAATCGGCGCAACCCCTTCCTTGTTTCTTACCGTAATTGCTGAGTTCTTTTGCCCTATTTTAATCATCATAGGGATTAAAACGCGTTTAATGGCCATACCACCGGCGATAACCATGTTGGTCGCTGCATTCATAGTTCATGCGGCCGACCCTTTTGGTAAAAAGGAAATGGCTTTGGTTTATTTGGTTTTCTTTGTAGCGATTATCTTATTAGGACCTGGAAAATTCAGTGTTGACAAGCGGTGATTTATAAAATATTCACCAATAACTCCTTCAATAAATCCGATGAGGGCAAGGCATTGGCCCCTACCCCTTTTCCTTTAAGATCCATCTCCCGTAAATGGGAAACGATGGCACTTACCTTTTTCATGGGATAATTCCTTGCAGCGACTTGGTACTCTTCCACAAAATATGGGTTTATCCTTAAGGCACTGGCCACATTCTTCGGTGAACGGTCATTCAGTCCATGATACTGCAGTAATTGTGAAAAAAAGCTGTGCAATAAGGTTACCGTCAATACAAACGGATTGTCTTTTGGGTTTTGGGAAAAATAGTTGATTATCTTATAAGCCTTAAGCACGTCTCTCTCCCCGATGGCCTTTTTCAATTCAAAATTATTGTAGTCTTTACTTATACCAATATGTTCCTCAATATTTTCAGAGGTTATCTGACTTTCTTTGGGAAGGATCATGGTAAGCTTCACCAATTCCTTACTGATCCTACTTAAATCGGTTCCCAAATTTTCAACAAGTAATATCGATGCCTTATGGGAGATGCTGTAACCTTTACTTTGCAGTACCTTCCGTATCCAGTCGGAAACTTGGTTCTCATATAATTTCTTACTCTCGAATAAGACGCCATTTTTTTGTACTACCTTGTATAACTTCTTGCGTTTATCCAACTTTTTATACTTGTAACAAATAACCAGTACTGTTGTCGGTTGTGGATTTTCCGCATAATGGATCAGTTGCTCAATGGTTCTTGAAAGGTCCTGGGCCTCCTTGACGATAACCACTTGACGTTCGGACATCATTGGGTAGCGCTTGGCTTGCCCCACGATTTCATCGATATTGACGTCTTTACCATAAAGGACCATTTGGTTAAAACCCTTCTCCTCTTCCGACAGTACATTTTTCTCAATGAACTGGGAAATCATATCAATATAATAAGGCTCTTCCCCAAAGAGGAAATATAACGGACTAATATTTCCCTTTCGAATATTGGCTACTATTTGTTTTACTTCTTCCATTCAAAAAAAATCATCAAATTTGTCACATGCAACGGCTAAACTTCCCTGTCTATGATTTTCGATTCAAAAATAGCGAAAATAACATCCATATTTTTGATGCCATCCGTAAAAAATTCGTGGTATTGCAACCCGAGGAATGGGTTCGCCAAAATGTGGTGCAATTCTTGATCCACGAAAAAAAATATCCAATAAGCCTGATCAATGTTGAGAAACAAGTTACTGTAAACAAAATAAAGAAAAGGTATGATGTCGTTGTTTTTGACAGCTTGGGCAACATTATCCTCTTAGTTGAGTGTAAAGCCCCACAAATTGCCATTACACAACATACTTTTGATCAAATTGCAAGATACAACATGCAATTAAGGGCTACGTACTTAATGGTTACCAATGGCCTGCAGCATTTTTATTGCAAAATGGACTATGACAGAGAAAAATATATGTTTTTAGAGCAAATTCCTGATTTTAGCCGTTAATTTGCAAGCGTTTTGAAAATAGCGATAGTCATATTAAATTGGAATGGAGAGGTTCTTTTGGAAAGATACCTGCCTTCAGTAATACAATATTCGGAAGGCGCCGATATTTATGTGGCCGATAATGCTTCCACCGATAGTTCAATCGATTTCCTAAACAACAATTTCCCTCAGATCAACATCATAAGGAATACCTCCAATGGAGGGTTTGCCAAGGGCTATAACGACGCTTTGAAAAAAGTAGAGGCCGATGTGTTTTGCTTATTGAACAATGATGTTGAAGTTACCCCGAATTGGTTGGCACCTATTAAAGAGGTTATGGAAAACAGGCCTAATGTCGATATCGTACAGCCAAAAATCCTTGACCTAATGCGCAAGGATCATTTTGAGTATGCTGGTGCGGCAGGAGGATTCATAGACCAATTGGGATACCCTTTTTGCCGGGGACGTATTTTTCAGGAACTGGAAAAAGACGAGGGGCAATACGATGATATTCGTGAGATATTTTGGGCCACTGGCGCATGTATGTTCATCAAAAGTGAGGTATTTCATGTCTTGGGTGGTTTTGATGAGGAATATTTTGCACACCAAGAGGAAGTTGATCTGTGTTGGCGCGCCAAGAATATTGGCTATGGGGTGTATTATGTAGGCACTTCAAAAGTATATCATTTAGGTGGCTCGACACTGAGCAACATGAATCCTAAAAAGACTTACCTGAATTTTAGGAATTCCCTTTTCTCGATAACAAAGAACCTACCCAGACGCAAAGCCTTATTGATTATTTTATTTCGATTGCTCCTAGATGGCGTTGCTGCCCTACGTTTTGTCTTTCAAGCTAAATTCAGTCACTGTGCAGCCATTCTAAAAGCCCATTTTAGCTTTTACACTAAGTTTTGGAAGATGTATAGAAAACGGGAGAAATCAAGTTTTTTAAAAAATTACTACATCACTAAATCCATAGTATGGTCCCATTTCGTAGATGGAGTAAGGAAATTTAACATTTTAGTAAAAGATTAACTAATTTAGCTGATACAAAGAACGCGAATTGTATAATTTTGATACAGAATTTAGTCCTTTTATTCTTTAAGAAGTTTATCAATAATTAAAACAAGTTATAACGGAGATTATGAAGAAAATTATTTTAGGTTGTTTAGGCATAACTATGTTGTTATCGTCATGTGTTTCACAAAAGAAATATTCAGATTTAGAGGCCAAGCACAAAGAAGCCCAGGATTTATTAAATTCAGCAACGGTTAAATTGAACAGTTGTTTGGAGGATAAAGCCACGGCATCTTCAAGATTGCAGACCCTTGAGGATCAAAATGCATTCTTAAAGGCGAATAATCAAGAGTTGATCAATAACATGGGTAATTTGACCACCTTAACGACAAAAGGTGCGGAAAACCTTGAAAAATCACTAGAGAGCTTACAGGAAAAAGACCTTACCATCAGAAAATTACAAAATGCCATTACAAGAAGGGATTCTGTAAACCTTGCTTTGGTACAGAGCTTGAAAGGTGTGTTGGGTAATTTGGATGATGAGGATATTGAGATCAGCGTTGAAAAAGGCGTTGTATTTGTCTCCATTTCCGACAAACTATTATTCAGTAGCGGAAGTTATAACGTAACCAATAGGGCCAAACAAGTCCTAGGTAAGGTTGCACAGGTCGTTAACAACAAGCCTGATTTCGAATTCATGGTAGAGGGCCATACTGATGATGTCCCTTACAGAAAAGGTGTTTTATTGGATAACTGGGACTTGAGTGTTAAGAGAGCTACTGCTGTTGTTCGAATCTTACAGAAGGATTACAACGTTGATCCTAAGCGTATGACTGCTGCCGGTAGAGCTGAATATGTACCTGTTTCACAAACAGAAAAATCCAAAAACAGAAGAACACGAATCGTGGTACTTCCAAAAATCGATCAATTCTATAGTATGATTGAAGAAGGAATGAAAGATCCTGCTATCAATAATTAGATTGCATAACAAATTCTAAAAAACCGCCCAAGCATATTGTTTGGGCGGTTTTTTTATACCTTTTTATTTCTTAAAAAATATCTATACTTCCTTTTCCTTCCCTAAGAATTTCGGGTTCTTCCTCGGATAGGTCAATTACGGTAGATGCGACATTGTCCCCATACCCCCCATCAATAACTATATCGACAAGGTTATTCCACTTTTCATAGATAAGTTCGGGATCCGTAGTATACTCCAACAACTCATCCTCATCATAAATCGATGTGGATACAATTGGATTCCCCAATTCCCTGACCAAAGTCTGGGCGATGGCATTATCCGGAATCCGAATACCAACAGTTTTCTTTTTCTTGAAATCCTTAGGCAAATTGGAACTACCGGGTAAAATGAACGTATAAGGGCCAGGAAGTGCCCTTTTTAAGATCTTAAAGGTTGAAGTGTCTATCTGACGTACATAATCGGAAAGGTTGCTTAAATCGGCGCAAATAAAGGACCAATTGGACTTTGCCAATTTAACACCCTTGATCCGTGCTATTTTCTCCAACGCCCGGGTGTTCGTAATATCACAACCAAGTCCGTATACCGTATCCGTTGGATAAATGATAAGTCCTCCTTTTCGAAGGACCTTGATTACTTTTGCTATCTCCTTCGGATTGGGGTTCTCTTCGTATATTTTGATCAGTTCCGCCATAATGCTATTTCTTTATTGGGTTACCTGGTAAACCCTAACATAATCAATTTCCATAGTTGACGGAAAAATAGTATCATCCACGCCTTCTTTTCCGCCCCAATTGCCGCCTACAGCAATATTCATAAGAAAGTAAAAGGGTTTTGAGAAAGGCCAATTACTTTCATTATAATCCTTTGGCCTCCTAAAGGTAAATATAATATTTTCGATATCATCAATATAGAATTTCATATACTCCTCGGACCATAGCATCCCATAATTATGAAAATCCTCTTCTGCCGACTCCAGTTCAACAGGTCCCGAAGAGGCCTCCGTACCATCAACATGGTTATTGGCCGTACTGTGTATGGTAAAATGAACGTTGTTCGGGTCATAACTTACATATTCCATGATATCTATTTCACCACAAGCAGGCCATCCCACAGTGGAAATATTGTCCCCAAGCATCCACAAAGCCGGCCATAGACCGTTCCCTCTTGCTTCAGGTAATTTTGCCCTTATTTCCATTCGGCCATAAACAAATGATTTCTTACTGTTCAATCGTGTTGAGGTATAATCCCCCACTTTTTGTCCTGTCCCAACTTTCTTGGCAATGATCTTTAAAGTGCCATTGCTTATTTCTACATTGTCATTTGCAACATAGTTCTGCCATTCATTATTGCCCCAGCCGTGCTGTCCGGTTTCAAACTTCCAATCCGTATCGGCAAGGGAATTACCATCAAATTCATCGCTCCATACCAATGTTGCTCGATTCCAATAATCTGGGGCATTTACATCCCAGTCTTCTTGCTGAACCCCACTCCCCTGTTCCTTTTCCTTACTGCTTGGGGATTCATTACAGGATTGAACCATCAATACCAAAAAAATCAAAACAGAATATCCTAAATGATGATTTTTCATTGAACCGTATATTATTAACCATTATTATTTAATCCCCTTTAGAGGAAATCACTTCCAATTTAGCAAAACGCAACAACAACTTCTTCACATCTCCCTGATCGAATTTTATTTCCGCTTTTCTGTCATTTCCTACACCTTCCATGTTGATGACCTCCCCTCTCCCAAATCGGGTGTGGTTAACAATGGCCCCTACTTTGAGGTTACTATCTATTGCATTTGTATTACCTATAGGTTTTGCCAGTTCTGGTTTCAACTTTCTTAGCTTACGCAATTGGTTTTCGTTGGGCTTGCCTATTGGTGGGGGTGTGCCTGTTTTAGGTTTTATTTGTCGTAACCTGCTTTTATCCACTTCCCCGAAAATATCGGCATCAATCAATGTTTTATATCGATACCCTTTATCTATCGGTGTTAGGTTCTCCACGTATTTTTCGTCAATTTCCTCAAGGAACCGACTGGGTTCCGCATCGATAAGCTTACCCCACCGATATCGATTCTGTGTATAAGTTAAATAGGCCTGTTCTTCGGCCCTGGTCAATGCCACATAAAACAACCTTCGTTCCTCTTCCAATTCGCTGCGGGTATTCATACTCATGGCCGAGGGGAATAAATCCTCCTCCATCCCTACAATATATACATAGGGAAATTCGAGGCCTTTTGCCAAGTGGATAGTCATCAAGGCCACCCTATCATCATCACCGGTATCATTGTCCAAATCTGTAGCTAGGGCCACATCCTCCAAAAACTCCCCTATATTTCCGTTGGCATCGGCAATTTCCTTTTGTCCCTCAACAAAATCCTTTATACCATTAAGCAATCCCTCAATATTTTCCATTCGGGCAATCCCTTCGGGGGTGCCATCCTTTTTAAATTCAAGAAGAATCCCTGTTTTTTTGGCAACATGTTCCGCTAGGGCAAAGGCATCGGCACCTTCGTTCATAATTTGAAAACTCTTGATCATGGTGACAAAATCCTGTAGTTTTCGTTTCGTACCAGCATTGATTTTCAGATTGATCCTATCCAAATTCTCAATAACCTCAAAAATGGATCGGCCGTAATGATTGGCGGCCACAACCAATTTATCCAACGTTGTCTGACCAATACCCCGGGCAGGGAAATTGATGACCCGTTTTAAGGCTTCCTCATCCTTCGGGTTTATCACCAGTCGTAAATAGGACAACACATCCTTGATCTCCTTCCGCTGATAAAATGAAAGTCCACCATAAATACGGTACGGAATATCCCTTTTTCGCAGTGCATCCTCAATGGATCTGGACTGTGAATTGGTGCGATAGAGCACTGCAAAATCACCATTGGGCAGCTGTTGTTGCATTTTGTTCTCAAAAATGGAACCTGCCACAAACCGGCCTTCCTCGGCATCTGTAATGCTACGGTGTATTTTTATAGGCGGACCATCATCATTGTCCGTCCATACTTCTTTTTCAAGTTGGTTCTTATTGTTCGCGATAATGGAGTTCGCTGCGTTAACGATGTTCTTGGTAGAACGGTAATTCTGTTCCAACCGATACATCCCAACGTTATCGTAATCGCGCTGAAAGTTTAGGATATTACTGATATTGGCCCCCCTGAACGAATAGATACTTTGTGCATCATCACCTACCACGCAAATATTCTGGTACCGATCGGAAAGTGCCTTAACAATCAAATACTGGGAATGGTTGGTATCTTGGTACTCATCTACCAAAATATATCGGAACCGGTCCTGATATTTCATTAAAACCTCTGGGAACCGCGTCAAAAGCTCATTGGTCCGCAATAATAGATCATCAAAATCCATTGCACCGGCCTTAAAACAACGATTTACATATTCTTCATAAATTTCACCTGTTCTAGGACGTTTGGCCATGGCATCCGACTCGATCAATTCGGGATTCTGCATATAAGCCTTTACCGTAATCAAACTGTTCTTGTATGAAGATATCTTATTCTGTATCTGTTTATACTTATAAATATCCTTATCCAATCCCATTTCCTTGATAATGGAAGCTATCAAACGTTGGGAATCCTGTGTATCGTAAATAGTGAAATTACTTGGGTAACCCAGTTTATCCCCGTCATAACGCAATAATCTTGCAAAAACGGAGTGAAAGGTACCCATCCAAAGATTTTTAGCTTCCGAATCACCAACGATATCAGCGATTCGTTTTTTCATTTCCCTTGCCGCTTTATTGGTAAAGGTCAGTGCCAAAATATTAAATGAGTCCACACCTTGCGCCATTAAGTGCGCAATACGGTATGTTAGAACCCGCGTCTTTCCAGAACCGGCACCGGCAATAACCATTAACGGACCGTCTTTATGCAGTACGGGAGCCTTTTGGGCCTCATTTAATTCATCTATAAAATTTTTCAATACAATCAAGAATTTAGTGCGGTGAATTTAGCACTAATTCACCGGACCCTAAAAAGCTAAACCCAATAATTATGAACAATGAAAATTGAATATTCTTTCAATTTGAATATATTTAGGCATAAAAAGTCCGAATATGCCCCAATTTAACCCGATTCCTTTATTTCTTGGTTTCATTCTTAGCCTATCTTTAGGTGCACAATCCAAGAAAGCCGGACCGATAATTTCAGATTTCGGGGAAGTATGGACCATAAATGCCCCTGATTTCAAAACCGATACCTCGATGGATTTCAAAGCGGTCTTCGACATTATGAATTCCCCTGATGACCCCAGTAAATTAAATACGACCATTGAAACTGCCGCCCGTTTCTTGAATATGCATGCCCAAAACAGCGTTCCCGTTGAACAGTTGAAAGTCGCATTGGTAATACATAATAAGGCCTCAAAAGATATTATCACGAACAAAGCCTATCGAACACGATACGGAACCGATAACCCTAATATTGAATTGATCAAAGCCCTTTTAGCTTCAGGTGGACAATCATCTATGGCACGGGGCATAGCTAAGGAAGAACTAATCGATGGGGTTCAATTATCACTTTCGGCAATGACCGCTTTGATCCAATTTCAAAATAACGATTACAAACTAATCAAATTCTAAATCGGATACTTATGAATAAATGCTACAGCTTAGTGCTACTTCTTATCGGAAGTTTGGCGTTCGCCCAAAATCCAAATCTTAACAAAGACTACCGGGCCATTGAAAATAAGGTCATTGAATGGCGAAGGGAAATACATCAAAATCCTGAACTTTCGAATCGTGAGTTTAAAACAGCCGAAAAAATTGCCAAACACTTAAAATCCTTGGGTCTTGAGGTTCAAACCGGGGTTGCCCATACCGGGGTTGTTGGTATTTTAAAAGGAGAACAGGATGGAAAAGTCATTGCCTTAAGGGCCGATATCGATGCCTTACCTGTCTATGAACGGAATGACCTTCCTTATAAATCCAATGTTACTTCGGAATTCCTGGGAGAAAAGGTCGGAGTGATGCACGCCTGCGGCCATGACACGCATACTGCTATTTTAATGGGGGTTGCCGAGGTCCTATCCAAAAATAAGGACAAGATCAAAGGAACCGTAAAATTCATATTCCAACCTGCTGAGGAAGGTCCACCACCAGGAGAAGAAGGCGGTGCCCTATTAATGGTGAAAGAAGGGGTTCTAAAAAATCCTGATGTCGATGCCATTTTCGGACTTCATATTAATTCAAATACGCCGGTTGGCATAATACGGTATAAATCAGGAGGAACAATGGCCGCTGCCCAGAGTTTCACCATAAACGTTAAAGGTAAGCAAAGTCATGGTTCCCAGCCCTGGTCGGGTGTTGATCCTATTTTGATCAGTGCCAAAATCATTGACGGATTACAAACCATTATAAGTCGAGAAACTGATTTGACCAACGAAGCAGCTGTAATTACCGTTGGAAAAATCAAAAGTGGGGTGCGGTTCAACATTATCCCGGAAAGTGCAGAAATGATTGGAACGATACGAACGTTAGACTACGATATGAAAGACCATATCAACAAAAGAATGATGGAAATGGTGCCTGCTATTGCCAAGGCTTTTGGTGGTGATGCTACCATTGAAATCAAGGATGCCACAGACATCACCTATAACGATCCTGCCCTTGTCGAACAAATGCTGCCCACCATGCAACGCATAGCCGGCGCAAGCAATGTACAAACACAGAAAGCGGTGACCGGTGCTGAGGATTTCTCTTATTTTCAGCGTGAAGTGCCCGGTTTTTTCTTTTTCCTGGGGGGAATGACCCCGGGTACAACCGAATCATTTCCGCACCACACTCCCGATTTCCTTATTGATGATAGTGGATTACTGCTTGGGGTCAAAACCCTTACGGAAATGAGTTTGGATTATTTGAACCAATAGTCAATACAACGATAATAAAAAAAGGTCAGACATCATTTATGACCTTTATGGTAGATTTTTAAGTTATAATTAAATATTCATGGATTCTTTTCTTAGTGTTTTAGGTAATATTTCTTGGTGGATGTGGGTGCTCATCCTTTTATTGGTCGTAGCCGTCCGGGATATCTTTTTCCAAAGTGCACATACCATATCCCATAACTTTCCCATTGTCGGACATTTGCGCTATTGGTTGGAAAGTATTGGTCCGGAAATGAGGCAGTATTTTGTAGCGAACAATCGGGAAGAACTCCCTTTTAACCGTATCGAACGCAGTTGGATCTATGCCTCCGCCAAAAGGGAGAACAATTATGAGGGTTTTGGAACAGACAGGGATATCTATGCCCACCAACATATCTTCGTGAAAAACCAAATGATGGCCTACAAGATCGGGCCCGATCATCCCAACGCCAAGGACAAATGCTTTTTGCCCTGTGCAAAGGTCATCGGTAGTTACAACAAACGCGAAAAACCCTTTAGACCAGGGTCTGCCATTAATGTTTCCGCCATGAGTTTCGGCTCCTTATCGGCTGCAGCCGTTGAATCCTTGAACGTGGGTGTCTTAAAGGCAGGTGCCTACCACAACACCGGGGAAGGAGGCTTATCGCCATACCATAAACAAGGCGGTGATATCATTTTTCATTTCGGGACGGGTTATTTTGGTGTTCGAAGTGAAGATGGTAATTTTTCGATGGAAAAATTAAAATCATTGGTTAATGAAAACCCATGCATCAAGGCCATAGAGATCAAACTTTCCCAAGGAGCAAAACCTGGTAAGGGCGGCGTTTTGCCAGGTGCCAAGATAACCCATGAAATTGCAAGGATAAGAGGTGTGGAAGTCGGCAAGGATGTCCTCTCCCCTGCCACCCACAAAGCTTTTGACACCATTCCCGAGCTGCTACAACTCATTGAGGATATTGCCGAACAAACAGGCTTACCCGTAGGAATCAAAGGTGCTATTGGCAAATTGGACCAATGGGAAGCATTGGCCGACCATATGCTTAAAACAGGGAAAGGACCTGATTTTATTACCGTTGATGGTGGTGAAGGTGGCACGGGTGCTGCCCCACCGAGTTTTGCCGACCATGTATCCCTACCCTGGGTATACGGATTTTCAAGTCTGTATAAAATGTTCTTGGAAAGGAACTTAACCCATAGAATCGTTTTTATCGGGAGTGGAAGACTGGGATTCCCCGCCAAAGCGGCCATGGCCTTTGCTATGGGGGTCGACTGCATCAATGTCGCCCGGGAGGCCATGATGAGTATAGGATGTATCCAGGCCCAGATTTGCCACACCAATCGGTGTCCGTCTGGTGTGGCCACACAAAACAAATGGCTTCAGAGAGGTATCCATGTACCTCTAAAATCCGACCGATTGGCACAATATTTTAAGACTTTTAGAAAAGAACTGATTGAAATCACCCATGCGGCCGGTTATGAACACCCTTGCCAATTTACCATGGATGACATACAAGTGAATGTGGATGATGATTTCTTACATAGTGACCTGAAATCAACCTATGGTTATGAAAAATCGAAAGTGCCTTTCAAAAATATGCAGGAACTCTATGCTTGCGAATTCTTAGGGGGACAACATTTTCATGACGTTCCCAAATAGTATATTTTTGCATCAAAATTTTATTATACCATAATTACCTATTAAGCCCTATGAAACAACTTTTACTTAGCCTAGCCCTTATCCTAATTTCCACAACTGCAATTTTTGCACAACGCAAGAGTGACCTGATTGCCGAGATTGCATCACTTAAAACGGAATTGGATTCAACAAAAGCCATTGTCATTAAAGCCAAAAAGAATGAAAGAGTGGGTTTGGCACGTGCGGAATCTTTCGAATCCCAAGTCAAGGAACTTCAAGATGCCAATGCTACCTTACTTAAAAATTTGAACAGTTTTGCTAAAGTATCGAATAAGAATTCCGAAAACATCAATAAGGTGATGGAAAAACTGGAGCAGAAAGAAAATCAGTTGAAAGCCATCAACAATAGTATAGCTTCGAACGATTCAACTTCAGTTGTCGTATTGACCCATGCCAAACAATCCCTTGGTGAGAATGCCAAAATTGGAATAGCCAATGGATCTGTGATCATTGCGTCGAAACTGGAATCCTTATTTGGCAATACCACAGGTACCACCCTAACTCCTGAAGGTACAGCGTGGATAGAGAAGATCGGTAACCTATTAAAAGTAAATCCTGGAGTTTCATTGACTATTGAAGGATTAAGCATGACCGGGGAATTGGATTTGGCTGCCGATCAGGCATCCGCTATTGGCTCCGTTCTTCAAAAACAGTTCTCGATTGACTCCAATAGGATTCATACCTTGGGAAAAGACGGTAATTTCAAGGAAGGCATCAACTTGGTACTACATCCTGATTATGCACGGTTTTATGATATGGTCAAAGAGCATATGAAAGCATCAAACTAAATTGGGAGCTTATTGAAATTGCATATACTTTTTCAAAAAAACCTGCGTTTTAGTTTGCGTAAACCGAGCTAAATACCCATTAAAATGACAGGAGATCAAATCTTTCAATTATTTGCTTATCTATTACCCTCAGTAGTCGTAGGGGCAATTTCTTTTTATTTTTTTAGAATGCACACCAATAATGAGGAAGGGCGTCGACGGTATCTTTTGCATAAGGATTCCCAACAAAACACCCTTCCCATCAGATTACAGGCCTATGAGCGGATGGCTTTGTTTTTAGAGCGTATCGCCATTCCCAGTCTGGTAGTTCGTGTGGCACCAAAAACTTCGGATAAAAACGATTACGAAAACCTTTTGATACGTACTATCGAAAACGAGTTTGAACACAACCTATCACAACAGATTTATTTGTCGGATGAATGTTGGAACATAATTAAGGCCGCCAAAAGCGCAACTATCCAAATGATTCGTAAAGCAGCCTTGAGCGAAACCGATTCGGCGGATAAACTTCGGGAAGACGTTCTTAACCAAACGATGGACAAACAATCACCTTCGGCCACTGCCCTTTCGTATGTAAAAAAGGAAATCGGGGAACTTTGGTAGAAGCCTTCAAGAACAACTTACGGTAAAATTGTAGTCCCATTGCATTCGCGTTCATGGAGTTTAATCGAACGACGTTGGGATATCAATCCGCATCAAGTTCCAACTGGGAGGTCTCCAAATTCTTATATTTGGCGAAATTATAACCACTCGCCCACCATGTAGTCATTTTTTCCTTGTTGAAAATCAACGAATTGGTTGTGAGTACGGCGGGGGTATAATAAAAATTGATAACCGCTCCTTGATGATTCGCCACATACTTCCCGATACGAATGTTCTGATGTTCAATCCGGTCCAACATAAAAGCGAACATTGAGGTAAGCAAAGCAAAGGCATTCTTTGACGGCAGACGATTGAACATGGTGGTCTCGGTCTGTAAGATAATGGCATCTATTTCCGTTGCACCGCGTTTTATGGCTTCCTCTATGGGAACCATGGACCCCAGTCCACCATCGGCATATTCACATCCATTCTTTTTAACCAAACTCATAAAGGGGGTATAGTTACAGGAAATCCAAATCCATTCACAGAACTCTTCGTAATTGAAATCGTTGATCGATTTATATTCCACTTGATTCATGGAAAGATTGGAAACCGTAGCGACAATATCCTTTGGTCCGTTCTTGAGCCTGTGGAATTCTTCCTCCGTAAGCGTATTCTTGATTAATTTTAGAAGGTTCTTGCTCTCCCCAAAGGTTTTACGACCCCTATAGAAATTCTTAAGAACATTCCAATGGTCAATTCCGATACTTTCAACCCCATGCTTTTTTTGAATAACAAAAGGACAGTTACTAAAAATACTATTTTGGTTCACCGAGGTATAGACTTCTTTTATCTTTTCGATTTTCTGAAGTGCCAAATGGGAGATTAACAAACTCCCTGTTGAAGTCCCTAAAAAAAGATCATAGGAATGTCCCAATCCCTTCATTAAATATTCGGCGACGCCCCCTGCAAAAGCTCCTTTGCTTCCTCCTCCCGATATGACCATTGCTCTCATTGCAGACTCAATTTGGTCCTAATATAACGAAGTTCATTATCATTCATTCCTTTTGCTAGACCTATAATGCGATTTCTTTGACGATCATCCTTTAGAAGGGTATCAAGTAGCTGTCTGGCATATTTTCGAAACTGCCATGAATGATGTATACTGGCATCAATCAGATCCAATATGTTTTGATCCGTGTATTCAAGAACATCCCCAATGATCCCAAATGCGGCTTGTCTGGTTTCCATTGAAAACTGCGGGGAAGTATACCCGTACAATTCTGAAAGATATACTTCCTTCGAATCATCATCATAATCCTTGGTCAGTGATGCCAATAACAACCATAATAAACGTACATTTTTATTGGGCAAACCAATTACACCTTTGGTCTTCTCTAAATATTGGCGCCGGTCTTGGGGGAATGAAATCCATAATCGATATAATGCATTTTCTTGGGTGATATAGCTTTCGTCCTCCAGTAGGGATTCATAATCCTTTTTCAGGGACAAGGGAATTTTTTGGGAATAGACTAAAGCCAAGGCCTGTCGTATTTTGATGGATTCACTGTTAAATGCATTCTTAAGCATTTCAGGGGTAAACGATTTATGGTATTTTAAAACCATTCGCATCTTAAGTTCCTCCTCGTTGGAAGCATTCCAGTATTCCTTAATAATATTTGATTTGTGTTCCAAACTTGTAGTCAGCTTCCATTTTAATGCTAGGAATTTGGAAATACCATTGGCATTGGACACAAGATATTCCTTTACTTTTTCATACGGGAAATCCGGTGATCGCAACCATACCTTTTCAAACGATTTCAAATCCGTGGTACTAGCAGACTCCATTTCTGAAACGAAGTCATCAATGGTCGCATTCTTGAATCCGTATTTCCCCAAATAATTCTTGATTCCTTTTTTAAAGGCATCATCGCCTAACTCATTACGCAACATTACAAGGGCCCAAGCCCCTTTTTCATAAAAGGTAAGGCTACTCGCTTTCGGGTTCGTTAATGCTTCCCCTTTTCCTTCACTAGACTGCTCTTTTAATTGTTGGGCCGAATCATAAAGCTTCCAATAAAAATAATCATCCCCAAAGATCTCCTTTTCGGCCAAATAAGCATAATAGGTGGCAAACCCTTCATGGAGCCAATGATGGCTCCCGTTTTTTTCCGTAACCAAATTCCCAAACCATTGATGGGCCAATTCATGCGCATTGACGTTCACGAAGTTTTTATCAACAAATGCGATGGAATCAATAACATATCCATCGGAAAAAATAGTTGTTCCTGTATTTTCCATTCCCGCGTATAAAAAATCCTTCACAGGAATCTGTTTATAATTTTGCCAAGGATAGGGTACACCTATCTCCTGCTCCATAAAATCAAAAATTGACCTGGTATATCGATAGGTAGGTTCCAATTTTAGACTGTCTTTGGGGTAATAATAATTCTCAATAGAAATACCACTCGAGGACGTTAATTGTTGTTTACTGTATGTTCCGATGGCAAAAGCCAATAGATAACTACTCATGGGATCCCTCATATCATAGGACCAGGTTTTTAGTCCTTCATTCTCCCTGACTTTAGTAAGAACACCATTGGCGATGACCTCGTATTCTGGATCAAATGAAATATTCAGGTCAAATTCCACCTTCTCTTCCATATCATCAAAACTGGGCAACCAATGACTGGTATATTTCCCTTGACCCTGGGTCCATATTTGTTCATTACCGATTATAGTATCATGTATACCAAGGAAATAAACCGTCTGTTTCGGATGAGCAGTATATTCCAAGGTTAGTGCATAACTTCTGTTCTTTTTGAATTTCCTATAGATGGCAATTGAGGTGTCGGATATTTTAAATGTGGCTTTTTTATGATTCAATAGTACGGTTTTAAATGCCATTTTTTTTGCATCGAGGAAGACGGAATCGACATTCTCCAGAATCTTGAATTTATAATTTACTGTGCCCTCTATAGCTTTTTCCAAAACAATAGGATGAATATTTACTTTCGCGTGAACAAAGTCAACCTTATCTTGATGTTGGGCACAAGTATTGGTGAATACCAAACCAAAAATAACCGTGAGGACAATCCGTTGAACCATAGATTAAAATTACAATGTTTTTATTGAATTTGACCATGGAGCAAACGTCATTTTTGAAGGATCAATGTTAAGGAAAAGATCTCTCGATGCGTAATAATACCTAATTCACAACAAGATGGCCAAAGTAGGATGGGATTCCTCGTCGCTATCGCTCTGTCGGAATGACAACGAACAGAATAATGACTTCAATGGGCTTTTCGAAAGAGGAACGACCGGTAAATCCCAAAAAGCTGAGTTTTTGTTACCTAATTTAGGCTTCGATCCCAATTAAGGATAGGATTTCTCCCTTTGGTCGAAATGACCAAGCGTCGTTTCATATGAATTGATTTTTATATCCTATTCATAGTTCCATACCCTATTTTTTGAAATACTTGATATGATTCCTCGTCGCTACCGCTCGCTCGGAATGACTGCTTACGTCCTTTCATTAGCGGTAAAAACAAGTAACTCCGTGCTATGATTCAATTAAAGTACTGTGTGGGATTTATCCCCTAGGTCAAAATGACTCCATTTCAATATTGCATCGCATTTAGTTTACCCCTATTTTTATCCCATGAATGCCAATTTCCTTCAGACTCCCATTACCTACCTTAAGGGTGTAGGTCCACATAGGGCCCAAATATTGCAGTCGGAGTTGGGAATTGGCACTTATCAGGACTTACTGAACCTTTTTCCCAACCGATATATCGATAAAACCCAATATTATACGATCGGACAATTACAACGCAGTAATGCCGATGTTCAGATTGTTGGGAAAATCATTCACTTAAAAACCGTGGAACAAAAGAAAGGGAAGCGTTTGGTGGCCACGTTTGTCGATGATACGGGTGAAATGGAATTAGTGTGGTTCCGAGGTCAAAAATGGATACGGGAAAATCTCAAATTGAATATACCCTATGTCATTTTTGGACGATGTAATTGGTATAACGGAAAGTTCTCAATGCCCCATCCTGAAATGGAATTACTCACCGAGCATGAAAAAGGATTGAAAGTGACCATGCAACCCATTTATCCATCCACTGAAAAACTGGGGAACAGCGGTATTACCAATCGTGTTATCAATAAATTACAACAACAACTCTTTATTGAAACCAAAGGACAATTCAGGGAAACCTTATCAGACAGTTTGCTGCACGACCTTAAATTGATTTCAAAAAGCGAAGCCTTGTTCAATATACATTTCCCCAAAAACCAGTCTTTTTTGGCCAAGGCCCAATTTCGTTTGAAATTTGAGGAACTGTTCTTTATACAGTTTCAGTTGATTTCGAAAAAAATGTTGCGAAAGCAAAAAATAAAGGGGTTTAATTTTGATCAAGTTGGCGAACGTTTCAATGATTTTTACAAGAACCACCTACCCTTTGAATTGACAGGGGCCCAAAAAAGGGTGATTAAGGAAATTAGGGCCGATTTGGGGAGTAATGCCCAAATGAACCGATTATTACAGGGTGACGTGGGCTCGGGTAAGACCATTGTTGCATTAATGATCATGCTTTTGGCCATTGACAATGATTTTCAGGCCTGTTTAATGGCACCTACTGAAATCCTGGCCAATCAACATTTTAATGGTATCAAGGAACTTTTGGAAGATATGGGGGTGCGAATTGCACTATTGACGGGTTCTACAAAAAAATCGGAACGCAATATTATCCATCAGCAGCTTGAAAGTGGGGAATTGCACATTCTTATTGGCACCCATGCCCTGTTGGAAGATAAGGTGAAATACAAAAACCTAGGATTGGCAATAGTCGATGAACAACATCGATTTGGGGTGGCACAACGCTCCAAATTGTGGCATAAAAATGAATTCCCACCACATATTCTGGTCATGACCGCTACCCCGATTCCCAGAACCTTGGCGATGAGCCTATACGGGGATTTGGACATTTCGGTCATTGATGAGCTCCCACCCGGACGTAAGGCTATTAAGACCGTACATCGCTACGATTCAAATCGTCTTAAGGTATTTGGCTTTATCAAGGATGAAATTAAAAAAGGACGTCAGATTTATGTGGTCTACCCGCTGATCCAAGAATCAGAAGCCCTGGATTATAAGGATTTAATGGATGGTTATGAGAGTATCGTAAGGGATTTCCCCCTACCCGATTACCAAATTTCGATTGTTCATGGAAAAATGAAACCTGCGGACAAGGATTATGAAATGGAACGCTTTGTTAAAGGCGAAACCCAGATTATGGTCGCGACCACGGTCATTGAGGTGGGTGTGAATGTTCCCAATGCTTCGGTAATGATCATTGAAAGTGCCGAACGTTTCGGGTTGTCCCAATTACATCAGTTACGGGGACGTGTAGGTCGTGGTGCCGACCAAAGTTATTGCATCTTAATGACAAGTCACAAACTTTCCTCTGAGGCCAAGACCCGATTGGAAACCATGGTGCGTACCAATGACGGATTTGAAATCGCCGAGGTGGATTTAAAACTTCGAGGCCCCGGGGATTTAATGGGCACCCAACAAAGCGGTATCCTAAACCTAAAAATTGCCGATATCGTAAAGGACAATGATATTCTTAAAACCGCGCGCCACTATGCCATAAAGATATTAAAGGAAGATCCCGGACTTGAAAAAAACGAAAACCTAACCATTCGGCATACCTATGCCCAAATCGTTAAACAAAAAAATATTTGGAATTATATTAGTTGAATCAATTCCTTGGATATAAATCGGTTTGGCATATCCCTAATCATCTTTTATAAATTAATATATTCACTTCGTTACCTACGAGCCTTTGGCTGTTAATCAAAATAGGGATGTTCCACCATTATCCAATAAATCCAATCACCCCAAACCTTTACTTTTCCTGGATTTAAGCAGCGATTATCATAAGTAGCGGATAAATTCTTAACTTTCCGTAAGCATCACTACGTTGAAAAGTTCGAGACGGTAATGGAATACATGGTTTTTCTATTTTCATTACTTCCATAGTTCAGTGAACTATTATCCTAAGAATATGAAATTCCTTAAAAACATAAGGTGAAGTGAAAACAAAAACCCTATTTACCATTAACCAATGTGTTACGATATAAAAGCGAGTCTGGAGGGCCAATTGGCAAAGGCCAAAAAAGATCAGGATTATCTGGCTGTGGAAGAGATTTTGGAAAAATTAATTCCCTTCACCGACCTGCCCATCCACCATGCCTCGGGTTTTAGCCATCCTGATTTACTTATCTATACCGACCGTTCCCCCAATTTTCCTGAAGTGGCAACATGGGGACTTGTTCCCTATTGGGTTCATGATGACGAACAACGCAAAAAAATATGGAACAGTACCCTTAATGCACGCGGGGAAACCATTTTCGAAAAACCGGCATTTAAAACCGCTGCCCATAACAATCGCTGTATCATCTATATCGATGGGTTTTACGAACACCATCATTTTAAAGGTAAGACCTATCCTTTTTTTGTTCATCTAAAAAACAATGAACCTATGGCATTGGCCGGATTATGGAGCGAATATGAAAATAATGAAGGGGGCACCTCGATAACCTTCACTATAGTGACCACCAAAGGTAATTCCCTTATGGCTAAAATCCATAATAACCCAAAACTAAAAGAGGCTCGAATGCCTTTGCTCCTGAATGATACAACTATGGATACATGGTTAAGCAACACAGATCAACATACGATTGAGGAAACCATTCAACCATATCCGAAAAATGAACTTAAAGCACATACGGTAAGGCGATTAAGAGGAAAGGAATATCTGGGAAACATAGCAGAAATCTCCCATCCTTTTGAATACGCCGAGTTGGAATTCAACAATCAAGAATATTAATCAATAAATTAAAAAGGATATGGAACATAATTACCTCATCATGAAAAATGCCGACCCCCTGGTTGGTCTTTTTCAAGGTATGTTCGAAAACAATATTCTCACCTTTAATCCGGGTTGGAACGCTAACGCCAACAAGCTGGAGTCTTTTATTGATATAAGGGAAATCCAAAGTAAACTAAAACAAAAAGGTATAACCTTACTTCAAGAGGCAGACCAAAGTACTTCGGGCCCAGCAAGTATTATGTTAACCGACCCTGATGGAAACACCATTCTAATCGATCAGCATGTGTAACATTAAATAATGATGTATTTATTTAACAAACGCACTACGGATCATAATCAATAGGTACATTTCCCTGCTGTGTTATCCAATAATCCTCATTTAGTGCTATTATAAATAAATACCGGTATGATGCACCCTTTCAATTTGGTCCGAAAACCATATAATGAGTGGGGATCGGATTTTATTTATTACCTTTTCATCTACTTAGTTAATTCGAATACGACATGAAAAATATCCCATTGCTTTTATTGCTTTTTTGCCTAATTGAATCAACAAATGCGCAGATTAGTGCCCAATTACTACAGCATCCCGATGTTTCCAAAACACATATCACTTTTATATATGGTGATGACGTATGGATCGTTCCTAAATCCGGTGGCGTTGCCCATCAACTGAGTTCCCCGGAAGGAGCTGAAAGTTATCCACGGTTTTCACCCGATGGAAGTATGGTCGCCTTTACCGCAAACTACCACGGAAATAGTGATGTATACCTAATTGACATACACGGAGGTATCCCCAAACGATTAACTTTTCACGGACAGTTTGACCGGGTTTTAGGTTGGACTCCGAATGGTGATTCCATTCTATTTGCATCATCTAGGGAGAGTGGTCGTCAACGCTATAATCAGTTTTATACCGTTTCAAGACATGGTGGTTCACCCAAAAAACTACCCATACCATATGGAGAATTTGCCTCCTTTTCCCCTGATGGACAAAAAGTAGCTTATACGGATAGATCTAGGGTAAACAGAAATTGGAAAAGATACCGCGGTGGCACGGCACCCGATATTTCTATTTTTGACCTGAACACCTTTAGCACCGAAAACATAACCAATACGGATGCAAATGATGAATTACCCATGTGGAATGGGGATATCATTTATTATATGTCCGATAATGGCCCCAACAAAAGAAATAATTTGTGGAAGTATGACCTGTCAACTAAATCGAATACCCAGCTGACCAAATTTACGGACTTCGACATAACCTTCCCAGAGAGTGGGCCTGATGATATCGTATTCGAGGCAGGTGGGAAATTATACCTGTACAATCTATCATCAAATACCATTTCAGAAGTTGAAATTCAAGTGGTTTCTGATCAAAAAGGACGGATTCCCCAACAAAAGAAAGTGGCTTCATTCATCCAAAACACTACCCTATCCCCTGACGGAAATAGGGTCATTGTCCAGGCGAGGGGGGAATTGTTCAATTTACCCGCCAATGAAGGTTTTACAGAAAACATCACAAGAACATCCGGAAGTGCCGAACGGAAACCAGCTTGGTCACCAGATGGTAAACATGTTGCCTATTGGAGTGATTCTAGCGGCGAGTATCAATTATATCTACACGATATGACCGGAGAACAATCGCCAAAAATGGTCACTGATTTCAAAAACGGATTCAATTATTCCATTCATTGGTCCCCTGACAGCAAAAAGATAGCATATGTGGATCAAGCCATGGGAATTAATTATTTGGATCTGGCTACCGGTAAGGTCGTACGAGCCGACAAGGGAAAATATATGTTTGAAGGTGGTTTGGAAAATTTCCGTGTAACATGGACCCCTGATAGTAAATGGTTTACTTATGCCCGTGGTACAGAGAATCCATCGACCACTGCGATTTTCGCATTCAATACGGCCAACAACAAACTGTCACAACTTACTTCGGGATACTATTCCGATAATTCACCGACCTTCAGTGCCGATGGAAAGTATCTTTTTTTTACGACCAATAGAACCTTCGAACCCGTTTATTCAGACCTCGACAACACATTCATCTATCCCAATACAACAAGTATTGCCGTAGCAACCCTAAACAAATCGGTAAGTTCTTTGTTGGCCTTGAAGAATGATTCGACCAAACTATTGGAAGAAGGCAAGAGTAAAGACGAAAAGGATGGAAAATCAAAGAAGAAAAAAGATGATGATACCGATGGGGATGCTAAAAAAGAAGTGCCAAAAACCACCATTGACATTGTAGGATTCGAGAATCGCGTAGAGATGTTGGACATTCCCGCAGGTAATTTAGGCAACCTAGCCGCAATTGAAGGTAAACTGCTGTTTACCCGTTTTCCTAATTCAGGAGCGCCGGAAGATACCTTCCCTTCCTTGGATTACTATGATTTCGAAGAAAGGGAAGTAAAAAACATTATTTCAAAAGTCGACGATTTTGAGGTTTCTGCAGATGGCACTAAAATTTTGGTCAACCAAGAAAAAAAACTTGCCGTATTAGAAATTACGGCCGATCAAAAAATAGACAAAACAGTACCTACACAAAATATGGTCATGTACGTGACCCCTCAGGATGAATGGAAACAGATATTCAATGATGTCTGGAGGTTTGAGCGTGATTATTTTTATGATCCCGGTATGCATGGTGTGGATTGGAATGTGATGAGAACAAAATACGGGCAGTTGATCGAGCAATCGAACACACGGAATGACGTAAACATCATCATTGGGGATTTGATCGCAGAGCTCAATGCTTCCCATACCTATACCGGCGGAGGTGACACAAAAAACGCCGATATGATGAATGTGGGGTATTTAGGGGCTGACATAGCCCTAGAAAACGGAAAGTATAGAATCAAAAAAATAATCTCAAGTGCCCCATGGGACGTTGAAGTGCGATCACCCCTTGCAAAACCTGGGATAAACATCGGCGAAAATGATTATATTCTAGCGGTTAATGGGCGTCCTATTGACGTTACCAAACCAATCTTCGAGGCCTTTCAGGGGTTGGCCGATGCCACCGTCCAAATAACAACCAATAGCACCCCCTCGTTGACCAACGCCAAAAAACATATTATAAAATTGATGGAATCGGAAACCAGGTTGCGCCATTTGGCCTGGATCGAGAACAATCGCAAACAAGTTGAAAAAGCCACAAATGGGAAAATAGGCTATGTCTATGTTCGCAGTACCGGACTTGATGGTCAGAATGAATTGGTACGGCAATTCTACGCCCAAATGAACAAGGAAGGTTTAATTATTGATGAAAGATTCAATAGTGGGGGACAAATTCCGGATCGATTCGTAGAGCTTTTAGATCGTGAGCCCTTGGCCTTCTGGGCTGTTAGGGATGGGAAAGACTGGGCTTGGCCACCCTCGGGGAATTTTGGTCCAAAAGTCATGCTTATTAATGGCTTTAGTGGATCTGGAGGTGATGCTTTTCCCGATTATTTCAAAAAGAGAGGTATTGGTCCATTGATCGGTACCCGAACTTGGGGTGGACTTATCGGAATTTCAGGTGCACCCGGTTTAATCGATAATGGAAGAATTACCGTTCCTACTTTTAGAATGTACGATCCAAACGGTGAATGGTTTAAAGAAGGCCATGGTGTTGATCCCGATATCAAAGTAGTTGAGGATTTTCAAAGATTGGCGAATGGGATAGATGTACAATTGGAGGCTGCCATTAAGGAGGTTCTTCGATTACTTGATAGTCCCTCCAACTTTAAAACACCATCCAGACCCAATTATGAAAAGCGGAATTAGCCTATTGGGTAGTTTTTTAACAAATAACTTCCAAAAATCAATTCAGCTAAGCAATTAGACGTTGTATCGTAATAATATTTAACAAGATCAAATATCCGTACGGATAAGACCGTCCTAAGGATATCTTTTTTTTAAAATTATCATAGAAATCATGAGTACAAATAAAAGAGTAAGGACTTTAATCCCTGTATTTACTATAGATATGGGAGGAATCCCCATTAAACAAGCCCTACCTACCACGAAAGTGAACCAAGTTGATCCATTTCTATTATTACATCATGGTAAATTGAAGTACAGAAAGCATGGCAAAGCGATTCACCAAGGAATCGGGCCGCACCCGCATCGTGGATTCTCCCCGGTGACCTTCATTATCAATGGTGAAATCCATCATCGGGACAGCCGTGGAAATAATCAAATCGCAAAGAAGGGAGAAGTACAATGGATGCATGCCGGTTCAGGTATCATTCACAGTGAACGTCCCTCCCAAGAACTAGTTGACCAAAATGAATACAATGAGTTTGTCCAGCTTTGGATAAACAGTCCGGCTGCAAAAAAAATGCAACAACCCAAATACCAATATGTTCCTGAAGAAGACATCCCAAAATTTTATTCAGAGGACAAACAAATCACCAGTAAATTAATTGCGGGCACTTATGGTGACCTTAAAGGTAAGATTATTGCTGAGAGTGAATTACTGATACTTTGGTCTACAGCCCATGGCCCAGGGAAAGAGACTTTCGATCTTCCTAAAGGTTTTAGTGCCATGCTATACACCATAAATGGTGAAATAAAGCTTAAAAATTACGGTAAGGTTGAAAAGGAATGTTTGGTGGTCTTTGAGAATGAAGGTGAACGGATTACCGTCGAAACTATGGATGCAACCGAATTCCTGATCCTTTGCGGTGCACCCCTAAACGAGAAAATAGTACAACAAGGACCTTTCGTCATGAATTCCGAAACGGAGATTTTAGAGGCTATGCGCGATTATCAGATGGGGAAAATGGGGATTTTGATAGAAGAATAATCTAGGGCCTTATTTCGAAGGAACCTGATATTCACTTCAACTTCAATATAAAGCACCTGGATGATTGTGCCATTTGTTCTTATAGGCAAATTATTAATATCCAACGTAAAGTTTTGATCGAATCCAAAGACATGAATCAGTTTTTTAGTTGTACTATTAAACAGCTTTTTTTACCAACCAACACCAAATGAAGATTATCCCGAATGAACCACCATTAAAGCGGTTTCACAAAATGTAAAATCGCATGAAAAGATATAACGAGGACTTTTTAGACAAGATCAAGGGTTTTAACTTAGAAGTCCTTAAAAACAGTAAGTACCCCATTTACGCCTTATCCAAAGAGCTTAAATTCATATATTTCAATCCTGCTTGGTCCCATTTTGCGAAAGACAATCAATTTGAAGGAACAGCATTAAAAAATCTTTCCCTTGGCAGTCCATATTTAAAATCAATCAAAGGTGTTTGGCTGAAACTTTTCTTTCAAAAAAATTATAAAAAAGTCATACGAACTGGGGAAACATGGCATCATGAGTACCAATGCTCTAGCGATGAGTTATATCGTTTTTATCATCAAATCGCTTATCCCTTACTTAATAAATCAGGGGTTTTGATCGTAAATACGGAAGTATTCAAATTACCCATGGACCAAATGAACATCAAAACGTTTGAAGTCATTATCGAAAGATACACCCAACCGAACAACCGTATTAATCAATGTAGTAATTGTAGACATACACAGCGTGCCGATGAACCTGATTTATGGGACTGGGTACCGAATTGGGTAGAAAAATTACCAATCAACTCCGACTTAAGCATTTGTCCCACCTGTAAGCATCTTTATGAAGATTCTTAAATCCAGCTTACGTGCCTAATCGTTTAACTTTTCGTTTCAAGGTTTGAAATTTACTTCTAAATACAAAAAAGGCGCCAAGAGAAATTATCTTAGCGCCTTTTCCCTATCCTAATAAGGCCCTAATCAAGAGCTGGGGTAACCACAATACTTCTAAATTCAACAGGTCCATGATCCCCTTGAATTAAGAATGGTCCGGCCTCAGCCTCATTATTGTCCAACGCCCCACCGGTCATTCCCGGTATATTTTGATTGGTGATTATTTCTTTTCCGTTGGCTACGATGGTTACCCGTCTTCCGATTAAGGTGATGTCGTAAGCTTGCCACTCCCCTGCTGCTTTTGCTACCATTTCATTGGGGGTAAGAAAACCATAGACGCCCCCAAACAGGATACTTGCCGGCTCCAACTGTATATCATCGACAATTTGCACCTCATATCTACCCCGAAGATAGATACCGCTATTACTTCCCTCAGGATAACGGAATTCAATATGTAATTTAAAATCATTGAACTTTTCATCGGAAACCAAATTAGCCCCAGATTTTTCGCTGGCAAGAATCCCGTCCTTTACGATCCATTGGTTTGTACCCATTGCATGCCATCCTTCTAGGTTTTTACCATTGAACAGCGCTTTCGGCGCTCCCCATACAGGTTGTGGATTATAGTCCAACTGTGGTGCCCTAGTCCCTGTCCAATCATATGTTTTACCATCGGTATAGACCATTTTACCCTTTAGTTGATCTCCTTCCATTACCCCCTCGAACTCCATATCCCTTTTACCCGGTTCCCATTGCGGTGGTATGGCAAAACTGAATTTACCTTTGTTCAATTTCACCTCCGCTATAGGTCTTGCACTTCCAAAAGCATAAACAAAACGCCCTACCAAAGTATTAAAACCCGAATGGCTGATCTCTAACCAGGAAGGAAGTTGCTTCCCGTCTTGTGATATGGTTAAATTCCATTTTCCTTCAATCGATTTTCTTTCTTGTGCATTCAATTGGAATGAAAGCGTAACGAGCATTACAACCGCTACTATTCTAAGCTTTTTAATATTCATTTTACAGTGTATTTATTAGGTTTCCTAAATGTTAAAAATATTTTATTGTTCACAACCTTCCCTTCTCCTAGTATCGATAAGGTAAATGATTTTCCAATTTCCGTTATCCTTGAACAATTGGAAGGAATTTACCCCGCAATGGCTAAAATTGCCATTATACCAGAATTCATAGGGGGTCCATGCATTCGCCAAAGCACCATCGATCTGTATGTTAAACGATCTTATTCGTTCTTGAAAATCGACAGAATCGGGAATTTGCACTATTGATTTTAAAAACGAGTTGAAATCCTCCGCCTTTAAGACCTCCTTGCCGTCTTTTGAGGCACCAATGGTTTGGGTTATTACCCCATCCATAACCGATTGTTTCATCAAGACGGAATCCTTGGAATGAAAGCCTTCGAAAAAAGCTTCAATGGTGTGCCTTATCTGGGCCTCTTCATTGACTTGGGCTGCCATATCCATAAAAACAAGAAGCAATACCAGTGGTATCCATTTTTTCATATCCCCTTATTTCTTTCAAAAATAAGTTAAAATAGACAAAGGACAACTAGGATCATGGTCAATATAAAAATCATAATCCATCAACCCCTAAACAACTACAAAATCATTACTTTTATCGATTGTAAATTAAATGCAATGTCTACAGCAAAAAAAGAATACAAAAGGGTTACCGTAAAATCCCTCGTTGATATGAAAAAACACGGCGAAAAGATTTCAATGCTTACCGCATATGATTACTCAATGGCCAAAATAGTCGATGCAGCCAAGGTCGATGTAATCCTTGTAGGGGATTCGGCCAGTAATGTCATGGCGGGTTACGAAACCACATTACCCATTACCTTGGACCAAATGATCTATCACGCCTCATCGGTTTTGAGAGCGGTAAAACGGGCATTGGTCGTCGTCGACATCCCTTTCGGGAGTTATCAAAGTGACCCCAAGGAAGCCTTGCGTTCCGCGATTCGAATTATGAAAGAAAGCAGGGCGCATGCCGTAAAAGTCGAAGGTGGTGAAGAAATCAAGGAATCGGTAAAAAGAATACTGAATGCCGGTGTTCCCGTAATGGGACATTTGGGATTGACCCCACAAGCCATATATAAGTTCGGAACCTATACCGTTAGGGCGAAGGAAGAAGAAGAGGCCGAAAAATTGATTGCCGATGCCAAGTTATTGGAACGTTTGGGTTGCTTTGCGATCGTTCTTGAGAAAATACCTGCTGAACTGACCAAAAGGGTTTCAGAAAGTATTTCCATCCCTACCATAGGCATAGGCGCTGGCAAACATGCCGACGGACAAGTACTTGTGATACATGACCTTTTAGGAATGACCCATGAGTTCAATCCCCGATTCCTTCGAAGATATATGAATCTATATGAAGAAATGGGTAACGCCATATCACAATATGTCGATGATGTTAAAAGCAAGGATTTTCCAAATGACGAAGAACAGTATTGATTTTTAAATCTTTCACCAATTCAAGGTACATGTTAAAACGAATAAGCATTGTTGTATTTGTGCTTTTGAACGTCGGGTGCGATCAATTGTCTAAAGAACTTGTTCGAAAACACGTTGAACCGATGGATTACATTCAAGTGGTGAACGACAATTTCATTTTGACCAATGTAGAGAATACTGGGGCTATGCTAGGATTTGGACAAAGCTTGCCCCCTACCCTTAAAATGATATTCCTACAAGGGATACCCTTAATCGTATTATTGATTTTACTGACCAGAACCATTCAAAAATCAAATCTGAATCGTTGGTTGGCACTAGCATTCGCCTTTGTAATAGGGGGTGGTATCGGTAATTTGATCGATCGTATTGCCTATGGATCTGTCACGGACTTTTTTCTGGTGAAGTTGGGATTCATTAAAACCGGTATCTTTAACATGGCCGATGTTTCTGTAACCATAGGGGTTTTCTTGCTGCTATTTGTAACGATTAGATATAGAAATTTATCAATTTAAGGATGGCAAAGATAATCTCAAATCCGAAAAACCTTCAGGTTCTTCATGAAGACAACCATCTTATTGTCGTCAACAAACGCCCTGGGGACATTGTTCAAGGGGATAAAACCGGGGACACACCATTGAGTGAAGTCGTAAAGCAATTTATTAAAGCAAAGTACAACAAGCCCGGCAATGTTTACTTAGGGGTTCCACATCGGTTAGATCGCCCCACCTCGGGTATTGTGGTTTTTGCCAAAACCTCAAAAGCACTACCAAGACTGAATAAACTTTTTGCCGATAAAGAAGCTAAAAAAACCTATTGGGCAATCGTAAAAAACAGACCTCCAAAAGATTACGACACCCTTACCCAATGGTTGCGACGCAATACCAAACAGAATAAGTCCTATGCCAACAACAAGGAAGTACCGGATAGTAAGAAGGCCATTTTAACCTACCGTTTGATCAAAGAATTAGACAACTTCTTTTTGTTGGAAATTGATTTACAAACGGGTCGCCATCATCAAATTAGGGCGCAATTATCAGCAATCGGCTGCCCTATAAAGGGTGACCTGAAATATGGCTTTGACCGCAGTAACAAAGATGGTAGCATCCATCTACATGCAAGAAGGTTATCGTTCATACATCCTGTACAAAAAGAACCCCTGGAAATTATCGCTCCTACACCCAATGATCCCGTTTGGAACGCTTGTTGATGTTTTTTGTTACTTTTAATACGTACACAAAACACTATACCATGATTAAAAAAGGAATATTACTTATATGCCTTGTTCTGATAACTTCGTGTGGAAGCTATAGTTCAATAGACACATTTTATAATGCCCATAAGGAAGATAATCAGGTAACGGCCATTCGGGTTCCCCGATTTATGTTGATATTGGTTAGCGGTATTTCACCCGAAATGCAATCCCTGGTAGGCAACACCAAAGACTTACGCTATATGCGCTTTCCTAGTACCACCCCGGCAAGAACCCAATTTCTGAACAAGCAAATGAATGGTATTACGGGAAATTCCTTTATTGAAGTATTTCGCAAAAACGACGAGTTGAAAAGAAACGTAGTTTCGATACGTGAAAAACGGAACAGTGTCAAGGAAATATTGATCTACAACAATGACAATCTAAATGGATCATTCCTGTATTTTAATGGGGATTTTGACCCTGTTAAAGTACGTGAAATGGCCAAGAACAATGAGTTTGGTAAAATGGGTGACGGACTTATACAACAATTCAGTGCACAAACCCCTGGAATCAACCAATAAGTGTTTACTAGAAGGAGATATCCTATCGGGAAGCCCTTACACTCTCAATGACCACTGACCCCAAAATGAATACCCCACCGATTATTGTTGTTAAGGCCGGAATCTCCGATAAAAAAACAGCCCCGATCACAATACCATAGACAGGTTGAATACTACTGATAATACTGATGGTTGTTATGGAAAAATGCTTAAAAGTCATTAGAAAGAGGGTGTGACCAATAGCAGTGGTCAAAACGGCCAAAGCAACGATTCCTTCCCACTGCGACAAGAGTGTTGGAGGCGCTACAAAAAACAAGGCCGGAAATAATAGCAACCCTATGATTCCTGTTTGATAGACCATCAAAGTCGAACCATGGTAACTTGCTGATTTTGATTTAAGTATAATATTCCTTAAAGCATAAAAAAGGGCCGATAAAACACCCATGCCAATAGCCGCGGTTGTCGAATTACCGATATTAAAATCAGGTGCTAAAAAATAAATTCCGCATAAAACCAATAATCCCAATAACAGATGAATCCTTTGAAACCTAGTCTTTAGGATCAGAGGTTCCAAAAAGGCGGTAATCACAGGATACGTAAACAGGGACAACATCCCTATGGCCACATTGGACATTTGCAAGGCATAAAAATAGGTAAGCCAATGGAGGCACATTAAAACACCCCCCAAAATAACCATTAGCCTATCGCTAGCATTGATATGCAATGGGATTCCTTTATACCTGCAATAGACAAACAAGATAAAAAAGGCCAAAATACCCCTGGTCGCAATCGTTACGGGTACCGGTAAATCAACATACCTACCTAGTGCCCCTGACGTACTGACAAAGAGCATTGCCAAATTTATTTCCAAGAGATGGGACAGGTGCTTACTATTCTTCAAACTGTAGTTATCGGGTTTGCTGCATGGCTTTCTCCCTGATAATCTGGGCTACAGGTTTATTTTCCAAATGGCTTTCCAACCAAGAGAGAATATCCAAATAAAGAAAAGCACGTTTCTCATACGGATGGTTCTCATACTTTTTAAGTTCGTTATACAATTTTTGGAATTCATTGCGTAGGTCACTTGGATAAATGCCCCCTAAATTCCGTAAAAACTTGATCATCTCTTTCTGAACCGCGTGAAGATCGTTCATCTTCATCAAAAACTTATACGTGCTTTTCAATTGGAGTTCCATATGGTAATCCATACCCGCTTCATAGTGGGCAACCAAACTCAAGACCCTGGCAAAACACATGAGGTCTTCGCGCATTTTCAGGTTCTTATTGTCAATGATCTTTTTTAGATATAAAATACAATTCTTATTGTCGCCAACACCAAAGTACAAACTTGCTATCTTATAGTATAAAAGCATAATATGGTGTGCATCCAACCGATCCTTGTGTTTGGCAATACCATATTCTATGATTTTCACTAGATACAGTCCCTTTTCAAAAGTGCCCTCCATAAAATGGAGATTCAATTTGTTGGCATTGATATACAAAAAGGCCAGTGAGCTAATGTTATCATTTTTCGGAAAACTTTTTGCCTCGATCATCGCTTCCAATCGATACAGTGTTTCCCTAAATTGTGAGCTGTATTTCACGTAGAACAAGGACTCCAATAAATAATGGTTTCCCTTTATGAAAAACACGGGATTCAATTGGATCATTTTTTTATTGTCATAAAAAAGATCGACCCATTTATTCGAATACTTATAACAGGAAAGGAAATCCTGGATTAAAAAACTATACCATAAATGTGCCTTGTACAACCATAATTTCTCCCTAAAACCAAGTTTATCAATTTGGTATTTGGGTAATTTATTCTTAAAATAAGTCTTTACCTTTATTAAATCCTCATCACTTCGAACATATCCGACCTTTAGCATGAGTCCATAAAGCTGTAACGATAAATTGGAAAGCTTGCTTGCCATCACATTTTGCTCTGACAATTGCTTTGCCTGTACCACCAATTCATCTGCCCGGTCCGGAATACTTCTGGTAATATATTGGGTCTCAATTAATTTTTCGAGTTCAACGATCTCATAGGCAATATTCTTCTCTTCATTGTCTATGGCGATATACTTCGATTTATCGAGTATTTTCAGACTCTGCTTATAAAGTCCTTTCTGGTATAATATGGTTGCAAAATCCAATTGCTCCCGTAATTGCACCCTAATATTCTGATTTACAGGATTTAAACGAAGACTTACAAGAATCTGTTTGTACAAATGGGCCTTCAGGTTAGAAAGTTGCGATTTCTTAACAATACCACTGTCCAAAATTATCTTTTCGTCATAGCGCTTTGTTTTATCCAATAAATTGAACAATGCTAAAAATTTAGCATCCGTATTCACCCCCAAACGCCCAACATAAAGTTTAAACTGACGTTTTTCTGACTTGGAGAGTGATTTCACCAGAACAAACAATGCATCTTTATGCGTATTTGTCATCGTAATCTATATAGTTTAAATAATTGTTTATCAATAACTTAGACTGGCCAAAAAGTTACTTAACGTTGTAAATGTGATACTAAACCCCAATTCAACAAACCTATTGGCCATATATTCGTAAACGGCTAGTAAAACTACGTAAATATAATGAGTAAAGATATAGTACAGATTTTTGACACGACACTACGTGATGGGGAGCAGGTTCCGGGATGCAAATTGGACAAAGAACAGAAATTGGTCATTGCCAGGCGTCTCGATGATCTTGGCGTCGATATCATCGAAGCAGGATTCCCTATTTCGAGTCCGGGCGATTTTAATGCTGTCTTTGAGATTGCTAAAATTGTGAAAAATGCTACTGTATGCGGATTGACCCGTGCGGTAAAAAAAGATATTGAAGTAGCTGCCGAAGCTTTAAAACCTGCCAAAACCCCAAGAATACATACAGGTATAGGAACATCCGATTCCCACATACGATATAAGTTCAACTCGAACAAAGAAGCTATAATAGAACGAGCGGTCAGTGCCGTTAGTTACGCGAAAACTTTTGTTGAGGATGTTGAGTTTTATGCAGAGGATGCCGGTAGAACGGATAATGAGTTCTTGGCAAGGGTATGTGAGGCAGTCATAAAGGCAGGTGCAACAGTGTTGAACATTCCTGATACCACTGGGTATTGTCTTCCTGAGGAATATGGGGCCAAAATAAAATATTTAAAAGAAAATGTGACTGGTATACATAAAGCCGTACTTTCGTGCCATTGCCACAACGATCTAGGTTTGGCTACCGCCAATTCCATCGCAGGGGTAATCAATGGAGCCCGTCAGATTGAATGTACAATCAATGGCATCGGTGAACGTGCCGGAAATACTTCTTTAGAGGAAGTAGTCATGATATTAAGGCAGCATCCTTATCTAGGGATTGATACCAATATCAATAGTAAATTACTTTATGACACCAGCCAAATGGTTTCCGACAAAATGGGAATGTTGGTGCAACCCAATAAAGCCATCGTGGGAGCCAATGCCTTTGCACACAGTTCGGGTATCCATCAAGATGGGGTAATAAAAAACAGGGAGACCTATGAAATCATGGACCCTGCTGAAGTAGGGGTAAACGAATCCTCGATTGTCCTTACGGCAAGAAGTGGTAGAGCGGCTTTGGCGTATAGGGCTAAAAAAGTGGGTTATGAACTTACTAAGGTGCAATTGGACATTGTTTACCAAGAGTTTTTGAAATATGCCGATCAGCAAAAAGAAATCGTGGATGGAGACATTCATGAAATCATAGAGAGTAGTAATATTAAAATTGAAAGCATTTCATAAATGAAATTGAACATTGCCGTTTTAGGTGGGGATGGTATAGGACCCGAAGTTATCGCGCAAGCCGTGAAATGCCTACAAGCCGTTGAAGAAAATTTTGGCCACGATTTCACATTCACTAATGGATTGATCGGTGCCGCTGCCATGGAAAAAACAGGCAGCCCAATTCCTGAGGAAACCATAACACTCTGTAAAAATTCCGATGCCACTTTATTTGGAGCCATTGGGACACCGGAGTACGATAATGACCCTATGGCCAAAGTGCGGCCGGAAGATGGACTTTTATATTTACGGAAAGAACTGGATCTTTTTACCAATATAAGGCCCATAAAAGCATTTCCTGCTTTGATCAAAAACTCCCCTTTAAAACGCAATATTATCACTGGGACCGATTTTGTCATTTATCGGGAACTTGTAAGCGGTATGTACTTCGGTGAAAAAAGTTTGAGCGAGGACGGCACCATTGCCACCGATCTTTGTAGGTACACAGAAGACGAAATAAGCCGTGTGGCCCATATGGCCTTTAAGGCAGCAAAAAAGAGGAAAGGGAAACTAACCTTGGTAGACAAGGCCCATGCGCTTGAAACCTCAAGATTATGGCGGAAAGTAGTCACTAACATTGCTAAAAGCTATCCTGGGGTAGAATTCACTTGTATGTATTTGGATCACGCCTCAATGTCCTTATTATTGGAACCGAGTTCCTTTGATGTGATTTTGGCCAGCAATATGATTGGAGATATTCTCTCCTCCCAATGCAATGTACTCATTGGATCCGCGGGATTGCTGCCCTCAGCGTCTATCGGTACTGAAAATGCAATGTTCGAACCTATACACGGTTCTTATCCACAAGCGAAGGACAAGAATATTGCGAACCCAGTGGCCGCCATTTTTAGCGCTGCTTTACTTCTTGAACATTTTGGGCTTCAAGAAGAATTTAATGCTATTGTTTCTGCGGTCCATAAATCATTCATGAAGAAAATAGTTACCATCGATATTATGGGGAGTACAAAATACGGCACATCCAGTGTTGGTGACTTTATCGCAAGCAATATTGTTGATGCCGATGACAACCTGAACATCAATGATGAGAACATTGGTCTGGGCAAATCAACCATTATCTAAATCTAATAAAGTCTATTTATTCGGATGCCAATTGTTTGACAAATGCATCGAATTCTTTCTTAAAGGAATCATACTTTTCACCAGTGGCGGGGCCATTGAATCCCGTGTGTATCTTTTTCACCACTCCATTCTTATCTATAAAAATAGTTGTAGGGTACGAAAGTACATGGTTTAACATGGGTAATTTCTCTTGTGCCCTTATTTTGCTAGACGACCCGTATTGGGCCAACAATACGGGATATTCAATACCTATGGCGTTCTTTAACCTATTGATACGCTCAAAAGCCTCTTCCTCGGTCTTGGCATACTCAAAAGCCAATGCGACCACAGCCACATTCAGTTGTGGATTTTCTTCTAAATAGTTAACGAGGAATTTTGATTCATCCAGGCAATTCGGACACCAGGTACCCATAATCTGAACGATGATGGCTTTGTTCTTGAATGCAACATCCTCTAGGGAAATTTGTTCCCCTTTCGTATTCGGAAAAGAAAAATCGAATTTCCCATGTCCGGATTTTAAGAATGTCAAGGAATCTGCATCGGGTAATTCGAAATTCACATTTCTTCGCCCTTCAAAAGGCTCCTGGAAATGATTGCCCGAATAGAAAGTTCCGTTCATCGTACTATCTGTGACTTTTGCAACGAATAAAAACGCATGGGCTCCATCAAAAGCGGATAATTTCATGATATCCCCATCCATAATGCCTTCTAAATAACGGTAGTCGCCTGTGGTTGTCCTAAATGTCCCTTTTACTTTATTTCCTTCTTGGGTGAAAATTCCTTTACCCAAATAACTACCTATCGTATCCGGACTAAATTCGGTCTCCCATATTCCAGATACATTCATTGATGCACCCTGTTTTGCCTTGAAACGTGCCAACTCCCCTTGGGTGGCCTTAAAAGGCACAACGCGATTCAAACTTTCCTTTATAAATTCCCCCGTAATTGTCGTGTCTGTGAATTTTCCTGCAATGTACCCTTCGAAAACCGGCATCCGTATAATCAAGGAATCTTTCAAGATTTCTATTTCATCAACATGTATTATCTCTTCCGCATTATGGATTTCGATAACCGGGCGCCCATCCAATTGTTTTAAATCGAATGAAAAAGGGAGAATTTCATTATCTTGAACTGTTAATTCAGCTCGCCATGTACCTTCAGCGAGTGAAGTGCGTTTTAAGTTTTCGCAAGAATAACAGACTATCAGGACTAAAAAAACCAAAATAAAGTTTCGCATAAGTGAAGTTTTCAAAAATTGTATCGAAAAAACAACTAATTACTTACAAAAAAAATTAAAACAATTCAATTGAAACAGTATTGAATGTCTTATTTCATTGTTTTATCTTTACCAGCTTTAAATACAACCAATGAACATTTCTTATAACTGGTTAAAACAGTTTCTCAAAATAGACTGGGAAGCAAAGGATACTGCTGAACTTTTAACCGATCTAGGCTTAGAGGTCGAAGGTATTTCACATTATGAAACCGTTAAGGGAGGACTTAAAGGTATTGTAGTAGGTCATGTACTTACTTGTGAACAACACCCAAATGCAGACCGCCTTAAATTGACCACTGTTGATATTGGCCTTGAAAAGCCTTTGCAAATAGTGTGTGGTGCCCCCAATGTGGCCAAAGGCCAAAACGTACCGGTAGCCACTATAGGTACTGTCCTTTACACCAAAGAAGGGGAATCCTGGAAAATAAAGAAAGGAAAAATCCGTGGTGAAGAAAGTCACGGAATGATCTGTGCCGAAGATGAATTAGGTATTGGGGAGAGTCATGACGGAATTATGGTCTTAGATGATTCCCTAACACCGGGAACCCCAATGGCCGAAGTTGTCGAGATAGAAAGTGATGAGGTTTTTGAGATAGGCCTCACCCCCAACAGGGCTGACGCCATGAGTCATTATGGTGTTGCAAGGGATTTGAAAGCTGGACTCAAGCAAAAAGAAGTCGAAAAAGAACTTATTACCCCTTCAACAAGTAATTTTAATATTACCGACCGTTCCTTGAAAATGGATGTATTGGTTGAAGATAATAGCCTGGCTCCACGTTATTGCGGAGTAACCTTAAGCAATTTAATCGTACAACCCTCTCCAAATTGGTTGAAAAACCGTTTAAAAGCCATTGGTTTAAATCCAGTCAACAATATTGTCGATGCCACTAATTATGTGCTGCATGAGATGGGGCAACCCCTTCATGCCTTTGATGCCGATCGTATTTTTGGCAAGAAAATCGTTGTGAAAACATTACCCAAGGGAACAAAATTCATGACCTTGGATGGTATTGAAAGGGAACTTCATGAAGAAGACCTGATGATTTGTGATGGAGAAAAGCCTATGTGTATTGCCGGGGTCTTTGGTGGAATAAATACAGGGGTTACCGAAAATACCAAATCAATCTTTTTGGAAAGTGCCTATTTTGATCCCGTATCCATAAGAAAAACAGCAAAAAGACACGGGTTGAATACCGATGCTTCTTTCCGATTTGAAAGAGGTATCGATATCGAAAATGTAGAATACTGCCTCAAAAGGGCTGCGATGTTGATCAAGGAAATCGCCGGAGGGGACATTACCTCCGATATCGTTGACCTATACCCTAACAAGAAAGATAACTATCAAGTATTTTTATCCTTTGATAAGATTGATAAGCTAATAGGTCAAAATATACCACGGGACACCATAAAATCGATCTTGGCTTCACTTGAAATAAAGGTCAAGAATGTTACCGAATCAGGAATGGGCTTGGTTATACCTTCCTATAGGGTTGATGTTCAACGTGAAGTTGATGTTATTGAGGAAATACTTAGGGTCTATGGCTACAATAATATTGCGTTTGGCGATAAATTGAATGCATCCATTGCCCCCATTTCAAAATTCGAGGATTACAACCTGCAATATATCATTGGCGATTTACTTGCCGCCAGGGGATTCCATGAGATAATGACCAATAGTCTTACCTCACCCGATTATGTTGATTTAATCGAAGAACTGAAACACGAGCAATCGGTAACCATTTTAAATCCTTTGAGTACTGATTTATCAACGATGCGCCAGAGTATGTTACTGAATGGGTTAGAAACCATATCGTACAATATAAACCGGAAAAGCCGCAACCTAAGATTCTTTGAGTTTGGAAAGACCTATCATCAATACAGCGATGGACATGTAGAGGACAAACATTTAAGTCTTTTCGTTACAGGTAACAGAAACAGTACCGGTTGGGCCTCCCCTGCCAAACCTACCGATTTCTTCTTTTTTAAATCCGTGGTCGAGAACATTCTAAACCGATTGGGAATACTGGATCTCAATACCAAACCCTTAGAAAGCACGATATTTTCAGAGGGCTTGACATTTACCTCCAAGAAAAAGAAAGTGGTACATTTTGGGGTTGTCAATAAATCATTGATTAAGCAATTTGATATAAAACAAGAGGTTTTATATGCTGATTTTAATTGGGACAATATTATAGAACTGGTGCCTAAATCAGAAATAAAATTCGACCCAATCCCTAAATATCCAGAAGTAAAAAGGGATTTAGCCTTATTGCTTGATGAACGTATCGGATTCAAGGAAATACATGACATTGCTTTTCAAACGGAACGGAACCTCTTGAAGAAGGTGAATTTGTTTGATGTATATACAGGTGACAAACTCCCCCAAGGTAAAAAATCCTACGCGGTAAGTTTTACCCTGTTAGATGAAAAAAGCACGTTGACCGATAAGCAAATAGACAAAATAATGTCTAAACTGCAACAGAAGTATGCTACGGAACTTGGTGCGGAACTAAGGTAAAAAGTTTACGGTCTTAGGTAAGATCACACTATCTATTTCGTGGATAATACCATTACATTGGTCTGAATCCGCAGTGATGATTTTTGCCGAGTTCCCATAGCTGTCGGTCAAGACTATGTCTATCCCATCTATGGTAGCCGTAAGCACTTCACCTTGCACGGTCATAAAGGTCGCCTTACCTTCCCCCCTACATAATTCCTTGAGAATCTTAGAGGCCGAAAACCTTCCCGCGATGATATGGTAACGTAAGAGTGCCTGTAAATCACTTTTGTTCCCAGTATCGGACAAATCCATACCGGTATTCGCAAAAAGCGTGTTCAAAGCCTTATCCGAGGGTGCAAAAACAGTGAATGGACCATCAAAACCAAGTATACTATGCATTCCTGCAGCCTTTAATGCTGCTATTAAGGTAGTGTGGTTTCCGGAATTGGTTGTTGTAGAAATAATCGACTCTTCAATATCCAAGGTAACAAACTTATTGTCCAAACCTATATAACTATCTTGGGCCGATGCAAAAAAAGTCAAAAAAAGAGTCAGCAAAGCCATGGGGGAGGCATAACATTTCATTTAGGTTTAATTTAGGGCGTGATAATAAATCTTCGATGAACGGTATCAAATTACCGACAATATACAATTTATACCCATGTACAAAACTGACAATTTACATGTTTTTGATATTTAACATAATATTAACATTTGTGGTTTAACATTTCAAAATTTGAAACCAAGGCAAATTGTATTACTTTGAAACGTCTTCACGTAAAACGATATGCTATGTTTCTGGAAAATACGGATTTAAAAAGAGCGCTGAACCATGCCAGGCATAAGGATAACCAAGATATCGATATTCACGAAGAGCTCGATAAAATATTCAAGGCCAGTGACGACCATGGAAATAAAATTGAAAAAAAACTTCTAAAGAATAGTTCTACAGTCGCCCATCAACTCAATTTTGACCTGTTGGAAGCAGAAAATATTTATCACATCAACCACATTAAGAAGATTTGTATTGATTATCGCCTTCGATTTCTCGACTCGAAGTATTTCAAGGGAACTATTCCCCCTGAAGCGATTTCAAAAATCAAACAGATTGAAAAAGCGCACAAAACCGAACTTTCCGGTTTCAAGATCATCGCTCCTTCGAAACTTTTTAAACTCAAGGATAAAGATGACCCCCTACTATTCGTTCCGCTGGGTAATGGCTATTATTATTTCATCCACAAATGGGGCAATGACCTACACCCTTTGCGAAAAGTGTTGATGTGGCCGTTCAAGAACATCGTAAACCTATTGGTTACCATCATCATTTTAAGCTATTTCACTACCCTGATCACACCTATTGGTCTTTTTACCAAAACCACTTCAGGTTATGAGTTTTGGCTGTTGTTCTTTTTTATGTTCAAATGGGCCATAGCCGTGGTATTGTTCTACGGTTTCGCCAAAGGAAAGAATTTCAACCATGCCATTTGGAATAGCAGGTATTGCAACTCGTGAGTAGACTTTGACCCTACTCGTTCTTGTAGAAAATTTGATAGGGAACCCCATCTAGATCAAGGTTGTCCAAAAATTTAGGTTCTGGTTCCAATTGGATTCTCAACAAACCTCCCTTAAGCCCATTATCGCTCTTCTGGTACCCTACGAGCATAACATGGTTCGCCTCGTCATAACTCACCATAGAGGTTTGCCCAATTTTAAATTCAAAAGTCAATTGGGTTTCCGTTAAAAAATTTTCATAATAATACAACAGTGCCTTGTTATTGGCAAAATCGTATATCGCCGGCACTCCCGATGATTCTGTTTCATCCGGTCTAATATAGAAAAGCCTCCCGGAAGCATCAAAACAATTCATTTTGGATCCAGAGAATTTTGGTGCGGTCGCTTCTTCGTAGTTCACGTATTTCACCGCCAGGGTGCTACTATTCAATACCGTATGTAATTCTTGGTATGAAATAATGATGTTTTTCTGGTTATCTTCAAAAATCCGTTTAACATTATACCCCAAACCAATCCCATGTACAACCGCTAGGGTCTGCGTATCAATTACCGATAGTTCATATTCATTCGTTATATCCCAATCCAAGGTCAACACGAACAAACGGCCATTAGTCACAACCATTTGTGACGGTTTTTTATCCAATTCGATATCCTCCCTATTATTTGCATCATTGGCAAGATCAAGAGTCCTTATGTAGTATTTGTTTATTTTTGAGGTTTCCTCGATATAATAGGCTACATATAAAATATCCTCGTCAAGGGTTATGGAAGTTACTGTTAGGTTACATGCCAATAAGTCGTCAAAGACATCAACAGCGGTTGATATATCCTCATCAAAATCGTGTATGGTCACTTGTCCATCACAATCGCTGACTTTGGTATAAAAAGCGAAGGTTGATCCGTTCTGGAAAGTAAGGTCTGGTAGCGGAACATTTGCAAACGTACTTTCCGCGCTGCTTACGTCCAATTCGGACTCATCCGCTTCAAGCATCTGAACGGATAATTGCCCATTGCTTTGCTGCAATAAGACATAATCCGCCTCATAGACTATTTGTTCTTCTTCTTTTTCTTCGGGAAGTGTGGAATCATCTGATGTGCTACAACCTATGACCACAAATGCTAATAATGCATAAATAATGCTGTAGGTTTTCATAATGTAAGATTTAAGGGCTGATAAAACTATGCCGTCACATCGTACATCTTATTGCGTTGCTCCTTAATGGTCTTATCAGACATATATTCATCAAACGTCAAATATCGGTCAATGTTGCCCTGAGGTGTCAATTCTATGATACGATCGGCAACGGTCTGTGCGAATTCATGATCATGGGTGGTAAAGAGCACTGTTCCTTTAAAATTCTTAAGGGAATTGTTGAATGCGGTAATACTTTCCAAATCCAAATGGTTGGTGGGTTCGTCCAACATTAGCACATTGGCCCTAAGCATCATCATTCTACTCAACATACAACGCACTTTCTCCCCACCGGATAAAACCGTACATTTTTTCAAGGCCTCTTCCCCACTAAAAAGCATCTTTCCTAAAAATCCACGAATATAAACCTCTTCGCGCTCTTCCTCGGTCTTGGCCCATTGGCGCAACCAATCCACTAGATTGATATTTTCAGTAAAGAATCCTGAGTTATCGGCTGGCAAATAGGATTGGTTAGTGGTAACCCCCCATTGAAATTCCCCTTCTTCCTGCTTCCTATTCCCATTCAGAATTTCATAAAAAGCCGTGGTGGCCCTGGAGTCCCTTGAAATGATCGCAACCTTATCGCCCTTGGCCAAATTGATATTCACCTTATCGAACAATAAATCACCATCTTCCGAAGACGCCTTTAATCTTTCAATGTTCAATATTTGGTCGCCGGCTTCACGTTCACGTTCAAAAATAAGTGCAGGGTACCTCCTACTTGAAGGTTTAATATCCTCGATCTTTAGTTTGGAAAGCATTTTTTTACGTGAAGTAGCCTGTTTACTCTTAGCAACATTGGCACTAAAACGCATAATGAACTCTTGTAATTCCTTAGCTTTCTCCTCTGACTTTTTATTCTGTTGGGCACGTTGGCGCGCAGCCAATTGACTACTCTCATACCAGAACGTATAGTTACCTGAAAACAGGTTCATCTTGCCAAAATCTATATCCGCAATATGCGTACACACCGCATCTAGGAAGTGACGGTCGTGGGACACAACGATAACGGTGTTTTCATAATCCGCCAAAAAGTTCTCCAACCAACCAATCGTCTCATAATCCAAATCATTGGTAGGCTCATCCATGATCAATACATCAGGGTTTCCAAAAAGGGCCTGGGCCAACAGCACCCTTACCTTAAGTTTGGAATCCACATCGGACATCAATGTATAATGCAACTCCTCATGAATACCCAAATTGGACAACAAGGCTGCTGCATCACTATCGGCGTTCCATCCGTTCATTTCTTCAAATTGGACCTGAAGTTCCCCAATTTTATCTGCCTTTTCATCGGAATAATCCGCATAAAGAGCATCTATTTCATTTTTAATGGCAAAGAGTGGTTTATTACCTATGACCACAGTCTCGAGTACCGTATTTTCGTCGTAGGTATTATGGTTTTGCTCCAATATCGACATACGTTTACCCGGTTCCAAATGTACGTGTCCCGAGGTCGGATCAATCTGTCCCGATAGTATTTTCAGAAAGGTACTTTTACCCGCCCCATTGGCTCCGATAACCCCATAACAGTTCCCTTGGGTAAACGAAACATTTACTTCATCAAACAAAACGCGTTTACCAAATTGAACAGATAAATTTGAAACTGATAACATTCTCACTTATTTTAAAATCCGTGCAAAAATAGACAATTTAATAGCTCTACACCAATAAACTTTTCCCTTAGGCCCTATGGATATATTAACTCTATCCGATGGATATTTAACTCGCAATTAACAAGGTAACATATTCCTGTTGCTTAAATTTGTTGACATATCGTAGATATTCTTATATGAATAAAAGTTTACTTTATTTATTTCTTATCTTTTTAGCAGGCTGCAGCGATAGCGAAAAAATTTCCCCTAGAGTTTTTTTTGGTGGTGAAATTGTAAACCCTACCAGCAAATATGTTGTTCTTTATAAAGGGGATGTTGTAATCGACTCCTCAGCCTTGGACACCAACAACATGTTTTCCTTGCAATTGGATTCCATACAGGATGGTCTCTACTATTTTAAGCATGCCCCTGAATATCAAAACGTTTATCTAAAAAAAGGGGATAGTCTTTTAATACGATTGAACACGGTTGATTTTGATGAATCCCTGGTGTTTTCAGGAAAAGGTGAGGAAGTCAACAACTTTATGATGGAGGTTTACCTGACCAAGGAACGTGAAAAAAGAATCGTCGATGATTATTACTGGTTAAACCCGACCGAATTCAGCAGGAAAATCGATTCCCTACAACACCAGAAATTAGACCTACTCAGTGATCTTAATATGGACTTTTCGTTGACCGAGAAGGAGCTTGAAATCGCCAAAGCCGACATCATATATAATTATGCCATGTTTAAGGAACGTTATCCTTTTAAGCATAAAAGATTGGCGAAGGCTAAAAAAGTACCAAAATTAGATGATGATTACTATGCGTATCGTAAAAACCTAACCTACAACAATGAGGATTTCACCTATCTAAGACCCTACTACGAGTTTATGGTAAACCATTTTGGTAATTTGTCCTATATGTCCTGCACCCATGGTTGTGATATTAAGGATAAGATGGCCAAAAACCACCTTCATTTCAATAAACACAAATTAAAACTTATTGATAGCCTGGTCGTTGAGAAACAATTAAAGGACAACCTTTTTAGGAATGTGGCCGTTGATTATCTATTGAAAGTACATGATACCGAAAAGAACAATAAAATATTCATGGAAGTTTTTCGGGCATTATCCGGGGATAACAGGCATATGGATGAAGTTAATGACCTTTATTCCGGAATTAAGAACATACAACCCCATAAAAGAATACCAAGTATAGATTTGACCGATTATAATGGCGGTCAGGTCTCTTTATCCACTATAGCCAAAGACAGAAAAACCGTATTCTATTTCTGGTCCGCATCAAACAAAAAACACTTGAACGACATTGCTAAGCGCATCCAGTATTTAAGTCAACATGAACCCAAGTACAACTTTGTAGGTATCAATGTTCAGACCAATTTGGACGAATGGAAATCCTTGGTCAAGGTAAAAGGCTTCGACCCCAATAATCAATATCGTTCAGACAATTTTGAGAAACTCACAAAAACCCTGATCATTTATCCGATGAACAAATGCATCATTACCGATAACGAAATGATCGTTGATGCCTTTGGGGACATTTATCATTCTTTTAAATAAAAAACCCAAAAACCATCGGCTTTTGGGTCTATCTATTCATAGCCTGTTTAAAAGATAAAGCCATTTCCTTTAGTTCCCTTTTTTATAATCTGCCAAGAATTTCTCCAAACCACTATCCGTCAAAGGATGTTTTAAGAGGCCTTCAATTGAAGAAAGAGGTCCGGTCATTACGTCTGCACCGATTTTAGCACAATCAATGACATGCATGGTATGTCTGATCGACGCAGCCAATATCTGTGTTTCAAAAGCATAGTTATCATAAATATGACGAATTTCAGCAATCAGGTTAAGTCCGTCAGTTGAAATATCATCCAATCTTCCTATAAATGGGGATACATAGGTAGCTCCTGCTTTTGCTGCCAATAATGCCTGACCGACCGAAAACACCAAGGTGCAGTTGGTACGGATACCATTATCGGAAAAATATTTTAGAGCCTTTATACCATCTTTGATCATGGGTACTTTAACCACAATCTGTTCGTGCAGTTCGGCCAACTCCTCACCTTCTTTGACCATAGCATCAAATTCAGTTGCAATGACCTCGGCAGAAACATCGCCATCTACGATATTACAGATGTCAACATAGTGCTTTAGAATATTATTGCGTCCCGTAATGCCCTCTTTGGCCATTAATGATGGATTGGTGGTAACACCATCCAAAACCCCCAGTTCCTGGGCTTCCCTGATTTGATCTAAATTGGCTGTATCGATAAAAAATTTCATGGATTTGTTTTTAATTAATTTTCTAGGTAATGTTTTAAAAATGAATATTCCAAAATTACAACTTATAATGATTCAATAACAGCTTCTCATAGGCTTTATCGGGTAAAGCCCGTTTAAGGAAAATAGAGAACTTTTGCATAAATGAACCCACCTTATAATGCACTTTGGGATTTTTGGTGTTAATAATACGATATACTTTTTCGGCCACTTGAATGGGATTATTGCCCGAAGAAACATCATCATTGATTGATTGTAAGGTTTTTCCGTATGCCTCCTCATATGGGGAGCCTTTTAAAACGGGTGCATGATATCTTCCGCTGGCTATGTTCGTAGCAAAATCGCCAGGGGCCAAATTGGTCATTCGTATACCGAAATTCCTGGTTTCCATTCGAAGCGCCTCCGTCGTAACTTCCAAAGCACCTTTGGTAGCCGAGTAAATACCACGATAGGGTAAGCCCATATAGCCGGCAATAGAGGTTATATTGATAATGAGTCCATCCCCCTGCTTTCGCATTTGGGGCAAAACAGCCTTTATCATATGCAACGGACCATGGAAATTTGTCTCAAAGGTTTTAAGGATCTCTTCGTGTGGGGTTTCTTCAATCGGGCCTGTTATTCCCACACCTGCATTATTGACCAATACATCCAACCGACCTTCCTTTTCTATAAGTTGGGAAACAGCCTTTGCGATTGTATTTGTATTCCTAACATCCAACTCCAAGAGATCAAAATCACTGAAATCGGGGTATTTAGCCAGATTCCTTGTTGTTCCGTAAACTTTAAATCCTTTGGATTTCAATAAATTTCCGATGGATTTCCCTATTCCAGAAGAGCCTCCCGTTATAAGAACTATTTTTTGTTCCATAAAAGTTATAGATTAAGATTAAAAAAAAGGTCTGGTAAAAAGCGATTTACAAAGAAGCCTAAAGTACAATGACTATATGGTCCCAAAATCAGATACACGCTTTTTATGAAAAATGAAGGTATAAAAAAACGGCAAGCTACCTACATCGCACCGCTACAACCATATACCCTTGCTGCGTTCCCACCCTGGGGGATTCTACAGGAGCTGGTCGTGTAGGACTTGCCGAATGCAAATATACAATCTTTTAAAACTTTTTCAATCGTTTTATATTCTAATTTTTATGAATTAACTTGCCTTTTTTATTGGTATTCCTAAGTGTTTCTAAAAGAGAATAATACAGTCGGGAATACCTAAATCAACAAATAAATATATTCATGAATCTTATTAAGCTTACCTCTTTTAGTTTTCTCATACTGCTTTTCATGTCCTGCGGCAGTGGCAATACCAAGGCAACTTCTTTATTCGAAATTCAATTGGAAGGCAATAAAACGGATTTCAAACAACATCAAACCGTAAGTGTCGGTATTAAGAACAAGAAGGAGAAATCAATCAATTCGGTAACCTATACCATCGATGGCAAGGAACTCGAGGTTAAGGAAGGCAAAATTACATTTGATCTTACGACTTTGGGAGCCAAGACCCTTATGGCCACTGTCGATTATGATGATACCAGTATAGATATTACAAAAAAAATAAAAGTTTTGGCGCCTACCCCTCCTGCCCTATACACCTATGAAATCATAAACGAATTCCCACACGATATCAAGGCATATACCCAAGGTTTGGAATTCCATGATGGCATACTCTACGAGAGTACCGGAAAAAAAGGAAGGTCTTCTTTAAGGAAGGTCGATTTTAAAACCGGGGAAATCCTCAAACAAATACGCCTTGAGGATTCCCAATTTGGCGAAGGCATCACCATCATGAACGGTAAGATATACCAACTTACGTGGCAAAATGGAATTGGATTCGTGTATGACTTGGAGAAATTCGAGAAGATAGATACTTTTCAATATGGGGAAAGCAAGGAAGGCTGGGGCCTTTGTCATAATGGAAACAAAATATTCAAAAGTGATGGTACCGAAAAGATTTGGTTTTTAAATCCCGATACCTTAGCTGAAGAGGGCCATATTGAAACAGTGACCAATAAATCGGTATTCAACATGGCCAATGAACTGGAGTATTTGGATGGGAAGATCTATGCCAACGTCTACCAAAAACCAAGCATGATGATCATAGATGCCCAAAGTGGAGCCATTGAGGGTGTCATCAATTTCGGTGGTTTAAAGGAAAGGGTCACCAAACACCAAGAACTGGATGTTCTTAACGGGGTAGCTTATCATCCAGAACGAAAAACCTTCTTTGTTACAGGAAAAAACTGGGACAAAATGTTCGAGGTCAAAATCATCAAAAAATAATGGAGTCCTACGAAAAGAAAATAATAGTCTCCCAAGCGGATCTAGACGACTTAAACCACGTAAACAATGTGCGTTATGTACAATGGATCCAAGACATCTCTAAAGAACATTGGCAATCAACCGCTCCTAAAGAGATGCAGGCCGGTATACTCTGGGTCGTCAAAAACCATAATATCGATTATCTCAGTTCTGCCGTCTTAGGGGACGTGATTTTGGCAAAAACGTTTATTGCCAGCACAAAAGGGGCCATTTCGGTACGTTGTGTGGAGATGTACAATGATAAAACGAATGAGCTTTTAGTACGTTCCGTTACGGAATGGTGCCTGCTCAACGCGATGACCTTACGACCGATTCGCATTTCAGGGAAAATCCAAAAGGTCTTCCTGAGTGATTAAACGGAAAAACCAAAACTATGCAGCGGATCGTATTACCAATTTCTGCCTTTATACTTATAATGGTATGGAGTTCGTGCAGAAATGATTTCGAGTATGCTTCCAATCCCGGCAATCTGAGGTTTTCAAAGGATACGGTTTTTCTCGATACCGTTTTTTCCAAGATATCGAGCAGTACCTACACCTTAAAAGTGTACAACCCCAATGATGATGCCATAGAAGTAAGTTCCATCCGCCTAAAACAAGGGGAAAACAGTGCTTATAGACTTAATGTAGACGGCATGGCAGGAAAGGAATTCACGAACATACCCATCCTGGCCAAGGACAGCCTTTACATATTTATTGAAACCACCTACAGCCCCACCAATGATGAGAAGCAATTTTTATATACCGATGCTATTGTATTTAAGGGGTTATCCAACACCCAAGAAGTGCAATTAGTCACTTTGGTAAAGGATGCGATTTTACGCTATCCTAAAATATTGGAGGATGGCACCAAGGAAACCCACCCTTTAAATATGGATATCGATGGGAACCAAAATAATGTAGACGGATTTTTTTTAAAGGATGATGAATTGATATTTACCAATGATAAGCCCTATGTGATCTACGGGTATGCGATAGTTCCGGAAAACCAGACCTTACAGGTCAATGCGGGAGCCAGGATTTATTTTCATGAAGGTTCTGGGATTTATGTTTCCAAGGGAGCATCCCTTCATATCAATGGTACATTAAGTTCTTCCCAGGATACCTTGGAAAACGAGGTTATTTTTGAAGGAGATCGACTAGAACCCGAATATTCGAATGTTCCTGGACAATGGGGTACGATTTGGATGGCTGAGGGAAGTCGCAATAACTCCTTTAATCATGTAACGATTAAAAATGCAACATTCGGCGCCATTGTTAAAGGTGATGGATCATTACAATCCCCCACACTAACCATCAATAATACCCAAATATACAATTCCTCGATTACCAATCTGCAGGCCACAAACGCCTATATTAAGGCAACAAACACGGTATTGGGTGGTGCCGGAGGCCATTCATTACAATGTACGCTCGGTGGTCGATACGAATTCACCCATAGCACCATTGCGAATTATTGGTCCCATGGTTCGAGAATGGGAACGGCTTTAAAAATTGACAACTATGATTCCACCACCTCAGGGGATTTGGTTTTGGCCCAGTTCTATAATTGTATCATAGATGGTAGTGCCCCCATCGAAATATCATTATATCCTAACGAAGTCAATACATTTAATTTTGTTTTCGACCATTCCCTTATAAAATTTGAGGATGCCGCAGGGCTATACACAAACAATACTTTGTACGATTTTAATGACAACACCAAGTACATTGGGGTCCTTATTAATCAAAACACTGATTTTAAAGGATTTAATCGTAATGTATATCAATTAGGGGAGGCTTCATCGGCCATTGACAAGGCTGATTTGGCATATTCCTTATCTCTTCCCTATGACATCATAGGTACGGAAAGAACCCAAAATCCGGATATTGGGGCATATGAATATACCCCAAAATGATTATTTGCCGCATATTCCCCCCAATAGATAAGTATTTTCTTTCAAATTAAAATATTTTTATACATTATAAACACAAACCTTATTATTTATAAGGTTTTCCTATGTCCTTGGTTCCCCGACTATCATAACTTTGCTATTGACAAATAGCTAATACATTGGAATTCAATTACTCCATTATCGATTCTGACGCCACCTCCAATCTGCAACTGCAGCATTTTTTGGAGGAATACGGTGATTTTTCGTGCTCTTCCTTAGCTAAAAACAGTAACGACGGTCTAAATGCAATCTTAAAGTATTCCCCCGACGTCGTTTTTGTAAACCTGAATGAAAATGCTTCCGAATATTTTCAAATGGTCATAGAACTTCATCAGTATGTCAAGAAATTACCGGTCATCATAGGTATATCCAAAACAAAGAATCATGCCTATGAAGCCATTAAAAATGGTTTTTTCGATTATTGGTTAAAGCCCTATAATGAATTCGATATACGAAAATCCTTGTTGCGCCTTAAAAAACAAATGCCGGAATCTACTCCCGCTCATTCCCAGGCTGCAACGATTTGTTTAAAATCCTATCGGGATTTCCAATACTTGAACACGGATGATATTCTTTACCTACAGGCCGATAACAATACCACGGAATTTGTGATGAAGGATGGAAGCGTGGTCAATGCTTTCAAGACCTTGAAAACATTTGAAAACCAATTACCCTCGAATTTCATACGAATCCATCAGAGTTATATTATCAATACCATCTTTATTTCAGGTATCAGCTATGGAAAATCGGTTTGCACCCTAAAACTTCGAAACCTTCAATTGCCCTTTTCGAAATCGTATAAAGCAAACATCGATGAGGTAAAGAATCTTTTATCAAAAAGCACTATCCCATCGATTAATTAAGTGAATTCTCTCAAAACCGGGTTAAATACTCTTCAAACCAGGCCACATACTCATACTTTTTAATTTACACTATCTTACTCTAGAGGTCTTATTAGTTTTACAACATAATAAAAAGAAACCCCTAATAAAAATTATTTAAGATTATGAGAAGAGCACTTAGTATTTTAGCAGTATTGGCCTTAATGATTGGATCTATGGCTATGATCAATGTAAATGATACCCAAGAACAAGAGACCATTGCGTGTGATGACTGTTCACACGACAAGGACAGACGCGAGGCCAAGGATGTGGTCTACTGTGATGACTGTTCTCACGACAAGGACAGACGCGAGGCCAAGGATGTGGTTTACTGTGATGACTGCTCACACGACAAGGACAGACGTGAGGCCAAGGATGTGGTTTACTGTGACGACTGTTCACACGACAAGGACAGACGTGAAGCTAAGGATGTCGTCTAATCGGATGTTCACCCTACCTATATAAATAGAAGGTCTAAAAATAGCCTTCTTTCAAAACAAAAAGGTCCTAATCTTGGTAAGATTAGGACCTTTTTGTTTACATTAGTGTTACCATGCTTAAAACCAACCTACCAAAATCCACCCTCTTGAATAAATGGTTCATGTTTATTCTATTATGCACTGCCATAGGCTCTTGCTCCTTCCCTAGTACAAAACAGGATGCTCCAGAAATTACTGAAAATGATAGTATTTTAAGTTGGATATCCCTTGGAAGAAATTCCGAAATGCCTTTAAAGCAAAAAACCGAATTACTTAAAAAAGCCTATCTAGCTGCCGACAATAGCACTATTGACAGTGTCCGATCAAAATATTACTCCAGACTTTCCTTAGCCTATTTGGAAATCAATGATTCTTTATTGTTCCGATCCGTCAACCAAAAAGCAATTTCCCTTTCGAGAAAGATTAATGATACGATTACCGAAGCCAATGCCCACTGGGATTTGGCCGACTTTTTTGAAATAAAAAAGGTAATGGACAGTTCCTTTTACCATTACTCCGAGGCACAAAAAAAGTTTACTTCTGTTGGTGAAAATTACTATTCAGGACGAATGTTTTACAACTTGGCGGTTATCCAAACCAATGTCAAGGATTATACAGGGGCCGAAATAAATGCTTTTAAGTCCATAGAACTATTAAAACCATTGAATGAATATCTAAGGCTTCACCGCTGTTATAATTTATTGGGTTCGATCACAAAAGAACTAAAGGAATACGATCGATCACTCGAATACTTCAACATCGCTGATGAATATCTGTCTGAAGTTGACGACGAAGAAACCAAGAGGGAGTACTATTCCAAGCTACAGAACAACCTTGGTAATGTCTATAAAGATCAAGGCAATTATAAAGCTGCCAAAAGTTACTACCAAAAAGCCACGTTTGATTATGATAGTTTAAGATATAAGGATCCTTCCAACTATGCCCGACAACTTAACAATTTAACCCTCAGTCGCTTTAAATTAGGGGACACTTTAAATATTTTCAAGGATTTGGAAACGGTAAAACAGATTCGTGAAGAGCAAAACGATATAGAAGGCCTATCGCTATTGGAATACACCTATGCCGAATACTATTTATCCCTTAAGGACACGGTCAATGCCTTGGTCAATGCCCGAAAGGCCAAGCAACACGCAGAGCAAGGCTCAAATAACAAACGTTTGTTGGCCTCCCTGGGTTTGCTGGCCCGTATCGATTCCAAAAATCACCTCATACATACCGAACGATATATTACGCTGTACGATAGTCTAGTTCAACTAGAACGACGGGAACGCAATAAGTTCACACGAATACGCTTCGAAACCGATGAATTTATCGCAGAAAATGAATCCCTAACCCGAAAAAAGCAACTTTGGACAGGGCTAGCATTGGGTATTTTCCTGCTTGGGGTTTCGGTTTATGTTATTTTCCATCAACGCGCCAAAAACCAGGCTTTACGATTTCAACAACAGCAACAGACCAGTAACCAAGAGATTTTTGATTTAATGTTGTCCCAAAAACAAAAAATCGCTGAAATAAAGAAAGCGGAACAAAAACGGATTTCCGAAGAATTACACGATGGGGTCCTTGGTAAAATGCTTGGAGCCAGAATGGTACTTACCGGATTGAATAAGGTCAATACCGAGGAGGCCATTTCCGAAAAGGCCAAAGCCATATCGGCTTTAAAGGATGTTGAAGGTGAGGTACGTGCCATATCACACGAATTAAGCCATGCGGCCTATCACAATATAAACAACTTCATTAACTCCATTCAGGAATTATTGAAGAACATATGCTCTGCCAATCATCTTGATTATTCTTTCGAGTTTAATGAGACACTGGATTGGGACACTATGAAAGGGGATATCAAAATCAATCTATATCGTATGATCCAAGAGATATTACAAAATGCGGTCAAACACGCTTCTTGTAAGAATATTTTGGTTAGTTTTGTACGAACAAATGAAGAGATTCTGGTAACCATTACGGATGACGGAAAGGGATTTGCAATAAAATCGGGCAAAACCAAATCCGGCATAGGTATGCGAAATATCAGGTCAAGAATAGAAAAACTGGGTGGAACTTGGAATATTGATAGCGCGTTGAACAAAGGAACAACGATAACCTTGGACATACCGATTAAGAATTAAAAGGGAACCCGGAATTGCAAAAAATACGAAAATAACGCACTATAGAATAGTACTAATAGACTGAAAATGAAGATTGTACGACTTTTATCGGTAGATGACCATGCCATGACGGCCATGGGTTACAAATACATCTTGGAAGGCGCCGAATTTGATGGTTTCCAGGTTAAGGTAGATACGGTGAACACCTTTGAGGGGGCTATAGAAAAGATTGACTTTTCTGAACGTTCCATTCCTTATGATATTCTTTTATTGGATATATCCCTTTTTCCTACACATTCCAATGATACCAGAAGTGGAGAGGATTTAGGTGTATACGCCAGGTCAAAGGTCCCTACATCCAAAATCGTGTTCATGTCATCATTTAGTGACAGTTATCGTATTAATAGTATTTTCAAGACCGTGGACCCTGATGGCTATATGGTAAAATCGGAAATAGATGAAAAATCACTATGCGCAATGGTTAGGACCGTCTTGGAAAGACCTCCGTATTATACGGCAAGTGCCCTATCTGCGATTCGAAAAAAAATGGCCAATGATTTTGATCTCGTAGATGAAACCGATAAAAAAATCCTCCACTATATTTCCACAGGCATCCGTACTAAGGATATTGGCCCCTTAATATCGGTCGCACCTACAACCGTGGAATCAAGAAAAAGACAATTAAAACAACATTTCGGGATCGAACAAGGTAATGATATTGAGCTTATTGAAGAGGCCCGAAAACGCGGATTCATATAATCCCAGTTTTTTAACATTTTATTTAATTTTTTAAATATCTAATAATCAGCTATTTAAAAAATATACTACATTTCACAAAGGACAACCTTATATTTCATAAGGTTGTCCTAAGCCCTATATTATAGACATACCATTAAATTTGAGGTTAATTGTAATCCAAATAGCCCTAACCAATGTCTACAGCCCCTGAAAATTCTAGAAACAACTTTCCCAAAAGGCGAGCACAAAGTGTTTCCTTTAGGGGTCTTTCTGCATTTACCAATAATCTTGAAAAATTCTTTTTCTCAGAAATCTCAATACGGAACATCGCTACAAACGATAATCAGGTCCGTTTGATTATCGATTTAACTTGTGATTTGAACTTGATCGAAATGATCATGCACTCCTATAAAGGTACATGGGGAACGTTCAGCGAATGCAAATACCCTTTTGCCCATGAATTAGCAATATTGGAACAATATAACAACATTTCTTTCGACGTCGAAGAGTTTACCATCAACCTAAAAGACACCAGTATAATCATAAACAAAATATACGAACAAAGTATATCAACCCACTTGGACTGTGTTATTAGGAATCTGGAAAAACACTACGTTCAATTAACCAAAGGAAATGTTGAAATTCCTTATGAAATTTTTGTGGCTGTTTTTGAAGATGACATATTAACACCGGAACTTGTTAGTAACCAAACAAAAAAGACCCATAACTATGCTAGCTATTGGGCCTTATATTTTGAATCAGAGCAAGATGCCGTTATTTACGACCTCAAGAACAACAGGTTCATCTATGAGGATTTACATATGATAAACGAATAAGTTTATCTATCAGGCATTGAACAAAGCCCTGTCATGCATTAAGGCGTTCACCTCACTCTTAACCTGAGCTATTACATCCTCGTCTTCGGCATGGGTAAGAACGCGATCGATGAAATCAACTATAGTCGACATTTCATTTTCTTTTAGTCCACGTGTGGTAATCGCTGCAGTACCAAATCGGATTCCAGAAGTTACAAATGGTGATTTATCATCGAAAGGAACCATATTCTTGTTTGCGGTGATATCGGCCTTCACCAACACTTTTTCCGCATCTTTTCCTGTAATGTCCTTATTGCGCAAATCAATCAACATCATATGATTGTCGGTTCCCCCTGAAATAATATTATACCCTTTGGCAACAAATGCTGAAGCCATGGCCGCCGCATTTTTCTTGACCTGCAGCATATAATTCAAGTATTCATCGGTCAATGCTTCTCCAAAAGCTATGGCTTTTGCCGCAATAATATGTTCCAACGGCCCCCCTTGATTCCCAGGAAAGACAGCCAAATCGAGCAATGCGGACATCTTTCTCAAATTTCCGTTCTTCAAACGAATTCCAAAAGGATTGTCAAAATCCTGCCCCATCAAAATCAATCCACCCCTCGGACCACGTAAGGTTTTATGGGTTGTAGTGGTTACAACATGACAATGTGGAATCGGATCATTAAGTATGCCTTTTGCAATTAAACCTGCTGGGTGCGCTATATCCGCCATAAGGATGGCATCTACACTATCCGCGATTTCACGAAAACGTTTAAAATCCATATCCCTTGAATAGGCAGAGGCTCCGGCTATGATCAATTTGGGTTTTTCCTTTAATGCGATTTCCTGTATGGCATCATAGTTAAGCACCCCTGTCTCAGCATCTACACCATAAAATACAGGATTGTACAATCTTCCAGAGAAATTCACGGGTGACCCATGGGTTAAATGCCCTCCATGTGAAAGATCGAATCCCAGAATCTTATCACCCGGTTTTAAAAAGGCGTGAAAAACCGCGGCATTTGCCTGCGACCCTGAATGTGGCTGCACATTGGCGTAAGTTGCCCCGAATAATTCCTTTGCCCTATCAATAGCGATTTGCTCAACTTGATCCACTACTTCACATCCGCCGTAATATCTTTTTCCAGGATATCCTTCGGCATATTTATTGGTCAATACCGAACCCGCTGCCTCCATTACCTGGGGACTTGTGAAGTTCTCTGAAGCGATAAGTTCAACCCCGTTCAATTGTCTTTGTTTCTCAGCTTCTATTAAATCAAAAATGAGATGGTCACGTTGCATATTTTCTTTTATGTTAAATGAGCGGTAAAAATACGAATTGCCAATTGGTTATTGATGGAAAATAATATATTTGATTTGGAATTTATCAAATACAAATTAACAATTTGAGATATGGAGATACTTGCGAACAACCCCGATAAAAAAACTTGGATTCCTACCCCGGAAAATACGGACTTTCCCATTCAGAACATACCCTTTGGTGTATTTTTGACCAGGGATGACATCATTACCATAGGTACCCGTATCGGTGATACCGCCATAGATTTGGGGGCTATGCACCAATTGGGATATTTCGATGGAATTCCTTTGACCGATGATATTTTTCTGCAGGACACCCTAAATGATTTCATCTCGGACGGACAAAAAACATGGCGATTGGTGCGTAATCGTATCAGTGAGGTATTTGATATGGGGAATGGGACCTTGAAAAATAATGAGAACCATAAGAACATCATTCTTTTTGACCTCAAGGAAATAGAAATGCAACTACCGGTTCAAATTGGTGACTACACCGATTTTTACTCCAGTAAAGAACATGCCACCAACGTGGGTACGATGTTTCGTGACCCCGAAAATGCACTGCTCCCGAATTGGTTGCATATCCCCGTAGGGTACCATGGTAGAAGTTCTACGATCATTCCCAGTGGGATACCGATTCATAGGCCCATGGGACAAACTATGCCCAAAGGTGCGGAAAAACCTGTCTTCGGTCCTTCAAGATTGATTGATTTTGAATTGGAAATGGCCTTTATCACTACGGATGCCAACTCTTTGGGAGAACCTATTGCCGTGGAAGACGCCGAAGACCATATCTTTGGAATGGTCTTGTTCAACGACTGGAGTGCACGGGATATACAAAAATGGGAATATGTACCCTTAGGCCCATTCCTAGCCAAAAGTTTTGCTTCCTCGATTTCCCCCTGGATCGTAACATTGGATGCGTTGGCACCTTTTAGATGCAAAGGCCCAAAACAGGAGCCAAAACCTTTTCCATATTTAGCCCTCGAAGGGGAACACAGTTTTGATATTAACTTGGAAGTGGATTTAATTACACCGGAAGGCATCCCCACAACAATTTCAAAATCGAACTTTAAATACATGTATTGGTCCATGGCACAGCAATTGGCCCATCACACCACAAACGGTTGTAAAGTCAATAGTGGGGATATGATGGGTAGCGGAACGATTTCCGGTCCAACCCCCGATTCATATGGTTCTATGCTGGAGCTTGCGTGGCAAGGGACAAAACCCATTACCTTAAAGGACGGCAGTGAACGTAAATTCATTCAGGACAATGATACCGTAGTCATTAAGGGCTTTTGTGAAAGAAACGGACATCGTCTTGGTTTTGGTGAAGTTTCCACAAAACTATTGCCTGTTTTTAATTCCAAAAAAGATAAAAAGAGCATATAAAAAGGTTTTTCATCGAAACAATACGATAATTTATCGTTTTACGTTATCAACAAACACAGTTTTGGCACGAGTGTTGAAAATGTAGTATACAACGGTAAATTAAATATCATGAAGAAACTTTTACTTTTAAGCGGAATCTTACTTTTAATGTTGTCTTGCGGCGGGGTAAAAAAGACCCAACAAGCCTTAAATACGGGCAATTATATGAACGCCATAAACAGTGCCGTTCAAAAGTTAGCGGAAAACAAAGACAAAAAAAGCAACCAATCTTATGTGCTTTTATTGGAGGAAGCCTTTCAAAAAAACACCGAGAGGGAGTTGGAACAAATTGCTTTTCTGCAAAAGGACGGTAATCCCGCAAATCTTGAAACCATCTATAAAGGATACGAAAACCTTAATCGCATTCAAGAAATGATAAAACCATTATTGCCCTTGCGCATTAATGATCAAAATAGAAATGCGGAATTTTCCCTAACCAACTACGACAGGGAGATTATTGCTACAAAAGATAAACTTTCATCGTATTTGTACGATAATGCTTTAAATCTTTTGACCAATGCCACCAACAAATACGATTATAGAAAAGCCTATGATGATTTCGATTATTTGAGCGAAATTAATCCTGGCTATGGCGATACTAGGTTAAAAATGGAAGAAGCCTATCAAAAGGGCCAAGATTATGTAAAGGTAGAAATGATCAATAATACAGAAAAGATCATTCCTGTTAAGCTTGAGGAAGAACTATTGAATTTCAATGCCTATGGATTGGAAGACAAATGGACAAAATACCACACCAACCCCCTTGCAAACATCGACTATGATTATGATATGCAAATAGAGTTAAGGGAAATCAATATTTCCCCCGAACAAGTAAACGAAAAACAGATCATAAAGGAAAAACAAATAAAGGACGGCCAAAAATACCTTTTGAACAATGACGGGAATGTTGTCAAGGATAGTTTAGGCAACAAAATAAAAGTGGACAAGTTCAAAACGGTCAAATGTAATTTTTATCAGTTCACACAATTCAAAACTGCACAAGTTGCAGGCTTTATAAGCTATTTTGACTTGGAAACAAAACAACAACTAAATTCCTACCCCCTTTCCAGTGAATATGTATTTGAACATGTTTATGCCAATTACGATGGTGATAAAAGGGCTTTGGAAAATGAATTGGTTTCTTTGTTAAACCTTGCCTCGGTTCCGTTTCCATCAAACGAACAAATGGTATATGACGCTGGTGAAGACCTTAAAAATCGTATAAAAGGAATTATAACCTCACACCGATTCAACTAAAAAAAAGGCCCTGAATTTACTTTCAGGGCTTTTTTATTACACATAAGAATTAAGGTCAATGGAATTGATACCCCCATGGGAATCATGGGCTACCACTACCCCATTTCGTATTACCAAAAGCTGTGGCGATTGGTGCACTACCTGGAATTTGATGCCTGTTTCATTGGAAACCTCCCTAAAACTATGTAAATCCAAATAATAGAGATCGAATTGATCTTTGGGATAATCATAATTGGTGTTAAACGTATTCAGCACCATTCTACTGATACCACAGGTCGTTGAATGTTTAAATATTACCTGGGTCTTATCTTTTGATTTTTCTACAATTTCATCCAATTGGTGTACGGAAACCAGGGGTTTCCATGGTACATTGGGTTGTTCTTTCTTAGGTTTTTCACCACTTTTACCAAAAAGGTCCTTAAATAATCCCATAGTGTATTTTTATCTCTAAGTCGCTTATAATCCAAATCCTTACTCTGCCGTAATGTCTTGTGTTTTTAGGCTTTTACAGACATTTTGTCCGCTTGTTCCACTTGGTAGGATTATTGACATTCATATACCAAAAGTAATCTATAACAAGAAAAAACAACGCTGATGAACTTTAATAATTTTACCATAAAATCACAGGAAGCCGTTCAGCTTGCCCAACAAATTGCGCAAGAGATGGGCCACCAACAGATAGAGAACGAACATCTTTTCAAGGCTATTTCACAAGTCGATGAAAATGTACTTCCGTTCATTCTAAAGAAATTGAACGTCAATACCAATTTATTGAACCAAATCCTCGATAAGGAGTTGGAGAGTTTCCCAAAGGTAAGCGGCGGTGAGATCATGGTCTCAAGAGAAGCTGGAAAAAGCTTGACCGAAGCGGGTATCATTGCCAAAAAAATGGAAGATGAATATGTTTCCATAGAACATATCCTATTGGCGATACTCAAGTCCAAAAGTAAGATTTCACAAATCCTTAAAGACCAAGGAGTCACTGAAAAAGACCTTAAAAAAGCCATAGAGGAACTTCGAAAAGGAGGTAAAGTAACCTCTCAAAGTGCGGAAGAGACCTATAACTCCCTTGAAAAATATGCCCGTAACCTTAACCAATTGGCCGACAGCGGAAAATTGGACCCTGTTATTGGTCGGGACGAGGAAATCAGGCGTATTTTACAGATCCTCTCAAGAAGAACCAAGAACAATCCTATACTGGTCGGTGAACCCGGTGTTGGTAAAACCGCAATTGCGGAAGGATTGGCACATAGGATCATACAGGGAGACATTCCTGAAAACCTAAAGGATAAAGTCATATATTCTTTGGACATGGGCGCCTTGATTGCAGGTGCCAAATACAAAGGTGAATTTGAGGAACGATTGAAATCGGTGATTAAGGAAGTCACCGCCTCAGATGGTAACATTGTACTGTTTATTGATGAAATCCATACCCTCGTGGGTGCTGGTGGTGGCCAAGGGGCCATGGATGCCGCCAACATTCTTAAACCTGCTTTGGCCAGGGGTGAACTAAGGGCGATAGGTGCAACTACATTGGATGAATATCAAAAATATTTTGAAAAGGACAAAGCCTTGGAACGTAGATTCCAAAAGGTCGTAGTCAACGAACCGGACACTGAAAGTGCTATTTCCATCCTTAGGGGTATCAAGGAAAAATATGAGGCACACCACAAGGTACAGATTAAGGATGAAGCTGTTATTGGGGCCGTAGAACTATCCCAACGGTATATAACCAATAGGTTCTTGCCTGATAAGGCAATCGACCTTATGGACGAAGCCGCTGCCAAACTCCGTATGGAAATCAATTCAAAACCTGAGGAATTGGATATATTGGATAGAAAGATCATGCAACTCGAAATTGAGATAGAAGCCATTAAGCGTGAAGATGATCAGGCCAAACTTAAACTTTTGTATATCGACTTAGCCAATATCAAGGAGAAACGAAATGAAATATATGCCAAGTGGGAAAGTGAAAAAACGGTGATAGACTCTATTCAGAAAATCAAGAATGACATAGAGAACTTTAAAGTGGAAGCCGAACGGGCCGAGCGTAGTGGGGATTATGGCAAAGTAGCGGAATTGCGTTATGGCAAGATCAAGGAAGCCCAAGAAAAATTGGATGTCCTTCAACTAGAAATGTCAGAACAGCAACAAGGGGATACCTTGATTAAAGAGGAAGTCACTTATGAAGATATTGCTGAGGTCGTTGCCAAATGGACCGGTATTCCTGTAACCAAAATGTTGCAAAGTGAGCGTGAAAAATTATTGAAACTTGAGGAAGTCCTTCATAAACGTGTAGTAGGTCAGGATGAGGCGATACAGGCCGTATCCGATGCCATACGTAGAAGTAGGGCCGGACTCCAGGATGCCAAGAAACCAATAGGATCATTTTTGTTCCTCGGTACTACGGGGGTCGGTAAAACCGAACTTGCGAAAACCTTGGCTTCTTATTTATTCGATGATGAGAACGCCATGACCCGGATAGATATGAGTGAATACCAAGAACGTCATTCCGTTAGTAGATTGGTAGGAGCACCTCCAGGATATGTAGGTTATGACGAGGGTGGTCAGCTTACCGAGGCCGTGCGAAGAAGACCCTATTCCGTGGTGTTGTTGGATGAAATTGAAAAAGCCCATCCAGATACATTCAATGTGCTCTTACAAGTGTTGGACGAAGGTCGACTTACCGACAACAAAGGACGTATTGCGGACTTTAAGAACACCATAATTATTATGACCAGTAATATGGGTAGTCACATTATCCAAGAGAAGTTCGAAAACAATAAAGATATCTACAGTGCCTCAGAAGCTGCACGGGTAGAAGTTCTTGGACTATTGCGAAAAACAATTCGTCCTGAGTTTTTAAACAGGATTGATGACATTATCATGTTCACACCTTTGAACAAGGAAGATATCACACAGATCGTAAGACTGCAATTGGAACAATTGAGGAAAATGTTGGACAAACAGAATATCACAATTGACTTTACCGATGAAGCTATTACACATCTAGCCAATAAAGGGTATGACCCCCAATATGGTGCGAGACCTATCAAAAGGATCATTCAAAAAGAAGTCTTGAACAATTTGTCCAAAGAGCTTCTTGGCGGAACCATTAAAGCGGATAGCATTGTTTTGATCGACTCCTTTGATGGCCAATTGGTCTTTAGAAACCAAAATGAATTGGTAAATTAATAGCGTACTTTTTATAAAAAAAGCCATGTCGATACCGACATGGCCTTTTTTTTATCAATAACATATACCATACAGTATATAGTTTTTTTATATTCGTAGAAAATAGCTGTAACATGACAACCAAAGCTAAACGAACAACTGCTTTTATAATTGAGACCGTTGCCCCAGTTTTTATCAAACACGGATACGTGGGCACTAGTATGAGTGACCTCACCGATGCTACGGGGTTAACCAAAGGAGCTCTTTATGGCAATTTCGAAAACAAGGAAGCACTTGCGCTTGCCGCTTATGAATACAGTGTCAATAAACTTTTCAAGGCGATCGATAAACGATTGGACATTGAAGGTGATTCTTTGGATAAATTATTCTCCTTAACTGAATTTTATAGCCATTATGATGTTTTTACCTCAGAATTGGGCGGTTGTCCCGTATTGAATGTTGGGGTAGATGCGCAAAACAACAATAAATCCTTGGCAGCAGCTTCGCGTGAAACGATAAGGACCATAGAAGGTAAAATTGCCTTGGTACTTGAAAATGGCGTAAACAACAATGAACTGCGATTGCCGGTAACCCCGCTACAATTTGCAAAACAGTTCTTTACCATGCTACAAGGTGCCGTTGCAATGAGTACGATGACCCTTGACCGCAAATACCTTACGAATACCGTGGCCTATTTAGAAGTATTGGTCAAAAAGGAAATCAAGAAATAACCGTTTCTTACTTATTTGGGCACTACCCTATAAATCCAAGTCTTTTCGGTATAACGACCATCGAACTTACTATCGCGTGCCTTACGGGCCTCACTCATGGAATCAAAGCGTCCTAAATACACATAGTTCAATTTATTCTTGCTTCTCAAAAATGATTTTGGCTGTAACCCTTTCTTGGTAAGATCAGCCTTAAATGCGTCTAAATATCTTTTGGTTCCAAAAACATTGGCTATTAAATAATAACCAGGTTTTAGACCATCTTCCCCTACAACCTCCTCATATTTCTCACCGGCCTTAGGCTTTTCCTCCTCGGTCTGTTTGACCAATTCAGCCTGTTTGACCAATTCGGCCTGCAATTGTTCTTCTTTGACCGCATTTTCCGCAGCGATTTTGGCGGTATTGATGGAATCCATTTTTTGTTGCATCCTTAATTTTTGGGTGTCAACCAATGCCTTGTTCTTTTTTGCCTTAGCGATGGAATCCAATCTTTGCTTTTGGTATTTTCGCATTTGTACGGCTAAGTCGTCATTCGCTTTCTTTTCCCGAATAACGGAATCCCTTTTCCTTTTGCGTTGGCTTATATCCTTTTGCCTAGCCTCACGTTTAAGGGCCAACGCTTCCGCTTTGGTCAATTCCTTTGAAAGCTCATCAACCTCGGCAATCTGTTCCAATTCTTCCTCTTTAGGCTCTTCTTCCCGGTCTATCCTATCTACTTTCTTTCTTGTTACAGTCCGTCCAAAATCATAGGCCGTGGTAAATTCAAAAGTCGGATCATTCCCCTTTAAATCGGAATCGGTCGCAAATTCGACCAAGGCACCAATAGAAAAACGCTTCATGATCCTTCCACCTCCCCCAATGGCTATTCCATAGAAACTATTATAACCTGCCTGTGCCCAAAATTTACTTGTTGACAAAACCGCACTCAACCCTACTTGCGTATCATACGTTGGAATCGACTTTATATAGAGTATTGGCCTGATGACGGAAGTACTATCGGAAGCCCCTAAGGAAACCGGGATATCGTAAGAGACCGTTCCCAAAAATATTTTCTCGTCAGAAGCCGTATTCCCTTCTTTCTCGGCCATATTATAGTCGAACATGTTCTCTGATGAGAACCCAATACGCAGGCCATCATAAGTAAATTGCACCCCTGGGGCAAATTGAAGTATAAAATCTTCTGAGGGAGTAAAAAATGGTAACAGTATTTGCGGGTCACCTTGAAAAGGATTTCCTGAGAATTCCTGTTGGTAGGCGAAAAAGTTCAAACCGAAGGTCAAACTTGCCCGATCGTTGAAATCATAGCGATACGCATAGTTTAAAACCCCTCCGGTATTCAGGTAAACATCGGTATTATGCTGATAAAACCCTGCCCCTATTGATGATGAGTTATTTAACTTCCCCGTATAATTCAAAAAGAAGGTAGTCGGGTCTCCATCGACAGTCTGCCACTGCCAGCGGCTCCATAACCCAACGGAATGGGTGTTTCCGTAATTACCGGAAAAGGCCGGATTTAAAATACTTGAATTGGAATCAGTAAGGTTATGCTGTCTTAAATCCACAGGAAGACCTTCATTTTGCGCGTGTAAGACACTTACAAATGCTAGAAACAAAAGAGACAGTTTGATTTTAACCATATGCAAAAAAACAAAAAACAAAGGGTATTACATACTATTTTGAGGTATTTTTAGTTAGAATAAATGATAAAGTCACAAACTAACGAATTACTGATTATGAAGGTTTTAAAAGCGTTGCTCATTTTTGTTTTCGTATTAGGTTTTGCGGGTTGTAAGGAAGAACCTGCCGTGGTTGAAGATACCATATCTACCTTTTATTTTATCAGACATGCCGAAAAGGACAGGTCTGACTCCGGAAACATGGATCCCGAATTGTCGCAAAAAGGCCTAGGTAGGGCGATGCATTGGGCAGAGATTTTGGATGATGTCGACATCGACGCCATTTACACAACGGACTATAAAAGAACCCAAATGACAGCAGCCCCCACAGCCGTCAAAAAAAACTTGACCGTTCAAATCTACGATCCGGCCCTTATCGATCTGGAACAATTCAAAGCTGACAACCTAAATAAAAATGTCTTGGTGGTGGGCCATAGCGATTCTACCCCGGATTTTGTGAACAAACTGATAGGTCAGGAAAAGTACCAGCAGATTGATGACAATCAAAATGGAAGCATATTCGTGGTTGAGATCATCAATGGTATTACAGCGGATACGCGTTTGAATTTTAATTGTAATTGCCCGGACTAACCGCTACATCCTTTAATTCTATTTTCGACAATAATTCCAATTCCCCTTTCATAAAAAGATGGTCAATTTCGTTTATAGACGAAGAGGATGCCTTGGGCTTATAATTCCTGTAATCAACAAATCGAATGCCATTCACCACCCTTTCATTATAGGCCTCCCTAAATCGCATACCCCCACCATTGACATGGAACCCATAGGCTAGATAGTCGGGCTTAAAGGTTTTTGTATTGAACCAATATAGATATACATCATCAAAGTCATCCCCACCATTTTCTTGGCTAAAGGTTACTTTTATTTTATGGTAATTGTTTTCATGGATTTTAATATCCCCCAAATATTCCTTGTTTACGGCAGGATCGTTTAAACCATACGGTAAATACGCAAAATAATGCACTGAATTAATGGAGTTGCCGTACAGATTCGCTAAAGAATCCGGTGTAGCGATCAATTCGCCATCAATATAGCGCTCAAAGCCCTTGGAAGTCTTTATGTCCACTATATCGAGTGAGTCATTTTTCTGTATCCGCTTTAGGATCTTTTGGCCCTTGGCATTTTCCTTAACATAGGTCATTCCTCGAAAATCAAAGGATATACTACTTGTCCGATATAAGTCACCCCCACAGGCATCAATACTTTTATCCACGATCTGTTGGGCCGTTATGCCATGGGTTTGTTTCTCCTTACAGGAAATAAAAAAGACCACCATTGCGGTTATTAGGGCACTTCTTGTTTTTTTCATTTTTATGGGGTCGTAAAATGACATGGTACATTACAAAGATTAAGGAATAATTCCAATTTCAGGAAATTGCGGATAGAATTATTGTTCCTATTTTTGTACCGTTATGCAGAACAAAATCAATATAAAGAATAAGAAGGCCAGGTTCGAATATGAAATATTGGATAAATACACGGCTGGTATCGTTTTGGCCGGAACAGAAATAAAATCCATTCGTCAAAGTAAAGCGTCAATATCCGAAAGTTTCTGTGAATTCAATGACCGTGGTGAACTGTACATTATCAATATGCAGATTGATGAATATTCGCATGCATCACATTTCAACCATAAACCAAAGGCCGAACGTAAGTTGCTTTTGAGCAAGCGTGAACTTAAAAAACTACAAAAGGAAGTCGCTTCAAGCGGTCTGACCATCGTACCCTTGAACCTGTTCTTAAACGATAGGGGGTTGGCAAAAATGAACATTGCCCTTGCCAAGGGTAAAAAATTGTACGATAAACGGGAAACGATGAAAGACCGGGATAACAAACGCGACCTTGACCGGATCAAAAAAAGTTACAATCGGTAATCGACCTGTAACTTCATCAACAACCTAATTCTTATCCTCCAGTAAGGGAACAAACCTAAAAGAGCCCAATTCCTTCTTCTCGAATTCCTTTTCCGATTTTCGAATGAACAAGGTCATGATCTGGTCATCAATCCCTACGGGAATAACGAGCCTCCCCCCTATTTTCAATTGCGACAAAAGGGCCTTGGGAACTTCAGGGGCACCTGCGGTAACGATGATACTGTCAAAGGGAGCCACCTCAGGAAGTCCTTTATACCCATCGCCAAAAATGACCTTCTTGGGTCGATAACCCATTTTTTTGAAAAAAAGATTGGTTTTCTTAAACAATTCCAACTGTCGCTCAATGGTATATACTTTTGCCTTCAATTGCATTAAAATGGCTGTCTGATAGCCACTACCTGTACCGATTTCCAGGACTTTGTGCCCGGGTTCAACTTCCAATAAACCGGTTTGAAAAGCGACCGTGTAAGGTTGCGATATGGTTTGATCGGCTGCAATCGGGAATGCCTTGTCCTGATAGGCATGCCCTTCAAAACTACTATCCATAAACAAGTGTCTAGGCACCGTTCGAATAGCGTCGAGCACTTTGGTGTCCACTATTCCTTTGGCAATCAATACATCGGCCAATTTATTGCGCATTCCGCGATGTTTAAGCGTATCTCTCAAGGGTAATTACTATGGTTTGGTTTGAAAAGCGAAGTTAACAAAGTTTGCCTTAAGATTTAAAGATCTTATGCTTTCCCACGCAAAACTTTTGAAGTGCAATGTAAAGAAACTAGCAAACTATCGTTATTTTTGAAAAAAATACTACCTATGCTTAAAGTCGGAGTCTTAGGAGCCGGACATTTAGGAAAAATACACCTTCGTCTGCTCAACGAATCCCAAAAATATGATCTTATTGGCTTTTATGACCCGGATGTTATCAATGGTCATAAAGTAGCCACCGAATTTGGGTACACCTATTTCGATAACATCAATGAACTTATTGATGCAGTGGATGTGGTTGATATCGTAACCCCTACACTTTCACATTATGATTGTGCCAAAAAGTCCATGGAAAAAGGGAAACATGTTTTTATTGAAAAACCGATTACAAATACCTTTGAAGAGGCTGAGGATTTATTGCTTTTGGAAGCAAAACACGGTGTTAAAGGGCAAGTGGGACATGTCGAACGATTCAATCCCGCATTCTTGGCCGTAAAGGACAAAATACACAATCCAATGTTTATTGAAGCCCACCGATTGGCCGAGTTTAATCCTCGGGGCACCGATGTCCCCGTCGTTTTGGATTTAATGATCCATGATATCGATGCCATTCTAAGTGTGGTGAACTCCAAGGTAAGGCAAATTAATGCCAGTGGGGTTTCGGTCATAAGTAACTCCCCGGATATTGCCAATGCCCGAATCGAATTTGAGAATGGATGTGTGGCCAATCTTACGGCAAGTAGGATATCACTTAAAAACATGCGAAAATCACGATTCTTTCAACGGGACGCCTATATCTCGGTCGACTTTTTGGAAAAAAAGGTTGAGGTGGTTAAAATGAAAGATGCCCCCGAGTCACCTGGGGATTTTGACATGATCCTACAAAATGCCGAAGGGATCAAAAAACAGATTTATTTTGAAAATCCGGATATAGAGACCAACAATGCCATTCTTGATGAATTGGAAACATTCGCGGATGCCATTTCCAAAAACGCAACACCTGTTGTTTCATTGCGTCAAGGAACGCAGGCTTTACAGGTAGCATTGCAAATCATAGCCTCATTTTAAAGATTCCCTTATGAAAAACATAGCTGTTATCGGTGCGGGTACAATGGGTAATGGTATTGCCCACGTTTTTGCGCAAAATGGATATAAAGTGAATTTGATTGATATTTCCGAAGAATCCCTTGATCGTGGAATTGCCACGATTACCAGGAATTTAGATCGGATGCTATCCAAAGAAAAAATCACTGGGGAAGATAAAACACAAACCCTAAACAACATTACCACCCATAAACAGCTTTCCACAGGGATTCCGAACACCGAGTTGGTCGTTGAGGCGGCTACGGAGCGATTGGAGACAAAACTAGGCCTGTTCAAGGAAATGGACGCCATAGCGGGACCAAACACTATTTTGGCCACGAATACCTCGTCCATATCGATTACGAAAATTGCAGCTGCCACCGAAAGACCCGAAAAGGTCATTGGTATGCACTTTATGAATCCCGTACCTATCATGAAATTGGTGGAAATCATTCGGGGCTACAACACCTCAGATGCAACCACGAAGGCTATTATGGACCTTTCCCTGAAACTGGGCAAAACGCCTACCGAGGTTAATGATTACCCGGGATTTGTGGCCAATAGGATCCTGATGCCGATGATCAATGAATCTATTGAGACCTTATATCATGGTGTTGCAGGGGTCGAGGAAATCGATACCGTTATGAAATTGGGTATGGCCCATCCTATGGGCCCATTGCAATTGGCCGATTTTATAGGTTTGGATGTATGCCTCTCAATTCTTAATGTCATGTACGATGGATTCAAAAACCCAAAGTATGCTCCCTGTCCCCTTCTCGTCAATATGGTCATGGCCAATAAACTAGGGATAAAGTCAGGTGAGGGTTTTTATGATTATAACGTTTCAAAGAAAGCAGAGATAGTCTCCTCCCAATTTAAATAGGACCTATGGCTGTTATAAAACCTTTTAAGGCGGTTCGACCCACAAAGGACAAAGTGGTCCATGTTACTTCCCGGTCATATCAAGAATATTCCGAAGAAGAGTTGGAGGCTACACTGCGTTTCAACCCGTTCTCCTTCTTACACATCATCAATCCTGGATACAAGTTTTCCAAGGAAGTGTCGGGCGAAGAACGTTTTAAATTGGTCCACAATCGCTATCTCGAATTTTTAGAGGACAATATTTTTTTAAAAGACAGTAAGGATAGCTTTTATATTTACCAGATAGAAAAGAACAGCTTCAAGACTTGTGGCTTTTTTTGTGCGACAAGTGTTCAGGACTATCGCGATGATATTATAAAAAAACACGAAGACACACTAAGTCAACGGGAACAATTGTTCGCCAAATATCTAAATACCGTCGGTTTTAATGCGGAACCTGTTTTGATCACCTATTCCGACAATGATTCGATCCAAGTACTTATCGACCTGGAGAAACAAAAAAAACCCGAATACTATTTTACCACCCCTGATAAAATCAAACATACCCTTTGGGTGGTTTCCAATGCTGATTCCATCAAAGAATTGATACGTGAGTTTGAAAAAGTAGATTCGTTGTACATTGCGGATGGCCATCATCGAAGTGCATCTTCCAATGTATTAGCCTTCATGTCCAAGGACAGGAACCCCAATCATACGGGAAAGGAGCCTTATAATTATTTTATGAGCTACCTGATTCCCGAATCGGAGATACGCATTTATGAATTCAACCGTATGGTAAAGGATTTGAATGGTTTGACCAAAGAAGAGTTCCTGATACGATTGGATGCTTTCTTTAGGATGGAAAACAAAGGAAGTGTTCTCTATAAGCCTTCCAAAAAACACCATTTCAGCATGTATTTGGATGGGGATTTTTATTCGCTTTTCCTTAGAAAAAAAGTTTATGGATTTACGGATACCTTAAGCCAACTCGATACACAAATCCTTTATAAGACCATATTGGAGCCTATTTTAGGCATTAAGGACCTTCGAAATGATGAACGCATACATTATGGCTGTGGCAAGCATAATGTCATTCAAATGAAGGATGACATCGACAACGGAAAATTCCAGGTTGGCTTTGGTCTTGTACCTTTGAAAATAAATGAGCTAAAGGCCATAGCCGATGCCGGCTTGGTCATGCCCCCAAAAAGCACTTATATAGAACCAAAACTGAGAAGTGGCATGGCCATTTATGAGTTTTAAAATAGAAGATGATATGTCTGTAAAATCAAACCTTGAGGCTATAAAACAAACATTGCCCGAGCATGTTACCTTGGTTGCCGTTTCAAAGACAAAGCCCCAAGAAAGCATTCTGGAAGCCTATGATGGCGGTCAACGAATATTCGGCGAAAACAAAATACAGGAAATGGCCGAAAAATGGGCAGCCCTGCCCAAGGATATCGAATGGCATATGATAGGCCACGTACAGCGCAACAAGGTCAAATATATGGCCGAATTCGTTTCATTGGTTCATGGAGTGGATAGTTTCAAACTCTTGAAGGAAATCGACAAACAGGCAAAAAAGCACAACCGTACCATACCCTGTTTATTACAAATGCATATTGCCCAGGAAACGACAAAATTCGGACTGGATCAAACCGAGCTAAACGATCTTATACAATCAGAGGCATTCAAGGCCCTTGACCATATCGAAATCGTCGGATTGATGGGTATGGCAACCAATACCCCAGATCACGTCCAGGTAAGCAATGAATTTAAACATTTAAAATCCATATTCGACAAATTAAGGGGTTCCTTACCCCATGTTTCCGTATTATCAATGGGCATGAGTGGCGACTATAAAATAGCAATTGAAGAAGGTAGTACCATGGTGCGCATAGGAAGTAGTATCTTTGGATCACGAAATTATGCGCATTAACCAAAAATGACCGAAGGCGATTGATGTATACGATACTTGACATAGAAACAACGGGCGGAAAATACAATGAAGAAGGTATTACAGAGATAGCCATCCACAAATTTGATGGCCATAAGGTCGTCGACAAGTTTATAAGTTTGATAAACCCAGAAAGGGAAATTCAACCTTTTGTGGTCAATTTAACAGGAATCAACGCTAAAATGCTCCGTACGGCCCCCAAGTTTTATGAGGTGGCCAAACGAATCATTGAAATAACCGAGGATTCGGTCCTCGTTGCCCACAATGCCCAATTCGACTATAGAATATTAAGGACCGAATTTAGGCGCTTGGGCTATAATTTTGAGCGAAAGACCTTATGTACCGTTGACCTTTCAAAAAAACTCCTTCCTGATGCCGAATCGTATAGTTTGGGTAAATTGGTAAGGGCCCTCGGAATTCCCATGAGTGACCGACATAGGGCAAATGGTGATGCTATCGCCACCCTTAAGCTTTTTAAATTGTTGCTTACAAAAGACACTGAGAAAACCATCATCAAAGAAGTCGTTCGCGAAGAAACCCATGGTGAACTTTCACAAAGGCAATTGGACATTGTTGAACAAATGCCTTCGGAAACCGGGTTATATTATATGCATGACAAAAAAGGGGATATACTTTTCCTTGGCAAAAGCACCAATATAAAAAAACGCGTAAATCAACACTTTACAAAGAGTGGGGATAAGGCAAGACAGCTTCAAAAAGAGACAAAGACAATTACTTTCGAGGAAACAGGAAGTGAGCTTGTGGCCTTATTGAAAGAGAATGGGGAACTCTTGAAAAACAACCCAAAATACAATCCCAACACACGTAAAAAACGATTACAGGCCCTTTATATGATTCCCGATATCAATGGCTACCAAAAATTTGAAATTGGACCATACAATAAAGGTAAAGCATGTGTGACAACCTTCAATGGCGCTCTTTCGGCAAAAAACTTTCTTCAAAAAATCACAGCGGAATTCCAACTTTGCCCGAAACTCAATGGTTTGGAAGAAGCGGTTTGTGATAATGGACAAAACAACCAATGTCTCGGGGCCTGTAAAGGTCAAGAGACGCCATTGGACTATAATCAAAGGGCACAACAAGTATTGGAGAAATACAGCCTGTTGGGTAAGTCGATGATCATAATCGATAAAGGACGTGAAATAGGGGAATATAGCGCCATATTGATTAAAAACGGTATATTTCAGGGATTTGGGTATTATGACCTTAACCATCAAATCAATAATATTCATATCTTGGAATCAATTATCACCCCAATGAAAGGTGATGTAACAACGAGTCATATAATAGATTCCTATCTAAGAAAAAAACGAGTTAAAAAAATAATCGACCTTAATAACTAAGTCTTGAGCACCAAAAAAAAGAACCGGGATTGGCGGGCAACCATACATGAGGTTATATATGGGACCCACACCCCGGCAGGTAAATTATTCGATATTGTATTACTGATCGTTATCCTATACAGTATCATAATCGTAATGCTCGAAAGTATCCCAAGTTTCGATAATAAATATCATCGATTTTTCAATATTTCGGAATGGGTGGTCACCATTCTTTTTACCATTGAGTATATCCTGAGACTTGTTAGCATCAAAAGGCCTAGTAAATATATCTTCAGTTTTTTCGGTATTATCGACTTGCTCTCGACGGTTCCAAAATATCTTACATTTTTCATTTTACAATCCCAGTTCTTAACGGCATTTAGGGCCCTCCGTTTGTTGCGGGTCTTTAGAATACTTAAATTGGTGCGGTTTGTAGGGGAATCGAATAATTTGGCCAGGGCCCTCAAGGCGAGTAAGACCAAGATATTTGTATTCGTGTTTTTCGTGCTCATCGTTTCCGTTTTATTGGGTACCATTATGTATTTGGTAGAAGGCCCTACCCATGGGTTTACCAGTATTCCCCATAGTATTTATTGGACGATTGTAACATTGACCACTGTAGGGTACGGAGATATATCCCCACAAACCCCTTTAGGACAGTTTATCGCTACCCTTATTATGATCATTGGTTACGGTGTTATTGCGGTACCAACCGGAATCGTTTCGGCAGAATACAGCACTTACTCAAAAAACCAGAGGGAAAATGACGATGGTCGTTCCTGTCCGAATTGTGGTGCCGAAATCAAACGGTCCGATGCTGAATACTGTAGAAAATGCGGATATAAGCTAATTGAGGAATAATGAAAGCCAAAACCCTTATTTCGGTAGTAGGGCCGACCGCAATCGGTAAAACCAGTTTAGCCATTTCTTTGGCCAAACATTATAGTACAGAGATTATTTCTGCCGATTCACGCCAGTTCTACAAAGAATTGAAAATAGGGACCGCCGTGCCTAGTGAAAAAGAATTGATTTCCGCCAAACATCATTGCATACAGCATATAAGCATCTTTGACCACTACTCTGTTGGTGATTTTGAAAAGGAAGCCATTGCCATCTTGGACGATTTGTTCAAAACCAATGACATCGCCATCCTTGTAGGAGGTAGTGGGCTGTATGTCGATGCGGTGACAAATGGATTGGATGATTTCCCTACGGTTCCCTCAAGCTATCGGGAAGCTTTGAACAAAACCTTGGAACAATCGGGAATTGGGGAACTTCAACACCAATTAAGAATTTTGGACGAAGCCTACTACGACAAGGTCGATTTGGAAAATCCACATCGCTTGATCCGGGCGTTGGAAATCTGTATGGCCACTGGCAAACCTTATTCCTCATTTTTAAGGAAGAAGAATGTAAAAAGGCCATTCACTACCCTGACCATTGGTCTTAAGGCCGAACGGGAGACCATTTACAACAGGATCAACCAACGTGTCGATATAATGATCGGTAACGGACTTTTAGAGGAAGCGCGGCAAGTATATCCACATAGAACGCTAAACGCCCTACAAACGGTCGGATATAAAGAGCTATTCAATTATTTTGATGGTACTTGGACCTTGGACTTCGCCATTTCAGAAATCAAAAAGAATACGAGACGATTCGCAAAAAGGCAAATGACCTGGTATAGAAAAAATGAGCAAATTTGCTGGTTTAATAGTGATGATGACCCTAGTCTTATCCTAGAAGGCATTGATGATAAATTAACTGAATTAACACATGGATAATAAGTATATCTATATCGTAATGGGTGTTTCCGGTTGTGGAAAGTCGACCATTGGCACCTTATTGGCCAATGAACTTGATATTCCTTTTTTTGATGGGGATGATTACCATCCCAAGGCGAATGTGGAAAAAATGGCCAGTGGCCAAGCGCTCAATGATGACGATCGGAAAGGATGGTTGCAGTCGCTGAACAAACTTGCCATCGAACATAGGACACCAGGGGCCGTAATAGCCTGTTCAGCTTTAAAGGAGAGCTACCGGGCCTTATTAAGAAATCATTTGGAGGAGGAAATGGTTTTTGTTTACCTACAGGGAAGTTTTACCGAAATACACGAGCGATTAAAGAAACGAAAAGGACATTATATGCCTATTGAACTTTTAAAATCGCAATTTGAAACCTTGGAGCCCCCAAAGAATGCCATAGAAATTTCAATCAACCATAGTCCAAAAGAAATCATAGCCAAAATCCTGGATAAAAGGGCATAAAAAAGCCCCGACGTATACGTCGGGGCCTTACTTGATTTTTAAACTTTTAAATCTTATTCAGATTCTGTCTTAACGACCAACCTAAAGCCTTCACCGTGGATGTTAAGAATTTCAACGGTATCATCACGTTTAAGATATTTACGCAATTTGGCGATATAGACATCCATACTTCTGGATGTAAAATAATTATCATCCCTCCATATTTTGGTCAAGGCCAATTCCCTAGGCATCAAATCATTTTCGTGCAACGCCAATAGTCGCAATAATTCATTTTCCTTAGGAGAAAGTTTAATAGACTCCTCGTCTTTGTATTTCAAGAACCGCAATTTGGAATTCAAATGGAAGCCACCAATTTGGAATTCAAATTTCTTACTGTCCGCCAACGTTCCGGAAGCCTTTCTTTGAATTATTGCTTTGAGTTTCATCAACAATACCTCAGAATCGAAGGGTTTGTTCAAATAGTCATCCGCACCAGCCTTATATCCTTTAAGGACATCTTCTTTCATTGTTTTGGCAGTTAGGAAAATTATGGGCACATTCTCATTTTTTTCCCTAATCTCACGAGCAAGGGTGAAACCATCCTTATAAGGCATCATAACATCTAGAATACAAACATCATAATTATCCTTTTTAAACTTCTCAAAACCCTCCATACCGTTCTTAGCCAATGTAACATCAAAGTTGTTCATTGACAGATAATCCTTCAATACAATCCCAAAATTGGGATCATCCTCTACTAAAAGTATTTTTTTGTTAATTGTTTCCATAATTCATTAAATTAAGGGTAGTTTAATATAGAAAGAACTTCCTTTATCTTTTTCACTTTCTGCGTAAACCTCACCTTGGTGATCTTCTATTATTCTTTTTACATAGGCTAGGCCCAAGCCATGCCCTTTTACATTATGTATGTCTCCGGTATGTTCCCTATAGAACTTCTCGAAAACCTTTTTCACTACGGCCTTACTCATTCCTGCTCCTTGATCCTTCACTTCAATTACGATATTATTCTTGACCACTTCGGTATAAATATCAATTTTAGGGGCATTCGGGGAATACTTGATGGCATTATCCAATATATTGACGATAACATTGGTAAAATGCATCTCATTAGCTAAAATCTCTGACCTACCAGCCTTCAAATGCGTTTCAATATAACCTCCCCGATCGTCTACAATCAATTCTACATGGGCTATGGCATCTTGTATTATATCATGTACATCGACCCGATCCTTACTGATATCCAATTGGTTCTTCTCCAGTTTTGATATACGAAGCACATTTTCCACTTGGGCATGCATTCTTTTATTCTCATCGCGTATCATTTGAAGATACCTCATAACTTTTTCCTTATCATCAATCACCTGTGGGTTTTTTATCGCTTCAACCGCCAAATTGATGGTTGCTATCGGTGTTTTGAACTCATGGGTCATATTATTGATGAAATCAGACTTTATTTCCGATATCTGCTTTTGCCTGATCAGTTGGTATATGGCACTTGAATAAGCCACTATAATAACCAGGGTAAACAAAAGGGACAAGGCTGCCATTCCTAAGATCGACCGAATTAAAAACCGCTTTTTCTTTGGGAATGTTATCAGCAAAGAATAATTGGAATTGCCTTCGGAATCCTTAAATATCAAGGATTTGTAAGGTGTTGGATTTCTAAAGCTGAATTTTCTCGATTTTACCGAGGTTGGCAATCCCTTACTAGCGATACCGTATTCATAATCCGTGTTGATGTTGCGATTGGTCAACTCCCGCTCCAACAACAATTCAATCTCTTGTTTCGATACCCTGTTATGGATAGGAACCCGTTTGGCAAATTCACCGAACATATCCTCAAAAGCCGAAATTTCCATGGACGTCAACCCCCCGATCTTTTCGACCTTTTCAATTGGGGTAAATCTACTCTGGTGACCATCAAGGCCTAAATCTTCCTTAAAGGTCGCTTTTAAACGCCTACTGGTATAATTTTTTATGGTCGTGGTATCCTCACCCGAACCATTGTCAAAGAACGTTGATGCGATATTATATTCCTCCTCTAAAATACCGTGGGAATAATAATGTATCTCATCGGAACTAATATCCTGGTCAATAAAAAAGAAGTTCTTGAAATGTGAGCTTTTCAGATCCCCTACGCTATCCTTTATATTCACATATCTATCAAAATAGTCATTCCGCTCCCTTCGAGTGATCTTATCGGCGACCTTATCCAGTACATCCGACACGCTGTTCGAAAATTGTTCCTCCTTATCTTCGACAGATTTCTTTATCCAATACCCCTGTACAAAGATAATCCCTATCAACGAGAGGCTCATTAGAATGACCAAAAGCACAAATAACCTCTTATTCATCTAAATGTAAAATTAAAGATTTAACAACTAGTATTTTAACGTTTAACCTAACCTTAACAAAATTGTTAAAATTGCTCACAGACCGCAATGGTTAAGAAGAAACTTATGAACCTCCTTTACTTTTGATTCGGTGTCAGACAACGATATATTTTCGATGACATAGTCAGACAATGAAACTTTGTGGGAATCGTCCCATTGATTGCCTATACGGGCCCTTATTTTGGATTTTTCGGAGCCATCCCTTTCAACTACCCTTTGGATGCGGACCTCTTCCGGGGCAGTAACCAAAATGACCTTGTCGTAGAAGTCTTGCTGCCCATTTTCAAACACAATCGCGGATTCTTGAATTACATAGGGCGCTTTTTGTTTCCCGGCCCATTTTAAAAAATCCTTACGAACCGCGGGATGTACTATACCATTCAATTGACTGAGCAGTTCTTTATCGCCAAAAACCCTTTGGGCGATAAAATCCCGGTTTAAGGTTTTGTCCGTGTAAGCCCCATCTCCCAAAAGTCCTTTTATGGCCTTTCGTATTTTCTTTGAGGAAGCCATAAGCTTTTTAGCCTTCTTATCCGAATTATAAATAGGAACCCCTAGTTTCTTGAACATATTGGCAACTGTAGACTTTCCACTGCCAATTCCCCCTGTCAATGCTACAATAGTCATTGTTTTCTCAATATAAATTCAACCTCTTTTTCATTCAATTCCGCACTCTGAAGGTTATCGGTCTTTTTTAGTAATTTCAGGTTCATTGTTTTTGATTCATCGTTCGTTATCGAATTATAATCGGCAATTACCTCAAAACCATTACTGTTTAAAAGCTTCAACTCGTCCAACGTACCCCTACAGAGTACCCCCACCTTATCAGGAAATATCCTGATCTCATACCTTTGGGGAAGATTGATCACTTTTATGGGCACTTCAATAACCTTTTCCGAAAACCGTGACACCTTACCCCGTACCACAACCTGATTATTGGAATAGGTTACGTTGGCCCAACCCGGATTTTTATAAAGCGTCACCTCCTTGATAAAGTCCGACGACACATCGGGTAAGTCCATCGAAACGGTATTGACCCTATTTATGGTGTCAATAATGTCCATAGGCCCTTTTATCGTAATCTCTTTCGGCTCTATGGCCAGTTGACCATCCAAAATATGGTTTTGCAACAAAGAGATATTAAGCCTTGAAGACACTGGTACGACTTTTGTCCCCAATCGTGTAAATTCAAAAAACAAGGTATCCCTATCAACTTCAAGAACCGTCATAGACCGTAACTGTTTGTCTATTTGTTTTCTATACACGTTTGGTGGTATATAATACCTTCCCTTTAATAAACTTACGGTGGATACATCGACCCCTACCTCTTTATTCTTTACATTAAAACCTAAAAATTGAAACCCATTGGCCTCTATCCGCACATCGATCTGCTTCTTTGATACTTTATTAAGCAATAGACTATCGGGAATGTTCTGAAAAACCAGATTGAAAGTGGCATTGTTGGTGTACGTCTCGGATAACTTGTTTAAAAACCAAATCAAACTAGAACACAACAAAAACATCAAAAACATTTTTGCCTTCCTTTTTTTAAGTATGTTCTTGATTTTTGGTATCACTTTTTGATCATTCTAATTGAAAAATAATTTAGGAAATAATTCTTGGGGTTTCTTTTTGCTGAAATTAATCCAAAAGGTCGATTTAAGAAAACCCAGACCGTAACCTGCGAATTGGATACATACCGCTATCAGTGAAAGAATGGCCACTTGAACATTCCTGTTCTTTATCAGTGAATCGATAAACAACACTGTAAAATACAAAATATAAATACCCAAAGGTATAACGATCTTAAACAGTAATAAGATTAAGGAAGCTATAAATCCCATACAAAAAAGTGTCGGAAACCAATAGGTTATCTTGGCCGTTCCCGGATGCCACTTGTTTAAAATAGGCCTAACCATCCCGAACTTGTTCACTTGTATAAAAAATTTATTCCAATCAATTCGGCGCTTATGGTACACAAAAGCCTCTGGAATCAATTTTGTATCATAACCATTGTCCCAAATACGGATGGTCAAATCCGGATCTTCTCCTGGGTGTATCTTACCATACCCCCCTACTTTTTCAAAAGCCTCCTTGGATATTCCCATATTAAAACTCCGTGGCTGAAATTTATCTATAGTGGATTTCCCTCCTCGGATTCCCCCTGTGGTAAACAAAGAGGTCATCGCATAATTAATGGCTTTTTGTACGTTTGAAAAGGATTCATGTGCCGCATCGGGACCTCCATAGCAATGTACATAATCCTTATCGAGTGATTTTCTGGCTTCTTCCAAATACTGTGGGGGTAGGATACAATCGGAATCCAACACAATAAAATAATTACCTTTTGCCCGTCTCATTCCGTAATTCCTGGAATCCCCTGGCCCTGAATTATCCTTTTTCAAATAGGAAATATCTAATTGGGAACGAAAGACTTCCACTTCACTTTCCGAATCAATGCTTGATCCATCCTCAACAACGACCACCTCAAAAGGTTTTTTGTAGGATTGTTGGGTCAGACTTGCCAACAACTCCCTTATTTCATTGGGTCTATTGTATACAGGAATGATAAATGAAAAGAAAATATCCATAGAAAGCATTCTAAGATTTTTGGGCACTTCCTGTTTGCACAAAGATCACGGCCCAATACCCATCACAAAAACCAATGACAGGAACAATAAAAAGTACTATACAAATTTCTCCATAACTTCCTGACTTACCCCGGTATTCGAGAATCCGCCATCATGGAAAAGATTTTGCATGGTCACTTTCTTGGTTAAATCGGAGAACAATGTCAAGGTATAATCCGCACATTCCAGTGCAGTAGCGTTGCCCAAAGGGGACATTTGCTCAGCATAACTGATAAAGCCATCAAAGCCTTTTACACCCTGACCTGCCGTTGTTGGTGTTGGGGATTGTGAAATGGTATTGACCCTCACTTTCTTTTCTTTTCCAAAGAAATAGCCAAAGCTTCGTGCCACAGACTCCAAATAAGCCTTATTATCGGCCATATCATTATAGTCTGGGAAAGATCGTTGTGCCGCCATATAGGTCAAGGCCACGATACTTCCCCATTCGTTCATGGCATCAGCCTTGAACAAACTTTGCATCACCCTATGGAAAGACAATGCGGAAACATCCCACCCCTTATGGGTAAACTCGTAATTCTCATCGGTATAGTGCCGTCCTTTTCGAACATTGATAGACATACCGATGGAGTGTAATACAAAATCGATCTTACCTCCCAATATTTCCATGGCCTGGCTAACCAATTTGTCCAAATCTTCCGTACTGGTCGCATCGGCTGGTATGATTTGGGATCCGGTCTTTTCTGCCAATTCGTTGATTTGACCCATACGCATGGCAATCGGGGCATTGGTCAATACAAATGTGCCACCTTCTTCATGTACCCTTTCCGCTGTTTTCCAAGCAATTGAATTTGCATCAAGCGCTCCAAAAATAATCCCTTTTTTCCCCTTTAATAAGTTATAAGCCATGTTCAATTTTTCTTAGTTGATAATATCGCCAAAGATATTTAAAAAATGTTATATAAAAAGTTTGCTTTTTCCAATAGTCAAAAGACGTTAATTCAATAGTTGTCGGGCGTGGGCCAAAGCGGAATCGGAAAGTTCCTTTCCTCCCAACATTTCAGCCAACTCCACTACCCTTTCTTCTTGGGAAAGCTCTTTCATATTCGTTAATGTACCGCCACCCTTATCTTCTTTATACACTTTAAAATGGTGGTCTCCCTTTGAAGCCACTTGTGGTAGATGTGTAATGGAAAAAATCTGCATACTCTTGCTCATCTCGAACATAATCTCCCCCATTCGGTTTGAGATCTCCCCGGAAACACCCGTATCGATCTCATCGAACATCATGGTGGGAAGGTTTTCATATTTCGCCATAATTGATTTTATGGTCAACATGATACGTGAAAGTTCCCCTCCGGATGCAACTTTCTTGATGTCCCCAAAATCAGTTCCCTTATTGGCCGCGAACAAAAATAACAATTCATCCTTACCATTGGGCTTAAAATCCTTGGCCCGACCCAATTCTATTTTAAAACGGGCACTAGGCATTCCCAATAAAGCCAATTGCCTTTCCATTTGCTGCTTTAATTCCGGAATGATTTTTTGGCGCTTTTTCGAAATTTTAGAGGCTAATCCCTCTAGTTTCTCTATATGTACAGCCAATTGCTTTTGTTTGTCGGCGATAGTTGACTCTATATTCCCTGTTGCATCCACCTTTTCGGAAAGTTCCTCCTTGATCTCGATCAACTCTGAAATTTCCTGTACGCTGTGCTTTTTCTGCAAGTTATAGATCAATTGTAATTTCGTATTGACTTCGTCCAATAATTTGGGGTCTAGATCTGCTTGCTCTGAAAGGTTCTCCAATTCAGAAGCAATATCATCCACTTCTATAAAAACGGATTGTATCCTGCCGTCCAAGGTCTCATATGCGGACCCGAAACCGGAAAGTTTACTTGATACCTGTTTTAATTCCGCCAATAAGTTTAATACACCTACTTGTTCATCATTCAATAAATGATGGCCTTGCGCCAATTGCTCAACAATGGTTTCCACATTGCTCAATTGTTGGTATTGCTCCTCCAATTCCTCTAACATTCCTTCTTTCAGCTGGGCTTCCTGAAGTTCTTTCAACAAAAAACTGTTGTATTCATGCTCCTTTATGGCATTACCCTGAAAATCAATCAACTCGGTCAACTCCTTGGAAATATCATGATAGACCTTCAATTGGGCGGAATACGCTTTACGCAGTTCCTTAGTATCCGCAAGGGAATCAATTACCTTAAATTGAAATTCGTTTTCGGCCAATTGCAAGGTTTGATGCTGGGAGTGCACATCGATCAAGCGATTTCCCAATTTCGAAAGCACATCCAAGGTCACTGGGGTATCATTGATAAAGGCCCTTGATTTTCCGCTGGGTAAAATTTCCCTTCTTATTAGGGTTTTCTCCTCATAATCCAGGTCATTTTCCTCAAAAAAAGAAGAAAGTCCATAGTTCCCGATTTCAAACTCACTTTCAACAATGCACTTTTCCTCCTTATTACGCAAGGTGGAAAGGTCGGCCCGTTTGCCCAAAACCAATGAAAGTCCGCCCAACAGGATTGACTTACCTGCTCCAGTTTCACCCGTAATACAAGTAAATCCATGGCCAAATGAAACATTTAGCCTATCGATCAACGCATAATTTTTAATAGAGAGATTGCTTAGCAAAACCTTGAATTTAGAATGGCGTAAAGATAATTTTTATTTCAGTTGAAAAAAACGGAGATCAATATTTTATCTCGTTCCAAGTACTCGAATAAAGCGGTGCAATTCTATTTAGGGTTTCCTTTAGCTTAATTATGTCCACTTTAGGGCCATCTGAGAAAATATTACGGATCTCATCCGATTTGGCATCGAAGAAAGTTGAGATCAAAAAAGCATTTGGCCTCCTTTTGATCATCGTCTCAAACAAGTTTAAAGTCCCGGCTATAACCTGTTTGCCGGTACTGTTATTATCGGCAAGTATATCGATTCCCTTACGATGGTAGTTATACATAGCAACACGGTATTCCCTATACGTGTTCGACATTAGGTTATCGACCAATTCAAAACGGCTACGATCTGTGGATTGACTCCAACCCAAGGAACTACTGCTCTGGGCTTGGGTTACAATATTTTGGGCTTTCCTAAAATATTCCGCCCCTCCTTCGAGTGAAAAGGTATCCGCATCCAACCCAAGAATAACATATGCATAATAGGCCGTGACACTTACCAAGTTCGATTCAAAAACGTTTTCATTGAAAACCAAAGGTTGAAATTCTATATATTCAAAACTGAATTGGTTATCCTTATAATTGAATATTGGTGTTTCGTACGAAGTATTGAAGACAGGTCTCGAAGATTGGATCTGTATATTTCCTTTGAATCTATTGGATTCGTATTCGGTGATGGTGATAAACATTTGAGCGTTAACACGTTCGTTTTCCTTATAGATACGATTTGTCCATTTGGTCTTATTGACAAAATCATTCAATGAACGTTCCAAGGTCTCGAAGATCTGCTGGTTGGTTTGCGACACCTGGTCCGAATTCACGGTCACCACACAGTTCAGTTCCTGAGCAGAAACCGTAGCAAGGGAAAAGATAAAAATTAAGACAATTAGGAAATTACGCATTCAATCGAATTATGATTTCATTTAAAATATCCTTGGCAACTTCGGCCTTGGTTTTTAATTGAAACGCTTTAATCTGTGAATTCTTATCCAAAAAGGTTATTTTATTGGTATTACTGGCAAAACCAGCACCTTTATCATTCAATGAATTCAAAACAATGGCATCCAAGTGCTTTCTTTTTAATTTACCCTTGGCATTTTCGAGTTCATTTTCGGTCTCTAGGGCAAAACCAACCAAAAATTGAAGGTTCTTTCTTTCTCCCAACGACAATAGAATATCCTTATTTTTTACCAATTCCAAGGTGAGGTTCGTTTCCTTCTTTTTGATTTTTTGGTCCGCCACGGTTTTCGGTTTATAATCAGCCACGGCAGCAGCGGAAATCGCTATATCACAATCTTCAAAATGATCATGGGCAGCATTATACATTTCATCTGCCGAAACTACATTAACCACGGTAATCAAATCATGGGCAAGGGATAGGTTTGTAGGTCCGGAAACCAAAATTACCTTGGCCCCTAGATTGGCGGCAGCTTTAGCCAACTCGTACCCCATTTGTCCGGTCGAATGGTTACCGATAAATCGAACGGGATCTATAGCCTCATAGGTTGGACCTGCCGTAATCATTACTTTCTTACCTCTCAAAGGAAGCCCTTTAAGCAAATACCCCTTGATGAAGTCGATGATATCCTCTGGTTCTGCCATTCGACCTTCTCCATGTAAACCACTTGCAAGCTCGCCAGAAGTAGCCGGAATCATGATATTCCCATAGGACACCAAGGTATCAATGGCCACTTTTGTTGCAGGATGCTTATACATATCCAAGTCCATGGCAGGCGCAAAAAAGACTGGACATTTGGCGGACAGATAAACGGCCAACAAAAGATTGTCCGTAGCCGCATTGGCCATCTTGGACATGGTATTGGCAGTCGCTGGGGCTACAATCATGATATCGGCCCAAAGTCCGAGATCCACGTGATTGTTCCAATCTGTCACGGCTCCTTCTTCCTTTACAAATGACGTTACCGTCGGATTTTTTGAAAGGGTCGCCAAAGTCAATGGGGAAACAAAATGGCTGGCACTTTCCGTCAAAACAACTTTGACATTTGCACCAGCCTTAATCAATAAACGTACAAGAAAGGTAGTCTTGTAAGCAGCAATTCCTCCAGTAATGCCTAAAAGGATATTCTTGCCACCCAACATACTACTCTGTATCTTTGTCTGTATTTCTATAATAGATTTTATCCGTCAACCATTCCTCAACAGCCATGGCATGTGGTTTAGGTAGTTTTTCATAAAATTTAGAGACTTCGATTTGTTCCTTGTTCTCAAAAACTTCTTCCAAACTATCGCTGTATGTGGCAAACTCTTCCAATTTTTCCAAAAGCTCCTTTTTGATTTCAGAATTGATCTGAACGGCTCTTTTAGCGGTTATTGATATTGCCTCATATATGTTGTTCGTTTTTTCATCGAACTCATTTTTATTGATAGTGACCGTTGAAACGGGCGCTTTAGAGTTCTTTAAATCGTTCATATTCATAATAACAGCTGTTTATTTTGTTTCTTTATCCTCATTGGAAACGGGTGCTCCAGTTTCCTTTTGAATTTTATTTATCAATTTATTGGCATCCTCCTCGAATTTGGTCTCCGGATACTGCTTTTTAAGTACGTTATATGCCGTTTTTGCATTTTCCAATCGCTCTGGCTTCCATCTTGCAAAACTATTCAACGCATACTGTGTGGCAGATTCGAATTTTAGATACAAGGCCTCTTCCCTGAAGATCGATCCTGGGTAATCCGATATAAAATTATCAAAGGCAGCCATGGCAGGTGTCAGGAACGAGTAATCGAAATGCCCTAATTTATTGAATTGCTTCGCTATTTCAAAGGCTTTCTTCTCCTTTTTGGTAGTTAGCTCCTTTGCCATTTTATTAGCCTCATCAAAATATTCCGAATCAGGATACATATTAATAAAGGTCTGCAATTTGACCAAGGCCTTATCGGTATCCGTTTGATCCAACGAATAGATGGGTGAAAGCATATAATAACTTTTGGCCCCTAAAAACGAAGCTTGAATAACCTTTTCACTTTTCGGATAGGATTTAATGAACCTTTCAAACTGATAGCCGGCCATATTGTAATCCTTTCGTTCAAAATAGGTGTTCGCAAAAAAGAACATGACCCTTTCCCCTTGGGGTTTCCCTATATATTTTGGCGCTATCTGTTCGAACAAACGGTTGGCCCGTTTAAAATCCCCTTCCTCATAAAACTTTTGGGCAAGTTCATATTTGGCCTTTACATCTTCATTCTTAAGTACCTTTTGATACTCATTACATGATGACATGACCAACATCAAACCAAGAAAAGGTAAGTATTTCCTCATTTTAAAAAACATTTTGCAAAATTAGGGATTCTCAATGGAATTAAAAAACAAATTTTATGCCACTAAAATAGTTTGCAAAAAGCACTAATCGGTCTTAATTGGCTTAGATTTAACGTTCAAGAAGTAAACTTCATGCGTGCAGACGCACAAAAGGTTTCATGAATTGACTTATTTTTCGCTTAAGTCCCTCTGTTGCTGGCACGAGAGGTAGTCTCACTATTCCCGTCGCCAACCCCAATGTTTCAAAAACAGCCTTGATTCCTGCTGGATTTCCCTCCTCAAAAATAAGTCCTACCCCATCCTGTACGGCATATTGTAAATCAAATGCCTCCTTCACCTTGGCCTGAAGACCCAAGGATATCATCTTTGAAAAATCGTTGGGAACACCTTGTGCCAAAACTGAAATTACCCCAGAACCACCTGCCAAAACCGTAGAAAGGGCAGTCATATCATCACCCGAAATAACCATGAAGTCCTTGGGTTTATCCTTAATAATCTCCATTACCTGGGTCATGTCCCCGGAAGCTTCCTTTATCGCAATTATATTATCAAAATCGTTGGCAAGGCGAAGTACCGTTGCAGGAAGTATATTACTGCCTGTCCTTCCTGGTACGTTATAAACAATCAATGGCAATGGCGAATTTTCCGCTATAGCCTTAAAATGTTGGTATATCCCTTCCTGTGTAGGTTTATTGTAATACGGGGATACCGATAGAATAGCATCAAAACCATCCAAATCCTGTTGCTTGATGGATTCGATAACGGCGCTGGTATTATTGCCCCCTATACCAATAACCAAAGGCAATCGACCGGCATTGGTTTGAACAATGGTTTTTACCACCAACTGTTTTTCCGCTGGGGTAAGGGTTGCTGTTTCAGCCGTGGTCCCTAAGGCCACCAAATAATCTATGCCACCTTCAATACAATGCTCCACGATATTGGCCAATGCCTCCGTATCTACCGAAAAGTCATTCTTAAATGGGGTGACTAAAGCAACTCCCGTTCCCATCAATTTATCCATCATTCAATTTCATTCAGAACCCTAAGATATTTCTTGAGTTCTAGTTTAAACATTTTAAAATCCTTAAAGGGGGTTCCCAATATCAGATCGTTCAAATTCCGATCTACTTCCTGAAAACCAACCTTAATCCTGGCATTTGTCCTTACGGTCATCAATTGTAATAATAATTTTTCCTCATTATAATAATTGACCAATAAATCATAATCCCTACTTAAGAACTCCAAGGCATAACTATTGGCAACCTCCCCTTTCCATCCCAAATCCTTGTCTGAAAAAACAGGCGTAGAATAGGGCGAATTATTATCATAATAACTCTTATAACCAATAATCTTGACTGCATTGGGCCTTAAATCAAACTCTTCAACAAACTCAAAAAAAAGCTCTGGTTTTTCAAAGTGATCCAAATCCACGATACAACCAATAGATGTTATTCCATTGGGCCTTTCTATTGATTTTGGAGTTTTGGATAGCCTCTCCTTTAAAAATTTTATGCCAGATTTGTGCTTGAATTTTTCCTTTATTCCTCTTAAAAACATGTACATTTACATTTACACAAATGTAAATAATAAACACTCATATTAATGGGGCGAAGATAAAAACAATAATGATTTTAAAAATAAAACATTTTGTTATATTTATAACTTTACTAGGGTTTGTTTCTTGTAAACAGGAAAGTTCAAGGCTTGTCAAAATCGAAGGAAAACAAATAGCAATAGATAGTACCCTCGCAAAAACAGAAGGTATTGAGGAATTTATCACACCTTATCGAAACCGCATCAATGAGGTGTTGGACAGCACCCTGGCCTATGCCCCTAAATCCATATCCAAGGAAGATGGGGAATTCAATACAACAGCGGGCAATTTAATGGCTGATATTGTAAAGATACAAGCCAACCCTATATTCAAATCGCGTACCGGAAAGGATATAGACATCGTTTTGCTCAACCACGGAGGGATTCGATCCGTGATTTCCAAAGGGAATGTTAGTGCAAGAAACGCTTTTGAGGTAATGCCTTTTGAGAATACCATCAAAGTTGCCGCTATCAAGGGCGACTATATAAATGATATGGTCACTTATTTGGTTCAATCCGGCAGGGCACACCCGATTTCCGGAATGCAGATCATTTTAGATAAAAACAGAAAACTAAAAAAAGCTTTAATACAAGGGAAGTCCATAGATGCCGAACAAACATATTACGTTGCTACCTCCGATTATTTAATTACCGGAGGGGACCATATGGACTTCTTTAAAAACAACACTTCGATTACAGATACGGACTATTTGATCCGAAATGCCATGATCGACTATTTTAAAAAAGTCGACACCCTTGCCCCTGTTGTTGATAATCGATTTTATATGGAAAAATAATATGGATAGAAGAAAATTTATAACCAAGACTTCTGCAAGTACCGCTTTTGTTGGATTGGGAGGACTTTCCTTAAACTCCTGTCTGGGGGAGACAAAAAAACATATCACCATACTGCACACCAATGATGTGCATAGCCATATCGATACATTCCCAAAAAGCCATACCACCTACCCTAATTTGGGAGGGATTGCCCGAAGGGCCACTTTGGTCGAATCGATCCGAAAGGAAAACCCGAATACATTATTACTTGATGCCGGCGACATTTTCCAAGGAACCCCCTATTTCAATTTTTATGGAGGTGAACTGGAGTTTAAATTAATGAGCAAGCTCAAATACGATGCAGCAACAATTGGCAACCATGATTATGACAATGGTATAGACGGACTATTTGCCCAATTGCCCAATGCGACCTTTGAATTGCTATCGGCCAATTATGATTTTAGCAATACCGTGATGAATGGCTATGTGAAGCCTTACAACACCTATATGGTCAACGGCGTGAAAATCGGAATATATGGACTGGGTATTGAACTCGACGGTTTGGTAACCAAGAAACTTTATAAAGAAACCCAATATTTAGATCCTTTTGAAATCGCGACCGACACGGAAAACCGATTGAAGATTGATGAAAAATGCGATTTGATCATTTGCCTTTCACACTTGGGGTACCATTACAAAAGTGTTCACAAACCAGACGATTTAAAACTTGCGGCAAAAACGAAATATACCGACCTCATCATAGGAGGCCATACCCATACGTTTCTCGATAAGCCCACAGTGACGAAAAATGCCCAAGGCAACAATATCCTCGTGAATCAAGTGGGTTGTTTTGGAATTAATTTAGGAAGGATCGACTTTTTCCTTGATGATGCCAACAATGTAAAAGCTGATGGCGTAAGTATCATTGTTTAGGAAAATCCCTTTCCAGAACGAACAGCACCAATTGCTTGAATTCCCCATCCAAGGATATTTTAGGGAATGGCCTACCCGCCTTGCCATACCAATACCCTGCATTCCACTCATCGCCTTCCTTTCTATGCAAATAGGCGTGTATCCAACTACCCGTATTATCATGGATATCCTGGGCAATATTGTGGGACGCCTCCCAATTCCCCTGGGCATCGAACCAAAGCGACCGTAAGGATGCAGGCCATTTTCCTGAAGGATGTTCCTCCTCCAAGGTCTTCAAAAAACCATTGTAATCAAGAGATGCCATTATGATAATCTTTTAATCAATTTACCTACTGTCAATCCCTGAACAATAATCGAGAAAACTACCACCACATAGGTAATTACCAAGAAAAGATCTCGGTGCATATCCTGGGTGAGCCCCAAGGCCAATGCGATCGAAATACCACCCCTTAATCCCCCCCAGGTCATTATCAAATTGGTATTGGGTACAAAATCGAGCTTTTTCTTAAAAAAGGTAATTGGGAGTAAAAGTGACAAATACCTACAAATAAGTATGATGGGTATCGCCAATAATCCAGCGATGACATAGTCGAGTTGAAAAGCCAAGACCAACATTTCCATTCCAATCAACACAAACAGTACGGTGTTTAAAAGGATATCTATCAACTCCCAAAACTTATCTACATACGTCTCGGTAATCTCGGACATGGAACTATCGCGTATGGTATCGTTACCAACCATTAAACCCGCTGTCACCATCGCCAATGGAGCGGAAAGATGCAATTTTTGTGCAATCACCGTTCCTACCATAACGGTAGCCAGGGTAATGATGACTTCAATATCATAATCGTCTATTGATTTCATAAGACGATAAGTAACCCATCCTAAAAGCAATCCAAAGACAACCCCTCCTATGACCTCAACCCCAAAAAGTTCCAAAACATCCAACGCGGATACGGTAGCGCTGCCAGAAGAAGCAAATTGGAATATGGTCAAAAAGACCACTACCCCAACCCCGTCATTGAACAAGGACTCCCCTACGATTTTCGTTTCCAATTTTTTGGGAGCCCCTGCCTGTTTTAAAATCCCCAATACCGCAATGGGATCTGTAGGGGAAATCAAGGCTCCGAACAAGAGACAGTACACATAATCAATATCAAGACTGAAAAGCATTAGTAAATAATAGGTTCCCGTGCCCACTAGAAAAGTAGAAACAAGCACTCCGAGTGTCGAGAACACAAAAATTGGCCAACGTTGTACGTGCAATTGCTGGAAATTCGTGTGCAAAGCACCTGCAAAGAGCAAAAAACTCAACATAACATCCAGCAGTAACGTCTTAAAGTCGATCTGGGTAATAATGTACTTTTCCGCATTCAACAAAGTATCATCAAAGTAACTCAAGGCAAATACACCCAACGTAAAAAATATGGTAATCACCATTAAACCAATGGTGTTGGGCAATTTTAAAAAGCGCACATTGATAAAACCAAAGGCCGCGGAAAGAAAAACCAATATAGTGGTAATTAAAAAAAAGTTCATCTATTGAATTTGTTTGGACATTTTCCCCAAATGTAAGCGCATTTATTGTTTAACACAACACCTTGGTACTTCGGAAAAACATCTTTTTTTGATTGTTGGGTATTTTCTTTATCCCGCTATTTTGTACATTGGCGAACGAATGGATAAAAGACCGACCAAACTAACGCGCCAAATGGGGTTATTGGCCCTTACGGCAACTGGAGTATGTTCTATGTTGGGTGCCTCGATCAATGTGGTGCCTTTTATGATTCAACGAAATGTTCCCGGTATTGGTCCATATGTGCTTCCTGCCTTTGCCTTTGCTGCCATTCCCGCCTTATTTGCCGCCTTTGCTTATGCTATTTTGGCATCCGCGATGCCTCGTGCCGGGGGTAGTTATATCTATGCCAGCCGAGGATTGAATCCCTATTTGGGTTTCGTCGCGAGTTTTTCCCAATGGTTCGGGCTCTCCATAGTTATAGGGGTTATTGCCTATGTCACCATACCCTTCATTAGGGATGTTACCTTAGGTTTAGGCTGGGATAGGCTTTCAACTGCTCTCGAAGTGGGTTGGATACGTGTCTGCCTTGCCCTATCCCTTATCTGGACGTTTGTGTGGATCAATATAAAAGGGGCCAAATCTTACGAAAGGGCCTTACTACCCATGATGTTCCTCATGTTTGCCTTGGGAGCCATAGTTATTGTCGCAGGCTTCAGTTTTGATTCAAACGATTTTTTGATGGCCTTAAAAACCAAGGAAGGAAGGGATTTTTCCCCAACTACCAGTATTGATTTTGACTGGAGGATTTTTCTATCTGCCGCCGCTTTGTTATTCTCCAGTTTTATCGGTTTCGATTCTATTGCACAGGCTGGTGGGGAAGCAAAAAATCCTACCAAATCCTTGCCTAAGGCTATTTTAATTGCCATCCTAGGGGTAGGTGTTTTTTATTTCCTGTTTGCCGCGGCGGTCTATCATACCGTTCCATGGAGTTTTGTTGCCCAAGAAGCCCTCGTTAAGGATATTACGGCGCCCGGTTTATTAAGTTATGTGCTTCCTGCAAGTTTGGGTGTGACTATTCTTATTGGTGCTGCCATAGCTTTGATCAATGACCTTCCGGCCATGTTATTGTCGGTTTCCCGATTGATGTTCGCCTGGGCCAAAGACGGGATTTTCCCTGAAATGATATCAAAAATACATCCAAAACGACATACCCCCCATTATGCACTTATCGCAGCGGGATTAATGGCCAGTGTAGGCGTCCTAGGTTCCCATTTTGCTGGTGATTTCTTCCTTGGCATCGACATTATGGTCACCTCCATGATGGTCAATTTCTTGTTGATGTGCATTACCTTACTAACCATCGGCAGTAGAAATCCTGAATTGACCCAGGAAATCAAAATCATTAAGAATAGAAAAACACAGCTCTTTATTGGCGCGGTTGGCACTATGCTGCTATTGGCTTTTTTAGGTATACACACGTATAAAGACCTCACATCCAACGTAAGCGACTGGTATTTTCACTCCACACCCATTTGGCTTATTGTAATGGGATTGGCAAGTGTATTATTTGCCTATAAATGGCAACAGCATAAGAACAAAGGTGTGGATATCTCAAAACGGTTTAAAAAACTTCCAAAAGAATAACGAATGAAGATGACTACCACTTTAGCCCCCGGACTTGAAATTTCCCGTATAGTTACAGGCCTATGGCAAATCGCTGATATGGAAAGGGATGGCAAGACATTAGACCCAAAAACAACCTCTAAATTCATGGAGGCATATGCGTCCGAAGGTTTTACCTCCTTCGATATGGCCGATCACTATGGGTCAAGCGAGATCATCGCCGGTACTTTTAAAAATAATTACGAACATGGAAATCAAATACGCTTATTTACCAAATGGGTACCAGAACCGGGAAAAATAAACAGATCTGAAGTAAGAAGGGCTATAGAACTGGCACTTTCACGTATGCAACAGGATTCAGTGGACCTAATGCAATTCCATGCGTGGCATTACCCAGACCCCAGTTGGTTGGATGGCCTATTTTACCTAAAGGAATTACAAGAGGAAGGATTGATCAAACATTTGGGTGTCACTAATTTTGATTCAGCCCATTTACGCATCGCATTGGCCAGTGGAATTCCCATTGTGAGCAATCAGATATGCCATTCGGTAATCGATCAGCGGGCCAATGGTAAAATGCTTGATGTATGTGAAAAATATGGTGTTAAAATCCTAGCCTTTGGAACATTGGCCGGAGGTTTCTTGACGGATAAATGGTTAGGGGTTAAAGAACCCACACAGGATGAATTGAAAACCTGGTCGCAAATGAAATATAAACGTTTCATTGATGCCTCTGGTGGTTGGGAACCCTACCAAAACCTTTTAAGCGTTCTAAGGAAAGTTGCCGACAAACACGGCGCATCCATAGCGAACATTGCAAGTCGGTATATTCTTGAGAACGATGCTATGGCCGGCGTTATCATTGGTGCCCGCCTAGGGGCCAGTGAGCATATTACCGACAATAAGAAGATTTTATCCATTGACCTGGATGCGATTGATATTGCGGCCATCAAAGGAGCGCAAAACAAGCTTAAACCGATACATGGCGATTGTGGGGATGAATACCGTAAACCTCCTTTCTTAACTGCCTCCGGGGATTTAAGCCATCACCTTAAGACTATCCCACAAACTTTTACACCCATAAAATCAAGAACGAATAGGGAACAGGTCTTTAGTGGAACTGTTTGGGAGGAATTTGCTGGATATTGCCGTGCGGTAAAAGATGGCAATCGCATACATGTTTCCGGGACAACAGCCACCCACGGTGAAAAAATGATCGGAGGAACGGATGCCGCAGCCCAGACCCACTTTGTCATTGACAAGATCGAGGCTGCCCTTGAGAGTTTGGGCGGTAGCCTGGCCGATGTTGTCCGTACCCGGATTTTCGTAAACGACCTGAAGGACTGGGAAGTGGTTGCCCGTGCCCATGGAGAACGATTTGCAGGGATCAATCCCGCGAATACCCTAGTTGAGGCCCGATTGGTCGGCGAAGGTTATTTGGTCGAAATTGAGGCTGAAGCCGTAACTCCAGCCTAAACGTATGGGCCTGTAACCTAGGGTTGTCAATTGTCTTTGGTGATTCTGGGTCAATCCCATTCATCCGACCATTTTAAATCACTTTGCTTGATTTCCTTGGTGAACGACCTCCATGGATCCTCCATAAAATCATCCACCTCATTCGTATAATGGGCTATCATAACTTTCAAATCCCCAAGCAGTTTACTGTGTTGGGACGATAAGGGAGCTGTCCTTGCACTAGCTACCCTTAATAGATTCCCAAGCCTTGAATAAGGGGTTATCTCCAAAGTTTGCCATGCTCCTACCTGTCGTTTGGGCCGTGGTGTTTGCCCTTTGGCTCGAAGTCCTTCCAAGGCATTTTCCATTTCCTGTATTTTTTTAGCTAGGTCCGGGGTTTTGATCGATGCGCTATCTTGAAGTTGTTTTTTCAATTTTCCTACAATGTTCATTGTTTTGTCTATGGCTTCCAGACCTCGACCCAATTCCATTACTTGGGTTTCCAATGCCTTTTTAAAGGAATAACGTTCTTCATCGATCTTCAGATCCAGGTCAAATCGTGGGTCGGCAATGACCCTCACTTGCGTTGAATCCTTTACACCTCCATAATCGACAAGAACTTTATAGGTCCCTGGTAAGACCGAAATCTTTTGTGCACTACGGGAAGCACCTGGTAGGTTCGCCGATTCTTCATCCAAATCCCATATCAAATAATTCAATCCTTGAACAAGGGAATCCCCTTCAACAGTCCTTATCCTTTCATTTTTATCATTATATATCGTTGCCGTTACCATGACCGAAGAATCTTTAAGGGACTTGAGATAGTACGGTATTTTTGTCTTTTGAAAAACCTTATTCTCCCCTTCGAAGGTCGTATGAAAACCGCTCCATATATTTCCCGGCGGATTAATAAAGAGTCCCTTTACCTGTACTGCATCGTTTACGGGCAAAGCCGTAATTGTATTTTTGATTCTATTGGCTGCTATTTCCCGTAGGCTCAACAAATCATCCAAAACCCAAATGGCACGACCAAAAGTACCAACTACCAAAGCCGATTCAGGTTCTTGTATGGTCAAGTCCATGGTAGATACTGAAGGGAATCCATTTTTAAATTGCGTCCAACTCCTTCCTTCATCAATACTGACCCACAAACCATTTTCCGTACCTAAAAAAACCAATTTGGACTCAACAGGGTCCTGAACCACGCTAAGCGCATATCCTTTTACGGTACCCCCACTCGCCAGGCGCTCCCATGTCTTTCCAAAATCATTGGTTTTGAAAAGGTAAGGGGAATAATCCCCTTTTCTATAATTATTGGCGACGAGCCAAGCGGTACCCTCATGATATCGTGACGCCTTAACTTGGGCAATCCATGCTTCCTTAGGCAATCCCTTTACGTTTTTGGTCAAATTCTTCCAGCTGGCACCTCCATTTTTGGTGAGCTGTACTTGTCCGTCATCGGTTCCTACCCAAATAACGTTCTTATCCAACGGACTTGGGGCAATATCAAGAATACTATTGTATTGCTCGGCTCCAGAAACATCCAAGGTGAGTCCACCATAATCCCCCTTTTGATGTTCTGGGTTATTGGTCGACAAATCTGGGGATATGATTTCCCATGAAGCCCCCTTATCCTTGGTGACATGGACGAACTGTGAACCATAATAGGCTTTATTGCTATCCCAAGGGTCCCGTGCAAATGCGGCATTCCAATTAAAACGCAAACTGGTTTCCGTATCAGGTGCCGGTGGTTGTATACTTACATAGTAGCCCGTTAACTTGTCGTATCTATAGAGATTTCCGTTTTGGGAAGACCCATAGCCAAAACGGGAGTTTTCAAGATCTGGTGAAATATCAAAGCCATCACCCCCAACCAAATATTGCCAATACAAAGTTCGAATGCCCCCTCTTTTCCATGTATAGCCTGGTCCTGACCAATTGCCATTATCCTGCATACCACCATAAACATTGAAAGGACGGTCATGATCAACCGCTATATGATAAAATTGTGCCACGGGAATAGACTCCGGAAAATACCAGCTTTTACCGTGGTCATAGGTTATCCCTAGTCCACCATCACCACCAATGATAAAATGTTCAGGGTCTTTTGGGTTCACCCAAAAAGCGTGAAAATCGGCATGGATACCTTTGGTCTCGTCTGCGGGGATCATGGGTGTCGGATCAAAGGTCTTACCGCCATCATAACTGACCGTTAAAGGCTGATAGATATTATATAATCGATCGGGATCTTTCGTATCTACCGCCAATTCCTGAAAATAAAACGGGCGGTTGTTCGTAAACTTCGGGTCCTCATTGACCACATACCATGAACTTCCCCCATCATCACTACGGTACAAAGCATTTTTAGCGGCTTCAACCTTTGCATATACCCGGTTGGGATCACTGGGTGCTATAGCCATACCTATACGGCCTAAATCCCCGGAAGGAAGCCCTTGCTTTTCCGCTATTTTTTTCCAACTACCACCCCCGTCAAGGGTCAAGTACAAACCAGAACCCGATCCCCCCGAGGTAAAATAGTATGGGGTTCTTCGATGCTCGTATACCGCAGCGAACATTTTGTCGGGGTTAATGGGGTCCATTACCAAATCGGCTATCCCCGACTGGGTATTTGTATATAATATTTTTCGCCATGTCTTTCCCCCGTCTATGGTCTTGTATAACCCCCTATGTTCGTTTGGCGTAAAGGGATCGCCCATGGCGCCAACAAAAACTGTATTACCATCCCTAGGATCCACTACAATACGATGTATGGTCTTCGTATCGGATAATCCCATATGCTCCCATGTTTTACCACCATCGGTACTTTTGAACACCCCGAGACCTAAATTCATGGAATTTCGAGGATTACCCTCCCCTGTTCCTACCCAAATAACATCAGGATTATCCTGCTGAATGGCCAAAGCTCCGATATTTTGGGTGGGTTGGTCGTCAAATACCGGTTTCCAAGCACTACCGCCATTTTCAGATTTCCAAACCCCTCCTGAGGCTGCCCCAACATATACGGTCTTCGGATTATCATTGACTACGTCGATGGCCGTAATACGTCCGCTCATGTTGGCAGGACCAACATTTCGGATATTCAGGTTTTTAAGATCATCAAAATCCAAGGTTTGTGCTAGCAATACACTTGCGTTGAAAATCAATACTAATGCTAAAAAAGTTCTTATTCGTTTATGCATAGAAAAGGTTTTACTGTCTTGAAGTTATATGTATTACAACTTAAAAAACAGTATAATTAAAAAAAATCAATGTATCATCCCCACAAAATCCTGTTCGGATATAATTGGAACCCCCAAACTCTCGGCTTTGGTTCTTTTGCTAGGCCCCATTTTATCACCAGCGACCAAGAATGAGGTTTTTGAAGATATTGAAGAGCCTACCTTGCCCCCATTATCCTCAATCATTTTCTTGAGATCATTTCTGCTGACGGACTCAAAAACCCCGGATACCACGAAGGTTTTACCTTTTAATACTTCGGTCTGGTTCAACAACTTATCGGCGGACAATTCAAATTGTAGTCCGTAACTCCTTAACCGAGAAATGATTTCCAAATTTCTCTCGTTTTGGAAAAAATCGACCACACTTTGTGCGATACGCTCCCCGATTTCATCAACAGCCATCAAACTTTCAACCGAAGCGGCCATTAAAGCATCAATATTTTTAAAGGCTTTTGCCAGCTTTTTAGCGACCGTTTCACCCACAAATCGAATACCCAAAGCAAACAAAACACGTTCAAAAGGAATATTGACCGATTCCGCCACCCCTTTCACCAAATTCTCTGCAGATTTATCGGCCATACGTTCCAAAGGCATCACCTGCTCTTTGGTTAAAATATAGAGGTCGGCATAATTTCGAATTAGGCCTTCCTTATAAAGAAGTTCGACGGTTTCTCCACCAAGACCTTCAATATCCATGGCCTTACGGGATATAAAATGCTGTATACGCCCCGTGATTTGGGTAGGACAACCATAAAAATTGGTACAATAATGCTTGGCATCCCCTTCTGTACGCACCAATTCGGTACCACATTCAGGGCAATGGGTGATATATTGTGTTGGTTTTGAATTGGCTGGTCTTAAGGTAAGGTCGACCCCAACAATCTTCGGAATGATCTCTCCCCCTTTTTCCACAAAAACGGTATCCCCTTCCCGTATATCCAATTTCTCAATTTGATCGGCATTATGCAAGGAGGCCCTTTTCACGGTCGTTCCGGCCAATAATACAGGCTCAAGATTCGCTACGGGGGTAATCGCACCAGTACGGCCCACCTGGTACGTAATTTCCCTTAAAATGGTGGAAACCTGTTCTGCCTTAAACTTATAGGCCATGGCCCATCGTGGCGATTTAGCCGTATACCCCAATTCCTCTTGGTGTTGAATACTGTTGACTTTTACGACAACACCATCGGTCTCATATGGCAAACTATGGCGTTGAACATCCCATTTATCAATAAAGGCCATAACCTCGTCGGTACTTTTACATAATTGGGCTATGGTAGGCACTTTAAATCCCCACTCCCTTGCCTTTTCCAACATCTGGAATTGGGATGATATTCCCGTATTGGTCCCTTCGATTCCATAGAGAAGACAATCCAAAGGACGTTGGGCCACCATAGCACTATCTTGCAATTTTAGGCTTCCCGAGGCCGTATTCCTTGGATTCATATAAGGGTCTTCCCCTGCAGCGATACGTTCCTCGTTCATTTTTGCAAAACCATCCAAAGGCAAAATAATCTCTCCGCGAATATCGAATTTAGGAGGATAATCACCCTTAAGTTGTAGGGGTACCGAACGAATGGTCTTTATATTGTTGGTTACATCATCGCCTTGAAAGCCATCTCCCCGGGTAACCGCCTTCACGAGTTTGCCTTCTTCGTAGGTAAGACTAATCGATGCCCCATCATATTTTAACTCACAGGTAAACGCTACTTCGGCATCGCCTAAAATACGCTGTATACGTTTCTCCCAATCTTCCAAATCCTCTTTGGAATACGAGTTGTCCAGGGAATACATACGATGTTCATGGACCACGGTATTGAAATTCTTCGTAATCCCCCCTCCAACCCTTAAGGTTGGGGAAGTCGAGTCTTTAAACTCAGGATGTTTTGCCTCCAAATCTTGGAGCTCCTTAAGTTTCATATCAAATTCGAAATCCGTAATCGTAGGATTATCGAGCACATAATAATTATGGTTATGCTCCCTTAATTCTTGGCGCAGTGCCTGTATTTTCTCTTTAATATCCATTTATAATCAACCTTTATCTATCCATTTTGGCAACACCACTGCCTTGTAGTTTTCCATTTGTTGTAATAGTCCGTCTACAGAATCATCAACCAACAACATATCATAATTTTCCTTTTTCAGAAAGCCTTGATCCACCATTTTCAGTAACATCGCCAACAAATCATCATAAAATCCATTAATGTTTAAGATACCGATTGGTTTTTGATGCAGGCCGATTTGGGCCCAGGTAATCATCTCAAACAATTCCTCCAAGGTTCCATATCCCCCGGGGAGGGCAATGATACCATCGGATAATCCATGCATTTTAAGTTTGCGTTCATGCATGTCCCCTGTAACAATCAACTCGGAAAGGCCAGTATGGAACACTTCCTCTATTTTTAGAAAATCGGGGATTACCCCTATGACCTCTCCACGGAACTTCAAGGCTCCTTCCGCAACCTTACCCATGACCCCAATTTTAGCCGCTCCATAGACCAACGTTATCCCACGCTCAGCCAACGTACTTCCCAAATCCTCGGCAACTTTCAATATCCTTAGGTCGTTCCCTTCACTACTCCCGCAAAATACCACGATGCTATTTAATCGCATAATACCACTATTTGTTGATTTTTGCCCTCAACATCCGTTCCTTTCCAAATATATCCTTTCTTAGCTCAATTTCCACAAACCTATCCACTAAGAGTGCTTTGGTTTCCGAACCTAAATATTGGTTGATTTCAAAATATAACCAACCATCTTGTTTTAAGTGCTCGATAGCAAATTGTATGATTTTACGATAAAATACCAATGGGTCATCATCAGAAACGAACAATGCGATTTCAGGTTCGTTTTCAATTACGTTGGAGTTCATATATTCTTTCTCTAACACCCTGACATAAGGTGGATTAGAGACTATAATATCAAATTTTTCTTCAAGGGATTCTGTTTTAAGGATATCAGATTGAATATATACTATTTCAACCTTATTCTTCTGTGCGTTCAATTCAGCCGTCCTCAAAGCTCTTTTCGAAACATCAAGAGCGAATACCTTTGTATTTTTTAAGGCTTTCGCCAATGCTATCGCAATACATCCACTACCTGTTCCAATATCCAGGATAGTGAATGGTGTATGATGATTGTTGTGTTCTTCTATTATCCAACGAACCAACTCCTCAGTTTCTGGCCTTGGAATCAGTACATCCTTATTCACGATGAACTCCATATCCATAAAATCAGTAGCCCCTAGAATATACTGAATGGGTTTTTCCAAACGCAATTGGCTCAACACTTCAAACAGGGGTTGCTCCTTTTCCTTGGTCAGCGTCAAATTAGGTTGCATCGCCAAAACAAAACGTTCCAAATCCAAGAAATGCGAAATGGCCAGGTAAAAAAAACTATCCACTTCCTCTTTGGGATAGATGGGGTCGAGCTCCTTATGATAAATATTCCTAATCTCCCGTAATAACATAATCTATAGTTGTTTCAACATCCATACGGGACAAGAAAAATGGCCCGTATCACCCATGGGGCCCTCAATATATTCAAATCCGGATTTTATATAGAGTTTTTGGGCGTCCTTCATGTATGGCATAGTCTCCAAATAACATTTTTCAAAACCATATTTTTTGGCACGGTCTAAGCAAATATCCATCATTGCCGCACCCAAACCCCGACCTCTAGCCTCTTCTAGAAAGTACATCTTTTGTAACTCACAGACATTCCCTTTGTAATTCGCTAATTGTGCCACTCCCGCAGCGCCGATAAGTCGACCTTGATCTTCGACCACAAAATAAGTGGCTTTGGGCATATCGTAATTCTCGAACATCCGGTCCAAGGCCTTATCCGCATATGCCGTACCCACCTTGGGCACGCCCATTTCCAACAAAACCTTCCGAATCAACGAAGCCACTTCCCTATTGTCCTTGGGTTCTATTTCACGTATTACAGCTGTTTCCATGAATTATTGATTCAATCTTTTTTAATGTTCTATTTTAGCGGAGTGAAGATACATGAAATATAAATTTATAGGGAATGAAAAAAGTATTTTTCATATTGGTTTTGACCGTACTTGGGCAAAGTTGCACCTTCAATCAAAAACCGGAATTTGTTGGAATCGATAGCGTTTCGGTGAAAGAGGCCAGTGCAAATGCAATCACCCTGCTGGCTGAAGCACGCTTTAACAACAATAACGATTTGGGAGGCACCCTACTTACCGATGAAATCAAGGTTTATGTTGACGGCATATACTTGGCTACCGTATCTTCAGAGGCTTTTGACGTGCCGGCCAAGGACAATTTTATTGTACCTTTGGTGGTTAATTTACCTTTGTCGGAATTGTTTAAAGAGGATAAGGGCAATTTATTCGGTGCCATCTTAAATCAGGTGTTGAACAAGAAAATGAAGGTTGACTTTAAAGGGAACATAACCTACAGACTTGGCGGTTTTTCCTATGATTACACTGTTGACCATAGTCAAGAAATAACGATACAATAAATGTCGATTGACCCAATATTTATGGAACGCGCCCTACAATTGGCGAAAAATGGCCTTGGGGTGACCGCACCAAATCCCATGGTAGGGGCGGTAATCGTGCAGGGAAACAGAATCATCGGTGAAGGATATACCAGTGCCTATGGAGGGCCCCATGCCGAGGTGAATGCCATCCATTCGGTTACCGATAAATCCCTTTTATCAAAATCAACCCTATATGTGACCTTGGAACCCTGTTCCCATTATGGAAAAACCCCTCCTTGCGCTGATTTAATCATAAAACATAGGATACCCAATGTCGTTATTGGCACGGTAGACCCCCATGACAAGGTTAAGGGCGAAGGTGTTGCCCGACTTAAAGAATCCGGTTGCAATGTAACCGTGGGGATACTTGAGGATGCGTGCCGGGAACATCACAAACGATTCATGACATTCCATCAAAAGCAACGCCCATTCATTATTTTGAAATGGGCTGAGACCAAAGATGGTTTTATGGCCCCTTTAGCTTCAAAAAGAAATGGCAAAACCGAACCCTATTGGATCTCTAACCATTATTCAAGGCAATTGGTGCATAAATGGCGTAGTGAAGAACAGTCCATTTTGGTAGGCACCAATACGGTTATGGAGGACAACCCCAAACTAAATGTGAGGGAATGGTACGGCAAATCCCCAATTCGTGTGATCCTCGATAGGAATCTAAGGATACAAGGTGAATACCACATCTTCGACCAAAAAATAAAAACCATCATTATCACACAGATTGAAGACACTGCCCTATGGAGAAAAGGCGTGGATTATGAGGTCGTCGACTTTTCAGTAAATTTGCCAGAACAAATTTGCCAAGTACTATACAAGAACAACATTACCAGTGTTCTGATCGAAGGGGGTTCCCAAACACTAACTTCCTTCATTACTGCCGACCTATGGGATGAGGCGCGAATATTCAATGGCCCCAATACCTTTGAAAAAGGTCTTAAAGCCCCAAAAATCATGGGCAAAACCCCATGTGTATTAAATATTGACACTGACATTTTAAACATATATAGAAATGATTAAAAACATCATTTTTGATTTTGGCGATGTTTTCATAAACCTGGACAAGGAGATTCTTTTTCGTGAAATCCAAAAATACGATAACACAAACCTCACAGCTGATCTCCTAGCCCTAAGTAATGATTTTGAAGTAGGGGCTATTAGTTCCGGGGATTTTGTAAAGAAACTTCAAATTGCTTTTCCAAGTGCATCATCGCAGGAAATAGTTAGGATTTGGAATGGAATGATATTGGATTTTCCGGAATACAGACTTGAATTCATTGAAAAATTGGCCCAAGAAAAGACACATCGTCTCTTTCTTCTAAGCAACACCAATGCCCTCCACATTTCCAAGGTAATCGAAACTATGGGGGAGCATAATTACCATCGCTTTAAAAACTGTTTTGAGCAATTCTATCTTTCGCACGAAATTGAAATGCGAAAACCCAATAAGGACATTTACGGGTTTGTACTTAAAGAGAACGATTTGAATGCCCCAGAAACCCTTTTTATCGATGACACCCTGGAAAACACCTTGGCTGCCGAACAGTTAGGGATAAAGACCTGGAATATTAGCGTTGGAAAAGAGGACATAATACAATTAAATTCTAGGATATAGATGTTAGACCTAGTATTAAGCGTCCTTTGTTCCAGTTTGATCTTTGTGATTTTCAAACTCTATGAGATCTATAAGATTGAAACCTCATATGCCATCATCACCAATTATGTGGTAGCCTGTGCAGTAGGGATGTTTTTTTATTCGGGTGAGGTGAAACCCTTGGAAATCACAGAACAACCTTGGTTTACCGGAACCCTTCTCTTAGGTGTGTTATTCATCGTCGTATTTAATTTAATGGCTAAGACCTCACAGACGGTAGGGGTTTCAGTTGCATCCGTGGCCACCAAAATGTCATTGGTAATTCCCGTAATTTTCGGGATACTGGTTTATAAGGAAACCCTTGGGTTTTTGAAAGTCATAGGAATACTTTTAGCATTGGCTGCCGTATATTTTGCTTCCATCAAGAAGAAGGAAATCAAATTCAAAAGATCATCCTTGCTTTTGCCAATTTTGGTTTTCCTGGGATCTGGAATTATAGATACCAGTATCAAATACGTTCAGGAAACCCAAATCACGGAAAACGAATTCCCCCTTTTTTCAGCTGCCATTTTCGCGGCTGCCGCTTTCGTGGGGCTATTCTTTATTATCTTCAAAGCCTTTAAAGCCCCTTTGAAAATAAACTTTAAGAATATTCTAGGTGGAATTGCCTTAGGGGTGCCGAACTATTTTTCTATATACTATTTGTTACGGGCATTACAAAACCCAACTTTGAATAGCGCTTCGGTCTTTACGATCAATAATGTGGCCATTGTAATGTTGTCAACCCTTTTAGGCATTGTCCTATTTAAAGAACAGATAAGCCCCAAAAACTGGGGAGGTATAGTCTTGGCTGTTATAAGTATCATTCTCGTTGCTGTATTCTAATGGAAAATACTGATTGTTATAAAACTTTGTCCAAACCTTCAGAGGAAGTTCTTTTTAAAGAGAAAAAGAGCAAGTTTTTTGGTTACGCCTACCCGTTGGTATCTGAGGACGAGGTGAAACCCATTATTGAAATGCTTAAAAAAAAGCATCATACCGCCAATCATGTCTGTTACGCATGGCAATTGGGTATAAATAACGTTCGGTATCGTGCAAATGATGATGGCGAACCTAACAACTCGGCCGGAATGCCCATTTACGGACAAATACAATCTTTTGAGGTAACCAATGTCCTTGTGGCCGTGGCCCGTATATTCGGTGGCACCAAATTAGGGGTTGGAGGCTTGATCAGCGCCTATAGGACCGCAGCACAAATGGCCCTTGAGGCATCACCTATTGTTGAAAGGACCGAAAAAGCCCATTTCGAGATCAAATTCGGCTATGAAACGATGAACAAGGTAATGCGCATAATCAAACAACACAACCTCGAAATCGTTTCCCAAAAACTCGAAATGGAATGCACTATTTATATTTGTGTACCTAAAAGCCATGCCCAAATGACACAGCAATTATTCCAAGAAAACCATACCATATCCATTACGGAAAGACCGGGTTAAAAACCGATCTTTTCGAGTATATCCGCAGGACACCTGATCGGCTTGTTTTTTTTGGCATCCATAAAGGCGAGTACTGTATTTGCTACAGCCAACAAATCACCTTCCCCATTATAGATTTCATAATCAAATTCAATCCTGACCATAGGTTTTTTACGCAGGTAAGTACGAAGAACTATAATGTCGTCATAGTAGGCGGATTTCTTATAGTTCAGGGAAATAGAGACAACAGGAAGAATAATCCCATTATCCTCCATGGCTTTGTAGGAAATACCGTAGGAACGCAACCATTCCGTCCTCCCCATCTCCAAATACTGCGGGTAATTGCCATGATGCACAACACCCATTTGATCCGTTTCCGCATATCGGACACGAAAAGAAATTTCATGAAAATCCATAATTATTCATCTAAAAATTATATCTTTAAAAGCTACCCTTACGGGCAGTGTAACATGCGAAAAAAAAAGGGTAAAATCAACCCCAAATCATTTTTTTTTTAGGATTTTTGTTCACATATTTGCGGGACCTAAATTACATTAATCCAGCTATAAGACCTAGTGCTATCAGTGCTTAAAAACTAACCATAAACAACAGAATTTTTACAATGAGTGTTACTGCTAATTCCGTCTGGAACAACTGTTTGGCTTTTATCAAAGATAACATCCAACCGCAGGCATTCAAAACTTGGTTTGAACCCATAAAACCTGTAAAATTATCAGATAATGCCTTAAGTATTCAGGTGCCCAGCAAATTTTTCTATGAGTGGCTGGAAGAGCACTATGTGAAGCTTTTGAAAGTTGCCCTTACCAAAGAATTGGGTGAGACCGCCAAACTTGTATACATTATAAGGATGGAGAATACCTACGGCAACCGTGAACCGTTTACAGAAAAAATACCCAGTTCAAACCGGGGCAATATGGGACCACAGGAAATGGATGTCCCTATTAAATCAAAAAACCCGGAACTTAGGAATCCTTTTGTCATTCCTGGAATTCGAAATATCAAAATCGAATCCCAATTGAATCCGAATTACAATTTCGATAATTTCCTTGAAGGCGACTCTAACCGTTTGGCCCGTTCGGCAGGGATGGCAGTAGCGAACAAACCTGGGGGAACCTCGTTTAATCCGTTATTGATTTTTGGTGGAGTTGGTTTGGGCAAGACCCACTTGGCTCATGCGATTGGCGTTGAGATAAAGGATAAATACCCTGACCGTACGGTTTTGTACATATCCGCGGAAAAATTCACCCAGCAGTATATTGAATCCGTCAAGAAAAATACACGAAACGATTTTATACATTTTTATCAATTGATAGATGTGCTCATTATCGATGATGTTCAATTCCTATCGGGAAAATCGGGTACCCAGGATGTGTTCTTCCACATATTCAATCATTTGCACCAGAACGGGAAACAAGTGATTCTAACATCGGACAAGGCTCCTGTTGATATGCAGGATATTGAACAACGATTGCTTTCGAGATTCAAATGGGGATTATCGGCCGAATTGCAAAATCCCGATTACGAAACGAGGATTTCCATCTTAAAGAACAAATTGTATCGCGATGGTGTTGAAATGCCTGAAGATATCATCGATTATGTTGCCAAACACATCAAAACCAATATTCGAGAGTTGGAAGGTGCCATTATATCCTTGATAGCACAATCTTCCTTCAACAAGAAAGAGGTTACTTTGGAGCTGGCACAACAAGTGGTCGAAAAATTCGTCAAGAATACCAAACGCGAAGTCTCTATAGATTATATCCAAAAAGTAGTTTCCGATTACTTTGAAATGGATGTGGCCACCCTTCAATCCAAAACAAGAAAAAGGCATATCGTCCAAGCTAGGCAACTGGCTATGTTCTTCGCCAAAAAATTTACCAAGGCTTCCTTGGCAAGTATTGGCTCACAAATTGGAAAAAGGGACCATGCCACTGTTCTCCATGCCTGTAAAACGGTTGACAACCTAGCTGAAACCGACAAGCAGTTCCGGAAATACATTGAGGATCTAACCAAGAAACTTTCTTAACATACTTTAATGGCTATAAAGGTTTTAATGGTCTGCCTTGGAAATATCTGCAGGTCACCATTGGCCGAAGGAATTCTCCAAAACAAGGTCGACAGTGATGAAATTCATGTAGATTCCGCTGGAACAGGAGGCTATCATATTGGCAGTAAACCTGACCCTCGAAGTATCGAGGTAGGTAAAAAATACGGTATAGATATCAGCCATCAACGTTGCCGACTATTCACGATAGCCGATTTTGAGGCATTTGATGTTATTTATGTGATGGATAAGAGCAATTACAGAAACATCATTGCCCTTACCCAAAATAAACACCACAAAAACAAAGTTAAATTATTGTTGGAAGTATTGGATTCCAGTACCATGGAAGTACCGGACCCCTATTACGATGACGATGGTTTTGAACATGTTTTTCATCTTATAGACGAAGCCTGCACAGTCATCGCAAAAAAGCTGGACAATAAGTAAGCACACCTGAATGGATAGCAACAACAAGACAAAAGGAAAACTTTATTTGATCCCCACCACTTTAGGTGATAATGAGCCATTGGAAGTATTGCCCATTTCCATAAAAAGGGTGATTGAAGCCGTTGACCACTATATTGTGGAAAACGAAAAATCGGCCAGACGGTTCATCAAAAAAATATCCCCTAGAAAATCGCAACCTGGATTGCATATCGAACTGCTGAACAAATATACCGAAGCGGAAAGCCTTCCTACTTTTTTACAACCATGCCTTGAAGGCCTTAATGTTGGGATTATCTCCGAAGCCGGTTGCCCCGGTATTGCAGACCCTGGTGCCGATGTGGTGCGTATTGCCCATCAGAAGAACATACAAGTAGTTCCCCTAGTAGGACCCTCATCCATTGTATTGGCTTTAATGTCCAGCGGAATGAACGGACAGAATTTCGCATTTAACGGCTACCTCCCAATTGATTCTGCAGATCGAAAAAAAACCATCAAATCGCTTGAAAAAAAATCGAGGGATATAAAACAGTCCCAAATTTTCATTGAGACCCCGTATCGGAATGACAAATTGTTCAAAGAACTATTGACCTCACTTTCGAACAGCACTCGATTGTGTATAGCTTGTGACATTACACTCAATACGGAATTCATTCAAACTAAAAATATAACGGACTGGAAAAAATCCAATGTGGACTTAAATAAAAGACCTGCCATTTTCATCATTCAGGCTTAAACAAATAAACCCCGACGTTTCCGTCGGGGCCTACCATTTTCATATACATATAAAACCTTACACTTTTGGGTTACGTTTTGGTAATACCAATGAAATATCGTACCCCGAGAATTTCTTTAAATAATTTACAATGGTTGATCCATAAGCATCCTTAAAATTGATTTTTCCATAAGAACGCAAGTATTTCATTACATTTCCAGGTCCAGCCAAATGGGCCGCAGCCAACATTCCAGATTCGGTAATCTCAACACCTTTAATCCGTTTGCCTACAAACTTCTTAATATCCCTCCGCATAATCCATTTATTACGGGCAATATTCGTCTCAAATGCCTTTTCCTGCAATATAGGATCATTAAGGAACACTGATGAGTTGAAAACACCCATTAATTCCAAGGTGTTTATACCGAACTGGTACTTACCTAAATACCCTAGGGTATTTGTTGCAAAATAATTCCCTGACGATTCCTTAAACGCCAAGGCTTCTTTAAAACCATGGAATGTACTGCCTAAAAAAGGCGGGGTTTCCAAGGTTGGAGCCAAAACAGTTTTGTTTTTGGGAAACAAAACCTCAGTAGGTTCATTGACTTTCAAGGTCCTAGGGACTGTCGTATCAGACGACAAACCACTAAAACTCACAAAAATCAAAAGCATGATAAGAGAACTAAAAAAGAAAATACATCTTCTCATATCTCTGTTTTCTTAAGACTTACTACCAAAAAGGGTATGCTTAAATTTCACTATGCAAAGATATGGCGCTTAACATGGGAAGGTCAGAAGGCTTTGTTAAAAATATACATTATTAGTTAACAAGTCCTTAATTTTCGATTAATGACCTATCTATTAATATTTTGACTATTGATCCATCGGACGTACTGTGCCTTATTTCGGTTATGTTGGGCAAGGGTTTTTGCGAATTTGTGATATCCGAAATTTTCAACATTGGCTACAAAATAATAATAGTCGTGCTTTTCTGGATTCAAAACAGCCTCTATTGCCGATATATCGGGCATGGTGATTGGCCCAGGGGGTATTCCGGCATATTTATAGGTGTTGTAGGGTGAATCTAGCTCCAGATCTTTATACAATACCCGTTTAATAACCGTATCAAAATTTCCTGTATGTTTTTTCAGTGCATAAATAACGGTAGGATCGGCCTGCAATTTGATGTTCTTTCTTAACCTGTTCAAATACACACCTGCCACTCTAGGCCGCTCCTCAACCTTAGCCGTCTCTTTATGCACAATCGATGCCAAGGATATAACCTCGGTCGGGGACAATCGCAAGGCCTTGGCCTTGGCCCTTCTTTCTTCATTCCAAAAACGATTATACTCCTTCAACATCCGGGCCCTGAATTTTTCCGCCGAAGTATTCCAGAAAAACTCATAGCTATTCGGAATGAACATCGCAATTTTCGTGGCCTCATTAAAACCATTACCCTTATAAAAATCGGGGTCGTTCAGAACCTTCAGGAGACTGAGACTGTCCGGCTCAATTTGGGAAGCAATCCTACCGGCCAAGCTGGCCAAGGTCTCTTGATTATTGAATGACACCTTAACAGGAATATTGTTACTTCTTAATGAATTTATGATATCATTGTTGCCCATTCCCTTTGTAATGGCATATTTACCTCCTTTTACATTTGAAGCGTAACCTTTTCGTTCGGCAACCTGAACAAATGTATTGGCATCTTTTAGCAAGGGATCCAACAACTGACTTACATCATTAATGGTAGCCCCGGTTGGTACGTAGACAAACGCCTCCTCATTGTTGAACTTGGTATTGGGAGAAAACACCGCATCGTAGACCTTATAGGCAAAAACACCCCCTATAATAAGTCCCAAAACAACCAGTAGCAATAAAATCTTTCTTATATACATTATACAGTGATCTTTTGTAGTAATATTTCATTTTTAAACGTGCCATTGGAGAAAATCCAATCTTTTTTCAAGCCGACCTCTATAAATCCCATTTTTTTGAACAGGTGGAGACTGGCCAAGTTTTCTTCCATGACATTGGCATACAATTGCCGAAGTCCCAAAACCTTAAAAACATAATCACACAAAAGTGAGAGGGCTTCCGCACCAATTCCCTTATTCCTGTGTTTGTGCTCCAAAACCACGATCCCTACTCCTGCCCGCTTGTTTTGGGGGTCAAAATCGAATAAATCGATAAACCCTACAACTTTATCCGTTGTAGCAATACATAATCGCAATTGCTTCACATCATAGATATCCCTATGGGCATTATCCAAATACTGTTTTAACACATGTTTGGAATAAGGTGTGGTAGTGCCACTGATCTCCCAAATATCCGTATTGTTCTCCAATTCATAGAGAAAATCCAGATCAGAAGGCTCTAGAGCCCTTAGATGAATATGTTTTCCTTGAAGATTCAACATTTGATTTCCCCTTTAAAAACTTGAGTTGCCGGACCTTTTAGATGTACGTTGGAATACCCTTTGGCATCGACTGAGAACCTTACTTGTAATTTTCCCCCTTGGGCCTCGATATTTACGACATCGGAAGACACCTTACCTGACTTGTGCATTGCAATAGCCACGGCTGTTACTCCAGTACCACAGGAAAGGGTCTCGTCCTCAACTCCACGTTCATACGTTCTCACTGCAAAAGTTCCTTCACCCAAAGGTTCCACAAAATTAATGTTACTCCCTTTTTGTCCATAGACCCCATATCGCAATTTGGAACCTTCCTTAAATACATCAAAATCCTGAAGCCCCTTTACCAACTGAACATGATGTGGGGATCCCGTATTCAGGAAATAAGCATTGGGTTTTTCACTGATTTCGGAAACGTCACCCATTTTGAGTTCCACGATATCCCCATTTATGGTAGCGGAATGCACTCCATCGACAGCATTGAATTTCGCTTCAGCGGAAACTACGCCCAGAAATTTTGCGAAAGCTACCAAGCAGCGGCCACCATTTCCACACATTGACCCTTGTTTACCATCAGCATTATAATATACCATGTTAAAGTCCATGATCGCATCTTCCTCTAAGAGGATGAGTCCATCGGCCCCTATCCCAAATCTTCTATCACACAGCCAAGCCACCAATTTTATATCATCTTTAGGGAAGCTATTGTCCCTATTATCGATCATTACAAAATCATTTCCCGTGCCTTGGTATTTATAAAACGTAAGTACCCTATTCATTTCCATGGTCCAAATATAATGTAATTTTAAGGGTTTTTTAGCAGTTAAAAAGTAGTTAAACCCTAAAGGCAAGATCTTTAATTCCCTTAATTTTACCTTGAATTTAAGACCTAAGGACACTAATAAATAAAAATTACATTTACGTATGAAAAAAATCGGAGGCTCATTACTTATAGCACTTTTTGCTGGGGCCATTACATTAGGCGCTTATAAATTATTTTTTGAAAGAACAAATTATGCCGTGGTATCGGACGATAATCCATCATCGATAATCAATTCAAGCTTTTCACCTGCATCAGCAAAAGGGGCTGGGATCAATGAGGTCGACTTTACATCGGCGGCCGAGACCACCGTAAATGCCGTTGTACACGTTAAAAACGTAACCATAAGCAGGGGACCTTCTAGTTTAATGGAGTTCTTTTACGGTTATGAAGGCAACCAGAAAGCCCAGATCGGTACTGGATCAGGGGTTATTATCTCCCCTGACGGGCATATCGTAACGAACAATCATGTTATCAAAGGTGCCAGTCAATTACAAGTCACCCTGAACAACAATAAAACCTATGAGGCCGAATTGGTGGGTACGGACCCAAATTCAGATATCGCCCTATTAAAGATAGATGCAAAAAGACCCTTGCCTTACCTGGCCTTTGGGGATTCTGACCATGTAAAAGTTGGCGAGTGGGTATTGGCTGTGGGCAATCCCTTTAATTTGACTTCAACGGTAACCGCCGGTATTGTAAGTGCCAAGGCACGGGCATTAATGAGCAACGACCAATCCTTTATCCAAACCGATGCCGCTGTGAACCCAGGAAACAGTGGTGGAGCATTGGTGAACACCAATGGCGATCTCATTGGGATCAACACCGCCATTTCATCCCAAACAGGTTCTTACGTAGGGTATTCTTTTGCCGTACCCAGTAATATCGCAAAAAAAGTTATTGATGATATTATGGAATTCGGAAGTGTCCAAAAAGGGGTTTTGGGTATCAAAACCGTTTCCATCAACACACCCTATGCCATTGAAAAAGGAATCAATGAAATTGACGGAGTGTATATTGAAGGTGTCGAGGAAGAATCGGGAGCCGAAGAGGCCGATCTAATGGCAGGGGACATCATTAAGGCCGTAGACCAGATAGAAGTGCACAAATTTGCCGACCTAACCGGGTATCTGTCTACCAAAAGACCAGGTGATGAAATTGAAGTAACCATTGACAGGGAAGGTGAAGAACTCATTCTTCCCGTGACCATCAAAGAGCGACAGACTTTATTTGTGCCGGTCATGGGCCTTGAAGTCAAAAATTTGACCGACAAGGACAGGAAAGCCTTCAAGACAAAAAAAGGAGTGAAAATTGTTGGGGTTCCAGAAACCTACCGCGGATATGGTTTGGATGGTAAAGTTCTTCTTTCCGTAGACAATGAAGAAATCAACGATATCCAAGAAGCCAAAACGCTTTTTGGACGCATTTCAAGATATGGAAAAACGAGTATTACCATGATCAATAAAAAAGGGGAAAGAGAACGACTTATCTTCCAATAATACTTAAAAAACACTATAGACCAAAACACCTTGACCATCGTTAAGGTGTTTTTTTTTGATTCTAAGAAACATTCCTAAAACGTTTGAAATATATATTTTTGGGTAAAACTACAACGCAACAAACTATGGAACATATTAAATCATACGAAAAAGAATTGGCTTTTCAGGCCGACCGTAGAAAGGCTACTACGGAATTTATAAAGATCACCAGTGACCTGTGGTACGACAAAGCCATTGAAGTTGTTTTGTTCAAAAACCAAATTATCGACCGCAGCGTCGGCGACATTATACACCTACATGAATATGCCGGTGAGTTTGTGCAAAAACCGATTTCGATATTCGATTCAATAGAAATCCTCAGGGCCATAAAGGATATTAAACTACCCCCTTCAAAACTGGATATTGGCAAATTAACCTATGAATACCACGCTGACGAAGGCAATTACAATAACGTAAAAGCGTTCGTTATTGGAAAATTGAAAAGCGCCTATAGCGCTGAAGAAATACAACCCAAGGACGTGGTCCTATACGGTTTTGGTCGTATTGGACGATTATTGGCCCGGGAATTGATGGCCAAAACCGGTAAAGGCAACCAGCTTCGTTTGAGGGCAATAGTTACCCGCGGAACCATCGATGAGGATATCCTTGAAAAAAGAGCTAGTTTATTGCGAACGGATTCAGTACATGGAAGGTTTTTAGGAACTGTGGATACCGATTTAAAGAACAAGGCCCTGATCATCAATGGCACCACGGTACATATGATCAGCGCAAGTCAACCCGAAGACATCGATTATACCGAATACGGCATAAAGAACGCCCTATTGATAGACAACTCAGGGGCTTATAGAGATCAAGAGCAATTATCCCGCCACTTGCTATCCAAAGGAGTAAAGAAAGTATTATTAACGGCACCAGGAAAGGAAGTACCGAATATTGTTCATGGTGTCAACCATTTGGAATACGACCCGGATAAAACACATATTTTTTCAGCTGCTTCATGCACCACAAATGCCATCACCCCTATTCTTAAAGTCATTGATGATTCCCTTGGTATCATAAAAGGACATCTGGAAACCATACATGCCTATACGAACGACCAGAACCTTGTAGACAATATGCATAGTAAATACAGGCGGGGAAGGGCCGCGGCATTGAACATGGTCATTACTGAAACTGGGGCCGGTGAGGCTGTTGCCAAAGCCATCCCCTCCCTTCATGGAAAATTGACCTCAAATGCCATTCGTGTTCCCGTTCCCAATGGATCATTGGCTATATTGAACCTGGTCGTAAAAAACGAAACCTCTTTAGATGGTATAAACACCATTGTCAAAAAATATGCCTTGGAAGGAGACCTTGTAGAGCAGATAAAATATTCGCTAAGCAAAGAGATGGTATCCTCCGATATTGTGGGCACGTCGGCCCCTTCGATCTATGACAGCAAGGCCACAATCGTGTCCGATAACGGCAAAAATATCATTCTATATATATGGTACGACAATGAATATGGGTATTCCCATCAAGTAATTCGGTTAGCCAAGTATATCGCTAAAGTTAGGCGTTTTACATACTATTAAACTATAAAGATAATATTGATACAATTAAAATTGATCCATCACGTTGAATAACTATAAGTAGCTTCTGATCAATTTTTTTTCTTAATTGATATTATTGGACTACTTTAGTCCCCTCTAAATCATTTACTAAACATAGAACCATTTAAAAATGAAAGGTTTAAAAACACTACTTCTTTTATTGACCTTATTGTCATTCAACCTACACAATGCACAAGAAGAAACAGACACCACTGAAGAATTATCCTTGGACAAAGGAACTATCGACAGTCAATTTGATTACATCTATAAAAAGTCGGGGAATTACAGGGCCGACGGCAAGCGTTATGAGGTGGTACGTATCATTTCCTTGGATAAATTGCGAAAGAATGTAATGGACACCCTTAATATGACGTACAAGAAAGAAGCGGAATTGAAGGCTACGATTTCGGGCCATGAAGCTACCATCTCATCCTTGAATAAAAAATTGGAGGAAACGACCAATAATTTAACTTCGGTATCGGAAGAAAAGGACAGCATGTCGTTTTTAGGTATGTTGGTTTCCAAAACCACCTATAACTTCATTCTTTGGTCCATTATCGGTTGCCTGTTATTGTTATTCTTGCTTTTTGTTTACAAATTCAGAAGAAGTAATACCTTGACCCAAGAGGCCAAAACGGCTCTTGCCGAAGTGGAGACCGAATATGAGGACCACCGCAGAAGGGCCTTGGAAAGAGAGCAAAAAATAAGTAGGCAATTACAGGATGAGATAAACAAGTACAAAAAATCAAAATAAAAAAAAGCTCCTTAACGGAGCTTTTTTTTTGCTAGCATCATGATCAAAATCGTTAAAGCCACTATAAAAGACCTTTTTGAGGTTGCACCCCTATTCAACCAATACAGGGTGTTTTATAAGCAAGAAAGCGATATTGAAGGCGCAAGGATATTCTTGACCGAACGTTTGAACAAAAACGAATCAATTATTTTTTTAGCCTATTACCAAAACAAACCAGCGGGATTCGTCCAACTCTATCCCATGTTCTCGTCGGTTTCGATGCAACATTCCTATGTTTTGAATGACTTATTCGTCGAGGAAGTATTCAGGAATAAACAAATCGGCAGGGCTCTTTTGGGTAAAGCCAAGGAATTTTGTTTAGCGAATAGGGCTAAAGGGCTTGCCCTAGAAACAGACGTGGACAACCCAGCCCAAAAATTATACGAAAAATTGAACTGGGTAAAAGACGTTGATTGTTTTCATTACTTTTGGACCGCAAAATAATTTAGACCCACAAACACCATGCGTATTGACATTATAACCGTATTACCCGAATTGCTTAAAAGTCCGTTTGAGGCTTCCATTTTAAAACGCGCCATTGAAAAAGGGATTGTTGAAGTGCATATGCACAATCTACGCGACTATACAGATTTAAGCTATAACCAAGTTGATGATTATCAATTTGGTGGTGGAGCGGGAATGGTATTGATGATTGAACCCATTGATAAATGCATTTCATCCTTAAAAGCGGAACGTGATTATGATGAAATCATTTATATGACCCCGGATGGCGTGACCTTAAACCAAAAAACCGCCAATAGCCTTTCACTAGTCGAAAACATCATCATTCTTTGTGGTCATTACAAAGGTGTTGACCAAAGGGTTAGGGATGCCTATATCACAAAGGAAATCTCCGTTGGCGATTATGTACTGTCCGGGGGTGAATTGGCCGCCGCCATACTCTGTGATTCGATCATACGATTGATCCCAGGGGTTTTGGGCAATGAGACCTCTGCATTGACCGATACCTTTCAAGACAATTTACTGGCCCCACCCGTATACACCAGACCGTCGGAATACAAGGGACTCAAGGTCCCCGATGTGCTACTAAGTGGTAATTTTCCGAAAATAGAGGAATGGCGTGAAAATAAGGCCTACGAAAGAACCAAAACATTACGCCCTGATCTTTTAAACGAATAATCTTCATGGACAATTACGAGATTTACTTTTTATTTGGCTCAATAATTGGATTTATCGTTGAGGTCGTTATTTTTATTTTCTCCTTATTGTATTATTTAAAATCCAAATCCACAGCCGGACTCTTAATGGGCATTGGCAGTTGCCTTAGTGCCTTGTTATATATCATCAGGCCTATATTGACAACCTTGACGGCCCACAACATGGGCGCTAGGGAGCTGGTGAACATTCAAGGGTATTTGACTATCGTCGGGGCTCTTTTCGCCTGTGTGTTCACCATCGGTTTTGTACTGGCCATACTAAAGATGCTGAAGACCGCTAACTAAGTTGCTGGAATTAAAAAAAATAAAAATAAATTTCTTGCAGTTTTTAATTTATAACGTATTTTTGCACCCTGTTAAACCAACCTCTGACGAAAATCGTGAATGTTGGTAGAATATAATTGTAAAAAATAACAATGGAAGCATTAATCAACTTCGTAGAAAACGAATTCATTCCAAAAAAAGAATTCCCAGAATTCTCAGCTGGAGATACAATCACCGTATACTATGAGATTAAGGAAGGTGAGAAAACACGTACCCAGTTCTTTAAAGGGGTCGTGATCCAACGAAGAGGCAGCGGAGCAACAGAAACTTTTACCATTCGTAAAATGTCAGGGACTATAGGTGTTGAACGTATTTTCCCTATCAATTTACCTGCATTGCAGAAAATTGAAGTCAATAAAAAAGGTAAAGTTCGTAGAGCAAGAATTTACTACTTTAGAGGTCTTACCGGTAAAAAGGCAAGAATCAAGGAAATTCGTTCTTAATCACGAATTACACAAAATCAAAAAGCATCCCTTCTTCAAGGGGTGCTTTTTTTATGAACAATTGTTAACAACCTAAGTTCATAAGCTGTTGATTTTTAATTCTTTGAAAATTCGAAATTTAAGCCTATATTTATTATATGGTTTTGAGGGAGTCCGACTAGGAATTTTAAAAAAGCCATTATAAAGTTTACGTTCTTTATATTGTTGTTTAGTCTTTTAAGAAAATCCAGTAGAATTCGTTTTACGGGATAATGATTAAATAGGCGAGCATAAACAAAAGAGGCTTATGTCTCCGGTTTTATGTAGGTATCCTTATTTTAAACGCAAAACGTAGGTCTTGTAGTTAAGTTAAGAACATTAAGACAACAAGAAGCAAAACATAAATGTGGTTGCTTGATTGAAAAGTCAAAAACCGCTTTGTATTGCAAACGTTGAAATAGTATTGGGAGTGGCAATCAATGGTTGCGGTTTTGATGAAAATTCAGAACATATATTTTCGTGCTATTTCTAAAAAGCCATATCAAATGTACTTGTACAAGTGATATGGCTTTTGTTTTGGACCCTAGTGCGGATTCCCTACTAGATATAAATTACGAATACGGAGCGTTACGTGGTTCTATTTCCCCATCCATGAAGTACACAATTTTTAGTACTGCCCTGTTTTCCACTTCACAAAAAGAAACTTTTCCATTATAAATAATCCGCAAAACACAAACAATCGGCAGGGCATAAAATTGTATATTTGTTTCACTAAAATCAAATTACTCAATAGATGCCAAAGATTTTCTATACCAAGACCGACGAGGCTCCTGCCCTAGCAACACAATCATTCCTACCTATTGTCCAAGCTTTTACCAAGACTTCGGGCATTACCGTAGAGACCAAGGACATTTCATTGGCCGCAAGAATACTTGCTGCCTTTCCAGAATTTCTATCCGAAGAACAGCGAATGCAAGATGACCTGGAAACTTTGGGAAACCTGGCCAAGATGCCAGAAGCAAACATTATTAAATTACCTAATATCAGTGCTTCGATCCCTCAATTGAACGAAGCCATAGAGGAACTCCAAAGTAAAGGCTATGCCTTACCCGACTACCCCGACGATCCCCAGGATGATGAAGAACGGAAATTAAAAGTACGTTATGACAAAATAAAGGGGAGTGCGGTTAACCCTATACTACGTGAAGGTAACTCTGATCGTAGGGCTCCAAGGGCCGTTAAGAACTACGCCAAACAAAATCCACATTCCATGGGTGCATGGAGTAAGGACTCCGCTACCCATGTTGCTACTATGGACCATGGTGATTTCAAATCAAATGAAAAATCATTGACCCTATCTGCAGCTACCAGCATTAAAGTTGTGCTTAACGGTAATGATGGCTCTACCACAGTTTTAAAAGAGAATCTTCCCCTCTTAAAAGGTGAGATCATTGACGCTACGATTATGAGCAAGAAAGCCTTGGTGGCTTTTTTGACCGAACAAATCGAAGATGCCAAGAAAAAGGGTGTTTTATTCTCGATCCATATGAAGGCCACCATGATGAAGGTCTCCGACCCTATTATCTTTGGTCATGCCATCGAGGTCTTCTTTAAGGATGTGTTTGCCAAACATGGCCCAACATTCGAATCAATAGGTGTAAACGCCAATGATGGTTTGGAAAATTTATTGGATAAACTCAATGAACTTCCCGCTGACAAAAGAAATGAAATTGAAAACGATATAAAAAACGCCATCAAACAAGGTCCTGATCTGGCTATGGTAAATTCTGACAAAGGCATTACCAACCTTCATGTACCTAGCGATGTTATTATCGATGCCTCCATGCCTGCCATGATTCGAAATTCGGGAAAGATGTGGAACGCGAAAGGTGAGGCACAGGATACAAAAGCGGTCATACCCGACAGCAGTTATGCCGATATCTATTCGGCTACCATCGACTTTTGCAAAGAGCATGGCGCCTTTGATCCAACTACCATGGGTACTGTACCGAATGTTGGACTTATGGCCCAAAAAGCCGAGGAATATGGTTCCCATGATAAGACCTTTGAAATTGGAACAGACGGTAAAGTAGCCGTAATTGATATAAATTCAGGAGAAACCCTCTTGGAACACACCGTGGAAAAAGGTGATATTTGGAGAATGTGCCAAGTAAAGGACGCTCCTATCCAAGATTGGATCAAATTGGCGGTTTCGAGAGCACGTGCCTCACAAATCCCTACTATTTTTTGGTTGGATGAGGAAAGGGCCCATGATAGGGAAATAATGAAAAAGGTTAAAACCTACCTGCCAGATTATGACACCACAGGATTGGACATTAAGATCTTATCTCCCCTTGAAGCTACAAAGGTCACCTTAAAACGTATGAAGGAAGGTAAAGACACCATTTCCGTTTCAGGGAATGTCTTGCGTGATTTCCTGACCGATCTTTTTCCTATACTTGAGGTAGGAACAAGTGCCAAAATGCTTTCCATTGTACCGCTTATGAATGGCGGTGGTCTTTTTGAAACTGGAGCCGGAGGTTCTGCCCCCAAACACGTTGAACAATTTTTGGAAGAAGGCCATTTACGTTGGGATTCTTTGGGCGAATTCTTGGCCCTAGGCGTTTCATTGGAATTCTTTGGGGATAAGAACAACAATCCAGAAGCCCGTATTTTAGGGGATGCCTTGGATGCAGCAACCGAAAAATTCCTATTGAACGACAAATCGCCTTCACGTAAGGTAATGGAATTGGATACCCGTGGCAGTCATTTCTATTTGGCCATGTATTGGGCCGAAGCTTTGGCGAACCAGAATAAGAATACGACTTTGAAAAACACCTTTTCCGAAGTTGCTGAAGCATTGAAGACCATGGAAACCCAAATAATCAACGAATTGACAGATGCCCAAGGCAAGCCTCAAGATATTGGTGGGTATTACTTGCCCGATGCCAAACTTGTTGCCGAAGCTATGCGACCAAGCAAGTCTTTGAATGCTATTTTGGAAAAAATATAACACATTGTTAACCAGAGAAAAACCCTTGGCTTACGCCGGGGGTTTTTCTTTTAAATAAATGTTAACACCCCCATATACCCTATTATTCTTCATACATTTACTAAAAATCGCATCAATGAATAAGAGGCCATTATCATTTATAATTTTATTTTTCCTTTTTTCTTTTATTCTATTTTCCCAACAAAAATATACTTTAAGCGGTACCGTATCGGAAGCTTCCAGTAACGAAACAATGATCGGCGTTACTATTGCCATTCCTGAATTGGGTACTGGTGTGACCACCAATGAATATGGTTTCTACTCCATTACACTGCCCGAAGGGGAATACAACATACAAATCAGTTATTTAGGATTTCAAGGGCAGACCCAAACCATCAGCTTAACCGAAAACAGCAAATTGAATTTTCTAATGGTTGAGGAAGCCCAACAATTGGAAGAAGTGGTTGTTACGGATTCAAGTGATAAATTGGATATTCGAAAACCACAAATGAGCGTAAACACCATGTCTGTGGCAACCATTAAAAAAATACCCGTAATCTTGGGGGAAGCCGACGTCATTAAATCCATTTTACTACTGCCTGGTGTCACCAATGCTGGCGAGGGATCTTCCGGCTTCAATGTTCGGGGAGGTGCCGTAGACCAAAATCTCATACTTCTGGATGAAGCCACTATTTTCAATTCCTCCCACCTTTTTGGTTTTTTCTCGGTTTTTAATCCTGATGCCATTAAGGATATAAAACTATACAAAGGGGGAATCCCTGCCCGATATGGCGGAAGACTTTCCTCAGTGCTTGATATCTTTCAAAAGGAAGGCAATAGCAAGGAACTGAAAATCAATGGGGGTATTGGCCTGGTAGCAAGCCGTTTACTTGTTGAGGGACCCTTGAAAAAAGACAAGGCGGCCTTTCTCATTGGTGGTAGATCGTCCTATGCCCATCTATTCCTACCCTTGTTCGACATAGACAATACCGCCTATTTCTATGACCTGAACACCAAAATCAATTTCAAGATAAACGAGAACAACAACATCTTTTTGTCCGGGTATTTTGGGAGGGATGTTTTTAGTATCAGCGACAGTTTTGTGAACACCTATGGCAATGCCGTCGGTAACTTTCGTTGGAACCACTTGTTCTCCAACAAGTTGTTCTCCAATCTTTCCTTGATTTATTCCGATTACTACTATGGACTCAAATTGGATTTTGTCGGATTCAACTGGAATTCAGGGATTCAAAACTTCAATGTGAAGTATGACTTAAAGCATTACCTGAATGATAATCTACAAATAAACTACGGCCTTAACAATATCTATTACCGCTTTAACCCAGGAAAAATAGAACCAAGCAATGCTTCTTCGGGAATTGTGGAAGATCAACTTATTCAAAAATACGCCAATGAATTTGCCGCGTATATTGATATTGAACATGATATTACCCCAAATTTAAGTTTGGGCTACGGATTGCGCTTTAGCAACTTCAACCGTTTGGGACAAGAGGAAGTAAACGTATATGAAAATGACAACCCAGTTGTCTACAACCCTTCCCTTCAAATCTATCAGGAAGCGGACCCCATATCCGTTTTAAATCCTAAGCGTAGCGAAAGTCTGGCCAAATTCAACAATTTTGAACCTAGGATCAGCGTATCGTACATTATTAACGACAACAGCTCCGTAAAGGGCAGTTACACCCGATTGGCACAATACCTCCACCTCATATCGAATACTAGTTCACCAACCCCTCTGGACGTATGGACCCCTAGTGGCTCTTTTATTGAACCACAGCTTCTGGATCAATATGCCTTAGGGTATTTCCGAAATCTTAAGGAAGGTGATTATTCCGTCGAAACCGAGGTATTCTATAAGGACATCCAAAACCGTATTGATTATATCGATGGTGCCAATCTTATCGCCAATGATGCCATTGAGCAGGTTATCCTTAATGGTGAGGCCAGGGCCTATGGACTGGAATTCCTATTTCGAAAGAATACCGGAAAACTTCAAGGTTGGTTGGCTTACACCCTTTCCAAATCTGAACAAAGAACACCAGGTAGAAACATTACCGAACCCGGTATTAATAATGGTCAGTGGTACAATACACCTTATGATAAGACCCATGATTTTTCCATCTATGGCAATTATGACCTTAATAGTAAATGGAGTTTCAATACAAATTTTGTGTTTCAAACAGGGCAACCCACCAACTACCCCATAGGGCAATATGAATATCAAGGATTGACGGTCCCTTACTATGGACTAAGAAACCAAGAAAGGCTACCGAGTTATCACCGCCTCGATCTATCGGCCAGTCTTACCCCTAGAAAGAATGCGAATAGAAAAGTACAGGGGGAATGGATATTCAGCCTTTACAATGTTTACAATAGACGTAATGCTGCCTCCATTTCGTTTAGCAGAAATGAGGATACCAATGTGAATGAAGCGGTACGAACTTCGATTTTCGGGATAGTACCTGCCGTTACCTATAATTTTAAATTTTAGGCCATGAAAAAATATGTACTTGTAATATTTGTGCTTTCCTTTGTTTTCGGTTGTGAGGATGTAGTCGAAATAGACGTACCCAAGGATGACACACGTTTATCGATTGACGCCTTGATCCGTATTGATACCGAGACATCAACAACACGCGTAGCGGTAAAGGCTACCGAAACCACCAGTTTTTTCGAGGAAATTGAGCCAGCGGTTTTAGACCAAATACAATTATTGAACACTTCCTCTAATACGATAACAGACCTCGTGGAAGACCCCTCTGGCTCTGGTGTTTATGTTGCAAATTGGCCAACCCGTGAATTGATGGAAGGTGATTTCCAATTGAACATTCTGTATAACAATGAACAATATGAGGCCACGACCACCTTTGTGCCCACGGTACCTTTCGATGATTTAAGACAAGGGGATGGTACATTATTCTCTGAAGACGAAACGGAAATCGTGGTTTCGTATACCGATGTAGCCAATAGCGATGACTATTATCTCTTCGATTTTGGATTTAATGAATACCTCGTATCCGAGGACACCTTTTATCCTGGACAGTCCTTTGAATTCTCTTACTTTTATGAAGACGGACTTGAAGCAGGAAGAAATCTGAATATCAGTATTTTAGGTGTAGATGAAACATTTTACAATTACATGAACCAATTGATTGCTCAAAGCGGGGGTGACCAAGGTCCTTTTCAGACCCCAGCAGCCACGGTTCGGGGAAATATCATTAATACCACTGATTCGGAAAACTTGGCCTTAGGATATTTTGCCCTATGTCAGGAATATAGGGAAACTATCATACTGGAATAAAATTATGGTGTAGTGTCACCCAATTATTACGCTAGAATGGATACTTTTATTGTTATAACATTTTAACCGGCATGAGAACCAATAAAGACCTATTGATTAAAGGCATAAAGCATTTTGCTTATACCTTTCTTTTAATGTTTACCGCTCCCACGGTATTATGGCAAGCTTTCAAAAACCAGGAACACTCCTTTTACATCCCGGTTCTGATTGTGGGCCTTATTTTGGCCATTGCGGCAATTGCCATGGCCTTTTATAGTGTTCATTTAATCATGAATGCCCTGTTCAATACACCAAAAAAGAAAAAATAACGGCTAAGCTTCTTTTAGCAAAAACCACTACATTATTTTTTATCGGTACTTGCGGTACGCCATTTGTCCTCCAAATCCATATAATCGAAATCCAAAGCCGATTTTTGTCGTTTCAATTTACCGGCCGCGAAAGCCCGCTGTAAAATATCCTCGATAAGGTAGTCCTCCTGTACCATTTCAGGATCATACTCCTCCTTTAAACTGATATTGAACATTTTGGCCGTCGTATTGTACCAAAAAGCACGCCAACCATTTCTTAGTTCCTTCACCAGGTTAAAAGCGTTATATCCCGTTTGTCGGTAAATAAGTTTCACCAAGATCTGTCCCTCGGTACGCGTCAGTTTTTTCAGTTCATCCGAAAATTCCCCTTCAATATATTTTTGGACTTTCTTCGTGTATTTTTTTCGTTTTCTTGGCTTTTTTATTTTTGAGAGACTATCATTGAGCTCCTGCAAACGCTCCGCAGCCATCTTCGCATAAGGAAATACCTTAATGGTCTTTCTTCGTAGGATATAATATCTGAGTTTTTCTTTGTAGGACGGGAATTTCAGTCGGCTAAAGACATACACTTCCTCAAGGGGAATAGAGTTGTATACAATCGAATCCCCTTCAATAACGATCATTTTTTCCATGATAGAATCCAAAGGCCGATCTTCCACCTGTGCCATAACAAGCAGCGAAAAGAAGCTGAAAACAAAAATCAATATGTTCTTTTTCATCATTGGGTTTAAAGCAAAAGCCTTGCCAAATTTAACGATAATTAACCATGGTTATTATTAATTGGAAGTGAATATTGTTAAGTTTGTATACAAAATTATTATATATGGCCACAAAGAATATTCTCAACAAAAAATCAATGGATTTTTTGGAAAAATACCTGAATAACGCAGCCCCAACAGGCTACGAATGGGAAGGACAAAAGATTTGGATGGAATATCTAAAACCTTATGTAGATACTTTCATAACCGACACCTATGGCTCTGCCGTTGGAGTCATTAATCCGGATGCCAAATTCAAAGTAGTTATAGAAGGGCATTCTGATGAAATTTCATGGTATGTCAACTACATTACCGATAACGGACTATTGTATGTAATCCGGAATGGTGGTAGCGATCATCAAATTGCACCTTCAAAATGGGTGAACATCCATACGAAAAAAGGCATTGTGAAAGGTGTTTTCGGTTGGCCCGCTATCCATACCAGAAATAAGGCTAAGGAAGAACCACCTAAATTGGATAACATCTTTATTGACATAGGCGCCAAAGACAAGGAAGAAGTTGAAAAAATGGGTGTTCATGTAGGCTGTGTCATTACCTATCCCGATGAATTCCAAATTCTAAACAAAGATAAATTCGTATGCCGAGCGATAGACAATAGGGCCGGTGGCTTTATGGTCGCGGAAGTTGCCCGATTGTTGCATGAGAACAAAAAGAAATTGCCTTTCGGATTGTATATAACCAATTCCGTTCAAGAGGAAATAGGGTTACGCGGCGCTGAAATGATTACCCAGACCATAAAACCGAATGTGGCGATCATTACCGATGTGTGCCACGACACGACGACCCCTATGATCGAGAAGAAGACCGAGGGCCATACCGAAATAGGTGCAGGGCCGGTTATTTCTTATGCCCCTGCGGTACAGAATAAACTACGGGAAAGAATTATAGAAACAGCGGAAGCCCATAAAATCCCATTCCAACGAATGGCAGCCTCCAGGTCAACAGGAACCGATACCGATGCCTTTGCCTACAGCAATGGCGGTGTAGCTTCTGCCCTTATCTCCTTACCGCTACGCTATATGCACACCACTGTGGAAACCGTGCATAAGGATGATGTTGAGAACGTGATTCGTTTGATTTATGAAACGGTATTGAATATAAAGGACGGTGAGACTTTCAGTTATTTTGATTGATGGACTCTTTTAAATAATTTTATTATGGATGAATTGGTTGATATACTGGATGCTGAAGGAAACTCCACCGGAAAAACAGCCATGAAATCCGAAGCCCATAAACATGGACTGTTCCATCCGACAGTCCATGTTTGGTTTTATACCAAAAACGGACAGGTATTATTGCAGCAACGAGGAAAGGACAAGGATATACATCCCCTACTCTGGGACGTTTCCGTAGCCGGACATGTAGGAGCGGGCGAAAATATTGAAACCGCTGCCATTCGTGAAGTCGCTGAAGAAATAGGTTTGGATATCACTTCCGATGAACTGGGGAAGATCGGGGTTTTCAAATCCATACAAGAACATCATGAAAACTTGATCGATTGTGAATTCCACCACACCTTTCTCTGCGAATTAAAGGTGCCTTTTTCACAATTGCATAAACAGGACTCCGAAGTTGAGGCCTTGGCCCTTACCCCACTCCTGAAGTTTTCAGAGGAAACCTGGGGATTGGCCAATCCACAAAAATATGTTCCACACAGCGTGGATTATTACAAAACAATAATCAAGGCCATTAAAAAAAGGTTATAGCCTTTTTATGAAATCCTTGATTTCATCCAGGCCATACGTATGTTGTTCACCGCTGGCCATATCCTTGACCACGAAAGTCTTGGTGTTCATTTCATTTTCGCCGATCAGCACTACAAAAGGCACCTTGCGGTTATTGGCGTATTTCATTTGTTTTTGCATTTTGGCCTTACTGGGGTACACATCTGCGGTAACCCCTTGCTTTCGCAACTGGGTCACTAATGCCAAAGCCGACATCGATTCCCTTTCCCCAAAGTTCATGCAAAGCACATCCAGTGACTTATCCAAGGTTTCAGGAAATAAGTCCAATTCTTCCAAAACCAAATAAATTCGGTCTAAACCAAATGAAATACCCACTCCGCTCACATTTTTCAGCCCAAAGATCCCCGTTAGATCGTCATAACGTCCACCACCGCCAATAGAGCCCATTTTAACGCCTTCTGGCGCTCCAACCTCAAAGATGGCTCCTGTGTAATAGTTAAGCCCTCTAGCAAGTGTTACATCGATTTTTAGGTTTGCGGATTCCAATTCCAAATCCCTAATGGCATTGATAATAAATCCAAGCTCTTCGACTCCCTTGCTACCTTGCTCGGAATCCGCAAGTAAATGCTTTAGGGCCTCCAATTGGGAAGCATTGTCACCGGAAAGGTCAAAAAGCGGTGCTGCCTTGGCTATCGCTTCTTCTGAAATACCTTTGGCCAGCATTTCCTTTCGTACCCCTTCTACCCCTATCTTATCCAATTTATCCAAAGCCACGGTAAAATTCACCAAATTGTCCTGGGCTCCAATAACCTCGGCTATTCCGGCAAGTATCTTTCTGTTGTTCAACTTTATGGTAACCCCTTCCAATTTCAAATCAGCAAAAACAGCATCGTACAACTGGATCAATTCCACCTCCTGTAAAAGGGAATTTGACCCAACCACATCGGCATCACATTGATAAAACTCCCTAAAACGACCTTTTTGGGGTCGGTCTGCCCGCCAAACAGGCTGTATCTGATAGCGCTTAAATGGAAAATCGATCTCATTTTGGTGCATCACCACATAGCGTGCAAAAGGCACTGTTAGATCATAGCGTAATGCCTTCTCCGAAATCTTCGCTGTCAACGATTTAGAATCCTTGGAACTGTAGGTAGCATCATCTACCTTACTGATATAATCACCTGAATTCAATATCTTAAAAATCAAACGATCCCCTTCATCCCCATATTTACCCATTAAGGTCTCCGAATTTTCAAAAGACGGGGTTTCAATAGGCTGAAAACCAAAAATCTTAAAGTGCTTTTTTATAATCTCGAAAATATAGTCGCGTTTTGCGATTTCGGTAGGTGAAAAATCACGGGTTCCCTTAGGTATACTTGGTTTTTGTGCCATTTGGTAAATTTCTAATGCAAATATATGTTTTTGTTGATCCTAGCCTTCGCCTGAATTTGATATTATTGTATCCCGATCATGCTGTCGAACCATTTATACAAATCCCCTTTGGTGATCGTAGCCCCTTGTTGGATCAACTTGAATTTGTCCAGGTTCTTATCCTCTGTGTACGCTTTAGATGCCGTTAAATATTCCACAAAGTCGGATTGCCAATTTTTCTTGAACCAACCAAACCCCTCCTTGGTCATTAAATCAACATCCGGATTCATCACCTTGACCGAAATGAGTTTCATTTCCTTATCGGTCAGTTCGAACAGATGCATTTGTTGGGCGGAAATATTCTCAAGATACGCAACCTTGGTCAATACCCCTTCCCAAATTAAATCACTGAAAACATCCAACTCCTCTTCTGCCACTTCCGGCTTCTTAGCCTTTAGTTCTTCCCACTCTTCAGCCGTAATGGATTGTGTTGCCAAGAAATTTATGAATTCCTGATGCAGTTCTTCCAATTGTTGCTTGGTCAATCTCGTATATTTCATCGATTATCTGATTTGTTACTGGTTTCAGTCTGCAAAAATAAAAAGCCCTGACAGAATCGTCAGGGCTTTTAAGATTATTTTCTGTATTCTTCCTAAAAAATATAATGTACACCTCTTTTATCCCCCTCTATGCTTTCTTATACAGTCAACCGTTTATCAACTTTCACCAGTGGTTGTCGTAAGTTTGGATAGTTTAGCCTGTTCAAGAATCTGTAAGGTTACGTGAACAATATTATACAATAAGATATATTGCATTTGCGTTGCCTCTTTGTTCGTGGCAAGCAATTGGGTACTTATCTCCTTGAGCATATTTTCAATCGGTTCTATTTCACTATTGTGTTGTGTTGTCAACCAATTAAAGGCATCGTCCAGTGCTTTTAAAATGTCATTCTCAAACTCCAGCACCTGTATAGTCCCACCTTTTTCCTGTGCCCTGTGGGCCCCTAATGCCGATAAATACGACAACAAGGCATGGTTTAGATAGGTTAGCGTAAAAGCCGTTTTATTCAGTTGTTGCTGTTTTTGGGGATCTAACTGCATGTTTTGCCAAACCTTAACCAAGGCATTATCGGCACGATGGGCTTCCCTTCTGGCTATTCTATATTTTAAATCATCTGTTGTAGGGTTTTGGTATTGATCCAAAATAGCCTTAAAATAAGCTGTGTTTTTATGGATGACCCCACTTAGCAAGCTTGGTAGTTTTTTGTATTGCCACTCCGGCCATAAAAACCGGACCACCATAAACGAAATAAACGCACCTATAAGTGTGGCCAATAAACGGGGGGCCATAACGTCTACCCCCTTGTTGGACATGATATTAAAGGCGCATAACACAAAAATGGTAATAAAAACAACCCCTACGGAGTAACGGCGTTTCATCCAAATAAAAAACAAATAGGCCGAAGTGATCAGTAGTACGATTTGTCCAGAAAAAGAAAACAGTCGAATTATCAAAACACCAACAACCACACCGGTTAAGGTTCCTATGGTTCGTTCCAATAATCGTTTTCTTGTTTCACTGAAACTGGACTGTAAAACAAACAAGATGGTCAGGACAATCCACTCCCCTTTGTCTATATTAAAATATTGATAGACCGTAAATCCAATTAGGAAAGACACACTCAACCGCAACGCATGACGCATTCTCGGATGATTGATGTTCAATTGTAATTTTAACCGTTCAAAATACGAGCGCGTTTCTTTTTCCAATTTTGGCAAGGAATCCGTGTCGTAATTTTTATCAATGCATTTTAATGTTTCATGACACTGCGTAATATTATTGATCAATAAACGCAAAGGAAGCGAACCTTTTAATGGATTGGTTTCCAATAATCCATTCATGGTTCCAACCAACCAACTTAACGCCATGGGATGTTTGTACGGACTACCGGTAAGTAAACTTTCGGCAAAATTATTGGTAGCAAATGCCAATTCATGCAATAATTGACGAATACCCCCAATCAATTCAATGTTGGCTGGATCCGTAGTCAATAAATCGTACCGTTCATGACTTGAGGTCGCCCTTTCGTGCAATCCTTGTAACACCATAAAATAATGCAAATAGGGCAATAAAGGTTGCTGATTTTTAAGCGCCTCCCCATAGCTGTTCAAAACTTCCTTACAGGAATCCAATGCCTCAACTATTTGTATGTTCAACAGGGCAAGTTTTGTTCTTACTTCCTTTTCTGATTCGCCATCACTGGGGAACAGTTTGGCCTTTTCATCAAAATAGTTTGAGAGCGCGTAAAATCCTCTGGCCAATTGTTCATTTAGAAGACTATAAGGTTTTAAAAGCAATATAACATATGAAAAAGCACCATAAATAAAGGCTCCTAATGAAAGGAGGATAGGTTGTATATACCAATTAGGACTTATTTGCGCCCCGATCATCGTATAAACCCCTATGAGTAAGGCTCCAAAAGTTACACCCCTAAAACGCTCACTGATACCCCCTATCAGTATAAACACAATGGTTGAAAGGGATAGACCAATGCCTAGCAGTATGGGGTATGGTTGCAATAATTCAACTGAAAAACTGGAAATAGCAAAACTGATGATTTTCAAAGCCATGGACTTCAAGCGCCCATTCGGGTGATCCTCCGTTTCTGAAAGCACCCCTGCAAGCGCTCCCAAACCCAATGTTACAGCGTAAAATGGCAATCCCAAGATCACCATTAAAATAACCAATGAACCTATGACGATAGTTCCTTTAAACGCCAATAGCCTATTAGGGTTCTTTAAAAACAGATTCCGATAATATTTATACCAAGAAATTTGTTTTAAGTTGAAAGAAAGTCGCTTCATTGCCATGGCTATTTGTGCCTTTTGTAATAAAACCACAAAAGTAAACAATAGCTATGGCTTAGTATGTATTATTAAACCATATCAGTCAATTTCTTGCAAGGGTGAAATACCCCCTTCTTCAACCGAGCCACATGTTTCAACTTCCTGTAAAGACGTTTTTCGAAGCTTGGTGTTCTATCATACCGCAAACAAAAAGCCCTGACGATGCTGTCAGGGCTTTAAGATTATCATCTGTATGTTTCTTAAAAAATGTAACGTACACCAAATTGCCCTTGCCATCTAGACAAAAGACTTGCGTCATACCCAAAAGTCTCGGTCAACTCAGGATTAAACGTATAGGTAGGTACATTTGTATTTGGATCCACTGAAACACTTAATGGGTTCAGATTATTTGGCTGCTGAACAACACCCCAATCCGAATTCAATAAGTTTCCTACATTCAAAATATCAAAACTTAACTGAATGGTATGGGTCTTACCCCCTGAAACCTTGAAGTTATAGTCCTGAAGAATCTTTAAATCCCATTTTCCCCTCCAAGGGGCCAAAGCACCATAACGCTCGGAATATTCCCCTCTATGGTCACTCAAATAATCATCTTGCTGAATATATGATTCAAAGGCCGCCGCTTGATTGGCTCCTGTAAATTGCATTTGTTGTACTTCGGTAGTGGTGGGAATATAGATTAGGTCATTGTTTTGGAACGAGCTATCGTTGTTTATATTACCCGCATAGGTATAATTGAACCTACCTCCTTGGGCATATTCAAAGAACGTGGAAATGGTGGTTGCCCATTTATTGTCTGTACCGTACTGGAATTGTTTTGATCCCACACCGATAAACCGATGTGTATCCCCATATTTTGAAAAGCCCAACACATCAGCATTGGCATCCCCTAAATTGGGATTGAAATCGAAAGCATCCCCTGTGATTTCCGCTTCAATGGAATTTACATCCTTGGCATTTAAATAACTATAGGCCAACATGGCGTAAATACCATTATCAAATGTTTTTTGTCCTTTTAGCGATAAGTTCCAGATACGTCCCTTGTCCGAATTTGTAAATACGTATGCACTAGTTGGACCTCCAAAAGCATTGGTGGAAACATCACTCCCCAAATATATCGGTCTGTTATCACCAGGAGCATTCAAAGTACCTGATGGGTCACTGTACGCCCAGTTCTGTACGTGGGAAGCATTCAAATCCTTTGTATAGGAAACATCGGCGGTTAAAACGAATCCGTTGTCAAATGCCTTATCCGCACCAAGGTTGGTTCTCCATACTTGAGGCCATTTAAAATCCGGATCTACAGCTTGATAAAAGAAGAAGTCCACACCCTGCACTTGGTTACCCAACCATACAAAAGGCAATCTTCCTGTAAACACCCCGGTTCCACCACGGAGTTGTAAGGTATTATTACCTTGTACATCCCAATTGAACCCTACCCTTGGGGATATCATCCAATCATTGCTTGGCAACTGCTCAGAATCAATCGTTGTCGCTTCCCCTGTATTGGGATTGTAATAAAGATTGTCTGGCTGATAATTCGCTGATTTCCTTTCAATGTTATCCCTGATTTTTTCCTTGGTGTCAAAGTATAATGGCTTATCAAAACGAACTCCGTAGGTCAACTTGAAATCGTCAGTGGCACTCCATTCATCCTGAAGGTAAAAAGAAAGTTGGCCAACGTTTGTTTCCGCTAGCGTCCATCCACCATCCGCTCCATCCTCAAACTGATTATTGTTCGCATAAGTCGCTTCAGCACCTTGGATCAATCCATCAACCAAACCTCCTGGTTGGGCATTGTCCAAAAATTCCTGTACACTTCTAAAATTTCCGAAATAACCATCCTCGATAGGAAATCCAAACGTTCCTCCGTAAAAACCTAGGTTGAAGGAATTATCGAATTGGAATTTTTCAAAGGCGAAACCAACCGTATAGGTATGGTTACCTTTAAAAATGTTCATGTTATTCGTGATTTGAAATACTTTTTGGTCCAATCTGTTATGAATGGAAAATGGTTCATGACCTGCAATAATGTAGTTGGAACCTGCACCATCTTGAATAATGATACTCGGAGCCGGTGATGAAAGTGGATCTCTAAAATCATCGAAATGGGAATAGCCAATCTGTAATTTATTGGTCACTTCGTCGGACAAGGTGGAATTCAACTCCAATTGTACGGAGTTCAATTTATTATTGATCTCGTATCCTGATTTTTCGAACTGCAACGTTGTAAAACTAGGCCCCCTTACCCCAATTGCCGTAGGGTGTGCAGGTTTTTCCTTGGAAGCTTTCAAAAAGTTATAAATAACTGCCAACCTGTTTTTATCATTGATGTTCCAATCCAATTTAAAAATACCCTTGGTAGATTCGGAGCCATAGGTAAACCCTTCATAGGCCCCAGTATCATACCCTAATGTACCTAAAGCGGATTGTACGGCCATAAGATCACTTTGCAACACCCTGGATTCATTAATGGCACCTGAGCCCGTATTGGGTATCCATCCGTTTGTACCAAGATCATCCCGTTGTTCTTTTTCAAAGTTTGCAAAAAAGAAAAGTTTATCCTTAACAATAGGACCTCCGATACTAAAACCATATTGACTTTGATTCAAATCAGGCTTTACAACACTTTCGCCGCGGATTTTTCCTCCGGTCAGACCTTCATTACGCGTAAACCCATATACTGTACCATGAAAGTCATTGGTACCACTCTTTGTTACTGCATTTACGGTTGCCCCCGTAAATCCGGATTGGGTTACATCGTAAGGAGCGGTTGACACTTGGATCTGTTCAATGGCATCCAAGGAAATGGGCTGTGCATCGGTTTGCCCACCAGGAGTCGGGGAATCCAATCCAAAAGGGTTGTTGAAAATAGCCCCGTCCAAAGAAAAGTTATTGTATTGATCGTTTCGACCCCCAAATGAATTGCCACTTGCAGTAGGCTCCAAACGGGTGAAATCCTGCGCAGAACGCGAAATAGTGGGTAAACGGGTCAATTCCCTTCGACCAACACTGGTCTCAGCACCTGTTCGACCATCCCCGAAGGTACCTGACCGATCCGAAACCACGATTACTTCATCAAGTGCCTGACTATCCGTAAGCATTGCAGCATCCAAATCAAAGGTTTGCCCTAAGGTTAAAAACACATTGTTCAGTTCTTGGGTCTTAAAACCGATATAAGACAAGGTAACCGTGTATGGTCCACCTACTCTCAGGTTCAATAGATTATAACGGCCATCCTCATTGGTAATCGCACCATAAGTAGTACCCGTTGGGGTATGGACTGCGACAATATTAGCCCCTAATAAAGGTAAATTCCGATCATCGACCACCTTACCTCTAATATTGGAAGTCGTGACCTGTGCCATTGCCGTAAGAGAAACGAACAGCAGCACCATGCTAAGTTGGAGTTTTCTGTACATATGTTTGGTTTGAGTTAGATCCAAAAATAGCACAAAAAAAGAGCTATGCAGGCATAGCTCTTAAAAGTTATTAACGGTAAGTTCCTATTTATCAGCAACTACCTCAAATGGGAAATCGATAATCACATCCCTGTGAAGTCTTACTTGTGCAGAAGCTACACCAGTTCTTTTTACCGTGCCTCCGAGAATATTGATGAATTTTTTATCAATCTCGTGTCCTTCTTTTTCAAGTGCAGCGGCTAAATCTATTGATGTAACCGATCCAAAAAGTTTATCACCAGCACCAGCCTTTGCCTTAATTTTAAGTTCAAGGGTCTTTAATGCCTCAGCTACTTTATTTGCAGCGTCAATGACTTTCTTTTCTTTATGGGCTCTCTGTCTTAAATTTTCTGCCAATACCTTTTTTGCTGAAGGAGTAGCCAATGAGGCCAACCCTTTAGGTATTAGAAAATTTCTTCCGTAACCGTTCTTAACACTTACTAAATCGTCTTTAAAACCTAAGTTTTGTACGTCTTCCTTTAATATAAGTTCCATGGTTCGTTTCTTTTATTTTAATAAATCACCAACATAGGGCATAAGTGCCAAATGGCGGGCTCTCTTAACGGCCTGTGCCACTTTTCTCTGATATTTCAAAGAAGTACCTGTTAACCTTCTTGGAAGAAGTTTTCCTTGTTCATTAACCAATTTCATTAAGAAATCAGCATCCTTATAGTCAATGTATTTAATACCTGACTTTTTGAAACGACAATATTTCTTTTTTGTGTTGGTTTCGATATTCAATGGGGTCAAATATCTGATTTCCCCATCTTTTTTACCTTTTGCCTGTTGTTCTATAGATGCCATAGTACTTACGCTTTAGATTTTAGTCTTGTTCTTCTTTTCTCAGCCCATTCAATGGCATGCTTGTCTAACTTTACAGTCAAGAAACGCATTACACGTTCGTCTCTTCTGAATTCCTGCTCATAAGGAGTGATTACCTCCCCAGGTGCTTTGAATTCAAATAAGTGGTAAAAACCACTCTTTTTGTTCTGTATTGGATAAGCCAATTTCTTGAGCCCCCAATTTTCGTTGGATACCATTTTGGCATCATTCTTGATTAAGAAATCCTCGAATTTCTTAACTGTTTCCTCTATCTGAACATCTGATAGAACGGGATTTAAAATGAAAACAGTTTCGTAATTGTTCATAAATATTTTGTTTTAAGGATCGCAAAAATAAGAATATTTACGAGTTAACACAAGAAAACGAGAAAATCTTCGTTATAGATAGGATAATTATAATAATAGAACCAAACAAAAATTGAATTTAATGATCGATGCAGATTACACAGTATTTAATGCAATGTTTACAACTTTTATTGCAGTTCAGCGTGTTATTTCGGTAATTTGTCGATGATTTAACCCCACAAATCAACCTTTTATGAAATTAAGAAGTATTATTGTTGATGATTCATCAATGCAGCGGATGGCGGTCGCAAAATTGGTCAACAACCATCCTAACCTAGCAATGGTTGCTGAATATAGCAATGCGATCGAGGCAAAGAACGGTATCAAAAACCATGAAATCGATTTGATTTTTCTTGATGTCGAAATGCCCATCATAAATGGATTTGACCTACTCGAGTCCCTAGAAAACAGTCCTCAGGTGATTTTAATCACCGGTAAACCCGATTATGCCCTTAAGGCATTCGACTATGACGTAACAGATTATTTGCACAAACCCATTACGATGGCACGTTTTGATGCATCTGTTAAAAGAGCAGTCGCAAAATACGAACAAATGAACAGGGTTCTTGAGGATGAAGAACACATCTTCGTAAAGAGTAACCTTAAGAAAAGAAAAGTTATACTTAACGATATTAAGTGGATAGAAGCCCTTGGTGACTACATAAAATTAGTGACTGATGAAGCCAATATCGTAATCTTATCAACAATGAAATCTTTCGAAAAGCAACTGCCTGAAGAAAAATTTCTTAGAATCCATAAGTCTTATATCGTTAACCTTGAAAAGGTTGAGAAATTCAACAGTAAAAATGTTGAAGTAAGTGGAAGGTCTATTCCTTTAAGTAGGAATAAAAAAGCCGAACTGGCCGAAGCGCTGAGTAACGTTTAATTTTACCTGGGAAATTTCTGGGATTTACAATGTTAAATGTGGTCTACATTGTAGATTACCCTAACACTTCTGAACTGCGAAATGGCATTAAAGGAATTTTCTATTCTTTTAATGCTATTTTTTGTTTTGCCCAATGGTTGTCCCAAAGGGATCTTAATAATCACATTCTTCAGGTATTGATTCCGTATTCGTGCCACGGGAGGATATTCAGGCCCTAAAATGCCTGCCCGAAAAATAGTTCTCAAGCCTTTGGCGAACCATTCAGCGGCATCGTTCAACGTATTGTAATTTTTGTGCTTGAAAGTAATCTTGATAATTCGATTTACTGGTGGATAAAGAAACTGTTCCCGCTCGTATAGCTGCTCTTTGAACATTCCCAAATAATCATTTGTTGAAACCTGTTTCAATATTTGATGATAAGGATTGAAACTCTGGACAATCACCTTTCCCCTTTTTTGGGTACGCCCTGCCCTACCCGCAACTTGGGTCAATAGCTGAAAACTACGTTCATGGGCGCGATAATCCGGGAAATTCAACAAAGAATCCGCATTCATTATCCCTACTAGGCTCACATTTCTAAAATCGAGCCCTTTGGTAAGCATTTGCGTACCCACAAGCACATCCAACTCTTGTTGCTCAAAAGCAGTTATTATTTTTTCATACCCATATTTTCCCCGGGTCGTATCCAAATCCATTCGGCCCACTTTTGCATCGGGAAACAATTTCTTAAACTCATGCTCCACCTGTTCGGTACCAAACCCTTTCGTATCCAAGGTTGGACTACCACAGGCCTCACAGATTTCAGGAAGGGCTATATGGTGTCCGCAGTAATGACAACGCAATTGCTTTTTAAACTGGTGATAGGTCAAACTTACGTCACAATTGGGACACTGGGGGGAATGCCCACAAGTGGTACATTCAACAATAGGCGCAAAACCCCTACGGTTCTGAAACAGGATTGCCTGTTCCCCATTATCCAATGTATCCGTGATTTCCTCCAACAATCGCTCAGAGAAATGCCCCTTCATTCTTCTTTTTCGGGTCTGCTCCTTTAGGTCGACCAATTCAATATCGGGCATTAAAACATCGCCAAACCTTCTATCAATTCTTGCATAACCGTATTTTCCCGTCTGCGAATTGTAATAACTCTCTACGCTAGGGGTAGCTGACCCCAAAACAATATTGGACCCGTGCAGATTGGACAACACGATTGCTGCGTCCCTTGCGTGGTATCTCGGCGCAGGATCGAATTGTTTAAAAGAACCTTCATGTTCTTCATCGACAACAATAAGCCCTAAATTCGAATAAGGAAGAAATAATGCGGAGCGAGCGCCAATAACGATTTGTGCCTTGGCCTTTTTTGCCAGGACATTATTCCATACCTCCACCCTTTCATGAATGCTATATTTAGAATGGTAAACAGAGATCTTTTCCCCGAAATACTCCTGCAGTCTTGAAATCAATTGCGTGGTCAATGCAATTTCAGGAAGTAAATACAAGGCCTGTTTCCCAGCGTTGATACAAGTTTCGATAAGCTTCATATAGACCTCGGTCTTGCCTGAGGAAGTTACACCATGAAGCAATGCAACCTTATGACCATCAAAACTTCCTTGAATTTCATCCAAAGCTTTTTGCTGATGTTCATTCAGGCTTTTTAAATCAAAATCCCCCGCAGTCCCATCATAATTGACCCTATCGACCTGTATGTGGTATTCCTCCAAAACACCTTTGTCTATCAAGGTCTTTATCACGGCCTTGGAACTGCCACTCATCTGTTCCAAATCAGTGATCTTTATCGGCTTCTTATCCTTTACCTCCAATTGGAAAAGGGATAATACCACTTGACTTTGTTTCGGAGCCCTTGTCAAAGATTGCAGCAACTCCTCCAACTTCCCTTCGGACTGGTATGCCGTACCTAATTTTACATACCTTACCAATTTTGGTTTATATTGCTCGTAAATCTCGTCTTTTAGAAGAATGACCTGTTTTTCAATCAACCTGTTCAATATGGGCAGTACATTTTTCCGGTCGACAATGGCACTGACCTCATCAACCCTAAGCATCGATTGATGCTGCAAGGCCTCATAAACCAAAAATTCATCATCCTTTAGATCACTTTCATCAACCTCCCCCCTTTCATTCCGTAGGATCAGGGTTTCACTCTCTAACAAAAATGCGCTTGGCATGGCACTTCGGAACACCTCCCCAAGTGTACACATATAATAATCGGCAATCCACCGCCAATGTTGCAACTGTATTGTGTTTACCACTGGGGTATCATCCAATATCTTATGGATTTCCTTAGCCTCATACACCTCAGGAGGGGTAGTATGGATTTCAAATACCAGGGCCGTGTATATCTTTGATTTACCAAAAGGGACCGCAACACGCATCCCAGGTTGTAAAAACCGGGATTCAGGTTCCGAAATACTGTAGGTGAAAAGCTTTTCTAGCGGAATGGGTAAGATGACGTTGATGAAATGTTCCATACACCCCGTCTTTTAGCTTTCAACGCGCAACCAAGTTTGCGTTCTATAAATAATAGCCAAATACCCCCGAACCTTAAGCTCATTGTGATTTTCCGGATTCAACCATATCTTGCATCGAAACGTCATAGCCTGTTGTGGATCGAATAGTTTTTTACCTTTCCATTCCCCATTATGGTGTTCTTTAGCCGCTTCTATAATCGTCATTCCTAATATAGGTTGATCCTTTAACTCCCCATCGCATTTAGAACAAACAGCGCTTTCTTTACCCTCTTCCAGGATTTTGACAACGTGACCATACATGAGGCCATCCTTCTCATAAATATCAATAATGGCTTTGGGCTTGCCTGTGCGGTCATCAATGGTCTTCCATTTGCCGAATACACTTTGCGATTGTACGGTAAAGGAGAACATGACCAACATTCCCAATAGTAATAGTTTACTTCTCTTTGTCATCTATATTGATGTTTTTTCGTAATGAATTAAGTGATGCGTTCAGTTCGAACCCGAGCAGCAATATATTGGAATTTAACCAAATGAACACCATTAGGATCAATAATCCTCCCAATGCCCCATATAATTCGTTATATCTCGCAAACTTCTCAACATAAACCCCAAAAAGATACGAAGTCAAAACAAAGAGTATCGTGGTCATTAAAGCCCCTACCGAAAAGAATTTTGCCTGTTTTCCTTCTGCGGTACCGAAATAATATAAAATGGCGGTTGTGAAATAGGACAAAATCACAAAAAAGAGAACCTTGCCAACCTGTGCTCCTATGATGTCATTTTCTGACAAATTAAAACCATTGGACTTTGCGGCCCATGCACTTAGATAATCCAGAATATAAAATTCAAAATACACGTAGATTGCGGCCCCTAAAATCAAAAGTACGGATAGGATCAGCCCCACCATAAGTGCATAGGCATACTGCCGTATAAAATTCCGGGTTAATTTAACATGATATGAATTCTCAAATCCCCCAAAAATAGCATTCACCCCATTGGCCATTAAGAATATCGAAATAAAAAATGCCGAGGATAGCACCCCGCCACTTTTCTGATCTTTAATCTGCTGATAAATATCCCCAAAATACTCACTGGTCGCCGATGGGAGAAAAGATTCCAGGAACAATAGGAATTGGGCATCAAAGTTTTCATTGCCCACACTCGCGTAGGGCACAATGACAGGCACCAGGGATACCAAAAATATCAAAAGGGGAAACAGTGCCATAAACAGACTAAAGGCAATGGAGCTTGCCCTAGAGGATAATGCACCCTGTACGATACCCAGGATATACATTTCTGCAAGGTCATACAGTGAAAGCCCTTCAAAAGCCGGTAATTTTACCTTTTTCAAAAGGGATACCAGCCAATTGACTACAGGGATTTTATCAAGTTTAGCTTCTATCTCCTCCGACATTTATACCGCTTTAAGGCTAAGGTCCATATTGTAAACCGAGTGTGTTAAAGCCCCTGAGGAAATGTAATCTACCCCACATTCCGCATATTCCCTAATTGTTTGTTCGTTGATTCCTCCTGAGGATTCCGTTTGGCATTGGTCTCCGATCATGGCCACTGCCTTTCGGGTATCTGCATAATCAAAATTATCGATCAAGATACGATGAACGCCTTTGGTTTCAAGAATTTCGCTAATCTCATTCAAATTCCTTGCTTCGACAATAATTTTCAAGTCCCGTTGGGTTTCCTTTAAATATGCCTGTGTTTTTTGTATCGCCTTGGTAATCCCTCCCGCAAAATCGATATGGTTATCCTTAAGCATGATCATATCATACAGGGCAAACCTATGGTTTTCACCACCCCCTATTTTTACAGCCCATTTTTCAAGAGCCCTAATCCCAGGAGTGGTTTTCCTTGTATCCAGTATTTTAGTTCCCGTACCTTCCAGCAAGGTGACATAGGAATTCGTCTTGGTTGCGATGGCACTCATACGTTGCATTGCATTCAACACCAGACGTTCTGCCTTTAATATACTTTGTGAACGTCCGGAAACATAAAAAGCAATATCCCCATATTTTACCTCAGCCCCATCCTCGATCAACGTTTCCACCTGCATTTCATCATCTATATGAGCGAACACCTGCTTGGCAAAATCAATCCCTGCAATGATCCCCTCATCCTTGACCAAGAGTTTCGCCTTTCCTTTGGCGGTTTCAGGAATACACGCCAAGGAGCTGTGGTCCCCATCACCAACATCCTCACGAATGGCATTGGCAATTATCAAATCGATCTCATGTTGAAATTGTGCTTGTGTAATCATTGGAAAAAATGGTTTGTGCTAAATTACTAAAAACAATATCCAATATGAATATCCTATTGGCTGAAAGTTTTATTTTTGGGTCATGACCATAAAACTACTTGCCATTGGCAAAACCGATAGTGCTTCTTTACAGCATCTTATATCCGATTACGAAAAAAGACTCCATCATTATATCAAGTTTGAGTTGGAAATTATTCCGGACCTGAAGAATGTAAAAAATCTTTCTGAAGTCCAACAGAGAGAAAAAGAAGGTGCATTGATCCTGAAAAAACTCAGCAATACCGACGTTTTGATTCTTTTGGATGAAAATGGAAAACAATTTGATTCCGTTGGATTCTCGAATTACCTTCAGAAAAAGATGAACTCAGGCATAAAACAATTGGTTTTGGTCATCGGTGGGCCATACGGTTTTAGTGATGCGGTATACGCAAAAAGCCAAGGCAAAATCAGTTTATCGAAAATGACCTTTTCCCATCAAATGGTTCGCCTTTTCGTGGTTGAACAACTCTATAGGGCATTCACTATTTTAAAAAATGAACCTTATCACCATCGTTGATCTTTAGGCATCATTGATCCCTTTTTTATAGGAATCACCCCCTGTTTTGGACCATGTATCCCAAAGTTTTAGTAAAGCACCCTGAATTTAATCGTATTCTCAATCTTACGTAAGGCTTTGATGACCTCCTTGTTGTACTCCTTATCCAAATCGGTGATTACATAACCCAACTCAGAGTCGGTTGACAGATATTGCCCATTGATGTTCAATTCATACTCTGCCAATACCTTGTTGATCTTGGCCATGATACCAGGTACGTTCTTGTGAATATGCAAGAAGCGATGTGCATTGGTTTGTTTCGGCAACCTGATATTCGGGAAGTTCACGGCATCCACGGTGTTCCCCGAATTGATATAGTCCATGATCTTATTAGGGACAAAATCGGCAATGTTACGTTGGGCCTCTTCGGTACTTCCCCCAACATGTGGCGTAAGTATTACGTTGGGAAGTCCCTGTAATTTGGAATGGAATTCCCCATTGGCCCTAGGCTCTTCAGGATATACATCCACAGCGGCACCAGCAAGCTTGCCGCTTTCCAACGCTGCGGAAAGCGCATCGATATCGACCACAAAACCTCTTGAAAGATTGATCAACATCGCTCCGTCCTTCATTTGGTTTAGCTCACGCTCCCCAATAAAATCCTTATTGGCCTTATTGTCGTCTATATGTAAGGTCACCACATCGGAAATATTCAATAAATTTTCCAAGGTTTCACAACGTACGGCATTACCAAGGGCCAGTTTATCATCGATATCATAATAATACACCCGCATACCTATGGCTTCTGCCAAGACCGATAATTGCTTACCTATATTACCATAGCCTACAATTCCAAGGTTCTTACCCCTGACCTCCCTTGAATTGCTGGCAGTTTTGTTCCATTGTCCCCCGTGTATCTCGGTACTACGTGGAAAAACACTACGCATAAGCATAATGATCTCCCCTATGGCCAATTCCACGACAGAACGCGTATTGCTATAGGGTGCGTTGAAAACAACAACCCCCTTAGACTTACAGTAATTCAAATCTATCTGTGTGGTACCGATACAAAAGGCTCCCACGACCAATAACTTGTCGGCCGCATCCATGACTTTTTGCGTTACTTGGGTTTTAGATCGGATACCCAACACATGAACACCTTTTATCCGCTCTATCAGTTCTTCTTCCGATAGGCTCGTCTTTACCAACTCCACAGAAAAACCATCTTCCGAAAGATTATGGAAAGCGGCTGGGTGAACATTCTCTAAAAGAAGGATCTTAATTCTATTTTTAGGATAGGAGATATTTCGTGGCAAATCGTTGACAAAAAGAAACTCATCCAAATTGGGTGTCACGTGGTCGGCATGTTCAGCAGCTTTTTCCCGATGCACATTTTCTGTATAGGCGAAGAACTTATCGGCAATACCCGCCTCGCGCATAACATAATCACTATAACCATCACCGATGACCTGTACCTCTCCTTTTAAATCGAGGTTTTTTAAACATTCAATCTTACCATTATGGGTCGCCAGAACATTTTTCTCATCAAAACCAATGATGTTTCCCTGCTCATCGAATTCAAAGGTATTTGCAAATACCCTTTCGGAGGGAATATTATATTCCTTGACAATAGGATCGATAAATTCTTTGAAACCACAGGAAATAACGTAAATGTCATCAGAGAATTTTTCGAAAAATTCCTTGTTGGATTCAATGGACTTCGAAATCTTATGACGCAACTCCTCCACTAATCCATCCAAATCATCCTTATGGGCCTCCAATAGTTTAATGCGTTGCTCTAGGGATTCTGTAAATGAGATATCCCCATCGATACCTAAATTGGTTATTCGTTGGATTTCCCCAATTATCTCTTCACGGTTCGGTTTACCCTGTAAGGTCATCTCCGCCAAAACATCCAAAGCCTCAACCCTGGTCAAGGTACTATCAAAATCAAAAACGTATTTACGTGCCACTTCGGTTATCATATTTAGATTATTGCCTAAAACTCACAGGTTTCCATAAAGATGGAGCAGACCCGATATTCTTTTTAAATCAAGCGATAAAAGTAAAAATTAATTCGTAAGCCATGGCTGGAATCTTATCAAAAGTTATCCCTATCACCAAAAGCCTTCATTTTGATAAATAAATCAATCCATTTTTGGCAAAATCAAGAAAGACCCTTTCCTGACTGGCCCATTAGTTCAAAAAAGTCAACACAGCCTTGGAAAAATCCAATGTTTTATACGTGCCATTGTGATCACCATCCACGATTTTCAACTCAGCCTTGGGTATGGCCCTTTGCAATTCACGGGGATCGCCATTATCATCATCCTTATCACCCGCTATGACCAACACTTTCTTTCGTAATGCTGCCAGTTCTTTTAGCGAGGTCACTGGTTGGTATTTTTGTTGTAGGTGCAATGAACGCAAATCCGCATGTATCGACTTGGCATAATCAACCGCGCCTTGGGTAACCTCGTTGGTATTGCCCGCAAAAGCCGCGGCGAACATTATTCGTCGATCCCAATCGGGAAGAGTGAAGTCTATGCCCATTCCTCCCAACACAGCCTTTTTAATACGCTTATCCTGAGTCAATAATTTAGCTAAAACGATACTTCCGCGGGAGTAACCCACCGCCTTGTATTTTGTGATTTTCAAATGATCCATGAGCAACAATAAATCCCTAACCTCAGCATCATTGGCATATGCCTTATCATCCTGAGGTTTATCCGAATCACCATTACCCCTTAAATCAGGAATGATAACGCGATAGCCCTTGGTCAAGAGGTCCTTCTTCAATACGGTTTGGTCCCAAGATTTCCGGGTATTGATAAAACCATGTATGAGTAGGACCGGTTTACCTTCACCTTCATCAGTGAACACCAATGTTGTACCATCAAAAGAAGTGAATTTTTGGGATTGGCCCCTAAGACCCTTACCGATGAACAAAAGAATGAGGAAAACAATACGTATACCAACCATACTCCACTTTTATATTTATAAATGATTCCCAGTGAAAGTTCAGGGCTATGAACTAAAATTCATATACAGGATACCCGTTATGATGGCAAAGCCAAAACTCAGTAATGTGCCGATCAAAATATATTCGGTAAGTTTTCGATTGTTACTTTCCTTAAGATCATTGAACCTAAAGACCGATTTTGCCGTAATCAATAATCCGATGGCCTCCCATCTACCCAATATTATGAAAGTAAGCACAAACAACCTTTCTATTATACCAATATACTTACCGGCATTCGGCAATGACTTATGATCCAATTCGATCTTACTCGACATACCTTCCAACAAAACACCCATTATGATTGCCGTGGGATAGCTTACAAAAACGATGGCCGTAACCAAGGGCCAATTTATCATATCTATCAAAAGTAAGGTATGCTCATATAGATTTTCGTAATAGACACAGGTATATAGGACCGCTATATGTAATATTTGATCGATAAAAAATGGAATGGTTTTTCGCTTGAACAATGGATTTGCATACAGCTTGGCCAAATCCAAAACATAATGGGACAAGGTTATGGCTACAACGATCTTCCAATAGCTTAAATCCCATAACAACAACATCATTAGTGCAGCATGAAGCAGTACATGTAGGTATAGGTATTTTGATGTTATCTTATTTGCTTCCTTATGGATCACCCAACGGAGAGGTTGCAATAAAAAATCCCCGATCAAATGGGCCAATAAAAGTTTCGTGAACAGCATTATTCCTTAATGGTATTTATGGTGGTTTGATAATATGCCAATAATTCCAAGACCAAATCCAATCTGGCCCTCTTGGTTCTTTGGCTTACCGCCGATTGTTTTATATGTAATTGATCGGCCAAGTTTTGTTGGGATGTATTGGGGTGACTCAAGCTCAGGTACACCATTTCTGCGGAAACCGTACTCCAATCATCCATAAAATCCGAGGCAAGTTTCAGCATAAGGTTCAAAGTACGGTTATAGGCCACATCTGCCGTTGTCAACATTAAATTGACTTTGCTTTCCTTTAATACCTCCAAGGTTGTTCCCGATCGTTGATAGGCCGTACCATTGGATTCACTTACACCGGCACCGATAAACGATTCATCACCTACGCCAATGCCCATGCGAATATCTAGCCCTTTTATGGTTTTCACCAGGGCCTTTACCTTAATTGCCGCGAATAAGGCTTCCGTTACCGGTATTCGCAATTGGATTTCATCCCCCCGATAAATCTCCCATGTTGTTGGGGTATCCCCCCATTGGGAGAGGCATGACTTTAATTTAGCCATCCATTCGGTTGAATCATACCCTCTGGAATTAACAATATCGCCTGTAATTACTGCTATCATTTTATTATCTAAAAAGCTAATATTAATTATTTATAAGCTAATTTACTAATATTTATTGTTATAAGCTAAATATGTAATGAAAAAAGACACCTACTTAAAACCACCGTCTAACCTGTGTACAATAGTGGCGGAATTCCTTTCCATAGGTAGCAGCCAATTCCCCCTCCTCCGGAATAATCTGAAACCTGTTCATATACCCTACAAAACCAGCGGCCAATAAGGTATTAAAAGCATTGCCCAACCAAAGTCCCCATGCCAATAAAACCATTAAAAGCGCCAAGTACATCGGGTTTCTTGAGTATTTATATATACCTTTTGTAACCATGGAGGAAACCTTCGCTGGTGTTCTGGGGTCAACGGATGTTTTTACGACATAAAATTGTATTACTGAGACCAACCCCACTAGTGCCCCCGATCCCACTAAAAAAAAGGCCAAAAATTGCCTGCCAAAAAAATCAAAATCACCAAAAGGCAGCACAATCGACAACACGTACATCAGTATTGAGAATATCACAAAAACAAGTACAGGGGGTAGTTTCAACTTCATAAATCTAATCAAATAATGGTAAATAAAATTACTACTTTTACGCCAGTTAAAATTACCCCCCAATTCTTTCCTTACCGAAATCACGCTATTACTTTGGCATGAATCCGTTAGAATAGGCGCATTCATTAGGGCCACACCATAAAATGAAATTTTGAAATTATTGCTATGAAATTGGTTTTTGCCACACATAATCAAAACAAGGTAAAAGAGGTGCAAGCCTTACTACCTAAAAACATATCCCTTTTATCATTGACCGATATCGGTTGTAATGAAGAAATACCTGAAACCGGGAAAACCCTAAAGGAAAACGCCATTATAAAAGCCGATTTCGTCACAAAACATTTCGGTTTGCCGTGTTTTGCAGATGATACAGGTTTATTGGTTGACGCATTGAATGGCGCCCCTGGCGTATATTCCGCCCGTTACGCAGGGGAACAAGGGAATTCCGATAACAATATGGACAAACTACTATCCGAATTAAAATCAAAAACCCATAGATCCGCAAGGTTTGAAACCGTAATTGCCCTAAACCTTGAAAATAGTCAGCATATTTTCACAGGCACTGTTGAAGGAGATATCATCGACGAAAAAAAAGGCGATAAAGGTTTTGGATACGACCCCATTTTTAGGCCAAAAAACTATTCACAAACCTTTGCCGAACTTCCAATGGATGTAAAAAACAAAATCAGTCACCGTGGTAAGGCCATTCAAGAATTACTAATTTTCCTAAAGCGTTTAGCCAATGATACCGAGTAATAAAAAAGGGGAAACCATAGAGGTTTCGGTTGCTTCTGAAAACGCGGAGGCCATAGGTGGGGTACTTATTGCCTTTTTTGCCGCCCTAATGGCCATTGCCCAGATGGTAAACGGGGAATTGGAAGAAGAAATGATGATAGCCCACAATAAAGTGGTCAACTATTCAAACTGGTATCAATCCAAAAGCATTAAAGAAAGTCTTAAGGAAAGTGAACTCCATTACCTTGAGACCCTTATAGAGGCCGGTTTGATTTCAGAAGAAAACCAAGAGGTAATAACCTCAAAAATCACAACTACCAGTTCTAAAATAAAAAAGTACGATGCCGAAAAGACAGAAATATTGCTTGGATCATCGAACATACCCAAAGAAAAATGGGCACAGGACCTAGACGGGGAAATGGGTGCAATCATCGGTATTAAGGAATGGGAGCTATTGGCCAATGAATATGATATTGCTACACAAAAATTCGATATTGGGATGTTGTTCTTTCAAATAAGTATCGTTCTTGGAGCTATTTGTATCATCATTTATGACAATCCGAAATTACAGAGAGGTTTTGTATTTCTTATGGTACTCTTTGGTATCATTGGGTTTACCCTATCTATTTATGGTTATTATTTAGCTCCTTAGGGCCCAATATACCCATGTAAATAAATAACTGTACCTTTGCACTTTTAATAATTGCCGCCGGTATGGCACGTGTTGCGCTGAGTCTAATGGGTTATAAACGATAATCGCTCTATACAACACACATATTTGCGATTAAGTAATAAACATTATGACAAAATTTGAAGCACTGGGACTACAGAAGTCCCTATTGGACGCTGTTACCGATTTAGGATTTGAAACCCCATCAGAAGTACAGGAAAAAGCAATCCCCATTTTATTGGAGAAAGAGATTGATTTGGTTGCCTTAGCCCAAACAGGAACAGGTAAAACCGCCGCTTTTGGCTTTCCGCTCATCCAAAAAATACAAAGTGACAGCAGAACAACCCAAGGGTTGATCCTCTCCCCCACCAGGGAACTCTGTTTACAGATTACCAACGAATTGAAACTATACGCTAAGTATGAGAAAAACATCAATGTCGTTGCCATCTACGGTGGTGCAAGTATAACAGATCAGGCCAAACAAGTAAAAAGAGGCGCTCAGATTGTGGTTGCCACACCGGGCCGAATGAAAGATATGATAGGCCGTCGACTCGTTGACATCTCTAAAATTGATTATTGTATTCTAGATGAGGCCGATGAAATGTTGAACATGGGCTTTTTTGAGGATATCAAGGATATTCTTTCGAACACTCCCAAGGAGAAATCCACTTGGTTGTTTTCGGCCACCATGCCGAAAGAAGTTTCGGTTATTGCCAAAAAATTCATGCATAACCCAAAAGAAATTACCGTAGGTGATAAGAATTCGGGTGCAACGACTGTACAGCATGAATACTATGTTGTTGGAGGACGAGATCGTTATTCTGCCTTAAAAAGATTGGCAGACACCAATCCTAATATCTTCTCTGTTATCTTTTGCCGAACAAAACGGGATACCCAAAAAGTTGCCGAAAAGCTTATTGAGGATGGCTATAATGCAGGGGCACTACATGGCGACCTAAGTCAGAACCAAAGGGATTTGGTCATGAACTCCTTTCGAAAAAAGCAAATACAAATGTTGGTCGCTACGGATGTGGCTGCCAGGGGTATCGATGTAGATGACATCACCCACGTGATCAACTATCAACTGCCCGATGAAATAGAAACCTACACACACCGAAGTGGTCGAACAGGCCGTGCTGGTAAATCAGGTATTTCCATGGTCATCGTAACCCGAAGTGAGTTGCGAAAGATAAAATCCATTGAAAACAAAATAAAGCAGAAATTCCTTCAGAAAACCATTCCTACGGGAATAGAAATCTGTGAGATCCAGCTTTACCACTTAGCCAATAAAATAAAGGACACGGAAATCAACGAAGAGGTAGAAAGTTATTTACCTGCTATCAATGATGTATTCAAGGACCTTGACCGTGAAGAACTTATAAAGAAAATCATCTCTGTAGAATTTACCCGTTTCTTCAATTACTACAATAAGACCCGGGATCTGAACAGCGCCGATGCAGGTAGCAGTGGTGAAAGACATAGCGAACGCGGCGGTGATGTTCCAACAAGTGGTTCGGTTCGTTACTTTATCAACGTTGGTGAAAAAGACGGATATGACTGGATGTCGTTGAAGGATTTCATCCGTGATACGGTAGGTCTTGACAAGGACGATGTTTTCAAGGTCGACGTAAAAGAGAGCTTTTCGTTTTTCAACACTGATGCGGAAGCCACTGAAAAAATATTGGCCACTTTCACCGAATTTAAGGTTGATGGAAGATTCGTAAATGTTGAAGTATCCAAAAATCCCGGTGGTGGCGGTGGCCGAGGTGGAAGGGACAGAAAAAGAAGCGGAGGCGGAGGCAGCAAAGACCGTAGCCGATCATCTAGCAGAAGCAGGGACCGGAATAGTTCTGGAAAAGGAAGGGATAGAAAATCTTCTGAAGGCGGCGCTACATATTCGGGCAAAAGAAGGAGTAAACGCAAAAGTGATTTCTTTTAGTTAATTGTATATTAAAAATACGATTCTTAGTCTTTTTTGTTTTGATTAGTACCCAATTATTCGGATTTTAGACCAATGATAAAATATATTACCATTGCCTTTCTATTCATAGGTATTATGGGGTTTTCCCAAGAAACCGAATCAGAGGCGCAAACATTCAGTGCAATCATTGTGAATGCACAGACAGACAAGCCTTTAGAAAGTGTCCATGTCGTAAATCTAAACAAGGTATTGGGTACAATTACCAATCAGCGAGGTGAGTTTTCAATAACCGCCTCCGTAAACGATACCTTGTATTTTTCCTATCTCGGTTTTAAATCGCAGAAAATAAGGGTAACCAATGACATGTTCAAGTTCGAGGATACCAAAATCTCGCTTACCGAATTGGCATATGCCTTGGAGGAGGTCATTGTACGCCCATACCAACTTACCGGCTACCTGGAAATAGACGTCAAAAATGTGCCCATCAATAATGCCTACCAGTATAGTATTTCTGGACTGAACGTAGGTTATGAAGGAGGAAATAAGAACCCCAGTGCCGTAACCAAGGTGCTTGGTGCGATTTTGAATCCTGCCGATTTATTACGGAACCTCTTCGGAAAAAAACCCAATCAAATGCGAAAGCTAAGACAGGTTAAGGAAGATGATGCCATACGCGATCTTCTTGCCTCGAAATTTGACAGGGAAACCCTTACGGAATTGCTTCAGATTGAAAAAGTGGATATCGAGGATATCCTTAACAATTGCAGTTATTCCAAATCTTTTATCACCACGGCAAATGATTTGCAGATCCTAGATGCCATCAGTAGTTGTTATGAAGAGTTCAAGGTGCTAAATAGGAAGAAATAAATTTTCTTATTCCCCCTGCATTTTATAGCTTTAACCAAAATACACAACTATGCGTCGACTATTGGTATTGATTTTGGTTTTGGCCTTTTTCTACTGCTGTAAACCAGAGAAAAAAGAAGCGATAAAACAACCCGAAATCGTTGCTAATCAAAGTAGTCCGGAAGCTACGGAAACGGTTCCTTTCGTTTGGGAAGGTGCCAATATATACTTTTTGCTTACAGACCGTTTTAACAACGGCAACACTACAAACGATGTAAATTTCGAAAGAACGAATGAAACCGGTGAACTCAGAGGGTTCATGGGAGGTGATTTGGAAGGCATTACCCAAAAGATAGAGGAAGGTTATTTTTCCGATTTGGGCATTAATGCCATTTGGTTCACCCCTGTTGTTGAACAAATTCACGGTGACACTGACGAATCCACTGGGAATACTTATGGTTACCACGGGTATTGGGCAAAGGATTGGACTGCCTTAGACCCCAATTTCGGTACCAAGAAGGATTTGGAAAAATTGGTGAAAACCGCCCATAAAAATGGTATCCGTGTTTTGATGGATGTGGTTTTAAACCATACCGGACCGGTTACCGACAAAGACCCTGTATGGCCAGAGGAATGGGTAAGGACCAAGCCTACCTGTGAATTTACGACCTATGAGAATACAACGGCATGTACATTGGTAGACAATCTTCCCGACATTTATACAGAATCCGATGAGAATGTTCGGTTACCTGATGCCCTTTTGGCCAAATGGAAGACCGAAGGGCGTATCAGTACAGAACTCGATGAGTTGCAACTTTTCTTTGATCGTACCGGTTACCCTAGGGCTCCCCGTTTCTATATCATAAAATGGTTGACGGATTACGTCAATGACCTGGGTATCGATGGGTTTAGGGTGGATACCGTTAAACATGTTAATGAGAATGCCTGGTCCGAACTTTATAAAGAAGCTTCGGCAGCCTTTGAATCCTGGAAAAAGAAACATCCGAACAACGTTTTGGATGACAATCCCTTCTACATGGTCGGTGAGGTATACAATTATAATATCTCGAACGGAAGATTGTTCGATCTTGGTGATAAAAAAGTAGATTATTTCAATCATGGATTCAAGAGCTTAATCAATTTTGAACTGAAACAAGACGCTGATATGGATTACGAATCCATATTCAAAAAATACAACAAGCTTTTGCATACAGACCTTAAAGGCAAAAGTGTTCTTAACTATCTAACGTCCCATGATGATGGCAATCCCTATGATAAGGATCGCAAGAAACCCATTAGGGCCGCGAATGTACTACTACTTACACCAGGGGCCTCACAAGTATATTACGGGGATGAATCCTCCAGGGACCTAACGATAGAGGGAGCGGTTGGTGATGCTACCTTACGGTCCTTTATGAACTGGAAAGACCAAGACAGTTTGCCCGGGACCAAGAATATTTTAGCCCATTGGCAAAAATTAGGCAAATTCAGAAAGAACCACCCGGCAATCGGTGCTGGCAAACACAAAAGACTTTCCAAAACGCCGTATGTCTTTAGCAGAACCTATATCAATGATGATTTTAAGGATAAGGTTGTTGTGGGCTTGGACCTTCCAATAGGTAAGAAATCACTATCGGTCAAGGGATTCTTCGGTGATGGCACAAAATTGCATGACACCTATTCAGACACCTATATGGAAGTTCAGGATGGTAAAGCCATCTTTGAGAGCGGGTTTGATATTGCTTTATTGGAATTGGCCCAGTAATTAGAAATACTAAATCCACATTTTGATGAAAAATGAAATTAAGTAGAAGAGGCTTTGTGATAAAGTTTTTCTTAGGTGTTTTCGGATTGTTTTTTTTGGATGCATTTTGGTTAGAACAATATTTTATTGAATGGAATATATTTGACGTTTCCAATGGGAACCAAAATAAAATTAAGGCTATTCAATTGAGTGATCTTCATCTCAAGGAAATAAAAAAAGTCCATAAAACAGTTGCCGAACGTATCAATAAAGAACATCCTGATGTTCTGCTGATTACCGGGGACTCCATTACAAGGAATTCGAGAATACCATTGTTAAGTGAATTCCTATCACTTCTTGATTATAAAATTAAAAAAATAGCCATATTGGGTAACAAGGAATATTCGGGCCGTGTCAACCTAAAAGATTTAAGAGAAACCTTAGATTCCCATAATGGCATCCTATTAATCAACGAATCTTATGTTTTTGATATTAAATCAAGAAAATTAAACATATTGGGCGTAGATGATTTTGTATTTGGGAAACCCGATTTTGCCAGAGCCTCCCGAGAAATCGACTACAAATTGCCCACGGTTGTCCTAAACCACTGTCCTGCTTATCGAAAGACAATTGATGAAATAAGTTCTTCCTTAGATTTAAAACCAACGATTCTATCGGGACATACCCATGGTGGTCAAATAACCTTTTTTGGCATTCCTTTAATGACACCTTATGGAAGTGGCGAATATGTAAAAGGTTGGTACCCCAGTGAGACCTCCCAAATGTATGTTTCAAAAGGGGTAGGCACAACAATTCTCCCCATTCGGTTTGGAGCCCGTGCCGAAGCATCAATCCTCTATTTTTAGGATTATTTTTGCGAATGCAAAGCGATTCTATTACCCTCAGTATCCTTTATCAAGGCTATAAAACCATATCCACCCCCTATTTCCGTCTTTTGCTTAAGTATGGTGCCAGAAGCCCCTTCAACCCGGCTAAGCTCTTTGGTGAGATCTTCACAAGTAATACATACTAGAGGCCCACGATTCCTATCAGGACATAAAATAGTATATACATTTGTCTATCAATTGATTACTTACCATTAAATATAGTGAATATTTATATTCACTCGTAATATCGTGATAATATATCATCAATACTTCTGATGGATTTTTTGGTCCAATCCAATCGTTTATCAAGTTTCTCAGCATCACTTAAATGCCAAGGCAACTGTTGTTTTTTCATTTTTGAGGTAAGATGCTGCAAAATAATCGCTGCAGATACGGATATATTCAGGCTCTCCGTAAACCCAACCATCGGTATTTTCAAAAAACCATCAGCCTCCCTAATTACTTCTGCACTAAGTCCTTCTTTTTCCGTACCAAAAAACAATGCTGTTTTATCCTCGATTACAAATTCCTCAAGATAACAGGAATCGTTATGCGGTGTCGTTGCAATAATCCGATAACCTTGCTTCCGTAAATCGGAAATACAGGATTGTGTGTTCCCATGTCGATATACATCGACCCATTTCTGGGCACCCATAGCTATGTTCTTATCCAATCGCTTCCCAAAACGACTTTCAATGACATGGGCCGTCTGCAATCCGAAAACCTCACAGCTCCGGATTACGGCACTCGTATTATGGAATTGGAAAACATCCTCAATGGCAACCGTTATGAATTTAGTACGTTCCTCCAGTACTTTTATAAAACGTTCCTTTCTTTCTTCCGAAATAAATTCTTCGAGATAGTCTAAAAGTTGTTGATTTAACATAAATCGAATATAAGAAAAGTCTAATTTTATACCATGAAAAAAAATGTGGTAATCCTAACAGGTGCTGGAATGAGTGCTGAAAGTGGACTTAAGACTTTCCGTGATGCCGATGGTTTATGGGAAGGACATGATGTAATGGAGGTAGCTTCCCCCCAAGGGTTTTCGAGAAACCCCCAATTGGTATTGGATTTTTACAACCAACGTAGACGGCAATTGTTGCAGGTCTCCCCCAATAAAGCACATAAGGCACTGGTGACCCTTGAGGAAAAATACAATGTAAACATCATTACCCAAAATGTAGACGACCTTCACGAAAGGGCTGGCAGTACGAATGTGGTTCATCTCCATGGGGAACTTTTGAAAGTTCGGAGTACAGGTGGTGGAGACCCAATTCCCTGGCGTAAAGACCTTGTCTTGGGTGACCGCTGTGAAAGGGGATATCAATTACGCCCACATATCGTCTGGTTTGGTGAAGACGTGCCACTCATGGGCAAAGCCATGGAATTGACCTCTAAAGCCGATTTCTTGATCATTATCGGCACATCGATGAAGGTCTATCCCGCTGCTAGTTTAATTGACTTTGCTCCCCCGGGAACCCCCATATATTTCATCGATCCAAAACCATCGATTGAAAACCGCTCTAAACATAACCTAAAGGTAATTCCTGAAAACGCAACGAAGGGTGTTCCTATTGCGGTTGCTGATTTAATTGATAAAGCACCCTAGAACGCTTGGCCCATTCGATTACCGCATTCATTTGATCGGCAGTCAGTTGAGCCTCGGAATGTATCCAAGTATACGACTTTAGGGGCATTTCGCCATTTTCGAGAACCTCGACAACCTCCTCGAGCTTATGACTTTTTCTTTTCCCTGAATAAGTATCCCAAGTCGAGAAATTCAATTCGTCCTTTCCTTCATCCACATGCTTGGAAAGTAAAAATGAAATGGGTGCGACTGTATTGTACCACGGGTAACGGGTGTTATCACTATGACAATCGTAACAAGCATTCTGCAGAACCATTCGAACCTCGGGTGAGGGATTGGTTTCCTTTAAAAAATCTGCTGTATGATTGCCCTGCGACAAATTCCTTTGAGGACGGTAAAATTGCATGGCAATTAGTATCAATAGAAGTGTTACTCCTATTTTTTTCATTATTTTCATTGGGGCGAACATTTAATCAAAAATACAAATAATTGTGACTCAGGACGACTTGATAAAATCTTTGGATTATGTAAATGCTACAAGGGAAAAACGCATGCATATGGCCCATTTGGTCTTACAAAAACCCGAATTGATCGAACCCTTGCTGCAAATCGCTTTTAAAGGTAAAGCCCCTATATGCAACAAGGCCTGTTGGATATTGGAATTTGTCCTCAAGAAAGACCTAAACCCCATCTTGCCTTATATCGACATTTTTACCAAAAATATACATCTCCTGAAACTCGATTCCTCAGTGCGGCCCATGGCCAAAATATGCGAGATAATCACAAAAGCCTATTATTCGAAAAAACAGAATGAAATTAAATCGGTATTAACCCCTAAACACCTCGAACTTATAGGCAGTACCTGTTTTGATTGGCTAATTGGGGAATACAAAGTCGCTGCAAAAGCTTATTCCATGACCTCGTTATTGCTTTTAGGCCGTACTTTTGATTGGATACACCCTGAATTGAAAATGGTTTTGGAGCGAAACTATGCCTCGGGGAGTTCTGCCTATAAAGCGAGGGCAAGAATGACCCTTGAAAGGCTCAACCCCCTGAAATAGTGTTGAAAAGAATATGCAAACAATGTTTTGCAAACCTTTTAAACTCCCTTATGAATAAGTATCTTTGCTGCTTTTAACCAAAATCAAGCACATCAGCCATGTCACTATCCCAATTGAATGCCATTTCACCGATTGACGGTCGATATCGAAATAAAACGGTTTCCTTATCCCCTTATTTTTCTGAGGAAGGATTGATAAAATACCGGGTCCTTGTTGAAATAGAGTATTTTATCGCACTCTGTGAGCTTCCCCTACCCCAACTTGAATCGTTTGACACCTCAAAATTCGATGCATTAAGGGATCTCTACAAAAAATTCGATTCATCCGATGCACAGGCCATCAAGGATATTGAAAAGACCACCAACCATGATGTGAAGGCTGTTGAGTATTTTATCAAAGATGCCTTTGATACTTTGGGTTTAAGTAAACATAAGGAATTCATCCATTTTGGATTGACCTCCCAGGATATTAACAATACGGCCATTCCCTTGTCGATCAAAGAGGCCATGAATGATGTGTATGTACCCCTTTACTTTGATGTCGTCGACAGATTGAAGGAATTGGTGAAGGAATGGGCAAATGTGCCCTTATTGGCCAGAACCCATGGCCAACCCGCTTCCCCAACCCGTTTAGGCAAAGAGATAGAGGTTTATGTAACGCGATTGAATGAACAATTCAATTTATTGAATGATGTTCCCAGTGCCGCAAAATTTGGTGGGGCAACGGGTAATTATAACGCACACAAAATAGCCTATCCCAATATCGACTGGAAAGTCTTTGGCCAAAAATTCGTGCAAGAGAAATTGGGGCTGTATCATTCTTTTCCAACAACACAGATCGAGCATTATGACCATATGGCCGCACTGTTCGATACCTTAAAACGTATTAATACCATCGTCTTGGATTTGGACAGGGATTTCTGGACCTATGTTTCCATGGACTATTTTAAACAAAAAATAAAGGAAGGGGAAGTTGGATCATCGGCCATGCCCCATAAAGTCAATCCCATTGATTTTGAGAATTCAGAAGGCAACCTCGGTATCGCCAATGCGATCTTTGAACATTTGTCGGCCAAATTGCCGCTATCAAGATTACAACGTGATTTGACGGATAGTACGGTACTAAGAAATGTAGGTGTTCCCTTTGGGCATACCCTAATTGCTTTCCAATCAACCTTGAAAGGATTGAACAAACTTCTTTTGAACCAAGAGAAGATTGAATTGGACCTAGAGAACAATTGGGCCGTAGTAGCCGAAGCCATACAGACCATATTGAGAAGGGAAGGGTATCCGAACCCTTATGAGGCCTTAAAGGGGCTAACACGCACCAATGCGAAAATAAACCAGGCAACCATTTCCGATTTCATTGACACTTTGGAAGTTTCGGATAGTATCAAGGCCGAGTTGAAAGTAATCACCCCTGCGAATTATACAGGAATCTAAATGAGTTGTTAATCAGATCAACCCATTGAATAGACCTATAAAAAAAGCCCCCATACAATCGTTGTATGGGGGCTTTTTATTATAAATGATTTTAATTATCCTTCCTTGTGGATTTCCACGGAGTGTGGGTAAGGAATTTCAATACCAGCTTTATCCAACGCCAGTTTACAGTTTTCCAAAGTACCGAAATATACATCCCAATAATGTTCTGGTTTACAGAAAGGACGTACGGCAAAGTTTACAGAACTATCGGCCAATTCAGAAACATTTACTGAAGGCGCCGGGTCCTTTAAAACCAATGGATTTGAGGTTAACACCTCTAATAGAACTTCTTTGGTCTTTTTGATATCCTCCCCGTAACCTACCCCTATGGTCGTATCTACGCGAATTACACCTTCTGCAGTATAATTAACGATATTCCCATTGGCCATGGCCCCATTGGGTATTATGGCCAGTTTATTCTGAGGTGTAGTCATTTTAGTCGTGAAGATCTCAATATCTTTTACAACCCCCAATTCGCCTTGGGCCTCGATAAGATCCCCAATTTTATAAGGTTTGAAAATCATGATCAAAACACCACCTGCGAAATTCGAAAGTGAACCTTGTAAGGCTAAACCAACAGCCAAACCGGCAGCGGCTATTACTGCTGCGAAAGTGGTAACATCAACCCCTAATTGGGAAATGACCACAAGAATCAAAAATATCTTTAAGGCCCACGAGATTAAATTCAATAAAAAACCTTGTAGGGATTCATCGTATTTGCTTTTGGCCATCATTTTTCGCGACGCACCCACAATCTTCTTGATTATCCAAGCGCCGATGATGTAAATCAGAATTGCCGTCAATAATTTTGGTCCAAATTCTTTGGCCAATTCTATGCCATAATTAAACCATTCTGTTGCTTTTTCCATTTTTAATAAAGTGTTATAGTTAATAGTGTCACGAAGGTAATGATTAGTCGCCAAAACCATGAAGCATGACCCCTACTAATTTCATGCAAAAAACAAAAGAACGACCCGTGCTCAAGAGGGTAAACCGAAGTGGTCCTTAAAAGATATTTCGAACGGGTTTGCGTAACCTGACCGGACATTACCGAATAAAATAATGATAAAAAACAGCAAATAACCCCTTAAAGAGGTCATAGCCTGTAATTTATTCTTTCTTAATAACATACGGATATTACGAATAGGCAAGTGTTTTTAACTTTTGATGAAATCCGCAATTTTGTTTAGCCCCTCCCCCTTGTAATCCGATTTTTGGATGGCTTGTATAAACTTCGCCAGATTTGCCGGTTTCATATTGTTTCCCAAGACCCTGATCAGCATAAAGCCTTTCTCATCGTTGTCGCCATATATAATTACCTCATCGATTACCTCATCATTACCCATGTATTTAACAACGCCTTTACCATAGCTGGTATTGATCTTCATTAAATCGATGAATTTCCCATTCTTTAAAATGGCCTTTACGTTGGCCTTTTCCACCTCAAACTCCACCGAATTGGCCTCATTTTTTTTAAATGCCAATACGTTCATTTTTTTCAATGAATTCAAGGCTTCCCGTTCAGCCTCACTTAAATCCACTTTATCCATATTCAAAAGACTGGCCGGAAGGTCTACGGATAGAAAATTGGGGTTGTCCGAATTATCGACAAAATACTCCTGAAGGCTTTGGGTCGATGTACAGCTACCTGCAACCAATACAACAATGACCAATAGGCCTTTTATTACTTTTTTCATTCTTTATGATTTATTAGTTGAGTCTCGTTATGAAAATCGGTCGCCAAGGTTAATGGCAACCGATCTTGGATTTTACCTATTATGCTTTCCTGCTTTATTCAACTCTTGGGGCAGATCCATCTTCTTGGTCAATGCACTGATTTGGTTTAAATCGATATCCCCGGTCATGGAGACCAATACCGTTTCGAACTTTCTGCCATTTACATCCACATCCATATTTTTCAGCCCTGAGACGAACATCAACAATTCGGTGACATGGTCTTTTTTCTTTCCGTTTCTGATATAAAACTTCACGTTTACATCCTTGTCCTTGACCCGCATCAACTCTTCCAAAGAGGATGAACGCAAGTATTTGCGAACGGTTGCGGACATATCGGCCGCTACACCCTTATTCTCTGTAATAAAGACCTTTATCCCGTCTATTCCCCGGGCCATTTCCACAAAGTCCTTGGCTTCCTTATCGTCTTCCAGGCTGCCGATGGTGGTTAGAAGGTCTATCATTCCCTTATTTACTATTACGGAGCCCACATGGTCCATATCCTCAAATTTATCAAAGATGGATTGGGAGAAACCTGTTAAAGGTAATAAGGCGATTGCTAAAATTAAGGTGATTTTTTTCATGATTGTCGTTTTTTCTGCCTGTTGGCATTTTGATTATTGATGATTGATTGATGAATGTGGTGGCTCAAGTGGTTTATACTTTGAACCACCACGTTTTTTTGATTTTAATTCTTTTTTCCGGCTTCGTTCAATTCTTCCGGTAGGTTCATCTTTTTGGTCAATGAACCTATTTTACGTAAGTCAATGTCGCCGGTCAATGAAAGTAAAACGGTTTCGAACTTTCTTCCGTTCACCTCTACATCATTATTGATTCCCGTTACGAACATCAACAACTCACTGACATGGTTTTCGTCCTTACCACTTTTGATATAGAACTTAACGTTGGCATCCTTGTCCTTAACCCGCATAAGTTCCTCTAACTGCGCGCTTTTAAGGTATTGGTTCATGGTCTTCAACATATCCGCGGAGATATTCTTATCCTCGGTAATGAAAACCTTGAGGTTCTTAAGACTTTTGGCGATATCCATAAAGTCCTTTGCTTCGGGGTCATCTACCTCTACGTCTATATTGGACAGCAACCGGAACATACTCTGGTTGACCACTACGGCACTTACATTGTCCAGATCTTCGAATTTATCGAAGGCAGACTGTGAAAAGCCCAGTATGGGCAAAACTGCCAATGCCATTGTAATTATAATTTTCTTCATCATTTTCTGTATTAATTTTTGTTGTAAATCTTTTGTGTTGCGTTTTCAAATTCCTTTAAATAAGCCACTTTTTCGGTACCTCTACTAAAGTTATCGGCCAAAAGGGTCAACGCTTTTTTTGTTTCATTGTAGGCAAACTCGGCTTCTTTCTTTTCCTGGTATTCCTTACCAAAGTATATGCCGAATAACAAAACGGCCATTGCGGCTATGGAAAGCCACCTGTAGTTTATGTTTCTTTTCTTCAAGGGCAACCCTTTGGTATACCGTTCTTCCTTCGCTGCGGAAAAATATTGGAACATAGGTGCATATTGCTTTAGATGTGATGCTACACTTTCCTGTGAGAAATATGCCCTTAACTCTTTCTCTTCGCCAATGGAAGTGGAAGCTTCAAGATATTTTTCCAATAATTTTTCTATTCTATCCAATTCCATAACTGTGTTTTTGCATTAATTTTTCCCTTACTGTTTTACGGGCCCGTGATAAAGCCACCCGTATTGCCGTTGGTTTCATGTTCAATAATTCACCGATCTCGTCAAAATCATATTCCTCAACATCCCGTAGCTGTAAAACCAATTTTTGTTGTTCGGGCAGTTCCTCCATAATCTTTTCCACCCATCCAAGACTGTCCTTGGCCTCTACCTGTTTCTGCAACGAAGAATTATTATCCCCGTAATTACTATGGACCAGCTTTAGGTTTCCAGCTTGTTTTGATTTTAACCGGTCCAAACAAAAGTTCTTGGTCATCGTCATGGCAAAAGCCTCTACATTTTTGTATTTACCGATGTTTTCATTTTTTGACCACAACTTCATCAGGATTTCCTGGGTGGCATCCTCAGCCTCTTCCCTGGAGACCAGTAGGCGTTTTGCCAACCTATAGAGTTTATCCTTAAAAGGCATAACCACATTTAGAAATTCCGATTGTTTCATTCCTTTGGTTCGTTGTTCGTAGTACTTCTTCCTCGTCTACATAAGCAAGACGAAGTACAACTAATTTTGTTACAAATAATTTTTATTTCCTGTTATTGTCTTTAAATTGGGCATCCAAACAACAATAAGTTGCGTATATAATTTATTCAAAAGTAAGTAAGTCCCCCTTTTCTTCTTTCAATTTATGGAATGGTAATTGCGGTTCTCTACGAAATATTGCAAAAGAAAATTTATGAAAAAGTATGTTTTGTTATTCCTTTCCCTTGGAATACTATTGGTTTCCTGTAAAAAAAGTGATGATGACCTTACCCCTCCCGATGGCATTGACCCAGACTCTGCTGAAGTAGAAGTACAGGATTTTATGTGGAAAGCCATGAATTTTTGGTATTTCTGGCAAGAAGATGTTCCTAATCTAGCGGATGACAAATTCCCAAATACCGATGAAGGAATAGACGCTTATACAGAATTCCTGTCGTCAGAATCAGATCCGGGGACTTTCTTTGATGATCAATTATTATATTCCGAAGATCGCTTTAGTTTTTACTCGGACGATTATAGGGAATTGACACAGTCGTTTGCTGGAATCAGTAAAAGTAACGGACTTGAATTTGGATTGGTCAAATTCAGTGATAGCGATGATGTCTTTGGTTATGTCTGGTATATTATACCCAATTCGGATGCCGCCACAAAGGATATTTCCCGTGGTGATCTCTTTACCGGGGTTGATGGACAAACCCTGAATGTATCAAATTACACGGACCTCCTATTTGGGGACAATGATACCTATACCCTGAACATGGCTGATATCGCCAACGACCAAATTACACCTAACGATAAAGAGGTAACCCTAACTAAATTTGAGGGCTTGGTGGAAAATCCCGTTTTCCTTTCCAAAATCCTTGAAATTGGTGGTGAAAAAATCGGATACCTTGTATACAATAGGTTCACCAACGAATTTGACGAGGATCTCAACGACGTGTTCGGTGAATTTAAAGCCGATGGCGTAACGAATCTCGTATTGGACCTTCGTTATAACCCGGGAGGATCGGTCAATTCAGCACGTTTATTATCAAGTATGGTTTATGGAACGAACAAAGAGGAATTATTCTTAAGACAACGCTGGAACTCGAAAATACAAGGACAGTTGAGCGATTCGCAATTAACGGATTACTTTGCAGAAAAAACCAGTGATGGCTCCTCTGTAAATACACTTAACCTTTCCAAGGTATATATCATTGCGACCAATAGTTCCGCTTCGGCCAGTGAATTGGTCATAAATGGGCTCGCCCCTTATGTCGATGTCGTACATATCGGGGAAACTACAAGAGGGAAGAATGAATTTTCCTTGACCATGGTAGATGACTTCGACGGCAGCTACATTTACAATGCAGAGCGCGAAAGTAAGATCAACCCCGACAACCAATGGGCCATTCAACCTTTAGTGGGTAGAAACGAAAATGCCGATGGCTTTTCCGACTACACCTCTGGTCTGGTTCCCGATATTGAGCTTGAAGAAGATTTAGAGAACCTAGGAGCTTGGGGTGACCCCAATGAGCCTTTATTGGCCAGGGCCATACAGGAGATTACCGGAGCAACCGGCAAACGTGGTTTTCAGGTAAAAATGCCGGCAAACGTTATGACAAACTCTAAAATGTTCTCTGTTCTAAAGGATAATATGTTCTTGGACAAACCCATGCAAATGGGAAATATTCCTCAATAAACAAAAAGGTACTCCATAAAAAAAGGGCTCTATAACTAGAGCCCTTTTTCATTTATCCTTATTGATCTGTTAAAGCGATTAACGTTCTGCTGTACCATTAAAATAGATACCTGCAGGGATAATGGAAACCTCTTTGGATACCAATAACGAATTATCGTTTAGGTCATAGACTTCCAAAGAACCATTACTAGTATAATCCTTGGCATCAACACCATAAAGCTTACCATCATTCACAGTCATATCATAAAAATTAAGATCCGTGATTTTAGCTGTTTCAGGAAGGGCTGTCGCCGAAGTTTCCATGCCATAAACCGAACCTGACATAAAATAATAAAGACTACTACCATCAACAACCAATGCTCCTGGGTGTTCTGCCGCTGCAAAATCAAAAGTACCGGCAACAGTATTGTCCGCAGTATTTATTTTATCCAATTGGGCCAAGGTCTCATTACCTGTCCAAGCAGGATTACCTCCAGAAAGTACCCATAGGTTTCCTTCAGCATCCACTTGTAGGGAATTTGGACGATCACCAACGGTAACGGTAGTGGTTACCATATTTGTAGTCGCGTCAATAACGGTAACGATATTATTTTGGTTATACCCCCCTTGCATAGCTACATAAATCGTATTTTCCTTAACTATAAGTTGTTCGGGACCTTCTGCAACCGGAATCTTGGCGGTTACCGTATTTTCTTCTAGATCGATCACAGCAACATAATCATCGTCAGGATTACTACCATCCCCCCAATTGGTCACATATCCCTTTCCATTGGCAAAAACCATATAGCGAGGGTTTGAAAGTTCCATATCAATTGTGGCGACAGACTCAAACGTATACCGATTGACAACTTCCACTTTTTGTGAATTATTCACAACAATATATCCAAATTCCTCATTAAAGGCCATACTCTGGATAACATCTGCCCAAGCATCAACATCGTTTACTGTTTTGAAAACTTCATTTTGTACTGTCGTATAATCATTGGAAATAAAGGAAACCGAGGCATTACCCTGGAAAAAATTACCTTCATGGGTAACTATAATCCCATTTTCATAGGGATAGGAGTCATTATCGGTAATGGTAAGGGTAACCGAATCTTTTAAACCAATAACAAGGTCTTCCCCCCCTGTTATGGTCTTAATGGTTACGATAATTTCTTCTGATGGCTCTACCTCGTCGTCATCAATAAGCGTAAGGCTTTGGGATACGGAAAGATCACCAGCAGGTAGTACCACTGAACCGGATAGCGCTTCATAATCCACACCGGAAGTAGCGGAACCTGATACTTCATAAGTAATGGTTACATCCGTCCCATTGGCCAATGCCGTACCAAAATCAATATCAACCACACCTGCCCCTTCGTCATAGGTATCGGTAGTTGTTGACACCTCAATCGCCCCTATGATAGGTTGATCGTCATCATCATCATTGTCGCATCCTACAAATACGAACGATGCCAGTGCTGCTGTAATAAAAAAATGTTTGAATTTCATTGGTCTTAAAAATTTAAAATTAATTGTGATTGAATATTTCTGTTTGGCATTGGACGTAATGCTATATTTTCATAATAAGTGTCGTACACGTTGTTGAAGCTAAGGCCAAGCGTATATTTTATCTTTTTTTGAAGGGTACCTGTATAATTTATCCCGACATTGGCCACATCATAACCATCCAACTCCCCTCCAATGATGGATACAGGACCATTATAGAGATGCTGATAAAACACGTTAAAATGGGATAGGCTATAGGAAAAGGAGGCATTAGCCTTATGAAACGGGACATAAATCAGTTGTTCCTTGGTCGATTGGTCTTCAGAAACGGTATAGGCGTAGTTCGCTTTGAATGCCACCTTTTGGTGCTTACCGATATCATAACCAAGACCTAGTTCCCCTTCCGCACCATAAATACGTACATCATCAATATTTATTGGGGACCAGATTCCATTGCTACCAGGTAGCCATTTGATCATATCCTTGGTAGTGATATAATAACCATTTAGATTGAAGGTAACCCCTCCAAACTGCAGACGATGTCCCAAATCAACTTGATACGATTGTTCGGCCAATAAATCCAGATTACCCCCAGGCTGCCAGTAAAGGTCATTAAAAGTAGGCGTCCTAAAGTTCTTTGAAGCATTCAACTGAATATCATAATGCCTATTGACGGTGTACTTTCCATCCAACGAAAAAACCAAAGGACTGCTGTAGTCCGAGGAAAAATCCTGTCGTAAACTCACATTGTAAACCAATTTAGGGGAAACCTGATGCTTAAGCAATGCGGTTGCAGAGAAATCATTTCGGTTGGGGTCTCCAAAACTATCACCTTCTCCCTTATAATTATCGAATTCTAAAAAAGAGTTTAATCTAAAGGCTTTTGATAATTTCATGTCCAATGAATACCGAGCCAAAAAGGTCGATACTTTCCCAAAGGAATGGTTATCAGAATCTTTATTCTCATAATATCTGAATTCTTCCTGTAAATAGGCCACCTTTACCTTTGAAATCGTCTTTTCGCCAAAACGGCCCCACTCCAATTGGGTACGATACTGATTGTCTTTGTACTTGCTTCTACCCACTGATACAAGGGTTCCCGACAAATTCCTGTCCCCGATAAAGCTTTGATGGTATAATCGCAGTACCTGTTTTTCAGAAAGCACATAGCCCGCATTGAAATTAAAGTTCAATTGTTCAAACTCCCCATTGACATTCTTTTCGTCGGTTTTTAAATATTCATAGTCGTTATCCGATTTTTTATAATTGACCCCAAAATTGGAAGACCATCGCGAATCGCCATAACTTTGGGCGTAATTGATGTTTTTGGTTTCAAAACTTCCGTATCCCAAAACAACCCGATGATCAAAATGGGAATCGAACCGAAGGTCGTTATTCAGGTGAACGCTTCCCCCAATGGCACCAGATCCATATTGAACACTGCCACCTCCACTGCGGATACCTATTGAATTATAACTTAAGGGATCTATGGTATTAAAATCGACCTGTCCGTTCAATTGGGAATTGATATTTATCCCATTCCAAATTACTGCCGTATGGGAAGCATTGGTCCCCCTAAAAGCGGGAGACGAAACCATCCCATAACCATTTTCCTTAAAATAAATATTGGAATTGAAGGCCAACAGGGAGGTTAGGGAATTATTTTGACGTTTTATGGTACTATCCCTTAATTCCGTAACCTTATGTCCTTCCGCATATCGTTTTAACCGAATATCGGAAACAACCACTTCCTTTAATTTGATTATGGGGTTCTCTTGTGCAAAAGCACTGTTCAGGCTTACAAAAACAATAAAGGATAGTAATAGCGTTTTCTTCATACCAATGACCTTTTACCCGAAAGTCTATCGAAATTCTTAGTTTGTGAACTTGGCAGGTCTCCTGACTTGCAATTTGCGATACAACCTTCCCGATATTCTCAGTGGTATAAAGTGTATGGCAGCTATTCTTCATCGAATAGGTACTGAATAATGCGTTCAGCACATGCTTACAGTTGCGGGAACAGTTCCAGATTTTCACTGGATTCCCTTTTAATTTAGTCACCGTGAAAGTGACAAAACCAAATTCGGGGCAAAATTAAACTAAAAAATTACTTATCCTCCTTTTTTTTACTAAGTTTTACGGCCAACCAGATAAAGCCCACCACGAAGTGAAGTATTATAATCCCTGCGACTATATAAATGATGGTATTGGAGCTATCGCGCATGCTTGAATTTTTAACAAAAGTAAAATACTATCCATTCTAGAATTGTGACATTTGTTACCTTGCGGTCATTTTAACCAAACATACTAAGAATACAACCCACATCAAAATGAGATCCACTGTACTGCTTTCCCTGATTTTCTGTTTGTTTCTTTCCTGTAAGGAAAAGACAAAGGATACCTTGCCACCAACATTGGAATCCAAAACCATTGCTATTGAATATGCAAAAGGATTTACCATAGAAAAAACAGGTTCTGGGGTTACCATTATCACGGTTTCCTCTCCTTGGCCCAATGCCAAGACCAATTTTAAATATGCGCTGGTCCCCAAAGACAAAATGGCCTCGATTACCCTAAACCAAGAAGAATATAATGCCATAATCGGGGTACCCGTAAACAATATCGTCACGACTTCGACCACGCACATCCCATCATTGGAATCCCTTGGGGTTATTGATGCCTTAAAGGGCTTTCCGGACACCCAGTATGTATCTTCGGTGAAAACCCGGGAACTTATAGAGGCTGGCAAAATAAAGGAATTGGGGAACAATGAAACCATCAATACCGAAATGGTCATTGAATTGAATCCAGAGGTTGTTTTCGGTTTCACTATCAATAACCAAAACAAAGCCTATGAGACCTTACAACGTTCCAATATCCCTGTAGTTTACAATGGGGACTGGACAGAGGAAACCCCTTTGGGCAAAGCGGAATGGATCAAGTTTTTTGCTCCCTTCTTTCAAAAGGAACAAGTGGCAGACAGTATTTTCAAGGAGATTTCCGATGCCTACAACGAAGTGAAATCGATGGCGAAGAACTCAAAGAACAAACCTACTGTTTTAAGTGGCGCCCTTTATAAGGATGTATGGTACCTACCTGGTGGGAATAGCTGGGGTGCCATGTTTTTGAAGGATGCCAATGTAGTTTACCCTTGGTCCACAACGGATCAGACCGGTAGCCTTAATTTAAGTATAGAAAGTGTTTTGGCCAAGGGCATAGATACCGATTATTGGATTTCACCATCCCAATTCACTTCCTATCAGGAAATGGAAGACGCCAATCGACATTACCTAAAATTTAAGGCTTTCCAAAATAAGAATGTATATACCTTTGCAAAAACAAAAGGTGCAACTGGTGGTTTACTTTATTTTGAGTTGGGACCCAATAGGCCCGATTTAATATTGAAAGATCTTATCCATATATTCCACCCTGAAATATTGCCCGAACATGAATTGTTTTTCTTTAAGCCGTTGAATTAATTGGAAAATACCGCTAAATACAAAGTTTCTTTACTCCTACTGGTACTGGCATTGGCTATTTGTTTTGTGTTGAACATTAGCCTTGGTTCCGTATCCATTCCCTTTAAGGGCACTTTAAATGTAATTCTTGGGCGCGAAGTTGCCCATGATTCATGGGAATATATCGTTTGGAATTATCGTATCCCCAAAGCTTTCACCGCTATTCTTGTGGGCAGTGGACTTGCCCTCAGCGGGCTTTTGATGCAAACCCTGTTCAGAAACCCCTTAGCAGGCCCTTTTGTATTGGGAATCAGCTCAGGTGCGAGTTTAGGGGCAGCTTTATTGATTATGGGCAGTGCCCTAATTTCCAGTTTGTTTTCCTATGGAATGGTCAACGATGTTTCTTTGGCTGTAGCCGCCAGTATCGGAAGTTTTTCCGTTCTTTTGGTGGTGGTGGTGGTTTCTTACCGTATCAAGGACACTATGGCCCTGTTGATCATAGGCCTCATGTTCGGAAGCATAACGGCCGCAATTGTTAGCGTGCTTTCCTATTTTACCGATGCCGAGAAACTGCAACAATACATTTATTGGTCCTTTGGTAGTGTGGGCAACCTCTCCTGGTCCCAATTACTGCTACTATTGATCATTATCCTTATTGGGATTGTCCTAAGTATTGTATCCATAAAACCCTTGAATGCATTTCTTTTGGGGGAAAACTATGCCCAAAGTTTGGGGGTCAACCTAAAAAGATCCCGTTATAAAATCATTATTGCCACGGGATTGTTGGCCGGGGGCATTACCGCTTTTGCTGGTCCGATTGCCTTTATCGGATTGGCAGTACCCCATTTGACGAGACAAATATTCAATACCACAGACCATAAGGTTTTGGTCCCCGCTGTACTGGTCTATGGTGCCATTTTAATGTTGATATGCGATACCATAGCCCAATTGCCCACTTCAGCAAATGTATTGCCCATCAACGCCATTACCTCCATCGTGGGTGCCCCCGTGGTCATTTGGCTATTGGTAAGAAAAAAGAAAATGATCTTTTAATGAAGGTATGAACAAGAAAATAATAGCACATACCGCCCTAAAAGTCAAAGACCTAAGTATTGGTTACTTCTCGAAAAAGAGTACCACCGTAATCGCTGACGGGATAAACTTTCAGTTACAGCAAGGGGAATTGGCCGCAATCATCGGGGTAAACGGTATTGGAAAGTCGACCCTACTGAGAACATTAGGAAACGTACAAGCGAAATTGTCGGGTTCAATACAATTGGATGGAAAGGACTTAAAGAGTTATACACCGATTGAAATGGCATCGACCATAAGTGTGGTACTCACCGAGCCTCTAGCCTCAAAAAACCTTACGGTCATAGAACTTATTGCCTTAGGAAGGCAGCCCTATACCAATTGGATCGGTAGATTATCGGAAACGGACAAAACCAAGATACAAGAAGCTATTGGCATGGTAGGACTACAGTCCTTAAAAAACAAAAAATGTTACGAGCTTAGTGATGGGCAACTGCAACGGGTTATGATCGCAAGGGCTTTGGCCCAAGACACTTCGATCATATTATTGGATGAACCCACCTCCCATTTAGACCTTCACCACAAGGTTCAAATTTTAAAACTTCTAAAGCATATTGCCCATAAAACCTCTAAAACCATATTGGTGACCAGTCATGAGATTGAAATGGCCATACAGCTTTGTGACAAGATCCTTATCATGAACAAGGGTTCCCATGAGTTCGGCGAGCCCTGTGAATTGATCCAAAAAAAGTCTTTTGAACGACTTTTCCCATCTGATACGGTGACATTCGATCCAAAAACAGGTTCATTTAAAATAAAAAAGTAACCCTGGGTGGTTTAAATTTTTAAAGTCAAACCTTTATCTTTACTCCAAAGAAGTATTACCCTAATGAATGTATATCTCATATATCTGCTTATTGGACTCATATGCCTGGCCATTGGTTATTTCTTGGGCAATTACATCCAAAACCTAAAAACAAAATCGAACCAAAGCACCTTGGAAGAGGAAATTAGACAGCTTGCGCTTTCCAATACCAATTTGGAAAATCGGATCCTAAGCCTGGAAAATGAAAAAGACGAACTGCGTTCGGAAAAGGAACACCTAGGCAATGAAATTGTTAGATACCAGTCGGACTTAGAGCATTTGGACTTGAAGAACAAGGAACAAAAGGCGGAAGTCGAAAAATTACAGGAAAAGTTCACCAAGGAATTTGAGAATTTAGCCAATAAGATCTTGGATGAAAAAAGCACCAAATTTACCGAGCAGAACCAAATAAACATCAAAAACCTGCTCTCACCCCTACAGGAAAAAATAAAAACGTTTGAAGAAAAGGTAGAGACTTCACAAAAAGAAAGTATCAGTATGCACTCTGCCTTAAAAGAACAGTTGCTCAACCTTCAAAGTCAAAACCTTAAAATCACCCAAGAAGCTGAAAACTTGACCAAAGCCCTTAAAGGGGATAGTAAAATGCAAGGGAATTGGGGCGAATTGGTCTTGGAGCGTGTTCTTGAAAAATCAGGTTTGGAAAAAGACCGCGAATATTCCGTTCAACAAAGTTTTACCCGTGAGGATGGATCCCGTGTACTACCCGATGTCATCATCAACCTTCCGGATGGGAAAAAGATGGTGGTCGATTCCAAGGTATCACTCACCGACTATGAGCGTTATATCAATGCAGAGGATGACTTACGGGAGAAATTCCTAAAAGACCATATCAACTCCATTCGTAGGCACGTAGACCAATTATCCGCCAAAAAATATGAGGATCTGTACGAAATGGAGAGTCCCGACTTTGTCTTGATGTTCATTCCCATAGAACCAGCTTTTGCCATTGCAATAAACCATGACAACTCCCTGTACAACAAGGCTTTTGAACAGAATATCGTAATTGTGACACCATCTACCCTATTGGCCACTTTACGGACCATCGATAGCATGTGGAACAACGAAAAACATCAAAGAAATGCCATTGAAATTGCCCGGCAAGCTGGAGCTCTATATGACAAATTCGAAGGTTTTGTGACCGACTTGACCAGAGTGGGCAAAAAAATGGACGAAGCCAAGAGTGAGTACAAAGGCGCCATGAATAAATTAGTAGAAGGTCGTGGCAATTTAGTGACCAGTATCGAAAAACTCAAAAAAATGGGGGCCAAAGCTAAAAAATCCCTTCCAGAACCTATTCTGAAACGCGCCCAGGAAGATGATTTTGAGGAAGAACCTAAACTTAAGTTATGAAAAAAGCCTTTGTATTGACCCTAACGGCCATCGTGATCATTTTTCTTTTGATATACGCTTTTATTTACTTTGTGCCTTATAGTGAAGGGGTCCGTTCCGGTGAATTGATCAAAGTAAGCCGTAAAGGGGTCTTTGCCAAAACTTGGGAAGGTGAAATAAGCCAAGGGATTTCAGGGGCCCAAATATTCTCTTTTTCCATACTTGACAAGGATAAGGAAACCATTGACAAACTGAAGCAATATCAAGGGAATTACGTAAAACTGGTGTATGTTGAACGTTATGCCACTTTTTTCTGGTTGGGGGACACCAAGTTCTTCGTTACCAATGTTGAGAAAGAACAATCACCGCATTTTAGACAATAGCAAATGAAAAAATTTAAATCTGCTGAGGAATCACATGTCTCCATTACGGAATTGATGCTTCCCTCCCATTCCAATTTTAGTGGTAAGGTCCACGGTGGACATATTCTCAACCTAATGGATCAAATCGCATTTGCCTGCTCTTCGAAACACTCCCAACATTATTGCGTAACGGCATCGGTGAACAAGGTTGATTTTTTGAACCCCATCGAAGTCGGTGAACTGGTTACCCTACGGGCCTCCATAAATTACACGGGGAGAACCTCAATGGTGGTTGGGGTACGTGTAGAATCGGAAAACATTACCACAGGGGAGAAAAAACATTGCAACTCTTCTTATTTTACCATGGTCGCTAAAGACGACAATGGCAAAAACGTACCCGTACCTGGTTTGATCATAAAAGACCATCAGGGCGTAAGGCGATTCAGTCGTAGTATGAGACGTAAAGAGCAAGCAACAAAGAGAAGTTCCAAATTCAAGGCCGAAACGTTTAAGACCGATGATCATTTGGAAAATCTGGTAGCGGAAAATGTAAAAATTGAATTGACTATATAATTTTAGGTTTATGGGACAAAAAAGGTATGATTTTGGATTGGTTGGACTTGGGGTCATGGGACGTAATTTCATTTTGAATGTCGCAGACAAAGGCTTTTCGGCATTTGGCCATGATCTGGACGGGGACAAGGTGGCGTCCCTTCTGGAAGAAGGTGGAAATACCGATAAAATCAATGCTTCAACAGATGGCAAAACCTTTGTGGAATCCTTATCGTGCCCCCGAAAGCTAATGCTTTTAGTGCCCGCTGGCAAAGCTGTCGATGCTGTTATTGAGGGACTTCTACCTTATTTAGATCAAGGGGATATTATTATTGATGGTGGAAATTCATTTTATAGGGATACGGATAGAAGGGAGTCCTATTTAAAATCGAAAGGAATACATTTCTTCGGTGCCGGGGTTTCAGGAGGTGCCAAAGGAGCCAGACGTGGCCCAAGTATCATGCCTGGGGGCTCCAAAGAAGCTTACCAAGAGGTGAAACCCATATTCGAAGCTGTAGCCGCCAATTTTAACGGTGAGGCCTGTGTAGCCTATTTAGGTCCTAAATCAGCAGGAAACTACGTTAAAATGGTCCACAACGGCATTGAATACGGATTGATGCAGTTGACTTCCGAGATCTATGATATCCTAAAAAAAGCCGGGAATTATTCCAATCCAGAATTACAGCAACTTTTTGACTCATGGAACCGCGGTCGGTTACAATCGTTCCTGGTTGAGATCACCGCAGACATCCTAAAAAAGAAAGACGATAAGACCGAAGGGTATTTGGTCGATATGATCCTGGATAAGGCCAAACAAAAGGGTACCGGTAAATGGACTTCCCAAAATGCAATGGACTTGGGCATTCCCATACCTACGATTGATGTCGCAGTGAGTATGCGGGAACTTTCGGCCTTAAAAGAGGAACGTCTTCAGGCCCATTCCATGTACCCTAAGAAAGAGTTTGAAAAAATGGATAAGGAAGCATTGGGGAAATGGGCTGAGGAAGCCTTATATTTTGGCTTTATACTTACCTACGCCCAAGGTTTTCATCAATTGACCGAGGCTTCCAAAGAATATGGTTACGAACTCAATATGCCAACCGTGGCCAAAATATGGCGTGCCGGTTGTATTATCAGGGCTGGACTTTTGGCAGACATCGCCAAGGCTTTCGACAAAAACAAAAGTACCACCCACTTGGTATTGAATGAGGATTTTGCCGCCAAGATCAAACCTACACTGCCTGCTGTTCGCCATCTGGTAGCCTTTGCCGTAAACAATGGAATACCGCTTCCCGGATTAAGTAATGCGTTAACCTATTTTGATGGTTTCACTACAAACCGCTTGCCCTTGAACCTGATCCAGGCCCAAAGGGATTACTTTGGCTCCCACACCTATGAACGCACCGATATGAACGGTATTTTCCATACCGATTGGGAGATTTAAAAAACTATAACCCAAAGAATTGAGGCAATATAATAAGGGCTATTTAAACAGTGTGTTTAAATAGCCCTTATTCAATACAAAGTACACTAATTACTTCGTTGGAGTGCTGATTTTTTATTATTTGGAGAGGTACATCTTTCTTCTTGAATAAAGGTTGTAAAACTCATCATCCTTTAAACTATCGATAAATAGTATACTTTCCCCCGTACTCTTCATTTCCGGTCCTAGGTTTTTATTTACATTCGGGAATTTATTAAAAGAAAATACCGGTTGCTTTATTGCAAACCCATCCAATTGCGGATTAAAATTGAAATCCTTTATCTTCTTTTCTCCCAACATCACCTTGGTCGCATAGTTCACATAAGGTTCTTTATATGCTTTGGAAATAAATGGAACCGTTCTTGAGGCTCTTGGATTGGCCTCTATGATATATACAATATCTTCTTTAATGGCAAACTGAATATTGATCAATCCAACGGTATTCAAGGCCAAGGCGATTTTTTTGGTATGATCCTTTATCTGTTGCATGACAAACTCCCCTAAATTAAAAGGAGGCAAAGTCGCATTGGAATCCCCGGAATGGATACCACAAGGTTCGATATGCTCCATGATTCCAATAATATAAACATCCTTACCATCGCAAATAGCATCCGCTTCCGCTTCGATGGCTCCATCCAAATAATGGTCCAAGAGCAACTTGTTGTTGGGTATTTTTCGAAGTAAATCGACCACATGGGTCTCCAACTCCTCCTTATTGATAACAATCTTCATACCTTGCCCCCCTAATACATAGGATGGTCTTACCAACAATGGGAAATCCAGTTTTTCGGCCAATTCCAAAGCCTCTTCGGCGGTTTCCGCCACCCCGAATTGCGGGAAAGGGATATTGTTTTCCTCCAATAATGTGGAAAAACTCCCCCTATCCTCGGCCAAATCCAAGGCTTTAAAGGTGGTTCCAATAATCTTGATTCCGTATTTATCCAATTTTTCAGCCAGTTTCAAGGCTGTCTGCCCTCCCAATTGCACAATAACACCCTCCGGTTTTTCATGACGGATGATATCATAGATATGCTCCCAGAAAACCGGTTCGAAATACAACTTATCCGCCGTATCAAAATCCGTCGATACCGTTTCGGGGTTACAATTGATCATTATAGTCTCATAACCACATTCTGCTGCTGCCAATACCCCGTGCACACAGCAATAATCGAACTCTATCCCCTGCCCAATCCGGTTGGGACCCGATCCAAGCACCACTATCTTTTTCTTATCGGTGACAATACTATCGTTTTCAACCTTTTTAACGCCATCCGCGGTTTCGTATTCCGCTTCGAATGTTGAATAATAATAGGGTGTCATCGCTTTGAACTCCGCTGCACAGGTATCCACTAGTTTATAAATCCTATTGATGTTCAGTTCTTCACGCTTGGAGTAAACCTCACTTTCATAACAATCGAGCATATGGGCGATCTGCCTATCGGCAAAACCCTTCTGTTTGGCCTCCAACAACAGACTCTTCGGTAGACTGGCAATGGTATATTCCGATATTTCCTTTTCAAGGAAATGTAATTCCTCATACTGTTTCAGGAACCACATGTCAATTTTTGTGATATCATGGATCCTACTAAGTGGAATACCCAATTGAATGGCATCGTAAATAACAAAAACCCTATCCCAACCGGGAATCGTAAGTTTATTTATAATTTGATCGTAATCGGTATATCCCTTTCCATCGGCACCAAGTCCGTTTCGTTTGATCTCGAGTGATTGGGTTGCTTTATGAAGTGCTTCCTGAAAAGAACGACCAATACCCATTACTTCTCCCACGGATTTCATTTGCAGGCCTAAGGTTCTGTCAGATCCTTCGAACTTATCAAAATTCCATCGCGGTATTTTTACGATTACATAATCCAAGGTTGGCTCAAAAAGAGCGGACGTTGATTTTGTAATTTGATTATCCAACTCATCCAAATGGTACCCAATGGCTAATTTTGAGGCAATCTTCGCAATAGGATAACCTGTTGCTTTTGACGCCAACGCCGAAGACCTGGACACCCTAGGGTTGATCTCTATAGCAATAATATCCTCTTCTTCATCCGGACTAACAGCGAACTGCACATTACAACCACCGGCGAAATCACCAATACTTCGCATCATTTTGATGGCCATGTCGCGCATTCTTTGATAGGTACGGTCAGACAAGGTCATTGCAGGCGCAACGGTAATGGAATCCCCTGTATGGATACCCATGGGGTCCATATTCTCAATGGTACAGATAATCACAACGTTGTCATTCTTATCCCGTAACAACTCCAATTCGTATTCTTTCCACCCCATTAGGGCCTTATCGATCATAACCTCGTGAATAGGTGAGATTTCAAGTCCCCTACTCAATAACTCATCAAAATCCTCAGGTTTATAAACAATCGAAGCCCCGGCGCCCCCTAAGGTATAGGAAGCACGGATTACCAAAGGAAACCCGAATTCCTGGGCTATTTCCTTTCCTTTTAAGAAAGATGTCGCTGTTGCCTGGGGAGCCATTCCCACTCCTATTTTCAACATCAATTCCCTGAACTTCTCACGATCTTCGGTAATATTTATCGCATCGATATCAACCCCAATGATCTCTACATTGTGATCTACCCAAATTCCTTTTTCATCAGCCTCAATACATAGATTCAAAGCTGTCTGTCCTCCCATCGTGGGCAAAACCGCATTGATTTGAGGGTGTTCTTTCAATATTTCAAGAATAGATTTTGTCGTCAGCGGTTTCAGGTAAACATGATCCGCCATTGTCGGGTCAGTCATAATCGTGGCTGGGTTACTATTGATCAAGACGGTTTCTATACCATCCTCCCGTAAACTACGAAGTGCCTGGGAGCCCGAATAATCGAATTCACAAGCTTGTCCGATTACAATTGGACCTGACCCTATAATCAATATTGACTTTAAATCTTTTCTTTTTGGCATGCTCTCAGTTTTGTTTTAGATATTACAAGAATAAAAAAAAGGTGCTACTTTTAGAAAAGTAACACCTTAATATTTTAAAAAAATAGTTCTAACATTATTTTTTATGTCTCGGCTCAGAGGATACAGATAATTTTTTTCTTCCTTTTGCTCTTCTTCTAGAAAGAACTTTTCTACCATTAACGGTTGCCATGCGCTCTCTAAAGCCATGCTTATTCTTCCTTTTTCTTTTTGATGGCTGATATGTTCTTTTCATCCTCTGGCTAAATTTTTAAACTTATATTTTGTGCTTATGATTTTTGCTTATACCTCTGCAAAATCTGGGCGCAAATATACAAAGAGTTTTCGCTTTGACAAACCTAATCAAAAAAATATTTTTTTCATGCAGGTTTACTAGCTACAAGATGGTTTTTATTACTTTTGCCCATCAAGGGATCAAATGTCCATTATTGGTTAAATTCATCCACAAACAATAGCAAACTACCATGTTCAACAAAAATATCAAACTCGTTATAGCAGGCCTGATTATTGCATATGCCATTTATCAATTTGTTGAGGGAAACATCGGAAACGGTATATTCTTGATTCTTTTTTCATTCATATTCATATTCCTCTATTTTAGGAACGAAATTATTTTACTTGCTTTTCTTAGAATGCGGAAACAAGATTTGGAAGGTACCAAAAAATGGTTGGACAAGATTAAAAATCCGGAATCAGCCTTGATCACCAAGCAACAAGGGTATTTCAACTATTTGCACGGAATCATTCTTTCCCAAAAGAACCTGACCCAGGCGGAGAAATTCTTTAAAAAAGCTTTGAAACTCGGACTCACCATGGATTATGATACGGCAATGGCCAAATTGAGCTTGGCTGGTATTGCCATGCAGAAGCGCCGCAAAAGGGAAGCTACGATGCTTTTGAACGAAGCCAAAAAATTGGATAAAAGCAACATGCTTACCGATCAAATAAAAATGATGCAACAGCAAATGAAAAAGATTTAACTTAGAGCAAAGGAGCCCATAATCTACTGATCGATTCTTGTATTTTACGGGTCATACCACGTTGTAACCATCTTTCATAATCCACTTCCTCACTTTCCAATAGATCTTTTTTGTAGATTTCCCGCATTTGCCGGTTAATTCCCATATTGTATACTAGAGCATTGATTTCAAAATTCAACGAAAAACTTCGATAATCTAAATTTGCAGTTCCTATACTCGTGAAATAGTCATCAATGATCATTGTTTTTGCATGCACAAACCCCTTGTGGTATCTAAAAATGCGAACCCCGGAACGCGCCAATTGCTCAATATAGGAATCCGTCGCATACTGGGCCGCCCATGAATCCGATTTCTTGGGAATGATGACCCTAACATCCACCCCACTTCGAGAAGCTGTTGTCAAAGCGGTTAGAATTTGACTATTGGGTATCAAATAAGGGGTCGTAATACAAATGCTTTTTTTGGCCGTGTTTATGGCCGTGAACATGGCCTCCATAATATTCTCCCAATCAGTATCAGGACCGCTGGCAATGATTTGGACCGCTACGGGATCCTGTACTTTGGATTTGGATTTAGGAAAATGTCTTCCCTCCAATGCAATATCATCCTTGGCAGCGAAGTTCCAACTGAGGAAAAAGGAGGATTGCAAGGCCCCTACGGCCGCACCTTGTATCCGCAAGTGGGTATCCCTCCAATAACGCTTGTTCGTATAGTCATTATTATACTTCTTGTCAATATTGATCCCGCCTAAATAACCGATTTTACCATCAATAACGACTATTTTACGATGGTTCCTGTAATTGATCTTACTGGTGGAATTTGAGAACAATACCGGTAAGAACGCATGGTGCCGCACTCCACTGTCAGTCAGAAGTTTTTTGGATCTCGATGAAATAGTGCTTCCCACATCATCATAGATCAACCTTACCTGTACCCCTGCTCTTGCTTTTGCACAAAGCGATTCAATAATTTCAATTCCTTGTACATCATCGACAAACACGAAATATTCCATGTGTATGTGATCTTCTGCCTGTGCAAGGTCTTTCTTTAATTTTTTGAATTTTTGCTCCCCATTGACCAGAATATCCACTTCATTCTCAAAAGTGAGAACCGCTTTCTCGTTGTGACGCAATAAATTATAGATTTTAAAGGCCCCATCGCCAAATTCATTCTTGAAGTCGAAACGCTCCTCCCTGTCTAAACTGAATTTCTTACGCCACTGCTTCAGTGACTCATTGTCGAAAATGTACTTCTTTTCGAATATTTTGTGCTTTCGATAGTCCTGTCCGAAAAAGTAATAAATGAAAATGCCCAAAAATGGCAGTATGGCCAGTATAAATATAAATGAGAGTGTTTTTACCGGATTTTTGTTCTTGAGTACGATAAGTATCGAAAAAAGTACAACCAGCACATAATTTACCCCTAAAAGAATTGGCCAAATATTTTCCTTGAAGAAAGAAAACATACCTATTTGGCGACTTTATAATAGCCTTTATTCGGGATTTCTATGGTGTATGTCTTTCTTGATGCATTGTTCAAGTGAGGCTCTCGTAACCATGGGTTATGCCGTTTTAAGATTTTATAATTGATCTCATATTTTTGGGCAAAATCCGCAAAACTGGCAATAGGCTCATCGACCTCTACCTTAAACGCAGGAACGGCACTGTACATATCTTCCTTTTCAATCTCAAAGCCATATTTTTCAGGACTCGAAAGAATTTCTTTTATGGCCATAATCCTGAATACGTACCTTCCTGTCTCTTGTCCGAGCAAAAGATCATAATAATCCTCTACCTTCTGGATTCCCATAAATTTATTGATTGCACCAGGACCTGCATTGTAAGAGGCTGCGGTCAGTGTCCAACTTCCATATTTCTCTTTCCATTTGTTCAAGTAATCACAGGCAACCTGGGTCGATTTCTCTAGATGGTAACGTTCATCCACATTGGCATTTATCTCGAGTCCATACTCCCTACCCGTTCCTTTCATTATTTGCCAAAAACCGGTAGCCCCGGCATGGGACACCACATTGGTCAAGCCACTTTCCGCAACTGCCAAATATTTAAAATCATCTGGAATACCATTTTTGGCCAGAATAGGTTCTATAACCGGGAAGTATTTATTGGCCCTTTTCATTAATAGCAAGGCATTTGACTGCCAATAGGTATTCACCAAGAACTCCCTATCGATACGCTCCATAATTTCAGGGTCGTCCTGAGGCACCAATTCACCTGCAAAATTCAAATCTTCCGGGATCTCAATCGCAGAAATCCTATACGTATCGGAAACACTCTTATCATTATCGTTTTCGGCAACATCCTGTACAGATTCATTTTCGCTTTCATTAACACCTTGTACGGCAAAAATGAGGGTCGTTATCACAAAAAAGACCCCTAACAGCATTAAAATATTCTTTAAAATCCTCATATTTCCTCATTAAGTTTAAATCCAAAGGTACTAAAGAAACATAGAAAAAAATGAATCTTTATTTCTTAATACAGTGACAAACACCATTACTACAACTTCGTTATTCCCTAATAATTGTGGGCAGATGCTCATTAAACCATCGAGCACGATGGATAATCATGGTATGAGTGCCGTTTTTAACAGGAATGCAATCCTTAATATGTGCGATAGGGAAAACAGTATCCTTATCCCCATGGATATGCACAAGGTTTTTAGGATACCGCAGCTGTTTCCAATTGACAATCTGGTCAATTGACCAATCAATATACTGTTTATCCCTAATGGACAAGTACTTTTCGTAAAGTTCCAATCGCTTATGTACGGCCTCCCCAAACGCATATTTGGCCAGCAATTCCACATTATTCACCAATCCCGTAGGCAATAGTTTATGCACTTTGGTGTATTTGGCAAAGAGCATTCTTTTAGGCAATTCTTCCGTACTTTTTACGCTAGAAACCAGGATAACCTTCTTTGTATCTATGAGTTTGGCCATTTCCTGTACCAGCATACCCCCGAAGGAAACCCCAATCAGGACCGGGTGGTCATGTTTAATGTTTTTTACCATTTTCTGCGCATAGGCAACCAATGACATGTCCTTTTCCGGGACAAACCAATCAAGCCTATGGGTTTCAAATTCAGTTTCAGGTAAACGTATATTTTCGAATATCGTTGAATTCGCAGCCATTCCTGGCATGAAGTAAACTTGTATTTTTTCTTGGTTCATATCGTTCTGCCTTACGAATTTCTTAGGAAAATCGTATTTTTATTATTACTTTTGTATTCTGTTTCGAATAACCCCAAGCATCTTATTACAAAGCCATGTAAATGTATAAAATTACGATTCAATCTGACGTGATTTTTTTTAGGTAAGACCAATAATAAAATCTAACTATATGAATGAAGTAGAAATAAATGACAATAGTTTCTTGCGCCAATTTGAAGCTAGAGTCGAAGGTCAATTAGCTAAGATCGAATATTCTTCACAAGAACGTAAAGTTTTTTTAACCAAATTGGTTATTCCGGAAGAAATCACAAAAGAAGGTTTTAAAGAAGACTTCATCAAATCTGTTTTACATCATATTCAAGACCAAAACCTAAGAGTGGTACCTACGAGTCCACAAATAGCAGGTTTCTTAAGAAAAAACAGACAGTACAAAGAGATGCTACCGGTAGGAATCCGGATTTAATCCAAAAAAACAACTTACAAAACCTGTTTATACTGAAACAAATTCAGTCATTAACAGGTTTTTTTATGCCGTGATGCCACTTTCCACAAACTGTATCTTTACGAGTCCGTCTACATCGATGTCTGTAAGTTCCACTTCCTGTAGTGTATTTACCAAATTGGGATTCCAAGGATACTTTACCTTAACATAATTCTCGGTAAAGCCCTGAATATAACCTTCTTTGTTTTCCCCTTCGAACAATACGGTCCTAATAGTCCCCAATTGACTTTCATAAAAGGCCCTACGTTTTTTCACTGATAGGCCCCGGAGCATTTTACTTCGTTTGCTCCTTACCTTTGATGGTACGGGGTCAAGCATACTTGCTGCAGGGGTATTATCCCTTTCCGAATAGGTAAAGACATGCAGATAGGAAATATCAAGTTCATTCAGAAATTGGTAAGTTTCCAAAAAATGGTCGTCACTTTCCCCCGGAAAACCAACAATAACATCGACGCCTATACAGGCATGGGGCATGGTCTCTCTTATTCGGTTTACCCTATCAATATAAAGTGTTCGCAGGTAACGACGCTTCATCTGTTTTAGAATAGCATCACTCCCACTCTGTAGGGGAATATGAAAATGGGGCACGAAAGAATTACTTTTTGCTACAAAATCTATGGTTTCATTTTTCAACAAATTAGGCTCAATGGAAGAAATCCGTAATCGATTAATGCCCTCTACCCTATCCAAGGCTTGTACCAAATCCAAAAAAGTATGTTCATGTTTTTTATTCCCGAATTCACCTTTCCCAAAATCACCGATATTTACTCCCGTAAGTACGATTTCCTTAATTCCCTTTTCTGAAATTTCCTTGGCATTCTTAAGTACGTTTTCCAAAGTATCACTACGAGAGATACCCCGGGCCAAAGGAATGGTACAAAAGGTACATTTATAATCACAACCGTCCTGTACCTTCAAAAAGGCACGTGTACGATCACCAATGGCATAACTCCCTACGTAAAAATCAGCTTCCTCAATCTCACAGGCATGCACCTGCCCATAATCATTCTTGGATAGATCATTGACATAATCGGCTATCTTGAACTTTTCCGTTGCCCCCAAAACCAAGTCCACCCCATCAACCGCGGCCAACTCTTCAGGTTTAAGTTGTGCGTAACAACCAATGGCTACCACAAATGCTTCCGGATTTGTTTTTAAGGCATGTCGCACGATGGACTTAAAACGCTTATCTGCATTTTCGGTGACCGAACAAGTATTTATAACATACATATCAGCCTTCTCGGAAAAGTCTACACGCTCATAACCATCTTTTTGGAAATCTCTTGCGATTGTTGAAGTTTCTGAGAAGTTGAGTTTACATCCCAAGGTATAAAATGCTACTTTCTTCATGTGGAATTCAATTGGGTGCCCCGGGTAATTGTTTTAATTGGGCTTGCAAATATATCAAATTTTGTAGTTAGGAGGTCCTAAAGGAATATTTCAGACGTTTGGTTTTCCCACTACTGCTTATTGAATATGGAATTAGTAATTCCTCCACTTTTTGGTGAGCTCAAAAACATGGTTAAGGATATCCGCCTCTTTTTCATCAAACTCCACTCCCCTACGGGCCATCATAACTTTAGCGGCCTCAAAAGCCTTAATCGGCAAGTAGGACGTAAAACCAGAAGCGCCTCCCCAGCTAAAACTAGGTATAAAATTCCTTGGGAATCCAGGTACATAAATATTGGCGTTAACCCCGATAACCGTTCCTGTATTGAACATGGTATTGATGGCCGTCTTACTATGGTCCCCCATCATCAGTCCACAGAATTGCAACCCTGTTTGCTCAAACTTCTCGGTGGCATAGTTCCATAATCGCACTTTGGCATAATTGTTCTTTAGATTGGAGTTATTGGAATCGGCCCCAATGTTACACCATTCCCCCAAAACGGAATTTCCCAAATACCCTTCATGCCCTTTGCTCGAATATCCGAAGATGACCGAGTTACTTATTTCACCACATACCTTACCATGAGGTCCTACAGTAGTGGGTCCGTACATTTTGCCCCCCATTTTAACCACGGCATTGTGACATAGGGCAAACCCCCCACGAATAAGGCTGCCTTCCCAAATCTCGGCATTCTCCCCTATGTATATGGGTCCCTCCGTAGCATTCAAAATACTGTATTCCACATTGGCGCCTTCCTCAAGGAAAATATTCTCAGGATGTATTACACTATTCGTTTCAGATATGGGCTCTGAGGTTCTTCCCTCAGTAAGAAAATCAAAATCCGCCTGTAGTGCCTCACCATTTTTGGAAAAAATATCCCACGTATGCTCAATACGTATGACTTCCCCTTCGAACGATATTTGTTCAAATGTGGAGAAATCAACTTCCTGGCCCTCCAATGAAAAGAAAGCTATTATATCTTCTCCCTGAAAAACAGCCTGGTTTTCTTTAAGTGACTTAATTTGGTCTACTAATTCCTTGGTTGGCAAAAAGGAGGAGTTGATCAACACATTCCTGTCCAACTCTACCATAGGATATTTTCCTGACAGATAATCCTCTGTGATTGTCGTAGTGGTCGTGTTGAGATATTTTTCCCATTTTTCACGTATGGTAAGAATGCCAACACGTATATCGGCTACAGGTCGTGTGAAAGTAAAGGGCAACAAGGAATCCCTTGAAGGCCCATCAAAAAGGATATAATTCATAAATTGAATTTTGCTTAAAACAAATAGCGCCCTCGATACTAACTATCGAGGGCGCATGTTTATTGTTGAATAGTGTACTTATTCTATTCTTCTTCTTTTTTATCCGCTTTTTGGAATTTCTTGTACTTGTTCTTGAATTTATCAATTCGACCTGCTGTATCCAAGAATTTAGCCTTACCTGTATAGAAAGGGTGTGATGTCCTAGAGATTTCCAATTTCACTAAAGGATATTCAACACCTTCAACCTCTAAAGTTTCTTTGGTGTTTGCAGTTGACTTTGTTAAAAACACTTCTTCATTCGACATGTCTTTAAAAGCAACTAATCTATAATTTTCAGGGTGTATTCCTTTTTTCATTTTTTTAAAATCTTTATAACGCCCATTCCGACAGGCATGCATTTTAAGGCTGCAAATTTACATTTTTTTATCTAAAACACAATTAATTGTTCAAAAAAGAAAAAATAAATATTCGTACCTTTCGGTGTAACATAAACTACAATTAGCCAACTAATATACCAAACCAATTAAATCTTAGATATAAATATGGAACAAAACGAACCAAAAACAGGGAAATTCGCATTAAATTTTGGCGTGCTACTTGGTGTAGTCAGCGTTGTATTCGGACTTATGCTATTTTCAATGGATATGCATTACGACCAAGGATGGGCGATTCGTGGAATTAGCTTGGTATTGACCGTGGCCGCCATATTTTTGGGCATATTCCAATTCAAAAAGGCCAATGGAGGATACCTGACCCTATCAGAAGCCTTGAAAATCGGAACAGGAATCGCCTTGATTGCCGGAATTATAGGTTTGATCTATTTCTATTTACTGTCCAATGTCATAGAACCTGGCTATATGGACAAGATGTATGAAATAGGCAAAGTGCAGGCTATGGTGGACAATCCAAATCTTACTGAAGAACAAATTGACCAAGGAATAGAAATGCAAAAAGGTTTCGCATGGCTAACCTATCCGTTCATACTAATCATGAATATTATTATCGGATTGGTATTGGGACTTATCTCTGGACTTATTTTGAAAAAACAAAAACCAGCGTATTAACAAACACTTTCAAACTTTTGAAATCAATCAAAAAACATCCTTTTTCGCTTCTGATCAAAAAGTTTAATCGTGTTAAATGTCAAAATTGTACTTTTGAAAAGAATTTCAGAAGTTTTCAATGAACCTATCTGTAGTAATACCATTACTGAACGAAGAAGAGTCCTTAAACGAACTGCACGATTGGATTGTAGCTGTTATGCAATCCAATCGTTTTTTATATGAAATCATCTTTATAGATGATGGCAGTACCGATGGTTCGTGGAACATTATTTCCCTTCTTTCCGCCAAAAACGAAAATGTCAAAGGCATCCGTTTCAGCAAAAATTTCGGCAAGTCACAAGCCTTGCATGCCGGCTTCAAAGCGGCACAAGGTGATGTGGTCATTACCATGGATGCCGACCTACAGGATAACCCTGAGGAAATTCCCGAATTATTCGACCTAATTCAGAACAAGGGGTACGACCTTGTATCCGGATGGAAGAAAAAACGATACGACTCGGTCATAACCAAGAACATTCCCTCTAAATTATTCAATTGGGCAGCCCGTAAAACTTCCGGGGTCAAATTAAACGATTTCAATTGTGGATTAAAAGCTTACAAAAAGGCAGTAATCAAGACTATTGAAGTTCGTGGTGAAATGCACCGCTATATACCCGTTCTTGCCAAAAGTGCCGGATTCACCAATATCGGCGAAAAGATAGTACAACATCAGGCCCGTAAATACGGTAAAACCAAATTCGGTATGGAACGTTTCATCAATGGTTTTTTAGATTTGATCACCATTTGGTTTGTTTCCAAATTCGGAAGGAGACCCATGCACCTTTTTGGCGCCCTTGGCGTGTTGATGTTCATCATAGGCTTCGGATTTGCCATTTTCCTAGGTATTGACAAACTGTTTATAAATCCTACCGCCCGATTAATAACCGATCGACCTGAGTTCTTTATTTCATTGACTTCTATGATCATCGGGACACAACTGTTCCTTGCGGGGTTCTTGGGTGAAATCATGGTACGATCCAGAAAAGACGAAAAACGATATAATATATTGGAGGAATTGAATCTTGCCCAAGAAAAAGAGCAATTTTCTTCGTAAATTAACCTATAAAATAAAAAGTACATGGATTCTATTTTAAACGCTGCCAAAAGCTGGCTTTCAGATTTTTTCGACGCTGATGTCAAAACTGAGATTCAACAACTAATCGACAATGATCCCGAGGGACTAAAAGACCGGTTTTACAAGAACATGGAATTTGGGACGGGTGGTATGCGCGGTATTATGGGTGTTGGAACCAACAGGATCAACAAATATACCTTGGGAAAAAGCACCCAGGGACTTAGTAACTACCTGAAAAAGAGTTATCCAACGGAAGAAATCAAGGTGGTGATCGCATATGATTGTCGTCATAACAGTGATACGTTGGCTAAAACGGTTGCCGATGTGCTATCGGCCAATGGCATCAAGGTTTATCTTTTCTCTGAATTAAGAACCACACCCGAATTATCATTTTCGGTAAGACACCTCAATTGCCATGCGGGAATCGTTTTGACGGCTTCCCACAATCCACCGGAATATAATGGCTATAAAGTCTATTGGACCGATGGAGGACAAATAGTACCACCACAGGATGGGGAAATCATTGGTGAGATCGATAAACTGGCTTACGAGAATATCAACTTCAATGCCAATGAAGATTTAATCGAATATATCGATAAGGATGTTGACGAGGCCTTTATGACGGCATCGGTTGCCAATGGTAGTTTCAATGCCAAAGGAAAGGATGATTTCAAGATTGTTTTTACCTCATTACACGGTACATCGATCACAGCGATTCCCGAAGTTTTGAAGAGAGCTGGTTATAACAATGTAACCATCATTGAAGAACAGGCAAAACCCGATGGGAATTTCCCAACCGTTAAATCCCCTAACCCAGAGGAACCTGAAGCCTTATCCATCGCAATCAAGAAAGCTGTGGAAATTGGGGCCGATATGGTTATCGGGACAGATCCGGATAGTGATCGATTGGGAATTGCCGTTAGAAACCTTAAAGGGGAAATGGAATTACTCAATGGTAACCAGACCATGGTAATGATGACCAAATTCTTATTGCAGAAACGCAAGGAAAAAGGGATGCAAGGCAATGAATTCATAGCGTCCACTATCGTATCCACACCGATGATGAATGCCTTGGCCGAAGCCTATGGTGTAGAATACAAAATAGTATTGACCGGCTTTAAATGGATTGCCAAAATGATCAAGGATTTCCCGGAATTGCATTTTGTCGGCGGTGGCGAGGAAAGTTTCGGATTTATGGTAGGTGATTTTGTACGGGACAAGGATGCTGTTACCGCTACCCTATTGGCCTGTGAAATTGCGGCGGATGCCAAAGCAAAGGGAAGTTCGTTTTACAAGGAATTGATCCAATGTTATGTGGATTATGGTTTTTATAAGGAAAAATTGATTTCAATGACCAAAAAAGGAATCAGTGGTGCCGAGGAAATAAAACAAATGATGGTCGATTACAGGGAGAACCCAATCAAGGAGATCGATGGTTCCAAAGTTGAATGGGTACACGATTACGATAGCTCAGTAGCTAAAAATATGATTACCGGAAAAACGGAAACTATTGAAATCCCAAAATCGAATGTATTGATCTACACTACCGAAAATGGGACACGAATGGCCGCAAGACCAAGTGGAACGGAACCAAAAATCAAATTTTATTTCAGCATAAATTCAAAACTCGACACGGTCGATAATTTCGAGAAAGTTCAAAAAGAACTCGATTCGAAACTCGATCGGATTGTAAGTGAATTGAAACTCGGTTAATGGATTATTTTAAAAAAATCCTTCGCTTTGCGAAGCCATATAAGAAATACGGATTTCTTAATATATTTTTCAATATCCTTTACGCCTTGTTCAGTGCCTTGTCCTTTGCGGCATTGATCCCGATGCTGGATGTGCTTTTCAAACCGGAGAAAAAGGTTCTAAAGGAACCTATATACACTGGAATGGGCCAATTAAAGGATTATCTCCAGGATTATATCAATTACCGGGTCACGGACTATTCAGGGGATGATCAAATGAAGGGGCTGGTCTTGGTCATAGGACTCGTTTTAATCTTGTTCCTATTAAAGAACTTCTTTAATTACGCCGCCATGTATTTTATTACATTTTTGCGTAATGGGGTTTTAAAGGATGTTCGTAACCGCATGTACCAAAAGATAACGGAACTGCCTATTTCTTATTATTCGGAAAAACGCAAAGGGGATGTCATCGCCCGTATTACCTCGGATGTATTGGAAATACAGCATTCTTTTCTTTCTATTTTGGAATTGATCGTTCGCGAACCCTTGACCATTGTGTTCACCATCTTGATTATGTTCGGGATCAGTTCCAAATTAACCATTTTCGTGTTTATTTTCATACCGGTTGCCGGAGCCATTATTTCGAGAATCGGCAAATCGTTGAAAAAGAAATCGGATCGCGTCCAAAAAGAACAAGGGGAGTTTTTATCCATTGTAGAGGAAACGCTTGGTGGATTAAGGGTCATCAAGGCCTTTAATGCCGAATCCCGCTTTTATAAAACATTCAGTACCTCTACCGAACGATTCTTTAAGTTCTCTAACAAGTTATTGAACCGTCAGAACCTGGCTTCACCAACTGGGGAGTTTTTGGGTATTTTGGTCATTGGTGTCCTATTGTGGTTCGGTGGTAAAATGGTATTGGTGGAAAAGACCCTTGATGCTTCATCGTTCATCGCTTATATGGGACTTGCCTATAACATTCTAACTCCGGCCAAAGCCATAAGTAAAGCGTCATTCGGGGTCAAAAAAGGGAATGCAGCCGCGGAACGCGTCCTTCAGGTATTGGAAACTGAAAATCCAATTGTTGACAAAGAGGATGCCATGGAAAAAACAACCTTCGACAATAACATTGCCCTTGAAAACATCTCCTTTAAATACGAAGATGAGTATGTATTAAAAGACTTTGATTTGAACATACCCAAGGGGAATACTGTTGCCTTGGTTGGTCAATCAGGAAGTGGAAAAAGTACCATTGCCAATTTAGTGACCCGATTTTATGACGTCAACAATGGGGCCATTAGTATTGATGGTACGAACATCAAGGATATCAGCAAAAAATCGCTGCGTAACTTGATGGGATTGGTTACGCAAGACTCTATCCTGTTCAATGATACCGTTGGCAACAATATTGGTATGGGCAAGGAAAATGCCACCGATGATGAGATCATCGAAGCCGCGAAGATTGCCAATGCCCATGAATTCATAGCATTGCTGCCAAATGGATATGACACCAACATCGGGGATAGCGGCAATAAATTAAGTGGTGGCCAAAAACAACGTATCTCCATTGCCAGGGCGGTTCTTAAAAATCCACCGATAATGATACTCGACGAGGCTACCTCAGCCTTGGACACCGAAAGTGAGCGATTGGTACAGGATGCCTTGGAAAAAATGATGTTGCACAGAACCTCTATTGTTATCGCACACCGATTATCCACAATTCAAAAAGCGGATTCCATCGTTGTTCTCCAGAAAGGCAAAATCGTTGAACAAGGCACACACAACGAACTTTTGGCCAAAAATGGGGTCTACAGGAAACTGGTGGAGATGCAATCTTTATAAAACATAATACCACGCATTAAACCTTTTGTCCTAGAATAGGTCTTAGTTTAAACTTAAGTGCTGTAATTTGATAGCCGAAGAGACATTACTAAACGAGTTGAGACGTCCAGAAACCCTGGACAAAGCCTTTGAAGTGTTGGTCAACACCTACAAAGAACGCCTCTATTGGCATATACGAAGAATCGTCTTAAACCATGATGATAGTGACGATGTTCTTCAGAACACCTTCATCAAAGTCTATAAAAACATCAACGGCTTCAAAGGGGAAAGTCAATTGTATTCATGGATGTACCGTATTGCCACCAATGAATCCCTGACCTTTCTGAAGAAAAAATCCAACAAGATGGGGATTTCCGATGCAGAGCTTCAAGACAGAATGGTATCCAATTTACAAGCTGATGTCTATTTTGATGGGGATGAGATACAAATAAAACTTCAAGAGGCTATTGCCCGTTTACCAGAAAAACAAAAATTGGTATTCAACATGAAGTATTTTCAGGAAATGAAATACGAGGAAATCTCAGGAATATTACATACTTCGGTGGGCGGTTTAAAAGCATCCTATCATTTGGCGGTTAAAAAATTGGAAGCTTTTTTAAAAGAGGATTAAACCTTTTAAGGTATTGAAAGTCAAAGAATAGAAATGAAAAAGACAAACAACAAAAAGGATTTTAAAGTCCCCGAAGGTTACTTCGAAGGATTTACTGATAAGCTAATGGAACGTGTTTCAACTTCCAACGCCGATCAGCAGAACCTTATGTTGCCTAAATCAGACGGTTTCAAAGTACCCGACGCCTATTTTGAAGGACTGCATTCAAAAATACAAGCAAAATTGGAAGGGGAAGAAACCAAGGTCATCCCACTCAATCCTTGGCACAAACACCTGTATTACGCAGCTGCATCAGTGGCAATCGTAGTTCTCCTTACAATTGCAATACAGTTCAACCAATCACCAGAACTAACTTTTGAGAGTTTGGCCAATGCTGATATCGAGGATTATTTTGAACAGACGGATCTAGGGTTTTCAACCTATGAGATCGCAGAAGTAATCCCTATTGATGACCTTGAAGTTTCCGATATTCTGGAATATCAGTTTAAGGATGAAAACATCATCGATTATTTGGATGATGATATTGATAATATTGAAGAATTAAATCTATTGGATAATGATTAACTATAAGAACATCACAGTACTCCTGTTATTGCTGTTCATTACAACATTTACCTTTGGACAGCGTAAACCTGATAAAGAAAAGATACGTACACTCAAAGTGGCGTATCTTACGGAACAACTGGAATTCACAACGAGTGAAGCCGAGGCTTTTTGGCCCATTTACAATACCTATCAAGATAAAATGGATGCCTTTAGAAACAAGGAACGTGCCATAATCTATGACAAAACAAAGGACATGGAATCCCTATCGGAACAAGAGGCGAATACCCTATTGGAAGATTTGCTAGCTTTGGAAAACGAAAAGAGCCAAGAGAACAAACAGTTTTTAAAAAATATTCAAAAAGTGATTTCCGCTAAGAAAACCTTTTTATTATTGAAAAGTGAAAACGGATTTAAGCGGCACTTATTGAAGCAATACCATCAAAAAAGGAATGGCGGACAACGATAATCCTCCATCCTAAACAATTAAGATATATTCCAAAATAGGGGCCAAAAGGCCCCTATTTTGATTTAAAAACCAATTTGGCAATTCTATTTTTGCCGGCCGCATAGGCAATGGAATCATTTAAAAAACGTACCGTATAAAAGGATTCATCCGAAAGCCTTGACCATTTTTCACCTTTGTTGCTACTATAGGAAATCCCGGTAAAACCTACCGCAACGATCCCATTCCCCCCGGAATTGGGCACAAAACGAACACAACTTTTATAGTTTGGCTCTTGGCCATCCGCCAGTAACCTCCAGCTTTTTCCGCCATCTTTGGTAATGGCCTTATTGGCGATATTCCCTTCAGGCTGGGTGTAATCACCACCTAGGGCGATTCCTAGGCTTTCATTATAAAAATCCAAAGAATAAATGCCTTGGGCTTCTTCCTTATTCATTATAGGTGTTTGAAAAACTTCCCAGGTCTTTCCTTTATCCCCTGAAAAATAAATACGGCCACTCGTCGTTGCGACCCATGTCTTTTCCCCTAAGGTCTTAATGTTGGTGTTGCTCGCTGCGAAAGCCCCTTCCCCATCGATTCCATTCGGTAAGTTGGCACATGGCATCTTATTCCATGAAAGGCCGCCGTCCCTTGTGATAATAATGGACAAACAACCATCTACCGAATCACCAATGGCTATACCTTCTTGATCGTTCCAAAAAGTCATGGCATCGTAAAAAACACCTTCCCCTTCTTCCTTGTAAACCAGCTCCATGCCATTGTCCCCTGTTTTATACAACAAAGCAGGACTACCTACCGATAACATAAAAAAGTCGGTCGATGTATGTGCAACAGCCCTAAATTCGGGTAACAGGGAATCCTGCTTCAGCATATTGGTACGAATCTGTTTGGTGCTAAGGTCAATACTGCCAAAGACACCATTATTGGCACCAAAGGCCAAACTATTATCCAAAAGGGCTATGGCCCTAATACTGAGGGAGTCTTCATAGAGAGGCTCTATCTGTACAGAAACGAAGGGCTTTGTTCCACTTTGATCGGCACATCCAATAACAATAATGAGAATAAGAAGAGGGATACAATATCGCATAGCAATAATTTTTTTCAAAAATAGACAGAATAGCAGCCAAAACGATACCTTTGCAGCCTTATTTTTTAGTTATGAAACTTCATAGAAATTTAGTTTTTGCAGTGGTCGATGCCCTTGGGGATATCTTCAACGAAGGGGAATATGCCGATAAGGTAGTTCAAAAAACACTGAAACGGGACAAGCGTTGGGGGTCTCGTGATAGAGGTTTTATTGCCGAAACCACCTATGATATCGTACGGTGGAAACGTTTGTATGCCGAAATTGCCGAAGTAAAGGCTCCTTATAGTCGTGCCAATCTTTTTAGAATGTTCGCTGTATGGGCTGTTTTAAGGGGTATTGAACTTCCCGATTGGAAACAGTTGGAACCTGTACCTACAAGAAGGATCAAAGGTAAATTCGATGAACTCTCAAAAATCAGAAAATATAGGGAATCCATTCCCGATTGGTTGGATGCCTTGGGCGAAAAAGCCTTAGGGGATAAGTTGTGGACCAAAGAGATTGCGGCCCTAAACCAACAGGCCAATGTTATTTTACGGGTAAACACCTTGAACACTACCAAGGAAAAACTACGTAAATCCTTATTGGATGAAGGTATTGTTTGCGAAGCCATAAAAGGACACCCTGATGCTTTGCAACTTGCCGAAAGAGCCAATGTATTTACGACGAAAGCCTTTAAGGACGGATATTTTGAGGTTCAGGATGCCTCTTCCCAATTGGTGTCCGAATTTTTAGACCCCCAACCCGGGGAACGTGTTGTGGATACTTGCGCTGGTGCCGGTGGAAAAACCTTGCACCTGGCTGCCTTAATGGAAAATAAAGGACAGCTCATTGCAATGGACATCTACGAAAACAAACTCAAGGAGCTAAAACGTAGGGCAAGAAGAAATGGTGCGCACAATATCGAGCCTCGGCATATTCATTCGACCAAGGTGATAAAAAAACTGTACGGCAAGGCGGACAGGGTACTTATTGATGCCCCTTGCACCGGACTTGGTGTATTGCGAAGAAACCCCGATGCCAAATGGAAATTACAACCTGATTTCTTGGATACAATCACGAAAACACAACAGGAAATCCTGAGGAGCTATAGTAAAATGGTGAAACCGGAAGGAAAAATGGTTTATGCCACCTGTTCCATTCTTCCCCAGGAAAACTCTGGTCAAGTAAATTCATTCCTTGCCTCTGAAGAAGGTTCGGAATTTACATTGGCCCAGGAAAAGAAGATTTATGCTTCCAAAAGTGGGTTTGACGGATTTTATATGGCGCTCTTGGAAAGAAGCCTGTAAAAATCATTTAGAAAAATATAAAAGCCTATCAGTCCCCATGACCGATAGGCTTTTTTTTAGATACAAAAATCAGTAAAATGGAATAGAACCATTTAGAAGTGCCATAGTCAACCTTACATTAGAATAAAGGTAACTGTTGGTTTTTCGGAGGTTCGGAAGTCTTGGTTTTTACGGCATATTGTTTCTTTCCCCATCGATTCATTGTGTGCACTACCGGTAAAAGTGATTTCCCCTTTGAGGTCAAGACATATTCTACCCTTGGTGGAATTTCAGGATATAGCGTTCGGTCAATCACACCTGACTTTTCGAGTGATTTTAATTGCTTACTGAGCATTTGTCTATTAATTCCCTCTATAACTAAAATGAGTTTGCTAAATCGATTTGTTCCTTTTGAAATATAAAAGAGAATTATAGGCTTCCACTTACCGCCAATCATCTCAATACAATATTCAAGTGCCTGGGTATCCAACTTTTTTTGTTCGGCCATTATAAATTCTCCATTTTTAAATGATATTGGTATGATAAAATTATATCATACCAAGTCTAATATACATACTTTAATATAATTTATGGTATAAATCTAATTATCATACTTCCTTTAATACAGAACTAATCTATTTTTAGGCATTGACCAAAAGGAAGCAAAAACCATTAATTTCATTAACAACTACTGTTTAAAAGTGTTTTTATTATCCGTAAAACATAGCGTCTAAAACCTTAATTTTGTATTTTAAAAATCAACACTAGACATATTAAATGATTCACTTTTTCGGGAACGTAGCCACAAAAGTTTTTGCCGTACAAACAGTTCAAGAACTTTCTCAGGAAGACAATAACAAACTCACATGGTTATTCGGTAACCAACCCAAGATAAACATGGCGTCACTCGACGCCTTTTTTGTTGGACCCAGGGCCGCCATGGTCACACCATGGAGTACCAATGCCACTGAAATCACCCAGAATATGGGAATCAAAGGTATTCTCCGCATTGAGGAATTTGAAGCTGTTGATGCCGATTTTTCCGATTTCGACCCTATGCTTTTCCAAAAATTCAACACCTTGACACAGGAGGTTTTCAAAATTGATGTGGTTCCTGACCCCATTCTTGAGATTGCCGATATTGCCGCATATAACATACAGGAAGGGCTCTCTTTAAACGAGGAGGAAGTTGCCTATTTAAATCAACTTTCCGAAAAAATCGGACGTAAACTAACCGATTCCGAAGTATTCGGTTTTAGCCAAGTGAACTCCGAGCATTGTCGACACAAGATTTTCAATGGCACCTTCAAGATCGATGGAGTGGAAAAATCCTCTTCCCTCTTTAAACTGATAAAGAAAACGTCCCAAGAACATCCGAACGATATCGTTTCGGCATACAAAGACAATGTCGCTTTTGTAAAAGGCCCTAAAGCAATCCAATTTGCTCCCAAAAGTGCCGATAAGCCCGATTTCTATGTGGAAAAGGAATTTGAATCGGTCATATCGTTAAAAGCGGAGACCCACAATTTCCCAACAACCGTTGAACCCTTCAACGGTGCTGCTACGGGTTCTGGTGGGGAAATCCGAGACCGTTTGGCTGGAGGTAAGGGTTCTTTACCCCTGGCAGGTACAGCAGTATACATGACGTCCTATTCCCGTTTGGAAGAACATCGACCATGGGAAAAAGCAATGCCAGAACGTGAATGGCTCTACCAAACCCCAATGGATATCCTAATCAAAGCTTCCAATGGGGCTTCTGATTTTGGTAATAAATTTGGCCAACCTTTGATCGTTGGTTCGGTCTTGACCTTTGAACATACCGAAGACTCCAGAAGATTGGGCTTTGACAAAGTCATTATGCAAGCCGGTGGTATCGGTTACGGCAAAGCCGATCAGGCGTTGAAAGACACCCCAAATACCGGGGATAAGATTGTCATCCTTGGGGGCGATAATTACCGCATTGGCATGGGGGGCGCAGCTGTATCCAGTGCCGACACCGGTGAATTCAGCGCTGCAATCGAGTTGAATGCCGTTCAACGTTCGAACCCCGAAATGCAAAAAAGAGCAGCCAATGCCGTACGAGGTATGGTGGAAAGTGAAGAGAACCCAATCGTATCCATCCATGATCACGGTGCGGGTGGTCACCTCAACTGTTTGTCCGAACTCGTTGAGGACACCGGTGGTAAAATCGATTTGGATGCGTTGCCTATCGGCGACCCCACCCTATCCGCAAAAGAGATCATCGGGAATGAATCCCAGGAACGAATGGGTCTGGTCATTGGCAAAAAAGATGTTGACCTATTGCATCGAATCGCTGATCGGGAACGTTCACCCATGTATGAAGTCGGTGATGTGACCGGTGATCATAAATTCACCTTCGAATCAAGCAAGACAGGGGCTAAACCGATGGACCTGGATTTGGAGGATATGTTTGGCAGCTCCCCGAAAACGATTATGAACGACATTACTGTCGAAAGAAAATATGAAAATCCCGAATACTCCTTAGAGCATTTCCATGAGTATCTGGAGCAAGTTCTTCAATTGGAGGCGGTAGCCTGTAAAGACTGGTTAACGAATAAAGTGGACCGCTGTGTAGGTGGTCGTGTCGCGAAACAGCAATGCGCAGGTCCGTTGCAACTTCCACTTAACAATTGCGGGGTCATGGCCTTGGATTTTAAAGGTAAGGAGGGTATCGCCACCTCAATTGGCCACTCCCCTATTTCCGGCCTGATCGATCCTGTTGCAGGAAGCAGAAATAGTATTACCGAATCGCTGACCAATATCATATGGGCCCCATTGAAAGACGGTTTAAAATCCATCTCTTTATCCGCCAATTGGATGTGGCCCTGTAAGAACGAAGGTGAAGATGCCCGTTTGTACGAAGCTGTCCAAGCCGTTTCTGACTTTGCCATCGGTTTAGGGATCAATGTGCCTACCGGAAAGGATTCCCTTTCCATGAAACAGAAATACAAAGACGGGGATGTTATTTCTCCCGGAACCGTAATTATTTCAGCAGCTGGTCATTGCGATGACATTTCAAAGGTAGTGGAACCTGTTTTACAGAAAAACGGCGGTTCCGTGTACTATATCAACCTTTCAAAAGACGACTATAAACTCGGCGGCTCCTCATTCGCACAAGTGCGAAACAAGATAGGAAGCGAAACACCGAACATCGTAGAAACAGCATATGTGAAAACCGTTTTCAATTCAATACAACAATTGATACGTAAAGGACAAATACTTGCGGGACACGATATTGCTTCAGGCGGTTTGATAACCACCCTACTTGAAATGTGTTTTGCCAATGTGAATTTAGGTGCAGAATTAGACCTTTCCTCCTTGAATGAGGAAGACACCATTAAATTGCTTTTCTCTGAAAATGCCGGGATTGTTTTTCAATCCAAGGACGACAGTATTGAGGCCATCTTAAAGGATGCTAAGATCGATGTCAAAAAAATCGGAAAAGTCACAAACAAACCAAGACTGAATATCCTGAACAACGGAGTTGAAATGGGGTTGAATGTGCATTCGTTGAGGGACACTTGGTATAAAACCTCCTATCTACTGGACCAAAAACAAACAGCCAATAATCTTGCTAAGGAAAGGTTTGAAAACTTCAAAAATCAATCTTTGACCTACGCCTTCCCTAAGGATTTTGATGGCAAGTTGCCCAAAGTTGGATCCTCCAGGCCTAAAGCCGCCATACTTCGCGAAAAAGGAAGTAATTCGGAACGCGAAATGGCCAACGCCATGTATTTGGCAGGTTTTGAGGTGAAGGACGTTCACATGACCGATTTGATTTCTGGTAGGGAAACACTTGAGGATATTCAATTTATAGGTGCCGTTGGCGGGTTTTCCAACTCCGATGTATTGGGCAGTGCCAAAGGGTGGGCCGGAGCCTTTAAATACAACGAGAAGGCCAAAACAGCCTTAAAGAATTTCTTTGCCCGGCCGGACACCCTGTCCGTAGGTATTTGCAACGGTTGCCAGTTGTTCATGGAATTGGATTTGATCAATCCCGATCATGATGAGCATGGTAGGATGTTGCACAACGATTCCCATAAACACGAAAGTAGTTTCACTTCGGTTAAGATCCAAAAAAACAACTCCATTATGCTTTCCAGTCTGGCTGGGACCACACTCGGGGTTTGGATTTCCCACGGTGAGGGAAAATTCAATTTACCTTATGCCGAGGAAAAATATGATATCGTAGGCAAATATGGATACGTCGATTATCCTGCCAATCCGAATGGCAGCGATTACAACACGGCCATGCTTTGTGATAAGTCCGGAAGACATTTGGTGACCATGCCCCATATTGAACGTTCGATATTCCCTTGGAACTGGGCACATTACCCTGACAATACGAACGACCAAGTTTCCCCTTGGCTGGAAGCCTTCGTAAATGCGCGGATTTGGGTCGAACAACACAACCGATAAAACCGATTACAAAATCAAGAACGTTGAACCACTTATAGTTTAAATCAAAAAAGGAGCCCATGAAGTGGCTCCTTTTTTATCTAACTCAACATAAACTCAAACTACTAATCACTATCTTTTTTGGAATAGTCTATATAAATAGCTCTCTCAAATGCCTTCCAATGTTCGGGTGTCATTCGCTCTGGTGTAAACAAACAAATGCCTGTCGCCCCATTTTCCATGGACCCCCTTATGGCTGTTTCGATTTCAGAGGGTAACAACCCGTGGTTTTCAGGATCTTTCTCCTTGCTCTTACTTTCTGGTTTTGGACAGATAAACAATCCGCTATATATAGGCTTTTCCCCATTTACGGCCGCCACTTCCTCTTTGGTGATCGGCGCTAGCCATTCGGGACCTTCTAAATAAAAATCATTGTAATTCATAGGGTAAACGGCATCCAAATCCCATTTATCCCATTCTTGTCGCACCAATTTCTTGGCAATCGAAGGACCAGGGAAAACCGCTGCATTGATAACCTTCCCTTTATCGTGAACCACCTTGGACAATCGCCCTACCAAACGGGTGATCAAATCATATCTAAACTGCTTCCATTCCATTACTAGTGATGGATCCTCCACGGTTTTAATATCGATTCCCGTCTTGGTTAAAAAATCAGAGGTACACTTATCACAATAACAATAATCATATTCAGGGAACTCACGGTCCATAACCAAGCCGTACTTCTCCCAAAGGCCCCTAGCCAAAATTACATCGGGAAAACGAATGAAATCCAAATGGATACCATCAACCTCCTCTACGGCGGCAACGCTTCCATACAAATCAGCCAAAAATTCATAAGTACCTTCCTTGTTTGGGCACAAAAATTTATAATGGTCTACATAAGCTGGCTTTTCCAAAGCGGATTCCCCCTTTCTGTTGTACGCATAAAGACTTGTGTCAATCTTAGGGTTTCGACCTTGCACCATGGTGGGTATCCAGGTATGGAATTCCATTCCAGCCTCTTTTACCAAAGCCCCCACCCGCTTATAGGTTTCTGGGTCGTGACCCCCACTGTACATCAAACCATCGATGCCTTTGGCATTAAAATCCTTGAATTTGGCCAACAACTCTTGATCCGTATCATCTCCAGGACCCCCTGTCCACGCATAAACAGGAACCTTAGCCCCCTTTTCCGAACAAGAAGCAACGGCTAAAACCGTCATAAAAAGCAATACTATCCTTTTAATCATAACAGAATTTTGAATTCGGGAATGAACTTAATAAAAGAATGCCATTGATCAAACAATTCTTAGCTTAACAACAAAATTGCCCCTATAAACAACAAAAAAACAAAGCGATTTACTATTTTTTTAAAATAAAAATCCAGGACCTATTCCATTGTGAACCAATGCGAAATTGGAATTCAAATGAATAAATCATAAATAATATGCAGTTATTTTATTAATCTCATTTTAAAATCCCGAATGCTTTTCCTAATTTGCAATACTCTATCAGTAACAAGTATGTCAGAAATTACCAGACTTTTTGATTTTCCATATTACCAATTGGAAAAATACAATCTGAAAAATGCCCTTGTCACCAAATATGATGGCAAATGGGTCAGTTTATCTTCCAAGGAATATGTAGACGAAGCAAATAGCATTAGCCGGGGGTTATTGCGATTAGGTGTTGAGAGAAACGACAAAATAGCCGTTATTTCAATGACCAACAGAACAGAATGGAATGTACTCGATATCGGGGTATTGCAATTGGGTGCACAAAATGTACCTATTTATCCTACCATAGCCGAGGAAGACTATGAATATGTTCTAAACCATAGTGAATCGAAATATTGTTTTGTCTCGTGCCAAGAGGTTTTTGACAAGGTGAATAAGATCAGGCCCAATGTACCCCATCTCAAGGAAGTGTTTTGCTTTGATATGATCGATGGTTGTAAAAACTGGAAAGAGGTTTTAGCCTTGGGTGCGGATACATCGAACCAACCAGAGGTCGAAAAAGGAAAAGAACAAGTTACCCCTGACGACTTGGCCACGTTAATATACACCTCAGGTACAACGGGAAAACCAAAGGGTGTAATGCTTTCGCACAACAATCTTGTATCCAATGTAATCGACAGCGAAAAAAGGGTGCCACTGGCCATGGGCGAATCGAGAGCCCTCAGTTTTCTACCCGTTTGCCATGTGTTCGAACGAATGATTCTCTATCTATACCAATTTTGTGGGGTAGAGATATATTTTGCGGAATCCATGGAAAAGATGACCGACAACCTTAAAGAGGTCAACCCCAATATTATGACTGGAGTACCTAGACTATACGAAAAGGTTTATGATAAAATTGTAGCTAAGGGTGGTGAGTTGACAGGAATAAAGAAAGCCTTGTTCTTTTGGGCGATAGATGTTGGACTCAAATACGAACCCTATGGTGCTAATGGATGGTTGTACGAACAAAAATTGAAACTGGCGCGTAAACTGATTTTTAGTAAGTGGCAAGAAGCGTTGGGTGGTAAGCTGAAATTTATGGTTTCAGGTAGTGCCGCACTCCAACCTCGATTATCGCGTATTTTTGCTGCGGCACAAATGCCCATAATGGAAGGTTATGGCCTTACGGAAACATCCCCAGTGATTTCCGTAAATGATTTAAGGAATGGCGGTTTCCGTATAGGCACCGTTGGCAGGGTCATTGATAACGTAGAGGTAAAAATAGCCGAGGATGGGGAAATCCTGGTTAAAGGGCCGAATATTATGCAAGGCTACTACAAAGACCCCGAAAAGACCGCTACGGTAATGACAGGGGATTATTTTCATACTGGGGATATCGGTGAAATGGATTCCGATGGATTTCTAAAGATCACCGACCGTAAAAAAGAAATGTTCAAAACTTCCGGTGGAAAATACGTTGCCCCGGCCTTGATCGAAAACCAATTGAAACAATCGCGTTTCATTGAACAAGTGATGGTCGTAGGCGAAGGTGAAAAAATGCCGGGGGCCCTGATCCAACCTGACTTTGATTTTGTAAAGGAATGGGCTAAAAGACATCAATTGAAACTGGAAACGATGTCAGACGTAGTGACCAATGAAAAAGTATTGGAACGTTTTCAAGAAGAAATTGACCATGCCAATACGGATTTTGCCAAATGGGAAAAAGTAAAAGTATTCAAGTTAACCCCTAGTCTCTGGACAATCGACGGAGGACACCTCACCCCTACCTTAAAACTTAAAAGAAAGGTAATCAAGGAGATATACAGGGACTTGTACAACGAAATTTACGGACATTAAAAACCTTTAACGGTATACCCCCTTTTCATATATCATGACATAAAATGAAAAGGAAATCCTTTTTTTATTCCAATTTGTTATGCATGCATAGTATTTTTCCCTATATTTGATAGCCAATCAGTCCTTTATGAAAGATGCAACTATTGATTATGTACTAAGAGCCACTTGGCAAGCCGTTGCTAGGATGTATAATGAACAGGCAAAAACTTTTGATTCCACCATGGCGGTCGGTTTTACCTTATTAAGTATAGATCCCAAAACAGGAACACCGTCTACGGCGTTGGGTCCTAAAATGGGGATGGAAGCCACCAGCCTTTCCAGGATACTCAAAAGTATTGAGGACAAAGGATTGATAAAGCGAAAGCCAAACCCAAAGGATGGCAGAGGTGTTTTGATCCATCTTACTGATTTTGGTCTTGAGAAAAGAAAGGATTCCAAAGATGTGGTACTGCGTTTTAATGAAGTAGTACGTGCCCATGTCACCGATGAGAAATTGGATTGTTTCTATGAAGTCATGGAAACGATAAACAAGCTTGTGGCAGAAAAGAACATTTACAAATAAAATTCAACAATAAATTAATACAGCTTTAACTACATGAACAAGCACATTGAAAAAGTAGCGGTAATTGGTTCTGGAATAATGGGAAGTGGTATTGCATGCCATTTTGCCAATATTGGGGTCGAGGTTCTATTGCTAGACATCGTCCCACGGGAACTTGATGACAAAGAGAAGGCCAAGGGACTAACCTTGGAAGACAAGGTCGTTCGTAATAGATTGGTCAACAATTCTTTGACTACGGCCTTAAAGTCGAAGCCCTCCCCTATTTACCATCAAAAATTCGCTTCTAGGATCACCACAGGGAATCTTGAGGATGATATTGCCAAAGTAGCCGAAGTCGATTGGATTATCGAGGTAGTGGTAGAACGTTTGGACATCAAGCAAAAGGTTTTTGAAAACCTTGAAAAATACAGGAAACCAGGCACATTGATAACTTCAAATACCTCTGGTATCCCTATCAAGTTCATGTCCGAAGGGCGTAGTGACGATTTCCAAAAGCATTTTTGTGGTACCCACTTTTTCAATCCTGCCCGTTATTTAAAATTGTTCGAAATCATTCCTGGACCTAAAACAGCCCCGGAAGTTTTGGATTTCCTAAATGGATATGGTGAAAAATTCTTGGGCAAGACCTCGGTAGTGGCCAAGGACACCCCTGCATTTATCGGCAATCGTATAGGTATTTTCAGTATCCAAAGCCTTTTCCATATGGTTAAGGAGATGGGCATGACCGTTGAGGAAGTTGATAAGTTGACCGGACCTGTAATCGGCAGGCCCAAATCAGCCACTTTCCGAACCGTCGATGTCGTAGGTATGGATACCTTGGTGCATGTTGCCAACGGCCTGTACGAGAATTGTCCCAAGGATGAAAAGCATGGACTTTTCAAATTACCCGACTTCATCAATACAATGATGGAGAATAAATGGTTGGGTAGTAAAACCGGCCAAGGTTTTTACAAGAAAGTAAAAGGGAAAGACGGTAAAAGCGAAATCTTGACCTTGGATTTGGACAGTATGGAATACCGCTCCAAGAAAAGTGCAAAATTCGCCACACTTGAACTGACAAAGACCATTGACAAGGTCGTAGACCGCTTTAAGGTTCTTGTTGGAGGCAAGGACAAGGCTGGTGATTTTTACAGAAAGAGCTTTGCTGCCTTGTTCGCATACGTTTCGCACAGAATTCCGGAGATATCCGATGAGCTTTATAAGATTGATGATGCCATGAAGGCCGGTTTCGGCTGGGAGCATGGTCCTTTCCAGATTTGGGACGCCATTGGACTCCAAAAAGGTCTCGATATTATGAAATCGGAAGGTGAAGAACCCGCCGCATGGGTAGCCGAAATGGTAGCCGCAGGTATGGATTCATTCTATTCGGTGAAGGAAGGAGCTTCCTATTTCTATGATATTCCTTCAAAATCCATGTTGAAAGTACCTGGACAGGATGCCTTTATCATTTTGGACAACATTCGTAAATCGAATGAGGTGTTCAAAAACAGCGGAGTGGTTATTGAGGATCTTGGCGATGGCATTTTAAATTTGGAATTCCAATCCAAAATGAACACCATTGGAGGTGACGTATTGGCCGGACTGAACAAAGCGATCGATTTGGCCGAAAAGGATTTCCAAGGTTTGGTGGTCGGAAACCAAGGCGCCAACTTCTCTGTAGGTGCCAATATCGGAATGATATTCATGATGGCCGTTGAGCAGGAATATGACGAACTGAATATGGCGACCAAAATGTTTCAGGATACGATGATGCGCATGCGCTATTCATCCATACCGACGATTTCGGCTCCCCACGGAATGACCTTGGGTGGTGGTTGTGAGTTATCCATGCATGCCGATAAAGTGGTAGCCGCGGCTGAAACCTATATCGGATTGGTAGAATTTGGTGTAGGGGTAATTCCCGGTGGTGGTGGATCCAAGGAATTTGCGCTTAGGGCCTCAGACACCTTTAAGAAAAATGATGTGGAACTCAATGTACTTCAGGAGTATTTCATGACCATTGGCATGGCAAAAGTCTCAACTTCCGCCTATGAAGCCTACGATCTCGGAATTCTTCAAAAAGGAAAGGATATTGTTGTCGTGAACAAAGACAGACAAATTGCCACCGCAAAGGCCTATGCAAAATTGATGGCGGAAACGGGATATACCAAGCCTGTAAAACGCAAGGACATCAAAGTACTTGGAAAACAAGCATTGGGAATGTTCCTTGTTGGTACGGATGCCATGGAAGCAAGTCATTTCATCAGTGAACACGACCAGAAAATAGCCAACAAATTGGCATACGTTATGGCCGGTGGCGATCTTTCAGAACCTACTCTGGTAAGTGAACAATATCTACTGGATATAGAACGGGAAGCATTTTTAAGTTTATGTACGGAACGCAAGACATTGGAACGAATCCAACATATGTTGAAAACAGGTAAACCATTAAGAAACTAGTAGTGAGTATCGAGATATTAGTATTAAAGTAGATAGGCAAAATGCACAAATTAGAAGATTTAAAAATTTGGGAAAAAGCGATTCACTTAACTAAAGAGGTTTATTTCTTGGTTTCAGAATTGCCGTCTAACGAAAAATTTGGTCTAAGTTCTCAAATAAAAAGATGCTCGGTATCTATTCCCTCAAATATAGCGGAGGGTGCTGGTCGGAATTCCAGTAAAGAATTCAAACACTTTTTGAGTGTTGCGAATGGTTCTTGTTATGAACTTTTTACGCAATTAATTTTAATTATAGAACTCCATTTAATCAATAAAGAAAAAGTAAAACCAATAATTGACATATGTATTGAAATTCAGAAAATGAATTATTCATTTCAACATAAAATATAATTCTCAATACTAAAACCTCAATACTCAATTCTAAATAGAATATGAAAACAGCATATATAGTAAAAGCTTATAGAACTGCCGTGGGCAAAGCACCAAAAGGGGTATTCCGTTTTAAGCGAACCGATGAGTTGGCGGCGGAAACCATAGAATACATGATGAAGGAGTTGCCCGACTTCGATAAGAAACGAATCGACGATGTCATTGTCGGCAACGCTATGCCGGAAGGATCCCAAGGACTTAACATGGCCCGTCTTATTTCATTAATGGGATTGGACATTGTTGATGTACCCGGGGTTACCGTAAATCGATTTTGTTCTTCGGGAATAGAGACTATTGGTATAGCCACGGCTAAAATCCAAGCGGGTATGGCCGATTGTATTATTGCAGGGGGTGCCGAGAGTATGAGTTCCGTTCCCATGACAGGTTATAAGACCGAACTTAATTACGACCTGGTAAAATCAGGACACGAAGATTACTATTGGGGAATGGGCAATACGGCTGAGGCTGTTGCCAACGAATTCAATGTTTCCCGGAAAGATCAGGATGAGTTTGCCTATAACTCCCACATGAAAGCCTTAAGGGCACAGGCCGAAGATCGCTTTCAAGATCAAATCGTCCCTATAGAAGTAGAGCAAACGTATTTGGATGAAAACGGTAAAAAGGCCACTAAAAAATATACCGTGACCAAGGATGAAGGTCCAAGGGCCGGGACGAGTAAGGAAGTATTGGCAAAATTGCGCCCGGTTTTTGCCGCTGGCGGAAGTGTTACCGCAGGAAATTCATCACAAATGAGTGACGGAGCCGCTTTTGTTTTGGTCATGAGTGAGGAAATGGTCAAAGAATTAAACCTGGAGCCCATTGCCCGAATGGTCAATTACGCAGCTGCCGGGGTTGAGCCAAGAATCATGGGGATTGGTCCCGTAAAGGCGATTCCCAAGGCCTTGAAGCAGGCTGGATTACAGCAGAATGATATTGAATTAATAGAACTGAACGAAGCTTTCGCTTCCCAATCCTTGGCCGTAATGAGGGAATTGGACCTCAACCAAGAAATTGTCAATGTGAATGGCGGTGCCATTGCCCTGGGTCACCCCTTAGGTTGTACCGGTGGCAAATTATCCGTTCAACTATTCGATGAAATGCGGAAAAGGAATATGCAAGGTAAATATGGTATGGTAACCATGTGCGTCGGAACAGGGCAAGGCGCTGCAGGAATCTATGAGTTTTTAAAATAAATTAAAAAAATTAATACTATGAGTACCGAAACAAAAAGCGAAGATCTTCTAAGAGGAGGTCAATTCCTGGTAAAAGAAACCCAATGTGAGGATGTTTTTACGTTGGAAGACCTATCGGAAGAGCAACGCATGATGCGTGACAGCACCAAGGAATTCGTTGATCGTGAACTTTGGGCCCATTGGGAACGTTTTGAAAAGAAAGACTATGCCTATACGGAGGAATGTATGCGTAAGGCTGGTGAGCTTGGACTTTTGTCCATTGCCGTTCCTGAAGCTTATGGCGGAATGGGAATGGGATTCGTATCCACCATGTTGGTGTGTGATTATATCTCCGGGGCAACAGGATCGTTTAGCACGGCTTTCGGTGCCCACACCGGAATCGGCACCATGCCGATAACTTTATACGGAACCGAGGAACAAAAGCAGAAATACGTACCTAAATTAGCCTCTGGGGAATGGTTTGGAGCCTACTGCCTAACAGAACCTGGGGCTGGATCCGATGCAAACTCGGGAAAAACCAAAGCTGTACTTTCCGAAGATGGCAAATACTATTCCATTACAGGACAGAAAATGTGGATATCCAATGCAGGGTTCTGTAATATGTTCATCGTTTTTGCCCGAATTGAGGATGATAAGTATATCACAGGCTTTATCGTGGAAAATGATCCCAAAAATGGTATATCATTGGGTGACGAGGAAAAAAAATTGGGAATCCACTCCTCCTCTACCCGTCAAGTATTCTTTAACGAAACCAAAGTACCAGTTGAGAATATGCTTTCTGAACGTGGAAATGGTTTCAAGATTGCCATGAATGCGTTGAATGTTGGACGAATCAAATTGGCTGCGGCCTGTTTGGAAGCCCAACGTCGTATCATTGGGGAATCTGTAAAGTATGCCAACGAACGTAAACAATTCGACACCCCAATCATTAATTTTGGGGCCATAAAAGCAAAGATTGCTGAAATGGCAGCAAACACCTATGCTAGCGAATCAGCAAGTTATCGTGCAGCCAAGAACATCGAGGATAGGATTGCCATGCGGGAAGCTGCCGGCAACACCCATCAGGAGGCCGAATTGAAAGGGGTTGAGGAATACGCCATTGAATGTTCCATCTTAAAGGTTGCGGTTTCAGAACACGTACAGAGCACAACGGATGAGGGTATACAGATCTTCGGAGGTATGGGATTCAGTGCGGACGCACCGATGGAAAAAGCCTGGAGGGATGCCCGTATCGCCCGTATTTATGAGGGCACCAATGAAATAAACAGAATGTTGGCCGTAGGTATGTTGGTCAAAAAAGCCATGAAAGGCCATGTCGACCTTCTAGGTCCCGCAACAAAGGTCGGAGAGGAATTAATGGGAATACCATCGTTTGATACACCTGATTTTTCGACGCTTTTCGCAGAGGAAAAAGACATGATCGCCAAAATGAAAAAGGTTTTTCTAATGGTAGCCGGTAGCGCTGTACAGAAGTACGGTACCGAACTTGAAAACCATCAACAGTTGATGATGTCAGCTTCCGATATCCTTATTCAGGTTTACATGGCTGAATCCACAATACTAAGAACAGAGAAAAATGCCAAGCGTTTTGGAGAGGAAACTCAGGCAACGCAAATTGCAATGTCTAAACTTTACTTGTACAATGCTGTTGAAATCGCTATATCCAAAGGTAAGGAAGCTATTATTTCCTTTGCCGAAGGTGATGAGCAACGTATGATGTTAATGGGACTTAAACGTTTCACAAAATATACCAATAACCCGAATGTAGTGGCCTTGAGAACACAAATTGCCGATAAGATCGCTGCAGATAACGGTTACACCTTTGACTAATTCAGATTGATCTTCGGAACTATTCTGAAGTAAAAACCACTCCCAATCGGAGTGGTTTTTTTGTTTTATAAATATTACGGTCATTAATGTAATAGAAACCAGGCTGTTTCTAAATTTTAACAAATTATTAGGTTTTTGTTAATTTATTTAATATTTTATTCTTTATTAACTCAAACTAAAAAGAAGTATGAAAAAAAGTGTTAACATTTTAAAGAAAAGTTATTTACCAGTTTGCTTGGCTCTACTGTTTTTAAGCTCGTGTTCAACGGAGAACGATGTTACTAACGACACTGAGCTCAATGCTGTTTACGCAAAAACCTCTTCCAAAACGGATTACATGGTTATTTTAAAAAGTGAAAGCATTCCAGATGGCTTCGAAGCTGAAATGGAAAGCATCGGTGCCACAATAAAATCGACTATTCCGGAAATCGGCGTTTTAGTAGTTTCTTCAAGCGAAAATGTCAGCAATAAAATTTCTAAAAAAGGAAATGTTCGATCAGTGGTACCTGACTTGAATGTACAATGGATTGAGCCAAGTGATTTTGCTCCTTTGGCATCTCCGCTAAGTATTGGAAGTGATGAGTTCTACTTCGATCTTTTATGGGGAATGGATGCCATTGATGCTCCAGAAGCTTGGAATACGGGACAGACGGGAGCTGGCGTTAGGATAGCTGTATTGGATTCCGGAATGGATGGGACCCACCCCGATATAGCTCCAAATTTAAACACAGGGCTTAGCGCCTCATTTATTGAAGATGAAGATTGGCAAGTTCAACCTGGTAGTTACTTTAATCACGGAACGCATGTTGCCGGGACAATTGCCGCTGCAGACAACGAAATTGGCGTTATTGGTGTAGCACCAAATGCTGAAATTATAGCCGTAAAGGTACTATCTGAGTTTTCTGGCTCCGGACCTTTTAGTAGTATTAATGCAGGAATCGTATATGCGGCTGATATAGAGGCAGACGTTATAAACATGAGCCTAGGAGCAACCTTAAATAAAAATGGTAAATTTTATGATGAGGATGGTAATTTCACAGATAAAATTCCTTCTAAATACATACAAGAAATAGTACATGCGCAACAAAGGGCCATTAATTATGCCTATAGAAAAGGTGTTACTATTGTGGTTTCTGCTGGCAACGGAGGCGAAAATTTTGATGGTAATGGCTCAACAATTAAGCTGCCCGCTAGTTTAAACAACGTAATCTCTGTTTCTGCCACGGCACCTGAAAGCTGGATTGAAAACCCTTTAGGTGATTTAGATTTACCTGCTAGTTACACTGATTATGGAAGAAGCCATGTCACCGTTTCCGCACCTGGAGGTGATTTCGACAGCCCAAGTGATTTTTGGTTTTATGATATGGTCTTAAGTGCTAGTCCTGGAGGTTGGTTTTTCAGCGCAGGCACTAGTATGGCATCGCCACACGTTGCAGGAGTTGCTGCTTTGATCATTGGTAAGAATGGAGGACAGATGGATCCACATGAGGTTACCAAGCAACTAACCAACACCGCTGATAATATAGATGGTAATGGAGCTAGTCTTTATCATGGTAAAGGAAGAGTAAATGCCTATAGGGCGGTTACTGAATAAAAGAAAACTTCCTAAAAATAAAAATCCGTCCTGACGATACTGTCAGGACGGATTTTTTATTCTATTATTATTTTCTGATTGGGCTAATCCAAAAAACTATACTCTTTAGCATACATGAGCATTTGCTCCGTAAAAGTTTTTGGCTGGGTTACCTTTACATCCACAATTTCCCCAGCATCATTGGTCTCAGGAACCAATACTGGATTTACAAATCCACTGTATGGTGCCGATTTAAACTGTTTATTACGCTCCAACACCTGTGCGTGCAAGGCTTGGTCCACTTTTACACCATAACCTTCAACCAAATCCTGGGCGGCCTTAAAATCACCTTCGGATTTGATACGTTGCGCCTCACGTAGTAACTCACCGAACAATTCACGAAGTTTTTTATAATCGTTGATATTATAGTAGGTCTTACCATCTTTTTCAATCTTTTCGATGACATTATCGGCCTTTCCTTTTTCATAGACCCATGAAGAAACCCATTGTCTATTGACCATGTGGTCTTCCTCAATATCATCTCCAAGATTTATACGGACCAATTGAGTAATCAATCCATTTCTAATATAGCCATCATAAGCCGCTTTACCTACGGATTCCCAATCATCGACCAAACCAAGTTCCTGTAATTTGGGATCCATCAAGTAATAGAGTCCGACCAAATCGGCCCTACCCTCTTCCATTGTTGAAGCATAATTCTTCAAGGTTTCCTTTGGTTGACCTACACCGGGGTTTATCAATCCTGAGGCGTGACCTATTACCTCATGTAAGGCCGTATGCAATTTATCGGCCAACTTACCATATTGCTCTTCCAAGGCAATTTCTTCCTCGTCGTAAGCAAATTCCTTTAATCGTCCACTTCCACCTGCATTATTGTAGGCACCAATGATGTTTCCTAAAGAAACCGATTTACTACCATGTTCTTGTCTGATCCAGTTGTTATTGGGTAAATTCACGCCAATAGGTGTACTTGGGGATGCATCACCGGCTTCACCGGCTACATTGATTGTTTTATAGGAAACCCCAACTACATCACTTTTTTTGTGTGACTCCATTAAAGGGGCATTATCTTCGAACCACTGTGCATTCCCTGAGAGTACGGCCATTTGCTTTGACATTTCAAAATCCTTAACCTGAATGATACTCTCATAAGACCCTCTATACCCTTTAGGATCATTGTACACTTCAATAAAGCCATTGATCCAATCGATATTGCCTTCGGTAGACGTTGCCCATGAAATACAATATTCATCCCAGGTATTCAAGTCACCGGTTTTATAATAATCGATAAGTAATCCTAAGGTTTTTGCCTGTTTTTCGTTCTCTGCAACACCTTTGGCCTTTTCAAGCCATTTTATGACCTCATCAATGGCACTACCATAAAGTCCCCCTGACTTCCATACCTTTTCAACAATCTTTCCGTTTTCCCTTACCAATGTGGAATTCAACCCCGCCTCAATAGGTCTATCCTTAGGCCCTTTATAAGCGTTTTTATAAAAAGCATCGACATCGGCATCGGTGATTGTTGGTCCATAGAAATTCACGGCGGAAGAAGCTATATTATCGACCCCCTTTTTCTTATTGACTTTTTTCGCATCCTTATCATTGAAGATAACCTCAAAGGCCTCTCCTTCCAATTTGGTATCTGTTTCCTTTAATAAAAAAGTAAGGTAGTCCGACTTAAATCCTGGTTTGAGTTTATCGTTGGAATAGTGATGATGGATCCCATTGGAAAACCAAACCCTTTTCAGGTATTCCTCAAAAGCCAACCAATCTTTGGTGGTTTTATCACCACTGTAGTTCGTATAGATGTTCTCTAGGGCATCCCTTATTTCAAGGTTGTGTCTGTAATTCTGGTCCCACATAATATCCCGGCCGGCCAATCCCGCTTGGGTCATGTAATACACCAATTGTTTTTCTTTTAAGCTCAGTTCATCGAACCCGGGAATTTGGTAACGCAATATTTTGACATCGGCAAATTCATCCGCTATATAATCAAACTTCTTTTCAACCTTTACAGGTGGTGTTTCATCCACCTTATCCTTGCAAGACGAAAGAATTCCCACTAAAAGGAATCCCAATAAAATATGTTTTAATTTCATGCTATATGTTATTTATAATAAGGCCACAAATTTAACAAAACATCCGCTAAATGTTCCGTTTATACACATTAAATACCCTGCAAAAATCAGTCAATCCAAATCGCCTTTGAACACCTATCGTTTTAATGCCGAAATCATGGGAAAATAAATGAATTAATAGTTAAATTTACTAGTCAAAAACTCAACCAATATTAGACTACGATCAATGAAAAAATCCTTATCCCTTCTCGTATTATTTTTAACCCAGTTGAATTTCTTTGCCCAAAACACTGCATACCCCTTTCAAGATGCGTCGTTGGACCCAAATTCTCGTGCGCAGGATATCGTCGATCGATTGACATTGGATGAAAAGATAAGCCAAATGCAGGATGTTGCCCCAGCCATAGCGCGTTTGGGAATACCGGAATACAATTGGTGGAATGAGTGTTTGCATGGTGTAGCCCGCGCCGGTGCAGCGACTTCATTTCCCCAAGCCATAGGCATGGCGGCCACATGGAATCCTGAACTGATCAATGAAGTAGCCGATATTATCAGTACAGAGGCCAGGGCCAAATTCAACCGAAGTATAAAACTAGGACAACGGAATCGCTACCAAGGACTTACCATGTGGTCTCCCAACATAAATATATTCAGGGACCCACGTTGGGGTCGAGGTCAGGAAACCTATGGTGAAGACCCCTATCTCACGTCAAGATTGGGAGTTGCCTTTATCAAGGGACTTCAAGGAAATGATCCTGACTATTTTAAGGTAATAGCTACTGCCAAACATTTTGCTGTACATAGCGGGCCTGAATACAACAGGCACCATTTTGACGCCTACACCGATGCAAAAGATTTATGGGAGACCTATTTACCGGCGTTCAAGGCTGCCGTTTTGGAAGGGAAATCATACTCCGTAATGTCTGCCTACAACCGTTATCTAGGGGAGTCCGCTACGGCCAGTAGGTTGCTCTTACAGGATATCCTAAGGGACCAATGGGGATTTAATGGATATGTCGTTTCCGACTGTGGTGCGGTCGAAGACATTTACCTACGTCATAAAATTGTAGAGACCGCAGAAGAAGCCTCTGCCCTAGCCGTACAATCGGGTTGTGACCTCAATTGTGGGTCAACGTACGCCCATTTGAAAAAGGCTGTGGAAAGTGGTTTGATCACGGAAAAAGAAATCAACACCTCGGTTAAAAGATTATTCCTGGCCAGAATAAAATTAGGATTGATGAATACCGCTGATAAAATGCCATTTTCAACCATACCAGATAGCGTGATCGAATCGGAAAGCAACCAGAATTTAGCCCTACAAACAGCAAGGGAATCCATGGTTCTCTTAAAAAATGAAAATAAGACGCTTCCCATTTCAAAAAAAATAAAGACGATAACGGTTGTTGGCCCCAATGCCAATGACAAACAATTCTTACTTGGAAATTATTTTGGCACTCCGACCAATCGTACCACGATCCTGGAAGGCATCCGTGAGAAAGTATCGAAAAAAACGAAAGTCCATTATTTCAAAGGAACAAACCTTTCCGACAACGAGCCCATATTCGATATTATAGGTGCCGATTATTTTAAAGGCCCGATAAAAACGGAGTATTATGACAACCCCGATTTGGAAGGTAACCCCGTCGCCCTGCGATCAGAGGACCAAATTGATTTTGAATGGGGAGGTGCAGCACCCATTGACCTACTAACGCCGGGCAAATTCTCCATTCGCTATACAGGAACGCTCAAAACCGATTTCAGTGGCGATGTGGCCCTTAACGTACTTCAAAGCGGTGGCTCATACCGTTTATTGATCGAAGGCAAAGAAATGGCGATGAGTACCGGTGGCGATGAGGATGACTCCAAAACCGTACAATTCAATGTTATAAAAAATAAGGGTTATCATTTCATACTGGAGTACCATTGTACCAACCCATGGATATCGTCTGTTCAATTCTCTTGGAACAAAGAGCATTTACAGGGCAAAGATCAAATGATCAAAAGTGTAAAAGAAAGTGATATTGTCATCTATGTAGGTGGTATTACGGCTCGTTTGGAAGGCGAGGAAATGCCAATAGCCATCGAAGGTTTTTCAAAAGGGGATCGAACAAATTTAAAAATGCCCGCTGCCCAGCAAGATGTACTCAAGGAGCTCTACGCCTTGGGAAAACCAATCGTATTTGTGCTGACCAGTGGAAGTGCCATGGCTATAAACTGGGAACAAGAACACTTACCTGCCATAGTAAGCGCATGGTATCCCGGCCAAGCGGGTGGTAGTGCCGTGGCCGATATTCTTTTCGGTGATTATAATCCGTCAGGAAAATTACCAATAACCTTCTATAAATCCGTAAAAGACCTCCCTCCTTTCGAAGATTACCATATGAAAGGGCGAACGTATCGCTATTTTGATGGTGAAGTGCTTTACCCGTTTGGATATGGACTGAGTTACACCCATTTCTCATATTCCAAACCCATTTTGGAAAAAGCAACCATGGGCAAGGACGAAAAGAATAAAATCAGTATAACCATTACCAATGATGGGGATCACGATGGGGAAACAGTAGCCCAGGTTTATATCAGTGACAAGGAAGCCAGTGTGAGCAAACCCTTGAAATCATTGCGAAAGTTCAAAAAAATAGAATTGGCCGAAGGGGAATCAAAAACGATTGAATTTGAGATTTCCGCTGAGGACCTTTCAATCTTTGATTCTAAAGGACAAAGTTTCGTCGAACCAGGGGAATTTGAGGTTTATGTAGGTGAACATTCCGCTACTGAAAACAAGACTATCCTTACCGTGAAGTAAGTTCCTACGGTCGACCAACCTTTTAAGGATAAGAGGATACCGTCGGTAAATTGGAGAAAGTCAATGATTGGGACATACTGGTAGACGAATACGACTACTGGTATGTCCCCATCAAATTTAAAGGTATTTACCGCCGATGCACTTCAATCGGAAACCATCCCCCCAAAAAGGATTTAGTCCAGATGATGAACAAATCAATCCCTCATTGACTCTAAAATACGCTCTTCGGTATCTTTGGTCGAGAAGTTGACCGCACACTCTATTAAGGCCAAGTGCGAGTAGGCTTGTGGGAAATTACCCAATAATCTTTTGGTCTTAAAATCGATATCCTCACTAAACAATCCTAAATGATTACTATAGCTTAAAAGCTTTTCAAAATGCTTCCTTGCTTTTTCTACCTCCCCTATTTTAAAGAGGCTGTTTATATACCAAAAAGTACAGATTGTGAACGATGATGAAGGCAAACCAAAATCATCCTCATTTTTATATCGATATAGCAACCCATCATTACTAAGGTCTTTCCCAATGGCTTTTACCGTACTGACAAATTTAGGATGCTTGGCCTCTATAAAACCATAGGATTCCATCAACAGTACCGATGCGTCCAAATGCGAAGAACCATACGATTGGGTAAAGGCATTTACCTCCCCGTTCCATGCATTTTCATAAATATCGGCTTTGATCTCTTTTTCCAAAAGAAGCCATTTTTCCAATTTTCTGGTCTTTTTCAAGATTCGAGCTACTTTGACCGCCCGATCAATAGCTACCCAACAGAGCACCTTGGAAAAGGTAAAATGTCGATCTTCTGTACGGAATTCCCAGATACCTTTATCGCGTTCTTTCCAATGCCGGGAAACAATCCAAACGATACCTTTGGTTATACCCCATAATTCCTCGCCATTCTCAATATCGGTATTGAACTTTACCAGTTGGGCGTGTATGACATCCATAAGAATACCATAAATGTCATTCTGTTTTTGTTCATAAGCGGCATTCCCAATTCGGACGGGCTTTGAACCTTTATAACCACTAAGGTGGTCCAAGGTCTCCTCGGTCAGTTCCTTTTCCTTATTGATGCCGTACATGATCTGGAGTTTTTCATCCTTATCGGGTATTAGATCAATGATGAATTGCAGATATCGCCTTGCGACATTCTTATGGCCAAGTCCCCCCATTACCTTTATCACCATTGAGGCATCCCTTATCCAACAAAAGCGGTAATCCCAGTTTCTGACTTCCCCTATGGTTTCCGGCAAGGATGTTGTAGCTGCAGCCAAGACGGCACCCGTCTTATCATAGCTCAATAATTTAAGGGTAATGGCACTACGGGCGATTTCCTGGTTGTATTTTTTATAGGTTGGGGTTTTATTGGTCCAATTCAACCAATAGACCTTGGTCCTTTCCAAGTCCAAATAAATTTTTCGGGTCGTGGGCTGCAATATCTTTTCATTATAGCCCATCAGGAAATAGCCGTTTTTCGTCACCTCGATTTCCTCGCCTTCCAAAACAGCGTTCTTGTTGAAGGATGTATAAAGGAAAACGGTATCGAATTTTACGGTTTTGGTTAAACTGACGATAAAATCATCCTTAATATAGGTTTTCGTCTCCCCTAGGGCGTATTCCAACTTAGGGTTGTACAATACCCTAAAAACAGGTTTGCCCTTGATATGCTTAACATATCGCACCAATTCCGGTGGGGCGTGGTACTTACCTTTCTCATCGTGGTACCGAGGCATAAAATCATGGATCTCAAAAACATTCCCTTTGTTGGAAAACCTCGTGATCAAGACAGCCGTATTCTTCTTATACCTTTGTTTTACGGTATATTTATCCGAAACCTGTATCTCAAAACTTCCTCCAATCCCTTCGTCCAATATTTTGGCAAAGACCGAAGATGAATCGAACTCAGGTAAACAGCACCATTCAATAGCCCCGGTTTTCGATATTAGGGCCGCACTCCTACAATTTCCGATAATTCCGTAATCCAGATTGTCCATATTTTAAATATCCTCTAAAAGACCTTTATTAGTTGGTTTTGCCATGCAATTTGACGAAATTTATACAAACAAAAGACAAAACACTTTAAAAAAAATCCACTTTATGGGAAAAACTATCATAATCTCAAATAGACTACCTGTACAATTACAAATTAGCAACGGAGGCATCTCTGCAATACCAAGTGTAGGGGGATTAGCTACAGGTATGAAATCTGTACATTCGGGCAGCGATAGTGTTTGGATTGGCTGGAGCGGTTTGACCGATGAAGAGATCCCCAAAAAATTAGCCCCGAAAATAGATCAAGCCCTGGCCGAACATGGATCGGCAAAAGTAAATCTAACCGCTAAGGAGGTAGATGGGTTTTATTATGGTTTTAGCAATAGGACCATATGGCCCTTGTTCCATTATTTTCTCGAATATTCCGAGTTTGAACTGGAAAGCTGGAATGTCTACAAGGCAGTGAACCAAAAATTCGCCGATGCCATTCTAGAAAAAGCAGAAGATGATGATATTGTTTGGGTACATGACTACCAATTGATGTTAGTTCCGCAGATGGTACGTGCAAAACGCCCCGATATTTCAATAGGATTCTTTTTACATATCCCATTTCCTTCCTTTGAAATCTTTAGGACCCTACCTTGGAGGGAAGAAGTATTGGAAGGCCTTTTAGGTGCCGATTTAATTGGTTTCCACACCTATGATTACGAGCGCCATTTTTTAAGTTCCGTACGAAGGCTATTGGGACTAGAGGTAAGTTTCAATGATATTTATCTTAACGATAGGATCATTAAAGTTGATTCTTTCCCCATGGGAATTGATTATAAGAAATTCAGCGAAGCTGCCAAGGAACACGAAAAGAACACCACGTCCCAGCAAACCGAACTACAGCAGCGCCTCAACAACCATAAACGCTCTACACCCGATGCCAAGTTAATACTTTCCATTGACCGATTGGACTATTCCAAAGGCATCGCCAAGCGGTTAAATGCGTTTGAGTATTTCTTGAACAAATTTCCGCAATACAAAGAAAAGGTAAGGCTCATAATCTTAGCCGTACCCTCCCGCTCCAACGTACCCCAATACCAATTATTGAAGAAGGAGGTAGATGAGCTGATAGGACGTATCAACGGTGATTTCTCTACAGTTAGCTGGACGCCCATTTGGTATTTCTATCGTTCTGTTCCTTTTGAAAACCTGATAGACCTCTATACTTCAAGTGATATTGCATGGCTCACCCCGCTCAGGGATGGTATGAACCTGGTTGCCAAGGAATATATCGCCACCAGAACCGATAAGACAGGTGTACTTATCCTAAGTGAAATGGCGGGATCGGCCAATGAGATGAATGAATCGCTTTTGGTCAACCCCAATAATTTTGAGCAAACCGCAAATGCTATTTATGAAGCCATAAATATGCCTATTGAAGAACAAAAAGAACGAAATACAGAATTACAAAAACGCTTGGAACGCTATAACGTTGAAAGATGGGCAAATGATTTTATGTCTTCCTTGAAAGAACAAAAGGAAAGGGATGCTGCCAATATTTCCAAACGACTGACCGAACATCGCTTGAGTGCTGTTTTGGATGATTTTAAGAAGGCTAAGAAAAGAATGCTTTTCTTGGATTACGACGGTACGCTCTCCAAATTTCATGTTGACCCTCAAAAAGCAGGTCCCGATGAAGAACTTTATGCCCTTCTGGATGCCCTTAATGCTTTGAAAGACACAGAAGTGTATTTAGTAAGTGGGCGGGACAAGGAAACATTTACCAAATGGTTCTTACCCAAAAAATATAATATGATCGTTGAGCACGGGGTATGGATTTCCCAAAATGGAGAGGACTTTAGAATGCTCGAAAATGTTAAAAACGACTGGATGGAAAAAATTCGTCCCGTATTGGAATCGTTTGTAGATCGTACACCTGGTAGTTTCATTGAAGAAAAAAACTACTCCCTAGCATGGCACTACCGAAAAACCGATCCCGATTTCGGTAACCTAAGGGCCAATGAACTCAATACCGTTTTGACCAGTTTGATCGCCAATGATGATTTAAGTATATTGAACGGCAATAAGGTCATGGAAATAAAAAGTAGCAATGTAAACAAAGGCCGTGCAACAATGCGCGTTTTGGGAGAAGGCGATTATGACTTTGTATTTGCAATTGGTGATGATTGGACCGATGAGTTCATGTTCCAGGAACTTCCTGAGCGTACGGTAACCGTTAAGGTAGGAAGACAAAAAACCCATGCCAAATACTTTATCGATGATATCAAATACGTTCGCAATGTATTGAAACGATTTGCCGAATAAAGAAATAGGATGTAAACAAAAGGGGCCTATTACATGTTAATAGCCCCCTTTTGTTCGCCAATTAGCACTGATTTCCATAAAATACCAAACTTGATTCTGATGAAAAAACCACTTTTTGCATTATTGATTCTCCTTCCAATTCTTGTATGCGCCCAAACCGATGATCGCATTTACGATATTATCGATGCTGTTTCCGCTGAACGCATACAAACTGATGTAACAAAGCTTGTCAATTTCGGAACAAGACACACCCTAAGCGATACGATATCCCAAACCAGGGGAATTGGTGCGGCCCGTAGATGGATCAAAAGTGAATTCGAAAAAACATCCGGGAACTGTGGGGACTGCCTAGAGGTTTTTTATCAGAAAGACCTGATTAAAAAGGGTGATAATGAACGTATCGTTCACGATGTTATGGTAGTAAATGTGGTTGCCATCCAACGTGGTACCAAATATCCGAATCGCTATATAATCATGAGTGGGGACATAGACTCCAGGGTTAGTGACCCAACAGACTTTACCTCAGACTCCCCAGGAGCCAATGACAATGCCAGTGGAATGGCCGGAACCTTAGAGGCTGCAAGGGTACTTTCCAAATATAAATTCGAGAATAGCATCATCTATGTTGGACTTTCCGGTGAGGAACAAGGACTTTACGGCGGTAAGGGACTTGCGGCCCATGCCAAGAAAAATGGCTGGGAAATCATTGGGGTGTTGAACAATGACATGATTGGCAACATCAGCGGAGTAGATGGAATCATCGATAATCGGGAGTTTCGGATTTTCTCTGAACCCGTACCTCCCACCGAAACCGAAAAAGAACGTAATGCCAGACGATTTTACGGGGGTGAGGTCGATGGTATTTCACGCCAATTGGCCCGATACGTTTACAAAAATACCAAAACCTATATGCCAGAAATGAACCCGATGATGGTATATCGCTTGGATCGCTTTGGGCGTGGAGGACACCATAGACCTTTCAACGATGCCGGTTTTGCCGGGATTAGAATTATGGAAGCACATGAAAACTACACCCAACAACATCAGGATATCAGAAATGAAAATGGCACTGCTTATGGAGACGTTTTAGAACATGTGGATTTTGACTATGCCCGTAAGTTGACGGCCGTAAATGCAATTAACCTAGCTTCTATCGCCTGGGCTCCCCCCGCTCCCAAGGAAGTTAAAATAGGTGGTATTGTAGAACCATCGGCACGATTGCAATGGAGTAAGGTTGATGGAGCTAGCAGTTATAAGATTTATTGGAGGGACACCACAGCCCCACAATGGGAACATAGTCGTAACGTAGGGAACCTAACCCAATTTACCCTTAAGGGTATCGTAATCGACAATTCGTTTTTCGGGGTTTCCGCTGTTAGTGCGGATGGCTTTGAAAGTCCAGTTGTTTTTCCGAATTCGATTATTAGATAACAGCCTTAGAATGAAACAAAACGCACTTTTATTATTTCTTACCTTATTTACACTTGGTCTTTCGGCTCAGCAATTTACACATCAAGATACTTTGAGGGGAAGTATTACCCCGGAGCGTGCTTGGTGGGATTTGAAATTCTACCATTTGAATATAGAGGTACAACCTGACAATAAATTCATTTCAGGAAGCAATCTAATCCGTTACCAGGTGTTGGATGCCCAAAAAGTGCTTCAAATTGACCTTCAACCCCCGTTAAGGATTGATAAGGTTACCCAAGATGGAGAATCGCTGGTAGTCATTTCCAAGGGTAATGCCCATTTCGTACAACTTAAAAAAAAGCAGCGGAAAGGTGAATTCAATGAGATAGTAGTACACTATTCGGGTCATCCCAAAGAAGCGGAAAATGCCCCTTGGGATGGCGGTTTTTCTTGGAAGAAAGACTCCAATGGCAAGCATTTTGTAGCAACAAGCTGCCAAGGTATCGGTGCCAGCGTATGGTGGCCCAACAAAGACCATATGTACGATGAAGTCGACAGTATGGCCATTAGTGTCAAAGTACCCAAAGGCCTTATGGATGTATCGAACGGCAGATTGCGAAAAGTGGACAAAGCCACCAATACCTATCATTGGTTCGTCGCCAACCCCATCAATAATTACGGAGTAAATGTAAATATTGGGGACTATGTTCATTTTGGTGAAAAATACCTAGGGGAAAAAGGGCTCTTGGACATGGATTATTATGTGCTTCGGGATAATCTTGAAAAAGCAAGAAAACATTTTAAACAAGCCTCAATGACGATGAGGGCTTTTGAATATTGGTTCGGTCCCTACCCCTTTTATGAGGATAGCTATAAATTGGTCGAAGTCCCTTACTTGGGCATGGAACACCAAAGTTCCGTCACGTATGGCAACCATTACCAAAATGGTTATTTGGGCGGGGACCTCTCGGGTTCTGGCTGGGGATTGGAATTTGATTACATCATCATTCATGAATCGGGTCACGAATGGTTCGCCAATAATATAACGTATAAGGATATTGCGGATATGTGGGTACACGAAGGCTTTACCTGTTACTCGGAAAACCTGTTCTTGGATTACCATTTTGGTACGAAAGCCGCCGAGGATTATGTAATTGGTCTTCGAAAGAATGTCCGAAACAACATTCCCATTATCGGTCACTATGGTGTAAACCAGGAAGGATCGGGTGATATGTATTACAAAGGGGCCAATATGTTACATACCATTCGTCAATTGGTCGATGATGACGTAAAATGGCGAGGGATATTGAGAGGGATCAATAAGGATTTCTATCATCAGACCGTTACTTCCGAACAAATTGAAAAATACCTTATTGACGAAACAGGCATCGACCTCAGTTCAATCTTTGATGAATACCTGCGTACAACAATGATACCTGAATTTGAATATAGCATAGCTGGTAATACCCTTAAGTTTCGATACAAAAAGGTTGTTGCTGGTTTTAATATGCCTTTACAGATCTACATTGATGGCCAAGATCATTGGTTGACCCCAAAAGCTGAATGGCAATCGCAAACATTTAAAGGAGACCTTTCAACTTTTGAAGTGGATAGGAATTTTTATGTTGATTTAATACAAGAGAGGTGAAAAACAATAATTTAGAAAAAAGGATTCAGAAAGAAATTATATCGCAATAAACCGGGAATCCTGGAACAATAAGACCGATGTCGATTTGAAATCGAATTTTTACGACCTTAAAGGTTTTATAGATTGTAAAACCTCCCTGAACGAGATTGAATTAAATTTATTGGGAAATATTGAAGGAAAATCAAACTACATCTACAATGTCATTTTGGTCAGGACACTATCTAACTAAATAGACTTGGAACCCAAGTTACAGGCGTAGACTTGTCTAATAAAGCTATTGAAAATGCATGGAAAATTGCCATTGAGACTAATTCGTTATAACGCTTTTTATCGCCAATTAAATGGGTAAGAATAACACGCTTCCATTTTCCTTCAATAAGTTTGATCGTTGCAATCGTTGGGCAAAAAGACAATTCTCGACAGCGTATCAATAAGCGTATGATGTAGCTAAGATTGAAAAATTAATTTCTTTGAGTACTACACTAGTTAAGATATTATATTATTTCCAATTTTGATTTAAACAATTTTTGAATGGATTGAGTTAAGCCAACCTTTCATTTAAGGTTAATTTTATAATGTAAACAAATAGTTGTTTGCGTAATCTTAAAAAATTAATCAAATGTCAAATCCATTAGAAGATAAATTAAAAGGAAATTGGAATATTGCTAAAGGGCAACTGAAGCAAAAATGGGGAAATTTAACCGATGATGATTTAGATTACCAAGAAGGTAAGAAAGATGAATTAGTAGGTAAAATTCAAAAACGTACAGGTGAATCAAAAGAAAAAGTAAATGAAATTTTGGATAGTTTAAAGTTTTGAATTTTTGAATACTTTGAAAAAAAATCCCGTTAAGCGGGATTTTTTTATGCGGCTATTTATTCATCAAAAATAAATTCGCCTTTTGTTTCTGCGGCATGTAATCCCCATTCAGTTATCAGATTGAGAATTGGAGTAAGGGTTTGTCCAAAGGTAGTAAGCGTATATTCTACTTTTAAAGGCGGTTTTTTTGTAAACACTTTTCTACTTACCATACCATCAGCTTCCAATTGTTTCAGTTGTAAACTTAGTGTTCGCTCTGTAATACCTGGGATTTCCTTTCGTAATTCGCTATAACGCTTTTTGTCGCCAATTAAATGGGTAAGTATCACACTCTTCCATTTTCCTCCAATAAGTTCCATAGCTGCACTTGTTGGGCAGAAGGATATTTTATCGTTGATTTTAATCTTTGGCTTTTTTTCAAACAGTTCTTTTCTGTCCATTTCTTTATGTATTTAATATCCAGCAAAGATAACATGCTTTAATTAAGTATGCAACTATATTTTTTATAGTAATATATTTTATCATAACTAATTGATTATAAGTATAATTGCAATTTATTTTTATACTATACTTCTTGACCGTTATTGCACAGAATTAATACTTCATATACTTTTGTAACTATAATTTTGATAGTACAATTAACACGTAAATAAATTAGAATGAATTTTTCAAAAATCTTAAACAACCGCTACACAGTAAAAGAATTTGATGCTACTAAAAAGGTATCCAATGCCGATTTTCAGCAAATCAAATCGTTATTGCGTTTAAGTCCATCAAGTATAAACCTACAGCCTTGGCATTTTATAGTTGCTGATACGGCAGCGGGTAAAGAGCGTATTGCAAAAGGTACGGAAGGAACCTTTCCTTTTAATACACCAAAGGTTTTGGATGCTTCCCATGTAATTGTGATTGCGGCTAAAACAGGAATTGAAGAAAATTATATAAAAAGTATTCTAGACCAAGAAGATAAGGATGGTCGCTTTGCAGTTCAAGAATACAAGGACCAAGCATTTGATGGACGGATGATGTTTACAAACCTGCACCGGTATGACCTAAAGGATGTACAACATTGGATAGAAAAACAAGTGTACCTTAATATGGGTTCTTTATTAACGGGAGCTGCTGTTTTAGGGATAGATGCTTGCCCAATGGAAGGCGTAGATGTAAAAGCTTTAGACAAGGAGTTTGGTTTACGTGAAAAAGGATATACCGCTTTAGCTGTTGTGTCTTTAGGATATAGAAAAGACACCGATTTCAATTCAAAACTTCCAAAATCCAGATTGCCGGAAGATACCATTATAACTCAATTATAATGCCGCTTTAAACGATAAACTAATGAAAAAATTCTTTAAAATAATTGGAGGTATCATCGTAAGCTTGTTAGCCATTGGTGCTATACTATTTTTCTTTTTCCCTAAGGTGTTGGTAGACCAAACCAATGCAAGTTATGCGAATGCTGCAAACTTGGAAAAGAAAACGGTGGAAGTAAATGGATACACCGTACATTTTTATGAAAGCAAAGCGAATGATGACAAGCCAGACTTTGTAATGCTCCACGGAATGGCAGACGATAAAAGTAGCTTTTTACAAACTGCTAAATTCTTATCTAATGAATATCATCTAATTCTTCCTGATTTGGCTGGACACGGCGATAATGGAAGAAAACAAGGACTTGATTATTCTATAGACGGACAAGCCTCTTTTCTAAAATCGTTTTTAGATCAACTTAACGTAACAAACTTTAACCTAATAGGTAATTCAATGGGCGGACATACAGCAGCTGCCTATGCCATAAAATACCCTAATGATGTTAAAAATTTAATCTTATTGGATGCTGCGGGCATTACAATAGATGACCATGTTGTTTATGGTGGTTTTGGTAAAAAAATCGAAAATAAAGAAGAGTTAGATGCTGTGCTTCAACGTGTTTTTTACAAAGTACCAGACCTTCCAGGACCCATAGCCAATTATATGATCGAGACCGTAAATAATAGTAAAGATTTTGTTGACGACACTTTGATTCCTGCAATTACCAACGGAAAATACTTCAATCTTAAAGACGATGTTCAGTATATAAAAGCGCCAACATTGGTATTACAAGGGAAACACGATGTAGTGGTACGTTTTAATGTAGCTGAATACTACAAAGACCACATTCCGAATGCAACTCTGGTAGTTATCGAAAACGCGGCACATTCACCCCAATTAGAAGTTCCTGAGGAAGTTGCTAACGATATCAATCAATTTATAAAATTATAAAAACACATAATTATGAAAAGCACCATAGTAAAATTCACAGCAAAACCAGAACATGCCACTAGTTTTGCAGCAACCTTAAAAGAAGCACAAGCAGCAACACAAAAAGAAGCAGGTAATAAAGAAATTAAAATATTTGTATCTAAAGCAGATGCCAATGTGTTTTTTGTTTACGAACGTTGGGCAGATAAAGCAGCCATAACGTCTCATGATAACGAGCCACACACGCAAAAATTGATGCAAGTAGGACAAACTGCGCTACAAACTGCTCCGGATTTTTACTTTTTGGGTGATACCAATCCGTTACCAGACCATTCTAATTCAGCGAATCCTGAAGATGAAGTATTTATTATTTTCTTCATTTTCAAGTTTAATCCTAGCTATAGAAAGCAAATTTTAGCGCAATTTGAAGACCACATTACAAATACCCGAAAAGAGGAAAAAGGAAACATCCTTTTCGATTTATATACGGTAGACGATCATGAAGATACATTGGCTGTTTACGAACATTGGAGAAAGGAATCTGATGTTTGGGACATTCACTTTAATCAGCCATATGCAATGAAAACCGGAAAATTGTTGGAAGAAGCTGTAGACGGAGATTTAAAGCAGTATATGAATTTTGTTACAGAAATATAATTTAGTGAAAGATGAAAAATTTAGTGAAAGCGTTGGTTTGCGTATGTATAGTCGTCATTGGAATTCAAAATGTTTCAGCCCAAGAACCAAGTATGAGAACTTTTGACAACAATACCAAAGCAGTTCAATTGCAAAAAGGCACAATGCAGGTTTTTGATTATGGAGAGACGCAAGTCCACGCTTATGAAACCAAAGGTTTTTTTAACACACATGCTTTTTTTATTGAAAAAAATGGACAAGGTGTGCTGATCGAGACTCCTCCAATGAAAGATAATTACAATGAACTAGTGGATTATATTGTTGGTTTGGGGTATACAAATATTGATGTGATGGTTTCCTATCATTTAATAGGAAAGCACTTTTTTGATACGGACAAATTAAAATTCAATCATATCTATTCCAATCAAGAATCTTTGGATTATATGACAAATTCCGGAAATGAATCCCTGTCAAAATTGAAGGAAGTTTCAGGTGAAGATCTTGATGAGACAACTATTGTACCAACCGATTTATTAGAAGCAGGAGCTCAAGAAATTTCTGGAATTCCATTTGTTATTACACCTACCGGTTTTGGATTTGATGTAGAAATGCCAGAAATAAAAGCGGTTCACTTACATATGGTGGGTCATGATAATCATACTATGATTTTCAATACTGAATTTATAGATACGGTAATTAAAGAACTTTCCGCTTTTCAGGAAAAAGGATATACTACCTATTTTTCTTCACATAGTGCTCCTGAAACCTCAGGAGATGTAACGATTAAAATCAACTATCTAGAAGATATGAAAGCAATTCTTTCAGCATCTAAAAACAGTGAAGCATTCATTCAGAAAATGGATAAAGCCTATCCTGATTTTGGATGGAGAAATTACTTGTTAGGAAGTGCAAAAATGTTATTTCCAAAAAAATAATTCACGAATAATCACAAATCAAGGTTATGAAAAAGCAATTAATTTTCGTCTTCACCTTATGTATCACATACATAACGATTGCACAAACTACAAAAGAAGACGACTATAAGGCAGGCGTTAAAACTGTAAATGAGGTAAATGGTGAAGGTGCTTCCAAAGGTCTGGAAGCGGCGTTTAAAAGCGTGTCTCCAGATATGGCAGATTATATTATTCGTTATGGTTTTGGAGAAATTTACAACAGAGAAGGTTTGGATTTTAAAACAAAAGAATTGCTGATTATTGCTAGCCTAACGACACAAGCCAATGCAAAATCACAGTTAAAGTCGCATATGAAAGCTGCACTAAACCTTGGTGTAACTCCAGATGAGATTTCTGAAACGATGATCTTGCTAAGTCTATATACTGGGTTTCCGGCTGCAAACAATGGGATTTTTGCCTTGAAAGAAGTTTTGGATGAAACAAATTATGCTGCCTCTTCTAAAATAAATTCAACGAATCAATTAATTAAAAACTGGGAATTGGAAGGTTTTGCTATGCCAGAATCCATAGTAGCTTCTCCTACTGAAGATTGGTTGTATGTTTCTAACGTAAATCAGAATGAAAAAGGATATATAAGCCGAATTACAAAGGATGGTAAAGTAGATAATTACAAATGGGTTACAGGTTTAAATAACCCTGCTGGTTTAGCATTATACCAAGACAAATTGTATGTAGGTGATGGCACGGAACTTCATATTATTGATGTAAAAAAGGGTAAGCTGATAAATAGCTTTACATCAACAGATGTGGTTTCATTAAATGATGTGGTAGTTTCTAAAACTGGACAGGTTTTTATCTCTGATATTGCAGGCGGAAAAATTTTCACTTTAGAAAATAACAAACTAGTAGTTTGGTTTCAAACACCTGAAATTAAACATCCAAATGGCCTTTATATTCAAGATGATAATTTAATTATTGCTGATTTTGGTGCAGAATTATCATTGGAGTTAACTCCAGATAAGTTTGGTAGTGTGTATAAGGTCAACCTAAAAGACAAAACAGCTACGATGATTAAAAGTGGGTATCAATTAGGTGCTTTAGATGGCTTAGCTGCTGTTCAAAACGGATTTTTAGTTACAGGTGGTACGGTTAGCGATTTGTTTTTTATAAACGATAATGCTAAACAGTTAATTGGAACTTTTCCGAAAGGTTTAGCAGATATAAGTATTCAAGGGAATACGCTATATGCACCAATTCTTTTTAGTAATAAAATTGAATCTTTTTCAGTTCCGAATAATTTGGTTTCTAGCGAGACTATTGATGATAACTGGCATCGAATTAAAACAAAAGAGGAGTATTTAAAATTGGCTGCCGATAATTTTTACAGTGATAAGGATGGTACATCTGTAGCTACTCACGACGGACAAATATTTGGAGTCTTTGGCGGAAAAATATTAACGGGAACTTGGGATTGGAAAGATACTTTCTTTACACGTACTAGTAAAATAGGGGATTTAGACTTGGGTTATGATGAAATTGTAATCGAAGTAAATGCTACACAAATGCGATTGACCTTAAAACAAGGAAAAGGACCAACTGTAATTTATAATAAAAAATAGTATGCAAAATAAGACTTCTCACGATTCTCTTATTTTTAACAAAGAAGAATCAAATCAGAAAAAAAGACCTTTTTTGGTCGATAAAAACGAATATCCTTTTAAAAGTAATTGGTTTGAAAAAGAGGGTGTTTCTATGCATTATATTGATGAAGGAGAAGGCATACCTATTGTATTGGCGCACGGAAATCCAGAATGGTCATTTATATATAGAAATATTATAAAAGAGTTATCTGGTGAAGCAAGATTAATAGCTTATGATTTACCAGGTTTTGGATTTTCAGATACGCCTAAAGATTTTGATTATACTCCGCAAGAACACGCTAAATGGGTAAAATCTTTGGTGCTTGATCATTTAAAACTTGAAAAGTTTATTTTGGTTGTGCAAGATTGGGGCGGACCAACCGCATTGCATCTAGCTACAAACCATCCAAATAGTATTCTAGGAACCGTTATTTCTAATACTTGGGCGTGGAAAGCGAATCCTGAATCAGAAAAATTTTCTAATTTCTTTAAAACTGAAGAAGGAAAGAGACTTATTTATGAGGAAAATTACTTTGTAAGAACATTGCTTTTAAAAAGTATGAATAAAAAATCTGGCAATAATCAAGCGATTATTGATGCTTATGAAATGGCATTTCCAACACCAGAATCTAGAAAAGGAACATTGATTTTTCCACAGCATATTACACTTTCAGAATCTTGGTTTCTAGAAATAGAAGAAAAATTACATCTTTTAGCAGACAAACCAGTGGAGTTGATCTTTGGTGAGAAAAATAGAACTTTAGGAAATCCAGAATCGATTGCTAAATGGCGTTCTTATTATCCAAATGCAAATGTTCAGTTATTGCCTAATGCAGATCATTTTACGCAAGAGGAAAGCCCTGAGAGTTTTGTGTTTGCACTTAGACGAATATTAAAAGAGAATAAAAATTCTATATAAATAGGAATAAAAAAACGAGATAAAATGAAATATGAAATTTCAATGTTTTCTGATTTTCAATGCCCTTATTGCTATATAGCAAAAGGAACTATTGATAGTCTAAAAAAAGAATATGATATTGAAATTAACTTTAGAGGATATGAAATTCATTCAGACATACCTGAAAACGGTATTCCCTCAAAAGATTATTTCCCAAATGCAAAACAGAAAAATATTCAGCTACAAGAATTTGGACGTCAATTCGGTTATGAATTTGCAGATATAACTGCTATGCCTAATTCAAACAAAGCATTACAAGTTGCAGAGTATGCTAAAGAGGTAAATAAATCTGATGCCTTTAATACACTAATGTACGAAGCATTCTTTTTTAAAGACATAAACATAAGTTTGGTTCCTGAAATAAAAAAAATGGCATTGACAGTAGGTATTTCTGAAGCAGAAGTGAATCAGGTTTTTGCTACAAATAAGTATAAAGAAATATTAAAATCCAATAAAATATTTTGTAGAGATAATAATATCTCTAGTGTTCCAACTTTTATTATTAATAATAAAATGATAGTTGTTGGAGCTCAAAGTGCTGAAAATTTTAGAAAAGTCTTTGAAGAATTAAAAGTATAAATAAACAGTAACCATTATATAAAATTTTAGTAACAAAATACATTCAGTAGTTTTTGCTACTGTTGATAAAAATGGATTGCCTTCAACACGAATTATAGATATGATGTTGTTTGATAATGAAGGCGAAACTTCTACTGCTACTGGCGTTGGAATTATTGAAAAAAAAGAAAATGCATTTGTTTTTCAGGAGCATTGGGAGAATGCATTTTTTGTGAATCAGATAGAAAAATAGAAAAGTAAAATCCAAAACTTTTAATCAGAGAGGTTTTTTTTAACGAAATCATAAAGTATTCAATTCAAATCTATTAAGGCATAAAAGTACACTAGATGGGACCATTTTTACCACTCCCCTCCTTTCTAATCCTTCTAGTTTTGCCTTGTATTTAATAAATAATAAAGCAATTTAACACATACACTATATGAAAGCTATTGTATTAGAAAAAGCAGGAGGACCAGAAAACCTTCATGTAGCAGAAGTAACAAAACCATGTATAAAAGAGAACGAAGTATTAGTTGCTGTTAAAGCAATTTCATTAAATCCAGCAGATGTAAAACCAAAGTACGAAGACGAGATGTTGAGTATGATGTACGGTAAAGAACGACCCGTAATTTTAGGTTGGGATATTGCAGGTACGGTTACAGAAGTTGGTTCGGCAGTTACCAATTTCGAAGTCGGAGATAAAGTCTTTGGAATGGTTAATTTTCCTGGTATTGGTAATGCTTACGCAGAATTTGTTGCTGCTCCAGAGGCGCATTTAGCTGTAATGCCAAGTAACGTGTCTTTTACTGAAGCTGCTGCAACCACTTTGGCGGCTTTAACAGCATTACAAATATTATCCGGTAAGATTAACAAAGGTGATAAAGTCTTAATTCAGGCTGGTTCAGGTGGTGTTGGTCACTTTGCCATTCAAATTGCAAAAAACTTCGGAGCGTATGTAATTACTACTGCTTCAGCAAAAAACAAAGATTTTGTATTGTCTATTGGTGCAGATGAAGCTATCGATTATCATACGCAAAAATTTGAAGAAATTTTATCAGATATCGACTTTGTATTAGATACTCAAGGTGGTAAAGTTTTAGAAAATTCAGCAAAAGTTTTAAAAAATGGCGGAGCAATTATAACCACGGTCGCACCAGATTTACCTGAAGGTGTTAAGGCTGCAGCCGAAAAAGAAAACAAAACGATAACTAATATTCTAGTGCATTCCAGCGCAGAAGATATGAACACCTTAAAAAGGATGTTAGAAAGCGGAGCAATTAAACCAAATATCTACAAAACCTTTGCTTTTGAGGCTATGGCAGATGCACACAGAGAAGTTGAAAAAGGAAGAACGGTTGGTAAAGTGATTGTAACAATATAAATAATAGAGCAAAAATTAGTTACTTTAAGGAGCATATCAAAAAATTATGAAAAAGAACATTTTAATCACAGGAACATCCACAGGAGTAGGGTTTGAAAGTGCCTTATTATTGGCGAAAAATAACTTCAAAGTTTATGCGACAATGCGAAATTTGAAGAAAGCCGATATTTTGAAACAGGAAATAAAAGAAGGGGATTTAGATATTGAAATTTTAGAACTGGATGTCTCTGACTACAATTCGATTGAAAAAGCAGTAAAAACCATCATTGCCAAAGATGGTAAAATTGATATCCTTTTAAACAATGCCGGGGCTGGTTTTGCAAAAACATTAGAGCAATCATCCTTAGATGAAATTGATTGGGTTACCGATGTAAATTATAAAGGTGTTGTGAGAACAACAAAAGCAGTTTTACCTTTTATGAGAAAAGCTAAAACAGGACAAATCATTAATATCACCTCTATAGGCGGACTTGTAGGGCAACCTTTCAATGAATTGTATTGTGGGGCAAAATTCGCAGTAGAAGGTTTTACAGAGGCATTGGCCTCTTATGTGTCCTCACCTTTCAATATCAAACTGTCATTGGTAGAACCAGGAGGTATTGCCACTGAATTTTTAAGCAGTGCCATATCAAAAATGACCAACGACCAGGGCGAATTGGTATCAGGAGAATACGCTCCTATTTTTCAGAAATACATGCAAAAGGCACAAGACAGATCTAATAATGGAGAAGTTTCAACGTATCAAACAGGAAAAGAGGTAGCCGAAGTAATACTAAAGGTTATACAAACCGAAAATCCTCCGCTACGAATCAGAACTTCAGAATGGGCAGAAGAGATGACTAGACTTAAAACACAAGCCGATCCTGACGGCACTAAATTAGTGAACCGGATAGAAGCGTATTTTCTGTAAAAGGATTTCAGAAAATTTTGATACTTAAGCATTACAACAATTCACATTGCTGTTAAGAAATAATACCAAGATATATGTCCCAGTATTATCAGGATTACCCCCCCTGTAACTTATCCGCTCCATCCAATAAACCCACCAAGTCTTGGGGATTATGTATCAACACTGGTAAGTGCTGTGGACAAATATAAAATTCATCTTCTTTGTAATAAAACTTTGTCACTGGGATTTCGTTTGAAGATTTTTTACAAACGATACAGGTTTTGCTTGTACTCATACTTTGTTTTATTTATATGGCAAAGCTATCCTTTCCTTATGGCTTAAAAGCTAACAATTATCATGCTTTGTATTTTTTCCAATCAATCATTATGAGGCAATAACAATTTCTTTCAGGAATGCCTTGACAATAAAACCGGTACTTTTTTTTAATAATCACCTAATCATCTACTTACATGCCTTAAAAGAATACAACGACTTGTTCCCTTACAAGCCCAAATGCATAATTTGCTATTATTATTTCATTCTCTTATAACATTTCATCAAACAGCTCCTATATGATACTAGGTTACTGGTATATTTCGTAATTTATTAGTTATATACAACTATTCCCTTATATTCAATAAGTATAATGCGTCATAGCGCGTTTCCTCTTTAGGGCTATTTTATTGGATTTTTCAATGGAATGGTAAACACAAAGCATTATGGGTTGGAAATCTGAACACCACAGCGTAGAAAATAGATTGGAGCTAACTTTGGAAGGGGTTATGGATTACGATTCCTGGGTTGAGGCTGTCTTAAGTATTATGGAATCTGCAAAAAAACACAATACCATCAAATATTTGGTTGATTGTTCTAGTTTTCTGCCCAAATTCAGTAGGGGTGAGATATTCGAGCTTCTCAACAAACACTTTCCAGAATGGGACATCCCTTTAGGCTCAAAAGTATCACTGATCGAGCCTAAGGATATGAGTACCAAAATAAAAGTCAAGTTCTATGTTTACGCTGTGAACAAGCTAGGATTGGAGGCTGCTATTTTCAAGAATCGAAAAAAGGCCATGGCTTGGCTGAACAAAGAATAATCCAACACGTTCGACCCATAAATCCTATTATAGATTCCACCCTTGAATAGCCGATAACCTTAATTTTGGCTTAGTCAACCACCGGTCATTTATCCACATTCCGTGCATTGGTCAATACAACTGAACCTGTACCCGTCAATGGGATGCCACTGCCTTCCCCTTTATCTGTATAACTTGCGGTGATTACCATAACATTATCCCCCACCGAAGGTGTTGGGAGAATACTTCCTGAGGGTGGTAATGATTCCTTTTCCGAATTCACTTTTACCAATGATTGAATGTATAGGATAATTTGCCGCGTTTCATCATCCGTAATAGCCGTATGTGCCGGCATCACCACTTCTCCCCAAACGCCAGATCCCCCTGCTGCAATCTTTTTTTGCAAATACGTCATTGCCTCGGGGTCATTCTTGTACTTTTCCGCAACACTTTGATATGCCGGTCCTATAGACGCCCCTATTTCCTTATGACATGATTTACAGTCCATCGATTGCGTAAGGGCCTTGCCCATCGCTGCGGCAGAAACCTGTTGATGGCCTTGGGAGATGTTTACTTTATCCATACCGCTCAAATAATCTACAGAAACATAAATATTTGACGGATTGATGGTGCCACCATCGGCATCGGTCACCGAAACTTTATACTGAACCGGTGTCCCTTCATCATAAAACGATGGATTTCCTCCTCCTATTTCTATAGCCACTTCAGGTCGCGTATTACCTGCAACAATGGATACCTTTTCACTTACCGCCATTGCATTCTTGTCATCCTTGACCTCGACCGATACCAGATATCCACCGGCCTTAGAATAGGTATAGGTAAGTTCGGGGTTCCGGGTCTCCAAGGTCTCCCCATTGCCAAGATTCCACAAATAGTTGAGCGGGTCATTTTCGAGGTCTTTCACATCAACGGTTGCCGATATGGTTAAAGGTAATTTACCCGAGGTTTTATCAAGTGATATGCCTTTGATTACCGGTGGGCGATTTCCTCCGTTGTATTGAATATACCCCAATCCCGAATTTTCATTCTGTTGAAACCATCCGGTACCGTATTCCAAAAGATATACCCGTCCATCAGGGCTCATTTCCATATCTATCAGGTTGTTCAATGCTATCTCCGACGCGAAAGGCTCCATTTTATTAAATGTACCATCCTCAAAGAGGGTAACCGCTTTCATCCAACCCCTCATCCAATCATAAACCAGTACTTTTCCATCATAATAGGAAGGTAATCCACCTCCCTTAGGATATAAATCAGAATAATAGGTTGGTCCAGCCATGGCATTCCTTCCCCCTGTTCCTACCTGGGGAAATTCCCCGGAATGGTCGTAAGGATAATATACATAAGCTCCTATGGCCGGCGGCAATTCCCGTAAGCCAGTATTGTTTCTGGAATCGTTTATAGGTTTTAGTGGGTCAAAGGTGTCCCCCGAAATACCACTGCTATAATCATAATCCTTATATGGTTTATTATCACCAACAAACAAGGGCCAACCAAAATTACCCGCTTCCCGTGCCTGATTCATCTCGTCATACCCCTTTGGACCCCGGTTTTCAAAATCATCCTCACGGGCATCTGGACCTACATCGCCCCAATATAAATAACCTTTTTTAGGATCCACTGCAATACGGTATGGATTACGGTGTCCCATCGTATAAATCTCTGGCCTAGCATTTTTGGTTCCCACTGGAAAAAGATTACCCTCGGGTATATCATAGGTGCCATCCTCATTTACCTTGATTCTTAAAATCTTACCCCTAAGATCATTGGTATTTCCTGAAGAACGCCTTGCATCATATTGCTCCTTCCCCGGAATATCGTTTAAAGGCGCATACCCCTTGGAAACATAGGCTGCACCCTTTTCATTAAAGGGGGTTGAATTATCCCCTAAAGACAAATACAACAGCTTATCAGGACCAAAAGCTATGGAACCTCCTGTATGGCAACAAACCTCACGTTGGGTATTTATTTCAAGTATAATCTGTTCAGATTCCATATTAAAAACACCTTCCTTGAACTTGAATCGCGACAAGCGGTTTACCCATTTATCCCCAGTTGGACTATAATAGAGATAAACCCAATGATTTTCGGAAAAATCAGGATCTTTTTGCAACCCCAACAACCCATTTTCCACATTTACGCCCGGGGTATACAGAGCCTTATAATAAACATCGAGTTTTGCAACTTGGCGTAGTTCGTTTACATCTTCGTCATAGAGTAGTACTTCGCCCCTTCGTTGGGCAACCAATACATCATTATTGGGCAACACGGCCATTTCGGTTGGCTCAAAGAACTCCCCGCCAGTCAAGGTAACCTTTGTAAAACGGTCCATTTCCGGTGGAATTTGCGTTCGGGCCTTGGAATAATCCAACTTTCGATTATTCCCGATGGCATATTGTATACCTCCCAATATATGCTTTAGGAATTTTTCCTCCGAATAACTTGCCTCAGTATGCCCCGCTGCCGTATAGAATGCCCTTCCACCATCATATTCATGATACCAACTCATTGGGTGGTCACCACCATTCACACCACCTTCATAGGTCGTTTCATCAACGGTTACCAGAACATGGACCTTAGGATTCAAATTTTTGAAATTATACAGTTCATCATTCCGGTTCCATATCGAATCCTTAAAATGCTTGGTGGCCATAAAAGAATTGTCCTTGATAATAAAGTTTGAATTGGGTGTGCCCGATGGATGGCTGAGAAATTGTCCGCCTACCAATTTATTGTACCACCCCCAATCGTACTCTGTATCCGTAGCGGCATGAATGCCTACAAAACCACCCCCGGATTGAATGTAACGTTCAAAAGCCGCTTCCTGATAATGATCTAGGATATTTCCGGTAGTACTTAGAAAAACAATCGCTGAATATTGTTTCAGGTTTTCATCGGTAAAGAGAACGGCATTCTTGGTTGTATCGACCACAAAACCATTTTTCTGACCTAATTGCTGAATAGCCTCGGTTCCTTTTAAGATTGAAGCATGTTTATAGCCCATAGTTTTTGAAAAAACCAAGACCTTTGGCTTTCCCTCCCTTTTCGTATTACAACCTGCAAGCATAAAAACCCCCGCAATCATCATCAAAAACAATATCCTTTTCATTATTTAATCCTATCTTTAAATTATACCCGAAGCCGATAAATATAGGCATAGATATAGTGCCTGCCCAAATGCTTTCTTGGAATGACACAAAAAAACGATGGAATGGTTATAAATATCCATACCTGGATACGCTGTTTTAAAATAGCATCATTGTTTTAAATAGAACCTACGAAAGCCTGAAATCCAAACCGTAAAGATTTTAATATGTCGAAATTGCCCAAAGCGAACCAATTTTTTGATATATCCGATTACGGTCGTCCTATAGCCAAGGGTATTGCCGCCTATTTTAAAAATACCGCCGTAACGCCGATTCACATAACCATAAGTTTTATTATCTCAGGCTTGCTGGCCATTGCCTTCCTCGTAAACCATCACTATTGGATAGCTGCCTTCTTCTTGATCTTAAAATCCATTCTCGATGCTGCTGACGGGGAATTGGCACGAATAAAAAAAACGCCCTCCTATACCGGAAGGTATTTTGATTCCATATCCGATATTCTATTGAACTTCATGATTATCCTGGCTATATGGCATGTGACCAAAGGCTCAATAATGTATGCCATTCTCGCATTTATCGGCTTACAATTACAAGGTACGTTATACAATTATTATTATGTCATTCTTCGAAACAAGCACAACGGTGATACGACCAGTCGTATTTTTGAAACGAAAACCCCAAAAGCCATGAAAGGGGAAAAACAAAGCAGGGTGAACCTGTTCTTTAATTTATACCTATTGCTCTATAGCGTTTTTGATAAAACCATTTATTGGTTAGACCGAAAAGCCATTTATGACCATCGATGGCCCAATTGGTTTATGACCGCCATCTCCTGTTTTGGTCTTGGTTTTCAATTATTGCTAATAGCACTATTCCTGATCTTCGACCAAATACACCTCATAATCCCTTTTTTCATTGGTTACTCCCTGCTGATTTTTGTTTTTGTACTCATAAGAAAGTCAATCAATCGATAAAACCTTTTTTATTGACTAATCCCGACTTATATATGGATTTGTTTTTAGGATAATTATCCTGACATCCACGACTTATTAGGGTTTTTATGAAAAAACAACAAACCGCTTTCCATATTCAATGAAACAATCCTAATTTTATAAGCATGAAAAAATGCGTTCTCTTCCTAGTCGCCATTGTTATGTTGGCCTGTACGAATAAAGCTGAAAAAGGAACCATCATCATCGATGTGAATGTTTTGGATGTCGCCACAGGAAAAATACAGGAACATAAGGACGTGGTTATTGATTCGGGGCGGATTAAAAGTATTTTCGAACATCAAAAGAATCGAAACCGCTACGAAACCATGGTGGATGGCAAGGACCAATATTTAATGCCAGGGCTTTCTGAAATGCATGCCCACATTCCGCACCCTTCTGAAAACAATGAACAGATTGAGGATGTTCTCTTTTTATATTTGGCCAATGGCATTACAACCATTCGAGGAATGTTAGGCCACCCCACCCATTTGGTATTGCGTAACAATGCCGAATCCGGCGAACTGCCAAGTCCACGTATCTTCACTTCGAGTCCGTCATTGAACGGAAAATCAGTTACCTCGGTCGAGGAGGCTATTTCAGTAGTCACCACATATCAAAAAGACGGCTACGATTTTTTAAAAATACACCCTGGAATCAAACGTGAGGTATTCGACCAGCTGGTTAAGACTGCCAAGCAAGTGGGTATTCCATTTGCCGGACATGTTCCTGTCGATGTCGGTATTCACCACGCCCTGGAGAGCCACTATGCCTCCATTGACCATATTGATGGATTTTTGGAGGGCTTGGTACCTGAATCGGCCAATGTAAAACCTGGGGACAACGGTTTTTTCGGATATGCCTTTACACCCTTGGCCGATACTTTGAAGATTGATGGGTTGGTCGCCTTGACAAAAGAAAACAAGGTCTGGGTCGTACCCACCCAAAGCCTTTTCGAGCGCTGGTTTGCCCCTATTACAGCCGATGAACTATTGCGACAACCCGAGATGCAATATATGCCTTCGAAGACCTTGGCCGATTGGAAAAAGCGTAAGATTGCCACAACAGGTACCGCCACCGGTTTTAATACTAAGCAATGGCAAAAATTCGATGCCATTCGCAAACAACTCATTCAGAAACTACAAAAAGGAGGGGTCGGTATGCTTTTAGGTTCCGATGCCCCACAAGTTTTCAACGTACCTGGATTCTCCATCCACCGCGAAATAGATGGCTTATTGGCTGCTGGGCTTACTCCTTTGGAGATTATTCAATCCGGCACCATAAATCCGGCTAAATTTTTCAATAAGGAAGGAGTATTCGGTCAGGTAAAGGAGGGACTGGAAGCCGATTTGATTTTGCTTAACGCAAACCCTCTTGACGATATGGACAATCTAAAAGACCTATCAGCCGTATTTCGTAAAGGCCATTTTATTCCCAAGGTAGAAATCAATAAACGTTTGGCGGAAATTGCGAAAAAAAATGGATATCCCTTGAAAAGTAGGACGGCTACCGAAAAACGGGATGCCCCATTAAACGGCACATGGAAATACTACAGTCGAAAAGGGAAAAAACCAGCCGCCTCAGCTACATTCACCCGTATAAAAACCTTGGCAAACGGCTATTGGTCCATGTCCGAAACGAATATCCTAACCAATAAATTGGATTCTTATCAAGGAGGCCGGTATTTAAGGAATGACACTATCTTCTCAGAAACCAACACTTTCGCCAATAGTAGTAGTTTATACCTGTTGGGTGAAACACAACTGTTTGAATTGGATGTAAAAAAAGACACGCTTATCCAAACAGGAATCAATAATGATACGGATGAAGTTTGGATACGGGTGGAATAGCCTTTGACAGCGCAGCACTTCGGGGAAGTATTGAATTCATTAACAAGTATTTAATGAATCCCCCAAAAGATTTATTTATATTTACGAGACTAATTAACTTACCTAAACCAATGAGAAGAATCCTCTCCCTAGTGATGCTAATGGCATCTATTACAATTTTTGCACAAGAATTTAAAATGGACCTGGTACAGGACTTAAAACCTAGGAATATTGGTCCCGGGGGTATGAGTGGTCGGGTTACCGCCATCGATGTGGTACAAGACGCACCAGACATTATGTATGTGGGTACGGCTTCGGGCGGACTTTGGAAATCAACTTCAGGAGGAATACAATGGAACCCTATTTTTGACAAGGAAGTCACCGCTTCAATCGGTGCAGTTGCCATTCAACAATCCAATCCCTCTGTAATATGGGTAGGTACCGGGGAAGGAAATCCCCGAAATAGTTTAAATGGAGGTTATGGCATTTTCAAATCCTTGGATGGAGGAAAATCATGGAAATCGATGGGTCTTGAAAAAACCCGTCATATACATCGTATCAAAATCGACCCCATGAATCCAAACACCATTTATGTGGGCGCCATTGGTTCCCCATGGGGTGAGCATGCCGAAAGAGGGGTTTACAAAACCACTGATGGTGGTGAAACTTGGGAAAAGATACTTTTTGTCAACAACAAGACAGGGGTTGCCGATTTGATTATGGACCCAACGAATCCCAATAAATTGATCGCCGCCATGTGGGAACACAAAAGAGACCCATGGTTCTTTAAATCAGGTGGTGAAGGTAGCGGGCTTTACATGACCCACGACGGCGGTAAAAACTGGAAAAAACTAACGGAGGAAGATGGACTCCCCAAAGGGGAATTAGGCCGAATTGGTATCGCTATAGCCCCAAGTAAACCCAATATCGTTTATGCCCTGATAGAAGCAAAAAAGAATGCACTCTACAAATCGGAAGACGGCGGTTTTACATGGAAGAAAATCAATGATAAGGCCGATATCGGGGACCGTCCTTTTTATTACTCGGAAATTCATGTAGATCCCCAAAATGAAAATCGGGTATATTCGGTATTTACCTATGTAAATGTTTCACAGGATGGAGGCAAGAACTTTTCCCAGCTCATGCCCGCCTATAATGCCACCAATGGTGTGCATCCCGACCACCACGCATGGTGGATACACCCAGATAACGGACAGTTTATGATGAACGGTAATGATGGTGGGTTGAACATTACCAAAGATGGTGGTAAAACATGGCGGTTTATAGGAAATTTACCCGTAGCCCAATTCTATCATATCAATACGGACAATGAATACCCGTATAATGTATATGGGGGAATGCAAGACAATGGTTCATGGCGGGGCCCTGCCTATGTGTGGAAAGACCAAGGCATACGAAACAGTTATTGGCAGGAAATCAGTTTTGGGGATGGCTTTGATGTCGTGCCCGACCTAGATGATTCAAGATATGGATATACCATGAGCCAGCAAGGTTTCGTGCAGCGTTATGACCATGTTACCGGTAATAATTATATTGTACGCCCCACCCCTCCTGATGCCGATACCAAACTCCGTTTTAATTGGAATGCGGCCATTGGTAAAGATCTCTTTGATACTAATACGGTATACTTCGGTAGTCAATTTGTACACAAAAGCACCGACAAGGGCCTTACTTGGAAGGTGATTTCCCCGGATTTGACAACCAATGACCCTGAAAAGCAAAAACAATCGGAAAGTGGTGGTCTAACCATGGATGCCACAGGTGCCGAAAACCATTGTACCATTTTGGTCATTGAACCATCCCCTGTAGAAAAAGATATGCTTTGGGTAGGTACCGACGACGGCCGCGTTCATTATACCCTAAATGGAGGTGCCACCTGGACCGAGGTTACACAAAACATAAAAGGCTTACCTAAAGGTAGTTGGATACCACAAATTAAACCTTCAAACAAGAATAAGGGCGAAGCACTATTAATTGCCAACGATTATAGGCGATTCAATTACACCCCTTATGCCTACCGCACCAAAAACTACGGAAAAACATGGGAACGTATCGTTGATGGCAATGACGTAGCGAGCTACACCCTATCGATCATAGAGGATATAGAAAACCCTAATCTTATGTTCTTAGGAACTGATGACGGGCTCTATATTTCCTTTAATGCTGGAGAGAAATGGCAAAAATGGACAGAAGGCTTCCCTACGGTCTCTACCAAGGATTTGGTAATCCATCCTAGGGAACATGATTTGGTCATAGGTACGTTCGGACGCGCTGCATGGGTTCTGGATGATATCCGTCCGTTAAGGGCTTTGGCCGCTGATAAAACCATGCTGCAAAAAGACATCAAAATCTTCACTCCACCTACGGCATACCAAGCCGCATACCAACAACCGACGGGAAGCCGCTTTGGGGCAGATGCCCTTTATAATGCCGAAAACCGGAAAAAAGGTGCGATGATCACCTATTTTTTAAAGGAAGGAAAGAAAGAATCACCTAAGAAGGATAAGGATTCGACCCAAACAAAATCAGAAGCAACCGTTGACTCCGACAGTGTTGAAAGCAAAAAGGATAAACTGACCGGGGTACAGAAAAAAGATTCCATCATGTTCCAGTTCTATGATGGGGATAGATTGATACGAACCATTAAGAAGAAAACCCCAGAAAAGGCTGGGTTCCATCGTATATATTGGGCTATGGACGAAAAAGGCCCGGACCGACCTTCAAGGAAGCTACCAAAAAGCAAAGATGAACGCGGAGGCACTACTGTAAAACCAGGGACTTACAAGATAAAAGTTTCCTATGGAGCGTTAACCGATGAGACAATGATCGAAGTGAAATCGGATCCGAGATTGAATGTTTCCTTGGCCTCGATCAATGAAGTTTACGACAGTTCAAAAAAGTTGGAGTCCTATACCCAAACGGCTGCGGATGCCGTAAAACAATTGGTGGAAAGCAAGGACATTGCCAACAAATACCTAAAAGAACTTAAAACCCTCGATAATGAAAAATATAAAGACCAAATAAAAGCCTCCAAGGAGATGGCAAAGGCTATAGATACAGTCATCGCCTTATATCTGGGCAAGGAAGATAAAAGACAAGGTATCACCAGAAACCCGGAAATAACCGTAATGCAGCGTATTGGGAATGCCAGTTTTTATTCCCGTACCCGAAAATCGGGAATTACAACAACTGAAAAACAACTGATCCGTTTTGCAGAGGACGAACTGAAAAAAGCACTGCAAGAGACCAATACATTCTTCAATGAAAAGTGGAAGCCTTATAAGGACGACATTGAAAAACAGAAAGTCAGTCCTTTTAAATCCATAAAAACATTCCATCTGGAATAAAAATCACATATCTTAAAAATACGCCCCTTCTATAAACAGAAGGGGTTTTTTCTGTTTGGTTTTTAAATGGATCCTTGGACTCCCCCTTAATTCAAAATCGCAATACCGTTTAAAAAAACAAAAATTATACAGAAACTTGACTTTTATCAGGTTTTCCTTTTCAGCACAAAAGTACATTTGCAGCTTCAAATTTCGCCTTAAGGCATTCTATATGTTCAGGCTTGATACAACCAAATCCTTTACCTATAAAAACGACCATCATGAAGCGGGGCCTACTGTTACTTTCCCTTCTATTTTCATCCCTATTAAGTTCCCAGAACACCACCGAAGACAAATGGGGCACATGGATTATGCTGTACGGGGACAATAAAATATCCGAAAATTTAGATATTGTCACCGAATTTAGGTTACATCATTATGAAATTTTCGATGTCTTGGACAATCAATTCTATAAAATCGGACTGGGCTATCATCTTACCCCCAATATATCGGTAGGTGCCGGTTATGTTCACCATTATTCGGAAACACGGACAAACATCAGTGTCTCTGAGAACAGACCTTATGAAGAAATATGCCTTAAGAGAAAAATAAAAAAATTAAGTATTTCGCACCGTTACCGAATAGAACACCGGTGGATAAACAAAGATGGGATTACCGATTTTGTCAATAGAATGCGATATCGATTACTGCTGATCCATCCAATTTCGGATAAGTTTTACATCAAGGTTTTTGATGAGATTTTCCTTGATATACATGAAGATGTTTTTAATCAGAATAGATTACATACGGGAATCGGATATCGTATAAATCCGAATTTTAAGATTGAAGTAGGCTATATAAAAAACCATTTAGCGAACCGCGCTGATGACATTCTTCGAATTGGGGTTCTTTTCAAAACCGATTTACGACAAAAAACTAATATGGAATAAAACGTTCAGGTTAAGTATTTTGGATATTTTGCGACCTATTAGAAATATCATAAAAACTTGACTATAATGAATCTGCAAAAAGTAATCTTCAAGAACAAGGATGGAAAATCATTGGTAGGACGATTAGAACTACCTGCCAACCAAGATGCACATAACTTTGCGATTTTCGCCCATTGTTTTACCTGTAACAAAAATCTGACAGCGATTCGAAATATCAGTAAGGCCCTAACCTCAAGTGGTTTTGGGGTTCTCCGTTTCGATTTCACAGGACTAGGGGAAAGCGAAGGTGACTTTGCGGATACCAATTTTTCAGGAAATGTTGAGGATTTGATTGCTGCCTCGGACCATTTGAAGGCCAACTACCAAGCCCCCACCCTATTAATTGGGCATTCCTTGGGAGGCGCTGCCGCTATTTTCGCTGCCGCACAAATAGACTCCATACAGGCCGTTGCCACGATTGGGGCCCCTTCAGATCCCGAACATGTAAAACATTTATTGCGCAATGGAATTGATGAAATTGAGCATAATGGGAAAGCTTTGGTAAATATAGGTGGAAGGGATTTCACCATTAAAAAGCAATTTTTGGATGACCTCCAACAAAACACCCTGTCGGCTACCGTGAAAAATTTGCGCAAACCCCTGCTTATTCTACATTCACCACAAGATACCACTGTGGGTATAAAAAACGCGGAGGAAATTTATAAAGCGGCCCATCATCCCAAAAGTTTCATTTCCTTGGATGGAGCGGACCACTTGTTAATGAACAGGAAAGATTCCCTTTATGTGGGCGATAGTATAGCCGGGTGGGCAAAAAGGTACCTATCGATTGATGATGATGAACATTTGATCGAAAGCGACCACCAAGTAATGGCCAGTTTGGATTTTGAAGATGGATTCACCACCCGAATGAAAGTTGGTAACCATTACCTCTCTGCGGATGAACCCGTTAGTTATGGGGGCAATGATTACGGTCCTTCCCCCTATGAATTGGTGTCCGCCGGGCTATCGGCCTGTACCGCCATGACATTGCAAATGTATGCGAAACGCAAAAACTGGCATATTGAAAATGTTGAAGTACACACATCGTACAGCAAAACACATGCTAAGGACTGTGAGGATTGTGAATCATCGACTGCTAAAATCGACACTTTTCATCGAGATATCAAGATTTCAGGGGATTTTGATGAAAAACAACTCGACCGCTTGCTCCAGATCGCTGACAAATGTCCCGTGCACAAAACCTTACATAACGAAGTTCAGGTTATCAGCAAACTCATCAAGTAAATTGGCATCCATAACCCTTTTACTACGGGAAAAAATCGAATTCCGATAGACCGAAAATTGCCTTATTACGATAATTAATTAACTTTAATACCTAACCTAAAACAAAGTAGCATGAAAAAATTATATTTTTTTGCATTAGCATTTGTCCTAATGGCTGGTTTCAGCTGTAAAAAGACTAAGAAAGAAGCTACCGAAAAAGTCGTAAAGGATGTTGTTCAGGAAGAATCCGTGGAGACTATCAGCTTCACCATGGAACCCAAGAGTGATAGTACCGTTAAGGGTGAGGTAACTTTTACCCAAGAGGATGACGAAGTAACCATGATTGCCAATTTTTCGGGACTTACCCCTGGAAAACACGCTATCCATTTGCATGAAAAGGCGGATTGCTCCTCCAATGATGGCAAATCGACCGGGGGTCATTGGAATCCCACACACGAACCACATGGAAAATGGGGTGCGGCAGAAGGCTATCACAAAGGGGATATCGGCAACTTCGTAGCGAATGAGGAAGGCAACGCTACCCTCACGTTTTCAACCGACCAATGGTGTATTGGTTGCGATGACCAAAACATGAATATTGTAGGTAAGGCCGTTATTGTGCATCAAGGTGTAGATGATTTTGTATCACAACCAAGTGGCGATGCCGGTGCGCGTATCAGTTGTACGGGCATTATCCAATAAAACCTAAAAAACCAATGGTAAAAGCTGCTTTTATGGCAGCTTTTACATTTTTATCAGATTACCCCTATTTCCACTATTCGACAGTCCCAATCAACCTCTTAAAAAATGGCGCTTTTCGCCCGTGAAACATTCGTATGCTACAGCACACAGAGTAAGATAAAAATCAAAATCCAGCACCAATTGGACCTTACCTGCTTATGGTTGATTGTCGATTTAAAGGTCAATCCTAAGAATTAATCCCTTCAAAAAGAGCTTCTTTTTTCATTTATCTTTAATATTGCAATAAATGTGGTCATCTATCATAGGTGTTCAACAGTACTTTTAAATAATTTTAAAAAATCATGATGATGAAAAGAATTAATTTATTGGCCTTAGGCATGCTTTTGATTTTAGGTTTTAGTTGCAAACAAGCCAAGAAAGAAAATACAGAGCAACAGAAAGAATCCAAAGAAGTCATGAGTGATTCCTTTACCTTGGTCAAGGATTCGACCAAAGTAGGATTCACTGCCTATAAGACTACGGAAAAAGTTCCCGTTGGTGGCCAGTTCAAGGATATCAATATTACGAATACCAAATCCGGAGCAACGCCTTTAGAGGCTTTGAACGGCACTGAGTTTAGCATCCCGGTAAGCAGTTTATTCACAAATGACCCTACAGAAACCAGAGACCCTAAGTTGTTGAAGTTCTTTTTTGGCGTCCTTAAAAACACCGAGCTTATATCAGGAATCTTTAAAACCACTGCTGACAACAAATGTTCCATAGACGTTACGCTAAATGGTGAAACCGCAAATATTCCACTCGAGTACACCATGGATTCTGAAAATAAAATCACATTCAAGGGCGTAATGGATTTGGAAAATTGGAACGCCCTTGATGCCGTTGCTTCCATCAATAAAGCCTGTAAGGAATTACACACGGGTACTGATGGGGTAAGCAAAACATGGAGTGATGTTGCCGTACAAGCCGAGGTACAACTGAAGAAAAATTAATAAAGAAACACCTCTTAACATACCAAAATATGCATAATAGTAAATGCATATAAGAGTGTTCCAAGGTTTTAAAAAAATAGCTGCCAAATGGCAGCTATTTTTTTTCGCCGTTTAACTCACTAATCACCAGAAAATCCTTCAATGTATGTAATTTTTGCATTGGCATTTTATCAAAAACCCAATTTCAACTTATAAACCGATGATTACATGTGAAATGTCCTATAATTTGCTTTATTTTGGAACCAAAACAACAATACCATGAACCCTTCATCCTCAGGATGGATTGATAAATTCGGATATCTGGTTAAAGATCAGGTTGAAAGCTATAAGGATTATATCGACCTTTATGAAGCTTTGAAAAATACCGGGTTCGTATATGGACTTAACATTAAGTTCCCAAGATTCATCCATCCCGAACATAAACTATCAGAAGACGAAAAGGCCAAGATCAACCTTTTGGCCGCACTGTATTATACCTATAGATTCGAAAAAAAGAGCACTGACTTCAACGCCTTTTTAATTGCTGTTTTCCAGTTTTATCAGGACTTGGGTCTCAACAAAATCTCATTCTTGAATAAATTATTCGTTGGGAGCAAAACTTCCGATCAGCTTGAAAAATTAATTGATACCAGGGTATATTTGGAAGATAATGTCATTAGCAAGACCTTTAATAGCATTATCACCAATTCATTATTATACATCGATGTGTTGACGTTTAAAAGGTATTTGAGCAACCCCAGTGCCATTGAGGAATTTGCCGAGAATTTCGAAAAAACGGCAATGAATGTCATTTACCATACCTTGAATTCCAAGGAGAACCATGAAAATGACCATAAATTGGCCCATTTATTCGAAGCCTCCCTAACCTTTATCGATAGTGAGACCCATACTTTTGATGCCAATTATCGCGATAGGTTACAAAAGGACCTTTCCCCTATCGAAAAACAGTATTTACTTGATCTTGCCGCATTGACCATTTGGGAAGACCACTCTATCGATTACATGGAATCGGAATTCATCTATCAATTTGGAAAGGACCTTGGTTTCACCAAAAATGAAATAGCAACCATCTTGGATGATATTTCGATGTTTTTTGAAAAGAATTTAAAAATAATACCCCATTTAAAAAATCATAATTTAGCCTCCAAGTTCTACGATAGCATGTCAAAAGTGGTGAATAAATTGATTCTACGGAATAGCAAGAGACTTCAAAAAGAGCTTTCGGAAAGTAAGGAGTTGGTTGCCTTAATCTCTAAATCAACGGTCAGGGACCTAAGTGCTGAAGAGAAGAAAAAAGTTCAAAGTCAATTGTTGGATATTTTTAAAAGTATCCCCTCACTAGCCATTTTCATGCTTCCCGGAGGGGCTATCCTATTACCTATTTTCATTAAATTGATACCTAAATTATTACCCTCCTCATTTGATGAGAACAGAATCGATGAAACCTAATTTTTTTGCTTTATTTCGGACTATAAGGAAAATCTATACAAGGCATCAATATTCTAAACCTCAATTATTTAAATACCTTTACTCTAACCATAACTTAAAGTCCCTAACCCGCTCCCTACTCACAATGATCTCTTGATCAAGATAGCGATTTAATTTGATTTTCAAACGCGAATTGGTGTATGCGACGATATCATTAATGTGATTGATATTGACGTAATACTTTCTACTTACCCTAAAGAAAATCCTAGGCTCCAATTCAGACTCGAGATTTTCCAGGGTAGTATCCAATAGATAATTCCTACCATCGGAAGTCGAAGCGTAAGTACCTTTGTTTTCACTATAAAAACATTCAACGTCGTCAGCGTTTATGATCTTAAGATGTTGCCCCACCCTAGCGGTAAATCTTTTTTTGTATTCACGCTCCAAAGGGTTGACCAATAATTTTTTGATATCCTCAAAATCCAATGCCATTGTTGGGGCGGCAGGCTTAACGGTTTTGTATTTTTTCACGGCATTTGCAAGCTCTTCGTCATCAATAGGTTTTAACAAATAATCAATACTATTCAGCTTAAAGGCCTGCAGGGCATACTCATCATAGGCCGTCGTGAATATTATGGCACTTTTCATATCGACCACATCGAATATTTCAAATGAGAGTCCGTCAGAGAGCTGTATATCCAAGAAAATAAGGTCGGGATGCTCGTTGTTTTGAAACCACACTATCGATTCCTCAACGGAATGGAGCATAGTGGTTGTCTGCACACCCAATTTCGCCAATTGCCGATTAAGCCTTCTAGCGCTAGGTTTTTCGTCTTCTATGATGATTACATTCATTGGTTTCTGGTTGGTTATACTTCGTATATATATTGCACCTAATATACTTAATCACCTTCTTCAAGGTATTTCCTAATCTGTTTTTCTTCCCAAATCTTAAGAATGTTCGCTCTGAACACAAACAACCTTAATCCTATTACCACAAGCACTAATCCCCAAATTATAGGTATTAAGAGCATATTCCATTCCATCCACCGCAATATATTTTCATCTTCAACACCTTTTTCTATGAATATATTCAAAACCACCCCCTTAAAAAGCAATATCAAGATCGTAATCATTGCGAATTTTATCAAGTGGAAGTAAAAATCCTTAATTTCGTCAACCCTTTTTCTTGCTTTGATGTACTTTCCTATTTCTTTCCGTTCATTCTCCATTACCTGTACTTTTTACTTTCTTTTATATCCTTGTCCATGTATTTCTGAATCTGTCTTTTTTCCCAATCCTTCCCAAAAAAAGGATTATACGAAAAGACCTTCACCCCATGAAAAAACAAGCCTATACCCCAGAACAACCACACAGCAAAGGTGCCGAAGTCCCAAAACGCTTCATTAAAACCCTCTCCGTCCCCCAAATTACGAACGACCTTCATGGTAGAAATAAAGGTGTTTACCATGATATAAACAGCAAAGTGAATATAAAACCCCTTGAGTTCCTCTACCCGTTTCTTGACACGGTTCAGCTTTCCATTATCCTTTTCATCCATTATTTCCATCTTTGTTGTTTTTCGTCCTTATGCATATACTCCTTTATTTTTCGCTCCTCCCAGTCCCTTCCAAAGAACGGACTTAAACTGAATGTCTTGATGGCCTGAAAGACCAAACCAATACCCCAACCAAAGGCAGCCCAAAGGAACCAAGGATACCTCCATTCATCTGTCCAATAATTTATTCCTGCCAAAAGTCCAATAAAAAATATATACGATAACAAACTGGTATAAAACTTTTTAATAGCCTCTACTTTATCCTTTGCTCTAAAATACTTGTTGTCTTTTTCCGAAGTTTCCATGTGTTGTTGGTTTAATGAATCATACTTTATTGATAACCCAAAAGTAAAGCGATTACAACTCCTTTATAAATGAATCTTACCCACTTGTTATTTTTAGGGGATGGATTGTCATTTAGAAGTTTTCATCATCCATATACTTCCTAATCTTTCGTTCTTGCCAAGATTTCCCCCATAAGGGATTATACCCAAAGACCTCCATACCGTGAACAACCACCCCAAACCCCCAACCAATGGTTGGAAAAATAATCCATGGGAAACTGGTCGTATTATGGTTCAGTATGGCCAAACACGGAATCACAATACAATAGGCTATAAGGTTGCCATAAAACCCCTTAAGCTGCTCTACGTGTTCCTTAGCCTTTTCATAACGTTTATCGTCTATATAAGTTTGTTGTGCCTCCATGATTGTTACCTGTTTTGTCAACATCGGCAGTTTCACCCTGAATTCGTTGGGTGACTTGGTTATTTCCACCTGCCTATTGGTTAATATATCGTAGCGTTGTTGAATATTACGCAACCCCACCCCGCTACTCTTCTTTACCACCTGTTTTTCCTGTATATTATTATCGACCACCAGCATATCCCCCTCCTCATATACCTTGATGTGCAAAGGTCTTGCTGAAGTGACCACATTGTGCTTTACCGCATTCTCGAGCAACAACTGCAGGGACAGGGGCACTATTTTGGCTTCCGGGTTACTACTGTGATCGGGTATATCGAAATGAATACTATCCTCAAACCGCATCTTTAAAAGCTTTACGTAGGTTTTGGCAAATTGAAATTCCTCATCCACGGACACCAGGTCTTTATTCTTCTGCTCAAGAACATAGCGATACACCTTGGAGAGCGAGGTAGTGAACTTCTGCGCCTGACCGGGGTCTTCCTCAATTAAACTGGTCAGTACATTTAAACTATTGAAAAGGAAATGTGGGTCTAATTGGTTTTTAAGGGCATCGAATTTGGCCGAGGCCGTACCGGCTATTATCTTTTGCTCTTTCACCTTGTTTTCCTGCCGATATTTATAATACCATACCGCATAAAATATAAGTGAGATACATATCGCAATGATCAACGACAACTGATAATACCCGAGATTCTCATTGGCAAGAAACTCCGTTAAGGGCTTCTTTTCCAATACCACAACAAGTACAATACGGGAAAGGAAAATCCCAAAAATCGAAATCAGGATATTCCCCGTAATCCCAATGGCAAATCTTTTTAAGGTGAACAGGTCATGTTTATGAGTGGTAATAAGATGTTCAATCCAATACGCATTTGCCATGTACAGGATCAAAGCGAATATCATATTTTGATAATATTCGGTCCATGTGATTTGATAATCAAAACCTTCATCGAACCTGCCCGTGAAAAAATAAATGGCGAGAAAAACGAAATAGATCACAGTACCTATTACGATTGCCCTTATGAAATGATTATAAAATCGTGTCATTGATTATTTGTTCTTATTTACAATTCTTGACTATTTCTTCCGCCCTGTCTTTTCCCCAATTGGGATGAAAGACCGACTCTGGCTTAAATGTAGCAAAAAGTTCCAAAGCACGTTCAACATCTTTACAGAATGGAGCGGTATCCTGTCCAAAGTACCGGGCACACCCCATATCCCATTCAGCCTTTGAAAACACAACCCTTGGGTTTTCCGGGGCCAATTCCAGTGCCTTTTGGTACAGGGCTACCACCTTACCAGAAAGCGTCATTCCATAGGTAGCCCCATCAAAAGCGATCCAAGCTGTATAAATCATGGCCTGTTGCACCATGATTTCAGGATTATTAGGGGAAATGACCTTTGCCAAGTCGATAAACTCTTGGGCCTTACCCAATTGCTGGCTGACTTTACCCTCGTCCTGTTCCCCAAAAGAGGCTACGGTGTTCACTTGTGCCCCATAATAAGATGGAAGCCAATTATCCGGCTCTGCCATCGAGATCCGATCAAACAGGTTTGAAGCCTCCAAAACATCCCCATTGCCCCAGTACTCAAATGCCTTTTGCATTCCTGAGGTAAATTTATCCTGTGCCGAAACCATTGTTGCCATAAACAACAAGATCAATGTAACTGTTTTCTTCATGATTATTTGTTTTAAGGATTGTATGGACCAAAAATGAAACAAACCCACAACTTAAGACAAAATGAATTACCGAACTGTTCAATTTTAAGGACGGACTGTCAATTGGCCCAAGGTTATACGAGCTCATTAAAGAAAACCTGTTAAAACCACACGCCACTTTTTCCTAAACCAATCATTATATTGCATCACAAAGCACTGTAATTAAACTACTTATGGTCATTTCAAGGATTTAACTCTTTTTACCAATCTAATCCACTACCTTTGCCGCTTATTCTTCACAATACATGACATTCAAAGATTTAGGCATTATAGAACCCATCCTTAAGGCCCTTGGGCAAGAAGGTTATACCAATCCCACACCCATTCAAGAACAGTCCATTCCCATTTTATTGAATGGTAAGGACCTTTTGGGTGTTGCCCAGACGGGCACAGGCAAAACCGCAGCATTTGCGGTACCGATCATTCAACAGATTTACAACGACCAACCCGAACAGGGACGCAATCGAAAGATCAAGGCATTGGTTGTTACCCCAACCCGTGAGTTGGCCATTCAAATCGGGGAAAGTTTTACGGCGTATGGCAAATTCACCGGAATTAAGAATACTGTTATTTTTGGCGGTGTAAAACAAGGAAAACAGGTACAGGCCTTAAGAAACGGAATTGATGTTTTAATCGCCACACCAGGGCGTTTATTGGACCTTATGAACCAAGGGTTCATCTCGCTTAGGGATATTGAATATGTGGTATTGGATGAAGCCGATCATATGCTAGACATGGGTTTTATACATGACATCAAAAAAATAATAGCCAAGCTCCCTTCCAAAAGACAATCGCTGTTTTTCTCAGCCACGATGCCCAAGGATATCGTTGAACTATCTCGTAAGATTCTCGGTGATTTTGAAAGGGTTACCGTAAAACCGGAACAAGCCACAGCGGAAAAAGTAGAACAGGTCGTATATTTTGTAAGCAAGGGAGACAAGGTAAACCTATTGGTTCATATATTGGAGGAACAACCCAATAGTTCCGTACTGGTTTTTTCACGAACCAAACACGGGGCAAATAAAATCGTAAAAAAATTGGCACAGGCGGAAATCCGCTCAGCGGCCATCCACGGAAACAAATCACAAACCGCCAGACAAAATGCCCTGAATGATTTTAAAGATGGGAAGCTTGGGGTACTAATAGCGACGGACATTGCCGCTAGAGGCATCGATGTAGACGGACTTTCCCTGGTCATAAACTTTGATTTACCCAATGTTCCCGAAACCTATGTACACCGAATCGGCAGAACAGGACGGGCCAATGCCAGCGGAATCGCGGTTTCCTTTTGCGATAGGGAGGAACGCCCCTATTTGAGGGATATTGAAAAACTAATCAACCTAAAGGTTCCCAGAATAACCGAGCACCCTTTTCACGAAGAAGTTGCGGAAGGATCCCCCATCAAAAAGAGCCGAAACACGCAACGGCCAAAAAGCCCCAATCAAAATCGGAATCGGAATCAATCCAGAAACTCGAATTACAAAAGCCAAAGCAGCGGGAATCGAAACAACAACGACAGGAACAAATCCCGGGGAAGGGATTAGAAACCCCTACTTCCAACTGCACTAGTTGACCACAGCTTAAATCGTCTGTAAACGGCTTAACAACGCCCCTCTGTGCATTTTTGCGATAGGAATGACCTTTCTATCGATTTCAAGATGACCTTCCGCCACAACGTCTAATTTGGAGATATTTACCATATACGACCTATGTATACGCAAAAAACCGTGCCTGGGCAATCGTTCTTCCATGGTTTTCAAGGTTGTTGCCAATAAATATGTGCTTGATACCGTAATGATCTTACAATAATTCCTGTCGGCCTCAATATAGAGAATATCAGCCAACAACAACTTTACCATATTGCCCTTGTGACGAATAAAGATGCGATCTTCCAAAACTTTCAAAGTTGAATTTTCGATTTGGGTCTTACCCCCTTTCAAATCCATCTGTTGAACTACAAGTTCAAATGTTCGTCGCAATTGAATGATATTTAAAGGTTTGGGAATAAACGCAAAAGGGTGGGTCTTCTTGGCCCTATTGAATGAAGCCTCATCGGTATTGGCCGTGAGGTAAACAATGGGAATGTTTAAAATACCATTTATGTGCGTGGCTGTTGCTATACCATCGAGCTTCCCTTTTAGATGTATGTCCATCAAGATAATATCAGGGTTATTTTCCTGCACGTGGAGAATCGCCTCTTCCCCCCGAGTCTCTATACCCGTAACCTCAAATCCCAAATTGGTCAATTGCAGGCTGATGTTGGCCGCAATGATCATATCGTCCTCAACCACCAATACCTTTACTTTATTTTCCATAGCTATGCTGCTTTATTATATTGGAATTCAAAGGAAACCGCTGTCCCGTTTTCGACAACCAAATGCATTTCACCATCTAACTGTCTGGTTAATAATTTAACCAATTTAGTACCAAAGCCGGTTCCTATTTCATTTTCATTTACAATGGCACCAATACCATTATCCGATACCTTCAAGAATAATTGGTCGCCTGTTTTTCGCAATGCCACAACAACGCTACCTGATGCTTGTTCCGGAAAGGCATATTTCATCGAATTCGTCAAAAGTTCATTTACAATAAGACCAATTGGTATCGCCGTATCAACATCAAGTTCGATCTCCTCCATATCCAAAAGCACTTCAATCCTACCTTGAACACCGAAAACATTGACGATATAATTCGATAAATTAAAAAAATAGGATTTCATCTCTATTGATGACAAACTATTCTCCTGATATAATTTTTGATGTACCATGCTCATACTCTGAATTCTATGCTGACTGTTTTCCATGGCATCCACAATCTTTTTGTCACTGATTTCGGCGGATTGCAAGGTTAAAAGACTAGAAACGATCTCGAGGTTGTTCTTTACCCTATGATGGATCTCCTTCAGTAAAAACTCTTTCTCCTGGTTCTGTTTTTCAAGCATTTTATTCTTTTTCCTATTGTTCTTCATAGCCTTAAAAAGCAGCAACAAATAAAGCAACAGAAGAAATACAAAGGCCATGATCAAGGTCTGCCTTAGTTGTTGTTTTGTAATCCGGGTTTGCTGAAGTTGAATGGTATTCTCCTTTTGGGCCACATCGTATTCCGTTCTAAGTAAGGATATTCTTTGATCGGCCTCAGCGGTAAAAACCTTATCTTTTAAGTCGTCATATACGGCGAAGGCCTGATAAGCTTCTTGATAATTATGATTCCCTGCATAAGCCTTGCCCAAGGTTTCATAGGCCTGACTTAAAAAATACCCATCCCCAAAATCATCAGTCGCAATAGCGATGCTCTTTTTTAGGCTTTCTATGGCTGAGATATACTTACCTTGTATATTCTGCAATTTCCCGATAGCCAACCAGGATCGCATCAACATAAAACCATTATCCAACAATTCGGCATATTTCAATGCATTCCCCGCAGCTACTGATGCTTTCCCGAATTCGTTCAAATAGGTATAGAGATCTACCTTGGATATATACACGTCGCTAAGGTTATTGTAAAAACCATACCGCTCCCCTATAGCAATCGAATGATCGAAATAGTTCATGGCCTTTTCGTATTCTTTCAATCTTAGATAGTTGTTGCCCACTACATAGAGGGTAAAGTCGTAGTCCAAGTCATTGACACCCAGTTCCTCAAAAACAGCTACCGATTTTAAACCGTATTCCAAGCCCGATTCAAATCTGGATTGCTTCCAAAATAAATTACTTAAATCACTATATGCTAAAGCTATAGCCCTTTTGTCCTTATGTTCTTCTCCAAGCTGCAAAGCCAGTAAGGCATAATCGGCAGCCCGGTCTAACTGCCCCTTACGTTCGTAAACATATCCCATTTGGGTATAGAGAAAAGGAAGATCATTTTCATTGACTTTCCCCTTGGCTTGGGATAAGATGGTGAGGGCACTGTCCAAGGCTTCCATTCGCAACAAAACTGCAGCTTGGGTAATTTGAAACCTCCCCTCCCATAATGTGTTCTCCTTTTTTGAAGCCATATCCAATCCTATTTGTGTAAAATGCATAGATCGGTTCAAATTACGGGTATGCCAATAGTAGGCAAGATCATTGAGCATGCAAAACTTAAGGGTGTCCGACTTGGCCAATGGATAAGACGTTTCCAAGGTATCCAAATAAGAAGCCCCAAAATTATCGGTGTCGACAAATACCTTTTTGTAGGGATTTTCGCGATTAAAGTCCACTATTTGGGAAACACCAAGAAAACCATTCAAAAGTATAATGGTCAGTGGAATGACAACAGTCAGGAAGCGCAGTCTCATTTCTCGAATTTTTTCACCGGGGGAAATGAGTATTGTTAAATATACAACTTTTTACAACAGCGAAACGCCCGATAACTAACCATAGGGTTTCGGACAGTTTTTAACGCACCCCATCCTCAAACCCTTTTAGAATAAGGTTATAATGCATTCCTTGGTCCTACAAAGTTTTTACTTGTGGCGCCATACGGTCAACACCATTAACATTCAGGATTATGGGAAGAAGGGGAGTAATATTGGTCATTATCGTATTCTTAGGAATTAACTGTAAGGAGAATAATCATTATGAAAAGGAAATTGAACTCGAAAACGCGATAACAAAAAACTTCGGAAGTTTTATAACGAATGCCTGGAATCATAAAAACATGGATAGCCTAAGATCAATAACCGTAGAAAACTATAGTCGTCGACTTAACGGAATAATGGTAGCGGAAAACCATAATGAACTTGAGGCCAATATGAACATTTATTTTAACGGGTTTCCCGATCTAAAGGTTTCCATTAAAAAAACCATTATCAAGGACAACCAACTATATGCCAGCTGGACTTTCGAAGGCACCAACACAGGAACGTTCGGCGAATCCGCTGCCACGGGAAAAAGAATAGCGGTCAACGGATTCTCCGAGGTCACTTTTAATAATGAGGGCAAATTGATCAAAGAGGACATCTATTACAACGAACTAGCACTTTTACAACAAATGGGGTATTCCTTGGTGCCCCCAATCGTTGAATGAACCATTGGAAACCATATTGAACTAGTACAAACACTAATCCTAAAACAAAGTACATCATGAGCACACTAAAATCGACTGTATGGATTACCGTAATGTTATTCTTGCTCCCTTATCTGAACATAGCACAGGAAAGCAAAAACCAACTCTTCTACATTCATGAGGATCAGGTTAAACCATCAATGATCCAAGAATATGAACAAATATCCAAGGAATTCAAGGAAGCCTGTACCAAACACAATCTTCAAGATCTTAGTTGGCAAGTTGCCTCAACCTCAACAGGACGGTACCTGAATATTTCCCCGATTAAAAACATGGCTGAACTTGATGTGAACGTCATGGCACCTTTAGCCGAAAAAATGGGGGAAGAAGCTTTTAAGGATATGTTCAAACGCTTTAATCGTTGCTATGACAAACACGGGGATTATATGGTATACCTCAATGAAGAACTCACTTATATGCCAGAAGGCATCAGTACGACCACAGAAGGTCAAAACTACCGAAAATGGCATTTTTTATATGTGACACCACAAAACATCCAAAACCTAAAAGGAAAACTCAAAGAATTAAAGGCCTTATTCACCAGAAAAGGATCCAAGGAATACTACCGTATTTACCATAACGGATTTGGAACAATGGGAGACTACTATGTTGCCGTTCTGACCGCTATAGACGAGGAGGAGTATGCCAAAAAATCCAAAGCAAATCAGGTTTTATTGGGCGAAGAAGGGAAAAAGGTTTTTGATGATGTCTTCAAATATGTATACAAATATGAGGTTGAATCGGGCAGCATGCACCCTGAGCTGTCTTACTCCCCAAAATAACAAAAGTATCATAGAATGTACCAAGTACAAAAATTCGAAACCCACGGATTTTGGCATTTTAAAATTTGATATCTAGACTAAATAAATGAAGAAGGACACCTTTTACGACACTTTGACCGTATGCAACCCATGAAACATAACACCATAAAATAACAAGCCAAACCCGGCAGATACATTTGCTAAACATATTTCGGGGGAACAATGCTAGCACCCTGTCGGGTTTTAATCCTATCAACATGAGAAAATTACTTCCAATACTATGCCTTTTCATTGTAGTATGCTTTTTATCCTGTACTTCGGAGGATAAACAAGTAGCTGAAAACATCAAAACATACTCCAATACCTGGGATGAAGTCATCAATAACGGGAAACTGGAATTGATCAATAACACCCATTTTGACGAACGTATTACGCTACTTATGAGTCCTGAAAATATTGTTGGTATTAAAAACGTACAGGATTTTTATGCCAATTATCTGACTGGGTTTTCCAATATCGAATTCACCATCGTGGATATATTCGGTCAAGGCGACAAAATAGTAAAGCACTGGAATTTTAAAGGTACGCATACAGGGGAATTTTTCGGAATTTCCGCAACGGGTAAATCTGTTGATATTGATGGGGTTACCCTCGTATCCATGAAAAATGGGAAGGTTTCACAAGAACAGGACTTTATGGACAATATGGCCTTTATGCAACAGTTGGGAATCCTCTCAAACCCGGACAATATAAGGGTCATCAACACCTTGTACGATGCCTTTGCCGCAGGTGATATCCCTGCTGTTTTAGATTTAATGGATGCCAAAGTGGTGTGGCACGAGGCCGAAGGTAACGCCTATGCCGATGGCAACCCCTACAAAGGTCCAGAGGCTGTTTCAAACGGTGTTTTTGCCCGTATAGGAAAGGATTATGACTATTTTAACCTGACCAATATCCAACTGCATGAAATGTCTGGGAATCAAATCCTTGCCACCTTGCGTTACCAAGCCAAGTCAAAGAAGAATGGGACCGTCATAGACGCCCAAGTAGCCCATCACTGGTTTCTTAAAAACGGAAAGATTATCGGATTTCAGCAATATGTGGAAACCAAACAACTCGCAGAGGCCCTGTCCAAATAGCAATCCGTAAACGGTAATTACCGAAATATCAAAATGAATACATAACATCATATTCTAATAACCAAACAAATAAAAATCATGAAAAAATTAATGTTCATCCTAGTGATACTCCCATTTATGGCGTTATCCCAAAACAACCAAGAAAGACCCATTATCGAAAATGTCATGTTTTCTCCCATAGCCGGAAAAACGGCGGAATTTGAGGCTGGCATAGCAGCCCACAACAAGAAATTCCATGCAGAAGGACCTTATGGCGTGCGTATTTACAATATTCTTAATGGTGAAAATGCCGGTAAGTATATGAACATTATGGGACCTTTGACTTGGAACCTAATAGACAATAGACCACATAGTGCGGCCCATGAAGAAGATATGAACAAGAATGTGAACCCCTATCTCTCTGCGGAAGTAGAGGTAAATTACATGAAAATGCATCCTGAATTATCCAATTTTTCGAAGGATTTTGAAATCAATAAGGTTTCAGTATTCGTGATCGACGTAAAACGCTTTAAACAAAAGGAATTTATGGATAAGGTCGTGAATAAAGTAGTAAAGGTATACAAGGAAAAAATGTCCGATCAAATATTCGGCATATACACCAACGAATTGAACAATAAAGAGGGAATGGATTTCGCCTGGGTAGATTTCTTTGACAATTCTTCATGGCTCGGTAAAGAGGATAAATTCGCCGCGTACTACGAAGAGGTTCATGGCGCAGGTAGTTTTGCCGATTTTTTAACCGCTGTTGAAGCCACCACAAATGGAGATTATGTTGAAATTTGGAATCTTAGAAATGAACTTAGTGGCCCGAATGCCAAGGTCATTGGCACGAATTGATCTTAATAACACCAAACCCTTATACCCAAAAACCATTGTTTTTTTAAATAATAATATATGCGAACCATTTTGGATCGTAGTCCTTGTTCTCGATAAAACCCGTATAAAAGCGGGTTTTATGTTTTCCTGTCATCAATGCTTATCCCTATAGAAAGTCAATTCGTTACCAAAAGGGCCATAAAATTCAACCCCCTTGTATCCCATGCAGTTTCCCTCAAAAGGGGATGCGCGTTAAAAACATCCTTTTCAAAATATTCCTCATAGTGATCCTCTATGTTCTGGGTAACGGTATAGGATGAATTTGATGTAAATGGCCTTTCATTTTTTAAAATTGAACATATATAAGTACCTTGTGTATTAATATGTAAAATAATAAAATCCTATATTTTGAAAAATCACTACACCCTCTTTTTTCTGACACTTTTACTCGTCCAAGGAATACAAGGCCAAGACATTAATGTTATGACCTATAACATCAAATACGACAACACCAAGGATACGGTCAACAACTGGAACGATCGTAAGGAAAGCATGATAAAACTGATTCGGCATTATGACCCAGCGGTTGTGGGCATGCAAGAGGTCTTGCACCGCCAAATCACCTATATCGATAGTGCGTTAACCGATTTCTCCTATATTGGTGTAGGCCGCAATGATGGCCAACAAAAAGGGGAATACTCCCCCATAATATACAACCATACTAAATTGAAAGTCTTAAAAAGCAATACGTTCTGGCTTTCCCCTACTCCCGAAAAAATATCCAAAGGTTGGGATGCCTCCTTGGAACGAATATGTACCTACGGACTTTTTGAAAACAAGACCGATCAAAGTAAATTCTATTTTTTCAACACCCATTTTGACCATAGGGGGATTATTGCCCGTGAAAAGTCGGCGGAATTGATCCTTAAGAAAATCCAAGAAATAAATCTTCAAGGTTATCCTGTGGTATTAACAGGTGATTTTAACCTTAGCCCAGAGGAAAAGCCCATACAATTCCTAAAAAAGAACCTACATGAAGGCAAGGACTATACACTTAAAACATTTTATGGGCCAAGTGGCACCTTCAGTGGTTTTGACCCTAATAGAATATTGGACCATAAAATCGATTACGTCTTTGTAAAGGGTTTCAACGTGCAATCGTATATTCATATCGATGACCGCATGGAGAACAACAAACATATTTCCGATCATTTGCCCATTTTGGCCCATTTGACAATAGCGAAATAATGTATATCCCCCATCAATATAAAAACGAGGATATTGACGAAGTAAAGGATTTCATTACCAAAAACAGTTTTGGCATTTTAGTGAACCAAGTAGAAGGAAAACCATGGGCTACCCATATTCCGTTGGAATTGGATACTAACCAGGACGGTAAGGATGTTTTGGTAAGCCATATTTCAAAGGCCAATCCCCAATGGAAGCAATTTGCGGAAAACGATAATGTCCTCTGTATTTTCAACGGACCACACAGCTATGTCTCCTCCTCCTGGTATAAAGAGGAGGAAGTCCCCACATGGAATTATATTGCGGTTCATGTCTACGGAAAAATCAAGATTTTAACCGAGGAAGAAGTGCTGGCATCCATGCACAAATTGGTTGATAAATACGAGCGGCATTCGGAAAATCCGATTTCCATGGATCATTTATCGGAAAAGACCTTACGACAGGTAAAAGGAGTGGTTGGTTTTCAAATCACCATTGACAGCATTCAGGCGGCCTACAAACTTTCCCAAGGAAGGAAAGTAGATCACCCCAGGATCATTTCTGAATTGGAAAAAACCGAAAATCAACAATCCAAAGATATCGCCAAACGAATGAAGGATTAATTATCCGTTCAAAGCTTTATATTTCTTCAAAATCCGATCGATCTTTTCGTTACTTTCAGGATTAATTAATTTTCTTTCCGGATTTTCATCCAACCATTGTAAAGTCCTTTTTATTCCCGTGGCAAAAGGAATGGTGGCCTTAAATTCGGGCACAAAGGTCTTTATCTTGGTATTGTCGAAAATAACGCTTTCGGCCTTATCGGCCAGCAGTGTACCGGTAAAGGAAGGTTCAATGGCGCAGATGAAATCGGAAGCGATATGGACTACCTGGGCCTCACGCCCTAAACTTTCGGCTAAAATCCTATAAATCATATTCCAACTTAAGATTTCATCGGAAGTAATATGGAAGGCATGGCCTATGGCCTGTGTCAATCCCAACAAACCAACGAATCCTTTTGCAAAATCATCGGAATGGGTCACTGTCCATAAAGAGGTACCATCGCCATGGATGATTATCTCTTTTCCCTTTAGTATCCTATCCGCAGTGGTATATTCATTAAACCCACCGATAGCTATAGGTATTACGGTATCGTACGTTAGGGATGGGCGGACAATCGTCATTGGAAACCCCGCTTCGCGATAGACTTTTTGCAAACGATCTTCACATTGGATCTTGTTAAAGGAATAATCCCAAAGATTATTGTAGAGTGGTGTAGATTCGGTAATTACCGGGTAGCTCAAAGGCGTTTGGTAACAAGAAGCCGAACTAATAAAAATATACTGCTTCGTTTTTCCTTTGAAAAGGGCAATATCCCTTTCAATATCCTCAGGGGTAAAGGCTATCCAATTGACCACCACATCCCAATCGTGTTTTGCCAATTCGGTTACTTCATTCGCTTTACGGATATCGCCAAGAATATTCCTCACCCCGACTATTGGGACAGTAGCGTTGCCGCGGTTCAAATGATAGAGGTCAATGCCTTTTTTTATGGCCAATCGACTTGAGGCTGTGCTGATATTCCCGGTTCCCCCAATGAACAATACTTTCATAATAGCTGGTCTTTAATATAGAACCATGAATTTAGAAATAAAAGAACAAAAAGACTATTCCATTTACCTAAAAGCGTAAATGAACCTGATGCCCAAAGGGGTATAGGTTTGTAATTTGAAGAAGAACGATGTTGTGTTTCACAAGCGCCCCTTAAATGACCACTTATAAAAAAGAATTGAAAGATGCTTTAAAATCAATGCATTGACACCAAAAAGAAACCTATGGCAACGGGCTATAAAAATGCCCTACGGATACCAATGAAAATGATAAAAAGCACTAATTTTATAATCATTTTATTTTTTCCAACTTAAATACACCATATGTCTCAAATTTCCATCGGTTCTAAAAAACCTAAGTTATCATTTTGGCAAATCTGGAATATGAGTTTCGGATTTCTAGGGATTCAATTTGGCTTTGCCTTACAAAATGCAAATGTCAGCCGAATTTTCGAAACCCTGGGTGCCTCGCAGGACGAACTCCCCATCCTATGGCTTGCAGCCCCCGTCACGGGACTGTTGGTACAACCCATTATTGGATATTACAGTGACCGGACTTGGCATAAAAAATGGGGACGTCGAAGACCTTTTTTCGCAACTGGGGCAATTTTAGCCACCATTGCCCTATTCGTTATGCCTCATTCAACAGCTTTGTGGATGGCGGTTATTATGCTTTGGTTAATGGATGCTTCCATCAATATCAGTATGGAACCGTTCCGGGCCTTTGTTGGGGATATGTTGCCCAATGAACAACGAACCAGTGGTTTTGCCATGCAAAGTTTCTTTATCGGTGTTGGGGCCATTATTGCCTCTGCCCTGCCCTACATTTTTACCAATTGGTTTGGAATAAGCAATATGGCTTCTGATGGTGGTATTCCCGATGCCGTAAAATGGTCGTTTTATGTGGGTGGTATCGCATATTTCAGCGCGGTTATGTGGACCGTCTTCAATACGGAGGAATATCCGCCCGATGATTTGGAAAAGCTTAAATTGGAAAACGCCCAAACAGGGGTTTTTACGGGATTGAAAGAATCTTTTATCGGTATTTTCAAAATGCCCAAAACCATGGTACAATTGGCCTTTGTGCAGTTTTTTTCATGGTTTGCACTGTTTGCTATGTGGATTTATACCACTTCGGCAGTAACAAGCCACGTTTATGGCACCTCCGATACGGCTTCTGCCTTGTACAATGAAGGCGCTGACTGGGTAGGCATTTGTTTTGCCATATATAACGGTATTGCAGCTGTTGTTGCCTTTCTATTGCCTGTCATTGCGAAGAAGACCAGCAGGCGAATCACCCATCTCATGGCTTTGTTCATTGGGGGTGTCGGACTCATTTCAATCTATTTTATTTCCGACCCCAATATGCTTTTGATATCAATGATAGGTGTCGGTATTGCCTGGGCCAGTATCCTTTCCATGCCATATGCCATGCTCTCGAGCATTTTACCGGCTAACAAAATGGGCTATTACATGGGGGTTTTTAATTTTTTCATTGTCATCCCACAAATAGTTGCTGCCGGTATTCTAGGCTTTATCTTGAAATCATTTTTTGAAAATGAGGCGATTTACGCCATGTTCATAGGGGGTGTTTCGTTTTTTATAGCCGGATTGCTGTGCTTGATCGTTCAGGATAACGAGATTCCAGTCAAAAGCGAGGAATGACCGAAGTTTAAAGGTTATCCAATTGGTTACTGGTTTTATCGGTACTAATGGTCCAAAAGAATCCGACAAAGAAAAACGTATCGGCTGTTGGGCGTATGGTTCTACGGTCAAACTGCCCGTTGGAATTTGGTGCATCGGCATATTGATACCCATTGACATTATTAAAACCCAATGCATTACTCACAGAACAATATAAGATTTTCTGTGGGGAAACCAGATAGGCCCAATTAAGGCTCAGGTTATTGTACGCCTTTGTTTTTTCTGCGAGAAAAGATTCTGTTGTATTCGGATTGTCATACGGCCTTCCTGAAGCATGGGTATAGGAAAGCCCCACCTGCGAACGCAAATCGTTTATCCAATATTTGGTCACTATCGAGAGATTATGCTTGGGCGCAAAATTGGGGGTCGCCTGTTCTTTAAAATTCAAATAATCACGTTGAGTATCCAAATAGGAATACGAAATCCAATAATCCAGGTTCTTGATGTTCTTATTGTCCCTCCAAAAAACATCCAATCCTGCTGCATAGCCACTTCCCAAATTATTGAAAAGCGTATCAAATCCCGGTGTATCGGTATCAAACTTCACCAAATGATCATACTCCTTATAATAGGCCTCCGCCCTAAACGTCCTTCCATTCCCCATATACTGATAATTCAATATATAATGGGACGTTTTTTCAGTATTAAGTCCGTCGTCGAACTTCGCATATTCAATAGCTGGATTTTGGTAAAAATCACCATAGGCCAAGGAAAACTGTCCTTTATCCCCACTCTTATAGGCCAGGGATACCCTTGGGGCCAAACTGAAATCTTCCACAGCCTTTGAATACTCCCCCCGCAACCCTACTTTCATGGCAAACCGGTTACTAAAGAAAATATCAGCTTCCGTAAAGGCAACGGCAAGGTCATCCCTGTAATCACTATTATAGGTCAATTCATTTTCCGTCGATACCCGATTCTCATAATCCAACTTAAAATACGCTGTCCCAAAAGTCAATTGAAACCGACTGCTGAAATTTTTCTTTAATTTTAATTTGACATGGGCTCCTATTTCTTCGGTATCAATGGCATCAGTGAGAAAGCCGATTTTGTTTTTATCTATGGATACGCTGGCCCCTGTGGCCAATGTCCAGTCATTTTCCAAATAATGTTTATAGGTTGAATTTAAATAGAGGTTATTGTTCTTTAATCGAAAACGAACCAAATCCCCATAATTGATGTCTTTTTGATCAATATCCAAGGTACTATGATTGAACCCTGTGTAAAATTTAAACAGATTGTGCACTCCCTTACTCCTAAAAACGGCTTCCCCCGCCAAGGATTCATAAGGTTTTCTCCAGCGCACATCCTGATTTGAGGGTACCAGGGCCTGATAGGGGGCCAGATTTATGTAAGACGTATTGATGCTTAAGGATTTCGTTCCCCAAATTTCAGTATGGCCAAGTCCACCACCAACTGACATCACCGATATATCGGTTTTTTCCTGTTCGGGCACATCGGTAGTGTTCAATAACAAAATACTGGAAAGGGCTTGACCGTATTCGGCGGAATACCCACCTGTACTAAAAGTGATTCCCTTAAAAAGAAAAGGGGAAAACCGTCCCCGGGTCGGAATGTTGTTCACCGTGGCATTAAAGGGTTGGAAAACCCTGAGACCATCAATAAAGACTTGGGTCTCCCCAGCTGCACCCCCACGTACAAAAAGCCTACCATCACCACCGACCGTCGAAGTACCCGGCAAGGTTTGTAAAGCTGCCACAAAATCACCGGCGGCACCCGCTGTCGTAACAATATCCAAAGGTTTTAAAACGGAAACTTTTGAATTGTCACCGGCTTCAAATGAACCCGCAGTTAAGGTTACCCCATTTAACTGGTTGATCGTCTCCCTGAGTTGTATCGATAGGTTTTTAAAGTAGGAAACATCCCCAACTTCATAATGGGTGTCGTAAGCAATATTCGATATCACCAGGGTTTGTGATCCCTTCAAGGTAGTTTCAAAAGAAAAATCCCCATTTACATCGCTCGAAGCCCCATCATATGTTCCTTCTAGATAGATATTGGCTCCGCTTATTGGAATATTTTTTTCATCAACAACCTTCCCCAATATGGTTGTTTGCGCCACAAGTAGGCTTGTATAAAGGAAAGCAAGGGATAATACATGATATTTTAGCATGACATTTCATTTTTTTTGATGAAACAAAAGTGTCATACACAAAAGGATTCCCCCAATACAATGTTCCCAATTGTAAAATTCCAGTACCCAACTGTAGACATACCGAAGCCTTGTACCAATCGAGGGAAGCATTCCAATTTTGGTTATAGACCCCTCGTATACCATGTCCCATTATCAAAAGGGTGTCCATAAACACAATTCAGGGCAGCAAAACCACAATTGGGTCATTGTGATTTTCAATAAATAGGTAATAAACGGAGTTTTGACGCAGTACTAACAATTAAACCACTATACATGAAAACTATTGGACTTATTTTATCATTGGTATTTACAAGCTTTATCGCTACTGCACAACAAGCCGAAGAAGGTGTTAAGGTAACAGTGAACATTGAAAATGTATTGAATGCCAATGGCAAGATACTGGCTTCCCTGCATAATTCGGAAACTTTTTTGAAGGGAGAAGGTTTGGACCATATAGCCATGAAAAGTACCAAAGGCACACTCACCTTGACTTTTGAAGGTGTTGTACCTGGAACATATGCCATTATGGTGTTACACGATGAAAACGACAATCAACGCATGGATTTTGAGGCCAATGGAATGCCCAAGGAAAACTATGCAACAACGGGAGTTATGGCTTTGTACGGCCCACCGAGCTTTGATTCCTCTAAATTTGAGGTATCCCACGAAAATCTCGAACTCCATATTCGATTTTAGTCCCGAACCATCAATTAAAAAACAAAAAAGGCTTCCCTTAGGAAGCCTTTTTTAATAACCTTTTGGTCGCATCTATATATCTTCGGCCAACCATGCTTTCATCATCCAAACCGTTTTTTCCTGTTCGGAAATGAAATCGCTCATCATTGAGTTTGTCCCTTCATCACCAGCTTCATCGGAAGCATTCAATATTTTACGTTCAATCATCAACAATTGGGTCAAAGATTCGACAATAAGATGAATCGCATCCTCATCCTTTGATACGTTCTTACCAACCGGAATCTTGGAATTCTCAATATAATCCTCAAAGGTATGTAAGGGCACCCCTCCTAGGGTCAGGATACGTTCGGCAATTTCATCCACCTTCATATTTGCATCGTTGTACAAATCCTCAAACTTCACATGAAGATCAAAAAAACGTTTCCCTTTTATATTCCAGTGGATACCTCTTAAATTTTGATAATATCTTTGGAAGTTTGCTAATAATTCGTTTAAATCCTTGCTTAAGGCCATTGATTTCTCGGCACTTAATCCTATACTATTGTAAGACATACTATTTGTTTTAATTATACTATAAAATTAATGAATATTCAGGTCTTCAAGGCCTGTTTTAATCGTTAGTTTTTATATTTTTATAGACTTAAACTATAATTCATGACCATTACCCAATTACAATATGTATTGGCCGTTGCCGAACATAAAAATTTCACTTTGGCAGCCCAAAAAAGCTTTGTCACACAACCTACATTAAGCATGCAGGTACAGAAGCTTGAGGATGAATTGGACATATTGATTTTTGACCGGGCCAAAAAACCCATTGCTATTACCGAGGTCGGTAAAAAAATTGTGGAACAAGCAAAAAATATCGTTAACGAAGCCGACCGAATCAAGGATATCGTAGACCAGGAAAAAGGCTTTATCGGAGGTGATTATACCTTAGGGATCATTCCTACCATTATGCCTACGTTGTTACCCATGTTCTTAAAAACCTTTATCAAAAAATACCCCAAGGTCAACTTGATCATCAAAGAACAGAACACTGAAAATCTGATTCGGAACATCCAAGATGGACATTTGGATGGTGCCATAGCCGCTACCCCCTTGGAAATTGAGTTCATAAAGGAACGCCCTTTATATTACGAACCTTTTGTAGGTTACGTGCCCCCGAACCATCGATTGGCAGATAAGGAAAACCTAGAACCCTCCGATTTGGACATTGCCGATATCCTCTTATTGAGGGATGGACACTGTTTTAGGGATGGGGTCATTAACATTTGTAATGCCACCAAAAATTATGGGGAAGAACATTTTCAACTTCAAAGCGGTAGTTTTGAAACATTGATCAACTTATCGAATGAGGGACTAGGCATGACGTTATTGCCGTATCTCAATACGATGGAATTGGATGATCGTAAAAAGAAACACCTAAAATATTTCAATGCTCCCTCACCGGCGCGTGAAGTAAGCTTGATCTACCACAAGAGTGAATTGAAAATACAGATTACCGAAGCATTAAAAGATGTGATTTCCGGGATTGTAAGGGGTGCAATCGCCTTCCAGGATGTTAAGATCATAAGTCCATTGGGCAAATAAAAGATCAATCCAATCGTGTGAATCGATAGGAGCATTCCTCGATGCAACCTATGAATCCCAATATGAGCTTTTTTTCCTCAACCAAGATGCGGTAAACGGGTTCGTACAATTCGGAATTACAAAAGAATCTTAAATAGAGTTTTTCCTCGGCGATGGCGAAGGTACCAAAGACCGGTGCCTTGCACCCATCCCATTTTGATAATTCGAGTGAACCATCTCCTTGAAAATCATAAATAGCACCATCATCAACCTGGGTCCAATCCACAATTCCTCCCGGACTGATTTTTGTAGCTTCCAATTGCCATTGACCTATGATTTCGTGATCAATTTCCCCTCCCTTCAAATCATCATCGGCACATCCTAAAATCAACAGGAACAAAAACGGGAAAAAATACTTCATTTACTTCTCTACTTCTAATTGAGTACTGTACATTATAGCATATACGGTACAAATGATATTGCGGTTCACGAAAACCAAAAAAAACCACCCTTTTAGGGTGGCTTTATTTATGCATTTAAATAAATGAGACTTTCTTTTAATTGCGGTTTATCGGTTACGAACTGATACAACCAGTATTTTAGTTCCTCTATTTCGGCCGGCAGCAATCTATTTACCGCCTTTTTAAGCTCTTTACAAAATAGCTTCGTATCAAAACTAACCTTTTTTAGTACTGTTTTAGTGTACTCAAGCATAGCTCTAGCCATATTACAAAATGTTTAATTAGTTGTTGTCTTCTCAAAGTTAACTATAAATCAATCAACAATATTGTTTGACAATCGTTAAATATTCGATAATTTCCTGTTAAAATAACACAGTTTAATTCAATTTGGTAAATTCTACGTTAAAGATATGAAAAAATTCGTTGTTTTACTACTGTTAACTATCTTAACCACAGGATGTTCAAGTGTTAAAAAACAAATGACGAGGACCATTGACCCCCAATTGAAAACAACGCTTTTCAGGGACCAGTTCACGGGTTTTTTATTACTAAATGCAACGACCAGGGATACTCTGTACCAACACAACAGTTCCAAATATTTCACACCCGCCAGCAACACCAAGATCTTTACACTTTTCACTTCCTTAAAGTTATTGCCAGAACGAATTCCCACACTTAAATATTCCTATGTAAAGGACACCCTTTATATAGAAGGTACTGGTGACCCTTCGGTTTTACACCCCTATTTAAAAGACAGCACGGCCATTCATTTTTTAAAACCCTATGAAAATATCGCCCTATACCTGAACAACTTCAAGGATAAAAAATTCGGCCCTGGTTGGGCATGGGATGACTATGATTATTATTATTCGCCAGAGCGCAGTGGTTTCCCCCTTTATGGAAATGTGCTCACTATTGAAAATGGGGATACACTGCAAATATCACCGAATTATTTCAAGGATAGTATAATACCCTTTGGACATTCGGTACGGCGAGATCCCATAAAGAATCTGTTTTATTTTGATCCCACCCAAAAAGACACCCTTGAAATCCCTTTTTCGGTCGATAGCAGCTTGACCAAAAATTTGTTGGAAAAAGCACTTGGCAAGAAAATAAGAATATCGCCTACCATGCCCAATGCAGCGCATAACGTTTTATACGGAATAGCGGCGGATTCAATCTATAGCCGAATGATGGAAGTGAGTGACAACTTCCTTGCCGAACAATTGCTTTTTTTGGCATCCTCTACCCTATCGGACACCCTCAACAGTGCTAAGGCACGAGAGTTTATACTTGAAAACCACTTGTCCGATCTAGAACAACCCCCAAGATGGGTAGATGGCTCGGGACTTTCCCGCTATAATTTGTTTACCCCGGAGTCTATGGTGCATGTGCTCTATAAACTGTATACAGAGATCCCTAGAGAAAGGTTGTTCCGGTATTTCCCGGTAGGTGGCGTTGCTGGAACTTTGGAAGACTGGTATCCGGGTGACCCAGAACCATATATATATGCAAAGACAGGTAGTTTAAGCAATAATCATTGTTTAAGTGGCTATCTGTTGACCAAGTCGGGCAAAACATTGATTTTCAGCTTTATGAACAATCACTTTATGGAAGATTCATCAGATATAAAGCAAAAGATGCAAACCATTTTCGAGGAAATACGGGATGCCTATTGAATCGAAATCGCTGAAGATCCTGCCGCCATTCTTGCCCAAAGATATTTAGAGTAATTTGTGTATTTGGGCGTACTGCAATAACATGATGGTTTTTGCATCCCTTATTTCTCCAGATGCTATCATTTTCAGGGCATTTTCGAATGGCATCTCCAGTACTTCTATATTTTCAGTTTCGTCTTCGGCACCACCACCTTCACTAATTTTCATGGTTTCCTCATATTCAGCAACGAAGAAATGTAAGATTTCGGTAACGGAACCGGGAGACATAAATGATTCGAAAACCTTCTGTACATTCTCGATCTTATATCCTGTTTCCTCCTCTGCCTCCTTCTTTATGCAATCCACTGGATTATCCCCATCCAACAAACCAGCACAGACTTCCACCAACATTCCGCCTTTATTGCCATTTACATACGTAGACATACGAAACTGCCTCGTCAAAACCACAGTACCTTTCTTACTATTGTACAATAAGATGGCTGCCCCGTTACCTCGATCATAAACCTCCCGCATTTGGGTTTCCCAAGTACCATCTTCTTTTTCGTAATCGAAGGTGTATTTATGGAGGATGTACCAATTATCAGACAACAACTCGGTTTTGATATTCTTTACACGGCCTTTTTCCAAGATAGATTTATTTTGGGTTACTACTAATTTTTAACATCGAATTTACGTTCATTCTAAATAGCCAAAGAGCTCCGTACACAAAAGTCGAAAATGAAAATAAAATGCTACTTTTAAGCAACGAAAGAAAACGATTTCAATTATATTCCAAGACAAATTTCAGGGATTTTAACCAAACCAAATAACAAACCTCATGAAAAAATCGATTGCACTCCTTATTATTTCATTTTTCCTGGTATTAAGTTGCAAACAAGTAAAGAAAGAAGACAATAATGTAAAGAATCTTCCCCGGGTCGCCATTGCGGGTCTGGGTATTGAATCAAGTACCTTTTCACCTGCCCAAAGTCATGAAGAGGCCTTTCATGCCCGTATCGGGGATTCTATTTTTGGGAAATATCCTTTTTTTGCCGAAGGAAGTGAAATCCGTAAAAGGGCTGATTGGGTACCCACCCTCTTAGGCAAAGCAATACCCGGAGGCATTACAACAAGGGAAGCCTATGAAAGTATGGTGGGGAAAACCTTGAAAATGCTGAAAGACAACGGACCGTATGACGGTTTGTTTTTTGATATTCATGGAGCAATGAGTGTTGTAGGGCTGCAAGATGCCGAAGGTGACCTTATTAAACGGATCAGGGAAGTGGTCGGACCGGATGTCCTGATTTCCACTTCAATGGATTTGCATGGCAATGTTTCCGAAACCTTGGCCGAACACAGTGATCTGATCACCTGTTACCGGATGGCTCCCCATGAAGATGCTTTGGAATCGAAGGCTAGGGCGATCACCAACCTATTGGATCGTTTGGAAAATGGCAAAGGCAAACCCAAATACAAGGCATGGATCCCTGTTCCAATTTTGCTTCCTGGTGAAAAAACAAGTACACGTATAGAACCTGGCAAAAGCCTATATGCCAAGATACCAGCTATAGAAAAACAAGAAGGGGTTATCGATGCGGCCATTTGGATTGGCTATGCATGGGCCGATGAGCCCCGAAACCATGCCGTGGTTATGGTCACCGGTGACAACAAAGAACAGGTAACCCAAGGAGCCGAAGCGTTGGCCAATGCCTTCTGGGACGTACGGAATGAATTTGAGTTCGTAGCCCCTGTAGCGACTTTTGACGAGAGTCTAAAAAAAGCCCTCAATAGCAAAAAACATCCATTCATTATCAGTGATATGGGTGATAACCCTACCGCTGGAGGTGCGGGTGATGTGACTTGGACCTTACGGGAACTTTTATCGCGTCCAGAATTCAAGACCAATGAAGGCCCTTCCTTGATCTATGCTTCCATACCGGGTCCTAAATTGATCCAAGAAGCTTTAAAAGTGGGTGTCGGCGGAAAAGTTTCCGCAATGGCAGGTGCCGAAGTTGATCATCGTTTCGCCCCTCCCCTAAAACTTACCGGTACGGTGAAGGCCATAAAAGAAGGAGACCGTGATGCGGAAGTCGAGGTGGTCGTACAGATTGGCAGTATACAGGTGATCGTCACCAATAAAAGAAAGCCATACCACTATAAAGCCGATTTTACGGATTTGGATCTGAATCCGGAGGAGACCGATATTGTCGTTGTAAAAATCGGTTACTTGGTTCCTGAACTTTATGAAATGCGAGGGGATTGGATCATGGCCCTGACCCCCGGTGGGGTTGACCAGGATTTGGAACGTTTGGGTTACAAACACATCAAACGTCCTATGTTTCCTTTGGATGAGGATATGGAGACCCCGGATTTAAGCGCTCGTTTAATCAAGGCTTCCAACCAACTGAATTAATATAAAAAGGGACAATGTTCCTAAGTACATTGTCCCTTTAAGTGGCCGGTAATTTCAAAAGTATTACCAATGTTATTAAATCAGTTCCAATGTCAGTTCGAGTGCAGTCGAGAACTATTCTTTTTCTCGATTTATATTTCGACTGCGCTCGAACTGACATTCACTAATGCGTTGGTTCACTTTGATCGGTAAGTGGCCAATCACCTATTTCCGCTTTTTTAAAATTATCATTTCCAAGGAATTTTTATTCTCGATGGCATAAAAATGCTTAGATATTTGTTTAGAATCGGTTATCACCACCTACGATATCGCCCAAAGTACCTAAAATGCTTCCTTCCCCTTTATCCTTGCCTCCTCTGGGAATAGATGCCACTATCCTTCCGGCCAATCTACTAAAGGGCAAGGATTGTATATAAACCGTTCCTGGACCTCGAAGCGTGGCAAAGAACAATCCCTCTCCACCAAAGACCGTGTTTTTTATGCCTCCCACAAATTGAATGTCATAATCGACATCCTTGGTGAAACCGACAATACAACCGGTATCTACCTTTAATACTTCCCCTGGCGCCAGTACTTTTTTTGCCAATGTTCCACCGGCATGTACAAAAGCCATTCCGTCACCTTCCAACTTTTGCATAATAAAACCTTCCCCACCGAAAAGTCCACGCCCCAATCGTTTGGAGAATTCGATACCCACGGAAACCCCTTTGGCTGCGCAAAGGAATGCATCTTTTTGACAGATGAACTTCCCATCCTTTTCAGAAAGATCAATAGGCAGTATTTTTCCTGGGTAGGGTGAAGCAAAACTTACCTGTTTTTTTCCTTGGCCTATATTCAAGAAAGCCGTCATAAAGAGACTTTCCCCTGTAAGCACTCGTTTCCCGGCTGAAAAAATCTTTCCCAGGACACTATTATCCTGATTGGAACCGTCGCCGAAAATGGTGTCCATCTTAATATCGGAATCCATCATCATAAAACTTCCAGCTTCAGCCACAACGGCCTCTTGGGGATCGAGTTCTATTTCGACATACTGCATTTCTTCCCCGTAAATTTCGTAGTCAATTTCGTGTGCATTCATTTTTTATATTTTTTTGTTGATGCCAATTAGTTGACGGATTGACTGTTTTGTTACAATCAACCATTGTTTTCCATGTGAATATAAAAAAAGGAATAAAACAAAAAAAACCGATACCCCGAAGAAGTTTTGATTCTTTTCCACCATGAAAAGAAAAGGGAACTATATCAACAGGGATAATAACGGAAGTTGCTTAGATTAGCGTTTGGACTATTTACCAAACGCATAATACTAGTACGGGCTTTTGACTTTGGCTTTCTTATTAAAATTATACTTTAAGCCAAAATTGTAATAAAAGCCATTATCCATCTCAAAATCGTAAATCCTATCTGAATCATAATCTTGGACTTCCATCGTATTAAAAGCAACATATCCGGCTTTGGCATTGAATTCAAAAGATTTCAGGAAGGTAATATTATACCCCAAACCACCAACCAAGTAGGTGTTTTTCAACTTCCCTGTATAATCTTCTTTATAAATCTCGATTTCATCATTGATGTTTCCCGCAAAACCGTCCAAAGTAGTAAAAGCTTCAAAATTATGATTATCGTGAAAAGACCATTTTAACCTACTATCGGGGAACCCTATTTTATATGCCCACTGATCATCCAATCTTTTGGTATACGCAATAACAGGAATCGGATAATTTAATCCGTTTTGGGCATCGTACTCAACCCCAAAAGTCCACATAGACCGATTTTCTTCGTTCAACTTATCAAAAACCAGACTACCATTGACAAAGATGTCTTCATTACCCAATTCCTCTACATCAAAATTAGAGGATATTTGTGGCGCTATTTTAATACCAAAGCCCCAACCGTTTTCTAAAATTCTATTATAGGATAGGCCTAAACTAAAGGTTTGGAAGTTGTCGATCTGATAGGTTTCAAAAGGCACATCTTTATCTACATAGCCAATATTCAAATTTTGATATTCCCCGATTAGGCTGATACTTTCCTTGCTCGAAAAGTTTTTTATGGGAAAATCGAACCCAACGCTATTCTTTTTAAAAGTCCCCACATTGGAATTAGGTAATAACTGGGAATTGAAATAAACACTACCGGTTTCCTGTGAAAAGCCCACACCTACCGCACTTAAAATAAAGATAATCACCAATTTTCGCATTTTCATTTCTATTTTAAAGATTATTGATCCGATCTTGATTACTATAGCTTAGCTCCAAGACCAATTAGAAACGAAATTGCTGATTATATAAAAGAACGACAAACCAAATAGATCTGCAGGGGTTTTAAGTATACCAAACAGGGGTATTTATCTACGGAATGCTTTTAAGGGGTAAAATTTATTTCTTTTTTAACTTAACCGTCCACTCAAATTCAAAGGTAGAGACCACTACCCCATCCTCATTGACGCCAACCGATTTCATCCAAACGGTTTGCCCTTCCCCTGTGGCAATGGTTTTGTCCAATGCTTCCTTGATCTTATGGCCATCTTCACAGGTAAAGGTTATTCTACCGGTGGCTTTTTTTGAAAAATTGGCCGTATTGTTCAACACCAACATCGAAATCCTTTTACCACTTTCCTTTATCTGATCAATGACCATCGTACCTGTACTAAATTCTGCGGCCATACCCTGAACGGCCCAAAACATCGAGTTAAAAGGGTTCTGATTGAACCATTTATACTTTACTGTAACGATGGCTTTTTGCTTATCTATAGATTTTAATCGCACACCACACCACCAAGCCGATGGTAATTTAAAAAAAGAAAATGTATTGAATTTTCGTACTGAAGTACCCATAATCATTATAATTTCCCCTAAATGTATGCAAAATAGTTGAAGTGATAAATGTTAATTCTATGTTAATTTTTAGTACTATGTTTTGCAAAGTACCTGTCTTTAGCCATATATTTGTATAAGAAAATAATAGGCCATGACAGACACCATAACAAAACACGAACGAAATCTATCAGCGATCATACATGCATCGACCTTTAGTAAATTCTTTATTCCCTTTGGTAATTTCATTATTCCATTGGTATTATGGACCGCTAATAAAAAGGAATATGAATTCGTGGACTACAATGGCAAGCAGGCATTGAACTTTCAGATAAGCATGCTTTTATATTCCATTATCCTAGGTATGGTGAGCATTCCGTTTTTCATTGGATTTTTACCCAATCTTTTTGACCATGGTTTTTTCGGATTCGATGGTCTAAACAGTTATAACAATTTTAATTTGGATATTGACCTTGGCGATTTGCCTTTCAACAGGTGGATATTTCCCGTAGGCATTGCTGGGTTATTGCACGGTGCACTATTCTTAGTCAATGTAGTATATACTATTTTGGCTACAATGAGAACCAATGAGGGACAAAGCTTTCGCTATCCTTTTACCATAAAATTCATAAAATAATGAAAAATAGCAATCAAAATAAAAGCATACTGACCATCCTGGTGGTTCTTATTTCAGGAATCATACTTGTCTCTTTCAGACCAATTGAAGACAAAGGGACATATCCGCCACAGGAAGACACCAGTCTTTATGATGCCATTGTTGCCATGGATGACATTTACTTTACCGCCTACAACAATTGCGATATGGAAACACAGGAAAAACTATATGATGAAGACCTTGAATTCTATCACGACAAAGGAGGTTTGTCAACTTCAAAACAAGAGCTCTTGGAGGGGTTGGAAAAAAACATTTGCGGTAAAGTGACCAGGGAATTGGTTGAAGGAAGCATCGAGGTCTACCCTATCCCAAACTTTGGCGCGGTAGAAATAGGAATGCATAAGTTCCATAACAACCAGGAACCAAATGCGATTTCAAATCCAAGTAAGTTCATTACCATTTGGAAACAGGTAGGCGAAAGTTATAAAATGACCAGGGTCATAAGTTTGCATTAACAATATCAAGTATAACTGGTACCCATCACACCGGTTAGGAGTTTAATCATCAATCAAAACTGTCTTGGTCCTTATTCATAAACATCTTAATCACATGTTGTAAAACCGGGTAAGGTCCAGAACAGTACAAACGAACAGTTAAATTAATAGAATCATGAAATTATGAATGTAGAAAACACAAAAGCACAAATGCGTAAGGGGGTTTTGGAGTACTGCATACTGTCTATACTTAATGGACAGGATAAATATGCTTCCGAAATTCTCAGCACCCTAAAAGACGCTAAGATGCTTGTCGTAGAAGGTACCATATACCCGCTATTGACCAGGCTCAAGAATGCCGGCCTGCTCAACTACCGGTGGGAGGAATCAACTTCAGGACCACCACGAAAATATTATACGTTGACCGAAACGGGGAAATTGTTCCTTAAGGAATTGGACACTACTTGGGACGAATTAAGAATGGCCACAAATGTGGTAACCAACAACAAAAACAAAAAATAATGAACAAGACAGTAAACATTAATCTCGCAAATAGGCTTTTTCATATGGATGAAGAGGCATACAATAAGATGCGTCGATATTTGGAGTCTATCAAACGTTCATTCGCCAACACCCCGGGCAGCGATGAAATACAGGCCGATATCGAAGCGAGAATTGCCGAACTTTTCTACGAAAAATTGAAAGATGAACGTCAGGTTATCACCCTAAAGGAAGTAGATGATGTTATTTCCGTCATGGGTCAGCCAGAGGACTATATGATCGATGAGGATATCTTTGAGGATGAACCTATAAACAAATCGAAAGCCGCAACAGGTACAACCGGTAGGGTTAAAAAGCTCTATCGCGATATGGAACACAAATACATTGGTGGTGTCTGTTCTGGATTGGAACATTATCTTGGACTTGATGCCCTATGGATCCGTATTATATTCATCCTGCTGGCCGTAACGACCGGTTTCGGATTCATAGCTTACATTCTTCTGTGGATCTTGGTCCCCGAAGCGGTTACCACCTCCCAAAAACTGGATATGACGGGAAAGCCCGTGAATATCAGCAATATAGAGCGTAAGGTCAAAGAAGGGATTGACGACGTTGCTGATAGGGTAAAAAGTGTAGACTATGAAAAAGTAGGTAACAAGGTAAAGAGTAGTGGCAAAACTTTTTTTGATACCCTAGGGGATATCATCATGTTCCTCTTCAAGGTTTTCGGAAAATTCATCGGTATTTTATTGATCTTAATAGGGGCTGCCACCCTAATTGGTTTATTCATTGGTCTTTTCACCGTTGGTGTATTGGACATGATACATATACCCGGTGTGGATTTTTACAACATGGTCAACTCTACGAATGCACCCGTGTGGTTCGTTTCGCTATTGGCCTTCTTTGTAGTGGGCATTCCCTTCTTTTTTGTCCTTTACCTAGGGTTAAAGATTTTGGTGAACAACTTAAAATCAATTGGAAATATCGCCAAATTCTCCTTATTGGGACTATGGTTGATCTCATTGATCACTTTGGTGGTACTAGGTATTCGCCAAGCTGCCGCACATGCCTATTCGGATAGCATATCCGTGGAACAGTCCATAAAATTCGAAGTCCCCAATGACACCTTGCTCATTAGTATGCAACCTTCCGAATATTTTGAAAAAAGAAGGAATATGGCCATCGATGGTGTAATGGTCACTGCAACGGATGAAGGTGAGGAAATCTTGGTCTCCGATGATGTACGTCTTTCCTTAAAAAAGTCCAAAGACAGCATCGTACGGGTAAAAATACGTAAGGATGCCAATGGCAGCTCCTTCAACGAAGCGAAGGAAATCGCCAGAAACATCGAATATTCCTATACCGTTGAGGGCAATTCAATTGTATTCGATGATTTTCTCATCAGCGCCATGCAATATAAATTCCGGGACCAGGAAGTTTGGATTACACTCTATGTTCCTGAAGGCAAAACGATTCAATTCGATAGTGAATCGAAACGATGTATCCCCATAAGTGCAAGGAATGACCAGGATATGGGACGATGTGATCTTTCCAAACACATTTGGTCCATGGGAACCGATGGGGAATTAAAATGTCAGGACTGTCCCGAAGTCATTGAAGACGAAGAAGGTAATGACCGTATTATCATCAACGAGGATGGTATCGATATCGATATTAAGGACAATGGGGATTCGTTCAAAATGAAAATCGATGGGAACGGTGTTAAGATACAAGCCGATGACGACACCGATGGGGAAGTTTTGAACATTGACTTAAATGACCAAGGTGAAGGCCTTAAAATGAATATAGACGAGGACGGGGTAATCATCAAAAACGAGAATAGTTAGCATATTTTACGACTCAGTAGCAATCATCGACAACTGGGTATCTATAAATGGTTTAATCACCAAATAAGTACGAAGTTTATTCATCAATTAACAACAATCAAATGGCCCGAATTGGGTCCATCTAAAAAAAACGATCATGACAACACTAGTAAGGATTACCATCGCATTGATTTTGACTTTATTCCTGTCATCCTGTGGATTTGACATCAACTTTGGGGACTTTGGCAGTGGCCAAAAGGGCAATGGGGTAGTTACCTCGGAAACCAGGGAGATTACGGAAGAGTTCACAGAGGTTTCCGCTTCTGAAGGACTTGATGTATATGTTACAAACGGTACTGAATTTGAAATCACGGTTGAGGCCGATGAAAACATCATAGACCTTATCGCAACCGACATCAAGAATGATCGATTGAGAATCCATGCCGTGGAGAATATTGGCAGGGCTACCAAGAAAGTCTTTGTAACCCTACCGGAAATTACCGGACTAAAGAGTTCTAGCGGTGCCCATTTAAGTACGGAAAACCTAATCAAATCCGATAAACTGGAAATTGATGCCAGTAGTGGGGCCAATATCAATATTGAGATGGATGTAAGTGAGGTCGATATTGACGCCAGTAGCGGGGCCAATCTCAATCTATCGGGCGATGCCCATACCGTTTATGTAGATGCCAGTTCAGGTGCCAACATCAACGCTAAAAAACTGATTTCCAAAGTATGCCATGCCGATGCCAGTAGTGGGGGGAACCTATCCGTATATGTTTCTGAAGACCTTACGGCAGATGCCAGCAGCGGTGGTAACATTTCCTATTCGGGTGAGGCCTCGGTTACCAAAAAGAAATCCGTATCGGGCAGTGTACATAAGAACTAACCTTCCCGGATTTTAGGAATAATCAAAAGTCCTTTTGCGAAAAAACGAGCCATATAAATTGGATTGAAAACACAAAAAAGCCACCGAAATTTCGGTGGCTTTTTTAGTATTAGTCCCATGGCTTTAGCTATCTTAGTATAAACATTTGACGCATGCAATTACAGTTGAAAAAATACACCTTAGCATTAAAACATACCTTTAGCATTTCCCGGGAATCACATGATTATCAAGACACCATGATTGTCAGTCTCACCTTGAATGGGCAAACGGGATATGGTGAGGCAACCTCAAACCCGTACTACAGGATTTCGACTGAAAGTATGATTGATGAAATTGAAACGATACGGGAAGCTATTGAATCCTTTGAATTTACCGTCCCCGAAGTTTTTCATCAATTTCTTGTTGAAAAAGGATTAAGCAATTTTACGATCTGTGCCTTGGACCTTGCTGCCAATGACCTATATGGGAAACTATTGGGGAAACCCCTATACGAAATTTGGGGTACTACCACAGACCACTACCCTACCTCGAATTACACCATCGGTCTCGCCGATATCCCTACCATGGTAAAAAAAATGGAAGAAAAACCATGGCCCATCTATAAGGTAAAATTAGGGACGGAAAATGATGTGGAAATTATACGTGAATTACGAAAACACACCGATGCCGTTTTCCGAATCGATGCCAATTGTGCGTGGACAGCCGAACAAACCATCGCCTATGCCCCACAACTTAAGGAATTAGGGGTCGAGTTTTTGGAACAACCCTTAAAAGCTGATGACTGGGCTGGTATGGAGAAGGTTGCCCATGACTGTGTTCTACCGGTTATTGCCGATGAAAGTTGCATCGTTGAATCCGACGTTGAAAAATGCGCTTTGTTCTTTAATGGTATCAATATAAAGCTTACTAAATGTGGCGGCCTAACCCCAGCACTGCGCATGATAAAAAAAGGAAAGGACTTAGGTTTGAAGGTGATGGTTGGTTGTATGACCGAATCTACCGTCGGAATCTCATCCATTGCGCAATTGGCTCCCCAATTGGATTATGTTGATATGGATGGTGCCATGTTATTAAAAGGGGACATAGCCGATGGTATTCGAATAAATGATGATGCAACCTTAGTGTACCCTAAGTTGGGCGGTAGTGGTATAACCCTAAAATAATGGCATATTATATCGATGGTTTTCCGGGACGTAAGATCAAAATTCATGGAAAAAACCACCTCTATTTTGGCGGAACCTCCTATTTAGGACTTCAAACCGACAAGAATTTCCAAGACCTGTTCATTAACAACATCAGGAAGTATGGCACAAACTATGGCGCTTCAAGAAAATCGAATGTACGCATTTCGGTTTATGGAAAAGCGGAAACACTTTTGGCCAATATTGTAGGAAGTGATGCTGCCTTATCCATGTCTTCAGGATACTTGGCCGGACAGTTCATTGCCCAAAATTTCAACAAACCAGGGTATAAGCTTTTTTATGCACCTAATACCCACTCTGCGTTATATAATAATTACAACAAACCTTATCCCGACTTTAAGACGTTAAACCATGCCATAACAGAACATCTCGACCTAAAGGATGATATTGTTCCTGTACTGTTTTTGGATTCCATCGACTTTAACGGATATAATTATCCCGAATTCAAAGAACTTTCAAACCTGCCATTGGACAAAATCATTTTAATTGTTGATGACTCCCATGGGATAGGGATCATAGGCGAAAATGGTGGTGGGGTTTTTAGGACATTACAAAAATTCAATGCCAAGGAGTTGATTATTTGCTGTTCATTGGGAAAGGGTTATGGCATACAGGGAGGAGCCGTCTTGGGATCAAGTGAAAGAATGAAACAACTTAGTGGAACTGCCTTTTTTGGGGGCGCCAGTCCGGCCGCACCTTCCGGGATGGCTACATTCATTGAGGCCCAATCCATTTATGCCTCAAAAAGATCGCAATTGTACAGAAACATGGCTTATTTTGAGCAATCAATAGACCAAATTGATTTTTTCCATCATTTAAACGGGCACCCTACCTACACCTTTTCATCCCCAGAAATGGCAGATTATATTGAAAAAAGGGGTTTTATTCTTACCAACTTCAAATATCCGGTAGAAAGCTCTTCAGTAATGAGTCGCGTTGTACTGGGTAGTCACCATTCCCTAAAGGACATTGAAGGCTTATGCAAGTGCATAAATGCTTTTCTTTAAAAGATTTTCACACCATATTGTATTTCATTGTAAGATTCACAATTACAGGTACTTAAAATTATGTTGTTATTGTAATTTTTTGTAACTTTTATACAATTATTAATCCCTAAAACACACCACTATGAAAAAATCAATCTACTTGGTTTTATTGCTGTCCGTTTTTGTTACCATTGTTGCCTTCACAAGCGATAAACCCGAAACGTACCACAGCATAGAAGGCACTTGGGAACTTGTGGATTTTTATAATTTTGATGGTGGGGATATCACAGATACCTTATCGACTTCAGAAGGTTATAGACAAGTAAAAATGTATTATAATGGTAAAGTCATGTGGTCCCGAACAACACTGAAGTATATTAAGGATGCCGATGGTAATAACGTAAAAGGCAGGTTCGGTTATGGCTCCTACAAGATTACCATGAATGAATTGATAGAAAATATTGAATATGGCGATATTGGAATGATGACAGAACTTGATACCTTACGCAATTTTAAATTTGAATTATGGTTGGGTGAAGATAGTTTCAGCCAAATCACACTGGATGAAGATGGCAATCGTACTTTTTCTGAAAACTACAAACGAATTGATTGATACGAAACTTTAAAGCATAAAAAAAGACCACTGCAATGCAGCGGTCTTTTTTTTATATCCATTTATTCTAAGCTACCTCCTCGGCAGATTCCACCATGGCCAAATAACGCTCGGCATCCAAAGCGGCCATACAACCGGTTCCTGCAGCAGTAACTGCTTGTCTGTATTCCTTATCCTGGGCATCACCACAGGCAAAAACCCCTGGAAGATTGGTCTTTGTCGATTTTCCCTTGGTAATGATATACCCGGTTTCATCCATATCAATTTGACCTTTGAAAATATCGGTATTCGGTTTATGTCCGATTGCTATAAAAAGTCCGGTTATGGCAATTTCCTCTTTTTCCTTGGTTTGGTTATTCACCATTCGAAGTCCTTCGACCACTTGATCGCCCAATACCTCATCAACTTCCGTATTGTATTTAATTTCCAAATTGGGAAGACTGTTCACACGATGTTGCATCGCTTTTGAAGCCCGCATACGATCTTTCCTGACCAACATGGTTACCTTATTGCAGATATTGGCCAAATAAGAGGCCTCTTCCGCTGCGGTATCGCCAGCACCTACGATAGCAACATCCTGACCCTTATAGAAAAACCCATCACAAACCGCACAGGCAGAAACTCCCCCACCCCTTAAACGCTGTTCGCTTGGAAGGTTCAAATACTTCGCTGTCGCCCCTGTTGAAATAATAATGGTTTTCGCCTCAATGATCTTATTTTCATCGACGGTCACCCTATGGATTCCGCCCTCGGCTTTACTCAATTCAACCGCGGTCACCAACCCCATCCGAACATCAGTACCAAAACGTTCGGCCTGCTGTTGCAACTGTATCATCATCGATGGCCCATCAATACCTTTAGGATATCCTGGAAAATTATCAACCTCAGTTGTTGTGGTCAACTGTCCACCTGGTTCCATACCTGTGTAAAGAACCGGTTTAAGGTCTGCTCGGGCAGCATATATAGCCGCTGTATATCCTGCAGGACCGGAACCAATAATCAATGTTTTTATTTGTTCTACTTTCTCAGACATATTTATATTCTTCAATAAGTTTATTATTACAAAAGTAGGTTTTTTGTAAAAAACCTTACAGCTAAAGTTATCAAAAGTTATAGATGATGATTCCAGTTGAGAGTAAAACCCATAGTAGCAGGCCATCGACTTATAATGACAGCCGTCATAATAAAATTCCATGTGTTTTGTACTTTTAAAAAATATTCAAAAGATCCCATTATGTATTGGAACATTGCCTTGATCGTTTATGTGATTATTGCCATAGGAATGGTAATAAGTTTATTGGTCAATGGTATTAAACCTGCCAAAACACTGGCTTGGTTATTGGCGATTTTCACCATACCGGTAGCGGGAATCCTTTTGTATTGGATGATCGGCAGAAATAGAAGAAAATATTCCTGGAAAGACATACAGGAAGATATCGCCATCAATAATTACCTTAAGAAAATACAACGCAACCAGGATGCCGTAGAGACATTGGATATGGAATCCAAGGGGTTTGCCAAACTTACCCGTCTTGTTGAAAAGAACGATGGCTTTAAGCCGACCAGGAACAATGAGGTTACCATCTTAAAAAATGGTAAGGCAACCTTTGATGCTATTTTCGAAGCCCTTGAGGCTGCCGATAAATATATCTATCTTCTTTATTACATCTTTGAAGAAGGGGAACTTGCGGACCGCCTAATTACCTTGTTCAAGAAAAAGGTGAAGAATGGTGTCAAGATCAAAATCATTTATGATGGGGTCGGCAGTTATTCCTTAAGCAAAAAATATATTTCCAAACTAAAGTCCATAGGTGTTGAAGTCTATCCATTCCTACCTTTTAAATTCGGAAGGTTCCTGGCTTCGATCAATTATAGGAACCATAGGAAAATCATTATCGTAGACGGGAAGGTGGCTTTTACGGGGGGCATAAACATTTCTGATAAATACCTGAAGGGCGATCTGGTACTGGGAAAATGGCACGACATGCATTTGCGATTAAGGGGGGCTTCTGTCCGGGAGTTGCAGGTGGTATTTGAAATTGATTGGTTTTTGGTTTCTGGGGACAATTCAGAATTTAACAAGGAATTGCTTCCTTTACGGGAAAAAGTCGGAAACCAGATCGTACAGATTGTATATGGTGGTCCTGATGATTATTTTTCGCCCATAGGGCAAACCTATTTTGCCATGATCAACAATGCCAAAGAATATATTTATATCACCAATCCCTATATTATTCCGGGTACAGCAATTCTCAAGTCCCTCGAAGTAGCCGCCAACAGTGGTATAGACGTAAGGCTGTTGGTATCAGCGAATGCCGATAGTGTTCTGGTAAATTGGAGTGTACGGTCCTATTTTGAATCCTTTTTATTGGCTGGAGTCAAGATTTACCTATTTCCTGAAGGTTTTTTACACAGTAAGATCATTGTTTCCGATGACAATTTAGTTTCTATTGGTACCGCAAATATGGATATTCGAAGTTTTGAACAGAATTATGAAGTAAATGCCATGGTCTATGACTCCAAAACCGCATTACTGCTCAAACAGGAATTCTTAAATGAAATAGAAAACAGTATACCCCTTGACTATAAATCATTCAAAGACAGGCCTTATTTAGAGCGACTGAAGGAAGGGTTTGCCAAGATATTCAGTCCTTTATTATAATACAAGGGTTTCGTATCCCAATTCATTGGGACAAGACTTTCCATGTTCCCAATTATCAAGGTTCTCAAATGTTATCGCCGCAATTCTGGTAAGAGCCTCTTTCGTAACATAAGCTTGGTGTGGGGTTAATAGCACATTAGGGAATGAAAGTAAGGTTTTTATATTTTCATCATGAATGTCATGGGCATCATTATTCTTAAAGAATAAGCCCTTTTCCTTATCATACACATCGGCTGCATAATAGCCGATCTTTTTGTCCCTTATCGCCTTGATCAACGCTTTGGTATCAACAATGGATCCCCTCGCGGTATTCAAAAGAACCACATCGGGTTTCATCTGTTCAAAGGCCTTCCCATCGAGCATATGGTGGCTTACCGATGTCAACGGTAGGTGAAGACTGATAATATCCGCTTGGGCATATAACTGATCCAAACCCACAAATGTTACACCAAATTTAGTGACCAATTCTTGATTGACCGTTAAATCATGGGCCAGGACCCTACATCCAAAACCATGCATGATCCGTACCATTACCGAACCTATGCGACCCGTACCAATAATGCCAATGGTCTTACCCACCAAATCAAACCCCAACAATCTCTTTTGTTCAAAGTTATAATGATGTACTTGACGATCTGCTATATGGGTCTTCCGATTGATGGTCATTAACAAAGCAACAGCATGTTCGGCAATGGCATTTGGAGAATAATCCGGCGCATTGGCGACCTTGAACCCGAATCGTTTTGCCCCCTTGATCTGGATGTTATTATATCCTGCCGAACGCAAGGTTATGTATTTCACCCCTAGGTCCCTTAATTTCTCAAGGACTATCAAACAGGCATCATCGCCAGAAAATATGCTGACGGCATCAAAACCTACGGCTTTTAAGGCCGTATTCGAATCTAAGGCATCGGGTATATAAGTGACTTTATGTCGAAGTCTATTGGCTGCTTTAAGAAAAGGGATCTCAAAATCCTGTGCACTATAGACCAGTAACTTCATTTGTGTGTTTTTTTCTAAAGATTAAATCTTGATCTTCCATGGCCATAATAACCAGATCTATATAATCGTCTATTGATTTCTCCATATCAACAGGATCATTAATATCTATAGACCCCCTCCATATCAAATCCCTTTCCTTATCCGGACAAATACAATACAATGAAGTTTCTGCATGATAGATGGTAAAATCCTGATCGTCCTCTGGTGCAAAATAGATGTTTTGATTGCTGATGTAATCCTCCTCAAAACCGGTTTCGTATCGATCTATGGTATTCAACAATCTTCTATTGGCTTCAATATTCTCTATTCCGTTCACCTTGGTAAAAAGAATGGCATCGAAATCCTTGTCCAACAATTGCTGTTCAACTTCACCCAACTCCTGCTCTGACCGTTCAGATGAGGTAAACTCAACATCAAAAAGGTCGATGCTCCTCATGGCTTCCACACCCCTCTTTTCAAATTCATCCCTTAATTTGGTCTCATATTGTACGCGGGCCTCCTCATTATAAGTCATACCTACGATCAGCACTTTGTCCGCATCGAAGATCACAATGTCAGGGTTCTTCCAATTTTCAACCAATTCGGCCGAAGAACACCCCATTATCAAAAGCAAAATAAGTACTGATAAAGTCAACTTTCCCATGATTCTTGGTTTAGCAACTTCAATTAAGAAGTCTTTTTTGTTTCTCCTTTTTCATAACCTTCGAAATAAACTGGAATAGACTACCTTTTAATTTTCGATATGCAACCAAATAAGTTTCAATGGCATAAATCATATCCCTGTGACTTTCGGTATAGGCCTTCTCCATTTTTGGTTGATCAATGTCGTCTAGCATTATGGATAATTGATTTTCATGTACCATGGCTTTTTTCAAGAGCTTATCAGCCTCTAATTCCGAATTGGAAATAGCAGTAACCAGCCCTTTACTTTCCTCATATAAACCTAAGCCGGTAATTTGAAGGGTATAGGACTTGATCAGATCATTCAAGAACAATTGTTCATCCTTTACGAATTTTAATTCTGAAATCCATTCCAATGAAGTTTCGTGCATTTCTTCTGGGCTTTTCCATTCCAGATACCTGTAAATTTGTTTTTTGGTTTTCATCGTTATATATTTTTAATATTGATATAGACTTGTTTTATCCTTTAAAGGCAGGACACCATATTACTACTTCTAAGGTATCCTATTTATAGTTTTGAATAAATGATTTAGATCAGTCACAACAAGAAGTGTCCGATTATAGGATACGAAGATTTTCTATATACAACCTGACATGTAACCTTAATACTACAGGTTTGTTTTTATGCCTCATATTTTTGAAGCTAACTAATTTTGTCTAGATTCGTACCTGTATCCGGTTTTCCGGGTTACAAAAACGGCGATTAATGTAAACCAATACTAAAAATGCCGTGATAAAGCATACCCAAATGACCTATAAAACCTTGAACACCATAGTCGTTGAAGACTCTGACACCCAAAGGACCGCAATAACCAAATTAGCTAAAGAACACCCCCAATTAAAAGTTTTGGGTGATTATTCAAATGGTATACTCGCCTTGAATGCCATTCAGAAAAACAAGGTGGACTTAATTTTGCTTGATATTGAAATGCCCGTAGTCAATGGTTTTGACTTGCTTGACTCCTTAGAGAAACCACCACAAATCATCCTTATTTCAAATAAAAGTGATTATGCCTTAAAGGCCTTTGACTATCCCAATATTACCGATTATTTGCAGAAACCCATTGATAAGGCCCGGTTTACCACTGCCATAGGCCGAGTGGTAAAAACACATCATCAAATGACAATAAGCAATAAAAATCGGGATTTTGTTTACGTCAATGTTGATCTTCAAAAGAAAAAAATATACCTGAATACGATCAAATGGATTGAGGCTCTAGGGGATTATATTAAAATAGTGACCACTGAGGACAATTATGTTGTCCTCTCAACTATGAAATCATTTTTAGAGCAAGTACCTGGGAAAAATCTCATTAGAATACACAAATCCTATATCGTGAATGTCAAAAAGATAGATAACTGGAGTAGTACCAAGGTAGAAGTTGCCGGTACAAAATTACCAATGAGCAGGTCACATAAGGAAGTTTTGGAGAAAATTCTCATAACCACATAATCGAATCATCCCCAAGACTTATTTGTTGGGTTTGTTTTTTTTTAAAATACCTCCGGCATATTCAAATATCTCAGATTTAAGGTCTTTGAAACTTTCCAAATAACTAACTGTTTCCGCTTTTAGTACTTCGTGTTTTTGATGATAAAACTTATCGCATGTCCGATCTGAACATTCGAGTATTCCCCCAATATTATTTTCATGGCCTACAACCTGTTTGGAGAGTGTATTCCAGTCGTCTTTTGACTTTTTAATCCGTGTTTGGTAATTCTGTAAACGCTCGAACAAATTCGGTGTATTGGGTTCAAAAACGTACGAATTAAGTAAGTGCTGAATAAAGGTTAGTTCATCGAATACAAGCTGTAAATAGGATTTCCATTGCTGGGATTCCCTATACATTTGCTCCACTCTTTCGGACAAGACCTTCTTTGTTATTTTTTTCTGGGAAACCATGGCCTATAAATTTTACATAAAGCTAGCCCTGTCAACCGGTTTTTACAATGACGAATATCAGTGGGGGTTCAAACCATTAGGGATACCGTCTCATGCAGTCTGGGAATATGTACATGCCAATCGAATTTATCGTTCAACTTACTTCGAAACGCATCCAATGCCGTTGGTTCGCCATGGACTAAAAACACCTTCTCTGGAATATTCTTTAAACCGGACAGCCAATCGAGCAATCCTGACTGGTCAGCATGGGCCGAAAGACTCTCCAAATGCCTGATTTCGGCTTTGACGGGGTAATACTTGCCAAAGAGCTTCAATTCATGCGCGCCTTCCAAAAGTTGTTTTCCACGAGTGCCTTCCGCTTGGTACCCCACTAGTAAGACTATGGTGCTTTCAACATCAATCAACTGTTTCAAATACGTAAGCACCCTTCCCCCGGTGACCATACCACTACCCGCAATCACTATTTTTGGTCTTGGGTCATCTATGGTTTCCCAAGTTTCCTTGTACGAGCTTATGATATTCACATGATCACACATGGCGTTGTATTCCTTTAAGGAAAGCTTATGCCAATCGGGAAACTGTTGAAACACCGACAAAACATTATTGCCCATCGGGCTATCTACAAAAATCGGTATATTCGGTATTTTGTTCTTTTTATAAAGCAGCCATAATTGATACATCAAGGATTGTAATCGCTCCACCGCAAAGGAGGGGATAATGAGGTTACCCCTTTGTTGTATAGTTTTGTTAACCAGTGTCGTTAAAATACCTTCAACGTCTTCTTTGGGGTGGTTTTTATTGCCGTAAGTACTTTCTACAAATAGAAAGTCAGCCCATTCCGGGCGTTCCGGTGGATCCAATAGGAAATCCTCCTGACGCCCAATATCCCCAGAAAACACAAATCGCTTTCCGAAAATCTCCAATTCAATGAATGTGGCACCAATGATATGCCCATTGTACTTTGCCCTAAACCGTATATTCGGGGAAAGGGTTTCCCATTCATCTTTCTCTATGGATGAAAACAAGGAAATCGTCTCTTTGGCCTCCTCTACGGTATAGAACGGAAGTGCGGGTTTATGCTTGGAATACCCTTCCTTATTTGCTTTTTCAGCCTCTTCTTCGTGAATTTTGGCACTATCCTTCAAAATGATGGAGGTAATGGCCAAAGTAGGTGCGGTTCCCAAAATCTGGCCTTTAAAACCTTCTTTCAATAATCTAGGTAAATATCCTGTATGGTCTAAATGCCCGTGGGTAAGCAATACATAATCGAGTTCATTAACCGGTATCGGAAGTGGTTCCCAATTACTCATCCTTAATTCTTTTAAACCTTGGAACATGCCACAATCGACCATGAGTTTGAGTTCAGGTGTTTCCAAATAGTATTTTGACCCCGTAACGGTACCTGCAGCACCTAAAAATTGTATTTTTACTGTATTCATATCGATTCAACAATTACATAATTGGTGTAGTTCCTTCATGATTTTTTCCTTTCTCGGCGCATTGATCTCTAGATGATCCAGAAAAAAACTGTCATTCAACAATTGACGGCACAATACAATATCCCGGCTTAACAAGAATTGCTTTTCCCTTTGGGTCAACAATGTTGATACGGTTATGGGGTATAATCCCAATCGGTCAATTCGGTCTCGCAGACCATCGCCTTTGGGAACATCCCAACTCAACAGATAAAGGCCTACGCATTTACCATAAACAAGGGCATCTTCAGTAAATCGGGTGTTTGTGACCACCCAACCTTTATCCAAGGTGCCCGAATTAGAACTTTTGCCTTCCCAATGCGTTTTTATATCGTTATATCTGGATTGGATGTACAAGGGTACTTTTACATTGCAATTACGCCCCTCATCACTGTGGAACTTACATTCTATGACCACTACAGTTCCATTTTTCTTGGCCAGTACATCAACCTCATGGCTAACGCAATGGCCCTGCATTATCTTACCAACCTCCGTGTCATAGCCTGAATAACGCAAGATAGCGGCCACAAATTTTTCAAAGGGAAAACCAGTGGGACCCAATTCATAAATGGCTTTCTTCAACTTGTATTTAGAGGCAAATACCGATTTTTTCTTTTTCAACAATGCAAAGGCCCGGTTATAGATTTCCCTTGTTGAAATTCCTTGGTACAGCTCATCCCGAACTTGATTTACGATTTGCTCCACCAAAACGTCATCAGCCCCACTTCGCTGAAGGGAACTTCGCAATTTAGTAAGTGAAAACCTCACCTTGTCACCGGATGATTTAATGATTTCAATTGCCTTTTGTTCTTCCATTTGATTCGATTTTCGATGTCCTTTATAAATAATAGCATCCTTAGATTATCCCATATGATTGGTACAAGACCGCTTACACTTTTATTTTACGGCCACATCAACCTCAGGGATTTTCAACAATTGTAAGGTGGTCGAAGCCAAGACAACCTTGCCCTTTGTCGCTAAAATCGATTGTCCGATACTTTCAAACAGCTTGTCCTTGGTACTTCTCCTTAATTTATAATCAGTAATATACCTTAGATTGAGCTCGACCCAATTATCTGTTAAGTGCATGGCTATGGTTGGGTCCAATTTTGCGTTTTCTATGTAATAACGTTCAACCATTTTTTCCCAATTGGCTTTAGACTTATCCACATAATCGGCCAATAGGTCATTGGAACAATCCATGATGATATTTTTCGCCAATTCAACATCAGAATCAAAAGTGACAAGAATATTAAGTTCATCCCATACAAATGGAAAGTCCATAGAGTAGTTTTTTATTGGCCCCTTAAAAACAAAGGCATTACTTATTTTCACAATCCTACCGGAATAGTTATCACTACTCACCCACTCCCCCATTTCCATTATTGTGGTGTAAATACTATCAATATCGATCACATCGCCCATGATGTTATTGATCTCTATACGATCCCCAGGCTTATAGACCCTCACAAAAAAGATGTAGAAAGACCCTGCAATGCTTAAAATCAATTCTTGTAGGGTAAATGTGAGTCCAGCCGTAAAAAGGCCAATTATGATTGTATAATCCTTGACGCTTTCCATCGTAAACGTCACCAAGATAAGAATGGCGATAAGCAAATACCCTATGACTTCTATGCCTTTTTGGGCCTTATATCTAAAATTGACGTTTTCTAACCGTCTTTTGGCCAATTTCCTAAGGAACCCAATACATAAGACTATAAAAACAATCCATATTAAAAACCGTAGACCCTTAAGAATTAAGGGGTCCCCTAGGAAATCATCCAGTATTTGCATATTGCTCGTGTTTTAAAAACTAGGTTTTAAAATAATCGCGAACCAATTTCTTGACTTGGTTATCTGTCATACTATCGGCTTTAGTCACCGTTTTTACCTTGGTGGCAGTAAGTGGATGTTTTTTATCCAGATACTTCTTAAACCGTGCCGCCGTTTCCGCAGGACCAAATAATGCCAAGCTCTCAGTTTTCCCTATGGCTTTTACCAAGTTTTCAAAATACAATTTGTACTGATGATTTTCCCGTTCTAGATATTTACTATCCTGTACAACGTCTTGGGGTCCCCATTTCGCCGATTTTGTACCCGAACCTCCCGAAGGCCTATAGTTCTCTATTTCAGAAACAACCGTGTTAAACGTTTCGGAATCATTCTTAAGCGATACAATGTGTGCTTTCTCCTTATCGAGCCAAATACCAATATTTTCCATAATTCACGTTTTGATTATTATATTGAATATCTCGAAAAAAAACGCATGGTACAATGACCAAAATCAGGACTTACCGGGTATGACCAAGAAAGGGATATCGATATTGAAGGCCAGTTTCTTAATAATGGGCTCTTTCAGTAAATTCTCCAAAAATCCGTGTTCGTAGTTCACCATCGTAAGCATTCCTATGCCTAGTTCATCCAAAAAAACCTGTATAGCCTTGGTTTTACTTTTAAAACTGGGCATCCAATGAACCGTGTTTGGGGTCGCTTCCAAATAAGCCCTCAATGTTTTTAGATTGCTTTCCTGGACTTTTGACAAACGTTCCTCCTCATTAATATGCAAAATTCGTACGGCAGATCCGCAATGTGTCGCCAATGACTTTAAGGGTTCGATTACCTTGGCATTGTAGTGCCTTTTATAATCGGTGGCAAAGGCGATTTCATAGGGTACCTGAAAATCGGCATTCATAGGTACGGCCAAAATGGGACAGTTTTTAACCGATGCCAAAACTTTGGTAGTACTACTTCCCAAAAATACCCCTAAACCATTGGACCCTCCTTTGTTTCCCATAATCACAAGATCTATATGGTACTCGTCTATGGTTAGGGAAACCGCTTCGGTCAAATCCCTTTTCATTGGAATCAACTTATAGGTATGGTTCGGGCACTTATGATCTAAATTGATTCTATGGAAGGTACGTTTCAATTCTTCACAGGATTCGTCATTGAGTTGCTCCAGTAATCCTTTACGATGCCCATTACCATCAAGTGCATTTGTATTTCTGCTTACCAATGGAGTGCTCTCATTATAAACATTCAAAAGATAAAAATTACAGGTTTTGGACTTAAAAAGTTTTGAAGCGTAAAAGAGGGCATTGTACGCATCATTCGAAAAATCGGTTGGGATTAAAATATTCTGCATGGTCAATTATTTTTATGTGGTGGAATTACCAAAAATGGAATGGTCTGATGGAATCCCAATTTCTTAATTACTGGTTCTATGAACAATCGTTCCAAAAACGTATGGCGGTTCTGGATCATGACCAACATATTGATCTGTTTCTTTTCTTGAAAAGCATTGATTGCCGTCATAATCCCTTGATTGGGTTCTTCATGGAATAGATGTGGTGTTTTCCCTAAGATCCCATCCAATTTGGCCTTATTCTGCAACTGGGAACTGGTTAGGTCGTATCCTGAGGATACGTGCATTACCTGAATATTTGAATGATGAAGTTCTGCCAGTTGTATTACTTCCTGTAATTGCCCCTGTTGATAATCGATTTCAAAATCGGTGGGAAACAATATTTCCTTAGGCTGCTCAAATTTAAAACCAGGAGGTACGGCCAAAATAGGACAACAGCCCCTTTTTATGACATGGACGGTATTGGTTCCAATAAAAATCTCCTTGGCCCCCGTAGCCCCTTGAGTACCCATAATCACCAAATCAGCACCTTCTTTTTGGGATGTTTCCACTATTTCATCAACCAAGATATTAAAAGCCGAATGTACGATGAAGGTGTGTTTCTTGTTATTGAACTCCGAGATCAACTGCTTCTTCAATGCATTCAATTGGGTCAATGCATTTTCTTGATAAATATCGCCGAGACCAATCTGTCCGGGGCTGTGCAACACATATTCCGCCTGATAAATAGCCGGTGTATAGGTATGTAAAAGATAAAATGTACACGTTACATCCTTAAAAAGGTCAATGGCATAATTTATGGCATTATAGGCGTTTTCAGAAAAATCGGTGGGAAGGATTATACGTTTCATGTTCCATTTTTTTTAACATTATCTAAACAAATTCTGCATCACCAAAAACGGGATTTTAATATGCAACCCTATTTTATCCAAGGTTGATTTTGTCAGCATATCCTCTACAAATGAATGCCTGGTGTTGACCAAGACCAGCATATCGATGTTTTTGTGCACAATGTACTTGGTAATGGCGATGGTCTTATCCTTCTCCTCGGTCGTTTCAAATACCAATCTGGCTTTGGGAAGGCACTCCTTAAGAAATTGCTGGTTGTCCTCTTGTCTAAGTGTCAATTTTTTAATGGGGTCGATATACAGCATATGGATGGTCGATCTAAAGGAACCGGACATTTCGCACAGTAATTTTAATTCTCGCCTTTTGTAGGGTACCAAATAATTGGTAGGGAAAAGCAATTCTTTTGGCGCATGATAGGTATAACCTTCGGGTATGGCCAAGACCGGACAACTTATATACTTCAACACTTGCAATGTATTGCTGCCAAAGGTTAAGCTTCGATCATTGGTCGCCCCTCTTGTTGCCATAACAACAATATCCAGGTTTTCCAGGTTAACCAAGTCATTTACTTCGTCGATCAAGGAACCAAATGCGGATATTTTTTTATACTTGTGATGGGGGTTTGGATATTCGTGTTCAATCCTTTCCAATACCTCATTAAGCTTTTCTTCAGACTTTCGATGTGTTTTTTCCTTAAGCTCGTCCAAAAGGCTTCTTTTTGTTAAGCGATCCTGTTGGTAGACCTCATCGGCATAGGCATGCATGATGAAAATCTCACTTTTTTCGTACTTGAATACATGGCAAGCATATTTCAAGGCATTAAAGGCGTTATCTGAAAAATCCGTAGGAACCAATATCTTTCTCATGGCACAAGATGTTTTCGTTTTATCAAATTTAACTTTTAACAAAGTTTTAAACCATGACATTAATCAGTTGAATAATTTTGTCTTTGTATTACTTTGCAGTGTTAAATAATTTCCTATGAAAAGTAGTTTTACAAATATCATCAATTCAGAAACCCCGGTTCTTGTAGATTTTTTCGCTGATTGGTGTGGCCCTTGTAAAATGTTGGCGCCAATCCTCAAGGAGGTAAAGAAAGAATTGGGTGATGCGATCAAGGTCATTAAAATCGATGTGGATAAAAATCAATCCATAGCTTCCCAGTACCAAGTACGGGGCGTACCTACCATGATCCTATTCCAAAACGGCAAACAATTATGGCGACAATCAGGGGTGCTTCAAAAAAGGGATATCGTGCAAGTGATACAATCAAAAAGCCAATCATAAATCACTTACTCATGCAGTATTAGGAAAGGAATATCCGTATGATAACTGATTTTCTCCACTTTTGGCCGAAAAAGGATACGCTGGAAAAAATTAAGGTTTTTGGCCACCATGGTAATCATATCAATATCCCTGGATTCTGTAAAACACTGGACCGAAGTCTCCAAGTCCTCCCCTGTCAACGAATGGAAACTATGTTTCACATCCTGTAGGTAATCATTTAAGAATTCCTTGTTTTCCAATTGTTCGTCACTTAGTTTCTCACCTTTCTTTGAAATATGCAGTATATGCAAATCCGATTTATTCAAGTTGACCATTTCTATAAGCGTATCGAGTACATTCAAATCATAACCCAAATGATAATCCGTAGGAAAGGCAATTTCCCTAGGTGTTTTATAGACAGTATTCTCTGGCACGGCCAATAGCGGGCATTTGACTTTGGTCAGTACATCCCCGGTATTGCTTCCAAGGGTTACTTTCTTTAAGCCCGAAGCGCCCTTCGTTCCCATGATGATCAAATCTATTTTCCTATTCTCAACTTGTCGTTTGATAGCTTCAACAAAAAAATTATGTGAGGAAATGGTGGTATAGGAATGTTTGGTACTAGTGTCGAATTTTTCAATCTGGAACAATAATTTTTCCAGACTTGCCTTACTTTCAATCAAAACATTCCCTTCTGCCATTTTAGAGGAAACCCGTACGGATGTTCCCGCTCCTGAATAAGCAGGAATCGGGTTAATATGCAGCAAATAGAATGTGCATTGGACGTCTTTGTATAATTGGACCCCATACTTAAGGGCATTCCAGGCATTCTCGGAAAAATCGGTTGGAACTAAAATGTGCATCATTAGGTAAACATTTTGGTTTAAGCCCCAAAATTAAATCGTTACCCCCAATTAGTAAATGACCAGCATCATGTATCGTTATTCCGATACGCTTCAATAAATTCGGCTTAGGGACTCTTGATCCAGTATTCTTATGTTATGGTCTTCCATAGCAATCAACCCTTCCTTTTTAAAGCTTGACAGGGTTCGGATCAGGGTTTCTGTGGCCATACCTGCGACGCTGGCGAGATCGCTTCGTAAGATCTGTATGTTCCCTTGTTTATCGCGCTCAAGTTTATCGGCAAACTTCAAGAGGGTACTTGCCGTTTTCTTGCGTACGGACCCATAGGCCATTTCCAATAATTGTTTTTTGGCATCGGTAAGGTTTTCTGCCAATACATGCATTAATTCAAGGGCAAGGCTGTGGTTCTCCTGTAAGACCACCCGTAACTTGTCCTTGCTTACCCCAACCAATTTGGTATCCTCCATAGCGGTAGCATATTCCTCATAAACTTCGTGGGCCGACAGGGATGAAAATCCGAAGAAATCATCCTCTTTATAAATCGCAGTAATCAGTTCCTTTCCATTTTCATCCAATTTATGGGTCTTTACAATCCCTTTTATGATCAAATAGATCATATGGACATTACCTCCCTCGTGATAGATCTGCTCGCCTTGGGCGAATTCCAATTCATCCCCATTGTCATCCAAATAATTCTTGAATTCATGAATGGAGCAGATTCCCAAATCTATTTCCTCATCCTTTTCCGATTTTGAATTTTGGATCTCCTTTAAAATGGCAGCCCTGGCCAACCTACTCTCAATCGCACCAATGAGATCGGATTCTTCAAAAGGTTTTGTCAGGTAATCATCAGCCCCGAGGTTCATTCCTTTACGAATATCCTTTCGTTCCGTTTTGGCCGATAGGAAGATAAAAGGAATATGCTTTGTCGATTGATCTTCTGCCAACTGTTCCAAAACACCATACCCATCCAGTTCGGGCATCATGATGTCACAGATGATCACATCGGGTAAAATCTCCTTTGCAATCTTAACCCCTTTCTTTCCATTGGATGCCGTAAACATCTCATAATCGGAAAGTTCCAATAATTCAGCTGTATTATCCCTAAGTACGGGATCATCCTCTATCAATAATACTTTGCTCATCATTACCTAGTTTAATCCTGTATCTATTCGATTGTTGATGGGAAGCTCAACCGTAAAGGTCGTTCCCTCATTCTGTTTGCTATTAAAATAAATCTTTCCTTCAAGGTTTTCTATGTGATCCCTTATGATATTGAGACCAATGCCCGTTCCTTGGTTCAAAAGGGCATTCTCTGCCCTAAAATAACGTTCAAAAATATGTTTTTTATCCTGCTCCGGTATGCCGATACCTTGGTCTTGGATCTTTAGTACCATTTGACTTTCCCCAATCTCAATCGAAATATCTATATCGCTATCCTCTGGGGAATATTTTATTGAATTATAGAGCAAGTTAGTCAATATTAGGGTTACGATCTTCTCGTCTTGATGAATGATAATATCATCTATATTCTGCGGGTAATTGATATGTTGGCCTATCTTCAACAACATGTTGGCGTTGTATACTACCTCATTGACAATTTTACTTAGGGAAAACGTAGTGAACCCATAAATTTCTTTTCCTTTTTCCAGCCTTTCTATGGAAAGAAAATCGGTCAGGATACTATTTAAGTGCCTTACCTCACCAATGATTGTATTGATGTGTTTTAGGCGCTTTTCCTGATGGTGGGCTTCCTTATATTTGCCCACAAGTGTAGCAGAGGAAAGTATTCCACTCAATGGCGTCTTGAATTCATGGGAAACCAATGACAGGAATTTTGTCTTCAATGCCCCCAATTCACGTTCGCGTTCCAAAGCTGATTTCATCCTCATTTCCGCCTCTTCCCTCCTTTTGACTTCTTTTCTCAATTTGGCAACGGTCTCCCTCAATTCATAGGTTCGGGTCTTGATCTTTCTCTCGAGATGTTCGTTCAATTCCTGGATTTGCAAATCCCTATTACTAAGCTCGGTCTTATCGAATACCAAGGCAAAAACATAATGGGAACCCTCCGTATCAAAAGGATTAAGGCTTATTTGTACCGGAAATTCCACCTGGTCCTTTCGCAGGCCAAAGAGCAGGCGATCAACCATCATCTTACTGGACTTATGCGTGTTAAAAAACCTGTTTACATGAAAATCGTGATTATTGCGATGGGAATCGGGTACCAAGATGTGTATAGGCTGCCCAATAAGTTCCCGTTCCCCATAACCGAACATTTGATCCGCTTTGGAATTCGTGGCCACAATAACATGCTCTTGATTAATGACCAATATCCCTTCTGAAACCGCTTCGGAAAGCAAGTTGAAAATAGTATTGTTCTGCGCGAAATTCTTCATTCCTCTTAATAGAATTGCCTCAATTTGCCATTAGTCCTGAAAACAAATATAACCTTCCATAATTATAAAGTAAGTTACCGCATTAGCCATTTAGGGGTTATGATAAAAATCATATTATAAAATTATTTATAAGTTTAATTTTAGTCAAAATAATCTATTATGGGAAAACTGATTTCTTCTTTGGATATTTTGAACACAAGGGGTACATGGAACACCTACCTTAAGGAATGTGAACAATTAAAATCGAAATTAGAGTTACAAACCAAGGATATCCGGTTTTTACAACAACTATTGGATCGTTATTTCGATGAGATAGTACAAAATGAAAATTTGGATGAAGTGCGCGAGAGCCTGATGCGCTTCCAGGATCTATGTTATACCTGCGGCCGTTTAAAAAAGCGCTTGAAAGACCATCAAAATCGATTGGGTGGTATTATCAAGGGAGCATCGGACTATGACCCTAGGGCTATTTACAAAGAGCAATCTTTGATCAAAAAAAATATCATATCACTCATAACGGATTTTGTTGCAGTGGAAAAGGAGATTTTGATCATTGCCGACGGTGTCATCCAGGTTGGGAAAGATAACAGAAATGTACTTTATCAAGCCTAATATCGAATCCTTCGGTTTAACGATATAGAAACCTTACAAAGTGAACGTGGAAAATGGAATACATTGACTATTATAGTGTACTGGGTGTTTCAAAAAATGCCTCTGCAAGCGATATCAAGAAAGCATATCGCAAACTTGCCCGCAAATACCACCCCGATGTAAACCCCAATGACTCTGAGGCCGAACGCAAGTTTAAACAGATCAATGAGGCCAATGAGGTATTGGGTAATGCCGATAACAGAAAAAAATATGATGAATATGGCAAGGACTGGCAGCATGCCGATGAAATAGAAAAAGCAAGAAAAGCCCAACAACAAAGAGGCCCGCAATCCCAGAGTACCGGTGGCTTTGGGGAACATGATTTTTCAGACTTTTTCGAATCCATGTTCGGGGGAAGAACTTCCCAAGGTTTCTCCAGCGGTCGTAAAGTGAAGTATCGGGGACAAGACTACAATGCGGAACTTAAATTGTATTTAAAGGATGTATACACCCCCCATAAAAGGACTTTAACGGTCAACGGGAAGAATATTCGTATTACCATTCCTGCGGGTATAGAAAATGGCCAAACCATAAAAATCAAAGGCCATGGTGGTCCTGGACGTAATGGCGGACCCAAAGGGGATTTGTTCATCACCTTCTCCATAGAAAACAACACACCCTTCAAACGCGATGGCAATAACCTGTACAAAACAGTCGATTTGGATTTATATACCGCTGTTTTAGGAGGGGAGATTACCGTAACCACCTTCGATGGCAAAGCCAAACTAAAAGTGAAACCTGAGACGCAAAGCGGAACACAGGTAAAATTGAAAGGCAAAGGTTTCCCCATATATAAAAAGGAAGGACAGTTTGGTGATCTATATATTACCTATACCGTCAAAACACCCACAGGTTTATCTGTCAAGGAAAAGGAACTTTTTAAAGAGCTCGCCAATTTAAAAGCTACGAAATGATGGAACAGTATAACTATATTGAAGTAAAGGAATTTTGCTACAGTCATGGCGTCCCTGCGCAATTCATCCTACAGTTGCAGGATTTCGGTCTGATTGAAGTCGTCAAAAAAGAGGATACCGAATATATTCCTTTTGAGGAACTCCCAAAAGTGGAAAAAATAGTTCGCCTACATGATGACCTGAATATCAATCTTGAGGGAATCGAGGTCATTCACCAACTATTGGATCGTATAACGCAAATGCAGAACGAAATCATCTCCCTAAAGAACAAACTCGACTTCTACCAATAACAGGCGATACCCCACCTGTATGCACTCCACCTCCCCTAGAATTCATTTTTTGGAAGGGTACGATAAAACAAAAGTCAGGAAACCCCTTACTAGGTTTGTCCAAAAACCAAGCCCTTCCGCCACGTGTTCGATAATTTAACGAAGTGTTATGCTATCGGCTATATTTAAACCCTTAATTTCATAGGACATCATGATAAAAATCATAAAACATATTAATGATAGAAGGTAACTTTAAGTAATGGCACAATGCCGATTAAAACAATACGCTCATGGAAAATTATAGAACTAGACCAAAGGGTGATTATATTCAACAAACAGATTGGAATGAATTATATGTTTTGACCAAGCATTGGAAATCCGATTTGACCTTCTACCAACAAGACCTGAAATTTCTCCTTAAGTTATTGGACAAATATTTTATCTGGATTACAACAAAGGAGAATCTGGATGCTGTCAAAAAAATTGGAGAAGGCATATTAAAGGACAAAAAAATGGGGGACCAACTCTTAAATAGGGTCGATGGACATCTTACCCATATTGCCCAAACCATAGAAGACCCATTTAAGCATGACACCCGATTATTCCGTGAAGAACATCAGGAACTTGAAGACGATATCGCCAAATTCTATAAAACAGTACGCAGTAATAGAAAACAAGTGTTTGCCATAACGGAACACATCGTTGACGTCGAGAACCTAGAGCATTTACTTGAGGAATAATGCCTTACGAAACATAGGACCATGCCAATGCCGCAGGCCCCAATATGGCCGCATCCCTAGGCGCATCGGATAGGTAAACCTTTATTTTTCCCTTATAGGCTACAAAGAGGTTTTTCTCCATGCTTGCCTTAACAGGTTTTAAAAGAATATCGCCAGCCTTGCTAAGTCCGCCAGCAAGAATAAAAGCCTCAGGGTCTAAATGAGCCACTGTATCGGCCATTTTACGACCCAAAATCTCTGCTGTGATATCAAAAGCCCTTAGGGCCAAAGCATCGCCCTCTAACGCTGCCTTAGCGATAGCTTCCCCTGTCAAGTCCTCAAAACTAATACTGCGTAGCGGGGATGCCTCGCGCATTTCCGCAATGAGTTCAAAAACCGTACGCTTTATTCCGGTTACCGATGCATAGGTCTCCAAACACCCCTGTAAGCCACAATTGCAATACCTACCATTGGGATCCACATTCACATGGCCTAACTCACCTGCCTGGGCGTGTTCCCCCAATAAAAGTTCACCATTCACAATGATACCACTGCCTAGCCCCGTTCCCAAAGTCAATACCACAAAATTGCGCATGCCTTGTCCCAAACCAAATTTCAACTCGCCCAAGGCTGAGGCATTGGCATCATTTGCAATGTAAACAGGTAGTCCCAATGCTTCATTTATTGCCTTTACGATAGGGGTTTCCTTTCCCCAATTTAGATTGGGTGGATTCTCAACCTGACCCGTCAATGAATTGGCATTGGGAGCGCCTATCCCAATGGCCATGGGCTTATCCTTGGCATTCAAAGAACCCAGTAATTGTTTTATATTGGATAGTAATTCCTTTAGATAAATGGCAAAGGGTTCTTTAGATTTTGTGCTAAAAACCGCGGAATCCAGAATACCCCCATTTTTATCCACAATACCAATCTTTGTATAAGTACCCCCGATATCAATAGCCAATACAGTATTCATAGCTCATAGTTTTAACGATACAATTTACATTAAAAAGATTGATTTATAAACTGATACAAATCAGCCTGAACATCATAAATTAAACGTATACTTATCGCTTTAAAGTACAACCCTAAATGAATTGGAACGACCATGGAAAATAGCAAGGACTCCCTGAATCATCATCTAGGCATCTTATTTTATGCCGTGGCCATGGCGGATAAAAAAGTGCATGAAAAAGAACATGGAATGCTTAAAAAAAAGCTATCCGAAGCATTGACACAACCAGAGGAAAATCCAGAAGACCTTACCCGTCATGACGCTCTTGCCATTGAAGGGATTTTTACCCGTATGCAAAAAATCAACGCAGAAAGCAGTACCTGTTTTAATCAGTTTTGTGACTATTTCGATAAGAACCAATCGCGCTTTACCCCTAGATTGAGAAAATGGGTATGGAACATCGCACAGGCCATTGCATCATCATCTGCCCAAAAGAACAAATCGGAATTAGTGCTTCTGGGCAAACTTAGATTACTTTTTGAAACCCAATCACACTCGGAAAGTGATAACGGGTAAGTCGGCCCTATTCGCAATATCCTCCCCTACACTACCTTTAAAAAAGTGTGCAAGCCCTTTTCTCCCACGGGTAGGTAGTGCGATAATATCGGCATTTATGGTTTGGGCGTAATTATAAATACCCTGTTCTAAGCTATAATCATTGAGAATGGTTACATTTTCCTTGGCGGGTATTTTACCGTGATGCGCCACACCCATAAAAACCGCTATTTGTTCCTTAATTTCCTCGGTACTTTTAAAATATTGATTGGGCCTGTTTATATAGACTTTATGTACTTCAACATTCAGCATATCGAAAAACTTCAAGGCCTTATGGTACACTTCCTTATGTTCAACCCCAAAATCGCTGGCGAACACCGCTTTCTTGATGTCAAAATCGGTCCTTTTCTTTTTGATGACAAGCACAGGTACCTCACAATTTCGAACCACCTTTTCGGTATTCGACCCTACGAATAGTCCACTGATACCGGTTGCCCCATGGGACCCCATTACCACAAGGTCTATCCCATGTTCCTTTACCACGTTGTTCAATTCGTTGAAATCCTTATAGTTCTGTACAATCTCAAACATCTTAACCCCTTTTAGAAAGGGCTTATCCAAAAATTCATTGAATCTTTTCTTGGCCAATTTCATATAATATTGGGCCTCCATAAATTCCTGGGCTTCATTCTTTGTGAAAATAGCCTCCGAAAGGCCCAGCATATGCAATAAGATTAAATCGGCATCGATTTTTTTAGCCAAATGGGCTGCAACCTCCAAGGCATTTTCAGAGAATTCAGAAAAGTCAACCGGTACGAGTATTTTCTTCATAAAAAATAATATTAAGGTTTATACAATTGGTATTAACGCTTATTCATAACGGCTTTTCTCTTGTTCAATTGTTTTTCAAGGTCTTTAATGGTATTTGCAGCCGCCTTTTCAAAATCATCCTCATCAGACCGTGCAAAAATACGGGGTCCAGGGGCACTGAGTTCCATTTCACATATTTTACCCTTGCCTGTGGGGTCATTTTCCTGTTTAAAATAAACTTCCGCCCGTATTACCCATTCAAATTTTGCAGCAAGGCGATTTAATTTAATGGTTATTAATTCATTCATTGCTTCACTGGTAGGCATTTGAACATACTGAATGTTGATTGTCATAGTATATATGGTTTTAAGATTTACATAAAGCTATGATTTTTACAAAAATGAAACCATGACAAATATCATTATACCAAAATAAAACACAAGACATACCTGGTGATTTCCGTCCAAGTTGTACCCTGCCTTGTGTACATTGCGCCTATGACCAAACGCAAATCATTTTCGCCCGGTAAGGAGGAGTTTCCACCTTCCCTTGTCCGTACCCCCCAAAATTACGCCTCTGGGTTGTTGGATCAAAAATGTACTTGAGGTCTAGCTTTTTTTAACGTTATTTAAATTGGATCCGAAGACATCATTGCAGCCAAAAAAAATGTCCCTGCCAAAAGCAGGGACAATCGTAACATCTTAAAGTATATAGGATGATGGTTACCCTACATCACAACAGTCTTCCCTGGCATAGGTATATTATAACTACCATCCGCATTCGGCTGTACCGGTGCGGGCGAGGCCCAGGTCAATTCGTCAGGCACCAATTTCAATTCTGATTTCATAGCCTCTTCCCATGTGATAATCTGTCCGGAATAGGTAGCCATTCGCCCTATGATGGCACTCATGGTACTGTTCGCCCCATTTTCGGCATTACTGATTACCCCTCCACTCCTAATGGATGCAAACAACTTATCATGTTCCACTTGGTAAGGATTAGCATCGTCCTTGCCCCTATGGTTGAATATAGCGTTCCCGTCCCAATCTTTCATTTCCACATTGTCACCTGCCGTAGAGACAGTCCCTTTTGTTCCTTGGAAAAACTCTGCGACCCTTCGCATCGTATCAGGTTGATGCCTGCACTGACTTGCGACCACAGCCCCACTTGGATAGGTATATTCAACAAAATGATGGTCAAAAATCTCCCCATGGTCTTTACCGGTCCTAACCTGTCTTCCTCCCATACCTTGGGCAGAAATGGGGGTTTCCCCAATGAACCAATTGGCCACATCGATATTATGTATATGTTGCTCCAGAATATGATCCCCACACAACCAATTAAAATAATACCAATTACGCATTTGGTATTCCAATTCGGATTGACCAGGTTGTCGCTCTCGTACCCAAACACCAGAACTGTTCCAATATACTTGCCCGGAAACTATCTTACCTATCTTGTTTTGTTTCAATTGCTCTAATGCGGCCAAATAACTCGATTGGTAGTGTCTTTGAAGGCCTACGACCACGTTCAACTTATTCGCTTTAGCTTTTTTTGCCGCTGCCAAGACCTTGCGAACACCGGGAACATCGGTGGCCACAGGTTTTTCCATAAACACGTGTTTACCTGCATCAATGGCATACTCAAAATGTTGGGGCCTAAATCCTGGAGGTGTGGCCAGGATAACCACATCGGCAAGATCAATTGCCTTCTTGGCTGCGTCAAAACCCACAAATTGATGCTCTTCCTTTACATTCACCTTTTTGGTCTCTCCCATTTCCTTGGAAATATTCATAAGACTACTTTTAAGCCTATCCTCAAAAGCATCTGCCATGGCAACCAACTCAATATTTTCATCGGCCCTCAGGGCCTGTACAGCGGCACCGGTTCCACGGCCACCACATCCTACCAAGGCAATTTTCAATTTCTTTTCATTGAATACATTCACCATGGCATCCATCTGAAACGTTGGTAATACCAAAGCTCCGGAAATCAAAGCGGTGTTTTTGACAAAAGTTCTCCTAGAATTCGTACTACTCAGCAATGTTTTCTTTGGGTTACTAGTTTTTTTCATACTATCGGTTTAATTTATACGGTCGGTAATGCTTTTATAAAGCATAGTTCAATTTAATCATAAAAAGCTTTGAAATGAACATATTAGCCTTGTTTTTTAAAGGCTTTACCACAAAAACATCATATCTCCATGTTGTTTTTTTTGTAAACAAATGGCACTTTCAATTGATACAGGATATCATTTGATTTATCATTATCCAAAATATCCAAGCCATATACGATGTCTTTGGGATTATGGTATACAAAGGTGCCAAATGCCCTATCCCATAGCGAGAAGATATTGCCGTAATTGGTGTCGGTCCAAGGCACTTTATGATGGTGGTGGAATTTATGTGTGTTTGGTGAAATAAAAACCAAGCTAATAATCTTATCCAACCAAATCGGCAGGCTTATATTGGCATGCGAAAAATACGTGAACAAAATGGTCAACACCCGGTAAATCACATAATACGCCAAAGGTAACCCCGCGATCACAATAGCCAGCAAGGCAAAAGTCTCCCTCATGACAAAATCTATCGGGTGATGTCGGGTACCCGATGTCACATCGATATTGGTATCACTATGGTGCACCATATGGAATCGCCACATAAACCGAACTTTATGCAGCATAAAATGCACGACGTATTGCGCTAAAAAATCCAACAACATAATGGCCAGGACCAATTCTACCCATACCGGGAATTCGACCAAGTTCAGTAATCCAAATTCATTTTCTTCCAACCAGTTGAAAATACCTAGGGTAGCCAGACCAAAAAGAACATTGATCAAAATCGTTGAAGAGAGTAAAATTAAATTTGGCGTAGCATGTGCCCATTTTTTATAGTGGAATCTCCTGAGGGGATAAGCCCCTTCGAAGAGCCAGAAAACCGTTAACAGACCTATAATCCAAATCAATTTTTGGAGGCTGGTCAAATGGGTGAAAAAATCTATGATTGCATCCATAATCGCGATGACATATTATTGAATATCCAATTTTTAGGCTCAATATAATTCAAAAAACCAAAAAAATAATGAATTTACTGCATATTAATAAATATACAGGTACCATATCTCCATTGGAAATAGCCCATATCCTTAAAGAAGGGAAATAAGAAACAAAAAAAGCGGCCTGGATTTATGATCCAAGCCGCTTTACAATAATATTTACTGATTTTTAAGGCGATATACGCTTTAGGATTACTTTTCCAAAAAGGCCAAAACCTCGTTATATACCTTTTCCCCCGTAAATCCGAATTTATCATCCAGCACTTTTGCAGGTGCCGAATATCCGAAATGGTCCAATCCGAAAACCTTGCCATTGGCGCCAACCAAAGCCTCTAGGTTTACCGGCAATCCGGCTGTAAGTCCAAAAACAGGAACCCCCTCGGGTATAACACTGCTTTGGTAAGCCTTAGACTGTAGTCTAAAAATACCTTCAGACGGAATGGATGCTATGTTTATTTTTAAATTCTTTCTTTCTTCCAACAATTGCGCTGCCTCTATCAATGTGGATACTTCCGAACCATTGGCTACCAAAACCACATCCGGGTTAGCTGTTTCCTTTACCAAATACCCTCCTTTTTCAGCTTTCAATGCCTCGGTATATCGGGATCCCGTTAGGGAAGGCACATCCTTGATCCCTTGTCTGGAAAGGATCAAACCAGTTGGTGTCTTTGAATTTTCCATAGCCATTTTCCAAGCAACGCTGGTTTCTTGGGAATCGGCGGGACGCAAAGCAACAAAACTAGGGTCGCCACTATGGTTTTTCAATTTTTCCAATAAACGGATCTGGGCCTCTTGTTCAACAGGCTGGTGTGTTGGACCATCTTCCCCTACCCTAAAGGCATCATGGGTCCATACGAACTTCACAGGCAACTCCTGGATACAACTTAATCGTATTGCGGGTTTCATATAATCCGAGAATACAAAGAAGGTAGCTACGACAGGAACAACCCCACCATGTAAGGCTATACCGTTTGCCAAGGAGGTCATGGTCAATTCTGCCACCCCTGCTTGTAAGAATGCCCCTGAGAAATCCCCTTTTTTCAAGGCATAGGATTTCTTCAAGAATCCATCGGTCTTATCACTATTCGATAAATCCGCGGAAGAAACAATCATGTTCTCAACGTTTTCGGCCAAATAGGCCAGAACATTTGAAGATGCCGCCCGTGTTGCGAGTCCGTCTTTATGTGCTACCGATTCAAAATCCAACTTTGGCAATTCACCGGAAAGAAAACGATCCAATTTAGCGGCCAATTCCTTATTTTCCTTTCTCCATGCGTCGATTTCGTTCTTTTTCTCCTGGGCATCGGCTTTCTTTCGGGCCACTATACCCTTATAAAACTCTTTTACCTCAGCTTTTATCTTAAAAGGTTCACTGGGATCGACACCGAGATTCAACAATGTCTTTTCATAATCCGCACCAGTCTGTCCGATGGGCTGTCCATGCAATTCGCAATGGCCTTCGAACATACTTCCATCAGCCGTAACACAACCTTTGCCCATTATTGTTTTACCAATAATCAATGTAGGCCGCTCAGTTTCGGCATTTGCCTCAGTGAGCGCTTTTCTGATCGCATCGTGGTCGTGACCGTCAATGGTGATTACTTTCCAACCCCAAGCCTTATATTTCATTTCGGTATCCTCTGAGGTTACCTGATCGGTCATTGTGGATAATTGAACATCATTGGAGTCATAGAACATAATAAAGTTATTCAGGCCTAAATGCCCTGCAATCCTACCTGCTCCCTGGGAAATCTCTTCTTGTACCCCACCATCGGAAATAAAACCATATATTTTATGGTTCATCCAATTGCCAAAACGGGCCTGAAGGAACTTGGCGGCCACAGCTGCCCCAACACCCATGGTATGCCCCTGTCCCAATGGACCGGATGTATTTTCTATACCTCTTGCAACATCAACTTCAGGGTGTCCTGGTGTGATCGACCCCCACTGTCTGAAATTCGCGACATCATCCTTACCATAATTACCCAACAAATAGTATTGGGCATACATTAGGGTTGACAAATGACCTGCATCCATAAAGAAACGATCTCTAAAGGGCCAAGTCATGTCACTTGGGTCATAGTTGAAAAACTCCGAATATAGGATATGCATGAAATCGGCCCCTCCCATTGGACCACCTGGGTGTCCTGAATTTGCCTTTTCAACCATAGCCACTGCCAGAGCCCTTATATTATCAGCCGATTGCAGATTAATTTCTTTGTCCATTTGATGTTTTTTCTAAGAATTATCAGTTTATCTTTTTATCTCAAATTTTTGCTAAAAAATTCGCACAAATCTAACTTTTTTTATTGTTTTACTGATTAATATACCCGTAAAAACTGTTTTTTTTAATATTCACAACAAGAGCCTCTTTTTTTGTGCAATCCGTAGGCCTATAGTTTATTATGCCTTTGGCCGTTCGCCCCAATCCATGGATTTCATATAACGATTTCGTATTTTTTATATGTTACAGGAAAGCCCCCCTTTTGTGGTGAAGGTCTTTACCTCCCCTTAATAGTCAATCAGCAAAGCCTAGAACTTGTAATCCAAGCTCAAATAAGTCCCCCTGGGCAATACCGGAACAACAATAAAACTTGCATCGGGATTCGCTTGAATATAGTCCGCAGTAGCACTATTGGCACTTGACCCAAAATTATTGGGACCAAAGAAATTGGCAAGCCCCCCGGAATTGAAAAGATTGGTGACCTCTAGGTGTGCAGAAAGGTTGTTGTTGATTTGAAAGCCCACTCCTGTATTAAAAATACTATAAGCTGGTAATTGAAAGGCATTTGCAACGTTTCCTTCCCGTTCCCCCATAAACTGCCATCTATAATAGCCGTTCCATTTATCCTTGTGATACGCAACCCCTAAGTTGAACATTATTTTGGGGTTATATGCCAAGGTGTTCCCCGAATAATCCACAATAACATCATCTGACCTATCCACAGAATCCGAAGCGTCATAAACCGTCCATTGCGTAGCTTTTGCATTTTGCAACGATCCATTAAAAGTAAACGCAAGATAGGAAAGTGGTGTATAGGCACTTTCCCATTCTATACCAACCGTGCGTGAATCATTGAACTGTACCGGGGCGTAAAATACACTACCATCCTCGGGGTCAAATTGAAAATCCGCAATACCGATGTTCCTCAATTGGCTCCAAAATGCTGTTGCCATAACGGAAAATTGGTTGGTTTGGCCCTTAAAGCCCATTTCCAACTGGGTGATTTCCTGCACCTGTCCTTTTTGATTGATGGGCACCCCGGAGAAGTTATTGAAATAATAATTCAATTCCGGTGCCTTATTACCCGAAGAGAAACGGCCAAAAATACTGGTATGGTCATTGACCGCGTAATTCAATGCCGTTGAATAGGACAAATAATCATACTTAAAATCGAAACTATCCCGTTCACTCGAAGGCATTAATATACCATTGTCATAATCTGTTATTGGATTACCGTCATATCCGCCTTCCCTTTCAAAAGGAACCGCCTGATCTTTGCTTCCTTTATGACCAATGGATTCATATCTCCATCCGATATCAACATGTAAACGTTCGGACAATTTCCATCGATCATTCGCGAAAAATGCGACCTGAGCCACGTCAGCCCTTGCATTATCGAAAAATAAACCTCCGTAATTACTTAATCCATTGGAATCGGAAAGGGCAATCACAGGTTGATCTGGATTTTCAAGGGTTACCTGTAACATCCGGGGATTGGGTTCATAGGTCACATAACCAAAGCTGCCTTGGGTAAAAAGGGATGTATTTGAGAACCCCAATCCCAAACCAAAGGTAATATCATGATTATCAGTCAATTTACGAATGGTCATTTTATTCATCCATTCATCACTCTTGTTCTGTTTCAACCAAGAAGCCGTACCCATAATCGCATCATAAGGCAATGTGCCCGATCCTATATATGCAAAGGATTCCCCCGTTAAAACGCCACTATTGTCCAAACGCGCCATTTCCTCTCCAGAAACCGCATCGTTAAAAACTACCTGACCTATCGGAAATTGGGCTCCTGAAATGAAATACGCCAAAGGATCGTCCAAAGAAACGAATGCATTACTAATGGCCGTTTGCCAATTGGCATTCTTATGGGAATATTTTAGATTGAAACGCACGGACCAATCCATTCCTAAATCCTGTAAAAATTCAACACCGAAGGCCTTATCCTGGGCATGAACACCTTGGGAAGGGTCAAAACGTTCCGTAGCGCCCTCACTCAATCTTCTTCCATCGGGAACATCGGCAGAAAAGGCTGGCATCAATAAAGCCGTAGTATTAAAATCCTGACCATAGGCCGCTATGGGATCATCCCAATTCTTAGCGGCTACCCCAGTATATCTGTTTGTAAAATCATCCAACAACTTACCGTAGAATTTAATAAATCCTTTTTCATGTTTTTTTATAAGGTTGAATCGCAATTGTCCACCTTTACTGAAAGTGAAGTTGGTATTCCTAGCCCCTTCATCCTTACGGTAATGACCCCCAATATTGAAAAACCAATGGTTACCCATCGGCCCTCCTAACCTACCATCGATCCTGGACATGGGATTATTGTCCCCTTGCAGTCCTCCCTGAATACGAATTTCACCTCCAAAAACATCACTAGGACCTTTGGAAATAAAGTTATAAATACCTCCAGGGGCATTTAGAGCCGTAATTGCGGCACTACCTCCCCGTATGGCCTCTACCCTATCGGTATATAAATCCGCTCGATGAAAGATATCAGGTCCGTAATAGGAATGTTGCACCAAACTTACCGGCAACCCGTCTTCTTGAAGCGAAACATAATACCATCCCATATCATCCTCTGCAGAAGCCGAAATACCCCTTGTATAGACCTTGGTGAAAACTTCACCTGCAGATGCATCTGTAAAAGTCCCTGGAATTGCCTGTAATAAATTTGCTGTCCCGCCTAAAATCCTATGACTTAAACCATCGGCATCCAAGGTGCTAATCGCTGTAGAGGAGGAAAGCTTGCTCCGGGGTTCAAAAGTTCCGGTTACCACAACCGTCCGTAGGGCCAGAATATCGTCCTTCAATACGATGTCCACATGAACATCATCCGTTTTTATCCCTATTTTTTCTACATAGCCCTTCGTTCCCAAATAAGATATGGACAACAGATATTCGCCGGATTTCAAGTTGGACAATTCAAATTCACCTTGGTCATTCGTAGTAGTGGAATAACTCCCTGGAACAAGTTTAACATGTGCCCCCTGATAGGGCTGACCCGCTTTATCTTCTACTACACCCCTAACACTGTATTGGGCGAATACCCTGTTCTGGGCCAATAATACCATGAATAAGAAAAAAGGAAGTAAGACTTTGGGCATTTTGGTTTTTTCTAAGAAGCCAAATATAGTATAAACCTTACCTATTATCTAAAGAAACAACACCTTATAGCGCGAGTCAACCGATGACGTCCCAATCGCTAAAAACTCTATTGGTTCCTCCTTTCCTTTTGTCGCTTTTCCAAAAAGTAATCGTTGGCAACTCTAACAAATTAGCATTGTTGCCATCCAGCAATATGAAGTGTTTCGGATTTTCTTTTCTTTGGGTAACCTTTTTCTATTTGGTTCCGAACTTAAAGTAAGTAGCCGTGGAGTATTTTTCTCCCGGATTCAAGATTACGGAAGGAAAATCGGTCTGGTTCGGGGAATCGGGATAATGTTGGGTTTCCAAGCAAAGTCCACTTCTTTTACCGAAAGTACCCCCATCCGGTCTTGGAAGTGTGCCATCCAAGAAATTTGCTGTGTACAATTGAACCCCTGGTTCGGTAGTGGCAACTTCCATAACCCTTCCCGTTTCTGGATCATATACCTTAGCCACTGTTCTTAAACCTGCATCTTGACCCTTTAATACCCAGCAATGGTCATATCCGCCACCTTTGTTAATTTGATCATTATCAGCATTGATATCCCTTCCTATTGGCTTGGGGGACCTAAAATCAAATGGAGTCCCAGCTACATCCATAAGTTCCCCTGTAGGAATCAGGTTTTCATCCACAGGAACCAGTTGATCCGCTTCCAATGAAACCTCATGATCCATTATGGTTTTCGAGAAATCCCCAGAGAGGTTAAAATAGGAATGTTGTGTCAGGTTCACCACAGTAGGTTTATCGGTAGTCGCTTCGTAGGCTACTTGCAAGGTATTGTCTTGGGTAAGTGTGTAGGTAACGGTAGTGTTGAGATTCCCTGGGAAACCTTCTTCCATATCCGTACTCAGATAACCCAGTTTTAATATCGCATTTTCATTTTCATCCGTCGCTTCCACTTTCCAAACCACTTTATCAAAGCCTTTTAGCCCCCCGTGCAAATTGTTTGGGCCATTATTTGCCGCCAAGTTATATTCCTTGCCATTCAATGAAAATTTGGCGTTTGCGATTCTATTGCCATATCTACCGACCAAAGCGCCGAAAAAAGGATTTTCCTTTTCGTAATGTTCCAAAGTATCAAACCCCAAGACCACATTACTAAACTTTCCATGTCGATCCGGAACGGACAATCCCGTAATCCGGCCACCATAGGTTATGATATCCACTTCCATTCCATTTGTATTCCTCAACGTATAAAGTTCTACGGTCTTGCCCTCAGAGGTAGTGCCATAATCCTTTTTAGTGACGGTAGCTTTTGATTTCTGTTCCATAGGATCTTTTATGTTTTCTTGTTGGATTTTATTCTTACAACTTACACCACCAAAGGTCATTGCTATAGTCAACAAAAGGAAATAAATACATTTTGATTTTCTCATAACTTTTTGTCCATTATACACGGTTGACCTTGCGGAGACTGGGGACCATAAACCTTGTCCCAATCCATAGGCTATTCATGGCTAGCCCAAAAAATACCCGTATCCCCAATAGGGATGTTTTCAAGGAATCCTCAGTTTCCATCGGTTGCAATAAAGAAAAGATCGCAGCTTAAACTGCAATCTTTTCCAAAAAAATTTCAAATTACAGTTATGTAATCTTAATTCAGCAACTCTTAAAAAGTGTATTTGTTACACATTTAAAAGTAAGAAAGTTTTCTAAATGAACAAGTATCGAATCGATAATATTTTTTAATTCTGGTTATTTTATGATGATGTTTAAATAAACCGAATACAATTCCATAATTTTGTCCTTTAATTATAAAATAGGGATGATTATTCCTTAAGGGGACAAAAAACCAATAACAATAACCAACCGAACCCCATACTTACCCCCATTATGAAGACCCCTATATATTAGGGTATCAAGACATATTCCGATACCGAAGGATAATCAAAAAACCTGAATTTTTATGACTTATGTCATAAATAGTAATAGTATATCGAGGGAACTTTGTATCGAAAATTTTAGATATACATTTATACTATCAGTATGAGTATTTGGATGAAAAAAATATCAAACATCCCATTCAAAACAATCGTGATGTTATTCATTGTGATTCCCTTTACCTCTTATGTGAACGGACAAGAACGGGAAATCAGTCTTTCCGAGGCATTGGATCTAAGCTACAACAACAATGAGCAAATCAAGCGTTACTCGGAACGTGTAAAACAAAAAATCTATGAGGACAAAGCGGCTAAGGGCAATTTTATGCCGTCTGTAAATCTTGTAGGTGGCTATACGTACCTTAGTGAGAATATAGAGGTGAACTCTTCCCAAATGTCGAGCTCTTTAGACCAATTGGGCGGTAAATACAATGCGGCATTTGTGCAAGCCTATGGCGAACAGATCGGTCTGTCGGGTGTTAGTGCCGAAAGTGCATTCAGCACTATGGTCAGTGTTTTAGGACAATTCCCCGATTACACCAATATGATTATCGATAATCAGGAATATGTGACCGCAGCCTTGACCGCTACCCAACCCTTATTTACGGGAGGAAAAATAATAGCTGCAAAAAAATATGCCAAAGCCGAATTACAATCTGCCGATATAGAACTTAAACAGGTTAAGGATGAAATAGCCAATGAACTGATTGAACGCTATCTGAATGTAGTATTGCTAAAACAGGTTATCAAAGTCCGTAAGCAGGTTTATGACGGCATGCTCAAACACAAGGAACAAGCCGAACGCGCCATACAGCTAGAGATTCTCCCCAAACATGTTTTGTTACGGGCCCAGGTTGCCGTAGCCGATGCCGAGAAAGATCTAAATAATGAGCGCAATAAAATGCAATTGGCAGAAATGGCGTTGCGTTCCACAATGAACGTACCCGATTCGGTTCATTTCAAGGTTATGGACAGTATCGCATATCGGGATATTTATCTCAATTTTGACACCCTCTTAAATACCGCATACGCCCAACAACCCATACTGGAATTGATCAATCAGAAGGAAGTAATGGCCAAACAGGCACATGCTATTGAAAAATCAAAGTTTATGCCCAATGTGGCGGCATTTGGTAGCTATAATATGTTTCGAGAGGATTTACCCATAATTCCACCTAAATTTATCGTCGGTGTACAGGCACAGATCAATATTTTCAATGGTTTTAAGGACATCAACAAGCTTAAAGCCAGTAAACATTTGCAAATGGAAGTGGAAAACGCAAAAGAATACGCTACACAGCAAATCCACTTACTGGTAAAAAGCAACTATACCAATGCCTTAAATCAGAAAAAACTCTACAATAGCCATATCACCACGGTTGAGCTGGCCAAGGAGAACCTAAGGATAAACAAACGACGATTTGAAGAAGGCATTGGCAAGTCCATTGATGTTATCGATGCCTCTTTATTATATGAAAAATCGAAAGTGGAACAATTGGTAGCCTTGGATGGTTATTTTAAAGCCATTGCCAATTTATATACAGCCATAGGGGAGCCAGAAAGAGTAATTCAAATCATTAGTAAATAAGCATCATCGTGAAAAAAGCACATATCACATTAGCCATTCCGGTACTTGTCATCCTATTTTCAATTGTATACTTTATCATTCGAGCAAGTTCTTCCAATCCAGAAATATATACAGGTATCTTGGAAACCACAGAGGTAAATGTGTCTTCCGAAATTCCGGGAAGGGTAAATACCATTGTGGTCGAGAAAGGGCAAACAGTTGAAAAAGGTCAGTTATTGGCCACTTTGGAGGCCGACGTACTCGACGCGAAAAAGGGTCAGGCCGAGGGTATGGTCAAAGCTGCCCGCTCTTTGGTTGAAAAAGCGGAATTCGGTGCAAGGACTGAGGAAATAAATGCTCTGAAAAACCAATATCAAATGGCTAAAAGCCAATTTGATTTTGCCGAAAAAACCTATAAAAGATATAAGGCCTTATATGCGGACAGTATTATTTCCAAACAGGAAATGGACGAGCTTCAATTCAAGTATGACGCCGCCAAGGAACAAATGAATGCCGCCAAATCCATATGGGAAATGGCTAAAAGCGGTGCCCGTAAGGAAGACATTAAAGCCGCCTACGGAAGTTATGAAAGTGCCAAAGGTGCTTATCAGGAAGTTGAGGCTTTCTACGATGAACTACAGATCATCGCCCCCACTGCTGGAATCATCAGTAATCAGATTGCTGAAGAAGGAGAGGTTATGGCGGCCGGCTACCCCATATTGACCATACAAAGACCGGAAAAAATATATGCCATCTTCAATGTAAGGGAAGATGATCTGGCCGATTTTAAGAAAGACAATGTATATACGGCAAAAGTACCCGGTTTGGGTAGCGACGAAGTCAAATTCAAAGTGACCTATATCTCACCTATGGCAGATTTTGCCACTTGGGTTCCTGTAAAGGCCAAGGGGGAATATGAGCTGAAGACCTTTGAAGTACACCTAAAACCCCAAGACCGTATAGAAGAGCTTCGACCAGGTATGTCCATTCAGATTTACAAATAATCAATATGCTCAAGAATTGGCCTGTATATCGTGTTTTTAAACGTGAAATGCTGCGGTTGGCACGGCTGAAATCGGCACGGAATCTATTTATCATTATTCCGTTGGTCGTGTTTCTTCTGCTCGGATCAATTTACTATAAAGGAGCACTTAGGGAGATTCCCGTTGCCGTATACGATAACGACAATAGCACCTTAAGCCGTACATATATCCGGTTTTTGGAGTCTTCCCCCAATCTAAAGGTCACCCATTACCTATCATCATCTGACGCCATTGAGAATGCCTTTGTTGAAAAAGATGTTCAGGGTGTATTTTATATCCCAAAGGATTTCCATAAAAACATCCTAAAAAACGTACCTACACAGATACGGATATATACGAACTCGACAAACATTGTTTTCGGAAACCTGTTATACAAAACCGCATTACAGGTTACCCAAACCTTAAGTGGGGCCATCGTGGCTAAACGAATAGCCCCTTTGGGCATAAATCCGAACAAAATTCTAGGTACCGTATTGCCCATTAACATAAATACACGGGTTTTGGGGAACCCACAATATAATTATGTGTATTATCTGTTACCTGGCTTGACCACCGTTTTATTACAAATGATCATTTTCCTGGCCGCCGCCAGGGCTTTCAACCTTGAATGGAAAAACAACACTTATCAGGAATTGTTTTCCCTCGCCAGAGGAAGTATCCCCACCATGGTATTGGGCAAATATTTTGCTTATATGGTCTATTCCCTTGGTTTGTCCGGATTGACATTCGCCATCATATTCCCCATTTTTGGGATTCCCATCTACGGGAACATAGGCTTTCTATTCCTATTACTATTACTTTTTATCACCGTTAGTATTATAATGGGATTCGGATTGTCCCTAATGGTCAAGGATGAAATCATTGCCCTTGATGCCGCTATTTTCTACAATTCGCCTGCCTTTGTGTTCAGCGGATTCACCTTTCCGATCTGGGCAATGCCTTGGCCCAATACCGTGTATGCCGAAATAATACCCTACACCCATTTCCTAACGGCTTTTCTAAAGTTATATCAACTGGATACGTCACTGAACTTTATTTTACCAGAGGTTTTGAAACTCCTATTATTTTTATTCTGTGGGATACTCATGATCGCGATAGGACTCTTGATCAATAGAAAATCTATTTTTCTTTCCCCAAAGACTGCTGCGTTATGAACCTAAGACTTATTTTGACATTAATTATAAAGGAAGCTGAACTGGTTATCAAAGACCATAGTATCCTTTTGGTTTTATTCATTGCGCCCATACTCTATTTTGTGATGATGGGATCGACCTACATCAAGAAGGATGAGGAAAAAGTCAGTGTGGGGGTTGTGGACATGGACCTGACAAAGAGTAGTAAGTCATTCCTGAATAAGGTCAATGCGACTCAAAAGGTCGATATCACCCATGTGTACAACAGTCTCCCCGAAGCCAAAATCGGAATGTCAAAATTTGAGATTCAAGGAATCATTAGTATACCCCGTGATTTTGAAAAAAAACTCAAAAAGAACGAAAGTTCCCCTATTGGACTTATTCTGAACAACACGAAATTCCTGTCCTCAAACGACATTAACAAGGCAGTGACTCTTGTGACTATGGATTACGCCCTGGAATCGCGACAAAAGTATTTTGAGTCCAAAGGCATAAATCCCACGTTTGCGGAAATAAAGGCCAATCCGATAACCACACAGGTAAATGGGGTATACAATCCGACCAATAATTACGGAAACTTTCTTTTGCCTGCCCTATTGGTGCTTATTCTGCACCAAACATTGCTTATAGGGTTATCGGAAAGCATCGCTTCAGACCGTAAGAAAGGCTTGATGAAAATTGGCTTTGAAACGAGTAAGTATAACTTTCTAACGTATATTACAGGTAAATTAGGCTTTCATCTTTTCTTATATTCAGCGTATTTGCTGTTTACTTTTTTAGTCGCCTTTCCTTATTTCGACCTACCCATCAAAGGTGATTTCCTCACCCTGATTTTCGTTTCCCTGATCTTCTTTATGGCAACACTGCTGTACGGATGGTTTATCTCGACGTTCTTCAGTTCACAAGCCGTAGCGATGGAAATTATGGCCTTTACATCTTATCCTGTTTTCTTGGTAACGGGTATTACGTGGTCAATAAGTGATATGCCCCTGTTTCTGCAGGTCATATCCAACCTTCTCCCTCTAAAACCATTCTTTGTTTTTATAAAAAGACATGCCATTATGGGAGTGGACGCTTACTTGTATAGCCATGAGGTCATTCAACTATTGCTCCTCTTACTACTTGGATACGTAGCTGCCTATTTAAGGTTCCGGTATCTTCAGAAAAAATCAATACAGATGAAACCTATGGTTTCTGGCACCCTTGATCAAAACGGAGTATAAATATTCAAGTACAACCGGATATTCTTACAATCTATGGATCCCATGGTATTCCATTTTTAAATTTCGGCAGATTTACTTTTTATCGTAAAACCTTTAAAATTCCAAAAGTAAATTCCTTGCCAACGTGCGTGGGTGGATTGCACAACCAAAGAATCCATAAAGGAAGCCAGCTGCCAAAATCGAGGGAGAGGTAGCCCTTTTTAATGATTTCCATGCCTTGGCCATATGCAGACCTGAACTTATTATTCCATTGCCTTGAGACCCTCTTAATTCGACAGTATTTAAATTTTCCTTATCGTTAATAGCAGTATCCTTAAAAGAAAAATAATAAATGATTTTGCGTGTACACCTTCAAAATTGTTGTTATATTATCTCTTCAAAAGTTACTTTGAAAATACCAAAAAAAAATAGCCACATTACTTTTAAATTCAAAACTATGACCCACAAAAATTATGTATTTCCAATATTTACCTTTCTTGCCATCTTAGCGGTAAGTTGTAAAAATAAAAGCACGGAAATCCATAAATCCATGGAATTACCCAAAAGTCCCAATATTGTGCTTATTTATGCCGATGATCTAGGCTATGGCGATATAAGTCCTTATGGATCCATTGGCCTTCAAACCCCTTATTTGGATTCTTTGGCCACGGAGAGCATCGTATTTCGAAACGCCTATGCAACCGCAGCGACATGTACCCCTTCCCGTTATTCGCTGTTAACGGGTAATTACGCTTGGCGAAAGAAAGGTACCGGTGTTGCAAAGGGAGATGAGTCCCTATTGATCGATACGGCTAGCACAACCTTACCTTCCATTTTAAAATCCGCTGGATATGAAACCGGTATCGTGGGCAAATGGCATTTGGGTCTTGGAGGCATAGGAGGCCCCGATTGGAATGGGGAAATAGCTCCTGGACCTTTGGAAATTGGGTTCGATTACTCCTATATCATCCCTGCGACCGGAGATCGTGTTCCCTGTGTTTTTGTTGAAAATCACAATATTGTGGATCTAAATCCTAACGATCCCATCAAAGTAAATTACAAAGAAAAAGTAGGGGATTGGCCCACTGGCAAGGAAAACCCGGAACTGCTAAAAATGAAACCTTCACAAGGCCATGACAACACCATTGTAAATGGCATAAGTCGCATTGGCTGGATGACGGGAGGACGTGATGCACTTTGGGACGACGAGACCATCGCCCAGCAATTAGTGAAAAAATCGACCGACTTTATCGAATCGAATAAAAACGAACCATTTTTCCTTTATCTCTCTACCCACGATATCCATGTACCAAGGGCTCCCAATAAAATGTTCCAAGGTAAAAGCGGTCTGGGACCCAGAGGCGACGTAATCCTGCAATTGGATTGGACAGTGGGTCAAATAATGTCCTTCCTTAGACAACAAGATCTGATGGACAACACCATAGTAATCTTTTCTAGTGACAACGGCCCGGTTGTTGACGATGGATACTATGACCAAGCAAGGGAACTCATTGGAGACCATAAACCAACAGGTGATTTAAGGGGCGGTAAATACAGTTCCCTTGAAGGAGGGGCGAGAATCCCTTTGATTGTAAGATGGCCAGATGGTAAAGGAAAGGGAACCGTTTCCAATGCCATGATCAGCCAAGTGGATTTCTTAAAATCCTTTGGCCGTTTGGCAGGGGTTGATACAATCCAAAATGATGTAATCGATAGCCAGGACCGCTTAGACGTTTTATTGGGCGACGACAAGGTTGGCAGAAATGCATTGGTCCAAGAAAGTTTTGAAGGGCCCTTATCCTATATTGAGGGTACTTGGAAATATATTGCACCGCACAACGGCCCTAAAATGGTTCCATGGGGACCAAAGATCGAGACTGGATTCGAGCCCAACCAACAACTATACAATTTGAAAGAAGATTCTGGGGAGTCCAATAACCTGGCCGATAAATTTCCGGAAAAGACCGAGGAAATGGAAAAGAAACTAGCGGCCATCCTAAAAAATTCCTTTACCAACAAACTGGAGGTAAATGTAGAGCAATATTAAAATCAATTTTTATGGTAAAAAGGACACTTTCCCGTAACCGCATAAGTTGAAAATAACGAGGGTTTGACTTTTATTTAAAAAGTCAAACCCTTTTTCATAGAACCAAAGGAATTGATTTAGAATGACGCACCATTTTCCCATGGACAAGCCTCCCTATTTGGCAGCTTCCCTAGGAACCAAATGTACGGGATTCAACATCACATCGTCAGTAAAAGAATGGCTTGTATCTTGGTATGCGTTTCCTATAAAATGCACCGCACCAATATGGGTCTAAAGGACCATGATTTCCATAATCCAAATAGACGTCCTATTATCGAATATTACTAGGACCTTTTATTGTTTATAGCGTTTTCAATCAATGATGCAACCCTTTATACCTTAGAAGTTCCAACAACATTTCAGGTTCATCGGTTTGAATCATATTTGCACCGTACTTTATAAGTTCTTGAACAACTTCTTCCCCCTTACCGTATCGGATAAGCGCATCTTTTTCCCCCAACGTATTTATCCAAATTCTTGAATTGTTCTTTTTTAGTAAATCACCAACCTCCTTGGTATTGAATTTTGAATCAATATGTACGACGGGTGGCGCAAACTTTACAATGGCCGAATCTGCCATTTGCAAAGAATAGGCTCTAGGCATAAGTTGCGCCGACTTATCCAATTCCTTTATTAAATCCAATTGATCGTAATCATTGTCAAAATAAAATACCTGATCACCCATATCAAAGTCATGAACTGCCTTTAAAATACCTTTAACATTATCCGTCTTCATATCGACATCAACCATAATCTTGCCTTTGGTTACTTTTAAGAACTCTTCAAAGGTTGGCACGGTTTCATCACTTATTCTACCATAGGGTGCCTTAAGCTTATACTTTCTGATTTCAGCCAAAGTTAAATCCTCAACCTTACCTTTTCCTGTAGTAGTTCGATCAATACTTGAATCATGCATTAAAACCAAATATCCATCCTTGGTTGTTTTCACATCAGCTTCGATAATATCAACACCCAATCGAATAGCTTGCTTTGCGGAAGCTATGGAATTTTCGAAATTACCCATATGTGCTCCTCTATGTGAAGCTACAAGAACTTTATTGGCATGAGCCGCATTAAACACCTGTAATGTTTCACTCAGGTCTGTCTTGTTCTTTAAACTTGAACAAGAGACAAAAAAGACGGCCACAAAAAGAACTAAATACTTAAAATTTCCCATTATTACATTAATTTACTGAAAGTATAATACTATTTTCCTTTAAGATTCCTTTATTGTTTTGGAGCACTGATTGCTTCGGCATAACGACCTGCCCAATAAGGCAATAGATAAATATAGGGCGCATATTCTTGTTTGGCATTACCCCCATTATTTCTATATGCACCATTATGCTTGTGTAGTACACGCTCATCACCTGGCAACACTTCAGAATACGTTTGGCTTCTAAAATTAGGCTCGATCATAATCAAGTCCTTACGATGGCTATTGTCAATTTTCCAGTCGATCAAATCCATGGGGAATTCGCGCAAATTCCATGCAGACTCCTCGCTATCAATGGTTGTACTACCGGTTAGGGCAAAAAGATAGTTCCACAAAGGGTTCTTCTCTGAACGTTCGACTTCCCAATGGCTTTTTACCGTTTCGAAATGCTTTGCTCGTTGTTCCTCAGTAAACGAATAATTTACAAAACCCGGTATGGTCAAAAAATACATTTCATCATCAGAATGATTCCAACGGTCGCTTAAATCCTGGCCTTCAACAAAACCAATGGTAGTTGCTGGGCGATTTGCATTTTCATCATAACCATATTTCTTGATTAACTTTAGGGCCGCCTTCTTATATTTTTCATCTTTTGTAAAATGATATGTCGTTTGCAAAAAGGACAGTATAAGGGTAGAATTCAATCTTCTATCACCCACATTTATCGGAAAACTATTTACGTATTTGGGGTTCCACTTGCCCCATGCCGTAGGCTTACCGTTCCAATCGACCAAATACCAATTATTATCCATAATATGATCCATTTGAATCTTGAGTTGGTGTATTGCGCGATCTCTCCATTCTTGATCCGGGGCCAACTCCGCAAAAAGCGCATGAACATAGAAATGTCCACAGGTTTCATCACTACTGGTTGTCGATTTCCATCGCCATTTTCCATCATCGGTCAATCGCCAGATCCTACCATTTTCGGCTACGTGTTTTTTATACCATTCCTCAGAGAACCCATTTGCATGCAGTCCCATCTCATAACCGTCACGTTCGAATGACCTTGCCGGAAAACCATCCATCGGAGGAAGTGCCGTCAGCCTTTCCATAGCTTCAAAGGCCTCATAGGCATTTTGTTTTGCATCCTCATCCTTGGTAACCGCATAGCGATACAATTCCCCGGCCAAATACATCGATGTCCATAAACCATCATTATCGGTATCATGGTAGTAACCTGTTGTTAAATCTCCAGGTGTTTTCAATTCAAGATTAGCAGTAAAACCATATCGAATATGACGCAAACGCTGGATTTTTTGAAAATACGCTGCTTTTTCAGCGAGGGTCATCGACACAAAATTTATTTGTGACAAGCCCGTTTTGGTAGCAATGAGCACGCTATTATCAGGCCCTTTTGCTATGTCGATCACCTCATCATCAACCAACCAACGTTTTGATGCATAATAGTCATACTTACCATCCTCACGTAATTTGAATGCCCCTTTTGTAGACCCCAACCACAAATCATTATTGATATTTTTAATTGCTGTGATTTCCGTCCAAGGTAATTTCTGATTGACTTCACTTTCTTTTAAAGCAGTACCGGTTAAAGTAATAATGCCATTATTGGTCCCAACAACGATATCATCCTTATAAACGGCCATGGCAGTCAAGTTTGAACCCGAGTATAGTTTTTTAAGTTCCGGTTTGGCAAGTGCAACCCCATAAATAGCGTTCGAACCCAAAAGCAAGAAACGATTCTTTCGGTTATCATATTTTAATGAAATAAGGTCCAATCCGTTTTGATTGGTTTCCCATAATATCTTTCCTTCCTTATTGATTAATTTCAATGTATTGGCAGAAGAGACCAAAGCCGTAAATTCCGAACCCATTACAAAATGGGTTGGTTGCTGCAAACCATGTTCCACTTCAAACGTTCCGCCCCATGCATTACTTAAGACAGAGGTATCGGTCAAATAGACAAATTGGTTTTGATAGTTGTCGATAGCGACTATTTTCATATCCGTTAGGGGCCTATATTGCAGATCCAAAGACAGTTCATTTTCAAATGCATTCAAAAGTCCGTCAGCAGAGAGCATTTTAATCGCTAAGTTCCGATCACTCCTTACTTGTTTCAGGTGTACACCCTTGACCGATTCCTGTAGTTCAAATTTTACTGCGTAATCCTGAAGATAAGGCACATCCTCATATTGTTGCGCGGTTAAAACAATCGACATAAAAAGACTTAAAACCAATGTTAATTTTCCCATAAATTCCTTGCTTTGATAAGTGGATAAAATTAGCATTATGAAAAACGCTTTCATTCATCATTATTGATTAAAACACATAATATATTGACCTAAAAGCCAATTTTAATCGAATTCATCCATCTTCCATCCTTCTTGATTATACATCACTAATCGGAAACATAACTGCTAATCTGGTATCCCTTTAAAAGAAAATCCAATGGTTTTGCAACAAACACCCTGAACCTTGCTCTATTTAATTTTTCTAAAAAAGGTCAATTTTCCATATAAACAAATCAATAATAATAGATAACTACACTAAAGCTATTCCTATTTTTACGTAACCAATTATGTACAGACTATCCTCTTTATTATGAATTCTACCAAAGCGTTACTATTTATTGTTCTATCCACACTGTTAAGTTGTAAAACAAAAAACGAATCCAATGTCGAATTTTCCCCAAAGTTTGAACGTTTGGCCTATAACAATCCCGGCTTAACGGTCGACCTGGGGGTGGGACTATGGGCTTCCCCGCTACCTATGGATTATGACAATGACGGGGATTATGACCTATTGGTTTCCTGTAGTGATGTGCCTTTTCATGGAATCTTCTTTTTCGAAAACACCAGTGGTGATTCCTTTCCGGTCTTCGCCCCGGCCGTCAAGGTTAGCGATGACCCCGTAAAACACATCCAAGTATCTTATGTTAATGGGGAACCCCGTTTTTTGAGACCTGGTGAGGAATTGAAAGATTTTAAAAACACTTTTGCCGATACGTCCGAAGTACTCTACCCAGGGGATGCTTTTGAAAAACTCCATAATAAAATCCGATTCAATCAATGGAAATACGTCGATTATGAGAATGATGGTGATCTGGATATCATTGTTGGAATCCAGGATGGGGAGGATTATGGATGGGATAATGCCTTTGATGACCATGGCATTTGGACCAACGGACCGCTTCATGGCTACGTCTATCTGATCGAAAACGTAAACGGTACCTACGCGTTGAAGGATAAGATTACCGCAGACGGAGAACCTATTGACGTCTACGGTGCCCCTACCCCAAACTTCGACGATTACGACAATGATGGTGATTTGGACATTATTTGTGGGGAATTTATGGATAAATTCACATGGTTCGAAAACATCGGTACGCGGGAAAAGCCAAAATACGCCAAGGGTAAGTATTTGGAAAACGAGACTGGAATTATAGCCATGGACCTCGAAATGATCCTACCCGTTTCTTTGGACTGGGACAAGGATGGCGACATCGACTTGGTTGTCGGGGACGAAGACGGTCGGGTGGCTTTCGTTGAGAATACCGGAAAAACCAAGAATGGCATGCCGGTGTTTAACGACCCCAAGTACTTTCAGCAAAAAGCGGAACACGTGAAATTCGGAGCGTTGGTCACTCCTTTTAGCACCGATTGGGACGATGATGGTGATGAAGATCTTATCTGTGGCAATTCTGCAGGATATATTGCATTTATTGAAAACCTCGATGGAAAGGATACCCCCAAATGGAATGCCCCAAAATTACTGTCCGCCGAAAATGAAACCATAAGGATCCAAGCTGGTGAGAGTGGCTCCATCCAAGGCCCCTGTGAAGCAAAATGGGGCTATACAACCTTGTCGGTAGAGGATTGGAACAATGATGGCTTAAAGGATATCATCGTAAACTCGATATGGGGAAAAATTGTTTGGTATGAAAATATAGGCACAAAGGGGAACCCCAAACTTAGTGCCGAAAAACCCATTCATGTGCAATGGGAAAACGAAACACCCAAACCGGAGTGGTATTGGTGGGATCCCGAACCGAACACCTTGGCTACCCAATGGAGAACAACACCCAATGCCACTGATTGGAATAAAGATGGACTAATGGATTTGGTTATGTTAGATCAAGAAGGGTATTTAAGCTACTATGAGCGATTTAAAGATGGGGCGGAGTTAATTCTAAAACCAGGGCAGCGGATTTTTCATTCAGCAAATGGCACCTTTGATCGAAAAAACAAGCTTATTGATATATCAAACGGTCCATTAAGGCTCAGCGAGAAAAAATATGGCAGCAGTGGAAGGCGAAAACTTGCTTTTGGCGATTGGGATGCCGATGGGGATATTGATATTTTGGTCAACGGCATCAATGCGGCCCTATGGGAAAATATCGGACAGGCCGATGGTAAAGTAGAATTCAAATTCAACGGCAACTTATCGGATCTGAAGTTAGCCGGCCATACCACGAGTCCCACACTCGTTAACTGGGACAATAAAGGAAATCCCGATTTACTTTTGGGTGCCGAGGACGGCTATTTCTATTATTGGAAAAATGACTGATTAAAAAATCGAAACCGTTTACGGGAATAGATCCACCATGCCTGATTGAGCGATAGCTTTACACACAATGGAAAACAATGCACAAGTGGACGTGCCCCCATTATTCTGTTTGTATCAAATTAAGGTAACGCCCCATCCAATAGGGCAAAAGCCAATAAACAGGTTCCTTTTCCTGGGCCGGGTTGCCAACTACAGCCTCGTAGATATTATTGTCCCAACGCACTGCACGGGATTCACTTGGTGGTCGCAACGCGACCTGTAGTTCCTCTAATATGGGTTCCCTGACTACTTTTAAATCCTCGCGTTTACCATTGTCAATATTCCAATCGACCAAATCCAATGGAGCATCCTTAAGAAAAGCAATGGAAGCCTCAAGTTCATCATTACCACCGGAAAGATAATTATAGGTAAAATTAACAAGGGGACTATTCGTTTTCCTGTTCTTTTCAAACCACTGGTTTAAATGGATTACATATTCCTTCTTAATCTGTGGATCATCCTCATACTTTATCAACGGGGGGTAAACATACAAAGCCATATAAATATCGAAATACGTTTCCCATGCAGGATTTGTAGCATGCAACATTTTAGCGTTTTCAAGGTACCCCTCTTTATTTATCAATTTTAAATATTCGTTCTCATATTTTTTATTTTTGGTAATGTGGTACGTAAATTTCAAAAAAGAGAGCAATTCAAGGGAGTTCAAAGCCTTTTCCGAAGCCCATTCTGGATCGTTATTCAGCATTTGAGGTGACCATACCCCCCACTTTGTATGCTTACCATCGGCTCCTATCAAGTTAAAATCATTTGCGATCAGATGATCCATTATCTTACTGAAATGGTTTGCTACACGTTCCTTTTCTTGGTTATCCGCAACCAATGTATAATAGCAGTAATAACCGAAGAGGTGGCCACAAAGCTCATCACTACTCGTATCTCCTTTCCATTTCCACTTTCCATCTTTAGAAATATGCCAACGCTGTTCCACGGGTTTTTGTCGTGGATTTTTGATTATTTCCTCCGCCAATTCCCGATCCGTATAGGTACGGTCCATATCGTGTGATTCTTCCCAGGATACCGGTATAATCGTTCGTGCAAAGAATCCATCAATTTCGGTCACTTCGCGCAAATAATGTAGAAAATCAAATGCTTTTTTAGCCCTTTCCTTCGCCTGTGGATTTTTTGTGGTTGCGTATCGAAATGATTCCATGGCCAAGTACATTGCCGTATATTCCCCATCATTGTCGTCATCTTCCGGGACAATGGATGTTGTATCCCCGGGAATCGTAAGTTTGGACCTCCCTACAATCCATGGTTCCCGAACGTGACGTGGTATTAATTTCTTGTAGAAATAATCCGCTTTGGATTGAAGCGTCATTTGCTTTTTCCTGATAGCACTAACACCATTTGCAGTGGCAATCCATGCATTTCCATCAGTATCAAAAGCAATGTCCCGTACCTCATTATCCATCAGCCAACGTCTACTCAATCGTATTGAATATTCCTTTTCCCCCGGTGTAAATCTTGTAATGCCATAATTTGTCCCGACCCACATAATACCATTGGGTGCTTTTTTAACCACATTGATATTGGCATTCGGTAGACCATCCTGGGGCAATTTTTCCCCTACTTTTTCAGTAGCATTCCGGATTGCAATACCCCCCATACTTCCAACCCACAATTCACCTTGACCGTCATAATCGATCCCTTTGACATAAGCACTTACCAGGTCATTATTCTTTTGATAGACCTTTGTTTCCCCATCATTACAATGATATAGTCCGACATCGGTCCCTACCCACAACCCTCCATTATTATCGGACAGGGCTGCCCTTATGCTTCTGGCGATGTCATAATCCTTTTTGACCCAATTTTCCTTATTGTAAAACCAATTACCATAGGGTCCCAAGGCGTATACCCCCTCTTTAGCACAAACCACTTTTGCGATGGGCGGATTAAGCCCTTCCATTTTTTTGATTCCCTTGGATGTATAGGTATAGACACCATTCCATGTTGCCATCCATAGGGTTCCTGTAGCGTCCAATCCCACATCATATGCAGGGCCTTGATCTGCATCGGTAATCATAAGTTGCCAATCTTGGGAAGTTGCTTTTTTTCGATATATGCCATCCTTGGTGGCGACCCATATATTTGAATCCACATCTAGACTTATGGCCCTTATATCATTTGCGTCTGGATTATTCCCTTCGACCCAAAAACCTTCGTGGTATTCCTGTTCAAAAGGTACATCTACATAAAACGATCTGTTCCCTGCCTTGGTTTCATCGGTTTTATATGGAGTTTCCTTACACGATATAATAGAAAGGATTATAAGTAAAATCGATTTTCTCATGGTTGATGTGGTATTTATGACTTTTGGGAACTCTTCTAATCCAACATGCAAGAATTAGGACAAACCGGAAAACCGGATTTATTTTGGGTGTGAAAAAGGTTATTTTTATTATTCCAAAATGGGTAGAAAAAATGCAATAGGGGTTTCCGTAAAGGCTTCCCTAATCCGGAATCTAGAATTACTTTGGCGCTACAAAATCACTTTTCAACCGTATTGGACTATCCGGTACCTTGTTTATCAATTTCTTTTTACCTCTCTTTTTTATGATCTCAAAGGCATCGTATAGCGTACCTATTGGGGTGTAGGCCCCATAGGTTATCTTGTCTTCCGACACAGTAATAATCTGGAACAGTTGGGTATACTCCCCCCTCCTGATCATCCATTCCTGGTCTTCAGATTCATACATTTTTGGCCCACTTACCGATACGGCATAAACCGTACCTGCATCTTTCACTACCGTTAATCCTTTACCTTTATTTTCCGGAAAACCTCTTGCATAGGTATGGTCATGTCCTTGTAAGACTAAATCAACCCCATATTTATCGATCAAAGGCTTTATAGCTTCCCTCAACTCCCAATTATCCCTACCCTCTTTTGTAGAATACACAGGGTAATGCGTCGTTATGGTTATCCATTTTTTGGTGTTTGATTGCAATACGGAATCGAGCCATTTCACTTGGGATTCCCGTGCCTCCATACTTTCATCAAAACCTTCGCTATCTATGGAAATCAGTTTCATATCTTGATAATCAATAACAAAACACGTTTCTTTCAATGCTTCAATCGGCCCATTTTCCGGCAAGGTAAACTGTGGTCTCCATAAAGAAGTCAATATGCCATCCCTGTATTCATGGTTGCCTGGTGTCATTACACTTGGTACCGTGGCGTGAATAAAACTACCCGCATAAAACCATTCACCCCATTCCAAATTGGAGTCCCTATCGCTTATCAAGTCACCGGCATGTAACATAAAATCCACTTGTGGAAATCGACGGTACGAACTGCGAATCACCCTTGACCATAATGATTTTACATCGTTTTGCGCATCGCCAAAATAGATAAAACTAAAAGGTTCCTTCATATCTGTTTGGGCAGTTGTAATTTGGAACCATTCACTCCAGTAGCCATCATCTTTGTTCCCGTTACCCACTCTATACACATACGTCGTATTGGGTTGTAAATTTTCGATCAAGGCCGAATGGTAGGTGGCCTTAACCAGAGGTTCATTCCTATTTTGGTTTTCAAATTTTTGGGAAACCGCCTTTATTCTTCGAACATTTCCCAATAAAAACTCTGGGCCATCAGTGGCCAAAGCCACCTCTACCACTCCATTAGGCACTTGTTGATCGGTACGCCAATTAACGGCAAAAGTATGCGCGGCATCCACAGTAAGATTCGAAATAATACGATCTGGAGTATTTGACGGATATATCAATTTATGCGCTGGGGTCGCCATGTGTTCCATATAATGGGAATGGCTGTGCACCACTCCGTTTGCATGCTCATGTTGGGCATGTAATGTCACATTCAACATAAACATTATCACAAAAACTGAAAGACTCCTTAATGTTCCAATCATTAATTTTATTCTTTTTTTAAACTATTTTAATCTTGGTTAAAACCAATATCCATAGAGCAACTTATTGTTAACGCTACACTCCTTAAATAGTAACTCGACTACCTAATCTATGGCTTTCGTGTAATTTTCCAATGACCATCAGGTTAGCAATAGCATCATCCAGGGGTACCGGTGTTGCCTTATCTTCCAATATAGCCAATGAGAAAGCATCGGCCTGCAGTGTATATTGATCACAAATTTCAAATTCAATTTCCGTTATCACCTCATCCTTTGTCAACCACATTTTAGAAGGTCTATTGTTGGGCGGATTAAAAGGAATCTCAAATCGGATACTTCCTTTTGTGCCGAAAATTTGGGCTTGTTGCGTATAATCCAATTGGGTTGCACAAAAGAAGGTGGCATTCCCATGTTCAAATTCAAGGATTCCCGAGGCCAAAATATCCACTTCATATTCCGGATGGTATTCAATGGAAGCGATTACACTTTTTGGTTCTTCGCCAAACAACCATCGTGAAATGGAAATGGAATAGCAACCAATATCCATCAAACTACCGCCACCAAACGATTTCCTATTGGTAATGCTTGTAGCGTCGTCATCAAAAAATGAAAACGAGGATTGTATCGTCTTTAAGGTGCCAATTTCCCCGGAATCAATCAGCTCCTTGGCTTTAACCCATTGTGGATGAAACTTGTACATAAAGGCCTCCATCACCTTAAGCCCTGGATTCTTTTGGACTTCATCCTGTAATCCCAGAACCTCTTTGGCGTTCATTCCCGCCGGTTTTTCAACAAGAACATGTTTTCCTGCCCGTAAGGCCTTGATGGCCCACTCCACATGTAAATGGTTTGGCAGGGGAATATAAACAGCCTCAATTTCGGTGTCATTCAGGAGTTCTTGATATCCCTCATAACATTTTGAAATACCGAATTTTTCTACAATTTTTTGCGCCTTGGCCTTATTTCTTGAAGCTATGGCCAATACATTACAATACTTGCTTTTAAGCATTGCCGGAATAACCTGCTCCACTGCTATGGTCGCTGCTCCCAACACCCCCCATTGTACTTTTTCCATTCTAAAGTATATTATTATTAGCTGTCATACGATATACCCCTATACTCTTATTTACCCCTTTTATTGGTTACCGCAAATAAAAGCGACAATACAATAAGTCCGGCTGTAGCGACCGCACCGATTATTATGGGATCAAGTGTACATTCGAGCCAATCCAATTGGGGTGACAGATCTCTTAAGAAAGTACCCCATATGATAATCAAGATACTAAAAACAACAGCGGTAATGCCCTGCCAAGGTTTGATCTTTACATTAAAGATGGCCAAAAGGAACAGTCCAAGGATTCCCCCTCCGAAGATACCTGAAATCTGCCACCAAATATCAAGTGCACTCTTTGCGTTGATTAACAACAAACTGAAGATTATCCCGAGTAAGCCCCAAATTACGGTTGTCCATCTTAAAAATCCGATACTACTCTTTTCAGAGGCATTGGGTCTAAAATACTTTTTATAATAGTCCAAATAAAGAACCGTTGCCGAAGAATTCAAAGCTGAATCAACTGTACTCATCGATGCGGCAAGAATGGCCGCGATGATAAGTCCCTTTAGCCCTACCGGTAATTCGGTGGCAATAAAATATGGAAAAACCTCGTCACCCTTTATGATTGATGGGTCAAGAACATGCCCCCCTCCTGCATAAAAAGCGAACATTGCGGTTCCTATATAAAGGAATATGGCGGTTAGGGGCAAATAGATGAGCATTGCAATCCATACCGATCTTTTAGCTTTTTTCTCGGTGGCCACCGAACTATATTTTTGCGTATAGTTTTGGTCGGCCATTAGATTTCTGATGTTCTCGGTAACCCCGTATATCACCATCACCAAAATAGTACGGCTACTCAATGACATGGAAGTATCACCTAAACTAAATTTATTCGCATCAAAGGCTTTTTGAATCAGGAAATCGGGTTTTGAAAATACTTCGGTCGTTAATATGTAGGCGCTAAAAAGCAACCCTCCGATCATAATAATCGACTGTAGTACATCGGTCCAAATTACAGCTTCCATGCCCCCCATTAAAGTATAGGCAATGGTCAGCACCCCAATAATCAAAATCAAGGTACGGATATCAATATCAATAAAGGAAGTCAGTAACAGCGAGGACAAATATAGGATTACCGCCGTTCTACCCACCATAAAAAGCACAAAGGAAAAAGAGGCATATATACGCCCCCAATCCCCTATTTTATCCTCAAGGTATTTATAAACTGAAATAATCTTATTCTTTCGATAATGAGGAATAACATATTTGGTCACAAACCAAGCTACAGGTAAGGCCGTTAGGGCAAAAATTAAAGGATGCCAGTTATCGTCAAAGGCCTTACCGGGCACGGCAATATATGAGATACTACTCGTGTAGGCACTCATTACGGCTATACCGGCTGCCCATGCAGGAATACCCCTACCAGCCACCATAAACTCCTCAGAGGTTTTGGTCTTCCTTAAAAAATAAATTCCCATTGCCACCATTATCAATCCATACAAGATCAATATTACCGTGTCAATCGTACCAAGTTGATAATTCATAAGCTTCACTAATTAAACAACAATCTTTTATATTTCGCGCATATATGATTTGATTTTCTCTCGATCCCCATTTTCAAACCTTCGCAATGGTAATGCCATATAATCCTCACAGATGTCCATTGCCGACAATGCACTCTTAATTCCTTTGGTTACCCGCGATTCGTATTTACCCACACTATAAATAGTATCGTAAATATACTTTACCTTTTCATTAAGTTCATCAATAACCAAATTGTTATTTTGAACCGAGGCGTTATAGAGATCCACAAAAAGTCCAGGAACAAAATTGGCCCCACCGGCTACGGCACCATGCCCTCCTTTTCTAATCGTTTCTGACAGAAAAGATTCGGTACCCACGATAATGGGGAAGTCGGGCGAGCCTTTGAATTCCTCAATCAAGGAATTTAAATAATCCATATCGCCAGAGCTATCCTTTATACCAATGGCTCCAAGTTCCTTCGCTCTCTTGACCGTTTTTATCGTTAAGTGTATTTTGGTACAGCTGGGCATATTATACATCATAAAGGGCAATGGCAGTTTAGGGGCCAAACACTCTAAATATTCGATCATTTCATTCTCCGATATGGGAAAATAATAGGGTGGCGCCACCACTACGGCATCCGCCCCGGCATTTTTGGCATGTTCGGCAATGTCAAGTGACCCCAAAAATGACGTATCTGTAATACCTACCAGGACAGGAATCCTACCGGCCACGAATTTACAGGAATATGAAATTAATTCCTTGCGCAATTCATAGGTCAAGCTTGGTCCTTCCCCATTGGTGCCGAGTAAAAAAATACCATGCACCCCTCCAGAAATCAAATGTTCTATAAGTCGTTGCACACCTTCTATATCCAAATTACCATCTGCCGTCAATGGTGTAATCATTGGTGGAATAATACCCTTTAATACTAATTTCATAGTCCTGTTTTTATCTCTTACAAAGAAAATCGAAACATGGCTGGATAAGCGCAATTATTTTATGCAAATCATATAGTATCTTAACTTAGATATCATTTTTTTTATGTAATATTGAAAATAAGAGTTAAAATAGTAAGATATGGAGTTTATTTTTGAGAAAATTTATGTCCCTAACAACCACTCTTTCATTTCTAGGAAATTACCGCTATCATCTGATGCCCGGATTCATTCCCACAAGAATTTCGAACTTAATTATATTACTTCGGGTACGGGTAGAAGAATTGTTGGCGATAACATTTCGGGATTTGAAAAGGGTGACCTTGTATTATTGGGTCCTGAGCTACCACATTGTTGGGAATTATTGGATGCTGAAAAAGATGAGGATCCATCCTGCATTGTGACGCATTTTTCAGAAAATATCATAGACAATGAGTTCTTTAAAATGCCAGAACTCCAAAATGTAGTGGTATTATTGAAACAAGCCAACCGTGGTATTCGATTCAGAACCGAAAACGACAGCGAAATCAGTGAAATTTTAACTGAGCTGTCGCAAAGTGTAGGTCTCGAATATTATATAGGTTTACTTAGGATTTTCAACCTATTGATAAAAATCGAGGATAGGGAAAGACTCTCCAACCCAATGAATCGATCTTCCGTTTTCACCAAAAACATTGAAAAGATCAATAAGGTCTATGAGTATGTCTTCCTAAATATTCAAGAAGGTATTAATCTTGAAGAAGCTTCATCGGTATTGAATATGGCCCCGAGTTCCTTTTGCAGGTTTTTCAAAAAGAAGACCGGTCTTACGTTTATGGAGTATGTAAAAAATGTAAGGGTCGGAATGGCTGCCAAACTGTTAGCCGAAACAGATAAGCAAATCACCCAAATTTGCTATGAAAGTGGTTATAATAATTTAGCTAATTTCAACCACTACTTTAAAGCGAGTATGGGCAAAACCCCATCGGAATATCGCAAAAACTTCAGGTAAGGCCATTTGCAATAAACAAAGTCACTAAAAACTACTTGCGGCCCAAAAGGTTAACCATAAAGCCCATCAAAAACAAAGAAAACGAGAGTAGGCTTATTGGAGGCAATCCTCCGTGCCATTGATCGATCCCCAACCATCCTTTGAAGCCCATAAAAAAAACATGGCAGCCAAAGAAAAGCATGGTACACACCACAATTTTTTTGGATTTCACGGCCACAATAATAGGATATGCCCGTTTAGCCCCTTCCTTAAAACTAAAATGATGGATACCTGCAAGCGTAAACCCCAAGATACCCGCCAGAATAACAATACTCCCCTGTAAGGACAGGGTATAATCCGAAGCAAAGAATTTAGGATAATACCTAGGATTTAAAATTGACATGCTCATTAATAAATGTATTGAAACATAGACGAACCCTATGATACCCATCGATTTTCTTGCATGCAAGATCGATTCTGAAATACGTACCCCCAAATTGCACAATGGTCCTAACGAAAGGCTCCCTATCAATAATACCAATGAAGCCAAAGAAATCCCTTTGTTTAAAACAAACACAGGCACATCCTTCCATGGTACATTCCCCGCCACATTATAACGTACTATCGCATAGGCTATACACAAGAACGTCGTTGCTGTAATTATCCTGTTCCCTATATTTCTGCCACTGTAAACAACTTTCATTCTATCAACTCTAATTATTAACCCCGAAGACAATCCAACTTCACAACTGTATTTTTGATCAAAAGCGATTGTGACTATGTGGCAATTCACCATGGATACTAATCAAGATCACTGTACACAGGGCGATAAACGCCAGAATACCCAATAAATAGACGAACCATTTTTTGCTATTGACCGTATCTGAAACCACATCGAAGGTTCCATAGTTTCCCTTCTTGTACAGAAGAAAGATTGCGATTATATTCAACACATATAAATGGTGGTTTAAAATCATATGACCTGCAAACAAACCTTTGATTACATAACTCATTAAGGCATACAACCCCAAATAGGTAAAGAGAAAAAGAGCTGTTTTCTTTTGGTCATAATGTACGTTCTTCAACCGTGTATAAACCAGAACTACGGTCAATACCATTATCGTCGCGGCAAAAATAGTACTCGACAAAGCTACCTTCTCCAGATTATCAACTTCTCCCAGTCGTTTTAGAAGGTGATCATACGCCAATGATTCGCGATAAACGATCAAGGGTACGAATACAAGGACAATAAATAAGGAGACCCTATTTACCCATGCTCTAGGTTTGGATTCATCCACAGGCCATTTAGAACTGAACACACCATAGGCCATACCCGATCCCCCAAAGAAACCGATACTGTATTCCATCACGTTCCACATATTGAAATCTATCTCCATCACATTGCCCACCACATGCAGAAAATTCCCGAATGCAAAACCGAACCCCCCGCCAAGTGCGGAAAAAACAGCGACCCTAATGGCCGAGTTTTGTTTATTACGGGCCATATACCATAGCATGGCAAGACCAGCGCCCAATATGATAGCCCAGGCCTCAGATCGTGGTGGAGTCATTTTAAATCCGATTTGTTCTACCAGAAAATAGTAGGAAATAAGTCCACCCGCGGTCATCTCTGAAACCAAGGAACCCCATCGAACCTTATTCTGTTTGGTATGACCAAGAACCAAACCAACCAAACCACCTCCAAGCAATCCGAAAAGTGCCCCGATAACAAACAGCATCGAAAGACCATAAAAGGCATTCGGGAAATTATCGGCCCGGCCGTAACCCACGACTTGACCATAACTGATCATACCTCCGGCACCCCACCCTACAGCGGATGCCAGGGCCACTAAAACCATTTTAGGATACCAATCTTCCCTTTTTGCTGCCAAAATCAGGGCTAGCCCTCCGATGGCACCCGCCCATGCCGCACCTTGTTCATGACCGAACTGACCCCTGATGGCCCATGCTGTTGCAAGCGACATGGCAACTATCAATATCCCAAGAACTTGTTGTTTTTTTATATTCATCCTTACCTGTTTTAATAATCGATTTTATACTCTCCATTGCTATAATGACTCGTAATTCTTATAACTATCTTTTTTTGTTCTTGGTCATACTTCCACATTTGTTGTTGTAAAACCTTACCATCAAAGGTTATCGCCTGGGGAGTTTTTTCTGAATGTATTTTCAAAATATGGGGTATTTTTCCTCCCTTGAACCTTATCATAAGGCCATTGGTTTTTGCTTCGTAGGAAATAATCGTTTTCTTTAATGTCTCGATATTATAATACGTGAAGGAATTTTCCCCTTCAGGATATATCAACACGGTAATAAAACCCTCAGAATCATTATCCCCAAAACCCGTATAATCCCTTTTGATATCCATAGGAACAATAGCCCCTTCCTTGATGTAAACTGGAAAACCATCAAGCGGAAATTCCCTTTCTAATTCAATGGGGCCCTCCAATACGTATCCGTCATCAAAGAAATAACGCCATTTTCCTTCGGGCAACACCACCTTTCTGATCTCGCTATCTTTATATATTGGGGCAATCAAAAAATCGTCACCAAACATATACTGGTATTTACCCTGTGTTAAAGGTGTCTGTAACTTTCGTCCTCCTTCATGGGCACTAACCACATAATGGTACATATAAGGCACCAATTCAGTGTGCAACCAGGCATACTTTCTAATAATCCTCAATTCCTGTTCGGTTCTTTTCCATAAGCGCCGCTCCCCATGTCCCCCGTTTAGGAATAATCCACAAAAAGAGGAAAACTGGGCCCATCGTATATAAAGTCTTGGTGGAATTATCGATCCAGAAAATCCAGCCACATCGGAACCCACAATATTATAGCCCAATTTGGCACTACTAAGAATGTTGCTTATAGCCGATTCAAAACCTTGTACCCCTTTTAAAGCAATATCTTTTTGGGAATCATCATTTTCCTGGATCATTTTATCAGTCACCCATTCGTGTTTTTGATCCCCGACCCAGTTGACAGGTGAAGCATCGATAGGTGCAAATCCTTCCGGATGATACCCCCGGTCGATAGCTCTTGAGAGTGTCAAAAATTCAGGATTCTGGGTTAGTCCGTAGGTATACTCATCCCGGTAATAATGGTCCATATACGTTCTGGTCGACATCCTCCCTGTGCCCGTTTTTTTATAGAAAAAAGGTAACGGACCGATTTTTGAGTAAAAAAGAGTAGCTGCACCGTCCAATTTCCAACCGTCAATACCCAAGTCAAAAACATTTTGTTGTAATCCCCGCCACCATTCCATGGCCTTGGGATTCGAATAATCGATAAATCCCCCTTCCCCTTTCCACCATTCATTAGGTGATTTCGACTTCGCCAAAAACCCTTTTTCCATCGCGTTGTCATACCAGGTTTTATCTTTTTTAATCCGGGTATCCTTGCTAAAACTATTGACCATCGGGGTCATCCAAAGTACAACACGATACCCTTCATCCTGTAGTTTGGGAAACCAAACCTCCGGGTTTTCATACCTGACAGTATCAATTTCAAAATCATTATAACGCACCGACCAAGGACTGTCCAACAAAACAGTGCGTACTGGAATATCGTGCTCTTTATATCCTTTCAATAATTCATCTATATAATCAGAGGTATTGACGTCGTCTTCCCAAAGCCAACATTCCAATGCCCAGGCCGGGGTAAGTGGTGGGTTTCCCTGTCGCTGCCCATTAAAAGGAATTCCCCAAACAGGAAGAAAATAATAGAAATACGCTATGACCACCAATAAAAACAGGGACCACAAGATGATTTTCAAAACTTTCATTCCCATGGTTATATTGATTTAGCGGTAGGTTTAAAAAAACGAAAGTATCCTGCAAATAAGCTAATTATCAGAAGAACCAGACCTACAGGACCAAGGATTCCCATATACTCGGTATACATATCACTATAGCCTTTTACTTTTTCTCCCTTAACATAATAGACCATGGCCAAGACCAACAGAAAAAGGGCACTTGCCCCAGCCAATAGTATGACCCATAGATCAAAGTCGATATAAGTGGATTTCATCCATTTCCCTATAAAACAGAACAATATCACCCAAAACACCCAAGAGATTACTTGAAGCATATGGAGTGTCCTGAAGTAATCAATTACGGTAAAAAAGGGCCTGAAAATTAAGTTTGAATCGGAATAATAAGGTCGGTCTTTATATATCAGTATCTTTATTTTTTCTTGGGGACCGTCTTTGAGAATGGTTAAAATGGCGTGTTCCTTGGCAACAGGATCCATGATATCCCAATTGGGAATTTCAAAAGCATTGTAAACCGAACATGCCCTACCATAACCGTGGAAATCGAGGCCGCCAACCATTAACATATCATTTTCGCTACAGAACTTCTTTAGATTACTAAAGAGATCACGATCATAATAAAGATCACTTCCGACATTTTCAATTTCAAAACCATCAGCCCCTAGATGTCGATAAAACTCTTTTTCTTTTCCTTTACCATCGAACCAGTGGTTTATAATTACCACTCCCCTATGGGCATGGACCGAATCGACTACTGCCTCATCCGACATTCGTTTGGTTTCGAATGCTCCATCTAGTCCCAATAAGCTCATATGATTGCTCCCTGAATGCTCCTGTCCAACCAGAACCAATGGAGACATGGGGAATGCGCCTTTTCGTTGTGCCTGGGCAAATTCCAAGCTTTTTTTATGATTGGCATGGTCTGTAATAAAAAAGGCATCAAAGCCATTTTTCTGATGCCATCGCCACATCCCTTCCTGCGAAATAAGTCCGTCATGACTATACTCGGTATGGGCATGGGTGGTTACCAAAACGGCATTTTTGGAATTGTTTACAATCGTATTGTTCGGCAATGGAACGAATAGGATAAGAACGAAAATCGAAAAACAAATCCCCAACATCAAGAGTACATTGAGTAAAACGTTTCCGATTTTTTTCTTTCTAAATCCTTCGCGCCCAAATATCCCACTGAAAACAAGGTAAACAATCAACACCCATAAGAATACCATAGGCAATTCACGAAGTGCATAAATGGAACGGTTTAAAAAGAGTAAAGGGCCCAAAAAAGGTTCAAAAAGAATTCTCCAATTTGAAATTCCCACCCCAAAATCAGTTTCTGGAAGTCCGGTTAGTGCATTTTCAAAATATATTTCAAAATGAAATACAACGGCCAGGGCAACTATTAAAACCAGAAGAACACCAATGCCGTATTTTTTTATTCTATCCCCTTTCATCCAATCCTTTTTTTGACCGATCAAGACCTATAGTAGAACTTCGTTGTTTCTACAACATCTTGATGTGGTACTGATTATTAATCACATTCGGATTTTGGTAATTCAAATTAATTGCCATTATTATAAAACACCTAAGGGACAAGATTTCCCTAAAGTGTTATTCAATGGGTATTACATTTGTATTGAAACAAATTAACACTAAAACCAGCCCTTATACCACTATAATATTACAGGAAATATATTATATATTAACCCTTTGGCATCTTCAACCCAATAAAAGCTGTTTTTGGGGCAAAAAACACCTACTTTTTGCCTTTTTCTTATTTTACATCTTTCCTGATGGCCTGTTCTACCCGAATAAGAGGTATAAAAGTTGGGTAGATTAGGATTGCCTCCTAAATCAGAATACCCTTTTACCTCCCATAAAAAAAGGGTGCTTCAAATGAAACACCCTTTTTAAAAACTATACGATCAAACCATCAATACGGTTTATTTGTCCCCTTTAAAAGCCACATTTTGGACCATGCGCTATTATTACTCGCATCATCCCCGAGAAATTCCGTAGGCTCCAATCTATTGATAGCCTGCTCGGCATTTTCGGTATTATTGTCCAATTCATCAATATGGTAATAAAACCGAATAGGCAATGCTCTTCTTTTGGCCGACTTGCCGGGCTGTAGGTCAGGAAGCCCCGTTCTTCTATAATCGAACCATGCTTCGGATGCAGCCGACCAACTTGCTATCCATTTTTGCTCAAGAATATCTTCATAACCGGAATAAGCCGCGGCTCCGGAAATGTAATCGCCATAATCATCAACAACCCCCCAAGCTTTAAAGGATTGTAATATGCCTTCGTTATAGTACTGTTCGACAGACCCCGAGGCCCAGCCTTTCTGTGCTGCTTCCGCCAGTACAAAATTCACTTCGGCTGCGGACATTAAGCGGGCTTGTAGCAAAGGCCCATTAGCTTCTTTATAGATATCGTTCAACTGAGAGGCGTGCTTGTTAAAGGTTCCTTGGTTCACATCCTCACTCAAATTATAAGCTGCACCCAAGGTGAGCCCGGTGGGCAAACCAATATATTCCTTATCATAATCAACCGGATACCCATAGGATGATTCATAGGCATCAACAATGGCCTGTGACACATGGCGTTCACCATCTATGACTTCATCGTAATCATCCGCAACATCAGATTCGAGAACCAAGGGTTCGGCAACTTTGTTGGCCCAGACACCCAATCGGGGATCGTCCAATTCCTGTAAGGCATCGACCAAGGTTTTGGCCATTTTAATCCTGAAATAAGCCCCTTGTGAGCTCTCATCAAACTTGGTATTGCTCGGCCAAGAATCATCACTGGTATTTCCTACATAAGCCATATTGGCATCATCCTCGGCATCCAATATCAAAGGATACTTGCTTGGGTTTGATACTATATTGGCAATTCCCTGTTGTGCCAATGCAGCTTCTTTCTCCGACAATCTCATGTAATAGCGCAATGCCAATGAATTAGCGAATTTTCGCCATTTTGACACCTCCCCATTATATAAAATATCCTGTTCATCCTCAATTCCGAAATAGGCACCCCCATCTTGGGACAAGAGCTTATTGGCCCTATCCAAATCGGCGAAAATGCCTTGATAAATTGCGAACTGTTCGTCGAAAGGGGAATCGAAAAACTCAAACCCCAAATCGCCTTTTAAAGCCTCGGAATAAGGAGCATCTCCCCATAAATCGGCAATTAGACCAAAGAGATAGGATTTTAAAACCAACCCTACGCCGAGCTGAAAGTCCAAGGCATCGTTCTCGGACTTTTCAATCATGGTCTGATTATTCTTCAATAGGGCATAATAATCTTTCCAACTATGGGAATCGTTACTCCAGTCATAGGAATTATGGCCACTTGACCAGCCGTCTTTTTGGGTATGTTGTACAACCCCTGCCAAATCGCCAAAACCAAGACCTACATAAGTCTTACCAGTTCCTTTGATTACTGTGGGCATTAAAAGGTTGGGGTCGATTTTCTCTTGCCCCGCAGCATTTGGATTTTCGTTCAAATCTTCCAGACCATGGCAGGCGACAAGTAGCATACCCCCCAGGAACAAAACGACTATTTTATTTTTAATTTGATACATCATGATTCTGTTTAATTTTTAATTAAAAAGTTACGCCGATTTTAATACCTATAGGAACCAACCAAGGCTCTACATTATAACGTTCTATGCCTTGTTTAAACTGCGTTCCCCTATTACCACTACTTGTTTCGGCTTGAAAAGCCCTTTCGGGATCTACACCAAATGCAGAGTCTTTGGTCCAAAGCATAATATTTCGACTATAGATTGAAAAGTTTAGATTATCAATCCCCATGCGCTCAACAAATTTACTGGGCAGAGTGTATCCCAAGGATATTTCCCTCAGTTTAATAAAGTCGGCATCAAACATATGATTGGTTCCAAAATCCCATGGATTACTTACTGAAAATGGTATAAAATCCGTTCCGGCATCACCAAGGTTCTCATGCTCCAATATAAAATTTCCCGAATCGTCATATGAACCCCTTACCCCAGGAACAAAGACCCCATCATAAACGGCCTGTCCTGATAGGTTTTCCTCAAAACCACCATTCCCTGGAGTACCTCCCACAGAATAGAAGTTTTCAGCATAGATTAGCTCATCAGCATTGTCCAACACCCACTGCTTGAGCTCGGGTCCAGCTCCTGATATCCCTGAATCAACCAAATTATCCAATAGTTGTTGTCCGTAACCATCCTCTACCATATATCTTGATGTCTGGGACATATACTGTCCGCCAGAACGCCAATCAAAGGTCATATTCAAGGTGAAGTTTTTATAGGTAAGGTTGGTTTGTAACCCCATTATAAAATCAGGGTTATAATTCCCTACCTTAAACCATTCATCTTCATTGGCAATCCATTCGGCATCCTCACCTTCCCCTATAAAAGGGTAATTGTAGTAGGGTGAATTAGAATCGGTAACCCTTTTTATTTTCCGGGAATAGATATTCCCTACCAAACCATCTTCCCCAGTTTCCGGATTAGCAACGAAGCCTCTGGAAACACTTTTATTATCACTCCAAAACTCAATATAATCAACCCCATCGGACAAGGCCAATATCTTTGATTCGTTGGTTGTATAGTTCACATTGATATCCCAATTCCAATTTTTGGTTTTAATCGGTGTAAAACCCATGGAGATTTCAAATCCCTTACTCTCCAATACCCCTGCATTCAGGCTCACACTATTAAAGCCCGAAGAACCTGCTATAGGAATGTTCGGTACTATTTGATTTTTATTTTCAACGGTATAATACGTTGCTTCAAAACGAAGTCTGTTATTGAACATGGTCAGATCTACACCGTATTCCTGGGATGTAGCTTCCTCTGGTTCCAGGTCGGGGGTATTCAACCCGGTCTGCCCACCGTAAAGCGTGGCATTTTCCCATTCTCCAGCATTATTGTAATAAACCCCCAATTGGTACGGATTGGTATCATTACCTACCTTTGCCCATCCACCGCGAAGTTTAAAAAGATCCACTTTAGGAATATCGATCAATTCACTTACCAATAAACTTAACGAGGCTGAAGGATAGAAATAAGAACGGTTATCTACCGGTAGTGTACTTGACCAGTCATTTCTGGCCGTTACACTAAGGTATAACAAGTCCATATATCCAATATCGGCAATACCATAAACACTATTGATGGCCCTTTCGGTCAAAAAGCTCGAATAATTCAATGTCCCTGAGGCTATGTTATCTACCGTAAAAAGATTAGGGACCGTAAGTCCTGCCCCATTAGCGGATGAATTGACAAGTCCTGTGTTCTTTTGATACATCAGGTTGCCCCCTGCTGAAATTGAAAAATCAAAATTATCATAATCCTTGGCATAAGTGGCCAAAAAATCAATATTGGTCTCTAACCCCTCGGTCTTGGCAATACCATAAGTACCATTGTTACTCTCCCTGGTATAGCCCGGTGCCATTTTGGTCTCCTGCGTTTGGTTATAACTGTTCAGGTTATAACTGGTCCTAATATTAAAATCAGGGGACACTTTCCAATCCAACGCAATATTTCCGTAAATCCTATTTCTCGAAAAGCTATTCTTTATCTCATTGGCCAAAAACCATGGGTTCTCATAGTCTTCAGAAAAATTATACACCTCAACACCTGGTAAATCATAATCCTTTATATCCAAGATATTGACGTTCGCCGGTACGGCATATGCCCATTGTAAAGGGTTGGTGCCCCTATTCGAGGACGGCCTATTATTGGCATAACTGTTGACATAATTTATATTGGTACTAACCATCAACTTATCGTTCAAATCGGAAGTAGCGGATAATGATATACTGTTACGCTTTAAATCCGAATTTGGAATGATTCCGATATTATCCATGGCCGTTACACCCAATCTATAATTAATTATTTCAGAACTATTGCTTATGGTCAAGCTATTGGTCGTTGTAATTCCCGTACGCACAAAGTTCTGTATGTTATTGGGATATGACTTCAATTCCGTTGGGACAGGGTTACCATTGGCATCCTTAGGGGAATTCCATTGTACCGCAAAATACCCCCTATCCAATTCTGGCCCCCCATTACCTCCTGTAGGCAACACATCGGGCAATATATAGCTTCCACCTTGGGATTCCGGGGAATAGGATAAGTAGCCCGAAGCAAAACTATGTTGGGCATCCAAAAACTTATAAGGAACGTCAAAAACCGTATTTGAGGTTATGCTTACTTTCATCTTTTGGTTTTCCTCCGCTTTTTTCGTGGTTATCAATACCACCCCGTTACCAGCCCTTGAACCATATAAGGCAGCTGCACTGGCTCCTTTCAATATGGTTACGTTGGCTATATTATTGGGGTCCAAATCAGAAATGGCATTACCATAATCCACTGGGTTTCGATCACCAAAACCTCCTATATTATTAAGACCATTAACCACGGGTACCCCATCGACCACAAAGAGTGGTTGGTTATCAGAGCTCAGTGAAATCGCCCCTCTTATGACCATACTAACGGAGGAACCCGTTCCTCCAGTGGCATTTAACGAGACTCCGGCAACTTTACCCGAGAGCGAATTCAATACGTTCTCTTGGGCAACCCTTGTCAATTCCTCGCCAGCTACGTTCTCTACCGAATACCCCAATGATTTGTCCTCCCTTTTTATACCTAAGGCGGTAACCACTACCTCATCCAAGGCATGTTCACCAATAGCCATAGTAACATTCAATGTCGTTTTTCCGTTGACGGCCAATTCTTTGGGCTCGAATCCAATATAGGAAAACATCAATGTGCCCGTTGCGGGTGCTTCAATGCTATAATTACCGTCAAAATCAGTAGTCTCCCCTATTGCAGTACCCTTTAATACAATACTGACCCCCGGCAAAGGCATACTATCCTCCTCAGAAACGACTGTTCCGGTCACCGTAATGGTACTTTGGGCCCATACGGAATGATTGCCCAAAAGCAGGAACATCAGAAAAAACAACGCAGAAAACCGCTTGATGTTTTTCTTAATATAATAATAAAAGTGCTTATCCATAATCGATTTAGTATAAATTGGTTATTGTTAGTTTTGGTTTAAAACGCTTTCTGTCTACTCAACTGCTTCAAAGGTCAATATAACCGCGTTGGTATTTATCCCTATGGCTTCTGGGGAAGCGGACAAGAACATCACCAATCGCATGGAATTCGATGAGATATCCTGAAGGATGACCTTATTTTCAAAATCCTTAAGACCTACAAACTCATTCCCTGAAAAATCCAGGGTAGTAACCCCTTCATAGGTTATGGCACCACCAGCACCATATACTGACGAAGTGGTCAAATCATCATTTTCAACATACGTAAAGGTTGCATCGGATTCCGGTTCGAACAATCCAGTACAAAGTCCAAATCCAACACCCCCATCATTTACGATACCAGCACCCCCTGTTGTGGCAAATTGATATAATACACCACTAAAAGCCGCACCATCTTCCTTTACATCATGGCCATAGCTTCCATCAAAATAGAACGTAAATTCATCCTCATATACTTCAGCCATACCTAAACCAGAGCCGAATATTCCGCCAGGCAATGGATTTGGCGCCTCATCATAAGGGGATAAATCCGCATCCGAATTCGCAAAATAATCATCCCCCGAGTGACCGTTTGAAATTCGCCATGTTCTGCCATCAGTATCATTGGCACCTCCTGTCAAAAGCACGTATGGCGTAATGTCCAAAGCCAGTTCAACCTCCTTGGTTATTGTTGCTCCAGAATTATCGGTCACTGTTAGGACAGCAGTATAAAAGCCCGCATCTTTATAGAGATGAACCGGGTTTTGTTCGCTACTTTCCGTACCATCCCCAAAATCCCATTTCCATGAGGCCGCATTATTTGTCAAGCCATGGAAAGCTACTTTCTTTCCATTAACCGAATTATAAATATCAGCGGTAAACGGAATAACGCTTTTTGCCGCATCGTCGTCAGTATTACAGGACACCATGGTCAATAATACCGAAAAACAAAGTCCTGATAATAGGTATGCATACTTTTTTCTCATAACTGAATTTGATTTTAATTCCTACGCAAAACTGGATATATTTTAAAGCACCAGTCTTAATTTTAAGTTATATAACTGTTAAATAAAAATCACAATATCCTCAAATTTATATCCAATTACTTCAATATAATTCAATTATTTTATTAATTAATGAACATATCTTAACCCAACAGTTGTTTTTTTAAGATTATTTTTACCAAACATATCAATATTTTGACACTTTTATGAAAATGAACACCAACTTGCCTTATTTAACAAATTCAATTTGTTTTCGTCATTGCAGGATTATTTTCAACCAAAGGTTTTTACTTATAATCCACCTATTGTTTTTTGTGTTTATATCCGGTGCGCAAGAATTAAAAGTTGGATGTGCCAAACGCGTATTGACACCTAATCCCTTACTTCCTGTTTCCGGCGGTGTGGGTCTCCCTAAACCTGTAGAAATCAAAAAAGGCGATCTTTATGTTCGTGCTATGGTTTTGGTAAAGGGTTCCGAGAAAATAGCGATCGTATCCATTGACAACCTGGGTTGGCCGGCCGCCCTCGGAAACAAATCGAGGAGTCTGGTCAAGGAGATAGCTAGCGAGAATATCCTTATAGGAGCCACACATACACACAGCGCTCCCGATGCCTATGCATTTCCTAATTCTGAAGGCATCCATGGTGCGGACCTTGACTACCTGGATTGGTGTACCGTCCAAGTTGCCGAAACCATAAAGGAAGCACTCAAAAATACAGAACCTGCCGATTTAAAGATCGCCGTAGGGAAAGCGGAAGGAAAAATCGCTTACAATTATTATGCCCCTGACCTCTACGACCCGCGTTGTGGTGTGATACAAGCCATTGGCACAGAAGGGGAAAACAAGGGAAAACCCCTTGTTACCCTCGTAAACTATGCCATTCACCCTGAAGTTCTTGGCAGCAATCGAGGCATATTGAGTCCTGATCTGGTGGGCCCCTTAAACGAAAAAATAGAAGCAGAAACCGGGGGAATGGGCATTTTCATGAACGGTGCCCAAGGAGGCATGGTCACCGCCGACAATCGTTTAGCCGATGGTAAGGAAGCTGGCAATTGGGAAGAATGTATACGCATAGGAAATCTTTTGGCCTCTGAAGCATTGCGAATCGTCAATGATGCCCCACTGCAAAAGAATACGGATATTTTCTGTACTCATAAAAAAATAGAATTCCCCATTGAATCGGCCATGTTGCGCTTTATCTTGAAGAATTCCCCCCTTTCAATGGAATCTTCCGATGGAAATTCGATTCGTACAACCCTTAATCTATTAAATATAGGCAGTGCACAAATATTGACCATACCCGGTGAGGCCTTGCCCAATATCGGTTTTTATCTAAAACGAAAAATGAACACCGATCACCCCTTTCTTTTTGGTCTGACCAATGACGCTTTTGGCTACATTTTGACCAAGGAAGATTTCAACAGTTTTGAAAGATACAAATACATCAGTCGAACCAGTTTAGGCGAAATGACCGGTGAAATACTCATATCGAATTCCCTAGAATTAATTCATAATAGTCCACAACCCAAAAAAAACAAATAACAAATGATAACAAACGTAAATGTCCGCAGGTATTTGACCCTAACCCTATCTGTTGTAACCCTTATTTTGATATCCTCATGTAAGAATACCCAAGAATCAAATAAAAAGGGAATGGCATCAATGTCCCTTCCCGAAATCAAACCTACCCCAAAAACCGCATTGCAAAGCTATTTGAAAAATGGAGATACCACCTTTAATTGGGTAGTAAAGGATTCTTTTGCCATAGGAGGGGTAACCGCCTACGACCTGTTGTTGACCTCCCAAAAATGGCGCGAATTCACTTGGAAACATCAATTGACGCTTATGGTGCCTAAAGAGATCGAGTATGATGGGGCATTACTTTTTATCACAGGAGGAAGTCAATCCAATGGTATGCCCAATTGGAAATCAAAAGAGAAGACCGGAAGCGAAAGTGGTGCCATGGCCCAAATCGCCGAAAAAAACAAGGCCATCGTAGCTATTTTGCGACAGGTGCCCATGCAACCTTTATATGAAGGGGACTTGGTCGAAGACCAATTGATCTCCTATACCTTGCATAACTATAAAAAAGATAAAGACCTGACATGGCCGTTGCTATTTCCTATGGTAAAAAGTGCGGTTCGCGGTATGGATGCCGTCCAGGAATTCTCAAAGAAACAGCTCAACAACCCTGTTACCCGATTTACGGTAGCGGGGGCCTCAAAACGCGGTTGGACGACTTGGTTGACAGGCGCCAATGATAAACGGGTGGAGGCCATTGGCCCCATGGTCATCGATGTACTTAACATGCCGGTAAGTCTTGACTACCAAGTGAAGGCTTGGAATGAGTACAGTATACAGATCAATGACTATATCAAACTTGAAATCCCCCAAACGGTCAATTCCGAAGATGGCAATGCCCTAACCCAAATGATCGACCCATACTCCTATCGTGATAAATTGACCATGCCCAAAATTATATTTATCGGCACCAATGATGAATATTGGCCGGTTGATGCCATTAAGAATTACATCAATGATATCCCTGGTGAGAACTATATACATTACACCCCAAATGCCGGACATAACCTCGATGGGGGAGAAAAAGCATTGAAAGCCCTAAGTGCTTTTTGGGGAAGGACCTTGGCAAAAAAACCATATGCCGATTTATCATACGAACTTTCTACCGACAAATCATCGGCACTTCTAAAAGCAGGATCGGCTGCTGAAAACCTAACCTCGGCCTTCCTTTGGTCAGCCGACTCCGAGGACCGTGATTTCAGGGATGAAAAATGGGATTCCATTCCCTTAAAGTTATCTAAAAATGGTGAGATACTAGAAAGAGTCCCATTCCCCAAAAAAGGATTCAAGGCCTTTTACATCGACCTCGAATACAAAGATTCCAACGGAGGCACTTATACCAAGAGTACCCGTATGTACTTGGCCGACGATGATGAAGTACTCTAAAAACAAACGGAATTGGCTCATTGGTGTAACACTGATAGGGCTGGTTACCCTAGGTATGCTCCAGTTTGTTTTTGGCCTAAGCACCTCTTTTCCCGTTGCGGAGTATTATGAATATGACAAAGCCATCCCACTTAGGGATACGACTCGTATTGTGTTGGATACCACGGATTATCAAACATTCAGTATTTCGTATAATAGTGTACATGACCAAAGGGTTTCCGGATTATTAAGTATCCCCAAGAACATTGCGAAACCCATACCGACGATTATACTCATGCACGGATTGGGGGACCACAAAGCCGTCGATTATGTCGCCTATGGGAATGAATCCTTCCTAAAGAATGGTTATGCTGTATTGCGTATAGATATAAGTGGACATGGGGAGAGGAAAAAAGAATTTTATGATTTCGACCTAACAGGCCCCAACAAATATTGGACGCGAAATATCGTTAGTCAAACAGTCTTTGATTTGCGGCGTGCAATAGACCTTATTGAGACAAAAAGTGAGCTTGACCCAGACAGAATTGGATATTATGGTATTAGCCTGGGGGGTATCATCGGTTCGATATTCTGTGGTGTTGACCATCGAGTCAAAGTCCCTGTATTGGCATTGGCCGGAGGTCAATTGAATTTGCTTTATGGGAAACAGGCGGTCTCCAAAGAGGTCAAAGACTTTTTGGGTATCATAGAACCCCTCAATTTCATAGCTGACATTTCACCGAGGCCCTTGTTGATGTTAAATGCGAAAAACGATGAGATCGTACCGCCTATTATGAGTAAATTACTATACAAAAAAGCAAAAAAACAAAAAGAAATAATTTGGTACGATGCCAAACATAGGGATGCCCCCCTCGATATCATTTACGGTGACGGACTGGATTGGTTTAATCAAAATTTATAAAAAAATGAAATACCCAAAACGCTTAACAGCCCTTCTTTATTTCTTAATTCTATGTATGGGATGCAAGGAAAAAAAGACCCCTGCCACTACTCCCGAAACCACGATGACAAACTCTGAAATCAATAAAAACCCCAGTACCTGGGCCGAGAAATTGGGTTGGCCAGAGGGCAAAAAAGTCATTTTACTACACGCCGATGATATCGGCATGTGCCCCGAAGCCAATATTGCGGCAAAAAAGCAATTGACAACGGGGGTCATTCAATCCGCAGCGGTAATGATACCCTGCCCCAATGCCCAAGAGTTCATATCATGGGCCAAAGAAAATCAAAAATTGGATATCGGCCTTCACTTAACCCTGACCAGTGAATGGAAAACATATCGATGGGGTACCGTATCGGATAAAGCCGAAGTACCGGGTCTACTTGACGAGGAACACAAAATGTGGCATGAAGTGCCCCAAGTGGTACAACATGCCACTGCGACAGAAGTAGAAAAGGAAATAAGGGCCCAAATAGAACAATCCTTGGCCTGGGGTTATCGGCCCGACCACATCGACACCCATATGGGCACCCTATTTGGACACCCCTCCTATGTGAACGTATATATGAAGGTCGCACAGGAATATGGCATACCTGCCAATATAATAGACATATCCAATCCAAAAGTACTGGCAGAGTTCAGAAGTAAAGGTTACCCCATGGATGATAGTGTGGTTGAGATGTCCGAAGCGTATACCCTGCCCAAACTCGATTATTTCACCAGTGTACCCAAGGCTAAAACCTATGACGAAAAAATTACCAACTTTAAAAAGCTTATCGGTTCTTTGGATTCCGGACTCACTGAAATAATTTTCCATCCATCGGTGCTGACCGAAAATTTAAAGGGTATTACCAACTCTTGGGAACAGCGCTCATGGGAAGCCCAAATGTTCTCAGACCCGGAACTTATCCAATTTTTCAAGGAAGAAGGAATCATATTCACCAATTGGAGGGAAATCATGGAGCGTTTTCAAAAACAGAAATAATTCAACTATCCTAACATCCTTTACTGTTAAATTCTCACAAACAACCAACTATAGGCAATATTTAATGTGTTTCGAATAATATTCAAGTAGCCTTGTGTTTAGATTAAGGTGTTATTTGTAATCTATAAAATTTCAAATCCAAAAGGTATGAGACAATTTACTTTTTTCGCCCTGGTATTAATGATTTTCTCTTGTAAGGAAAAGTCTCCCGAATTACCCAAGGTCGTTCCCTTAAACCACCCAGCAGTGATCACCGAAGAATTCATATATGAAATAGATAAGGCACCCACACCCGAATGTCATGCCTCAACGGTAGCAGTAAGTAATGGGGTAGTTGTCGCATCCTGGTTTGGCGGAACCAAGGAAAAAAACAAGGATGTAGGCATCTGGGTCGCTCGTAAAACGAACGAAAAATGGTCTTCCCCTGTTGAAATCATCAATGGGGTACAGGAAGATGGTACCCGCTACCCGTGTTGGAATCCTGTTTTATTCAAACCTAAGGGAAAGCCGCTCTACTTGTTTTATAAAGTAGGCCCTAGTCCACAAGAATGGTGGGGACTTTATATGACCTCTAAAGACAATGGCCAAACATGGTCAGAACCGACGGAACTTCCTAAAGGCATTTTAGGCCCCATAAAAAACCAACCGATCCAACTGGCCGATGGAACCATTTTGTCTCCATCGAGCAATGAGACCACTTCCGGGGATTGGACTGTTCATTTAGAATATAGTATGGATAGTGCAACATGGACGAATTCGGAACCCTTGAACGATCCGGAAGTATTCGGAGCCATACAACCGGTGATATTGAACTACGGAAATGGGAAATTACAATTATTGAGCCGTACCAAGAATGGTGTCGTAAGCGAGAATTGGTCCGATGACTTCGGAAAAACCTGGAGTACCATGGAAGCTACTTCCTTACCGAACCCAAATTCCGGTATCGATGGAACCAGCCTTCAAGATGGACGACAATTTCTGGTGTATAACCCTACCGATAAAAATTGGGGTGACCGGGTACCTTTGAGTATCGGACTTTCCAAGGATGGTAAAAACTGGGACCGGGTGCTCGACTTGGAACCCTTACGCGAGAATACGGATAAGGAAGGAGAGGAATATTCCTATCCCACCGCTCTACAAGCTGAGGACGGTAAAATACATGTCGTCTATACGTGGAATAGAAAAACGGTCAAATATGTGGTTATCGACCCCGAAAAACTTCAATAGATGAAAACAAAAAGATGGCATCGGCGACTGGTCAGGGTTTTTGCGACCCTCCTTGTCATCTTCCTTTTGCTCTTTATTTTTGCCACAAGGGCTATTGACAATACGCCGTATTTCGAAACGGACTATTACAAAAACACCATCAGGAACATGGATAGCGAAGTCAAAAGCATGACTGAAGCCAAAGGCTTGCTCTATTCAGGTTTCTCCAAGGTGAATATTACCCCGAAAATCGTTGAGGGTAACGCCGATGACACCAAAGGGGAATTCAATACCATAAAAATGGCCGGATATGGTGACGGGGCATTTGCAAAAGGCGCTCACGACTCTTTATACGCCAAGGCCATTTCCCTTCAGGTCGATAACAAGGAAATCGTACTTATCAGTGCCGATATGGTCTTGATTCCCGAAACGGTCATAATTCAGGTCGCGGAAAATCTAAAAAACAGGATTTCAAGAAAACAACTCTTCTTTGGTGCTACGCACACCCATGCCAGTATAGGCAATTGCATACCCGGTTTTGTCGGGGAAAGCTTTGGAGGCGAATTCAACCCTAAGGTGGTTCAATGGCTCAGTGATAAATTCACCTCCCTTATTTTAAAAGCATTGGAGGACAAACAACCCTCAAAATTCGGATCCGGATATGTAGATATACCCCATTTGGTCCGGAATCGGATTATTGGTGAAACCGGCCGTCTCAATACTAAATTCACCCTGCTATCAATCATTCAAGATAATGGAAAACAAGCCGTCGCAGGTATTTTTTCGGCCCATGCCACCACAATTGGTCCTTGGAACAATACCTTCAGCGCAGACTACCCGGGTTACTTTCAGCGAGGTCTTGAAGCCAAAGGAATCGATTACGCCCTGTTTTTTGCCGGTACGAATGGTAGCCAATCAAATAAAGGAAAAGGTAAAAAGTTCGAAAAAGTGAAATATATCGGTGAAACCTTGGCCGACTCCGCACAATCGGTACTTAATGAAATGAAATATGATTCGATCTTGAATCTATCGGTCATCTCCCCTGAATTGGAAATACCCCGACTACAGGCATTCTATGTATCAGACAGCCGAAGGTTTTCCCCTGCCGTAAGCGGATTATTGATGCCCGAGGTGGAATCGGTCTATATACAAGGATTGCGATTGAATAACCTCATATGGATCGCCATGCCCTACGAGCTGAGCGGCGAATATGGCATAGACCTGAAGAATGCTTTGGAACTCAAAGGCTATAATTCGGCCATGACCAGTTTCAACGGTCAATATCTTGGTTATATCGTTCCGTCGAAATATTATTACTACGACACGTATGAAGCCCGTTTGATGGGGTGGTACGGCCCTAGTATGGGCGATTATTTAATGGAACTGAACTACAGGTTGGCAAATATCCTCACACATTCACGATTATAATCCCAATAGTATGAAAAAAGTATTAAAAGTATTTGGCCTTCTGATTTTATTGATTGCCTTAATCATTGGCGGTATTTTTATCTATAACTGGCGCGATCGACACCCCAATTATAACATTGACCTAAAGACGATAAGCCAAAACCCTAGCCCCATAAAAGCCGGTTTTGCCAAACGCCCCATAACCCCGACTATCGTGGATACATGGAATGATGCCAATGGTGATAACAAATACAACGAGGAGGATGGGGATACCTTTAACGACAACAACGATAATGGTACTTTTGATGCTTTCTGGATAGCCGGGATGAGCAATGCCAAACCTGCCCAAGGTGTTCATGATGATGTGTGGTCCAGGGTCATGGTACTCGACGATGGCAAAAGTCGTGTAGCGATGGTATCTTTGGATGCCATTGGTTTTTTACATGGTGATGTCATCGATATAAGAAAAAGGATCCCTAAGGAATTAGGTATCGATTACACCCTAATCGCTTCAACCCATACCCACGAAAGTAACGACCTTGTCGGTATTTGGGGGGAAAACATGTTCAATTCGGGAGTAAATCCTGAAATGATGGAATATGTCAAGAAACAAACGGTGGCCGCCGTTACCGAAGCGGTAAATAACCTACGGTCGGCTAAACTGGTTTTTGCCGAGGATCTGACGGAAAGGGATTCCGTACTGATCAAGGACACCCGGAAACCCATTGTAAAAGCTACAGGAATCCATTTAATGCAAGTTCTTGACGACGAAACGGAAGAGACCTTGGGCACGCTTATCAATTGGTCTAATCATCCTGAAACGTTGTGGAGTCAAAATCTTTTGATCAGCTCCGATTTTCCACATTATGTTAGGGAAGCCATTGAAAATGGTGTGTATAGTAAAAAAGAACTAAAAGAGAAGGGCTTAGGGGGGGTCGCCATTTATTTCTCGGGGGTTATTGGTGGCTTAATGGCCCCCCATCCTTCCATTTCCATTGAAGACCCTTATACTGGAGAATCCTACGCTTTGCCCACGTATGAAAAAACAAAGGCTCTTGGCGACCAATTGGCACTGATGTCCTTGGAAGCTTTACGTAAAAGAGGCGATACCATGGCTACCTCAAACATATCCGTTCGGGCCAAAACAATCCTAGCTCCCTTGGACAATACCACCTTCAAGATCGCAAGTGGCATTGGATTGATCCAAATGGGGGTTCCCGAGTATTTCAAAACCCGTACCGAAGTAGGGGCTATTCGAATCGGACCGGCGATGTTCTTAAGTATTCCAGGGGAAATCTATCCTGAAATTGTTTTTGGTGGCGTAGAAGCACCTGAAGGTCGGGAATTTGACATTCAACCCTTAGAGACCCCTCCTATCCAAGAATTCATCAAAGACAAATACAAATTCTATTTAGGACTTTCGAACGATGAAATAGGGTATATTATACCGAAAAGTGAATGGGACACCGAAGAACCCTACCTGTATTTGGATAAGCGCGATACTTATGGCGAAGAAAATTCCCTTGGCCCTGAGACTGGTCCCCTTATCTACCACTCCCTAATAGAGGTCATTAACGATTTGAAATAAGTTTTTTTTGGCTAGGAACCGAATATGTCAATAAAATCAACAGTGATTTCGGAATAAGTGGATACAATCCTATCGGCTAGGACCAATTGATCAGGCTTTTCACTATTCGTTATGGCAACGCAAGCCATACCCGCTGCCTTGGCCGATTTCACCCCATTTTCAGAGTCTTCGATTACGAGACACTCCACGGTCGGTACACCGAGCTTATCGGCGGTAAGCAAATAAGGTTCGGGATCTGGTTTTCCCTTTGTAACATCCTTGGAAGTCACCACTACCTTAAAATACTTGTGTAGCCTCAATAAGTCGATCACCGCGTTGGCTTCTTCATAAGTAGAACTGGTCGTTAATGCCAGGTCATAGCTTTTATAAAGCCTTTTGATCAAATCAATTACCCCGTCGAATACCCTGAGGTTGCCTTTGACCAATACCATATATTGACGGGTTTTGGCAGCGATGAGGTCATTTATTTCGACATGTTCAATACCATAGGTACCCATAATATCCTTAAACGCGGAAACATCGGTTCTTCCCAAACAGAACTTTCGATAAATTTCAGGGGTCATTTCAAAACCAATTTCCTTAAAAGCCCCTTCCGTGGCCAATTCATGGCAATCCTCGTCATCGGTAATGACCCCGTTCATATCAAAAATGATGGTCGTTATCATAATCTAGTTTTAATTTAGCCTCTATTTCCAGAATGCGGTTTATATGTTTATTGGCAATTTCTTGATGCACCCGGTCAAAGGGCAAACTGGGTTGTCTAACATTGGGGGTTGGGTATATCCCTTGCCGGTATAAAAGCTGTTTGAAAAAATGAATGGAAATATCCAAATGCTGGTTTGAGAAAGCCAAAATCGGTACGATCTGTCTGAACAATTTTTCGGATTCATTGACCTCACCTTGCTCAAACAACCTATAAATAGCCGTATATATAAAGTGCATCCCTGTTGGCATAAAGGCATGAACACCCCTTTGTAGCCCCTCGATCATTTGTGATACGGCCCACCCGCCACTAACATTCAGGCAACCTTTGGTCAATTCCAAGATCCGTGAATATTTAATACCTGCCGGAACCGTTTCAATTTTAAGACAACGGAAAGACGCCACATTCTCAAATAGTTCACATATAAGATCGTCAGGTAAGCCATAACCCATGGCATCCCAATCCTGAAGCATGATCATTTGGGGACCAAGTGCTGCCAAATCATAAAAATGTGCTTTAAAACGCTCTTCACCATCGTATGGGATTTGGAACAATACATTTTCGCACCCCAAAGCAAGATACTGCCGCAGCAATATTTTACTTTTGGCCAAATCGGTTTCCCCCGCCCCAGCAATTACGGGAACCTTGCCATTCACCGTTTCAAGTACGGTAGCCACCATTCCGAGGCGTTCACGATTGGACAACTTATAAACCTCAGCGGCCATTGCTGGTATAAGAAAACCGGCTACTCCCGCACCTAATGCCTCCCTTACATGGTTGCAAAGCGCCTCATGATCAACAGTATCATTACCATCAAAAGGGGTATTGAGTACTGTAACGATGCCCCTGAGAGGATAGGTTTCTTTTTTCAAAATATCTATGGGTAATCATTCTTTTTACTACACACGGTTAAGGATTATTTATGGATCAATTCAAAATAGTCCATGATTCCTCCGTCCGAGCCGTCTCCATTCATTTTACGTGCGGTACATTTTAAGTGTTTTCCATCAATCTCGAAAACAACATAGTGATATTCATAAAATTCCCCTGCATCGGTATTATCATTATCCTTTACCGCCTTATGATCCGGGTAATCGATTTGTTCCCACTCAGAATATTTGTGGTTGTCCAGATTTGACCCCCCACCTCCCGATATAATATAAGTCGCATTATTGCCTTTGCCCGTTTTGGGATCATAAGGCGGATGGGGCAATCCTCTTTCATAGTCATGCGTATGACCGCTTAGGACAACGTCTACCTTATTCGCCTCTATTAAAGGGACAATATACTTGCGCAAAGGGGGCTCCCCATCATATGGACCACCCGACCAAGCTTCGGAATACGGAGGTTGGTGCATTAAGGTAAATATCCATTCGCTGTTTTTCTGGGCTTTTTTAAGGTCGTCCACAAACCAGTTGTATTGTTGGCCGTGAACAGTGATACCCTCACCCTCCTCAAAATTGGACTTATTGGGATCTAGAAAAATGAAATGTGAATTCCCATAGTCCACTGAAAAGTAATATTCCGTACTCCCAGGCGAATTACGTGGGTGATCGACATACTTTTCAAAAGGCGGAACTATCCGATCTTCCCCATACCCCCCATATTCGTGGTTCCCTATGGAAATATAGGTGGGGGTGGTTCCACTAACATGGCGTAGTGGATAAAAATATTCATCGATCCAACCGGTCAGGTTTGTACCCGTAGATACCACATCCCCAACATTCAAGATAATATCGGCTTGTTCAAGTGCCATCATTTTAACCAGATTGTCGTGCACTTTCGGATAAGACCGATTGTCTCCATAAACGATAACCTTGATCGGGGCATCTTTGGGCTTTCTGGTTCTAAATATCTTCGATTCACTACGCAAATTGGCTGATTCGACCCTATAGGTATAAGTCTCATTGGGTTTAAGGCCTACCAGGGTGATTTCGTGCATGGTTTTTGGAATTTCATTCTCAACGACTTCATGATCCAATTCACCGTTTTTCCCGTAAACCACCTTTCCATAGGTAGGATATACCGTTTCCCACATCACGGTAATCGACTCCTCTTGCAAATTCTGTAAATAAGGGGGGATTACAAAGGCTGGTGCTTCCTGAAGCTGTACCTCCGCACTTTCAAGCGCACTATTAGTAAAAGCTAATCTCGTTGCTAGGTCAAGTGTTCGTGTTCGCTGTAATGTCTGGGAAAACTCATTGATCACCCCCATATTTGGTTTTGGGTGTCTTTCACAATAACGATCCAATCGATTAAGGGCTAAATTGACCTCTTCCAAGGTCTTTTTAAGTTGATAGGCCTCATCGCTTACCAAGCGTACCTTTCGCAGATCGCCCGAACCCCATTCATTGATTACTTTTATGGCAATCCATAGGGCATCCCCGACATTTGCAGAGTTACTGAGTACAATATTCCCTTCTCCCCCGGTGAATCGCTGCCGTAATTTACCATTGACCCAGATTTCACCCCTATCATTCGCATTGACCGTTAGTCGCAATGTCCTATCCTGCACTTGGAAGGTGTCTATGGACTCCGGTATTCTTAATTTGGTTCGATACCAAGCATGGGTATATTCACCACGCCAACTCTTGCCTGCACTCCTTTCTTCCCATGAGGAATCATCAAATGCGATCTCAGATGCCTTATCATTGGCTTTGTGCTTGTATTTCCAATCAACTATACCTATACCTTCCACGGGCAAAGGAAAATTCAAACCACTCATAAAAAGGGCATATCCCTTGGGCATTCCCGTAATGCGGGCATTATAAAAACGACTGTTGTAATTTCCGTTCTTGGCTTTTATCTGTATCGTATATTTTTCCCCTTCCTTAGCCGCTTTGGCCAATATCCCCTTTCCTGAATACCCGCTTGCCAAAAACAATTCCCTGCCATTTACATAGACCTGTGCCTGTGGTGAAACATCAATATGAAGGACAAGATCGTATCCCGCGAGGTATTTCGGAACAATAACTTCCTGTTTAAACCATTTTATTCCGTTCTTCTCCCAAAAAGGTTTGTTCAATGTTTCCGGTTTCCAGAGCTGGGGAGTATCAGCCAACACCTCTTTCAAAGTCAAGTCCCCTTCATGTGCTTGCCATTGTTCAATTTCCAGATAAGGATGAGACTCCAATTTTTGTACGATTGTATCTTTTTGGGCCGATACGATCATCGTCCAAAAAAACAAGGTCAAAACTAAATACTTACTATGAATGTTTCCCATTACTCGATTTAATTATAATTAAAGGCAACCCATTAAGATGAAAAAACAACAGGGTCAAAACTGGTTCATTGGTTATTTAATCGTTCTTCTTTCCACCCTAATGGTGTCAAACTCGTTGCCTTCAATATCGAACACATGCAATACGGCTTCATCCTGTTCAACCTCAACATTGATAAAATGCTCTATTTTTTTATAATTAAGGGTTTCCGGCTGTACGGCATCAATATCGTATAATGGTGCCCCTGCCCCTGCTGATGTGATAAAATGAACCCCATTGTCATATGCATGGTGGTAATGGTGGTCATGGCCATTTAAAAATACCTGTACGCCATATCGACTAAAGATATCGCCCCAAAAAGCACGGACCTTCTTTGACTCCTCCACACGACTTTTTTTCACACTATATAATGGAGTGTGCTGAAAAATAAAAACGAATCCTGCCTCACGGTTCAATTCCAATACCTGTTCCAACCATTCCTTTTGTTTCTTGAGATACTCAATGCCCGATTCTTCCCAATAGGCATCTTCCATGCCCTCGGATGTGAAAGCGGGTATCGTTGTCCGTAAACCTTCACTATCCAACACAACGAACAACGCATCACCCACGGTAAAATAGTAGTAGCGTTCATTGTTGGGAAGATCAAAAAAATCGTAATAATACGGTGAATCCTTTTCATGATTGCCCAATACCGGATAGTAGGGTGTATTGGTCATAAAATCCTTATTGATCTTAAAAAAAGACTCCCAATCCCGCATTGAAAGTCCGTTGGCAACCAAATCCCCGGAATTCACAATAAACCTTGGATTTAGTTTCCCTACCTGTTCGATTATTCTCTTATGGACATTGTTTCGACTGCGAGTATCCCCAATTGCGACAAAATTAAAAGGTATGCTTTTATCAGGATACGTCCTCAACTTACCTTTACCCTCTTCGCTGCCATCATTCAAAACATCATAAACATATTCAGTGTCCGGTTTTAAATTGGCCAAATGTATTTTATGTTGTTTATATTCCCGGATGGTGTCTTTTTCTCCCTCTATACCCGAAATGGTCATTTCACCCTCAAGGGTCGACCAACATATGGTAGCGTCTTTTGTACTCATTTGTTGGATATAAGGTCCGAAGGCAATCTTATCACTTGTTTGCCCAGCTAGTTGTAGGATGGTAAAGAATAAAAAAAGCGTAATTGGAATCGAATTTTTCATGGTATCGGTTATAAGAAGTTTATTTCTGTTTATGAAATGAGGTTGACACAATAGCCTAAATTGATTGAACATTCCATAATCATGTAACAAATATATTCAACCGAAACAAAGACGCATTAGTTTATCTTATTTGAAACCTATGTTATTTTAACCATTCATTCTTTTCAATAGCTCTATTTTTGTTTATGAAGTTAAAATTCCAACATATTGAATAACCAGAATTATAGATTCTGTAAAAGACCTATTTCGATACACTGGATATATTCATATTGAAGTACCGGTATTCTGGGTTGAAATCCATATCTTCTTGACATCTTTTATCATCTGATTTTATGAAGCTTTTTTGTATTTCCCTTTTGTTTTTCACCTTATTCGTATCCTGCAAGGAAGAACCTAAAAGTAGTGTAGTTCTGCCTATGGAGCCCAAGGCAACACTTTTGGACGGGGGCCAATTGGCAAAAGCACAATGTGCCGCTTGCCATCAATTTGTTTCTCCCCAGATATTATCCAAATCAATATGGAAGGAAGATGTACTACCGGCCATGGGACACCGATTAGGCATATTCAATGGTAACAGGCCACCAGATAGTATTTTTGGTTCACCCCGGAATGCCATTATAGTCAAAAAAGCGAATATTTATCCGGAAACACCCCTATTGGCAAAGGCCGACTGGCAAAAAATCGTGGATTATTATATTGAGAACGCCCCTGATTCCCTTTTACCCCAAAAAAGAAACCATACTATTGAAATAGGGCTTAAACACTTCAAGTACAAAGAACCTTCCTATGCCCATCCTCCTCCTTTAACCGCAATGGTTAAAATAAGGCCCCATAAAAAAGGACTTGTTTTTAGTGATGGCAAGCGCAACAACAATGTACTCACCTTTCTTGGTCCTGATCTGAAGTTTAGGAAGAATCTGTTTTTTAAAAATACCCCCGTCCATTTCCATGAAGATTCGGATACCATCTATTTAACCACAATCGGCAAGAATATTTTTCCACATGACACTCCGGACGGGGCCATGCAGAAAATCGTTGATTCTAAAAAAGGTCAAGACCTAATAATCGCAAAGCCTATTATCGAAGGACTTCAACGGCCTGTTTTTATGGCTTATGGCGATTTGAACAATGATGGAAAAGAAGATATCGTAGCCTGTGAATATGGGGACCTAACGGGAAAATTGGTGTGGTATGAAAACCAGGGGGACTCCAAGTACATCCCAAAAACACTAATGAATAAGCCAGGGGCTATAACCGCGATTATCAATGATTACAATGCAGATGGCCTAAACGATATTTTTGTACTGATGGCCCAAGGGGACGAAGGTATTTTTTATTTTGAGAATAAGGGTGATGGCTCCTTCTTTGGGAAAAGACTATTTACCTTTTCCCCCCTCAATGGCAGTCAATATATTGAACTTGCCGATTTCAACAATGATGGCCATAGCGACATTTTATACGTCTGCGGGGATAATGCGGACAAAACCCCGATTCTTAAAGATTATCATGGTATTTACATCTTCTTGAATGACGGAAACCTGAATTTCACACAAGGGTATTTTTACCAACAAAATGGAGCCTACAAAGCCATGGCAAGGGATTTTGACCTTGATGGGGACTTGGATATTGCCGCAATTTCATTTTTCCCGGATTACTTGAAGAATCCCAAAGAAAGCTTTGTATATCTTGAAAACATCGGTAATCTGACCTTCAAGGATTTCTCCTTTCCTGAATCGACAAATGGACGGTGGATTACTATGGATGCCGGGGATATTGATGATGATGGGGATATTGACATCGCCTTAGGTTCCTTTGTTTACTTTATGGCGAAAGGTGATACTACGGGACTGAGCAAAAAATGGCTTAAAGAAAGTCCCTCCGTCATTCTGCTCGAAAACACACTTAAGTAAAAAATTGCTCCATAGAGGACCCGCCCCCATGACACCCATACGATTTTTAATATCGGGTCCTTTTAACAGGCACCTGGGTATAAAAAAACGCACCTTAGCTTAACTTCTTCCCGTATCGATTGCTGGTAATCCAATCCTAATTACCAGCGAAGTCGATATAGGCCTTGTCCAATTGGGCCTTGTCAATTTTACCATCAAAAACAGCTATTCGATACGTAAAGGTAACCGCCTCATTAGGTAGTAAGGAAAAATTCAATACCTCCTTGCCATCACTGAATATTTTCTGTCCTAGCGGATTGGCTGCAAATAGTCCATAACCACGGGCATGCCAATAGGTAGGATAACCCACGTTATTGGGACTATCCATAATAACCACGGTTACATCCTTATTGTCAATGGTCCCATAGAGTGCTACCCATTTGGCCCTAGTACCCCATACCGCATCGCCCTCAATACCCGTACTGCTTAAATAATGTCCATTGACCCCTTCATTATCCAAAACGGGCACATCGGTCTTATTCCCTTGGGCATCACTGAGTGTCACTGGCTTTTCACTTGGGTGCTCCAATCCACGAGCGGTACGTATGGCTATCATCCCTTCTTTGTTATCCTTAAAAACGATAGGATCGTCCAATGCTTTTAGGGTAACTACCCGATCGATAATCCGTTCCCCATTTTTAGCGTAAAAAACAAATTTGGTATCTTCTTTCAACAATATGGAACCGTCTGGTTTCAACCAATTGGCCGCTACTTCCAAACCAGCCTTTCCGGCACCACCATCCATGGCTATAATTCGATCATGCCGAATGGTCCCCATTTTATCACTTTGTTCTTCAGGTATTGCATCGGAATTGTTCCAAAAATCCAATCCGTTTACATCACCGTAATTGAACCATGCCCCTATATGGTGCGGATGATCGGTACGTTCCTTTCCTTTTGGTGCTATGGGATAACCGCGGGTAATGGTTGCTCCGTTGGCGGCATTGATCGGATAGAGCGTAGTTTTTTTAAGCACCGGAAGGTCATCGGTATACAAATAGGATGTAAATAATTTTCCATCGACCAAAACATCAATTTTAGCCTCATCCGCATTATCTGCCAATACAATATTATTCTTTACCTCTTTTTCGATGTTGTCTGTTTTTTTTGGTTGCTGTCTACAACCAGATAAGCCTATGGCCGAAAAAATAACCACTAAAAATGATACTCCAATATTCTTCATCTTCAAAAATTATAAAAATTTAATTACATCAATTAAAAAACAATCCCTGTGATAGAATTTAAATGTCAAATATCACAGAGACTGTGCAATCTTTCTATTTAGTAAAACAAGGTGTTCCAAAAAGAATCCATCCGATAGCATATCGGTGGCACACCTACTTTGTAAGGGGTCTAGACCACGTCAGGAACCATAAACCCTTTTCGGTAATCCCTTGTCAGCATTTTATTCGCCTCCTTATCCTTAACAAAGGACTCTTGGTTGCCGTCAATTTTCAATTCCCTTCCAAGTCGATAAGCAACATTGGCTATCAATGGCAGCACTGTTGATTGATGGCCCGTTTCTATATCACAAGTCAATTCAGACCTATCATTGTTACGAACGGCAGAAATGAAATTATCAAAAATGGCATCTCCTCCTCCGCTTCCAGTCAAATCAAGGGGATCATAAGAATCGTCCTTTTCACCAGAGGTAGGTCCAGCCTCGTTTTTGCGACCGAAAAAGGTTTGCCAATTACCACCGGCATCAATCTGCATCCACCCTTCCGTTCCTAAAATAATGGTTCCTATTTTAACGGGTGTAGCATTGGTAGTTGCCGATATTTTACCATCACCGGTAAGCTGTATATCGGGTAAAAGCACACCTTCCGGATTTGTGGTTAGGCCCCGCGTTCCAAATTCCAAAATCTTGCCATCAGCGTATTCAAAAAGCGACGTTTGTGTATTTGGGGTTTCCTGTGATGAAGGCTTGCCATAAAACCCTCCCATTGAATTTACCCTGACGGGTAACTCCTCCTTGCCCAATGCCCACCGGGCCACATCAAATTGATGGGGACCTTGGTTCCCTGTATCCCCATTACCGTAATCCCAATGCCAATGCCAATTGTAATGGAACCTATTTCTGTTGAAAGCTCGTTGTGGTGCAGGTCCTAGCCACATATCATAATGCACCTTATCCAAATACGGTTGGGTATACGGTGTTTCATAACTACCTGTCTCCAAATTCATACGGAATTTTTCACCAGCTTCCATCGCCCCATCAGGATATTGACCAATATTCGCCCTTGGCTTAAAACAGAGGCCCCGCGTCATATATACTTCCCCTAATTTACCATCACGAATAAATTTCATGGCCCTAATCGTACTTTCTATGGATCGGTTTTGGTAACCTACCTGAACCAATACATTGTGTTTTCGTGATGCCTCTATCATTTTCCGGCCCTCAAAAACATTATGCGCAGATGGTTTTTCCACATACACATGCTTACCTGCCTGTGCCGCCCATATGGTCGACAGGGCATGCCAATGGTTTGGGGTCGCAACGGACACCGCATCAATCTCCTTATCATCAAAAACACGCCGCATATCCCATTCCGTTTTGGGCCGGTACCCTGCAAATTGCTCCACTTCATCAAGGCGCTCTTTGAAGAGGTTTTCGTCTACATCAACAAGATATTTCAAACGTACATTCTTCATTTTCCCAAAATTATCGATATGGGTCCCTCCCCTTCCCCGGATACCGATAACCGCCATTTGAATGGCATCGTTCGAACCGAGGATACGACCATAAGAAAGAGCACTAGTAGAAAGCATTGAGGCCCCCACTAATCCAGCAGACCCTTTCTTGATAAATTTTCGTCTGGTGATTTTTTTCTTCATAATACTCTGTTTTTATATATGCGTTTGTCTATTTTGATCTTGGGGATTTCAACAAAGTAAACCATAATAAAAACGTGATGCTTCAACTATTTTGCTCTTTATACGTGCCCGTTTGACCTTTTCGTTTTATAGTTTCCGCAACCATAACCGTTCTTAAATCTGTCCTTTAAAGGGAATTTCCATTTTCTTTAAAAATCCATCTTTATTTATGTTTAAATCCAGGATGTTAATATTCCATGTAAAAACAGCAAAATAGAAGAAACATATGTTTCCCGGTATAGACTATATTTAGAATTCGAAATGAGCTTTTGAACTTCCCTGAATTCGACCGAATGGGAAAATAATTTTCAAATATTAAAGCAATAAAAAAAAGGAAAAACCGAATGGGAAAGTTATTTATTTATCTGTTTTTTACGACTGTGTTCCTAAATGCACAAAATGATATGTTGTGCCAAGGAGACTATTGGACGGAAGATGAAGCCAATTTGAAGATGAAGGAATTTGCCTCGCAATGGAATGACCGTCAATCTTGGGAAAAACGGGCCGATATGATTCGCACAGGGATTATTACAGGTCTGAAATTGGATAAAATGCCACAAATCAAAGGTAATTTCAATCCGATTATCCGGGACAAGAAAGTAATGGATGGTTATTCCGTTGAAAATATTGCCATCGAAAGCTTTCCCGGATTTTATATCACCGGCAACCTATACCGACCCAATGACCCCGACAAAAAAATGCAGCCATTCTTTCCCCCCATGGTCATTTATCGGACAAGCGCTTAAAGGAGGATGTACAAACCCGGTGTGCCGTACTGGCCCGTATGGGTGCTATTGTATTTGCTTACGATATGGTCGGTTATGCCGAATCGACACAGGTAACGCACAAAATGCCGATTGCCTTATTGTTACAAACCTGGAACAGCAAACGGGTACTCGAATACCTCCTCTCCCGATCCGACGTAGACCCTGAACGGATCGGAATGACCGGGGGCTCTGGAGGGGGCACACAAACCTTTGTGCTGGCCGCCATCGACAACCGTATAAAAGTCGCTGCACCAACCGTTCAGGTTTCTGCCCATTTCTTTGGAGGTTGTGTCTGTGAAAGTGGTATGCCCATCCATAAAAGTGCCCACCATCAGACCAATAATGTCGAAATTGCCGCACTTTGCGCGCCAAGACCCCTTTTGCTTATTTCAAACGGATCGGATTGGACAAGGAATACACCGCGGATCGAATACCCCTATATTCAGAAAGTATATGCCTTGTACAATGCAGAGCATAAGGTTGAGAATGTGCATTTGCCTATGGAAAAACATGATTACGGACCCTCGAAACGTGCAGCGGCTTATATGTTCTTTGCCTACCGTCTCCAATTGGACAAGGGTAAAGTCACCATTACAACCGGGGTTCAAGAGGATTTTGTTACGATTTTACCCCAAGATGACCTAAAAGTGTTTACGAAAACCCATCCAAGGCCTGAAAATGCCATAATGGGAGATCAGGCCATCATGGATTATTTGGGAATCCATTAAAAGGGGCCTGTAGCATAGGGTCCAATGACTCCAAATTCAAAAGAAAAACATAATTGGGTATAGGGTTAACTATGAATATGACCCTATACCCAGTTAGGTCACCCTATTGTCCTATTAGCGTGGTTCCCACAAAATGTATCATCACCATGGGTTACTCCATATTTATTCTCTTTACGTTTATCCTTGCCCGGCCTCGATTCCTTTGTTTGCTGTTTTCAAGCGTTCATTTTCCCATCCATGATCGACATATTCCCATGTGAAGTCATCGCCTTGCACTTTAATCCTCATAAAACCTTCTTTGGTATTGTGTCTTCGGCCTTTCCATCCGTTTCCGGCAATAGAGCCACCGGTTAAAAAATGGAATCGGTCATTTACAAATCCATATTCCTTCCAATGGATATGCCCCTGCAACACCAATTTTAAATTGTAACCTTCCAACATCCTAAACACTTCAAAGCCGTTGCCCACCGTACGGCTTCCCTTACTTCCATTCAATTGTGAATAAGCACATATCATAGGAATGTGGGTGGTTATTACGATTGGGGTTGATGGATCAACTTTGCTAAGGTCTTTCGCCAACCACTGCAATTGCTCTTTATGGAAAACACCTTTGTACCGCTTGTTCTCCGTTACATCCAACGAATTCAAAGTGATAAAATGCCAACCCTTATGATCAAACGAATAATAGGTATCCCCGAAATGCCGTTCCCACATGCCATATTTATAATCGGGATGGTTTTCATCTTCTGGGCTTTCTTCATAAATGCCGAACAGATCATGGTTTCCGATACAATTATAAATCGGCATTTTAAACCCCTTGCACATATCCTTGTACAAGTTGAACAGCGCTTCACTCTTTTCATAATTACCCCGCATAACATCATAAACAAGGTCGCCACCCGTAATTACAAAATCCGGGTTCAATCCATTCACCTTATCGATGGCCATCTGAAAGCCTTTTGGGGCATTCATCTCCGGTTTGATATGGATATCGGTCAAAAAAGCGAATTCAAAAGTATTTTCATCTAATTTTTCGTCTGGTTTTTCAGCAGTTTTCTGACAGGAAATCGGCAAGAAAGGAATCGAGGCCGCTGCCAATCCCGTGCGGAACAAGAAGGATCTTCTTCCCAAACCATCTTTATTACGGTCTTTCATCAATAAGGTATTTATTCAACATATGTCGGAGTATTAGAAATGGAAAACCCATTCGGATCAATTCACTTTATTCATAGGATTCCCCTGTAGGTATGCGTTAAGATTATCGATAGCCAAATTCAGCAACCTAGCCCTGGATTCCTTCGAGGCCCATGCAATATGCGGGGTAATGATACAGTTTTTCGCCTTTAATAGCGGGTTGTCCGCTTCAATGGGTTCCGTCGATACCACATCAATGGCCGCACCGGCGACTTTTCCAAGATCCAAGGCTTCCTTTAAATCCTTTTCGACAACCAACTGTCCCCTGGCTGTATTTATGAGCATTACACCTTCCTTCATTTTAGTTATGTTGGTCGCATTTATAATTCCCTCGGTATCAGGAGTCAATGGACAGTGTAGACTAATAACATCCGATTCCGTCAATAGCCCATCCATATCAACATACTTACAGGTCGATGTTTCCAATTCGGGCCGCCTACGGCTACCAGAGGCTAAAATATTCATTCCAAAGGCCTCGGCTAATTTGGCGGTTGCCCTGCCTATCCGTCCAAAACCAATAATCCCCATGGTTTTTCCTTCCAGTTCGATCAAGGGATAGTTCCAAAAGCTAAAATCCTTGCTCTTCATCCATGCCCCCTGTTTTACGGCACGATTGTGTTCACCAACATGATGGCATATCTCAAGAAGTAAGGCTATCGTCATTTGAGCTACCGCAGTGGTACCGTAGGTGGGTACATTGGTGACCGTTATACCCAAATCTTTTGTCGCCTGCACATCGACTACATTATACCCTGTAGCCAAAACCCCAACATATTTTAAAGATGGCGCCTTTTCAAGGACTTCTTTTGGCAAAGGTGTTTTATTGGTGAAAATGACCTCGGCATTACCAATGGCATCCACGATTACCGCATTGGAGAATTCGGTTCTATCGTATACCGTCAATTCGCCCAAAGCCTCCAATTTTTCCCAGCTCAAATCACCCGGGTTCAAAGTATACCCATCAAGAACTACTATTTTCATTTAAATCTATTTTTCTCAAAAGAACCATTATCCCCTGCCCAAAACAGTTGTTTTAAAATGGCTTCTTTACAAATATAAGGCTTAAGACATTCCTGCTATTTCCGCTATCTTATCCCATTTACATGTTATTTTAACTATTGGATTATTTTCACTAAATTATCTTTGTTAAGCAGGTAATATTCTTTAGGTGACTAAAAAATAACCTCAACAAAACTTTAAAACCGGAGGATTCCCATGAAAAATTTACTGAACCTGATATATCCACTTACGTTTTCACTGTTCTTTGCATGTACCCAGATCGGTTATACGCAGGCCAAGACGCCCAGTGCGTATGTCGACCCCTTTATTGGTACCGACTTTTTTGGACACACCTATCCCGGTGCAGCATTGCCCAATGCACTTGTGCATTTAAGTCCGGATGTATATACCGAGGGATGGACCTATTGTGCAGGTTATATCTATGCTGAAAGTTCAATCATGGGTTTTAGCCACACCCACTGGAGTGGTGTTGGCATGGTCAATGGTGGCGAGATATTACTGATGCCAACGGTGAACCAAAAACTACAGATCGTACCGGGTTCCTTGGAGAATCCGGATGCAGGGTATCGCTCACGATTCGACCACTCCGAAGAGCGTGCCACACCGGGCTATTACACGGTAAAACTTAAGGATTATGATATTAACGTTGAGCTAACGGCAACCCAACGGGCTGGTTTTCATCGTTATACATTCCCAGAATCAAAGAATTCACGCATTATTTTGGATGTCGGCCATCAAATCGGGGATATGACCCAGGGCGAACTTTCAGAACTCAAGATTGTCGATGACCACCGTATTGAAGGTGCGAAAGGTGCAGGGTTAGGGAAAGTATATTTTGTTGCTGAGTTCAGCAAGCCCTTTTTATATTATGGCACTTTTGACGCCACTTATAAGACCCCTGAATCCAATGGCAGTATTTTCCCATACAAAAATGCCGAAGTAGGTGATAAAATAGGGGCATTTGTACAATACCACACTGTAAAAGACGAACAGGTATTGGTAAAAGTAGGCCTTTCCTACACCAGTATTGAAGGTGCTCGAAGAAACCTCCAACAGGAAATACCTGACTGGGATTTTGACGGTGTAAGGGAAAACGCAAAAAAAATATGGAACAAAGAGCTTTCAAAGATCACCGTTAAAGGAGGCTCAGAAGGCCAAAAACAGATTTTCACCACCGCACTCTACCGATCTCTGTTGGCACAATATATCTCGCAGGATGTCGATGGCAAATATTTTGGTTCGGATGGAAAAATACACGAAGCCAAGGACTTCGATTTTTATGGGTCTTTTTCATGTTGGGACACTTACCGAACCCAGCACCCCTTACTTACCCTTGTGGCTCCTGAACACGTAAATGACTATATCAAATCGATCGCGGCAAAGGTCGAAAATTATGGATGGTTACCCGCCCAACACTTTTTAAACGTCTATGGGGAGTCAATGGTCGGCGATCACCTGATCCCGATTATTGTGGATGCCTATTTTAAAGGATATCGCGATTTCGATGTTAACCTATTATACAAAGCGATGAGAAAAAAAGCTTTGGAACTGCCCAAGTCCCCCATTTCGCAAGATATGGGACGCTCGGGGTTGACTTATTATCTTGAAAAAGGATATGCCCCCATCGATAAGGTGACTGAAGCTGTACCCAATACCCTTGAATTAGCCTATGACGATTGGTGTATTGCCCAATTGGCCAAAGCGCTTAACAAACCAAAGGACTATACGCTATTCATGAAACGGGCCAACAATTACAAGAATGTATGGGACTCCGAAACCCAATTCATGCGACCCAAAAAATATGATGGGACATGGCTCCCTGAAATCGGTGACAACAAGCAGGAAATCATCAAGAATGGTGACCACAGTTATTACAAATACTTTGACCCCTTATTGGTTGGTCGACGCCCCAACCGCCACTATACCGAATCGAATGCCTGGCAATATATATGGTCGGTACAACATGACCCTCAAGGACTCATATCCCTTTTCGGGAACAAAAAAGCGTTTATCGCCAAACTCGATACCTTTTTTGAGATGAGTCCGGTTATCAGTCCACCAAAGTATGTAGGTGTGGTCGGCACCATAGGGCAATATGTCCATGGCAACCAACCTTCACATCATGTTGCCTATTTATACAATTATGCCGGCCAACCCTGGAAAACACAGTTCAGGGCCCGGCAAGTAATGGAGGAAATGTACCGAATAGGTCCTGGTGGCCTCCCGGGAAATGAGGATATGGGTTCACTTTCATCCTGGTATGTATTAAGTGCCATGGGTATTTACCCAATGGCCCCAGGAAATGGAATGTATACGATAGGCAGTCCACTTTTTGATGAATTGAGTCTACACTCCGCAGAAAACAAGACTTTTACGGTACGCACCCTAAACAATTCCAAGGATAACGTATACATCCAATCAGCTACCTTCAACGGTAAACCTTTCAACAGAACATGGATTACCCATGAGGAAATTATCAAAGGAGGTGTACTTCAGTTTAAGATGGGACCACGGCCAAATACGAAATGGGGTACGGACAAAATACCTACATCCGTATTACCTAACTAGAAAACTTCAATTATTCTAACACTATATAGGTATATATTACCATCATTATTTTAAAAGGTTAATATTCCATGTAAACCTTGTAAAATATAGGTGGTAATGTACTTATAAAATAGGTTTATTTGTTTTGAATGTTATACAGTGTTTTGCTTTACCGTATATCAACATCATTAACAAATAACCATCCTAACCTCATAGCTATTATGAAAAAGATCAATCAATACTGCATTTTGATGATTTCACTTCTCGTGGTTTCCTGTAACAACCCCGATAAGGAAAAAGAACAAACATCCTCAATGCCTATATATGAAGACATCCCTTATCTTCAAGATTATAGCATAAAATACAATTGGACCCAAGATCAGGACATATCCAAGGTATATATGGATAGGAATGGCGTAATCCAGGTGCTTTCTACAGAAGGAATTCTACGCACCCATGATGGGCAATTTTTATATCCCGGCACCCTGCTGAAAGACAAAACATATCGCCCGCTTACCGATAAGCAAATAAGTGGACTTACCCTGTATGAAAACCAATTTGTCTATTTAGATGATAAGGCGGTTTTCAGTAATGCATGGGCAGGCAGCCTTTATCTTCCGCACAAGCTGCCCAAGGCCCATATTTTGGCTGCTGGATCCGATTTCGATTTTCTGATCAGTGATGGCAAGTCCCTTCAATTTCTATCAAAGGATAAGGCCCCTTGGGAAGGAGCAATCGATGATCGCCTTTTGGACATACGGTACCATGCCGTGAATAAAACTTTTTGGATTTTAGGAACGCACAGTATTTCAAGTTTTGATGCAACCACCAACACTTTAAAGACAACACAACAAGAACAACAATTGACTGCATTGGCCCTACAAGGTGACCATTTGGTCATAGGTACTTCAAATGGTTATTTTGAACTCGATCCCAAAACGGCAACAAAGGTTGGTTCTTTGCAAAACAAACTACCGGCTACCGATATTACTTATATCGAAACCATCGACAATCACCTTTGGTTTGGATCTTCTGAAGGCGCCTTCAAATTACGTGATGATGGTAAATTCGATTACTACTACGGAAAGCGTTGGTTGCCCAACAACCATGTAAAACATATATCCAAAGGAAATGATAACTCCATCTTGATTTTGACCGATACCGGTCTGGGTCAAATCGTTTTCGAAGAAATGACCCTTTTTGACAAGGCCGAATATTATGAAAAACAAGTAAGGGACCGTCATATCCGTTTAGGCTTCAATGCCTCTTTGGTCGATATGGATAATGGAAATATTGATACCGGACGACTTTCGGATTCCGATAATGACGGACTATGGACAACCATGTATCTCGCAGGGGAGGTTTTTCGCTATGCGGTGACCCAATCAGATGATGCCTTACAGAATTGCAGGGAATCCATGGAGGCTATGGAGCGATTGTTCAGTATCAATCCAGTTCCTGGGTTCCCCTCGCGTTCCTTTGAGCGTAGTGGGTATATCGACAAATTGCACGACCCGGACCGATGGCAACACTCCAACGACCCGGAGTGGGATTGGAAATCGACCACCAGTAGCGATGAGGCTATCGGTCATATTTTTGCCTACGGTGTCATGGCCGAATTGATGGATAATGATTTGAAAGATCGTGCCATAACCCTTATTGACACCTTGATGAGTCATATCGTCCGCAATGACTTGTACATGGTCGATTTTGATGGAAAACCTACCACTTGGGGCAAATGGAACCCCGATTACGTAAATGCCAGACCCAAAATGGTGGGCGATCGAAAAATAAACTCTTCCAATATTATTGGTATGCTACAGACTGCCTATCATTTCACAGGAAAGGAAAAATATAAGGAAAAAGCCTTCGACCTGATGAATAACCATGGCTATCTCGAAAACCTTATGTGGCCGATGAAAGATGTAGCCCCTGCCCCTGACGATGCCGACGACTGGAGTAAAATGTTATCGGAATCATGGAACCATTCCGATGATGAAATGTATTTTGTAGGATATTGGGGATTATACAACTATGCTTTGAATGACACGCTTAAAACAAAATTCAAAGCATCCATTCTTGACCATTGGGAGGCTGAACGACCCGAAAAAGAAGGAGCATGGAACATTATCACCGCATTGACCGGTACTTCCGAATTTGACCTTGACGAGGCCGTATGGTACCTCAAAGAGCATCCCATGGATATGATCTCCTGGGATATCAAAAACAGCCATAGAAAGGATTTGGATTTCATAGCGCCCAATTTTAGGGAGCAGACTACCGCCGAAGTACTTCCCCCTGACGAAAGAAAGGTACAGCGCCATAATGGCAATATGTTTCGATTGGATAAAATCGGAAATGATGGTGGGGAAGAATATTCGGCCGGCGATATTTGGTTGCTTCCCTATTGGATGGGAAGATATTTGGGAGTAATAAGCGAACCCCAAGAATAGAATTAAGCGACCCGGAGTACCTTAAAAAAACAAACCCTTCAATGCGATACCCTATGCGAACCATATTACTATTGTTATTAACGTCACTGCAATTCTCTTTTATAGCCATTGGGGACAAAGATAAATTCCGACAAGATGTTGCCGTGATGCATGGTAGCGCACAGGGGCTCCCACAAGGTGCCATTGATAAAATACAGCTCTATAACCAATCACCCTTGGCAGTAGCTACCGGGGGAACCTACCAATGGAATGGAAGCCAATGGACAAGGTCAAAGGTTTCCTCCCAGTATAATTCAATCACCCAATTTAAAAAATTGCCCGAGGGTTGCGGAAAAGTACTCTCCGAAGTAACCAATAATGGAGACACCTATATAGGTTGCGAAAACGGTCTTTTCATTAAAACCCGAAAAAACAGATGGCAACAGGTATTGCCCTCCGATGAAAACTATAGTTGGGCATTGAAAAATGTGGCGGCCTTGGTAGTCGATTCAGACGGTAATCTATGGTTTGGATCCAAAGAGGGTATTGGAAAGAACACCAACGGAACATGGCATTTGTTTACCGGAAAGGAAGGCCTTCCGTATAACAGGTTCACCTGTGCTTCGGCAGGACCTAAGGGTGAAGTTTGGTTCGGTACGGAAAATGGAGCCATAAGGGCCGAAAACAACTATTTTTACTATCGTTCTACACGGCGTTGGCTGCCTGATAATCGGGTTAATGATATTGCCGTTGATAAGGATGGTACGGCTTGGATTGCTACGAACAAAGGTATAGCCCAGATTATATCCAAGGAGATGACCTATGAGGAAAAAGCGGCTCATTTTACCAAACTTACAGAGGAAAGGCATAATAGAATGGGCTTCATTTGTCAAAATCACCTCAGCGAGCAATTCAACATAGACAGTTATGAACTTGCCATCTCCGACAACGACGGCCAATATACCGCTATGTACGGGGCCGCACAGGCTTTTCGATATGCGACTACCGGAGATAAGGAAGCCAAAAAATTAGCAGACAGAAGCTTTAAGGCCGTAAAGTGGCTGGTCGATATCACTTCAGTACCTGGTTTTCCTGCACGGGTTATCATACCCGTTGATTGGCATGAACCGGTAAACGAACAGTACAGCAAGGAGTACAATAAAAGACATCAAAAAAATGATCCTTTCTGGAAGGATATCTTTCCCCGTTTTCCGCTAAGCGAAGATGGCAAGTACCGATGGAAATGTGACACCAGCTCGGATGAATTGGCAGGGCATTACTTCTATTATGGTGTCTACTATGACCTTGTCGCCGAAACCGAAGAAGAGAAAGCCGCAGTTAAACAAGTGGTCGCCGATGTTACCGACCACCTTATCCGCCATAGTTTCAAATTGGTCGACTACGATGGTAAACCCACACGTTGGGGCAGCTTTGACCCCGACTATTTCAACTCCATTTGGGGTTGGGATCAACGCGGCCTGAATTCGATGATGATGCTTTCCTTTCTCAATGTAGCCAGCCATGTTACCGAAGATCCAAAATATGATGAAGTGGCCAAAATGCTACGCGACGAGGAACACTACCATATCAATGCCATGCATCCCAAGGAATTTTTTCCTCCTGAAAATGTAGTCCCATGGGACAATAACCTAGGATTGATGAGCTTCTACGGTTTGATCAATTATGAAAAAGACCCCGAACTCCTTATGATGTATCGCCTTTCCCTGGAATATGCCTGGTTAAATATCAGCAAACAAAAGAATGCCTTTTGGGACGGACTTTACGGAGCATTGGCGAACACTTTTACCAAAAAAGTAAACGAAGGCTATTTCAATACCGATGAACTGTTCAAGGAAAATCCCTTGTTTGCCCAATCGGTCATTGACCGCTATGGAAAAAGCAGCCTCGATACCCAATATATCAAGGAAACCTTACAACGTATCCCCTTAGACCTTATCGGATATGAAATGGACAACACCCATCGTCTGGATGTTCTTTTCGACCCTACCCCTGCCCAGGAAGCTGATATGGGGTGGCGTGTAGACTCCTATGCCCTTCCTATTGACGAACGTGGACATGTTCGATTGGACAGGGATGCCTTTGACCTACACGATTCAGAAGGAAATGGCTATTCGGAACACGAAGGTACTTTCTATCTTTTACCCTATTACTTTGCGAAGTACCATGATTTAATTCCCCAGTAAGGCAAATCGGAAAGTACTAAAACAAGCCTCCTATTTTTCCCAAGGCAAAGCCTAATTTTGCGCTTCGACTTGGGCGAATTCATTGGCTCCGGGTTTATACCCATTTACTGCATAATAAATGATAAATGCGTAACATAGAAGTGGTAATATATAGGAAAGATGGAGTCCGATAGCCGGCATATCGGCTAAAACCCCTTGCAACAGGGGTAATATCGCCCCGCCCACCGGTGCCATTACCAAAATACCAGCAGCCTTGTTCGTGTATTTACCAAGTCCCTTAATGGCCAAGGTGAAAATATTGGACCACATTATCGAATTAAACAGGCCAACGGCCAGCATGGCCCACATGGCAACATAACCATTGGTGAGTATCGTCACGGCCAGCAACAGAACAGATGCCAATGCGGAAAAACACAATACTTTTTGGGCACTGGCCTTTTGTAGAATAGCTGATCCCAAAAAACGACCGATCATCAATCCGGCCCAATAAAGAGGAATATAGGTCGCCGCTTTTTTCTCGGCAAATCCAGCAATATGGGGTTCTCCCAAAAAGTTCACGATAAAACTGCCTATGGCCACTTCTGCACCGACATATAACATCAAAGCAATGACACCCAAACGCAATTGCCTGAATTTCAAAACATTCCCCTTAACTTTCACCCCATCGGTTTCCAACACTTTCGGTAGCTTCAGAAAAAAGAAAACAACAGCTATCAAAAAGGCAAAAATCGCCAAGCCAACATATGGACCTTCTACAGCGGCAGCAGCCTCTTTTGGCGTATTATAATGTCCCAATATCAAATAGCCACCTGCCAAGGGTGCCAATGTGGTGGCCAAGGAATTGATGCCCTGTGCCAAATTCAACCGACTGGAAGCCGTTTCGGGCTTCCCTAAAATAATCACATAGGGGTTCGCCACTACCTGAAGGATCACACTACCGGTAGCCATGGTAAACAATCCGAATAAAAACAACGGATACGAAACAGCCCAAGAAGCCGGTAAGAACAAGAGCGCCCCCAAACCAATCGTGATCAATCCCGCAGAGATACCCTTTTTATATCCAATACGTTCAACGAGTAAACTAGCTGGAATCGCCATTAAGAAATATGCCCCAAAGAAACAGAACTGTATCAGCATCGTCTCGGTGTAGTTCATATCGAATAGGCCCTTGAAATGGGGAATCAATATGTCGTTTAAGGAAACAATGGCCCCCCAAATAAAAAATAGTGAAGTCATTAAGGCAAAAGCACCCCTAAAATTATTCGTCTGTGTTGCGTTCTTCAATGGTATGGATTTAAGTTGTTATTGTACTAGAGGTCCTTGGTTTTAACGGGTAAGGGCACCATGCAGTTCTAAAATGAATATCTGTTTATACAGATTGCTTTGAACACCGTCTATACTTCGTGAACTGGTTGCACTGGGCACATCGACATTATAGGCCAGAATTTTTCCATCGGGGGATACAACCAAAGCTTCCCGGTTCAAATCACTAGGAGTCAATACAATCGATTTTCCAAAGCCATCCGGACCACCAACAAAACTGGCATAAACTTTTCCATCACTGATGGAAAACAACCATTGATCGGAAGGATGCCAACGGACATAACCGGCATCTGTAGTATAATGTGTGACCTGCATCGGTCTGCTTTTCGGATCTACCGCTAAATCGGAACCGCCAACCGGAATTACAAAAACTTGTAATACGCCCTTTTCATCCTTTGATAAATAAGCGATCTGTTCGCCGGAGTATGACCCCCGCACAATACCCTCATCATTGGTACTATGGGTCAATCTTTTTATTTTGATACCCTTGGGAGGTTCCGGATAATTAGTTGCATCACCGGAATACGCCGACGTAATATCGACGGTACTAGGTATCTCAGCGACGAAAAGCGAAGTTTCATAATCCACTCCGTTTTCGGCACGTACCTTTCCTATAAAGGCACGTTTGGATCCTAAGGAATCGACCCAAGAATCACCGTAGGCCTTTTCGATTTCCCCTGGTTTTGATTCCCCTTTTTTAGCAGGTTTCAATAAGACCGCAAAATAATGGCTAAATCCTTCCGGAGTACTCTTGTTAGCTTCCATATATCCGATGGTACGGTCATAGTCCTGTTGCAGAAAGTCATCATAGGTGAAACCGATACGCTTCCCATTCCTGGAATATTCATGTCGGTGGGTGCCCCCTCGTTGTGCTCCCGGAGTGGTTGGTCTATCGGTGGCCACGTCCCTTAAGTCGGCAATTGAAAATTCTCCCTTTCCATCGGCACTGACGATGGCCCCATTTCTGTTGCGTATGTCATAATACCCCCTTGCATCAACTTCCTCCAATTGGGGACCATGGATAAAAACCACCTTGTTTTCAGTAGGATGATACGAAACCGCGGCAACACCAGGAGCACCATGCTCCCCGGAAACGGATTCCGGTTGCCATAGGACGGTTTCCTCTCCCGTAGCCAAGGCTACTTTTTCAATGGACTTACTATTGGCCAGATTGGTATTGAACACCATATAACGTGTATCGTAACACAAAAAGCGTCCGTCTGGGGAGAAATTATCATTGTTATCCAGGGCGTGTGTCTTTGCATTGAAGGTGAGCTGTTTTTCGGTCATGATGTTGTTTTTGGAGGTTACTCGTTGCTTACAACCTAACATGAGGAAAAAGACCATAATCAATAAGGAACCTGTGATTTTTAAAGTGCGCATTTATATAATTGTTACTTTAACAGCTACTAGATAAAATACTTATTTTCAGAATCTTAAAAGAAAGTCTCTTCGACCATGATACAAAGGGCATGGTATATGGGTAAATGATATTCCTGTACCGCTGCGGTGTTCGTCACCGGAACGCATACTGCCACATCGCATAACGATTTGATCTTGCCCCCCGTTTCCCCAAGCAAGCCTACGACCTTCATCCCCAAAGCCTTTGCGGTAATACATGCATCCAAAACATTGACGGAATTCCCAGAGGTGCTAATAGCCAATAAAACGTCATTCTTACGACCATAGCCCAACACTTGTTGTGCAAAAATGAAATCGCCCCCTATATCATTTGAAATCGCGGAAACCAAACCCCCATGGGCATTCAATGAAATTGCCGGCAATCCCCTTTCCAGTTTCGATGCCAGTATCGCCCCCCTTTCCCCTGAACTTTCAAGAATATTTTTTTTGAATTCATTGGTAACAGGGCGTTTTTTGGAAAAGCTTTTCATCAATTCCCCCACGATATGATCCGAATCGGAAGCACTTCCCCCGTTTCCACAAATCAATAATTTACCCTCGTTTCGATAACATTCGACCCATGTTTCACCTGCTTGTATAACTGATTCCTTACAAGTTTCAAGTGCTGGATACCGTTGTATTAAATCCTGGACTATATCTTCTATGTTCATATCAACTTCTTATCATTTACCCTAAGGGTAATTCCTATTAATTTCAATTCTCCCCCTTCCCCATTTTATTGCATGGCCACACCTAAAGCCGCGTAATCCCCAATTTTATCACCGAGTTTCGCAGGTAAAATACGACATACTTCCAAGGCTTCGGGAATGGCTTCTTTTTCAAGCACTTTGTAGACCAATGGTTTTAACAAAGCTTCATTTCTAGCATAAATACTACCGATGACAATACATTCGGGATTCAAAGTATCTATAAGTATGGCCAGTGCCTTACCGAGATACTCCGCAGAAATTTTCACGACTTCCAATGCCACCCAATCACCCTGAAGGGCCGCGGCAAAAACCGATTTAGCCGTAATGGTATCGATATCTTCCGCTGAGGGACAAAATCCGACAGTTATACCGTTCTTTAATTTATGTTCAACGGTACTTTTGGCTAACTTGGCAACACCTCCCCCACTACAAAATCCTTCAAATGACCCCGCTTTCCCAAAACCAACAGGTCCGTCTTCAGCCATACGTATATGCCCTACTTCCCCTCCTAGGTCATTGGTCCCAGAGTATATTTTTCCATTCAGTATGAGTCCAGCCCCCATTCCTGTCCCAAAAGTCAAAAAGATCATATTCTCAGTGCCTTTGCCGGCACCCATCATCCACTCGGCCAGGGCACAGGCATTGGCATCGTTTTGGATCGCTACATCTATTCCAAATTCCTTCTCAAGAATCTCTACTATTGGAATATTATCCCAGCCCGGCAAATTGGGCGGCGATTTTATCAATCCCTTCTTAGAATCAAGGGGACCCCCACAACTTATTCCGATTTTCACCAGTTTTTTACGATCGTACTTTTCGAACAGCAGGTGGATATGCTGTTTAAATTCATCTAGGATAATGGTTGGGCCACGCTCCACTTTAGTTTCAAAGAACACCTTCTCGTAGATGTTGAAATCTTTATCACCTAACACGATGGCGCATTTAGTGCCGCCAATATCCAAGCCGAGGTAAAGGCCCGAAGTCTCTTTGAAATGGTTCGGTTTCATCATTTATATCGTATTGTGTTGCTTAAATAACCAAGGTATGTACCCTGGATAGATCAATAAGAACATAGTTATTGTTTTAATATCCATACATCGGTAACCCTCGATTGTTTTCTCCAATTTAAATGTTCCTCATCGGGCTTATCAAAGGTTATCTTCAATTTCCCTTCTTGGATCAGATCTTTTGGAAGCGGAAATTCCTTAAATTGTTCAAATCCTTTTTCGTATTTGGTAGGCTTTAATCGTTGGCCGTTAGCCCGCAAAAGCGCCTCCCCATATCCTGACACACGTATAAGGTAATTGGCCTCGGCATCAAGTCCGTCATATTCCAAGGTTGGGGAAAACTGAAATAATTGGGTGGATAACCGTTTTCTGCTTACCCCGTCATTTTCCCATAAATAGTCAATAGCATCATCGGTCTCGGAAGTGACGTGCTTGGCATCAGCACTTGAAATATTGTCATAAAAACTTCCTTCTCCGGGGAATTCATACGTTCTAATAAAATCAAGTCTGGCCAATTTTTCTTTTTCTGTAGGAAGTTTTTTTACTTTTTCGAATTCATCCTCGAGCCACCATCGATTATTCAAAGGGTAATCTATAAAGTCTAGAATAGCACCACGTTCCGCACTTCTGGCATTGTATTTAGACACACTGGTCTGCGCCCCAATGGAGTTAAAAAGCGCCTCGGCATAGTCAAAAACCTTTTGTTTTAAATTTTGGGCCACCAACTCGGTATCCGCCTTTTCCAAATAAACAAGGGCATCATTGATAGCTTTCCCCGTCCCAATCGTATTCGCCTTGGCTAGAACGTCATAGGCTTTCGATTCGAGACCTTTTTCATAGGTAAGCCTTTCTTTAATATAGGCATCGTAATACGCACGCATAACCAATTGCTGCCACCTCCAATTGTCGGCCAACTCCGGGTATTGGGTTTCCATCTTTTGCCATAGGGCCAAGGTTGTCGTAATAACTTCATTATCTAAAGCCGGACCTACCCAATTCTGTTCCAAGGCAAAAATTCCTTTAGTGGCCTCTTCGGCGACTTTTGGCCCAAAGAAAAACTGGCAGTACTCAAAGATAATACCGTGTACATCTTGCTTGGAATCCCAACCCAACTGGCTCCAAACCACTTTATTCACATCATCATGAGATCCATCGGAATAGGTGATAAAACCATCGGTATACCCAATATCCTTATGAAACAGCTTGGTATATTGAAGCGGTTGCGGATTACAGGGTTCCCGCCCCAAGGTCAATGCAAATGCTTGATCCCAGCGCTCTACAGGATAGTGGCACCGTACCGTATGGGTGATATCGGGATAAAATCGATGTAAGTATTTTTTAGGCAAGAGCTCACGCTCAACTTCTATGGGCGGACTACTGGGTCCATAAACAAGTCCTTTCAACCAATCGGGATTATCAGTTTTCAGATACTCGAAAAAGTAAGAAACTTTCTCTTCGTTGAAACCCTGTAGGGATACCCATATTCCTGCATCGGGATGATATTTTTTTAATACTACGGATAGATCCTTGAGGTAAGGTATCAATTGGGAAGGATGGTTTTCACCTGGATCGCCTCCAGGCACAAATACCCCATCCAATCTTGGACAACGGGCATAGAAGGCCTCTTGTTCTTTCAAACCTTCTTGATGCGCATTCGGGACGTTTAAATCATGTGGAGCAGGTGTCCAAACCCAATAATCCGCATCATATTTTTCACATATTTCACTCAGGCGAACTTCCATTTCCTGTGGATCCACTTTAAAATGGGGACTGGACGAAGGGTCTTGAAAAGGGATATTCTCAAAACTATTGGCTCCAAAAAGCACTTGTTCCCTAAAATGTTGATCAAATTGTTCAACGGTCCAGGCATCCCAGGAATTGGCCGTATTGCGATACCCGAATTGATGTCCGCGAAGGGGATATTCCGGAGCGGAAACGATATCCATATCATTGGCAATTTTTATTTGTCCAGATTCCGTTTCAGCGATTCGCAACAATTTACCAATGCCGTAGAGTACCCCTCGAGCGTCGGCTCCTATGATCCATAAAATATTCTTTTGTCCATCTTTTTCATGAAGGATCCTATAACCTTCCTTTTGTACAACAATGTTATCACCATCTTTCTTGGAGGGAACCTTTTTACCAAAAACATTACTATCACCCTGCAAAACCAAGGCAATTGTAGTTTGGGAACTCCAATCATCTACTTGGGAAAGCTCAATGGTAGTCCGTTTCCCTATTTCCTCAACGAGCACCTTCCCAACAGTTTCACGCATAGGTTCTTTGATCTCCGTGGAAATCAAAATTGTCGCCTCTGACAGGTCCAATCTATCTTTCCCTTGCTCAATACATGAGAAATTCAAACCCAATAGTAGTACAAATAATATCCCTTTTGTCATTTTTTTGTTTCGGAATTTTGGTTACTTCTTCTTTTCAATATCCAACACACATCTAAACCCTACCGGGTAATTACTGATTTTTTCGGGCAATACATAGTAGCGTTGCGAGGTACGGATAAACGAATGGTTATTAAAATTAGAGCCACCCCGCATGACTTTATATTTTTCCCCATACTGTTCCATAGGAACCTTATTACCGGGATAGGGTTTGTACCAATCGGCTGTCCATTCCCAAACACCCCCTGCCATATCATAGCACCCGTACGGACTTGCGGGTTTGGCAATCGAAGTTCCCCTCGTACTTTTTTGATCCCAAACAACATAGGTATTATCATAGGTGTTTCCCCAAGGAAATACGCGACCGTCAATTCCCCTTGCCGCCTTTTCCCACTCCTTTTCGGTGGGCAATCGCTTTCCGGCCCATTTGGCATAGGCATCGGCCTGGGACCAAGTAACGATGGCAGCATTATCCTTTTTTGAGTCTGGAAATTTGAAATGGGGATCGAATTTGGCAAACTCCGTATTGCTTATTTCATACTTGTCGATAAAGAAAGCCTTTGTATACGCTATTTGCTGGGGTTTCTCATCATGGTCACCATACTTGCTACCCATAATAAAGCCACCTTCCGCTACTAGGACCATACCTTCAGGCGGTTTATGCAAGTCCTGCGAAAAGATGATCGAAGTACCCATTAAAACAATAAGGGCGGTATAAATTATTTTCATACTTCCTATTTCAATTTACCATTTTTCATCTATAATGCCATAATATCTACCAAACCAATAGTTACGGATCATGGCCGCGGCCGTTCTTTCTTCCTCCGATTTTACTTTTTTAAAGCTTCCGTCTTTTTGGGGAATATTGAACTCCTTCATACGACGTTCGAATCCCCACATATTTTTTATGGCCTGCTCTCTCTCCGCTGTCATGATATCTTCATCCGTGAGTACTTGGTAAACCATAACAAACCAAATCGTACTTTCCCATGTGAACTCGATGTCTTTCCAATCGTACCAGTGCCGATTGAGGTTCATTCTGTACTTATTCAATAGATTTGGGTCATCTTCAAAACGCATCAACATATATAAGGAACGTGCGGCATGGTAATCGTCCCCTACATTTCTCCATTCTTTAGGAAATAGAATTTTAGAATTGATTTGATGATCGTCATACTGATAGCGGTCGATAAGCATATGGTAAGCTGCGTTGAAACGCTCTTTACCGGTAATACGGTGTGTAACCTTAAGTGCCGCCAACATTTCTAGGGAATTGAGAGGTTGATGGGGAAGGTCGGGACAAAAATTGCCCCATAATGTCATTTTACCATCCAAATCGGAAAGCTTGAAATTGTTGTCTATGACCCGCCCAATAAATCGATCCAATAGTCCGGCGGCTTTTTCTTTGTATTGGGAGTCAGCACAGATTTCCCAAAAGATGCCTACGCCGTAAAAAATAGAAGTGAATTTATCCGCACTTAAATCGCCCAACCATCGATAACCGGGCATTGATGTGGATTGATGCCACTCATGGTACCACATCACCTCTTCATGCCATAACGGCTCATCGGTTTGATTGAAACTTCGGGCAACAAGTCCACTTACCCCTGTAACTTTCTCTAGTTTTAATATGGCTTCAAAAATCTGGTTGGCAATGTCCCTATCCTTTTCATCCTTAGTAAGTGCGTATTTATGGGAATAGGCGGCCAACATTTCGGACGTTGGATCCAAACAGTCGGCTTGGGAACCGACAATGGGTCTATCCAATCCTGCTGGGGGGAAAATAACATGTTGCATAATCGCACCCTCATTCCAGTGATTACCCAACATCAATTTATCAAATTGGGTCACTTTTTCATGTAGGGGGTCGGTTTTGCTTGGAAATTTATTGACTTTCTGGGCCCTTGTTTGTATTGCGACAAATAAGCAACAAAGGAATAGTAAACAAGGTCGTAATTTATTATCCATATCCAAAATTTAATTCTTGACTGTCTGTTGCGATGCCCAACATACATTAACTTCCAGAGGTGTACCCCAAACCTGGGTTTATCATAAATAAAATTACCTGGGTTTCCCCAGGTAATTTAAACTAATTAACTCAAACAACTAAAATGAAAATACTCTTCATATTTTTCAAAACAATATATTACCATGGTGTGGACACACCTTGTACGATCCATGGTCTAGCGTAAGGGCTATCATTGGGATCGGTTGAACTATACGGTGTTTCTTCCAAAGAAGCAGCCGCAGCGCTGTTATTTGCACTGTTATTATTGATTTCATCATCAGGATAGATAAATCTTAGGGGCATTACGTCTTCCCTAGCAAAAGGACCAGCGCTTAAATCAGGAAGCCCGGTTCTTCTCCAATCCATATAGGCCTCATCCCCATTGAACATATTGGCAATCCATTTTTGCTCCAGAACCTGTTCCAAAGTACCAGCATAAGCAACTCCTGCATTCATAACATAATCGGAATAGGTATCACCAACACCCCACACTTCCAAGGAGGCCTTGATACCTTCCAGGTAATTCCCTTCCGCATCGGAACCCCAACCTCTTAGGGCTGCTTCCGCTTTTAGGAATGACAATTCCGCATAAGAAAACAATCTCGCTTTTAACAAGTTCCCACCATCATCTTTCTGGTTGAATACTTCATTCATTCTTGACACATAGGAATTTGTACCCCCTCTTGAACCCTCTGAGTTCAAGTTATACTCATAAGGATCAACAGCACTTACGGCCACAGGCAAACCAACATAAACGCTGCTGGTATCGATCAATTTTTTACCGGCTTGTAAATCCGAAGCGTAAGTTGCTTGGGCGTATATCGCGTAATCATTAGCATCCAAGGATTCTTCGTTGATATAACGAATACCATCTTCTTCAACCATGTCAACACCGCCAGGTACTTCTGCTGCAGGCACCACCTTCGTAGGTACTGCAACGGGTGCAAACCAAACGGCAATTCTTGGATCTTCCAACTCCTTTAACTTATCGGTTAGGGTTGTACAGGGTTTTACCCTGTAAAAATCAGAAGCAGAACCAAATTGTCCACTACTTGGCCAAGATTGACTATCAATACCACCGATATAACTTAGCACAAGTTCGTCATCAATTTCACTGATCAAAGGTTTCGCAAGTGTACTTGTAACCCCTCCCTGAGCGAAAGCAGGTAATTTTTCAGATAAACGCATATAGTAGCGTAAGGCTAAGGAATTAGCCAATTTTTGCCACTTTGATGCATCGCCACCATAAAATAGATCTTGCTTCTCTATCACTCCTTGGTAACTTGAACCGCCTAATAGACTTGATGCAGTTTCTAGATCCGCAATAATACCCCTATACACTGTTTCTTGGGTATCATATGCAGGACGTTCACCTTCTAAACCACCGCTTCCATTTAAAGCTTGAGAATAAGGAATGTCTCCGTAGTAGTCGGTTAAATTACCGAATAACATAGATTTTAATATTAAAGTAACTCCCTCATGAAATGGCAAACCAAGTTCTACCGCTCTTTCATAGGCCACTTTGTTGGTTCTTAAAAGTTCATAATTCTTATTCCAGATGGTACCCGTTTCCCAATCGTAGCGATTGTTCGACCAAGAATCTTTCTGTATGAACTGCGATGCAGCACCGGTATCACCAGAGTAACTCCTGGTTGTCATGCTTGTTGCCAAGCCGGTCATTACCGAGCTGATCAATAAATTGGGGTCAACCACACTGGATTCAACTCCATTAGGGTTCTCATTTACTTCAACAAGTCCATCATCACAAGAAACTATAACTAACAATGGAACAAATAGAAATAGTATTGCTATGTTTTTAACTGATTTCATATTATTATTTTTTATTTTATTAGAAACTTGCGTTTAATTTAATACCCACAGGTATCGACCAAGGCTGAATATTATACCGTTCAACACCTTGTGAAAGGTTGCCATTAGAATATTGAAAAGCAGATTCCGGATCAATATTGATGCCCGCTTTGGTCCATAAAATGATATTACGGCTAAACAGGGAAAGCGATAAATTGCGCATGGCGAATTTCTCGGCTATTTTACTAGAGAATGTATAGCCAATTGAAATTTGTCTAAGTTTTACATAATCGGCATCAAAAGTAGCTGCCCTGGTAAAATCCCATGCATAGTTGTCTCCATAGGTATGGTATTGCGTACCTGGTCCTCCAATATTTTCTTGATCGGCTATAAAGTTACCGTCATCATCATAAGTACCAATGACCCCTGGTAAAAACACACCATCATTCAAACCATCAATCGGAAAACCACCGTCTGCTGCTGTTGGCCCTCCAACAAGTGGATAAAAGTCTCCATCGGGTGATAAGAAAACATCTTCATTTTCCCTGATATAGGTTGGAATATCACCAACATCACTTAAATCATAAACTTTATCCAGCCATCTTGTGGTTTGCAAATCCGATTCGCCATAACGGTGTGTTTGGGAAACGAACTGACCACCTTTCCTCCAGTCGAAGTTCATTGATAAATTCCAGTTCTTATATTTAATGGATGTCTGAAGACCCATTTTAAAATCAGGGTTATAGTTACCAATTACTGCGGCAGCCCTGTTACCATCCTCATCGGACAACGTACTGTCACTATTTTCCCAACCTTCATCATCCAATAAAGGCCATCCAAAATAAGGTGAATTTGCGTCTTCTACCCGAACGAATTTTCTATCTACAATCTGCCCGATTTCCTCACCTACCCAAGTATATGCGCCACCTTTTGCTTGTTTCCAAAAGTTTACATAATCGGTACCTTCGGCCAATTCGGTAATGATCGTTTTATTCGTAGTGTAGGTTAGATTGACATTCCAACGTAAATCCTTACCATCAATTAAAACACCCCCCAAGCTAGCTTCATAACCTGTACTTTTTAAATTACCTGCATTAAAAAGTTTAGATGTCGCTCCTGAAGATATAGGTAGGGATTTTTGAAATATTTGATTTTCGTTATTGGACTCATAGTAAGTGAAATCCATATTCAACCGGTTTTTGAAAAGCGATAGATCAACACCGTACTCCGTTGAGGTGTTAAGTTCTGCTTTTATCTCGTCGTTTTTCAATGCTTCGTCTACAGTCAATTGGGCTGCGGAACCCCAATCCCCAGAATTCGTTAAAATAGCATACAAGTTGTGTGCACTGGTATCGTTACCGGCCTGTGCCCAACCAACACGTAGCTTAAATAAAGACACATTGGGGCCCATTTCAAATATGTTGTTCACTAGTATACTTGAAGAAACAGAAGGATACAAGAAGCTGTTTTCGCTTCCCGGCAAGGTACTTGACCAATCGTTTCTAACCGTTGCATCTACGTACACCATATCCTTATAACTAATATTACCTAAGGCATACAAGCTGTTTACACGCTCTTTTGATCGTGTTTCATCATACTCAATGTTGTCAGAAGCAATATTGGATAGGAGGAATAAGTTCGGTATGATCAAACCTGAACCACCGTTTTTTGTTTGGGTAGAAACGAAACTATTATTTACGTTTCTTACATTGCCCCCACCGGATAGACCAAAATCAAAGTTTTCACTCAATTTATCCCTATACGACAGTAAAAAATCAGCATTGCTTTCTACACCATTAAGGTTTTGTAGGCCATAGGCACCATTCATTTCCCTACTGAAACCACTTGATATCTTGGTTTCCCTTTCTTCACGGGAATCATTATAAGCATAACGCACCATTAAAGAAAGTTTGTCCGTAAACTTGTAATCTGCTTGAATATTACCCATCAGTCTTTTTCGCTCAAAGCCATTGTTTATTTCATAGGCCATGAAATAAGGGTTGTTATATTCAAAATCAGATGGATCATCACCAAAATTATAGGGTGCATTTTGGGTCTGTCCCTCTACCAACCAATAATCCCGTAAATCGCGAATATCGATATGTGGGTTGATATCATATACGGCCTGTAAAGGATTCGCGTTTCTTTCGGTGGTTGATGGTCTATTATCCGCACCCGAAATAGAATACTTCAAACTTGTGGTAAGTTTCAATTTATCATTAACCTCGAAACTACTATTGATACCAAAGTTGTTTCGGTGTAAATCAGAGTTCGGAATAAAACCTTCGTGTCTCATATTGGTATAAGACATACGATAGTTCATTCGATCCGTATTATTCTCTACCGCAATCGTATTGGTTAATGTATATGCAGATTGAAAGAAATTTTTAGCATTGTCCTTACCTTTTGAAGTCAAAGGTGTGGCAGCAGCAACGCCACTGGCTATTTCTTCCGCAGTATAAGGCCATTGAACCGCACTTAAACCCTTATCCAATTCTGGACCGATCCAGCCGGATGCAGTTTCATCAATTTGGGAAATAGTAGGATCTGGCCGACTACCGTTTGCGAAACGAGTACTCTTTTCAAAAAATTTATTAGGTGTTTCAAATACATTGCTAGAACTAAATGAGATACCTAGACCCTTGCCTTTCTTACCCGATTTTGTAGTGATCATAATAACACCATTGGCCCCTCTAGAACCATAAAGTGCTGCTGCACTAGGTCCTTTTAAAACAGATACGTTCGCAATGTCATCCGGGTTAATATCACCGATACCACCACCATAATCCACAGCAACACCACTACCCGTACTACCAATATTGGTTAGACTACTTGTAAGCGGCACCCCATCAATCACATATAAAGGCTGGTTATCCGTTGTTAAGGAAGAGGCTCCACGAAGAATAACACTTACGGTTGATCCAGCACCACCCGTAGAATTTATCTGTACCCCGGAAACCCTACCATTCAAGGCGTTCAAGGCGTTCTCCTGTGTTACGGTCGTAAGTTCTTCTCCTTGTACTTCCGAAACGGAATACCCTAAGGACTTCTTTTCCCTGGAAATACCCAGTGCCGTAACGACTACTTCATCAAGCGCTTCGGAAGACGTTTCCAAAGACACATTGATTGTCGATCGGTTACCGACAACCACCTCTTGGGTTGTCATTCCCAAATAGGAAAAAACAAGTACGGCATTACTATCCGGCACTTGGATGGTATAATTTCCATCAAAATCAGTACTTACCCCGGTAATGGTTCCTTTTAAAACAACCGAAACCCCTGGTAATAATTCCCCATCGGTACTATTGACTACTCCCGTAACCTCTTGTTGTGCCACTATACTCCCAGCAAACATGCTGAATATAAAGAGTAGTAACAAGTTCGTTTTTCGTTTTTTCATATTATTTCATTTTTTTAAAAGGTTGATTATTAGGTTTTTTTGAATGTGAGTTTCACAAAACTATTTTAATTCCTTCTTATAATTACATGGTATATTATTAATTATATATGTTTTTTTAACCTATGTACCCCCTGTTTTATGATAAAATGAAATAATAGTTAAGATATCATCAATTATAAGCGAAAAACTTTAAGAAGACCTTAACGAAACAAGCCGATTCTACCCCATTGATTATGGAGGTGCCATTATGCAATAAAAGAATCACTATTATTAGAGTACATCACCTCCTTATATTATATCGCTACTTTCAAATATTTTACCCCTTACGGAAGTCCCCTTTATGATACAGTCCCTCACATACAGTATCCTATTATATATTATACTCCTATGGCATCCTAAATATATAGACACCTGAAACTATACATATATTAACTTATTTACACCCTATGAATCATCTAAAACAACCCATAGGTTGAAATATCATGTAAATCAAACAAGATATAATAAACCATTTGATTTCATTTAATTTTAATTTGTAGATATCATCTAACAATATTTCATATGCTTTCAGGAATCGACTATTTTATTGTAATCGCCTACATCGTAGGAATGTTATTACTAGGACTCTATTTTAAAAAATTCGTTAATAGTTCGGAAGACTACTTTCTTGGGGGCAAAAGCCTTCCTTTTTGGGCCATCGGTATGTCTATCGTTGTTTCGGATATTGGGGCCTTGGATTTTGTAGGGGTTTCAGGACAAGCCTATCGTTACGGAATTTCCGTTGGAAATTTCGATTGGGTGGGTTCTGTACCTGCCATGTTATTGGCGGCATTTATTTTTATTCCCTATTTCTGGCGGGGAGGAATGTATACCATCCCTGAATACCTGGGAAGAAGGTATAACCAAAAAGTGCGTACCATTGCATCGGTAACCTGGATTTTGTTTTTTGCCTTGGATTTGGGTGTTCTTTTTTGGGCCAGTGCAGTACTATTGAACGTTCTTATGGGTTGGCCCATATGGATTTCCATTATTTCCACTGCCGGGGTTGTTGGACTCTATACCTATTTTGGGGGGATTACCGCAGTGATCATGACCGATGTTGTGCAGTTCTTTATCATGTTCATCGGAGGATTTGCCCTGGTTTTCCTAAGTCTTTACGAAGTTGGGGGTTGGGATAACATGGTCGATAAAATCGCAACAATGGGACCTGAGTATAGGAACCATTTCGATATCATTCAACCACAGGATACAAAATCACCCTTTCCATGGACGGGAATTCTATTCGGCCTGACCTTTGTGATGGCCAATGCGTATATGATCGGTAACCAATCTATTGTACAGCGCTGTCTTACCGCCAAAAACGAATGGCACGCAAAAGCAAGTATGATTTTTGGTTCTGCCCTTAAAATGTTCATTCCCATATTGGTCTTGTTCCCAGGTCTTATGGCCGTGGTGGTCCATCCCGGATTGGCCGATGGTGACCAGGCCTTGCCCTTGATGATCAAGTCCATTCTACCTCCTGGTTTGGTCGGCTTAATGTTTGCGGCATTTTTCGCAGGCTTAATGTCCAGTGTGGATTCGTTGTTGAATTCCACAGCTACCTTGTTTACCAAGGATATCTACGAACCGTTTATTAAAAAAGGTGCCGATGACAAGCATTATTTAAAAGTTGGGCAGATCACGACCTTGGTTTTGTTGATCATAGGAGTAGCGACTTCACCGATCAGCAGTGATTTTCCTGGTATTTACGTAGCCATTCAAACCTTTATGTCTTATTTCCAAGGACCGATATTCTCCATTCTTCTATTGGGTATATTCTGGAAAAGGACCACGGAATGGGGAGGACTTTCGGCTTTGGTCATTGGAATTGGATTCGCCATATACCTCAATGTATTTAAAGAGCAATTCTTTACCATAGAAGATCCTTTCCTTTATATCTCTTGGTGGTCCTTTCTACTAGGAGTTATTATAAATGTATCTGTTAGTTTGTTGACCAAAAAACATACGGCGGAGCAATTGCAAGGCTTGGTGTTTAGTTCTAAAATTTTGGTAAAAAATAAAAAACTGTAATATGTTCAATTTTGACTGGCTTTCCGGTGTTTCACAAGAAAATGCAAAAATGGTATTCCTTAGTTTGTATGCAGTAATAGGTATTTTGGTGATGTTGTTACCCACTGAATATATTTACGAGGGTATTCCCAAGGAAGACCGCCACTGGTGGAACAATTTAAAACTATGGTCCATTGCCGTCCTATGTATTTTGGCATCGATTTATAATCACTTTTAACCCCTTTAATCAAAAAAGTTATGAAGACAAATGAAATAAATGCCGGATTAAAGGCCGCTCAAATTAACAATGCCCTTGGGTTCTTCATTCTGGCTTTTGGGGTTATTATTCTTTTTGCAATGTTCTATACCGATACTTTTATAGAACATATGACGGATATGGTTGCTGGACTGCTTCTCATCTCTATTGGAGGAGGCATGATGTGGAAAGCGAAACGTACCATAAAGAAATTGAAAGCCGAAAAAGCATCATAATGTAATCCGTATGACCAACAAAACCTACAAAATCATATTGACCGAAGATTGGAAAATTCAATCTTCCGAACATATTTCCCAATCCGGAAAGGAGATCTCTACCCAAACCCAACTTTCTGCAAACTGGCTGCCAACCCAGGTTCCTACTACCGTTTTGGGTGCCTTGGTCGCAAACAAAGTGTATGAAGATCCTTATTTCGGTGAGAATCTCAAGGCTATCCCAACCCAACAGTTTAAGACTCCTTGGTGGTTTAGCACCAATTTCACAATCCATCCCGAACAGACCGACCTTTTTGCCCATTTGAATTTTGACGGAATCAATTACAAAGCCAACATTTGGCTCAATGGCCATTTGATTGCCGATAGTGACGCTGTAGATGGGGCATATCGTCGTACTTCCTTTGATATTAGCACATATACTACGGTTGGGAACAATATTTTGGCCGTTGAGGTCATCCCTCCCAAACCTGGTGATTTCAGTACTGGATTTGTCGATTGGAATCCCGCCCCACCAGATGGGAATATGGGCATTTTTCGTCCTGTAACACTCCTTTTGCACGGTGGCGTACATATTGAGAATCCATTTGTACAAACAGCCCTTCATTATAACGGCAAAACCGAGGCAAAGCTTTTAATATCAACGGAACTTCATAACGATAGTGAGCTGTCCATATCGGGAACATTGATGGGTGCGATAGGAAATATCAGATTTACATTGCCCATTACCCTACCCCCGAAAGGCAAAGAGACCATCAAAGTGGATCCCTCTGATTTTCCCCAATTACTTTTTAAAGACCCAAAACTTTGGTGGCCCATCCACATGGGGGAACCCCATCTGTACAACCTGGATTTGACCTTCAAAATCGATGAACACACCTCCAGTACCACAAGTACCCGTTTCGGTATTCGACAGGTCTCCGATTATTGGTTGGATGATATCCATCGCGGATTCAAGATAAACGGTAAAAAAGTATTGATCAAGGGTGCTGGTTGGACAGATGACCTTTTGTTGATGGATACCCACGAAAAAATCGAGGCTCAGGTAAACTATGTTAAACAAATGAACCTCAACTGTATTCGCCTCGAAGGCTTTTGGGGGAATGATGAAAAACTATATGACCTCTGTGATGAACATGGCATTCTGTTAATGGTCGGATGGAGTTGCCATTGGGAGCATGAAATCCATATGGGTGTGCCCGTAAATGAACGATTCGGGGGTGTCTACAAAAAAGAGGACATTGCACACGTAGCCCAAGCTTGGGAAGATCAGGTCATTTGGTTGCGCAACCACCCCAGCATTTTTGTATGGACGGTGGCCAGTGACAAAGTTCCCATTACCGAATTGGAAGAAAAATATATAGAAACCTTCTCTGAATATGACCCTACCCGGCCCTATCTAAACTCTACGGGTGGTGTAGGCAGCGACCAACATGTCATTGGAAGTGAGGATGTTATTAGTGAAATCAGCGGTTCCTCAGGCGTTAAAATGCTCGGACCTTACGCTTATACAGCCCCTATATATTGGTTTACCGATACCCAATTCGGTGGGGCCTATGGTTTCAATACCGAAACCGGTCCTGGTGCCCAAGTACCCCAGTTGGATAGTTTAAGGAAGTTTATTCCCGAAGACAAACTGTGGCCCATCAATGACACTTGGGACTATCATTGTGGCATGTACGAGTTTGCCGATCTAAGCCGTTTTACAAATGCTATCAATGAGCGCTATGGCACTCCTGAATCAATTGAGGAATTCGACAAAAAGGCCCAAGCCATGAACTATGAGCTTATGCGCCCTATGTTCGAAGCCTTTCAGGTCAACAAAAAGAAGGCTACGGGTGTTGTTCAATGGATGCTCAATGCGGCATGGCCGAAAATGTACTGGCAATTATATGATTATTACCTATTGCCAACTGCCGCCTTTTATGCCGTACAAAAAGCATGTGCTCCATTGCAGCTCATCTACAATTATGGAGATCATCAGATCTATGCCGTAAACGATTACTTGCATAATGTTATGGATTTGACCGCCAAGATCCAAGTGTACGATATAAACTCGGAAATACGATTTGAAGCGGAAAAAACGTTCAATGCATCCCCGGATTCGGCAGTATCATTGCTACCCTTGGATTCTTTGGAAGATCTTTCATCAACCTATTTTGTAAACCTTCGGCTGTTCGATTCAGAAAAAAAACAAATCAGCACGAACTTTTACTGGTTGTCTACCCAAGAAGAAACGTTGGACTATGAGGCCGATCTTGGTGAATTTGCCTACCATACCCCCAGTAAACAATATGCCAACCTAAAATCACTAAGCAAGTTGCCAAAAATCTCCTTGGACGTCTCCTATCATATCGAAAGGAAAAAAGGAGGACAAGTGGCGGTTGTGACCCTAAAGAACAGTAACGATTGCATTGCTTTTTTGGTTCATATGAAGATAATGGACAAGAAAAGTGGGGAAGTCATAGTCCCTGTTTTATGGGATGACAATTTCATAAGCCTAATACCCCAGGAAGAACGTACCATACGGGCCACCTTCAACGTGGATACCGATGTGGAAATCAAAGTCGAAGGATGGAATATAGACCGAACCGATTATAATGTGGGTCCATCCCATAAGGTGATCGATTAAACAACTATGTGCAATAACCCAAAACGAAGCAGGTCAAAAATATAACAGAATGAAGAAATTAGCGATACAGGGAGGTACTCCGGCCCGTGACACAAAAACAAATCCATGGCCCCAATGGCCGGTTTGGGGCCAAGAAGAAGAGAAGGCCCTCATCGAGGTGCTTCATAGCGGCGTATGGTCCTATAATGGTCCAAAGGAAACCGAGTTCAACAAACTATTCGCCGAATTTACCGGCGTTAAGCATTCGATCTGTACCGTTAACGGCACGGTTACCCTACAAATCGCTCTTGAGGCTTTGGGTGTTGGGTATGGAGACGAGGTAATCATTCCCGGACTTACTTGGCAAGCGACAGCCGCAACAGTAATTGATGTTAACGCTACCCCCATATTAGTCGATGTTCTTGAGGATACATGGTGTATTGACCCAGAGGAGATCAAAAAAGCCATCACCCCCAGAACAAAGGCGATTATTCCTGTACACCTTTATGGCGGATTTTCCGATATGGATGCGATTATGGCCATCGCCAAGGAACACAATCTCTTCGTTGTTGAAGATTGTGCCCATAAACACGGTGGTGAGTGGAATGGACAAAAAGCAGGAAGCATAGGCCATATCGGCAGTTTCAGCTTTCAGTTGTCCAAACACCTGACCGCCGGTGAGGGAGGAGCGGTAACGACCAACGATATTGATTTGGCCGAAAAATTGGACGCCCTAAGAAATTGTGGGCGACGACCCGAGGGAGACTCCCTTATCGGGGCTGATAAAGGTATAGGTGACTATGGTGATGATGGTAATTTCATTCAATCAGGAAATCTTCGGATTACCGAATTCCAAGCTGCCATTCTTGTTGAGGGACTCAAAAGACTGCCCGAACAGAATGCCAACAGGGATGCCAATGGGGCTTATTTGAATGAACTTTTGAACAACATTCCCGGTATTCACCCTTTAAAAAGGGACCCTAGGGAAACTAAAAAAGCATATTTCAATTTTGCTTTTAGATATGATAGGCAAGCATTTAAGGACCTATCTGTACAGGATTTCAGAAGTGCACTTGAAGCCGAATTGAACATTGTGGTCGATGCGTGCTACGAACCTTTGAACAATTGTTCCTTATATGTACCCCACACCAAACCCGCGCGCTATAAACTTAGTGATGCTTATTGGAAGGCCATAGATCCCAAAAGATTCACTTTGCCCATTTGTGAGCGCCTATATCATGATGAATCGGTTTGCCTGCACCATAAAATCCTGATGGGCACCAAGGCTGATATGGAGCTGATTGCGATGGCTATTGAAAAAATATATAATAATACCCATGAAATTACTAACTAAAGAATGACGAACTATTACAAGTATCTTATTCTTATAATGATGGCCATTTTGGGCAGTTCGCCGCTTTTAGCACAAAAGGGTACGAACCGGACCGAACCTCCAAAATTACCATCAAAAGGTATCTGTGCCCATAGGGGAGCTGTCGAAAAACATCCCGAAAACACCATTTCGGCCTTTAAGGAGGCCATTAGACTCGGTGCCCAAATGATTGAATTCGACGTGCGCCTAACCAAGGACAAACAGCTTGTAATCATGCATGATACTTTAGTCGACCGAACAACCGATGGTTCAGGATACCTACATGAAATGACCCTTCGGGAATTAAAAAGGCTCGATGCCGGCTCATGGAAATCGATCCAATTCAAAGGTGAAAAAATACCAACACTGCAAGAGGTGTTGGAAATTATGCCAGACAGCATTTGGCTTAACATCCACTTAAAAGGCGGTAAAAAATTAGGTAGGAAGACCGCTAAGTTGATTGTTGCCGAAAAAAGGTTGCACCAATCCATACTCGCCTGTGAAAAAGATGCCGCAAAGAAGGTCAGAAAGGTTAATGCCGCAATTAAAATGTGCAATATGGAACGTTCCTCCTCCAGGTCTAAATACATTGACGAAACCTTGGTAGATAAGTTTGCTTTCATTCAACTCAAGAAAAGTCGCGAAAACGATTCCCTTGCTATCGATATTGCAAGACTCAAAAAGAATGGGGTACATATAAATTATGTGCAAGCCGATACCCCGAATCATATGCACCAATTATTGGATCAAGGTATCGATTTTATCCTCACGGACCACCTGACCCTTCTATTGGAAGCTTTTTCAAATAACAATCAGTCCTATTCTTCCCAAAATAAGAATAGCACCCTTAACCAACAATGAACCGATTACGGACCTTACGCAATGAATTACCATGACTAAATCCATATTTCAAGAAAGTATTGTTAAACGGGCATTATTACATGTAGCCGTCGTATTTTTTGTTGTTTCCTGTTCTGTTGACCCAAAGAACAAACAACACTCCGGATCCACGATCAAAGAAGTGATGGATAGTGTGATCACAAGAGTGTATGCAAACGTTTCCCCCAATGAATACCCTACTATTGACGATGCCTTTATGCTCGACTTTTTGACCAAGGATGAAAAATCCGTCCTGGCGACCCAATACCAGTATTTCAAGGTCAACGTACCCGTTACAGTATCGTTGATGCGAAACATCGATCAAAAAACAATTCCATTTTGGTTGAAAGAAAGTGGTTTTCAGAAAACGAAGGACCAAGTTAAAAACGAAGTGTACACGTATGAAATATGGCAAAAGGATTTTGAACCGGGTTGGGTACATTTGGGAATCCCCGGTTTTGACAAACACCGACCCGTATATTTCATCACTGTTGGGCCAAAGAACATATCCGACGAACTTAAAATTACAGAAGCATACCCTTCCGAATACTCTTTGGAAACCATGAAAAAAGGAGCTTTCACGTATCACGATTGGTCCGACCTAAACATTACCGAGTTACCCGCGGAACTAGAAGGCCAAGTGTTATTTACCACCGTAAGGGGCCGGGCACGGGAAGCCCATGTAGAAGGGGCATTTAGGAAGACAAAGTTCCCGTCTTCCAACAAACCCGACCAAATTGTACTCACTTGGAGTAAGGACCCCACCAATTCCATCGATATTCAATGGAGAACCGATACCTCGGTTAAAAATGGTGATGTCGCTTACTGGAAGACAGGAACAAACGATACGGTCTTTGTACAGGCAACGACCAAATCGATGGAAGATCGTATGTTGTATAACGATCGCTATATTCATCGCCATACCGTACATTTAAATGGACTTGATCATGGATCCTCCTACAAATACAAGGTCGGGTCAAAAGAAGACGATTCCTGGTCAAAGCCTTACAATTTCAAAACAGAGGCCGATCAAACCACTGACTTTTCATTCATATGGTTCGGCGATACGCATAAAGACCCGAAATGGGCGGAAAACCTTCAAAAGGCCAATTTGCGCCATCCTGAAATTTCCTTTTATTCCATAGCAGGGGATGTTGTAACAACCGGATTATATCGAAATGAGTGGGATGAATTTTTCGGATACGAAAAAGAGGTGTTTTCCCAGAAACCCTTAATGCCTGTACCGGGAAACCACGACCGCCAAGACGGATTAGGGGCTTGGATGTACTACGAACTCTTCAGTTTACCCGAAAATGGGCCTAAGGAAGTACACCCTGAAAGCACATATGCCTTTGAATATGGTAACGCCTTGTTTCTTATGATTGATTCAACACACCCGAATGAAGCCCAGACTGTATGGATTGAGGAACAGCTACGGAATTCCAAGGCTACGTGGAAATTTGCCATGTTCCATTTTCCACCATACAACTTTGAAGAACCCTATTTGGACATTCAAGAAGCATGGTGCGGCATTTTTGACACCTACCATGTTGACATGGTAATGTCTGGTCATATACATTATTACATGCGTTCAAAACCCATGAATGATGGCAAAGTGGTCGACTCCTTTAACAAAGGAACGGTATATGCGGTTTCCATAGGCACCAATGGCAACCATGATGAGATTGGCCAAGAACCTTATGCCGAAAAACGATTCAAGGAAGGCAGGTATTATCAGCACATGACCATAAAAAACGGCATACTTCAATATAACACTTATAATGAAGCCGGTGAGATCGTTGATTCATTTGAAATAAAAAAATAATGAAAAAAATAAATATCGCCCTGATCGGGGCAGGTTATATATCGGATTACCATGCTCGTGGACTTTTGACCATGCCCCAAGTAGAAATAGTGGCCGTTGTTTCCAAACATCTGGAGAATGCGAAAAAATTTGCATCCAAGTATGACATAAAAAATGCGTATTCCTCGATTACACCCGTAGTTGAAGACCCAACCATAGATGCCGTAATCATCAGTACCCCCAATTCCTTCCATGCGCCCTATGCCATTGAATTCCTAAAGAACGGCAAGGATGTGTTTCTGGAAAAACCCATGGCCATGAATGCTGGGGAAGGGGAACAAATTGCACAAGTAGCGGAAGAAAAAGACCAATTGGTAATGGTGGGCCATATGTGGCGTTTTGATACGGACACCCAATTTATCAAGGATAGCATTGATGCCGGTAAGTTAGGAAAAGTGTTCAAAACCAAAGGATACGGTATTCATGAAAATTGGGGACCTACAGGCTGGTTTACCCAAAAAAATCTGGCAGGCGGTGGGGCTTTGGCCGATATGGGGGTCCATGCCATTGATACCCTAAGATACTTACTGGGAGACCCTAAACCCGTTCAGGTTTATGCCAAGATTGCGACGAATTTCGGGGACTATGATGTTGACGATTCCGGGATTATCGTGATTACGTGGGACAATGGAGCGGAAAGCATTATTGAAAGTGGATGGTGGCATCCACATATGGATGGACCTGAAGCCAGCAGTGGTGTATTCGGTACTGAAGGTTATGCAAGCCTGTTTCCCACATTCTTAAAATTAAAAAAAGGGGAATCCTCTGAAGAAATAGTGCCTACCCTCCCAAAAAGGGACGAACACTGCGATCAAATCATATACACCCGTCAAATGCAATATTTTATTGATTGTATCAAGACCAGAAAACACCCTATTCCAGGTTTGAAGGAAGGTCAGGTTGTACTTCGGATTGTCGATGCCGCTTATGAATCAGCAAAAAAACAAACAGTAATAAACCTATAGTCACATGACCCACTTGGAAAATTTAAAATATGCCATCGGAATCGATTTAGGGGGAACCTTTGTTAAAGTGGCTTTGGTCTGTGAAACAGGTGCCATTCGTTTCTCCCACAAACTCCCTATCGGGGTCGATGCCACAAAAAACGTTATTCTAGATACCATTGAACAAATTATTCAAACTGCCCTTATTGAGTCTTTCGAAAAAAAGCTCCAAGTTGTAGGAATCGGGATCGGCACCCCCGGTATTGTCTTTGATGGAGTTGTTATCGGTGCTGCGGACAACCTCGACGGATGGGAACAAATTGATCTTTCCGGTTACTTTTCAAAACGTTTTAAACTACCGGTCAGTGTCGATAATGATGCCAATTTAATGGGATATGGCGAATTGTACTACGGGGCGGCAAGGGGCTGTACCGATGTCGTATGCCTAACTATAGGCACAGGTATTGGCGGAGCCATTATCATCAATGGATCTGTATACAGCGGTTACAAAAGCAGGGGCGGTGAATTGGGCCATATTGTTATTGAACATAACGGGGTAAATTGCAATTGTGGTGGCAGGGGCTGTCTTGAAGCCTATGCCTCTACCTCGGCATTGATCAGGCGTTACAAGGAATTATCCGGGGATGACAATGAAAGTATCGATGGATACCATATTGTCAAAAAATTTAAACAGGACGATCCTGATGCCATAAAATGCATCCAAGAACATACCGAATATCTCGGACACGGTATTGCTTCTTTCATAAACACCTTCGCTCCCCAAAAAATAGTTATAGGAGGGGGAATCTCGGATGCCGGTCAATTTTATATCGATATGATCCAAAATGTCGCAACACAACATATGATGCCCGATTGCGGGGGACACACTGAAATCGTAGCCGCCCAGTTAGGCAACATTGCCGGTAGCCTGGGAGCGGCAGCCATGGTTTTTGGGGAAATCAATGGAAAACACCAGTTCAGTGTTGTTTAAAACGATTTTCACAGACCCCTTATAAATAAAGCTTTATATTTTAGAATAGAAATCCGTAAACCAAGCACTTGAAGGTGCAATAAGAAGAACCACGGACCTAGCCTTGACCAAATACGAATCCCCTTCCACTATTTCCGCATTTTCAAGCAGTACGATATCTTCTGGTGACGGCAAGGAGGTATCGATAATACGAAACCAATTTTTCTTATTGAAATCATGGGAATCCGGAATTTCAAATTCCATGTCCTCGGTATAGGCATTACAGGCAAGGAATAACACGGATTCCTTTTTAGCGGATCTTACGGTGCCTGCCAAACTATGTGAAGTTGGGCTCCAATCCGGCTGCCCCAATCGTATACCGTTCCAATCGATTTGTCGTTTGGTTTGAAGGAATTCCATCAAAGGCAATGCATCGTCGGCTTCACTCAAATTCGTATTTAACCGAAAGCCGTTCAATACGCGAACAAAGCGATGAAGTGATGCATTCTTTTCCAGAAGGTCCCAATCGAACCAACTGATTTCATTATCCTGGCAATAAGCGTTATTATTCCCTTGCTGTGTTCGTCGAATCTCATCCCCCATCAAGATCATGGGGGTTCCATAAGAAAGAAGGGTAACCGCCATAAAATTCTTTATCTGCTGTTCCCTTATCCGCTCTATGGCCGGGTCGGTCGACGGTCCTTCCTCCCCATAGTTGTAACTCAGACTATTGTTGGTCCCATCCCGGTTCTCCTGTCCATTGGCCCAATTGTGTTTAACATTGTAACTGACCAGATCATTTAAGGTAAATCCATCATGGCAGGTTATAAAATTGATACTCGTATCCGCCGGTTGGTTTTTATGCCCATAAAGATCCGGACTGGCCAATATCCTAGAGGCAAAATTCGATATTGAACCTTCATCACCCCTTAAAAAACGACGCACATCATCCCGAAACTTACCATTCCATTCTTTCCATTTATCCCCTATAAAGTTACCCACCTGGTAGAGCCCTGCAGCATCCCAGGCTTCGGCTATGAGTTTGGAACCGGCAAGGATTGGATCCGATTGGATATCCCAGAGTATGGGTGGATTTTGTTGGGGATTACCGAACTCATCCCTTGATAATACGGAAGCCAAATCAAAACGGAATCCGTCAACATGCATTTCAGAGACCCAAAAACGAAGACTGTCCAAAATCATTTTTCGAGCTATGGAATGGTTGGCATTGATCGTATTTCCACAGCCAGAATAATTCCCATAGGACCCATCTGCATTCAGTAGGTAATAGGCCTTGTTTTCTATTCCCTTGAAACACAAGGTAGGTCCCTCGACCCCATTTTCGGCGGTATGGTTATAGACCACATCGAGAATCACTTCAATATCCGCCTTGTGTAAGGCTTTTACCATGTCGCGGAATTCATCCAGTGGCCCCAATATATCCTTACGGGAACTATATGCCCTATGAGGGGCGAAAAAAGATACCGGACTATATCCCCAGTAATTCTTTTTCCCTTCTGGGGCATCCTGATTATCGAACTGAAATACAGGCAATAATTCCACGGCTGTAATCCCCAAATCCTTTAAATAGGGTATTTTTTCTATCAACCCGGCATAGGTCCCCCTTTTTCCTTCTTCCATACCTGAATTAGGATGTTTGGTAAAACCTTTTACATGCAGTTCATAAATAATGGTCTGTGCAAAGGAATGACGAAGACAGCGATCTTCTTCCCAATCATAGGTGCTGGTATCTACCACAACACTTTTCATGGCACTGCTGACATTATTACCGGGTCTGGTCGCTAACTCACGTTGATATGTCCGTGATGTGACCACCAATTTACTATAAGGGTCCAACAAGACTTTTTGGGAATCAAAGCGGTAACCATGTTCAGGACTGAACGGACCGTAGATGCGATAGGCATATATTTGACCAGCCTTTATACCTGGAACGAAAACATGCCAATAGGTCTCCGTTCTATTCTGTTTATTATCAAGAATTATCGTTTCTTTAGGTTCGGAATCGTCCGGATCATTGAAAAACAACAACTCCACAGCGGTGCTGTTCTTGGAAAAAAGACTGAAATTAACCCCATTGGCCTTAAGCGATGCTCCGATCGGGTAAGGCCAACCTTTTGTAGTTTGCCTATTTGTTTTCAAAATCATTAATTCTCTTGATTTCTATATTTTGTTATCAAATTTTTAAATCCTTCAATAAATTGCCTATTAATAGCATTCCAATCCATTGGTGCCCTTACGGCCAAATCGGAATGGGGGATCGAATTGTGGATAGGCACCTTGTTAAACCGACAATTTTCAGTACCGTAATAGATTACCACAGGCTGTCCGGTTGAAAGCAATATTTCGAAGGCATTCAACATAACTTGGATGTTCCCTTTGCAATGCAAAAGAAACCGATCCATATCATGATTGTCCAAGAAAGTGACCATAATATAATCGGTGGGAACCTGTTGAAAGTGTTTCTGTATTTTGGATTTCAATTCTTTGTTGGATAGCAGATCTTCCCCATTTTTAACCGCTTCGACCAGAATATTGTTCAAGGCAAAATCCAACACCCCATCCAACTCCCCATAATACTCCAGTTGAATCCCTTCCTGTGATATTCCAAATTTCCGTTTACGTGTTTTGTCTTTTAATCCGGTGGTCTTGATCAGTTTTTTATCCAAACCATCACACCAAACCTCCCCTATGAATACGGCTTTGGGATATTTCGCCTTCATTGTCCTCTTGAATACCTTCCAAAACCTGTGTGATGGACCTATGGCATGGTCTATTCTATAACCATCGAGTCCCAATGACAACCAATAATCGGCAACCCCCAACATGTAGTTCCTGGCTTCCTTATTGTTCAGGTTTAATTTGGGCAACTCCCCAAAATCCAAGAAACAACGATATTGATCAGGCCAATTTTCGAAAATGAACCAATCGTAATATTTACTGTTCTTATTATGCTGGGCATCGAGAAAAAAGGGATGCTGATTCGAACAATGGTTGGGGACAAAATCCGCAATAACATACAATCCTTTTGCGTGTGCTTCACGAATCAGGCTTTTTAAATCGTCCTCTGTACCAAAGTGGGGGTCGACTTTTTTAAAATCGGTGATGTGGTAGCCATGATAATTAAGGGTTTGGTAAAACGGTGATAGCCAAAGCACATTAATACCCAAATCCACGAAGTAATCCAATTTTTGTAACACGCCGTTGATAGTCCCACCTAGAAACCCTGGGGAATTTCTTGTTTCCTCCAAGCCATTGAACCTATCGATAAAAACTTGATAGACTACCGCTTTCCTAAACCAATCAAGGGTGCTCATAGCTTTTCCATCTTTGGGAGCATTTTTTCATTTTTTTCATGAAATTGTTCCATACGGGAAAGGATTTTATCCAATAATTGCAATACATCATTGATATAAGGTCCTTTGTTCAACATTACGCATTCTGCCTTCAGTGAGGCTGTTGCATCGGTAATCTCTGCCCTGGAGGGCAACCCCTTTTTCGCATAGCTCTCCAGAACCTGTGTGGCCCATACCACAGGAACATGGGCGGCCCCGCATAAGGTCAATATTTCTTCCTGAACCTTCCCAATGGCATCCCATCCCGTTTCTACGGCAAGGTCTCCCCTAGCGATCATAACGCCTATATATTCAACCTTCATAGCCGTAAGAAGAATCTCAAAAAGGTTATCAAATGCAAATCGGGTCTCTATTTTAAGAATAATACTCAATTTATTGACAGCATCCCATTTTTCCAATTCAGCCAACAACTCCTCTACATCCTTCTTGGAATTCACAAAGGAAAAATTGACCACATCGGCATGTTTCACCACAAACTCCAGATCGATCTTATCTTTTTCAGTAAGTCCACTGATACCCAATTCGGTAGTGGGAAAGTTCATTCCCTTTTCAGCCTTCAATTTAGACCCCTTTTCATTGGCCCGCACAATGCGTACCTCAATGCGGTCCGAAAACAGGCTTTCGATACGTCCTTCTATCTTTCCATCATCGAATAAAATCGTCTCCCCTACTTTTACGCGGTCAAATACCTCAGGAAGCTGACAGGAGATGATCGCCTGCTCATTAAGATTCCCGTCTTCATCAAATTTTGCGGGAACCCCCATCTGATTGCCTCTTGTGATCGTAAGCATGTCATTGGTCCTCAATAAAATCGACTGCTCAATCGCAGGAAGCTCCCCAACAACTACCTTTCCCAAATCCCGATTTAAACACTCCAAAGTTGTACCTGTACTTACATAACACGTTTTCCTGCAATGTAACAATACCTGCTTATCACCGACATTTATCACCTTCAGTTTTCGCTTCTTGTTTCTTGTATCGGTTAGGGTCAACATATCACCTTCCTCCAATTTCTGAAACCATTCCAAATCGACAGGTAACGTATTTGGTTCCGAAGTATCTTTGATTTCAGGTACTAAAACCAAAAGTGTTGGACTAACGACGATGCCACTTTCATTGCGTTTGGGTGTGAACTTTCGAATCTTGGGTCCAGGCGTAATATAGCCTGTCCTTATCTTGGGTCCGGCCAGATCCATTGTGATCTTCACCTTTCTACCAATGGCTTTTGAGGCTTTCTGCACATTCAGAATGATATTTTCCCATATCACGGGATTATCATGGGCACAATTGATCCGCGCACAGTTCATGCCATGAAGCACCATATCATACACCATTTGATAATCATTGGCTGCTTGGGTAGGCAAGGTTACCATAATACGTACCCTTCTGCCTTTAGAGCGATTCCCCAGAAGCTCTTTTGTGTGTTTGGTCAGTAGTCTTTTTCCGTTTTTTATGGATAGTCCCGCTTTCAAGTTTTGCGCGGGATGCTCCCCTATTAGGCTATAGAGGATAAATCTGGTCTTTAACAAACTGGACATTAAATGACCTTCGGCTTTGGCCAATCTTGTTAAACCTAGATTCTGTAATTGTTTTTGTATGGTTCTTAGATCGAACTTTCTAAAAGCGTTATAATGGATTAAATTCCTAGCGCTTTTATGATAATCTGGGTGAATCTGTTCCAAAAGTGTATCAGCTTCCTTTTCTTCCCGTTTAATGGCAACAATAATGGTTTCGATCTGTGCAATCAACTCCTTTATCTTATCAGTCTTTATCTTCATTCGCCTCAGTTTTAAATCAGGAATCGTTAATGTACAAATATACCTGAGACCTTATGACCAAATCATGACATTGATCATAATCTAATAGGATTGACCCCAATTTTTATGGTATTATTGGCAATCCCGTAAAGTCTGAGTGGAAAAAGGATTCATCAAATGATAAAAAATTCATTTTCCCTAAAAAAATGTGGGATATTAAGGTTTTCTTTTAAGGATATACGGGTCGTCAAGATGTTAAAGCTACCTTTTATTATAGGTACTGTGTCAAAAAACAAATCTTTTCTTTAAAAATTTAGGAAACAAATTGATTTATCGATCGTTCAGACTCCATCCTACTCCCCTTCAATACTATGGTCAAATCTTTCATTAGGCATACCAATGACCCCCCTAATGAAACCATGGACAATAGCAATTGGCAAAAAAAGGAAGCCCAATAGTAGTGTTTTCAATTCGTAAAACAAGGAACTGTCTTTATATGGCTTTCCTTTTAGTCTGGATAGCAATGCGCTAAGGGGAATTCCGTACATATTCCCAACGATCATCATTTGACTGGCCGAAAGTATGATTTTTGCTTTTTCCCCTCCATATTCCTTGACAATGGCATCGTAAGCGTATTTCTTTGGGTACCCTCTTGAATCAGCAAAATATTGGGCAAAGAGAATCGCTTTTGCTTCTTCAGGCTTAATGAAACTACCACCGCCACCTTCGCTTAGAAAGCTGTTTATCTCTTTATTGCCCATCCCTTGACGCAATGCCATTTTAGCATGGCCGTATGAGCAGATCGCACAACCGTTTACTTCGGTAATTGCCAAGTGGATACGTTTCACGAAATTTTGGTCCACTAATTTACTTTTTTTATTTCCAATTAATTTGGACATTGCCCTTGGGGCAAAAACAGTAGCGCGATACATTTCCCTTAAACTGAATTTACGTTTAAATTCCATTCTTGGACTTATCGTTCTCGGTAAGGTCATATCCTCTTCCATTTTCGTATTTCCATTACGCATTCGCTTCCTTATTTCTTCACATGTTACGTCCTAAAATACGGCTTCGTAATAGTATTCAAATAAGCCCGTGCCTGGCAATAAATCCTACACGGTGTGCCTGTTGCACAATTCCCTTTCCCCAAAAGATCTATAAAAATCGATTGCTGGCATCAAGTATCCTATCTGAAAAACAACTGCCTTAAAAAACGTTTATTGAAGTCCGTATTATTGTGTGGCGTAAGATTCCATTGTGCGGTTTATACCCTAAAGTTAATAAATAATATACAGATGGAATGACCACGATCCCCATCGCTTTGCGGTTCGTAAATGGGCTTTTGCACAATTTCCGTATCCCGTAAATCAATAAAAAACAATTTAACGCAATAGTAATACCGATTTATTCATAAATTACCTTTAAAACCTGTTATTTTTGTACGCTCCTAGCGCACCAAGGATTTTGGGAACCCGCTAAAATAGTTTGTAAGGAATCTTCCTGAATTTGGGCGATATGGGAGAAACCAAAACCGACCATCACATGGAGGCATCAGGTTTTTTTTATGGACAGAACGGACATTTGGTCCCCCAACACAACACCTTCTTGAAACTATGGGATTGTCTGTGTTTCGCCAACAAAATATAGTTTTTGGCAAGTACCGGTCCCGAACCATCCCCATGAAGGCATTTTAGGTGGTTTTTGGGGGGATTACCGATTAAATTGGAACCCTGTTTGGGTTCCCCATTAAAATATTAGATAAATGACAGATTTCGAGTTGTTTGAACCTAAGAATTGGATAGAACTCCAAGAATTTTTATTCAATGAAAAGGACCATAAAATAGATAGGTTTAGATCCCCATATGCGTATAGGGGTGTTTATGATGCGGAATTTGGTTTAGAGCCCAGTCTGCAAAGAATGGGAAGGAAACCTTCGAAGGTTGAAGGTACCATGATCAGAAACTTTAAAAAGTACTCTCCGATAAACACTTTGACCGACGATTATAACAACCTATGGAACTGGATGACGTTAGGACAACACCACGGACTCCCCACAAGGCTTATTGACTGGACCCACTCACCCAATGTTGCTTTACATTTTTTAACGGAGGACATGGACACCTATGATGTCGACGGTGCCATCTGGATGGTAAACTATGTAGCCCTTAGGGATCAATTGCCGGAAGAACTTAAAACCCCCATTTTCAACAAGGACATATTCTATTTTAGCTCAACGGAATTGCAACAGACCATAGGTAATTCCTTAGAGCAATTATATGATTTTTCAAGTAGGAATGCCAATACCATGATATTTTTTGAGCCTCCCTCCCTTGATGATCGCATCATAAACCAATTCGCTCTTTTTTCGTTTATGCTAGATCCGGATTCCAATCCATTGGAATGGCTTAAAAAGCATCCCAAATATTTAAAAAAGGTAATTATACCTTCAGGACTAAAGTGGGAAATCAGGGATAAGCTCGACCAGGCCAATATTACGGAAAGAATCATATATCCTGGCTTGGAGGGTATATCCAAATGGCTCAAAAGATGGTATAGCGACAAGAACAAACTTAAGTAATACGCCATTGCTAAAAACAGATTTCACCAAAATAAAACCGAGGTAAGGGCCAAATGCCAAGTGATCACGGTACCCCTCTAGTGCACATGGAAAGGGAAAAGCTCCCGTCTTCAACGTTTTATGTTACCTACGGTCCATACCAATCCATTTTGCTCCATACAAACAAAAAAAGTAGTTTGCTTTCACAAACCACTTTTCTACTTGGTCGGGATGACAGGATTTAAATAATCCTAATAAACCCTCACTGAAAATAGAAAAGTGAAGGCAGGCGCCTTCCTTCTTTTCTGCTTGGTCGGGATGACAGAACTAGCCATCCCACCGTATTTTATTAAATATTAAATAGTTACAAGTGTTTTTCGAAAAAATGGTAACCGAATAGGTAACCCTCGCTCTGATTTTATTCGTAAAACAATATTATTAAGTTATAATACATCAATTGTTATTATCCATTAACATCTAAATTAAAGCATCTTTGTGAACCAATTACCTATGGCCTAACTGTTTCTTCTGAATGTAAATGAACTTCCGAGGCAGATGAATCGGTCATAATTTTCTTTGCACGCTCCAAATCTTCGATTGTTCCATGGGCCATAACCAAAAATTTATCGGCCTTTAAAGCCTTCTCGTAATGTATCACACTATCTTTAGGAATTCCTATACTGAAAAGTGCCGCACCCAAAGCGGATAAACCACCAACAACAGCGGCCCCTTCAAGACCTCCAATTAATGAGGACACAATAGGTCCTGCGAACATAACAGGTCCAATTCCAGGGATAAGGAAAAAACCGGCACCGAAAATAAGACCCCATATGCCACCCCAGAAAGCACCCGCCGATCCCCAGTTTTTCATTCTATCGCCAATGTTATAGAAACCTATTACCTTATCTTCCTCGTGATAATCTTTACCCACGATAGATAGTTTCTTCATATTAAACCCAGATTCATTTAGTTCCTTGACCACTTTTTCAGCTTGATGATGCGATTCGCATATTGCCACTGTTACTCCATTTTTCATACTATTGTCTTTATTTGTTAAACTCAATTTTCTAAATAGTCATACGAATTAGGATTCAAAGCTATTGGGTTTAAATTGTCAATCTCCTGACTTAAATCAGGCCTTATAAAATTCACATTTTTTTAACGAAATTAGCTCGTACCGGAATGGGTGAATATTGAATAATTCTTTTTGGTATCAGGGCAAGCCATTACTGTTAGGTAATTCAAAGCATTTTATATACCAATGGGTTCATTCAAATTTACTATTACATGATTAGCTATGATAAAAACCCATAAATGTGAAAAATAAAATAGTTTGATTTTCTTTCAATAAGACTCAATGCGGCCCATTGTACCTACTATTACAGTTAACTCAAAAGATTTTCTGGTATCCTTTCCATTAGTATAAAAGAGTGTAAGTTTATCTTCCCCAGTTCCCAAAGTTTTAAAGTTAAAGGTAAATTCCGTGGTCGTTCCATTGGGTCCCATAATTATCGGTCCTTTGAGTTCAACATGATTGTTTATTGAATTAATATGCCACGCATACTGTGGCAGAGCTTGCTCTTTCAGATTAATTGTAAACACATCATCCTCGCTTAATTCAATAATAGAGCCATTATCTTGTTCGGAATAGGGACCTGCACAGCCGATTGCTACTAAACAAATCGAAATAAATAAAATAGCGCTTCTCTTAAACATTTTACAGTTGGGTTTAAATGGACCATTGCCCCTTAAATTGGAAAACCATGCCTTTGTCTGGAATTTTCTTCGAGAAGATAGCGATATACTCTTTTTTTCAATCTTCTAATACGAGTTTTCAACTGACCTAGATCTTGGGCAAGCTCCAGATGTTTTTGTTCATCAAGTTCAGCGCTGTTTGTTTTCTTCCCCTCTATAATATTGGAAAGCTTTATTTCGTGCCCCCTTAGTTTTCCAAGAAAATCCCTAATCAATTGGTTTAGGAAACTACTAATGGTACAACTGATATCATTGTGGACTTGTTTGGACAAATTACTATGGTCGGCTTTTTGGTGCACCAAATCCTCAAGTGCCTGCAATTCGTCCAAATAGAATTCCACATCCTGTATCCATTGTGTGGTATCATGACGTAAGATGCCGATTTTGCATTTATCCATATTTTCTAAAATTTATTTCCATGACCGTTATTGATGCTTTAAAAAGCATACTAATGAGATCATATTAAAGTTCAAACAGCAAAACTTATATAGGTAATAAAGAAAGCAGCTCCAAAGAACACCTGGTTCTACGCCCAACAAAAATTAATACACCCAATACACTCCTTCATTATAATCCGAATATTTTTTTACAAGAAGTTTGTTCGCTTTTTTATTATAATCCTGAACCCTTTTCTCCCAAGCCTTATATTCTGCATCCAATTTTTTCCCTTCATGCAGTAAGTCTACCCCTTCCTTTCCAACTTCAGGCAACAGCTTTCCTTCTTCGCTTTTTAGCTTAGAAAGTGAATGATTGAATTTACGCCTTGTTTTATGGCTTACAGCTTCGCCTGGTTCAGTTAAAAGGTACATGTTATCTGTCGAAAGATATTCATGGGCTATATTGATTTCGGCATTGGCAATAACCTCTCGCAGGGAATTCGTTGAAAATTTTTTGCCGTTCTTTAAATCGGTTTCCATCCTGTTCAGGGCATCTACCGCCTTTTCAAGGTTTATTTTATATAGTCCTGAAACGTTTTTACTTTCCTTTTGAAGTTCCAAAATGCCCTTTTCCAATTGTGCCGCCGCAGCTTCGAGATTTTCTTTGTCCAGATTGGCCAATGCCTCGGTAAAATACTTATCAGATTTGTTCTGTAACCTGCTTATTGTCGCTTCATCGACAATTCCTGAAGTATCGTCTTTATGCTCTCCCTTGCAGCCAATTATAAATGAAGCAAAAAAAAGTAATAGTACTGTTATTGTAGCTTTCATCTTTTATAATATTTGAATAAACCAAAATTATGTAGATTGGATTATTCATTGCCTGACTTGGGTCAGGTTCGTGAAATTTTTTTCTTTTTAGAAATAGGTAATCCTATTTACAAGGAAAAAAATCATTCAACTTCCCTATTGTACATTTTAAATACAAAGCACTTAAGGCTTTATGGAATTAAAAGGAATACTAGTTTATATCTAAACCCCAGAAATAATTGAAGTGTCGGATATTTTAGATTTTTCTTTATCCAGAGTACGTCTTAATAAAATAGCGTAGATTGGCTCATTACCAAGCATTGCCGTAAAAACAGATGCAGTTACTGCCGTGAAGATCAATGGAAGTATTAATTCATAATTTGCAGTCATTTCAACAGAAAGGGCCAAACCTGTTAGAGGTGCCCTGATCGTTGAGGCAAAGATACCAACCATACCTGCCACAGCGAAAATAGCTGGGTCTTGAACTTGATCAGGAAAAAGATGTGCCGCTATACCACCGAATAGCATTCCTGAAATAACCCCCAAAGTGATTAGAGGCGCAAAGATACCCCCAGGTACTCCAGAGCCGTAGCTGAAAATCGACAATACAAAGCGTACCACAAAAAGCATCAAGAGAAATTTTAGGGAGAAAGAATTATCAACGACATTGGATATCGTTTTATACCCTGCTCCTATCATATCAGGAAAATACCTTCCTACGGCTGTAATAATAACAGCCAACAAAATGGCCATATGAACATAATTCATTTTTGAATTTTCAAAAAACACCAAAGCCCTAACAATTAATTTATTGAAAGCGATTCCTATAAAACTTAGAAGTAATCCGAGTAAAACAAAAAGCCAAATACTCGATAAATGATCAAAGGTGAAAATCTTTATTTGTATAATAGGACCTGCATCTACCATAAGCCTTACTACCATATCTGCAGAAGCAGTACCGATCATAAGTGCTGCTATTGAATAGAAATTGAACTTAAAATGACCATTCATCTCTTCGATGACGAAAATTATCCCTGCAAAAGGGGCATTGAACGCACTTGCAAGTCCTGATGCAGCCCCTGTAGAAATCAAGGGGTTATTCTCTTCCGCGGGTTGCTTAAAAACATCCTTTATCATCTTACCTATATTAGCCCCCATTTGAACGGTTGGCCCCTCACGACCTAACAATAAACCACTACTAAGTGAGAATATTGACCCCAAGAACTTCACCGGCAATACTTTTTTCCAACGAATCGGCCTAAGTCCGTCTAGCGCTCCTTCGATTTCATGAATACCACTACCAGCTGTTTCAGGGGCAAACTTTTTCATTAAGAATATTGAAAACCATATCCCAATAAAGGTAAACAGGAAAGGCCATAGCCAATTCAACCCGTTCAAATCCCATTGTTCCGGAGAAAATGCATTTTTCACCCGATTTAGGTTGGAAAGAATAAGCCTAAACAATGAACTCAAGAAGCCTGTAATCAAACCTACCAAAAGGGCATAAAAAAGTAGCCCGCTTTTCCGCACATCGATCTTACTATCCCTATTAAATAATTTTGGGATTATATTATAATACGTCTGACTTTTCATGTAAAACTCTCTTTTTATAGCCTATGGTCCTTTATCATTGAACGTAGAAATGGGTTTCTGTTAAGCCATAAGGGACAATTGCAATTAAAAAAACGAAGTTAATCAGCTGCTTGGTTATTCTAGATGACCTAAGTCAGGCTTTGCCCAAGACCCCAAACATACCTTTGTCCATATAAAAGGAAAAGAACAGTAGTGCAACCTGTTTAATGAATGTATCCATTTAATGAAATGGGCTATAAAAATGACCGACTCTACTTTGTTCTCATGGTTCGAAATTCCATGGTCATAATTGACCAATATTCATAGAAGAAAACAATATAAAATCTTAAAAAATGAATTCTACCATTACATCTATTTCAGCACTTGAGATTCTTGACTCAAGAGGAAACCCAACCGTAAGAACATATGTTACCTTAGAAGATGGCACAAAAGCCTCTGCATCCGTTCCATCAGGGGCTTCAACAGGCCAGCACGAAGCCTTGGAACTTCGTGATGGCGAAAAACGGTATGCCCATAAAGGTGTAGAAAAGGCAGTCTCCCATGTTAATGTGGAAATTGCGGAAACACTGATAGGGATGAATGCCGTTGAACAAAGAAACATAGATTACACGATGATTGAACTAGATGGTACCGAAACCAAATCCAAGCTAGGTGCAAACGCTATTTTAGGCGTATCCATGGCTGTAGCGAAAGCCGCTGCAGTTACCTCCAACCTACCTCTATATCGCTATTTGGGAGGTTCGAATGCCACACGTATACCCGTGCCTTGTATGAATATTCTAAATGGAGGAGAGCATGCGGACAATAGTGTTGATTTTCAGGAATTCATGTTGGTCCCCAATGGTGCTCCAAATTTTAAGGAAGGACTTCGGTATGTTGCCGAAACATTTCATATCCTAAAAAAAATATTAAAGGGTAAAGGTCTTGCGACCAGCGTTGGGGATGAAGGTGGTTTTGCCCCTAATTGCTCAAGTAACGAAGCCGCTATGGAATTGATCATAACAGCTATAAATGAAGCCGGATATGAACCGGGGAAAGACCTATCAATTGCTATTGACAGTGCTGCCAATTCCTTTTCCCAAAACCTAGATAATAAATATGACCTTTTATCTTCCGGAGCCGGTAAAATGACAACTGAGGAACTCATTGACTTATCGGGTAAATGGTTGAAAAAATATCCGATTGTCTCATGGGAAGACCCTCTTTCTGAAGGTGACTGGGACGGATTTTCAGAATTTACGAAAAAATTCGGTAGTCAAATCGAGGTGGTGGGCGATGATATTTTCGTTACCAATAAAAAGTATATCCGTAAGGGTATCGAAAATAAAACGGCCAATTCGGCCCTTATCAAATTAAATCAAATCGGCACGATCACCGAAACGATAGAGGCCATTAAAATGTGTCGTGAGGCTGGTTGGCGTTACTTTCTTTCCCATCGATCAGGGGAAACAGAAGATACATTTTTATCCGATTTTGCCGTAGCCATGGATGGTGGGCATTTAAAAGCAGGTTCTGCCTGTAGGGGCGAACGGGTCGCGAAATATAATCGATTATTGGAAATAGAACATGAATTGGGAAACCGCGCAGAATATCGTTGGAAATAAAAAAGATAAAATACGATTTTAATTAAAAGCGGGCAATACCATATGACATGTGGCGGTAAACCTCTATAAGTATTCCTTATATTTTGCAAGAATCATGGATTTTCGCATTCTATCTTTATTGACTATCGTTATCAGCTTAATCTAATATATCCGTCAAAATTCCATTCATCTGACTTAGGTCATAAGTATTTGAGTGATATCACCTGAAATTTATTTCTAGAAATCATGGCTGGTCATTATCCATAAACCAATATGAAATAAAAAACCCTGACGATATTTTAATGAAACAAACAGAATCAGTGATCCATATATTAATTTCAAATTGGGTAACGGTTTCGGTCAGTGTTGCCGCCACTTCCATTGCTTAGGTGGTAGAACTGGCGAAATGGCAATTGAGCCACGGGAAGTATTTCAAACGCATAAAGATCGGGTGGGCAAGAGCTTTCATTGAATTGGCACGAGCCTAAACCAAGTAAAATTCCAAAAAAGCTCAATTGACAATAAATTCCTTTTAAATAAAGGTAAAATGAGAGTAGCGATTTTTAATGTACACAATTGGTAAAAGGAGTTTCCAGAAAGTGCCAATAACGGCAAAAACTCTCTCAGAATGTCAGAAACTTACCTGGCTGTTGATACGGTAGAGTTGGGAAAAGATTGAGTTGCCATCTCTATTTTTATGAAGATGATGCCTCTGAACCTGTTATAGATAGGTTGTATGATTTAGGTATTCGTTTTATAGTGTTGCGTTCGGCGGCTTTCAACAATATCGATGTCGACCATGCCCAAAAATCAGGCATCAGCATAGCGAGGGTTCCCGAATATTCAACACATGCCATTGTAGAGTTTACCATAGCGGTTATGCTAGCCCAGAACCGGAAGCTATTTCGTACTAATTACCGGGTCAAAGACATGAATTTCCCCCTTAACGGACTTGCTATTTTTGATATGAACGGCAAAACGGTCGGTATAATAGTAACTGGGAGGTTTGGGTGGGTAGTTTACAAGATCTTATATGGTTTTTGGCTGCAAACTTCTGGCCTATGATGTGCTTTTTACGATACCGTCATTTACCCTAAAAGAGAGCCTAAAGCATAAATTATCGCTCATACCCGAAAGTAAGTTTTGTTAACAGAAAGCAGCTCTGAAACCTAGTGTGCAAATTCAAATAATAGTTTATATGATATTAATTTTCAATGTTTTACACCTATTTAATTAATACCACTTATTCATAACAACTACTAAAATACCCCACCTCTAAAATGATGTTTTTTATAATTCCTGACCTAGGTCAGTCTTAATTCCCCCTACTACCCATAATTTTGAATATCGTATTGAAAAATATAAGTTACTGCAAAAAACTAACCCAAGTGAAACTACTTATAAAAAAAGAAAAAAATACGGGTTTTTGAACGAATACCTTAAACTATAGAAACCATGGCAACAATTTTAAATTCAGCCCAAAAAGCTATAAAAAACTGGTGGATATCAATTTTAATAGGCCTACTGTACATATTTGTAGGAGTCTGGGTAATACAAACCCCTTTGGAAAGCTACATATCCCTAAGCATTATTTTTAGTGTTTTCATTTTTGTCTCAGGAATATTCCAGATTACATTTTCCATTTCCAACAAAAACGAAATGAAAGAATGGGGTTGGTACCTGGCCGGGGGTATTTTAGACCTCATCATAGGGCTATTGCTCATAGCGCATCCTATGATGACCATGGCCATTTTACCTTTATATGTAGGTCTTTGGTTGTTATTTCAAAGCATATTGTCCATGGGTCTTTCCTTTCAACTGAAATCCGCAGGAATACCACGATGGGGCATTTTACTGTTTTGGAGCATCGTAACCCTGTTATTTTCCTTTTTGCTCTTGGCAAATCCATTCTTTGCAGGCCTTAGCATTGTATACATGACGGCCTTTGCTTTTATAACCGCTGGGATATTCAGGTTGTTTTTGGGAATAAACCTTAAAAGATTTAGGTAAAACCTTTTAAGAAAAATCAAGAAACTTTCACAAAATTGAGCCGTAAGGGACATAACAAAATGACAATAACCCGAACGGGCCACAAGCAAACGGAACAAAAGTCATATGATGAAAAATAAAAAAAGAATTTTAGTCCTTGGATGTAATTTCGCAGGACTTACAGTTGCACGTTACTTACATAAGGAAGCAGGTGACCACATAAAGATTACGGTCATTGATCGTAAAAATTACATCAACTTTATTCCTAATATTCCTATTGAGGTTTTTAATAACAACAATCCGGCAGATACGCTAGAGTTTCAATTTAAGAAATTTTTAAATTCAGATGGAAGTGAATTCATTCAGGGAGAGGTAGAGAATATTGATGCTTCCGATAAAAAGGTATTCTATACCCCTAACGAAAGAAAAGGCGCTGCCCAAGAACATATAGAATACGATTACTTGGTCATAGCTCTAGGTTGTAAACTAGCTTACGATAAAATTGAGGGATTTGCAGAATTCGGACACACTTTTTCGGATACTTTTTACGGTAATGAAGTTCGCAAGTATTTGCATAACGATTACAAAGGTGGACACATTGCCATTGGATCCGATCGTTTTATTCAAGGTCAAAGCCCAAAACTCCCTAAAATACCTATTGCAACAGCTGCTTGTGAAGGACCTCCGGTAGAATTGGCTTTTTCAATGGCCGATTGGTTGAAAAAACATAAAAAAGGAGACGCAAAGAATATTTCTTTGTTTACTCCAGGTGATGTTATTGCGGAAGATGCCGGTAAAAGTATTCTTGACCAATTACTTCCAATGGTATCAGGAATGGGGTATGGTTACAAAACCAATACAGTAGGAATTAAACGAATTTATAAAGAAGGTATAGCGTTTAAAGATGGAACCAGCTTAGAGGCGGAAATGAAAATCATATTTCCGAATTGGGAACCACATTCTTTTATGAAGGAACTTCCATTTGTGGATGATCAAGGATTTGTGATTACAGATTTATTTATGAGAAATCCTGATTATCCGGAAATTTTTGCCGTGGGTGATGCGGCAGCCGTTACCATACCTAAAATAGGTTCTTTAGGGCATATGGAATGTGACATTGCATCAAAAGTTATTGCAAATGAGATTCTTGGAAAAGAGGAACAAATAGACCCATTACATCCTATGCTATTATGCTATGGAGACATGGGCAGCCACAAAGGATTTTATATGCATACCGATGAATGGTGGGGCGGAAAAACAAGCATCTTAAAAATGGGATATACACCCTATATTTTAAAAATGGGTTTTAAAACGATGTATCAGACCTTAGGCGGAAAAGTACCAGGTTGGGGACTGCCTATTTCTGAAATAGTTGGTGACCATTCAATACTATAAGGTCTATTTATAAAACAGATAGCAAATCAACTTTTACGATAGGAATGACAATAGTATTAATCACCCAAATGAAAGCTACCGTTGCTAGGGACAGAATACCCAGTATGATGGTATACTATTTTCATTTACTATTTAAAATAGTCTAAAATTAAGATTATTACCTATTTTTAAACAATTCCGTTCTAAGGGAAGGTTACACTCCTTCTTTTTTATAAACGGAACTAAATTTGATGGTGATGCCCCGAATTTATTGTAATTAATTCAGAAACGTGAACATAACATTTTTCAAAAATAATAATCATGGCGAAAAAAGTAGCAGACCAAATCGTAGAGATGCTGGTTAATAATAATGTAAAAAGAATTTATGCCGTAACGGGTGATAGCCTAAACGAACTGAATGATGCGGTAAGAAGAAGCGGAAAAATAAAATGGATTCATGTGCGCCATGAAGAAGTGGGTGCTTACGCTGCTGCTGCTGAAGCAGAATTGGACGGCCTTGCGTGTTGTGCTGGAAGCAGCGGACCTGGCCATGTACATTTAATAAACGGTCTTTACGATGCCAACCGTTCAGGAGTTCCTGTTATCGCCATTGCATCTACTATTAATACGCCAGAATTTGGTGTTGATTATTTTCAAGCTACAAATACCTATAAATTATTTGATGATTGCAGTGTGTACAATGAAGTGGCCAGTACTCCCAAACAGGTACCTCGCATGCTACAAGCAGCCATTCAAAACGCAGTTCATAGAAAAGGAGTAGCCGTATTCGGTTTACCTGGTGATGTATCTGCCATGCCTGCTGAAGAAAGTGCAACATCAATGTATAATTATCATAGCGAAACCGTTTTACGACCTTCGGATAATGAGATGCGAAAATTGGCCGACTTAGTGAACAAACATCCAAAAATTTCTATTTACTGTGGTATTGGAGCAAGGGAAGCTCATGATGATATTATAAAATTAGCCGGACTTTTAAAGGCGCCTATCGGGTATTCTTTCCGTGGGAAGATGGGTATGCAGCACAACAATCCTTATGAAGTTGGGATGACAGGTTTACTCGGTGTTCCATCTGCTTTTCATGCCATGCATGAATCAGATGTCGTGATATTATTAGGAACTGATTTTCCTTATGAGCATTTTATGCCTTTAAAAAATAAAATTATTCAGGTTGATGAAAAACCAGAACGATTGGGAAGACGGGCAAAATTAGAAATGGGATTAACCGGAAAAATAACAGATACCGTTGCTGCACTATTGCCATTAATCAACGAAAAAGAGGACGCTAGTTTCTTAAATGCTCAATTAGAATTTTACAAAAAAGTAAAAGAAAACTTGAATGTTTATGTAAAAGATGCGGGGACTGAAAATCATATTAGTCCGGAATATGTGGCATCTACCATTGATGAAATGGCTAATAATGACACCATTTTCACTGTTGATACAGGTATGTGTTGTGTATGGGGTGCACGATATATTCATGGTACTGGCAAACGAATCATGTTAGGTTCCTTTAATCATGGTTCTATGGCCAATGCCATGCCCATGGCCATAGGGGCACAATTAGCCTATCCTGACAGGCAAGTTGTTGCGTTTTGTGGTGATGGTGGCCTATCAATGTTATTGGGAGATTTGGCGACCATTAAACAATATAATCTTCCTATAAAATTAATTGTTTTCAACAACCGTTCTTTAGGAATGGTACAATTGGAAATGCAGGTACAAGGTTTGCCTAACAATGAAACCGATATGGTAAATCCAAATTTCGAGATGATAGCGCAGGCTATGGGATTTAAAGGGATTTCGGTTACAAAACCTGCGGATGTACGACGTTCATTGGAAGAAGCATTTGAACTCGATGGCCCTGTTTTAGTAAGTGTATTCACAAACCCTCAGGCATTGGCCATGCCACCAAAAATGGAATTCGATCAAATGAAGGGCTATACATTATCTATAAGTAAAATGATATTGAGCGGAAGAATGGATGAAGTTTCTGAAATGGTCAAAACAAATTACAAACATATAAAAGAGGTACTGTAATAGCTGATTTTCAGCCCTATATTTATCGTCTATAAGTTGAATTCATTGATAGACAGCTCCGATGTGGCCAATTGGTTTCGTGAAAATACCCATGCGGCTACGGTCATGACATGGCTTTTTCTGTTTTCATGTAATTCACAATGATCGTTGCAATAATCCTAAAGCCACCTTGTAACCGTAAGGTATATCCAAGGTTTCTACTTATCCTCTAGTAACCTTCCATTTTACGACCTATAAAAATTCAATTATTGAAACTTTTTTAAAAACCATATTATGACCTAAATCAGTACAATTATTTTCAGTTCATAATAACTTTGAACAGTTTTAAATCAAAAAATAAGAAAAAAAATGAAAACACCTAACATTGGAATTACGAAAGAAAACAGACAGGCCATTGCCGATCAATTGTCAAAGATATTAGCGGATGAATTTGTTCTTTATTCAAAAACACTGAATTTCCATTGGAACATCGAAGGTCCCGATTTTCATACCGTACACCTCTATCTTGAAACGTTGTATGAGGAGCAACAAGAAATCGTCGATACGGTAGCGGAGAAAATACGTACGATAGGTCATTATGTCCCTGCAACTTTAAAAGACTATTCAGAATTGACACATCTTACCGAAAAAACCAAAGGTAAGAATGATAGCCAAAGTATATTTTCGGAATTATTGGAAGACCACGAAAGCATAATTGTTTTTATTCGGGAAGAAATAAGGCCCATCGCTGATAAATGGGATGCCGAAGGCATCAGTGATTATATTACCGGGCTTTTGGAACAGCACGAAAAAACAGCTTGGATGTTGCGTTCACACTTAAAATAATTTGCTCTACCAAAATTCAGCACCTATTATATCCTAAGTATTAATATTCTAGGATAAGTAAAAAGTTTCGCCATCAAAGGTGAAGCTTTTTTTATTGTTTAAAGGGGAGTTTTATTTAGTCCGGCTCTTACCAGAAACTGCAAGTCCAAGAATATGAAATCCCCTAAAAATATAAATGATAGAACCCTATACTTTTTACTTATCAATTCAACGAAAAAAGGTTGCTTGTGTTAAACTTTCTTAAAAAAACTATTGCCTGATGTAGGTCAGTATTATCATTTTAATACCGAAATACCTTTGAGGTATTATTAATAAAATAATTTAAAAATGAAAAAAATAATCGTAAGTGCAGTATTATTAGGACTCTCATTTCAGTCCTATGCACAAAAAGTAATTTACCAAGCAAAACTGAAAGCGGAAAATGTACCCAAGGTACTGGTTAGTGCCGTTGAGGAGGATTTTCCTGAATATTCAATCGTTGAATATGATGCGATACCCATCGAATATATCGATGAAGAAGTATATCTGAACCCTGATATAAATTCTTTAAGTGATTACGATACTTTCGAAATAACATTAACGGGGAAAAAAGGGGAGCTGCTTGCTACCTATGATAGTAATGGTAATTTATTACAGATAACCGAAAAACTAAAAGATATTACGCCACCTCTAGCTGTGCGCAAAGCCATAGCAAAGGAATTTCCCGAATGGTCCCTCGTAAAAGACCATTATAGTTTGGTTCGTTATACAAACAGCAAAAAAAAGGAACGTTACAGAATGGTACTCGAAAACCACGGTAAAAAAATCACGGTTCATACCGATGCCCGAGGCCATATCCTTAACCATCATAAAAGAACATAAGAGTAAAACTAAATGCTCGTATGCATAAAGCCATCGCAGTAATTTAGATGAATTGGTATTTTAAAAACGGGCAGCATGTTTATCCTTACTGTCTGTTTTTTGAACTGCTTTGTGCAAATGTACTCACTCTCTGTTCCTTAATTTTCTAGAGATTATTGGATACTTGCTTTTTTATGCCTTTTATAAATATTGGCATCAACTACGAGTGTTGAAAAGTATTCTTTTTTTAAAATATTTACAAAACAGAAACCTTCTAATAATGCAAACATTAATCTGCCAATACTACTATTAGTCTATAAATTCATAATACATACTATCATGAAAAAGTCAATTTTCCTTTTAGTCGTGCCACTTCTTTTGACAGGGAGCCATATGTATGGCCAACAAAACAAAGACGTGGTTTCTTCCTCGAATAAGAAATCATTATCCACGGCAACTGCAATGGTAAATGGTGAACCTACGGATGTAGTTTTCGGTGAAATTCCCGTTTTGGAACCGCATTATGCCATGTATGGTAATATCATTTTGACCTATAATGACCAAAAATATTATTTCAATAAGGGTGATTTCTTTATATATAATGGTGGTAGATATCTTTTAATCGCACCACCTATCGGTATAAAAGTCAAAAACTTCCCAAAAGATGAAAGTCCAATGGAGCAAGTAGGCGAAAACATATTTTACAACAAAGGTATCTTTTATAAAAAAGCAGGTTCGGGTTTTGAAGTAATACAACATCCTATTGGAGCAATTATCTATAACCTGCCGCATTTTACAGATGTAGCCAAGATAGATGGTGAAGCCTATTACGAATACCTTGGTGTACTTTATAAAAAGACTTTCGTACAAGGGGAGCAAGCCTTTAAGGTTGTAGGTCAGCTTATAGAATAGCGCTAGAACATTAGGAAAGTAATGTAGTGTCCGCTACTTCTAAAGATGGTGAAGTGTCAACAAAAGTTGTGACTCTTCCAGTTAACCCCTTATTTAACAACATAAATTTTTATTCTAATAAATTAGAAGTAATAGACAATCTTCCCAACAAGGATTTAGCAAGCTTACCCGACACCACAAGAGCTGAGGTCAACCAAAACATTCAAGAATACTAAAAAATAAAACATGCCAAAAGAATATAAATGAAGATTTAAAAATGAGAATTTCCTTAATCCATTGTAGAACCTAAAAATAGTTGATAACACAACTAGAGTATAACCTGATTGCTACTTTGACAGCAGTCATGATTTTACAACTAAACTACTTTTAGCATTTGAATTAATCCAAATACAAAATCAATGATACGAACATCTACAACTTTGAACAATCACCCTAGCTTCGACACTAAGTATTGGTGGATACAAATATTATTAGGGATTGGTTTTATTGTACTTTCCATATGGTTTTACATGACTCCAGTGGAAACCTATGTTTCCTTGGCTATATTTTTTAGTTATGCCATGTTCGTAACGGGAGTTTTTGAGGTAATAAATGCATTAAGTCTTCGTAAAACCTTCAATGGTTGGGGACTTTTGCTTACTGGTGCTATTATTGACCTTCTCTTGGGCGGATATCTAATCACTAACGAAATCATGACTCTTGAAATACTTCCTTTACTCTTGGGCATCTGGTTTATTTTTCGTTCGTTTTCATTCCTTGTAACATATGGCCTATTTCGCAAGAAGTCAATCAAAAATACAGGTTGGTTATTAGTAGGTGCTTTGCTGATATTAGTTTTCGCAATAGCTATTTTGGCAATGCCCGTATTAGGAGAACTAACATTGGTATATACAGTGAGTTTTGCCTTTTTCTTTATGGGACTGTTCAGGATTACTTTGGGTATACAATTGCTAAAGGCCCGTAAACAATAATTTAAATTAATTAATAATCTAAAATTGATATATTATGACACATGACATTGAACATCGTGATGAATTGATTGCATTAAACGACCGGCACAAAAGATTCTCCTTGGACGTTTACGATCATATGACCGCAGGAGAAGAGAAAAAAATGTTAGAGGCTCATACCAAAATGAAAGAAGCTGAAAAAGAATTGAAAAACTTTAAGAAAAATTATTTTAATCTATAAAGTTAAATGCCATAGAAAATGTTTTTAAGTATAATCGGTTCTAAGTTTTACTTAGAACCGATTTATGTTTTATTCTAATAAAATGCAGTCAATTTGATACTTCCAATTAAATAGCAGTTGATCAATGCCTATATCTTTACGAAAAAATGTACCCCATCAATACGAAATTGTTTTAATAGGGGTATCTACTTGACAGCGTATAAAAAGTCACTTTTCTAAATAGCCTGAAGGAAAGCCATCATGAATGTCAATTTAGTAAAAGTTATGATGTAAATTATTACCACTCTAAATGGAAGATAGTTTAAAACAGGCTGTCATAAATAGGCTATTATTCACCAATAAAATAGAAGACAACAATAACTTTTGTTGCTATTGGTTCCGATTTATGGCTCAGTGATGTAATACTTTAAGAAAACCCTCTAGAACACTTACCTGAAAATCCACAACAACAGACAGTTCCAAATCCGCGTTCATCAATACCAGGCCATATCCCAAATGTGAAAGCTTACAATCTTGAACTATTTCCTTTTCAATTCCGCTGAAAACAGGCTTAAAATGTTGACGAATATCCATTCCATAAGATTCGCCCACTTTAATAGCTTTGGCAACGGCATCATTCAACTGCTTTGTCGAAAAACCCCTGTGCAAGAGATCACTTGCCAAATGATTCATATGAAGACTATAATAAAAATCCATAAAACCAGCAATGCTATCGGCCTCTCTATAGTGTCCTGTAAAAATTGTTATTCCCATAAGGTTTTATTTTAGAGTACTTGTGAATATAATGGTATGCTGTTTTTCAGCACTTATGGTGTACCTAAAAATTATCTTTTTAAACTCGCAATGCCTACTAGTAAAGTTTCCCTTTGGTTACCTTAGTTTGTAATATCTCTTCCGCTTTTCCTTATCGCTAGAAACTTCATACGCCTCGTTCATTTTTTTGAATACCTCTTCCGTAACGGTAACTTTCGCATTATAATCGCGATGGTAATTACCCCCATGGTTCCGTTAAATATTTATGAATATCTTTTCGGGAGCATCGATGAAAACATCCAAAATTTCACAAATAATAGTTATAAAGACTATTTCTCAATTGTATACCTATTGAGGAAACTTTCTTCCAGACTTTTACGGGCATTTTTCAATAGCTGTTGTACCTCTTCGAAACTTTGGTTACGAATCTTTGCAATTTCTTCAAGGGTAAACTCAAAATCAGTAGCCAGATCAAATACGGACCGCATAGGTAATGGCAATTGGCACAAAACCATATCTACATGTTTTTTGATGTTTTCCCCACTTAATTCCTTATCCAATTTATCTTGAATTTCCTTCTTATCATCTTCTATAAAAACATGCTTTAATAGATAGTCGTTCTTTGGATAAGAAATATCATCGAGTTCTTCTATCATAACTAAATCACCATCACCATCAGTACTGAATTTTTCTTCCATTTCATCCCATTCAGGTTTGGAATAGTCATCAATGTTCTTTAAGAAAAATTCATCGTATTCTTCGTTCGTAGTTGTTTCTTCTAACAATTCCTCGGCTTTTTTAAACAACCAGACATGCAAACCATCTTTATCCTCGACCTCATCAAAATGATCATAAGTCTCTATAAAAAGTTGATCCAAAAAATCATCTACTTTGTATTTGCCCTGGGGCAGGTTTCCTTTGGTCAAGGCCGTACTTAATCTTTTGGCGATATACCGTTTTACTTGGAACAGATCTTCCAACAACAATTCGTTAAATGCCGTTTGGTGATTCTCTCTTTTGAATTTTACAAGATCAGAAAATGTACTTGCTACAAATACATTGAATTCCTTTTTACTTTCAAAATATTTCAGGGCTTCCATATCATTTTTTTATCACTATATTATTACTATCAAATTTGCGAATTTATAGGGTATGACGGTATGACCTGGGTCAGTGACCAAAATCCCTCTTATCCAACAATTTAAAGGAAACATTTAAAATGCCCTTTTTCGAATGGTCAATGGGCTCCAATTTGTCAAGTACACCCTCCAACAAATGAATATCAAAATAATTTCCCCTAATCAACATTAGGTATTCACCATCATTCAATAAATCTATATATGTCCCTGCTCTTTTCTTTCTAATCCCCAGTCCTCTTAAAACCCCATAGGGCCCTCCGGACAATTCCCCTAATGTTTTTTCATTTATCTTATCCAAAAAAATAGGTGCTAAGAATCCTGTAACGAATAATTCTCCCGATTCAGCATTATTAAAAAATCCTAAATCGGTATCCTGGCCTAAAAGATTTTTAAAATAATTTCCCAAACAAACCTTGCTATCGGTAGGCCTTTTTGAATTTTGGGACTGTACTTTCTCAAGATTTCCGAGAATGGAAATCATAATATTTTTGATTTTGCTATTTTGAATAACCTCTATAGTCTTTTCAAGATTTGAGATTTGGTCATAAGAGCGTAAAAAAACGTGTTTTTTTTCCGCTTTTGGAGCATTCATATACGTTTGAATTTAGAGTTAGAACAATCAAAGTTCGATTGGTTCTATATCGGCTAAATTAGTTAGGTACATGTTCCTATTACCTGACATAAGTCATACTGCTCCGTATTATGCCACACTAAATTTATTTGGACTATAGGCTATATGGTAAATAACAATTGATATCTTACGGTAATTCAAAGCCTGAGAAATTTAGGATTCTATCTAGGTGCAAAAGGGCAAATCCCCTACATGAAGGGGTGAAAAAAATCAGTATTTTAAAATTGTCCTTTCTTTATCCGAAATCCGCTATGTATTGTAGTTGATTTCTATTGATTACGATTATCTTATTGTTACTATCGGATCGAATTAATCCCTCCTTTTTGAAACTGGACAGTACACGAATAGCGGTTTCCGTGGCCGTGCCGATCAGCCCCGCAAAATCTTCACGGGAAACATTTGCCCCGGCAAGCTCCTCGCCACCAATCAGACCTTTATCGTACAATTCCAATAAGGTAGTGGCCGCACGTTTTCGAACCGTATCGAAAGCCATACCCATTAACTGGTCCTGTAGATGCTGTAGATCATTCGAAATCATCCCGATAAATTTATTCGAAACATCTTTGTTGTTGAATAATAGATGGGTAAACTCATTTTTGGGAATTGCACATAATTTACATTCATCGAGCGCAACTGCAGTTTCGGTATACATACCAGAAGGACCAAGTACAGAAAGTTGCCCTACAAAATCCCCTGTTTTGAACATCCCTGTCAAATATTCCTTACCGTTTTCGCTGTACTTAAAGGTTTTTATTGCACCACTGTGTATAAAATAGAGATTATGGGCAGTATCGCCCTCAGAATAGATTTCCTTCTTTCGTTCATATTCCAATACCTCTCGGTCTGCAGAAAGATCTTGTAGATTTTGATATTCAGAGGCCTCCTGTATAAAAGCATTTATTCCTTCCACATTTTTGGAGAATTCCTTACGAAGGAAATCGTTCTTTTTTAGGCGTATATCAATGGCCTCTAACAGTTCATCTGCCTCAAAAGGTTTGGTCAAGTAATCATCTGCACCCATTGTCATACCTTTTCGCAGGTCTGCACGCTCCGATTTAGCGGTTAAGAATATAAAAGGAATTCCCGCCGTTTCCGGGTTTTCTTTCAAATGTTCAAAAACCCCATAACCATCCAGTTTCGGCATCATTATATCACATACGATTAAATCTGGCAAAACTTCTTCTGCCTTTACAATTCCTTCATTCCCATCCTTCGCCGTGGTAACCAAATAGTTTTCCAATTCCAATATCTCTGCGGTCATCTCCCGCACATCTTGACTATCTTCAATGAGTAGTATTTTTTTCATCTTCGTTTTGATTTATGGGTAATTTGACATAAAAGATGGTGCCTTTGTCCAACTCAGTTTTAAAACTTATAGTCCCCCCCATTAATTCGGCATATTGTTTTACGATATTTAAACCCAGACCAGTACCTTGGATATTTACAGCATTCTTTGCCCGGTGAAACCTTTTAAAAAGGTGATCTTGATCTTCTTCCGGTATCCCTATACCTTGATCTTCTACACTAAATTCTACCAAATCGTGATTGGCCCCCATTTTATAGATAATCTCTGTATTTTCTTCAGAATACTTAATGGCATTCGACAGCAAATTGTGGACAATGTGACGCAATAGATTTGAATCGAGACTTACCATTAACTTGGATGATCCGCTTACAAATTTGATTACCTGTCCTTTTTTTGCGTTCCCCTGAATCTCTTCGATAATCGTTTTTGAAAAATCGACGCTGTCAAATGTACTTGGTTGTACTTCAACCTTACCTTCCTCCAACTTACTTAGCGAAAGGAATTCATTTAAAATAATGACCAGATTTTTAACGCTGGATTTTATGCGGTCAACATAACCGATACGTTTTTCTTCCTTACCAGGGTCATTCTGTCTTTCAATAAGATTGGCAGCAGATAGAATAGTACTTAATGGGGTTCGAAATTCATGTGAGGCGGTGGACACAAACCGTGATTTTAGTTCACTCAATTCCTGTTCCCTTTTTAGGGCTTTAATAATTTCATGTTCTGCCTCTTTTTGTAAAGAAATATTGTTGTATACCAATAATACTTTTAAAATAGTATTATCTACATCAAAAAGTGGCGCAGTATTCACCATATATGACCTGTCCTGAAATTCTACTTCAAAAGAACAATGTTCCCCATCAAATGTTCTTTCAATATTGCTTTTGAGCTTTTCCTTAATATGTTCTGGCGCTAAATCGATGGCATCAATGGCAGACTTCGATTTTTCAACATCTTTGAGCCTCAATTCATCCCATTCTTCCCCTTCTATAAAAACCACTTCATAATTTGCATCTACCACCTCGACAAACCCCATAGGAAAATCCTTGGCAATCTTATAAAACAATTGTTGATTGGTCAGTGCTCGTTTTTCAGCTTCTTCAGTTACTTGAATTTGATCTTCGAGGCTTAAATTAGATGCCACCAGTTTTTGTACCATTTTTTGAAGTTCTTGGGTACGTTCGTCGACCTTATCTTCAAGATTCTTTGTATAATCCGCGAGTTTATCCGTACTGTCCTTAAGGGCTAGTGAAATTTCATGCTGTTCAATGGCCATACTCGCGACTTGTACCATATCAGCCATTATTTGTTTTTCATTGTCTAATGGCAATCTTGAAACCTTATTGTAAACTGCAAAAGTTCCCAAAACCTCATCCTTGGATGATAGTATAGGAAAAGACCAACAAGACTGTAAACCATCACCCGATGCCACTTTTCCTAGGTCTACCCAATTTGGGTCGCTGGCTATATTGGCCGTAATTACTTCTTTTTTTGTAAACGCTGCCGTACCACATGAACCAACATTAGGCCCAATAGAGAGTCCTTCAGAAGCAGTAGCAAACTTTTCTGGAAGATTAGGTCCCGACAATTTATGTAAGGTGTTTTTATAACGATCCAGTAATAATAAAGAAGCCATACTATTCGGGATAGTCTTTTCTATGGTATCCACGATTTTATCCCCTATGTCCTTTAAAGGTTCATTTTGGATAATCATATCCATCACGGTATTGACACCACTTTTTACTATATCCTTTTGTTTACGTACCGTAACATCGTTTTCTATGCCTATAAAATGGGTCAGCGTCTTTTTTTCGTCGAATACAGGAGTGAGGGAAATCTCATTCCAGAACATCCGACGATCTTTCCGGTAGTTACGCAAAACCACTTGGCAACTTTTACCCTCTGCAATGGCAGCCTCCATGATTTTGTTTTCATGTTGCTCTATATCGTCACCTTGTAAGAATTGAAAATTTTTCCCTACAATATCCTGTGCATGGTAGCCCGTAATCGTTAAAAAAGCATCATTAGTATAGATTATAGGTATATCATGCTGTCGTGCATCTGCAATAACGATACCACTAGAGCTTGCGGCCAATGCCCTTTGTTGTAGGAATAGGGTGTCTTCCATGTCCTTCTTTTCAGTAATGTCCCTACCAATGCACATAACCTTGTTCTTATCAAAAGGAACGAAGCGTACTTCAAAAAAAAGTTGTCGCCCTCTTATCGGCAGTTCGAATTTCTCGACGATTATTTGATGATGTTTATCTGCCTCCTTTAGTGCATTTATGAAGGGCATACTTGTTTTATCCTGTAAAAAATCGGAAACATTCTTTCCTATTAGTTCTTCCATGGCATCGAATAGCTTGGTATGCTGTTCCATATTAGCCTGTAAAAGATTTCCGTTTATATCATATATGGAAATCAAATCCGGATGTGCCCCAAAAATAGCCCTGTTCTTTTCCTCGCTTAGACATAAGTTTTCAAAATAGGTCTTTCTCTCGGTGATGTCACGGATAATGGCTAGAAAATCACCTTGATCCGTTTGATTAATCCGTGATTCATAATGTCTCAACTCATCTTTCACAATAAGTGAATACTCTACAAGTTGGGTCTCTTTTGTTTTATCACATAGTTTAAAACCCCGTCTAATTATTCCACAAACCTTCGAAGGAAGAATCACATCGATATTTTTACCTATATGTTCACTAAAAGGCGCTACTAGTTCAAAACTATCATGCGCATGAACTTCTAGGTGATTACCTAATTTATCGTAGACTATCACTAAATCTGGTAAGGTTTTGATTAAATCCTTATTCTTTTCCTCACTAATACTTAGGTTTTCTATATAAGCTATCTTTTCGGTTACATCCTGTACAAAACCTTCTATGGCGAAACACCTGTTCTTAGCATCATAAACGCCCTGACCTTGCTCCCAAAAGTGACATATTCTTCCACTTTTGTGTTTTATTCGAAATTGGATACTAAAAGGTTCTTTTTTAGCAAGTGCTTTTTGAATATTATTCCAGACCATTTTTCGGTCTTCTTCCAAGATAAGTTGACCAAATTGAACGGTACCGTTCACGAATTCCTCAGGTGTATATCCAGTCAAAACCAAACAGCCAGCACTTTTGTACTCCGAACTATAGTTTTTATCATTTTTGGCTCGATAGGCATAACCGGGCAAGTTGTTGATTAGCGTATTTAATTTCCTATTACTTTCGTTCAAGGCGGCAATAAGCTCTAGATGCGTTTGATGCCCTACCGACAGGTTGTTGTTAGAATATTGTATATCACTTTGTAGTTCTTTCATCCTAAATCGTTACACTTTATTAGAGTCGGTAAAATGCGGGATTTACCTAATAACATGCTAAATCAATCAACGGCATAATCCAAAGTCTTTTCTTCTATCTTTATAACTTTTATGCACATTATAATCCTTATTGGTTATCCAAGGAACTGTTGTTTTTTTATTATCAAAAGAATCCCCATCTCTTCATTTAAATTATTTTGTGATTCGAAAAAGGAATTATCAAAGTTGATTTATAATTAAACAGCACCAATAAATTTTTTGAACTTAAAACTTCAATTTACGAAAGTATTTTTAGTGATATGGTTTAAGAAGCAGGAGTTATCGACACAGTTAAATAAACAAATAGGCCAAGGTCATACCCCTTCAATTCCAAATTAACCATTGACGTTTACTTTATCTTTCTGAAATTGCTGTATGTAAACATTTTACAAAGGTAATACCCCTTTTATCTAAAATCATGACCTAGGTCATGAATTATACTAAGCTTAAATATATTTAGAATCTCCAGATTAAGTAGAAACACTATCCTGTTTTTATAAAATATATGAGACAAACCTAATAATAGCCTCCGGATATAAAATAATCTCCTAATAGACGAAAAAAACAGAAAGCTGACCCAGGTCATGACCTGACAGTTAAAGCGAGATTAATTTTATCCTAAATTTTGATGTCATGAAAAAAATAATCTTACCCACTGATTTTTCAGATAATGCTTACAACGCTATTAGATATGCTGCCCAACTATTCAAAGATGAAAACACTACTTTTTATTTACTGCATACCTACACACCCCCTATCTATGCATCGGAATTTGTATCGCAAAGTCCAATTGAATATGAGCTAGCTGATGCGTATAGGGCTAACTCGATATCCCAATTGAAAAAAACCAAAAATAGAGTTGAAAAAGAATTTAAAAACCCAAAACATTCCTTTATCACACATTCTGCTTTCAATACTTTGGTAGAAGAAGTATTGGGCACCATTGAATATGAAAAGGCCGACCTTGTTATTATGGGAACCCAAGGGGCCACAGGCGCCAATGAAATTTTGTTTGGCACAAATACGGTACATCTTATTAAAAAATCAACCTGTCCCGTTATTGCCGTACCTACAGACTTTGTTTACGAGTCTCCAAAAGAAATATTGTTCCCGACAGATTATGAAATTGATTATAGTAAGGTGCAACTGAAACAGCTGGTAATGATTGCCAAAAGCCAAAATTCATTACTGCATGTACTCCATATTTCTTCCGGCTATGAATTGACCAATGAACAAGAAGGAAATAAAAAAAGACTTGAATCCCAATTAGGTTCAAACAATACGATATCCCACGATATCCCGGATCAAGAAGTTATCGAGGCCATCAATGGTTTTCAAACAAAAAAACCGATTATGTTATTGGTTATGGTACGTAATAAACATACATTTTTTGAACGTTTATTTATTGAGCCACTTATTAAGAAAATAGCGTTTCATGTAAAAATACCTTTCATGGTAATGCCTTATATTTCACAAAAAGAGTAAGGCTATTAACCCTTATTGCTTCTTGTATTGATTAAAAAAATACTAAACCATTGAACAATGAGAATGGAACAAAAATTTGCCGTTAAAATACAACCAGAAAAAGTAGATGCCCTTTATGAAGAATTTCAGCAGTGGTATTCCACATTGTGTTTATTTCATGATGAAATACTATTTTTCGACCGATTGATTAATTCCTATGTGTTCGTACCCCATACCCCTGATTTTTTTGAGCGATTGGAGAATTATAGAAATCGTATTTGGAATAGTAAAAAAGAAATCATTACCCTAAAAAAAGCTCTCAAAATACATAAAAGGGGTATAGCTGGAATGCTGGAATGCGACGATGAAAGTTGTGATGTATTATTCTACCAAAAACACGAACAATTGAAAAAAACGATAGAAGCCTACACTAAAAAGTCTCGAAACTTACGAAATGAAATTTTCAACTATGCTGCAAGTATCCTGAAAAACAGAAAATCAAAGCCCTCATCACAAATTATGCATTACCCATTAAACCATCTAGAAGGAAGAGACTTTCTAACAGCCCCATAAAAATTATGTTAAAATGCCCCCCAATCAATTCTTCATTCCATAGTGACGGGGTCTCCATTTTACATTCCGGAACCATTCGGTTATAGATTGATTGTATTTATATTACTCTTTGATAAGGGAAGAAACAATACATTCCACCCAAATGAATAGAAATAAAACTGTTCAAGCAAATTCGCTAATAAAACCATTAAGATAAATTGTTCTTGTTGCTATCTAGTTCAGACTTAGCCTTTGAATAACCAATTTGGAAAATAGTATCGATATCCCTAACGTCAAACGTACCGAAATCACACAATTTTTCCGGAAATACAACAACATCACAATCTGCGAATTTCACCAAGGATTCGCAACTGATCTTTATCTTATAAGCCCTATCGGCAATGTTGTATGAGTGTTTTAAATCCTCAACTTTAATCTTCTTCAAAGGGTTGACAAAACTACCGATAATTTCATCACAGGATTCTTTTAGGGGTTCCACCGGAAAATTATTGATTACACCACCATCTATATAATAAGATCCACCGATTTTGGTAGGTGTAAAAACCCCTGGAAATGAAGCCGAGGCCAAAACGGGACGAATAACCTCTCCTGAATCAAATATTTTTAAAGAACCCTTTATAATATCCGTGGCTGTAACGAAAAACGGCATTTTTAACGCTTTGAAATCATCTTCGGGCAACAATTTCTTGAAATCGGTATAGAACTTTGAGCTATCGATAAATCCTGGTTTTCCTAACGCATAATTATGGGTATGGAAAATAGGGATGGTTTTGAAAAAATGTAATATTTCTTCCCAACCGATGCCCCCGGCATACAAGACCCCAACGATTGCCCCAGCACTCGTACCCGAAATGTGTGTGGGATATTTACCATTTTCCTCCAATGCCTTAATAACCCCTATATGGGCAACGCCACGCATACCGCCCCCAGACAAAACCAATCCTGTATTCATACTGTTTGTTTAAATATTGAATTTCTAAAGGACCGGGCTAAACACCTTAGCCATGCCCTCTTTTAATCGATTAATTTTAGGTCTTTTCAGATAGTCTATATAGTCAAGTTGAGTACTTTTTTTACAATCACCAAGAAAATCATTACGCAATGTTTCGGCAAATTCCTTTTCATATATCAGGACATTGACTTCGTAGTTCTGCTCAAAACTTCGTATATCGAGGTTCGCCGTACCTATTGTCGTTAGTTCATCATCTGAAACAATTATTTTACTGTGTAAAAATCCATCGGAATATTGATAGATTTTTATTCCTGCCTCTAAGTAATCTTCAAAATACGAACTGACCGTCCATTTAACTAAAAAATTATCGGAATTGGCCGGCAGCAATATGCGAACATCAACACCACCAATGGCAGCATCTCGTAAAGCTTCTAATAAAACCTCTCCAGGAATAACATAAGGATTGGTAATATAAACGTACTTTTCGGCCGCATTGATAATTGCAATATACAATTGATGTATAGACGAATAATCGGAATCGGGGCCGCTTGAAACCACTTGTGCAATCGATTTTCCCTGAGCGGCATGTTCAACGAAATAGGGCCGTGACAATATATCGTTCTTTCCGCTGGCAAAACTCCAATCCACAGCAAAAACTGCCTGCAGACTATTAATTACCGGGCCCTTTAATTGCAGGTGCATATCGTGCCAAACACCCAAAACGGGATCTCCTTTGATATATTTGTCCGAAACGTTAATACCGCCTGTAAAGGCCACACATCCGTCTACAATAACAATTTTTCTATGGTTACGGTAATTGACGGAAGAAAGAAGCCTGCTGAACCGAATCGGTAAGAAGCTATGGATTTCTACCCCCGTATCTCGGAGTTCCCTTATATGTTTTTTGGTCAACATTCGGCTGCCCAAGCCGTCATATAGTGCACGGATTTGGACGCCCTCCTTAGCCTTGCTTTTGAGTATAGCCATGAATCGTTGCGCCAAGTCACCTTCTTCAAAAATGTAATATTGAATATGGATATAGTATTTGGCCTCTTGCATGGCCCTAAATATGGCTTTGAAAGTAGCTGGTCCATCCTTTAACGGAACAAGCTCATTCCCGAAGGAAGGTGTAAACTTAGAACTCTTGGTAATCAGTTTTACCAATTTCACATGCTTTTTCAAAAGTTTGGACATTTGGGCTTTATCGTCTTCCCCTACGGTTTGGTAGTACTTATCGACACCATCAAGATATTCGGTAACCAGCTCTGTCTTTTTTAACTTGAAGAATTTATTTTTTTTCCGATTACGCCCTAAAATAAAATAGAACAGCATACCGCCCACAGGAATTGTGAAAATAGCCAAAAGCCATCCCAAGGTTTTGGTAGGCCGAACACCATAGAGAAAAAGCCTTATCACCATCGCGATGGCCAAAATAAAATACAAAATAAGGGCTACTGTTGCACCCATAATTAACTTGGCTAAAAATCAATATTTACCATTACTTCCTTGCCACTATGCTTAAATGAATCAATCCACCATCAATATCTGCCTTTTCGAGACTTCCGTTTTTGTAATAATAAATATTTTCCTGCTTTTTCGCATTGATTTTTTTATAACTATGATTTCCTAAGGCAACTATGGCATTAAGGCTTCCACCCTGCTCTGAAAAGCATTCGTTTATTCCCGTGGGTTCTCGGAAAAACAACAAGACGGTAGTATAGTCGATAGCCTGGTGCAGCACTGTTTTTGGTTTCCCATTCTTTATTACATAATAATTTTTATCCTTCAATCCCGTACGAGTCTTAACGTGGGGCTTTTGGTTTATCAGAATATCGACATTGGCCTTTTTCAATATACTTTTTTCAAAAATCACATTATATTCATAATCTACCTCAACATCTTTGATAATCTTCGTTTTTATACTGGTTAGGCTCTTATAAATCGTTTGAGAACCATCCGTGGTTCTGGTGGCCTCTAAACTACCGATTACCTTATCATTCATAATGATATCAAATAACAAAGAAGTATTATCACCATTTGGCACATCAAATTGACCTATGAAAAAAGAAAAAAACAAGACTTGCCAGATTAGATGGGAATAGTTGAGCAATAATATCATTTAATTTTATTTAGAACTACCCATAATCAAAAAATATGAATGTAATATGAATACAAATTACCGAAAATAAAGGAATGCAAGCCCTGACTTGGGTCATACCATGTCCAAATTATCTCTAGAAATATCGACATGATAAAAAGAATGATAATTAAACCAGCCTCACTGAAAACGGGAAAGTGAAGACCGGTGCCTTCCTTCTTTTTTGTTTCCCTGATTCGCCCAAACTGGGTTTGGCTCTATGGAAACAAAAAAAGTGGGTTGCTTTCACAAACCACTTTTCTGCTTGGTCGGGATGACAGGATTTAAATAATCCTAATAAACCCTCACTGAAAATAGAAAAGTGAAGGCAGGCGCCTTCCTTCTTTTTTGTTTCCCTGATTCGGGGTCAATCCCAAAGGTTGGGGGTGTATTGGAAAAAGAAGGCATAAACTATCCCGCTGTTCGTGTTCTGTTCTTTTCTGCATTGCCTCAAATGCATAGCATTCATGAATACCGTTAAAAAACAATAGACATGCCGATGAATAAAAAAGAAACAGGGCCGAAAAACCAAGGTATCGCATACCTTGGTTTAGAGGAGCCAGCCGTAGCCTGGCCATTTTACTGAGATCTATATTGGGAAAAGCAAGTAAAACCCCTGGCCACACCGTCCAGGCCGCTTTCACTATAGTGAAATGCTCTATGGACGGCTTCCTCCGCCCAATGCGGAAACCACTTGATTTAAAACGAAATCGAAAATAGGCCGTTCCTTCTTTAGGATTCCGTTCAGAGGCGTTAGAAATACAGAATTCTTCCTATTTAGGTTAACTCAACCATATTCATAAATATCCAAATACCCAGAAATTGTTCTTGATCCCTGGTTCGCCCAAACTGGGTTTGGCTCCATGGGAAACAAAAAAAGTGGGTTGCTTTCACAAACCACTTTTCTGCTTGGTCGGGATGACAGGGTTACACCCCTACCCTACAAATATTTGAATATCAATCAGTTAAACTTACTAAAATTAAACTGTTAACCGAATTGTTGACGATTAAATAAATGACCTTAAAGTAAGATGCTTTACTTTCTGATAAATCAAAGATATAATTTGTGATTAAAAAAATCGAAGAAGAAGAGCCAAATCTTCAAAAGAATTAATTCATTCTAGATTTAAGGTTAAAATTAAAAAGCTTGTTACAAGTTCTACATTAAAAACTTTATCGTCATTCTTAAGTAATAACTACTGTAGGCTTTCAATCAAACTTCATTCATCGAGATGCAGATTTGGCCTTGGATAGTGTTTTAAACTTTTGAAAAAAGGCATACTTATTGATGTATTTGTAAGAAAAAGCTGTCTAAAGATTGTCATTCCCCCTCAAATTCTTAAAATCATCGTTATAATTGTGACCCTCCTATAAGCAGTTGAAGAGTACAAATCTGCAAATATGGGAAGGAATGAAGAAAAAATTACGACAAACAAAAGACCTAAATAAGCAACTAATTGAAATCAAGAAAACCTCTACAAATGTGCTCGAACGTGCCAACCGTTCCATTATTTTATGTCGCAATCTGCTTAGAAAATTTAAAAAGGAAATTCTTATTGATGGATTTCAGTCCGAAGAAGAAGAAATCAACTTTTTCAAGCATATTAAGCAAATACCCTTGAAAGAACTAATTTACTTTTCTGAAGTTCGTTCCTTTGAAATTCAATTTCCGAAAGCCAATAAAAATACCCAATGTAAATTCATCAAAAGGAAAATCAACAAGCTCAACCGATTCTTTCTTTACAATATGGATTTTGGTCAATATGTTGATTCTGGTGCAGCCCATTTTGACAAAGAATATTACACAAGAGATTTTTTAGACAGCTACCAAATTACCACTTCGAAATTTTACTTTCAAGACCCTGATTTTTTCACACCTCGTGATATGCTCCTAGGGAAATTTAAGGCATATCACCAATTTATTGTCTATTTGGATACTAGATTATTTAAGCTTGAAAATTCTTTAAATGGCAAAACAATACTTGATCCAAAAAATAAACTTCATTGGCCATTCAGTAATACGGATTATGTTGAACTGCTCTACGCATTATGTTTGAGAGGTTTAGGCAAACAGGACAAACGAAGTATTATGAAAGTATCCCAAAGTCTACAGCAAATAATTGACTTCAAACCAAAGGATATTTATAAAACCTTTCAGGATATCAAGGGTCGAAAGAATAGCAGGACATTATTCTTGGACGAACTTGCTAAAACACTTATTGTAGAAATCGACAAGAGCGAGGAATGAACCTTACATTCCTTTCTTCAATCCCCTTTTATAAACTGTTAAAAAAAGACCGTACTACGGTTGACCTCCTGTAATTTGTTTCAAGAGGTATTTCCCATTCAATTTAGGGCTGTTTAGTTGCTATTTTCCTAAATCGCACTCACAAAACACATCAAAATGTATCAAATTTAAAGATGTTAAATTTTGACCGTACTACGGTCGTACTGGTGAATAAAATCCATTAAACCTATTCAAATTTGTAGAACGAAAGTCAAATCAGGTTAGGGGCTATCAAATTAATTGACAGTAATGCGATAGTCCTTTTCCATTAAAACCGTTCTATTATGCCGACAAGTATTATTACAACAGACGACCTTCGAGACTTCAAACTTGAATTGCTCGATGACATTAAAAAATTACTATCAAAAGAAGCTACTAGAAAATGCAAAAAATATCTCAAATCTTCTGAGGTTATGGATTTACTTCAGGTAAGTCCAGGCACTTTACAAAATCTTCGCATCAATGGCACATTGCCCTATACCAAAGTAGGTGGTATCATCTATTACGATGCAGAAGAAATACAAAGTATAATGACAGCCAACCGTGTACAGCACGGTTTAAAACCTTAGATGATGAACTATATAAAGCTACTTAATGCGGCTTTTGAAAAGTTCTATTTTGATGACCGCCTTAATCCTACCCATATTAGTTTGTATATGGCCTTGTTCCAAGAATGGAACAGCAGCCGCTTTATGGATGAATTTTATGTAAACCGCAGGGATTTAATGCGCGTAGCAAAAATCGGTTCAAAATCTACCTATCATCGTTGCATAACAGAATTAGATGCTTGGGATTATCTATCCTATTTCCCATCCAACAATCCATACAAGGGTAGTAAAATCAAGATGTCCATTATTGGTACAAGTGATGAACCAGTTGTGGGACGGTACAATCCCACATTAGAACAGCTTGCGGAACAGTACCATCCCATACGTGAACCAGTTTTGGGACAGCACCGTCCCACAAACGGACAAGTTGTGTACCAACACCGTCCCATAGGTGGACAAGCATTGGTATCTACTATAAACAATACCAAACAAGAAAACAATATAAAACAACCAAAGGGCTGGCAGGCCGTTTTTGATTTTTTTATTGAAAAAGGTTTTGATGCTGATGAAGCAAAAAAATTCTTTGCCCATTATGAAACTCGTAATTGGCAAACGAGCGATGGAAAAGAAATTCGGGATTGGCGTGCTCTAGCTAAAAACTGGATGGATAGAACCGAATTGTTCAACCAAGAAACCAAACCAAACTCAAAACAAGCGTCCCAAATCAAGGACAACTTGCGAACCACTAAAAACAAAGATTATGGACAACCCCTCTAAAATTACCGAAGGTGGCGTGGAATATTCGCTCGGAAAGTTTGATGGAAAAAGCGTTCTTTACGATTTTGACAAAATCTTAATTTATCTAAATGCAAAGGGAATGAAACTCTTTGGTCAGCAATTTAGAATCTATGATGAAGACACCGTTATCATTCGCAAACTCTGCCATTATTTCATCAAAGACAAAGAAAATTGTGAAAAGAACGGAATTGATATCGACAAAGGTATTTTACTTTCTGGACCAGTAGGATGCGGAAAAACGACCTTGATGAAACTACTGCGCCATATCGTACCAATGCAAAGACCTTATGAAATGATTCCGTGTAGAAACGTTGCTTTCAGTTTTAACCACCTTGGTTTTAAAACTATTGAAGACTATGGCAATACCAGATTTTATTGCTTTGATGATTTAGGCATTGAACCTGCTGGGCGATTTTATGGCAAAGACCTAAACGTAATGGGCGAAGTCCTCTTGTCTCGATATGAATTGTACCTACAGACCAAACACAAAGTAAAAACACACGCTACCACCAACCTGAATGCTGAAGAATTGGAAGAGCGCTATGGAAATCGGGTTCGTAGCCGAATGCGCGAACTGTTTAATTTGATTGCTTTTGATAAAGGTGCTGGCGATAAGCGAAAGTAGATAATTTTAAGTATTTTGCATTTTTAACATTTAGTACATTGAGTAAAAAGAAGAGAAGAATACCAATTCCACAAAAAAATAAGATTAAAGCAGAACTCCAAAAGGAAATAGGCTCGATATGTCCATTTTGTCCTAATGAAGACGTTGGTGTATTTCAAATTCATCATATCGATGAAGACCCATCTAATAATGAATTTATCAATCTATTACTGTTATGTCCTACCTGTCATTCAAAAATAACCAAAGAATATATTTCCAAACAGGATGTAATTGACAAAAAATTAAACTTAAGGAATAGGGAATCAAAAGTACAATTTATATCCGTATCCATAGATGAAGAAAATTGCGGATGGACGCCAATTAGAGAGGCTAAGAATGCTTTTAAAGCAGAAAAGCTAAAGTCATTATTTCCGATATTCAATTTTAGTTTAATCAATAATTCGAATAAAACTTTACTTCTAACAAGCGTTAGAATTAAGACAAAGAGATTACCAATAGGCTTGTCTGGTCCACATAATCCATTACCCAATATTTTAAGGCCATCTATTACCTACAAAATTAAAATGCCTTTGGAAGGAAAGATAGAAGAAACAATATTAAAGGATGAATTAGAAGTTCCGACTACGCGAGCGTTCAAATTCAAAATTGAACTTTATGACGAATCAATGGAAACTTTTAATCCTCAATTTGGAAAATTTGCTCTTTTCTTTGAATTTGGTTTTAATAATGAGTTTTATTCTGAAATACCTATGATTCTTCTCAATAGTAGTGAATACTATGAAGAATTGAAGCATTATGGTTTAGCCTAAAAGTTAAGTAATTAAGTCCATTGCTTCATTTAAGGTGCTTCTTAAATGATTATGCTTTAACATATCGTCAAAAATGTCAAGGGACTTTTTAATGAACTTTCTATTGTTTTCAAGGTCCATATTTAGCTTAGAGTATATTGCCAAAATTAATTGTACAGGCTCTTTATCATAATACCCTCTTCTTTGTACGTTAGGAATTCTATGATAGTTTAGGTTTTGAATTAAATTAAGGCACTTTACTGGATGCTCATTGACACAAGTTAAAAGTAATTGCAGAAAATAACTAGGTTGAGCCAAACATAACTTGCTCTTCGAATACTTCAATAAAAACTTATAGGATTCTTCGAAGTTATGTTTTTTAAACTTTCTTAAAATGATTCCTGAATAGGCTGTCGCAAAATCTTCATTATTTTTATTTAAAAATTCAAATAAGATTTTAAATGCCCGTTTAGATGTTGTCTCATTGTCGTTATGAAGATTTGCTTCAGCAATATTCAAAGCACAGAGCTTAGCCTCTTTACTTGATTTTGTAAATTTTTTATAAAGTTTTTTATCAGACATTTTTTCATTTAGCCAACTCAAAACTATAATGTGTCCATCCTTATGTAATTCTTTATTCTGAATAATTTTTTCAAAATAGGGATACATTTCTTTATGAAATTTAACATTGAAATATTGAGATGTTCTGAAAGAGTTTTTTAACAATTCAATATCATCAGTTTCAGTTAGCAGTTCAAAAATTTTAAAACTTCTTACTAAATCTAAATGGTTTAGATAACCTAATTCTTGTAAAACTGCAACTCTTACGGATGTTTGAGGGTCAAAAGCCGCCTTTTCCGCAATCTGAAAAATAGTTTCCTCAAACTGTTTTTGTTCATAGCATTGCATTATTCTATGAATAGCAGAACCTCTTACACTATTTAAGCTATCTGATGAAGCATCATTTATTGGTTTTTCAGGGTGGGGATGATTCAATGCATTTGTGCTCAAAAAGGCTATAATTTCATCATCAACTAATTTGTTATCTATTAGGTAATCACATTGACGAATGGCATATAAAGTATTTACTAGGTCTAAATTTAATTTGATAAATTTCTTATATATTATTTTAACTTTTTCTGGTTCACATTTCGCTTGAATTAATCCATCAACCCCTGATGATATATAATCATTAGAAACATTCTCATTTTCTAATAAACTTAAGATAAAGTCATTGAACTTATTTGGGTTACTTCTCACACTATCTCCAAATGCTCTTGAGTGTTCAAGCTTTCCTCCTTTTGGACCACGCTCTCCACGATAATCATCGTTAAACTTTGACATACTATTTTGCCAATTCTCTAAATCCATTTCTTTGTACGCTTTTTGGGGTAACGGTGCACCCACTCTATAAGTGCTACCGGAAGAAACGTTCAAGGCTTTATTACTGTCCACATCACCAAACTTTCTATAATATTCTTGATAGGCTTTTTTTAAAGTAGGAATTTGCCATATTTCAACTGTTGGAATTTGCTTAATAAACAAAAACTGTTTTTCACTAATACCGTAGAAGTTTACTTTTTCTCGGCCTTCATCATTTTCGTACTTATAATATTTAAAATCGTAAGGACTCTTTACAGAAAGAAGTATTTCCGTTACTTTTTCTTTTTGCTCTAAGGAAAAACGGGAAAAATATTGGCCAATTACCTGCCTGAAATACAATTGAAATTTATCATCATAACCGTTAAATCCATTTTTAGCGTTTACAATACCAATCAACTCATATACAATGTCAATATATCTGACTTTTTCATTTTTAAAAGTCAGAAGAATTAAGCAGATAATATCAATAGAGTTTGAATTTTTGTGCTCATCAAAAAATTGTAATATGTAATTACTATTTTGAAATTCTGATTTTAGATGCTTTACAAGTAAGTCTTCAACTACAATATGGGCATCCTCTTTAGAACTGAAACCATCAATAAACTTGGAACATTTATAAAGTGGACTTTTAATTTCCTCCAGATGCGATTCATCTTTGTTTTCATCTATTACTGTCTTATAGATGTCTAAAATAAAACTGAAACCCACTTCAGGGCTTTTGGCAATTATAGCCTTTAATAATTCTTCTTGTTCATGAAGAAATTTGTTACTATGCCAGGAATCTCCAGAGCTAAAAACGTCAATTAAAATAGGTTTTAACAAATCAATTACGTACAACTCATGATGTTCAAATATCTTTTTTAAAATTTCATAATACCAAAAGTTATCTCTGCCTTTGGACTCCTCGTTAAACGTTATATATTTTTCAAAAAATGGAAGTAACTTTTCATGCTCCCATTCATTAAGCCCCGAAAGAACCCTTTCATTAAAATTTGGTTTATCATCAAAATCTTCTAATTCATCTAAATATTTCATTATTGAGAGAGGAACAATATTAATATTATTCCTAAAAAATCGCCAAGCCAGATTTCTTTGATACTCAACTATATTCCCTGAATCAAACTTTTCTAAAAAATCAATTCGAAATACCGACTGTTTTTTATAAATTTTATGAACCTTATTAGCCAACGTTTCTTGATTAAAAAGAAACTTATTCAATGCTTTTTGATGTATTAAATATTCAACCCATCCTTGAGAAACAATAGAATGGACAAATACGTCTTCAAAGAGATAATTTTTCGATATGTATTTATGAAATATTTCCTTTTCTTGATTTGACGGATTTGTTACAATACCAAGATTACTTATTACTAAGGACTTTATATGAAAACGGTACTTGGAAGATTTAAGAATAGAATTTATACTTAAAGCATACCTGCCGTGGTCATATTCACGTAAATATTCAAAAACCATCTTTATTATAGACCTAACCTCTAAGTTCTGTTCATTTTCATTGAGATAGTTGAATATATCATTCCCTTTCTCTACAAATTGTCTTGAAAAGGTGTAATCATAAAAAGTTTGATGAAAGAATTGAATCTCAGACTCTTCCTTGATAATTAATTGATTACTGAGCAGGTATTGAATCTCCGAATAATATTTATCAGAAAACTTATCATTAACAACTATCTGCTGTCTATCATACATCTCAATAGCGATACTATAAAGTAATTCACTTAATTTTAAGTCAACCATCGGTATTATGAGACTTTTCCATAAAGCATCATATAAATCCTTTAAGGATGATAAAGTATTAAGATTAATTTTATTCTTATTAGGAAGCTTACAAAACACTTCCAATTGGTTCGGGGTTCTTAAAAGTTCTAAAACTTTTTTTTGCGAGCAATTTACCCCAAAGTTTTGAAGCGTATTTATAACTTCTTTTTCCTCTAATAGAGAAGTTTTTATATTATGATATTCATTTGATTTGTAAATACTTAGTTCTGCATCATATTTTAGGTCAAAGCTTCTTGATGAAATAATAATTCTAATATTCTTCTCCCCAAGCAATTCGCTAACTATTCTATTATAAGTCTGAATATATTCTCTATTTGATGATAGTGTTTGAGACAAAGCATCTAGCTGGTCAATAATGATGACAAGTTCCCGTTTGTATGTGTTTAACGCCCCTATAATTTTTGAAAAAGTAATATTATCATCTACGAATATTTTGTTTTCGAGTTCCCTTGGGGAATTGGCATAATACTTATCTGCTTTTATACCTAATACTGTAAAATTTTGACTTTTTAGTTCTTCATAGACATCCTTCAAGATTACGGACTTCCCCATCCCTTTATCACCTTCCAACACGAGAAGGTTCTTTTTACCATCTTTTAAATCAGTAACTACCCAATCAATTATTTTCTTCGTCTCTTCTCTATCAATGTGGCTAGATTGTTTTTTATCAAAGTAATTCTTCACTCTTGATAAAAAGAAGGATGCTTTGTCAAAAGAGCGCTCTATTTGATTAAAATCCATTGATGTAATTACGCTGGTATAAACCTCTTCTCCACAGAAGGCTTTGCACCATTCAGCACCAAAAAAGTCATATACAATTTTTGGATGTGTTTTTAAGATTCTATTTATTGAAGAATAATCCCATTTATCAATCTGTTTTCCCTTTTTTAAATACTCTTTTTTTAATTCTTCATATCGCTTTTGTACATGTACATCGCCAAAACTAGCAGAAGTACAAATGAAGAATTTTTCAGTTTTACTGAACCATTCACCTTCTTCAAAATCAGATAAAATTTTGTTTAAGTCTGAAGTAGAAATTGATTCGTATTTTTTGCATTGAAACGCATAGTATTGCCCATTTTCCCTTAGTCCGTAAATATCTATACCTGACTGTTTTTGTCCCTGTCTTCCGAATATTTCGCAATCAGATATGCTAAAACCTTCAACATATTCAGCCATTCTCAACGAAAGCTTTTCAAAGTCTTCCCAGAGCAGTCCATTAATAGGCAATAGCATTTGATTACCATCAATAGGTAAATCATGTTTTGAGGAAGGAAGACTATTTAAATATTCAAGATTCATACTAATACTCTCTATTTTAAAACTACTAATACTGTTTTACTTTTTTCTTTATCTCTTTTAGGATGTCATCAACATTTTTTTCATTTTTTATTTCCTCATAAATCTTTTCCGCATACCATAAAGTCGAAAGAGTCATAAATTCAATTTCTAAGGCTTTTGATAATTTTTTCAATTGCTCTTTAGTAGGTCGTCTATCATCATTTTCAATCTTACTAATAAGTGCGGTATCAACATTTATCTTTGAAGCAAGTTCTCTCAATAACAAACCTCTTGACTCCCGTTTCGATTTTAATACCTCTGATAACTTTTTCATTTGTCAAAATTTTTCTTGTCAAAATTTGTCTAATTTAATGATAAAAAAATTATACTCATTCCCTTTTTATCAACAAGATGAATTCTTTATAAATAATGACTATTAACTCTTTTAAATGCCTAACTACCTCTAAATATATCTCTGCCATAACTATTTAATTTTAATAATGGATACAAATATCGCGAGAGCGATATAATTATGTTTTTCTTTCTTGCTGAAATACTTTGCTTCGTCATCAGACGACAAGAAACCAAGCTCAAATAGAACCGCTGGACAATAATCAATAGTTTCCAGCAACACCTGAAAATTCGAAAACTTCACACCACGACTCTCAAAACCCAATTCTTTTTTGAACTCTTCTTGTAATTGGTATGCAAACCAAGTTGAATCATCCAGATAATTGGATTGACTATCTACCACATAAACTTCCACACCTCTAGCATTCGGATTATCCGAATGATTGCAATGGAAGGACACAAACAAATCAGCTTTAAGGTTTTTGGCTAGCTTCGTTCTATCTGATAAAGAAATAAGTGTATCGCTATACCTAGTTAAATAAATATCCAAAGGTTTTTCTAATTCATTATTTAAGTCTAAAATGGCATTCGCAACTTCCAATACGATGTCCTTTTCTTGGATTCCATTTACACCTATTGCACCAGCATCTTTTCCACCGTGTCCAACATCAATTACAATTCGTTTTTGAGCACTCGTTTCTTGTCCAAAAATGATACACATTTTTAGAAGCAAAAAGACAAAACTGACGTTTTTGAGCACTTTTTTCATTTTCAATTTTCAGGTTATCAACAACTTCCCTTCAAAATTCATAGTATTTGATGCTAAATAATGGCAATTAAATTCAATTGATTTCAAATAATATTTTATTCACAAATTACTGATTTACAATATTTTATGTTCAAATATATGTAAATTTCTATTAACGAAAACAACATAAAAATCTAAACAATTTTATTATGAAAAAATCACTCTATTTAGCATCATTTCTTTCGCTCTTATCCACTTCGCTTTTTGCTCAAATTGGTGGTATTGAAGATTCAGTTAATGATGTTGGCGACACAATCAGAACTATTTTTCCAATTTTGTTAGGTGTCATTTTCCTAGTGGGCTTCCTGTTTAATGCGGGGCACTTTTTTGGGGAAAACGCAGACCTTAAAAAAGGTATTACTAGAGTACTTGTATTTGTTTTGATTGCTGGCGCAGTAGTCGGCATCTTCACATACTTAATCGGAATCGTAGTGTAACGATGAAGAAGTTTGAGGTCTATAAAAACATTAGGAAACGGGCAGTCATATTTGGGCTGCCTATTTCCCTGTTTGCGCTAATGATGGTTGCTATACTTGCTTCTTTATTAATTATCATTTTTTCATTCAGCTTCTTAATGATAATAGGTGTTATGGTTTTTAATGCAGCCTTATACATCGCTCTTACAAGGATTGCTAATAACCCTCAACTTTTTCAAACAGCTAAAGCCTTCCCTAAAATAATAAGTAACAAAAGAAATTCTGACTTCGATTATGAACAAGATTAATCTTTCAGCATATAACCCTATTACAGATATTCAAGACAATATCATATTTGCCAATAATGGCAATGTCGTCCTATGCTATGAAGGAACGCTACCAGAAATCTATTCACTATCTGAAAAAGACTTTGAGGACATACACGGTGCTTGGTTTCAGGCTTTAAAATCATTGCCCATTGGTACGGTGGTTCAAAAACAGGATGTTTACCTAAAGAAAACATACACTTCAGAAAAGCTTCCGAATACAACATTTTTAGAAAAGGCGACCCACGACCACTTCAAAGGGCGTGATTATATGGAACATCGTTGCTTTTTGTTCTTTACGCTCACTAAGAACAAAGCGTTGAATAATTCAAAATATATCAACCCTTTTCGTAAAGTTTCCAAAGGAATTGTTCAACAATTGGATGATAACGTTAAGAGCTTCATCGGTTCAGTAAGCGATTCTATCTCCTTTATAAACAATAGCCGAAAGATGGCCTTCGTTTCGCTTAAAGCGAAAGAGATACAGCAACTCACAAATGGCTATTTCAATGGCTTTAATGATGGGTTTGACACCGACATCATATTAGATAAAAAAAGCGTCAATATTGGCGAAAACCATTTTGATGCCCTTGCCATCAATAGCGAACTGTGCTTTGGCGAAAGTGTACAGAGTAGCAAGACCAATGAGAAATTCACTTCTGACGATTTCGTATTTCATCAAGGGTTTATTGATGGCTTAGGGCTTACGCTTAATGAAAACCACATAGTCAACCAAATTTTATACTTAGACGACAAACAGAAGTGGCGCAAGCTACTTGACAAGAAAGTTGAAGAACTCAACAAAAGTTCCAATTTCGGCTCTCAGAACAAAGTGGTACTTGGAAAAATTCAACACATTCTCGACCAGATTAATGCCGATGATAATGCACGAATAATACGTGGTCATTTAAACATTGTGTATTGGGATAAGAACCCAGAAAATTTAAGCCGAATCGGTTCTAAAATCAAGACTGAATTTAAGGAATTGGATATTATACCGTACTATCCTAGAGGCGAAGAACGGAAGAATTATATTCTTAATAGTTATTGCTGCTTTTCATCTAACTTTTCAAATAACGATTTATACGTAACCGATTTAAAGCACGCCTTATGCCTGTTTATCAATAATACCAATTACAACTCAGATGCTACCGGAATCATCTTCAATGATAGAGAACATAATGTACCCGTTTTAAAAGATGTCTGGGATGAAAAAAAGAAGCGTATCAAGGCACGTAACTTTGCCATTTTCGCGCCAACTGGCGAAGGCAAATCCTTCCTAGCCAATAATATACTGCGTCAATATTTTGAAAGTGGCGTTCGCTTGGTCATCATCGACTTGGGTGGTTCATACACCAAATTCGCGAAACTATACCCTGAAAAATATACCGTACTTAGATATGAAAGCGGAAAGAACTTAGGCATCAATCCTTTTTACATCAGCGATGTAAAAGATTTGACACCGGAACGTTTGGAAGATTTGTCGGTGTTCCTATTTGAGCTCTTCGCTTCAGATTTAAAAGTGACCAAGGCACAATCTGTTTCTGTCAAGAAAATACTGAAACATTATTACGATAGTACTTCAGATAATCATTCTTTGGAAGGCTTCTATAATTTTATAGAAAGGCATCAAGAAAAACTTCTCGATGACCTGAAAATCCATCCCGACTACTTCAATGTGACGAGCTTCTTGCACGTAATGTCTGAATATGTCGGCGATGGTCTATACAGTTTTCTATTTGAAGTAAGCGAAGACCAGACCTACAAAATAGAGGACAAACGATTAATTGTTTTTGAACTGGATGAAGTCAAGGACAATAAGGAAATCTTATCCGTAATGTTGAAACTGATTAAGTCTGCCATCCAAAGAACTATATGGAAAAACAGAGCTGAAAAAGGTATCATCCTATTCGATGAATTTGCCAAACAACTGAAGTTTGATAACGTACTGGAAAGTGTGGAATTCTACTACCAAGCTATCCGTAAACAAAATGGTGCGATTGGGATTATTCTACAATCAATTAATCAGCTACCAAATAATTCAACATCCGCAAGTATATTAGAAAACACACAAGTCATTTATAGCCTAAACAATGAAAAAGGCTATGACGAATTAGTCAAAAGGCTAAATCTTTCGAGCCACGATTTGAACCAATTAAAGTCCATTAAAAACAACCTTTCTGGACCACGAAAGTACACCGAAATGTTTATTAAAATAGGAAAGGAAAGTAACATTTTCCGTCTTGAAGTTCCAAAGAAAGTGTATGCAGCTTACTTGACAGATGGACAGGAAAATGAAGAAATAATGAAGCTCTATGAAGAGCATAATGATATGGAAAAAGCAATAATTCAATTCACATCTTAAATATAAAAACAATGAAAACAAAAATCTTAGTACTTGCAATCGCATTACTGTTTAGCTTAAATATTAAAGCTCAGGGAATGCCAACTTATGACAATACCAATTTTGTCAGCTTGATAAAACAACTCGTAGAATCTGGTAAACAGACAGCTCAAATGATTAAGTCTGTAAAATTTTTAAAAGATGCCAAAGAGAGCATCGAGAAAGTATCAAGTGTGGTACAACAACTTAGAGCGGTTCAAGAAATTGCACAAAACAATCAGCGCCTTATTAATGTAATGCAGAATGATTTACAAGACATCCTGAACTCGCCTTATATAAAACCAGAGGAAGTTACTCGGGTTGCACAATCCTTTGATGCGATAGTTCAAAATTCATTAGACACCGTTGACTTTATGGGCGAAATCCTATCTAGTGATAATCTAAAAATGAGCGATGCAGAACGTGCGGAAGTTTTAAAGGAAAAAGAATTGGAATCAAAAGAAATGGTTTCCAATATCCAGACAAAAACGAAACGATACAGAGATATTATTTCCTTCAGAAAAATGCAGGACAAGATTAATAACCGAGAAACAGAATACTAAAAATGACCGCTACTATACTTTTAGGGATTGGATTGGAATACATCGACGCGGTGTTTCAAACCATACAGAACAGCAGTTTTTCGCAATACACCATTGCCGGAATGAAAACGCTTGCTGTTCTGTTCTTTTTAATTAATATCCTTAAAAAATATAATGAAGGTATTGCAGATAAAGATGGTTACACTTGGGGATTGAGTCCTGGGGAATTGATGAAGAATTTTGCAATTGTTGTTCTAGTCATATTCTCGACACAAGTACTTGGCTTCTTTGATAGTATCTTGGTTTCGATAGAAACACAATATCGTGGTACAGCACCTGCTTTATTACCGTTGCAGATGCAAGACATTCCTATTGAAGAGGATGTAAGTATCATCGAGGTAGCGCAAGCTGCTATGACGCTCTTATATGAAGCATTGGTAACACCGCTCTACGGATTCAAAATATTTGCTTTTATCATTAGCCTTTTTCTTTGGATTTTGGATTTGTTCATCTACCCACTATTCCTTGCGGAACGCTACTTCTTATTGGGTATAATGCAAGCCTTTTTTCCTTTGGTAATTAGTCTAGCAGTTTTTGAAAAATTCCGTTCGCTTGCTTATACATTTTTCAAATTGTACGCTGCGGTGTATATGTTGGTGCCAGCTTTCTTCTTGGTCAATGTATTTGTGAACGCCCTCTATACTGAAATCAACACTAACTTCTGGACTAACCTTTTTGGTACAGATGTTGGCCAGGGCTTTTTTGCACCTGTGGTTCAGTTAGGGTCGGTATTTTTTATTGTCTTCCTGAAATTCAAATTATACAAACGCGCCACATCATTCACGCTCAGATTGTTTACCAGTTAATTCTAATGAAAATGAAAACACCTTATAAAAACATCTATGCCGTCTTAAAACTGAACCGATTTATCGTACTGGCAGTTGTCATTTTTGCAATGCTATCTAACATCTTTTCACTTTGGATGGCATTCAGCACAAATCAAAAAGCACTCAATAGTGCATTTGCCATTAATACCGATGGTAGTATTATTCCCCTGAAGCTCGTTACCCAAAAAGAAAATTTTAAGATTGAAGCTTTGGCACATTTAGACTTATTTCATAACTATTTCTATAACATTGATGCCAGTAATTATGAACGGAATCTTGAAAAGGCACTTTGGCTAGGGAATAGTTCTGTAGATAATTTATATCGCCAGAAAAAGGCAGATGGTGTCTATAACAGATTGCTGCAATACTCGCTAGTTCAGAAAGTACTAAGTATAGTCTCACAAATCGAAGAACAAAACGGAACGTATGTCTTTAGAACCGTTACAATTTTTGAAATCAACCGTGGTTCAATCATAGACACATACGAGCTTGTTTCTAGTGGAAACATAATATCAGTTGATAGAAATTTTCCAAACAATCCTCACGGACTATTGATTACAAGCTATTTCGAGAACACCTTAAAAAAAGTAAACGATGAAAATTGAGTTGATAATCCCGAAATAAATTCGGGTTAGGTTCAACATTTAAAAAAACACGATTATGAGAGTAGAAAAAAATAAAATAGTCTTTGCAGCAGTGCTAGTTGTGATTTTCATATTCCTAATTTCCTATTCTATGATGGTTATGGGCGATGATAAAAGTGAGAATGAAAATCTTGAACAAACCTTAGTGCCAGATTTAGAGGAAAACCAAAAAGAATACGATTCAAAATTAGATGCTATTAATGACTTGAAGGAAGTGCGTGAAAATAATGCACCAAGCATCTACGATGAAAAATTTTTGGATTCAACAGGTCTTTACAATCCTGATTTACCAGAACAGGAAAAAGAACGTATTGTAGATAGTATTTATGAGGCTGGCAAAATTCAATATTCTGAAAAGCGATATCAAAACTTTGGGCAAAAGAAAGTTGCTCAAAAAGGCACAAAGCAAATTGACTCAGCCGATATCAAAAGAGAACAAAAAATAGAAGCTAAAGAATTGGGTTTGGAACATCAACTGTTCTTTGCTGCTTCGCCAAAACCAAACGAAGTTTCGATTATTGGCAATACAGATGAAACCATTTATGTGGTTGTTGATGGCGACCAAATTGTGAAAGCAAATACCAGATTGCGAATGAGACTAACCAAAGGTGCAACAATCAATAATAAATTGATGCCAAAGAACACGCCAGTTTTTGGATTTATAAGCTTTCAGCCCAATCGTGCTTTAATTGAGATTGAAAATATAAAGCATCATCCCACCAAACTTAAAGCCTTCGATTTATCGGATGGTAGTGAGGGCATCTATGTACAAAACAATTTTCGAGCAGAAGCTACCACCGAAGTTATAGATGATATTATTGGCGACATTAACATTCCAACAGTTCCACAAGTAGGGGGAATTACAAAAGTGTTTAGACGTAACAATCGAAACATAAAAGTAACCGTATTGAACAATTACAGATTAATTCTAAAACCTAAGTTATAAGCCCATAATGGGCATTTAAAAACGACTCTTATGAAAAAGTATATCATTATTTCAGCTCTCATTATTTCCGCTTTCGCACCTCGACTAAGCTCGGCACAAGCTACAGCTAACGCACAAGCAACACACGCGCTCGACACTATTTACGCAAACGATACTAAAAATGTTGCGCTATTTTTCCCAGAACCTATACGTCAAGGCATAACTGGTTCAGATAATTTTGTGTTTACCTATAATCGTGAGAAAGAACAATACTTTGGATTACTTCAGGCAAAGCCTGGGAAAGAAAGTAATCTACTGGTAGTCAACAGAAATGGTTCAATTTTTTCGTATATTGTAAGATATAAAAAGCAGCTATCAAAGCTCAATTATTTCATTCCATTATCAAATAGTATTGGTAATGAAAAGCCAATCGTTAGCGATTCGATTCAGGCTGAAACTTCTGAAAAAAGTATAGATAATAGAACGTATTATTATCAAAAATTCTGTTCTTATCTTCTTAATAGAAATCAGCATATAGGTCGAATCAAGAAGCGAAATGAAGGTGTTGTTTTGAGTGTTGAGAATATTGTTTTTGATAAAGAAGAACTCTACTTCGTTATTCAGATTGAGAATAATTCTACGTTGGATTACGATTTGAATTTCTTGAACCTTTCAATTGAAACACGACAAAAAGGAAAAAAGAAATCTTTACAGAGTTTGTATCAAGAACCGATTTATAAGCACCATTTGCCTTCAAAAATTGCAGAGGGTAAGATGATACGATTCGTTTATGTGTTACCCAAATTCTCATTATCTAATGACCGTAGGGCAATTTTAGAATTAAACGAGAAAGATGGCGAACGAAATATTAAACTGAAAATATCACATAGGTATATCAATAACCCAAATTAGTAGTATTATGAAAAATTTAGTCCTTTGCTCACTCGTACTTTTATTCATTTCTTGTTCTGAAACCAAGAATTTATCTCACACAGAAACCGCACAAATTGTTGCCGAAAGTTTTTTCTCAAAAGATGAATCAGCTTTAAAGAAGCATACAACAGCAGCAGGATATAGTAGCTTGATTACAGGTTTAAATATGATACCAGAATCTGACAAAAAAGTTGAAGTAGAAATCTTAGAAGAAGCCATCGAAGGCGAAATTGCTTGGGTACGATACAAAACATCTTTTGATGGAAAGACGGGTATTTTTAAGCTCGTCAAAGAAAATGGTCAATGGAAAGTGACTAATAAAGGACCTAGGGAAAAAGGGTCTTTTTAAGTTCTGAATAGATAAACCTAGGTTAGACTCATAAAACTATTTTTTATAGGCTATTATTATAAATTTGCTCAATTGAACTTTTGAATATCTGAAATTTTGGATTAGATTGATTATTTAGTTCAATTAAAAGTTCGTCATAGTGTTCTTTTGCTAATCTCAATTTCCCTATTGCCAACGCGTATAAAAACTCTAATATAGCCTCGCCTTGATATTCGTCGAGTGATTTCAGAAAAGTCTTTAATAACATAAGCATATCCGCAGAAATTTTTTTGCTACAAGAATAATTTAATTCTTCATTTCTTGCTGCTCTCAAGAGAGATGCTTGAATTATCCCATCATTAAAACGATTAAAAACAAAAGGGTCTAATACATTTTTCACGAAACTGGTCTGAAACAATCCATCTTCTTTATTATTACGCATATTATTCAGAACGCAAGAAATGGTAAAATATACATCTGATTGAGATACATTTTGGTAGTATTTATTATCGTTAAAAAAAGCTGAGTTTTTTCTTATTTCAAGTTCATTACCACCTACACTTGAATAAAATATTTTTTGACTTCCACCTCGATTTTTAGAATCTGAAAATGGTCTCAAAATATCAACTCTATCATTGATAAATTTTGAAGGCACATCCAATTCTTCTTGAACTGACTGTAAATAATCGAGTTCTTCTTCCCAAGGTGTATTCGAACTTGAATTATCGCAATTTATGGTCTCAATCTCCACCAAAGAACTATTATCTGGACCATAAAGACCATACTTGATATTGGTTCTGAGCTCAGTAAATTTCTTTGGGTCGCTAACTCGATTTATTCCAATAAAATAGATTAACCTAATGTTCTCATAGTTCCGGAAAAACCGACTTAAATAAAGTAGGTTCTTTCCATTTGAAATACAAGAACCTACAATTAATATAGAGCCTGAAGTTTTACTCTCTATAGTGTCTTCCTTTAAGTCGGATTGATTTATGATAGTGATTTTATTCTTTGCAAAATCTTTGATTTCATCTTTGATATACTGCGACAATAGCAGGGAACCTTTATCATTGAGGTGGACAATATGGCTTATAGATGCTGGGACATATTGATTAATGTAAGCATCTAATTTGCTTTTGTGACTTTTGAAACACTCATTAGTAATGTCGCCAATGATATTTGCATAGTCTATGTAAAGGTTATATTTTTTTCTTGAAGTCGAATCTTCACTATATGATACTTTTAGAGACGTTCCAGACTCGTTGTTATGTTTGAAAGCTTCAACAAAGTTTTTTAATGATTTCGGAATATATTTAGACGCACTAATATTTCTGGGATAAATTACTGGTTCATCTAAATTGAAAGAGTCGCCTATAATGCTTATAGGCGTAGAGTGGTTTTTACAGTAAATACACTCTTCATTTGCTTTTGATTGGTCGTAAAGAGGAATACCATAATCTAATTTTTCGTTTTTTTCTAAATTACACAAAACCCTTTCTTGAACTATAGGCGAGTCCTTATCGATTGGCATATAATAAAGGGTGCATATTTCGTCCGAGCTTATTTCTGGGTGGTTCTTTTGAATATAATTTATGAGTCCGCCAGATGTAGATGCCGAAATAAGAAATATGGATTTATCATAAAAGACGGATTGGCTATTGTACAAGCCGTCGTAGGACTTAAAAGATTCAATATTAATTTCTTTATCTTGTTTGAATCTCTTCAAATATTTGGTCATTGAATATGCAACGACATTAATAGACAGGGTATCACAATATATATTATCGAAATCTAATTTACCAAATAGATGTAAAGTGTTTAGTGCTATAAAGTCAATTTGACTTTTAAAGACTAAAACATTGGCAGTTCTAAGAAATTTTGATGAATGTTTTCCTGAAGGAAAAACAAAATGGTGGGAAATTCCATTACTTTCAACTAAGCCACCATTATCCTCAAAAATTTTAATTAAACCTTGATTCAATATCTCTTTCTTGTTTTTTGCCAAAAATCCTCTCTTTGGAAAACAGAAAGAATCTTTATCGTAAGGTATATAAGAAATACTGTCTGATAAAGAAGATTCTTCAACTTTTGGAATACTCTTAAAGATGACTTCTAAATTGGCTTCAACACTTTTTTGTACATCCGTATTCTCTTGACAATGCAAAAAAACTAATGTGCTTGTTTGATGAAAATATTTGAAGTATTCTGTAAGTTCATTTTTCAAGGTGTTAAAATCAAAAGCGATGTCCGGGTTGAACACTATCGTAGCATTTTTATGCTTTTTGTCTACGAGTTTGGCATTGTATATATAGTATTTACCCATAATCTAATTTTTGAACGGGTATAAAATACTTATGTATGAACCCTGAGCCTTAATTTGATTTTCAAAACCATCCTGGTTCCAGTTTTCTATCACTAAATCCTTTAGATTATCTTTTTTGACTGGTTCATAATTATCCTTAATCAAATCACGATATACACTATACTTGTCTGTAGATATTTTTAGAAATCCTTTCTTATCTAAAATTCTCAGAATTCTATCTAAACCAATACCTTTTTTTGATTTCAAATTTGATGTAGATGAAGTTTGGTTTTTAATAAGACACTTTTTTATAATGCTTAAATCGTCGATTTCATTTTTTTGGTGAAACTTATCAATAAAACCAACTCCAGAATCAAAAACCAAAATTTCCAAATAGTACACCTGCTTTAAATGGTTAAGATATTCCCTCTCTATGCTCTTATGATTAAAAAATGTAGCTATTGGTGTACCTTTATATTCTTCAGTAATTTTTTCTTTTTTGTTTATATGAAAACGCAGATATGCACCTCTAACACTTGAAGGTATTTCAACAGAGTTTGAATCTGTTCTTCCCCATTCGAAAGTATTCTTTGTTAACTCATAGACAATAGCTCCTATATCTTCAAGGATATCTTCTACTTCATTTAAATTTTGTTTTTTGAAAGTCAGAATATTTTTTGTGAGTATCTTTTTTACTGTAGTAGCAATTTTCTTTTCGTCATCATTAAAGCCATTTGAATTTTCAAAAAGTCTAATTAAACCTTTGCTTTTAGATAGATGGTCTGTATTTACCCAGATGTGCTTATTACCTTTGAATTTTTCATATGAATTCATCTTTATGAAAAATTCATTTTGTTTCTCTCTTAAAAGACTTTTAATGTTTTCCCCATCTTTATCTACAAATTTAGCAGTATTCCAAAGCAAAGAAATTATTGGGTAGCTATACTCCTGCTCATAGAATTTATCCAATTCACTTGAAGCGAAATCAAGTTTTATAATTTTAATATTACATTTACTGTTTAAGGTAATAATCAGTTTTAAAATATCAGCCAATAACCCAAAACGGTATTGCGCTAAATCACTTGGAATCAATAAAGCTATAGGTTTATCTTCAATGTCTCCTATTTTGCAATAAGTTTCTGCGAGATGCTTAGGGGTTGTATGTTTAATGATTTTTATTTCGGTCATTTGACTTTTTAGTTGCTCACAAAAATCTAATTTTCAAATTTTAGTTTTTATCTATGTTAATTTCCCAATAGCCTCTAGTATCTCCTTTTCGTACTAAAAAGCCTTTATTCTTAATAGCTGTAATATGTTTACCAACAGCAGATTCGTTAATACTTAAGGCTTCAGCTATCTCAATATATGTTATAGAAGGATTTGCAGCAATAAGTTTAAGTACTTCTTTTTGCCTTTTCGTTAAAGCTTCAGCTGCATCAATTGCACCACCTTTTACACTACCTATTGCACCACCTATTACACCACCTTTTTGATTACCTTCTCTATCATCAACTTTAACAGAAGTTTCATTAGTATCTTCTTGAACTGCAAAAGTCATTCTAAGGAAATTATCAGAAAAACTAAAACTTTCTTTTCTATAATGCCCTAAAATACGAGGGATGCCAGAACCTAGCTGTTCCACCAATTCCAAATCCTTAAAAATACGCATCAGTTCCTTATTGCGTGGAACTGAAAAGCCTTCGAAAAATTCTTGTTTGCTCAACCCTTCCGGTAAACCACCTGCCGATGTGATTTCAATTCTATCGGTAAAGATTTCAAACTTTGGGGTAATCTCATTGGTATAGTCATTATGCACAAAGGCATTAATGATAGCCTCGCGCAATGCAATAGGATTCCAAAGATTGGCCTGCTGTCGTTCTTTTGACGTAATTTTTGTGGTGGTTCTGTTCTCTACCGCTATTTTATCAATGACTTGCTTTGTAGCTTTTACCAAACATTCGTGACCGTATTCGTTACTTTCTATTAAATCTGTTCGGGTTGTGCCAGAATATTTGGCAACCTTAATCGAGGTGTTATTTTTATCTGCCAAAAGGTAGGCGGCATAATTAAATGCACCATCCTCAGTTAGTAATTCTAAATTCTTTGAAAATGCTTTGCCGAGTGTATATCCTGATTCTTCGTAGTAAATTTTTAACTGGCTAAAGCTCAAATCTTGACGACCAGCTTTAATTTTACTAATGGAATTTCGGGTGCGTTTAGAAAAAAGCTCGTCAATCATTTTTTGTGGCATCGGTTCAGCTGCTGAACCTAAGCGAATGAAACATCCCTTTTCACTCATCCCATACTTTTTAAGATGATATGGTTTTTCTGGACCGCTGGCCACAATGATTTTTAGAATATTCTTGCCGTCTCTTTCTTCACTCACGATATCAAATAGACCAAGTGCAGAAGGACCGATATTGTTCTTTAGCCTGTCCTTAATTTTTAATTGGTCGCTATCTGCATCTACCAAACCATAAGTGTTTCCCTCTTTGTCAATGCCGATATATAGAATACCACCTTCACGGTAGTTCAAGAAAGCAATGATCTCTTTTTCAAGTCCATCTGTAAGTTCTCGTTTGTATTCTATACGGTTTGTTTCGGTCATTAATTCAAATAAAATCGGACAGTAAAGGTAATAATATTAAGTTGTGAAAATTGATTTTGCTAGTTGAGATGAAATGCAAGGTATTTATGAATTAGAAAAAACAGACAATAACTTTCTTAATAATTAAGACCAAAAAGCTTCTTTTTAGTGCTTCACTTCATCTGCCAACCACACACCATACTTTTTCCACAACTCATAAATAACCAACCATTCCGAAATCCAAGGTATTACATCTATAAAATTCAAATCCAGATGTTGTGGAATATCTTTAGGAAAGTATAAGCATAGACTATTATCTGGATAGAGATGTGGCGTTTTATCGAATTGAATTTGGCTATCATTTACTACAAAAACCCTTTCTTTTTTTAAGGTATCGTTGATATCATAGACTATTAATATTTCATATTCCTTTTTGCATCCCTTTGGTTTGATTTTGCCTTTACCTAATAGCTTTCCTTCTCTAACGATTGTATTTAGCCAGGGAAAATGTTTTTCAATATGATATTGCTGTATGTATGCAGCTGTAAACTTTCTGTTAATACTAATATTTAGTTTTGATTTTAAATCAATATTAACCACCATAATTTCTATGTGGCTTACTTTGATATCCATTGTCTGTTGTAATATTTCCCTTTGGGTCAACGTAATTTTTACCCGCCATAATAGAAAGACCAGCTTTTTCAAGTGTATCTCCCTTACCTTTTGATAAATTTTCCAACTGGGCTTTTAAAATGATTTTTGTCCTTGCGCTACCAAAAAGTTCTTCAGCTATTCCAAAATCTCCTTTTTTAAGACGCTCCCATTTTTCTTTATAACTTTTAGCAAAAGCGATAAATTGATTATAATACTCCTTATCCTTATCCCATTTGTCTGTGAAATCTTCTTCAGGATTTACAGGATTTAGCACTTTGATTCTTTTATATATACCACGATTTTCAAAAAGTTGTTGATACTCTGAATAATTACCTATTATACGGTTTAAAACATTATCTATGGTTTCATATATTGATGCCTCTCCTTGATAAAGTTGTCCAAAAATTGTAGTCAAAACAATACTAGAAGTCCTATGTTTTGGGTTTTTATCAAAAAATATGTCACGATATCGTTTGGTTAGCTGTACTGCTCTTTTTAGAGGTTCTTTTGAATAAAAATTCTCGTCTGGTAAATCCGTCTGTTCTGCTTCCGATAAAATGACAAAATTTTCAAATGCCTTTCTGAGTAAAATTGGTTGACGAACATCTTTAGCTACATCTAAGAACCAACCGCTATAACCTTTTGGAAATGTAGATGTCCAAGACGCCAACTCACGGTCTGGAACCATCAATTTATCCTCATCCTTAATGACAATGCAACCAGGAAGAATATCCAAATGGAAATCGCCAGAATAATTTATTCTTGCACATCTATTTTTTGGTATAAGTTTAGGTCGATAAACATCATTTCCTCTAAAGACACGGATTAAATGATTATAGATTTCTGATGACGTATAATTATGGTACAAATCTCTAATATGGACGACAATATCCAAATCAAATTCATCTTTACCAAAAGGTTTGGTTGTTGTGCCAATGGCCTTTGAGCCTTGCGGATATACAACAAAATCTACCTTTGAAAAAAATACGGTATCTGCTTTTAGAACATCGTAAATGGCATTATAAGCAGATTTCATTCTATTAGAACGCGAATCGTCCAACTCAAGTGATTCTGCCATTCTGGCGAGTAGGTCTTCCCTTTGAAAACCTTGATTGTATAAGTATTCTTGAAAATTCATCTATATTGTAAATTTGGTGTGTTGTCCTATTTTTAATTTATGGTCGTTAAAACATTCCTTTTCAATTTCGTCCTTTGTTACAAATGCAAACTGACTTGTGAAAGTATCTTTTGCAAGTAGTTCTTTTAATTCTTGAAATTGATTAGTACTTAGTTCTATTTGAAATATGTCGTAAATTAATGTATGAAATTGTTCGTTTTTAAACCTATTTTGCTTGCTGAGAATATTCTCGTGCGAGCACAAATATTCCGCACGTATGGTTTTAAAATTTTTTCGACTTACGATTTTAGTTTCCAAAAGTTCTTCGTAAAATTCCCTCCAAACACCAGTTTCCCTGTCTTTACGAGATTTGAACCAACGGATTATTTCTGGGGTATATTTAGCTTTCGCAAAAAATCGTAAATCATCAGGGTTTTTTTCGTCTGATTTAGGGTGTGCTTCCCACTCCTTATAAATATCTTTGTTTCCAATAATTTTATAAACTCCACCAACAGGCTGATACTGGTCGACTTTTGAACCTTTTACAAGAAAATATTTTTCAGTACCCGAAAGCTTAATTCTCATCAAATAGCTTAGGGATACATAAGTTTCCTTATTGGGAATAAATAATGAGCATCTCAATGAAATCCAAAAATATTTCCCTTGACATTTAATCGTTTCATAAATACCCATCACACAGGTTGATAAAACTGCAAATGCAACGGCAACAAGAATTTCTTTATGAAAATCCGTTACAGGATTTAGATAAAAATATCTGTAAATAAGGTAGCCTACTGCGCAGAAAAAAACTATCACATACCCAAAAAATCGCCTCAATTCTTTACTCATCTGTTGAAACTAATTTTAAGAAAATAGCGCTTGCCAAAATGACGAAACCAGTAGTTACTTGACTACTTTCAATTTTCCCAAACTGTACCCAATTAGCAAAATGCTCGCAGTTAAAATTTATAAGACTGTATTTTTCTCCCAATTTTGAATAAGCTCTATTAATAGCTTGATTGCGCTGAAAATATGAACCACTAAATCTTCGAACTCCTGTAGGTTCGTAATCCTGTAATAGCTTCATTAATTCGTTATAGTGCAATTCTTTAACACCATCAGACAGGTTGCCCACAAAAGTGTTATTACCTACATATACGATGTAGTGGTTTAAAATTCGTCCTAAACCCTTTCGCTTTTTTGCAAGAATTACATCTCCAGCAAAGAGGGTGGATAGGTTGGGTATTGTATTCATCATATTTCTATTTTTCTTTTCTGACTCCTTTAAATTTTCCACCTGTCGTTTTCACTTCCATAAACTGACCATTTTCAGCATTCCGCTTAACATACAAGTTTGTCTTTGGATTAAGCACTTGTGACCTTTGTTTTACAGCTCCTTTTCGAGCGTTATCCCCTGTTGGTTTATTTGTTGCCATATTAGTATTTGTTAAAAATTTTATTAGTTTTGCTTTTGCGTGTTACTACACCCTCAGTACGCAAAACCATTCCCAACGCTTTTGCGTATAAGAAATGAAAGCATTGATGTCTAATTGGAATAAACTTAAAGATGAACCCACATTAAGGTTAGCTGAACTGTTTCAGGACAATCTTAGCTCTGAGTCTCAAAAGGAAAATGCTTTTCACGCAATTTGTTACAGATTTAAGGATGATGTTTTAAAAAGAAGTGAAATATTTTGTAAAAGGTTTGGTCACGACATTACAGTTGCGGAACAGATTACAACAGCAACATTTACTTCATACGCAAAAAAAGGTGGCTTTTTGATTCAAAAAGCTAACCAACAGGATGTAGATGATGCTTTTAAAAGTTATTTATTCAAGATAACTAAGAATGAACTCACTAATTATTATCGAGAAGAGCAAAGAAAAAAAAATTACCCTTATGATGGAACTGAACGTATTATCACAGAACTCCCAGTTTTAGAAGGGATGAAATTAAGTCTTGAGCAGTCAATTATTTTAAAGGCAATAGAATCTCTCACTCCTTCTCAGCGAACAGTTTATTTAACATATAGTCAATATGAGAAATTAGGGTTCAACCTTCCGAAAAAGCTTCTACAAGAACTTCGCATTCAACTTGGTGGTATCTCGCAAACAACTATTCGAACTTATAAAAAAGAAGCTTTTGACAAGATTAAAAACTTTACAGAAGTAATGAAGTTAACTAAAGAATTATCCGATGGAAAAATCTAAAATTGACGAAATATTGGTTTCTTTAGGCTTTGGTTTTCCCGAAAGTAAGAGTGAAAATATTGCATTTGAAGAAACTTTCGAAAATTATCAATTTGAAGCTGATGCTAATAAAATAGACTCAGAAAAGATTTTAAAAAGCTTAAAACCTAAAAGAAAAGGAACTAATATAGACTATCATCGAAGAACTGTATTAGCTGCCGAAATTGTATACAAACTTCATAAGGAAAACACATTAGGGCATTTGAAACTTCAGAAATTGATATATCTATGTCAACATTCCGCTCAGATGGATTTATATACTAACTTTCTAAAACAAGCTATGGGTCCATACGATAATAGACTTATGCGGTCACTAGATAAACAGTTTAAAGTTAATCAATGGTTTCAATTTTCAGGTGGGGAATATCTAAAATATCAACCACTCTCAAAAGTAGGTGGTCATAGAGAGTGGTATGAAAAATACTTTTCAAATCAACTTTCTGAAATTGACTTTATTATAGAGAAATTTAGAATAACAAAAACCAAAAGGGTCGAATTAATTGCTACTGTGTTTGCTTGTTGGAAAGAAATCATTGAAGAAAAACAGCTTTTTAATAATGAAATTTTGATAAAAAAATTCTATAATTGGCATCCTGATAAATCGAAATTTTCTAAACAAGAAATTATCGAAATTATTGAGTGGATGAAAAATGAAGGTTTCTATCCGAATATTGACCTAGCCTCCTCATAAACCATCTCAAAATTTTCTGCCAAATCAACCTGAGAAAACTGCTTCGAATCCTTTGGTAACGCTCTTTGAATTTCAGCCAATTTAAATTGAACTTTCTTATCCTTCCCATCAGCATACGTGATAAACTCGCCTTGTTTTAATCTAAAAAATACATCTGCCCTAATTTTTGGAATTTCCTTTTCTCCAGTAGTAATTCGTGTATCAAAATCAAGGTTATGCCCACGACTTATACTTTTTGTTGGGTCTTTAATAATTTCAAAAAAGCGTTCGTAATATTTAGCGGTGTCTGGGTCGTTGACTTTTCCGAAAAACTGATAGGAAAGATTACTTAAAATTGCCTTGCTTGCCTTATCGCCATACATCATATCATTCTGAATTTTATCCTGCATCACATAAATAGTAGAGATGTTATAACTTCGTAATGTTGCAGGAATACGGTGCATATTTAATAGTCGAATGGTAGGTGCTTCTTCCATTAATAGAAATGAAGGTTCGCTATTTCTCACACTCATTTGTTTGGTAATGGTATGAATAATAGTTGCGATTACAGGCGAATATGAAGTTTCAAATTTTGGGTTGTTTACAATCGAAATCACACAAGGATTTTTAGAATCATTTATATTGAGTGGCACTTCATCTGCGGATAGTGTCATAAAAATACGCTGTGTACTAATTCTTTTCAACGCATTTGCCAATGTACTTTTAACACCTGCGGTCTGCCTTTCAGAATCCTTACCGCTTATAAAGGCATCTGCCATTGCCCTAGAGGTTGTATTTGTTTCCAAAAACTGGATAAGACTGTCTGTATCCAGATATTGATAAACAGCTATTAAATGTGGCAAAGTGCAGAATTGAGAATAATCGGTTTTCAATTTCCAAATCAAGCCGCCAATCAAACCTTCCGCAGCATCATTAAAGAATTTTGTTGTGCCGGTTGTCCCGCTTTCCCTTTGTTCCAATAGGTTTTCAATCAATACCCGTGATACCTCGTTTACGCTTTCCTCGTTCTCTAAATACCGTGGTGCAATAGGATTTACTCGATGTATAATTCTATCAAAGGAAATGACCTTAAACGGAATATCGCCATCCTTAAAAAGTGGATATGCCATTTCGGTCAATTCAAAATCTTTGTAATCGTGGATAATTCCACAAAAATTTTCTTTCCGGAAGTGTTTCAGGAAACCATAAACCACGCTTTCCGTCTTTCCACTACCAGCAGAACCTATAATGGATGCACCACGTTTAATATTATCTAATTTGAAGTTTCCTTTATTAGTAGCAAAATTGACTTGGTACTTGGTATTTCCGTTTTGTACATTTTCAGTTTTATGTAAAAAAACATACAGTCCTGTATTAATTAATAGTAGAGGACAAACCAAATAGAGTAATAGCGATACTAATTCATTCCCTTCAGAAATATAGAATACGAGAAATGAAAGCATTGCGACATTTAGAACAAACGCATATTTACTTACTCTAAACATCGCATAGAAAACGGTACTGGTCAGACCAATAATCGAAAGTATCGTTATAAGATTATTTATTTGCATAACTGTTAGATTCCAATTGAACTTGATTTTATGGCCACTTCTGCGCCACGTCTTAACCGTTTAAAAACTCGAAGTGCGATTTGTGCCTGACTTACAGGAATACTTGGAATGACTGGTAATCCTGTTTTTGTAATCATTTTGAAAGCCAATGCTTTTTCATTAGCTGGTAATTTCATCAAAGCAGCAAAATAGATGTTAGGATTTTTTACAAAATCCTTCCGAGCTTTATAGGTTTCAGCAAAGTTGCGTTTGTAGCCAAATGTCTTGTCAAAAATCTTTTCTGCTTTCTCAAAAAATTTGTCTCGGTCAAAACCACGTTTTACATTTTTTCCGTGCATTTCAACTTCCGAAGCTTTGTGTTTACTACCAGGCGAAAGGCTTACCGAATTTGAAGCATCTTTTCTGCTCACGATGATATGAATGTGACTTTGATTTCCGTCTTTTGCCATTCCCTGGACTATCCGTTTTCCACTTTGTTGATGTGGTGCTTGTCGTTCCAGTTTGACGATTTCTCTTTTCATTTGTTTGATATTCCCTTCAGCTCGTCCTTCTTGGATATTTCGGATATCCGTTTTTAGCTGCAATATTTTTGTAGCGAAAGGTTGGTTTTCCTTTATCTGAAAATCTGTTCCCTTAAAGGTTCGTTGATGTTCAATTTTAGCATAATATTTAATGTCATCAATTGTTATGGGTCGTCCGTTTATTTCCCGATTGAATGATGCAACGTAATCTTTCATTATTTCTTTGGTGTAGGTTTTTAAATCTTCACTACTGTTCTGTAATCGTCTTAATTCATACTTCGATGGACTGACTGTAATCGAATAAAATTTGGGTTCTTTCTTTTTTAATTTTGCGGTGTTTCCATCGATTTCTTTTACGACTTCTTCAGTGGAAATTTCATCGCCATATTGATTGAAAAAATGTTCCATATCTTGTTGTTCTAAACCTTCATTTTCTTTCTCTAAATAGCCTACAAAATCTGCTGAACTTTGGCTATAATTACCACCTAATTTTTGAGCTGTGATTGTGATATACATCCTTCAAATATTTATAGTTGATTACTTAGATTTTGCTTTTCGCGAAAGCGTACTTCCTTTTTTTCTTCAGCATATTTCTTTTCTATAATCAGCGGTTTTTTAGTTGGCTCTTCAGTTTCAAAAAGAGACTGAATCATCGCCACCGTAGGTTTGGTTTGTGTCTTTTCAACGTCCCTCATTATGGCGATAACTGCATTGATTCTTTTTAAAAGTTTGGCTTCGATAGTTCGTCCTGTTGGTCCTAATTTTTCTTTGGGGGAAATCTCATTGTAGAAGAAAAAATCGAGCATCGTTGCCATTGCCTCGGTGTGCGATTTGAAGTATGTGTGTGAGAAAGTTTGGAAACGTTTTGCTGTTTCCTTTTTGAATCTAATTCCAATAAATGAGTCCATATTTCGCCGATTTGTCGCAAAACCATCCCTAAAAATGGGCGTTTCCAGCCCGTTTGTCGCAAATCGTTGATTGTCAGGAAATTAAAATATATTCAAATCACTGATAATCAGCAGTTTGAAAACGAAAAGGAATCCGAAACATCGCGCAGCGTGTTACCCTCTTGCTATTCCTTTTCGTCACGCGCAAGCGTGACAAAAATCCATACAATCCGGTTAAAAAACCGATTGCCATTTTAGGAAAATAATTTTCCGATATGTTATTTTAGATGTGTACGGTTATCGGCGAAAGTCGAAAAGTGGATAACCTTACTTTAATTTGTGTGCTGTATTTCCAGCGAAATAAAGATACGCCTTTTTATTGATATGAGAATAATTAGCATATAAAAAACACCCCTAAAATTTAGAGGTGCTTAAAACTAACTTTAGGAAATTAGATGTTAAAAACGAAGTTGTAATTATATAGGTTTTTAAACATTTCTTCGTCTATTAAATTTTCATAATTTGCCCCAGTTTCTTCAACATACTTTTTTATGGAATCCCCAAAAAGATGTGTAACGTGCTCTCTTGAAACTTGTAAAAGTTCCTCTTGTTTCTCCATACTTAAATCTTGAAATTTTATATAAATCATAGCTTCAAAATTTAGTATTCGCTTGGTAACATCAACGTATTATTTACAAAAAATAACCGCAGTTCATCAAGTGGAAAATCGGTAACCCGATAGCCGTATTTTTCTAAAATATTATCATTGCCATCGCTGTAAATTATTTCAGCTTCATAACCAGAATAATCTTGTTTTTCTTCGGGCAATCTTTTGAAGTCAATGGTAATAAATTCACTTCGGTTCATCAGACTTTTTGCAATTACGGACGTGTCCGTAATAAGCCAAAAACATTCAGCAACTTCTGATAAATATTTTAGTCCATCTGTAAAACGGGTTTTCAATAATGGTAAAGAGTAGAACATTTCAGTTCCATTAAAATATTGCAATTGCTCTTTAATTTCGTTAACTTGTGCCTTCATTGTTATTACATTTTATTAGTTAATAATGAAAAAAGAGGGCGCATCTTTAGACGGTTACGCCCTCTTTAATTTTAGATATTACTTATCGTTTTTGCTTCCAAGTAATAAGATTTCATCGGCTACAACTTCCGTAACATAGCGTTGTTCGTTATCGTCATTTGTATAACTTCGAGTTTTAAGTTTTCCCGAAATACCAACTTCTTTACCTTTAATAACATACTTCTCTACAATTTCAGCAGTCTTTCCCCAAGCTACTACGGTATGCCAATTAGTATCTGTTTGCTTGTTGCCTTCTTTGTCCTTGTAATACTCGTTTGTTGCTAATGAAAAACGGGCTACTCTCTTTCCGCTTTCAAGGTTTGTAATGGTTGGTTCTTGTCCAACGTTTCCAATTAACTGTACGTGATTTTTTATAGTACTCATAATAAAAAGATTTGTGTCTGCTTTGTTACAGACTGGTTTATATTTCCCCTTTTTGATTTAAACTGAATTGAATTTTAAGGGGTGTTTGTTCTTTTCTTCTGTGCACCGCACAATGGATAGAGTGGGTTTTGTCCAGACTTTTAGGGAACAAATCAGGTGTGTTTGCGACGTAGTAAATTCCTTGGAATTTCAAGGAAGTAGAAACCTTATTTTTCACTAAAACTTGTATAGTCTTGACAAGTTCCATAAGGGCATTAGCAATTCTTTTAAACGCAGTTGCGTTTGAGCGTACCGGCAGTTAAGCGAGAAAAGCAGCTGTGTTTAATTTAGAATTGGTTATGTCGTGCCAGTTTTTCGCTGTACCGAAAAACGACAGAGGCTTTATCCATTATAAACCCCTTAAAATCTGCAAGGCAGCGGTTCGGTTTTTAGGCATTTTCGAGTAAGGGCTCAAGAAGACTGCACCGAAAATTCCGTTAAGAAAATCGAGGCGATGCCTTTCCGATGAAAAAGCGGACTTAATTCACGGTTTTGGCTCAGGAATGAAGTGTTCCTTCCCAGCTTAGCGGGAAGGGTTAACGGAATGGAAAGCTAAAATTGGGGATTGTGTCCAAGATTATTGTAGTGAAGCTCTTTTCAAGGAATGTAGTGGTTTCTGCTATTTAGCAGAAAGCGTGGAATGTAGGGGAATGTGCTGAGTGGATTATGAAAGAGTATTATTCTTTTCCGAAGTGTTTAAGGCGGACTTAATTTGAAAGACGTAGATTGGGAATAAAGCGATTCTGCCATTTTCTGGCAGGTTCAGCGCAATGGAAATCGTAGTCTTTTAAATTGTGTCCAAGACCTTATATAATAAAGCGCATTTCCCGAAATGAAGCTTTTTCTGCGAAATGTAGGGGAATGGGCTGAGTGATTTTATTTTGTTCCTATTAATTTATTTATCAAAAAATCCAGTTTAAGGTACTGGATAAACCTTTACTATTCTAAGCCATTTCATAGACTTCATCGAATAATTTTTTATCCAATCGTTCTTGTTGACCGAAACTTTTCTTCAGCGTATTATGTAATACTGCATTGAAAGCGTTATAGCCTAACCAAAGGTTTGGTTCTTCATTGAGCAACAACGCTTCATAATTTAAAATTTCGATAACTTCACGAGACTTTTTTGAGGGGTCGCTGTTTTTGTCGCTACATTCATATCTAAACAATTTTGTTTTTTCAAGGATGGCTTTCACGAACTCTTGTGTATTGATTATTTTAAATCCTTTCATCTTATCAAATTTCTTGGTAATGGTATAGAATTCATTATCCAGAAATTTATCGAACAAGTTACTTAACCTGGGCATTATTAGTTGTGTATTGTTCTTACTGTGTTTAATGGAAAACTCAATTTCGGCTTGTGATACGTGCAGTCCGTTAGAACATATTTCTCGATAAAAACCAAAGTGGCCAGAGGTCTTTTCACTTCCGTCATAAGAATTTTTAAAGCGAAGCATCGGCAGTATCAAGTCCTTTTTGTTCTTGACCGTAAACTGACTTTTGTCGTCAATTATAAAGTCTGTAATGAACGACCTGTCATTTTTGTTGATGGTGCGTTTATGGAAGTTTAGTTGTGCATCGGCCAACATTTCTTCAGCTTTTTTGAAGAATAATTGATTTGGAATGTGTCCGTAGCTGTTCGATACGACGTTGACAATTTTGCCATTTGAAATTATGGCATTTTCAAGCCCTCGTCGGGATTCCATCTGTGTGAGACTTTTTAAGGATTTCATTTCCGATGGAACAAAGATTTCATCCTGCTGTATATTTTGTAAATACATAACTTTTGAATTTAGATTAAACAATATTTGAGCAGTACCCAAACGGAAGCTAAAATCTCAGCTCAAAAGGAAACGGAATAAATAGTGAAGGCACGAACGGTTTATGCCGTAGTTTTTTGATGGGTGTATTTTACGAGTTTAAATTGCGGTTATATTGTATGATAATAAACTCCCCATACGAAGGAATAATGTTGCTGCTTAGCAGAGTTTATTTATAACTAATAATTTTACTGAACTGTTTCAATCACACTCCCACAAGTTAGCATTGCATCCCCATAATAAGGATTCTTAATATCCTTTTCGGTACTCAACCAGATACCACCTTTATTATTATTATTATTATTGGCCATAGGGCATTTTTGAACATACAGTATTGCACCAAAATTGTCCATATTCATCGCAATCGGAATTATATTTTCATTAAGTATGACAAAGTTGGTACGCTGATTTTCCAGATTGTCATTTGTTGAAATAGCATCGAGCATTTCGATACTTTTTGTAATATGTGATTGCTCCATCTTTCCTAAATTATTAATATCTATGGATTTCAAAGACTCCGACGTCGCTTTTGCGAAAGTAGAAACTTGATTGGCATCACTCAACACAAAAGCATCTTTCATTTTAAGATAAGGATTGAGCACCTTTTTAAAATCCTTTTGAAAGGATACTGATAAATCAATTTTCATTTGAGACGGTAGCATTGTAGGGGCATCTCTTTTTCCTTTATTCATCATTGATTTTTTTCCTTGCAGTTGTGCTGCGGCATCGACCGTAAATGTACCATTGGTCACAATTTCATCTCCATTTTCTAAGCCAGAAGTTATAGTGAAATTTTCGCCATTTCGGCTACCAATAGTTACTTCTCGCATTTCAAAAATGGGTTCATTTGGGTTGGTTTTTATATAAATCAAAGAGCGTTCTCCCGTCCACATTACAGCAGTTGCCGGTACGGAAATTAGTTCGGAATTCGTTTCCGTCAATCCTTTAAGTTTTCCGTTTACAAACATCCCTGGCTTCAACAAGTCTTCCGTGTTTTTAAGTGTTGTTCTTACGGTAATCGTTCTAGTGGAATTATTTAACATAGGGTCAATGAATGAAACCGTAGCATCAAACTCTTTGTTAGGATATGCATTGGTCACTACCTTTATTTTTTGTCCTATCTTTAGATTTGAAATCTGATTTTCGTAGGCATCAAATTCTGCCCAAACCGAATTTAGATTCGTCACTCGTAGTATCGGCTGACCTTGTTTTACATAATCGCCTTCTTTTGCCATCACTTCTGAAACGGTTCCGGAAACTGTTGCGTAAATCGGAAAGTTGTCCCTTACATTTCCTGATGCTTCGATAGCGTCAATTTGTTTTTCTGAAAGCTTCCAATTTTTCAATTTGTTACGTACAGCTTTATATAAAGCGGGTTGGGATTCCTTTAAAGACCCTGCTGTTATTAATTCCTGTTGCGCTGCAACTAAATTAGGGGCGTAAATAGTAGCTAATAATTGACCTCTATTCACTTTCTGCCCTTCGTAATTTACGTTTAATCGTTCGATACGTCCATCAAAATAACTTGCTTGAACAGCGTTGTTTTCTTCGTTAGCTGCAATTTTTCCAGAGAGTGAAATTATTCCATCTTCGTCAGATGCTTTAGCATTTCCTAGAATAGTAGTTTGAATATTGGCTAGTGCCATAGCATTTTCTGTCATTTTGATTTCGTTCATCGCAAGACCTTCAGCGCCAGATTCTGCTGGAATTAAATCCATTCCACAAATAGGGCAGTCGCCTGGTTCTGGTTGCATTATTTGAGGATGCATAGAACACGTCCACATTTGGTTCTTAACTTCTTTGGTATGGTTATGACCGTCCGATAGTTCATGATTGGACGTACCCGATTTATTTCCAAATAACAAATAACCACTAAAAAGCCCTATGATTATTGCAATACCGATATATAAGATGTTCTTATTCATAATTTCTATTTTGTATTTTGAAGTCGATTAATCATTGCCTTCATTTCTTCAATTTCTTTTTTCTGAGCTTTGATAATATCGTCAGCTAATTGCTTCACTTCTGGGTCTTGAATGTCTGCACGCTCGCTTGTTAGTATGGCAATAGAATGGTGCGGAATCATTGCTTTCATCCATAACACATCGCCCACAATCGGTGCTTGTGCTCTTACCAATCCTAGCGCAGTTCCAAATAGAACGATACTGCCTAGTACTATCGCAATATTTTTCTTTTTATTTTGATACATATTCCGCATTGCCACAAACATTATGATTGCCATTGCTGATATCCCTAAACAGCTCATATAAAACCTAGTTAAGCTAAAATACACATGGTCTATTGCATAGGTGTTCAAATACATTGTGATGTACATTGCAAGGAAGGATGCTACTAGCATACCTACAAATTTTGTGTACTGATTTTTTTTCATTGAATCGTGATTCATTTTACTGTTGTTTTCCATTTTATCTGATTTAAAAATTACACCTTTTTAGCTTCTTTAATTATAAAAAAGAAGACTAATTATTGTTTTGAATTAACCTCTTATTTTACATCAAAAGGAAATCCGACAATCGCTTTCTCCCAGCTCAAACTAATTGCGCCAGAAGTATCGGTAACTTTGGTTATTTTATATTCTAAATGCTCTTGTATTTCTTCAGAAATTTTAGGGATTACTTTAAATCTTAATACATCATCTTTCTTGTCATATTCATCTTTACCGTGTTGGTTCCAATTGGTATTGAAAATGATAGTCCATTCTTTTTGATTAGGAATAACAAAGAATCCATATTTTCCAGCTTTTAAGACTTTTCCATCAATGGTTAAATCTTTATTTGTTTCCATCCAAGTTGCCATATGTGCACCTGCTTGCCAAACAGCATCATAAGGAAGTAAGCCTCCAAAAACGATACGATTACGAACTCCAGGCGATGAATAATCAAAATGGATATGTGCATCTCCTACCATTGCCATTGCGCTTGTGTGTGGACTCAATGGTTTTTTCTTAGCGGGTTCAGCGCTTATTGTTTTTTGTTCCGTCGCGTCTTGATGCTGCGGTACTTGTGCTTCCTTTGAAGTTTCTTTACAAGAGACTAAGAGGATAAGACATAAAAGGATGATACTGTTTTTCATTGTATAAAAGTGTTATTCAATTGATTTTGTTTTGAGCCTTAAAGCATTTACGATGACTGATACCGAACTAAAACTCATCGCAAGTGCAGCAATCATAGGCGATAATAGTATTCCGAAAAATGGAAATAATACACCTGCCGCAACCGGCACTCCAAGTGTGTTATATATCAACGCAAAAAATAGATTTTGCTTGATATTTTTCATTACAACGTGACTTAGGTTTTTCGCCTTTACGATGCCGTGCAAATCTCCTTTTACAAGGGTAATCATTGCGCTTTCAATAGCAACATCAGTTCCTGTTCCCATTGCGATACCTACATCACTTTTAGCTAATGCTGGCGCATCATTTATACCATCGCCAGCCATTGCGACCACTTTTCCTTGTTCTTGTAATTTTGTTACTTCTTTGAGTTTGTCTTCTGGTAACATTCCTGCTTTAAAATCAGCAAGGTTCAGTTCCTTGGCCACCGCTTGTGCAGTATCGTGATTATCGCCAGTAAGCATAATGACAGCAATACCTTTATCTTGTAATTCTCTAATGGCTTTGGCACTTGTCTGTTTAATTTTATCTCCAATAACTCCATATCCCGATACTTCGCCATCTACAGCTAAATAAGAAACTGTTTTTCCTTGTTTTTGAAACGATTGTGCCTCGTCTTGCATTTCTGAAGAAATAGTGGCTTTTGCATACTCCATCATTTTAGCATTACCTAAATCGAGTTTTTTGCCATCAACAGTTCCTTCTACGCCTTTACCAGTAACGGCACTAAAATTTTCGGTTTTTGAAATTTCAGTATTTTGTTGCTTACCATATTTTACGGTAGCTTCGGCAAGTGGATGCTCACTAGAACTATTTATGGATGCAATAAATTTCAATATGTCGCTTTCGCGAAAGCGATTTCCAAATACTCCTATTTTCTCAACCGTTGGTTTTCCTTCGGTAATAGTTCCTGTCTTGTCCACTATCAAGGTGGTTACCTTGTCCATTTTTTCAAGGGCTTCGGCATTTTTAATTAAGACGCCATTTTGAGCACCTTTACCGACACCTACCATCACGGACATAGGTGTGGCTAATCCAAGCGCACACGGACAGGCAATAATCAATACTGCAATGGCATTTACAAGCGCATATACATAGGCTGGTTCTGGACCCCAAATTGCCCAAACTGCAAAAGTGATTAATGAAATAATAACTACTACGGGTACAAAATATCCTGAAACAGTATCTGCCAGTTTTTGAATAGGTGCACGACTGCGACTCGCATCGTTTACCATATGTATGATTTGAGAAAGTAAGGTGTCACTACCTACTTTTTCGGCTTTCATCAAAAAAGATTGATTGCCGTTTATAGTACCGCTACTTACTTTGTCATCCTCGATTTTATCAACGGGAATAGGTTCTCCAGAAATCATTGATTCATCTACTGTCGTTTTTCCCTCTGTAATAATACCGTCCACAGGAATCTTATCGCCTGGCTTAACACGTAGAATATCTCCTTTTTCAATTTTATCAATAGAAACTTCTTCTTCATTTCCATCAACTACACGTAACGCTTTATTAGGTGCAAGCTTTAACAATTCCTTGACTGCGGAATTGGTTTTGCTGTGCGCTCTTGCCTCTAAAACCTGACCCATTAAAACAAGGGTAAGTATTACGGTTGCTGCTTCAAAATATACGTGAACTGCTCCTGATTCCGTTTTGAATTGTTCTGGAAAAAAGTCGGGAAACAACATTCCAAAAACACTAAACAACCACGCCACACCTGCCCCGATACCTATGAGTGTGAACATATTGAGATTCCACGTTTTAATACTGCGGTAAGCTCTTTCAAAGAACATCCAAGTAGCATAAAACACTACAGGAATTGACAAACCAAACTGAATCCAATTCCACCATTTTTGCTCCATTAAATCATATAACGGATTATTAGGAATCATCTCGCTCATAGCGATTAGGAAAATTGGTAGCGTAAAAGCTACAGCTATCCAGAACTTCTTAATTAATTTTTGATAGGTCTTCTCTTCTGCTGAGCTATCTGCTTCCATTGGGACTAAGTCCATTCCGCAAATAGGGCAAGCTCCGGCTTCATCTTTGACAATTTCTGGGTGCATTGGGCAAGTCCATTGTTCAGACGTGGCAGCCGATAAATTTTGCTCCTCTACTAAATCCATTCCACAAACAGGACAATCGCCTGGCTTGTCATACGTTTTGTCGCCTTCGCAATGCATTGGGCAATAGAACGTGCCCGTTCCTTTGCCTTTCGGTTTTTCTACTTTTGCCTCTTCGGAATGATGATGCTCTCCAATATTGTGAATGCTGTATCTTCCGCCGTCATTTTTTAAAGCTTCTTGAAATGTTTCAATAGGAATGTGAGATTCCATTTCTATGGTAGCTTCTTCTTTTTCTAAATCTACCGATGCTTTGGTCACACCTTCCACTTTAGAAAGTGTTTGCTCAACGTGACTGCGACAACCATTGCAGGTCATTCCTTGTATGTGATAGGTGTGTTTCATATTAGTTTTCTATAATCTGTAAATAAATGACTCCTATAATGATAAGGCTCAGTATTGCATAAAGAGCATAATTGAACCACCGCTTTAGGTTACTTTTTGACTTACTAGTATTTCCTGTTTTACAACAATCTTTCATATCATAATCGCCTAAAAAAAGAAAGGGTTTCTAATAACCAATGAAAAAATGAATCCTTTCTCTAATTAGGACTTATTTGTTCCTGAAAAGGAAAAAGTTCATTAACTAACCATTAAGTTTCTCTTTTCCTATTCAGGACTTTATTATAAACTATCTTTTAGCCTTGTTATATAGGCTATTACGTTATTTTTATCATACTTTGAAAGCATAGCATCTCTATGCATAAGTGTGTAACTATCCATAGGCATCTCACCGTTTTCTATCTGCTTTATGATCGAGCGTAGTTTGCTGTTTTTTCTTCTATCTGAATAGTTTCCCCATTCATTAAAATTCAGCTCGGCTTTGCCTTCTTTTACGTGATCTTTCAGATACCAAGCTACTGGCTGAATCTTATTGTAACACGGATATTCGGTATTATTACTGTGACAATCATAGCAAGACACCTTCAACTGATTTTCGATTTTTGATGGCACATTATTGACCACCATAAAATCAGTTTTTGGTGTAGTGTAATTTGTGTTTTTCTCCGTTGGAAAAAATTGAATTACTATAAACGCTACAAGCGCTATCCAAGCTATAACTCTAAGTATTTTCATTTAGTTAATCTCACGCTGTACTTTACCACATTTCAACATTTGGCTTCCGTAATATGGATTACGCACTTCCTTGTCCATACTCAACCAAGAGCTACCTCCATCATACATTGGGCAAAATTGCTCGTAGAGTGTAATTTCTGTTCCAGTTATTGCAACCATATCGGTTACATCCTTGCTCAATATTTTAAAATGTTCTCGCTGATGCGCTATATCACTTTCTGAAATGTGCTCTGCGTGCTCTACTGCATCTTCGATAATATCTTTTAAGTCGGCTATTTGAGTATCTGTATATTTTGAAATGTCGAGATTACCAAAACTTTTTGCCAAAGTTGCTCCTAATTCTGTCCCTTTCGCATTATCATCTGCAACCAAGGCATCTTTTAGACTGAAGTAATCATCTAACACATCTTGTGTATTACCACTTCCATTTTCGCTCATAGATATTGCCTTTTTCTCGCCGTCGTGATGACCGTCACTGTTATCGTGATTCATTTCTGAATGGTTTCCATCCGCATTGTTTTGTTCCTTCTTGCCATCTTTACAAGACACTATTGTTAAGGTTATAAATGCTATCGCAACTATTCCTAATGTTGTTTTTAAAATTTTCATTTTTTTATTATTTAGTTAATATTAATTGTTTTAAAATCTTACTGACAGTCCTCCACCTGCACCAAAACGGTTATCGTAGCTCGCCATTAATGAGAAGTTTCTTGAAAGCATATACTCGGTTCCTGCGCTCCAGACTGTTTCTGAAGTGAAGTCTTTATTAATAGGTAGATTATCTACAAAACCTAAATCTATTTGATATTCGTAATAACCGAATACTGACAGTTTAGGGAATATCATAATACTGCGTCCTACACCAATTCTTGGTCTTAATTTATTATCAATACGCACATCTAAATTGAATAAGTAGGGTGTTAAGTAACGCACCCCAACAACTGCTGTAGTGCTAAATTCATCTAAGCTATCACGTGTCTCGTTTTCTATATTCACACCACCAAAAACTCTTAAATAATCGTGTAAATAGCGTTCATAGGTAAACTCTCCTTCCAGATTATTGTTCCAACCATATTCAAAAGAGGCATTAAATTGATTTCTAATATTAGAAGTCAATAAATTAAAACCTGTAGTATGTGATGCAACATCTGCAATGCCCCAAGTGTACCATTTATTAGTTTCTTCTATAATTTTAGAAGCTGGAAATTCATCCATTCTTGGGTCTCTTGGTGTATCATAAGATACTACTCTTGCCATACCACCCATCATATGATATAAAATGTGGCAATGGAAAAACCAGTCTCCAGCCTCATCGCCATTATTCCCATAAAATTCTATGGTCATTTTTTGCATTGGTGGCACATTTACCGTGTGCTTTAATGGCGAGTATTCACCATTCTCATTAAGTACTCTAAAGAAATGCCCGTGCAAGTGCATAGGATGGTGCATCATCGTCAGGTTATTGAATGTAATGCGCGTTACCTCCTTATTATTTATTTTGATATTATCAGCCTCAGACAATGGTACACCATTCATACTCCAGATATAACGATTCATATTACCAGTAAGATTCAATAAGATTTCTTTTACAGGAACATTCTTGTCGTAGGTTGTTTTTTCGGGCGATTTTAAATAATCGTAATTATATTCGGCAAACATATCCATATCATTCATTACATCCTTCATATCCATCTCACCCATCTCCATTCCTTGCATTTCGGAATGGTCCATTTGAATCGTGTCCTTCTTCATATTGATCTCCATTCCCTGCATTTTAGAATGATCCATCTGCATTGTATCTTTCTTCAAATTCATTCCTTTCATTTTAGAATGATCTATTTGTATTGAATCCTTCTTCATATCCATTCCCTTCATTTTGGAATGGTTCATCTTTTTCATTACATCATCTTCCTTTTCCGAAGTATTCATATTCATCCCCTGCATCTTATCCATCTGCATCCCATATTCGTCTTTCATCTCAAAACGTTCATCTTTACCTGGCTGAAACTTTAAAGCGTGTGCACCCATTTTCATATCCATCTTTGCCATTTTTTGCATCATCCCAATTTTATCTGGTCTTTGAACATCCATAGCAGGTAATGTTTTACCATTTCCAAGAAAAGCAGATGCGGTTCCCGAACCATCTTGTGCGGTTATTTTAAATTCCATTTTGCCTTCTTGAGGTACTGTAACAACAAAATCATACGTTTCAGCTACACCTATAAATGTTTTATTCCTTTCTACAGGAACTACATCTAATCCATCTGAAGAAACCAGTACAGGTACCTCTCCACCAAACGTCATCCAAAAAGAGGTAGAAGCTCCTCCATTAATCATTCGCAGTCTTATTTTTTCACCAGGTTTAAATTCTGGGTACTCAATACTTTCTTCTCCATTAATTAAAAATGCAGGATAGTAGACATCTGCTATATCTGCTCCTTCCATACGCTGTCTCCAAAAATCTAATTGTGCTCCAAAAGCGCCACGTGCGATTACTTGATTTAGTGGTGTAGCAGTTCCTTTTTTAATTCCATACCATTCGTTACCACGTTTTAAATTACGCAATACATTCATTGGCTTTTCATTTGTCCAATCAGATAACACTAAAACCAATTCTTTATCATAATCCAACACTTTTTCTTTAGGCTGAATAACTATTGACCCATAAACACCGCTTTGTTCTTGTAACATCGTATGCGAGTGATACCAATAGGTTCCAGATTGTTTGATAGGAAACTCATATTTTTGTGTATGTCCTGGTTCTATAGGTGGTGTATTTAAGTATGGAACACCATCATAGAAATTAGGTAGTAAAAGTCCGTGCCAATGCACAGAAGTCTCTACATCCATTTCGTTTTTTACATAGATAACCGCATATTCTCCTTCTGTAAATTCAAGAGTAGGACCAGGAATTGTTCCATTTACGGTCATCCCCATAACGTCTTTTCCTGCTTTGTTAACCATTGCTTGTCGCAAGGTTATGGTATGTTCTCTTACTGGAGGATTGTTTATGTTGCCTTGTTTCTCTTGTGCAAAAGCACCTGTAATAAAGGCAGTTAGAAACAGTAATATTATTTTATCTTTCATTTTATCTTTCATTATGTTGACACAAAATTACTCCTGATTTAAAGCTTATTGTATCACAATTATGGTTCTTATCTACCTAATTTGGTCTAAGGCGTTTCTTATACTTTTTTGACTATTCTTATAGTCTGTTAGACTTAAACCTGTTTCATTTTTAAATAGCCTACTTAAGTGATTGACATTGCTATAATCAAGTAGTTGTGAAATTTCTGTAAAGTTATTTTCTTGTAATTGTATCAACTCTTTCACTTTTTCAATTTTTAATTTGATAAAGTATTTCTCTATGGTTATACTTTCATTGAATGAGAAAATTTTACTAATTTTTGAGTACTCTAAATTCATTGTGAATTCTAAATATTTAGAAAGCGTTTTTTCTAATCGCAAAGGCAATTTTTGTAATAGTTTGATGAGTTCAATTTTAGTTTGTTCTACTAATTGCTGGTCTTGACCAAGTAGAATTTCAAAACCATTGCTTTCTAGAGTAGTTTTTATGTTCTTAAAATCATCATTGGATTTCTCTTCGTAAATAATAGAGCCTAATTCAATATGCTTTAAATGAATGCCTAATGTTTCAACATCACTTTGGATAGCTTTAATACAGCGGTTACACACCATATTTTTTATGAATAATTTCTTTTCCATCGGTTAGTTAATTAGGTAATTAATAAGTGCAGACTGTATGTAATACATCTGTATCGACTCTACTTGATTTAACTCAAATTTGAGTTGTAACTCCTGTATATCCAGCACATCATTAAAATCAATAGTGCCCGTTTCATAATTCTTGATTAGAATTTGCTCGGCATCTTTAGCTTGCTTTAAATTTTGCTTTTGTGTATTGTAGGCAATTCGAGCTTGGTTACGTTGGGATGTTGCTTTCGCAAAAGCGGACTCCAGCACATTCAATCGCTGTTTTTTTTGCATCTCAATTTCTTTCTGACGCAATTCGTTTTGCTTTGTTATAGATTTATAGCGATTGTTAAAAAGCGGAACAGTAACCGAAATCATAGGCATTAAAATGTCCTTACCGTTATCGCTGAAATTCATATCAGCCATTTCAGAAACTGGTAGGTAGTCTACCCCAAAACCTATCATTGGTAAACCTTCACGTTGGTTCAGTAATTCGGCTTGTGAGACGGATTCGTAGAGTTTATCGTATTTAAGCAGTTCGGGGTTGAACTTTAATGCGTCATAACTAGAGATGGTATCTTCATCAGGCAGTGGTAAAAAAGTAACAGTTTCGACCGATTTATCATACTCCCTATTCAAAAGTTTATTTAAAGCCGTCTGGATGCCTAATACTTGTTGCTCTAGAACTTCCTTTTTTTGAACTAATTCATTCTGCCTTATCTGCAACCGCAACACATCTACTGCTGATGCTTTACCAACCTCTACAGATGTTAACGCAAGTTTTTCATAGGTTTTCAACAATTGAATATTTTTGTCAAGTATTTTATGTTGTGTTCTAATTTCATAAAGCTTGTAATATATTTCTGCAACTGAAAGTGCCAATTTTCTTTTGGCAATGGTAATTTCCACATATTCAGTTTCGGCCATAGAAGTGGCATAGTTTTCTCTAGCTGTAATAGTGCCGAACCAAGGTAACATTTGTTTAAAACCAATTCGTGCGCGTTGCGCTCCTGTTCTCGTCTCCGGTTCGCTTACAAAATACCCTACACTAAATTCTGTATTTGGAATCCAGTCCACTTCATTTACTTTTTCTTCGGCGATGTTGTACCGTAAATTATAGGCTTGAATTTCTGGATTATTGCTATTTGCCTCTTCGATGTAGGTCTGTAATTGTTGTGCTTTCGAGATAGTGGAAACGAACAAAAGACATACTATTATTTTTAAATTTTTCATTTGTTTGCTCTTTTAAGTTGATACTCTTTCTTCCAGCTAAATAACACAGGTAATAAGAAATAAGAGGTAATGTCGATTATCATCCCACCAAAAATAGGGATCGCCATAGGTATCATTATATCGCTTCCTTTTCCTGTAGAAGTTAAAATGGGTAACAGCGCTAAAATGGTCGTTACAGTTGTCATTAGGCAAGGACGGATTCTCTTACCGGCAGCTTCTAGGGTTGCCAATCGAATTCCCTTTTTGTCCGTTGGATTTTCTCTATCGAAGGACTGTGTGAGATAGGTTGCCATTACAACGCCATCATCTGTAGCAATACCGAAAAGTGCAATAAATCCTACCCAAACCGCCACACTTAAATTGATGGTTTTCATATTGAATAGGTCCCGCATATTTTCTCCAAATAGATTAAAATTGAAGAACCAATCTTGACCGTACAACCAAATCATAATGAAGCCACCTGCAAACGCTATAGCAATTCCTGAAAAAACCATAAGCGATGTGCTCACAGATTTGAACTGGAAGTATAGAATCAAGAAAATGATTGCAAGTGCAAGCGGAACTACAACAGAAAGTGTTTTCTCTGCTCGTAATTGATTTTCGTAAGTCCCTGTAAACTTGTAACTGATTCCTTTAGGAACGATTAACTCGCCAGCCTCAATTTTCTTTTTAAACAAAGCCTGTGCATTTTCAACCACATCTACTTCGGCAAAACCATCTAGCTTATCAAAAAGCACATAACCTATCAGAAAAGTGTCCTCACTTTTAATTACTTGTGGTCCCTGTTCATAGCGAATATCCACCAGCTCGCCTAAAGGAACAGGACTCCCTTTTTCTACGGGTACATAAATCTTTTTGAGGTCGTCTGGATTGCCACGTAACTCCCTTGGATAGCGAACACGAACTCCATAACGCTCACGACCTTCTACAGTTTGGGTAAGTGGCATACCGCCTACGGCTACTTGTAGCACTTCTTGAACATCCATAATTGAAATTCCGTATCGCGCCAATTGCTCTCTTTTTATATCAATAAGTAAATAAGGTTTACCTACAATACGGTCTGCAAAAACAGCTTGCTCTTTAACGCCCTCGGATTGTTTTAATAATTCTTCCAATTGCAAGCCAAAAGCTTCAATAGTTTTTAAATCAGGACCTTTTACTTTAATTCCCATAGGTGCTCGCATTCCAGTTTGAAGCATTACCAATCTTGTCTCGATAGGTTGTAACTTCGGCGCAGAGGTAACCCCAGGGAATTTGGTGACCTTAACAATTTCATTCCAAATATCATTAGGACTGTTTATATCTGGTCGCCAGTTTCGGTAGTATTCTCCATCATCATCAGGAATTAATTCCTCACGAGTTGCATTTGTTTTTAGTTGAGATGCTTCGTAGTTTGCATTATCATCGATTTCATTATTTGGATTGATAATGAACTTATTATTTTTCAGTACAAACAATCCGTCTTCATTGATTTGATAACGTTGTCTCTCTCCAACTTCATTCCGCATATATTCAGATTTATACTGAATCATATTTTCATACATTGAAAGCGGTGCTGGGTCGAGTGCAGATTCTGTTCGTCCAGATTTTCCAACTACAGTTTCTATTTCGGGAATCGTGGCGACCGCCATATCGAGTTGTTGCAGTACGCGCTTATTTTCTTCTACACCTGAGTGCGGTAAAGAAGTAGGCATTAAAAGAAATGAGCCTTCGTTAAGCGATGGCATAAATTCTTTGCCTGTATTACGCATTATAACCGCTCCTAAAATGAACACCGTTGTTGGAATGATTAAAAATAGCAGTCGGTTTTCAAGTGCCCAGCGTAATATATTGTCATAATACCTTTGGAAAATTGAAAACACACCCAGTAATCCAAAACAGATAATCGATACAAAAATCAAGTTCATTAGGATACTACGGTCAAAACCAAGCGGTCGCCAATATTCAGCAAGTAAGAAAACAATTGCAATGCAGGAAATAATGATATGAAGTAGATTGGCTCTTTTTGTGGTAACAATATCCCGAACGCTCAGTAAGGCAACCACGCCATACCCTATCAAAACAAGCCCCAACCAATAGCCATAAATAATAGCAGCTATGCCAAGAATGATGAGCAAACCATTTAGAATATATTTAGAACGCTCTCTAATATTGGTTTTTCTGAACAGGTAAGCTGCAAATGGCGGTATCAAAAAAAGTGCAATAACTAAGGCAGCAGTAAGCGCCGCTGTTTTCGTAAATGCCAGTGGTCTGAAAAGTTTTCCCTCGGCACCTATCAATGTAAATACTGGTATGAAACTTATGATGGTTGTGAGAACAGCTGTTAAAATAGCTCCTGAAACTTCAGCTGTAGCATTATAGACAATTTCATTTGTAGTGTATTCGATTCCACTTTCTTTAAAACGTAATTTTTCATCTTCCAAATGCCGAATCATATTTTCGGCAAGAATGACTCCAACATCTACCATAGTACCGATGGCAATGGCAATACCTGAAAGTGCAACGATATTTGCATCTACATTGAATAGCTTCATCGCTATAAAAACCATCAAAACGGCGACAGGCAATAATCCAGAAATTAGAATGGATGCACGCAGGTTGAACACCATCACGATGATAACCAGAATTGTAATTAGAATTTCAAGCGTAAGAGCTTCATTGAGCGTGTGAAGTGTTTCTTGAATCAGTTCCGTACGGTCATAAAATGGAACAATGGTTACTTGTGAAGTGCGACCGTCTGCCAAAACTTTGCTTGGCAATCCCGATGAGAGTTCTGCTATCTGGTCTTTCACATTATTGATAACCTCCATTGGATTTGCACCGTAGCGAGCCACAACAACACCACCCACAACTTCAGCACCTTCCTTATCTAAAATACCACGTCTAGTCTGTGGTCCTAAATTTACTTTTGCAATATCCTTGATTCGTATAGAAGTAAAATTTTCTGAAGTGACTACGGCATTTTCAATGTCAGCCACAGATTTCACATAACCCAAACCACGAACTAAATATTCTGCTTGATTTATTTCCAAGGTCTGCGCCCCAATATCTTGGTTGCTTTCCTTTACCGCTTTTACGACATCACTCAAACTAATAGTGTATTGTCGCATTTTTTCAGGGTCAACATCTACTTGATATTCCTGAACATAACCACCTATAGAAGCTACTTCTGAAACACCACTTGCCGAAGACAAACCATATTTTACATAGTAATCTTGAATGCTCCGTAGTTCCTGTAAATCCCATCCACCCGTTACATTTCCTTCTTCATCACGTCCTTCCAAAGTGTACCAATATATTTGACCTAAACCTGTGGCATCAGGTCCTAAAGATGGGTTTACGCCATCTGGTAATAGGTTTGCTGGCAGTGAATTTAGTTTCTCTAAAATCCGACTACGAGACCAGTAAAACTCAATATCTTCTTCAAAAATGATATAGATACTGGAAAATCCGAACATAGAGGAACTACGAATCGTTTTTACTCCAGGAATACCCAATAAGGAAGTTGTTAAAGGATAGGTAATTTGGTCTTCAATATCTTGTGGGGAACGACCTTGCCACTTGGTAAAAACAATCTGTTGATTTTCCCCAATATCTGGAATGGCATCTACTGCAACAGGATTCGAAGGTAAAAAACTGGTGTCCCATCCAAAAGGTGCATTTACAACGCCCCAACCTATAAATAAGGTGAGCATTAAAACTGCGACGAGTTTGTTTTCTATAAGGTATTTGATAGCTTTATTAAGCATATATTTTGATAATTAAACAGTTATGAAAGGATTGAAATTCTGTTATACAGAAAAGCAAACACAACAAGTTGAGCCCTAGACGGAAAAACCATAGGGCAAAAAGATTACTGTTTAAAAATCAAATAAGGAAAGTCTGGTGCAATACCTGCACATCCCGTTTGACAAAGGGTGGTGCATAATCGAAGAAAGGAACTTCGTTAGATGCTGTTCCTTCAAAAAGACTGATATATGAATATGCGAATGAAGCAACAAAGACTTGCTGGTCAAAAGTAAGATTGGAAAAATTATTTTTTAAGTCATCTTGTCCATCAATAGTCAATTGGTCATCTGAACAACAAGATTTTTTTGATAATTCTGGATTCTCACAAGTAGATGCTATTTCAGCATTTTCCATTCCACAAGTCTCTACATTATGAAAGAAAGAGAAATCAACCATATTACCTCCACAATAATGCATATCAATCGTGAACGACGTTGTAGTAAGCAATACTACCAAAGCCATTGCAATTGAAATTATTTTATGAAATAATTGTTTCATTGTTGCAAATATACAAGAATTTAACATTTTTTTATTGAGTTTAACAACAATTTAATTGACACTATCCATTTTGAAGAAAATTATATTTATGGGTTTCAATTGCAAACTCTGTTAAAATAAAGTTTAAATAATATCATTCGGTAGTATTTTATGGCAGATAGAAACAATATTTATTTGGTAACGCATAAGTTCAATATGTTGTACCTAATGTTGTACCTGAGCCATAAAAAAACCTCTCAGTTTCCTGAAAGGCTTGATTTTACTAGTAGCGGGAACTGGACTCGAACCAGTGACCTTCGGGTTATGAGCTTGATACTAACAAAAATTATTGATAGTTCCATATTTTTTTCTTTAAAGTGTAATTAAGAATTTTCAGCCGTTTTTTCTTTTTCAATTTCATTAAATTGGACCCGTAATTTTCGCATATCATCACTTACTTTTCGTTCTATAACTTTCGCATAAATTTGAGTAGTAGCTATCTTTGAATGCCCCAATAATTTTGAAACGGTTTCTATAGGCATCCCGTTACTTAGAGTGACAGTTGTGGCAAAAGTATGCCTGGCAATATGAAAAGTGAGATTCTTTTCTATACCGCATACGTCTGCTATTTCCTTTAGATAAGAATTCAATTTCTGGTTTGATATTTTGGGAAATACTCTGCCTTGTAAAATCGCTTTTTGGTTATCCTTATACTTATCTATGATATCCAAAGCTTTTGGCAATAAAGGAATATGAATAGGCTTGGTTGTTTTTTCACGATTATAATAAATCCATAGTTCCCCATCAATACCAATTCGAATATTCTCGGCGCTAAGATTGATAGCATCGATATAACTCAAACTCGTATAGCAACTAAAGACAAACAAATCCCTTACCAATTGTAATCTTGGAATAGTGAAATTCTTTTTCTCTATTTCCTGAAGTTCCAATAGACTTAAAAAGCCGCGTTCAGTCTTAATTCGTTTCGCCTTAAAATTAATGAAAGGGTCGCGTTCCATCCATCCCAATTTACGCGATAGGTTAATCAGTTTTCTAAAGCGTTCTATATGCTTCATAACTGTATTGTTCCCCATGCGCCTTTGATGATCTTGGGGAATATAGCCTCTCAAAAACTTCTCAAACTTTATGATAAAGTCATAATCCAGTTCCCTTAACTGTATATCTGGACTCTTATCAGCCTTTGAGAGAAACCTAGAAATATAGCGCTGTGTTGTAAAATAGTTCTTTTGAGTTCCCCATTTCAGTTTCCCTTGCATATCCTCATTATGATAGTTAATGATATCCAAGACCGAACGGTTGATTGCATCCAAACCAAGAAACCTTGCTTTAACCGACCGCGCAGTTATTTGCTTATGTTCTGACTTTAAGTCTTGATAGGCTTGAAATAACTGATTATAAGTTTCGTCTAGATAGGTATTAAGGATACGTGATTTTTGTCCGGTGCCCTTTGCCCTATTTCTGTCACTATCCCAGTTGGTTATTAAAACTTTGCGATTTAAACTGATGGCAGCCCTGTTTCCGTTTACGGTAATCCGCGCGTAAAGTGATGCCTCACTGTTCTTTGTTCTGGATAAGTTTACCCAAAACAGAATACTGAATGAAGAAGATGTTTTCATAATTTCGTCTTTTTATTAACATTAAATGTTGTTATCAGACGAAAGTCAAATCACTTAAAGATACATTTATTTAGCCTACGTCCATGAATTTTAACAATTCGGTCAACACTTTTTTAAAAATTAATTTGTTAACCGAATTGTTGACGTGTTCTTTGGATATAATTGTTTTTTTTTGATATTCCTAATAACATAAAAGCCTGTTAATCATAAGATTAACAGGCTTTTAGTATGGATTGATATCCAGTTTCGTCGGGATGACAGGATTTGAACCTGCGACCACACGGCCCCCAGCCGTGTACGCTACCGGACTGCGCCACATCCCGAAATCGGATTGCAAAAATATAAAAGTTATTTAGATAATCCATTCTCTTTTTAAAGAATTCCTTGATTTTCTGTACAACATCTTTTTTATCAAATCGTTGTTATTTTTTTAACCAAACGTTCCAAACATATGAAGTACACTTTAAAAGAACTGACTTACATTTTCTTTTTGATTTTTTGCATCGCGTGTTCCAAGGACGAGGAAAACCATCTGCAAGAAATCGATTCTCCGGATATTAGCACCGGAAGCATAAAAATTTGCGAGGCCAAAGGCAATGGCAAACTTTATGAAGTCGGGCCGGGAAAAGAATATGAAAACATTATCGATGTCCCTACCGAAAATTTAGGACCTGGCGATGCCGTTCGAATCTATGCAAAAGACAAACCCTATTACGAACGGATCATCATAAGTACCCGCGGTACAGAAACCGAACCGATTTGCATATGTGGGGTTCCCGATGAAAATGGTAAACTACCTGTCTTAGACGGCACAAATTCCAGGGTAAGACCCATTGACCTCCGCTCGTATTTCAATTCTACCATAGCCTACCTCGGTATGGTCATAATTAGTGCAACAGCCGACAACCACCCGGAGTATATCAATATCAGCAACCTACAGATACAAGGGGCACATCAATATAAAGAAGACGACTCACAAAAAACTTATGAAATGGGTTCTGAAAAGCTGAAGCCCTTTTCAAGGGCCGCCTCTGGTATTTATATGAGGGGTGCCCATATAGAAGTGAACAACTGTATCATCACTCATAACGGAAATGGCATTTTCGGGGCCTATAACAGTCCCAAAGACCCCTTAATAGATGTACGGTTGAACAACAACATCATTAAAGGCAATGGCACCTTCAATGTTTCCCAACAACACAATATTTATATCGAGGCGGATGGCCTTGTTTCTATAGGAAATCAATTCGGACCCGTTCGAGAAGGTTCCCATGGCGCAAACTACAAAAGCCGGTCGGCAGGGGATGTTATCATGTACAATCGTTTTGTCGGCCCAGCAGCAAGACAAATCAACCTTGCCGAAACAGAAAACGCCGTAGATTACTTTCCTCAATTGGATTCTTTTAAAACCACCTATTTTGCCGGTAATATTATAGAAGGAAGCAATCCGGGAGCCGGTACTATTTTGCATTATGGAAACGATGTCGATTCCGCATCGCCCGATGGCAAAGGAAATAGAAAGGGGACCTTGTATTGTTACAACAATACTTTTGTTTTAAAAGGGAACAACAAAGTAAGCTACCGTAAGATGTTTTTTGACCTTACCTTTTGCGAAGGCACCTTGAAAGCCTTCAACAATATCCTCTACTATGAGAACGATAGTAGCGATCCCAATATACAGGTGAGTGTACTAAGAAACTCGGGGTCGGTCGGCCTATTTTCCAATAATTTGATCAGCGATGCCACCGTAGCGGCATATAGCACCAGATTTACCGGCGAAGACCAAAAACGTTGTAGCAGTGGTAGTTTGACATATGAAACCGTAGCGCAAATGATCGTTCCGGATCAAGACTTCTCAGTCGATCCCGCCAACGCCTATAAACTGCAAACCGGTTCAAAAGCTATTGATGCAGGAATGGAAATTCCGGCCTACGTCAAAAAATTAGAATATCAATTTAAGTCGCCAAATGGTGTAGAGCCCAGGGAAATAAAGGGGGCATCTATAGATATAGGGGCCTATGAATTCTAAATCAGGAGCCGATATAACAAAAACAGCAAGCCTTTTCGCTTGCTGTTTTTGTTTACTCTACTCTAGGCTTCTTAGCCATTCACAGAGGTTATCCGTCCAAGTTCTTAAATAGGGGTCCTTCAGTCCCAAAGAAAAGCCGTGTCCTCCATTTGGATATATATGCATCGTGGCCGGAACATTGTTCTTGACCAACGCCCTGTAAAACACCAAACTGTTCTCAACAGGTACCGACTTGTCATCCGTTGCATGCAATAAAAATGTAGGGGGTGTATTCGATGAAACCTGTTTTTCGTTACTAAAACGATCAACCATCCCCGGTTTAGGGTCCTTGGTCAATAAATTCTCCTGGGAGCCCCCGTGGGTAGAAGATTGGCCAAAGGTGATTACCGGGTAACACAACGCCATAAAATCGGGTCGTGCACTCCATGTATCAACGTCATCTATTGGCGTGTATACCTTCTCTTCAAAATGGGTTCCTAAAGTCGAAGCCAAATGCCCCCCAGCGGAAAAGCCCATAGCTCCAATTTTATTAGGGTCGATATGAAACGCCTCTGCCCTACTCCTTACTAAGCGCAAAGCCCTTTGCGCATCGATCAACGGCACATCCTCTTGGTGGGTCTGGGATACCGATGAAGGTAGGCGATACTTGACCACTATACCTGCAATGCCTTTACTATTCAAGAATTTGGCGATATCTGTTCCCTCCCAATCATAGGCCAAAATGCGATATCCCCCTCCAGGGAAAATCACCACTGCCTGACCGGTAGCATTCTTTTTTGAGGGTAAATACACCTCAATGGTTGGCTCTTGCACCGTACTTATAAGCAAAATATCCTCCATGACATGCTCTTCCTTCTCAAGGGATGCTACGTGGTTTGGTATCTTGTCTTTGGGCCACAACGGCATTATGGTATCTTGTGAAAAAGCGTTTACACCCATGGCTAATACAATAAGTAGTGTTATTTTATCCATTCGTATTTCTAGTTATTAATTACATTTCCATTTAAAATCGGCTACCTTATCGTTAGATGCAGCGGATAGGTTGTAATGCCACCATTCTGTCCGTATGGACCAAAATCCATGTCTTTCCATGGTTTCCTTAAGCAATAGTCGATTGTCCAACACCTCTTGGGGTAGATCCAAATTATCGTGATAGGCCCGCTTTCCAAAAAAATCAAAATCAGTACCCATATCCAATTCTTCCCCTTCCAAGGTCACCAAGGTAATGTCCACGGCACCACCCTTGTTATGTATAGATCCCTTTACAGGGTTTGCCACATATTGCGGATTGGGAACAATCTCCCACATTTTATATTGTACGGAATTTGGTCGATAACAATCGTAGAATTTAATTTTCACACCATGCTCATTAAACTCCTTATTGGCCTTTACGAGTGCTTTTGCCGTTTTTACACGGGTATAACATTCGGCACAATCATAAACCTTGGCCTTTAAGAAATTATTCTCCGTGGCATAGCGCATATCATAGGCAAAATCATCACTAAAATCGGCAAGTCTAACAAAAGTACTATCGGCCAAGCCTTCAAAGGACCTGAATTTCTTGGCTACGGGCTTTTCTTTTTTGACCGTATCCATGACTTCCAATGGCATCGGGGGTTCTATGATTTTTTTTGTTGGAGACTCTTTACAGCTGTAAATCAAAATCAAACTAAAGAGAAAAAATAATCGGCCCATATAACTGTTTCGTGGTTTGATTCCTTTATATTTAGAAGGTTGAACTAAGAAGGATCAAGTTACATATAATTCTTTGTTTGATTAAAATCCTAAGACATCAAATTTCATATGAAAAAAAATAATTTCAGAAGTTTGTTTTTACTCATTGCCCTTAGTTTCTTCTCTTGCAAGGAAGAAAAAGCGGTAGCGGAACAAAATAACGAACCTTCATTACAAAATTGGATGCTCGGATTCAAAAAAACCACTATAAATCCCATTATGGTGGCAGATTCGAGCTATACGTTTCAAGACCCGATTTCCAGGAAGGAAGTACAATGGCAAAAGGCCGATGTCTTCAACCCAGGGGCCATTGTCAGGAACGATACTGTTTTTTTATTGTTCAGGGCTGAAGACAATCCTGCTGCCATTTTGGGTGGAAGGACTTCACGAATCGGTCTTGCTTACAGTACGGACGGAATTCATTTCACCAAACATCCGGAACCGGTTCTCTATCCCGATGATGATGCATTCAGCAAATGGGACCAACCAGGGGGCATTGAGGACCCTCGTGTTGTGGAAACCCCGGAAGGCTCCTATATTATGCTGTACACCAGCTGGAACAAGGATGTGGCCCGACTCTCAAGTGCAACATCAAAAGACCTCAGAAGTTGGACCAAACACGGTCCCGTTTTTGAAACGGCACATAACGGAAAATTCCTGGACATTTGGAGTAAATCTGGTTCTATGGTGACCGAATTGGTCAATGGAAAACTTGTCGCGAAAAAAATCAACGGAAAATACCTCATGTATTGGGGGGAACTCTTTGTTAATCTGGCCCTTTCCGATGATGGAATTGATTGGGAACCCATTTTGGACGCCAATGGGGAACCCCTTCATGTCTTTAAACCATCCCCCAATGAATTCGACAGTCACTTGACCGAACCTGGACCCCCTGCGATTTATACGGAAAACGGTATTCTTTTGTTATACAACGGTAAAAACCTAAGTGGTGAGGGAGCTACGGATAAAGTCCCTGAAGGCACCTATTGTGGCGGACAAGTACTCTTCGACAAAAACGACCCGACGAAGGTTTTAGCGCGATTGGAAACCCCCTTTATCTGTCCCGACCTGCCACATGAAATCACAGGTCAGTACAAAGCTGGAACTACTTTTATCGAAGGATTGGTATATTTCAAGAACCAATGGTTTTTATATTATGGAACAGCGGATTCCATGGTAGGGTTGGCCATCAAGAAAGATTAAAATGAGACATGTATTTAGTATTTGTTTGGTCATTTTGACGATTTCATGTTCTAAAAAAATAAAAAAAGAGCTGTCTTCAGAAAGAAAACCAAATATCATTTTGATCATGTCCGACGATCAAGGATGGGGTGATTTAAGTTATTCCGGCAATACCAACCTTTCAACGCCTAATATTGATACACTTGGCAAAAATGGTGTTTCCTTTGAACATTTTTATGTGCAACCTGTATGCTCGCCAACTCGGGCGGAATTGTTAACAGGAAGGTACGCAGCAAGAATTGGGGTCTATTCCACCTCAGCTGGGGGTGAACGATTCAATTTAGGAGAAACCACTATTGCCGAAATATTCAAAAAAGCGGGATACAATACCGCGGCTTACGGCAAATGGCACAATGGTATGCAACCGCCCTATCACCCAAATGCACGGGGTTTTGATGATTATTACGGCTTTGCCTCAGGACATTGGGGAAATTATTTCAGTCCAATGCTGGAACATAACGGGGCTATTGTCAAAGGAAATGGATTTTTAGTTGATGATCTAACCGACCATGGTCTGGCCTTTATCGAGAAAAACAAAAACGAACCTTTCTTCCTCTATTTACCTTTTAACACGCCCCATAGCCCTATGCAAGTACCTGATGGGTTCTGGGGCCCTTTTGAAAACAAGGACTTACAAATGAAATACCAAGGCTCTGAAGAAGAATCCGTTAATTTTACCAAAGCTGCCTTGGCCATGGTTGAAAATATTGACTGGAATGTTGGACGCATTACCGACACACTGAAAAAACTTGGTTTGGAAGAGCATACCATTGTCATTTACCTATCCGATAACGGCCCCAATGGTTGGCGATGGAATGGTGGCATGCGTGGTAAAAAGGGATCAACGGACGAAGGGGGCGTACGCACACCTTTCTTTGTACAATGGAAAAACCATATCCCAAAAGGAAAAAGTGTAAACGATATAGCAGGTGCCATCGATATTTTACCTACCCTCGCGAGTTTGGCCTCTATTGATTACCAAACCGAATATCCAATAGATGGAATGGACTTAAAACCCCTACTTCTTGATGCATCCCCATCTTGGGGACCACGAACCATAATAAACCATTGGCAGGGCAAGACAAGTATAAGAACCCAAAAATATAGATTGGATGATAAAAACCGACTTTATGATATGACCAATGATATAGGCCAGAAAAATAACGTCGCAGCCACAATGCCCCGACTGCTCGACTCCTTAGTCGTTATAAAAAACAATTGGGAGACGCAACTTAACGGAAGTATCGTTCAAAAAGGGGAAAGACCCATTACTTTAGGGCATCCCAACTTTACTTACACCCAAATTCCTGCCCGCGATGGTATACCCCATGGTACCATAGCGCGAAGTAATCAATGGCCGAATTGCAGCTTTTTTACCCATTGGACCAGTGTTGATGATAAAATCACATGGGATGTGGAAGTTTTGGCCGATGGTAAATTTGAAGTTGAACTGTATTATACATGCCCTAAAGAAAGTATCGGCACTACCTTGGAATTGAATTTTGGCGATAGTGCATTGTCCTCATTAATCAATAAAGCACATAACCCACCATTGATGGGTATGGAACATGATCGAGATCCACGAATGGAATCTTATGTGAAGGATTTCATCCCTATAAAGCTCGGAACCATAGACCTTAAAAAAGGAAGGGGTGCCTTGACACTAAAAGCACTGGAAATCAAAGGCAAGCAAGCACCCGAAATACGACTATTGCAGTTTAGGCGAATACACGATAATCAATAATTTATTAATACTTCGGAATCCAAATACCCAATACGTTCGGCTTTAGCTTCAAAATCGATTCCTTCAGGCAAGGGTTCATCATAAATGTGCCATACCGAATCATTGGGCTGTCTCCAAATAATGGTGGCATCGGCTTTCTTTGAAATGAGCGATATACCCGCTTCGACATTTTCCATCTCCAAGGGAGGCAATGGTAATTCTTTCCCGTTGGGCATCCATTTTTCAATTAATTCCATTTCAGGATATCGGCCTAAATCATTGGTGTTTTTTATCCAATTCTTTAAGACTTTCCGCATCTTGATGAGGGTGTCCCGCAATTCTGGCCTTAGGGCTAGATTCACCAATTCATAAGGGTCATTCCGCAGGTCATAAAGTTCTTCCGAAGGTTTTGAAGGATGCAACCAAAAGGATTGTCCGTCAGTCAATTCACCCGCTTTATACAACCTTCGCAATTCCTGCATCATTGGCATCTGCTCCCTATAGGCTATAGGCATAGCATGACTTATTTGGGTATTAAAACTTCTGATGTATTTATAGCGTTTGGAACGTACAGCACGCAAACGATCATACAGTTCATCAAATCGGTCAGAAGTATGGAAGGTGTATTTTGGTTTTTCGAGAACTTCAAATTTCCCGAATTGTGCCTTCCCTTGCATTACCTTTGGTGGTTCTATACCTGCCCAAGAAAGCATCGTTGGGGCAAAATCGACAAAACTGAACAATCGGTCATCCCTACTACCGGCATTGATGTTTTTCGGGAATTTAATAATCAGGGGGACCTTTACACCACTATCATACAAGGATCGTTTTTGTCTTGGAAAAGGACCTCCATGATCGCCATAAAAGAAAATGATACTGTTTTCGTATAATCCATCCTCCTTTAATTGGGCAATCACCTTGGCTATTTGATCGTCCATTCGTTTTAGGTTACTGTAATTTACCGCAAGATCATGGCGAATTATAGTATTGTCAGGAAAATAGGGAGGTACCGGTACTTCGCTGGGGTCAACAAACAATGAATCCTTTCCCCGTACCCATATCTGTGATTCATGGCAAACCCCATAGTTGAAAACTGCAAAAAACGGTTGACCCTTCTTTCTTTTGCGCCAATGGTGTTTATTTTCAATACTACTTTCATCCCATGCGGCCTCTGTCTTGGCGAAATTATAATCCTCCTTGGGACCATTGATACAATAATACCCAGCTTTCCTAAGGTACTCCGTAAACATCCTAACCCCCTCGGGAACAATGGCCGTGTAGTTGGGAATGTTGATCAGTGGTTCATTTTTGTTGTCCCAAGCCTTGTAATTCCGCATATTGTGGGTGCCCAAAGTGGTAGGATACATCCCTGTGATCAATGCACTACGTGCAGGGGCACAAACAGGAACGGGAGCAAACGCATTGTCAAAAACAACGCCGTCGGTCGCCAGACTTTCCAGACTTGGTAAGGAGATGGTACTATCCCCATACATAGGGAAATAATCGGGTGATTGGTCTTCGGCCACCAACCAAATGATGTTGGGTGGTGGTGTACTATGCTTTTCAATGCTTTTTGTTTTATTTTGACAAGACCATACCAAACCTAAGGTAAGACTTAAGTATGCAAATTGCTGCAATTGGTTTAATGAAATCATTATTACGAATTTGTGTTTTCACGGTTCAAGGGGAAATTACGGCAATACCCCTATCAGGATTATATCTAGGTTAACAAATTCCCTTCCTCATCCCATTCCGCAATAATGCCGCGTTTGCTTTGATCCACACATTTGGCGATCCATTCCGGATCATAGGACACCCCATGTTGTTCCAAAACATCTTCAGGTACACCATCCCAAACGTTGGGCATGTTACCCTTGTATCCCAAATCGGCTATCCCTACCTTAGAGGTGTAATACCCCGTGACCGTTAATCCTCGCATCATATGGAAAAACTGGATTTCCATCGGCTGCTCCTCCAAGGGTACCTCAACATCGTGAAAGGCAATCGTATCCAATATTTGTTTTTGCTGTTCCAAAGTCGCCGTTTTAAACTCAACACCAAAAGTCGTATTACTTGTATGGTCCAACCACATTAGTCCACCCAACAAAGTATCCTGCATTTCAGGATAATCCTTGGCGATAAACTCAATAAAATCGGGCACTTCTGCTTCAATCGGACCGCCGTGGGGTTCTTTAGGGGGAAGGATTACCGTACTTAAAACAGCAATGGTCTCCATTTCATGCGTATTGAACAATTGCTCAGCATTCAATTTCTCGATCAATTTCAATTCCTCGGGCGTTCTACCAAAAAACTCCTCAGCACCCGTAGCTATGTTTTCCTCAACAGTTGGACCTTCATCGGTCTTGCATCCTTTAAAGATCAACCCTGTGGCCCCAGCTCCGGCCCCTAGGATCATTGCCTGTATACTCTTTCTTCTATCCATAATCTAAATATTCCGCTGTTTCAACTGCTTAATAATGTAATCCGAGGCTCTCCATGATAGTGCCAGGATCGTCCAGGTACAATTCTTATCCGCTTGGGACACAAAGGGTCCCGCATCGACAATAAAAACATTGTCCACATCATGTAATTGCTGGTATTTATTGGTCACCGATGTCTTTGGGTCATTGCCCATACGAGTGGTACCCACTTCGTGTATGATCCGTCCAGGGGCCAATAAACCATAGTCTTTTTCTTTCCCTGGTTTTTCACCCAAAGGTTCGCCCCCCATATTATGAAAGATCTCTTCAAACGTATCCTGCATATGTTTGGCCTGTTTTTTCTCGAGATCGGACCATTGGTAATTGAATTTCAATACTGGAATTCCGTACTTATCCACCGTCGTCGGGTCTATCTCGCAATAATTGTCCTTTCTGGCAATACCCTCTCCCCTTCCGGCAAGACCTACTACAGCCCCGTAATACTTTTTCACATCGTCCCGTAGGGAATCGCCATATCCCCCAACCTTTGAACCAAAGAACTTATTGAATTCATTGGGGTCATAAGCAAAACCATAACTGGGCATAGACATGCCTCCCGATATTTCAATATGGTAACCCCTTGGGAAATCCAATTTGGAATTATCGCCCCACCAAGGGGAGTATACATGCATACCTCCCACGCCATCTTCATTGTATGACGTTTTTCTATTCATTAAACCCGGAATAAAGGCAACCCTACTTGACCCCGTTGAATCATGCAGGTATTTACCCACTAAGTTACTGCTATTCCCGAGGCCGTTGGGATGCTGTTTGCTCTTCGAATTCAACAAAATGCGCGCCGAGCTACAGGCCGAAGCCGCAAGTACAACGACTTTTCCCTTCAGTTTATATTCCTTTCGGTCATCCTTACTGATGTACGAAACCCCAGTTGCCTTACCCTCTTCATTGGTGGTGACCTCTCGCACTACGGAATTCACAAAAATCTTTATCTGACCTCCATTTTTCTGCGCAGGGAATATCAAACAACTCCCTGATGAGAAATCGGCATAAACGGAGCAGGCACGTGAACACTGGCCGCAATAAAAGCAAACCCCCCGCTCATTGTTAATTTTCTTTGTCAACATGGAAAGTCGTCCCGGAATCACGGGGACCCCCGATTTTCTCGCTCCGTTGATATAAAACAGTTCGTGTAATCTTGGTTTGGGAGGTGGAAGAAAAAATCCGTCGGGATCATTAGGGCGCCCTTCTTTAGTTCCGAAAACCCCGATCAACTTATCCACCTTATCGTAATAAGGCTTAACATCCTCATAGCTTATGGGCCAGTTGTCCCCATGCCCGTCAACATCCTTATGTTTAAAGTCCCTCGGCCCGAACCGCAAGGAAATACGTCCCCAGTGATTCGTCCTACCCCCGAGCATATGGGATCTAAACCAGTCAAATTTTGTACCCTCGGCATGGGTATACGGTTCCCCCTCAATCTCCCATCCGCCATAGGCCATATCCCATTCCCCGAAAGCCCTTGTCTTGGACGCTCCCCTTCTGGGGGATTCGTAAGGCCACTTAAATTGGGTCATTTGTTCTAAATCCTTAGGGTCGAAAAAAGGGCCGGCCTCTACCACTGCAACCTTGAATCCGGCGTCCGCCAATTGCTTGGTTGCCATTCCTCCGCCAGCTCCTGAGCCTACAATTATCACATCATAGACTTCTGTTGATTCTTTTATTTGCATAGTTGATAATCGCTTATAGCGACAAGTTAAAAATTATACATTTAAATCCGCACTTTTTTAGACCAACAGATTTCAACAAAATAAAATTTGAAACAAAAAGATAAACTTTTGATAAAATAATCTCAATCAAACAACCACTTCTATCGATATAATTCATAATCAAATACCCTCTTGATTATTAAATACACATTAATACATGGCTTTTTTGCAAGTACAATATGTAGCCTTGAGGTATTTCGACCAGTTTATGACAAAATAGTATAGAATAAAACTAAAGGGTATTGATAATTTTATTTTCAGAGATAAACCGATTATTTCCCTGAATACCGATTCATGCATAAACACCTGTATAAATATTTGATTTTCGCCCTATTGGGTTCAACCGTACTTTCCTGTAAAACGGGACTCATGAAGCAATCAACCTCCCTAGTATTGGCTGATCAAAAGGCCGATCCATCAGCGAAACACCTATTGATGAGAATCAAGGAAATACCAAAGTCCGGATATGCTTTTGGCCACCAAGATGCCACTGCCTACGGTATGGGATGGAAAAACGATGGCAATGTCTACAAAAGTGATGTCAACGAGGTTGCGGGGGATTTTCCCGGGGTCTATGGTTTTGAACTGGGACACCTTGAATTGGGCCACACCCAAAACCTGGATACGGTCAACTTCAACCTTATGGCCAAACTGATAAAAAAAGCACACAAAAAGGGAGGAATCATCACCTTGAGTTGGCATCCTGACAATCCGGTGACCAAAAATTCGGCCTGGGACCCCTCACCTGCGGTATCCCAAGTTTTAGATGGCGGGGCCTTACACCCCAAATATAGGGCTTGGCTTATCAAGGTTGCCGATTTTATGCAAAGTCTCAAGACCCAGTCGGGAAAATCAATCCCCATAGTTTTTAGACCGTACCACGAAATGAACGGTTCATGGTTTTGGTGGGGTCATGGAAACTGCACACCGGAGGAGTTCAAAACGCTATGGAAAGAAACCTTCGAATTCCTTACCGTAAAAAATAATGTCCACAACCTTCTCTACTGCTATTCGACGGATGCCATCAAAGATGAGGAAGAATACTTAAGATACTATCCAGGGGATGAATATGTGGATATTTTGGGCATAGACCTATACCACAAGAACAGTACGGAAGAATACATTCGATTGCTAAATGACAATCTTACCCTACTGGGCAAGATCGCCAAGCGAAAAAACAAACCATATGCAATGACCGAAGGGGGATTGAATATGGTGACGGAAGAAAACTGGTGGACACAGGTCCTCGATAAAAATATTGCCGACAAGGGCATTTCTTGGGCACTTTTTTGGAGAAATGCCTGGCCCAATCATTACTACGTACCGTTCAAAGGTCAAAAAAGCAGTGCTGATTTCAAACAATTCGAATCGTTGCCGAATGTGCTTTTCCTTAAAGGATTGAAAAAAATAAGGTAGTACCGTAAACCGATAGCAAGAATAGAAAATATGGAGAAACTAAAATTAAAGGAAAAAGTAGGTTATGGTTTTGGCGATTTTGCATCTTCGATGTTCTGGAAAATGTTCAGTGTATATCTTTTGTTTTTCTACACGGATGTCTTTGGCATATCCGCAGCCGTAGTAGGAACCATGTTCTTGGTTACCCGGATTTTTGACGGCCTTAACGACCCCATCATGGGTATTCTTGCCGATCGAACGAATACGAAATGGGGAAAATTCAGACCGTATTTACTGTGGATGGCGATTCCCTTTGCGCTTTTCGGGGTATTGACCTTTACGACCCCCGACCTAACGACCTCCTCCAAAATAGTCTACGCCTATGTAACCTATTGCCTCATGATGATTGTGTACACGGCCGTGAATGTACCCTACGCCTCCCTACTGGGGGTTATGACCTCCGACCTAAAAGACCGCACATCCTTGGCTTCGTTCCGATTTATTTTCGCTTTTACCGGAAGTATCCTAGTATTGGCAACGGCAGAGCCCTTAGTAGAATTTTTGGGGAATGACCAAGGAGTATTGAATCCGCAAAAAGGATGGCAACAAACAATGACCATTTATGGTATTATCGCTGCGATTCTCTTTTATGGCACATTTTACTTTACCCGAGAAAGGATCCAACCCCCTAAAGAGCAAAAAACAGCCTTAAAAGCTGATTTAAGGAATTTAGCAAAAAATGCACCTTGGTTTATCTTACTGGGTGCTGGTATATTCACTTTGATATTCAATTCGATTCGGGATGGCTCTACCATCTATTACTTTAAATATTATTTCGATACACAAGAGGCATTTCAACTGCCCTTGTTAAATGTACCCCTAACCTTTAGCACCCTTTATTTAGTACTTGGGCAAGCTGCGAACATCATTGGGGTCGTACTTGCAAAACCCATTTCAGACGCGATTGGCAAAAAAAGAACCTTTATGGCTGCCATGTTCATGGCAACGATCCTGAGTTGCATTTTCTTTCTTTTTGATGCAGACCAGCTCTTTTTCATATTCCTATTTCAATTTTTGATCAGTATTTGCGCGGGAATCGTTTTTCCCCTACTCTGGTCAATGTACGCCGATATAGCTGACTATTCGGAATGGGAAACTGGAAGAAGGGCAACCGGACTCATATTTTCATCATCCTCGATGTCCCAAAAAATGGGTTGGACATTGGGAGGAGCCCTTACCGGATGGATCTTGGCCTATTACGGATTTGAAGCCAATATAGACCAAACCGAAGAGGCTAAGACCGGGATTCGCTTAATGATGAGTGTTTTACCTGCCCTTGGCGCTCTTTTATCAGCCATTTTTATGATTTTCTATAGGCTTGATGACAAATACATGATAAAGATCAACAAGGAGTTGACCCTTAGAAGAAATAACGAATTAACCACAAATGACCCACTATGACCAAATACAAAAACCATTCAAATAACAACCTGATCCAAAAGTTGTTCGACGACTATAAAAAACTGATTGGCAGGAAAAACATTCCATTGCCACAACCTTCAGGTTTATTTACGAAATACAAGCATCCCATCTTAACGGCTGCCCATGCCCCGATACATTGGCAATATGACCTCAACACAGACACTAACCCACATGCCTTGGAACGAATAGGCATAAATGCCACATTCAATGCCGGGGCCATAAAATGGAACAATAAATATGTTTTGGCCGTAAGGGTTGAGGGGAAAGACAGAAAATCGTTTTTCGCATTTGCCGAGAGCGAAAATGGCATTGATAATTTTGAGTTTTGGGAAGAACCCTTACTACTCCCCAAAACAGACAATCCCGACATAAACGTTTACGATATGCGTCTCACTTTGCATGAAGACGGATATGTCTATGGCATTTTCTGCACCGAAAGAAAAGACCCCAATACACCTAAAAGTGACACATCATCAGCTATCGCCAACGCTGGTATTATCAGGTCGAAGGATTTAAAAACCTGGGAGCGCTTGCCGGATTTGCTATCCGATTCCAATCAGCAGCGGAACGTAACCCTACATCCCGAATTCGTATGCGGTAAGTATGCTCTTTACACCAGACCACAAGATGGCTTTATCGAGACGGGTGCCGGTGGAGGAATAGGATTGGGATACATTGATGACATGAAGCATCCCCAAGTAGCGAATGAGGTCATTATCAATCCAAAGGAATATCATACGGTATACGAGCTCAAGAACGGACAAGGGCCATCGCCTATAAAGACCAAGGAGGGTTGGTTACATTTGGCCCACGGGGTAAGAAATACGGCTTCCGGTCTACGATATGTACTCTATTTGTTCATGACTGCCCTTGACGATATCACCAAGGTTATTTATCAACCAGCAGGATACTTTATGGCTCCTGATGACCATGAGATCATAGGGGATGTAGGGAATGTGCTCTTTTCAAATGGATGGATACCCGATGCCAACGGTGATGTCTATATTTATTACGCATCTTCCGACACCCGTATGCACGTTGCGAAATCGACATTGGATATCTTGGTGGATTATTGTAAGAATACCCCAAAGGACAACTTATCCTCTTCAGGCTCCGTTGACAACATCAATAAATTGATCAAAAGGAACAAAGGACTTTATTAAAAAGGTAATATCACAATCATATGACATTGAATGACCCTATTGAAGTTTCGGCCCAACTGGAAATGGAACTCCTCCATATTCTTGATTTTTGGAAAAACAACACCAAGGACATGGAATTTGGTGGTTTTGTAGGTCGCATTGACCACAACAACCATATCATTAAGAAGGCTCCAAAAGGAATTATCCTGAATACCCGTATCCTTTGGACGTTCTCGAGGGCCAATAATTTTTATAAAGACAACAGATACGATGCGGAATGTGAATTGGCCTTCGATTATTTATATGACTATTTTAGGGATGCGGATTTAGGAGGCGTGTATTGGGAAGTTGATTACAAGGGTTGTGCTACGAACACAAAAAAACAAGTTTACGCCCAGGCCTTTTGTATTTATGCCTTGGCGGAATACTATAAATATTGCACCAATACCAAAGCGCTTACTTGGGCGATGGAACTATTCGATTTACTGGAAGCATATTCCTACGACCCCAATTTAAAAGGCTATATTGAAGCCTTTGATGAAAAATGGGGTTCCATTGAAGACCTTAGGCTCAGTGATAAGGAATTAAATGCACCAAAAACCACCAATACCCATTTACACATACTTGAGGCTTACACAACACTCTACGAGGTAACCAAGGACCCTAAAGTCAAAAATGCGCTCCTGGGGATTTATGACCTGTTCTTAAACCGGATTTTCAAGAAAAACAATCATCTCGATTTATTTTTCACCAACGATTGGCAATCACTTTCCTCTGAGATATCTTTCGGTCATGATATTGAAACGGCGTGGCTATTGATCCACGGGGCAAAAACCATCGGCGACCCGGAACTTCAAAAGAAAACCGAGGACCTTCTACACTCGGTTACCAATACTTTTGTAGTAGAGGCATTAGATCAGGATTATGGCGTGATCAATGCAATAGACCCCATGACCGAAAAACTGGATAACGACAAACATTGGTGGCCCCAGGCCGAAGCCATGGTAGGATTGGTGTATGCATGGAAAATCACGAATGACGATTCCTTTTTCAATATGGGTTTTAAAGTCTGGCAGTTCATCAAAAACCATATTATCGACCATAAAAATGGTGAATGGTTTTTTAGGGTGGATGTTGATGGGGCACCGTACCCTTGTGAAGACAAAGTAGGTCCTTGGAAATGCCCCTACCACAATTCCAGGGCTCTTATCGAAGTAATATCAATGATAAAGGGTTAAGGCCTTTATAATACCCTCTTAATGCCTATAAAATCATCACGATATTCAGTAGGCGTCCTTTTTTTGTTTTTCTTAAAAACCCTATTGAAATTGGCAATACTATTGAAGCCACAAATGAAAGCGATTTCAGAAATAGCCAAATCCCTTTCAATCAAGAACTTTGAGGCATATCCAATACGTACCTCGTTCAAATAATCCACAAAGGTTTTCCCTGTTCTTTTCTTAATGAACCTATTGAAGGAAACATTACTCATGTTAACAAGATCCGCCGCCTCGGTCAAGGTTATTTTACGGGCGTAATTCTGCTGTACGAACTCGTACAGTTTTTTGATTTTATTATTATGTTCAAAATGGGGTGGTTCAGGGGTCAAGGTCGATAGTAGACGCTGATTTCTCGAAATAGCCAAATCATATAGAATCGAAAACAATTCCATGAAATTATCCATACCGCCCATTTTGGATACCCTCAACAACCTATTCTTCATAGCCAAGGATATCTCTTTGGAAAAAAGAATACCATGGGAGGACCTTTGGAACATTTCCCGAATAGGCCTCATCACACTTCGGTTCATCATCGCTTCACCAAAAAGGTCACTGTGAAACTGTATGGTAACTTCCCTTACTTTCTTATTCGTGCAATTATGCTGTTCCCAAACATGGTATAAATTGGGACCTACCAAAACCAATTCTATATCATCGATTTCCTCCATACAATCCCCAATAAACCTACGCACCCCTTTTCCGTTTAAAACGAAGTTCAACTCCATCTCTGGATGATAATGCATAGGATAATCAAAAAACTCCTTGGTCCTGTCCTCTACCACAAAACTGTCCTCTGAAGAAAGTGTGACAATCTCCCTGTGAATTTTTTTTAATATATCCATTGTCCATAGGTTGTTTTTGAAGCTATACATTACCCAAATGACAAAATATTGGCAATAGAACCTAACTTATTTAGTTAGATTTGATTAGGTAATGGATATCACATATTATTAGGTCTTAGCAATTTAATAAAATATTCCTGAATATATGAATGATTTATTATTTTGAGTTATCTATTGCTAAAATATGATATGCCTTATACCTCTAACAAGCGAATATAATAGGGCCAATATGGGAATTATAGGTCATATTCCTACATAGAATAAGACAAAATTGAATTGACATAAGATTAAAATTAGTTTATTGAGTTAGTTTTTTTTATCCTGTACAGCACCTTTGCTCCCAACCGACAAAGGTGTTGTTTTTTTGTGAATCACCGATTACGACAATCCCTCCCCGATAATCAGCCATAATCATTACGGGTCAGCTATTGGACGTTGCACCCCAAGAGTTTCAACATGAAGAGCTAGGTTCGACCAACTAAACCATATGCAGTGCCCTAAAACCTAAGCCGCACTCCCGCCAGCCTCTTTCTTAATCCCTAATTTCAGCAATATCTTCTCTAACAAACACCATTTGGTAAAGGCCGATTGGAACATATTCGCCCCTATGAACATCGTAAACCATAACCAATTGATATTTACGTAAACGGCCAAAATAACACTCGCCATAATAAACACGCCTACTAAGGCCCTAAAATAGGTATTCAACATAAGATTTCTTTTTAATTGATTTTAAATACTTCTTTCTACAGGAACAACAATCGCCTTTATGGGATTATTGGTTTCCAAACTCCCATTGAACTCTTTGATCAGTTCAAAAAGTGCATCGATCTTATCCTCATTGGTAAAAGAGAAAAACAAACTGGATTCCACCCCTCCCTTAACGTTAGGGAACCAACTCGATTTCATCAATAAGGAAATAGGATTTTTATAACCATCAATATCAGAACCACTGAAATTCTCAATATCAGCCTTTTTAAAAAGGTCCATGACCTGCTTTTCATACTGCTCAACAACAGTTACCATTAATAGCTTCATACCTTTATATTTTAAATTAATTGTACTTCCTCCATCCTTCTCAAAGATGGGGTAAGAACGTATACCACAACTACGTTCCGGTATGGAGAATAGTAAAATCGCTCCTTATGGACTTCCCTTCACTATTTATCAATACCCGCTTCATCCAATATTATTTATAATTTTTACGTTCAATCATATAGTACACCAGGGGTACAACCAAAAGCGTCAACACAGTAGACACGATCGTTCCTCCCATAAGTGATATGGCCAATCCTTGAAAAATAGGGTCAAATAATATTACAAAGGCCCCGATAACCACAGTACCCGCAGTCAATAAAATGGGTACGGTACGTACGGCACCAGCCTCAATAACCGCCTGTTTGATGGGTATACCATCGGCCAATCGCAGATTTACAAAGTCGATCAACAGTACGGAATTCCTCACCATAATACCCGCAAGGGCAATCATTCCGATAAAGGAGGTAGCCGTAAAGAAAGCCCCCAACAACCAGTGTCCCAAAACAATACCTACCATAGATAACGGTATGGCAACCATCATAACCACCGGTGCCTTAAAATTCTGGAACCAACCTACGATCAGAATATAAATGATGATAATGACCCCTAGAAACGCAATCCCCAGGTCCCTAAAAACTTCCAGCGTAATTTGCCACTCACCGTCCCATTTAACGGTATAATTGTCTTCAAAATCAGGTTGTTTTATGTACAACTCATCCAGGGAATAACCTTGAGGAAGGTTTATTTGTTTCAGCTTATCGGTCATCCCTAAAATGGCATATACGGGACTTTCCAACTCCCCGGCCATATCGGCCATAACATATACCACCCTTTTTTGGTTTTTGCGATAAATGCTTTTTGCCCTTGTCTTCTGATCTATAGTGACCAAATCACCTATGGTGACCATATGACCTTGTTGTGATTTGACCTTTAATTGTGTAATATCACCAATGGTCGACTTCTCTTTCTCATCCAAGGCCAAGACCAGACCTACTTGATGGGCCGCATCCTCATCATACAAATTGGTCACGGATCTTTCGGACAACGCCATATTCATCGTATGGGCTATTTGTTGTGGTGCTACGCCGTACAACATGGCCTTCTCTTTATCGATTATTAATTCATACTCGATTTGATCGGCCTCTACCATCCAATCCACATCAACCACGTCCTGGGTCTTGTTCAAAATATTCTGGACTTGGTTGGCCACATCTATTTGTGTATCGTAATCCGGACCATAAATCTCACCCACAATGGTAGAAAGTACTGGAGGCCCTGGTGGTACCTCGACGATTTTCACATTGGCATTGAACCGCTTCCCTATGCGTTGGATCTCGGGACGCAACAAACTGGCTATTTCATGACTCTGTTCGCTTCGTTCTCCCTTGTCGATAAGGTTCACCTGAATATCGGCCATATTACTGCCACCGCGCAGGTCATAGTGTCGCACAAGCCCATTAAAGGTAATCGGGGCCGATGTACCCACATACGTCTGGTAATTCACCACTTCGCTTCGGGTAGCCAAATACTGTGCTATTTCCTTGGTCACCACTCCGGTACGTTCCAAGGTAGTGCCCTCGGGCATATCAATGACCACCTGAAACTCGTTCTTGTTATCAAAAGGCAACATTTTAACGGCAACCGATTTGGTAAAGAACAAGCCCACTGAGGCTATTAACAATATGAACGTTATTCCTAAAAACAGCCACCTTTTCTTCTTATCCTCGATCAGCGGTTTTTCAAACTTTTCATACATACGATAGATAAAAGAATCCTCCATCGCTATCTCCGCTTTCTCCTTGCTTCCCTTTTTTTCCTTTTCCCGAAGGAAGACAAACCCCAAATAAGGAGTTATCGTCAGTGCCACAAAAAGTGACAATAACATCGCTATCGAAGCACCAATGGGCATTGGACTCATATAAGGCCCCATTAAACCCGATACAAATGCCATGGGCAGTACCGATGCGATTACGGTGAATGTCGCCAAGATCGTCGGATTCCCCACCTCATTGATCGCATATAAAGCCGCCTGTTTAAACGGCAAGCGTTTCATTTTAAAGTGACGGTGCATGTTTTCCGCAATAATGATGGAATCATCGACCACAATACCGGTTACGAATACCAAAGCGAAAAGCGTAATTCGGTTCAGGGTATAATCGAGCATGTAGTAGCTCAATAAGGTAAGGGCAAAAGTGATGGGGACCGATAAAAACACGACCAAGCCACCCCGCCAGCCCATGGCCAACATTACCACAAAGGTCACAGCGACAATGGCCCCAATAAGGTGCATTAAAAGTTCGGATACCTTATGGGAGGCTGTTTCCCCATAGTTACGGGTTACCTCCACATGAACATCATCCGGAATCAGATTCTTTTTTAAATGCTCTACCTTATCCAATATGATATCGGATATCTTCATGGCATCGGCTCCCTTGCGTTTGGCAATGGAAATCGTAACTGCAGGATACTCGGATTTAAAATCAACCGCCTTTTCACTGGCTTGTCCAAAGCCTAACGCCACATAATCCTTAGGAATCTCAGGTCCGTCCTGAATGCTTGCGATCTGCTTTAAGTAAATTGGCCTATTTTGTTGAACGCCAACCACTAAGTTCTCCACATCTTCGGCCGTTTCCAGGAATTTACCGGTGGTAACCGTGAACTCCGTGTCGTTTTTATCAAAGGAACCACCACCCAATTGCTGGTTATTGGCCTTGATCATTTGGGCCACACCAAGAAAATCCAAACCACTTTCGGCCATCTTTTCCTTATCGAGTATCACCCGTAATTGCCTATTTCTGCCCCCGATTTTTTTAACCACCGACACATCGTTGATTTTCTCAATCTCATCGGTAAGCTCCTGGGAAATCAACTTAATGCGATAATCATCATACGTATCGCTCCATAAGGTAAGCCCCAACATGGGCACATCATCAATGGCACGCGTTTTTACCAAAGGGAAAGTGACACCCTGTGGCATAATGTCCATATGTTTATTGATCTCATTATAGAGCTTAACGAATGACCGCTCTATATCCTCCCCCACATAGAACTGCACAGTGACCATGCCCTGTTCTTTCATTGAGGTAGAGTACACATACTCGACTCCCTTGATGTTCGAAATCAGTTTTTCCAAGGGTTTCGTAACCCTGGATTCCACTTCTGTCGGACTCGCCCCTGGGTATCCCACAAAGATATCGGCCATGGGCACATCGATCTGGGGTTCCTCTTCCCTAGGTATTAAAAAGGAGCTGTAAACCCCAATGACCATAAACACGATCATCAGAAGTACTGTTAATTTAGATCCAATGAATAATTTGGCGATTTTGCCAGCTAATCCTTCCTTCATTCTATTGATTATTTAATTTTTGGGCGTTCGGGCGGGCTTTCACCAGTCGCTTTTTTATACTAAAAAGAGCTCCAACAATGGCTCAATCCCTAACGCAAAATTTACTATTGGATACTGATTTTGGCCCCATTATACAATTTGCCTTCCGCCGATACGATATATTGTTCATCGGATGTTAAACCGGATAGCACCTCTATCTGGTCCCCCATGGATCTACCCAATCGCAACCATCGCAACAAGGCCGTATTACTCTGGCTAACGGTATAAACCCCCGTTAGTTCCCCATTGTTGATGATCGCTTCTTTTGGGATCATAACCGTTTGGGCATTCTTTTTCTGGGCAACAGGAAAACGTACCGTGGCATACATGCCCGATAAAATCCCTGCATCGGTCTTGTCTAAAACCACCTTGACCAAATATTGTCCCCCAGTGTTCTTAGACGATGTACTAATTTCAACCACCTTCCCCTTAACCGTTTCATTCAAGGATTTTAATATCACATCCACCTCGGTATTGGCCTTGATCTCGAGTATTTCATTTTCAGGAACCATGGCCATTACTTGAAATTTTCCAGGTGACTCCACTTCCAACAAAGGCATTCCGGGATTCGCCATATCCCCTTCCTTGATAAACTTATTGGTTACGATACCACTGAAAGGCGCTCGAATATTGGCATATGAAAATTGGGCGTTTACCTCATTCTTCATCTGCTTGGCTGCTTCCAATCGGGCTTTGGCCATATTATAATTGGCTGTTATGTCATCCAATTCCTTTTGGGAGGCACTATTTTCACTGAACAATGCCATAAACCGGTTGTAATCTTTCTCCGCATTGGTATATGCTGCCGTTGCTTCGGTAATACCAGCATTCACCTGGGCCAATTTTGCTGAAAGATCGGCATTGCTGATACTGATCAACTGCTGTCCTTTTTTTACCTTATCGCCCACATTTACATATATTCTATCGACATAACCCATCATTCGGGTACTCAAATTGGCACTGTTTACGGCTTCGATCTTACCGCTCGTTGTTAAGAAAGAATCCCCACCTTCTTCGGATACCGAATTTACCGACACCTTTATTATTGGGGTATTCTCCGCCATGTTTTTCTTTTTCCCATCCCCACAACTGGCAATGAAAAGTGCAAGCGTGATCAATCCTATGAAATACGTATTCCTCATCTTGATGTTTATTTTTTTTACTGTTGAATTATTCCTTGGTTAAAAATTGTACATATGCCAGTGCATAGTTATGTTGAAAAATAGTAGCGTAATACTCCAGCCGCTTTTGGGCATATTGGGTTTCCGCCATCAATAAATCAGTGGTCTTCTCCAATCCTTGTTCAAATCTATTGGTTCGGATCCTTAACGATTCCCCTGACTGTTCCAAGGCAAGAGCCGTAAGCCCCAAGTTGTTTTTGGCATCTTGAAGCATACGTATGGCCCTATTCAGCTCTACCTGACTTTCCGCTTTATATTGATTGAGTTCCAATTTCGATTTTTCGAATTCGGCCCTACTTTTCTTTGCCTTGCCAAAACGTTTTGAGCCTTCGAAAATATCCCATTTCAATTCGGCCCCGAACAGATAGCCTTCCGCATCGGCCTGAAACACACCATCATCATGTAACTCGTACGTACCAAAAGCATTCAAACGTGGCAGGAAGCTCATTTTATCGGACCTGTACATTTGCTGATAGGCCTCAGAGGCTGAGGACATGGCAAGAATATCCTTCCTGTTTTCCGGCAAAACATCAAAATCCACATCTTGGGTAAGAACAGTCAATGAATCTGCAGGTTTCAAAATGCTATAGCTTTGATCATTCATCAAAACCGATAATTGGTTCGAGGCGTTTTTAATATTACTTAGGGCATATTGAAGCTGGTTATCGATCTCAGTAACCCGTACCTGAACGGCCAAAACATCCGATTTTTGTAAATACCCCTGTTTAAAGCTATTATCGGCCAACCTTTTATTCTCAAGGGCCGCTTCTTTCGCTTTTTCGAGCACTTCAACCGTTTTATAGGATAGTTGTAATTGCATATAGGCCTTATCGACCATCAATTGTATATAGTCCTGCTTGCGTTCTGCCTGCATTTGTGAGGCGTTCCATTTGGCTTTAGCCGCTTTTCGCTGGTAGAGTCCATCAAAATTCAACAAAGGTTGTTGTACTTCGATACGCGTAGCATAATCCTCTATTTGTTTGGGATCGTTAAGTGATAGGGGGTCAAAATCAGCTTGGGTCAATATTTCCTGGTTCAACTTTGAACCAAAGGCCATTAACGGATTTGTAGTGGCTATCCCTGTATGGGAAATACTGATATTGGGCAGCAACACAGCATTACTTTGCATATAGTCCCCCTTGGCCGCCAAAACCTCCTGTTCCGATATTTTGAGGGTATTATTCCCCTCAAGCACTTTAGTAAGCACCTCATCCTTGGTAATCAAGACTGTTTCTTGTGCCTTTATTCCCGTTAAAACAATGAAAAATGCAAGTATTAAAAGTATTCTCCTCATCACTCAATTAATTTATGGTAAAATTAGAAGGTGTTACATTACCTAACAGTAACTTATGTTACCTTGGTTTGTAACATTTGTTACCCAAAAAAGTCGTTCCGGGAAAATCAGATCATTGGCATAGGCCAAATATGCTATGGATAAGCTAAAGTTTAACCCCATAGGATAAATCGCCTGCATCCCCAAGTCCGGGAACTATGTACCCCTTCTTGGTCAGTTCATCATCAATGGCCGCGATCCATAAATGTGTGCCTTTAGGAAAGACCTTTTCTATATAGTCTACACCTTGTTTAGATCCAATTACCGAAATAATATGGATTTGTTTGGGTTGTCCATGACTTTCCAGTGCCTTCAAAACATTCTCCAAGGTTCTACCCGTAGCCAACATGGGATCGGTCAGTACCAAGGTTTTGTTATCCAGGCTGGGTGCTGCAAAATATTTTACAATGACCTCAAAATCATCCCCTCCATTGGGGTGGTGCCTATAGGCCGAAATAAAGGCATTTTCAGCACGGTCTAAATAATTCAACAACCCATAATGCAATGGGATTCCTGCCCTCAATACCGAACAGAGCACAAGATCATCCATGGGCAATGCGATATCCTTGGTCCCTAGTGGGGTCTGTACGGTCTTGTTTTCATAACCCAAGGTCTTACTCATTTCATAACACAGAATCTCTCCGATGCGTTCGATATTCCGTCGGAATCGCATGGGATCTTTCTGAATCTCGATATCACGGATTTCGGCAATAAAACGATTCAACACTGAAAATCCGGACTCAAAATCATGTAATATCATAAACCTTGTTTTTAGCTTCTAAAATACGTCATAATTGATAGTTTTTATTACCAAAAAAAGAAAAATCCATAGGATCTAATCCTATTCGATTATGTTTCCCCGATTTTCAATATTGCACAGCCCACGTAACCAAAATCCTAAAATGGATAAGCAGTGCTTTGCCCCTAACAGACCTTTTACCAATAGTTAGCCTGAATATGTTGGGACATTGAACCCATTAACTATTCCCTATTCTTCTTCCCATGCCTTTTTTTCGCCATCCACTCCAAACGGGATATCCATTATCATTCCTAAGTTTTAAGATATGATCATTCTTCTCAACTTCTTTTACTATAATGGCGGGCGCATTCTGGAAGGTTATCCTAGAACCTGTTATGCGTACTTCATCCCCTTTTTGAAATTGAATAACTTGATTGTCCAAATACCATGTTGGCCCCAAGTGAACCGATATCGTTTCCGTTTTGGTTTTTACACTCAAATATAGGCCTTGGGACATTTTATTGTTCTGCGCTATTCTCTCAACCCCAATTACCGTACCTGTAAGGGTTTCCACTGTATTCGGGTTGTACATTCTACCGTAGTCGGAATTTTGTCCCCACCCCCTACTTCCTTTTTGGGCGGTTATAAAACTGGTTCCCAGTACAGCAAATACGACCAAAAGCACTATTTTTTTCATGATATCATCTTTTAACTATATCTGGACGAAATTATTCCAGTAATCAATCAAGTACAATGATTATGATCAGGTGAAAGGTTCAAAGGGAATGGTTTGGGGTCAATCCCAAAAGTTGGGTGCGAATTAGAAAAAGAAAGTATAAACTATCCCGAAGTTCGTGTTCTGTTCTTTTTTGCATTGCCTCAAATGCATAGCATTCATGAATACCGTTAAAAAACAATAGACATGCCGATGAATAAAAAAGAAACAGGGCCGAAAAACCAAGGTATGGTATACCATGGTTTAGAGGAGCCAGCCGTAGCATGGCCACTTTATCAAGACCCACATTGACGAAAGCAAATAAAATTCGCGGCCACACCGTCCAGGCCGCTTTCACTAAAGTGAAATGCTCTATGGACGGCTTCCTCCGCCCAATGCGGAAACCACTTGATTTAAAACGAAATCGAAAATAGGCCGTTCCTTCTTTAGGATTCCGTTCAGAGCCGTTAAAAATGCAGAATATTTCCTATTAGGTTAACTCGATTATTTGCATAAATATCCAAATACCCAGAAATTGTTCTTGATCCATGGTTTGGTGTATTTCGCCCATAAGGTTATGGAATAAAAAAGCATCCGCCAATAGACGAATGCTTTTATCAACAACCAAACAAAATTGACCAATGGGCACTGATCAATTTATCGTTAAACTACAATGGATCAAGGGCCTTACTTTTCCTTGGCACCTTCCAAAATTGTATTATATCCTCGGATTTCAATAGTTCTTACTTCGGTAGCAAATTGCAATTAAAAACAAAACCCCACCGCTACTTTTGTTACACAAAAAAAGACACCCACAAAATCGATGTAAGTGCCCTTTATTCAACAACCAAACAAATCAATGAAATTAGGGGTCACTTTACCTCGCGGGTACCCCCATGGCCGCCAGCAACAACGACCAATATTTTTAAACTTAAATAAATGAACTTAAAAAACTGTATGATGGGGTTCATCATTACAAACCGTTTTCTTTTGGATATTCTTCGTGTCATTTTCTATATTTTTATTCAGGTATCAACCACCAAAAAGGTCTCATTTTAGCTTTGTACAAAAAGGCGTGGTGTAGGGCCAGTTTCAACCAATGCCCAGCCAGACCGATTTCCCCAAAGGTCTTACCCAATTTCCGACCATAGGTGTCGGGATATTTATTGAAATCGGGAACGATAGGGAAGGTGGTAATACTGATGCCACTTCCTTTTGTGATTCCATAACCGGAGGAAGCGATACATGCAGCCCCCATATTACCCATTGAACCTTTATGGTGCAACGATGGTTTTTTCTTTTTAATCGTATCTATAATATTATCCGCGACCAACTTGGCAGTAATACCGGAAGGCATACCTGTACGCGGTGGTGCCGGGGATATTGGGGTTCCGTTTTTACTGACCCTTGGTTTTGAAATCGCATGTGGAGGCGCAAAAGCGATTCCAGGTGCAAAAATATTCGCGTAAGAGGGATTTTGATAGGTTTCTGGCCAATCCTGTACAGACCATTCCTCATAAGGTCTGGGTGTATAGTCAGCATCCACGATCATAAACCCTTTAAACAGTTTTTCCGTGATATCTTGATCATTCTTATCGTATGCCTTAAAACCGTGTCCAGAAAAAGCAGGAATCAACATTGCGAAATCATAACTTTCCGTATGAAATTCGCCATCCAATGTTTCATAATGGGCTATACCGTCCTCAATTTTATTGACGCCCGCCCCAATGATCCATTTAATTCCACGGTCCTCAAAGACCATCTCGACCAATTCACTCGATTTCATGATGTTGCTACCGTAACTGAGTAACATGCCATCCATTCCAAAATCACCCAATTGGGGTTCATTGGCTATCCATGTAAGCTCTGCCATATCCCTTACCCCATGCCTATTCAATTCTTGCTCCACATTCAAAATATATTCAAAAGCGGCCCCTTGACAAGTAGATTTGGCATGACCGGTCCCAATCAGGATTTTCGCTTTTTTACCTTGTTTCATCTGCTGGATCAATTGATCCAAAGCATGCCATGCTTCAGTGGCATGGGAATAGGTACAAACGGAATAAGCTTTATTCGTAGCCGGTTTTAGGCCTTCGGTCATCTCAAAAGCCAGTTTTGGACCGGTAGCATTGATAAGATAATCGTAAGTGACTTTTTCGGTAGTGCCCTTGGCCTCCCCGGCAACATACTCGGCCTTAACAAAGGGTTTGTCTATTTCAGTGTCCCCTTCTGGATGAAAGGTAACGACTTTGGCCTGTTTAAATTCAATGCCTTTCTTTTTATATAGGGGCTCCAAAGGAAAAATAATATCCTTGGGTTCCATTCGTCCGATACCTACCCATATATTTGAAGGTACCCATTGGTAATTGCTATTGGGGGAAACTACCGTAACCGTATGTTCCTTGGATAATTTTCTGCGTAAATGGGTCGCAGCGACGTGCCCGGAGATGCCAGCTCCCAAAACAACAATTCTAGACATTTTTGATTATTTAAATTTCAATAAATTTACTTCTGACAATAGAGAGGAGCAATGATTGATATCATGTGCCTTATCCGTATTACTATTGTAAAGATTGAATTTAAATGAAACTTATACTGCTACTTATGTTACACTTACAACAATTTATGCCTTTTTAAAGTATGAAGGGAATAAATACAACAAAAAGACGCCTCAATAACTTAATGTTCCCCGTAACCCACATCATCCATTTTACCTTTAAAAACCCGGTATTGGACGACCATATAGAAAATAACCAACACCAAGGCTATAAAGAACCAATTCATACCCACAGAAAGTCCATATTCATGGGCAGCCACATTGTACAGTGTCAATGACGGGTTAACCGTATTGGTCGATGGCAGTAGTTTGGGAAATATCGAAGCCACGGTAGAGGCTAAACCTCCCAACAAAAACATGGAGGAAAACAAAAATCCCATACCATGCTTTTTAAAAGTCCTTACTTTGAACAAACCGAATAATCCAATAAAAGTTATTATCGGGAATAACCACATAAAGGGATATTGTATGAAATTCTGAAAAGGATCGGGTTCAATAATATGCCAAATCAACAAGGAAACCACAACCAAGGCGAGCAATACAAAATTCAGGATATACACCACCCGCTTTAATTTGTCATTTATACTGGAGTTTGTTTTGAAGATAATCCAATTGGCACCGTGAATCGTCAAAGCGACCACACTAACCACTCCTAAGAACAATGTAAACCAATCAATAATGCCCAAGTGTTCTGCTTGCGGACTAAAAGTGGGGTTCCACAAGGGTAAAAAGAAATAATGGGCCTCTTGGGTAGATACCCCATTTTCGACCATTCCCAAATTAACGCCCCTGACAACATTACCCAGGGCCACACCGAAGAAAAGTGCCAATAACAAACTTGCCACCCCAAAAGCCTTATCCCATATTGTTTCCCAAATCCTATTGTGTACTTGCCCCCTTAATTCCAATCCTATCGCCCTAAAAATCAGTAACCATAAAATCATGATCAAAGGCAGATAAAATCCGCTGAAAGAAGAGGCGTACAAGGTAGGAAAGGCAAAAAACAAAACCCCTCCCGAGGCAATCAGCCAGACTTCATTGGCATCCCAGAAGGGTCCTATAGCACTGGTAATGGCTTTTTTATCCTTCTCGGTTTTCGCAAAAAACAGATGAATGATTCCCGCCCCAAAATCATAACCATCCAAAACAACATAGACGGCCAACATTATCACTAAAACGATATACCAAAATAATTCCATATTCAATGTTTTAAAATGTGAGGACCCTTATTGATTATTTTACCTGCCAGCATTAGGAACAAAAGACCAAGAAGCAGGTATAGCCCGATAAACCCGAGCAATGTGAATAAAGTATTTCCTGAAGAAACGGTTGGGGATGCCCCTGCGGAGGTTCGCATTAAATTATAAACCAACCAAGGTTGCCGTCCTAATTCCGAAGTATACCAACCCGTGGTATTGGCGATGTATGGAAATGGCAGCATAAATAACAGCGACCACAATATCCATTTTGTTTTATATAATTTTTTCCGATATAATTGAATGGTGGCCAAAAGCATCAACCCTATGAAAATCGTTCCTAGTCCCACCATAATATGGTACGAATAGTAGAGTCCGGGTACGTTGGTAGGATAATCCTTGGCATCAAACTCATTCAATCCCTTAATTTCCGCATCCCAATCCTGATAGGTCAAAAAGCTAAGGATATTGGGCACCGCAATTTTGTTATCCAATTTTTTCTCGAGCATATTGGGCTGCCCGATCAACACAATCTCAGAACCTCCCTGCTCTGTCTCAAAAATTCCTTCCATGGCCGCGAAAGTCACAGGCTGGTGTTTTGCTACATTCTTGGCAACCATATCCCCTGTTGGGAATGCAACCAACACACTGGATATCAATCCAAAAACAACACCGGTTTTCACAAACAGTTGACCAAATTCACTATGCTTTTTGTTTAAAATATAAAACGCTCCTATGGAAGCTACCACGAAAGAGGAGGTAATTACGGAAGCCAGTTGGTTGTGCAGATATGAAGGCCATAACCAAGGATTGGAAAAGAGGGCCGAAAAATTATTGAGAACGAATTTCCCATTTTCCATTATTTCATAACCTACAGGGAATTGCATCCAAGAATGGGTCGCAATAATCAGGAACCCGCTCGCCCAAGACCCCAGAAAGACCAGAAAACCGGTTACAAAGTGTAATTTATGTCCCAATAGCTTTTCCCCAAAAAGAAACAGTCCCAAAAAAGAAGACTCCAAAAAGAAGGAGAACATGCCTTCCATAGCCAAGGTTTGCCCAATGATCCCTCCTGTAAGTTCGGAAAACTTTGCCCAATTGGTGCCGAATTGAAACTCCATCGGAATTCCGGTAACAACCCCCATCGCAAAGTTCAGGGCAAAAATCTTCATCCAAAATTTAGCCGCCTCGTTATATTTCTCCAATTTAGACCTTAAGAACTTCCATTTGAAATAGACGATCATCAGCGAAAGTCCCATGGTCAATTGTGGAAAAAGATAGTGAAAGGTAATCGTGAACGCAAACTGCATTCGATCATAAAAAAGCATGTCTTCCATACCGAGGATCTTTAAATGGATTAATATTACAGACTACGAAATCAAGTAGATAAGAAGCACCAAATTTCATAGATCAATAAGAGATAAACCGTAACCATTGTTACAATGGTATAAAATTAAAAAAAAAGTATCCCCAGCTTGTACTTTACAACCTTAAATTTTCAAAATAATCATTCCCCCGTATCCAAGGATCGTCCCTCCTACTTAAACCAAGATGGATCATGAAGAATATAACCACGCCCTTGATAAAAAAGAAGCCCTGTGAAACAAATTCACAGGGCCTCGAATCATCAATAAATAAATCCTATTTAAAACAAGGGATAAATAACTAATCCCAATCCAACAATCTCTTTTGTCCTTCCAACTTTTGAATCTCTGTAATATCTTGGGACATTTCAATGACCCCCTTATAGTTTTTATCCGTATCACGGATAGCAAAATATCTGATATGTATGACCCTACCCTTAAAATTGAACCAAAATTCAGCGACATCCTTAGTTCCGGCCTTAAATTCATCCACAATCCGAAGAACCATCTCAACACTCTTGGGCGGATGACAAAAACGGACTTCCCTTCCTATAATCCCCTTACTTCTGGCAAAAACCCTATCATCACCCCTATTATAAAAAATAACCTTGTCATTTTCATCTACATAAGTAATGTCCACAGGTAAAAAACGCAACAATAGATTAACCTGTTCCGGGGTCATATAACCTTCGTCATAATGAAAGGTATTCTCTAGGGAAAAGGATAGATCGCGCTTTTTAAAATCTTCACTCGGATGCACATACGTATCCTCTACCATTGGATAAGGAGCCGGTTTTTCCAACAACATCCAACCAATTTCCTCATCCCCTTGATAAAATTCCTTCCATTCATCCTCTGTCAATAATTCCAATGCCGTAGGGAATAATCGCATATCCTCAATGCTCATTAGTCGCTTTATCCCATCAATGAGGTACGGTAGGTTATCCACTATTTTTTCCGTGTTTCTTTCCGAATTGTACGTGTTGAGCAATCGCATTTGATCTCTTAGATTATCATGAAAAGACCACATGCCCTGACTTGGCCCTTTCCAACCGTGTTTTTCCAAGTACGGGAAGAGTTGATTTTCCTTACGTGCGAATCTTTTTTCAATAGTGGTGAGTTGATTGTATATATTGAAATACTTTTCAAAATCCCCTACAGGATCGCATTCTTGAAGTTCCATCAACAAATCATTGATCAAGGCCCCTTCCTCGTAATAGACACTAATAGGATGCCCTTTGGGCAATGTTTCAACAGTGGGTAAAAATGAATTCATTATGCTATGATTTTTAAAGCTTTGGGTACTAAAACATGTTTTTCGAAATGCATATATTCATGCACTTCATTATCTAATTGTTGTAAGCTATGATATAAGAACCGATACGAATTACACGCTTCTTCCGGTGCGGTATAGTTCGATGATAGATTTGCTATTTTATGGAACACCCCTTTTATAAAATTATTCTCAGCAGTAATCCTTTCCACGGCCACTTTAAGTGCTTCTACCTGTTTATAAGTGATTTCCGCACTTGGAAAGTCTAGACTTAAAATGGTATCGATTGCCGGAAAAAGATCATTTATCGTACTCTCAAAAGTCCTATCCAAATATATTCCAACGGCCTGAAGAAGTTCCTTTATATCTACAACTTCACTATGTACGGCACCATGGACATCAGCTACTTTGGAAGCCAATGGCAGTATTTCCTTAAAACCATGATCAATAGTTGGGTGATATTCGGTCTTTACCATTAGCATTAAGGAACCGAGGTCACGATCGTTTAAACTGGAAGTACCAATAATTTTGCTGTTCAAAGACTCTATTTCCTGCCTTAAGGTCTCAAAGGTTATGCCTTTTTCCTTACATGCAGCCTCCAAGGTCAATCCTCCCCCACAACAAAAATCGATGCTATATTTATTGAAAATATAGTCTGACCCAAGTTTTTTGGAAACCACTTCGGCAACCGTATTTTCTCTTTCTATTTCCATACAACTTGTAATGCTTTTTTAATTAAGGATTAAAAGATGTTTTTGTCTTTTATACAAAAATATTAGTCTCGCTAAATTGAAATTATGATAAATGTCAGTTTATGAACAAAAAGTTACATTAACTTTGTATTGTGAGAATCCATTCAAAAACCATAACGACACTATTCTTGGTTTTAACCCTCGCCAGTAGCCTAAAAGTTGCCGGAACCTTAGGCTATTATGCCTTATTCACCGATGATTTCATTGAGCGATACTGTGAAAACAAGGAGCGCCCCGAACTACACTGCGATGGTAAATGCTATCTGGCAAAAATGCTCTTACAGGAGTCCAATGATGATAATCCACCTATCAATATCGATTTTTTAAAAAATGAAACCGTTCTGTTTTTAGAAAAAAGTCCAGCTTTTGATTTTAATGTTGACCGTGATCCTGCGATGGTCAATTACCATTACACGAATAATTACGATTACAACTTTCAAAAGAAAGAAATACACCCTCCACGTTCATAGCTTCATTCCTTTATTTTCTATGTTGAACAATACGATTCCTGTATTCCATTTCAGCATTAATTACACTTTAACTAAAAGAATCAACTATGAATGCAAAACATTTAATGGTGATTGCCTGTACCTTGGTCGGCCACTGGATAAGTGCGCAAAACTACAAGGGGCAAGTCCTACACCAAACGAACAATACGCCCGTAAAGGAAGCCCATATCCTATTGAACAATAAAGCCATTGGCTATTCCAATGCCGATGGGTATTTTGAAGTAACCATTCCTGAAAAAGGGGCTACCCTAACCATTTCACATTTAGGATTTCAAAGCATTGAAAAAATCATAACACCCCGGAAAGATGTGGAATCGTTCTATCTCATTGAAGCCCCTATCAGTATTTCGGGTGTCATCGTTAGCGGCGATTCCAAAATGGACCCCGTATTTACGGTTGAGACCAATGACTATGTGAAAAAGATCGTACAGCCGCGTAACGTAGCCGATCTTTTTAACGATGTAAATGGATTCGCCCTAATAAAAAGGGGTAATTACGCCAATGACCCTAGTTTTAGGGCATCCCAATACGAACAATTAAACGTTCAGTTCGATGGGGGCACCAAAGCCATGCATGCCTGCCCTAACCGAATGGACCCCATTACAACCCATGTCATTCCAGAGGAGATTGAAAAAATAGAGATTATCAAAGGTCCCTATACCGTTCGCTATGGATCCACCTTTGGAGGAATCGTCAACTTGGTCACGCAGGTACCTGATGCCAGTGATTATGGATTGCACGGTAGTGTTCATGCAGGCTACGAGAGCAACGGGGGATCATTGGTTTCCATGGCCAGACTACAAAAGGCCACAGAAAAATATGATCTTACCGGAAATATTGGTTTTAGGGATTTCGGCAATTATGAGGATGGGGATGGCACGGAAGTCCCTTCCTCTTTCCGAAGTTTGGATTACGGATTAAAGGCCGGTTATAATTTTACACCAAACCAACGCTTACAGGCCCATTGGAGACAATCTTTCGGTAGGGATGTATTGCATGCCGGATTGCCCATGGATACGGATTTGGATGACAGTAGTATTCTTTCTTTGGATTATAAACTTACGGGACTAAACGGTACCCTCAAGACCATGGATGCTAAACTATATTATAGTTATGTAGACCATATCATGAGTAATACCAACCGGCCCAGTTTTATGATGACCGATGCCGTGTCTAAAATCAATGCGACCACGGCAGGGGGTAAAATCGAATTCAAGCTGAAACCAAGTGAGGAATTCACTTTGTTTACAGGATTGGATGCCATGTATATTGCCAGGGATGGTGAACGCACGCGTTTGGTAAAACAAAATATGATGGGGCCATTGGAAACCCCGGTGGAGTTTATCGACAAAGTGTGGCAAGATTCATATATCAATGACCTTGGAATTTTCACCGAAGGCAAATACATGCTATCTGCCAACACCATCCTTACAGCGGGGTTACGCTATGATTTGGTCACTTCGGAAATAAAAGACCCCGAAGCTGATTTCGCTGCGCTATATCCCGATTTGGATAAACGTAACGAACATAACGTGAGTGGTACGGTTTCCTTAAAATATGCCCCAAGCACACTATTCATCATGGAACTTGCCTATGGGCGGGGCGTTCGTTCGGCCAATATGATAGAGCGGGTAATCAATCATTTTAACGTTGGTCAAGATGCCTATGAATATATAGGAAATCCCAATTTGGATGCCGAGGTGAACAATCAATTCGAAATTGGATTTTCCGGCAAACTCCCCTTCTCCGAGAATTCAAACGACCGCTTTAATTACAGTAGTTCATTCTATTATTCTTATTATGAAAACTATATCGTTGCGGTAATCGATGAAACCCAGACCCGAAAGTTCATGCCTACCAATGAGCCTAAAAATCCAAAGGTTTTCAGAAACCTGGATGAGGCCTATAAAACAGGTTTTGAGATTTCCGCTGGGGTTGACTTTCTCAATGATTTCAATGTTACGACGGAGTTGGCCTATGTCTATGCCAAAAACAAGGATTTGAATGAATCATTACCCTTAGTACCCCCTTTGACCACTAGTTTTAAATTTGGGTTTGAGAAAGAACGGTTTTGGGTGAATGCCACCTATAGGATAACCTCAAAACAGGATGATATCTCTTCTTCCTTTGGTGAAACCTCAACACCCGGTTATGAGGTCTTGGATCTTCGCTTGGGGGTTGTCCCATTCAAGAACCTGACTTTGGGTGTGGCAGCATTGAATGTTTTTGACGAGACTTATCATAACCATTTGAATTTCTCATTCAACAATCAGGCTGATTTTGGCAGGACACCCATAAATGATCCCGGTAGAAACCTATCGGCTTTTGTCCAATACAAATTTTAATAAATAAAAACGGGGGCAAATGCCCCCGTTTCTTTACAAAATATTGAATATTAGTTACTTCTTGAAGGTATAGGCAATGCCCAACATTATCATATCAGTGGTCATGTCATAGGAAACCTCACTTCCTGGAATGGCCCCATATGGTGGATAAGCCTGAATGAACATAGGGTTCAATAAGGGTCCACTAGTGGCATCACCACTAGCACCGTGGTGATAGACAGCGTCCAAGGCAAGATTATCGCTTATTTCATACGAAAAACCAACCTGGAACGCATTTTTTATTACTGCCGTAGCCGGAATATTGAAAAAGGCAACCTCATCATTGATTGGATTACTACTATAGGTATACCCCAGTCGAAGAGGTAATTTTTCAATCCCCTTATATTGGATTCCCGCAGAGATGATGGATATATTCTCCCATCCAAAACCTGCGACCGATGCTGTGGGTGTCCATCCTGTTTCTGCAAAACCATCGGTATTCTCATAATCGACCAAGCGATAATCCAAAGCCAAATCAATAGTGCCCAATGAATACCCTAAACCAAGGGAGTATATCGCCGGATAATCCATATTGAAATCATTGGTTCCGGTAGAACCATCCAGATAAGTGTTATCAAATTCAAAATCACCAAAGGATTGAGTGGTCTTATACGAGGCTCCCGCCTTGAATCCCTTGCCTGAATCATAAAAAACGCCGAATTGTGCCCCAAAACCAAGAGCCGTTGCCTTGTCTGTTGAAGGATACCCTGCAGTTTGGCTTGGATTAGCCGTTGGGTTGGGCATTAACTCCAGGGTGGCATAATTGAAAGTCGGTTCAACGCCTATAGAAAACTGGTCCGAAATTTCATAAGCATAGGTAATCCCTATTTGCAATAGGATATAATCGGATTCTATAGCCCCAAAGCCACCCATGTTCTGTGGCATATTAATAGGATTGGTTGTACTCTCGGGAAAAGTAACCCCAAAACCACTGATACCAAAAGCAGAGGCCCCAAAAGTATGTTTGCTACCCTCCTTACCCCAGACCATTGCCAAGGCAGGCATAGGGGAAACACCCCTGTCATCCTTGGTAGTTCCACTGAAAAAATTACCTGTGGGTTGTCCTGCCCCATCAAATTCCGGGACTGTTGAATACAATTGGGGCGATGAGAAGAAGAGTCCCATATCAAATTTTAAGATCTTATCATCAAAGGCTGAAATAGCAGCTGGATTCCATTGTAAAGCTCCCGAGATATCCAAAGGTTGCGCAGTGGCAGCGCCACCCATAGACATGTTGACAGCACCGACCCCCTGCATAATATGGCCAGACTGGGCCAAGGCTGCAGTAGCAAAAATCATAAAGACGAAATTTAGTGTTGAATTTTTCATTTAAGTTGATTTTAGGGGCAACAACCACTGATATCGAAGCAACCCTATATCACCTCCATTCCATTACCTGTTACCGATTATATAATAGCCTTACTAAAAATAAAGAACATAACCACCTGATATTATGACAATTATCATAGACCGAAATCGGCACCCCCGAATCTTCCCGATAGCTGTATTTTATTGATAATTCTAATTTCCAAAACTAAAAATTATGCGTACATGGAGCTTCGGATTTAAAACTTTTGTAACAAATGTTACCAAAGATACTTTTTAATACATCATTATAATCGGGCATCGACCAACAGTATATTGATTTGCACCACGATAGTGGCGGGGCACAGCGTGAATTCCTCTTATTCGGAGGGGCCAAAAAAGCACAAAAGTATCGTTATCGTATACACTCCATTTTAGATTGACAAGGATTGACCCCCACGAAATATCATCCTTATGATAAACCGCTTTTTTACCCATCCCTCTATAATAAAATGATTGCTGATTGTAGCGCATAAACAACCATTTATTTATCTTTAAACCCAATGTAACTTTTGTTACAGAAGTTAGCGTCTATTAAGACTTATATTAAGAAAGAATAATTCCAATCCATTAAATGAAAAGACGAAATTTTGTAAAACGAACCGCCCTAGGCTCTTTGAGTGCATTGATCGGAGCGGATATCGTTTTTGGAAATACGATGCCGAAGGACTATCAACCACTGGCCCTACAAGACCCTGACCCTTTTAAGATGTTCAACAAAGATCGTGGTATGGAGGTTCTTAACGATAAGCCTTGGAATATTGAAGCCAAAGCCCACTTATTGGATGATAAAGTTACCCCCAACACCTCTATGTTCCTTAGAAACAATGGATTGATTCCTGAGAATATAGATGCCAGTACTTGGACATTGACCATCGATGGGGAGTCGGTAAGTAAGAGTAAGACCTATTCCTTGGCCGATTTAAAAACAAAATTTCCGCAATATACCTATCAATTAACATTGGAATGCGGTGGAAATGGCCGAAGTGAATTTGACCCACCCGCAAAAGGAAACCAATGGACAGTCGGTGCTGTCTCTTGTGCCACATGGACCGGTATACGATTACGGGACCTTCTTGAAGATGTCGGTATCAACAAGGATGCCGTTTATATCGGTTACCACGCTGCCGATGTCCATCTTAGTAGGGACCCCAAAAAAGAGCCTATCTCACGGGGTGCCCCAATGCCTAAAGTAATGCAGGATGAAACCCTGATTGCATTTAAAATGAATGGGGAAGACATTCCCTTGGCCCACGGTTATCCCTTACGATTGGTCGCTGGTGGATGGCCTGCCTCTGTTTCAGGAAAGTGGATCAACCGCATCAGTGTCCGCAATATCATACATGATGGTACCAAAATGACCGGTACGGCGTATAGGGTGCCCTGTAATCCGGTTGCACCCGGCGAAAAAGTCAAAGACGAAGATATGTGCATCATCGAGTCTATGCCCGTAAAATCGCTGATCACCTATCCTAAGACCGGTGCAACCATTAAGGATGGGAAGGTTCTGAATATTAGGGGACATGCTTGGGCTGGGGAATTGGAAATATCGAAAATGGCATACTCCATCGATTTTGGTGCCACTTGGAAAACATGCAGCCTTGAGAAACCTGCCAACCGATTGGCTTGGCAACATTTTACGGCCGAGGTTGCTTTTCCTAAAAAGGGTTATTACGAGGTGTGGGCAAAGGCCACTGATTCGATGGGAATAAGTCAACCCATGTTACTACCCGGATGGAACCCAAAAGGGTATTTGAACAATGCCTGTCATAGGATTGCAATAAAGGTTGTATAAATGGATGAACATACGAAATTCAAGCAACGGGCGAAGGCCATATACCAAATGCTATTTGGCATTTTTGGTTTATTCGCGGTAGCCGCCTTTACCATATTATTTCTTATGCTGAATCCTGATTTGTTGAAAAAATCAGCTCCCCAGGTTGAAGAAACGGAATACACCACCGTTCCTAAGGAAGATGATTTTGATAAGATAGAAAATGGGATACATGTCCGCACTGGGCTGGTCGATGCCGAAGGACTGATGACGGTTGTCAACAATTGCACCAATTGCCATTCGGCAAAATTAGTGACCCAAAACCGCATGAACGAGGAACGATGGATCACCACCATTCGTTGGATGCAAGAGACCCAAAATCTATGGGATTTAGGTCCCAATGAAAAAATTATCGTCAACTACCTAGTCTCCAATTATCCCCCAGTAAAAAAAGGGCGACGGGAAAATTTAAAGGATATAGAATGGTATGACCTTAATTAATGCAATCAAGACTGTATGAATTGACAAAGTCTAGGTATAAGGATACACAGTGCACCCAAAAACGTTAAGCATACAGTCATAAATATAAATGCTATGGAAAAATATGTAAATGCTTTTGTTAACTCCTTTATGGGGAGCATTGATTGGACTTGGAAATCCATAATCTTTGAAGTTCCCTGGTACACGAATTACTTTTGGGGGCTTACCCTTATTTCTTTGATAGTCTGGGGATTGGAAATTGCTTTCCCTTGGCGAAAGGAACAATCGATCTTTCGAAGGGATTTTTGGCTCGATGCCTTTTATATGTATTTCAATTTCTTCATATTCGCCATTGCCATCAGTGGTTTTTATAAATTTTTGGGATTGCTCTTCAATGATATCGGTATTTCATCAAAAAGTTTAACCCTACTTGATCTTTCAGCCATGCCCATGTGGAGCCAATTGCTGATTTTCTTTATCATTCTTGACTTTGTACAATGGTTTACCCATGTACTGCTTCACAAATATGCCTTCTTATGGAAATTTCATAAAGTACACCATTCGGTCAAGGAAATGGGATTTGCCGCCCATCTTCGCTATCATTGGATGGAAAATATCATTTATAAACCCTTAAAAACCCTTGGGGTAATGGTCTTGGGAGGTTTTGAGCCAGAACAGGCCTACATTGTTCATTTCGTGGCCATTACCATTGGTCATTTCAACCATGCCAATATCAAGATAACATGGGGACCCTTAAAGTATATCCTCAATAATCCGGTAATGCATTTATACCATCATGCCTATACCTTACCCCAAGGAACATACGGCATCAATTTTGGTATCAGTCTAAGCCTATGGGATTATATTTTTAAAACGAATTATGTTCCTGAAGACAGTGGTAATCTTGAATTGGGATTTCCTGGGGATGACAAATTCCCCCATGATTTCATTCATCAGAATATCTATGGCTTCGGCAAACAGAAAAAGGAATGAACGATACTGGCTACGATTCAAGATCAAGTATCAATTACCCGTTACATAAAGCTGTCGTCCGTTGTGGGGCTGCTCGTTCCTATAATTATTAATGGGCATCAATTTCTTTAGAAGGTTTACCTGCTCCAAGGATACCGTAATGGGTTCTTTTAAGATATACCAATTAACCCCTTCTGTACAGGGAGGGGTTGTTAAAGAGCCCGTGTAAAAGAAATAATCCTTATTCTTGGGCAGATTGTCGTTCATATTGAAGGGCAGATTTACTTCTTTTTTCCCACCAGTCTTAAGGGGCAAGAAACTTTCCAAGAAATCAAAAGGAATACTACTTACACCTTCTTTGGCCATAACCGCAATAACGGTATACTGTCCGGAATCATTAATATGCACCAAATGCATTTCCAAGGGATAACGTACCCCATCGATTGTATGTTCCGACGGTTCATGAAAGTGTACTTGTTTTAAATCATAACGCAAACCATTGACCATGATATTATCCCCAGATTCAAAATTATATTGAATGCTATGCCCATTGTTGGTCACGTCGTGTATTTTGGTGCTTTCGGCGTAATGAAGGGCTATAGGCTTAAGACTATTGTTCTCTTCGTATTTGACAATATTTATTGGGGATTGAAACCTACCATTGCAATCCGATTCCGCCTCAATCTCAGCCCAATGTTCCGGACCTGTCTCCCCCGCATAACTCCAATGTTTTGATGATGACCCATGTTCAGCTTCCTTAGTTTCAGCGCCACTATGGGTGTTTTTTGTCCCGTTTTCTTTACAGGCCCCTAAGACCAATAAGCCTATGAAGGCATACATTGTATATTTCATTTGACAAATAGTATTTATGAAGGTTTAAGTTATGGGGACGAAATAAAACATTTCAATCCTTTGAACGTAAAACCACGTCAAAAGTAGATGTATTATCCAATTCCCAAAAGTGATAAGGATACTATTTATCAAAAACAATACTCCAAATACCACGTACTTCATCAACATCATAGCCTAATGCCACATCGGTAGGATATAGTTTCTTTAAAGTGGTCAAGGTTTCAGGAGCGACATTTTCATTGGGTGTTCCGTGGCATTGCAGGCACATCGTATTGGTAGTTATGGGATAATAGAAATGGATTTGACCATTGACCTCTTCTGTCATCGGGCTGATGTCCATTCCACTTTTAGTCATCTGCTTAAAAACACTGATATAATCAAGTTCTTTGGCATTTGCCTGGTTATCGGGATTTCTGGGTTTGTCCGAGACCCTTTTGATTTTAGCCTTATTGACTATGGCCATACTATCGGTTAGCTTTATCGCTTTAAGGTTACAAAACCCAACGGCGCCAACAGTTCCTTTTTCTTGTATTGCGGTTATGAGGTTTTTTCCTAATTGCTGTTGGGTAGACAAGGCATATTTTAAACCCAAGGCACTAAAATCGGTATCCGTAGTGTTCTGACCCATGCCCATTCGCATCTGCCTACCATTTCCCATTCCTTGACCTCTTCCCATTCCTTGACCTTGTCCCATTCCTTGACCTTGTCCCATTCCTTGGCCTTGCCCCATTCCTTGGCCCTTACCATGGTTCATTTGATAATGTTCTTCAAACCATTCCGGCTGATCTATCTCATTATCGTATAGATAATCCGCTATTTGTTTTATTTCCTCCTCGGGGTAAGGAAGGTAAGGCATTACCCCAAAACGTTGTACGGCACCCGGCATTTTCGATTTCTCACGTGTGGGTTTCCTTGACCACTCCACAAAGTCATTGATAAATTCATTTTTGGTGATACCCCCCATTTGATACCGCATTTTAACAGCTGCCATGGGTGGGGCAAGTCGATTAGCCTCTGGAGTGGTCGCATCGTGGCAGATATAACATTTGGTCTCTACGATTTTCTTTCCCGGGTGTTCCCCATCCACTAGGTTGTTTTCCGAAAGTCCATCCCCTATGGAAGTCGTCTTTTCCTTGGTGTCTTTGCAACTTGCCAATACGATAAATACCGCAATACAGTATATAATCCTCATTCTTTGGACATTTTACCCGTTGCACAGCTCACAAACGACTTTGCTTTGGTCGCAAAGGTATTTTTACTATCGACAGAAGGATATCCCAATTCCTTAAGCTTATCCTTAACCCGAAGGGTGTCCTCTGCCGCCGCATAGGTAAATGTCACTGAAGATGATTCCGTGATGACATCAACCTCTGAAATATTCTCCATTTCGGATAATTTATTGGTAATTGTACGGGCACACCCGCCACATTTTAAATTCTGGACTATTATTGTTGCTTTCATTTTTAATACTATTTATTACTTTAAAATATGTAATCCCTTAATTCTTATTATTCCCAAAAGGCCTTTTTACCAACGCATATACCCCCCTTGAAGGTCATACACTTTCTCGAAACCCATATCCAAAACCTTACGAGCCGCCTTTCTGCTTCTACTACCTGATCTGCAGTACAAATATACCGGTTTGCCCTTATCCAACTTTTCAAAAGACGACTTAAAATCACCGCCTTGGAAAAAATCGATATTAATGGCCTTACCTATATGTCCGGTCCTATATTCCCCAGCAGTGCGCACATCCACCAATTGTACCTTTTTATTTCGAATGGCTGCCTTAAAGGCATTTTTATCCAGTACTTCAAACTTATCGGGATCAAGGGCGCCTCCGCCAAAAAGTAAACTTAAAAATGACATCTATTATATGTTTTATCTGTTCTTGTTTATACAGTTTGAAACAAGGGAAAGACCACAATCAATCTGCCCCTCCCTTGCTATCAACCAACTACTTTTATATTGTACTACAGCAGTGTGGTCGGACACACATAATCGGTTCGATCCACTGCCGTATTTGAGATTCCATCGAACCCTTCTACCACATCGGAGAAATTGTCCCACCCCCTTTGTTTTAATATAGAGGCCGCAATCATACTCCGATATCCTCCCGCACAATAAATAACGAAGGGAGTATCTTTTGGAAACTCGGCCAAATGCTCGTTGATCTCATTCAATGGGATATTTTGGGCGCCAACAACATGTTCTGAATCGTATTCACTTTTTTTACGGATATCGACAACCAATGGTTTTGTGGTAGTATACATTTCCGCAAATTCCTGTGACGATATACGATTGATCATCCCAAACTCCTTCTTGGCGATTTTCCAACTATTGAAACCTCCCTTAAGAAAACCTATCGCATGATCATAACCAACCCTTGATAATCGGGTAATGGCCTCTTTTTCCTTATCGGGATAGGTAATGAGCAAGATTTCCTGTTTAATATCAGGGACCATTTCTCCCACCCATTGGGCAAAATTACCGTCCAATCCGATATTGATGCTATTCGGAACATGCCCTTTTGCAAAATCCTCAGGCCCCCTAGTATCCAACATCAAAGCACCTGTTTCATTGGCAGCGGCCTCAAAAGCTTCTGGAGTCAAGGCCTGTGTTCCCCTTTCCATCACGGCATCAAGACTTTCATACCCCTGTATATTCATCATTACATTTTTGGGAAAGTAGGCTGGTGGCGGGGTCAGGCCCGTAAGCAGTTCCTTGATGAACTCCTCTTTGGTCATATCTGCCCGCAAGGCGTAATTGACTTCTTTTTGATGCCCTAAGGTATCGGTAGTCTCCTTACTCATCATTTTACCACAGGCAGAACCTGCACCGTGATTGGGGTATACGATAAGGTCATCGGCCAAAGGCATAATTTTATTCCGTAAGGAATCGTACAGGTATCCTGCCAGTTTTTCCTCAGTAAGCTCTGATACGACGTGTTGCGCCAAATCGGGTCTACCAACATCACCGATAAACAACGTATCGCCTGTGATTATACCGTGTTCCTTCCCTTTTTCGTCAATGAGTAAATAGGTAGTGCTCTCCATCGTATGCCCGGGAGTATGTAAAACCTTTACTTTATACTCCCCTATTTCAAAGACTTGATTATCCTCAGCGACCAAGGCATCATAGCCGGGTTTGGCCGTTGGACCGAAAACTATTTGTGCCCCCGTTTTTTTCCTTAGATCCAAATGGCCACTTACAAAATCGGCATGAAAGTGGGTCTCAAAGACATATTTAATACGGGCATTGTCCTTTTTTGCCCGGTCTATATAAGGTTGTACCTCACGAAGGGGGTCGAAGATGGCTGCCTCACCGTTACTTTCCAAATAATAAGCTGCATGGGCCAAGCAACCCGTATAAATCTGCTCTATTTTCATGATCTTAGTTTGATGTGTTGACCGTATAAAAGTATAATCGTTACCCTGGTTATAAAGTAACAAAGGTTACAAAGATCATAACAACACAATTAAGAACAACTGATATTCGTCAGCAACGAATGAATAATTATAAAGAAACCCAACGAAACGCATTGGACCCTAATCGTTTTACGCCTTCAACAACCGTATTTGATTTCTATGAAGTTCTATTTCCCCCAGGTTTTCGAGCTTTTTAAGCAATCTCGAAATAACAACCCTTGAAGTATGTAACTCATAGGCAATTTGCTGATGGGTGGTACTGATCTCATTGTCCTTGGTTACCCTCGCCTTATCCCTTAAATACTTTAGAAGACGGTCATCCATCCTCAAAAAGGCTATACTATCGATTGTCTCCAACATCTCATTGAGTCTGTTGTGGTAACTCAACAGGACAAAGTTGCGCCAGCTTGTGTATTTTGCCAACCATTCCTCCATCTTTTGGATCGGGATCATGATCAATTTGGCATTCGTTTCGGCTATAGCCCTAACTTCACTTTTCGTGTGCCCCATACAACAATTCAATGTCATGGCACAAGTATCACCATGTTCCAGAAAATACAACAACAATTCATCACCATCGCCATCTTCCCGAAGCACTTTTATTACACCGGATATCAACAAGGGCATTGATTTTACATAATCCCCGATTTCCATCAGCTTATGACCTTCATGAATTTCCCTATATGTCCCTGTCTGGTTTATTTCATTGATGAGTTCTTCTTCAAAAAGATGTCCGTAATTTGCTTGTAGTTCTTTGATCATATGGCTAATGTCGCGATTATAGATGAAATATGGGCTACACCAAAAATAACCCTCAAATTTCAAATTGAAAATGATTCTTGGGAATACTTTTGAAATTGCCTTCATTTTAGTTTAAGTTAATCTAAATGTTTGAAGGGCAAAGCTTTTCGAAGATATACATAATACCTAAAATGACCGATTATTCTGAAGTAAAATTATCCCCAAAAAGAACCGAAAACCTTAATTCCAGGGCTGGGCTATATTGATGTTAAAGGTGGAGAGGGCCTCTCCCAGACCACAATGTCTTCAAAATACCCCAAGGGCATTTACCAAATCGGAAGCCGATGGTTAATCATTGTATTCCCAAAGGATTCTTAACGGGGAACTTTATGTAAAGCCAGGACAAAACCAAATCAACCGTTAAGCTTTGGTCTCATTCAATCCTTGAACCATCCATCCACCAGATCCTGCTCATTTCTGGTACCATTAAGGTGCTCAAATTCGTTTTTGGATAAATTATGGGTATAATCCTTGCCCCATTCTTTATGGTTTTGGGCAATTTGCGAAATGGCATCACAAATAAAATCCACTTCTGCATTCGTCATAGTAGGATGTATAGACATTCGTATCCAGCCCGGTCGTTCCATTAAACAACCTTCCAAAATCATCTGTTCAATGGCCTTGGAGGTCAATTGATCTACATGCAATAAAAAATGTCCGTAAGTACCGGCACAGGAACATCCTCCCCTAGTTTGGATTCCGTATCGATCATTCAATAGCTTAACCACCAGATTATAATGCGCATCATCAATATAAAATGAAAAAACGCCCAATCTATCCTGATGTTCCTTTGCCAAAATGTGGAGATTATCAACCTTACCAAGGTTTTTAAAAATCCTTTGGTTCAATTCATGTTCACGCTTAAGAATATTCACTACCCCCATCTGCTCTTTCAACTGTATCGCCAAGGCTGTCCGTATGGCCTGTAAGAATCCAGGGGTACCCCCATCTTCCCGGGTTTCGATATCATCAATATAATCATGATCGCCCCACGGGTTGGTATAGGTGACCGTTCCCCCTCCGGGATTGTCCGGTATCAGGTTTTTATACAATTTCTTGTTGAAGATAAGAACGCCACTTGAACCTGGTCCTCCTAAAAATTTATGGGGGGAAAAAAAGATAGCGTCCAAGTATTCATTTTCATTTTCCGGATGCATGTCTATTTGAACATAAGGCGCCGAACAGGCAAAATCAACAAAACAAAGTCCATTGTTTTCATGGATCATTTTAGCAACCCTATGATAATCGGTTTGTATACCCGTAACATTGGAGCATCCTGTTATTGAAGCGATTTTCAAGGGGTGCTCCTGATATTTGTCCAATAGCTTTTCGAAACTTTCAAAACAAATCAAGCCTTGTGCGTTACAAGGAATAACCTCAACCTTGGCAATGGTTTCCAACCAAGAGGTTTGGTTGGAATGGTGTTCCATATGCGAAATAAAGACAATTGGCCTTAATTCATCGGGAATCACGGTATGTTTCCTTAGATTTTCCGATACCTTAAGCCCTAAAATCCGTTGGAATTTATTCACTGCCCCTGTCATACCCGTACCAACCGTAATCAAAACATCATCCTCATTGGCATGTACATGCTGTTTAATCTTTCTACGGGACCGATGGTAGGCCATGGTCATTACGGAACCTGTAAAGGATGTTTCCGTATGCGTATTGGCCACGAATGGACCGATTAACGTGCTTAGTTTCTCCTCTATTGGGCCATATAATCTTCCGCTAGCCGTCCAATCAGCATATAGTATTCGTTGCTTTCCATAGGGTGATTCAAAAGTTTGGCCATTACCAACGATATGTTGTCTGAATTGCTGAAAGTAGTTTTCCAATCCAGATTCCCTTACACTTGATTTTGATATGGTTTCGCCCATGGTATAAATTTATAATCCAAAGGTAAAAATAACCTTAAATTATCCATTGGGATACAAATTAAACTAACTACAAGACTTTTCCACTACGCTAAAGGGTCTAAAATTTACGATATTATTAAAATTATAGCTTAAAATATATCTAAATGCACAAATTATATTTAATATATTGACAAATTACCAATTAAACACTGTGATTTGTAACAAAAGTTACACAAAACCAAAGGTGATTCCCATAAATTGAAGAAAACAAAAGCGGAAATTATGAAAAAAGACTTTGAAACTAAGGTTATTGGCTGGGCTTTTATCGTATCGGCCGTACTGTTATGGGGAGGGTGGTTTTTTTCACCCCATCATTTGGGCGAGTATATTATCGCCTCTGATTTTGATGAGATCAACCAAAATCTATGGACATGGATTTGGCTCTATCGTGTTCATATCTTTGGATGGGTCATAATGGGGATTGCCATGTTCGCATTGACGGCAATAGCCACTAAGAAACCGTATCGGGTATTGATTTATCCGGGAGCTGGAATGATTATTGTCGGTACCTTCACTTTAGCCATTGCAGCCGCCTTTTACTATACATTCGGGGCCTGGGGTATAGGAAACACTGCAGGAAAATCACCTGAGGAAACGCAGCAGGTTATGGATGGCTTACTTTTTACCAACCACTATGTAACCTGTTTTGTACGGTTTGGCCGCGTATTTTCAGGGGTAGGCCTTATGATTCTGGGTGCTGCTTTTGTAAAATGGAACATAGTGAACAAAGGTTTGGGCTGGCTTACCATTATCATGGGGTTTGCTGCCATGGCTATTATCATGGGAATTCCCGATAACTATGAAATATATAAACCTATATTTCATGTAAAGGCCTTATGGCTTGTTTTAATGGGGGCAACCTTATTACTCAAGGGAATCAACCTACCTGAAGAAGAGGACTAGATGTTCATCATGAAATAGTTTACATGAAAAAGTCCCGATGCTGTATCGGGACTTTTTTGTTTTATCTAGCATTGGGAAATCGTTCATAGCCAATGACCTTTTTTTTGACCATCCCTATTCCTTTACCATATGGATTGGTTTGGCTTAACCGTTTATACCGGACCATGAATGGATATCCTCATTATGGAAATCAATCCCGTTTGGGGAATGCCAGACTATCCGCTGGATAGGTCTCCTTTAAATACTTCATCTGTGCCTTGGCCCAATCGATTATCATTTCACGTTGTTCATCTGTCAAATTCGCTTGGGGATGAAGGCCTAAATACGTATAGGAATCCAAAGGCATTGCCTTTTTCTCCACCATTTCAATAGTTTCCTCTAGTTTGTGGTTTTGGACATAAAGGGGTTTTTTAGTGAATTCGGAATAATTGAGATGTTTCTTGCCATCAACAACATGTTCATTCAACCACCAAGCTACGGGTTGCACATTGGCATACCAAGGATATTCCGTTTTGTTCGAATGACAATCGTTACAGGATACCTTCAACAATTCGTTTACCCCTGCAGGCACCTCGTATTTCGTTGAAATATCATACGTAAGGTCGTTGGATTCATTTCTTTCCGGGCGAAAGAATTGTATAATTACCAAAAGAACCAGCAGGACTATTAAGACTTTTCTTACCATGATCAATACTTATTTTGAAATAAAATTACATAATCTATTTTGTTCCTTGATACTTATCCCCCAATTATTAGTAGACAAAATCCAATGACTTATCAACACAGACTACCCTATGTCGCCTATTTTTCAAATCCCTGCTATTTTCATCAAAATCTGGGTTTTACAACAACCAATCTGTTCAATTATTTGTATTTAGCAATCCTTTCATCATCAATTTGTCCACTCCAGTTTAATCCAAAGGCAAAATCATAGGTATTTCCATCAGCATCGCTATAGGGTGTCATATCCCTTGGCACATCCTCAAACTGCTTTTCTACAGTTGCCATATCGGAAGGCATTTGAAATGGCAACAAAGCCGAAGGCTCGAACGCCCCTGAAACAATTTCCATAATCGCCTGATCTTGCACACCCATATGGATTAAAATGGCTGAAGCGCTATTCTCTATTTCCGAAAAAACCATGGGTTTTGAAATATGGGCAATAACAACCACAGGTTTGTCCCCCATTTTCGATTTGGTTTCATTGACCAAAGTCATATCCGTAGCGTTCCTGGTTTTAACGGTTTTACCCTTGAAGGAACGATTTTTGAAATCTTCAAACGGACTACCGCCCGCCAAACTGGTCTCACGTGCCTCTTTGGCCGTATAGGATTCATATTGCAGACTAATGGGTACATAACCGTTACCTCCATTATCCAAATCGGATTTGTCATACCCTACGCCTCCATCAGGACTTTTGATGCCCACTAAGGCAAAATCCGCCGCCTTGGGATCATCGACCACTTCAAAATATTTTGACACTACCTCCAGATTAAAGGGGGACTCGGTCCTTTCTGGCGTTACAATACCCCACCAATTTGTGCTTGGGGCAATGTAGCGTTTGGGAATATATACTTTCTTTTTATCTTTAATCGGAAGTATCCCATTGTGGTTTTTAAGCATCACCATAGACCGTAGCTGCGCATTAAAACCAGCCTTCATATATTCTGGGTTCCCAACTTTTTTCCCGGTCTCGGAAACATCCAAATAGGGGCTCTCAAACAATCCAACCCTAAATATATTCTTGAGCAAACGAACAGCGGAAGCTTCAAAACGCTGACGCATATACGCTTCCCCATGTTCAGCTACACCCATTTTATAGGCTTCAAGAATGGGTTCCTTATCATTGTTGCCCCCAAATTGGTCAACGCCGGCCTTAATAGCCTTATAATGACGTTCTGCGACTGTCTTGGTTTCAACGCCCCAACTTTTACCTTGAAATTTGTCAACGGAAGTGACATCCTTGGTTATGCTCCAATCGGTACAGACAACACCATCGTATCCATACTCACCCCGTAATACATCGGTAATCAAATATTTATTGAATCCGTTGCCTACAGCTTCCCCTTCCCCATTGGAAATGGTATAATAGGGCATAACGGCAGCGGCCATTTTAGTTGGCCCGTTCAATTTAAAAGCTCCTTGGGTAAAAGGTTGCAAGTGATCTTTTAGGTTCTTACCCGGATAAACAGCATAGGCCCCATAACCAAAATGGGCATCCCGCCCCCCTTCTTCAGGTCCGCCTCCTGGCCAATGTTTTACCATGGCATTGACACTTTCGAGGCCCCAATTCCCATCTTCGCTGGATTGGAAACCATCTACATAGGCCCTAGCCAAATCGGTGGTTAGATCTGGGTCCTCTCCCATGGTTCCGTCAAAACGGCTCCAACGGGGTTCTGTTGCCAGATCAATTTGGGGAGACAAAGCCGTAGAAATACCTAGGGCCCGGTATTCTTTAGAAGCAATTTCGCCAAATTGTTGCATTAAACTGGAATCAAAAGATGCTGCGATACCTAAAGTTCCCGGCCACATTGAAATTGCTCCCCCTGCACCGGCATTATACTCGGCATAGGAATCACTACCATGCCTAGGGTCCGAACTGGTATTGATAGGAATGCCAAAACCGATAGCTTCAACAAAAGCTTGGGCATTATTATTCCATTGGGCCGCTATTGAAGGAGTTTCAACCTTAGTGATCAAAACATGTCTCAAATGATCATCCTTAAGAAATTTCTTTTGTTCGTCTGAAAGGTCACTAGCTACCGCCCCACTTTCAGGAAAGGATTTACCGGCGTAGTTTGATGTACCAAAACCATGACTAGCCCCGGGAATGGATTGGTGTGAACTGTATAACATGAGTCCGGCAATATCTTCCAAAGAGAGTTTGGAAGCCAGATTTTTCGCCCGTTCATCATCTGACAACCGCCAATCCTCATAGCTATCCAATGTACCATTTTTGTTAAGGTCCTTAAAAGCATATTGGTCAACCTTCAACAGTTGCACACCAGATTCAGTGTGAAATGTCAAATCGCTTCCGTTCGTATTGTTGACCCTTACGTAGCCATCCTTTTCCTCTGTGGTGAATTTATCCCCACAACTCCCCAATAGCAGGGTCAAGGTCAAAGTACTTATTGAAAAATTCGTTTTATTTATGATCATATATTTTTGTTTTAGGCCTACTGTTAGTTTTGCTGAACAAGTTCAAATAATTCCTTATCCAATTGAGGTTTCACCTCACACGTAGTATCGAAATGCATGGTAGCCGTATTTTCCCTATTGTATTCTGTCCATTGGGGTAAACCTTCGTTATTGGGGTTTCCCGTCTTGACAAAATTAATCCATGCCTGACTCATTTTTCCTGCTAAAATCTGGGCATCCTTACCACCTCCTGTCATCTGGTTGGCCAAGGAAACATTATCAAAAACGAAAGGGAGATCCATACAATGTAGTGCCTTGTATTTTCCATCAAAAACAGGGGATTGCCATGTAAACAGATACATATAAACAGGAGCCCCACCTTCCAGTGCCGACTTTTCATTGGCCTGCACAACGGCACCGGGTCTGAACATGGTGTCCACATCCAATAAATCCTTGGCTTTCGTATCGTTAGGATATGCTTTCTTCACTGCCTTTGTGTATTTATCGGCCGCCTTATACGTCTCTTTTAAATAGCTTAGTATAGCTTTATCAGATGCGCCCACGAAGTGCATATTGGCAAAGGGTGGTACTTCGAACTCCTTCCCAAGCATCAATTTTTGTTATGGATTCAAAACGTTTGGCCTTTGCATAAGGAATTCCCTTATAAATAAAGACCTCTTTTTCTATATACCCCCTTACTTTACCGGATTCGGTATTCGTTACCGCTACCTTTTCCCCTGTGATTACTTCTTGTCCAAAACTATTGAAACATGTAAATAATAATCCAGTGACGCAAACCTTTAAGATTAAATCTTTCATTGTTTGCTTTTTTATGGTTTAAGTATTTTAAATATCCCAAGACAAAAGGCTACTTCAAGGCTTCCATTGGGTTGATCACCTAGGAATTTACTTCAAAAGTTATTTGCGTTCTGCAGTAAATAGCCCTGGATCGTCCCAATGGGAAAGTCCTTAAAACATAAAGTAAATAGAAGGAAAACGCTGCTATTTATTTAAAACCTATTTTCTTCAATCCCTCATGGCTAACCTTGATGGCTTCCAATGGTTCCATTTTGAACGTCTTATCCTGTTCTACCATATAGTATTTCATACCTGATAATTTCTTGTTGGCCAATATCCTTGCCAAATCAAGATGACCGGTACCTACAGGAGCAAATCTTCCTTGATCATCCATATCCTTTACATGCCACATTTTAAATCTTTTAGGATATTTCTTAAAATACGCTACTGGATCGGCACCTGCTTTGGTTACCCAAAAAAGATCCATTTGGAAGTTTACATATTTAGAATCGCAATTTTCCAGTAAATATTCAATAGGGATGATACCATCAACGTCTTTTTTATACTCAAAGTCGTGGTTATGATAGAGTAATTTAAGTCCGGCTTTCTTAGCTTTTTTACCCAATGTTGTTAGGATATTGGCTAAATTTTCCGCACCACCTTTCATTCCCATTGTTCTAGTCTCACTATCAACCTTAAAAAGACCCATAGGGGGTACAGGAACAACAAAATACTTAAAGCCTGCTGCCTTTACATCGGCCATCATGGCATCGGCATTGTCCAAAGTAACTGAACCCTGGTGGGTACTAATGGGGTTAAGCCCGAGTTCCTTGAGGTAAGCTTTGAATTCCAAAGGTGTCATATTATAAAATTTACCATCGGAATATCCAGCAGCCTCTATATTGATATATCCAGCATCAGCAACCGCCTTCAAGGTTTCCTTGGCATTGTCACCCATGGCATCACGCACGGTATACAAGGCCAATCCACCAAATTTCTCCTGTGCGTAAGAGGAGAAAACACAAACGAGCATAAAGGAAATCAGCAGCCCGTTAATTAAACTTTTCAATCTTGATCTTTTCATTTTAGTACTTGTTTTGATATTTATTAATATTCCGGTTTATTTATTATTCTATGATTTAAAACTATATAAATAGGGAGCTTTATGGGCTTTTCCCTGATATAATTTCTCTTGGCGTTCCAGGATATCCATACCTAAAATCCGGCGTTGAAAGGAAGTTCTTCTTAATTTTTTCCCTAAAATGGTCTCGTATACCATTTGCAATTGTTTCATGGTGAATTTGGAAGGTAATAGATTCATACCGATCAACTTTTTTTCAAAGTTATCGCGCAATACCTCAAGGGCTTTATTCACTATCTGGTTATGATCCATCATCAAGGGCGGTAATTCGTCTATGGGATACCAATTAATATTATCGGAAAGCTCATCCGGCTTGGGTGTCACCTCATCGTAATTGATCAACGCATAATAAGACACGGAAAGAAATCGATCTAACATCCATTGATGCGCTTGCCTATCCATTCCATTCCCTTCCAGGATACGCTCCATGGCTTGGGGATCGGAGCGGGTCAGGCTTCCAAAAGTATAAAACTGCTCCAGGTAAATTTGATCTAGGCCGGTACGTTCCCTAACCCCTCTTTCCGCTGCAGCATCCAAACTCTCATTCCGTTTTACAAATCCACCGGGTAATGCAAAAAGGCCGGTATTGTAATATTCCAAAATTAAGATCTTGAGTTGTTTTCCATTGAAACCAAAAATAACCGAATCGTATGAAACATTTGGGATAAAGCCTTTATGTTCAATGTTATCGATCTTTTTTTTTGCTCTATCAACCATGTTACTATCAAAATAAAGACAAAATGGCAAGAAAACAAAGCTTTATTGTAATAATTTGAGACAATAGTATTCAACTAGGAACAAATGACATTTATCATAGGTTATCTAATAGCTTTGGAATACTCTAAAAAATTAAATGGGACTTACCTTTAAAACATATTTGACCGCATTATTTCCATTGGAAAACCAAAATGTTCACTTTACCTTAGGTTCCCAATAAATCAGAATGAAAATATTTTCAAAAGTCATACCTTTAATACTCCCTAAAAATTTCAATATTGAACAGGGGCATGTAAGTTAGAACAATACATATTCGTTCCTAAGGGCAATGCCTTTGGAATACGATAATTAGATTTAATCAAATATCAATCCAGACCAACTTAATAGAGATGCATAAATCCATACCATTTTCAATCATTTTTTTGTTTATTATCCCGACGTTCGTAATTTCCCAAGACATCGATTTCAACCCAAATGATTGGCAAGACCCCGGTATTTTCGAAAAAGGGCAAACAGCGCCCCATGCCTTTCACATTCCCTTTGACACTGAGACCGAGGCTTTGACGAACGACCCATCCCAAAATAATAATTACCAATTACTGAACGGCCAATGGGATTTTAAATGGGTCAAAACCCCTAATGAAGTGCCCAATCGTTTTTGGGAACCCACATTCAATACCAAGGAATGGGACAAAATACAAGTACCTAGCAACTGGCAAATGGAAGGCTACGGCCATCCAAAATTCAGGAATACAAGCCTATCCTTTGAGAGTGACCCTCCCAATATCCCTTCTTATTACAATCCGGTCGGTTGTTATCGCCGCTCCATTTCCATTCCCGAATCTTGGAAAGACAAGCGTGTAAAATTACGATTTGAGGGCGTAAAATCGGCCACTTATGTTTGGTTAAACGGAAAACGGGTGGGATATAACCAAGGTGGTTTTGAACCGGCGGAATTTGACATTTCACCGTTCCTTGAAATAGGAGAAAATACGTTGGCCGTACAAGTTATTCGATTTAGTGATGGCTCTTACCTAGAAAATCAGGATATGTGGCGATTATCGGGAATCTTCAGGGATGTAAAATTATATGCACAACCCAAGACCATGATCAAGGACCATTATATTGTTACTGATTTGGATGATACCTACAAAAATGCCACCCTTAGCGTGTCGGCTGTTATCGGCAATGAAGAAAACCGGAACAGAAAGATGCTTCTCGATTTTGATGTATTCGATGACAATAACAACTCCATCCTAGGAAGAAAGGCCGAATCCGGTCTCTTGAATGTTCATTCACATTCCTCCGAAAAGGTCAATATTGCCATAAAGGTCCTTAACCCAAAAAAATGGTCGGCAGAAATGCCAAACCGCTATACGATCTTAGTTCGATTAAAAGATGAAAATGGTACCATACTAGAAGCTTTTTCACAAAAAATAGGTTTTCGTGAAGTGGAATACAACAACAAAATCCTAACGGTCAATGGGGTGCCTATCAAATTGAACGGCATCAACAGTCACATGCACCACCCTGAAAAAGGGCAGGCTGTACCCTTGGAAACCCTTAGGAAGGATCTTGAAATCATGAAACAGTTCAATATGAACTGCGTAAGAACCTGCCATTACCCCCCTACCCCGGAATATTTGGAACTTGCCGATGAATTGGGTATTTATGTGGTTGACGAGGTAGGTGACGAAGCCCACAGCAACCTTCAATTATCCGAAGATCCCAAATGGACGGAAATGTACAAGGACAGAACTAGGAAATTGGTTTACCGTGACCGTAACCACCCGTCTGTAATCATGTGGAGTGCCGGCAATGAATCCGGAAGCGGGGAAAACATAAAAGCCGTTATTGAAACCGGAAAAGAAATAGACCCAAGCAGGCCCGCTTGGATGTATGGAGGAAATACATTTTATATTCCCTTTGAGGATATTGTAGGTCCACGGTATTACATTCCCCTTGGCCTACGACATATCGTCGAAGGGGATATGTTGCCCCAAGGTGATATACGTTCCTCCTTCATGGATGAATACTTGGCCGCTACCGGAAACAGTTTGGGTGGGTTGGATGAATATTGGGATATCATACGCCGCTCTCCGCGATCTATGGGCGGTGCGATCTGGGATTTTGTGAGTCCCGGAATTAACACTCCCCGTTGGACATTACCCGATAAATCACCCAAGAAGAACGACGGACAAATTATGGGAAGACCCACTTTTGTTGAAGGAAAGCATGGTAGGGGACTTCAATTCACAGGACATGATGACTGGGTGGAGTTTTACCGTGACCCATCCCTTGATATCACAGGTAATGCCCTTTCCATAGGATTCTGGATAAAGCCATCGAAAATTCCACAACCCAATATCTTTTTGGGTAAAGGGAAGGAACAATACGGGATTCAAATGCAAGACCCAGAAACTTTGGAGTTTTATATCAATTCCAAAAGTACAGACAACTACCTGATCAACGATAGGATTTCGGCAAAAGTAAAGGTTGGACCCGATTTCTATGGGAATTGGCACCATATTGCCGGAATATATGATGGTCAAAGATTGAAATTATATGTAGATGACACGGTAGTGGCAACCACCGAATTTACTGGAAATATATCGACAACAGCCTTTCCTTTATGCTTAGGAAGGGAAGCTGAAAAACAAGACCAAGGGGAATTAAGTGGACGTATGTCAAGTATGGTCTTGGACGATGTTCGGGTTTTTGACCATGCGGTAACCCTTGCCGACCTGAAAAGCAAGGTTGACGATGCTGTTTTAGCACTCGATTTTGATACGGACAGGAAGGGTGATGACTTTTATGCCGTTGGTTTGGGTGGAAGGACCTATGGGGTCATTTGGCCAGACCGTACGATTCAACCAGAGATACATCAAATCAAAAAATCAGGGCAGCCGATTGGTTTTGAAATGGTCGATAGCAAGGAAAGCCTTGTAAAGATTACAAATTACCATCATTTTAAAAACCTCAACCAATTGAATGGGTATTGGTCGCTTCAAGAAGATGGTAGGGAAATTGAAAACGGTAGCCTCCCATTAGATTTACCGGCACAGCAATCCGTGGAAATCAATATCCCTTACCAAACAAAATCAAGCCAAGGGGAACGGATATTGACTATTGGATTCTCCTTAAAGGAAAAGGTCGATTGGGCTTCTGATAATTACGAGGTGGCCTGGGAACAATTCATCTTGGAAAAAACGAGTGCACCATTGACCGAAATACCTGTTGGGAATAACTTACAGATTGAGGAAACCGCCTCGGAGCTTACGATTTTCAACAAGGACTTCACCTACATTTACAATAAGGAAACGGGTAAATGGAAATCCATGTTATATCAAGGTACCGAATATTTAGAGGGAGGTCCAGAATTTAAGATATGGCGTGCACCACTCGCAAATGACGTTGACCCATGGGGCGCCTACAAATACAACAGTAATCAAATGACAACAGGTTATGGACGTTCTATAGACAACCAGTTACGGACTTTAGGTCTTCGGGACATGCATAATCTTGTGGATATGGTGCGTGTTTCCAAGAATGCCCATGAGGTTAAAATAAAAACCAAGGTATGGTCTAGCTCATCTTTGGATCCCCGGATAATGATGTTGGTGAGTAATGATCTGTCTGCCTTTGAACGGGATGAAACATGGACGATATATCCCGATGGGACCTTGGAATTAAACCAAGAAATAACCCCCCACGGTACCATGCCGGAAATACTTCCGAAAGAAGGGCTCCAATTTCAATTACCCAAGGAATTCAATCAAGTTTCCTGGTATGGCAGAGGACCCTTTGAAACCTATCCTGATAGAAAGACAGGCGCGAAGTTCGGAATTTACAATTCCAATGTGGATGATATGTATGAACCCTACATACTCCCCCAGGATTATGGCAATCGCACCGATGTACGATGGTTAAAAGTCAGCAATGCGCAGGGTAAGGGACTCTGGATTTCCGGTGATACAGCATTGAATTTCAGTTTGCACAAATACGACACCGATAATCTATCCCGTGCCGTTTACACCTATCAATTAAAGGAGGCCCCACATACCATTTTGAACATCGACCGCAAAGTATCGGGAGTTGGTGGTACCGCCATAAGACAGTTACAGAATTACAGGGAAAAAGCTATTAGTGGTCATTATCAACTAAGAATAAAACCATTTTAGAGGTTCTTGGCTGTAGATTTGAAGCCGTTTATTTAATTCTGCTATTTTTTGGCAACAAAGACATTGGCGACCAAGGCGCCAACGATCATAAGGATACCCAAAAAGCTCCATATGGTATAGACATCACCAAACCATAGCACCCCTACGGTTATGGTGAAGACAACTTCAATATACTTTAAAGGCGCCACTACATTGGTTTTTGCGATTTGAAATGCCTTGGTCATAAAAATCTGACCGAAAAACCCAAAAATACCTAGACCTAAAAACAACCACCAATCGTTGCCTTCAGGGACCTTCCAATTAAAAATACTCAGAATACCCCCGATTACGGTTCCAACGAACATAAAATAGTTAACGATAATTATGGGTGGGTCGCTTTTTCCAATCCTGCGGATGGCCACATATACCAATCCACTAAAAACAGAGGCCGCCAGTATCAGAACAAGTCCGGTATTATCAATGGCACTGTCAAATCCTTTAAGTATAAGCACACCTAAAAAAGCCAGAAAAAATAAGGGCCATTGCATTGGACGGAGTTTTTCTCCCAGTAACAAAACCGCAAAAATAGTCGCGAATATCGGGGATAAATATCGAAGGGAGACCGCTGTCCCAACAGGCAAATATTTCAAAGACATAAAGAAAAGGCTCATAGCCGTCAACCCTAAGAATGATCGAACCAGCATTAATGTCTTCTTATTCCCCCATATATCAATGCCCTTCCATAAGATATAGGTGGTCCCCAAGACAAACGATCCCAAAGACCTAAAGAAAACAATCTCAAAAGTTGGAAAACTAGCCAGATACTTTACCACCGAATTCATTAGTGTAAATGAAAAAGTGCTGACAATCATATAAAGGATAGCTTTTTTCACTAGTCATTTTTTAGGCTATATCAACCTAATCCATACCTTGGTATATTATTGGCTAAAATAAACTGGGTTTTAAGGAAATAAAGGTTCAAAATTACGGTTAATTCCCCACTTGATTGTACTATTTCGTTCGTTTTGGAATTATGATAAAATCCCATTACCATATCTTCTAAACTTTAAAAAAGACAGATGTTGTTTGACAAAAAGACAATCTTTGCCTAAGGGACATCCATAAAAAAGCATCCTTCTAGGGGCAAATGAAAATAAAAAACAACGAAGAATCATCTTAATGGCAATCCCAAAATCTTGATTTCATGGATCAACCAAGCTATGGCCCCAAAAAAACCATTCCGATTGGCAACCAATAATATATTTTTTATTGCTCTTGATATGGGTGCCCAAGATCATCACAGGCTCTTTTCAAACTATCCCTCCAATAGGGTATTTCAATTTGAAGCACATTTTTAATCTTGGATGTATCGAGCACGCTAAAACTCGGTCTTTTAGCCGGAAGAGGATAAGCCTCCGTTCGTATTGGCAATAGCTGGACAACAACGTCATTGATATCGAAAATGGCCTTGGCAAAGTCGTACCAACTCGCTACGCCTTCATTGCTATAGTGATATACCCCATAAGCATCAATTTTATTCAAAACAAACAACAATATCACTTCCGCAAGGTCCTTCGCATATGTCGGTGTTCCGATCTGGTCATAGACGACGGAAAGGCTTTCCCTTTCCCTACCATATTTCAGCATCGATTTCAAGAAATTGGAACCATATTCTGAATACAACCAAGAAGTACGAATAATAAAATGTTTTTGACAAAGCGATTGTACCGCTAGTTCCCCCTTCAATTTTGATTTACCATATTCCCCTAAGGGATTGGTCTTATCCTTTTCGGAATACGGCTCACTTCGGGCACCGTCAAAAACGAAATCCGTGGAAATATGGATCAAAACCATATCATTCCTATCACAGGCCTCTGCTAGGTTTTCAGGGCCAACGTGATTTACCAAATCCACTTTCATTTGATCCTTTTCCGCACCATCGACATTCGTATAGGCAGCCGTATTGATACAAAAATGATAGTTCCCATTTTCAAACTCCTTAAAAACAGCCACTTTATCGCTGATATCCAGTTCCTTGGAGGATTTATAAATACATTCCAGGGTACCTGTATGATCGGACGCTACCTCCCTGATACATTTCCCCAACTGTCCACTACCACCGGTTACCAATACTCTTAACATAGAAACCACCTCAAGATTTAATAATAAAGTCTTCCTTCAATTCCTTAAAAGTAGGCAAAACCAGGTCTTTTTCCGAAATGATAAGCTCCTTCTCTGGGAATTTCCAATCAATATTAAAAAATGGATCATTGAACAACATACCCCCTTCAGACGCTTTATTGTAATAGTTATCGCACTTATATGAGAATATCGCAGATTCACTCAGGGTGACAAAGCCATGGGCACATCCTCTGGGCATAAATACCTGGGTATTGTTTTTATCGGATAACTCCATGGTAAACACTTTCAAATACGATGGCGAATCCTTTCTTAGATCTACAGTCACATCGAGGACTTTTCCTTGGAGAACACGGACCAATTTAGCCTGGGCGTATTCACCTTTTTGGAAATGCAACCCCCTTAAAACACCTTTTGTTGAAAAGGATTGATTGTCCTGTACAAAATCAACGTTTTTTCCAATAAACGAAGTAAACTTTTCATGATTATAACTTTCAAAAAAATAACCGCGCCCGTCGTAGAAAATTTTTGGGGTAATGGTATAACAACCTTCTATATGTGTTTTTTCTATTTTCATTGGTGCTAAGTTAGGGAATCTAATAATGTCTTACTAGAACCACCTTCATCCAAAGGTATTGTACGTTTTTTATATTGTTTTTTGATATGGATCCCATCCTGTAGGCCGCTGCCTCGATAGAACCAACAATATGTCCTTGTCTTTCCTCTATGACCTGTTCAAACAGGGCTGCCTGCATTAAAGAATTGATAGGTATCCAATACCACCTATTCCAAGCCTATTCTGATTGGGTACGGATCACTGGCCCTATCTTTTCTCCAGAACTACCTCCCGAAATCAACCCTAGGGTTAAAGGTCTAAGTTACAAATTTGAAATGGTTTGGTACAGGTTCATAATCCCAATTGTATCATTCCCGTTAAGCACCACTACCGTAATCTCCTTCTATTATAAAATAATGGGAATCATGGATTTAAGCGGTAAAACTATTCAAGTCCACATATATTCCTACCCGTTAAAACCGATACATTGCGAGTGATTTTACCGATAGGCCGCAATCTTTAATTTAAAACTAAAAGAACACTGGTTTCAACCAATAGTGGATATATTTGAATAAAATATTGGCTATTGGAAGAAGAGTTGATCAAAAAATTATCGCTGGATGATTTTATTCAGATAATGGGTGAAGAACCCCAATCTGAAGGCCTTCACGTGTTTATCTCCAAAAATTTCACCCAAATCCCTGTTACCTACCCTTTTAGAAATTTGGGTAACGATATCCTATTTGTTGAAAAAGGCAACCTAAAAGTTTCTATTAATTTAATGATCCATACCCTAAAGAAGAATGAGTCTATCGCGGTTGCCCAGAAATCAGTGATTCAAATACTTGAAATCAGTGATGACCTAAGCGTGATCAATATCAATTTCTCAACAAAGTTCATAGTCGATAATTTTTTCAAAAGCAACAGTATAGATGCCTTTGGTTATTTCACCCATACTAATGCCCCCAAATTAAAGCTTGGCAAACAAGAGGGAAAGATGTTCAAAATAATGGCACGTATACTGAAGGACAATAATAAAAAAGAGCTGGCCCTATTCAAAGAGGATATCATTAGAAATACTTTCGGTGTCATCGCCTATACGTATGCCGATATCTTTAAACGGACTTATCCCGACCTCAAAGTGGAATTAACTCGACAGGAAGAATTGACCATCCGTTTCTGGAATATTCTCCAAGAAAATGTAAAAATTGAAAGGTCAGTCCAATTTTATGCGGATACCCTTAATGTTACTACAGGCCATTTATCCAAAACCCTCAAGGAAGTCAGTGGCAAAACCGCCTCGCAATTGATTGAGGCTGCCGTAATTATCGAAGCCCGTTTACTCCTGCAAGACCCAAAACTTTCCATAGCCCAGATTGCAGAAGAACTAAGCTTTCCCGATCAATCCTTTTTTGGTAAGTACTTTAAAAAACAAATAGGCCTATCCCCTTCTGCCTATAGAAAAAAAAGTAGTAAATAGACCAATTATCTGTCTAGATTCTAAATTATTCAAGCTCCAAAACGTCAAAATAATCGAATTTGACCAATTTTAGCTTTATTATAACCTATACCAACGTTTCTAAAAGTTTGAATTTTGCGCCCTGAAATAATAATAACGCAAGAAAAATCAAAACTTAAAAACGTATTTCAAAATGAAAATCCATCATTTATTTTTTATAACAGCCCTTCTTATACTTTCCAGTTGTTCCGAAAAAAAGGAAAAAGTAAAGGAATCAAAGGTCCTTAAGGTTGAGATCACCAAAATTGTTTCCAACACAGAAAATGAAACGTTAAGCTATAGTGGAACCATTGAAGCGGATAATACCGTTTCTTTAGGGTTTATGGTCGCCGGAAGGGTAGCCGAAATCTATGCCCAAGAGGGTCAAAAAGTAAAAAAGGGACAACTACTGGCCTCCATCGAAGCAACATCCTATAAAAATGCATACGATATCGCCGATGCGGGACTCGAATTGGCCAATGACAATTACAAACGGTTAGACGAACTGTATACCAAAGGAAGTTTGCCTGAACGCGATTTTATCGCGGTTAAAGTCGGCCTGGCACAAGCCAATGCCAACAAGAATATGGCAGCCAAGAATTTGTCCGACACAAAGTTATATGCTCCCTTCGCAGGAATGATCACGGCTAAACTAACCGAAATGGGTGCTACTGTAGCTCCCGGAGTACCGGCCTTTACCGTTATGAAAACCGATAAGGTGTATGCCAAAGCCTCTATCAGTGAATCGGAAATCTCAAAACTCAAAGTAGGATCCGAAGCCCAGATAGAAATTCCATCGATGCACAAGACCTTTACTGGAAAGGTTGCTATCGTTAACCTAAGTGCAGACGCAGTTACCAGAACCTTTAACGTTAAGGTTCGTCTGGACAATAGTGAAAACCAACTGCTTCCCGGAATGATCTCAAACATAAAGATCCATACCGATAACAACCAAGAAGTAATCAGCATACCGGCACAGGCCGTCGTTCGCGATATCAACGATATCACTTATGCCTTTATCGTTGAAAACAATAAAGCGATTAAGAAGCGTGTGGATATCGGTGACTTTAAGGGGAACCAGGTGGTTATTACCAAAGGCATATCCGCCGGGGACTTATTGATTTCAAAAGGATACACGAATGTTAAAGATGGTCAGGAAGTAACCTTTTAATTCAAGCAAAGTCAACAAACGATGAAAAAAGTAAAGATAAATTTTATAGAGGCAGCAATGAAATACCGCGAGGTAACCATTGTTTTCACCATACTTTTAATGGCTTTTGGACTGTATGCCGTATTTACCATGCCCCGAAGCGAAGATCCCGAGATTACCGTTAGAAAAGGGCTTGTCATTGCAGCGTATCCAGGCGCCGATGAGCTTCAGGTAGAACAACAGCTCACCGAAAAAATAGAACAATACCTATTCAGTTTTGAGGAAGTTAAAAAAGATGAGACCATTTCAGATACCAAAGCCGGACAAGTGGTCATTACCGTTGAACTGAACGAAAACGTAAAGGACACCGATAGGTTTTGGTCAACCCTGCAAAATGGGCTGAACACTACTTTTAGAATGAACTATACCTTGCCCAATGGCATCGTAGGCCCTATTGTAAACAGTAATTTTGGCGATGTTGTAGCCCAAATGATAACCGTTTCCGCCCCCGGTAGAAGCTATGCCGAAATCGAAACTTATTTGGATAAACTCGAAGACGGACTCAAAACCATTGATGAGACTTCCAAAATAAATAGGTATGGGGAACAGAAAGAACAAATCTATGTTACCCTGAACAATGAGAAGTTAAAACAATACGGGGTTGGTATTTCCAGTATTGCACAGACCATACAGACCCAGAATGCCACAGGTTATTCCGGTGAAATACAGTTACAAAGTGCTACTGCCAATGTATTCACCAAAAACCAATACAAGAGCACGGCAGATTTGGGAAATCAGATCATTTATAGTGAACCCAATGGAAAGACCCTCCGCTTAAAAGACTTTGCGACCATTGAGCGTAGGTATGAGGAAGAAGAAAGCTACATCCAAGTAGACAAACAACGTGTTACCATGTTGTCCATTGCAATGCAGCCCGGTAACAATATCGTAAAGTTCGGTGAAAAAGTAGACGGTAAAATAGAAGAAGTAAAGCAATTTTTGCCCCAAGATGTTCAAATCAAGACCATTGTAAACCAACCTGAAGTGGTAAAAGAAAGTATAAACCACTTTATGCTCGAATTCATTATAGCAATATCCGCAGTTATCATAGTGGTGATTCTACTATTGCCTTTTAGGGTTGCGGTTGTTTCGGCGCTAGCCTGCCCTATCGCCATAATCATCACTTTTGGTATATTGAACATGATCGGCATCGAAATCCACCAAGTATCCCTTGCCGCATTGATTATTGTTCTCGGTATGGTAGTGGACAATGCCATTGTTGTGGTAGATAATTATATTGAAAAGTTAGATGAAGGTATTGACCGATGGACGGCTGCATGGCAGGCCGCAACCCAATTGATGGTCCCCATCTTTACAGCTACCTTGGCCATTATCTTTGCTTTTTTACCTTTGGCCCTTTTCCTAAATGGATTGGCTAAGGAGTTTATACAATCCTTACCAATTGCCGTGGCCATCGCCTTGTTCACCTCATTTTTGGTGGCCATCTTACTTACCCCATATATGTGTTATGTTTCCATTAAAAAAGGACTGAAGCATAAGGTCAGTGAACGTCCTCCGAAATTATCGCTGCTCGATCGCTTACAAATGAAATTCAACAATTGGTTGGACTATAGTTTTCGCCACCCCAAGATAACCTTGGCCATAGGTACTGCTTCCATCATCCTGGCTTTTATCATCGCAGGAAATACGGAACAGGAATTGTTTCCGACAGCAGAAAGAAACCAATTCAACCTTGAAGTTTGGTTGCCCAATGGCTATCCATTGGAAGAAACGGAAAAAGTGGTCAACCGTATTGAGGATGAAATAAGAAACGACGATCGTATTGTAACCATAGCCAGTTTCGTAGGTACCAGTTCCCCACGTTTTCACAGTACCTATGCCCCCGAAGTACCCCGTGAGAATTTCGCCCAGATATTCATTACGACCACAGGGAATGAGGAGACCGATGAACTGGCCACGGAATACCTGAAAAAATTCGATGGTTTTATTCCTGACGGTTATATTCGGGTACGTCAATTGGCCCTTAAGGAATCCCCAGCACCTATAGAGGTCCGTATTGTAGGTGAAGATATGAACGCTCAAAAAAAGGTGGCAGAGAAAGTAGAGGGCATTCTTGAAAATGCAGAAGGTACCAACTGGGTCAGGACCACCTATCAAGACGATTATTTTGGGATCAAAGTCAATTTGGACGACAATAAAGCCAACCGGGTCGGGGTTACCAACGCTATGGTTTCACAAACGTTGGGGGCCGGATTAAGTGGTTATCCTGTTTCCACGCTTTATGAAGGCGATAAACCTGTGGATATCGTATTGCGTTTGGATGCCGAAAACAGGAACGACATCGATGATCTTGGGGAGGTGGGTATCCCTACCATGTATGGCACCAAGATACCATTAAAAGAAATCGCATCAATTTCCCCTGAATGGCATACTGGGGTTATTTCCCGCAGAAATGGTTTAAGAACCCTGACCGTTAGGTCAGAGGCCCAAATGGGGATAAAGGCAGCCACAATACTTGACAAAATAAAACCTACCATAGACCAAATGGAACTACCAGAGGGTATAACCATTAATTATGGGGGTGAATATGAGAGTTCTGCAGAAACAATGCCCCCAATGGCCACCTCTTTGGCCGTTAGTTTGGTACTTATATTTTTGGTGTTGATGTTCCAATTTAAAAACTTCACTAGGGTGCTTATCGTATTGGCAACATTCCCCTTGAGTTTATTAGGCGCGTTCCTAGGATTAAAACTGACTGGAAATCCATTTGGCTTTACCGCATTTATGGGTGTAGTCAGCCTTATAGGAATCGTAGTACGGAACGGAATTATCCTGGTCGATTATGCCGACGAATTGGCCATTGACCATAACTACTCTATAAAAGGAGCTGCCAAAGCCGCTGGAAAAAGGAGAATGCGCCCCATATTCCTGACCTCAGCTGCAGCTGCCGTAGGTGTGGTGCCGATGATCGTGGGCAAATCACCTTTATGGGCGCCATTAGGCAGTGTATTGGCCGTAGGACTAATTGTATCCATGGTACTGACCTTGTTTATTATCCCTATTCTATATTACAAATTCGCTAAAAAGGAGTATCCAAGAGATCACGCCAGACCTATGGATAATAAAATTCAATACAAACCCAATCATTTTAGTAAAATCAAAATGAAACTGGCCAAGATCATGCCTTTTTTCATGTTCCTTCTGGTTTTTCAGACCGGTTTGGGACAAGAAAAACCTTTGAGCTTAGAAAATGTAAAAGCACTTGCCCTTAAAAACAACAAGGAGATAGTCAAGGAGCAATACAATCTTGATGCCGCCAATGCTGCCCAAAAAGCGACAAAAACGGCCGATAAACCCTCTTTGGACGCCAGTGCCATGGGTATCTATCTCGATAATCCACCCTTAGGGTTATTACCCGATTACACCGTGTACTCAACTTTAGGGGTTTCCCAGGTACTTTACGCAGGGGGCAAGGTAAGTACCGCTAAAAAGATGGCAAAAACCGGGGTTGACCTCCAAACCTCCCAAAAGGATTTGACCCAAAGCAATGTGTTGTTACAGGTGGAAAACACGTATTGGCAACTCGTAAATGTTAAGGGGAAAGTTGCTTTGGCCGAGAAATACCAAAAATTATTGAAAGGGCTTTTGACCGATTTAACCAATCTGTACGATGCGGGTCTTACCTATAAAAATGATCTCTTGAAAGTACAGGTAGAATCGAACCAAGCGGAGCTTGACCTCATGACGGCCAATGACAACCTACACATGCTCAAGCTTCAATTAGCCCAATTGGCGGGATTGCCCAACACCAATTTCGAGGTTGATGGTTCCATAAACGAAGAAGACCTTTTGGTAGAAGAAGTTTTGATTGATATCGCAGTTGAAAACCGACCAGAAATCGCAATGCTCCAAAATGCGGTTAAACTGGGTGACCTGCAAACCGATTTATTAAAGGCTGAAAGAAAACCTACTTTGGGAATCAGTTTTTCAGAATCCTATTTATATGGAGACAATATAAATGCTGCTGAAGCGGAAGACCATATGACCAACTTTGCCGGCTTGGCAAGCCTTAATATCCCCATTTTTGATTGGGGGGGGCGAAAACATAAGGTGAAAGAACAGCGTTTTAAGGTAGAAGCCCAAAAAGCGGAATTGGAAAGAACCAAAGAATTGGTGGCCATTGAAATCCAAAACGCCTATTTAGAGATAAACCAATCCATAAAAAGAGTGGATATCGCCAAGAAATCAATGCTCCAGGCCGATGAGAACCTGAAGCTTCACCAAGATAGATTCGATGCTGGAACTATTAGCGGTAGCGATGTCCTGGAAGCCCAGGTATTATGGCAAAAAGCCTATTCGGATTTAATTGACGCCAAAGCCAATTACAATATCCGCAAAGCAGCATATTTCAAAAGTATTGGCGAATTGAATATTCAATAACGTATGGAAACGGCATCTTACAGCAAAAAAGACCTCATCTTGGAAAAGGCCACCACCATGTTCACCGAATATGGTATTCACAGCCTATCAATGGATGATGTTGCCAATGCATGTGGCGTTTCCAAAAGAACAATATATAAATACTATCAAAACAAAGCGGACCTTATAGATCAAATAATCACCAAAAAAATAGAAACTTTTAAAAATAGCATTGAGGATATTACAATGAATTCTGAAAATGCCGTTGTAGAGTTGCATCGTTTTTTCAAACTCTACAAAGTAGTAATATCCTCTTATACCCCCACATTGATTAGGGATATTAAACGTTATAACCTTCAAATTTCATTAAAGTTTTCAAGAATCAACAATGATATAATTTTACCTTTTGTATACAATAATATTGAAAAAGGGCAAGTAGAAGGCCTTTATAAGGAACAATTAAATCAAGAAGACCTTAGTGAATCCATTCTGAACATGCTAAACTATATTTTTACCGATGATTCGGTCACCGATATTGAAAACGTTCACAAAACCTTGGATTTTTTTGGAAAACTATTGATGCATCGTTTGGTTACGCTTAAAGGATTGGAATCGCTAAATGCCCTGAATTTGTAACTCAATTTCAAGGATATAAATAAACCCCTGTGGATTCTAAATCCATAGTTTTAAATAAAAGAATAAAATACGTTTTAAAGTCAGTTTGTCATCCCGAATTAGGTTCTAAGAGGAATCCCATGAGTATACGATTCCCCCTCATTCATTCTTTAGTTCCCCCAATAAAAGACCCCTTGTATGCAATAGATATAAGGGGTTTTGTTTTGGTATATGACCTTTTGAGGTCTCGACTGCGCTCGACCTGACAAACCTCGATTGTGCTATTGGATTAGCAGTATTGCAAAAACATATTGTTTTGTGACCCTGTCCGGTCAGTAGAAATGAAAATCATTCCGATAATAGGACTGATGAGGTCTCGACTGCGCTCGACCTGACATACCTCGACTGGGCAACTTGATTAGCAGTATTGCAAAAACATATTGTTTTGTGACCCTGTCCGGTCAGTAGAAATGAATATCATTCCGATAATAGGACTGATGAGGTCTCGACTGCGCTATTTGATCAACATGATTCTATAACTATGTCCAGTCAGTGGAAATGACGATCATTTTGATTATATATCTCAAAAAAATAAGGTCTCGACTGCGCTCGACCTGACATACCTCGACTGCGCTAGACCTGACAAACATAAACTTCTTTAGGATTACATCGCCATATGGTAGTTTGCAATTAAAGTCGAAAAGTCTTCCTATTCGGCGAAATCATTAACTTAATAACCCGTCCGGTCGAGCGCAGTCGAGACCTTTTAAAGGGTCAGCATTAATCCAAAAACATGTTCTAGGTTTCGTTGACAACCCATGATGTCATATGATTACACAAAAAATATTAATTTGTACCAATGTCCGGTCGAGCGCAGTCGAGACCTCCTTTTGATTACCTAAAGCCAGAAACCTGAACTGCATTCATAGTCCTAAAAGCCCCATTTTTATACCCCTGTCCGGTCGAGCGCAGTCGAGACCTTTTAACGGGTCAGACTTGATCTGAAATCACGGACCAGGTATCGTTCACAACCATAATGCCTTATGATTCCTCAAAAATATTATTAATTAGTACCAATGTCCGGTCGAGTGCAGTCGAGACCTTTTAACGGGTCAGCCTTGACCCAAAAACATGTATTAGGTTTCATTGATAGCCCTTGATGCGATATGATTCCTCAAAAAAATCATAACGTATACCCCTGTCCGGTCGAGCGCAGTCGAGACCTCCTTTTGATTACCTAAAGCCAGAAACCTGAACTGCATTCATAGTCCTAAAAGCCCCATTTTTATACCCCTGTCCGGTCGAGCGCAGTCGAGACCTTTTAACGGGTCAGACTTGATCTGAAATCACGGACCAGGTATCGTTCACAACCATAATGCCTTATGATTCCTCAAAAAAATCATAACGTATACTCCTGTCCGGTCGAGCGCAGTCGAGACCTTTTAACGGGTCAGCCATAACATAGAATCCTGGACTACGCCCATAGCCCAGGAAACCTTGCCTTATTTTTGATCACATCCTCAATTTAATGAACACCTCGTGTGTACCGTTGGATTGTGATGCTATCGCGTTATCGAAAGGGGCCTCATAGGCATATCCCATATTGATCCAATTCGCGGCATTGAAGATGAAAAGCCCCCCCAAACCTTCCCGAATCCTGTACGAGGGACCTATCTCCACTCTATCATTAAAACAGAATGCCGCCGTAATATCGATTGAAAGCGGGGTAGCCTCTACATACCTGAACATCGTGGAAGGCCGGAATAGAATACCCTTGGAAAGCTGAAAATCATACCCCCCGGCCAAATACACATGTGCCTTACCTGCAGCAAACGTTGCGAGGCCGTCTTCTTCCTCTAACCTATCATTGCTCAATAGTGCCGGTACCGAAAGGGAGGCAAAAAAACGTTCCCCTTTAAGTAATGCCCCAACACCTACGTTCGGTTTAAAACTACCGTCGATATCGTTTAAAATACCCACAAAAAGAAAGTAGAATTTCCATTAACGGACTTTCTGGCAAAAAATGAAATTGCCAATACCATCCCGAAAACACCAAGAACTAAGAAAATATTTTGCAAATTGTAGGTTATTACATATTTGTGGTGATAATCGTAAAATTAATTTTTTTTCAATACAAACAAATGACCAGTAGAACTTTCTTGCTTTTTTATATAATATTACCAGATTTGGATTAACGTATTGCCAATCTAATAAAATACATACCTCTTAAATACGAGAGATAGAAACCATATCTTATATTTCTTTTCCATTGAACCTAAAAAAAGCCTAAAATTGATTCCAAGGTCTAACCGTAATGAAACAATCTTCTGTTCGGTAGATATTCAAAACAAACATAAAATAATCAGTTTTCTTCGAATTACCCATTGATGTGAACAACCGCAACTGGAGAAAGGTACCTTTATGGTCTATATTGATATTAGGGTCCAAAAAACATCCCTTTTCCCATACAATAACCTACCTAGAAAAAATATGATGCTGTGTTGCCGTAAAATAGTCCCGGAATATTTGGTTCAAGGCATGGTTTTCCCTACTAGCCTTAACGCCCAATCCTGGAAATACCCCAATAATATTCTTGGAAATCATTTGTACCGATACCGAAGCTTCTTTATGTATTTCGTGAATGAATCGGTCCTCCAAAACCTTATTAGCCATAATCCTGTTTTCCACCTCTTTGGCATACCTGAACATTTTCCGGTTGGAATCTGTGATAATATGCTCCAAATCGCACAAAGTTTCCTTGGGCATAATAGAAATAGCCTCTTCCAATAAGTGTTCGGCCATGCCTATATAATTTGCCCAAAGCGTTAAATCGGCAAAAACAGAAAATCCAATTTTAAATATCGGCTGAGGCAGATAGTACTTGTTATATAGAAAAGCACAACTTTTATGCACCAACACATCCTTAACCTCAAAAGATTGGGTAGCCGTAGCCTTTAACCCCATGGTGTTCCAATCATCGATGATCCGTACCTTATCCTTTGGCACAATAAAGGACAACACTTTTGGGGACCCATCTTCATTTTTCAATATGCTTCCTTTTTTGACTATTTCAGCATTTAGGGTAAAATGCGTCAGATAAGGAGCTCCTGTCGCATAGTGCCATATACCCGAGATTTGATAAGAATCACCAAATATTTCGGCCGTACCGGAAACACCGCCGCTTCCTCCAAAGCAAGCAGCGTATGTAGCATCAAGGAATATTTCTTTCGCTTTACCTGGCTGTAAATTTCCAATAAAATAATTAGCCCCGCTACAAAGGGTTACCGTCCATCCTAAACTCCCATCGATTTTCGCCAATTCCTTTAGTGCGGTCAAACCTTGGGTGAGGGAGGACTCCAAACCACCATAGGTCTTTGGTACCCATATATTCCATAGATTTTCCTTTTTGATCCAATTCAATACCTCTGAAGGTAAAACCTCGGCCCCAAAACACTGTTCCCTAAGCTCTTGCCGCTTGTCTTCCTGTATCATTCAAAATTATTTTTCTCCATTTAAAATATCCTGAGGTTCCAACCGCAAACAAAAAAATGGTCAATCCCGCATATATGTACAGTTCTTTATAGAAGAGCAACGGAATGGAAATTATATTGCTAATATTCAGGTATATCCAATTTTCCATCTTTCTTTTGGCCATGAGCCACATTCCGGCCCAGGCGAATGCGTTTACTGCAGCATCCCAAATAGGAACATCGGAATTGGTATAAAACTTAAGCCAGTAGACCATTAGGGTAAAACAAAGAAGTACAATTCCCATTGCTTTTATTTGCTCCGATCTATTGGAATACGAAATAGGGGTTTCTTCTTTTTGGCGACCAAATTTCCAATAAAACCACCCATAGATACTCATCACCAAATAATAGAGGTTGATTAAAATATCGGCATAAAGTTGTGATTGGTAAAGCACCCACAGACTTATGAGGATCGCCACAATACCAAATAAATAGTTATGAATATTGTTGTTCCTCGCCAAGAGCACCTGAAATACACCAAGCACAGTTCCCAATGCTTGCAACCCTATAAGATGTGTGAAAAAATCCTCCATTACAATTCCCTGACCAAAATTAATGCAATGGGAAGATGAAGTTCATATCGATGGCGGAAACGCTATATCGACTTAAATCCCTACGCCGGCATTATCCGGATCAGGTTCAGGGCAAATTACCCTTGGGTATCATCTCAGCCCGCCTTTCGGCAAGCACCCCATTTCAAAAACAAAGCTAAAACTATTTTTTGGGTTACAAACCCTATTGGGGCATGGAAATAAATAATAATCCCCATAAATATTGCCGTACAGTTTATATAGACGCCTAGGACCCTTCATACCATATACAATCAAGGGATACCGTTTTGAATTCAAACATCCTAGAAGAAAGCACGAGCTATAGGAAGGATTTTACCCCTTTCATCTTTGTAACCAAAAAATCCGATTATTTTCATGATTGGATTTTTTGGTTAGTGCCTAGAACACAACAACTTCGCGCTTACAACGACAATTTCATACAGCCGCTTAATGAATTGTTATAATTTACTGATTTTCAATGGATTATTTATTTTTACGGCATAATCCTTCAAATAAGCATTCCAATCTTCCTTTGTGGAAAATTGTCCGCTTTTTTCCCAACCAAAACCTGCATAATACGATACTTTACCATCAGTAACCTTCAAATGTGCATATAAATTACTTTCATCCGTTTTGTTGGTCAAATAATTCTCAGAACCGGTCATAGTGCCTTTAAGGGCAACAATACCCGTTCCTAATTCGGAATCGCCATGGGGTTCCCAGTAACTCACCCAACCGTGATCTACCTGAGTAGTTATTTCCCCGTCTTTTTCATGTGAGGTAAGTCCTATTGCAACCGTATCCGTTCCTTTTACCTCGACAACGAACTTGGATAAGTTAGTACCGTAATCGAGGGAGATATACTTTCTTTCGGATATGGTTTTATCTCCTGCCTGCCATGGGGCATAGTCCAACCAAAAACTTGTCCGTATCGGACCCGTTTCCAGCGTCTTCCACTTGGTGAAATTTTTGGATAAATAATAGGTTGTGTCCACCTTAACGGCCACTCCCCCAACGCCACGGCTAGAACCGACATGAAAATTATCCAAACCCTCACCCGTATCCACATGGTAGGAACCTTCCGTTTTCAAATCTTTATAATACCACTTGTTAATAATCGGATAATCCACCCTTTTAAGCCAAGCATCTATTCCGCTGGACAAGGTTCCTCCCGGAATATTCTCCTCGATCATTTTCTGGGCTACCGGACCATACGTTCTAAAGGCCACCCGATTGTTCTCCCAAGCATAATCATCTGTACGTTCGGGTACAAAACGGGAATAACAGCTTGGAATCGTATCCTTGGGGGCTACTTTAACCTTCAGGACAACCTCAAAAGTCCTTGATGAATTTGCCTTTATTTCAGGTTGAAACAACAATACATCCAGAGTACCGTCACCATTCGTATCACTTAACTGTGAAACTAATTCTTCCTTAGTCTGGGAATCAACGACCACATAGGCTTTGGAAGCATCCTGGGCTTTGTCTTCTTTTTTCAAATCTTCAAGCGCTATTTCCACGGTTTCAAAAGAACGATCCATATCCAAATCATTCGTGACCATAAATTTTGGAGCTGTTGCCTGCTCATCGGCGCAGCTAAATACCAGCAAACAAGCGAACGCCAGATAAAGAAAATGTAAATTCCGTGTCATATTCATAGTTTTATTCATTTGATGGTTTACCGATAGTGGCCAAAATACCGCCATCTACATATAAGACGTGGCCATTAACGAAATTACTGGCCTTGGAAGCCAAGAAAATTGCCGCACCGGCCAAATCTTCAGGCTCTCCCCATCTTGCGGCAGGCGTTCTACTGATTATGAAATCATTGAAGGGATGCCCGTCCACACGAATCGGAGCCGTCTGTGAAGTCGCAAAATATCCAGGGCCAATTCCATTGGTCTGGATGTTGAACTTGGCCCATTCGGTGGCCATATTCTTCGTCAACATTTTGAGTCCGCCTTTTGCTGCAGCATAGGCACTGACGGAATCCCGACCCAATTCGCTCATCATTGAGCAAATATTGATGATCTTTCCGCCACCTCTTTCGATCATTCCTTTCACAACATACTTGGACACAATAAAGGGACTCACTAAATCAACCTTTATAACCGCCTCAAAATCGGCAACTTCCATATCGATCATTGGGGTTCTTTTGATTATTCCCGCATTATTGATCAGGATATCAATCGGTCCAACTTCCGCTTCAATTTTCTTAATACTTGCTATAACGGCCATCTCATCGGTGACATCAAAAATATACCCATGGGCATCGATCCCTTCGGATTTGTATTCATCAACGGCGCTATTCACTTTTTCCAACGAAGTACGTTCGTTTACCACGATTTTCGCGCCAGCATGGCCCAAACCTTTCGCCATCGCCATTTCTTAGCTTAAGATTCCAGCCATCCCAATTTTAACCATTGAATAAATCCACAAAACCTTTATCTTTTGATTCCCTTTCCTGCGCTCGGGAAATGGCTGTTGACAAGCTAAAGAAGATAACAATTAGCCCTAATCCCTTAATTCGGAGTTGATATTTCATTGGAGTTCGAATTAATTTATTATTCTAATATTTCAAATTTCCCACTTAGCCGAATGTTTTCCGATGAGCTCCCTACCAAAACACGAAATGTACCCGGTTCAACCGTCCAGTTCATATTTTTGTCCAGTAACTCCAAATCATCGGGATGTAGCGTAAATTTTACGGTTTTTGTTTCCCCCGGCAACAAATGCACCCGTTCAAATCCCCGTAACTGACTTTCATATGTGGTAACACTACTGACCTCATCTTTTAGATAAAGCTGTACCACCTCATCCCCAGCCCGAGACCCTGAATTACGGACTTCAAAAGAAATCTGTATATCCGCTTGGGACTTGGCCTGGTTCGGACTGACCTTTAAATTATCATACTCAAAGGTCGTATAGCTAAGTCCATAACCAAAGGGATACAAAGACCCCAATACCCTTGTGCGCCCAAATCCATTGGAACCTACCTCGGGTTGACTTGCCTGTGAACCCGGTTTAAAAGGGAAATTCAATGGAATCTGCCCTACACTTTTGGGAAAGGTGGTCGTGAGCTTACCTCCAGGATTGTAATCCCCGAATAGGGTTTCAGCAATAACCTCCCCTGCGGAGGCACTTGGAAACCAAGCCTCGAGAATTGCAGGTATATATTTATTCTCCCAATTGATCGTCAGCGGTTGCCCATTTATAAGCACCAACACTAAAGGTTTGCCCGTTGCATACAAGGCCTGGAGCAATTGCAATTGCCTTCCGGGGAGTCCCAGACCAGAACGCGACATACTTTCCCCCACACGCTTATCATCCTCGCCAACTACGGCAATTACAATATCGGATATTTTGGCTTTTTCAACAGCTGCGTCAATTCGGGCCTGTTCCTCATTTGACAATGGGGTTGGTATAATTTCAGACTCAGGCCATGTAGGATCCACCACATCACAACCCTTTTCATAAGTTACCTGTAGCTTTCCCTCAGCGTAATCCTTAATCCCCTGGTACACGGTTACTTCTGGGTTATCCGCAGGTCCGTACCTACTGAACATATAATTGACTTCCTTGGCCAATGGGCCAGTTACCAATATATTCTTTATCTTACTTATGTCTAACGGAAGTAAATTATCCTCATTTTTTAAAAGAACGAGTGATTCCCTATTGATTTTTTTCGCAAAAGCCTCATCCTTATCGGTGTGTACCAATGTATCGGCTGCTTTTGTATTTTCAACAAAAGGGCTATCGAATAATCCCAATTCAAATTTCACCCGTAATATTTCAGAAACCCTTTGATCAATGATCTTCATTGACAACCTACCCCCTTTTATTAGTTCCCTTAGGGGGCCTATAAAAGATTCCGGGGTTCTAAAGGTGGTACGCACATTCAAACCCGCCTCAACAACCTGTCTTATGGCTTCCTTATAGTCGATAGCGACATGGTGTTTATCGGATACATATTCCACCGCCTCACTATCTGAAACCACATACCCCTTAAAACCATATTTCTCACGTAGCAACTCCGTTAAAAAATAATGGCTTGCCGTAACGGGGACACCATCATAGTCATTATAACTACTCATTACCCCCAAAGGTGACGCTTCCTCAATAACCCTCTTAAAGGGATACAAATACATTTGATGCATTTCCCTTGGTGCCACATGTGGGTCGGTTCTGGCTTCCCCATCACGAGCCCCTTTGGGAACACTATAGACCGCAAAATGCTTTAATGTTGCGGCAACACCTTTCGATTGTATCCCTAGGGTCATTTGTTTACCCATTTCGGCAATATGGAAAGGATCTTCCCCATAACACTCCAAAACCCTTCCCCAACGAGGATCACGTGCTACATCCAAAATAGGGGCATAAACATTGGTATACCCCAACGCTTTGGCCTCCCGGCCCACAATCTGTCCCGCCTTATACACCAAATTCTTGTTCCAAGTACTCCCGATACCTATTGGAGCCGGAAGTGGCGTTGCTTTTTTATGGCAAAGTCCATGGATACCCTCATTGGTGAAGTCTACTGGGATTCCCAAGCGCGTTTCCTCTACAAACCATTTCTGGACTGTATTTATTGCATCGGCATGGGTGCTGAAGGGGAAAGAATATTCAGTATGGGTTTTTTCTTGATTCCAAATCGTATTCAAATGTTCATCAATATTACCAATACCATCTTTCCAAACCTTGTTCTTCCAATCAGGTGTTGGCAATTCATCCTGCAATACCCTGGCATACCCATAAAGCGTAGCCATCTGGCAGGTTTTTTCATCCACGTTCATTAATGAAACGAGGTTTTTCACCCTAGCTTCCCTAGGTGCTTTCGAATCTTCATAAACATCCTTTATTCCATTCTTATTAAAATCGATCCAATCTTTATGGTAAATAGAACTTTTTTCGGTTTTCATTCCGATACAGAAAAAGAAAACCGTAAAAATTGATATGATTTTAAATTGCCCCATTCTTATAATTTTATTCAGTGAAACTCGTATTGATGTCTTCCAGGCTTACCCCAAACATTTTTTTTGATATGACGTCCAACGCTGCTACTTCCCCTTGCAAATGGATAGTAGTTTGCCTATGAATCATGGTTTCGCCAGGAATTAACGCTGCTGCCGGCGACGAGGTTTCCAATTCATAAAATGGTCCCAATGGTGGCGCTCCTGGTTCTGATGAGCCATCATTATATGCATTGATAACATCACCCGAATAAGGCTCTTCTTGGTATTCCCATGAAGAATTGACAAATCCGTTTGGCGCATCTTGAATATTATATGTGACCAATGTTATAACTTGTTGGTTTGCATCATAGCTTCCTGCAACCCCTTTTGTCCGTTTAGGGTTGATTCCGATTTTACTGCGTTTGGTACCATCGCCCTTTAAAAAAAGTACATCATCTTCCACCTTTAAATATTCTTTGGGGACTTTTCCAAAGTAATCGTCCTTTACTTTTTGTCCTAATGTAGTTGAATCGCCTTCCTTGAAGGGGATCACAACAGTGGTTTCCGGTGAGGGATTATACATACCCAATAACCAAATAGATGGTAATCCGGTTTCTGCAATCCAAGGGTCGTTACCTACATTGGTTATTCTATTATCCGTCTCATAGGCAACGAAATCAACTTTATTGGAAAGTTTTTCTCCTATTATGGTTTCTATAGCTCCCTTATCCAAGAGACGAATATTGCGCTCTATTTTCATATTGAAAATAGTACCATTATAATTTAAAAGTTCACATTGATGTTCAAAACCTACCATATTCCCGGTACGTTTTACCAATTGAAAAGGATCCGTATCAATGGCTGCCGGAGTCTTCCATTCTGAAAATTCAAAACTGCTTCCTGGTTTAAAGAACAAAGCGTTTTGCCCCCCTTCCGGACCCAACCAGAATCGTTCTTCACCTCCAAAAATATATATTTGGTCTTCCAGCTTTCCTTTGCGTTCCCCTGCTGATAAAAAACCTGCTTCAACTACTTTTTTATTGATCCATCCAAAACCAATACCCTCAGAAGAATCCGTGGTGCTCGTCATCACCCGCCCTTGGTATTGGGGTGCGATAGCAATAGAACCATTACTTGTACTCAATAAGATGATTTCGGTATGGTCTTTAAGGAATGACACGTCTTCTTTAAAACTACTTTCTTTTTTGCTACATCCAATCATAATAATGGAAATAAAAATTGATTAACCCTCCACATCCTTAAAGGTCAGGATTTTAATACTTAATCCATAACCAAACCTGATATTCATAGTAATTATGTCCTTTATTTTATCAAGATTCAATTGATTTGTTTGATCAACACCACACTCCAAGGACTAATCTCCCGTTTAATGACAAGTTATCCCTTTGCATTGGCCTATAGGAATTCCGTTTTTATGGTATTTGCGTAATCTTTCATCACTTTTATCTGTTCCCTCGTTGGTGGCTCTGGTTTTCCCATCGCTTCCCAGAAATTATGGATGTTACCATGATCTTTATCCATGATTTCGATTTTAAACGCAGCTCCTGGTTTTAGGATGGTAAATGATAAATCAAGTGGTTTGGAAGTTCCTTCTTCCCCTTTATTGGTTCCAGAAGGAACTGCATCAACATATTCTCTCGGATAGCTGTATGCCAAGGCGACATTCTGAGGATCCAATACGGTAACATAGTCTGGAATGGTTGATTCCGGACCACCTTGTATCGCTTTTCGAACATGAATGATCGCTTCATCAACAATATCAATTTTGACCATTAGGCTATCTTGTTGAATAGTTACGGCATGCTCAGATTTCTCAACGTTATACTTGAATTTTGATTGACAACCCATGGCCAAGAACACTAATAAAACAATAAACAAGGTTTTAGTATATCTTGTCATAGCTAATTTATTTTTCAGTATTGAAATGCATTCCCCGATATAAAAGGAAATGTTGATTTTTTGAATATGCTATCGTGCTTCTATGGCTTATTTACATATACGTAGCGTATTCGACATGCGTGTCCGTTACTCTGAACATCCTTCCCGTTATCTATTTTCAACTCCAATCGATGCTTTTTTCCCACTAACCCACTGGCTAATGTGTAATACCATGGCAGGTGATATGACATACTCCATGGTGTAAAAAGATTCAATTTTTGCCATTCCCCGCCATCTATCCGGTATGCAATGATTCCTGCATCCTGCCCTGCAGCAACAGCAATTCCTACGGCATTGCCTTCAAAGGTCGGTTGTAACAAGCTTCCTGGCGTTTCGCTGATCAACATGGGTACATTCACATAATTGGGACGTACCCTTTTGCCATCATTCGGATTCCAATCGGGATCGATCTTCCATCCCTTTCTTAGCTTGATCTCGGAAACATCCATCAAAACACCATTCCCATAGGCAAAAGCATCCAAAGGATTTGGTAGGGCATGCGCTTTTATTTTATCATCATTGTCGATATATCCCGTAAGCGCCTTATCAAGAAACTGAAGCATTGACCGGGCATAAACCCCCTGGCCAAAAGGCGATGGATGAAGGTTTTCAAAGTCGTCTTCCCATGTAAATTCGCCATGGTCAATCCTTTCTGTGACTTCTTGTGCCAAGTTGATGGTCGGAATGTCATAATGCTCGGCCACCCGATTATGGTTTTTTATCACCTCAGGCACCTTACCGGCCCGGTAGCTCTTCATTTTATCTGGATCGACAAAATGCATCATCACGATATCCATGGTCGGATTGGATTTCCGTAGATGTCTGACAATACCTTCCATTCCTCGAATTTGCTCTGTCGCTGTTCGTTTATTAGAGGTGTCGTTTACAGCGGCCTCTTCAAATAATAAATCGATTCTTCCTTTTGACAACACATCCCTTTCCAATCTAAATGCAGCTGGTGTGGTTCCCATGGAAGGGATTCCGGCCGCAATAAATTCAAATTCAGTTTTAGGAAATTTGTTTTTCAAATACGCATAGATACTATCACGCCAACCACCATTATGTGTAATCGACCCTCCAAGAAAAGCAACGCGACCTTTTTTATTGCGTTCAAACTGAATCCTGCTATTTTGAAGTCCACTTCCCATCCGATGGTATTTTGACGCATCCAACAAACTATTTTCAGTACTATGTCGCATGATAAAATCAACCACCATTTCCGGATTATCAATGTCATAATGGTGCCCATTTGATTTTTGGATACCGGAACTACAAGGCGATACCGTTGCCGTTCCCCCTACATGTATGTAATTTTGAACGAGTAATAACGAATTCTCGTCAGGAGGTACAACCCCATCCTTTAAACTAACGGTATGGAGAATGGGTACGCCTGCATTCGCCAGTTGATTCAAATTATCGATTGGGTTGTTTTTATAGGCTTTGGCTTCAGCATCTGAATCGAATCCGTATTCGGTCTTTAACACTTCCCAATCCTTTTTACTTCCCTTGCTTGCACCACCCCCCCCTGGCCAACTTTTAAAATCACATACTACCGCATCACCATAGATGCAAGCGACCTTTTCAGCGTTTTGCTTCGCCCAATTGTAGATAAACAATCCACCACGACTATGCCCATTTAAGGCAACCTTACCCTGTAGTCCAAATGTTGTTGTAAGATACTCGTAAAATCCATTCCAGACCTTTACAGCCTTAGGGCTTCCAAATTGCTTATTGGTGTTTATATAGGCTATATGAAAACCTTTAGTGAGGAGGACACTGTCTATTTCAGCATGGTAATCGGGAAAACGAGCCCGCCATAACCATGGATTACCGGGTATCGGTTTTTCAGGACGAATAAGACGCGCTTCTTTACCCTCAAACTTAAAATCAATACGATCGAACCCTTTCCAAGTGGTTTTAACCACCCCATCAACGCTGGATTGCCCATAACCTATTGATAAAGTGGATAATACTGTAAAAAGAAATATAAATAAACCTTTCTTCTTCATCTACTTATGTTGTTTTCATTTGCTTATCTCTCAATTCGCCTTGTTGTATACTCCTGCAATACCTCCTAAAAGCCTATGGTTTCCCCTTTGTTTCCGTAAGGATAGCCCCTCCTTCTTATTTTTACCCACGAATTGACTGTACTTCAAGAATCAGTGAATCAGCAGTATGATCCCGTGTCTGAAATCAAGTACTTAAAACCCTAAAATAGGTCTTGCCAAATCCGTTTCACCGTTGAGGATGTCCTTTATTCCTTTTTGACAAGAACTATCTCTTGTCCTAGTTGTGTTGGAATGTCATACAGGTATGTAGGCCTTAAGGCTACTTTACCTAATGTTGCCGATTCAGATATTAAAGGCTTCATGATTTCCGGCACTTGATAGAACGGATTTTTATTCACACCAGTAGCCGAAGGAACCTCTTTTTGATCGGCATAAACCAATTCGTTATAGGCACGTATTCGACAATTGCCGCCTAAATTCGATTTGATAACCGCTTTTGTCAGTTCTCCATTCTCCCATTCCATAGCTATAATTTCAAAACCTCCTCTAGCCCGAAGCCCTTTTACGTTACCATCTTTCCATACATCCGGAAGCGCCGGAATCAAATGAATAGCCCCATCATGACTTTGCACCAACATTTCGGTTAAACCGGAAGTAAACCCAAAATTACCATCGATTTGAAATGGCGGATGCGCATCGAACATATTCGCATACGTACCGCCTCCTTTGGGTGAATCCGGGCGGCCTACCAGTTTAATCTGATCCCCCATTAATGTGTATGCATGGTTCCCATCCAATAAACGGGCCCACAAATTGATTTTCCAGTTCATCGACCAGCCAGTTGATGGATCTCCACGATATATCAATACATTTTTCGCTGCCTGGTATAATTCAGGAGTCCGGAAAGGAGATATTTGATTGGATGGATACAATCCATATAAATGTGAAACATGTCGGTGTTTGTCTTCTGGGGAATCCCAATCCTTTATCCATTCCTGTAACTGGCTATATTGACCAATTTGCATGGGAGCAAGTTTAGGAATCGTAGTTTCAATTTTCTGAATTAAATCGGCGTCAATATTCAATAATCGGGCTGCCTGTTCTGTTTTAGTAAGTATGTCAAAAACCAATTGATTATCAAGTGTAGTTCCGGCAGAAAGACCCACTTTATTTTTACGATAACTTGGAGCATTTTCCGGAGACATCGAAGGGGACATGACCAACCATCCATTTTCCGGTTCTTCAGTTAAAAAGCTCAAACAAAATTCTGTAGCACCTTTCATGGCAGGATATACAGAACGCAAATAATCCAAATCACCATTGAACATATATTGTTCCCAAAGGTGTTGGCTTAACCATGTGCCCCCCGTTGGCCAAACACCCCAAGAACCATCCACGGGGCCAGTAATACGCCATAAATCAGTATTGTGGTGCAGTACCCAACCATCGGCCCCATACATTACTTGTGCAGTCTCTTTCCCTGTAACGGAAAGTTCTTTCACCATTCTTATTAAAGGCTCATGCATTTCACTAAGATTAGTTACTTCCGCAGGCCAATAATTCATTTCGGTATTGATATTTGTCGTGTAGGCACTTTTCCAAGGAGGCATCAATTCATTGCACCAAAGTCCTTGAAGGTTTGCCGGCTGCCCACCCGGTTGTGAAGATGAAATAAGCAAGTAGCGTCCAAATTGGAAATACAACGCTGCCAATGCTGGATCGTTTCCTTGACTGAATTGTTTGATCCTAACATCTGTCGGGTTATTGATCGAATCGGTTTGCCCTAAATCAAGTGCTACCCTATTAAAATATTTTTCATAATAGGAAGTATGGTCCCTAAACAACTGTTTAAAACCCTTCTTTTCAGCAACTTCGATATAATCACTTGCCTTTTTATGGGGGTTGGCACTAATATCACGGTAATTAACGAAATTGGTCGCTATTGCGATATAAAGCATTGCGCTATTGGCATTGGTAACGGTTAAAACACTATCGTTTGAAATAACTTTTCCTCCTTCGGGAACAATCTTTAACCTAGATTGGAACTCAACCTGTCCCTTTATCGGTATGCCGTTTTTAATGCGTTTACTGACGTGATCGCTACCGAAACCGATCATTTTCAACACCGCATTACCCTCAGTAGAAACGGTAACCTTTGCGGGTGCAGGGCGTTCCATAGTCGCTGAAAAATTGATTTGTCCTTTTTTACTAGCGGTTAACCTTATGACAACAACCTGATCGGTGAATGAAGTGATTATTTGTTGCTTAAAATCCACTCCTCCCACAGAATAGCTAGTGGTATTTACCGCCTTCCCAAGATCGAGTGAACGGTGGTAGTCCGTATAGTTTTCATGGTTTAAAAAATGAAGTTTTAGATTGCCCACGGTTTCATAAGGCATCCCATGTGATATTTGGGAAACGAAATTTGAATTCGCTAAATTACGTGCTTCCTTATATTTCCCAGAATATAACAGATTCCGAATATCACTTAAAGACCCTTTCGCCTTGGGATTATCGTTACGGTGTGGGCCTCCTGCCCAAAGTGTATTCTCATTTAGCTGAATATTTTCATTTACAGGGTTACCGAAAACCATGGCTCCCAATCGTCCATTCCCTAAGGGCAAGGCTTCATTCCAATCCGCTGCCGGGGCAGTATACCAAAGTTGTAATGCTTCCTTTTCTTGGGCATAACAACCCACAATTACCAGAAATACAGAAATAATACTCGTAATAAATTTCATCTATCTTCAATTATATAGTTATTTTAAAAATGGGTTAGTATGCTACTCCCCATATGTAATGCAGTTTAAAGATATTTATTATTACTTATGATGCCATTTTTTTAGCGTTATAAATTTGATCGGGCACAACTTTTCCTATTTCTGTATGTCTTCTTTTTTTATTGTAGAACTCGATATATTCCTTTATCATTTGATATAGATTCAGCCCTCCGTTCGGAGGATTAAGATATATCTTTACATATTTGATCGACTTCCAGAAACGCTCGATGTAAATGTTATCCAAGGCCCTTCCCTTACCGTCCATGGATATTTGGATGTTATTTCACTTAAGTACATCGATATATTGGGTACTTGTGTATTGAGACCTCTGATCGGAGTTGTGTATCTCCGGAGCCCCGTATTTGGCAATGGTGTCCTCCAAGAGGTCTATGCACCACTCTTTGTCCATTGAATTTGAAATACTCCAATTAAGGATCTTTCTACTGTGTACATCAATTATGGCATTCATGTACATAAAGCCCCGCAACTTGGGAATATAAGTGATATCGGTATGCCAGAGCTGATCGGGGCGTTCTATTTTAAGGTCCTTTAGCAGATAAGGGTAGCGGACTGAATATGCAAACCGTTTTACCAATTGGGAGGCATGGGATCCCATTTCATTAACCCTGCTACTATAATAACAAACCGTATTATCGGAAGCACCTGCAAGGCTACGGGTAAACATACTGATCAACATATGGTCGTTGGGAACGGTTTCCTCATCGCCGCGAATGCCTTCTTGGGTCAGTAGGTTAGGGGATACGTCCTTGAAAACCATATAGGTCTGTACTCATCATGTACATCAACGATTATTTGATAGTCTGCTCCTTTTTTAATGGCCTCATGTAGCCATGCTGTCGCTTCCTGATCACCTACACGGACAAAACCAAACTTAATCCCTGCGATTCCCCATTCCTTGAACAATGGCAACACCTTATCCAACTATTTTTCTAAAGCTCTACGGTTTACATACAACATTACTTTAGCCCCTTTTCCTTTAGCATACTTACAAATAGCCTCAATATCAAAAGGACCTTTAGAACGTCTTAGGTCTAAAGTAACCGTAGATGCATCGGAAGCATTGTCCATTTCGTTACCATACCAACCAGCATCAAAATGTACATATTGCATATGGTGACCCGCAACAAAATCTAAAGCGGTAAAACCACCTTTAGTAGTTAATGTTCCTTCACGAAGTGCCTTTCCCAGAGTTATCCAAGATTCGTCCAGGATTTTTGATGGATCGTTTAAATTTTGAACGATATAATTGTTTTCTAATAATTCGCCATGGGTTTTACCCATCATTACTACCCGTCAGGGTGATTGGAATGGTAATTTTTTATGCACTTTGGTCCCCTCGATTTTTCTTTCGGCAATAACAGCTCGCAAAATGGTATCCTGTTTTTGTTGACCTATTTTACCGTCCAGACTTGCAACAATACTATACTTAGAGGATGTTCCTTTATTGAAACTCAATCCGGCATAATCCACCAATTAGCTTTTGTAAGAGCTACCTTTAGACTATCATCCATCTCGATGAGCAAGGGCCGTTCTATTCCCGATTCTAGATGGCTAAGCGGAATTAATTTGTTCCCCTTAGGCTGTTAACTTACCCGGTTCACGTTTTGGGGTAGACCATACACCATAGTCTTCCTTAAAATTAAAATGTATTTTTTCTTCCAACCCAATTTCAGATATGTTTTGTTGTTCAGGAATTTCATAGGCAAAGGCAATACCTTCGTTATTCGCCCTTTCAATAATATTAATTTGGAATCCTCCCAATTTCAAATGAATTTTTGTTTGATTGTAATGCTCTGGAATAGTACTTAATTCGCTGAAATCAGAATGCCATTCGTTATTCACTGTGGAATTTTCCGCTTTTAATACGGACAAACCACCCGATAAATCCACTTCATTGAAAAAAGCTCTAATACCGAAGGCATGGCCACTTCCTGATCATTATATTTTATGGAACGTAATTGCATCACTCCTATTATCGCTTAAAAAAGTGATTGTTTTGCTTCTGTCCGGTGATTGTAGTTCAATCACCTTCGATTGGGTGCATGACAAAAACATCATACATACGATTAGGAATGCAATTGGTTCATGGGGTTCATGAAAAGCAACCTCAAGAAAAAACGGGTTGTCCCCTTTCTGTTTTTCCAACCATTGAATCGCCTCGTCAACCACTATTTGACTACTAAAACCTTTTATTTCGCCAACTTCTTCACCATTCCGAACAAAATTCTTGGGATTTTTATGACTTGGGACCGCATTGTTATGCGTAGCCATCCAATAATCAAAACCAAAATCATTCGGTTGTGGCTGTTGGTCGGAATTAAATCGGGAAGAACAATGCCATTTACCCACCAAACAGGTTGCATACCCTACAGATTTCAACAAGGCCGAAATGGTAACCTCATTAGCTTGATGATGTACCAAATCCCTATTATCATCGCTTTTTTTTAGTCCGGGAATAAAATCATACAACCCGCCCTATTTGGACTTCGACCAGTAAGCAATCCAACCAGTGAAGGTGAGTAAACGGGTGCCGAAGCATAGAAATTCGTCAGTTTGATCCCATAGGCAGCGAGCTTATCCAAATTTTTCGTTTGAATAATAGGATGCCCAAAGGATGACAAATCACCATACCGCAAATCATCGCATAACAATACCATTATATTGGGTTGCTTCGCAATTTCTTCTTGAATAGGTTCGTCCTTTTGTTTCAAAGATGCATCTTTTTACTTGCAAGAAACACTTACCAAAACAGTCAGGAGTAGTATGAATTTAATCGTGCTGTACTTCATTTGTATTTGATTCAAAAAAATCATTAAAAAACAGCATTTGATACTTGATGGAATTTTTCCAGTATGTATTGGTATGTCCTCCGGGACGTTCAATGTAATCGTGTGGAATATTACGTTCCAATAATTTATTGTGTAATCTTTTATTGGCATCGTAAAAGAAATCATCGACACCACAATCAAAAAGAAATTTCAGGTTTTTACCATCCAGCAAATGCACCAAATTAATTACGGTATTGTTTTCCCAATTCCCCTGGTTTTCTGCGTAAGACCCTAATCGTTTGGCTATTTCCCATCGTAAAGGAAAGGGCCTAATATCGACACCCCCACTCATACTTGCGGCAGCACCCCAAATATCGGTATGCTTAAAAGCCAAATAGAGTGCCCCATGACCCCCCATGCTCAAACCTGCTATGGCCCGGTTTGTATTTTTTGGGATTGTATTGAACGATGTATCGATTTCAGAAATAAGTTCTTTGGATATATAGGTCTCATACTGCATTGTAGGATCAATCGGACTATCAAAATACCAACTCGTTTTGTAGCCATCGGGACAAACGATTATCACATTATACCGATCAGCATAGGTTTTGATGGCAGGGGCTTTCCTTAACCAATCCTTATGATCACCACCTGCTCCATGCAGCAAATAAACCACAGAATATCCTTTACCTTTCTTGGAATATGAATCGGGGGTAATAACCACATTTTTAATGTCTTTCCCCATAGACGCACTATGAACCACAAGCGTATCGACCCGTGAGGCATAGATAGAAGCCGTTATACTTAAAAACAGGATTAAACCGATTACTTTTTTAACTGACATTTATTCTGGTTTTATTTATCGCTTCTTTAAAATTATTTTTTCCAACTCTTCCAAGGTTTTCCCTTTGGTTTCGGGCATCATAAAGGCTACGAACAGTAACTGTAGCACCATCATTATGGCAAAACAGAGAAATACAACTGCGGGGCCAATCATAGGGTTATTGAATAAATAAGGGATTAAGGAAGGAATCAGCGCAGCTAAGATCCAATGGGTCGAACTGCCGAAAGATTGTCCCGAAGCCCTTAAATGATTGGGGAATATTTCGGATATAAACACCCATATTACAGCACCTTGGCCAACGGCATGGGAGGCTATAAACAAAAACAGGAAAATCGGAACCGCCATCCCGGACCAACCAAAAAAGAATGCTGCGGACACCAAGCCCAGTGAAATAATATATCCTACAGAACCGATATACATAAGTGTTTTTCTCCCTAATCTATCGATCAGAAAAACCCCTAAAAGGGTAAAAATAAGATTGGTAACCCCTATTCCCACACTACTTAACAAAGCCGTGCTTTCACCAAGACCGGCTTCTTCAAAAATTCTAGGAGCGTAATATAAAAATGCGTTGATTCCTGAAAATTGATTGAAAAAAGCAATTAAAAAAGCCAATGTCAAAGGGAATCTATATTTCTTCATGAATATATTTTCCTTAATATCCGACTCTTCAGCATCACTATGGAAAGCCAACAATTGCTCTTCAACAGGCATATCGGGATCGATAATCGCCAATACTTTTTTAGCCTCTTCAATTTTGTGCTTGGAGTACAACCATCTTGGACTTTTAGGAACCCTGAGGGCAAATAGAATATAAAGCACAGCCGGAATGGCTTCTACCCCGACCATCCATCGCCAGTCATTCTCACCGATACCGCTCAAAAGGTAATTGGACAGAAATGCAATCATAATTCCAAAAACAATATTGAATTGGTACATCGCCACTAATCGTCCCCTATGTTTGGCCGGAGCGATTTCTGAGATATATGCAGGTGCGGCTATGGTTGAAGCCCCAACCCCAATACCTCCTATAAAACGAAATATGGCAAATACCCAAGGCCCACTAGCCAATCCCGAACCCACGGCCGAAATAGCAAACAATATACCTATTACGATCAAGGTATTCTTACGTCCGAATCTGTTTGTAGGTATGCCTCCAAAAATGGCCCCTATTACCGTACCCCAAAGGGCCATACCCATGACCACCCAACCATGAAAAGCATCTGAAGACTCCCAGAGGGCTTGCAATTTTTTATCCGCCCCGGAAATAACGACAACATCAAATCCAAATAAAAAACCTGCCAGTGCCGCGGTTATGGACCATAAAATTATTTTCTTGTTCATTTTTATACTGATCTTTGTTGGTTTATAAGTGATTAAAGTTATTCTATTGTAATGGAACTACCATATTCCATGTTTTTGTGCCGTTACCAAAGCCTCCAGGGCCATCCATGCTCGCAAAAAAATATGTGGGTGGGCCTTCCTTTCTCAACAAAAACGAAGGGCGTTCCAACTGCCCTTGCTTTATGGTTTTGCCATTGTATCGTTTTCGTATATGCCTTAGAATTTTTGTCTATGACCCAATCAATACCGTTTTTTGAATGTACCAAAAGTCCATCGCCTTTGCCCCTGTTATTTTCCCCTTTGGTCTTTTGCTATCATATGATACCCTTCATCGTCATTCCAAAGGTGGGGTCTTCGATTTCCCCAAAACGCTCCATGGAAAACAAAGGTTCATCACCTACGACGGTATATTCCCCATCGTATGTGGGAGCTGTTGCCACTCCGATACCCATACCACTATGTTTTATGCCATCGTCCTTATAACTTCGCCCCTTAAAGAGTAGCTCCACCAAACCTTAAAATGGCAAAAAACAGTATGGACAATTTAAAGAAGCAAAATATTTTTATTATTAGATACCGCCATTTAAAGCCTAACCATTCCACTAACATTGAAAGTGCCTTAAAAATACCGCTTTAATCAGGGTAATCCTATCGGTCTAAAAATATTGTTTCATCAATAATGCGGCTCCTAGTGCACTGGCATTTTTTATCGTAGGGAATTCAATTTTTTGTTCCGGCATCATTTGAGTGAGATTTTCAATAAAAATATCGTTTTTGTTGAAGCCCCCCGTGACGAAAACCTTTTTAAGGTCACTATCTGAATCCAAAATAAGTTGAATACCCTTATATACAAAAAGACTTATTTCGTAAATCAATTGATGGTATGCCGATTCAAAATTATCGTAATATTTCAATTGGCCCAAATCTGCCATATAATCGTTAGGAACGTTATTCGGAAAAAACACCTGCTTTGCCTCCCCTATGATATCTTTACATAATCGTTTGTCCAATGCAACATTAAGAAAGTGATTTACAGGAAGATCAAAATGGGTACAAAATGCTTTTGTATTAATTTCATGAACATGCCCTAGAAATTGCATTGACGATTTTACTTGTTGTCTCGACGGCGTCATAAAACACAAACAATTGTTCTTAAGCTGATGCGCGGTTAAGTTTTCCTTACTGAACGGATTCATCGCAATGATCCAAGTTCCTGTCGAAAGCAGCACAAAATTCCCATCCCCATTGCTTTCCAATATCGGTATCAAAGACGATGAACTATCATGTAAACCTGAACCGACAGCAATAGCGTCCCTTTTGACCTGTGCCATAATCGCCTCTTTGCCATTACAAGGTTCGGGCAGTACAATACCTTCATCCTTCAACCATGTATGGTATCGCATATTGTCAAAATCCCATATGGCAGTATGTGCCCCCAGCGAAGTGAAATCAGCCGTTACTTCCTTCGTAAACAGGTAACTTAAATACTGCGGGTAGTGTAAAATCGATGCCACATTTTTCCAAACATTGGGCTTTTTGTTCTTTAGCCATAACATCTGTAGACCAACGTTCAACATGCCATACGCCGGAGATGCTGTTTTTCTAGAAAACTCGGCTACCCCCCCATTGGCTTCATATAAAAAGTTATAATCGGCCAGATCCAAAGGTTTCAAGTAATTGTATAATGGGGTTAACCGTTTTCCTTTTTTATCCAAATAAACCAAGGAAGCGCCATGTGTGGAAAAATTAATGGCTTTGATCTTATAATGCCCACCAACCTGTATTTTATGGATTTCCGATAAAATCCATTTTTCAATCGCATCCAAATCATCACAAGGAAAGCCGTCATCATCCGTTACTTCCTCAAATTGAATATAGTTTTCATATACGACCTCAAAAGATTTATCAAATAAAAATATTTTTTTATTTGTCTTACCAATGTCTATAACTGCAATTACTTTCTTCACACTTAAAAACTTAAAGATGAAAAAGTTCCCCTCTTAATTGTATCTAAATAAGAGGGGGAAACTTGATCATCGCTTATGGAGGAAATCGGTGCTTAAAAACTAATTCAAACTAATATAACTCAACATATCGCACCTATTTGCTCTCCATATTCCTTATCCTTTAAAACCGTATAGCGGTCCATAATTCCCACAAGCCCGATAATCGGCCCCTTCAAGACCTTCACCGAAAGCAGACCATGCACTGGGCCTAAAAACATCATTCTCATCCACATTGTGCATGTTTACGGGTATTCTTAACATTGATGCCAAGGAAATTAAATCAGCCCCAATATGACCATAGGAAATTGCACCGTGGTTCGCTCCCCATTTTGCCATTACAGTATATACGTCTTTAAAGAAACCTTTTCCTGTAGTTCTTGGCACAAACCAAGTTGTTGGCCAAGTTGGGTCAGTTCTTTCATTCAAAACGGTATGGATATCCTCTGGCAATTCCACACTCCATCCTTCAACTAATTGTAAAACCGGTCCAATCCCTTTAATTAAGTTAACGCGACACATGGTTAACGGCATAGTGCCCTTAGTTAAGAACTGGGATGAAAATCCACCTCCCCTAAAATATTCGGTAGTAGCTGGTGGCCATTTGGTGTTATCCAAACATCTTTGAACATCATCTTCCGTAATATCCCAAAAAGCTTTCATGGTTGGGTTCCCTTCAGCATCCAATTGTTGGGCCGTAGCATCTAAGGTTGTAGAGCCCGAGTTAATCAAGTGAATAATACCATTTTCGGCAAGACCCGTTAATTTCTTCCCTGTTACACGTTCAACAGATTCTGGACTCCAATAGGTACGTACATCGGAGAACAACTGTGCTTTATTCGTCAATAAATGACCAAACAACATGGAAATAGCGTTTAAACAATCGTTTTCTGTGGCGAATATATAGGCTTGACGAATGCCATTCCAATCAAAGGATGAGTTTAAAATAGACTCTGTAAAATCAGCATTGGGTTGATAATCCGTCCATTGACGTTGTCCTTGGAAACCTCCCATAATGGCGTTTCGCCCTTTGGATTCTTCACCAAACCCCATCTCTTTCAACTTAGGGTTTCCGTTCATTAAATCCTTACAGATTAAAGTCATTTTCACAACTTTCTCCCACTCCTTATCTTTCTGTTCACGGGATTTCTGATTTTCAGGACTGTTCCTATCTTCACCTTCCTTACAATTTTCTTTGGTCCAGGCGAGTGCTTTTGCATACTCCTCTTGGTCAAAAATATTATTTTCTATTCTTCGCAAAAGTTCAACAGATTCCACAAACTCTGCCCTAACCCCTAAATAATCCTGTAAAAAGTTCACATCGACCATGGAACCCGCAATTCCCATAGAGCTATAGCCAATGGATAAATACGATTTCCCTTTCATTTGGGCAACCGCCAAGGCACCCTTTACGAAACGAATGATTTTTTCAGAAACATCTTGAGGAATGGTTTTATCGCCACCGTCCTGAACTTCCTTTCCATAAATTCCAAAAGCCGGCAATCCTTTTTGGGAATACCCCGCCAATGCTGCTGCCAAATAAACCGCCCCTGGCCTTTCGGTGCCATTAAATCCCCAAACCGCTTTCGGTATTAACGGATCGGCATCCATAACTTCGGTACCATAGCACCAACAAGGGGTTACCGTTAATGAGACCTCTACACCTTCCCTTTTGAATTTATCCGCACAAGCTGCTGCATCTGCAACACCACCAATAGTAGTGTCCGCAATAACACATTCAATTTTTTCCCCACTTGGAAAACGCAATGTGTCCTGTATTAATTCTGCAGCCGCTTTGGCCATATCCATACATTGAACCTCTAAAGATTCCCTAACTCCTAATTCACGCCCGTCAATTACAGGACGAATTCCTACTTTTGGCAATCTGCCTATTAGTCTATTCATATTTGGTAAGTTTTATGTTTCTAGGTGAATTGTTCCAATTCCACCAATTGTTCGTTCGATAATCCCGCAGGTTTAAAACCTGCTGCCCAGCACTTCATCAACAATTTTGCGCCTTTGTTGGCCACGTCTAAAAAATCCCAAGCTTTCATAACATCCGGGGCGGTAGCGGTTGCACCATGCTTTTCCCATAATGAAATATTCCTGGTTTTGAAGGCTTCAATCGTCACTTTTGCCAATGCTTCCGTACTGGACAATGCATAAGGCGTACAGTGAATACCTTTAGGCACGAATACTTTTACCTCTGGACACATCATCCAAATTTGTCTATTCAATTCTTCCTCATCATCGAACAACTCATGGTGACTCATACAAATCAACTCCAACGGATGCGTATGTACTACCGCTAAGTTCTCTGGGTGATGTTGTGAATTGAACAAATGAATACTGGCATGGGAGATCAACTCGCAGGTAGGTCCAAAATTCTCCTGTTTTCCGCCCCAAATAATCGAATAGGCCGTAGCATCCCCATTGATGTAAAGAATGCAGGATACTTCATCAAGTTTATCGACTAAATCGCGTAAATAGCACCCGGTCCCTGTTATGTAAATAACAAACCCCGCCGCTCCTTTAGGGAAATCAAAAGCCACTTCAGTACCAATTCCCTCAACTTCTTCCTTTGTAAAAAAAGAGGTTAGATTCATCGATATATTTCCTGCGTTTCGCTCCGCCCATTCGCGTTGCCATAAATAGCCTGCTACTTCTGAGACCTTTTTTAATTCTGTTTCTACCTGATTTGGGAGTTTTAAGGTTTTCATACTTTTCAAAATAAGCTTTATACTAACAAAAATACCTAAGCATTAAGGTTTTGAAGATATGTAAAACATGTATTTTTGTATCTGATTTAAACATTGGGCACAAATGAAACTTGTTAAGGACATCGAATTAGGCGACCCATCATCCAATAATCAAAATTTTATCGGGCTTAAATTGAACTTGTTGTGCTGCAGGTATTGGCTGTTGGATTTGTGGGATTGCCACGATATGGTTTTTCCTTTTTGGAGGCTCTATTGGAACAAAAATGAGGGAGGTGAATTAACCCATCAAACCAAGGTATACACCATGCGCCCCAACTGCCTGTATATAATACCCCCATTCACCTCCTTCTCATCCCGTTTCACCAAAAACCACAGGTACAGTGACGGGATTCATGTTTCCGGAAAACATCTAACAAACAACTATATTGAAGAAGACTATGAACACGAACACCTCATACACTTCTTCGTCCATTTTAATTTAGGAGTTCCCTTCGACAATGTATATCCAGGGGTTTTTGAAATTGAATTAACTGATTATCTAGAAGATAGATTGCATTACTTAACAGAAAGGTTAAAAATAGAAAATACGGATTTCAAGCTAACCTTCAATTTGAAATTACACGCTTTCATTAAAGAATCACTCACCAATATCGGTCCCGAATTATGGAAGGTAATCAACATCGACGAACGGGTGTTGAAGGTCATTCGCTACATTGAAATCAATATTGAACAAAAACTGAGCAACCCCCAAATAGCCGGGATTGCGAATATGGCCCCGAACTCCTTTGCCCGACTGTTCAAGGAGGAAATGAATATTACAATCCAAAATTTCATCCAAAATAGAAAAATGGCAAAAGCCTGTGATATTTTCGAGCAAACCAATGATTCAATTGAGGAGGTTTCCTTTAAACTTGGTTTTTCCGACAGGTACCATTTCTCAAGAGTGTTCAAATCCGTAATAGGATTGACCCCAGCCACTTATAGATCGGGAAGATATACCTAATCACCAAAAAGCCAAGTGCTTCATCCCCTTCCACATCCTATACCCCTTCGAGTTACCCCCTTTGGAAATCACGTATTCCAATCTTTTCCTTTCAACAATTGAATTGGAATAATCATTCAATTAATTTAAAAACCTACGAGGAAGTCCCTTGTTCAATGTTTGAATTCTTCATATTATTGATTGTAATAGATAAACACAATTATTGTGTTATAAATTAAATTTGTTAAGCCTTTTATTGCCAAATAATTGAAGATTCTTTATTTCATTAGGATAAAAGCATTGACAAACATTGGTCGGATACTACTTCGTATCTGACGATTAACTAAAAACTTAACAAATGAAAGAATTCAATCAATTTATTAACGGAAGTTTTGTGAAATCAACCTCTACCGAAACGATAGATATCCTTAACCCCTGTACCGAAGAAATACTTGCCGTGATTCCCAAAGGTTCTGCCACGGATGCTGAGAATGCATTACAAGCAGCCCAAGCCTCCCAACACGCATGGAAGTCCTTGACGGCTATTGAAAGAGCCGGTTTTTTGAACAAAATGGCGAGGATTATCCGTGAAAACAGAATCTTTTTGGCAGAGACCTTGGCTTCCGAACAAGCCAAAGTAATGGGCTTGGCCCAAGTTGAAATCGATGTGACTGCGGACTATTTTGATTACAATGCTGGTTGGGCCAGAAGAATAGAAGGCGAGATTATCCAAAGTGACCGTAAAAAGGAGCATATCTTTTTGCATAAGGCCCCGATAGGGGTTGCAGTTGGGATTTTGCCTTGGAACTTCCCTTTCTTTGTAATGGCCAGAAAAATAGCTCCCTCATTGGTGACAGGGAACACCTGTGTTATCAAACCCAGTTGTGAAGCCCCCAATACTATAATGGAATTTGCCAAATTAATCGCCAACATAGGCCTGCCTGCCGGTGTGCTGAACTTTGTTTGCGGATCGGGAAGTATTGTTGGAAATACATTGACCAAAAGCCCTATCACCGGAATTGTCAGTTTAACGGGTAGCGTATATGCCGGACAAAAAATAATGGAGGCCGCAGCGGAGAACATTACCAAAGTTTCCTTGGAGTTGGGAGGAAAAGCCCCTGCCATTGTATGTGCGGATGCCAACATGGATTTAGCCGTTGAAGCTGTTGTATCATCAAGGGTCATATTCAGTGGGCAAGTATGTAACTGTGCCGAACGTGCCTACGTGGAAGATTCCATTTATGATGAATTCATGGATAGAGTGGCTAAAAAAATGTCCCAACTCAAGGTTGAGGATGCTTTTTCAACAAACAATCCCGATATGAGCAGTTTGGTATCGAAGGATCAAGTGGACAAGGTTTCCGAAATGGTTGAATATGCTAAAAAAGAAGGGGCAGAGGTTGTTGTCGGGGGTACCCGATCCAATCAATTTGACAAAGGTTATTTCTACCAACCAACATTGCTTACCAATGTAACCCAGGACATGCAAATAATACAAGAGGAAGTATTTGGCCCTGTCCTACCGGTAATGAAATTCAGTACCTTAGACGAGGCCATCGCTTTGGCAAATGACTGTCAATATGGATTAACATCCTCTATATTCTCTGAGAATTTCAACAAGGTAATGCACGCCTGTGACCAATTGGAATTTGGGGAAACCTATGTGAACCGAGAGCATTTTGAAGCCATACAAGGTTTTCATGCAGGATGGAAAAAATCGGGATTGGGAGGTGCGGATGGCAAACACGGCATGGAAGAGTACTTACAGACAAAAGTCATCTACGCCCAATACCGATAGATGTGCCCATAAGTTAAGAAACAAAAAGCACTTGTTAATTCAAAGATCCCCCAATCTATTTTCAAAACAGTGCTTTTTGACTTTTTATCCTTAACCCAGATATTAAACCAGTGCTAGAATGACCAATACCAATAAAATCCCTGTAGTATCCAAGGAGGTGCTTTTACCTTTTATCATCATCACCTCAATATTTGCTTTGTGGGGTTTTGCCAATGATATTACGAACCCCATGGTAGCCGCATTTGGGACGGTAATGGAAATTTCAACCGCCAAAGCCGCATTGGTTCAATTTGCTTTTTACGGAGGCTATGCGACCATGGCAATTCCCGCGGCTCTTTTTGTTCGTAAATACAGCTATAAGCAAGGGATTATCTTAGGATTAATATTATACGCCATAGGGGCATTACTGTTTTTCCCTGCTGCGAAGTTCGAGGTTTTCGGTTATTTTTTGGTCTCCTTATATATCCTAACCTTTGGATTGGCCTTTCTTGAAACAACGGCAAATCCCTTCATACTTTCAATGGGTGATGAACAGACTGCTACAAGGCGATTAAACCTTGCCCAGGCTTTCAATCCAATAGGGTCTCTGTGCGGAATGTTCGTAGCTTCCAAGTTTATTCTAACCGCTTTGGACTCGGACAAGAGGAATGAGGCCGGGGAGCTTATTTTCAACACCCTTGATTCCGTAGAAAAAGCAGCCATAAGAACCCATGATTTGGCGATCATCAGGGATCCATATGTTATTCTTGGTTTTGTGGTCATTGGGATGTTGGTCATCATTTCGATAACTAAAATGCCCAAAAGAAAGAACCAAGCCAATCAATCCAGTGCCCTATCCTCTTTTAAAAGATTATTTAAAAACGGAAAATATAAAGAAGGTGTAATTGCCCAGTTATTCTATGTGGCCGCACAAATAATGTGTTGGACATTCATTATCCAATATGCCGGAAACTTGGGCATACCAAAGGCCGAAGCCCAGAATTACAATATCGTGGCCATGAGTATATTTCTTCTAAGTCGTTTTATCAGTACGTTTTTAATGAAGTATGTGAACTCAAGAAAACTACTCATGATTTTCGCCCTTTGTGCCATGGTAACGACAACAGGGGTTATTTTAATCGATGGTGTTTTAGGATTATATTTTTTGGTCGCTACATCGGCTTTTATGTCATTGATGTTCCCTACTATTTACGGTATCGCACTCAATGGTTTAAAAGAAGAGGATACCTCGCTTGGTGCTGCGGGATTGGTCATGGCCATCGTAGGTGGCGCTTTAATGCCTCTTTTACAGGGAACCCTTATAGATATGGAGCATATTGGACCTTTTTCCGGGGTTAATTTCTCATTTGTCCTGCCTTTTTTATGTTTTATGATTATAGCCATTTATGGTTATAGAACATTAAAGATTTATAACTAGATGCTAAAAACACTCCTTGATCCATATTTAACCCTTTTATGGTAACGGATTCAAGAATAAGCCATAACTTTTGAAGTCTTTAAACCATAGAAAAGTAACCTATGGGAATTAAGGACTATACACATAAAATTAATTTGTAATCCGTGAATATGAAAGTAGGATTGTTCATTCCCTGTTATATAAATCAATTATACCCACAGGTAGGGAAAGCTACTTTGGAACTTTTGGAAAAACTAAAGGTTGAAGTCGTGTACCCTTCTGGTCAAACCTGTTGCGGGCAACCCATGGCCAATTCGGGTTTTGAAAATGAATCTGAGGGGGCCTGTATTAATTTTGTCAACAATTTCAAGGATTTTGATTATATCGTAACCCCTTCCGGAAGTTGCGCCTATCATGTAAAGAAACATTACAACATCATTCAGCAAACAGACGACGTGATAAAGGTTCGCAAGAATGTTTATGAACTTTGTGATTTTATACTTAACGTTTTAAAAATCAAAAATCTAGGAGCTTCATTTCCGTATAAGGTCGGTGTCCACAAAAGTTGTCACGGGCTGAGGGGCCTTAGACTGGGCTCTTCTTCTGAACTTGTTATTGAACCATATTCATATATTGAAGAATTGCTGAAAGAGGTTGAGGGTATCGAATTGATGCCCCTCGACAGAAGTGATGAATGTTGTGGTTTCGGAGGCACCTTCGCCGTTACCGAGGATGTTGTTTCCGCAAAAATGGGAAAGGATAAAATCCAGGATCATCTTAGAAACGGAGTAGAGGTCATTACCGCAACCGATGTGTCTTGTTTAATGCATCTAGAGGGATTGATCACACGAAACAAACAACCCTTACAAGTGCGCCACATCGCCGAAATCCTAAACAGCACGATTTAATCGAAAGTAGCACACCCCTAGGGTCAAAAACACTGAAATGAGTCATTCAAAATTAGCTGGGATTTTTAACAAAGATGAAAAAAAGGTCGATTGGCATGATAAAGCCCTGTGGTTTGTTAGGCATAAGCGGGATCTTTCGGTTCATCAGGTAAAAGGTTGGGAAGAATTAAGAAACCTAGGGCATGGTATTAAGGCCCACACCCTATCCCATTTAGATGTATATCTAGAACAATTTGAAGCCAATGCATTAAAAAATGGCGTACAAGTACACTGGGCGGCCAATGGGGACGAGCACAATCAAATCGTGCATAGCATCCTAAAAGCGGACAATGCCAAAAAAGTGGTTAAAAGTAAATCGATGCTTACTGAGGAATGTCATTTAAATCCTTTCCTTGAAGCAAACGATATAGAAGTCATAGATACCGATCTGGGTGAACGCATTGTCCAATTGGCAAAGGAAAAGCCGAGCCATATCGTATTACCTGCAATCCATAAAAACAAACTTGAAGTAGATGAATTGTTTCAAGAACATCTGGGGACAGAACCCTGTGATGGGGACCCACAATACCTCACAGGAGAGGCTAGAAAGCATTTGAGGGAAAAATTCATCCATGCGGATGCAGCGATTACCGGGGTAAACTTTGCTATTGCTGAAAATGGGGGTTTTGTTGTTTGCACCAATGAAGGTAATGCGGATATGGGAGCCCATTTGGCCCCCATACATATCGCCTGCATGGGCGTTGAGAAAATCATACCCAAACAGGAACACCTGGGTGTTTTTTTACGGCTTCTTGCGAGAAGTGCCACCGGACAACCGATCACCACATACTCCTCTCATTTTAGAAAGCCCGGAAAGGGGGTTAAAATGCATATTGTCATTGTGGATAACGGGCGTTCCAAGCAATTAAGCCGACCCGATTTCAGGGCCTCGCTACATTGTATTCGATGTGGTGCCTGCATGAACACCTGCCCCATTTATAGAAGAAGTGGCGGACACAGTTATGATGCCACTATTCCTGGACCCATTGGCTCCATACTATCCCCAGGTAAAGATTTGACAAAATACAGCACCCTGCCATTTGCCTCTACCCTATGTGGATCATGCTCCGATGTTTGTCCTGTGAAAATCGATATCCACACCCAATTATATAAATGGAGGCAGATTATAGGTAAAGAAACACCCCAACCTTTTATCAAAAAGAAATCAATGGCTGCGATGGGGAAAATTTTCTCAAAGCCTTCCCTTTATGGAAAAGTAGGTGCTGTGGCGCGCTGGGCTTTAAGAACCCTTCCCAAATCATTGATCAACGCTTGGCCTAATATTTGGGGCAAGACAAGGGATTTACCTGTAGGGCCCAAAAAGAGTTTCGACCAGTGGTACAAAGAGCGGGAAAACAATAAAAAAACCGACCAAAAATAAAACTAGGAAATGGACAGCAGAGACACTATTTTAAAAAAACTTAAGGCCAATAAGCCTGAATTTATAGCGTTGCCAAAAATAAACCCTGCCGTTTTCGATGAAAACATCGATAAAGTCAAGGAGTTCATTCGTAAGACAGAAGTCGCTGGAGGTAAGGTATTTGAAGTAACGGATAACAAAGAGGTCCTATCCAAAACACAAGAGGCATTTCCCGAAACGAAAGTCAACTTTTCAAACTTGGATGATTCCGGATTTTTCAACACCATTGATTCCGAATCCTTCAAAAACCCACATGAACTTAACGACCTTGATGTTTTGGTTTTGGAGAGTACATTGGGCGTTGCCGAAAATGGCGCTGTATGGTTAACCGACAATGACATTCCGGTTCGGGTCATTCCGTTTATAACCAAACACCTGGTCTTAGTCCTTCCAAAAGAAAATATAGTACCCTATATGCATCAAGCCTATAGTGCGATTAACCCTATGGACTTAGATTACGGAATATTCATATCCGGTCCTTCCAAAACTGCCGATATTGAACAATCTTTGGTTATTGGAGCCCAAGGTGCCATGAGTTTAACGGTTTTTTTGAAATAAGTATCGCACCACCATGAATTAAGGCAAGAAATCAAGATTAAGGGAGCTTGCTGGTGCTGTACTGCACCCTATTATGTCATGTAAGGTGTATTGGATTCCTTTTAAATGGGTTTATTGTTAACGTCCATTGCCTTCCCCTTCTTAGGGATGAGCCCATCCACATCTTGAAGACCCTTACACATAACCACGATTGCCTTGGTCATGACTATAAATATCCCAACTTAAAAGCGGCATTATCCTACTTTCCTGGGGTTTGACAAGGTCTTCTATCTTATGGTATCCATCCGTGCTTAACGATGAAAGGTAGATATCCAATCCCATCATCTCCGATAGATTATTTTTCATGGATGCGTTTCTATTTCCAATTCAACTTCCCCTTTATTTCCGAACATTCCAAGCTTCCCCACTCTTGCCTCTTGTAATTGTGCCATGGCAACCTTCGATTCATCAAAATGATAAAATCGTAAATCATGTTCCCGTTGACGGGCAGAGCTGAAATTTGAAATCCGTTTTAAATACCCGATGACCCTTGTGCCATAATCAATGTTTTTTGACCCACATTTACTGCATTTCTGGAGCGTTCGTTTGTCAATGTTCTCACAGGCGTTACAAATGGTGATTTTTATATTAAAGCAAAAGTAATTACATCCTGCAACCGCAGTGGCCTTGATCAATTTCAAAAACCCTTCCTTGTTTGGTGCTTCCTCCAAATTTAAATGTAGTGCGGAACCGCCATCCAAATACTTAATTATTTCATTCCCATGAAGCATTATTTTATCCAATGTGTTTATAGCGACATCTTCAACGGGATAGAAATAGGAATTGTAGCAATCCCTAGGTACGAACAGTCCATCTTCCTTATCCCATTTCGCATTTTTTACGCCTAAATTTTCGGCAGGTACAAATTCGGTATTGAACATATATCCAAATTTCCTTTTTGCTTCTTTATTGGCTTCATAAATGATCTGAAGGTGGTTTGATACGAATAATTTATAGGCACACTTGTTTTCCACCTTTATTCCTTGGCTTTCCGCTGCTTCAACCATGCCATTTATCCCTATGGTCAAAAATTGTTTGTCCAGTGAAATGAATCCTGAATCATATACCGGTAACATTCCTGCATTTTTATAATCCTCGATTAATTTTCGATAGGCCACTTGATACTTCTGGATTTTGTTGATTTCCGTTTTAAGGTCCTTCCCCTTTTGGATCAAGCGATTCATATTTAGGGTGATTACATTGATGGAACCCGTGGAAACCCCACCGGCCCCTAACGAATAACTAAAAGTATTATCGCTGATTTCATTTCTTAGCCTGCAACAAGAGGCTAGGCTATCGGCACGCTTGGATTGATAAATGAAAAAGGAGTTTCCTTCGCTCAATTCGGTGGCACACATTTCAGCAAATTCATTATCTACGGGTCGACCTTCCTTGACCAACATCGCAGCAGTCACAACTGGGAAAGTCAATACGGCTTTTTCGCGTTCCTTGTTAAACCATTTCATAAAGAATTTTTGCAGTTTTTTCAGACTATCCCATTGCGGTTTATCCCTATTAGGAAAAACAAATTCACCGAATAGACTGTCATAATACTTTTCATCATATATAGAGATATTCCAAAAAACCGATTGATACCCCCTTGCCGCTGCCGGTTGATTAATGGCGTAAACAACATGTTGTAGATGGTTTACGATTGTATTGGTGTGGGTGTTCAAGTAACCTTCCCCAAAATCCTTCCTTGCAAAAAAATCAAAGTACAATAGAAATTCCACCGTTGCCAAAGCCCCTGCAAATTGGGAGCTAACAGCAAAAACAAGGTTTACGAATTCACCACAATAACTCTCTAGATGCTGGGGCGCCTTACTTTCTCCCCCTAATTTTGTTAAACCGTCAAACAAAAACGGGTACATACTAATGGAGACACAATAAGGTTTCAATGAGGTTTCATCATGCACGTATATTTCGTGCGATTCTATTTGCCTAACATATTCGTTGGCTAGATCATCATCAAACAATTGTGCAATCTTATTTTTTACCAACTGCCTGTTCACCTGAATATTGACATCCTTATTCAATTCAGCCTCCATAGTGGCAATGTTCTTGGAGGATACATTGGCGTTTGCATCCATTTTAGAACCATCGGCCGCATTATGGGCATTGATATAGTTACCGATGAAATCGATTTTTTTGTTTACCTGCTCTTGTGATAATCTAATCATGTCTCAGTGGTTTTTTAAGAATAAATGATTCAATAGTTTATTTGATCGTACTTCTATAAATTTTTGATTGGTTCTAGGGGAATCCAATCCTCCCAATTCAGTAATCCACTTGCCGGTTTTAACCCAATCAAGGCGTTCCAATATTGCGTCATCAACACACTCTTCTCCGGAATAAAGGCAAGTCTTGTACCCCTCTAGTCTCGCAAAATCGAGGTACCCTAAAAGTTCTGTTTGATGCCATTCACCGCCCATGAACAATACACAATTAGCTAACCCCTTATAGGTGGTCAATGTATTTTCATAGACATCCCGGGTAAGTTGCCTTCCATTTCCTTCTTTCCATAAAATGGGTGAATGGCACCCTTCACAACGAAGTTTACAACCGCATATACTGAAGCATATGCTAATTTCCCCAGGGACTTCCTGCAGTACTATTTGAATGTCCGAATAATACATCCTACAATAAATTTAACCACTATTACAAACAGTTGGACCTCACCCTTTTAGTGATTGGTTAATCGTCAAAAGCTAAGATTATTCAAAAAAAAGAATATTCCATGACAGTAACTTTTCTCCCGAAAGCTTGACATTATATTGAATCTGGCAGGTCTTCTGACTTACTCTGGTTTTACGTCTTCCCATTTGTACTACAAACAGTGACAAAAGAATGTAAAACCTTTAAAGAGCTTACAGCTGCGGGAACAGTCCAGGTTTTTCACCTGATTCCCATTTTAATCCCATATACCGGTAAGGTATAATAGAACCAAATTCCAAGTAAAAGTAATTAAGAAACTTGTTGGTTGATTGTCGATGTGAATACTTTATTAAAACAGTTATCAACATATAAACTTGAGCTTAGCCACATCCATCAATTCAAATAGGGTATGTGATTTTTGGGACTTCCATTACCCGTGGACTTTTTAAACTTGTCATGCATCGCAATGATACTTTATGGTGGCACCCTTCCCCCTGCCCAACGAATCCTCTTAAGCCATCTTTATCGTCAAGGAATTTCAAGTTTTACCCCCTTGTATGTACAAAATAAAAATACCGCATCCTTCAATACACCCTTTGCTGATCTAACTTCGAAATCTATCCAAACCCGCATTTAGGTATTGGCACGGTTTTCTGGATTTACGTTGGAAATTTCTGACATTCCAAAACGATTGCAACCACTATCAAACCTGCAGTTCATCTACGATTTCAACCGATGAAATACCAAAATCATATGCTTCTAAAATACCTCGGCTAAACGTGACTTACCAAGTATCATATTTTACAACATTATTCCTCTTATTCACAACATAACTTTTCAAAATGTTAAAGGACTCCATAGTTTTGATAATATTCTACCAAACCAACTGATTTTAGGCTAAAACAATATCCAATAATGTACTTTAAGTCTCTTAAAAAACACTTCCTTCGAATACCAACCTTTTTATTATTTATTGGTGCTGTCGCCATATCCCATGCACAGCTCTCCGTACCCTTTGAACCACGACTTCCTGGTGGAAACATCAAAGTTAAGGGAGACCTCGTTTATGTGGCCAATAATATTGTTAGTATCCGTAGCAACCCTAACGCTGACTACAATGGTTCTGCCAGCAACCAAGGTGTTTATATGGATTATATCGATATTGACAGGGACCCGACTACTTTTAGTTCCAGTAGCGCAGAATTGAATGCCCCCAGTTGCTCGACCGTATTGTACGCAGGCTTGTATTGGGGTGGCATATATAGGGATACAAATAGGGATGGGAAGCACAAATCCGTAAAACTCAAGGTTCCTGGAGGCAGTTATATAGATATAGGTCCAAGCAGTGACCCCCAATTTGAATATGAACAGATCTATGATAAGGATGGGGATCGGGATGGTGACGGACTCACAGACCCAGGGGTTGTTGATGTGGATGAATTGAGCGGGGTCAATATGACCTCTTATCTCAATTATGCAAATGTCACCCATTTGTTATCAGGACTTTCCAATCCCAATGGAGAATATACAGTAGCCAATATCGTGGCCTCGACCAATGAAAAAAATGTCAGTGCAGGATGGACCATGGTGGTTATTTATGAAAACCAAGATTCAACAAGTAAGTACATCTCTACTTTTGATGGTTACGCTGCCATGGGAAGCACCTACAAGGAAGTAGATTTTTCCTTTAATGGTTTTAAAACCGTACCAGCCCCACAGCCGGTAAATGCAATTATAGGGGCCAGTACTATGGATGGGGACCGGATAACGGGGCCAAGCATGCGTTTTAGGGCAACTCCCTCTGATAGTTGGACCTTTTTGAGCGATGGCCTTAACCCAAGCAATAACGTGTTCAACAGCACCATAACAAAACTTGGCAGTTGGGTAGACACTCGTACACCGGCAAGTCATAACACTTTAGGATGGGACGCAGACCTTTTGGAGTTGACCAACCCAAGCAATAATGTATTACCTAATGATCATGATAGCGGAGAAATTAAGATAAGTACTTCGAGTGAAGGGGTAATTCTTTTCCTAACCACGGTTTCGGTTGAAATTATAGACCCAGAGATTATCGTAGAGAAAAAAGTTGAGGATCTTGCCGAAAACGATATTACGGGTGGCGGAGTTAACCTCGGACAATCTATAGAATATGTTCTTCGGTTTTGGAATCGTGGTAATGATGATGCCAAAAATTTCTCATTAAAGGATGTTCTTCCCAATAATGTTGAATTGGAAGGTGTAGATGTAGAAAATGCACCGGGCACCACTTGGACAGCCTCGGGAACTGACCCAAATGAACTAACGTTCAATGTACCCAACGCCCTTGTCACCGAAGGGGGCAACACCTATGAGATTAGGATTCGGGTAAAGGTTTCTAACAATTGTAATGATTTTGTAGCCGCTTGTAGTTCCACAATCGATAATATAGCCTATGCTACTTATGATGGTGCAACAAGCGGACAAACTATTTCAGATGACCCAAGTGTTTCCAACGTTAGTAATTGTGGATTGGTTACGACCGGGGCAACGAATTTCTTGTTGGATGACCTTACAGATTGTGTTTTCGAAAGCGAAATTCAAATATGTGGTGATAATGCAGAGATCACAGCTGGCTCTGGATATGAAACATATACTTGGTACAAGGACCTAAATGAAAACGGCGAAATAGACTCTACCGATACCATATATAATGATAGTGACCCCGATGGTGACCCTGCAACCATCACCGTACAAGAAACAGGATTTTATTTAGTTTTAAAGGAATCCACATCCTGCGGCTCTAGTATTGAATCAATGGAAGTGACCCGTTTTGGAAGCACCCAAGTAAACCCTATCATCACTTATTTTAATACATTAAACGGAGACGCAGATACCACAAATGACATACAAGGAGAAATCGTTCAATGCTCTAACGATGGGTCTGAACTTCCACAAATATTCCTTTGTGGAACAAGTGACACGCAAGAGCTAATTCTTAACATTACGGATGCGAACAGTATTACGTGGGAAAAACTTGATGAAACCAGCTGTACGGTGACCAGTACCGATTGTGCTACCAACCAGTCGGGATGCACATGGAACCAAGTGGCCAGTGGCAATAGCTATTCCGCAAATGAAGAAGGTAGGTTCCGATTGGTATTATCATATTCCGGAGGTTGTAACAGTATTTTTTATTTTGATGTGTATCAGAACAACTTGGACTTTACCTATACCAGTCAAGATATATACTGTACAACAGATGGATTTATTAAGATTTCCGGGGTAGGTTCCGGTTATGGTTATCAATTGGTAGATGCTACTTCGGATAATGTTGTTATTCCTTATGCAAGTGGCAATGGCCCTAACTTTACAATAAGCACTTCAGGTACCTATCGTGTTGAATTCACTCAGTTAGATGGCACCACTGGTGACCCAATAGATGGAAGCTGTGTATTCAGTACGGAAGATATCGGTATAAGCTCGAAAGAGCTAAGCCTTGATATTACCACAGAATCTGTCAATTGTCAAGATCAAGGTAGCGTACGTATATTGGCAGGTAATGGTAGGGCAAATTATGGTTATGAACTGTACTCCGATGACGGTTCCGGAAACCCTGGAACACTCATAGACAATGAATTGGCGTATACAAGTAGTGATTTCACTTTTAATGATTTGAATGCAGGGGACTATGTGGTAGTGGTAAAAACAGATGACAATTGTGAAGTCTCTAAAACCGTAACCATAGATGAAATCCCTGACCCACAGGTTACCGCCGTTACAACGAAACAAATTTCATGTACCGACGGCACTATTACCTTAAGTGCGACCGAAGGGTATCCCGATCCCTCTTATTTATATGCCATCTGGGAAAAAGATGGTTTAACAACCTATTCAGATATCTCGGATATCCCAACCACGGAATTTCAACGAGACACCATAGCCCCAGGAGTTTTCAATTTTATTTCAGGAGAGGAAGGTACGTATCGCTTTGTGGTAGTTGATGGAAATAACTGCTGGTCCATATCCAATGAAGTTACCATTAAAGACCTCGCAAGTTTGACCGTATCCGCACCAACAATAGATTCTGAGGTAAAATGCGAAGGTTCCAGTACAGGGAAGGTAACCATGAATGTTTCCGGCGGGCAAACTCCCTATACTTACAGTATTGACGATTGGGCTACGCAACAGAACGACCCTACTTTTACAAACCTATCACCAGGCCAATATACGATCAAGGTCAAAAGTGCGGATGGTTGTGAGGATAAGGTGGACTTTACCTTGGACGACCCCGAGAGCTTTAAGGCCAATGCCGGTGTTTCCAGTACAGGAACCTGTAATGTCAATGACTATTCGGAAGTCCGTTTTACCAATATAGAAGGGGGAACCCCTCCATATCAGTTCAGTTTTGATGGGGGAAGTACATTCACTGCAGATGACCCGATGGACCCCAGTGTTAGAACCAGTCAATTACCCTCTGGAAGCCATATCCTAATTGCCAAGGATTCCCGGGGATGTGAGATAACCTTGCCGATTACTATCGACCCAGTACCTCCGGTTCCTGTTTTTGATATGGATTTGGGTTATGATTGCGACGGTAACGGAGACATAACCTTAACTGCGGATCAAACTATTTACAACTATGAATACACCATCGATACCACACCGAGCATTTCGGTCTCAGATGGGATCTTTACCGGGATTGCCCCTGGTACATACACAATCACCGCGGATTACACTGAGAATAATCCGCCTAACCCAAGCGTGCTACTACATGAGGATTTCGGAAGTGGTGGTACAGTGGATAGTGACTATACCTTAGGCTATACCTATGAAGACCAAGTGGGAAGCAATACCTACATCAATGATTTTGAATACTCCGTGACCAGCTATATAGTTTCCCCCTTCGGAACGTGGTTGAGACCCGTCGACCACACCACGAACGGAACCGATACCAGTGGCCGGTATTTGGTTATCAATGTAGGTTCACCGGCCCCTGGACAGGTCATTTATAAAAAACCTATTAAGGATATTATCCCTAATCAGGATATGAGAGTATCCTTTGCAGCCATCAATTTGCTCAAGAGTAGTAACCAATTAGATCCAGACCTATATGTTCAAATGCGTATTCCCGGAACAGAGACGGTTGTCGGAGAGGTCCGAACCCATGATATCCCAAAAAATAAAGACTGGAATACCTATGAGTTTTCCATGAACCCTGGAAACCACACCGAACTGGACTTTGTTCTTATTTCCAAAAAAATAGGAAATAGTGGAAATGACGTGGCCATCGATGATATTTTGGTGGAACAGATTCCAAAATCCTGCCCAAGGACGATGGATATTCCTGTGGTCATTGAGGCAGGAAATAAATTTGAGGCTAGCATTGTTGGCCATACCGACATCACCTGTAACGGTGGCCATGATGGATCCATTTCGTTCGAGGTGGAGAACTTTAACCCAAGTGCGGGAATTGAATATACTGTTGATGGAGGAACAACATGGACAGCCCCTTCCGTAATGCCGGTAACAACCCCATTGGAACTTACCGCAGGTAATAAAAGTGTTATAATACGAAAGAAGGATGAACCCTCATGTACAATAACATTAACCCAAGAGATCAAGGAACCAGCGGCACTTACAGTTACACCCAGTATAGAGCGAAATTTATCTTGTAGCGATCCGCTAGGAACCATAAAGACTACGGTTACAGGAGGTACCCCCTCCTATGAATATTCCCTTGAGGATGGTTTGGGGAATACATTAGTGCCATTCCCAAATGCTTCGGGAGCCACATTTGATGGACTTGGATCTGGTGATTATATAGTCGTTGTCCAGGACCTTAATGGATGTACGGAAAGAAGTTCGATCATCACCCTGAATCAACCTAACCCACTAACCTATTCCATAAATTCAACCAGTTGTTATGACGGAAGTAATGATGCAACTATTGAATTAACCGTAAATACGGGAAATGGAGACTATCTTTTTCAAATAGATGGTGGCCCATGGCAAAGTCCGACCCCAGCTACATCAGACACCTATACTTTTACAGGATTGGCTAATGGAACATATACGGTTAATGTAAAAGATTCCTACGGATGTGACGGCGGTGTAGAAACCGTGACCATAGATGCCCAAATAGTAGTCAACGTAACAGAAACAGATGTAAGCTCATGTGCCGACGGTACCATAGTTGTGACTGCATCCGGTGGAAACGGAACCTTGGTATACGCCTTGGTCCCCGATGGAACAACGCCAACCCCAAGTGATTTTGTAACCACAACCAATTTTACGATTGATGATGCAACGGCCTCGGCAAACCCATCAGGATTTGATCTATATGTGCGTGATAACAATGGAGCTTCTGATTTTTGTGAAGTAATAGAAGAGGATATAATCATTAATCCCGCTGTGATATGGGAATTAAGTGTCACCTCTGTTGACCCCAATTGTAATGGCGGCAACGGTACCATTGAAGTAGATGTTCAAAAATCAGGTGGAACAAGTCTTACTTCCTCCGAAATTTCCCAAACCGGTGCATTTAATTATGTGCTATACCAAGGTGGAACCGAGATTGCCTCAACTTCCAATGTATCGTTAACCACCCATACATTCAACAATGTAATCGCAGGCACATACGAAGTGCGCGTAACAGACGGATTGGGTTGCACGGTAATAGAATCCACTATCGATATTGTAGATCCTCCCGTACTTACCGCAGCTATACTGACAGAGTTTGATACTGGAACTTGTACCCCAGCGTATGGGTTCAAACTTGAAGGATACCCAACTACAGGATTGAACGGAACCCTTGAGTTTAGCCATGACAATGGTAATAGTTGGAGAATCAGCGACACTTTCAATGATTTAGGATTAACCTCCGGAGACGAGGTCAATCCTTCCATCAGAACGGTGGATGGTAGCGGAAACACCCTTTGCCGTTACGATCTACCTCGATATACCTTGACCTACCCATTGGAAAACCTGGATATTTCCCTCACGACCATCCAAATGGGATGTAATGAACTTAAGGTTAAGGTACAAGGGAAGAAAGGATCACCTGGTTATGTTTATGCTTATACGGAAGATCCCTTGAATTTTGATCCTGCTACCGCCTCATGGACCTCCCCTGCCACAACTACCCCTTATGAATTTACAGGGTTAACACCGGGTAGAACCTATATGTTCTATGTTAAGGATGCAAATGATTGTATTAGGCAAAGTCAGCAGAACATCAATGAGATCCCAGGGGTGAATATTCCCTTGGAAATAACAGAATCAGCAGCTCCAAGCTGCTTTGGGTCCAATAACGGTTCAATTCTATTTACCCTAAACCCCGACACTCCCCAACCCAAAATGAGATGGGAATTTTACGAAGTGGGTAATCCCACTCCCATAAAGGTAAGTGGAACAGGTCCCACCGCCACCAATGTTGCCTACGCACCAACAATTGAATTCAAAAACTTACCAGAAAGCGATTACTATATTGAAGTAACACAAGTGGATAATACGAATGCCGACGGTTGTTATGGTGGTAGTGAAAACGTTGAGATCAAGGAGCAACTTCCTATTACTGCCACACCAACAGCATCAAGGGAAATTGGTTGTAACCAATCCGGACTCATTGCAGTTACCAACATCAATGGGGGAACCGCTCCGTATACTTTTGATGTAACGGGTCCGTCCGGATTTACCGCTATTTCCGCAACATCACAGAACCCCATTGAGATTCCTGCCAGTTCACCTGCGGGAGATTACAATATTACCATAACGGATGTATATGGTTGTGCAACAAGTGTTCCCTACATGGTTTCAATGACCTTAACGCCTAATCCGACCATAAACGATATCCAAGTAGCCAATTGCGATGGTAATATCGAGGTAACCCTTACCGCCAATTCGGCCGTAGGGAATCTAAGATATGCCATGGTCACTACTGGTGGCCCTACCCCTACTTCTTTTATGGACAATGGAGGCATTTTTACGGGTGTTGCCCCTGGGGATTATGATTTCTATGTGATAGATGGCAATGGATGTTCAGCGGCACAAACAAGCTTTACGGTGCACCCCGCTTTACAAGCCAATGCCCAGTTAACCAAGTTGCTCGATTGTTCGCCAACTCCTGATGCGACAATAGAAATAGAAGCCATTCAAGGATCAGGTACCTATGACTATTCGGTCGAAGAAACCACAACTTCTACAATGGTTGTTCCAAAAACGACCATGGGAGGAAGTACCATTGAATACCACCCAACAGTTGCAGGGACTTATGAAATAAAAGTATATGTAGATGCAACTACAGACCATGAAGTTTGCGAAAGGACCTTTACCGTAGAAGTCCCTGGTATTATTTATCCGGACTTCGATGCAACGCCAACAGATGTAAGTTGTAATGCATCAAATGACGGTATAATTACCGTAAGGCAGACAGACAATGGAATAACTCCATTGACTTATGAATTATTGGACCCTTCCTTAAACCCAATTGCTGCAAGTGATTTCACCGATAACTCCACTACGGGCACTTTCGAGAACTTGGCACCGGGAGATTATGTGGTCAGGGCTACAGGAATAAACAGTTGTACATCAGATTCCGCAACGATTACCATTGCTGAGCCAACAGCGATTACCGTTACAATTCCGGCTACTGATATTGTTCAATTTGGATGTGCCGCTGGAAATAATCAAGACAATGCATCGATCACGGTAAATTACACTGCAATTTCCGGAGGAACAAGCACCTATGTCCGTTACGAGTTTATAGACCCTTCGAGCAATGTTGTCAAAGACGGGAACAACAATCAGCTCATTGTAACCGATTTTACCGGGGGCACATACACCATTAACGTGTATGATGACGCGGGATGTATGGGAACCACCACGGCGACTATAAATGCATTTGACGAATTACAAGATCCTGACATTGTCGTGGACGATGATATATCATGTGCCAATACCGGTGAGACCATAACCATTACGGCCAACGGCTCATTATCGGATTCATCAACGGCAGGCCATAATTATAGTTTTGAGAATGTAGCCACAGGAGAGACCAATACCACAGGAACCTTTAATGGTTTACAGGTCGGCATGCATTCCTTTAAGGTAGCCAATACGGTTACCGGATGCACGGTCATCATTACCCATACCGTAGAGGAAATAGCATCCTTTGATATAGATATCATTGAAGATAGCCCTGTGATTTGTGCTGGTGACAACAGTCAAAACCACATAGAGATTACGGGGGGATACACCGGCAATTTTGATTGGTCGGCTTACGATGCCAATGGAACATTATCCGATAGTAGTGATGATTCCTTTGTTGTTAACGGTAGCGGAAATACAGCGTTAAGCGGCAATATCGACCTTCCAAAAGGCACCTATCGCGTGGTGGTCGTACAAACGGATTTTCCATATTGTACCGAAGAAACCATGGTTACTGTTGGTGGTGCCGATACCCCTTTGAACGCCATTATCAGTGAAATCGGAAATGCTTCATGCTCCAATGACCAAGGAAGGTTGTCCGTAGAGCCTACAGGTGGCATAGCGCCGTATACCATTTCCATTCCATCATTGGGATTCACCCAAAGCGATGTATATAGTTATGTATTCACTGATTTATCCGACGGTACTTATACGATAGAGATCACCGATGCCGCAGGATGTACGAACAGTACATTGAGTGGCACCGTACAGACCGTTGATCCATTGGTTGCGGATATTGATCCCGCAACACAGACCTTGGATTGTATCGGTGATGCCGATGGTAGTATAAACACAACACTTACTTCAGGAGGAGTTGGTACGGTATTATACAGTTTGAACACTATTGAAAATGGTGTCATAGTCACTACATCAACAACACAAACTTCAGCCACTTTCAATGGTTTAAACGCCGGAAATTACAGCATCAACATTACTGATGATGCCGGTTGTACTTCTATCACCACCGAAGTATCAATCAACAATCCTGAACCCGTGGTCGGCACATTGGTGATGTCAACTCCCCTAACTTGTGACGTAGACGCCCAATTAACGCTTTCTGTAGAAGGAGGAACCCCGTTTATTGGTAATATATATCAATATAGCACCTCAGAGTCTGGGCCATTTACAGATATGTCAGGTGGAAATACCCATATTTTTAATGTAACTCCGGATGCCATACCCTATCAGTATTATGTAAGGGATGCCAATGGTTGTACCCCTATACTTACCAATGCCGTTACCATTAATGACCTTACCCCTTTAACTGCTGATATTGATCTAAATAGCGCATCCATCAATTGTAATGGGGACAGTACGGCAGCAATTTCGGCAAGAGCATCAGGAGGTTTGGGTAATTACGTATATGGACTTTATTACGATGCCTCAATGACAACCACCGCCGCACCTACCAACACAGATGGCTTCTTCGAAAACCTCCCACAAGGCACCTACTATGTGGGGATTACCAGCGGAGACTGTGAATGGGTTTCTACAAGTATTGTTATTTCAGAGCCGACAGCACTTGTAGTTGCCAGTGAAGTTACCGATGTAACTTGTATGGGCGCTGATGATGGCATCATTTCTTTAACGGTATCCGGTGGAACCAAAGAGTATCAATATGCCATTTCACCTAATCTAAACCAGTTTAATAATGAAAGTACCTTTACCGATCTGGCCGCTGGCGATTATACCATAATCGTACAAGATGCAAATGGTTGTTTTGAAGTCCTTGATTTTACTATTCAAGAGCCTGAAGCATTAACATTGACGTTCACCACTGAAGATGAAATATGTTACGGCAGTGAAGACGGTCTTGTAACCCTTGACATTCAAGGCGGAACTGCACCATATAGTACAAGTCTAAACGCTAATGGGGACAGTGACTTTGTAGAAGGTATAATGAGTTATGGCAATCTTCCCAGTGGTACGCATTTCATCTATATCAAGGACGCTAATGGTTGTACAACATATGATTTATTCACTATTGAATCTGGTTACAACTTAGCAGCTACGGTTGATGTCGTTTACGAATGTTCCGGAGTATTGCCCACAAATTATGTAACGTTAGAATTTGAGGATCCATCGATAGTTCCTGATTTACTTTATGGTTTGGATACAAGTGACCCAAATGAAATGGTAATGGATCCTGATTTCACCAACATAACCCCTGGAGAACATACCCTCTATGTTACCCATGCCAACGGCTGTATGAGAAGTTTTGATTTTGAAGTACAGGATTTTGAACCGTTGACCCTTCAATTGACAAATGAGAATATCAATGAGATAACAGCGGAAGCATTAGGAGGAAATCCTAACTATACCTATCAGGTTAACAATGAGCCGGTAACGGAAGACAATACCTTCCTAATAAAAAGAACGGACACCTATAGCATTACGGTTACCGATGAAAACGGCTGTAGTGTCACCCAGGAAATATTTATGGAATTCATCGATATCGAGATTCCGAATTTCTTTACTCCGGATGGCGATGGTCAAAACGATACATGGAAACCCCGAAATATCGAAATATTCCCAAATATAACGATTTCAATCTTTGATAGATATGGAAGGAAGCTGTACAAAATGCTGCGGGACACAAAAGCCTGGGAAGGCTCTTATCACGATGAAGACCTACCTGCCGGGGACTATTGGTATATTATCAAATTGAACGGGGATGGGGATACGAGGGAATTTGTTGGCCACTTCACCCTATATAGATAAAGATTTGACAACCCATTGAACCTCGAAAGGTCAACACAATATGAAGCGGTAAAGCCTATATTAAAACAGTACGACCCGTACAAAGGGAATAAAACTTTTTTACATCGTATAGGTTTTACCGCTATTCATACTCAACCCTTTTTTGCTATCAATAAAAACAGCGGATACTCCCGCCCATTCTCTTTGATAATGATATGTGGTGTTGTGTAATATGCTATCGAGAAACCATGGGAAATAAGCAGGTTACCCAATTTGGTTTTATTGAACCCATGATGCCCATCAAAATTCAATTCAGGTTTGTGAAAACTTCCATCTTCCTCAACCAGGTCGGCAATACATAAATAACCGTTTGTGTTTAAGAGATCGTGGAATACGGAAAAAGCCCTATCCAGATCATGAATGTGATGTAGGGTCATCAGCGTATAGATAACATCGATATCCTTTATATCGGGCTTATCTTTTAAAAGATCCGCCAATACGGGACAAAAATGGGTAATATGTTGTTGTGCTATTTTTTCCTTTAAGACATCGATCATACCCACAGAAGTATCCACCAAGGTGATGTTTTTAAAGACATCCCCCAAAGCAAAGCTTAAAAGGCCCGTACCACAACCAAATTCCAGTGCATTCAATTGCTTGTTCGGTCGTATAAAAGCATTGATTTCGTCAGCGAAAACCTGAGCCCGCTGTTGTTTATCAGGATTTATATCCCATGTTTCGGCCTTTTTGTCAAAATGATCCATTGCTTCTGATTTTGGGTTAACCAAGGATTTAAATTACAACAATATTAAATTATGTAAGGTAACTAAGTGCACCATTTAAATGGATTTTTTTTTATTAGGGTTCCTTACCTATACGGAAACACCTTTGAAATGGGATCTCCGGCTCCTTCTGGAACACTACAACAACCTAATATCCAATAAACCAAAACGGCATACCGGAACTTATCATCAAGAAGGCAATGCTTATTGAACCACAGTCGTAAATGGCATTGCAAACACCCCTTAATCCCTTTGAAACAACAGTGAAATACACTTCAAAAACACAGGAATCCAGGCAGTTGATATATCATTGGATAGTACCGATCTTTTAGAAAGTGTTGTTGGTCGATAAGTTTTACAAATTCAATTCCAATCCTTTAAATTGCTATTCGACGATTATTGAAAATTGACAATCTCCAACTATACCAATCATAAAATGGGAAAAATTCAAAGCTTATTGTTTTTAGCCTTATTTCTAACCGCTTGCGATCAACAGGGAAACATCCCTGCTTACAAGGACGCAACACTGGCAATAGACACACGGGTATCCGATTTGATCTCCAGAATGACCTTAGAGGAAAAGGTTGGGCAATTGGATATGTATTCTGCAAACGACCTAGTGAACGACGGTAAATTATCGCCAGAAAAAACCGATCAAATCCTGCAACAAACGACCATTGGTTCCGTGCATGATTATTATCCGGAATCGGCAGAACACTCCAATGAACTTCAGCGCTATGTCATTGAAAACAATCGTTTGGGAATCCCTGTTCTGTTTATCGAAGAGGCTTTACACGGATACCAAGGGAATAAATCCACTGCTTTTCCCGTACCGATTGGAATGGGTGGTATGTGGGATACAGCACTTATGGAGAAAATAGGTAAGGCAATTGGTACCGAAACACGCTCAGTAGGTGTACATATGGTACTATCCCCCGTTCTGGGTATCGGCAGGGAGCCACGCTGGGGCCGTGTTCAGGAAACGTATAGTGAGGATCCTTATTTAGCGGCCAGGAACGGAGTTGCCTTTATCAAGGGAATGCAAGGTGATGACCTAACAGCGGATAATGCCATTGTAGCCGAACCAAAACATTTTGGAATCCATAGTATTCCTGAAGGAGGAAAAAATACAGCCCCTGTTTTTATTGGTGAACGTGAGGCTCGGTCGAACTTCCTATATGTATTCGAGAAAGCATTCAAAGAAGCAGGTGCCTTAGGTGCCATGGCCGCATATCACGAATGGGATGGTGTACCAGCCGCTGCCGACCCTTGGCTGCTAAAAGAAGTGTTGCGGGACGAATGGGGTTTTAAAGGAATGGTTCTTTCGGATTTGGGGGCAATTGCCAAGCAAAATAATTCCCATCATACCGCAAAAACACCCAAAGAGGCTATTGCCAATTCCATCCGGTCGGGATTGGATATGCAATTCTACGATTATGATCATGGTCTTTTTCAACAGTCGATTATCGATGCCTTGGATGATAAATCACTGGATATGGCCGATGTTGACAGGGCAGTTTCAAGCGTCCTATATGTGAAATTCAGTCTTGGGCTATTTGAAAACCCATATATCGATACCGCTTTAAAGGCTAAGCGGTATCATTCAGTACCCCATCAGGCATTGGCTCTGGAATCGGCTCATAAATCGATTACCTTACTACAAAACAACAACACCTTATTACCCTTGGGAAAGGATATCAAAAACATTGCCGTAATCGGGGAGTTGGCCGATAAAGTTCTATTAGGGGGCTATTCCCCTAAAAACGTAGAAGGCGTTTCTATTATGGATGCCTTTAAGGCTACGAATTATAATGTGGACTTTGTCAATGTCGTGGTACCCAGCAATGGCATGGAGGAAATTGACGCTCGCTTCTTAAGGACGCCTACCGGAGAAGAAGGACTTGTTGCCACGTATTTTAACAATACCGATTTTTCGGGTGAACCAGCCTTAACAAAAGTAGAGACCCAATTATCACAATACTGGCATAATCTGAGTCCGGCAGCCGGTATCTCAAGCGATAATTTCTCAATTCTCTGGAAAGGATATATCGTTCCTGAACTGACCGGCACCTATGGGTTTCAGCTTTGGGCCGATGACCTAGGAAGACTTTCCATTGACGATAAGGTGCTTATTGATAGCTGGGACCAGGAAAAGAAAAACTCATGGACCAAACAGCAAATACGTTTGGAAAAAGGGAAGAAATACCCTATCCAACTAGAATTAGTGGAATTTGATGAGTTTGCGGATATAAAACTTCGATGGAATGTCAATCCAGAAACCCAAAAAAAACAAAATATGTTCGAAAAAGCCGTAGATGCTGCCAAAAAAGCTGATGTGGTTGTTTTGGTGTTGGGTGAAAAGGAAGACGAATCCGGAGAGGGAAAGGATAAAATGAACCTTGAACTGAATACATACAGTAAAAGATTATTGCATGAGGTCGCCAAATCGGAAACACCCATTGTACTTGTTCTTCAAAACGGGAGACCCTTGGTATTGGTTGAGGAAAGTGAAAAGGCCGATGCAATCCTTGAGACCTGGTATGCAGGGGAAATGGCCGGTCAGGCCACTGTTGATATTATCTTGGGGAAGGTTAATCCGTCCGGAAAATTACCCATTACCTTTCCAAGGGACAATGGCCAGATTCCAATTTATTACAATCAAAAAAAGTCCTCAACAGGTTCCTACGTGGATGGAAGCAGTCAACCCTTATTTGCCTTTGGTCATGGATTGAGCTACAGCGAATTTGAATATTCCGGGTTAAGGATAGAAAAACCAACCCTATCCCAAACTGAAGAACAGCAAATCAAGGTGACTATAAAAAACACCTCAAGCCGAAAAGGGGCCGAGGTTGTGCAATTATATATCACGGATTCCTACAGCTCTGTAGCCACCCCTAAAATGCAGCTTAGAGGGTTTAAACGGGTTACGTTGGGTCCAGGAGAAGCAAAAGAAGTAAACTTTACTATATTGCCGGATGATTTAGGACTCTGGAACAGGGAAATGAAACGGGTCGTAGAATCCGGGGAATTTGTTGTAAAGGTTGGTGCCGCATCGGATGACATTCGATTGGAGGATGTATTCCAGGTAGAATAAACCCTGATAACCATCAAATTGAATTTTAATATCAATTTATGGCTTATACCTTTTTTATAGACTTTAATATTTACATTTGAGTATGACAGTCAATTGTAGTGGAACTTAATCGACCTAATGGTTTTGAAAGAATGTAGAATGGCAACCGGCTGATAATAATTATGGGAATTCATGAATAAAATAATATTTTGGAATCAAATGAGATATGGAATTGGTTTATGCATTTGTGTTTTTGTATTGATTTCTTTTGAAAATACCTATGCCCAGAATGAGGATAAGTTATTTACAAAGTTAGATCCTGCACAAACCAATATTCATTTCAATAATGAAGTTAAAGACACGCGCGATCAGAATATACTTATGTACTCCAATTTTTACGGAGGTGCTGGTGTTGGTGTTGGTGATATCAACAATGATGGCCTATTGGATTTGTTCTTTGCCGGTAACCAGGTCCCTGATAAACTATATCTGAACAAAGGGGGAATGACCTTTGATGACATCACTGATAAGGCTGGAATCATTGACAATGGAGGTTGGTCTTCCGGTGTTTTATTTGGTGATGTCAATAATGATGGTCTGCAGGATATTTATGTGACACGTGAATTGTATGACCACCAACCAGAAGTCCGTCGAAATAAACTGTATATCAATAATGGAGATAATACATTTACCGAAAAATCCAAAGAATGGGGGATTGATAACAGTGAACGCACAAGACACGCTACTTTCCTAGATTATGATAAAGATGGTGATCTCGATTTATTCCTACTGAACCAACCCCCAAATCCAGGGGATTATTCCGATTTTAAAGGCACTGACCTATCACTTGAAAGATATGGCCCTGTTTTTTATGAGAATCGCGGAACTACATTCGTGGACATTTCAAAAAAAACCGGAGTACACAAAACGGGATTTCCAAATAGCGTTACTGCCAGTGATTTGAACAACGATGGCTGGACGGATTTATATGTTGCCAATGATTTTTGGGTCAAGGATTATATTTATATCAATAACGGTGATGGAACTTTTACTGATAAAGTTGATGAACTAGCCAGCCATATATCCTTCAGCAGCATGGGTGTTGACGTTGGGGATATAGACAATGATGGCAATTTGGATGTTATGGTTCTCGATATGGTAGCTGAAGATAATTTTCGATTAAAGGCGCATATGAGTGGTATGAACCCCAAGACCTTCTGGAAAGTTGTGGATGATGGGGGACATTATCAATACATGTTCAATGTCTTTCATTACAATAATGGCGATGCACAATTCAGTGATATTGCCCAGCTTACCAATATGGCCGCCACAGATTGGAGCTGGTCTAATTTGATTGCGGATTTTGACAATGATGGCTGGAAAGATGTCTTTATTACAAATGGATTACTTTACGATATTCGAAATACCGATGCGGCCCGTGCTTTTTCAAAACACATTGAATCCAGTGTTTATAAGTATCTTCAAGAAAATGCTGCTGTTGAAAATATCACCGTTTGGGACATTGTGGATATAGAAAAGGCAATGAACCTTAACCCCTCCATTAAGCTATCGAATTATGCCTATAAAAACAATAAAGACCTAACATTTGAGAAGAAGACCATGGATTGGGGATTGGATCAAAAGACCTTTTCAAATGGATCTGCATATGCAGACCTGGACAATGACGGCGATCTTGATTTGATTATCAATAATCTTAACGATGTCGCACTTTTATATAGGAATAATGCTGAAAAAAGAACAAATTCCAATTTTATAAGGATAAAACCAATCGCGGATAAACCAGGGGTTGTAGCGCTTGGCACAAGAATTTGGGTCGAAATCGAAGGTCAAAAACAATTGTTCGAAATTACAAGTGTAAGGGGAATGTACTCAACCAGTGAACAGATTGCCCATTTTGGATTGTATGACAAAACCAAGGTTGATAATGTTACGGTGATATGGCCCGATGGGAATAGGAATATCCTCAAAAACGTAAAGGCCGGACAGACCGTTGAGGTAAAATACAGTAAATCAAAAGCCATTGAAGCACCGACCTCTACGGAAGGGCATCAGCCCTTTTTCACAAATACCACCGACAAAGTAGGTTTGGATATCAGTCACAAGGAAAATCGATTTGATGATTATGCAAAGCAGGAGCTTCTACCCCACAAAATGTCAACCATGGGTCCTAGTCTTGCCGTAGGTGATGTAAATGGTGATGGTTTGGATGATTTTTTTATAGGAGGGGCTTCTGGGCAAGAAGGCAAAATTCTAGTCCAAAATGAGATGGGAAGTTTTGCACCCCTACCCTCCCCAAGTATTGCGGAAGACAAAAAAAGCGAAGATGTGGGTGCTGCTTTTTTTGATTCTGATGGCGATGGTGATTTGGATTTATATGTGGTGAGCGGTGGTAATGAATTTATGAGAAATTCCTTGGAATATAAAGACAGACTTTATATAAACAATGGTGCCGGAGTTTTCAATCGTGCGAACGAAGCCCTCCCAGAACTGTATTCGAGCGGTTCGAAAGTGTATCCCCACGACCTGGATAATGACGGTGATTTAGACCTTTTTGTTGCCGCAAGACAGATACCCTGGTCCTATCCCGAACCCGCCTCGAGTAGCATTCTATTAAATGAAAATGGGCAATTCAGGGATGTCACAAAAACCATGGCAAATGACCTCATCAACATTGGGATGGTCAATGATGCCAGCTGGACAGATTTTGATGGGGACGGGAACAAGGACCTTGTCGTTGTAGGTGAATGGATGGAGGTAACATTACTGAAATATGATAACAACCAGTTCATTAATGTCACGGAAGGTTCTGGTTTGGAAAATACTACAGGATGGTGGTTCAGTATTGAATCGATGGACATAGACAATGATGGGGATCAAGATTTTGTAGCGGGTAACCTCGGCTTGAATTATAAATATAAAGCTACCCAAGAGGAACCCTTTGAAGTTTACTATCATGACTTTGACAATAATGGGTCAAAAGATATCGTGCTCGCCTACTATAATTTTGGCACTAAATATCCCCTCAGGGGTTTTGTAAGCTCTACATCCCAAGTTCCGGCGCTGAAAGGAAAATTTAAAACATTCGAACAATTTGCCTCTGCCGATGTTTTTGAGGTTTATGGAAAAAGAAGTTTGGACAGGGCATTGAATTACAAGGCTAAAACATTTGCAAGTGCGTACATTGAAAACCTAGGTAATGGAAAATTCAAAATACATCAACTTCCTATGAAAGCACAATTCTCATCCATAAATGATATATTGATCAAGGATTATAATGGGGATGCGAATTTGGATATCCTCATTGCTGGCAATCTTTATAACTCGGAAATTGAAACAGCAAGGAACGATGCTGGCAAAGGACTGTTGATGGTTGGTGATGGGAAAGGAAATTTCGAGGCTATACCTAAAGATATTAGCGGTTTTTTCGCTCCTTATAATGTGAAGGTTATGAAAGAAATACGAATCAAAAATGAACCGCATATCCTATTAGGGTGTAATGACGATAGGCTTCAAATAATAAGAATCGAGGGAAATTAGCATATTGTCTTTTTAACCCCATGCTTTAATCAGTTAATTTCCAGAGGTTAGGAAAGCGTTTTAAAAATTTAATCCATGAAATCAAATCTTCGTTACCCCATATGGTCCCTTTTGCTCATATTAAATTTGAATTGCAAAAACACCAATAATAAAGAGCCGAATACCCCGCAGGAACATGAGGTCGTCATTGAGAAAGATGCCAATCAAATAAAGAACAATAAAAAACTTAGTGCCCGTGCACTTGGATTAGCCTATCTCGAAGAAAACAAACTCGAAGAAGCTGCTGTTCAGTTTCAAATTTTGATTGAGTTGGCCCCTGATGAACCTATTGGATATACGAACCTTGGAATCGTGTACTTGAGAATGGGAAAATACAAAGATGCTGAAAGCATACTTTTAAAAGCGAAGGAATTGGCCCCCGATGACCCCGATATTCGTTTGAACTTATCGAAAGTTTATGAAATGACCTCAGATAAGGAAAAATCGATTGAAGAACTCAAAGAATCCATAGAGATTTCCCCAGACCATGTAGAGTCTTTGTACAGTCTAGTGCAAACCTATAGTGGTTCTTCGGATAAAAACTCGATGAAGGAATGGGAACGGTATTTGAACAAAATTGTTAAGGCCGCACCCACAAACATCGTATCGAAACTGTATTTGACCGAGCTTTTGTTGAAAAAAGGAGATCAGGATGGGGCCATAAAACAACTTGAAGAGATTGCGCAGATATTTCCGGATTTTCCTGTTGAAGCTAAAGAGTATTATGATTTAACCCTAGAACAGTTACATAGCAATAAACCAAAAGAAGCCATTACCTCTTTTTTGATTTTCCATAATTATTTAAAACTCACCACTGGTTACCAAACGGGAATCAAGGAATTAAGAGGTTCCTCTGGTGGTAATGTTGGCCATCCGGTAATCAGTTTCAGTAAATCAACAGTCTCGGTAATGAATACCGATGGATCAATCCTAGAGTCCATTCGATTCATTGATGCTACAGCATCTGCCTATTTGGAAACCACTGCCGTAAATTCGAATTATTCAAATCTGGCCCTTGGCGATATTGATAGTGATGGTGACACGGATGTTTTTTATTCCTCAAACGGATCCCACTATTTATTCCAGGATGAATTTGGCAGCTATGAGAATATTATCAATACTTCCAATATTGTAATCAACGGGAATGTGCGGCATTCTTCATTTGCTGATTTTGATAATGACGGACATCTTGATCTTCTAATACTAAAAGAAAAAGGGGTACAACTTTTCAAGAATGTGAGCAAAGGAAAATTCCAAGATCTTACCCCATCTGCCATTGCATCCCACACTGAAATCAGCGCCACTACTTCCCTATTTTTAGATATGGACCACGATGGGGATTTAGACTTGTTCCTAGGAGGAAAAAGCGATTTGGTATATAGAAATAATGGGAACGGCACTTTTAAGGATGTTACGCCCGAAATGGGATTTGGGCTAAACATTTCCGTGAGCAGGGATGCTGATTTTGGGGATTTCGATGATGACGGGGATATCGACTTCTTGGTTACAAGGGAAGATGGGAATAACATTCTTTATTCCAACTTAAGACGGGGAAAATTCAGTGATGTTACTGCCGAAGCCGGTATAACACCCATGTCGGGCTCAGGGGCTTCTGCCGTTGGGGATTATAACAATGATGGGTATCTAGATATTTTCATTACATCATTGGATGGCTCAGGATCAAAGCTTTTCAAAAATAAAAACAATGGCACATTCAAAGAAGATAAAGCCGCCTCCAAAGCTTTCAGTGCACTTAATTTGACTAAAATCCAAGATGTTACCTTTTTGGATTTCGACAATGATGGCCATCAGGATATCTTGGTTGTGGGCGAAAACCAAGAACCTGACAAAAGAGGTATATTCCTGATGCATAACAATGGTCGCGGCTATTTTACGAACAAGAGCAATCTATTATCAAAAAATGTAGTCGCGGGAAAAGAAGTTGCCCTAGGGGATTATAATTCGGATGGGGATTTGGATTTCTATTTAGTCGACCTCAATGGTAAATTAAGGCTTTTGAGAAATGATGGTGGAAATAACAATCACTATCTGCAAATGAAGTTGGTGGGATTAAAGGCAGGAAGCGCTAAGAACAATCACTTTGGTGTGGGTGCCAAAATCGAAGTAAGGGCTGGTGACCTATACCAAATGCAGGTAGTAACCTCCCCAAATATCCATTTTGGAATGGGTGACAGAACGAAAGCGGATGTCGTTCGAATCCTATGGACCAATGGAGTACCTCAAAATATTTTCAGCCCTGGTAGCGATGAAGATTTAATTGAAGCCCAGGAACTCAAAGGTAGTTGTCCTTTTTTATATACTTGGAATGGAACCGAATTTGTATTTGTGAAAGACATGATGTGGCGCAGTGCCTTAGGCATGCCCTTAGGTATTATGGGAGGCAAAGAGACTTTGGCATTTGCTAATGCTTCCCAGGAATACCTGAAAATCCCTGGAGAATTACTTCAGGAAAAAGACGGGAAATACACTATTCAAATCACCGAAGAACTATGGGAGACCATCTATTGCGATGAAATCAAGTTGATTGCCGTCGATCATCCTAAAGGAAGTGAAATTTATGTTGATGAAAAATTCATCGGCCCTCCCTACCCTGAATTGAAAGTCTACAATATAAAAAATCCTCAATTGCCACTAACGGCCATGGATGGAAATGGGACTAATCTACTGGAACCCATAAGTAAGAAGGACCATCGATACATTTCCAATTTCAAACGTGAAAAATTTCAAGGTATTACAGAAATGAAAGAGTTGATTCTTGATTTAGGGGATATTCGGGACACAGAAAACCTTAACTTATTCATGAATGGTTGGATATTCCCTACGGATGCAAGTATCAATACTGCACTATCACAATCCGAAAACCTAACAATCCAACAGCCTTCCCTTTCGGTAATAAACGCCGAAGGTGAATGGGAGGAAGTAATACCCAATATTGGGTTTCCTAGTGGAAAGAACAAAACAGTGATCATCGATCTCTCCGATAAATTCCTATCCGCGGAACGAAAAGTGAAGATCCGAACTAATATGGAGATTTACTGGGATTACATTTTCTCGGCCTATGATGGGCATACGGAGGAAGTGACAATCACAAAAAACAATCCCGAACAGGCCGATTATCATTACAGGGGGGTTTCAAAACAATATAGAAAAGGAGGCAGATATGGTCCGCATTGGGTAGATTATTACGATATCACCAAGGGTCAAAAGTGGCGCGACCTAACAGGCACCTATACGAGATATGGGGATGTTACTGAATTACTTAAAGATGCAGATGATATGTATATCATTGCAAATGCGGGCGATGAGACCACCATTAGCTTTGACGTCTCCAAATTCCCGAAACTCAAAGACGGATGGAAACGTGATTTTTTGATCTACAGTGTCGGATGGGTAAAAGATGGTGACCTGAATACGTCAACGGGACAAACAGTGACTCCGTTACCCTTCCATGGTATGAGCATGTATCCCTATGGGGAAAATGAGCATTATCCCACGACTAAACAACATCTTGAATATCAAAAGAAATACAATACGAGGAAAGTGGGGAATTCCGCTTTTCGGTCTTTATTATCGAAGAGTGATTTGTAATAGTATAAAATTCCGATTCCTAAGACTTTAATAATAAGAATGTCAATGAGTATATCTAGGTGAAGAAGAAATAAAAAATAAATTTGTCAAATAATCCTTCAAATTATATCCCTATCCGTGAGATGATTCTTTTCATACCACAAAATCAGGTATCAAAAGACCGAAGTTCAATAAACAAAAAATCCGATCATTTTCATGATCGGATTTTTCTTTGTCGGGGTGGCAGCACTAATTTACTAACCACAATGCGTTAATTATCAATTACTTATAAGCTCTTTTTTGAACGGTTAACCGAAGTCTAAACTCAGTTCAAAATGGCACAAATTGATGCAAAT
>NZ_JABTCF010000010.1 GCF_014596745.1 Maribacter aquimaris
TGTATTGGACTTGAGTCGAACAATTGGTATTTGAATAAGGAACCTATAGCGGTTTTTGGGTTACCTGGAACCTGTCCCCTCGAGCGCAGTCGAGAGGTCCTTGGTTCCAATAGATTTTAATTGATCTGCTCTGCCCTTGAAAGGACAAGGATTGGACTTGCATCGAACAATTGGTATTTGAATAAGGAACCTATAGCGGTTTTTGGGTTACCTGGAACCTGTCCCCTCGAGCGCAGTCGAGAGGTCCTTGGTTTCAATAGATTTTAATAGATCTCCTCTGCCCTCGACCGGACATGCAATGGACATGATTTGAATAGTAGGACAATAGGGTATATCGAACAACTGATATTGGAATAAGGAACCTGTCCCCTCGAGCGCAGTCGAGAGGTCTTTGGTCAGTACTGCTCTTTAAACGGAAAATATCAATTCTTCAATATTTTTGTTTTTACATCATTCAAGTAGCTTCGTCCAATGGTATAACGGGTATTGTCGATTTCGAGACTATTCCCTTCCACGACCTGCACTTTATCAATGTTGATGGTAAAGGATCGGTGGATGCGAATGAATTGGTCGGCAGGCAGCTCTTCGGTAAAACTACTCAAGGTTTTATGAACGATATATTTCCCTGTTGTGGTTTTGATTCGGATGTAATCCTTTAAACTTTCCACGACCACTATTTCATCCAAATAGATTTTCTGCAATTTCTTTTTATCTACCTTGACGAAAATACTGGGATGCTCTTTGGTGTTGTTCCGTTCGGTCTGGCCATGGGCTTGTTTCAGTTTAAGGATTCGATTGACCGATTTTAAAAATCGGGGAAAAGGAATGGGTTTTATCAGATAATCGATGACCTCTAATTCGAAACTCTCCAAAGCAAACTCCTCATGGGCCGTTGTAATGACGATTAATGGGGCTTCATGTAAGGTTTTTAAGAATTCCAGTCCATCTAAAATAGGCATATTGATATCCAGGAAAATAATATCCACCTCATGGCTTTGCAGAAAGGTAGATGCATCCACGGCATTGGAGAACGTCTCAACAAGTTCTAGTTCCTTAACTTGTCCTATATAGTTTTTTATGACATTGATGGCCAGTGGTTCATCATCTACAATAATCACTTTTAAATCCATTATACCTTTATCTTTAGTTCAACATGAAATACATTGTCCTTCTCATAAATCTGAAGGTCATAATCGTTCTTCGCATAGGCTAATTCTAGGCGTTTTTTAACATTCGATAGCCCAATACCACCATTTTTGGAAGATGGTTTATCTTTCTTTCTTTTCTTGGGAATGGTGTTCGAGACCTTAAATAAAAGAACATCATCTTCAATCATGATATTGACATTAATATACATTTTCCCAAGACTTTGATTGGCTCCGTGCTTAAAACAGTTTTCAATAAACGTAATAAGCATCATGGGGGAAATTTTCTTATTCTCCAGATTGCCGGAGATATTCATGTTCACCACCAAGGAATCATCAAAACGGATACGTTCCAAATCTATATAGTTTTGGATGCAATCTATCTCTTTTTTTAGGTCTTGTTTGGGTTTGTTGGATGCATAGAGCAAATAGCGCATCAATTCGGAAAGTTTTAGAACGACTTCGGGAGCCTTGTCCGACTTTTCCAAGGTCAGCGAATAGATATTGTTCAATGTATTGAAAAAGAAATGGGGGGATATCTGTGATCGTAAAAATTTCAATTCCGTGGTCAATTGCCGTTTCTCCAGATCGTGCAATTTATTGGTTTCCCGAAGCCAGTCGGCGGTGATCTTTATCGCGGTCACAAAGGATACCACATACAACTCCCCAAGCATGGTGGTAATGGCATAATTCAAGGTCAATGAATCCACTACCTCGATCGCCTCGGGCATTACATTGGTACTGACAAAATAATAGGTAAGGTTGAATTTGACCAAAAGCATGATCGATAATGACCCCAATACGAACATTGCGTAGGTAAAGTACTTTTTATTGTAAACGTATTTAGGCATCAGGTAATACACATTAAAATAGGAAAGGGCGATGTGTATCGGAAAACCAATGAGGTTGGTTTTTATGGAATACAAAAGGTCGTTATGAATGTGGCTCCAGCGCAAGGTGTTGAAGATAAAATAGATAGACCAGAATATGATATGATGCACATAGGAAATATCGTAATCCTTGGATGCATTTCTTTTGATAATCCTATAAAGTCCTTCATTCACAGAAGGCTGTTTTTCCCTTGGATTTAATTCGTTTTTAATGACGTTGGGCATTGGTGTGTCGTTGTTGGTCTAAAAATGTTCGGATTATCGTAAAAAGTATAAACATTTATGATTTGCGATTTGTGGGGTAAGATACTTAATTTTTGGAATACTCCTGTTAAATATGGCCCTTGGGCTAACGAATATTTAGATTTATAAACCAACCATTACCATGAAGAAATACGTTGTTTTAGCCTTGATTTTAACAACAATGATTTATTCCTGTGCAAAAAAGGAGCAGGGAGTGCCAACCAAGAATGTTGTTGATTATGTAAACCCTTTTATCGGGACGGGTGGTCATGGACATACTTATCCCGGTGCAACGTCCCCCTTTGGCCGAGTGCAGCCTAGTCCGGATAACGGTACGGCGGGCTGGGATTGGTGTTCGGGTTACCATATAACCGATTCGATTATTTCCGGTTTTGCCCAATTACATTTGAGTGGTACCGGTATTGGGGATTTGGCCGATGTGCTTTTAATGCCGACTAATGCAGAAAAGGACCTTACCCTTTTTGGGAAATCACGGGATTCCTTACCCTATACCTCACGTTTTTCGCATAATGATGAGGAGGCTTCCCCAGGGTATTACAGGGTGTTGCTCAAAGATCCGAATATTAATGTGGAGTTAACGGCCAACGATTATGTGGCTTACCATAAGTACATTTACAACACCGCCGATAAGCCTTCGTTTATTATCGATTTGGGCTATGCCGTCAATTGGGACAAGCCCTTGGAAAGTCAATTGAAATTGGAAAGCAGTCAGCGTATCGTAGGCCATCGTTTTAGTACAGGGTGGGCCAAGAACCAAAAAGTATTCTTTGTCATTGAAACCTCAAGTCCTATCATTGGGCAGCGCCTTATGGGTGACGCACCCATGGGCATATCGGCTACCGAAGTCAATGGGGTTAAGGCTGGTGGTCAGTTTTTCTTTAACGAAAATACCGACAGTGTTGAAGTGAAAATAGCGGTATCATCGGTAAGTATCGAAAATGCCAAGGAGAACCTGAGACTACAGGGTAGCCCAAGCTTTGGTGAAATACGGGAAAAAACACGTGCGGATTGGAGCGGCCTCTTGTCGAATATTTCAGTGGAAACCCCCATAGATAGTTTAAAGACTATTTTTTATACCGCACTCTACCATACCCAAGTGGCCCCTACAATGTTCAATGATCTGAACGGGGAGTTTAGAATGCAGGACGATAGCATTGCCAAAATTGATTTTAAGATGTATTCATCATTATCGTTATGGGATATCTATAGAGCGGAAACACCGTTACTCAGTATTATGGATCCTAACCGTTTGGACGATATGGTCAAATCGATGTTGGTGTATTATGATCAAAGTGGGGTATTGCCCATTTGGGTGTTGTCTGGGAATGAAACCGGGACCATGCCCGGGTATCATTCGGTATCCATTATTGCTGAGGCTATAATGAAGGGACATACGGACTTTGATATACAGAAGGCCTATACCGCGATGAAAGAGACCATGATGGGCGATGATAGGGGGTTAAAGGCGTATAAGAAATACGGATATATCCCTTTTGAGGTCATGGACCAGTCTGTTTCCATAAGTCTTGAGTATGCATACAACGATTGGTGTGTGGCCCAAGTAGCTAAAAAGTTGGGTAAAGACAAGGACTACGCTTATTTCTTGAAGCGTTCCAAAGCCTATCAGAATTTTTTTGATATCAAATCAGGATTCTTGCGGGGAAAATCAAAAGATGGAAAGCATTTCCATGAACCTTTTGATCCAAAAGCATCGAATCATATCGAAGATACTGATTATACCGAGGGAAATGCATGGCAACATAGTTGGTACGTACTGCATGATGTAGACGGATTGATCGAACTGCATGGAAGAAAAGAACCATTCGCCCTTATGGTAGAGGAACTTTTTACCGAGGATTCCGATTTGAGTGGTCATAACGTTTCCCCCGATATTTCCGGACTCATAGGTCAATATGCCCATGGGAACGAACCAAGCCATCATATTGCCTACATGCTCAATAAAGCGGGTGCCCCATGGCGAACCCAATTTTGGGTGCGTAAAATATTGGATACCCAATACAGTACACAGCCTGACGGGTTGAGTGGAAATGAGGATTGCGGACAAATGTCTGCGTGGTATGTTATGAGCGCCATGGGAATCTATCCCATGAATCCGGCCTCCGGGGAATATGAAATTGGAAGTCCGGTCTTCGAGAAAACGACTTTGAAATTACCGAATGGGAAAACGTTCGCGATTTCGGCCCCGAACACTACAAAAGAGAATATATATGTACAATCGGTAACCTTGAACGGGGAACCACTGGATAAGACCTACATCATGCATGGGGACATTATGGCAGGAGGTACACTTGAATTTAAAATGGGACCCGAACCAAATAAAAATTGGGCTGTACAAAACGTTACTAAATAATCACTTATGAGCATAATAGATATATCCATAATCCTACTTTATGTCGTCCTTACCCTTGCCGTCGGTATATGGGTGTCGAAAAGGGCATCCAAGGGTTTAAAATCATATTTCCTGGGGGGTAACGGAATAAAATGGTATTATTTGGGATTGAGTAATGGTTCGGGCATGTTCGATGTTTCGGGTACGGCTTGGATGGTAGGAATCCTATTTTTATACGGGGTAAAGAGTTTTATGTTCATGTGGTTGTGGCCGGTTTGGAACCAGATATTCATCATGATGTTCCTAGCGGTATGGATTCGAAGATCCAATATCATGACCGGTTCGGAATGGATGCTGACCCGTTTTGGCGATGATCGTGCAGGTAGGGCCGCCCACAGTATTGTTGCCATTTTTGCCGTGATAGCGGCTGTTGGGTTCATTGCCTATTTCTTTGAAGGGGTAGGTAAATTTATGACCGTAATCTTGCCATGGGATTTTACGTGGCAGGTCGGTGAGACCGTGCTCCTCCTCTCAGAGCAATCCTATGCCTTGATCATAATCGGTTTAACGACCTTGTACACCGTAAAGGGAGGTATGTTCTCGGTAGTGGCTACCGAGGTATTGCAATATGTTATCATGGTCATAGCGGGTATTCTTGTGGCCGGGTACGCCTTTTATGAATTTTCCGATGTACAGATCAATGCCATTATCTCAGAGGAATGGAAGAATGTCTTTTTCGATTGGGAGCTGGGAAGCCATTGGAGTACCAAATACGATGCTTTTAACAATTTGATTGATTCCGAAGGCTATAAGATGTTCGGAGCCTTTATCGGTATGTCACTCTTCAAGGGTTTTTTTGCCAGTATCGCCGGACCAACCCCTGGTTTTGATATGCAACGGATCCTTTCAACAAGAACCGTAAAGGAAGCGGCTTACATGAGTGGTTTCACAGCCTTGGTACTGTATATTCCAAGATATTTGCTTATTGCAGGTATTGTTGTCATCGCTTTGGTGGTTTTGGGTCCTGAAATGGCTGCAGATAGCGGATTGACTGGCTTGGAATTGGAAGTGTTGCTGCCAAAGGTCATTAATTTTCATGTTCCTGTAGGTATCAAGGGACTTTTGTTGGCAGGGTTGTTGGCTGCTTTTATGAGTACCTTTTCGGCATTTGTCAATGCAGGTCCGGCCTATATCGTAAATGATATCTATAAAAAATATTTTAAGCCGGAAGCTACGGATAAGCATTATATTAGGGCTAGTCACATTGCTTCGGTCGTCGTGGTTGCCCTAGGGGTTTTTATGGGCTTCTTCGCTGAATCGATAAATTCACTCACCCTTTGGATAACGAGTGCCCTTTATGGGGGGTATGTAGCCGCGAATTTTTTAAAATGGATTTGGTGGCGGTTTAATGGATGGGGATATTTCTGGGGTATGGCCTCAGGGTTGTTTATAGCGACCTTACAATTTATCCTGGATCAGAATAAGGCCAATCTGGAAGTGGGTACATGGTTACATGATTTGGCCCAGATACCTGCTATCTATGTCTTTCCCGTCATTTTTGCAGTATCTTTATTGGGGTCATTCCTAGGTACGTTCCTCACTCCGGCAACAGGTATGGAGACCTTGGGGAAATTCTATATGAACGTGCACCCCTGGGGCTTTTGGAAGCCTGTTGTTAAGGCACTGAACAAAGAAGGTAGAACGGTGGGTAAAAACAATGAATTTTGGAAGGATATGGGTAATTGTGCCGTGGGTATCATTTGGCAATCAAGCATGATCGTCTTGCCCATATACTTTATGGTTAGGGATTACCCAAAAACCTGGGCGGCATTCGCAATTTTTTTAGTGACCACCATAATCCTGAAATTTACCTGGTTGGACAAAATCCGGAAAATCCCAAATTAATTCGTATAACTTAAATTAAAGAAAGAGATAGCATGAAGATTCCTTGGCAAGATAGACCTGATAATAGTAGTGATGTTCTTTGGAGGTATAGTGAAAACCCAATAATAAATAGGAATGATATTCCCTCATCCAACAGTATCTTTAATAGTGCCGTTGTGCCTTTTGAAGATGGCTTTGCAGGGGTTTTCAGATGTGATAACAAAGCGGTTCAAATGAATATTTTTGCCGGTTTCAGTAAAGATGGTATCCATTGGGAGATCAACCATGAACCTATTCAAATGCAGGCCGGTAATACGCCCATGATCGAATCGGATTACAAATACGATCCTAGGGTGGTGTTTATTGAGGACCGTTATTGGATCACTTGGTGCAATGGGTATCACGGACCTACGATCGGTATTGCCTATACTTTTGATTTTAAGGAATTCTTCCAATGTGAGAATGCCTTTTTGCCCTTCAATAGGAACGGCGTATTGTTTCCTGAAAAAATCAATGGTCGTTACGCCATGTTAAGTCGTCCCAGTGATAATGGGCATACACCTTTCGGTGATATTTATGTGAGTTTTAGTCCGGATATGAAATACTGGGGCGAGCATAGATGTGTTATGAAAGTAACCCCTTTTGAGGACAGTGCTTGGCAAAGTTGTAAAATAGGCGCGGGAACCGTTCCTATCCTAACCGACGAAGGGTGGCTCATTTTCTATCATGGGGTGATCAATACCTGTAATGGATTCCGTTATTCCGTAGGGTCGGCGATTTTGGATGAAAAAGAACCGGATAAGGTAAAATACAGGACACAACCTTACCTTTTGGCACCGACTGAATTGTATGAGCAGGTTGGCGATGTACCCAATGTGGTATTCCCTTGTGCGGCCCTACATTCCATCGAGGAAGATAAAGTAGCCCTTTATTACGGGGCAGCGGATACGGTTACGGCGATGGCCTTTGGTCGTATTTCGGAAATCCTTGAATTCACGAAGAAGAATAGTCTATAAAACATCGTAAGTTATGAATCGGTATCTGGATACGAAGAAAATCATTAGCCTTATACTTTTTGTGTTGTATATGGGGCCTGTTTGGTTGGTTGCCCAGGAAACTCCGCGCAAGTATGTGTCCTTTAAGGCCATCGATGGAATCCAGGTTGATGGTATGGATAAGGAGGATTCATGGAAAAAAGCCGATTGGAGCGATACCTTTATTGATATCGAGGGGAAGAAAGAACCTACCTACAAGACGCAGATGAAAATGGTCTGGGATGAAGAGTACCTGTATTTCTTCGCGAAATTGGAAGAGCCCAACGTTTGGGGGACATTGAAACAAAGGGATACAATCATTTTCTATAACAACGATTTCGAGATTTTCATCGATCCCGATGGGGATACCCATAATTATATGGAGTTTGAAATGAATGCCTTAAATACGATATGGGATTTGTTTTTGACCAAACCTTACCGAAACCAAGGAAAGGTACTTGATAGCTGGGACATTCAAGGTGTTATGACGGCGGTGCATGTAGAGGGCACCTTGAATAATCCCAACGATATCGATAAGGGGTGGAGTGTTGAGATTGCCATTCCATGGGAGGTTTTAAAAGAGGCCAATTCCCATAATGATATTCCTGTCAATGAATTTTGGCGTTTTGGTTTTTCGAGGGTCAATTGGGAATTTGAGGTTGTTGATGGGCGATACGCAAGAAAGAAGGATGCAAAGGGGAACTATTTACCAGAATACAATTGGGTATGGTCCCCCCAATGGGTCATCAATATGCATGAACCTGAAAAATGGGGCTATGTGTATTTTTCCGAAAAGGAAGTAGGTACGGCCGATACTTTTTCGATACCTGGGGATGAACATATAAAATGGTATCTCTATGAATTGTACCGGGATTTGATTAATGGTGAAAAAAAAGAGGGTGCTTGGAAGAAAGCGGATGGACAAGCCTTTGGAACAACCAAAAAAATCCTTGGGAAAAAGATAGTTCCCGTATTGGAACGTCATAAGGATGGGTTTATTCTTTGGACAAAGAGTCCATTCACAAATAAGACCTTGATGATCAAGGATGATGGTAAATTTTCAAGTATTGATTGAGTTTATGTTTAGATATAAGGTTCTTTTATGGGCAAGGATGAATCCCTATTTTTTCATTGCAATCTTCCTTTTGGTTTTTTCTTCCTGTAAGGAGGGTATAAAACCTTTGCCAGAGGAAAACCTAACACAATATGTGAATCCGTTTATCGGTACGGACGGACCGGGTAATACCTATCCCGGTGCGACCATGCCCTATGGTATGGTGCAGTTGAGTCCGGATATCGGCATCCCGGGTTGGGACAGGATTGCCGGGTATTATTATCAAGATACCATAATCAGCGGTTTCTCCCATACCCATTTAACGGGTACAGGGGCCGGAGATCTTTATGATATTTTGGTGATGCCCACAAATAGTAAGTCCAATAAAAGAATCAAGGAGAATGGTTATAGGCCCTATTCAACCTTCAGTCATGATAAGGAAAAGGCATCTCCAGGGTATTATTCGGTCGATTTACTGGATTTTGATATTAAAGCGGAAATGACCGCAACCAAGCGGGTAGGTATTCATCGCTATACGTTTCCAGAGGATGATAGTACAAAAATCCATATCGACTTGGGTTATGCCTTAAATTGGGATAAGCCGACCGACACCTATTTGGAGGTGGTAAATGATACCTTTATAAGGGGGTATAGAATGTCTACAGGCTGGGCCAAAGACCAACGACTCTATTTTGCCATGCATTTTTCCAGACCGTTTAAAAGCTTTGTGGTGTATAAGGATGGTGAAGTGGTTGATGCCCCCGTTCAAGGTGTCAATACTAAGATAGAGCTGAATTATTCAATGCTAAAGGGGGAACGTTTGATTATAAAAACGGGACTTTCAACGGCTGGTGTTGAAGGGTCGGAAACCGCGATTGCCGAAGAAACCCATGGGTTTGGATTTGAACGCTATAAGAAGAAAGCACAAGAAGTTTGGGAAAAGGAACTGTCGAAAATACGGGTAAAAAGCAACGATAAAGACAAAAAGAGGATATTCTATACCATGATGTATCAATCCATGTTGGCACCTACATTGTTGAGCGACCTGGATGGTAAATATAAAGGGGCCAATGATACTATTGGTGTAGCAAAAGGTTTTGATCGCTACGATACTTTTTCCCTATGGGATACCTTTCGGGCGGCACATCCCTTATACACCATCATCCAGCAAGACAAGGTGCCCGATATGGTGCGGTCTATGTTGGCGCATTATCAAGAGACCGGGGTCTTGCCTGTCTGGTCCATGCAAGGCAATGAGACCAATATGATGATCGGTTACCATGCGGTACCTGTTATTGTCGATGCCTATTTTAAGGGATTTTCGTTTGATAAGGAGTTGGCATATAAGGCATGTAAGGAAAGTGCGATGGTCAATGGGAGACAGATAGATGTTTATCGGGAAAAAGGATTTATTCCTGTAGATGATGCACATGAAAATTGGTCGGTTTCCAAGACGATGGAGTATGCCTATGACGATTGGTGTATTGCCATGTTCGCCAAGGACTTGGGTCATGAAAAGGATTATAAGGAATTTTTGAGAAGGTCTGAAAGCTGGAAGAACCTCTACAACGAAAAAACATCATGGCTACAACCAAAAAGTGGATCGGGTAACTTTATAACACCCTTTGTTCCCAAGGAATACTCTCCCTATTTCTGTGAGAGCAATGCCTGGCAATATTACTGGTTCGTACCTCAGGATATTGATGGACTCATAGCAAAAACAGGGGGTAAGGAGCGATTTAACCAAAAATTGGATTCCATGTTTACCTATTTCCCCGAACCTGGGGACAAATTGCCGATTTTCAGTACAGGGATGATCGGGCAGTATGCCCATGGTAATGAACCCAGTCATCATGTAGCTTATTTATACAACTATTTGGATCAACCTTCAAAGACACAGGCATTGGTACGACAAATTCTGGAAGAACAATACGCCAACGCCCCCAATGGCCATTGTGGTAATGAGGATTGCGGGCAAATGTCGTCCTGGTATATTTTCGGGGCATTGGGTTTTTATCCTGTGAATCCGGCACAGGGTGTCTATGATTTCGGGGTTCCCCTGTTTGAGGAGGCTGAGGTATCCGTAGAAAAAGGGAAGAAGCTGAGAATCATACAAAAGAATTTTTCGAAAGAGAATAAATTCGTGGAATACGTAACTTTAAATGGGGTTACGCTGGATAGGAATTTTATAACGCACAAAGAGGTTACTGCTGGTGGGGAATTGGTTTATGTGATGACAGACGATCCGAAAAAAGTAGATGGGAAAAAATTAAATTCTCCGGAAGTAAATAAAATATACAGATAATTATGGAAATCGGAAAACAACTGAAAACAAGTATTGTGGGCATGGTAGCACTGTTTCTTTTTGCTGCTTGTGAAGAAAGGGATTCTAGTGAGGCTGTAAACGAAAAAAAAAGCACAGCGGAGGTATTGGGCTATGTTAATCCGCTCATGGGGACCGATTCTGATTTTAGTCTCTCGAACGGAAATACCTATCCGGCAATCGCTACCCCTTGGGGCATGAATTTTTGGACCCCCATGACCTCAAAAATGGGGGATGGATGGACCTACAAGTACCATGACAAAAAAATCAGGGGAATAAAACAAACCCACCAGCCCAGTCCATGGATCAATGATTATGCGGCATTTTCCCTAATGGCGGTCACAGGCGATTTAAAATATAAGGAAGATGAGCGTGAATCTTATTTTTCACACAAGGCAGAAACCGTACGACCCGATTATTACAGTGTCTATTTGGCCGATTACGATGTGGTTGCTGAGGTAACCCCTACCGAACGTGCAGCCCATTTTAAGTTCACTTTCCCAGAGAATGAAAAGTCCTTTATCATGTTGGATGCCTTCAATAAGGGTTCCATGGTGAAAATATTGCCCAAGGAAAGAAAGATCATCGGGTATTGTAGAAATAACAGCGGCGGGGTACCAGAGAATTTCCATAATTATTTTGTCGCCGAATTCGATACCGATTTTGATTTGAACCATACTTGGGACGATGGATGGAAATTAAATGAAGGTACGCTTGATGCCGAAGGGGATCACGTAGGTGCCATTATCGGGTTCAAGACCAAAAAAGGACAGGCCGTACATGTAAAAGTGGCATCGTCTTTCATTAGTCCTGAACAGGCTCAGCTCAATTTAGATCGAGAAATCGGAAGTGATACTTTTGAAATTACCAAGGAAAAGGCCACTGCGGCCTGGGAAAAGGAATTGGGCAGGATCGAGGTCACTTCTTCCAATACCGATGACTTGAAAACCTTCTATTCCTGTTTGTACAGGGTATTGTTGTTTCCTAGAAAATTTTATGAATTCGACAGTAATGATAAGGTAGTACACTACAGTCCGTATAATGGTAAGGTTGAAGAAGGTTATATGTTCACCGACAACGGCTTTTGGGACACGTTTAGGGCCGTATTCCCATTTTTCAATATGATGTATCCCGACCTGAATGCCGAGATTATGGATGGTTTGGCAAATACCTATAAGGAATCGGGATGGTTGCCCGAATGGGCCAGTCCAGGGCATCGCGATTGTATGATCGGATCCAATTCTGCTCCGATTATCGCCGATGCTTATTTGAATGGGGTAAAAGGTACAGAAACGGAAACGCTATTTAAGGCCGTTCTGAAAAATGCCACCCAAAGTGAGGGTCGGCCGGTCAATAGTGTAGGCCGTGCGGGACTCGATTATTATAATGAACTAGGTTATGTGCCCTATGATGTGGGTATTAATGAAAATGCGGCACGTACCCTGGAATATGCCTATGCCGATTTTACGATTGCCCAAATGGCGACATCGATGGGTAAGGATAGCCTGGCCCAAGTGTATTACGATAAGTCATTGAATTATAAGAATTTATTCGACCCGTCGACAAAATTGATGCGGGGCAAGAATAAGGACGGACAGTTCCAGACCCCTTTCAATCCCTTAAAATGGGGCGATGCTTTTACCGAGGGCAATAGCCTGCACTATACCTGGTCGGTTTTTCATGATGTGCAAGGTCTTATCGATTTGATGGGGGGCGATGATGAATTCGTGGGAATGTTGGACAGTGTTTTTGAAATGCCTCCACATTTTGACGATTCCTATTACGGATTTACCATTCATGAAATACGGGAAATGCAGATCATGAACATGGGTAACTATGCCCATGGGAACCAACCCATACAGCACATGATCTATTTATATGATTATGCCAAACAACCATGGAAGACCCAGGAAAAGGTTCGGGAGGTATTGACCAAATTATATACGCCTACCCCTGATGGGTATTGTGGTGATGAGGATAACGGACAGACCTCGGCTTGGTATGTATTTAGTGCTATGGGCTTTTATCCCGTGGCACCGGCAACCAATCAATATGTTATTGGAAGTCCGTTGTTCAATGAGGTAAAGCTGCATTTACAAAATGGGAACACCTTTACGATCAAAGCGGAATCCAACGGAAAGGGAAGACCCTATATTCAAGGTGCTTCGTTGAACGGAACCGATTTCAATACCACTTGGATAGGCACGGAGACCGTACAAAAGGGGGGTGAACTTAATTTTGAAATGGGAAGTGAACCCAATAAGAGTTGGGCCATATCAGAGGATGCGGCGCCGTATTCCTTAAGTCGTTCCAAATAGGATTTTGGTTGGATGGATTTTGATTGTCAAGAATTTATAAGTTATAACATTATGAAAAACAGGGTATTGCTTATAGTGTTCATATTGATTTTTGGGTTTCTTTGTGCGTCGGCCTTGGCCCAAAAGTCTACTGGGGACCTCGGAGGGATAAGGTCTGTTGAAGGTCAAAACAAGAGTGATTTAGCGACAGGTCCCTTAACAAATAACTACCCTTTTAAAGAAGCCAAGGAATTCAGCATTGGGGTTTTTAAAAATCAGCCTGTAAATTTTGGGGGTGAAACCGGGGATACCACTAGGGTGAAAAGGCTACAAAATGGACGCGTAATTTATAGAAAAATAAATGTCCCCGTTTATAAAAAGGGAACCGATGTTTCTGTTGAGGTCAAATTGAGGTCCAATGGGGACAAATGGGATAAATCCGGTTCTTGTTTTGTGGTTACGGATCCAGAACGCATCGATGTGATCGATGTGTCCTTGGGCCAAGAGGAATTTCCTGAAAAGTCGTTTGTGGATAAGGGGTATGGAGGGATTCTGAAAACAGAAGATTATATACCCGCATTGGAATTAATGCGTTTTATGTCCCCGTTTGGGGTAGGACATTATAGTGATGAAAAAAAATATCCCAAGATTGAATACAATCGACCGGTCTATATCCCCAAATGGGAAAACGAAGTAGTTTGGAAAAAGGATATATCTGAATTGGAATCTGTGGTAACCGGAGAGTTCTATATTGGAATATGGATAGATACCTGGACCCCCGAAGGGTATTCGGTAGACGTAACGTTAAAATATTCAGGAAGGTCAAGGCCTAAATTAAAGGTGATGCCCTTACTGAATACGATGTATTATGTCGAAGGTCAGAAAATACCGGATTTCTTTGCCGCCACGACCCTTGATTTGGATTTTACGACAAAACAGGAATTGAGGAATGTGAAGTTGTATTACACAACAACCGGGCATGGGGGCCATAGTGGAGGCGATGAATTCATTAAATTGAGGAACGAGGTGTTTCTTGATTCAAGATTGGTGTTAAGCAAAATCCCATGGCGGGATGATTGTGCTTCATTCAGAAGGTTTAACCCTTCTTCTGGGGTATGGACGAAAAAAGATTCCGCTTATGCCTACAATGAAAATTTTGAACGGGAATTCAAGGAAATTGAAGAACGTTTAGCCTCTTCAGACCTTTCAAGGTCAAATTGGTGTCCCGGTTCCAGTGTAATGCCCTACGTGGTTCCTTTGGGCGAACTCAAAAAAGGGATACATGAATTACAGGTTAAAATACCTGGAACTGCCAATAAAAAGGACCAATATAATCATTGGCTTGTTTCGGCATATATAACATACATAGAGTAACTCAATACGTAATTTTTTGGGGTTTAAGAAATCAATATTCAGGTAAGATGCAGTATAGACTAACAGTAGTATTATTTTTGGTTTTTAGTATTTCGTTGGCCCAAAAGGCTCCCGTTGACTTTGTGAACCCATTCATAGGAACGTCCAATTTTGGAACCACAAACCCCGGACCTATTGCCGTTCGTGGCATGGCGAATGTTTCCCCATTCAATGTAGCAGGGCCTCAAAATCTACCCTTGGAGAAAGACAGTCGATGGCTGTCTACCCCTTATGTACACGAAAACACCTTTTTAACGGGTTTTAGCCATGTGAATCTGAGTGGGGTGGGCTGCCCGGAATTAGGGGTGATTTTAGCAATGCCGACTACAGGTGAAATTGTTACCGATCATTTGGCATATGGAAGCACCTATTCCAATGAAATTAGTCAAGTCGGGTATTATTCCAATGTCTTGGATAAATACAATATTAAAGTGGAGGCCACAGCAACCACAAGGGTAGGAGTCAGTAAGTATTCCTTTCCTGCCGGGGCATCCAATATTTTATTGAATTTAGGATTGGGCCTTACCAATGAGGAGGGTGCCAGTGTCAGAGTGGTGTCCGCAACCGAAATCGAAGGAGTGCGTTCCGTAGGTTCATTTTGTTATTATAAACCGGAGGAGGCCTATCCTGTGTATTTCGTAGCACGATTCTCTAGGCCTGCGGATGAATTCGGGGTTTGGAAAAAGCCCACAACATATAAGGGAGTCGAATCTGAATGGATGGGCTATAATGGTAAAACACGACTGATGAAGGGTTTTACCAAGGAAGTGGTAGGTGATAGCATTGGGGCTTATATGCGATACAATTTTGAGAGTCCGACCGAGGTAGAAATGAAAATCGGAATTTCATATGTTAGTTTGGACAATGCGAGGGAGAATTTGGAGAAGGAAACCTCGGGTAGGACTTTTAATGGGATATTGTTGGATGCGCGTAAAGAATGGAACCAATATTTGTCTAAAATAGAAGTTGAGGGAGGGAGTGAAGCAGATAAGACTGTGTTTTACACCGCTTTGTACCATACCTTGATACACCCCAATACGTTGAACGATGTCAATGGGGATTATCCTAAAATGAAATCCCGAGAGACGTTACGAACAAAGGATACCCGGTATACCGTATTTTCCCTTTGGGATACCTATCGCAATTTACACCAATTGATGAGTTTGGTATATCCCAAGCAACAGTCGAACATGGTAAAAAGCATGTTGCAGATCTATGACGAAAGCGGATGGCTTCCCAAATGGGAATTGAATGCCACCGAGACGACAACCATGGTCGGTGACCCGGCGGGAATTATTATTGCCGATACGTATTTGAAGGGTATCAGGGATTTTGATGTGGATAAAGCCTATGAGGCCATGGTTAAAAGCGCCGGGCAGTTAGAGGATAATCCGTTACGTCCTGGACTTGAGGATTATATAACGAAAGGATATCTGACTACCAAAACAACCAATAGTGGTTCGGTCTCCACCACCCAAGAGTATAACATTGCCGATTATGCCATAGCCCAATTGGCAAAGACGTTAGGGAAGAAAAGCGATTATAAGCGCTTCGGGAAACGGGCCATATCGTACCGAAAATTGTTTGATAAGGAGTTCAATCTCTTGCGACCCAAAAACGATGATGGTAGTTGGTTAACACCTTATAACCCCGAATCTGGGGCCAATTTTGAAAAGAACCTTGGTTTTATCGAAGGCAATGCATGGCAATATACTTTTATGGTCCCCCATGATATCAAGGGATTGATGAAATTAATGGGAGGTCAAAAACCTTTTGCACAACGATTACAGGATGTATTCGATAAGGGGCAGTTTGATATGGCGAATGAACCGGATATCGCTTATCCGTATCTTTTTAATTATGTAAAGGGGGAAGAATATAGGTCCCAAAAATTGGTGTCGGAATTATTGAAGGAACATTTTAAGAACAGTCCGGATGGCCTTCCCGGGAATGATGATACCGGTACCATGTCGGCATGGGCCGTCTTTTCGATGATGGGAATGTATCCTGTGAATCCTGCCGAACCCATGTATGCTCTGGTCAAACCTAAATTTGATACAATAACGATTCATTTGGATGATGGGTATTACAAGGGTAAAAAGCTTGTAATATCATCCAATACCGTCGGAAATAATAAGCCTATTGGTGAAATCCTCATCAATGGGGAATCCCATAAAGAATATTTTATATCCCACAAAAAATTAGTAAATGCTTCGACAATCCAAATCGATTAAAAGAATAGGAATGAAAAATATAGTATTGAAGGCCCTTTTGGTCCTATCATTTGTTTCTTGTAAATCAGAGGTCAACACAACAAAAATTGAGGCTCCCGGGAAAGAAAAGGATTCGGCAATAACGGCATTACAAGCCGAGATCAAGGCAGAGACCTTACGATCGTGGAATGATTATAGAACCTACGCATGGGGTCATGATGTGTTGCTGCCACTTTCTAAAAATTCCTTTGATTGGTATGAACATTCCTTGGGTATTTCGCCAATAGATGCCTATAGTACCTTAAAAGTAATGGGCTTGGATAAAGAGGCCAAGGAAATTGAGGACTATGCCCTGGCCATGAATTATGACAAGGATCAGTATGTTCAGGTGTTTGAGGTCAATATCCGTATTTTGGGTGGACTTTTATCAATGTATCATTACACACAGAATGAGGAAATTCTCGAAAAAGCACGTGGTTTTGGGGATAGGTTGTTACCTGCTTTTGATTCCCCTACGGGCATTCCCTTTCATTCCGTAAACCTAAGGACAGGGAAAACCGGGGGTAACCATGGTGAGGGCAAGGGTGATGTGGTGAATGTGGCACAGGCGGCCACTTACTTATTCGAGTTCGGGATCCTTAGTTATTATACGAAAGACCCAAAATATTATCAAGCGGCAAAAGGAGCTACAAAAGCCGTCTTTGACAGAAAGTCGGAAATAGGGTTGCCTGGGGAAAATATCAATGTGGTTACCGGGGAATGGGAAGGTACCCAATGGCATCATTTGCAAGCTGGGGTAGATGCCTATTATGAATACATGTACAAAAGTTATATGATATTCCCAGATCCCGAGATCAAGGAAATTTGGGATTATAGCCTGGATAAGATCAATACCTATCTTTTGGATGAATACAAAGGAAGAACCTTTTATACCATTGTGGATATGCATACCGGAGAAATCCTGAAGCGATCCGTTTCACTTTACGATGCTTTTTGGCCGGCCATTCAAGCTGTTTCGGGCAATGTTGAAGCTGCGGAAAAATCCGAGGCAACCTGGGATTGGCTATGGGATAAATACGAAATGTTGCCGACCAGATATCATTATGGCAAGGATACCGTGGAATATGCGAATTTTGAGATCAATCCGGAAATCATAGAATCTGCCTACTATTTACATGAAATTACGGGAAAGGAGAAATACCTTGACATGCTTGAAAAATATTGGAAGGATATTAAAAAGAACTGTAAGGGTGAGGTGGCCTTTCATTCGATCAATGATGTTCGAACCAAGGAACCCAAGGATTATCTGGCCACTTATTTTTTTGCAGAGACCATGAAGTATTTCTATATCGGTTTTTCACAGGGGGATTTCGTTTTTGATGACCACGTGTTCAACACAGAGGCACATACCTTTAAAAAATCCGATTTTGATGCGAATGAGGCCAAAATCCGATTGGGTTACTAAAAATCAAAAGCTCTCATGGGATTTATGTTGAGGAATGGTTTTAATCTTTTTTTTTGATTGAATCCAACCCCGTGTTTTTGGTTTGGGGATATTTTGTCCAGTTAGGACCGGCAGATTTTTCAAATAGATGGTACAATTAAAAATACATACATATGAAAAGACTAGGATATTATGTTTTACTTTTTATAGGGATAATTTTGACCGCCTCTTTTGTGCATTCGGAAAATGCAGAGCCAAGGAACAAAAAGGGTACGAATGTGGTAATGGCGTATTATGTGCCCGAAAAGGATTATCGCCCAGATGAACTTCCATTGCACCAATTGACCCATATCATTTATTCATTTACCAATGTCATAGATGGTAAGATGCAATTCAGGGATGCTGAAAATGAAGATAAACTCAAAGCGTTGGTCGCTGAGCGGAAAAAACATCCAAACCTTAAAGTAATGATTGCCTGTGGGGGATGGGGTGCTGATGGGTTCTCCGATATGGCACACACCGCAGAAAATCGAAAGAAATTTGTTCAAAGTGTAGTGGAATTCAATACTGAATATGAATTGGACGGACTGGATATTGATTGGGAATATCCTGCTATTCCTGCCGCCAATACCGGAGCGCGCCCAGAAGATAAACAGAATTTCACCTTGTTGATGAAAGAACTGCGTGAGGGATTGGATACCTTGGAGAGAACGCAAACACTGACTTTTGCCTCGGCCGGATGGAAGCGGTATTATGAAAATGTTGAGGTTACCGAAGTAATGAAGTACGCAAATTATATGAATGTAATGACCTATGACCAAATTGGGGCTACTTCCCCGGTCACCGGTCACCATACTGCCCTGGGGTTGATTGAAACCAAGGACATTCAAGATACTCCCGCTGCAGAATACATTAAAAGCAGAAAGGAAGAGATGAAAAAAAGGGGTTATACGTATGAGCCTAGATCGGTAGAACGCATAGTCGATTTTTGTATTGCCAGAGGGGTAGCACCAGATCAGATTGTTATTGGAGCGGCCTTTTATGGCCGTGCTTGGAAAGGCGTACCTCCAGGGAATAACGGTCTATATCAGTCCAACAAAGGTTCGTATATCGGATGGAGTGCCTACAATCAGATTCGTAAGGAATTTGAATCGAATAGGAATTATAAAAGGTATTGGGATCCTGTTGCGAAAGCACCCTATTTATACAGTGCAAAGGACAGTGTGTTCATCAGTTATGACGATACGGTTTCCGTAGCCTTAAAAACGGCCTATGCCAAACAAAAGAAATTGGCTGGGATCATGTTTTGGGAATTGGGGAACGATACCAAGGAAGCCAACAGTCTCTTGAAAGCCATCTATGAGGCATCAAAGAAAAAATAATGAGTACTAAATCTAAAAACATGAAAAGGAGAGTCCTTATTACGCTATTTGTTTTTTGTCTTGTGTTGAATTCTTGTTCGGATAATTCACTCCAGTTGGTAAAAAATGGAAAATCCGATTTTGAAATTGTTGTTGATGCAGGCGCCACTGAAAGGGCTATTGCATCCGCAAAAGTGCTGCAATCATACATCAATAAGATCAGTGGGGCACAATTAAGTATTGTGGATGAAAGCTCACAGGGTGCGGATAGGGGCAAAATATTTATAGGAAACATAGATGATGCTGAATTGGGGATGCATCAGATTAGGATAAATGTGTCTGATGGAAATCTTTATATTCATGGGGGGTCTGATGCGGCATTGAATAATGCCATTTATGAGTTTTTAGAACGGTATTTGGATTGTAAATGGTATGCTCCAGAGGTCGAGGAAATACCACAATCAACCTCGATAGCCTTGGCATTGCCCCTTGACTATTCCTATACTCCGGAAATTACTACTCGAACAGTACATTCAAGGCTTTTTTATGAAAACAAGGACTATGCTGACCAGCAAAAAGTAACTTACGAGGCGTTTCCGCATTATGTACCAATAGCCCGTGTACATACTTTCCAACGGTTTGTGCCAGAGGAAACATTTTTTAAAGTACATCCTGAGTATTACGCCTGGCGAGGTGATAAACGATTGCCGACCCAGTTGTGCCTAACTAATGATACGGTTTTAGGGATAGTCAAGGATTCAGTACGGGCAATGTTTCAAAGATACCCTGAGGCATCAGTGATTTCTGTGAGTCAAGATGATAATCAACAATATTGCCAGTGTCCGAATTGTTCGAAAATTGATGAGGAGGAAGGTAGCCCGGCAGGGACAATGATTCGGTTTGTGAATAAGGTAGCTGAGGCATTTCCCGATAAGACCATTTCAACCTTGGCCTATCAACATACACGGAAGCCTTGCAAAACCCACCCAGTTGATAATGTACTCATCACATTATGCTCTATTGAATGTGATCGAAGTGGTCCCATTGAAGAGAAATGTGCCGATTTTGCAGACGATTTAAAAGGATGGGGAAAATTAACCGACAATATTAGAATTTGGGATTACACCACCCAATTCACCAATTTTATGGCCCCCTTTCCCAATATCCAAACCCTTAAACCCAATATTGAACTGTTCAAGGATAATGGTGCAAAATGGGTCTTTGAGCAGCATAGCAATAATCCCAGTGAGCTTTTTGAATTGCGGTCCTATATTACGGCTAAATTGCTTTGGGACCCCAGTTTGGATCTCGATGCCCTTTTGACGGAATTCACAAACGGTTATTACAAGGAAGCGGGGATTTATGTAAAACAGTATGTAGATAAAATACATGCTGCATTAAAGAAAGATCCCGAATTCTTCCTGTTTTTGTATGGAGACCCTTCACAGGCCTTCGATTCCTATTTGTCTGCAAACCTGCTCAAAGAGTATTCCGCTTTATTTGATAAGGCCGAAAAAGAAGTGGCTGATAGCCCAGAATTACTCCTAAGGGTGAGGACTGCTCGTTTAGGCGTTGATTATGCCGTGTTGGAAGCATGTAGGAAAGGAATATCAAATGAATATACTTTGGTTGTAAATACTGGGGATGATGGTGTACAGGTGAATCCTATGGTAAATGGGATTTTAAAGAAATTAAAGGAAACCACCAAAGCCGGTAATATCACATTAATGAATGAAATGGGGTTTACGGTAAGCGAATATCTTGGGACCTATTCCAAAGCCCTTCAAGTAGCCTCGCAACCCAATAAAGCTTTGGGGAAAAAGGTAACCCTATTGTCCAAACCCAAGAAATATGCCAATGAGGACCCACAAGTCCTTACCGATGGGGCCCTTGGTGGAAATGGTTTTTATGCCAATTGGTTAGGGTTTGAGGGTAATGATCTGGAGGCTATAGTGGATTTAGGCCATGTGCAGCGAATCAATATGGTTTCCATGGCTTTCTTGCAAGTGACCAACCATGTAGTGTTCTATCCTACGCATGTCACTTATTATGGGGCTACCGACAACAAAAAATTTGTGGCACTCGGAACGGTGGAGAACAAGGCTCCCTTGACCAAAAACAGCAAGGTAAACGACATCCAGTATTTTGATGTGAATGATATTGACAAGGAATTCAGGTATATCAAGATAAAGGCCAAGAATATGGCAAGTCCACCTTACTGGCATCATGCCGCAGGGACGCCCTCTTGGATTTTTGCCGATGAAATTTTAATCAATTGAAATCACTTCCTATGGGAAAAGAGATTTATTGCAGCTTCCTATTATTCTGTGTTTGGTCCATTGGACTGGCCCAACAGCCCCAATATCCCTATCAAGATTCAAAATTGCCGGTAGAGGAAAGGGTATCCGATCTTTTGTCACGAATGTCACTCGAGGAAAAAGTTCGTCAAATGGACATGTATAAGGGGGAGTATTTTAAAAACGGGGAGCAATTTGATTCGAAAAAAACGGAATTAAAGATAGGTCGCTTGGGTGTTGGCGCAATCCATGACATTTACCCGAAATCGGCGAAGATGATCAATTCACTCCAAGCCTATGTTATGGAAAATAATAGATGGGGGATACCTGCATTGATCATGGCAGAGGTTCTTCATGGATATAGTGGTGAGGGTAATACAGCTTTTCCCATGAATATAGGGTTAGGGTCCACCTGGGACCCAGGTCTTATGAAAAAGGTAGGAAGGGTTATCGGTTCTGAGGCAAGGGCGCATGGTGTACATTATGGGTTAGGGCCCGTCTTGGGAATAGGAAGGGAGCCCCGCTGGGGAAGGATTGCCGAAACCTTGGGTGAAGATACTTATTTGGCATCTGAACTAGGGTTGGCAATGATCCAGGGGATGCAAGGGGATAGCCTATCCTCGGATAACGCAATAATCGCGGAGCCTAAACATTTTGCCGTACATAGCTATCCTCAGGCCGGAGGAAATTCTTCCCCGGTTATTGTCGGGGAAAGAACGGCACGTGAGGATTTCTTACCCGTATTTGAAAAGGCATACAAAGAAGGTGGGGCCTTAGGTGCCATGTGTGCTTATTCTGAATTGGATGGGGTTCCTTGTGCCGCCAACCATTGGTTGCTAACCGATGTCTTACGTAAGGAATGGGGTTTTAAAGGCATTGTAATTTCGGACTTAGGGGCGATAAAGTACTTGCAGACCACCCACTTTGTAACCTCCTCCCCAAGGGAAAGTATAAAGGAAGCCGTCGCGGCAGGGGTAGATATGCAATTCTATGATTTTTCCAATGAATTTTGGCAAAAGACCTTAATGGAATTGGTCAATGAAGGCGAACTTTCAATGAATGAAATTAATAGGGCCGCAGGGGGTGTGCTCCGGTTGAAGTTTTTATTGGGTCTTTTTGAGCATCCTTTTATTGAGGAAACGAAAATGCAGGAGCGGAAGCATTCATTGGAAAATCAAGCCATAGCATTGGAGGCAGCCCATAAATCAATGGTGCTTTTAAAAAATGAAAAAAACCTTTTACCGCTAAATAAAAATATAAAAACAATCGCTGTGATAGGGCCTAACGCCAATGAAAGTAGATTGGGTGGGTATTCGGTTCGGAATAAAAAGGGGATCACCGTTCTTGAGGGTATAAAACAGGTAGTGGATTCCTCTGTGGAAGTTCTCTATGAACAAGGGGTTCCCTTGATTGTTAAGGGGCAAATCGTTGATCAAGAATATCTATTTACACCCGATAAGAAAGGAAATGGGTTAAAAGGGGAATATTTCGATAATAGGAATTTAGAAGGTAGTCCCGTACTGACAAGGATTGATGGGGAATTGGGATTTGATTGGCCATGGTCTCCAGGACCAGGGGTACCTGATGATCAGTTTTCGGTAAGATGGACAGGTTTTTTAAAACCAACGGAAACCTTTGAAGGGTGGTTGGGGTTAAGTTCTGATGACGGTGTTAGAATGTGGGTGGATGAACAACTTATTGTAGACAATTGGAACAAAGGAGCAACAGCAATCGTTACCACTCCCATGCGGTTTGAAGCGGGCAGGGAATACCAGATCCGCATAGAAATGTGGGAAGGTGGATGGGGAGCGCGAGCCCATTTGCGATGGAACCTACAAAAAGTTGATCTTGAACCAGCCATTGCTGCAGCCAAAAAATCGGATGTGGCTATCGTGGTACTGGGGGAGTCCAACGAACTGGTGGAGGAGAATAGGGATGTTGCCACCTTGGAATTACATGGAAAACAATTGGCACTGATCAAAGCAATTCAAGAGACCGGTACCCCAGTGGTTGCCGTATTGTTGAACGGTAGGCCTTTGGCGATTAATTGGGTCAATGATCATGTTCCTGCCATTCTTGAGTCCTGGTTCCCGGGAGAAGCTGGGGGAAGGGCCGTGGCAGATGTGCTTTTCGGTAATTTCAACCCGGCGGGTAGGTTGCCCATCTCATTTCCTAAATCGGTAGGTCAGTTGCCAATTTATTATAACCAAAAACCTTCGGCCATCCATAGGTATGTTAGAGAAAGCCAAGATCCCCTGTACGATTTTGGTTTTGGGTTGAGTTATACCAAATTCACCTATTCCAATTTGAGGGTTAGTGCTTCGGAAATCCATAAAGAAGATAAAATACTGGTTCATGTTGATGTTCAGAATACGGGGGATTTTGACGGTGAGGAAGTAGTGCAGCTCTATATTAATGATGTATACAGCAGTGTTACCACCCCCCGAAAAACCTTAAAGGGATTTAAACGTCTTTTCTTGAAAAAGGGAGAAAAGTCGACGGTTAGCTTTGAATTGGGACCAGAGAAATTATCGATTTGGAACAAGGATATGGAAAGGGGTGTCGAACCTGGTGATTTCGAGATCATGGTAGGAGGCAATTTAACCGATGTACTAAAGACCGGATTCAAAGTATTGATCAATTAAAGCAGTAATCAAAAATAATGATTATGGAAAAGTTCATACACAGTAGGATTTTGATATTGGTGGTATTCCTAGCCGCTTTTCAGCAGAGTTGGGGACAAGCGATTTACGAGGATGAGCGGTATGTCCCAGAGACAGATTCCTTAACCAATGTAAAACTTTCGGAATGGCAAGACCTTAAATTCGGACTTCTTATGCATTGGGTCCCTATAGTCAATGGGGTGTTGTGGAATCGTGGTCGATCTGTCCGGAGGATTATGGATGGTGCGAACGGAAAATGGGTTCAAATCCATCGGATTACAATACCTACAGGAAAGAATATGAAGATTTAAAAAAGACCTTCAACCCGGTAAAATTCAATCCGGATAAATGGGCCAAGGCGGCAAAAAATGCGGGAATGAAATATGTGGTTTTCACCACAAAACACCATGACGGCTTTTCCATGTTCGATTCAAAGTATACGGATTATAAGATAACAGACCCCGAAACGCCGTTTTCTTCAAATCCGAAGGCCAATGTGACTAAAGAGATATTCGAAGCCTTTAGGGGTGAAGGTCTATGGGCAGGAGCTTATTTTTCCAAACCGGATTGGCATCATGAAAATTATTGGTCCCCAAATTTCCCGCCTTTTGATAGAAATGTAAATTATGATCCAGCGCTTTATCCGGAGAAATGGGAAAAATATGTCCAGTTTACCCATAACCAGATACTGGAATTGCTAACGGATTATGGTAAGGTGGATATTCTATGGCTCGATGGTGGTTGGGTTAAAAAGAGAGACAAGGAAAATATAGAACAAAACTATGATGAAAAGTTCAAGGAGAATCTATCGGGCAATGGTTTCTTGAAACACCGTGTAGTGAGTCAGGATATCCGAATGGATGAATTGGTCGAAAAAGCCCGGGAAAAACAGCCTGGACTGATTGTGGTGGATAGGGCTGTACACGGGAAGAATCAAAATTATTTGACGCCCGAGAATCGTATTCCTGAAAAACCTCTGCCATACCCTTGGGAATCTTGTATTATTGCCGGTGGTGGTTGGTCTTATTCCTTTGATGCCAATTATATGTCCGGTCGGGAAGCAATACATACATTGGTCGATATTGTGGCTAAGGGAGGTAACCTGTTGCTCAATATAGCACCAAGTCCTGAAGGGGAATGGGATGCTGGTGCCTATGGACTTTTGGAGGAAATAGGGGATTGGATGAACATTAACGACGAAGCTATTTATGGGACCAAATCAATGGCACCATACAAATCCGGTAATGTTTGCGTAACAACAAAACCCGATGGTTCGATTTATCTTATTTATTTGGTGGAAAAGGGGCAAAAAAGCCTACCTTCTGCCATAGAATTCCCCGTTGTTATCCCAAAAAAAGCAAAAGCAACCATTTTAGGTGTGAAATCGTCATTACAATGGAAAAGAAAGGACGAAGGTATTAGCATCGAACTCCCCTTAAGCCTTAGATCAAGGTTGTTGGGAACATCGGCATTTGTAATTAAAATCAAATAAAAAAGTAGGAAGATAATTAAGGGGTTATCATAAAAAACGTACACCGTCTAAAGTCCCGTTTTAACAGGTTCTATCCCAACCTGTTCAGCTTATGGCTTTATCCCTGGTTTCTAAGGACCTTTGTTTTAACTATATAAGGTTTTATAGAATTGCTCTTTAGCTTTTCAGCGTAGTTATTGGTCGAAAACATTTCAAAATCAACGGTCAAATTTCAAATTTAGTACTTTAACATTATTTTAATAACTTTAAGATAATGTTATCATTTAAAGATTCAAACGATTATTAAACAAAACTAAACTAACATGAATCAAAAATTTAAGTATGTATTGATGTTTGTTGCTTTGCTCTTTATACAAGGAGCAATAGCCCAAACTATTTCAGGTACGGTGACCGATAATTACGGCACACCTGTTCCGAGTGTCAATGTCATTGAGAAAGGAACAACAAATGGTACCTCAACGGATTTTGATGGTAATTATACCATTGACGTTTCCAGTACTTCTGGAACCTTGCTTTTTTCTTCCTTAGGTTTCGTGGCCAAGGAGGTTGCAATCGGAGGTAAGACTTCAATCAATATTTCATTGGTGGAGGATGTTGAACAACTTGGAGAAGTTGTTGTAACCGCTTTAGGTATAAAGAAAGAAGCGAAAGCCATTGGTTATGCCGCTACGGAAGTAGGTGGTGAAGAGCTTGCAACGGTAAAGGTTACCAATGCGATCAATTCGCTTCAAGGTAAGGTTGCTGGTGTAAATATTACTTCCAACTCCACTGGTGCCGCAGGTTCAAGTAGGGTTGTTATTCGTGGTAATAATACATTGACCGGTAATAACCAACCATTGTATATTATTGATGGTATCCCAATCGGTAACGATAATAATGGGGCTGCAGGAATGTGGGGTGGATCTGATGGTGGTGATGGTATCTCCAGTATCAACCCAGATGATATTGAATCGGTTCGAGTACTTAAAGGTGGTGCCGCAACGGCCCTTTATGGTTCAAGAGGTGGTAATGGTGTTATTTTGATTACCACAAAAGGTGGTACTTCAGAACAAAAAGGTTTTGGGGTTGAAGTAAGTAGCTCCGTAACTTTTGATGCCTTGAATACTGGTATTTTGGACTTTCAACACGAGTATGGTCAAGGTACACGTGGTAGGGTCCCCGCTAATGAGGCTGAAGCTTTTGATTTAGGGAACAGTGCATGGGGAGCGAAATTGGATGGTTCTCCTGTAGTACAATGGGATGGTGTTGAAAGACCTTATTCTTATGTGGGTGATAATTCAAGTCGTTTCTATAGAACGGGTTCTACCTTTGTAAATACCGTGGCCTTATCTAGTAATGCAGAAAATATGAATTATAGACTTTCGTTATCCAATATGGATAATGAGGATATTATGCCTAATTCAGGTTTGAACAGAAAGTCGTTTTCCTTGAACTCAGGGGCTACGCTTTCTGAAAAAATCACCACTCAGGTGAATGCCAAGTACATTGTTGAAAAAGTACAAAATAGACCACGTTTATCGGATTCTCCTGGAAATGCAAACTACACCGTAGCCCTTTTGGCACCGAATGTTGATGTGCGGAACATGCAGCCAGGAATGAATGAGGATTTGTCTGAGAATGCATATTCCAGTAATATTTACTCTACGAACCCTTATTTCGCTGCCTATAATTTCAGTAATGAGGATGTTAAGCACCGTATTATAGCGTCTACTTCCATTAGGTATGATATGTTGGATTGGTTGTATTTATCTGGCCGTGTTGGTACGGACCATTATACACGAAAATCAACATCACTTGAGCCTTATGGTACTGCATTTAAACCATTGGGAGGAATGCAAGAGCAAGAAAGGATATATACACAAGTAGATGCCGACCTTATGTTGGGTCTTGATAAGGATATTACCGATAAGTTTTCGACTTCGGCTTTTGTGGGTGTGAACAGTAACCACATAAAATATGAGGAGTTGAATTTAGGAGGGAATGATTTTATAGTTCCTGGTTTTGAGGATATTTCGAATTTGGCCAATCAAAGCCGGTCCCGTTTGTTCAATGAACGAAAAATAGGGTCTGTATATGGTTCTTTGGAATTGGCTTATGATCGCTGGGCATATTTGACCTTTACAGGTAGAAATGACTGGTTCTCTACATTGTCTTATCCAGGTAAGGACACTTCCAATAATGTATTCTATCCATCTGCCAATGCAAGTTTGGTTTTATCGGATGCATTGGAATTGCCATCGGCAATTACCTTTATGAAATTAAGGGGTGGTTACTCCGAAGTTGGTGGGGGTGGTGATGAAGCCTATAAATTGGCTCCAACCTACGAATTGTTCGGTCAAGGTCATTTAGGTCAGCCCTTAGGTAGGGTAAGTGGTAGTACAGTTCCAAATGCCGCTTTGGTGCCTTGGACAAAGAGTGAAGTTGAGATCGGACTTGATGCTAGATTTTTTGATAATCGTTTGTCCTTGGATTTAGCGGTGTACAAAAACGAGACTACCGATGATATAGTAAATGCAACTACCTCAATATATTCAGGGTATTCTTCTGCTACGGCCAACTTGGGTAAATTGGAGAACAAAGGGGTTGAATTTTTACTTTCCTTTACTCCAGTACGTTCAGAGAAATTTAATTGGACCTCTAGTATAAACGGTTCTTTTAACGAAAGTTTGATTGTTGAGACCAACGCTGAAGGTCAGCCAGTAAGTTTGGATCAAGCACGTTCACAGAACGTCCAAATACAGCATGAAGTAGGGCAACGTTTTGGTAAGATAGTTGGTGTAAGTTATGTTCGGGATGATGCCGGTACCATAGTATATGATATCAATTCCGATGGTACACCATTGGCACAGGAAGGTGATCGTGTTATCTTAGGTGACGGTGTGGCACCATGGGCCATGGGTTGGAGTAATAATTTTACTTTTGGTGATTTTAACTTGAGCTTTTTGATCGATGGTAAATTTGGGGGACAGGTTTTCTCAGGTACCAACACCTTCGCTTATGGATCAGGTTTGCATAAAGAAACCCTTGAAGGTAGGGTGAATGGTTTGACGATTTCCGGTATTGACGGAGCAACAAATCAACCTTTTACCACCACGGTAACACCAGAGTTTTTACAGGATTATTACGGCAGGATAAACAATATTGCCGAGCAGTTCGTCGAAGATGCCGACTATATAAAATTCCGTGAATTGAGTTTCGGATACAGTTTTCCCAAAGAGATATTGGAAAGGACTTTCCTAACAAGTGCCAACGTTTCGATAATCGGAAGAAACTTGTTCTACATACAACGTAGTGCGGACAATATTGATCCAGAAAGTGCCTATAGTGCTGGTAACTCACAGGGTCTAGAGTACTTTGGGGTTCCATCAACAAGGAGTTATGGTCTTAGTTTAAATGTTAAATTTTAAAGAGATAAAATAATGAAAAAAATACTATTCATACTGTCAATTGTCTTGTTGATGGGTTCCTGCGACGATGGTTTTGAGGACATTAACGTTGATCCCACAAAACCCAATCAGGTTCCTGTAACAAGTAAACTTACCGCAGCCCAGTTATTCACTTCTGGCGAGCGTTATGAAAATTGGAGAGCCAATTTGATCTATCAATCCACCATGATGCAACATTATGCAACCACGACAGGTTATTGGTCAGGGGATAAATACACATGGAACAAAGGGTATGCTTCTTCATTGATCGATCGTTATTATGAGAATCCAGTAAAATCAGTTGAGGATATCTTGATTCAACTTGATGAAGAGGGTTCTCCGGAAGAAATGAAAGCGATAACCAGGATATTAAGGGTTTTTATTTATTCCAGATTAACGGATTTATACGGGGATATTCCTTACAGTGAAGCTGGAAAGGCCGTGATTGAAGGAATTTTACAACCAAAATACGACGCCCAGAGTGAGATATATGCGGATATGTTGAAGGAACTTGAAGAGTCTGCTGCTGCATTAGGTTCAGGGACTTCCGGATTTGGATCTGCTGATTTGTTTTATGCGGGTGATCAGGCTAAATGGAAACGATTTGCCAATTCAATGATGTTACGTCTTGGATTGCGCTTGATCAAAGTCGATCCAACGGCATCCCAAGCATGGGTAACCAAGGCTATCGCTGGTGGCGTAATGGAGTCCAATGCGGATATAGCCAAGGTTGAACATACTGTCGGACCAGAAGGGGTTAACCAGAATGGAATTGGTGAGGTTTTCCAAGCCGATGATAATCAACGAATGAGCAAAACGTTTATCGACTTTTTGCAGGATGATCCAAGGTTGCCGATTTTGGCGACTAGATTTTCTGATAAAAGTAATGATCCAGCAGATTTAAAAGGTTTGCCAAATGGACTTGATCTTGATATGTTGATGACAAATACAGGGGAGGAAACCACTGATGAATATGCTGAACCCAACCGTGAGATAATGACACGACGCGATTCTCCTATGTTCTTCCAGACCTACGCAGAAGTAGAGTTTATGTTGGCCGAGGCTGCGTTACGCTGGGGATTGGCTGGTGGAGACCCAGAACCTCATTATAATGCTGGTGTCAGGGCTGCTATGAAAATGCTTGAATTGGATTCTCCGGATGCTGCAATCGATGATGCTGATATCGATGCTTATTTATTGGCGAAACCATTTGATGCCGCCAATGCATTAGAACAAATAAGTACCCAATATTGGGCTGCGACTTATCTTAATGAATATGAGGCATTCTCTAATTGGAGGAGAACAGGTTTTCCTGTATTGGTACCTGTTAATTATCCAGGTAACGAGACCGGTGGAACTATTCCAAGAAGACTTACGTATTCTGTTGGTGATCAGTCCAACAATCCTGAAAATTATGCTGAGGCCATTGCAAGACAAGGGCCGGATGTATTGACCACTAGAGTTTGGTGGGATGTTGAATAGTTTAATTGTTGTTCTCTATAGATTTTCTAGTTAATTTTAGAGAGAGTTAGTTTTGTAAAGGAGGGGAAACCCTCCTTTATTTTTTTGTCAAAATTGCGAATGTGGCGTAAGCCTAGTCTATAAAGGATTTACCCTGCTGAAATCCAATTAAACAGGAATTGATTTTGTAAATAAAATCAAGGATGGTAAAACCCGTAATATCCTGGTTAATGCCAATTTCTATGGTGGTGCGGGTGAAGATAAGGGAAATTTAAGGCCGTTCTAGGCCATAAAAGATGGGGCTACACCCATAGAGATTCCAAAATCAAAATACAGAGGACATTAAATTGTCATTGTAACCAATAAAGATGATGAAAACCGGTTCTTTATGGTGAATAAGAGGAACGCCAAAAACAAATAATACAAGTTGAATTTAACTTGTTTATGGTCGCCCTAAAGTTGTCTTGGAAATAATATAATTACGTTTAATGGCTTAGATGGAAATTGGGTTTAAAGGCGGTACAAGAAAACAAGGTGGGGGTAATGAATAGGGCTCGACATTAATGAATACAATCAACTTAATTGTTTCTCGGTATTTTTCATTGATAGACAACCAAGGATTAGGATAAGGGTAGGTATTATCAAGGAATAGATGGAAAATACGCCCATGTGGAACAAAAGCAATTGATTTATGGAAATGAATGCTGTGTAAATGTATATGGACCAATTTTTCAAATGCCAAAAAGCGATCATACAACCCATGATGATTAAGGCTGTAAGTATAAGATAGGGTGGGTACCAACTATCAATAAGGTGATCTGGCATGGTGTATATAGAGAGAATAACGAGTAGTATTTCAATAAAACCAAGAGTGCAGATAATAATTATGGGTAATGGTCTTTGTGTTTCATCCATCATGGGAACTCTAAAGCTTTTAAATGATGAAAAGGTATTCATGGTGGAATTAATCGGTTCTTTGAACTTATTGTTAGTTTTTAGAGGTGAGATCTATAGGTTTATCCTACCATAATACATTATCGTAGTACAAGTTGGGACATTAATTTGCTTTAAGGAAATTAAGGATAAAAAATACCTGAAAACCAGTAGAAGAAACTACTTGAAAATCGGTAGCGCTTTAAGGAGGGGTATCATCCCTGAATATGGCATTCAAATCAAATGTTTTTCTACGGCAACTTTGATTAATGATGCTGCATTTGGAACTTCCAATTTTTGCATAAGATTACGCCTATGGGTTTCCACGGTAAGTGGACTGATAAATAACTCCTCAGCTATGCTGTTTGTTGTTTTGCCATCCGCTATTAAGGTGAGGACATGTTTTTCCCTTCGGGTCAACTTGGGTAAATCACTACTTTCCTGTGTAACCGAGTCCGCAAGTATTTTTTGAACTTCGCTACCAAAATAGAAATTACCTTGGTGTACTTGCGTAATGGCATTGATCAACTCATCTCCAGTAACATTTTTCAATAGATATCCCTTTACACCGTTTCTTATCATTTGATTAATGATGCTGGGTTCGCTATAAGTGCTAAGGCCGATGACACCGATATTCGCTCTGATATTTAGGATTTTGGGTACCATTTCCACTCCATTTATATCGGGTAAGTTCACATCCAATAGAATAATGTCCGCAGAATTTTTTTCTAAAAAAACAAGGGCATCGGTCCCGTTCATAAATTGGTTGATTATACGAACACGCTCATCATCACTTAGCAAAGTTTTAAGTCCTTCAATCACCATAGGGTGATCATCAACTATGATAATATGTATAGGTTTATGTTGCATCTAAGGTAATTTGAATGTTAACGGTGGTACCTTCATTTTCTTCTGAGTGAATTTCTAAATCTCCCTTTAAATAGGCTACTCTCGTTCTAAGGTTGGAAATACCCATGCCATCTGCTTTATCAACAAGTGTTTCTTCTTTAAAGCCTATTCCATTGTCTTCAACAGTAATGTCGACTTTATTGCCATCTCTCATGAATTGAACCAATATCTCAGAAGCTTTGGCGTGTTTTATGGCATTATTGATCAGTTCTTGCATTATACGGTACATGGTAACTTGTTGGTTCAAGTTTATCCCTTTTTCAGTACCATAAAATTGTAGGGTGACTTTCGTGTCATTACCCGTTCTACTACTACAATAATCTTTTAATGCGGCCTTAAGGCCAAATTTGACCAGGGTTTCAGGCATTAAATTACGGGCAATGGTACGTAGTTCGGACAACGAATCATCAAGGTCTTTCATAACCTTCTTTAGTTGGGTCTTAGGGTATTCCTTTGGCTCATCCTTATCCAGTTTGGAGAGGTTTAGGCTTATGCCGGATAATCTTCCGCCAAGACCATCGTGTAGATCAATGGCAAGCCTTTTCCGTTCGTTTTCCTGACCTTCTATCAAAGCTGAGAAAACCTGGTTTTGTTGCTCCTGTTTTAATAATGAAACTTCTGTTTCTTGTTGATGTTCTTTTTTTCGAGCTTTTCTGAGCTGGCTATTGTAGCCGTAATAGCCTATAAAAAGTAATAATACTAGGACACTGGCTATTGCCCAAAGCATGTAATTTTGGGATTTTTTCTTTTCAAGGGCAAGGGCAGTTTCATTTTTTTCGTTTTCTAATTTTAGGATCTCCTTTTCTTTAGTAGCCGTTTTATACTCCATTTCGAGTTGTTGCATGTCATTTCCCAATTCACCCACTCTAGCACTATCCAGTGCGATGACATAATCTTTTAGGTAATCGTATGCCTGTTGAAAGCGATTGAGTCCGGCTTCGTATTTTGCCAATTTATAATAGGAGCCTACTTTATCGCTTATGGAATGTTCATCATCGGTAAAATTGATGTGCTTTAACGTGTACTCTTTTGCTTTTTTAAAATCCCCCATTTTATCATAGATGTCCGCATATCTCTGATAGAGCAATTTTAAATAATAGTTTGATTGATGATCCTTATAAAATGCATAGGATCGGTCCAGGGCTTTTAAGGCATTTTTAAATTCCCCAGACCTTCCGTAGTACAATCCAAGCTCTCCGAAATATGGGCCTTTATAGAAGGAATTTGGTATTTTATCCAAATTTGTTTTAGCAATATCAAGTACGGATTTCATTCGGTCCAGTGAATCCATTTGCGCTAAGGAAGTTGCAAAAGCCAAACTGTGGTAAAGAATATCTTCAGGCGTACCTATTTCTTTAAACTGTTTTTGGCTTATTGTAAACATTTCATAGGCCTTGTCGTAAAGGGAAAGGTTGGCGTATTTTATGCCCAAATTGGTGTTGCCATTGGCCACGAACATTTTATCGCCCATTTGTTGTGCAATGGGTATGGTCTTAGCGGCCAGTTCAATTTCCTTTTCTAAGTTACCTTCGTATCCATAGGCCACACCTAAGTTGTAATTACCGCGTAACCAAATTTTCATATGTTGTGCTGATGAATCTTTGGCTATGAGTTTGTCCGCAAAATTATTTCCTATCACAAAATATTTCTTCGCATTTTCAACATCAAAATAATCGAGGTAACCACCGGCTAAATTGATATTGGCATCGGCCATTCCTTTCAGGTAATATATCTTTTTACTTAAGGCGATGGCCTTAAAACCATTTTCGAAGCACTTCAAGGAATCGATGCCACCATAACTTCGGGTCAGTTCGCTGAGTATGTTAACACGTGTGGTATCGTGCGCTGCGATTTTAAGGGCATTTTCAAGGCTATCGATACGCGCTTCCCGTCCTGTTTGTGACATGCCGGTTATTGAGAGCAATAGGAAGAAAACAAATACTTTTAAACGCATTACGATCATTGAATAATTTATTTGAGGAATGGCAATATAACATAACTATGTGGTACCATAAATACCCAATAATCAATATACAGGAAAACCAGTAGGGAATATACGATTATCGGGACTTTTTAGGTACAAGGTGTTCATACCTTGTTATCGTTATATTAGGATAAACCGGCATCAATCCCATACTGTCTGATACGTGACCTGTAGTTTGGTGAAAAACCTATAATAACTTAAAAATATAGGCTATAGGGGTCTTCGAAATTTAAGGGGATATTACCTTTGGGTTTCTTGATAAAGACCTACTTTGAAGATTGAAAATCCTTAAAATCAAAAAAAGCAGCCCAAATATTTGGACTGCTTTTTGTTTATTTGTGATCCTGACAAGATTCGAACTTGTAACCTTCTGATTCGTAGTCAGATGCGCTATCCAGTTGCGCCACAGGACCTTTTATAGGGGTGCAAATATATTTCTTTTTACCTTTACAACAAAATAAGCTTAATCTATTTATATGAATTTAAAAACCTTTATCCGCGATATTCACGATTTTCCCACAACTGGAGTCGTTTTTCGGGATATCACCCCCCTTCTAAAAGATCCTAAAGCCATTAAATATACCGAAGAAGCACTGCTGGACCTAGTAGGGAATCAGAAAGTGGATAAAGTTGTCGGTATGGAAAGTAGGGGCTTCTTTTTTGCCCCAATGTTGGCCGCTCGGTTAAATGCGGGATTTGTACCTGTACGCAAGCCGGGTAAGCTACCTTTTGCCACCATGCGACAGGATTATGATTTGGAATATGGTAGCGATGCATTGGAGATGCATTCCGATGCGATTATAGCTGGGGATAAGGTATTGGTCCATGATGATGTTCTTGCTACGGGAGGCACTGCCCAAGCCACTTGTAGGTTAATCGAGAAAATGGGTGGTGAAATTGTACAATGTAATTTTCTGTTGGAACTCGATTTCCTAAAGGGAAAGGACAAACTTGGCGATTTTGAAGTTAAATCATTGTTGCATTATTAATGGATATAATATTGTACATCTACAATTGGGATGTGTCTTAAACAAAGTATTGGAATGAAAATATCATCATGGAATAGATTCACTTTAATAGTGGCTTTTGGAATTGTCTCTGTTGCGTCATATGGTCAGGCTAGGCTAACCGTTAGGCAGAATGGGCCCAATACAGAACTGTATTTTACTAAGGCGGTTAAAGCACCCTCATACAATGAGGTAGTGGGGTCACCCTATCTATACGAAGAATTTGTGCCGGCCAGGGTGAATGACATAGACAGGACCTTATTCGTGCGTTTCAATGTATATGATAACAGTATCGAATTTAAAGGGGGTGATGCTATAATTTATTCCATGCCTAAATCCAATGATTATGTCATTGAATTATTGAATGGGTCGAACAAGGTTTACGAAACCCACGAATATGTCGATGATCGTAAAGAAATTGGGAATACGTTTTTTGAAAAGGTGTATTCGGATGATGATTTTGGTCTTTATCTCAGGGAAATCATACTATTCACTCCGGTTAAAATGGCAAAAAATAGTTTTGAAACCAATAAGCCCGCAAAATTCAAGAAAGGAAAGGTGGATTTTTATTTTCAGCAATTGGATGCTGATTCGCCTACCTTACTGAAATTGCCCAAACGTGAAAAACAATTTCTGAAAATTTTTGATGAACATTCAGCAGCGGTAAAGGGCTTTATCAAAAAAGAAGGTCTGGATTGGGAAGAAACAGAGGATCTCATTCGTTTCTTCCAATTTTATTTTGCCCAGTAAATTCAATTATGGTTCTCGCCGCCAAGAGCTCTTGAGGTTACAAAATAGCGCCAGCCTATAATGGCCAATTGAAACTTTGAGGCTTTTGCCAGATCCAGCCCTTGTTTTGTGTACGAAGGCAAGATAACCTTATTGATTTTGGCAAGAAGGTTGAATATAATTGTTCCCATAGTCGTATAATGGTTCTAAAAGTAAAAAAATCCATGACGGTATGGTCTAGGTATTTGGACTTTTATTCTTTTTTTGTTGTTATAAGCACAACCCCATTCTTGCCTTTTTCGCCGTATATAGTTTTTCCCATTTCACCTTTAAGAACATTGACTGTTTCGATATCTGATGGATTGAGTGCCTTCATCTCTTTTTCTTTAACTTCTTTACCATCGATTATAAAAAGCGGTTTTTCACTTGCTCCACTTTTCATGTTAAACATTTTTTGATCATCGTCATCTTCCAAGATGATATTATCCATATCCTCATTCACATCGGACATTCTCATGATGAACATGTTTTCTTCTTTGTCTCCTTTCGATTTTTTTATTTTAATATGTTTTTCATGAAGCCCATCATCTTTATTCATTTTGTCGAATTCTTCGCGACTAACTTTTTTACCATTGACCAATATGGTTTCCTTCCCTTTATCATCGCGTATCTCGATGGTCTTGTGTGCTTCATTATCAGTTTCGGCTTGTACCCATATCATTTGGTCGTCATCGTTGTCAACCTCAATGCGAACCTCTTTATGAATTTTGGAAGTGGTCTTGTCGCCGCTTCCCATAGAAAAGGAATTGATGTCCGCATCGTACATAATTTGAATTGGATCGATTCCTTCACCATCATTACTGAAGCTAGAAGAGCTTCTTATTTTTTTACCATCGTCTTTTGTGGTTGCAAAATCTACTGAAATTTCTGTGATTTCATTTTTTGCATTATGCACCACGGTATAGGAAAAATCAATTCCTTTTTTGGCGAGGTCTTTTTTCAGGTCAATTAATTCTTGGTCAGTGGTGTTCTTATCTATCATGAGTTCTATCAGTTGGGGATTTTGGGAAGCACTCAATGATGGGGCCATTGTGGTGTTAATGGGTACATAAACTTCCTTGGTGTTGAAACTGACTAGGAACAATGCCAAAGCCGGTAAAATGAAGGTAATCTTTAGCATATTCCTTTTGTTTGATCTTGATTTGTTTAGCATGACGATTCGTTTTTTGATTAATGAATTATAGAAATTATTGACCAGGGGGGAATACAGGTTGTTCCCTGAAACCTTTAATAAGGTATACTGGTAATCTTTGATGGATTCGACTTTTTTCGTGGCACATGCGTCGGCCATAAACTCTAGATTCTGTTTTACGGTAGTTCGGTACAACCAACTAAAAGGGTTTATCCATAGGAATACCGTAAATATTTCCGTCAATAGAATGTCGAGGGAATGCCATTGCGAACTATGTGCTTCCTCATGTTTTATGATAGCGGATAGTTCCTCTTTGGAATACGGCTTTGGATTATAGAAAATGTGGTTAAAAAAGGAAAAGGGGGTAACAGGGTCATTGATTTCGATATGGTGGAATTTTCCTTTTCGAACAACGGTATTTCTTTGTATCAATTTCAAAAGAGAGGTAATCTGCAGAATGAATTGTGTCGAGAAGAACAAAACCCCCAAGAGGTATATACCCGATAAAACCGTAGTCCAATCCAAGGGAAAACCAGCTTCGTGAATGGCAAGTGTATCACCTTTCGAGCTGTATGATATTGGGGTCACAGCAATTTCGACATAGTTGGTAAAGGTTGCGAAAGGAAGTAATAAGGCGCTAAATAGACCTATAATCAGGAAGTATCGATTTACGGTATAAAAGGTTTCTTGTTTTAAGAACAGCGCGTAGGTCAAATAGAATAGCGCTAGGATTCCTGAAGCCTTGGTCATGTGGATCAATAGTGGTTCCATTATTTTTTCTTTTCGATGAGGTCTATGATTTCCTTCAGCTCCTCTACGGATATCTTCTCTTCCTTGGCGAAAAATGACACCATGCTTTTATAGGAGTTGTCAAAATATTCGGCAAGTTTGGAATTGACGAATTTTTTACGGTAGTCTTCAAGACTTACCAAAGGGTAATACCTGTGGGTCTTGCCAAAGGCTTCATACCCGACGTATTTCTTTTCCTCAAGGTTTCGTACAATGGTCGATAAGGTGTTGTAGTGGGGTCTGTTGCCTTCTATCTCGGCCATAATTTCTTTTACGAATGCCTTTTTCAGACGCCATAAAATAATCATGATTTCTTCTTCCTTGTTGGTTAACTTCTGCATTTGTCTGTGTATTTTATTCAAACATAAAAGGAATATCCATATTAGACAACTATTTTAATAGTTATTTAACTATAAAAATAGTTATATATGGTTTTCTTATTTGAATATATCGGTTTATAGAAACAAAAATCTTAGTCTATATTTGTCAAAAAGGATACGAATGCAAAATATTCTATTTATTGTTATCGGACTGACATTTTTAATAGCAGGAGGTAATTGGCTATTGAAATCGGCAGTTGCCTTATCGTTGCGATTGAATATTCCCAAAATCGTGATAGGAATGACCATTGTTTCCTTTGCGACATCGGCCCCCGAACTTATTGTAAGTATAAAGGCGGCCCTGGATGGTTTTCCTGATTTGGCTTTGGGTAATGTAGTGGGGTCCAATATTGCGAATTTAGGGTTGGTATTGGCTATCATCCTGTTGTTGGGGAGTATAGAGGTGCGAAAAAGTTTTTATACTACCGACTGGCCTATGATGATGTTGGCTTCAATGCTGTTTTTTGTATTTATTTTCTTTGATGGTGAATTGGTACGGTATGAGGGCATTATTTTGGTTGCAGGTCTTTTTGTCTTCTTGGTTTATCTTTTGAAATACCAAAAAACGGCAGTAGTTGAGGATTCATTGGAAGATGATGTTCCCTTGCCCTTGTATAAAACGGTGTTGTTCTTGGGAATTGGAGGGGTCGCACTTTGGGGAGGTTCGGAGCTGTTGGTGAATGGTGCTGTGGGACTTGCCAATAATTACGGGGTTAGCGAGCGTATAATCGGTATAACCATAGTGTCGATCGGAACGAGTATTCCGGAGTTGGCTGCTTCGATTATTGCGATAATCAAAAAGGAAAAGGCGATTTCCTTGGGAAATTTAATAGGGTCCAATATTTTTAATATTATGGCCGTATTGGGTATTACCTCGTTGATTACACCCATAAAAGTGATGGATCAAAGGTTGTTGGGCAATGATATCTTTTGGATGCTCGGTATTTCTTTCTTGATTCTGCCTTTGGTGTTCTTCCCAAAAGGACTTCGATTGGGGTGGCGGGACGGATTGATACTCCTTGCTGCTTACTGCTTGTTTATTTATTTTACGATACGATAAACAAAAAACCCTGACGATAACGTCAGGGCTTTTCAGATAAAACAATTAATTATATGGTGTCTAATTAAATCTTCGCGGATTTAACGGTTTTAACGATTCTTCCTGCAATTTTATATGGATCACCGTTAGAAGCTGGACGTCTGTCTTCCAACCAACCTTTCCAACCTTTTTCTACAGTGATGATCGGGATTCTAATTGAAGCCCCTCTATCGGATATTCCGTAGCTAAAGTCCGATACGTGTGCTGTTTCATGAAGACCTGTAAGACGCTCTTCGTTAAATGCACCATATACTTCCATGTGTTCTTCGGTTACGGGTCTAAAGGCCTCACATACTTTTTCGTAAACCTCTTTGGAACCACATGTTCTTAATAAAGTGTTTGAGAAATTGGCATGCATACCAGAACCGTTCCAATCCCCTTTTACTGGTTTTGGGTGGTACTCAATATAGAAACCATATTTTTCAGTCAAGCGATCTAATAGGTAACGGGCTACCCAGATTTCATCACCTGCTTGTTTGGCACCTTTGGCAAAAACTTGGAATTCCCATTGTCCTGGGGCAACTTCTTGGTTGATGCCTTCAAAGTTTAGACCAGCATTAAGGCATAGGTCAGCGTGTTCTTCGACAAAATCCCTACCCCAAGTATATCTTCCACCTACTGAGCAATAGTATTTACCTTGTGGCCCAGGGAATCCACCTCGTGGGAAACCTAGAGGTAAATCGGTTTTAGTGTCCATTAAAAAGTATTCTTGCTCAAATCCAAACCAGAAATCATTGTTGTCATCATCGATTTTCGCACGAGCATTTGAAGGATGTGGTGTTCCGTCTGCATTTAATACCTCGGACATAATCAAGTATCCGTTCTCCCTGGCAGGATCTGGATAAATAGCAACAGGTTTCAATAAACAGTCTGAAGAGCCACCTACTGCTTGCTCCGTAGAGGAGCCATCAAAAGACCAGATATCGCAATCTTCTAGCTTGCCGCTAAAATTTTCTTCGATCTTCGTTTTACTTCTCATGTTCTGAGTGGGCTCATGACCATCCAACCAGATGTATTCTAACTTTGATTTGCTCATAATAATAGGATATAATTGATATAATTTTATAGTCGAACAAAAATAAAGGATTTAGGGTATATATCTAATTTTTAAGGGGGTAATTATCAAAAAATAAGTAATAATTTTGTTTACCCCTGTTTTTTTTAGGGTATTTTGTGTAAAAGTTATTTTTGCCTTGTTTTAATTATTAAATCGTTAATCATTATTTTTGCCCAAATTATTAATAGTATGTCCAACTTAAGGTTTGAAGCGATTATAGAAAGTCAAAAACGAGTCCCTTTGCTTATTGAGGAAAAAGGGAGGCGTTCCGAACTTTTTGCGGCCAATGTTTTCAATGAGGAAAAAATGCTGCAATACTTAACCAAGGATGCCCTGGGGAGTGTAAAGGGAGCCATTGTTTCTGGTTCTAAGATTGAACGGAAGATAGCAGATCAAGTGGCAGAAGCAATGAAAGGATGGGCCATCGGAAAGGGGGCCACACATTACACCCATTGGTTTCAACCCTTAACGGGGTCTACCGCTGAAAAACACGATGCTTTCTTTGATCTATTGCCCGATGGAAAGGCTTTGGAAAAATTCGGTGGGGGACAATTGGTCCAACAAGAACCGGATGCTTCGAGCTTTCCCCATGGAGGAATCAGAAACACATTTGAGGCTAGGGGGTATACCGCTTGGGATCCCACTTCCCCAGCCTTTATTTATGGTACCACCCTATGTATTCCCACTATTTTCGTGGCTTATACTGGAGAGGCACTCGATAATAAAGCACCATTGCTTCGGGCATTACATGCTGTTGACAATGCTGCTACCGCTGTGGCCAAGTATTTTGATAAGAATGTATCCAAGGTGAATGCGACCCTGGGTTGGGAACAAGAGTATTTTTTGATCGATAAGTCTTTGGCGATGTCGCGACCCGATATCGTAATGACAGGTCGTACCTTGATAGGTCAGACTGCGGCAAAGGGACAGCAATTGGATGACCATTATTTTGGTGTTATCCCGAGTCGTGTCTTGAGTTTTATGCGCCATCTTGAAGTGGAGTGCACCCAATTGGGCATTCCTGTGAAAACAAGGCATAATGAAGTGGCTCCAAACCAATTTGAATTGGCACCGATTTTTGAGGAAGCCAATTTGGCGGTTGACCACAACCTTCTGTTGATGGATGTGATGGACAAGGTTGCAAAAAAGCACAATATGAAAGTGCTTTTTCATGAAAAGCCTTTTGCGGGAATCAATGGTTCCGGCAAGCATAATAATTGGTCCTTGGCGACAGATACGGGGGTAAATTTATTGAGTCCTGGGTCTACCCCCATGAAGAACCTGCAGTTCTTGACCTTTTTCGTGAACACCATAAAGGCTGTCGATAGCTATGAAGAGCTTTTGCGTTCGTCCATTGCCTCCGCCAGTAATGACCATAGGTTGGGGGCCAATGAGGCACCACCTGCCATATTCTCGATTTTTATAGGGAAACAATTGAGTAGTGTACTTGATGAATTGGAAGGGGTTTCCAAAGGTAAATTGTCGCCAGAGGAAAAAACCGAGCTTAAATTGAACGTGGTTGGTAAGATTCCGGAGATTATGCTCGATAATACCGACCGTAACCGAACATCGCCATTCGCCTTTACCGGAAATAAATTCGAAATGCGTGGGGTGGGTTCTAAGACCAATTGTGCCAAACCGATGACGGTTTTAAATACGATCGTGGCCAAACAATTAAGGGATTTTAAAATTGAGGTCGACAGTTTGATCGATAATAAGAATCTAAAAAAGGATGAGGCTATTTTCAATGTCTTGCGGGAGTATATCAAAACTTCCAAAAGAATCCGTTTCGATGGTGATGGTTATAGCCAGGAATGGGAAAAGGAGGCGAAAAAAAGAAAATTGAGCAATAATAAATCCACACCCGATGCTATTCAGGTGTTGACCTCCAAGGAGAGTTTGGAGCTTTTTGATTCCATGAACGTAATGAGTGGGGTCGAGGTGAAGGCAAGACAGGAAATTGAGCTGGATTCCTATATCATGCATTTGCAAATTGAAGGTAGGGTCTTGAACGAGATGGTATATGGTTATGTTATACCTGCCGCAATTGAATATCAGAATATTTTGATTGCCAATGTGGGTGGTCTAAAGGAGATTTATGGCGCAGGTTATAAAAAAATGTGTGAAAGTCAGTTAGCGATCATAGAGGGTGTGACAGAGCATATAGCGGCTTTAAAAGCAAAGACCGATGCCATGGTGAATGAAAGGAAGAAGGCTAATGTTATTGCCGATAGCAATAAGAAGGCCTATGCGTATTGCGATAAGGTGAGGCCATATTTCGAAGGGATACGATACCACTGCGACAAGCTGGAACGTCTGGTCAGTGATAAGCTTTGGCCGTTGACCAAGTATAGGGAGTTGCTTTTCGTGAAGTAAGTATGCGCAAAGGCCAAATAGTTGCGCCATAAAGTTTACGAATGAAAAGCTCGCGATATGTGGGCTTTTTTTTAACGAATCCATTATTTTTGCCACAAATTAAAACACATGGGGACATCAAACAGTGAAAGGTACAAGCAGCGAGGGGTTTCGGCTTCAAAAGAAGATGTGCATAATGCCATAAAGAATATTGATAAAGGACTTTTTCCTAAAGCCTTCTGTAAAATTGTCCCTGATTACTTAACCAATGATGATGATTATTGCTTGGTGATGCATGCTGATGGTGCGGGTACAAAATCATCCTTGGCATATATGTATTGGAAGGAAACAGGCGATGTTTCGGTATGGAAAGGTATTGCCCAGGATGCATTGATCATGAATATCGATGACCTCATTTGTGTTGGTGCAACAGACAATATTTTGTTATCCTCAACAATAGGCCGCAATAAAAATTTAATTCCTGGGGAAGTTATTTCGGCCATAATCAATGGTACTGAGGAATTGATCGCCGATTTGGCCAAGCATGGTATGATCATCCATTCCACGGGTGGGGAGACTGCCGATGTGGGTGATTTGGTGCGTACCATTATTGTGGATTCTACAGTGACGGCAAGATTGAAACGGGATGATGTTATTGATAATGCCAACATAAAAGCTGGCGATGTTATTGTCGGGTTGGAATCTTTTGGTCAGGCCGTATACGAGAAGGAGTATAATGGGGGTATGGGTAGCAATGGGCTCACTTCTGCCAGACATGATGTCTTTGCCAAATACTTGGCGGAAAAATATCCAGAAAGTTATGACGCTGCCGTTCCTGATGATTTGGTGTATTCCGGACATACCGGTTTAACCGATGAAGTACCTGGTGCTCCTTTAAATGCCGGTAAATTGGTGCTGTCTCCTACCCGTACCTATGCGCCGATCGTAAAAAAAATATTGTCAAAATACAACGCTTCCGACATCCACGGTATGGTGCATTGTAGTGGAGGGGCGCAAACAAAGATCCTTCATTTTATAGATGGGCTTCATATTATTAAGGATAATCTGTTTCCTATACCTCCCTTGTTCAAATTGATTCAGGAGCAATCGGGTACCGATTGGCGCGAAATGTATCAGGTTTTCAATTGCGGACATCGCTTGGAGATTTATACCAATGAAACCGTGGCGCAAGATTTGATTAACATCTCCAAAGCGTTTGGTGTTGATGCAAGGATTGTGGGTAGGGTAGCGGATAATCCCTCAAAAAAACTTACCATAAAAAGCGAATTCGGCAGTTTTGTCTATGAGTGATTAAAATCGGATGGAGCCCTTTTTACGCAAGGGTTCTACGATGGACAAACCTTTAATTTACCCTTAAATCCAGTGTTTTGGATTGATTCTAAGTAAGTACTTAAGTAGTTGACCGACTTTATGATTTCTCTTATACGATTAGTTTAAATACGACGTTGATAGTAGTAAAACCAATGCTATGGAAAGAAAGGATTTTCTCAGGACATTAGGGGCTGGTGCTGCTTTCGCATTAACGTTCCCGTGTTTGCAAGGATGTTCCAAGGATGATGAAAATGGCGATAAGGTCGAAGCGCCTACAGGTATTGACTTCACTATTGATCTAAACTCCACCGAAGGGAAGAAATTGTCTGACAACGGAAGTTTTATTTTAAAGGATTTGGTTGTTGTGGTCAAGGATTTGGATGGTAATTTTGTCGCTGCGACCCAAGTGTGTAGTCATGAATCCTACGATCAAGTTCGCTTCTTATCGAATGATGGTGGTATTTTTTATTGTGATGTGCATGGTTCGCGTTTTGCACTGGATGGTGCGCCCTTGAACCAAGTGGAGGGCAATGTTGCCAAACCCTTGAGGATCTATAACACCGAACTCAATGGGGACATACTTCGCGTTTATGAATAGTTGTTTAATCCTAAAATATTTTAAATTGAAAAGGTTCGTTTGTATTGTGTTTTTGGTAAGCTCGGTTTTTGTTTCCGCCCAAGAGTGGCAGGCTACCTTTTCTGATGCCGTATCTGTGTCGGTAAGGGAGAATAAACCCATTGTTCTGGTTTTTTCAGGCTCGGATTGGTGCGCTCCATGCATAAAATTGGAAAGAAATATTTGGCAATCAAAAGAATTCACGGCTTATTCCAAGGAGAACTATGTGCTTTACAGGGCCGATTTTCCTAGGAAAAAGAGCAATCAATTGGCAGACGATATCACGGAGCAGAATCGTAAATTGGCCGAAACCTATAATCCAAAAGGTTATTTCCCATTGGTGGTGGTATTGAACCCGAACAAAGAGGTTTTGGGCACGACAGGCTATAAAAAGATTTCTCCAGACGCTTATATTTCCCTGCTAAACTCATTTGTAAAGTGAGAAAACTCCTCCCCCTGATTTTTGTTTTCTTTTTTGTCCTTGGTTTTGGCCAAGAGCGCAAATACGTGACGGTACATAGGACCGAAAAATTAATGGGTTGCCGTTTTGATATCACCGTGGTAGCCGTAAATGAGGAAATTGGATATATCAACATCGATGAGGCCGTTGCTGAGATCAGGCGTATTGAAAAGATGGTTTCTTCTTGGGATCCCGATTCCGAAACGGCTTTGATCAACAAGAATGCCGGCATTAAACCGGTGAAAGTCAGTGTAGAACTGTATAAACTTATAGAACGGGCTATACAGATATCGGAAATTACCGATGGGGCTTTTGATATTTCTTATTCCTCAATGGATGAAATTTGGAAATTTGATGGAAGCATGACCTATATGCCTTCCAAGGAAATGATTAAAAATTCAATAGCCAAGGTAGGGTATGAAAAAATAGTTTTAGATCCTGAAGGGCATACCGTCTTTTTAAAACAAAAAGGAATGAAAATTTCTTTTGGGGCCATCGGTAAGGGCTATGCTGCGGACAAGACCAAGGAATTGCTGGTTTCAAAACAAGTGGTTGCCGGTATCATAAACGCATCGGGGGATTTAACCACTTGGGGTACAAAAGCCAGTGGGGAAAAATGGTTGATCGGTATAGCAAACCCGTTAAGCAAGAATAAGATATTTTCTTGGCTTCCCATAGTCGAATCATCGGTGGCTACCTCTGGCAATTATGAGAAGTTCGTGATATTCGACGGTAAAAAGTATACTCATATTATAGACCCTAGGACCGGATATCCCTCGCAAGGCGTAAATAGTGTCACCATTTTTGCCAAAAGTGCAGAGCTCTGTGATGCTTTGGCAACCGCGGTTTTTATAATGGGGAAGGACGCTGGTCTTTCGTTGATCAACCAACTCGGTGGTACTGAGGTTATTTTGGTGGATAGCAATAATAGAATTCACAAAAGCAGTGGTATTCTTCTGGATAATAATCCTTAACTTTAATGTATGAAAAAGATTGTGCTTCTACTGGTCTTTGCGGCCCTATCAAGCTCTTGCGTTGTGGTAAGGGAATATGACAAGGTGTACTTGAATGATGATGAGATGGTTCTGGGCGCGAAAGGTTCTGAGCGATTTGAGACGAACTTCCAGATATATCGTGAAGCGGCTGCCGGTGCGAATGGCGGTAAGTCTGGTGGTGGTTGTGGATGTAATTGAGTACTACGGTCAATCGATTTCAACAAAAAATTGATTGGGCAAGTGGGGGTAACCTCAGTAAATAGGAAAACTTTTTACCCGAATACACAAATTAATAACTTCATATTCCTTTGAAAAAACTTAGTATAATAGTGCTTTTGTTCGCGTTGAATTGGGGTTTTGCCCAAGAAGAAGGGGAAAATACCTACCAAAAACGTGTTTTGGAAACCGCTGAAATAGACTTGCTTTTCAGTTATTATAACCAAGATGGTCAAAATGCTGCGGTGACCGGAGGGGAAGGAACCGAAGAATTGACAGATGCCACATCGAGTATTGTGGTTAAAATGCCATTGAACCCCGATGACGTGCTGACGGTTGATGTGGGTATTTCGGCCTATTCCTCGGCTTCCTCGAGTAATATAGATCCTTTTGATAAAAGCAGTAGGCCGGCAAGTCCGTTCAGTGCGTCTTCCGGTGCTTCCCAAAGTGATGCGTTGGTCCACTTCAATCCTACCTACGAACATAGTTCCGATGACCGCAATTCAGTGTATTCGGCCCAGGCGTATATTTCATCTGAATACGATTATTTTTCACTGGGTTTTGGTGGGGGGTATACACGTTTGTTCAATGAGCGGAATACCCAGTTCGGCGCGAGCTTCCAGGTCTTTTTGGATTCATGGAATCCGCAATATCCCGTAGAATTGAGGGATGGTTTTTTCGATTCAAGAATTTCGGGTAGTGGCACCTATGATCCCAGTTTTGTGGCATTTGATGATGAAACAAGAAATTCATACTCCCTTTCATTGAGTATTTCCCAGATTTTGGGTAAACGGCTTCAAGGTTCAATCTTTTTGGATCTTGTGTCCCAAAAAGGATTGTTGAGTACCCCACACCAAAGGGTTTATTTTAGTGACTTCAATGACTTCTTTATCGAGGATTTTCAGTTGGCTGATGGGGTAGAACAATTGCCCGATAGCCGTTTTAAGATTCCGATTGGTGCCCGTTTGAATTATTATTTGAACGATTTTATTGTATTGCGAAGCTATTACAGGTACTATTCCGATGATTGGGGCATTTCGGCCCACACAGCCAGTTTGGAGGTTCCTGTCAAATTAAGTGATAAGTTTACGCTATATCCCAACTATCGCTATTATGATCAGACCGCTGCGGATTATTTTTACGGGAAGGAAGCAGCCACTTCAACCCTCGATTTCTATACATCGGACTATGATCTCTCAGCCTTTAGTTCGCATCAATACGGAATGGGTGTCCGCTATAAGGATATCTTTGCGGGAGCCAAGGTTTTTACTTTTGGTTTAAAGACCATTGATCTTCGATTCAATAAATATGATCGTAGTGACGGACTATCCTCTTATATTTTTAGTTTAGGGACTACCTTTGTAGGTAATTAGTATAGGATTTGTCTTGTTTGCTGCTTAAGCATCTTACTGAAAATTGTTCATAAACTAATGGGTTTTGCAAAATTCGGGAATACCACATATGTATAAATTTATCGTAAATTCGCAGCGAACACAGGAAAGTATATGATTGATAAATTAAATATCGTAAAACAGCGTTTTGATGAGGTTTCAGACCTTATTATCCAACCCGATGTGATTACGGACCAAAAGAGGTATGTACAGCTAACAAAGGAGTACAAGGACCTTAAGAATCTTATGGCCAAGCGCGATGAGTATTTGGAGTTGTCCAATAATATTTCGGAAGCGGAAGAGATTATTGGGGATGGTAGTGATCCGGAAATGGTGGAAATGGCTAAAATGCAAATGGAGGAGGCCAAAGGCGCATTGCCTGCGTTGGAGGAAGAGATCAAACTTATGTTGATTCCCAAGGATCCGGAGGATGCCAAGGATGTTGTTGTTGAGATACGGGCGGGAACCGGAGGCGATGAAGCCAGTATTTTTGCGGGTGATCTTTTTAGGATGTATACAAAATACTGTGAGAATAGAGGTTGGAAAACAAATGTCATCGACCTGAGTGAAGGTACTAGTGGTGGTTATAAGGAAATACAGTTCGAGGTTAATGGAGAGGACGTATATGGCACCCTGAAATTTGAAGCTGGGGTACACCGGGTTCAACGGGTTCCCCAAACCGAAACCCAAGGTAGGGTGCATACAAGTGCGGCCACGGTAATGGTCTTGCCTGAGGCTGAGGATTTTGATGTGCAGATAGATCCAAAGGATGTAAGGATCGACTTTTTCTGTTCTTCAGGGCCCGGTGGGCAGTCGGTGAACACCACATATTCCGCAGTACGTCTTACACACGTTCCTACGGGGTTGGTGGCGCAATGCCAAGACCAAAAATCCCAACATAAAAACAAGGAAAAGGCATTCAAGGTACTTCGTTCCAGATTGTATGATATGGAGCTGGCCAAAAAGCAGGAAGCAGATTCCGCTAAAAGGAATTCGCAGGTAAGTAGTGGTGACCGATCAGCGAAGATAAGAACCTATAATTATCCTCAGGGTAGGGTAACTGACCACAGGATTGGACTTACCTTGTATGATCTTCAAAATATTATCGATGGGGACATTCAAAAGATTATCAATGAATTGAGTCTCGTTGAAAATACCGAGAAACTAAAGGAGGCATCGGATATTTTTTAAATTTTGTGGAATGGATCTTGAAAAACTCATTAAGCAAATTCATGTAAAACAATCCTTTCTTTGTATTGGATTGGATACCGATTTGGAAAAAGTACCTCCACATCTATTACAGGAGGAAGATCCGATATTTGCCTTTAACAAGGCGATAATCGATGCTACCCATCACCTGTGTGTGGCATATAAACCGAATACGGCTTTTTATGAGGCTTATGGACTCAAAGGGTGGAAGGCCCTTGGGAAAACCATAGATTACCTGAATGCGAATTATCCGGAGGTTTTTACCATTGCGGATGCGAAAAGAGGCGATATAGGAAATACGTCAACACGGTATGCCAAGGCCTTTTTTGAGGAATTCGGTTTTGACTCCATTACCATTGCCCCTTATATGGGAAGGGATTCGGTAGAACCATTTTTGGCCTTTGAAAACAAGCATACCATTTTGCTGGCATTGACCTCCAATGAAGGTGCCTATGATTTCCAGACGCAAAAAGTGGATGGAATGGCCTTATACGAGAAAGTGTTGCAAACCTCCAAGACCTATAAAAATGCGCATAACCTAATGTACGTAGTTGGGGCGACGAAGGCTAGTTTCCTCGGGGACATCCGTAAGATTGTTCCTGATAGTTTTTTATTGGTGCCAGGTGTCGGCGCACAAGGTGGAAGTTTAAAAGAGGTGTGCCATTACGGAATGAACCAACATGTCGGTCTCTTGATAAATTCTTCAAGAGGAATTATCTATGCATCAAAAAACGGGGACTTTGCAGCTATGGCGGCCCTCAAGGCAAAAGAATTACAACAACAAATGCAAGAGGAATTAAAATCGTTGGGCCGATAAGCCTAAACAAGTTCGTCCAATCTCCTTTTGGTTTTTTTGGCTTTCTGCTCAAAAAACTCACCCAATTTGGTATTGCTGTATTTGAGATTCGAGGCTCTTTCCATAAAGCATTGATATTGGTATTCCAATAGGCTAATGGCTTGACTACCAGTTGATATCGATGTTACCGATCCGACTTTACAATATTGATTTTCCATAGTGTTCAAATGTTATATCAAATATACGTGTGATTTGCCATTTTAGATGTCGTGAAGCCTGATTAGCTCCTTATATATAGATTATTTATCTATTTATTAACAATTGCTTAATAATGTTCATAAAAAAGCGAGATATGGACTGTTAAAAAAAACCTTAAATCGATTGCCCTATTAAAAGTTTTAATACATTGCACAATTCCTTAGAACGGGACGTATAGAGAACACTATTGTTAAGTTACTACACATATGTACATAAAGAATCAACCACTTGGGTGACGTTTGTTCACGGTGCAGGGGGTAGCTCCTCCATTTGGTTTAAACAAGTACGTGAATTTAAAAAGCACTTCAATGTATTGTTGCTGGATCTAAGGGGGCACGGGAATTCCAAACCCAGTATCAAGGATGCCTTCAACGATAGATATACCTTTGATTCGATTACTGACGATATCCTTGAGGTGATCAATCATCTAAAAATTGCCAAATCACATTTTATCGGAATTTCCTTGGGAACCATCCTTATCAGGAATCTTGCCGAAAAACACCCCCATAGGGTGGTGAGTATGGTCATGGGTGGGGCTATTATGCAACTGGACATACGTTCGCAGATCCTAATGCGATTGGGTATTTTATTCAAATCGGTTATTCCGTATTTATGGCTTTACAAGTTCTTTGCCTTTATTATTATGCCCCATAAAAACCATAAGGAGTCTCGGTCGCTTTTTGTTCGAGAGGCAAAAAAGTTATATCAGAAAGAATTTACACGATGGTTCAGATTGACTTCGGAAATAAATCCGTTGTTACGTATCTTTAGGGCGGTTGACACTAAAATTCCCACCTTGTATGTTATGGGGGGTGAGGATTATCTGTTTTTGCCCGCTGTTAAAAAGATTGTACAGGAACATACAGCCTGTAGTCTTTTGACCATTGAATATTGTGGTCATGTGGTCAATGTAGAACAGCCGAAGATTTTCAATCACTTGGTTATTTCATACTTGTCGGATACGGGTAATTGATTCTTTTTCTAATCTACACACAACTTTTCGGATTGATCCATAAATATCCAAATACCTAGAAATCGTTCTTGATCAAGCTTATTCCCAGAAGGTTGGGGGTGAATAAAAAAAACCGGTGCTCCCACCGGTTTTTGACTAACTAACTCAAAAAATTACTGACTCAAATAATTTTGTACAAAAGAACTTAATTAACAAGAGAACTTGGTTAATTAAAGTTTACCAATATGTTAAAAGTGTCCTTATATAATTCAACGTGGTTTAAATCCATTTAGTATAAATGACCTGTAATTATTTTAACATTAATCTTGTAGCGTAAATACTTTGCGCAACAAATCGGTGGTACGGGATGATGCCTTGGTGCGAATTTCCTTTTCTTCCACAGCAATCATGGTATAAACTCCGTTTAGAGCTTCGTTGGTCACGTAATCGGTAAGGTCGGGATTTACCTTTTTGGTGAGTGGTATGCTATTGTATTTCGTGATTAGGTTGTTCCAGACCTGATCGGCACCCACTTTTTCGAATGAATTTTTAATAACCGGATTGAATTTACTGTATAAAGCGGTCTGGGTAGCGTTTGTCAAATACTGGGTGGCAGCATCATCACTTCCCATTAATATATTTTTAGCATCATTGAAGGTAATTCCTTTTACAGCATCGATGAATATGGGGGTGGCTTCGCTTACGGCATCTTCAGCGGCCCTGTTCAATACCTTAAGGCCTTCATCCGCCAAATTGCCCAATCCGATATCACGTAAGGTCTTATCCACTTTTTGTAGCTCCTCGGGCAGCATGATCTTTACGAGTTCATTTTTGTAAAAACCATCGGCTTTGGTCAACTTCGTCACTTGTTTTTCTATACCCAGGTTAAGGGCTTCCCGAAGGCCTTGGGCGATTTCAGCATTTCCAATGCCTGAAGTACCTTGTGGTAATTGATCTATGACTTGTTGTAGTTCGCCACAGGCCAAAAAGTTAAGCGATAAGAATAGAATAAGAATATTTTTTTTCATCATTGTTTGTTGTTATATGTTAATTGTTTCCATATCAGGAAAATATGACGGTCTTGTTGTTATAAACCATTGTTTTGCGTTTCACATGCAATTTTACGGCCCTTGAAAGTACGATTTTTTCCAAATCCCTGCCTTTGGCAATAAAGTCCTGAATGGTATGGGTGTGGGAAACGGCTGTTACATCTTGTTCAATAATAGGTCCGGCGTCGAGCTCCTCTGTTACATAATGACTTGTCGCCCCAATAATCTTGACCCCTCTTTCGAAAGCGGCATGATAAGGTTTGGCCCCGGCAAATGCTGGTAAGAATGAATGGTGTATGTTAATGATCTTATTAGGGTACTCATCAATCAAACGGCTACCCACAATTTGCATATACCGTGCCAAAACCATAAAATCGACATTGTGTTCCTTTAGAAGTTCCAATTGGCGTTCCTCAACTTCATTTTTGGATGTTTTGGTAACGGGTATATGATAAAAAGGTATATTGAATTGTTCGGCTATATATGCCAAATCAGTATGATTGCTTAATATAAATGGGATTTCAGCCTTTAATTCACCTGAATGATATCGGCTTAGTAAATCGTAAAGGCAATGGTTGTATTTAGAGACGAAGATGGCCATTCGCGGCAAAACATCATCCAAATGAAGGCTCCACTGCATTTGGTACGGCGTGGCCAATGAAGTTGTAAATTCATTCTTAAAGCCTTCTAGATTCAGGGTATTATCATCAAAATCACTTTCAAGACGCATAAAGAAAACATTGGCCTGTTTGGCGACATGCTGGTCCAGATATATGATATTTCCCCCCTTCGCGTGTATAAATCCTGTTACTGCGCTTATAATCCCCGATTGATCAGGGCAATGGATAAGAATTGTGGTTTTCAAACTGACTGATTTTAAAAGTCCAAAATTAGAACTAAAAAAGCATCAATTTAGTATGAAAATGTGGTTTTTTGTAGAATAGGGACTTTCCTGGGGCTATGGTTATTGCATATTACCGTTATTGGGTAAGGTCCCTGTCCATTTTTTGAACGATTTCCTAAAACTCCTTATTTCTTGTCGCAACAGATTCAGGTATTCCTTTTCGGGTACGCCATCCCGTTCTAACCCGGTACAATAGGAATTAATGTTCTTGATCATGATCTTGATGAATGAAATGTTCCTGTATTTTTCATCATTGGATGCCGAGAATTCGGTTTGGGCGATTTTCTGTGGTATCAATATCGCATCGGTCAAAAGGGCATCAGCAATAATATCCCTCAAGCTGTTCGATTTGTATAGCTTCAATAGATCTTTGTTGAATGTGACATAGGAGGCAATGGCCCTACTCATTTCGCAAAGTTCAAGGGCTTTTCTGTACACCGGAATATGGCCTAATTTTTTCTTTGACATGGGTACAATAGCAATTTTATTACTTTAAAGTTACGCTCGATTATTCATTTTCAAATTTAGATTTAAAAGCAAATCCATATATTTACTTAGTAAACAAAAGTTTATCATGGTAAAATCTTTAAATAACGTTATAGACCCCATTAATTGGAGCATATTGGGTTGTCTTCAGAAGAATGCAAGGGAATCCTTCGCCAGTATAGGGAGAAAGGTGGGGTTAACCTCACCTGCTGTTGCCGAACGGGTAAAGAAACTAGAAGACCTTGGTGTTATTACCGGATATAAGGCCTTTCTTTCGCATACATTAACGGGGCATCAACTTAAGGCAATTATCACTTTGAGGGCCTTTATGGGGAAATTAAAGCCCTTCCTGGAGATGGTGAAGAACTACGATGAGGTTATAAATTGTTATAGGGTAACGGGTAATGAGAATATAGTCATGGAGGTCGTTTTAAAAGATCAGTTCCATTTGGAACGGTTTATTGATAAATTGATACAATACGGGGAGACGAGAACACATATCATCCTTTCGGAGGTTGTGTCGAACGCCCCTGTTGTCAAATGATGCCCCATTGTGTTGTGGTTATTGTGAAGAACTATTCCCGGCGAGTCTGTCCAAGCTTTTGATTTATAGTATCTAAATTGGAAATATAGGGAAATAATTACAATTTGTATTCGCTAATTTTTATCTTTGGTAAGTCTTTTTTGGCGAGATTTTTGATGTAACTTCTGTATGAAAAAAATATTTTTCTTATTCGTTCTCTGCTCCTCTTTTTTAACCACCGCCCAGCAATTGATCTTAAAAAAAGGTGTTGTTATGGATTCCGTTATTGTCAATGATTCAATTCCGGAAAGTTTCGCGCTGTATTTGCCGACCAAGTTTGAGGTCTCCAAGCCATTTCCAGTTCTTTTTGTGTACGATACGCAGGGCAGGGGGGAGCGCGTGTTGAAAATGCTTATGATGGCAGCAGAAGAAAATCAATATGTTTTGGCCGCATCGAACAATGTACATGATACTTTGTCCTTAAGTCAGAATGTCCTTGTTTCAAAACGAATGTTTCAAACTGTTTTTAATGCGTTCACGATTCAAAAAGATAGGGTATATACGGCTGGTTTTGATGGTGGGGCCAGGTTGGCGTCTTTAATGCCCACATTTTTCAGTCAGATTAAAGGGGTGGTCTCTTGCGGGGCAGGTCTTGCGAATACCGAGGTTTTATCGAATAAGAATCCTTTTCATTTTATTGGTATTGTGGGGGTAAAGGATTTTAACTATCCCGATATGTTACGGAGTAAAAATCTATTCAATTCACTGAAATTCAAAAACCAGACCTTGGTATTCGATGGTGGGCATCAATGGCCATCACAGGCAATGTTATCCCAAGCGATGACGTTGTTTGATTTGGAGGCTATGGAGAATGGAGTCACCCCCAGGGATACGGCCTTTATTATTGATAATTATACCAAAAGCTTGAATTATACCAATAAATTGATATCTGAGAACAACCCGTTGGAAGCCTATCGGAAGCTTGAGGAGGTTATTGAGGTGTATAAACCCCTAATTACCGTGGATTCACTTAAGAGTAGTCTAAAGGCCCTAAAAAGGAATACAAGGTATAAAAACCAAAAGCGCAGCCAGAATGCTGTTTTTTTTAAGGAAGACTTGATCAAAAGTGACTATAACTACTATCTGGAAGAAGATCTGCTTACCTATAACTATAATAATTTGGGGTGGTGGAAGTATCAAATGGAAGAACTTCAAAAATTTCAAAAGAGCCCAAACATCATGGAAAAGCAAATGGGCGTAAGGTTGGAGGCTTATTTGAATGCGCTGGTTGAGGATAATATGGATATCGTAAGGACACAACCTACCATCGATGAGGAAGCCTTGAACTTTCTTTGGATGTTGAAGACCATAATATCCCCTAAAGAATATTCGAACTATCTAAATGTGATTTCCTTGAATGCCAAGGTAGAGGATTTTGGCACGGCCCTATTTTATCTTGAGGAATTATTAAAGATGGGTTATGACGATGTCGATGGACTATACACGTTGGAAAATACGGCCCTTTTAAGGATTACCCCGGAATTTAACGCCTTGGTGGATAAATATCTTAAAAGCGCTCGATACGATATTATTGAAGAATAAGATGGGGTACCTTTGTAAGGTCCCAATCAATAACCAATCCGTTGGCGATTGACGCTGCAACTTCCTTGCCGTAAAGATATTCGCATATATAGAGTGCCGCTTCAAAACTTTTGGCACCGCCGGCAGAGGTAATGTATTTACCGTCATGTACGAACAGGACGTTATCCTTGATCTTTAAATTGGGGAAGGTCTTTCGGTACAATTCGATATCGCTGGGAAAGGTGGTCGAGGTTACACTATCGAGCACCCCCGACTTGGCCAAAACAAAGGCACCATCACAATGCGATGTCATGAACAGCGCATTTTTATCGATCTTTCGAACGAAATCCAACATTGTCGTATCCTTTAAATCGGTATCCAAATGATGTTCCGCACTGGGTATGACCAATATATCGATATCCGGAATGGAATCCTTTGTATAATCAAAGTCCGGTAAAATGCGTATTCCTTCAAAGGTGGTAATGGGGTCAAGGGTATTTGCCACCGTAAAGGTGTTCATGGCTTTGATTCCCTTTCGGAACTGTGTATGTTGAAAAATATCAAAAGGCGCCGTGAATTCCGTATTGTAGGTTCCATTCATAATAAGAAAGGCAACATTATGGTTGTCGGGGTTTAATTTGGGCAGGTGTCTGGTGCTTTTTGCAATTGGCATTTTTTTTATTTTCTTAGGTTGGCATGCTGTCGTTGAAAGACATACTGCCAGTAAAATAGATAGAATTCTCATTGCGATTTATTTGCGTGTTATTAGGGTGTTCCTCAGTAGTAAAAGTAGTGATATCCCCAATAAGCATACGACAGTAATGCCGTACCATGTTAACTCGTAACCAAAATGGGCAATGCTCTGCATGCCTGAATTATGACCGAAAATATGGGCAATGGAAAAAGACATACTGTAAAGTGCCATATATTCACCCTGGTTTCCCCTTCTCGCACGATCCATGGCAAACGCATTTGAAAAAGGAAATGCGATCATTTCGCCTACGGTCATTAGTAACATACCGATTGCCAATACGCCAATCCAGGAAAATAAGTTCAATATTAGAAAGCTGAGTGCGGTCAAACAAAGTCCGAAGATAATATTCGAGATTTTAGACCAAGACCTACCTTCAATGAACTTGATCAAAGGCATTTCAAAAACAAAGATAAAAAAACCATTAAGCGCCAATAACAGGCCAATCTGAAACTCGCTTAATGAATGAATAGCGCTGTAGTATACGGGCATGGTCGAAAAATATTGTACAAAGGCAAAACCAAACAAAACCATGGCTACTATGAACAAAAGAAACGGTGTGTCCTTATATGCCGATGTAGGGGATTTGTGGTATACGTTGTCCAATACTTTTGATTTCCTAGGATGAAGAACGATCAGTAAAAGTACACCTGCAACCATACATGTAAAACCATCGACCCAAAAAAGTCCACCATAACCCAAGGAGGTTATGATGATACCACCAAGTGCAGGTCCGGCAGAAAATCCAAGGTTGATGGCCAAACGAATCAGTGTTACCGAACGTGTTCTGTTTTCGGGTTTGCTATAGGCACTTAAAGCAACGAATACTGCGGGTCTAAAGGCGTCAGCTATAACCATAAGTATGAATATGCCTATACATAGGGGCCAAAAGCCTTCGAGAAACTGTACCCCGATAAATAAAAAACCGGTTGACACAAGGCTAACGAGCATAACCTTATAATATCCTATTTTGTCGGTTAACCTACCCCCGATCCACGTACCTACCAGTGAGCCCAGGCCAAAGCTGGTCATAATGCTACCGACATTGGCTAAGCTAAACCCTAAACTTTGGGTAAGGTACAGCGATAGGAATGGAATAACCATGGTGCCCGCCCGGTTGACCAAGGTAATCAAGGCTAGCCACCATACCTCTTTGGACAATCCCTTGAATGAATCGATATATTGGGTGTAAAGTTTTTTCATTGTTGATTGGCATAAAAAAAGCCCTGATGATGTCATCAGGGCCTTATAATGTTATAAATGTCTATTCGATTTTATACACAGCAGCACTGAATCCATAGTTTTGGACGCAGGTTCACATAGTTATAAATCGATGTTTGTTCCATGATTTTTTCTATTGGATAGTAAAGCTAATTAAAAATTTGATATGTTGTATTTTTGGAGATAAATTACTTAACGATGAGGCATACTCTTTTCTTGGTATTATTGTTATCGGTTTTCTTCAGTTGTAAGGAAGGTAAAAAGTATCATGATGAAAGCAAGGTTGAAATTGAAAATGTTTCGGATAGTACCTTGCAGGATATAATTACGTTTCAGTCCGACTTAAATGAGGAATTCAAAAATCCAGAGACCTCCCCCTTGCCCGATCGATATCGCAAGGATTTTACGGGTCTTGAATTTTTTGAGCCGGATACCAATTATGTGGTAAGGGCAAAATTTGTCTTGACTCCGGATGCCTTGCCGTTTTTAATGCCCACTACCACAGAAAGGGAGTCGGAGGAAACCGTTTACGGAATCGCGTATTTTGAACTGAATGGAGCGGAACATCAATTGGAGTTGTATCGCAATAAGGAACTCATGCAGGAAGAAGGGTATGAGGATTATCTTTTTCTTCCATTTACGGATAAGACCAATGGGAAGGAAACTTACGCTGGGGGAAGGTATATCGATTTGTCGATTCCTAATGGGGATTCGATTATCATTGATTTCAATAGAGCGTACAATCCTTATTGTGCTTATAATAAAAAGTATTCCTGTCCTATTGTGCCCAGTGTAAATGCTTTGGATACCCAGGTCCTGGCAGGGGTCAAGGATTTTAAGAAGGGTAAGGGCTGATAGCGATCGGTAGGTGTGGCCCTAGAAATAGGTTATAAAAAAAAGGAGCGATTATGAAGACGCTCCTTTTTTGTTTTAACTTAATGTTGGTTCATCCTAAAATCGGGATAGGCATCCATCCCGTGTTCATGTATATCGAGACCTTCGATTTCCTCTTCCTTGGAAACCCTGATGCCAATGGTTTTCTTAAGGGTGAAGATGATAATGAACGCTGAAAGGCAGCAGAAAACACCTACGGTCGCTACCCCTGTAAGTTGGTAAAGGAATTGGTTGATACCTGCTTTATCGCCCAAGATCCCTACGGCAAGCGTTCCCCAGATACCACAGATCAGGTGGACGGTTATAGCGCCTACAGGGTCATCCAGTTTAAGGCGGTCAATTAGGGAAATACCCAATACGATGATGACACCCGCGATCAAACCGATGATGATGGCTTCAAATGGAGTCATTAGGTCGGCCCCAGCCGTAATGCCTACGAGACCACCTAGAATGCCATTGAGAAACATGGTCAAATCAAAGTTCTTGTACATTAGGGTTGAGGTGAAAAACGCGGAAACCCCACCGGCCGCCGCCGCTAAGCTTGTGGTGACCAAAACCAAGGATGTGGTTGCCGGGTCTGCAGAAAGTACCGATCCCCCGTTAAAACCGAACCAACCCAACCATAGGATCAGAACACCGGCGGCGGCCATGGGGATATTATGGCCGGGAATGGCTTGTGCCTTCCCATTTTCATCCAATTTTCCGATTCTTGGGCCCAGTAGAATTACCGCAATCAGGGCGGCCCAACCTCCTACGGAATGTACCAGGGTTGAACCGGCAAAGTCATAAAACCCTGCATCGTCACCTCCCAATGTCGAAAGGAAGCCACCGCCCCATTGCCAAGATCCGGCGATAGGGTAGACCAAGCCTACGTAAAAGACCACAAATATCATAAAAGCACTTAATTTTATGCGCTCGGCAACAGCCCCGGAAACGATGGTAGCTGCGGTAGCGGCGAACATGCCTTGAAAAAGGAAGTCCGTCCAATACGTATAGCCTCCTTTGGCATATTCAGGAGTAAGGCCATCGGCCCCTATATGTAAACCAAAGCCCCCAAATCCAAGAAATCCGTTGAAATCTCCAGGATACATTAGATTAAATCCTCCTGTAAAATATAACAAAAGGCCAACGCAAATAATGAAGACATTTTTGAAAAGTATGTTTATGGTATTCTTTTCCCGGGTAAGGCCAATCTCTAAAAATGCAAATCCTGTGTGCATAAAAAAGACAAGGGCCGTACAAACCATCATCCATACATTGTTTGCGGTAAATAATCCTGCATCCATTTCTACTGTAATTTAGTTGTTTTAGTGTTTAGTTGATTCCGGCATTGCCGTTTTCCTTCGTTCGGATTCTGTATGCGTCGGTAATTTCCGAAACGAATATTTTACCATCACCGACGTGGCCTGTATAGGCAGATTCAAGAATGGCTTTTACCGTTCTTTCGAGGAATTCATCCGAAATTACAATAGACAGGTATCTTCGCTGGATATCAGCCGTGCTGTAGGAGATTCCCCGATATACATGACCTTGTTTTTCATTACCCAGTCCCGTTACATCCCAGTAACTGAAGAAGTTGACTTCAACATTGTGTAACGCCTTTTTGACATCGTCAAATCTTGATTTCCGAATAATGGCTTCGATTTTTTTCATAATTGTTTTATTTTAGGTAATACCTTATAAATATACTGCGTTCATTGTTAGATACACACAAACCCTAGCATTTCTGCTAGGGTTTAGTCTCAACTTAAACTATAATAAAATCAATCAACTCATATTTAGAAGGAGTATATCGCTGCGATCAAGAATGATGACAGACTTTTGGAAGCCGCTCCATCGGCATCAAAATAAGGTTCAACATCGTTACCCCATGAATCCAATCTGATTTCTGGCTTGATGATTAGGTTTTCAATAGTGTAGCTGCCAGTAATGGTAGCGGCGAAAACACTAGGGTCATCATCGATAAAATCGGAACGGGTTGAGAAATATTCCCCTCTTAGACCTATGGTGAAATCATCGGAAGTCGCCAATTGTGGGTATAGTGCCACACCGGAAAATCCTTCACCTTCATTATCGGCGTAAGCGGCGTTGATGCCTAAGTAAAAATCATCGGAAAGATCAAATCCACCGGTGTAATCAACTTCAAAGCCCAATACCTCACCACCATCATAATAGAAATTCAAGAACTGCCCAGCATAGCCCAATTGTGCACCGGCAGAATATGCGCCAGTAAGGTTGTTGTTGGTATCGGTAACGTTCATGATTGCCAACATTAAGCTAAAGTCATCAGACAAGGCAAAGTCAGCTTTCACACCAACATGGGAAAAAGGTCCACTTGAAAATAAATAAGAGGTGCTGTAGTTAAAGTTTCCAACAGGGGAAATAACCTCGTACCCAAGATAGGTGTTAAATCGACCCATGGTCAATGTGGTAGCGTCAGAAACATTCCAGTAAGCATACAATTGGTTAAGATTGTAACCACCGGTGGCGGATTCCCCTCTAGGTCCGAAAGTCACATCTGCAACGGCACCTGTTTTTTCACCTTCGTAGGTGGCAATAATATTGGCCATTCCCAACGCAAATCCCAATTCATCGGCGAATGATGTTCCGAAGGATTGTGGCTGTGTGTCAGAAGCACTTAAATTGGTTTGGTAGTATGCGTCTACGCTACCACTGATACTAACTTTTTTTGCAGCAGCTTCCTCTTCCTGGGCGAAAGTTGACGTTGCCGAAAAAAGGATGGCAAGAAGTGCAAGACTTTTCAAAAAATTTGTTGTTGTAATCGTTTTCATATTTAAATGTTTTAGATGTCCTTCGTTTGTTTCAAAGGATTGTTGTTGTTGAATTTTATTCTTGTTGATTTTATGAAACGGAGTATGCGTACACATACTCCGTTATCATGTTTTAGTGAGAATTCAATCTAAAATCAGGGTAAGCTTCCGATCCGTGTTCGTGGATATCCAAGCCATCCATTTCTATTTCTTTGGACACTCGTAACCCTACAGTTTTCTTTAAGATGATCAATACGACGAACGTACCGAATGCGGCCCATGCGATGTAAGCTAATGACCCATAGGTCTGAACCCAAAGTAAGTGGGCTCCACCACCGTAAAGCAATCCACCATCCAAGGCGAAAAGACCTACTAAGACAGTACCGGCAAAACCACATACACCATGTACGGAAATTGCACCAACTGGATCATCGACATGAAGTTTTTTATCTATAAATTCTATAGACAATACGACGAGTGACCCACAAATCAATCCGATGGCCAAGGCACCCCAGGCACTTACGGCCCCACATCCAGCGGTAATACCTACCAAACCGGCCAAAGCGCCGTTCAAGGTCATAGAGACATCTGGTTTTCCGTATTTCAACCATGTAAGAAGTAAGGCGGAAACCGCTCCAATGGCAGCAGCAAGGTTGGTGTTGATGATAACACTACCTGCAGCGATGGTGTCATCGCCTCCCCAAGCCAATTGTGATCCACCGTTAAAACCGAACCATCCCAACCATAGAATCATTACACCAATTGCGCCAAACGGAATGTTGTGACCAGGTATCGCAATGGCTTTGCCATCAACGTATTTGCCAATTCTAGGTCCTACCATGATAGCGGCAACCAAGGCGGCGGAACCACCAACAGCATGTACTACGGACGAACCTGCGAAATCGATGAAACCAGCGGTGTTCAACCAGGCATCATCATCGAAAGGCCAGTACCAACTTCCTGAGATAGGGTAGATCAATGTTGTTATTACAGCGGATAAAATCAAATAGGTAGAGAATTTGGTTCTACCGGCGACAGCACCTGAAACAATGGTTGCTGCGGTAGCGCAGAATACGGTTTGAAAGAAAAGATTGTACCAATCAGAGGCGCTAAAAAAGAAGTAGCCTTGATCTGCAGGACTAGATCTGAAGAATCCACCCATAACAAGGTCGCTTCCGTACATGATACCATAGCCAACTGCCCAGAACATGATTGAACCTATACAAAGGTCCATGATGTTCTTCATAATAATGTTTCCTGCGTTTTTACTTCGTGTAAAACCTATTTCCACCAAAGTGAAACCTGCTTGCATAAAGAAAACCAGCACGGCGGCTATGGTAATCCATAATGCAGCCATGTCGCCATTGATGGTCTCAACAGCTTTATTCAATGCTTCTTGTTGTATTTCAGTCATAATTTTCTATTTAGTTGTCCTACTTTATTTAGTTGATTCCTGCGTGTCCGTCTTCCTTGGTGCGTATTCTGTATGCATCCACAACTTCGGAAACGAAAATTTTACCATCTCCGACATTGCCGGTGTAGGCTGATTCAAGAATGGTTGCTACCGTTTTTTCCAAAAATTCATCTGAAACCACGATAGACAAATATCTTCTCTGGATATCACTGGTACTGTAGGATATACCCCTATACACATGTCCTTGTTTTTCATTGCCAACTCCAGTTACATCCCAGTAACTAAAAAAATTGACCTCAATTTGATGCAAGGCATTTTTGACTTCATCAAATTTTGATTTTCTAATAATTGCTTCGATTTGCTTCATAATTTGTTGTTTATGGCGTCAAATGTATATTATTTCAATCGACACCCACAAAAAATAAGGGGTATAAAGCTAATAAATGTGATTATAATAATTATTACCCCTAAAAAATAGGGGTATAGTTAAAAAAAACACAATTATTTATAATGTGGATTTTGAAATTTAGGGTTTGGGGTAAAAAAATAGGGGGTGTCAAGAAAGGGGCTTAAACCTTCTTGATATAAAATCGTGAATATAAAGGAGTGGTAATTAGTGAATAAGCTTAGATAGCCAGAAGCCTAGTAAGACTGCTAAAATGCCTACGGTAATACTTGAAATGGTATAAAAGGAGAAATGCAATATTTCCTCTGCTTTAATCAACGAGTGGTTTTCAAAGGCGAAAGAGGAGAACGTGGTAAAACCACCACAAAAGCCTGTGGATAATAAAAGTGTTTGGTTCTGGGTAAGGAAGTTGTTCTTTAAGGAGAGCCCAAGGACCAGGCCGATAATAAGGCATCCAATAATATTCACTAAAAAGGTGCCGAGATAAAAGTGTTGGAAATAATCGTTGAAAGTTCTAGAGATAATATGTCGTAACATGCTACCGATACCCCCACCTAAAAAAACAAGCAACAATTGTTTCATTTATTATCTTACATTCAAAACCATATGACATAATAAGGAATACACTATAGACATGTGATCCATATCATGATTCGATATTTTCAATAAAGGTAAAAAACTAAACTGCTTTTTTGTAGTCTGAGGTAAATAAATCCAAAGGATAGATTTTCGAAACAGTCGTTTCCGTAAATCTTTTCTTTGATACGCTTCTGCTCTTGTTCACTCCGTAAAGACTTGTAAGTATCATGGCTACATTGATGCAAACCAATATAAATACCAAAGTAAGAAATGTCATCATTTGTTGGATTCTTTATAAGAACAACGCAAAATTAGGTTGTTTGGTATTATATACGTGTTGAAATGCACGAATTGTTGTAAAAGCATTGATTTTTGTGGTATACGTAAACTTTTAATTAATTTTTCAACAAATACTTAATACAGAAGAGTGTTAATAGAAATATTAAGAAGATTATTCCTACCCACTTGACACCTTTGTAATTCTTGGCGTACAATTTTTTGTCTTTTTTATAGGTACCGGCTATAATTACGGAAAATACGATAAAGAAGAGAATGGCAAAAATCAATTGTCCTGTGCTGAACATATTATTAGTGGTAAATGGTTATTCAATGGTAATCATATAATAGGTAAGGTCTATTCTTTTTCGAGCTATGGGGTCAACTATTTTTTTCCAATTGTGGATAAGTTGATTTAAGAATGATGCCTTTCTTTTATATTTTAGGCAAAGCTAATCTAAATATAGAAATATGAAGCATAAAATAGACGCCGTACGGTTATTCCATGATTCTTTTGGTTTGGGAGTGTCCCATACTATGAAGGCGGATCTGGGCAAGGATAAGAATACCTTGCGATTTAATTTAATGGATGAGGAAAACAAGGAGTACTTGGAAGCGGCAAACAATAACGACTTGGTGGAGGTTGCCGATGCCTTGGGTGATATGCTTTATATTTTATGCGGTACCATATTGGAACATGGTATGCAACATAAAATAGAAGAGGTTTTTGAGGAAATCCAAAAAAGCAATATGAGTAAGTTGGGTGCCGATGGAAAACCGATATATAGGGAAGATGGAAAAGTCCTAAAGGGTCCAAACTATTTTAAGCCCAACATCCAAAGTGTTTTGGATAAATAGGGGCAACTGGATTTTATGTTGCCCCTAGGTGTCCTATGTCCTTATTTTTTCGAGGGTTTAAAAAAGTCATTGGGTTCAAGGCCACAGACATCGATCATTTCAATGGCATAATCCAATGTGCCGAGATTTTTATCGGTGTTGTTGGTACCCATACTGAATTTTGCGCCTGCAGCTTTCGCTTTTTTAATGAAGGAAGCCGACGGAATTTTGTAGCGTGCATTGATTTCGATGGCAATATCGTTCGCTACGGCGGCATCAATTACCTTTTGCATGCGTTCATCGGTCCATAAAGCGTCATATTCGGGTTGAAGGATATCGGGAAGGTATGTTGAGTTCACATATAGGTCGATGGGTTCATTTTTCATGACCCCTACGATTTTGTCGACCAATTGATCCATAAAATCGTCTTTGTCGTCTACAAAAACTTCCTCGGGGATCCAAAGACGCATTCTTCTTCCTTTTTTATCGGTCCATGTCATGGCATCCGTAAAAACATAGTCGAATGTGGCAATGTTCTCCTTGGAGAACATCGTTACCCATTCCCTGCCTTCGGCTTGCATGGCCATATACACGGGGTAATCCTTGTATTGTTCATAGTTGGCCAAAAGTGTTGAGTCATTGGTAATCGGAAATCCTACTCCTGCATTGAAGGCGACACCATAATCAATACCGGTTTCCTTGGAATGTTTCAAAAGGTCCTCCATGGTGAGTCCGCCTTTTAAATGACCATGGTAATCAACGATGTCATACCCCGCTTTTTTTAATTCAGCAATTCTTGCAACTACTGGATTTTGCACTTTTTCTATTTGTGCCTCGGTCTTGGCTTCTTTCTTTTTTGAATTACAGGCTACCGTACTTAAACCAATAATAATGCTAGCGATAAGAACAATCGTTTTTTTCATGGATTTATAATTTGAAATTAATTCAATCGATATTGACCACAACGGGGAAATCCCCGTGTGTAAAATAATCTTATAGCTATATGCTGTTGTTCAAGTACCTCGAATAACCTGAAGGTTAAACCTTCAACCTCCATCCGAAATTATCCTCGGCCCTGTTGTATTGGATATCGGTAATGCATTTTTTGAACAATGCCGCGTAACTATTTGGTGTTTCTGGTAAATCGTAATCGACATCCCTAAATCCAAAAGTTGAAATAGGTGAGATTACGGCAGCGGTACCGGCCCCGAACATTTCTTTTAAGGAACCATCCTTGGCAGCCTTAATTAGTTCTGAAACGGCGATTTTCCGTTCTTCAACAGGAATGCCTTCGCTTTCGGCGATTTTCAATATACTCCTACGTGTTATGCCATCCAATATCCTATCACTAGTGGGGGCCGTAAGCAAGGTATCATTTATGCGAACGAAAATGTTCATGGCCCCGGCTTCCTCGATATACTCATGCGTATTGTCATCAGTCCATATAACTTGATTGTACCCTTTGTCAACAGCAAGTTGGGTCGGGTAGAACTGTCCGGCATAATTGCCTCCCGCTTTGGCAAAACCGACACCACCATTGGCGGATCTTGAGTACTTTTCCTCAATCAAAACTTTCACCTTACCAGAGAAATAGGCTCCAGAGGGGGCAAAGGCGATGATGAACATATATTCATCGGCAGGGGAGGCGTGGAAACCGTTTCCAGACGCAAAAATAAAAGGACGTATATATAAGGAACTACCTGGGGTTTGTGGAATCCAATCCTTTTCCAATTTTAATAAGGCTTTAAGGCTTTCCATAAAATAGTCTTCTGGAATTTCCGGAATGGCCATCCTTTTGGCCGAAATGTTCAATCTTTTACAATTGTCCATGGGGCGGAAAAGCCATATGTCGTCATTTCCATCCTTATACGCTTTCATGCCTTCGAAAATCGACTGCCCATAATGAAAGATTTTAGCGGAAGGATCCAGGGTGATGGGGTGGTAGGGAACGATTTCTGGGACCTCCCACGAACCGTTCTTATAATTGCAGACCACCATATGGTCTGTGAATACATTACCAAATGCAAGATTGTTAAAATCTACTTGTCCTATTTTCGATGTTTTTGCCTTCTCAACTTTAATGTTCATCGTCTTGGTCTCCATGGATTACTATTTATTGAATAAAATTAGAAAATTATCCCAAGTGGTTCTTCTTTTTTCTTTAAAATTGATCAATTTTACCATGCAAATCTAAAAATTCGCAATTATGAAAGTTTTTAACATGTTTATTATGTTATCCATATTCCTTGCCGTGGGTCATGCCCAGGATGTCCAGCAGGAAATGTTTTCGTTTGGGGCAGATTTTAAGGTTTCGGGTACCATTACCGGTCAAGAGATGTCTGATAGGTATGGTTCAATGCATGTGTTGGATACCTTGCAAACGAAATTCAAAGGTGTGGTAAAGGAAGTTTGTCAAGCCAAAGGTTGTTGGATGAAGGTTGCATTGGAAGATGGTAAGGAGGCCATGGTGCGCTTTAAGGACTATGGGTTTTTTATGCCCAAGGATATTGCCGGTAAGGAGGTAATCGTCAATGGTTTGGCATTCATAGAGGAAATGGGGGTCGATGATCAAAGGCACTACGCTGAGGATGCAGGTAAGTCGCCAGCGGAGATAGCGAAGATCACAAAACCGAAAAGAACTTTGGGTTTTACGGCAGAAGGTGTGATATTACAGGACTGATGCGGAGAGAAATAATTACTACGGCAGATGGTTCGAAGACCATACAAATAAAAGACTGGGATGAGCAGTACCATTCCAAGCATGGGGCTATTCAAGAGGCTTACCATGTTTTTATCAAACACGGACTCGATTTATTTCAAGGAAAAAAAGAGTCAGTGCATATTTTGGAAATCGGTTTTGGTACCGGTTTAAATGCCTTGATCACCTTATTGGAGACTTCGAAATCAGGTATGGAGACTTCGTATTATGGCATAGAGGCTTATCCGGTTTCCCCAGAGGAGCTGGCCCAATTGAATTATATTCCAGAGTTGAAGGCCTATGATTTTCAGGAACAATTTACACAAATGCACAGTTCCCCATGGGAAAAGCAAGTGGCTATCTCCGATAGTTTTTCACTTTGTAAAAAACAGTGCGATTTTAAGGAAATCGATTTTGAAAACTGTATGGACTTGATATATTTCGATGCATTTGGTGCCAAGGTACAACCGGAACTATGGACAGAGGGTGTTTTTGAACTCATGTTCAATGCACTAAGGGAAAACGGGGTCTTGGTTACTTATGCTGCCAAAGGCAGTGTTAGAAGAGCCATGCAAGCCGTGGGTTTTGAAGTTGAAAGATTACCTGGTCCTCCTGGCAAAAGGGAAATGCTGAGGGCAAAAAAGATTGGGGTAAACGAGAATAATCCTTAAAATATTTGGGAAATTGCCCTAAATACCCATTTTGGATTGTTAAGATTGTTAAATCGAAATTAAAATGGGGTACAACAGTATTTAGATCCCATACCTTTAACTTATGAAATTATTGATTACAGGTGCTACAGGATTGGTAGGAAGGGCTATTGTTGAAATCAGCAATAAGCATGGGATTGCCGTGAATTATTTAACCACCAGAAGGGATAAGATAATTTCGAACGAGAATTTTCAAGGGTTTTATTGGAACCCAAGCCGCAATGAGATCGATTTGGCATGTTTTGATGGTGTTACCGCAATCATCAATCTTGCGGGTGCCAGTATTTCTGAAAGGTGGACGGCGGATTATAAAAACGAGATCCTATATAGTCGGATAACTTCATTGAAGACACTGAACTATGCCTTGGGTAAAATCGATACCAAGGGAATCACATCATTTGTCTCTGCTTCCGCAATTGGTATTTACCCTTCTTCCCAGGATCATTTATACACAGAGGAAGATCAAGGGGTCGATGACAGCTTTTTGGGCGAAGTGGTTCAGAAATGGGAAAAAGAGATCGATGCTTTGTCGCATTTTGGGTTTTCAGTGGCGAAAGTTCGAATTGGGTTGGTGTTATCCAAGGATGGCGGCGCGTTGCCCAAAATTGCCAAACCCATTAAATCCTATATCGGTACTGTTTTTGGGAATGGTAAACAATGGCAGTCGTGGGTGCATATCAACGATTTGGCCAAACTTTTCCTATTTGTTGTTGAAAATGAATTGGAAGGTGTCTACAATGGTGTAGCTCCCAATCCTATTACCCATAAAAAAATGGTGCATGAGTTGGCAAAGGTTTTCAATGTACCCCTTTTGTTACCTCATATTCCCCAGTTGACCATGAAATTGGTTCTAGGTGAAATGTCATATTTGTTATATGCAAGTCAGCGTGTGAGTAGCAAGAAAATCGCGGAAGAGGGCTTTGTTTTTGATTATCCCAATATAGGAAACGCACTTGAATTCTTTTATAATGGGGAATTAAAGCACTCCATGGGCTGATCCGGAATGTCATAATCCGGTCTTAAAATTATACTTCCATCTTATTTTTGTCCTTTTCAGGAACTACCAGAACAAAATTTGGTAAAGATTAATGACATTTTGACATTTTTAAATAAATGGCAGTACTTTTGCCATCCAAAATAAGAATAAAATTAGTATCCGAAAATGAGTGATAAAAACAAAGCTGAAGAGGTTAATGAACCTATCCTTGACGAGCAATCAACAAACGATACCGGGAAAGAACAAGAGGATGTTGCGAATGAAGAGGAGGCTCAGTCTGTGGAAGAACAACTTCAAAACGAACTGGCCAAGGAAAAAGACAAATTCCTTAGATTGTTTGCGGAATTCGAAAATTATAAGAAACGTACTTCCAGGGAGCGAATGGATTTATTTAAAACTGCGGGTCAAGAGGTCATTGTGGCCTTACTTCCTGTTTTAGATGATTTTGAGCGTGCCTTAAAGGAATTATCCAAATCAGAGGATAAGGAAATGTTCAAGGGTGTTGAATTGATCAATGGTAAATTCAGGGATATCTTGAAATCAAAAGGTATGGAAGAGGTTGGCGTGAAGCAAGGTGATGTTTTCGATGCTGAAATCCATGATGCCATTACCCAAATACCGGCCCCGGAGAAAAAGCTTAAAGGCAAGATCATTGATGTTGTAGAACGAGGTTATAAATTGGGGGATAGGATAATACGTCACCCAAAAGTCGTCGTTGGGAACTAAAATTCAAGTATGAAGGAAGATTATTACGATATATTGGGCATTAGTAAAAATGCCACCGCTGCAGAAATAAAAAAGGCCTATCGAAAGAAAGCCTTGGAGTACCATCCGGATAAAAACCCGGGTGATTCAAAAGCAGAGGAACTCTTTAAGAAATCAGCGGAAGCATACGAAGTCCTGAGTAATCCGGATAAAAAGGCGCGATACGATCAATACGGACATGCAGCCTTTGAAGGTGCCGGTGGTTTTGGCGGAGGCGGAATGAACATGGATGATATTTTCAGTCAATTTGGGGATATATTCGGTGGTGCATTTGGCGGAGGCTTTGGCGGTTTTAGTGGTTTTGGTGGTGGCGGAGGCCAACGTAGGGTCAAAGGTAGTAACCTGAGGATAAGGGTGAAATTGACCTTGGAGGAAGTGGCCAATGGTGTTGAGAAAAAAGTGAAGGTCAAGCGTAAAATGCAGGTACCTGGGGTGACCTATAAAACCTGTAGTACGTGTGGAGGCCATGGGCAAGTAACCAAAATAACCAATACTATTTTGGGTAGAATGCAAACTGCAGTCCCTTGTTCTACTTGTGGCGGTAGTGGTCAGGTCATTGATAAGCGACCAGCCGATGCGGATGCACAAGGTCTTAAGATAAAAGAGGAGACCGTTTCGATAAAAATCCCTGCAGGGGTTGAAGATGGTATGCAGCTAAAAGTTCCAGGAAAGGGGAACGAAGCCCCAGGGAATGGAATTCCGGGAGACCTTTTGGTCGCTATAGAGGCCCAAGACCATGAAACCTTAAAAAGGGAAGGGGATAATCTTCATTATGACCTATATATTAGTTTCCCAGAAGCCATTTTGGGAACTTCGAAGGAAATTGATGCTGTAGGTGGTAAGGTGCGTATTAAGTTGGAGCCAGGAATTCAGTCTGGCAAAATCCTTCGACTGAGGGGGAAAGGTATTTCCAGTTTAAACGGTTATGGTAGTGGGGATCTTTTGGTCCATATTAATGTATGGACACCCAAAGAGCTCAACAAGGAACAGAGGGAGTTTTTCGAACGTATGGATGGCAGTGAGAACTTTATGCCAAAACCGGAAAAATCAGATAAATCCTTTTTTGAAAAAGTCAAAGATATGTTCTCTTAAATAATATCAATTTGAGTATAAAATAAAAAACGTATATTTGATTTAATATTGGGAAACCAATATTAATTTTCTTTTTCATAGCAATTTTTTTCCCATCCTTGATTTTATTGAGGGTGGGTTTTGTTTTTGGAGTGACTTCGTTCCCATATTTTTCAGTTATCGTATGTCGCTAGTGGACCGGATGGACTAACCCCGCCCCAGGCGGGGTCTTTACGTTTATTACGGGTGGGTTTTGTTTTTGGAGTGACTTCGTTCCCATATTTTTCAGTTATCGTATGTCGCTAGTGGACCGGATGGACTAACCCCGCCCCAGGCGGGGTCTTTACGTTTGTTGGGGGTGGGTTTTGTTTTTAGGATGACTTGGTTTCCATATTTTGCGGTTATCGTATATTGTTAGTGGACCGGATGGACTAACCCCGGATCAAGAACAATTTCCGGGTATTTGGATATTCATGCAAATAGTTGGGTTACCTTAAATAGGAAAAATTCTGTATTTCTAACGCCTCTGAACACAATCCTAAAGAAGGAACGGCCTATTTTCGATTTCGTTTTAAATCAAGTGGTTTCCGCATTGGGCGGGGGAAGCCGTCCATAGCGCATTTCACTTTAGTGAAAGCGGCCTGGGCGGTGTGGCCGCGGGTTTTACTTGCTTTCCTCAATATGGGTCTCAGCAAAATGGCCAGGCTGCAGCTGGCTCCTCTAAACCAAGGTATGCGATACCTTGGTTTTTCGGCCCTGTTTCTTTTTTGGGCGATGCAAAAAAGAACAGAACATGAACTTCGGGATAGTTTATGCTTTCTTTTTCCAATTCACACATAACTATTGGGATTGATCCACCCCGGATCAATAACAATTTCCGGGTATTTGGATATTTATGCAAATAGTTGGGTTACCCTAAATAGGAGAAATTTTGTATTTCTAACGCCTATGAACGGTGTACTAAAGAAGGAACGGCCTATTTTTGATTTCGTTTTAAATCAAGTGGTTTCCGCATTGGGCGGGGAAAGCCGTCCATAGCGCATTTCACTTTAGTGAAAGCGGCCTGGGCGGTGTGGCCGCGGAAAGTGCGTGGATTTAAAGAAATTCAAAATCAGCCTAGCGTTTTTTGATTCTTTTTTGGGCAATGCAAAAAAGAACAGAACATGAACTTCGGGATAGTTTATGCTATCTTTTTCTGTTTCAAAAACAACTCTTGGGATTGATCTATTAAGGGTCAATAACAATTTCCGGGTATTTGGATATTCATGCAAATAATCGAGTTAACCTAAATAGGAAGAATTCTGTATTTCTAACGCCTTTGAACGGGGGCAAAGAAGGAACGGCCTATTTTTGATTTCGTTTTAAATCCAGTGGTTTCCGCATTGGGAGGGGGAAGCCGTCCATAGCGCATTTCACCTTAGTGAAAGCGGCCTGGGCGGTGTGGCCGCGGGTTTTACTTGCTTTCCTCAATATGGGTCTCAGCAAAATGGCCAGGCTGCAGCTGGCTCCTCTAAACCAAGGTATGCGATACCTTGGTTTTTCGGCCCTGTTTCTTTTTTATTCATCGGCATGTCTATTGTTTTTAACGGTATTCATGAATGCTATGCATTTGAGGCAATGCAAAAAAGAACAGAACACGAACTTCGGGATAGTTTATGCTTTCTTTTTCCAATTTACACCCAACTTTTGGGATCGGATGGACTAACCCCGCCCCAGGCGGGGTCTTTACGTTTGTTGAGGGTGGGTTTTGCATACTCTTGTTGCATTACGATTTATTAGGTTTGATGACAATAGGGAGAACTGATGATTCCACTAGGATAGTTTGGGGAATGACATTGGTAAGTGGAGCCGTCTTTATTCGGGGTAACGGTGCGATCGGTTCCTGATAGTAATAGGGGCATGCCTGGATTTTGATTTGTTTTCAAGATCAACTGTATCATATGTTTACGTTGTGTTTTTTGATAAGTCAATTTGTTTTTCTTTTGATTTAAGAGGTTATGGTCCTTGTTTTTTAATCCTCGTATTATTATGATTTTGGAAGTGATTTTTAAAGCAATTCTATATCTTTGGCAAAATTGCTTACATGGATAACATTTTGGTCACTAAGGAGGTTACCAAACAATACGGGAAACATTTGGCTTTGAATAAAGTTTCCCTGGAAATACCTAAAAACAGTATCTATGGCCTTTTAGGCCCCAACGGTGCTGGTAAGACTACCTTAATTCGTATTATCAACCAAATAACCTTTCCCGATAAGGGGGAGGTATATTTTGATGGGGAACTTTTAAAGCCCAAGCATATTTCCATGATTGGCTATTTGCCCGAGGAGCGGGGGTTGTACAAAGGCATGAAAGTAGGGGAGCAGGCCCTGTATTTGGCACAATTGAAAGGGTTGAGCAAGGTTGAGGCCAAAAAGCGATTGATGTATTGGTTTGAACGTTTGGACATTGGGGATTGGTGGAATAAGAAAGTCCAGGAGTTGTCAAAAGGTATGGCCCAAAAGATACAATTCATCGTTACCATATTGCATGAGCCCAAATTGCTCATATTCGATGAACCTTTCAGTGGTTTCGATCCCATTAACGCCAATATCATCAAGGACGAGATACTGAATTTAAAAGAGAAAGGGACATCCATAATCTTTTCAACCCATCGTATGGAATCCGTTGAGGAATTATGTGAGTATATCGCCTTGATCCATCAATCGGAGAAAATCCTTGATGGTAAACTATCCGATATAAAGAAAGCCTATAAGAACAATATTTTTCGGGTGGGGTTACAAGCTGAAAATGTTGATTTGCTTCTGACGGAAATATCGGATAAATTCAATATCAGCAAAGTAGGGGTCGATGCATTGGAAAATCAATTGGATTTCACCATTCAGATTCCGGCCAATGATTCCGGTGAAATCCTGGCTTTTTTCGCAAATCGTTCGAATATCAATCAATTCACGGAAATTATTCCTTCTGCGAATGAGATATTCATACAAACTGTACAAGATAAAGACGCAAATGAATAAACTGCCTATTATCATAAAAAGGGAATATTTGGCAAAAGTCAGAAATAAGTCCTTTGTGATCATGACTTTTCTCAGCCCTATTTTAATGGTTGCGATGGTAGTGTTGATAGCCTATCTGACCAAAATCAATGACAATCAAAAACGGATTATTGGGGTATTCAATGAAAGTGATTACTTCTCCAATGATTTTAACACTACCGAAAGCACATCCTATGTGTTGTTCAAGGATGTCTCCTTACAGGCCGCCAAGGATTCTACCGCACATATGGGGTATTATGGACTTTTGCACATACCCTATGAGGATGAACTGGAAAAGGTGGCAGCACATTCCTATTTCTATACAAAGGAAACACCAAGTTCCTCTGTCCTTGAGCAATTGGAGCATGTTTTTCAGGCAAGGTTAAGGGAAAGAAGGTTACAGGACATGGGCGTTTCCTCTTCGGAATTTGCCCAAATGGACAAAAAATATGAAATCAATACCGAAACCTTCGAGGGGGAACAAAACCTAAAAGGGGTCAATGAAATAAAGGCTATTATCGGGGGTGGATTTGGATATCTGATCATGATGTTCATTATCATATATGGTGGTTTCGTGATGCGTAGTGTCATAGAGGAGAAAACCAGTAGGATCATTGAGGTGATTATTTCCTCGGTGAAGCCATTTCAATTAATGATGGGAAAGATAATTGGTACCTCCTTGGCCGGAATCACCCAATTTGCGATCTGGATAGTTTCAGCTACCCTGCTTTTGTTCGTCGCTTTTGCTATTTTTGATATTGACCCAACGACATTGAACAATGGGGCGGAAGTTACAGGTGGTATGGCAGGTAATATGATGCCTTCCGTACCAACCCCCAATCAGACCATTCAGGCCTATGCACAGGAGCTTTTTAAAATACCATGGGCCATGTTGATCTGTTTTTTTGTGGTTTATTTTATACTTGGGTATTTGATCTATAGTTCTATATATGCTGCTATTGGTGCCGCAGTTGATAATGAAACGGACACCCAACAGTTTATATTTCCAATCATATTACCATTGATGTTGGCCATATACGTTGGTTTCTTTTCGGTTTTCAGCAACCCACATGGTCCCATTGCCGTAGGTTTTTCCCTGTTTCCGTTAACATCCCCTATCGTGATGCTTATGCGCTTGCCAGGAGGTATTGGGGAAGGTGGTGTGCCCATATGGGAATTAGTGGTCTCTATTCTTTTATTGATTGTGACATTTCTGGGGATTGTTTGGTTTGCAGCCAAGATCTACCGGGTAGGAATTCTGATGTATGGTAAAAAACCCACCTACAAGGAATTGTTTAAGTGGATAAAGTATTGATCATGGTACAGGATGAATCCGATACATTGAAGGAAATTATTGAAGTGGATGTCTGGGGCTCGATCCAGGAAGTCCTTAATTTGGGAATTCGGATAGGGACAGGGGATAAATCATTGCATGTAACCGTCGGACTGCTTCTAATAGTCATTCTGACATTTTTAATGACCGGGTTCGTGCTAAAATGGTTGCGGCAGATCTTAACCCATAAAATGGTCAAAGAGGATCAGCTGAAATTCATCAGTGTTTTCAAGTTTATCAAATACGCGACATATATGGTGGTTGTTTTAATTACCCTGAGTATGGCGGGTATTGACATAACCTTATTGATAACCGCATCCGCTGCTCTTTTTGTCGGTTTGGGGTTGGCCCTTCAAGAGCTCTTCCAGGATGTTATAGGGGGGATATTCATCATTGTCGATAAGTCACTGAGTGTAGGGGATATTATAGAAATAGATGGTCGGGTAGGTAAGGTTTTCGAGATCAAACTCCGAACGGTTAGGGCTATTACAAGGGATGATAAGGTTATTATTATCCCGAACCATAAATTCATAAACGAAACCATATTCAATTATACCCAAAATCATAAAACAACTAGGGAGAATGTAAAAATAGGGGTGGCCTATGGAAGTGACGTAGTATTGGTGACCAGGATTCTTGAGAAAATTTCGCAGAGCCAAAGGGGGATTCTGAAAAATCCCAAGCCCTTTGTGCTGTTTGAGGATTTTGGTGATTCGGCACTTTTGTTTTCATTGAATTACTATACCACTGATAGCTTTACCGATTTAAGGATTAAAAGCGATGTACGCTACACCATTGATGCGGAATTTAGGAAACACAATATTTCCATACCATTTCCCCAAAGGGATGTACATGTTTTTCAACACAAAAACAGCAATGAAAAGGAGTAGTGTCAGAAGCAATATAGTTATGGTGCTCATGCTCATATTCGTATTGGGCCAAGATCGTATTATGGCCCAATCCCCTGATATATTCAGGTTGGAGTATATGATTATGCCCAAGAATAATGCCGATGCCCAGCTTTCACGGTATAAAATGGTGGTCAATGTGCCATTGAAGGTCAAGGATTCTGATAATATTATCATCGGTGCTGAATATAATTATTTGGCCTATAAACTGGGGGATAATGAGTATTTTGATAGTAAGGGGTTAGAGAATCTCCACGTGGTCGATTTAAATCTTGCCTATGTATATAAGCACAATCAAAATTGGAGGTTTATAGGGGTGGTAACACCACGGCTGTCATCGACCCTGACCAATCCGCTGGAAAACGGTGATGTTTCAGTCAATGTGACCGCAGGGGCCTTTAAAGAAAGGCAAGACATAGATAAACCAATGCGTTTGGTAATCGGTTTGGCCTATAACTCAACCGTATCCTTACGAATACCTTTGCCCTTTGTGTATTACGAAAAAAGGTTCCATCCTAATTGGTCCTATGTTGTTGGTCTTCCCAAAACAGGTTTTAAATATCACTTGGATGAGACCCATTTGATCCAGACCGAATTTATTTTAGATGGTTATTTTGTAAACCTGCAAAACAATATCATCCTACCCAATACTGGTTTTGCCTCGTCGGTTTCCTCATCGACGGCATTGTTAACGATAGGGTATCAATATAACATATCAAAAATTATGTCGTTCTACGGTTATGTCGGGCATACGATTTTTCAGGATGGGGTATTACGTGATAAGGATAGAAATGATATTTTTACGTTGAATGATGAGCCTAGTCTGTATTTCAGGACCGGATTTAGAATAGGAATTTAAAAAATTACAATATGTCAAAAATTTTGGTGGTAGAGGATGAAGCGGCAATCCGTAGGGTATTGGTTAAAATACTATCCGAAGAAAACGATTCGTATCAAGTGGAAGAGGCGGAAGATGGTTTAAAAGGTTTGGAGGCCGTTAAGAACAATGACTACGACTTGGTATTGTGCGATATAAAAATGCCAAAAATGGATGGTGTTGAGGTGTTGGAAGCAGCACGTAAGATCAAACCAGAGGTTCCTTTTATCATGATATCGGGCCATGGTGATTTGGATACGGCTGTCAATACCATGCGCATAGGGGCATTCGACTATATCTCGAAACCACCCGATTTGAATCGTTTGTTGACTACGGTGAGAAATGCATTGGACAGAAAGGAATTGGTCGTTGAAAATAAGATTCTAAAGAAAAAGGTCAGTAAGAATTATGAAATGATCGGTGAAAGCAACGAAATCAATGCGATTAAAGATATCATTGAAAAGGTTGCACCTACAGACGCCCGTGTTTTGGTTACCGGTTCCAACGGTACCGGAAAAGAACTCGTTGCCCATTGGATCCATGAAAAAAGTCCAAGGAGTGCAGCACCTTTTATAGAGGTGAATTGTGCGGCCATACCCTCGGAATTGATAGAGAGTGAACTTTTTGGCCATGTCAAAGGGGCTTTTACGTCCGCGGTCAAGGATAGGGCCGGTAAGTTTGAGACGGCTAATAAAGGAACTATTTTTTTAGATGAAATAGGGGATATGAGTCTGTCTGCACAAGCCAAGGTGTTGCGTGCCCTGCAGGAGAATAAAATTTCAAGGGTAGGTTCCGATAAGGATATCAAGGTAGATGTCAGGGTTATTGCCGCTACGAACAAGAATCTTTCAGAAGAAATAAAAGAGAACAGATTCAGGGAAGATCTTTATCATCGCCTTGCCGTGATCTTGATAAAAGTACCCTCATTGAATGATAGGAGGGATGATATTCCGTTATTGATCAAACATTTTGCCGATAAGATAGCAAACGAGCAGGGTATTTCACCCAAGGAATTTTCCAAAGGGGCCATAAAGCTCTTGAAGGGATACGATTGGACCGGTAATATACGCGAATTGCGAAACGTTGTGGAACGGTTGATTATCCTGGGGGGTAAAGAGGTAACCGAAGAAGATGTAAGGTTGTTTGCAAGTAAATAGATCTTACTTACAGGCTTCCAATTTTTCCAAGGCTTTGGCCGTGATTTCCTTCGTTTTGTAATTATAGTATTTTTTCCCCTCGGTAAGGTTGGGTAGTAGTAATTGCTGTTCGCAATGCAAATAAATATTCTCTGCGAAGGCACGAGCCGATGCACAATCGACCGAGTTTACGATTTTTTCAAGGGATTGGCGATATTTTTCCAAGGAAGCATCTATTTTTTGCTCCAATTCCATTTCGGTGGGCTTGCTCATCGACACTTTTTCCAAATCGGAAATGGTGGTGTTCATGGCTAGAAGGTCTGTCCCATATTGGCTGTCGTGTAATTCGTGGTCCTCAATTGACTCAATGGCATCGGTCATATGCTCCAATGCCCGATTCAATAAGATTCGCGCCCCGTTCAAGGAGGTGGCCTTTGTGGCCGAAATCAAGTCTGTTTTCCCGTCCTTTATATTGTGTTCGGCATATACACAACCACATTCCTTTATCTGTTCCTTGGATTTTTCAATTGCATTTATGGCCTTGTATGCATGGTATTTTGCTTGGTTAATGTCTTCTTTCGCAATTGCTTTTTCGGTTTCAGACTTTATATAATTCATGTTAGAGGTCGCGTACTCGCAGGCCTTATCAACCGTGAAGGAAGAAAATATAATCAGTATGGCAATTGCCAAGAAGGAAGGGTTCTTCATAATATAGGCCATTTTATCGTTGTAAAATTTGGGAATAATACATGGTAAATGTACGTAGAGAATGAGGTTTTTCCCATTTTTTTCGATAGAAAGCAGGGAGTTTTGTGTAATTTGGACAAGCTGCAAAAATGCAGGGTTAAATGGTTGTATATTTTAACATTTCAGGTAGTTCAACGATAAAATATTTTAAATTCAAGGCATGAAGAATATCGATATTAACTCCTATAAGGCAAATTCCACCACAAAATTGTCGGAATTACCCACTTATGAGGATTTTGGTGTGACCAATAAGGAACTAAAGAAAGATCTGCGAAAGCTTCGAAAAGAACTTGGTGATTTTCAGGATACCATATATGCCGACGGTAAATATAGCGTTCTGATTTGTTTACAGGGTATGGATACCTCTGGGAAGGATAGCCTTGTAAGGGAGGTGTTCAAGGACTTCAATGTTCGTGGTGTCGTGGTACATAGCTTTAAGGTGCCCACGGACCTCGAATTGAAACATGATTTTCTGTGGAGACATTATATAGCACTTCCTGCAAAAGGGAAATTTGGGATTTTCAACCGCACACATTATGAGAATGTTTTGGTTACCCGTGTGCATCCTGAATATATACTGGGGGAGCATATTCCGGGAATCAATGAAGTCTCGGACATTGATGGGAAATTTTGGGATTCCCGATTCGAACAGATCAATAATTTCGAAAAGCACTTGGCAGCCAATGGGACCATCATATTTAAGTTCTTTCTTCATCTTTCCAAGGAAGAACAAAGACAAAGGCTTCTCAGAAGACTGCGATTGAGACAAAAGCATTGGAAATTTTCCCCCGATGATTTAAAGGAAAGGAAATTATGGGATCGGTACCAGCAGTGCTACCAAGAGGCCATACAAAGGACATCGAAGCCCAAAGCTCCCTGGTTTGTTGTTCCGGCGGACAATAAAAAGTCGGCAAGGCTCATTGTGGCCCATATACTTTTCGAAGCGTTAAAAAAATACAAAGATATAGCAGCTCCTGAACTTGATGATAAAATAAAGGCTAATTTAGACAGCTATAAACAACAATTAGAGAGCGAATGAGGTTTTTGAAATTCTTTTTACTGGCTGTTTTGGCTACTTGGCAGGGGTATTCCCAATCCGAAGACGAACAACAGATAAAGGCTATTTATAATACGGCTTTGACCAACAGCGAATCGTACGATTGGCTCAATTATTTGTCCAATCAGATTGGGGGAAGGCTCTCAGGCTCACTTCAGGCACAGCAAGCTGTGGAGTATGCCAAATCACAATTGGATTCAATGGGGCTTGACCGTGTTTGGCTACAACCCGTAATGGTTCCGAAATGGGTTCGGGGAACTCCGGAATTCGCTTATGTTGAGACAGCCCCTGGGATTACCACCGATTTGCCTATATGTGCACTGGGTGGGTCCGTGGCTACACCCTTACAGGGTATTAAGGCTAGTATTGTTGAGGTAAATGGGATTGAGGAATTGAAGCTTTTGGGGCCAGGGAAAATATCGGGTAAGATCGTTTTTTTCAATAAACCCATGGATCCCACTGAATTGAATACCTTTAAATCCTATTCAGGATGTGTCGACCAACGTTATGCTGGTGCAAAGGAAGCTGCTAAGTTTGGGGCGGTTGGGGTAATCGTACGTTCATTGAATTTGAGGTTGGATGATTATCCACATACTGGGACAATGGACTACGGTGATACGGAAATACCAAATCGTATTCCTGCTGCGGCAATCAGCACCAAAGGGGCTGAGTTTTTGAGTGCCACACTAAAATTAAGTCCCAAGGCCAATTTCTATTTCAAACAAAATTGCAAGGTCTATAAAGACGTTGAATCGTATAATGTCATCGGAGAAATCCGGGGAAGTGAATACCCCGATGAGGTCATGGTCGTTGGCGGTCATTTGGATTCTTGGGATTTAGGGGACGGTTCCCACGATGATGGGGCCGGTTGTGTTCAAAGTATGGATGTATTACGCCTTCTGAAAGAAACGGGGTATCAGCCAAAACGGACCATTAGGGTCGTATTGTTCATGAATGAAGAGAACGGTTTACGCGGTGGGAAAAAATATGCAGAGACGGCAAATAGCAAAAATGAGAAGCATGTCTTCGCATTGGAGAGTGATGCTGGTGGTTTTACGCCAAGAGGGTTTTCATTTGATTGTTCAGAGGCTAATTTTGAACAGGTGAAGCGCTGGAAACCGCTATTTGAACCCTATCTCGTCCACTTGTTCGTAAAAGGCCATAGTGGGGCCGATATAGGGCCATTAAAGGATGATGGCATCGTGTTGGCAGGTTTACGTCCCGACTCACAACGTTATTTTGACCATCACCATTCAGAGAACGATACTTTTGAACATGTCAATAAAAGGGAATTGGAACTGGGTACCGCTGCGATGGCCAGTTTGGTTTATCTATTCGATAAATATGGGATAGTCCCAACGCCATAGGGCCTAGGCTGACTTTTGTAAAGGAAATGGGTTGCCTAAACCTGAATACTTTTCCCCAAACTAATTTGTATATCTTTGCAGCTCATTAAAAATAACGAAAAATGCAAGACGGAATCTACGCAAAATTCAATACTTCCAAAGGAGAGATACTGGTCAAATTAACCTATGATAAAACACCCGGAACAGTGGGTAACTTTGTGGCCTTGGCAGAGGGTAAATTGGAAAATTCGGCAAAACCTATTGGAGAGCCCTATTATAATGGTTTAAAATTCCATAGGGTTATTCCTGATTTTATGGTGCAAGGGGGATGTCCCTTAGGTACGGGTACAGGTGACCCAGGCTATAAGTTCGATGATGAATTCCATCCTGATTTGGTCCATGATGCACCAGGGGTACTTTCTATGGCCAATGCAGGTCCCGGAACCAATGGGAGCCAGTTTTTCATTACGCATATAGCGACACCATGGTTGGATAATAAACATACGGTTTTCGGACATGTGGAAGCAGGACAAGAGGTGGTCGATGCCATTGGACAATCGGATATGATTGAAAGTTTAGAGATTGTCAGGGTTGGTAACGATGCTGAAAATTGGGATGCTGTAAATGCATTTAAAACGTTTGAAAGTTCAAGGGAACAGCGAATTGCCGAAGAAAAGGCAAAACAAGCACAGGAATTGGATAAGGTAGCGGCAGGTTTCGATGAGACCGAAAGTGGACTACGATATAAGATAATCCAAAAAGGAAGTGGTGCAAAGGCCGAATCAGGACAGACGGTTTCCGTGCATTACGAAGGTTCCTTATTGAACGGTCAGGTATTCGATTCCTCTTATAAAAGAAATCAACCGATAGATTTTAAACTTGGGGTAGGGCAGGTAATCCCAGGATGGGACGAAGGTATTGCCTTATTACAGATTGGTGATAAAGCCCGTTTTGTAATTCCGTCGAATTTAGCTTACGGAAGTGCAGGAGCCGGAGGGGTAATACCACCGGATGCAACTTTGTTATTCGATGTGGAATTGATGGGCGTTAAATAAAGAACATCCCATATATAATAGAGGAGCCTCAGTATATACTGGGGCTTTTTTATTTCCATAACTCACTTCTTCACCTGCTGATTCCAACTGGCAAATAGCAACATGATATTGATGAAAACAAGAATTAGTAATAATGTGAAAAAAGTAGGCATAGTCAGTCGGAATTAATTGGATTTACATATCCTGTATATAGAACAACGGGGACATCGGAAACCCTACCCAATCAATGAAATTGTAAACACAATTATTTTTTAGCACTTATGATACTTAGTAATAGAAGTAGTCCATTAATAAAAAGCAAGGATAGTAAAATAATTATAAAAGTAGTCATGCAAGAATTTGTTAGTTAAGTTATAATGGAGAGCTTTTTGTTTTACTTATGATGCGAAAAACTAACAAGGGTTGCGTTAATGGCTGAAGAAAAATAAGAAAAATGTAAATATGGGTAAGAAAATACTGCAAATAAAAACCCCCGATGAATAATCATCAGGGGTATATAAAAAAAGTTAAAATCGTTACCTAGTCAACTACTTTCACATTAACGGCGTTCAATCCTTTTTTACCTTGTTGTAGTTCAAATTCTACAACATCACCTTCACGAACTTCGTCGATTAAGCCAGAAATGTGTACAAAATGATCTTCGTTCGAACCATCTTCAGTGATAAAACCGTATCCTTTGGAATCATTGAAGAATTTAACTGTTCCTTTACTCATAATAAAAATTATTAAATATTAATTAAAGTGCAAAGGTAGTATTAAAATATTTAATTGTATGATATTTTGGAGGTTATCTTTGTGTTAACCCAGCCTTACATAAACAACCACGCCTTTTAATTCTATCAAATTGCATTTTATTAGGGTCGTGTTTACGGGGTTTAAGCCGTGGGATCAGGGGTCATTCTCAAATATGGTTTTACCTCCTTAACGCCTTTCTTAAACATTTCCCGTGCTTCTGCGGTGGGTATGGCAGGACTCACAACAACGTCTTGGCCATGCTCCCAATTGGCAGGGGTGGCGACTTTATGGTTGGCTGTCAACTGTAAGGAATCAATAACCCTTAAGAGTTCATAAAAATTACGGCCTGTTGATGCAGGGTAGGTCAATGTCAGCTTAATGGTTTTGTCGGGTGCGATAATAAAAACCGAACGCACCGTTAAGGTACTGTCCGCTTTCGGATGTATCATATCATACAAATCAGAGACCTTTCTATCTTCATCAGCAATAATCGGAAAAGTCACTGTGGTATTTTGTACTTCATTGATATCCTTGATCCAATCCCTATGTGATGCGGCCCCATCTACGCTCAAGGCCAACATTTTTACATTTCGCTTGTCGAATTCACCTTTAAAATTCGCTGCGGTCCCCAACTCTGTGGTGCATACCGGCGTGAAATCCGCAGGGTGGGAGAAAAGGATTCCCCAACTATCCCCGAGGTAATCATATAAATTAATAGTTCCTATTGAACTGTCTGCTGTAAAATTCGGGGCTGTGTCCCCCAATCGTAATGTTGCCATTTTGGATGTTTTTAAATTAGTAAACTATTTACCCCATAAAAGTAGTAGATATTTAGATTTTTATCAATTTCCATTTGGTTAAAACTGTATTAAATTTTCTATTTTTAAAAGATGGAAAACAAAGAACTGGAAATGTTGAGGTATCCTTTGGGCCATTTTGAATATTCCCCAAAGGTATCCCAGGATACCGTTGATGGTTGGATACAGGTCTTGGAGGAATTACCGGGAATATTGGAAAATTTGGTAACCCCCTTGACCAAGGTGCAATTGGAAACCCCATATAGGCCTGGGGGGTGGACCGTAAGGCAATTGGTGCACCATATTGCCGATAGCCATCATCACAGTTATACCCGGTTCAAGTGGGCCTTGACAGAGGATGAACCGATGATCAAGGCCTATGGGGAAAAAAGTTGGAGCAAATTATTTGATGCCAGATCGGCTCCGATAGCACTTTCAATAAGTTATCTAAAGGCATTACATGCCAAAATGGTTTTCCTTTTAAAAGGACTTTCCAAGGAAGACTACGAAAAATGCTATATACATCCCGATGACCATAGTGAGGTTTCGGTTAAAGAGAATATAGCGAAATACGCTTGGCACAGTCAGCACCATTGTGCCCATATTCAAGGGTTGTTAAAAAGAAAAGGATGGTAGCCTTTTTCGCTTCCTAGGGTTTGAAGGCTATTTACAATCCCGGTAGGTGACTTATTTGATATTGTCCGCAATACTTGGTAATCTCCATAGCTATTTTTATATTAGACATTGGCGTTAAAGAAATATAATATGGACGATACTATAAGCTGGAGTGACTTCGCAAAGGTCGATATGCGCGTGGGCACGATCATTGAAGTACGTGATTTTCCAGAGGCCCGGAAACCGGCTTATCAATTAAAGTTGGATTTTGGGGAAGGGATCGGTGTTAAAAAATCCTCGGCGCAACTTACCGAATTATATACCAAGGAAGAGCTCTTGGGAAAGCAGGTAATTGCCGTAATTAATTTTCCTGATAAACAAATTGCCAATTTTATGAGTGAATGTCTTATCTTGGGTGCAGTTGCCGGGAAAGAGGTTGTTTTGCTTAAACCAGATTCTTCTGTCCCCAACGGATTAAAAATAGCCTGATTCCTTGATCGATACCGTACTAGATAATGTTCATATTAATTTCGATAGCCAAACCCTATGGATATTGAATATTGCCTTGGCTTTGGTCATGTTCGGAATTGCCTTGGAAATATCGGTGGTGGATTTTAAAAGACTTTTCAAGAAACCTAAATCCATTTTAACGGGGGTTTGTAGTCAGTTTTTAATCTTACCTGCAATGACCTTTGTGCTGGTTTGGCTCATAGAGCCCATTCCAAGTATTGCTTTGGGAATGTTTATGGTTGCCGCCTGTCCGGGAGGGAATATCTCCAATTTCATAACCCATTTGGCCAATGGTAATTCCGCATTGTCCGTTAGCCTTACGGCAGTGGCCACGCTTATGGCTGTTTTTATGACGCCGTTCAACCTTGAACTTTGGGGCTCTTTGTATGGGCCTACCGAAATAATATTGAAGGATGTAGCCATATCGCCGTATGAAATGGTGAAATTGGTTTCCTTGTTATTGGCTATCCCCTTGCTTTTGGGTATGTGGGTGAATTACCTAAAACCTGTATTGGCCAAAAAAATGGCCAAAGTGTTGAAATGGATTTCCTTGGTCTTTTTTATTGCCCTGATATTCCTTGCCCTTTATAACAATAGGGAAATATTTGTGGATTATATTTTTTATGTTTTCTGGATTGTACTCATTCATAACCTCTTGGCTTTCTTAACAGGATTTTCATTTGCAAGATTGATGGGGTTGTCCACTAGGGACGTACGATCGATTACTATTGAAACGGGTATTCAAAATTCAGGGTTGGGACTGCTGCTGATCTTTACTTTTTTTGAAGGCTTGGGGGGTATGGCATTACTTGCGGCCTTTTGGGGAATTTGGCATTTGGTCTCTGGTTTGGTACTCTCCGCATTTTGGGGGTATAAACCCATTGGGAAAGAGGAATTGGCTTCATGAGGATAGGATACAGGATTTTAAAACTTTATATAAGGACCAGTCTGTTTTTTTATTTCAAAAAAATCAAGGTGGAAGGGCTACGGAATATACCAAAGGATAAGCCCGTTATACTCTTGGCGAACCATCAGAATGCTTTGATGGATGCCTTGGTCATCGTTATGAACGTTAAGGAAGCTCCCTATTTTTTAGCGCGGTCCGACGTTTTTAAAAAACCATGGGTCAGTCGGTTTTTGCACTACCTGCGAATGATTCCTATCTATAGGTTTAGGGATGGAAGGGAAACCCTTAAGAATAATCCAGCAATTTTTGATAAATGCGGTAACCTCTTGGCGGAGGGAAAAACATTGATGCTTTTCCCAGAAGGTAATCACGGCCTTCATCGACGGGTTCGATGGCCCATGCGAAAGGGTTTTGTAAAGATGATATTCTCCGCTTTGGAAAAAAATCCGGATTTGGATATTAGAATAGTACCAGTAGGATTGAATTACCTAAAAGCCCAAGGCTTTCCCGATAGTGTGGCCTTGCATATTGGTAAAGATCTTGCTGTACAGGGGTTTTATGACCCTAAAGATTTGACCCGTACTGAAAGTCAACTCAAAAAAGAGGTGTATGAACGTTTAAAGCAGTTGACAACCCATATCCCTGAAGGAGAGGATTACGACAATGTTATTGAAGCTTTGGACAGCCATGGAGTGGATTACCTAGACCCTATTACCGTAAATAGGAAAATAAAAGAAATCGATGCGCCAATTCAAAAGGGGGCAAAGCAAAAGGGAAACCAGGTGTTCCCAAAGGTTATGAGGTTCATTTTTACGATGGTGAACTTTCCGGTACTCCTCATATGGAACAGGTTTGTAAAGCCCCTTAAGATGGATATCGAATTTAGGGCCACTTTGCGTTTTGCATTGGGGATTGTCTTATTTCCTACATACTATGTTCTTTTGTTTCTATTGCTTGCCTGCCTGTTTGGTATAGGATTGGCATCCCTTGTTTTTTTAGGCCATTTGCTTTTTAACCTGTTGTATGTAAAGCTTGTTTAGGGTTACATCATATCCCCAAAAAAGATGGCATTCATTAATAATTTATTCGTACCATACCAAAAGGCCCTAAAATTGGTGTTATCGGTAAAGATGATCACTCGGCCTTTACCGATCTTTTTTACGGTAAAAGGAACAGAGCCTTTAAGTAGTTCCAGATTCTCCTCTGAAATATAACCGCTTAATAATGGATCGTTGGTATATTGGATAGGATTGTTGAAACTGTTCTTATCGGGTTCTATATAAATGTTGGTGTTGCGGAATAAGGGAAGCTTGTCATTCTTATACCCAAAATTAATTGGATGTGATCTGTCTAATCTTGCTTCGAAAATGGCTCCTCCGGTAACTTGGGCCCCTTTAAAATCATTCTTTTTGGCGAAAGGGATGTCTTTGGCGACCAGAGTGTCTTTCCGGAATTTCAGGGTAACGATTTTGTTTTTATTTAGCCATTCGGCGATATTGCGGTACCCGATTAAGGTACCCCCATTTTTAACCCAGTCCGTTAATTTTTCAGCATCTTTTTTACTGATACCTTTTTTGCCCCATGAGCTCGTACTGGGAATGATCAAATCGGTGTATTTGCCCAAATCCAAGGTACTGAAGTAGGACCTATCCAGTTTTGTCAATGGAATGTTGTAGCGAGTGTCGAACAAATGCCAAATTTCTCCTGCATCATAAGAACGAATACCATCACCTACTAAAATCGCAACTTTCTGTTTTTTGATGGGGTCGAAATCATTACTTCCCAAATCGATTCCTTTGGTAAGGCCTGTACCAACGGCCGTAATCTGTAACTGACTTTCTTGTGCCACCCCTTTTAGGAAGGTGTATAGTTCCTCTAGATTCAGGTCCTGGTTTTGTACGGGAACCATAATCGTACCATAATCATAGGATTTGCCTTCCACGGTGAACGGGGATTTGGCCACCTTGGCCCTTAAACCTTTCTCAACAATGCTGTTCAATGCCTTGGGGGTGTAATACTCATTCCATTCAAAAAGATAGGCGTAAGTACTCTTACCGGTGACATTTCCTGTCAAGGGTTGAAGGTCCGTTATCTCCTCCCCGGCATGGGCCATGCTATTTTGTTCCGTATAGTCGACATTGAATGCCAAGGGGAATGTCCATGCGGAAATATCATAAAAAAGGCTATCGGAAAACGAAGTGCGTTTTTCAAACATGGCCTTGATCAATCGATGGTTTTTTTGATCCAAGGGCACCACATAACTATTTCCTTTGGTATAATTCTTCCCATCAATGACGGCATCACTCGCCAAGCCATGGAATTTTATCTGGTGGCGATTTAAGATTTCTGCCAAATGCCAGCTTTTTGCCGCATCCTTATTATCGCCAAAAACAATCGATTTAGATTTACTTTTCCCGGCTTCGGTTCGGGCTCCATTAAAAAAGTCACGTTGATAATCCAATAATTTAACCCTCATGTTATTGGCTGCTTCAATCGTGGACAAAGCTGTAGCGAACTGATTCCGAATGGTGAACGGGAAGGTCAATAGCCCGTTTTCCGATTCTTGTGCATGGCCCCTTGAGCTGGCCTGTTCGAACAAAATACCTATTCCCCCATTGACATCAGGGAAAGTAGAGCCTTTGCCGTAGAAATAATCGTCATAATTTTCCTCTGAAAAATACAATGAGCCGATCTTATCCAATGCCTTGGCATGGTAGGTGCCGATTTCGGCAGTCAACTCCTGATTGATTTTAGGGGTCAAGGGATGCACCCTTGTAGGTTCTCCAGGTTGGAAAAAGAAGGTCGAATTAGTGCCCATTTCATGATGGTCTGTAAGGATATTGGGTTTCCACTGATGAAAGCTTCGGATACGGGCCCTACTTTCGGGAAGCTGTACCGGTAACCAATCCCGGTTCATGTCAAACCAATAGTGGTTGGTTCTTCCGCCGGGCCATACCTCATGAAATTCCCTGTCGTTTTTATCTGAAACGGGATGTATACTTTTGTTCGTATTGGCCCAGTAGGCAAAGCGTTGCAATCCATCAGGATTGAAACAGGGATCCATAAGAATGACGACGTGGTCCAATAGACTTTCGATTTCCGGACCTTCGGCTGCGGCCAGGTAATAGGCATAGGCCAATCCTGCATTGGAACCACTAGGTTCATTACCATGTATGGAGAATCCTTGGTACACAACCACGGGCATATTGTCAGTGTCAAGGCCATTGCTGTTGTTTTCAGTGAGTGCAATATGATTTTTTCGTATCGTATTGATATTCCGGTGATTTTTAGGCGATGTGATGGTTAATAACAAGATAGGTCGTCCTTCAAAAGTCACACCCCGGTTTTCCAGGGTTATCCTATCACTTTTTTCTGCCAAGGTTTGCATATAGAATACCAATTTGTCATGGGTTACGTGCCAATCGCCCACTTCATGGCCAATGACTTCCTTGGGGGTGGGGATATTTTGGTCATATGTGATATTCTGGGGAAGATAATAATCGAGGTTGATGGCGTTTTGTGCAAGGGCACCAAATGTAAACGAAAGGAGGAATACAATCGAAAGTGGATATTTCATATGAGATGGATTAGCTTTTGCTAAAAATAAAAAAACGACCCTGATAATCAGGGTCGTTTTTAAAAAATATTTGGTTTGTTTCTAAATATCATCAAAACTGACATCGGTGAAACTCTCTGAAGGTTTCATTTCACCATTCTCATGAAATTCTTCCTTTTTAAAATCTTTTTGGTGTCTCTCCGAGATAACTTCCGTTCCTTTTTCCGCAATGATAAAATCCATCATTTCGTCTACATTTTCCTTAAAAGCGGCAAAATCCTCTTTGTATAGGTAGATTTTGTGTTTTTTGTAATGAAACGAACCGTCATCATGTGTGAATTTCTTGCTTTCGGTTATTGTTAGATAGTAGTCACCTGCTTTGGTGCTCCTTACATCAAAGAAATATGTTCTCCTTCCGGCTCTCAATACCTTGGAGTGTATCTCCTCCTGATCTATTAATTCTTTGTCGCTCATTTTTCAAGTTTCTAGTTAATTAAAATAGTGTCTAATCCTCAAAATTGTAAAAAAAAAGCGTAGTTAGCAACAATAATGTTAGTTTTCTTTCTCGGATAGTTGGTGAAGATAGAGTTCCTTATAATAGCCATCCACATTGTTCAATTCTTCATGGGTGCCCGACTGTAATAACTTACCATCACTCAAAACCAGTATTTTATCGGCGTTTATTGCCGAGGATACCCTATGGCTAACGATAATCGTTGTTTTGGCCTTGGATGCCTTCTGTAGATTGTTTAGAATGGTTTCTTCCGTTTCAGTGTCCACAGCCGAAAGACAATCATCGAATAGATAAATTTCCGGGTCTTTCAGAAGGGCCCTTGCGATTGAAATACGTTGTTTTTGGCCACCACTTAAAGTAATGCCACGCTCGCCCAAAATGGTGTCGTATTGTTTTTTGAATTCTATAATGTTATTGTGTACCACGGCACTTTTTGCAACCTTGATCACTTCCTCATCCGTGGCACTGGCTTTACCGAATTTTATATTGTTCTTGATGGTATCGGAAAATAGAAATGCGTCTTGGGGTACGGCCCCAATAGCCTGACGCAGGCTGTATAGGTTTAGTTTTTTGATAGGGACATCATCAATAAATAGTTCGCCGGAGCCAACATCATAAAGTCTAGCGATCAGATCAAGTATCGTTGATTTTCCCGATCCCGTTTTTCCTAGAATAGCCACGGTTTGGCCTTCTTCTATCGTAAAGGAAATATCCTTTAAGGCCATAATATTGGTGTCCTCGTAGGTATAGCTGACATTTTTGAATTCTATTTTCCCCTTTATCGGCGTATCTTCCTTTACTTCGTTTTTGATTTGGGGCTTTTCATTTAAAAATTCATTGATCCTTTTCTGAGAGGCTTCCGCACGTTGAATGATGGAGGTAAGCCATCCAACAATGGCAACAGGCCAAGTCAACATGTTTACATAAAGGACGAATTCGGCAATTACGCCTACAGAGGCAATCTCTCCGTCTATATATTGATGGCCCCCAATATAAATAACGAAAATATTACTGATTCCTATAAGCAATATCATTAGGGGGAAGAACCAGGCGTTTACCTTGGCAAGATCCATACTTTTTTCCTTGCCTTCCATGGCCAGCACCTTTAATTCGGCATTGATCTGTGGTTCTATGGCGTAGGCCTTGATTACCGACACACCGGAGAAAACCTCTTGTGTGAATGTGGAAAGGGTAGATAGGTATTCTTGTACGACTGTACTGCGTTTGTGTATTATTTTACTTATTTGGTATATGAGTATCGAAAGGATGGGCAACGGAATCAAGGTATAGGCGGCCAATGTTGGGGCCGTAAAGAACATTATGGGGATGATGCATGCGAATAGGGTTATGGTGTTGATGCCGTACATTAAGGCAGGACCCGAATACATACGAACCTGACTGACGTCCTCACTGATCCGGTTCATTAAATCACCCGTTCGGTTTTTTTTGTAAAAATTCAAACTCAAGAATTGATAATGATCGAAAATCTCATTCTTAAGATCGTATTCAATATAGCGGGAGACATAAATAATGGTCTGTCGCATTAGAAAAGTGAAAAAACCGGAGAGCAATGCGGCCCCCACGATTATCAGAATAAATTCAAAAAGGTGTTCTTTGGCGGTTTCCTGGGTGATTTCGCCCTTAACAAAGTCCTCAACCGTGGTAATCGATTTTTGGACATAGGAGGGCATGATCAACTGAAAAATCTTGGCAACGACAGTAATTACCATCCCTACCAGAAGTTTTAACCAATATTTTTTAAAGTATTTATTTAGATGCTTAAGTTCTTTCATAAAGCTGGTCAGCTGAGTGGTTTTGTTATGGTCAAACCATTCGCCAAAGATAGAAGTTTGACTTAAAACCAGATGTTATAATATTTATAAATAAGAGAATAGTTGCAATAGAACCCATAGATTGAAAAATGATTTCTATTTTTGCGGCTTAGAATGTAAACCAATCTTAAAAAAAAGTTCTTCGAAATGCTTACAAGAAGGCACATACGCGTAAAGGTGATGCAATGTATATATGCATTGACCCAATCAAAGGATGATTCCCTTGAAAAACAGGAAAAATTTTTAAAAGTAAGCATAGAGAACATGTATTCGCTCTATTTACTGATGCTTAGCCTGTTGATCGAGGTTCGACAATTGGCAGAGGAAAAAATCAAACTTTCATCTAAAAAGTACATGGCCACTGATGCCGATGCGTTTCCGGACAATAAAAAGTTCGCAAACAACAAATTGTTGTTGCAATTGGCCAATAATGAAAGGCTAAAGGAAGCATTGGAAAAAAAGAAATTGAAGAATTGGTATTTGAACGAGGAATACGTAAAGCTGATTTATAAGGAAATTATAGGTAGCAAGGCGTATCTGGACTATATGGAAATTCCCTCGAAAACCTATAAGGAGGATAAAGAATTGATAGCAGGCTTGTTCAAGGTTATTATAGCCCCCAATGAAAAGATCTACGACTACCTTGAAGATGATAAGTTGACTTGGGTAGACGATATCCCTATTGTAAATACCTTTATCTTAAAACAATTCAAGAAAGTGAAGGAGGACCAAAACGAATCCTTTTTCTTGCCAAAGCTCCTAAAGGATGATGAGGATATGGTATTCGCAAAGCGGCTATTGACCAAAACCTTATTGAACAATGCCAAATGGGAAAAGGAAATTGAGGGGAAAACGCCAAACTGGGATAAGGATCGTATAGCGGACATCGATTCAATATTGTTGAAAATGGCCATATGTGAGTTATTGAACTTTCCTTCCATCCCCGAAAAAGTGACCATCAATGAGTTTTTGGAAATTGCGAAGGAATACTCAACCCCAAAGAGTAGTATCTTCATAAACGGCATACTCGATAAATTAGTAAAGGAATACAAAGCTGAAGGAAAACTAAACAAGGTAGGGCGGGGACTATTATAAATTAATTCTTTAATTTTGGGTCGAATCAAAAAAAATTTATCAATGAAAAGAGCTATTTTAGGTTTAAGCCTAGTTGTTTTGTTAGGACTTGTTGCCTGCAAGGAAAATGCTTCAAGCAAAGTAAAGGACGATAATGTGGCTGTTGCCGCTGAACGTGATGAAGCTGCTAAACTTTTACCCGTAATGGTATTTGAAAAGGTTGAGCACGATTTTGGGACCATCACCCAAGGAACACCACAAGAAACCGTTTTTAAATTCACCAACACCGGTGATGCCCCTTTGGTGATAACCAAAGCTACCAGTAGCTGTGGGTGTACAGTTCCAAATCCACCAAAAGATCCAATTGCTCCTGGGGAACAAGGAGAATTAAAAGTCAAGTATAATGGAGCCGGACAAAATCAAATAACAAAAACCATTACCGTAGTAGCGAATACCGCTAAAGGTAGTGAGATGTTGAAGATAAAGGCTTTCGTAAATAAAAAAGGAGCAGCGCCATTAGGCCCTGTTAAATAAGCAACGTAATAATAGATACAATGGGAAGTGGAAGTATAATGGATTTTTTACCGATGATCCTCATTTTTGTGGTGGCATATTTTTTTATGATCCGACCACAAATGAAAAGACAAAAAGACGAAAAAAAATTCGCAGCAGAATTGAAACGAGGCGATAGGATTATAACAAAAAGTGGTTTACACGGTAAAGTGGTCGATTTGAATGATAAGGATTCTTCTTGCGTCATTGAGACTATGGCCGGCAAATTGAAATTTGACCGTTCCGCGATTTCTTTGGAAATGAGCAAAAAATTGCAGACCCCGCCAGCCACAAAATAAAGTTTATCCCTTAAAGGATTTGATAAAGCCAATGGTTCAAACCATTGGCTTTATTGTTTTAAAGGGGCAATGTGGTATTTATTAACCGGAAACCTATTAACTGATAGTTGGACAAAAGGGAGATCGTATTATAAACCTATTCGGATCGGTACTTATCGTTAAGTCCCTTTCCTTTATTTATCATCATTAAGATTTTATCCATTCTGGAAAGTTTGGTTTTCCCTTGTTTTTGCATTTGTTATATACTCCGCATATTCGCGCTGTTGGTACGGGGATAATCTATAAAAAGCCTTTTTGTTTTCGGAGCTATTGGTTAGGGTCTTTGCCAATAACCCGGGTAATATAAGATTGGGATTTTAACCTTTGTTGGGTAGTAACTGAATGCCCTTTTCCTGGTTGAGTAGCACTTCGTGCATATATGCCAGTACCGTAATGGAATCTATATCCGAAACGGCTTCAAATTTCAGGTGTCGCATGGCTCGGGTCTTACCTTCCTGGGCATTGACCAATATCTTTTCAGGGTCCCTTAAGAACATGCCATTGAAAAAACCGATACTGAAATGGTTTTTGAACCTTGATATCCAAAATACATTTTTCCCGTTAAGTGCATATACGGGGGATTGCCATTTAAAAGTCTCTTCTGCCTTGGCCTTTACCGCTAAGTCCCTCAAAACCTGAACACCCTCCCTAAAGCGATGTTCCTCTTCCTAATATGCTTCTACCTTGGAAGCCACATTCATGGGTTTACATTTTTTTGGCAGTTAGTTCACAGATTTTAATGATGACGGCAACGGCTTTTAGCATACTCTCAACTGGGACATACTCGTATTTTCCATGAAAATTATGGCCGCCAGCGAAAATATTCGGACAGGGTAGTCCCATAAAACTCAATTGCGATCCGTCGGTACCCCCTCTGATGGGTTTTATGATCGGTGCAATCCCGATTTCCTCCATCGCTTCTTTGGCTATCTCCACGATATGGAAAACCGGTTCAACCTTTTCACGCATATTGAAATATTGGTCTTTTATTTCGAGTTGAATGCAAGGACCATGAATGGCATTTAATTTATCGGTGATTTTTTGTAATAGTTCTTTCCTTTCCTCAAACTTGTCTTTGTCATGATCCCTGATGATCAATTCAAATTCAGCATGTTCTATTTCTCCCTTGAGATGGTGAATATGGAAAAAACCTTCCCTATCGGTTGTGTTCTGTGGGGTTTCCTCGGGAGGTAAGATCCCTATGAATTCATTGGCAATGCTTATCGCATTGATCATTTTACCCTTTGCATAACCAGGGTGCACGCTTTTTCCCGTTACAACCACTTTGGCACCTGCCGCATTGAAATTCTCATACTCCAATTCCCCAATTTGACTTCCATCCATGGTATAAGCCCAATCCGCACCGAACTTTTCCACATCGAATTTATGTGCTCCCCGACCAATTTCCTCATCGGGGGTAAAGCCCACCCTTATGGTACCGTGTTTAATTTCAGGATGGCGAACCAAATATTCCATGGCCGTCACGATTTCGGCAATACCGGCTTTGTCATCAGCACCAAGCAATGTAGTGCCGTCGGTCGTAATCAGGGTTTGACCTTTATATTGTAATAGGTCATCAAAATAATCGGGGGAGAGAACAATATTTTGTTCTTTATTAAGGATAATATCCTTCCCGTCATAGTTCTCGATGATTTGAGGGTTTATATCCGTACCGTTATAGTCTGGGGACGTATCGAAATGGGAAATAAAACCTATGGTCGGCACTTCCTTATCAACATTACTGGGTAGGGTGGCCATGATGTACGCATTGTCATCGATGGTGACCTCTTTCAGTCCAATGCGTTCAAGCTCATAAGCGAGTTCCGTGGCTAGATTCCATTGTTTCTCAGTACTTGGGGTGGTTGTTGAATTGGGGTTGCTTTGTGTATCAATTTTTACGTAACCCAAAAAACGGTCGATAAGTTGTTGCATGGACTTTTTGTTTATTCAAAAATACAATTTTGTTCATTTGTCACCCTCATAATTTAAGGTCATTTAGTTTCCTGTTTCCTTGTGGGACTTATCATTTGTAAATAATTACTTACCTTATATACGGAATAAACTCAAAAAACTCAATTATGATGAAAAATTATTTAATTTTTATGCTCCTGTTGTTAGGGGGCTTAAGTTTTGCCAGTGGGCAAATTTCGGGTACGGTATTGGATGAAAACGGAGTGCCCCTTGGTGGTGCTTCGGTAGTTAAAAAAGGAACATCCGTAGGTACTACCACAGATTTTGACGGGAACTTCAGTATCGTTGCCGATATGGGAGAAACCTTAGTGGTTTCCTTTATTGGCTTTGAGGTCAAGGAAGTTGTTGTTGATTCGACGGTGATGAACATCACCTTAACTTCTGGGATCCAGTTGGCCGAGGCCATTGTAATAGGTTCAAGGAATCCTAACAGGACAGCTTTGGAAAGTGCGGTTCCTGTCGATGTTATTGATGTGAAAGAATTGAATAACGTTGCTCCCCAAGTAAATCTTAACCAAATACTGAATTATGTGGCACCTTCATTTACATCAAACACCCAGACCATTTCCGATGGTACCGATCATGTCGATCCTGCATCCCTACGCGGATTAGGTCCGGATCAGGTACTGGTTTTGATCAATGGGAAGAGAAGACATAATTCATCCTTGGTCAACGTTAACGGAACATTCGGTCGAGGAAGTGTCGGTACCGATTTGAATGCAATACCCGCCGCTTCCATAAAACGCTTGGAGGTATTACGTGATGGGGCTGCTGCCCAATATGGGTCCGATGCCATAGCCGGGGTGATCAATATTGTCTTGAATGACAACATTGATGAATTGACTTTCAATGTTACCACGGGGGCTAATTTTAGTAAAAACGCAAATGACCAAACCGGGGGAGTAGATGGGGAAACGGTCAATGTCAGCGCAAATTACGGATTGGGCCTTGGGGATAAAGGCGGTTTTATTAATTTCACTGGGGACTTCGACTATAGGGAAGACTATAGTAGAATGAAAGAATGGGAAGGTGATGTTTTTAATCTCTACAATACCGTTGAACGTTTTGCCTTGAATGATGGATACAATTTAGCGAACCTTTTGGATGATGATGTCGATGATGTGATCAATTACGGGAATGCAGCAGGATTAGGTTTAAGTCCATCTGCCACAAAAGCGGAATTACAGGGAATCTTATCGGCCGATAACACGGAAAGCGAGTTAAGTGCAAGAGGGCTTGAAAGAAGTGACTTTAATATGCGCGTTGGTCAATCGGCATTACGGGGCGGGCGTTTCTTTACTAATTTTTCCTTGCCTCTGGATGGCAATGGCACTGAATTGTATTCCTTTGCCGGATTGAGTTCAAGGACAGGGAATTCTGCCGGTTTTTATAGACTTCCCAATCAAAGTAGGACTTATACCCCTGCTTATGTTAATGGGTTTTTGCCGGAAATCAATTCCAAAATTACGGATCAGTCGATTTCAATGGGAATAAAGGGAGTGATTTCAGATTGGAATGTTGATTTTAGTAATACATACGGTAAAAATGCTTTTTTATACACTATAGGAAATACTTTCAATGCCTCACTGCTTAATGCTTCACCAACTGTTTTTGATGCCGGGGGATTCAATTTCATGCAGAATACCGTCAACTTGGATATTTCAAAATTCCATGACGATATTATGTCCGGTTTGAATATTGCTTTTGGGGCAGAATATCGATTGGAGAATTATGAGATCGTTGCGGGGGAAGAAGCATCATATGCGCAATATACAGCCAATGGACAGGCAATAACAGTTGCCACACAACAAGCTTCCCAAGATTTCTTTGGTGCTTCAAGGCCTGGGGGTTCACAAGTATTCCCTGGTTTTAGTCCAAATAACGAATTATCTAGAGGAAGAAGTAGTGTCGCTGGTTATTTTGATGTCGAAGCCGATATTACGGATTCATTTTTGGCGAGCTTCGCAACGCGTTTTGAGAATTATTCAGATTTTGGGTCAACCATCAATTTCAAATTGGCAACCTTGGTCAAGGCTACCGAAAACCTGAATCTAAGGGCTGCATTGAATACAGGGTTCAGGGCACCATCCTTGCATCAGCTTAATTTTAATTCAACGTCAACTATTTTTGATCAAGCGGGAAATCCGCAGGAGGTTGGCACGTTTGCGAACGATAGTAGGGCGGCACAGTTACTTGGGATTCCTCAATTAAAGGAAGAAACCTCCAAAAGTATCAGTGTTGGTTTAACCACTAAATTCCCAGAAGCGAATGTAACGGTTTCCTTAGATGGTTATTTTGTCAGTATTGATGATCGGGTGGTTTATACAGGTCAGTTTAGTGGTCCGGGAACAGGAACTGAATTGGACAACCTTTTGCGACAGGCGAATGCCACGGCGGCATCTTTCTTTGCCAATGCCATCGATACCGAATCGAAAGGAATTGACGCTGTGGTGACTTGGGACCTTGTAGTGGCCCATAATGCGAAATTGAAAAACACATTATCCGCTACCTTGTCCAAAACAAAACAGGTGGGTGATATTAAAGCCTCGCAGGTTTTGAAGGATGCAGGTTTGGTCGATACCTATTTCCCAGAGGATAGTAGGGTGTATCTTGAGGAAGCCGTTCCTAGGACCAAACTTAATCTTTCCCATATGGTAAATGTCGATAAGTTGAATTTCTTTTTAAGGAATGTTTATTTCGGTAAAGTTACCGAGGCGACAACCAATGTGGGCTTACAACAGGAATTCAGTTCCAAGGTGGTAACGGATTTATCCATTGGATATAATCTATCTGAAAGTACAACCATTACGATCGGGGCAAATAACTTATTGGATATATTTCCGGACAGGGCCAAAGAATCCATAAGTTATATAGATTCGAACGGAGACCCCCAAACCGGTACCAATAGAAGTAGTGGACGTTTTGACTGGTCACGTAGGGCGCAACAGTTTGGAATAGGAGGTAGATTCTTATTTGCTCGATTGAGTTTCACCTTAAAATAAAAGTAAAATTGTTTATAGGTATAAAGGCCGCCATTTTGGTGGCCTTTATTGTTTCATATGGCAGGCACTATAGGTACTGATGTGGTTCCCATACCTGCAGTTACGAGGGAGGGTATTTGAATTAAGTTCGGTTTAGTTCCATTTGGGGTGCTCCCAAGTATGGTCGATAAGTTGTTGTAGAAACTTGATGTATCTGTAATTTTAAGGATAATTATTAGTATTTTGCCCCTAATTTGTTGGATTGAAATAGTATGATGGGAAGAAAATTGTTATTGCTGTATTTTTTGGTTTTTATATTTTCCGTTACCTTCTTAAGGGCTCAGGACGATTGTATCCTAGGAGTGGGTATTACACCTGATTCCACCTTGATAGAAATTTTTCAACTCAATGAAGAACAAACGGAAAAAATAAGGAACTGGAGTGCTGAATTGAAATACAGGAATGAATTGTTGAATAGCCAGGCGGACAATCTTTTGAAAAGACACCCACAAAGTACTCCCGCTGAATTGGGTGTTTTGGCAGAAAAGTATGGGGTGATCCGTGATAGTATGGCAATAGTCCAAAGGCTGGTCGACCTACGGGCATTGAAAGTATTCAACGACAAACAATACGAACGCTATCTTAGTCTTTGCGAAAAGGCATTTCGGCAACCCTATAGGGTTGTTCCTACGAATTACCGCGACAGTATTCCCAATAAGTGATATTAACTTAAATGTGTTGACAAATTTAGGTGGGTAGTCCTGATTACTGGTGTCGAGTTTGTACTTTTGCCTAAATATCAAGTAATTCATGTACAAACTACTAATCCGCCCAATTCTTTTTTTAATAGACCCTGAGAAAGTCCATCACATCACTTTTTCACTTCTTCGGTTTTTCGGTAGATTGGGATTGACAAGTTTGTATAAATCGACATGTGTCTTAGAGGATAAAGCATTGGAAAAAGAGGTTTTTGGACTGAAATTCAAAAATCCTGTAGGGCTTGCGGCTGGTTTCGATAAGGAGGCCAATTTATTCAATGAGCTTTCCGATTTCGGTTTCGGTTTTATAGAAATAGGGACACTTACCCCAAAACCCCAAAGCGGCAATCCTAAAAAACGGATTTTTAGACTAAAGGCTGACCAAGCCCTTATTAACCGTATGGGTTTTAACAACAAAGGGGTATTTGATGCTGTTGATCGTTTAAAAAAGAAACATAAGGTTATTATCGGGGGGAATATCGGTAAGAACAAAGTGACGCCAAATGCAGAGGCTATCAAAGACTACTTGATCTGTTTTGATGCGCTTTTCCCCCATGTTGATTATTTCGTGGTGAATGTAAGTTCACCCAATACCCCAGGCTTACGGGAATTGCAAGACAAAGAACCTTTGACGGCTTTGTTGAAAGAGCTTAAGCATGAGAATACCAAAATAGCCGCCACGCATGCCAATATGCACGAAAAGCCTATTTTGTTGAAAATCGCGCCTGATTTGTCCGATGCACAATTAATGGATATTATCAAAATAGTTGAAGTTACGAAGATTGATGGCATCATAGCGACAAATACGACCATTGCAAGGGAAGGGTTGAAATCCTCCCTATTGCTTGTAGAGGAAAAAGGGGGATTAAGTGGTAAGCCCGTAAAGGACCGAAGTACGGAAGTAATACGGTTCTTGGCAGAAAAAAGTAATAAAGCATTTCCTATCATAGGGGTGGGAGGTATTCATTCTGCCGGGGACGCCATAGAAAAATTGGAAGCAGGTGCAGATCTCGTACAGTTATATACCGGTTTCATCTATGAAGGTCCGTCCCTGATCAAAAGAATAAACAAAGCCATTTTGGCCAAAATTAAGTAAGAGGTCAATAAAAGGAATTCCGGCCTTAGGCTAAACTAAAGGAAACCAAATACGATGTTATTTTTACTGGGAAATTTTTTCTATGGTACAATTTGTGTTTTTCAGTCCTAATTCTTCATGCTATTGAATTACGATATCCTTTCAACTTTTATTTTGGCTTCCGCCGCATTGGCGATAGCACCTGGCCCCGATGTCATCTATGTTTTGATGCAGAGCATCGTAAACGGTAAAAAATATGGCTTGGCCACGGCAGGTGGTTTGGTTTCCGGCTGTTTGGTGCATACCTCCCTTTTGGCCTTTGGGGTATCGGCCGTAATAAAGGAAAGCGATCTTGTTTTCTTCCTTATAAAACTCTTTGGGGCACTATATCTATTTTATTTGGCATATAAGGTTTTTAAAAGTGATGCACAATTGCAATTGGCCAGTGTCGAACTCCCTAAAAACGGATTCTTTAAGTTGTTTAGACAGGGCTTCCTGATGAACGTTTTGAATCCCAAAGTGGCCATTTTTTATTTGGCCTTTTTCCCTGGTTTTCTTTTTAGTGATACGCTGAGTACCGTAGTCCAGTTTTATGTGTTGGGCTTGATATTCATGTTGGTCGCATTCGTGATATTTAGTTTTATTGCCGTACTCTCTGGCGCTATTTCAAAGTATATAACAGGACATTCCAGCCTTGGTTTTGTGCTTAAATGGCTTCAGGTTGTTGTATTTATCGGGATAGGACTGTTTATATTATTATCAAATAAATAATAGTAATTTTGGGAAGCGCTGAATGCCGATAAAATGACCGATAAGGTAAAAATAATAGAATGTCCAAGGGATGCCATGCAAGGTATCAAGGACTTCATTCCTACCGAGCAAAAGGCCAAGTACATACAGTCCTTACTCGGATGTGGTTTTGATACCCTGGATTTTGGAAGTTTTGTATCTCCCAAGGCCATACCCCAAATGGTAGATACGGCGGAAGTTCTTTCTTTGTTGGATTTGTCCCGAACCACTAGTAAACTATTGGCCATCGTAGCCAATGTAAGGGGGGCTCAGGCAGCTGTGGAACACGAAGAAATCACTTATTTGGGATATCCTTTTTCGATATCGGAAAACTTTCAAATGCGTAATACCCATAAGACCATTGCCCAATCGGTAGAGACCTTAAGGGAAATTCTACAAATAGCGGAGGCGAACAATAAACAAGTGGTGACGTATATCTCCATGGGCTTTGGAAACCCCTATGGGGATCCGTGGAACGTTGATATTGTAGGGGAGTGGACGGAAAGATTGGCGGAAATGGGCGCACGTATTCTGTCGTTGTCTGATACTGTCGGTACCTCGACCCCTGGGAATATCGAATATCTATTCTCCAATTTGATTCCCAAATACCCCGATATTGAATTTGGTGCCCATTTGCACACAACACCTGCTAGGTGGCACGAAAAGGTAGAAGCGGCGTTTAGGTCTGGCTGTAGAAGATTCGATGGGGCCATACAAGGTTTTGGTGGATGTCCTATGGCCAAGGATGAACTAACCGGTAATATGCCTACCGAAAAAATGCTTTCCTTTTTTACGGCAGAAAAAGTCGATACCAATGTACATTGGATGACTTTTGAAGCAGCTTATAATAAAGCTTCCGAGCTTTTTTCCCAATATCGATGAAGGTGTCGGATGATTTAAATCGTGTTGCAGACTTTAATTGCATAATGAATGTAAAGGTTTGACCCATTCCAGTCAAATATTTAAAAGTTTTTTCCTGATCAATCCATATTTGGGGTAATTCTGTTTTGCGTTATGTTTGGTTTGTTACCGGTGCCTCCCATTTCCAAAAGGCTAAGATTATTTTTAACCGTTGAGCCCTTTTTGTCCGTTATACTTACGTTTGGGGGTATCTATTTTTTGTGGAACGGAGTTGTTTGGATGAAGTATGTTGTTATTTTTACAGGGATGCTAATGACATTGACCTTTGTGGTTTCCTCGTTCGTTGTTCTCTATAAGCTGACCCAAAAGTCGGCTCCGGTGCATTAAATGGTGCTGTTTCCGAAAAATAGGTTAAAAAGTAGTACATTTGCACGCAATTAATCCTTAATTGCATGGAAGCTCACCAAAACAAAATTCTCGGAGAAGGTTTAACGTATGATGACGTTTTACTTGTACCTGCATTTTCAGAAGTACTACCTAGAGAGGTAAGTATCAAATCAAAATTCACTAGGAATATTACAATCAATGTGCCCATAGTTTCAGCGGCCATGGATACGGTTACCGAATCCAGAATGGCCATTGCCATTGCCCAGGAGGGCGGTATTGGTGTTTTGCATAAAAACATGACCATTGAGCAGCAGGCAATGAAAGTCCGTAAGGTGAAACGAGCCGAAAGTGGTATGATCTTAGATCCGGTAACCTTGCCTTCCACAGCCTTGGTGAAGGATGCCAAAGCCAATATGAAGGAATTCAGTATTGGAGGTATCCCGATCATTGATGACGAAGGTAAACTGATCGGTATTGTTACGAATCGGGACCTTCGGTTTGAAAAGAACAATGAAAGACCGATTGCCGAGGTAATGACCTCGGAAAATTTGGTAACCGTCGGGGAAGGAACTTCATTGGAACAGGCTGAGGATATCCTGCAAGAAAGGAAAATCGAAAAACTTCCTGTGGTAGGTCCGGATAATAAATTGATCGGTCTAATTACTTTTCGTGACATTACGAAACTGACACAAAAACCCAGTGCCAATAAGGATGAATATGGTCGACTTCGGGTTGCTGCCGCTTTAGGGGTTACCGAAGATGCCGTCGATCGGGCCGAAGCATTGGTCAGTGCCGGTGTTGATGCCGTTGTCATTGATACGGCCCACGGTCATACCAAAGGGGTTGTCACTGTACTTAAGGAAGTGAAAAAGAGGTTTCCACAATTGGAGGTCATCGTAGGTAATATCGCCACAGGTGAAGCTGCCAAGTATTTGGTTGAGGCAGGTGCCGATGCGGTAAAGGTAGGTATAGGACCAGGTTCTATCTGTACCACAAGGGTGGTTGCGGGAGTCGGTTTCCCTCAATTCTCGGCCGTACTTGAAGTTGCTGCGGCCATTAAGGGTAGTGGTGTTCCTGTTATCGCAGATGGTGGTATCCGTTATACTGGGGATATCCCTAAAGCGATTGCTGCAGGGGCCGATACGGTGATGTTAGGGTCTTTGTTGGCCGGTACCAAGGAATCTCCCGGGGAAACCATCATTTATGAAGGAAGAAAGTTTAAATCCTATCGGGGTATGGGTTCTGTGGAAGCTATGAAAAAAGGTTCTAAAGATCGTTACTTCCAGGATGTAGAGGATGATATTAAAAAATTGGTGCCAGAAGGCATCGTTGGACGGGTACCTTACAAAGGGGAGCTCTATGAAAGTATCCACCAGTTTGTAGGAGGTCTTCGAGCAGGTATGGGGTATTGTGGGGCAAAGGATATTGAAGCCTTAAAGGATAAAGGAAGATTTGTCAAGATAACGGCTAGTGGAATTAACGAAAGTCATCCACACGATGTAACCATTACAAAGGAATCCCCCAATTATAGTCGATAAATGATTATAAGGGATTATCGGAACAAAAAAAAGAGCTGTTTAAAACAGCTCTTTTTTTATTGTAACCCAAGTACTATTTGCTTTGGCCACTATAGCTTTGCCAATCTTTTTCCAAATAAATATTATCCCCAAAATAACGTGCTATGTTCAAAAAAGGTTCCGGTTTTTGATATCCGGGAACAGGGGAGAGCATATTCATTTTCTCATCGAGGAAAATCGTTGTCGGGTAACTCATACGGCCTTGCATCAATGCAGCCGCAAACTCGTGATACCCTTTTCTTCCTGAAGGGACAAAATTATAGGTCTGTCCTTTAAACTCTATGGGGTCCTTTCCTTCGCCATCCATTTTGACCATATAGAAATTATCGGCCATATAAGCCGCTACATCGGGATGTTGAAAGGTGTCCTTATCCATTTTCTTACACCATCCACACCAATCGGTGTAAACATCGATAAAGATTTTCTTAGGATTTTTATCGGTCTGTGCGCGTTCCACGGCTTGGTCCCAACTCATCCATTCAACATCTTGGGCATTCCCAAGTAGGGAAAATAATCCCAGGCAAAGGAAAAGCGTAAATTTATATAAAGGTGTCATTCGTAGTCTCATTACAAGTAGTTTTGCGATTTAGTCGAACTATGGGTACAAAACTAACGATTATTTCCCACCTTTATTTTACGGCTATTTCGGCCTTTTCTGAGGTAAAGAGGTTTTTTACATCCACTTGGTTCCTGACCAGGTCGTCAAACGATTCGCGTTCACGGATCAAAAGGGCCTTTCCGTCGTGCCATAGTACCTCAGATGGGCGAAATCTTGAATTATAGTTACTGGCCATTGTAAAACAATAGGCTCCGGCATTTTTAAAGCAAAGAATATCCCCTTCGGAGATTTCATTGATCCTGCGGTTGTTTCCGAAAGTATCGGTTTCACAGATGTAGCCTACGACCGAATAGTAGCGTTCCCGGCCTTGTGGATTCGAGATGTTTTCAATCGTATGGTTGGCACCGTATAACATAGGTCGAATCAGGTGGTTGAATCCAGAATCCACACTGGCAAATACAGTGGATGTGGTTTGTTTTACAACATTGACTTTGGCTAAAAAGTAGCCGGCTTCACTGACCAAGAACTTACCAGGTTCGAAGGCCAACGTCAATTCTTTACCATATTCCTTGCAGAATGTATTGAATTTATCCGTTAGTTTTTTACCCAATTCCTCAACATTCGTCTCAATATCCCCTTCTTTATAAGGGACTTTAAATCCACTTCCAAAATCGATGAAATCTAGATTCTTAAAGTTTTTCGCTGTCTCAAATAGGATTTCGGATGCGTATAGAAAAACATCGATATCCAAGATGTCACTACCCGTATGCATATGAATACCGTTGATATTCATTTGTGTCAATTCAACAATGCGTAGTAAATGTGGAATTTGATGAATACTGATTCCGAATTTTGAATCGATATGTCCTACCGATATATTCGAATTACCACCTGCCATGACATGCGGATTTATACGGATACATACCGGAATGTCAGGATGTTTACTGCCAAATTGCTCAAGTACCGATAAATTATCGATATTTATTTGCACCCCTAATTTGGCGGCTTCCTCAATCTCTTCCAAAGAAACCCCGTTAGGGGTGTATATGATCGATTCGGGTTTAAAACCAGCCATTAATCCAAGTTGAACCTCTTGAATGGACACCGTATCCAGGCCACTGCCTAGGCTATTCATTAAGCGTAATATGGATATATTGGATAGGGCCTTGGCGGCATAATTCAATCGCAGTCGTTTAACACCCTTAAAGGCATTCGTCAATCTGTTGAATTGGGAAATGATTTTTTCTGAATCATATACATAGACTGGGTTGCCATATGTTTTAGCGATTTTCAATAAATCAGCATTCTTCATTGTATTCCTTATTGATTATAGGCAAAACTAGGATACTATTTCGGTTTGGACAAGAAAACCAACGTTTTCTTTATAAATGAAACATAATGTTACATATATAACAAACATGCTTCCGTGTTATATTTGTGGTAATGCAGGTCGAATTGTATTTTTAGGAAAAATAAAAGCATGCAATTACCTTTATTTCCTTTAAAATCAATTTTTTTCCCAGGCGAGACCGTACCGCTTCACATTTTCGAGGAGAGGTATAAGCAATTGATAAGGGATTGCCGTAAGGAGGCAATTACTTTTGGTATCCCGGTCTATATCGATCATCAAATGGCCTATGGTACCGAGGTGCAATTGGTAGAAGTCATGAATACATATGAAGGGGGCGAGATGGATGTGGTTTGTGTGGGGCGTCAGGTCTTTCGGGTACTGTCCTTTCAAAATAACCTGCCGGGAAAATTATATGCGGGAGGGGAAGTTGGATTTTTGGAGGATATCAAAGATGCCACAGAAGAGATGAAAATTGGGGTGTTGGGTAAGATAAAGGTGCTCTATGATCTTATGGAGGTCCCTTTTAAGGCCGTGCCCGTTGATAAATTCAATATTTTTGGATTGATACATAAAATAGGGCTTTCCTTTGGGCAAGAATATCAAATTTTGCAAATGACCAGGGAGAGTGAACGGCTAACGTTTATCAATGCCCATTTATTGACAACCATAGCCGTATTGAAAGAGGTCGATAGAACAAAAGGAGCCATTAAAATGAACGGGGATTTCAAAAATTTCGACCCTTTGGATTTTGAGGATTTCAAAATACAATAAATCACAGGGGATTCATTAGGGTAAATCCTGTGCGTTTCCTATTTTTGTTTCTGAACTGATAAGTAACTTATATGAACCTTCACGAATATCAAGGAAAAGAGATTTTAGCAAGTTTTGGTGTGCGCATACAACGTGGTATTGTGGCACATAGCCCCAAGGAAGCTGTTGCGGCAGCCAAACAATTGACAGCGGAGACTGGAACTGGATGGTATGTTATTAAGGCGCAGGTGCATGCTGGTGGTCGCGGTAAAGGCGGTGGGGTAAAACTGGCTAAGAACCTTAAGGAGGTGGAAGAGATTGCGGATAGTATCATTGGAATGAACCTTGTTACTCCCCAAACTTCAGCCGCAGGAAAGAAAGTCCACCAAGTTTTGGTCGCTGAGGATGTTTATTATCCTGGCGCTAGTGAAACCAGTGAATTTTATATGTCCGTATTGTTAGACCGTAGCAAAGGTCGTAATATGGTGATGTATTCTACGGAAGGTGGGATGGATATTGAGGAAGTGGCGGACAAGACGCCACATTTGATTTTTACCGAAGAGGTTGATCCCGCAACCGGACTTCTTCCTTTTCAGGCCCGTAAGATTGCCTTCAATCTAGGTTTGTCGGGTACAGCGTTCAAGGAAATGACCAAATTTGTCACTTCATTATATAAGGCTTACGTAGAAAGTGATTCGAATATGTTTGAGATCAATCCGGTCTTAAAGACTTCGGATGATAAGATCATGGCTGTTGATGCAAAGGTTTCTATAGATGACAATGCTTTGTATCGAAGAAAACAATATGCCGAGATGCGCGATTTAAGGGAGGAGAATCCTATCGAAGTTGAGGCAAGGTCAGTAGGTTTGAGTTATGTGGATTTGGATGGTAATGTTGGTTGTATGGTGAATGGTGCAGGTTTGGCCATGGCAACCATGGACCTTATTAAAATGGCAGGGGGAGAGCCTGCGAACTTTTTGGATGTAGGTGGTACCGCTGATGCCAAGAGGGTTGAGGAAGCTTTCCGTATTATCCTGAAAGATCCCGAAGTGAAGGCTATATTGATAAATATCTTTGGTGGAATTGTACGTTGTGACAGAGTAGCCCAAGGTGTTGTTGACGCTTATAAGAATATGGGTGATGCCATTAAAGTACCGATCATTGTCCGTTTACAGGGAACCAATGCGGAATTGGCCAAGGAAATCATCGATAATTCAGGATTGGCTGTGCATTCCGCTGTCCAATTTCAAGAGGCAGCCGATAAGGTCAAGGAAGTATTGGGCTAGGAAAAACACTTAAAATTATATTTATAAAAGAAAGGACGATGCATAATCGTCCTTTTTTTATGGGTATGAATGTATCCAAATTGTTACCGGGTTTAAGATTCGGTTAAGCCTTGGAATCCTTCTTTCCATATTGATGGATCTTGTTTTTCTTTGGTCGGGAATAGAGGAAGTCGCAAGGTAAAATTTTGTTAAATGGAAAGTTCCTTGTAACAAACCGAGTTCATAGCCGTCTTTTAAGTATTCATCAATCAATAAACAATCAAGTCATGAGAAAATTAAGTTTGGTATTTGTAGCTGCAATGCTACTTTTCACAGGAAACATTTTTGCCAACAATTCGGATAAAGACAATCCATTGAAAAAGCTATCTGTCCAGATAGGTGAACTTTTGGAAAACACGTCTTTTACCAGTGATTACGTTGATTTAACAGCCCAAGTGAGGTTTACCTTGAATAAACAAGGGGAGATCGTGGTTTTATCCGTCGATACCGATCATGAAAAAATCGAATTTTTTGTAAAGGCAAGATTGAACTACCAGAAAATTGAAATTGAGAATTTCAAGGAAGGTGAAATGTACACCATACCCATTAGGATTGCAGGTGCATAACCCTTAACGGTTGTAATTGGATCCTGATTTCGACATCATGTCGTTATCAGGATTTATTTTTTGCCTTTTGTTTGGGAGCCTTTGTTTTTGTATTTCACGGATGAAATATCCGGTTTATAGCTTTTCCGTTGTCCAGTTTTAAAATCCGGTTTTTTCTTGGGGGCTATGGTTGGCTTTGTTTTTTTCTTAGCGAGTACGTCGCTGGGATTTTTTGGGTTTTCCTTGGTTCCCCTTAAGTGTATTACAAGTCCGTTAAGGAAATTGCGAAGAATTTGGTCCCCACATTCCATATATTTGGGGTGGTCCTCATTTCTAAAGAAAGCCCCTAGTTCACTTTTGGTAATATTGAAATCCACTAATTTAAGGATCTCCACGATTTCATCATCCCTTAACATTAAAGCTACCCGGAGTTTTTTGAATATATCGTTGTTTGTCATGATTGCATTTTTTTCAATACGGGTGCAAATTAATGATAGCCAATGGTATTTCAACGGAAAACGACAAAATATTATACGAAAGAAGGGTAATAATAGTTATACCAATGAATATACGGCAGTTAAGGTGTGAAACTGGAGGTTTTTGGCTTCGAAAAAGATTCCTTATTTGACGGTTAAGCGCTGTATACCCCATCTGGGTAGATAAGATGGGTTTAGCATGGAAAGGAAGATGTTCGATAATTTGGGTCCGAATAATCGTATAAGGATTGTTTTGGGTCTTTGTTGTCAAGGAAACTGAATACTAAGGGATTGACTATGCGTTCACTGAAGGAAAAATTGAGTATACTTTCTGAAATGATAGCCTTTGCAAAGGCGGATAATGAGGTAAAGCCCGAAGAATATGGTTTTCTTCAAGGTGTTGCAGAGCAATTGGGTATTAGGCAAGAAGCTTTTGAAACACTTTTTCATGAAGAGGTTGAGCATGTTATTCCGAAATCGGAAGCGGATCGCATTCTGCAGTTCCATAGGTTGGTGTTGTTGATGAACGTTGATAACAAGCAAGAACAATCAGAAATCAATCGAATACATAATATTGGATTGGGAATGGGGTTGCCACCCTTTGCCATAGAACAGGTGTTATCCATAATGCACCAATATCCCAATAACGTTGTTCCTCCCAAAGTGCTGATCGGAATCTTCAAGGCACACCACAATTAGCGTATAATACCACCATACTTTAACGCTTCATTCCTTAAATTTTTAGGACTACATAGTAATAACACGTCATTATGACATGATATTATGCTAATAAAGCGCCATATTGGCATATTGTTCCCATTGGTATGCCTTTTGTCAATTCATAACTGAATTTGAATTTTAACTGGTAAAAAAAATAAAAGTTATGAGTTTAATAAAAAGAAATGATGTTCTGTTCCCATCAATAATGAATGAAATATTAAAACCTGATTGGTTCGGTGGTATGGCAAATGATAATGCTAGTATTCCTGCCGTAAACATTAAGGAAAACGAAAAGGATTATGAATTGGAATTGGCTGTTCCGGGAAGGAAAAAAGAGGATTTCAAGATAGAGGTCAATGAGAATTTGTTGACAGTTTCGTCCGAAACAAGTACTAGCGAAAATGAGGAAAAGGAGAATTATACCCGTAGGGAATTTACTTTTTCATCATTTAAAAGGGCTTTTACCCTTCCGGAAACCATAGACGAGGATGGTATTAAAGCTACGTATGAAAACGGTATCCTAAAATTCAATTTACCTAAAAAGGAAGAGGCATTGCCAAAGCCTAAAAGATTGATTGAATTGTCGTAAAAAATTATAATATGTTCTAATTTGGGACATATCATAATGGTTGTTGGTTAGTTGAAAAGCGCCCCTATTTCAGGGGCGTTTTTATTCCATATACCCAATCCATGAAAAATGGATCAATCCTGTTTTTGCAATTTTTTGATTTCATCACGTAGCTTGGCGGCTTGCATAAAATCCAATTCCTTGGCGGCCTGCTCCATGGCTTTTCGTTTGTCCCGAATCAATTTTTCAATCTGTTCCTTGGTCAAATAATCCATATCGGGTTCAGCAGCCCGTAATTCCTCTTTTTCAAAATGATAGGTAGAAACGGAATTCTTGGCCAATACACTATCCAGACTTTTATTCAAGGCGGTCGGAATCATGTTATTCTCCGTGTTATAGGCAATCTGTTTCTCGCGTCGGTAATTGGTGCCATCAATGGTTTTTTGCATGCTATCCGTGATTTTATCGGCATACATAATGGCTTTGCCATTAAGGTGTCTGGCAGCCCTTCCAACGGTTTGGGTCAGTGATCGATGACTCCGTAAAAAACCTTCTTTATCGGCATCCAAAATGGCAACCAAGGAGACTTCGGGCAAATCGAGTCCTTCCCTCAGGAGGTTCACTCCAATAAGTACATCGAATACCCCTTTGCGTAGATCTTGCATGATCTCAACACGTTCCAGGGTGTCCACATCGCTATGGATATATCTACAGCGCACATCGATACGTGTCATATATTTGGTTAGCTCCTCCGCCATTCGTTTGGTCAGGGTAGTGACCAAGGTACGTTCATCCTTCTCTACCCGCTGTTGGATTTCCTCGATCAGGTCATCGATTTGATTCAAACTTGGTCTTACCTCTATGACCGGGTCCAATAACCCAGTAGGTCGAATGACTTGTTCTACATACACCCCTTGACAAAGTTGTAATTCGTAATCTGCAGGAGTGGCGCTAACGTATATCACCTCGTTTTGCAATGCCTCAAACTCCTCGAACTTCAAGGGTCTATTATCCATAGCCGCAGGTAATCGGAATCCGTATTCCACTAGGTTTTCCTTTCTTGAACGGTCCCCACCATACATCGCGTGTACTTGCGGAATGGTCACATGACTTTCATCAATGACCATGAGGTAATCCTGCGGAAAATAATCCAGGAGACAGAAAGGGCGGGTTCCAGGTTCACGACCATCCAAATACCTTGAATAGTTCTCAATGCCCGAGCAATATCCTAATTCCCGAATCATCTCTAAATCAAAATTGGTGCGCTCCTCCAAGCGCTTAGCCTCCAAAGGTTTCCCTATTTCCTTGAAATATCCTATTTGATGCATTAGGTCATCTTGAATCAGGTGAATGGCATTTTGAAGGATATCAGGGGAGGTTACGAACATGTTCGCAGGGTAGATATTCAGGTTTTCATATACTTCGATAACGGAATTGTTGAAGGGGTCAAAGGCTTCTATTTCTTCTATTTCATCCCCAAAAAAGTGGATTCTAAAAGCGTGGTCGGCATAACTGGGGAAAACATCCACAACATCCCCCTTTACCCTGAAATTCCCATTCTTAAAATCGGCTGTGGTCCTTGAGTAAAGACTTTGAACCAGCATATGTAATAATTTGGTACGGGCGATTACCTGATCTTTGTGTATACTGATGACGTTCTTTTGAAACTCCACGGGATTACCGATACCATATAAACAGGATACGGAAGCGACGACAATCACATCCCTTCTGCCTGATAGTAGGGAAGAAGTGGCACTCAACCTCAATTTTTCAATATCCTCGTTGATGGAAAGATCTTTTTCAATGTAGAGTCCCGAAGAGGGGATATACGCCTCAGGTTGATAGTAATCATAATACGACACGAAGTACTCCACGGCATTTTCCGGAAAGAATTGCTTGAATTCCGAATACAGTTGCGCTGCCAATGTCTTGTTATGGGCAAGCACCAAAGTTGGGCGTTGCACCTTCTCAATGACATTCGCCACAGTAAACGTTTTACCGGAACCCGTTACCCCTAAAAGGGTCTGGTAAGGTTCTTTGGATTCTATACCTTTGACCAATTGACGAATAGCCTCAGGTTGATCGCCCGTTGGCTTAAAATTGGATACTACCTTGAATTTCATTTTTTAAAAATACAAAAGGCGTGTGATTAAACAGGGACTGGTCGTCTTAAAATAATACTAGTGTTTCGTTAAATGAACCGGAAACCTTCACTTCATTGCTAAAAGCAATACGGAAGTACTTGGGGAACGGATTCTTCAACTAAAATAAACCTTAACGATCTATGGGAAAGCTCTTTTTTGCAGGTTAAAGATCACGTTTTTTCAAAAGGGCGTAAGAACCATAGATAAAAATGGCCGTCCAACCTAAAACAATCAAGATCTCGTACCAATGAACATAGTAATCGGAAGAGAATTCAGCTCCTACTTGGTTTCCCAATGCTTTTACAGCATCAAGCCTTGTACCAGGTTCCTTTATAAGGTTTGACATTGATTCCAATGGAAAGAAATCCTTTATTTTGTTCGCTACATCCCAGCCAGTAATTTTCCAACCCAAAAAACCGAAAAATAATTGTTCGAAAATTAACCACAGAATCAAAAAACCTAAGGCAAATGCCGAACGTTTTACAAAGATTCCCAAGAACAAGCAAAATGAGAAGAAACCAACAAGTTTGATGAAAAAAGCGAAAAGGAACCCGAGTTCTGAAAATATTATCGATACTTCGTTATAATCAGAATAAACAAGACCAAGGACCATAGAGACACCAAAAACAAAAATAGTTGAAACTAAAGAAAAGGTAACTACTGTTAGGAATTTGGATAGTATAAATTCCTTTTTTGAAAGTCCGTCTATCAAATTCTGTTTTAAGGTTTTATTGCTGTATTCATTTGCCATCATCGAAACAATAACAATAGCCAAAAACAGTTTAAAAATGGCTGCGACGTAGGTATTGAAATGCCAGATATATGGAAAGTTGAAAATGCCAATGTCAGCTAAATGAACTCCTTCCCCCAAAGGGAATTTAATCACTGAAATAAGGGCTATACAGCAGAGTAGGACAAAATAAGAAATAATTAAAATCTTACTTGACTTATTGTTCCACAGTTTTATGAATTCAATTTGTAATAATCGTAGCATGGTCTGTTTTTTGGTTTAATTGGCTTCATTTTTGGTCAGGGCAAGAAACTGTTCCTCAAGACTTTCCTTTCTTTTCACTAAATGGGAGAGCACTATGCCCTTGTCCATAAGGCTTCTATTCAATACTTCCGAATTCATTTCCTCGCTCAGGAAAGCTGTGATAAGGCCATTTTCCTGGGTTACCTTGCTAAAACTGTGGTTGTTTTTCAAGAAAGTTAAGAGCATATCGGTATTGCTCGATTTTAATTCAAAAAAACCATAACTGGCCATCATATCGTCAACACGTCCGGAATATAATTTTTGTCCCTTTCTAAGGATAACGACATGGGTACACACTTTCTCGACTTCATCCAAAAGGTGCGAAGCCAATAAAATGGTGGTGCCTGTCGAAGCTACTTTTTTTATGATTTCCCTGATTTGGTGAATACCTTGGGGGTCCAATCCATTGGTGGGTTCGTCAAGAATCAGGATTTCCGGATCGTTCAATAGGGCAGAGGCAATGGCCAAACGTTGCTTCATTCCTAAGGAGTAGGTACTGAATTTACTGTTTTTACGGTCGAGCAATCCAACCAATTCCAATTTTTCCTCAATCTTGTTTTCGGGGACCTCCTTGATTTTACAGACCAGTTTCAAATTTTGAATCGCGGTCATATAGGGGTAGAAATTTGGGCGCTCGATAATTGCCCCGACTTTTTTTAGGGCTTGGTGTGTTGAAATATTGCCGTCGAACCAAGCAAATTCCCCGCTGGTTCGGTTGACTACATTAAGAACTATGCCCAGGGTGGTGGACTTGCCACTGCCATTCGGCCCTAAGATGCCGTAAACATTACCCTTTTCTATAGTGAAGCTGAGATCCTTGACGGCTGTCAAGTACCCAAATTTTTTGGTTAGGTTACTAACGGTGAGAATTGTGCTCAAGTCAAGTGCTTTTTGATGGGTTATGTACTACTTGACGAGAAACTTAATCGAATGTTACAATTTAATTTTAATTTCTGTTGACCCTATGGGTAATTCTTCTGTTGGTTATAACCGTGGTGGGGGCTATTTTATTCACCGTTACCGTTTCTGAAGGGTCGTCCACGGTGGTGTTAGAATCTGTCTGGTCTTGACTATTGGTTACCGTATTGGTATAGTCCACGGTTGAGATGTGAATATTGTTCAGGCTAGCCTTGGTCACCAAGGTCAAGGTTTCCAAATCACCAGGGTTCATACTGCCAACGTTCCAGTCAGGATATGTAAATGATCCTTTGGAAATAGATGAGGATATCAATTCGAGTCCGGCAGGTAAAAGATCGGTCAAAACCAAATTGGATACTGGGTCAATGCCCAATGTTTCAACAGTGATGGTAAATGTTACGTTATCCCCATCATTGACCGTATTCTGGTCAGCATCTTTGTTCAATACGATATCAGGGTCGCAGTAATAGGCTGTTAAAGGTTGGGAGTCATAAGTACAACCCCCTTTGGTTACACGAACATAATAGTCCCCTGCACTGGTGGGTGTATAAGTGGCATTGTTAGCACCAGCGATCATACTTCCATTTTCAAACCATTGGTAATTGTCGAAATTAGGGTCTACGACCTCTACTTGTGCCGCAGGAAGACATCCACCACCTGTCACTTGAAGGTCAACCTCGGGTACCGTATCGAATCCGGAAAAATAGCCGGCTATTCCACGTGCACCATTAAATCCGAAAAAACCTACTGCAATGGGACCTGTAGATTGTACGCTTACATTGCCTGTTAAATTTGGTATATAGAAAGTTTTCCATAAGCTTGTTCCGGCAACTGCCATAGGGCTGGGAAGGGTCACGGAGCCAGAACCATCAATCACCTGTATGTTGGCGTCAGGCGTTGAAGTGGAGGCTATTATGGTTACTCCACCAGAAATCGTGGTGCCGGCAACATCGGTTATATCGGGAATATTATCCATCGTATCCGGTAAAAGACAGTTTACTGGAGCAACAAAATTCAAGCCTTGGGTATAAATGGCGCTGGATCCTGCCATACATTGATAAGCGTATGCATCTTTTGAGGTAGTGACAAACATATTGGCGCCTACCGTATTCGAAGAATAATAACTGCTGGGTATCTCAAAATAATCCCCATTGTTAATTGTTGCAATTGCCGTGGCAGAGCCATTGACATAAATTGCCGTATTGTTTTGGGTGGCAATGATTATAGGAAATTCCGTGGCACCATTTGTTCCCCCTTTACCTCTTACAAATACATATTCCTTTCCTAATTTGTTTTCCGGTACAGGTTGGTCTATCCCAGCATCCCTGTTCGATGAGTTGGCTTGCCTACCATAGTTTAAAGAACCGTTACTGATGACAATATCCTTGTCTGAAACAATGGAAGCGCCGATCCAACCTTGACTCTGTGCTGTTGAAAAAGTGTTGCCCATATAGGCCTCAAATACGAAGGATTCATTGGCATCCAATGTAATTTGATAGGAATCGGCCGTGATACCATTGGCATTTGTCCCCAATCGAAATACACAGTTAGGGTCATAATCCGAAAGGGTAACCGTTGTACCATCTTCCGTAGCCATGATACCAACGGTGTTGGATTTGGATACATGGGTTCCAAGGTTGGGAACACCCCCCCATTTAAAACGGGTACCCATGGCTGCCCTCCCCTTTGATGTCAACGAGGCCGCTTGTGAACCGGAAATACCTCTATAGTTTACATAGAACCCCTTACCACTAGGGGCTTCGAATCGAAGGCCTCCATTGTTTAAGACAACTCCTGTATTGGTGTTGTCTACCAATGTTATGTTGTTATCCCCATTTGCTAGGTTATAAACTCCCGGACTCGCTTTTGATATTGAAAATATCGCAATTGGGGTAGCACTGGTTCCCCTATAGGCATTCACAGTGAAAGCCGTGGTTTCCGGTGTAGACAAATAGATGGCTTGCTGTTGGATAGCTTGATTGTTTGCTCCCTGTTTTAAGGGAGGTAAGTAATGTAGGTCGCTTAATTGGGCGTATCCTACATGCATAAAAGCAAATAGTAAAAGGGGGACAAGAAACCTAAGTTTCATTTTTATATGCTTCAACACGTTCGTTTTTGTAGTTCACCAATGTACTAATTAACGAAGCTTTTCCATTGAAGGCAATATTAAGTTGTGAAACACCGTAAGGCCGTTGCCAATGCACCATTAATGGTGTTTTCAATAAATACCTAAGGCAACATTTCTTATTGCTGCCCTAGGATTTTTCAGTTATCGGTATAATGTAAAGTGGCCAACAAATTCCCTTTCATCCGCTTCACCATTTAGTTTTATAATGTACCAATAATCACCCGAGGGTAATTCGGTGTTGTTATAAAGACCGTCCCATCCATCTTGATTGTCTTTGAATCGGTAGATGATTCGACCATATCGGTCATATATCTTTATGAAGATGTCAGGATAAATTTCTATGTTGATAGGGGTCCACATATCTCTAGTGCCATCACCATTGGGAGTAAAGAAATTTGGAATCTCAATATCAATGAATTCGATATAAATTTCTGAAATTGCTTCACAACCATTTTCATCAACGACACGTACTTCATAAGTATCCGTTCTATTGATCATAAAAGTATTGTCATCGCCATTGTCCACGCCATCAAAATAGTACGTGTAATCCTCTTTTCCGCCGGAAGCATAGGCGGTGATTTCATTAATGCCTTCCTGGGTTGTAACGAGTGTCAAGGCTGTGTAGCCGATTACTTCAAAATCAAAAGTGCGTATACAACCATTGGCATGTGCTATGGTTAGGTAATGGTCCCCAGCAGTCATATCAGTGAAGTTGGGTTCTAGTACAAAGTCAGCGGGATCCGTAGAGTCCAAAGCATAAAGTACATCACCGTTAACACTCTCATCCTCTAAGGTAATACTAAGGCTATTGTTAGGCGTATCACCGGTACATTCATAGATGACCTCAGTTGTGGCATTGAGGTTTGCACCTACTTCAACGTTGATTAAATCATTGGTAGAACAACCATTGGCATCTTTAATATATACGGTATAGTAACCTGCCGATAGGTTTTCATATAAGAGTTTATCTTCGACAAAATCACCGGATTCGTTAGTATTTAAACTTGTAAAGTACGGTGCGGTACCCCCAGTGATGTCCAAGGTGATTGAACCATCGCTGCTCTCAAAACATATTTCGTTCTGTACGGTGTAATCCATCTCTAAAGTCGTTGGTTCCGTTATTGTGAATTCTATAACTTCATAACAACCAAGGCTGTCTTGGGCAATTACCGTATAATCCCCAGGGCTTAATCCATCAAATGTATTTTCCTCTATAAATTGATTGAGATTTGGGGAAATTGCAAATAAGTAATCCCCCGTGCCACCGCTTAAGTTTATAACAATACTACCATTATCTTCCCCATTACAGGTAACATCCGTTATTTCATAATCCAAGGTAAGTGGTATAGGCTCTTCAATTATAATTGCTTCGGACACGATTTCACAATCCCTACTTTGGACCCTTACATAATACGTTCCACTTGGAAGGTCGGCAAAGGTTCCATCAGTTTGGTTCGCCCTTATTTCCGTTGTCAAGGTAGCATCCCCAAATAAAGCATATTGATAGCTGCCAAGTCCACCATCAGCATCCGCTATGATCACAGCAGAACTATCGCCCGAACAATTTACGGTCGCTGCTGAGGTATCCAAGGTCATGGTCAATTCTTCAATAGCGTTTACGGTTATTTCGTTGGAAATGACGGATACACAATTAAAGTCATCCTTAACATAATAACTATAATTGCCAATAGCCATATTTTGGAACAGGTGGGAATCTGTACCATTGGTCTCGTTCATACTGTTGTAAGTAATGCCATCCCCACTCCAGGTATAAGGAGCCGTTCCGCCGGAAGCAACAAGTAAAAGGTCCGCTCCTGCAAGGCAACTATTGGGTTTTTCCGTAATTAATATGGCATCGACATCCGTTGGCGCTACGATTTCAACAATGGCTGTTTCATATGCACAACCAATATCATCCGTAACACTAATACTATAGAAGCCGGCACTAAGATCATGGAAATCCGGGCTTGTCTGTGCTGCAGCGTTGCGCAACAGTGTTGTTCCTGCCGCATCGTCATACGTATTAAGGCTGTAGCTATAATTCGGACTTACATTTCTTGTAGGGTCGATAATAAAAGAGACGGAAGCGTCCGTGTCGCCGGTACACACTAATTCGGTATTCGTAATCGTACCTGTTAGGGCATCTGGTTCTACAAGTTCAAAGGCATTCGTAAATAGCTGTGAACATCCAAGCGCATCGGTTATCTGTACGTTATACACACCAGCTTCCAATCCTTTGAATAGATTAGCGTTCACTTGTGTAGCATTGTAAACGGAGGTAGTATTGGTATTGATTAATTCAATGTCATATAAAGCTTTCCCTCCTAATGGGATGATGTTGGCTGTGCCTTCACCATTGGAACAACCGACACTCGATGTTTCAACCGTATCCAAAGTTACTGCAGCAGGGGGTGTTGTAACCGTAAAGGTGCGTTCTTGGCTACACTCTGGGAATGCAGCTTGTACCGCTCTAACAATATAAGTGCCCGCTGCGGCTGGTATGGTAGTCGTTGTGCCTGTGCCAGAGAAAGTACCTTCATCATCCGTTCTACTTGTTGATGTGCCATCGGCATTTAGAACTTCCCAGTCAAAATCACCGGTATAGGTGGCATCGGCAAAGGTTATTTGTATACTACCATCATCACCAAAACAGACAACATTGGAAAGAACATCAACGGTTATATCAAAAGTATTGGGTTCCTCTACCACAAGTTCCGTAGTAATTGAACATTGGGTCGTAGTATTGGTTATCTCAATAGTATGGGTCCCGACTTGTAGATCTGGGAAAATATTTGACGCCTGTGCCGTTCCCGAAGGTAATAATCTATATTCAAAATATCCGGGATTTGTAGTGTATGTGGTACTGTTGGTCGTAACATCCACCCTAATTTCCTCACCAGTATTCGTAGTAGCACAACTAATATCAGTAAGTACAAATGTTGATGCCGAAATCAATGGGTCATAAGGGTTTACGGTAACTGTTTGTTCAGAAGAACATCCAGCATCATCGAAAACACGGACGATTACATTACCACCTGCATAGTCTGTGTATGCATATGTAGCAGTTAATCCACTTTGTAAAATAGTACCAGTCGAAGCATCTTCGAACTCGTAACGCGAATAAGTAGTAGTGCCACCTATCAAAGTAGTTTCGTCCAAAGTGATTATGGCATTGTTCGTTGTATTGTCGGTGGTGCAACCAAATTGTGTTACTCCTGGAGTATTAAAATCAATAGCTGGATTTTCGTCAATGGTAACATTTATTGGAGGAGACGTACAACCATTAGGACCTGTTGCCGTAATTTCATAAGTGCCACCTGGTAATTTGATATAAGATTGGGTCGTATTATCCCAACTGGCACCAGCAGGAAGAACATCAATGCTGTAAGTCAGCGGGTTATTTCCGTTGTTTACTTGTACTAATTCAATCTTACCGTCTGAACCTCCATTACAGGTCACACCTGTTGGTGTTGCTGTAAAGTTGGGCTGAATTGCATCAGGCACCACAACAGTAAACACACGTTCACATTCCGGGTTCGAAGTATTTGTATCGTACACCGTAACCGTATAGGTTTCTGCATTTGAGATCATCACAGTAGCAGTTGTCGTAAATGCAGTTCTTGATGTAATAGTATTCCCTAGGGAATCTTCTATTTCATATTCATAATTGCCAGAACCTGATGATGCACTTATTAGAATCTCCGCATCATTGGTACACCCTAAATTTTCCTCTAAAGAAGCTGATGCTTGCAATGTTGGATACACATCTACTGAATCTGAATCTGTACAGCCATTACCATCCTTAACGAATATGGTATAATTGCCAACAGCAACATTTGTAAATACGCCACCATTGTCTTCATACGTAATTCCACCATCAATGGAGTATAATAAATTAGAAGAATCTCCTATAGTGGTCGTAACCGTAATTGTTGGGGATGTACTACAATTATCAACGACAATGTTGCTGATAGTTGGATTAGCGGATAATGCCATGGTAACATCGCCTAAAGGATACGCACAGCCATATTGGTCACTGATACTGACCGAGTAATCCCCTGCGGCAGAACCAGCAGGAATCTCTAACGGATTGTCCGTAGTACCAGTAGCAACGGGGTTTCCTAAATCATCCGTAAGGGTGAAAGTGTATGTGCCTCCACCACCTACGATATTATCAATTTTGATAAGACCGGGGTTTTCACAAGAAATATCCTGTAGTTTGTTTAAGTCTGCGGTAATAACATCTAATTCTTCCAACAATAAGTTTTCCGAAGCAGAAATACATGTATCCGTGCCGCCATCTATTTCCGTAATCTGAATAAAATACTCTCCTTCAGTCAAAGTGTTGAATATAAGGGTGTGAGGGGAAGCGAAAGGAACATTTCCAGGACTTTGATCTACTAAAGTCGCTGTTCCACTGGACATGTCATATAATTCCCATCTAAATTCAGTACCAAAAGGAGATTTGTTATCTGTGATTGTATAGGTTATATTTCCATTGGGTACTCCAAAACAAGTTGGTGTGGAAGTAATATCTATTTGTAAGGGTAATGGGTCTATAATATCATTGACGTTTCTATCACTTTGTCGTACACAACCATTAAAATCTTTAACGTAAAACATATATGTTCTACCAGGAACCAAACCTGACCAAGTATGATTGCCGTGTCCCGCAGGAACAGTGACCATAGTACCTGACGAATCATCATCAGTTCCACCAGCAATCCAGGTTGCAGTAGCAGGGTCAAAATTAGCAGGATTATCAGAATAAGCATATTCGTAACCAGGAGTACCTTCGGAGCCTTGAACTTTAACTTGTAACTCATTACAGTTAACAACGATTGCCGTTAATTTGATGTCTAAATTATCCAAAGGATAAGGGATTGTGAATCTTGGAAAATCTGTTTGGCAAATTGTGTTTCCTGAACCATCTACTGTCCTCATTGATGGATTAACATTTTCTCCGGATAAATAACCGGTTATAACATCCGATATACCGGGTACAGAGTTGTCTGCAACCCACGTACTACCACCGTCGGCACTAAATTCTATCGTACCCAATGTAGTTGGGTAGTTAAAAAATTCGAAACCATAATCATTAGGGTCAACACTGGAACAAGAAGAAGGTAAAACACCTCTGTATTCACCTATTAGTTCTATAGGATTGTTAATGGTCACATTAGGGGTCGTTGTTAACGTACAACCACTAGCATCTGTAATGTTAATCGTATAATCACCCGGAATTAAATTGTAAAACGTTTTTGTATTGTTGATTACGTTGGTAACTGTCTCGTTGGAAGCACCACCATTGTCTAAATCTACGATTTCATAAGTATATGGCGCAATACCTGAAGTGACTTCTACAGCAATAGTTCCTAATCCGTCATGACATTCTGGGTCTGTTGGTGTTGCTGTGAAAGTTAATTGGGTTGCAGGGTTTACGGTGACCGTTTCCATAAATTCACAATGTGGATCCGCTGCACCGTTGTCCCATACATAAACATCATACGCGCCAGTATCTGCCGCTGCAACTGCAAATGTGCTTGTAGCACTAAAATCTGCTGCTGTTACAGGGGTTGTTGTCGGAACAAAGGCATACGCCAAGTTTCCGTCACCACCACTGGCGGTAACCGTAATGTTGCCATCTCCACAAGAACTAACATCCGTGACATCTACTGTAGCATTTAAATTAGGTTGTATGACGATTGTTTTTTGTACAGGACCACAACCAAAAGTGTCATCTACATCAATCGTATATGACCCATTGGTCAATCCTGTAAATGTATATGTCGTTGGAGTGGTCGATGCAGGGGTAACCCATCCACCGCCATTGATTCTAAAGGTATAGTCACCATTGCCCGAAGTTACATCAACCGTAATCGTAGCGTTGTTTCCACCATCATAACATGTTGTAAAAGTGGTGTCAAAATCCACTGTTTCCGGTGCGGAGACCGTTATGGGTAGTGTTGATAGTACTTCGCAACCATTCACATCTTTTACACGTATTAGGTAATCGCCGTCGGCAATATTGTTAAAGATCGTATTGGTTTGATAGGCTATCGCAACAGTACCGGAAGTATCCTCTAATTGGTATTCATAACCTGGCGTACCACCAGTAGCGGAAGCCTCTAAAGTGGCACCGGTATTAAAGCATGTGTATTCTGCTGTTTGCTTTAAATCGGGAACTATGGTTGATGGAGCTGTCAAAGTTGCCGATGTAGCCGATGTAGCCGTACAGGTATTGTCGCTTACCTTACGGACCATAATATTATAGGTCCCGTCCGCCAATGTTGCAGGCGTGGTGACGATGGCCGCCGTTTCAATGGTCCAATTAGTACCACCGTCGGTTGAATATTCATAACCTGTGGCCGTGTCAAAATTCTTTACTTCAAAACGGATACTACCATCGCTGGTGCCATTACATGTTGGGTTTGTACTACCCAAAATACTGGCACTAAATTCTTTGTTGTCCTCTACAACAATTGTTAGATCCTGTGTGGTTTCACATACTTCAGGAATCTGGGAAGCTTGGATATCGTCCAAGACCAAGAAGTTTCCATCGTCGCTATCCAAGTTGGTACGTAAGACAACGCCAACGACCGTATTTGATCCTGGGTTAATGGTAACCTCCCGTAGATGCCAATCATTGGCATTGTTGTTTTGAGGGATTGCTGAAGTGGCAGCGCTACTGATTACAGTTCCAAAAGCATCCACAAGTTCGACAAGGACTTCTGGGTCATTGCCCGAAGCACCGTCTATTAATAGGTTATAAGCATAAAAGGAAATTGTAATATCTTGGTTTGCCAGAACATCCAAACCGGTTCTGGACCATAAAACATTGTTATTGCCTGCTGAGGTACTTACCCCAATGGCCATGAACCTACCATCCGTTAAGCCGGTATGGTCGTTAGGTGTTCTCCATGATGTATTAGGGTTGGTTACTGTATTTGTAACTGCGTATTCGCCATTGACCAAAATACCGGTAGGACCTAAGTTGCAAGCAGTATCCGAACCATCTTGCGGTTCGTAACAATATCCCGGGCCTATTTCCCCTATTTTAGTGGTTATTCCTGTTCCAAAATCCTCCAAGAAAAGGGTGCTTTGATTAGGTGTGATAGCGCTGGAATACCCTACGGTAACCGTATGGGTCCCTGGGGCTACATTATTGAATATGTTATTGTCCACAGGGGTATTGTCAGTGCTATTTAGACTATAGGTGTAGCTGAAGTCCGTAGTATTGCTCGGAGTAATGGTTATGGTACCCGATCCATCACAGTTATAGTCGATAGCATTGGTGAAACTTGGGTCGGACATAGGGGCATCTACGGTGATGCCCATGTCATAACTACAACCTAGGTTATCCTTTATGGATAGGTTGTAAGTGCCTGCTGTCAATCGTTTTTCATTAGTACCGGTATAATTGGAACCGCCATCAAAACTATAAGTATATGGTGCTTGACCGCCATTTGCATTTAATATTTTAACCAAGGCTCCCGAAGGGTCACAGGAAGCATTTTCTACGATTGCCGCGGAAGCTGTCAATCTAAAAGGTTGGTCTATTTCATACTCCTTTGTTCCAATACATCTCGATGTAGCTGATCCACTAGAATCCCTGACGGTAATCGTGTAGGAACCGCCACCTAAATTGGTAAATGTATTTGTGGATTGGTAGTTGGCGCCACCATCCAAACTATATTCGTAAGGTGCCGTACCTCCACTTGCCGTTATGGTCAATGTTGATGTAGAAGAATCGGCGCAAACAATAGCGGTGTGAGACGCAGAAATGGTTACTGGACCCAAATCCTGTAAGGTTACACTATTTGATAGCGTACTACATCCATTGTCATCAAAAACGATAAATACATAGTCATTGGCATCACTACTATCGGTAAATACGAAGTCGTTGGTAGTTTGAAGTTCGGAGGCTGGTACGTCTTCCGGACTTGTGTAAAGTCCAACCCCACCAATGCTCCAAATGGCCATGTCGTAATTTGGATCGGGGTTACCCCCACTAGGTGTTAAGGTTATCATACCTGAATTACAGGTAATGTTTTCACTTACACTAGCCGTTAAATTAAGGGTAGGATATTCGTCTACGGTAATATTTTGAGTATCGGTACAACCATCCTCTGTTGTGGTAATGACAATATAGTCATTAGGAGGAACACTATTAAACGTATAAGTATTGTCACTGATAGCAACCATTTCTTGGAAAAATGTTCCCGCACCACTATTGTTCCCGTCATCTAAACGAAGTTCATAACTATAATCTGGAAGTACATTCAAGGCTTGGATTGAAATGGTTCCAAAACCGCTACAGTCGGCTAGGGTTGTTTCAATATTTACCTTATAATCCATTTCCTGGATACCGATATCCTCAGTTTCAAAAATACACGCATTGTCAATTGGATCTCCCGTTGTAGGGTCGAGGGTGGTAATTTGAACTTTATAGGTGCCACTAGTAGTAATATCGAAATTAGGACCGTTATCATCGGAAAAAGGAATAACAATACTTTCTGTGGTTGCATCTACAAGTTGATAACCATAACTAGAATTTGGATTTGTAATTCTGATGTTTCCAGAAGTATTACACAAAATATCCGAAGAAATATAATCTATATCCAATGTGTTTTTGTACACGTTGAAGTAAAAACGACTGAAGCAACCATTTTCATAATTGATCACTACTCTGTATTTACCACTATCGGATACCGTATAATTATCCTGGATGGCAAGATCTGTCCAAGAACAACCAGAGTTGGTAGTTGCACAATCATCTTCTATGCCAGAGCAACTAGCTTCATCCAATTGTTGCCATACGATGCTTTCTGCATCGGTTATTCCCAATTGTAAAGTAGCTTCATCGTTTTCGCCGCATAGGAATATATGTGGCATTTCACTACCATCAATTGAACAGGATACGATTTCTCCTTGTAAATCATTATCCGTGTTTGCATCTGAATTTACTTGGTTGAAGTATGTTATAATAGGGTTGGTCTGTGTTGACCCAAAACGTTCAACCGTTATCAGTTCAACTAAGTCAGAACATCCTGTTGCTCCACTTTTTTCAACGATGTAATTACCAACTTCCGTAATCACCAATGTGCTAGGGTCACTATCACCATCATCAATCGGTGTTTCCGAGGCATCTATTTGACCGTTACCATTGGCGTCTATTGCCCATGTATATGTTGTAAATCCTGAACCTGCCGTTAAGGTAGCATCATCACCACATAGTTGTACTGTTCTGGCCGTATTACAGCCTTGCAGGGTATTTGACAAACTGTTTGTGGCCACTGCGGTGGTGTCATTACAGGTGGGGGTCAGTATTGATCCCGGTTCATCGCTATAGGTATTGGTGTTCGTAACCCCTTGATAGGTGGAGTATGCCAAATTTTCTATGGTGTTTGAACAGGCATTTACAAATTCGGAACAGTTGGAGGATAAGGTTACCGTTATCCGGATCGTATATTCAGGGTCGTTTACTTCTACTAAGCTATCCGGAATATCAAAGGTGATAATGTTGTTAACGGCATCGTGATCATACGTTACCCCGGTAGCACCTGTTATATCCACATCATCTACGGTTACATTGGCCGGTAGTATATCCCTAATGGTATAAGCCGTAGCATTATCGTTTCCTGTATTTTGGAATCGAAGGACATAATCAAAAGTATCACCTAGAGCGATCTCCTGTCCGTTAATATCGTTTGTTCCTAAATCTTCGGCCGTATTCCCTAAAGCGATTTCAGGGGCTAAAACCAAGGTGTACGATGCGCCTATTACGGCACCTGTATCCGGGTCAACCGCAGGTGTCCCGGTACCGTATTCACCACCATCACCACCATCTGCATTGTTGTCTTTGTAGAATTCATTGGCATCGGAACAACCATCGTCATCACTGTCCAAGTCAATATTGTTTGGGTACCCATCACCATCAGAATCAATACAGGTCTCGGGTACAAGAATGTTGATTTTGATATCATCGATAAAGTTACCCACGGAAATACTGCCATTGGCGGTAGATACGGCCTCAAAAATAAACACGGTATTGGTTTGGCCTACAGGTACGGTATAGGTTCCTGAATACTCCACCCAAGCCGTATTATCGGTGGTCATTGTTTCTTGTACTGTGGCACTGGCAAGATCAGCCCCGATTCTCAACTGCATAACATCGGTACCAGCCCGTCCTCTATGTCTGACCGACCAACTCATTTCGGTACCTGGTGTCAAACATAGGTTTTGATATAATGCCCCATAGTTGTTGGCGTTAAGTTCGGCGTGTTGGTTACCGTCATATGAATTTACACCTAAGAAACCTGATTTCCATATTTCAATTTTTTTATCGGTCGCGGTCGTAAACCATCCTGGAACACTACTTTCATTGAGAATGGAAAAACTTGAAACATTGGGATCTTCAAAACTTTCGTTGAGTATGGATTCAAAGCAAAACGCCCCTTCGCATTCATCACTATCATAAATACCATCGTTATCGTCATCAACATCCACAATATCCACCACACCATCATTATCAAAATCATTGTGTACGATTATGCTGGCAGTAAGGATATCCTCCGTGATATTTTCATCTATTTGGTCTTGCGTATGGGAAACGGTATTGGTAACATTGATTAGGGGTGCGATATCAATTTCATCCCCTACTACTTCAAGTTCTAAAAACACCGGCACCCCTGGTTCCAATGTCCCAATGTTCCATACGGTCCCATTCCAAGTTCCTGTTGTGGTAGAAGCGCTAACTAAAGTTAATCCGGATGGAATATTATCCGTAAGCTGGAGATTGGTTACAGGTTTAAAGTTTAAATTTTCTACCCTTATGGTGAAAGTTGCCGTTTCCCCTTCTACGATTTCCGGTTTGTCTACGGTTTTATTGACTACGATATCCCCTTCACAGTAGAAAACAGTAATTGATTGGGAATCATAGGTACAGGGTCCTTTGGTACCCCGAACATAATAGTCTCCCGCTGCAGTTGCAGCATAGTCATAGGAGTTTGCCCCTTCGATCAATTGCCCATCGAAATACCACTGATACGCATCGAAATTATCATCTGAGGCCTCAAAAATACTGGAACCAGCGAAGCATTCGCCTATAGTTCCCCCGTTAATTTTCAGCACTACCTCCGGTACGGTATCAAAACCGGAAAAATAGCCAGCTACACCTTGGGCACCGTTATATCCGAAAAAACCTATAGCCATCGGCCCCGTTGAGGTTACGCTAATATCCCCATCAAGATTTGGTATAAAGAAAGTTTTCCAGTCCGAAGAACCCGCTACTGGGTCAGATGCGGGTTTGGTAACTTCCACACCATCTTCATATACCTTAATGTTGGCGTCCGGTGTGTTTACCGATGCGGTAATTGTCAATCCTCCAGTGACAGTGGTTCCTGCAATGTTTCGGATATCCGGAATGTTATCCATTACATCGGGTAACAAACAGTTTACGGGGGCCACAAAATTCAGTCCTTGTGTGTACAAGGCACTTGATCCTGCCATCGATTGATAAGCATATACATCCTTTGATGTTTGTACAAACATGTTTGCACCCGCTGTGTTAGAGGAATAATAGGAGCTAGGTATTTTGTAGTACTCACCATCATCTATGGTGGCTATTGGTGTTGAACTACCATTTACGAATATCTGAGTGTTATCGGCAATGGCTATGACCAGAGGAAATTCTGTAAGTCCATTCGTATTGCCATTACCCCTTACAAAAACATATTCCTTGCCTAATTTGTTTTCGGGTACAGGTTGGTCTATACCGGCATCCCTGTGGCTTTGGCCAGATTGACTGCCAAAGTTGATCATACCGTTACTGATAACGATATCCTTATTCGAATCGATTGAGGCGCCGATCCAACCATCCTCATGGGCTGGGGTCGGAGATGTGCCTATGTAGGTTTCAAAAACAAAAGACTCGTTGGCGTCCAATGTTATGGTATACGAGTCGGCAGTAATACCAGCCCTGTCGTTACCTACCCTAAATTCGCAATTGGAATCATAACCCGATAATATTACCGTTGTATTGTCCTCAGTTGCCATGATACCCAAGGTGTTGGATTTAGAAACATGACTACCTAGGTTAGGAACACCACCCCATTTGAATTTGGTGCCCATGGCTTGTCGACCCTTGGCGGTTAAGGAAGCAGCCTGTGAACCGGATTTCCCTCTATAGTTTACATAGAATTCCTTACCACTAGGGGATTCAAAACGTAATCCACTATTATCGAGTACAACCCCTGTATTGCTATTGTTTACTAGGGTAATGTTATTGTCTCCGTTGCCCAATGTCCAGACTGCGGGATTGAGATTGTCAATATTGAAGGAGTTTACAGGTGAGGTATTTGTTCCCCGATATACATTTACCGTAAAAGCGGCGGTTTCCGGAGTTGACAAATAGATGGCCTGATTTTGTATACCCTGATTATTCGCTCCCTGCTTTAAAGGTGGTAAATAATGCAGGTCACTTAACTGGGCAAACGTATTTAATGAGGTAAATAAAACAAATAATAACAGAAGAAGACTCCTATTGTTTTGTTGGTTGGTTCGAAGGGATATGTCCACGTGTGAATTAATTATGCTTTCCTACGAAAAAACCACCTTTTATTGGGATTTACAGATATTTGTTGCCAATGGGAAGAATATATAGGTAAACGCTCGCGAATACGTAGTAATGGCTTTGGTGTAGATACCTGTTTTTTTGATAAAGAGCAGTATCCGTTTTTTGTATCTTTAGACAAAACATTGGAGATGATTGACGAAAAAATGATGTCGAAGAAGAAGCCGACCTATCCAGTCAGTAAAGCGTTGGAAGCTTATCTTGAAAGGTATAGTAGAAAAATAGAGATACCTATTTGTTATGATGATTTGTTACGTTTTATTGGTTCCGTAGTGGTTTATGATTCCAATGATGAGGACACCCTTTGGGTAAGGGTCTATTACAATGAATTTGACCGTCAAGAAATAGATACGAGTTTAAAGCGGGTGTACTCACTTTTACTCTCCGACGGAAGCGGGCATATTGACCAATATTTGAATGTTGACTCGGTTGACTACTGTACTTTCGGTAATTCCAAACCTTTTCGTATCAAGGTTAGGAATGTCCTTAACGATAATTTCACCTATTTCTATGTAAAGAAAGCCGATGCTTCAAGGATCTATGGTTTGGAATTGGAACATATGCTTTCCCCTTATAACCTGAATTTTATGGTGTATAAGGATACCTTGATCGAAGAACATATTGCAGGAATTCCTGGGGATGTGTTCATCAAGGAGATGTTACCCAATTGTACTGAGATCGAAAAAGCCCAATTGGCCAAGGAGTTTGTGAAATTCAATGAACGTTGTATGATTCGATTGTTGGGCGATATGCGCTCATACAACTATGTAATCGTGGCGACCCACGATTTTGATCATGTCGTGTATAGGATAAGAGCCATAGATTTTGATCAACAATCCTTCGAGGGTAAATTGAATGTTTATCGTCCCCAGTTTTTCAAGGAGAATTATAAAATGGTCGAGCTGGTCCGTAATAAATTATTGAAAGATTCCATAGACCAGTACAAGTTGGAAGAAAGATCGATTGTCGCCAAACGAATCCTTAGTTCGGGAAACCGGATTAAATTGCTGGACAAAGTCTGTAAAAAAGATCACATATCCTTACCTGAAAATGTTGAAAAGCTTAAAGGGCAGATTTACGATTTAACCAAGGATATCCAATTTAAAAAATGTAAGACCATGGGGGAAATCCTGAATCTTGCCTTGGATTTTGTGAAACGTAACTATCAAGGGGTCAGTATGAAACAGATTCTTGAGCACAAGATCAAAATATAGTCGGACTTCTTGAAATTTCAAATAATAAGTGTCAAATAACAAGTATCAAAAAACAAATTCTAAAAAACAAATAACAAGTATCAAATACCAAATTCCAAATTTCAAACTACACGGTGTTCTTTTGGTGGTATTTGGGATTTAAAATTGGAGTAAGATCTAGCTTTTTTCTTCTTTGTTGAAGTATACTAGATAGTAGTACATCTGACGCTCTTCGTCCCATCCTTTTTCAACGAATTTTTCTGCGGATTCCGGATTGATAAAATCCATTTTTATCTGGATGTTGGTATCCAGGTTGATGACGTTTTTTATCTTCTTTCTCGCGTCGGATACGGCTTTGTTGGCGATATCAAAGGTAGAGACATCCTCAATACTGTATTTCGGTCCCTTTTCAACCTTATAGTGCTTAAACTCGGGAATAAGTTCCGGATTTTCCAAAACCTCGTTCAAGAAGTTCGTTTCCTCAAAGGAATCGTTTTTCGCGAAATGGTTCACAGCCTTGTTCATAAACAACACTTCCTGTTGTTTGTCCTCAGCAGGCAAGACAACATCCTTGGCGAAATTCTGGCAGAATTTCAAGTAGTTTTTGGTGTAGAAGTTTTCATCGGCCAGGGCATCAACATCCAAAAAATTCTCAAGCCAGTATTTGGCATCATACCGATTACTATCTACAGAAAGTACTTTGTATCCCTCTTCTTTGTTCACATTGAAAATCAGGCAGCCCTTATCCAATTTATTGATATTGATACCTTGTTGGATGACAATATCCAAGTTGCTTCCATTTTCCTCAAATTGTAGAAAATCATGCTTTAATTCACTTTTGAAGATACCAATGGCATCCACTTTTTTATTGTCAAGCACGACATCGGTCAGGTGAGCTACATAGACTTCCCCACTTTTGATATGCGGATGGTTTGATTGGTCAAAAAGATGTGTTGCTATTCTTTTTGATTGATCATGGGCGCATGCGGGGTCATTGAATATTTCTGTTACGATCTTATGAATTTCATTAAACTCAACATCAACCTCATTGGTCAGTTTAAAATAATTTTCCTCTTTCTCCCTAAAGGGTTTGAAAAAATACTCTTTCAACAACCCTGTGGTCTCATCATTAAGGATAAAGGGTTGTTCCGATAAAAATATACCTTCGTTTTTGTTCTTATTGCCAACGCGGTGCAAAGAAATACTTTCAATTTGGGTAGGGTATAGGTTTATCATCTCTAATTATGGGTTACGTGTTACGTGTTATTTGTTCAATGGATTTTTCTGAAGTCAATTTCAGAAAAGTGATCTAAGGGTCTTAATTCCAATTTTCATCAAAATCCAGGTCATCATAGTTGTCAAAGGTATCGTCAAAATCGATTGACGTATTTTCCGCTTCGAATTTTCGTTCTGGTGGCGATTCGGGCAACTCCCCAAAACTAAAAAGGACATTGGGATATGTTCGTCCAGGTTCTTCCTCAACAATATCGGCCAGTTCTACGAAGAACGTCCACATACTCAAGAAATCATAAACATAAATAAGTTTAGGGGTTTTCTCGGTAAGAATATCCTCAAGAAAAGTTTCGTTCATTAACCGAAGATCGGAACCACTTTCATTCATATCGAACAAGGCGATTTCCTCATCTTGTTTCCAGTTTTCATCACAGGTGTAAAACGAGGCCATTTCATTACCCAAAAAGCCAAAGGACTGGGCAATGGTATTATGGAATTCCTCCATTGAATTATGCGCCTCGATTTCAACATCCCGAAAGATATCCTCATGGGCATCCAAGATGATCCGGATTTTATATATCATTGACTCTATTTTTGAGAGAGTGCAAAGTTACGAAGATTTCTGACTTCTATCCGCATTATAGGATTCCAATAGCAAATAGAATTGTACACCAAAGAGTAACGAGGCCAATACCAAATGCAAAGTCTGACTCATAAAAGGGAAATTCCAATAGAACATGGCCATTCCTGAAATGATTTCGACAAGGAGAATGCTCAATATCCAATTGATTTTTGTGAGACCAAGATTCAAATTGTAAATCCTGTATGCCAAATAAAGATTGACAAGACCCACTACAACTGAAAATGTCCGATGAATGTAAAAAGCGAGGATAGGTTTGTTCAACCATAGGTTTTTTGCCGTTTCGCCAACCAAGTCTATCTGTTCGTCAACAAACTGTCTAACCTGGGTTCCGAGAATTATCTGTATCAGGGTCAACCCAAAAACCGTGGATAAGATCACCATCGTTTTTGAATCATAGATGTATGTTTTTTTATTCCCATTGGAGCGGAAAATAAGGTAGAGCAATATGGCGACTATCAATAGGGCCATAACCATATGCATGGTAATCCTAACAGGTTCAAGAACCGAATAAACTACGGTTGCACCCAACCAGGCTTGAAAACCCATGCCGAAAACCACTAGCCAGGATAAAAGGGTCACCCCTTTTTCCTTTTTCCAATATCCGAAAGACATAATGGCCAATACCAGAGTGGCCAAACCAGCCAAAGCCCCGAAAAGACGGTTAATGAATTCTATCCAAGTATGCCACGGATTGAATTTTGCGTAATCATGTTTTGTATAGGTTTCCCAATGGAGCATTTCCAGTTCGTTACCACTGGTAAAATCTTCCTTTGCCACTTGCAACGATTCATTGAGGATAATGACCTGACCTTTATGATAGCTTTCTCCAGGTTTCCATTGTAGTTGGGACTCTTCTGTTGGTGGTATCAGGTGGCCAAAACATTTTGGCCAATCCGGACATCCCATTCCACTTCCGGTCATGCGAACAACAGCTCCTGCAATAATGACCAAATAAACCAATACCAAGGTGATTTTGGCTATTGAATGGTATTTTTTGAACATGTGGTAAAGTTAAGGAGTACAAAATTAATGTTCTTTTCGAATATTCATATGTTTATCTAAGAATTAACCCATAAAAATAGCAAGGGGATTTTTATCCCTTTTCATAGCCAAATACAACAAAGTCATTTTATGACAATGAACTGGACCTATCTATTCATTCGGGCAACGACCTCGATTATTGAATTTTTTTTGGCCCGTTCTGTATTGTCAGTATCCCTATACGGAAAAACAGATGTATTACGGTTTAGGGGTTAAACCCAATTTTATTCCTTTTTGTACCATAAATTCTTTGGCGGCTTCATATTCATTGGGGATTTCACCTTCTAGAATGGCCTCTTTGATGGCAGCTTTTATAATCCCTATTTCCTTGGAGGGTTTAAGTCCAAAGAAATCCATGATTTCTTCCCCGGAGATCGGGGGTTGGAAATTACGCACATGGTCCCGCTCCTCAACCTCTATGATCTTGGCCCGTACCATTTTGAAGTTGTTCTTGTACTTCTTTTGTTTTTTAGGGTTTTTGGTGGTGATATCCGCCTCGCACAGGGTCATTAGGTCATCAACGAAATCACCGGCATCGAACACCAATCTCCGAACAGCGGAATCGGTTACGAATTCTTCGGCCAAAACAATCGGCCTAGAGCTCATCAATACCATTTTTTGAACGAATTTCATCTTGTCGTTCAAGGGCATGCGCAATCTTTTAAAGAGTTTATAGACCATTTTAGACCCTATGAATTCATGGGCATGGAAGGTCCACCCGATTTTTTTATGGAACTTTTTGGTAGGGGCCTTGCCAATGTCATGTAGTAGGGCGGCCCAGCGCAACCAAAGGTTTTCTGTGGTCTTGGATATGTTGTCTACAACTTCGAGGGTATGCCAAAAATTGTCCTTATGCCTTTGGCCTTCAACTTCTTCGATACCCTCCAAGGCCGTGAGTTCGGGAAGTATGTAATCGAGAAGTCCGGTCTTATGCAGTAAGGACAGTCCGATGGAAGGTTTAGGACAAGCCAGTATTTTATTCAGTTCATCAACAATCCGCTCTTTGGAAACGATTTGGATACGTTCTTTGTTTTCGGTGATGGCCTGTAATGATTTCAATTCTATGGTGAAATCCAATTGGGTGGCAAACCGTATGGCCCGCATCATACGTAAAGGGTCATCGGAATAGGTGATACCGGGCTCTAAAGGAGTTCTTATAATCTTGTCTTCCAGGTCGGAAATCCCGTTAAAGGGATCCAATAATTCCCCAAAACTTGATTTGTTCAACGATAGGGCCAAGGCGTTGATGGTGAAATCCCGGCGTTCTTGGTCTTCTTGCAATGTGCCATCCTCAACAAAGGGCTTCCGGCTATTGCGGTCATAGCTTTCTTTTCGTGCCCCTACGAATTCCAATTCCAAATCCCCATGTTTTATCATGGCCGTTCCAAAATTCTTAAAAACCGATATTTTTGGATTTCCAGATAACTTATGGGCAACTTTTTTGGCCAATTCAATGCCACTGCCAACAGCCACTACATCAATATCCTTGGGATTGCCTCGCTGTAAAAAATAATCACGTACAAAACCACCGATCACATAACTCTCCACATTAAGCTCGTCCGCGGCTTCTGAGAGTATATTGAAAATCGGATTATTTAGTGCCTCTTGGTAGTTCTTCTGCATCGCTATTCGCGGATTATTTTAACGGTACTATCGTTACTTAACTTAATAATTGATGAAGGTGGTCCGTTTTTTTTATCGTGCTGCAAATTTACAATATAGTCGACACCTTTTAAAATATGGTCCTTTATTTCATTAAAACTTCGGGGTGTTGGGTCACCGGTTATATTCGCGGATGTAGAGATTATGGGTCTCTTGAATTTGTTGATCAAGTATTGGCAAAATTTGTCCGAAGCGACCCTTATGGCCATGGTGTTGTCCTGGGCAATGGTGTTTTGCGCCAACCCGAGTGGATTGTCATAAATGATGGTTGTTGGTTTTGTGGCTAGATCCAAAATGTCATAGGCCACCTCAGGCACTTTTTCTACATGCCTTTCGAGCATGGCATCATTGGCCACCAAACAAATCAAGGCTTTGGAATCTTCACGTTGTTTTAAGGTATACACCTTTTTTACCGCGGTTTCATTAGTGGCGTCACAACCAATGCCCCAAACCGTATCGGTAGGGTAAAGGATGAGTCCGCCATTTTCCAAAATTTGGATGCATTGCTTTATTTCTTGATTCATTTAATTGTATAGTCTTGGTTTATTTTAAGTATACCTATTTGATAAAAACTCATTTTTAAAAGTTGAAAAAGGGTCTTAAGGAAACCTTGATTTTTGACTAATAACTCAGTCGTTTACTGAAAAATTAATCCTTATGAAAATAACTTAAATAAAAACCTTTGATGATTACAAATATAAATAATCTTTTTGAGGGGGGATTTAGGATTGGGGAAAGTGACCAAACCCTAGTTTAAGAAATGGTCCTGGATTGGGTAACTGCATAGGGCCTGATCTAGTTAGAGTTTGATTAAGGATTGATAAAGCTAACACTTTATCGCTTTCGACTAGGATTATCTACTATTTTAGGCTAATAAATATCTTGAAAGGATATTTGTTTTTCATTAATTTTCAGGAAGCGTAAATGGCTTTGAAAAACTTTTGATTGTAAAGTATCCCAGTTTTCTTCTTATTTTCCATTTTCTGGCTAAATTAATGGGTTTGTTTTTTAGATAAGATTTGTCCTTATGCAAAAAGAGGGTGGAAGCCTCTATAATTCTTAAGCTCGATTGGCCGTCATAATAAGGATGGATACTTGATATATATTTTGAAATATGTTCTATTTTCTTGGTCGGATATGTTAAGGCATACGATAATGCTCCCTCTATTTGGGATACTTCATTCACATTGATAATGTAATCTTGCGGAATTTTGTGACGGAAGGTTACCACTGGTTTCCTTTGTAGCAAAAATTCTTGAATTACGGATGAAGTATCCGATAACAATATATCAGCTTGGTGTAACAAGGGAATTATGTCTGTGGTATCGTAATAGAGAAAATTCTCTCCTTGTAAACTTTTCCACTTGGATTTAATGTCCTCCGGTAATTTTGGATGTAAAATTTGTAAAAACTTGAATATTCCCTTCTCCGATAAGGTCTTTATTTTGTTAAATAACTCTTCGTCAAAGGCTAAACTTAATTTTTTTGTGAATGTTGAGGCTATTAGAATTGTATTTCTTTGATTTCCCACTTTCTCTGGAATAGGGAACATGGCGTCCATTTTGGACCATCCTGTTTCAATAACCTCAAAATGGGGGTGTTCTTTTTGTTTTTCCTTAAATATACTCGTTGTAGAGGGGCCTTGGGTACAATAAAGATCAAAAAAACCGCGAATCCGAAAATGCCCTTTTCTGAAATTTCTTTTTTCTGCATTAAAGCCGTGAAAAATCTGAACTTTTAAACCCGGAAAAAAATCGGGAACTACATTGGCAGCGGTTAGTATAATATGGGGCTGATATGTCAAGACTTCCTCAATGGTATTTAATGTACTTGTAATGAACGGATTGTGTTGTTTGGCTTCAGAGGTCTCTAGAAACCACTTTACTTCATGATTTCTTTTCTTTATTTCTTTATATAAGGGTTTTCCGATTGGGAAACCATATGAATATGAAATGTAAATTAGGAATTTATACATTTTTCAATACTTGTAAAGGGATGTTCAAAACTTCCGTAAAAAATGGTTTCAACTTCAAAGGTCTTATTTATCATTAACTGTACTTTGTTTTTGCTTGATCAATCTGCGTAACTCGATATACCTTGACCAAACCCCAAGCGCATTTAAATAACAGATGGTGATTCCTTTTCGTCCGTCCAAGAATCCCAGTCGCAAAACATAATGGTTAAGGAATTTATAGAGGGGCCTGAATATAAAATGATAGAAATAAGGCTTCTTGTTTTTTTCGTATTCCTCTATGGCCTTCATCTGGCCGTATTTGATCATCTTGCCCTTATAGTCCTGGTAGCTACTGTAGGAATAATGTATCAATCTGTTTTTTAAGACACTTGATTTACCGTCGATAAGTAACGTTTCATGAACAATCCGTTCTTTGTCGAATTGAACCTTGCTTTTTCTGAAAAGGCGGTAATTCTTATCGCTTTGCCATCCACTAAACCGTAAGACTTTGTCCTTGAACATAAAGGTTCTCAAAAACATATAAGCAACAGGATCTTCCTTATCGGAGTTTACTGTTTTTAAGATTTCGTTTTTAAGGGGGTCGGTCAGTCGTTCATCAGCGTCCATGAACAATATCCAGTCGTTCGTGGCTTGGTCCATGGCAAAGGCTTTTTGATCGGTATAATTTTTAAAGGGACGTTGTATAAGTTTAACGTGCGGGTATTTTTTTATGATATCAATAGTGCCGTCGGTACTATTGGAATCTACAACGATGATTTCATCAGCAAAGCTTATGTTCTCCAAAACAGCTTCGATATGATTGATTTCATTATAGGTAATCAATAAAGCGGATAGTTTGTTCTTTTTGTTTCCATTCCATGGATTTGTAATGGGTTTACCGAACAAATTGTTGATTTTCAATTTTCGGGCCAAGGATAAATCCCTGGTTTCAGGTACTCCATTTTTTCCGATGTAAGCTTCAACCACCTCAACCATACGTTTTGCCGAATTCCCGTCCCTATAGGGATGGTATTCTTGATTGACAACATCGCGTTGCGATTTAAACGGATCATTTTGAATGTTATCAAGTACTTTTTCTGTAAGGCCTTTATATTCCCTAGAATCATCCCATTGGATATTATCGGCGATATTTCTAAAGGAAATTACGGGTTTGTCCAAGAGGAGGAATTCATAGATTACCGAAGAAGTATCACTGATCAACACATCGGCTAAGAGTAAAAACTTGATGATGTTTTTTTCTTCTTGAAAGATGATATTCGGAATCCGTTGGCTAAGGCTTTTATAGGCAGTGATCCATTTCGGATCCATTAGGTCATGGAATTTGATGAAGATCACATAGCCCGTGGATTGGGCAAGTTCCTCGATTTCATGCAACAAAAAGGGAGCGGCAGTGAGCCTAGGGGAAAAGGTAGGGGCGAAAAGTATGATTTTATCCGTATCAAACTGCCTTAAAATGTGTTCCTTATCCTTTTGGTAGGCATTACGGCTTTTGCCATAAACATCCAATTTGGGCCAACCGGTCCCTATGACCTCAAAGTTCTTGTGTTTTGCTTTTAATTCATTGAATTTTTTGGTGAAGTAAGGGCCTTGGGTCAAATAAAGGTCGAAATAATTCCGAATATGGAAATGTCCTTTCTTTTCTCCGGCCAGACCGTGGAATATCTGCACTTTAAGACCCCTTAGGTAATAGGGTACCTCGTTGCCAGGCACGAAGATGGCATCCGCTTTGAACAATTGCAAATCCAAAATGCTAGTGGTGAATTTTTCCCTCTTGAACGGAAACCCACCAAAAAGTTTTTCGGGAATATACCACAGGTATTCATGGGATTCTGATTTCAGTACTTCCTGAATAGGGTCCATGATCCCGAAAGCATAGGCATTTTGACAAAAAAGAATGACCTTCATTAACGAAAAAGATTATTTACATTATCCAGATCCTCCTTGAAATCGATCTCCATACAGTCAAATGCCGAGATATCGACAGCACTTATTTGAATTCCGTCTTTTTCTATGGCCAGTTCCAAACCGCGTTCAAAATAGTCATTGTCATCACATTCCTCCAATCTTGTAATGAAGTTTTGGATGTCTTTTTTTGCGATAAAGTTGATGCCAACGGCCTCACCTAATCCGTTTTTCACCGTTTTGGAAAGCTCGTTGATATAATCGTTTTTTAAAGTGTATTTTACTTCCTCTTCAGCCACCTTACTGGTATTTACCGCGACAAAGGATTGTTCTTTCTGAATGTAGGGGGCTAATTCCTTCAATAAACGGGCATCAAAAACAACGTCGCCATTTAACCAGAGTACCGATTGGTCTTTGTTCTTTTTTAGGGCTTTCAGCAAGCTTTTTGATGTATTGGTCCTATCAAAAAAAGGATTGTAGATAAAGGAGACTTCAGGAAAACGTTCCATGATCAAGTCTTTTTTAAAACCGACTACAATATTGACATCATCTATATTGAAATATTCCTTTAAATTATCCAATTGCATGCCCATGATGCTCTTTCCGTTGCTTAAAGGGGTCAGGGGTTTGGGAAATGGATTGCCCAAACGGGAGCCGATACCTGCTGCTAAGATTACGATTTTCATAATTTATTCGGTTTTAAAGTGTTTTTCTTGGTCATAAAATCATCAATGGCCATCGCTCCTTTTTTACTAGCGGAATAGTGTTCATCAATATAGAAATTATCTGTGAAAATTTGTTTTTGGGTTGCTAAATACTGGTCCTTTTTTTCTTCAAATTTATGTAAAGCAGTTTCAAATTCATTAATCACCTCGATTACTTCACCGGTTTTCCAAAATCTGTGGTTTAGATCGTTCTTCCATTTGTCTTTAGGAATCTTTAAGGCATTAATGAATACTGAGGGTCTTGGTTTTATCCCAAACTCAAATATTTGGCTGGACACATCGCCAAGATAAATATCGGAATTTAGGGTATAGCTCATATTTGAACTCTTTATACTTCCTAAATCAATATGGATGTTCTGGGCATTGAAATATTTTTTGTCAATGATACTTGGTTTTAAAAAGCCTTTTCTATTAAAGAGATAGATATGTGGGGCAAAAACCAGATTGTAATCCTTTGAATTGTAAAAATACTCAAGGACATTTAATCCATGGGTATACCAAGAAGAATTTATTTTGTTGAAGTGCGGATTATATAAAACAGTGGGTTTGCCGTTATTGAATAAGGGGGTATCTTGTTTATCCTTAGAAACAATATCAAATTTCGAATATCCAATTATGGCATGGTTAGCTATTAGAAGCTTTTCCTTCTTTAGGCGTTCTACATAAAAATTACCGCACAAAAGTGCCAGATCGAATAGTTTTACCGCAGGTTGAAAGGAGTAACCCCTGCCAGGTGCCCCATGATTCGCGATTATTAAGAATGGTTTCTTTTTCCCACCTCTGGCCTTGTGGATAAAAGCATGGTTTTTTTCTGTGAATACCAAGGCATCATAGGTGAGAAATAGATTTTTGTGTTTTCTGTACAAATAAACGGAACTGGGCTTTTTCCTACCTGTTATTTTATCAATAACCTTTCTGAACAGAGGTTGTTCCAATGGTTTAACATGGATATTTTTTGCTTCGAGAAGTTGTATTAAACCGTATAGATAGTTATGGTCCGATTTATAAGTAAGTATGTCCACTTCATATTTTCCGTTTTTTGAAAGTTCTGATGCTATCCCGATAAAATGGGGAATATGATGGATTTCCTCAAAGTATAAAAACCCTATTCTAATTTTTTCGTCAACCTTTTTATCCAAAATAAATAATTTAAAAATATGATAAATCCTTTAGGGCCTTATTTATCATAAAACAAATCCAATCAAAAAAATCAATTTTGGATATTACCTATCCCCTTGAGTAAAGTCAAGTGGGATTATCTTAATAGTTCCATAATTGTTAACGCGGGAAACACGAACAACAAATACGCAATAGACAGCTCTTTGTTATGAATAAAATAGATGTTTCAAGAGTAAATAATACTGCGTATATGATAGTAATGATTGAATGAAATTAATCCCATGCAAACCTACCAAAATAAAACGTCGAAAAAAACAAGGAATTCAATTAGTATGGGCTAAAAAAAGAAGATTGGTGTAAAACGGAATCAAGGCATCGTCTTGAAAACCCCGGACCACTGTTCCTCCTGCTCTAGGCGTTGTAGTTCACGGTAGCGTTCCAAATCACAAAAAGCATCGAGCTGGCAAATGATTATCCCTTTGGTGCCATCCAAAAATCCCAATCGAATGATATAGCTATTAAAGAATTTCCATATAGGTTTAAGAAGCAGTAGGGCATAACTGAACTTTTTGCCCTTGACAAAGGCTTCCTTGGCTTTTAGCCTGCCGTACATCATCATTTTGTTTTTGTAAACCCCATAGTCCTTATAACAATAATGTGTGAGTCTATTTTTGAATTTACCCGATGTACCGTTGATGTCCAACGTTTCATGAACTATTCGTTTGTCAGAGAAGTTCACTTTGCTTTTTCGAAATAGGCGATAATTTTTATCAGTCTGCCATCCGCTGAAGTGCAACCGTTCATTTTGGAACATAAATGTTCTATAGAACCAATAGGCAACATGTTTCGGATGGTTATTGATCGTTTCCTTGATTTCCTTTTGAAGTTCTTCCGATACAACTTCATCGGCGTCCAAAAACAAAACCCAATCGTTATTCGCCTGTTTTAAGGTAAAGGCTTTTTGGGCGGTAAAGTTCTTGAACGGATGTTGAATGACCTTAACCTTAGGATGGTTCAAAAGGTATTCATACGTACCATCGGTACTATAAGAATCCACGACAATGATCTCATCCGCAAATGAAACGGATTCAATACATTTTTCAATATATCCTACTTCATTAAAAGTGATCACTAAGGCGGTTACTTTTTCTTTGGTTAGAGACATAGGTTTGATTTCATCGGATGGTTAGACCAATTGGTATTTCTAATTAACAGAAAAAAAAGGGAAAAAGTATGTACAATACGTAAATTTCCTACAATTTTTCGAATCAACTAAAATATTTCAGTTTAATTAGGGCATTCACAATAGGTTGGATTCCTATCGATAATTGTATTGGTTAACAATCAGAAAGACAAAAACCCTACTCAAAGGCAGGGTTTTATAATAATTAATTTTTAAATAGGATATTAAACGGCTACATCGTACTCGCGAAGTGCATCGTTCAATGATGTTTTTTTATTGGTACTTTCCTTTCTTTTACCAATAATCAATGCACAGGGTACCTGAAATTCCCCTGCAGGAAATTTTTTGGTATAACTTCCAGGTATTACGACCGAACGGGCAGGAACAACCCCTTTGGTCTCAATAGGTTCATCACCGGTTACGTCTATGATCTTTGTACTCATGGTTAAAACCACATTGGCACCTAAAACGGCTTCTTTCTCTACGCGGACTCCTTCCACAACAATACAACGGGACCCAATAAAGGCGCCATCCTCAATAATTACCGGGGCGGCCTGTAATGGTTCAAGAACACCTCCGATGCCAACACCACCACTTAAATGTACGTTCTTGCCGATTTGGGCACAGCTACCTACGGTGGCCCAAGTATCGACCATGGTGCCTTCATCAACATAGGCGCCGATATTCACATAACTGGGCATCAAAATAGTACCGGCCGAAATATATGAACCATGTCTGGCTACGGCATGGGGTACCACACGAATGCCTTTCTCTTTATACCCTCTTTTTAGCGGAATCTTATCATGGTATTCAAAAATGCCCGCTTCCAGGGTTTCCATTTTTTGAATGGGAAAATACAATACAACACCTTTTTTTACCCATTCATTGATCTGCCAACCGTTTTCGGTCGGTTCGGCACAACGGAGTTTTCCGGCATCCAATAAATCGATCACTTCCCGAATGGCTTTTTGGGTAGCGGCATCTTTCAATAATGCCCTGTCTTCCCATGCTTTTTCTATAATCTGTCTAAGTTCAGTCATGTTGCTTCTTAAAATTTTGACAAATATAAGGGGTGAAACCTTAATTGATCCTGTGTTTTTATAGTTATAACAATTTATGCTTTATTTTTGCCAAAAACATTGGAATTGGGGAGGATTGTTGCTTTGGACTATGGAAAAAAACGCACTGGAATTGCAATTACCGATGAATTGCAGATTATTGCCTCAGGGCTCACTACGGTAAATACCCATGAGCTCATTGCTTTTTTGAAAGAGTATGTAGCAGCGGAAAATGTAGAACGTTTTGTCGTTGGGGAACCCAAGCAAATGGATTATACGCCTTCACAGGCAGAGGAATTGATAGCTCCTTTCTTAAAGCATTTGGGTAGGACATTTCCCGATATTCCCATTGAAAGGCAAGATGAGCGTTTTACCTCAAAAATGGCATTTCAATCCATGATCGATGGTGGAATCAAGAAAAAACAGCGCAGGAATAAAGCGTTGATCGATGAAATAAGTGCAACACTGATTTTACAGGCTTATATAAATAGAAAATAAATGGTATTACCTATTGTCGCTTATGGTGACCCCGTGTTACGTAAAGTAGGAAAGGAGATTGAAAAGGATTTTCCCAAATTGGATGAATTGATCGAGAATATGTGGGAGACCATGTACAATGCAAGTGGAGTAGGGTTGGCTGCCCCACAAATAGGGTTGCCCCTGCGACTGTTCATCGTCGATGCAACTCCTTTTGCAGAGGATGATGATCTGACCGATGCAGAGCAAAAAACCTTGGAAGGATTCAAAAAAGTATTTATCAATGCCAAAATTAAGGAGGAAACAGGCAAGGACTGGGCCTTTAACGAAGGTTGTCTTAGCATTCCTGATGTCCGTGAGGATGTTTCCCGAAAGGATACGATTACGATTACCTATTGTGACGGGGATTTTAAGGAGCATACAGAAACCTATGATGGGGTTTTGGCCCGTATCATCCAACACGAATATGATCATATCGAAGGTATATTGTTTACCGATAAATTGTCTTCCCTAAAAAAACGCCTATTGAAAGGCCGGTTGGCCAATATATCCAAGGGCAAAATAAAGGTGGAGTATCGAATGCGATTTCCGAACATGAAAAAAGCCAGATAATTTAACGCAGTTATTTCGGTAATTATAGCATCTTTGCAATTGAAAATTTTTTAAGGAATGAGTTTAGAGAAAATTTTGTCGATAGGAGGAAGACCCGGACTTTATCATTTACTGACACAAACCCGATCAGGATTTGTGGCAGAATCATTATTGGATAAGAAACGTATCACTATCAGTGCCCATAGCAATGTAAGCGTTTTGTCTGAAATTGCCATTTATACCTTGGAAGAGGAGATTCCTTTAGGGGAGGTGTTCCAAAAAATACTGGTAAAGGAAAAAGGAGGTAAAACCTCTGTTGGTCATAAGGATGAAAAACTTAAACTGGAGGAATATTTTTTCGAGGTATTGCCGAATTATGATGAGGATAGGGTATATCCCAGTGATATTAAAAAGGTGATACAATGGTACAATATTCTTCAAGAGAACGGTATTACCGAGTTTGTTTCGGAAACTGAGGAAGCCTCGGAGGAAGAATAAGGAACCTTAATATATTATAGTTTAAAGCCCGGACCAAAACAGTCAGGGCTTTTTTATATTCCAACGGTACCGCTACTTGGATGTGGCCTTTATAAATTCGGAAACATCGTTTTTGAATTTCACCAAGGAAGGTTCATGGGTGTACATCATGTGCCCAGCTTCATAATATTTCATAATAATATTGTCCTTGGATTCTTTGGTAAGGCCTAAATGGTTTATGCTGTGTTCCACACCATAGAATACCGTGGCAAGGTCATAAATGCCATTTAACACCAAGACTTTCATATTGGGGTCTCTTGAAAGGGCTTCAGCCATATCAATTCCTGTATTTATGGCCGCTTGGGTGCCCCATCGATTATTTCCTTCATGTGACCAATCCCATTTAAATCCTTCACGGCTGCCCGCAGTAATGGTATAGGTGAGCTTTTTGTTCACTTTGAGTGTTCTGTGTAGGTAATCCAGGAAACCGGTAATATAGGCTGGTGAAATGGCCGTGCTTTGTGGGTCGTGGCTCCCTTCCTGTGCCAAAAGGTCTTGGTTTATACCTGTAAACCTGGAATCCAAACGCCCTACGATTTCCCCTTTGTCCCTCAAAAATTCCGCAAAAAATTCACCGGCGGTGACCCTAAGGTCCGCTTTGACCCAAAAAGCTTCTGAGGTACCCGTATAGGCAGCCAATTTAGAAGCCATTTCTTGTTTTTCGTTACGGGTCAATTGGTCTCCTTTGAATAGGGCAGGAGTGTATTCGTTTTCGGTGAAATCGCGTATTTCTTCTAAAAATTGGTAAACATCCTCCGGTTTGTCAGTAATCTTATCATGGTACCAAGCGGTAGCCGCATAGGTGGGAAAATGTACAATGTAGGGCAAATCATCATTGGGTGGAAATAATAACGTTCTTAGGTCAAAAACAGCGGAAACCATGATCACCCCGTTCATAGCGATACCTTGGTTCAAAAGTTTGTTCATGACCCCGGCATTCCTAAAGGTCCCATAACTTTCCCCTAAAAGATATTTCGGGCTGTTCATTCTGTCATGGGCAATTAAAAATTGGGTAATGAACAAGGATAGGCTTCGAATATCTTGGTCAACGCCCCAAAAATCCTTGAATTTTGCCTTGCCAATAGGGATACTGAGTCCAGTACCTACCGGATCTATCATGACCAAATCCGCAACATCTAAAATAGAATGGTTGTTGTTCATGATCTTATAGGGTGCGGCAGGTGTTGCTATAGGATCGTTAACGACAATGCGTTTTGGTCCAAGGGCTCCCATATGCAGCCAAAAGGACGATGACCCGGGACCGCCATTGTACGCAAAAACAATGGGTCTTCTCCTAGTGCCCGAAGAACGTTTGTCCTCCCCCTTTTCGTAATAGGTATGTCCCATTAAGGCAATGGGCTCGTTGTTTTCATCCCTAACTTCAAAAGTGCCCGCTTCCGCAGTCAAATAAATGGTCCTGCCGTTGATATTGACACTTTGCATCGTTTTCGATATTTCCGCTTTGGGAATGGTGTCATTTGCTTTTTGGGCAATCGTCCCCATTCCTACAAGCATGAAAACCAAGAGTACAGCTTTTTTCATTGTATGGTGGTTTTGTTGGTTTCAGTGATGGACTTAGGGGTGTTAGTCCTTCTTTATTTCCTCATACGAATATTTACTTTTTTTCCAATCGATTAAGGGGGATGCATAATATTTGACATTCATGCGGTCTAAATAAGGGGCCTGATTGGCCAAACGTACCTTGTAGTTTTCCCAATCGCGATTTTCCTCGGATGTCCAGCTGAGTTCGGAATAACCAATGATCCTCGGGAATGCCAGATATTCCAATTCACCGATATTGCTGATGGTTTCTGACCATAAGGGAGCCTCAATACCGAGAATGTTCTCCATAGGGATGCCTTCATATTCCTCGGGTGTCCATACATAAGCGGAATCAACGGGGATATATGCAGCCCAATGTAGCCCGTGTTTAGAGAGCGTATCGTATTGCATGTCTAAATAGGCTCTTTTGGCTGGTGAGAGGATAAGCTTCATTCCTCTTTTAATGGCCTTTTGTGCATTGTCCCCATTGGACCAATATTGGGAAATGGAGTTGGAGTCTACGTTGGCGGATGCGATTTCATCCCATCCTATCATTTGTTTGCCATGCTTTTGTACGATTTTCTCAACGTTTTCAACAAAATAGATATAATCGTTCTTTTTGGTAACGTGACTTTCATCCCCGCCAATATGAAAATAAGGACCGGGGGTAATGGCTGATATCTCGCGTATGACGTCATCGATAAAACTGTATACGGTATCTTTTCTGGTATCAAAGGTGCTGAAACCTACCCGAGTACCTTCATAGAGCTTGGGGGTTTTTCCATTGCCATTTAAAAAGGGGTAGGCTACGGATGCCGCATTGGTGTGCCCAGGCATATCCACCTCGGGAATAATGGTCATATGGTGCTTTGCGGCATAGGCGACGATGTCCTTGTAATCTTCCTGGGTGTAAAAGCCACCGGCCTCACCTCCGACTTCGGTACTTCCACCAATTTCAGTCAATTTTGGCCATGACTTGATTTCAATACGCCAGCCTTGATCATCGGTCAAGTGCAAATGCAATACATTGATCTTATAGTAAGCCAAAAGGTCTATATATTTCTTGACATCGTCAACACTGAAGAAGTGACGGGCCACATCGAGCATGGCACCACGAAATCCAAAGGTAGGGTTGTCGATGATCTTGCCTGAGGGTATGGGCCATATGCGTTGCTCGGCCAATGTGTCATTACTCTGTTCGGGAATGATCTGCCGCAATGTTTGTATACCCCTAAAGGCACCTTCGGCGGTATTGGAATTTAAAATGACCGAATCTTGGGTAATATAGAGTTCATAGGATTCCGGGGCATTCAATTCAAGACTGTCCGATTGATTGATATAAATAATGCGTTCAACAGGAAGGGTTCCTTCTTCATTGACAGGAACATCCAAATCAATCTTGGCTTTGATCTTATCGGCTAAAAACCGACCTATTTCCGCAAATGACGCATCGCTTTGGTTGGTGTAAATGGCCGTATAACGGTCAAGGCCGAAAGCCTTGTTCGTTGGAACCACCTTCAAAGGTTTTGGAATGAGGTTTTCGAGGGCCAGATCGGTTGGTGGAAATTCAATCTGTTTTTTTTGTTCTCCTTGGCAAGCCACAAATAATGCGCTGATGAATAGTACGGTCAGGACTCTTGTTACGATGGATTTGATCATAATGATTTACTATAACGATGGTTAATTAATGCTCAACAAATGGTTTTAATACGGAATACCATACATCGTATCCCTTGGTGTTCATATGTAATCCGTCTTCGATAAAATAATCGGGAATCAATTTGCTTTTGTTTAGCATGGGGTCCCAGACATTCGCATATTCGATAAGATTGTTTTTTTTACTAAGCCTTTGCATTTTTCGATTCAAACGTTGGTATTTGTGTCTGAAATCCCATCGTGCCAAGCTCGGTTTGGTGGAAATCAGGATGATTTCAGTTTCCGGTTTTTCCGTTCGGATCGTATGTACGATTTGCTCAATGGTACGAACGACGTTTCTTGGTTTCTTTCCTGATGCAATATCATTGTCCCCTTCATAAATAAAGACCTTGTTAGGCTGGTATTTGAGGATCAGTTCATCGGAAAGGGCCAGAAGGTCTGACGCATGAGAGCCTCCAAATCCCGAATTAATGATTTGATGGTTGGGAAACCGATCTTGCACATCTTTCCAGATTCTGATGCTTGAGCTTCCTGTGAATAAGATCGTTTCGGTAGTTGGGTTCCAAAGCGTATCATATTTTTTTGTGATATGGTCTATATCACTTTTGAAGCGCCCGGGATCTTGGGAGTTGACATTTAGGAGTATAAAAAATAATAGGGATGTTGTTAAGAACCTCATGGTTGAAATTTGAACCTTCAAGATACTTCTATTATTTGAATTCGTCAATACCTGTGGGTCTTAATTCAAAGGAAAATCCAAAACTTAAATGGAGACTCTTACGAGTGCCAATGCTACGATTCATTCTTTGCGCATGTGGACCTAAAGCGAATCCCCAATCCCTTCGCGAGGGCTAGATTCCTATTATGATCTGGATTTGCTTTTTCTCATTCTTTTTGGGCCGTACCAAAGCCAAAATCCCGTAATCGTGAAAATGAGCAGGGCAATGCCCATAATAGTGGAGTAAATAACCTTAATTTGACCGTTCGAGGTATTGAAATACCAATCCAGGATGGAGCCATCGTGAATGTTCTCAATGAGGTCGCTATACCTTTTTTCAATGTGCAATACCTTTCCCGTGGCACCATCGAGCTGAATACCCCAAAAATGATCCTTAAAAATGAATTTTACCGAGCCTTTTCCTTTCCTGACATCAATGCGGTCAATCATGGGAGATAAGTCGGGAGCGACTGAATCGTGCAAAACGGCAATGGCCTTGGTATGCAGACTGTCTAAGGGCAACCATTGTTTTAGGTCCGTTGAGGTGCCAACATAGGTTTCGGGCATTAAAATGCCATTACTGTGTTTTTTCCAGCCCAATAGAAGTGCGGTGATCGAAACAATAAAGAAAAAGATGAACAGTGCTGCGCCCGTAATTCGGTGTATTTTTCGAAATATCCTTAAAATTCGGGCCTGTTTTATTCTTTGGTTCGGTTTCGTCATCCTCGTTTTCAACTATATATTATGATTAGGCCTTTATAATTTGATTATGGATTAGACAAAGTAAAGACAGTTTTTGCCAATGGTTTAGAACTGGGAAAGGGACAAAAATATTATTTTAATATGGATTAAAAAAAACACTGGTTTTTGGGCCAGTGTTTTTTGGGTTGTATTTTATTCTTATAGTCTTAAGCTGTGATTTTTGGAAAATATTTTTTACGCAACCAAAACGAAACCCGAACCAATAGGATTAGGGCAGGGACTTCGACCAATGGACCGATGACCCCTGCAAAGGCTTGTCCGGAATTCAGTCCGAAAACAGCTATGGCAACCGCAATGGCCAATTCGAAATTGTTTCCGGCCGCTGTGAATGCCACGGAAGCTGTTTTGTCATATGTAGACCCTGTTGCCTTGGTAATGAAGAAACCGATAAGGAACATCAAACTGAAATAAATCAAAAGCGGAACGGCGATAATCAAAACATCCATGGGAATTTGCACTATCAATTCCCCTTTGAGTGAGAACATGACCACAATGGTAAATAAAAGCGCGATCAAGGTTATTGGGGAAATGGTCGGGATGAATTTCTTCATGTACCATTCTTCTCCTTTGAGTTTTACCAAAATCAATCTACTGAGAATTCCCAGTACGAAAGGGATGCCTAAGTAGATGGCAACACTCTCGGCTATGGTTCCAATTGAAATGTCGACGATAGCTCCTTCAAATCCAAAATAAGGGGGGAGAACGGTAATGAAGATCCAAGCGTAAAAACTGTATGCGAAAACTTGGAAAATACTGTTCAATGCCACCAAACCTGCCCCATATTCGCTACTGCCTTCAGCAAGGTCATTCCATACAAGGACCATGGCAATACAGCGGGCCAAACCGATCAAGATCAGTCCGACCATATATTCGGGATAGTCCCGTAAAAAAGTAATGGCCAGAATGAACATTAGAACAGGACCGATGATCCAATTGAGGATAAGTGAGATCGATAGAATCTTGGTATTACGGAAAACTTTGGGCAAAAGGGAATAATTCACCTTGGCCAAAGGAGGGTACATCATTAAGATCAAACCGATGGCAATGGGGATATTGGTCGTTCCACTACTGAAGGAATTGATGATATCCGGAAACGAAGGGATAAAGTATCCAATGCCAACACCCAAGGCCATTGCAATAAAAATCCATAGGGTTAGATAGCTGTCGAGAAAACTTAATTTTTTCTTTTGTACCATTTTTTAAGAATTGATTTGGGAGAATACATAAAATAATTCTGTAGCGATCTGTAAGCTTCTTTCCTTATATTTTTCAGCTTGCTGCGGTGTATTGTCAAAAGCCTTTGGGTCTTCAAAGGTTATCGGAATCCGTTTTTCCGCACCCGCGATAAAAGGGCAGCCCCCATCGGCCTGTGAACAGGTCATAATGGCTGCAAATCCTGATTTTGGATTGAATTCATCATCCAGTTTTTTTGAAAAACCAATAACCGGATGTTCGTTCGCGGCATATTTAATACTGTATACTGGATTTGGTCCTTCAGAAAGCAATTGGATTTCAAAGCCCGAATTTTGCAGCGTTTGGGCGACCATGGGGAAAAGGGCGGTAGCCTCAGTACCACCCGAATAGCAATGCACATTTGGGATATTGAAGTGATAGGCCAAGGTCTGTGCCCAAATTTGGGATAGGTGACTTCTTCGTGAATTGTGGGTGCAAATAAAGTTTATGCGTATCGTTTCTTTATCATTGACCTTTGATTGGATAAAGTCGATCAAGGGTTGAAGGGTTTCTTTGCGTTCGTCGGTGATAGTTTCGATGTTGAGCGCTGAAACAATATCCTCTATTTTTTCAAAAAGGGTGTGTGTGGTTGTCATTCGTATTTTGTTTAACTATTAGCAGCAACCACTATTTGGGGTGCATGATGATCCGGCTTGAATCTCGGAAAGGTTTAATTTTGTTTTTTCCTGTGTGGTTCCTTTCTTCTCGGCATAAACCGTAATACTAAAAATCCCGGTTTCACCTGTATTGAATGTACTTACTTCTTCTTCGGAAAGATACTTGCCAAGAATGTCATCGGGAATGACAATGGGCTTTTCTTTTTGTATTTTCAGATTTTGAAAACCTTCGTCCAACATTAGCTGTAGATAGTCCTCTTTTTGAATCGCGCCAGCAACACAACCCGCATACATTTCTGCGTCTTCCCGAAGGGCATCCGGTAGTGCACCGACCAAAACAATATCGGAAACACTGAAATGACCACCCGGCTTTAAGACCCTATGCATCTCCGCAATAACTTTTTTCTTATTAGGAACAAGGTTTAGAACACAATTGCTCACAATAACATCGGCCATATTATCGCTAACTGGCATATCATCGATATCCCCTGTTCGGAACTCGACATTGTTGTATCCCAATTTTTCCGCATTGATTCGGGCTTTCTGAATCATAATGGGGGTAAAGTCAATACCGATGACCTTGCCTTCGGCACCGGTTTCGTGTCGGGCCACAAAACAATCGTTTCCGGCACCCGAACCTAGATCGATAACGGTATCCCCTTTTTTTATTTTGGCAAATTGGGTGGGAAGGCCACAGCCGAGACCAAGATCAGCTTCTTCGGCATACCCTTGGGTTTCCGAATAGTCATCCATCATTATATGGTATACTTTGTTTGAGGGTGTTGTGGCTCCACAACAGGATGAGGCATTTTCAGCCTTGCCCTGTTCTGCTATTTTAGCATAGCGTTCCTTGACGATATTCTTAAGTTCTTGTTCTTTTTTCATATGTATTATAGTATTGCGATAAAACGATTGATTGCCCAAAAAAATATCAGCAACAATTTTTGTTGTCGATATCCTGATCTAAGAATTGCAACATTACTCTTTTCATATTTGTCCAGTTTTCCTTATCGATGCAATAACAGACACTGGTACCTTCCACATTACCTTTTATCAATCCTAACAGTTTCAATTCTTTCAAATGCTGGGATATGGTAGGCTGGGCCAGTCCTATTTCATCGACCAGATCCCCACAGATGCAGCCTTCTATTTTAAACAGATGTTGTAAAATGGCTACGCGCGCAGGATGTCCAAGGACTTTTGCGAATAATGCAATTTCATTTTGTAAGTCGGTAAACATTTCCGTTTTGGTCAATCCCATATCAATATGTTATTAGTTCATTGCAATATTACAATTAAGTTCTTGAATTCCATAAAAAATGGAACATAATTTTATGTTGCATAAAGACTATAATGGGAAATGTTATCGATGTGCCTTCACCGTGTATATAAAAATTATAGGTGCTCCTAGTTGTAGCTTGAATTTCTTCAAATCCATTCTTGTTTTAAAGTTTCTTTTGGGTTGATTATGCCCTGATCTATGGGGGAATCGTCTAACAAACACATAATTAGAAACTTAGGGTGTGATACAAATGCTACGCACTAACTTAACCCTAAAAGGACTGATAGTTTAGTATGAAAAAAAGATAAATAATGAGTAGTGAAATTTTATTTGTTGATATAATTTTAACAGTAAATTAATACAAATAACATGATTTTCTGCTCAAGGAAACCATGTTATTTTCAATACTAACACAAACTAATTTTTTAAATTCAATTTCATGAAAAAAAAACTTTTTCGTAGTACGTTGTATTTAGGAATCATGTTGTTTTACGGTTTTGTGCAGGCACAGAGTGTGTCGGGAACTGTTACCGACGGCAATGTTCCTTTACCTGGGGCCAGTGTATTGGTCAAGGGTACAACAAATGGAACTCAAACTGATTTTGACGGAAACTATTCTTTGTCAGATGTCAGTTCAACGGATCAAATTATTTTCTCTTACATCGGAATGGTTTCGCAAACGATTACTGTAGGGGAACAAAGAACAATCAATGTAGTGCTTGAGGAATCCCTTGAGGCACTGGAAGAAGTTGTGGTTGTAGGTTATGGTACGCAAAAGAAAACTTTGGTGACCGGTGCCGGTGTAAATGTTAAAGGGGATGATTTGGCGTCCCTGAACACGGGTACGGCAATGGAAGCGCTACAAGGTATTGCTGCAGGGGTAAGTGTCACTAGAAATAATGGGCAGCCAGGTGCTGGTACACGGGTTACTATTCGTGGTTTGGGGACTATCGGTAATTCAAACCCTTTATTTATTGTCGATGGGGTTGCGGTAGGGGATATCAATTATTTGAATCCTTCTGATATCGCTTCCGTGGACGTTTTAAAAGATGCTGCTTCTTCTGCAATTTACGGATCAAGGGCTGCCAATGGTGTCGTTCTTGTAACAACAGTTAAAGGGCGTAAAAACAGTGCTGCAAAAATCACTTACGACGGCTATTACGGTTTTCAGAAAATCTATAAAAACCTTGACCCCCTAAATGCACAGGAGTATATGTACTTTATGGATGAAGGTCGCGTAAATGATGGTTTGGAACCTTTTGATTGGCAATCGATTCTTACAAATAATTCTTGGTTGAATGATAATTATGCAGGACTTGGAACCCAATTGGGGGAAGATGTCTGGTCAAGACTCCAAAATGGATGGGAAGGAACCAATTGGATCAATGAAATGGCCACAAAGAATGCTACCATTGAAAGCCATGCGGTAAATATTACCGGTGGTAGCGAGGATATAACCTATTCTGCAGGTGCTTCTTATTTTAATCAACGAGGTATTTTGGGAGGAGATATTATAGATGCTGGGTATAAAAGATTGACCACAAGATTGAATACAGAAATAATATTGAGGAAGAATAGCGAACACTCCATTATAACAATCGGCGAAAACCTTACCTATACAAACACGGAAAACAGAAGTGCCGCAACGGGTAATATCTATTGGAATGATTTACATAATGCATTGGTACAAAACCCATTAATGCCTGCCTATTGGCAACCCGCCATAGACAATAATGTAAATGAGTTTGGATATACCCCCACATTGGACGGATGGAATACCGGACAAACCAACCCTTTGGCCGTGATGTATTATCGCAATAACTATAATTATAATAAGGGCAATAGTCTTGTGGGTAATGTCTTTGTTGAGATTGAACCTTATAAAGATTTAAAGCTGAGGTCAAGTTATGGTATCAATGCATGGTTTGGACACTCTAGATCAATGAACCCAACTTATAATTTAGGGGTTCTGTATCAGGATTATGTAGATGGAGCAACACAAAGTCAGTACATTGGTAATAACCAGACATGGACTACAACCCTGTCTTATAAACGTCAATTGGGAGATCACAAGATAGATGCCTTGATCGGAACAGAACTTTATCAAGATCAATTGAATAATAATATTTCTGCTTCAAAATCGAATTTATTATTTCCAGGAGATCCTAAATATGCGTATTTGAACAATACCCAAAGCCCTGAATCAATTAGTGATATTAGCGCGTCAGGTGCCGATTGGGCTGCCGGTGGTGGAGCTATACTTTCGTATATGGCCAGGGCTCAGTACAATTACAAGGAAAAGTATCTTTTTACGGCTATTATGAGGGCGGATGGATCATCTAATTTCGCAGAGGATAATCGATGGGGTTACTTCCCATCAGTATCTGCAGGTTGGGTTTTGACCGAAGAGGATTTTATTGGCTCATCCGATATTTTGAACTTTGCCAAATTAAGGGCGAGTTGGGGTCAGAATGGGAATCAATCCATTCCCAACTTTATTTATTCATCGCAAATTACCTATGCATTTCCAGGTTACTTTTTTGGAGACACAAAACCTGTTTCAGGTCCAACGGCTTATCCAGAAAGGGTGACCAATCCTGATATTAAATGGGAAACCTCTGAACAACTCGATTTAGGTTTTGATGCCAGATTTTTTGATTCAAAATTAAATTTGGCCTTTGATTACTACAAAAAGACAACCAAAGACTGGTTGGTAGAAGCCCCTGCCTTAGGAACTTCAGGTGCCTTGCCTCCGTATATCAATGGTGGTGATATAGAAAATAGCGGTGTTGAATTAGTCTTGGGTTGGAATGATAATTCCCATGATTTTAAATATGGTGTCACGGTTAGTGGGGCCTATAATAAAAATGAGGTTACGAAGATTGCCAATTCAGATGGTATCATTCATGGTCCAAGCAATGTGTTGGCCCAAGGTACTTCAGAAGTATCAAGGGTAGAAGTCGGTAAACCCATAGGTTATTTCTATGGTTATAAAACAGCCGGTATTTTACAGAATCAAGACGAAGTTGATGCCTATGTAGGTCCAAGTGGGGCGCCATATTTTGATGATCAACGTCCAGGCGATGTGCGTTTTGTCGATCAAAATGCTGATGGGGTTATTGATGAGAATGACAAGATTATGTTGGGTAACCCGAATCCTGATGTAGAACTTGGTCTACAGTTGAATTTCGAATATAAAGGATTCTATGCGAATACCACGTTGACCGGTAAATTCGGTATGCAGATCATGCAATCCTATCGTTCGTTCGCGGATAGTTTTAAACAAAACTATACTTCTGGGATTTTCAATCGTTGGCATGGGGAAGGAACCTCCAATACTTTACCCAGGTTGACTTATGGCTCCAACAGGAATACGAACTTCATTTCAGATATTTATATGCATGATGCGGATTATTTGAGAATCAATAATTTGACAGTCGGTTATGATTTTACAAAAGTTCTTGAGAAAATAACTGCTATCTCGAGCCTTAAAATGTATATGTCCGTAAATAACTTACATACGTTTACAGGTTACAACGGTATGGACCCTGATGTCCGCTTTAGTGGCGATGATGAAAATTACAGTTGGGCTTCCGGAATCGATCTTGGTCTTTATCCATTACCTAGAACGGTTATGTTTGGATTAAATATGGGCTTTTAATTTTTAAAAAAAAATTATGATGAAAAATATATATTATTTAATTGCTGTTTTACTAGGGATAACAACCCTAGGTTGCAGCGAAAGTTTATTGGATACAGAAAATCTGTACGGTAAGAGTTTGGATACATATTATCAGACCCCTACAGATATGGAAGAGGCAATATCAGGTGTTTACAATGCAATTTATACACCTAATGCACTTAGTTTTGAACCCCTTGCGGCCAATTTGATGTCCGATATGATGCTAGGTGGTGGTGGTCCCGATGATAAGGCCGGTAAGGATGTTGATGCCTTTGAGGATCCAGCGGAAGACACGTATCGCGATTTGTGGGTGCAATCCTATAATGGCATTGCACGATGTAATGCAATAATAGAAAAGGCCAGTGAGGCGGACTTTTCAAGTTTTTTCAGTAGTCCTGCGGAAGCTCAGGAATTTAAGGATGTTGCCGTAGGGGAAGCTTTGTTTATGAGAGCATTCTTCTACTTTAAATTGGCTAAGTTTTTTGGAGGGGTGCCATTGATAACTTCAGTCGACCAAGCTAAAGATGGTCCTAGGAACACCTATTCCGAGACTTTTGCCCAAATTGCCTCAGACTTGAAATTGGCTATAGAAACATTGCCCAATATTTCTTTCCCTTCCATACCAACGGAAAGTTATGGGCATACCAACAAGTGGGTGGCCGAAGCGTATTTAGGGCGTGTGTATTTACATTATACGGGCTATATGTCCAATATTGAGAACCAATCTACTAGTGATTTACCTTTGGTAGAGGGTGGTTCGTTAAGTGGTTCAGATGTCGCAGGTTATTTAAATGATTGTATCAACAATAGTGGCTATGACTTGGTTTCAGATTTTAGAAATCTCTGGCCTTATTCCAATTTAAATAAAAGCGCAGGGAGCGTAGTGCTTCCTTGGGCAGATGCCGAAGGATTGGAATGGGTAGGACAGGACGGACTTAATCCCACCTTTGGAACAGGAAATTCAGAGAGTATGTTCGTGCAACGTTTTTCATTCGGTGATTGGTCATGGTCAAACGGTTCAATTTATACCAATAGACTTTGTCTTTTTAGCGGAATTCGCGATAATTCAATGGTGCCATTCGGACAAGGTTGGGGTTTTTGTACGGTAAGGCCTACTTTATGGAACACATGGGATGATGCCGATCCCCGAAAACAAGGATCTATTCTTCCAATGGGGGATGCAGAACAAGGAACTGATGGTTATCAGGCAGACAAAGGAGACCATGAAACAGGTTTATTCAATAAAAAATATACTTCGCTTCAGCATCCTGATGTAGATGGTAACGTTTCGGGTATGTTTGTCCAAATGTACGATTGGAGTAATACGGATATGCAGCTAATGCATGCCCAGGATTTTATCTTTATGCGATTTGCCGATGTTTTGTTAATGCATTCAGAGATTACGCAAACATCCGATGGGATGAATCGGGTAAGGGCAAGAGTAGGTTTGCCAGCTATAGGATATTCCCTTGAGGCCTTGAAGGAGGAAAGAAAGCATGAATTGGCTTTTGAAGGGCTGAGATATTTCGATTTGGTGCGTTGGGGTGATGTAGACACAGCCTTTGATTATACTGAGAATGTACGGAATTCAGGTTCCGATGCTACTTATAGTGGCTCGTATAGGTCTGAAACAAAAGGTTTGGTTTCGATACCTGAAACGGAAATAAGGTTGTCTAACGGGGCTTATGAACAAAACCCTGGGTGGTAGTATGTTTTATAACTTAAAAATAAGAAACATGAAATTAAATAAAATCATAGGTTTTTCCGTAGGTATGTTTGCTTTGTTGTTCATAGCATGCGAACCTATTGTTACGGATACTGAGGAATTGTATAACGTTACAGACGTTGCAGGGGTCGAATTAATGGCCACCCAAATTGATCCGGGAGGGAATAAAGTAGCGTTGAGTATGGTTACTCCCGGTATTACAGGGTATTGGGATTATAATACCGGTCAGGCTTATACCGACAAAGTTGAGTTTGTTTATCCTATTTTAGGTGCAGCAACATTTACCTATCATGGGACACTTGGTGCTGAGTTCTTTAGTAAAACCATAGATGTTACCATTGACGAATTCACAACACCCATAGCCCAGGATTATTATGATTTGACAGGTGAGGATCCTTCCATTGGTAAAACATGGGTGTTTAATGGCACTCCTGATGATGGCTTATTTTATTATATGTCGCCATCGAATAATATAGACAGTTGGGCTCAAGTTTGGTGGAATGCAGGGGAGTGTTGTGCCCCTGATCCTTTCGGAAGTATGACTTTTGATCTTAATGGAGCAGCAAACGTTACCTATTATAATAAACCAGGTGCAGAAGCAGTAAATGGAACCTTTAACTTGGATGTATCTGGACAAACTTTAACATTCACAGATCCAACAACTGCATTAGGGTACAATGCCAATTGGACAAGTGTTAATGGTGTTTATCAGATTGTTTCCTTAACAGAAGATGAGCTGATACTGTATGTTCCGTTAAATGTCAATGAAGGTGGTGATCCTACAGGTTGGACATTAATTTATAAACCACAAGAATAAGTGGTTTATTACCAATCAATCTTAAAGGGCTGTTTTAAAAGACAGCCCTTTTTTTATACCCAATTCACATCAATAAGGGTGTGGAATACCACAAAGGAATTTGGGTAAATGGGATTGATAGAGCATCAAATATGATACCGCTCAACAAAGTGTTTTAAAATAATCTTGGGTATTGGCGTATTGGTCTTTTGCACCCTGTTGATCAATTCCCCAACTTCATCAGGTTCAAAATAGTTGTGGTTTTTGTAAATATTTATACGAAGAATAAATTCGTTGGCATCGGCCTCGGGATGGAATTGCGTGGCGTAGATATGCTCCTTTACCCTGAACATCTGAACAAGACAGGTTGCTGAGGTGGCTAAAAGTACTGCGCCTGGAGGTATACTATCACAAGCTTCCTTGTGGCCTACCAGCGCTGAAAAAGTCTCGGGAAGGTTTTTGAGGAGGGGGTCTTCCTTCCCTTCCTCCGTAATCCTTACGTCGACGCTGCCTATCGGTTCTGAATACGTGGTTGAAATGGTAGCTCCACAATAATTTCCCAAGAGTCCATTACCTGAACATGCCCCGAGAAAAGGAAAATCCCTTTTGACAACTTCATCGAATAAGGTGTTGAAAAAGGCTTCAATTTTTTTTTGGAGGATGCTCTTTTGGTTATTGGCAGTGCTAATGTCAAACGGACTGCCCCCTACAATAATCCCTGAATAATGATTCAAGTCAATTACAGGAATGCTTTTTTCCAACCGAATGCGCTCTACATCATTGGGACTCAAACCGCCAATCTGCAAAATGGCATTGAATTCGCTATCGGCGGTTTCATCCTCAGGACGAAGCTGTAAAATAAGCAACTTTTTCAATAGGCACTGGTTACATTCATATCCAAAAGGTAGACCGAATTCATGGCTGTGATAAAAAGTTTGTTTTTATCCTTTCCCCCAAAGGTCACATTGGCGGTCCATTTTTGGTTTATGGGAATATGTTGGATTTGTTCACCTTCTACATTAAATACGGTAACCCCATCACCAGTAAGATATACGTTTCCTTGGTTATCCAAGGTCATTCCATCGGAACCCATAGCGGTAAAAAGTTTTTTATCCGTTAGACTACTATCCTCATTGATGGTGTAAGAATAGGTTTTTTTATCTCCGATGTCCGCAATATAAAGCGTTTTGCCATCCGGGGTGCCGATAATGCCATTGGGGCGAACAAAACCATCGGCAACAATGCGGAGGTCTTTTTTATCAGGTGAAAGGTAATACACCCGCTCGGATTCTTGTTCAGTCGTTTCATGATTCCACCACGTTCTTTTGTAAAACGGGTCGGTGAGGTAAATCCCGCCTTTTGAATCGATCCATAGGTCATTGGGACCATTCATTTTTTTATGGTCAAAACCATTGACCAAGACGGTTATATTCTTTTGTTTGTCAATGCGCCATAATTCGTTTTTTTCGTCGGCACAGGCGATAAGATTACCATCATGGTCAAAATAGAGTCCGTTAGAACGTCCAGAGGGTTTTAAGAAAACCTCCAAGGTGTTGTCACTTGCGGACCATTTGATGATTTGGTCATTGGGTTGGTCCGTAAAATAGACATTGCCCTCCTTGTCGGTAGCCGGTCCCTCGGTGAATTCATACGCCGACGCGATCAATACAGGTTTCGCATCCTCGGCTATAATCGAATTTTCTTGGGAAGTTGCTGAAAAGCATACGCCAACAAGAAAAAGTAATCCGAACACTTGACGGGAACAACTAATTTTAACTAGACTCATGGTTATTCTATTTTACAGGATGATAGCTTACAAAAGCCAATTTTTTACTGTCGGGTGACCAAGAAGGTACGTTTATGGTTCCCTGTCCCCCGAACAATTTCGCCAAGATAATTATTTCCTTGGTTTTTAAGTTCATCAATCGAAGCATAACATCCTTATTGGGTGGGTGTGCACCTGCCGGTACATCGGTATTGAAAGTGACATAGGCAATCCATTTGCCATCAGGGGAAGGGTGGGCGAACCAATCGTTGTATTCGTCCGTTGTAATCTGCTCCTGATCGGATCCATCGGTTTTCATCCGCCAGATTTGCATGGTACCCGTTCGTGTGGAATTGAAATAGATATATTGGCCATCAGGGGAGTAATCCGGGCCATCATCGAGTCCTTCGGCAGCGGTCAGGCGTGTTTCTTTTCCTCCTTCAAAAGGAATAGTATAAATATCATAATTGCCATTGCGCTCGGCACAATAGGCCAAAGTTTGCCCATCGGGAGACCATCCATGCCAGTATGAAGGGGCAAGGGGAGTGATTTTTTCGGGTTTTCCACCTTCAATAGGAAAGGAATAGATCATTGAGTTTCCGGTTTCCGTTTGGTCACTGATGACCATTTGCGTGCCGTCTGGGGATATGCCATGGTCATTATTGATCCTATTGGCAAATCCAGTTGGTATCATTTGTGGCGTGCCCCCTTCAATATTGATTTTATACAGAAGTCCATCACTATTATAAATCAATTTTTTGCCATCGGGCGTCCAATTGGGAGCTTCGATATGGCTTTTTGTATGGTGTATTTCACTTCGGTTCAAGGAGGTAATATCGAGGATTTCCAAGCTGCTTTCAACCTTCGTGACCGTATCGATTGCTTTTAGGTTTTCCTTTATCACAACATCCTTGAATTTTATGGTTTCAAGAACCTCATTGTTATGGGAACAAACACCGAGGCCTACATAAAATGGGGATTTGAGTTCCAGGCGCAAGGACCCTCCGGCAATTTTAAGGTCTTTTTCCGATGAACCGGTATACATCGTAAAGTAATCACCTACTTTTCTTAATTGAATATGGCTTGGAGTCAGGCTGTTACATTTAATCTCATGGGTCGTTCCACCCTTGGTTTCCCTAAACTGCATGGCTGTGAGGCCGTCGCCATGAAGGGCTACATCGACGTAAGGGGCATCGGGTTCAAGATTTTGGCGTATCATTAAACAGGCCTTACGGTGGGGGTCAACACCTTCATCCATCATTTCTATGAGGGCAGAGAGGGATACGTTGCCCGACATTTTTTTCCAGACAAAATGAAATTCATCCGAATTGAACCACATATTGGTTCCACTCCCAGAAATGGTATAGGTATTGTCAGTTGTGCTATAACTTGCCCATCCTTTGTGGTAGACATTGCCGATATCATCGTGGTTGTCAAATATCCCCAAATTTTCGGAGGTAGGGGATTGTCCAACTACCATTGTTGTAATAATTACCATAAGTATTGTATGAATAGGTTGGGATTTCATTGCTTTTTAGGATGGATTTACATCATATAAGTTAGTTAAAAAATGTGTGATAAAGGGCTAAGGGATAAACTAATTGTATTCGTACTTTTGCCAAAAGTAAAATAATGAATTCAAGAGCACTTCAATTAAAGGCATTCGACCGTTTATTGACCATAATGGATGAACTCCGTGAGCAATGTCCGTGGGATAAAAAGCAGACCATGCAAACATTGAGGCATCTTACCATTGAAGAAACCTATGAATTGGGTGATGCTATTTTAGAGGACGATTTGGTCGAGGTCAAAAAGGAATTGGGTGATGTTTTACTTCATATTGTTTTTTATTCAAAAATCGGATCGGAAACCAATGCCTTTGATATCGCCGATGTCTGTAATAGTATCTGTGAAAAATTGATCAATAGGCATCCCCATATCTATGGCGATGTGACCGTAAAGGATGAGGAGGAGGTAAAACGCAATTGGGAGAACATTAAACTGAAGGAAGGCAAGAAAAGCGTTCTGGAAGGTGTGCCAAAAGGCTTGCCGGCTTTGGTGAAGGCAAATCGCGTACAGGATAAGGTCGCTGGCGTCGGTTTTGATTGGGAGAAACCCGAACAAGTCTTCGAAAAAGTACAAGAGGAACTTTCCGAATTGCAATCGGAGATAAAGTCGGGAAATGCCGATAAGATGGAGGCTGAGTTTGGCGATGTTTTGTTCTCCATGATCAATTATGCCCGTTTTCTCAATATAAATCCAGAGAATGCCTTGGAACGTACCAATAAGAAATTCATCGGCCGATTCCAATATTTGGAGTCCAAAGCCAAGGAAGCAGGGAAGTCCTTGAAGGATATGACCCTTGGTGAAATGGATGTCTTTTGGGAAGAAGCCAAAAGCGCTTTGGAAGGGTCATCTTAGTCGATATTTTTAGAGGGAGGTCAAAATCACCCTTTATAGGATCAATGTCTCTATTATCCTATTAGCGGTAGGGTTATGTCCTGACCAAAGGATGCTTCACGTATTATCAATAATTTATAATCATACATTACTTTGTTAAAACAATATACCAAAGAATTCAAATACAATATCAGATTGTCTGTTCCTGTCATACTGGGCATGTTAGGGCATACCTTTGTGGCCCTTGCAGATAATATAATGGTCGGCCAATTGGGGACCGCGGAATTGGCAGCAGTCTCCTTGGGAAATAGCTTTGTGTTTATTGCCATGTCGTTCGGTATTGGTTTTTCCACATCGATTACACCGTTGGTCGCCGAAGCTGATGGGGGAGGAAATAAGGCAGATGCAAAAAGCGCTTTAAAACATGGCTTGGTTTTATGTACGGCCTTGGGATTGTCGCTATTCGCAATCATTCTATTGTTAAAACCCCTAATTCATATGATGAGGCAGCCACCTGAAGTGGTTGACTTGGCAATGCCTTATCTTGACCTTGTGGCCTTTTCATTGGTACCCTTGATTATTTTTCAGGCCTTTAAACAATTTTCTGAAGGATTGTCACAAACAAAATATCCGATGTATGCCACGATAATTGCCAACGTGGTGAATATTACCTTGAATTATTTATTGATTTTCGGTTCTTTAGGGTTTCCTAAAATGGGCATCGTGGGGGCAGCCATAGGCACTTTGGTCTCAAGGTGTATGATGGTATTGTACATCTGGTTCTTGCTTAGGGGCAAAAAGAAATTCCATGATTATGTCACTGGATTCAATTTCAGGAAGATTGAAAAGAAGGTGATGCAAAAAATCATAAGTCTAGGCTTCCCATCGGCGCTTCAAATGTTTTTTGAAGTGGCCATTTTCACCGCTGCGGTGTGGTTGAGTGGGGTGCTGGGGAAAAATGCCCAGGCCGCCAACCAAATAGCCTTAAATTTAAGTAGTATGACTTTTATGTTCGGAACGGGACTGGGGGTGGCTGCCATGATTCGGGTAGGTAATCAAAAAGGATTGCGCAATTTTAAGGAATTAAGACGTATAGCCCAATCAATATTTTTATTGACCCTGATTGTGGAAGTTGTTTTTGCCGCTTTATTTTTATGGGGCAGACATTGGTTTCCTACGATTTATCTAGATGTTGACGATGCCCAGAATATGGCGGACAATACTGAGGTGATTATCCTTGCGGCCCAATTGTTGTTGGTGGCGGCTTTCTTCCAGATTTCTGATGGAATCCAAGTAGTGGTGTTGGGTGCTTTACGTGGATTACAGGATGTGAAGGTGCCTACCCTGATTACATTTATAGCCTATTGGGTCATTGGTTTCCCCATTTCTTTTTACTGTGGGCTTTATACCGACCTGGGGAGTACCGGAATCTGGATAGGATTGCTTACCGGGTTGAGCGCATCGGCGATTATGTTGTATCTTCGATTTAATTATTTGACGAAAAAATTGATTACAGATTAATATAAATACACATGGAACTACCAAAATTCATATTGGGCGATAACACTGATTTGCCCAATGCCATATTCGTGATTCATACCGAGTACCCCAGATTTATTATCAACCTTGAGGATGATGAGGTAGAGTGGTTTGAGGATTTTACCACGGAAGACGAGAAAGATCTGGAATCCGAGGCAGAGGGTCTTATTGAAGCAGCTACGGCTTTCTATGACCGAGAGGTGTCCCGTTACGAAGATTAATTCCTATGCTCGACCAACTCGTACAACTGGATAAGGAAGTATTTCTCTTTCTCAATGGTCTGGGAAACCCCTCTTGGGACGGTTTTTGGATGTCAGCTACCAATAAATTGAGTTCAATTCCTTTGTATCTGGTATTGCTCATTTTGGCCTATCGGCAATTGGGATTGCGAAAAATGCTCATGGTACTGGGGACTGTCGCCATTTTGATTTTGGTGACCGATCAATTGGCAAATTTCTTTAAGTATGGGGTACAGCGACTACGTCCCTGTTATGATCCCGAGATAAGTTCGATCATGCGATTGGTCAAAAGTTCTTGTGGTGGTAAATTTGGTTATTTTTCGGCCCATGCAGCCAATTCATTTGCCATAGCATCCTTTTTTACATTTTTATTGAAGCCTGGTTTTAAGCGTATTGGATTCCTATTGTTTCTTTGGGCACTGATCGTGGCCTATAGCCGTATTTATATTGGGGTACATTTTCCCTTGGATGTGTTGACCGGTATCGTTATTGGTTTAGGTTTAGGCTGGCTGTTTACAAAGTTGTATATATTTGCACTTCATAAATACCAACTATGATTTCAAATACCAGATATTGGTTTTTGTTGTTTCTTGTGGTTCTGGTGTACATCGCCGGAATGTTCGTTACCCTTTTCGAAAACGACTCGGCCCAATTTGCCGTCATGGCCATGCGAATGGTGCAGGAGAATGATTTTTTGAGCCTTTTTAAGGGAACGGAGGAATATTTGGACAAACCCCATATGCACTATTGGCTGGCAGCCTTGTCTTTCAAGATATTCGGATTGCATGATTGGGCGTATAGGATACCGGGCATATTGGCTACTTTATTGGGGGCCTATAGTTGTTTTGGCTTGGGTAGGTTGTTGTACAATGCCAATGTGGGTAGGCTTGCCGCTTTGATTTTTATGACGTGCCAAACGATTGTATTGGGGGCAATTGATGTCCGTACCGATGCGGTATTGACCGGTTTTTCCGTTTTTGCCATTTGGCATTTGGCCGCCTATATTGAGAAAAATTCACTGAAACATATGGTCTTGGGCGCCTTTGGCGCTGGGATTGCCTTCTCGACCAAAGGACAGATAGCCCTTTTGGTCATTGGTCTACCTATACTCTGTCACCTAGCCTATACACGAGAATGGAAGATGTTCCTGAATTGGCGGGTACTTATGGGGATTTTGGTTTTTGCCGTGGTCATTGCTCCCATGTTGTACGCCTATTATTATCAATTTGATTTGCATCCGGAGAAAGTGATACGGGGTAAGTGCCATAGAAGTGGTATCTTCTTTATATTTTGGGAGCAGAGTTTTGAGCGTTTAAGCGGGGAAGGTGTAGGTAAGAATAGTAGTGATTACTTTTTCTTCTTCCATACTTTTCTATGGGTATTCCTGCCATGGACCGTAGTTGGTTTGTTGGCCTACTGGCAGAAAGCAAGGACATTGATTCAATCTAAGTTCAAGTATGTGCCGAAGCAGGAGTTTTTAACGTTGGGTGGAATTACCTTGATTTTTATCATCATCAGCTTCGCACAATTTAAACTACCACATTATCTGAATATTACCATGCCCTTGTTTGCTGTGCTATCCGCCGGATATTTATATGGTTTGCATGCAGAGAAACACAAAAGGGTAAAAAAGATATTATTGGGTTTCCAATATTTTATTCTCGGTGTGGTCTTTATAGCCACAACCTTGATTTCCTTTTTCGTTTTTAAGGGCGAGACCTATTACAATTATATATGGAAGCTTATCTTGGGTGCTTTTATCATCTATTACTGTCTAAAACGCGAGGCGTATTATTATAGGATCATAACCATAGGGGCAGTAAGTTCTATTTTGTTGAATGGGGTCTTGAATACGCATTTTTATCCCTCTTTATTGGAGTATCAGGCAGGATCGACCATGGCCAGGACAATTAAGGAAAACAATATTTCTACCGATAATGTCTATAAGATCTCGAATAACCATACTTGGGCATTGGATTTTTACAACCAGAAACCTGTAAAAATCATATCGATAAGGGAATTGAAGGAAAGAAAGCATGTTTGGGTGTATGCCAATGACAAAGAATTGGAAGCCCTAAAGGATTCAGGTTTGGATTGGAACAAACAGTTGATTGAAAAACAATTCAGGATCACCCGATTGCAAGGCAAGTTCTTAAATCCGGATACCAGAAAGAAAGTGGTGAATGCAATGAATTTGGTGCATATCTATTGATCCTGCGTTTTAAGTTTTATTTTCTTAAAGTGATAAATGATACCGAACAGGGAAACCAGTGCGGTGATCAGAAAGAAAACCATACTGATGCCGATTGATGTGTTTTCATCCAAGGCCAAAAGGGTAGCGCCATAAAAAAAGGTGACTTCACGACTGCCAATACCACCGATGGTCAGGGGTAATACCGATACGATGGAAGAGATCAGAAAGATAAAAAGATAGGGGATATTGTTGGTGTCTATTTTTAGGGCTAGCAAAATAAATACCACACATACCAATTGTGCCATTTGCACTAGGGCCGATAGTCCAAAAGACTTCCAGAAAATGGGCAGGACAAAAGCAAAGAACCTTTTGTTCAGGAACCAAAATACCACAACGGATAAAATCCCTAGGAAGCCCATGGGTATGTCGTAGGTGTTGAGCCAATGATTATCTAAAAGCACACCAAGGATACATGCATAGATAAATAGTAATAACAATCCGCTAAGTCTGTCGAGAACCAGGACCGAAACCACTTTTTTGGTTTCCACTTGAAACTCCTTTTTAATAAGATAACCCTTATAGGCATCACCTCCGATACCTCCCGGTAGAAAGAGGTTGTAGAACATGCCCAATAGATATAACTTAAGGTTGCTTTTTTGGGTGAGTTGTACATGCAGTTGATGAAAGTAGAGATTGAGTCGGATGGATGCCAAGGCCTTTGAGGCAATGAAGAGCAAGATGGCAGCGGTCAAATAAAACGGATTCGACTTCCTTACGATTTGAAGTACCTCCTTAAAATCGACCTTGGTAAAGATAAAATAGATCAGAATTGCACTTATGGCAATTTTAGCTATTGTTATCAGTTTTTTACGCAACCCCGTCTCCAATCGTCACTTTTTTAATTCGGTAGGGTCTTTTCTTCTGCGATTCGTAATAGGTCCTAATTAGGAGTTCCATTACAATACCGATGGTGAACAACTGAATGCCTGCCAAAATGAACATCAGACCGAAAATCAGTAATGGGCGCGTGCCAATATCCTCTCCAAAACCATATTTTACAATAAGGAGGTAGATGTTGATGAACATTCCCAAAAGAATCATTAAAAAACCAAAAATACCAAAGAGGTGTATGGGACGCTGAAAATATTTGCGGATAAAAAGCAATAGCATCATATCGGCAACGACCTTAAAAACGCGTTCTAGTCCATATTTTGAAACCCCGGCATGGCGGGCATGGTGTTTTACGGGTACTTGTTTTATCTGGGCTCCTTCCAAATGGGCAAGTAGGGTAATAAAGCGATGCATTTCGCCATATAGATTCAGGTCTTTGGCAATTTCCTTGGTAAAGACCTTCAAGGCGCATCCATTGTCCTTTATATCCAGTTTGGTTACCCTTCTAACCAAAAAATTCGCAATCTTGGAAGGTATTTTTTTGACGAGGGAATCCTTTCTTTTCTGCCGTATACCCGTGACCACATCATAGTCGTCATTTACGGCATAGTTCAACATTTGGGGTATATCGCTGGGGTCATTTTGTAAATCCCCATCCATGGTAATGATATACTCCCCCTCGGCATAATCCAATCCGGCAGCCAAGGCCAAACTCTGACCATAATTTTTCTTGAGCTCTATAAGATGCACCGAGTCGTCATTCATATTTTTGACTACCTTACGGGTATTGTCCTTAGAGAAGTCGTCGATATAGATGATTTGGTATTGGTACCCAACAAGACTTTCGTGAATCTTTTGGGTCAATAAAACCACATTTTCCTCCTCATTATAAAGAGGGACAACAATTGAAAGTAATGAATCTGTTATAGGTTGCATTCCGTTGAATTATGGTGGCGCAAATTTATGCTTTTTATTAGTGAATCCCTATTCTCCATATTTATCTTTGGAACACTAGGTGAAACGGTAGACTCCACGCGTCAGGTTGTACGTAATGGACTCTAAGGTTATTGGTTGATGGGTATCCTTATTTTGGTTAGGTCCCAAGAAAGCGTCAGGTATAATTGATCATCCTCCTCGAAGTCCATCGTTAGTTGTTGTTCAACGATAGTTGACTTTTCAACAGGGACTTCAAAAACAATGACATCGGCTTTAGGATTCCGCGTTGTTTTCTTACCACCACTGAGAATGGTAACCCCCCAATCGGGTATTTCACTATTGAAAATCACTTTCCAACTATCTTTATTGGGTATTGTCCAAAAGGAATAGGTGCCGGCAGGGAGTATTTTGTCAATAATCTTGATATCTGTAGCCGTAATGAATTTTGTGGGTTCGTTAGCCCCAGTACGCCAGACCACATCATAAGGAACGAGGTCTCCAAAGATCGTGCGTCCTTTTTTAAAGGGACCTGAATAATTGATGGATAGGTCCATTCCATTTTCCGTATAGGTCTTCGTGGTTTCCGGGCTGATTTTTTTTGTCTGCTCTTTCATGTAGGGCATACCAACGAAAAAAACCAAGGCCAATAAAGCAACTATTATCAGGATAATCCATTTTAATTTTTTCATTTTCAAATTTTTGGGTGTTCCGATCTAAGTTACTAAATCAAATTTAAAGATAGTTGCATTGCGATAGGTTTCGTTGGGTCTGAGTACACTGCTCGGAAAATGTGGTTGATTGGGCGCATCGGGAAAGTTTTGGGTCTCAAAACATATGGCAGGGAAACTGTTGGGGGTATAGACGACCAATCCTCTTTGATTGGTGTTTACCTCCATTGAAATACCTGATTTTTTGGAGTATACCATGGCCGCAAAACTACTATTGTCATCCGTGGCGAAGGGGGTGTCCAATCGGGTTTGACCGATTTGACGCACTGATTTGAAATCAAATTCTGTTCCTTCGACAGGTAGTACTTTACCTGTGGGTAATAAATTCGTATTCGTTTCCAAGACTTTAGGACAATTTAATCTAAGAAAGTAATGATCGATACTGTCTTCCCTGTCCAATTTAAAATAGGAATGGTTGGTCATATTCACCACTGTCGTTAAATCGGTCGTAGCTTCATGGATTATAAAAAGTTCATTATTCCTTATTTTGTAGGTTACAGTAGCTTTTAGATTACCGGGATAACCCTCTTCCAAATGTTTGCTCATATAGGAAAGCCTTACGAAAGGTTCATCACCGTGGGCGATTTCCTCAACGGTCCAATATTTTTTGGCAAAACCTTCCTTGCCCCCATGTAGGTGAATACCGTTTACAGAAGGTAAAGGATAGTTTTTCCAATCGAGGTTGAAACCGCCATTCGAAATACGCCCGGCATATCGGCCTACACAAGCGCCTAAAGATCTAGTGTCATTAGGGTATTTACTCGGATAGTCATAACCTACGACTACATTTGTATATCTTCCTTCATCATCCTTGACCAATAATTTTTGTATGATCGCACCATAATCCAATACGATCAAAGTGATAAAAGGGTTGCTTATTGTAACTTGTTTCAAGAAAATCGAATTTAAATCGACGTAAAATTAAAGGTTTTTGCAACATTGACCTATTAATATCGTCCTTAGGGAAATAGAACAGCTAAAACCAACAGCAAGTTATACAATGTTTCATATTGATGTGGTAGAACAATGTAAGGCCAATGATCGTAAGGCCCAAATGCAACTTTACAAACAGTATTGTGAAGGCATGTTCTGTGTAGCCATGCGTTATGTTCAAAACACCAATGATGCAGAGGATGTTATACAGGAAGCTTTTATAAAGGCTTTCCAGAAGATCCATCAATTTAAGGGAGAGGTTACGTTTGGGGCCTGGTTAAAACGCATTGTCATCAATAAGAGTATTGATTTTTTAAAAACAAAAAAACAGCATTTGGTAGCATTGGATGAGAATTATTTGAAGATCACCGATGATAATGACTGGACGGTAGATAATGGAATCACCATAGATCGTGTTAAGTCGGCAATAGGGAAGCTTCCCGATAAGTACCGATATGTGGTCATGATGTTCCTGATTGAGGGGTATGACCATAGGGAAATTGCACAGGTCTTAAAACTGACCGAAACCACAAGTAGGACACGATTATTACGGGGTAAAAGCTATTTAAAGGAATTATTAATGGAAAAAAACTATGGCACAAGATCTTAGGGATTTATTTAAAAAAGAGCAGTGCGAGGAAGGGTTCGCAATGACAAAGGGGCATGAACAGCGATTTGAACAACTGTTGGAGAAAGAGCTCCCACAAAAAAGGAAGAACCCATTCTTTTTTGTCAAGATTGCGGCAGCTATTTTAGTTTTGATCGGTTCGGGATTGTTCTTTTATATGCATAGGGATAACACCGGCATTACGACGACCATCGTAACTGAAAACCCTGATAAGGACACCAAGACAGGGATTTCCTTGGGGGATCTTTCGCCCGACTTAAAAAAAGTTGAAAACTATTATGTGGCCAATATCAACCTTGAACTTTCGAAATTGGATGTTTCCGGGGATACGAAGGATATGGTAGAAAGTTATATGGAGCGATTGTCGGAATTGAATGCGGAATACAAAAATCTAAATTTCGAACTCAATCAAATAGGACCGAATGACCAGACGATATCGGCACTGATAAAGAATCTACAATTACGACTGCAGCTGTTACAGCAATTGAAATCGAAGTTAAATGAAATACAATCATCAAAAAACGAACAGTATGAAACGAATGCGATTTAAATCGATAACCATGGTCGTAACCCTATTGGCAATTGGGGTTTATGGTCAAGAACAGCGTAAGACCTTTAATGAGGTTTTCAATGTCAATCCAGAAACAGTCCTCGACATCAATACAAGTAATGTCGATATTGAATTTGAGACTTGGAACAAAAACCAGATAGCTGTGGAGGCGACCATCTTCCTTGATGGTGCTACGGATGAAGAGGCAAAGGAATATTTTGAACAGGCAGATATCGAAATTGTTGGCAATAGTAAAAAAGTATCTATCGTCACAGGTGTTGGTAATGCCTATGGTTTTAAATTTTCTTCAGGAGGAGGGTATGAGGATTTTGATATCGATATTCCCAATTTCCATTTTGAAATGCCCGAGATGCCCGAAATGCCCGAGATGCCCGAGATGGATATACACGATTTACATATCGATTTGTCCGATATGCCCATGCCTCCCGTACCTGCGGTTGAATTCGACTATGACGCCTATCAAAAGGATGGGGAGGAATACCTTAAAAAATGGCAGAAGAAGTTTGACAAGGGCTTTGATAAGGAATACGAAAGAAAAATGGAGGCATGGGGCGAAAAGATGGCAGCCAAACAGGAGGCAATGGCCAAACGACAAGAAGCCATGGCCGAAAAACGAGAGGCGATGATCGAGAAAAGGATGGAGGCCCAGGAAAGGCAAATGGAAGCAAGGGCAGTGGTTATGGAAAAACGTGCCAAGGAAATGGAAGAACGAAAGGAGCATATGTTGGAATTGCGTGAAAGGCACGACAATGCCCCTACTGTTTTTTATTATTCAACAGCAAAGGGGAAGAAAAAATTCAAGGTTCGAAAATCCATTAAGGTTAAGATGCCAAAGGGTATGAAGATCAATATGAATGTACGTCACGGAGCGGTTAAATTGGCTGAAAACACAAAAAACATCAATGCGAAATTATCCTATAGTACCCTATGGGCAACCACCATTGATGGGGATGAAACCACAATTACAACCTCGTATTCACCGGTGCGTGTCAAACGTTGGAATTATGGTTTGTTGCAAGCCGATTATTCCGATGATGTTGATTTGAGTGAGGTGCTCAACTTAAGGTTGCGTGCCACATCCTCTGATGTTACCATTCATACACTGATGGAACACGCCATTATACATACGAAGATGGGGCCGTTAAAAATCAATGCGATTTCCGATAGTTTCAAAGACATTGATATATCGATTGAGAATGCGGAAATGACGTGCGATTTACCACAATCGGATTTCTTAATAACCATTAACCAAACCTTGTCCAAGCTGACCACTCCGCCAAGCCTGGCGTTGGACCGAGCCCAAAAAGACAAAAATGTAGTCCTTACAGGGTACAATAAGAACATAAATAGTACAAGGTCTATTTACATCAATTCAAAATATAGTGAAGTCGTTTTAAAGGAATAATCCTCAGTTTCCAAGTACCTAAAACCACCCCGGATCTTATCCAAAGGTCATCTTTTCCTCTAACTCCATTACCGTTTTTTAAGTCTTATACGTTCGGAAGATTTTTCCAATGTACGATTTCATCATTGTACATGGCATCGAGACCCATCTGTACACAAATGGCAGCATTTGCCCCTGTAGTGATGTTCGAAATCGGTTTGGTGTTGTTCTGGATACTATCCCTAAAGTCATGCAAGGCCTGTTTGCTGGCATCCTCATGTTCAATGTTCAGGGCATAGCCTTTTCCTTCGTCCCATTTTACCGTAGCTCCAGAAACTCCATCAACCTCACCCAATTCCTTGTTTTTCATTCCTTCAGGATAGAACCAGGCTTTTGCATAATCCAAGACAATGGTGCCTTTATCACCTATAGCCTTGATTTGGTAGCCGTCCATGGCATTGCTGGTTAAGCAAGTAAATGTGGCTTTTACGCCATTGGGGTAGGAGTAGAGAAGATGAATGTTGTCATAGGTTTCACGACCATCTTTCCAATAATCAACACCACCTATTCCCATAACTTTATCTGGAGTCGTCTCGGTCACCCAGTTTACGAAATCAATCTGGTGGGAACACAGTTCTGCCGTTAAACCACCGGAAAATTCACGATACATTCTCCAATTTATGGCGCGTTCCAATTCTGGACTGGGAACTTCCCTTCTCCAATTACCATTTCTGTTCCATTGACATTCAAAAGCGGTCAACTTGCCAATCGTTCCTTTTTTGATCATATCTACCACATGGGTGTAAAGGCGGGAACTGTGATATTGGTGTCCTGTCTGAAATAGGGTTTTTGAGGATTTGACCTTTTCGGCCAAATGTTCAATGCCGGTATACCCTTTAGCCATTGTTTTTTCGCAATAAACGTGTTTGCCCGCATCCAAGGCATCCATGGCTATTTTGGAATGTGTGCTAAAAGGGGTCGATACCAATATGGCATCAACATCAGGGTTGTCCAAAAGTTTGCGATAATCTTTATATCCTTGGGCTTTTCCCTCAACTTTGCCAAGCCCGTTTTCCAAACGAAAGGGTAGGGTGTCAGAACAAGCGATCACATTGAATTTATCCAATTGATTGATTAGGGGAATGAGGCCTGACCCTCTGCTTCCCGTTCCAATTACCCCAATATTCACGGTATCATTGGCACCTTTATAGTTGTTGATGTTTCCAAAAATCGATGTTGATGTGGCGACTGCTGCAGTAGCCAAACTTCCTTTTACTACAAATTCCCTGCGTTTCATTTTTACAATTTTGCGTTCTAGCTTTTTTGAAATTCCTTTTTCCTGTTTGTTAATGCTTATTCATTGTTGAAAACCTTAGCTGCTGTTTGTGTTGGGGTTGAGTTCCGTAGTGCCTTTGTTTTGGTCTGTTTCCAATGGGGAGCCACTAAAAAATAGCGGGTTGTTCGCTGAAAATTGAAGATTCAAAGGATTACATTCTTGACGTCCCATTGGTGTATCAATGATTTATGGTCTTAAAGATAATCGGATATTTTCGTAAATAAAAAAAAGCGACCCGTAAAAATCGCTTTTATAATTTTTGAGGATGGCAATGGTTGTCAGTGCGCCCCTTTTTTCAATAATTCGGGATATTTGGCTTTAAACCTGTTATATCTTGGGATTGAGATGTTTATGATATAGGGGTTGTTCGGATTCAGCTTTTCATAATCCTGATGATATTCCTCGGCATCATAGAATTTGTCGAATGGCTTGACTTGGGTAACTATGGGTGCACTGTACACCTTGTCTTTTTTCAATTGGGAAATATAATCCTCAATGATTTTTTTCTCTTCATTATTCGAATAAAATGCAATGGAACGATATTGGGCACCATGATCTGGCCCTTGTCTATTCAATGTTGTAGGGTCGTGCGAACCAAAGAACACCTTGACCAAGGTTTTGAAGTCGACCACCTTCGGGTCGTAATATACCTTTACGGCTTCGGCATGGCTCGTCAAACCTCTTCCGACCTGCTCATAGGTTGGATTTTTCTCAGTGCCTCCTGAATATCCTGAAACAACTTCCTTTACGCCGATGACATCTTCGTAAATAGCCTCGACACACCAAAAACAACCGCTCGCAAAATAGGCGACCTTATATTTTTTCAATTCACTGGGGGATAATTTTATCGCGGTTTCAGTATCGATATTGCCCGAATCCTGCTTCTTGTCCTTTACTTTTGATTCACAACTTAAAGTGATCAAGAGTGTAAATGCCAATAGGGTTAGTTTATTCATGGTATGTCTTTTTTATTTTAGTTGTTGACTTTCTACTTTACTTACATGGCTAAGGCTTAAAATGTGTTGTGTACCGGAATAGGTTCAATCGAAGATCTCATTAAGGAAATAGATCATAGAATCCCATGAGCGTCTATTGGACGTAGGTTCAAAGAATAATCCTTTTTCAGGGAATTGTGCTTTGGGATTGGTGAATGCATGTCCGGTATGTCCATATATATGGATATTCCAGTCAGCCTTGTGGGTATTCATTTCATCGGAAAGCTTAACCATGTCATTGGGTAATGCCATAGGGTCTTCCCAGCCATGCAGGACCAGTACCGCACTTTGGATTTCCTTATTGGGATGGGGAGTGGGCGGGTCCAATAGTCCATGAAAACTTACCACACCCTTTATTTGGGTTCCAGAACGTGCGAGGTCCAAAACACATTTTCCTCCAAAGCAAAAACCAATAGCCCCAATTTGGGATGCATCGACCGCCTTATGTTTCTTTAAAGTGTCTACCGCCAGTAACATACGCGATTGTAATAAGGGTCGGTCGCGGTCGAGCTCATCCATAAGTTTTTGTGCCTCTTCGGGTCCATTGGCCCGGCGTCCTTTACCGTAATTGTCGATGGCAAACCCCACGTAGCCTAATTGGGCTAATTCCGTTGCTTTTTCCACTTCAAATTCAGACTGCCCACTCCACATATGGGAGACCAGTATTCCAGGTTTGGGCTGAGGGTGGGAGTCATCCCATACCACGACACCCTCAAACTCATTCTTTGAGGCATCCCGGTAGCTTATGTTTTCTTTGATTATCATTTATGGATTTTTTTAAAATATTTCAATTGTGAAAATGTTGTTTTGTATACCAATTAAGGGTCTTGAATTATGATTTTGATAGTCAATTATGTTAAACTTTCTTAAAATTAAGATAAATGGGTCTTTTGTTCATGAATACTTAATAACTATTTTGGTAAATGCTATGTTTTACTTACTTTTTGCTGTAGGTTAGGCCTTTAATTAACGACTATTGAGTACAGTGGTGGGGATTAATGATAAAGGACACACTACATTAACTAAGTTTATAAGCAATATTATGGGTAGACCGGCAACAAAACCAACGGAATTAAGGGATGGTTTTTATATAGAAATAAGAAATAGAGGTTCCAAAGCTGGAGTGAAAATCAGAAGGGATACAAAGGAACAAATGCAAATGGCAATTAAAGAATATGAAGTATCCAAGGATGTAGTTGTTATTGGCGAGGTAAGTAAAGGAAAGATATTGGATAACGTGAAATAGATCACAACTGTAACATCCAAATTGGATCCAAGTATTCATATTCATCATATTTCACCTTTTTTAAAACGATTTTCCTAATAATTTCCGTCACAATCCTAAGTGTCGGTATAGGAAGTAGTTGTGCCTTTAGGTTCCTTGAACATTTACGGCACTAGGTTTCTAGTGCCAAAAATCGATGAAAATATCCGGGTTCTTTTACCGATTGGACCCTTGAATTGGTATGGGATACCGTGCTTAGGGTAGAAGAACGCAGGTGTCTAAAAGCTATCTGCGCTATTTTTTGATTTTACTATCGGAGTAAGGGGTAAGCCATACGTCTGCAATAGGCATAGGTGGGATTGAACTTGCTACAGGGGTTCAGTAACAAAAGTGATTTATGAAAGGGCTATGGGTCTTAAGTAATCATGGCCTTTGAGGAAGAAAGGTCGTTTCCAAATACAGAAATCTTCGGTGAAATGCAGAAATCAACGATAAAGTGTATTATCGCGCATGGGATTTACCCGGTAGAATAGTGTATTTCATCGATGTATTGACTTTTTATCTATAAAAGGGTTCACTTCATCGAATATTCGAAAGGGAAACAAGGGTCGTCAGGTTCTATTATAACCAAACTTACTAACAACTATGCGAACCCTTTTTTTAGTAACCATCTTTTTATTTACGGGCTTTATATCCTTTGCCCATTGTATAGGTCCGAATAAACAAATGAATTCAATAGAAAAGGGTTCCGCACTAACGTTTTTGTCACTTCCTGCCCAGTCCGTTCAAGAACAGGTAGGTATCTTCAAACTAAGACGTCCTAAAAAGTCCAATCCGGTTGGTATTTATAAGTTTAAGAATACCAAGGTGAAAAGGGCTCTTGCTTTTAAGACAAAGAGGAATAAACCCAAACTTGCTTAATCGTAGGTGTTATTGATACAACGTAGTCCAATCGGTCCGTAATGATCGTTTCCTTCCGGTTTACCTTTGATTCTTTCTATCAGCTTGACTCTTTGTATCAGTTTGATTTTTTAGGTATTTTGTTTTAAAAAGGAGAACAAACAGGTGTGTTTTAAAACTATTCTGTTATCATCGATCTTCAAGGCTATCCAATGATTCAGACAGTAGTGAAGAAACTTCCGGGTTTATTTCGGATCACAGGATTTTTACTATTTCCGTATTACAATCGTTGAACTATTTTATAGATACCATTTGGCTTCCTCATTTCGCATTACAAACCCAGATCAAGAACAATTTATGGGTATTTGGATATTCATGATAATAATCGAGTTAATCTAAATAGGAAAAATTCTGTATTTCTAACGCCTCTGAACGGAATCCTAAAGAAGGAACGGCCTATTTTTGATTTCGTTTTAAATCAAGTGGTTTCCGCATTGGGTGGGGGAAGCCGTCCATAGCGCATTTCACTTTAGTGAAAGCGGCCTGGACGGTGTGGCCGTGATTTTTATTTGCTTTCGTCAATGTGGGTCTTGACAAAGTGGCCATGCTGCGGCTGGCTTCTCTAAGCCAAGGTATACCATACCTTGGTTTTTCGGCCTTGTTTCTTTTTTATTCATCGGCATGTCTATTGTTTTTTAACGGTATTCATGAATGCTATGCATTTGAGGCAATGCAAAAAAGAACAGAACACGAACTGCGGGATAGTTTATGCCTTCTTTTTCCAATTCACCCCCAACCTTTGGGATTGACCCACAAACCCTTCTAAAATTTCAGATCAGCCCGTACTTTTCCTATGGAATCTCTAGAATCGGTTGCAAATAAGTGTACCCATAATCCGATAAATAGTCCTTTGGTCCGGCAAGTTGTTTTTTGTATGGAAAACGGTTGTCGGAGATTCTGGGCACTTTATCCAAACTTTCCCCGATAACCGAAAAACAAGGGCTTTTCAACGTTTTGTGAACCTGTTAAGCCTTCGATTGGAGTTAAATTTATGTAACCCAAATCGTTATTATGAAAGCTTTTTTAACCTTGACTTTTGTTCTTTTCATCACTTTAACCGCGCAAGCCCATAACACAAATACCAATGATACAGTGGAGCCTATTCAAATGGATATTGTTCTGGATAGTGGGGTTGACGATTCTGCTAGTGTTAAGGAAATTAAAATCACTACGGGGAAAAGTATTGCGCGCTTATACAAGTTCAAAAATTCAAGAGTAAAGAAAGCTTTGACTTTTACTACTAAAAAGGACAAACCTAAACTATCCTAAAAACAGGGGTTGGTTGTTTTTTTTAAAATCCTGTTTAATCTTAAACCTATAACCTATGCTACTATTGATTTTATTGCTTCCGGTTGCTTTACTGATTTTGAATATGATAGTGTTCCCTAAAACGAAGGGCTTTTTACAGCCTTTGAAAGTGAGGGTCAAGAAATAGTCCCAATTCAATTATAATTATCATTCAGAGGGACTATCATGGGTCCGTTACAACCCGCTACGGCAATTAATGTTTTATTCCAGGTTGTGTAATTTGATAGTCCATTCTTTTCGTCATTGACCATGGTTTTTGCTTTTTTTAAAAAGGGCTTTACCATTATTAATGCGATATTTTGTACCTCCTAGGCGTATTACTTCATTATTCCGGATCAATTATCAAGCAACGGCATTGAATTGCTTCCCAACTTCGTAGAATTCTATTATGTAGTTTGTGCCTTTTTTGGAAAGATCCTTACTAATGCTTCCTTTCAATTGACGCGCCAGGTTATGGATTAATTTGAGTCCTAATGATTTGGTTGTTTTGTGGTCAATAGTATCGGGGAAACCGATGCCATTATCCCCTATACGTAACTCATAACCATTGGTTTCATTTTGTCGTATGGAAATATTTATTTCCCCATCCTTTTGATCGGTTATGCCATATTTGAGTGCATTGGTAATCGCTTCGTTGATCAATAGGCCCAACGGTATGGCCGTATCGATACCCAACTTGATATCGGGTATATCAATATTGAGTTTTATCTTGCTATCGGCACCTTTCAAAGAGCGAATTAAAAATTCACTTAATTCCTGAACATAGGATTTGTACTCTATTTTGGAAAGGTCATCGCGCATGTACAACATTTCATGGACCATAGCCATTGAGATAACCCTGTTTTGGCTGCTTTTCATGATGTTTTTCATTTTTTCATCTTGAATATTCCTCGATTGCAGGCTCAAAAGACTAGAAACGGTTTGTAGATTGTTCTTTACCCGGTGATGTACTTCACGAAGCAAAGTTTCTTTTTCCTTGATCCGTTTTTCGATTTCATTACGCGATTTGTAGAGATTGTGATGTGCTTTCAAGAGGTTTTTCCCCAATACACCTCCTAAGAGATAGACCGAAAAAAGAATACTTAATAAGCTGAAGAGATTCCGTGACGCCTCAGGTACCACGTTGTAGGCTAGACTGTATTGGGGAAGACTCTCCAAGTACAACAGGCAGACAATGGACATATTGATATAAAGATAAACCTTGCCGTATAGCTTGGTAGTCACATACCCCGTGAATACAATAAGTGCCAGAACAAAAATAAACGGACTGTTTATTCCTCCACTAAAGAGGGTAATGAAGGTTCCGCTGATTAGGCCGGTAATTGAGGTGATATTGTACGTGACAGTTAAATTATTGTGCCATTTAAAGGCTATGGTATTTATTAGGTTTATAACACCAAAACCCCAAAAGGCATAGGGCAGTATCTCTGTTATATTAAGAACATAAAGGCAAAGGAATCCAAGGATGATGGCGAATATTGAGGAGAAATAATTGACCCTCAATGTTAATTTGATCTTATCCTTTAAGCGATATTCATCTTGTACGGATATTTTCATGACTTGAATTTTTGGCTCATTAATAGAGAATTACATGTTCGTGTTGAAAGGTAATTCCTTATAATTTAATGTTATTTATGGTAAATCTAAATATGTTTTACAATTAAATCAACATCATTTCATGAAATATAAATGTTTTGTTCAACTTTTTAGCAAAAAAATTAAATAACGAGAGCTGCAATTCGTGTAAAAACCGAGGGTATATCCTTTTTTTAGATCGGTTGGATTTTCATTCAGATTCTTTGATGTTGCTGATATAGAGGTTTATAACGGGAAGGGCCTATTTATGGGGTTCGTACATGGAGTATTGCAATACAATCCCATTCGTATACGGGATTGGGCATTTGGGTTTCTTTAATGATATTGTTTATTTGCAAAAAAAAAAGCGACCATTGGGTCGCTTTTTATAATTATTTTAATGGAAATCAGTCTTCAGTCAAAACCCAATCGCCATTATGGATCAACGGTTCCGCCTGTTTGTATTTCACGGTTTTACTTTCGCCCGACATCACATTTTTAATGGTGACACGGTCATTTCGTCCAATTTTAGGATGGTCACGGATAATGGTTTCCGTTATTTGTGGTCTTTGCCCTTGGGTTTGGCCAGCAGCCCTGTTTTGTGAGGCGAGTTCATCACTATTGGGGATTTCCTCCTTACTGGTCTGTAAATTTTCCTTAGGTCTTCTTACGTTTCCTGCATTTTGGATTTCATTCGGGTTTTCAGTTGGTAATTCCCCTTTGAATAGGAATGAAACCACTTCTTTGTTGACCTTGTCGATCATACTCTTGAAAAGTTCAAAGGCCTCGAACTTGTAGATCAACAAAGGATCTTTTTGTTCATGGACGGCCAATTGTACCGATTGCTTCAATTCATCCATTTTGCGCAGATGGGTTTTCCATGCGTCATCTATTATGGCAAGTGTAATGTTCTTTTCAAAATCAGTTACCAATTGTTTACCATCACTTTCGTACGCTTCCTTCAGGTTGGTAACCACATTCAAACTCTTGATCCCATCGGTAAATGGTACCACAATACGTTCGAACTTGTTCGAGTTGTCCTCATAAACCTTCTTAATGACAGGAAATGCGGTTGCCGCATTGCGTTCCATCTTACCTTGATAAAACTCGTAAGCGGATTTGTAAATGGAATTTGCCAGTTCAGGTACGGTCATTTTTCCGAAATCGGCCTCGCTTATGGGTGAGGTTATCGAAAAGAATTTAATCAATTCGAATTCGAAATGTTTGTAATCCATGGCGCCCTTGTTGGACTCGGCAATAACCTCACAGGTATCATAGATCATATTGGCAATATCGACCTTTAGACGCTCTCCCTGTAGGGCGTGGCGCCTTCTTTTGTATACCACTTCACGCTGTGCGTTCATGACATCATCATACTCCAACAATCGTTTACGAACCCCAAAGTTGTTTTCCTCTACTTTTTTCTGGGCCCGTTCAATTGATTTTGTCATCATGGAATGTTGTATGACCTCTCCGTCTTCCAAGCCCATCTTGTCCATCATCTTCGCTACCCGGTCAGAACCGAACAAACGCATTAGGTTATCCTCCAAAGAAACATAGAATTGGGAGCTTCCTGGGTCACCTTGTCGTCCTGCCCGACCTCTTAACTGTCTATCTACACGTCTTGAATCGTGGCGTTCTGTACCAATAATGGCCAAACCACCCGCTTTTTTCACTTCCTCGGTCAGTTTGATATCCGTACCACGACCTGCCATGTTGGTTGCGATGGTAACCACGCCTGGATTACCGGCCTCTGCAACCACATCGGCTTCTTTTTTATGCAGTTTCGCATTCAAAACATTATGGGGTACTTTTCGAATGTTCAACATTCGAGACAGTAATTCTGAAATTTCAACTGAGGTAGTACCAATCAATACAGGCCTTCCCGATTGTGATAACTTGGTCACCTCTTCAATAATGGCATTGTACTTTTCGCGTTTGGTCTTATAGATCAAGTCGTTTCGGTCATCCCTGGAAATTGGACGGTTTGTTGGGATCTCCATCACATCCAATTTGTAAATTTCCCAAAATTCCCCAGCTTCCGTAACGGCAGTACCTGTCATACCTGACAGTTTCTTGTACATTCTGAAATAATTCTGGAGGGTAACTGTAGCGAAGGTCTGTGTCAGTGCTTCGATCTTCACATTTTCCTTTGCCTCAATGGCTTGGTGTAATCCGTCAGAATAGCGACGCCCATCCATAATACGACCGGTTTGCTCATCAACGATCAAAACCTTATTTTCCATGACCACATATTCCACATCTTTTTCAAAAAGGGTATATGCCTTTAACAATTGGCTCATGGTATGTATGCGTTCACTCTTTATCGTGAAGTCCTTAAAAAGCTCTTCCTTGAGTTCAGCTTCTTTTTCAATATCGAGGTTCTGACTTTCAATTTTTGCTATTTCACCGCCAATATCAGGCATAACAAAGAAATCCCTATTCTGTTCCCCAGAGATATAATCGACACCCTTATCGGTCAATTCAATCTGATTGTTCTTCTCATCGATAACAAATAGGAGGTCTTCGTCAACCTTGGGCATTTCCCTATTGTTATCCTGCATATAGTAGTTCTCGGTTTTCTGCAACAATTGCTTGATACCTTCCTCACTCAAATATTTGATCAAGGCCTTATTTTTAGGTAATCCCCTAAAGACCCTTAATAGTAGGAACCCACCTTCCTTGGTGTCACCTGCAGCAATTGCTTTTTTTGCCTCAGCCAATACACCGGTCAAATGTTGCCTTTGCTTTTGGACGATATCATTGACTTTGGGTTTGAGTTCGTTGAATTCATGGCGATCCCCTTCAGGAACAGGTCCCGAAATGATCAATGGGGTACGTGCATCATCGACCAAGACAGAATCGACCTCATCGACAATCGCATAATGTTGTGGTCTTTGCACCAAGTCAGCAGGTGTATGCGCCATATTGTCCCTTAGGTAATCAAAACCAAATTCGTTATTGGTGCCATAGGTGATGTCAGCGTTATAAGCCGCCCTACGTCCTTCGGAGTTGGGTTTGTGATGATCTATACAATCAACGGAAAGTCCGTGGAATTCAAATATAGGGGCCATCCAGGCACTATCCCTTTTTGCCAAGTAATCGTTTACCGTCACCAAATGGGCGCCATGGCCAGAAAGTGCATTTAAATACATAGGTAGGGTAGCGACCAGGGTCTTACCTTCACCTGTTTGCATCTCCGCGATCTTACCTTGGTGAAGGGCGATACCACCGATGAGCTGTACATCGTAATGAACCATATCCCATGTAACTGCTTTTCCGGCAGCATCCCATGAGTTTTTCCAGATAGCCTTGTCACCATCCAAGGATACATAATCCTTACTTCCAGATAATTTTCTATCAAACTCCGTTGCGGTAACTTCAAGGGTTTCATTGGCTACAAATCTCTTGGCTGTTTCCTTGACTACGGCAAAAGCTTCTGGTAGAATATCGTTCAAGGTTTTTTCGGAAATTTTATAAGCCTCTTCCTTAAGTTTGTCTATTTCGGCATAAATATCCTCGTTCTTGTCAATATCGGTAGAGTTGTGTACCTGCTCGGTCAACTCGTTAATCTTATCGTCCAATTCCTTGCAATCGGCCTTTATTCTTGCTTTGAATTCATCAGTTTTGGCCCTGAGTTCATCGATACTCAAACCTTCCAATATGGATTCAAATGATTTTATCTGCTTAAGGATAGGTTGTAGCTCTTTAACATCTTTCTTTGATTTGTCCCCTACAAATGCCTTCAGCACTGAATTTATAAAACTCATAATTTATTACTATTATATGATTGAAAGTTGCGGAAATCGATTTCTTTCAATTTTTTAAACGCTCTATTATATTAAAAACCTTTTTAAAAGAATATTTCAAGGATAAAGCAAAAGGTGTTCCAGTTTTTGATAGATCAAAAGGAATGCCCGAGATACTGCCAAATTTACCGAGAAAAAGTCCAAGGTATTTTATTTCACTGCGAAGGTAACATTTTGAATGCTAATTTCTTTCTTTTTATCTGGTCAGTAATTATAATAAAATCATAAAAAAAAGCCTCCGAAGAGACTTTTTTTACGTGTTTGATTTTATTTAATATTCATCCTCGTTCCAGAGGTAATCTTCCTCTGTGGGATAGTCTGGCCAAATTTCTTCGATGGACTCGTATATTTCACCACCTTCTTCTTCCATAGATTGTAAATTTTCTACAACCTCCAAAGGTGCTCCAGTCCGAATCGAATAATCGATAAGCTCATCTTTGGTCGCCGGCCAAGGTGCATCGCTTAAATAGGATGCTAGTTCTAAAGTCCAATACATTTTAGTAGTTTAATTTTTAATTTTTGCAAAAGTAATTTTTATCCTGAAATAGCCAAGTTATTTTGCAATTATTTAGCTATAATAGTTTGATAACGAATAAAATCGGGATTTATTAGCCTTTCTTTTCGGGAATCCATTTGATTTCATCCGCCTTTAGGTCATTGGACAATTTCCGTGCCAAGACAAAAAGGAAGTCTGAAAGTCGATTTATGTATGACATGACATTTTCATCAAACGGCTCTTTTTCGAACAGTTCCGTGGCCATACGTTCGGCCCTTCGGCAAACGGTACGGGCAATATGACAGTATGACACGGTTGTGTGTCCCCCAGGGAGTATAAAGTGTGTCATCGGGGGTAGGGATTCATTCATGATATCCATCTCATTTTCCAGCAATTCAATGTCAGAAGCATCTATTTTGGGGATGTTCAATCGCTCTTTGCCGTTTTTAAGGATGGCTTTTTCAGGGTCTGTGGCTAAAATGGCACCGACGGTGAAAAGTTTATGTTGGATCAGGGAGAGTAAACTCTTGGTGTAGGTATCCATTTCCTGGTCGCGGATAAGGCCTACCCACGCATTCAATTCATCAATGGTACCATAACTGTCGATTCTGATATGCTTTTTTGAAACTCGGGTGCCGCCAAAAAGGGCAGTCGTGCCTTTGTCTCCGGTTTTAGTGTAAATCTTCATGTAGTGTTGTTGTTCCTAGGTTCGATTTTCTTTCTCTTTTTTGTCCTCATGGTGATACCCATCCATGAATTTTTTCGATTTTCTTTCTTTGGATTTATTCCTGTTGACAATCATAAAAAACAAATATATGACGACAAGTACACCTAGAACCGAATAAATGGGATATTCCATAATTTTATACTTTGATTTCCCCTTTTTTGGAAATGCTGATTTTAACGGATGTTGCGAAACTTGGTACCGCAGAGTTCCTTCTGTATAAAGTTACGGGTTTATATTCTAATTTTAAAATGTTCTTTCGCCTGTTCCCTCCTAAAAAATAAGGCCCCGCAATAAAATAGATCAACCGATACAGTTACTTTGGCATGGTTTTTCAATGACTCCCAAAGACATGTGTTTTCTTTGTTATAATGTATCTTGTCGATCCAAACCATACTGTCATTATGGTAGGTGCCTTCTTTTATGATGTTGGAAAACAATACGTTGTTGGGTGTATTCAAATAAATAATGTCTGCCGGTTGTTGGTTGATCTTAATATGTGGGAATGCTTCTTTTATCCGGTCGATCAAAGCATCTTCATTGGGGGGGATAAAAACGTTCCTAGCCTTAAAATAAACAATGCTCTTGAATAAGGCTTTTATGTTTTTGCCTCCCTTGAATTTTGATCTTTGGTACAGGCATTTTGTGACATATGCATACATAAAGGGGGAATGTACCCCATGCTGGTTGGTTGAACTTAGGATGAACCTTAGGTAAGCGATAATGCGGTACAACATGGAACAAAAGGGTTTTTGTTAATTTCCTTCCATCATGGCCGAAAGCTCAAACCATCGTTCGGTTTTTGTTTCAATGGCCTCCGCGATTTCCTTTAATGCTATAGAAAGCGCATCGATCTTCTCTCCGGAAAGATTACCTTCGGCAAATTTGTTTTGCAATTCCTTTTTCTTTTTCTCCAATCGTTGTATGTCCTTTTCCAGTGATTTGTATTCCTTTTGCTCGATATAAGAGAGTTTTGTTACGGTGTTTTCCTCTTTCCAGGAGTTTTTTGCCGAACTGTTTTCATTGGTCTTGTTCTTTTCAGACCTGGTTTCTACCAACTGACTGTCCTCATAAGCCCTGTAATCGGAATAATTGCCGGGAAAATCCTCAATAACGGCATTTCCCCTAAAAACAAAGAGGTGGTCTACGATCTTGTCCATGAAATAACGGTCATGCGATACGACCATGAGGCATCCGGGAAAATCCAACAGAAAACTCTCCAGTACATTTAAGGTCATGATATCAAGGTCATTGGTAGGTTCATCCAAGATCAGGAAATTCGGATTTTGGATCAGTACGGTACATAGGTAAAGACGTTTGCGTTCACCCCCACTTAACTTTTCGACAAAATCATATTGCTTTTTTCTATCGAATAAAAAGCGTTCAAGCAGCTGTTGTGCGGAAATTTGTTTTCCTTTTTTTAGGGGGATAAAATCCCCGAACTCCCGAATGACATCGATGACTTTTTGCCCTTGTTTGATCGTGATGCCTTTTTGGGTGTAATATCCTATTTTGATGGTTTCACCAATGACTACCTTGCCAGAGTCAGGTTGGTCCAAACCGGATAAAATATTTAGAAAGGTTGATTTTCCCGTACCGTTTTTGCCAATGACACCAATACGTTCCCCTTTGGTAAAGGTATATTCGAACTGGTCGAGGATGGGTTTTCCCGGATAGGTTTTGGATATTTTATGGAGTTCAAGGATCTTACTCCCTATGCGTTCCATGTTTAATTCGAGTTGCACCTCATGCTCTATACGGCGTTGATGTGCCTTTTCTTTGATATCCTTAAAGTCATCGATCCTTGACTTTGATTTAGTGGTCCTGGCCTTGGGTTGTCTCCTCATCCATGTCAATTCCTTTTTGAAGAGTGACTTGGATTTATGTTGTTCAACGGCTTCCTGTTCCAAACGCGCTTCCTTTTTTTCCAGATAATAGGAATAATTGCCTTTGTAGGGGTATAATTTGCCACCGTCCAATTCGATGATTTCATTACAGACCCGCTCCAGGAAATAACGGTCGTGGGTAACCATGAACAAGGTTATGTTTTCCTTTGAAAAGTATTGTTCGAGCCATTCGATCATTTCCAAGTCCAAATGGTTGGTAGGTTCATCCAGGATCAATAGGTCAGGTCTATTGATGAGTGCATTGGCCAAGGCCAATCGTTTTTTCTGTCCACCCGACAGAAGCCCCACTTTGGCGTGGATGTCTTCCAATTTCAGTTTGAAGAGGATCTGCTTGTATTGGGTCTCGAAATCCCAAGCGTCATGGCGGTCCATCCCTTCAAAGGCTTTTTGGTAAGCCTCTTCGTCTTCAGGGTTTTCCAATGCTTTTTCGTACGCCAGGATTATCCTGAGTATTTCATTGTCAGAGGCAAAAATGGTCTCTTCAACGGTTAGGTCGGGATTGAGGTCGGGTTCCTGTTCCAGGAAAGACACCCGTACTCCTTTTCGATAATTGACCAGTCCGGCATCGGGAACGTCCTTGCCGGAAAGAATGTTGAGTATTGAAGTTTTACCGTCGCCATTCTTGGCGATCAAGGCAATCTTCTGATCCTTATTGACCCCAAAGGATAGATTTTCAAAAAGGACAAGTTCACCATAGGACTTCGCTATGTTTTCAACAGAAAGTAGGTTCATATTCGGGAATGGGTGTTTTGTTTGTGATTACGGGAATATAAAAAGAAATACCGAGAACCTAACGCCAATAAGATGGGGATAAGCACCGGGGAAAATATTTGAACCTTCATTATCCATAAGCCGATAACCACGAATAGCATCAAGATTAAAAATAGCATGTATTTGACGATCCATTCGGGAAGTGCTTTTTTACGCCCTACCAAAAAGGCAAGGACCAAATTGAATGGAAATGCCCAAAGGATATTAAAATTATTGGCGGTAGCGGTATGGTCCGTGATGAACCATAAAAAGAAAATAAGTATCCCGGCGAGCCCTGTTATTAGGAAGAGGGCGAAATCCATTCCCTTAGTCCGTTTATTGTTCTTGTAATCCTTATAGGTTATACTAAAAACCAAAACCATCAACATTATGGACCAAAACAGTGGGGTAAGTAAAAAATTACTTTTGTGTTCCGTGATTTTGGGTTGGTATAGGAAAACCTCTTTGGGGGCTAAAGGTTGGTTGTCCAATTTAGCGAAGTTCAATTGCTGCATTATATATTGGGGCAGGAACATGTGTTCTTTTGGTGTTGCCAAATCGTCAATGACGGCCCCAAGGGCTAGGTCTATACCGAAGGAAGACCATGAATTAACCGGCATATTTTGTCGTATAAGCTCGCGATGGGTGTATTGATTCTTAAGGTAGTTTTTATCGAAGACCAATTTATTGCCGTAAACCGAATCGAGAACATCCCAAATCTTGGTGGCACAGTTGTTATAAAAGAAGTCATAGGGGTAGCCTCTGTTTTCGGGAAGGTAATTGTGCTCTAAAAACTGGAACAGCTTGTTTCTCTCGGTTTGGGATAGTTCCAGGACCTGTTCCTTTACCCAGCGTTTATCATATTTGTATTCGCGGATAAAATTGGGGTATTGCTGTCGGGCCAACATATAATCCAGTTTTCCTTGGGCAAATTTCACATAAAAGTTGTCCGAATAAAAATCGAACACCCCATAATTATAAACGACATCTATGCCAATGGCAGGGTCTTTTACGCGAAAGGCACTGTGCCCGAAGGTGGAATAGAGTTGGTCGCCAGGCCCGCAGGTCAAAACACTGATTTTTGACAATGGGGACAATTCCGGAACCTGGGAATACCCCGTAAGTGTAATGAAAAATAAAAGGAATGTGATTAACCTTTTTAATGGCATAATGTTTCGATAGAAATTTTCAATGACAAATATCTGAATAAATTGTTTAGAAGGTAGTTTTATCTTTGGGCATCTTGATGATTAGGTTTGCCAAAGGTAAGGTTTACTTTGATTTTGGCCAGCCTCATTTTATGCAATAGGATTTGTATTGGGTTGTTATCGGTAATGTATTCAAAGTTTGTTGATGTGGATAGGGGGAAGGGAAGCAAGGCGGGTTTAGGGGCAGTACAAATAATTAGGGAAGGGAAATTGGAAATAGTATTCCTATAAATATCTTATTTTTACATAAACAAGTAGTCATGAAACGTCATATTCCCAATCTGATCACCTTAATGAATGTCTTCTGTGGCTCTGTGGCTACGGTATTTGCCGTACTGAACCAGTTGGAGCTTGCCGCCTTTTTTGTTTTCCTGGGGATTATCTTTGATTTTTTTGATGGAATGGCAGCCCGGATCTTAAATGTAAAAAGTGAATTGGGGTTGCAGTTGGATTCCCTGGCCGATGTAATTACCAGTGGTCTTGTGCCCGGTATTGTCATGTTCCAGTTATTGGCCATGTCAATGAATGGTGGATGGAATGTGAGCTTGTCTTCCCAGGCGGCACATGATACCTTTTGGGTTGGACTTAAAGTTGCCCCTTTACCCTTTTTGGGCTTTTTGATTACTTTGGCATCGGCATATCGCTTGGCGAAATTCAATATTGATGACAACCAAACCAGTTCTTTTATAGGACTACCCACACCGGCCAATGCCTTGTTGATCCTGTCCCTACCCTTGATCCTGTTGTACCAGAACAATGATATATTGAACGGTATTATCCTTAATCAATGGTTTTTGATTGGGATTACGATTTTAAGTGCGTATTTGCTGAATTCGAAATTGGAACTGTTTGCCTTAAAGTTCAAGAATTGGAATTTTAAGGATAATTCGCAACGTTATATTTTCCTTATCGTGAGTTTGGTGCTCTTGCTGACCATGAAGTATTTGGCCATACCTGCGATTATTGTCTTTTATATTTTGAGCTCTGCTGTCGGAAATGTATCCAAAAAGGCTTAGTTGCCTTAAAAATCGAGCTTCTTTTTACGTAGCTCAAAATTTTGTCCCAAGTATACCTTACGAACCATTTCGTCAGCAGCGAGGTCTTCCGGTACACCGGATTTTAAGATTCCCCCTTCGAACATTAAATAGGAACGTTCGGTAATGGCCAAGGTTTCCTGAACATTATGGTCAGTGATGAGGATGCCAATGTTCTTATCCTTTAAATGGGCTACGATACGCTGGATATCCTCAACGGCTACGGGGTCAACCCCCGCAAAGGGTTCATCCAAAAGAATGAATTTTGGGTCGGTAGCCAAGGCCCGGGCGATTTCGGTTCTACGACGTTCTCCCCCTGAAAGTAAATCACCCCTGTTTTTTCGAATATGGCCAAGGCCGAATTCCTCAATGAGCGATTCCATTTTCATAAGTTGCTCTTTTTTGCTGAGATCGGTCAGCTGTAGCACGCTTAATATATTCTTTTCAATACTTAATTTTCGAAATACCGAAGCCTCTTGGGCCAAATATCCAATACCATTTTGGGCGCGTTTGTACATGGGGAAATTGGTGATTTCCATATCATCCAGGTAAATCTTGCCCGTATTAGGTTTTATAAGGCCGACAATCATGTAGAAAGAGGTGGTTTTCCCCGCGCCATTAGGTCCTAAAAGTCCAACGATTTCACCTTGGTTGACTTCCAAGGAAATCCCTTTTACCACCTGGCGCCCCCTATAGGCCTTCATAATATTATCTGCTCTAAGCTTCATAAGCGGATTCGGATAAATTCAAATAAATATCCCCCAAATCTAAATCTAAATACTGGGTGATGGTTTCTTATTCACTGTTTTTTAACCTTTTTTCTTTTTCTCGGCAGCCAATTTGGCCTCTTTTTTTGCATCTGCCCGTAATACCATTTTGGAAATATGGATACTGACCTGATACAATATAAGCACGGGTACGGCCACAATAATCTGACTGGTCACATCAGGAGGGGTGATTACCGCAGATAGGATTAGAACGATCACCAAGGCAATTTTTCGATACTTTCTTAGGATTTCGGGGGTTACCAAACCTGTTTTGGTCAGAAAATAAATGATTATGGGTAACTCAAATATTATTCCACATGCGATAACCGATGTCCTTAAAGTAGCTATATATGATCCTATGTCAAATTCGTTCAGTACAATATCACTAACCTGATAGGTTCCTAAAAAGTTAATGGATAAGGGAGCCACAACATAATACCCAAAAAGCACACCCATAAAGAAAAGTAAAGATGCGATGAAAATGAATCCTCTTGAGTTTTTGCGCTCTTTCTCATACAACCCGGGGCTAATGAACTTCCATATTTCATAGAGTACATAAGGGAACCCTATGATAAAACCGGCCCAAATGGCAGTCCAAATATCGGCGGAGAACTGCCCGCCCATCAATCGACTCTGTATGGTGAAAGGTAATTTTTCGGCACAAAAGGCAGATTCTATACCAAAGAATGTCGCGATATCGCAAAAGAAACGATATGTGGGAAAATCCATTCTTGTCGGAGCAAAGATGATGTTGTCAAAAATGAAACGACTCATTACGAATGCTACGATCCCAATAAGGACAATCGCAAGAATACTTCGAATCAAATGCCATCTCAATTCTTCAAGATGGTCAAGAAAAGACATTTCGTCCGGACTTTTTCTCTCGGTTTCAGCCATTATATTATGCCCTCGTTTATTAAGTTGTGTAAATGTACTATGCCCTTATAGGCTCCATTCTTTACGGCCAATAATTGCGAGATTTCGTTTTCTTGCATACGTTCAAGAGCTGTAATGGCAAGTTTGTCCGTCTCAATGGTTTTCGGATTGGCACTCATGATATCCTCGGCTTTGAGTCCGTTGATATTTTCATATTTGTTCAACATTCTGCGAATATCCCCATCAGTGACAACACCTACAAGTTTTTCGTCATTTATTACTGCAGTGACCCCCAACATTTTTTCAGATATTTCAACGATGACCTGACGAACATCGGTAGCTACATCGACCTGGGGCTTCATATTGGTTTGGACAATATCGTTGACAGTAAGGTACAATCGTTTGCCCAAGGAGCCCCCTGGGTGGTATTTCGCAAAATCCTTGCTGCTGAACCCTTTAAGTTCCAACAGGCAAATGGCAAGGGCATCCCCCATGACCAATTGTGCCGTTGTACTGGTGGTTGGTGCTAGGTTATTGGGGCAGGCTTCTTTTTCGACATAGGTGTTCAATATATGATCGGCATGTTGTGCCAAGAAAGATTCTGTATTGCCTGTCATCCCTATCAAAAGATTTTTACCCCGTTTGATCAGGGGTACCAGCATTTTGATTTCTGGGGTGTTACCGCTTTTGGAGATACAAATGACAATGTCATTATCCTGTACGGTCCCTAAATCACCATGTATGGCATCCGCGGCATGCATAAAAATCGCAGGTGTTCCGGTGGAGTTCAAGGTGGCCACTATCTTGGTGGCAATAATAGCACTTTTGCCTATGCCCGAGATTACGACCCTGCCTTTGGAGTTTAAAATACTGTTGACCGTTAGGGTAAAATCCCCATCTAAGAGGTGTGCCAAATTCCCAATGGCCGCACTTTCGGTTTCAATGGTCTTTTTGGCAATTTTGAATATGGTTTCGGAATTGTTCAAGGTATATTTGAAGTTAAGGATTGTTATCCTAAAAGAATGTCTTATATTTAAGTTTACAAAATTACATAAACTTAATTTTATAAAACAGTTAAGTTTTAAACGATGTTAAGGAAGGATTTGTTTCGTAAAACAAAACGCCTTAACTTCAACTATAAATTTGGTAGATGGCCCTAGGCCATTGAATTAAGAAATTAGATGGTGAAAGAAGCAATGGGGCAGAATGATTATGATATACACGCCTCGTTAAAAAAGTATTTTGGGTTTTCCAAGTTCAAGGGACTGCAGGAACAAGTAATCAATAATATTGTTGAAGGAAATAATACTTTTGTAATTATGCCCACGGGCGGTGGCAAATCATTATGTTACCAACTACCGGCCTTAATGCATGAGGGTACCGCGATTATCGTATCCCCATTGATAGCCTTGATGAAAAATCAGGTAGATGCCATAAGGGGTATTTCCGATGATTATGGTATCGCACATGTATTGAACTCTTCATTGAACAAGACCGAGGTCAAACAAGTCAAAAACGATATTATATCAGGGGTTACTAAGTTGTTGTATGTTGCTCCGGAATCATTGACCAAAGAGGAGTACATAGATTTTCTAAGATCTGTGAAAGTTTCTTTTGTTGCTGTTGATGAGGCGCATTGTATTTCGGAATGGGGTCATGATTTTAGACCTGAATACAGGAATATAAGAACTATCGTAAGTAGGCTTGGTGACAATATTCCAATTATTGGCCTAACGGCTACAGCAACACCCAAAGTCCAGGAAGATATAATAAAGAATTTGGGAATTAACGATGCCAAGGTTTTTAAGGCATCGTTCAATAGACCCAATTTATTTTATGAGGTACGCCCTAAAACGGCAAATGTTGATGCGGATATAATCCGGTATGTAAAACAAAATGCAGGTAAGTCTGGTATTATCTATTGTTTGAGCAGAAAAAGGGTTGAGGAATTGGCACAGGTTTTACAGGTAAATGGTGTTAGTGCCGTTCCCTACCATGCTGGTTTTGATGCCAAGACCCGTTCAAAGTACCAGGATATGTTCCTTATGGAAGATGTTGATGTTGTGGTGGCTACCATTGCATTCGGTATGGGTATAGATAAACCTGATGTTCGTTTCGTTATCCACCATGATATTCCGAAAAGTATTGAAAGTTACTATCAGGAAACCGGTCGTGCCGGAAGGGATGGGGGTGAAGGCCATTGTTTGGCGTTCTATTCCTATAAGGATATCGAGAAATTGGAAAAATTCATGTCAGGTAAGCCTGTCGCTGAACAGGAGATAGGGAATGCCCTGTTGCAAGAGGTCGTCGCCTATGCGGAAACCTCCATGTCCCGTAGAAAATTCATGCTTCATTATTTTGGGGAAGAATTCGATGAGGTCAATGGGGATGGGGCCGATATGGATGACAATGCCCGTAATCCAAAAGAAAAACAGGAAGCGAAGGATGATGTGCTTAAATTGTTACGCACCGTAGAGGAAACCAGTGAAAAATTCAAGTCAAAGGAAGTTGTAAAAACGATTACGGGGCAAGTAAACGCCTTGGTTTCATCCCATAAGGCCAATGAAAAGTCAGTGTTTGGCATAGGGTCAGATCAAAGTGTGAACCATTGGATGGCCTTGATCCGTCAGACGTTGGTGGCCGGACTTTTGAAAAAGGAAATTGAATTATACGGTATCCTTCATCTAACGGATAAAGGAAGGAAATTTTTGGTTAAGCCTACATCGTTTATGATGACCAAAGACCATGAATATAGCAAGGAAAGGGACGAAGCTATTGTAAGTGCCTCTAAAGGGGGAGTGGCCGATGAGAAACTTTTGAAAATCTTAAAATCCCTTAGGAAGAAGCAGGCAGATAAATTGAGTGTACCCCCATTTGTGGTTTTCCAAGATCCTTCACTACAGGATATGGCACTGAAATATCCGATTTCCATGGAAGAGATGCTGAATATCTATGGAGTAGGGGAAGGTAAGGCCAAAAAATACGGTAAACCTTTTATTGATGCAATCAAAACGTATGTTGATGAAAATGATATTTTACGACCCGATGATTTGGTCGTGAAAAGTACCGGGGCAAATTCAGGATTGAAACTATACATCATTCAGAATGTGGACCGGAAATTAGGCTTGGAGGATATTGCTTCGGCCAAAGGTCTTGAGATTCCTGAATTGATCAAGGAAATGGAACAGATCGTATATAGCGGTACAAAATTGAATATTGGCTATTATATCGATGATGTTTTGGATGAAGACCAACAGGAAGAGATCCATGATTATTTCTTGGAGGCCGAAACCGATGATCTTGAGGAGGCCATGCAAGAGTTTGATGGCGAGTATGAGGAAGAAGATCTTCGTTTATATCGATTGAAGTTTATCAGTGAAGTGGCCAACTAAGGTTGGTTACACATCATTCTAAATAATAAAAACGTCCTGAAAGCCTTCAGGACGTTTTTTTGTTTGCAGTTTTACCTATTGTCTAAGGAGCGGGACTACCATCGCCCGACTTAGATTTTTTAAGTTGTCTTTGTATTTTCTTTATGGCGGACTCGATTGATTTTTCAGGTTCTATAATGTTGTATTCTCCCCAGAAATCGGGATCGGAAAACCCGACAGCCTCATCGCCCAAAATAATCGATGTCTTGATTCTGTCCCTTGCCCTGGGCATTTCGTTGGTTAGGTTCTTTTTCCAATCGGTGACAGCCATCTCGCAGGATAGACTATAGACCGAGTTGAAAAGTTTTTTATCCCAATCGATTTTAAATTCCAAAAGCACATTACTGTAACCGTAGTACCATTTGCCATCTTTCTCACGATAGTCTACACGATAGGCGACCTTGTTGGGCCAGACCCTGGCGTTGGCAGGTTTTTTACGGACAAATAATTTAGCGGCCTCATATTTATTGGTAATATTCAAGGAATAAATGGCACTGGTCAAGATTTTATGTTCCGCATCGATATATAGTTTGCCCGAATATAATTGTTCCTCAATATTTGGTTTTTGCTTAAAATCGATCACATAAATCTGCCGGTTGTCAACACGGGTTGATTGTTCGAAACTAAAATTATATTTACTTAGGGATTTTTCATGAAAAATATACTCGGGGTACTTCATGATATCCACATAAAGTGCGTTGTACGGTCCGCCCTGTAATTTAAGGGCAACGGTATCAAGTTTACTGTAATCGGTACTTTTACGGGCTTTATAAAGCTTAACCCCGTCTTTCTTGTTTGAGTTGTATGGGGTTTTATAAATATTTACAACAGCTTCCGAAAGGGAAACGTTTTTCTTTCTTCTTTTTATGGTTTCCCGATAAAAGGCTGTCATTAGGGTGGGATCATCAAAATAATTCTCCCCTCTTCTTTTTAAGGTTTCCCGCACCAATTCCTCAGCATTCTTGGGGACGCTAAGACTAACCTCGCCCAAGGCTTCCACAAAAACATCCAAATAAATTTTGTTGTTGTCTTCCTTGAATTGGGAAAGGGGGATCGATTTGTTTTTATACCCTAAAAAAGCGACCAAAACTTTACCTTCCTTCATCGATGTGGGTACTTTTAAGGCAAATTCACCCTCTGTATTTGAAATGGTACTGATATTCGTTCCTTCGACGGTAAGTGTGGCAAACACCAATGGTTTTTTGGATTCGGCATCCATTATCCTTCCTTTAAATTGCTTGTAATTCATTTCTTGCTCTTGAGCTTCCTGAACAAAGGCCGAAGCATCGGGCATGCCTAACAAGCCCATAAGAAAGAAACAAAGTAATAGGGTATTGAATGCCTTTCGAAACCTAAATAATCGTTTATTCTTCATGATGGCTTGTTTTAAATTGGATAGCGCTTTTGGGTCTATACAAGTTAGTGATAATTACGAACATAAGTTGTTAAAATAAATGGATTAACCCCCTAATGTATAGGGTGCTGATTTTGATGCGTCGTTTGATAGGTTTATAAAGATTGTCATTATTTCGTGTATTGAAAATGATTTCTGTCAGGATACTTCTATCTATTATGAATACATTACTGAAAATTTTTTTGAATGCCCCATAAAATGAGCTCCAGCAGGTAAAGTAACTATTCCTTTGTATGTTGGGTATATCATGTCAAAGTACCGATTTTGATTAGGGTCTATGGGCCAAAGCGTTAAAAATAAATATAGTGCGAAGGCAAAACAAAATTAGGGTGTAAAACAACGAATCCTTTAAACTGAATGTTCTTGGTCAATCAGACGTATATATGATTTGATTTATAAAGTGAGGGAATGTTTTATTTTGTCCCTTTGTATAGGGAAGTATACCTCCTTGTATTGGGTGGGGTTATGAAAGATCATCATGGGTTTTCGAAGAGGATGCGACCAACCTATTGATTTCGGATAATTCCTCATTTGTCAGATCCCTCCATGTGCCGACAGGGATATCCAACTTTACATTCATGATACGAATGCGTTTTAATTTTTTGACATTATAGCCTAAATATTCGCACATTCGACGTATTTGTCTATTGAGGCCTTGGGTCAGGATGATCTTAAATTGGTATTTGCCAAGACTTTCCACTTCACATTCCCGTGTAACCGTATCCAAAATGGGAACGCCGGTACGCATTTTTTCCAGAAACGCAGGGGTTATGGGTTTGTTTACAGTCACCAAATATTCTTTTTCATGATGGTTACGGGCGCGGAGGATCTTATTTACGATATCGCCATCATTGGTCATGAATATGAGTCCCTCACTCGGTTTGTCCAACCGGCCAATCGGAAAGATCCGCGTTGGGTAGTTGATAAAATCCACGATATTGTCTTTTTCAACCCTTGTGTCCGTCGTGCAAACAATGCCTATTGGTTTGTTGAATGCAAGATAGACGGGTTTGTCCTTAGGGTCTGAAATCAATTCGCCATCAACACGAACTTCATCGCTGGGAATAATTTTTGTACCCATTTCGGGAACTTTTCCGTTGATGGTGACCCTGCCTTGGTCAATGAGTTTGTCTGCAGCTCTTCGTGAGCAATAACCAACTTCGCTTAAATATTTATTGATTCGGGTTTGTTTGGGTGCTGACATTTGGCCGTATCTTTTGTGACACCACAAATTTAGGGTTTTCCTTCGCAATAAACGAGGTTACTTTTTTGTCATCATTTTAAGGGTGAAGCCGCCTAATACCAAAATGATCACACCCATTACGGCCCAAAGCCAAAATTTATTTTCAAACAAAGGAGCGATTTTGTCTTCTTGTTTTTTGGGAATCGGTATGGCTTCCCCTAAATTAACCTGGGTTAAGGAACTGGGGATATTTTTGGAAGTATGCACTAAATCGTAATTTGGAAGATAGGCGTTTTCGTTTCCATAGACCAAAAAATACGCCGCCTTACCCGTAAATCGGGCTATTATTTGATGAACGTAGCCTTTTGCAGTCGCATTTTCGATGCTTAAAGGTTGGTTGTCATGGTCTTCAATGATTACCCTTATTTTTTTTGCCAATACGGAATTGAATGTGAATTCATTCTTTTCGACGGAGTTTAGCGTACCCCGTGTAAGGGTGCGGTAATTGTATTTCCATCCTTTTTCCGTAGCGACACTGTCATGGGCATATTGAAGTTGAAACGACCGGTAGTAATCAATGTCATTGGCTATATCGAGACTAAGGAAACTAATAGGCGCACGTTGGTCCATTACGATTTGGAGTATGGTTTGCTTTTTGTCCTTATCCTTGGAGCTCTCGAGGTTGGCTATATGGATAGTGTTGTATTTGGCTTTGATGCGATCATCTAAATAAATGTTCGCCCCTTTAAATCTTGGTGTCATTTCACTATGGAATGATATTCGATAATAGCGATACTTTGCATTGGGGAAATTCAACTGGGTGAAGCGGTAATCGGTCTGCTCATTTTTTATGGATAGTATTCGTGCATCCTTTAGAATCGTAAACCAATTGGATTGCTCCTGACTGCCTTCCAACGTCACCTTCCAATCGAAATTTTCATTTTTGAAATTCAATAAAATCCCATTCAAGGTTTCTTTGGTGGGTACCTCAAAAGTATAGTAATGGTCGTGTTGCTTGTTTGTGGTATTGATCAATTCAAAGTCAATTTCCTTTTGTATGTGTTTCTCCCTTTCGATTCGTAAGAGATAAGGGGCCTCAAGGGTGTCTTTTGGGGTTATGCCATATATGCGGATATCCGCCAGGTTGTTCGATACCTTCGTAAAAACCGAAGGTGGTAATTCGAAGGAATGCCATTGGTCCGTAATACCCAGGATTTCCCTTTTGGTATTATAATCCCCGATTTGGGCAAGGGCAACCGCACTAAAGAGAAGACTGACCAATAGACTGATCTTAGTTCGTTTCATCATCTGATATTCTGTTTTTATACTTATTGTAAAGGAATGAAATGATCAACAACAATACCCCTAAAGAAACAAAAACAATGGTTTTTGATATGGTGTTGAGCGATGCGATATCATAGAAGAATAATTTGATCAAGGTAAGCCCGAATAGAATCATGGCAACGAGACGTAAGAATTTCTTGTTTTGCCAAATCCCCAGAACAACCATGACCAAGGCATATATACCCCAAAATATGCTCAGGCCTAGTTTGTAACTTTGATGGGATCCAACCATATGCATCCAGTGGATCAATTCGCTACTCGCAACCCAAAGAATGCTTATATGAAGGATGATTTCGAAGGGTATGTTGAAGTTTATTTTCATGAAAGCTTGACGTATCAATCTATACAGGCTAATCAATAAAAGCGCCACAAACGCAAAGGTTATATAGCGAATGATGATATTAAAGATCCCTATGTTATAATATTCTGAAAGGGTTTGGTCAATGTAACTTTCCCTTAATTCGCTGAGTTCATACAATCCCATGGTAAGAAATATCAATAGGGCGAATAGACCAGCGGTAAGCGAAACAATGCCTAAAACCCGGTTTTTCGGTTTTTTGATATTCACCAAATTCAACGCAGCGATAAACATAAGGGAATAGTTGAGCAACCATATATTGCCTGTACTACGAATATCGGGATTGTACTTGAGGTATTCGTATTCGTTGGTTATCGCAACTTCAGAACCATAGTACAACGTATCCCAATAATACTGGATTTCCAAGAACAGGCTAAAGAAGAGTATAATGAGCCAGATACTTGGGATTGCGTAAGTCATGATTGTGGGAAACGAAGTGTTTTTGGCGTTTTCCTTAGGATGTGCTACAGTGTTGTTTACCCAATTGATAAAGCCAAAGGCACCTAAGAACAATATAGAGCTCAAAAAGGTGACATTGAAAACAGGTCGCATGGTGGAGTCTTGACCTTGGAAGATGTAGTAGCTTAGCTCCCAATCCTGTATTAGGCTGAATACCGCTAAAACCATCAAAGGATAGGAGAGGTACTCGTAGACAACAACATTCTTTTTACGTCCTATCCAGAATAATAGGGCAGCTTCAAACGCCCATAAAAGGGTGACCCAATTGCCGTCCAATTGAACGGGAATGGCAATGGTCAAGAAAACCAGGACCATTCCTGAAACCAAATAGTATAGATTGCGGTCGGCCAATTTCCTTTTGTGGATGATCAAGCTTACGATAAAGTGTAGCATGGCATTGCAGAGGGTGAAAACCCCCAAGAGTTGTACTCCGGTATCATTTTGCGAAAGTAACCCATAACCGAATCCGTAAAATATAAACGCATTGAGTAATAGGAGTACGATATCTGAATTTTTGAATTTTTCAGAGACCTTTAATTTATATACTAGAAAAGTAGCATAGAAAATAAGGAAGAAAACACTTAAGAATATCAGGGCAGTTGTAAAATGTGCTTCATAATCATAGGAGAACCCCGTCCAACTGGCAAATACAAGCCAAGTAATGACGAAAGATGAGTAGTAAAGGGACTTCCAGTATCTTTTATAGGAAATGATCAAAATGCCGATATTTATAATCGCCATATAAGAAAAAAGAACAGATGTACTCCCAGAGTCGTTACTCAGTAAGAAGGGTACGGCATAGGCGCCCACAAGACCGATATGGGCAATTACCTGTTTGTTGTAATGCAATGCGGCCACGACTCCGAAAGCGGTAAAAACAAGCATTAGGGCAAAAGTCATGAGCTGCGGAAATAAATCGTAAAAACTATAAGCCGCAAAGGTTATAAAATAGAGAATGGCCAAGGCCCCACTTACAAGTACGGCACTGTAGTTTTCATATTTTTCCTTGAGTTTTATGCCGAAACCCAATAGGCCCAAACCAGCAGAATAGCCAAGGATAATTCGAGTCAACGGACTTATCAGGTTGTTTTCAATAGAGTATTTTGCGCCTATGGCAACCCCGAGGACGGTAATCACGATTCCAATTTTATTGATGAGGTTTTCACCGATGAACCTTTCCCAATTCGATTTGGTCTTTATTTTTTGCACCAACTTGGGTTTCACATTTTCTTTTGGTAGCCCAACCGTAATGGGTTCGATAGCGAATTCCTTTGTGACTTCCCCTTTCGGGATGGGGGTGTCTATTGGTTTTTCGACCACAGGCTGTGGTGTAATGGTCTTTTTTGTTTCCGAAAATTCGGCCCCCATTTTTTTTAAGGCTTCGATTTCCTTGTATAGGGTCATGAGTTCTTTCGCAAAACCTTCTTGTTTGCTAAGTAGGGTCTCTAGTTTTTGGTTGAGCTCGTCAATGCGGTTTTGATGGTCTTGCATAGGTCTGGTTTATGTCCCAAAATGGGGTAAAAAGGCTGAATTCGGTTTTTGGCTAACACTAAAACGATATAATCATGGATTTATTGATGGGAATTTTCCGTTCTGGGATAAGTTCTTTTTTGTAATACTACCTTAATCTTTCTTTGATTGTAATCCATAATTGTATATCTCCTTGCCCAATGTGGCTAAAAAGGGAATGCCAATGGAATCATATTCGTAGACATTGTCATTGAAAATGCCATCTTCATTGACAAGTATTGTGGCGGTCAGTAAAAATTCCACATTGTTTTTAGGGTCGTGTATGTAAGCACAGTCGGTTAGGGTGCCATAGGCATAGCCCACCTTATTTCGTATTTTTATATAATCGGGAATAGCTGCCTTACTGTCCCCGTACATCAAGAATTTAACATAGCTATCGTAGTATTCCTTTGGGTCATAGCCGGCCTCCCTGGGTAAGGTTTGCATGGCCTCTAGGAGAAAATCACGTTGTGTGGTGCTTAGGTCGAATCGTTCACTGGGATCGAAGCATTCGGGGAAAACAATTCTCTTTAGCACATTGTGCTGTGCATTTATGGGGTAATAATTTTTTAGGCTAAAGTCGAAAGGTTCGTCTACAAGTCCATCCTCATCATCATAATAGGCCTTGCCTTTGTGTATTTTGTTCATATCCAAGGGGATGGCGCTGGTGTTGATCGTGTTCTTCAACATGGTCGTAGTAGAGTCGTTTAAATAGACTACAAGGGGTTTGGTAGTGATTTCATAGGCATCGTCAGAAGACAATCGGTGCGAAATACGAACGGCATCGATACCTTTCTGTTTTAATTTTCCATTGATCGCATCCTGTCCCAAAAATTCAAATAAACGATTGTTCGCCGCATTATCACTGATGGTGAAAATTTTCATGATGTCAGAGGCAAATGTGGTTTCCATAGTATCGCCTTCCACATAAAACCTGGTATTTCTATGGAGCGAATCCATATGGTTCAATTTCTCAAGCGTCAAGGCGGCAATAGGTAATTTTATGGTACTGGCAGGGTAGAAATAGTTGGTGTCATTGACTTGAAAGTCGTGGTCTTCGAAAATAACACTGTCACCTGCCCTTATTATTTTAGTGAATTTTATTTGTACTTCGTAGGAATCCAGACTGTCGATTACCCTTTTTATTTTAAGGTCTTTGGAAGCTAGTGCATAGTCCAGGGCATTGGTGTATTGGGGTGGTTTTTTGCAAGCGGTTGAAAAAACCATTATGATCAGGAAGGGAAGTGTTTTTTGGATCATCCGTTGTTCTTGGAGCAAATTATTCTTGGTATACTTCGGCCCGATGGGGTTTTAGGGCATCACGGACGGCAATCATGTCTTTTTCCTCTACGACCATATAGGCCAAACTATGCATTTCATTGATATGTTCGTGCCCGGTGATTTGCGGTTCAAGGTTCTCAATAAGGATATATTCCTTTAAATGAATTTCATGATGTTCAGCGGTTTTTGCCGCTGCAGGGCCCCGAAAGTCCCAAATAAGCCTGATTTTCCTGTTCATTGCTTTATTCCTCTTTGCTACTTTATGATTCGCCTAAATTAATTCTTTTTGGAGAGTTGTTCTACTTTTTGGGTTTTTCTCCTTGGAAATTGGATTATCGGTCATAGTTGGGAAGGACTACATTTTTGGTGCCATTGGGTAGGTACTGGCGTCAGGTGTCTGTTTTTTAACGGAATGCGGTTTGCATTTATGTGTAAATTGTGTTAATGAAAGCCTATATCACTTGTTTAACAGGTTGTAATTGTTATTTTTGCGGGATGTTTTTTAGATTGAAAAATACTTTTCCAGTTCGATATACTTGGGTGGTTTTAGTCCTGCTCGGTATGTCCTGCAATTCGTTATTGAAAGATCATGCCGATCAGGAACCGATTGCCCGTGTGGGGGAATTGTATTTGTACAAGGACGATATAGCACCACTCTTCACGGAAAATATGAGTGAGGCGGATAGTATATCGTTTGTGACCGACTATATCAATAATTGGGCATCCAAGCAGTTATTGCTTTCAAAGGCCAAGATCAATCTATCAGAAGAAAAACTAGCAGAATTCGATGCATTGGTAAAAACCTATAGGACCGATTTATATACCCGGGCTTATAAAGAGGCATTGGTGCAACAAGGGAGTGATACGGTCATTAGCAAATCCCAATTGGAAAGCTTTTACGAAAAGGAAAAGGAGAATTTCAAACTCAAGGAAAAACTGATCAGCCTTAGATTCATTCACTTACCACCCCAATTCATGGATAAGGAAACGGTGGCGGATAAATTGAAAAGTTTTAAGGAAGAGGATATTGAATATTTGGATTCCATAGGGGTGCAATTCAAAAAGTTGAACTTCAATGATTCCATTTGGGTCAGTGCCTCGAGGGTGCAGGAAGAAATACCTCCTTTGACCCTTGAAAATCAGGATAGATACTTAAAAAAATCACAATTTTTTGAATTGCAGGATTCATTAGGGGTATATTTGGCAAAGATTACGGGAGTGTTGGATGTTAATGACATTGCACCCTTGTCCTATATAGAACCATCAATTCGACAAGTGCTTCTCAATCGCAGAAAGTTGGACTATATTAGAAAATTGGAAACCGAGATAATAGATGAAGCTATTAAAGAAAAAGAATTCGAAGTCTATGCACAAGACAAATAAAATTACCCTTTTACTATCCTTATTGTTTATTTCAGGAAGTGTTTTTTCCCAAGTACCCGACGAAGTTCCAGATACGCAGATTGAGCCACCCTTGCCAGAGTTACAGGCCGACAAGGGTGTAACCAAGGACTCGACCTCTAATTTCAAAAAAGTGAAATTGGATGGTATTGCTGCAGTTGTTGGGGATTATGTGATTTTGGAATCCGATATTGAAAAAACCTTGATCGACCTTAAAAATCAAGGGGCCATGTCAGAGGATATCACCCGCTGTGGTCTGTTGGGAAAATTAATGGAAGATCGTTTGTATGCCCACCAGGCGGTACAGGATAGTTTGTTGGTTTCCGATGATGAGGTGAGTTTAACTACCGAAAGACAAATCCAATCCTTTGTGGCCCAAATGGGTTCTATGGAAAAATTGCTGAAGTTCTACAAAAAAGAGGATGAGGCAAGCTTAAGGGAAGACATTAACAAGATCAACAAACTACGAATGCTTTCTGAAAAAATGCAGAATAGCATCATTTCCGAAATAGAGATAACACCCGAAGAGGTTCGCCAATTCTTCAATAAGATACCGAAGGATGAACGTCCGGTTTTTGGTGCTGAGTTGGAAATATCCCAAATCATTAAGCAACCTAAGGCTACTGAGGCTGAAAAACAAAAGGTCATTGACAAGCTGAAGGCCATAAAGGCGGATGTTGAGGACAATGATGCCAAATTCAGTGTTAAGGCCATTCTGTACTCACAGGATCCTGGGTCTAAATCAAAAGGTGGTTTTTATAGTATCACCAAGGATACCGGTTTCGACAAAACCTTTAAGGATGTTGCCTTTAGCTTACAGGAAGGTGAGGTATCCGAACCCTTTGAGACCATGTTTGGATTTCATTTGGTATATATCGAAAAAATAAGGGGTCAAGAACTCGATTTACGCCATATACTCATAACCCCAGAGATTTCCCAAGAATCATTGGATGAGGCCAAGTCCGAATTGGATACGATACGCAAGCATATCATGGATGGTAGATACTCTTTCGCTGATGCTGCCCGTAATTTTTCGGATGAAAAAGAAACCAAATTTGATGGGGGGTTATTGCGAAACCCGATTACCTACGATTCTAGGTTTGAGTTGACCAAAATGGATCCGACCCTTTACAATCAGGTACGGAACTTAAAGGATAATGAGATTTCATACCCTATCCTAGAGCAGGACCCAAGGGGGGGTGGACCAAAGTATAAGATTCTGAAAGTTACCAATAGGTACGATGAGCATGTGGCTGATTTTGCCAAGGATTATACAAGGATTCAACAACTTGCCCTAACGGAAAAACAGTATAATGCCATAAAAAAATGGATGGGCAAACATATTGATGATACCTATATCAGTGTTAATGAAGCCAATAGGGACTGTGATTTTGCTAATAACTGGGTTAAGGAATAGGGGGGATGTCAGACGTAGCGGCCATTAATAAACTAGTACAGAAACATGCTGACCTAAAAGAGGAAATAGCGAAGATTATTATTGGGCAAAATGATGTTATCGACCTGATCCTGTTGTCTATTTATACGGGGGGGCATTCCTTGCTTATCGGTGTTCCGGGTTTGGCCAAAACGCTAATGGTAAATACCATTGCACAAACTTTGGGCCTCGACTTCAAAAGAATACAGTTTACTCCCGATTTAATGCCCAGTGATATCTTGGGGAGTGAGATCTTAGATCAAAACCGTCAGTTCAAATTTATTAAAGGACCTGTTTTTTCCAATATTATTTTAGCGGATGAAATAAATAGAACCCCACCAAAAACCCAAGCGGCCTTATTGGAAGCCATGCAGGAAAGGGCGGTGACTATTGCGGGACATCAACATAAGTTGGAGTTGCCCTATTTCGTTTTGGCAACGCAGAACCCTATAGAACAAGAAGGCACATATCCCCTTCCAGAGGCACAATTGGACCGTTTTATGTTCGCTATAGAACTGAAATACCCATCAGTCGAAGAGGAGATCGCAGTGGTGAAAGCCACAACTTCGGACGAGACCATTCAAATAAACGCCCTTTTCAATGCAGCGGAAATCTTGGAAGTGCAACACTTGGTACGTCGTATTCCAGTACCTGACAATGTGGTCAATTATGCGGTTACCCTTGTGAGCAAAACAAGACCTAACCTTGAGACTTCCCCTGATTTCATTAAAGAGTACCTCGATTGGGGTGCTGGACCTAGGGCATCCCAAAATTTGATTTTGGGGGCAAAGGCACACGCCGCCATCCATGGGAAATTCTCCCCTGATATTGAAGATGTGCAGGCCGTTGCCATGGGTATCCTTCGTCATAGGATTATCAAGAATTACAAGGCAGAGGCTGAAGGTATATCGGAAGAGGATATTATTAGAAGACTTTTTTGATTTCGCATTATTCAGGGCGTTGAAACATTGAATACTTTTCAATGTTTTTTCATTAAAGTTGCCATTGTTGTTGGCAAATGATAAAAATCATATTAATCCTTGAATAAAAATTTTATTTGCGACATGGATTTTCTTAATTTCGCTTAAATAATTTAATTCTAAATATTCAATAATAATGGCATTTGATATCGAAATGATCAAAAGTGTTTACGCTAATATGGCTAGCCGTGTTGACAAGGCACGTGAAATAGTCGGTAAACCACTTACCCTGTCTGAGAAAATTTTATACTCCCATTTATGGGAAGGCAAGCCTTCCAAGGCTTTTGAACGAGGTAAGGATTATGTAGACTTTGCCCCGGACCGTATTGCTTGTCAGGATGCGACAGCACAGATGGCTTTATTGCAGTTTATGCAGGCCGGGAAGCCAAAAGTGGCCGTTCCGACAACAGTACACTGTGATCACTTGATCCAGGCAAAAAGTGGCGCAACTGCAGATTTAAAAGTTGCTAATAAAACGAGTGCAGAGGTTTTCGATTTTTTGGAATCGGTTTCGAATAAATATGGAATTGGATTTTGGAAACCGGGAGCAGGTATTATTCACCAAGTGGTTTTGGAAAACTATGCGTTCCCCGGAGGAATGATGATCGGTACCGATTCGCATACTGTAAATGCAGGTGGATTGGGAATGGTAGCCATCGGTGTTGGTGGTGCTGATGCCGTTGATGTAATGGCCGGTATGGCTTGGGAATTGAAATTCCCAAAACTGATAGGTGTTAAGTTGACAGGAAACATTTCAGGGTGGACATCCGCTAAGGATGTTATTTTGAAAGTAGCCGGAATCCTTACCGTTAAAGGAGGTACAGGAGCTATTATAGAATACTTTGGTGAAGGGGCTAAAAACCTTTCATGTACAGGTAAAGGAACCATTTGTAACATGGGTGCTGAAGTTGGCGCCACTACATCTACCTTTGGTTATGATGATTCTATGGAGCGTTATTTGAGGGCTACCGATAGAAATGATGTAGCTGATGCAGCCAATGCCGTTAGGGAATATTTGACAGCCGATGCTGAGGTTTATGCAAATCCAGAACAATATTTCGATGAGATCATTGAAATCAACCTGGATGAATTGAAACCACATTTGAATGGTCCATTTACTCCGGATTTAGCCACACCAGTTGGTGAATTAGGGAAAAAGGCCAGAGAGAACGATTGGCCACTTAAAGTGGATTGGGGATTGATAGGTTCATGTACCAACTCTTCCTATGAGGATTTATCCCGTGCAGCATCCATAGCAAAACAGGCTGTTGACAAAAAAATCAAACCAAAATCGGACTTCGGTATCAACCCGGGATCGGAACAAATTAGATATACCGCCGAACGTGATGGACTTCTTGAGACTTTCGAGAATTTAGGTGCAACGGTTTTTACCAATGCTTGTGGACCATGTATAGGTCAGTGGGACCGAAGTGACCTAAAAGGGGATGAAAAGAATACCATTGTCCATTCGTTTAACCGTAACTTCTCAAAAAGGGCAGATGGTAATCCAAATACCCATGCTTTTGTCGGTTCCCCAGAAATGGTAGCTGCCATTGCAATTTCAGGAAGATTGGATTTTGACCCCATGCACGATACTTTGATCAACGAGGATGGTGAAGAGGTTAAATTGGATGAGCCAATGGGTATAGAACTTCCTCCTCAAGGCTTTGCTGTTGAGGATGCGGGTTATTTAGAACCCGACGAAGACGGTTCAGGTGTAGAGGTCAGGGTTAGTCCTACTTCAGAAAGACTGCAATTGTTAGAGCCTTTCGTACCAATCACCCCAGAACAATTACAAGGGGTTAAATTACTGATCAAGGCCTTTGGTAAATGTACCACCGACCATATCTCTATGGCCGGACCTTGGTTGCGTTTCCGTGGACATTTGGATAATATCGCCAACAATACCTTGATTGGGGCGGTCAACGCTTTTAATAAGAAGACGAACTTCGTGAAGAACCAATTGACCGGTGAATATGGAGGGGTGCCCGACACCCAGAGGGCTTATAAGGCAGCAGGCATAAAATCCATTGTTGTGGGAGACCATAACTATGGGGAAGGTTCCTCAAGGGAACATGCGGCCATGCAACCTAGACATTTGGGTGTTGCCGCTGTTTTGGTTAAATCGTTCGCGAGGATTCATGAGACCAACCTTAAGAAACAAGGAATGTTGGGCTTGACGTTCGCCAATGAAAGTGATTATGACCTGATTCAGGAAGATGATACCTTTAACTTTGTCGATGTTGCCGATTTTGCACCAGGCAAGCCATTGACCATTGAAGTTGTTCATGCCGATGGTTCCAAGGATACTATCATGGCAAACCATACCTATAACGAATCACAGATTGGTTGGTTTAAGGAAGGTTCGGCATTGAATGTTATCAAACGGGAAAATGCTGCATAATCAATAAGCTGGCTTAGCTAGATTGATTTGTTTTGAAATACTATTTTTTAATTGATAAAAACTCCCGATTTTCGTCGGGAGTTTTTTAGTTTTGGGTAAACCCCCAGATAATGATAGTTAAAAGAAAAACAGTACTTAATATATTGCTATTTGCTTTTGTTCTGTCTTTTTTCGTTACTCCTTTAGGACATTTCGGTAAAATATTCTTAAATCGACTTTTTGCTTCTACCCCCGATATTATTGTCGAGACATCAAGAAAGCAGATTCCATCCTATAACTGGAAATTAAAGGATCCCAATTGGGATTTTTTCAACATGGAAAGGTCCAAGGGAAAAGTGGTGTTCATCAATTTTTGGGCTTCATGGATGTTGCCTTCTGAGGCCGAATTAAACGGCATACAGAAATTATATGATGAATTCGGTGCTCGGGTTGATTTTTATATCATCACCAATGAGGAAAGACCTCCCGTAGAAGAATTTATGCGGCTTAAAAAGTTCACATTCCCCATTACGTATATGATTATCGGTGAACCGGCCCCTTTTGATATTCTTGAGCCACCCGGAAGCTACATTATTGATCGGGATGGTTATATTGTGGTTAGGGAAAATGATATTGCAGATTGGGATAGCAGTAAGGTAAAGAATCTATTGACCGAATTGATTAAGAGGCCCCCCAATGGGAATTAAGAAGATAAAATGGGGGAACATTGTCTTGATCATTGGGATCGTTGTAGTTTTATTTACCCCAATAATTGGGTATGTAAGTACTTTTGCCAGCAGATTATTGTCTTCCGGTTCGGCGGTTGTGAAGCAGGAATTGAACTTGAATGTTGATGATTACAACTGGCAACTGACAGATGTCGATGGGCGTAGTTTTGGTTTTGAAGAGGCTAAGGGTAAGGTGGTTCTTGTGAATTATTGGGCCACATGGTGCCCTCCTTGTATTGCCGAGATGCCAAGTCTTCAAACTTTGTACCATGATTATGGCGATAAAATCGTATTTATGTGTGTTGCGCAGGACAAGCCCGATAAGGTAACGGCCTTTATATCGAAGAAAGGTTATGATCTGCCTGTTTATTTTTCTAAGACCGAGGCCCCAAGTTTGCTAACGGCTAAAATGTTACCTACGACCTACATTATTGATAGGAAAGGTAAGATTATGATTGCCAAGACAGGCTACGCAGATTGGAATAGTGCGGAAGTGCGAAATATCCTGGATGGATTACTTCAGGAGTAGCTTAATTCTTTTTAAAGTATTTAAAGGGAACAAATAACATCCCAAAACATTCCCCTTTGTCTTTTCCTAAATGTTTGTGATGCATTTTGTGTGCTCTTCGTACCCCTTTTGAGTACCGGTTATTTGCGTTCCGGAACATTTTGAAACGTTGGTGTATAAAAATATCGTGCACTATGAAGTAAGCGGCTCCATAGGCCATAATACCAAAACCAATAGGCCAGCCATACCAGAAATCGGTATTGGCCCCTGCATAGAAGAATGAGATACTTACTATGGCATAGAAAATAAAAAAGGTATCGTTGCGTTCGAACCAGGAATCGTGGTCTTTTTTATGGTGGTCCCTGTGTAGATTCCATAAAAACCCATGCATGATATATTTATGCGTAAACCACGCCATAAACTCCATGAAGCAAAAAACGAGTAAAAAAATAAGTATGCCTATTGCGATGTTCATCTTAAACCAAATTTAATTTAAAATTGACATAAGACTCCGCCAAAAGTCCAAATTTTTGATAATCGGGAACCCTTATTCGGGCTTGGCGAATTTGGGTTGAAGGGGTTTTTTCCAATTTACCCAATAATCTATAATAGTATTTATAGGCGGTATAGACCCCTAATTTAGCCTCCCTGGGCAATTGCTGGATACCGCCATAGCTCCTTTGGAAATCATCCTTTATTTCATTGATGATCCTTCTTTTTGAATCCTCGTCCAACTGGTTCAGATCCGTGTTCGGAAAATAGGAGCGGTGCAATACTTCGAAATCGGCCTTTAAGTCCCTTAGAAAATTCACCTTTTGAAAAGCGGAGCCCAATGACATGGCGGAATCTTTCAGGGACTCGTATTTTTCTTGATCTCCTTTAACAAAAACCATTAGGCACATGAGTCCAACCACATCGGCAGAACCATAAATATAGTCTTTGTATTCCTTTTCGGAATAATAGGTGTTTTTGGTCAAGTCCATACGCATACTTTTCATAAACGATTCGACCAAGTGATATGGAATTTGATATTTGTGGTATGTATGTTGAAATGAATTCAAAATAGGATTCATACTGATTTTATGCTCAAGCGCATATTTAAGGCTCTGTTCAAAATCATTGAAAAGTTCCTCGGTTTTATAGCCGTGGAAACTATCTACAATCTCATCCGCAAATCGCACAAAACCATAAATATTATATATGTCCGGACGAATGGAAGCACCCAACATTTTTGTGGCAAGTGAAAATGAAGTGCTGTAAGTCTGTGTCACTCGCTTACTGCAATCATAGGATACTTTGTCGAATAATGCCTTCATTTTATTGCTTATTGGTTATTTGAGATTAATTCTGATACAAGTTTTCCTGAAATCAGGGAAGGGGGTACGCCCGGCCCTGGAACAGTCAATTGTCCGGTAAAATATAGGTTTTTAACTTTTTTACTTTTCAATTTAGGTCTTAAAAAAGCGGTTTGGGTCAAGGTATTTGCCATACCATAGGCGTTACCTTTATAGGAATTGTATTTCTCTATAAAATCATTGACACAAAAAGATTCGTAAAATAATATTCCATCCTTGATGTTTTGCTCGGTTCTGGCCTCCAGCCTTTTCATAATAAGGTCGAAGTATTGTTCCCTCAATTCGGGGGTGTCTTCGAGTCCGGGAGCAATGGGAATCAGAAAAAATCCTGTTTCACAGTTCTTGGGTGCCATGGTTAAATCCGTTTTCGACGGAAAATTCGCATAGAACAATGGTTTTTTTGGCCATTGCGGTTTGTCATAGATGTCATAGGTGTGCTGCTCAAAATCAGTGTCAAAAAAGAGATTATGATGCTCAACATTCTTTAGTTTTTTGTTTAAACCTACATAGAACAGCAGGGAGGAAGGTGCAAAAGTTCTTTGATCCCAGTATTTTTCACTGTACTGTCGGTATTTTTGTTCAAGTAATGTTTCGGAATGATGGTAATCGGCTCCACTGAGCACAAAATCAGCATCAATATCCTGATCATTGACCGTAATACCGATTGTTTTGCCATTAGTAACACGGATCTTGCCAACAGGACTATCTACATGAAAGTTTACCCCAAGCTCCAAAGCCAAAGCATGCATTGCCTTTATGATCTCATACATGCCTCCCTCGGGATGCCAAGTTCCCAAACCGAAGTCAGCAAAGTTCATAAAACTATAAAATGAGGGTGTATTACTGGGTTTTGCTCCCAAAAAAAGGACAGGAAACTCTAACGTGGAAATCAATTTTGGGTTTTTGAATTTTTTCCTGACCTCCCCACTGATGGTTTTAAAAAACTGGTCAACCTTTTGAATGGTGTCTGTGGTGATAAGTTCAAAAGGGGATAATCCAGGTTTAAGTACAACCTTATTTATGGCAATATCATAGTTTTCTTGGGCGTCAGAAATGAATTTCCTTAAATGAACGGAACTCCCTTTCTCTATTCTTTCAAATTCCGAACAGATCTTATCCATAGTATCACCAATGGTAATCGAATCGTCCGAGAAGAATATTTTATAGGCCGGACTCAATTTATGCAAGGTGTAGTAGTCGCTGGTCTGCTTTCCAAAGTCGGCAAAGAACTTGTCGAAAATATCGGGCATCCAATACCAACTTGGCCCTAGGTCAAAAGTGAATCCGTCTTTTACCATTTGACTTGCCCTACCGCCAATCGTACTGTTTTTTTCATACACAGTGACATCAAAACCCCATTTGGCTAAATAACAGGACGCTGAAAGCGAAGAGAACCCCGAACCGATTATGACAACTTTTTTATCCATTTTATTATTTTAGTCTAAGGGTTTTTAATTTTGAACCTGTGCTACCAATTGCTCTATGGAATCAAATATTTTTATGTTTGGGGAAAGGTTGTCCAACTCTAAATATTGGGTTTGCCGACCCAATAACCAAACTTGACAATCTATATCCTTTACAATCGCTTGGGAAAGTCCTTCAATATACTTTTCTATTTTATCCTTGGAGGGTGCAACTGTGAAGTAAGATAGGAAATAAATGTTTTCAACCAACCCCATCAACTCCCCTAAATTATCCAAAGGGATGGATTGGCCAAGGTAGATGGACTTGTAGCCCTGCAATGAAATCTCATAATTAAGGTATAATAATCCTATTTCATGTATTTCACCTTCTGGTAAATACAAAACAAAGGTTTTGTCCTTCCTTGTGGGTTCATTGATCTGTAACTTTTCTATATTGACCTGTATTTTTTGTTTGATCAATCCTGTTATAAAATGTTCATGGGCGGGGGTAATCGTATCGGTTTGCCATAAAAGTCCAAGCTCATGAAGTAAGGGAATGAAATAATTTTTGAAGATATCACGAAAGGAGTGGTCTGCCAATAGACCATTATAGGTAATCGCAAAACGGGTTTGGTCAAAATTTATCATCGCCATTTTAAAGGCATTCAAAACATGGTTTTTGCTGTTTTGAACAGTCGCGATTTCCTTGACCTTTACAGGAATATCAGCCTCTTTCAATTCTGCTATTTTTGATATCTTGTGTCCGTTGTTATATAACAGGGTGATGTTCAATAGCTTTTGCAAACTTTGAAGACTGTAGGTCCTAATATTGGTCGTGGTTCTTTCAGGGGAAAGTAGATTATACCTTTTTTCCCAAATCCGTATGGTATGTGCCTTTATCCCCGATAGGTTTTCCAAATCCCGGATACTGAAATTCTTTTTAATATTGTTCATACTTTATATGAAAAGTTTAAACAAATATAGAATTTATTTGGTGCGGATATCAAAAAGGAACGTTAAAATCCAAAATTAGGTCTAAACTAAAAACAAAAAGCCTCCCTTTTTACGGGGAAGCTTAAGTGCCCACGACTGGAGTCGAATGCTGACGCTTCGGTCAGCATTCTGATTTTAGCGAGCTAAACATCAGAACCAGCATCCTTGCTATATTTTGCGATGAATTCCTTGGTGCGTTCTTTAGTGAGGTTCTTAAGTTTTCTTTCAAGGGCCATGGCGTCGGCCCTGTTTTTCTTTTCGGTAAACCAAACAAGTTTCCATGGTCGATAGCGTGCCGTGGTTTTTTCCCTTCCGGAATTATGGCGGTGGAGTCGTTCAAGTACATTATTTGTCTGTCCTTTATAGAAGGTGTCGAAGGCTTCGGAGTATAATATGTATGTGAAGTACTTCATAAACGAAAAAAGCCTCCCTTTTTACGGGGAAGCTTAAGTGCCCACGACTGGAGTCGAA
>NZ_JABTCF010000011.1 GCF_014596745.1 Maribacter aquimaris
TCTCCAAGATCGTCCTTGACTTTTTTTAAATACATATTCTTAAGGTTTTTATCAAACAGTAAGATAACGTACTTTTATAAACAAACTAAAAGCTTCCGAGGTACGAGGATTAGTTCAACAAGGGCTATAATTCATTGTTGCATTATGCAAAAAAACATAAATAGAAACCATCAAACGGCCTGATTTCATAAGTGGAAAAGTCTACGACGTTTCCCACAACGAAATCATAGCCTTAACGTTGGCAGCAATCAAGAAAATAAAAAAAGGTTTTAAGTTAAATGAAAAAAATACTAATATTTCTATTTCTAAGTATTCAATACTTCAATGTTCATTCACAGAATGACCAGATTTATAGAAAAGTGATTGATAGCTTTGAAACCCACAAGATTTCAGGAAATTTTAATTTTTCAAATGGAGAATTTCGTTGGAAAGGAAAGTATTTAAACGGAAAACGAACTGGAAAATGGAAAACGTATTATCGCACTGGTGAATTAGCCTATGTCGTAAGGTATTCTGATAATAAAAGAACAGGAAAAGCCAAAAGTTTTTATAAAAATGGGAATATAGAAAACATTGAAAGATATTCTAAAGAAGGGTTCAGAAAAGGAGAATGGAAAAGCTTCTATGAAAACGGACAACTAATGAAAATCGAAAATCATTCGATTGGTATAGAAAACGGAATATGGGAATCCTATTATGAAAACGGACAACTAAAATGGATTCAAAAATATTCTGAAGGCAAGAGAATTGGTTCGTGGAAAACTTATTATGAGAATGGACAAATAGAAGAGTCTTCCTTTTTCTCCAATGGTGAATTAAACGGAAAATATAGTATTTACTTTGAAAATGGAGAGTTAAAAAAAACAGTAAACTATATTGATGGCAAAGAGGATGGAGAATGCAAGGAATACTTTGAAAGTGGTCAATTAAAAAGACTGTCCAATTATTTTAAAGGTCTTCTTACGAGTGAAAGAAAAAAGTACAAGGAAAATGGGCATTTATGGGAAACGGCATACTTTCTTGATGACAAACTAAATGGTGAAATGAAACGCTTTTGGGAAACAGGAGAATTAGCCTTAGTTGAAAAATATTCGAAAGGAAAGAGAACAGGAGAGGGAATATCTTATTATAAAAATGGGCAGATTAGGTCAATAAATAATTATTCTTTTGGGAATAGAATCGGTAAATGGGTAAATTATTTTGAAAATGGACAAATAGAAAATGTTGCTTTCTTTTCTAATGATAAATTAAATGGGGAATTTCGGGTTTACTTTGAAAATGGGCAACTTAGAGAAGTTCGAAACTATATTGATGGTAAAGAAAAAGGAAAATGGGTGTCTTATGATAAAGATGGCAATCTAATCAAAGAAACTGTTTTTGAATAATTTTTGAAATGACTGCTGCCAACAAAACCTATAAACAATACGGGCTTCGGGCTTAAACGAAAGGTTTGTGTATTTTTATGAAGCCCGCAAAATCTTTTGGATTTTGCTTTGACACAAAAAAAAGAAAAAACAAAACCAAAAGATTTCGCTACGTGCATGGCGGAAAGTAAACGCTAGTTTGCTCCCGTACTGTTCATAGCTCAACCGTTGTACATAATGTTGAAAAAAGTACTTTTCATAATATTTCTAACTGCTCAATCGACCTTTCCGCAGGTTGAAAAAGTAGATTATGAATTGTATTCTCTGATTATAACGGAACAACTAGAGCTCGGAATAAAAAGCAGTATTGACTCAGTTTTATTGATTGAACAATTTGAAAACAGATTTGACAATTTATACGAGGTTTTTGACGCAAAATCCGATTCGATATCTAATTCGGACATAAATTTTATCTCAATTAATACGGGGAACGATACGATTTTCATAAAACGACTTATCAATGAATCGAAATTCAGAAAATCTGTTTATGGATTGACATCTGACTTTGGTTTAAGTCCGAAAATTAATTCCAATTTATTATCGACGGACAAACTAAATATTCAGTCAATAACTGCGAAAAAATACTATTCTTTTTTTGGTAGAAAATTCAAAAGAAAAAATCCATGGAAACGGATAATAAAAAAATACGGAACTCGTAAGGTCATTGAATTCTCTAAAGTTAAATATAATGGAGATTTAGCTTCAGTATATTTCGGAATTCATTGTGGAGGGTTATGCGGAAATGGGAGAATTGTGATTTTCGAGAAAGTTAATGGAGTTTGGGGAATTCTAACTTCAATAAACCAATGGGAATCCTAAAAAACACTATGTACAACACAACCTATACGTAATGCGGACTTTAGGGCGAAACCGAAAGGTCTGTGTATATTTATGAGGTCGCTAAATCTTATGCCCCGAAGCGTCGGGGTAGCTTTGGACAAAAAAGAAAAAGCAAAACAATAAGCTTTAGCTACGTCAGCAGACGGAAACCGGCCAACGCGCCAACGCGCCCGCTGCTGTCGCAGACGGCGTACCTCCGCACTACGCTTAGCCGAAACGTTGGCGGTAATTTGAGTATACCAAACATCAAAGAAAAAAATGAACGAATATTTAAAATCATTTAATTTATTTACCGACATAGAGATTAATGATTTCTTGAATTTATCTCAAACTATTTTATTAAAAAAAGGCGATTTATATATTAATAATAATGAAATTTGCGACTCTATAGCTTTTGTCAAAAGTGGAATTTTTCGTTCCTATTATTATTCAAATAATGACGATGAAATTACCTATTGTTTCACTTTTCCTAATAAATTATTAATGGCTTATTCTTCATTTATTTCACAAAAAAAATCTGAAGAAAATATTCAAGCTCTGACAGATGCTGAAATAATTTCAATACCAAAAGCAACTTTAGAAAATTTAGCTAAATCAAATAGTAATTGGTTGCGTTTTTTGAAAATTATTGCCGAAAAGGAATATGTTGAATTAGAAAAATGGATATTTAATCATCAAAAAGATAAGGCTCAACAACGCTATTTAGATTTAATTACAATGCAACCTGAATATATCAAAGAGATTCCACTACATTATATAGCTTCTTACCTAGGCGTTACACAACGTCACCTAAGTCGAATAAGGGCTAATATTACGTATTAGACAAATGTCCTCTTCATAAACCTTTAGTGCTTCATAAATTTGCATATAATTTAAAAACAGATATTATATGAAAACAATAATTTTAATTGGAGCAAACGGAAAAATGGGACAAGCTGCCCTTACGGGTCTAGGAAAACACAAAGTTATAACTGCTGGACGTTCTGCTGATAGCTATGACTTTCAAGTAGATATTACAAGCGAAGCATCATTAAGGAAATTATACGAAGATGTTGGTCATTTTGATGCTGTTGTAAACACTGTTGGTGTTTGTGAATATGCAAATTTCACTGAAATGACCGAAGAACAATGGATGAGTACCATTTTAAGTAAAATGATGGGACAAATAAACATTGTACGTATTGGTCAAGAATATATTGCAGATAAGGGATCATTTACTTTAATAACAGGAATTTTAAATACTAAGCCTATACCTTTTGCAATTGCTGATGCTACTACTAGTGGCGCTATTGATACATTTGTTAAATGTGTTGCTTTTGAAATGCCAAGAGGAATCCGAGTAAACTCAATAAACCCAACTGTTTTAGAAGAGGCTTGGGATGTTTATGGTGAAATGATGCCAGGTTTTGAGCCAGTTCCTGGAAAATTAGTAGGTAAAGCTTTTGAACGTTCGGTTGATGGATTTATTACGGGTCAAGTAATTTTTGTAGATGCATAAATAAAAACTACCGCCAACACCGGTAACCGTTGCACAAGCCTTTAATCAGACATAATATCATCAATATAAGCCTCTTCAAGGGGCTTTTTTTGATGCCTTCCTAGAAGTTGAACGAAAATTTTGGATGCCGTAAAAAAGTTCTGTTCAGGTATTGAACCATGCTTTACACTAAGGTTGTCAAAGCAAGTTGCCCGGCACCACTTTTCGCACGTTTTACTATGAATTTCAGGTACTTCTTCAAATTATAGGCGATTGCCTAGAAGTGCATCACCTTTTTTCCACTGCATACCTAAAGTTACGATCGATCACCCGTTCGGCAATGATCTTCAAAGAAATTTTTCACTGACTAGTGCAACAGGCACAAAACCTATAAACAATACGGGCTTCGGGTTTAAACGAAAGGTTTGTGTATATTTAGGAAGTCGCGAAATCTTTGGCCCCAAAGCGCCGGGGTCGCTTTGACACAAAAAAAGAAAAAACAAAACCAAAAGATTTCGCTATTTACATGGCGGAAAGCGAACGCTGGTTTGCTCCCGTACTGTTCAAACATACGAGCCAAACCGTTCTCAGTAATAGGGAATAGATCTAAGTAATAAATTTTTAACCATAAATATGAAAACTAAATTAATATTAATTCTCGCCATTATTCTATTTCCATCGTGCAAGACACAACAATTGGAAAGTAAAACATCAATGCCTAAAGTTGAAAATCGACTTGAGGGAGAGTTAGATTATACAAAGGGAGGATTTGAACTTGTTCAATGGCAAAAAGGTGGAGATGAAATCACCTTAGGAAGAATTGATGAACAGGGTAATATTCATTTCAATTTGCCCGAATATGATATAAAAGCTCTTGGCAAAAATCACAATGAATCTAGTCTTGAAAGTCAATTTACGATGCTAAAATGTAAGGACAAAGGTGAATATGATATGATGGGACAGCCTCTTTTCAAAACGCCATACGATGATGTTTACTCTCAGATGTATCCGCCTATGTACGTGAAAAAGTATGGCGTACCAATAGCCTATGTATCCCTCATTTCGGACGGAAGAATGCTAATCAAAGAAAATTTTGATAAAATCATAGGTAGTAAATATTACTGGATGTACATAGACAGGGACCTTGAGTATAAAGACTCATGTATACGACCATCTTTTAAAGACCCTAATCTTGAATTTGAGCTGACTGCGGATGTTGCATTTAAAAAAGGGTGGAATTTTATAGAAAGAAACCTAGTCGAGGTTCAAAATTATGGTGAAAATAATGAACAAATCACACCAAAAAAAATACATTTTACAAGAAGCAATCCCAATTCCAAAGATGTAAAATGGTATTTAGTGCGAGCAAAGAGTAGTGAAGAAATACAAGCCGCAAAAAAAGAATTCGAATTAAAAGGCCAATAACAAAATTGGCTAGATTGACTATTGGCTTTCAAATAAAATACTGGTTGCTATATAACTCGTAACTACTGAGAACAAGGGTAACCGTTGCACAAGCCTTTTTTCTTAACTTGTGCAACAGGCACAAAACCGAAACGTAATACGGACTTTAGGGTTAAATCATAAGGTCTGTGTATATTTATATTGTCGCTAAATCTTATGCCCCGAAGCGTTGGGGTAGCTTTGGACAAGATAAAACAAAACCAAATCACGCCTCTGGCGTTACCTACAATCAAGAAATAGCTTATGAAGATACGATACCTCCTTTCCATAGTGGCGATTACTATAATTAATAGTTCCATTTGCTCTGCGCAACAGAAAACGTTATACAAACAGATTGACTCTACTAAATTATTCTTGGAAGTATATTATCCCGTACAAGTTGAAGTAGGCAAAACCTACCCTGCCATGATTTTCTTTTTTGGCGGTGGATGGATAGAGGGTGATAGAACCCATTTCGAAAACCATGCCCAGTATTTTTCGAAAAGAGGGATAGTCTGTTTTTTGGCTGATTATAGGACTAAGAGCAAAAACAAAACAACCCCATTTGAATCGCTCAAAGATGCTAAATCCGCCATTAGATTTATAAGAAAAAACGCATTGCGTTTTAATATCGATTCAACTAAAATTATAGCTTCCGGTGGTTCAGCTGGGGGACACCTTGCCGCTGCAACAGCATTAATAGAAGATTATAATGAAGATACCGATGATTTATTATTAAACTGCATGCCAAATGCATTGGTACTTTTTAACCCTGTAATCGATAATGGTCCGGGGGGTTATGGTTATGAAAGAATTGGTGATGGGTTTAAAAATTTTTCACCACTACACAACATCAAAAAAGGAGCTCCTCCCACCATTATATTTCTTGGAACTAATGATGAATTAGTTCCAGTAGTAACAGCCCAATATTATAAGAAAGTAATGGAAAAGGTTGAAAGTAGATGTGATTTGAAACTATATGAAGGAGAGGGACACGGTTTCTTCAACTATCAGAATTTTGAATTTTATAAAAAAACTGTCCTTGAGGCAGATAAATTTTTGGTATCACTTGGGTATCTAAAAAAGGAACCTATTGTGAAAATTGAATGATAAAAGTTGGTAATCGAGTAGACGGGTCCGCCCCTAGTTAGGAGCGATGCCGTACCGATACGTCAGCACTCGCTTTCTTAGTCCTAACCTCACAGTGAACCACCTTGCGACTCACTAATGCTTCAAAGAGCCTGTCCTGAGCGAAGTCGAAGGGTTACTCCAGCACCTAAGGACTTAAACCCTCTAAATAAATCCTTATATTGCTATAAGGTAAGGATGCCCATGCTGGGTACACACCGTGTATAATTAATGGCTAGTGTAAGCCTACTTACGAACCTAGAAGCGTCGGGACGGTTTGTATTTGCTAAATTAGGTGCTTAAACAACGCAACTAATCTTATACAAACACACTCGCAATAATTAAACCTCACGTTCAATTTAAAATATAAATGATGAAAAAATATTTAAATATTTTAGTAGTAACAGTGCTTTTTAGTGGTTGTGACAACAACAAAAAGTTAGACACAAACATTGTTGAAGTAAATCAAACAACTATTGGCAATCATATTGAACGGCTGGCATCTGATGAATTTCTAGGAAGAAAACCATTTACTGAAGGAGAAGTAAAAACCGTGAATTATTTAAAAAATGAGTTTGAGAAACTTGGGCTTTTACCAGGGAATGGTGAAAGTTTTTTTCAAGCTGTTCCAATGGTAGAAATTGACGGAACACCTTCTGAGCACATGACAATTAGCGGCAAAAATAAAAGTTTTGATTTAGCTTACTTAAAAGATTTTGTAGCTACCACAAATAAAACAGTCACAGAAGTGAGTCTTGAAAACTCAGAACTTGTGTTTGCTGGTTACGGGATTGTTGCTCCCGAATATGGGTGGAATGATTATGAAGGCATTGACTGGAAAGGAAAAACAGCCGTTGTTTTAATCAATGATCCGGGCTTTAAAGCAACAGATTCAACATTATTTAAAGGCAACGAAATGACCTATTATGGCCGTTGGACATACAAATATGAAGAAGCAGCAAGACAAGGAGCAGCCGGGGTAATTATAATTCATGAAACTGAACCGGCTTCTTATGGCTGGAATGTGATAGAATCTAGTTGGAGTGGCGCTAGATTGGTAATTGAAAGCGATTCACCACTTTTAGCTGTAGAATCTTGGGTAAGTAATGAAAGTGCTCAAAAAATGTTTGATGTATCAGCCATGAAAGGTCAAGATTATAAAACGATTGCACATGATAAAAATTTTCAACCTATTCCATTAGACTTAAATGTTTCCGTTAGTATTGAAAATAAAATTAAAAAAGACATTTCAAAAAATGTAGTTGCCATGATACCTGGAACAGATCAAAAGGATGAATTCATCATCTATTCTGCACATTGGGATCATTTAGGCGTAGGTAAACCCATAAAAGGTGACTCCATTTACAATGGAGCTGTAGATAATGCGACAGGTACAGCTGGTTTATTAGCAATAGCAGAAGCGTTTAAGAAAAGTAAACCTACAAAGCGATCTATTGTGTTTATCGCATTAACTGGGGAAGAACAAGGCTTATTAGGTTCTGCCTATTATGCTGCACACCCCATATTCGACCCAGAAAAAACGGTTGCCAATATAAACATGGATGCGATTGCTAATCTCGGAGAAATGAAAGATTTAACCATTACCGGATATGGTCAGTCCGAAATGGATGAATACGCTAACGAAGCAGCCGAAGAACAAAAAAGATACGTTATTCCTGATCCAGAAGCTGAAAAAGGATATTTCTTTAGATCAGACCATTTTAATTTTGCCAAAATTGGGATCCCTGCTTTGTATGCCGCTGGTACTTATGAAGGATTTAATAATAGCATTGAAGAAGTGAAAGCGTTTAATGATAATTATGGAGCATTTAAATACCATCAGGTATCAGATAATTACGATGCTAAAACCTTTGAATTGAGCGGTATTAGATTAGACCTACAGCTATTTTATAATGTAGGATTGAAATTATCCAATGAAGATTATTTCCCAAAATGGTATGATGGCAGTGAGTTTAAAGTAGCAAGAAAATAAATCAAACTTAAGCCGTATATAATTCATTGCTAGTTCTAGCCTACTTACGAAAATCATTGCTGATTTTCTATTCGGTTTTTATTTGTTGAATTAGGTGCTTAAACGACGCAACTAATCTTATACAAACCCGTTGTACAACATTTTGAATAACAAGAAGATAGCTTTGCGTTTACGCATGATTTATGAATAAATAATAAGATAAAAATGGAAAGATTATCTCTATAATAGGATTAGTCTTAAATTTAATTGTTTTGGGCATTACAATCTGGACTTTAACTACCATTGGATGGGACGCTTGGTCTGAAGAGTTTGTGAGAAGATGGAACGAAGGATTACAAAATAACCTGTAGTAACAAAAAAACGTTGAACAAGAAGGTATAACTGCAATTACGGCCGATTCGACTACATCAGAATCCACTCCTAATGCCGAAAGCCTGTGCCAAACTGAAAATTAACGCACGCAAACCCGCAACAACCCCAAGACCGTTTACTCCCGTTTCATACAACTCGGACAAGCAAATCAACATTTCGGAAATTTATAATAGTAAAGTGGGACATAGCTGTTTAATATTGCCCCTGAACCAACCTAAAACTATTATGAATACACCCGATTTAAAAAAATTGAAATTGGAATTGGCCATTAATGCCAAAAGTGGAATTGATTTTATTATTTCTGCCGCTGTTGTCTGGAGTGCCATTGCCTATATATGGACATTACCCAAGGAAGCATATAGTAAAAGTATCTTGACATTCTACATTGGAATTACGATGCTGCCCTTGGCCCTTCTACTATCGAAAATCCTCAAGACAAAATGGACGACAAAAACAAATCCACTACAGCCACTGGGCATGTGGCTGAATTTGGCACAACTCTTCTATTTTCCTTTTTTGTTCTTTATTTTGAGGGATAATCCAGATTACTTTGTAATGACCTATGTGATCATAACAGGGGCGCACTTCTTCCCGTATGCCTGGTTCTATGATGAAATTGGATACGCCATTTTTGCTGGAATCATCGCGGTTGGGGCTTTAGTCGTTGCCCTTAACGTAACTATGGTGGAAATGTACTTCGTACCATTGTATATGGTCTTATGTCTGCTCGTATTGACGGTATGGTTACTTATATCAAACAAACGAAAAAGAAGGAGCGCTAACGCCATGTTCAATTAATGGCTTGAGGTAGTGTTACTCCGAACCCCGACACTTCTGGGATACGGATTTTCTGAACGATCAGTTTCCTTTTAGTAAATTAGTGCCAAGCGACACGCACCGAGCCATACGTAAGACCAATGGCATTAATTTACTCAAAGTTGTGAATGAAAAAAGTCAGCAGTATCTTTTAATCCCCTATTTCTAAGTATATCCAATACTTCAAACCCATCTAAATCGGGATTTCGTCGATATAGCACCATTTCTTTAAATGCTTTTATCGCTTCTTCAGGATTTAAGTCAATAATATCAGTTAAGAAGTCGTCTGCGGTCTTAGCTGAAAGTCCAAAAGAAGATAAATACTCTTTCGGAAAATCTTTAATGTTATTTGTTACAATTACGTTAGCATTAGTCTTAATTGCCGCGGCCAGAACATGACGATCATTTTTATCAGGTAATTCCAATCCAGAAATAAGTCCTGAATAGTTAGAAACAAAAGCATCTGGAAATGCCCTATTTGCCTTTGTTATACGCTTAGAAATTTCTCCTTCCGAAACTCCTTTTCCTTTCATGACATCGGCCCATTCATCAAAAATATGCTCACTCCATTTAGGAGTATATAAATCATAATGAGCAAACCAAAAAAGCAAATCCCTTATCTCAATCGGATAAATAACATTTGTATCTAAGACACAAATAAAGCGAACACTATGTATCATACAACCCGATTTCCTCGTCAGATTCCATAATTTCAATAATATGCTTTTTCTGAGCTTCCTTCATTTTTCTTTTATACTTCATTACATCCTCAAACTTAACTCGACGATGTTTTCCAACTTTAGTGAAATCTATTTTTCCTTTTTCTAAAAGCTTAACAATATGGGGTCTGGAACAACCTAGAATTTCTGCTGCCTTTTGGGTTGTAACTTCTGTAGCCATAGGCACCAAGGAAAATGGCTTCCCTTTACTCATTGCTTCGAGAATCTCTCCTAATAGTTTCAATGCGCTTAATGGAATTTTAATTCTTTCCTGAGTCTCATCTATCTCAATTTCCGGATTATTGGATTTTAATTCCTTAATTACAGAAGTAAGAGCATCATAGGATTGAATTGCAACCTTTTGCTCCTCTTTTGAGGCTTTATTCACATTATTGTAAGTTTCCATTTAATTTATTTGTTTTCTACTTTACAACAATAAACGAAATAAACGAAACGAACATACATTTGAAATGTTAAAACTAAAAAAAATGACAGCACAACCTAATCCGCACTTTAAGGCTAAAACAAAAGGTCTGTGTATATTTATGAAGTCGCGAAATCTTAGGCCCCGAAACATCGGGATTACAATCGGTTTGTATTTGCTAAATTAGGTACTTTAAACATGTAACTAACCAGATACAAACACCTTAAGTGCAATTTAAAACAACCCAAATCGAATATGAGGACACATTTGAAAATATTGGTAATGACATAAAAAAACCGTACCTAACACGATGCGTAATACATAGCTTGTCACTGTCGAGCCAAAAGGTTTTTATCCTAGAGCATCGGAAGGCATTTGAAAAAATTTAAAACCCACCCATGAGAATAATACCCATTTATATAATTTCACTTGTATTCCTATTTTCATGCTCATCAAATGATGATGAAATCAATAATCCACAAAGTTTATATCCTGAATTTGGTTCGGAAATTGAAGTAGTGATCAATGGTCTTTCCTTTGATGCAATGGAACCATTTATCGCACCGGATGGGAACTATCTCTTCTTTAACAATTTAAATGATGGTATAAACACAAGGCTATATTATGCGACGAAAGTCAATGATTCAACTTTCAATCTTGCTGGGGAATTAACAGGGGCAAACCAAACAACACCACCCCATTTGGATGCCGTTGCCGATATGGACGTTAATGGTAGTTTTTATTGGACATCAACAAGGAATTATCCCACGGAATTAAATAACCTTTTTCACGGCACCTTTAGTTCTGGAAGTATTCGTGATATTGAAAGGGTTCAGGGTGACTTTAACAGGAATACACCGGGCTGGTTAATAATGGATCACGGAATAAGTTTAGACGGACAATATCTGTACTTCAACAACGCAAGGTTTGATGACCTGAATTGCCAAGGTCCTTGTGAAACGACCATTGGAATTGCACAAAAAGACAATGGTGCAACGTTTAGTACACTTCCGAATTCTGCATCCATCCTACAGAACATCAATGATTCCAATTATATTTATTATGCGCCTTGTATCAGTAGTGATAACCTGGAATTGTATTACACCCGATATTTAAAAGGAGAAATTACATCGAGTACTGTTTTGGAAATATGCGTTGCTGTGAGAAATGACCCTACCTCCGAATTTTCAATTCCAAGCGTTTTATTTTCGGAGACTATTTTGAATTTAATAGAAGCCCCTACCCTAACGGTAGATAAAAACATCATGTACTATCATCAAAAAACAGCTGATTCCCATAAAATAATGATGCGATATCGAATTTAAAACCAACAAAACCCTATACAAAGACGATAGCCCCATAAGACCCACGCAACTGTAACAATCCAGAAAAAATAAACTCTTTAACCGAAAACCAACCCTATGAATAGAATAGCGTTTATTTTTTTCCTATCATCCTTTTGCCTAGCGACAAACTTTGCACATTCCCAAGATTTGGGTTCCCAAATCGACGAACTATATCAAGTCAATACGAACGAACCCGGATTTTCCATTGCTGTATTCCATGGAGATAAAATCATCGTTGAAAAACAGTATGGAAGTTCCCATCTTGATTATAACATTCCTGTTACAAACGAAACCGTTTTTGATATAGGTTCAATTGCGAAACAGTTTACGGCAGCAGCCATCTTACTGTTGGAAAATCAAGGCAAATTATCCATAAAGGACCCAGCGTACAAATACATTGACAATCTTCCTAGATATAAAGAAGGAAACCCGACCATTGCGCATTTATTAAACCAAACAAGTGGTATAAAAGAGGTAGACCCTTATCTTGAAATATGTGATATTCATTGGAGGGATTACATAAGACAATCCATGCTCGTCAATATTATCACGAATATTGAAGAGCTTCACTTTACGCCAGGGGATTACTTTTACTACTCCAATGCCAACTATATTTTACTGGCTTCCATAGTTGAAAAGGCATCTGGAATGTCGTTTGGGGACTACTTGCAGACAACTATTTTTGAGCCCCTTAACATGCAACATACGATTCTTAATGTAGATGTTTACAGAACCATTCCCAATAGGGCCATTGGCTACACAGAGGATGAAGGTCAGTTTTACAAAACACATCAATACGGATTGTATTTTGCTGGCGATGGGCAAATCATTACCAATCCTGAAGATATGTTCCAATGGCATCAAAACATCAAAAATTCAACCATAGGAACGCCCGAAATATGGAAGAGAATGTTTTCAAAAGCAACATTGAATGATGGAACGATCATCAATTTCGGTCTAGGCGTGGAATTTGAAACGCACAACGGCTATGAGGCAATGGGATTTGACGGTATGATCAGTAGCGGATTCGTATCTAAATACCTTTATTTCCCAGAACTGGACATTGCTTTTTTTACGACCCAAAATACCTTTGATTGGGATTTTAAAGACCGCTTTTTTAAGCTTATTGATTTATATATTCCCCAAAATAAGGAAACTGAAAACGAATCCCCTGATCATAAACGAATAAAATTATCACGCCAAGCATTAAAAAAATATGAAGGTTCCTATTTGTATTATTACAATGATGTGGACCGAAAAGCCAACAATATAAAGCTAGTGGACGATCAATTACAAGTCTTCACTTTGGATGGCGATAAAATCACGGAACTGATTCCGTTGGGTAACCACAAATTTTTATTCGGGGAGGAAGGCAATGCCCTTGTTACCTTCAATCTCAATGAAAACGAAAAACAATACACCTACGATGAATTGGAAAATGAAAAACCTTGGGTATTTAAAACGTTTCATCCTTACGAGCATTCAGAAAAAGAACTAAAGGAATATGAAGGACATTATTTTAACAAGGCCTTTCAGATTAGCAAGAAACTTCAATTGGAAAACGGAAAACTCTATTACTATTACAGAAATGGTGCTTGGAAAGATGAAATGGGTTCCCTTTCAAAAGATGTGCTTGAAATACCCATAAGTCCAGTTGAATTTATCAGAAATAACAATGATGAAATCGAAGGGTTTAAAATTATGGGATTACTATTTGAAAAAATATAATCACCATGCCTAACAGCCAGTAGAATCAATTGCTAGTTTTAGCCTGCGTATGAACCCCAAAGTGTCTCGACCCGCCTATCGGTTTCTATTTACTTTATTGGGTGTTTAAACGCGCAACCATCCATACACAAAAGGTTATGTACTAGCGGAAGAAAAAACTTCAGGAATAATGGCAAACTTCCCCTCTGGACGTCACTAAAAATTCAAGTCATATTCCTGCTTGAAAATAGTTTCCTCTAAAAAGTGTGATTTTTGTGACCATTGTGCGAATAATTAAGAAAGGACGAATACTTCGTTTTGAAATCGAACTATAATGAAGCACAAAAACATCAATAAAAACTGACCGTACAACCTCTATTTTGAAATTAGGTTCCCAAACGCACAACCGAATGATAAACAAAGATAGAACAACCAAATTTCTCGTTATTGTTGAGGACCATAAAGGTATTCTATTCAAAGTGGCGAACTCCTATTGTCGTAACATTGAAGACAGGAAGGACCTCATCCAAGAAATTACATTGCAGTTGTGGAAATCAATGGACAACTACAACGAAACATTTAAACTTTCAACCTGGATCTACCGAATTTCATTGAATGTGGCCATTTCATTCTACAGGAAAGAAAACAGTAGGAAACGGATTTCCAACCCGATGACAACAGCTATTCTCGATGTTTCGGACACGAAAACATCCGATGAAAAAGAAACCAACTTGGGGGTATTGAATCAGATCATTTCAGGATTAAATGATTTAAACAAAGCCCTCATGTTGCTATACCTTGAAGAAAAAAGTTACAAAGAAATTTCAGAAATCATCGGGATTACAGAAACCAACGTGGCCACGAAAATTGGCAGAATCAAAAGCAACCTAAAAAAGGAATTCAATCAACATAATCATCACTAAAATGGAAAATATAGAACTCATAAATATTTGGAAAGAACAGAATGCCAAAATCGAAAAAACATTGGAAATCAATAAATTACTTTTAAAAGAGGTTATTGGTCAAAAGGCAGAATCTGCTTTAAAAGGCTTGGTTCAATTAAAAACGGCAGGAATAGTAGCTTTTGTATTTTATCTTCTCATTTTAGGCTACGCCTTGTTTTATGCTATTTCCAATTATTCTTCGGCAAGTAATTATTTTATTGTTTCCGTTTCGGCAATCGCTTTGATAAATATAAGGGGGTTTGCGGACTATATTAAACATCTCGCTTGGACAAAGAACATCAATTACGATGGCAGCATCATGGAAATACAGAAACAATTATCCAGACTTCAACTTTCCATAATCGACCACGCCAAAATAATGTGTTTACAATTTCCTTTTTTTACAACATTTTATCTGAGCGACAACTGGTTCCCTCAAAGCGTAGGATTACCTTATATTATGTTTCAAATAATCCTAACAGGTGGTTTTATATATTTTTCCTTTTGGTTGTATAAAAATCACAAGCCCGAAAACTTAAATAAAAAATGGTTTCGGAACTTAATTGCAGGTTCGGGCGGAAAATCCGTTGAGAAAGCCATTGATTTCTACAGGGAAATAGAAGAATTCGAAAAGGAGAACGGTTGAATGAAAATAATCAAAATGTATCCTCAAAATGTAATGGAAAAATAAGAAACCGTTTATAACAACACCTCCTATTAAAAACCAGGGTCCAGTACTCTAAAGTCAATCAATAGTATCCGAGCCGGATAGCATTACCGGATTTGCGTATTTTTATAAAGTCCATAAAATATTTTGGATCTGGCTTTTAAAATAGAGAAAGTAAAAACCCCAATGGACCATTATGAATGATACAACGGTAAGTGTAGTGCTAGTAATTATCCTGATTTGCCATTTAGCAACCATTGCCATTGGGTATAAAACAAAAAAAACAATAGTATCAATCGCTTATTTAAACGCGGCTTTTGTGATAGGGATGCTTGTTTTTTGGGTTGTCGACACCCAGAATATAAAACAACATCAATTTGAATTTCGAGAATTAGCTGTACTATGTATAGAAGCCTGTATTTTAATATCGGCCCTTTTCACAATCATGGGTTTTCAGAATAAAACCTATGTAAAGGTCATAAACCATATGGGTTTTTGGCTTCATATATTGGCGACAACAGGAATGCTCATTTTTATATCCACATTCAAATTTGACAGCCTTTATTAATAAAAAATGGATATGACCATGAAGCCTATTAAAATAAATATATTGATTTTACTATTTGCACTCATTCAAATGCCGGGACATGCACAATCCGAAAAGGATATGATCAATACTTCCATTATAATACCCCTGAAAATCGGGAAAAACCCCAGTACCCACTTTGAGAGCTTGGACATAGAGCCTGCCAATCTAATCATTCAGTCAAAACCCATAAAGGAGCACTCCCCCCATATTCAGTTAGCGTTGAATATCGTTGGGAAGAACAAGGAATATACCACCTATCTTTGGTATTATGACGAGGCTATGGATAACCAAAGGACAAACTATCCAAAAGCATTTGACAATTATGCCTTTAGCTTAAATATCAATAAGGAAGAAGTTGATTTGGTTGTCGAAAAATTGGACTTTAAAAAAGCATTTTTTATTGATATTGGGCAAACTGCGGTTATTGGAGACATTACGATCCTGTTTGAGCAATGTATAGGGGAATGGTCAGAAGATCCAGATGGGAATCAGGTAGCTGCTTTCAACACCTATTATGTTTCGCTAATGGAGAAAAATGAGCAGAAGACCATTTCGTTTACCTCCCTAAATAAGTCCGTTAGAAACGAACTGTCGATCGAATGGAAGAATTATACATTCTTGGTGTTGGATGATTCCGAAAAAGAATTGAAATTAATGGTTTGTAGAAAAGATTAAATAGCATACTAGTTTTTAATAGTGGGAATAGCGCGCCAAATCCGAAACAGGAAAAAATAACGAAAGCACAACAATGTATACCGGAACCATGAAACCAGAACAGGACTATATCGAGATAAACAGGCGTTCCTGGAACAACAGAACGGATGTTCATATGCAATCGGAGTTTTATGACCTTGACGGTTTTCTAAAAGGCCAAACTTCATTGAATGCCATTGAACTCGGCCTACTGGGTAATGTTCAGGGCAAATCCATTTTACACTTACAATGCCATTTTGGACAAGACACAATTTCCTTGGGTAGGCTTGGGGCAGAGGTTACCGGTGTCGATTTATCCGATAAGGCCATCGAAAAAGCAGGACAACTTGCCAAGGAAACCGATTCAAATGCAAGTTTTATCTGTTGTGATATCTATGACCTTCCCAATTATTTGGACAAACAATTTGACATTGTATATACGAGCTACGGAACCATTGGATGGTTGCCCGATTTAAACAAATGGGCCAAAATCATTTCCAAATACCTAAAACCAAACGGACAATTGGTCTTTGTGGAATTTCATCCCATTGTTTGGATGTTTGATGACAATTTTGAAAGCGTAGCATACAATTATTCCAATTCCGGAGCGATCGTGGAAACAGAAAAAGGAACCTATGCAGACAAATCAGCAGACCTAACCCTAGACTATGTAACGTGGAATCACGGTTTAAGCGAGGTAATAAATAGTTTGATCCAAAATGGGCTTGTGATAAATTCGCTCGATGAATTTGATTATTCTCCCTATAATTGTTTTAACAAAGCGGTTAAAATCGACGATAGAAAATACAGGATAGAACACCTGGGGAATAAAATTCCCATGGTTTATGCCCTAGTGGCAACAAAAAATACCGTTGATAGCGTATAGGGAAACATTAAAACTTTTTTTACACTGTATGTAACAGGGACATAGCCATCCTCTGGGTCAACGACAACATCCTATGCGAACCGTTGAAAACAATACAAGTATGAAAATCCTTGTCCTCTTCATACCCTTTGGGATATACTCTTGCATGCCGAACCCTAAAACCAATGAAGATGAAAAAACGGAAACCTTTAGCCGCCGAATTGAAAAGGTGGATTTTTCCCGATGAGATCCCATTTTTGCTTGTCTTTTATTTGCAGCCCACCATTGACCTTAACATTGGTCTGTACCGATTTTAAGTCCATAATGGTCGACCCAAATAGTTTAACGGGTAAAATCAGGGAAATGGGGATGGGTGTAAACACACGGTTCATTTTACTCTTGATGGCCCATGTCCCTGCCTATAGTTTCGTAAGCTTTTTACTATAAAACGAAGATAAAATATCAATTTGCCTGCGTCATAATTGGGTATAAACTATTTCCCTTTAACTTTGCAATCTGTCTGCCTTAACGAGGCATTATACCAATAGGACAGTTGGCATGGAAGATTAATCCATTAATTATAGTAAACATGAAGATCGATAACATTTTAGAAAGCATTGGAAGCACACCTGTAGTACGATTGGCAAAATTATTTCCAAATGCGGATGTTTGGATGAAACTTGAAAAAGCAAATCCTGGAGGAAGCATTAAAGACAGAATTGCACTTGCGATGATCGAGGATGCTGAAAAAAGGAACATTTTAACCCCGGATACGGAAATTATAGAACCTACTTCCGGAAATACCGGTATTGGTTTGGCCATGGTTGCCGCCGTAAAAAACTACAAACTTACGCTGGTGATGCCTGAATCGATGTCTGTCGAAAGAAGGGCATTAATGGCCGCTTACGGGGCCAATCTTGTGCTTACCCCAAAAGAATTGGGCTTAGGGGGTACAATAGCAAAAGCCGACGAATTAGTGGCTAATAATAAAAATGCGTGGATGCCTTCACAATTCACCAACCAGGCCAACCCAGAAATACACCGTAAGACAACCGCCTTGGAAATTGCCAATGATTTTCCTGAAGGTTTGGATTATGTAATTACCGGTGTGGGTACCGGTGGCCATATCACGGGTATTTCCGAAGGTTTAAAGGAAAAATTCCCGAATGTAAAGGTCATAGCCGTAGAGCCCCACGATTCTGCGATAATCTCTGGAGGGAAACCAGGACCACACCCCTTACAAGGGATTGGACCCGGTTTTTTTCCGGAAGTGTTCAATAGGGATACCATTGATGGGGTCTTTAAAATAACCAAGGATGAAGCATTCTCGGAGGCACAGAACATAGCGAAAACCGAAGGTATTTTGGTTGGCATATCTACAGGGGCTTCCTTGGCTGCTGTTAGAAAACAATTGCAAACCCTGAAGGGTAAGGAGACCATCCTGACCATGAATTACGATACCGGTGAACGTTACCTTTCCGTAGAGGCACTTTTTACAACACATTAATAGGATTGAATTTCATAAAATCGCGTACATTACCATCATTGAAAATCAATAGGGGAGAAACTTAGGGTGACAGGGCATAAAGGCAATTAGTGCCTAAACAGGGGTTCTGATTATTTGCAATGACCGCCACCCCAAAACGTCGGGATTAAAGGAATGATTTAACCATTTAAAAAAAGAACACCATGTCCAATGAATTTGAGAAAGGAAAGATATTTTCCTATGACAAGAGTATCGCCTATGCCGAAAAAGCTGTTGTTAGCAAACACATCTTAAAAAAAGAAACGGGAAACATCTCATTATTTGCTTTTGATAAAGGCGAAGGATTGAGTGAGCATACCACACCGTTTGATGCGACGGTCTTTATTGTCGATGGCAAGGCCGATATAAAAATAGATGGCGTATCGAACGTTCTTGAAGCGGGCGAAAGCATCATTATGCCGGCAAATGTCCCTCATGCATTACTTGCGGTAGAAAAATTTAAAATGGTATTGACCATGTTGAAATCATAGCATCGCTTGGTCTTAAAAAAGCGTATACAAGGTCGTTACAATAACCCCCATATTATCATTTAAGCTAATAGACAGTAATTGCTTTTCGTCTTTTACCTTACAATCAAATGGTGGGGCCAATACGTCTACTCCACTTTGCTTTTTCAGTCGGATTCCCTGTCCTGAAATAATATCCTTGTTCGGTATGAAATCCCCTTCAGGTACATGCTCGGTAATGATCACATATTTGTAATCCCCCAACTTACGTACTATCTGGGCTATTTCAGCATTGGACAGATGTTGTAACACTTGTCGTAGTACAGCACAATCCCCGGAAGGCAAATCATCGGATGCGATATCCAAACAATGGAATTCCAAATTTTCCTGCTTGAATTTCTCCTGGTTATGTACAATAAGGTCCGATACGATATCTATCGCAATATACTTTTTGGTATGCTTCACCAATTCTTTCCCTACATTGAAATCCCCACAACCCAGATCACAAACCACGAGAGGACTTTTAAAGGATGTTAAAAATGATTTTACAACAGCGATATACGGATTGACAATCTCGGGATGATGCGACCCTACACCCGAATAAAAATCAGCATGGCCACCACCCCAAAGTTTCATGGCATAAACCTGGTCCATGGCCTCTTTTGTTGGCCAAGGTTTCTTTACCCTTTTCGTTTTACCTGCTTTCTTTTCCACAAAAACTTCATTGGTCCATTCCGCCTATAAACACATGTTTACAAGCGACTAAATGAAACATTAAAACAAACGTACAGCTTATACGCAACTGCGCAAAATTACCCACAACCTGTGACATGCCAAACGCTTTACTACAATCTACAAGGGTCATTGGTGTTACGGACCGATATGATTGAGTGATTTGGGGTTCGAAAATACATTTTATTAGTACTTTAGAGTGTACAAAAACCGCGGTCTTGCTTGTGCTAGACCTAAAGCAAACAGAAAATGAACTGGTTATCAAAAATGGAATTCCCGGATAAAGCCAAATTACTGATCATACATGCAGATGACGCCGGACTTTCGCATTCCGAGAATAGGGCAACGATACAGGTCCTAGAGAACGGCTTTGTAAATTCATACAGCCTTATGGTACCCTGTCCGTGGTTTTATGAAATGGCCCTGTTTGCCAAGGACAACCCCCAATTTGACTACGGAATACACCTAACACTCACCTGTGAATGGGAAAAGTACAAATTCGGACCTGTCCTGCCCATTTCCGAAGTACCGAGTTTGGTCGACGGCAACGGACATTTCTATAAAAACAGGAAAGATCTTGGAAAAAACGCGACGCCAGAGGATGTTCGAAAAGAGCTGCATGGGCAGATAGCAAAAGCCTTGGAATTCGGATTACAACCTACCCATATTGATTCGCACATGTACAGTGTCGGGGCCGATCCGGCATTTTTTAAGATCTACAAGGATTTGGGGAGGGAATTCAACCTTCCGGTTTTGATCAATAAACAATTACTGCAAATGGTGGGACTACAGCCTGAACAGCATATAGAAGAAGGCGACTTCCTGATTGATAGAACCTATGTTGGGGAATTCAAGTATTTTGAGACGGGCAAATTGGGGGACTTTTATAGCGACATTTTGGAAAACTTATCAAGTGGGATCAACCTTATCCTAATCCATCCCGCATTTGATGACCGTGAAATGAAGGGCATAACCGTTAACCATCCAAATTTCGGTTCCGAATGGCGACAGATCGACCTCGACTTTTTCACCAATGAGGAAAACAGGTCAAAACTCCAAGAAAACAATATTCAATTAATCACTTGGGGAGCTATAAAAAAAGCTCGAGATAATGGCCGAATTTAAAAATGAAGTCCATCGTATAGCAACAAAAAGAAGGGTCAATCCCAAAAGTTGGGTGTGAATTAGAAAAAGAAAACATAAACTATCCCGAAGTTCGTGTTCTGTTCTTTTTTGCATTGCCCAAAAAAGAAACAAAAAACGCTAGGCTGATTTTGAATTTCTTTAAATCCACGCACTTTCCGCGGCCACATCGTCCAGGCCGCTTTCACTAAGGTGAAATGCTCTATGGACGACTTCCCCCGCCCAATGCGGAAACCACTTGATTTAAAACGAAATCAAAAATAGGCCGTTCCTTCTTTAGCCCCCCCATTAAGGGGTGTGGAAAATATAGCATTCTTCCTTTCCAGATTGACGATTATCCTTGCATAAACACAACAATTGTTCTTGATCCAAAAAAAAGAGACCCTATCAAAACCAACGTTTCAATAGGGTCGTTTATTATAGACCAAGAAAGGAAATCCCTTGGGTTACTACTCTTTATTAGAACCCCCTAATTTATAAGTAACCCCTATATTAAGTCCAAATGACGAATAGGGAACTTTTTGTGATAGTACTTTTGAAGTATCTGTATTGGTGTTCGATAAATTGTCCTCATAAGTCGTTTTCTTATTGACGCCATCAGGTAAATTATCTAAGGAATAAAAACCGTCCACGGCAACAGTACCATCAGGTAAAACGATATCAGTATTGAATGCAGAAATTTCGGAATCTTTTCGTTTTAAACTGATGCCATAATACTCAGCTTCAACAAAAAGACTGAAATTAGTATTCAAATCATATTTGTAACCAAGTGCAGCAACAAGACCTAAAGGAAAATGTCCGTGATAATCTTCCGTATAATTTGTCTCGGAATAGGAACCCTCCGGGACACCAAAAGCTGTTGCCTCATCTGCTGAGAAAACTGATTTTTGATACACCACGGCTTCCGTTTTACCACCCATTTTCAATAAAGCCCCAAAACGACCGTAAATGTTATTCGTGAATTTATAAACTATGGATGCTGAAGCTCCGAAAGCACGGGCTCTGGCCACTGCATCTACTTCCGTACTGGGCAAATCAATAATTCGTACATCTTGATCTGCACCATTTAAATACCCAATACCCAAATCCACTCCGAACGAGTCATCAAAGAAATAAGTCCCCCGTATTTGAACGTTGGCCCCTTCCCCATAACTACCATAGGAGTTTTCCGTTTCCGAGGCATTCACCCGTTCCCCCAGTTTCATGCCTGCGCTTCCTATAGCATATCCAGAACTTGCTGAAAATTGCCATTGCCCATAAGATATGGTACTTACCAAAACAGCCGCGCATATTGTAATTAAACGTTTCATAATTCTCGATTTAGCGTGATAATTATATATTAAATAATATGAAAAATCGGTTTTCCGAAGCTGTAACACCAAAACAATCCGCCCTCATTCAAGAGGTATATTCTTTTGATTAGGAAAGTGTTACGTATGCAATCGATAACCAAATTCAAACTATAGTCAAAGATACTTCTTTAATAAACTTGGATGTAAGTGTAATTAAGTTTTAAGCAATGCTCAATACTTTTAAAACATTACCTGGATTATCGTTAAATTTTATAGCCATTAAACTAATTAATCTTAATAAATTTATTAAAATGATTCGATTAGTCCTATTAACCACCAACCATGGTAGTATTAAAAAATAGGGCACAAGAACCAAACTACTTCATAAAAAACATGGTATGGATTACAGTATTGCCCCTTCCGGATTTCCATTCGGTTGGTATTTCCTAATTTAGGGACTTAAATCACCCCCCGACACAAACCCGTTACCTGTCCGTTAAGTCCATCACTTTATGAAAAAAATTATTATCCTATTGACTTTCAATGTTTTGTTACACCAAAGCTATGGCCAGACAAACGATTCAATTACAAAAGAACTAACCCAAGCATTGGAACAGATTTATGCACAAGGGCATATTATTGGTTTCTCCGTTGCTGTTGTCAATCAAGATGGAATAGTATTCGAGAAAGGACTGGGGTATGCTGATAAAAGGAAAAACATAGGATATTCGGAGAATACGATTCAGAATATCGCCTCTATTTCCAAAACCTTTATAGGTGTTGCCCTATTAAAAGCAAAAGAAATGGTCAAAATCCTCATTATAAACACGGACCTTGAAAAAGATGGCATCGAGGAATTTATTGACCTATGGAAAACGCTTGAGGATTTTGAAAACAAATTACAAACCGAATGCAGCAATACATATGCAACCATAAATACGGTACTCTTTTGAAATGCCCTATGACAAAAGCCGTGCATCGTTTAGAAAACACAATAAATGGATAGGAATCTAACCCAAATCAATACGGAAATCTATACCCCATGTGGGTTTGACCTAACCGACTTTAAAACCGAATCGGAAGGTAAAGCATATGATGCCTGTCGATTTAAACTGAACGGACTCCATATAAGATGCAGAAACGCCAAGATCACACCTACAAAAACCGGGCAATTCGTTACTTTTTGGCAACGGACCGGCAACGGACCGATTGAACCTTTCAGCGCAACCGACCAAATTGATTTTTATATCGTGAACGTGCGGTCAGTACATGGGTTCGGGCAATTTGTTTTCCCGAAATCGGTGCTGATTGGGAAAGGAATAATCTCCACGGAAAAGAAAGAAGGAAAAAGAGCCTTCCGGGTGTATCCGAAGTGGGATATAGCGAAAAACAAACAAGCGGAACGTACCCAAAAATGGCAATTGGATTATTTTTATTCCATCAATGAGGCAACCGACCTAACCAGGGTCTCCCAACTGTACGAAGTGCCTGTCCACAAAAAGCCATGACGATAAGCTATCGATCTCCGTGGCCGGGCCACAACAACCCCATGAATTTTGTACCATGCTGAATTGTATTAAAGAAAGGGCAAAAAGTATCGGGTATACCATTAAGGGTGCTGTGATTTTGAAAAAAACCGACCACAGGGCTGAAGGCCTATCGTCTATGGCGCGAATACAAAACCACATATGAACGTAATTTGTAAATTAGTGATACAAAATAGTCTTTTTCCACATATAGATGTTTTAGTACTTGGTTTAGTAGTTGGCAACCTTTAATTTTGATAATCACGTTAGTTTTTTTGACGGTATATAGCCCTTTTTATACCAAAATATTCGAACACACGGTATGTTCCAGGGTATGCCGAACCTAGCCTTTAAGACCATGAATAGACCCGTTACGAACAAACTACAGCCTTCAATAACCGGTTTGGATTTGAAATCACTTTGCAACCAAAATAGCAATAACATCCTGTACACCACCTAAACCAATAAAACCATGTTTAAGAGCAAAAAATTACACCAAAACTTTCTTTATATGTTGGTACTCCTTTTTATGTCCGGTTGCGGCAATTCCCCTTCCACTGCTGAAATCGCTCTGTCTGACCAATGGACCTTCAAAAAAACACAAGACACCCTTTGGAACAAAGCTACCGTGCCAGGTACGGTTCATACCGATCTAATGGAAATAGGGGAAATTCCAGACCCTTACTTCCGATTGAACGAGCACGACCTACAATGGATCGATAAGGAAGATTGGGAATACAAAACCACGTTCACCCTGACCAAGGAGGCTCTTGGAAAACAACATTTAGAACTCGATTTTCTAGGACTCGACACCTACAGCCAAATATATCTGAACGATTCGCTGATCCTTCAAACCGATAATATGTTCCGAAATTATAGGGCAGAAGTAAAACCCATACTAAAGGAGGGTGGGAATACGCTGCGAATCGTATTCGAATCGCCTATTAAAAAAGGATTGGAAAAATACGATGCCTTAGGATATAAAATCCCGGTATCGGACAATGACCTGGCGGCCATCGGCAAGGTCGAAGGCGATAAACAAGTGAGTATCTTTACCCGTAAGGCCGGTTACCATTTTGGTTGGGATTGGGGCCCCCGATTGGTCTCTTCCGGCATTTGGAGACCCATAAAACTACGCAGTTGGGACCATCACAGAATCGATGACGTTTATATTAAGCAAGATACCTTGGCCCAAAGTGCCAGCCTTACCGCCCAAATTGAATTGAGTGCCAGCGAAATCAATGAAAAATCGGAAATTGAGATTGTGGTAAATGATTCCATAGTCAAAAAACAAGAGGTCGCCCTAGCGGTGGGAAAAAATAAGTTCAATATCCCTTTCAAGATAGAGAATCCAGAACTATGGTGGCCCAATGGAATGGGGGAACAAGTATTGTACAACATCGAGGTCAAAGTCATATCAGACTCCTATATCGACCGAAAATCCCATAAAATAGGCCTTAGAACAGTAGAACTGGTAAGGGAACCCGATGCCTATGGAACATCATTCTATTTTAAGGTAAATGGGCATCCCGTATTTATGAAGGGGGCCAATTACATTCCGCAAGATGCCTTTCTACCACGTGCGAAAAAATCCAACTACGAACATATACTAACCTCTGCCAAAAAGGCCAATATGAATATGCTCCGCGTTTGGGGCGGAGGTATTTATGAGAACGATGAATTTTATCAAATGTGCGATGAAATGGGACTACTTGTTTGGCAGGATTTTATGTTTGCCTGTGCCATGTTCCCCGGTGATCAAGGATTTCTTGACAATGTAAGGCAAGAGGCCATAGACAATGTAAAAAGACTGCGTAACCATACTTCAATCGCCCTTTGGTGCGGAAATAATGAGATTCTCTCCGCCTGGGAAAACTGGGGCTGGAAAAATCAGGTTGCCGAAGAACAATCCCAACAGATTGCCGATACGGTTTGGAAGGCCTATGATGACATCTTTCATAAAATACTTCCGGAAGTCGTTCAAAATTTCGATGGTAACCGGGCTTACTGGCCATCATCCCCGGAAAGTGATTTTGGGGAGCCGGAATCCATGGAAAAAGGGGACGCCCATTATTGGATGGTCTGGTGGGGTAAAGAACCGTTCGAAAAATATACGACAGAAATACCCCGATTTATGTCGGAGTACGGCTTTCAGTCCTTTCCAGAAATGTCAAGCGTTGAAAAATATACGGTTCCCGAGGATTATGACATCTATTCCGAGGTCATGAAATCGCACCAAAGGTCGAGTATCGGCAATGAGACCATTGAGGAATATATGTTACGCCATTACAAAAGACCAAAGGATTTTGAGAGTTTCCTATATGTTAGCCATCTATTACAGGCCCATGGCATCAAAGTGGGTATTGAGGCCCACAGAAGAAACAGGGACCGCTGTATGGGCAGCTTGTACTGGCAGATCAACGACTGTTGGCCAGTAGCCTCTTGGTCGAGTATCGACTATTATGGTAAATGGAAGGCCCTTCATTATGAGGCCAAAAAATCCTTCGAAAATTTCTTGATCACTTTTGAGGAGAAGGCAGACAGCTTAAAGGTTTACGTTGTGTCGGATTCCCTAAAACCCGTTGATGCAAAATTGAAGCTTCGCCTACTCGATTTTGAAGGTAACGCTATTGACCAATGGGAAGAGCAGGTTGTTGTAGCACCGAACCAATCCAAGTCCTATTTTACAATACCAAAAAGGGATTTGATCAACAGGAATATTTCAAAAAACGTGCTCTTACAGGGTGAGATGATCGTTAATGAAAAGGTACATACCGAGAATTTACGCTATTTATCCCCTTATAAATCCCTTGATTTTCCCAATCCGGAACTTTCTTTCGAGATACAGGAAAATACCGATGGTTTTGAAGTAACTTTGAGCACCCTGAAATTGGCCAAGAATGTCTTTCTATCCTCAGGATCCGATGCCAATTTCTCGGATAACTATTTTGACATGCTTCCGAATACCCAAAAAACAGTAACCATAAAAAAAGGTGCAAACGAAAACCTCGCCTCATTTAAGGACAAACTTAAGGTGATCACTTTGGTAGATACTTTTACCCCGGATTTATAGTTAAAGCGATCAATCACGATACCGTTCCACTAAACCCTAAAAATGAATTAGAAAATGAAACCAATCAAAAGTTTACTCATCCTATTATTTATCTCTTCTTTTACGACGCTTTTTGCACAGGACAGGGCATTCTCCGATCTACTCCAAAATATCGATGCTAGGGAAAAAGTTTCATTGAACGGACTGTGGGATATTATTGTAGACCCCCTTGAGAATGGCTACTACAATCACAGGCTACAACCCATGGATAACGGGTATTTCAAAAATGCCAAAATGCAATCGCCCTCCGATCTTATTGAATATAATTTTGATACCAGTGATCAGATTATAGTCCCAGGGGATTGGAATACCCAAATGGAAAAATTGTACTATTATGAAGGTACCGTTTGGTATAAAAAGGACTTCAACTACTCTGCCAAAACAAATGAATTGGTCTATCTGTATTTTGAAGCCGTAAATTATGAGGCGATCGTTTACCTCAATGGGGAACGTATAGGAACCCACACGGGTGGGTATACCCCCTTTCAATTTGAGGTGACCGACAAGCTTAAGGAAGGGGATAATTTCGTAGTCGTCAAAGTCGACAATAAACGTAAACGTGAAAATGTACCCACCGTCAACCAAGATTGGTGGAACTACGGGGGCATTACCCGATCTGTTCATTTGATCTCAACACCTAAAACCCACATCGCCGATTATTCCATTCAATTGGCAAAAGGCAGTACCACCGACATTCAAGGCTGGGTAACCGTCGAAAATGGCTCGGATGGTGACAACGTGGAAATCAGCATTCCCGAACTCCGTAAAAATGTAAAATCCATCGTTAAAAATGGTAAAGCCAATTTTTCGATAAAAGCGAAACCCACCCTATGGGAACCCAAAAACCCTAAACTGTACGAAGTCACTATTAAAACAGCTTCCGACGAGATAACCGATACCATTGGGTTTAGAACCGTCTCTACCCAAGGGTCTAAAATTTTACTCAATGGAAAGGAAATCTTCCTAAAGGGTATAAGCATTCATGAAGAAGCCCCATTTAAGACCGGTCGGGTAACCTCGAAAGAAGAATGCAGAATATTGCTGCAATGGGCCAAGGAACTAGGCTGCAATTATATCCGTTTGGCACACTATCCCCATAGTGAGACCATGGTTCGGGAAGCTGAAAAAATGGGCTTTATGATCTGGTCGGAAATACCCGTGTATTGGACCATCCTATTCGACAACAAGGATACCTACGCCAATGCCAAAAACCAACTTACGGAAATGATCTCCCGTGACAAGAACAGGGCCGCCATTCTCATGTGGTCGGTGGCCAATGAAACCCCGGAAGGTGAAGCGCGACTCGATTTCTTGACCAATCTTACCAATGAGGCCCGAAAATTGGACAATACCCGATTGATAACCGCTGCTTTGGACACCCAAAGTGAGGGAGAAGGCGGCAAAATGATCGAAGACCCCTTGGGTAAAGCAGTCGATGTCATCGGGATAAACCATTATTGTGGCTGGTACGTTGACGAACCCCAAAAATGTTCTTCGGTAAAATGGGCAAGTGCCTATGACAAACCCATGATCATGAGCGAAGTCGGCGGCGGTGCCTTATATGGTCTTCATGGCTCTAAAAATGAACGATGGACTGAAGAATACCAGGCCGAAGTGTATAGGACCAATATTGAAATGATGCGGAATATTGAATTTTTGTCCGGATTATCCCCTTGGATCTTAATGGACTTCCGCTCTTCGAGACGTCCTCTAAAACGAATCCAGGAAGATTTCAATAGAAAAGGATTGATTTCTGAACAGGGTATGAAAAAACAGGCTTTTTATATTCTTCGTGATTACTATCTGAAGGAAAACAATTAAATTATTGATCGTAGTAAACCTTGGTCATTGCCATGAATTTTGTCAATGACCAAGGTTTTTTTATGCCTTTTCCTTAACATAATCAAGCAAAACCAATAGAAAACACATGGGTTACCCTGCATTTTTCTTATAGGTTTCTTACCTTTCAGATATAGCCTTCAACGCTATGCAAAAACCTAAATACCAACCCTATGAAATCCTTGCAGTATATTCTCCTTGCCTTGCTTGTCATACCCCTTTCATTACAATCACAAAAACGGAAAAAGAAATCAACGCCTCCAGCCATTACTGTACAGGATTCTATGTTCCATGGACTCCAATGGCGTAATATCGGTCCGTTTCGAGGCGGTAGAAGTGTGGCCTCAACCGGAGTTGTTAAGCAACCAATGACCTATTATATGGGAAGTACCGGCGGTGGGGTCTGGAAAACCATTGATGACGGTATTACCTGGAAGAACGTATCTGATGGATTCTTTAAAACGGGATCGGTTGGCGACATTGCGGTTTCGGAAAGCCATCCGAATATTGTTGTTGTAGGTATGGGCGAACATGCCGCCCGTGGGGTCATGACCTCTATGGGTGATGGCGTATACAAATCAACCGATGCCGGTAAAACCTGGAAGCATATGGGCTTGGACTATACGCGACATATCTCCGACGTCATCATCCACCCAACCAATCCGGATATTCTATTTGTTGCGGCACAAGGTGCCCAATACGGTCCCACTGCCGATCGGGGCATTTACCGTTCAATGGATAGTGGAACGACTTGGGACAAGGTTCTATTCGTAAATGACATAACGGGAGCCGCTTCCTTATCCATGGATATGACGAACCCGTTGATCCTATATGCGGCCATGTGGCAGCACGAACGCTTTCCTTGGACGATAACCTCTGGGGGGAAAGATTCAGGCCTTTACAAGTCAACAGATGGGGGAAGCACATGGGAAAAAATGAAGGAAGGGCTGCCCAAAGCATTCGGGAAAGCAGGAATTTCCGTTTCAAGGGCCAATCCTGAACGTGTATTTGCCGTTCTTGAGGCCGAAGATGACAAAGGGGGCGTTTACCGCTCTGATGATGCCGGCAAAAAATGGACACAGGTAAACAAGGACCGGATCAATATCGCCCGTTCTTGGTATTACATGGAAATTTTTGCCGATCCACAGGATGCAAACTTGGTATACGTGCTCAATGCTCCGGTAACGAAATCCATCGATGGCGGTAAAAGCTTCAAACCCTTACCTACGCCCCATGGCGATAACCATGACCTTTGGATCAACCCGACCGACAATTCCAAAATGATCAATTCCAACGACGGGGGTGCCAATATTTCGAACAATGGCGGTAAGGGTTGGAGTTCACAGCAGAACCAACCTACCTCCCAGTTCTATCGCGTCATTACCGATAATCTAGTGCCTTATACTATCTACGGCGGCCAACAAGACAATTCAGCCATTGCCATTGCCAGTCGAACCAACGATCAAGGTATCGATTGGAAGGATTGGTACGCTGTCGCCGGTTGTGAAAGTGCCTATTTGGCCTTTGACCCGGATAACCCCGAAGTAGTTTTTGGAGGATGCTATCAGGGAATTATCGAAAAATGGGTACGGGCCTCAGGGGAAGGAAAATCCATTAAGGAATATCCCGAATTAGCCCTTGGGAATGCCCCGAAAGATTTTAAGTTTCGATATAATTGGAATGCCCCCATCATAAGTTCCCCCCATAATAGAAGCACCATTTACCATGCGGGGAATGTGGTTTTCAAATCTATGGATAACGGACATAGTTGGGATATTATCAGTCCAGACCTTACCCGGAACGACAAATCGCAACAAGGTCCAGGTTCAGGTCCGTACACCAACGAAGCGGCAGGCGGCGAAAACTACAATACCATCATGTATTTGGTTGAATCCCCACATGAAAAGGGGGTGCTTTGGGCCGGGAGTGATGACGGACTTATACATCTTACCAAAGATGGCGGTCAAAATTGGACCAATGTAACTCCCCCGAATTTAAGGGAAGGAATCGTGAACAGTATAGAGGTATCCCCACATGATCCGGCGACAGCCTATGTCGTCGTGATGCGCTACAAACAAATGGACCTAAAACCTTATGTTTTTAAGACCTCCGATTACGGTACCACTTGGTATAATATAACTAATGGTATAACCGGAGAACATACCTTTGTACGGGTAGTACGGGAAGATAAGCGCAAGAAAGGATTGCTCTATGCAGGCACGGAAACCGGCTTGTTCATTTCATGGGATGACGGACAAAATTGGCAACCTTTCCAGTTGAATCTACCTATCGTCCCAATCAACGATTTGGTCATTCAGGATAATGATTTGATCGCTGCCACAGCGGGTCGTTCTTTTTGGATTCTCGATGACCTTGCTGCTATTCAAAACATGGATGCACCAAAAAAACCAATCAGTATTTACAAGCCCAAGGATACCTATCTGCTTTTTGGTGGACATACCGACAAACCCGTTCCGGGATTAGGTCAGAATCCAAAATCGGGCGTGACTTTCGATTATTATTTAGACAAGGATGCCGACAGTTTAAACCTTAAATTGGAAGTATTGCATAAAGGAAAAACCATTAGAACCTATACGAACAAAAAACCGAAAGATTTCAAATCCTGGCCCGGCGGCCCGTCCAAACCCGAAACACTTCCCTCCAAAAAAGGATACAATCGATTTACATGGGATTTCAGAAAGGAAACCCTCCCCGCCGTAGACAAGGTTTTTGTCTATGGGAGTTATGCTGGATCACGGGTGGGTCCCGGTACATACCAGTTGAAATTGACCGTCGACGGATTTACATCCGAGACCGAAGTTACGGTATTGAAAAATCCAAAGGTAGAAGCTTCCCAAGCCAACTATGAAGAACAACAAACTGTTTTGGGGCAAATTGAAGGTAGTATAAAAAGCATTCACGAATCGGTTACCGCGATGCAGTCGGCAAAAGCACAATTGAAAAGTTATGCGAAATTGCTAAGCGACAATGATCGAACCAAGGAGTTATTGGATAAGGGCGAAACACTCATTAAGCGTATTGACACCTGGGAACGGAAACTCATCCAACCCAAGCAAAAAACCTTTCAGGATGTGATCAATTACAACAATCGACTGAATGCGGAATTTATGGAGTTAAAAGGTTACGTTGATGTTGCCGAACCTAAAGTGACCAAGGGAGCCAAAGAGCGCCTTAAAGACCTTATGGCCGAATGGGAAACCTATGAAACCGAAAGGAATGCCATAATAAACGATGAAATGGAGGCGTATAACAAATTATATGATGACCTGGGATTACCAGCGATAATCCTGAAAGAATAAAACAGACCACCAATGAAAATCTACAAATCAAAAATAGGGGTTGGCCTAGTGCTATTTATCGCTTTAGTTTTTGGTATAAGCTCCTATACCCTGGTTATCGAAAAAAGTTGGGGTGGACTATTATTCATAGCCCTTACCGCAGCCTTTATTGCCTACCTTTTCCATCAGACCTATTACACCATCGACGGGAACATTCTGAAGGTAAGATCGGGGTTTCTTTTGAACCAATCCTACGAAATAAGCAGGATAACAAAAATCAGGGAAACCCATAATCCCATTAGTGCCCCTGCCGCTTCCTTAGATCGTTTGGAAATCTCCTTGGACAATGGCACCTATGTTATTATATCCCCAAAAGAGAAATATGGATTTATTGATGGACTGGTACAACGGAATCCCAAAATAAATGTGCAACTTAAGGCCAAAAACAAAGGATAATCAATGAACAAACCTTTCATCGCAGACCAAACCTTCAAAGGAAAGGATTATAGGACAGACCGACTTTCAAAAGGGGAATATGAAAACTGTATATTCGAGAATTGCGATTTTTCCGAGGGATATCTCGACAATCAACATTTTATGGAATGCCAATTCCTGGATTGCAACCTCAGCAATACGAACCTAGGCCAGACGGTATTGAACGACGTACACTTTACCCGATGTAAAATGATGGGAGTGAAATTTGAAAATTGCAATGATTTTCTAATGTCCTTTGGCTTTTCAAACTGTGTGTTGAATTTCTCATCCTTCTATAAAATGGCATTGGGTGCCATTCAATTTGACGATTGCAAACTGATCGAAGTCGATTTTACGGAAACCGACCTATCTGGGGCCTCACTGGATGAATGCGATTTGGAAAAGGCTATATTTTACGATACCGTATTGGAGAAAACGGATTTGACCACCGCCTATAACTTCAGCATTGACCCCGAAAGAAATCAAATCAAAAAAGCAAAATTCTCAAAGGCCAATATCGTCGGTTTATTGACAAAATACAACATCGTTATTGAAAATTAAACTCCTATTCGTTTGTAATCGGATAATTTGTATCTTGTTGGCAACAAGAATGTTATTCCATGAAACCGATTTTTATTCTTGCTTTTTGCATTTCAATGGGCTCCTTTTCCCAGCACACCGTTTCCTTTACCGAAACTAGTGGCGCTCCCAAAGCCACATTAGACGACGTCGCATGGATTGCTGGCCATTGGAAAGGTGAGGCCTTTGGTGGTGTCGCCGAAGAAATATGGAGTCCGCCCTTGGGTGATTCCATGATGTTTGTCTTTAAACTGGTGACCGACGGTAAAGTACATTTTTATGAAGTGGGCCATATTCAACAACGCGATGAAACCTTGATATTGCAATTGAAACATTTTCATGGTTCACTGAAAGGTTGGGAAGAAAAAGACGAAACCGTCGATTTCAAATTAGTGAAAATGGAAGACCATACCATCTACTTCGATGATTTTACCATAGAGCGGATCAGTGAAAACGAAATAAACATGTATGTGGTGGTCGATGATGGCCAAGGTGCTTCCGAAGAAGTTAAATTCAATTACAAAAGGGAAAAATAAGATGCAAAGAAAATGTTTGGAATGTGGCGCCGAAATCAGGGGACGTGTCGACAAAAAATTCTGTTCGGACCATTGCAGGAACGCCTACAACAACAAGGTCAACAAAGATAGTAAGAACCTTATCCGAAATATCAACAACCGACTGCGAAAGAACTATCGCATTTTGGATAGCTTCCCCCTAAAGGATGGGAAAACAAAGACCACGCGAACCCGATTGATGGATAAAGGCTTCGATTTTGAATTCATTACCAACCTTTATACCACCAAAAAAGGCACTACCTACTATTTCCTCTATGATTTAGGATACTTACCCTTGGAGAATGATTATTATATGATCGTAAAACGGGAATAGATCACTTCCAATTATGTCCGCTAAGTTTTAAGGCGGCTATAACAATGTCCTTACGGCTTATTTGACCCACGACCAACCCATCTTTCATCACAGGTAATCTTCTGCGGTTATGCTTGTCAAAAATACATGCTGCATCAAAAATCGAGGTGTCATGGGGAATGGTCTCCACCTCTTTAGACATATACTTTTCCACACTCTTATCGAGAATAGGCTGATTAAAATAACGGCTTTCGGAAATTTGCTTCATACAATCCGCTTCCGAGATGATCCCAACCAAAAAACCATTATCATCCAATACAGGACCCCCTGAGATATGATACTTGGCAAATTGCTCCATAACCTCCAAAATGGACTGATCCGGAGCGAAGGTCACCAACTTGGTAGTCATATAATCAGAGACCAAAATAGGTGCGTCAAACTCTTTCTTAGATGCTTTTCTGATTCCTTGAAAACTTTTGATAGCCATATTTTTATCTTTTAGGTTGATTACTAAAGATAGAAAAAATAATCCAATACCATAAAATGGACGGTATAATACCAGATCATTCGATAATTTTATACTTTTAGGGTACAAGTATCCGCCATGAAACCATTTTCAAAAATTACCTCGCTCTTACTCATTCTTCTTGCAGTTTACTGGAGTTTTAAAGCGGCAATGCCTTCCTATACGGAGGACATCAATACCACAAAAAATGCTTTTTCAACGGACAGGGCCCTGACCCATGTGAAAAACATTTCCAAAAAGCCACATGGTGTTGGATTCCCGGCGCATACCGAAGTTCGAAATTACATCGTATCCGAATTACAATCCCTGGGCTTGGAAACCTCCCTCCAAGAAGGTTATACCGCCGGCGATTGGGGCAACTTGAGCAAAGCGACCAATATTCTTGCCCGGATAAAAGGATCGGAAGATGGTAAGGCCCTATTGTTGCTTTCCCATTACGACAGTAGTCCGCATTCCTCATTGGGGGCAAGTGATGCCGGCAGTGGGGTTGCCACGATCCTAGAAGGCGTGCGCGCTTTTCTAGCGGAAGGGAAACAACCTAAAAACGACATCATCATCCTGATTACCGATGCTGAGGAATTGGGACTTAACGGTGCGGATTTGTTCGTCAACAAACACCCTTGGGCAAAAGACCTAGGCCTGGTCTTGAATTTTGAGGCCCGGGGAAGTGGTGGGCCGAGTTATATGTTGGTGGAAACAAATCGAGGCAATGGCAAACTTATCCAGGAATTTATTGCAGCAAATCCCAAGTATCCCGTAGCGAATTCCTTGGTGTACAGTATTTATAAAATGCTTCCCAACGACACCGATCTGACCGTTTTTAGGGAAGATGGGGATATAGAAGGTTTTAATTTTGCCTTTATCGATGACCATTTCGACTACCATACCGTACGTGATAATTATAATCGTTTGGACCGGAATACGTTGGCCCACCAAGGCAGTTATTTAATGCCCTTGTTATCCTATTTTGCCAACTCCGATCTGGAGCACCTGAAAAGCCTAAATGATTTTGTCTACTTTAACGTACCCTTCTTTAAGCTAGTCTCCTATCCTTTCGAATGGATATGGCCCATGTTCGCTTTGGCCGTCCTCTTTTTCGGGATTCTTTTGATCATCGGTTTTCGAAAAAAAACAATCCAAATAAACCAACTACTAAAAGGGTTCTTACCCATGTTACTTGCTTTGGTTATAAATGGGGTTGTCGGTTTTTATGGCTGGAGTTTCCTCAAATGGCTGTACCCTGGATATACCGATATATTGCACGGCTTCACCTATAACGGCCATACCTATATTGCCTCCTTTGTTCTATTTGCCATAGCCACCTGTTTTTGGTCATACCATAAATTCAAATCGATTGAAACGCCAAATCTCTTGGTAGCTCCGATATTCCTTTGGACACTGATATGTGGCTTGGTTGCGGCCTATTTACCAGGAGCCAGCTTTTTCATTATTCCCTTATATGCGCTTATGGTTTCATTTATGGTGGTCATCAACCAAAAAAAACCAAGTGCTTATTTGATATTGATCCTGGCATTGCCTGCCCTTTGGATCTATCCCCCTTTCATTAAAATGTTCCCTATTGGTTTGGGGTTGAAAATGATGGTAGCCACTACCCTATTGACTTCTTTGACTTTTTATTTACTTCTTCCCCTTTTTGGATTTTATAAGGGTAAGAACCGATTGGCCCTAATTGGATTTTTACTTTTTATCGGATTTATGGTTTCTGCCCATTTCAATTCGGATTTTACCAAGGAAAATGCAAAACCGACCAGTTTGCTATATGTTCTGGATGCCGATAACAACACAGCACAATGGGCGACCTATGAAAACGTGGTTTCCGCTTGGACGTCACAATATATAGGTAAAACCAAGGAGGTTCCCGGCAAACTACAGGAAAAGACCATAAGTAGTAAGTACTCTACCGGTTTCACCCATATGGTCGATGCCCCCTTAAAGGAAATCACCCCACCTAAAATCGATATCACCCTTGATACAATTATTGGAAACGACCGAATGATAACGATTTGTATAACCCCCCAACGCGATGTCAACCGTCTGGAAGTGTTCACCAATGCCGTTGAAATCAAAAAAGCCATTGTCAACTCCATTCCTTTGTCGGAATTTTATTTGGCCCAAAGGAAGCAAGGCCGATTAGTTACTCATTATATCAGCAATAACGATTATACCGAGCTTCAACTTACCCTGCCCAAAGAGGCTAAACCCGAACTCACTATTTATGAAGCCTCCAACGATTTGTTGACCAATGCACAATTCACCATTCCCGAAAGACCCGAAAACAATATACCCATGCCTTTTGTATTGAATGATGCCATACTGATAACCAAAACCATCCCTTTTGAATAAGAACATCGCGATTATGGGTTGTGGTTGGCTAGGGTTTTCCTTGGCCAAATCCCTTATACACCAGGGTTTTACAATCTTTGGCACCACGACCTCCGAGGACAAAATACCAATGCTTCAAACTGTTGGTATTACACCCTATAAAATTTCAATATCGGAGAAAGGACTTAACGGTCCCATAACAACGCTATTGGAAGATGCGGAAACCCTTATCATCAATATCCCGCCGAAACTACGTGGTTCCAATCCTGAGAATTACATCAAGAAAATGGAACACCTATGCGGGGCCTTAAAAAAGTCCAAGGTTAAGAAGGTCGTGTTTGTAAGCAGCACCTCGGTCTATGGTAATGATCAAGGCGTGGTCACCGATGACATCCTTCCCAAGCCAACCACCGCATCGGGAAAACAATTGTTGGCATCGGAAAAACTGTTTTTGGCCCTTCCTAATATAGAAACGACCATTATCCGATTTGGGGGATTGATCGGGAAGGACAGACATCCTATTACCATGCTATCGGGCAAAAAGGGGTTACGTAATGGGAACCATCCCGTAAATTTAATCCACTTGGAGGATTGCATAGGTATCATCGAGTCGATTTTAAAAAAGCAATGGTGGGGTGAAATTTTCAATGCAGCCTTCCCTTTACATCCTACTAAAAAAGATTATTATCAACGCATGGCCAATCAAAAAGGATTGATTTACCCGGAATATGACGAAAATTCAAGTTTGTCAGGTAAGATTGTCGACTCCAGTAGGTTAATACATGTTAAAAAGTATGTTTTCAAGACCTCAATTCTTCCTTAATTCACCACATAAATTTTGATTTTCACAACAAATATGCCCAGTTTGTGTTAATTAAACCACTGTTCTTAAAGGTCTTATCGATGAAATGCGTAATTTTAAGTATACAAAAAAATCGATTGACATGGAAAATTCAGCATTACGATTTAGAATTAAAAAGGAGATTGAAAAATTAATTTCCGAAAGTTGCGCAAATCCCCAATCAACCGAAAAATTTAAAACCTTACATGTTGCTATCTTAAAGAAGTATTACAATGCAACGGATGTATCTATTGATTATCACAGAAAAAGGGTAGCCATGGATATCGTAATGGACGACAAAAACTACGACCCGACCAAGGTCAATATGTACCTTCCTTTATTACACGCCAATCTTTTATTTAAAAACCTAAAGGATTTTTTAAAGTCGTGCATTGAACTGGATACCAAAAATTTGGGATTTTATGCCGGACTCATACGTAGGTTCGCCAAAAAAGAAGTGAAATTAACCATTGCATGATATTTTTAGGATACAAAAAAAATCAGCGCCGTCTTGGCGCTTTTTTTATGTTTATTTAATACTTTCGTTAACAGCATAATAAATATAATTTTAATAGCTTAGCGCACGAAAAATCAAGAAAACAAGAGATATATGAAAAAGGTTGTCTTCGTGGTCCTATTTGCCTCCAGCTTTATGGTAAATGCACAATCAAACGCCGAATTATTAAAACATTACGAAGCCTTTTATAAGGAAATGAGAATGCAGGCCGATGTGAACGGTATGACCAATGCCTTAACACATTTGAATATACTTGCCCCTTCCAAAGCACGAAAAGACACGCTTGCCTACATCTATGCGAACAACAATCAGCATATGCAGGCATTGAACACCATAGGAATAGAAAAAAACGAATCGGATTCGGATTTGGCCGTACAGGTGAAGGCTATTTCATTGAAAGCGATCAACCAGCCCAAAAGGGCCTTGGAACAATTAGAGATCCTGAACAAACGTACCCCTAATGTCTATTTGGCCTATGAATTGGCCGATTTAAAAATACAGACCGGAGATAATCTTGGGGCCATTACCAATATTGATTATGGGATTGCCAATGCCAAGGACGATATGAAATATGCTTTTTATGAAAGACAGCAACCCTACGAAGCATCATTAAAGGCGGCATTTATGCATTTAAAGGCCCTTACCATCTACAATCAGGACAAAACCAAGATCGATGAGGCAATCGCCATGATCGATAAGGCTTTGACCATAGACCCTAACTTTAATCTAGCCAGTTTAAGCAAGCAGGCCTTGGAATCCAGAAAAGCAGAACCTGCCGAGGATAAAAAATAATCTTCAATCGGTTCGCCGAACATTAAGATACAGGAAGTCTCGTTTTTTTAACAAGATGCGGCAAGGTTTTCGTTAACGGGGCATACCATAGCTATTCCTGATCCAAAATCAGTTTGGCATCCAAGGTATGGTTCACAATGGCATTGAACTGCTCTCTCATGATATTATAGGATTCGATCATTTCATGTACTGAGGTCTCGGGATCCAAAAAATAAACCAAATCACCCTTGACCTTTAGCAAATAGGTCTTAAAAACCTTTTGTCGGCTTTTTATCTGTGGGGAATCAAATTCTTTGGGATAGGTTGAATCTTCCAGTAATTTTTGCTCATTGATAAGATCCTCTATCGTAAGGCTTAAATCTTCCTTATTCGCCGCGTTGTAAATAGCATCAAAACCAACATCCATGGCCATGTATTCGGGCCATTGCTTTAAGATAGCCTCAGCCTTGGGATCCACAGCAAGCTTTTTAGGCCATTTATCGGTAACAATTTCATATCGTGAGGCATCTTCCCCACCCGTTTCATCTTTCTTTTCCTTACAAGAAACGGATACCAAAAACACGACTAGGACAACTAAGAATTTATGCATAAAGCGAATGTACAAATTTTAATAAAAGCTATATTTACCAAGTATTCATTTAACGTCATTTTAATGCAGAAATCTATTTTAATCTTGGGTGCCTGTGGGCAAATCGGAACGGAACTTACGTATGCCTTACGTGAAAAACATGGCAATGAGGTTGTTATTGCGAGTGATATTCGCGAGGGAAAAGAAGAACTGATGAACTCAGGCCCCTTTGAGCTTTTAGACGCCACGGATTACAATGCTTTGGAAGAAGTGGTGGCCTATTACGAAATCAGTGAAGTGTACCTAATGGCAGCCATGTTAAGTGCCACCGCCGAAAAGTTTCCCATGCGTGCCTGGAACCTGAACATGAACTCACTCTTCAATGTGTTAAACCTCGCCAAGGAAAAAAAGATAGATAAGATTTTCTGGCCTTCGAGCATCGCTGTCTTTGGTCCCAATACCCCCGCGGACCTGACACCACAAAATACCATTATGGAACCATCGACGGTTTATGGCATTAGCAAACAATCCGGTGAGCGCTGGTGTAACTATTACCACCAAAAATTCGGGGTCGATGTCCGTAGCATACGTTATCCTGGACTTATCAGTTACAAGACCATGCCCGGTGGGGGAACCACGGATTATGCGGTAGAAATTTACCATAAGGCCTTATCGGAGGGCGCCTATACCTGTTTTTTGAAAAAGGATACCCGGTTACCCATGATGTTTATGGACGATGCCATACGGGCCACCCTTTTATTAATGCGAAGCAAACCGGAAAACATTAAGATACGATCCTCGTACAATCTGGCCGCCATAAGTTTTACCCCCGAGGAAATCGCAAATAGCATAAAGGTCTGGATACCTGATTTCAAAATAAGTTATAAGCCCGATTTTAGACAGGAAATTGCCGATTCTTGGCCTAGTAGTATTGATGACTCCCATGCCCAAACGGATTGGGGATGGCAATCGAAATTCGATTTGGAAAAAATGACCAAGGAGATGCTGTCGAATTTAAAGGCGTGAGCAACTCCTTAGAAAGGGACCCTTTTTAGAGGGTCCACAACCTTTTCTTAAGAACTGAACTTGAGCTTTCGCTCTATCGCCAAGATCATTTCATTGGCAATATCCTTTCCGGTGGCATTCTCAATACCTTCTAAACCTGGAGAGGAATTCACCTCCAATAATAGTGGTCCTTTGTTCGATCGGATAATATCGACCCCAGCTACGGCCAAATTCAATACCTTGGCGGCCTTTAGGGCCAATTTCTTCTCTTCTGCCGTAATCTTAATGATCGATGCCTTGCCCCCTTGGTGGATATTGGCCCTAAACTCCCCTTTCTCCGCCTGTCTTTGCATAGAGGCGACTACTTTGCCATTAACCACGAAACAACGGATATCCTGCCCATTGGCTTCCTTAATGAACTCCTGGACCAGAATGTTCGTATTCACGCTCTTAAACGCATTGATTACACTCTCCGCAGCTTTATTGGTCTCTGCCAAAACAACGCCCTTGCCTTGGGTACTCTCCAACAATTTTATAATGAGGGGCGCTCCATTGACCATTTTTATAAGATCTTTGGTATCCATGGGTGATTTTGCAAATCCCGTTATCGGTATATGGATATCGTTTTTTGAAAACAACTGGGAGGCAAAAAGTTTATCCCTGGACTGGGATATGGCCTCTGCCGTATTCTGACAATACACGCCCAAATTATCAAATTGACGAATCAATGCACAACCATAAAAAGTAACTGCGGGTTTGATTCTTGGGATAACCGCATCGAACTCATTGAGGATGTTCCCTCCACGATATCTGATTTCAGGTGAATGCGCATCCAACTTCATATAGGCCAATTCAACATTGAGAAACACGATTTCATGTCCTCTGGCCTCAGCGGCCTCGATAATACGTTTATTGCTATAAAGCTGTGGATTACTGGCCAAAAGGGCTATTTTCAATCCCGTCTTTTGTTTAAAGAACGGCTTGTATTTTAGTTCAATTTCATCAGTGGTGAAATGCTGTATTTTATAGCTTTCCGCAGGATTCACCATATACCTGTCCATTAAAGCCTCCCTACCCAAGAGCATACGGTACTCCATGGTATCCCTATTGGCAAGGGTCAATTCTATTTCAAATGTATCATCGCCCAAAGTTACGGGGGTCTTTACCACTAAGCGTTCCTCAGAGATTCCTGTGGAACTTTTGATCATTCGCCTGTCGACCAACCGGGCCTCACAATTTAGGGTTATACTCCTATTCTCCTGCAAAGGGTTCACTTCAAACTTCACCCATTCCTGAACCCCTTTGTTGATTACCTTGATATTGGTGGCCTGAATGGAAGAGGTCTTTGCCCCAGAATCTACCCTTGCCTTAATGGCAGGAATACCCAACGGATCGAAAAAACACCATTCCTCACTGCCAATGATACGCAACTTATTAAGCGTCATACTTTTATATTTTTTTATATATTCTTACGTAAATTATGGCCCGTACGGCCTAGTGTTCAGTGTATCCAAATCATAAGAAACACACCATGACCGCCTTTATAACCCATCCTGTACATTGAACAGGGTTTACTTTTTCCTTAATTCATAAAGGTCGGTTCTTCTATCCTTTAGATTATGCACCGCCCCGAATTGGTTAAGTTCCCTAAGTAGATCAATGTCCACGTCAGCGATAAGGATCATCTCGGTATTTGGGGTGGCTTCCGCCTTGATACCATTGGTAGGGAATGAAAAATCACAGGGTGTAAAAACCATCGATTGTGCAAATTGGATATCCATGTTCTGTACATTGGGTAAATTACCAACACTACCGGCTATCGCTACATAACATTCATTTTCTATGGCTCTTGCCTGCGCACAATTGCGCACCCTTGAATACCCATTTTGGGTATCGGTCAAAAATGGAACGAACAGTATATTCATGCCTTCATCGGCCAAAATACGGCCCAATTCAGGAAACTCAACATCGTAACATATTAGGATGCCTATTTTACCGCAATCGGTATCAAATGCCTTTATTTGATTGCCTCCCTGCATTCCCCATACCTTAGCCTCATCGGGGGTAACATGGATCTTCTCATAACGCTCCACACTACCATCCCTTCTACACAAATACCCCACATTCAATAAACGGCCATCTACGATTTCGGGCATACTACCGGAAATGATATTGATGTTATATGAAATCGAAAACTCAGAGAATTTTTGGACAATGGCTGTTGTATGCCCCGCCAGTTCGCGAATAGCGTCAGGGGTGGACAGATGGTTGTGATCGGCCATCAGGGGGGCATTGAAAAATTCGGGCATCATCGCAAAATCAGAACGATAACCCGAAACGGCATCCACGAAATACTCTGCCTGTTGCAATAAGGCTTCCAAATCTTTATAAGGCCTCATTTGCCATTGGATAAGCCCCAATCGTATAATGGTCTTCTTGGTGGCGGCTTTTTTAGAGGGTTTGTGATAATAAATATTATCCCACTCCATCAAAATGGCGAAATCGTTGGACGCCTCATCGCCTTCCAAATATCCTTTCATCACTTTGGCTGGATGAAAATCATTGCTGATCTGAAAATTGAGTACAGGGTCTTGGATTTCCTTCAACCGAACTTTTGCGATATACTCCTTAGGGGTAAGTTCTTCCGAATATTTATGGAAATTGGGCATCCGACCCCCAAAAACAATACTTTTTAGGTTCAGTTTTTCACAGAGTTCCTTACGGTAATCATATAATCTGCGGCCTAACCTGAGTCCACGAAATTCGGGTTTGATAAAAACATCTATTCCATATAACACATCCCCTTCATTGGTATGTGTATTGAAGGAATAGTTGCCTGTAATGTCCTCATAGGTATGATCGTCCTCATACAGTTCATAATCGACTATGATCGATAAGGCACAACCAGCCAATTGGCCATTGATCTTAATGACGACCTGCCCTTCGGGAAACTTGTCTACCAATAACTTAATTTGCTCCTCTTTCCAATACGAACCAGGCATATTGGTATAGGAAGAAAGCATTGCTTCCTTGAGTTCCTTGTAGTCTTCAAGGTCTAGGAACTTTAATTCAATATTTTCAATCTCTTCTATTTTCATTCTTGAATATGTGATAAGGTTAGCCTCATGTCCTTTATCGGGACACCGGCTTAATATCGTAAGGGAAGTCCCCTTTAAAAAGGGATTGGCTTGCGAAAATTTGAATGGGTTACCTAGGGTTATTCGTATTAATCGTCATCGTCATGTCCATCCTCTGACAAATCGGGATCGGGAACGGCTTCTGGATCATCGTCATCATAATCCTCATAGTCATCCTCATCATAATTCTCCATGGTATATTCCAATTTTGCACTGATCTTGACCAAATATTTGGTGTCCTCAGTCAAAACCTCCACAGCTTCTACCCTTTCGCCACTGGCATTTCTAAATGAAATGATATTACGATCGTCATAACCATCAGGATACCTTTCGACCAAAAGTTTGAGAACCTCCGGTGTCAGTTTTCTGAAATCGACTATTACTCTTTTTAAATGTGCGTGCTTGTCCATAATTACATGTTCAAAAGATAAGCAAAAATTAAAGGCGCCACAATGGTCGCATCACTTTCTATTATAAATTTTGGCGTATCCATATCGAGTTTCCCCCAGGTGATCTTTTCATTGGGTACGGCCCCCGAGTACGACCCATAACTTGTTGTTGAGTCGCTAATCTGGCAAAAATAACTCCAGAAAGGCGTGTCCGTACGTTCCATATCCTGATATAACATGGGTACCACACAAATTGGAAAATCACCCGCAATACCCCCACCTATTTGGAAAAACCCAATACCATTCTTTGAATTGTCGGTATACCAATCAGCCAAAAAGGTCATATATTCAATCCCGGACTTCATGGTACTCGCCTTAAGTTCCCCTTTTAAAACGTAGGAAGCAAAAATGTTCCCCATAGTACTATCTTCCCATCCTGGACAAACGATAGGTAGGTTTTTCTCTGCCGCGGCATACATCCAAGAATCTTTCAAATCTATTTCATAATACTCTTCCAATACCCCGGAAAGCAACATCTTATACATATATTCATGGGGTAAATAACGTTCACCCTTATCCTCGGCATCTTTCCAGATCTTAAATATGTGCTCTTGCAACCTGCGGAATGCCTCTTCCTCGGGGATACAGGTATCCGTAACCCGATTGAGTCCTTTTTCCAACAAATTCCATTCATCCTGGGGGGTTAAATCGCGATATTCCGGTACCCGTTTATAGTGCGAATGTGCCACCAGGTTCATAATATCCTCCTCCAAATTGGCCCCGGTACACGAAACGATCTGTACCTTATCCTGCCGAATCATTTCCGCAAAAATCTTACCTAACTCGGCGGTACTCATGGCCCCAGCCAAGGACACCAACATTTTGGAACCTTTTTTCAACTGATCCTCATAGCCTTTGGCCGCATCGACCAAGGCGGCGGCATTAAAATGCAAATAATATTTTTCAATAAAATTGGAAATAGCTCCTTTAGTCTTCATCCTCTTCAAATTTTGAATGGGTATTCCCCGATTTATGGTTTACATCATAGGTATTATCATAGTCATCATCAACATCTTCACCCATGAATTTATAACTTAGCATTTTGTAATACAACTTAGCCGCCAAAAAATCCGAAGATTTATCTTGGGCATTGGGGCATAGTTCAACAATGTCGAAACCAACAACGTTTTTCTCCTTATAGACCTGCTTCAAAAAATCCAGGGTTTCATACCAGAACAATCCTCCCGGTTCCGGTGTTCCCGTAGAAGGCAATATAGAGGGATCGAAAGCATCCAAATCAAAAGTAATGAACACATTATCGGTCATAAGGTCTACAACCTTATCCATCCAATATTCATCATTCACCATATCATGTGCGAAAAAGGTCTTTTCATCATCCATAAAAGTCTTCTCTATGGCGTCCATGGAACGAATGCCTATCTGTACTAGATTCGTTGACTGACTGGCCTCATGCACGGCACAGGCATGGTTACATCGTGTTCCGTCGTAAGACTCCCTTAAATCGGCATGGGCATCAATATGCAAAACCGTTAGATTGTCAAAGCATTCATTGAACGCCCTTATACTACCTATTGAGATAGAATGTTCCCCTCCAAAAAGCGTCACGAATTTATTGCGTTTGATGTACTCCTTGGTCACTTTATGTACGGCATCCACCATGGATTCGGGAGAATCGTTTTCAGTTACCGGATTGGTCAAATGAATCCCTTGTTTATACACCTCAGAATTGGTTTCAATATCATACAATTCCATGTTCTCCGATGCATCCAAGAATGCTTCCGGACCTTTATCGGCTCCTTTTCCCCAAGTGCTTGTACCGTCATAGGGCACTGGAATCAAAACCACTTTCGCAGTTTCCAATTGTGCGAATTCGTCGGTAATACCCGCGTAATTCTTCGTTGTACTCATGATTTTAAATATTAATTTATTGTTATACTACCCTTGTAAAGGAATTGTTTGTTCGTTAAGGACCTCTTCAATATTATGCACTGGCACATTATTGTCGTATCCCAGTATTTCCAACATCTGATCAGCTTTTTGCTGAGTCTTGAACAGTGTGGTTGTCAGCTCACCATTTTCATCCCTATCAATAATGATATGTTTGGGCTGTGGTATCAGACAATGCTGCAGGCCACCAACGCCCCCAATGGAATCTTGATACGCCCCAGTATTGAAGAAACCTATGTAAAGTGGTTTACTTTTACTGTATTTAGGCAAATAAATGGCATTCCTGTTCTGTTCACTATTGTAATAATCATCGCTATCGCAAGTGAGTCCGCCTAAAAGAACACGCTCATATTCATCATGCCAACGATTGACCGGCAACATGATAAATCGTTTATTGATGGCCCAAGTATCGGGTAGGGTGGTAATAAAAGACGAATCTATCATATTCCATTTTTCCCGATCATTCTGTTGTTTTTGATATAAGATCTCATATATGGCACCTCCGCTCTCTCCTACCGTAAAGCTTCCGAACTCAGTAAAAATATGGGGCACCGATACTTCAGCCTCTTGGCAGGCTATGTTGATCTGATTAATGATCTCATCGATCATATACTCATAATCATACTCGAAGGCCAAGGAATTCTTTATGGGAAACCCTCCACCTATATTAAGACTGTCGAGTGAAGGACACATTTTCTTCAATCGCACATAGACTTTTAGACACTTGGCCAGTTCGTTCCAGTAATACGCATTGTCCCGTATACCGGTGTTAATGAAAAAATGGAGCATCTTAAGTTCAACCTTCTCATTGTCCTTAATTTGGTTTTCGTAGAAGGGCACGATATTCTTATACCCGATTCCCAAACGGGAGGTGTAAAACTCAAATTTAGGCTCTTCTTCCGAAGCAATACGGATACCTACCTTAAAGTTGTCATTGACCACATCGGACAACAGATCGATCTCTTCATAATTATCGATGATAGGAATACAGTTGCGATGACCCGAGTTGATAAGGCGACCAATATTTTCTATATATTGATCACGCTTAAATCCATTACAGATAATATAAGCGTCATTCTTCAATTTACCTTTTTCCTTTAAGTTTTCAATGATATTGATATCAAAGGCGGATGACGTCTCTATATGGATGTCATTCTTTAAGGCCTCATGCATTACATGCTGGAAATGGGAACTTTTTGTACAATAACAATAGTTGTACTTTCCCTTGTAACCATTTTTTTCAATGGCCGTTGCGAACCAATTTTTGGCGCGCATGATATTTTCAGAAATTTTGGGCAGATACGTGAATTTTAACGGACTTCCGTATTTCTGAACGAGTTCATATAAGGGAATGCCGTGAAATTGCAGGTTATCGTTCTGAAGTGAGAACTCCTCTTGCGGAAAATCAAACGTTTGATCGATTAGATCAATGTATTTAGTGTTCATGGAACAATAGAATATTTAAAATTAATAGCAATAAAATTTTGGATAAAGGAATAGAACCTTTTATAAAAAGATCATTGAATTAAAATCAAATCATGATTTGTTCCGCCGTTGTAGGAATGAAAAAGTAATCGTGCTGGCTACAGACGATGGTAAGGGTCCTCACAGAAGTTAGCTTTAAATCCCGGTCACCCAATCCCTGGGCAGACAATGGGTATGACTTCCTAATCCCCATGGTCCCGAGCATATAAACAAGGTTCATTATGTTCAGCTAAAAGCCTTAAACCAAACTAATAAACGCTTAGTTTGATGGTACAAATAAAATCAAAAAAATTATAAAACAAGCTTTTTATAAAAAATACTTCAAAAATATTCCATTATTCCCCGAATCAATCCTAATCAATTCATTTATAGTGTTTTAATTATTATATTTAGTATTAAAAACCCACTTATGAAAACGAAAACAGCTATTTACCACTATTTCTTACTGGTATTCCTTTGTGCCGCACCTACAATCAATGCCCAGATTATGCCAGGTGTGTATTTTTCGGTGGCCAACGACACGGTTCACGAATTAAAGTTATCCGATCGGTATTTGATACATACGACCTATAAAAAATCACCTGCAAATTTCATAAAGACCGAAGGTGGGTTTTATCAAATTGAAGATCAACGTTTGGTGGTGCTCCTGGAATTCAATTCCAATTACGCCAAAGACCCCATTCGCCAACTGCGTATTCCATTTGAAAAGGATGGCAACAATTTGATTCTTGGAATGAAATCGGACATGAAGTTTAAGCCAAATGCAAAAATAAGCCAGGATTTGGATGGACAGTGGTTGTTCGGTGTACGGGGTCCTGATGAGGGACAGGAACGAAGGGGTGACAGCAAATCCCGTAAAACATTGAAATTTTTACAAGATGGCAGGTTTCAATGGATAGCCTATAATACCGAAACCATGCAATTTCACGGTACCGGTGGTGGCTCCTTTACCTCGAAGGATGGGGTCTACCAAGAAAATATCGAGTTTTTCTCCAGAGATAATTCAAGGGTTGGGGCCGAGCTCACATTCGAATACAAAATCAATGGGAATGACTGGCATCACCAAGGCAAGAATAGTAAGGGGGAGCCGATGTATGAAATATGGATGAGGCGGAACAACTAACCAAAAAGCCTTTGATAATAATACTTCTTAAATATTTACGATTGATAAAGTAAATTATTGCAAAAAACTTTATTTTTGCGCTCTTCTTATACTGGCCTCGTAGTTCAATGGATAGAATAGAAGTTTCCTAAACTTTAGATGCAAGTTCGATTCTTGCCGAGGTCACTAATTTTTAAGTGTTCATGTTCACCCCTCCCTTTAGTCAATCGAAGGTTTCAGACCTTTGTTTTAAATATAGGAAAATTAAAAAGGGATAACAGAAATTTCTTTCTAATTATCCCTTAAGGGGGAACGTAACAAACACAACCCTCATTACCTTTTAAAATGAATATAACCAACCCATAAAATTCATCTTATGATGGCTGGGTTATCGTAAAACAACCCTAATGATAAGTTTTCGACCTTTTCTCCGTATCTCATTCGATCAACGTTTCGAAAGTCTAAATTAATTTGGTCACAGCACGTTTTTAATAGACTCCAGCACAATCAATATACCCAAGAGTATCACCAATGCATCACCATTTACCTTCCTTTTCATAGCACTTTTTATTCGTCCACATGAACTAAACCCAGTCTACCAAAGTATTCCATTTTATGTTCTTGGTCCGATAAATCAAATTTTAACACGTCACTTAAAAAAACAGCGCCAATAAACAATTCCTCTTGGTTTAAATCAGGATACAACCCCTTCGTATTGTTGTGTCGATCAAAATCCATCTCCTTTGAACTGTTACCTATTAAATACTTAAAGCTCACTGATTTCCCCATTAAAGTTATATTCAAATTTTATAGTGCAATGGGCAACGGACGCATTGTCTTTCTGATCTAATCCTTTATTTTATTAAAAAAAGGCCCTGTAAACAGGGCCCTTAAACCAACCGACTAATTAAAACCTAAATTACTTTAATCACTATCAAAACCCGGGTTGGTTTTATCACTCCACTAAAATCGCCAATTAGATTCCAGTGGACTTAAACGGATAAAATGGTTAGTGTTTAGCATAGCATTTATCCTTTAAGGTTTATCGTTGTTTATGGCTTGAATGCCGAGATAAACAACAATTATATTTATCATCTACTTTTCATCATGTTATTCATTCTGTATTCCGCCTTTGTTTTCAACAATGCTTTCCGCTTTAACAAGGTGGTAGGCAGAATAATGCAAAGGGTTGTCATAAAAACCAACAAACTGATAACAAAAAAAATATCTACAAAAATCGATGTGTTCATGTGCGTTCTATAATTAATGTATCAGGGGTCTCATTTCTAATACAGGACAAATCTAAGGCGCAGTCATGGCTAAAGGGCTGAAAATAATGGATTAGAAATATATGTCGATAAAATGCATATTTTATCGATGAAATACATTCTTAACAAGATTTATCTTACTTTAGTGTTTATGAAGTGTGTTTCGCTTATGACAATAAGCCGTATAAAGTATAAATATGCAAAAAGGGTTGGATACTACTTAAGTAGTTTAACAATGGCTTTTAGCAGCTCATTAAAATCGAATGGTTTGGGTACCACCGCATTCATGCCCAACTTCAAATAATTATCGACATTATCTTCAAACACATTGGCCGTGACGCCGATAATAGGAATATTCTTGATGTTCTTAAAGGGAAATTCACGGATCAATTTGGTAATTTGATCACCGGAAACATTGGGCAGATCAACATCCATAAGAATAATATCATAGTTGTTGTTGATCACCGTTTCAAAAACCATGGCGCCATCATTGACCAAATCAATAAAAAACAGATTGGTATCCATAAGGGTTTTGAACAATACCATTTGTGTACGTTCATCATCCTCAACCAATAATACCTTATATTTTCTATCCCCTTTGAGCTTTGATATATCTACAGTTTTATTTTTGGTGTTTTCAATAGGCTTGGAAGCTAAATTCATAGCATAGGTCAAGGTAACGTCAAAGTAAAAGGAAGAACCTTTACCCGACTTTGATTCCGCCTTGATCTCACTACCCATGAGTTCTACCAATCCTTTGACTATAGACAACCCCAAACCGGCACCCCCTTTTTTACCTTCTTCCTCCAATTGTGTGAAACTCTCGAAAACAGTATTTATCTTTTCCGAAGGAATGCCAATACCAGTATCATTTACCTCAAATCTTAGACTTACCTTATTTGCCCTTTTCTGATTGAGTATTACTTTTAGGGCAATCGTGCCTTTTTCGGTGAATTTTATGGCATTATCCAGTAAGTTGGTGAGCACTTGGAACAATCGCAACCTATCCCCTTCGATAAATTCAGGTATTTTTTGATCATGATCCATCAAAAATGAAATGGATGTCCCTTTGGTTTTCGATGTATAGGTAAACGCAATAAGCTCTAGCAATTTTAACAGATTGAATACTTTGTTACGCAATTGCAACCTACCAGAGGCAATCATGCTTATGCTCAGAATATCATCGAGCAATAATCGTAAATTGGTATTCGATTCCTTAAGAAAATCAACCATTTGGTGCTGCGCATTATCCAAGTTGGTTTTTTCGAGCAGGTTGGTTATCGAAATTATACTTGTTAGCGGATTTCTAAGTTCATGGCTGAAATTCTGAATAAAGGCATTTTTGAAACGTTCCCGTTCTTCCAATTCAATATTCTTAAGAACCACCAATTCAGAATTAATGATGGATTCGTTCCTAGCCTGTGCGATTCGTTGATAGGAGACATAATGCTCGGTAAGGTCATAAATGACCAATAGCAGGTGGTTCTCTTTCTTTATAAACCGTATATCGGTAATCAATTCCATATCACCTTCCCCAAGGTGAACACAATTATAGGTCATCGAATCCTCCGTACTGTCCAGAATACTTGAGTAGGAAATAAAGAAAGGATGTACATCATAGATGAACCCATCCTGTTTCAACGTAATGAAAGTTTGATCACTTTCAAGAACCTTACCATCCAAGTCTATGACAACAAACTGAATGCTCTGATTTATGTATTGCTCTTTATATTGGCTAAGTAAGGTCATTCAATAGGGTAGCTAAATGGGTGAACATTTCGTTTACAGCATCCCCGGTTTTTGCACTGGTAAGGTAATTTGCTTCAATATTGTTGTCTTTTAAAAGACTTTGAAGCTCATCCTGGATTACCAAATCAATTTTGTTGCCAACGATGATCAATGGAGTATCGGGGGTTTTCTCGGCAACTATTTTTAAATCACTATTCAAATTCTGGAATGTGGAAGGTCGACTTACATCAAAAACGAAGACAACCCCATGGGTACCCAATAAGTATGCCTGCCGTATCATTTGCACCTCATCGGTACCTTCGAGATCCCAAATAATCAGTGAAATGGAATCATTCTCATTTACCTCAACAATTTTTTTGGTAATATGAACGCCAATGGTCACTTTATATTTATCGGAAAAACTGTCTTTTACAAATCGTTGGATCAATGATGTCTTACCGACACCGAAATGACCTAAAATTACAATCTTCTTAGATTTTTGCATTGCCAAAATATTCTGCTAGCTTTTTTTGAATCAGTTTACTGCTTATGGTGTCAACCGGCTGTTCGAGATGACGACTGGTATAGATGAGATCAAGGTTCATCTCCATGAAATTATGGTAAAAGTCGAAGATAATATCCTGAACCTTATCCTTTGCCTTTAAACTGTAGGCACCGGAAATCACCACTGCCACATAATAGTTGACGAAGCTTTGTATATGTATATTGTATAGTTCATATTCTATAAGTTCCAACTCCTGGTTTTTCTGATTAAAGGCATCCTCAACAAAGGTTTTTATGGCCGTGAGCATTCCTGAGATCATTTCCTCATCTATGGTTTCGGTTTTTGAAAAACTAGCTTTCAACAGACCTGAACCACGTTCGATCAACATTACCTGTTCAATTTTTTCCCCGCCTATATCATCAAGTAATAACTCTTTTTCCTTACTACCGCCAAAAAACGATCTTAATTTTCTTTTCCAGGCAGAAATAAAGCTCAGTTGGTTATCTATCTTTTCAGATAAAACCTTTATTTCCTGGGCCACATATTTTTTGACCATTTTACCCAACACGGGGTAAAGGGCGTCAACAACTTCGTCTTTGTGGTTTTGGATTTCCTTTTTTAACGTTGCGGTAATTGTCGGTCCGAGGGTATGCGGAATACTTTTGGTAAACTTGTCCAACTGTTCCTCCACAATGGGATCCACGCGGGAAGCGAATTTCTCCCTACTATTATAAGCTTGCTCCAACAGTTCGATGCGATTGGCAATTTTATCAATATCTTCACGATCCTCTGTGAACAAAATATCCTTAAGGATTTCCAATCTGTCTTTCTCGTTCATTCGAACTGCCCTTAAGATCTATTTATTTACTACTGACTTTTTCACCCAATTCAATGAGTAATTTACCCAAGGTTTCCTTGGCAACGCTTTTCCCGTCCAAGTCCTCCATCTTTGTGGCCAAACTGTTTTCCAGGTCGGTTATTCGAATATTCACATCGGTTGAAACATCATCAATTGATTTTCTTAAGTCGGTCCCGACCTCCTCAATCAAATCCTCCAAAATCTTTTTCTTATTGAGGATATCTTCCTTTAAAGCCTCGAACTCTGCGTCATAGCTCTGGATATTATCACCAAAAATGAGGTTTTTTATCGCTTCTATCTTTGAGTCCGGGTCTTGCTTTCCGTGTAGATTAATTACAGGTTTTTGATCCTTTGACATTATTGGTTTTATTTAACGGGTTTTAATATAGTAATTGGCTATTGAATTCAATCAAATATCGAGCACATTCAATTTCATCAAAAAATAGGGAATAAAATCCCCTAACAAATGAAATATAGTGTTTTCAAGCTAGTTTTCAAAGATATAACAAATTAGGTTTCCTATTTTGATTTATCCTTTTTAAAGCTATAGCCGAAAAATAATCCCTATTTGTTGGTGGTAAAACCGACCTTTTAAAAAGCTGTTATTCACGCGCAACGATTTACTTCGAAGAATATCATCATGTAAAAGCCCCTGGTATTTTTAGTAAACCACTGGTATCACATTGATTGACCATTAATAAAAAAATCGATACGTCCCTATACGTGTCTTAGATTGAAAATTTGATGAATATTGGCCTTTGCGAATCCTGCGCTTCCGGTCAACCCTTTTCTTCCGATTCCCGTAACGATATGGATATTGTCGTCTATGGTCGCTTGATAAACATCCGCCGATTTACAATGGGAGAACAAACCGTACCATCGCCTTTGTATTTCGTATGTGGGCAAATCAATAATCCTCTTGGCTTCTTGTTGTATGTAATTATCAACATCCATATCCAGGTCCGTTCCCAAGGTATCTATTTTAGATACATAAACCGATTGCTGTGACTCCCCAAGAATAATTGATCCGTCGACGGACTGCTTAAAGATGATCTGCACTCCACATTTCTTTCCCACAGAACTGAACTTTTCCCCTGATTTCATCCCAGTATACGAGGGGCATTCTTGAAAAGCCCCATAGGAGCGTATTGCCCGTCCAGTAAATATTGAACTTGGTAATCTATACTTCTGCTGCGACTTGGTCTGCATCATTTGCAGTTTTGACACCACTAAATCACTTTCACGGAACAATTTCGGATACAAGGTCTTAAAGTCAGTACCATTACAAATGATAACCTTTGCCGCCGATAATGATTTATTGTTCGAGCATTGTACCTCTATCCCATTAGATAAGGCCATACAATCGATTACCGTACAATTTGAAAAAAGGACCAACCCCACTGCCTTTAAATATTTATGTAATCTATTGATCATAACCCGTGGCTCTACCATTATCTCCTCGGGGAAAAAAAGTCCGGATGTAACATAGTCCTTACGCAAACCCGGATAAGAGTTGAGACATTTCTTTTTGGTCAATAGCACGGAGGGGTAATCATTGTCCTTGTTAATTTGATGCAGTTCCACCAGCAACTGTTCCTCTTTAGGGTTGGATGCAAAATATACGCTACCTTCTTGGCGTACACTAATATCGAACTGTTGCTGGATTTCCTTATAAACCCTTAAACTCTCCCTTCCGAAAAGCTGCCATTTACTATTCATCCCTGAAGGCACTATTTGCCCAAAGTTACTTATAGTGGCTCCTTGCGGCGTATTATCCCTTTCTATCAACGCCACCTTCAATCCTCTTTCGAGGGCATGATAGGCATGAAAGGTTCCTAGAACCCCGCCTCCTACCACGATAAGGTCATATTGTGGTTGTATCGTCATATACCAGTCCTTTAAGTCTTACCATCGGCCATCGCCGACCCAAAATACCCACAATCGAAATATTCCAAAGTCAACACAAATACATGGTCAATAAAATTCCATATCCCTACCTCCTAATATTGAAACGCGATTGAATTGGCCCTCCCAGGCCATTGTAATAAACAATATTCATGAATATTATTCTGAAAAATAATTTTTCCAGGTTATAAGATGGTTATAAAAAAAGATGTAAGAAGTCTATTGTTAAACATTGCCTAACCTAACTTTAAGATAGACTTTACAGCAATATCAAAATTTATTCGAAACCTTTGGTATAGTTGAAGTCCTGACTATGAAGAATATTCCAGTTTCGCTTGCAACATTCCTATTCGATTTTCTTCTGGATCGTATGGGCACTTACGGTTCACCCCTAAAAGTGAAGAAAAACAACCAACCAATCCGACCCCGTTCAAATGAAAAAAAGACCTATTGAAATTGTGGTCATTTCCGATGTGCATCTAGGCACTTACGGTTGCCATGCCAAAGAACTATTGAAGTATTTAAAGTCCATCAAACCGAACCAGGTCATCCTCAATGGGGATATTGTTGACATCTGGCAATTTAGCAAACACTATTGGCCAAAATCGCACATGAAGATCATCAAGCTTCTATTGCAATGGGTTGCCAAAGGGGTAAAAGTGCAATACATTACCGGGAACCATGATGAAATGCTTCGAAAATTCTCAGGTTTTAAAATGGGTTCGTTCAGTATCGCTAACAAGGAATTGCTTAACATTCATGGTAAAAAGGCATGGATATTCCATGGGGATGTATTTGATGTTACCATGCGACATTCCAAGTGGATCGCGAAACTTGGGGCTATGGGTTACGACTTTCTGATCCTCCTGAACAGTGCCGTAAACTTTGTTTCCAAAAAAATGGGCAAAAAACCCGTTTCCATGTCCAAAAAAATAAAAAACGGGGTGAAATCGGCCATAAAGTTCATCAGTGATTTTGAGCAGACCGCAGCGGATATCGCCATTGAAAAAGAATTTGATTATGTTATCTGTGGACATATACACCAACCTGTTATTCAAAAGGTAACCACGACCAAAGGTTCTGTCATGTACTTAAATTCCGGTGACTGGGTTGAAAACCTTACCGCCTTGGAATTCTCCCAGGGCAAATGGGAACTATACAGATATGATGATGACATTGCCATACATTCCCGAGACATGGAAGTTTTTGAACCGACCGAATTATTGGAAAAAAATGAACTGTTTGAACGTTTGATGCTCGAGTTCCAAACCATTTCGGTGCCTAGCGGCAATGTAAAAACAAAGTAGGCCGATTCAATGAAAATACTATACGCAATTCAAGGTACCGGCAATGGTCATTTAAGCCGAGCAAGGGACATAATTCCCGAACTACGTAAAAGAAAGATCGCCCTCGATATTTTGGTCAGTGGTACCCAGGCCGATGTCAAAATCCCTTATCCCATTAAATATCAATTAAAAGGCCTGAGTTTTATCTTTGGAAAAAAGGGGGGTGTGGATATGTGGCGGACCTACCTTAAAACCAACGCTGCCCAATTACAGAAAGAAATAAGGAATCTTCCGATTACAGATTATGACCTGATCATTAATGACTTTGAGCCCGTGTCGGCATGGGCATGCAAATTAAGGGATAAACCGTGTGTTGGTTTTAGCCATCAGGCGGCAGTAATTGCCCCCAACACTCCAAAACCCCTAAAGAACGATCTTTTAGGAAAAATGATCTTAAAAAAATATGCTCCTACGAGCCATGCCTATGGGCTGCATTTCAAGGCCTATGGGGACCACATATTCACCCCTATCATTCGTAAGGAAATCAGAAACTCGACCAGAACCTTGGGTGATTATTATACGGTTTACCTTCCCTCTTACAGCGACGAAAAAATATTGAAGATGCTTTCCAAACTGAAAGGCGTAAAATGGGAAGTATTTTCTAAACATACCCTTACGGGCTTCCTTTTCAAAAACATAACCGTTCGTAAAATCAATAATGAGGCCTTTATACGAAGCATGGCCAATTGCAGGGGTATTCTTTGCGGTGCAGGTTTTGAAACCCCTGCGGAGGCCCTTTATCTAGGAAAAAAATTGTTGGCAATACCCATGAAAGGGCAATATGAACAACAATGCAATGCCATGGCCCTTAATGAAATCGGGGTTCCCACTATGAAATCATTAAAAATGAAACATTTGGAAGTTTTGGGAAACTGGGTTGAAACAGATCATAAAACCAATATTCACTATCCGGATATTACGGCCAATATTGTTAATCAGATCCTTCAAGAAGCTTCCGTCGGCCAAATGCATTACTAAATTTGACACCACCAAATCCAAATTTTTCGGACTACGGATTAAAAGCATCCGATTTTGGCCCCGATTTTATTTGGGGGGTATCCACTGCCGCCTACCAAATTGAAGGTGCCTACAACAGTGATGATAAGGGCGAGTCTATATGGGACCGCTTTACCTCGGACAAAAAAAACATTCATCAAGGCCAAAATGGGCAAATTGCCTGTGACTTTTACCATCGGTACAGAGAAGATATCCTTTTAATGAAGTCGATGAACATTCCCCATTTTAGATTTTCATTATCATGGTCAAGACTAATGCCGAAAGGTCAGGGTACCCTAAGTATTGCCGGAATAGATTTTTACAACCGAGTTATTGATTTCTGTCTCGAATGTGGCATAACCCCTTGGGCAACCCTATACCATTGGGATCTGCCCCAAGCCTTGGAGGAAAAAGGCGGATGGACCAATAGAGCCATTCTTGGCTGGTTTGAAACTTATGCTCGACATTGTGGCCAAGCATTCGGAGATCGAGTAAAACACTGGATTGTCCTGAACGAACCTATGGTTTTTACCGGCGCAGGGTATTTTTTAGGGGCGCATGCTCCCGGCAAAAAAGGCTTGGGGAATTTTCTGCCTGCGGTTCACCATACAACCCTATGCCAAGCATTGGGAGGCAAGGTTTTACGTGAAGCGGTGAAGGAAGGTGTAATTGGTTCCACATTCTCGTGCTCCATGATAACACCATATTCCAGAAAAAAAAGGGATCTAATGGCCGCAAAAAAAGCAGATGCATTATTGAACCGTTTGTTCATTGAACCTTGTTTGGGTTTGGGCTACCCGACCGATGACCTAAGTATCCTAAAACGTATGGAAAAATACCAAAAGGTAGGGGATGATAAAAACATGGTTTTCGATTTTGACTTTATAGGCATTCAAAATTATACCAGAGAGGTCGTAAAACACAGTTTTACCGTACCTTATCTAAGGTCAAAACTCGTAAATGCGACCAAACGAAACGTACCCACTACGTTGATGGATTGGGAGGTATATCCAAAAAGTATCCACGCCATGATATCCCAGTTCAATGCCTACAAAGGGATAAAAAAATTGATTATCACAGAAAATGGTGCCGCTTTTGAAGATACGGTCCTCAACGGTCATGTCGATGACCCTAAAAGACTTTCCTATCTACAGGAATATATCAAGGAAGTGTATAGGGCAAAAAAAGCGGGCTTGGTGATACATGGGTACTTTATATGGACATTTACCGACAACTTTGAATGGGCCGAAGGGTATTATCCAAGATTTGGTCTTGTACATAACAACTTCAATACCCAAAAAAGGTTGGTCAAGACTTCCGGCAAATGGTATTCAACTTTTCTGGAAGGTCATTGAACTTATGTCCTATCCAAAAAAAGGACATAAAAAAAAGCCAATGTCGCCACCAGCTTTAACTAAACTAACTCAAACAAAGAACGTCTCCTCCCGAAAGAGGCCAAGCAAAAATAAAGAAACAGGAAAGTTTTGGTGTTAGGTGATTTTGAACCTTAGGTTAAGTTTATAATTTCAAAACCTAAGCAAAACGTTTGACCCTAATTAAAAAAACAAGTGGCTTTGCAATACGCTCAAGGGGTCAGACCTTTCACTTTATATCCCAGCGCGAAAACCCAGGAATTGTATCTTTCATCCTAGAAGGGTCCAGGTCGTAAATCTTCATGATAGTACCCTAATCAGAAAACCAATCTAAGCTTCCCCTTATTATACCATCGTGCGGATTTTATCACGCTATGGTACATATAACCAACAAAATCAATCATTTACGTGCTGAATATTAATTTAATTTCCTAAATTAATTGCGGAAAAACGTTAACATTCCAAAAACAAAAAGGACTAACAATAAACAATCGTATCTAACATGAAAAAAATGACAGTATTAACCCTATTCCTGACCGTTGCAACACTAGTATCCTGTAGCAACCATGAGACAACTGAAGATGAACTAACTTCTGTGAATTCCAAAACCTCAAAAGATCAAGCCGATGAACCTATTTACGGCCATCAATTCTATTATGCGAGTACGGAGATTGAGATCAATAGGTTAAAACTGCAAAAAACAAAACTTGTAGCTGAATTTGAAAACGGCAACAAAGTGGTAATGGAACAAATAGAAAAAATACAAAAGGATATTAAAAAATTAAAAAGATTCAATGAATCATTACTCTTTATAAAAAGGCCTAAGGGATCTAAAGGCCCAATGCCACCAAAACCTTGCTTAATAGATGATAGAAGTAATTGTATTCCTCGACAGAACCTATCTCCAAATACCGTAATCGTATTGGGTGAAGAATTGATCGTTACCAGTGTTCTTATAAAAAACAACAAGGAAGAATCGGTTGACACCTCATTTCAGTCCATAAAAGACGAATATGGTCAAAGTGCCCTGCAGTTAAAAACAAGCTTGGAAGGAGAGGGCATAATGTACACAACACTAAAATCAGAAGCCGTCGGTGAGATTACTATCCCCACTCCCGTAGTTTACGAATAAATTGCTTGAAATCAGTATATTTAAGCTCTCCGCCAAAAGGAGGGCTTTTTTTATGAAGTATCTAGTAGCAGTAGTACTCCAAATCGGTATCTTTCTTTGTTTTCAGTGTTCCAATGCACAATCTTCAGAGTTGGAACAGGCATTTAACAATGCCTATGATTATCATTATACCAATAAAGATAGCGCCTACTATTTCTATAATAAGACAATTGCTTTAGGGGATAAGCAGAATGAACTGGAATATATGCTCAGTGCATACATTTATTTAATGAATGCCAACGGGTACTATTACGATTTAAAAAATTATCGAAAAAACTTAAAAAAAGAAGATAGCCTCTTACGTTATGATAAGCGTTTCAAAACCTTATCGAACATCGATTATTATACAGATTACCTGCTTTTTGATAAAGGAAATTACCATTATAAAATAAAGGATTACACCACGGCTAAAGGGTATTTTCAAAAACTCTTTGCCAAACTCAATGCAATACCCAAAGCCCAACGTAATCGTAATGATTTGGCCACCCTATCAAGCCTGTACAGCTTTCTTGGGGCTATCTATAAACATACGGGCAAATATGAATTGGCGGAGTATCACTTTAAAAAAGACATTGCATTGGTATCCACCTACAAGGATAGTATGGATGATTGGAAGACTTCCTCAATGAACTCCAAAAAATTACTATCCCAGGTGTATGAGGACAAAAAAGATTTTAAGGCAGCAAACCTATTGTTGACCGAAGCTTTATCCTACTATAAATCACAAATAAAAGACCCAAGCTTTAAGAACAGGATCCTCTCTACCTATATTCTATTGGCCAAGAATTATATCATACAAGGGAATTTCAAATCGGCCATTGCCACTTTGGACGAAAGTGCTTACCTCTATTTTGAAGACAACCCATTTTCAAGGGAGGTAGACTTAATTTATGGGGATGCCTATATGGGTTTAAAAGAATACGATAAAGCCGAGGCCTATTATCATGCCGGATTACTGAAAATAAAAGCGTATCGCGAGAATCAAAAGCATCAAGATATGGCGATGGTTTATACAAGATTGGGTAAGGTGTCTTTAAGGCAACAGAAAATACCAGAAGCTTTAACGTACTATCAAATGGCATTGATGCAGTTGGAAGAAGATTTTAACGACCCCGATTATGCATCGAATCCCGATCCGGACAAGGTACTTTCGAAAACAATCTTGGTCACGGTCTTAAAAGAAAAACTTAATGCCCTCTATGAAAGTTATACGATTACCAATGATATTGAATATTTAAAAAAAGCAAATAGCACTTCCAAAACCATTATAAAAACCTTGGATGTTTTACGACCGGAATTTGAAAGTAAATTAGATAAGGAGTTTTTAAATACGGAAACCTATCCTACGATTCAGACCATGGTCCGTATTTCGTATGAATTATTCCAACAGTCTAAAGAAAACAGCTATATCGAGGATGCTTTTTATTATATGGAAAAAAGCAAGAGCATTACACTTTTGGAGGCTCTTAGGAATTCGGAAGCCACCAAATACGGGAACATACCTGATGACATGATCAGTGAGGAGCAAATTTATCGGGCTAAAATATCCCATTTCGATGAAGAGATCTTCAACTCGGATCCAAACGATAAAGCCGCCTTGATCGACTCCTTGTTCCTAATCAAAAAAGAGTACTATGAATACATCGCAAAAATAGAACATGACTACCCCAAATACCATGCTTTAAAGTATAACGCTGATGTCGTTTCCACACAAGAAATAAAAAATGAATTACATCCAAATCAATCGGTCCTTAGTTATTTGGTTACCGATAATTCGATATTCCTTACATTACTAACCCATGAAAATGATGCTTTTTATAAGTTGCCATTTAACGAAAACCTTAAAAAAACAATTACCGATTATTACCGACAGCTATCAATGCCAAATATCGAGGACAGAACAAGCTATAGCATAAATAGTAATCTTATCTATAAAGCTATCATTGAGCCTGCAATGGATAACAATAAGTCTACAGATATTGTAATCCTTGCTGATGATGTCCTAAATTATATTCCTTTTGATGTACTGCAAACAGATTCAGGAAATGAGAAATCCTATTTACTTTATAAGTATAGCATTAGTTATGCGAGTTCGGCGACATTATACTTGGAACAAAGCAAAGCGAACCTAAAAAGTAGTAACAAGCTGATGATCTTTGCGCCTAATTTCAACAGATCGGTCTCGGGGATAAAAGCGGATCGGGAAAGGTTTGACAAGGGGCCATTAATTTATAACGTTCAAGAAGCAAAGAATATTTCCGAGTATTTCAAGGGAACGATTTACGATGGGAATAGGGCGAGTATTGCAAATTTTCAAAAGGATCTTGATGCCTATAATTTGATTCACTTTGCAACCCACGCATCCGCCAATGATGAATTTCCCGACTATTCCTATTTAGCCTTCGAGGATACGGGGAACACCTCCAATTTATTATATGCAAAAGATTTGTACAATTATCATATCAATGCCGATTTGGTGACTTTAAGTGCATGTGAGACCGGTTTCGGAAAACTACAAAAGGGGGAAGGAATGCTTAGTTTGGCGAGAGGGTTCAATTATGCGGGTGTACCCGCAATAGTCACTACCTTATGGAAAATAAACGATCAGAGCACCTCTGAAATAATGAAATTCTTTTACGAGAACCTAAGTAACGGGTTAAACAAAAAGGAAGCCTTGCGACAAGCAAAACTAAGGTACTTAAATTCAAATGACGATGCGCTATTAAGACACCCGTACTATTGGTCCGGTATTGTAATAACAGGTAATACGATGCCCTTAAACAGTACGGATTATTTGTTGTGGGCAATCGTAGCCCTTATTGCACTGCTACTTATCTGGTTGCTATACAAAAAGTCAATTAACCGCGTCAAGTAGTTTTTGGGCTTCCGTAGTTTTATACTTTCCTTCTGAGATGACCTTTTCCAATGTTATCCGGGCATTAGGCTTATCGTTCATTTTTAGATAAGCAAGGGCTAGATACCAGGTTGTTTTTTCCGTTAAGGTATCATTGGTCTTTAGATGCTCCAACAATAGCGGAACCGCTTCACTGGGCTTTTCCAATTTTAGCAAGGCATTGGCCTTGTAAAATAAATAATAAGGTTCTTTAGTGGTCGAATACAAATTTGAAAACAAGGATATCGCGATATCATACTCTCCTCTTTCATAAGCCAGGAAAGCAAGGGTCTTTTCATCTTGATACCCATCACCCCTTTGCAGTGGTTGTACCACATTCCGGTAGGGTTCAAAATAGCTGGCAAAAAGATCGTCGGTAGAAACCTTTTGATCCATGGTTAAAAAATAGGTTAAACCCACCAACAGTAACACACTGGCGGCTGCCAACCATTTTATATAGGAACGTCTCGTTATTGGTTTTTTAATTTTGGCTTTCGATTCCAATTCCGAGATCAAATCCCTAAAACGATCATCATCCTCCCTTTGGATAGCCTTCTTCAAATTGGCCTGTAAGGTTATTTCTTTCTGAAAATCAATGTCATTTTGCAAGAGTTCATCCACCATCACCCTTTCTTCCGGTGAAAGTCTATTCTGTACATATTTTTCAATTAAATCTTCTTGCTTCGACATAGGCTATGATTTAATCATGTCTTTCAGGGTTTTTAAGCATCTGGATTTCTGACTTCTAACTACACGGCCATCCGTATAATCCGTATGCTCCACAATTTCATCAATATTTAGTCCCCTAGAATAGAACAAGGTTAACATCTCCTGGCATTTTTTTCCTAATCTTTTAAAAAAGGTCTGTAATAAAACCTGTTCATGACTTAATTCCTCTTCCTCGATATCAGTAGCGATCAATTCAATCGTATCGTGAATACCAGGGTTGTTAGGTTGGTATTCGACTGTTTTCTTCTTTTCCTTCAACAAATCATAGATCATAAATTTTCCAATCCCAAAAAGATACGTTTTCAAAGAGCTTTTCACTGTTGCCAATTTACCATTCAAAGCATGTTTCCGAAGCGCAATGAAGGCTTCCTGGTAAATATCACAAAGATCATCATGTGACAAACCATACTTTTTCCCAAAATTCAAAAAAGCATCCCTATGGCTATTATAGAGTTTTCCCACCTCTATTTGATTACCATGTACCAACGCTTTTATGTGATTTTCTTCCATCTACCTTTTAAGAACGCCAAGGGTGAATTTATAGCAAAGTTAATTTTTTAAAAGAGAAATGTTAACAATGCATTTTTTGACATGACTAAAGGTAAATGAAAAACATAATAATCATGAAAAAAATAGCGATCACGGTATTTTTCTTACTTGCATTTATAGGAAACGTACAACAGGCAGAAGCCCAATTCTTTAAAAAACTAAAAGAACGCGTTAAGGAAAAGGCCGAATATGTAGTTGTGGAAAAAACATCGGACAAGGTTGCTGAAAAGGCATCAAACTCATTGGATAAGGCTTTTGAAATCAATCCTTTTTCAATGGGAAAGGGAAAAGCAGACCCTACCCTAGTTCCTGACTCCTATGACTTTAGTTGGAAATACTCCTTAAACATGAAGACCAAAGATGGGGACATTGTATTTCACTACTTTCTTCAACCCGGGCAGCCTTACTTTGGTTTTACCACCCCACTAATGGAAAGTATGTTCACCGTGATGGACAACGGGCGTAAAATTACGGTAATGTATATGCAATCCGAAAAAAGCCCTGCAATTATGGCGAATAGCATGCCTGATGACCTGGATATTGAAGAAGCGAACGATGAATCCGCAACCTTCGGTTATGAATCTTTACCTGATAAAGAAATCATGGGATATACCTGTACCGGGGTTAAAGCCACGAACGACCGCTATGAAATCAGTATGTATTTCACGGCAGATGCCCCCGTAAGTTTCAATGACATCTATAAAAACCAAAATAAAAACATACCGGCCGGACTAGAAAATTATTTCGGTGAGGACGATTATGTACTGATGCTGGAAATGCAAATGACCGATCTTAAAAAGAAAAAAAGGAGTGCGACCATGGAATGTATCGGTCTTGAAGAAGTTCAAAGAACCATAATCAAATCAGATTATAATATCAGGTAAGCAAAACCAAATAAAATGGAAACAACAGAAAACAAGACAGCAGTAGTTAGTGAAGGTAAGAACATTGCAATCATTGCCTATATCACCATCATAGGGCTTATCATCGCTTTTGTGATGAACAATGACAAAAAAGATGCTTTTGCCGCATATCATATTAAACAATCCCTAGGCTTGGCCGCTACAGCAGTGGCACTAGGCATTATAGGAATAATTCCCATATTAGGCTGGATCATAAACATTCTAGGAATTTTGGTACTTCTCTATATGTGGATTATTGGACTAATGAATGCCTTTAATGAAAAAGAAAACCCAGTGCCATTTTTAGGCGAAAAATTTGAAATCTGGTTTAAAAATATTTAAGCATAGACTGATTATGAAACGACAAATAAGACTAATTGCAGTGTTGCTTCTAGTAACGTTCACTTTCTCATGCAATAAAGATGATGATAGCCAACCAGAATCCACTGTCATAGAAGATACCCAGCCCGGTACGGCTGATCCAGTTGATCCTACGCCAACTCCCCAAACTACAGACTTATATTTAGTAGGGTATGAAAGAGACGGCGACAAACCCTATGCACAACTGTGGAAAAATGGGGTAAAAACGGCTCTTCCCAATGCAGCCGGTACTTCACTTGCAAATTCAGTTTATGTTTCTGAAGTTGATGTTTATGTGGCTGGGCAAGCAGAGACAAGTTATAATAGTGCAGCCATCGTATGGAAAAATGGGGTTGGCACCCATTTAACCGATGGAACAAAAAGCGCCAATGCCAATTCAGTTTTTGTCTCTGAGGATGATGTTTATGTGGTGGGCTATGAACGATCTGAAATAATCAATAGGGAGTCACATTATATTGCAAAATTATGGAAAAACGGAGTAGCTACCCCTTTGACATCAGGCATAAATGATGCAACTGCCACTGATGTGTCTGTAGCTGGCTCAGATGTTTATGTAGTGGGTGAAGAATACTTAGCAGAAACCTTTACGTACCAAATGAAGGTATGGAAAAATGGGGTTGATCTAAATTATACGAACAGTTCAAAATGGAATAGACCAATTTCAATTTTTGTAGACGGCACCGATGTTTATATAGCTGGATACAGAAAGAATGAGGGTGCTAACATAGCTGTCCTCTGGAAAAATGGGGTTCCTACCGATTTAACCAACGGAGAAAAGCAAGGTATGGCCATGGATGTTTTTGTAGAGGGTTCTGATGTCTATGTTGCGGGAATCCATAGCGATGAAAACTCAAATCAAATTGCGACACTCTGGAAAAATGGGGTTGCCACAGAACTAAATACAAATACGAGTGCCACGGCAAGTACTGTTTGGGTTTCAGGATCTGATGTGTATGTAGGAGGTCATGAACTTAAGGTTGCTAAATTTTGGAAAAATGGCACCCCGACCTCTTTAACAAATGGCCAAAACGATGCCACTATAAACTCCATATTCGTAACCTCAAATTAAAACGTTCAGAAAATCAACAATCAAATGAAAACAAAACTACAAGTCCTTAGCCTTTTATTACTAATCTGCTTCACTCTTTCATGTAGTAAAGATGATGACAATACAGAACCTGAAGCTGTAAAAGAACCCGTAACCGATGTATACGTGGTTGGATACGAATCCAATGGTGTGAATAAAATTGCAAAAATTTGGAAAAACGGAATCGCTACCCCTTTAACCAACAGCGCAAATGATGCCAATGCAACCTCGGTTTATGTCGCTGGTGAAGATGTATATGTAGGAGGTTACGAAAATAATGGAACAAACAATATTGCAACACTTTGGAAAAATGGGGTGAAAACGCCGCTAACAGATGGTGCCAATAATGCCCTAATACTATCTGTTTTTGTGTCCGGAACTGATGTTTATGCAGCAGGTCGTGAAAGCAATGGAACCAAAAATGTAGCAACGGTATGGAAAAACGGCGTAGCGATGCCATTAACTGATGGAACAAATACCGCTGGCCTGCAATCAATATACGTTTCGGGTAATGATATTTATACCGCTGGGTATGAAAACAATGGCACAAAATACGTGGCAATGGTTTGGAAAAACGGTATAGCGATGCCGTTAACCGATGGAGCAAATGATGCCTTTGCCTATTCTTTATATGTTACGGGAAATGATGTAGTTGTCGCCGGAAGTGAAAATGATGGAACAACCAACGTAGCAATGTTATGGAAAAATGGGGTAAAAACACCGTTAACAGACGGGACTTTCCAAGCACGTGCATCATCGGTATTTAGTGCTGGTGATGATATATATGTTGTAGGATCTGACGGCTTTAAAGTGAATCTTTGGAAAAATGGAGTCGTTAACTCCATTACGGATGGCAACACATTTGCTTCTGGAAATTCTGTTTTTATTTCAGAAAATGACACCTACGTTGTAGGCTATGAACGACCCGATACAAAAGACATAGCTACGCTTTGGAAAAATGGGGTAAGGCAACCACTAACAGATGGCACATACAAAGCCTATGCGAATGCTGTTTTTGTAACCAAAAATTAAATAGTTAAGCAAAACAAAAAAATGAAAACGAAATCACAAGTCCTCAGCCTTTTATTACTAATCTGCTTCACTTTTTCATGCAGTAAAGATGATGATAAAACAGAACTTATTGCTGTCGAGGAACAACAGCCAGAACCACAACCAGAACCAATAACGGATGTATATGCTGTTGGGTGGGAATCGGATGGAATAAAAGATATTGCAAAAATTTGGAAAAACGGTATCGCCACCCCTTTGACCAACGGCGCGAATAATGCTAATGCAACCTCGGTTTATGTCGCTGGTGAGGATGTTTATATAGGCGGTTTCGAAAATAATGGATCAACCAATATTGCTACCATTTGGAAAAACGGAGTTAAAACACCACAAGGTGATGGATCAAGGGTTGCGTTTATTTCATCTGTTTTCGTTTCAGGAGATACAGTTTATGCGGTTGGCATGGAAGTTTATCCAATTATCAATGGTGAACTATACGTTGCGACCCTTTGGATAAACGGCAAAGCAACGATTTTGAACCAAGGAAAAAATCATTCATGGGCTACATCTGTATATGTAGAAGGAAACGATGTTTATGTTGCAGGGTATGTAGAAGATCCTATAACTAAAATTTTTGTAGCCACAATTTGGAAAAATGGGGTTGCAACCTCCCTGACAGATAACCAAGATGGTTCAAGGGCAAGAAATATATTTGTTTCGGGGAATAATGTGTATGTCACTGGTTCGCAAGTCAAAAATGGAAAAAAAGTGGCCTATATCTGGAAAAATGGTGTTGCTACCCAACTATCGAACGGAAGTACCGATGGATCGGCAAATGCTGTTTATGTCACAAACGATGATGTATATGTTGTGGGTTCAGTCAATGATTCGGAGCAGAATAGAATTGCTTCACTTTGGAAAAATAATTTCCCTTCAGACCATTTATCCGTTAGCGGAGTTGATGCCACAGCCAATTCGATTTTTGTAATGGATAACGATGTTTACGTAGGTGGAAGTGAAGGTAAGTTTGCAACCATCTGGAAAAATGGGGAGCCGATTAAATTGACAGACGGTACTTCCTCAGCACAAGTTAATAGTGTTTTCATAGCTAAAAAATAATCAATATAAAAAAATATAAAATCATGAAACTAAAAAAATCCACTCTAGTATTAATAGCCTTTATGCTAACAACCACTTTCTCCTTTTCACAATCGGTTGAGGGTAAACTCGCGATTAAAGAATCAGCGAAAGGCAGAACCATTAAGCAGAAAACACCCGTAGCATTGTTCAAGGCATTCAAGGATGGTGAATACAACATTCATTTCAATTTTAGGACCTCCGACGTCAAATCAGATCAAATTATACTTTTTGATATGAAAACCATAGTAAAATACAATGGTAAAACCATATCCGAAACTTCGCGGGACGGATGGCCGTGGATACCGGGTGATATGTTTGTACCCATCGAAGCTTTCGATGCAATTCCAGTTTTACAGAAATTCACATCAAATGAGGGGGCTAAAAGTCTTCCTCTCAAGGGTGCTAGATCCTTTGAAATCATTTTACAGTTGGTGCCATCCAAGGGGCAAAAGGTAAAAGGAAGTATTAGCCCCGCCTCCATGAAATTCACCATTGAATAAATTGACAATTATGAAAAACCACACCGTTATATGCTGCCTTTTGGTGCTATTATTTTCTTGTAAAGAAAGTGCAAACCAAGAAAAGACGAAAATTTCTTCTGCTATAGAAAAGGCAAAGGAAAAAACAATGGACAAGCCCTATCGGACTAGCGATAGCCAAAAAGCCATATATAAGGCCCTAAAGAAGAAAACGCCCTTGACCAATGATCAACTCTTTGCCATCTTACCCGAAGATATCAATGGCCATAAACCAACCAGTGACCTTGTACTTCAGGTAAGTAGTCAATTAACATCGGGCATATATGGTCCTTTAGGGAAAAAGAGCTATAATTTTTATATTCAAGATGGTGTAGGTTCCCGCGCCATCGTTAAGACTTTTTTTGACTCCTATAAGATACAGCCCCAAGGACCTCCACAGACCGAGTACGTTTATCAAGATCGGGATGGTTACAAGACCATTGCCTTCCTACAACCTAAAATTAAACGCAATTACATCCGCTTTATTTACAATAATCGGTTTGAAATCACCCTGGAAGGCCCTGATCCTGTAGAAGAATTGTGGTCATATATCGACTTTGAAAACCTGAAAAAATTAGACAAATACAATTGAAACGATGAAACGATTATTGATTGCCACAGTTATAATACTACTACTTTTTTCATGCAAAGAGAATGCTAGAAAGAATACGGATGTAAACACGAACAATACCGTTCCACAATCAATGAACAAGGAAAAAAAGGCAAATACGAGAAAAACAGCGATCGTAAATGTTGAGGCGGATATCAGTGGAAAAAAATTCAGTCTAACAGAATACAATCCAGAGGCCAGCACCGATGTGGTTTTTCTAAATGGGGGTTTACAGTTTAGAATACATGATTATCAAAATAAGTCCGTTTTAGTAAACTTATATTCTCCCGAAATATTCGCGAAACTACCCATAACCATAACGCAACAAAGCTTAGCCTTGCCTCCTAAAGAGGCTGCAACGTCAAAAACACAGAGTAGGATTGAGATATTGATTCCTTCTCCCCAACATTTTCAAGGCGACAACAAAATCCTGTATGAAGGTTCCGTTACCCTTGAAGAACTATCCACGACTAAAATACTTATCAATTTTGACGGTAAGGGGATTGCCCATGGTGCCAGGAAAAAAACGGAGAATCTATTTCCCATGAAAGGCCGGATAAAACTCGAGAACTTTAGTATTTATGATACCAGAATGAAAGAATAAAACATATCAACATGAAAACAATCCTGAAATTCACAATTGTGTTATTGCTTATGGCATCATGCCATTCAGAAGCTAAAAAGGTAACCAAAGAGCTATTGAAAACAGTTGAACAAACTGAAGAAAAAGGTGCCGATCAGCCTTCCGATTTTGATAAAATCACGAATGGCCTTTTACAGAAAACACCCTTAACGGATGAAGAATTATTGGGAGCATTCCCAAAAGAATTAATTGGTCATCCATTGGATAAGGTTAGCGCCATTCCTTATATGCAGCAAGTTGTCGGGCAATTCGGAAACCGGAAAATATCACTATCGATCGCAGATGCTGCAGGAAAAAACAATCCATTAGTAACTACATTTCTTGGCTTCTATTCTTATGTACCTCCTTCTACCGACAAAATCAAATTGATTAAAATTGAACGGGATGGTATTAAAACCATAAGTGAGACGAAGTATAATGAAACAGAAATGAAGTTCATTTATGACAATCGCTTTCATGTTTCTCTAAGTGCAAAAGCAATGGATCCCGACGAGCTTTGGAACGCTTTCGACATCAATGCATTGCGTGGTTATAAAAACCTGAATAAGTAAAAAAATCATGAAGAACCCAAAAACCACAGATGGCACCACCCGACGTGAATTTATTCAGCAACTAGCCTTATGCTATGCGGCAGCGCAAATGCCTTTGGTTTTTACCGGCTGTAAAGATGACAAACCTAATTTTGTGGGTACTGGCAAAGCTCCCTACAAAGTCTGGGAAGAAATGCTGATGGCATTGGAAACAAGTCCTGATCATTTAGAGGGTAGAATGAAATTTCTAATAGCCTCAAATGATGCCAAGGCCATGTTTGATTTTGTTCGGGATGAAATTTATTTGATGCCTGCCGCAGGAATGTCCGTAGGCTATAGTGGAACCCAACTGAAATGGGGGCTAAAAGGGACCTTAAGATACGGAATAGCCACCCCACGGGAAAAAGCCGAGCTTTTAAATTACATGTATACCCAGGCCAAGATCACTTCAAAGGTGGTTTTTGAACGAACAAACATCCAACCAGAAGAAGTTCCTGCCTTTTTTTTAAGACCCATTAAGCGCAACTTTGGTCTCGACATATCCAAAAGTCAATGGAAACAATGGGGGAAAGAACTCCAGATCAAGGGAAACACAACCCATGAAATTCCGATTTATGATGAAGAACACAATGAATCAAAGGCGCTGGCCGAAAAACTTTGGCAACTACTTCCAAATAAAGAGAAGTTAGACAATCATCAGTTCGATTTTCGTTGGGATAATTATAGCACACCAACCGTGGAATTCATCCTGAATGGTGAAACAAAATATGCGCATCTTTTTGATCCAACAGTAGCTTTTGGGGAATTAAAAAATGATGGTATAAATATCTCTGAGGCAGATCCTGTAAAAAATAATGATGAAAAAATCAGTATTTCCATAAGCTATAGGGATTCCATTGACCCTAGAACCGAAAAAGAGTTCGTATCCGGGGAATGGTTATCCACTTTACTAGTGGGCAATCAAATTAATATATCCTTTTTAAACGGATTGAGTTTAGAGCAACAAGCCATTACACCTATAGGATCCTTGCGCACCTTTACCCCTGCACTTGCTTTTCAAAGTTTTGATGAAGAAATCAAAGTCATGCAAGAGAATTCCTTTTTAGGCAATCCTTTTACGTTGGATGGGAAAATTATCGATGTATCTGGGGATGAACCCAAAATAAATGGAAATACCATACTTAAAAAGCCAAATACGGAGTTACAGAAAAAAGTTTCCGCATTAAAGATCAAGGCTTTTCCCGCAAATTATCCATTGGTAAAATTACACGTAACACCAACCGATGAAGATGGGGCATTTGTAGAAAATTTATCGACCTCCGATTTCTCAATTACCGATAACAGCAGACAAGTACAGGCGTTGATGGAAAGCAACCGCCCAACACCGCGGGTTTTGATTCTTTACGACACCTCTTTAAGTATGCCTAAAGAATATTATCAAGAGCATATGGATGCTTTTATAGAAAGTCTACACCAATCTATTTTAAAAGAATACCCAGCGGCCTTTATTACAAAATGGGAAACACCTTCGGAAATTTTCACTTGGCTATTAAAAGCATCCAAATCCGATTATGATCTCATCATATATGCCACGGATGGAGACAATAATGATTCTTATTCCGAGACAAATGCGGAAATCTATAAAAACGGTGCACCTACTATTGTCTTAAATGTCAATGATAGTGAGTCTGGACATAGTGTTGAAACATTCAATAAAATGGCAGAAATCACCAACGGAATGGTGTTAAAAGCGAAAGACCAAGCAAAAACCCTAGAAGCTATAACCGATTACATCTCGAAAATGGAAATTCCGCCGTATGTTTTCACCTATTATGCCGTGGGGACGGAAGAGATGCATGAGGCCATCGTAGGTGTTGACAACAAGAGGATTACCGTGGCTGAAAAATTTAAGTTCGTTACCAACGCAACAAAAGAAATAGGGCAATCATTGATTGGACTCTATTGCACCGTTAAAACCGGAAATACTACCATAAAAAGGGTTTTGGCGGGTTGGGATCCTCAAACCGAAGGGAATATTCAGCCGGATTATTCAGATTCCTTAGCCGTTAGAAATACGATTCTCGGAGGTGCCACCCTTTATTTTGAAGGGGAAGGCCCTACCGTTTCGGCAGCCTTATCGGATGTTTTAAAATACAGATTGACTACACGGTCTTGGGGGGAAGCACTTCTAGACAATGATACCAGTAAGGCAAAAGAAGAATTTAATGAAGGGGGTTACCTATACCACCCTGAAATCTTACCCCTTATGGCACCACTGGGTGATGCTATTACCACAACGAGCATGACCTTTTCCTCTGGCATTCGCATTGCCATTATAAAACATAAAATTGGTGTGGGTGAAAAAGCATCCACAAAATCATTCGACTATTTGCCAACCTCAAAGTATACCACATTAACGAAAGACCCAGATTCCGCATTTAAAATCACCTTGGAAAAAACAACACAATTGGCTATTAGGGAAGGTCATTTTTTCACCAACAGTACAGTTTCCGAATTAAAAAACAGCCTACTTTTAGAAAGACAAAAGGCAATTGACACTCAATGGTTCCAAGAGAAAAAAGAAACCTTTTCACAGCCCTACTATTGGAGTGAACGAATTCACCGGGGTGATGGAAATTTTAAAATTTTCGATGAAGCCGCAGAAAGTTTGGCCTATTGGCAAATCAATCAAAAAACAGGGGAATTATTCGGCATGTTAGCCGATGGAACCGGTGGAGGCAGCGAAGAAACGCTCCAGCAATTGGCAGACATAATGGCCGTCTTGTCCGTTTATATAGCACTTCTCGCAGAAATGAAAATGCTTAATCCCATAGGAGGGACGGCTCTCAGTATTGTGGCTACTTATGGAGTAACGTTGACAAAGTTATACGCCATTGTCTGTGAAACCATCGTAATAATGGATTCCTCAGGAATGGATGATAAAATTAAAGCCGCGTTAGTTGAATTAGCTTTTAATGTTTATAAAACAATCGCTTTTGGATTGTCAGGTAGTGAAGGAAATATAATGTCGGGATTAGACGCACTGATTGGAATGATGGGATTATCCACAAATCCGTTTGGTAAATAGTAATTTATTAAAAACAATAATCAAAATAAAACCTTAAATCATATAAAAATGAAAAATCCACTAAAACTGGTCCTCGTTATTTTGCTTTTGGTTTCATGTAAGGAATCCCCTAAGTCATCAGACCCTGCAGCATCGAAAATTTTGGACGGGGTGATCCATGAAGCTACTGGAAAGAATGACGATATCAATAAAAAATATGATCTTCTACTCAAGGAATTAGGTACCAAAACCCCACTGACCAATAACCAACTCATAGCTGCATTTCCAAAAAAATTGAACCCTCTAAGTTTAGACCCCTCTGAACAGAACAAAATAGAGCCTGAAATTACCGACACCCAACTTGTTGCAGGCAGCTTTGGGGATGACACCATTAGAATGGAAATTTTGGATGCCGCAGGCCCAAAAGCCGTTGGTGCCATCATACCCTTAAAAATGTTGCACCTCAACAAGATAACTTCGGAGAGCAATAATACCATACGATATACCAAAATAGAGCGCAACGGAAATTTAACCTTTGGTACCGATCGGGCTGCAAATACAAAAGCCGATTTTCAATCCGAGCTTCGATTTCTTTATGATAATCGATTTTATGTTACCTTGGAAGGAAAGGGAATGGACACCGATGCTCTCTGGAAAGCCATGGGCATTGGTAATTTGAGCCGATTTAAGGATTTAAATAATTAATTTAACAGAATGGAATACCTTGCATCCCTTAGTCAATTTGAAATAGCCGGACTTGTGCTGCAGTTGGTGCTATTGCCCTTTTTATTTATGACACTCCGACGTTGGTGGTGGGCAAAGCAATCCCTTCAATGGCCCAAAGTTAATGGGGTAGTTATAAAAGGCCTCGATTTTCCCCTTCCGAAAATAATCGAATTTCAATATACCTATGATATTAATGGCACTACCTATCAAGGCGAAAAACCATTCTTTGCCAATTCATTCAAGCATCTTTCACAAAAGAAAGCTTCCTATTTAATGGACACCTATACTATAGGAAAACAACTAAAGGTCTTCTACAATCCATCAAACCCAAGGATATCCACCTTGGAGCCAGGAAGAAAAGATGGTGTAATGGGTGTTCTGGTATTATTAGTAGTACTTTTTTTGCTAGGAGCCGTGGCCTTTTATCGCCCTTCCTTAATAGTGGAAACCATGGATTATTTTTCTAACCGGTAAAACACATTTATTATGAAAAAATCAGTTTTGTTTATAATGGCCTGTGCCTTTCAAATTAGCATGGCCCAAACCAATCACACAGTGGCGGATTATCCGTTGAAGGCTATGGATCTGGTCTTGTTTTCCTTCGGAATGGACAACCCCCTTACCATAGGAACCATCTCGGATTCTGGAGAAATAGCTTTTAATTTCCCTAAAGACCTTAATGCCATTACTGATGATGTACAAGCCAATTTTATGTCGGACACGGCCTTTACCCTGTTTTCCAAATGCGATAATAGTTATGACATGCTATCAGAGGATGAAAATGGTAAAGCCGTCAATGCTGGGCAAATTTCATTAAGCACGAAAGAGAATCCGTATTCGGGGTTGCTGTTTATGGTTACGGATGAAGCGTTGGTCCCTAGGCTGGAAGATTCCTATTCCAATAACGCCGTCACCGGATCCTATCTTGAACTGGTTTATATAGCATCGGATTTTAAGTATCAAGGGGAATGTACTTCCACCGTGTCCAATACAGAAAACGATACCATTATAACAACCTATAGCTACGATTTGCAACTAAAAGCCGGATTTAATTTCGTTGAATATAAAATTGAGAGCGTACTTGAACATGCCATTCCCAGCATGTACGAAGAAGGTGTTTTTGATAACATAATGAAGCCTAGTAAAATAAAGGTTACTTCAACACAATCAGTCCCTCCAACAACAAAGTGGATTGGTAAATATTTCTAAAATATAGGAAGCATGAAAGCATTACATCGAATTTTCCCCATACTTATAATCCTTATTGGGTGTACAGGTTTCTCCCAAACACCTGAGCAACAAAAAATGATAGATAAGGCATTGAAAATGCGGGATAGCATCATGGAGAGCCTTAATCTTGAAGAGGTCCAAAGGAAGGCAGAACAGCAGCAAAAAAGGCTCGAATCGGATAAGCAAAGTAATAATACAACGAGTCCCATCCCTAAAGCCACAAAAAATGAGGATAAATATTGGGAAAATACGATAGCCAGTGATTCCGTCAATACACTGAAAAATTGGAACAACGGAGACGCCGATCTTGTTTTCAACTATTATTATGACCCGGGAAAAGATAAGGTACAGTATGTTAAGGTCGGTGTCATTAAGGCAGATGGAACTATTGCATTGCATCCCACTAACAAAGTACCCATACTAAAACCTATTAAGGAATTTAAGGATAGCAACAATTTTTTTGATATCCATAATCCAGAGGCGTATCAATACCATAATGAAGATTCCGGATTTAAACTCAACGCTTATTTATCGGTATATCAAAATGATAAACAAATAGGGATCTTGACCATCGGAAATTCTGAAAAAGTAACCCGAAACCTATTAACATCCGGGGATTTATATTATGGTGATGAGGGGTATCTATTATCATGGGTTTATGTTGACGAAGCCTGCGCGATTAAGGCCAATGAAAATTGGAAAGGGGATTTAAGCAACACGGGCACTCCATTACTGGTTGAAACTACCGTTACATATGACCTTAGTTTTACACCGGGATGGAATATGGTAAAAACAGAAGTTATTGGAAAATATGAATTTCCAAACGCCCCCGAAGAGGACCGATCGCGATATAAAAAGCACGTGCATACGATAGTGCCTTCCATTCCTGATGATGCCACTTATTACTTTAGATCAACGCTATACTAAATGATCACCTTTCCCCAATCAAGGGTTGCTACCTTATTTTAAATAAAGCCAGGACTAAGGAAACCACTTCCTCGGTCAATTTCTTCTGCCAGGAATGAAGGTCGTAACCCTTATAGGAATAGTTATATTACGGAAAACAAAGGTAGCCTTGGAATCACTATTTATTCCGGTTAATCTCTTCGATAAGATTGACCACCAATGCCGTCCATCCCGTTTGGTGGGAAGCACCGACACCACGGCCATTGTTACCATCAAAATATTCGTAGAAAAGAATAAGGTCCTTAAAATGTTCCTCCGCATATTTTTCTTTGTGCAATGCATGAATAGGTCGATTTCCTTCTTTATCCTTGTCGAACATCGCAATCAACCTTTTGCTGATTTCAAATCCTATTTCCTTTAAATTCAAATAGTTGCCACTTCCCGAAGGAAATTGGTATTTAAGGTTATCTTCAAAGTAATTGTGATATTCCTTGAAAGTGCCGATGAACAAATAGTTCATGGCCATCCAAATGGGTCCACGCCAGTTGGAATTGCCACCGAAAAGATCGGTTTGGGATTCTGCGGGTTCATAGCTAATACCGTAATTGGTTCCATCGATTTCAATATTATAGGGTTTTTCATGTCCCTTGGATAAAGAGCGAATACCATGACTTCCCAAAAATTCCGATTCGTTTAGCATACTTTTTATCAAAATATCCATACGTTTTCTGGGTACCAGGGAAAGTAAAACATCTTTATCAGTGGCATATTCCTCAACAACCTGATACATGGCGTTTTCCACACGGTATTTACGAAACCACTCTATACTTCCACGAAAACGGGGTAATTTATCCAAAGTTTCTTTTCTAATGTTAAGTACGGCCGCCAGCGATAATAAGCCGGAAATCGAACGCACTTTGATGGGAATCGACTGCCCATCGGGCAAGACCAATGTATCATAGAAAAATCCTTCTTCCTCATCCCAGGAACCCGGGGCTCCTTCCTTTAGTTTGTTCAGTGCCTCTGCGATAAAGACAAAATGACCAAAGTATTTGATGGCCATATCCTCAAAAGCGTCGTCTTCAATGGCAATTTCCAGGGCAATTTCCAACATATTAAGGCAATAGAGCGCCATCCAGGAAGTACCATCTACCTGTTCCAAGATGCCTCCCCCGGGAATTCCACTGCTCCTATCAAAAACCCCAATATTATCCAAACCTAAAAATCCCCCTTCAAAAATATTCTTATCGAACCTATCCACTCGGTTGATCCACCATGTAAAATTGAGCGCCAATTTATTGAACATTCGTTTTAGGAACTTTAGATCCCCTTTTCCAGTGTCCCGTTGCTCGATTTGGTAAATATGAATGGCCGCCCATGCCTGTACAGGCGGATTTACATCACTGAAATTCCATTCATAGGCAGGAATCTGGCCATTAGGTGCCATAAACCATTCCTTGGTAAATAGGAGCAACTGTTTCTTGGCGAAATCAGGATCGATCATGGCGAAAGAGACACAATGAAAGGCCGAATCCCATGCGGCAAACCAGGGATACTCCCAAGTGTCGGGCATCGAAAGGATGTCGTGGGTACGCAAGGTTTTCCAATTACTGTTCCGACCATGGGTTCGTTCGGGTGCGGGCATATCATCCGAATCGGTATTCAACCATTTCTCTACCTCGTAATTGTAGTATTGTTTGGACCAAAGGAGTCCGGCAAAGGCCTGCTTTTGTATTTCCCGCTGTTCTTTGGAGGATTTTTGCGTCACACCGTCCAAAAAATCTTCAGATTCTTCTTTCCTAACCGAAAAAACAGTGTCAAAATTAGTATCAAAAGGCACTGCAAGTGTTTCTTTTGTCAATCTTAATTTAATGGTTCGTGTTTCTCCGGCCTTCAGTTTCAATTCATAGAGTGGCGAAAATTTGGTGCCCTCATTTTTCTTCTCCGCCAGCGAATAATCATTTTTGATGACCGCATCATGGAAAAGGTCTTTTTTATAAGGATGGTCATTTTTCTCACCGAAAATCTTTTCACGATTCGTTTCATTTTCAGTAAACAATAATCGCGATGGCCTATCAAAATATAGGTTGTACTCACCAACATAGGAATGCCTTATGGAGACATATGGCGAATCCGTTCCTTTTTCCTTTTTTATTTTGGGTTTCTCGTCCATAGCAATGAAACTCCAAAAATTACGTATCCACAACGTAGGTAGTAGGCAGACCAGTGCTGTTTTCGGTCCTCGATTACTGATTGATATTTTTATCAGTAAATCTTGGGTATCGGCCTTTGCGTATTCGGTAACAACATCAAAATATTCATTGTTGTCAAAAATGCCCGTATCCAGTAATTCATACTCATGTTCTTCCTTTCCCCTATGCTTATTTTCCTCTACTAGTTTTTTATACGGAAACTCATTCTGGGGATATTTGTACAGGTGTTTCATGTACGAATGGGAGGGCGTGTTCTCTAAATAGTAATAAAGCTCCTTCACATCTTCCCCATGGTTGCCTCTAGGCCCCGAGAGTCCGAATAAACGTTCTTTCAATATGGGATCTTTACCATTCCAAAGGGCTACACCAAAACAGATATTACAATAACGGTCAGAAATACCGGCAATACCATCTTCGCCCCAACGATAGGTTCTACTTCTTGCATGATCATGTGTGAAATAATTCCACGCATCCCCATTGGAACTGTAGTCCTCACGTACAGTACCCCATTGTCGTTCGCTAAGATAGGGTCCCCATTTAAGCCAATCTTTTTGTTTTGAGTAGTGTTCTTTTAATCTTTTTTGCTCTTTGGGTAGTTCTTGTATATTGTCCATGGGAAGAAATCATTGGTGTAACAAAGTTAAACCATTGGAGGGGTTTTTACACCTTTTTCGATCTATCATGTTTTTTCCAAGAAACCCGATCCGTATAAAAAAGATGGCTATTTTTATAGTAGACCCTATGGATTACCTGCCTTACCAACATTCGGGGAAAATGTGCAACCATAAAATTCATGGTAGCGTATACATCAAATACCCACCGTCTGAATCTGCGTTGGGTTAGAGGAACACTGAGTCTGGTAGGTTTATAAAAGCCTTTTAACGAACATTGAATGGACTTTCCTTGTTCTTTGGATATGATGCCTTGAAACGGGGTCAACCACCATACAATGCTTTGGAAGAGGGAATGGATACCATAAAACCGATTTCCAAGAAACGATCCGTACTCGCTAAAATACCTCATCGTCCTTTAAAATTTTAAACACAACACCATTTAATTGGGCAGTAACTGGAATTTGACATGCTAAACGACTTTGATGGGTGCTATTTCCAAGCTTGGAGAGGGTTTGCTTTTCATCCGCTTCCATTTTTTCTGAAATTGGCCCTTTGATCACTTGAATATGACAGGTACCACACCAAGCCCTACCCTTGCAATCTCCCCAGTCTTCAACATATTTATCGAAGAGTAGTTCCATTAGGCTATGGTATTCATTGGGCCTAAACATCACATCACATTCTTCCCCGAATTCATTATAATACTTAAGGCTACATTGCTTTATCCTCATCCATTCATTGCTAAAAATCCAATTCCAACAGACCTTAAATTAAATATGCGACTATCACGGAAAAACTGAATACCACACTCAATATAAGTAGATTGAATGCGATTTTTGATTTCAATTGGGCGAGTATCGATGCATTAAATGCCATACAAAAAATAGTGATCAAAAATACCACGAACATTTCGACTACCTTAGGCCTCCCGTGCATTAGCAAAAGCATTACCGCCACCGAACCCAAACAGCTTTGACCAATGATGGCGATTGCAGCATAACCCATTTGTTGCTTTTTAAATTCGGCCAATAGATTATTATACGTTTTTAAGGGTCCGTTTTCCATTCTTTCAGAATCGGAATGGGTCAAATCAGTGTTATTTAATACATCCATAACTTTTGTTTTTTTCTCCCTCTTTACCAATCGAGCAAAACACCATGAGGGTAGATGTTGCCGGCACGTTTCATTTCATTGTCATTTTACTTTTTATTCTAATAGGATAATTTTGTCCGATTTAAAGATAATTTTTTTTAGCGTTTTAAGAAGGTCAGTCCTACTTCTAGTCCAGCCGTCATTTCATATAAGCTTGTATTTTCTAGCATTTCCCTTAAATCGTTCCGAATATCAACGAATTTGCTATGTACCGGACAAGGTTTGTTGGCATTACATTCTTTTAAGCCCAATCCACAGCCCGCATAAATTGAATCCCCATCGATGGCATTGACTATCTCACTGAGTTTCAATTTATCCATTTTAGTTCTGGTTATTTCAAATCCTCCATGGGCTCCTTTTACCGATTCGACGATATTATTTTTAGATAAAAGCTGTAATATTTTCGCAGTAAAGGCAATGGGGGAATCAATTTTATCGGCGATTTCCTTTAGGCTTACCCTTCTCCCATCAAGCGATTGCAAAGCAATGTAAGTTGCTGCCCTTAAACCGTATTCACATGCTTTTGAAAACATTATCCAGCTATTGATTATAACACTAAGATACTACTATTTTTAATTAGGACAACATTGTCCTAATATATTTTTCAATTTAAGGTTCCCAAAAGACGAATCAATCCCAAAAGTTGGGTGTGAATTGGAAAAAGAAAGCATAAACTATCCCGAAGTTCGTGTTCTGTTCTTTTTTGCATTGCCTCAAATGCATAGCATTCATGAATACCGTTAAAAAACAATAGACATGCCGATGAATAAAAAATAAACAGGGCCGAAAAACCAAGGTATCGCATACCTTGGTTTAGAGGAGCCAGCTGCAGCCTGGCCATTTTGCTGAGACCCATATTGAGGAAAGCAAGTAAAACCCGCGGCCACACCGCCCAGGCCGCTTTCACTAAAGTGAAATGCTCTATGGACGGCTTCCCCCGCCCAATGCGGAAACCACTTGATTTAAAACGAAATCAAAAATAGGCCGTTCCTTCTTTAGAACCCCGTTCAGGGGTGTGAAAAATATAGCATTCTTCCTTTCCAGATTTATAATGATCCTTACATAAACACAACAATTGGTCATGACCCCTAAAGAAAAGCTAGACACCGCGGAAACCCTTGGAAACAAAAAAGCCACTCTTACGAATGGATTTCCCTTTTTGCTCCCCCTCTTGGACTCGAACCAAGGACCCTCTGATTAACAGCCTCTAAAGTGGTGTTTTCATGTAACGTCATATGCCTTCTTATAATCTGATTACCAATTGTTTATGAATATTTATTTTGTATTTAGCAATACAATTTTTACATTTAATAGTCTATTTGTTGTCCCTATGTTGTCCCCAATTCTACCATATGCAACTAGAGATGTCAGGGTATATAGTTTAAATGTTGTCCCAAAATATATAAAATATGATTACACTCAAAATAGTTCTCAAAAAAAAGTTGTTGTCGGATGGAACATATCCCGTTTGTTTGCGTGTTACAAAAGAAAGACAATGCAGACATTATAAGACACCGTTCAGTGCTAAGTTGAGTGAATGGGTGGAAGCAACTGGAAATTTCAATAAAAGGAATTTGAACTCTGTGCAATATAACCGCCTACTTGTAAAGTTCAAGGAAAGAGCCTATCAAATTATAACGGATTTAGAAATTGAAAATCCAGATTACACTATCCAGGAATTTGATACTAGATATAGGGTTACATTCAACCCGGTAAAAAATGATGTATTTGCCTTTTTTGATGAGATTATTGGAGAAATGACCTATGCAGGACGTATTGGAAATGCTAAATCCTATAAAGATGCTAAAACTTCAATTCAAATTTTTCATAAAATCAAAAAGTTAAATTTTAGAGAGGTAAACTCTGCTTTTTTAAGTAAGTATGATGCCTTCCTTCGATCTAGAGGCGGCACAGATGGTGGCGTTGGTGTAAAAATGCGTGCCATAAGAGCCTTGTTTAATAAAGCTATAGCGCGAGGAGTCATCAAGGAGAGTCTTTATCCATTTAAAACCTATAAGATATCGGGCCTAAGGGGTAAAGGTTTTAAACGCGCATTGGACTTTGAAGAGATTATACGCATTATCAATTTAGATCTGACTGACTATCCCCATTTAGTCGATACCAAAAATTACTTTGTTTTTAGCTTCTATACCAGGGGTATGAACTTTGCAGATATGATTTGCTTGGAATGGAAAGATGTTGAAGCTAATGTCATCTATTACACCAGAGCGAAGACCAAAGGAAACTTCTCCATAGCCATAATGCCCCCTGTTCAGAAAATATTGGACTATTATCGTGTACATGGTAATGGTAACAAGTACGTATTTCCCTTGCTGTTTCGCGAAGACTATACCCCCACCCAACTTGCCGATCGCAAACATAAAATGTTGGGGATTTATAATATAGAACTAAAGGAAGTAGCCAAACTTTGTAAAATCACGAAAAATGTCAGCAGTTATGTGGCTCGCCACAGTTTTGCCAATTGTCTGAAACAGAAAGGTATTGCCACTGATGTTATTAGTGAGTCTTTAGGGCATCAAAATTTAACTGTAACTCAAGCCTATTTAAAAGAACTGGACACCCAGATTGTGGATAAAGCACTAGAAGTGCTATTACAACCATCAAGTCAAATAATCAGAATAGTTTCCTAAAATGGGATCAACATGTTCTATTAAAGGATCAACCCAATCTGCCTTTTTCTTTGCCCAGTGAACCAATTCGGCATAGCGATCATCTATTCCAGAATCTTTATTTTGTTGCTCAATTACAGTGATATATTTTCGTAGCTGCTGTGCTTTATCATAACGCAAAGAGTCTTCATAAAAAGCATTGAATTTTTCTATTTCGGCGATCCTAAGATTTTGCTGTCGCTCCTTTTCCAAGCGCTCTTGCTCTTGAAGTTTAATATTCGCCTTATGGATAATTTTCAGGCGATTTCTCTCATCAGCCTTTTCCTCCAAATAGCCTATAATGTCTGGTATCTTTTGTATTAAGGTCTTATTTTTAGTGCTTACCCATTCACGATAAGGATAGCCTTGTGTTTTAAAAATAAGGGTCCCAGTTGGTACCATCTTATAAGACTCATAAATCAAATCCGTCTCTTTTGTTCGTTTGCATTTTTCCCTTAATGAAACCTCAAACTTTATATTCCTTACTGTTATAATGGTGCCATAATGCCTTTTAAAGCCTATAGTATGGTTCCTTGCTTCTAGATATTTTATTAGGTTGTCCATGAAAACCAAGGACCTTTTAATGAGGTTTGGACTTACTGTGATATCTATTTGATTCCTACCTGTAGTTACCATTTGAGGGGAACTATACGAAAACCTTGGTTTGGCCTGCTTTAATGCTTCCCTAGCTTCTTTAACCAATTGATGCGGCTTCGTTAAACTTAAAGACTCTGAATTAAACTTGGATTCTTTTAGTACTATTTCCTCTAATATTATTTCCCTTTCTAAATCCCCAATTAATTCGGGTTTGAATTCAGGCTTGCCATGCTTAATTTTAATCCAATAGCCAGCTTGAGGCGTAGGGATATCTTCCTCTACACAGATTTTTTTCAGATTTTGCGATTTAACATTAATTTGTTGTGCTACTTTTCGTAGACTTTTTTCCCAAATTAAAGCGTAAAGTGCTTTTCTTGTAATGGCTTCTGTATTCATTTTCAATTAATTATATTTTTCATGTAACATGAAAATAGTTCAAAAATGAAAACGAGGGTAGTCAGGGAACAATGAAAAAGCAAAATTATTATACCAAAGGAAAATGCACTATTATCCTCGTAATTTTACATGGTAAATCCAAATTCCTACCCCACCCAAAAAAACACCATACAACGGTTATTTCCGATCTTTATCGATTAAGCCAATTCAATACTTAATATTTGCTAACTTAGAAGGTTAATAACATACTCTTGGTTGTAGTACTCCCCCTCTTTACATCCACAAAAATATTATTGGAATAATAAGAAATATGAGACACTAAAATGTATTAAGGTAGGTCCAGTTAAAAAGGAAATATATGCATTGGTACATATATCTATGTGTTGGGCACAATTTGACCGAACAACAATCTGAACAATAAAAAATAGAAAATATGACCTTAAATGAATTAGGAACAAAACTTAGCGAAATGTATAATAACGCACCGAAAGGAGATTCTGTTGCTATGATACATTTGTTCGGAATTAAGTATGCAAACGAAATAAAAGAAAGCGAATATTCAAAAAAGGACATAATAAAACAATCTGGAATTTCTGCTTCATATTTGACTGAGTTGACTAAAGGAGTAAAATTGGCTGATTATGTTATCCCAAAAAATAGCTAATTGAAACAAACTGAATTTTTAGAAAAAACGAGAAACGCATATTTGCAAGCTAGAGAATGTTCTTTTTTTCCACACTCAAACTCAAGTGTTTTAAGCAGAGGAACCAGTCATTCGATTTCCTCAATTACGGAAGACCTTTTTGGTTGTTATTGTGCAGAAAAAGTGCTGGACTCAAATGGAATTAAAATTTTAATTGACCCACCAATTTCGTTTAAAGGAACTGAATTAAAGAATAAAAGTCAAAAAAGATCACTTTTAATTAGACCAGATATTGCGTTTATTAAAAACAATGTTGCAAACTGTTTCTTTGATATAAAAACTGACTTAGGATACAAAAGATTTGAACTGTTAAATCAAGCAAAAGACAGGAATAATCAACTAAATACAATTAAAGAACAATATGCTCATTATAAAGACGGAAAAACAAAAAAGGTATTCAAAGTAAAAATATCATCGCAAATTAAATTTGTTTATGTAATCATTTCACAAGGCAATATCGGAAAAGATAGAATGGAGAATTTTATCCGAGAAATAAAGCTATTGGAGAATGTTGATATTTTTGTCATTTCGAAAGGCGAGCATCTGAATTCATACAATGATATTTCCGAAACAAAAATAAACGAAACGGATTTTAATGAACTGGACGAACTGATAAATAAAAAACTGTGCCCAACAACAAAAGATTACATTTATATTTAGATTATAAAACACCTAACTACGTGCACAATATGCCGCTTAAACTTAATATTAATCTGTAGCCGTATTTTAGGACGTGACATTTAAAAAATGAACCTTATTAGAAGTCATATTTTAGAGTTCACCTTAAATCCATCGATTAATAAGGAGAATCTGTCTTTCTTTTTTACTAACGTCCGACAAGTACTCGAAAAAGAAAATCTTAACTCTAAGTATTCTAAAATTTATTTTTTTTGCAATTGGTTACTTCACCCTGAATTAACAAGAAAAAACACTACAGAATCAATTCTTAGGGAAATGCAAGAAGTGATTGTAGAGCATCTAAATGAGAAAACTGAAATAGAAATAGAATTATCAAAAAAACTAAATCTCCCTAAACTTAAACAAGAGCTTATTCTTTTTTTAAAACATATAAATATTGAAATTGGGTTTATTAAATTAAACCAATATTGGGAAATGTTTGAATCTATCCTGCTTCATTTACTTTTAGAGAAACCTGTTTTATTTGATAGAATACCAAAACTAAAAACTGATGAAAATACAAATTACAATTTCAAAGGTTTTAGACTTATCCATTACGAAAACACTATTTGCTATGAAATATTATCTAATGAGCTTGAAAAATTGAATTCTCGAATCGTGATTGCTTTAGTTAGATTGTAATACATTTAAAATAAAATTCTCAAATGAAGGAAACGGAGGCACATAAAAGACATAAGTTAGAAAAAGAGGAGAAACTAAAATCCGTTAAATCTGGAAAAAACGTCTTTCATTTATATTATTTCTCTGGCATGATATCTCCCACAAATTTGGTTGAATATGAGAATTCAATTACGGAAATAGGACGTGAGTTTAGCAGTTTCGACAAAAGTGGAGAAATTTATAATTCCGTGACCACTTTCACACTTGATGTTTGTTTCATTATCTCACAGATAACCGTTCAAAGTATAATCATTAATTCCATAAATAGTGGGACTTAGGATGCCATAAAATTCGTTTTATTAAAAATATGGAAAAAAGCGAGAAATTAAGAGATTACGGAATATAGCACAAGGGACTCTGAAAAAAAGAAACTCAGATTTGGAATGAAAGTATCAATTGATAAAAACACTCATTTGGACTTTCATTTAGATGGAGACTTAAGTGAAGGATTAGTTTTGGAATCGTTAGACAAAACTTTCGATTTTATTAAAAGTCAAAAGAAAAACCATGAATTTAAACGTGCCCATTTTATTATAAATGACAAGAAAAAAGGTAAGTGGAAATCAATTGATACGGAAAAAGAAATGAGGAAAATTGCTGCTAAAAAAGCAAAAGAATAGTTGATAAAAAAACGCATTACAACAATGCTATACGTAATGCGGACTTTAGGGCATCATCGAAAAGTCTGTGTATATTAATGAAGTCGATAACTTATGGATTTAGCCTTGGACAAGAAAAAATAAAACTAAACAATAAGCTTTAGCTTCGCGCGTAGACGGAAACGAAAAGTTTCCCTGCCTCTGCACTACGCAGAGCTCAAGCGTTGTATGCCATTAAAAAATATAAGAAGTTAGCTCCCATGCAAGAAGATAGAAACCTATTAATTGAGAAAACCAGGAAAGAAGACGAGCGTTCCGATTTAAAACAGCATGCTGATGGTATGTTACGTGATTTTGAGAAGTTCAATAAAAACTCTTCAAACAGAGCCATTTGGGAATTGGTTCAAAATGCTTGTGATTTAACAACGCAATGCAAAATTGAAATAGATTATAGCGATAACAAAATTTCTTTTTCACATAACGGTAAAGCATTTACCACTAAAACCTTAATATCTCTAGTAAAGCAAGTAAGTGGTAAGTATGGAGATGAAGATATTCCTGAAGTTGGCAAATACGGTACCGGTTTTTTAACAACACACACTTTTGGTAGGAGGTTTAAGCTTGATTCCTTTTTAGATGCTGGAGGCTATTATTTGCCTATTACAGATTTTGAAATTGACAGAAGACCTAAAATTTGGCAAGAATTAAGTGATAATATTTCGGATCAAAAAAAGCATGTTTACGATTTATTAGAGACAGAAAGTGCAGTAGAATTAAATGATATAAAAACTACATTTACTTATCTACCTGATACAGGCAAGGAGCTAGAATACATCAAAGACTCGTCAAAATATTTAGATGACTACATTCCTTTAGTTTTTACCATAAACAATAGATTAAAAGAAGTTATAATTCATCATGAAAATGGTGCAACAGATACCTATCGATTCCAGAGTAAACAGGACATAGAAAACGACAAGGGCATTAACTTACATCAGTCAATTCTTATAAAGAACAATGAAGAAATCCATCTATACAGCATAAAGGATGAAGAGGAAGAAATTGAAATCATCCTTCCAATAAACAAGAAGAATGAGGTTATACAGTTTAATGAAAACATAGCACGTTTATTTTATTATTACCCTTTAATAGGTTCAGAAGATTTTGGTATAAACTTTATTATTAATTGCAATAAATTCTTACCAACAGAACCTAGAAACACCATTCATTTAAATAGTGATAAAGACCAAGTAAAAGGAGATGAAGAAGCGAATAGGTTTATAATTGACAGGTGCTCAGACTTGATTTTTTCTTTTTTAGAAAGCAACATTATTGAAGTTAACAACCCATTGCTGTACTCCAATGTCAATTTTAAAACACATAGTGATGATGTTTTTTTAAATGATTATTTTGAAGAGCTAAATAATAAGTGGAACACCAAGTTAAGTGACTTACCCTTTGTAAAAACAAATGATGGTTTTAAACCAATCAAAAGTGTCAGCTATTTATCTGAAGATTTTTTAAATACAAAAGATGACCTTTTCGATTGTTTTTATGAACTGATTTCAAAATTTTACACAAACATTCCTGTAAAAGAAGACATTGTTAGATGGAGTAATTATGCTATAAATTGGAACAATGAATCAACAGATTTTATTGGTTATGGTGATTTACTTGAGAAAATAAGTGAATGTAATTTACAAAACTTTAATAAAAATACGCTTGCCCAATTTTACAAACACATTATAGAATCTGTAGATGTATCCTATTTTAATGGTTTAGGTTTAATTCCGAATATAGAAGGGCATTTTAATAAAATTGGGATTTTGCTGAAGCCTGATAACTTAAATGAGAAACTCATAGAGTTAGGAAAGGATTTGATTCCAACTTCTATTTCAAAATTAATTCATCCTGATTTCACTTTTAATTTTTCACTAAATGTATTCAATCGCAGGAACTTTTCTGATGAAGTTAAAAACACTTTAGATGAAAAAAATATAGTTGATTCCATTTTTTATCCGGAACATCTAAATGATGAAAATTATCACTTTGATTTAGTAGAGTCAAAACCTAAAGTTGAAGAATCCTATTTTAGATCCTTATTGACTTTTTGTAAACTATCCAATAGTATAGAATCTAGCAGTAAGCCAAATCAGTTACTAAAAAAAATATCAAAATATTACGGTTGGGATGAAAGCCTAATATACTTACCTAACCTAAGTGAAGACATTGAAAATGTAGAATATAGGTCTATACGTAAAGTTTTAATTAAGCTGTTTTGCAATCTGGTTTCATTACACAACAATAGTTGGGTTGAATCCAATACCGAATTTTTATACCAACTGTGTTATCTTTATGATGATAGCTACAAAGAGGTCTTTAAGGAAAGTAAAATCTATCCTAATCAATTATTCGAATTGCATTTATCTGATGACTTAAAAAGAGATAAAGGAGTAACAACTGACATCAAACGGTTTTATTTAGATGTTGAGAAAAAAGACATCAACGAAGTATTAATCATTGAAACATTTAATAGTTACTTACCAGAGGGTAGCTATGTCAATAACAGATATTTAACAACCATAATTGAAGAAACATTATTTCGGGATAATATTAATGATATAGATAATCATCCTCACAAAATTACAATCCTTAAAATCATCCCGAATTTAACAGACAAGTCTTATCAAGATTTATTTCAACTTTTAAATGAAAAAAAGGCGAGTATAATGATTTCGGTGGTTTCCAAAGAAGAAACGAAGGAAGACATTTTTTCAATTGTAACATTAGATGATGAAAAAATTAAAAACATAGGAGATTTAGTCAGAAGTGCCAATTTCGAAGAAATACTAAATAAAGCAATCGAAAATATTGAAGATGAGAACCAACGAAAAACCAATTTCCAATTCAAACATAAAATTGGTACTCATATAGAAGAAAAACTAAAAGAAAATTTAAAACAGTTATTTCAGCCGGAAGAAATTAAATGTGAAGTTTTAGGTGAGCAAGATGGTCAGGATATAGTTATCAAAATTAAAGATGAAGTTAAATATTACATTGAGGTCAAATCCAGATGGGATAAACGGACATCAATTAAAATGTCTAGAAATCAAACATTGAAGTCTAATGAACAGCAAGACATTTACGCTTTATGTTCTGTTGACATGACAGATTATCATGGAGAGGACAGATACGAAATATCAGATATCAATAAGATTTTAGATAAAATCAAATTCGTCAACAATATTGGCGAGCAGGTCGAACATTTAGTTAAGGTGTTAAAACAAACTAAAGAGCAAGACGAGATTCATCTAGATGGAGATTATAGAACTTTAGTCCCCCAAAAAGTAATTGAAGAGTTTGGGTTAAGTTTTAATCATTTCGAAGACTACTTGATTAACTCATTAAAAAGCACAGTACATGCAGAGTAAAACAAAACAAGTAAATTTCTCCGGGGGAAGCCCACGGAGCATTTTAAAGGAACACGTTTTCAAGCCCTAACCATGTACTAACGAGACAAGTCTCGGAGTATTTAATCCTTTAGAATAAAATAAAAACGGCATACAACGGTTATTTTCGATTTTTATCGATTTAGCAAATACAAGACCTAATATTTGCTAACTTCGAAGGCTTAGAACAAACTCTTGGTTGTAGTATTCCCCCTTCTTTACATCCGCAAAAATATTTTATAATAATAGGTTTTATAGTAAATGAAATGTGCTAACATGTCACTGTATCGATAAGCTAGTCACAAAATAAAAAAACTGTAACTGATGAAAATATGCGAAAAATTACACAACTTCTCTTTAACCCATTTAAAATTATATCAGAGAATAGAGGCGAATTCTATATATGGTTTTTGTTTACAATAATTACTGGTCAGTTTGGGATTATAGCTAATGTTTTAGTAAGAAAATTTACTAATGGTACACCAATTTCCTACTCTATTTTAATGGATTCAATAAATGGGAGTTTTTATACCTTTTCCATTGCGTTAGTAGCCTCATTATTAGGGCCTATTTTTATTGATTTTATCAATTCAAAAAAGCTCTATTTTAAAACCTTAAAAACCTTCACAATAATAGTATCCATTTTCTTTCTGTTCATTACAGGTATTATTTATGCAGCAATTCAATCAACAACTTCCAATGCTACTGTAATCAAAAATCTATCTATTGATTATACTCAAATTATTATATACATATTGGCAATACTCATTGTTTCATACGGATATTGCATTTTACGACTTGATAGGAAAAAAGCAGATTTTGGCCATTTAGATGATCCAATGTTCAATGAGGTAGATGACAAAAATGTTGAGCATGTTATTGCTGAAAAAGAAAAAGTTGTTACAGACTCAAAAGGTGTAGAATTATGATAAAACTCAATTACATAAAAGTAGAACAACCAATAGGCGAGTTTTATATAACTTCAATTGATGCATCAACGCTTGCAAAAGTTGTTATTATAGAAAGAAGAAACGACAATCCTGATGCAGTGCAAAGAGAACAATCTGAAAAGAGGATAAAGGAAATAGCAAAATATACTGGAGATTCCGATGCTACATTTCCAACTCCAATAATTATTGCAGTCGATGATAACGCAAAAATTAATATAGACGAGAAAAATCAAATTATAACTTTTGAAGACAACCAAATAATCGGCGAAGTAATTGATGGACAACATCGTCTCGAAGGAATTAAATCATCAAATAACATTGGCAAATTCCAATTACCTTGTGTATTAATGTTCAATTTATTTCCAGAACAAAAGGCATATGTTTTCTCAATAATAAACAGCAAACAAACTCGAGTAAATATGTCTTTAATTTACGACCTATTCGCTTTATCTACCACAAGGAGTCCTTATAAAACTTGTCACGAAACTGCCAGAGCTTTTAATAAAGAAAAAGATTCTCCTTTTTACAATAGGCTGAAAATGCTTGGAAAGAAGACTGATGACCAAGAATTAGCTTCATTATCACAAGGAACTTTTATTAAATATATGCTAGAATTAATTAGTAAAAATCCTGATGAAGATATGCGCAATCTAAAAAATGGTCAATCACTTCAGGAAGACAAAAGATGTGTTTTAAGGAATTACTTTATTGATGAAAAAGATGCGATTATATATAAAATAATGTTCAATTTATATTCTGCAGTCAAATTTGTTTTTACAGATGAATGGAATAATCCTAACCACTATATTATATCAAAATCTATAGGCTTTGGTGCTGTGATAAAAGCGTTTCCAGAAATTTATGAAATTGGGATTATAAAAAATAAATTGACAAAAGATTTTTTCATAGAAATATTTCAACAGTTTAAACAAGATTTGGCAGATAAAGAAATAGAATTAACTTCTAAATATTTTGGATCCAACGAACAAGCACGCATGAAATTGGCTAATTTAATTAAAGAATCGGCGAAAAAAAGCCCTTTGTCTAAAAAAATATAAACACAATAGAGTAATTAGTTGTCAACCAAAAGTATTTTTGTAAATCACAATGTCAGTTAAAAACCCAAAGGTAATTGAGCAAATCCCGATACTCCGATTAAAATTGACCGTTAAGAATAATTAAAAAATAACCCATAAAAATGACAACAAGGTTTGCATAATTTTACTATGAAAACTACGAAAGTGTTAACGACCCATATTTAATTATTCATTGAGCAGTTCGTTATTTTCCTGTTCAAAAATAATTAAAGCAAATTTTTATAAATACAATAAAACAGCAAACATTAATGGACAATAAACAAAGAAAACAGATAATAAATAACGCAAAAGAATTTTTTAGAAATGAAATTGTTCAAAGTCACATAGACGGTGCCTGTGAAAGAGCAAGTAGACTTTCTGAATATAATGTTAATCCATTCTTATTTAAATACTTAGCAAACTTTTTGACAGGAAATGACGATCCCAAAAGTATCGCAAGAGCCTTAGTTTTACCTAGGATATTAGGTTCCTCCATTACCACATCCTTTGGAATGAAAATACAGAATTTAATTAGTTCACTTTTCAAAGGACTTGGCTCTACTACTCAAGGTATTGATATAGAGTTTATAGATGAAATAGATGGAAGGAAAAAATATTGTCAATTAAAAGCTGGGCCTAACACAATTAATCACGATGATGTTACAACCATAATAAATCATTTCAATGGGGTTAGAAATCTTGCACGCACTAATAATTTAAATGTTGGTATAAGTGATATGATTGTGTGTGTAGTTTACGGCGAAGAATCAGAATTGAGCTCGCATTACAAAAGAATAAGTGGATTTTACCCAGTACATATTGGACAAGATTTTTGGCACCGATTGACTGGAAAAGAGGATTTTTATTATGAACTAATTGATGCCATAGGGGAGGTAGCTCTAGAAGTTGATGCCAGCAAAGTTGTCGAAGCGACCATAACAAAACTGGCAAAGGAGATTGCCGAAAAGTATCAATAAACTATTTTTTCATAGTTTTATTATACTCATTTAAAAACTTAATAACAGAGTACCCGAGCTCCTGACCCAAATTTACAGGAACAGCATTTCCTATTTGCTTATATTGTTGAGCTATAGAACCGGAGAATTTCCAATCATCTGGAAAAGTTTGAATCCTAGCATATTCTCTAACTGTAAAAGGACGGGTTTCATCAGGATGACATCTTTCTGTTTGCTTTTGAGCTGGGCTACACGTAAGGGTTAAACACGGTTCGTCCCAGCCAATTCTTCGAGCCATTCCTGTTTTTCCTCCTCCTAAATAAAAACTACCTCCCATATACTCTTTTTGTAAATTTAAAGGCAAATCTCTCCAATAACCTTTCTGCGGAATTAAATCAAGTATTTCTTTTTTATATTCAGGATATTTTGCTCCATCCGATTTAGGTACATTTTTCTCAAATAATTCTCCTTTTCTTAAGGCATCCTTTAAATTGTAAATTTTATTATGCTTTTTTGGATATTTGTAAGGAATATCTATATCTTTTCTAACACCAACTAAAATCAACCTTTCTCTTTTTTGCGGCACTCTATAGTTAATTGCCTTAAGAACTTTAACGGGAACAACCTTATAGCCTATTTCATCAAGAATAGAAATCATCCCTTCTAAAGTCTTTCCTTTTTCGTGACTTAATAACCCCCTCACATTTTCCCCTATACAAATAGGAGGGTTTACTTCTTTAACAACCCTAGCAAATTCATAGAACAATGTGCCCCTCGCGTCATTTAAACCAAGTTTTTTTCCGGCATAACTAAAAGCTTGACAAGGAAATCCGCCGGTCACAACATCAACCGCATTTCTATATTTCGAAAAATCAAATTCTTTAATATCACCCTCCAATACATTCCAATTAGGTCTATTAGTTCGGAGGGTTTCACAAGCCCATTTATCTATTTCATTTAAAGCAACACACTTCAAACCAGCCTTTTCCATTCCTACAGCTAATCCTCCTGCTCCAGCAAACAACTCAAGTACCGAATACTCCTGGAAAGGTTCAACGTAGTTAGAAACGCCATCTTCAATTTCTCCATCGAATAAATTACCTAATAAATTCTCTACGTCTTCTTTTAGGTAGACACGGTAATTCGAAACAGGTTCCCGCACTGCACTCAATATGCCTTCATTATCCCATCTTCTCAATGTTTCCTTACTTTTACCAATTAGTTCCGCAGTTTCTGCTAGAGATAAATAATCTTTCATAACCATATTATTAAACCTTATACAATGGTTACAAATTTAGGATTTAAAATTAAACTTGCAAGGATAAAATAAAAAAAATCAACTACCAAGATAATATTATCTAAGAGGCAATAATTCCTTGAGATAAATCCAGAAACATTTATTATTACTTTTCCTTTATGGAACCTAAAAAAAATGATACTGTCAGTTATGGGCTACCCATGATATATATTCAAGTTATCAAGCAAGAAAGCGAATAATTCAAATACAAGTACAGAAAAGATTGTATTAAACACCATGTAGGAGAAAGGTGGCAATAAAGTCCAAGGCAAGTCGTTCTAAATTAACATTTATTTCTAACATGTACCAATAAATTACAAACCCAAACTACCAAAAAAAAATGACAATAGACGGACAATTTTTATTTGATAACCAATTAATTGCAGCAGTTGAGAATCTAATAAGAAATTCTAAAAATGAATTATTATTAATATCGCCTTTCATCGACTTGGATAAAAGAATCCAAGATGCCTTATATGAAAAAATCGAAAAACCAGATTTTAAGTTAAGAGTATTGTTCGGAAAAAACGAAAATAACATTTATAAAAGTATAAAAAATGAGAGTTTAGATTTTCTAAAAAAATTCCCTAACGTTGAGATTAGATATAATGATAGGCTCCATGCCAAATTCTTTCAAAATGACACTCAATTTATCTTAACAAGCTTAAACCTATACAACTACTCATTGGCAAATAATATTGAATGCGGATTCTTGGTAAATTTTGCATCTACAGGAATATTGGGGAAGGTGATGGATGGTGCGGACACACTAATATCCCAAGGGGTTTCAAGTGTAAAAAATAATGTTTTTGGCATCGAAAATAATGAAACAGATCCTCTAGAAAAATTTAATCTGATTTATGAAGGCTCTGAATTAAAGTTTAAAAGTGAACCTATATTGAAAGTAAACAAGGGAATTAGTAGCTTAATTGGTTCAAAAAAATTAGAGGGAATTAATATTGTCAAAGACGAACTTATTCAGGTAGAAAAATCAATTAAACAAAAGCCTACAAATTCTGGAACCAACAGTAGAGTTAAAGCAGTTGAACAAGAAGTACATTCGGCATCAAAAATTTCGAAATTATTAGATATGAAACAACCCGAATTTGTTTCCATAATGGAAAACGAAAAACTAATTAATGGTAATCAAATAACTGAATTGGGGATAGCTAATGGTTTAGTTATGAAAAATTATATGGGTCGCGACTACATTGGATATCCAGAGAATATCGTGAAAAGAGTAAAATTGGTTTAATGCATATAACTATTCAATTAAAACAAATATTAATATTTACCTTTTGATCACGACTTTTTACAAGCCAAGGGGTTGTTTTACTGGAAGGTTGAATAATTTGCATGAGCTCTTTTAAGCCAAAGAAGTATCATCAGTTTAATCAAATATGCAAATTTTGACTAAACACAAGTGTAAATTAAACAGAAAGCAACCCACAGAATTCCATGTCGCAATACCTTAAACCATAGTCATAAATTGAAAAAATCGTGAATGAATTAAGAAAAATACTTGCAAAACCAAAAGACGGAACGGAATCTTTAACTGATATTGGAACCAAAATTAATTATAATCTTTTGGATTTTTGGAGATGGAGTGTTTCGGACATATTGAGTAATGCCACTCGCGGAAGATTTGCCGAATTTATTGTGGGGACGGCAGTTGGACTTAAGTCCACGGATTTACGTGAGGAGTGGGATGCCTTTGATCTGACAACTGATTCCGGAATTAAAATAGAGGTAAAATCCGCAGCCTATATTCAAAGCTGGAATCAAAAATCGTTTTCAAAAATCTCATTTTCAATAAAACCAACCCGATATTGGGATTCAGAAAATAATGTGCAAGGTGACGAACCCAAAAGACATGCGGACCTATATGTTCTTTGTCACTTAAAACATCAAGACCAAAATTCAATAGACCCCCTGAAAATGGAACAATGGGACTTTTATGTTTTACCGACCTTTGTACTTGACTATTACCAACGAAGTCAACATTCAATTACCTTAAATTCCTTAAAGAAACTTACCGCTGCAAAACAATATTCCGAGTTAAAGATGGCGATTGAAAATGCCTATGATGAACAAAGAAAAAAATGTCTCTAATAAGCCGACGACCCCAAACAAAATAGCTTTAGCGGATAAAAAAACACAACCAATCCCTTTACATTTTCTCATTAGGCCAATGTGTATCCACCCCTTGGTTGCGAATGAGACTTTGAAAATTCCACACCTCAGCGGCATCTTTGTAAACATCTTGGGGGCTCCTGCCCGTTTCCATTAAAATAGGCACAAACATCTCTATGACCTCTCCTATTATCTATTCCACATATAGCCTTGTCCTTCGTGGTACTATTTTAGTATTGCCAAATCACTAAAAATTTTCAACTCAGGGCCTAAGAAAGGGAAAAAAATAATTGACGTTCAAGCATTTGTATTAGAACGAACCGTTGAATTTTTCGATTATTAGGTCACCTTTATGAATATTCATTTGCAATTTACGGTATGTTACATCATGGTATATATCACTTAGACCAGCTTGGAATAATAATCTAATTCCTAAACGTACGAAGCAGTCTATCTTTCGACTAATTAACTTCAAATTTGAGTTTCCCACAAAACGAACTTTTAAAAAACGGACACAACCCCAAATCTTACCATAACTTAACCGCGCTTGGATCCTGTCCGATTTTTGTAGTGTTCGGGTAGATAATCGTTAAGCAAAAATCGGATAGGGCGCACTTGCTTATTTAATTTAGAACGGGATTCATTTTTGATGGCGGTAAGTAACCGTGCGGTGGCAAGGATAAAGGCATGGGGCGTTCTTTCTACGCTCCATGCTTTTATGAGCGGTTCCGAGGAGGTTGGAAAATCCGGAGGTTTTTCAACTTCCACAGGAAGTTGGATTTGTTTATCGGAATTATCCAATCGGGTTATTCTAGTGCAATTCTTTTTTCAACTTTAGTTTAAGCTTATCGAAATCCTCAGGAGTCATATTCAATTGTAACTTTGGCTTCCCAAAATTGCTTTTTACCAATTGTACTTTGTTTAACAGGGCAATTAATTCCGTCCTGTTTTGCTTTAGATCGTTTTTAAGATTGGTATTTTCCTTTTCTATGTTAATGGCCTCCTCCACCTTTTTAAAGAACCTATCCCTTTCCGGATCGGATTTCCGACCTTCCATTAGCAAGGGAGCTTGCCTGCGTTTCTTTTGTGGCGAGTTTTCAAATAAAAGTTCTATCATGGCCTTGGTCGGAAGGACCCCATGTTTTTCCATATTCTTCATAATGGCGACCATCGCATTAAACCGTTTCTTGATCAAATTCTGTATGGTCCTTCCATTGGGACCAAAAGATTCCTTTGGGGAAATCTCGTTGTAAATAAAGAAATCCAACATCGTTTGTAGGGCCTCCGTATGGGTCTTGAAAAACCGTCTCGAAAACGTCTGGAACTGCTTTGCTGTATCTTTCTTAAAACGAATACCTATAAATGGGTTCATAATTTTCTGTTTTGTCGCAAATTCTCCCCTAAAAATGGGCGTTTACATGGTGTTTGTCGCAAATTTTCTCAGATTTAGAAGTAAAACAATTTTCAATTCATTGAAAATCAACAACTTAAATATTGTAACGTGGCTTTAGCCCGTTACCCTCTTGCTATTCCTTTGCTCCGTTTTACTTCGTACCGGAATACTTTCTTTATGACTTCTAAAAGGCCCCTCCCGATGTATGATTTTTTTTGTTAGCTTCCAAAACTTTACGTTCATTCCAAAAGTTCTATTTTTCTCTTTCACCAGCTATTTTCTTCGGCTAGGACCATCCAACTTTAACCGTTTGAACATCCTTATGAACCTTTCCAAAATCTGTGTTCAGTACCGGTTCTCGATATGAGAAAGGCTAAAATTGTTTGTGTTATGTGTTTTTTTCCTAGGCTTTCGGAATTCCAATAACATTTGAGTGAAATTCAAAAACCCGCAATCCTTTTTTAAGCGATATGTTCGACACATTTTGAAATTCGAATACACCATTCCAATACCTTTCAAAATGCTCCAAGAAGCTCTTATTCGCAGCCTTCACCTCGAAATGGAGTTCGGCATAGGGATAACATTCTTTACCTCCTTGAAAAAAAAATTAAAAAAATCTGGAGCGCGAAGCGGTTTATGTTCCGTTTGTTTTTTAATACTGATCTAACCATGCTTTTTCTATATCAACTATTCCGATATCAGATTTCAATTTTCTTTCTCTCTAGTTTATAGATAAATTATTTTTTTCTCTTCTTTTTTTACTTGTTTATTATGTTCGACACTTTTGTCCATTCCGCCCGGTCAATAATGTCAACGCTTCCATGCTAATAATGTCATGCCCGGGTCGCCAGTGTCATATCCAAAATATAACAGACTTCTCAGGAAGCGCTTTCTTCCATTAAAGGATGTTTCCTCTATCCAGCCCAAGGACTTTAGTTGTGAAATGTACCTGCTAACCTGTCGTTCGGAAATATGAAGAAAGGAAGCAATGTACTTGTTGGACATATAACATTCCATACCCTTTTCGGTAAAGCTGTGTATCTCCAAAAACAAGATTTTGGCATACCAGTTCACTTCCGTGTTCAGATAGATCGCTCTCGGTATCCAGATACCCTGAAAATTTCTTTCTTCAGGTTTCATAATTTTCTCTTGTTTTTCACCAGGGACTTGTTGAACCTATGTTCAAAAGTCTCATCGGAAAGGTCGGGTTCCCCCAACAACCAAGCGTCGATGATATCCTTGTCAAAAAATTTCTGGCGGATATGGGGATTGTTCCCCATGGGAATCAGCTTTAGCTGGGTCAGTTTGTAGATCTTGCTTTTGGAGAGCCCGGTGTATGCGGCCAGATCCTCCACGTTCATTACTTTCTTGGTGTGGGCCAGTAAACCTTTGATATCGGATAACAGTTCCACTACGTTTTCATTTTCTTCCATGATATTTGCTTTAAGTTTCTCTTCAAATTAGAGAACCAAAAACCACAGAAAGTAGTCCGGGAAAATTTTAACTTAAAAAAACGATAGTTATTGAAGGATTGTCAACGATTCCTAAAAAAAGGTTCGAATTGCGCAACACGCCATTATCATGTGATTGTATTTGAAAGTGGAAGCTGAATCCGATTTGAGATGTAGCACTAACTAGTTTCTTCTGTTGAAAGTGCCTAACTAAGAATAATTTTTGGAGTCTTTGAGGTAATATTATGCAGAAAAAAAATGTTGTCCCTATGTTGTCCCCATGAAAAGAAAAAGGCCTCACGATTTCTCGCAAGGCCTATTCTTATTAAGCTCCCCCTCTTGGGCTCGAACCAAGGACCCTCTGATTAACAGTCAGATGCTCTAACCAACTGAGCTAAGGAGGAATTTATGTCACTTTAATATCTTAAAGCGGGTGCAAATATAAATGCTTTTTTCAAATACGCCAAACAAAAAATAAATTCTCTATTTAAATAACCATTTATACACATCATTACCATTTGCAAATAGCAACAATGCTATTAAAATAAAGAACCCGATCATCTGTGCATATTCCAAAAATTTGTCACTTGGCTTTCTTCCTGTAACCATTTCATACAATAAAAAGGCAACATGACCCCCATCCAAGGCTGGTATGGGCAGGATGTTCATAAAGGCCAGAATAATGGATATAAAGGCCGTTGTGTTCCAAAAGACAGGCCAGTTCCAACTCTCGGGAAATAGTCCGCCTATGGCCGCAAAACCACCAACTTCCTTATAGGCCCCTGTATCGGGATTGAAGATTTTCTTCATACCCTTTATATAATTTCCCAGGGTGGAAATGCCCTTGTCAACGCCAGCAGGTATCGATTCCAAAAAGTTATACTCCTTGGTTTTTATATCAAAATAACCTTTTTCCGCATAGTCCTGCATGGTCAATCCGCCAATGTGAACGCCAATTGTAGCCTCATCGCTCACCTTTGCTGTCAAGTCCACAATATCACCACTTTTCCTTTTTACGGTTAGCACGATTTCCTTTCCCTTATTGGCTTCCAAAATGGGTTTTACCTGATCGACATAAGCCACTGTTGTTCCATTTACTTTTATGACCTCATCGAAAGCTTGAAAATCTACGTCTTTATTCTCTGAATCTTCCGCAACATCCTTAATGATAAAAGGCAACCTATAACTCAAAAACCGTACTTTATCCTTATCCTTCGATAAGGTGGCGATAAAATCAACAGGAATATCCTGTTCAAAACTTTTCCCATCCCTTACTACGGTCATGGTCTCACCATAAACGATTTCCGGCAAAATATTCCTAAAGGCTTCAATCTTATTGCCATCTACGGCAATGATCTTATCCCCTGTTTGTACCCCGAGTTTATCACCAAGGGTTTTTTCGGTAACCAAGAAACCATCCTTTAAACTATCAGCAGGCACATATTCATCACCATAGGCAAAAGCGAGTCCCACGTAAATAATTACCGCCAAAATAAAGTTTACCGTTACCCCGCCCAACATAATGATCAAACGTTGCCAAGCCGGTTTGCTTCTAAACTCCCATTCCTTAGGTTCTTCCTTCATGGCTTCGGTATCCATGCTCTCATCTATCATACCGGCAATCTTCACATAACCACCAAGGGGCAACCAACCAATACCGTAAACAGTCTCCCCTATTTTTTTCTTGAAAAGTGAAAATTTAATGTCGAAAAACAAATAGAATTTCTCTACCCTGGTCTTGAAGATCTTGGCAGGGATAAAATGCCCTAACTCATGGAGAACAATTAAAAGTGAAAGACTTAAAAAGAATTGTATAATCTGTATAACGATCGGACTCATTTATATTTTCTAAAATTGAACGCACAAAAGTACACTTTTACAAGGTCTTACAAAAAGAAACTATTGAGGCGACTTCCTTTTTATTAAATTTTTAGCAGCTATGATACCCCCAATATTTGATAAGTGAACAGGACTGATGTACCTTTGGGAAAAAATCATGCGTTCCTTTTTCGGTAAGTACAAACTATTCGCCATTGTGTTTTCGAGCATATCGATCATCATCATGGTACTCTTTTACAAGGCCCTCCAACCTAAAACCGTATTACCCATTTACCAGCCGTCAATGGTCAACCCCGATTTGGTCGACAGTACCCTGCAACACGTGAAAAAGTACCACACCATAGCCGATTTTTCGTTGACCAATCAAAACGGTAAAACCATTACCCAAAAAGATTATGAGGGCAAAATCTATATTGCCGATTTTTTCTTTACCACCTGTCCTACCATCTGCCCTATCATGACAAAAAATATGGCCGGCATACAGGAAATGATCAAAGATGACGATAATGTCCTTTTGCTCTCCCATTCTGTAACCCCGGTCATTGATTCCGTTGCCCAATTAAAAAAGTATGCCCTTGAAAAAGGGGTTAACGATGCCAAGTGGAATTTGGTGACTGGCGATAAAAAACAGATATATGAATTGGCCAGAAAATCCTATTTGGCCGTTAAAACGGATGGCGATGGCGGCCCGTTTGATATGATCCATACCGAAAATTTCATCTTAGTGGATAAAGAACGTAGGATCCGTGGTTTTTACGATGGGACCAAATCAGAGGACATCGGGAAATTAATGGATGATCTTAAAATACTCGAGGCATCGTATGATGAATGAATTCTTCGAAGATTTGCGTGCAATTTACCCCTCAAATTCACTTTTTTCCTTTACTTTTGCCCTTACTTATAATCATTCTAAATAAAATGAGCACGAGTATTGCACATCTCAAGCGCGGGCAGAAAGGGGTCATCAGGGAATTTCCCGATGATTTTTTGCCTATAAAATTGCTCGAATTGGGGTGCTTACCGGGTAATGAAGTTGAATTGGTGCAAGTGGCACCCTTTAAAGATCCCTTATATATCAATGTAAATGGCTCCCATATCGCTATTAGACGCTCCATGGCCCTGAAGATAGAATTGGATCTTATTGAAGACACCCCAAGTGTATGAGCAAGCAAATCAATGTTGCCCTGATAGGCAATCCCAACACTGGTAAAACGTCTGTTTTTAACCAATTGACCGGACTTAATCAAAAAGTAGGCAATTATCCTGGAATCACTGTTGAGAAAAAGGAAGGGATCTGCAAGCTGCCACGAGGCGTAAAAGCGCATATCATCGATCTTCCGGGGACCTATAGTCTCAATACCACATCCCTTGATGAGAGTGTCGCCGTTGAACTGCTTTTGAACAAGAATGACAAGGACCACCCTGATGTGGCCATTGTTATTTCCGACGTTGAAAACCTAAAACGAAATCTTTTACTGTTCACCCAGATAAAGGACTTGGAAATACCTACCATCCTGGTCATAAATATGGCCGATAGGATGGTGCGAAAGGGGATAACATTGGATATTGATCTGATGGAAAAAAAGTTGGATACCAAAATAGCCCTGGTCAGCACCCGTAAAAAAACCGGCATAGAGCGATTGAAAAAACTGATTGCCGACTATAAAAATCTATCTATTTCCCCAAACGTCGACACCACTGTCATTGCACCTGAATATTTTAAAAGTTTACAGGAGACCTTTCCCAATGAAAACCTACACAAACTTTGGTTGGTCATTACCCAGGATGTAAACTTTATGCCCTTGGAAAAAAAATTGATCAAGGACACTTCATCATTCAATACAAAATCGAAATCCGAACTTAAACGTCTACAACAAAAGGAGACCATTAAAAGATATCAATTTATAAACTCCATACTCAAAGAAACTTATAAGGTTGATGCCAATGCAGCCAAAGGATTAAAAGCAACCCTTGACAAAATCCTAACGCATAAGATATTCGGATACCTCATTTTCTTTGTGGTACTACTTACGATTTTCCAAGCCATTTATGATTGGAGCAGTATTCCCATGGACGTTATAGATGAAACCTTTGTCTCAGCCAGTGAATGGGTAAAAGACTCATTTCCCCCTGGGATGCTCACCAATTTGATTGCTGAGGGAATCCTGTCAGGAATTGGTGGTATTGTTATATTCATTCCACAGATCGCATTCCTTTTCTTGTTCATTTCCCTTTTGGAAGAATCAGGTTATATGAGTAGGGTGGTTTTTCTCATGGATCGCGTAATGCGCCCATTCGGGTTAAGTGGTAAAAGTATTGTTCCCCTGATTTCCGGAACGGCTTGCGCCATCCCCGCCGTCATGGCAACCCGAACCATAGAGAATTGGAAAGAACGTCTGATAACCATATTGGTCACGCCTTTTATCACGTGTTCCGCACGGTTGCCCGTATATCTTATCATAATCGCTTTGGTGATACCAGAAGGTCGATTTTTAGGATTGGGCTACCAGGCCATGACCTTAATGTTATTGTATTTAATAGGATTTGGAGCTGCCATACTTTCCGCCATGGTCTTAAACAAGGTCTTGAAAATCAAAAGTCGCACCTTTTTCGTAATGGAAATGCCCAATTACAAACTCCCATTGATTAAGAATGTAGCCTATACGGTTTGGGAAAAAACCAAGAGTTTTGTTTTCGGTGCAGGAAAGATCATCTTGGCCATATCAATCATATTGTGGTTTTTAGGTTCAAATGGTTTTACGGAAAAGTATGAAAATGCCGATTCCATCATCGAACATCGAATTCAAACCGAAGGCTTGTCAGTCTTCAATCAAGAAAGTATAACCAATGACCTTGAAGCATATAAAATCGCCCTGAACGATAGCATAGCCAAAAAGGTGTATACCATTGGCCCGGAACAGGTAAAAGACTCCATACATAGATTGGATAAGGAATTGTTCGAAAAGGCAAAACATCAGGAAATAGCAAGTTTTAAACTTGAGAATTCCTATATAGGCAATATGGGTAAGGCTATAGAACCCATGGTAAGGCCATTGGGCTATGACTGGAAAATCGGTATTGCACTGATTACTTCCTTTGCGGCAAGGGAAGTTTTTGTAAGTACCTTGGCCACTATTTATAGTGTGGGAAGTGACGAGGAACACACCATAAAAAACAGGATGGCGGCTGAGATGAATGCCAACACCAATAAGCCCCTGTTCAATTTGGCTTCGGGCATATCCCTATTGCTTTTTTACGCCTTTGCCATGCAGTGTATGAGTACCTTGGCTGTTGTCAAACGGGAAACCAATTCATGGAAATGGCCGGCGGCCCAATTGGTTTTTATGAGTCTTTTTGCTTATATTGTTGCTTTAGTCGCCTATCAATTACTGAAATAGCATGGAATTATTTCAACAAATAGTGGTTTATATTATCGTAGTACTCGCCATAGCGTATATCGTGAACAAATTTCTTTTGCCCAAATCGCTGTTTTCTTCAAAAAAAAGTTCCAAAAAAGTTTGTGGTGAAGATGGTTGTGGCTGTCATTGAAACTAGCCAACAATTTTTATCCCTATCAAAATAAACTGTAACAATCCTAAAGGCAATTCGTCATCTTATTTGACACCATAGTTCTTAACAAAAAGCTAAATGTGTCATAAAGAAAATAAAAATAGGGCTGACATTCTTTGAAGTATATGTTAGTTTGTTGACAACTAATCACCAATCAATCATGGACAAAATTATATTGTGGTTAATCGCCACATTGGTCACCGCTGTTTGTAGCACGGTACAAAGCCAAAACCTTACCTCACGGATTTTGGATTCCGTTACCCAGGAACCCATACCCTACGTAACCGTACAATTGAATAAAAAAGGGGTAATAACCAATGAGGAAGGCCGTTTTAGTTTTCTCTTGGATGAAAATGTCTCAGAAACCGATTCCCTCTTCGTTTCATGCATCGGTTACGCCTCGATTGGCAGACCCTTGAAGGAATTCCCTGATAATGTAATTTACCTAAGTCCAAAGGCTATAGAACTCAATCCGGTCATTGTGACCAACAAAAATTACACTGCCAAGGAAATCATAGCCTTGGTACAAGAAAACCTCGATAAGAATTACAATAAAGATCTTAGTAAAAAAAGATTGTTCTTTAGGGATTCTTACTTTCAGAATTTTTACAAAACCGACTATACCTTCCTAAAATCGACCATCAAGGAACTCAATAAAAAATTCTTGGACAGTGTTCTTAACACCATCCCGAAAAAATCGAGTTATTATACAGAGATTCTCTGTGACCTATACGGCAACTACGAAGGTGAGGACCAAAAAATAAATATCCTTAAAGCCTCTGAACTCTATGATAAAAGCAAAGAGCTCGATTATGATAAATTAGAGGAAAAATTCAACGAGATTATAAAATCGAATATCAAAAGGGACTCTTACTTCAAAATCAAATCAGGATTAATCGGTACCAAAATCAAAGGTGAGGATTTTGATGAGATCTTTGAATCCGACATCGATTCAACAGACCAGGCCGCCTTGAAAAAAGAGTTGGAGGAAAAGAAAAAAAGAGAGGAAAAGCGTAAGACCAATTTTGCGAAATACCGTAAAAACAGCATTGTGGATATGATGCAAGACCTTTTTTATTTAGAGGATTCCCCCCTGAATTTCATCAACAAATCCAGAAAATACGATTTCACCATAAAAGACTTTACCTATATGGGCGATGACCCCGTTTATATATTGGAATTCGTACCTGACGGCAGTGCCGATTACAGCGGAAAACTCTTTATCAATGCCGATGATTTTGCCGTAATGCGATTGGATTATGAAAACGTAAAACCCTTGAAGAAATTCAATCTATTGGGCATAAGTATGAAACAATATTTGGGGAAGGGTAAAATAATCTTCAGCAAATCGGAGGATGGCAAATACAACCTGCGTTTTCTCGAACAGGAAGAGGGCACTAAAGTGGGGATTCGTAGACCTTTGAAAATCATAGAAAAGAACAAACATGTCAAAGGCAGGAACAAACAAAACGAACTTTCGGTTAAACTGGATATGGGTACGGCCGGCACAAATAAACGTGAACTTATTGTATTTGATTCCAACCCAATATCCACTGCGACCTATGAGGCATTTACAGAGAACAATGCCGTTTTGCCAACATACATGCCAAGTTATGACCCGGAATTTTGGAAAGGCCAAACCATTATAGAGCCTAACCAGGCCATACGTGAATTCACTTCTTCAGAAGAAATCGCAAAATAGCCCTTAGATTAGATTGGCAATGAAATTATAACACAGAAGCCCCCATCCTATCACCAAAAGTAGTCCGCCTAAAGGTGTTACAGGGCCAAGGAAGGCCATATTCTTTCCTTTTGACTTCCCTATCACCAATAGATAAATACTGAATGAAAACAATAGTATACCAAAAGTAAAACAGTAGATCATATATCGCTGTACATCAGTATCGAGGTTAAGGTTAAAACTTAGGACCAATAACAAAATGGCATGGTACATCTGATATTTTACACCGGTTTCAAAACTTTTAAGCTGATCTTCGTTCAACGACTTTTTTAAGGCATGGGCTCCAAAAGCACCAAGAATAACCGCAAATAAACCTAGAAGGGAACCAACAACCTGAGCGAAAAGAACCATTTGAAAAATTTTAGCCCTAAGATAATTAAACCCTTTGGAGTAAAAGTGGCTTTTCGTCTTATTCGTGCCTAAATGAAATGGGAAAGTCCGTTTTTAAAACCAATTTACACTTGAACCTGCCCTATTGGGCACTATCGATTCTTTGTTTCAGCAGATTGAACAATTGATCTGTTTTTAGACTATCGGCGTAATTCATATAGAATTTTAAAGAATCATTATAAACCAACTTGATTTTGCGGTTCGATAGGTTATCGACATATACATTGACTTTCTTATCGGTCAACGAATCCTTGAACTCACGAAAAATCCCCTTTTCCTTTTCCCAGGCAGAAAACCCGTTCAGCCGTTCCATCGGGGGAATCTTATCGATCCACAGCACACTATCCAATTGTGCATAGCTGATTTTCTTATAATAAAATCCTGATAGGATCTTAAGTTTATCCTGTTCTACCTTTGTCCAATTTTTATAATGGGCAAGAAAGGCCATAAGGCAAACAATGACAGTTAAAACCATGACCACATTCCAGAAGGGAAATCCTTTTTTCACTATTTATTATTTTAGGGTATTAAATTTATCAAACCAAGCCAATGTATGTGCAATCTTCGTAATTAAATTGCTTGGCCTATTGGCTATACCATGGCTCGCATTGGGTATTTCAACAAAAACCGTTTCTTTTTTCCTTAATTTAAGGGCATGGTACAATTGTTTGGCCTCACTGGGTGGCGTTCTTAAATCATCCATCCCTACCATGACCATGGTCGGGGTTTCTATATTACCAACGAGTGAAAGTGGGGAAAATTTCCAGTACCCTTCGAAATTTTCCCAAGGTTGACCGGGGTAACGCGAGTTCGCATACCCGAAATAATTATCGGCGACCAAGGTTTTGCTGATCCAGTTCATCACCGGTTTGGCTACCACCGCAGCTTCAAACCGATTGTTTTTTCCTATGATCCAAGCCGTCATTATTCCACCGGCACTACCACCGGTTACAAACAATTGGTCTTCACTGGCAATTCCCTTGGCAATACAATAATCAACCCCATCCATCACATCCTGATAATCATCGCCAGGATAATTGTTGTATAGTAAGTTGCCAAATTCCTCTCCGTAACTGGTACTACCCCGTGCATTGGGATAGAAAACCACATAACCCGCGGCGGCATACAACTGCATTTCCACAGAAAAGCGATCACCATAATTTAAAATGGGTCCGCCATGGTTCTCGACTAAAAAGGGGTATGTCTGCGAAGCGTCGTATCCTGGGGGATAGACGACCCAACCTTGAATATCGCGTTGGTCAACCGTTGACGTATACCAAATCTCCTCTACCTTACCTAAATTTCTATAATCCAATAACCCTTTATTCAAGTGGGTTATCCTAAGTGGTTCTTTATCCTTGGGTTTTATAACTGCCAAATCCGCAGGGTATTCCGGTCTTGTCTTGGTGAAAACGATCGTGCCATTCTTTGATCTACTGAAAGAACCACTGGCATATGGTCTTCCGATGGTGGTACCTCCCAAATCATCGGCAAGCTTTGATACTTTACCACTTAGGGTAATATATCCTATTTTACTATTGCCTTTATCATCGAAGGTAAAATAGAGTCCCTCACTTTTACGATCCCAAACAATATTGGCAACACCTCTATCCAATTCCTGGGAAATTACACGTTGATTTCTGCCGTCGGCATCCATAAGATAGAGGCGCCGCACCTGATAGGCCTGCACCTGATCATCATAGCCGATATAGGCAATGTGTTTCCCATTGGGGGACACCGTTGGACTGGTGTCGGGTCCTTTTCTATTGGTTAGGGTCGTTATGATTCCATTTTGAACCCCAACCCCATAAATCTCACTGTTTCTAAAATCATATTCCCAGTCCTTATTTCTATTGGCAGAAAAGTAAATCGTATCCGCGTTGGGACCCCAACTTAATTTCCCCCTATGATGAAAATCACCTGAGGTAAGTTGCCGTGGTGCCCCGCCGTCGGCAGGTATGGTAAAAATATGGCTGAATCCGGGATTTATGTATCCCCGACCATCAGCTTCGTGATAAAGTCTATCTGTAATCCTCGGTGACTCCGCCCACTTTGCCCCTTTTGGCTTTTTGGGCATTTGGGCGACAACAGGTGGCTTCGTTTCCAATTTCATTGAAAATGCCAATTGATCCCCTTTTGGCGACCAGGTCAGGGAAGATGGAGTGGATTCCAACTGTGAAATTTTAGCCGTCTTTCCCGTATTGACCCAATACATGTAAATTTCAGAACCCTCGTCCGTACTACTTACAAAAGCCAATCTATCCCCATTGGGCGACCATCTTGGACTAAATTCCCCCGTTTCTTTGGCGGTGAGTTTTTGATGTTGTGAGCCATCGGTCCTGATCATCCACAAATTACCAACAGCCCTGTCCTTCATGATATCCATACCCATCCTACGATATACAATTAAATCACCATTGGGGGAAATCTGGGGGTCCGATGCGTATTGTAGGTCAAAAAGATCCAGGTAAGTAAACTCCTTTTTTTGGGCATTTCCATAAAAAAAGAAACATAAGATCAAAAGTAGGATAGGTAGGCTTTTATATCGCATGACTAAAAAAATAATGATTAGCTAAACTTAAGCAATAACCCACATTATACAAAGCGATTAAAGATATCGCTTTAAAGATGGGGAATGTATAAAAACCACAACCCTTAAGACCCTTTGCGATTATATCCATTATATATAACCTATTGCATTTATAACAGGCCATTTAGAATTATCCAAAACCAAACTTATCCCTACGACAGCATCGAAAATCTTAAATTTCTTAACATAATTATCCTTGTGGATAAATACAAATCCTTAATTTTGCCCTTATTTTTAATTTGTCTAAATAAACATAGTGACATGAAGCCGATATTCCTATTATTTACACTCCTATTGTTGGTCCCATTTATCATGACCGCACAAGATGCCCAAATAAAAGGTACTATTACCGAATCGGGTTTCCCCATTCCCTATGCAAATGTTTTTCTAGAAGGAACCGGTATTGGGAACTCAAGTAATGATAATGGTGGTTATACCATTGCCAACATAAAGCCTGGAATATATTCCCTAAAAGTATCGGTAGTAGGTTATCTTCCTTATTCAAAACAAATTGAACTTCATACTAATGAGTCGAAAGTGCTCAATATTGAACTTAAACCAAGCACCGAACAACTAGAGGAAATGGTAGTCACCGGAACACTAAAGGCGGTCAGCAGGTCCGAAAGTCCTGTACCCGTAGAAGTTTATAGTCCTACTTTCCTAAAAAAGAATCCGACAGCAAGCATATTCGAAGCTCTTCAAAACGTTAATGGGGTTAGACCCCAGATCAATTGCAACATTTGCAACACCGGTGATATTCACATTAATGGCCTGGAAGGCCCTTACACCCTGGTTTTAATTGATGGAATGCCCATAGTTAGTGGGCTAGGAACTGTCTATGGTCTGTCAGGTATACCAAATTCTTTGATAGAGCAAGTAGAAATCGTAAAAGGACCTGCATCCAGTTTGTATGGGAGTGAAGCCGTTGGTGGACTTATTAATGTCATTACCAAAAGTACTGGGACAGCACCACTCTTTTTTGCCGATAGTTTTGTATCTGATTGGGGCGAATTCAATGTAGATGTTGGCACCAAGATCAATTTTGGAAAAAAGACGGATGCCCTTTTAGGAATAAACTATTTCAATTATAGTAATCCCATCGACAACAATAATGATAATTTCACTGATTTAGCACTTCAAGATCGAATTTCCATTTTTCAGAAATGGAATTTCAAGAGAGAAAATAACCGCATATTTTCTCTAGCAGGCCGCTATTTTTATGAAGACCGTTGGGGTGGGGAAATGCAATGGACACCGGAATATCGAGGGGGTGATGAAATCTATGGCGAAAGTATTTACACCAGTAGATGGGAAATTCTTGGTAAATATGAACTGCCTATCGACGAAAAAGTATTGTTTTCATTCTCGTATAACGACCATCATCAAAATTCCGCCTACGGCAATACTCCCTACCTTGCTGATCAACGTATAGGATTTGGACAATTCACATGGGACAAAACCGTTGGGACCCACGATATGCTCTTCGGTGCTGCCCTAAAATACACCTATTACGACGACAACACAACGGCAACCGATATTGCCGATGAAGTGGTTATTCCGAGCTTTTTTGTCCAAGATGAGATTCAACTGGCCGAAAAACATTCCCTACTTTTCGGTATGCGGTACGATTATGACAAGCGGCATGGTAGTATTTACACTCCACGAACTGCCTATCGATGGAAAATGTCCAATAATGATATTCTACGTTTCAATGCCGGCACCGGATTCCGTGTTGTGAACCTATTCGCAGAAGAACACGCTTCCTTGAACGGTGCAAGGGACGTTATTGTTACCGAGGAACTGAAACCTGAGCGTTCATACAATTTCAATCTTAATTATTTAAAAAAGATTTATACTGACAACGGTACATTTATAGGTCTAGATGCTTCCTTATTCTATACCCACTTCACGAATATCATTCTCCCTGATTACGATACCAATCCGAATCAGATCATTTACGACAATTTGGATGGGAAATCCATTTCCAAAGGAATAAGTGCCAATGTTGATGTTGCCTTTCCTAGTGGCTTGAAATTGTTATTAGGGGCCACGGTACAAGACGTTAGTGCCACGGAAAACGGTATTAAACAGGATCAAATCCTAACAGAAAGCTATACGGGTACTTGGAATGTATCCTATACCCATAGACCTTGGAACCTTAGTATTGACTATACGGGAAACTTATACGGACCTATGCGTTTACCCCTTTTGGGCGATGCCGATCCGAGAAAAGAATACTCACCGGTCTGGAGCATTCAAAATATCCAATTCACCTATAAAGGCATTAAAAACTTTGAGTTTTATGGCGGCGTTAAAAATTTATTGGACTGGACTCCCAATCGCGGAAACCCATTCATCATAGCTAGGGCAGATGATCCCTTTGACAAAAATGTGACCTTTGACAATAACGGCGATGTTGTTGCAACAGCCGACAATCCTTATGCCCTAACTTTTGACCCTGCATACATTTATGGCCCTAACCAAGGCCTACGTACATTCTTTGGATTGCGTTATCGATTGGATTAATTATGAATAAGCTTTAGGGAAATGCCTATTTTTGAAAAGCAACTTTCATAGGTAACCACAATTGGGGAAATTTACTCTACAATATGATTATATTATCATCGGTGCCGGTGCAGCCGGCTTAATGCTTGCCAATGCATTGGGCCAAGATGCCTATTTTCAGGATAAAAGAATCTTGCTTCTTGATAAAGATCCGAAAAAAACCAATGACCGAACTTGGTGCTTTTGGGAAAGAGGATCTGGACAATTTGATCCCATCGTCGCGAAATCCTGGAATAATATCTTCTTTGGCGGACAAGTCTTCTCCCAACAGTTCAATATTGAACCCTATACCTATAAACTGGTTCGCGGATCTGATTTTTACCAAGACCACCTTCAGAAGATCAAGGCCTATGCCCATGTCGATTTTATCGAAGAAGAGGTTGTCGGGATTGTGGAGAGTAAAGACGGGGTAAGGGTGTCGACAGCAACGAATGAATATACCAGTCCCCAGATATTCACTAGTATTTTCGATTTCAAGACCCTTAAGGACCAACAAAAGTACCCCGTTTTACAGCAACATTTTGTCGGTTGGTTGGTAGCGACCAAAGAACCTACATTCAATGAGGATGAAGCTGTATTTATGGATTTCTCGGTGGAACAAAGGAACAACACCCGCTTTATGTATGTGTTACCGTATTCCGAAAATACGGCATTGCTCGAATATACCTTGTTCTCCGAAGATCTTTTGCCTATTGATGAATATGAAAAGGCGATCAAGGATTACTTAAACCTGAAATACCATTGTACGGAATTTGAAATACTGGAAAAAGAGCAAGGGAGTATTCCCATGACCTCCTATGATTTTCAGGTGCATAACACGAAAAGAATCCAATATATCGGTTCGGCAGGAGGATGGACCAAACCCAGTACGGGCTACACCTTCTACAATACCTCAAAAAAAATTCGCGATTTAATCCCATTAATCAAGAACAACCGACCATTTACTTCGCTTCGAAGTCCAAGAAAATTCTGGTTTTACGACCTGCTTCTATTGGATATACTTTTTACCCAAAATGACAAAGGCCAATATATCTTTGAAACCCTATTTAAGAACAGACCCCCTCAATTGATCTTTAAATTTCTGGATGAGGAAACAAGTCTATGGGAAGACCTCCAAATAATTTCCGGTTGTCCTAAAAAGGAATTTATAAAAGCCCTGTTGGGAAGGTTATTTTGACCAATTTTTAACATCAAAAAAGCAACAGGGTAAACCTTATACCTTTCGCATCATTAAGTTTTCGCCAAACTGCTTAAGTACAGCTTTCTTTTCTTCCGACATGTCGATGACATCCAGAACCTCAAAGGCCTTTTGGGTATAGTTTTGAATTTCCGATTTCGTATGCTTGGCAGCGCCCGTAGAAAGGAAGATACCCTTAACGGAGTTTACCTTGTCGGACACATCTTGCGGCTGAATGGAATACAGATCAAGTATTTCCTTCTGCTCCCCAGCATTACCCAACTGCAGTGCCGATAAATACAAAATGGTCTTTTTATTCTCTATAATATCACCACCCACCTGTTTTCCGAAACTTTCGGGATCCCCGAAAGCGTCTAAATAATCGTCCTGCAGCTGAAAAGCTATCCCTAGGTTCTTACCAAATTCATAAATAAGGTTTTGGTCCTTCAATGAGGCCCCTGCTATAATCCCTCCCATTTTCATCGCGGCTGCGACAAGTACCGCTGTTTTGTATTCGATCATATGCAGATACTCAGGAACCGTGACATCGTCCCTAGTCTCAAAATCCATATCATATTGTTGTCCTTCACAAACCTCAAGCGCTGTCTTGCTAAATAACATGGCCAACGCCCTAAAGATTTCACTTGGGTAATTCTCAAAAAACTGATAGGCGAGAATCAGCATAGCATCACCCGATAGAATTCCGGTATTCAAATCCCATTTTTCATGAACGGTCTTTTGCCCCCTACGCAAAGGAGCATCATCCATAATATCGTCATGTATCAATGAGAAATTATGAAAAACCTCTATGGCCAGGGCTGCATCCATGGCCTTCTTATAATCCGTTCCGAAAAGTTCGGTCGTCATAAGCGTAAGAACCGGTCGAAGGCGCTTACCACCAAGTCGTAAAATATAATTGATCGGGTCATAAAGTCGTGATGGCTCCTTATCAATTGACTTTTGCTCTAAATAGGTTAGAAATTCTTTTCTATAAAGTTCTATGGAATACATTACAGCTGATTTTTGTCAAAAATACATCCATTTTAACAAAACCCTTTCAAAGAAATTCCATTTCAAAAACAAAAACCCATAAGTAAACCGTAAAAAAATGCAATAGTTTTGAAAAATTTCGTCTTTAAGAGGGAAGGGATGATTTAAATAGTATTGAATGACTTCGAAAACGGACAACCATTTTAAGCTAAAGGCATTCTTTAATGATGAATATCACGCATTAAAAGCATACGCCAAATCTAAAATCGACGATGCTGCGGATAGGGATGCTGATGAAATTGTCCAGGATGTAGCCTTAAAGCTTTTTTCACAGGTCAACCGTTCTCCCATAAATAACATAGCCGGTTTTGTGTACCACTCGCTAAGGAATAGAATCATTGATATTTTAAGAAGCAAAAAAGAACGGTTATCCGTTGAAGACTAATTGGAGATACGGCTTGTCCAATTCTCTGAGCTTCTTTACGGTAAATCGGACAATTCATATTCTGACTGTATGAAAAACGAACTCAAACAGGCTATTTTAAAATTGAAACCCTTATATCGTAAAATAATCTTCGTTATAGATTTTGAAGGGTATACTTATAAAGAAATTTCACTGGAAACAGGAATACCCGAAGGTACCTTAATGTCTAGACGACATCGTGCCATTGCCTTATTATACAAAGAATTGGAATCGAAAAAAGAATATAATAACTAGAACAAATTACTATGTCAGAATATATGGAGCGAAAAGTAAAGTCGAAAAGTACTTCAAGGCACTATTGAAAATAGTGATTGGAGGTATTCAACTCATAGCCCTTATTATGCTATTTGGTTATGTAACGATGCGTTTATGGAACTGGTTGATGCCCGAAATTTTTGGACTTGTTCCCATTGACTATTGGCAAGCCATAGGCATCATTGTCCTATCCAAGATCATTTTCGGTGGATTCGGCAGCCACAACAAGGCTAAGTCAAGGAAGAAAAAAATCAGTAAAAAATTCTCTTCAAAATGCACCAATGGGGGTAACAAGGATTTTTCCAAATGGAAATACTACGACCAATTCTGGGAAGCGGAAGGCAATCAGGCTTTTGAAAACTACGTAAAGTATAAAAAAGAAGGCGCTTGACCCCTAAAACGACGCAGAAAAGGAATCCTAGCCCTGGATGATACGATCTAGCACGTATTAAATTATCGTAAAACTTTGGAAACTTTTATTGTTTCTCAAGTTTCCGTGGTATATTTGCCCGCTTTATTGCTTAAGTTACATGAGAGAGAAAATATTACATAAGGCTACAGACCTATTTCTAAACCTGGGGTTTAAGAGTGTTACCATGGATGACCTAGCGCATGAACTAGGTATTTCAAAAAAAACAATTTACGCCCATTTTGCGAATAAGACCAAATTAGTGGAAGAATGTACCAAACAATTGTTTTGTACCATCTCGCAAGACATCGATCACGTATGCTCCCTACAAAGGAACCCTATTGAGGAAATGTACGAAATAAAAAAAATAGTGCTCTTGCATTTAAAGGATGAAAAAGCCTCTCCCCAGTACCAATTACAGAAATACTATCCTAAAATCTTTGAGGACATCAAAGCCAAACAATTCGAAATGATGGAGGATTGTTTTATTGAAAATATCAAAAAGGGAATCCATTTGGGAATCTATCGTGAAAACCTCAATATGGATTTTCTTTCCAGGATTTATTTCTCTGGGATGACCAGCCTTAAAAATCATGCCCTATTTCCTGTAACAATGTTCTCCATGACTAGTCTTATGGATGACTTTCTCGAATACCATATTAGGGGTATCGCAACACTGAAAGGACAACAAATATTGAATACAATAATCAACTCTAATCAAGAATAGATGAAAATCCGTTTTATACTGATCCTTATATTTATACTTTCAGCAAAGGGCTATGCCCAGGATCTGCCCGAAAGTTTTTCTTTGGAAGAGGCCATATCCTATGCCCTGGAGCACAATTACAGCGTAATAAATGCCAATAGGGACATTATCGACGCACAAAAACAAAAATGGGAAACCATTGCCGATGGGTTGCCACAGGTCAACGGAGCGGTAAGCTATTCAAACCAATTAAAGCAAACCATTTCCCTTATACCTGCCGAATTCTTTGGTGGTGAGGCCGGAACCTTTGAACCCGTTATTTTTAGTCAGCCCCAACAAGTTTCGGCATCAGCGACCTTAACGCAACAAATATTCGACGGCACCTACATTGTCGGTGTACAGGCTACCAAAACCTTTTTAAATTATACTGCCAACAATAAGGAAAAAACGGATTTGGAAGTCCGTAAAGCGGTTGTTGAGGCCTATGGCAACGTTCTTTTGGCACAAGAGAGTATTACCATATTGGAAAAAAACCAAGCCACTTTAGCGAAAAACCTATTCGAAACGAATAAGATCTTCGAAAACGGATTAGGGGAAGAGGAAAGCGTTGAACAACTACAGATAACGTTATCCTCTGTTGAAAGCCAATTGAAAAATGCGATTCGTTTAAAAGAAATAACCCTTCAAATGTTGAATCTTTTAATCGGTAAATCCATAGACTCCCCAACCCAGTTGACCGAGAATCTTGATGACCTAACCCTTAAACAAATAGACTTGAATTTATTGGATTCCCCCTTGAACATGGAAAACAATATCGATTATAAGTTGGCGAACAACCTTAGCGAACAACGTTCCTTAGAATTGAAATTAGCGAAAAGTAGAGCGCTTCCAACACTGAATGCCTATATAAACTACGGAAGCACATCGTACAGCGACTCCTTTAATTTCCTTAGCGGAGATCCCGATTGGTACGATTATTCCATTTTGGGCTTCGATTTGAACATTCCCATCTTCAGTTCTTTAAAACGAAGTGCAAGTACACAGAGAGCTAAAATAGCTTTGGAAAAAGCCAAAACCCAACTTACCGAAGCGCAAGAACAGATTCGTTTGGAATGGCAGCGCGCCAAAAGCGATTATACATTGGCCATTGAAGAATATGAAACTGCAAAAAACAATTTGGGCCTTGCCGAACGTATTGAAAACAAGAACGAAGTGAAATATTTTGAAGGCCTGGCCAGTAGTTTCGAACTACGACAAGCACAAACCCAATTATATACAGCCCAACAAGATTATTTACAATCAATGGTAACGGTAATCAATGCCAAGACCGCCTTGGAAACTATAATGAACAACAAACTATAAGACAACTAAGCAGCAAACCATGAAAAAGATCCTATATACTATTACAATCCTTCTATTGGTAATCGCCTGTGGCGACAATACGGGACAGTCCGTTGAAGATATTATCTCCCAAGGAGACCTTAAGGCAATCAGGGCGAAAAAGAGCGAAATCACAGAACAACAGAGACATCTTGAGGAAGAGGCTAAAAAACTTGACTCCGTAATTGCCAAGTTGGGTGGGGAAGAGAAACTGCCATTGGTAACCACGATAACGGCTGAAAATCAAAATTTTGTACACTACCTTGATTTGCAAGGCGAGGTGAAAACCAAACAAAACGTACTGATCTACCCAGAAATGTCAGGTACATTGGAAAAAATCTATGTCAAAAAAGGACAACGGGTATCCAAAGGACAGCTCTTGGCCAAGATTGATGATGGTGGTTTGAGCAGTCAACTCGAGCAGCTTAAAACCCAGGCCGAACTCAACAAAACCACCTTTGAACGCCAAAAAAGGTTGTGGGATCAAAAAATAGGTTCCGAAATACAGTACTTACAAGCAAAAACAAACTTTGAGGCTTCTGAAAATGCGGTAAAACAGCTTGAAAGCCAACTGGGTAAATCAACAATACGTGCACCGTTTACCGGTATATTGGATGATGTGATCAAGGATCAGGGCACCGTGGTTTCCCCAGGTCCCGGTTCCGAGGTTTTCCGCATCGTAAACCTAAGCAACATGTATATTGAGGTTGATGTTCCTGAAACTTATTTAGGTCAAATCGCCAAGGGCAAGGAAGCCGTTGTTTATTTTCCAGTGTTAGGTGATAGCGTAATGACTAAAATACGGGAAACCGGTAATTTCATCAATCCAAGCAATCGTTCCTTCAGTATTGAAATTCCTGTTCCCAATAAAAATGGCCTCATTAAGCCTAACCTTACGGCAAGGGTAAAACTTAATGATTATACCAATGCCAATGCCATACTTATTCCGCAAAGTATAATATCAGAAAATGCTTCGGGAGAGCAATATGCCTACGTAAGTTCTGAACCAAATGATAAAAATGAGGCGGTTGTAACCAGAAGTATCATAAAAACCGGTAAAACCCAGAATGGGATGATTGAGGTGCTTAGTGGTATAGAAAGTGGTAATCAAATCATCAATGAAGGTGCAAGGACCGTTAAAAATGGTCAGAAAGTAAAAATCCTTAAATAAAGACGTTGAACCAATGAGCAAACAGCTAAAAAACGCCCAAAAGGAATTTGGCCTTTCATCATGGGCCATCGACAACCCTTCGGTCATTTATGTCATGATCGGCATCTTCTTTTATATTGGGCTCAAATCCTATTTCGCAATGCCAAGGGAGGATTTTCCCGAAATTGTGGAAACCAAAATCTATATCAGTACCCCATATCCGGGCAATACGGCCGAGGATATTGAACGACTGATCACAGACCCCTTGGAAGATCGTTTAAAGGGCATAAGCAACGTTGTTGAGATTACCTCAACCTCCCAAGAGGATTATGCGATCATCACGGTTGAATTCGATGAGGATATTACCGTTGAGGAGGCCAAGCAAAAGGTAAAGGACGAGGTCGATGTTGAAAAGGCAACTGAAGATTGGCCAACTTTTAACAATGCGAAGGTTGATCCCAATGTTTTTGACCTGAACATTTCGGAATCCATTCCGATCATGAATGTGAATTTTACGGGGGATTATCCCGTTGGGAAGCTAAAGGAATTTGCGGAACACCTACAGGATGAAATTGAAGACCTCCCCGAAATAAAGGAAGCCCAAATACGTGGAGCCCAGGACAAAGAGGTTGAGGTCGCGGTTGACATCCATAAAATGATGGCTGCTAAAATCAGCTTTCAGGATGTTATCAGTGCTATTGGCAATGGAAACACGACCATGTCGGCAGGCAACTTGAAATCAGGTGGCCAACGTCGTACCATCCGTATCATTGGGGAGATTGAAGATCCCAAGGAATTGGACGATTTCGTGGTTAAATCGGAAAATGGCGCCGTGTATTTGAAGGATATTGCCACGGTTACCTTCAGTGAGGAAGACAAAACCACCTATGCCCGTGAATTTGGACAAAATGTAGTAATGCTCAACGTTACAAAACGGGCTGGCCAAAATGCGATTTCAGCCGCAGACAAGATCAAGGCACTGGTAAAAGATCAGTTGGAAAACTACTATCCCGCGGATTTAAAAATATCAATAGCCAACGATTCCTCTACCCGTACTTTAAACCAGGTAGATGACCTTGTGAACAATATTATCTTTGGTATTCTACTAGTGGTTACCGTTTTGATGTTCTTCTTGGGATTCCGGAATGCCCTATTCGTTGGTTTTGCAATTCCCATGTCGATGTTCATGTCGTTTATGATCTTAAACTATTTGAATGTCTTCATCGATGGTATGAGCTTTACCCTGAACACCATGATCCTCTTTGGAATGATCATGGGTCTGGGAATGTTGGTGGACAATGGAATCGTGGTCGTAGAGAACGTATACCGTCTTATGGACCAAGAAGGTATGTCGCGCATAGAAGCTACCAAAAAAGGTATTGGCGAAATCGCCTATCCTATCATCATATCAACGGCAACAACAGTTGCGGCTTTTGTTCCTTTAGGCCTTTGGCCCGGGATTTTCGGCCAGTTCATGATTTACTTCCCCATTACCCTGTCGGTGGTATTGGGATCATCACTCTTTGTGGCCATTTTTATGAATTCGATGTTGGTTTCCCGTTTTATGGAAATCGGTGAAAAAGAATTAACCCTAAAACAACTCATAAGAATCAGTATCATTTTAGGCGTATTCGGAATTTTTATTTTAGTCGTAGGGGGTCCTGTACGCGGTTTGGGTTCGTTAATGATCCTTACGGCCATGTTGTTCTGGATCTACAAATATGTGATTAAAAGTGCCGCCCTCAGTTTTCAAAGGGTAATTATGACCCGTCTTGAGGATCTTTATGAAAAGCAGTTAAAGACCGCACTACGGGGCAATAATGTGTATTGGTACTTTGGATTGACCTTTTTACTCTTACTGATCACATTCATGCTCTTCGGAATGTCTATTGGCAGTGGTAGGACCAAAATCGAATTCTTCCCTGACAACAAACCCAATGAGATTTATGCTTACATAGAATATCCACAAGGTACAGCTATTGAAAAAACCAATCAGTTGACCATGGATATAGAAAAACGGGTCTATGAGGTAATCAACCAAGACAAATACAAAAAAGGGGATTTCAATTTCTTGGTGGAATCTGCCGTATCCCAAGTAGGGGAAGGCGCAGGTAACCCTTACACCGACGGTGGTTCAACAGCGGAAATGCCACATCGTGGAAAGATAACGCTATCAATGCGTGAATTTAAATATCGAGGAGGTCTCGATACCGAGGAACTAAGACAACATCTACAGGATGCCCTTAGCGGTATATATCCTGGTGTCGCGATTTCGGTGGAGAAAGATGCCAATGGTCCACCTGCCGGTTATCCCATCAATATTGAATTGGAAGGTAAGGACTATGATGAACTTATCAATACCGCAGAGGATATGCGGAATTTCATCAATAGCAAGAACATTGCCGGGATCGAAGAGTTGAAAATCGATGTGAACAAGGGCAAACCAGCCATGGAAGTAGCCGTTGACCGTGAAAAAGCGGGTGAATTGGGTGTTTCGGTAGGTCAGGTAGGCTTACAATTGAGACGTTCTTTGTTTGGTGAAAAAGCAGGCGTCTATAAAAAAGATGGTGATGACTATGATATAAACGTGCGTTTCAATGAGGATCTTCGGTACAATACCAGTGCACTCTTTAACCAGAATATCATTTTTAGGGATCCAGCAACCGGGCAAATCAAGGAAATTCCTGTTTCTTCCGTGGCTTCGGAGCGAAATACCTCATCATTCAGCGCCATTAAACACAAAGACAACAAGCGGTTGGTAACGGTCTATTCCCAATTAAAACCCGGATTTTCCGATGCAGGGGCGATAGTAGCGGAAATACAGAAAGAGATGGAGGATTTTAGACAACTTCCGTTGGACATTAAAATCGACTATACCGGTCAAATCGAAGAGCAAAACAAACAAATGCAGTTTTTGGTGGGTGCCTTTTTCTCTGGTTTGGGATTGATTCTATTGATTTTGATCTTCCAATTCAGCGGGGTCTCAAAACCGATTATTATCATGATCGCCATATTCCTTAGTTTTATTGGGGTTTTTGGCGGACTTATGATAACGGGCAAGCCCTTCGTGATCATGATGACCATGATGGGAATCATCTCCTTGGCAGGAATCGTGGTGAACAATGGTGTTGTTCTTTTGGATTACACCCAGATCCTGATTGACCGCAAAAAATTAACAATGGGATTGGGGGATACGGATCTATTATCGAAAGTCGAGGTCACCGATTCCATAGTTAAGGGAGGAAAAGCAAGATTAAGACCTGTATTGCTGACCGCGATTACCACGGTTCTAGGGTTGATCCCTTTGGCTATCGGACTCAATATAGATTTCTTTTCCCTATTCACTGAATTCGACCCCAAGATATACATTGGTGGTGATAATGTGGTATTCTGGGGACCATTGGCATTGACCGTGATCTATGGTTTGATTGTTGCCACATTCCTAACCCTCATTATAGTACCTGTACTGTTCAGTATAGAATATAGAATGAAGATTCGGGTTAGTAATTGGCGAAATAAGCCAAAAGTACCATCGGTCTAAAATAATTCGGTAAATTAAAACAGGCAGTCTTTCTCCAAGCAGAAAGACTGCTTTTTTATGCCCTATAAAAAATGACTTGACCAAACATCCCGCTCCCAACGCGTAACACCAATATTCAGCACAACGGTCTTTTACAAAGTAGGGATTTACTGGCCCCTAAACGCATAAAAGTAGGGGCATTAATCGGCGTTTTAAGGCAAAACAATCCGCAGGGCCAAAAGTTTGGTCTTTATGTGATACCTTTGGTATTGCCCCCCTTATCCACAATTAACAATTTTAGAAAATCGAAGAACTAAAATAGCCTATAGTCGCTTATACTTAGTAAATTTGCATTTTTAAAATAAATTCGATAGATGTACAGAAGTCATAACTGCGGGGAATTAAGGGAATCACACATTGACAAGGAAGTAACATTGGCCGGTTGGGTGCAAAAAACCAGGGACAAGGGTTTTGTTGTTTGGGTAGACCTTCGAGATCGTTTCGGTATTACCCAGTTGATATTTGATGAGGAAAGAACTTCCCAGGAACTTTTGGAACAAGGAAGGAATTTGGGTCGTGAATTTGTGGTCCAAGTAAAAGGGACTGTCATCGAAAGGGCTTCAAAAAATGCCAATATCCCTACAGGAAACATAGAGGTCCTGGTCAAGGAACTAACCATACTCAATACTTCCAAAACCCCACCATTTACTATTGAGGACAAAACGGACGGTGGTGAGGACCTAAGAATGAAATATCGTTATTTGGATATTCGTAGAAATCCGGTCAAAGAAAACCTCATTTTTAGGAGTAAGGTATCTATGGAGGTGCGAAATTACCTATCAAAAGAAGGTTTTATTGAAGTAGAAACCCCTTACCTTATAAAATCGACTCCAGAAGGCGCCCGTGATTTCGTCGTGCCCAGTCGTATGAACCAAGGGCAGTTTTACGCCTTACCACAGTCACCCCAGACTTTTAAACAATTATTGATGGTCGGTGGCATGGATAAATATTTCCAGATCGTGAAATGCTTTAGGGATGAAGACCTTAGAGCGGACAGACAACCTGAATTTACACAAATAGATTGTGAAATGGCCTTTGTGGAACAAGAAGACATCCTCGATGCCTTTGAAGGGTTGACACGACATTTATTAAAAGAAATAAAAGGAGTGGAAACCTCTAAATTTCCACGAATGACCTTCGACGAGGCCATGGCCAAGTACGGTAATGACAAACCGGACATCCGTTTTGGGATGGAATTTGGCGAGATGAACACCGTTGCCCAACATAAAGATTTCAATGTGTTCAATACTGCGGAATTGGTCGTGGGTATAGCGGTTCCTGGTGGTGCATCTTACACCCGAAAGGAAATCGATGCATTGGTAGACTGGGTGCGCCGACCACAGGTGGGCGCCAAAGGCATGGTTTATGTAAAATGCAATGAAGACGGTTCGTTCAAATCATCGGTAGATAAGTTTTATGATCAGGAAGACTTAGCCAAATGGGCTGAGGCTACTGGAGCAAAGGCCGGGGATCTGATATGTGTGCTCTCTGGGGACGCAAACCCAACCAGGACCCAATTAAGTGCTTTGCGTATGGAACTTGCAGAACGTCTTGGCCTTCGCAAGAACGATGAGTTTGCTCCTCTTTGGGTCATCGACTTCCCATTGTTGGAACTTGATGAGGAAACCGGGAGATACCATGCGATGCACCATCCTTTCACCTCTCCAAAACCTGGACAGATGGAACTGTTGGAAACCGACCCAGGTGGCGTTAAGGCGAACGCTTATGATTTAGTACTGAATGGAAATGAAATAGGTGGTGGTTCTATTAGAATACACGATAAGGAAATTCAAAGTACCATGTTCAAACATTTGGGCTTTACCCCCGAAGAGGCAAAGGCACAATTCGGGTTTTTGATGGATGCCTTCCAGTACGGCGCTCCACCACATGGTGGAATAGCATTCGGTTTAGATCGTTTGGTCGCTATATTAGGAGGTCAGGAAACCATTCGTGACTTTATCGCATTCCCTAAAAACAATAGTGGCAGGGATGTTATGATCGATGCCCCTGCCGTGATTGACCAATCACAATTGGACGAGCTCAATTTATTGATTAATGACCGTAAAAACTAAAATCCATAAGAAGCTTAATGAACTGGAATCAACGGCCATTTGTGGTAATGACATCAGTTCATCGGTTTTATATGTCTCGGCCCTGGCCATAGCATTTGCCGGCCAATACGCCTGGATTACCTTACTCATAGTATCCGTAGTCCTGTTTTTATTTCGAAAGATTTATGGGGAAGTTGTAGGCGCCCTTCCGCTCAACGGGGGTACATACAACGCATTACTGAATACCACGAGTAAATTCATGGCCTCTTTTGCCGCTACCCTGACCATATTATCCTATATGGCCACAGCAGTCATTTCTGCCAATGAGGCCATGCATTACCTACATCATCTCTTACCTTCAATGCCCATAATCATTGCAACCATATGTCTTTTAAGCGTGTTTGCGATTTTGTCTATCATCGGCATTACGGAATCGGCCAAAGTCGCCATTGGGATTTTCGTTTTCCACCTTGTTTCATTAACGGCTTTAACGGCCTTCATCGTTGTGTTTTTGTTTCATAACGGCATTGGTACTTTTATAGATAATTGGAACTTCCCTACGAATGAAAACGGCATTTTAATAGCTATTTTTTTAGGTTTTTCCGCTTCGATGCTGGGCGTCTCGGGTTTTGAGAGTTCTGCAAATTTTATTGAAGAACAGCAAAAAGGTGTTTTTCCAAAAACATTGAAAAACATGTGGGTTATCGTCAGTGTCATAAACCCCTTGATGGCCGTATTTGCCTTGGCTTTATTTGCCATGCCTGTATTACAAAGTAGTGAGTATCAAAATACACTTTTGGTGGAAATGGCTTCGCACGTTGGTGGTGACTGGGTAGCCTCACTGATTTCCATTGATGCCTTCTTGGTATTAAGTGGTGCCGTATTAACGAGTTTCGTTGGGGTTACAGGATTATTGGAAAGAATGACATTGGACAGGATCATGCCACAGTTCTTTTTAAAGAAGAATAAAAAGGGAAGTTCGTATCGTATTATTATCATGTTCTTCATATTAGCGGTTTCCGTTCTTCTCATTACACATGGTGAGGTAACCTTGCTGGCAGGGGTCTATACCATATCCTTTTTATCCGTTATGGCCTTATTCGGTATCGGGAATATTATGCTTAAAGTCAAAAGAGCAGCTTTACCAAGACCGGAAAAAGCCTCATGGCTCTCGGTTTTTGTAGCGATAATCGCAGTATCTATTGCGCTCATCGGCAACATTATTATTGAACCGGCAGAAGGGCAAGCCAGTAATTTGGCCGTCTTCTTGGATTACTTTATCCCATTTATCATCTTTATTATGGTTATGTTGAACAGAACCCTTGTACTACGGTTACTGTTGAATTTTATACACTATATTTTTGACCCATTGCGCAAATTGGTTTTTAATGCGGATAAAAAGATCCTATCTTTCATCAATGAGATAAACAATCAAGAGTTTGTCTTTTTTACCAAAGGGGATAGCATAGCGACATTGAATAAGGTAATGTTGTATATTAAAAAAAATGAACATACCAAAAAAATAAAGATAGTCCACGTACAGAAAGAAGGTGAACCATTGCCTAAAAACCTGGCTTTGGAAATTGACATTCTAGACCGGGAATATCCTGAAATAAAGGTTGATTTTATAATCGAGAAGGGTGTATTCAGTCCTAAATTAATTCAAAGCCTTTCCAAAAAATGGAATATTCCCGTAAATTTTATGTTTATTGGTTCCCCGAGTGATAAGTTCAATTACAAAGTTGAACAACTCGGAGGAGTACGATTAATCATATAGCCCAAATGCAACAAAAAAAGAAACTATTTACCAAACTCCTTATATGGCGGGCTAAATATATAAGCGAACGCCAATTCATATACATCCTTAGTATATTGGTCGGTTTTACTTCGGGAATAGGGGCTGTGATCCTTAAAAACCTAACCCACTTCTACCAACATCTGTTGGAAGGGAACTTGGTACGCGATTACCACCATGCTTTTTACTTTGTTTTTCCACTTATCGGCCTGGTTTTAGTGTATCTCATTATAAAATATGTAATTCGCAACAAAGTAAGCCACGGCATTCCCTCTACCCTGTATGCCATATCAAAGCGAAAGGGCATCATGAAAAGATATCAAATGTTCGGGTCTATATTGACTGCCCCGTTAACCGTAGGTTTTGGTGGATCTGTGGGTCTCGAGGGTCCTTCGGTAGCCACAGGGGCCGCTATCAGTTCAAATATAGCACGTTTGTTCCATATGAATCAATCGTCTCGGAACTTATTGATTGGTTGTGCCGCCGCCGGGGCATTGTCCTCGATTTTCAAGGCTCCTATTGCAGCGATCATCTTTGCTATTGAAGTCTTTAGCCTCGATTTGACCATTGCCTCAATGATTCCCCTATTGTCGGCATCGATCTCTGCAATAATCACTTCCTACTTCTTTCTAGGTGATGATGTTTTATTACCCTTTAAGATTGAGGACAGTTTCGAGATTGCTGATGTTCCCTTTTACATTATCCTAGGGCTTGGCGCTGGTATTACCTCAATTTATTTTACAGAAGTGTATACCAGGGTGCAGAAATTCTTCGACAAACTGGGCTCTCCGGGCAAACGTTTGCTGATTGGGGGTATAAGTATAGGGGTCTTGGTATACTTTATACCTCCGTTATATGGTGAGGGTTTTGAAGTTATAAACAATTTGGTAAAAGGCCAACCTGGAAATTTTCTAAATGACAATATATTTAACCTGGACCTCACTAATGTATGGACCTTGATTATGTTGTTGGGTGGCTTGGTCATCTTTAAGATCTTTGCAACTTCCATTACCTTTGGGGCCGGTGGTGTCGGTGGTATTTTCGCCCCTACCCTCTTTATGGGCAGCATAATGGGCAATTGTATCGCCAAAATCATAAATAATATAGAATTTTTCAACTTCAAGGTCTCCGAGAGTAATTTTACATTGGTAGGCATGGCCGGACTAATGGCCGGTGTACTTCACGCACCGCTAACAGCCATTTTCCTTATCGCCGAAGTAACCGGGGGCTATGAGCTTTTTATCCCTTTAATGATCGCTTCGGCCATATCGTACCCCATTGCAAAATATGTCCACCCCCATTCGGTTTACAACATGCAGTTAGGACGAAAAGGGGAATTGATAACACACGACAAAGATCACGCCGTCCTTACCCTTATGGATATTGACAAGGTCATAGAAAATAATTTTGTGATTATACATCCTGAAATGACCTTGGGTGATATTGTACATAAGGCTGTGGTAAAATCGAGCCGTAATATTTTCCCCGTCTTGAATAAAGACGGGAAATTATTGGGGATTATCCTTTTGGATGACATTCGCCCGGTCATGTTCAATCAAACACTTTATGACAAGGTCATTGCCCATGACGTGATGCATTCACCCCCGGAAACCATCAAATTGGAAAAAGATAAAATGACCGATATTATGGATAAATTTCAAGACAGTGGCGCTTGGAACCTACCCGTACTCCGAGATGGCAAGTATGTGGGATTCATAACCAAATCAAAGCTACTGACCGCCTATCGCAGAAAGTTGATTAATTTTACCAAATGAAATATGTTGTAATTCTTATCGTAATCGCCTCATTGGGTTCCATTCTCTATGGATTTAGTATTCATGAAGAACAGGTTACCTTGGGCAAAAAATATATCGGTTTCGGTACCGTTGGTATTTTCTTGGTGGCAATGCCAATATTTCTTTACAAGGAAAGCCAAGGAAAAAAGATGAAAGATTATATGCTGACCGAGGAAAATATCAAAAAAATGCGGGGAGAAGAGTCCGAAAAGGCTGAAAACCAATGATTAACACCCATATTCACGTAAATATTTCTTTGCGTCTGCCATAAATATTTTAAATTAGTGTACTAATTATCTTATTAATACCAATTGGCATGACAGGTACAGTAAAATTTTTCAATGAATCCAAAGGATATGGATTCATAACAAACGACGAGACGGGAAGCGACATCTTTGTACACGCAACAGCGTTGAATGGTGTTGAATTAAAAGAAGGTGACAAGGTAGAATACGTAGAGGAAGAAGGAAGAAAAGGATTGGTTGCAGGCCAAGTGCAGGTAATCGGTTAAAACATTCCAATACTGATTGTATTGAAGCCCCAGCACATAAAATGTTGGGGTTTTTTATTTTCATAATCCCGCTTAATTCAGGTTTCTACGTTCAACAAAAAACCTTTTCAACAAATCCGAGGCTTCCTTTTCCAAAACACCCCCCAATATTTTTGTCTTTGGATGCAATTTAGTCCCCATGGCCTTATACCCCCGCTGGGAATCCCCAGCCGCATACACAATTTTTGATATTTGACTCCAATACAGTGCCCCAGCGCACATCTGACAAGGCTCTAAGGTAATATACATGGTGCAATCCTGAAGGTATTTTCCGCCAAGGAAATTTGCTGCAGCGGTAATCGCCTGCATTTCGGCATGGGCCGTAACATCATTCAGTTGTTCTGTTAAATTATGGGCCCTGGCAATAATCCTATCATGTATCACTACGATCGCTCCAATGGGCACTTCCCCTTTCTCATAGGCCATCTCTGCTTCTTGCAGGGCTTTTTTCATATAATAGGTATCATCAAAAAGTAAATCCATAATATCAAAAATACGCTTTTGGAAGTACAGAAAATAATTGTCACATATGATTTTCCCGTACATTTGCCATCTGTCATGAAACTACTGGATAAAATACAATTTCCCAAGGACCTTCGTCAATTAAAAAAAGACGGGTTACCCCAACTTGCCAAGGAATTACGGGAATTCATCATCGACATTGTTTCTGTCAAGGAAGGACATTTAGGGGCTAGCCTAGGTGTGGTTGAACTGACAATAGCCCTGCACTATATATTCAACACCCCCGAAGATAAATTGGTATGGGATGTGGGTCACCAAGCCTATGGCCATAAAATACTTACGGGACGAAAGGATATTTTCACCACAAACCGACAATTGGGGGGTATTAGTGGCTTTCCAAATAGAAAGGAAAGCGAATACGATGACTTTGGAACAGGGCATAGCTCTACGGCCATTTCCGCTGTTTTGGGCATGGCTATCGCCTCTAAACTCAAAGGCCACCCACACCGTAACCATATTGCCGTGGTCGGTGATGCCTCTATCGCCAGTGGAATGGCTTTTGAAGGGTTAAACCATGCTGGGGTCACCGATGCCAATATATTGGTGGTACTCAATGACAATGCCATAGGTATCGATCCCAGCGTAGGTGCGCTTAAGAAATATTTGACCAATGTTAAAAAAGGAACCGCCAAGGATGAGAACATCTTTGAATGCTTGAATTTCGCCTATTCAGGTCCTATCGATGGTCATGATCTTCCCCTCTTACTACAAGAGCTTGAACGATTAAAAGCAGTCACCGGCCCTAAACTGCTGCATATCATCACGACCAAAGGCAAAGGTTTGCAAAAGGCGGAAGAAAACCAGGTTACCTACCATGCTCCTGGAAGGTTTGACAGAATCACCGGGGAGCTTCAGAAAAAAACCGATTCGGAACTCCCACCAAAATACCAAGATGTTTTTGGGCATACCTTGGTAGAACTTGCCAAGAAAAATAAAAACATCGTAGGAATAACACCGGCCATGCCAACGGGAAGTTCCCTAAAATTCCTAATGGATGAAATCCCAGACAGGGCCTTTGATGTAGGTATAGCCGAACAACATGCCGTTACCTTGGCCGCTGGTATGGCCACCCAAGGTCTCATTCCTTTCTGTAATGTATACTCCACTTTTTTACAAAGGGCCTATGACCAGATCATACATGATGTCGCCCTACAGAAATTACCTGTAATTTTTTGTTTGGACAGGGCTGGATTAGTAGGACAAGACGGGGCCACCCATCATGGGGTTTTTGATATCGCCTATTTGAGCTGCATACCGAATTTGATTATTTTTGCACCCATGAATGAGCGCGAACTACGGAATATCATGTATTCGGCACAATTGGGACTTGATCAACCCATAGCCATAAGATATCCTAGAGGACGTGGTGTTACCATCGACTGGCGCTCCCCATTTCAAAAGATTGAAATCGGGGTTTCCGAAGAAATAAAAAAAGGCACGAAAATTGCAGTGCTTTCCATCGGTCATATAGGCAATTTGGTAAAAAATATTATTGCCGAAATGCCGAAAACAGAAAAAATAGGGCACTATAATATGCGCTTTATCAAACCTATGGACGAAAAACGGCTCCACTATATTTTTACCCATTATTCACGGATAATAACCGTGGAAGACGGCTGCAAAATAGGTGGGTTTGGCAGCTCAATTACTGATTTCGCCAACAAAAACGACTATTTGACCAAAGTCGATATCCTAGGCATCGACGATCGTTTTATCGAACATGGCACTATTGACCAACTTCAGGGAATAGTGGGTTTAGACGGTGCTTCAATCAAAAAACATATTAATGAAACCCTTAATGAACTGTAAGATTTTGCAAAAATTATTTTTCGCCCTTGTTTTTATCACCTCTTGTATTTCGGCATATGGCCAGGATTCCATCCCTGAAAGCTACCCCTTGGATTCAACATCCATTGACACCGTAGTTATTAGAAGAACTTTGGTCAAAATCAAAAATATACCAAGGAGTGCAAATTTGACCAACCCCGTAATCAGCTTCAATAAAACGAAACCTTTAAAAAATAAGCCCAATAAATTTAGGGTTCCTTCATTTTGGACCAAAATCAATCGTTTCGGTATCAATTTCAGTGAAGTCGCCTTTGTGAATTGGAACGCTGGTGGGCAAAATTCGGTCTCAGGATTGGGCAATCTGCGTTTTGAACGAAATTATAAATTCCGGTATATCCAATGGGACAATTACCTTGAACTTCGATATGGATTAAATGCCCAAGAAGATAGAAAACTAAGAAAAACCGATGATGCCATTAAGATAAGTTCAACTTTCGGGTATCGCCGCGATACCATTACCAATTGGTATTATTCGGTAAAAGCCAATTTCAATTCCCAGTTTTCCAACGGTTATAAATATCCGGACCGTTCCAGTCCAATTTCAAGATTTATGTCCCCTGGATATTTCTTTTTAGGTGCCGGTACTTCCTTTATCACTGTAAACCAAAAATTCAATCTTTATATTTCCCCTTTAACCCAAAAGGCAACCTTTGTGTTGGACCAGGACTTGGCCGACAACGGTTCCTTCGGTGTAAAAAAAGCAGTTTTAGACGCTAACAACGAAGTCATTACCCCTGGGGAAAATTCCTTTATTGAATTAGGTTTTCTTATCACCAACAAATGGGAGACCGATATTGTCAAAAACGTTGGTCTGCGGCATGATTTAAGTTTATATACCGATTATCTCTCCAGTTTTGGAAATATTGATGTCGACTGGGAATTAAACCTGACCCTTAAGGTCAATAAATTCATGACCACCAATATTGGTACACATATGATATACGATGATGATATTCTTTTTGATCGTATCGTAGATGCCAATGGTAATGAAACCGCGGCCGGAAGACCCAAAATACAGTTTAAACAATCGTTGGGCGTTGGGATTACTTATGAGTTCTAAAGTTGTTTCCCCATAATCTTATTATGCATGTGAACGGCGGCACTATCCGACAAGCTGGCTACATAACAACAGGTATTCAACAAAATTTCATAAATTGGTTTATCACTGTGTTGATAGAACCCGGGCAACATCTTTATCACCAGTTGATCATAGTTGGAGGCCTTACCGTTATGCGTCCTGATCAAGGCGGTGGTATACACATCCAAAAGATCGGAAATAATCCTATACCCGGCAATTTCCTTTTCGAGCACGTCCTGCGATCTATAAATCTTATTTACGCTCAAGGCAATGATATCATCAATTTGGGCGGTATACTTGCTTTTGTCCAAAAGGGCTACATCAAAAGTACCTGCTAAAATGGCCTCTTCGTTTGCAACGAATACATCTATCGCATCACTGATCAGCGTACTAATGGCCAATGCCCGTAAATAACTGAGGCGATCCTCTTTATAGGCCAACTTATTATATTTTTTGGTATTGATGCGGTCTTTCACCAATTTTATCAAATACTCCAAGGCATAGTCCTCAGAGATCAACCCTAGGTTAATTCCATCCTCAAAATCTATGATGGTATAACAGATATCATCGGCAGCCTCTACCAGAAATGTCAAAGGGTGCCTCGAAAAGGAAATATCCTTGCCTTTTCGAGTCTGGTTAAGTCCCAGTTCGTCAGCAATGGCCACGAAAGCCTGTTTTTCCGATTGAAAAAAACCAAACTTCTTGTCCGCAATATGTTTGGTTGTTTTTTTTGGTAACGATTCTTTGGGGTATTTCATAAATGCACCTAGGGTAGCATAGCTTAATCTGAGTCCACCCTCAACCCCTTCCCGGGATTCGGTCAAAAGTTTTAAACCATTGGCGTTACCCTCAAAATCAATAATATCCTGATATTCTTTTTCGGATAGGGCTTCTTTGTATCGTGCCCCCTGACCAGTTTTAAAATATTCGCCAATAGCCTTTTCCCCACTATGTCCGAAAGGAGGGTTTCCAATATCATGGGCCAACGCCGCCGCCGCAACAATGGCTCCAAAATCATTGAACTGATAACCATGAACATCCTTCAAATGCGGATGCTTTTCCAAAATCTTTTTTCCTGCTACCCTACCCAAACTTCTGCCTACTACAGAGACTTCAAGACTATGGGTAAGCCGTGTATGTACAAAATCGGTCTTTGACAGGGGTATAACCTGGGTTTTATCCTGTAAACTCCGAAACGCTGATGAGAAAATGATACGGTCATAGTCGACCTCAAAGCCCAAACGGGTCTCATCCTGTTCTTTTCGTAATCTTTTATTGACATCGCCATAACGGCGTAAAGAGAGTAATTGTTCCCAATTCATTTTATACGGATAATTATCGGCAAGATACGTTTTTTTCAAAGCTCCCCTATAGTAGGTCGCACATCTATTCACTTAACACTTAGTTAATCTAGTAACCTTTAAATAACCCTAACATATTTAACATTTAACATAGGGCTAACCCGGCTTTTACATGCCCACAGTTTATTTGCAGCGGTATTTAATAATAGAGAAAATCAAACATGAGAAAAATTATTTTTAGTCTACTTTTATTGACTAGCGTTTTTTTAAGCGCACAAGAGACAGGAAGTATTGCCGGTACACTTACCGACACCGAAATGAACAACGAACCGCTACCTTTTGCGAACGTTGTCATTAAAGGAAGCACCAAAGGAACTACTTCGGATTTTGACGGACTTTACGAAATTGGAAATCTTGAACCGGGCACCTATACAGTGATCTTCAGTTTTCTTGGGTATGAAACCGTAGAGATCCCGAATGTAAAGGTTGAAGCAAAGAAAGTTTCCACCATAAATGTGCCGATGGCAACTACCGGGGTAGCCTTGGAAGGGGTAACCGTAACCACAATAGCCCGAAAGGATTCTGAAACGGCGCTTTTGATCGATCAGAAAAAAGCTATTGCAATCAAGGAAAGTATTGGTGCCGTGGAACTCGGTAAAATCGGGGTTTCCGATGTGGCATCGGCAACCACTAAAATTTCCGGCGTGTCGAGTAGTGAAGCTACCGGCGATGTATTTGTTCGCGGTCTTGGTGACCGTTACCTATCCACAACACTCAATGGACTTACGGTGCCTTCGGATGATGTTGAAAAGAAAAACATTGACCTGTCCCTTTTCCCCACCCGCGTAATACGAAATGTAAGTATCAGTAAAACCTATGCTGCCCAATCCTCCGCGGATCAATCCTCTGGCACCATAAACATAAGTTCCAGGGAACTTGTTGGTTCCTCGGAATTAGGGGCAAATCTTTCTACAGGAATCAATTCGAATGTGGCCAAAAGTGGTGTATATGACAATTTTAAGATTTCACCCAATCAAAGTGATGTGACCTTTGGTTTTTACAACTCGAACAGAACCATACAACAACAAATTACCCAACAAGGTTGGAATACGAGAACACAGGAAAACCCCATGGATTATTCATTTTCGATGATTGCAGGAAAACGGATAAAAGACAAGCTATCCATCTTTTTTACAGGTTCCCACTCGAGGTCTTATGAATATCAACAAGGACTCTTTCGCCAGTACAGGTCCAACTTCGTTGATGACACCATTACCGATGCCACAACCTATAGCAATAAAATCGTCAACACGGCCTTATTGGATATGACGTTCCTAGCCAATGACAAGAACAAGATCAAATCGAGCACTTTCTTTGTAAATAAAATAAGTGAATCTGTATTTGAAGGCGGGCGAAATGGGGAAGCCACGATTTTTGAAGAGACTGCCCCCTCTGAAGGTCTTTTTCAATTCGTAAGGGACCAGAACACCAAACAGACACGTTTGTTGGTCACACAGCTTATGGGGTCTCATGGGATTGGCGACAACAATACTTTGAAATGGGCAGGGGGATATAATATCCTAAATGCTGATGAACCGAACAGGATCAGAAACGAAGTGAACTGGGACCCCAACAATGTTGAACCTGACTTTGATGTTCAACTTGGTAGAAATGGTGGTTTTCAGCAAAGAAAATCGAGTCAATTTATTGAGGATATCGAATACAACGGCTACATTAAGGATGTTCTGGATATTATCAAAGAAGATGATAATGAAAAGACGTTCAAGGTCGAATTGGGCGTATCCTACAGAAACAAGAAACGTGATTTCAGTTCGGAATTCGTAGGTGTCGAAGAAACCTCCACCAATGCCGTTAATCCGTCTTCAATCGATAACATTGGAAGTATCTTTCAACAATCCAATTTTGATAACGGCCTGCTCGAACTTAATTTATTGGGGTCAAACGCCAACGATGAACGCAAAGACATCTATACAGGGGAGTTGGACTCAAAAGCGGCATTCGCAGATTTTAACGTTGGTCTGGAGAAATGGAATTTCAATGCCGGTCTTCGGTTTCAAAAAGATGGGATAAAAGTCAAGTACGATATAGGAAACCTGTTCCCAAGGGAAGGGGAAAGCTTTCAAGAATACAACAATCTGTACCCAAGTCTTAACATTAAATATGCGCTCAACGAATTACACGCCTTAAGGCTTGCCGTTAGCAAAACCTTGACCCTTCCTGAATTCAAGGAGGTCTCCCCTTTTGAATATGTATCACCAACGAGTCAGGTAATCCGTGGTAATGTAGATCTTAGGGCCTCCAAGAACTTAAATTATGATATTAAGTGGGAATACTTCCCTTCACCCACCCAATTGATTTCCGCCTCCATCTTTTATAAAGACATTTCAGACCCTATCAACAAAGTAAGGGATAGAGGGTCTGCCGGCGTGTTCTCATACTTCAACTCCGCAGAAAAAGCAGAAGTATTCGGACTTGAGGCCGAAACCAAGGTAGACTTGATCAAACCAACCATCAATGAAGAAGATGGTACCCCTAGTGGTCAAAACTTGAACATGGTATTCAATGCAACACGTATGTGGCATTCACAGGATTTAAAAGAAATATACAAGGACGATGGGACATTATTGAGAACCTTTAGGTACAAGGGTATTGAAAAAACAGACCTACAGGGTGCCGCTGACTGGATTTTCAACACAAGTCTCAATTATAATACAATAGGCCAAAACCCCTTCTCCGCTTCCTTAAATGCCAACTACGCCTCAGACAAGATTTATGCCTTGGGTGTACCTACAGACCAATCGAATCGAGATATCTTTTATGATGATGCCATTATAGAAAAAGGATTTGTGGTACTCAATGCTGTTATCAGTAAAATGATTGCCAAAAAATGGAAAATAACCCTAGTGGGTAAAAACCTCCTAAACCCGGAAATAGAACAAACACAGCGTATTTTGAAAAATGTCGCTGAAATAGCCTCGGACCCCACTGCCGAGCGAATTGAAGTTGATGAGACCGTAAGTTCCTACACGACCGGTGTTGGACTAAGCTTAGGTCTCAGTTATCGTTTTTAATGAATCACAAACAACACTAAATATCTAACAAATTCTAAATCAAATAGTATGAAAACGAAAATTTTAAGATTAACAATGGGTCTAATGGCCATTACCTCCTTGTTTCTTACAAGTTGTAGTAGCGACGACGGAGGCACCGATCCAGGAGCAGAAGCCACCTGTTCCGATGGCAAAATGAACGGGGATGAGACCGGCATCGATTGTGGTGGTTCTTGCACCGCTTGTGAAGACACCAACCTTACGGGGTCATTAACTGAAGATAGGACTTTGGATTCCAGTAAAACTTATACCCTTACCACAACCTTTAGTATTGAGTCCGGAGCTACACTTACGATCCCTGCAGGTACTAAAATTATTGCAGACGTAGAAAGTGGGGATGAAACAAGTACTTATATCGTAGTTCAAAAAGGAGCCAAAATCGATATTCAAGGTACTTCCTCAAATCCGGTCGAGATGACCTCTGAGAATGAATCTGCCGGTGACTGGGGTGGTTTGGTAATCGCTGGTAATGCAACCACTACCGAAGGTAGCGATGCTACTGCCGAGGTTGGCCAAATAAAATACGGGGGTAGTACAGATACTGATAACTCGGGTTCTATAAGCTATTTAATCATACGATATGCCGGCGCCCAAATCAATCCCGATTCACAGTACAACGGACTTACACTTTATGCCGTAGGTTCCGGGACAACTATAGACAATGTTGCCTTGATAGACGGTAAGGACGATGGTGTTGAATTCTTCGGCGGTACGGTTTCCGCTTCTAACTTTTACTTGGAAAACAATGAGGATGACGCTGTAGACTGGACAGAAGGTTGGAATGGTACTTTGACCAATACCTATGTTGTACATACCGTAGAAGGTTTCTCTACCGCCGTTGAAGCCGATGGTGAAAATGGAAATCCAACATTGGCCAACTTTACAGCGGTTTCCACTGTTGGTGGTACGGCCTTACAGTTTAAAAAGACTTCCGGCGCAACAATCACTGGCCTTTCATTGGCCGGGTACGATACTACCGTCGACATGAAAGATGCCGGTCCTTTGGCCAACGTACAAATAGATGGGGCCGACGCTAACCCTGAATTAAGCTACATAGCAACCCCTTCAGTTGACATTGAAAGATTTGCTTGGGTTAATTCCGCAACAAACGTAGAAACTTCAGTTTTGACCGGCTCTTTGGCAAATGAACTTACTTTGGATGCCGGCACCAAATACTTTCTAGACAAAACATTCAGTGTTGAGGCTGGTGGTAAATTGATCATTCCTGGCGGTACGGAAATTGTTGCCGATGTTGAAAGCGGTGATGAAACAAGCACCTTCATTGTTGTTCAAAAAGGTGGTGAGATCGATATTCAAGGTACAGCGTCAAATCCAGTTTTAATGACTTCAGCCAACGAAAATCCTGGTGATTGGGGTGGATTGGTAATCGCTGGAAATGCAACAACAACGGAAGGTACCGATGCCACTGCCGAAGTTAGTCAAATTAAATACGGGGGCACCGATGACAGCGACAGCTCTGGATCTATAAAATATTTGATCATCAAATATGCCGGCGCACAGATCAATCCTGATTCACAGTACAACGGCCTTACACTTTATGCCGTGGGTTCAGGCACAACGATTGACAACGTTGCCATGATCGATGGTAAGGACGATGGGGTTGAATTCTTCGGTGGAACGGTTTCCGCATCAAACTTCTACTTGGAAAACAACGAAGATGACGCAGTGGACTGGACAGAAGGTTGGAATGGTACTTTGACCAATACCTATGTTTTGCATACGATTGAAGGATTCTCAACTGCCGTAGAAGCGGATGGCGAAAACGGAAATCCGACCTTGGCCAATTTTACAGCGGTTTCCACTGTTGGTGGTACGGCCTTGCAGTTTAAAAAGACTTCCGGTGCTACTATCACCGGTCTTTCATTGGCCGGATACGACACTTCCGTCGACATGAAAGATGCCGGTCCTCTGGCCAATGTACAGATTGCAGGTGCCGATGCAAATCCAAGTTTGCCATATATCGCAACACCTACTGTTGACATAGCAAGCTTTGCCTGGGTGAATTCGGAAACAAAAATCGAAACAAGTGTATTATCTGGAAGCGTTACTTCAGACTTGACTTTAGATGCGGATATTACCTACTACCTAGCCCAAACTTTGAGCATTGAGTCAGGAGCTACATTAACCATTCCAGCAGGAACCTCGATAATCGCCGATGTCGAAAGTGGGGATGAAACCAGTACGTATATCGTTGTTCAAAAAGGTGCTAAAATCGACATACAGGGCACTGAAGCCAGTCCAGTAGTGATGACTTCATCCAATGAAGCCCCTGGTGATTGGGGTGGATTGGTAATCGCCGGGAATGCGACAACCACTGAAGGCACTGATGCAACTGCAGAGGTGGGACAGATTAAATATGGGGGCACGGTAGATACCGACGATTCCGGTTCTATCAGTTATTTGGTCATCAAGTATGCAGGTGCGCAGATCAACCCAGACTCTCAATACAATGGCCTTACGCTTTATGCCGTAGGTTCAGGAACAACTATCGAAAATGTCGCCATGATCGATGGTAAGGATGATGGCGTTGAATTCTTCGGTGGAACTGTTTCAGTTTCCAATTTCTACTTCGAGAACAACGATGATGATGCGATTGATTGGACAGAAGGCTGGAGTGGTACTTTGACCAACGCCTATGTTCTACATACAAATGCCGGTTTCTCAACTGCAGTTGAAGCTGACGGTAGTAACAACAATCCGAAACTCGTAAACTTAACTGCAATTTCTACCCAAAACGGTACTGCATTACAGTTTAAAAAGACTTCTGGAGCAACCATAACCAATCTCTATCTTGAAGGTTATGCTACTTTGGTTGACTTGAAAGACTCCGGTCCTTTGGCCAATGTACAGATTGATGGTGCCGATGCTACCGTCGCTGGTCCTTATAACTCAGGAACAAAAGTTGACATTACTCTGTTTGATTGGGCTACTGGAAACTAAGCCACAATTAAATACCACTGAAAGCCCTGACGATACCGTCGGGGTTTTCTTTTTTGCACTACATCCGTGGGCGTTTTAAATACAAGTCAACCTGAAAGATATTCACCTAAACCCTTATATATAACCTTCCCATAACATTCAATTAACCTTGGTCCGTTTTATTTGCAGTGAATTTTTGACCTATGAAGAAACTGACTTCTATACTTGCACTATTTATTACCCTTGGTGTTTGTGCCCAAGAAAAAGGCGCTATTTCCGGAAAAATAATGGACTTGGAAATCGAAAACGAACCCATGCTATTGGCAAATGTGCAAATTAAAGGGGGTTCCAAAACAACACAGACCAATTTTCATGGGAATTTTGAATTGAAAGACATCCCCGTAGGGCAACATACTTTAATCGTTAGCTATGCCGGTTATGAAAAATTAGAGATACCCGTACAGGTCGAAAAAGATAGGATTGCAGAAGTTAATGGCGGTTTGTCACAGAAATCATTATTTGGTAATGATCTGGCCATTACTAAAACCACGCAAAAAGAATTTACTAGAGGGCCAAGTTTAAGGTAAGACGCATATTTCATATAAAAAAACATCCCGCTTTTGGCGGGATGTCTTCGTTTTGATTGGTTAAATTATCATCAGTTTTTTGCTAGTCCTTCTTTTTTAACACCGTCGACACTAGCAATCTCGTTATTGCTATATCTTACTTCCTTCATTTGATCACCGACCCAAAATGTCCATTTCCCCACTTTACGCCCATTTAAATAGGCGCCTTCAGAAATCTTTTTACCTTCTTCGTTAAAACTTATCCATTCCCCATGTAACTTTCCTTCAAGGTTAAAAGTCCCTACCTGACTTACGATTCCATTGTCATGAAAATAAGTAGCTTCAATCAATTCGGTTTCTTCATTTAAACCGACCTTATTTTCTTGTTGGGCAGATGCAAATGTCGTTGCCAATAGTACGGTTAGGAGTAATATAATGTTTTTCATGATCGATCTTACTTGTAATGACTAATACGAAGATACGTTTTTTTTACCTTCACTTAACGTTTTCTTTACATTAAAAACGATTGCCCTATGACTTCTTTATTCCCCAATCACCCATAAAATGGGCCCATTGAACCAAATAACCCATTGCAATTCCCTTTTACAAGTACCACAATAATGGACTCCTTTTTCCGTCAAATCCATTGCTTAACGTTTAGAAAACATTATCTTGACACGGTATGGCATCCATACCGTGCAAAACCATTAACCCAATGACCTTCAGACATTTAATTGTATTGTTTGTTTTCTTAGGGACCGTTATTTCCTATTCCCAAGAGACAAATGCGCCTAAATTTGGCAAAGGCCTATTCAACCTTGTTGGAAAAGACAGTACGTGGAGCATGAAAATCGCTGCACGTATGCAGTTTCTCTCAACCAATACGTGGAATAAGGGTGATGACGATAATTGGGTTGATCCAGAGCAAAATTTTCTGGTTCGTAGGGCACGACTAAAATTCAATGGATTTGCCTATACGCCAAAACTTAAGTACAAAATCGAACTGGGACTATCCAACCGTGATATTTCAGGTGCCTCCACCTATACTAGTAATGCCCCTAGATATATCCTCGATGCCGTCATTATGTGGAATTTTTATAAAAATTTCGAATTATGGGTGGGTCAGACCAAACTGCCCGGAAACATTGAGCGTGTCATTTCTTCAGGAAACCTGCAACAGGTAGATCGATCTTTGGTCAACAGTAGATTTAATATTGACCGTGACCAAGGAATTCAATTACGGCATCATTTCTATGTAAAGGACAACTTTTTGATTCGGGAAAAATTCGCCATCTCCCAGGGGGAAGGAAGAAATATCACCAGTGGTAATTTGGGTGGACACCAATATACCACGCGTTTGGAATTATTGCCTTTCGGAACGTTTGAAGGGAATGGGGAATACAGTGGCAGTGACCTACAAAGGGAAACGAATCCGAAGTTAATGCTTGCCGCCACCTATGACAGTAACCAAAATGCAGTAAAGACCAGAAGCAACCAAGACTCCTATATGACCAATGATACCGGTTTTTACGAAACCAATATCAATACTTTCTTTTTGGATGCCATGTTCAAGTATCAGGGCTTTTCATTAATGGGTGAATATGTACATCGGGATGCCAAGGATCCCATCGCTAAAAATTCGGATGGCACATTAACGGGTGATGAAGTGCAAGTGGGCCATGGACTTAATCTACAAACAGGATATCTTTTCCGTGGCAATTGGGAAGTGTCTGGCAGGTACACCGAAATCAACTTGGACGAGGCCATTACAGGAAGAAATCCTGAAACCCAATATACTCTTGGTTTTTCTAAGTATATTGTTGGTCATAAACTGAAGGTTCAGACCGACTTAAGTTATTTGTCTGTAGATGGTGGATCGGACGAGATCATGTATCGCTTGCAATTAGACGTTCATTTTTAATTTAAAAAAGGGATACGAATATAAAAGTTTAAGTGATTGAAGATGTTTTCCTGAAATCCATTTCACATCCAAAATGTGGAAATCGTTTTATTGAAATATTTTTTATCCGCAACATATAGTATTGATTTAACATATTCATAACATTTTGGTAACTTTAGACCATGGGGTTAAGGCTATGTTTACGCCGTTACTTTCAAAAGTTCTTTTATGGATAACATTTACTTTTTAATGATCATTGCACTGGCCATTTTAGCCATAGCGGATCTCGTTGTGGGGGTTAGTAATGACGCCGTTAATTTCCTGAATTCCGCACTTGGTTCCAAAGCCATCTCCTTTAAAACCATAATGATCGTGGCCAGTTTGGGTATCGCATGTGGTGCTGTATTCTCCAGTGGGCTAATGGAGGTTGCCAGAAAAGGTATTTTTGTGCCAGGGGAATTTATGTTCAGTGAAATCATGATCATATTCATGGCCGTTATGATCACCGATATTCTCTTACTCGACTTTTTCAACACCTTGGGCATGCCTACCTCCACGACCGTATCCATTGTTTTTGAATTACTAGGTGCAGCAGTTGCCATGGCCCTTATAAAAATAGGCATGGATGGCGGTTCATTTTCAGAGGTCGTGAACTATATCAATACAACCAAAGCTACCGAAATTATACTGGGTATTTTATTGTCTGTGGTTGTCGCCTTCTCGGTCGGGGCCTTGGTCCAATATGTATCCCGTCTTTTGCTATCCTTCAACTTTGAAAAAAAAGCGAACTGGGTAGGGTCTGTATTTGGTGGATTCGCCTTGGCAGCGATCACCTATTTTATCTTTATCAAAGGATTGAAAGGAACGGATTATTATGCTGAAATCAAACCCATGATCGAAGGCAAGACTGCTATTATCATTGCCCTATGCTTTGTAATTTGGTCCCTTCTATCCTATGTTGTCATTGCCGTTTTTAAAAAGAGTATATACAAACTTATTATTGCGGTAGGAACTTTTGCCTTGGCATTGGCCTTTGCCGGTAATGACCTTGTTAATTTTATTGGCGTACCTATTGCCGCCTATCAATCCTATGAGGCTTGGGTCATCTCAGGAGTACCAGCCAACGAATTCGCTATGGGCGTTTTAGGCACAAAAGTACCCACCCCTACCACTTTTCTTCTTGGTGCCGGTTTGATAATGGTCTTGACGTTATGGTTTTCGAGCAAGGCTAAAAAAGTAGTGAAAACCTCCATTGACCTTTCTAGTCAGGCAGAGACAAAAGAACGTTTTAATCCAAATTTCTTGTCCAGAACCTTGGTCAGAACTACGATATTGGCTGCAAAATATACGGCAACCGTTATTCCGAATTCCCTTCAATCCCGTATAGACCAACAATTTTCGAAACCCGTTATCAAACTCCCAAAAGGCAAGGAACATGAACTTCCTGCGTTCGACTTGGTGCGGGCCGCTGTCAACCTCATGGTAGCCAGTGTACTTATTTCGATTGCGACATCAATGAAACTACCTTTATCAACCACTTATGTGACCTTCATGGTGGCCATGGGTTCTTCCTTGGCCGACAGGGCATGGGGTAGCGAAAGTGCCGTTTACAGGGTAGCCGGGGTACTTAACGTCATTGGTGGATGGTTCTTTACCGCCCTGTGTGCTTTTATTGCTGCAGGGACTGTCGCCTATTTGATCCATTTGGGCGGTAGCGCCATGATTGCGGTCTTATTATTATTGGCCATTTTACTATTGACACGGAACTACATAAAACACACCAAGAAATCAAGGGAGGTTAAAGCTGAGGACAGTCTGAGCAGGGCGGAGAGCCAATCTATCCATGGTGTTATAGAAGAAAGTGCCGATAACATTTCCAAAGCGCTAAGGCGGGTAAGTAAAATAAACCAAATTACCATAAATGGGTTGATCAATCAAGATCTCGATGCGTTAAAAAAGGCGAAAAAGACCGTAGTAAAACTTGAAAATGAAATAGAGGAACTTCAGAATGATATTTTCTATTTCATCAAAGACCTGGACGACTCCTATTTAGGGGCCAGTAAATTCTATATCGATGTTATCGGAAGCATTCAAGACGTTGCGCAATCATCTAGCCTGATAGCAAAAGTCAGCCATAAACATGTTAACAACAACCATAAGGCCTTAAAGAAAAAACAAGCTGAGGAATTGTTGTACATCAACGAGAAATTGGTGCACTTATGTTCTGAAATAGGTAAAATATTCGATGCGCGTTCCTTTTATGATATAAAACCCAATATTATCCAAGAAAAACAGGATTTGTTGGCCTATGTTAAAGAATCCATCCAAAAACAGGTAGAACGCACAAGGTTTGAGGAATCGAGTCCTAAGAACACGACACTCTATTTTAGTATTTTATTGGAAACCAAAGACCTTATCAAAGCGAACATGAATATTCTAAATCTTTATTTTGAAGAGCATAGAAATAGCACATTAGGTCAGGAACCGATAGATTGAAAATAAGAAAAGACCCCAAAAACAATAGCTTTTTATTTTCGAACCGTCAACAAGGTATCGGTTTCCCCATATAACAACTCCGCCACTTCGATAAGTTTTTTGACAATGTCGTTAACATGATCGTTGTCATTTACCAATGAAGAAGCCATATCAACGGTTATCATATTGTTCCGAATCAGTTTGTTTATCGATTTTGTGCTTTGATGCTTGCCCTTTCTAGCTTCCTCCTTAAGTACCAATAATTTTGAATACTGGGCTTCCCGGTCCACTTCCTTTCTGAACAAATAGATAACGCGTAAAACTTTTACGATCTTCTTTCTGAACTTATCATACTCTTTACGAATATACTTATTGTCAGAATTTAGATAATACGACACATTCCTACCCAGTTCACGAACATCCTCTATAATCTCTACCATCTTGCGACTTGCGATCCTTATCTCGGATAACCGCGTATTCTGCACCTTGGTCATCTTTAAGTCACTCTGTGCCGTAGTAGCATATCTTATGATTTCGCCATAGATGGTTTTTACCTTGCTCGAATACAATTCCCTTACATTGGTTTTAAAATCCTCCTTAGAGTCCTTTACAACCTTATTTACAGCAATGTTGGATTTAATCGCCTCCCTATGGATATTAAGTCCATGGGCTACGATTTCAAAAATTGCATTTTCGTACAAATACTTTGCCTCATTCATCAATGTTACGATTACGCCAGAGGGAAATTGTAGTACGGTCTCGTTCAAAAACTTGGGTTCGTCGATATCCTGACCCACCTTTTCCTTAAAGAATACCAGTAAAAAGTGTTCCAATTTTTTAATGAAAGGAATCATGATAAGTACCCCGAGAATATTGAAGATAGTATGGAAAAGAGCTAGTTTCAGGGTATAATCGGTAGTGGCTATCCCTACCACTTCGGACAATATATTAACTAAATCCGCCAATGGATAAATAAAGACCAGTGCCACCAAACCCGTCACGAGATTGAAAACCAAATGCGCTCCTGCCAACCGTCTTCCAGCCACATTGGATCCCAAGGATCCCAAAACCGCGGTGATGGTTGTACCCACATTCGCCCCAATGGCCAATGCCAAGGCATTTTCATATTCGATCTGGCCTGCGGACAATGCGGCCAAAATCAGGGCCAAGGTGGCACTACTCGATTGTAGTATGGTGGTAACCAATATTCCCAGACCTGTATACACCACCACTCCCCAAAACCCGGGAATGGCATATTGGGTCAAATCGATATAGGCTTTGAAAACATCAAAACCCTCTTTCATGTAGTGTATGCCCAAAAAGAAAAAACCTAAGCCCGCCAGGACATTGCCCAAACCCTTAAATTCAGCCTTCTTTTGAAAAGAAAAAACAATCCCGAATACGAGCATGGGCATCGCCAAAGCGGAAATCTGCAATTTCAATCCAAATGCAGCGACCAACCAAGCCGTGGCCGTAGTACCGATATTAGCCCCGAAAATCAACCCAATACCACCGTTTAACGTAATCAAACCCGCACTAATGAACGAAATGGTAATTACCGAAACCAAGGAACTCGATTGGATTAAAGCCGTAACCACGGCCCCAACACCAATACTCTTATATAATTTATGGGTAGCCCGTTTTAAAAGATTTTGCAGGGGGCCTTTGGTAAAGACCCTAAAACCTTCTTCCAACATGATCATCCCAAATAACAGGATGGCCACACCTGCCCCTATGGTCTTTAGATTGGAATTAATCAACAAAAGCACTGCCAATATTCCCAGCAAAATATAGAACAACAATTTTTTAAACAGCCCCATGCCCATGTATATTAACAACTTTGAAAAATCAGGGAATATAATCAATGGTTGAAAAATCGCAAATACCACGACCATCAATTTCTATGAATCCCTGGAAACCACTATAAAACCCTTGGATCGCAAGAGACGATATTACCCTTAAGTAAATATAATGTTAATTTTATGTTATTCGAAAAGACCGGATTCTTTATCCAAATGGGGATAAAACCAGTTTCTATTGATCATCTTTTTCATTATCCCCGAAAATATAGATCAAGAATCAAAAAAAACAGGAAATCACTAAAAAGAACAAAATACAATATGAACTGAAATTCATAACGTTAAGATCACATTTGCCCATAATATTTACACTACGTTTGTATGTTTCTTTGAATAGTTATGTATGGATAATATTTACCTTCTGATGATTATTGCACTGGCTTTCCTAGCCGTTGCAGATTTGGTTGTGGGCGTCAGTAATGATGCTGTGAACTTTTTGAATTCCGCCATTGGCTCAAAGGCCATCTCCTTTAAAACCATCATGATCGTTGCCAGTGTTGGTATCGCTCTAGGTGCCGTATTCTCCAGTGGGATGATGGAGGTGGCCAGAAAAGGTATTTTTAATCCAAGTGAATTCATGTTCAATGAAATCATGTTCATTTTCATGGCCGTGATGATTACCGATATTCTTTTGTTGGATTTCTTCAACACCTTGGGCATGCCCACCTCGACCACGGTTTCAATTGTTTTTGAACTTTTAGGGGCAGCGGTCGCCATGTCTATGATCAAAATATGGGATAGCGGAGGGGACTACACCAATGTGTTGGATTATATAAACACTTCAAAAGCCCTTGAAATAATACTGGGTATTTTGCTTTCAGTCGTTGTGGCATTTACCGTAGGTGCCCTGGTGCAATGGGTCTCCCGTTTGCTATTGTCTTACAATTTTGAGAAAAAGGCCAAATGGGTCGGCGCCTTATTCGGAGGTATCGCCCTTTCCGCCATCACTTACTTCATTTTAATGAAAGGTATCAAAGGCACCACTTATGCCAGTCAGTCCTTTGATTTGATCGGTGGCATGACCATAAGTGATTTCTTGGAACAAAAGGTTTGGTTTCTGATCATTGTGAATTTCATGATCTGGTCTATCCTCTCCTTCTTTTTAATGACCCTTGCTAAAGTCAATATTTACAAACTGATCATTGGTGTTGGCACTTTTGCCTTGGCCTTGGCCTTTGCCGGCAATGACCTGGTGAATTTCATCGGGGTACCTATTGCAGCCTTCCAATCCTATGAAGCATGGTCAGCCTCTGGGGTTCCCGCTACCGAATTCAGTATGGCCATACTTGCCAACAAGGTTCCTACCCCAACATTACTGCTGTTCATTTCCGGTATGATCATGGTAGCCACATTGTGGTTTTCAAAAAAAGCACGGCACGTATCCGATACTGAAATAAACCTATCCAGGGAAGGTGCCTCAAACGAACGTTTTGAACCCAATGTACTTTCACGTGGCATTGTGAGGCTTTCCATACTTATGTCACAACTAACTTTGCTCTTTCCTAAATCAGTAAGAAAAAAGGTAGATGTTCGTTTTAAAAAACCAGTAATACACCTTTCCAAAGATAAAAGCTATGAGTTACCTGCCTTTGATATGGTGCGGGCCGCAGTGAATTTAATGGTTGCTGGTATCCTAATTTCAATAGCCACCTCCTACAAACTTCCTTTATCCACAACCTATGTCACCTTTATGGTTGCCATGGGAACATCATTGGCCGATAGGGCCTGGGGGCCAGAGAGTGCCGTATATAGGGTTGCAGGCGTCTTGAATGTCATCGGAGGATGGTTTGGAACCGCAATTATTGCCTTTGTTGCCTCTGGTGCTATATTGACCATTATCAGTTTTGGAAAAGGCGCTGCGCTTGCCGTACTATTGTTCGCGGCCATTTTGTTACTCATTAGAAGCTATATTTCCTATAACAAAAAATCAAAGGAAATAAAGGCGGAAGATAGCCTACGTAAAGCTGAGAGCAGCTCTATACAAGGCGTTATCGAAGAGAGTGTACACAATATCGCCAATGTGATCAAGCGTACCAACAAAATCTATACGAACTCTATCAACGGACTTGCCCGACAAGATCTTGATCAATTAAAGAAAGGGAAAAAACAGGTCTATAAACTGTCTAAGGAGATTGATGAACTAAGGGACAACATATTTTACTTTATCAAAAACCTTGACGAAACCAGCGTAGGTGCCAGTAACTTCTACATTACAATTCTAGGAAACCTGACTGACATCGCCCAATCCCTTGATTATATTGCCAAAATTTGCCATAAGCATGTCAATAATAATCACAGTAAATTAAAATACAACCAAATAAAAGAGTTAAAACAAATTGACCAGAAATTGGAAACATTGTTCAATAACACGAAGGAAGCCTTTGATAATCGATCATTTGAGAGAATGGGCATTCTCCTTCAGAACAAACAAGACCTCTTTGACATGGTCACCGAAAAAATACAAAAGCAAGTAGCACGGACTAGGACAGAGGAATCGAGTCCTAAGAATACTACCCTATATTTTTCCTTGTTATTGGAGACCAAGGATCTCTTGAAAAGCACGATAAGCCTAATGGAATCATATTACAATGAACATGACAGTAGTGTTAAACCTGCCAGACTTGATGAATAAGTTCTTTCCGAGACCTCCAAAATGTCTATATTGGGCATTATTGCCATAAGGCCAAGGGCGACGTTGACATAATTGATCATATACCAACCGGATTATTCGTCACGATTTCCAAAAGGATTTGCATTTGCCATGCATACGTTGTGCACATCAAATTTTTATCCTGGCCAATTTTGGATTTTTATAAAAAACGAATAAATGAAAAGGTTTCTCCTAACAATGATCGTAATGGTTGGTTTACAAACTGTCACGGGCCAAGATTTAACTTCAACCCAATTACTGGACAAAGCCATCGCCTATCACGACCCAAATCAACTCTGGAACCTGTTTGCTGGCAAATTGTTCATTACACTACAATATGCCGATGGTAAAGAACGTCAAAGTGAAATCGAAATAAACCTTCCCAAGGAATATTTTAAAATAACCACCTTTCGGGAAGACGATATAGTGCTAGAGCTTATGGTGGAGAAAAACGATTGCTCCCTAAAATTAAATGGGGAGACCACCATCTCCGATGAAGATAAAAAGACCTATCGGTTAAGCTGCGAACAAGCGCTGAAGACAAAGGATTATTACACCTATCTCTATGGCCTACCTATGAAATTAAAGGACCCTGGGACAATCATAGACCCCAAAGTAGAGACGAAAACCTTCAGGGGCAAGGAATACTTGGTCTTAAAGGTGAATTACGAGGAAGGTATAGGCAAAGACACTTGGTATTTTTACTTTGACCCCACTACCTATGCCATGGAAGTGTATCAATTTTATCACGATGAATCAAAAAATGATGGGGAGTATATTCTTCTAAGTGATGTTGAGAATGTGGCCAGTATAAAAATACCCAAGACGAGGGCTTGGTATACCAATAGTGATGACAGACTTTTGGGAATAGATATTCTAACAAAGGCAGAACCCTTAAAATAATCAACGACCCTACTGTCGGGATAACCGCCAAGAAGTATAAAATCAAACCCAAAATAGGGGTATAGCCATTAAAATATAAGGAAACGAGGTGCCATGGAATTACCTTAATGGTATGCTTCCGTGTAATAACCCTACTAGCAAAACAGGACTTTTTATCGATAAAAATTCATCTCATCCATATAGCGCCAAACCTCATAGGGCAATAAAGGTTTGATGTTCTTGCCCTTCTTATGGTTTTTTCGAATGAAAGTCGATGAAATCTCCATAATGGGGGCATCTACCCGATGTATCCTTGGATGTCCCTTAAACTGATGGTCTACCTTGCCTTCCGAAACCCTGGGGTATACATAAATGGAATAGTTTTCGAGAATGACGTCATAATTTTTCCACTTGTGAAAACCCTTTAGATTGTCCTCTCCCATAATCAAGGAAAAGTCATGATCATTCCCATACTGCTCCCCTAAATAGACCAACGTATTAATGGTATAGTTCGGTTGCGGCAAATCAAACTCTATCTTACTTGGCTTTAGTTTGGGATACTCTTTCGTAGCTTCAAATACCATTTGGTATCTATGATGGTTGTCCAACAGTGTTTTCTTGGTCTTAAATGGACTCATTGGCGTGATAACAAACCATATTTCATCTAAATCGGAGAATTCCACCATATGATTGGCTATTACCAAATGGCCAATATGTATGGGGTTGAACGTACCGAAATATAGCCCGACCTTTTTCATTTTCACCCTTCCGTTTTGGAAGTCTTTGCCCCCACATATTCAGCGACTAGATTCTTGGCCTCTAACAGGGCCGAATCCAAATCGTAGTTCTTGATTACCTTATCGAATTGGGGTGCCGTAGCCAACTCTACAGAAGCTTTTGCAATGCGCATGTTGATCTTATCATCACTTTCCGTACTTCGTTTTTTCAAACGAATCTTAAGCTCGTCAACACTGGGTGGTTTAACAAATACGGCAAGTGTCTCATTGGGATACTTCTTTTTGATTCGTAATCCGCCGACCACATCAATGTCAAAAATCACATTCTTGCCTTCAGCCCAAAGTCGTTCCACTTCAGTCTTCAGGGTGCCATAGAAGTTATCCCTATACACTTCCTCCCATTCAAGAAAATCATCATTCTTTATGTGTTTCTTAAACTCTGAAACAGTCATAAAATAATAATGTTCCCCGTTTTTCTCCTTGCCCCTGCGTGGCCTTGAGGTGGCCGATACCGAAAAAGCCAGGTTCAACTCGGGCTGTTCCAATAAATAACGTACAATCGTGGTCTTACCACTACCCGATGGGGCTGAAAATATGATCAGTTTACCTCCTTCCATCACAAAACATTAAGCATTTGTTCCTTTATTTTTTCCAACTCATCCTTCATTTGCACAACGAGTTGTTGCATAGGTGCAAAATTGGCCTTTGAACCAATAGTATTGACCTCCCTGCCAATTTCCTGGCTAATGAACCCTAATTTTTTACCATTACTGTCTGACGATTTCAGGGTTTTGGAAAAATAATCAAGATGATTGGCCAACCGTACCTTCTCCTCGGTGATATCATACTTTTCCAAATAATAGATCAGCTCTTGTTCAAACCGGTTTTCATCCACTTCGGCTTTGAGGTCCGAAACCGCTTTTTCCAATCGTTCACGAATAGTTGCCTGTCTTTGGGGGTCCATTGCTATAACTTGTGCCAACAAAGCCTCAAGGTTCTTTATGCGTTGAATAAAATCGCTCTCCAACACCGAACCTTCTTCTGATCGAAATTTATTTATCTCGGATAAGGCTTCTTTCAGTGCCAACTGTATGGTCTTGTATTCCTCTTCATCGATGTCTTCCCTTTCGGTCTTCATGGCATCGGGTAAACGCAAGGCCATTTCCAACAACCTCAGATCCTCACCATCCGCTATCGATTTCAATTGCTTCATGTATTGCCTCACTACCCCTTCGTTCACTTGGGCCGAAGTTTCATCCCCTGTATACTCTACATACAATCCGAAATCTACCTTACCCCTCACCAATGAACTGGCGATGACTTTTCTTAATTCCAATTCCTTGGCCCGATAGGTAGAGGGCATCCTCGCATTTAAGTCAAGACTTTTACTGTTCAGTGATTTTAATTCTACCGTTACTTTTTTAGTGGGGAGTTGTATGGTGTGCTTCCCAAATCCCGTCATGGATTGAATCATGGAGTATTTTTTATTTCCCGCAAAGATAAGCAATTGTAGTTTGCCAAATGCCCCATAACGCCCTGTTCAGTCCAATTTAAACAGCCTCGCCTTGTCAAAATTTACAATTGTAAGCTAATGGCATAAATTGGATATTTAAATACCCAGGATTTTTCTTAGAGCATCCTTATCTATATCGGTACCTGCAAAATCATCAAAGGTCTTTTCGGTAGCCTCTATAATATGGTCTTGAATGAATTTGGCACCTTCCCTTGCCCCTTGTTCCGGACTCTTAATACAACACTCCCACTCCATTACCGCCCAAACATCACAGCCGTATTGGGTCAGTTTGGAAAAAATACTCTTAAAATCTATTTGTCCGTCACCCAAAGATCGATATCTTCCGGCTCGATCTCCCCAATCATTATAACCGCCGAATGCACCTTTCTTACCGGTAGGGTTAAATTCGGAATCCTTCACGTGAAATGATCTGATGAATTCGTGATAATGATCGATGTAGGCTAGATAATCCAATTGTTGAAGTACAAAATGGCTCGGGTCATAGAGTATATTCACTCTTTTATGGTTACCAGTTGCCTTGAGAAAACGTTCAAAAGTATCCCCGTCATGTAAATCCTCTCCAGGATGTATTTCGTAGCACACATCAACCCCTTCCGCGTCAAAATGGTTCAATATGGGCAACCAACGCTTCGCCAATTCCTTAAAACCCATCTCAACCAAACCTTTTGGTCTTTGGGGCCAAGGGTGCATGGTGTGCCATAATAGCGACCCAGAAAAAGTGGCATGTGCCTTTATACCCAATCTGCGACTTGCGGTGGCGGCTTTTTTCACTACTTCGACCGCCCATTCAGTCCTAGCCTTTGGATTGTTCTTAAGCTTGTCGGGGGCGAAACTATCGAACATAAGGTCGTAGGCAGGGTGCACGGCCACCAATTGCCCTTGCAAATGGGTAGACAACTCCGTAATCTCCAAACCGTAAGAATTGACCTTACCCTTTAGCTCATCGCAATAGGTTTGGCTTTCGGCCGCCTTGTCCAAATCGATCAAGAAACCTTCCCACGTAGGTATTTGTATGCCTTTATAGCCTAAATTCGAAGCCCATTTACACATTCCATCCAAGGAATTGAAAGGTGCTTTACTATCTACGAATTGCGCCAAAAAAACGGCAGGTCCCTTAATTGTTTTCATTTGGAATGTTTTTATATGATTATTATACGGACAGCTAAAAGAGTTCAGTCGTAAATCAAAGAATATACGCTATATTTAATCCTTTGGAAGTTGACCTTTGTTTCTTCGGACTTGATTCATAAAGATAACAAATACATCATAATCCAAATAGTGATACGATTGGAATGTGTTTCTGGTGCCTGACCAGGATTTTGGATATGGTTTTTGTAAAATAAAGCCGGCAACACCATCTAATATTATTTCGTTCACTAAATTTGAAGTATATGGAAATACGAGCGTACTAAACCATATGCTTTTACGTTTTATAGATTGAGCCACATTGTATCCTGTACAATGGAAGCAATTAAATTACAATACGACCATGGATAACGCATCAGCCCGCAATATGTGGGGAGATTACTTAGACAACCATCTGGAAGATGCCTTTGCCGAGGCTCCGAAAACAATGCATTTTTTTGACAATGAAAAAGATGCCAACGAGTGTGCCCAATTGGTTAAAAATGGAATTAAGAAGGTCATCACCCATTCCCTTTTAGGACTACAATACAGAAAGGAACCACTACCTAAAATCGGAGACTTTACCGTGGTTACCGATTGGAATGGAAAGGCACAGTGCATTGTGCGCACCACTTCCGTACAATTGAAACCTTATTTCAGTATCGATGAGGAATACGCACGATTGGAAGGGGAAGGTGATAAAAGCCTGGCCCATTGGAAAAAAGTACATTGGGATTATTTTACACGGGAACTTGCCCCCTTTCAAAGGGTACCCCGGGAAAGTATGATTGTCGTTTGTGAAGCGATTGAAAAGGTTTTTGAAAGAAAATAAACAAATCCTCCAAATCACCCAATAGGTAATGCCTGATTTGTATATACCCCAGATGACCATGGGGCAAAACCGCAAATGGCATCAACCTTACCCTCTTTTCCCAATATATTTATTCATTTTCCAAATCGACCCAAAGATTACCCCCTTTATGTGAGGCTACGGTAGCTTCGATAAAGTCCATGCCACGAACGCCATCCTGCATTGTAGGGAATTCCCCATCATTATATTCCTGGTTCCTAATAGCCTTTGCGGCCCCCTTATAAATATTGGCCATCGCATCAAAAATACCCTCAGGATGCCCTGCTGGCAATTTTGTACCATCCAAGGAAAGCGCTGAATTATAGGCATGCCCTGGTTTATAGATCTTGGTAGGTTCCGTATCGCTTAAGAGATAAAGGAAATTAGGGTCTTCTTGTTGCCACTTAAACGCCCCTTTCTCACCATAAATAGAAATAGCCAGTCCATTTTCCTCGCCTGTGGCCACTTGACTGGCCCGTATAACCCCTTTAACATGGTCTCCCATTCTTACCAACACCGTACCGTCAATATCCATAGGGTTATCGTTATATAAGTAATTGAAATCGCTTAAAATTGATTTTACCTTTAGTCCGGTAGTGTATTCCAACATATTAAAGGCATGTACCCCAATATCGCCCATACAGGAACTGATACCTGCCTTTTCCGGGTCTAACCGCCACACAGAGGCCCGTTTATCCTTATCATGGATGATGGTATTGATCCAGCCTTGATAATAAACAGCATCTACCTTGTGGATTTTCCCCAAAGCCCCAGCCTTTATCATCTCCCGCATTTGGCGTACCATAGGATAACCGGTATAGGTATGGGTCAATGCAAATACGGTTCCTGCATTCTTATGGGCCGCTTGTAATTCCTTCGCCTCATTCAATGTGGTTGTCATCGGCTTTTCACAAATAACATGAAATCCATTTTCCAACAATCTCAAGGCCATCGGGTAATGCAGGTAATTTGGAGTCAAGATCGCACATACCTGAACACGTTCATTTTCTGGCAATCCCATTTCCTCAACAACAAAAGTGTCGAAATTGCTATAAACGCGATTCAACGGCATATCAATTTCACTGGCAAACGCCTTGTTCCTTTCAAAATCGGGGGTGAAAACAGCAGCCACTATTTCATAATTATCATTGATCTGTGAGGCTACGCGATGTAAAATCCCAATAAGGGAATCACCACTGCCTCCTAAAACCCCAAGTCTAAGTTTTTTTGGCATGAATTATTATTTTTTAAATCTTATAATCAACTACTTAATTTTGAATATTTGTTTTAAGACAAGACCAAACCTGTTCGCGTTTCTCGTAGTGGGAATGGTCAAAACCAAAAAACCAAGTTTTCGTTTCCATTCCTTGTAATTTACCGCTTGTAAAAGGCATAATCCATATTGATAGGCTCCAAACCATTGGCCCGCAAATCCATCGCTATCTGTGCCCTATGGTGCGTCGAATGGTTGATGACCTGAAAAAGCAACTCTTGAATGGTATTGGTGAACAATCTGCCTTCGGTATTCTCATAATCAACACGCTTTTCAAACTCATTGGTATGGGTGACAATGTCAAAAGAGGTTCTTTGGTTGTCGTAATGTAGATCGGCCCAATCCGATATCGGCTGGATTTGCCATATTTTATAACTAATGGGTTTGGTAAGGATTCTTGAATTCCATAAATGATGGGCATTTAGAATATGGCTAAAAAGCTCAATACTCCTATCCGGTACTTTATCGAATTTCTTACATTCTTCAATCAATTTTTTATTGCAATAAAAATTGTAATCAAACAAATGATTAAAAAAGACCTTCATAAAATTGTTTGTTAGTTTAACTTTTTAACCCAATCTAGGTTTTTTAAATGTAGAAAAATTATTTAATATTTATGCTTCAAGAAGACAAACAATTTAATATCTTGAGGATGAAATACCTGCCATTACTTTCAAGACTTACGAAATACCTTTAAGAAATAAGACATATCGAACCAAAATATCGCCCGTACCGCATAGGATCTCATACCATTTAGAAGATAAACCAAATTAAAACCAACCGATGAAAAGAAGAAGTTTTATTCAAAAGACCGCTCTTACAACAGGAGCAATTTCCATGACCGGAAGCTTGGCATTTTCCAATTCCAAAGAAGTTACAAAACCCGGTTTCAATCTAAAATATGCCCCTCATTTAGGTATGTTCAAAGAACATGCCGGCAAAGACCCTATTGACCAGATCAACTTTATGGCCGACCAGGGGTTTACCGCATTTGAGGATAACGGAATGATGAATCGCGATGTCGCCCTCCAAACCAAAATGGGCGAGACCCTTGCCAAACGCAATATGGCCATGGGCGTATTCGTTGTTGAAAAAGGCGGCAATATGGCGAATACCCTTGCTGCAGGTAAAAAGGAACACATTGATATTTTCTTGGACGGATGCAAAAAGGCCGTTGAAGTGGCAAAACGCGTTAACGCCAAATGGATGACCGTTGTGCCTGGGGGCTATCAAAGAAATTTGCCAATAGGCATCCAAAATGCAAATGTCATTGAAGCTTTACGCAGGGGTGCTGAAATACTAGAACCCCATGGCTTGGTCATGGTTCTGGAGCCCCTTTCCGATTCCCCCGATCTTTACTTACAAACATCGGAACAAACCTATCTGATCTGTAAAGGTGTCAATAGCCCATCATGCAAGATCCTATATGACATTTACCATATGCAGAAGAATGAAGGCAACCTCATTCACAATATGGACCTAACCTGGGAGGAGATCGCTTATATCCAAATCGGGGACAACCCGGGAAGAAAAGAACCGACCACGGGTGAAATCAACTATAAAAACATTTTCAAGTGGATCCATGAAAAAGGATTTGAGGGAATCCTTGGCATGGAGCACGGAAACTCACAACAAGGCAAAACGGGTGAACAGGCCGTTATAGATGCTTATCGTAAGGTCGATGGTTTTATGTAGTTTTATTTCAAGGTGATTTCGATAATCGTATCTACCCCATCTTTTTTATTCTTTGGAATTTCAAGAAGCAACCCATATTTATCCAAACGGTGGCTCACCTTGCTCTTATCCTTGAAGAAAACGACGGATTGTACTTTTTCCTTAAAGGGTTGAACCAATAAAACATCCTTGTCCCAATCCAGGATATGAAGGTATAATTTTTTGCCTTTTTGGGTAGAAACACCCCAATCCTCGGCAGCTACGATTCCCCCTCGGGTGCCATAAATGGTTTCCCCATTCTCCGCTATCCAATCACCCATGGCTTTTAAGGATGCTTTGTGTTCGGGTTGTATCTCACCATTGGGCATAGGGCCTACATTCAGTAAGAGATTGGCATTACGACCTGCAGACTTCACCAACATATGCACCAATTCCTTAGGCGATTTATGGTTTTGATCCATAAGGTTAAAACCCCAGGAACCATTAATGGTCAAACACATTTCCAAAGGCAATTGGCTTATATGTGCACCCTGCCACCCCGTGGTATTCTCCCCGGGCAAATCCTGCTCAAACATTTGAAAATCTTCTCCAGGATATGGTTTCACATGGTGGTTACTTCCTACTAAAGCACCGGGCTGTAACTTGTGTATGAGTTGATAGGTTGTTCCCAACTTCCAATCCGCATCTTTTTTATCCCACATACCATCAAACCAAATTCCCCCTATGGGACCATAATCGGTAAGTAATTCGGTCAATTGGCTATTCATATAATCGAGATAGGCATCCCAGTCCCCAGATTCATCCCTGCCGGTAAATCCTTGTCCCGTTCTTCCTCGAGGATAATAATCAGGATGATGCCAATCCAATTGTGAATAATAAAAAAAGAGCTTAATATCCTGCTTGCGACATTCCTCAGCCAACATCCTAATGATATCCTTGCCATATGGCGTTTTATCAACGATATTATAATCAGAGATCTTTGAGTCATACATGGCAAAACCATCATGATGCTTCGTGGTTATGGTAATGTATTTCATACCGGCATCCTTTACCATTCGAACCCATTCTGCCGCATCGAAATCCACAGGATTAAAGAAAGAAGGCAGCTTTTCATACTGTTTTATCGGTATTTTCTTATTTTGCATGATCCATTCGGCGATTCCTGCATCACCTCCTCCACCAAGAACACTATAAACCCCCCAATGCACGAACATCCCAAACTTTGCGTCTTGGAACCATTGCCTATTCTCTAAATTTTCCTGTGTAGGCTTATAACCCTCCTGTGCCCCTATACTATTCGACAAGAGTAAAACGGAGAACAATACGAGGCAGAATTTATTGATTTTCATTGGTATATGGATTTAGTTGGATTAAACATGAATGTGGATATTATAGGGTATTAAATATACTAAAAGCCTGTTAGTTTTTGGATGGATCCTGTTGAAATTTTATCATAGACCCATAAATGTTCAACCCTGGGTTTGAAAAGACAATTCCAAAATACAGGCCTATTATTTCAGGTTCACTTGTTCCATGCTATAGTGGCCTATCAAACACCTCTGTTAATGAATCCTTAAAAATTGAAATCCACATTTTAGTTTAACTTTATTTTTTAACAATATATCGATTTATTTAACAATATTTACAGCATCTAATTACGAATTTGAAACGTATATACTTAAATATTCTCCAAATTATGGACAAATACACGATCATATTACTAATTTATATTGCGGCGTACACACTTTCCTTAGCCTTGAAGCCTTACTATTTCAAGAAACAATAAACAAGGAAGGAAGTTCCCCGATTTTTACTCCGTTATACTGGGGATGACGGATTGTGTTTTGTGCGGATATCAAAATGTCACTTAAGTATAAAATATAAAAAACCCTGACGGGTACCGTCAGGGTTTTTCTTTTCAATAAACACTATCACACATACCGAAATCGAATCGGTATTCCATTATGAACCACACATTAGGCAGTCATCATCGGCCTGGCCTTCCTTGGCCCGCGCGATCATTTCTTTCATTTCCTCGGGAGTCATTGGCTGAACATCCATCCCGTCATTTTGCGGAGCAATCGGGGTTGGAGTCACCTCTATGGTTTTTGCTGTTTTAACTGCAACTGGGGCAACAGAAACTATAGCTGTTTCCTCAACAGGAACCTCTTTCTTCTTACTATTGTCCAGAGTGAATTTAATAGCATCTACCGCCGACTTGGTCCTCAAGTAATACATTCCAGTCTTCAACCCACTCTTCCAGGCGTAAAAGTGCATTGAGGTCAATTTGGAATAATTCGCATTCTCCATAAAAAGATTCAAGGATTGACTTTGATCGATAAAGTATCCTCTTTGGCGACTCATATCAATAATATCCTTCATACTAAGCTCCCAGACCGTTTTATACAAATCCCGGATTTCTTGCGGAATGGTCTCAATATGCTGAATAGAACCATTGGCCCTCATAAGCTCTTGCTTCATATTCTCGTTCCACATACCCAGATTGACCAAATCTTCCAACAAATGTTTGTTTACAACAATAAACTCACCAGAAAGCACCCTTCTCGTATAAATATTGGATGTGTAGGGTTCAAAACATTCGTTATTCCCTAAAATCTGCGATGTGGATGCAGTGGGCATCGGTGCCACCAATAAGGAATTGCGAACACCGTGTTTTGCAACTTCCTTGCGTAATTTGCCCCAATCCCAACGACCTGAAAGTTCCTCATCTTCGATACCCCAAAGATTGTGTTGGAATTCACCTTGTGATATTGGAGAACCTTCATAAGTAGAATATGTCCCCTCAACCTTGGCTGCTTCCATAGAGGCCGTAACCGCGGCAAAGTAGAGGGTTTCGAATATTTCCTGGTTCAATTTCTTGGCTTCATCACTGGTAAATGGCATGCGCAATAGAATAAAAGCATCCGCCAAACCTTGTACTCCCAAACCAACAGGTCTATGTCGCATGTTGGAGTTTTCAGCCTCTTTGACCGGATAGTAATTTCTATCGATAACCTTGTTCAAGTTCTTGGTGACCCTTTTGGTAACCTTAAATAGCTCCTTATGGTCAAATTCCCCGTTCTTAATGAACATGGGCAAAGCAATTGATGCCAGGTTACATACCGCAACCTCATCAGGTGAGGTATACTCCATTATCTCGGTGCACAAATTTGACGAACGAATGGTACCCAGGTTTTTTTGGTTGCTCTTGCGGTTCGCCGCATCCTTATATAGCATATACGGGGTACCGGTCTCGATTTGGGACTCCAATATCTTCTCCCAAAGTTCCCTGGCCTTTACGGTCTTACGACCTTTTCCCTCTGCCTCGTACTTCAAGTAAAGGGCTTCAAACTCCTCACCGTGAGTAGTGAAGAGACCTGGGCATTCATTTGGGCACATCAATGTCCATTTTTCATTACCCTCAACCCGTTTCATGAACAAGTCGGATATCCACATGGCGTAAAAAAGATCACGCGCACGCATCTCTTCCTTACCATGGTTCTTTTTCAATTCAAGGAATTCGAAAATATCGGCATGCCAAGGTTCCATATAAATGGCGAAGCTTCCTTTACGTTTTCCGCCTCCTTGATCTACATATCTTGCCGTATCGTTGAAAACCTGTAGCATGGGTACAATTCCGTTGGAAGTACCGTTGGTACCGGCAATATATGATCCAGTAGCCCGAACATTGTGAATAGACAACCCTATTCCACCAGCCGATTGAGATATTTTTGCCGTTTGTTTTAATGTATCATAGATCCCTTCGATACTATCGTCTTTCATGGCCAAAAGAAAACAGGACGACATCTGGGGTTTCGGGGTCCCGGAATTGAAAAGGGTCGGGGTTGCATGGGTAAAATACTTTTTGGACATCAACTCATAGGTTTCCTTTACCGCGTCCAAATCATCCAAATGAATCCCGACGGATACACGCATCAACATATGTTGTGGCCGTTCTGCAATCTGTCCGTTCAATTTTAGGAGATAGGAACGTTCCAAGGTTTTAAAACCAAAGTAATCATATCCAAAATCACGATTATAAATAATGGTCGAATCCAAGGTTTCCGCATTTTCGGAAATCACCTTATACACCTCATCGGAAAGCAGGGGTGCTTTCTTTCCTGTTCTAGGATTCACATAGGTGTAAAGGTCCCTCATCGTTTCCGAGAAAGACTTTTTGGTGTTTTTATGTAGGTTGGAAACGGAAATACGTGCAGCCAATTTTGCATAATCAGGATGCATGGTGGTCATTGTCGCCGCTATTTCGGCAGCCAAATTGTCCAATTCCGAGGTGGTAACCCCGTCATAAAGTCCTTCAATAACACGCATAGCCACCTTCAATGGATCTACTAGGTCGTTAAGGCCATAGCATAATTTTCTAACCCTGGCTGTGATCTTATCGAACATTACCACTTCTTTTCTTCCGTCTCTTTTTATTACATACATTGAGTTAAACTTGTTTATGGTTATTATCTGTTAGTGTATACATTCATGTATAAGACCATAGGCCTTAAACGCAGTGCAAATAGGCAAATCCTTTATGGGTATCACCCCTATAAGTATCCTATATACAATCCGAGCCTAGAAATCAGCGTCGAAACTGATTTTTTGGGAATCTTCGTCCTTATCCTTGTTTAAAACACCGGCCTTTTGGTATTCTGAAACCCTTTTCTCAAAGAAATTGGTTTTTCCTTGGAGTGATATCATATCCATGAAATCGAAAGGATTGGTTGAATTATAGACCTTATCGCACTCCAGCTCTACCAATAACCGATCGGTAACAAACTCCAAATATTGCGTCATCAATTTTGAATTCATGCCTATTAAGCTTACCGGCAAGGACTCGGTTATAAACTCGCGCTCAATATTCAAGGCATCGACAATAATTTCAGTAATACGTTTTTTAGGCACTTTGTTTATGATGTGGTGCTTATGAAGATGTACGGCATAATCACAGTGCATTCCCTCATCCCTGGATATAAGTTCATTGGAAAAGGTCAACCCAGGCATTAAACCTCTTTTCTTTAACCAAAAAATGGAACAGAAAGAACCTGAAAAGAAAATACCCTCTACGGCCGCAAAGGCAATCAACCTTTCTGCAAAACTGGGGGAATCAATCCATTTCAAGGCCCAATCGGCCTTCTTTTTTATAGCAGGAAAGTTTTCAATGGCCCTAAAAAGGATATCCTTTTCCTTTTCATCCTTTACATAGGTATCTATCAGCAGGGAATATGTTTCGGAATGGATATTCTCCATCATTATTTGAAAACCATAGAAAAATTTAGCCTCGGAATATTGCACCTCATTGACGAAATTCTCCGCCAGATTCTCATTTACAATTCCATCGGATGCGGCAAAAAACGCCAATATGTGTTTGATGAAATACTTTTCATCATCACTCAATTTATTGCTCCAATCGGCAAGGTCTTGATGAAGATCGATTTCTTCGGCTGTCCAGATACACGCCTCTTGTTTTTTATACCAATCCCATAAATCATGGTGTTGTATTGGAAAAATCACAAAACGATCTTTGTTCTCCTGTAAAATGGGCTCTAAGGCTTCTGGCATAATACTGTTTATTTAAAAAGTTATTTGACCAAGGTGATACTTACCCTGCTGCTGGGAATAACAAAGATGGAAAATAGCGATCTAATTTTCAGGGACCAATTCTTAAATTGACCACAAAGTTTTTAACACAAAATGTTGAAATGTAGGCTAACTCACTATGTTCATTGCCTTTTTGAAAATTGAATGTTTTGATAAAAAAATGGAGAAATAAAATAAACCAAAAAGTATATTGACCCATACTATTCGGTTTAATATCAATAAGATACAAAACAAGTACACGCACTCAGCCAATTAGGCCCAAATGTTGCCCCTATAGGTTTATCGTGATTAAAATAAGTGTTATGGATTTAAAAGAGCTATAATCGACCCTACTGGAATTCCTTAAAAAATAAAAATACTGCCAAATTGTACGGCCCTCTGATAAATCAAAATCAATTTGACTACAATTTAAGCTGATCTAGGTAGTTCCCCCGAAACCTATAATCAAGCTACCATCAAATTAAAAATTTGATTAAGGTGTCAAATGTAGTTCCCATCAGTTAGGCTGTTGCTTAAAACAGTTGTATACAATATTTATATACCCCATTGAGCCGTACCTTTTTGATTGGCAGTTTTTTATATTTTAAAATTCTTTTTTTTTAAAGCCCCTACCTACTTTGTTCTTTACAGGATTTAGAACCTTTAAAAATACATAATTTTTATCACACACTTCTATTTGTCAATATATTATATCATTCCCCACTCAAGTTCCGAGCTTGAAAATCGCCTTTAACGAATAATTCTCCGTTGCTGTTATCCATGAACACCACGTCTAAATACCCATATATATTGAATTCATTTATTTGTGTAATGACTAATTTTCCTTTTTTCATAAACAATGGCTCCCCACCCAAAGATTTGGCATCTGCATAACCAAAGACCCCGTCAAAGTTGTTCAGCAACCCATTGATATGTCCTGATAATCCGTACTCACCAATCGCCAGTTGCTTTTGACTGTTCATTTTTTTAATTAAAAACCCCATGATATGTTCATGGTCTTTTCCTTCATTGCCAAACCGTAGCGATATTGAGGAATAAGCGGCTCCTTGATCGGTAGTTCCCATATTGGCATCAAAGGTGGCCTTACCCTTCAACAGTTGCTCAAAAGGTTCATTGGCATAGTGTGTAAAACCTTCAAGTTTTCCGTTAGAGGCCATATTGGGATCTATATCCGAATTGGATATAAACAAGAATGGCATCAGGAACCAAAACGCAATTTTCATGGATTTAAGCATATAGTGATTCATCATTTCAAGCTTTTTGTTAATAGACAACCCGTTTCCATTTTAAGGGTATAACATCTCAATCCCGTATCTGTATATCAGAATGGTTCTCGCTAATAAGCGTATCATGGGCAGTACCCATGTTGTCATCTTTCTCAACCAATACGGCCACAACAAGCGCAAGCAACAATAAGGCGAACATAATTAAACATTTTTTCATGAGTCTGTCTTTAATTCCTATTCGTTGTATTTAACATTGTTATGTGGGGACAAAAACAATATTTCATACCCCTAATTTATTGGATGCCAATTCATAGATAGTGACTTATTGTATAAATGGTGTTAAAATATGTATAAACGGCATTCGAAAAAGCCGCACAACTCCTATAGTACAAGGATTTGTAAGAATTTTCATCGAAACAACCAACCTAAGTCAAGAAACCCCTATTTTCAAGAATAATAACCAATCATACTCAAAACAGTTCCATTGATACAAATTCGCTTGAATACTTCCAACTTAATTTTAAATTTGATTATCTTACCATACGACTTTACACTATGCTTGAAGCTATAATTGTTGACGACGAGATAAAAGCGCTCCAGAGTCTTACCTGGGAACTGACTAATTTCAGCAATGAAATAAAGGTCAGTGCCTCATTCACGGACCCTTTTGAAGCTTTGGAGTATCTCTCAAAAAACACACCGGATTGTCTTTTTCTAGACATAGAAATGCCCACGATGGATGGCTTTCAATTTATACAGAAATTAACCAATAAGAATTTTCCGGTGGTCATTACCACTGCGTACAATCAATATGCGATCAAAGCACTTAAAAACGAGGCCATTGATTATCTTTTAAAACCCATTGATACGGATGATTTAAAGGACACTATCATTAAGATCAAAAAATTCAATGCCAAGAACTACACTTCTGAACGTTTGGAAAAAATTCTATTGAACTTCAATTCCAATACCCATCACAGAAAGATTACGTTCAATACTGACGGAAAGCTACTCTTTCTGGAAAGTGATGAAATACTTTATGCGGAATCTGATGGGAATTACAGCACCATTTACCTTACCGATGGCCAAAAAATAGTACTGACCAAAAAATTAAAGGAGGTCAATGACCTACTCCCAAACGATTCCTTCTTCAGGATCCACAACTCTTACATCATTAACCTTCATAAAATAAAGGAGTTCTTAAAAACAGATGGATATGTAATCCTAAGTTCTAACCATAAAATTCCGGTCTCAAGACAAAAAAAGTCAGATTTTCTGGATATGATATGACATCTTCCTAAACCACTTTACAAAAATTACACAGCATATTTTATGGGTAAATGGAAATACATATTTCTCTCTTTATTTTTCTTTAGCCAAATAGGAAATACCCAAAACATTCCTGCAGCATTCAAAAAAAGTATCGATAGCCTCATTAAAATAGGTCCTAAGACGTATTCAGAAATAGATGCCGTTGTGAGGCCATCAAGAAAGGACACCTTATTAATGCGCTATTTTGCCAATGAAGCCATTGCCCAGGAATATTATAGCGGACAGGCCTATGCCTTCAACCAATTAGGCCGTAGATACAGGGATATTTCACAATTTACACAAGCTATACGCCTACATCAAGCTGCTTTGGAGGCCGCCACCAAGGAAGACAATCTCGAATTCAAGGTATACAGTTTAAATATGCTCAGTGTTATACACCGCAGAAGGGACGCCATTAAATCAGCCTTGGATTATAGTCAGGAAGCCCTTGAATTGGCCGAAACGGTCAAAAACCCTTCCCAAGGTCTAAAAAGAAGCATTAATGTATCCTTAAATGGTATTGGAAACCTATACCAAACCCTTGAGCAATATGACCTGGCCATTGAGCAATTTCGAAAATCGTTGAAACTCGAAAATGAATTGGGTAATAAATTGGGACTCGCCATAAACCATCAAAACATTGGTGAGTGTCAAGAAATGCTCGGCAATTTGGATGAGGCCCTAAAGAGCTATAGGACCTCCTTGGCATACAACGAAGAGATCAACAGTGAAAAGGGCAAGGTTATCTGCAAAAATAGTATTGCCCATGTATATCTTGAACAGCACAAATTGGATGAAGCCCTGGAAATTCTGGAGCCTACCTTATTATCTTCCAAGGAAATCGGTGACAAATACCTTACTTCAGGGGTATACATTAATCTCGGCCGGGCATACCTTTTAAAAGACAACCTGAAAAAAGCGCAAATAAATCTAGATCAGGGCCTTGCCATTGCCGAAAGACACAATGTTCCTTCCAATATTTCACTGGCAAATTCATATCTATCGGAACTGGCTGAAAAACAGGGCAATTACAAAAAAGCGATGACCCATTACAAACTGGCCCAGGAATTTGAGGAAAAGACCGTAAACGAACGAAATTTACGGTACGTTGGTGATATGATCAGTCGCTACCACATTGAAAAGAAAAACAACGAAATAGAAATCATCAATAAGGATTATGAAATCGTAAAATTAAAGCTCCGTAAAAACCAAACAAGATTGTTGATCGGAGGCTTTGCCCTCATCCTTTTAACGGGAGTCTTTTATATTCTCTATCGGCAATATCAACTAAAAAACGACAAAAAGCTCTTGACCTTGGAACAGTCGATGTTGCGTAGTCAAATGAACCCACACTTCCTATTCAACTCACTGAATTCCATTAAATTGTACATCATAAACAACGACAAAAAGAATGCAGTACATTACTTGAATAAATTTTCGAAATTAGTACGTAAAATCCTTGAAGCCTCCTCGTTGAAAGAAATTCCGTTGGCCGAAGAATTAGAGACCGTTGAACTCTATATGAATATTGAGAACATCCGATTCTCGAATGAAATCAACTTCAAGATTACCATCGATAAGGATATTGACATACATACAATCAAGATTCCATCATTGATACTCCAACCTTTTCTGGAAAATGCCCTTTGGCATGGTTTATCGTCCAAAACCGGCGAAAAAAGTATTGACCTTCATTTGAGCAGGGGAAGCAACAATTTTATTGATATCAGTATCACCGACAATGGTGTTGGTAGGGATGCTGCGGAAACCATAAAAAAGAGCAAGGTCCTTAAACGAAAATCCGTAGGGATTGAAATCACCAAGGAACGCCTGGCCAATTTCGCGAAGGACTACCAAAACACCTTTGATGTAACCATTATTGACCTCTTCGACGAGAAGAAAAAAGCAACAGGGACAAAAGTCGTTTTACACTTACCTACGATTTAGTGTAATCGGCAGCGATTTCTTCCAATTCCGCATACCACTCTTTCCCGAATTTACGGATCAAAGCCTCCTTTACGAATTTATAAACAGGCACTTTAAGGGAAGCCCCCAATTCACAAGCCGCGTCACAAATCTCCCATTTGTGGTAATTCACCGCCGTAAACTCGGTATATTCCCGAATCCGCACGGGATACATATGGCAGGACACCGGTTTTTTCCAAGTAATGACCCCTTGATTATAAGCTTCTTCAATACCGCACTTGGCTATTTTTTTATCATCATAAATGACATAGGCACATTCGCTATTGTTCACTAATGTGGTTTCCCATTCACCATCTTCCCCCTTGATGAACGCCCCTTGGTCCTCAATGGCCGCAATACCCTCTGGACGAAGAAAAGGCTTAACATCCTTATATATATCCACGAGGATTTCAGTTTCATGATCTTCGACAGGTGCTCCTGCCGTGCCATCTATACAGCAGGCACCTTTACAGGCATTAAGATTGCAAACAAAATCATTCTCTATAATCTCTTCGGAAACTATGGTATTACCCAATTGAAACATACACCTTTATTTGTGTCCAAAGATAGTATATTGCCCTTAGAATAAAATCGATTATATTTTAATAAAGAACATCCAAATACTGATGACTTAACGTAGATTTGCCAACTGTTTTAATTTTTACAAATGAATTTTAGCTTAGACATCAAGGAAATCGCCACTTCTAGCATGGTTCTTTTTGCCGTAATAGATATCATAGGAAGTATTCCTATCATTATTGGACTGCGAAATAAGGTAGGTCATATACAATCGGAAAAAGCCTCGGTCGTAGCGGCTTTAATTATGATTGCATTTCTCTTCGTAGGAAAGGAAATACTGACCTTAATTGGTATTGATGTATATTCCTTTGCCGTTGCCGGATCGTTCATTATCTTTTTCCTTGCCATAGAAATGATACTGGGTGTAACCCTTTATAAGGATGACGCCCCGGAAAGTGCCTCAATTGTCCCTATCGCATTCCCTTTAATCGCAGGAGCCGGTACCATGACCTCATTATTGTCACTTCGGGCGGAATTTCATGTGGAAAATATCATTGTTGCCATACTTGTAAATATTATCTTTGTATATCTCGTTTTAAAATTATCGAAACGAATAGAACATTTCCTAGGCAAAAATGGAATCAGTATTATCAGAAAAGTATTTGGGGTAATATTACTTGCCATTGCCGTGAAACTGTTCACCGCAAATATTAATGCATTGTTTTAAAAAATGAGCAAAACCTTTATCATCATATTAATTGTTTTGGGCATCATACTCATAGGTTATAATGTAACCCTGGTTGATTTTGACAATCCCATCGAAGGCAATAGTGTTATAGCCCTTATAGGTATCTTGGCCGCACTTTGTGCCATTGTTTTATTGTTGATTTTTTTGACTTCAAAAAAGATACAAAGGAAAATAGAGGAAGATTAGTTGGTTGCATCGATTTTATCGCCTTCCCCTTGCTTCACTACTGGACTGTCCAATTCTAGGACCTTTTTAAGCATGGCGTCTGACGAACCCTTTATTTTCGCATGGATGTTCGCGCCGAACAATTGGTCTGCCAAAGCCGCTTTTATATACAACTTTAGTTGATCCTCACTGTCATAAAAATCCATTTTAAGACCTCGTTCTATTGAATAATCGACAAACCTTTCAAAAAGGATATCGTCTACCTTGTAATCATTGACAAATTCCTCTTGGGAATAATCGTCGAATCTATGACGGTCCCCATCCAGGTATTCGAAAACAAAGAAGGATAGAAAACCTAGGTTATCCATACTCTTTATCGCCTCTTCCTCATTGGACCCTATAGGAACGAAAACATCGGGTATTATACCCCCTCCCCCATACACTACCCGACCTTTAGGGGTCGTGAATTTTAAGGAGTCAGCGACTTTTATACTATCTACAGAGACCAATTCGCCATTATGATACCTGTCGGTAAACCGTTTGTAATAATCCTTGTTCCCATTTTTGTACGTACGCTGAATACTACGTCCCGTCGGGGTATAATATCTAGACACCGTTAAACGTATGGCAGAACCATCACCCAAATCCATCTCACGCTGTACAAGGCCCTTACCAAAAGAACGACGGCCAACTATGGTACCTATATCATTGTCCTGTAATGCCCCGGCAATTATTTCACTGGCAGAGGCGGAACGTTCATTGATCAGCACATATATGGGCTTGTCCTCAAAACTACCTTTATCAGTGGCGTATATTTTATCTATTTTACCTTTTTTGTTCTTAGTAAAAAGGATCAATTTACCATCTTGCAAAAACTCATCGGCCATTTGTTCGGCTATACCGAGATACCCCCCTGGATTATCCCTTAAATCCAACGTGAGCTTCTCGGCACCCTGCCTTCGCAAAGCACTTAGGGCCTCCTTGAATTCCCGGAATGTTGATTCGGCAAAACGATTCACTTTGATATACCCCATGGTAGGGGTCATCATAAAATAGGATGACACACTTTTAATAGGGACAACATCCCTTCGTACATCAACCGTGAAGGTTTTGTCCTCACTTTTACGATATACCGTGAGCTCTACATAAGAACCTTTCTGCCCCTTTAATTTTTCGACAATATTTTCACTGACCAAATCCTTGCCAAACAACGTATCGTTATCTGCCATTAGAATCCGGTCACCCGGTAATATGCCTTTTAAAAAGCTTGGGCCATTGTCTATAGTGCGAATTACCGCAATAGTATCCTTATACGGATAAAAATTAATACCTATACCCACAAAATCACCCTTCATGTTTTCGGAAACCTCATCCATTTCACGTTTGGGAATGTATACCGAATGTGGATCTAATTTTTCAAGAATATTGTTGACCGTCACATCAACGATACTATCCGTGTCGATATCATCGACATACTCATAATCGATATAGTCTATGAGCCTGTTGAGTTTGTCTTTTTTGGAATTTGTGGTAAACAATTTTTCGGGCGAATCATTGAAATCGAGCTTTCCACCAACAAAAACACCGACAGCCAATGCTGCCGCAATAATCGTGGGTAATATGTAGTTGTACTTCTTTTTCAAACTTGATTTACGATGAAATTAGATTGCTGATTCCTCTATTATGGGCATATGCACCAATTCAACCCCGGCTTTTTCCAAAAACTCCAATCCGGAAACATCCTTATAGGCTACTTTATATACTACACGTTTTATGCCAGATTGATGTATCAATTTACTGCATTCCCGACAGGGTGAAAGTGTGATATAAAGTGTCGCCCCCTCACATGATTGGGTTGATGACGCCACTTTGGAAATGGCATTTGCCTCTGCATGAAGCACATACCATTTGGTATACCCATCATCATCCTCACAAAAATTTTCAAAACCGGTGGGCGTACCATTATAACCATCAGAAATGATCATTCGATCCTTCACCACTATCGCCCCGACCTGTTTGCGTTTACAATAGGACAATTTACCCCATTCCGCTGCCATTCTTAAATAGGCCCTGTCATATTTTTCTTGTTTGGATTTTTTCATAGCGGCAAAATCTACCCATTCATTGTTGGGGGACTAAGATACCCGCTTTATAAAAGCCTGACAAAACTATGGGGTAAAATTAACATTAACCTACCATGGGAACGTTGCAACCAACATGGGTATTGTGATAAGGATGATCAATATTGAGGCACCTGTAACAAAAATGGCCTGTTTTACCTTGAAAAACGATTGAATGATAAATGCCAATGCGAGCACGGCCATGACGATAAGTACCTGGGACAACTCGATGCCAGCGGCAAAACCCAATAAAGGCGACAATTTTTCTTCCTCACCAGCCATAAGCATCTTAAAATAATTACTGAAGCCAAAACCGTGTATCAATCCAAAAAAAGCAGTTGCCAAAATATGTAATACAATACTTTTTTCCTTGGCTTTGGATTTGAGGTATACCAAATTGAATATTGCGGTCGATAAAATGGTCACCGGAATAAGAAACTCGATCAACCCACTATCCATAACCACAACCTCATAAACGGATAAACCCAATGAAGTACAATGGGCAATGGTGAATACAGTTGCCAGTACCAAGACTTTTTTCCAATTTTTAAAGGTAAAGGGTAAACTTAAGGCCGTTAAAAACAAAATATGATCATAGGCTGAAAAATCGAGGACATGATTAAGTCCCAATGCTATGTAAAACCAAAAATTCGACATTCTTATACGATTGATTTTAGATTATACCCCTTTCTTGTTGTATTATTTCATAGGCTTTCTGCACCTCCTTGAACTTCTCTTCGGCACCTTTTTTAATGGCTTCATTCTCTGTGTTTACCCTATCGGGATGGTATTTTTTTGCCATGGTCCGGTATGCTTTTTTAATTTCGTCATTGGTCGCCGTTTTATCGATTTCAAGAATTTTATACGCGTTGTCACCAGATTTGATGAACATGGCCATAATACTCTCAAAGTCGCGCATGGCTACCTTTAGATAACCCGCAATCTCCCGTATTTTGTTCACCTCAGGATTACGGATCACCCCATCTGCCTGGGCAATCCCGAACAAGAAGTGCAACAATTGCAGCCGTACTTCATAACGGGTCCTTTGATTTAGATAGGTACATATGCGTTGTGCCGAGATTTCATGCTTCTTATTGATGTCATTAAAAGTCCTGAAAATAGCATTGGCCTTTTCCTTCCCGTAGTTGGCCACAAAATATTGGCGCACATAATCCAACTCACGTTGGTTTACGGAACCATCCGCTTTGATAACAATAGAGCAAAGGGAAAGTAAGTTCAATTCAAAATCGGCAGGCGATACCTGCTGACGCGTCATATCACTGAAAACGGTACTGGATTTACCCCCTCCGCTTAGACCATCGATAAAACTGCCAAATAAAAATCCTAAAATCGCTCCGGAAAAACCTCTAATGGCAAAACCGACTACGGCTGCTAACCATTTAATCATATCAATTCTTAATTTTTGCCAAAGATATGATAATACCGAGTAAAACAAGTGGTAACGAAAAGTTAAGTAATCCAGAGTACTACGACAAATTAGTTATCTTTGACCACTTTTATAAATCAATAAAAAGCAAAATATGTATCCAGCAGAATTGGTAAAACCTATGAGAGACGACTTGGCTAATGCCGGGTTTGAAGAATTGTTTACAGCCGATGCGGTTGAAAGCGCCATTAAGAAAGAAGGTACAACTTTGGTGGTTGTAAATTCGGTTTGCGGTTGTGCTGCGGCCAATGCACGACCTGCTGCCAAGATAAGTTTAATGAACGATAAGAAACCGGATCATTGCGTAACTGTATTTGCCGGTGTTGATACGGAAGCTGTAAATGCCGCACGGAATCTTATGATTCCATTTCCTCCATCATCACCAAGTATTGCCCTTTTCAAGGATGGTGAATTGGTTCATATGGTGGAACGCCATCATATTGAAGGTAGGCCTGCAGAACTCATAGCCGAGAATTTGACAGAAGCCTATAACGAATTTTGTTAAAAGCCCAACCCTTTTTAAGGAGTTGAATCAGGTAATCACAACAAAAAATTGCAAAAAGACCTGTCAGGTTTTGAAAACTCGGCAGGTCTCCTTTATTTTTGTGACATGCAAAAGATTTTGGCATATCCGCTCACCATTATTTATTTCCTCTTTTTTGGATTGGCACTTGCGGTGTTCCATCCCATCCAATGGATTTGTTTCAACGTGTTTGGTTACAATGCCCATAAGGCAAGTGTTAGCCTCCTCAATTTATGCTTGTTGCGTTGCACCCATTTCTTGGGGACTACCTATAAATTCAACAATCCTTATCAAATTCCGACAGACCGGCCCTTGATTATCGTATCGAACCATCAAAGCATGAACGATATACCACCGATTATTTGGTTCATGAGGAAATTCCATCCCAAATTTGTGAGTAAGATCGAACTGGGCAAAGGCATTCCCAGTGTTTCCTATAACCTCAGGCATGGAGGCTCTGTTTTGATTGATAGAAAGGATAGCAAACAGGCCTTGGTTCAAATTGCCAAACTGGGCAAATACATTGAAAAGCACAATCGAAGCGCTGTGATTTTCCCGGAAGGAACCAGAAGCAGAAATGGCGAGCCTAAAAAATTCCAACCGACCGGTCTGAAGATTTTAATGAAAAATGCACCATCCGCACTGATTGTCCCTTTGAGTATCAACAATTCCTGGAAAATGCTCCGCTATGGCAAATTCCCATATGGCATAGGCAACCATCTCACTTTTGATGTTCATGAACCTATTGAAAACCATAGTGATTTTGATGCGTTGTTCACCCTTGTCGAAGAAAGGGTTAAATCCGGCATACATCCTCCACAATGAAAGAACCTGAAACCATCACAAAGACCATTGCTTTTGTAAAAGAGACCTTGAAAGAAGCTGAAGGAGGGCACGACTGGTTTCACATACAACGGGTGTATAAAAACGCCAAACAAATTGCGAAGGATGAGGATGTTGATTTGCTTGTGGTATCCCTAGGGGCCTTGTTGCACGATATTGCCGACGCAAAATTCCATGATGGGGATGAATCCATAGGGCCGAAAATTGCCCAAGCGTTTTTGGAATCAATCGCTGTTGACGATAAAACCATAACCCATGTCGTAAACATCATCAATAATATTTCGTTTAAAAACAGTCTGTCAAAGGATGGGAATACGAAGTTCAATTCCAAAGAACTACAGATTATCCAAGATGCAGACCGACTCGATGCCCTAGGGGCCATCGGGATTGCACGGGCCTTTAATTATGGCGGATTCAAGAATCGGGAATTATACAATCCTGATATTGCCCCCAATTTGAATATGACGAAGGAAGAATACAAAAAATCAAATGCTCCGACCATAAACCATTTCTACGAAAAATTATTATTGCTAAAAGATAAGATGAACACCCCAATGGGCATCAAAATGGCCGAGGAGAGACACGATTTTATGCTCAACTACCTAGAGCAGTTTTACCGGGAATGGAATGGTGAATCGTAACCACCCATTAACATTCTTACAGTAAACCAAGATAACTTTCCCTTCAAAACAACTTCAATTGTCCTTTTTTATACTGTTCATGAAGTCCTTTGTTCAATTTTGGCAACTCCTTATCCTTAAAATAAGTACGTCTTGCCAATCGTAACATATCGTGAATATGAAAGGCTATTTTACCTTCTCCCTTGCTGCGCATACCAAACCGACTATCATTTAAGGTTCCACCATGACACGATTTGATTTGGGCCAGTACCTTATCGGCCTTATGGGGTAATGCCTTATAGATCCAATCCGTGAAAACTTGGCCTATGGCCCCATTTAGACGTACAATAGTATACCCAAAGGACAAAGCTCCATTATCAGAAACCGCCTTGGCCAAATTGATAATTTCATGACTATTTATTCCTGGAATGATCGGAGCCAACATGGCATTTACGGGGATTCCATTTTTCGAAAGCAGTCGAATCGTCTCCAATCGTTTCTTAATGGTTGTCGTACGTGGTTCCAATATGCTTCGGGTTTCTTCTGAAAGTGAGGTTACCGATATATTCACCGCTACCAATCCATCCTTGGCCAACTCCCTTAGGATATCCAGGTCTCGCAAAACCAATGCATTCTTGGTAATAATCCCTACAGGATGTTTGTATTTCAAAAACACCTTAAGGCATTCTCTGGTTAGTCCAAATTTCTTCTCAGCTGGCTGGTAGCAGTCCGTATTCCCGGAAAGTACGATGGTTTCGGCCTTCCATCCCTTACTTTTCAATTTTTCCTCTAAAAGTGTGGGTGCCTCTTTCTTGACCAAGATTTGCTGCTCAAAATCCAAGCCCGCCCCATAACCCCAAAATTCATGGGTATTTCGGGCATAACAGTAAATACAACCGTGTTCACAGCCTTGGTACGGGTTTAGCGAATAATCCATTCCCACATCCGGACTCGTAACTTTATTCACAATGGTTTTCGGGAAAATAGGCGTATAGCTGGTTCTTTGTTGATGGGCCTCCTCCCCCTCAACACGACAAAATTCCAGGAAATCATCCCGGGTTTCATGACTGAACTGTGAAAATTTGTTGGGCACATAGGCCTGTGCGCCTCTTCCTTTACGATAGTTTGAATCTTTCAAATTAGGATTTATTCCAAATTTATGGATTATTTCCTTTTTTTAAATGATCATAATTGTTAAATATGCGGTTTTTTCCAGACCATCCACCAAGCGAGTGTCATGACGTATTTCAAGATGTAATACTAAAACAAGAAAATCTACAGGTGGTCATCAGGATGTGATTTCTCCTTTCCGTCGAAATGACTGTAATAACCATATATCACCCCACCACAATTCTTGGCGAACCACTGGCTACTGGCTACTGGCTACTGGCTTCTGGCTACTGGCTTCTGGCTTCTGGCTACTGGCTACTGGCTACTGGCTACTGGCTATAATATTCTTGATTCGAGTTGACCCATTTAATTAACCAATTATTCATTGTTAATTGTTCACTGACAACTGATTACGGCCTTCTGTTCACTGTTTACTGACCACTGACCACTGGCTACTGGCTACTGGCTTCTGGCTACTGGCTATTGGCTATTGGCTATTGGCTATAATATTCTTAATTCGAATTGACCCGTTTAATTAACCAATTGTTAATTGTTCACTGACAACTGATTACGGCCTTCTGTTCAATGCATACTGTTCACTGTTTACTGACCACTGGCTACTGGCTAATGGCTACTGGCTACTGGCTACTGGCTACTGGCTAATAGCTATGAATATTCTTGATTCGAGTTGACCCATTTAATTAACCAATTATTCATTGTTAATTGTTCACTGACAACTGATTACGGCCTTCTGTTCACTGCATACTGTTCACTGTTTACTGACCACTGGCAACTGGCTAATGGCTAATGGCTACTGATCACGGATTACTTGATGAGCACCCTTACCAATTGTTTTTTATTACCTCTCTTGGCATAGAAGATAATTTGGTTGTCCTGGGTATTAAACAAGGGTTTGGATACCATTAATGGCAAACGGGCTTCCTTATCATCAATAAGTTTTTTATAACTAATATGCCCCTCTGTATCCAATTTAATGACAAATACATTCCTGTTTCTGCTCAATCCCTGTTTAAAAAGTAATCGATCACCTGGCAATAATTGCGGATTTTCCGCTGCCGTACTAATGAAAAAGTAGGTGTTGCCATCTTTCGTATAAGAACTATAAGAGGCATAGGCACCATCACCCTGGGTCACCTCCGCCTTGTTGATGTTCCGCGCCCATAACATATCGCCATCCGCACTCAGTTTGGCACTTACAATATCGTTATGGTGGTATCGGGTCACCTTAAGTCTGCCCCCGCTGGAATTTGCCTGAACACTTGTGGTTATAAAATATTCCTCAGCATTGAAATAGATTGTACCATCATTGGACACATTTACATTTTTAAATACCAAATCCTTGATTTCCTTATCCTCTTCGCGCCCAAACTTATCGACCATAAACTGTTCGGAAAACGGACTATATTTCGTCGTGTTTACCTCCAATGTATTTGGATTAATATTGAAATAAGCCAAACCATTGTATCTGTTATCCTTCCTATTGGCATAAAAACCAACACAAAGCAATTCATCGCCCTTCATCACCGGAATCAAGGCTTCTGAAAATTTTCCAGGTCCATCAAATGTTTGCGTCTGGGCACCACTGTGGGACACCTTTATCAATTCATATTGAAACCTGCGATCTTTGGCCAAAAACCTTTTCTTCTTAAAATAAGCCTTGCCTATGATATAGGCTTCTTGCAAATCCTTTGAAAAAGCGACATTCTCAAAAGCGTAATTCTTTTCCTCTACCTCAGCGGAGAAATCATGTTCAACCACTTTTTGCAAGCTGGCATTGAACAAGTAAATAAAATGTTTATTGGTCTTTCCCTTTTTAAAATGGGTACTGATCACAAAGGCATTCTTTTTGTCATTGAACAAAACAGAGGTGGTAAACCCGGAAGAGAAATTTCGGTTATAATAATTTTTATCCAGGGGATTGGATACTTCCTGAGATTGAACGGTCAACAACGTTTCCTTCGTAAAATTCATCTCCGAAAGCGGACTGCGGTGCACCGAATATTCATAAGCCAAAGTATTATAATCATAATCAAGGAAAATCAGATAAATCTGTCCATTGGCCACATAACCGTCTACCAAATTTGCATTCTTGAGTTTATAATTATACTCATTGATCAACTGCATATTGGCATCGTAATGTTCTATCAAATATCCTTTTGGTTTTAGGATTACCCCAGTATAATAGGATCTTACCAGGAACGTACCTCCTTTACCATCATTGGAGATGGTCAAAAGGTTTGAATATTTATACCTGTCGTTATATTTCTCGCCGATTGAAAAATCGAGGGGGATTTCCTGGGCCACAACCGTACAGGAAGCTATAAAAAGAATGAATAGGGATGTGTATTTTCGAAAATTCATGAGTAGGATTTTTAGGATTTTCATTTACCGGGGAAATCAGCTTTTCGCTTTTCTAAAAACGCACTGGTACCTTCCTTAAAGTCGGCTGTACCAAAGCATTCACCAAAGGCCTCTTTTTCCGTGGCATATCCATTTACATTATTGTTAAAACAATCATTTATCGCTTTTATTGCGTAACCAATGGCAACAGGGGAATTATTCGATATCCTGTCAGCCAATTGCATGCAAAGCCCCATAAGTCCTTCTTGTGGCACCACATGGTTGACCAACCCGTAATCCAAAGCCCTCTGGGCGTCGATCATGCCTGCGGTCATGATCATTTCCATGGCCCTTCCCTTACCCACCAAACGAGGCAAACGCTGGGTGCCCCCATAGCCGGGAATGACTCCCAATGACACCTCTGGAAGGCCCATCTTAGCGTTTTCACTAGCCACCCTAAAATGACAGGCCATCGCCAATTCGAGTCCACCCCCCAATGCAAAACCATTTACGGCGGCAATAACGGGTTTGGAAAGGTTCTCGACAAAATCAAAAAGAATTTCCTGCCCCTTGGTAGCCAATTTTTTTCCCTCCTTTTTTGAAAAACCCGAAAACTCGGCGATATCCGCACCAGCGACGAAAGCCTTTTCCCCGCTTCCCGTGATAATGATAACCCGCACTTTCTTGTTCTTTTCAAGTTTTTTGAAAGCCCCATGTAGGTCTTTTATGGTATTCTTATTGAGGGCATTTAATTTGTTGGGACGATTAATGGTGATCGTAGCCGTACTGCCTTCGATATTCACCAAAATGTTCTGATACTCCATATGAATGTTGTTTCTATTGATTCTTTGGAATTTGGTTTTTAGGGAAGATTACGGTAAAAACGGTTCCTTTCCCAGGCCGGGATGTAACGGTTATGTTACCGCTATAAGTTTCCACTATATTCTTAACCATGCCTAATCCGAGTCCCATACCGCTGGACTTGGTTGTGAATTTTGGTTCAAAAATCTTATCGGTCATATCATCGGCGATCCCAATACCGTTGTCCGCTACAGAAATCTTTACGTTCTCCCCTTCAGAAGCCACTGTTACCAAGATCTTGGGTGATGGTTGGTTGACCAGTGCTTGGGTAGCGTTCTTTACCAGATTAGTGACCACCCTGATGAGTTGGGTCCTATCAAATTTGGCAATGATTTCCTTTTCATCACAAATAAAGTGTATATAGGGTTCGTTGAAAATATCCAATGCCAAACGAACTATATTCACAACTTCCAAAGTTTCATTCTGCTGGGCAGGCATTTTGGCAAAATTGGAAAAAGCCGAGGCAATACTACTCATGGTATCAATTTGCTGTATCAGTGTATTCGAATACTCCGCGACTTTCTTTTTAATATCGGGGTCGGAAGGATCAAATTTACGTTCAAAACTTTGAACACTCAACCGCATAGGCGTCAATGGATTCTTGATTTCATGGGCTACTTGCTTGGCCATTTCCCGCCAAGCTTGCTCGCGCTCGCCTCTCGCCAATTTTACCGCGCTGAGCTCCAGTTCATCGATCATGGCATTGTAAGCGGCCACCAATTTCCCGATCTCGGTACCTGAGTCATCAATAATGATTTTCTTATTACGCTTGGTCAGATCGGTCTTGAACATCATATCAGAGACCGTATGAAGGGACCGTGTAATATATTTAGTGATAAAGTAGGCCAACCCTATGGCAATCAATAGCATTAAAAAGTACACCCATCCCAATCGAATCAACGAATCACGCAATTCCATGTCGTTTAGGGCATTGTTCTCATAATACGGTAGGTTTAATATACCAATAGGTTTAAATTTATTGTCGTTGATATAGGTGTACGATGCTTGATACTTATCCCCAGCGGCAGAATTCTTTTCCAAATACCGCCGCGTAACACTCATTGCCAGGTTATTGAGCACCTCGGTATCCAAGCAATTGGATTGCGGGTCAATTTCAAAACGAGGCCTCGAGCTTTTTATCAATTGACCTTCCAAATCATAGATATTGAAAGGTGCATTCAGCACATCGGCAATTTGATAGATTTCATCCTTAAAAATAAGATGTAGATTTTCCGTAGTAAGTGGATATGTCGTTTTTTGAAGCGTGTACCGAACACTCTGTTTTACCTGTTCTTCCTTCCGTTCCAAGCGGTGCGCATGATAATCCTTTAAGGTTTGGCGATATTGATAGATGGTTACCCCAGAAATTAATATAGATGCAATCAGCACCAATAAAATCATGGTGGCGAATATTCTTGAACGTAGGGAGATATTTCTAACCAAGTCGCTGTAATTTGTCCATAAAGATAGCAAATATCAAGCCATTATCAGTCCCAATGAAACAGGAGGGTTTGGCCACTTTTCAAAACCATCGTATAGAAATCGACCATCAGTCTTTAACGCATATTCCAATGGACTTTGGACTACGCCCTTGGATTTTTCTGCTGAATGCGTCGATAAAGACGAATACCCAACATCAGCAAAATACCCAGCACCATAATACCGATGACTCCGAAAATCCAGTTGAAGGCACTTTTTAAGATGACCAAGAAAACCACGGCAAACAATATCAGGGTAGCGCCCTCATTCCATATACGCATAAACCGAGAGGTATATTTTACTTCATCTCGCTGTAATTGCTTATATATCTGGTGGCATTTTAAATGATAGAGTATCAAAAGTACCACAAAAAGCAATTTCACATGCATCCAAGGTTGCTGCAACCAAATCGGCTGTAAAACCAGTAGCCAAACAGCAAAAACAGTACACAATATTGCCGATGGCCATGTAATGATTTTCCATAAACGCTTGGTCATCAATTTCAACTGATCGGTCAGGATCTCCTTATCCGGGGATGGTTTTTTTGATGCTTCGATATGATATATGAACAAACGGGGAATATAGAACAGCCCTGCAAACCAGGTTACCACAAATATCAGATGCAACGCTTTTATATAATTGTAATATTCCATTTGTTATTCTATTTGTATTGCTCCTATACCAGAATCCCAAAGCTTTTTATTGAATTCCGGAATACGCGTTTTTATAAGTTGTTCCGCTTCTTTGTCCAATACCTTCCATTGTGCATCAAGTTCAGCTTTACGCGTTATTGAAGATTGATTCACCCTTGGAATACCACTATTGGTGGCATCGATCAAAAATAAGTACTCCGCTGTAAATTTATTGGGAAAATTTTCAACATCATCATAAGCTTTGGACTTTCTTTGAATCATTTTTTTATCCCAAGCATCCAATGCATCAAGTAGTCCTTGTCCTTCATTTTTTAAGGTTTCATTCTTCAAGCTTTTTAAGACGGACTTCAATTGTTGTTGGGTTTTATAAAGACCATTCAATGTATTGTGCATGACGGTCAATTTCTGCTCCATTTCGGTCATGATTTCATCATACTCCTTATACTGACCCTCTTTTGTTTCATAAGTAGGCATTTCTATGATATTCCCCACGGTTGAGACGACCTCATCACCCATATTCAATTTTAAAGTGTACTTACCTGGTGATGCCTTATGCCCCCTAAATCCGGCCTCAATATATACGTCCGGTATTCCTGGAAGGGAAGGGTATTGCATATTCCAAACAAAACGGTTCAATCCCTCCTTTTTATCCATTATAGGATCCGCAGAAGGTCCGCCCCCATTATAGGTAATTGCATTTTCGTCCTTTTTGGAACTAAAGCTACGTACCAATCGATTCTGGGCATCAAAAATATCCATAGAAATATGGGTGCTATCTGCCAATTTTGGAAGCTCATAATAGATGACCATGCCATTGGCGGGATTTACCCCATTAAAAGCATCGGTACCTTTAAATTTTGTGGTATTACGACTCATTGGACTTCCCCAATACCCGTTCAAGGCATCACTGGGTTGAAGCAATTTCAATCCGTTTTTTGAAGATTGATGTTGTTGTAAGACATTCAAATCATCCAAGATCCAAAAGGCCCGCCCAGAAGTAGCCACAATTAGATTCCCTTGATGCACTTTTAAATCGGTGATGGGCGTTTTTGGTAAATTCAATTGCAAGGCCTCCCATGATTTACCATCATTCCAAGATACGTACATTCCTTTCTCTGTCCCTGCATAAAGCAACCCTTTACGAACAGCATCTTCCCTTACTACCCTAGTAAAGGCACCATAAGGTATCCCTGTACTGATATCCGTCCAACTTTTACCGTAATCCGTTGTTTTATAGATAGCTGGATTATAATCATTGAATTTATACCGAGTGGTAGCAATATAGGCCGTAGCTGGATCGTGGGGCGAAACTTCAATAGCATTCACCAAGCACTCTTTTAAGCCCTTTGGGGTAACATTCTGCCAAGAAACCCCATTATTCCTTGTTACCTGTACAAAACCATCATCACTGCCGGTCCAAAACACCCCTTTTTCATGGGGAGATTCTATCATATAAGCTATGGTCCCATAATTCTCGGCACCTACGGCCTCATTGGTATAAGGGCCTCCACCATTGCCTTGTTTGTCATCTATATTGCGCGTAAGATCTGGGGACATTTCCTCCCAAGTAACACCCATATCACGTGTACGAAGTACCAATTGGGCACAATGGTAAAAGGTATTGGGTTCATGTTGTGATCTTATAATCGGTGCATTCCAATTATACAGGTATTTCATATTTCTTGCTTCCCTTCCCAAATACTGGATAGGCGCTGCCATAATCTGGGTAGAAGCTTTGGATTCCATATCCAATGCCTCAATGGTTCCCAAATAACTTCCGCCTAGAACATAGCGTGGATTATTGGGGTCAAAGGCTAAAAATGCACTCTCCCCACCCGCAGCATAGGTCCAATCCTGCTCTGTAATGCCCCTTCTTCCCAAAGAAAGACTAGCGATTTTCACAGAGGTGTTGTCTTGCTGTCCGGCATAAATATTATAGGGGAACAGATTATCAACGCTTATTCTATAAAATTGGGCTGTTGGCATATTATCTTGTGTGGACCATGTTTTGCCATAATTAAAACTGATTGCAGCCCCACCATCATTGGCAATGACCATGTTTTTTGAGTTATTCGGATTGATCCATAGGTCATGATAATCGCCATGTGTACCCGATAAGGTCTCCCAAGACTTACCACCGTCTATTGATCGCAAGGCCGGAGCACTCAAAACATAAACGGTATTCTCATCGTTGGGATCCGTAAACACTTCGGTATAATACCAAGCCCGTTGGGTCAATCGATTATCACCACTAACCCTACCCCAGCTTTCACCGGCATTATTGGAAACGAACAACCCGCCTTTATCCTCATTGGAATCACTTTCGATAAGCGCATACACTTTATTAGAATTGGCTGGACTAACAGAAATTGCCATTTTACCTTTTTCCTCGGGTAAGCCTTTTTCGATTTTCGACCAACTTTCCCCACCATTCATGGATTTATACACACCACTGCCTTCACCTCCGCTGATCACGATATTGGGTTTACGCTGATGGTGCCACATGGTGGCGTACATAATTTCAGGATAGTTGGCATCCATAGACAGTTCTGAACACCCTGTTAATTCATTGACGAACAAGGTGTTTTTCCAAGTCTTTCCCCCGTCAACGGACTTATATATCCCTCGCTCCTTATTAGGACCATAGAGTGCTCCTTGGGCCGCCACATAAACAATGTCTGGATTTGTAGGGTGAATTACAATCCGGGCAATATGTTGGGTTGCCTGCAATCCCAATTCTGTCCATGTCTTCCCTGCATCGGTCGATTTAAATACCCCATCACCATAGGAGGTCATAACCCCCCTTGGGGCATGTTCCCCCATACCACAATAAACAATATTGGGGTTGGAAGCCGACACGGCTACCGCACCTACGGAACCCATTTCGAAAAATCCATCGGAAATATTGTCCCATTGTTGCCCTGCATCGGTGGTTTTCCATAGACCACCACCAGTCGTACCCATATAATAGGTTAAGGGGTCACCTACAACACCTGTTGCCGTAACCGACCTACCGCCACGAAAGGGCCCGATATTTCGATATTTCAAAGGTTTAAAATACTCTTCCGCCTTTTGGGCAATTCCAAGTGTCGTGCTAAGTGTTAGTACTATTAAAAGTAACTTTTTCATGTATTGAAGTGTTATTGGTCTTGGTCAACCTTTTGAATTTCGACCCAAAATGGGAATATTTTTTTATTTCCTACCGCATAAAATGGAATTAAATCGCAATCCATCTTAGGCAATTGCACATTGGTCATTTCTATATATTCAGTGTTATCGATCTCATTTTTCAGCTGATCGATCCTACCTTTCGTTTCTAGGAACATAGTTCCTCCTTTAGGGACTGGTTTTACAAACCTAAATTTGATATTGTAACTTCCTTCCGCTATGGATACATCCCATTTTCCATAAATTTCCTCTTGGTCCCAAATACCCCTTTCCCCGCCTGCATCATTTCTATTCAAAAAAACAGGGTTTTCATGTTCACTACCGATAAGGATCTTGGGTTGATTCAAGATATTTTCAGATGCCATCAATTCATTGAACATACCGTCCAAATCGGTTTTAAGTGATTCTGCCAATTCCTTTTTATCCTGAATTAAATTATGCTGTTCATAAGGGTCATCCTTGATATTGAAGAGTTCAAAATCCTCGATTTGGGCATTATAGTCCGTATGTCCCACCAATTTATATGGCCCTCGTTGCAGCGCCATATTTTGATATAGTACAGGGTATCGCCTCGTCCAATAAAAAAACAAGGACCGATCTTTACTTTGGACTTTCTTTTGTTCTATAAGTGGTATCAAGCTCTTTCCATCGATTTTTCGGTCTTCAGGAATTTTTACCTTACAGAGTTCTGAAATCGTTGGAAGCACATCGATATGGGCCGTTGTAGCCTCAATATTTTTATCTCCTTTCCATTTATCCGGATATCTCAGGTAGAAAGGAACCCGTACGCCCCCTCTATACACACTTCCTTTTCTTCCCCGCATACCTGCAACATATCTAATTTGTTGGGGGCCATTATCCGTCATAAAAATTACGAGGGTATTATCCGCAATATTCAACTCTTCAAGCTTTCGTAGGAGCTTTCCAATATTATCGTCAATATTGGAAACCATAGCATAAACCTTACGGGCATCTTCCTTATCGCGTTCGCTCATTTCAACAAAGGGCCTTGGGTCGTCTTCAAATCCAGAGGACGGGTCAATATCCCGATACTGTTGATAATACTTGTCAGGGACCTGTAAAGGTGTATGGGGAGCATTAAAGGCTAAATAGCAGAAAAAGGGCTGTTGATGGTTCTTTTCAATAAAATCTATCGCCTCACTAGCAAAAATATCACTGCAATAACCCTCATAAGCTTCTTGTTTGCCATTATGCCAGAGTACAGGGTCAAAATAACTGCGGTTTCCTTGAAAAAACGTCGTGAAATCACCCACTTGGCCCATACCTCCAGAAAGATGGATCAACGACTCATCAAAACCTTGATCCATAGGTCGGGACGGATAATTATCCCCTAAATGCCACTTACCGAAGATTCCCGTTTTGTAATCTACTTGTTTCAATAGTTCTGCAATGGTCACTTCATTGGAAGCCATAATCGCACCGCCATTATAGGTATCACGTACCCCTGTTCTCAAGGAATATCTCCCCGTCATTAGACTGGCCCTGGTCGGGGCACAGACCGGTGAAACATAAAAATCATTGAAACGGATACTTTCCTCGGCGAAAGCATCGATATTGGGTGATTTTACATGTGGATTTCCGGTATAACCCAAATCACCATACCCTTGATCATCGGTTACGATTATAATGACATTTGGCCGCTCGGATTTTTGGGCATGCATTACCCTTGTACCAAAGCACACACTTGTAAGAATGCACAGGGTGTTGAAAATAAAATGGACACGCTTCATTTCAGTTACTTTATTTTAAAGAGGTCTCGACTACGCTCGACCTGACAGTTTTAATGTTAATTCAACATTTGTTGATTGACCGAAAATCAAAAAACAACCATATCAATCCTCAACAAAAAGATAATTCAATTTTAACGCATTGAATGCTGCATTGAATTCCTTAAGCTCTTTGTCTACAACGGCATTATATGTTTTAAGCTCTTTATTGATCTGGGCGGTCAATTCATTCTTCACAGCAACATCCTGGTCGGTTGGTGGAAAATCATCAATCGATACCAGACTGTTCAAATGGCCCAATTTATTATTCAAGCGAATAGGGAAATTGAGGGGGTCTTGTCCACTCCTGTTTTTTGTCTGATATAAAGCTTTTTCTACGGTTGCTAGACTTTCTTTCATTTTTTTGGCTTTCACCACCAAATCCTTGGTTTGTTCATTGTCTTTATACTGCTTTGTAAACGCATCCAATTGTTTGGTGATCTTCCTTATTTTTTCAATGGATTGATGTGCTTTTTCAATCGTCGTATTGATATCGGTTATAAAATCGAACTGCTTTTGCATAGCGTCTACCGAAACCTCAGCCCTAGGATCAGGAAGTATCTTAAAGGTTTCCGAGGAGGATACCCCATTCACGTTCAAATGTACTTTATACTCACCGGGCACGGCCTTGGCCCCCTCTAAACTGGCCCACCAAAGAATCATTCCTTCCAGTTTCTTGGCCCCTTTGCCCCGGGTGTCCCAAACAAAGGTATTACCTCCCTTTTCAACCTCCAGTTTTTTGTCTTTCTCCTTTGCCGAATTACTATAGGTTGCCAAGGTATCCCCGTCCATTGAAGTAAATGTTAGACTGATGCTATCTTTCTCAGTAAGATCCTTCAAATAAAAATGGGTAATAACCCCATTCGGGTGATTGGCCCCCTCGGTCTTTGATGGCGTTTTTAATGTTTTACCCTTGGTTCTATAGGAATCTTTGGGTTTATATAAAATTGAGTTCGAACTTTTCTTACCGGCATCCAGTTGGTGTAAAACCGTAAGATCATCAATGATCCACAAACTACGGCCTTGGGTAGCTACGATTAGATTATCATCCTTAATGGTTAAATCGGTAATCGGTACTATGGGTAAATTCATTTGGAAGGGTGTCCATCTGGCCCCATCATCGAAGGAAATGTACATACCGGTTTCCGTACCTGCATATAACAACCCCTTGCGTTTAGGGTCTTCACGAACAACACGTGTAAAATGCTCATTATTTATACCATTCGTTATTTTTATCCAAGTTTTACCATAATCCGTGGTTTTGTATAGGTAGGGTTGAAAATCGCCCAATTTGTATCTCGTTGCCGCCACATAACACGTACCCTCATCAAAAGCAGATGGCTCAATACTATTGATCATGTTCCATTCAGGCATATTTGATGGGGTTACATTCTCCCAACTGACGCCACCGTCCTTGGAAATATGGACCAGTCCGTCATCACTACCTACCCATAACAAACCTTCTTTTAACGGACTTTCATTCGCCGCAAAGATGGTACAGTAATATTCAACACTGGTATTGTCCTGTGTAATAGGTCCTCCACTGGAAACCAATTTGGTAGGATCATTTCTCGTAAGGTCACCGCTTAACAATTTCCAACTTTGGCCTTCATTTTCAGTGACATGAACATGGTTCGAAAATGCATATAACTTTTTAGGATTGTGTTTACTGAACATGATTGGGAAATTCCATTGAAAACGGTATTTCATTCCCTCTGCACCATGACCCATAGGGTTATCTGGCCAAACATTGATACCCCGTGCAGTCTTCCTCGCATGGTTTACGCGGGTTAGGAAACCATCATAACTTCCACCATACACAATATCGTTGTTCAATGGGTCTACGGCTATCGTGGCAGACTCCCCTCCAGCAGTTTCTTCCCAATCGTCATCGGTGATACTTCGCCCATCACTGCGATGTTTGATCCGTATGGTAGAATTATCCTGTTGGGCCGCATAAATGCGATACGGAAAAGAATTATCCGTCGTAACCCTATAAAATTGGGCAGTGGGCTGGTTGTAATACGTACTCCATGTTTCGCCCCCATCATAGGAAATCTGTGCCCCTCCATCATCGCCAATGATCATACGTTGGCCATTTTCGGGCGCTATCCAAAGATCATGGTGATCGCCATGGGGAGCGTTAAAAGTTTTGAAGGTTTTACCCCCATCAGTCGATTTATGGTAATTTACATTGAGTACATACACCACATCCGCATCCTCAGTATCGGCATAAACACGGGTATAGTACCAAGCCCTTTGCCTTAATTTACGTTCACTATTTACCTGCGTCCATTTTTCACCTCCATCATCAGAGCGGTATAACCCACCTTTTTCCTTATTCTCCACGATGGCCCAAACCCGATCGGAATTTTTGGGAGAGACCGTTACTCCTATAATGCCCAAGGTATCTTTTGGGAAACCTTCATTTTTAGAGATTTCTTTCCAGGTTTCGCCACTATCGTTACTTTTCCAAAGGGCGGAACCATCACCACCACTGCTTAAACTATATGGGGTTCTTTTTGCCCGCCAAGTGGATGCATACAATATACGCGGATTATTGGGGTCGAAAGTCAAGTCAACAGCACCTGCTTGATCATTGACAAATAATTTTTTTACCCAGGTTTTACCCCCATCGGTACTTTTATAGATACCCCTATCTTGGGTAGGCTTGTAAATATTCCCAAGAACGGCAGCATACACTGTATTGTAATCTGTAGGATGTATGCGTATTCTGGGCACATGCCGACTATTTTTCAATCCGGCCGAGGTCCATGTTTTGCCGGCATCCTCGGTTTTCCAAACACCGTAACCGGAAGACACATTCCCTCGCAATGTTTTTTCACCACCCCCTACATAAATGACATTGGGGTCGCTTTTGGCCACTTCCACGGCACCGATACTACCCCCAAAATAACCATCGGAGATATTGTCCCAGCTTCGGCCACCATCCGTGGTTTTCCAAACACCACCCCCAGTGGCCCCAAAGTAGAAAAGGTTGGGCTCTCCAGGAACGCCGGTCACCGCAGCAGAACGCCCTCCACGGAATGGCCCGATCAAACGGTAGTCCAGACTTGAGTATAGTTCTTCAGGATATTCAGGGGTTGTGGTAGCTGACTTCTTTTTTCTTTGGGCTGAATTTACTGTTGGAAATAGGAAAAAGGCCAGCATAAGAATGCTCGCCCAGGTGTAGTGGTTTTTCATTTTTTAGAAGGTTCTGGTTCGTGAAGACTAAAAGTAAGGAATAAATAAAATTCCATTGAGGATTCCTCAATCAAATTAATCTTTTGAACGCATTAAATCCTATTCTACTCCAAAAACTCCAAACAAACGGGACTCGGCAATTCGTATTCATGAAGAAAACTTAAGGTTCCAGCAGTTATATCCCTCTTAAAAACAGTTATATTGTTACTGCGTTGGTTGGCGACCAAAAGATAATTGCCACTTGGATCCAACCTAAAATTACGGGGCCAATCGCCCTTTACACTTTCCCTGCCTACCAAACTAAGTTTGCCGGTGGTTTGGTCCACTTTAAAAATCACGATGGTATTCTCCCCGCGATTGGAACCATAAAGAAATTGTCCATCACTTGATAGATGGATATCCGCACAAAAACTTTCCCCTGAAAAATCCTTGGCCAAGGTTGAAAGGGATTCAACTTCTCCATAGTTCCCTTTTTCATTTCTATGGAGGACCGTAATCGTCGAATTCAACTCACTGATTACGTAAAGGTATTGACCGTCTTGCCCAAAGGAAAAATGTCTGGGCCCGGCCTTAGGTACCATATCCAATGAAGGCTGATCTGCAGGAACAAATTCATTCCCTACCCATTGGTAGCGCTTAATGGCATCGAGTCCTAAATCGGCAACAAAGAGTCCGTCTTCAGTAAATTGGGCTGAATGCACATGCGAGGTTTTAAGGGTGTCCAACACCTTATGGTCGATGAATTGGGGACTGGGACGTAGTGCGCCATCATCATCCAATCCAAAAATCGTAAGACTACCGCCCGTATAACTTGAGGCCGCTAAAAAACGACCATCTTTAGATAATCCGATATGACAGGGATGTGCCCCAACCGTGGCATTGGAATTGATTTTTACCAAGCTATCCCCATCAATACGAAAAGCGGCAACCCCTCCACTGGAATTTTCATACCTATCGGTTTCTTCAACGGCATATAGATACTTCTTATTTGGTGAAACCTTCACAAAGGATGGGTTTCCTACCTCTGCAGCCAATTTCTTATGACTAAGTTCCCCTGTATTGGCATCGAAATGATAACTATAGATACCTTCGCTACCATTTTCGGTATAAGTGCCCACAAAAAGGGTTTGGGTTTTCTGGGTTTGTTCTTCTTTACATCCGATAACGAATAGAAAAATGCTTAAAAGTGGAACGTGGTACTTCTTCATGGGTTGGAATAATTTAGACTTTAAAAATAACAACTTAAATCGAGAATGTTGGTTACCTATCCAGATCCCTTTTCACTTCGCGCCTTAAATAAAAACCTGTGACCAATGTAGCAAGGACATCGGATATCGGAAAGGCAACCCACACCCCAAATTCACCTAAATAATTAGGTAATATCAATATTAACGGTATAAAAAAGAACCCTTGTCGGGTCAATGTCAGCAATAAGGCAGGTACCGCCTTGCCAATGGCCTGAAAATATGCCGCACCGATCAATTGCAGGGCAATAATCGGGGTCGCTGCAAAAACCAATCGCATGGCGGAAGGGGCATGCTCCAAAACAAAGGCATTGGTAGCCAATTCAAAAGCGGACATGTCGGGTTTACTACTCAAAAACAAGGAAGCAATTTCGGCAGGGAAAACCATGAGTCCGACAAAAACCAGCGTTGCCATAAGGGCCGCATATTTAATGGCCGTAAATATCGATTCCTTGACCCGTTCATATCTATGGGCGCCATAATTATAGCCTGCAATGGGTAAAAAGCCTTGGGTAACCCCAAATACGGGAAAAAGGGCAAACATGAGCATGCGACCCACGATGGCATAGACCGCTACCATGGCCTCACCACCCAAATCGAATAGAATATTGTTCATCAACAAGTAGATAACACTCACTACGGCTTGTCTCGATAGGGTAACAAAACCCAAGGAACCAATTTCCTTTAGGATATGGGATTTCAATCTTAAATGGCTCCAATTGACCTTGAGTTCCGAATTTTTGGAAACAAAAAAGTACAACACATAGGCAAAACAAAGCACATACCCTATGGAAGTCGCCCAAGCGGCACCTGCCATTCCCCAATCAAAAACATTGATGAAAAAATAATCCATTATTAAATTACCCACTGATGGGATAATCATGGCGATCATGGCGAATTTAGGTTTCCCTTCGGCCCGAATAACCGTATTGCCCATCATACATAAGGCTAGAAAAGGCACTCCGCAAACCACGATGATATAGTACACTTTGGCAGGGTCAAAAATGGCGCCCTTACCGCCAAACGCGGGAATTAGTCCATCAACAAACACCAAACCAAGCGTGACCATAATGGTAGTGACCAAAAGGGTCAGGGTAATCTGGTTCCCGAAAGTCTGTAGGGCTTTTTCCTTATCATCGCCACCCAAGGCCCGGGAAATAATACTAGATCCCCCGATACCGATGGCCATTCCCAAGGCACCGATAAAGAAAGATACGGGTAAGACCACATTGATTGCGGCAATGGCGATGGAACCGATCCAATTACCCACAAAGATGGAATCAACCAAAACGTTCAGGGACATGACCAAAATACCTATGGAAGCTGGTACCGCTTGTCTTACAAGCAGTTTTCCTATGGATTCTGTACCAAGTTGGTCTGATGTTACTTTTGCCATCGTTTACTCAAATATTTTTTAAGACCCATAAGGTGTTAGAGAGGCTTGGGCATTCCTTGTAGGTCTACACCATACAATTATTTATTGACGATTGGAAACAGGGCCGTCATCAGAATTACATAAAGTCCATCTGTTATGCGACCCCTTCCTACAGGTCATTTATTATACAGGCAAAGCCCCCGTGTTCTGCCAATTATTAATCCAACCGGCCATAACCTTTACCCAGTCATCACTATCATTCAAACATCCTATGTGCTTATAGTCCTCTCCTCCCGCTTCTTCAAACTGGTGTTTTCCTTCCATTGCGATTTCTTCCAAAGTTTCGAGACAATCCGCTACAAAAGCCGGGGTTACGACTACCAATCGTTTTTTACCCTCTTTGGCCAAACGTTCAAACTCAAAATCGGTAAAAGGCTTTAACCATGGATCATTGGGCAATCGTGATTGGAATGAGACACTGAATTTATCCCGATGCAACCCTAAATATTCGGTAACCCTTCTCGTGGTATCGTAACATTGATGCCGATAACAGGTGTTATGGGCCACGGAATTGGTGGTACAGCATTTTCCATCGATCTTACAGTGGAATTTTGTAGGGTCCGATTTTCGAATATGCCGTTCAGGAATACCATGATAAGAAAACAACACGTGGTCATATTCAAAATCCTTTAACCCTTCAGCTATACTTTCGGACAAAACCTTAATATAATCGTCATTCTTATAAAATGCAGGTAACGTTGTCAAATGCATTTTCGGAAAATATTTTTCTTGTTCCTCCATGGTTTTTACCACAACGGTCTCAAAGGAAGACATGGCATATTGTGGGTACAAAGGCACGAGCAATACCTCATCGACCCCCTTATCGTTCAATTCCTGAAGTGCATTTTTTATCGTGATGCTACCATACCGCATACCCAAGGCCACAGGAATTTCAACGTGCTGCTTCACTTTTTCCGAAAAGCGCTCAGAAATAACGATTAAGGGGGAACCTTCTTCCCACCATATCTTTTTATAGGCTTCCGCTGATTTTTTAGGCCGTGTTTGCAAGATTATCCCGCGAACGATGATGTTGCGTAACCAATTGGGAACGTCAATCACACGTTCGTCCATCAAGAATTCATCCAAATAAGGTTTCACATCCTTTGCTGTAGGGCTATCCGGAGACCCTAGGTTCACCAATAAAACTCCTTTCATACATTGCTTTTTTAGCGGGAGAAACCCCCGATTTGCTTCTATGTCCCTTTCCCAAACTTCCAAAAAACCGAACGGTTTAAACTCGTCTTAGGAAGAAAAATATTGAAGACAATCAATAAGAACGGAACAAAAATAGGCCTTGTAAAAAAACTAAACCCATTCTCTTGCCATAAGTTTCTTATGTGACTATGGGGAAAATCTATTTTTCACATGGATTTAACATCTTTTGGGGTCAATTTCATTAAGTTTTGATGAGCAACCCTTAAATACAGGATAATGTTAGATTCTATTTTGAAAAATTCCGCCAACCCATCACTGCTTTATGTGATTATTGCGTTTTTCCTAATTCTCGCGGTATATTTCACTCTTGTTCAACTTCTGCGAAGGTTTGGTAAAAACCCGGATTATATTATTCCAAGGCACGCTTTTAAAAAAGTAACCTTTCCTTTATTCGTTATTCTATTTTCATTCCTTGTACGTATGGAATCCCTTCGTGATGTACTAGGGCTTCATGATTACGCCTACGGATTTAGGAAAACCAGTACCCTTATGTTCATTTTCGGTGCGACTTGGTTGATCTTGAATATTATCAAAATCATTAAGAATAGGGTCGTTGAAAAATATGACATCCATACATCGGACAACCTAAAGGCCCGTAAAATAAGGACACAGTTCAACATCTTGGAACGGATTGTGGTTTTTGTCATTATCATTCTTGCCATAGGCATCGCTCTAATGAGCTTTGAAGGTATCCGTGAAATCGGGGTGAGTATTTTTGCTTCGGCCGGGGTCGCGGGAATCATCATCGGTTTTTCGGCCCAAAAAATGATCGGTACCATTTTAGCCGGCATACAGATTGCCATTACACAACCCATTAAAATCGATGATGTGGTTATCGTCGATGGCGAATGGGGCCGAATCGAGGAGATTACGCTGACCTATGTCGTTATCGCAATATGGGACAAACGAAGATTGGTGGTACCTTCGACCTTTTTTATTGAAAATTCCTTTCAAAACTGGACAAAGACCTCATCGGACATCCTTGGAACGGTTTTTCTTTATACTAATTACAATGTGCCCGTTGATGCCCTTCGAAAGGAATTGACACGAATCCTGGAATCGTCCGAGCTATGGGACGGAGCGGCCAACAACGTACAGATTACAGATTCAAAGGCCAATTACGTTGAGTTGCGGGCCATGATGAGTGCCAAGGATTCTTCAATGGCTTGGGATCTTCGTGTACTCGTCCGCGAAAAACTGATTGGTTTCCTTCAACAAAATTACCCGGAGAGCCTTGCGCACACCCGAGTTTACCTGAACCAAACGGAAGCCTTGGAAAACGAAGGTTAATGGCATCCTTTTTGCTATTTTTGTTATCTAACCTCAAGAACATGCAAAAAGCCATATATTGTTTTTTACTCCTAACCTTGGTAACGATTACCAATGGGATTGCCCAACAAATCACCTGTTCCCTTCAAGACAAAGCGGCTTTTGAGGATAAGATCATCGAGATTGATGGCCTGCTTGAAAAAGATCTAGGACAAACTATGGTCGCGGTGGGTAAAACCTTCCTAGGCACGGAATATGTGGCCAAAACCTTGGAGGTTGGGGATACGGAAACCCTTGTGGTCAATTTTCATGGACTCGATTGTACGACCTTCGTTGAAAATGTATTGGCTTTTACCTTGATGCTAAAAGAAGGAAAGACCGATTTTGAATCCTTTACCAAGAACCTTGAAACTATTCGGTATAAGGATGGAAAGCTCGATGGGTATGCATCACGCCTTCACTATTTTTCGGAATGGATCGCCAATAATGGGCAAAAAGGACTGATCAGGGATATTACCACTGAAATCGGAGGAATGGAAATTACTAAGGATATCAATTTCATGAGTACCCATAGGAATCTATATCCCTTTTTAAAAGATGACGTGAATTTTCAAAAAATCAAGGAATCCGAAAACTTCTTGAACAACCAAGCCCTATGTATTTTACCCCAGGAAGAAATTGAGGCCAATGAACTTATGATCCAATCGGGTGATATAATTGCCTTGACCACATCGATCAAAGGCCTTGATATTACCCATACCGGAATTGCATCCAGGGAAAAGGATGGTCGGATCCACCTTTTGCATGCCTCCTCATCAGGTGAGGTGAAAATTTCCGAACTGCCCTTGGTCGATTACCTCAAAAAAATAGGGAAGAATACAGGGATTATGGTGGCCAGGATCGAATGACCACACATATACGGCCAGGGAAACATACCCATTGGTCTCTTCATGGACTTTTATAAAGCCTTAAAGTCACAAGTTGTGTTTTTCCCCGATATTATAGGTCATATATCACTTGTCTATATCCCATCAATGCTTATGTCCCTTACCCTATAACCGACTGACCGGTCTAAAACGTTCAAATCTGCAGCAGCGTGAAACCTCTTGGGGTTTTCATTACGATTTCGATAATGACATCACATATTTCTTGGGTGTGGTCCCATATTTTTTCTTGAAAGCCGCAATAAAATGACTCGATGTACTATAGCCTACCTTCATTCCGACCTCATTGACATTATTTTGACCCAATTCCAATAACCTACGGGCGTGTTCCATTTTATAATCAAACAGGAAACTATATACAGAATCCCCATAAATCTGTTTAAAACCTTCCTTCAATTTTTTTAGACTTAACCCTATTTGTTGGGCCAGTTCGGGTAAAGAAGGCGGTTCGGCCATTTGGGCGATCATGATTTCCTTGGCCTGACGAATTCGTTTCACATTGTCCTCATCGACCAAAAACGGACATTGTTCCAAATCGGCATCGGTACTTTTATTAAAATAGAGCGAAATCAATTCATAGACCTTCCCCATGATATACAATTCCTTTATCGACGGATGCAGGTTATAATTCATGATCTGACTCAACACCACGGCAATGGCCGGGGAAACTTCCTCTTGGGCGTAATACTTTTTCTCTTTGTTCTCATTACTTAAAAAAGGGATATAATCCGCCTCATTTGAAAATAGGGAATGGAACTTACGAATGGTCATTACTACGGATACAATCCAGGAATTGGGTGCCATTTCCATATTCATCGGTAGGTCGACCTGGGTGTTGTACAACAATAAGGAATTTTCCTCGGACACCTCAAGCGCATACATGCCTTCATTAAAAATGAATTTTGCATGTCCTTTCAAACAAAAATGAAATTGGATAAAAGTACTATCGATCTCACGAATAACCCGCTGTTTTACAAGAGAATCATTCTGAACCTTCAATACATAAAAACCATCTTCGATCAACACTTCGGTGTAGGATCCTTGAGCGACATTTTCTTTTTCCATACTATAAATATTTTTCTTTTTTATTTAGAATAAATCTAAATAATAATAGGGTCAATCACCGTATTCCCTATAAAATCATGGTTTAACGGCAATTTACAACGAATTAGGATTAAAATCCCGAATTTCGATACTAATTGTTCCTCTAGCGTTATATTTATTTGAATGATGCCTTTAATTTTGTGCCCGTTCGAACAGATTTATGAAGGAGTACCACATATCAAAACACAATTCATTCTATACGATAGGCCTAAACTATAAAAAGGCCGATGCGCATATTCGTGGTAAATTCAGCCTCGATGAAGCTGCTATGGAAAACCTATTGACACAAGCCAAAGAACAGGGACTAGATGGGTTATTGGTTACTTCTACCTGTAACCGTACGGAATTACATGGGTTTGCCCAACATCCTTTTCAGTTGATCAAATTACTTTGCGACAATACCCAGGGTACTATTGAAGAGTTTCAAGAAGTGGCCTATGTGTATAAGAACAACGATGCCATTTCCCATTTGTTTCGTGTAGGTACTGGTTTGGACAGTCAAATTTTGGGTGATTTTGAAATCATAAGCCAATTACGGCAAAGTTTCAACCGTTCCAAGAGGCATGATATTGCCAATCCGTTTATTGAAAGACTTACCAATTCCGTGATCCAGGCAAGTAAACGTATCAAAAATGAAACTGAGCTCTCCTCGGGAGCCACCTCTGTAGCGTTTGCGTCAGTACAATACATCCTTCAGAATGTTGAGGACATCTCCAACAAGAGTGTACTACTTTTTGGTACTGGGAAAATTGGAAGGAACACTTGTGAAAACCTCATCAAACATACCCAGAACTCGAAAATAACCTTGATCAACCGAACAAAGACCAAAGCCGAGAAAATTGCGGGTAAATTCAATTTGGTGGTTAAAGACCATGGTGATTTACAGACCGAAATACGAAATACCGATGTTTTGGTAGTCGCCACAGGCGCGCAATCGCCCACAATTTCAAAGGATTTGATCTATACAAAGAAACCCTTGTTGATTCTTGATCTGTCTATACCCAAAAATGTTTCAGATGATGTCGCTGAATTGGAACATGTAACGGTGATCCATTTAGATCATTTATCCCAAATGACGGATAAGACCTTGGCACGTAGAAAACAGTTTATCCCGCAGGCGGAAACCATCATTGAAGAAATTAAGCGTGAGTTCATACAATGGTTGGAAACCCGAAAATTCGCTCCTGTAATCAAGGCGTTAAAAAATAGATTGAATACCATGAAAGAGGAAGAGCTCGATTACCAATCGAAAAAGCTTTCCAATTTCAACACCGAACAGGCCGATGTTATTTCTGACCGTATCATTCAAAAAATAACAAAACAGTTTGCAAATCATTTAAAGGATGCCAATGGGGATGCCGACGATAGTCTTGAGCTGATCCAAAAAGTCTTTCAGTTAGAAATAAATTCCCAATGAGTAAAATTATTAGAATAGGCACCCGCGATAGTGAATTGGCACTATGGCAGGCGAATACCGTTAAAAAAAATCTAGAAGCTCTAGGTCACCAAACCAAACTTGTCCCTGTAAAATCCACAGGGGATTTGGTGCTGAACAAGCCCCTTTATGAAATGGGGATCACAGGTATTTTTACCAAGACCCTGGATATAGCCATGCTTAATGGTGATATCGACATTGCGGTACACTCCATGAAAGATGTACCCACAGCCTTACCAAAAGGTATTGTACAGGCAGCGGTATTGAAAAGAGCCAATTATCTGGATATTCTTGCCTTTAAAGACAATGAGGAATTTCTTGGGAGTAGGGATGCCGTTATAGCTACCGGGAGTCTAAGAAGGAAAGCACAATGGCTGAACAGATACCCGACCCATACAGTCGTGGACATACGCGGTAACGTGAATAGCCGTATGCAAAAATTAATGGACAATGATTGGAACGGAGCTATTTTCGCAGCAGCCGGTTTAGATCGGATTGGATTGGAACATGAACACACTATTGGACTCACTTGGATGCTACCTGCGCCCGCACAAGGTGCTATTATGGTGGTGGCATTAGAAAATGACGAGTTTGTCCGTGAAGCCTGTGCCGAACTGAATCATGAACCTACCGCCATTTGTACCCAACTGGAACGTGAGTTCCTTAGACTCCTTGAAGGTGGATGTAGCGCCCCAATAGGAGCCTTGGCCTATATCAACAATGAGGATGAGGTTACCTTTAAAGGCGTATTGTTATCTGTAGATGGTACGAAAAAATTGGAGGGGGAATTCACGGCTCCCCTTGGGAAACATGAAAACCTAGGACGCGATTGTGCCAATAGTATCTTAAGTCGGGGCGGCAAGAACCTGATGGGCGAAATACAGCGAGATACAGATAGTATTGAAATATTCTCCACGAAAAAATTAACGCAAGATCAGCGATTTTTATTTAAAAATGACCTTGAGGTAGATTCGGAAGATTTTATTAAAACGAGTCCGAACCGTATTCCGGCCAAAATTTTGAAGGCCAAAATGCAAAATGTGATCATTACAAGTCAAAATGCCGTTGAAGCCTTATTGACCAATGTGAGTGCCAACGATTTTCAATTCGAAAACATTTATTGTGTTGGACGCCGTACTAGACGATTGATTGAGAGCCGCATAGGAAAAGTGAAACATTTTGAGAAAAATGCCAAGAAATTGGCAGACTACCTGGTGGACCATTTGGAGGGGATCGAAGTTACCTATTTCTGTAGCAACCTACGCTTGGATGATCTTCCCACAATTTTGGCCGACAATGGTATTACCGTCAATGAAATTGAAGCCTACAAAACCAAACACACCCCTGTTGAAGTACCCAAAAACGTAAAGGGCATACTCTTTTTCAGTCCCTCAACCGTTGAAAGCTTTTTAGAGCTGAACAAGGCTGATAAAAAAGCCTATTGCATTGGTGAAAGCACTGCAAAAAAAGCCAGGGAACATTTTTCTGAGGTTTATGTTGCCAAAATACCCAGCGTTGAAAGTGTTATTGATTTGGTAAATGAGGGTTATAATAAGTAGAATTTAGCCTTTGGCTGTAAGCCAATAGTACAAAATACTATATGAGGGATTTTAGGAAACTTGACATCTGGAAAAACGGAATTGAATTGGTAAAACAAATTTATATTCTATATGAAAACTTGCCCAATGAAGAGAAATTCGGTCTAAGGGCTCAAATTACCAGAGCTGCGGTTTCTGTTCCTTCAAATATTGCTGAAGGTTGTAGTAGAAATAGTGAAATTGAATTTAAACGCTTTCTAGAAATAGCAATAGGCTCCCTTTTTGAAATTGAAACCCACCTGCTAATTTTCAAAGAACTGTGTTTAATAGCACCTGAGAATTTAGAACCTATCCTAGTCTCAATTACTAAGGAAGAAAAAATGACCAATAGTCTAATTACGAAAATAAAAACGCCCAAAAGCTAATAACCTATAGCTTAAAGCAAAAAGATACTTATGAAAAACGACTTATTCCTAAGAGCTTTAAAAGGTGAAACTGTTGATAGACCTCCCGTTTGGATGATGCGCCAAGCAGGACGTTACCTACCTGAATTTATTGAAATTCGGAAAAAATACGATTTCTTTACCCGATGCCAAACACCCGAATTGGCATCTGAGATAACCGTACAACCTATTCGAAGGTTCGGTATGGATGCCGCGATCTTGTTCAGCGATATTTTGGTCATCCCACAAGCGATGAACATCGAAGTGCAGATGAAACCCAATTTTGGACCTTATTTACCAAATCCTGTACAAACCCAAAAAGCGGTGGACAACGTAATTGTCCCAGACGTTCATGAGACGCTTAATTATGTAATGGAGGCCATTACCATGACAAAGGAAAAGTTGAACAACGAGGTTCCCTTGATAGGTTTTGCCGGTTCCCCATGGACCATACTTTGCTATTGTGTACAAGGACAAGGCAGTAAGACTTTTGATAAGGCCAAGGAATTTTGTTTTACACAACCTCTTGCCGCCCATCAGCTTCTGCAAAAAATAACCGATACTACCATCGCCTATTTAAAGGCAAAGGTTAAAGCCGGTGTAAATGCGGTGCAGGTTTTCGATTCGTGGGGAGGCATGCTTTCCCCTACCGACTACCAAGAATTTTCTTGGAAATACATCCAACAGATTATCGATGCATTAAAAGATGAGGCTCCGGTCATTGTCTTTGGTAAAGGCTGCTGGTTCGCTCTTAACGATATGGCTCAATCAGGTGCTGCAGCATTAGGTGTTGACTGGACCTGCTCCCCAAAAAATGCCCGTTATTTAACGGGAGGTAATATTACCCTCCAAGGTAATTTCGATCCGGCTAGATTATTATCCCCTCCTTCTGAAATCAAAAAGATGGTTACCCAAATGATCAATGAATTTGGTAAGGACAAATACATTGCCAACCTTGGGCATGGTATCTTACCTAATATTCCGTTAGAAAACGCAAAAGCATTTATTGATGCCGTAAAGGAATATAAGAGTCCAGTCCAATAATAAATCCCAGTAGGTTTAATGCTTCTTAATTTCGGTACGTATAATATAGAACCCATTCAAGAAAAAGACGCTTGGAAACTCTGTGATTTCGTCATATCAAATGCTGAGCGTCTTAAACGCTATTTCCCAAAAACCTTGGAGCAAAATTCAACCCCAGACATCGCTGCTATTTTCGTATCCAAAAAAGTAAAACAGTATTCCGCTAACCAAGAGTTCCTTTTTAAACTCACGGAAAAGGAGCATCGCACAATTATCGGACTCGTTTATATCAAAAATACCGATTGGAATAAAAAACAGGCTGAATTAGCCTATTGCATTGGTTATCAACATGAAGGAAAGGGTTATATTACGAAATCCGTAAAGGGGTTATCGACATATGCCTTTGACCATTTAGGCTTAACCACCCTACAGATTATTGTCCATAAAACCAATATGGGAAGCGTAAAAGTTGCAAGAAACAACGGTTTTACTTGGCAGAAAACGCTACTACAAGAGCATACCCCACCTGGTGAAGCCCCTTTGGATATGGAACTTTATGAATTAAGGAACAATAGTCCTGAACACCTCCCTAGAACTTCAAGGTTTTGAAAACCTTGTAGGTCTGAAATAAATTAGATAAGTTGTACTATCATATTTGGTTATATATTCCACACAAATAGAAAAAGTCAAGGATGAATCTGGAAAAGCTTGAAAAAGATAGGTATTACCATATTTATAATAGAGGTATAAATGGAGAAGCTATTTTTAATAATGAAGAAAACAAACGGTATTTTCTAGAATTAGCCAATAAGTATTTATCCGAAAAAGTAGCGGTATTGGCGTATTGTCTTTTGGGAAATCATTATCATTTGGCGATTCGGACATTATCTGATGAAAAGTCGGTAACACAAGCATTTTCCAATCTTTTCAATGCCTATGCCAAAGCCTTTAATAAGCGGGAAGGAAGAACAGGAAGTCTGTTTGAAAAACATTTTAAACGAATTTTAATCAATGATGAAAATTATCTAAGAAACTTAATCGTATATATCCATCTAAATCCCCAAAATCATGGTGTTTCTAAAGATTTTAGCACTTTTGGATTTTCTTCCTATCATTTATTTATAACGAAAGAAGGCAAAGAAATATTGAAGGTAAACCATGAAGAAACCTTAGCGCTGTTTGAAGATGTAGAAAATATGGAATATGTGCATCGCGAAAAACTTGGCAAGTCCGTTGGAATACCAGACCTACAAGGTTCTGGAAACCTTGCGGGTCACCCAGAGGATAAGAACCCTAACCGACATGAAATCGCAAACGGGAAAAAACAAGACCTGCAAGGTGTTGTCGACGAAGGAGACCTCCTTGTAGGTCTGAATACCGACGAAGAAAAAAGACCTGGCACCCAAAGGGATAACGGTATAAAAAAAGAGAACCATACGAAATCGGATCTACAAGGTTCTGGAAACCTTGCAGGTCTCCCGAAGGATAAGAACCCTAACCGACATGTAATCGCAAACGAGAAGAAACAAGACCTGCAAGGTGTTGTCGACGAAGGAGACCTCCTTGTAGGTCTGAATACCGACGAAGAAAAAAAACTTGGTACCCAAGGGGGTAACGGTAACGAAAAAGAAAACCATACGAAATTTGAAGTACAAGGT
>NZ_JABTCF010000012.1 GCF_014596745.1 Maribacter aquimaris
TGTAATGTTTTATGGACAATCTGGATAGGGGGCGGAATAGTGTAAAAATAAAAAGGTAGGACAATGTCCTACCTTTTTCCCCAAATCTTACCATGAACTTAACCTACTTATGCTATGGTCCTACAAACATAGGGTATAACTTAAGGGTATGGAAAGGTATTAGACAAACTTCCTGATACTTGGTTAAAGTGTTCGATTAGGTGGAAAACTAGGATCAATCCCAAAAGTTGGGTGTGAATTGGAAAAAAAACGCATAAACTATCCCGAGGTTCGTGTGCTGTTCTTTTTTGCATTGCCTCAAATGCATAGCATTCATGAATACCGTTAAAAAACAATAGACATGCCGATGAATAAAAAAGAAGCAGGACCGAAAAACCAAGGTGTGGTGTGCCTTGGTTATGAGGGGCCAGCAGTAGCCTTGGCTTGCCAACGAACACTTCCTAGGACATCTAAAGTGTAATTCGGCTGTGCGAAGTCTGTGGCTTCGCTCCGCATTCCACTCTGTGGACGGCTTTCCCCCCAATGCGGAAACCACTTGATTTAAAACGAAATCAAAAATAGGCCCTTCCTTCTTTAGCACCCCGCTCAGGGGGTTGAAAAATATAGCATTCTTCCTTTCCAGATTGACAATGATCCTTGCATAAACTCAACAATTGGTCATAACCCTTATATGGGTTAACCCAACTATTTGCATAAATATCCAAATGCCCAGAAATTGTTCTTGATCCTATAAATCGATGGAAATGAAGTTCGATTAAGCGCAATAAAAAAGGTGGAGAAGTCTCCACCTTTTTTGCCCCAAATCTTACCATGAACTTAACCTACTTATGCTATGGCAGGTCTAAAGTAGGTGGGTAGGTTTCGTTCTTGACTATAAAGACGATAAAACACTTAAATTATCGATGAAATGCACATTTATTATGTATTTCATCGATAAAGTGTACTAATAAGCCCTTTCGTTCTTTCCTTGGTAGAAGTTGATAAATGCTTTGTTTACAACCCTATTACCCCCTTTTGTTGGATAGTTGCCGGTAAAATACCAATCCCCTAGATTTTTAGGACAGGCTTCATGTAGGTTTTCTATCGTTTGATAAATGATCTTGACCTCGGCTTTAATATCGATGGGGCTCAAGAGCTCTCCTATTTTATCGGATATTTGTTGGGCGGTAAAAGGTGCGTAGAAATCCTTGACATAATTAACGATTTCATCTTCCTTTACATTGAGCTGGGAAAGACATTTATTGTAAATGGCAGTTACCTGATCCATGGTATTGTTGTCTTGGTGCAGGGCGAGAGCAGCCTTAAAGGCAATGAAATCCTCTAATTTAGCCATGTCAATACCATAGCAATCCGGGTATCGAATCTGCGGGGCCGAGGAAACTACAATGATTTTTTTAGGCGATAAGCGATCTAATATCCGTAGGATGCTTTTTTTAAGTGTTGTTCCCCGTACGATACTGTCATCAATGATAACAAGGTTATCATTCTTTTTTACTGAACCGTAGGTGATGTCATAAACATGTGCGACCAAATCATCCCTGCTACTGTCCTGGGTTATAAAGGTCCTTAGCTTGGCATCCTTTATGGCTACTTTTTCAATCCTGGGTCTTACCGCCAGAATTTCATGAAGCTCCTCACTTGTGATTTTAGTACCGATGGATAATATTTGTTCCTCCTTCTTTTTGTTCAAATAGTTCTGCGCCTCCTTGACCATGCCAAAGAAAGATGTCTCTGCCGTATTCGGTATATAGGAAAAAACGGTATTTTTTATATCGTGGTTGATGGCCTTCAGGATCTGGGGGAAAAGAAGTTTACCAAGTTTCTTGCGCTCTTGGTAGATTTCCTTGTCACTACCCCTTGAAAAATAGATGCGTTCAAAGGAACATGCTTTTCTTTCCTTAGGCTTTAATATCTCAGTGATTGAAGCACTACCATCCTTTTTGATGATCATGGCATGACCCGGGTCAAGTTCCTTGACCTTTTCAAAAGGAACATTGAATACGGTTTGTATGGCCGGTCTTTCAGAAGCGACCACGACTACCTCGTCATCTTTGTAGTAATAGGCGGGTCTGATACCGGAAGGGTCCCTTAGCACAAAAGCGTCCCCATGGCCCAACATACCGGCCATGGTATAACCACCATCCCAGTTCTTTGCTGCCCTTCGTAGTATTTTATTGAGCTTTAATCTTTTTGCGATTAAGGGTGAGGCTTCCATTTTATTGAAGCCTTCTTTCTTTATTTGTTTATAGAGTTTGGCTACGGCATCATCCAAAAAATGACCAATTTTCTCCATCACCGTTACGGTGTCGGCCATTTCCTTAGGGTGTTGCCCGAGTTGTACAAGATTGTCGAAAAGCTCATCCACATTGGTCATATTGAAATTACCGGCAACGATAAGGTTACGGTGCATCCAATTGTTCTGTCTAAGAAAAGGGTGTACGTTTTCAATACTATTCTTGCCAAAAGTACCATAACGTACATGTCCTAATAATACTTCACCAATATAGGGTATGTTTTTTTTCTGTGCGGCAACATCCTCTTGATATTCAGGGTGTTCCTTAAAAGCAGTATTGATACGGTCATTGATTTGATCAAAAATATCCTGAATCGGCTGTTGTTGTATCGAGCGTACCCTGCTCATATAGCGCTCACCGGGATCCATATCCAATTTGATACTCGCAAAACCAGCACCGTCCTGACCGCGGTTGTGCTGTTTCTCCATCATAAGGTACATCTTGTTTACCCCATAGAAAGCCGTACCGTATTTTTCTTTATAATAGGATAAAGGTTTTAGTAAACGGATTACCGAAATACCACATTCATGCTTAATTGCGTCGCTCATCGCTTCTTTAGATTAAAAAAGCCCTGGCAATTGTTGCAGGGCGTATCATTGTTATTGTATTTCAATATCAAATTGTGTCAATGCCTTGAATTGAAGCATTCTCCTGTTCACTTCATCCTTGTCCAGATTTTGCATTCTTTCGGTACCGAAACGTTCAACACAAAAAGAGGCAAGATTAGAGCCGTGAATGACCGCATTCTTAATATTGTTGAATGATGTGTTTTCAGTGGCTGCCAAATATCCCGAAAAACCACCAGCGAAAGTGTCTCCCGCCCCAGTTGGGTCAAAAACTTCTTCTAGTGGTAAGGCCGGTGCAAAGAAAACATTGTCTTCATTGAACAAAAGGGCACCATGTTCCCCTTTTTTGATTACCACATATTTAGGCCCCATTTTTTGAATTTTTCCAGCAGCCTTTACCAAGGAGTACTCATTGGTCAGTTGTCGTGCCTCTTCATCATTGATGGTAATAACATCGGTGTGTTTTATGACCTTCATCAATTCTTCGAGGGTATTGTCCATCCAAAAATTCATGGTATCCAAAATAACCAATTTGGGTCTTTTGGTCATTTGGTCGATTACACTCATTTGAACATTGGGGTGCAAGTTGCCCAACATGACCACGTCGGCATCCTTGAAATCATTGGGTACCACAGGGTTAAAATCGGCCAGGGTGTTCAACTCGGTGACCAAGGTGTCCCTGGAATTCAAATCGTTGTGGTATTTTCCCTTCCAAAAAAAGGTCTTGCCACCCTTCACCACTTCAAGTGATGAGGTGTCGATATTTTTATTTTTAAGAAGATCGATATATTCTTGCGGAAAATCGTCGCCAACTACGGAAACGATAGCTGATTGTACATCAAATTGGGAAGCCGAAAGGCCAATATAGGTAGCTGCACCGCCCAAAATCTTATCCGTTTTACCAAAAGGTGTTTCAATAGCATCGAAGGCGACAGTGCCGACAATCAGTAATTTGCCCATTACATTAGAATTTTGCTGCAAATATACATTAATGATGGGCTAAAATCCATAGGGATGTGGCCTTATTGTAAAAAGTTGTCAAAGCTTTATTTTCTTCCAAAATCTGCGGGAATTTCACCCCAGGCCTTGGTTTCCCATTTAACGACCGTTGTGTTATAAGTGTTTTTGTCCAACCATTCAAGGGCCCTTCGGACCAAATCGAATAGGTCTTTGTTCTTGGGTGTTTCCACTAACTTCGTATTGCAGGTTTTTTTTCGGATCCAACTCATAGCTGTTCTTGAGTCGGTATAAATGATACGATCGCTTTTCTGTTGTTTTAAAAAGGCCAACCCATGAACAATGGCCAAAAATTCACCAATATTATTGGTTCCTTGTTGAAAAGGCCCTTGTTTAAATAGTACTTTGCCAGTTTTGGTGTCGACGCCCTGATATTCCATAATACCAGGATTGCCGCTGGATGCGGCATCTACCGAAATGGAGTGGTAATTTGGTTTCCCTATTTTCTGAAGTTGTTCCGGGGTTAATCTTGCGGTGGAGCTCTTTTTGCCTTTATATGATTCGTAATCGGAGTTATAGGCCTTTTTTGCCATATCAAAAGTGGCAAATGACTTGTATTGGGCACCTTTGTAGCCGCTAATTGCTGCCTTGCAATCGCTCCAAGTGGAGTAAACCCCTGGGCGTTTGCCTTTCCAAACCACATAAAATTTCGTCTTTTTTGCCATTATTGGGCCAATAACAGTTGTTCTATGACTTTGGGAAAATGGTCATACTCCAATGCATGTACCTTCGCTGCGATGTCTGCCACCTTGTCTTCGGAAACTATTTTAGTTTTCGCCTGATGGATTATCGCCCCATCATCATAATGCTCATTTACATAGTGAATGGTGATACCCGATTCACCATCCTTGTTCGTTTTTACAGCTTTGTGAACGTTGTCCCCGTACATGCCTTTACCACCGTATTTTGGTAAGAGGGCAGGATGGATATTGATGATTTTGTTCGGGAACGCTTTGATGATATTTTCAGGGACTTTCCATAAAAACCCAGCTAAGACAATTAAATCCGGTTTGGCACATTTTAAAATATCAAGGACGCAGTCTGTTTCTTTAAATGCAGTTTTATTGAAATATAAAGCACTGATATTTAATCTATTGCATCGTTCTAAAACTTTGGCATTGCTTTTGTTAGTCAATACCATGGCTATAGTAACGTTTGGCTTATCCTGAAAATAGTGGATTATATTTTCAACATTGGATCCAGAACCAGAGGCAAATAAAATAATTTGTTTGGTTTTCAAAAGAGTAGGATTTTTTTAGAAGAATATAGTTTTTATTATCGGTAGGGCGACTAGGGAAAGAAACCGGGATTAGAGAACATAGCAGGCACTCTCAAATATTAAAAAGGGCTAAAATCCATAATCTTTGCTTTCCTTTTCCACACCGTTACCGAAGAAAATATTTTGGCTAAATTAATACACTTGTGTTTAAATTTCTTAAATTACTAACATTATTAACCACAAAAGGTATTATTAACACCAAAGTTTTTTATTTTTGCCAACAATTTAAATTTTAAAAACCAAAATTATTATGTCAGACATTGCATCAAGAGTTAAGGCTATCATCGTTGATAAATTAGGAGTTGATGAAAACGAAGTGGTTTCAGAAGCGAGCTTTACCAACGACTTAGGGGCGGATTCACTGGATACGGTTGAGTTGATTATGGAGTTCGAAAAGGAATTCGATATTCAAATCCCTGATGATCAAGCTGAAAATATCGCAACAGTTGGCCAGGCCATAAGCTATATAGAAGAAGCGAAGTAATCATATGATTTCTTGAATACGTTAATAATTATCCATGCGGTACACATGCTGCATGGATATTTTTATTTAATTTCACTTGGCTTATTAATTTAAAGTTAGTTCAATGCAATTAAAGCGAGTTGTAGTTACAGGATTGGGTGCTTTGACACCTATTGGTAATAATATTGAGGAATATTGGGAAGGATTGGTCAGCGGAAAAAGTGGTTCTGCCCCCGTGACCTATTATGATGCGGAAAAGTTCAAAACCAAGTTTGCCTGCGAACTTAAAAACTTCAAAGCTGAAGATTATTTCGACCGAAAGGAAGCACGTAAATTAGACCGATTTGCCCAATATGCCTTAGTTTCCTCTGATGAGGCCATACTTGATTCCAAGTTAGACCTGAATGTTGTTGACAAATTTCGGGTCGGTGTAATTTGGGGAGCAGGTATAGGTGGTCTTGAGACATTCCAGAACGAAGTGATAAACTTCGCAAATGGGGATGGAACCCCAAGGTTCAACCCTTTCTTTATTCCTAAAATGATAGCGGATATTGCCCCTGGTAATATTTCGATCAAACACGGTTTTATGGGGCCTAATTATACAACGGTCTCAGCATGTGCCTCATCGGCAAATGCCATGATCGATGCACTCAACTATATTCGTTTGGGTCATTGCGATGTTATTGTTACCGGAGGTAGCGAGGCAGCCGTAACCATGGCGGGTATGGGCGGATTCAATGCCATGCATGCCCTTTCGACTAGAAATGATAGTCCTGAAACCGCTTCAAGACCTTTTGATGCAACCAGGGATGGTTTTGTATTGGGAGAAGGGGCAGGAGCTCTTGTTCTTGAGGAGTATGAACATGCCAAGGCAAGAGGTGCTAAAATATATGCAGAGGTACTTGGTGGTGGAATGACAAGTGATGCGTACCATATGACCGCACCACATCCCGATGGGATTGGTGTTGTACAGGTTATGAAAAATTGTTTGGAGAATGCTGGTCTAAAACCGGAAGATGTCGATGCGATAAATACCCATGGTACGGCTACTGTTTTGGGAGATGTTGCGGAACTTAAGGCAATATCCGAAGTATTCGGAGACCATGCGCCAAAAATCAATATCAATTCAACTAAATCAATGACGGGTCATTTATTGGGAGCTGCCGGTGCGATTGAAGCCATTTCGTCTATCCTGTCCATGAAATATGGTATTGTGCCGCCGACGATAAACCATACGACTTTCGATGAAAGGATTGATCCAAAACTGAACCTGACCTTGAATAAAGCACAAAAAAGGGAAGTAAATGTAGCCATGAGTAATACCTTCGGATTTGGAGGACATAATGCATGTGTTGTTTTTAAGAAAATCAGTTAATAAGATTATGAATTTCCCATCCAATATATTTAATTCCCATCCTAAGCAGGATGGGGATTTTTTTTTGGGTGTCACGGATCTTTTAGGTTTTAAGCCGAAGCAACTCGAAATTTATAAAAAAGCCTTTTTACATCGATCGGTAAATAGAAAAGATAAAAAGGGCAACCCAATGAATTACGAACGCCTCGAATTTTTAGGCGATAGTATGTTGGGAACCATAATTTCGAGGTACTTATATAATGAAGTGCCCGAAGGGGATGAGGGGTACTTGACCAAAATGCGCTCTAAAATTGTTAGTAGGGAACATTTGAATGAACTTGGTAAAGATCTAAATTTGATCAAACTTGTCGAAAGTAGAATTCCCAAGACCCATTTTGGGGATAATATCCATGGCAATGTTTTTGAAGCATTGGTAGGGGCCATTTATTTGGACCGAGGGTATAAATATGTTGAGAAATTCATCTACGATAGGGTTATTGGACCTTATGTTGATATTGAACAACTCGAAGGTAAGGTCATTAGTTATAAGAGTTTGATCATAGAATGGTGCCAAAAACAGAAAAAACCGTTCAATTATAATGTTTATGAAGATACCGGCAAGGATGAATTGAAACATTTTGCCGTAAAGCTATCCATAGGGAATAAAGTTGTTGCAAAAGCGCGGGCAACATCGAAAAAGAAAGCTGAGGAACGCGCTTCAAAACGTGCATTCTTTGCCCTTCAGGATAGGATAGGTTAATATTGCACTAATAAATTGAAAATATACCATTATTGTTTTAACAAAAATGGCTTTAGTCTATAGTCGCTTAGGCTGTATATTTTATTAATCATATATTTACGCTTTTGTACGCATATGGCAGCAGTGCATAAAATTAGTGGTGATTTTTACGAGGAATCCTTTACCCTAATCGCTTTACATAGTTCTATGCAGGACTATTCGATTGTGTATGCCTTGAATATGGTGCTCAATTCATCATTTGTTAGGGCTTCGAAAGATTTGGAACTGTCTGAATATAAGTCGTTTCCTTTCTTTGAATGGCAAGACGAACAACATGATCGGTATTGGACATTGATTGCCAATAAGAGTATAAAAAAAGAACTTTTGGTACGGGATGGACTTTTTCAAGATGAGCCTTCATTTGCAAAACACTATTTGGTGCCAGAATATAAAGAGGTCGATTATTTTGTCAAGATTGAACACGATGATGATTTAGATTCATCCTTCCTGGTGAAAGATTTATTGACCATACCTAAAATAATAACTGCATACAGTTTAGATGCAGATACATTGAAATCAAGAAACAACTTAATTTTTTAATTGATGCCAAAAATAAAAAAGACGAAAATAGTTGCAACCTTGGGTCCTGCTACAAGTACAAAGGAAGTAATTGTCGATATGATTAAGGCCGGGGTTGATGTATTTAGAATTAATTTCTCACATGCCGATTACGAAGATGTAACGGAGCGTGTAAAAATGATTCGTGAAGTCAATGCGGAAATGGAGACCAATATTGCTATTTTAGGGGATTTACAAGGCCCTAAATTGCGGGTAGGTGTAATGGCTGAGGAGGTAGTTGTTGCCCCTGGGGATGAAATTGATTTTGTTACAGGAACGCCTTTCGAAGGAAATGCTGAAAGGGTATATATGAACTATGCCGCTTTTCCTAAAGACGTAAACCCCGGCGAACGCATTTTATTGGATGATGGTAAGTTGATGTTCGAGGTGATATCCACCAATAGGAAAGATCTAGTACATGCCAAGGTCATCCAAGGCGGACCATTAAAGTCCAAAAAGGGAGTGAATCTACCTAATACGAATATTTCCTTGCCAGCACTTACTGAAAAGGATGTCAAAGATGCCATTTTTGCTATTTCACTGGATGTTGATTGGATTGCATTGTCCTTCGTGAGACATAGCCAGGACATCATTGATCTACAGAACATCATCAAGGAACATGGCCAACATAAAATTCCGATTATTGCAAAAATCGAAAAACCTGAAGCAGTCGATAATATCGATAAGATCGTATCATATTGCGATGGTTTAATGGTTGCCCGTGGTGATTTGGGTGTTGAGGTTCCTGCGCATGAAGTACCCTTGATCCAGAAAAAATTGGTGCTAAGGGCCAAAAAAGCCAGGATTCCTGTGATAATCGCAACACAGATGATGGAGACGATGATCACCAGCCTTACCCCCACAAGGGCCGAGGTCAATGACGTAGCAAACTCTGTTATGGATGGGGCCGATGCCGTAATGCTTTCCGGGGAAACCTCTGTAGGTAATTATCCGGTCGAGGTTATAGAGAAAATGTCGAGCATTTTATCAAGCGTTGAGAATTCCGAATTGATTCTCGTACCTCAAGAGCCACCACATATCAGAACCAATAGATATATTACAAAATCGGTCTGTTACCACGCCGCCATCATGGCGAATGAAATTAAGGCAAAAGCCATATCTACCTTGACCAATAGTGGGTATACGGCCTTTCAAATTTCAGCATGGAGACCTAGTGCCTATATTTTGGTGTTTACTTCCAATAGAAGAATATTAACCCAATTGAATCTACTTTGGGGTGTTAAGGCATTTTATTATGACAAATATGTTTCTACCGATGAAACCATCGAGGATGTGAATGTCATTGCCTGTAAAAAAGGATTTTTGGAAGAAGGCGATATGCTTATCAGTTTGGCCGCCATGCCGATCAAGGATAAGGGAATGGTGAACACTTTAAGGGTGACCGAAATAAAAGGCCTGTAATTTTAATAGGACCATACTAATGATCTAGGCCCAAACACAAGCGTGTTTGGGCTTTTTCTTTTAGTAAGTTATCCAAACAGGGTAAGACTAATACTTTATGGCATTATAAAAACAAAGTATGAAGTTTGAATTTTACAACCGTAAATTGGGAGCTATTTTTGGCTTGACGGATGACATTAAAAATGAGGGTAAAGGTTTTTCCATTACTTCAGGGACCATTAATTTTTTATGGAACAGGAATCGCGAGAATCTGGAAATCCTTATTGATGGTTTTCCTGTAGTATTACAACCAAACCAGTTGACGACGACGACCTATTTACAACACATTTCTTATAAGAATACCAAGTTGCCGTTAACATCCTTTTTATTTAACAGGGAATTTTACTGTATTTCGGACCATGATGCCGAGGTCTCCTGTAATGGTATATTGTTCTTTGGAACACAAGACTTGCCGATAATAACCATACCTAAAGAACAGGAACGGAAGTTTAATACACTGTATGGGATTTTTGAGGATGAGTTTACGACATCGGATAAGATTCAAGGGGACATGCTTCAAATGTTATTGAAAAGATTGATAATAATGTCAACAAGGCTGGCCAAGGAGCAGTTGATACTTAAAAAATTGGATAATGATCAAATAGATGTTATCCGTAAGTTTAATGTTTTGGTGGATGAACACTATAAAACAAAAAGAAAGGTAAGTGAGTATGCCGAGTTGCTTTTCAAAAGTCCAAAAACACTTTCCAACCTTTTTGCGATCTACAATCAAAAATCCCCTCAGCAAATTATTTTGGACCGTTTGGCTTTGGAGGCCAAAAGGTTGATCAATTTCACAGACAAGCAAAATCAGGAAATAGCCCACGAATTGGGATTTAACGATCCTGCGCATTTTAGCCGGTTCTTTAAAAAAGCAACCTCTTATTCCCCAACTGAATACCGGGAAACACATAATATCCTTCACTAAGGGAAATATTTACAAGTAGTCGGGAAATGCGTAATAACAAAAAGCCTGATTGCTGTCACATCTTTGCATTGTAATTATAAAACAAAGCAAGATGAAAGAACATATCAAATCCATTTTCAACCTTATAGAGATTTTTGGTAAGACAAAAAGGGTAGTGCCCCAAACCCTTAATCTAGAAAATTACTGTACGCATGAACACCATCACGATTTCTATTGTGATGCGGAAAAACCGTTTATAACCTTCTAATTAGTATTAAAAACAGGGATTCAATAATTCCCATTAAACAACAACATAAACATGAATGATTTTAATGTACCCAAAAGGGAAGAAGTAAGTGCTACGAACCAAGCAATTTTTGACAATCTGGAAAAGGCAGTAGGTTTTGTGCCTAATTTATATGCGACCTACGCACATTCTGAAAATGCCCTGCAAAATTATTTGGCATTAGCCAACGCAAAAACATCCTTAAGTGCCAAAGAGAAGGAAGTGGTGAATTTGGCAGTGAGTCAAGTTAACGATTGTTCATACTGTTTGGCAGCCCATACGGCAATAGGGAAAATGAATGGTTTTACCGATAGTCAGATTTTGGAATTGCGTTCAGGAAAAGCAAGTTTCGACACCAAGTTGGATGCTTTGGCAAGGTTGGCCAAAAACATTACCGAAAATCGTGGGGCTACTGATGAAGCTGTTATAGCGGATTTTTTCAGTGCAGGTTGGAGTAAAGGCAATTTAGTGGATACGATAGTATTGGTAGGGGACAAAACGATTTCGAACTACTTGCATAAAACAACAGATGTACCAGTCGATTTTCCAGCTGCCCAAACATTGGAAGCTATAGAAGCATAAATAAGTATTAATAACAAATAACAAATTTAAAACGATGAAAAAAATTATAGTATTGGTAGTATTGGCATTTGGAACGGCATTTTCGGTAAATGCCCAGGATAAAATGATGAACAAGACCCAAAAGACGATTTCTTTGGAGCAAACATCCGGGGAATTTACCCAAAAACAAATCACGGTTTCTGAAGGAACATACGTTTTTGAAATCGCAAATAATGCCGTGGGTCATGATGTCGGATTTGTGTTGGTTGAAAAAGGAAAGGACATTGGTAAACCGGAAAACCATATTCAAACGGCATATGTCACGGAGGCTGTGGCAACGGGTAAGACCCAAAAATCCAAACCTACCAAATTGGAAAAGGGGGAGTATGTGTATTTTTGTCCTTTAAACCCTACGGCAACAGACAATTCCCTTATAGTAAAATAATTTCCAACAAACATTCTTAAGAAAGCCTCGATATAATCCATATATCGAGGCTTTCTACATGATGTGCGTACCCAATGGCCTGTCTGGAATGGCGTATTGACGATAACCCATTTTTCGTTCTCGGTGAAAAATTGGCACTTTCAAATGTCATAATGACATTTTTTTTTAATACTTCTTTAATAATTGGGAATTGACTTTCTTAAATAGTTTTAAAACTTTTCCCCCTATGACATATTTTTTCAATTTCGGCACCCAATTTGTTTCTACTGTAGTGATTTTTAAATGATTGTCTAACTTAAAATTTTGTCGTTATGGGTAATTTAGTAACAGCGGGAAATGGAAGTTTGGCAAAAACAAACAACAGTGGCCTGACATTTCCAGCATGGTCTTCATGGATTGATGAAATGTTCAACAGGGAGCTTCCATCGATTTTCACCTCCAATTTCAATACGGGTATTACACTCCCTAAAGTGAATATCAGGGAAACCAAGGATGCCTATTATGTTGATATGGCTGTTCCGGGAATGAAAAAATCCGATTTCCATATTGATTTGGATAATAAGGTGTTATCCATTTCAAAAGAGGTCCATGAGGATAATAAGGAGTCCAATGGGAACACGGGGGATGGAGAAAATTACACACGTAGGGAGTACGGGTACGCTTCCTTCAAACGTTCGTTCTCTTTGCCCGAAACCATCAAGGAAGAGGATATCAAGGCGGAATATGTAGATGGAATCCTCAGTATCCATCTTCCCAAAAAAGAGGAGGCCATTCAAAAGCCACCACGAATTATCGAGATTAAATAAGTTTTAGATGGGAGGCCGGATGGGCCGGTCTCCCATTACATTTTAACGGTTAATCATAATTCTTCTTAAAGATGAAAGTATTTGGAAAAGAAATAGGAAAGGATTTTAAAATACCACCCTTTTTAGACCACTTTTTTGGAAAGCTATTGCCGCATAAAAACAATGAGGAATTGGTCACCATCCCTTCAACGAACATTAGTGATGAAGAGAAGGTCTTTGAGCTTTCAATGGCCTTACCGGGATTGGACAAAAACGATGTGCAAATACAAATAGAGGATGATTATTTGATCATAAGCGGTCATAAGAGCCAGAGCTTGGAGGAAAAAAATAAAAACTGGGTGCGAACAGAATTTGTGGGCAATTCATTTTATAGGGCATTCGCATTGCCAACGAATGCCGACCCAAATCGTATAGAGGCCAAAATGAAGAATGGAATATTGGATGTTAAGGTGGGGAAGAGGCCTGAGGCCGAACGAAAAACCAGGATGATCGAGGTGGCCTAGTTTAACGGTTGCTTCATGGCATCGAAATTCATATGCGATGGAAAACCTTTTTAATTCGAATAAAATACTTTCTGGAATTGAATAGTGATTTTTTAAAAAGGATGACGATGAAAGTGAGGAAATTCAAACCAGGTGATTGGGTTAAGGTAAAAGGTAGTCCGGATCCGACAAAAATGGAGGTCGTAAAATACATTTTAAACGACTTCCCAATGCTGGACAAGGTTAATGATGGTAATTATCTGGAGTGTGTTTATTACAGGAACGGGGAAAGGATTTCGAAAATAATACACGAAAACCGCTTGTTGAAACATTGGGAAACGGGCGGTATATATAAAACCTAGGATGTTGAATATAAGATCATTCAAAATAAATTTAGTAACCTAAAAATCATTGTAGCATGAAAAAGTATGTTGTATTGGCTATTTCGGCACTTCTAACAATTAGTTGCAATAGTCAGGAAAAGCGAAACAAGAATGATGTCCATGGTGATGCCAAGGCTGAAATTACCGAGGCCCCTAAAGGTAGTTGGAAGGTCAATAGGGAGTTTGATGAACAGGGGAACCTCATTCGATATGATTCAATATATTCATGGTCTTCGAGTACCGACCTCGACAAACTGGCCGCTATGGACAGGGATAGCATTTTACATTCCATGCAATCTAGGTTTTATCACGGTTTTTCAAATTTTAACCATGAAGGATTTTCTGATCTGTTTTCTAAGGATTCATTGTTTACCAAACAGTTTTTCAATGATGATTTCTTCGATAGCGATTTTGGTCATGATTTTATGGATATAGACCGTTTTCGTGAGCAAATGGAAAGCATGCAGCGCAAATTTTTGGAAAGGTACCAATCCGAGTTTGAAAAAATCGGGAATGAAGGTTCTGGTGATAGGTCTTAAACGAGTTCAAAAGTCGAACTGTAACTGTACCAAGACCGAGTCTTTTTTAGTCTCGGTTTTATTTTTGTCGGTATTTAGGTTGGCCAAGGAAATACCCAAAAGACGCACCGAATTTTCCATTTTTTCCTGATAGAGTAATTCTTTGGCTGTTTCCAAGATCAGCGACTTGTCGGTCACAAAATAGGGTAGGGTCTTACTGCGGGTTTGTAATGTGAAATCGCTATACTTGATTTTTAAGGTAATCGTCTTACCGGCTATTTTCGATTTTTTAAGTCGTTTTTCCAATTCGTTCGCAATATGGTCTAGCCGCTCGAGCATAAAGATCTCGCTACTCAGGTTTTCACTGAAGGTACGTTCTGCCCCGACCGATTTGGGAATGCGATGCGGCTTTACTTCACTAGTATGGATGCCCCGAACGACATAAAAATAGTGGGAACCGCTTTTTCCGAAATGTTCTTCGAGAAATTCAAGTGGTTTTTGTTTTAGGTCTTTCCCTGTAAAAATGCCCAATTTGTACATTTTCTCGGCGGTGACCTTGCCCACCCCATAAAACTTTCGGATTTCCAAGTCTTCCAGGAATTGGGGTACTTCCTCGGGATTTACGGTTTTTTGGCCATTGGGTTTATTGAAATCACTTGCGACCTTGGCAATGAACTTGTTTATTGAGATGCCGGCGGAGGCTTTTAGTCCGACTTCATCAAGAATGCGTTTCCGGATTTCCTGGGCTAGCAAGGTTGCCGAAGGGTTTCCTTTTTTATTGGTGGTAACATCCAAATAAGCCTCATCCAATGAAAGAGGCTCTACCAAGTCGGTATAGTCGAAAAATATTTTCCGTATTTGTCCTGATATTTCCTTGTATCGGGCAAAACGTGGTTTTACAAAAGTGAGGTGTGGACAATATTTCTTTGCCAAATACCCGCTCATGGCACTGTGTACACCAAATTTTCGGGCCTCGTAATTGGCTGCGGATACTACGCCCCTTATTTCATTACCGCCAACAGCAAGGGGTTTCCCGATTAATTCAGGATTGTCCAACTCTTCTACGGATGCATAGAAGGCATCCATATCTACGTGTATGATCTTTCGTAAGGGGAAATCCGTTTTCATGTTGTAAATTTATAACAACTTTTAACCAATTCAACAGCGGTGAAAACAGCAATAATCTTAGGGGCAACGGGATTGACAGGAGGTAGGTTGTTAGAACTCCTGTTAAATGATTCCAGGTATTCCAAAATAAAACTATTCTCTAGAAGTTCTGTGGGAATAACGGACCCTAAAATTGAGGAATATCTTGGTGATATGTTCGATTTGGAAGACTATAGGGATGATTTTAAGGGCGATGAGGTTTTTTGCTGTATTGGAACAACAAAATCAAAGACCCCGAATAAGGATTTCTATAAAAAAATAGACTTTGGTATTCCTAATAGTGCGGCGTTACTCACAAAATCAAATGTAATAAATACCTTTATTGTCATCTCGGCATTGGGGGCCAATGCGAATAGTTCCATCTTTTATAATCGCATTAAGGGCCAGATGGAAGAAGCGGTCTTAGAAGCGCATATTCCCAGGACCTACATTTTACAACCTTCATTGATAGGGGGCAAACGCGAGGAAAGAAGGTTGGGTGAATGGGTTTTTAAACAATTGATGAAAGTGGCCAATCTTGTTATGGCCGGACCCTTGAAAAAATACAAGACAATTCATCCAGAGACTATTGCCAAAGCCATGGTTTGGTTGGCCAATAATGATTTTGATGGGAATAGGATACCGTCGGATGCCATTCAGGAAATAGCCCAGCGTTAATAAATCGAAAGTACAGGCAGATATTTTTTTTATAAATTTATTATGTATGGACATATGTACATAATAATTATTATATTCGTGTATTCCTTTTATAAATAAGTATGATGAAAAGAAAAACATCCCAATTTTTAATTCCTGTCGAAAAAAAAGAACAAGTTGATTCATCCTATAGCATTTATCCCTCGTTTTCTATTGAAAGTGGGGCTATCAATGAAGGGTATACCACTTTGGCTATGGAATTGGCCAAGTCAGACACCCTGGTTTTGGATGGCTATGTAGGTGTGGATTGGAATGAGGTAATTACCTCATTGGATGCGGCGTTTCAAAACATGGGGTTAAGTACCTCTATCCAGAACATTGATGGTTTCTTAAAACCGGAAGAGGAATTAAAGTCCATGATAGATCCATTTTTGGGCGGTGATGATCCCATTTTCGGTTTTAAGACAAATTTGGAGCTAAGTGATTATTTCGATAAAACTAGAATGTCCAATGTCTTGGATGACAAGGTTGATATTAAAATCGTTTATGGTACGGGGGCCAGTGAAATGGACTTGGACGGGAAACTTGTTTATTTTGACCTTCCAAAGAATGAGCTTCAGTATCGTATGCGGGCCAATGCCATCACCAATTTAGGTTTTGGTTCCCCTAAAGACCATAAACAAATGTATAAGCATTTCTATTTTGTTGATTGGCCTATTTTGAACAAGGAAAAGAAAAGACTATTACCGAATATTTCGATTATCGTGGATCAGCAAAGACCAGGGCATCCAGTTTGGATGCGTGGAAGAAAATTGAGGGATGGACTCAAAAGTATGTCCCAAAGTCACTTCAGGGTAAGGCCATGGTTCGAACCTGGTGTTTGGGGTGGCCAATGGATGAAAGACCGGTTTAAGGAGCTGAATCCGGATGTGCCCAATTACGCTTGGTCTTTTGAGATGATCGTACCAGAGAACGGTTTGTTGTTTGAAAGTGATGGGGCCATGTTGGAAGTCTCTTTTGATATGTTGATGTTCCAGGAAAGTGAAAATGTTCTAGGAAAGGCAGCGCATAGGTTTGGTGATGAATTTCCGATTCGGTTCGATTTTTTGGATACTTTTCAGGGAGGAAACCTATCGGTGCAATGTCATCCGAAACCGGAGTATATCAAAAAGGAGTTTGGCGAGAATTTCACACAGGACGAAACGTATTACATCCTTGATGCCGGTGAAGATGCCGAAGTGTATTTGGGCTTTCAAGAGGGTATTGACCCCAATGGTTTTAAAAGGGCCTTGGAATATAGTTATACATCCAAGGAGGAATTGGATGTTGAAAAATATGTACAGAAACTTCCAGCACATAAGCATGATCTTTTTCTAATTCCCCACGGTACTATCCATTGTTCAGGGATTAACAATATGGTTTTGGAAATTAGTGCAACACCGTACATCTTTACCTTTAAGATGTATGACTGGCAACGTATGGATCTAGAGGGTAACCCTCGACCTATGAATATTGATAGGGCTTTTGAAAACCTCAATTTTGACAGACAGGGGAAAAAGGTGTCCGACACCCTGGTGGCAAAACCTATGACCGAAGCATCAGGGGAGGGTTGGAAAAAAATACACCTACCAACGCACAAGGATCATTTTTATGATATCTATCGATATGAATTCGATAGTAAAGTCGCTATAAGAACGAATGATCAGTGTCATGTGTTGATGTTGGTAGAGGGAGAGTCCATTGAATTGGAGGTCGAGGGCAGCAAAACCCAAACCTTCCATTTTGCGGAAACTTTTGCGGTTCCTGCATCGGCCGAAAATTATTCCTTGGTGAATAAAGGGAAGACCAAGGCCAAGGTTATTGTATCTTTTGTAAAGGATGAGGCATGTTAAAACTAAAACATATGGGTTATTTGAAGTTTCGTTTTTTAATTATCGCGGTAGTATGGTTGACCGCTTCGCAAGCACAGGATTCAACGGTTTGGCAAATAGGGGAATCGGATGATAGTAGCTCGGAATTTGCCTTGGCGAATTCTGGGTATACCAAGTTTTTGGAACATGATTTTGGATGGGAAGACCGGTTTTATTTAGTCGGTTTTTCCGATGAAAAAAAAGACTTTCCATTTGTATTGCCAGGGGCAATGGATTATTGGGGAGGTACTTCGGGATTAGCGGGTATACGTCCACATGAAATAAATATTCTGTTTGGAATTAACGAAAAACCAAGCAAGGGCTCTTGGAGATTGGTAGTTGATGTTTTGGATTGTAACCCTGAAACGCCACCCTTCTTTAAAGTAAGTGTCAATGATGAATCATGGAAGTTCAAGCTCGATAAAGGTCAGAATGCCGATGCCTTAAAGGGAGTTAATAAGGATACCAAGGAACAAAAATTGAGTATCCCTATTCCGGAAGGATTGATAAAGCGTGGTGGCAATAGCATACAATTGACGACTTTGGAAGGCAGTTGGTTGGTTTTTGACCAAGTTCGCTTGGAAGGACCCGAAAATGTGAAGTTGATAAAACCCGAAAACGCATTCTTAAGAAATGTTGCAGCTGCGGACTACGAATTGAAGATCGATAACAAAGAAATCCAGCCTTTGCTATTGGATGTTCAGCATCTTTCAGGAAATCCATTGCTTCAGGTACAGTTAGATGGCAAAGTTATATTCGAAGAAACCGTAGAGCATGGTAGAAGCATCTATGAAGCACCCATGACGGCCGTAAAAACATCAAAAACCAGTAGTTACACGGTTTTATTGGATGGTAAACCAATAGAAAAGGGAACTGTGGAAAGGTTACCTAAAAAACAAAATCAATTAGTTGATTATGTCGATACCAAAATAGGGACAGGGCATTCTAGATGGATGATCGCCCCTGGACCATGGATGCCATTCGGGATGGTTAAGATAAGTCCGGATAACCAAAAAAGTGGATGGCAAGCAGGGTATCAGCCTTCATTTGAAAGTGTGGGCACATTCAGCCATATCCACGAATGGACGATGGCAGGTTTGGGAACTTTTCCCACCAACGGCCCTTTGATTACCGAGGTAGGGAACCCCGGAGAACCCGATTCCGGTTATCGTTCACGTGTTGACAAAAATACAGAGCAGGCACCGTTGGGGTACTATTCCGTGTTTTTAAGTGATTATAAGATCAAGGCGGAACTCACGGCTACTACACGTGCCAGTTTTCAGCGGTATACCTATCCAAAGGATAAGCCCAACTCCAGAATACTTGTTGATCTGCAGACTCCTTCAGAATACAACTATAAGATTGAAGAAGCTTATATTAAAAAAGTAAACGATTATAAGATTGTTGGTTATAGTAAACAAATATCCCCTTCGGTTTGGGGAGAAGGCTATTATAGGAAACAATTTGTCGAAGATGGTGATCAACCCAAGGAATGGGATGATATAGCGCAAGAGTATACCGTACATTTTGTGATGGAGTTTGATGTCCCAATCAAGGATTTTGGTGTCTGGGTAGATGGCGATAAAGAAGGAAAGGATGATGCCGCCACTACGAATACTGCGGAATTTAAGGTTGAAAATCCGGAAGATGTAGTCGCCTTTGTTGAATTTGATACCAAGGATAACCAAGTGGTACAGACAAGAACCGCTATCTCGTATGTAAGTATAGATAACGCTGCCCTTAATTTAAAGGAAGAAATAACAAAACCTTTTGGTTGGAGTTTTGAAAAAGTTCGGGAGAATCAAGAAAATGCGTGGAACGATTTATTCGAGAGGGTCCTGATTACATCGAATGACCGATTGGAAAAAACACGGTTTTATTCAAACATGTACCGTGCTTTGGTAAGTAGGAATATATTCAGTGATGTTGATGGTAGTTGGGTCGATGCCGAGGAGCAGGTTCAAAAAATTGAAGACCCCAATGGAGTGGCTTTAGGGTGTGATGCCTTTTGGAATACGTTTTGGAATTTAAATCAATTTTGGAATTTGGTGACACCGGATTGGTCATCGAAATGGGTGAATTCACAGTTAGGAATGTATGATGCCAATGGCTGGTTGGCCAAAGGACCGGCTGGAATGGAATATATTCCGGTTATGGTGGCGGAACATGAGATTCCACTTATCGTGGGGGCCTATCAAATGGGCGTTGGCAATATCGATGCAGAAAAGGCCTTTGAGGCTGTTTATAAAATGCAGACCACTTTAGGGCAAAAGGTAGGGAATGGTTATGCGGGGAATAGGGACCTGGAGCCTTATCTAAAATACCATTATGTGCCGTATAACAAAGGGCGTTTTTCAAATACCCTGGAATACTCCTTTGATGACTTTGCTGTATCTCAACTGGCAAAGGCATTAGGTAAGGATAAGGAATATGACGAATTTATACGAAGAGGGTATTGGTGGAAAAATGCCATTAACCCAGATGGGGGCTTTGCCCATTTAAGGCATTCCGACGGTTCCTGGTTCCCCGATTTTGATCCTATTAAAACGGCAGGCAATTTTCAGTTTGTTGAAGGTAATGCGTGGCAATTGACATTTTTTGTTCCACAAGATGTCCCGGCACTTGCTGCCATTGTTGGTGAGGAGGAATTCGCAAAACGTTTGGATGATGGTTTTAATATCAGTAGTCCGTGGCGGTACAATGCGCCCAATGAGTTGTATTGGGATTTTCCAGTTACGCAAGGAAACCAACAATCCATGCATTTTTCATTCTTGTTCAATTGGGTTAAAAAACCTTGGTTAACGCAGAAGTGGAGTAGGGATATTATTGATAGGTATTATGGTTTTGGTTTGTCCAACGCCTATTTAGGCGATGAGGATCAAGGGCAAATGAGTGCATGGTTCATGATGGCATCCTTAGGGCTTTTTCAAACAGATGGTGGGGTCCGTGTAGATCCTATCTATGAAATAGGAAGTCCTATTTTCAAAAAGGTGGAAATAGATTTAGGTGGGCGATACGGAAGAGGTAAAACTTTTGTTATTGAGGCAAAAAACACATCGTTCAACAATAAATATGTACAAAGTGCAACGCTGAACGGAAAAAGATTAAAGAACTTTTGGTTCCCTTCAAAGGAGCTGTTGAAAGGAGGGAAACTAGAATTGGAAATGGGTCCCGAACCCAATAAAAAATGGGGCATCAAAAGCCTTCCACCATCAATGTCCAACAAAAAATAAAAGTCTAAAAAAAATAAAGGAAAATGAGAAAAATGCTCGCTTTTGTCTTGAGCCTGGTAGTGCTAGGATGCAAGGCCCCGAAGGAGAATAAGGAACTTGCCCAAAAAGTACTTTCCAACCAACAATTCGATGCTGTTAAGAAAAAGGCCTTGGCGGTTATCGAGACCGGATTCAATGCCGGTGATGGCTATCGTGAGGTTTGGATAAGGGACTATAATACGTTTATTGAACTTTCAGCGGAAGTGTATCCGCCAGAGGAATTAAAGGAAAACCTCTTGGTGTTTTTTAGAATGCAAGGCGATGATGGCAATATTATCGATGGGTTTACACCTGCCGAAGCCATTACTAAGGAAGAAACCGATTTCAGCTACTTCGAATTGGAGCCCCGCTATGCGGGCCACAAGAACACTGTTGAGACCGATCAGGAAACTTCTTTGATCCAGGCCGTGTACAAATATGTAAAGACAACCGGGGATAGGACTATTCTCGATGCTAAAATAGGTGATAAGACGGTGGCCGAACGTATGGCGTGGGCCATACAGTTTTTAATGGACAAGCGTTTCTCCAAGGAATACGGACTTATATGGGGGGCAACCACGGCTGACTGGGGCGATGTACAACCAGAGCACGGTTGGGGTGTTGATATTGATGGGAATACACATAGGGCCATTGATATTTATGACAATGCCATGCTGATCATTGCCTTGGATAATATGCTTGAACTATTGCCGGACCTTACGGATCAATGGTTGCCAATCAGGAGACAATTGGCAAAGAATGCCAAAAATCATCTGTGGGATGGTAAAGCCCAAAAGTTTATACCGCATATCTATTTGGACGGTTCACCGTTTCCGGAGGATTTTAATGAGAACGAAATCTACTACTTTGGGGGTACTGCCGTAGCCATAGAGGCGGGGTTGCTTTCAAGGGAGGAAATTAAAGTCTCTATCGATGAAATGGTTTCCAGGGTAAAACAAGCCGGTGCGGGATCGATCGGTCTAACCCTATATCCCCCATATCCTGAAGGATACTTTGAGAACCAAATTATGAATCCGGAATACAGCTACCAAAATGGTGGGGATTGGACCTGGTTTGGGGCAAGAATGATCCAGCAATTGGTGAAATATGGCTTTGTTGAAGACGCTTATCAACAATTATTGCCGATGACCGATAGGGTTATAAAAAATGATGGCTTTTATGAATGGTACACTGTTGATAATAAACCTGAGGGTTCGGGTACTTTTCGTGGTTCTGCTGGTGTACTTTACACAGCAATTCTTAACTTTGAAGAATGGGCAAATTCCCATATCGAATAGGTGAGGATGATCAACGAAGGAATATGGATAATATTTGGGTATGGACTTTAAACTAGACCAAAATAGTCCTGTGCCGCTTCATGCACAGATTGAGGGATACCTGAGGTCTTTGATCGTTCAGGAAGAATACCGAAGTGGAAAGTTTTTCCTACCTAAGGAAGTAACCTTGGCGAAAAAATTAGGGGTGTCCAGAAATACGGTACGCCAAGCCGTAAATGCATTGGTTCAAGACCAACTTATTGAACGTAAAAAGGGAGTCGGCACCAAAGTCCTCAACAAAAAAATCGCTACACGACTCGATAATTGGATCAGTTTCACCAAAGAAATGGAGAAACTGGGTATTGAAGTCGTCAACTATGTGGTAAAGGCGACTTTGGAAATAGCTCCGGACGAAGTTTATGATGCCTTATCCATTTCCACATCGAAAAAAATATGGAAGCTAGAAAAAGTACGTGGGTCGAAAGAGGCAAAGTATCTATATTCCGTATCCTATTTCCATCCAAGGGTTGGAATAACGGGGGAAGAGAATTTCGTCACACCACTTTACGAACTGTTAGAGACCGAGCATGATACCATCGTAGCGACTTCCAAAGAGCGGTTAAGTGCGGTAAAGGCGGATTCAAATTTGGTTTCCATATTAGATCTAGCCCCGGAAGTGCCTATTTTACGAAGGGAACGGTTGGTATGCGATCCTGGGGATAGACCGGTTGAATTCAATATCGTGTTCTATAATACCGATTACTTTACTTACGATATTGAAATAAAAAGGGATTTATGATGTGTTCTTTAAAAGATCTTATCAGATCTACCACCTTACTATATACTTAAATGAACTTTCGGGGATTAAATATTGGTGTTGCATTTCTGTCAATTTTAGTTTTGATTATTGTCCCATTGGGGTGTAATTCCGATATTGAAACGAAGTCTCCCCAAAAAGAAAATCTTTCACAATACGTAAATCCCAATATTGGTACCGCTCACAGTCGTTGGTTTTTTTATACCCCCGCTGCAATGCCCTTTGGTATGGCAAAATTGGCACCCTCGACCAATGGCTCCTACGGGAATAAAAGTGGATGGGAGGCTGTAGGTTATGACAGTCGGCAGAACAGTATTGAGGGATTTGCAAACTTGCATGAATTTCAAATAGGTGGGTTTCTATTTACTGGTATTACAGGTGGGCTAAAAACCATTCCCGGTACCTTGGAGAAACCCGATGAAGGGTATAGGTCCCGTTTCGATAGAAAAGATGAGGTTGCCATACCGGGTTATTATAAAGTGCTCCTTAAGGATTATAATGTTCAAGTGGAATTAACGGCGACGAAAAGGGTGGGTTTCCAACGGTATACTTTCCCGAAATCAGACAATTCCTATTTGCTTTTTGATATTGGAAACCAATTGGGGGAAAGTGGAAAAGTAAAGGATGCCAACGTAACCTATAACAATGATGGAACGCTCCAGGGTTATGTGATCACCTACCCCGAATATGTAAAAAAGTATCAAACCGACGGCGACATAAAAATGTTCTTTTATGCCGAAGTAAGTAAAAAACCTGAAGCGCATGGTGTTTTTAAAGGGGAAAATGTCATTAAGGATACGGATTCCATTTCGGGTGTGGGTGCTGGAATGTTTTTTAAGTATAAAACATCCGATGCCGATCAAATTACCATAAAGACAGGCCTGTCCTATACATCGATAGAAAATGCGAAGATCAACCTTCGGACCGAGGCCGCAACCTTGGATTTTGATCAGGCAAAGGAAATGGCAACCACAGCTTGGGAAAACGAATTTGATAAGATCAGGGTAACCGATTCCTCCAAGGTCAAGAAGACAAAATTCTATACATCGCTTTTTCACGCCCTTTTAGGTAGGGGATTATCCAATGACGTTAATGGCCAGTTTCCACAAAACGATGGTTCTGTTGGCCAATTGCCCTTATTGGCTTCAGGGGAACCCAAATATAATGTCTACAATACCGATGCGGTATGGGGTGCATTTTGGAATTTAACGCAATTATGGGCCTTGGTGTGGCCCGAATACTATAACGATTTTGTTCAGTCCCAATTGGAAGTGTACAAGAACTCCGGTTGGCTGGCAGATGGGATAGCCAATGGCAGGTATGTTTCTGGGGTAGGTACAAATTTCACAGGTTTGGTTATAGCTGCCGGCTATCAAACGGGAGTTCTTAAGGATAATATTGAACTTGCTTATGAAGCGGCATTGAAAAATGAGGTCGGATACCAAGACAGAAAGGAAGGAGCTGGGAAAATGGATCTAAAGAGCTTTATTGAAAACGGATTTATTCCTTATATTGAAAGAAAAAGGAACCATAGGGCAAACGTTCCTGAAGGGTCGGCATTTTCTGTTTCACATTCGTTGGAATACGCGTTTAGTAGTTATGCAGTTGCCCAAATGGCCCATAAAATGGGAAAAATGGATGATTATCGTATGCTGATGAAATTATCCCATGCATGGAAAGGATTTTATGATAAGGAAACAGGATTCTTTAGGCCTAGGTTGAAAGATGGCCAATTCATTAAGGATTTTGATCCATTGGCCCCGTGGATCGGATTTCAGGAAGGCAACGCATGGCAATATACGTTTTATGTTCCCCATGAACCCGAGGCTTTGGTAGAACTGATTGGAAAGGAAAAATTCAATACCCGGTTGGATTCCATTTTTAGGATCTCTGAAAAAACGGCATTTGGTGGGGAGGGTATCGATGCCTTCGCAGGTATAAAGACGTTGTATAACCATGGGAACCAACCCAATCTACATATTTCATGGCTATTCAATTTTTCGGGAAAACCATGGTTGACACAGAAATGGACCAGATTGATCGAAGATAAGTTTTATGGTACAGGGGAAATTCACGGTTATGGTTATGGACAGGATGAGGATCAGGGACAACTTGGGGCATGGTATGTTATGTCGTCCTTGGGTATTTTCGATGTTAAGGGATTAACCGGTGAGGAACCAAGTTTCCAATTCGGAAGTCCTACGTTTGATAAGGTCGAGATCAAGGTTAAAAACGATAAGGGACAGCCTTTTACGATAACGACGTCCAATGCTAAAAAAAGCAATTTTTATATCGACAGTATTGAGTTGAATGGTAATGCGTATGACAAACTGGATATTCCTTTTAAGGAAATAACCAAAGGAGGTCATCTGAATTTTTATATGTCCGATGTCCCACAAATGAAGTTGAAAAATCAATAGAATGTTTAATCCATTTTTTAATAAAAAGCGAACCTAAATAGAATAAATATGACCGATCAAATAGCAATTGGGGCAGATATTGGTGGAAGCCATATTACGAGCGCAGCTGTTAATTTAAGAACCTTTGAAATTCTTGAAAATACGACGTTTTCTGCTAAAATAGACAATAAGGCATCGAAGGATGTGATTATGCAAGACTGGTGCAAGGCCATAAACAAAACCATTGAAAGTGCTTCATTGCAAACTAGAGCGGATATAGGTTTTGCGATTCCTGGGCCATTCAATTATAAAACAGGAGTAGCCCTTTTCCAGGGAGAGAATGATAAGTATGAAAGCTTGTATAATGTTTCTGTACCTGAAGAACTGCCTAAGTTCATTAACAGCGAAAAAGTAAGCCTAAGGTTTCTGAACGATGCCACCTCTTTTGGTGTAGGGGTATCCACTCAAGGAAAGGCAAAAAAATGCAAAAGGGTTATTGTTGTTACACTGGGAACTGGTTTTGGTTCTGCTTTTATCAACAATGGTGTGCCCCAAGTAAATTCTAAGGACGTACCTGAAGATGGTTGTTTATGGGATAAATCCTATAAAGCAGGAATAGGCGATGATTATTTCTCTACCCGTTGGTGTATTGAAAGGTATTATGAAATTACTTCTAAACGTGTAAAGGGTGTAAAGGAAATCGCTGCGGCGGATACCGATGATTCAAGAAGGGTTTTCAATGAATTTGGTGCTAATATGGCTGAATTCATGATACCATTCATTAAAAAGTTCCAAGCGGAAATTATTGTCATGGGTGGCAATATCTCAAAGGCCAGTGACCTTTTCTTGCCAAGACTAAAGAGCGATTTACAAAAGGCGGATTTACAATTGGAGTTTGAAGTGTCTCCCTTGCTGGAAGATGCGGCCATAATCGGTAGTGCCAAACTTTTTGTGAACGACTTTTGGAATGTAGTAAAAAATGAACTCCCTGAAATTTAAAATAATTATATATGGCTACCAATAAAATACAACTGAACAAATTTTTCCCAGTATTCCTGACCTTCATTATTATGGGGTTTGTTGATATCGTGGGCGTTTCAACAGGATACGTACAGAAAGATTTCGATCTTTCAGATTCCATGGCACAGTTTATCCCATCCATGGTGTTCATATGGTTTTTCGTCTTTTCGATTCCCGTAGGTGTACTACAAGATAAGATTGGGAAAAAGAAAATGATGAACCTCGGTATTATGATCACTATTTTTGGACTTATCCTACCGTTTATCTATTACTCTTTTGTGGTGATTTTGATTGCCTTTGTCTTTATGGGAATCGGTAATACCATTGTACAGGTCGCGGCAAGTCCATTGCTACAGGAAGTGACCCCAAAGGAGAAACTCTCGAGTTTTTTAAGTCTTTCCCAATTTATGAAGGCCATCACTTCATTGACAGGGCCTATCATTGCCACTTATATGGCAATTACATATGAAAAGTGGATCCTTGTATTCGCCGTATACGCTGTGATATCATTGGTCAATCTGCTTTGGCTTTCTGGTACCAAGATAGATGAGAGCATAAAATCGGAAACTCCGGCTACCTTTGCATCCTGTATGAAACTGCTGACCAACAAGTTTGTACTTGCGATGGTAATCGCAATATTCCTTATTGTTGGGGCCGATGTGGGAATGAATTCCAACATTCAAGGATTCCTCATGAAGCTTCACGGACTCACGCTCGAAAATGCATCATACGGTATAAGTATTTACTTTACGGCCTTAATGATCAGTAGGTTTGTTGGGGCCATTTTACTCCAATTCCTAAAACCTATTTTCTTTTTGGTAACTACTACGGTTTTGGCCATTATAGGTACTTTGATGATCATGTTCTCTTCTACCGAGATGATGGCGTATATCGCTATTTTCATTGTAGGTTTGGGAGCAGGAAATCTATTTCCATTGATATTCTCTATTGCCATAAATAAAATGCCCTCAAGATCAAATGAAATATCAGGATTGTTGATTATGGCCATCGTAGGTGGGGCCGTAGTACCTCCGATTATGGGCTTTGTTAGTTCCAGCTCTGGAATTATGGGAAGCCTTGTGGTACTTTTAGTGTGTTTTGCATATATGTTGATCATACCATTTACGGCCAAGCAGGATAAGGTAGAAAAGGCCTAGCTTATAATAGAATCATTTTTATATTCCAAGAATCCCCATATTGTTTATGGGGATTTTTGCTTTCATTTACATACTTTTAGTTTTGAAGACCTTTCAATTATGGTAGAAATAGAGCGTAAATATTTGGTTAGGAATACTTCCTATAGGGAAGAGGCAATCTCCCAAAAAAGGATAGTGCAAGGGTTCCTGAATACCGACCCCAATAGAACGGTACGTGTACGGATCAAGGGAGATGAGGGTTTCTTGACCGTTAAGGGCATTTCCAATGCTTCGGGCACTACAAGGTTCGAATGGGAAACGGGCATTAAGGTCGAGGAGGCAGAAGCGTTACTTCAACTTTGTGAACCCTCGGTCATCGATAAAATAAGGTATGAAATCCCAAATGGGAAGTATCTGTTTGAAGTGGATGAATTTCATGGGGCCAATAAGGGATTGACCATCGCCGAAATCGAGTTGGGGAATGAAAAAGACATTTTTGAACGCCCCGATTGGCTTGGGGAGGAAGTGACAGGTGATATAAGATATTATAATTCTCAATTGAGCAAAAATCCTTTTACTGAATGGTAGCGGTTTTTCTCATAAAACAAACCCTTTAACATGAGTCAAATAGATTCATGCCAAAGGGTTTTAATTTCCTTTTTCAATGGTTTTTTTCTGGGCTTAACCAAATCATTGGTTAAGCACCAGCACTATCTTCATTACTGCCATCCACCGCCTAATGAACGGTATAACTCTACGGTTGCCGATAACTGTGAAAGTTTATTGCTTACCAAACTCAATTCAGCATTCAAGGCATTTTCCCTGGCCGTCAACAAATCGAGATAAGTTAAGTAACCGCTGTTCAATAATTCTTGGGAATTATCTTCAGCCCTACGCAATGCTACGACCTGTTTTGATATGAATGTTTCTTTTTCCAGCGATATATTATAATCATACAAGGCCTCTGAAACTTCTTTTCCCGCAATTAAAAGGGCTTTTTTAAAGTCCAATAAAGCTTGTTCCTGATTGGCTTTGGATACCTCGTAGGCCGTTCTTACCTTTCTTCCATTGAATATGGGTTGGGTAAGTCCACCCACCAAATTGGCGAAAATAGAACTGGAGTCTATCCAATTATCCAACTCCAAACTTTGAAAACCGCTATTTGCGGAGAGTGTGATCGAAGGATAAAAATTACTTCTTGCCACATTGGTAAGTTCAAAACTATTTACCAAAGCATATTCGGCCTGCAAAATATCGGGGCGGTTTCTCAATAATAAAGAAGGAACGCCAAGTTTCATTTCATCGGCCAAGGTTTGGTCTTCGAGCGTACTACGAGGGTAGTATTGCGGTTCTTCACCCAATAATAAACCCAACGTGTTTTCTGTGATAAAAAGTGAATTTTTAAGGTCTAACAATTGACTTTGGGCACCATAGAGTTGTGCGGCGGTTTGATCTACCCCAACTTGATTTGCTTGTCCCGCATCTTTAAGGGCCTTAATGGTCTCAAGGCTACTTGAACGGTTTATAATGGTTTCTTCAGTGACCTTTATCTGTTGATCTAGGGCCAAAAGCTGATAATAAGTAATCGCTATTTGGGCAACTAAGTCTGTTTTTACCGCCTTATGGGCAGCAACGGTTTGTAAATAGCTGGCATCACTTGCTCTTTTGCTGCTTCTAATCTTACCCCAGATATCAGCTTCCCAGGATAAGGCCCCAGTAATATCAAACTGATTGTAGGGTTGGGTGAACAAACTTCCGAATTGGCCGTTTTCACTGTTCCTGGCAGTTCTTGTAGCTGTTGCCGAAGCATTCAAGGTGGGAAAGTATCCCATTTTCCCCTGTTTAACATAGGCCTCAGCAGCATTTATACGCTGCAAGGCTATCCTAATATCCAAATTGTTCTCCAATCCTTTTTCGATATAGGTTTTTAGATATTCATCGGAAAATAGGTCTTTGTAAGAAACCGATGCGAACGAAACACTGTCTTGTGGAAGCTGATCGGTCCTAAAAAGATTTTCGGTCTCCACAGTTGGCCTTTCGTAGGTTTTCGCCACAAAACAGGATTGTAGCAAGAGCGGAAGAAAAGCAACTAGTATAAGTTTATTTGTAACTATTTTTTTCATCGTTATTGTTCTTTTATTTCTGGAATTTCTTGGTTAGGGGCACCCGTTACCTTTTCTTGTAATGTTTGGAAGATGACATATAGGGCAGGAATTATCAATACCCCGAATAGGGTTCCGATCAACATGCCCCCAACGGCACTCATACCAATAGATTGGTTACCCACGGCACCGATACCTCTTGATAAGGCCAATGGCATTAAACCAAAGATAAAGGCGAATGATGTCATTAGAATGGGTCGAAGCCTGGCTTTGGCACCATGGATTGCAGATTCCATTATAGACATACCGTGTTTTCTACGCTGTAGTGCAAATTCAACAATTAGAATCGCATTCTTGGATAGCAGTCCGATCAACATGATCAAAGCTATCTGAAAATAGATATTGTTCTCTAAACCTGCAAAATGGATAAATGCTATAGCGCCAGCAATACCTACCGGTAATGATAGTAGTATGGAGAACGGCAAAATATAGGATTCATACTGGGCACTCAACAAGAAATAAACAAACACCAAACTCAATATGAAAATAAGGATGGTCTGGCTGCCTGCATTATTTTCTTCCTTGGTAAGTCCGGAATATTCATAGGTATAATTGTTCGGCAAAACCTTTGCGGAAACTTCCTCAATGGCCTTGATGGCATCCCCTGTACTATATCCTGGATTTAAGGCCCCATTTATTTTCACCGAGCTGAGCAAATTGAACCTGCTCACCACTTCCGGTCCATAAATTTTCTTTAGGGACACGAATTGTGACACCGGCACCGATTCACCCATTTTATTGGTTACGTACATATGGTTCAACGAACCCTCGTCGGCTCTATCCTCTGGTTTTGATTGGATCATGACACGGTATTGTTTACCAAATTTGTTGAAATCCGTAGTGTATAAACCTCCGTAATACCCTTGCATCGCATTAAAGACATCAGTAACCGCTAAACCGGCTGATTTTGTTTTCTCTACATCGACCTGCAGTTCATATTGTGGAAAATTAGGATTGAACTGTGTAATGGCGTATTGTACCTCCGGCCTTGCATTCAAGGCAGCCAAAAATTCATTGGTGGTATTCCCTACGGTTTGCCAATCATCCGCATCCTTACTCTGTAAGTTCATTTCAAAACCCGTTGAGTTTCCAAATCCCTGAACACTTGGTGGTGTAAAGAAGAAAATACGGGCATCTTTTAGTCCTGCTGTTTTTGCAAAAAGACTCCCCACAACGGCTTGTACGGATTGTGATGCTTCTTTTCTTTCGGCCCAGTTTTTAAGACGGATAACAGAGAACCCATAGGAACCCCCACTTACCCTGCTCAACAAACTGAAACCGGTAACGTTCATTCTCGTATCTATAATATCCATGGAAGCATAAATAGAATCCAGTTTTTTAACCGTTTTCTGGGTCTGTTCCAATGTCGTTCCCGGAGGCAAACTAATATCGGCCATGATAATTCCCCTATCCTCATTGGGAATAAACCCTGAAGGGGTGGTTTTGAATAATAGGATGGTTATACCTGTGAAAATAACCAGTGAGACTATTGTGATCCATTTTCTTTTGGCAATAAAGCTTACTGAGCCTACATATTTATCGGTAATGGCATTAAATCCGGCATTGAAGGATCTATAGAAACGGTGTTTCAAACCCTTATCATGTTCTTCGGATGCTTTGTGCGGCTTTAAAAATAGGGCAGCCAAAGCCGGACTCAGGGTCAGGGCGTTCACTGCAGAGATCATAATGGCAATAGCCAATGTAATACCGAACTGTTGGTAGAAAACCCCTGAAGACCCATTTATAAAGGATACTGGAATAAATACGGCTGACATGACCAAGGTTATTGATATAATGGCCCCTGAAATTTCGGACATGGCCGTTTTCGTGGCCGTTTTGGCATTGGTAGCCCCTGCATCCATCTTGGCGTGTACCGCCTCGACGACCACAATGGCATCATCGACCACAATACCAATGGCCAGTATCATGGCAAAAAGGGTCAACATATTGATGGAGTACCCAAATAAGGAGAGGAAGAAGAACGTACCCACAATCGCTACCGGGACAGCTATTGCCGGTATCAAGGTAGACCTGAAATCCTGTAAGAATAGGAATACCACGACGAATACCAATAAAAATGCCTCAATCAATGTTTGTATTACGTGTGAGATAGAGGCATCAAGGAAATCCTTGGTATTATAAGGAATTACATAATCCAGTCCTTTTGGAAAATCCGCCTTACTTTCTTTTAGAATAGTTTCAATTTCGGTAATGATGTCGTTCGCGTTGGAGCCCGAGGTTTGGAATATACCTACAGCGGTACCCGGTTTGCCCATACCTTCATTCTTGGTACCATAATTAAAGGCGCCAAGTTCAATATCCGCAACATCCTTTAAACGTAAGAACTGGCCATTGTCTTGGGCTTTGATGATAATATCCTCATATTCCGATATTTCAGATAACCGTCCTTTGTATTTTAGCACATATTCGAAGACCCCATCTGCATTTTCCCCGATTTTACCCGTTGCGGCCTCAAGGTTTTGTTCAACAAGTGCACTCTGAATATCCGAGGGCATTAGTTTAAAAGCAGCCATTTTATCGGGTTTTAACCAAATACGCATTGAATAGTCCTTGGAGCCGAATACGGTTACATTACCAACCCCTTCGATACGTTGCAGCTTAGGTACTAAATTTATCCGTGCGTAGTTTTCAACGAATGTGGCATCATAATCCTTATTGTCTGAAAACATGGAGAAAAACAACAAGGCACTGGTTTGTGATTTTTGCGTCACCACACCTGTCCTTATAACAGCTTCAGGAAGTACACTATTCGCTCTAGCAACCCTATTTTGAACGTTTACCGCGGCAATATCGGGGTCTATACCCAATTTAAAGAATACATTGATGGTAGCAGCTCCATCATTACTCGCATTGGAGGTCATATAGGTCATTCCTTCCACACCGTTGATCTGTTCCTCTAAAGGAATAACAACACTGTTGAGTACGGTTTCAGCATTTGCCCCTGTGTACGTTGTGGTAACTTGTATTGTAGGCGGTGCGATTTCTGGATATTGTTCAATCGGTAAGGAGGTTAATCCCAAGATTCCGAGTATGGCAATGATGACCGATATTACCGTAGATAGTACGGGACGATCTATGAATTTTTGAAACATGTTTTTTAGATTATATGTTGTGCGGAATATTTATTGAATGGGATTAATGGTCATTCCATCCCTTAATTTTGAGACGCCTTCAGTAACAATGGTCGTTCCAGGTTGTATGCCACTGGTTACAATGAATCCTTTTTCGGTATTTGCGGAAATCCGTATAGGCTTTGTGGTTATGGTGTTGTCATCCTTTACAATGAATATCAACTTATTGCCTTGTAGGTCTATGGTTGCTTTTTGAGGAATCTCATAGGCATTTTTATAGAGATATGGAATTTTAATCTTACCTGTACTACCACTGGTTAATAGGTTGTTCGGATTTTTAAAATCCACTCGTGCCGTGGCGCTCCCTGTAGTGCTGTTGATAATTGAATTGATCATGGCAATCTTACCGGGCTCAGGATATTCCTCCCCATTGACCATCACCAATCGTGCATCATTGGCGTTCTCAAGGTCAAATTGGTTTTTCTGGTTTAAGGGAATGGACTCCTTGAATTTCAACAATTCTTTTTCGCTAAAGGAAAAGTAGGCACGAACCTCACTAATATCGGAAACGGTTGTTAGTGGGCTTGCCATGGCAGAACTTACCAAGGCTCCTGTTTTATAGGGTATTTCCCCGATAAAACCGTCAACCGGACTTGTGATTCTGGAGTAGTTTATATTGGAAACAATGCTTTCATAATTACTTTGCGCTTGTTTTAGTTGGGCTTCTGCAGTTGTTAACTGAACAGGACTAATGATATTTTTTTCTACCAAGGGCCTTAACTTGTCCACTTCGACCTGGGCCACATTTACGGCTGCTTTGGCCGCATTGGCATTTTGGTTCATCGTTTGGGTCTCTAACTTGAACAATAGTTGTCCTTTTTTGATTTTCTGACCCTCCTCAACATGGATGTTTTGTATAAATCCAGATACTTTTGGCCATATTTCCACATTCTGCTTGCCTTCAAGCGTAGTTGAAAATTCGTTGAATATGGTGATATCTTTTTGGTTTAATGCTTCAACTTTAAGACTTGGTGCAGGCATTTTAGGGCCTGCTTGCTGCTCTGTGGCCTTTCCGAAACAAGAACTTAATAGTATCAATAGACTAAGGGAACCTATAATTGATATTTTTTTCATTTTAAATGGATAATAATTTGTTATTAAAGTTTTGTTAATTCTGTTGGTTCGGTACAAAACGAACTAACAGTGTAAAAAAATTATTCTTTTAGTGCATTCAGTTGATCTATGGTCTTTAGAAAAATATCCTTTTGTTCCTTTATACAGTTCATATATATATCCTTCATTTTTTGGCTTGATTTAAATATTTCAGGATTGAACTTTTCGTTGTAATCCGATAGTTTTTCCATCATTTTCTCTTCATTTTCCAGTTGTTTAAGTGCTTTGCTTAATTTTTTTATCATAAAGGAATCCTTTGCGGCTACCGTGTAGTATCGTTTCCTGTCCCTTGATTTCGTGAAATATTTAATAAACCCCATCTGTAATAAAAGATTGAGCGAGGTTGATATTGAACTTTTACTTGCACCTCTTCTTGTTAGGCAATCATCAAAAGTCAACCCGTCCTCTTCTGTCATAATCAACGAGGCAAAAATTCGGGCCGATAGCGGAGGCAAGGAATATTGATTTTCAATATGAATTCCTAAATCCTCTATAAGTCCTCTTCGATATTCTTCCTTATCCATAATGTTAAGAATTGAAGGCGCAAAGATATGGTTAGTTCGGAAAGAACCAAACCAAACGAAACTAATTTTATGTTAAAAAAATATGAAATGAACCTAGAAACCTTAAAATATCCCAATGGTTTGAGGGTTGGTTTTAGGGAGTCGAAATGAATTATATTATTGTTGAAGACGGTAAATACGGACTATTTGGCGAATATACCTGGTTTATGGATAATGGGGATATCAACTAGATTCCCTTCGGTAATGGTGTCCTTTTCAAAAAGGAATTTCCGTTCGTATAATTTGCCATCGGCAAAAAAAGTAACGAAAAACTCGTTGTTCAATTCGAGGACATCATCTTGTATGAGCTCTATCTTGGCGTATGATTTTGTGGCCATGATGGCAATCGAATGTCTCATTGTTGAGGTTTTCCGGTGTTCATCGTATCCTTTCGAGACAACAAGAACCATATCAATGGGCGTGTCCCGGTCGTTCAGAATGTAAGCATTCCATTTTTTCTCCAGAAAATCATCGTTCCATTCCTGTATCAACGCAAGATATACGTCCTTAACAACGGGTATTTCTATATCCTTTTTCAAAAGGGAAAAATTAAAGGGTGCTTTTGAATTGATCCAAGAAGCGGACATCATTCTCACTCAATAATCGAATATCGGTGATTTGATGGAGCAACATGGCAATTCGATCAATACCAACACCGAAGGCAAAACCGGAATAGATTTCAGGGTCGATGCCACAATTGATTAAAACATTAGGGTCAACCATACCACAGCCACCTATTTCCAGCCAGCCAGTACCTTTTGTGATCTTATAATCCGATTCGGTTTTTAATCCCCAATAAACATCAACCTCCGCACTTGGTTCGGTAAAGGGGAAATATGAAGGGCGCAACCTTATTTTTGACTTTCCAAAAAGTTCGGTAGTAAAGATCTGTAAGGTCTGCTTTAGATCGGCAAAGGAAACATCCTTGTCAATATAAAGTCCTTCAACCTGATGGAAAAAGCAATGTGAACGGGCAGAAATGGCCTCGTTACGATATACCCTACCTGGTGATATTGTTCGGATAGGGGGTTTGTTGTTTTCCATATAGCGCACTTGAACCGATGAGGTGTGGGTACGTAGGAGAATATCGGGATTGGTCTGTATAAAGAAGGTATCCTGCATATCCCTCGCAGGATGATATTCGGGAAGGTTCAAGGCCGTGAAATTATGCCAGTCATCCTCAATTTCGGGACCTTCGGAAACGTTGAACCCAATTCTTGAAAAAATATCGATAATCTGGTTTTTCACTATGGAAATGGGGTGTCTCGATCCTAGGGCCATAGCTTCGCCAGGTCTGGTCAAATCACCGTATTTTCCAACTTCCTCATTCTGGCTATCCATGGTTTCCTTGAGCAGGTTGACCTTTTCATTAGCCGCTAATTTTAGTGTATTAATGGCCTGACCAAATGCTTTTTTTTGATCATTGGGTACATTCCTGAATTCCGCGAAAAACTCATTCAGTAGCCCTTTTTTGCCTAAATACTTAATACGAAAGGTTTCAATAGCTTCCTTGGTGTCGGCATTGAAATTTTCTACTTCCGTAATATGTTCCTTTATTTTATCGATCATGATATTCAAGTGAGGGACAAATTTAAAATTTTCTACGAAGAGGAGAGGGAATTAATTCAATAAAAAAACCGTGCCTTTATCGAAAGCACGGTCTTATTAGAGTATTGCGGTGACTTAATGCGTATCTTTTACATGATTCTTGATCCAGTCGGTACAGCGATCGAAGTTCTCAAAAATATGTTCTTCCGGAATGAAATCAGGAATAATATCAATACGTTCCATCATATATCTCGGTTGTCTTTGTAAATCGGTAAAGAGCACCGTTACATTGTTTTTATTCAATTCTTGAAGCACATCCTCCATGGCGTATAGGCCGGATTGATCCATGTACTGCATGCGATCTAAACGAATAATAGCGTAAGAGGCTGTCTTGGGGATTTGATCCGAGAGTATTTGAAAATCGCTGGTTGTACCAAAAAACAAAGGTCCCTTAATATGCTTTATAAATACTTCTTCCTTAAGATCTTTTGGAAAGTTGGCTTCATCTGCCCACGCTTTTTCCTTGTCCAGGGACTTAACATCCGATCGTTCACCCGTAAGGTCCCCGATTTTTTTCATGAACATCAAAGAGGCGATTATCAGGCCAATACCTACGGCATAAACCAGATTCCATACTGTTGATAATACCAAAACAACCAGCATTACCACAACCTCGGAACTTAGTTTTATAGGCCCTATTTTAATATCCTTTGGAAGGTTGGGAATAGCCTTAAGTCCTTTGTAATCCATGACCGATATTCCTACGGTTATAAGTATTCCCGCCAAAACCGCGGCTGGTATTTGGGAAGCTATGGGTCCCATGGCTAGCAAGATGACCAATAACAATACACCGGCTATCATTCCTGAGAGTTTGGTTTTACCCCCTGAATTGATATTTACAACGGTACGAATTGTTGCACCTGCTCCTGGCAGACCGCCAAAAATGGCTGCTATCGTATTTCCGATTCCCTGACCGATCAGTTCCTTGTTTGGTTTGTGTTTGGTCTTGGTCATGTTGTCTGCCACCACAGAGGTCAACAGGGAGTCAATTGCCCCCAATAGGGCCAAGGTCAATGCCGTGAAAATATAAGGTGATATGGCTCCAATCTTAAATTCCGTGAAGATTTGAAGATTGGGCATCGGAAATCCTTCCGGTATCTTTTCTATGGTTCTATAATCAAGTCCTAGACCATAAGCAATCCCGGATACCACGAGTAATGCTATCAAGGTGCTGGGGACAGCGGTGGTGATACGTTTAAATCCGAAAATAATGATAATGGTAGCGAGGGCAAGCCCAAGTTCCAACCAATTGATCTGCTGTAAGGCATTGGGCAAAACCTTTAAGGAACCAATAACACCGGATGCATTTTTAGCCGCTAAGGTTTTGGCCTCCTCGAGGACCGTCTCTTGGGTCACTTCGTTGGAGCGGGCAATGGTTTCCTTAAAGTCTTCCAATACTAAAATACCCTCTCCAGCTTCCTCACGGAGTATATTTTCGAGGATCAATTCCTCGGCTTGGGGCTTAAAGGGTTCTACCCATGACTCATCCTCTTTGGGGTAGTAACCCAAAGCAGGCAAAATCTGTGTAATCAGGATAATGAGACCTATGGCGGTCATAAAACCCGAAACAACGGGATAGGGTATGTATCTGATATACTTTCCTATTCCAATAAATCCCAACCCTATTTGCATTAATCCGGCAAGCAGAAAAACGGTTAAAATGGCCGGTAGTGCTTTTTCAACACTTCCGTCGAAGATGGCTACAATGCCGGCAATGACTACCATACTAACGGCGGTCATCGGGGCGGTAGGACCCGAAATCTGGGTGTTGGTGCCCCCAAATAGTGCCGCGAAAAAGCTTATAAAGATAGCTCCATAGAGTCCGGCACTGGGGCCTAATCCGGAACTTACCCCAAATGCCAGGGCCAAGGGTAAGGCAACTATCCCAGCGGTTATCCCCCCTAAGAGGTCACCTTTGAAATTCGAGAAGAAATTTTTCATAAAGTTAATTTTGCAATGTTATTTGGGTGGTCGGGAACTTTTCCAATGGGATAAGTCCCCCCATTTCCCTAAATAAGATTATTTTCTTGGTTTAAGGGCTGCCAAAGGGTAGCCCATTATAATAAATGATGTTAGGGTCAGGTTAATCCAAATGATAGATTTCCATGATATTATGAAGGATTCCTTCAAAGTCAATCTTTAAATCTATCAATTTTCCAGTATGTATATCAAAGACCCAACCATATACTTTTAGATTCCTATCTCGGTATGCTTTCTGAACAGCGGCTGTTTTAATAAGGTTTACACACTGCTCCTGTACATTGAGTTCCACTAAGCGATCATATTTTTCGTTCTCATCCGTGATGTCTTTCAATTCATCTTTATGAATTCGATATACGTCGCGAATGTTACGAAGCCAAGGGTTTAAAATACCGAGATCGGCAGATTGCATGGCTGCTTTAACACCGCCACAACCGTAATGGCCACATACAACGATGTGATTTACATTTAAGTGGTCAACGGCGTAATTGACAACGGACATGGCGTTAAGGTCAATACTGATGACCATATTGGCAATATTACGATGAACAAATACTTCACCAGGACCCATGCCCATTAGGTCCTCTGCGGTAACCCTACTGTCGGAACAGCCTATATAAAGTAGTTCAGGGTTTTGACCTTTGCCCAATTCGTCAAAGAAATCAGGGCTAATCGCTAATTTTTCCTTGATCCATTTCTCATTATTATTAAATACGTTATCTATTTGCATGTTCAGTTTTTTTAAATTATAGTAAAAATTCTGCAAGTAGGATTGTCGCCAAAATACTCATGAAGTTAGGTTTTTTTGCCCAACTAAATGGATGATTTAACGATTAAATCAGGGATGCAGGGGCCCGTAGTGATAAATTCCTAAGACAAGGGTTATGCCATCAGGAATAAAGGACAACTAGCAAATTGGTTCTGGTGGAGGGAGCACGATTTCAGAATTACGATCGTAGTGGCCCAATAGATAGAAATCATGGAAACCAAGGTTCTGTAGATGGGCAAGAATATAGGCACCTGGCGAGTTGTTTTCCAAGATCAGTTTTTCGCCAAGGTTCTTCTTTCCTTGTTCTTGTTGCTCTTCTTCGGTTATGTTAATCGATATTACCGCGTTTCCATCATCATTCAATAGTGTGATGATAGGAGGGGCGAGTATGGCGAATATCCATACGGAAAGTAATACAATAAGGATGTTCAACCGAATCATTTAAAAGCATTTTGCACAAATATAATAGTATTGCTATTATAGTTAGTTAAGGAAATACTAAAAATCTTTTAACAATTTTATGCTTTCCGAGGGTATCCACCCGGTTTTGCCATCAGCGATTCTTATTTTATTCCATTCGTTTAACCGATCAAGAACATTCACTTTGGCACCTTCATGCAGTACGAATATGGGTTGACTTCCCTTGTTGGGTTCCGATTTTATACGAACCTCACTAGCGTAGACGATTGCAGGTTGGTCGGCCATAAAATCATTGAATTGGATAAAGGCGAAGACCACTGTCATTAGTGATATGAGTAAGGAGACAATACTTAGAATGAATGCGATACGTTTGTGCATGGCATATTTAAAATAGTAAAAGGCCAGATACAACAATACAAAGAGAATCATGAATACAACCGCAACATAACTCCATTGGTCAAAGGAAAGAAAACCGGTAAGTGTTTTGTATATTCTGGCAAGACCTGTTTCTGGCATTACCTCAATGGCGTCCAAGGTCATGTTTTGTGCATAGCCAAGGTTGTTCTTGATTTCCCGATCGTTGGGGGAAAGTAAGAGCGCCTTTTCGTAATTGTAAATGCTTGGGGCAATCTGGTTCAATTTATAATAGGCATTGCCCAAATTGAAATAAAGCTCGGCCGAATGTTGGCCATTATCCAAAATACTATTGTAGTAATCAATGGCTTTTTGGTAGTCGCCACTATTATAGGATTCCGTGGCCTTATCGAATATTGCTTCATTTTGGGCGGTCCCAATGAAGCTAATGAATACTACAATGATGTAAATTAACTTTTTCATTGTCTATAGTTGTTTGTCCAGATTAGCGATTACTTTACTGGCCCTGTCATAATCCTGTTGCATTTGCACTTCTGAAAATGGACTGTACCGCGCCATCTCACAATTTTTCAATAACCCGATAAAGCCATCAATGGTTTCTATGTCAACATCCTTTTCGTTTAATAGGCTCGAAATTTTATCCTTACTGAATTCAGAGGTCTCAATTTTTAATTTGGCCTTTAGGTAATTATGCAATGCTTTTTCCATGGCGATAAAGAAAGCATCCTTGTGGCCTAAGGTCTTTTTGGCCTCCGACAAATATTTTCGGGCCAATTTGTTGGCTTTTTTAATTTTATTGCCTTCGACATCACTCGCTATGGCATCGCGCTTTTTATGGAATACAATGGCCAATGGTATCAATAATAAGGGGAGTAAAAGCCAAAGGTAAAAGTTCATGGAACCAAAAAAGTAATCGGTTCCTTTTGCCGTAAGATTAGGATTGAGTTTAATGAAATTGAATTGGTTCCCAGTGGTTACGACGGAATGTTTGGTATTCGCTGGGTTCGCATTGACGTTCCCTTGGGAATTGGTAGGTCCTTCCAATACATTGATCAGGATTTCCTTGGAATCCACGGTGTGGTACGATGCCGTATTTGGATTGAAATAACTGAAGGAAATACTAGGTACCGGATACTTGCCCTTAAAGGAAGGCACTATGGTATAACTATCGCTTATCTTACCCCGGGTTCCGGCTAGAGTGGTACGAATGTCCTCATTGTGTTCAGGATCATAAACCTCAAGGGAACTGGGTAATTCGGGGGTAGGCAATTGGAATAATTTCAAATTTCCTTGGCCACTGACCTCTACAACGGCCTGAAGCGATTCTGATGCATTTAAACTGGTCTTGCTTGTGGTGACCGAAAAATCGAAATCACCCACCGCGCCACCAAAGTTCGCAGGTTTCCCTGCCGTAGGCAATGCCTTTACATTGATGGTTCGATTCCCAGCCGATACGGTTTTGTTCGTTTGGGTATATACCCTTCCACCGAAAAAATCACGTTTGTTGGTTGGTACATCCACCGTAACATCCAAAGAGAGGGGTTCAATGTCAAGTTTACCCGATTTTTGGGGATACAGTACAACCCGTTTTAAAACTACGTAACGATATGTTTTGCCTTTATACGTTCCGTTTTCCGCATTCAAACGTTGTACGGGGATGTCTTGGCTCCAAAAATTATTGTATTTGGGATTATCCAACGGACGATAATTCGATACCCGTATCGATGGACTCACATAGAGTTTATAGACCACGCTAATGGCTTCGTTCAAATACGGATTCATTTTGGATACCTCCGCAACGAGATGCAGATTGTCATCGGCATAATCATCGACATTCATATCGTCGTTTGGTTTTGCCACTGCGGCAGTGACCTCAACGGTTTTAGCCAAAGATTTATAGACCTTACCATCAATAACAATCGAAGCCTGTTTAATGGTGAACTTACCCCGTTCTGTAGGGGCTAAGGTATACGAATAGGTTTTTGAATAGGACCGGACACCGTTGATCCAAGAAGAACTTATGGCCTGTGATGGACCCATGAGTACCCGAAACCCTTTAAAATCCGGAGGGGAGAAATCATCGCCATCCTTGTTCATGGTGAACTCAACCCGTAACCTTTCATTGATACCGAGTTTTTCCTTACTCAGGTTCATTTCGAAGGTAACGGCATTATCTTGTGCGTTCATAACAAATGCTATGAACAAGAGAGGAAACAATGATATGAAATGTTTAAAATCGCTGTACATTACCAATCTTTTTCATTTTTAACTTTAGCACCTTTGACCTTTTTGGCATCAATCTTTTCCTGCACTTTCTTTTCTTCGTTCTGCATGGCCTCTAACAGATTCTGGATCTGCTGTTTGGAAAGTTGATTAGGTCTTGGTTGTTGTTGCTGTTCTTGGGGCTTATCTCCTTGTTCGGGCTTTTTCTGTTCTTCTTTTTTCTCGTCGCCTTCACCTTCCTTATTATCCTCCTTCTTTTCGTCTTCTTTATCCCCTTTGTCTTCTTGATCCTTCTTATCGCTATCGTCTTTGTCCTTCTGGTCTTCCTTATTATCCCCGTCGTTCTTTTGATCCTGGTCTTTATCGTCTTTTTGGTCCTTATTATCTTTATTGTCCTTGTTTTCGTCGTTCTTTTGCTGCTCGTCCTGCTGTTTTTTCAATAATTCTTTAGCAAGGGCTAGATTATAACGGGTTTCTTCATCCTTAGGGTTATTGCGTAAGGCCTCTTTATACGCCTCAACGGCTTTCTCATATTCCTTCTGCTTCATAAAGACATTCCCCATGTTATGGTAGGCCTTGTGCTTCTCTTCCTTGGCCGTTGCCTTCTCGCCCGCTTGCTTAAAACGCCCAAAGGCTTCTGTATAGCTTTCTTTGTTATAATAGGCATTGCCTAAATTATAGGGGGCGACGGTATTCTCGTCACTTTTTGAAATTGCTTTACGGTAATCCACTTCAGCAGCGACAAAGTCATCCTCTGCAAGGTCCTTATTCGCTTCCCAAGTGAGGTTGGTAGACTCGATTCGTGCCTTCTCCTTTAGTTTTTCCTCTTGTTCTTCCTGTGCAAAAGATATAAAGGCCACAAAAAACAATATGAATGCGATTTTTTTCATCTTATGCTGCTTCTTTATGGTTTTCGTTGAAAAGATTCAATTTTTGAAGCCATTTGGTTTTTCTGTCCAATACAAAAATGTCTAAAAATAGGAATAAGATTGCCCCTCCTAAAAACCATTGGAATTGATCTTTGTATTCTGAAAATTGTTTGGCTTCAAACTCGGTCTTATCCATTTCCAAAAGAATATCCTTAATACGCTCAACGGCCTTTGCTGTATTGGTTCCATCAATATACTCACCATCACCATCATTCGCTATTTCCTGTAAAACGGTTTCATTGAGTTTGGTGATCACGACTTCACCTCGGGAATCTTTTTTAAGGCTTTCGACAATCCCATTTTTTTTGATGGGAATAGGCGCACCTTTGCTTTTGCCAACACCGATGGTGTAAATACGAATACCTGCTTCAACGGCCTCGTCAACCGCTTTTGAGGTGGTGCCTTCGGAATGGTCTTCCCCATCGGATATAATGAACAGTACCCGATTGGTTTGCTCTTCATCATCGTAATAGGTTGTGGCCAAATCCAGGGCCTCATTTATGGCTGTACCTTGTGAAGTGAGCATGTCGGTGTTCATATTCTGCAAGAACATTTTTGCAGCACCGTAATCCGTCGTAATGGGTAATTGGGGGTAGGCTTGTCCTGCATAAGCGATTATGCCAATTCGGTCACTGGCCAATTGGTTGATGATTTCCGAAACCAAGCGTTTCGCTTTTTCCAAACGGTTAGGGGCAATGTCTTCGGCCAACATACTTTTAGAAACATCCACGGCAAATACAATGTCGACGCCCTCGCGTTTTACGGTTTCCAATTTCGTTCCGATTTTCGGATTCACCAAAGCCAAGGTTAAAAAAGTAATTCCCAAAAGGAAAAACAACAGTTTCAAAACGGATTTAAAATTGGATTTTTCCGGGGTCAATCTTTTAAGCAGGGTGGATTCGGCAAATTTTTTCTGGGTCCGTTTTTTCCATATTTGAAGAAAAATGAACAGAACCACGATAACCGGGATTATCGCAAGAAGGTAGAAATATATTTTTTCGTCGAATTGAATCATAATCTATATAAAACTTCTGAATAAGGTATTTCGGAGCAACCATTCGAACAATAGTAAAGCACCTGCCAAGAATACCCAGGAACGAAATCTTTCGTCGTATTTGTAATACTTGAATTCCTCTATTTCAGTTTTTTCCAATTTATTTATTTCTTCATAAATGGCTTCCAATTTTTCATTATCGGTAGCTCTAAAGTATTGTCCCCCTGTTGCTTTTGCGATGTCTTGCAATAGCTGTTCGTCAATTTCAACCTGTCGCATGCCATATCTGAATGAGCCATCGGCATTGTAGGCGATGGGCGAAAGGGCATTGCCATTGGTTCCCAGGCCGATCGTGTATGTTTTGATGCCGTATTCCACGGCTAGGTCTGCAGCTGTTTGTGGTTCGATAAAGCCGGAATTATTCACACCATCGGTCAGGAGAATGATTATTTTACTGATTGCCTTGCTTTCTTTTAACCGGTTTACAGAAGTCGCCAATCCCATACCAATGGCCGTACCATCATTTAACTGTCCATAGGTAATTTCACGTAGCGCATTAAGCACAATGGATTTGTCACTGGTGATAGGGGTTTTGGTATACGCTTCCCCGGCATAGGCGACAAGACCTATTCTGTCGTTGGGTCGTTCTTTGATAAAATCCGCGGCGACTTCTTTTAGGGCGGATAATCGATTGGGTTTCAAATCGCGGGCCAACATACTCGAAGAAACATCGATTGCCATTACAATGTCGATTCCTTTGGTGGTTTTGGTACGGGTTGAGATATCCTCGGTCTGTGGTCGGGCCATCGCAACAATAATAGCGGCCAAGGCCAATAATCGAAATACGAACAACAACGGTTTTAACTTAGGGAGCAGACCACTATTGGAAAACCCTTTTATACTCGAAATCTTAAGGGATGGCGTTAATTCCCTGCGCTTAAAAAAATACCATAGGATAGCCAGTGGTAGCAATAAAAGCAACCAAAAGAACTCTGGATTCGCAAATGATATATTATCTAACATTTATACTTCAGTTTTAACTTCTACGGTACTTAATACCCGATTAATGATTTCTTCCGCATAGGTATCCCCATCTTGCCAGGTTAGTAAGACCTGTTGTTGGAATCCTTTGCCACCAAAACTGAGAATGGCATATTTTCCTTTCACCAGTTCTTCGGAATCTGGGACCTTGAATTTGGCACTACCATAGGTTTTTAGGCCCTTAACCCCTGAAACAGTTACGAATTCCTCTTGTTTTGTGATTATATTTTTAGCTCCTTTTGCTTCAAAATTACGCAAGAGTTGATCTATGGTTTTTTCGAAATCAGGTTCTACCGGCTGGGTAAAAGTCGTCGAGGTCGTTGCCAAGGTCAACAAGGATTTATCTTCCCTAAAAATGAATGTTTGAAGGTCTTTTATGTTGGCTTTGGCCTCAGCAGGGATTTCCACTTCCTGGCGTACCAATACTTCCGGGGACTCCAAGCTTATGGGTGGATATCCATAGGAACTTGCGACCCATTCGTTGTCCAATAAAAGTTTGGAGGGGTGTCCGGTAATGGTATCCCAAACCTTGACAGGGCCATAATATCCGATTAGTGCAATACCCGTAATCAAAAGCAGGCCTATGGCGGTAGTTCCTGCAATTACCCATTTTTTCTTTTCGTGTTTGCGGGCCAATTCATTTTGATATTCTTCTTGCGCCATCAGTTCTTCCATAGTTGGTTCCGGAATGGCCTCGTGCGTTTTTACCACAATATGCTCAACAACCTTTCTATCTTGCAGTGCTACATTGGTCGGTGGTTTTGACTTGGCGAATTTTACCAAATCGGCAGTCCTTAAAATGTTCTTGAACTGGTTGATGGTATCTTTATCGAGTTCAAGTTCCCCGGCATCCTTCAACAGCTCCAATTTGTCGATCAACTCGTCCGTAGTACTTTCCAAGGCTGAAATATTAGCATCTTCATCCAAGTAGGAGCGAACAATATCCGTTAATTGGGAATAATATTCTTTATACTCATCTTGGATCAGGTATTTAGAATTGTCCAATTTTTTCAATTCCAAAAGCGCACGATCATAGGGGGGTAGTTGAGCTACTTTTTCTTCTTCGGTCAAGGGTTTGGCACGAAAAACGAACCAGTATAATAGTCCTGCTACAAGGGCCAAAATGCCTAAAACGATTAAAAGAATTTTCCACCAACCTGAATTTACCTTCTCAACTTGGATCAACGGTTTAATGTCGTACATCTTTTGCGCCGTGGTATCAACCGGCACTGTGGCGACGTTTACGAGCAACGAGTCTGTAAAATATCCTTTTCCGTTGATATCAATACGTTGCGCAGGCAATTTGTATGAACCGGAATCGAATTGTGTTAGGGCATAGGTTTTCAATAGGGTAATCCTGTCCTTTTTACGGGTGGTGTCGGTAGCAAATGCCTCAACGGTCTCTAAGGGTGAAAATGTTTGTCCTTCTGGAAAGATGACCATATCGGTAGAATCGACTTCAACGGTTACCATGAATTTCAGTTGATCACCGATTTTGATAAAGGTCGTGTCTACCGCTGAGGAAATTTTTGGTGTTGTTTGGGCAAACCCAAGACTACCGTAGAATAAAGCGCACAGGAAGAAGCAGCGTACTAAAAAAGCACGCAAAACCCAGATTCGTAATTGGTAATTTTTGACACCCATTAACCTCTTCTTTTAAAATAGCCTAATAGCTTTTTAACGTAACTTTCATCAACCCTGCAATTCAGCACTCCGCATCCTGATTTGGTAAACGACTCCTTAAAATATTTTACCCTTTGACGGTGATGTTCCCCATATGCCATACGAACACTTTTTGATTGGGTGTTGACCAACTGTAATTTGCCGGTTTCCGCATCCTCCATTTGAACCATACCGAGGTTTGGAATATTTTCCTCCCGTTCGTCATAGATTCGAATACCGGTTACATCATGTTTGTTTCCGGTAATTTTAAGGGTCTTAACGTAGTCATCATCAATGAAATCGGAAAGCACAAAGACTATGGCTTTCTTTTTCATGACATTGGTCAGGTATTTCAAGGCTTCGGCAATATTCGTTTTATTGCTTTTGGGTTTAAACTCAAGTAATTCCCTAATGATACGAAGTACGTGTGATTTTCCTTTTTTGGGAGGAATATAAAGTTCAACTTCATCTGAGAACAACAGGAGTCCTACCTTGTCATTGTTTTGCATGGCAGAGAATGCCAACGTAGCCGATATTTCAGTGATAATTTCTTTTTTGAATTGATTGGTGGTACCAAAAAATTCCGAACCACTCACATCTACCATTAACATCATGGTCAGTTCGCGTTCTTCTTCAAAGACCTTTATGTAGGGTTCGTTGTATCGGGCCGTTACATTCCAGTCGATATTACGCACGTCATCCCCGAACTGGTATTGCCTCACCTCACTGAAGGTCATACCACGCCCTTTGAAAGTGGAATGGTATTCCCCTCCAAAAATATGATCGGATAGACGACGTGTCTTAATCTCAATCTTACGAACTTTCTTTAGTAAATCTTTGGTATCCATCTTTTATAACAAACAGTAATAAGTATTCAATAACCGAGTGTAGCCAATGTTCGGAGGAACGATACGGGCCACTGTATACTGCCTACTGTCTATGGTACTTCAACCTCATTGACAATCTTGTTGATGATTTCCTCGGAAGTGATGTTCTCTGCTTCGGCCTCATATGTTAAGCCAATTCGATGTCTAAGTACGTCATGTACGACAGCCCTGACATCCTCAGGAACCACATAGCCCCTACGTTTGATAAAAGCGTAACATTTGGAAGCAATACCGAGATTAATACTTCCACGCGGGGAAGCACCAAAACTGATTAGGGGTTTGAGGTTCTCAAGATTATATTTCTCTGGATAACGGGTAGCAAAAACGATATCCAAAATGTATTTTTCGATTTTCTCATCCATATAGACCTCCCTTACCGCCTTTTGGGCACTTAAGATCTGTTGGGTGGAAATCACGGGATTGACTTTTTCATAAGCACCTAATAGATTTTGGCGCATGATCAGTTGTTCCTCGTTCATTTTGGGGTAGTCGATTACCGTCTTCAACATAAAACGGTCTATTTGCGCTTCGGGTAACGGATAGGTACCTTCCTGCTCTACCGGGTTTTGGGTCGCCATAACCAAGAATGGCTTGTCAAGAATAAAGGTTTCATCACCAATGGTCACCTGTTTTTCCTGCATGGCTTCCAAAAGGGCCGATTGTACTTTTGCCGGGGCCCTGTTTATCTCATCCGCAAGGACGAAATTTGCGAAAATGGGACCTTTTTTAATTGAAAAATCATTTTCTTTTATATTGTAGATCAAGGTACCGACCACATCGGCGGGTAAAAGATCGGGGGTAAACTGAATTCTGCTAAAGCTGCCTTTCACCGCTTTGGCCAAGGTGTTGATGGCAAGGGTCTTCGCTAGTCCCGGAACACCTTCCAACAAAATATGCCCTTGTCCCAACAGACCTATAAGCAATCTTTCGACCATATGCTTTTGGCCAACGATCACTTTGTTCATTTCCAACATCAAGAGGTCTATAAAAGCGCTTTCCTGGGCAATTTTTTCGTTTACTGCGCTAATGTCAATTGAAGTATTTTCTTCCATATATTTTATTGCATTTTTGGATATTGTTCCGATTTGATCTTAACAGTGGTGCAAATTGAAAATTTATTCATAGTAACGCTGTTAATGTATGGTTAAAAATTCATGAAAGCCCTTATTTTTATGAAGTTTTTAAGTGATTTCTTTTTAATTTCACACGCCTATGGCAAACATAACCAAATTTTCGAAAACTATAGCCGGAACCATGACATGGGGAAGATGGGGAAAGCAGCTTGGGAAAGATGAAATGATACGGCTAATAAAGCATTGTTTGGAGGTGGGAATAACCACTTTTGACCATGCCGATATCTATGGGGGTTATACTACCGAAGCCGAATTTGGAAATGCTTTTTCCAAGAGTGGGATTCCCCGTGATGCAATTCAACTCATATCAAAATGTGGCATTCAATTGATATCGGATAATCGTACGTCGATTGTACAGCATTACAACTATTCCAAGGAGCATATAACCAAGTCGGTGGAACACTCGTTAAAGCAGTTGAATACTGAATATTTGGATCTTTTGTTACTTCATAGGCCAAGCCCTTTGATGGATCCAGATGAAATCAATGAAGCAATAATGCGGTTGTTCAAAGAAGGAAAGATACTCGATTATGGGGTATCTAATTTTACACCTACCCAAATAGCCATGTTAGAGGGTGTTCTCCCCTTATCTGCAAATCAAATGGAGTTTTCCCTGACCAATAATTCGGTTATGTACAATGGTGTGTTGGATGATTGTGTTGCCCATAAAAGATTGGCAATGTCCTGGAGTCCCTTAGGGGGTTATTTTAAGGAGGATAATAAAAAGACCCAGCGGATAAGGCTTGCGCTGGAACCCATGATAGAAAAATATAATGCAACAGGGGATCAGCTCTTGTTGGCGTGGATCATGAAACATCCAGCCCATATACATCCTGTGGTAGGCACGACAAATGAGGATCGATTGACCCTAGCCTCCAAAGTCGAGGATATAATTATGGATATCGAGGATTGGTTCATTTTGTTGGAAGCCAGCCATGGGCATCCTGTACCTTAAAATAAAGAACAATGAATAAAACAGTGTTAATAACGGGCGCTACTAGCGGAATAGGGCGTGCAACAGCAAAACTCTTTGCGGCAAACAAATTCAAATTGATTATCTGTGGAAGACGTCAAGATCGTTTACTCGCACTACAACAAGAACTAAGTGGTTTGACCAGTGTACATGTGCTTAATTTTGATGTTCGAAACAGGGGACAGGTAACCGAACAGATCAACGCTTTACCTCCAGCTTTTTCCGATATTGATATCTTGGTGAACAATGCCGGAAATGCCCACGGTTTAGACCCGATTGAGGAAGGTAGTTTGGATGATTGGGATGCCATGATCGATATTAATGTAAAGGGTTTGCTCTATGTGACGAAAGCGATTTTGCCAAAAATGGTGGCTAAAAAAGGCGGACATATCATAAACATCGGCTCTACGGCGGGTAAGGAAGTGTATCCCAAAGGAAATGTCTATTGTGCCAGTAAGCACGCTGTTGATGCCATAAACCAGGGCATGCGAATTGACCTTAATCAGTACGGTATTCGTGTAGGGGCCATAAATCCGGGATTGGTAGAGACCGAATTCAGCCAAGTGCGTTTTAAGGGTGATACCCATAAGGCAGCCAAGGTCTATGAGGGGTTTCAAGCCTTGCGGCCTGAAGATATCGCCGATATCATTCTATTTGTGGTCACCCGACCTTATCATGTGAACATTGCCGATTTGGTGGTAATGCCCACCGCACAGGCCAGCGCTACTATCGTAAATAAAAAAAATTAGTGTCAATCAAGATTGTTTGAAAGAAAAGGTTTGAAATGTAATTTTCATTTATTCGAACTTATAATCCATAATTCCTATGATTAACAAACGCCTCTTGGTAAAAAATCTTCTCGCCCATAATGATGAGAATAGCTTTTACGATAAAAAGCGTTTTATAGCCATTGGACACAAAGAGGGGAAGGCTAAATTCCTGAAACATGTTTGTGCCTTGGCCAACAGCAATCCTACGAACCATTCGTTTATCGTCATTGGGGTAGAGGATGTTGATAATACGATTGTTGGGGTCGATTTTTTCGATGATAGTAAGATACAGAACCTGATCAATGCCTATTTGGATAATCCCCCGTTGATAGCTTATGAGAATATTCCCTTTCCACACCTTCCTGAAGGTAAGGTCGTGGGCTTGGTTACGATAACTTCCAGCGGAAAGGTCTGTTCCTTAAGAAAGAATATCTGGAAATATTATGGTGGTTCGGTTTTTTTCAGGGAAGGCAGTATCAGCATGCCCAAAGCTTATGATATTGAACTAAAGGATATCAATTCGGAGGTTGTTGCTACCATAGAGCTACATGCGCGAAACAATATTGAATTGACCTTGGATGGGGTCATCGATTTCATCAACCATAGACATAAAGACCTGGAAAGCAACTATAAGGTGTTTAAGGAACAATTTGTGGTTTGTTGGGCAGGGCATACCAAAAAAGTAAAGGATAAGACCTATTTCTCACGGGTAGATATTGAGCTGATCAATGAGCAGGTAAGATTGTTCTACTCTACACTTGATGAGGTAAGGGTGGGCTATAATGAAGATAGTTTCACGATTACGGAATATGTGCAGTTAGGACTTGGTAAATCCCATGAATATTATCCTTTGGAAGAGGTGCAGATCATTTTTGAGGAGAATGGTACATATCAGATCCAAAGCCAGATGATCTTTGAGCCCCCAAAGTACGATGCAAAAACATTACACCATATTTTCAATATGAACAAAGCCCTACTTATGAAGTTGGAAAATGGCCAGATGTTGAAACCTACTGAAAAGCATGATTTGGCCCGTTTGCCAGCGACGTATCTTATTTGCTTTTTAAATGGATTCGAGGAGGCCAGACCCTTATTGGAAAGGGCACGACCCCTCTTGAAGAAGACCGATCAGGCTATTTATGGTTCCTTAAAGGAAAGCTTGCGTATTATAAGGAAGGTAAAGTATAATTAAGACCTATATGATTGTTCCAAACGGTATCTTGCGGGAATTTTCATGATAGGTAAGAAGGCAAAAAAAAGAAAAAATAATTGGGATAGGGGAGCATACGATAATTTTAAAATGGCTATCCTCGCAGACGACGAAGATATTTTTTTAACAACGATTCAAATAGTTTGCGCCAAGGCGATACAATAACCCAAAAATATACGTATTTTGTATAGGGTGTTTACAACGATGCTATCGGCGTTGTTGATGTAAAATGGCAATTTTAAAGATAAAGTATATGAAGTCACAATTTGCATTTATTATTGGAATGTTGGTAATGCTAAGTTGCGAAGAACAAAAGGAGCTCAGCTCGATCAATCCTGAAAACTGGTCAAAGAGAACCATTGATATCAGTAAAAAGGACAGTTTGGAATATGGTAAATCCTATTTATCCGTTTATTCACAAATTTATAGTACATCGGAACATAAAACGCATAACCTAACCTCAATGGTGAGTTTGCGTAACACAAGTGATAAGGATACGATTTACATTCTTAAGGCGAATTATTTTGATACCCATGGTACACATGTGAGAACCTATTTTAACACACCGATTTATCTGAGTCCATTGGAAACAGCCGAGATTATCATTGATGAAGTTGATGTTTCGGGGGGTACGGGCTCAAACTTTATTTTTGAATGGAAAGTGACTTTGGGTTCTTCAGAACCCTTATTTGAAGGGGTTATGAATTCGACCATGGGACAACAGGGGTTGTCCTTTACGACGCAGGCTAGGCGTATCGAATAATTGGCGCCGTGGTTGCTTTAAAATAACAAATTGGGAAACACCAATATTCACGAATCGAATAGCCACTAAGCTTAAGGGGGCACTATTTGGTTTTGCCCAACCACAACATTTGATAGGGCATCAATCGTAATGTGCCATCTCGAAAGGTGATTTTTTCTCCCGAAATCAAGTCGGTGGGATTGGCCTTTGATCCATAAGAACCGAGGGTATTTTCGTATATGGCCTGCGGTACTTCATCAAAATTACAAACAACCAGCACCCCATTGTTTTTACCCATAGGTCTTTCATAGATCAGGTAGTGGGGGTTATGGGCTTCATACAGGATTATGTTGTTCCGATCGGAAAATGCAGGATGCTGTTTACGCAATCGGATCAAATGCTGTAATGAATAGAATATTTGGGAATGATGGTTTTTTTGTGCATCGATTTGTGCTATGGTATCCCAATCCTGGTGCGGTCGATTGACCCAACGGCTATCTTCCTTTTTATTGTGGACCTTTAGGTACGAATAATCGTTTAAGGTCCCAATTTCATCTCCTGCATAAATAAGGGGAACACCGCCATAAGAGAGTATAATGCCATGCATCATGATTATTTTGGCTATGGCCTGTTCTATTTTGCTTTGATCCTCCTGTTCAAGGGCTTTTTCCAATCCCAGTAGGGATGCAGCGCTTCCAGTGATCCTACCATCACCTGTTTTCGGATTGTACATGAACATATGTCCCTTGGCAGGGGACCAATCAATTTTCTGGCAGTAATAATCAAGTAGGAACTTGCGATGTGATTTCGCGTTCCAGCCGATTTCATGAATATGGTGGTCTTCAAATCCCAAACCAATATCGTCATGGCACCGAATGTAATTGATCCATGTGGTTTCTTTGGGTTTTTCTGGAAGGGAATGGATGTTTTTATAGAGCAGGACTGCTTTTTTAGTGGCGATGGCGTCCCATAATAAAGCCATTAAGGTGGCATTATAGGCGATTTCACATTCGTTGCCTTTCATTGTTCCCGAACCAAAGTATTTTATGATCTCTTTTGGGGCCACTATGGCCTCTGCCAAGAATATGACCCCTGGTGCGATTACCTGTAGGCACATCCTGAACAGAGAGATCAAGGCATGGGCCTCGGGCAAGTTTTGGGACACTGTACCTAGTTTTTTCCACATAAAGGCAAGAGCATCCAAACGCACAACATCAACACCTAGGTTCGCCAGTTTTATGAGATTGCCCAACATTTCGATAAAGACCTCGGGATTTGAGTAATTAAGGTCCCATTGATATTGGTTAAATACCGTCATAACCCATTTTTTCATTTCGGTATTGAAGGTGAAATTACCCGGAGAGGTCATTGGGAATATTTCGGGAAGCGTTTTTTCAAACTCATCGGGCAAGGTGCGGTCTGGGTATATGTGGTAATAATTTTGGTATTTGGGGTCGCCTGCCATGGCCTTTTTGGCCCAAACATATTCATTGGAGGTATGGTTTGCGACAAAATCGAGCATTAAATACATGTTTTTATCACGCATTTTTTGGGTTAAATCCAAAAGGTCCTCCGTACTGCCGAACCGTGGGTCCACCTCATAATAACTATTAACGGCATAACCCCCATCATTTTCACCCTGGGGTCTAGGGGTAATGGGCATTAAGTGGACGAAATTCACCCCAAGTTTTTCGAAATAGCCCAACTTTTCTTCCAGTCCCTTAAGATCTTTATTAAAATGATCCACATACAATTGCATACCAACAAGCTGTTCGGATTGGTACCAGTTTCCTTCATTGATACGTTGTACGTCCAATACCTTCAGTGGCGATGGTCTTTGCCCAAAAAGGATGGGAAGCGTACGCAATAGTTTCACAAAGGAGTTCTTATGGTCTTTTTCGGTATAAAGTGAAAAAAACAAATCCTTGATCAATGTAAGGTTGGTGGCCAACCGTTGTTCAAAGAGGGCTTCAACATCATTTGCTATGGTCTTTTTGGATTCCGTAGCAAGATATTTGTGAATGGATGCTTGATTCATTAGTTTGCTTGAAGTTGTTCTTGATCTGGCAAGGATGGGATTGCCCCAAAATTAGTCGTGGTTAATGCTCCAGCCTTATTGGCTATTTTGACCATTCCAATCAACAGGTCGATATCTTCAAGTATTTCCTTAGGGTTATGTAGGTTTGCTATTTGTTGTAATAGACAACCGATAAAGGCATCACCGGCTCCTGTAGTGTCCACAGGGTTTACAGGTATGCTTGGAATGGTGTGTTTGGAATTCTCAGTACTTAATAGGGTACCTTCCCCTCCTAAAGTTATGGTGATGACCTTGGTGCCTATTTCGTGTAAGACGGCGCAGCATTCTTCCAAATCGGTCTTACCTGATATGAGTTGGGCCTCTTCAAGACTAAACTTGGATAAATGGGCCTTTTGTATATAAGGCATACATTTTTTTATAAAGATATGTTCATCCCCTTTCCAAAGATCCCCCCGAAAATTAGGGTCAAAACTTATGAAGGCATCTTGTGTTAGGGCATCAAAAAAATAGCGCCCATAGGCAGCTTCCAAATCCCCACCCAGAAGGGCAGTGGCCGCACCAAAATGAACCATGTTGTCTTGAAACGATTTTTTAATGGTAGAATCGTATTTCAGTTTTTTGTCAGCTCCCCGGCTAAACACAAAATCGCGCTCACCATCCTCAGCAATCGAAACAAAGGCAATAGTAGTAAACGATTTTGAACGTTGTGTTAAACTGATATCCACATGGTTGTCTTCCAATACACCAAGTAAAAAAGAACCGAACTGTCCAGGACCTACACAACCGATGAACTTACTTAAACCCCCGAGTTTGGCAATAGCGCAGGCAACATTGGCAGGGGCACCTCCTGGTTTTTTAGTGAACACTTCGGCTTTGGCGAGATCGTTTCCTTGATTTTCGGCAATAAAATCAATTAATAGTTCTCCGATGCAGAATATTTTCTTCATAATGATTAGTGCTGATAGTTACCAAGGTAGTTACAAAAATAGGTTTATTCCAAAATATAATATGAATTTATAGGGAATAAGGATTTTGAAGTATTGCGGTAAAATAATTCTTTTAAAGATCAAGCCATTGCAGTTGCAATGTTCTTATTCTGGATTTTACAGCCCTTTCCTGGAATTGCGTTTTGTTTTTTCGCCATAGAACATGAAATTCAATAAAAAAACCGCAACGACCTTAACTGGGCATTGCGGTTTTTTGGGAACTCTATGTATCCTTATGGCTATGTTTGGGGTTTAGCCACATTTGGAAGAACCACAATCCTTACAGGTAAGGCATCCTTCTTGATAAATCAAATTGGTCGATTTACAATTGTCACATTTTTGGCCGGTGGCAATGGTGCCATCTTCCACAAAACGTTTTAGGGCACGGGTTACACCGTTTTTCCAAGTGTTTATCGATTCTCCATCCAATTGGAGGCTATTGATCAAATCAACGATTTTTTCAATAGGCATGCCATATCGTAAGGTACTTGAAATCAATTTCGCATAATTCCAGAATTCTGGATTGAATTTATGTGAAAGTCCCTCTATCGTGGTTTTATAGCCTCTTTTGTTCTTGTATTGAAAATCGTAGCGGGAAGTACCATCCTCATTCCTGTTTTTGATGATCACGCCATTTTCAACCCAACGTGGTATTAAGATACCATCTTCATCATCTGCCAATCCGGTAAAGACTTCGTACGGTTTATCTTCGATAAGGCCAATAAAGGCAATCCACTTTTCCTTATTGTTTTGGAAACGAACAACATCGGCTTCCAGCACTTGGGGTCGTTTGGTGGGGAATGGGGTAAGGGTTTCCTCGGTTTCCGGCTCATTGGAAATCAATACTCCCGAGCGGGAACCATCACGGTAAACCGTAACACCCTTACAACCTGCTTTCCAGGCTTCCAAATATAATTTACCAACCAATTCCTCGGGTGCGTCATTGGGTAAATTGATGGTGACACTGATAGAGTGGTCAACCCACTTTTGCACGGCACCTTGCAAACGTACTTTGCTCAACCAATCAACATCATTTGAAGTTGCTTTGTAGTAAGGGGATTTCTTTACGATTTTATCGAGTTCAGCCTGACTGTACGATTTAGAGGTGTCGATGTCATTGGCTTCCATCCATTCCTTGAATCTATGGTGGAATACCACATATTCCTCCCAAGAGTCACCAACCTCATCAATAAAACTGACCTTTGAATTCTTGTCGTTGGGATTGACTTTTCTTCTGCGCTTGTAAACAGGAAGGAAAACGGGTTCGATACCCGATGAGGTTTGGGTCATTAGACTTGTGGTCCCCGTGGGGGCGATGGTCAATAAGGCTATATTACGACGGCCGTATTCCAACATTTCGTAATACAATTTTTCATCAGCTTCCTTAAGGCGTAATATGAACGGATTGTTCTTTTCCCTTTCTGCGTCAAAAAGTTCAAAGGCCCCTCGTTCCTTAGCGCCATGTACAGATGCCCTATAGGCTTCCACAGCGATTGTCTTGTGTACTTCCACAGAGAACGCGTTTGCATCATCACTGCCATAGCGCATTCCCAAAGCGGCCAACATATCACCTTCGGCAGTAATACCAATCCCCGTCCTACGGCCATTAATGGCTTTTTCCTTGATTTTTTCCCATAACCGTACTTCGACAGCCTTGGTTTCATCCAATTCGGGATCCGCAGCGATTTTAGCCAAAATACCATCGATCTTTTCCAACTCCAGGTCAATTATATCGTCCATGATGCGCTGTGCGGCTGCAATATGTTTTTTAAAGAGTTTGGAATTGAAATTCGCTTTTTTGGTGAAGGGTTGCTCTACATAGGAGAAAAGGTTTATGGCCAATAACCTACAGGAATCATATGGGCATAAAGGAATTTCCCCACATGGATTGGTCGACACCGTTTTATATCCTAAATCTGCATAGCAGTCGGGTACCGATTCATTAATGATCGTATCCCAGAAGAGAATTCCGGGTTCGGCGGATTTCCATGCATTATGGACAATTTTGCCCCATAATTTATTGGCCTCGATTTCTTTGGTGAATCTTGGCTCACTACTTTGAATGGGGAATTTTTGCGTATAAGTCGTGTTATTGGCAACGGCTTTCATGAAGTCATCATCGATTCGTACCGAAACATTGGCACCAGTTACCTTGCCTTGTTCCATCTTGGCATCGATAAAATCCTCTGCATCGGGATGATTGATGGAAACCGATAGCATTAAGGCTCCCCTTCGGCCATCTTGGGCCACTTCCCTTGTCGAATTGGAGTAACGCTCCATAAAAGGAACAAGTCCGGTTGAGGTCAAGGCCGAATTCTTAACGGCTGATCCCTTAGGTCTGATGTGTGAAAGGTCATGACCAACCCCACCACGACGTTTCATTAGTTGTACTTGTTCTTGGTCAATTTTCATGATTCCACCATAGGAATCGGAATCCCCTTCGTTTCCGATCACAAAACAATTGGACAGGGAAGCGATTTGGTAAGGATTACCAATGCCGGCCATGGGACTACCTTGGGGAACGATGTACTTAAAGTTCTTGATTAAATCATAAACCTCCTTTTCCGAGAGGGGATTTGGATATTTTTTTTCAATACGACTTATTTCCTTGGCGATTCTGCGGTGCATATCGTCGGGATTAAGTTCGTAGATATTCCCTTCGGAATCTTTAAGGGCATATTTGTTTACCCATACTTGGGCTGCTAGGTCATCGCCTTTGAAATAGGCCAAGCTGGACTGGTAGGCTTCTTCTTGGGAAAAAGTTTTCCTACTGGACTGGACTGTTTTTAATTGCATTTGTGGATAATATGGTTTTAAGTGCTTAGAAAGAAAGTGTAAAAGTATGTAAAAAGAAAAGAATCGAATTATGACAGATATCATAAAGTGTACAAGAAAAAGTATCTAAAACCCTGTTATACAGTAAAGTAAAAATTTATCAACAAAAAGAAGTTAACAAATTTATTTAATTTTCTTTATTTTTTGGCATTCGACGAAACACTGTTGTTTTCTAATATTTATTGTGTTTTCCCCTTTGGAACATATAAAGAATTCCTTATCTTTTAACAAAATAAAAACACTGACAACATGAGCTTATTTGATGAAATAAAAAACAAATTAAGTCACGAATTTATCGATATCATCGAATGGATGGATACTTCAAACGATACGATCGTACATCGATTTGAGAGATATCAGAATGAAATAAAGAATAATGCGAAGCTTATTGTTCGCGAAGGTCAAACGGCAGTTTTTGTAAATGAAGGGCAATTGGCCGATGTCTTTACACCCGGCACATATACCTTGAGTACGAAGAACCTTCCCATTCTAACAACGTTAAAAGGATGGAAATACGGATTTAACAGCCCATTTAAGGCAGAGGTGTATTTTGTGAACACCCGATTGTTCACAGATGAGAAATGGGGTACTAAAAATCCCTTTATCCTCAGCGATGAGCGTTTTGGTTTGGTCGAGATAAGAGCATTTGGAACCTATAGTTTTAGAATCAACGATCCAGGTAAATTTGTGGTCGATGTCGTTGGTACCGATGGTAATTTTACCAACTATGAGGTTAATGAGCACTTGAAAAGTTTAATTGTCACCCGTTTTACCGACACTGTGGGAGAGGCCAATTTGCCCATTGAGTTGTATGCCGCCAACACCAGTGAGCTTTCTGAAACCTGTCAGGATGTGATGCAGCCCGAATTTGGTCGTGTGGGTATTGAATTGGAGAAATTCTATATAGAGAACGTTTCCATGCCCGAAGAGCTCAAAAAAGAAATCTTTGAGTATAGTAGGTTGGATAAACTTGATATGACCAAGCTTGCACAATTTAAGGCCGCCAAGGCCATGGAGGCCGCCGCCAAGAACGAAGGAGGTACGGCAGGTGCCGGTATGGGCATGGGTATGGGATTTGTGTTGGCACAACAGATGGGCAGCATGATGGGTCAGCCAACATCACAGCAACCTTTTGGGGGTCAACCCCAGCAAGTGGCTTCAGTGCCGCCACCAATGCCTACACAGGTTTTGTACCACTATGCCGTAAACGGGCAACAGGGTGGTCCGGTTACTTTTGATAAATTAAAGGAACTTTTTGCTAGTAGAACTATCAATAGGGATACCCTTATTTGGAAACAGGGTATGGCCGATTGGGTCGCCTTAAAGGATGTTGAGGAATTGAAGGTGTTCTTGGGAGGTAATACCCCACCGCCATTACCAACCGCTTAAACAGCCATATAGCTATTTATTGAATTTTCACATATTTGTGGAAAATGCAACATTTGTTTATGGAAAAAACCCTTAATTCCGAAGTTAATAAATCCTGTGCCAATTGTGGTGCGGAACTTAAATTCAAACCAGGTTCGCACCAGCTTACCTGCGAGTATTGCGGTTATGAGGAGTTTATTGAACAGGCCAAAAGCAGTTTTGAAGAGCTGGAACTTGAGCACTATCTTAAGGTAGTCGGGGAAAATGCCTATACGGAAACCATAGATTTGCTGCACTGCAAAAACTGTGGGGCCAACCAACATGTTGAGGAAAATTATAAGTCACTCCAATGTGTCTACTGTGGGGAACCCTTGATTCGTGAGGATATAGAGAAAGAAGGCTGGATCCTCCCCGGGGCATTGGTGCCTTTTCAATTGGACACCAAAAAAGCCCGATCGATCTTTAAGAAATGGGTGGGTCAAATCTGGTTTGCACCCAATAATCTAAAGCGGGCCGCCCTGGACCCTGAAAGTATGCGGGGGCTGTATATTCCTTATTGGACCTTTGATGCGAACATGTTTGCCGACTATCAAGGAAAACGTGGGGATTATTATTACGAAACACAAAGGATTAGAACCAAAAATGGAATGCAGAACCGACAGGTTCGAAAGACAAGATGGTCGTCGGCCACTGGTACGGTAAATGGTTTTGTAGATGATATTCTCATAAATGCCTCAGAAAAAAAACGAAGGGAGATTCCCGGTAAGATCGCCTATTGGAATTTAAAGGAATTGGTTGTTTTCAATTCAAAATATTTGGCAGGTTTTGTTACCGAGAAATATACGATATCGTTGAAAGAAGGCCACCATCAATCTTTCCAAAAAGCCAAGGAAATTGCATATAGTTGGATCCGTAGGGATATCGGTGGGGACACCCAACGCATCAACCATGCCGATATTAAGTTGACCGATGAGACTTTTAAGCACATATTACTTCCTGTGTATATTAGTTCGTACCGGTTTAACGGAAAGGAATTCCTTTTTTATATCAATGGGCAAACAGGGGTTTTGAGTGGTACAAGACCCTATTCGTTCTGGAAAATTTTCTTTTTAGTGCTATTTATTCTTGTAATAATAGCGCTTATTGCGATTTTTGCACAATGAGGACTTTAGTAATAGGTGACATTCATTCCGGATTAAAGGCGCTCGAACAAGTATTGTCCCGAGCCAAGGTTTCACGTACCGATAAATTGATTTTTTTAGGGGATTACGTTGACGGGTGGAGTACCGCCGTAGAAACAATTGAATTTTTAATCGGTTTGGAACAGACCCATGATTGTATTTTTATAAGGGGAAACCATGACGAACTTTGTTTAAATTGGCTTCAAACGGGGGAAGATAATCCTGTTTGGTTGCAACACGGGGGGGCATCAAGCGTAGCATCCTATGCAAAGGCCAATACATCGACTATTGATGCGCATATGGGGTTTTTCAATCGATTGGTCAACTATCACTTGGATTCGAATAACCGCATGTTCCTTCATGCTGGCTTTACGAATATCAAAGGGGTCGAACACGAATATTTCACAAAAACCTTTTATTGGGATCGAACCTTATGGGAATTGGCACTTTGTTTAAATCCCTTACTACATAAAGACCACCCATACTATCCAAAAAGGTTAGTGCACTACGATGAAATATTCATTGGACATACCCCGGTAACACGCATAGGGGAAACCACACCCCAAAAGGCGGCCAATGTTTGGAATATTGATACGGGAGCTGCTTTTGATGGACCTCTGTCAATCATTGATGCACATACCAAAGAGGTCTGGCAAAGTGATCCAGTACATACTTTTTATCCCAATGAAAAGGGCAGGAACTAAAATTTAGGACAACTTTATCTAAATATTATTGATATAATTGTACATTAATAAAAAGAAAATATGGTAAAGAAGAATATAAGATTAGAGGTAATGCAGTCTATTGAGCCTAAAGTTGGGGAGTTTATGGACTCATTTTTAATCCCCATCGATGATATTTGGCAACCATCTGATTTTCTTCCAGACCCTAAAAGTGATAGTTTTTTGAATGATATTGAGCAATTGCGTGAAGAATCCAAGGAATTGGGATACGACTTTTGGGTAACCATGGTAGCCGACACTATTACGGAGGAGGCCTTACCTACCTATGAAGCGTGGTTGATGGATGTTGAGGGGGTAAACCAACATGATGGAAAACAAAATGGTTGGTCTAAATGGGTGCGGGCCTGGACCGCAGAAGAAAATCGCCATGGTGACGTCCTGAATAAATATTTGTATTTGTCTGGGCGCGTTAATATGCGTGAAGTGGAAATTACCACACAGCATTTGATTGCCGATGGTTTCGATATTGGCACCGATAGGGATCCCTATAAGAATTTTGTCTATACCTCATTTCAGGAATTGGCGACCAACATATCACATAAACGGGTCGGACAAATGGCTAAAAAAAGGGGTAACGCCCTTTTGGGTAAGATGTGTACCATTATTGCCGGTGACGAAATGCGACATCATTTGGCGTATCGTGAGTTTGTGAAGCATATTTTCGGGGAAGATCCCTCGGGAATGATGTTGGCTTTTGCCGATATGATGAAGAAAAAAATTGTTATGCCCGCACATTTTTTGCGTGAATCTGGTGGGAGTATAGGTACGGCCTTTGAGAATTTTTCCAATTGTGCACAACGTCTAGGGGTTTATACGGCACAGGATTATATCGATATTCTTAGGAAATTGAATTCGTATTGGCAATTGGATACTGTCAGGCATCTTAATGATGAGGCTGAAAAGGCCCGTGATTATTTAATGAAATTACCAGATAGATTACAACGTATTTCAGAGAGGATGTCATTTCCTGAAGATCAATACCATTTTAAATGGGTTGAGGCCAACGGAACTTTATAGCATAAAAAAAGCCCTGATAATTTTATCAGGGCTTTTTGTTGATTTATAGTTTTCCATGGTCGTGTTCATCTTGCCACTTGGCGAGTTCCTTCCATTTACCTTCGTAACACATTCTAGCTTGCATAGGCCATGAGGCGGGATCGTGAACCTTATAACGATCACCCCCACCATTAAGGATTTTTTGACAATCCGAAACTGCGGTCTCAGAAAGGGCTTTCCATGTTTTGATACCCGCATCATTGAACATTCCTGATATTTTAGGGCCTATGCCTTCAACAACTTTTAAATCATCTTTCTTAATGACTTTCCCTATGGCGGCTTTTGCGGCAGCCGCATCAAAAGGAATTTCCTTTTCTTTTACGGGTTCAGAGGTTAATGAGGCAGCGGCTACGGCCCCACCAGCTGCGGCCATTGCGGCACCGGCTGATAATTTCCCTTTACAGGCATCCAAATCGGCTTTAAGTTTTACATTTTTATCCTGCAATAGTTTCAAATCCTGGGAATTGTCTATCGTCTTGGTATTGCCCTTACCTATAAGGTATCCGAAATAGGCACATAGTAAGCCCACCAATAGCGGAATTAACCAGCACCAAATATTCATTGTTGAAAAATCCATTTTTTTTATATTTTTAGGTTAGTGATTTAATTTAAAGTAATTACTGTTCGTCTGTTCTGTGCTTTTCCTTCTTCGGTTGCATTGCTGACCAATGGTTCATCCGGGCCTTTTGAAGTGGCGTTTATTTTACTTTCGGAAATTCCATTGCGCATCATATAGGCTTTAGCGAAATCAGCCCTTTCTTGACCTAATGCGATGTTGGTTGCCCGCTGCCCGGTATTGTCTGTATGGCCCACAACATTTGCCGTAGCACCTTCCACCTTGTCTAAATAGGTAGAGATATCGGCAAATTTTTGACGCTGTTCCGATGAGAGGTTTATAGAAGCCTCGGCGGTATTGAACTTAAGTGTTAATGGGTTGCTATTGATACGGTTGTATAGCGCTTTCAATTTGTCATCGGCATCTTCGGGCCTTTCGGTAAGGTTATATCCTAAAGGTCCCAGATAGATATTTCCCTTAGGAACAAGTTCGTTCTTTAAGGTTCCATAGATGTTTATTAACCTGGAAGGAATGCCCTTGGAGACAAAATAATTCTTTACCGCATTGGCACGTGCCAATCCTAAATTAGGGAAGGCAGAGTCATTTTCCTCATCACTTTTATAATATCCGGTGACATCCATCACTTTATTCGGATTTTCGGTCAGGAAGGAGTTCAAACGGCCTATACCGTCTTCAATATCTTGGGTGACCGGCATAAGGATGGTCGATGAAGATGGATTGAAGTTAAAGTTGTTGTTTGAACTGTACGCAAATTCACCTTCGTTAAAAGCAAACGGATAGGACGTAGCCTCATCTGCTACCGGGGCCATTACTTCTTTGTCGGGTTCTTTTTTGGACGACATTCCACATTCACTGCAACAGGTAATGTAAAAATACGTCCCCGCCAGAATAGTAATGATTATCCCTAGTAGGTTTGTAGTTTTTTTTGTCATTGTTTATAATGATTTAGTGTTTAGTTTACAATGTATTAAAAAAATCTTAAAATTTTTTATAAAGCGGACACTAAATCCTCAAAATCAACAAGGTAGAATCGGGTTTTCCGGACCATGCATAATGCATTCATGCAGATGTTCGAATCATAGGTGGCTTTAATGTACAGGTTGTGCCAAAATATCAGGATTAAACCCACTCCTTCCGACAAGGTTCCGGCATCGCAATAGGCATCGGGTTTATACAAAGAATGCCAAAAAGAGGGTTAAACATGACATTTATACAAAAGGCGTAACCACTTGTACATAAAAACTTGATTTCAGGCAATTGAACTAGTAAATTTAAGTATTCAGTAATGTTAGAACGCATCATTATGAAAGCAAGAATAAAAAACATTATCACCTTTTGTTGTATGGTAATTGTCTTGGGTACCCAGGCTTTGCTTGAAGGTAGTTGGAAAGTGGAGCCGCATGAAAGCAACAACTTGGAATCTTGAGCTATAAGGTGATGATCGGAACAGTGTAACTTTTATTTATTTCTTTATAATTTGGGTTAGTTAGTTTAGTTGGTTATTAAAACCCGCTGACGATTTTGGGATGGTCTCACCTATGGCAAGACGGATTCCTTGAACGGTCAGCGGGTTTTTTACGTACTATAAATCAAATTTAATCCCTTGGGCCAAAGGTAGTTCGGTGGTGTAATTTATGGTATTGGTTTGTCTTCGCATATATACTTTCCATGCATCGGAACCCGATTCACGGCCTCCACCAGTTTCTTTTTCGCCCCCAAAAGCACCTCCGATTTCAGCACCGGAAGTACCAATATTCACATTAGCGATACCACAGTCGCTACCCGCACAGGAAAGGAAATTTTCAGCTTCACGCAAATTATTGGTCATTATGGCTGAAGATAAACCTTGAACCACCCCGTTTTGTATTTCTATGGCATTATTGACATCCCCTGAATATTTAAGCAGATACAATACGGGCGCAAAAGTTTCATGCTGTACTATTTCGAAATCATTATTGGCCTCGGCAATGGCTGGTTTTACATAACATCCACTTTCATAGCCTGCTCCATTTAAAACCCCTCCCTCTACAATCAATTTTCCACCTTCTTCCACAACCTTGGTTAAGGCACTTTGATAATTGGCAACAGCATCGGTATCGATTAAAGGTCCTACGTGATTCTTTTCATCCAAGGGATTTCCAATCCGCAATTGGTTGTAAGCTTTCACTAGTGCTTCTTTGACGGTCTCGTACATTGATTCATGTATGATCAATCGACGTGTTGAGGTACACCGTTGTCCTGCAGTACCTACGGCTCCAAAGACAGCACCGATTACGGTCATTTTTATGTCGGCGTCAGGAGTTACGATAATGGCATTGTTCCCGCCAAGTTCAAGTAATGATTTGCCTAATCGGGCGGCTACCGCTTGCGCTACGATCTTCCCCATTCTTATGGATCCCGTTGCAGAGATCAAAGGTATACGCGGATCTTGGGTCATCATTTGCCCAACTTTATAATCACCGTTGATCAGACATGAGATTCCCTCGGGAAGCCCATTGGATTTAAGTACCGAAGCTGCTATATGTTGACATGCAATACCGCATAATGGTGTTTTTTCTGAAGGTTTCCAGATACATACGTCTCCACATACCCAAGCCAAGGCAGTGTTCCATGCCCATACGGCAACCGGAAAATTGAAGGCTGAGATAATACCGACCACTCCTAAAGGATGGTACTGCTCATACATACGGTGGCCGGGACGCTCGGAGTGCATGGTCAAGCCGTGGAGTTGCCTTGAAAGTCCGACGGCAAAATCACAGATATCGATCATTTCCTGAACCTCGCCTAAACCCTCTTGGTAGCTTTTCCCCATTTCATAGGAAACCAATTTACCTAGGGGTTCTTTAAGTTCACGTATCTTATTGCCAAATTGCCTAACAACCTCACCACGTTGGGGGGCGGGCATTTTTCGCCAAGGTTTAAAGGCTTGGGTAGCGGTAACCATGGCCTGCTCATAGTCGGTTTTTGTGGTGCTTTTTACTTTCCCGATAAGGGCGCCGTCTACAGGTGAATGTGAGGCAATAACCTCGCCAGATCCAAAATTGTTTGAGCCCGTAGAGGTACCTTGATTGATATCCTGGATGCCCAATTTTTTAAGGGCATCGTTGATGCCGAATTCCATTGCTATTTTTGACATAATATAACTTTTTAACCACGAATTGTTAAATATATGACAAAGCTACGAATAATCATGCGGTTTGTCATTGGGCGGGTTTTAATATAAAGGGTTTACGGGAACTATTTGACCAAGAGTAGGATTATTGCTATCATCGCAGGTGCTGCCTGGAAAAGGAATATTTTTTTATCTGCTGTCATTGCCCCGTAAATACCGGCAACGGTGACGCATCCTAAAAAGAAAAGGGCAATATTCGATTTCCATATGGGATCTGTGATAAAAAAGGTCCATAGGAGTCCAGCTGCCAGAAAGCCATTATATAATCCTTGATTGGCTGCAAGGGGTTTTGTAGGCTCGAATAGTTCCGGCGGAAAATTCTTAAAGATCCGCTTACCCCGTGTTGTCCAGGCAAACATTTCGAACCAAAGGAAATAGAGGTGCAATATTGCGACCAGACCTACAAGAATGTCTATAGCTGTTCCCATGGTTTAATCCTCCGAAGTAAAACGTTCATCAACGGGCATTACCGTGCCACAATTGTCACAGGTGCGTAATTCCTTGGAACCGTAAAAGTGTTTAAAGTGTGCTAAAAAATCCTTTTCTATGTCGTTCAAGGTAAAATATGCCTCGTATAATTTGTGGTTGCAATTGTCACAGAACCATAGCAAGCCATCATCAACGTCCATATTGGCCCTTTTACGTTCAATGACCAATCCTATCGATCCTTCATGCCGAACAGGGGAATGTGGTACTTTTGCTGGGTGTAGATACATGTCGCCCGGTCCAAGCTTCATGGTTTTTTTTTGTCCATTTTCTTGAATATGGACTTCTATATGGCCTTCCAATTGGAAGAAAAGTTCCTCGGTTTCATTGTAATGATAGTCTTTACGGGCATTTGGCCCAGCAACGATCATTACAATATAATCACCTGATTCCTTATACAGATTCTTATTCCCTATGGGGGGTTTTAGTGAATCCCGATTTTGTTCGATCCACTTTAATAGATTAAAAGGGGGTGAAATGGCCATAATTAAAATTTGAATATTAATAACTAGCCCGTTGGATCCCACACCAAACTTATACAAGCCAGTAATTCAAATGTAAGAAAAGAAAATTGGACTTTAGGCTATCTTTTATCGATAGAAGAGCTGCGTAAAGTATAAATGGCCTTCATTATCTTTTTTAACGCTAACCGCTGTATGGGTAAAGTTGCCTTCCATGGTTTTTTTATGTTCGGTACTGGCCAACCATTTTTCAAATGCCTCATAAGCGGACGCATAGTCCTTGGCAACATTTTCGGCAACCATTTCGGCATTGACCTCGGAAGAGATACTTGAGGCCCTAGAACTAAAACCATCGTGGCTAAGACTACCGGTCGCTATCATGTGGTCGTTGTGTTGGTTGGCGTACTCATAGGCAATGGCACTGAATTCCATGGAGGAATAGCCCATAGACAGCCTGTGGCCATTTACAATATCCAAAAGGTCATTCTCTACTTCAATGGCATTCTTTGCCTCGATAATATCTGTATCATCCAATGATTCTTGTGAACAAGAATTTAGAATTAAAACAGATATAATGAGGAATGCTTGTGACAATCTCATTTTCATACAATGTTCTAAATTGTAAGTAGGTGTGTTCTTAAATAAGTAGGTGGAGAATTGGGGTCTCGTGTTCTAAAGTCGAATGGGGTGTCTCAACTGCCGTAATGATAGAAAATTTTGTGGTAACAACCTACTAGAAGATGTTTTTTTTCGATGAACTGCAACCTACTTTTGGATATATGTTATTAGTTGAGCCTGTTTTTTGTCAATTTGTAATTAAATAGGGGCTATATGGAAAGGAATTTTCACTCTTTTTCATGTATGATATTTTAAGCTCGAATTTTATTCTTTTAGAATTGGTTTTTATAAAATCCCTATTACTTTTATGGTAAATATCCATTTTATGAAATTTGCCCATTTAGTGCGTTTGGCACTTCTTTCAATACTACTTGTTGGATGTACCTCTAAAAAGGAATCTTCCATTGAACAATTCGATGATCTTAGCAAATACCAATCGTATATATCCGAGGTAACCCATGGTATTATTTCCGCAAAAAGTGATGTTCGGGTTGTGTTGAACCAACCTGTTGGATCTTGGGAAAATGGTGATGGATTGGACAATGGCCTACTTAAGGTAAACCCCAAGGTAAAGGGAAAGGTGGTTGCATTGAACAATAGGACAATAGCTTTTGTTCCCGAAGAAGGTTTTGATCAGGATACGGATTACACATTTACCTTGGCGTTGAAGGGTATTATAGACGAAGTCCCAAAAGAACTGAAGACCATGGTTTTCGGCGTAAAAACGCAAAAGCAACAGTTTAATGTTTACACGGAGCCATTGCAGTCCTATTCCAAAGACTTACAATACATAACCGGTCATGTGCGAAGTTCTGATATCATGCCTTTACAGGAATTGAAAGAGCTCATATCGGTAAGGCAGAACGGGAAGGATGTAAAACTCAAATTTGAAGGTGCGGTAACAGAAGGCACGCAGTTTTTTTTTAAGATCGACAGTATACAGCGATTTGAAGAGGATTCGTCCCTGGAAGTTGTCTGGGATGGAACAAAAAAAAATATCGAAAGCTCAGGCAAGAATACCATAAAGATTCCTGGTAAGAACAACTTTACGGTTTTGGAAGCCTTGGTACAAACCGGAGAAGATCAATTGGTTTTGATCAATTTTTCCGACCCCATAAAAAAAGGTCAAAATTTAAAGGGCTTGGTGGTTTTGGAAGGAGCTTCCAATCCAAGATTGGTCGTAGATGGCAATGTTTTGAGGGTCTATCCCAACCAAGAAATTAAAGGAACGGCATTGCTAGAGGTTTTTGATGGGATCCAAAGTGCCGATGGGTATAAACTCATGTCCAAATTTGAGGAGCGTGTGGCCTTTGAACAGATTAAACCTGAAATACGGTTATTGGGCAATGGAACAATATTACCATCATCGAACAACCTAAAGATAAATTTCGAAACGGTAAATCTTAAGGCTGTGGACATATCTGTTTTGAAGATTTACGAAAACAATGTCCTTCAATTCCTTCAGGGGAATACCATTGACGGCAATAATAACTTGCGCTCGGTAGCCCGTCCCATCGTCAGAAAGAAAATCAAACTACAAACCCAATTATCAAATACCAATGAGAAATGGACGGCACATGCGTTGGATCTTAAAACTTTGATAACACCCGATCCTGGGGCCATTTATAGGGTAGAGTTCAATATTAAACCCTCATACAGTTCTTATAAATGCAGCACTACCAATTTTGATTCTGATTCGGAAACAGTCGAGGATTTTGATGAAGCACAGGAAGATAGTTCCTGGGATGGTATAGAAACCTATTATGAGGACTACTATTATAACTATGACTGGAACGAGCGAGACAATCCATGCCATACGTCCTATTACTACAATAAAACTGTCGGCATCAATGTTTTGGCCAGTGATCTTGGTGTTACGGTAAAAAAGGGAGTGAATAACAGTTATTTTGTGGCTGTCAATGATATTTTAAATACGAGCCCTGTTCCTGGGGCAAAGGTTACCTTCTATAATTTTCAACAACAACCCTTGGGGAATGTCGTTACCGATGCTGATGGCACATCTATTTTCGATGCCGAAAAGCTGGCTTATTTTGCCATTGTTGAGAAAAATGGACAGAAAACCTATGTTAAACTCAACGATGGTAATTCCCTGTCGGTGAGTAAATTCAATGTATCTGGGGTACAACTGCAGAAAGGCATTAAAGGTTTCATTTTTGGGGAACGCGGGGTATGGCGTCCTGGAGATCAAATCTTCCTTTCGTTTTTGTTGAATGATAATGCGAATAAATTACCTGACAATCATCCCGTTAAACTTGAGCTATTGGACCCCTACAATAAAGTGGTCTTGCGTGAGGTCCGAACTTCCGGCCTGAACAATTTTTATCATTTTACGATCAAGACCGATGAAAATGCACCGACGGGCAATTGGTTGGCAAAAGTGTCGGTTGGTGGGGCAACCTTTACGAAGTCCATCAAGATTGAGACCATTAAACCCAATAGGTTAAAGATAAAGACAACATTCAAGGAGGAGGTACTCTCCAGTGCCAAACCTATTTTGGGCAATTTGGAAGTGAAGTGGCTCCATGGGGCTATTGCCAAGAATCTTAAAACAGATGTTACGGCTAAGTTCAATGCACAGAACACAAGTTTTAAATCCTTCCCAGGTTATGTTTTTGATGACCCAACAAGAACCTTTACTTCGGAAGAACAACGTGTTTTTGATGGTAGATTGAATGCAGAGGGCAAGGTGGATTTCAGTATGAATGTCCAATTATCGAATAGGGCGCCAGGAATGCTCAATGCCGCTTTTATAACAAAGGTGTATGAAAATGGAGGCGATTTCAGCACCGATGTATTTGTAAAACCGTATTCCCCATATGCAACCTACATTGGATTGAATACCCCCAAAGGGGATAAAAACAGGGGGATGTTACTGACAGATACCAAGCATCTTTTTGAAGTGGTATCGGTTGATGAAAAAGGAAATCCGAAAGCCGCCAAAAACCTTAAGGTGACCATCCACAAAATTAATTGGAGATGGTGGTGGGATACTTCTGCGGATAATCTTAGCAATTTTAGCAGTAGTAATTACCGTGAGAAAGTTTTTGATAAGACAATAAGCACCAATGCCAAAGGGATTGCCACCTTTGATTTTGAATTGAAATACCCTAATTGGGGTCGCTATTTAGTGCGTGTAGAGGATGTCAACGGAGGCCATGCAACCGGAAAGACCATTTATATCGACTGGCCAGGTTGGGCTGGTAAATCAAGGAAAAATGATCCTTCGGCGGCTACCATGTTGGTCTTTTCCGCGGATAAGGAAGTTTATAATGTAGGGGAAAAGGCCAAAGTGACTTTTCCTAGTTCCGAAGGGGGAAGAGCCTTGGTTACCATTGAAAATGGCAGTGAAGTCTTAGAGTCCCTCTGGGTAGAAACCACCAAGGGAGAGACACAATTCGAGTTGCCCATAAAGGATCTTTATACGCCAAACGTATTTATCCATATTTCATTATTACAACCGCACGCTTCAACCCTGAATGATTCCCCGCTTCGATTGTACGGTCTAATACCCATTTCGGTAGAGAATCCCACTACCAAATTAGAGCCTGTTATTGCGATGCCCGAGGTGTTGCGACCAGAGGAGAGTATCACATTAAAAGTAAGTGAGGCGAACAAAAAAGCAATGACCTATAGTGTTGCCATTGTAGATGAAGGGTTATTGGACCTAACCCGTTTCAAAACCCCTAACCCATGGGATACATTTTATGCCCATGAAGCCCTAGGGGTAAAAACATGGGATGTCTATGATGATGTTATTGGTGCTTTCGGCGGTCGTATAGACCAAGTGTTTGCTATAGGGGGTGATAGTGAATTGGCGGGGGCCAAGAACAAAAAGGCAAACAGGTTTGAGCCTATGGTCGTTTATTTGGGACCTTTTGAACTAAAAGAAGGTCAAACACGTTCACATAAGATTAAAATTCCAAAATATGTAGGGTCGGTCCGAACCATGATCGTCGCAGGGGAAAATACCAATGGGGCTTATGGCAGTGTAGAGAAGACCACTCCGGTTCGAAAGCCATTGATGGTATTGGCTTCTTTGCCCCGAAAAATAACACAAGGTGAAAAAGTAACCCTTCCGATAACGGTTTTTGCGATGGAAAAGAAGGTGCGTAATGTCACCGTTTCCATCAAAGGGGATCAAGCGTTCACCATCGAGGGAGCGGCTTCCCAAACCATTTCGTTTGCCCAGCCCGATGAGAAAATGGTCTATTTTAAGTTAAATGTGTCCGATTTTAAGGGTATAGGGAAAGTAAGGATAGAAGCTACGGGCAATGGGGAAAAGGCTTCGTTTGAAATTCCGATTGATGTGGTCAATCCCAATCCGATGACCTCTACGGTACAGGATTTGGTCCTTGATGCCCAAGGCAGTCAAACGTTGGATCTTCAAACTTTTGGAATTGCAGGAAGCAATTCGGCCCAAGTAGAATTTTCGACCATACCACCGATGAATTTCAATGGGCGTATGAAATATTTGATTCGGTATCCCCATGGTTGTGTAGAGCAGACCACTTCGGCTGCTTTCCCCCAACTGTTCTTGTCGGATATCTTTGATTTGGATGCCAATCGTAAAAGCCAGGTGCAAAAGCACGTAGAAAGTGCCATTCAGCGATTGGGAGGCTATCAATTGCCTAACGGGGGATTCCCGTATTGGCCTGGAGAGGGAAGGGTCAACGATTGGGGTACTTCCTTTGCCGGTCATTTCTTGATCGAGGCCGAAAGCAAAGGCTATGTGTTGCCTATTGGGTTTAAGTCGAGCTGGGTAAGTTACCAACAACAGGTTGCGAAACAATGGAGAAGTGGTTCGGAAAATTCTGATTTGGCACAGGCCTATCGTTTGTATACCCTCGCTTTATCGGGGAATGCCGATGTAGCTTCAATGAACCGTTTAAGGGAGACCCGTGGACTTACCAACGAATCAAAATACCGCCTAGCCGCAACCTATGCCTTAATCGGTCAAAAGCGGGTTGCAGAAGAGGTGCTTTCCAATACCAAGATGGATTTTACGAACGATGAATACAACTATTATACGTTTGGTTCCGAAAGTAGAAATAGAGCTATGGCTTTGGAAACATATGTATTGCTCAATGATAAATCCAAGGCAAGGGAATTAGCCAAAACCGTAGCCCAACGATTGGGGGAAAAACAATGGATGAGTACGCAAAGCACTGCTTATAGTCTCTTGGCAATGGCCAAATTCGCTGGCATGGTAGGAGGCAAAGGCATCAAGGCCAAATTAACGGTAAATGGTGCGATAACAGATGTAAATATGGCTAAGACCTTGGCAGAACATGAATTGAAAATCAAAGAAGGTAGCAATAGTATTGTGATATCAAATTTGGATCGGAACACATTGTATGTTTCAATTGTGAATAATGGAAAACTACCGGTAGGTGAGGATCGGGAATTTCAGCGAAACCTTAAGGTTAGTTCGGTATATAAAGGAAGGGATGGTTCGCGTATCGATATTTCGAGAATCATGCAGGGCACCGATTTTGTAGCCGAGGTTACCTTGACCAATACCACGGGAAATAAGATTGAAAATGTGGCTTTGACACAAATATTCCCAAGTGGGTGGGAAATTGTAAATACACGATTTACCGATTTTGGGGCGTTTGAACAAAATCAAGTAGACTATACCGATATACGGGACGATAGGGCTAATTTCTATTTTGATCTCAATAAGAATGAAACAAAAACCTTTAGGGTGTTATTGAATGCCTCTTATTTGGGAACTTATTATTTGCCTGGGGTACAGGCAGAGGCCATGTATGACAATGATTATGCTGTAAGGACCAAGGGAAGATGGGTCGAGGTGGTACAATAAAGAAGGAGTGAATGTGCTCGGAATGGGGATACTGTAAAAGGTCTAAAAAATTAAAGGGAAACCCTCTTTTTCTTGGATTTCAATACTTCGGTATTCGAAATTTTATCGACCCAGATTATGGAATCCTCTAGGGAGTTGAACCAACGTGATTTTGTGTTCACGAACATTCTTTCGAGCATGGCATTAAAATAACCTGTCTTGGTATGGCTTATGATTCCGTATGCTTTTAGGTTATAACTCAATTTAAAAAATATCTTCCAATCGGTAGGCACCAAGGAATAGTCGTTCACCCTATTCGAAATGTAGATGATATCCTTACCGTTATTATCATATAAATTAGACAATTCCTCGGCAATCATCTTTCCGTGTTCTTTCCAAGAAACATGGACATTATCATGGATTTCACCTACGACAAAAGTGTCAAATAGGTAAAAATCACCGAAACTATAATTGATTTCGTGAATTGCCCTATAATAATATGGAGTATCTTTTAATTTTTTCAATGCGTCATCATTACCTCGTTAACACTTACAAAAGAATACAATCTGATTTAACCTAAGGTTTTAAATCGTTAAATAGCCATTAAAATCCCTAAACTGTATTTATTAGTGTTCTTCAATCATTCGTAAATTAAATGTCATTCAATATTTCGGGCCTTAACGTAGACCAAGGTCATGGTTGCTGGATGGCCTGACCGAGTGGTTAAAAGATATGGCTTAGCGACAATTTACTTCAATATAACGAATAGTGGGGCAAGGAAAACACTATTATTTACAGACTATTCCCTTGGTTTAGATAAGGTTTGGAAGTATAGGGGTTTGGTTTCCCCTAAATTGATGGTATTTGAATATGGCAGTAGGGGTCTTTTTAGGAAGGAATATGGCCTTATTATATTCAAAGTAATGACGCCCTATTCTTCTTGGGATTCGTTTTCATCCTTTTCCTTCAAGACCTTGGAGAAGACCAAGGCACCTATTTCCTTTACGGGTTCATAGAGTACGGACTCTTCCAACGTTTCGTTTTTCACCAAATTAACCGAGGAGTTGGCACGTTCAAAGAATACCAAAAGAGCACCAATGATCACAGCTACTTTTAAAGCGCCAAAAATAGCCCCTGCCAATTTGTTCAACAGTCCCAACATGGCAAAATTAGCGATTTTGGTCAGGAATTTTCCGGCTAGGTGCACTATAATGACAATGATGATAAAGGTGATGATAAACGCGGTAATATTCATATAACGTTCATTCCACTCCATGTTTGAAGAAAGGTAATCCCCTGCTATATATGAGAAATGTATCGCGCCATACAGTCCGGCAACCAATGCGATGATTGAGGCGATTTCAACAAATAGGCCGTTTATAAAACCTTTATAAAGTCCGTAAACCAATAATAGCCCCAAAATAATATCCAATACTCCCATCCTGATTGTTTTTAAAAAGAGACCCCAAACGTGGTCTAGGGAAACACAATTGTTTTAAGCGGTAGTCAATAAATAGCAAAACAAGTTTCATCAACAAATATAAAACATTGATTTGTACCTTTGAACCAGAAAACAAATCTATGTCAAGAGACCTACAATTAAAGGAACGATGGGAGCAATTGGTTGAAAAGCTTTCGAATCAATTTGCCGATGGGGATGCATTGGAGTTAGATGCTATCATTTATTTGGTGGGCATACAAGAATTGGGTCAATACCAAAATACCTTTAAAAAGGATGAGAAATTGAATCTGATGCATATTGCGATCTGTCGTTTATTGGAACCTTATGGTTATTATGAATTTGAATATTTTGATGAAGAAGGATGGCCCCATTATACGATTAAGGAAGAATTACCGGCATTGAAGGCAGGTGAACAATCCGTTCTTATGAAAGAGGCCATTGTATCGTACTTTTTGGAAAGGGAGTATATATATTGATGGTTATTAAACGCTAAGTATAGGTTAAGAACTTGATCTAGGGTAATGGGAATCCAATGAACCCTCTAGATTTGGGTCTTCTTACAACTTGACAACAACGAAATATGACAAAGCCCTATTATGCCGTGATTTTTACGAGCAATAGAACCAGTGGAGATCATGGGTATGTTGCGATGGGCCAAAAAATGGAGGATTTGGCCCGACAACAACCTGGTTTTTTAGGTTTTGAAAGTGCCCGGGATGAAATAGGTATCTCTGTAAGTTATTGGGAGAGCCTGCAGGATATTGCCCATTGGAAATCGAATACCGATCATTTACTGGCACAGGAAAAAGGTAGATCCGATTGGTATGCAAGGTATAAGGTCAGAATTTGTTTGGTAGAACGGGAATATGGGTTTGATCAATAATATAATTCCTTTTAAACGTGGGGGTATTAAGGAATGGATTAAAAAGCATCCCGGGAAAGTATTGGTTTTCGCGGTTCTATTGCTTGCTTATTATTTTTGTTTGCCCAAGGATCTTTTTGTAGACCCTACTGCCACGGTAATCGAAAGTAAGAATGGGAAACTTTTAGGGGCTATGATCGCGGATGATGGGCAATGGCGGTTCCCTGAGGTTGATAGCGTGCCATTTAAGTTTAAAACCTGTATTATTCAGTTCGAGGATGCTTATTTTTATCAGCATCCAGGCTTTAATCCCATTTCCATGGCGAAAGCCGTGGCAGCGAATATTAAGGCGGGGAAATCTGTTCGGGGAGGGAGTACCTTGACCCAACAGGTAATTCGTTTGTCCAGAAAAGGGAAAAAACGCACCTATTGGGAAAAGGCTATTGAATTGGTTCTGGCGACCCGATTGGAACTTGGCCATACCAAGGAAGAAATTATAGGTCTTTATGCAAGTCACGCCCCTTTTGGGGGAAACGTCGTAGGGCTCGATGTGGCCGCTTGGCGCTTTTTTGGGTTGCAGGCCCATCAATTATCCTGGGCCGAATCGGCTACTTTAGCGGTTTTGCCGAATGCCCCTAGCCTTATATATCCTGGGAAGAATCAAGGGCAGTTGCTTCAAAAAAGAAATCGATTACTGAGAAAATTGTTCGAAAATGGCATTTTGGACCATACGACCTATGAGATGGCGTTATTGGAAAAATTACCGCGAAAACCATACCCACTTCCAAAATTGGCACCCCATCTCGTGCACTATTTGGCAAGAAGCCATAGAGGCGAACGGATTACTTCGACCATTGATGGAAATTTGCAATCCAATGTCGATGTTATTTTAAACAAGCACTATCAAAATCTAAAACAAAACCAGGTGCATAATGCCGCAGTATTGGTGTTGGATGTGCATACCAGACAAGTACTGGCCTATATAGGAAATACGCCAACGGATAAGAATCATCAAAAGGATGTGGATATGGTCCAGGCCATTAGAAGCACAGGAAGCACATTGAAACCATTATTATATGCCGCGATGATGGATGCTGGGGAATTATTGCCCGATATGTTGGTGCCCGATGTGCCAACACAGATTGCCGGGTATAGACCAGAGAATTTCAATGAGGATTACAGTGGGGCCGTTGAGGCAAAAAAGGCTTTGGCGCGTTCCTTGAATATTCCTGCAGTTCGATTGTTACAAAAGTATGGGTTAGAGCGTTTTCGAGATCAATTGAATGCCTTCCATATGAGAGGTATTGATAAACCTGCCGATTACTATGGACTTACATTGATTTTGGGAGGTGCGGAAAGTAATCTATGGGATCTTTGCAAAACCTATGCTTCAATGGCGTCAACCATCAATCATTTTAATACTTCATCAAGTGAATATTTTGATCAGGAATTCGCAAATCCGAGTTTGATCAAAGGTCATACAATTGATTTTGGAAAAAAATCCACCGAAAAAACCATTTTTGATGCGGGCAGTATATACCTGACATTTGAGGCTATGAAAGAGGTGAACCGACCCCAAGGCAATGAATCTTGGGAGTTTTTCGATAGCAGTAAGGAAATCGCTTGGAAAACTGGGACGAGTTTTGGCAATAAGGATGCATGGGCCATAGGAACCACAAAAGACTATGTTGTCGGTATTTGGGTAGGTAATGCCGATGGCGAGGGTAGACCGAATGTTACAGGGGTTTCGAGTGCCGCCCCTATACTTTTTGATGTTTTCGATGTGCTTCCGAAATCTGATTGGTTTGAAAAACCGTTGGATGAATTCGTATCGGTGGAAGTTTGCCGAAATAGTGGTTTTTTAGCCACTAAGGATTGTCCGAAAAAGACAATTTCCATTCCGGATAAGAACAATTATGTTGAGGTCTGTAAGTATCATAGGATGGTTCTTTTAGACCAACAAAAACAATTTCGGGTTAATTCCTCCTGTGCCGATATATCCGCCTCCTACCGGGAACCTTGGTTCGTGCTTCCACCCCTAATGGCGTTCTATTATAAAAAAAGTCATCCTACCTATAAGAATTTACCGCCCTTTAAGGAAAATTGTAAAAACGCTTTGGAGCCTACTATGGAGTTTATTTATCCAAAGAACCATGCCCAAATAAGTTTAACCAAAAATTTTGAGGGTAATTTGAATGAACTGGTGCTGAATTTGGCACACACGAAACCTGAAACATCGGTTTATTGGTATTTGGATGAAAAGTATCTGGGTCAAACCAATAATTTTCATGAATTGGGCATATTGCCCACCACCGGAAAGCATATCATAATTGCTATTGATGAACTCGGGAACGAGGCTAAAATTAACATTAACGTAAAATAAGTACTGGATGCTGAATCCAGCACGCTCCAAATCGGTTTATTTGGGCCTGGTTAAGCCCTAGAGCTTAGTCTATCTTGTTGGTCAAGGCTGCGAAAGTGCTTTTGGCATTTTTACCAAGATAGAGTACGTCATATACCGCATCGATAATCGGTGTACGTACCTTACTTTTAAAATCCGCTTTTTGTTTGTAGGCGCTTTTGGTGGCATAATAACCTTCGGCTACCATGCTCATTTCCATCATCGCACTTTTGACGGTATACCCTTTTCCAATCATATTCCCGAACATTCTATTTCGACTGAATGTAGAGTACCCTGTGACCAATAAATCACCCAGATAGGCAGAATTGTTAATGTTGCGTTTCATTCGGTGTACGCGTTTAATGTAGCGTTTCATCTCTCGGATACTATTGCTCATAAGCACACTTTGAAAGTTGTCCCCATATCCCAAACCATGGAAGATACCTGCGGCAATTGCATAAATATTCTTTAACATTGCAGCATACTCCGTTCCGATAATATCATCGGAAATCTTGGTTTTGATGTAGTCACTTTTTAACGAATCGGCCACCAATTGGGCTTTTGCTTTGTCAGCACAGGCGATGGTGAGGTATGAAAGACGTTCCAAGGCAACTTCTTCAGCATGGCAAGGTCCTGTGAGCACACCGATGTTCCCAATAGGGATATTGTACATCTTATGAAAGTGTTCACCCACGATCAAACCTGTTTCCGGAACGATTCCTTTAATCGCGGAAAATATGATTTTATCCTTTAGTGAAACTGTCAATTTCTTCAATTCGGTATCAAGAAATGCCGAAGGTATGGCGAAGATGAGCACATCATTGTCCATTACGGCCGCATTCAGATCGGAGGTTAGGTTCAATTGATTGGTATTGAATTCAACCGAACTTAAATAATTGGGATTGTGTTTTTGGGTTTTAATATGGGCTATGGCATCTTCATTACGCATGTACCATGTGATTTGTTGAAGGTTCTCAGTGAGCATTTTAACTATAGCTGTTGCCCAACTTCCGCCACCGAATACCGCAAATCGAAAATCTTTTTCCATATGAAATTATAATTGACACCAAAAGTAAATAAAATTAGAACAATAATCTAAATAGCTGTAATACAGTAAATTGTGATTTATGGCACGGTGCTTGGTCGGTGTAAGTTGAACAAACACAATCAGATAAAGGAATAAGCCGAAATAATTTTCGCTCTGCACCGAAAGGTTATTTGGCACATTGTATTTAAAAAGTGGAACATATGAAAGCTATAAAACTTCACCTTGGATTATTATTGATAGGAATCTTAATGTCTTCTTGTTATACGGAAGTGATACTCGAGGATGAATTCATAGAGGAATCCGGTTTTAATACGGCCCAGGTATTGCAATCATTTGACCTTTGGTATATCGATATCAATGAGACGACAGGAAATGGGGAGGTTCCTTTTCTTCAACGAGCCTTTACCATTTCCTTTGATAATGGCAACGTATATGCGAACAATAATATCGCAGGACTTGGAAAGACCGGAAATGGCTATGGGATCCAAATTGGTTATTTTAATGCCTTTCCTGGAACTTTGGAAATAGACCATGATGTTGATGGGCGGTGGTTATTGGATGTGTTTGCAGTCAATGGTAACACATTGGAATTGTACGATTCCAACTCTAACACCTCCTATTATTTAAGAGGCTATCAGTTGAACCGTTTCGATTTCGATTTGGTATTTTATGACAACATAAAATATTTATTACAGGAATATGATGTATGGGAGAAAACGTATACCAGTGAAGTAGGGGCATTGAATGAATTTGATAGGGAGAACTTTCTACAGTTTTTTGAGAGTGGCCAGAATGATGTTTTTAAATCGTCCATTGACCCGATAGGCAGTGCCATAAACAACCTTCAATGGGATTATGAAGGGGATTATACCGTTTATGATGTAGAAAACGATGAAACGCTTAAAACTTTAAAGTTGGGGTATGATTTCATGGGCAATGATTACTTTGAGTTGTACGTTATTAATGATAGTACCATTGAATTGTATCACCCCAGCAGTGGAACGGTGTATAGGTTTAAGGGAAGGGGTTACATTCAATACCTGAAATCCGATAAGACTTTGGACGGGAAGAAACGAAAGAAAACGATAAACCCAGTGATGCAGGTGAAACGAAGTAGGGAATAATATAATCAACGCTTTAATGCAGTTAATGCGTTGATCAAATAAGGACTTTTTGGTTGGTTATTAAGTTAAGAACCGCCCTGATCAAAACGATTGGGGCGTTTTTTTTGGGGATACAAAGAAGGGCTAAACACAAATGGAATGCTATAGGGGTCTCTCTTTTGGATCAATCCGTGCACACCTTTTGGGACTGACCCGTCTATTGGTCTAAGAAATGTACTGATCCATACATCAAGATTCAATGATTCAAGTGCCTCCTTCTGAATTCTGAAGGATTTTCATCGGTTATCTTCCTAAAGGTGCGATTGAAATAGGATAAACTTTCAAAACCGCAAGCGTAACAGGTTTCACTTATATTTTTTCCGGTCAAAAGCAATCTTTTTGCTTGACTGATGCGATATTGGTTCAAGAATCCGACAAAAGTGGTTCCTGTTGTCTTTTTGAAATAACGGCAAAATGCAGGCTTGGTCATATGGCATAAAGTCGCAACCTCATCCAATGATATTTTATCCTGATAGCGCTCATCGATCAGACCATGGATTTTACGAAGGCGGCCTTGCTCCTTTTTACGGTATTTGTTGATAAAGGGTTTTTTATGGAGCAACTCAAATTCCTTGCTCTGCGAAAGTAGTTTTAGGATGGTGACGACCTGCATAAAGAAATCAAAAGGCGATAGGGTGTGGAGCGTTTTCATAAGTTTACCGATTTCGGTTTTTGTACTGCCCGTAAATGCAATGCCATATTTTGAAAGTTCCAAAAGGTGCTCCAAGGATTGTAGTTCGGATGTTTGCTCAATAAAGTCCGTTTTAAAGGAGGGTTTAATATGCAATACTTCTTTCAAATAGGGGGTTTTTACACCATGATCAAAATTCAAATGCGGAATATTTGATCCAATAAGTACCAAATCATTGTTTTTGTAGTGTGATATATGGTCACCTACATGGCGCTTTGCACTGGCTCCCTCAATATAGACCAATTCAAATTCCGGATGAAAATGCCAGTAATACAGATGGTTCAATTTAGGGTCATGTAGCAACCGGAAGGGACTTTTGGTTGGCTGGTCGAAGGTTTCTAGTTGGATTTTCATACGTAATAGACAACAAAATTATCCTAATATGGATATAAATGGAGTTTAATTATCAATATAGTTCAAATATAGATCAATATCAAGGTAGATTAATGCCGTTTCGTTAAATAGTTTTACCCTATTATTTCTAAATCCTTTATCATGAAGAATACCCAAGCAAAATTTGGAAGGGCCAATAAGGGCCATGAGGATATTCCTGGAAATCCATCCATGGCAACCAGTAGTAACATAAAATTAAATGACCGATCCAATGGAAGACCGTTAAGGGTTTTGAGCGAAGCCGATTGGGATTTCTGGATGCATAATGGGTATGTAATTATTAAAAATGCCGTTCCCAGGGAACAAGTTCAAAAAACCGCTGAATTTCTATGGGAATTTGAAGAGAAGGAACCAGGCGACCCAAATTCTTGGTATCCTCCACCAAGGGCAGAAATGAAAATGAAAGAGCTTACTGGTACGGGAATGGTAGAGGTATATAATCATCAGCATTTATGGAACAATAGGCAAATGCCACGGGTTTATGATGCGTTTGTGGATATATGGGGCACCGAAAAATTATGGGTAACGATCGATCGGGCCAATTTAAATTTTCCGAATAGGCCCGGTCATGAACAAAAAGGCTTCATACATTGGGATTACGACCCAGAGACCCGACCACAGAATGTACAGGGGGTTTTGGCGTTGGCCGACCAGACCGATGACCAAATGGGAGGTTTTCAGTGTATACCATGGCTTTATAGAAATTATGAAACTTGGAAATCGACACAACCTAAGGACAGGGATCATTTTCAACCTGATATTAATGGTCTCGAAGACAAAATCGTAAAGGTGAAACTAAAAGCCGGTGATTTATTGGTTTTCCATAGTGCACAGCCACATGGCATTCGGCCGAACAGGTCAAAGGATAAAGTACGCATGGCCCAATATATTTCTATGATGCCGGCAGAAGAGGATAATAGGGAATTAAGACAATGGCGTATGATGTCCTGGAAGAACCGAATTGCTCCTGAGGGATATGCTTTTCCGGGGGATCCCAGAAATTGGGAACAAACGAAATACGATACAGCCAATTTATCCCCTCTTGGTGAAAAATTGTTGGGATTAAAGTCTTGGTAAGTTGTTAAATCCTTAATAATTTCGTGTTTTAAGGTCATCCCAACTATTAGCACTATTTTTGCGCCCTTTAATTATAGGGTATGAGGAAGTATTTGAATATATTCGATTTTAAACAGAAAGTAGATTATAAAACAGAGATCTTATCAGGTCTTACGGTGGCCTTGGCTTTGGTGCCTGAGGCAATTGCTTTTGCTTTGATTCCTGGGTTCTCTCCTTTAACGGGTTTGTATGCTGCCTTTGTTTTGGCCTTGGTGACTTCTATCCTTGGAGGTAGGCCAGGTATGATATCGGGGGCTACTGGGGCTGTTGCCGTTATTTTCATTGGGTTGATCTTAGAACTCAAAAATACATTTCCGGGTATCGAACCAGAGACTATTTTACATTATGTTTTTGCGACGGTGATCATTGCTGGAGTATTACAGGTAATTGCTGGGTTTTTGCGTTTGGGTAAATTTATTCGATTGGTACCCCACCCCGTAATGTTCGGATTTGTAAACGGTCTTGCGATTATCATATTTATGGCCCAGTTCCCGAATTTCTATCAAAAAGGAACGGATGATCTTTTAACAGGTGCTTCCATGTATACCATGTTGGGGCTAACCTTTTTGACAATGTTGATCATTTGGGGGGTTCCAAAATTGACAAAGGCCATTCCTTCTTCCTTATTGGCCATTGTAGTGGTTTCAGCAATCGTAATTGGCTTTAATGTTGATACGCTTACCGTAGCGGACACCATGAAAGAGGGACAAACCATTCAAGGTGGTTTTCCACCATTATCCATTCCGAATATACCATTCACTTTGGAAACCTTGAAAATCATTTTCCCATTTTCCTTGATTGTAGCGGTCGTAGGATTAACAGAAAGTTTACTTACCCTGAATATCATCGATGAAATAACCGAAACACGTGGTAGTGGTAACAAGGAGTGTGTTGCCCAAGGAACGGCTAACATCCTTTCCGGATTTTTGTCGGGCATGGGTGGTTGCGCTATGATCGGTCAGAGTTTGATCAACACTTCTTCGGGAGCACGTGCAAGATTGTCGGGAATTACCGCTGCTGTCATGTTGTTGGTTTTTATAATGTTTGGATCTAGCCTTATCGAGCGTTTGCCTATGGCGGCTTTGGTCGGACTTATGTTCATGGTAGCTATCGGTACATTTGAATGGGCAAGTTTCAAGACCTTTCGAAAAATGCCCAATTCCGATGTTATTGTGATGGTCTTGGTAACCTTGATTACAGCCGTTACGCATAATTTGGCCGTCGCCGTATTATTTGGAGTAGTCATTTCCGCATTGGCGTATTCTTGGGAAAATGCAAAACGTATCCGGGCTAGGAAATATGTCGATGAGCAAGGGATTAAGCATTACGAGATTTATGGTCCGCTATTCTTTGCCTCTACTACGTTGTTCAATGAAAAATTCGATGTTCAAAATGATCCTGAAGAAGTCATCATTGATTTTCGGGAGAGCCGTATTGTGGATATGTCCGGTATTGAAGCTTTGAATAAACTTACCGAACGCTATGCCAAAGCAGGGAAGAAAATCCATTTAAAACATTTAAGCAAAGATTGTATTCTACTTTTGGAAAATGCGTATGATATTATCGATGTGAATGTATTGGAAGATCCAACATATAAGGTAGCTGTTGACAAGGTATAAAAGAATGGTGATACCTTTTCCTATGGATAGGGTAACACCACTGGAAACTTGTTATGGGCAACGCTTAAAGTGTACGCAAATACTCCGCAATAGCTCTTGCGTCATCCTTACTTAGGTTTTGGTTCAGCATTATGGAATTATTGTATTCTTTCAAGAGGGCTTTTGCGATAGGATCTTCTTTAAGCATACCATCGGGGTTTAAGATCATATTCATCACCCATTCAGGACTTCTCTTATTATAAAGGCCCTTCATGGCAGGTCCGATCATTCGTTGTTCGGCCATATGACAGGCAACACAAATGGTCGAATAGAGCTTTTCTCCTTTGGCGGCCAATTCGGTATCTATTTCCGTACCGAATTCGACCGAGGTAATTGGTCCAACCCCTTTGTTGTTTAAATCAACGGGAACTTCCCCAGTGGTTTTTTCCGCTTTGATTTCTTTTTTGGCGCGGTTCATTTCAAAACCACCTTTCTTCTCCTCTTTTTTTTCGCCACAGCCAATAATAAGGCTTCCAACAGCCAAGACAGTAAGTATTTTCTTCATATTGTTCTATTAAGCTGGGGGTAACCTGACAGCTATCGATTTTCAATTTACTAAGATAAGGTTTAGTGGTGAAATTTATAAGTCAGCAAAGAATTTTAGGGCTCTTTTTTCGGTATATGTGGTATTCTGACTTCCGTAAAAACCTACATGTCCACCCGAGTTTGGAATCTCTAAAAAAATCGAGTTGTTTTCTTCCGCTTCCTTGTAGGGATAACAGTTAGGGCCTAAAAAAGAATCGTTCTTGGCGTTGATAATGAGTGTGGCAATATCAATCCCAGGCAAGAACTGTAACGAACTACATGTTTTGTAATAGTCGAGAGCATCTTTGAAACCGTGTGCCCTGCTTGTGTAAATATCATCAAAATCTTTGAGGGTTTTGATATTGGCAATATCGGCATCTGATATTTTTGAAGGAAATACTTTTTGTTTCAGTCTCAATTTGGCAATTAAATGATCTTTGAAACGTTGGCTGTAGAGATAATTTTTTGGAAGCAATAATTGTTTTAGTGAACTATGTAGGTCACATGGGGCAGAGACTGCCACGACCCCCTTTATCTGTTTGGGTAGGTCTCGACCCTCCCCAATATATTTAAGTGCCAGGTTTCCGCCTAAGCTAAAACCCTTGATAAAGATTTTGCCATAGGTGTTTTTTTTCAAAAGATGTTGTACAACGGCATCCAAATCTTCCGTGGCTCCAGAATGATAGGAGCGATACAAGGTGTTGGTCACCCCGCTACATCCCCTATAATTAACGGCGCAAACATCATAACCTTGGGCGCTGGCCAATTTGGCACTTCCTGTGATATAGGGTCTTTGGGCACTACCCTCTAGCCCATGAAGCAAGATGAGTACTTTGCGGCTCGGTTGCAGGGAATATGTCCAGTCCAAATCCAAAAAATCCTGATCGGGAAGCACGATTCGTTCCCGTTCTTGATGTACTCCGGAAACCGTTCGTATAACGCCGGAGTATACGGTGGAGAAATGTCCGTTTTTAAAAAGTAATGGAGGGTTGTATTCCGATGCGATTATGGGCATGTTGTTGTATGATAGGATTATTCTTTTTATTTGGGAAAGGTGTCCAATACTTTTATCTGTTCCTCTATGGCAGTCTTAAATTCTATTTTTAGATTGTCGACCAATTTGGCAACGGGTACGACATTTTCTATGGTTGCTACCCCTTGGCCTGCGGACCATATTGTCTTCCAGGCCTTGGCCTCGGTATCCAGTTCTTTTCCAAAATCTATTTTCCTATCTTTTTTCAAATCTTCCTCCGTGATGCCAGCCGCCTTGAGGCTGGCCCCCAGGAAGTTGGCGTGTACCCCGGAAATAGAGGCCGTATATACCACGTCACTGGCCCCGGATTCAATGATCATATTTTTGTACTCATCCGTAGCCTTACTTTCCTCAACATTGATGAAACGGGTACCCATATAGGCCAAATCGGCACCCATTTGAAGGGCCGAGGCAATATCCCTTCCTGTAGTTATACAACCGGAAAGAATAATGGTTTTGTTATAGAATTTTTTGATTTCCGCCACTAAGGTCATGGGATTTATGGTCCCTGCATGGCCACCTGCCCCGGCTGCGACTAAAATGAGTCCGTCAACACCGGCCTCTGCAGCTTTTTGGGCGTGTCTTTTTTTAATGACATCGTGGAATACCAGTCCACCATAACTATGAATGGCATCCACGACTTGCGAAACCGCACCAAGAGAGGTGATGATCAGAGGTACCTTATGTTTGACACAAAGTTTTATATCGGCTTCTAACCGTGGGTTGGTCGGGTGTACGATAAGGTTGACCCCAAAAGGAGCCGCCTTTTTCCCACTTTCTTTCTCAAAAGCCTCCAATGCACTTTTTATCTCTTTCAACCATTCCTCAAAACCCTCACTAGTGCGCTGGTTTAAGGCGGGAAAAGTGCCCACAATGCCATTTTTGCAACATTCGATTACCAATTTCGGTCCAGAGATTAGGAACATTGGAGCTGCAATTACGGGTAAGGAAAGGTTTTTGATGAAGGGTGCTGAGGTACTCATAACTTTAGTTTTAAAGTTTTAAAAGTAGGAATTATTTTTTGGGATTGTTATCTGCAGTTTTCCAAAACTATGGTATTTTTGTGATTCTTATGCATGCATAATAAAATAATTCATAAAAGAATGTTTCTAAAAGAGTTTGAAGTTCGTTGGAGTGATGTAGATGCCAATCGCCATTTAGCCAATTCGGCCTATATTAATTTTATGAGCCATACCCGTATGGCCTTTTTATTGGATTTGGGCTTTGGTCATGAGGTTATGGTCAAAAACAGGATAGGCCCTGTGGTTTTTTATGAGCACATGTACTATTTCAAAGAGCTCTTTCCAGGTAAGCCGGTTAGGGTTTCATTGGAGGTAATGGGGATGAGTGAGGACGGTTGTTTCTTTGAATTCCATCATAATTTTTACGACAGTAAGGGTAAGAATGTTGCCCATTGCGAAATGATGGGTGCTTGGATCAGTTTGGAAACAAGGCAGCTTACACCATTGTCCAAAGAATTATTGTCACGTTTTGACCAGATAGAAAGACCGGAAGGCTTTCGTGTCCTAACGAAGGAAGATACCCGTAAGTTTGCTAAAAAGCCTAAGGATTTGGTTTAGTTTTTCGACTCGATAAATACACTCCCAAGAAAACCAATAAGGCGGCAAGAATCTTCGTGGCGGTTAGGACATCCTTACCAACGGCAATGGCGAAGAGGATGCCTATTAGTGGTTGTACATAGACAAAAGCACTTAAGGTAGATGCTTTTAGTTGGGTGAGTGCAAAAATATTGAACAGGTACGTGCAGAATGTGGTTCCCAGGATTACAAAGGCAATTCGCCAAATAATATCAAAGGGTAAAAGGGACCATTCTATCGCTATAAGTTCATGGTACCCCAATGGCAGACAAATAAGGATTCCCATTGAAAACATCCATTTCATAAAGGTGAAAGGGTGGTATTTTGAAATCAGGATTTTAGCCAGTATCAAATAGGTTCCATAGAAAAAGGAATTCAACAGGATCAAAAAATTACCCATTGGGATATTTGGGGCATCTTGCCGTAGTTCGGTTCCGAACAGTATTAAGCCCATGGCCCCAAGAAGTCCGACGAATATCCCAAATACTTTTCTGCCCGATATTTTTTCCTTGATAAGAATGGCCGAAAGGATCAAAACGATAATAGGCGTGGTGGTAATTAAAACAGCACTGTTTATTGGTGTCGAAAGGGATAATCCTTTAAAGAAAACCAACATGTTCAATCCCATTCCGAAAATGGCGCAAACAACGATTCGTAAGTAATCCTTCTTTTCTATTTTCTCCTTGGGGCCAAAAAGCGAGGCACCCCAAAACAATGCAGCGGCACCAATGACCCTTAATACGACAAAACCATAGGCCCCGACATAATTGGGCATTACCCCTTTGGCTATGGTGTGGTTTATTCCATAGATGATAGTGGCCCCAATGGCGGCTAAAATGGCTAAAGTACGTTTACTCAAGGATGTATGGTTTCTTTTGCGGTTTCGACCACTTTTTTGCTGTTTCCCACAAAGATTTTGTCATTGAAAATGATCACTGGGCGCTTTAAAAAAGTATAGTGTTCAAGAATCAATGTTTTATAATCCTCTTCGCTGAGGCTTTTTTGGGCCAATCCCTTTTCTTTATAAAGTCGTGCCCTTTTGCTGAAAAGGGATTCATAACTACCGGCCAATTTATACATTTCCTCTATTTGGGAAAGGGTTATGGGTGCTGTTTTAATATCCTGTAATTTAAAATCATCCAACGGATTCAAGTCGTTCAAAATCCTTCTACAGGTATCACAGGTACTTAGGTAGTATATTTTTTTCATGTTTGGGGTGTTTGGGTTTCCTTGCATATAATGGTATACAAAGAAACCCAATTCCATTGGAATTTTTCTATTTTTACAGCTACTTTATAAATTAGATCCATTGGAAAGATTAATTAACATTACACTACAGAACCGAAAGGCACTTTATTCGGTACTCACCAAGACACCAAAAGAATTGTTGTTGAAAATCCCTAGTGGATATCGTAACAATATCTGGTGGAACATCGCCCATGTGGTTGTTACCCAGCAGTTATTGGTTTATAAATTAAGTGGTTTGGACATGAAGGTTCCCGATGTGTTGGTCGATAAATTCAGAAAAGGTACGGTGCCCGATGGTAAGGCGACCGATGAGGAATTGGATATCATCAAAGGATTTTTGTTTTCTAGCATTGAATGGACCCAGGAAGATTATGAAAATGGAGCTTTCAAGAATTTCAACGAATATACCACTAGTGCCAATGTTACCTTAAAGAACGTAGAGGATGCCATTGCCTTCAATTTGTTTCATGAAGGGTTGCATTTAGGGGTAGTGCTATCGTTGGAAAAAGTATTGTTGGCCGAGGATTAAAATTACAATCCGATTTTATGGATCAAATAGTTTTTTGTCTCATTGAAGGGTAAAACCAATGTAATGGCACCATCGGCATAGGACGCCACTTCGTACTGGTTATAGAGCAAGACTATTCCTTCTTCGGTAAATCCGATGTTTTCAGGGAGGTAGAACGTATCTCCTTCGAACATAAAACCTGTACTATTGATAGGTTCCTCTAGGGGAATATCCTCTTGTATCCTAAATTTTGTCTCCGCAAAGTGCTCAAAATCCTTGCGGTCTTTGAACAGTTCCCGATTTTCAATTTCCATTCCTTTGTTTTTGTCAAAATTCAAGAATCGTCGGGTCGTATAGCCATGGGCCCCTCCAGTGAATAAATAGGAATTAAGGGCAATGGTCAGTATGTTCTTGTTCTCATATGAAACAGTGCCTGTAATTTTGGCCTCCCATTTTACGGTTTCATCGGGGTATAGCTTTTGTAATTCATTATATCCGTTTTTAAAGGATTGAATGGCTTCGGATACGGTTGTTGCTTCCATCCCATCATCATAGACCAATAGGGAGATCAATTCTTCGTCAAGAGCCGTGTTAATGGTCTCTGCAAGTTTGGTTTGATCCAAAACCTTTGGTACTTCAATCGAAATTTCAGGACATTCTTCACAGGCTTCATCGGTAATCGTTTGGGGTTCAAAGGTGAGTTTGCCATCATCCTTACATCCAAGAAATATTAAAAGGCAAAGCAATATGGTGATTGGGGCTTTCATTTATTTGTTGTGTTTCTTAGTTACAAAATTACGGCTTCATTGCAATCTCCGAAAGATAACAATACTTTTATATGATAAAATTTAATGTATGGGCAAAAAAGACTTAAAATTCAACAGTAAAACCATCCACGGCGGACAAGAACCGGATAAGGCCTATGGTGCGGTAATGCCTCCAATATACCAAACCTCGACATATGCCCAAACCACACCGGGAGGACATAAGGGTTTTGCGTATTCACGCAGTGCCAATCCAACCCGTACGGCATTGGAAAATGCTTTGGCAAGTATTGAAAATGGGAAATATGGACTAGCCTTTGCAAGTGGCCTGGCGGCTATTGACGCCGTTATCAAATTATTGGACCCTGGCGATGAGGTACTATGTACGAGCGATCTTTATGGGGGTAGTTATCGACTCTTTAAACGTATTTTTGAAAGATATGGCATCGTGTTTCACTTTGTCGATATGCATGCTACTGGGGATTTGGTTGGTGTTATCAACAAGAAAACAAAATTGGTTTGGGTAGAGACCCCTACCAACCCAATGATGAACATTATAGATATAAAGGCAGTTGCCAAAATTACGGAAAAGTACCAATTGCTCTTGGTTGTTGATAATACTTTTGCGACACCCTATTTGCAACAACCGTTGGATTTAGGGGCCGATATTGTCATGCATTCGGCAACCAAATACCTAGGCGGCCACAGCGATGTCGTTGTTGGTGGATTGGTGGTAAAAGACAGGGCATTGGCCGATAAATTGTACTTTATTCAAAACGCAAGTGGGGCTGTTTGTGGGCCCATGGATAGTTTTTTGGTGGTGCGGGGAATAAAAACACTACATGTGCGCATGCAAAGGCATTGTGAAAACGGTATGGCTGTTGCCCATTATCTGGAAAATCATCCTAAAATTGAGCGCGTCTATTGGCCAGGGTTCGAAGGACATCCGAATCACGATGTGGCAAAAGAGCAAATGAAAGGCTTTGGCGGTATGATTTCCTTCATACCCAAAGGAAGTAATCTAGAGGATACCATTCGAATTGTCGAAAAATTAAGGTTGTTCACTTTGGCAGAATCATTGGGAGGTGTTGAGAGTTTGGTGGGCCACCCAGCAAGTATGTCGCATGCCGGTATTCCCAAAGAAGAACGGGAAAAAAGTGGTGTTCTCGACACATTGATTCGCCTGAGTGTCGGTATAGAGGATAAGGATGATCTTATAGCGGATTTAGAACAGGCATTAAGTTGATGTATACGTAAACTTGGGAGGTTCTGGTTGGAAGGCGATTGCATAATGTGCAGATTGCAGTCCTTAAATTGAAATTAATTACAGTATTTTTAGAAAAACAAAGTTTAAATTATAGGAATAGTATAATTTTGGGATAATATTCTAAAGTCAATATAGACAAAAAGCATAATCAGTACTATATGGAGGCAAAAATCAAAGCATTCATGGATGAGGTAAAGACCAGAAACGGTCATGAGCCTGAGTTCATACAAGCAGTACAGGAGGTCGCCGAAACAGTGATTCCGTACATTGCGAGTAATGGGATTTATAAAGGAAAGAGCATTCTTTTGAGAATGGTCGAGCCAGAAAGATTGATTTCATTCAGGGTGGCTTGGGTAGATGATAAAGGTAAAATTCACGTGAATCGAGGTTACCGTATTCAAATGAACTCCGCGATAGGTCCATACAAAGGAGGATTGCGTTTTCATCCTTCAGTGAATGCCAGCATTCTTAAATTCCTTGCCTTTGAACAGGTTTTTAAAAATAGTTTGACCACCTTACCCATGGGTGGTGGTAAAGGTGGTTCTGATTTTGACCCGAAAGGAAAATCAGATGATGAGGTAATGCGTTTTTGCCATGCATTCATGCTAGAGCTGAACAGGCATATTGGACCAAATACGGATGTACCTGCGGGTGATATCGGCGTGGGGGCCAGGGAAATCGGATTTCTTTTCGGTATGTATAAGAAAATAAGAAACGAGTTTACCGGGGTTCTTACAGGAAAAGGCTTGTCTTGGGGTGGTTCTAAAATTCGTCCAGAGGCTACTGGCTATGGTACAGTATACTTTGCACAAAATATGCTAAAAACCAAGAATAATGATGTTAGCGGTAAAACCGTTGTTATTTCCGGTTCAGGGAATGTAGCCCAATATGCAGCGGAAAAGGTTTTACAACTCGGAGGAAAGGTAGTGACCATGTCGGATTCCAGCGGATTTATCCACGATAAAGATGGTATCGATGAAGATAAGCTGGCTTTTATCATGGATTTAAAGAACAACAAGCGTGGTCGTATTTTTGAATATGTAGACACATATTCCTCTGCTACCTTCCATAAAGGTGAAAAACCATGGGGAGTTAAGTGCGATATCGCATTTCCATGTGCGACCCAGAACGAACTGGACCTTGAGCACGCAAAACAACTTATGAAAAACGGCTGTATCTGTGTGGTCGAAGGTGCCAATATGCCTTCTACAGCAGATGCGATCCATGCTTTTCATAAAGCGAAGATATTATTTGCGCCAGGTAAAGCCTCCAATGCGGGTGGTGTAGCCACTTCTGGTTTGGAAATGTCCCAGAATTCGTTGCGTATCAGCTGGACAAGGGAAGAGGTAGATGAGCGTCTAAAAGGAATTATGTCTGATATTCACGATTCCTGTATCGAATTCGGAAAAGAGGATGATGGCTATTGCAATTACGTAAAAGGGGCAAATATTGCCGGTTTTGTAAAAGTTGCCGACGCTATGCTCGCCCAAGGGATCATATAACATTCGACCGTTTCAAAATAATCATAAGGCCTTCCTAATTTTAGGAAGGCTTTTTTTATACGGGTAATCATTTTGATAGTTTTATCTTTGAAAACCGCTAAGAGAACATCATGCAAGTAACTACCAAGGCTATTGTTTTATCTACCTTAAAATTTGGGGATACTAGTTTGATCGTAAAGGCTTTTACGTTTTCCGACGGATTGAAATCCTATTTGCTCAAAGGGGTTTTGGCATCCAAAAAAGGGAAGTTGAAATCTGCCTATTTTCAGCCACTTACCCAATTGGAGATAGTCGCCAACCATAAGAATAAAGGTACTTTGGAGACGATTCGTGAGGTTAGGGTCTCCTATCCATATCAATCTTTGCATTTCGATATATCCAAGAATGCCATGACCATGTTTTTGGCTGAGATGTTAACGAACAGTATTCAGGAAGAAGAATCCAATGAAGGGCTTTTTTACTATGTGGAAAGTGCGCTTCAATGGTTGGATACAAACAACCAAATTACCAACTTCCATATCTATTTCTTATTGGACCTGACCAAGTATTTAGGCTTTTATCCCGATGTAACCCACATTTCGAGGGCGTACTTTGATTTACTCGAGGGGGAGTTTATCGACATAGCCAATTTAAACCCGAATATTTCGGGGGAAAATATAAATTATTTTAAAAGGTTCTTAGGCACAAATTTTGATGCAATTCATAACGTCAAGATGAAGAAGGTAGATAGGCAGCAGCTACTACAAACAATAGTCCTTTATTTTGAATTACATTTGCAGGGATTTCGAAAACCCAAGTCTCTGGCTATTTTAAATGAAGTTTTCAGTTAATATGGATAAGGTAGTATTCCTTCTGTTTTTTATATTTTTAAATGCTGTTACCGCACAAGAAATCAGGGTACTGGACTATTATTCGAAAGAACCTATCGTAAATGTCGCGGTCTATAACCAGGATAAGTCAAAAGCGGCACTTTCGGATCTTGAAGGGGTTTGTGATATTTCCGTTTTCTCGGACAATGAACGAATTACCTTTAAGCATCTTAGTTACGAGATTCATAAAGCCACAAAAATCCAGTTATTGAGGAATGGTGCAGAGGTCTATTTGGTAATCAGGCCGGAAGAACTCGATGAGGTGGTTATGTCTATATCAAAATGGGAACAACAAAAAAAAGACATACCCCATAAAATTGTTGCGTTGAATGCAAGGGCTATCGCATTTACAAACCCACAAACCTCGGCGGATCTCCTCCAAAACAGTGGTAAGGTATTTGTGCAAAAAAGCCAACTTGGGGGTGGTAGTCCTATGATAAGGGGTTTTGCGACCAATAGATTGTTGTTGACGGTTGATGGTGTTCGTATGAACAATGCCATATTCCGAGGGGGTAACCTACAGAATGTCATTTCAATAGATCCTTTTAATATTGAGAAGACCGAAGTGATTTTTGGTCCAGGTTCTGTGATCTACGGCAGTGATGCCCTTGGTGGGGTCATGAATTTTTACACCAAAAGAGCCATTTTCTCCCATAAGGACAGTCTTGAGGTTTCTGGACACTCGAATCTGAGATATGCCTCGGCCAACAATGAAAGAACGGGCCATTTTGATATTAACTTGGGCAAAAAAAAATGGGCCTTTCTAACCGGTGTGTCCTATAATGATTTTGATGACTTGAAAATGGGTTCCCATGGTCCGGATTCATATAAAAGGAATAATTACGTCACTACCGAAAATGGTCTCGATGTCCTTACGACAAATAGCGACCCTAGAAAGCAAGTAAGTACCGGTTACGACCAGTGGAATTTTATGCAGAAAATCACTCACAAACCTAATAATAATTGGGGATTGGACATGGGATTGTTTTATTCCGAAACTTCTGATTATTCGCGTTACGATAGGTTGATCCGACCCGATAAGGAAGGGTCGGGACTGCGGTCTGCCGAATGGTACTACGGCCCCCAGAAATGGTTCATGGGGAATGTGCAGTTGAATAAAAAAGGGAAAGGGAAGTTCTATGACGGACTTAAAATAACAACGGCATACCAATATTTTGAGGAAAGTAGGAACGATCGGGGATTTCAAGACGCCATTTTATATTCGACAAGGGAAATGGTTCATGCGTTCTCGACCAATGTTGATTTTGAGAACAAGAAAATTGGGGATCTTCGATTGTATTATGGAACGTCATATGTTTTAAACAAGGTGGGTTCCGATGGTAGCCAGAAGGACATTACCACAAATTTAATAGCAGATGCGCCATCGCGGTATCCTGATGGGTCATCATGGCAAACGGCTGCGGCCTATTTAAACGGGGAGTATAAGGCAAAACCAAACTTCAGTCTGCTTTCAGGACTGCGATATAGTCATGTTTGGATCAATGCTGATTTTGATAAAACCTTTTATCCTTTCCCTTTTGATGATGCGAATCTCAGTACGGGGGCACTCACGGGTAGTATAGGTTTTAGTTGGTTTCCAAGGGCCAATTTACAAGTAACCTTAAATGGATCTACAGGGTTTAGGTCGCCCAATATCGATGATGTAGGAAAGGTTTTTGATTCGGAACCGGGTTCCGTTGTCGTGCCGAATCCTGATTTAGAACCGGAATATGCCTATAATATGGAGTTGGGTGTACAAAAAAACTATAATGACAAGGTCGTCTTTAAAGGGGCCGCGTTTTACACCTATTTGGTCGACGCCTTGGTGCGCAGGGATTATCTGTTCAATGGGGAATCACAAATTGAATACAATGGCGAATTGAGTACCGTTCAGGCCATGCAAAATGCTGCCAAGGCTTATGTATATGGATTCGAATTCGGATTGGAGGCCTTTTTGACAGAAAATATATCATTGGTTTCCAATTTAACGTTGACCGAGGGTATTGAGGAAGAAGAAGATGGCACCGACAGTCCGTCTAGACATGTGCCCCCAACCTTTGGTGACGTTCATTTTGTGTTTAAAAATCAGAACCTAAAGACCGATTTCTTCCTGAATTTTAATGGGGAAATAGCAAATGACGATCTAGCAACCTCTGAGCAGGCGAAAACATATATGTACGCGGAAGATGCAAATGGGTTACCCTATAGCCCTTCTTGGTATACGTTAAACCTTCGTACCCAATATCGATTGAACAAAGGATTTGCGATTACCTGTAGTCTAGAGAATATGACAAATCAGCTTTATAGGTCGTATTCTTCAGGTATAGCGTCTCCAGGAACCAATCTTATTTTGGGGGTCGACTATAGTTTTTAAATAAAAAAACCCTGACATTCATCGTCAGGGTTCAATTTTATCGGTCGTATCCTTCAAGTATAGCGTCTCCAGGAACCAATCTTATTTTGGGTGTCGACTATAGTTTTTAAATAAAAAAAACCCTGACATTCATCGTAAGGGTTCAATTTCGTCGGTCGTATTCTTCAGGTATAGCGTCTCCAGGAACCAATCTTATTTTGGGGGTCGCGACTATAGTTTTAAATAAAAAAAACCCTGACATTTATCGTCAGGGTTCAATTTCGTCGGTCGTATTCCTTAGGTATAGCATCCCAGGAACCAATCTTATTTTGGGTGTCGACTATAGTTTTTAAATAAAAAAAACCCTGACATTTATCGTCAGGGTTCAATTTTATCGGTCGTATTCTTCAGGTATAGCGTCTCCAGGAACCAATCTTATTTTGGGGGTCGACTATAGTTTTTAAATAAAAAAAACCCTGACATTCATCGTCAGGGTTCAATTTTATCGGTCGTATTCCTCAGGTATAGCATCCCAGGAACCAATCTTATTTTGGGGGTCGACTATAGTTTTTAAATAAAAAAAACCCTGACATTTATCGTCAGGGTTCAATACTCTTAATGTGAAAAACGCTTAGTTTTTGATAACGTCTTTTACTTCAGCGGCTTTTTCTTTAGCCTTATCAGCAGCATCAGTAGCGGCATCTTTAACATCGGCGCCAGCTTCTTTAGCTTTGTCAACGGCAGCACCAGCAGCGTCTTTTACACCTTCGGCTGCATTTTCACCAGCTTCTTTAGCACTGTCAACAGCGTTTCCGGCTTTGTCCATAGCACCTTCAGCAGCTTCACCAGCGGCATCGGTAGCATTTTCGATTGCTTCACCAGTAGCATCAGCAGCTTCGTCAATGGCTTCACCTGCAGCATCGGCAGCTTCGCCCATGGCTTCACCAGCTTTTTCTGTGGCTTCACCAGCTTTTTCGGCAGTTTCTCTACATGAAACGAATGATACGCTCATAGCGATCATTAAAATTGCACTAAAAATTAATTTTTTCATTTTGGATATATTTATTTGATTTCAATTCAAAGGATATACGTAACAGATTGATTTTTGGATGCTTTATTTTAACATTTATCCAATATACCCCTAACTCGCTGTATTTCATTTAGTATAATATGAAATAAATTCAATCTAAATTTATAATTTTGCAGCCTTATTAAAACAGCAATACCAGAGACACAATGAAGTTTGCCGGATATAAAGGTTTGGATTTACCAAGAGTTGCAAAAGAAGAACTCCAGTACTGGAAGGAACACTCGATTTTTGAAAAGAGTATTTCCACCAGGGCGGGAAATCCCAGCTATGTATTTTATGAAGGCCCCCCTTCGGCAAATGGTATGCCGGGTATACATCATGTGATTGCCAGGACTATAAAGGATATCTTTCCCCGCTACAAGACCATGAAGGGTTTTCAGGTCAAACGAAAAGCTGGATGGGATACCCATGGACTCCCTATTGAATTGGGTGTTGAAAAGGAATTGGGCATCACCAAGGAAGATATCGGGGTAAAGATATCCGTTGAAGATTATAATGCAGCCTGTAAAAAAGCTGTGATGCGATATACCGATGTTTGGAATGAAATGACCGAGCGTATTGGCTATTGGGTAGATATGGATGATCCCTATATCACTTATAAGTCCAAGTATATGGAGTCGGTTTGGTGGTTGTTAAAGCAGATCTACGACAAAGGATTGATTTATAAAGGGTACACCATACAGCCTTATTCGCCCAAAGCGGGAACAGGGTTGAGTTCCCATGAATTGAATCAACCTGGTACGTATCAAGATACAACCGATACCACGGTTACTGCACAATTCAAAGTGTTGAAAGAAACGCTTCCAGAGGCTATCAAAGGAATTGAGGGGGATATCCACATGTTGGCGTGGACCACTACACCTTGGACACTTCCTTCGAATACGGCACTGACCGTCGGGGCCAAGATCGAGTACGTTGTAGTGAAAACATTCAATCAATATACCTTTGAACCTATTCAAGTGGTGCTTGCCAAAAATCTTGTAGGCAAACAATTTAGTGGTAAGTTTTTCGAGTCAGGTGAGGAAAGTGATTTTTCAAACTATACAAGTGCAGATAAAAAAATCCCATACAAAATAATTGGAGAAACAGTAGTAGGTAAGGATTTGTTGGGAACCCGTTATGAACAATTGTTGCCCTATACCCTTCCTTATCAAAATCCGGAGAATGCCTTTAGGGTCATTATCGGTGATTTTGTTACAATCGAGGATGGTACCGGTATAGTGCATACGGCACCTACTTTTGGGGCTGACGATGCCTTGGTAGCGAAACAGGCTACGCCAGAAGTACCACCGATGTTGGTTTTGGATGACAATGGCAATCCCGTGCCCTTGGTCGATTTGCAGGGTAAGTTCAGGCCTGAGATGAAAGAGTTGGGAGGTAAATATGTCAAGAATGAATATTATGATGACGGTACTGCACCTGAACGTTCGGTCGATGTTGAAATAGCAATTAGACTAAAGGAAGAGAACAAGGCTTTTAAAGTGGAAAAATATGTCCATAGCTATCCCAACTGTTGGCGTACGGATAAGCCTATATTATACTACCCATTGGATTCATGGTTTGTAAAGGTAACCGATGTTAAGGATCGTATGTTCGAACTTAACCAAACCATTAATTGGAAACCTAAGGCAACTGGCGAGGGCCGGTTTGGGAACTGGTTGGCCAATGCGAATGACTGGAACCTTTCCAGATCGCGATATTGGGGTATTCCTTTACCTATTTGGCGTACAGAGGATGGTACTGAGGAAATGATCATAGGTTCGGTTGGGGAACTCAAGGCTGAAATGGCTAAAGCTGTTAAGGCGGGAGTTTTGGAAGCTGATATTTTTGACGGGTTTGTCGTTGGTGATATGAGTGAGGAGAATTATGAAAAGATAGACCTTCATAAGAATATTGTAGATCAAATCACCTTGGTTTCCGCTTCGGGAAAACCCATGAAAAGGGAAAGTGATTTGATAGATGTATGGTTCGATAGTGGTTCAATGCCCTATGCCCAATGGCATTATCCTTTTGAAAAAAAGGATTTGATCGATAAGGGCCAGACCTTTCCTGCGGATTTCATTGCGGAAGGTGTGGATCAAACCCGTGGGTGGTTTTATACCTTGCACGCCATAGCAACAATGGTTTTTGACTCGGTGGCTTATAAGAATGTAGTATCCAACGGTTTGGTACTCGATAAGGAAGGCAAAAAGATGTCGAAACGATTGGGCAATGCTGTTGATCCCTTTGAAACTATGGATCTTCATGGGCCTGATGCCACAAGGTGGTATATGATTTCCAATGCCAATCCTTGGGATAATCTTAAGTTTGATATCGACGGTATCGTTGAGGTAAAACGAAAATTCTTCGGGACCCTTTATAATACGTATTCATTTTTTGCCTTATATGCGAACCTTGACGATTTTAAATATGCCGAGGATGACATTGCATTAAAGGAACGTCCAGAGATAGACCGTTGGATTCTGTCGGAATTGCACACCTTGATCAAGAAAGTCGATGAGGCCTATGCGGATTATGAGCCTACCAAGGCAGCTCGTGCCATTTCTGATTATGTACAGGAAAACTTAAGTAATTGGTACGTTCGTTTATGTAGAAGACGCTTCTGGAAAGGGGAGTATGGGCAGGATAAGATTTCGGCCTACCAAACCTTGTATACCTGTTTGGTCACGGTAGCTAAATTATCGGCCCCGATAGCACCATTCTTTATGGATCGCTTATATAAGGATATGGCAAATACGACCCATAAGGATGCTTTTGAAAGTGTGCATCTGTCGCGTTTTCCTGAGTATGATGACACTTTTGTAGATAAAGAATTACAGAGCAAGATGGCTAAGGCCCAGACGATTTCGTCATTGGTGCTTTCGATACGCCAAAAAGAAAAAATAAAGGTTCGTCAACCCTTGCAGAAAATCATGATTCCGGTTCTGGATGATCAACAGCGACACGAAATCGAAGCTGTGGCCGACTTGATCATGTCGGAGGTCAATGTAAAGGAAATTGAATTATTGGACGATGCATCCGGTATCCTTGTGAAGCAAATAAAACCAAATTTCAAGGTTCTAGGACCAAAATTCGGTAAGGATATGAAATTGATTGCACAGGAAGTAAGGGCTTTAGGACAGGAGGATATCCAAAAAATCGAACAAGAGGGCGAAATAACATTACAAATCAATAATAAAAGTATTAAATTACAGTTACAGGATGTAGAGATAACCTCCCAGGATATAGAAGGTTGGTTGGTTGCCAGTCAAGGCCCGCTTACAGTGGCTTTGGACGTAACCATCGACGAAAATCTTAAAAGGGAAGGTATTGCCCGTGAACTGGTAAATAGGATTCAAAATATCAGAAAAGAGTCCGGTTACGAAGTTACAGACAGAATTGACATAAGGATTTTGAGAGACGGCCTAGTAGAAAACGCGGTTGAGAGCAACCTTGATTATATTAAGACCGAAACATTAACAGCAGATCTTGTCTTTGAGGACACTTTGGAAAATGGCACGGCTATTGCTTTTGACCAAGTGAACACAAGATTGTTTATTGAAAAACACTAATTATGGCAGAAGATTTAAAAGTAAGATATTCCGATAAGGATTTGGCAGAATTCAAAGCTTTGATAGAGGAAAAGATTGTCAAAGCCAAAAGCGATTTGGAGTTGTTAAGGAGCTCCTATATGAACGATGGTAATAATGGCACCGATGACACCTCGCCTACATTCAAGGCTTTCGAGGAAGGTTCCCAGACCATGAGTAAGGAGGCAAATACGCAGTTGGCCATCCGTCAGGAGAAGTTCATTCGCGATTTGAAGAATGCCTTGTTGCGCATAGAAAACAAAACCTATGGTATCTGTAGGGTAACGGGGAAATTGATCAATAAGGATCGATTGAAGTTGGTGCCCCATGCCACGCTGAGTATCGAGGCTAAAAATATGCAAAAATAATACGAACGCCCTTTTGGGCGTTTTTTTTCGAATGATTGGTAGATCCAGAAACATTTTTATTGTTTTTATACTGATGGGCATCACTGTGTTGAACGCCCAAAAGATAGTAAGGAAATCCGTTCTTGACCCAGAAACATCATTTCTGATAATAGATGCGGATAACTGCTTTAGAGTGGAGTTGGCAACCTCGGAATCAAAGGAGATTGTGGTAGAGGCACATATAGACGGCGAGTATCGTGATGATCTACTGGTCAAATTGGAGCATAATGGTCCTATCGTGGAACTAAGTGCTGGTTTTTACCCCGATTTTATTCAACCCAATGATAAATTAAGCGCCCATAAGGTAATTTCCATAGCACTCCAAGTACAAGTTCCAAAGAATATGAGGATTAGCATCTTGGGTACTGCTACCAATGTCTTTGCAAAAGGGACTTATGATCGTTTAAAGGTTGTTTTGGATGATGGAAATTGTAATCTTGATTTGTTTTATGGTACTGCCAAAGTAATCACCCGTAGTGGGGATATCAACGTGAGAACAAAGTCCGCAATGTTTAAAACAAAGACCGGTTTTGGGAAAATTGAAAGTGATTCCATTCCTAAGGGGGAAGATTTTTATGATATAAGCACCACCACAGGCGATATACATTTAATGAAAATGGAATAATATACCTATTTTTGGCAACCTATATTTTATCCGATGAATATTAAAAAATCCGTACTGATAATAATCTTGGTCCTGCTTGTTGACCAATTAAGTAAGATCTATATCAAAACACACTTCGTCCTAGGTGATTCTTATGTGGTTTTTGATTGGTTCAAAATCCATTTCATTGAAAATTCAGGAGCTGCATGGGGTGCAAAACTAAATGATTTCTTACCGATTTCCGAGCACACCGCAAAACTGATATTGACGGTATTTCGACTATTTGCGGTTGCAGGTATCGGTTATTGGCTTTACGATAGTATCAAGAAACAATTTTCCGGAACCTTGGTTTTTGCGGTTTCGTTGATTTTTGCTGGAGCTTTGGGAAATATCATCGATTCTGTCTTTTATGGTATGCTCTTCAATGAGAGTATTGGCCAAGTTGCGACGATATTCTCCGATGAACCTTACGGTGGATGGTTTTTTGGAAAGGTGGTAGACATGCTCTATTTTCCAATGATCGACACCACGTGGCCGAATTGGATTCCTTATTTGGGGGGTAAAAGCTTTAGCTTTTTCGATCCGGTATTTAACATAGCGGATATGTCAATCAGTACGGGGGTTGGTATTCTATTGGTATTCAATAAGAAGGCGTTTGCACACAAAAAGGAAGACGATGCGATTGAAGAAAATCAGGATACTGGGAATGAATAGGTTTTTAATGGAGTGATACAGTAGTCCAAGGGGATATCATCTTCAAAAACATCCTCAATCTGTTGTTCTGCCTCAAATAAGGATAAACCGACTTTAATTACATCGGGCCTGCATTGTTGTAAGAACCTATCATAATATCCCTTGCCATAACCCACCCTGTTCCCTTTTTTATCATAGGCAAGTAAGGGCATGAAAACTACATCGATTTTAGAAGGTTGTATGCCTATGCCATCAACGGGTTCAGGAACATTCCATTTATTTGGTTGAATTTTGGTGTTGTCGGTAAGTAAAAAATGGATTAATGTATCACCTTCCATCTTTGGAAGAACGACATGTTTGTCCCTTCCCTGTAAAATGGATAGTAAAAATTCGGTTTCGATTTCTTTTTTGCCAGGAATTGGCAAGAAAATGTGGTAAAACTCAAATTCCCAAATAGGGAGTTCTAAAGTTTTGTTTGCAATCAATAAACTCAAATCAGAAATTTTACCAGAAGGTATTTCATTTCTTAATTTGGAATAACACAATCGTAAATCTGACTTCATCATATAAGAAGATCGAATATTTACGATTAAAGATAATAAGTCGTTTTTATTCTTTTGCAGCTACGGCAATATAAATTTTAAAAAACAACATTAATATCAAATAAGTACCGAGGGTTATAATATAATTGTCCATGCGAATTTTGATTTTGATACTTTAAATATAGGTAAAAAAATTATTAAAATCCTATTAAGTGCGCTTTTTTATCGATGAAATGCACTAATTGTGTCAAAATTTAACATTTTGATAAAGAATAGTCGTTGAACGACCACCGAGGAATATATATAAGGGTGGTTATGAACAAGAAGAAAAACGAGGTACTTTTGTAAAGTGGAACTTTACGAATAAGGCTAAATATACCGAAAATAGCAAAGTGATGCCCTTTTGGGAATGCATTTTATTTTCTTGAGGTATTGTTTTCGGGAATAGACGTTGTACGGTCCATGGTTTTATTGTGTCGCGTAGTAGCGAATAATATCGAAACACCTTTTATTTGATTGAAAAGCGTAGTAAATTAACGGATAACTTAGAATCTAATCCTCTTTCGAGCATCAATGACCCAATTGCCCTTAAATATACAGATCAGCACATTGCCGAATAGTCCTGGGGTATATCAGTTCTTTGATGGGGAGGATAAGATTTTGTATGTAGGCAAGGCCAAAAACCTTAAGAAAAGGGTGTCTTCTTATTTCAACAAAAACCACGAATACGGAAAAACCCGTATTCTCGTAAAGAAGATCAAGAATATACGTCATATTGTGGTCTCCACGGAATCGGATGCTTTACTGTTGGAGAATAATCTAATAAAAAAGTATAGGCCGCGATATAATGTACTGCTTAAGGATGATAAGTCCTATCCCTGGATCTGTATCAAAAAAGAACGTTTCCCGAGAATATTCACGACCCGTAGGATGATTAAGGATGGGTCAGAATATTTTGGTCCCTATACAAGTATGTATACGATCAAAACCTTGTTGGATTTGATTAAGAATATTTATCCCATTAGAACCTGCAATTACGATTTATCCGAAGCGAAGATCAGGGCTGGTAAATATAAGGTATGCCTTGAGTATCATTTGGGGAATTGTCTAGGCCCATGTGAGGGTTTTCAAAGTAGTGTTGAATATGATAAACAGGTCAATGAGGTTCGCGATATATTGAAAGGTAATTTTAAATCCTCGTTACATTCTTTCAAAAACAAAATGAGGCTGCTTGCAGATGAAATGCGCTTTGAGGAAGCGCAGCAATTCAAGGACAAGATCGAGGTGCTTGAGAATTACCAGTCGAAAACGACCATCGTAAATCCGAAGATCAATAATGTTGATGTCTTTTCCATCATTACCGATGACGCTTTTGCCTACGTTAACTTTTTACAATTGTCCCATGGCTCGATCATTAGGTCGCATACCATGGAAATCAAAAAGAAATTGGAAGAGAAGGACGAGGACTTGTTGCAATTGGCGATCTTTGAGCTACGGCAACGTTTCAATTCAGAATCCAAAGAGGTCTACCTCCCTTTTAAGGTGACTGTTGAACCCCATTTAAAAGTAACTATCCCCAAATTAGGGGATAAGCGCAAGATCTTGGATCTTTCTATACGGAATGCCAAATATTTTAGGCAGGAAAGATTCAATCAGATTAAGATCATGGATCCGGAACGCCATACGAAAAGGATCATGGCACAAATGAAAAAAGACTTGCGATTATCAAAAGAACCACGTCATATAGAATGCTTTGACAATAGTAATATACAGGGTAGTAATCCCGTAGCAGCCTGTGTGGTTTTCAAGAACGGAAAGCCTTCCAAAAAAGAGTATAGGCATTACAATATAAAGACGGTCGAAGGTCCTGATGATTTCGCTTCAATGGAGGAGGTCGTTTTCAGGCGTTATAAAAGATTGTTGAACGAAGAGCAACCTTTACCACAATTGATCGTCATAGATGGGGGTAAGGGGCAGTTGTCCTCTTCCTTAAAGAGTTTGGATCTTCTTGGGTTAAGGGGTAAAATTGCGATTGTAGGTATAGCCAAAAGATTGGAGGAAATTTATTTCCCTGGGGATTCCGTACCCTTGTATTTGGATAAAAAGTCCGAGAGCCTAAAGATTTTGCAACAACTCCGGAATGAGGCACACCGATTCGGAATTACCTTCCATCGGAATAAAAGAAGCAAGGCGGCCATAAATTCGGTTTTGGAAGGTATTGATGGGGTGGGTGAGAAAACAACGAGGGATCTACTGAAAAAATTCAAATCGGTGAAAAGGATCAAAGAAGCATCACTCGAAGATCTATCCGCCGTGGTAGGAAACGCCAAGGCAAACAAGATTTATAAAACATTTCACTGAAAATCACGACCTAGTATAGATATGAAAACATTGACTCCCTTATTATTTCTCCTTTTTGCCGTTCAGGTCTTTGCCCAAGACCAAAATCAAAACCAAAATCAAGAAAAAGAGATAAAGATAGGTTTGGTTTTGAGTGGTGGCGGTGCTAAGGGTTTGGCCCATATCGGGGCACTTAGGGTAATTGAGGAGGCTGGCATTAAAATCGATTATATCGCGGGTACGAGTATGGGAGCCATTGTTGGGGGGCTCTATGCATCGGGCTATTCAGCATCCCAACTCGATTCAATATTCCGGAGTATCGATTTTACAAGTCTCATTAATGACAATCTTCCCAGGAGCGCAAAGACATTTTATGAAAAGGAAGATTCTGAAAGGTATGCCATAAACTTACCGTTTAACAATTTTAAGCTTTCCGTACCCCAAGGATTTTCTGGAGGTCAGAATATTTATAACGAACTGGTGAAACGTTTGTACCATGTAAAGGATATCCACGATTTTAGTAAACTACCCATCCCTTTTGTGTGCATTGCCACCAATGTGGAAACAGGGGAGCAGATCAAACTTGATAAAGGGTATTTGCCAGAGGCGATCATGGCTTCGGGTACCTTGCCCTCTTTGTTCGAGCCCACAACAATTGATGGCAAGGTGCTTATTGATGGTGGTGTTGTTAACAATTATCCTGTAGAGGAAGTTAAGGAAATGGGGGCCGATCTAATAATCGGTGTTGATGTACAACACGGATTGAGGGATAGGGGTAGTCTTCTTTCCGCTACCGAAATATTGTTGCAGATCAGCAATTTCAGGACGGTGAAGAATATGGTCGAAAAATCGGCAATGACAGATGTTTATATTAAGCCGGATATGATGAACTATTCGGTGATGGATTTTGACCTGGATGATGAAATCATCGAAAAAGGGAAGAAGGCCGCCGAGGAAAAATATGATGAACTAAAAGTTGTTGCCTCAAAACAAACCTCGGAGTACAAATCAAAGAAACACATAGCGCCTGTAGATAGTTTGTTGATTACCAGGTTAGTGATCAGGGGTGATGTAGACAACTATACCCGTGGGTATGTGAAGGGAAAACTTAGATTTAATTTAGGCGACAAGACCACTTTCCAAAAACTGCAGCAAGGGGTCAGTAATTTGGCGGCAACGGGGAACTTCACTTCAATTCGGTATGAGCTATTATCGGATGGGGATGGGGAAGACCTTATTTTGAAGTTGAATGAATCCCCAAACAAGACATTCCTTAAAATCGGGGCCCATTATGATGACCTGTACCATAGTGCGGCGCTTATCAACCTTACACGAAAGAACCTTTTTTTCGGCGACGATGTGGCTTCCTTCGATTTGATTTTAGGAGATCAAGTGCGTTACAATATGCAGTATTATATTGATAAGGGTTCCTATTGGAGCTTTGGAGTAAATTCAAGGTATAATAATTTTGGAAAGGAGATCAATTTTGACTTGATCAAAAACAATTTTCAAATTCCTTCCGGTATCAATATCAACACTTTGAATATGGATGTTTTGGATGTGACCAACCAAATCTATGTACAGACTGCACTTCAGGAGGAATTTGGCATTAGTTTGGGTATCGAACATAAGTTTTTAAAATATAGTACCAAAACATTGGGGGCCATGGCTGATGAAGGGGGTGAATTATTCGCAAATTCCACAGAGGACCGTACTTATTTTGAAAAAAGCAATTTTTACAGTGCTTATGGCCAATTGAAGTTAGATACTTATGACGATACCTATTTTCCGACACGTGGACTGTTTTTTGATGGGGATTTCCATTTCTACCTTTTATCATCTGATTTCAATGATAACTTCAAGGAGTTCTCGATTGCCAAAGCAAGGATGGGTGCCGCATTTTCCTTGACCGAAAATTTATCGTTGAATATAGAAACCGAGGGTGGTTTTAAGTTGGGCACATCGGGGGTTACCGCTTTTGATTTTGTTTTAGGGGGGTATGGTACCCATCTGATCAATAATTTTACGCCTTTTATCGGATACGATTATTTGTCCCTTCCCGGTAATAGTTATGTTAAGGCCTATAGTCGACTGGATTGGGAAATAGCAGCCAAAAACCATTTTATGCTAGTGGCTAATTTTGCCAACGTGGACGATGATCTTTTTAGGACTGGGGAATGGTTTGATGTACCCAAATATTCGGGATATGGTATAGGCTATGGTCTTGAAACCTTCATGGGCCCCTTGCAAGTGATGTACTCTTGGTCCCCAGAGGGTAACAATAGGTTCTTTTTTAGTTTAGGATATTGGTTTTAAACAACTTAAGACTTCATAACTGGATTTTTACGATATTTGTCCAAGCGCATATTTCGCATGATAAAAAAGAGAATTGATATAACTGCCCATTTGAGGGCGATGTGGTAAGACCAAAAGGTTCATTTTCCCAATAACCTTAGGTTTAAAAAAAACCATTTTTCATTATCACCATAAAAATTCCAATATCATGTCAACTTTAGATAATACATCCTTAAGATTACCAAAAGAAAATCCAGGCGCGGAAGATTTCCTGCCTTTGTTGGGTACTGATTTTGTTGAGCTGTATGTTGGAAACGCCAAACAGGCCGCGCACTATTATATTTCTGCATGGGGTTTTCAGCCTTTGGCATATGCCGGTTTGGAAACCGGTTTAAAGGATAGGGTTTCCTACGTTTTAGAACAAGATAAAATACGGATGGTCCTTACTTCCCCCTTAAAGTCGGGCGGGCCCATCAATAAGCATATCGACGCCCATGGCGATGGGGTAAAGGTCATTGCCCTTTGGGTCGATGATGCCACCCATAGTTATAAGGAGACAACTGCCAGGGGCGCAAAAGGATATATGGAGCCTAATCGGGTAAAGGATGAAAATGGGGAGGTTGTTTTTTCAGGTATACATACCTATGGGGAAACGGTACACCTATTTGTGGAACGATTTAACTACAAGGGGGTGTTCTTGCCTGGTTATGTGAAATGGGATCCAAGATATAAAGCTGCTTCAGTTGGTCTAAAATATATAGATCATATGGTTGGCAATGTCGGTTGGAATGAAATGGATAAATGGTGTAAATTTTATGAAGAAGTCATGGGGTTTGCACAATTGATTTCCTTTGATGACAAGGATATATCAACGGAATATACCGCTCTAATGAGCAAAGTGATGAGTAATGGTAATGGCAGGATAAAATTTCCGATAAACGAACCTGCCGAAGGTCGAAAGAAATCCCAAATCGAGGAGTATATCGAATTTTACAATGGGGCTGGGGTTCAACACATGGCTTTGGCTACGGATAACATCATCGAAACGGTAACGGCATTACGGAATAGGGGTGTCGAGTTTTTGACCGTTCCCCCAAGTTATTATGAGGATGTTTTGGATAGGGTTGGTGAAATAGACGAAGACCTTAAGCCTTTAAAAGCGTTGAGTATCCTCATTGATAGGGATGAAGAGGGGTACTTGTTGCAAATATTCACCAAACCGATATTGGATAGGCCTACCATGTTCATAGAAATTATACAAAGAAAGGGGGCCAAGTCTTTCGGAAAAGGAAATTTCAAAGCACTTTTTGAGGCTATAGAAAGGGAGCAGGAATCAAGGGGAACACTATAAACGGATGGTATATTTCTTAACGATTTCCCAATTTTCAATAAGCTTCCCTTAATAACTGTTAAGGGTTTAGTTAAAGTACGTTAAAAGGGTTTTGGGTACCATGGGGATGTATTAAATTTGCTCATGTAAGGGGTGGTTCCCTTACAACTTTAAGTATTGGTTTTTCATAATTTAAAGTTTGGTTGGTTATTTAGGAAAAGCCCAGTTGTAAGACTGGGCTTTTTTTTTATACAATACTTTGGAACAAATATTGTTTAAGTAATTATAAATATGCAATTGGATTAATTCTCTTTTAGTAGATTTACTAAATCTTAAAGTATGAGATTATTACTAACAATATTATTTTTGACCATTTCATTTGGCTTGAATGCACAAAGTAATGAGTCGGTTTTTGAACCTGGGGAATGGTTGAAATTCCGTATGCATTACGGTTGGTTGAATGCTAGTTATGCTACATTGCAGGTTAAATCGGCCAAAATAGAGGGTAAGGAGGTCTATCATGTAGTGGGCAGGGGCAAGACCACGGGTTTTGCGAGTATTTTCTTTAAGGTAGATGATACCTATGAAAGCTATTTTGACAAACAAGATGGTAAGCCCTATCGGTTTGTTCGAAAAATAGATGAAGGTGGTTATAAAAAGGATGTTGAAATCAATTTTGACCATAAAAGGGATAAAGCCATCCTGAATGATAAAAAAAACAAGAAAAAGATTAATTTTGCACTCCAAGATAGCATTCAAGATCTTATTTCCGCATTTTACTACCTCAGGAACAATTATGAGCCGGAGGATTTAGTAAAAGGGGAAGCCATAAAATTGAAATTACTGTATGATGATGACGGTATTTTCGATTTTCAATTAAAATATTTGGGTAATGAAACCATTAAGACCAAATATGGAAAGGTTGAATGTTATAAGTTTAGACCTTTGGTGCAATCCGGAAGGGTGTTCAAGGAAAAAGAGAGTCTGACACTTTGGGTTTCCAAAGATGAAAATAGGATTCCCATCCGAATCAAGGCCGACTTGGCGGTAGGTTCGATAAAAGCCGATCTTGATGGCTATAATGGACTAAAATACCAGTTTAAAATACTAATGGATTGACCCTATAATGGATAATAAAGAGAAGATCGAGTCCCAAATATCAAAACTAGAGGAAAAATATAAGGATTCTGGTCAAGATCTAAGTTCTTATTTAGACGGACTCCTTCATCAACGTTATCTTACGTATTGGGACTATATCCATTTAGATACCCTATTAAGTCTTCAGGTACCACGAACTTATTTTCCCGATGAGGAAATCTTCATTATGTACCACCAAATAACCGAGTTGTATTTTAAGCTTATACTTCATGAGCAAAAACAGTTTGTAGACCATAAGGCGCAGGATGTTGATTTCTATATAGAAAAGGCCAGGCGAATCAATAGTTACTTTGAGGCCCTGATATCCTCCTTCAGCATTATGATCAAAGGCATGGAACGGGAACAGTTTCTGCAATACAGAATGGCTCTTTTGCCAGCAAGCGGATTTCAATCGGCCCAATATAGAATGATCGAAATTTATGCCACCCCTCTAGAAAATCTGGTACACCATAGTGAAAGGGACCGATTTTCGGATAAAAATCCCATCGAGGATCTTTATGAGCGCATCTATTGGAAGAAAGGTGCGACTGATTTGGCCACGGGTGAAAAGACATTGACCTTAAAGCAATTTGAATACAGATATACACCAAGATTGATTCGAATTTCCAAACAAGTGAAGCACAGTACCATATATCATAAATATTTGGAACTTCCTGACGATAAAAAGAATAATAAAGGGCTGGTCAAAGCGTTAAGGACATTGGATATAAATGCGAACATTAACTGGCCGTTAATGCATATGGGTTCTGCCCATAGGTATTTGGGAAAAGAAAGTGGCGGGATAGAGGCTACAGGAGGCACAAATTGGAAGGAATATTTGCCGCCAAGTTTTCAAAAAGTCGTATTTTTCCCTGAATTATATACACTAGAAGAATTAAACGATTGGGGGAAACAATGGGTAGACCATTTGTTCAATCCGAATAAAACCATAAAACAATAATGCAAAAGTATTGGGGCATCTTTACAGCAGCATTGCTACTATTTGTATCCTGTAAGGAAGAAAAAGAAAAAGATTCCATCAAAAGTGATGCGAATGAAATGGCAATTGTTCAAGAACAGACCATTGTAAAGCGATATGGTTTTAACTTTGATGACTTTACGGTCCAGCACGACACGGTGCGAAGAGGGGATAGTTTTGGTGAACTGATGTTGAGCAATAAGGTAGATTATCCTAAAATTGCCAAAATCTCCCAGGATTTCAAAGATACTTTCGATGTGCGTAAAATCCGTGTGGGCAAACCTTATGTTATTCTGAAATCAAAGGATACCACCGAAACAGCACAAGTCTTTATCTATGAAAACGACGCCATAAATTATACCGTGGTTGACCTAAGGGATAGTGTCGTGGCATATAAAGATAAGAAGGAAGTCAAATATGTGGAGCGGGAAGCTTCCGGTATTATAGAAACATCGTTGTCGGAAGCCATACTGGATCAAGGTATCGATTATAATGTGACGAATAACTTATCCGAGATATATGCTTGGACCATTGATTTCTTTAGACTTCAAAAAGGGGATCGATTCAAGGTGATTTATAAGGAAAGGTATATCAATGACTCTATTTATGCCGGTGCTGAGGCTATTGAAGCGGCTTACTTTGAGCATAATGGCAGGCCTATTTATGCCTTTGCCTATGAAAATGATTCCCTAAAAAGGTTGGTTGATTATTTTGACGAAGAGGCCAATAATCTGAGAAGGACCTTTTTGAAGGCACCCGTTAAGTTCAGTCGGATATCTTCAAGATATAATCTTAAAAGAAGAATTCGATATTATGGATATAAAATACGACCCCATAAAGGAACCGACTATGCGGCACCGATCGGAACGCCCATAATGGCTACCGCAGATGGTACGGTTACCGAATCTACCCGAAGGGGGGGTAACGGTAAATATGTAAAAATCCGTCATAATGGTACATATTCCACACAGTATCTCCATATGAAAAACCAGAATGTCAAGAAAGGACAATTCGTACGACAAGGGGATGTCATAGGTTGGATAGGAATGACCGGTAATACGGGAGGGCCACATGTATGCTACCGTTTTTGGAAAAACGGAAGTCAAATCGACCCATTAAAAGAAGAATTGCCACAGGCAGAGCCTTTGGCTGAGGAGTTAAGGCCTGATTATTTTGCTTTCATTGCCCCATTAAAGGAGCAATTGGATTGTATTGAATATATTGAAAAACAAAAGGAAGAAGAACTGCTAACACTTAACGAGTAACATGGCACTACAAAGTATTGACCCAACAAAAACACAAGCCTGGAAAAAACTAATCCAACATTATGCAACTACGAAGAGCGATCACTTAAAAGGGTTGTTCACTGCGGATAGTGATCGGGCGAATAATTTCAGTATCCAATGGAGTGATTTTTTATTTGATTTTTCAAAGAACAGGATTACCAAGGAAACGTTATCATTATTGTTGGAGTTGGCCGATGAGGTTAATTTGAAGGATGCCATTTCAAAATATTTTGATGGTGAAGCTATAAACCAAACCGAAAATAGGGCGGTTTTGCACACAGCCTTACGGGCCAAGAAATCCGATAAGGTTTTGGTCGATGGTGTCGATGTGATTCCCGAGGTCTATGAAGTAAAGGAACATATAAGGTCTTTTTCAAAATCGATCATCTCCGGGGAGAAGAAAGGATATACGGGGAAGGCTTTTACCGATGTCGTCAATATAGGGATCGGGGGTTCTGATTTGGGGCCCGCTATGGTGGTTGAGGCCTTGAAATTTTACAAAAACCATTTAAGGACCCACTTTGTGAGTAATGTAGATGGTGATCATGTGTATGAGGTTTTAAAGGAATTAAATCCGGAAACGACATTGTTTGTCGTGGTGTCAAAAACGTTTACCACCCAAGAAACCTTGACCAATGCCACTACGATTAAAAATTGGTTTTTAAAACAGGCTACCCAAGAAGATGTAGCCAAGCATTTTGCCGCCGTTTCTACCAATACGGAGAAAATATCCGAATTTGGGATAGCTGCTGAGAATGTGTTTCCTATGTGGGATTGGGTCGGTGGTCGTTTTTCATTATGGAGTGCGGTTGGGATTACCATTGCACTGGCGGTAGGCTATGAAAATTTCGATAGCCTTTTAAAGGGGGCCAATGCCATGGATGAACATTTTGAAAGCACGGAATTCGATAGTAATATTCCGGTGATCATGGCATTGCTTAGTGTTTGGTATAACAATTTTCATAAGGCTGAAACCGAGGCAATTATTCCCTATACCCAATATTTGAGTAGGTTCTCTGCGTATTTGCAACAGGGTATTATGGAAAGTAACGGTAAGAGTGTAGACCGTAACGGTAACCCTGTCGATTACCAAACAGGAACGATTATATGGGGAGAGCCGGGTACGAATGCCCAGCATGCCTTCTTTCAATTGATCCATCAAGGGACTAAATTGATTCCTGCAGATTTTATCGGTTTCAAGGAATCCCTTCATGGCGATACCGACCATCACAATAAGTTGATGGCCAATTTTTTTGCACAGACTGAAGCTTTAATGAATGGCAAAACGGTTGAAGAGGTTCGCAGTGAACTGGAAGGGAAGAATCTTTCTAAGGAAGAAATCTCAAAATTGCTTCCTTTTAAGGTTTTTGCGGGTAACAAACCCACCAATACCTTTTTGATAAATAAACTCACCCCACAGAGTCTTGGGGCTTTGATCGCGGCATATGAGCACAAAATTTTTGTGCAGGGTGTGATTTGGAACATTTTCAGCTATGATCAGTGGGGGGTTGAACTGGGAAAACAATTGGCAACAAATATCCTTAAGGATATCGATAGTTTGGAAATATCCGATCATGATAGCTCTACATTGAATCTTTTACAATTTTTTAAGAAATAATCCATCTTATTTTCATTTCTTAATAAAGGTTGATAACTTATTGTCTGTCAGCTCGAATTAGTGTTTTTTTATGTTAATTTTAACACGCTAAATTTAACATAGGCTTAATATACGGTCCATTAAAAAAGATCACATTTGCACTTTGTATTAAACCAAATTAAACACTCAAAAAATGAAAAAAATGTACATGGTCTTGGCAGCATTTTTAATGACTGCTATGGCATTTTCACAAGAAACGATCACCGGTACAATATTGGACGGTGAGACAAGTGACCCACTACCGGGTGCCAGTATTGTTGTAAAGGGAACAACAAAGGGCGCAACCACGGATTTTGATGGTAAGTTTTCTTTAAGTGTTACTGATGGTTCAGGAACATTGGTTATTTCTTACATGGGTTATGTGACCAAAAACGTAGCTTTTAAAAGTGCTGGTAGTTTAGGTTCAATCTCATTGGAACCGGATGCTGAGCAACTAGGGGAAGTTGTTGTTGTTGGTTCGGGCATTATTGACCTTGCGGGGTCCCGGCAAACACCAATAGCCGTTTCAACTATTACTGTGGCGGAAATTCAAACAAAAGGTGTGGGTAACGTTGAGTTTCCTGAGATAATGAAAAACACTCCAAACGTATATGTTTCCAATCAAGCAGGTGGTTTTGGAGATTCCCAAATGTATTTAAGGGGTTTTAGTCAATCAAATACTGCTTTTCTTTTGAATGGTCAACCTATAAACGGCATGGAAGATGGGAAAATGTATTGGTCTAACTGGTCAGGGATGACCGATGTTGCCAATGCCGTGCAGGTGCAAAGAGGTTTAGGTTCTTCTAAATTGGCAATCTCTTCTGTAGGAGGAACAATTAATATTGTTTCTAAATCTTTGGATAGGGAACAAGGTGGTTTTGTTCGTTTCATAACAGGTAATGATAGTTATGCTAAAACTACGGTTTCTTATGATTCGGGACTTCAAGGTAAATGGGCTTATTCTATCATGTTGGATCATTGGCAAGCACATAGGAAATATGCAAGTGGTACTAGCGGGCAGGGGCAAAACTACTTTTTTTCTGTAGGGTATGTTCCTAATGAGAACCATACAATTAACTTTTTGTTGACTGGTGCTCCACAATGGCATGGTCAAAACTATTCCAAAGATTTGGAGGAGTACGAACAATATGGAGAAAAATATAATGATAATGCTGGTTTCTTAGATGGTGAATGGACCACTTGGAGAAAAAATTATTATCACAAACCAATTGCCAATCTTAACTGGGATTGGGATATTAGTGATAATAAAACATTATCAACTGTATTATATGCCTCTTGGGGTAGAGGAGGAGGAACAGGTGCTTTAGGTGCAAGTTCAGATACTTATAATCTTTTAACTTCAGATAAAGGACTTGCTGATTTTGATGCGGTTTATGCAAACAATTTAGCAGAATCGGATGCCAATAATTTAGGATCTTATAGTAATGGAGGTGTAATTAGATCATCTGTCAACAACCATAATTGGTATGGTTTAATAACTAATTACAACTACGATACTCAAGAGAACTGGTCTTTCAATGTAGGTGCTGATTTTAGATTTTATAAGGGAACACACTTTAGGCAATTGGTAGATTTATTAGGACTGGATGGTTTTAAGGACAATTATAAATCAGCTAGAAGGGATAGTGATTATGTGTTATCAGAAACCTTTAAAGCAAATCCTTGGTCTGCACTTTTTGATTATGCTGATTCTGATCAAAGATATGATCGAGATTATTCTGAATGGATTAATTATCAAGGTATTTTCGCACAAGCTGAATATGCCAATAATGGTTTTTCAGGTTTTTTCCAAGGAGCCTTGTCTAATCAATCCTATCAAAGAGAAGAGAGGTATACGACGCCCACTGATGAAAAATCAGATAAAATAAATAAAATCGGTTATAACCTAAAAGGAGGTCTAGCTTACGAATTTATTGAAAACCATAAAGTTTTTGCTAATGCAGGTTATTATTCTCGCCAACCATTTTTGGATAATATTTTCGATAATGTAACTGAAGGAAATGATTTGGTAGATAATGGGGATGTTGATAATGAGGAGGTTCTTGGCTTGGAAGCCGGGTATACTTTTAAATCCAGCGATATCGTTATTAACCTTAATGCCTACTATACCAATTGGAAAAATCGATTTTTATCTGTAGGGGGGTCAACATTGGTAGATGGTGTTGACACTGATGTTTATTATTATTATACTGGTATTTCACAGGTACACAAGGGTCTTGAGGCAGATTTTAAATATAGGCCATCTACTGCATTGATGTTGAGATGGTATGGGACAATTGGTGATTGGGAATATGATGGATCAACACCATATCGTATCCAAGTACAAGATCAAGGATCAGGATCAAGCGATGTATTGGAAAGGGGCGAAATTGACCTTACAGGAACTTATGTTGGTAATGCCCCACAAGTATCTACTGGTTTTGGTCTTGATGTTGACGTCCTTAAAAACTTGAGTTTTGACATAGATATGAACATTTATACTAAATTATATGGCTTTGTTGATACTGAAGATGTAATTGATATTGCTTCCACTGGAGATGTATACCAAGCAGAGAAATTACCAGCCTATACTCTATTTGATGCAGGTTTAACTTATGATTTCTCTTTAGGATCAAATGATTTAAGACTTAGAGGTAATGTCTATAATCTGTTTGGTGAAAACTTTATTAATCAAAAGGATCAATATGGTTATTACTTGGGTAATGGAACTACATATAACGTTAGTCTACGTTTCAATTTCTAAGGATTGAAATAGTATTTAAAAAACCCTGACGGCAACGTCGGGGTTTTTTTATGCTCAAGAGGTAATTGTTCCAAGAGAACAAATGACTTATGTAAGTAGAAAATTTGATATACAAGCCTATTTATCATCGGCTTTTTTAACGGTTTCCTTTCTAGAGAGCAGGAGGGGCAAAGACACCCCAATAGTAATTGCAATCAGAATGAATAAGGTGGTAAAACCATTATAGAATATGGACACGATTAATTCAACTCTTTCCGGGCTCCCCTTTTCCATAAAAGTAAATGACATTATAGACAGTACGGTTTCATAGGCGTAATACCCTGGAATCATCGGAATAACGGCAGGAATCGAAAAAACGACCGGCGGATGATGGACCTTGTGGGCTAATGGGCTACTTAAAATCCCAACAAAACTGGCAGCCACTAAACTTGACAATACGATATTGACATTAAAATGAATAAGTAGGAATTTCACCAGACCTGCGGCGAACCCCAAAAAAAATACGACCAAAATGGTTTTACGGGGAATATTGAACAATATTCCAAAGCCAACAGCCGCAATACCTGACCATATGGATAACTCCAATACATTAATTATAGCTTCTTCCATCAATTCAATTGAAATAGTAACATGGTAACGAAAAGTCCAAGGGCAATGGATAGAAAGGTCATCGCCCCATTTGTGAATCTAACCATGCCATTCAGTATGTTGTTGTCCAATAGATCCGTAAAGGAATTTATCAAGGGAACTCGGGGTACTAAAAATAATACAGAGGTTGCCAAAGCTGCTTGGGGGTGCTCCCCTAAATGGTAGAACACACCCAATGAAGCAAGGAAAGAGGCGGAGAAGGAGGCCAGAAAAGTCGCTATATAGGCGTTGATTTTGTGGTTATGGGCGGTTTGTAGAATAAATAAGCCTATTAAGGTACTGATGAAGGCCACGAGCATATTTAGATAATCCCCCTTGAAAATATTACAAAACCCGGCTCCAGCGAGACTCACGGCTATAAGGACTAAGGTTCTGGGATACCTGTTATGTGATTTTATGATATGTAATTCTTTTTCTATTTGGGCTATGGTCCAATCATCCCTTAAAGCACTCCAACTCGCTCTACTAATAGACGAAATGGTAGAAAAATTGATTCGGTACTTAGGTATTTTCTTGACTCTTGTAAAAGTTGCTTCGGTTTCATTATCGGTAACGGTTAAAACCAGGGTCTTATGGGTGACCATACTATAGGCCTGGCAATTTAAGGTGGAAGCGAACCGGGTAAGACTTAGATTTATTCTGTTGGTGTTAGCTCCTGATACCATTAATAGGGAGGATATGTCCAACAATAGATCCGCCGTTTTTTTAAGCTTGTCCATGACGTTTGTTTATATCAGAAAAGAAAAAGCAAAATTACTGTTTTTGGGGGTTCGTGGTATAAGGCATAGATCTTATTTTTTATGCGTAAAAAGTAGTATTTTTAGGCAATCATATTAATCAACTTAAAAATTATGGAAGAACCAGGACTTGCATATCAATGGGTACTGCAATTACACTCGTATTTGGCCTACGTGGCATTAGCTGTATTATTTTTGGCCGTAGCCAATGCTATCATCGGATTGGTTAGCAATAAAATGTTTTTACCTCAAAAAGACTTCCGTATAAGCCTTTTCGCGCTTATCCTATGTCATTTACAACTCTTGGTGGGGCTTCTGCTTTTCTTTGTATCTCCCAACGGTTTAAATGCCATACAGCAATTGGGTATGGGCGGAATGGATTCGGCTTCCCGATTGTTGGCCGTTGAACATCCTTTTATCAACATTATAGCTTTGGTTTTGATAACCATAGGCTGGTCTAGGCATAAGAAGTTTATGGAAGGCCATAAAAAATTCAAGAGTATTGCCGTGTTTTACGGACTCGGATTAATACTTATTTTGAGTAGGATTCCATGGTCCCAATGGTTATAGGGAATTATGTTCTTACTTTTTGGCTTATACAATAGAATTCAAACTAAAAATAATCAATAATGAAAAATGCCTTACTACTAGTAGCCTTACTCTTTTCCGCATCGGGTTTTACCCAGGAAAAACCCTTGTTTAACGGAGAAGACCTTACCGGGTGGACGGTCTATGGTACCGAAAAGTGGTACGTGGAAGACGGTTTGTTGGTTTGTGAAAGTGGGCCTGACAAACAATACGGATATCTGGCGACCAATGAACACTACAAGGATTTTACGCTTACCCTGGAATTTAAACAGGAAGCTAATGGTAATAGTGGTGTTTTTATTCGTTCCACGATAGAAGGCACTAAAGTTAGTGGTTGGCAAGTTGAAGTGGCTCCTCCGGGCCATAGCACTGGTGGGGTTTACGAATCCTATGGGCGTGGTTGGTTGATCAAACCAGATCCAGAAAAAGACAAAGCCTTAAAGATGGGTGATTGGAACGAAATGAAAATTCGGATGAATGGCGACACCTTGACCTCTTGGTTGAATGGAGTGGAGATGGTCACCATTCAGGATGAAAAAATAGGTGCCGGTGAAGGTTCCATCGCCTTACAAATCCATGATGGGGGTGGCATAAAGGTTAATTGGAGGAATATTAGGATTTCAAAACCTCAATAACCCCTATTGTACAGGTTTAATAAGGTATAAATATACCGGAAAATGGTCACTGTACCCACCGGTATAACTGCCCCCTGCATAGGTGCGAAAAGGATAGCCCTTGTAGTTGCCCTTTTTTGTAAATAAATAGGGGGCGGTAAATACATTTGCCTTCCAGAATTGGTAACCATCCTTGCTATTCAAGAAATTGCTTGTGAAATACATTTGGTCAAAAAGGTTCCATTGGTCTCTGTAAGCCAGGGAGCCAATCCCTTTTTTGAATAGTTTTTCCATTGGATTGTAAAGGTCGTTTTCTTCCAGCCCGTTCTTCATTCCTTTGGTCTTGAGTATTTTCTTAAGGCTGTCATCCACGGGGTCATCATTCAAATCGCCCATACTGATTATTTTTGCCGATACATCCTGCTTTACAATAGAGTCGATAATCCTTTTGTTCAAAGCTGCGGCGGCCAACCGATTTGGTTTGCTTCTTTCGGCACCGCCACTTCGCGAGGGCCAATGATTAACGATGAAATAAATTTGTTCATCGTCCAATAAACCGCCGACAACCAGTTGATCACGGGTATAATCCCGTTCACCATCGTCATTCTGGAGTAATAGTCTTCTGCTTTGAAAACTTGTAGGAAGGAAGGATCCATGTTTGTAAATAAGGGCCACGTCTATACCCCGTTCATCAGGGGAATCAAAGTGGAGGATTCGATAATCCATTTTTTGCAGTCGGGGATGGTTTACCAAATCCTCTAATACTTTTAGATTCTCAACCTCACAGAGCCCTAGAACATCGGGAGAGGTGCTTATTTGGCTGCTACCGATATCCGAAATGACCTTAGCTATATTGTCAATTTTCCTGGAATACCTTTCAGTGGTCCAATGGTCTTTTCCTTGGGGAGTGCGATCATCATCAAAAGTCAAGGAATCATTTTCAATGTCGAAAAGATTCTCAACATTGTAAAATGCTATGGTCTTGATTTTAAACGTGTTCCCTTTTTGGGAAAATAGGATGAGTGGAAAACAAATTGAAAGAAAAACAAGCTTAAAATTCATAGGTATTCGCAGTAATTCATCGAAAATATAATAATTATTAGGTAAAAAACTACAAAATATTGCGTATTCTTAATATATTTAACAAGAGAATCAACCGAATTTTTAAGTTTTGCGACTTTTTTTAGTACCATTTTTCGCATTGTTTATATGCCAGTTGATAAACAGTCAGGAAACCGATCATGTTTCCGGCACTGTGCTTTCCTCATATTCAAAAAAACCCATTCCTGTAGGTATCATTAAGTTGGAAGGAAGTACTATTTCCTGTAAACCGGACAAGAAAGGCGTTTTTAGACTTCCGCTGCAGACTATAGGTCATTTTATCCTAAACATTACCGCTTCAGGGTATATTCCCAAACGTATTCCAATATTTTTCGAAGGTGACAATATGGAATTAGGCAATATCTTTCTTGAACAGGACATTGAAATGGACAAAACGGATAATCTTATAACGCTAACCGATGCTGAATTTTCTGATGGGGAAGATGCTATGGTCGCAGTAGGTTTACTTCAGGCGACAAGGGATGTATTCTTAAAGAGGGCGGCCTTCGATTTTGGTCAGGCTTTTTTTAGGGTGCGGGGTTACGACTCCAAGAATGGTATGGTCATGATCAACGGTATACCTATGAACAAATTATTTGACGGTCGACCACAATGGAACAATTGGGGCGGATTGAATGATGTTACAAGAAACCAAAATTATTCTAATGGACTGCATGCTTCGGAATATACGTTTGGGGGTATTTTGGGCAATACCAATCTCGATACCAGACCTTCTGGATTTCGTCCTGGACTTCGGTTTTCCGCATCGGCCTCCAATCGGACCTATACGGGTCGTATCATGGCTACTTATACTTCCCCAAAACAAAACAAAGGACTTACATATTCCATATCAACGTCAAGAAGATGGGCCAAGGAGGGTTATATCAATGGCACCCTGTATGATGCATATTCCGTATTTGGTGCCTTGGAATTTGAAATGGATTCAAAAAATAGTTTAATGGCCACGGTAATTATGGCTTCCAATCGACGAGGCCGTTCCTCCGCAATTACGGAGGAAGTACAAGATTTGGTAGGCCAACGATACAACCCCTATTGGGGATACCAAAATGGTGAAATACGAAATTCAAGGGAACGTAAAATTGCTGAACCCATCCTAATGGTAAACCACTATTATGAAACCGATAAATTTAATTTGAATACAGGAATCTCGTATCAGTCCGGCATCCATTCCAAAAGTAGGTTAGGCTATTATAACGCCCCAAATCCCGATCCAACCTATTATCGGTATTTACCCAGTTTTTATATCAATAGCCCTATTGGTGCCAACTTTATAAGTGCTGATTGGGCTAAACAAGGATTTTTGGGGAATCCCCAAATGGATTGGGAAGCGATTTATACGGCCAATGCCACAGAACAAGCATCCTATGTCCTTTATGATGATATTGTCGAAGATCAACAGTTGGTCATCAACAGTGTTGGAAACCTGCAATTCTCCGAAGGTATTAAATTGGATTTTGGCTTTAATTACAAGCAATTACAATCGGATAATTATGCCAAGATTGTCGATCTCTTCGGGGCTGAATATCATGAGGATATAGACCCATTCTCAAATACCGCCAATAATCTTGATGGAAACACGAATCGACAGGAGAATGAAATATTCAATTATAATTACGAACTGACCGCGGACCAATGGAACGCTTTTGTGCAATTGGGATATACCAGGAAGAAATGGAGTGGATTTGTTGCTGCCAACTATCTGGGTACCGATTATCAAAGAAATGGACTTTTCAGAAATGAACGATATGTCGATGATTCTTTTGGGGAAGGACCTGCGGTGGACTTCTCCAACTTCGGTTATAAGGGTGGAGTTTCCTATCAAATAACAGGAAGACATTGGATTAGGCTAAATGGTGGGGTTATTGAGCGACCCCCGGTTTTACAAAACACCTTTATCAATCCAAGGGAGAATAATGGGATTGTTTCCAATCTTCAAAGCGAAACGGTTTCGAGTATCGATTTTAATTATTTTCTGCGGTTACCGAAGCTAACAGGGCGGTTGACCGGTTTCTATACCCGCTTTCAAAATACCACGGATGTTAATTATTTCTTTGTGGACTCAGGGGTGGGTTCCGATTTTGTCCAAGAGGTCATTACCGATCTGGATAAATTGCACATGGGTACAGAACTGGGGTTGGAGTACGAAGTGTCCCCAGCCGTAAAACTTTCTGCCGTTGCGGCAATAGGTAAATATTTGTATGCCAGTGATCCTAATATCAACATCAATTTTGATACAGCCGGAGCGGAGGAAGAGTTGATAAATATTGAAGGAGCCATTGATTTGGGGATCGCAAAGATCAAGGACTATAAGTTGGCACAAGGTCCGCAGAAAGCCTATGCACTGGGAATAGAGTATCGAGATCCGAAATACTGGTGGGTGGGGGCCACGGCAAATTATTTAGCGGATAATCACGCGAATATCTCAATGATTACAAGAACACGTAGTTTTTATTTGGATCCTGAAACCGGGCTTCCATTTCCCGATGCCACTGACGAGAATGTGGCACGATTATTAAAACAAAGTCCAATGGATAATTTTTATCTGTTGAATTTGGTTGGGGGTAAATCATGGTTGAGGAAAGGGAAGTATATCAGTGTTTTTGCCAGTATCAATAATGTGTTCGACACTGTTTTTAGAACGGGAGGGTATGAACAAAGTAGAAATGGTAATTACGGACAATTAAAACAGGATAATTTAAGTGGTAATCCGTCTTTCGCCACCAAGTATTGGTATGGCTATGGGCGGACATATTTTTTGAATGTAGCGTATAGTTTTTAAGGATTGGTAGAATAAGTTTGTGGCGATTGGTAGCCAATTCACAGGGTATTCCCGTAAAGCTGGTTTGTTGTCCTAGGAGGTATCCCTGCGAAGCTGGGTTGTTGCCCTGCAAGGTATTCCCGTGAAGCGGGTTTGTTGACCTGTAAGGTATTCCCGCGGAGCTGGTTTGTTGACCTGCAAGGTATTCCCGCGAAGTTGGTTTTGTTGACCTGCAGGGTATTACCGCGAAGCGGGTTTGTTGACCTGCGAGGTATTCCCGCGAAGTTGGGTTGTTATCCTGCGAGGTATTCCCGTGAAGTTGGGTTGTTACCCTGCAAGGTATTCCCGTGAAGCGGGTTTGTTGACCTGCAAGGTATTCCCGCGAAGTTGGGTTGTTGACTTGCAAGTTAACTCTGGGAAGCGGGTTTGTTGCCCTGCAAGGTATTCCCACGAAGTTGGGTTGTTATCCTGCAAGGTATTCCCACGAAGTTGGGTTGTTGCCCTGCAAGGTAACTCTGGGAAGCTTGGTTGTTGTCCTGCAAGGTATTCCCGCGAAGTTGGGTTGTTACCCTGCGAGGTATTCCCGTGAAGCGGGTTTGTTGACCTGCAAGGTATTCCCGTGAAGCGGGTTTGTTGACCTGCAAGGTATTCCCGCGAAGCGGGTTCCTTGTAGGTCTAAAGAAAAATAAGTTGGTATGGCATTAAAAATATCGAAATCAAAAATAAAAATATGGATTACTATAGTAGTTATAGTGATGCCCTTTGGATGTATCAACGACCGAAGTTTTGATACACCAAAGGAATCGTGTACCACAGAATTGGCGGCTACTACTTCATATGCAGAGGTCAAGGCATTATATGTCGATGAGACCGTTCAAATCCAGGATGATTTGATTATTGAGGGTTACGTGATTTCATCGGATAGGGAGGGTAATTTTTTTAGTTCGCTTCATTTCCAGGATGGTTTGGAAAATCCGGAAGGGGGATTTCAATTGGATTTTGATTTAAGGGATTCCCATTTGTTCTTTCCCGTGGGAAGTAAAATATTCATAAAATTAAAAGGACTCTATTTAGGCAAACAACAGGGAGTTTATAAATTGGGAGGGGTTTTTACTTCATTTGGCAACTTATCTGTAGGCAGGTTGCCTGCCCATGTTGTTACCCAGCACGTATTTACCACATGTGATGATGTACAGGCAATTGTTCCCCCCAAAGTAAGCCTTGGCCAATTGGAGGAGAAGATGGTCAACACCCTGGTACAATTGGATAATGTAGAGATCACTGAAAATGAATTAGGGCTTCCTTTTGCGGAACCAAAGGAAGAAACAGAACGAACCCTCATTGATTGTGACGATAATGAAATCATCCTGTTGAACAGTGGGTATTCCGATTTTCAATCGACGCTATTGCCTGAGGGCAGGGGATCGGTTGTAGGGGTACTTTTGAAGGATAATAGGGATTATAAGTTGGTGATTCGGGAGTTGGGTGATATCGATTTCCAGAAGGAACGATGTGCGGACTTAATTGACGAATTCACGTCAAACTCAATATTCATTTCAGAATTGGCCGATCCCAATAATAATTCTGGGGCCCGCTTTGTAGAACTTTATAATTCAGGGACGGAAGTATTATCCTTAAAAGGCTGGTCCTTAAATCGATTTACAAATGGTAATACGGAAATAAGTTCAACCATTGATTTATCAGGGTATGAAATTGGGGCTGAAAGTACATTTTTGATTTCTCCCAATGCTTCTGAATTTGAGGCTGTATATGGGTTTGCACCGGATTTAGCCGTGGGTACCAACAGTCCGGCAGATTCCAATGGTGATGACAACCTCCAATTGGTGGATCCTTTTGGGACTGTAATCGATACTTTTGGAATTATTGGGGAAGATGGCTCGGGTACCAATCATGAGTTTGAGGATGGGCGAGCCTTGAGAAATCCCAATAATATCCAAGCAAATGCTACCTATACGTTTAGTGAATGGATTATTTTTAATGATACTGGGGCCTCGGGTACCACGAATCAACCTCAAAATGCACCGGAGGATTTTTCACCGGGAATTAGATAGAGCTAGGGTCATTAGGCAATTCTTCGAGCACGTTTCGAAGATCTTGGTGTGTAATAGGTTTAAGAATGTAGTTGTGGACTATCTTGTACTCATTAACACGTTCAACATCACGTGGGTCAACAGAGGAACTTATGATATAGACAACAACATTGTCCTGGTTATGATTGGGGATTTTGACAAAATCCTCTAAAAATTCCCATCCGTCCATTACGGGCATGTTCAAATCCAGAAAAATAACCGAAGGCAATTTTTCACCACGGGCGGTTATATTCAAAAGTCCGTCAATGGCTTCCTGACCGTTGTTGAATACTAGAATCTCATCACAAAATTCCATTTCTTTCATAATCCTTTTAGCACCATAAACAAATATGGGGTCATCATCGATGATGCAAGTACTCATTATCTTTTTCATTTATTTGGGTGTTCTAGTTCATATATTTCTACGCAGCGTAAGTGTAAAGGTTGTTCCTTTATCTACGACACTCTCTACTTCGATACTGCCTTTCATTGCTTCAATCTGGTTCTTGGTGATAAAAAGTCCTATCCCCTTAGAGTCTTTATGTCTATGGAAGGTTTTGTACATTCCAAAGATTTTTTTACCATGTTTATCCAAATCTATGCCTTGACCGTTGTCCGAAAACGTAATACTAACCTTGTTATTGTTTTGCTTTGCGGCTACATTGATTATAGGTGTTCTTTTAGGGGAACAGTATTTTAAACTGTTTGTGAATAAATTCAGGAAAATACTGTCCAAATAGGCGGGTACGGCTTGAATGAAAAGTGATTTGTCTATGTCTATATTACAAACCGCTTCTTTCTCCTTTAGCAATGCGCTAATATTATTTTCCACATTCTTTACGGCCTGGCGAAGTTTGATTTTCTTCATCTTTTCGACCGAATTGGTCTTTACGTGCACCACCTCGCTCAAATGTGTAACGGTGTCATTTAGACTTATCGAGGCATCGGTCAACATTTTTATTAGATTCTTTTTTTCATGCTCATTTTCCTCGGTATTTAGAAAGCTAGTGAGCATGGAGAGATTGCTGGAGTGTGATCTTAAATTATGCGAAACGATATGGGCAAAATTCAATAGACTTTCATTCTGTCCATTGGTGATCTCCAATAAGTCTTTAAGCTTTTGTTCTGCAACTTTGGATTCGGTATTATCCCAAGCAGCCCCAATCAGACGTATGGGTTTGCCTTTTTGGTAACGACTTGTGGTAAATTCTGTCCGAATATGTCTTATTTCGCCATTTGGCCAGAATATCTTAAATTGGAGACTGTATTTTTTGTCTTCGGAAATTGCCCTTTCCAGCACATTGTGGCATCTTAATTTATCTTCCGGGTGTATTATGGCTTCCCAGGCATCGATCGTTTCGGAAAAGTTATCTTTGGCTACGCCGTAAATACGATATAGGTTATCATCCCAAACTAAATGTGCATCGGGTATGTTATATTCCCATATACCGAGATTGGTAGCATCGGTAGTGGCCATCGTCAATCTCTCGGAGATTTCCTTATTATGGATTTCAATCCTTTTCTTTTGGTCGATGTCTTGGAGGGTACCATAGATTCGAATACATTTATTAGCCACAATTTCACATTCCCCGATACTTCTGACCCAGCGTTCGTCACCGTTTGTCGTGACAATCACTATTTCTATATCCCAAGGTGTTCCATTGACCATAGCCTCATTGACCACTTGTGTTATTCTACGGCGGTGTTCCCCTTCTTTATAAAAATTGAGACCTTTTTCTAGATTTATTTCATAATCCAACGGCAGGCCGTGTAATTGCTTTAACGTATCACTTAAAAAGGCCTTATTGGATATAAAATCGAATTCCCAACCTCCAATATTTGCAATATTCTGGATATTTAAAAGGAGTTTCTCGTTTTTTTTATCCGTAGTAATGTCTTCGGCTACGATCAACAAGCCACTCTGATTATTTTCCTTATTGTTCCACCCTTTTATTTGCCAGTTCAGCCATTGTACCCTTCCGTCTGGTTGAATGATTTTTTGGTTTTTATTCAGCTTTGTTTTGTGCTCCAGACAAAATTGATGGATGTTTTTTATCTCCTGGGTAACATTAGGGACCACATCATAAAAGGATTTTCCAATTATGTCAGGATCGGCAATATCCAAATCCTTTAACCATAGCTTGGAATGGTTTAAAAAACGCATTTGATTGTCTACCACTGCCATGGGGTAGATGGATTCTTTAAACAGGAAATTAAATGAACGTGTTTCCAAGAGGTTAGTGTTTAGTTTATTAAAGATATAAAATTAACAGTATAACGTAAGAAAAGACCTTAAAAGTATGGAACATTCAACCACTTTTATTTAAAAATACCGTAAAACATGGACCTTAATCCCATATTTGACAGTTTTAATCCAATTGTTTGCCCGTCTGATTCTAAGGGAATCTTGAAAATAGCTTGTACTTAGAGGAAGAATGAAGATTCCATGGCTATGGCGCCATTTTATTTTTAGATAGGATTTTCGTTGCTTGGGTTTTACTGCATTGGAAAGTTTTCATGGGCCATAACTTCCTCCATTTGTAGTATATGTCGCTCTGTATGGCCACTTATGAATAGTAGTATTTGAAGTCCATCAATGGTGGCAAAGGGCAATTGGCCATAATGGTTTCTTAGGTCGTCTTTGGTGGTTTTCAGATATTCAATATGTTCTCCCCGTTTTTGTAAGAAGGCTTTTACCGTCTCATCGTGGGATCCGAATTTTCCGGAAGGTTCAAAGGCTTTTCCGGTTTTCACTTTATTTTCCCGGCTTGAAATCATAATCAAAAGATCCTCATCACTTAAAGTAACAGCGTCCCTCTTCGAAGGGTCGGCCGGTGTTTTCAAGGCTTCTGTCAACATCCCTCCAAGCATTTGTTCGGAAATTGATAAATGTTCCACGCATTCCGCGATCGACCAGGATTCAGGACTAGGTTTATACTTAAGTTGATTTTCAGTAAGGCTTTCTAGGGTGTTTATTAAATAATCTTGGGTTCTCTCCATCTCTGTAAGGGCCATATCCCGTTCTTCTTCGGTAATTCCTGAAGTTCCAATTCCAAAAGCAACAAGAGTCAGTGCTATGATGGGTAAAATGATCTTTTTCATTTTTTTATGTTTATGATAGTGTTAAGCTACAATTTTAAGGCAAATAATTCATTGGTTGATTACAATCGATTGGTAAATGAGATTGCTAAATTAAAAAGAATAGATAAAATCTATCAATCAATAATCTATAAATATAATAAATCTATATTGGATGTTATTCTATGTCGTATCTTTAAAAGACTATGATTTAACCTATAACAGGTTAGTATTTAAAGACATAAAATCAAAAATGAACTAGAATATGGATCCAAAAAACAGTAAGGACAGTACACTTTCCGAAGTGAACAGTGGGGGGAAATGCCCGTTTCACCATGGCGGTAACACAGTGGCCGGTACATCGGTAATGGATTGGTGGCCAAACGCACTTAATTTGGATATTTTGCACCAGCACGATACCAAAACAAATCCTTTAGGGGCGGATTTTGATTATCACGAAGAGTTGAAGAAGTTGAATGTAGAGGGACTAAAAAAAGATTTGCGTGATTTGATGACCGATAGCCAAGACTGGTGGCCGGCAGATTGGGGACACTATGGTGGACTAATGATTCGAATGGCTTGGCATTCAGCTGGATCATATAGAATAGCCGATGGTCGCGGTGGTGGAGGAACGGGGAACCAGCGTTTTGCCCCATTGAATTCCTGGCCGGATAATGTAAGCTTGGATAAGGCCAGAAGATTATTATGGCCTATTAAAAAGAAATACGGAAATAAAGTGAGCTGGGCAGATTTGATTATCCTAGCGGGTACCATTGCCTATGAAAGCATGGGACTTAAAACTTTTGGTTTCGCATTTGGCCGTGAAGATATTTGGCACCCAGAGAAGGATGTGTATTGGGGTGCTGAAAAAGAATGGTTGGCACCTAGTGATGAGCGTTATGATGATGTTGATCATCCTGAATCTATGGAAAATCCATTGGCTGCCGTACAAATGGGATTGATTTATGTAAACCCGGAAGGGGTAAACGGTACGCCAGATCCATTAAAGACTGCAGCCCAAGTGCGTGAAACTTTTGAGCGTATGGCTATGAATGATGAAGAAACCGTTGCACTTACTGCAGGAGGCCATACCGTTGGTAAAACCCACGGAAACGGTGATGCAAGTATTTTAGGACCAGATCCAGAAAGTGCAGGGGTAGAAGAACAAGGTTTAGGATGGTCTAACCCACATAAAACTGGAGTAGGGCGATATACCGTGACTTCTGGTTTGGAAGGTGCTTGGACCACGCATCCAACAAAGTGGGATGGAGGTTTCTTTGAAATGCTTTTTAAACATGAGTGGGAACTTCGTAAGAGTCCGGCTGGCGCTTGGCAGTGGGAACCTGTGAATATTAAGGAAGAGGACAGACCGGTAGATGTGGAGGATTCCTCTATTCGTCATAATCCCATGATGACGGATGCGGATATGGCAATGAAAATGGACCCGATCTATAGGGAAATCTCCCTAAAGTTTAAGGAAGACCAGGCGTATTTCTCTGAGACTTTCGCTAGGGCTTGGTTTAAACTTACGCACAGGGATATGGGTCCAAAATCGCGCTATTTTGGTCCCGATGCACCTCAAGAGGATTTAATCTGGCAAGACCCGGTTCCTGTAGGAAAGACAGATTATGATGTGGAGGCTGTAAAGGCGAAAATCGGAGCGACCGGATTATCTATTTCAGATATGGTTGCCACGGCGTGGGATAGTGCAAGAACCTTCCGTGGTTCAGATATGCGCGGCGGGGTAAACGGAGCAAGAATAAGATTGGCGCCCCAAAAAGATTGGGAAGGAAATGAACCAAAACGTTTGGCACGGGTTTTATCCGTACTGGAGCCAATCGCTTCAGAATTTGGTATAAGTGTGGCAGACACCATTGTGTTGGCAGGTAATTTAGGCGTGGAGCGAGCTGCTAAAGAGGCAGGTTTTAATATCAATGTCCCCTTTGCCGAAGGTCGTGGTGATGCAACCGATGAAATGACCGATGCCGATTCCTTTGCACCGTTGGAGCCATTGGCAGATGGCTATCGCAATTGGATGAAAAAAGACTATGTGGTCAGTCCAGAGGAAATGATGTTGGACCGTACACAATTAATGGGACTTACAGCACCGGAGATGACGGTTTTGGTCGGTGGAATGCGTGTTATGGGAACCAATTATGGGGGTACAAAACATGGCGTGTTTACAGATAACGAGGGAGCGTTGACCAATGATTTTTTCGTGAATTTGACAGACATGGGCAACGTTTGGAAACCTACTAGCAAAGAACTGTATGAGATCAGGGATAGAAAAACAGGGGATTTAAAATGGACCGCTACCCGTATGGATTTGGTCTTTGGCTCCAATTCCATACTTCGTTCCTATGCTGAGGTATATGCGCAAGATGATAATAAGGAAAAGTTCTTGAAAGATTTCGTTGCCGCTTGGAATAAGGTCATGAATCTTGATCGATTTGATCTGGATTAAATCATTTTTTTAATAGAAGGGTTCATTTCAATCCGAATACATAAAAGGAAAGCCATTACATCAGTATTTCATTGGTGTGATGGCTTTTTACACACATATTTTTATGGTATACACAACAAAGGACTTTTTTGACGAAATCAGAAAAGGGAATTTAGAAAGGTTGTCAAAATAGTGTTGGCAAATAAGGAGGATACCACCTTCAGGGGTACCTGGTGATGTTCGGACTTTGACCGAGTAAAGATCCGTGGTAACCCTACATATATCAAATTGCTGTAAAATGAGTAATATTGGTTTATGAAAAATAACGAATTGCATATAGCTTTGGTTCAGACCAGTTTGGTTTGGGAAGACCCCGACCAAAACAGGGAGAACCTTAGTAAAAAGTTCACTTTGCTTCCGCAAAATGTCGATTTGGTCATATTGCCCGAAATGTTCATTTCCGGGTTTACCATGACTCCTGGGAATATTAGTGGTACAGAAGGCCAAAAAACGTTGGATTGGATGCTAATGGAAGCCAAAAAACACAATACTGCTATAACCGGCAGTATTCCATATTTTGGGAATGGACAATATGTTAACCGATTGCTATTTGTTGAAGCCAATGGTAAGGTTTACCACTATGATAAACGCCATACCTTTACCTTGGCAGGCGAAGATAAGGTGTACCAAGCGGGTGTAGCGCAGTTGATTATTGATTATAAGGGGTTTAGGGTCAATCCGATGATATGTTATGATCTGCGATTTCCGGTGTGGGCAAGGAACACCCAAGATTATGATGTTTTGATTTATGTGGCCAATTGGCCTAAACCGCGCATCGTGGCTTGGGATGCCCTTCTTAAGGCCCGTGCCATTGAGAACATGTCTTATTGTATTGGGGTAAACCGTTGTGGTAAAGATCAAGCGGGTTATGAATATTCAGGACATTCGGCGGTTTATGATAGTCTTGGGGAGCGATTGGTTTTCACCGAAAAGGAAACGATTATTTATTCAACGTTGAAAAAAGACCACATAGAAACCACCAGAAACAAGTTAAGATTCCTTGAAGACCGTGATGGGTTTATTCTGAAATTGTAAAAGACTGTTCCAGTTCCCAGTTAGCCCGTACTTCGATAACACCTGGATAATAGACCACCTTTTCGGGTTGTATTCTTTTGAGATAATTCCCGGGATCCCATTTACCATTCCTATTCGAGTCCAAAATAATGCGTACCAAATAATTTGCCGGTTCAATATGGATGAATTCGACCGATTTGGGCTCCTCTGCGTATATTTCTTGTTTTACCTCTCCCTTTTCCGAGGTTAATTGGATGATCATTGGGTAATTTCCTGGTTCGGATTTAATATCCATGCTTAGGTTGCCAAAATCGGCATAACTCTTGGTGCCCAGCCGTATGTACATACTGTCGTTTTGTATACCAAAGAAGTCGGTTACCGCCCCTGGCAATAGTTCTAGTTCGTAGTTTTCTTCCGGTTTCTTTTCAAAGTCAAAATCCACTTTGTTTTTTAAACTGTCCAAGGTGACCGTGAAATCAACACTTAGGGAATCCTTGTCCATAAGCCCCATTTTTGAGGTGTCTATAGCGACCAGAGGTGTGTTGGCCTGTATATTGAACGGCGTATTGAAACTCAAACTACCGCTGATATTGGGTTTTAATTGTAACGTATCGAAACCTACTTTCCGTTTTTTTATCGTGAAGGTATCAATGATCTTTAGGGCTTTGTTTTTCACTGTGAAAATTAAGGAGTCCATTTCAAAAGGGGTGAACCAAAAATTAATGGTGTCCTTTTCACGTTCTTTGGTAATAGTCGTCTTGATCGAATCGGGCAATACCGATACTGGTGAAATCTCAATATCCTTTCCATCGCCATAATAACCGAAAATAATCCTATTGTTGGCAACAAGGCTAGGGACGGACACTTTGTAATCAGGGGTTTCTTTGAACAAGGTTAAAAGAAAGGTCGAATCGGTAGGTATCGATAGGGTGTCCTCTATAAAGCCTATCTTATCCAAATTCTGGTCGAACATATAGTTCTTATTCTCATCTTTCAAAGCGAACAGGGCATATTTTCCCGCCTTAATGTTTTTTAAAGTGAAAATGACCGCACTATCCAGTGTGTTGGTAATATAATTCGGGGGTCTTTTGTATATGGTGGAATCGGTATAGGCTGAGTCGATCTCATAGAGCATTACACTAACAAATTCATCCGCTTTTCGGTTGAAAGCATCCTTAATAGCTCCTTTGATCTCCAAAGAATCAATATAGCTTCCGGTGGAAAAGACATATGTCAGGAAGCTATAGGGGTTTTCTTCATTGTTGTCCACGATACTCTGTCCGAAGTTCAAAGTATAGGTGGTGTTTTCCTGAAGGGTATCCTTTAAGGTGATTTCAATGAATTTGTTGGTTCCTCCCTGTGGTGTTATTATCGGGGTATATTTTAGTGGTGGGGAGATAATAAGTTGTTCCTGAACATCTTTTAACTTTACCAATTCGTCAAAATAGAGCCGAATCTTGGTCGCCTTGAAATTCGTTGTCATATTCTCGGGTTCGGCTTTCAATAAGACTGGTGGGGTAATATCCTTGGGGCCTCCTGTAGGTCTTCCGCGCCTTGCACATTGCATTAATGCAGTGGCCATAAAGAAGAGGAAAATATATGCGAAAATTCGTTTGAACATCTATTTATGATCTATTTGGCAAAGTAACACATAATTTGGAAATTGCATTCAAGAATTAACAAACCTTACAGATCTTATTGGTAATTATACCAAAGGAACCACGGCCATACTGGTAATGTAGATGGAGACACCTTGGGATTCCGCCAAGGCCTTTGCACAGGCCTCCATGGTAGCACCCGTGGTAATCACATCATCGACCAAAAGTATTTTCTTGCTTTCCAATAGTTTAGGGTTGTCTACGATATAAAGAGCCTGATTATTCTGCCAACGGGCGATTCTACTTTTCTTTGTCTGAGTTTTTGTATTGGCAGTCTTTACCAGGGCGTTTTCTAGAAATTCGGCATTTAGGTGATACGCTAACCGCTTCCCAAAAGCCGAAACTTGGTTATACCCCCTTTTTCTTAATTTTTTTCGATGTAGGGGAACGGGTACTACAAAATCTATTTTGTCCAAGTAATTGTTCTCGGCGATAATCTGTCCATGCCAATCCCCTAAAAAGGTTCCGATTTGTTCTTGGTTTTTGTATTTTAAGTGATGGATTAGGTTTTTTACAATGCCGTTTTCGATGAAAAAAAGGAAGGAATTTGCTTTTTTGATGTTAATTCTACCATAAAAGATACGGTCAACCGCATTTTCAACGTTAAAGGTATATTCGGTGAGAGGTAAATGATTCCGACAAACGGTACATAGGTGATTCTCTCCTCTATATAATCGTGCATTACATCCAAAACACACCTTGGGTAACAAGATTGAGTTGATATCATTTAGTATCTTTGAAAGCTTGGAATGGACAATTCTTAACATTAAATAACCTACTTAAAGCCGACTTTAGATTGATGGACGGACAAGATACTAAATTCAACTACAAGATTATTCTTGCTGCTTTGGTTGCTGTAATCATAGGTATACTTATTGCCTTTTATTACAGTTATGCCCAGTCCCAAAATGAAATTAGTTTCTTGGAAAAGGAAAAAGAGATCATGGTTAAGGATCTTACCCTGATGAAGGCAGACGTTGACAGACTAACCGCATTGAATGAAGTTAATGAGATAGAGATCCAAGGTGCCCGATATGAGGTACAACAACTTTTGGATTCTGTAGGAAGACTGACGTTCACTATAGATAAATTAAGGGAATTCAAGTCAGAACTTCGCAGGCTCGAAGCTAAGAACGATAGTTTAAAATTAAAGAATAATTTTCTGCGTTATAACAATATGCTTCTTACTAATAAGTATGAAGAGTCAAAAGCACAGATGGAGGCTTTAAGGAAAGCCAGTAGTTCAATTGCCAAGGCTGAAGCCATGCAACGCCAGAAAATCCTTGAACTGAACAATGAGCTTAAGACAAAAAGTTATTTGAAGATCCAAGGTGCAGAGGGTGCTAGTTTTCGATTGCGTGGCGGTAAGCCCCTTAGGACAAACAAAGCTTCAACAGTGGAGAAATTGCGGGGATGTGTTACGATAATGGCCGATCCTACGATGATCCAAAAGGAAAAAGTATTGTATTTTCAATTTTTGGGACCCAATATGGGTGTCATTGAGGATAATGCCAATACCATTACTGTAAATGGCAATGTTTATAGTAAACGGGTAGAATTTGTGTTCATGGGGGAAGAAACCCAAGTATGCGACTTTATTACCATGCCAGAGGGGTCTTTGAAGGAAGGAAACTACATCCTGAATATCTTTGAGGATGAAAGATTGTTAGACTCCACAGAATTTCAGCTAAAATAATATCTTGCTTTTAGGGGAATATTCTATTTTTGCCAAATGGCAAAACAAGAAGATGATTTTAAAAAGGTGATTTCACATGCAAAGGAATATGGTTATGTATTCCAGTCCAGTGAAATATATGACGGATTAAGTGCTGTTTATGATTATGCTCAAAACGGTGCGGAACTCAAAAAGAACATTAGGGAGTACTGGTGGAAAGCGATGGTAAACCTCAATGAGAATATCGTTGGGATCGATGCTGCCATATTTATGCATCCTACGACCTGGAAGGCCTCTGGTCACGTTGATGCCTTTAATGATCCGTTGATAGATAATAAGGATTCCAAGAAAAGATACCGTGCCGATGTTTTGATTGAGGACTATGTTGCCAAGATCGAGGCGAAAATTGAGAAGGAAGTAGCCAAGGCCTCAAAGCGTTTTGGGGATACTTTCGATAAAAAACAGTTCTTGGCCACCAACCAAAGAGTGGTGGATTATCAAGAAAAGGCTGATGCAATCCTTAAAAGAATGGGTAAGTCATTGGAAAATGAAGACCTGGCCGATGTTAAAAGCCTTATTGAGGAATTGGATATCGCATGCCCAATGTCAGGTTCCAAGAATTGGACCGATGTTAAGCAATTCAACCTTATGTTCGGCACTAAATTGGGTGCCTCTGCAGAAAGTGCGATGGACCTATATTTGCGGCCTGAAACCGCCCAAGGTATTTTTGTTAACTTTTTGAATGTTCAGAAGACCGGTCGTATGAAAATTCCTTTTGGGATTGCACAGACCGGAAAAGCATTTCGTAATGAAATCGTTGCCAGACAGTTCATCTTTAGAATGCGTGAGTTTGAACAAATGGAGATGCAATTCTTCATTCGTCCTGGTACTCAAAAGGAATGGTACGAAAAGTGGAAGGAAAATCGATTGAAATGGCATTTATCTTTAGGTCTGGGAGAGGAAAACTACCGTTTTCACGACCATGATAAATTAGCCCATTATGCCGATGCCGCAGCCGATATCGAGTTTAGGTTCCCCTTCGGGTTCAAGGAATTGGAAGGAATACATTCCCGAACCGATTTTGACTTGAGCCAGCACGAGAAATTCTCAGGAAAGAAATTACAGTATTTTGATCCCGAACTTAAAGAGAGTTATGTGCCTTATGTTGTAGAAACCTCCATTGGTCTGGATCGTATGTTCCTCGCTGTTTTTTCAAATTCTTTACAAGAAGAGGAACTTGAGAACAACACCACGCGAACCGTATTGAAATTGCCTGCTGTCTTAGCGCCTACTAAAGCGGCTGTTTTGCCATTGGTAAAGAAGGACGGACTCCCAGATGTGGCGCACAAGATCATTGAAGACCTTAAATGGGATTTCAATGTGATCTATGATGAAAAGGATGCCGTCGGGCGAAGGTATAGAAGACAAGATGCGGCAGGTACACCATTTTGTATCACAGTAGACCATCAGTCACTTGAAGATCAAACCGTGACGATTCGTCATCGCGATACCATGGAACAGCATCGGGTTGCTATTTCGGAGGTTAAGTCCATTATTCACAAAGAGGTTGATATGCGTTCTTGGTTACAGCGAATGGGCTAGTTGTCCTTTGTATTGATGCTGGGGTAAGTAGGTTGTTTGCCCGAAGTTGGCTTATCTGTAATGTTAGGGAATTCAGGGGTTATTCGATATGTATCGGACGCCAGACCCCACCATAAATCTCATCTTCAGTGCCAAAAGAATGGGTGCCTAAAATGTTTTTGCAAGGACCTGATAAAGCTTCAATCTTAAACCCATTGACCTCTTTTGCAATGGTGATATCCTTAAAAATGGTGAAAGGCTTTTCTTTGTTAAGGGAATCGGTTTTCCCCAATTTATAGATGATGGAATAAAAAGGTCCCGTATCCCCAAGGTCCTCTGATGCCGAGGCCCATATGATCCCTTCCTGGTCAATATGGAAATCGGTAATACTTCTTTTGGTCGCTTTATCGGTCCAATGGCCAGGAACATCGATTGGGATGCCTGTTGTACCTTCCTTACCCATTTTGAATGAATGTTCCTGAATATTCAAAACCCCCCATCGTACAATACCGTTGGGATAGTTTTTTGACCCTCCCCGTTCTCCCAAAATCACAATTCTATTGTTTTTGTCATAGGGCAAACAGGTTATTGCTTCATATTGGTCCCCGGTAACATCGAAGTCATTCCTATAAAGCATCGGGAGTTTGATGCTACCCAGAACAGTGGCAAACAATTTCATGGTATCTACCTTAATATGGAAGATACGACCTAATTCACCCTGCCAATTTCCGGATTCGGCGATTAAATATTCATTGTCCTTTCCGGGAATGGCACAAATGCTTTCCAAATCATTGGATATACCGTCTTTGTCCCAACCATGGATTGGAATAGGGGCAACGGTTAAGGATTCATTATTGACCCTTATGAGGCCCAATCGAACATCCTTAGCGTTCTTTTTATAATCATAAACAGCCAAATATGAGCAATCGTCAATTTGTTCCATACCACTTGATCCGCCTGAATTTTTGAACGTTTGGGTCAGTGCATTGTTTTCGTTCGTTGATGGATTTACCACAGTTTTATTACTGGTGCAGGCAGCTAAAGAAAGAAGCAGGCAAATAGCTACCAAAAAAGGGAAGTGTTCAATTTTAAAGGTCATTGTTTAGGTGTTTGAACATTGCAGATCTATCATACTAAGTTAACCAATACTTTGCTAAGGAAAGAATTCTTACAGGCTATATTTTAGGAGTAAGGAACCATAAAAATTCCTGTCATTGCCAGGATAAAAATACCGGGGGTCACTACCTCCAAAACCAACGGCGTTGATTAGTACCGATTGGGCGTAATGGGTATCGGTGAAATTGTTGATGCCAAAATCGATTCCAAAGAGTAGTTTTTCGGAGAGCTGTTTTTTATAACCAAGACGTGTATGCCATAAATTAAAGCTGTCGCTAGAAAGGGTATTCGCATCTGTGAGCGGAATGGCACCAACATATTGGTGGGTGGTATTCCAATAAAAACCATTTCGCCATTGAAGTTGCAATCCCGTATTCAATCGATGTTTTGGTACCCCGGTCAAAGGGTTGCCGGAATAGTCATTATCACCATCAATAAAATCAACAAACTTATGGTTGCTATAAGAATAGCTCATAAAAGGAGTTAATTTAAGTTGGGGGGTAAGTTGTACTTTATAGTCGAGCATAAGCTCCATTCCTTGGTGTTTGGTGCTTCCGGCGTTCTTACCTATAAATTCGTCCTCGCCTATGCGTTGGGCGACCAAAAGGTTTTTGATTGACATGCGGTAAAGTGCCACATTTATTTTTAGCTTGTTGTTCACTAAAAACAAATCGCATCCCACCTCATAATTGGTGCCGGTTTCTTGGCTGATATCGGGGTTTATGCTCCCGCCAGGGGTTAAAGTCTCCTCTAAGCTAGGATTGGAAAAACCTCGGCTGATGTTCATGTAAATTTCCTGTTTCGGATAAAAGGAATACCTTAAATTAAGGCTAGGTGAAAAAATGGTGCCAAAACGTCGCTTTCCACTGGTGTTTTCAGCCCCACTCTTGTGTAAATCCCTAAAGTCATAAAAAGTCTTATTAATATTTAAACCCAGTTGGGCCGAAAAAAATTCGGCCAGAGGAAAGGTCAAGGTGCCAAACGCATTGAATTGGGTCCTAAATTCCTTGTTATCACTTAATAGATTCCCTTTAATACTACCTTCTTCAGTATTGGTTTCATAAAGGTTTTCATACGTGCTCCAATTGTATTCGTCCTTATATAATTCGGCCCCAAATGTGTATTGGGTGGCGTGGTCCCTGATCTTGAAATCGCCCAAGAAACGTGTTCTGAATCCATAGCCATTGGTGAACTCATCCAAGATATTGAAAGGCCGTGGTTCATAATGATCCAGATAGGTATAGAATAGGCTGGTAGTATTTGAAAGCTTTTGATTGAAAGCATGGGTAAGGGAAATTCCGGCCAAGGTATATTTATTGGCTTCATAGCCTTTTGAGGTCTTCCAGGTAAATGCGGCTTGGGTGGGGTCTTCCTCAAAAGCATCTTGGCTGATTGAGCTTGCGATTTGGGCGTTATAATCGATATGATTCAATAAAAACGCAATTTTGTTTTTTGTATTGATCGTATAAGAAGTATTCAAAAGTATTCCATCGCGCTCAAAACGACTGTTCTCACGATAACCCTCCAAGGTCATATGGCCATAATGCAGTTCCAGGGCCAACCGATCATCGGCATGGGTAAAACCAAGACTGTTTTTTAATAACCCATAGGAGCCGACCGTAAAATTGTTGCTTAGGGTGGTGGCTTGTTGCAGTGCTTCCTTGGGATTTAAAACAATAGCACCACCTAAATTGGCTCCAAAAGCTGTGCCTTTGGGACCTTTAATAACCTCTATGGAATTCATATTTTCAAGGTCATAGGCTTCTATCGTAGAAAAACCTGTACCATTGGTAATCGGAATTCCATGGTAATAGAGTTTTAATTTATCGGTGCCGTAAGGTGTTCTGGCCCCGACACCGCGAATTGTGATCCGGTTGGTGTTCAGTGCTCCAGAAAGCACATATACCCCGGGAATCTGGTTCAGCGAAGAAACCATTTCAACCGGACTGAAATTTTGAAAAATCTTGATATTGATTACTTGTGAGGGTGTGATGCCTGTGGCTTGTTTTGCCTTTAAGGAATCGATCAACACTACTTCCTTTAATTGATTGATGCTGTCCTTGATCATGATGTCCTGGCCAAAGGACATTATATGGGGACTAAAAAAAAACATACACACAATTAAAAACCTCATGGCCCCAAGATAGCTAACAAAAGGATGTTATAATAACAAAAACGCATTCAGTTTATTAATGTACATTGGTCGATGTTAAAGGCTAAAGGGGTGTTGTGAACAAGCAAAATCGATAAAATCATAAAATTCCTACAATAATTATAAGAGCTATTACAACAATTATGTTGGTTTTTACAACAATATGCGGTTTAAATACGTTTAATCCCGACAAGCTTCCCTATTTTAGAACCTTGTAGAAGTGAAATAGTAGAAAAAGACTACATGTAGTATTTAAAATCCAATAGCAGAAAACACATGATTGCAAAACAATTATTTTATCCTTTTATATTCATTTTGTTCTCTTTCTCGATGTATGCCAAGGTACCACAGTCTGAGAAGGAGGTACTAATAGCGTTGTACAATAATACCCAAGGGGAAAATTGGACGACCTCTTGGTCATTGAATAAACCCGTTTCCAAGTGGTATGGGGTTCAGGTTGAGGATGATCATGTTGTGGGCATTGACCTATTCAATAATAATCTGGTAGGGCAATTGCCTAATTCCATTTCCAAGTTGGAGAAATTAAGGGAGTTGAATCTCGCCTTCAATCGATTGAACGGAGAAATCCCTGAAGGGATAACCTCATTAAAGTATCTAAAGGTGCTCAGGATGGGTAAAAATTCATTGACAGGATCCATCCCCGAAAATATTGGGAATCTACAATCTTTGGAGATTCTTGAATTGTTGGATAATGACCTTTCAGGTGTATTGCCTTCCAGTATTGGAAAATTGGTCAATATTAAGTTCATTGTACTATCCAGTAATGAATTGGAGGGTGAGATTCCGGATTCAATCGGTGGCTTAACGCAATTGGAGGCTTTGGAACTAGGGGATAATAAGATCAAGGGTGAAATTCCAGAGAATATGGGAAAACTTTTAAACCTTAATCGCCTAGTACTTTTAGAAAACCAATTGATCGGATTTGTGCCAAACAATATTCTTTCATTGCCGAAATTAAGGTTGCTGCAATTACAGAATAACAACTTGGGAATGGATATGGCATTTCAAAAATCGGGAAATGAAGCCAATTATGCCATTTTTGATGTGGGGCAAAAGATCTTACATTTTGATCAAAAGCCTATTCCTAAGTTCGAATTTAAAGGGGATACCAGAATGGCAGACACCAAGTTCGAGGATGAGGATTAGATCAAATTTCCGTACCCTTTTGTTTTATAAAGGAGGCCCAACCTAATACTCTGGTGGTAAAATGCTCCGAATTGGGGCAGAAACCTGGTATTCGTATATCTAAAACCGTATCCCGATCGATAAGCCGGCACGGAACATAAAAGTATCCTGAAAATCCTCAGGGTTTATATTTCTTCCTACACCTGCGTTTATTTCCAAACTAAATTTTTCACTTTGGGTTACCCATTTGTTGCCAACCCCCAAACCAAGGGCCGTGGTACTATAATCGTTATTGCGAACCCCGAGATTGTTGTCCGGTATTTTGTCCTCCCCAGTATAGTAAAGTCCAAAAGCCTCGGCAAAGAAACCGCTTCTTGGCATATAGCCAAAATAGGCTCTTAAATTGGGTCCTATTCCAAAATTCCCATTATAATCGGTTGCATCACTATCAAAATACAGGGTTCCACCAATACTCGTGTCCTCACTGAAAAAATATTCATAGGAGCCTTCCACCGTGCTATTGGCCAAAAATTGGCCAATATTGAACTTGAGTTCATTGTTGTTGGTAAATCTGGGATAGGCTTGTGCACTTAACACTCCTGCGCTTAATAATGCGATTACAACATATAGATTTTTCATTGGGCAATGTGTTTATTCTTTAAAGAACGAATCAAATCCTGTTCCAAAGCGGTAAAAATAAAACCTATTCTTGAATTAATGCTGATTGGTCAAGGATTTTAGATAAGTGGGATAGCGGGCCATCGAACAAAAAACATTCGTTATTTTTAGGCAAAATTTAACGAAGTGAAAATAGCATCTTACAATGTAAACGGTATTCGTGCCGCTATGAAAAAGGGGTTTCTTGACTGGTTAAAAGCCGCTGACCCGGATGTAATATGCCTTCAGGAAATCAAGGCGATGAAAGAACAATTGGATCTTTCGTTGTTTGAGGAGGCCGGGTATGCGCATAATTATTGGTTTAGTGCACAGAAAAAAGGTTATAGTGGAGTCGCAATCTTGAGTAAAGGCAAACCCGAACAGGTCGAATACGGTACAGGCATTGAATCCATGGATTTTGAGGGTAGAAATCTAAGGGCCGATTTTAATGGGGTTTCTATTATGAGTCTATACTTGCCTTCGGGAACAAATATGAATCGGTTGGATTTCAAGTTGAATTATATGGCCGAATTTCAAAAATATGTGGATAATTTACGGAAGGAATATCCCAATTTGATTATCCTTGGGGATTATAATATCTGTCATCGGGCCATAGATATCCATGACCCTGTGCGTAACAAGAATGTTTCCGGATTTTTACCCGTCGAAAGGGAGTGGATTGGAAACTTCATTAAAAGTGGATTTACAGACAGTTTTAGGCACTTTAATGAAGAACCTGATAATTATACGTGGTGGACCTACCGTGCCAATGCCAGAAACAACAATAAAGGCTGGCGCTTGGATTACGGGATGGTGAGCGAGCCTTTGGAAGAAAGGCTGAAGCGCTCCGTGATTTTGTCCGATGCCAGGCATAGTGACCATTGCCCCATTATGGTCGAATTGGAATAAAAGGAAAATACCCAATGGGAAAGGGTGTATAAGTTGTATTTTTAACGCTTGAAAATTAAATAAGGATTTGTTGGATGATTTATACCAAGTTACCGCATACCGATATTGAAGTAAGTAAATTATGCCTGGGAACCATGACCTGGGGCAATCAGAATAGTGAAGCGGAAGGTCATCAGCAAATGGATTATGCCGTTGATCAAGGCGTTAATTTTTTTGATGCTGCAGAGCTCTATCCAGTGCCGGCTCATCCCGATTATCAAGGCGAGACTGAAAGGATAATCGGTACCTGGTTTAAAAAAAACAAGAATCGCGATCAGATTGTTTTAGCCTCTAAGATTGCTGGAAATGGGGATTACACCAAATTCATTCGAACAACGGGTTTTTCAAGGGAAGCCATAATAAGTGCTGTTGAAGGTAGTTTAGAGCGTCTACAGACCGATTATATAGATCTATATCAATTACATTGGCCGGAGCGCAATGCAAATTATTTTGGGAAACGTGGCTACCGACACGATATTACGGATTATTGGGAAGATAATTTTCATCAGGTCTTGGAAACATTACGCGATTTGATTCATGAAGGTAAAATAAGGCAAGTGGGTATATCAAATGAGACCCCTTGGGGTACCATGCGCTATTTGGAGGAAAGTAAAGTGCATTCAAGTCTTCCGAGAATGATTACCATTCAAAATCCATATAATTTATTAAACCGATTGTTCGAAGTGGGCTTGGGCGAAATCTCAATGCGTGAACAAATAGGGTTGTTGGCTTATTCCCCTATGGGTTTTGGCGTTTTAAGTGGTAAATATTTAGGGGGTAATATACCTGAAAAATCCAGATTGGCCCTTTTTCCCAAACTTGATAGATATAGCAGTGAAAATGCTTCGTTGGCCACTCAAAAATATGATGTGCTTGCCAAGGAGCATGGAATGACCTTGGCAGGGATGTCCTTGGCGTTCGTTACTTCAAGACCCTTTGTGACCAGCACTATTATTGGGGCATCGACCATAGATCAACTTAAGGAAAATATAGGGAGTATCGATGTTCAATTAAGCGATGAACTGCTAAAGGGAATTAATGCCATACATAATAAAATCCCAAATCCTTCACCATAAATAAAGTGATATGCATTTTCTGCAAGTAGGTTTCGGACAGTTTGTTTTGATTATCGTAGTTATAGTCATTATCCTCGTTTTTGCTAGAATAATGCGGGATAAGCGTTAATCGAACAGACCACTGACCACATCCTCTATCCGAGCGACAAGTTCAATATTGATTTCAGGATTTTTGAGACTGATTTTATTGTTTTTGGAAACATAGATGGTGTCAAAACCTAATTTCTCTGCTTCAAGTATGCGTTGTTCTACCCGTTGTACGGGTCTGATTTCCCCTGCCAGACCGACTTCGGCCGCGAAACAGATTCCTTTTTCAATGGGAATATCGGAATTACTGGATAGAATCGCTGCGATAACAGCTAGGTCTATGGCCGGATCATCAACGGAGATACCTCCCGTGATATTCAAAAAGACATCTTTGGCCCCTAATTTGAATCCGGCCCGTTTTTCAAGCACCGCCAATAACATATTCAATCTTTTGGCATTGTAACCCGTGGTTGATCGTTGGGGTGTGCCATAGACGGCTGTACTTACCAAAGCTTGTATTTCAATCATTAGGGGGCGCATACCTTCAACCGTAGAGGCTATGGCAGTACCACTTAGGCCTTCGTCATTTTTTGAAATCAAAATTTCCGAGGGGTTGTTCACTTCACGGAGGCCACTGCCCTGCATTTCATAAATGCCGAGTTCTGCGGTGGATCCAAAACGGTTTTTGAGGGCCCTAAGAATACGATACACATAGTTGCGGTCACCTTCAAACTGTAGCACGGTATCGACCATGTGCTCTAGAATCTTGGGTCCTGCAATGGATCCATCCTTAGTGATGTGACCGATTAGTATCACAGGAGTATTGGTTTCCTTGGCAAATTTGATGAGTTCCGCGGTACATTCCCTTATTTGTGAAATGCTTCCGGCTGCTGATTCAATGTAATCGGAGTGTAAGGTCTGTATCGAATCAATGACCACGATATCAGGTTCCATGGCTTCAATCTGTTGAAATATATTTTGGGTTTTTGTTTCCGTAAGGATATAGCAATTTTCGCTATTAGGAAGAATGCGGTCAGCCCGCATCTTAATTTGTTTTTGGCTTTCCTCCCCAGAAACATATAAGGTTCTATAAGGTAGTTTTAGGGCGATCTGGAGTAGTAATGTACTCTTGCCAACGCCGGGTTCCCCTCCCAACAAAACCAAGGATCCGGGAACGAGTCCGCCACCTAGTACCCTATTGAATTCCAGGTCATAGGTGTTTAAACGTAATTCCTTATCAATGCTAATCTCGTTGACCCGTAATGGTTTTGCTATTTTTTTTGAAGTGCCCGAAGGTGTTTTCCAGCTCTTTTTGTCTTCTTTTTGAACGACTTCCTCAACAACGGTGTTCCATTCCTTGCAAGCAGTACATTGCCCTACCCATTTGGCATATTGGGTGCCACAATTTTGGCAAAAAAAAGCAGTTTTGGTTTTGGCCATTACCTTGATTTTGGTTCTGGCTAAAGATAAAGCAAAGTTTTAAAAAAGTAAGGACTTTACCTTTTTAAGGTTGGGTTTTTCAATATCCAAAATCGGCTTTTAAGGCATCGATCTTCTCAAGAGCCATTTCTTTGGTCAGGAAATCGATTTCTTCCATGCCAAATGCCTTTTCAAAAGTACGTAGTGCTTTTTTTGGTTCACCCAATTGTTCATAATATTCCCCTTCAAAATAAAATCCCAACATGGTATCGGGAAACTCAGCCTTGCAAAGATCCGATAAAGGTTTTAGGGACTCGAAATCCTCTTTTTTCCTGGAACCGGCATAGATGGCCATGATGTCGTTGAGATCAACGGGTTTTTTTATCCCGAACAGATTTTCGATACTGTTGTATTTGTTCTCCAAATAATTGAAGACCGGTTCTTCGGAGGTCAATATCTGTGTTTTGTATTCTTTGGGGCTAATGGGTTTGAACATCCCAAAGATATTGTCAAACGCTTTCCCAATCCCATAGGTGGGTACGGATAAGTGATCAGCACTTGGATATTCATCAAAATAGTAATGCAAGGTTTCTTTGTCTATCGCTTTGATGGCCTTGTCCATTGCCAGTATTCTTGCGGTATTTTTGCTTTTTTCGCCTTCGAGGATCAGCTGGTAGAAAATCTGTTGGTCCAAGGCTTCCAAACGCATGGGGATGTTGGTTTCCATATCGGGTGCCAACGTAGGCGAAATGTTGATGTAGGCATCGAAGAGTGGATGTTCCTTGAACAACCAATAGTTTTCAAAATTCCCGGTAATATCATAACCGACGATCATTTTAAAAGGGGCCGTATTGTAGTTTAAGTCAAGATATGGTATGATTTCCATTCCCAAAAACTCAAAGAATTTGTTCCCTTTTTCTGCAGGTAATCCGGTTTGGCTATCATAAGCACAATCGTCCAAACGAATGCTTTCCTTACTTTGATGAATGCCGACAATAATGGATTCCGGCATACCATGGAATTTACTGTAATATTTTGCTGTTGCCACGACCTGTTCAAAAAGGTAATCGGCATCTAAAACGACGATAAGGGGGTGTTTTTTGTCTTTGTTGTATTCCTCAGGGAAATAATAACTGACGTCCCTTCTTTCCTGAAGTTTAAACGATTCGAATATTTCTTTGGTTATTTGGGCATTGACGCCATAGCATATAAGAAAGGTGAAAAGTACAAGTAAACGTTGCATAAAACAGCTTTTAGGCAACCTTGTGGGTTACCGGTTTCTGTTCAATAACGGCAATAACAGAAAAGATATTGCCCCAAAAACAACTACGACTACGGTTTGTGATATCCACATGATCCATCCAAAGGCATCGCCCGATACGGAGGTAATCCCAAAAATGGCCAATGCCTTGCTTACGGCAATGGGGTATAGTCCTACCCCACCATTGGTAGTGGTTATGGCAAAAGCACCGGCCACAAAGGCAACCAAGAGTTGGCTAATGGTTAAATGCGTGGTTTCCGCAAGGGTGTTCTTAACGACTACGAACATACCGACATAGCAAGTCCAAATGAGTAGGGTGTGAAACACAAAAGCCCATTTGTCTTTCATTTTAAAAATGCTTAATACCCCGTCTAGAAGACCTTTTACGAATTTTTTGATTTTTAGGGCTAAACCATTTTTTGATTTTTTTATGAAAAGGAAGAAAATTAGGGCAGCGATGATTGCTGCCGAGAGTAACAAAAGTATTTTAGTATAATTGAACCCCTTGTTTTCCAAGAACTCAACGATAATCTCGGTTTGTAATATTAACGTGGTCGTGATTATCGACAAAAGCATGATCATATCTATTACCCTTTCGGTGACAATGGTGCCAAACCCTTTTTCGAAAGGAACATCCTCGTAAGTAGTTAAGGCAGTTGCCCGTAGTATTTCACCAGATCTGGGGATACCTAAATTCGCAAAATAAGAAATTAAGATGATCAAAAGGTTATTGCTCAATTTTGGTTGGTACCCCAAAGGTTTCAGTAAGTAGTTCCAGCGAATGGCTCTTGAAACATAAGCAATGATCCCCATGAGAATTGAAATTCCCACCCAAAACAAATCGGCTTCCTTGATATGGTAGATAATCTGCTCCCGATCCGCTTCGGAGGTTGAGTTGTACCAGTACCAAACCAAAAAAACTCCCAATGCGATTGGGAGTATGGTTTTTAAGCTCTTTTTTACGGATGTGGTCAAAAAATCAGTTTAACAGGTTTGTCGCTTCATTCGGGAAAACCAAGGCCGGTTTGAATTTTTTGGCCTCCTCAATATCCATTCTGGCATAAGTGATCAATATCAATATATCGCCAACGGCCACTTTACGGGCTGCGGCACCGTTCAAGGTAAGTTCACCACTACCCCTTGGTCCGGGAATGACATAGGTTTCCAATCTTTCGCCATTATTGTTGTTCACAATCTGCACTTTTTCACCTTGGATAATGTTTGCAGCATCCATCAAATCCTCATCTATGGTAATACTACCAATATAGTTAAGGTCTGCACCGGTAACTTTTACACGATGTATTTTAGATTTTACAACTTCTATTTGCATGGGACAAAGTTAATCAATTAAGGGCTATGTTGTCTATGAGACGGACTCCTTCCGTATAAACGGCAATAAATGCCCTATATTTTTTGTTTTTTTGTTTTTTCACTACTGGTTTCAAAGTGTCTGCCTGGGCAATCGCTATATATTCCAATTCTAGTTCTGGGTGTTCGTCAAATTGTTTGGTTACCCATTCCGTAACATATACAGCACTTTCCGTGCCAAATTTCTTTTTGGCAGTTGTCAATGTGCTATAGATGAAGGAGGCTTCTTTCCTCATGTTTTCGGTCAATCTTTCATTTCGGGAACTGAAAGCCAATCCGGTCTCTTCCCGCACTATTGGGCAACCGACTATTTCTACGGGAATATGCCGGATTTCAGTTAGTTTTTTAATAATTTGAAGTTGTTGGTAGTCCTTTTCCCCAAAATAGGCCCTTGTGGGTTGTACCAAGGTCAGTAGTGCTTCAACAATGGTGCCTACACCATCAAAATGCCCTTCCCTAAAGGCTCCTTCCATCACTTTGTCCAGACCATCGAAATCGTAAGTCCTCGATGTCACATTTTCCGAATACATTTCCTCTATGGTCGGTGCAAAGACAATGATATGGTTTGCGATTTTTTCTAAAATACCCAAATCGGCTGTCAGTGTCTGTGGATAATTTTCAAGGTCTTCAGGATTGTTAAACTGCGTGGGGTTCACAAAAATACTCACGACTACAACGGAATTTTCTTGCACTGCCCGTTCAACTAGGGCCGCATGCCCTATATGTAAGGCCCCCATGGTAGGCACGAGACCTATACTATCGTTTTTTTTTAACGAAGAAAGGCGGTCCTTTAGTTCTTTTCTGGTATTGATCAGCAACATAGGTTACATTTAAAAGGGAGCAAACTTACTATAAATACTGCTAATCTGCATAATTTTTGTAATTTTGCATCAATCTTTTCAAGATAAATAAAATATTGCTTTTATGAATGGTAAAAAGATATTGTTTGTATCTTCTGAATTAGTCCCCTACCTTCCAGAGAATGAAGTATCCTTAATGTCATACGAAACCCCAAGAATGGTCAACAGCAATGGCGGCCAAATTCGGATTTTTATGCCAAGGTATGGAAACATCAATGAACGTAGGCATCAACTGCACGAAGTCATTCGTCTATCAGGGATGAATCTTGTCATTAATGATATGGATATGCCTTTGATCATAAAAGTGGCCTCTATACCAAAAGAGCGTATTCAGGTGTACTTTATCGACAATGAAGAATATTTCAAAAGAAAGGCAACCTTTACCGATACGGAAGGTAACCTTTTCGAGGACAATGACCAACGAGCCATTTTCTTTGCAAAGGGAGTTGTTGAAACAGTCAAAAAATTGAATTGGTCTCCAGATATCATTCATGTACATGGCTGGCTGGCTTCCTTACTGCCCTTATATTTGAAAAAATACTATGCCGATGAGCCTCTGTTCGGGGATAGTAAGATCGTTACCTCGGTCTATGGAAAGGGTTATGAGGGCGAGCTCGACAAGGACATGATTAGTAAGATTGCCTTTGATGGCGTTTCAGAGGATAGTATAAGCGCCTTGAAAACACCTAATTATAATAATTTGTTAAAAGTTGCGGTAGATTATTCCGATGCTGTTATTTTAGCTGCGGAAGAAATTCCGGAAGAATTAATAAATTATATTTCCAACCTAGAAAAACCCGTGTTGCCTTATGTTCCTTTACAAGGTTTTGAAGAAGCATATGCCAATTTCTATAACACTGAAGTTTTAAAATAATCTAAATGAGTTTTTTTAAGCGAATTAAATTTCCTGTGCTGGCGGGTGTTTTATGTATTGGTTTGTTTGTTTCCTGTGAAGAAGAGGTTACTACCATAGGGTCAGAAGTTATTGGAGGTAAGGCTTTTACATCGAATAAGGCCGTTTTTGACGTATTTGCATATAACAAAAAGGTTAAGGCGCTACGTACAAATAAATTGCCAGTATACCAATTAGGGGTTTTCGATGATCCTATTTATGGAAAGACAGAAGCAAGGATCACGACTCAATTGCTTTTGTCCCGTAGCAATCCTTCCTTTGGGTTTTATAGTCAGGAGGTTGAAGATCAATCCAATACTGACGACAGTGTGACTACCATTCCTGAAAATGAAACTGTTGATTCTGTTTATTTGTACATTCCCTATTTAAAGAATCCGAAGGGTGATATTGATAATGATGGGGTGGCAGATGCTTTTGATATAGATCCGGAAGATGCGACTAGTGATACCGATGGGGATGGTTTAACGGATGCCCAAGAGAAATTGGCAGGGACCGATCCACTAAATTCCGATTCTGATGGGGATGGTGTCAATGATGCGGATGATGATTCCACTGCATCGAACAATTACGCACAAAGGGTCGATATTGATAGTGTTTATGTCAATGGCCGCAATTACGATGACAATGTAGAAACATCTTTTAATTTAAAGGTAGAGCGATCAACCTATTTTTTAAGGGATTTAGATCCCAATACTGATTTTCAGGAATCGCAGGAATATTATTCTTCCCAACAATTTTCACCAAACTTTGTTTCCGATCTGCTTTATGAAGGGGAATATGTGATTGATGATAAACAATTTTTATTGAAACAACAAGATGATGAGGATACCGATGAGGATGAGTCCGAATTGTTCACTAAGTTGAATCCGGGAATCCGGGTGCCGCTTGATAAAGCGTTTTTCCAAGAAAACATACTCGATAAAGAAGGGGGAACAGAGCTTTTAAGCCAATCGAACTTCAATGATTATATCAGGGGCTTGCATTTGTCCATCGGACCTGGTTCACAGGATGTGATGTTGTTATTGGATATGAGCGGGGCTTCGGTAACTATGTATTATCATTACGATAAGGTAGATACGAACAGTACTTCGGACGATACTTCGGATGATTCGGTATTTCAAGAGCAAGCTGAATTTGTGTTTAACCTAACCAGTCAGACTACCAATTATAATATGGTAAACACTTTTGAGAGTGAATCCTATCCTATTGAAATAGCCAATGCCTTGGATACTGGTGGGAATGCCCAAAGAATCTATGTCAAAGGTGGGGCTGGAACCTATGCCGAGTTAAAATTATTCGCGGAGGCAACAGCGGATGCCCAGGAATTGATCGAACAAATCCAAAGTAACAATTGGGTTATCAATGAGGCCAACTTGGTGTTTTATGTAGATCAAGAGGCCATAGCTGTACCGGGTGGTGTGGTTGAGCCACCTAGATTGTATTTGTATAATCTGGATGAGCAGGAGCCATTGATCAACATCAGTACGGAACAGAGTGATACAGGATCTTTGCCTTTATTTGGCAGTTATCTTAATTATGATGGTGTTATTGAGAAATCATCCGATGGTATTGGCGAGAAATATACCATAAGGATAACCGATTATATCAATGATATAATTATCAGGGATGAGGCCAATGCTACTTTAGGGTTGACAATTACTCCCGATATAAATCTAACCGTATTGAATGTGTTTGGCAATGCCGTCCTTGAAGATGGAGAAAAGGATTTGCCTGCAGTATCCGCTTTAACTCCTTTAGGGACTGTGCTCCATGGGGCTACCGAAGATAATGGGGCGAAAAGATTGAAACTTGAAATATTCTATACCGAAACAAACCAATAGTAATACACCTTCCCCCGAGTTACAATTTTCAAATTTTTTGTAGTGGTAATATACCACTTACAGAGTATTAGCGTTTTACATCTAAATGAGAAAGGATTTTTCGTCCTTAAGGGTATATTTGTAAAAATTCATTTAATACCATTCAACTAAAAAAAATAATATGTGTGGAATTGTAGGGTATATTGGACACAGGGATGCCTATCCCATCATAATTAAAGGACTTCAACGCTTGGAATACCGAGGTTATGATAGTGCTGGGGTTGCTTTGTTCGACGGTAAAGACATTAACCTTTCAAAGACCAAAGGCAAGGTTGAGGATTTAAAAAATAAATGCAAATCCTCGATTTCGTTGGAAGGTAAGTTGGGAATTGGCCATACGCGTTGGGCTACCCACGGTGTACCAAACGATGTCAATTCACATCCACATTACTCCAATTCAGGGGATTTGGTGATTATACATAACGGGATCATTGAAAATTATGAATCCTTAAAGAAAGAATTGATAAATAGGGGGTATTCCTTTACTTCAGACACAGATACGGAAGTATTGGTGAATTTAATTGAGGAGGTACAAAAATCGGAAGGGGTTTTATTGGGTAAAGCTGTTCAAATAGCCCTGAACCAAGTAGTTGGCGCCTATGCCATCGCTGTTTTCGATAAGAAAAAACCCGATGAGATTGTTGTGGCGAAATTGGGTAGTCCGTTAGCCATAGGTATTGGTGAGAATGAGTTTTTTATTGCTTCCGATGCCTCACCTTTTATCGAGTTTACGAATAATGCGGTTTATCTAGAGGATGAAGAGATGGCCATAATTCGTCTTGGGAAAGAGATTAAATTGAGAAAAATTAAGGATGATGCCATAGCCTATCCCAATATTCTGGAACTTCAAATGAATCTGGAGGAAATAGAAAAAGGAGGGTATGATCATTTTATGCTCAAAGAGATCTATGAACAGCCTAGGGCCATTATGGATACGTATCGCGGTCGTTTGCTGGCAGACCAAGGTTTGATAAAAATGGCGGGTATTGATCAACATTTGGAAAAATTCATCAATGCCAATAGGATTATCATTGTCGCCTGTGGTACTTCATGGCATGCGGGATTGGTGGCAGAGTACATTTTTGAGGACTTGGCCAGGATACCCGTTGAAGTTGAATATGCTTCGGAATTTAGATATAGGAATCCCGTGATTACGGAAAAAGATGTTCTGATAGCGATATCCCAATCAGGGGAAACAGCCGATACTTTGGCGGCTATCAAATTAGCTAAGGAAAAAGGCGCCTTTGTTTTTGGGGTTTGTAATGTAGTTGGTTCCTCTATTTCAAGGGAGACCCATGCCGGTGCATATACCCATGCAGGACCTGAGATTGGGGTTGCCTCGACGAAGGCTTTTACGACACAAATTACAGTGTTGACGTTATTGGCCTTGAAATTGGCGAAGGAAAAAGGAGAATTTTCAGCATCCCGATTCCATGAATATTTAACAGAATTGGAAACGATTCCGGCGAAAGTGGAAAAAGCTTTAGAGGCCAATCCGTTGGTTGAGATTATCGCTGACGTATATAAGGATTCCACAAATTGTCTTTATTTAGGAAGAGGGTACAATTTTCCCGTAGCACTTGAGGGGGCCTTGAAATTAAAGGAAATCAGTTACATTCATGCGGAAGGGTATCCAGCTGCTGAAATGAAGCATGGTCCGATAGCCTTGATAGATGAACAAATGCCTGTGATTGTTATTGCTACCAAAAAGGGGCACTATGAAAAGGTGGTAAGTAATGTGCAAGAGATCAAATCACGGAAAGGTAAGATCATAGCTGTTGTAACGCAAGGTGATACACAGGTTACACAACTTGCCGATCATGTCATCGAAGTACCTGAAACATTTGAGAGTTTAACTCCGTTATTGACAACCATTCCATTACAATTGTTATCATATCATATTGCAGTGATGAGGGGTTGTAATGTGGATCAGCCACGAAATTTAGCAAAATCTGTTACAGTGGAATAAGGTAAAAAGCTTATAATTATAAAAAAAAAGGCCGTGATATAAATCATGGTCTTTTTTGTTGAAAAGTTATAGATAGTGCAAAATATTGGCTATATATTTAGTAAATAATTACTATGCGTGCATAATTTTATGGGTTTTTCATTTTTCAATATGAAAAAATCTGTATATTGGCAACAAACTAATTTAACTTATAACTATAATGAGAGCGATACTTTTTTTATCCTTAATGATGTTGGGTGCCCTCGGGTTTTCCCAAACTACGATTTCAGGAACTGTTGTTGACCACAACAATGAACCTGTGCCAGGGGCTAATGTGATTATTGTCGATAAGACAGTAGGAGCAGTATCGGATTTTGATGGTAATTTTACTTTGAAAACTTCTGAAACACCCCCATTTCAATTAAAAATTTCTAGCATTGGTTACACCGATACCACGGTGGATGTGACTTCGAATAATGAGAAAATCACAATTGTACTCGATGAGTCACACACCATGCTTGATGAAATCGTTATTTCTGCGTCCAGAACACCGGAGCGGTTGTTTGAATCCCCCGTTTCCGTTGAACGTTTTGGCTTAAAGGAAATACAGAATACGTCTTCCGCATCCTTTTATGGTGGACTCGAAAATTTGAAGGGAGTCGATATCAATACAAACAGTTTGACTTTCCAATCCATTAATACCCGTGGTTTTGCCAGTTTCGCCAACACGCGATTTATGCAATTGGTAGACGGTATGGATAACTCTTCCCCGGCATTGAATTTTGTTATGGGGAATTTGGTGGGGATGAATGACCTGGATGTCCAGAGTGTTGAGATATTACCTGGTGCTTCGTCTGCACTTTATGGGGCTAACGCTTTTAACGGTATTCTATTTATGCGCAGTAAGAATCCCTTCGATTTTCAGGGAATCAGTTCGTATTTTAAAACGGGGATAACTTCCCAAGATGCTGCCGGTGATAATGAGTATTATGATATAGGAATTCGTGCTGCCCATGCATTTAGTGATAAATTGGCAGTTAAGGCAAGTTTTTCCTTTATGGAAGGCACCGATTGGTATGCCGTTAATGAAGAAGATTTGGACAATCCCGGGCTTACTAGGGCCGACCCTGGTTATGATGGACTCAATATTTATGGTGAAGCGGTCAATACGACGCTTAATTTTGATACTTTGGCAGGATTACCTTCGGGAACATTGGGTTCTGCTTTTGTCACTAGAACGGGTTATGCCGAACGTGACCTGACCGATTACAATGCGCAAAGCGTTAAGTTTGATGGTGCTATTCACTATCGCCCCTTCGCCGATGATTTCGAAATCATTTATAACGGTAGGGTAGGACGAGGTTCCACAATTTACCAAGGGGCCAATAGATATTACCTTAATGGTTTTTCCTTACAGCAACACAAATTGGAATTCAAGAACAACAACTTCTTTGTAAGAGGCTATATTACTTCAGAAAATGCGGGTAATACCTATGATACCAGATTGGCGGCGGTCAATGTTAATCGAAATTGGAAGGGTGATACCCAATGGTTTACCGATTATGCTACTACTTTTATCGGTGCTAAATTGGGCGTAGGTACTGGGGTACAGTTGGATGATGCCACTGCACATGCCGCGGCAAGGGCCGCTGCGGATACAGGTAGATTGATTCCGGGAACACCCGGATTCGAGGCTGCCTTTAATTCGGTAATAGCCGATGGGAATGTAGCCACTGGTGCCAGGTTTATTGACAATACAAAATTAAGGCATGTCGATGCAAACTATAATTTTAGCCATTTGACAGAAAATTTTGCGGATATTCAAATAGGGGGTTCGTACCGTGAGTATGAATTGAATTCCAGTGGAACCATTTTTACCGATCAGGATGGCCCTATTCCTTATTCAGAATATGGATTGTATACCCAACTCCAGAAAAAATTCATGGATGATCGTATCAAGTTCACCGGTTCGGTCCGTTATGACAAAAATGAGCTTTTTGATGGATTTGTTTCCCCAAGGGCTTCATTGACCTATACGGTTGGGGAAAATAGAAACCATAATTTCAGGGGGTCGTTCCAAACCGGTTTTAGAAATCCGACCACCCAAGATTTATATATTGGTTTGGATGCTGGTAGGGCGCGTTTGGTCGGTGCTTCACCGGATAACTTAGATCGATATGTTTTTGACACCTCGGTCTCTACCGATGGTGCTGACATTATTGGATCCAATACCGTTACGTTAACAGGTAGGGATGCTTATGAAAACACATATTCCCTTAGTTCGTTGGAGGCAGGTACACCTGAAGCAGTCAACACACCCTTGGTGAAGCCTGAAAAAGTGACGGCGTTGGAATTAGGGTATCGTGGTCAAATAGGAAAAGTAGTCGTTGATGTCAGTGGTTATTATAATGATTATCAAGATTTTATATCACAAAAATTGGTGGCAACACCAAAATATGGCCAAGCAGGTGATGGTGGACTTTCGCTTTTGGCCTTGCAAAACCGCGATATCCAAATATTTAACGCCTATACCAACTCATTGGCCGATATTACCTCTTATGGGGTAACCGCTGGGCTTGAGGCCAAGGTGTTGGGCAATTTTGATTTCGGTGTGAATTATACGTTCTCCGATTTTGATTTTGACGAGACATCGGATCCGGACTTCCAGCCACAATTCAATACGCCAAAACACAAGGTAAAGGCTTCTTTTGGCAACACGGAGTTGTTTGAGAAATTCGGGTTTAATATCAATTACAGATGGACCGATGGATACCTTTGGGAGAATTCCTTTGCTACGGGCGACATCCCTTCGTTCAGTGTGTTGGATGCTCAGGTAAATTATGCTGTTCCAAGTATAAAATCAATATTTAAATTGGGAGCGTCCAACCTTTTAGGGGAAGAGTATGTTACCGCTGTGGGAACGGGTTACATCGGATCTCAATTTTACCTATCTTGGACGATAAACAATTAAATTAAAATGAGTTAACTCGTGAAAAAGGCGCTTAAATAGGCGTCTTTTCGCTTTTTGAAAAAAGGCAAGAAAAGCATTTCAATTTAAAATTGAAAAACATATCTTTGCAGCCTTTAGTGCAAGAAATAGAGACCTTTGAGGTCTAGAAACCAAAAACATAAATACGTTAGTAATGTCGAAAGTTACAGGTAAAGTTTCCCAGATCATTGGGCCAGTTGTGGATGTAGTATTTCAGTCTGAATCAGATCTTCCAAAAATCTATGATTCACTTGAAATCATCAACAAAGATGGCTCAATCTTGGTTTTGGAGGTACAATCCCACGTTGGGGAAAACACAGTTAGAACCATTTCTATGGATTCTACCGATGGTTTAAGCCGGGGTGTTGAGGTTGTTGCGACAGGTAGCGCTATCCAAATGCCGATAGGTGGTGATATTTACGGGCGTTTGTTCAATGTGATCGGTGATGCTATTGATGGTATCGGAAATTTACCTAAAACAGGTAAGGACGGTTTGCCAATTCACCGTGAAGCACCAAAATTCGAAGATCTTTCCACTTCTACGGAAGTACTTTTTACCGGTATCAAGGTAATTGATTTGATCGAGCCTTATGCAAAAGGTGGTAAGATTGGATTGTTCGGTGGTGCAGGAGTTGGTAAAACAGTATTGATCCAGGAATTGATTAATAACATCGCCAAAGGACATGGTGGACTTTCGGTTTTCGCTGGCGTAGGGGAACGTACCCGTGAAGGGAACGATTTGCTTCGTGAGATGTTGGAATCGGGGATTATAAAATATGGTGATGACTTTTTGCATTCTATGGAAGAAGGCGGATGGGATTTATCAAAGGTTGATAAGAAAGCAATGAAGGAGTCCAAAGCGACCTTCGTTTTCGGACAAATGAACGAACCTCCTGGAGCACGTGCCCGTGTGGCACTTTCAGGATTGACCATTGCCGAGTATTTCCGTGACGGAGCTGGTGAGGGTCAAGGAAAGGATGTTTTGTTCTTTGTGGATAATATCTTCCGTTTTACGCAAGCGGGTTCAGAGGTATCGGCACTATTGGGTCGTATGCCTTCTGCGGTAGGGTATCAACCTACTTTGGCTACCGAAATGGGGGCCATGCAAGAGCGTATTACATCAACCAAAAGAGGTTCCATTACTTCAGTACAGGCGGTTTACGTACCTGCGGATGATTTAACGGATCCAGCACCGGCAACAACATTTGCCCACTTGGATGCAACTACGGTACTTTCACGTAAGATTGCCGAGTTGGGTATTTATCCTGCAGTGGATCCATTGGATTCCACATCTAGGATTTTGACCGCTGATATTTTGGGTAATGATCATTATGCCTGTGCACAAAGGGTAAAAGAGTTGTTACAACGCTATAAAGAACTTCAGGATATTATTGCCATCTTGGGTATGGAAGAATTGTCTGAGGAAGATAAATTGGCTGTAGGTAGGGCAAGACGTGTACAACGTTTCCTTTCACAGCCTTTCCATGTAGCAGAGCAGTTTACCGGTATCCCAGGGGTTTTAGTGGATATTAAAGAAACCATTAAAGGCTTTAATATGATTATGGACGGTGAATTGGATCACTTGCCAGAATCTGCATTTAACCTTAAAGGTACTATCGAAGAAGCTATTGAAGCTGGTGAGAAAATGTTGGCTGAAGCATAAATTAGTAAACAGTGATTGGTTTACAGTGGGCATTAAGCTACTGAATACTGAATACTGAATGCTGAATATTGATAAACTATGTATTTAGAAATTGTATCCCCAGAAGCTATCTTATTTGCAGGCGAAGTAAATTCGGTTACAGTCCCAGGTATTAATGGGGAGTTTCAAATGTTGAAAGATCACGCCCCTGTAGTTTCATTATTGCAACAAGGTAATGTTGTTGTGGATGGCACTATAACTATAGCGGATGAATATCAAAATAAATTCACAAAAGACGCCAAAGGTAGAACGGTATTGGCCATTACCAGTGGCACCGTTGAAATGAAAGATAATAAAGTCATTGTTTTAGCGGATTGAACATGAATAACGATTTAAGAAAGCCCTAGCGATGATATTGTTAGGGCTTTTTTTATAGCATATATTCCCGTGGATTGGTGTAGGTGATAATAAACATGGGAAACAAAATGAATCTTCAATAGGAAGTAACACAAGCTATTCTAAATGGATTTTATAGGAAAGCGATATAACGATTATAATTCTTTTGTAAAGTTGCATTTTGGGGAACGGGTGCAAAAAATCTCCTTGGATGTGGGTTTCTCCTGTCCTAACCGGGATGGCTCCAAGGGATATGGTGGTTGTACCTATTGTAACAACAATAGCTTTAATCCGGATTATTGCGAACCCCAAAAAAGTATTTCGGCCCAATTGCAGGAAGGGATCGAGTTCTTTGCCAAACGCGGTAAGAACAAGAAATTCCTTGCCTATTTTCAAGCCTATACGAACACTTATTCTGATATAGAATCGCTTAGGGCGATGTACCAAGAGGCTTTAAATGCACCAAGGGTCGTCGGTTTGGTCATCGGTACCCGTCCGGATTGTATTTCGGATGAAGTCATCGATTATTTGGAAGAACTATCGAAAGATTATTTTATTTCGTTGGATTTTGGAGTGGAAAGTACCAATGAAAATACGCTTTTGAATATCAATCGCTGTCATACTTTTAGCGATACCATAGCAACGTATAGAAAGTGTATGGATAAGGGGTTTCATTTGGGAGCGCATATTATCATGGGGTTACCTGGTGAGACCAAAACTGATTTAATGAAACATGCCCAAGAGCTCTCCAAATTGCCTATTGATACCTTGAAAATACATCATTTACAGATTGTAAGGAATTCGGTAATGGCCGTGCAGTATAAACGGAATCCTGATAATTTCAATCTATTTACGTTGGAATCCTATATCGATTTTGTTACTGATTTCATTGGTCATTTACGTCCCGATATTATTATTGAACGCTTTATTAGTGAGGCCCCGAAAGAGTTGTTGGTTGCCCCAAAATGGGGAGGTATCAGAAAACAGGAAATATTGGATAGGATCGACCAAAAATTAAAAATCAAAAATACTTGGCAGGGTAAATATTATACACCCGAAGAAGTCATGAGCCCAAGGTTGTAATTTTAATTCATTTTATACGAGGGGGCAAGAGGATAACCCTACAACTTTACTAAGTGGGAGTCTTACCCTAGTTCATGCGCGAGCATGATGCTAATAACCAAGGACATTAGTGTTCATTGATCTTCTATTTTTTAATATGCCCAATAATATCTCCTCATTATTAATTACCCCTTTGAAGGGGTAATTACACTTCAACGGGCATTGTCCCCTTGAGGACGGTGCAGTGCTAACTGCTCGCGAGCTGTGGTGTTGGTGGGGGGTGTTTTTCCAAAGGGTTTCAATTGGGTATTTCCATAATGCATAGCTGCCATTTGTTGTAAATGGGCCAGATGGTTTTTATCGGCTACCAAGGTTTTGGTGGTGTCCTTTTTGGTGGTGGGTATGGTGTCTTTGGACTCTAATAGGTGTTTGATATCCCCCGCCTTGCAGGCACCCCCTTCACTTCGACTGCGCTCAGTGCAGGCAAAGGGGGAATTGGTTGCGTTGGCACTAAGAAGACCGCACCAAAAGAAAAGGATGATATATAGGTAGTTTTTATTCATAATTGGTGGTTATGATTTTTTATTCTTAAATTTTCAATTCATTTTTATTTGGAAAAAGATTATGTATTTTGTTCATGTATTTACAGTCTTTCGATACTTTTATAAGTATGGTATCTCCAATATTTAATTTTTTTAAGTATTTTATCTTCGTTGATTTTATTGATTTTGCCTCTTTCCCATTAAATTCAAAAGAAAAGGGACATGCGTGTGTTCTTTGGCCTAGGGCTATATCATAGATAATTGCCTTTTTGATTTCATTTGGTTTTGCTTCGATTCTCGAATTAAGTAACTTCTCTTTCATAGGTACGATATATAATAGTGTTAATAGGGGTAATAACAAGTAGTATCTAAAAGTAAGCTCTTTAATGTTTTTTAATTTCACATACAAAAAACCTAAGAAACTCATTAAAAGATAAGGACCCACCGTGCCTATCACGGTTACTGAGGTCTTATAAAATTTGCAGTCATCTGTCCACAAAATAGTGCCACTTTTTGACAAGACAATTATTGCTATACAACTGAGATAGATTATTGTCAATAATTTTCTTTTTATCATTATAGATCCAAAATTTCTTTTAATTCCCTGGTGCCATATCCTTTAAGACGTTTACAGATGTACCATAAATCAACTGAATTATTTCAGCACCAGTTTTCTTGCCAAAATCAATAACAATTCTTAACCCGTCACTACCATTCATTTTTGTATAAAAATGAACATTTCCCATAACATTGTGGTAGTATTTGTAAGTAACACTACTACTGTTGAAGTAGTCATTTATCTTTGATAAAGGAGAGTTCTTTATTCTTCCACATGAAATCAATTTGAAAATTATTATTAATCTGATTTTTATACATTAATCTTTTTTCCTCCCAATAAGGAAGCTCTTCTTCCATGCGGTTTCTTATATAATCAATGTACTCTTTGTTATTTTCAAGTTTCGTCACCATACTAATTTCCAATATTGATTCCCCGCTAGCGCAAGCGTCACGCTTGAGCCCATACAACCTTGTATTAAGCTGTAACGCATTTTCATAACATACCTAGTGTTAAACCTTCATTGTTAATTTTTAAAATAGTTTAATCTTCTGCACAATTTCCAATCAGGGCAATTCCCCCTTTGAAGGGGGTGCCCACAGGGCGGGGGATGTAGCACCTACCCATCCTGTACGATTCTACCTTATGCTGAATTTTATAATAGTCCAACAACCTTACCTAACAATAATCTTCCTCAGTGAGTTCCCGTAGGGTGTTTCCAATAAAACGGCATATACCCCAGTTGGAAGGGTGGAAAGGTCAAAAGGAACACTATATGAGGTTTTCCCTTGTTCTTTTTCGGATGCCATCAGGGCATTATTCGCTAAACTAAAGACTTTTATACTGATGTTGCCCCTCTCGGTCAATTTCACTTCTGCCGTGAACTTCCCATCGGTAGGATTGGGATATACCAAGAAATCCTCGATCAAACGTTGCCCATTTTTGTTGTCCGTTTCTGCAATGGTGGGGTCTTTTGCGACCACGATGATGGTTTTGGTCTGTTGGGCCAAACATTCACCGATCTTGGTAAGGATACCCACTTCATATTCCCCAGCCTCGGCGAATACGATCTCGGCTTCGTCGCTATCCTGCAGGAGCACTTGTGCGCCTTCGGGCAGGATCCATTCGGTGATTTCGGGAAGGGGGTAACTGATATCTACCAACACTGCTGTTTCTCCAACAAAAACCTGACTGGACACTGCCAATTCAGCAGCGATTTGAGCGGTGCTCTTATCGATGGAAATGCTGCCGATAGCGGTACACCCTGTAGCGGATTGCACGGTAACCGTATAATCACCTTTTTCATTCACTACAATAAATGGTTCCGCACTTATAAATCCATTATCGGAATACCAGGAATAGGTTGCGGTGGCATCTTCCACCGTTGCATCGAGGAACAGTTCCTGTTCGGCACAGAGTACGCGGTCATCCCCTAGGTCAACGTTCAGAGGCAATGGGTCTTCCAAGATGTATGTTCTTTCTATGGTGCCATTAGGTAGCCCCGTGATCGTTACTGAATATTCCCCTGCGGGTAAGTTGTCAATGCGATTGGTGGATGCCCCCGTCGACCATGAATAGCTGTTATTGCCATTGCCTTGATTGACAAGCAAGGAGATACTCCCGTTGGATTCCCCTGAACATATCGGTTGCACTAGGGTCTCCTCAACGATATCGGGTTCTGTAATTTCGTATGTTTCAATTAAGGAACAACCATTGGCATCGGTGACGGTAATTGTGTATACATCCGCAGTCAGGTTTACGATTTCCGAGGTGTTCCCTACAATAGATCCGTCGGAAGCTCTGGTCCAGGATATGTTGTAAGTGGGTTGTCCGCCACTGACCTCAAGGACGATGCGGCCATCTTGGGCTTTATATTCAGAGGCATGCGTCAATGAAACATTACTTATCATTAGCGGATTGTCCGGTGCGGATATGGTAATGGTCCTATCGGAGGAACAGCTGTTGGCATCCACAACCTCGATAGTATATTCGCCATTGGCTACATCCGTGATATCTTCCGTATTGGCTCCATTGTTCCAATAGAATTCATAAGGCGTCGTACCCCCGCTGACCGAAATGTCGATGGCCCCGGTCTCCCCACCGTTGCACATTACATTTGTAATATTCTCCAAGGTTATCTCCAAGAGGTCTGGTTCTGTTATGGTAATGGAATCGGAATCTTTGACAATCCCATTACCATCCTTTACCCTCACGAAATAGGTCCCTGCGGTTAGGCCTCCTATGATTTCACTGGTTTCGGAAAGAAGGTCATCAGATCCATTAGAGGAATCGAACCATTCAAAAGTATAGGGTGCTATCCCGCCTTGAACGGTAGCCGTGATTTCGCCAAAATCGTTTCCGTTACATTCCAAGAAAACGGTCTGGGCCAAGGACACCAAAAGTTCCCCAGGTTCGGTAATGGTAAAATCCTGTGTAAAATAACAACCAGTGGTTAAGTCACCATTGAAATTGTCATCGGTAATCACTAGGGTATAGGTCCCTTCGGGAAGGTCAGCGATATCATCACTATTGTCGGTAGGAGGGACGAAGCCCGATGGTCCTGTCCAAGTATAAGTCAATGCACCGGTGCCCCCAAAGGCGGTAATACTTATGGCACCATCGGCAGCATTTGCCGCAGAAATAGATTGTTGTAGATCAAGGGTAATGGCAATGGGTTGGGGTTCGGTAATGGTGAAATCGACGTCCACGGTACATAGATTGGCATCTTGTACCCTAACGGTATGATTGCCTGCTTCCAAACCGGGGAAGGAATTACTGTTCTGGTAGTTGATTCCCCCATCGATGGAATAGTTGTAACCGGGTGTTCCCCCATCGGGGGTTATGAGTACACTACCATCTTCCGCACCAAAGCAAGTGACATCGGTAGTGAAGGCCTGGGCGGTGAGTTGGGTGGGTTCGGTAATGGTTATTTCCGCACTTGTGAAGGCAGGTGTCGTTGAGGCGTCGGTTACGGTAAGGGTGTAGGTGCCTGGTGGTAAGTTCTCAATATCATCTTCGGCCGTGGTGTTCAAAATACCTACGCCGACTTCCGTCCAAGTATAGGTGATGGGCGCTTCCCCCGTAACGGTGGTGAGGATACTCCCGTCATCGGCACCGAAGCAGCTTATATTGTTCGCTTCATCTATTACTATTGATAATGGTCCGGGTTCGGTAATTTCGAAGGGTTGTACCAGACTGCAACCATTATCGTCGGTCACGGTCACGGAGTAGGTACCTGGGCCGAGATCAAATAGGTTTTGATCCGTGATCCCGCCAACATTGGGACCTGCCCAGACAAAGTCCAGGTTCCCGAACCCACCGTTGAACACGGGTTCTATGGATCCATTGGAAAGGCCCTGTGCGGACACATCGGTGATGGTACTGCTTGCCTCGTCCCAAGTAATGGAAGGTGTTGATGTGATTGTTACCATCTGGGTATAGGTACAGCCTCCATCCTCTTCAATAACCACGATATGGTCACCAACGGGAACATCGGTAAAGACATTGAAGTTTTGAAAGTTCACCCCGTTGTCGATGCTATATCGGTACTTTGGGTTGGGATCCAAGGTACCGCCCAGAACGTTCGTTATGGTGATCGTCCCATTATCAATGCTCGGGCAAGACGGTGTAAGGTCGATCGTCGCAGAAATGACCATTGGCTCCTCGATAACAACATTCGTTGTACTAGTTAGGAGTCCGACATCGGAATCTTCTACGGATAAGCGATAGGTACCCGGGGAAACCCCTGTCAAAGTAGCGGTATTATCGCTATTGGTCTCGGTAGCTATGACCGTGCCGTTTGGACTGCCATCCTCAAGGATAAAAGTATAGGTCACCGGGAAGGTACCCTGAACGGTTGCGGTTAATGTTCCGTCGTTCATTCCGTTGCAACTGATATCGGTTCCGGTAAAGGATAGGATCTTCAAGGGTCCGGGCTCGTCAATTCGGATAGGGCCGTAATTTTGGGTACACCCTTTGTCATCGCTGACCTCGACATTGTATTCACCGGCATAAAGACCTGATAGGGTCAATAGACCGGTATTGTCGGAAAAGGAGCCCCCATTGTCCTGGGTGCCCGTCCAGTTGATACTGTACGGTGGGGTACCGCCGGATATGTCGATGGTCAATGCCCCATCGGAACCGCCGATGGTCGTTGCATCCTGATGTAAGCCCAAATCTTCGGTGACGGAAAGTAAATCAGGTTCGTCCACAAGAATTCCCAAGACGGGTACAGCCTCACAGCCATTTTGGTTTCGTACGTAAACGTCATAGAATCCTCCGGAAACTATGGGGATCGAATTACTGAGCAAGTCCAGCCAATCCCCATAAAAGCCTAATTTGTATTGGTAACCGGTGCCACCCGATACAGTGACCGTGATACTTCCGTCTTGTGCAGCATTACAGCTGATATCGGAAGGTGTTGTATTTTGGATAACGACTTCACTGGGATTATTTAGGGTTACTTCTACGGTAACGGTTGAAAGCGTGTTCGATAGATCCATCCCATTGGAAGCAACGCTAAGCTCATACACTCCATCATCCAAGGTGTTTAAGTCGATAGATGGATTAGAAGTGGTTCCTGAACTAAAAGCCACACCATTAAGGGTCCATTCGAAAACATAGGGCGTTGTTCCCCCCGATATTGGAATGCTGATGGCCCCATCGGTATTTTCAGCACAGGATATCTCGGTAATCGTTGGTGTTCCCAATTCGGGCAAGGGTATAGCCTCCAAAACAATGGTATTGCTCGTGGCACTGCAACCGTTGTTATCCGTGACCACAACATAGTAGCTTCCTTCGCCTAGACCGGTAAAATTCTCTGAATCGTTGGCACTATCTGTAATTTCATCCAGTTTTTGATTGGTAGTATCAAAAAGCTCATAAGTAAAATTAGAGGTACCGTCGTTGGTAATGATATGAAGACTACCGTCCGTGGCATTCGGGGCGGAAGGTTGTTGTAGCCACCCCGACGAACCACTTTTCAAGTGGTACTAGAGAGCTGTTAATCTATTGATTAGCAGCTCTTTTCATTTTATATGGTATCAGATGATATCGTTTGATATCCTATAACTGGTGTATGG
>NZ_JABTCF010000013.1 GCF_014596745.1 Maribacter aquimaris
AACCTTCTTCTTTGCCAAGGGCTAGGCAAACCTCTCGTATTCCCCCTTATCCCAAACCCCGGATCAGTCAACACGTCATATAGCGCTAGCCTATCGGCGCGCCATATGCTTAGTTATTAGCCTTTCGTTATTCTTTTTCCGCTATTACACTTTCTCTCGTATCTATAACTTCAAATTTAATTCCGTTCAGTTTTGATTTCAACTGCTCGATTATCAAATCAATTCTTTGCTCTATAAATAAGTCCAAAGCGTTTTCAGGCATTTCGGGTAAACTTGACCATTCCAATATTTGTTCAGGAATTAAATGTGATTTAATAGCCGTTGGAAAGTCAGGGTTTTTGTCATAGTCGCAGATATAATCTAAAGGATTTTTATTGCTAATTTCTAAATTCGTTATTTGGGTCAAATACGCAATATTCATTAGAGAATTATTGTCAATAGTATTAGAACCTGGATTTTTCGCAATGTAGTCTGTTGGAAAAATGTGGTGTAAATTTGGTTTATCAGTTGAGAAAAAGAAGTTTTCCGCAATTACATTTCTATCTGTAAATTTCCAATCTTTCGGTTGGTTAGTAGATAAAAGTGCAAGTATTGCTCTTGAAGAAACACCTTTTGAACTATATGAAGCTTTTCTCAAAGTGTCTCGGTCAATTAAAAAGCGTTCAAATTGATATTCTTCTTTATTTTTCTCTTTGTTAAGAAAAGTAATATGATTTTTAATATCCGTTGTATTGCTCAATAAGTCGTCTCTATGTAAACTATTAAACCAAAAGTATTTCTTTAGAAAATCGTAATCTGGATTGCTGTTTTGATAGAAGTAATTTGATATTGTAAGATAGAAATATCTGTATGGTATTAACTGTGGACCTTTTAAGTTTAATGTGTTCTCGAAAAAGTCGAATGTCTTTAAAATGGCTTTTTTTGAATCTGTCCAAATTGTTTCTATCTGTTCTGTTTTTATGTCGTTTAAGTATCGAGGCGTAATATTTACAATTCCTGAATTTTCGATATTTTCTCTAATTAGAATTGATAGAATTTGCAGATAGTCAAAGTCACTTAATTGCAGAAATCTACTGTTGTTAATTTCTCGAAATCCGTCTATTAAATCTCTTAAATAGAATCCGCTGTCCGAATCCGATTTAGGTCTAAATGTTTTTGCTACAACTATATCAAAAATGTCTAACGGTTTTCCTGCTTGATTTATACGCTCAAATATTTGACAAACTTCTGAAACTTGAATACCTTTTAATTCAATGAATGAAAGTCTGTAATTGTCAAGAACTTGTTTTATGCGACCAAGTTCCTCAATATATTGGTGGTCAAAATTTAGGTCGATTTCTGGGTGTTTGATAACCGTTTTTTGAATGTCGTTGTACTTTTCTTTAATGTCAATAAGCTTTAAAATCAGTCCTTCGTCAAACTTTTTTTTCTTGCCAATATTCCTTTTAAAAGTCCCGTTTTTGTCGTCTATTTCGTCCCAATAGAGAAATCGTTTTTTGTAGCTTTCGTCATCTGTGTCGTCTGAACTTTCAACTGTAATATCCACAAAAAGTGCTGGGTCAAAATCTTCTCTTCCCTCAATCTTTCCGCCATAAAGTGAAGTCAGAAGGGAAGTCGTTCTTTGTTGTCCGTCTAATAAATATTGATATTCGGTTCGGTTGAAATTATCATTAACGATTTTATGTCCGCCAATTTCTCTGTGATTTTGAAGCTTTAAATCAGTTTTCCAAACGAGAATACTGCCTAACGGATAGAATTTATAAATACTGTCCCAAAGTTTTTTTACATTTTCCTTTTCCCAAACTACGTCTCGTTGGAATGTCGGAATTTGATAATCTTGATTTTTCAGTTCGTCAAGATATGTTGTTATTCCTTTGTCTGTTGGTTTGATTCTATCTGTAAAGTTCATTCAGTTTCTCGGTTTTTTTTTAATGAAGGCTAACGTAGGAATATAGATCATATGATCTATATATCCTTAATTCACTAAAATTCCTACAAAAAACTAGAAAAACCAAGTAATTCAATGGAAAAGAGCGATTTAAGTAAATACAAACGACTACAAACGTTTACAAACGAAAGTAAATACTTCATAACCGAATAACTGGTTGAGGCGGTCTTAGGTTTGCAGTGTCGGGTCAAGGAGGCTCGATAGTATTAACTGTTTAACACGTAAAATCAGATATTATGAACGCACTTAGAAACAAAGTACAGTTGATTGGAAACCTAGGGAATGATCCCGAAATCGTAAACTTGGATGGGGGTAGCAAATTGGCGAAATTCTCCATCGCTACCAATGAGACCTACAAAAATGCAAAAGGGGAGAAGGTCACCGATACCCAATGGCACCATGTGGTCGCCTGGGGGAAGACGGCCGAAATCGTCGAAAATTATTTGACCAAAGGCAACGAGGTGGCCGTGGAAGGCAAATTGACCCATCGCTCCTATGAGACCAAAGAGGGCGAAAAACGATATGTCACCGAAATACGCTGTAACGAATTGCTCATGCTGGGCAAATAAACAACCGATAAAAAGAAAAGCCCCGCTATGATGCGGGGCTTTTTTATAGGTTCTTTTAAGATTAGACGTACTAGGCTACTTTCTGCATAAGATCAAAACACGGACACTTTTTGCAGCGTTTCGATTCCTTCTTTTTGTACTTATCGCAACACTTGGGTTTTAAGTCAACGGAAGAATTTACCAAAGCGGATTTCTTCTGTTTCTTCTTGAGTTTTTTCAACTCCTTTTTTTTCGCCTTTTTCTTTTTGCCCATGTATATGCGATAGCAGACAAAACAAATGTACTATTTTAATTAAATCTAAATAAGGTTTATGTGTTAAATCTTATTGTGGCATGGCGTTGGCCGCACTATTGGCCGTAATCTGCTGTACATCCCTATCAAAAAGATAAAGTCCGCCCTTATCATTACCGATAAGGTTTATTTTATCTAAAATAGTCCTCGCCAAGGCTTCTTCCTCGATTTGCTCGGCCACATACCACTGTAAAAAGTTATGGGTGGCATAATCCTTTTCTTCAAGGGTTATGTGCACCAGGTCATTAATGCTCTTCGATACGAATATCTCATGTTCCAATAATTCAACGAACATCTTTTGAAACGTGCCGAAATCCAATTTTGGTGCTTTTAGGGCAGATACCTTGGCATGTCCCCCACGTTCGTTCACGAATTTCACCAATTTGAGCATATGCTGGCGTTCCTCGTCCGATTGGGCGTACATAAAGGAGGCAATACCTTCCAACCCTTTCGTTTCGGCCCAAGAGGCCATTGATAAATATACCTGTGAGGATTCCGCCTCGATCTGTATTTGTTTATTGAGTGCTTTATCTAATTTTTCCGATAACATAATTTACTTTTTTATATGCATATAAAGTTACGTTTTTTAAAGGGAAACACGGTACGACTTTAGGCTTTCTATAGGATTAAAACCGCGCGATGACCCCTATCTGTCCCGGGGCAAAAGTCAGGTTCCAACTTACAAGTTTGTTTTGGTCGTTATATTTTTCAGCGTATTTCGAGTCCAAATAACGATCAATGGCCTCAACGGTGAATACACTCATGGCCACACTAAAGGCCACATCGCTCAACCAATGCTGTCCGTCCCATACCCGGGAAATCCCCGGAACCAGCCCTACGGTATAAATCCCCGCTTTGACCCAAGGGTTCTTAAATTGCTTGCCGATGACATAGGCATTGGTAAAGGCCATCATCGCATGGCCAGAGGGAAAAGAGTGGTAGTTCCTACTCGCATTGAAGGGATCAAAGGTGTCTTTGGATTGTCCGCTTATGGGGCGGGCCCTACCGGCCAATGATTTCATGATCTGTTGTAACAACCCGGTGGCCGATGCCGAGGAGATAAGCAGCACCCCGGTTCTCCGCAATTTCTCGTTTTTGGTGAAAAGACCGGTAAAATATACACCTGCGGTTACCGAATAGTTGTTTTCAGGGTTGCCAATGAATTCCCCATAATCACGAATAAAGCTCGGAACATTATCCTTGCCATCCCTAAAAAATTTGGAGGTTTGGTCGTCAAAAAGGTATAAAAATCCCGTGCCCCCGGCCACGGCCCCCATGGTCTGCCATTGTTGGCCTTTCCAATGTAAGGGTCTGGTATACGCATACCCAATGCTTGTAAACATGGTGCCGGCATCATAGGTGAACATCTGCCAGGTCGTCTTGGGTGCTTTTATAATGGGATCTTGACCCCACGAAATGGTCATCACAAGGGTTAGGATCAAGGGTAGTATAGACTTCATTGACATGGATTACAGGGGGTTTTTAAATACATGGCTGTTTTGTTTAACCCGAATTATTGGTGTAAGGCCAATTGAATTCTTTTTCGGGGCACATCGACCTCGAGCACTTTAACAATAATCTGTTGGTGCAAGCTTACATGGGCGTTGACATCCTTTACAAAGGTATCGGATAAATTGGAAATATGGATCAGTCCACTTTCCTTGATCCCAATATCCACAAAACAACCGAAGTTGGTAATGTTGTTCACGATGCCCGGTAGTAGTTGTCCGGTTTCCAGGTCAGTGATCGACCTAATGTTTTGGTCAAACGTGAATACCTTGGCTTTTTCACGGGTGTCCAATCCGGGTTTTTCCAATTCCTTAACGATGTCCTTTAAGGTGAAAAGCCCAATATTTTCAGTACAATACGCATTCAGGTCAATGCTTTGTAATAGTGGTTTGTTTCCGATGAGGTCCGATACCTTTTTGCCGAGGTCCTTCGCCATTTTTTCAACGATACCATAGCTTTCGGGGTGTACGGCGGAATCATCCAAAGGGTTTTTGGCCTGTTTGATACGCATAAAAGCCGCTCCCTGTTCAAAGGCCTTGCCCCCCAAACGGGGAACTTTTTTAATGGCGGTCCTGCTTTCATAGGCACCATGTTCATTGCGATAGGCAACGATGTTCTCTGCCAGTTTGGGGCCAATACCCGAAACGTAGCTCAAAAGGGGTACACTTGCCGTATTGATGTTGACCCCGACCGAATTCACACAGCTCTCGACTACGGTGTCCAACGAGGTTTTTAGTTTGTTCTGGTCCACATCGTGTTGGTATTGCCCTACACCAATCGATTTTGGGTCGATCTTGACCAATTCGGCCAAGGGATCGGCCAATCTTCGCCCGATGGAAATCGCTCCCCGAACGGTGACGTCATAATTGGGGAATTCATCACGGGCGATTTTCGAGGCCGAATAGATCGAGGCTCCCGCTTCACTCACCACAAAGACCTCAATGGGATTTCTGAATTGGATGCGTTTTATCAGCTGTTCCGTTTCCCGGGATGCCGTACCGTTACCTATGGCAATGGCCTCAATTTTATAGGCTTCGGCCAGGGAACTTATTTTTTTAATCGCCCCTTTACTGTCGTTTTTGGGGGCATGGGGATAAATGGTCTCATTGTGCTCCAAATCGCCCTGAGCGCTCAGGCAAACCAGTTTACAGCCGGTTCTAAAGCCCGGGTCAAGGGCCAAAATTCGTTTTTCACCCAAGGGAGAGCCCAACAACAACTGTTTTAGGTTGTTTGAAAAGACCTGAATGGCCGATTCATCGGCTTTTTCTTTTGCCTTTTTTAGGGTTTCGTTGGATAAGGAAGGGAACAATAAACGTTTATAGGCATCCTCAATGGCCAGTTTTATCTGTGTGCTACACGCATTGTTGCTTTTAAGGATACGCTCTTCGATTTTTTGAAGCGCCCTTTCGTTATCGATTTCGATTTTAACACGGATAAAGCCTTCATTTTCCGCCCTGAGAATGGCCAGAAGACGATGTGACGGACAGCGGCCCAAAGATTCGCTCCAATCAAAATAATCCCGGAACTTCTGGGCTTTTTCCTCCTCTTTTTTGGTGGAGATGACCTTGGTGGTGATTTGGGCGAATTTCTCCAACTGGTACCGTATCTGATTCCGGATGTCGGCACGTTCATTGATCCATTCCGCGATAATATGGCGGGCACCTTCTAGGGCCTTATCTTCGTTTTCTACGGTGTCACTCAGGTATTTCGAGGCTTCGAATTCAATCTCGTCCCCGAAGTTTCGGGACTGTGCCATGATGATCTTGGCCAAAGGCTCCAATCCGTTTTTACGGGCCGTCTCGGCCTTGGTCTTTTTCGACTTTTTAAAGGGCAGGTAAATGTCCTCAAGCGTTGTCAAATCGCCGGAATTCCCTATTTTTTGGCGGAGCTCGGCAGTCAGTACCTCCTGTTCCTCCAAAGCTTTGATAATGGTGGCCTTGCGTTTTTCGAGTGCCTCGAATTGGGCCTTGAACGTGACTATAGCCCCAATCTGGACTTCATCCAGATTTCCGGTACGTTCTTTTCGATAGCGCGAGATAAAAGGTACCGTGCAATCTTGCTCTAGGAGTTCAACGGTATTCTTGACTCCTTTTTCGGGGAGTTGGGTATGCTTTAGGATGTAGGGGATGAGTTGCATGGGGTACTGTATTTTGGGTTGTTTTATGTGTTCGTTTAAGGTCTGATTTATTAAGGTTTGTCCGGTCGAGCGCAGTCGAGACCTTAATCCGTGCATGGGGTACTATTTATGAGTTGTTTTATGTGTTCGTTTAAAGTCTGATGTATAAGGTTTGTCCGGTCGAGCGCTGTCGAGACCTTCATCGGTATCAGTCGGTTTAAAATCGGAATGGGTGGCGTTTCGGCATTGGGCCAAAATCTGTAAAAGGTCGTATTCGCCATTAGCCAAGGCAAGCTTCTTTGTACCACTCCACTTTTTTATTTTCTTTTCAAAAGAAATGGCTTGCACCACATCATTGAATTCTTGATGGAAAATCAACTCGACAGGTCTTCTCCTATAGGTAAAGCAAGTTTTATTAAGGCCTTTTTGGTGTTCATCAAACCTTCGTGCGATATCATTGGTGATTCCGGTATATGTCAATCCGTCCGAACATAATAGTATATAAACATAGTAAAAATTCATTAAGGTTTTCTGCTTTAAACTAGGTCTCGACTGCGCTCGACCGGACATTGGGTTTTTAATTCAATCATTTCCAGTACCGCCCCCACTTGGAAAAGTCCAACCGTATTCCGTACTCCTTTTTGGTGTTCGTTGAATCTTCTTGCGATATCATTGGTGATTCCGGTATATGTCAATCCGTCCGAACACATTAATATATAAACATAGTAAAATTTCATTGAAGTTTACAGCTTTAAACTAGGTCTCGACTGCGCTCGACCGGACATTGGGTTTTTAATTCAATCATTTCCAGTACCGGCCCCGCTTGGAAAAGTCCAACCGTATTCCGTACTCCTTTTTGGTGTTCATCGAATCTTCTTGCGATATCATTGGTGATTCCGGTATATGTCAATTCATCCGAACATAATAGTATATAAACATAGTAAAAATTCATTAAGGTTTTCTGCTTTAAACTAGGTCTCGACTGCGCTCGACCGGACATTGGGTTTTAAAATCAATCATTTCCAGTACCGGCCCCGCTTGGAAAAGTCCAACCGTATTCCGTACTCCTTTTTCGGGGAGTTGGGTATGCTTTAGGATGTAGGGGATGAGTTGCATGGGGTACTGTATTTTGGGTTGTTTTAGGTTTTCGGCTAATGTCTTGTTTATTAAGGATTGTCCGGTCGAGCGCAGTCGAGACCTTAATCCGTGCATGGGGTACTATTTTTGAGTTGTTTTATGTATTCGTTTAAGGTCGGGTTTATTAAGGTTTGTCCGGACATTGGGTTTTTAATTCAATCATTTCCAGTACCGGCCCCGCTTGGAAAAGTCCAACCGTATTCCGTACTCCTTTTTGGTGTTCATCGAACCTTCTTGCGATATCATTGGTGATTCCGGTATATGTCAATCCGTCCGAACATAGTAGTATATAAACATAGTAAAATTTCATTGAAGTTTACAGCTTTAAACTAGGTCTCGACTGCGCTCGACCGGACATTGGGTTTTTAATTCAATCATTTCCAGTACCGGCCCCACTTGGAAAAGTCCAACCGTATTCCGTACTCCTTTTTCGGGGAGCTGGGTATGTTTTATGATGTAGGGGATGCTTTGCATGGGCTACTGTATTTTTGAGTTGTTTTAGGTGTTCGTTTAAGGTCTGATTTATTAAGGATTGTCCGGTCGAGCGCAGTCGAGACCTTAATCCGTGCATGGGGTACTATTTTTGAGTTGTTTTATGTATTCGTTTAAGGTCGGGTTTATTAAGGTTTGTCCGGACATTGGGTTTTAAAATCAATCATTCCCAGTACCGCCCCCACTTGGAAAAGTCCAACCGTATTCCGTACTCCTTTTTGGTATTCATCGAACCTTCTTGCGATATCATTGGTGATACCGGTATATGTCAATCCGTCCGAACACATTAGTATATAAACATAGTAAAATTTCATTGAAGTTTACAGCTTTAAACTAGGTCTCGACTGCGCTCGACCGGACATTGGGTTTTAAAATCAATCATTTCCAGTACCGCCCCCACTTGGAAAAGTCCAACCGTATTCCGTACACCTTTTTGGTGTTCGTTGAATCTTCTTGCGATATCATTGGTGATTCCGGTATATGTCAATCCGTCCGAACATAGTAGTATATAAACATAGTAAAAATTCATTAAGGTTCTCCGCTTTAAACTAGGTCTCGACTGCGCTCGACCGGACATTATAGGGTGCGTATTCAATCGAAGACCCTTCGCCTATCCCAAAAACACAACCAATAATCGTACCCTGCTGAAGGGTTTAATTTATTGTTAATCCATTCCCGACATTATCCTCGTCAGGATTTACAAAGACCAATTTACCATCAGCATTCTCGGTCATAAGTATCATCCCTTCACTTTCAACACCGCGTAATGCCCTTGGGGCTAGGTTAATCAGAACAGTCACTTTTTTACCTACGATTTCCTCAGGCGTAAAACTTTCCGCAATACCCGAAACGATGGTTCGCGTATCTAGGCCGGTATCTACCTTAAGTACCAATAATTTCTTGGCCTTGGCCATTTTTTCGGCTTCGACTATAGTGCCTACGCGCATGTCGAGTTTTGAGAAATCATCGAAAGTAATCGTGTCCTTTTGTGGCATAAGTGCTTTGTTTTCGTTTTCGTTCGCTTTTTTGGTGGCTTCCAACTTATCCAATTGGGCCTGAATTTCGCTGTCCTCCACTTTTCTAAAGAGCAGTTCGGCCTTATTGATTTTATGTTGGGGTGCGAGTAGGGTTTCCTGGGTTGCGACATTCGCCCATAAGGCCTCGTCTGCGCTTGACCCGAGCGCAAGTATTTGTTTTAATTTTCCGGAAGTAAAGGGCAAAAAGGGTTCGCTCAATACGGCCAATCCTGTTGCAATCTGTAGGGCGACGAACATAATGGTCTTTACCCGTTCCCCATCTTGTTTGATGACTTTCCAAGGCTCTTCATCGGCCAGGTATTTGTTGCCCAAGCGCGCTAGGTTCATCAGTTCCTGACCGGCTTCCCTAAAACGGTAGCGTTCAATGGAACTCGTAATGATCCCAGGGTATTTTCGTAACTGTTCCAAGGTTTCCTTGTCCACTTGGGAAAACTCGGAAGGACTAGGAACGACGCCTTCGTAATATTTATTCGTCAAGACCACGACCCGGTTTATAAAGTTCCCCAGTATGGCAACCAGTTCGTTATTGTTACGGGCCTGAAAATCCTTCCAGGTAAAGTCATTGTCCTTGGTTTCGGGTGCGTTGGCCGTTAGGGTGTACCGCAATGCATCCTGCATATCTGGAAAATCCACTAAATACTCATGCAACCATACCGCCCAGTTTTTTGAGGTGGAAAGTTTGTTGCCTTCCAAATTCAGGAACTCGTTGGCCGGTACATTGTCCGGAAGAATATATTCGCCGTGGGCCTTTAAGATACTAGGGAAGATAATGCAGTGGAAAACAATGTTATCCTTACCTATAAAATGTAGTAATTTGGTGTCCTTATCCTTCCAATAGGGTTCCCAATCCTTGCCCTCGCGTGCAGCCCATTCCTTGGTCGATGAAATATAGCCGATAGGGGCATCGAACCAAACATACAACACTTTGCCCTCGCCACCTTCCACCGGTACGGGAATACCCCAATCGAGATCGCGGGTAACCGCCCTGGGTTTTAATCCGTCATCGATCCAACTTTTGCATTGGCCATAGACGTTGGGTTTCCAATCTTTCTTATGGCCTTCGAGAATCCATTTCTTAAGGAAATCCTCATAGCGATCCAAGGGTAAAAACCAATGTTTGGTTTCTTTGGTGGTTGGCACCGTACCTGTAATGGTCGATTTCGGATTAATAAGGTCCGTCGCATTCAGGGTAGAGCCACAATTCTCACATTGGTCGCCATAGGCTTCCTCATGGCCACATTTTGGGCATGTGCCGACTACAAAACGATCGGCCAAGAATTGTTTGGCTTCCTCATCGTACAATTGTGCCGTGGTTTCCTCAATAAAATCGCCTTGCTCGTATAGCTTTACAAAAAAGTCGGAAGCCGTTTTATGGTGGATTTCACGTGAAGTCCTGGAGTAATTGTCAAAAGTAATACCGAACTCCTCAAACGATTTACGTATGATACCGTCATACTTATCAATGACCTCCTTGGGGGTAATACCTTCCTTTTTGGCTTTCATTGAAATGGCCACCCCGTGTTCATCACTTCCACAAACAAAGGCTACGTCCTTACCTTGTAGTCGCTGGTATCTGGCATAGATATCGGCAGGTACGTATACACCCGCCAAGTGCCCAATATGTATGGGACCATTGGTATAGGGTAATGCTGCTGTAATGGTATATCTGGCTGGGGATTTTGCGTTATCTGTCATCAACTTTCGAAATTAAACGACAAAAATACAGATTTTGATGGGAGATTTACCTATTCCTACGGATTTGTGTTGGATTACCCGAGCAATAACAATGGTGTTTTTTGGGTCTAAATCGATTAAAAAAAGAAAGGGCCCTTTTCATATAGAAATAGGGCCCTTAAGGGTAGTGGGGTTTGTTTAAGCAACCATTACCGATTTACTCATTTTCTGATTCTGTACATTAATGCGATAAATATATTTACCGGTAGATAAATGACTTGGCATTCGCTCCCTAATATTTATCTCTGTAGAACCTTCAAACATCATCTCGTTGAAGACGGTCCCCACATTTTGTCCAAGAATATTGTACAATTGAATATCTACGTGGGCACTAAAGGGCATTTCCAAGTAAATATGTGGTGTACTATCCGTAGGATAAAAAGGTTTGTGTACAATAGCATCCAACAATTGGGGATCAAAGGGTGTCTCTGGGGTAGGTCCCGTTGTTGGTAAAGTAGGTTCCCCATCACTGTAAACAATATCCGGGAAATCAGTACCACTACAGTTGAATCCGAGATTTACAGGTGCATAGGGGTGGTTTAATAAATGTTGTTCTACCAAAGGAATATCAACACACAGCCATTCCGCCAGTACCGTGGCATAGAGATCCCTAAAGTCCATCGTAAACTCAAGGTTACCGCGCCCATCGGGATTGTCCAAGGTAGGATGTTCCCCTACAAAGGCACTGCCGTTTAAGCCTGAGCCAAAGAAAAGTGTTGGAGCGGCCTTACCGTGATCGGTACCATTGGAACCGTTTTCGAAAATACGTCTCCCGAATTCGGAAAAAGTCATGCTCAAAACCTTCTCATCCTGTTGGGTAAAGGCAATATCATCGTAAAAATTATCCACGGCAACCGATAAATTGGTCATAAGGCGTTCATGGGTCAAGGGCTGGTTTCCGTGGGTATCAAAACCTCCCATGGAGATCATATATACCTTGGTACCCAAATTTCCTTTGATCAATCGTGCCAAAATGGCCAATTGCCTAGCAAAACTATTGTCTTGGTATTCCACTTGGTTTTGACCACGCATATAGGCCTCATGGATTATTCCTGCATATTCATTGGTGACATTCGATACACCCCTGAGAAACTTGATTTGATCGGAATACATACAATCATCAAAAAGGGCTTCGTCTACGGAATATTGTAGGCCTGTTTCGGCGATTTGCTGTAATTGGTCAACATTATTGGTCACAAAGGCATAGTTGGTTTCCTCACCTTCAAAAACAAGACTACCATAGTTTCCGACTTGTATGGCAGCAGGACCATCGGTAGGTCTGCTTCCAGGAAAATCGGATAGATAATCGGGGAATAAATGTTCAAAATGCCTGCCCATCCAACCCGTGTCCTCCCCTGAGAACCCGGTGGTATTGATATCGGTGCTTCCAAAGATGTCAGTTCCCGTAAAGTGGGAAAGGCTTTGATTTTGATACCCGACACCATGTACCGCTTTAAATTGGCCATCGCCCCACATGGGCTCCAGCGATTTCATATAGGAAGGCACCCCGAATTCATCGGTTAGTTTTAACACCTTACTTTCAGGAATATAAATATTGGGCCTTGCATTGGCATAGGAATCGTATTGTTCCATGGGGATAACCGTACTTAAACCATCATTACCACCATTCAAACGGATAAGGATAAGGATGTTATCGGTTTCAGCCGCGGCTATGGCAGAGGTCAATGGGGATGGGGCAGAGGCCGTTAACATCTGTGATCCCAAGAGCATTGATCCAGAGCCTGCTATGCCTAGCGCCTGTAAAAAGGAACGTCTGCTCCATGCCTTATGTTCGTGATCATGGCCCTCATGTTCTAAGCCTTTAAATGGAGTTTTATCGTGAGTATCGCACATAATCGTAGGTTTATTTTAGTTGAAATTCGGGTTGTCTCGAAAGATGACGTAAAAGCAAGTGTACCTGTGATGGAACGGATGCCGATATATTCAAAATCCATTGTGATGTTCCACCATCCACGAAATCGGGACTGTAGTACGACATAGGAACTTCAGAAATGGTAAATGCCGATACGGCATTGTCGAATTGTTCCGTGGTATACATGCCTTTGGGGGCAATCTTGTTGACGATAGCGGTCACTACGATTTCGGGGTTACTGGTACCGCTATCCGCAGTTCCAACGGCGTTGGTTGCAAATGCTCGGAATTGTTCAGGGTCGTTTTGGTAGAGACCATCAATAATGGTTTCCATGGTAAGCCAACGACCGATCATGAAATTGGTGTTGATCCACGTTCTATTGCGCTGCCAACCTTCAACCTCAACAGGATTGAACAATGTTTGTCCCAGTAGGTCACTGTAATTGATCATACTGGCCAAAGTGGTGTCGGAATAGTTAAAGCTGGTTTCGTTCAGAAAGTTCAAATAAACATCGAACGGACTTTTTATGATGACCCCAATAGCCTCATCATCAAAGAAATGTTCACTTTTAAAGAGTTGGGATAAAACCGGTGCAATGTCATAATCGTTGGCCATGAAAGTGGCTGCCATGCCGTCGATAATAACCTGGGCATTGTTCGAGGCATCCCTGGAATCCGGGTGCACGAAAAACTCATAAAGCTTTCGGCATATAAAATCGGACAATTGGGCACCGCGTTGTTCAAAGAGGATATCAATGACATCGTCATACCCCCAGTTACCGGTTTGACCAAAAATGGTCTTGTTGTCCGTATTGAATTTGGTAGGATCGAAGGTTACGGGTTCGCAGCCTATCTCACCCCGTTCTACATAACCTGAAAGGGCCTTGGCCGTTTCCACAATGTCCTCCTCGGTATAGCCATTGCCATCACCTAGGGTAAAAAGTTCATACAGCTCCCTCGCATAGTTCTCATTCGGGTTGTTACCATTGTTATATACACCATCCAAATAATAGAGCATGGCGCTGGTTATACCGATCTCACTGACAAAAGTCTTGAAATTCGCGATGGAATTGCGTTGCAGGCAATTGATATAATCATAAAGGAAGGAACTACAGTTGTATATAGAGAGTTGGGTTACAAAATGGTTGCTCCAAAAGAAACTCAATCGGTCCCTTAGGTTGTTATTGAGCATGGCATTCGTGTAGGTCAAACTCCATTCGTCTATCTGGGCCCTGCGTAGTTGCCCGGCGGCATCATCATCTGCGGGATAGTTGCTATTGTTCCAATCTGCCCAACTCGGTGCTGGGGTCGGCGCCATATTTATGGCTTGGTTAATAAGATTGTCTACCAAAGCGCCAGCCGATTGTCCAACGACTTGATCAATAGTTTCGACAGAGGCACTAAACCCCAATCTCCGGTACAAATGTGCTGCTTTGGATTTATCCAAAGGCGCAGTGTACGGCGCTAATGTAGAGGTGTTACAATTAACGAAGTATTCCATAGTAATTTTAGGCTTTAAGAACGTTCATGTGCGTAGGGGGCAAATTCTTAACGTCTAAACGAATTGGATATTATGTAAATCCAATTATTTTCGTTGTTATGCCTTTCAAATAACGGTGATACGATCTAAAAATACGACGAAAGTCATATATTTTCGATGAAATGCATTTATTTTGATAAAAAAGAAGGAAAATATGGGTAAACATAACGAATTTGGTAAGGAAGGAGAGCGAATTGCAGTCGATTTTTTGATGCAAAAAGGCTATGTGATAAAGCATAGGAATTATAGGTATTTAAAAGCTGAGATCGATATCATTGCACAGAAGGGTTCGATTTTGGCCATTGTTGAGGTGCGTTCCCGAAGTACTGATTTTGTTGAGAATATTGCAGAGACCATCACCAAGCGGAAAATAGACTTATTGGTAATGGGGGCAGACCACTATGTAACGGAACAGGATTTGGACGTTGAGGTGCGCTTTGATGTCATTACGATTCTAAAGAACAATAAGGTCTTTGAAATCGATCATATGGAAAGTGCTTTTTACCATTTCTAAATTTAATATCCCACAATTTGTTTTATTTGTAACATTATGTTATATTTGTAGACATTTTAAGCATTATGAAAACAATATCGTCCGTAGTAGAAGAGTATATTAAGAAGAAACCTTTTCTTCAAAGTGCTTTGGCGCAAGGGATTATCAACCTAACATCGCTGTCTAGAATCGTAAAGCCGGAAATTGAGGAGCAATTGGGTAAAGATATTCGTAATGGTGCCATTGTCATGGCCTTAAAACGATTGTCTGATGACCTGGAATTTAGGGCTACCCATAAAATCATCAAGGTTTTAAAGAATATCGGTGAAATAACGGTACGGTCCTCTTTGACCGATTATACCTTTTTGGCATCGGAGACCATCCTTACCCAGCAGGCAAAACTCCTTTCGGAAATTCATTCCAACCAGGATGTGTTCTATACGTCATCGAGGGGTGTCAACGAAATCAATATTGTCATTAGCAATATAATGGACAGTACCGTTGAAACTCTTTTTAAGGCGGAACGATGCACCCAGAAGGCGAATAACCTGTCCTCCATAACGGTAAAACTTCCCGCTGAGAATGTCTCGGTACCGGGAATCTATTATTTCATTTTCCAACGGTTGGCTTGGGAGGGTATTGTACTCTATGAAGTTATATCAACGACCAATGAGTTCACCATTATCGTAAATGATGACCAAGTGGATATAGCCTTTAAGACCATTAAGGACCTTAAAATGTTATAAGGGTCATTCCTTTTCCAAAAATTCAACAACTTCCTTATCGTTATCGGGTTTTGCGATAATTCGTTTGTCCTTGTCCAATATAAAATAGGTGGGTGTTTTTTGGATATTATAGGTTCTGGCATAGGCACTTTCCCATTTGCCCAACGCTATGGCATGTTCAAAAAGGGATAGATCCGCCGTTACCTTTTTCCAATTTACATCGTCGTTTTCAAGTCCGACCGCCACAACCTTGACCGTATTGAAGTCTTCCAGTTTTTTATGCAAAGCCGGAAGTTCATGTAAACAGTGGCTACAGGTGCTGCTCCAAAAGACGAGCACATAGTTTTCGGCCCCTTTCAAGTGACTTAATGATTGGGATACGCCGTCTTTCTTCCATTGGATGTCAGGAGCCAATGCACCTATCCGTAATCGATTGTGCACTTCCACTTCGTCGATTATGGTTTTGTTTTTTGCTGTCGATGCAAGTCCTTTTAAATAGGTTTTGTAGATATAGTCAGCGGTTATATTGGAGGTAGTTGCGGAAGCTTGCGTCCATAAACTGTAAAAAAGATGCAATTTATACGGATCATCGACCGATTTCAATTTTTCATTGATGGTGTCCACGTTATGGTTCATGGCCTTCTGTTTTTCAATATCGGTCATGGGCTTTAGGGGCAATGCCGTAAAAACGTAATTGATCATTTTGTCTGTCAAAAATCCCGAAGCCTGTAAAATGGGGTTGTCAAAATCCAAGGCATCGAAATAATGGGTCTTCTTGTTGTTCACATAGACTTCAACCGATTCCGCATTTGTGGGAATATAAGGTTTATTGCTTTTGATGAAATGATAGGCCATAGTGCCCTCCGTCTTTTTTTCATAGGTATCCTGAGTGCTTTGAAGCTGTTTTGTCAGGGCCTTGAATTCTTTTTCATTGGTGCTTGAACTTGTATAGTAATTCGTGATCTGTTGTTCCAAGTCGTTGATTTCCTTAAAATAGGTATTGAAGAGTATATTTTCTTTCGACGTAAAGAACGAGACCCCGTTTTTGGAATCAAAGGCAAAGGTGATATCTTCCTTTCCGTTATAGATGACATCAAAATAGAATTGTTCTTGGGGAACGGCGTAGACCAGTCTATAGGTTCCCGGTAAGGCATTAGCGGGAATCTTTAGATTGAATACCCCATTCTTGACGGCGGTATCGGCGATATAGCTTTGTGTGCCTGGTTTTAGGCGATAGGCGATCAACCACTTGTAATCCTTGGCGGGTGAAAATGTGCCGGAAATGGTATGTTGGGCATGTAGTGGTATGCCGATGATCAGGGCAAGTAGAACAACTAGTTTTTTCATAGATCAAGTAAAATCAAAAATCGGTCCAAATTACAAATTAGATGCTGGACCAATAACGGTTAGCAGGTATTAATTCTTGATAATCGGTTCTTTCAGGCGTACCAAGGGAGGTTGGCAACATTCCGTATTCCCGATCTCTATCTTGGAGGAGCCATATATTTTAATGGTCGATTTAATAAAATCCGCTTCGTCGGCCTTGTAAATATTGTCCACATATTTCTGTGGGTTACGGTCAATGTACGGGAACCAGGTGCTGTGTATCTGGATCATGATGCGATGTCCTTTTTTAAAGGTATGCAATACATCCTGTAAACGAAAACCAACATCGGTGGGTTGGTTGGGGACAAAAGGCTCGGGTTTGTCGAATCCGTTTCTGAACCTTCCCCTGAAAACCTCTGACCGTACGAGTTGTTGGTAGCCTCCCATGACGATATTTTCCGGATTATGCTCGTAATTGGGATGGTCATTAGGGTAAACATCAATGAGTTTCACGATAAAGTCGGCATCCGTACCGGTCATGGATACCTTGAGCTTGGAAAATAGCTCCCCGGCCAGTTGCATATCCTCCGATAGTGTTTCAGATTCAAAGGTTAGTACATCCGGTCTGCGGGATGCTTGCCTTTGGTCGTCGGACATGAATCGTCTGGGGGTGAAGGTCAGCCCCTCAATTTGTGAGGTGTAGGGTACGGGTTTGTTGGGGTCGCTGGTGTACTCAAAGGAAGCGTTTCCATCCGTGGGTTCATTGATCGATAATTTTCCGTTTTCACCAAAATAGAGGGTTATGGGCTCTATGTCCTTGGGAGGCCATGCATCAAAGGTTTCCCATTTTTTAGAACCGGTGTCATACATGTAGGCTTCGGGAAGTGGGTCTGTTTCTTCGTCCTTTAAATAGTGTGCAAAGAATTTTCGTTCGATCTCCTTTTGGTAAAATGTTGAGATACTATCCCCAAAATAAATGTGGTTATGTATGGTCTTTCCGTTTTCCCTGGCCCAACCGCCATGTGCCCACGGACCCATGACGATGGTGTTTTTGGCTTTGGGGCTCGTCGCTTCAATGGTCTTGTATATGTTCAACGGGCCATAAAGATCTTCGGCATCGAACCAGCCACCAACGGTCATTACGGCAGGTTTTACGTTTTTTAAATGCGGGAGAATGTTTCTTTTTTGCCAGAACCCATCATAATTGGGGTGCTCAACGACTTGTTTCCAAAAGAAATTGTCGTAATGGTACTTTTCGGTAATATGCTTAAGCGGACCCATTCGCAAATGAAAGTCGTAGCCATCTGCAGGAGGGTTATTATAAAACCTTTGTATCTTATCGATATACCAGGAGTCCCGGGTAAGGGTGTCCTTTTGATACCCAAAAACGGCATATGCCGCAGTATAGCTTTGTAGAAAAGCTCCCTGATGATGAAAGTCATCAAAGAAAAAGTCTGCAATGGGAGCCTGAGGTGAGGAGGCCTTAAGGGCCGGATGTGCGTCGGCCAATGCCGCTGCGGCATAATGACCCGGATATGAAATACCGTATATGCCTACCTTACCGTTGTTTCCTTTAATATTTTTGATCATCCAGTCAATGGTATCCCAAGTATCAGAACTTTCGTCGATTTCGTCTTTGTTCTTTCTGTTGTTCCCTGGAATTATGGGTCGCATATTATCAAAGGTGCCGTCGGACATATACCTGCCCCGGACATCCTGGAAAACGAGGATATAACCGTCTTTTACCAAGTATTTCGAAGGATAACCGTTTGCTCGGTAATCCGTGAATTTAGAGGCGTTGTAACAGGTACGGTTTAATAATATGGGTGCCTTTTTCGAAAGGTCTTTCGGGGTATACACCACCGTAAAAAGTTCTGCACCATCACGCATGGGAATACGGTATTCCTTAAGGTCGTAGTGTTGACGTAAATAATGTGAATCACTTTCCTGTGCGTAGAAAACACTTGTAAAAAGGACAATAATAAAGGCGTAAAGGTATTTTGACATGGCTTAATGGTTAATCGGCCCGTAAGATAATAATTTTAGGTCATTGGGGTGTTGCTGGATCTTGGATTTTGCTCTATGTATTTTCCAAAGAATCATCTTTTAATCGCTGCTTTCGTTTCAATATAAAATAAAAAAAGGGCCATTGGCAGGAGATTGGTTTTTGGTCGTATTTATTTGCGCTCAATACCGATGAAGGAATAAATATCCAAGAGTAGATCCGATTCTTTTTGATGTACAAATCCATCGGAGATCGCTATTTCATCCAAAATGCTGACCAATTCCAGTTTTTTGTCTTCCGACATGTCCCGTAATATCAATTTTGCCTGTTCTTGGGCGATATTTCGCGCCTGAAGGATAAAATTGCTGTCAAATTCAATGCGGGGCATCATTTCACCCAAGGCGTCCAATTCGCCTTTATGAACGGTGCCATCAGCTAATATGACAGAATCCATCGCATGTACAATGGCTAATTTTTCAGCTATAGTGAAACTTGTGCTTGAATTGTTCATAGTGTAGATATCTGTTAATGGTAGTGTTTAATATACGTAATTATGGTGTAAAGGAAATCGTAGGCTACCCTAGTTGGGGGTAACTGCTGTTGTTTTCTGATTATCGAAAGGGGACAAAGCCTTCAGTGCTTTTTCCAAAGAGGTGATTTTATCAAATGTCAATAACAACCGAAGTCCGTTCCGGGTTTCTTTTTCCTTCATTTTACACAGGCGCGCGTTGGCCTGTACAAATTGGAGTACTTGGGAAAATTGGGCACTTTGGTAAAAAGCCGATTGTTGGTCGCTGATAAAATAACCGATCAATCTGCCTTTCTTCATCACCACCTTTTCAAGACCTATTCCGTTGGCAATCCATTTTATACGGACTGAGTTCAGTAGGTCGACAACCTGCGTGGGCAATTCACCGAAACGATCGATCAGTTCGGACTCAAACTTCTGCAAGGCCTCTTCTTCCTTGATCGAATTAAGTTCGGTATAGAGATTCAATCGTTCTGTAATGTTATTGATATAATCATCGGGGAAAAGTAATTCAAAATCAGAATCGAGCTGGGTATCCTTAACATAAACCTTTTCATGGTGGCCCTCAACCTCCTCATATAATTCCTTGAACTCATTTTCCTTGAGTTCTTCTATGGCTTCTGCCAGTATTTTTTGATAGGCGTCAAAACCGATTTCATTGATAAAGCCACTCTGTTCCCCTCCCAAAATATCACCGGCACCACGAATTTCCAAATCTTTCATCGCAATGTTGAAACCACTTCCCAATTCGGTAAATTGCTCGAGCGCCTGTATTCTTTTACGGGCTTCGGAGGTCATGACATCATATGGTGGGGTAATAAAATAGCAGAACGCCTTTTTGTTGCTACGGCCTACTCGACCCCGCATTTGGTGCAAGTCGCTAAGTCCGAAATTATTGGCATTATTGATGAATATGGTATTGGCGTTTGTGACATCCAATCCACTTTCAACAATCGTTGTGGAAACAAGTACATCGAATTCCCCATTCATAAAGGCGAGCATCAATGCTTCCAGTTTTTTACCCTCCATTTGACCGTGACCAATACCTATTTTGGCATCGGGCACCAAGCGTTGGATCATACCGGCTACCTCTTTGATGTTCTCAATACGGTTGTGGATGAAAAACACCTGTCCGCCACGTTGTATTTCATAGGTGATGGCATCGCGGATGGTTTCTTCCCCAAAACGTATAACATGGCTTTCGATAGGGTATCGGTTGGGTGGTGGGGTGTTGATGACCGAAAGGTCCCGTGCCGCCATTAAGCTGAACTGAAGCGTACGTGGAATGGGGGTTGCGGTCAACGTAAGCACGTCAACATTCTCTTTGATCGATTTAAGTTTGTCTTTTACGGAAACCCCGAATTTTTGCTCCTCGTCAACGATCAAAAGGCCAAGGTCTTTGAATTTCACGTTTTTGTTTACCAGTTGATGGGTGCCGATAATGATATCGACTTGTCCGCTTTCCAGCTTTTCAAGGGTATCCCTTTTTTCTTTGGTCGTTCTAAACCGGTTGAGATAGTCAACGGTCACCGGCATTTCCTTTAAGCGTTCCGTAAAGGTCCTGTGGTGTTGAAAGGCCAGAATGGTCGTAGGGACCAAAACGGCGACTTGTTTGCCATTGTCCACAGCTTTGAATGCAGCACGTATGGCCACTTCGGTCTTTCCAAATCCAACATCCCCACAAATAAGGCGATCCATGGGTCGTTCACTCTCCATGTCCTTTTTAATATCCTCGGTGGCCTTACTTTGGTCCGGGGTGTCCTCATAGATAAAGGAAGCTTCCAATTCCAATTGCATATAGCTATCAGGGTCATACTGGAATCCTTTTTGCAATCTTCGCTTGGCATACACCTTGATCAGGTCGAAGGCAATTTTCTTGACCCGTGATTTGGTTTTTTGTTTTAGTTTTTTCCAGGCGGCAGAACCCAATTTGTAAATCTTCGGGACAGCGCCGTCCTTACCATTGAATTTCGATATTTTGTGAAGCGAATGGATACTGACATAGAGTATGTCGCGATCCCCGTACATGAGTTTGATCGCTTCCTGCTTTTTGCCTTCAACATCTATTTTTTGGAGTCCCCCGAACTTGCCGATACCATGATCGATATGGGTTACATAATCACCAATATCCAATTTGTTGAGATCCTTAAGGGTGATGGCCTGTTTCTTGGTATATCCGTTTTTCAGTTGAAACTTATGGTAACGTTCAAATATCTGATGATCGGTATAGCAGACCAATTTCAGGTCATCATCGATAAACCCCTGGAATATAGGGAAAACCACTGTGGTATATTGAATGTCGTGGTCTACCTCGGCAAAAATATCATGAAAGCGTTTGGCCTGCTGCTGCGAAGCGCAGAAGATATAGTTCGTATATCCGTTTTGGCTATTTTGATTGAGGTTGTCAATCAATAAATCGAATTTCTTATTAAAGGCGGGTTGTGGCTTTGTCTTGAAAACGAGTTCTTCGACCTGGGTGGACTTGGATGATAAGGTAGTTCCGCCCATTTCCACCAAACCGTAATCCTTCAACTGTGTTTTCAGCAGTTTTGAATTTACGAACAGTTCCTCGGGTTGGGCATGTTTTATTTCCTTGGATAATTTGGCAAATGACTCCTGTGCTTTTAGGAAAAATGAATCCAATCGATCGAAGAGTAATTCAAGGTTTTTCGTAAAGACGATGGTCTTGGGTGAAATATATTTTAAGAAACTCTCCCGGGTCTCATCCAAAAACTTGTTTTCTACATTCGGGATAATCGAGATCTTGTTTACCTTCTCCGTTGATAATTGCGTTTCCACATCGAAGGTTCGGATACTATCTACCTCATCCCCGAAAAATTCGATGCGGTAAGGCTGATCATGGGAAAAGGAAAATACATCGACTATGCCCCCCCTAACCGAGAATTCCCCAGGTTCGGTCACAAAATCCACACGTTTGAACTGGTATTCGAAAAGCACCTCATTAAGAAAGTCCAAAGACAGGGAATCATTGATTTTGATCTTCAGTGTATTCTTGTCCAACTCTTTTCGGGTGACCACTTTTTCAAAAAGGGCATCGGGGTACGTAACGATGACCGCCGGTTTCTTTCTTGAGTTTATACGATTCAGGACCTCGGCCCTAAGGAGTATATTGGCATTGTCGGTCTCTTCTATCTGATACGGCCTGCGATAACTACCGGGGTAGAACAATACATCTTTCTCCCCGATCAACAGTTCCAGGTCATTGAGGTAATAAGCCGCCTCCTCCTTGTCGTTGAATACCAATAAAAAAGGTTTGTCAGCGTTTTTGAAAACATCCGAAACAACGAATGAAAGGGAAGAACCTGTTAGGCCTTTCAACGAAATCCCATCATTTTGATGGGTACCCTGGATTTGGGAATCGGCAATAGCCTCCTGCAGTTTCCGGGTTTTCGGAGACTGTGCGAACAGTTGTTGGATTGTGGATTGGGTCAACCGTTATATTTTTTAGTGCACCCCTGTTTTAACAACAAATAAGCTAAGTGATGTTGAAACAGTTGGTTAAACTAACCAAGAACGTATCCAGGCTGGTTTGTTTTTTACAAGTGCAAATATAGGTTGAAGCCCTTGGTTGCCCAAGGGAAGGGTTATATTTTTATAACCATGCCTTCGGCCAAGGCATAGACTTCGTCCTCTTTTTTTCGTTTTAGGGTATATGATCCCGTGAATTTTCCAAAAGCGGGAAGGATCATTTGATCCTGGGTTTTAAAAAAACAGGGGAGCCGTAACGATTGTTTGCCACTTCCTTGGATCTTAACGGCTGGGTGTATATGTCCGCAAAAATTGAAATAGCCTTGACGAGGCTCGGGGTGGTGCGTCAGTAGACACTTGTCCAAAATAAGTTCATCATGGATCTCAATACCCAATGCTTCATATTTTAAGGGGGAAATCACATCATGGTTACCGTTGATCAGGATTACTTCTGTGGCGATTTGTGCAATCCAGGCTTCAAAATAGATCCATTCAGTGTTCAAGTGGGCATGGAATAAATCCCCAAGGAAAATTATTTTTTCAGGATTAAAATATGCGATTACTTCATCCAATAACTCAAAATTGGCACCAATGGCTTTAAGAGGGACCGCTGCCCCAAATTTTCTGAAGTGGCTAACCTTGCCCAAATGTACGTCACTGATCAACAGGGTGGCTTTCCCTTTCCAAAACACGGCACCGGATGCGTGTAAGATGAATTCGTGGTCGTATATCCGAATGTTTTGTGTCACGCCCTATTTTTTTAAAAGTTTTGCCGTCATTCGCTTGATGCGGTCGGCTAATTTTTCACTCGATAATTTTTCCCGTAACCTGTCGGTAATCAAAGGAAAGGAAAATGGGGTGGGTTGCCGGCATTGTTTACAAACGATTTTTTGTTTTTGGATTCGTTCCAAAGCCATGCGTAGACGACCTTCCTCCAATTGGTGCTCAAAGGTTTCGGTAAATGCTTGTTGATAAAGCAGATTGTCGGCCTCATAATCCTTGAACACATCAAAAAACAATTGTGAACTACTCTGTAAATGCTTCATTTTAATCCCTTTTTCGGGATAACCGGTGAATACCAACCCGCTAATGACCGCAATATCCCGAAATTTGCGTTTGGCCATTTCCGTTGCATTGAGACTTTTCTGAAGATCATCGAAGACATAGGCTGTCGTAAATAGGTTGTTGTCCAGGATTTCCTGAATGTCCAGTTTTTGGTCGGAGAGCAGCTCAAAACCGTAATCATTGAAGGCCAAAGAGAATGTAATTGGGGATAATAAACTGATTCGGTAACTGAGTAAGCTACCCATGGCCTCGTGTACGGCACGTCCTTCGAACGGATAAAAGATATGGTGGTGACCATCATTGGTTTCAAAGGTTTCTATTAAAAATTCATTGGGTTTGGGAACGATACTCTCCTCGCGTTGTTTGTCGAAGATGGTTTTTAAGGATTTGATTTCTATCGATTGTTGTGATTCCGGAAGTGCGGCCGAATACAGTTCATTTCTCAATAATTCGGACATTTGCGTTGAAAAGGACATTCTTCCACCCATCCAAGCGGGCACTTTTGTCGATTTTTTACTTGAATTCCGTACATGCACCTGCATTTGTTTGATTCGGATGAATTCCAGATTTCTTCCAGCAAAGGTAAATACATCACCTGTTTTTAATTTTGAAATAAAATACTCCTCAATCGTCCCAATATACCCCCCTTTTTGATAGCGCACCGTTAAATTGGCATCGCCGACAATGGTGCCGATCTGAAAACGATGTCGCATGGCAATTCCCCTGTGGTTTACTTTAAACCGGCCGTCTTCCTCGACTTCCACCTTTTTGAATTCATCATAGGTCTGCAAACTTTGACTCCCCATGACCAAAAAATTCAATAGCCATTGCCATTGTTCCATGGTAATAGCCTGATAACAAAAGGTGTTTTTGATTTCCTTATGGATAATCGAGGGATAAAAACCATCAGAAACCGCCAAGGTGGTCAGGTATTGGACCAATACGTCAAAACTATTGAGATAGGGTATTCGGTCCTCAACTTCTTTTTTCTTAACCGCCTGTTGCAATGCGGAAGCCTCAACGAGTTCCAGGGCATGTGTGGGTAAAAAATAAATGACACTTTCCTTACCGGGCCTATGGCCACTGCGGCCTGCACGTTGTATAAAACGGGCAATTCCTTTGGTGCCCCCTATTTGGACTACAGTTTCAACAGGTGCAAAGTCAACCCCTAGGTCCAGACTCGATGTACAGACCACGGCCTTTAAACTTTCATTGCGAATCGCCTGTTCGACCCATTGTCGCGTTTCTTTATTTATGCTGCCATGGTGCATGGCTATCTCCCCTGCATATTCGGGATGCTTTTCAAGGATTTTTTGAAACCAAATTTCGCATTGACTTCGGGTATTGGTGAATAATAGGGTGGTTTTACTATTATTTAAGATCGGTATGACCTTTTCCAACAAATGCAGCCCCAAATGCCCACGCCATGGGAAGGTTTCCATTTTTTTAGGAATGATACTCTTAACGGTAATTTTTTTAGCGGTGTTGGCCTTGATCATCACAGAATTGTCCAAGGCCGGTGAAGCAGGCCCCAATAATACCTGCCGTGCTTCGTCTAAATTGCCAATGGTCGCTGAAATGCCCCAAATACGTACCTTTTTGCAGACGGATTTCAATCTGGATAGCCCCAATTCGGTTTGTACACCTCTTTTGGTGCCCAATAGTTCATGCCATTCATCAACCACAATGGCGGAGCAATTTTTGAAGGTTTTTGCATAACCTTTTGTCGCCAACAACAATTGCAGGCTTTCGGGAGTGGTAATCAGCAAATCGGGCATATTCCTTTTCTGTTTGACCCTTTCACTGGTACTGGTGTCCCCTGAACGGATCCCAACGCTGAGACCGGTACCCAGATCGTTGGCCACACGTTCTGCGGATTGTTTAATTTCGTGGGACAATGCCCTTAAAGGGGTTATCCATATCGCCTTAAGGCCTTTCTTATGGGTGGTTTTGTAATCAGGGTGGTTCTTAATGTAGTCCAAGATGATAGGAAACCAAAGGGCATAGGTCTTACCACTACCCGTTGGGGCGTTCAGGAGTCCGTTTTTTCCTTGAAGAAAGGTCTTCCATGTTTGCCTTTGAAAGGCAAATGGTTTCCAGTTTTGTTGGTCAAACCAGTCCTCCGCAATCTTGTAAAGTTGGTCTGTTGTCATAGATCGATCTAACTTTCAAAGCTGAAAGTACAAGATAAAATAATCATAGGTAGGTTTACATATCACTTTTAAAAAATTATATTTGTTGAAATTAAATGAAGTAAACATGCCTATTTTAGATTTATACGACCACAGTGGGAAACGGAGAAATTTGGCTCATTTTGCCGCAATAGCTTCCTTGGCGGCTGTTGATGGGGACGTGAATTCCCATGAAATGAAACTTTTGGAAAGATTCGCGAATAAGCTGGATATTTCTGAGGCCGATTTTAGGGAGGTGATGAAAACCCCGACTAAATATGCGATTGATCCCCAAAATAGTTCTAAGGAAAGGTTGGAACGCCTATTCGATCTTTTCAAGATTATCTTCGCCGACAATGAAGTCGACGATGATGAAATGGTTTTGTTGAAAAAATATGCCATAGGTTTGGGTTATCCGAGTGATAAAGCGGATAAGATCATTGGAAAATCAATTGCGATTTTTTCCGGACGAATAGACTTTGACGACTATTTGTACATGATAAATAAATAGGCAGGGATCATTATCGTCCTAGGAGTCCTAGGGCTTATTTATACTTATCGAGGAATTCCTGTAGTTTATCCACCATATTTTTGCTTCCAACAAAGAAGGGGACACGCTGATGTAGCTCCGTAGGCACGATATCCAGTATTCTTGTTCGACCGCCAATAGCCTTGCCATTTGCCTGTTCGGCAATAAAGGCCATGGGGTTGCACTCGTACAACAGGCGTAATTTACCACTTTCCGAAACACTGCTCTTTGGGTACATGTAAATACCGCCCTTAATCATATTTCTGTGGAAATCAGAGACAAGAGATCCTATATATCTTGAGGTATAGGGTCGGTCCTCTTTCTCTTCCTGACAGTATTTTATATAATCTTTTACCCCTTGTAAAAAATGAACATAGTTACCTTCATTCACCGAGTATATTTTTCCGTTTTCAGGGAATCTCATATCCGGATGTGAAAGGTAAAAAGTGCCAAGGGCCGGATTAAGGGTAAAGCCGTTCACGCCATCCCCGGTAGTGTAGACCAACATGGTGGAAGTCCCATAGACAATATATCCTGCCGCGACCTGTTTATTGCCCGGTTGCAGGAAATCCTCCAGTTGCACGGGTGTGCCTGCAGGGGTAACCCTTCTATAGATGGAAAAGATCGTCCCAACAGAGACATTTACATCGATATTGGAAGATCCATCCAAGGGATCGATCAATACCACATATTTGTTCTGATGCTTTTCGTCATTACTGTTAATGCTGATAAAATCATCTTCCTCTTCAGAGGCGATACCGCAAACAATCTCACGGTTTTTCAAGGTTTGAATGAATATGTCATTGGCAAGTACATCTAGCTTCTGCTGGTCTTCCCCTTGTATATTGGTGTCCCCTGCAGCACCGAGAATATCGATCAATCCCGCCTTGTTCACTTCATGGTTTACAACTTTGGCCGCTAGGCGAATGGCGTTGATAAGCCTTGATAATTCCCCAGAGGAATATTGAAAGGACGATTGGTTTTCGATGATGAACTCTCCAAGTGTTTTGTGTTTGTTGCCTAGCATGGTTTTGTGTGTTTTGAATACAAATATCGGGTAATTTGTGAAACTACAACGTTTTCGGAATAAATTGATTGTTTAAATTTATAACTTCGTGTTTTATTTGTAACAATTATGATATTTACTATTCGAGACGCCGTGAAGGCCGATATGCCCCAAGTGCTTGATCTTATTAAAGAACTCGCCAGTTTTGAAAAGGAGGACAATGCCGTAGAGGTCACTATAGAGGATTTGGAGCGCGATGGTTTTGGGGAAAATGTCCTATTCCACTGCTTTGTAGCTGAATCCAGTTCTAAAGTGGTAGGTATGGCCTTGGTTTATCATCGGTATTCCACATGGAAAGGGCCCATAATCCATTTGGAGGATTTGATTGTGGCGGAAACAATGCGCGGTAGTGGTTTGGGCTCGGCACTTCTGGATGCCGTAGTTACTTATGGGGCTAAGCTTGGTGTAAAACGTATCAATTGGGAGGTGTTGGATTGGAATGAGCCTGCTATTGCATTCTATGAAAAGAATGGGGCAAGGGTCATGCGCGATTGGGACGTAGTGCAATTGGACGAAAAAGGAATACAGAATTATTTAAATAAGATATGAGAATTTTCAAATTTGGAGGGGCATCGGTTAAGGATGCTGCCGGAGTACAGAACCTTGTGAAGGTTTTGAAGGAAGTAGGTCACGAAAATACATTGTTGGTGGTTTCTGCCATGGGCAAGAGTACCAATGCCATGGAAAAGGTGGTAAATTTCTATTTTGAGGATAAGAATGTCCTTAATTCGGCGGTTCAAGAGGTTGTGGAGTATCACAATGCCATTATGTTGGATCTGTTCAATTCGGATAAACACCCGATTTTTGATAGGGTAAAAGTGCTTTTTGATGAGGTTCGGGGCTTCTTGGCCTGGAATAAATCACCCAATTATAATTTTGTCTATGATCAGGTCGTGGGTTATGGCGAATTGGTGTCGACCACGATTTTAAGTGCTTACCTGAACGATGAGGGTATAAAAAATTCGTGGTTGGATGTACGCGATTTTATTAAGACCGATAACAATTATCGGGATGCTATGGTCAATTGGGAAATCACCCAAGAGCGGATTTCAAAGGGTGTCGATAAGGATAGGTTCTATATTACCCAGGGTTTTTTAGGGAGTGATGACAACAACTTTACCACTACATTGGGGCGTGAGGGCTCGGATTATACCGCCGCTATTTTTGCGTATTGTCTCAATGCCAATTCGGTTACCATATGGAAGGATGTCCCCGGTGTGTTGAATGCGGATCCCCGTTATTTCGAAGAGGCCCAACTACTGAATCAGATTTCATATCGCGAAGCGATAGAATTGGCGTTTTACGGAGCCTCGGTCATCCATCCCAAAACGTTGCAACCTTTACAACGCAAAGAGATTCCGTTGTTGGTGAAATCCTTTATAAATCCCAAGGGGGCAGGCACCAAGGTGGGTAAGGGAACAACCCTAGAGCCACAGGTTCCGTGTTATATCATGAAGAAGGACCAAGTATTGATGCGACTTTCTTCCTTGGATTTTTCGTTCATCGTAGAGGACAACATCAGCGATCTTTTCAAGATGTTTTATGACCATAAGATCAAGGTAGGCCTTATCCAGAATTCCGCTATTAGTTTTTCTGTATGTGTAGACAATCGATTTGGCAGGTTGCAAGAATTACTGAACTTGCTTAAAAGTAGGTTTAAGGTGGTGTGCTACGAAGGCGTTTCACTCTACACCATTAGGCATTTCAATACAAATGCCATAGAAACCTTACAGAAGGGTAAGGAAATCCTGCTGGAGCAAAGGGCGAATGAGACCGTACAATTGGTAGTGAAATAACTGTCGTAAAAATGTATTCTGGACTGTTAAAATGGTACTTCCAATAGGGATTTTACTATATTTATGCTTTCTAAATGAAAAAGAGCATGGGTTTAGTTACCGCTAAGGAAGTAGCCAAAGCAATCAATCTTGATAAATATGGTTTTTTGGGTACTTTTATGGGGTGGGTCCTAATGAAGATTACCCGGATTTCCGAAATAAACGACTTCTACACTAAGCATGAACATCTCGAGGGCATGGAGTTTCTGGATGCCATACTCCGCCATTACCAGATAGATTTTGAAGTGCCCGAAGAGGATTTCAAACGGTTGCCGAAAGAAGGGGCCTACATTACCATATCCAATCATCCCTTAGGGGGTATTGATGGGGTGTTGCTATTGAAATTACTGGTTAGCAATAGGTCCGATTTTAAGATTATCGCCAATTTCCTATTGAATAGGATCGAGCCGATATCCCCTTATATCCTACCTGTCAATCCTTTTGAGAACCATAAGGATGTACAAAGTAGTATTGCGGGTTTCAAAAGTGCGATGGCACACTTGGGGGATGGGCATCCCTTAGGTATTTTCCCTGCGGGGGAAGTGTCTACCTATAAGGATGATAAGCTGATCGTTGATAAGCCCTGGGAGGAGTCTGCCCTCAAATTGATCCGAAGGGCGAACGTTCCCGTGGTCCCCATATATTTTCATGCCAGGAACAGTAAGTTCTTCTATAGATTGTCTAAAATCAGTGATGTTTTTAGAACCGCTAAATTACCCTCGGAAATATATTCCCAAAGAAATAGGCCCATTAAGGTTAGGATAGGACAACCGATATCGGTAGCGATGCAAAATGAGCAAAAGACCTTGGAGGAATTTACCGAGTTGCTTCGTAAGAAGACCTACCTGCTATCCAATGCCTATGAAAAGGAGCGTTTGATCGATCAGTTGCCCACCTCCTTGAAACTTCCTAAAATGCCAAAAAAAATAGCTTCTGCCGTTAGGACGGAAGTTATTCAAGGTGAAATTGAAAAGCTTCGGGAAAAGGACTGCAGAATGTTGCAAAGTAAGAACTATGAGGTCTTCTTGGCGACGGCCAATGATATGCCATTTATCCTGAAGGAAATAGGCCGACAGCGTGAGGTAACCTTTAGGGCCATAGGGGAGGGAACCAACAATTCCATAGATTTGGATAAGTTTGATGAATATTACCATCATTTGTTCCTATGGGATGACGAGGATAAGGAAATCGTCGGTGCATACCGAATGGGAATGGGTTCTGAAATCTTTGAAAAACATGGGATCGACGGTTTTTATTTGCAGGACCTTTTTCGGTTTGAGCCTGAACTGCATGGGATGATGCGGCAGTCCATAGAGATGGGCAGGGCCTATATCATTAAGAAATACCAACAAAAACCAATGCCCTTGTTTCTTTTGTGGAAGGGTATTGTACATACGACCTTAAGGCATCCAGAACATAAATACCTGATTGGTGGGGTCAGTATCAGTAATCAGTTCTCCAATTTTTCGAAATCCTTGATGATCGAGTTTATGAAAAGTAATTATTGGGATCCGTATGTGGCCCAGTATATAAGCCCGAAAAAGGAGTTCAAGGTAAAACTGAAGGATGCGGACAAGGACTTTATTTTTGATGAGACCAAGGCGGACCTTAATAAATTCGATCGTATGATCAATGAGGTGGAACCCGGAAATCTTAGGCTTCCGGTCTTGATCAAGAAATATATCAAACAGAATGCCAAGGTGGTGGCCTTTAATGTTGATCCACTTTTTAATAATTCGGTAGATGGATTGATGTATATACGTATTGCCGATTTACCGGAAAGCACGGTTAAGCCCGTAATGGAAGAGTTTCAGGCCGAGCTCGAAAGGAAGTTTGCAGAGAACCTACAGAACAATGGGGATTAGTGTAATTCCCTAAGAATGAATTTTTGGCAAAATTCCTTTATTTCATCCCTGACCTTCAAAAAGATTTTATGTTTTTCCTCTGCGGAGCCTTCCGCTTTGGAAGGGTCTAGAAAATTATGATGCAAACGTTTTGCGTTTTTGGACGGAATGTATGGGCAGTTTTCATTGGCATGGTTGCAGACCGTTATGATAAAGTCGAAATTGATATCGAGGTATTCAGTAACGTGGTTCGAGGTGTGTCCTGAAATATCGATGCCATCTTCGGCCATAATGGCCACGGCCCTTTCGTTTAGGCCGTGGATTTCTATCCCAGCACTATAAATATTGGCCAAGCCATCTTGTAGTTTTTCCAAATAACCGTGTGCCATTTGGCTTCTACAGGAATTACCCGTGCACATTACCAAGATGTTCTTCATCTGTATTCTCTTTTAATCGGTTTGCCCTACATGGGTGATTGGTCCAAGCAGGTTAATTGTACAGGAAAGATAAGGATTAAGTGCCAACGATTTTACTCCTCCGTTCAAAGAGTAGATCGTCTTTCCAAATACCTTCCAATTGACCGATCTTTTTCCGTATGCCGATATATCGAAAACCAGCTTTCCTGTGCAGGGCAATACTTCCTTGGTTCTCAGGGAATATACCAGACTGTAAGGTCCAGGAACCTTCATTTTCACTGCTGGCTATGAGGGAATGCATGGGTAAGGTACCCAATACCTTACCCGTATAGGCCGTACCAACATAGATACTTACCTCGGCCACGCCCCCATACACACATAGGCTTGATGCCGAGGATAGCGCTGCCCATCCCAATATGCTATCGTTTTCCACGGCAACCCATCTACAGGACGGGAGATGTGCTTTGTCCCAAGTTTGGAAAGCGGGTATGCTTTTTTCAAAGGTGGCATAACCGGTGGCTATTCCCTCAGCGTAAATTTTAGCCACTGAATCCCAATCAGCTGGATGCATTTCACATAGGTACGCCGAGGTAGGATTAACAGCATCCCGTTCCAGGGGTGCAACACGCAACTTCCTGTTCGATTTTTTCAACGGGTTGCCCGCAGGTGGCCTTTGCTTTACAATCCGTTCGTTCCACGCCCAATCGCAACACTAGCTTCCCGGCGGTAATGGAATGTCCATTTACAAAAAGCTGCGCCGTATGAAAGGAAGGGTTGCTGTATTCAAATTTGATTTCCACCTCCTTTTCCATGGGTTTTATACGGTCAACCTTGTCCAGTATTGCCAGTGCCTTATCGGTGGTCATATAGTCCCTTTTGCCTTTCTCCTTAGGACTTTCCCAGAGTTGTACAATGGTTTCTTTCCAATAATCGGTGTTTGCACCACAGTCGATGGCATCGATGATGATATTCTTTACCTCTGTAATGTGGTAATTGGCACCGACAAGATAGCCTTCTTTGTATTCGAAAAGAAGACTTTTGCTTGGGTTGGACCTGAGTAATTCCAAGAATTCATTTGTTTTCATAGTTCCTCTATATTATATTTGTATATCGCAATATAACGATAATTAAATATATAAATAAAGCCGAATGTTGATTTTCGGCTTTTTATTATTTTAGAACCAAGGCTTTTTGCCTACCTGATAGGTGTTGTAAAACTCCTCATCCGATTTGGTCAAGTATATGATTCCTTCTATTAATCCAATGACACTTGGGATCCAAACGAATAACAAACCTACACCCACACAAGAGAGTACATAAGCAGCTATGGTAACACCCAAAAGGATAAAACCTTCTTTTTGGTATCCGAGAAGAAATTTATGAACCCCCAAGGAGCCCAAGATTATCGCTAGGATGCCAACAAGGATTTTTTTGTTTTCCCCGCCTGCACCACTAAAGGCCTCTTTGGCGCTATCGGTAAATTCTTTAGCGGTCTCTTTGGCATCTTCGGTAAAATCACTGGCTTTTTCCTTTGCATCTTCTGCAAATTCCTTGGTCGCGTCTTTAGCGTCCTCTATTTTTTCGCTGGCTTTATCCCCTAGGTCTTTAGCTTTGTCGCCTAGGTCTTTACTCTCTTCTGACATAATGATTATTATTGGTGGTTAATACTAGGGTTAAATGTAATAAAAAAACTTAAACAGAAAGGGAAAGGTGCCAAACATTATGGGGACATAAAACTTTAAAGGCCAAATAATTGTCGATTTTCACGTTGGTTTGTGTGTTTGTTTTTATAAAAATGCCTTGTCAATGGGTTCCCAAAGCTCCAATTTATTGCCTTCGGGATCTAATATCCACCCAAATTTCCCGTATTCATATTCTTCAATTTCGCCAACTACGGTTACACCCTCCTTTTTTAATACTTCCAACAGTTCCACGAGGTTACTTACCCTGAAATTCATCATAAACTGTTTTTTGCTGGGTTCAAAGTAGGGGGTATCCTCTTTCATTGGGCTCCATTGTGTAGAACAATCATTGCCTTCCTGGTCCTTCCACCAGAAAGTACATCCGTATGGGTCGGTGTTCAGTCCCAAATGGTTTTTATACCACTCTTTTATTTTATCGGGGTCTTTGGTCTTAAAGAAAAAACCACCGAGACCAGTAACTCTATTTTTCATGGATCACGTTTTTTTTATGTTTTTTGTATAGCGGATAATCCAGTCGTCTACGCTCATTTTTGTACAGAGTTCGCCGATAAGTCCGTAGGGAATGGTTTCCATATTTTTGAATCGAATACAGCTTTTGCCTATATCCAACTTTGTTTTTACATATTTCGGGAATTCTTCGACAAACCAATCATATAATTCCTTATTCGCATACATACCGGAGTGATACAAAGCGACAAAATTCTTTTGGGATGCCACGTTCATAAAAGGCAAAGGTAATGCTGTATTGCAATGGTACCCGTCGGGATAAAGGTCATGGGGGACCACATATCCCAACATGCCATAGGTCATTTGTTCCTTAAATCCCTTTGGTAGATGGTCTAGAATTGTTTTTCGGAGTTTTTGAATGACGATCTTACGGTCATCGGGCAATTCATTGATATATTCTTCGGGTGTGTTTGCCTTTGATTGCATACGGTCATTTTTTATGTTGAAGGACAAGTGAGGATAGTAAACTTATAACCACACCTATTGTCAATACGGTAACAAACATAATAAATGCCATAAAACCACTACTGTATTCCGGAATCTCCCCTTCATAACCCTCTGTGACCATAACGGCCTTATACTCCTCAAAGAAATCAGGGTTAATTACAGTGGTATAAATCAAATCAGCAAGGGCTATGCCCAATGCGGAAATGGCCGAAATCGATATCCCGATGATCATGCCCTTGCCAAAGGAGAGTTTACCTTGGTTTTCTTTATCCCTAAAATGTTTTATCCCAAAAAAAACAAAAATCAATGAAGCGATAATCGTTACATATCCTATAACTTCCTGGGTGGAATAAGCAACTCCCTTTCCAATATAAAGCCCTAAAAGGAAAAGTATAGTGGAAAGAACAAATCCGTAACCACCATATTTTAAAATGACTTTTTTCATAATTAGTGTTTTAGTTGATCAAAGCTACTATGGGGGAGGCTTAAATTGCTCATACTAAAGTACCAAAATGGGCAAATTTGATATTCTAGGGTAAAATTCAAATGATCTTGAGCTCCTGGGCGATTTGAATGGCGTGTGTTCTTCTTTTTGCATTCAATTTAACCAGTAAATTGGATACATGTGTTTTTATAGTGCTTTCCGATACGAACAACTTATCTGCAATTTCCTTATTGGATAAGCCTAATGCGACTTCCTTCAAGACTTCGTATTCCCGAGGACTAATTTCAAGGGATTTTGTTTTTTCTAGATTCACTCCCGTTTTGGGGAATGGATCGGTATGAAGACTTTTTTTGTGTAGGTAAACCCCGACTATAAAAAACACAATAGCAACAATGGCAATAATGATTTCCGTGTCCATGCTTCCGGTCACCATCGCGTATTTACTGATTTGAAAAAGAAGCAAAAGGGCAAAAACCAATATCCCAAAAATCAGAACTGTTTTTTTCACAATCCTAAAGTTAACAAAATCTTTCTTTTATTTTATCGACGATGGTTTGTGCCAGTTTTTCTTTACTCTCAACGGTCCAGCCGGCAACGTGGGGCGTAAAGAGTACATTCTTGGCTTTTATAAGGTAATCAAAGGCTTCAGGCATGTTATGGTCATCGAACATGTTCTCGAACGATGATTTTTCGTATTCCAGGACATCCAGTCCGGCACCGAGGATGCTGCCCGATTTTAAATTCTTGACCAAATCCGCCGTGATCACACATTTGCCCCGGGCGGTATTCAATAACCAGATCGGTTTTTGAAAGCCATTGATGAATTCATCATTGATCATACCTATGGTCTCCGGTGTTTGGGGTACGTGTAAACTAAGGACATCGGTTTTTTGTTGAAGTTCCATGATACCCACCTGACGGGCGTTTTCATCACCAACACCACCAATAATGTCATAACATATCACTTCGACGTCAAATCCCCTGAGTTTTTTGGCAAAGGCCTTTCCCATATTGCCGTAACCGATTATACCCACGGTTTTACCATCAAGTTCGAAGCCCCGGTTGTCTTCCCGGTCCCATTTTCCATTTCTTACTTCCGAGTCCGCCTTATTCAGTTTGTTCAAGAGGGAAAGAAGTAGGCCCAAGGTGTGCTCACCGACGGCATTTCTATTGCCTTCCGGGGCCGAAGCCAAGAATATATCTTTGCTTTTGGCGTGGTCGATATCAATATTTTCCAGTCCGGCTCCCACACGTCCTATAAACTTAAGATTGGTGGCCTTGTCAAGGAATTTGGCGTCAATACCGAACCTGCTGCGGATGATGATTCCATCATAAGTATGTATTCTCTTTTCGATCTCTTCCTTGTTTGAGGTATAATCCTCATCATTTTGGAAGCCGAGTTGGGCGAATTGCTCGATCATCAACGGGTGATTGGTGTCTAGGTGTAATATTTTCATAAAGTAAAGATATAAAGTAGTTGCGACTCCTACGAGGGGTAGGGCTCATTTTAATGGGTGACTTATCTGTATTTTTTTAAGCAAGAATCGTCATGGGGATTTAAATTCAGCATATTTTTCGTTTAAATTGATGGCTTTCATTCGTACGATGTTAGGTTCAATAGGATGTACTTCAGTAAAAGGATTTCCAATCAAATACCCAAGAGTATTTTAGCAATGGAAAAATAGATTAGAATACCGAAAATATCATTACTGGTGGTAATGAACGGTCCTGTGGCAATTGCAGGGTCAATACCTCTTTTATGCAAGAATAATGGGATAAATGTACCTATGAGTCCGGCTACGATAATGACCACGACCAATGATATGGAGATGGCCAATGAGGTTAGGAAATCACCTTTATAGACCCAAGTGAAGATCAGTAGTACGGTCGCCAGGACAACCCCATTCAGCATGGCCAAAAGCATTTCTTTGATCAAACGGCTGCCGACACCCCCTTTTAGGTCATCATTGGCAAGTCCCTGTACGATAATGGCACTGGACTGTACACCCACGTTACCCGCCATGGCGGCAATCAGCGGTGTAAAGAAAAAAAGTATGGCATGGCTACTGATCATATTTTCAAAGCTGCCCATAATGGCGGCAGCACCCAACCCACCTACGAGGCCTAGGAAGAGCCAAGGAAGACGGGCCCTTGTAAGGTTCCAGATACTGTCATCGGCCTCTACATCCTGTGAGATACCAGCGGCCATTTGATAATCTTTTTCTGCTTCTTCCCGGATAACATCAACAATATCATCGATAGTGATTCGCCCAACCAGGCGGTTCATTTCATCTACCACGGGAATGGCCTCCAAATCGTATTTTGACATGATTTTGGCGACTTCCTCGGGTTTTTCATTTACACTTACCGAATCTACCTTGGGGATATAGACATCGCTGATATGGCTTTTGGTAGAGGTGGTCAATAAATCCTTTAACGACAATCTACCTTTCAATTTATCATTGTCATCGACCACATAGATAGAGTGTACCCTGGTTACATTTTCGGCTTGGGCCCGCATTTCCTTGACACAGGTAAGTATATTCCAGCTTTCACGGACTTTCACCAACTCCTTTGCCATGAGTCCACCCGCCGAATTCTCATCATAACGTAAAAGGTCAACAATATCCTTGGCGTGTTCCCTATCCTCAATTTCAGAAATGACCTCATGAATGATTTCCTTGGGAAGTTCCCCAACAATATCCGCCGCATCATCGGTGTCCAATTCTTCGAGCTCTCCTGCAATCTCTTTTGCCGAGAGGTTGTTCAGGATGGCTTCACGAACATCCTCGTCGAGTTCGGTAAGGACATCAGAGGTTTTGTCACTATCGAGAAGCTTGATCAGATAAGTGGCGTGCTCCTCACTGAGTTCGTTGATGATTTCGGCAATATCGGCATAATGCACCTCATTCAGAAGCGATTCCAAGCTGGAATTCTTCTGGTCATCTATCAGGGCCTCTATTTCTGATAGAAACTCGTCCGTGAGTTTAAATGGAGTCATTCGCAATTTTCTTTGTCAGCCCAATAAAATCAGCCACAGCCAATTGTTCGGGACGTTGATCAAAGATAGCATCTTCTTTGAGAATATCAGAAAGCTCAAAGCTTTTTAAGCTATTTCGAAGTGTTTTTCTACGCTGGTTAAAGGCTGTTTTTACAATCCTATAAAATAACTTTTCATCACATTCGAGATTGAAGTTTTCTTTCCTGGTAAGACGAAGAACACCCGATTGTACTTTTGGTGGCGGATCAAAAACCTCAGGTGATACGGTAAAGAGATAGGTGGCATCATAATAGGCCTGAGCCAAAACAGAAAGTATGCCATAGGTCTTATTTCCTTCCTTGGCGCAGATACGTGCCGCTACTTCTTTTTGGAACATACCTGAGAATTCAGGAATCTGATGACGCCATTCCAACATTTTAAAAACGATCTGGGTTGAAATGTTATAGGGGAAGTTTCCGGTAATGGCATAGGATTCCGTGCCAAAGAGGGATGATAGGTCATATTTAAGAAAATCGGCCTCAAGAACCTTAAAGGTGCTGTTGTTGCCTAGGATCTCGGGATGCTCCAAAGAAAAGCTCTGGTTGAGGTAGGTGACAGATTCCGAATCCAAGTCCATTGCTACCAAATCGATTTCATTCTGTAAAAGGTATTTGGTCAACACCCCGGTGCCGGGTCCGATTTCCAGAACATTGCGGTATCCTTCAAAAGAGAGGGTGTCTGCAATCTGTTTGGCTATGGTCTCATCTTTTAGAAAATGTTGCCCCAAATATTTTTTGGCCTTTACAGGGCCGTGATCCTTGTGGAATTTCTGATTCTGGTTATAGGATTTTGAGCCCTTTTTTTTTCTTTTACCCATATTTAGTGTTCGCTTACAACTTCCAGTTCTGTTCGAAATGAAACAAATTTATCGGAAAACAATTTTACGGCTTCCTGGCGTAATGCGGGGGCGTGTTCGTCATAATACGACTGTAGTGTTTTCCTGTCGATAGTTGTGAATTGTACGGCATAGGTGATACCGCCCATGTCCTCTTCCATCATTACCCTGCACATTTTGGCGGAAAGGAATTTCCCGGTAGCCAATACATCCGGAATATGGGTGTCCTTCATCCAGGTAAGCCATTGGTCATGTACTGATTCGTCAATATTCGTTGTAACGTTGTATATATACATTGTCCGATCTTTTATCCTCCCAAGGGGGAAGTTTAAACTTGTTTAATAATTATTTGGAAACCCAACCGTGTGCTTTTCTATGAACATAGTAAACGTCCTTCCCACATGGAAGGATATAGGATGGGCCTTTAATTTATACTATCGCCCCTAAGCATCCTAAAATTCTTTCGTGCTTGGGGAAAATAATAACTGTCTTGATAATTGTAAATGATCTTTTCGTACTGTTCTTTTGCTTTTTCGGGTTCGTTCAATACATTTCTATAAAGTTCCCCAAGGGCGAATAAAGCATCGTCGGCTAAAATGTCGTTGGCATAGAATTCCGTTATTTTTTGGTAATTGAACTTGGCAGCTTCATAATCCTTGAGTCCCACAAGTAGTTCCCCTTGTTTAAGAAGTGCCTCATCCTCGATTTTTTCTCCCTTGTGGTTTTGAAGGATGTCGTCTAGCACGGCTATAGCCTCTTTTGTCTTTTTTTGATAGGCCAGAAGATCGGCACGTGCATATTTTTTTAAGGCTATTTGTGTCGAATCTTCCAAGGAGTTGTCGGCAATAAGCAAGCTTAATTGCATGGCATCATTGGCTATCAGCTGTGAGGTGGAACTGCGTAGTACTTTCAATTGGGTAAGGGCCCAATCAAAATCCCCTTTGTAAAAACTGGTTTGTGCGACCTTGAATCTTGCGTTTTGACCGAGTACGTCATTTTTGAGGCTTTTTTGTACCTGTGAGAAGTAGATAAGGGCCTCATTGAATTTTTTGTCGAAAACCAGGATATCCCCCAAAGCCAGCTTAACATAGGCTTTGCCCCGTGTATTCAAGGGTAGTTCCAGACAATTTTTAAGAATCCCAATGGCAGGCTCGGGGCTGTCTTGCCTAAAAGTCAAAAAATTGGCATAGGCAATTTGAAGTTGCAGTGTTTGGCTTTTGTACCCATGGGTAGCGATGAGGTCTTTGAATTGTTGGTCAATGCCCGTCAAGTTCTTTTTGTTTTCTTCCAATAATTGTATGTCGATCAGATTCAATTGGGCATTCAATTTTATGATCTCATCCACCGATTTTTCTGAAATGTATTCAAAGATCGATTTTGCTATTTCCGTTTCATTGTCATTCAAGGCTAGATTCCCGAGATTCTCAAGGCGTTGAATGGTTCCCCCATCCAAACGTTTAAAAATGGCTTTTTCCTGCCTAAAGGCACTATTGTATTGCTTTTGTTGAACAAACAACCAACTTAGAAGGTCGTTCCACAACAAATCAGGGTCTTGTTGGGCGTGTTTTAGGAGGACTTTTTTTAATTTAATGTTGTTTTCGTTTTCGGGATCGGCAGAGATAAAGTCATCGATACTTCGGAGTACATTCGATTTGGAGGTCTTGCCATTGACAAGTAAGTTCAAATAGGAATCGTACATTTTGTCAATATTCCCTTGTTCCCCATAGATACGGGCCATTTGATAATTATAATCTAGCGTGGGGTTTAATTCCATAGCCTTTTTATAGGCGCTTAACGTATAATCCAAAAGCGAATATTCCTGAAAACGTTGGGCTATTGCATAACCGTAGTTGGGATTCCTCTCAATATCCAAAAGGGCCTGTTGGTAGTACTCTGCAGCTTTCTCCGGGGCATTTTGCAGGGCGTGGTTGTATCCCAATTGGATCAGTAGGATGGGATGGGTATTTCCTTGCCCTATTTTTTCGAGTAGAAAATCCTCGACATCCGAATAGCGTTCCAACTGCTGGTAGCAGGCAATTAGTCCATCTGAATAATCGGTTCTTCTTGGATTTTTTTTAACTAATTTTTCATAAAAAACCACGGCTTTCCCAAAATCACCATCATTGAAATATTGCTTTGCCAAAAAGTTATCCTGGGCGGAAGCCATTGGCGCGCAGCAAAAAACCAAAATGATCAAGATTATTCTCAAAAGCACGTTTTTCCCAAAGATACGTAGAATGGAATAAGCCAATGTTAAGGTTTACAAAAAACCTATTTAGTCGATCATGTCGAAGCCACAATAGGGGACAAGTACATCAGGTATTTTTATACCCTCAGGGGTTTGGTAGTTCTCCAAGATTCCTGCCAAGACCCTAGGTAATGCCAATGAACTGCCATTCAAGGTGTGGGCCAACTGGGTTTTCCCATTTTCATCCTTGTATCTCAGTTTTAATCGATTGGCCTGGTAGGCTTCGAAATTGGATACCGAACTGATTTCCAACCAACGATCCTGTGCTGTGGAGAACACTTCGAAATCATAGGTCAGGGCAGAGGTAAAGCCAAGGTCACCACCGCAAAGTCTCAAGATTCGGTATGGCAACTGTAGATCCCTTAAAATGGTCTTTACGTGTTCCACCATTCCGTCTAAAGCCTTATAAGAGGTGTTGGGGTGTTCCACACGGACAATTTCCACCTTGTCAAATTGATGTAGGCGGTTGAGTCCACGCACATGGGCACCATAACTACCGGCTTCCCTTCTAAAACATGGGGTATAACCGGTTAGGCAAATAGGAAAATCACTTTCGTTGATAATAACATCCCTAAAGATATTGGTTACGGGTACTTCCGCTGTGGGGATCAAATAAAGGTCATCGGCCCCAACATGGTACATTTGCCCTTCTTTGTCAGGTAACTGTCCCGTGCCATAGCCAGAGGCTTCATTAACGAGCAGCGGCACCTGCATTTCGGTGTAGCCTGCCTCGGTATTCTTATCCAGGAAATAAGCGATCAAAGCCCGTTGTAATCTCGCCCCTTTCCCTTTGTAAACGGGGAAACCGGCACCGGTTATCTTCACGCCAAGTTCAAAATCTATAATATCGTATTTTTTGGCGAGTTCCCAATGGGGTAGGGCAGAACTATCCAATGTAGGAATGTCGCCTTCGATAAAAATCTGTTCATTATCGTCCTCGGAGTTACCGGCAGGAACCAAATCGTTGGGAATGTTCGGTATTTGATATAGTAAATCCTGTAATTCCTTTGCAGCAGTGTTCAGTTCGTCACCCAGCCGTTTGGAGTCCTCTTTTAAGCCTCCCGTCTTTTCCTTTAGAACATTCGCTTCCTGCGCTTTGCCACTTTTGAAAAGCATCCCGATCTCTTTCGATAATTTATTGGATTCAGCTAAAGTGTTGTCCAATAAAGATTGGGTAGTACGTCTTTTTTCGTCTAATTGAAGTACTTTTTCCAATAATGGGGCAGCATCAATATTTCGCTTTTGTAGGGCAGCGATTATTTTATCCTTTTCTTCTCTTACGACCTGTAACTGTAGCATGGAATTTTGATTAAGAGGCAAATTTAAGGTTAATTGATCAATGTATCAATTGGGGTTTAACTATTTTATTCGGTCTTGACCCCAAAATTTGAAGGCAATATCCATTCGTGATGGCCAAAATGGTCCCATGTTTCATTGGCCAGATCGACTTTTGGGTCAATGAAGGCTTTATAAGGCTTTCCGTTGATACTGACTTTTGAGTTTACGGCATACACCGAAACACTATTACCCTTCTTCTTTTGTTCTTTTTTCAGGTATTGGGAGAATTGCCAAATAAAATCGGGGTAGGCAGCAATTTTCCGCAATTGTTTTTTAGATAGGTGGTCTTTCAATTTTACCATATAGGCCGCGCCGTCATCCTTGTTTACCACCTTGAATTGTATTTTACCCGTACGGCTTCGTAACATCATACGCCAACTTAGGCGATGCCCCTCCTCGGTCCATAAGACATCATCCTTTATAAAATGGTGTCGAATGGGCAGTAGCACCTGGATTAGAAGATAGGTGCCACAACCTAGAAGTATCAACCTTTTGTTGGCCGGAGCTTCGCAATTGTTTACGGGATAGCCCTGTTTGCCTTTAAGGAAAATACGACGGATGGTTTCAGGTTCAAAAAAGAACACGGTAAAAGCCAAGGCCAGGTAAGGGAAAATCCCAATTTGGAAAATAATGGAATTAAAGAGGTGAAAGAAAATCGCTATGATGAAGGCAAACTTACGTGTTGGTTTCCATAGTAATGCCGGTACGATCAAGGCATCGAAAACGATTCCCGATACCCCAATGATCTTATGAACCCACGAAAGTTGTAATACGGGGCCGATCAGCGGGTAGTCCTTACGTTGTTGCATTAGGATTTCAATAATACCGAAATCGAGCCAATCGCCATAAAGTTTGGCGATTGAGGCATAGGTGTACACCAAGAAGAGTTGCGCAATGATAATCCATTTCACGTAAGCGAACATGGTGTTGGTCCGTAGGGAAGGGTTTTGTTTGGCATCTATGGATAATCCTGAGTTTGCCGGAAAAAAACACATTAAAAAGGAAATCAGGAACAACAGATAGTAGTGGTTGTTGTAAGACGATTTTTGCATGAGATATACCCCCAGCCAAAGCAGTGTAAAGCCGATGATACTAAATCGATATTTATAGCCCAAGGCAATACAAAGGCCAAAGGTCCCCATTACGAGAAAATAGAAATACATACCATTGCCCGGTAAGGGCTGTAACCAATCAAACCCAATAAAATTAAAAGTGAATCGGGGAAGGATCAAGGTTTCTTTTACCCAACCGGTAGCGATGGCCCCAAAACTTTCCAAAGCGATTAGAATTCCGAAGAAAACCCTGAAAATAAGTAAAGGTGCATTGTCGATTTTGCTAAAAAGTAAACGATCGAACATTATTTGTTGAGTATGGCAAGTGATGCCTCTTTGTCTTTTTGCAATTGGATTCTCAAGGCCGCAAGCGATTCGAATTTGTGTTCGTCCCGGATACGCGCCAAAATATCGACCTGTATTTGCCGGTCGTAGAGGTCCTGGTTAAAATCGAAAAAATGGATTTCAATGCTCTTTTCCGTACCGGATACCGTCGGGTTGAACCCAATATTCATCATACCATAGACCCATTCATTGTCGATTTTGGACTGTACTACGTATACACCGATTTTAGGTATTAATTTGTAGGATTCCTTGATGGAAAGGTTAGCCGTAGGAAAATCGAGGGTGCGCCCCAAGCCTTTGCCTCTTCTTACCTCACCCGTCAACATATAGTGGTATCCCAAATAATTATTGGCGGTTTCTATATCCCCATCTTCCAGGGCTTTACGGATTTTTGTGGAACTTACCGATACCTCGTCGACTTCCTGGGCCGGAATTTCATCAACCTCGAAATCCAAGGCATTGCCAAAAGCTATTAAATCGTTGATGTTGGCATCCCTGTTTCTTCCAAAGCGATGGTCATAACCTATGATTATCTTTTTTGCGTTTAGTGAGTTCACCAAAATGTCGCGCACAAATTCCGTGGCCGATAACCTTGAAAATTCTAAGGTAAAAGGATGTATTATTAGATAATCCAGTCCTAAATTGCCAAGAATCATCATTTTTTCATCAATGGTGTTCAGTAATTTGATATCCGTGTCCTTTTGTAATACCATTCTCGGATGGGGAAAGAAGGTAAGTACGGTCGATTTAAGATGGAGTTCCTTGGCATTGCCAATAAGTTTGTTCAGGATTTTCCTATGCCCGATATGAACCCCGTCAAAGGTCCCTATGGTTATGGCCGTAGGGTGTTTTTTATCATATTTATCGATGCTTTGGACTGTTATCACTTATAATAAAAAATAAAAAGACTTATATTTGAATTTGATTAAAAACCCCTTAATGGTTTCAAAATTACGTCTTGTTTTTTCAATATCCATATTATTTCTTTCCTTTTACGGATATGCCCAACGTGATTATTGGAAGCAGGAATCTGCCCAGACGTACTTAAAGGCATCGATTTCCAACCGGTTCAATGTTAAAAAAGCGAGCGTTTTTTCCTTTGATGATACCGTTTTCAAGCGGCAATTCAAACTCGGAAAGGAAGGTAAGACCAATACCATAACCGTAGGGTTCCCCAATGAAAAGGGTGAGCTTATCGATTACGCCATTAAGGAAACACCCGTCTTTTCCAAAGCATTGGCAGATAAATACCCGAATATAAGTTCCTACACAGGTTATAGCTTAAAAAACGATAAGGATAAGATACGGGTCAGTGTTTCGCACAAGGGCATTCAGGCCATGATCATCCATGCCGATAAAAAGGGGAACACCTATATACAAAAAACCACAGGTAATGATTATATCGTCTATTCCCGTGAAGGGATTTCCGATATGGATACCTCTTTTGTCTGTGAGACCAAGAGTTCGGTAATCCAATCCATGCCTTCGCTTACCGCAAAGCAGGTAGATGAACAGAAGCTTAGGAAGTTTAGGCTTGCGATATCCGCGACAGGTGAATATACCACTTTTCACGGGGGTACGGTGGCAGATGCATTGGCAGCCATAAATGCTACGGTAACCAGGGTCAACGAAGTATTCGAATCTGATTTAGGGGTTACTTTGGAGCTGGTTGCCGATACGGATAAGGTCATTTATACCGATGGGGATACGGATCCCTATGGGAGTGACTTGAATTCGGAAGCACAGAGCACCATCACGGATAATATTGGGGCGGCTAACTTTGATATAGGCCATTTATTCCATAAGGTCGAAAATAGTGATCAAAATGGAGGTAATGCGGGTTATATAGGGGCCGTTTGTGTAGACAATAAGAAGGCCAGTGGGTATTCTTCCAAAGAAAATCCTGAGGGCGATACGTTTGATTTGGATTTTGTTGCCCATGAGATGGGGCATCAATTCGGGGCAAACCATACATGGTCCTTTGAATCTGAAGGTACCCAGGTACAGGCAGAACCGGGAAGTGGTACGACGATTATGGGCTACGCCGGAATTTCCGGTGTGAACAATGTCGCTATGAACGGTGATGACTATTTTCATTATTACAGCATATTTCAAATCTCCGAGTATTTAGATAATGTGGATTGTGCGGAAACCATAAATATTACCAATACCCCTCCTGTAATCGTTCCCGTGGCGGATTATGTCATACCGAAGTCGACCCCATTTGTGCTGACCGGTAATGCTACGGATGCAGATCTGGGTGATGTGTTGACCTATACTTGGGAGCAAATTGATGATGGTGTGGTGACCCAATCCACTTTTGGGCCCACAAATCCGAGTGGGGCCAATTTTAGGTCGCAAAAGCCATCAACGGAGCCCACCCGATATTTTCCTAAGCTTTTAAGTGTGTTATCGGGGGATTTAACAGAAACCAATCCTACCGTGGATTCGTCATGGGAGACCTTGTCCGAAGTGGAAAGGGAAATGAATTTTGCTTTGACCGTGAGGGATAATGCCGTGGGTGGCGGTCAGGTGGTGTTTGATTTGATGAAGGTTTCCGTCGTGGATCATGCCGGTCCCTTTCGAGTGGTCTCACAAGCCACGAGTCAAATTTATACGGCGGGTACGGTGCAGAATATTGTTTGGGATGTGGCCGGGACCAATATGGCCCCAGTGAATGTGCAGTCGGTCGATATCCTTTTGTCCATTGATGGGGGACTTACCTTTACCATACCCTTGGCAGAGGATGTACCGAATGATGGGGACCATAAAGTGGTTTTGCCAGGAACACCGACAACAACAGCCCGTATTATGGTGAAGGCTAGGGATAATATATTCTTTGCTGTGAACAAAACGGATTTTACTATAGAAGAGGCTGAAATAGTCTTGAATTTTACGGAGTTGGAATATGAGGTTTGTCAACCCAATGACCTGATTACCACATTCAACTATGAGGCCTATTCAGGTTTTGATGAGGAGGTGACCTTTAGTGTGCCCAATCCGCCGTTGGGTCTTGATATTACCTTTTCACCAGAAACAACTAGTGTTGATGCCCTCGTTACCGTTACCTTTTCGAATACGGCAAGTGTGCCAGAGGCTTTGTATGACGTTGAGATTGAGGCGAGCTCCACCAGTGTGACAAAGAGTATTGTCTTGGATTTAAGGGTGTATGACGCCGTCTTTCCGGATGCTACACTGTTAGCGCCTGCCGATGGTGCAATCGACATTTCCGCCAAGACCTTTTTAGAATGGGAGGATGCGGCTTCCTACACTTCGTATGAGGTGCAGATCGCCACAGATGTATTGTTTACGGATATCATTGAGACCAGTACGGTTTTGGAGAATACCTATTCCCCCTTGAACCTGGATTATGAAACCGATTATTACTGGAGGGTAAAACCTATTAATAGTTGTGGTGAGGGTTCCTTTTCGGCGCCTTTCGGCTTTTCTACGATTGAGTATAACTGTACATCGGTGGTTGCCGCCGAGGATTTGGAGATTTCCTCCATAGATACCCCAACCGTAATCTCGAAAATCGCATTTTATGATGATATGGCCTTGGCAGATATCAATGTTCATGTAGAATTGGACCATACCTATTTGGCCGATTTGGTGGTTAAATTGATTTCCCCCGCCGGGACCTCCGTGGTTTTGCTATCGAATTCATGTGGGGACCTACAGAATATTGACGCCACTTTTGACGATGATGCCCCCAACTTTATTTGTAATGGGGATCCAGCCATTAGCGGGACAATAAAACCCATAGGGTCTTTAGGGATTTTTGAAGGGGAGTCACTTTTTGGGGAGTGGACCTTGGAAATCAATGATACGGCAGCGTCGGATGGAGGCATTTTAAAGGCTTTTTCGTTGGATGTCTGTATAGAGGGGGCTTTTAGGCCTGATGATGATCAGGACGGCGTTTTTGACGATGGTGACGATTTGTGTTTAGGAACGCCCATAGGTGCCGAAGTGGATGTAAACGGATGTCCCGTGTATCGATTTCCGTACAATAACTTTAGCGTTTCATTGCAAAGTGAGGCCTGTCGCGATAGTAACGACGGCGTCATCGCTATCGCTGCAATGGAAACCCTTGATTACGAAATTAGTGTGCGTGGTAATGGCGTGGATGTGAATGATAATTTTACCGATTCCTATACTTTGGGGAATTTAATGGCGGGTACGTATAATGTGTGTATTGGTGGAACGGACGGTTTACAGGAATATGAGGAGTATTGCTTTGAGGTGGTCATTACACAACCCGATGACCTGTTTGTGAGCTCTAAAACCTCCTATGAAAACGAATCGACGGTTTTAACCCTTCAAGGTTCTGATAACTATACTGTTGAATTGAATGGGGAGGTGGTGCAAACAAAGGCATCGGAGATAACCCTAGAATTGCAGAAAGGCAATAATTCGCTTAAGGTGTATACCGATCTACCTTGCCAGGGTGTTTATGAGGAGGCTATATTTTTGAGTGCGAAACCCGTGGTATATCCTAATCCCTTTGTGTCTTCCACTACTGTTTTTCTGGGTGCGAGTGATACGAATGTACGGGTTGCGGTATTTACGGTGGAAGGGAGATTCGTCAGGGCCGAGACATATCGATTCAACGGATCGGAATTACCTCTGGATCTGTCAACGTTGCCATCTGGGGTATATATTGTCAAATTCTCGGGTGAGCATATAAAAGGAACATCTAAAGTCATAAAACTATGAGGGTAGTTATACTGTTATTCTGTTTCTGTGGTGTCCTTCTGTTGGGGTGTAAAAAGAAAAGTACACCAAAATCCCCGGAGGCTTCTGTTTTGGTTTTCCCCGATAAAAACTCTGAATGCACTACTGGACGTGATTTGAATGAGACAACAAGCCAGGTTGAGTTTAAATGGATGGCATCGGAACATACAGAGAGTTATGAACTTCGGGTGACCAATTTAAATTCCAACATCACACAAACCACCATTACAAAGAGTACATCCGCTAAATTGCCGATTGCCAAGGGAGAGCCTTTTTCTTGGTTGGTACGGTCAAAGAACACCAATGTTACTGAAACGGCCACCAGTAGTACTTGGAATTTTTATAATGCGGGGTCCATAACGACCTATGCCCCTTTTCCGGCCCAGTTGGTCAATCCCCAGAATGGGGCTTCACTTTTCAAGGATATTAATAATGAAATAACCTTGGAGTGGACCGCCGCCGATCTTGACGATGATATTATCGGATTTGATATTTATTTCTCTACGGAAGACCCGCCTGAGATCCTGGAAGCGTCCTTGGCATCCACCAAAAGGGAAGAAACCGTCAGTGTAGGTTCCAATATCACTTATTACTGGAAAGTGGTTACAAAGGATGCGGAAGGCAACAGTTCGGATTCCGGTGTCTTTGCCTTTAAGGTGCTTTAGGTGTTGTTGAAGTGGTTCATCGTAATTTTAACTCCGGAAAGAACAAAGGAAATGATTAGTTGGGATGATTTTTCCAGCCGTTCAGGGAGCGCTTCCCTTTCTTTTTCGTTCCATTCCCCAAGTACATAGTCCACTTGTCTGCCCTTGCTGAATTCGGCACCTACACCAAAACGGAATCTGTTGTAGTTGACAGAGTTCAGATAAAGTTGGATATCCTTAAGTCCGTTATGCCCTCCGTCGCTACCTTTCGTTTTTAGGCGTATCGTACCAAACTCCAAGTTAATGTCATCGGTTACCACCAAGACATTCTCCAGGGGTATTTTTTCTTTGTCCATCCAATATTTCAAAGCTTTTCCACTTCGGTTCATATAGGTCGATGGTTTTAGGCAAAGTATATTCCTGCCTTTTACCTTGAACGATCCCACGTCACCCAATTTGACGGTTTCAAAGGTAAAATCCTTCTCCTTGGCCAATTGGTCTAAAATCTTGAATCCGATGTTGTGCCTCGTTTCGGCATATTCGCTTCCGATATTGCCGAGGCCTATGATCAAGTACTTTTTCATAGGTTCTGTTTCCTCTAAAAATGATTTTTTGTTACCAAATAGGGTCCTTAAAAACTGTATCATAACAATCTGGGAATTGTTATAAAAATACAAAAGCATCCCGAATATTCGGGATGCTTTAGACTTAAGGGTAAACCCAATTTATTCGTTGCTTTCAGCAGCTTCTGCAGCTGGGGCTTCAGCTCCTTCTTCTTCAACCTCATCCTCATCGTCAACCGTAACCGCGGTACGTGCAGTCTTAACTTGAACGACAACAGTGGTGTCGGGGTGTAAGATGGAGAATTTATCACTTTGCAATGACTCAACGGAGATGTTATCCGCGATTTTTAATTTGGATATATCAACATCAAAGAAATCAGGAAGATTGTCAGGCAATGCCTTAATCGTAAGTTTTCTTTTTCTAAAGAGCAAACGACCACCGTTTCTAACCCCTGGGGAGTTTCCTTGTAAACGTACAGGGATGTCCATGGTAACCTCTTTGTCTTTGAAAAGTTGATAAAAATCGATATGAATGATTCTATCGGTAACAGGGTGAAACTGTATGTCTTGCATAACAGCATCGATCTTGTCGCCATTGTCCAACTCAATCACAGCAGTGTGTGCATTTGGAGTGTAAACCAATTTTTTGAATGATAATTCATCCGCTGAAAAATGTAATGGTTTTTCCCCTCCGTATACTACGCAAGGAACCTTTCCAGCATTACGTAAGGCTTTCGTTGCTTTCTTGCCCACGCTTTCTCTTTCTGATCCTTTAATTGTAATTGACTTCATCGTTATATTTAAGATTAATAAAATATTCTTTTTTGTTTACATCAAGAACTTAGAGCTTATTGATGTGTTGTGGTGTACCCTATGCATAACATCCGCGAACAAATCGGCACAACTGATGACCTGTACCTTGTCGCTTTTTATTTCTATAGGAATTGAATCGGTGATGATCAACTCTTTCAATTGTGATTTTTCTATTTTTTCGTAGGCATTGCCCGATAATAGTCCGTGGGTGGTAATGGCCCTTACACTAAGAGCGCCACGCTCCATCATCAAATCTGCCGCTCTTGCCAAGGTTCCGGCCGTATCTACCATATCATCTACCAAAACCACGTTTTTACCTTTAACGTCCCCGATAAGCTCCATATGGGAAATGATATTGGCCTTGGCCCTTTGTTTGTAACAGATGACCACATCGCAATCCAAGGCTTTTGAATAGGCATAGGCCCTTTTGGAGCCTCCCATATCCGGGGAAGCAATGGTCAAATTATCGAGGTTCAGTTTTTTCAAATAAGGCAAGAAAAGGGTAGAGGCGAATAAATGGTCTACCGGTTTCTCGAAAAAGCCTTGGATTTGATCGGCATGAAGATCCATGGTTATAATACGGGTCGCTCCTGCCGTTTCAAGCATTTTGGCAATCAATTTGGCCGCAATGGGAACCCTAGGTTTGTCTTTTCTATCTTGTCGTGCCCATCCGAAATAGGGCATTACAGCGGTAATATGTCGCGCCGAGGCACGTTTGGCGGCATCGAGCATCAACAACATTTCCATCAGGTTATCAGAACCCGGATTGGTTGATCCGATAATGAAGATACGGGCTCCACGAACGGATTCCTCGAAAGAGGGTTGAAATTCGCCATCGCTATATTTGGAAAACTGTACCTTACCTAAATGGGTACCATAGGACTTTGCAATTTTTTCCGCAAGTTTTGTACTCTGTGTACAAGCAAAAATCTTAGGTTCAGGTCTTTGGTAAGCCATGTTTAACGCGTTGTTTTTCAAATTATTAAACTCCTTTTGGTCGAAGGAGGTGCAAATTTAGAAATTTATTTGGGTTGCTAAAGGATAAATCTTGTTATTTTTTGTTCTTGAAAAGAAAAATTTTTATAGTTTTGCAGTCCTATTAAAATGCTCGAGTGGCGGAACTGGTAGACGCGCTGGATTCAAAATCCAGTTCCTTTGGAGTGCGGGTTCGATTCCCGCCTCGAGTACAGAAGAAAACCTCAACACACTATTAAGGTGAAAGTTGAGGTTTTTTTGTGAAGGATAATCTTGTTCGGGTTCCCCCGAAGTGTCGGGGCCGCCTCGAGTACAGAAGAAAACCTCAACACACTATAAAGGTGAAAGTTGAGGTTTTTTTGTGAAGGATAATCTTGTGCGGGTTCCCCCGAAGTGTCGGGGCCGCCTCGAGTACGAAAGAAAACCTCAATACACTATTAAGGTGAAAGTTGAGGTTTTTTTGTGTAGGATAATCTTGTGCGGGTTCCCCCGAAGTGTCGGGGCCGCCTCGAGTACAGAAGAAAACCTCAACACACTATTAAGGTGAAAGTTGAGGTTTTTTTGTGCAAGATAATCTTGTGCGGGTTCCCCCGAAGTGTCGGGGCCGCCTCGAGTACAGAAGAAAACCTCAACACACTATTAAGGTGAAAGTTGAGGTTTTTTTGTGCAAGATAATCTTGTTTGGGTTCCCCCGAAGTGTCGGGGCCGCCTCGAGTACAGATACAACCGTAAAGATTTGTTTTTAAGTGTTTACCGTATTTTTATGGCCTTTTTGAACTATTTTTTTAGAAAAAAACCATACTGTAAACGAAAAAGAACCTTTCGGCATTGCACCTTGGGAGAATTGGAGCTTACAGTTGGCGTTGGTTTTTATAATGTCCTAAAGAGATCATTATTAAATTCACGAAATTTCCAAATTATCGATGATGTTAAGAAATTTCTCCTCCGTTATAGGTTTGACCAGATAATTTGAAACTTCCTCAATTTGTTTAGAAGCTATTAGGTCGTCTGGGTTTATCGATGAACTAAAAATATAAATGGGTATATTTTTTTTGATTTTGGTTTTCAATAATTTGAACATATCCAAAAATTGCCATCCATCTATGATCGGCATATTCAAGTCCAGGAAAATTATGTCAGGCAGGTTGTGGGGATACCCTAGGTTTTCTTCAAAAAAGTTGATGGCCTTTTCCCCGTTAGAGTACGTCTGTATGTTTTTAGTTCTGTTTGTAGCATTTATGATCCGCTTTGATGCGAATCGATAAATATCATCATCGTCGATAATGGCTATGGTTTCGATCATATTCATTTTAAAATATTATTTCAAAGGTAGCTCCTTTATTTACTTCGCTTTGCACGGTGATTTCCCCACCCATCGCCTCAACTTGTGCTTTGGTTATAAAGAGTCCAACCCCCTTTGCTTCCGGATGTTTATGAAACGTCTTGTGTAATCCAAATAGTTTATGTCCATGTAATTCCAGGTTGATGCCTAGACCATTATCGACAACCGAAAGTTCAATTTTATCGCTGAGGTTTTTGGATTTAAAGTGAATTTCCGGAGCTCTGTCTTTTGACCTATATTTTAATGCATTACTTAAAAGATTGTGCATAATGCTCTCTAGGTACATAGAGGAATACTCTATGGTTGGAGCCTCAGAAAAATCCGATGTTACAACTGCACCGGACTCAATTATCTGACCCTGGAAGTTTTCTTTTAATTTTGAAAATATATCCTCAAAAACCAATATGGTCTTTTCCTTTTTGGAACTATGCCTTATGGTAACCACTTGCATCAGGTCTTCCAGGGTATAGGAAAGGTTATCAACTGTATTATGGAAATAATCCATCAACTGATCTTTTCCTTCAATTGATTCTTCTTCCCTATAGAAACCCAATAGTGATTTGAGATTACCCAAAGGACCCCTAAGATTGTGTGATATGATATAGGAAAAATCCTCTAATTGCTTATTTTGGGTTGTTAGATACTTGGTCCGCTCCCTTACTTTCGACTCTAAATTAATATTGTCTTTTTTTATTTTGTGTTGGGCCGCCTTTCTTTCATTGTCGATCTTGTTGAGCAATTCTTTTGTAGACCATAGCGCGTACAGCAAGATCAAGGTAAAACAGGTAGAGAATAAGGCTATTCCGAAATCGACCGTGATTATCGCTAATCTTGATAAGATTAGTTGGATAAAACCGAGTACTAAAATTGCAGGCAGAATTTTTCGGAATAAATTCAAGGCCATAACATTTCCGATCTGTTTTCCGGTAAACATCCCGGTTATCCCCAATTTTGGATTGAACATGGTCGTAGAGACGGACATGATAAAAAGTGTAACCGAGGTATGTAGTGCCATTGAAGTAAAGAATGACAACTTGTATAAGGAAGGTACATTGAATAGATACCCTATGATTGCAACAAACGAAAGAAACGAAATTAGGTGTAATCCGTATTGCGATATTTCTCTATTTCCTACCCTGTTGGATCGAATAAGAAAGAAAACCAATCCGAATAAAATGAAACAAAAGGAAGTTATAGGGGATGGTCTTCCCGGTGCCGTATCATCACGGAGTAACGCTACCTCATCATTAATAAAAAACTGATCGATCCCAAGGTCAATGATCAAGATGTCCTGTGTTAAGGAGATAAATGCAAAAACAGCTAAAAGGATTGAAAAAAACCTTATCGTTTTATAAGATTTGTATTGAATCAAAGAAATTGTAATCCCGCCGGAAAGTATAAAGAACAAGGCGGTGTTGAACTTCATGGAAACATAACCGGGAATAATGGTCATGAGAACTTCAATATCAAATGCCCATCCTAAGAGAACGACCAATCCAAGTAGGATTGCAATTAGTCCCACCCAAAATTGAATGGTGTAATCCTTAAGTTTGTTTACGGTTTTGATCAATGATGGTTATTTGGGTTGAACTATCTGGTGTTGGATTTTAAAAACATCGGATGTTTATTTCCCAGTGTTCTTTAAGTCATTTTCTTAAGAACGGTTCTGTATGGATTAAATTGTAGGAATATTCATATAATCTGTTTCTAACCAACTGCATCGGAAACAATTATTACTATTAGGGTTGTGCCTGTTTTGAATGAAAGGGTACAATTAAACAGTTTCCATATGAAAACCAAAGGGGGTGTTCTTATTTTGTAGGAAAAATAGAATACTCCCCCTTCGTAGGTGTAAAAAACGCACCAAAAAAGATAGGGAAGCCATACCCCGTTGTGTTTTAAGCTTGGAACTTTGTGGGATAATGAACTAACCTATCGCTGCAGTTGATGCACATTGCCTTTTTCCAGTCAAGGTTATCATTTATACGATTAAACCATATCGCATTTTGGCAGAACCTCAATAAGTATGGTATTTCGTTTTACGCTTAAAAACAAAAAATACTGACCACAAGAACCTGTAGTGTCTGATACAAAGACTATTACAATTGCCCTAATTCTTATCGAAGCTGACCTGCACGCTAAAAGTACGGATAATCGTTACCTTAAGGGGTATCTTAAAACCCCAACACACTGTTAATGCGGTAGTTGGGTTTTTTTGTTTGATTTTTCCCCAAGATACCTTCTTATGAAAACAATAGGACAATTGTTTCCTTAAAAGTCTGTAGCCCAAAGGTGTAGAATTTCCTTCGGGTGGGATTTTTAACTGGAAATTCCTGAAATCCATTATCTTTAGTGAACAGGTGGATGTTTTCCGTTGGAAAAGTCAGCAACGGGACCGTAAACAAAACCGTTGGGAAGAACCATTTAAAAGTTGAATATGATTGATAAACTTGGAAAAAAACTAACGAATCTATTTTTAAAATATATACCCAACGCATTTGTTTTTGCAATACTCTTAACCTTTATAACCGCTCTAGGGGCTTTACTTTGGTTAGACACCACCCCAATGAAAATCATAACCGCATGGTATGATGGATTTTTTGATTTATTGGGGTTTGCGATGCAAATGGTCTTGATTATCATTACGGGATTCAGCATCGCATTGTCGCCTATAATCAAAAGCGGGATAGATTCCATTGCGCGACATATCAATTCCCCAAAACAGGTATACTTTTTAGTTGTCTTGATCGGTTTATTATTAACCCTTGTAAGTTTTGGATGGGTCGTTATTACCTGTGTTTTAGCAAGGGAATTGGCACTACGGGTTAAAGGGGTTAACTATCCTTTTTTGATTGCGTGTGTTTACATTTCAGCTGGGGGCTGGGTTTCAGGATTATCAAGTTCGATCCCCCTACTTTTAAATACGGAAAATAATTTTTTGATTACATCCGGGATATTGTCGGAAGTTATCCCAACCTCCTATACCTTGGGGTCAATCTTAAATATCACTATGATTGTTACCCTGCTTATTGCAACACCGTTGATTTTACTTTTTCTACGACCTAGGGACGCACAGAATAAGGAAATAACCGATTTGATGACCGTTAAGGATACTTCGAATAACCAAACTATAAAGGAAGAGGCTTTAAGTTTAAGATTGCCATTTAAATCTTATTCCGACAAGTTGAACAATAGCGTAATCCTTCAGATGATCATTGTTGTAATGGGCTTTGTCTATATCTTTTATCACTTTATGACAAAAGGATTTGATTTGAATCTTAATATCATGATTTTCATATTCCTTATTCTTGGTTTACTTCTGCATCAAACACCGATGCGTTATGTCATTGCGATGAAACAGGCAAGTAGTAATATTTCCGGAATATTGTTTCAGTATCCTTTTTATGCCGGTATTATGGGTATTATGTTATATACGGGGTTGGGAGAAGAACTTGGACAACTATTGGCAGCGCAGGCGAGTGTGGATTCTTATCCTTTTTTCGCTTATTTAACTGGAGGTATCGTCAATTTCGCAATTCCATCGGCTGGAGGTGAATTTGCCGTGGTTGGCCCAAGTATGATCAATGCGGTAAAAGAAATAGGTGCAGGATTGCCTGCAGATGAAATTACTGCAATGATTGCAAGAGCCTCCTTGTCTGTGGCGTATGGGGAAAGCTTAAGTAATATGTTACAGCCTTTTTTCTTGTTGCTTGTATTGCCAATAATGGCGAAAGGCATTAAAATACAGGCACGTGATATTATGGGCTATTTGGTTTTACCGTTTCTCATCCTTTTTGGTATTCAATCTATTTTGGTTACTTTCTGTCCGATATAAAAATCCCATTGTCAAACCCCTTTTAAAAAAAATAGGCAATACCAACGAAAGCACTACAATGTATCCTATGAAAAGTACGGGTGTAGTTTTCTGACGTCAAATAAGAATCCTTTCAAAGGGTTCTATTCCGTTACTTTCCACAAGGTAATTCGCTATAGCTATGTATTACGTTATCCCATGGGCAATTGCCAGGGAACGGATTAGAAGTTGTTCTCAACTTCAGCAGCTTCCAACATCAAATAATGCAAGTCGGTGTTTTTAATAAAAGGCTTCAATAGATCACTTCCCGGACCGAACATCGCAAGCTCCACATAATCGCCCGAATGGTTCATACTGATCCACCCAACGGAATTGTGTTGTTTCTGAATCTGGGCCAATTCATGAAAAGGCAGCTGTTTGGGGTTGTACAATCCTTTTTCGGTATTTATGTCGTTGTAGTAACTTAAAAGCACATTGGCTTCTTCCTTTGTAATGTTGATATTGTTTGCGTATTCGATTCTTTCCTTTAATTGGGAAATTGACGTTTCTTTTCCAAGACCATTCAAAATCCATTCATTGGTGTGTTTGTATTGTTGGATGCTGTCAAATTTTTTATTGGCCTCTTTATCATAAATGACTCCAGGGTTTGCATTACCGTGGTCCGTTGTAATGATCACCAGTGTGTTTTCATCCTTTTCAGCAAAATCTATCGCCACTTTCACGGCTTCGTCATGTGCCGTTTGGTCGTATATTAAACCGGCAATATCATTACCGTGGGCGGCCCAATCCACTTTACCCGCTTCTACTTGTAACACAAAACCTTCTTCATGGTTTTTCATGCGGTCAATCGCTTTTTGTGTCATTTCAGCCAACGTGGGGATTTTTTGGGCGAGTTCCTTATTGTTGTTTCTGTCCACGGTATAAGGCAAGCCATCATTGTAAAAAACACCTAAAATGGGTTTGTCCGTAGTTGCTTTTAGCATCTCGTCCCTGCTTTTGACCACTTGATAGCCTTCAGCCTCGAATTTTTGGTACATATCTACCTTGTCCTTGCGATATTTTTCGGAAAAATAATTATTCCCCCCACCCATCATAACATCAAATTTCAGCTTTAAATACTTTTCGGCAATGCCCGCTTGGTCATTTCTACTTTTACTGTTCACACAAAATCCGGCAGGTGTTGCGTGTGTTATGGGTACGGTGGTCACACACCCCGCCATTTTGCCGACCTTTTTGAATTTTTGCCATATCGGAAGGTATGCTTCGCCCTTGGTTCCTATATTCAACCCTCCATTGTTTATTCTAAAACCACTTCCCCAAGAAGAACTTGCGGCAGCGGAATCCGTAACAATCGAACTTGCGGAAGCCATATCCATTAAGGCCCTATTGACCCTGTTGTCCTTATACAACTGAAGCCAGTTACTTCCCCTTCCCGTTTTTCTTGAAAGGTATAAATCGGCCATGTTCAAAGTTCCGGTACTCATACCGTCACTCACCAGGATGATTATATTCTTTGCTTTTTTATTTCTGTTTATCGCATCAGGCGCTAAGGTTGTTGCCTTTAGATCGAAAGGACTCAATAAGGTGGAGCCAAGTGCAAAAAGAGATCCGTTTCTGAAAAATTTTCTTCTATTCATAAAATATTATTTTACATAAAAAAAACAGCCTTAAATACACCCCAGTTACAATGGATCCATACATTAAATCTATAAGATAAGCCACTAAATGGTTTCGCGGCCTATCAAAAATCCCATTAATTCTCTACCATCGATATGGATATAAGGAATATTCAAAACAGTTGGATTTGGAAAAGGTGGAACAACTTGGAAATCAGGAATACGGTAACAAAGGTGCTAAAAATGCATAACTCAATCAACCAGAAGGGAAGATCCTTGAAGTTTGTTTGTAGGCAATGATATGCTTTGACCATATTACTTTGTTTAATCCAGGAAATTAAACCTATACAATAACCAAAAACACAATCAAAAATGGTTGTGATCAATCCTTAATCGGATTGATATCATAAAGGTACAAAAACGTGTTTGATCCAAGTGCAAATATCAATTATAATAGGGGGGGATTTTGGGCAGTTTATTCCCATAGTGGTACTACCTGTCTATTTTTTTTAACGTGACAGGGTTAACCATGGTAGCCCATGTATATGGTTGTTGGCCGATGTTCAAATAAACAATGGGTTCAAAGAATAAAATAAATACCAATATGTCGTCAAATAGTTGGTGTGTTCTATTTTCTTAATCCAACAATTCGGGAGTACCAAGGATGAGTTCTATTTTCTTGATAATGACGGTAATTTGACTCATTTGGGTTTCTATATTCCTGAAATAGAGACTAATATCCCTGTTGACCCAGCTTTCGGAAATAACCCTTGCACCTAGGCTGATTCTTAAAACAGCACTTTCGATATCATTGCCATATTTTACATTGACCGCTTGTCCTATATGGCATTTTTGGGCAGCAAGTCTAATTGTTTCCAAAGAGGAACCCTGATAATGGTCAGATAGGTCAGAATTCAACAAGGTGTAGAGTTTTTTGACTTTATCAATAGGTAATGCCTCATTGTCTTTCAGGATAAAGAAAGGGAAAATAGTACGTATATTCCGAATTCCGAATTCCTTACTGTTATAACTATTCGTTTTTGTTTCGTCCCCATATATCGGTTCTAAAAAACTAGCGTCTTTTATGGAATCCTCAACAAAATTGCAAAACATCTCAATACCCATGTTCCTATATAGGATAGGTGTTCTGTAATATCTGTCCATTTCGACCATGGCAGCGTTCCAGCGCATATAGGAACCGTAATTATACCCGCCGGGCAGATCCTTTGAACAGAACCACGATGTTGGCCAATCGGAATGATTGTAATATTTGGTTAAACCTTCTGGAAGTTTGTTTTTTACGGAATGGATTGATTCACCAACACTTTTGGGCAGGATCAAGGCGCCTGAATAAGGAGGGCCGGTAAAATATTTACTTCCTGTTATGGTAACAATGTAGCCTTTGTTTAGATAATTTTTAATGTCTTTGGGGTCCAGCCTAAGTTGCGAGCCATCCACGATTATTTGCATTGACAATTTATCGAGGGTGTTCAGTCGCTGAATGAGTTCGTCACTAGGGGACTGGTAACCCAATTTCGATTGATCCATAGTATGCAATACGACATGCCTACCCAGTGCATTGGTTTTGGAAATGGCATTGAAAACCTCATCGTCTAATTGTTTGGTCGATTTTAACGCACCTTTTTCATCCCTAAAAGTAATTTTGATTACATCAACATCCCTAAAACCTTCGATTTTATCGCCTTTCTTAACCGGATGGTTCAAAGCGGTGGTATTCTCAAAATGACATCCTTTTAATGCTGCAGGTACACCACTGCCCGTTTCATCCGAAGCCACTAAGACATGGGTAATGTCATTCTGGGAAACAATTTGGGTAATGGCCGCTATCTGCAATGCGGAATCGGTGCCCGACGGTGAAAAAATGATTTCACATCCATCATATAACTTAAATACTTTTCTAAGATTGTTTTTCAATAATTCGGAAAACTCAATAGTGGTCTTTTCAAAACCATTTTTCAGGCTATTCCTAATGAGTATACTTCTGACTTTATCCGTTTTATCAAAAGCATAATTCGAAACGCTGGTTGCTGTAGAAGAGGCAAAAGTAAATGCTTCGGGCCTAGGAAAAGGTCGGCACCCATATTTGTTCAACAAATCTATTTCGTCTATGTTCAAGCGAAGATCACCCCCGTCCATCAATAAATACTCAGTGGGTTTTGCCAGATTTTCAATTATGGGTTTCCAAGATTCCTTAAATTCCTTGTTCGTGTTCTTTAATCCATGAAAAGCCTGTAATGCCTCATTCTTCAATATTGATTCGGCATTGTGGACTTCTTCACTTTTAATCAGATCGATTAAAAAATAATCAAGGGATTTTAATTTCTCCTTATCATCCTTAGGTAATAGCTTGTAGAATATCTTAGTGACCTCAATCGCAGCCATATCACATAAAACGGTATCCTGTTTTTCGCCACTCAAAGCCTTGTACCAAAGTTGCCATTCAATACCATATCTTAAATATATCAAGGCCAAAACGGGTTGTTCTAAAAACACCGAACCAATGACAATCGATTTATTGGGTACGATCTTAAAGACATTGGGCTCACTGTTAGAGGTAATGATGTTGATGTTGTTTATCTTCGGTACCGTATTGAATCTTTTTAAAACGCGAACCAGGTAATTCACATTTTCCTTTTCAAATAAACTTGTTCTTTTATATTGATTTTCAATAAGTATATTATTTGTCATAGGTGTTTTAATTTAAAACGTTCATTAGAACGAAGTTCGCATTCGGGAATATTTTCCCAACCATCCGGATTTTGTATTTCTTCTGTTCCCAAACTTCGAAAAGAACGCCTTTATGGCTATTAAGGGGGATTCCAAGATATCAACCATTTCTATATGGATAGCATTGTTTTCAAGCATTGGATTTTTCGCCGATAAAGGTCTTAATATATTCGGACAATTAGGTGATTTAGTGGCAAATAATACAAATTATCCATAAAAGGTTCTACCATTATTTCGTCTCCATTTGTTTTGAGCAAGTGATATCATAGTGTAATGTATGAAAATCGGGGTAAAATTGCCAATTGAAACAACCACAAAGGGAAATTCCCGGCATAACTTCCTTTTACCCAATTTCAGCACTGCAAAAAAAAACATTTATGGGCAAGTTTGAAATAGTTTTAACGAAATCATAAGTATCCAGGCGCAATAATATAGTTGCGGGAGTATGTAATCAGGATAATTGTGCCCCTTAGATTCGGAAGTTTCATTATGGGATTGGCTTGCTGGGATACCCAGACGATTTGTAGTAAACCAATGTACATTCATCCAAGGCGTTAAAAATTCGGTGGCATGACCTAGGTCATAATCATTGGTGGGGAATCTCCTGAACTTTGGGGTTGGAAATTTTAGTCGTGAAAGATCTTTTAAAATATAAGGCAATGAAAAATTATATTCGACATTTTAATGAAATAAACATTAACGATGTTCCTATCGTAGGAGGGAAAAATGCTTCATTGGGAGAAATGTTCCAAAATTTGACATCAAAAGGGGTACAGGTTCCCGACGGTTTTGCAACCACTTCCGAGGCCTATTGGCATTTTCTGCAGGAAGTTCATATAAAGGATGAAATTTTTAGTCAATTGGAAAAATTGGATACCAAAGCATTCTCCAATTTAAAGGAAATAGGCACCTCCGTTCGGAAGGCCATTCTGGATACCGAACTTCCGGATGATCTTAAGGATGCCATTGGGGAAGGGTACGATACCTTATCGAAAAAATACAAGGGTGATATTTCTTTGGCTGTGCGAAGCAGTGCTACGGCCGAGGATTTGCCCAACGCTAGTTTTGCAGGCCAGCAAGAGAGCTATTTAAACGTTAGGGGAAAAGAAGAACTTATTGACGCCTGCAAAAAATGTTACGCATCACTTTTTACCGACCGAGCCATTAAATACAGGGAGGACAATGGTTTTGACCATACAAAAGTAGCTCTGTCGATCGGTATCCAAAGGATGGTACGATCCGATTTGGCGGCTTCCGGGGTGAACTTTACCCTCGATCCCGATACTGGTTTTGATCAGGTGGTAATGGTTTCCAGTATTTATGGCCTTGGTGAGAATATAGTGAAGGGCACGGTTAATCCCGATGATTATTTCGTCTTTAAGCCCAGTTTGGGAAATGGCGTTCCCCAACCCATTATTTCCAGAAATTTAGGCAGCAAGGAAAAAACCATGGTCTACGATACATCGGGTAGCGGCACGGTAAACCTTGATACCCCCTTAGGGAAACAGGAGCAATTTGTACTAACCGATGCCGAAGTGATACAACTCGCCCAATGGTCATTGATCATTGAGGAGCACTACAAACGCCCTATGGACATCGAATGGGCCAAGGATGGTAAGACGAACGAACTATTTATCGTTCAAGCAAGACCCGAAACCGTGCAAAGTGCAAAAAAGGACAAATTAAAAATCAGTACCTATACGTTGTTGGATAAAGGAAAGGAAATTACCAGGGGTATGGCGTTGGGTAATAAAATATCCTCAGGGAAAGCTAGGATACTTCATAGTCCGGAAGAATCGGATAAACTTCAACAAGGGGAAATACTGGTTACGGAACGAACCAATCCCGATTGGGACCCCATTCTCAAAAAAGCAGCTGGAATCATTACGGATCAAGGGGGGCGTACCAGCCATGCTGCCATTGTTGCCCGTGAAGTGGGTGCTGCGGCAATAATAGGAACGAACAATGCGACAAAACGGATTAAGGATGGACAGGAAATCACCATTTCCTGTGCTGAGGGGGATACCGGTATTGTCTATGACGGTCGTTTGAAATGGGATGAAAAGGTCGTGGATATCGCAGCCTTGGGTAAACCACATACCGAGCCGATGTTGATTCTTGCCGACCCGGACCAGGCCTTCAAATTTTCATTCTATCCTGCGGAAGGGGTTGGGTTGATGCGGTTGGAGTTTGTTATCAATAATTCCATTCAGATCCACCCTATGGCTTTGAAGCATTTTGATCAGCTAAAGGATACTGCCGTAAAGGATAAAATTCAAAAACTGACGCATCACTATCCTGATAAGTCCGATTATTTTGTACATAAACTGGCAGAGGGCATCGCCACGATTGCGGCCGCCTTTTACCCTAAGGATGTTATCGTTCGTACCAGCGATTTCAAATCGAATGAATATGCCAACCTTATAGGGGGCACGGAGTTCGAACCCAAGGAATCAAACCCTATGCTTGGTTTTAGGGGTGCGTCGCGATACTATAGTCCCAAGTACCAGGAGGCTTTTGAATTGGAGTGCAAAGCACTGAAAATGGTTCGGGAAGATATGGGATTGGATAACGTAAAAATTATGATTCCCTTCTGCCGAACACTGAAAGAAGCTGCAAAAGTTGTAGGAGTTCTCGAAGAAAATGGTTTGAAAAGGGGCGAAAAAGGGCTTCAACTGTATATGATGACCGAAATACCCAATAATATCATCTTGGCTGAACAATTCGCCGAATTCTTTGATGGATTCTCAATTGGCTCCAACGATCTTACACAATTGACCTTAGGTGTAGATAGGGACTCTGAATTGCTAAGCGATATCTTCGATATTAATGACCCTGGGGTCAAACAAATGATCGCAATGGTCATTGCATCGGCCCATAAGACCCACACCAAGATAGGGCTTTGTGGACAGGCACCCAGTGACTATCCCGAATTTGCCCAATTTCTCGTGGAAAAGGGTATCAATTCGATTTCCTTTAATCCTGATGCGTTGATTTCGGGAATAGAGAACATCAATAAGGCAGAGAAAACCGAAATACATTTTGGGATGGCCGAAAGTGGAAATTGAAAAGGAATGCCTATTACGGAAAGGCAGTAATATGCAATGAACGCAATGGGCATAAGGTGGTAAAGCCATCTTCATATTTACGGAAATAATGTTTCGATTGAAATCCTGGATCATATGGAAGAAGGAGATACATTAGGGAATAAAACAAAACAAAAATGGGAAAATTAATATTGGTCAGGCATGGCAAGAGTTTATGGAACGTAAAAAACGTATTCACGGGATGGACGGATGTAGACCTTGCCCCCGAAGGGATCGAGGAGGCAAAAAAAGCTGGGAAGCTCATCAAATCGAACCTTATCGATGTTGATATTTGTTTTTCCTCCTACCTGAAACGGGCCATCCGTACCGCTTGGATCATATTGGAGACTGCGGATATGATGCATGTTGATAGTCATTATAGTTGGAAATTAAACGAGAGGCATTATGGGGATTGGCAAGGTAAGAACAAAGATGAGGTGCTCAGGGAAATAGGGGAGGAACGCTTTTTAAGTGTACGAAGGGGTTACGATACCCCACCCCCTAGCTTATCCGAAGAGGATAAACGTAATCCCCGATTCGATTCGAATTACAGATTACTGAACCCTTCTGTTTTACCGTTGGGTGAATCATTGAAGGATACCTCAAAAAGGGTCGTTAATTATTTTTTCGAAGCCATTGCCCCAGAACTGGCGAAGGGAAAAACCGTACTTGTTTCGGCACATGGCAATTCATTGCGGGCATTGATCGAATATTTAGAGCATATATCCTCAGAAGATATAGCAAAGGTCGAGGTCGCTACAGGCGTACCACATCTCTATGAATTTGACGGCAAGTTGAATGTCATTGATAATTACCAATTGGAATAGATAAAGCATGGAATGTAATCTTGACGAAGGATGATACGGACAAGATCTACTATGGGATATAAAAACTATACTAATAACAAATTAAAACAGAAGAAATGCAACTTGAAAAGTATTTAAAAGACGAAACATCATATTTGCTAGATCACGTATGTAGTACCATAACCAAAGATAAAATCAACCTGCCAGGTCCTGATTTTACCGACCGGATCATGGCATCATCCGATCGTTCGAATAGGGTCTTGGGAAGTCTACAACAGATTTTTGACCATGGTAGACTCTCTGGTACGGGGTATCTTTCACTTTTGCCGGTGGATCAAGGTGTAGAACATTCGGCGGGGTCCAGTTTTGCCCCAAACCCTGAGTATTTTGACCCAGAGAACATTATAAAATTGGCCATTGAAGGAGGGTGTAATGCGGTAGCCTCTACTTTAGGCGTACTTGGGGCTGTCTCGCGAAAATATGCACATAAAATCCCCTTCCTGGTTAAATTGAACCATAACGAATTATTAACCTATCCGAACACCTTTGACCAAATCTATTTTGCCCAGGTAGAACAAGCCTGGGATATGGGTGCGGTTGCCATAGGGGCCACCATTTATTTTGGTTCCCCGGAATCGGACAGACAGATAATGGAGACCAGTAAGGCTTTTAGGCGTGCCCATGAACTGGGAATGGCGACAGTATTATGGTGTTACCTTCGTAACGATGCCTTCAAAAAGGATAAGGATTATTCCGTTAGTGCCGATTTGACCGGACAGGCCAACCACCTTGGCGTGACTATTGAGGCTGATATCATCAAGCAAAAACAACCGACAAACAATGGTGGTTTTCTTGCCTTTGAAAATTTCGGAAAAACCAATGAATTGGTGTATAGCAAACTGACTACCGACCATCCTATTGACCTGACCCGATACCAAGTTGCCAACTGCTATATGGGTCGTGCCGGACTCATTAATTCCGGTGGTGCTTCAGGCAAGGATGATTTTGTCGGCGCTGCACGTACGGCAGTCATCAATAAGAGGGCAGGAGGTATGGGACTCATTTCAGGAAGGAAAGCTTTTCAAAGGCCTATGAAGGAAGGTGTTGAATTACTACACCTTATTCAAGATGTTTATTTGGATGAATCGATCACAATCGCTTAGGCCGAACATACTTAATCCAATATATGGTTCCCTGTCCATGGACAGGGAACTTTATTTCCCATGCACCGTCAAATGGCACGATTTGCTAACCCCTAGAACGAATTTCACGTTTCATAAAGAGCAGATACGAAAACAAAAAACACAATAAGGTCAATGCTAATAACCCCGTAAACTGTGGCCAAACCAATAGGATACTCTGTCCTAAGGGCAAACTACTCGGAATGGCTCCTTGCATCTGTTCGGTGGTCAGTGGCCCCAAACTACGTACGGAAGGCACCAAAATGGCTGAGGTGATTTCATCAAATAGTTCATTGGGCATTATTTGAACCAAATAAAATTTCAACTTTTCATAGAAATAGATGGCATTCGGTGTGGCGTATTTTGAGGGTTCATATCCCTTGATTATCAAATTGGCGATCAATGGGTAGAATATCGTAAAAAACAGCCAAACAGCTATACCTGACAAAGCGGAAGTGGCCGATTGCCTGAAGCGGACCGAAAACAAAATGGAAAGGTTCAACCAAAAAGAAACATATACGATGCTCAATACCGTATAAACCATAATGCGCATAAATTCTTCCGCTGTGGGAGGAATACCCAAAGCCAAGAGTCCAGCCCCGAGGACCAAAAAGCTTAAAGCGAAGAACATCACACTGATTACAATGATACCCGCCAAAAATTTGGCATTAAGTATACTGTCCCTAGGGATGGGTTGCGCCAAAACACGACTCAAGGTCCCCCGATTCTGTTCCGAACTAATGGCATCAAACCCTAAGCTTATTCCGAACAAGGGGCCAAGGAATCCCACAAAAACAAAATACGCGGGCAAAGTGCCATCAGATTTAGTGAACAAATTCAAGAAAAAGAAGTTGTTTTCGGTAGTATCGTTTACTAGGACCTTCATTCCATCGGAGAGTGTAGCGAATAATGTACCCATACAGGCCAATGAAATAAGGGCAAATAGAATAATAAAACGCCAGTTTCTAATATGGTCGGTGATTTCCTTTTGTACCATTGCTTTGAAGGGACTGAATGCCAGTGAACTATCGCTGACCGGATTTCCGTTCTTAAAAAACGAAAAGGAGTTTATATGGGAGATTCCTTTGGGTAATTTTATAGCGGTCAATTTTGATGTTGCCCTTCTAAATATTTTATTCTTCATATCCTTTTTTCTTCTTCTTGAAAATATTGATGATAAATGTCGTCCAAACCATATTTCTTCTTGGTTAGATAAGCAAGACCGTATCCGGAGTTAACAATAAGTCGGGACAATTCGGCCGATACATCCTTTTTGGATTCCACTACAAAATGGTCTTTGTCGACCTCCACAAGGGAAACCTCCTTTATCCGTTTCATTTTGTTGACGACCTCCTCCAAGGAATCGGAAGCTTGGTTTGGGTTTTCGTCCATGGGGGTGATTCCCCCCTCAAGGGTAAAGGTGTTCTTGGAAAACAACTGTTCTGCCAGCGAGCTGATTTTTCCTTCAGCCAATAATTTTCCTTTGACAAAAATGCCCACACGATCGCAAAGTTGTTGTACCTGATGCAGGTGGTGGGACGAAAAAAGAACGGTAATTCCTTTCTTTCTGCTTAGTTCGACAATAAGTTGAAGGAATTTTTTAACGCCCTCTGGGTCCAGTCCCAAGGTTGGCTCGTCCAATATTATTACCTCTGGGTTTTTTATAAGTACATCGGCTAGGCCCAAGCGTTGGCGCATTCCCCGGGAATAGCTGGCCACTTTCTTGTCCATTTCCTCTTCCAGGCCCACCTCGGCTAGTGTTCTCAAGGCTGTTTTTTGGGCCTGTTCCAAGGGAATATTGTTTAAGCGGGCTACGTACAAAAGATTCTGTAATCCGGTATAATCGTTGTAAAACCCAACATCTTCCGGTAAATACCCGACCTTTCTTTTGACCTCAAGGGGATGTCGGGTGGTGTCTATCCCGCAGACCTTAACACTCCCTGAATCTACTTCGGTAAGCCCTAATAGCATTAATATTGTGGTTGATTTTCCCGCCCCATTGGGCCCCAACAGACCAAAAATCTCACCTTTATCAATAGACAGTGTTAAATTATCCACTGCCACATGTTGGCCGTACTTTTTGGTCAATCCGTTTATTTCTATGCTCTTTTCCGCCATTACCTTCTACCGTATTTTTGAAACAGGTAATAAATGGCTCCTAATGTTCCCAGAATGATGAAGATTCCCAACCATCCCCATAATAAAGGAGTCTTTACTAAAAGCCTTAAGGCTGTGGTAGAGGAGGCCTCTGGTGTTTTGGCCGTAATCTTGGTTACATAGTCTCCGGGGACCGACTTGTCGGCTGCTGTTATGGTGGCCTGAACCTTTGTGCTGGCACCTGCCTTAATGAGGGGAATGCTATCGGGTTCTATCGATATTTCCCAATTTTTGGGTTTGTTATGGGTGAAGGTGATATTCCGCAATTCACTGGAGCCGGTATTCCTGACTAAAAGCTCCAATTTTTTTTCCCTTCCAGAGGTTATACTGGAACTCAACAAACCATTGGGTGTGGTAAGTTCCATTTCATAGTTCCCTTTGATAACCACTTCCAATTCCAATTCGGCCGTGCTGTATTTATTGGCCGCTTTAATGGCGATTTTATAAGATCCGGCTTTCACAAGGGGAGAGGGTTTTACCTCAACTGTGATGTTCGTTGTTTTTCCGGGGGTGATCTCCACTGCGGTGGCTTGTCTTCCATTGGGTTTGAAAGCTACGTTCCAACCCCGTGGTGGTGCCGCCAACAAGGAGTATACTTGCTTTTCGCCAGTGTGGTTTTTTAATTTTGTCGAAAAGTTGAAATTGGATTTTGAATGTCCTTCCATATTGATTTGGTCAGAAGTGAATTCGGTTTTGAAGGTTCCTTCCTCAGAGACGTTGATGACCAAGGGAAGTACATCGTAGTTCTTGGCAATTAGCTTAATGTCATATTTACCTTTCTCTACCTTTAGCGGTACATTCACCGTTAGTGACAAGGTTTTTTTCTCACCGGGAAGTACGGCGATTCGCTTTATGGCATACCCTCCGGCTTTTAGGGATGAATTCCAATCTTTGGGCAATCCCGACAGAAGGATTTCCACATCCTTTAACTGACTTCCATAGTTTTTGACCTCAACGCTATAGTCAATGGATTCCCCCGGGGGTACTGAGATATTCGTATAGGGGGTGTATAAAATAACACCGTTGCCCGCCTTGGCAACCGTGCTATACAGGAATAAAAAAGTAAACAAAAACAGTACGTTCTTTAAATGGGATTTAGTGGGTTTCATATATAATGGTTTAGAATTCATAAAATGCTCAAAAGTTTGGGTTATTATAACCTCAGGTTCAACACATGGTTCATTTTTTATCGGCCTTGAAATACTGCTTGTCAACAAAAAGGCGTTTAAACATGCCTGCGGAATCGCTCTCGATATAAACATCCGGATGTTGGGACGAATTAAGGATGTATTTGTTCCCTAAGGTATCGGCATAGGCCTTTACAATAAGCTCATCCATAGATTCGCCAAGAACGGTCAAAGTGCGGAGGGCTTCCTCCTTTGGTACAAATGTGTCCGCAAATAGGGAGCTGTTCTGGCTGCGGAGGATATTCAAATAACGGGCTACCTTGGTACTGTCGGTTTGGGAACCGGAGATAGTCCATAGGGAGTCGTTTTTCCTTAGAATAAAATCCTCTTGGTCGTTACTTTCAAATCTTAGCTCGGTAATCTGGTCCTTATCCAACTGTATGAATTGGGGATTCCTCCATGCGTTGAACTTGTGGTTGAACGCCTCCGCGATTTGGTTGTTCAGGGCATAGGTTTCGGGTTTGTCGTTTATTCGAAAGTAAGTGGACCCCGTCAATGATGCCCTACCGTATTGGGATGCCGCTGTCTGTTCATATGAGGTTTTACCGAAGTAAATGGTTGTAGTCTCCCTACTTCCTTTTTCTTGAATCTCCAGTTTTCTCGCCAAGGAATCGGTGAGCCCATAGCTTTGCCATTTGTCTTTGGTTTTGGCTACCAAGCGTTGGGCCTTTATATCCTGCAGTTGACCCAATGCACTTCGTACCCGTGTTGGGTTTGCTTTCGATTTGATATTGGCCTGTGTAACCTCCCAATCCTTTTCCGATCTTGAAATTAGGATAGGTCCCTGTTCTGTTTCGCTCGGTGGGTATATAGTCACTTTTTCCACCTTCGAGGAATCCAATTGTATTATTTCAGGATTGAAAGTAGTGCTGCCATTACTCTTAAAATAACGGGAGGAAAAATAGAGTAGTACCAAAATGAGCAGTACCGCTAGCAACAAGTTGTTTTTCTTCATGGCGTATATTTCGTTTTAGTGATCATTCATAGTTTTCTTCCAATCTTCGACTGCGCTTGTTTTTGTTCATTTGCATCCGTACCATGCCGTAAACGATTACCATGACAATGGGCAATAAAAAATTGGCATATTTTAAAGTGGTCTTGGTTCCTTCCTCCAATTTGGCTATTGGTCTATAGCGTATTCCTTTGGTCCTAAGGTCGATCAGCCCCGTATCGTCGCTCAGCCAATCGATGGCATTGACCATCAGGTTCACGTTGTCGGCCTGTAGCGACTGCTGATTGCCGCCAACCGGGAAATCGCCATCGGCGACCACGTAAATTCGGGAACGATTACCGTTGGGATGGGTTTGCTCCAAAACCCCGGCAACAATCCGGTTGGGAGCGTTGAAATCGCTATCCGTCCATTCCTTTTGGATATTAAAAAACTGGGGGGCCGGTATACTGCCCGATTTTTTTGAGGAAAACGCCAAGGGTGTAAAAGTGGAAAGGGAATCCTTGGCCGTAAATTTCAGCGAACTGGCAAACTGCATCACTACGGCATCCAAGCCCTTGGTGCTGGGGTGGTCTGCAAATTCATTGATGATGGGGATGTATGGGAAGGCAACATTGGACGTAATGTTAAAGAAGCCCTGGCGTTGTTGTACGGCAACAGTGGCACATTGGGCGTCGATGACAAAATCTTCATGTACTTCCAACCCTTTTTCATGTAACCATTTCTCGACCCCGGTAGTTAATCCGGCTCCGTAAGAGTTGTTCAAGTCTCCGTTTACCCTGTTCAGGGCAATGAACAAATTCCCACCGTTTTCCAAAAAAGTGTCCAGTTGGCCGAGGGTAGCGTTATTGATGGTGTCCGTTGGGCGCACCAAGGCTAGGGTCTTGATCCCTTCGGGGACGGCCACACTGTCGTTTACGGTAATCGCCTTAAAATCGTACAATACATCCAAGGCTGTTTTCACTTGGGAGAGGTCTGTAATGGAGGCTTGGCCATGACCTTGCATCAAGCCTACCTCGGGTTTATCGGTTATGGCTATTTTTTTTATGGATGAGGACAACAGATATTCCAATGGTGCCCCGGGCTGTACAAACGGAATGGTTTCCTTCCGGTCTTCCAATTGCAAAACAGCTCCCAAAAAGGCCTTTTGTTGCTTCATCTGATCCTTTTCACGAACATTGATCATTACGGGATTGATTCCCGCTTCCATGGCCTCTTGTTCAAGGGCCTCGTTTTCGTTCGGATTGATAAAGGTGTAGAACAGATTGTTGTCGGAGTGTCGCGCATACTCGATCAGGTATTCCTCAAAATCGTTTTTGGTCTTGGCGATATCGGGCGGAAGGTTTTCCGAAAAATAGGCCTTTACGGTAATCGGGTTTTCCAAGGATGCCATAATGTTCTCCGTGGCATCACTTAGGGTGTACTGTTTGTCTTCCGTAAGGTCTAGCCTAAAAAAATACTGTTCTGATACCAGATTGGCAAACACCAAGATTGCGATGATCAGGACAATGGTTAGGTTTGTTTTTTTCATTTGATATACAAGCGTTTAAGAAATATGTCTTTTGGATAGGGACCATTCCCCTAGGTATAGCCCCAACACGGTTATAGAAAGAAAATATACCAGGTCCTTGGAGTCTAAAACCCCTCGGGAAATGGACTCAAAATGGGATTGAAGGTCTAGGGTGTCGAAGATTTGCCCCAGACTTCCTGTGAAATTTTGGGCCAATACCCCGAAAATGATCTGAAAAAATAAGCTAATGAGCAATGCGGTCATAAAGGCCACAATCTGATTGGTGGTAATACTGCTTGCAAAAATGCCTATGGCCGTGTAGGTAATACTGAGTAACAGTAATCCGAGATAGCCACATATGGTACCACCGTTATCGAGATTTCCGATATTCGATACCGTAATCACATAGGGCAGGGTAGCCGCCAAGGCAATACAGACCAATAGGATAGATCCCAAAAACTTACCAAGAATTACTTCCCTGTCCGATACCGATTTGGTCAACAGCAGTTCCAAAGTGCCCGTCTTTCGTTCCTCGGCCAACATTTTCATGGTAATGGCGGGAATAAAGAAGAAGAGGCTCCATGAGGCAATATTGAAGAATACGCGTAGGTTGGCCTGACCTACCAAAAAAATATCGTTTCCATAAAGCCAGGTGAAAAACCCACTAAACCCTAAAAAAAGAACCAGAATAATATAGGCGATGAGCGAGTCGAAAAAAGTTGCCAGTTCTCGTTTGGCAATAGTCCAAATGATATTCATATTTAATTTACCGTTAAGTTTCTAAAAATGTCCTCGAGTTTGGTTTCCAAAGGCGTGAGTTCGGTCAATACCCATTTATTTTCCACACAGAGATTAAAAATGTTCCGTTTGGAGGATTGTTGGGCGACACTCTGTACTTCGAATACGTTTTCTTCGCGTTGTATGGGGTCTACAACCTGTACCGTATCAAGGGCATTTAGGGATTTTATGATTTTTCCAGCCTCGGCGTCTTCAATGCGCACCCTCAAAACCTCATTGTCCTGTGCTTGTTTCCTTAGGGTTTCGGGTGTCCCATTTGCTACTATCTCCCCCCTATTGATGATTAGGATACGGTCGCAGGTAGCCTCTACTTCAGGAAGGATATGGGTGCTCAGGATAACGGTCTTCTCCTTTCCTAAATCGCGAATCAGTTTTCGGATCTCGATGATTTGGTTGGGATCCAACCCCGTAGTTGGTTCATCCAACACCAAAATCTCCGGATTATGGATCATGGCCTGGGCGAGTCCCACACGTTGGCGATACCCTTTGGATAGTTCCCCGATTTTTTTGTGCTTTTCGCGGTTAAGGCCACATAGCCTGATCATCTCACGAATCCGACTATTGATCTTGGTCTTTTCTACCCCTTGAAGGGAGGCACAGAAGGCTAGATAGTCAATTACGGGCATATCCAGGTACAACGGATTGTTTTCCGGCAGGTAACCAATATGTTGTTTAAAGTTGCTCTCAGGAGCGGCCACACTCTTGCCACCGATCCGTATATCACCTTCTTCAATGCCGATGTAGCCGGTAATCATTTTCATTGTGGTCGATTTCCCAGCTCCATTCGGGCCGAGAAATCCGAGGACTTCCCCGGTCTTAACATCGAAACTGATGTTGTTTACAGCTTTTTGTGGACCATAGGTTTTGGTCAGTTTTTCTATTTGTATATCCATTCGCGATAGGTCATATATTTATGATTGAATAATTCCTGATAGTATGTGGTAGGCTATGTGTTTTTTCTTGTTGCCAAATCTTTCTTTTATTTGGGTCGGTCATGGCGCAGTGATTCTATTGGACGTTACTGATGGTCTGAATTTTATAATGTCTCTTTTATAGTGTTTGGTCGTAAGGTGTATTTTTAGGATTCCATGGCGAAAGTGTATCGAGTTTATATATCTATACCGTTTATTGGGAAGGGCAATATGGAAATCCATATCCTTTTTATTTCTTTTTAAAGGCATCGTCTTGTCGTACTGGTCGTAACTGCCCTCAGGATGTTTGATTTTTAGATGCAACATTCCGTTGTGTACCCTTACGGAGTGGTTTCCTTTTTTTAGGAAATTGGCAGCGATTAGGACTTGGGCACCGCTATCATCCAATTTCATTTGAAATTTTTTGAATCGCAACGGGGGAAATGAATTAACCCTGCGGAGGCGGTTCTCTTTCGTGGTTTTCTGAAGTGATTCCATAACTATTTGCTTAAATTATACTTTGGTTATAAAAAGTATTCGTCTAAAGAAACAATACGAAACATGGTTTTGGGTATTGGAAGAAAATCCCGATTGCCCTATTATGGTTATAGGGAGCGCAAGCCTTATCAGGCACTTTAAGGGGATGGTTTTCCTTTATCTATCTGTAAAATTTGTATTCAAAAAATCTGTTTGCCGAAAGAAAAATAGGGAGAGGATAGGGGGACAGCATCCCTATGGGGAAAGGATTGGAAAAATGCCTGCTTTTTGTACTATTTGATAATAGATCGTCTGTTGTTCTTTCAATTGACCAAACAGAAAACGCAGGCGAAAAATCGTCTTCTTGTTCACTAAATTGCATGGTGTCGCTATTTCAAATTTTGAATAAAAATAAAAATTCAATAAAATACTAAAAGTTAAAAAATGTAAAAATATTGATTTACCCTTCTTATTTATATTTCGGGCAAGGGGTGATTGGCAAGGGTGTGGTATGTCCAATCAATTTAAAATGAAGGATTTAGGGAGAGAAAGGCGCAGGTGCTATACTTTTCGTCATTGGAAGGTTGCAAAAGGCAATGGTACGTCAGTAGTGTAAAAGGGCCATCCCAAAATGCGATAAAGACCCATTATGTGAAGGGTTTGGGTAATGGGTTGGATGGGTTGCCCTAAAGAAACAAGTGTTAACTTAACACCTAATTGGTTTTGTTTATATTTGGTTACTAGTAATTTCAAATCGTAATAATGGGTGAAATGGATAGGGCCTATAAGGAAGTTCAACAGATTACCCTTGCTGTTGATTGTATCATTTTTGGTTTTAATAACAACCAACTGGAAGTGTTGCTCATCCATCGGGGTTTTGAACCCGAAAAGGAACGTTGGTCCTTGATGGGTGGTTTTGTCGGGAACCGGGAAGATCTCGATGCAGCGGCCCACCGTATACTTCATGATTTATCTGGACTCGAGGATGTGTATATGGAACAGGTGCGCACCTTTGGTAAGGCTGATCGCGATCCTTATGAGCGGGTGGTTTCAACCACGTATAGCGCGTTGATATTGAAGGAGCAGTACAAAGCGGAACTCATTGCTCAATACAGGGCTAGATGGTTTTCCATAGATGATCTTCCAAATCTGATTTTTGATCATAAACAAATGATAGTATCCGCCTTAAACCGTTTGCGACGTAGGGTTAGGACCGTTCCTATTGTATTTAATCTGCTTCCAAAAAAATTTACATTACCCCAGTTGCAATTATTGTATGAGGGTATTTTAGGGGAAGAACTCGATAAGCGGAATTTTAGAAAGAAACTGAATACCATGGACTTTCTGGTCAAATTGGACGAAAAAGACATGTCCGGGTCAAGAAAGGGTGCATATTATTATCAGTTTGATGAAAATAAGTACAATCGTACCATGAATTTCAACATATGACAAATAAGTGTTTTTATAACACTTATAAATGTATTATATTGCTATAACTATTTACGGAGGGTTTTAAGGAAAGCCTCTTCCATCTAAATTCATTGATTATGCCAATTACAACCTATAGCCTAGGATTGGACTTCGGCTCGGATTCAGTCCGGGCATTGTTGGTCAACACAAGTACCGGTGAGGAAATAGCCACCGCTGTTCATTATTATATTAGATGGAAGGAAGGGAAGTACTGTAGGCCTTCAAAAAATCAATTTAGACAACATCCTTCGGATTATATAGCAGGGGTAGAGAGCACTATTAGGGATATCATTTCTCAAGTAGGCCCTAAAATCACAAAAAACATTATAGGTATCGGTGTTGATACAACGGGTTCAACACCAGCGCCGGTGGATGAAACAGGAACTCCTTTGGCGTTGCTGAAAGATTTTGAGGATAATCCCAACGCCATGTTTGTCCTTTGGAAAGACCACACAGGTATCAGGGAAGCCAAGGAAATTAATGATTTATGCAAAAAATGGGAGGTGGATTACGCTCAATATGAAGGGGGTATCTATTCTTCGGAATGGTTTTGGTCAAAGATTTTGCATGTCTCTAGACATGATAAGGCTGTTCATGAGGCGGCTTATTCATGGGTCGAACATTGCGATTGGATTCCTTTTTTATTGACAGGGGGAACCGATGTTCGGGATATGAAACGTAGTCGATGCGCTGCGGGTCATAAGGCATTGTGGCATGAGTCTTTTGGTGGCTTGCCCTCGAATGAATTTTTTGCAACCTTGGACCCTTTGCTCGATGGATTGCGAGATCGGTTATATGAAAAGACCTATACTTCCGATGTTTCCGTAGGTACCTTAAGTCCCGAATGGGCGAAACGACTTGGGTTGTCCGAATCGGTGGTGGTTTCGGTCGGGGCGTTTGATGCACACATGGGTGCAGTAGGGGCAAAATCGGAACCCTACTATTTGACGAAGATCATGGGTACTTCAACATGTGATATTCTTGTGGCACCGATGGAAGGGGATGAAAAATTGGTAAAAGGAATCTGTGGGCAGGTAGACGGTTCGGTCATACCCAATATGTTGGGGTTGGAAGCCGGTCAGTCTGCATTTGGTGATATCTATGCCTGGTTTGAAAGACTTTTGGCATGGCCTATAAAAGAAATTATTGGCACTTCAAGTTTGATTGATGAAGCCACAAAGGAAAAATTAGTTCAAGAGGCTATGGACCGCCTTATTCCAGATCTGAGTAGGGCTGCTTCAAAAGAGCCTATAGGAGCAGCTGGTGAATTGGCCTTGGATTGGATGAACGGAAGACGTACCCCGGATGCCAATCAAAATTTAAAGGGGGTTATCGCCGGAATTAATTTGGGCAGTACCGCTCCCAAAGTGTTTCGTGCCTTGGTTGAAGCGTCTTGTTTTGGCGCAAAGAAGATTGTAGACCGGTTTTTATCTGAAGGAATACCGATCAAAGGAGTGGTAGCTTTGGGCGGAGTGGCCAAAAAGTCTCCCTTTATCATGCAAATGATGGCCGATGTACTCAATATGCCGATTAAAGTGGTGGCCTCCGAGCAATCCTGTGCTTTGGGTGCGGCGATATTCGGTGCAGTTGCCGCCAAGGCATACCCCGATGTTCCTGAGGCCATGGAAGTAATGGGTAGTCCGTTTGAAATTGTATATGAACCGGATAATGAACGTGTAAATGCTTATTCGTTAGTCTATGAAGAGTACAAAGCGCTTAGTGATACCATGGAAACACACATTATGAATCAAGTTAGGGCCAATGGGTAATTATAAAAGATTAAAAGAAGAGGCCTATGAGGCCAATATGCAGCTTCCCGAATTGGGATTGGTGCTTTTTACCTTTGGGAATGCCAGTGCTGTAGATCGGGACAAAGGGGTATTTGCCATAAAACCTAGTGGTGTGCCTTATGCGGAATTGAAAGTCGATGATATGGTCATCTGTGATTTTGATGCTACCATCATCGAAGGTAAAATGAGACCTTCTTCCGATACCAAGACACATGCTGTTTTGTATAAGGAATGGGATAAAATAGGGGGTGTTGTCCATACCCATTCCACCTATGGTACCGCATGGGCCCAAGCCATTAAGGATGTTCCCATTTTTGGGACTACCCATGCCGATCATTTGATTTCCGATATCCCATGTGCCCCACCCATGAAAGACGAATACATACAAGGGGACTATGAGCATATGACGGGGTATCAAATTATTGATTGTCTTAAGGAGCGCGATATCGATTACAACGAATTAGGTATGATCCTAGTTGGTAGCCATGCCCCATTTACCTGGGGGGAAACCGTTGCAAAGGCGGTATATCATAGTGCAGTATGTGAGGAAGTGGCAAAAATGGCCTATTTGACCTTGCAGATCAATCCCGATGCTGCCACATTGAAAGCTGCGTTGAAAAAGAAACATTTTGACCGAAAGCATGGCAAGGATGCCTATTACGGGCAAACGGACTAATATTAATCAACTAAACTATAGGCAAATGAAATCATTGGATACACTCGATTGGGTGGTAATTGCGGCTTATTTTCTTGTTTTATTGGGTGTTGCTTGGTGGGTCATTTTGCAGAAGCAAAAAAATACCGAAGATTATTTTTTAGCGGGTCGAAATATCGGTTGGTTTATGGTTGGGGCCTCCATTTTTGCTTCCAATATAGGATCTGAACACGTGGTGGGCTTGGCAGGAAATGGTGCAGGGGACAAGATGCCACTTTTGATTTATGAATTGCATGCCTGGTTGGTCTTGATGCTGGGTTGGGTCTTTTTACCATTTTACGCCCGTAGTGGTGTGTTTACAATGCCCGAATTCCTTGAAAAACGTTTTGATGCCCGCTCCCGATGGGTGCTTTCCGTCGTCTCATTGATCGCTTATATCCTCACCAAAGTTTCGGTAACGATTTATGCCGGTGGGGTAGTAGTCTCTGCGCTTTTAGGAATTCCGTTTTGGATTGGGGCTGTTGCCACCGTGGTGCTCACAGGGATATATACGGTTTTGGGAGGAATGCGTGCCGTGGTGTATACCGAGACCATTCAGGCTGTAGTCTTGGTGCTTGGTGCAGGTATTTTAACGGTTTTAGGATTGGATGCCGTAGGAGGTTGGGGTGAATTGAAGGCAACCATAGGTCCTGATTATTTTAATATGTGGAGACCGAATTCAGATCCCGATTATCCGTGGTTGCCATTATTTATTACAAGTACGGTTGTGGGGGTTTGGTATTGGTGTACCGATCAGGTCATTGTTCAACGGGTACTTACGGCCAGGAACATTAAGGAAGGACGACGAGGCAGTATCTTTGGGGCCCTATTGAAATTAATGCCAGTATTTCTTTTCCTGATTCCCGGGGTGGTTGCCTTAGGGTTGAAAATGCAGGGAAAATTGGACTGGGATAGTCCGGATCAAGCCTTCCCGGTCTTGATGAGTAATTTAATGCCTTCCGGTCTTCGAGGATTGGTGGCTGCAGGATTGTTAGCGGCCCTGATGAGCTCCTTGGCGTCTGTCTTTAACTCCTGTTCAACCCTTTTTACCTTAGACATCTATAAAAAACTTAAGCCTAATAAACCGGAAGCGGAATTGGTGAAAACCGGGCGAATCGCTACCTTCTTTGTCGTGGGTCTGGGGTTGTTGTGGATTCCGATCATCACGAAACTGTCTGATGGATTGTATGAGTATCTTCAAAATGTCCAGGCCTATATTTCACCTCCGATTGCAGCGGTATTTTTATTGGGTATTTTCTATAAACGGATTAATTCGAATGGGGCAATCGCTACTTTGGTCGGTGGTTTTATTATCGGATTTCTAAAATTGACCCTTGAAATAGTGCAATCGAGTTTTGCTGAAGGAAGTTTCCTTTTTAATCTGGCCGATATCAATTGGTTGGTATTCGGTGCCTATTTCTTTGCCCTGTGTATCGCAATCGCCGTAATCGTAAGTATGTTTTATCCAGCTCCCTCACAGGCGCAGTTGGCCGGACTCACATTTGGTTCGATTACCAAGGAGCAAAAGGAAACCAATAAATCAAGTTATAACATATGGGATATTATCGCGTCGGTGGTGGTGGTCATTATCGTGATTTATATAATGATATCCTTTAGTACATTGAGTTTATAAAATAAAAAACAACATGATAGATTTAACCAGGTATGAAGTTTGGTTTGTAACAGGTAGCCAACATCTTTACGGACCGGAAACCTTAAAGGAAGTCGCGGAGCATTCTAAAAAAATTGCTAAATCCTACAGTGAAAGTAAGGACATAGTGGTCAATGTTGTTTGGAAGCCTACCGTGAAAACGGCGGATGAGATACTTCAAGTATGTAAGGAAGCCAATAATACGGATAACTGTGTTGGATTGATCGCATGGATGCATACGTTCTCGCCTGCAAAAATGTGGATTGCCGGATTGCAGGCATTATCAAAACCTTTTTTACATCTGCATACCCAGTTTAATCGCGATATTCCTTGGGGTGGTATCAATATGGATTTTATGAATTTGAACCAATCCGCACACGGCGGGAGGGAGTTTGGGTTTATGGCGTCTAGAATGCGGATGGGCCGAAAGGTCGTCGTAGGGCATTGGCAGAACGATTCGGTGCAAAAACAAGTGGATGCATGGTGTAGGGTAGCCTGTGCCGTAGCGGATTCCAAAAAGATGAAGGTGGCCAGAATAGGGGACAACATGCGGCAGGTGGCCGTTACCGAAGGGAATAAGGTTTCTGCCCAAATGCAGTTCGGATACGAGGTAAATGGATATGGCGTAGGCGATCTGGTTGCTTTTGTTAACCAAATTACGGATGCCGAAGTGGATGTTTTGATTCAAGAATATACCGATAGTTATACGTTGGTCCAGAATGTACAAAAAGGAGGGGCATTCCATCAATCCTTAAGAGATGCTGCAAAAATCGAGTTGGGGATGCGTGCTTTTATGGCAGACGGCGGGTTTACGGCATTTACGGATACGTTCGAGGATTTACATGGCATGAAACAATTACCCGGAATTGCCACACAGCGTTTGATGGCGAGCGGTTTTGGATTTGGTGCGGAAGGAGATTGGAAAACCGCTGCATTGGTGCGCAGTATGAAAGTTATGGCAGCCGGTCTGGATGGCGGTAATAGTTTTATGGAAGATTATACGTATCATTTTGACCCCTCCAATGCTGCTGTATTGGGTTCCCATATGTTGGAAATCTGTCCTTCGATCGCCGAGGGTGAAGTTAAGGTGGAAGTACATCCGTTGGGTATTGGGGGCAAGGAAGATCCTGCCCGTTTGGTTTTTAATGGCGGTGCCGGCAAAGCCTTGAATGCTTCGGTCATCGACATGGGTAACCGTTTCAGGATGTTGGTCAATACCGTTAATGCGATATCCATTGATAATGATATGCCAAAATTACCGGTAGCAAGGGTATTGTGGAGTCCCAATCCGACCCTCGAAATAGCCGCTTCTGCATGGATCTACGGAGGAGGGGCGCATCATACCTGCTATAGTGAAAACCTCAGTGCAGGACAGTTGGAGGATTTTGCGGATATATTCGGCATTGAATTTTTGTTGATTGATGAAAAAACCGATCTCTATCGCTTTAAGCAAGAATTACGGTGGAATGATATGGCCTTTAAATAGGGGTTGTCTTTTTTAAAATCCATATTGTTTGTTCCTTACCGGGTTTAGGAGTCCCTTCCTAACCTTTGATAAAGTCTCGATTCAAATTCCTTTCCGAAGTTACTAGGGGCCTTTAGGCACGATGTGTTTTACGTTAATCCACAGGGTGATGATGGGAGTGGTGTGTCAAATAAAAATGTTATGAAAGTTTTAATATTTCATATACTTTCAATTACTTTGTAATATACAATAGTTACAAAGTTTTTAAAGGTTAATTAAAATATATTCATATGGTACTTTCAGTCTGTCCAAATCCGTCAATTGATACTTATGCATGGTTGCAAAGCTTTGAGATAGGTCAATCAAATCGTATTGATCGGCTAGATGAATTTCCGGGAGGGAAAGGTGTCCATGTGGCAATGGCCCTGAAAGAGTTGGGTAATCCTGTATCACTTTTTGCCAATTGGGCGGGAAATAATGGGGAATGGATCAAAAGTGCCCCGCAACTCCGTAATGTCCAAATACAGGGGAATCAACTAAAGGGAAACAATAGAAAATGCTATACGTTCAGGTCCACGGATAAAGCATTGGATAATACGGAATTGTTAGAGCCCGGTCCTGAAATGACTACCGGGGAATGGAATCAGTTTCTTTTGGAATTTCAAGTAGCGGTAAAGGCCAGCGATTTAGTCTGTCTTTCCGGCTCATGGCCAAAGGGTGCCCCAGAGGACGCTTACCTTCAGTTGTTGGAAATCTGCAATAAGGAAGGAAGGAAGGCCATCTTGGATTGTTCGGGCATACAGTTGGAAAATGCCTTAAAGACCACTTTTTTCGGACTGCATATCAACGAGCACGAAGCACTAAGTACTTTTGGGACCAAAGACCACATGGAAATACGCAACCAGTTAAGGAATAGGGTTTCATTAATAGCCATTACCAAGGGAAAGGAAGGACTTTTTCTACACACCGATGAACAATCCGTACATGCCAACGTGGTCATAGACGAGGTTAAGAGTACCGTTGGGAGTGGGGATTGCCTAACGGCTGGAATCGCCAATGCGGTATTCAAGGGGATGTCGCTTCAGGAAATCGCTAAATATGGTGTGGCCTGCGGGGCAGCCAACTGTTTGAATGAGGATTTGGGCATCTTGAAATTAGAGGATGTAAACCAACTCTTGCCTAAAGTCAAATTGACTTAGGAAGAGTTGGTTTATAGAACTTTAGTGAACCCCCTAATCAGGGGTAAGTCAATTATCCTGTATAGAAGGGCTGTAGGGGACTAGTAAATAGTAACTCCCTTTACAACCCTGGATATTGCACCGCTCAATGATGGTGAATCTGGATTCAATCCTAAGTCCATGGATTTGAAAAAGCCCAAGAGTTGACCTAAAAGAATATTGCATACCGAAAGATAGGGCTCATCTATATGGTTGCCATCCTTGGAAAGTACGATTAGGGCATCCAAATCCAGACCGGCAGGCATTTTTTCAGCGATACCCATTTGAAATAATGGTTTTTTACCTTCATCCATGGCTGCAACCAAATCTTTCTCATACCTATAAACATCCTCGTTATTGGAAAAATAATAAACGAGCAATGTTTTGTTATTGACGACCGCCTTGGGCCCGTGTCGAAAGCCTAAATAGGAGTCGTTCTTGCAAATAATCTGTCCATCGCTTAGTTCCTGTAATTTTAAATGGGATTCCATGGCTGTGCCGTATTGTGGGCCAGATCCGAGGAAAACCGCCCTGTCGAAGGGTAGTTCTGCCGTTTTCTTAATGGTAGGGAGGAATTCCGTAAGTAAGGAAGTTCCGTATTCACTGACCTTATTCACGGTACTGTGCAATGATTCTATATTCTTGATATCATTGATCAATAGTGCTGATAGGAGCATGCCCGAGTAACTTCCGGTCATGGCCAAACTTTTGTCATTTGCTTCTGGTGGCAGGTAAAAAACATATCCATTTTTTTTAAATGAACGTTGTGCCAGGTCTCCGTCGGTATTGCACGTAATGATTAGATGATAACAATCATTACAATGTTTGTCGGCAAGTTCAACCGCGGCTACACTTTCAGGGCTGTTTCCCGATCGCGCAAATGAAATGAGTAGTGTGGGAGTGTCCGGCTCAAAATAGTCCTGTGGGTGGGAAACAAGGTGTGTCGTGGCTACTGGGACAGTTGTTATTTTGGTAGTACGCTGTATAACACCTTCTAAGGAAAAACCGATATAGGCACTTGTTCCTGCGCCTGTTAGGATTATTTTTTTTGCAATTGGATAAACATTGTCCAGAAACGAGGAGATAGATTCACGCTCAGAACATATGTTATTGTAAATGGCTTCCCATAGTTCGGGTTGACCTTGTATCTCTCTTGCCGTATCAATGGCTTTTAAGTCGATTAGTGCACTTTCGGCAATATTTAGATATCTCATTTGGTAAGTCGTTATTTCAAATGCTTATATTCTTTCAGAACATTTCATACAAAGTTATTAAACTTATTTAAACTTTCAAATCTTATTATTTAAATTACGAAACATTATTATATATTGAATCATAAGATTACTTTTTTATTTTTGTTAATTACCCAAATTAAAATGTTATTTTAGATTGTTAATTTATGAAGTAGGCCAATGGATAAAAGCAAAACAAAGCGTTCAACTGTGGAGCGCCGTAAGAAAATATTAAATCTACTCGATATAAACGGACAGGTGTTCGTTCACGAACTCAGTGAGCAATTCAACGTTAGTGAGGTTACCATTCGAAACGATCTTGAACTTTTTGAATCCAAAAAGTTATTGATTCGTGCACGTGGTGGTGCAATGAAATACGATAATTCCGTAAGTGCCGATTATCAACTCTCTGAAAAGGATAAAATACATTATGCCGAAAAAATTGAAATAGGAAAAAAAGCGGCTTCCCTTATTAAGGAGGGTGAAACCATTATTTTGGATTCCGGAACCACGACTATGGAGGTCGCCAAGCATCTGGATACGGAAAAAGCAATTAATGTGATCACCAACGCCTTTAATATCGCCAATCAGTTAATTCACGCCCAAAACATCAATATTATTGTTCCGGGAGGCACATTGAGAAAGAACTCACATTCCTTGGTTGGGCCTTTGGCTGAAAAAAACCTTCGTAATTTTTATGTGGATAAGGTATTTCTGGGTGTAGACGGACTCGATATTAAACAGGGGGCATTTACCCCCAATATTGAGGAGGCCTCATTGAACCAGATTATGATAGATATTGCCAAGGATGTTATTTTGGTGGCTGATTCCAGTAAATTCAACCGAAGGAGTCTCGCATTTATATGTCCTACAAATAAAATCGATATTATAGTGACAGATGAAAATATGCAAAAGGCGGATAAATTGTTCTTGGAAGAATTGGGGATTGACGTAGTCATTGCTTGATGGACAGGGGGGCTTGAAATATTTTGGACCCATTTCACATCTAACATAACATTTAAGTCAATATCCTTTGGGAATTACCAAACCAAAACCCAGGACCGTATCCGAGCCTGGGTTTTTTTATTTATGTCAATTAAGGAATATTGTGACATATGTTGATATGGGAGGTCATGACAGTGAAATTTTTATCTTCCATGTCCTAAACAATTCGTTAACGAGGCTCGTTTAAAATTTATTCAGTTTCTTCTTCCTCAGGGTCAATTGCCAACAAAAAGGCTGCGATGATCGCAAAAACAATACCGATAATCTTAATGGTATTGGGTACAAAATTCAATAGGACCATGGAAATAATAGCGGTAATCAGGGGGGCACCCGCATTGGTCAATGGGGATACTACCATTGCCTTGCCATACCTGAATGCGAAAACCAAGCAGAGCGCACCTACGGCGTTCAATATTTGAATACCAGCGGCCAACCAAGGGCCATTGGCTCCCCAATTGATCTCTTGGGAAAAATCGGTCATAACTAAGGCTACGGGAATAATCAGTAAACCTGTTATGGTCATGTAGAAAAATATACTTTCCGCGTTCATGCTCTTGTTGGCAAACTTCATAAAATAAGCCTGAATGCCCCATGCCGCAAGGACCAAAATTGCCAAAATGAACCATGAGACCCCATACCCCTCGGATTCATTACCTGTAGAGTATTCGAATAAGGGCAATGCCAGAATAGCGAGTATAATACCAATAGTTCCTTTAGGCCCGGTTCTTTCCTTCAAAAAGAAATAGGATAGTACTACGGTGATAATGGGTGATAGCGAGATGATCGGAAAAATCAAATAGGTTGGTCCGACAGTTACGGCATGAAAAAGCACCATTTGTCCACCAGCGCCTAAAAGGCCGATCAAGCAACCATAAAAAATAGATTTTTTGTCGTACTGTAATTTCCAATTAACGCGGTACAAAACAAATATGGCGGGAGGTATCATCGTTAGTGCCCATACACAATAAACTAAGGTCTCGGGAAATCCATTTTCTGCTGGTAAACCGGTAAAAGCCCCCCAAACCCCCCAAAAAAGAGTGGTTGTCAGTGCGTAAATAAGCCATGGTTTTGATTTCATTGTAGTGTTGGTTATTTGGTTATAAATTTTGTTTTAAACGAAGGGTTCCATCGTCTTCAAGCTTTTGTTCGCAGGCCCATTTTATTTGATGACGTATTCCTTTTACTTCTATTTCGGCTTTTATGCGTAAGTTTTCCCAGACCGTTCCTTTAGGTAGAAGGAAGGAAGCCTGCCTAACTTTACCTGGTATCGGGTATCCTGGGTCTATACTTCCTGTGGTAATTAAATTGCCATCATTGTCCAGCACCGAAATACACAATGCCCCCGGAACGCCACAAACGCCATCGTTCACCAAGCCTAGAATCAATCCGGGATATCCCTCTTTTTCGAAGTGCCATACCCAGGAAGGCCGTACATTATATCCTAAGACCATAGCCAATTGGTCTAACGGTTCAGGATGTTTTTCGTAGTAACCGAGAAGGTTTTCCAAGGCGATATTATGCCAGTTCCAAAGGGAAAAATAGTTGGGGCTGACATCCTTGATATGGGAAATGATGTTTTCATTTCGGGTAATACCCTCAATTTCGGATGTATTATTTTCTTGCTCGGTTCTGATTCCTTGTTCTATTGTTGCTCCTATCCAAGGGGGGCGGTTGCTCAAGGCATCTATTTGTGAGGGCTCTATAAAAATGGTATCCGTACGCAGCCAATTGTAAGAGCGAATGGTTCTATCCAGTACTTCAGCATTGCCAACTTCATTATAATCAGGTTGGGTATTGGTCACCAAAGGGGTTTTTGTCCAGTTGGCCGCTTGGTATTCGAATATTTCAACAAAGGTCTTTTCGGCCGTATAATTATCTGGAAAAGGGTTGCCGTTAAACGGCCATGAATGTCCTTCCCCCCAAAAACCATACATACAGGTATCAACATATTCAACCAGTTCATGACCATTGTAGATTGCCGATAGAAGATCATCCATTTTTTTAAAGGCCTTCATGAATTCGGGATGATCGTATCTTGGTGCATAGTGTACTTTATTTGGAATGCCGATTTCATCGGTGGTGCCCAGTTTTACCATGGGTACTTTTCCGATTAAAAAATCGGGCATGGACTCAGGTTCAATCACGGGGCTCATCAGTTGTATTCTAAAGGCCACGCGCTTGCCGTATTTCTTGGCCATTTCAAATGTTAGGTGCCAATGTTCCGGGAACTCCAATTTATTGGGCTCTTTTTGAATGTCACGCCAATCGACTCGGATATATAATACGTCTCCCAAAGGGAATTTGGCTAGTTTTTCAATTGATTCCCGTAATGTTTTCCCTTTTGTTTTCGGTGGGCCAACTTCATCACAGATGTAAGTCACGAAACCCTTACCATAATTGCTGATAGGTTTTTTGGCAGGTGTGGTTACCATTACTACATCGGCACCAGGAGTGGTAGCTGCAGGTCCATATGTTGAAAACGGACCTTGATTCATTCTGTTTTCAATTGTAGGTGGTGGGCCAAAATCATAACCGTCCCAATTGTGTGGTGGTATATGGTCTTGGGGTTTTGACCATGGAATGCCGACAAGTAAACCTGCTGAGGCACTTTTGGTGATAAATGATCTACGTTTCATTTTTGAAAATCTAGGATGATGTATTTAAAGCTACAAATGCAATAACGGTTTTATTTGTTATAAGGTAAATATATGAAAGTATAATAACTTTCAAAAACTTATTATTTACAAAATATATGTTTTTTATTCTAATGAACATAAGAAAAAGCTCTTAGAGCACTAGAATTGCTACCCACCAAAATCACTTCGCGGCCATCACCCATTTTCAACTGTTGGATGTCCTTGGCGTCACTATGGACATAAAAACCACTTTTCGTAACAGGAACGGTACTGAAACCACCCTTGCCATCCCCTTTTAAAAGAAGTCCTATCATTGCATCGTGGTTGCCTATGGCTGAATCCCCTGAATAATTATTACCAACGATGAGTACATCTAATTGTCCGTCTTTATCTGCGTCAATAAAGGCCATATCGTTTATGGGTGCAATTTGGGCCATTGGGGGTAGGGCCTTGGTTTTGAATGTGCCATCACCAAGGTTTTCAAGATAGAGACTTTGAAATTCCATAGCTTTAACAATTAATGCGTTTTCCAATTCTTCAGGCAAAAAGGCATCTTCGAATTCTACTTCGGCGTAGGACCCGAAGGTGGCAAACCGTCCTCGCATCGAAGCGATTTGACCTACCAATAAATCACGTGGGTGTGCTATATAATTTTTACCTTGGATATAATAACACATTATAGGGTCGATGCTGTTGTTTTTGTCATAGTCCTTGGCATAAATGCATAGGGGTTCCGATGTTGAGGCTTTGTATCGACTGTTGGTGCCGAGGTTTCCAGCAAAGAAATCCATATCGCCATCACCATCAATATCTGCTGATTTAATACAATTCCACCATCCAGAGGTATCGGAAAGGCCTGTGTTTATTGTGACGTTCTCTAGTTTGCCATCGGTGTTTTTAAATACGGTAATGTTCATGAATTCCCCGACGACAATAAGGTCGGTTTCCCCATCCTGGTCATAATCTTCCCATACGGCGTCGGTTACCATGCCGATGTTGGACAATTCAGGGTTCAATTCTTGGGTAATATCCTGAAACTTTCCATTTTGGTTCCTCAATACAAAACTTCGAGGTACGGTAGGGTATTCACCGGGGACCAACCTGCCACCCACAAAAAGATCTAGATCATTGTCCCCATCAAAATCAAAAGGCCTGACTATAGAGCCTGAAGCTTTGATTTTGGGTAGGGCACTTTCATCCTTCGTGAAATTACCATGGCCGTCGTTCAGATATAAACGGTCTTGGTACCATGGGTTATGTTTATTGAATTCACTTCCGCCACTAACCACATAGAGGTCGTTATCCCCATCATTGTCCGCATCAAATAGGAGTGAACCCATATCTTCCGATTGTATATCCAAATTAAGGGGTTGTTCTTTAAAGCCTCCTTCTGGTCCCTGAACAAAGAACACTCCACTATAACCTTTACTGCCACCGATATAAAAGTCTTGCAACCCATCGCCATTTATATCGCCCTTGGTCATTTTTGGTCCATTTTTAGAATGCATATGGGGCAATAGGGGTTGTACCTTAAAATCCACAAAGCTGTTTTCCTTATGTTCAAAGTCAATTTTCAAGGAATCCGTAATTTCTTTGAGGAGCGTATTTGTCAAATGGGCTTCAACGTTATTCACCCCGATTGTTCCTTTGGCGTATTCGACGCTCAACATTTGATTTTCCTTGACGTCCTTTAGAACCTGCGTATTTTGATCGGGCCAAACAATTGTAATGCTATCTATTTTTGTTTTCCCCAAGCCAAAATGCACTATTTGGTCCACACTGGATTCGTAACCCCTAGAGAGGAAGTGTTGATAGTACTGGTTATCCCCATTGGTATGTACGGTGATTTTTGTACCGAGTCCATCCCTGTTGCCTTCTTTACCAATGAGTTTTAGTTTTAAATAACGGGATTGGTTTTTCTCGCTATTGTTTTGCAGTATACTGGCCTTTTCATTGATGTTGTTCACTACCAAATCCAGGTCTCCATCGTTGTCAAAATCAGCAAAAGCGGAACCGTTGGATAAATTGGCATGTTCAATACCCCAATCCGTTGTCGTGTTCGTAAAGGTAAAATCACCATTGTTTTTGTAAAAATAGTTTTTAACGGAGGCACTTGGCAACTCTTTTATGGTCTGTAGTTTTCTTTCCCTTCTGGCTTTCTCAGAACCGAACGGATTCGATGATTCCTGTTGGTAATTGATATAATCCATGTCGCCAATATCCCTTCTGAAACCGTTGGTGATAAAAGCATCCTTAAGTCCGTCATTGTCATAGTCTGCCAAGAGTACGCTCCAACTCCAGTCCGTTTGGCTGATCCCTGCGAATTGCCCTATTTCACTGAAGGAATTGTTGCCGTTATTGAGCTGCAGGGTATTTCGTGTATATTGGGCAGTATATCCCTTGTTAAGCGTCATTTGGAATTTATCAAAATTACTTGCTGGAATAATGGTCTTTTGGCGTTTATGATCCTCGGGAAGCATATCCAAAACCAGAATATCGGCCAAGCCATCGTTATTGTAATCGGCTATATCGTTGCCCATGCCGGCAAAACTGGTGTGTTTGAAATAGGTGTTGGAAACATCCGAGAATGTGCCATTCCCATTATTTCGATATAAAATGTCATTGGTAAGAAAATCGTTGGAAACATAGACATCCGGCCAGCCATCGTTATCGATGTCACTGATGCCGAGGCCGAGACTATACCCTTCGACCAGAATTCCCGATTCGGCAGAAACATCGGTAAAGGTATTGTCCCCATTGTTTCGATAGAGCTTGTCGGTACTATTTGATTCGCCGTTCAATTTTCTGGCACGTATGGTGTTTACAGATGACATGGTGTAATCCACAGGATTAATGATCAAAAACATGTCGAGGTCACCATCCCTGTCATAATCAAAAAATGCAGCATGCGTAGATTGGCTGGTATCAGCAAGTCCATAACTTTCACCCTCCTCGGTGAATGTATTGTTTTTTTGATTGATGTACAGCTTATTGGCTTTTTCATGGGATTCCGAACCGCCTGAAACGGCAACATAAATATCCAACCAACCATCTTGGTTGATGTCTACCATACTTACACCCGTGGACCATCCCTTGTTGTTGATACCTGAATACGCTGTGATATCTTCAAAATTGAAACCACCCTTGTTCAGATACAATCGGTCCGGAACGATGTTGCCCGCAAAGAAAATGTCGGTAAGGCCATCGTTGTTGATGTCGCCAACACCAACGCCGGCCCCAGCGTAAATGTTCATGAAATTAAGAATGTTGTGCTCCTCGTTTTCTTGAATCTCATTTGAAAAATCGATATGGGTATCGGTCGATTCGAGCGCAGTGAACAAAGTGTCTGGGTTTTTACAGGAAGACCCTGTTAAAAGACATAAGACAAACAAACATAAAGGGTATCTATTTATCATCACCTATCTCAATTTTTCTGGTTTGGTTCGTGTACGAAAAGAATACAATATAATCAGTTTTGGTTTTATCTACTTTTAGCTGTCTTGATGTTTGGCTTAAATACGAACTGCCATAGGCAAATTCTTTTTTGTAGAAACTTCCATCCCTCATGTAAACAAGGGCGTGGGTTTCCTGAGGTTTCGGGTGCATCACTAATTTGTTGGTTGTGTACGAATATGCTTTTAACACACCCAAATTCTGACTGGCTAGAAGTATGGCATCACCATTTGCGGCCCCCAATTCAACCAATCCTTTGGCGTCACCATTTATTTTTAAGCCACTTTCTGTTGCTTTAACGGGCAGAAACCCACCGATGCCATCCCCTAAGAGACAGAGGCCGGAAAGTGCGTCATAGGCACCAGTGAGGGCTTCGGTAGCATAGAGATTGCCGACTAACAATACATCTAAATTGTCATCGCCATTAAAATCCTCGACCAATGTGCCAAATATTGGGGCATATTGGGCTTCAATGGGCAATTCCTTCATTTTAAACTTTCCTTCCCCCATATTTTCCACATACATACTGGTCAACATCGTTGCTTTTAGCGTATAGGCATCCTTCAATTCTTTATTTGAGAAAGTCCTGTCAAAAGGGGCATTGGCATAAGCTTCATACGTTCTAAAGCGGCCCTTCATGGCTACGATCTGACTGTTCAATACGTCCCTGGAGTGTATCAGGTGCTCGTTACCTTGGCGATAACAGGTGATCATGGGGTCAATAGTACCGTTAGCGTCAAAGTCCTTGGCATAAATCGTAACAGGTTCCTCGGCACTTGCCTTGTACGCACTGTTTAATCCGAGATTACCTAGGATATAGTCAGTGTCACCATCTTTATCAAAATCGCCAGAGGTTATGCTGTTCCACCATCCTGAACAATTTTTGAGTCCGGTGGATTTTGATACGTTGATGAGGTTGCCATTATCGTTCTTGTAAAAGAGGGGTTCGGAAAACTCGGCAACAATAATTAGGTCTAGCCAGCCATCATTATCGAAATCGGTCCAAAGTGCATCGGTAAGCATTCCGAACTTTTTTTCGTTATTGAATACCGCTTGGGTAACATCCTGAAATTGACCTTTTTCATTTTTTAAGAGGTAACTATTGGGTGATAACGGATAGGAGCCACTCACATACCTTCCGCCAATGAAGAGGTCTAAATCACCATCTTTATCATAATCCCCGGCTTTTACAAAAGAACCGGCATCAGGTCGTGTGAAAAAATCCTTCCCCTTAAAATTGGCTTGACCATCGTTGAGGTACACCCTATCGGTATAACCTTGTTTTGATCCGGTGCTTTTTTCGCCCCCACTGATTATTAAAAGATCTAGATCGCCATCGCTATCGATGTCGAATAAAAGGGTACCCATATCTTCGTGGGTTTCTCCATTTAACAAAGGTTTTTCAAGAAAACCACCATCATTTTGCTGTATAAAAAAGCTGCCATTCTGGCCTTTACCCCCTCCAACATAAAAGTCCTCAAATCCGTCAGCATTAATGTCCCCGACTGCAATACCCGGGCCCAGTCTGGAGTTCATTTGAATCAACGTTGTCTGCTCATTGAAATCAATATGCTTTTCTTCCCTGTGGGTGTAGTTAATTTCCATTCCGCCCATTTCTTGAAATAATGTTCGGATAGGGGTGTTCTTTTTGCATTTTCCGGCATTCGCAACGTCAAGGGTGATTGTCTGGTTGGACAAAACCTTTTTAAGGGTCTGACATGTGCCATTGGGCCATTTGACGGTTAATGAATCTACTTCTTTCGTATCGCCCAAACCGAAATGGAGGCTCTCGCCCATGGTGGACAAATACCCTTTTACGGTGTTGTGGTATTGGTATTGCACGGTATTTTGGTCGTAGAGGTAAACTTCAGTCCCTGTTACATTGGGTAGCCCTTTCAATGTAATTTGAATAAAATGGTTTCCTGAAATGGCGGCATTGGCTTCAATGGTGTTGTTTTTGTAGATATGGGCCTTGTCATCAATATTATTGATGGCCAGATCCAAATCCCCATCATTATCTAGATCGGCGTAAGCCGAACCATTGGAGTAACTGGGGGTGTCTATTCCCCAAACCAAGGACTTGTCAGTGAAATCTACCCCACCGTTATTCTTGTATATGTAATTGTGTAATTTGACTTCAGGCAGGGCATTTAATTTTTGCAATTTATCCTTTCGGATGGTTTCCGGGTCACCAAAGGGTCCCTGTTTTTGACCGTAGACAATAAAGTCCAAATTGGTTACATCCCGTCGGTAACCGTTGGTGATAAAGACATCCTTGAAACCGTCGTTGTCAAAATCGGCAATAAGGGGAGACCAGCTCCAATCCGTTGCATTAATGCCCGACAATTGTCCAATTTCACTAAAGCTGCCATCCCCATTGTTCAGTTGTAGTGTATTGCGGACATACTGTGGCATATAGCCGAATTCCGTATCGAGCATATGTTTATCGTAACTGAAATACCCTAAGGTCTGTTTTAGTCTTTTGTTGTCTTGGGGCAGCATGTCGAGAACAATGATATCTGATTGTGCATCGTTATTGATGTCGGCAATGTTCAAACCCATACCGTTATAGCTTTGGTGTTTCAGATAATCGAAGATCTTATCGGAGAATGTGCCATCCCCGTTATTGATGTAAAGGATGTCATTGGTCAAAAAATCGTTCGACACATAAATATCGAGCCAACCATCCTTATTGATGTCACATACGGAGACCCCGAGTCCAAATCCTTCAATAGTTACACCCGCTTCCTTGGAAATGTTCGTATAGGTGTTGTCTCCATTGTTTTTGTACAGCCTATCGGTGCTAGGAGCCTTCCCATTCAGGATTTTGGGTCTTGAGGTATTTCTGTTGTATGGGACAAGGGCATTCGTCAAGAGGTACATATCATTGTCTCCATCCTTGTCGTAATCAAAGAAAAGGGCCTGTATGCTATATCCGGTATCGGCGAGCCCGTATTCTTTGGCGCTTTCAATAAAAGTACCATCCCCCTTATTGAGGAAAAGTAGATTGGCCATTTGTTCTTCAGGGGTATTCCTTGGTCCGCCCCTACTAATATAGAGGTCTAAAAAACCATCCTGGTTGACATCCTTCATGGCGATCCCATTGCACCAACCTGTGGTTGTGACGTTGGCTTCGGCCGTAATATCCTTGAATTTGAAGTCGCCTAAATTGCGATATAATTTACCGGAGACTTGATTGCCTGAAAAATAGAGGTCCTGTAAACCGTCATTGTCGATATCACCGATAGCCACACCGCCCCCATTGAACATAAACTCGAAATCAAGGATGTTGATGGTGTCGTTTTCAGACAACCTGTTCTCAAAGTCGATATTGCTGTATTCTGAATCTACGAGTTCAAATAAACGTTTTTCAGTGGTTGATGTGTTGCAATTGATAGCCAACAGCCCTAATAGGCCAATGAAATGTAATCTTAGTAGCGTATTTATTTTGTTGTGATGGCTTGTCATCAGAAAGAGTATAAATATTTTGGCTAAAAAGTAGGCATTTGTTTAATGGTCTTAAACTATTTTCATAATAAAAACCATAGCTTCCTTCAGTTGGGTTTGCTTTTTTTTTGATAAAAAGCGAATATTATAAAAGGAGTGGGGGTATAATAAAGAGAAAGGCATCGTATAATAGATGCCTAACCCTATATTAAAAACTCAAACTAACATTTTTTTGGAACCATAATTTTGGTTATAATCCAGGAAGCTGGTTTAATACACCTTGGCTTCTTTCTATTTCACTTTGTGGTATTGGGAACAGGCCATTGGCTGTTTTACTGTCCCAAAGATTATCATTGGTACCAGTATCCAAAGCGTCAAAGGTTTCATTTGCGATTCCCCAACGAACAAGGTCGAAATAACGTTGTCCTTCAAAAGCCAATTCCAATCTTCTTTCCAACCTAAGGGCATCAGTAAGTTCAGTTGCACTTAAACCGTAAGCTACCGGTGTTGCATCCGGGTAAGATCGAAGTCTTACTTCATTGATGAGGTCAGTCGCCAATCCTGGATCGGAATCAATCAAAGTCTCAGCGTACAATAAAATTAAATCGGCATATCTAAAAAGGCGTTCATTGTTGTAATCAACAACTTCATTGGTGGCCCCCATTTTGGCGATGTTCTCACCTCGGTATTTTTTAAGTAAATATCCGGTATCTGAGAATTCTGACATATCCTCGATTACAAAACTATCTCCGTAGCCATCATAATAAATGTCACCCTCCCCGTAAATATTTACGGCATACCTTGGGTCTTCGGCATCGGATACCATGGCATATTCGGCCGTTGGTCTATAGATGGCGCCGCCATCGATATCTTGGTCCGATCCTCGGTTATACCCTTGGGTCGCTTTAAAATTCTCGGAGTGAAAATCATCTAGAACCCAGCCATTGTCATCTGAATTACCCGTAAACTGAACCTCAAAAATAGATTCTTGGTTATTCTCGAAATCATAGTCGAACACTGAGGCATAATCGGGCATTAAACTATAAGGGCCTTGCTCATACACATTTTTGAAAAAGGGCATTGCGGCTATTGGGTCTCCATTGTACAAGTTTACTTTTCCCATGTAGGCAATTGCCGCCCATGATGTAGCACGGCCTAAATTGGAATCATCCCAGGATTCGGGCAAATTATTGGCCGCTGTTTGAAGATCTGAAAGAATTAAGGCAATAGTGGCCTCTGGTGTTGAGTTAGGTGCTGACAGGTTTGAGAAGTCTGTTAATGTAGCTTCCATCAATGGAGCATTTCCTCCCCATAATTTAAAGCTCTGGAAGTGAAACCAAGCTCTTAAGAATTTGGCTTCCCCTTCGTACTGTGCTTTTTCCTCTGCGGTCAACTCATTCTCTTCGTCTAATTTTTCCAGTACCTTGTTGGCCCTATAAACGCCTTGATAAATAATCGTGTATATAAAGGATAAGGCATTATCTTCGGGTAGGAATCTGAATTTATTATAACCGTACAAGTCTGAATCTACTTCACAGGACATGTCGTCTTCTGTCATAATCGTGAGTTTCCACCATTCATTGGCCGCATACAGGTTTTCCTCTGTGGTGGCATACAAACTTTGAATAGATGAATAAGAAGCTAAGGTCGCCCCTTTGAAATCAACCTCTGTCTTGAAGAAATTATCCTCAATGACAGCATCCAAAGGCTGTAAATCGAGTTCGTTACAGGAAAATAAGAACACTACTAATGCCAATAGACTGTAAGAACGTATTCTTGCTATATTGATACTTATTATTTTCATATTAATTACGCTATTTATGATTGATTAGAAACTTATTCTTGCTCCAAATTGAATACTAACTGGTTGTGGTGAAGCATAGCCGTCATCAACTCCCGTTGATAGGTTGTTTTCCCCTTTTTGAAAACTAAAGGCTCGGGTAACCTCAGGATCCAAACCAGAGTATTTGGTGAATACCGCTAAATTTTGGGCACCAGCATATAATCTGATATTCGAAACAAAACCATTGAAAATGTTTTTAAGAGTTTCAGCGTCGAAATTATATCCTATTTGAATATTTTTTAATCTGGTGTAGGCACCACTCTCGACCCAGCGATCGGAGAAACGGCTGTTGTTGTTCGATCCTTCCGCATCTAGTCGGGGTATTGAGTTGCTTGTACCTTCCCCAGTCCATCTTTTCAATATGGCTGTTGATTGGTTTGAATATCCTTCCATGCTTTCCAATTCCTGTCGGGCTGCATTATAAACTTTGTTGCCACCAACACCTTGAAAGAAAATCGAGAAATCGAAATTCTTATAATTTGCACTTAGATTAAGTCCGTAATAAAAAGAAGGTATTGGACTTCCTATGTTGGTTTTGTCATCAGGTGTGATTTCCCCATCACCGTTGACATCGACAAATCTTATATCACCTGCTGATGCACCGTCAAAGGAATCCTCATCGGGAAGGGCTGCAGCGGCTTCGGCATCTGTTTGATAAAGACCATCTGTTTTATAACCATAGAAATGTGCCATGGACTCCCCTTCGATCGTTCTACTGATTTGAGAACCAAAGACCCCTGATAGAAGTTCAAATCCACCTAGATCGGCCACTTCATTCTTAAGGGTTGAGAAATTGGCGCTGATTCCATAACTGAAATCATCGCTTAAGGAATTGTTGTAGTTCACTGAAAATTCAAGACCTGAATTTTTAATTTCCCCTAAATTGACATCGGTAGGAAGTGCAAAACCTGTAACTGCAGGAAAAGGAACGCCGACTAAAATGTCTTTCGTGTCTTTCATGAAGTAATCAACGGAGAAATTCAGTTTATTGTCGAACATGGTTACGTCGGCACCGATATTCGTTTGATTACTTTTCTCCCATTTTAGGGCCGGATTGGCCAGTACGACTGATGCAGGTGCAATGATGACCGTTTGGTCACCGCCAAGAACATAAGCCGATGTAAGTCCCAATTGGCTTATATATGCGTTATTGGCCCCTGTGAATTGGTTACCGGCTTGTCCCCAAGACGCTCGTAACTTCAGGTTGTTCAGGTTGTCTACGTTTTCCAGGAATTTTTCTTGGCTCAATCGCCAGCCCAAGGCAAATGAAGGAAAGTAATCTGCCCTATTATCGGAAGAAAACCGCGAGGTTTCGTCCCTTCTTAAATTAAAGGTAGCTAAATACTTACCATCATAATTGTAGTTTATTCTTCCTAAATATCCTCTGATTGCCCATTCATCCGCTTCTTCATTAGCTGCAGAATTGGCACCGGTGTTTACAATTTTCACTGTGTTGTTTAGTAAATCGGTAGCCTGTCCTCTTAGTTTTGTGAATTGAAACCTAGTTTCTTCATGCCCCAATAGCAAGGATAAGGTGTTCTTTCCGAAAGAGGTATCATAGGTGAGAATGTTTGAGACATTGACGGTTTTTTCAATGGGTCTTTCTTTTACCAAAAGATCGGTTCCAGTGGTATTTCCTTCCCCATCACCGAAATCATATTTACCTTGGTACCATTGTCCCTCACCAACTTGGTAATCCAAACCGGCGGTGAATTTATATTTTAACCCTTTCACAAATTCAACTTGGCCATAGATACTTCCAAGGATCCTATTTGTTTTTACGCGGGTTTCGTTGTTTTCCAAATCATTGAGTCCAACAATCTGTCTGTCACCTGTATTCCAACTGGCATCCCCTACAGTGTCATAATTGGCAGAGGTATAACTTCCATCTTCATTGTAGATAGAAAAGAAAGGTACATTGGTAGCGGATAGGAATGATGCGGCAGCACCTGGTTCTGATTGTACTAATCTATCAGTACTACCAAAAGTGAAGGATTCCCCGAATTTAAAATGTTCACCGACTTTAATATCCGAGTTTGCCGAAAAACTGTAACGTTCAAAGTTCTGGGACAATTGAATACCGCTTTGCTCTATATATCCTGCCGATATACTATAATTGGCATTGTCGGTTCCACCACTAACCCCAAGGTTGTGGTTGATGGTGTTTCCTGTTCTATAAATGGCGTCTTGCCAATCATAAGTATCACTTCCACTAAATTGGGAGAAATCGTGCCCTTCGCCAAGACCGGCTTGGTAGGCAATGTATTGCTCCGTATTCAATACATCAAATCTTTTTCTGTTTGTAGATGTTGTGGTATATATGTCATACGTTATTTTGGCTTTTCCACTTTTCCCCCTTTTGGTGGTGATAATGACAACCCCGTTTGCGGCCCTTGCACCATAGATTGCTGCGGCAGAGGCATCTTTAAGTACGTTGATCGATTCAATATCGTTCGGATTTAACGTTGCTAAGGGGTTACTCTCGGTATTTGAACCTGTATTTACGGTTTGGTTGGAGGTTTGTACTAAAGGAATACCATCTACAACAAATAAAGGTTGATTGTTTCCGGTGGTACCCACACCACGGATTCTCACATTTATCGGAGCGGCTGCATCACCACCGCGATTAGCAATATAAACACCCGCTACCTGGCCTCCTAACGCCTGGTCCAACGATGTGTTTGGGGTTTTCGTAATGTCGTCGGAAGTAATCGTTTCGACAGCACCGGTCAAATCTTTCCGCTTTTGTGTTCCAAAACCAACAACAACTACTTCATCAAGACTTTCCGCACTTTCTTGCATGGCAACGTCTATTGTGGTTCTTCCTTTTACAGGAATCTCTTGTGTTTCAAAGCCTAGGTAGGAAAATACAAGGATGGCATTGGATTGGTCAACGGTGATCGAATAGTCCCCGTCGAACGTGGATGAAACACCGTTGTTGGTTCCTTTGACCAAGACATTGACACCCGGCAGGGGCACACCTTCCGAGGTCACCATTCCGGTAATCGTTTTTTCTTGCGCGAATCCTGCCAGCGAAAAGAACAGGGCAAAAAGCGAAGTGATTAAAAATTCTTTTTTCATACTAAAAAGTTTGTTTGGATTAGTTTAAATAAGTTATTGAAAAAATTAACATTATTATAACAAAGCTATAAAAACATAAATACTTTCACAAACTTATTTTTAAAATTTCGAAATGTAATTTAAACTTGTGTGGGTTTTATTGATAAGAAATAGTGAAAATCCGCTCCAAAATAGATGGTGAATTCGTAGGATATTCATATATGATGCCGTTTTAAAACATTGAAAATAAAGTAGATAATAAAAATTTAAATTAAGAATAATTCGGGATTACACAAATTGAAAAAGATGTTAGGGTTGATGATAAACGGAGTGTATTTCATCATTTTTTAATTAATTTGATAAAATATCAGGTTATAAATAAGTAAAAAATAAGTAAAAGAAAGTTGATAGAAAGGTTTTGAAAGATTAAATACAATCCTTATTTTTGGACTATTAAATTTTGGTATTTCTATTTTTTATACCGATACCTTTATTTAATGAAATAGATTTGGAGGTATGCTAAGATGAAAACTTAGATGCCGTATTGTTTTATAAAGGACACAACTATTATGAAGTTTTTTGATGTTTTAGTGGTAGGGGAATTGAATGTCGATATCATTTTGGATAAAATCCAAGGTTTTCCGGTCGTTGGAAAGGAAATAATCGCTAAGGAAATGACTATGACCCTAGGGAGTAGTTCTGCTATATTCGCCAGTAATTTGAGTTCCTTGGGGAATAAGGTTGGTTTCTTGGGTAAGATCGGTAAGGATGATTTCGCCAGAACCGTAATAAACACCCTTAAAGAAAAAAAGGTTGACACCGAAAATATAATCCAGTCGGAAGAATACCAAACAGGGCTGACCATAGTTATGAATTATGACATGGATAGGGCGAATGTTACGTTTCCTGGTGCCATGGAGCATCTTAGCCTAGACGAAATAACAGATTCCCAATTGCAAAAGGCCAAACACCTTCATTTAAGCTCTGTGTTTTTGCAGACCGGACTATTAAGTGAAATTTCGGAACTTTTCAAAAGGGCAAAGAATTTGGGGTTGACCACTTCCATGGATCCCCAATGGGATCCTACGGAAAAATGGAACCTGGATCTCGAAGAACTTCTTCCTTATATGGATGTCTTTATGCCCAATACCGAGGAGTTTAAACATCTTACAAAGTGTTCCGACATCCAATCGGGATTGGATAAAGTAAAATCCTATGCCAATTATATAATCATTAAGGATGGTGAAAATGGGGCCCACCTTTGGGATGGGGAAAAATTAACCACCCAACCGGCATTCCTTAATAGCAATGTCATTGACTGCATTGGGGCCGGTGATAGTTTTGATGCCGGTTTTATCAGTGAATACCTTAAAGGGGGCAGTATGTTGCATTGCCTCGAGTTCGGAAATATCACAGGTGCTATTAATACTACCGCGTCTGGTGGTACGGGTGCCTTTAAAAGTCTGGAAAACGTAAAAAAAGTTGCTTTTGACCTTTTTAAATATCAATTATAATATATGAAATTACAACAGAAATTATCGCATAACAAAACAGAGGGAAAGGCTTTATTAGCTACAAATTTCTACAATTTTGAAACCCTTTCCGCTGTGTTGATGGCAGCAAAGGAAACAGATTCCGAACTTATATTGCAAGTATCGGAGAGTTCTGTAAAATATATGGGGCTTCGTGTAGCCAAAGCGCTGGCGACGAGTGCCAGGGAACAGTATGGTGTTACTGCCTGGTTGCATTTGGATCATGGTCAAAATGTCGAATTGGTAAAACAGTGTATCGATATAGGATTTGATTCGGTGATGATCGATGCCAGTGAAAAACCTTTCGAGGAAAACATACGGATAACATCCGAAATTGTTAAATATGCGGCAAGCTTTGATATTAATGTAGAGGCAGAACTTGGTTATATTTCAAAACTGGGACAGGATCAAAAAATGATCTATACCCAGCCGGAAGAGGCCAAGCAATTTGTTGAAAGTACCGGTATCAATGCATTGGCGATAGCCGTGGGTTCTGCCCATGGATTTTATAAGAATACGCCTAAATTACAGGTAGACCTTATCAAGGAAATAAATGCCGTTACCGATGCCGCACTTGTTTTGCACGGTAGTTCGGGTATTCCGGATGACCAGCTACAAGCCGCTGTTAAAAACGGAATCACTAAAATCAATCTGGCTACTGAAATTAAGAACATTTTCATGAAAACCTTGCAAGCAGAACTTAAGGCTACCGATAATATAGACTTAAGGGAAGTTTTCCCCAAGGCAACAGAACAGGCAAAAAATTTGGTTGCCAATAAGTTGAATGTGATAAACATCAAATAACCAAATATGCGCGCCCTACTTTTATCCATTGTTTTGATTGTCAATGTCTTTTCCGTGGTTATGGGGCAAGAGGATATTCTTCTGAAGGATTATAATCCGAAGTCTATCTACAAAACCCATAAAACGGTTTTGGAAAAGGCCAAGTTTCCCGTGATCGATATGCATTCACATGCTTATGCTACAAGTCAGGAAGAAATTGGGGAATGGGTTAAGACAATGGACAAGTTCGGTATTGAAAAAACGATAATCCTAACCAAGCTTACGGGTAAGGCATTCGATAGTGTTTACAATATCTATGCGAAATACGAAGGCCGTTTTGAAGTTTGGTGTGGATTTGACTATACCGGGTATGCTAAGAAAGGCTGGGCAGGGAAGGCTGTTCAAGAATTGGAACGATGTTATGAGGTAGGGGCTAGAGGTATCGGGGAACTCGGCGATAAGGGGGAAGGGTTATTGTATTCAAAACCTACAGCAGCATATGATATGCATATTGACGATGAGCGTATGAAGCCCCTTCTTGAAAAATGTGGTGAGCTGGGCATGCCTATCAATATCCATATTGCGGAACCGATTTGGATGTACGAACCTATAGACGTTTACAATGACGGTCTTATGAATGCTGCCGATTGGCAAATAGACACCTCAAATAAGGACCTGCTATTGCATTCAGAGCTCATTGGTACTTTGGAGAATGCGGTAAAAGCTAATCCCGGAACAACTTTTATAGCGTGTCATTTTGCGAATTGTAGTTATGATCTGGGTATCCTTGGCAAGCTTTTGGATCACTACCCCAATCTATATGCTGACATTTCGGCCCGATATGCGGAAACAGCACCTGTACCAAGATACACCAAGAGTTTTTATGAAAAATACCAGGATAGGTTGTTGTACGGGACCGATATGGGTTTCGATGCCTCGATGTACGAAATAACATTCAGGATCCTTGAGACTGAGGATGAACATTTCTACGCCAAAGAATTGTTCGGTTACCATTGGTCCTTATATGGTTTGGGGCTATCCGATGCGGTATTAAAAAAGATATATTATGAAAACGCAAAGAAAATCAGAAATTATGAATAGACTGAAAACAGGGCTCTTAGTGTTTGTGCCCCTATTGATTTTTATGTTCTCGTGTGACAATCAGAAAAAAGATGCCACTGTACTGACTATTCAGCAGGGAAATCTGACGTTGGAAATAAATGGGAATTTAAAAACGAGATTATCGGCTTCTCTTGAAGGAGCAAAACCTTTAATGGATGATTTTCAATCATCAGAACAATTGGTGGTTGCAAAACAGGGGCTGACTGATTTTAATGTGGAAGGTGTAGCGGAAACATCCCTCGAAGGGAATTTAACAGGCCGACAATGGGTAGTCAACGGAGTCTATAACGACAATGGTCTCTCTGTTGGTAAAAAGTTGATCATTACCGCTTATGATAAATATCCGGATTTATTGACGACCAAGGTCATATACACGAATACATCGAATTCGGATGTTTTCGTTGAAGAATGGGGCAATAATGGCTATCAGATCCTCTCCCAAGGGGATGAGCCGGCTTTCTGGGCGTTTCAGGGCAGTTCCTCTACCGATAGGAGCGATTGGATAAAGCCATTGGAACCCGGGTTTTATCAAAAAAACTTCATGGGTATGAATGATAGCGATTATGGGGGAGGTATTCCTGTAACTTCGGTATGGCGACCAGATGTCAATATAGCGGTTGGGCATTTGTCAATGGTTCCGAAACTAGTGAACCTTCCTACAGAGTTACCGACTAACGATAGTAATGTCCATATTGGGGTTTCCAAGGATTTTGAGGAGCGTACGGTATTTAAATCAGGGGAAACATTGGAAACTCTGGAAACCTTTATATCAGTGTCTAAGGGCGATTATTTCACCAATCTCTCAAGGTATTCCAACCTTATGCAAGACAAGGGGGTCAAAATAGCGGAAGCCGAACCGGCAGCCTTTGAGTCGATATGGTGCGCATGGGGTTATGAAAGAAAGTTTACGCTCGATGAAATTGTAGGGACACTTCCCAAAGTAAAAGAGCTTGGTATCAAATGGGCTGTGTTAGATGATGGCTTTCAAATTGCAGAAGGTGATTGGGATGCAAATCCCCAAAAATTCCCAAAAGGAAACCAAGAGATCAAAGGTCTTGTTGATGCTATTCATAAACAGGGCTTGAAAGCAAAAATTTGGTGGACTCCCTTGGCTGCCGATCCCGGGAGTAATGCCTTAAAGGAAAATCCTGAAATGCAGATTATGCAAAAAGATGGTTCCCCCCAATTTATAACATGGTGGGATGCCTATTACCTTTCACCTGCAAATGATAAAACCATTGAGCATACGAAGAAAATCATACACCTTTTTATGGAAGACTGGGGGTTTGATGGTTTGAAAATGGATGGACAGCACATGAACTGTGTAGCTCCTGACTATAATTTGGATGATCCGGAAAGTGCTCCGGAAAAACTGCCCGATTTCTTTCAAATGATCTATGATGAGGCCCGAAGTATAAAACCCCATGCCGTGATTGAAAACTGTCCGTGTGGCACATGTATGTCCTATTTTAACATGGCATCCATGAACCAAGCGGTTTCATCCGATCCACTTTCCAGCTGGCAAGTGCGCCACAAGGGAAAAACATATAAGGCCTTGGTTCCGAATACGGCTTATTATGGGGATCATGTGGAATTGAGTGATAACGCCAACGATTTTGCAAGTTCATTCGGTATCGGGGCGGTTCTAGGCACTAAATTCACTTGGCCCAAAGACAACCCTTATGCCGAGGCGAGTTATTTATTGACCCCTGAGAAAGAAAAAGTATGGAAGAAGTGGTTCTCGCTCTATGATGAAAAAATGCTTTCGAAAGAAAAGTATCTTGGGGAGTTGTACGATTTGGGATATGACAAGCCCGAAACCCATGTTATTCAAAAAGAGGAAACCCTTTACTATGCTTTCTATGATAGCGATTGGAATGGGGAAATCGTTCTTAAGGGATTAAAGGAAGGGGCGTCGTATAGTGTCAGGGATTATTTTAATGAAAAAGATTTAGGAGCGGTTTCTTCTGATAAACCTTCCATAAAGGTGAACTTCAAGGATTTCCTTTTAATAGCCGTAACCCCGTTATAAATCGTGGGTGTGTTCCTGAAGAAAAAGTTAATATGTAAACCAATATTGTAAAAGAAGGTATTTTGCCTTAAAACCAACCAAACCGATAAAAAGGGACGCCTATTGCGTCCCTTTTTTGTTGAATAAAACCATGTTATTCATATTTGAGATGGGAGACCAAGTCCAACTTCAGGGCTTTTACCGCTTGCACCAGAATGATGGCTATGGTCAATGTCAACATGACAATAGGGGCTATCAGAAAGGGGGCTATGGGAATATCGATACGATAGGCAAAGTCTTGCAGCCATCTATTCGATAGGTAGAATGAGATAGGGAGGGCAATAATAAGGGCGATTATGGTGATGAGAATAAAGTCTTTGATAAGTCCGAACACCAACTCTTTTTCCGAGGCTCCCAAGGTTTTTTTAATAGCCACTTCCTTATAACGCAGTTGTACGGTGTGCGAGGCAATTGCGAACAACCCAAGCAATGAGATGAAAATCATCAGTATTGAAAGTCCGGTTACCAGTTTTTCCAAGCGTTCGTGTTGGGAGAATAGTTCGGCAAAATTCTGGTCAAGAAACTCATATTTAAACGGAAAACGGGGTTCGATACGTGTCGTCCAGAATTTTTCGATCTCGTTCAAGGTGGTTTTCACGTCCTGGTTGTTCAATTTTATCATTACAAAGGATGGTTTGCCCCAATCCCCATCATCACCTTTAAGATAGTTCATGTATAAAGCGGGGTAGGCACCTTCGTCAAACCCTTTGGAGATATAGTTGTCGACCACGCCAATAATGGTGCCCTTATAGCCCCAATAGGAAACCTCTGTGCCAATAGGGTTTTCAAATCCGAATTTGTCCACCAATTTTTTATTTACAATGATTTCATTGAGGAGTAAGGTATCCCCATCCGAATCCATTGTGAATTTTGATCGATCTGTCTGCATCCAATCTTGAATGAAATTTTTTCCTTCAGAAAGTTTTATACCCATGGTGGGAAAATAGTCCGCATCGATAAAATGCATATCGCTCTGATAGCTTATTTCACGGTAATCAACATTTGAGTTTGAACCATTTCCAGCATAGGTGCCTGGGGGCCTTGTGGTCGTGGCTACCTTTTCAACACCTTTCAGTTTGGTGAGTTCCTGTTTGAATGTTTCCATCTTTTTCCAGGTTTCCCCCCCATTCTGAATGGGTACAAATAGCATTTGGTCTTTTTGAAACCCGAGATCCTTATTGTTCATATAATCCAATTGTGATTTTATGATGAATGCGGAAATCAGAAAGATCGCTGAAATACAAAATTGGAATATAATCATGGTCTTTTTGAGGGTGTTTCCGCTTTTTGAACGTCCGAAATTACCTTTTAACACTTTTACCGGATTGAAGTTTGAAAGGTATATCCCCGGAAAAATGCCGGCAATGAAAACGAGTAACCCAATAATGCCTAACGCCCAGAGCCACTTGTTGTACGGGTCAAGGATTTCCAGTTCGGAGTTCATTAGGCTGTTGAACAAGGGTAGAAGGATTTCTACCAAGGCCAAAGAAATTACGATGGCGAACAGGCATTGTAGGGTGACTTCAAAAATGAACTGCAATACGATTTTTGTCTTACTGGTGCCCAGTGTTTTTCGAACAGCAACTTCCTTGGCCCTTTGTGTTGAACCGGATATGCTCAGGTTTATGAAGTTGATCGAAGATATTACCAGGATAAGGAATGCCAATAAGGAAAGAATGAAAATGGTATTGGCCCCTTTGCCTTTATGGACTTTTGAAAACAAATGGATATCCCCTAAATTTTCTATGGACATTCGCTCTTCCTTCCCTTTTAGGTATTCTTCCCAAGAAATCCCCCAAGATTTATAGGTGTTTTCGTCATAGAATTTATCGAATTTGGAAATGAAGGACCCAATGTCGGTACCGGGATGAAACTTGAATAGGGCCGTGTAGTTGAAATTGCCCCAATGATCCATATTGTCGGTCTTCTTTATCAACTTTAAGATCGCAGGCTGGGTTTCACTGGGATAACCTTTGGTCTTATACACCCCGGTTATGAGGTACGTTATAGGTTGGTTCCTGAAAAGGGCCTCTATGGTTTTGCCAACAGGATTGGTGTCCCCAAATAGTTCATAGGCGAATGTATCACTTAAGACAAGTTCATTCTCGTTTTTGAAAAGGTTCTCTTTTGTCCCGTATTTAAATGGATAAGGATAAAAATCAAAGAAATTGGGAGTGGTGCCCATGGCTCCTTTCATCAGTTTTTTACCATCGGAATTGAAGAGAATGCTTCCCATCCAATTCATCATCATGGCATCTTCCAATTCAGGGAGTTGTTCCTTGGCTGTTTTTACCATGATACCCGGTGAGGTGGTCCATACCTCCCCATTGTCGAATAGGCGAATGGGCCTGTAAATATGCGCTAGGTTAGGATTCCATTTTTCATAACTCAATTCTTTGCTCACAAAAAGAATGACCAAGATAAAACAAGTGATTCCCAAGGTAAGTCCAAGGGTATTGATGAGCGGGTAGAGCGGTCTTTTTTTTAGGTTCCTTAGGAAGATCTTAAGCCAGGAATTAATCATGATTGTTCGTTTTTTGATTGATTTAGATGATTTCTATTTGACGTTGATTCACTTTTTCTCCAACGACTATCCCATCACGGAGTGTTACGATTTTACTTGAAAACCCAGCGTCGTAACTAGAGTGTGTTACCATGATGATAGTAGCACCTTGGGAGTTTAGCTCAGTCATTAATTCCAAAACCTCATTGCCGTTCTTACTGTCAAGGTTACCTGTTGGCTCATCTGCCAAAATGAGTCTGGGTTTGTTCACCAATGCCCGGGCTACGGCGACGCGTTGTTGCTGGCCCCCTGAAAGCTGTTGTGGGTAGTGTTTGCTTCTGTGTGAGATATTTAGACGTTCCATGGCTTCCTCAACCCTGACTTTTCGGTCTGCCTTTCCAATTTTATTGTAAACCAGAGGCAGCTCAATATTTTCATAAACACTTAGTTCGTCGATTAAATTGAAATTCTGGAATACAAAACCAATGTTCTGCTTTCTGAACAGGGCACGGTCCCTTTCCTTTAATCCGAACATTTCCTTTTCTAAAAAAGCATAGCTGCCCGAATCAAAGGAATCCAAGAGGCCTATAATGTTCAATAAAGTCGATTTTCCACATCCCGAGGGCCCCATAATAGCCAGGAATTCACCCTCTTTGACTTCGAGGGAAATATCATTTAGGGCTGTGGTCTCTACTTCCTCCGTGCTGTAGGTTTTACTTAAGTTTTTAAGGTGTATCATAATTGAATGGTTCTAACTGATTGATGAATGTTTTATGCTGTTTTTGGTTTCTTAGTTTAATGCCAGTACATCTTTGTCCTTGAAGTCGTCATAGGATGAGGTGATTACCCTGTCGCCTTCGACAAGGCCCTCCAGTACTTGGTAAAAGTTGGCATTGGCCTTTCCAATGCTTATTTTTCGCTTCTTCGCGGTACTGTCATCGGTTAATACAAAAACATATTGTCCGCCCGATGATTGGTAAAATGAACCCTTGGGAAGCAAAAGTGCCTTTTCCTTTTTATTGGATAAATAGATCTTAATGGGCAATGTCATTCCTTGTTGTATGGTTTCGGGAGCTTTATCCTCAAAAACGAGTTCAATATCGAATTTGCCATTGATGACCTCAGCAACCACTTTTTCAACCTTTAGATGATATTGTTGCTCGTTAAATTCCAAGAGGGCCATTTTCCCCTCTTTTAATTGGCTGTAGTAATACTCGTCGGCCCGTACCAAAAGTTTGTATCCATCCTGCATGTCCAGTTTTCCAATGAGTTCCCCCTTATTATAGCTCTTTCCCAATAACGGATTGAATGACGATAATAATCCGGTTGCAGGGGCTTTAACAATGAAATTTTCTTTGTTCTCTCGCAATTGCTCCAGACTTTCCTCCATTTTTTCTATGGAGGCATTGATCAATCGCAACTGGGTTTCCCTATCCTTTTGTTCATTTTGCATGTATTTTTTAGTATTCACTTGTTGTTTCCCTTGGAACTCGAAAGTCTCCTTTGATTTTAGATAATCATTTTTTGATATTACCCCTTTTCGGTACAATGTGGTGTCCATACGGTATTGTCGTGCAGCATTGTTGAAATTGTAAGACATTTGAATAAGGTCCTTGTCCAAGGTCATTTGTTGGTTTTTAATCGATATACGGGTATTTCTGAGATTATTGATCTGTTCGATTATCGCTGTTTCCTGGGTGAGATAACTAAGTTCGGTATTGGGGTTGTACAGTTCCAGTAAAAGTTCCCCTTCTTTGATTAGTGCACCATTTTGCCCGTGTATCTTTTTGACCGTGCCACTCTCAATAGTGTTTATTTGAAGGGTGTTCAGGGGTTGTACCTTTCCGTTGAAAAGGGCCATATCCTCAAAAGAATCATATACCACGGTTTTTATACTTACCCTATCCCTGTCAATCGTTACTTTGTTGCCGGCGGCCAATGCCGACCATAAAAGCAGGCATAGTACAATGGCAGGTAGGGTATACAGGAGTATGCGTTTGAGTGGATTTTTTTTATGTTCAATCTTTCTGTCCATTGAGGTAATTTTTTCAACTTATCCTTAGCGTATATCATGCCAAAGGGATTAAGGAATATTAAGTCACTGTAAATCAGTGTATAAAAATTTTTGACATATAAATAAGTGTCCGTTTTCGGACACTTATTTGTACGATATCGAACATATCATTAAAATTGAATATGGGAAAAAAGAAATACACATTGCTATTGGTCGATGATGACCCGGACATCCTTTATTCCCTAAAGCTATTCTTAGGTCGTTTCTACAGTGAGGTAATAACCCTGTCAGATCCCAAGAAGATTATGTCGACCTTAAGTCAATCCGTGGTAGACTTGGTGCTGATGGACATGAATTTCAGAAGGGGGGAACAATCGGGAAACGAAGGGCTTTATTGGTTGAAACGTATCAATGAAGTTTCCCCGGAAACAGTAGTCGTTCTTATGACAGCCTATTCCAGTGTTGGTCTGGCTGTTGAAGGGATTAAACTGGGGGCATATGATTTTTTGTTGAAACCATGGGATAATGATAAACTTTTGGTGACCATTGATGGGGGTATTGCCCAGAGAAAATCCAAAAAACAAGGGGAAAAGTTCAAGAAGATAACGACCTCGTTGGATATTGATGGCCATAGGGTAATCGGTACATCAAAGGCATTTAAGGAGATGGTCAATATGGCTGAAAAAGTGGCTGACACCAATGCCAATGTACTGCTGTTGGGGGAAAATGGAACAGGGAAATTCGTTGTTGCCAAGATGTTGCACAACCTATCCTCGAGAAGGGATAAGATTTTCGCACACGTCGATCTTGGGTCATTGAACGGCAATCTTTTCGAGAGTGAATTGTTCGGCTATGCCAAGGGCGCTTTTACCGATGCCAAGGAGGATAGTATAGGGCGCTTTGAATTGGCTGATGAAGGAACCCTTTTTTTAGATGAAATCGGTAACTTGCCCATACACTTGCAAACCAAACTATTGTCCGTACTTCAAAACAGAAAAGTAGTGCGTCTGGGGGAGTCCAGGGAACGAGCGATCGATGTCAGGATAATTTGTGCAACCAATATGGATCTACATGCTATGGTAGAACAGAAAGAATTCCGTCAGGACCTTTTGTATCGCATCAATACCATGGAGATACTTGTGCCGCCCCTTAGGGATCGTGTGGATGATATTCCGTTATTGGCCACTTTTTTCTTGGAAAGGAATAAGAAAAAATATCAAAAAGGGAAGTTACAATTTTCCCCCGCGGCCATTGAGGCATTAAAAGATTACAAATGGCCGGGAAATGTTAGGGAACTCGAGCATATGATTGAGCGGGCGGTGATTCTTTGTGATGAAAATGAGATATCGGAATCCGATCTGCATTTTGGCCCCCAAAGAAAAAAGGAGAATTTCGTTGCCAGCCTTAATTTGGAGGATACCGAACGAATGTTGGTGGAAATGGCCCTTGAAAAGCACCGGGGCAATGTCACCAATGCTGCGAGGGATTTAGGTATAACACGTGCAGCACTTTATCGCCGCATGGATAAATATAAGCTATAGTCTACCATGCGAAAACTAGGTATTTCATTTCTTTTATTGGTTGGGTTGTCCCTTGTACTTACCGTTTGTGGAACGATTTTAGTCATAAAGGGATATCCATTCGTGGCCTTATTGGTCTTTGTGTTGGCCATTTCGGCCGCCTATTCGTTTTTCGATAAAACCAAGGAAACCTTACTTCGAACGTCACAAACATTACAGGCATTGGTACAGCAGGATCTCTCCGTAAAGATTCCTAAAAGCAAGCTCACCAAGAACATCGCTAAACCATTACAGGAACTCTTGGAACAGTCGCAGGAGACAAGGGCCCAGTCAGAGTCGATGAAGTTGGTGTACGAATCGATTATCGAGTCGATGGATACGGGGATATTGATTTTGAAGCAAGATTCGGAACGGATATTTTTTTCGAACAAAGCATTTTTTGAAATCCTTGAATTACCGCAGTATACCAATTGGTCAATGGCCAAGGAATATTTAAATGCCTTTGAAAAATATTTAAAGGAGGAAAGTTGGCGGAATTTAAGGGATGTTATCACTTTGAAAGTAAATGATAAAGAGGAGGTCTTTAGTTTGCGAACCTATACTTCCGAAATTTATGGCAACCGTTATCTCGTTGTAAATCTTGATCCCGTTCAAAATATCATGGATCGCACGGAAAAGGAAGCCTGGTTTAACCTGATGAAGGTAATGAGTCATGAGATCATCAATACCATAGCTCCAATAACATCCTTGACCAATAATCTTGAATATTTGATTGGGGAAGAAAGCCAAGGGGTGGGGGAACATCAAAAGGATATAGCGCAGAGTCTCTCGACTATAAAAAAAAGAACCTTACATCTTCTGGATTTTATTGAGAATTATCGCCTCTTGGCCGAACTGCCAACACCCAAACCGACTTGGTTCGTTATTGCGGAACTCTTTGGGCACAGCAAGACTTTCCTGTCTGGATTATTGAAAGAAAAGGGAATCCTTGTCGACATCGATTTAGGGACAGAGTCCTTACGCTTATTTGCAGATAAAAACCAGTTGGAGCAGGTGTTGATCAATTTAATGACAAATAGTGTTTATGCACTGCAAAACAGCGAACATCCCAAAATTTCGTTGAAAGCCTATCGGGCAAATACGTCAACGGTCATTGAAGTAAGCGATAATGGCCATGGTATTAAGGATTCGATCAAAAAGGAGGTTTTCGTTCCTTTTTTCACGACCCGAAATAATGGTTCCGGTATTGGCCTAAGCCTGAGCAGGAATATAATGAACGCACATTATGGGACGATCAACTTCCATTCCAATGGGCAATCAACCACATTTAAATTGACATTCAAGGATCAGGTGGATTAATGTTATCCGAGGTTTATGTGTGTTACTGCAGTTCTTTTTTGAAAAAGGCAATGGTCCGATCCCATGCCAATTCTGCAGTTTCCCTATCATATCTTGGGGTAGTGTCGTTGTGAAACCCGTGATTGGCCTTTTCATAGATATAGGCTTCGTATCTTTTGCCGTGTGTTTTCAACGCAGCCTCATAGTCGGGCCACCCCGCGTTCACCCGTTTGTCCAATGCACCAAAATGCAGTAGGAGGGGAGCGTTTATTTTATCAATATCCTCGGTAGGTTGTCCCCCATAAAAAGGAACGGCTGCCTCTAGATCAGCAACCTCAACGGCCATCATATTCGATATCCATCCTCCAAAACAAAATCCCACGACACCCACATGACCATTACAATCCGGATGGTCTTTCAGATAGTGAAAGGCGGCTATAAAGTCTGTCAGCATTTCGTTGCGGTCCCTTTTGCGCTGCAGTTCCCGGCCATCATCGTCATTTCCGGGATATCCGCCCAAAGGTGTCAGGGCATCAGGTGCCAAGGAGATGAATCCGGCCAAGGCCGCACGACGGCCAACATCCTCGATATATGGATTCAATCCGCGGTTTTCATGAACCACGACAATGCCTGGAAGTTTTCCGTTGGCATCCGAAGGTTGGGACAGCAACCCTTTTATAAGTCCCCCACCATCGGGGGAATCATATTGGATGTATTCCGATTTTAATCGCGAATCATCTTGTTTGATTTGAATTTTTTTGACATAATCGGGAGAGATAAAACTGAGTAAGGAAGGAAGGGTGAGTCCGCCTACCGCATAGGTCGATAACTTATCCAAGAACAGCCTTCTATCCACCCTGTTATGGGCGTAATCGTCGTAGAGATCGAATACCTCCTGTTTAATGTCCTTTTTCCTTGGGTTTTTCATGTCCTGATGGTTTAAATGTCTGAATCATTGAAAGATACAAAATATTGGGGTAAGTTTTCCAAAGGCCCTAAATCCCGTTTTTAGTTTCCGGTATTAAAACGTAATTTTAATACAAATCAGATTTACTATGGGTTCACGAAGGGATTTTATCGAAAAAATGTCACTCACGGCGCTAAGCCTGCCGATTTTATATGCTCCAACAAGTCTTTTTGCGGCTTGTGAAGAACCTTATGACGGTCCCGTGCTACGGGTAGCCATAATGGGGTTGGGTAGTTATGGGACCCGGGTGGCCAAAGCGATGGTCGATTGTAAACGGGCAAAGTTGGTCGGGGTGATCAGTGGTTCTCCTTCCAAAGTCACTAAATGGAAATCCGAGTATCATATTCCAGATAAAAATTGCTACGATTATACTGATTTTGATCGGATCAAGGAGAACCCCGATATCGACGCGGTATATATCATAACCCCTAACGGACTCCATTGTGAACAGGCAATCCGTGTCGCCAAGGCGGGTAAGCATGTGATCTGTGAAAAACCCATGGCCATAAATGCCGATGAAGGGGAGCGTATGGTCAAGGCTTGTAAAGAAGCCAAGGTAAAGCTATTGGTGGGGTACCGTATGCATTATGAGCCCAAAACGGTTGAGGTCATACGCATGCGAAAAGCGGGTGAATTTGGACAACCCAAATTTTTTCAAGGACAATCGGGTTTCGTAATGGGCAATCCGAACCAATGGCGATTGGATAAAGAATTATCGGGTGGTGGTGCCATGATGGATATTGGTATCTATTCAATCAATGGGGCGCGCTATATGTTGGGAGAGGAGCCTATTTGGGTCACTGCCCAAGAAACCAAGACCGATCCGGTGAAGTTCAAGGAAGGAATTGATGAAACCATAACGTTTCAAATGGGGTTTCCCAGTGGGGCGGTGGCATCCTGTCTTTCAACCTATGCCATGAATCATTTGGATCGTTTTTACATGACCGGAGAGAAAGGTTGGGTAGAAATGCAGCCTTCCACGGGTTATGGTCCCATAAAAGGAAGGACCCACAAAGGGGAGTTGAACCAGCCGCATGTTACACATCAAACCTTACAGATGGAGGGTATGGCCCAACTTATTTTTGAAGATGTGCAACCCTTGGTTCCTGTAGATGGGGAAGAAGGATTGCGGGATTTAAAAATCATTGATGCCATTTTCCATGCCGTCAAGACGGGCGGGAAGGTGCCATTGTAATAGACAAAGAATCTATTTATTCACACTGATCATCACCGCTTCACAACTTTTCAGGTCGGAATTCAGGATGATGTTCTCCGAGGATATTCCATCGGTAATCTCGACCGAAACGGTATTGGGGGCATATTTCCCCAGGTTATGGGCATAGAGAAACAGGTCGTTTTTCTTATTGGGGTCTAAAGTGATTTCTATCTGTTTCTTGGAATAGGTCAAAAGGTGTTTTGAAATTATGGTGAACCCATTCAGATAGACGGAAACGATATCACCATCCTGTCGGCCGTGGTCCCATATTTTGATTTTGATTTTCTCGTTTTTAAAGGACAGCTCCTTTACATAGGTGATATTTCGACCGTCGAACTCCATTCTTTGAGGTGCTTCGGTAATTTTTGGTTTTTCGGATTTCTGGGGTGTTTTCACCTTGGCTACCGTATTGGTTTTTGACGCATTCAGTAGTCTGTACTGTTCTTTTCTGGCATCCGACTCTTTATTCTTGATGGAAAAATAGGGTGTGGACACCTTGGCAATATGAAACTTGTCATCGGGAAACATCTCAATACCTACCACCTGATAATTGTTTCCAGAGCTAATGTTCTTGGCTAGGATGATGCCACCCGCATTCCCTGAGTTTTTAAAGGTTCCCAATTCCTGCACTACCATATCGTCCTTGGCGAGAAAAAAGCGTATCGATTTGTCCGTGCCGATATTCTTGGTGTTCCATTCCAGCTCTACAGGTCCGGGGATAGTCCAGATACTACTGCTGTTTGGTGAGGTGATGTTGATGGCGGATTTTAGGATATCCGTTGCTTCCGTTTTTCCGATTTCCTCCAGATTGCTTGAAGCACTGCGTGGATTATTGGATGCTACAAAATCCTTGTGGTCCGATGTAAAATCAAAACCAAAGGTATGCCCGTACATCCATTGGCATAAAAGAAAAGTGCTAAGAATAAAAATGGTTCGCATAACAATACTCCAATTCGATTGGTAACTATCAAGATTCAAAAGCTGTGCCAATCCCTATACTAACGTAGATATGGCATAAATATTTGGCGTTCCTACCCTATGTATACGTGTATTATAGGGATAATGGATTTCTTTGTAGCTTTAAGCATAGTATTTTTCTTTTAGATGTTTGTAAAGTGAATATTGAAATGCAGAAAAACGTATTGATCGAATGCCATCAAAGAATTGCCCCTTTCATTCATGAAACCCCGATTTTTACCTCTCATTTATTGAATGGGATTGCAGGAACCGAGCTGTTCTTTAAGTGTGAGAATTTCCAAAGAATGGGTGCCTATAAAATGCGGGGTGCTACGAATGCCATTTTACAATTGACCGAGGGGCAAAGGGCAAAAGGGGTGGTTACCCATTCTTCGGGCAATTTTGCCCAGGCTTTATCATTGGCAGCGAAGAGCCTGGGGGTTAAGGCCTATATCGTAATGCCGTCTTCAGCCCCCCAAGTGAAGAAAGATGCCGTTAAGGGTTATAGCGGGACAATTATCGAATGCGTACCTACCCTTGCGGCAAGGAATGCCATGGCCCGGGAAATCCAGTCGAAAACAGGGGCGACCTTTATCCATCCTTCCAATGACCTGAATGTGATTGCAGGGCAGGGCACCGCTTGTATGGAGTTGTTGCGGGAACAACCCGACCTGGATGTTGTGGTCGTGCCTGTTGGGGGTGGCGGACTCATTGCCGGGACTGCACTGGCAGCCCATCATTTTGGGACTCATTGTAAGGTGGTCGGAGCGGAGCCTTTTGAGGTCGATGATGCATACCGCTCCTTGAAAAGCGGAAAAATAGAATCGAATGACACTACGAATACCATCGCAGACGGACTCAAGACCCAACTGGGGGATAAAAGTTTTCCGTTGATCCAGAAATATGTGGAAGGCATTGTTCGTGTTGGCGAGGATGAAATAATAGAGGCCATGAAGTTGGTTTGGGAGCGTATGAAGATCATTATAGAGCCTTCCAGTGCAGTGGCCTTTGCGGCCGTGTTGCGTAAAAAAAATCGATTTATCGACAAAAAAGTTGGAATCATCATTTCTGGCGGGAATGTCGATCTTAAAAACCTTCCATTTTAATCAAAAAGCAGTGTTTCAGCAACTTTTTATCCCCCTTAAACCAAAATAACACGTTTTTTCCAAGCGTGGAATGGGCTTTGTAATCTTACTATAAACATTAGTAAAATTTTGATTATGAAGACAACACTACTTATTAAGAAAATTTATTTGGATGGATTTCGGGATTTGGGACACTTGATTGTGAAAAATTATTTCAAGGTTTTTGCATGGTTCTGTTTTGTGATGTTTTTTATAGCACTATATGCTTTCGTATTTAGAGTGTCTACAGGATTCGCTTTTGATTAGGGGATATCTCACTTTTAGTGGTTGGTTCTGGAAAGTAATAAGGAAAATAGTGGTACTTTAGTGAGTGGAGTCACGTGTCACTATTTGTAGAATCTAAGCCAACCAATACAAGTATGAAAAGATTTAAAGCACTGGATGTCTTCCGGGGGTTGACCATTTGTTTGATGATCGTTGTGAATACACCCGGAGATCACCTTTTCACCTTTGCACCATTACTACATGCCAAATGGCACGGATTTACACCAACCGATTTGGTTTTTCCTTCCTTTCTTTTTGCCGTGGGCAATGCTTTTGCTTTTGTAAAAACACGCTGGGGCGATAAGTCCTTGTCCGAGGTTTTTGGAAAAATCCTAAAACGTACCTTGATTATTTTCCTACTGGGATATCTCATGTATTGGATTCCGTTCGTGTCATGGACAGACACTGGGGACCTTGCATTTGTTCCTTTTAGCGAAACAAGGATATTGGGGGTATTGCAGCGAATCGCATTATGTTATTTCATGGGGGCCATCATGATCTATTTTTTGACAAACCGACAACTTTTAATAGGGTCGGGAATCCTATTGTTGGGGTATTGGTTGTTGCTCTATGCCTTTGGTGACTATACGTTGGAAGGCAATTTCGTTAGAACAATAGACCAGTTTGTTTTTGGTGATGCCCATTTGTATATGGGTGACGGTATCCCTTTTGATCCGGAAGGACTCTTAAGTACCCTGCCGGCAATATGTAATGTGATAGCAGGGTATTTGGTTGGGAAATATGTTATTGATGGAGGGGTCGATTTTAAAAAGCTCGCTAAAATGCTAATGGTCGGGACCGGCCTATTGATCGTGGCGTATTTTTGGGATTTGAGTTTTCCTGTCAACAAGAAATTATGGACAAGCTCTTTCGTCGTCCTTACCGTAGGGATGGATATGATACTGCTTTCAGTACTGATTTATGGGATAGATTTGGTCAGAAAACCCGTGAACTTCAACTTCTTTGAGATTTTCGGGAAGAATCCCCTGTTCATATACCTACTGTCTGAATACTTGGCAATAGGAATGCACTTTGTAAGGGTAGATGGCGAGCAGTCTTTGTTCAACTATATTTATGAAAAAGGTTTCAGTTGGATCGGCCATTACTTCGGGTCGCTTGCCTTTGCCTTGGCTTTTATGCTATTGTGCTGGACTGTTGGTTGGTGGTTGAACAAGAAAAAAATATACATCAAGGTGTAGTTCTTATCGATTCAAGAAAACCATTTGTAAACACCTTATTCCCTTTAACACAATTGAAAAAGCATATTGGATCCAAGAATTGGAAGCCGATACGTTAAATATTTTTATTTATATGGAAATAATCCAAAAAATAGGAAATATTCCATAATTTAGCTGTCCCTTTTAGTGAAACCTAGTTTTGGCAAGCATGTAATGCGATGACAAAATAAATGGTTGAACTAACCCTGACGTTTACAGTCAGGGTCTCTGTTTGATTTTATTTTGGAGTTGTTCTATTCAAAGAAACCAAGGTTTACTAAGAGGAATATTATTTCGTAGGATAGTTATGCAAAAGACCATACTTCATTTAGATTTGGATACTTTTTTTGTATCCGTAGAACGGCTCTTGAACAGCGAGTTGCAAAATCGTCCCCTATTGGTGGGTGGTACCAGTGATCGGGGAGTGGTGGCGGCCTGTAGTTATGAAACCCGTGGTTTTGGGGTGCATTCCGGTATGCCCATGAAAATGGCGCGGGAATTATGTCCCGAGGCAGTCGTCATTAGGGGTAATGCGGGCACGTATAGCAAGCATTCCGATATGGTCACCGAGATCATCAAGGAACAGGTGCCCTTGTTCGAAAAATCGAGTATTGACGAATTTTATGCCGATCTCTCGGGCATGGACCGCTTTTTTGGTTGTTATCAATATGCTTCTGAACTCCGTAAGCGGATTATTAAGGAAACTGGCCTGCCTATTTCTTTCGGACTTTCGGCAAATAAAGTGGTATCAAAAGTGGCTACCGGTGAGGCCAAGCCAAACAATCAACTGAAAATCGATTTGGGCTATGAAAAACCTTTTTTGGCCCCTTTGTCGATAAAAAAAATACCCATGGTGGGCGATAAGACCTATCAGACCCTGCGCAATCTAGGATTACGGAAAGTAAAGACGGTTCAAGAAATGCCGATGGATTTGATGCAACGCGTGTTGGGAAAGAATGGGGAGGTGATCTGGAAGCGTGCCAATGGGGTAGACCATACACCCGTAATCCCTTTTTGTGAACGAAAATCCATTTCCAACGAACGTACTTTTGATAAGGATACCATAGATGTGGTAAAGCTGAGGGGTATTCTTTTGGCGATGACCGAGAATCTGGCCTTTCAATTACGCAGGGGAGAAAAACTGACGGCCTGTATTGCCGTCAAGATCCGTTATTCCGATTTTAATACGTATTCCAAACAAATGCGTATTCCGTATACGAGTGCCGACCATATCCTTATTCCCAAGATTTTGGAACTATTCAAAACATTGTACAACAGAAGGTTATTGGTGCGCTTGGTGGGCATACGGTTCAGTCATTTGGTATCGGGCAATTATCAGATCAACCTTTTTGACGATACAGAGGAAGCGTTGAATCTTTATGCGGCCATGGATCGTATGCGGGAACGCTATGGGGATAAAAGTGTGGTACGGGCTTCGGCCATGGGGGCTAGGACCATTGGTAGAATGCATAACCCCTTTAATGGGCAACCCCCGGCCGTATTGGCACATCGGAAACAGTAGGTTGTGGGTTGCTTGTCACCTCGAGCGCAGTCGAGAGGTCCTTGAAGCATTGCAACTATCAACATGGGTCTCGACTGGGCTCGACCGGACATTGTGGGGATGATTATTGCTCAACGGGCAACTGCCGATTGTGTTGGTACATCGAAAACAATAGGTTGTGGGTTACTTGTCACCTCGAGCGCAGTCGAGAGGTCTTTGAAGCATTGCAACTATCAACATGGGTCTCAACTGGGCTCGACCGGACATTGTGGGGATGATTATTGCTCAACCGGCAACTGCCGATTGTGTTGGTACATCGAAAACAATAGGTTGTGGGTTACTTGTCACCTCGAGCGCAGTCGAGAGGTCTTTGAGGCATTGTAATTATCAACATGGGTCTTAATTGGGCTCGACTGGACATTGTGGGGATGATTACTGCTCAACGGGCAACTGCCGATTGTGTTGGTACATCGAAAACAATAGGTTGTGGGTTACTTGTCACCTCGAGCGCAGTCGAGAGGTCTTTGAGGTATTGTAGTTATCAACATGGGTCTCGACTGCGCTCGACCGGACATATTGTGGGGGTGATTACTGTTCAACGGGCAACTGCCGACCGTATTGGCACATCGGAAACAGTAGGTTGTGGGTTACTTGTCGCCTCCAGCGCAGTCGAGAGGTCCTTGAAGCATTGCAACTATCAACATGGGTCTCAACTGGGCTCGACCGGACATTGTGGGGATGATTACTGCTCAACGGGCAACTGCCGGCCGTATTGGCACATCGGAAACAGTAGGTTGTGGGTTACTTGTCGCCTCGAGCGCAGTCGAGAGGTCTTTGAGGTATTGTAATTATCAACATGGGTCTCGACTGCGCTCGACCGGACATTGTGGGGATGATTACTGCTCAACGGGCAACCCCCGACCGTATTGGCACGGCGAAAACAGTAGGTTGTGGGTTACTTGTCGCCTCGAGCGCAGTCGAGAGGTCTTTGCGGTATTGTAATTATCAACATGGGTCTCAACTGCGCTCGACCAGACAGTATGTAACGATTTATTTTGCCAACACCCAATATCTAACATCTAAAATCTAACGTCTATCTATCTAAACTGTCACACATATTATAGCCTTCGCTTCGGAACCTTTTCCGAACTCGAACTCCTGCAATTGGCCCAAGCCAACCATGTGACCCAATTGGCACTGACCGATATCAACAACACCTCTGCCGGACTCAATTTCGTGCGTAAGGCCAAAGAGTTCAATATACGGCCTATCTTGGGCATTGATTTCAGGAATGGGATAGATCCATGTTTTGTGGGTATTGCCAAAAACAATGAAGGTTATCAAGAGTTGAATGCTTTTTTATCATGGCATCTGCACAAAGGGGAAGAGCTGCCTGCCATTGCCCCACATTTTGATAATGCCTATGTCATTTATCCTTTTGAGAAAGTATTGCTCAATGACCAGATTACCTTTTCCGATGATGAATATATTGGTATTTCGATTACCGACCTGAGGCGATTGCCTTTTTCCAAACTGGTGGAACTCAGGACTAAATTGGTGGTATTGCAACCCGTTACCTTTAGGAACAAACGCGATTTTAATGCGCATCGCCTCTTGCGGGCCATCGATAACAATGTGTTGTTGAGCAAACTTCCAAAGACCGAAGAAGCTTCAGAGGGCGAGAAGATGTATCCCGTACAGAATCTGGCAACAGCCTTTTCGGAGTATCCCTTTATTCTAGAGAATACCGAGAAGTTGATGAATTCCTGTAGTATACATTTCGATTTTTCGGAAGGACGCGAACCCCAGAACCAGAAAACCTACTTAAAGACACAGGAAGAAGATGAAAGATTGCTCGAGGAACTATGCCAAAAAGGATTGCCGTATCGCTATCCCGAAGTGAACGAAACCATTTTGAACCGATTGCACAAAGAGTTGGGATTGATTAAGAAAATGGGGTTCATATCCTATTTTCTTATCAATTGGGATATTGTTTCCCATGCCCGAAAGAAGGGGTTTTTCTATGTAGGCCGGGGTAGTGGCGCCAATAGTATCGTGGCCTATCTATTGCGGATTACCGATGTGGATCCCATAGAGCTCGATCTATATTTTGAACGCTTTATTAACCTGTACCGGGTGAATCCGCCCGATTTTGATATCGATTTTTCATGGCGTGACCGAGAGGAAATGACCCAGTATATTTTTGATACGTTCAAGAATGCGGTGCTTTTGGGAACGTATGTCACTTTTAAGCATCGTGGTGTGGTGCGGGAACTGGGCAAGGTGTTTGGGTTGCCCAAAAGTGAAATCGATCTATTGGCCAATGGGCGGCACCAACCCTCACGGTTGGATGAGGTTTCGAACCTGGTCTTAAAGTATGGGGAATTGATTAAGGGCATGCCCAATTATTTGAGCATTCACGCGAGTGGTATCCTGATCAGCGAAAAGCCGGCACATTATTTTTCGGCCACCCATTTGCCTCCTAAGGGTTTTGCTACGGTTATGTTCGATATGGTCATTGCCGAGGATGTCGGACTGTATAAGTACGATATTTTGGGGCAACGGGGTCTGGCAAAGATTAAGGAGACCTTGGAGATTTTGGAAGCGAGTCGCCCTGAGGAAATGCCAAAGTTTGATATTCATGATATCAAGGCCTTCAAGAACGACCCCAATATCAATGATATGATAAAGACCGCCCAGTGCATGGGATGTTTTTATGTAGAATCACCCGCCATGCGTATGTTGCTCAAAAAATTACAGGTAGATAATTATTTGGGTCTAGTGGCAGCAAGTTCGATCATACGGCCAGGAGTAGCTAAAAGTGGTATGATGCGTGAATATATTTTGCGGCATCGCAATCCGGGGCGGGCCAAGGAAAAGGCACATCCGGTAATGTTGGATATCATGCCCGAGACCTATGGCGTCATGGTCTATCAGGAAGATGTGATCAAAGTGGCCAACTGCTTCGCTGGGCTTGATTTGGGTGAGGCCGACGTACTACGAAGGGGTATGAGTGGTAAGTTCCGGTCGCGGGAAGAGTTCCAAAAGGTAAAGGACAAGTTTATCGACAATTGCCGGGAAAAAGGGTATGACGATAAGCTTATTTTTGAGATTTGGGAGCAGATAGCCAGTTTTGCAGGCTATGCCTTTGCCAAGGGGCACTCGGCTTCCTATGCCGTGGAAAGCTATCAGAGCCTGTTTTTAAGGACGTACTATCCATTGGAATATATGGTGGCCGTACTCAATAATGGGGGCGGATTCTACCGGGCCGAAAGTTATATCCATGAGGCACGGATGCTTGGGGCCACTATTCACGCCCCCTGTGTGAACAAAAGTCAACCCGCTAACTGCCTTTACGGTACACAGCTGTATTTAGGTTTTATGTACTTAAAGGAGTTGGAAAGCCGGGTTATGGAACGTATCCTTAAGGAACGGACAGCGAACGGACCTTTTACCTCTTTGGCCGATTTTCTAGATCGGGTAGTCATCTCTATAGAGCAGGTAAGCATACTTATCCGTATTGATGCTTTTCGGTTTACCCAGGTCAATCAGCACGAGTTGTTGTGGCAGGCGCATCTGTTCCTCTCCAAGGGAATGCGGGTGGAGCATCCCAAACTGTTTCCACCGCGGCATGAAAAGTTCAGTATTCCCAAGATGCATACCACCGATCTTGAGATGGCCTTTACCCAATTGGAACTCCTGGGCTTTTGCCTGTGTAGTCCTTTTGGGTTGTTGAAAGAGCCGCTCAGGAACGACCATGGTAGTAGGGACTTGGAACGCTATTTGGGTAACCATATCGATATTTATGGTTATTTGGTTACGGTCAAGAACACCAGTACCCATAATGGGAAGCGCATGTATTTCGCTACGTTGTTGGATCAACACGGGGAGGTGTTCGATACGGTATTGTTTCCGCCCGTAGCGGCCAAATACCATTTTAGGGGCAAGGGGGTGTACCGTTTTTACGGTAAGGTGGTGAGTGAGTTTGGGTTTTTGAGTATCGAGGTCATTAAAATGTTGAAACAGGATTATGTGCAAGACCCCCGTTATGCCGATATGAAAACTGCGAACAAGGTGTTTAAAAAGAAGGAAAAAAGAATGGAAAATTAAATAGAAGGAGGAAGGTAATAGGGATCAATTTGTAGTTTGGTCAATTTTTGAATTATCGAAATACGTATGCTTGACAACATTTTTTAGATATCTATGTACCTTTAATCTTATTTTAAATCAAAATGCCGAATTTTTAGTATAATCTAAAAAAGAGAAAAATATGTGGGACGAACGATATGCTGGTGAGGAATATGCCTACGGTATAGCACCCAATGCTTTTTTTAAAACCGTAATTGATGGGCGGAATCTTAGGGGCAGTATTTTATTGCCAGGGGAAGGAGAAGGGCGAAACGCTGTATATGCGGCAAAAGCCGGCTTACAGGTAAGTGCTTTTGACATCAGTATGGAAGGAAGGAACAAAGCCTTGAAATTGGCGGAAAAGGAAAAAGTGACAATCCATTATGAAGTCGGGGAGTTTTTCGATTTGTCCTTAGTGAATAAGGAATATGATGCGGCAGCCCTTATTTTTTCGCATTTCCCACCCCAAATCGCATCAAAATACCATCGCAAAATAGCTGATTTACTAAAACCAGACGGACTTATGATTTTAGAAGGGTTCAGTGTTGGACATTTGGCGTTGCGAAAGTTGAATCCGGCAGTGGGCGGTCCTGGTAATATAGAAATGCTGTTTTCCAAGGATTCAATACAAAGGGATTTCCCGAATTTCGAGATCCTGCAACTTGAAGAGGTTGATGTTGAGTTGAAGGAAGGTGCCTTTCACAATGGTATAAGTAAGGTGATTCGGTTTATAGGCAAGAAAAAAGGATAGTTCCCAAAAGACACAAAGAATTAATTCGCACTAAGGCGATCGCGCTCTATTTTGTCTATATCATGTTGATTGTCCTCCAACCTGAAATTACCAAAATTCAAAGTAAATCCTAGACGTATATATTGGGTTTCAGGCTTTACAAAATAAGCATTGTCCTGATTAAGGTATTTGGAAGATATACGACTGTTGGCTTTGTTCAACAGGTCATTCGCCTGTAAACTGACCACGGCCCTTTTGTGCCATAGGCTTTTTCGCAAACCCAGGGTAAGGTTTGTTGTTTCTTCCTTGGTGTAGGAACCCTCCATAAATCCGGATAGGTAGGTAATGCCCACTTCCCCCTTAAAGGTACCGTCTTTGGATAGGTTGAGATAATTGGTAAAATCAATGTAGCCACCGTCCACGGAGTTGGCAACGGTTTGGTTATTGCTTTCCAAGGCGACAAAGGTCTCATCCTCGTGAAAAATGGAAATGTAGGTATAAAGATACCACCAGTCGGTCACTGTTTTGCCGTAATTGAAATCGAAACCATAGGATGTGCTTTCAAGAACATTTTGTGTAATATCCCGTAAAACAAGGTTTTGGTTGTCCTGAAAAGCAAGGGTGGAAATATAGTTGCCATTGTCCCGATAATAAAAGTCGAAATAATAACTTCCTTTCAAGGTATAGTTTAGGTTGAAGTTATGGCTGAAATTGGGGCGCAGGTTTGGATTACCCTCGCTAAAGTTACTTTCATTGATATAATATCGGAACGGATTTAGATCCTCATATCTCGGTCGGGTCAATTTTCGGGAATAATCAAAGGAGAAGCTGTGGTCGTCATGGGGGGAGTAGGTCAGATAAAGGGTAGGGAACAGCTCAAAGTACATTAGCTCATTGATTTCCAAAAGGGAAGCTGAAAATCCGGAACTTTTGGTCTGCTCCGCACGTAGACCGGCTTTGAAACCAACTTTTCCCCAGTCCTTGGATGCACTAAGGTAACCTGCATAGACTTCTTCATCATAACGGTAATCATCGGACAGGTTTGCGATATGCAGCTGTTCCTCATTTGTGGTATTGTAATAGGCAATACTACTATTTGATTTGATAAAGGACCCTTTTAGTCCAGTTTCAAAATCAACGCTTCCAACGGAAGTCGTTATGTCGAATTGGGTGGTGTAGATTTCAATATCTTGGAGGTTATCCGTATAAAAACCGAAGGTTCTCATAAATTGGTTATCGGCATCAAAATAGTCAGACCTCGCATGTTGGCTATTGGTACGGCTATATTTTGTGTAATGGCCGTTCAACTTAAAGTCACCCTGTTCTTTAAAATTGTGTTTGTAGGTGAGATCCACAGAAATATTGTTCTTGTCCTCGAGTAGATTACTTTCAGTAATAAAGGTCGAATCCAATAGGCGTCCTGCATTGCGCATTTCGGTAAACTGTATATTGTCGAATTCCTTGTTGGGGGAAACCGACGCGGTCGAGGCTAAATTGAGGGTGTTCCTATCATTGATCACATAATCCAAATTCAGTTGAGCCGTGTGGTTTTTCGCTCTTGTGGTCTTATCATAATCCGTTGACCATCTAGAAAATATGCCGCTATTATTCATGAAATTGGTAGTGCTTTCGGTATTTTGAAAGTCCTTTCGCTGGCCATAATTATAAGAGGCAAACGCATTTAATTTTTCAGTTTTGTAAAAATGGGAGGTTCCTAGGGTGTATTTTGGAAAAATCGATTGGGTATAGGTACTGTTGATGTTTCCTTTGTAGCCCATGGAAATGTTTTTGTTGGTCACGATATTAAGGACCGGTCCGCTTTCGGCATCGAACTTCGCAGGGGGGGTATTAAAGACCTCGATCGATTTTATATGTCCGGCCGGATAATTATCCAATAGTTCGCGTACTTCTTGCGATGACAATTGAACCTTATGGTCATTGATATAGACTGTGGCCTTTTGGCCACGCACCAATAAGTCTTCCTGCATGCCTATTACTCCGGGGGTGCGTTGAAGAATATCCCAAGAACTACCTTGTGATACTACGGTATTCTCGACATTGAAGATTAGCCGGTCTGTTAAACGTTCTATTTGCGGTTTCATGGAATTAACGACTACCTCATCGAGATTTTCGATATTATGGTCAATGATAATCGTACCTATTTTAACATCCTTGGAAACCTCAATGCTGATCAAATCCGAGGATTTCGCAACATAACTGGCTTTGATAAAATAGGTGTTTGGGGTAATATTTTGTATTGTGAAATCGCCTTTTTCGTCCGCTGAAACCCCACTTGCCATTACACTGTCCCCTACCTGAAGTAAGAACACCGATGCAAAGGGGATGCTTTGGTTGTCTATGTCCTTAACCGACCCGGATACCGAAAAGGTTTGTGCCTTCATGGGTAACGTAATGGCCAATGATATCACTAAAAGTACTGGTATAAATTTCACTTAACAATTTTGTTACGCCAAATCTAACAAAAAATGTCACTTTTACTTACAAAAAGTCTTTGGATTATTGATTATCAGCTTGGTATTCTAGACTTTTGCCTTGTTTCGTTTCTTGGAGGGTATCAAAGAAAGTGTCTTACATTGGAATATCTAATTTTATTGCCCCACTTCCTTCGGTTTGGGATAATATCATGCCTAAGATTGTTCTTTTACGGGCTCTTCTAGTTTGCTTTTGGTGCTTTCGGGAGGTCATTCAAATAAAATTGTAACCTTTTTGGCTATACTTCACCCGATACTTCTTTTTGTTTTCATTGTCTACGGTTTAATAGGGATATTTGGTTTAACCGGAATATGGCACTTGCCGTTAGGGATGGTTTGGTAGCTTTGATTTTCCTACAGCCCGTTTGAAAATATGCAGTTGTGGACTAAAATTGGGGATACATATAATTGGGGAAGGACTTTGGCTTTATTCTAGGAACGACTATCTCAAAAACGTGATGTTGTATGAAGGGGGGCTTGTCGTTTCCAGTGGGCTAAAGCTTATAGGGTCGTTGCGGCAATCTGATGATGTAATTCCTTGGGGGTAGCCCGACTGTAAACCGCTTTGACAATCTCGTATAAATCTGGAATTACCGTCTTGGCAAGGGGTGAATTATTGTTCATCAATACGCAGATTCCCAAATCCGCTTCAGGATATACGGCAATCTCGTTTCTGTAGTTATTGACGCTTCCACCATGGTGCCAGATGGTTTTTTCATAGGTGCTATCCCCTTCAGTAAACTTGTGGATTCTCCATCCAAAACCGTAATACGACCTTGTATGGCCCGGCCATCGTTGATAGTATTTACGATGTCCTGAAATCTCAATAAAAGGGTTGAACGCCTCGTCGATGGCCTCGCTTTTCATGACCTCGGGATTGTGTCCCAATAAAAAACGCATCCAACGGCCCATATCGTGGGCGTTGGAACTGATGCCGCCTGCAGCTACCGCATTGTAATAATTGTCCTTAAGATGGGACGCCTTCCAGCCATTCCGTGTTTTAACATGGGGCATGGCAATGTTGGCCTCATGGGTCAAGGTCTCATAATCGGTAGTCGTGGCACACATTTCCAAAGGTTTGAAAAATCGATTGTCCAATAAAGTGTTGATTTTTTTTCCGGTTGCTTTTTTCATCACTTCCCCACAAAGTGCGAACATGGCATTTTGATAACTGTACATGAGTCCCGGCTGGCTTATGGGCATTACTTCCTTAAAACGTTTGGCTATATCCTTTAAGGGTAGTCCTGCCTCAACAAGATTCGTATAACTGTGGTATGGCGTACCCGAGGTATGCGATAAAATATTCGCCAGAGTCACTTTCTTCGTATTTGTGCCATCGCCCAATTGAAATTCAGGAAGATAATCGCTCACCTTATCCGTCCAATTTAATTTTCCTTCACTTTTGATATTTGCGGCCAATATGCCGGCAAAACCTTTTGATAACGAACCCAGCCTAAAAACGGTTTCCCCGTTTACCGTACTTTGTTCAGCACTGTTCTTTTTACCAAATCCTTCAGAGATTATAATGGAGTCCCCTTTTACAATACTCACCCCTGCCCCAATAACATCCCCTTTGGCAATGGCTTTTTTAAAATAGGCGTTTAAGGCAGTTTGTAGTTCTTTTTGTCGGGATGCGTAAAGCAATGCGTCCTTTTTGTTTGTTGAAGTTTTTTCCGTGGTTGTTATTGCTGTTCCCGCTTTTTGGGTACTATCTTTTGACTTGTGACTTACTAGGCGTGAAGTAAGCGCCGATAAAGTAAAGACAACAAGCGCAGATGCGATTAAAATTCTATATCTCTGCATTGACGAACGGTTCTTTGATAGTTTAAGAGGGATAAAAATAGGATGAATTGCTTAAATAACGGCTGAAATGCTTCTTTCTTATGATTTTTGACCATTTTTTACGCGTTTTTAACATTTTGCAGGATTAATGCACCTTTTTGTTTGGGGTAAATGGGGTTTGCCCACCAAAATGATGGCCAATTTCCCTTAGTAAGGGATTGGCATTCCTCCCAAAACAATAAAAACCCCCAATGACGTACGTTTTTGGGTTGAATTATACCCGCTTTCGATGTATCTTGCTTCGTATTCCTTTTTAGTAGAGCTCCTGTGAAGTAAGGAAGTAGGGAAAAATTGGGCCAATACTGGCCTCGATATATTAGGTGAAGTGTAAATGCTACAGGTATCAGACAATGCCCAGAATATGAAACAAACACATCAATTGGCCAACCGACTTCGTGAAGTTGTTTTAAATGGTACATGGATTGCGAACACAAACTACAAAGCACAATTGGAAGGGACGGATTGGAAGGCCGTTACGACTAAAATCGATGCATTGAATCCAATTGCGATTATAGCCCAACATATTCATTATTATATCCATGGAATAAAGAATGTATTCGAGGGAGGAAATCTTGATATTAAGGATAAATTCAGTTTTGACTTTCCACCCATTGAATCCCAAACAGCATGGGAAACCTTCCTATCCCAATTTTGGAAGGACACTGAAATGCTAGTTGATTTAATAAACAACTTGCCTGAGGAAAAATTGAAGCATGCATTTGTTGATGAAAAATACGGCACCTATTTTAGGAACATCGACGGAATGATAGAACATTGTTATTATCATTTGGGGCAAATTGTCCTAATCAAAAAGTTGTTATGAATAACCGTCAGCAAGGTAATCGTGCTACTATGGGTTAAAACCTATGAAAGATTTTATCTTCCTTTCAAAATCCAATGCTTTTCATGGGTTGAAAAACAAGAATTGCCCTTATCTTTATGGGAGTTTCCGGTCTATTTATTTTTGGTAATGGTTATTGTTTGGGAAAGGTCATATCTAGAGGGGTGTTTTCCATTAAATAGTTGTGCCGAAAGGTGGAAATACGCATAACCGGATTCGTAGATCAATAATAATTTACTTTTTTAAGCAATGGGAAAATACTTCACTTTAATTCTAGTGTCCACGGTTTTGTTTGTTGGCTGTGATCGAAAAAAACAAGAACAAATTGCCGAGAAGCCCAATGTGGTGGTCATATTTATAGATGATGAAGGTTATGGGGATGTAGGATCCTATGGGGCAACGGGTTTTGAAACGCCCAATTTAGACCAAATGGCCAGTAAAGGAATGAGGTTTACGAATTTCTACGCTGCCCAGCCAGTTTGTAGTGCTTCACGTGCGGGACTGTTAACAGGGTGTTACCCAAATAGGATTGGATTCTCAGGGGCTTTGTTTCCTAATGATTCGATTGGGTTGAATACCCAAGAGTATACAATGGCCGAAATGTTCAAGAATCAAGGCTATGCAACTGCCTGCTTTGGAAAATGGCATTTGGGTAGACCAAAGGAGTTTCTTCCCTTGCAGCATGGTTTTGATGAGTTTGTAGGTTTGCCTTACTCCAACGATATGTGGCCAAATAGCAATGTTACAGGGGAACGGTTAGATCATAATGGTTGGAATTATCCGGATTTACCTTTGATTGTCGGGAATGAAGTTGCGGGATTGATTACCAGTCTAGAAGACCAGGATAAACTGACGACGCTTTATACCGAAAAAGCGGTTGATTTTATCAATAGAAATGCGGCACATCCATTCTTTTTATATGTACCGCACTCAATGGGGCATATCCCTCTTGGGGTTTCCAAAAAGTTCAGAGGCAAAAGTGAACAGGGCCTATATGGCGATGTAATGATGGAAATAGATTGGTCGGTAGGTGAAATTAGCAAGGCATTGGAGAAGAATAATGTAGCTGATAATACGATTTTTATTTTTACGACAGACAATGGACCTTGGCTGAATTATGGTAACCAGGCAGGTTCGTCAGGAGGTCTTCGGGAGGGGAAAAGTACGAGTTGGGAAGGAGGGCAACGCGTTCCTTTTATTATTCGCTGGCCCGGTAAGACTCCTGAAGGTACTGTATGTAATCAATTGGCATGTGCGGTTGATTTGTTGCCCACCTTCGCATCGATAACAAATGGTAGTTTATCTACCAATAAAATTGATGGGGTGGATATCACATCACTTTGGAAAGGTGATTTTAAAGCTACCCCACGAGAGACCATCCTTTATTATTATGGCAAGAACAATCTAAATGGTGTACGAAAGGGAAATTGGAAGTTGGTCTTGCCCCATACCTATGGTTCCTATAATGCAAAACCCGGTAATGATGGCCATGGGGGTAAACGGATAACAACGATTGTGGAGGAGCCCGAACTTTATAATATGATGAGGGATCCGGGGGAACGATTCAATGTAATTGGATCCTATCCGGAAAAGGCGCAGGAACTCATGGAAGTTGTTGGGCAATCCCGGGCAGAATTGGGTGATTTGAATGTCGGAATCGAAAAAGGGACCGGTAATAGGGAGATTGGTAAGGTAGGAAAATAGCACAGTAAGTGTTTGTCTTGGTGTATTGTCATTACAGTCGCATATCAAAAAATGCTGTTGGTTACTAGGCGAAACTATGGGCCCATGGATCATAAGAAAGCGAATTCGGTTTGCACGATGGGAGGTTTTTGGGATTCCGATTTCCTAATCTTGCTATTAGTATTAATTTCAGAGTATGCCGCATATACTAAAAAACAACAACCTAGGGATTTATTTTGACTTTCCGGAAGAGGGCCATGCCGGTTCATGATTCGACTGGTCAGGAAAAATCACCGGGGTTAAATTCGAGGGTTGTCCGATCACTATTGTGGAAAGGACGGATTACGAAGATAGGACGCATTTGGGGAAGGGGTTGTACAATGAATTCGGTATAGATTCCGCCTTGGGTTTTGAAGATACCAAAATAGGAGAGTGGTTTCATAAAATCGGGGTGGGCTTATTGAAAAAAGAGAATCAAGAGTATCTATTCAATAAAGCCTATCAAACGCAACCGGCCCTGTTCGAAGTCAGTACTACCCCCATTGATATTACAATCCGTTGTACCTCGGAAATAGGGAATGCCCAGCAACAGGTTATCATTGGGTCAAACGAAATTGGATTCAGGGGTACGCCCAACGACCAATTCTTTTTCAGTAATCTTTCGGGAGGGGAGGATGTGAATGCTACTTGGGAGTTATATCAATATGAACATAAGATTGGCATCTGTGAGAGGGGTAATTTCAAAACCAATAAAATAAATCTTTTGGGTCGAAACATGTAATGGATCATAAATCCATTTTAATGGAAGCAAGAAATTGATTGAAAGAAGATATAAAGCAGGAAGCACTTACTTATAATTTATTACCTAGTACATTTACCATGCCCGAACTGCATCAAACAATTTTGGAAGAAAAGATAGATTGTAGTAGATTTCAAAAAAAGATGTTGGCAACGGACTTATTCGATAGATTACCGATAAAGGCCAAAAAAGATTCTCCAGGTCGAAATCCTTATGGATATAGACTGAAATCAGATGAATCATAGAACGATCATAGGTGAAATAGCGGGCATGCCCTCTGTTTTTTTATGGCTGATCAAACAACTTTAGAATTAAATAAACCAGAGGAATGAATTTAAAAAAACAGCGAAGGATGGGTAAACATGTTCAATGGGTAGTATTGTTAAGTTTCTTTACCTCTGGAATGTTTTCTCAGGAGAATCCAAAAAATATAGGCCTGACAAAACCACAGCCTACCATCACACTGCCTGTTACAAAAGGAGCCTATCAAGAAAGTGTTCGAAAGATAAAGACCGAACCTCGAACGCAACTCCTTAAGGTGAAAGACAATGAATATATCATATCCAACGGATGGGAAATGATCGAGGCCCTGAATGTAAATAAGAATGGGAAAGAAATTAGTGAAGACATCAATACGAAAAAATGGTATAATGCGACTGTTCCCGGCACCGTGCTAACAACATTGGTAGATCAAGGGGTTTATCCCGACCCTTATTTTGGTCTGAATAATTTGGCCATACCGGATTCCCTCAGCCGAATGGATTGGTGGTATCGAACATCGTTTTCTAGGCCCCAAAAGAGCATGGGTAAAAAAGTTTGGTTGCTACTGAATGGCATCAATTACACTTCTAATGTTTGGTTGAATGGGACTCATTTGGGTGATGTAAAGGGTGCCTTCATAAGGGGTGAATATGATATTACAGCACTTTTACAAGATACTAACCATTTGGCGATCCATATTCTGCCTCCCCCCCATCCGGGAATTCCACACGAATCCTCTTCCTTAAGTCCAAGAGGCCCAAATGGTGGCCAATTATGTCAAGACGGACCTACGTTTATAAGTTCTGAAGGTTGGGATTGGATGCCGGGTATACGGGATCGTAATATTGGTATTTGGCAAGATGTACGTTTAAAGACAACTGGTGCGGCAAGGATTATCGACCCCCAGGTGATTACAGACCTGCCTTTGCCCGACACTTCCTTTGCCCGTATTAATATCAAGACAGAAATAGAGTGTTTCGTTCCTGATGATTATATAATGGAGATTGAGTTGGATGGAAAACAATTGTCCAAAAAGTTGAAATTGGTATCTGGAAAGCAAGAAATTATTTTGACGCCATCTGATTTTCGAAATTTGAAAATGAAGGATCCTGAGCTTTGGTGGCCAAATGGCTATGGGGACCAGAATCTTTACAGTATTAAAATGACCCTTCGTAATTCCAAATCAGGGTTGGAGGATCGGAAAACGGTAAGGTTTGGGGTACGGGAGCTTTCTTATGAGTTTGCGGTTTCAGATAAGGATGTTGATTTTCAGCGTATTGATTTTAATCCTATCGATGCATTTACTATAAAAGAAGAGGCATTATTTGACCCATTGAACCATGTAGCCTATAAGTCGGATATAGTTTTGCCAACATTACATCAGGGTGTTGAACTTAATATGTTCGATAAATTGGAAGGTGATAATCCCTACTTGGTAATCAAAGTTAATGGACAACCCATATTCTGTAAAGGGGGTAACTGGGGTATGGATGATGCCATGAAAAGAGTAAGTAGGGAACGGCTGGAACCATATTTTAAACTTCACAAAGATGCCAATTATACGATGATACGAAATTGGACGGGCGAAAGCACCGAAGAGGTTTTTTATGAACTTGCAGATGAATATGGTCTATTGGTATGGAATGACTTTTGGATGTCTACTGAAGGTTACAATATGCCTCCGGCAGATTTTGGTTTATTCATGACGAATGCCACGGATGTAGTAAAAAGGTTTCGAAATCACCCTTCAATAGCCATTTGGTGTGCTAGAAATGAAGGATATGCCCCAAAAGGATTGGATAAATCCCTTGCTGATTTGGTAGCAAAAGAAGATGGAACACGCCTGTATCAAAGTAACTCCAGATACCTGAATCTAAGACCCAGCGGCCCATGGAATTATATCCATGATTACAGTTATTTGTTTAAAGAACATGCTGATGGTTTTTCTACGGAGATTGGAACCCAATCATTTCCCACAGCAGAATCAATGAAAACCATGATGGCAGAGGAGGATCTTTGGCCAATAAGTGAGGTTTGGTATTATCATGACCTACATACTGGGCATCAGGATTATAGAGCAGCACTTATAGATGATTATGCAGAGGCGTTCTCTTTGGAAGATTACTCCAAAAAAGCACAAATGTTGAATTATGTTAGCCATCGCGGTATTTTCGAAGCTTGGAACAGTCGACTTTGGGATGATGCTAGTGGCGTGCTTTTGTGGATGACACATCCCGCATGGCCAAGTATGATTTGGCAAACATATTCGTGGGATTATGAAACCTATGGGGCGTATTATGGGGCTAAAAAAGGTTGTGAGCCAATTCATATTCAAAGAAATACCAATGACGGAAAAGTCTTGGTGATCAATACAACCTTAAATGAATATAAGGGACTAACCGCATCCGCTACCGCAATTGATGGTTCGGGAAGTACACTTTTTGAACATAAAACAAACATTGGGGTCAATCAAAACTCAAAGAAAGATTGTTTTTTCTTCAACATACCTGATTCATTTAAGCTTCCTGAGGTATATTATATAAAATTGGAACTTACTGATCGATCTGGAAAAATGATAGCTGACAATTTTTATTGGGAAACGATAAATAATAATCATAAATATTACGATTTTAATATCATGGATCAGGTAGTGGTAAAGGCAGAAGGAAACCATCAAATCAGTAATGGTAAATTGTCAGGGAGTATAAAAGTTAAAAACCCTTCGGAAGCTATTGCCTTGGCCTTAAAACTGAATCTTCGTAACAGTGCAACGAACGAACGGATTCTTCCTGCCTATTTTAGCGACGGTTATTTTTCACTATTACCTGGGGAAGAGAAAGTATTGTTCTTTGAGTGCGATAAGGCTGATCTCCCGGATGATCTCAAAATAACGGCGGAAGGTTATAATGTTGATAGTCAAACCTTAATAGCGTGGTAGTATTGAAATTTTGTTGAGTTGGCTTAGTTGATATTTCGTAAATGATTCCTGGATTCCTGATTATTGATAGGGGGCGATTATATTTGCTATGATGATTTAAAGGAATTTATACTTTTTCTGATGAAGTCAATTTTATTCTATGCCGCATATACTAAAAAACAACAACCTAGAGATTCATTTTGACTTTCCGGAAGAGGGCTATGCCGGTGCGCGATTCGACTGGTCAGGAAAAATCACCAGGGTCAAATTCGAGGGTTGCCCGATCACTACTGTGGAAAGGACGGATTACGAAGATAGGACGCATTTGGGGAAGGGGTTGTACAATGAATTCGGTATAGATTCCGCCTTGGGTTTTGAAGATACCGAAATAGGAGGTTGGTTTCATAAAATCGGGGTGGGCTTATTGAAAAAAGAGAATCAGGAGTATCTATTCCATAAAGCCTATCAAACGCAACCGGCCCTGTTCGAAGTCAGTACTACCCCCATTGATATTACAATCAGTTGTACCTCGGAAATGGTTAACGGCTATGCCTATGTGCTAAATAAAAAAATTACCATTGTCGAAAGTGGTTTTGTAATCGATTATACCCTGCATAATGTTGGACAAAGGACAATTCGCACCGATGAATATGTACACAATTTCATGGCCATAAATAACAAATCGATGGGGAGGGATTATAAATTGGGATTTCCTTTTCCGTTACAACCTGAGCGGTTTGGTGAAACTTTGAATACCGAGCAACAGGTTATCATTGGGCCAAACGAAATTGGCTTTAGGGGTACGCCCAACGACCAATTCTTTTTCAGTAATCTTTCGGGAGGGGAGGATGTGAATGCTACTTGGGAATTATATCAATATGAACATAAGATTGGCATCTGTGAGAGGGGTAATTTTAAAACGAACAAAATAAATCTTTGGGGTTGGAAACATGTCGTTTCCCCGGAATTGTTTTACCCTATTACAATTCAACCGGGAGAAACCACTAAATGGTCAAGGAATTATTCCGTTTTCAGGATAAACTGAAAATCCGTACAAACCTAATGCTGTCCGGAAAAACATACGAGGATTGGAGGCTATGGAAATTGGGGTTGACCCAAGAAAGTAGGGAATGTAAGATCACTTGGTTGTTGTTTTGTCCGTTCACCAATAAGGTCCTAATAAGGCAGCTGACATAGCTTAATCTTGTATTTTTGAATCATTCCAAATTATTTCTCCTTTTTATTGAATATTCCGTAAATTACATCTCTTAAAAAGGGTATTAATTACAGATGAAACAAATAACTCCATATATTCCTAAGAATAAAGTTCGCATTATTACGGCAGCCTCCCTTTTTGATGGACACGATGCGTCCATTAATATCATGCGTCGTATTATTCAGGCCACTGGGGTTGAGGTTATTCACCTCGGCCATGACCGAAGCGTTGATGAGGTTGTGAATACGGCCATACAGGAAGATGCCAATGCCATTGCCATGACTTCCTATCAAGGCGGACATAACGAGTATTTTACGTACATGTTTGATCTGTTGCAGGAAAGAGGGGCAGACCACATCAGGATCTTTTGTGGCGGGGGTGGTGTAATTCTTCCTGAGGAAATAAAGGCTTTAATGGATTATGGGATTACACGGGTATACTCGCCGGATGATGGCCGTGCCATGGGTCTTCAGGGGATGATCAATGATCTGGTTAAAAAGTCCGATTTCCCCATTGGGGACCATCTTACCGATGAACTTCAACGTATTGAAGGGAAAGAGCACAAGGCCATTGCAAGAATGATTTCCGCTGCTGAAAATTTTCCGCAAGTGGCAAAGGATAATTTAGAGGCCATTCGGGAAATAAATAAGGTATCAGAGATACCCGTATTGGGTATTACGGGTACTGGCGGTGCCGGAAAATCCTCCCTGGTCGATGAATTGGTACGTCGTTTCTTGATCGATTTTCCCGAAAAGACCGTTGGTATTGTATCGGTAGACCCTTCCAAACGAAAAACGGGAGGGGCCTTGCTCGGCGATAGGATACGGATGAATGCTATTAATAATCCTAGGGTGTATATGCGCAGTTTGGCGACCCGTCAAAGTAATTTGGCGCTCTCAAAACATATACAAGAGGCTGTCGATATTTTAAAGGCAGCCCATTATGACCTGATTATTCTTGAAACCTCGGGAATTGGACAATCCGATACCGAGATAATAGAACATTGCGATGTGTCGCTTTATGTGATGACTCCCGAATTTGGGGCCGCTACCCAACTCGAGAAAATTGACATGCTCGATTTTGCCGACCTAGTGGCCATCAATAAATTCGACAAACGCGGCGCCCTTGATGCCTTACGTGATGTAAAGAAGCAATACATGCGCAACCACAACCTGTGGCATGCAAATCAAGAGGATTTACCTGTTTTTGGTACCATAGCATCACAATTCAACGACCCGGGAATGAATACCCTTTATAGGGCTATAATGGACCGACTGGTTGAAAAGACCGAGGCGGACCTAAAATCCAGCTTGGCTATTTCCAAGGAACGATCCGAGAAGATCTATGTGATTCCGCCGGCCCGTACCCGTTATCTTTCAGAAATTGCAGAAAGCAATCGGTCTTATGATGAAAAGGTGAATGTGCAAGTGCAGATTGCGCAGCAACTTTATGGCATCTTTAAAACAATTTGTGCTGTTGTAGGGCTTTCTGATGATAGGGGGAAATCCTATTTAAACAAGTCGGGATTAAAACAGGAAGCCATACTGGAACAAGTTCTCGATGATAAAGAAAAACAACAGCTTCTCGTGTTGTTGTTCAAAGAATTCGACCGTGCTAAAATGGACCTCGATCCATACTATTGGGAGATGTTGTTGCAATGGGACGAAAAGGTGGGAAAATATAAGGATCCTATATATTCTTTTAAAGTAAGGGGTAAGGAAATAAAGATAGCAACGCACACCCAAACACTATCGTTCAACGATATTCCCAAGGTAGCTTTGCCAAAATACCAGGCATGGGGTGACCTTTTGCGGTGGATGTTGCAAGAAAATGTACCTGGTGAATTCCCATTTACCTCGGGCTTATATCCCTTTAAAAGAACTGGGGAAGATCCCACCCGTATGTTTGCCGGAGAGGGAGGTCCTGAACGTACCAATCGACGCTTTCATTATGTGAGTATGGGGCTGCCCGCCAAAAGACTTTCAACCGCATTCGACAGTGTAACCCTATACGGTAACGACCCCGACCATCGTCCTGATATCTACGGGAAAATAGGTAATGCAGGGGTGTCAGTCTGCTGTTTGGACGATGCGAAAAAACTGTATTCCGGCTTTGACCTCGTAGATGCCATGACCTCGGTGAGTATGACGATCAACGGTCCCGCCCCTATGTTGTTGGGGTTCTTTATGAATGCGGCCATAGATCAACAATGTGAGTTGTATATCAAGGAAAACGGCCTCGAAAAAGAGGTTCGAAAAAAGATAGAATCGATATATCAGGAAAAAGGCCTAGAGCAACCGCATTATAATGGTGCGTTGCCAGAAGGACATAACGGTTTAGGATTATTGTTATTGGGTGTGACAGGGGACCAAGTGCTACCGCAGGAAATCTATATAGGGATTAAGACAAGGACACTCTCCCAAGTCCGGGGAACCGTACAAGCCGATATTTTAAAGGAGGATCAGGCACAGAATACCTGTATTTTCTCAACGGAGTTCGCACTGCGGTTAATGGGCGATGTACAAGAGTATTTTATTAAGGAGAAGGTGCGTAATTTTTATTCGGTATCCATTTCGGGGTATCATATTGCGGAAGCAGGTGCCAACCCCATATCGCAATTGGCATTTACGCTTTCGAATGGTTTTACGTACGTGGAGTACTATTTGAGCCGAGGTATGGATATCAACGAATTTGGACCTAACCTATCCTTCTTCTTCAGTAATGGTATTGATCCCGAATATGCGGTAATTGGTCGTGTGGCCCGTAAAATTTGGGCAAAGGCCATGAAAGAAAAATACGGGGCCAATGAACGGGCCCAGATGCTTAAGTACCACATACAGACCTCGGGACGGAGTTTACATGCGCAGGAAATCGATTTCAACGATATACGAACGACCCTGCAAGCCTTATATGCCATTTATGACAATTGCAATTCCTTGCATACCAACGCCTATGATGAGGCCATAACCACACCAACTGAGGAATCGGTTCGTAGGGCAATGGCCATTCAGTTGATCATCAATAAGGAACTGGGATTGGCGAAGAACGAAAACCCCATTCAAGGGGCCTTTATTATTGAGGAATTGACCGATTTGGTCGAAGAGGCGGTGTTGTTGGAGTTTGACCGCATCACAGATCGTGGTGGTGTCCTAGGGGCTATGGAAACCATGTACCAACGAAACAAAATACAGGAAGAGAGTCTACACTATGAGACGTTGAAACACTCTGGGGAATATCCCATTATTGGGGTAAATACCTTTTTGAGCTCCAAAGGGTCCCCAACCATTATGCCGGCAGAGGTGATTCGTGCTACCGAGGAGGAAAAGCAGTTTCAGATCCGGACCAAGGAAAACCTTCATAAGTCGAATGCGGAGCAGGTAGAAGGACTCATCAAAAGCCTGCAAAAAGCGGCCATTCATAATGAAAACCTTTTTGAAATGTTGATGGAGGTTACCAAAGTCTGTTCCTTGGGTCAGATTACTTCGGCATTGTTCGAGGTAGGGGGGCAATATCGCAGGAATATGTAAAAGGAATGTTCGTGGAAACGGTTAGAAAAACAGTTTTACAACGATAAAATATGATTGATGCTTTTTAGGATTAAGCACTAATTTTAAGGGTCGTAAATGATTTTAATTACTTTAAATAGTAAATTCCGAACCCTATGAGAGTATTGCTTGTTTTTTTGTTGATAGTGTTGAATTTTCCCGTTTGTGCACAAGACGCCATTGAAGGCTCCCAAAGTCCAAAGCGGGCGAATCCTTTTGCCGCCTTGCCAGATCCTAATGAACCCGTGACCTATACCAACCCCGTTATTCCGGGATTTTATTCCGATCCGAGTGTTTGCAGGGTGGGGGAAGACTATTATTTGGTTACCAGTACTTTTGAATACTTTCCGGGAGTGCCTGTCTTCCATAGTAAGGATTTGGTGAATTGGGAGCAGATAGGGCATTGTATCCATCGCAGGGAGCAATTACCCCACGGTATCAATATTTTTGCAGCTACACTTCGACACCATAAGGGCACTTTCTATATGATTACTACGAATGTCGCCAATGGCGGTAACTTCTATGTTACGGCATCCAACCCGGCCGGACCATGGTCCGATCCCATTTATGTTGATGTTCCAGGTATTGATCCCGATCTATTTTTTGATGATGATGGTAAAGCGTATGTGATATCATCCCCATTCATACTTTATGAAATCGATTTGGCCACAGGGAAATTGTTGACCGAGGGTCGAAAAGTATGGAATGGCACTGGAGGGCGATATGCCGAAGGCCCACATCTTTATAAGAAGGATGGATTTTATTATTTGATGGGGGCCGAAGGGGGCACCGAAGAAGCCCATTCCGAAACCATTGCCCGTAGCCATAGCGTTTGGGGTCCTTATACCGACAATCCGGCAAACCCTATATTGGCCCACGCGAATGCCGCAGGACAGGGAAACCCGATTCAGGGCGTTGGGCATGCCGATATGATCAATGCCCATGATGGGTCGCGATGGATGGTGTTTCACGGCTATAGGAATATAGCCGATGTGTCAGGAGGGGTACACCATATATTGGGGAGGGAAACTTGTTTGGCTCCCGTCGATTGGCCCAAAAATGGTTGGCCGGTCGTAAACGGAAACGGTACAGTGAACGTAAATATGACCGTGCCGACCCTGCCGTTGAAACCTTTTTCCAAAAAATCCGGCAAGGTTGAATTTGATACGCCAAAGTTAGGACTCGAATGGAATTACATTCAGCTTCCCGAAGAAAGCAATTACCAACTCGATGCTGCGAAAGGCGTTTTACACCTAAAAGGTTCCGATGGGGTCATTGGGGATCATGGCTCTCCAACTTTTGTAGGGCGAAGGTTGCAACACCTACATTTTACGGCGACTACCCTAATGGAATTTGATCCTAAAAAGGAAAACGAGGAAGCGGGAATGATCCTCCTCAACAATGGTTCCCATTTTGATCTTTTGGTACATCGGAAAAATGGAAAAAGGCTTTTGGTGGTGAAGCTGCAATTTGGTTCCACAACCTATACTTCGGAAGCCATTGAATTGAAACCTGGTCCCGTTCAATTAAGGGTTACGGGGGAAAGGACTTCTTTTACCTTTTCCTATGCCCAAGAAAATGGTGTTTTTAAGGATGTGGAAACCGTAGATGCCAAATTTTTGGGTTCAGAGGTCGTTGGTTGGTTTACAGGGGTCTATGTTGGATTGTATGCCACGGGAAATGGCAAAAAGAGCAAGGAACATGCTACTTATGATTGGTTTGAATATGAAGGGCATTAAGCGTATTTCCATTACTTGCTAAGGTATGGGACCGTATTTTATTTCCTTGATGGTTCTATTTCGGTCAATGATTTTGGGCAGGAAAGTTTTGCTCTGATTGGGCGGTAGAATAATGTACTTATTACTTATATTTGAATAGGCCAATAATTAAAGCGATGAAAATACGGATCAAACAAAATTCTGTTCGTTTTCGGTTAACACCCACCGAAGTGGAAAAATTCTGCAAGGAAGGTGCTATAGCGGAAGCTACCCAGTTTAAATCCACAACCTTTAATTACGGGGTAAGACAAAAACAGATTGAAAATTTGCAGGTAGATTTCACTGGCAATGCCATTACCCTTTATGTGCCCAAAAGCTTTGCAAAAGATTGGAATGACAATAATATAGTGGGATTGGACCATCGGGAGGAACTTCCTGATGGTAGTACGTTTTTTCTGTTGCTCGAGAAAGATTTTGCTTGTTTGGATAACACCCACGAAGACCAGATCGATAAATATCCCAATCCCAAAGCAGGTCAATGCTGATCGTAGAGTCGTTAGCCATAGTTTGATTACATTTAGGACATGGATGACGAATTTTATAGGAAAGTATCCCTTTATGGATCCAAAACCTTTACCAATATTAAATTAACGGCACCTGCGGATTATGCTGCCGGAATCCCTGGGGTAAAGGCTGCTTTAGCCCATACATTAAAGGAGATGGGTGCCATACGTACCTTCAAGGCTTTATCGAAAATGAACCAAAACGATGGATTCGAGTGTCCCAGTTGTGCTTGGCCGGATCCTGATAAACCTTCAAAAATTGGGGAATTCTGTGAAAATGGAGCCAAGGCGTTGGCTGATGAGGCCACGACCCAATATGTCGGTAGGGATTTTTTTAAGCAACATTCCGTTGAAGAACTTTCAGACCATTCCGATTTTGAATTGAATAAATTGGGTAGACTTATAGAACCTTTGGTCTTACGACCTGGAAAGGTGCATTATGAACCTATTCCATGGGAAGATGCCTTTGCGCTTATTGCATCCCAATTACACAAATTGTCTTCCCCGGATGAGGCTATTTTTTATACTTCGGGTCGTTCAAGTAACGAGGCGGCTTTTTTATATGGAATGTTCGCAAGGGCTTTTGGTACCAATAATATGCCTGATTGCTCCAACATGTGCCACGAAAGTAGTGGCGTGGCCTTATCGCAAACTTTGGGTATTGGTAAAGGTTCTGTAAAACTGGAAGATCTTCATGGGGCCGAAGTCATCATTGTGGCTGGACAGAATCCCGGTACCAATCATCCCCGTATGCTTTCCGCTTTGGAAAAATGCAAGGAGAATGGGGGTAAAATCATCAGTGTCAATCCGTTGTTGGAATCCGGTCTTGTCAATTTCAAGAATCCACAAAGTGTAAAAGGTATGGTGGGTGGCGGAGAAAATCTTACAGATCTACATTTGCAAGTGAAGATCAATCAGGATATTCCCTTAATAAAGGCCATTATCAAAAAACTGGACGATCTTGATGCCTCCAATGGTTTGGTGTTCGACCATGATTTTATCGAAGATTCCGTGGACGGTTATGAAATGTTGAAGAAAGACCTTCAGCAGTATGATCTTGGGAAGCTTATCGAATTGTCTGGGGTGGCCGAAGATAAAATAAATGAAGCCGTTCAACTGCTGTCATCCAAATCAAAGATCGTGGTATGTTGGGCCATGGGGCTTACCCAACACAAAAATGGGGTAGCCACCATTCAGGAATATGTAAATTTATTATTGCTTAAAGGAGCCATAGGAAAACCCTTTGCGGGTACTTGCCCGGTACGTGGACATAGCAATGTACAAGGGGATCGGAGTGTGGGTATTATGCATTATGTAAACAAGGGCCTAAATAAAAAAATCGAAAAGCATTTGGGTTTTGTCCCACCCGATAAAGAAGGCTATGATGTCGTTGGGGCTATGAAGGCGATGCATGATGGGGATGGAAAAGTATTCGTTTGCCTTGGGGGAAATTTTCTTATGGCGGCCAGTGATACGGAATATACGGCCAAGGCCATGCAAAAATGTGAACTCACAGTGCAGATCAGTACAAAACTCAATCGTTCGCATTTGGTAACAGGTAAAACAGCATTGATCTTACCTACTTTCGGTCGGTCGGAAAAAGACATGAAAAACGGCAAACAACGTTATATAACCATAGAGAATAGTATGGGACGGGTACGGCAATCCAAGGGATTGTTACAACCGGCTTCAGAAAATATAAAAAGTGAGCCCGATATTATCGCAGAAATGGCCGACACCTTTTTTAAGGATGGACATCCTTTGGATTGGAAGGCCTTGGGTGAGGATTACGATTTGATCCGGGCGTATATCGATAAGGTGGTAAAAGGGTTTGATAGTTCTTTGGAAAATTTAAAGGGATCGGGCTATTATTTGCCGAATAATGTGCGGGAACGTGATTTTAGTATGTTGCCCAATGGTAAGGCCCAGTTGACCAGGAACGTGTTGCCCGAGCATGTACTTGCAAAAGATGAATTTCTATTGATGACCATTCGCTCCCATGACCAGTTCAATACGACGATTTATGGTTTGGATGATCGGTATAGGGGTGTTTATAATGAAAGAAGGGTCTTGTTTATGAATGAAAGGGATATGGGACGGCAGGGATGGCAAAAACTGGACGTCGTCGACATTCATAGTCTATACGATAACACCCAAAGGACAGCCCATAAATTTTTAGTTGTTCCCTATAATATTCCCGAAGGGAATCTCGGGGCTTATTTTCCTGAAACCAATGTCCTGGTACCGTACAATCATTTTGCGGATAAGAGCAAGACACCCATTAGTAAATCGATCGTGGTGAGGTTGACAAGGTCTGACACCAACTAAAAAGAGTCCGATCAATGAAGACCAGACTCTTTTACGAGAACACTATATGAAAATGAAAAAAATTTATTTCGTTTTTATTACATAGTAAATGTACCCAGCCCTTCCCTTTAGAAAAAAGAATTGATGCGTAGCAAGCAAATCTTGTGGTGAACACCTGTTTTTATGTTTTTTAATGGATTATCATCTTTTTTAGGATTCCTTTTCACAGGAATTCACCTTCGTTCAATAGGGAAAACCGAATAGGTGTAGCTATGGGTTCTCTTTTAAGGCAAAAAAAGGAAGAAGTATTATCGTGCAGCGGCAATGATTATCGTTTTATGGCGTTTAACAAAATCAATAAACAATCAAATTATGCTCAAAAATCCCCTAACTTTTGTTCTAATGACGATGTTGTTCATAGGATGTTCCAAAAGTGAATCCACAAATCCTACGATTATTCCTGAGGAAATCCTAAGCGAAGCCAAGGAAATATCATCGTTTAAGATTACACTTGGCAGTGAGGAATATACGGGCATAATAAGGAATGACAGTGTTTTGTACACATTCCCAGCTACTACCGATTTAACGGCATTGGCACCTGTAATCACTTTTTCTGAGAAAGCCGAAATTGATCCCGCGTCCGGGGAAACTGTTGATTTTACCAATCCGGTTAAATACACGGTGACGGCCGAGGATGAATCCAAAAAGGAATATATGGCCGTTTTGGATACCTATGATTCCGAAAAGGAGATCAAATGGGTTTCGTTTGAGGTTTCCGGTTCCTATAGCAGGGGAATATACGCCCAAAATCCTGCAGATATAGATACCCTGTATTATACGTTCACCTATGCGGATATAACTGATTTACAAGCGGAGATTGAAGTTTCGGAGGGGGCTACGATTGAGCCTGATCCTGCTGGAATAAGCGATTATTCTTCTCCGGTAAAGTTTACGGTAACCGGGGCCGATGGGACGACGGACGAGGTTTTAATATGGGCAAGGAACTGGACTTTGAAACAATTGAAAATAGACGGATTTGTCTATAATGAATTTGATGAAGTTGCTTCAGGAGGTGATATTACATTTGAAGTGAACGAACTAACGCCCTATCAAGATAGCATTCAAGTACGATTGTTCAGTGAACTGGAATCCTTTGATCTCGAAATCAAGAGTATCAATGAAGAGACCAAGGAAATAACGGCGACCCTACCCGAATCCTATACAAATAATAGATTTGCATTGGAAGTTTCGATAGCAAGTGATAATACGGATGAATCTGACGGATTTAGGCTACTCAACGGAAAATTGAACTTTACAGAAGTAATGACCCCGTACAATAACGGAAACCCGATACCCATTGAAACAGCCGTTTGGCCAGGGCATTATTTAGACATTTTTGTGTATTTAAAGGATGATGCCGTTGATGATCATGAATTTTTCCTCCTAAAAGATGGCATTTATTACGCAATGGCAGTGAAGCAAACCTTTAATAATTTTATAACAACTGGGGTTAGGGTCGAAATGCCTGATCTTCCGGATATATTGCCTGAAGGTGGTACCGATTACAAACTAGTGATACGTAATGTTGAAGGGGAAGAAACTTTTGATTTAACCAATAGTGAGGGCAATAAAATCAATGTAGTTTTGGCTCAAGCGCCGGAGGTGAATTCATTAAGTACCTATACCGTGCAAAAGGATGGGACTTTTAAGATTATTGGTGAGAATTTATCTGTAGGGCCGATTATTGGGTATACCAATTCATCGATTTTGGGTGATAGGAGTAGAATAAGACTTAGTGATGCGCAAGGAAGCAGTTATTATGTATATAGTGACACTGTGGATGCTAACGGAAACCTCGTTATTGATCTGTCCTCGCGATCTTATATGCCTTCCGGTTCGTATGGGATATTTTTCTCAAGTAATGTGAAGTTGTTTTCGGAAGTTGAGACGGGTCTAACGGTAACGGTAACACAACCACCATCAGAGCATCCTAGCTTAGAGGTGTCAAATGCTAAATTATATGGTAAAAACCATGGAAGCTTACCGAAACAGATTCTTTTGACCTTTAATGAGAATATTGATAATTATAACATTAAAAGTATTGTAACAGGCAGGGAAGAAGCTGTTGTCATCGAGAATTATTTTTTCTACCCGACAACGGTTCTTACAGGGGCCTTGACCGATGATGCATACGATCTTACTTGGCGTGACCGGGATGGTTATGTCGTTGTAGAGGATAACGGCGTAGATTATAGGATTTATTTCACATTGCAAATGGAATTCTAGAGCAGGTCTAAATGTGTTTAGAATGCCCCAATTCAATATATGTATTGATTTGGGGCATTTTTAATGGATACTATTTTTGAATGTTTTCCAAACTAAAAAGAGTCCGATCAATGAAGACCGGACTCTTTTACGAGAACACTATATGAAAATGAAAATTTTTTATTTCGTTTTTATTACATAGTAAAAGTATACTACAGGATCCGGCGATGAAAAGAAATGATGTGAAGTACACAAAAGTTGTGGTGTATATCTATTTCTTTGTTTTTCAGAGGGTAACTATCTTTTACTGGGTGACTTTCCACTTTTGTTAAACATTTGTTGGTTGGTAAAAATCGGAAAGTTGCGACTCAGTGTTTTCCCTTTCGGTTAAAAAAATTGGATAGCCTATAAAATACAGGGGCAATGATTGTGGTTTTATTCCGTTATTTCCATTCAATAAAATCAACAAAATTATGTTTAAAAATCCCCTAGCCCTTTTTCTTTTGACATTACTGTTTATAGGATGTTCAAAAAATGAATCTAATGAATCCCCCGAAATTCCAGAAGAGGAGATTTTGAGTGATGCCAAAGAAATTATCTCATTTAAAGTTAGTCTTGACTCGGAGGTTTATACTGCCATTATTAGGAATGATAGTATCTTTTACACGTTTCCATCGACTGCGGATCTAACAGGATTGGCACCCGTAATAACCTATTCTGAAAAAGCGGGTATAGAACCTGCCTCGGAAGAAGTTGTGGATTTTACCGATCCGGTTAAATATACGGTAACGGCTGAAGATGATTCCAAAAAAGAATATATGGCTGTTTTGGACAAATATGATTCCGAAAACGAGATTAAATGGGTTTCATTTGATGTTTCTGGGTCTTATAGCAGTGGAATATACAATCAAAATCCTGCGGATATTGATACCTTGTATTATACGTTCACTTATGCTGATATAACTGATTTACAAGCGCAGATGGAGGTTTCCGAAGGAGCTACTTTAGAGCCTGATCCAGCTGGAATAAGTGATTATTCCTCTCCTGTCAAATATACCGTAACAGGAGTCGATGGAACATCAAACGAGATTTTTGTTTTGGCCAAGAATTGGCCCCTTAAAGCATTGAAAATAGACGGCTTTGTCGATAGTGAATTTGCCGATGTTCCTTTAGGTGGGGATATTACCTTCGAGGTGAATGAGTTAACGCCATATCGTGATAGTATTCAGGTACGGTTGTTCAGTGAGTTGGAATCCTTCGACCTTGAAGTTAAGGGCATTAATGAAGAAACCAAGGAAATAACGGCAACCTTGCCCGAGGATTATACGAATAATAGATTTGCTTTGGAAGTGTCGATTGCTAGTGACAATACCGATGAATCTGATGGGTTTAGGTTATTAAAAGGAAAATCGAATTTTACAAGGGTAGTAACCCCTTATAACGATGGTAATCCAATACCTGTTGAAAAAGCGATTTGGCCGGGACATTATTTAGATTTGTACGTTTATATCAAAGATGACGCGGTGGACGATCATCAGTTTTTCCTTTTAAAGGATGGTATCTATTATGAATTGATCAAGAAGGATGACTATAACGTTTCCATTACGTCGGGTGTACGGGTCGAGATGCCCGAGCTTCCAGATGTGTTACCTGCGGAAGGCACCGATTATAAGTTAGTGATACGTAATGCGGATGGAGAGGAACTATTTGATTTAACCAATAGTGAAGGAAATAAGATAGAGGTTGTTTTCGCCAAGGAGCCGGTGGTCAATTCATTAAGTGTTGATACGGTTCGTAAAGATGGGACTTTTAAGATATTGGGCGAGAACCTGTTCAATGGACCCGTTATTGGTTATACCAACTCATCTTTTTTAAGGACAAGAAGTAATGTATTGCTTAATGATGGTATGAACAACTATTATTATGTATATAGTGAGGAGGTAGATGCTAACGGAAACCTTATCGTTGATCTTTCCACTCGATCGTATATGCCTACAGGCACTTATAATGTAGCCTATTCCAGTAACTATACGGTGTATCCTCTAGAATATATCGGTTATAGTATCACCTTGACACAGCTGCCGTCAGAGCATCCAACATTGGAGGTTGCCGAGTCAAAGCTTTATAGCGATAGTAATGGCTTAACGCCGAAACAGATGCTTTTGACCTTTAATGGGAATATTGAAAACTACAATGTAAAGCGCATCGTTACAGGTAAAAATGAGGCGGTATTGGTAGAGAATTATTTAACTTATCCTACCACAGTTTTGACAGGATCTTTGTCAAATGAGGATTATGACCTAACTGTGAATGATCGCGATGGTTATGTTGTTGTCGAGGATAATGGTATTGAGTATAAAATCTATTTCACCATGCAATTGGAGGACTAATAAAAGAGCTATCCAAAGAAGTACTAATGCCCTGGGTAAATCAATGTATTTATCAAGGGCATTTTTTTGTAAGTGGGGTATTGTTATAACTAAAAAGAGTCCGATCAATGAAGACCGGACTCTTTTACGAGAACACTATATGAAAATGAAAATTTTTTATTTCGTTTTTATTACATAGTAAAAGTATACTACAGGATCCGGCGATGAAAAGAAATGATGTGAAGTACACAAAAGTTGTGGTGTTTGCCTTAGATTTTGTTTTGAATGCTCAAGACAAGTTGCTTTAGGAAACACCGAGGACCGTCAATAACGGATAATCTTTAAAACGTAGGAACGATGTCTTTTTGCTAAAAGGCGGGTATTCCCGTAATATCTGCTCCTGTGATCAATAGGTGAATGTCGTGCGTTCCTTCATAGGTAATAACACTTTCGAGGTTCATCATATGTCGCATAATACTGTAGTCGCCGGTAATACCCATGGCACCTAATACCTGTCTTGCTTCTCTGGCTATTTTTAATGCCATGTCCACGTTGTTGCGTTTGGCCATGGAGATTTGTGCCGTAGTAGCGCGGCCTTCATTCTTTAATTGTCCCAATCGAAAGGCCAACAATTGGGCTTTGGTGATCTCGGTGATCATTTCGGCCAATTTTTTCTGTTGTAGTTGTTTGGCTGCAATGGGTTTCCCGAATTGGATTCGTTCCTTGGCATACCGCAGTGCCGTATCGTAACAATCCATAGCGGCCCCAATGGCACCCCAAGCTATACCATATCGGGCAGAATCCAGGCAACCTAAAGGAGCACCAAGGCCATTTTTGCCCGGCAACAAATTTTCTTTAGGAACTTTTACATTGTCGAAAATCAATTCCCCAGTGGCCGATGCCCGTAACGACCATTTGCCATGGGTTTCCGGGGTAGAGAAGCCTTCCATGCCACGTTCAACGATTAGTCCATGAATACGACCTTCCTCATTTTTTGCCCATACAACGGCAATATCCGCAAAGGGGGAATTCGAGATCCAGAGTTTTGCTCCGTTCAAAAGAAAATGGTCGCCCATATCCTTGAACTTGGTTTCCATACCCGACGGATTTGAACCATGGTTGGGTTCGGTAAGGCCAAAGCAGCCCATAAATTCCCCAGAAGCCAACTTGGGTAAATATTTTTTGCGTTGTTCCTCAGTCCCATATTGGAAAATAGGATACATAACCAGTGACGATTGTACAGAGGCTGTAGAGCGTACCCCGCTATCCCCACGTTCAATCTCTTGCATTATGAGTCCGTAACTTATCTGGTCTAATCCAGCGCCCCCATATTCTTCTGGAATATAAGGTCCAAAGGCCCCGATTTCGGCCAATCCCCCTAAAATATGTTTAGGAAATTCCGCTTTTTGGGCATACTCTTCAATGATGGGTGAAATGTCCCGTTTGACCCATTGGCGGGCAGCATCGCGTACCAACAGATGTTCTTCGGACAATAGATCATCTAAATTGTAATAATCGGGAGATTCAAATAGGTCAGGCTTCATAGCGATGGATTTTAATCAAATATAGATAAAGAAATATAACATATCAAAGGCTCAATGTTACATATTTAAATAAAATGCTTGGGTCAAGGCAGTATAATCATTGGTATATTGGTGTCTTTCCGCCTCAATAATAAGTTCGTTTTCATCAATTTCATGTTCGATAAATGAAAATTGCAATAAACTTCTTTTTGTGTCAGCCGTCTGCGTGCCCTTTACACGGGTAATTCGTGAAGGGTGAAGTCCATTTTGGGCGGCCAGGGCAATAAATCGGCTTTCTTCCTTAAAAGGGATAATCGTCGAGAAGGAACCCTCCTTGGTCAATAGTTTTGAAACACCTTCTACCAATTCATCAAAGGGTAAGGATGTATTTTGTCTTGCGGCGTCCCTAGCGGAATCCCCGCTAGTAACATCTTCTTTATAGAAAGGTGGATTGGATACGATGAGGTCGTAAAGTTCGGATTCATCGGGTTCTACTTCCGTGTATTCATCTACAAATTCGTCAAAACCAGCATGAAAACAAAATAAGCGGTCACCCCATGGTGAATTTTCAAAATTCTCCGTGCATTGCTCAAAAGCATCACCATCCAATTCTATAGCTTCTATGTTGTCCGCTGCGCTACGTTGCGCTAACATTAATGCTATAATTCCTGTACCAGAGCCAATATCCAAAATGTTATACGTGTTGTTGTCAATTTCGGTCCATGCCCCTAAAAGAACACCGTCCGTTCCGATTTTCATGGCACAGCGATCTTGATGTATTTCGAATTGTTTGAACTTGAAGGGTTTGGTCATATTGGGTATTGCTGTTTGTTCAGGGTAAAAATAGGGTGTTTTGATATTCCTGTCTTTGTAGGGGTCTTTTTTTTCTGAACAAAACATCGTGTTATAGTGTTGTTCTTTACCTGATTCCTGCCTTCGCAGGAATGACAGAACGATGGATTTTTGTAAAAGGATTCCTGCCTTCAAAGGAATGACAAAACTATTTTTGTACAATACGGCCAGGTTCCCGTGTCTCGGTACCTTCCAGTTCCAAGAGGGAATCGCCCAACCTATGGCGCATGTCATTGGCAAGTAATTTTATCTCGGCAACGATCTCAGGATGTTCATCAGCAACATTTTGGATCTCACTGACGTCGTTTTTCACATCGTACAATTCGATTTCTTCCAAGTCGACCATCCGATAATCGCCGGGAAGTCCATCCTTTCCGGGTTCTTGTCCTTCCATGGTGCGATAGCGGTGTGGAAAATACAATTTCCATTTTCCGTACTGGACGCCAAAAAGCTCATTGACACGATAATAAAAGAAATACGCCTTTTGGGGGCTTTCGGTAGTTTGACTTGAAATGACATTCCAGACATTTTTGCCGTCTATGGTCAATTCAGGGAGCTCCGAATCGGTAAGGGCTGCTAAGGTAGGCAGTAGGTCAATAGCCATCACAGGAACGTCTACAATTTTCCCCGCTTGTAATTTATCTGGATATTTAATGATAAAGGGTTCACGTTGCCCACCTTCCCAAGCTGTTCCTTTGCCCTCCCGATAGGGCAAGGCACTTCCCGCATGGTTGCCATAGGACAGCCATGGGCCATTGTCCGAGGTAAAAATAACAATGGTGTTGTCTTCAAGTCCGTTCTTTTTTAGGGCCTCAAGGATTTGCCCAACAGACCAATCAATTTCCATGATTACATCACCATACAACCCTCTTTTCGATTTTCCCTTGAACTTATCCGAAACGAATAAGGGTACATGGGGTTGTGGATGCGGTACATATAAAAAGAAAGGATTATCCTTGTTCTTATTGATGAAATCAACACTGCGTTCTGTAATCTGTGTGGTCAATTGTGATTGTTCGTTCAAGGTATCTATGACGGTTTCGTTTTCGTAAAGGGGTAGGTCTGGAAAATTAAAGATAGGACCTTGTTGTGGGTGCTTGGGCCACATGTCATTGGAGTAGGGGATACCGAAATATTCATCAAAACCATGGCGATTCGGCATAAATTCAGGATAATGTCCCAAATGCCATTTTCCGAAAATGGCGGTTTTGTACCCCTGGGCCTTCAGCATTTCGGCTATAGTGGTCTCTGAACTGTTGATACCATGGGTGTTATCGGGTCCTAAGGCATTATGGATTCCAATGCGGTTGGGGTAGCAACCGGTTAATAAGCCGGCGCGCGAAGCGGAACACACGGCTTGGGCCGCATAGTAGTTCGTCAATTTCATCCCTTCGGAAGCCATTTGGTCCAAATGTGGGGTTTCTATATTGGGGGATCCGAATATGCCCACATCCTGATAACCCTGATCATCCGTCAAAATGAGGACAACATTGGGCTGACTGATTGGTTTTTCGGGTAGGTGTTTTTGTTTTTCTTTACAAGAAAGACCGAATACTACTAAAAAGTAGACCAGAACATATTTTACTTTGGATCTTTCGTCAATGGTAATATTTAGGAAGGTCATAAGAAATCTTGTTAGTGAACATGAAATTAGTTAATTTTATGAAATAATTAGATTCCATGAAACACAAAGTAAAACCGGGTAGAAGAAGATTTTTGGCAAATGGCTTGACGTTGGCCGCAGGCTCTACTTTGATAGGCCCGTCCCTTTTTGGGGCTCCTTCGATATTGAAGTATTACAACAAACCAAACTCCAAGATCAATGGGGTGCAGATAGGGGTGATTACCTACTCTTTCCGAAGCATGGAAGATCAAAGTGCGGAGGCTACCTTGAAGTATGTTTTGGACAGTGGTGTCAGTGCTGTTGAACTCATGGGAGATCCTGCCGAAGCCTTTGCAGGTAAACCGGAGAACCCTGTGGATCGGAAGGCTTTCTCTCGTCTTTGGAGGACAAAACGGGAAGGGAAGTTGACAGGGGACCAAGAAAAGGAAATGGCTGAATTACAGGCTCAAACGGATTCCTATAATAAGCAAGTGGCAGCTTGGAGGGCTAAAGTACCTATGGATGCCTTTGCGAAACTGCGAAAGATGTATAACGACGCTGGCGTAACCATCTACGCCTTTAAACCCAGTGCTTTTAAAAAAGGCAATTCGGATGCTGAGATTGCCTGGGGTATGAAAACGGCAAAAGTTTTAGGGGCAAGCCACGTTACTGTGGAACATCCAAGTGATGATGCCCATACCCTGCGATTGGGTAATATGGCCAAAAAACATGGTGTTTATGTAGGGTACCATGGCCATGAGCAGCAGACCCCTACCTTATGGGATACTGCATTGGGGCAATCACCATACAACGCCATGAACTTGGATTTTGGGCATTATGTCGCTGCAGGAAATAAAAACCCCCTTCAAATCATTAAGGATAAACATGAGCGTATCAAGAGTATGCATATCAAAGACCGTCAGACCGTTGCCCATGGTAAGGGTAATTTGGTGTGGGGTTCAGGGGATACGCCAATCATTGAGGCACTTCAATTGATGCGGGATAACAAGTATGCTTTTCCGGCTACGATTGAGTTGGAATACGGGATTCCGGAAGGTTCAGATGCTGTAACGGAGGTTCAGAAGTGTTTGGCCTATTGTAAGCAGGCCCTGAAATAGGGGGTATCCGCTTCCATTTTCGGAATTTTGTTGGGTTATTCCAGATACAGGTCTACCAAGCCTTCAGGGGTTGTGACATGGATGGTTTTGTTCTCCCGATCCACTTTGGTAATAATCTGGTCATTGATAGGGATCAATAACTCCTTTTCTTCTTTTTTGACCTCAAACAAGGCTTGTGAGGTGGTGTCGTTGATGCTTTCGATGATACCAATATCACCATGGATGCTATCGATAAGGTTGAATCCGATGACTTCGTGGAAATAGAATTTGTCCCCACTTAGTTTAGGGAGAAAGGAAAGGGGTAAGTAAAGTTCGCAACCCATGATACGGTCGGCATCATTTTCGGTTTTGACCTCCTCAAAGTCGACACGTAAGAGACTGCTTTTATGAAGACGGCATTTGTCAATAAAAAATGGAACCAGATTGTTTCCCAGTGAAACAAATACTGATTCCATATTTTCGTAAATCTCAGGTTCATCGGTATCGAGTTTTACAAGTACCTCCCCTTTGAAACTATATTTTGAAACGATTTTACCTAGGTAAAAACAAGAAGACTTGTCCATCGTTTCCTGTGTTGTTTACTCTTTTTCCTTTGTTTCCTCAGGAGCGGCTTCCTCAGCAGCTGGTGCTTCCTCGGTAGCAGGAGCTTCAACTGCAGTTTCCTCTACTACTTCAGCGGTAGCTTCTATCTCTGCTTCAGCCTCTTCCCCTTCAGGGGTTTCTGGCAATGCGGCAGCGGCAGCATCTGCAGCCCGTTTTTCGTTTATTTCTTTTTCAGCAGCCAATGCTTTGGCCCTGGTATCTGCTTTAACTTGGTCTAAGCCACTTACTTTGGATGCTACGGATTGTTCTTTTTCGGCCAACCAAGCTTTGAATTTTTCTTCAGCTTGCTCCTCGGTCAATGCTCCTTTACGAACACCACCTAATAAATGGTGTTTCAATAAAATACCTTTGTATGAAAGAATGGCTCTTGCCGTATCAGTAGGTTGTGCCCCGTTGTTCAACCATTGTACCGAATTGTCAACATTGATTTCGATGGTTGCTGGGTTGGTATTTGGATTGTAAATTCCCAATTTCTCCAAGAATTTACCATCTCTTTTTGCACGGGCGTCCGCGGCTACGATCCAATAAAAAGGTTTTCCTTTTTTTCCGTGTCTCTGTAATCTAATTTTAACTGGCATATCACATTAATTTTGTAGGGTGCCCGACCCTCGGTTATTAATTCTCTTTTATTTGTCCCCTTAAAAGGGCTGCAAATATACTTCAATTCTTTAAATGTGCAATAGGTTTTTTGGTTAATTGTACACTTAAGGTAGGTACGTTGATAACTCCTGATAACTACCATTTTTTCTAACGCTTCTTTTTGTATAATTTTATAGGCTATTTTTTTCCTACTAAAACACACTGGATGTACCTGATTTTTGATACCGAGACTACCGGCTTACCCAAGCGATGGGATGCACCGATCACAGATGTTGACAATTGGCCCCGCTGTATACAGATTGCATGGCAATTGCATGATGGGATGGGTAATTTGGTCGAGAGTCAGGATTATTTGGTGCGTCCCGATGGTTTCAATATACCTTATGATGCGGAACAGATTCATGGTATCTCCACGGAATTGGCCGCCCAAAAAGGGATTGCATTGTCCGAGGTTTTGGAAAAATTCAACGTGGCCATGTCCAAAACGAAATTTATCGTTGGACAGAATGTAGGTTTTGATTTGAATATCATGGGGGCGGAGTACCATCGTCTTGGGGTGGCAAACCCATTGCAGGAGCTTCCTGTTTTGGATACCTGTACCGAGCAGACCGCCTTGCTATGTAAGATACCCGGTGGGCGTGGGGGAAAATTTAAACTACCCACCCTTACCGAACTTCACGAGTTTTTATTCAAGGAGCCTTTTGCAGATGCCCATAATGCCACTGCCGATGTCGAGGCGACTACGCGCTGTTTTTTGGAATTGGTGCGTCAAAAGCATTATACCCAAGAGCAACTGGATGTGCAACCCGATTACTTTCAAAAATTCTCTGAGGCCAATCCGAAGGAGATAGCACTCATCGGGCTAAAACACGTCAATCTTAAAAAAGCTTCCAAAAAAATTGCCGATGCCCTTTGGGAGAAGGATACCGGTGGAATTTCAAAGGAAGAGATCAAGGAAAACCTAGCGACCTTGGAAACGGCCAATTTCGCCCACCTCCACAATCATACGCAGTTTTCCATTTTACAGTCAACGATAAGTATCCCTGCCTTGATCTCGGCAACCGCCAAGGCCAAAATGCCTGCGGTGGCGATGACGGATCACGCAAATATGATGGGGGCCTTTCATTTTGTCAATGGGGTCATCAACCATAATAAAAAGGTTGTTGACAAAAACAAGGAAAATCTAAAGCGTTACGAGGCCACGAAGAACGGAACGCTGGAAGAGGGAGAGGAGCCCTTGGAAGAACTTCCGGAACCAGAGGTCGAGATTACACCGCTTATAGGTTGTGAATTTCAGGTATGTGAGGATCACACCAATAAGTCCCAAAAGGATAATGGGTATCAAATAGTGATGCTGGCCAAAAACAAGACGGGATATTTGAATCTGGCAAAAATGTCTTCCATTGCCTTTATTGATGGGAAGTATTATGTTCCCCGTATAGATAAAAAGGTAATTGAGCAATACAAGGAGGATATTATTGTATTGACCGGTAACCTTTACGGTGAGGTTCCCAGTAAGGTGTTGAACGTAGGTGAAAAGCAGGCAGAGGAGGCCCTCCTTTGGTGGAAAGAAACATTCGGGGATGACCTATATATAGAGATTATGCGGCATGGTCAAGAGGATGAGGACCGTGTAAACCAAGTATTGATCCAATTTGCCAAAAAACATAATATAAAACTGATAGGTACCAACAATACCTATTATCTTGAAAAAAAGGATGCACATGCACACGATATCTTACTTTGTGTAAAAGATGGTGAAAAGCAGGCGACCCCCATAGGTCGTGGTCGTGGGTATCGCTATGGGTTGCCCAATCAGGAATATTACTTTAAGTCCTCGGATGAAATGAAGGACCTTTTTAAGGATATTCCCGACGCGATCACCAATATTCAGGAGGTTATAGATAAGGTAGAGGTGTTTACCCTTGCCCGTGATGTGTTGTTGCCGGCTTTCGATATTCCGGAGGAGTTTCAGTTTGAAGAGGATAAGCTCGATGGCGGTAAACGCGGGGAGAACAAATACCTACGTCACATAACCTATGAAGGGGCGAAAAAACGATACGGTGAGATAACTCCGGAAATTGACGAACGAATCGATTTTGAGCTGCAGGTCATTGAAAAAACGGGATATCCGGGTTATTTCTTGATTGTAGAGGACTTTATTCGGGCAGCCCGTAAAATGGATGTGTCCGTAGGTCCTGGTCGTGGATCCGCAGCGGGTTCGGTTGTTGCTTATTGTTTATGGATCACGAACTTGGATCCCATTAAGTACGATCTGCTTTTTGAGCGTTTCCTAAATCCAGATCGTGTATCCATGCCCGATATCGATATCGATTTTGATGATGAAGGCCGGGGTCGTGTCATGGATTATGTGATCGATAAATATGGTTCCAATCAGGTGGCCCAGATCATTACCTATGGTACCATGGCGGCAAAATCATCCATTCGGGATACGGCGCGTGCCCTGGACCTGCCTTTGGGTGATGCGGACCGTATGGCCAAGTTGATCCCCAACATGTCCAAGCTTAAAAAGATCATAGGGGTAGATGAAAAGACACTAAAAGCGAAGTTCAACAGCGAGGAGCTTGTTAAGATCAACGAGTTGTTGGCCATTTCGGAAGGGGATGGTTTGGAGTCCGAGACCTTGAACCAAGCGTATGTTTTGGAAGGCTCTGTCCGTAACACCGGTATCCATGCCTGTGGGGTGATCATCACACCCGATGATATCACCAAGTTCGTACCCGTGGCATTGGCCAAGGATTCCGAAATGTACTGTACCCAGTTTGACAACTCGGTGGTAGAAAGTGCGGGCTTGTTGAAAATGGATTTCTTGGGGTTGAAAACATTGACCTTGATCAAGGATACCGTTAAAATTGTAAAAGCAAAACACGGCATAGAATTAGATCCGGAGAATTTCCCTTTGGATGATGAGAAGACCTATGAGCTTTTCCAGCGAGGGGAAACCGTTGGGGTGTTCCAATATGAATCCCCAGGGATGCAAAAACACATGCGGGCATTAAAACCAACCGTTTTTGCCGATCTAATTGCCATGAACGCCTTGTACCGTCCCGGTCCAATGGAGTACATACCCAGTTTTATAGCCCGTAAACACGGTACCGAGGAAATCATCTATGACCTTGATGCCTGTGAAGAGTATTTATCGGAAACCTACGGAATTACCGTGTATCAAGAGCAGGTGATGCTTCTTTCCCAGAAGCTGGCGGATTTCACCAAAGGTGAGGCCGACGTTTTGCGTAAGGCGATGGGTAAAAAGCAAAAGCATGTCCTTGATAAAATGAAGCCTAAGTTTATAGAACAGGCTTCCGCAAAAGGGCATCCGGTGGATAAACTGGAAAAAATCTGGAAGGACTGGGAAGCTTTTGCAGCCTATGCATTTAATAAATCACACTCTACCTGTTATGCTTGGATAGCATACCAGACCGCCTATTGTAAGGCACATTATCCTGCGGAATATATGGCAGCCGTACTGTCCAATAACATGAACGACATAAAGCAGGTGACCTTCTTTATGGAAGAATGTAAGCGTATGGGCTTGGATGTGTTAGGTCCCGATGTCAATGAATCCTACTATAAGTTTGCCGTGAACAAGGACGGGGCCGTACGTTTTGGAATGGGGGCCGTTAAAGGTGTTGGCCGAGCTGCGGTTGAAACCATTGTTGAGAACAGGAAGGAAGGACCTTACAAATCGGTTTTCGATTTGGCAAAACGTATCGATCTACGGGCGTCTAACAAAAAGGCCTTTGAAAGTTTGGCCGTTGCCGGTGGGTTCGATTCTTTTGGAACGACCCATAGGGCCCAATATTTTCATCATGATGGTGACGGGGTTACCTTCTTGGAGAAAGTCATGAAGTATGGATCAAAATTCCAGGAGAATGAAAATTCTTCCCAGGTGAGTCTTTTTGGTGATGCCAGTGAGGTGCAGATTCCCGAACCCGAAGTACCCCCTTGTGAGGAGTGGGGCACCATGGAAAAACTACGTCGGGAAAAAGAGGTGGTGGGCATCTATATTTCGGGCCACCCCTTGGATGATTTTAAAACCGAGATCAATGCGTTCTGTAATGCGGGTGTCTCCCATGTCCAGAATTTATCGGAGATCGTCAATCGTGAAATCTCCATTGCCGGTGTGGTATCCGATGTACAGCACCGCATTTCAAAGAACGGGAAAGGATGGGCGATGTTCACTATTGAGGATTATACCGATTCCTTTGAATTCCGTATTTTCGGGGAAGAGTACTTGAAATTCAGGCACTTCCTCATGATCAATTCCTTTGTCTACATTAAGATATTCGTTCGGGAAGGATGGGTAAATCGTGAGACAGGTAAAAAAGGGGACCCAAGAATGCAGTTCAATAACTTTATGTTGCTTCAGGATGTCATGGAGGCCTTTGCCAGGAAATTGACCATTAAACTTAATATCGACGAGCTTCGGGAAGAGAATATCGATGATTTAAAGAATACCTTGGTCTCGCATACGGGAAACCACCCCTTGAATTTTGTGGTTTACGAAATGGAGGAGGAAATAAAGGTGAATTTATCCTGTAGAAAGCAAAAGGTTCAGATAACCAGTGAATTGTTGCATCAGTTGGAAGAGAAAGAGGTGCACTATAAATTAAATTAACCATCAATTTAATTGATACAGCAATAGGGAAAATGTATATTGCGTTAGTAAGGTTAAGGTCAAATAATTGACTAAATTTGCATAATACTAAAATATACAGAAATGGCATTAGAAATAACAGATGCTACTTTTGACGAAGTAGTCTTGAAAAGTGATAAACCAGTAGTAGTGGATTTTTGGGCAGCTTGGTGTGGTCCTTGTAGAATGGTAGGTCCTATCATTGATGAGGTAAGTACCGAATACGAAGGCAAAGCAGTTATCGGCAAGGTTGATGTCGATGCAAACCAAGAGTTCGCGGCAAAATACGGGGTACGTAATATCCCAACGGTATTGGTATTCAAAGATGGTGAAATCGTTAATAGGCAAGTAGGGGTCTCTCCGAAGAAAGTCTATACCGACGCTATCGATGCACTATTGTAAAAAGAAAATTCTTTAATGTAAAAAGGCCCTGACGGTACAGTCGGGGCCTTTTTGTTTTATCTTAGTAGTTCATTCAAATATATGGATCTTAGGTCAGCATTAGACAAAGCAAGCTTATTCCCAAATTTGGAACTTTTGGCCCAACAAGTGGTCGAAGGGTTTATCAGTGGTATACATAAGAGTCCGTTTCATGGATTCTCTGCGGAATTTGCCGAACATAAGATATATAACAGGGGCGAAAGCACCAAGCACATCGATTGGAAGCTTTTTGCCAAGACCGACAAGTTGTACACCAAAAGGTATGAGGAGGAGACCAATCTGCGATGCCATATGATCTTGGACAATTCGGCCTCTATGTATTATCCCGAAATTGAAACCCCGACCTTGCACAACCTTAATAAGATAGGATTTGGGGTGTTGGCCATTGCCGCGATCATGAATGTGTTAAAAAGACAGCGTGATGCCGTAGGTCTCAGTGTTTTTTCGGACACCTATAATTTCTATTCAACGGAAAAGGGGAGTGAAAGACACCATCAAATGCTTTTGTCGAAACTCGGTGAGATCAGTTTGGATACCAAGCCGGCCAAGCAAACCGATATCTATAACTATTTACATTTGATAGCGGAAAAAATAAAAAGAAGGAGTCTTATTTTCTTGTTTACCGATATGTTTCAGACCACCATGGATGATGATAAGATATTCGAGGCCCTACGCCATTTGAAATACAACAAACACGAGGTTGTGTTGTTTCACTTGTTGGATGCGGACAAGGAACTGCATTTCGATTTTGGGAATTCTCCCAGACGTTTTTTGGATGTTGAGACCGGGGAACATATAGACCTTTTCTCCGACAATGTAAAAGCAGGTTATGAAAAAGCCATAAAGACGTATTTTGAAACGCTTAAAATGAAATGTGCCCAATATAAGATTAAGTATGTTGAGGTTGATGTACGGGGCGATTTCTCAAAGGTATTGAATACTTTTATGGTAGAGCGGCAAAAATTCCTTTAGTGTTCTTGAATATTTTATAAGAAATTGTTTGCGGAATTCAATTAGCAGTGTATATTTGCACTCGCTAAACGCCACGGTCTGGTAGTTCAGTTGGTTAGAATACCTGCCTGTCACGCAGGGGGTCGCGGGTTCGAGTCCCGTCCAGACCGCCAAAAGCCTTCAACGCAAGTTGGGGGCTTTTTTCGTTTTAGCCAAAATAGGATATATATCGAATGGTTGATGGATTGGGACAGTAAACGGTTTAAAGGTCGTGAACACCTGTCTCGACTATGCCGTTAGGGTCGCGGGTTCCCCCGACGCTTCGGGGCCGTCCAGACCGCTTAAAGCCTTCAACGCAAGTTGAGGGCTTTTTTCGTTTTAGCCAAAATAGGATATATATCGAATGGTTGATGGATTGGGACAGCAACCTGCTTAAAGGTCGGGAATATCTGTTCTGACTATGCCGTTAGGGTCGCGGGTTCCCCCGACGCTTCGGGGCCGTCCAGACCGCTTAAAGCCTTCAACGTTAGTTGAGGGCTTTTTTCGTTTTAGCCAAAATAGGATATATATCGAATGGTTGATGGATTGGGACAGTAAACGGTTTAAAGGTCGTGAACACCTGTCTCGACTATGCCGTTAGGGTCGCGGGTTCCCCCGACGCTTCGGGGCCGTCCAGACCGCTTAAAGCCTTCAACGCAAGTTGGGGGCTTTTTTCGTTTTAGCCAAAACAGGATATATATCGAATGGTTGATGGATTGAGACAGCAACCTGCTTAAAGGTCGGGAATATCTGTCCCGACTATGCCGTTAGGGTCGCGGGTTCCCCCGACGCTTCGGGGCCGTCCAGACCGCTTATAGCCTTCAACGCAAGTTGGGGGCTTTTTTCGTTTTAGCCAAAATAGGATATATATCGAATGGTTGATGGATTGGGACAG
>NZ_JABTCF010000014.1 GCF_014596745.1 Maribacter aquimaris
TCCATCCGGTTACCGTACTTCTAGCTTGAATACCATAACGCTCCACAGCTTGGGTAGCTGTTAGCTCGCCATTTTCGATGGAAGAAACTAATTGCAATTTAAAAGACATTGAATAGTCTTTTTGCGTACGCTTTACATAAGGTGATTCTGAATCGTTCATTACACTTTGGTTTTAGTGTAACGCTATTTCAGGACTAGACATATTATAAAATTAAAATCCCAACCGAAATCGGTTGGGATTTTTTTATTTTTATACATGGCCAAAACTTATTCCGAAAATCGAATCAAAGTTCCCCGTTTTAATGAAGAATCCGGTTTTTACACAACCCCGGAACGTTCCAAGATCATGGGAAAGATTCGCGGAAAGAACACCAAACCGGAACTTGCCTTTCGTAAAGCCTTATGGGCCAAAGGGTATCGTTATAGAATCGACTCCAGAAAATTGATTGGAAGACCCGACGTTGTGTTGAATAAGTACAAAACGGTTGTTTTTATCGATGGGGAATTCTGGCATGGCTTCCAATGGGAGGAACGAAAGGAAAAACTGAAAACCAATAGGGAATTCTGGATTGCGAAAATTGAACGCAACAGACAACGCGATGAGGAAGTGAATACCGAACTTGAACGCATTGGTTTTACGGTGTTCCGTTTCTGGGAAAAAGAGATCAAAAACGATTTGGAAGGCTGTATTCAAAAAGTGATTTCACATTTAAGATCACAGAACAACCATTAGTCCTAAGCATATGCCAACTTATCCCCATAAAATCAATTCCAAACTACCCGATGTAGGAACTACCATTTTCACTACTGTGGGGCAATTGGCAAAAGCACATAACGCCATAAACCTTTCCCAAGGTTTCCCTAATTTCGAACCAGATCCAGAACTATTGGCTTTAGTCTCGAAAGCCATGCGTGACGGTCATAATCAATACGCTCCTATGGGCGGTTTACCTGCGTTAAGGGAAGTAATAGCAAGTAAAATAAAAAGCTTGCACCAAAGGACCTATGATCCCGAAAAAGAAATAACCATTACTGTTGGTGCCTCCCAAGCTATTTTTACGGCGATTACAGCCTTTATTGGCAAAGGGGATGAGGTAATCGTCTTTAAGCCGGCATATGACTGTTACGAGCCGGCTATTGTGGTTAATGGTGGCATTCCTGTAGGTATTCAATTGAATAAAGCGGATTACAAAATAGATTGGAACCATTTTAGAAGCAAGATTACCCCTAAAACGAAAATGGTCATCATTAACACCCCGCACAATCCCAGTGGCACCATTCTTGCAAAAGATGACATGCTGGAGTTGCAAAAGAGTTTGGCCCATACCAACATTATCGTCATCAGTGATGAGGTATACGAACATATTGTCTTTGACGGCCATGACCATGAAAGCGTATCGCGTTTTGATGATTTGGCCGCTCGTAGTCTTATATGCTCCTCTTTCGGGAAAACCTTTCATGTTACCGGTTGGAAAGTTGGTTACTGCGTAGCACCTGCAGCATTGATGCATGAATTTCGAAAAATACACCAATTCAATGTATTCTGCGTAGATCACCCCATTCAACATGCCTTAGCGACTTATTTACAACAACCTCGTCATTACTTAAGCCTTAATGCGTTCTACCAAGAAAAAAGGGATTATTTCCTAAATGCCTTGAAAGGCTCCAAATTTACCGCTATCCCAGCCCAAGGAACCTATTTCCAGCTTTTGGGATTCGCGAATGTATCCAATGAGGATGATATCACTTTTGCCAAAAGATTGATCGTTGAACACCAACTGGCAAGTATTCCCATTTCAGTCTTTAATATGAATGGGCAAGACCATAAGGTATTACGATTCTGCTTTGCAAAAACCCATGACACCCTGGAAAGGGCTACTGAAATCTTACAACGAATTTAAAGTCCACAACTCCTTTTGGTGATAGTGAATCAGCAAATCCCACAATAGAAAGAAAGTTGATTGCCCCATCATTGGATCCCGAAGTATTTGTCTCCTAGTATATTTACCAAGTTACCCCCAACCAAAGAATACCTCTTGTTTCAATTAAGCCCAGGTAAATCCGTTAACAAGCATTTCTCTATTCCATTTGTATGACACCCGATTCTTATGAAAATAAAAAAAGCCCTGATAGTATCAGGGCTTTTTTCAATTCTTATACGAAAAGTATTAAATCATAAACAATTTCTTAATCAATAATACTACACCGTGATAAAAATCATTCTTGTACACTAAAATCTCATTTTCATTCGAGGAGTGGTTAATTTGGGCATCCATATTAATTTAGGTTTGGGGATAGGTTCATATTAAATCTTTACTGCATATAAATATAATTCAAAACGCAGATATTCCCTAAATTATTGTTGTGAATTGCGCTTAAAATGTTGTGAAAAAATTGAAAAACTAATTTTATCGTTGAACTACCTATATCTTGGCCTTAAAGTTTCATTTCCGGAATCTCGCCCTCTACGATCAACCGCCCACTTGTGGCATTTTCGATTGCTCCCACCGAAACCCCCGGTGCGCGCTCCAAAAGCCTAAAACCACCTGTTGTAACCTCGAGCACGGCAAGATTGGTCACTATCTTTTTAACACAACCTACCCCAGTTAATGGCAAGGTACACTCCTTTAATAATTTGGATTCACCTGCCCTATTGGTATGCATCATAGCAACGATTATATTCTCCGCCGATGCCACCAAGTCCATCGCACCCCCCATGCCTTTGACCATTTTACCAGGAATCTTCCAATTCGCAATATCACCTTTATCAGACACTTCCATTGCCCCTAATATGGTAAGGTCTACATGTTGGCCACGAATCATTGCAAAACTGGTTACCGAGTCAAAGAACGAGGCTCCGGGCATCGTCGTTATGGTTTGTTTGCCCGCATTGATGATATCCGCATCTTCCTCCCCCTCGAACGGAAAAGGCCCCATACCCAATACCCCGTTCTCACTTTGGAATTCCACACTAATATCATCCCGGACGAAATTGGCCACCATCGTAGGAATACCGATTCCCAGATTCACATAATAACCATCCTTTACTTCCTTTGCTATACGCTTTGCGATACCATTCTTGTCTAACATCAGTTTCTTGGTCTTACGGTTCGTTGTTCAATTCTTTTCTCATACTTTTCCCCTTGGAATATCCGTTGAACGAAGATACCGGGAACATGTATATCATTGGGATCCAAGGACCCCGCTGGCAATAACTCCTCTACCTCAGCGACCGTAATATTGGCCGCCCCGCACATGCAGGGATTGAAATTTCGCGCAGTACCCTTAAAAATCAGGTTCCCTGCTTCATCGCCTTTCCATGCCTTTACGAATGAAAAATCGGCCTTAAAGGCCTCTTCCAAGACATACATCTTACCGTTGAATTCCCGGGTTTCCTTTCCCAAAGCCACCTCGGTCCCAAAACCAGCAGGTGTATAAAATGCCGGGAAACCCGCTTGTGCAGCCCTGCATTTCTCGGCCAGGGTTCCTTGTGGGGTAAGTTCAACCTCCAATTCCCCACTTAACATTTGACGTTCAAATTCATCATTCTCGCCCACGTAAGATGAAATCATCTTCCGTATTTGTTTTTGTTGCAAAAGCAGACCCAATCCAAAATCATCTACTCCCGCATTATTGGAGATACAACAAAGATCGGTTACTCCCAAACGCACTAATTCCGAAATCGTATTTTCGGGAATACCGCATAAACCAAATCCTCCAAGCATCAAGGTCATTCCGTCTTTTACCCCCTTTAATGCTTCCTGAACATTTTCTACTGTTTTTCGAATCATAATTTGTCTAGTCTGTTTTATAATCTGGAAAACCCAAGCTACACTAAATTAAGGTTTTAAAAAGAAAATGCCCTTACTTTTTGGTGAAAGTTAAGGGCATTTAGCAAGGTCGCTGATTTATATTTTACAAGGAACTTAGAAATCGAGATCCTCTAAATCGTCTTCCAAATCTTTCTCTTTATTAGTGTCCTCCGCTGATTTGGAACAATCCAAGTTAATGGACATATTCTCGGGTTTGGGAAATTCACCATCAGAAACCCCCAGATCCTCATTGGCATAATTCTTTCGCATATAAAGTCCCCAAATGGGCAACGCCATTGACGCTCCTTGACCGTAAGTGATTGACTTAAAGTGTACGGAACGATCGTCACCACCGACCCATACGCCAGTGACCAAATTAGGTACCATACCCATAAACCACCCATCACTTTGATTTTGGGTTGTCCCCGTTTTACCTGCAATAGGGTTTTTGAATTCATAGGGGTATCCTGTGATAATCTCCTTATATTCCGGACGCCATTTATCATAGCCCGTTGTACGTAAGCGGGTACCTGAACCTCCTTGGGTTACACCTTCCAATAAATTGACCATGGCATAGGCTACTTCTTTACTCAATACATCTTTGGTTTCAGGAACATACTCATACAACACGGTTCCGTTCTTATCCTCGATACGGGTCACCATTACAGGTTTTACATACACTCCCTGATTCACAAATGCCCCATAGGCACCTACCATTTCATAAACGCTAAGGTCGGGTGTTCCTAGGGCTATAGAAGGTACTTCCGGAATTTCACTGGTAATTCCCAGGTTCTTTACAATCGAAACCACCGACTTGGGACCGACCCTATCGATCAATTGGGCGGTAACGCTATTTTTGGAATTCGCCAAGGCCCTTTTCAACGTATACATCTCACCTGAATACTTGCCTTCGGAATTTTTTGGACACCAAGGTTCTGGATTCCCGTGTTTTCCAGCTTCAATACAGTATTGTGTATCTGGTAATTCGTAACAGGGGGATAACCTTAACTGGTCAATTGCCGCTGCATACACAAATGGCTTAAAGGTAGAACCGGCTTGACGGGCCCCCTGATAGACATTGTCATATTGGAAGTGCCTATAATCAACACCCCCGACCCATGCCTTAACATGGCCTGTTTGTGGCTCCATCGACATCATTGCCGTTCTTAGGAACGATTTATAATACCGAATGGAATCCATTGGCGTCATAATAGTATCTTTCTCATGGGAATCGCTCTTCCAATCAAAGACGGTCATCTCGGTTTTTTTGGTGAAGGAACTTCGAATGTCCTTTTCCGATTTGCCTTGTCTTTTCATTAAGCGCCAACGATCCGAATTCTTCATGGCCCGTTCCAGGATGCCATCTATCTCCTCCTTTTTCAAATCCAAGAAAGGGGCTGTTTTATTACGATCCGGGGTATTTTGATGAAAAAATTCCGTTTGCAATTTCTCCATATGCTCTTGTACGGCTTCTTCCGCATTGGCCTGCATACGGGAATCAATCGTCGTGTATATTTTTAGTCCATCAAGATAAAGACTCCATTTATCACGTTCACCTTCAACGGCCGGTTTAGGATTCTTTTTGATCCAATCGTTCATAAAGCCCTGCAAATACATCCTAAAATATGTTGCCAATCCTTCCCTATGGTTCTCAGGATTGAAATGAACCTCCATTTTTAAGGCCTGAAGGGAATCTTTTTCTTTTTCAGTGATATAATCGTATTTCGCCATTTGGGCCAAAACCGTATTTCGTCTATTGAAAACCAGTTCTTTACGCCTTAAGGGATTGTAATATGAGGAATTTTTCAACATCCCCACGAGCATGGCCGACTCCTCTATCTTCAAGTCGATGGGCTCTTTGCCGAAATAAATCTTGGAAGCCGACCGAATACCATCCGCAGCATATCCGAAGTCATAAATATTCAGATACATGGCAATAATTTCATCTTTGGTGTACTGTCGTTCCAAACGTGTCGCCAAAACCCACTCCTTTACTTTCTGTAGAATAGCCTGTGTCTTCTTCTCTTTTTCCCTGGCCCCAATGAACAGTTGACGTGCCAATTGCTGGGAAATGGTACTTGCGCCCCCTTTTTTACCCAAATAGGCAAAGGCCCTCAAGGTACCTCTGGCATCTATCCCTGAATGCTCATAAAACCGGGCATCTTCAGTAGCCACTAAGGCGTTTATCAAGTTTTGTGGAAGATCATCAAATTTGATCGGGGTACGATTGTCATCCAGATAAAATTTACCTAAAGTCTCACCGTCGGATGAAAAGATTTCGGAAGCTAGATTTGTTTGGGGGTTTTCCAAATACTCATACGGGGGCAATTCCCCAAATACACCCCATGATGCCAATAAAAACAACATTACCCCGGAAAGCGCACCCACGGTGAACAAAATCCAGAACCATTTAACAAACTTAAAAAAGCCTTTACTGTTATTTTTCTTTTTGGCTTTCACCATTTTTTTACTCATTACTTTTTACTATTTCAAATCCGACATCGGTAATGCCCTCTAAGTTAATAATACCCTCGACATTGCCATTTTTTCGCATAGCTTGTGAGATACGTAAGGTATATACGCCTGAGGAAGGAAAAACGATGTTTTCTTTATACCATAATTTATTTTCCTTTACGCTGCCATAACCTTTACCCAGCCAAGTACCATCTGGATCGGCCATCATATATTCCAACGTATCGGTAGCGGTTTCCCCATTGGGATAATCCAAGGTTGCTATTAAAAAAAGGTTGCTATAGGGAAAGGTATTATCGTTTCTGACATTGATAAACATATCGTGTTTCTGAATGGTATCGAGTCCCGAAAAATTGAACTCCATAACACTATCCTTATTCCAAATGCCGTTATTGGTACCCTTGAATTCTGTCTTTACAATGGAATTATCACAGGAAACCATAAAAACAACCCCTACAAACGCTATTAATATCCTAAGCATTTCTTTGACGTCTTTTTTTATTTTTATTATTTCTCCTCTTCTTATTGTTGTTATTACTCTTATTCGTACGTCTTTTGGGCCTATCAAAACGGGTGAGGCTATCTTGACCAACTACATTCTCAAATACCACCTTGTCGTCGTCAATGATATTATCAACCGCATATTCCTCTAAACTGGCTACTTTCTCTTTCTTTTTGTTCTTGTTGATGATCTCAACTACCTGTTCCTTGGACAACATATGCCAATTTGAAGGTTCGTCTTTATAAGAGAACCATAACTTGGACTTGAAAATATCGGCCTTTTGGCAGAATGCCATTCCTTTTTCAGTGAACAGTTTGGTGTCTTGGGAAGGAAAATCCTTTAAGGCATCGAGATATAAATCGAGCTCGTAATTAAGGCAACATTTTAATTTACCACATTGCCCAGCCAATTTCTGGGGGTTCAATGATAATTGCTGATATCGGGCAGCGGATGTGCTCACCGATCTAAAATCGGTTAACCAGGTAGAACAACACAATTCCCTGCCACAGGAACCGATGCCCCCCAAACGTTGGGCCTCTTGTCGATACCCTATTTGGCGCATTTCTATTCGAATACCAAAGGCCTTGGCCATATCCTTTATCAATTGACGAAAATCAACACGTTCCTCGGCCGTATAATAAAAAGTGGCTTTAGACCCATCGCCTTGGAACTCGACATCGGAAATCTTCATTTGCAATTTCAAGATGATCGCAATCTCACGGGAGCGTTTTTTGATCTCTTCCTCCCGATCTCTTACCTTTTGCCAAATATCAATGTCTTTTTGTGTGGCTTTACGGTAGATTTTGGGAATATCCTCCGCTTTTGGATCCTCCTTTTTCTTTTTCATTTGCACCCTCACAAGTTCACCCGTCAAAGTGACCATGCCAATATCGTGACCCGATTGTGCCTGCGTAGCCACAATATCACCTATTGAAAGGGTTAAATCCCCGGAATTTCTAAAAAATTCCTTTCTGCTATTTTTAAATCGGACTTCAACAATGTCAAATGGTTTTTCTCCATTTGGAAGTGACATGTTGGAAAGCCAATCAAATACCGTTAATTTATTACAACCATCAGAGCCACAAGTCCCATTGTTCTTGCACCCTTTCGGTTGTCCGTCCTTACCGGTTGAACAACTGTTACAACCCATATTTTGTATCTTGATTTGGGGAAATCCTATGATTTTCCCAAAAAAGGTTCATATTAATCTTATCCGTAAAGGTACTAATTTTTTAATGTGTCAAAAAGTTATCTCAACTTACACAGGTTCTTCGTTCTTTTGCACCAATTACGTATATGTTTAAAAAATTGCATGCTCCCTGATATGGAAAAACAAAAAAGGGTAAGTGACTCCGTTCTTTACCTCATGAGCCTTTCGGCAGGCTTGATCGTTGCAAACCTTTATTACAACCAGCCTTTACTTCATATGATTTCGGAAAGTTTTGGGGTAACCGAATCTGCCGTGAGCAATGTGGCATTGGCCACACAATTGGGTTATGCCGTGGGGCTGCTTTTTGTAATTCCCCTTGGGGATATGGTTTCCAATCAGAAAATATTGAAAATCGATTTCACTTTTATGATCATATCATTGTTGGCAGCGGTTTTCTCCACCTCACTCTGGTTTCTTGTAGTCGCAAGTTTTTTTATTGGGTGTACCTCTGCCTTGCCACAATTGTTTGTTCCCATGGCCGCTCAATTATCGGATCCCCAAAATAGAGGACGTGCGATAGGGATCGTCATGAGCGGACTGCTCATCGGTATTTTGGCAAGTCGTGTGGTCAGCGGTTTCATTGGTGAACAGTTTGGTTGGCGTACCATGTATCTGGTGGCTTCCATAATGATGCTTTTTCTCTTTATCGTGCTAAAATTAAAACTGCCACAGGTTACACCGGTTTATAAAGGCAATTATAAAAATTTAATGAAGTCATTGGTTCATTTTTTTAAAGCAGAACCCTCTTTACGTCTGGCAGCAGTACGTGGCGGACTATCATTTGCGGGTTTAAGTGCGTTTTGGACCACCTTGGTTTTTTTAATGGAAGATAATTTCGGCTATGGAAGTGGTATCACTGGAACCTTTGGACTAGTAGGTGTTGTTGGGGCATTGGCAGCGTCAGTCGTCGGTAAATTAAGTGATAAGATGAGCAAAAACCGAATTATTATTACTGCGACTTCTATCTTTATTTTCTCCTGGACGGTCTTTCTGTTTTCCCATCATTCCATCATTGGTATAATAATCGGTGTTATTTTGATAGACCTCGGGCAACAATCACTTCATATCGCCAACCAGAACATCATATTTTCCAAAAACGAAAATGCCCGAAATCGCATAAATACGGTTTATATGGTTATCTTTTTCTTGGGAGGTGCCCTTGGAACGATTTTAGGCGCCCTGGCCTGGCAACATTACCAATGGACAGGTGTATCGGTCCTAGGTCTTGCGCTTTCACTACTATTGTTAATGACCCATTTGGTATTTGGCAATAAGAAAATCTGAACCTATTTTTTAAATTTTAGCACTTCTGACCGCCCTTTTTTAAAGATTTTATTGCTTATTGTTTTTCCCTTTCGAAGTCTTTTTTGCTCTTCGAAGGGTAAGGCATGGATGTCCTTACAATCATCTGAACAACAATCGTTCATTTTCTTGGCACAATCCTCACATTGGATAAACAACAAATGACAGGCTTCATTGGCGCAATTCACATGCGTATCACAAGGTTTACCGCATTGATGGCAATGCGAAATCACATCTTTGGAAATGCGCTCCCCCCTTCGGTGATCAAAAACAAAATTTTTCCCGATAAACTTGTTTTCCAAGTTCTGGTCCTTGGCCTGTCTGGCATATTCTATTATCCCACCCTCTAACTGAAACACGTTCTTAAACCCCTTGTGTTTATAGTAGGCACTGGCTTTTTCGCAACGGATACCCCCAGTACAGTACATCACCAATTTCTTATCTTCCTTGAAAGCTTCCAAGTCCTTTTCAATAATATCCAAGGAATCGCGAAACGTATCGACATCGGGTGTAATGGCATTCTTAAAATGGCCTATTTCACTCTCATAATGATTTCGCATGTCGACCAAAATGGTGTCGGGATCTTCAATAAGTTCATTGAATTTCTGTGCATTTACATGTACCCCCTTATTGGTGACATCAAAGGTGGCATCATTCAATCCGTCGGCCAAAATCTTCTTTCTCACCTTTACCTTTAATTTCAAGAAAGACTTATTGTCTTGTTCAATAGCAATATTCAATCGTACATCCTTTAGGAAGGAAATACTATCCAAATGTGCCTTAAATGCCTCGAAATTAGCCGCTGGCACCGACAATTGGGCGTTAATGCCTTCATGGGCCACGTAAATTCGCCCAAGAACATCGAGGTCATTCCAATGAATGAATAAATGGTTCCTGAAAATAGAAGGGTTTCCTATATGTGCATATTGGTAAAAGGAAATGGTCAGACGGTCCTGTCCGGCCTCTTCAATAAGAGCTTCCCTTTCCTTTGCACTTAATGTATTGTACAGTTGCATGCTATACCAATCGTTAAGTTAAAGAATAGTTTCGTGGGCAAATATAGACTAATCTTAGCGTATTTTGGTGGTGATGATCTTTACCGGGCAAGCTAATTGAGCTTGTTTGCAGGGTTCAAAAATTGCATTGTCATGCGATTTTATCGTAAAAAAACCCTTTTTCTCAATGGAATGCAACAAAACGCTTTTCCCGTCTTTTTTTGACATCTGAAATTGCTCTGGGGCCAATTCGACGCAATAATTACAACCAATGCATTTTTTACGCTGCAATGTAACGACGACCATTATTCCTTGACGATTTTATACAACTTATCAGAGGGCCTAATCTTGAAACCGGTTGGGAATGTACAATTATTGCCCTTTTCTGCCATTGCTGTTTGAAGGTCATCTACCATCATTTGATCCAATTGTAGTTCTTTTACGCCAGTCGTGGGGCCCGTGATCAATAGGGTGTCACCCACTTTGATATCGTAGGCTTCGATTTTGAATTCCGCGATTCCCGGTTTGGGATAATAATGCACGCCCTTGCCCACGTATACCTTTTTTTGCGTAGCCTGTGTACCAGGGCCATCGCTCCATTCCCCCAATTTTTGTCCCAGATAATACCCCCCCCAAAATCCACGGTTATAGACTTTTTCCAAGGCTTTCATCCAAACGTCTATTTTTTCCTTGGTAAATGTTCCTTCATAATAGGAATCTATCGCCTCCCTATATGTTTTGATAACCGTAGCCACATATTCAGGAGCACGCCCCCTACCTTCTATCTTCAGCACTTTTACCCCGGCATCGATGATCTGATCTAAAAAATCGATCGTACAAAGGTCTTTGGGCGACATCATATATTCATTGTCCAATTCAATCTCGAAACCACTTTCCTGATCAATGACCGTGTATTTTTTACGGCAATTCTGTTTGCAAGCCCCCCTGTTGGCTGATGAATTATGGGAATGTAGACTAAGGTAACACTTTCCTGAGACCGCCATACATAAAGCCCCGTGGCCAAAAACCTCAACCTCGATCAAATTGCCGGAAGGTCCTTTTACCCCTTCTTTCCCAATTTGTAAGCAAATCTTCTTAATCTGCCGCAGACTCAATTCCCTACTTAGGACCACAGTATCGGCAAATAAGGAATAGAATTTTACGGCTTCAATATTGGTGATATTGATTTGGGTGGAAATATGCACTTCCATAGTAATCTGTCTTGCATAGGCAATGACCGCCTGATCCATTGCAATAACCGCGGTAACCCCCGATTCTTTGGCCGTATCCAAAACCGTCTTTATAATGGAAAGGTCATGGTCATATATAATCGTATTCAGTGTTAGGTACGTTCTAATATTCCTTTTACTGCATCGTCGGGTAATCTCCGGTAAATCTTCCAAAGTGAAATTGATGGTTGCCCTAGCCCGCATGTTCAATTGCTCAACGCCAAAATATACCGAATCCGCTCCACTGTCGATAGCCGCCTGCAGGGACTCGAAATTCCCGGCTGGGGCCATTAATTCTATCTTTCCATTTCTTGTCATAAGTACAAGGTGCTACATTTTTTGGACTGCAAAGATACATTATATGGGCAGATTACCATGCTACCCCACTAATTATAAGGGCTATAGTACATAATCTAACCGAGTAACATAGTACCCGTTGAAATTGATGAAGGAAAAAAACGGGTTTTGGCATTAATACGTGTAAAACCATATATAGTATGCTCCACCTTACAATCTGACAGAGATTGCATGCTGGCCGTACCGGGGGAGAATAATTTAGTATGAAGACCCTGATGGTGAACATCAGGGTTAGTTCAACCTTCCGGTCCAGCGGCGCATTGCATGCTTGCCGTACCGGGGTAATTGATTTTGTATGAAGACCCTGATGGTGAACATCAGGGTTAGTTCAACCTTCCGGTCCAGCGGCGCATTGCATGCTTGCCGTACCGGGGTAATTGATTTTGTATGAAGACCCTGATGGTGAACATCAGGGTTAGTTCAACCTTCCGGTCCAGCGGCGCATTGCATGCTTGCCGTACCGGGGTTTCACTAAAAAAAAAGAGCCTTGAATTTCAAGACTCTTTACGGTCATCCCATTTTTTCCTTTTTCATAGCCTTCTCTGAGTCGTAAAAAGGGGATTGACCACCATTAACCACTGTTAAAAAAACAATGGGTCTGTACATTGAGTTAGTAATGTATTTTTTATAAGATGTTACTTTTTTGAAAAGGTTGCGTTTTTAAATCCATCAAGCCCAGACCACTGTGCATAAAATAATTTTCAGTGCTGGAATTATGACAAAAGAAATGGTAAATTAGCATTCCTAATAAAATATAACATGAGTTCTGAAAAAGAAGCAAAATTAAAAGCATTAAAACTAACCTTGGATAAACTGGACAAGACCTATGGCAAAGGCGCCGTTATGAAATTGGGCGATAGTGTTATTGAGGATGTGGAAGTGATTCCATCAGGGTCTTTAGGGCTAGACATCGCCCTTGGGGTAGGAGGATATCCAAGAGGAAGGGTTATTGAAATATACGGTCCTGAATCGTCAGGTAAAACAACCTTGACCTTGCATGCCATTGCCGAAGCGCAAAAAAACGGTGGTATTGCAGCCTTTATTGATGCTGAACATGCCTTTGACCGTTTTTACGCCGAAAAACTGGGTATTGACATTGATAATTTGATTATTTCACAACCTGACAACGGGGAACAAGCATTGGAAATCGCCGATAATTTAATCCGTTCAGGAGCCATTGATATTGTTGTGGTGGATTCCGTGGCCGCCTTAACGCCAAAAAGTGAGATTGAAGGTGAGATGGGGGACTCCAAAATGGGGTTACACGCACGGTTAATGTCCCAAGCCCTTAGAAAGTTGACGGGATCGATCAGCAAAACCAATTGTACGGTTATCTTCATTAACCAATTGAGGGAGAAAATCGGGGTCATGTTCGGTAATCCGGAAACCACAACAGGTGGTAACGCCCTTAAATTCTATGCTTCGGTTCGTTTGGATATTCGAAGATCAACCCAGATTAAAGATACCGATGGCAGTGTACAAGGTAACAAGACAAGAGTAAAGGTTGTCAAAAACAAAGTAGCACCACCTTTTAGATTGGCAGAATTCGATATCATGTACGGTGTAGGTATTTCCAAAGTCGGTGAGATCATCGATCTTGGGGTAGAATATGAAATCATAAAGAAAAGTGGTTCTTGGTTCAGTTATGGCGACACCAAACTTGGTCAAGGCAGGGATGCCGTAAAAGCACTTTTAAACGACAATCCAGAATTATACGAGGAACTTGACGCTAAAATCCGAGAGGCTATAAAGGCAGTCAAAAAATAGAACAATACTCCCTTTTCAGTATTATACAATAGGCGCCAAAGGCGCCTATTGTCGTTTAATAACCCAAATATTGCGGTAAAACAACTTTTCCCGTACCTTAACATCAGCAAACGCAACCATAATCGAATAATTTCATCTTAGGAATAAAATAAATTGTTTCGATGATGAAAAGGATATTCGTGGCACTATGTGCCATTGCGGTAGCGCTAGCTTTTAATTCTTGTGAGGTTGATGATGACAGCCCAAACTTTCATTTTGTATCCCTGCCAATTGAAAGTGTTGATATGCCAGAATCATTCGACCTTGATGAGACCTATCAAATTAATTTGACCTATACGATACCCGATGGGTGCACTTATTTTGAAGGTTTTGATGTTACCAAAAGTGATGTTACCACTCGGGAAGTTGTTGCCATTGGTTCCCAAAGAACCGATCAAGACGCGTGTACACCGACCGTTCGGGAGGCAGAAGGTTCTTTTGACTTTATAGTAATTCATACCGAACCGTATTTATTTCGTTTCTATCAGGGCGATGACGAAAATGGTGACCCGATATTTTTAGAGATTGAAGTTCCAGTAAATTAAATAATGAAAATAACCTAATCCATATTTTGAGTCTAGAAGAACTCATAAACAAATGTAAGAAGGGCGATAGAAAGGCACAGGAACGATTATATAGGCAATACGCCGATATACTGTTCGGTATATGCCTTAAATATTCGCGCAATAAATCGGAGGCCGAGGATAGTCTCCATGACAGTTTCATGACTATTTTCGAGAAAATAGGCCAGTATAAATCAAAGGGTTCCTTTGAAGGCTGGATCAAACGCATCACGGTTAACACGGTCTTACAAAAATACAGGAAGGAAGAATACCTTAAAGTGGTTACCGAAAACACCGAGGAAGAAGTTGAAGTGGAAACCGGATATTCGGATATTGAACTTCAGACCCTCCTAGGCTACATTCAGGAATTACCGAACAAATATCGTTTAACCTTCAATCTTTATGTATTGGACGGTTACTCACATAAGGAAATAAGTACCATGCTAGGCACATCGCCTGGCACATCAAAATCAAATCTTGCCCGTGCCAGAATGATTTTAAAGGAAAAAATTGAAAGCAGAAAAGCCAAAGCGATAATCGGCATATTGATTATGGCCTTGGGAAAGGATCCTTGCGACCCCCATAGGGTTCTCAACAGAAAAGACATGAACATTGCTGAACATAAAGCAAAATGAGTAAAAAAAACATAGACCGATTATTTCAAGAGAGATTCTCGGATTTTTCAGACACCCCTACCGAAAAAGTCTGGAAATCCATCGAGGCCTCCTTGAATATAAAAAAGAAAAACCGCAAGGTCATCCCCATTTGGTGGAGACTGGGCGGTATTGCGGCAGCATTGGCAATAGGCTTATTCCTTTTTAACCCGTTCCATACTACAAGTGATGCACCGGAAGAGAAAGTCACGGATGTTAAAGACACGAAGGAAGAACCTTTACAACCAAGGAAGGATATTAATCAATCCCCCTTCCCCAACACTCCGAAAGTCGTTGAACAATCGAATCAAGGGAGTGTAGCTAATGATGAAGCTAAAAAAGTTGATAATGCCAATGACCATCGAACCAACAATTCAGGTCTACAGCCAGCCTCCGGCAAAAAGGGGATATTGGCAGCCAAAGACAACTTAAGTCAAACCTTGCAAACACAGGATACCAAAAATACCCAATTCGCAGCTACTGGGGAAAACCCAAAGAAAGACCTTGGGGAACATAACCTCCTAAATGAACATGGATCAACAAAGGTTTTAGACCCTCAAGTTGTAAAAAGTGATTCTTCAACCAAAATCCCCCCTACAGTCAACAGTAGCGAAAATACATTGGGGAACCCTGGATTAAAAACGAATGAAGAAGCCATAGCCCTGTCGGGGGATGAAGATGCCCAGGAAAAAACAGGGAATACCAAAAAATCGATTTTTGATGAAATTGTAGCGGAGGAAGAAGAGGTTGCCACGGCAAAAGGCAGTAAATGGTCTGCCGGCCCAACGATTGCACCAGTCTATTTCAATGCTATGGGAAATGGCTCCCCGGTGCATTCGATCTTTGTACCCAATTCCAAATCTGGGGATTTTAACATGAGTTATGGGGTGGCGGTTTCATATGAAATAAGTCCAAAACTATCTGTAAAAACAGGCATCAACAAAGTCGACTACGGCTACAACACCAATGATGTGGAGTTTTCCTCAACTTTAGAGGGTTTTGGCAACGGACAAATTGAAAATATTGCCTATAATAATGAGTCAATGAATATCCTGGTAGAAAGTACTGTCAGTAATACCAGCTCATTAACAGGGAAAAATGCTTTTGATGCTACAGCAAAAAACCCTTCCCTTTCGGGGGTGATGGCCCAACAATTTGGATATTTGGAAATACCGGTGGAATTGAATTACGCCCTTATCAACAATAAATTCGGTATTGATCTTATTGGCGGTGTCAGTTCCTTGTTTTTAGTAGACAATTCGGTCTCATTGACCTCTGGTGAATTAACCACCGAAATGGGTGAAGCCAATAATTTGAATACCGTGAATTTCAGTACCAATGTCGGATTTGGACTCCATTATAAATTCACGCCAAAAGTACAATTGAATATAGACCCTATTTTTAAATATCAATTGAATACCTTTTCCAATACGGCGGGCGAATTCCGCCCATTTACCATTGGTGTCTATAGTGGGTTGAATTTCAAATTTTAATACAGCCAACAGACCATACTTTGGTTGGTATCAATCGATATATATCCCTCCTAAGTAATGTCGGGGTCGGTTGTTAAATACCGATTATTTTTCGAGTTCCTTTAAAATTACATTACGAACCTGTTCCCGTAACGTAGCTTTATCCCTGTCCTCTAGATTTACAGTCTCAAAGAAGGAATGTACCTTGGCCCGCAACAACCCTGGGCCACCACTCAAGAAGGTAAAGGAAAACCGTTTTTTATTATCGTAAAACGTTATGGGTACCACGGGAATATTATGGGCAATGGCCATTTTAAAAGCCCCGTCCTTAAATTCATCTAAGACAACGCTTTCATCATCGGGCACGCCACCTTCAGGAAAAATACAAATGCTCAAACCTTCGTCCAATCGACGTTGTGCCCTACGGTAAACACCCATTCTACTCCGGCTATTCTCCCGGTCTACCAGAATACATACCCGTTTATAGAAAAAACCAAATAGCGGAATTTTCACCAATTCCTTTTTACCGACAAAAACAAATGGGTTCCTACTTATTCGAAGCATCAACATGATATCCAACATACTGGTGTGGTTCGCCACCAACATATAACTTTTGCCCCGAACCAGTTTCTGTTCCCTATAAATCTTTTGGGGACAGCCCATGCCCAATAGTATAGGCCTCGCCCATAGGTTCCTCGCCATCCAAAAAAATTGGGGATACCATTTTTCGGATAATGTGGTTAACACTAAAAAGGGAAAGAACAGGATTATTGGCAGGGCCACCATTACATAAAACCAAATACGATATAATGTAAATCCTATATTTTGGGCTATTCTCAGCATAAATCAAAAGTAACAAATTGAACCTGTTTTTTGTAAATTGTTTTACCTTTGTGCTTCTTAAAAATTATATAATGGCAAGAATCTTAACCGGTATCCAAAGTACGGGAACCCCACATTTGGGTAACATTTTAGGCGCTATAATGCCGGCCATAGAAATGGCAAGAGACCCAAAAAACGAATCGTTCCTTTTTATTGCGGACCTGCATTCGCTCACACAGATCAAAAATGCGGAGGAATTGCGAAGAAATACCTATTCGATAGCATCTACCTGGCTTGCTTTTGGACTGGATATAGAAAAAACCGTTTTCTACCGCCAAAGCGATGTTCCTTTGGCCACAGAACTATGTTGGTACCTAAGTTGCTTTTTTCCATATCAAAGACTGACCTTGGCGCACGGATTCAAAGACAAGGCCGATAGACTGGAGGATGTGAATGCTGGTTTGTTTACGTATCCCATGCTAATGGCCGCAGATATTCTTTTGTACGATGCCAATATAGTCCCTGTTGGAAAAGACCAGTTACAACATATAGAAATGACTAGGGATGTAGCATCCCGTTTTCATGCCAAAATGGGGGAAACCTTTGTGGTTCCCGAAGGAAAGGTGCAGGAAAATACCATGTACGTTCCCGGAACCGATGGTGAGAAAATGAGTAAAAGTCGTGGAAACCTCATCAATTTATTTCAATCTGACAAAAAACTGCGCAAGCAGATCATGGGGATTGAAACGGACAGTACTCCTATGGAAAAACCAAAAAATCCGGATACCGATAATGTCTTTGCCCTGTATAAGCTTTTGGCTTCAGATACCCAGATTGAAGAAATGCGGGCCAATTACTTAGGTGGCAACTATGGATATGGGCATGCAAAACAAGCGTTGTACGAAATTATTGTAGACAAATTTGGCGATGCCCGAGAAAAGTACGACTACTATATGAACAACACCCACGAAGTGGACGAAGCATTGGCGATAGGTGCCGAAAAAGCGAAAAAAGTTGCAGAGGGTGTCTTGTCAAGAGTACGTGAAAAGTTAGGATATTAATGATAGCATCCCATTGTAATTAAAAATACAAAACCGACCAAGAGGTCGGTTTTTTGTTGTTGGAAATTCATGAAAACGTGGCCTACCATCGATTTCTTTTGCAGATAGATCGATAACATGACCCAAAAACCTGTAATTACCATGTTTTAATTGTCCCTACAAACCAAATAGTCGGTAAAAGCTATATCGCTTCAAACAATTTTCCGGGTAAGGAACGAACGACTCCTTTCATCTCCATGTTCAATAGGGTCGATGATACCTTGAAAATGGGAAGTTTACAATCCAAAGCGATGGTATCCAAGAGCTGCTTTCCCCCTTGTTGCAAATATGTATGGATCATTTTTTCCATTTCATCCAATTCGACGAACAACTCTTTTTGAATAGGCTTTGACTTCTTTTGCTCCAATTCCCAATTGAGTATATATATAAGATCGGCAGCGGAGGTAATCATATGTGCCTTTTGTTGTTTGATTAAATTATTACATCCCGAACTGTATTTGTCCTGAGCCCGACCTGGGGCGGCAAATACCTCACGATCATAACTATTGGCGATGTCGGCAGTGACCAAACTACCTCCTTTCTCTGCCGATTCGACGACGATTGTAGCTTCGCTCATCCCGGCAATAACCCGATTGCGCTTAAGGAAATTCTCCCGATCCGGATTGCTTGAACTCCAGAATTCAGTGACAAACCCTCCATTTTTTTCAATATCATTTACGTATTTCGAATGTACTTTCGGATATATCTGGTTCAAACCATGTGCCAAGCACCCTATGGTCTGTAACCCATGTTTTAATGCGGCTCGCTGAGCACAAATATCAACACCATAGGCAAAACCACTTACTATTATAGGATCAAGCGGGGCCAAATCACCAATAAGCTTTTTACAAAAGGCAGTACCATAACTGGTGATGTTCCTTGTGCCCACAACACTGATAATCTTACGGTCTTCAAGGTCAAAATCCCCCTTTTTGAACAAGATCAAAGGACTATCGATACAATGTTTCAAATATCTAGGATAATCCTTATCCTGAAAATAAGAATACGCTATTTCATGGTCCCGTATGTATTGCAATTCCTTTTCTGCCGCTTCAAGATGTTCCGCATCATGAAGCCCTTTGATGGTATGGGTCCCAATACCATCTATTCTCAACAGATTTTGCGATTTATCGTTAAAAACAGCTATTGGACTACCACAATGGGAAATTAATTTTTTTGCCGTTACATCCCCAATATTTGGAATGTTCTGAAGTCTCAATACCGCAATCAATTCATCTGTAGTCATTTGTATTGCCATGTTAGTTGTTCACAATTTAACAAAAATATAATGTTAATAAAAAGTGCTCTTGATTCTGTTTAACTACTATAATTTTTGCAATATTTGTCCTGATGGTATTAGAACACTATATCTCCGATTTACTTTATAGGTACAACTGTGTGGTTGTTCCAGGCTTTGGTGCTTTTTTATCACAACAGAAATCAGCTACCCTCAATAAACAGACCCACTCTTTCCACCCGCCTTCAAAATCATTGTCATTCAACAAACAACTGTCCTCGAATGACGGACTTTTGGTTTCCTATATGGCAGAAGTTGAAAAGTGCTCTTATGAGGAAATGCTAAAGCAGGTTACTGAAAAGGTTGAACAATGGAAACGCACGTTGAATCAAGGTGTACGTTTGTCATTGGAGAACATTGGTGACCTTAAATCGAATAAGGAAGGACGTATTTTATTCCAGCCTTCCTACGAAGTCAATCATTTGACCTCTTCCTTTGGTCTGTCTTCGTATGTTTCAGCGCCGATCACTAGGGAAGTATTAAAAGAAGAAGTGGTTTCCATTGAGGAAAAAGTTCCTTTTATCATCACCCCTGAACGAAGAAAGGAAGCATCATTACGCCCTTATTTAAAATATGCGGCAGTACTACTATTAGCGATTTCAACTGGATTGACAGGGTACAGGTTCTACAATAAAAATCTTACCCAAGAGCAAATCGTGGCTGAAAAGGTCCAAGAGAAAGTTTCAAAAAGTATTCAGGAAGCTACCTTCTTTGACACTGCGCCATTGGAGTTGCCCACATTGAATCTAAAGGTTGTTACCAAAAAACCGGAAGTTGCCATGCACCATATTATCGCTGGAGCTTTTAGGTTCAAGGAAAATGCGGACAAAAAAATAAGCCAACTGAAAAGGCGGGGATACGATGCTGCCTATCTAGGTACCAATGACCATGGTTTGCATGTGGTGACCTACAGTAGCTTTAGTGATGTTGATGAAGCCCTGCGCACCCTTAGAACGATTAAAAGAACGCAATCCAAGGATGCGTGGTTACTTTCTGTTCGATAATTCGGTCATCAATACATAGAATTCCCCATTAATAAAATCTCTTTTAATAAAAGATTTATGCAGCCCAAAAGCCCCAGTCACTCACGTACAATAATGACCGATTTGGTGCTCCCAAGTGAGACCAACCCTTTGAACAATCTGTTTGGTGGTGAACTTTTGGCCCGTATGGATCGTGCGGCAAGCATTGCCGCCCGTCGTCATTGTAGACGAATTACGGTAACGGCTTCCGTGAACCATGTAGCCTTCAACCATCCCGTTCCGTTGGGTAGTGTGTTAACTGTTGAAGCGACTGTTTCGAGAGCTTTTAATACCTCAATGGAAATCTACATTGATGTTTGGATGGAAGACCGCCATAACAGAAATCGTTCCAAAGCCAATGAAGCCATTTATACCTTCGTTGCCGTGGATGATTCCGGCATACCTACCAAAGTTCCACCATTGGTTCCTGAAACCGATTTGGAAAAGGAACGGTTTGAAGGGGCCTTACGCCGTAAACAGTTGAGTTTGATCTTGGCCAAAAGAATGAAGCCGAGTGAAGCTACCGAACTCAAGGCTTTGTTTATGGGTGAATCCCCTAACTAGGGGTTCTTTAAAAATTTTTGCATAATGGCGGCTTTACTGTCCACTTCAAAAATCCGATGTAATCTTTTCTGATAATAATGCGTGTTTCCCCCTAATGATATGCGCTAGATCTATACCCGTACAGCTTCCTTTTAAATGAGTACTACTCCAAAGTTTGGGAATATAAAACACCTAAAAAACACCAACATGGGTGATAATCATCATATAAGGAAGCAAAAAACTATTTGATTAATGGGATATGGAAGATTTAAAAATCAAATGTATCGGGGTCTGGACCAAATCTTTTGCCTTTATCAAGACGGTCTAAATAGGCCATGTCTTCTTTGGATAATTCGAAATCGAAAATATCGGCATTATTGACAATACGTTCTTTTTTCACCGATTTAGGTATGGTCACCACCCCTTTCTGAAGATCCCATCTCAAAACGATATGGGCAGGTGATTTGCCATATTTCTTAGCCATTTCCTTAATGGAATCCAACTCGAATATTTTACCCTGCATCATGGGCGACCATGCCTCATACTGTATTTTATGGGCATTACAATAGTCAATCAAATCTTGCTGCACCAAATACGGGTGAAATTCCATTTGATTCACCATAGGGGCAATTACTGCAGATCGTTGTAGGTCTTCCAAATGATGTTTTAAAAAATTACTAACCCCAATCGCCCGTATTTTCTTTTCACGGTACAAATGTTCCAATGCGCGCCAAGTTTCCTTGTATTTGCCTTCTACCGGCCAATGGATCAGATAGAGGTCCAGATAATCCAATTGCAAGCGTCTTAGGCTTTCATTAAAGGCCTTCAGCGTACTTTCGTAGCCTTGGTCGGCATTCCATACCTTACTGACCACAAACAGTTCCTCCCTGTTGATTCCACTTTCTCGGATACCTTCTCCAACGCCCTTTTCATTATTATAGATAGCAGCCGTATCAATATGCCTATACCCGGCTTCAATTGCCCAGCGAACCGCATTGATGACTTCCTGTCCATCTTCCGACAAATAGACCCCCAAACCAAAATAAGGCATTGCAACGCCGTTATGTAATTCGAAAGTACCTTTAAGATCCGTTATTTTCTTTGATGCTGTTGTCATATCAATAATTTAAAGTTGATATACCCATTCTTCGGGATTCAATCGGGAAGTATCCTGGTAGAGATAGAATTTTAAACGCGTCTGACCGTTAGACCGATTGGTATATATTTTTCCCAATTCGGTTTTGATACTGACCTTATCCCCTTTTTTTACATAGAGGTCAGACAAATTATAATAGGTACTGATGTAGTTACCGTGCTTAATCTGTACACCTTTATTTCCGCCGGGTACGGAAAGGATGGCGATTACCTCCCCCTCAAAAATGGCCCTGGCCTTGGCTCCCTCATCCGTAGCGATGATAACCCCATTGCTTTGGTGTTTGATACCGGGATAAACGGGATCTTTGTAAATCCCAAAACCTTGGCTTTTTATACCTTTTTCGACCGGCCAAATAAGTTTGCCCTTATTGGCTGAAAAATTGTTGGCCACCAGTGTAGCCTCTGGGGTCAGTACAAATTTATTGGTAGACACCTTAGTGCTCTTCTTCCCTTTGGTAGCTTTCTTGTTGGATGCCGCAATGGCACTTCGAATCAAGCGCTCAATCTGCTGGTCGATCTTACGGGCTTCCCGTTTTTTCTTGTCTATAGCCGATGCATACTTGCTTTCATTTTTACGAATGCTTCCCAATAGATCTTTTTGGGACTTCATTTCTTTCATTAACTGTGCCTTGGCTTTATTGTTGACCGCAATCAATTGGTCTTTTTCCTTGCGCTGCTCGGCTAGATCCAAATTCAATCGGGTAAGATCATCGGTCTTGGCCATTATTTTTTCGCCTTGCTCTTTACGATACTGCGTATATTGTTTCATATACTGCATACGCTTAAAGGCTTGGAAAAAATTCTCGGAAGACAGTAGGAACATCAATCTACTCTGTTGAGATTTGTTCTGATACGATTTCCGTATCATCGTTGCATATTCTTCCTTCAAGAGTTCAAGATCCTCCCGTAATTTGGAAATATTGCGAATATTGGCATTGATCTGCCTATTCAACAAATTCGATTGTTGATTGGTCACCCGGATCAATTGTTGCCGCACGTTTATTTTTTTGTCCAAGGCCTCCATCTGGTCCAAGACATTGCCCTTTTCGGTCTTTTCAGCAAATAACAACCGGTTTATTTCACTGATTTCCTTTTGGAGCTGTTCCCGTTTGGCCTCGAGTGCCTTTTGCTCATTGGTTTGGGCATAGGAGGTCTGTATCGACAAAAATGTCAAAAACAACAGGGGAAAAACGAAGAAAATGCGTCTACAAAGCATCAGCCTTTAATTCTATCTTTTTAAAACCTTTCGGTATCTTATATGGGAAGTTCAATGTTCTATTAAACTCAACACTTTTATAATCTATATCTATGGTATTTTTTGAATTGCCGTCTATCGCGGTAATCAAAATCTCGTTGGGTAATATCCTATTGTTGACTTCCTGATAATTCTTATAACTTATATCCAACACCCGTCGCTTTAAAGGTTGTGACAATTGCTGGGCGGCGATCATAAAATTATCCGGTTCGATCATGTAGCTTGTCTTAAATAATTCCAACGGCTTCTTAGGCTTTAGGATATAATCGGATTCGGTATGGGAAACCTCATATTTAGCATCTCTTAAATCGAACAAGGCCCGACCCAAAAGCAAGTTTTGCATTTTATCAAAATCGAGGTCCGTTCCCAATATACGGCTCAAATATGAAAAATCCCCATCGAAATACTCGTTCTCAAGTTTATTGTAGAAAGAAACCCTATTGGGTGTAATATAGGCTTTAACGATTCCCAAAGGAGCACTGAGCCATATGGCCCGATCTTTTTCCATACGAAGACTTACCGTTACACTTTTTGTAGACTCCCCATCATAGTAGGCAATCTTCATTCGACCGCTCAAGGTCTTGAAGTTGATATGGTTCTGATAATGTGTTCGGATAACGGCCTTGGCAGACATATTATCCCTGACGGCGCTATCGGAAACCACTTTTTTGGATTTACACGAAAACATTAGTAGTATCAAAACACTAAAACGTGTCCATTTTATTATGGTAGCCATAGTCTAAAACCCGGGTTTTATCTTACGAAGATACGCATTTGCCTTCGAAGGATTGTTCAATGCGGAATGCGCGTCGGCCAATTCCTGATATATTTTATTCAATAGGGGAATGTCGTCCAACATATAATCCAAAGCCGTTTCAAGCACCTCTATTGCCTCTTTGAATTTACTTGTTTTATTCAATGCATGTCCGTTTATATAATAAAAGTAAGGCTGAGCCGGAAAATCCTCCATGGCCTGTGCACTAAGTTTGGTCAATTCGGGATATTCCTTTTTCACCATTAAGTCAGCCAATTGTTGCTTGAGCCCTTCGATAGGATTCTTTCTGGTTTCTTGCTGTACAACCACCTTCTCCTTCTTAATGTGTACCACATTCTTCTTCATGGAATCCTCGATCTTAGCTTTTAATCCCTCTGTATAGGTCGACTTATCCATATCGGAAAGAACCGATAATGCCTTATCGTAATTCTTCTGCTTAAAGTAAATCAAAGCGAGATTCCCCTTTAATGTTTTGTTTGTCATGGGAAGATTGACGTTCATTTGATCCAATGAACTTCCTTGCATTTGGATACAAGAGACCAAGGTATTCAGGTACCATAAATTTTCAGGGTCTGATAAAACAGCCGAAACAGCATATTCCTGGGCCATTGAATACTGCTTCTCTACCAAATATACCTTCGCCAATTCGTGGTCTACCACGGTATTATCGGCATCGATCAACTTACATTCCAAAAGAAGGTTAATAGCCTTGTCATAATTTTCAATCCCCTTTTGCTTCAGGGCCTCAAAGAAATTCTCCTGAAAAGTATCGGAGTACTCCTCTAAAAAGACGTCCGCACTTTCCTCGATATCCATATCCTTTACCTGTCCTACCCCTAACAAGGGATAGATCAAAACGACCAAAGGAAATATGATTTTCAGGATTTTCATTGTTGTGGACTCACAAAGATAAATTGTATTACATTTTGGATTAAAATTATCAATAAGTATTCCAGTGCCTCCCTCTTTTATGTTAAAACACCCTTAAAACAATATAATACCAAATCGACACGTCTATTTGAAATCGTAGAAACGCAATTATTTTGTCCCCGTACTACCAAATCCACCAGCACCCCTTGAGGTATCGGACAATTCATCAACTTCTATCCATTCGGCCCGTTCGTGCCTGGCAATCACCAATTGCGCAATACGCTCCCCGTTTTCAATAGTAAAAGGTTCTTTGGAAACATTGACCAAAATGACGCCAATTTCTCCACGATAGTCCGCATCAACGGTTCCAGGGGCATTGAGCACCGTAACCCCTTTTTTCGCCGCTAAGCCACTCCTAGGTCGCACTTGGGCCTCAAACCCAATAGGCAACTCAATGAACAACCCCGTTTTCACAATGGTACGCCCCATAGGCTCCAAGGTGATACTTTCCTCAATATTGGCCCTTAAATCCATTCCTGCTGAGGCCAAGGTCTCATAATTAGGCAATGCATGGGCTGATTTATTAATGATCTTTATCTTCATTTTTTTAAGAATATTTTTCTCAAGTTCTGATTTTCAAGTTTATACACCATCCCCAAAAACAAAATCAGTAAAGGAATACCAATAAATAGGTTACGATCAAAAACGTAAAATGACAAGCCCGAAAATACAACAGAGACTAACAGGTAAAAAGTGATTTTTCTAAAGTTATAGGGAATCGGATAATACATTTTTCCAAAAAAGAAAGATAACATCATCATACAACCATACGCTAATAGCGTCGCCATTGCTGAAGCCATATATCCGAATTGGGGTATAAAAACCAGGTTTATGATAATTGTTAAAACGGCACCTATCAGGGAGATATAAGCTCCGAATTTGGTCCTGTCGGTTACCTTATACCAAACAGAAAGGTTATGGTATATTCCCAAGAAAAAACTTGCCAGGATTATAATCGGAACTATATTCATCGCCTCCCAATATTTGGGATCTCTGACAAACAATATCTTCAGTACATCGGCAAAAACAACGACGCCGAGAAGAATTATACTTCCTAAAACAACAAAATAATTGGTTATTTGGGCATAGGCCTTTTGAGGGTTCTCGGTATTGGAGTGACTAAAAAAGAAAGGTTCTATCCCCAAACGAAATGCCGTAGCGAACAAGGTCATAAAAAGTGCCAGTTTATAACAAGCCGAATACATACCCACTTCGCTATCAGCAACATCTGCAGGCAACAATTTTTCCAATAAAATACGATCGAAAACCTCGTTGACCGTAAATGCCACTCCAGCAACCAGTACGGGCAAGGCATATTTCATCATTTTTTTCCATAGTGCTATATCAAAAACAAACTTTGATCGCAGATAGAGTTTTAACATCAATAGAAGCGTTATACTGCTTGCAATTAGATTGGCTATGAAAATATACGATATTTGAAAATCGGGCTTGTAAATAACGCTAAAAAGTCCTTCTGGGTCCGATGACACCATCTTTGGCAAGGAATATAGGAAGAAGACATTCAATCCAAGGTTGATCGCCACATTCAATATCTTGACCACAGCGTATCGCATAGGTTTTTCGTTGGCCCTTAACCAAGCAAATGGAATAATGACCAAGGCGTCCAAAGTCAGTATAAAAATAGCGAATCTTAAATATTGTGGATTAATTCCGGAAGCCTCCGCAATGCCATTTTGTAACAAAAGGGCCAATGCCATGAATACCATTGTACTGACCATTATTGAAATCAACGAAGTGGAAACTACCTTTTTTCGATTGTCGGAACCATTGTAGAAACGAAAGAATGCCGTTTCCATACCATAGGCCAAAAACACATTGAAGATAGCAAACCAAGCATAAATCACTGAGAGTTGACCATAGTCTCCCGTTGCCAAAATATCGGTGTGGAATGGCAGCAATAGGAAAGAAAGCATCCGTGGTAAAACAGTTGCGAGACCATAGATGGCCGTTTGCTTAAAAAGTTTCTTAAAGAGGTTCAACCAAGCATAATTAAAGTATAAAAATAGGTATTAAATCGAAAGCGGCAAAGCGGGTACATTCAATTGGTCTGTTGAATAAAAAACCTCGCATACAGCGAGGTTTTCCTATAATTACTTCTTAGCACCTTAAATAAAACACCAAGTATGTCGTATATATGACTTAACTTAATTGTTAAGAGCCTCAGCACCACCCACAATCTCCAGAATTTCACCGGTAATGGCCGCCTGTCTAGCCTGATTATACGTCAATTTCAATTGATCCCTTAGCTCAGTCGCGTTATCCGTGGCCTTGTGCATCGCTGTCATACGCGCACCGTGCTCACTAGCAAAAGAATCCCGTACCGCTTTGTACAACTGCGTCTTCAGCGACTTCGGAATCAACTGCTCAATGATATCAACCTTTGAAGGTTCAAAAATATAATCGGCATTGGAACCTTGGTCACCTTCCGCCGGAACGATTGGTAAAAACTGCTCCGTAGTTACGATTTGCGTAGCGGCATTCTTGAATTTGTTATAGACCAGTTCTATACGATCGTAAGATCCGTTTTTAAACAACCCCATCAATTCCTCAGCAATAGCGGCAACATTCTCAAAGGTCAAATGTTCATAGACATCACTATGGTTTGCCGTAATTGTACGCTTTTTACCTAGAATATCATTGGCTTTCTTGCCTATCGCCATAAAATCGACTTGCTTTCCTTGAAAGGTTTCATCAGCCAAAGAGGCACTCTGCTTTAGAATATTGGTATTAAAGGCGCCACACAAACCACGATTTGAGGTAATTGCAACTACCAAAACCTTATTGATCGGTCTGTTATCTGCATAGGTACTCCCCGAATCAGCATCCATACTTGCACTTAAATCCTGTAAAAGCTCAGTAAGTTTATCTGAATATGGCCTCATGGCGGTAATTGCGTCCTGTGCCTTCTTCAACTTTGCGGCAGATACCATTTTCATGGCACTGGTAATCTGCATCGTTGATGATACCGATGATATTCTGTTACGTATTTCCTTTAAGTTGGCCATTTTTATAAGTTATAAGTTGTGAATGATGAGTTATGTGTTTTTTATTATTGCTACTAAAAATCGTATTAACTCTTCACATTTTTTCCTCATCCCTTTTGGTACTTGCCTACAGGTCGCTTCTAAAATATCTAACCAATACAACGTTTCGTCAGCCTCCTTAAGCGCAATACCAAACTTATTTTTAAAATCTTTTTTACTAACTTCTCTTTGTGCTTCCCTAGTATTTGCCCCAATACTCGTTCCACTTTTTAACAACTGGGATGCTAGTTCAAAATCATTATTTTTCTTTAAAATATCACAGTATAGAACAATATCACAGGCAAACTGAAAGCTTTTAATCCGAATCGGACTCTCATTCAATGTGCCCATAACCCTGCACCCATAATTCTTAACTAGCTTCTGTACTTACCGGTTAGGTCCTTACAAACTGCCGTTAATGTATCGGTAACCTCATCGGTCAATTTACCCGTTTTAAGCAAATCCAACACATTCCTATGTTTGGCATTCATGAATTCGATGAAATCTTTTTCAAATTCCTTCACCTTTTCCACAGGAACATCACGTAATAAGTTCTTGGAACCAGCATAAATAATGGCTACCTGATCTTCTACGGTAAAAGGATCATTCTGCGCTTGTTTAAGGATTTCAACATTACGACGTCCTTTTTCAATAACGTTCAATGTTGCAGCATCCAAATCGGAACCAAACTTGGCAAAAGCCTCCAATTCCCTAAACTGGGCTTGGTCTAATTTCAAGGTACCCGCTACTTTCTTCATTGATTTTACCTGGGCGTTACCACCTACCCTAGACACAGAGATACCTACGTTAATCGCGGGGCGTACACCTTGGTTGAATAAATCCTGCTCCAAGAATATCTGTCCGTCAGTAATAGAAATCACATTTGTTGGGATATAGGCTGAAACGTCACCGGCCTGGGTCTCAATAATAGGCAAGGCCGTTAAGGAACCTCCACCTTTTACCATAGGTTTCAATACATCCGGTAAATCGTTCATATCTTTTGCGATGTCATCATCGGCAATAACCTTTGCCGCACGTTCCAACAATCTTGAATGCAAATAGAATACATCCCCAGGATACGCCTCACGTCCCGGTGGACGTCTTAATAACAATGATATCTCACGATAAGCCACCGCTTGTTTTGATAAATCGTCATATATGATCAATGCTGGTCTACCCGTATCCCTGAAATACTCTCCGATCGCAGCACCTGCAAATGGAGCATATACCTGCATAGGAGCAGCGTCGGAAGCGTTGGCCGCTACTATTGTAGTGTAGGCCAAAGCACCTTTGTCTTCCAATACCTTGGCTATGGCCGCAACGTTTGACGCCTTTTGTCCAATAGCCACATAGATACAATACACAGGTTTACCTGCATCGTAAAATTCTTTTTGGTTTAGGATGGTATCGATACAGACCGTTGTCTTACCTGTCTGACGGTCACCAATAACCAGCTCCCGTTGTCCACGACCTACAGGAATCATGGCATCAATCGCTTTGATACCTGTTTGCAATGGCTCTGTTACCGGCTGACGAAAGATTACCCCTGGCGCCTTACGCTCCAATGGCATTTCATATAAGTCACCGGAGACAGGACCCTTACCATCAATTGGGGTTCCTAAAGTATCGACAACACGGCCAACAATACCTTCACCTACATTAATAGATGCGATACGTTGTGTACGTTTTACAGTAGCCCCTTCGCCTATTTCCCTGGAATGGCCCAAAAGTACAACACCAACATTATCCTCTTCCAAGTTCAAAACGATACCTTCAAGGCCTCCTTCGAACTCAACCAATTCACCATATTGGACGTTTGATAATCCATATACCCTTGCAATACCATCACCTACCTGCAATACGGTACCTACTTCATCCAACGAAGCGGTTGATTCAAATCCTGATAATTGCTGTTTTAAAATTGCTGATACCTCAGCGGCTTTTACTCCTGCCATTTGTTTTAGATATAAAGTTTAGACTTGTTGAGCCTTCAAATATATTATAGACTATTTGTAAATTCTCTTTTTAAATTATTCAATTTATTGGCGACACTGGCGTCGAACTGCAAATCACCTATCCTAAGAATAAAACCGCCTATGATGTCCTCATCGATTTTGTTCTGTATGGTAACCTCATTACTGGTAATCTGTGCCAGCTGGACCAATATCTTTTTCTCAAGATCTTTGGTCAATGGAACGGCAGTTGTCACTACAGCCACATCCTGACCTTTAAGTTGCTCATTAAGAATGATATATTTTAAGGCCACCTCGTTTAACATGCCGATTCGCCTATTATCAACCAATAGCTTGATCAAGCCCTCGGAAATTGCATGGGCACCTTTAAAAATAGTGGTTAATGCGCTCTTTTTATCCTCAGCCTTGACAATCGGACTTGCCAACATATTTCTTAATTCCTTACTATCGGAGATAGTTTTGACCACAGAGCGCATATCGTTTTCAACATCAGCGGTTGCTTTGTTGTCAACAGCAATATCCAAAATTGCTTTTGCGTATCGTATGGCGGCTCTCGTATCCTTCATTCTTGATTAATTCAATTTAATATCACCTAACATATCATCGACCAACTTCAATTGTTTGTCTTTGTTGGACAATTGCTCCTTGATGATTTTTTCAGCGATATCAACAGAAAGTTCCGCTACTTGGTTCTTAATATCGGCAACCGCAGCTTTTTTCTCGCTTTCGATAGCAGCTTGGGCCTGCTTAATCATTTTATCACCTTCAACCTTAGCCTGCTCCTTTGACTCGGATATCATTCTATCCTTAATCTCACGGGCTTCTTTCAACAATGCCTCACGCTCGGCACGGGCTTCTTTCAAAAGCTTTTCACTATCGGCCGTAACATTCTGCATTTCCTTTTTGGCATTTTCAGCTGCCGCTAAAGCATCCTTAATACCCTCTTCCCTATCATTAACAGCATTCAAGATGGGTTTCCATGCGAACTTCCGTAGTAACAAAAGCAATAGCACGAACAATATGATCTGCCAAAAGAAAAGGCCGAACGAAAAGTCATTTACTAATTTTTCCATGTTGTCTTGTATTCTATCCTATGTTTGTAAACAATAACAAACAGCTATAACCAACCGTCATAACTGTTTGTCTTTTTGTCTGGTTTATCCCGCAAAAATAGCAGCAAAACCAATTCCTTCAATAAGCGCTGCTGCAATCAACATCGCTGTTTGAATCTTACCGTAAGCTTCAGGCTGACGAGCAATAGCTTCCATTGCTTTTCCACCAATCATTCCGATACCGATACCAGCACCGATGACCGCTAAACCTGCACCTACTACACTTGGAATTTCCATAAAATATATATTAAAAATTAAACATTCAACTTAGTCGCCCTAACCATCGGACATTAAAAATTCTCTTGCTAATGTGCCAATTCGGCGTCATCATCAAACTCGTGCCCGGGATCATGCTCTTCCGAGGCGAATCCGAAATACAAGGCGGCCAACATGGTGAAGATATATGCCTGTAAAAGCGCAACCAACACTTCAATTAGCGAAATGGCGAACGAAAGACCAAACGACAATGGGCCTCCCACCCAACTCTTGAAAATAAAGATCAATCCGACCAAACTCATTAAAACCACGTGACCTGCAGTCATGTTCGCATACAAACGAATCAAGAGTGCGAATGGTTTAATGAACAAACCTAAAATTTCAATGGGGACCAAGATAATATAAATAATGATCTTACCATACCAAGGCATACCATCACCAAGAGGATCGAAAACATGTTTCCAATAATCCTTGGTTCCTGTTAGGTTGGTAATTATGAATACTAGTAATGCCAAAGCCGTAGTTACGGCAATATTTCCCGTTACGTTAACTCCCAATGGGGTTAAACCGAACATATTCAAGAACCAGATAAAGAAGAATACCGTCAACAAGAAAGGCATGTACCGCTTATATTTCTTTTCGCCGATATTGGCAATGGCAATATCATCCCTGATATACAAGACAATAGGCTCAAAGAAGCGCCCCATGCCAGTGGGTATACTATTGTTCTTGGCATAACTTTTAGCGAGACTACTGAAAAGCCAAAGCAACAAAAGTCCTGTGACTATCATCATTACCACACTTTTGGTAATGGAAAAATCCAATGGTCTTACGTTCGTTGGGTGATGCTCCTCATCGTAACTGATGGCACCTTCGGCATCGGTTTTATATATTTTACTGTGGTACAACACATAATGGTTACCATCTACCTCAGCGACTTCCTCCCCATGATGGAATTTGGATGAAGAAAACACTTTCAAGCCATTATCCCATAAAATAACAGGCAATGGCAGACCAACGTGATGCACTTTACCATGCTCGTCCGTGGTGCCATAAAAATTAAAATAGTGGGAATCTTGAAGGTGATGTTCTATGAATTCCTTTATTTCGGTTTTCTTGTCCTTTCCTTTTTCAACCTCCTTTTCATTGGCAAAAGAAGAATTGCCAAAAAGAAGAATTGCAGCCAAAAGAAATTTCAATAAAAATGGTTTTCGCATATCACTTTATAGTATCGGTCTCTAAAAATCGCTGCAAATGTAAGTTATTCCCGCAAAAATAAAAAAGCATTCTTGAGTTTATTTAAAGGTATAGGCGCTATAAATGAGAATGTTCTAATTAATCCATTTCTTTAAGGTTTGGGCCGTAAATATCGTTTCGATGATAAGGGAAATGCCATAAGGAACAAAAAAAGCGGCAAATTCCAATCGGCTCATCTCTCCATCTGCCTTATAAGTCGGATAAAACAATAGGAAGAAGAAAAGGAATTTTATAAAACTTCCTCCCATAAAAAGGAAACCGATCTGGTTTTTCAATTTACTCCTGAAAATATAAATGGATATAAAGATAGAGGCGGCCAAAATACAGTTCACCACATAGGAAAGCACAATACGATTGTCGTACTTCGGAAATCCTTTATTTCCGAGAAAAGTAACATGTACGAGGAGTGCCAGACCCAAAGAAAGGATCACAAGGGTAAGAAACTGTATTATAGGGTTGATCTTCGCTATCAATACTTTATCCTTTTTAGCTGCCGCAAAACGACCCAGATGGCAATGGCCACACCGAAAAGGGTAGCTATCGCAGTATAAATTCTTTTTTCATTCTGATAATGTTCATCGAGCCACATGCCCCCTTGTGCCGCTAAATAAATGATAGCACCCATTTCAAAGGCAATACCTGATAGCATTGCTACATTTCTAAGATTGTTCTTTTTCTTAGGAGGCTTTTGCTGGACCATTGTTGTTCGATGTACTGCCGCTTATAGATGATTTGAAACCACCGGAAGCCGAAGTTCCTCCTTTACCTTTCATGGTACAGGATGCATTGAAAGTAGCACCGGGTTCCACTGCCAATTTGGTCACTGAAACCGTTCCTTCTATAACAGCGGATGATTTAAGGGACAATAGGTCGGATACTAAAAGCTCACCATTGAAACTACCTTCAATATCAGCATTTACACATTCTACCTTACCGTGAATATAGCCATCCTTACCGATGACCACCTTTCCTGAAGTCTTTACATTACCGTCAAGTTTGCCATCGATACGAAAATCAGCTTCTGAAATGATATCCCCCTTTATCCGGGTATTCTTTTCGATTCTGTTCGGCTGTCCACCTATTTCATTAGTAGCTCTGGGTTTTTGTTTGTCTGAAAACATGTTTATGGTTTTGGGGTTAAAACGAAATTCTTATAATCCGACAGGTTTTTATGCACCTGAATGATTTTATAGTTTGAAGATAAAATTACAAAATTCTCATTGCTAATTCTGTAATCCTTATTGTTTTTTAGTAGTTCGGCATATCCCAAGGCAAAATCCCTGGATTTGAATCCGTGTACTACGACAAATTGATTCTCAACATCATAAATATCCTTGGAAACAACATTTTTATATCTTAAATCCAGTATCGATTTTTCCAAGCGTTCCATCAAGTGAACCGCTTCTTTTTCATTGGTTCTCTTAAAAGGAAAAACCACTTTCCAATTTCCTTTTCCCGTTGTCCCGGTTTCCCTTGAAAATTCCTTGACTTCCAATTTTGGAAGTTGTTCGGCCACCATTTGTTCGGCCTTTTTGCCTTCCGGATTGTTAGGGTAGGTCAATGCTACGTAGTTCAATGCCTCCTTAAAATCCTCAAAGCCCTGCAACCTTCCGATGGCATTGGCCTTCAACATCTCAAACTTCGGTACGATAGGATCCCCTGTATATTTATTTATATTCTCCTCCGCTTCGGCAATTACCCTTAAAAACTTTTGCTCTTGGAACATTTTATAGAGTTTCTCATAATGGGCATCCGGACTATTGGTATTGCCCTCGATCACAGCCGCAGGGTTCAACAAAATCTCAGCATATCTCGATTTGGGGTGGTTTTGAAGGATATTCGTTTTCATATCAGCAGCCAACGGACTCCCTTCTTCTTCATATATCTTGAAAAGGTTGTATTTCGATGGAAGTACCAAACGTTCTTCCGGATTCGATTTTAACACCGCTTCCAACTTACCGGCCGCCAACAGGTTCTCTTTGAATTTTTCCTTATAGATCAATCCCAATTGATAATTGGCAAAATTCCGTTCGGTATATAAGCTGTCTATGACCGTAATATCGGTCGGAACCCTATCCATATAAAAGTCCAGGGAAAATTTCTCCTCCCCCAAGGGCAAAAGCGCTTGAGTGCTACCATCTGCAATATCAGCATTACTTTCATCAACTCTGGAAATGGTATTCTTATTCGACCAACGCCAATCATCTTCTAGGTTTCTATTCCCCCACTTATTCGTAAAATCGTTTTTACCATAGCCCAGACTGGTAATGTTATAGAAATAAAACTTGCCTTTGTTCTCTTTACCACCCTTACTGGCAGCAAATGCCGCAAAACCTTGGGAAATACGCTCTACTTCCTTTTTTTCCGCTTCTTCCTTGGCTTTTTGCAAGGCTGCGATATGGGCTTCAAAAAATGCAACCTGTTCGTCCTTAGGTAGGTTAAACAAGGTAATCACACTATCGGCATATTGTACGATGTTCTCATATTTCACTACGTCTTCCAGATTATCCAATTTCTTTTTGACCGACCGGTATTTTTTTGTGTTTTCGGGTAAATTGGTCAAAACACTATCATAATAGGCACCTGCCGTCTTGTATTCGTTCAGGTCAAAATTGTAAATGGCCAGGTTCTCATAATTCAGGGCATTAAGCTTGGGTTCATTCTTCGTGGCACGTAAGGATTTATTGAAATACACAATGGCCATACTATCTGACTTGGTAGCCAAATGGTATTCTGCCAATTGCCTAAATATTTTATCGAGGAACGGGCGATTTTCCCTATTCTCTTCCAGTTCGGTCAAATACTCGAATAGTTCCTCGCGGTTTTCGTTGGTCAGTTCTGTGTTCCTGATCTTTTGCAAATGCGCATTGATCATATACACTCGGGGCGATTTCCTATTGAGTTCAATAACCCTATCAAAAGCAAGGTTTGCACTGTCCTTATATTGCAATTGATTGTACAACTGACCGATAATATAAAAATATCGACCTTTCTCTGGGTTCTTCTTCGTGTAGTATGAAGCTATTTTTAAGTTTTGTATCGCCGTATCGGGAACGTTAAGATTGATATACGCCTGGGCCATCATTGCCCTAGCATCCGCATATTCCTGGTCTTTTAGGTTTTCGAACTTCATCAAGCGCTTTAAGTTCTTAATGGCCAGTTCCTCATTCTCTAAACGGATGTTCACTTTTTCCCTCCAAATATTGGCTTCATTCAGCTTATCGCTTTCATCGTATTTCCTTAAAATGTAGTTAAAGGACTCTAAGGCAGGAATGTAGCGCTCGTCAAAATATCGGGCCTTGCCCAAAAGCAGAAAAGCCTCATCGGTCTGGGGATTGCGTTCGATCTCCTTGATGTCCATGCTATGCTTTTGAATGGCCTTTGTGGCCTTTTCCTCAGCGATGATAAAGTTGGGGTTGTTATCCTCGGAATCCAGTTTTACCTCATCGGTTACCTCAAGCCTTTCTACGGGCAAGATTTCCCAATAATCGTCCTGATAACTGGCATTGAGTTCCTCGCGACCTTGTTCAAAGGCAATTTCACCATTATACAGTGTATTGTATTTGGTGTTCATGGCATGCCAATTTCTATTGATAAATGCGTCCTTTTTGGTAGAACAGGCACTTAGAATGGTCATCGCCAAAACGGCTGAAAGGATGATTTTATATTGAAGCTTCAAAATTCTCTGTATTCGTACATCTAGTAAACTGAAAAACGACCGGATTATTATGCAGTTGGTCGATAAAATACAGTTTTAAGTGGCAACAGGGACTCCTTGAATTGAAAGAACCATGGAAATCGGGAAAACTCCAAGCCAGGAACTATTCTTCCTCGTCTGAAACTGGGTTGCCCGCAAAGAAGCTTTCGAGTTCCCGCAAGGTTTCCGCGGAGGTCTCAATATCCTTAACGACCACTCCTTTGTTCAAAACCACAATCCGCTCGCAGACTTCGGTAACATGCATAAGGTCATGACTGGAAACCAAGACGGTAATTTCCTTTTTTGCTGACAAATCCTTTATAATCGCCTTTAACCTAATTTGGGTGGTGGGATCGAGGTTGGCAAAAGGTTCATCCAATATAATTACTTGCGGATTTCCAATAAAGGAAGCTATAATTCCCGCCTTCTTCTGGTTTCCTTTAGAGAGGTCCCGCAAATATTTTCGCTGTCCTAAAATCTCCCCATGGAAAAAATCCTCAAAATTAGCCAGTAAGGCATCCACATCGGCCTTGTTCTGACCTCGAAGCTCTCCTATGAAATAAAAATATTCCTCTGGAGTTAAGTAACCGATCAAAAAAGATTCATCTATAAAGGATGAGGTAAAGGGTTTCCAATCCTCACTCGTGTTTACCTGTACATCGTTATTGATGATATGCCCGGTAGTAGGCTGGATCAAATCCAACAACAAACTAAAATACGTGGTTTTTCCGGCACCATTATTACCTACCAAACCAAAGCTTTGGCCTTTTGGAATTTCCAAATGCCCTATGTCCAAAACCATTTGTCTTCCGTATTTCTTGGTCAGTTGTTGTGTTGTGATCATAATTCAAATTTTAAATATTCTTTTTTCTTACCCAACAGCTTTTTACAACCCATAGGTTTAATTATTCTGCTCTTTAAATCCGGCAAGCATGGTGTACTTTCTTTTTCTATAGGCTTCGGTCACTTTGTCTAACAAGGTTTTACGAAATACAAACCCGACAATACCCAATAGCGATAGTGTAATGAGGGCAACCTCAAAGGAGACAAACGTCTTTAAAACAAAATAAAGTACACTTGGAACCACCATAAGGGGCAACAATACCAAAAACTGGGTGGCACTGGTTCCCTGCATGTTGCCTACCGCACTTTTGGTCAAGTCGATCCGTTTTTTATTGAACGATCCGAAAAACAAAATCACGGGAACATTCACCCCGAGATTATATAGGGCACAGGCAAAGTTAATGGCCAAGGCTTTCCAACCAAAATACACATAGGGTATAGAGAGTAAGAACATAACGAGGATACTCACGGAAATAAGTCCGGCCTTACTTTCAAGGTATTTGCGCAAGGGAATATTCTGTGACATCATCATGCCGTAATACTCACTATCCCACGCTGGAATGAATTGGCCAAAGTTCGAAAGAAAAATACCGGTCATAAAAATACCCACAAAAAGGTATATGGTACTGGTATCCCCATAGGTGTCCATACTATAAAAAAACAATCCATAGAGTATCATCGCCAAGGATATGAATACCTGCATTTTGGTACGTTTGTTTCTCCAGATAAGTTTTAAATCCAGTTGAAGAAAAGGGGCTATATCCCCAAAGCGTTTGGTCCATGTTAAATCGGAAGTTTCGACCCTCGCTTCTTTCTTCCTTAGGGAAGCATCGAGATAGAGTTTTTTCCTTAGAAAAATATAATTGATATAGTACGTGCCTATGGCGAATACTAAAGGTACTAGAGCCAAAACAGGGTTTTGATACAGAGTGTAAAACAACTTTCCGGAATACTCGATAACGGGGAAAACACTAAAATAATCCAAACTATAGAGTGCCAGGATAAGCACCCCTAAAAACAATAAAACCCTATCGCTCTTGTTGATGATGAAGTTGGTGTAATTGATGGTAAGTACGATACAGACAATCGCAAACAACCAACCTAGTACATTGGACACGGGATACCCCTGCGTTATCAAAACAATCGAAAAAGGCACTGCAATGAACAGGGATAAGAAATTATAACCCGACAGTCCCGATTTCACTAAAATATAATGGGCAATGGCACCCTTTTTAATGGGATATAAAAGCAAGGGCTTTATATCCATAACCGGAAGCTTTTGCATAAAATATCTAAAGAAGAGCTCTATCAGCACCCAGTATAACAAATAACCACTCACAATAAGCATCGGGTCGGAGTCTGGAAATGTTTTTTTCAGGATAAAAAACAGCCCTACACCCAAACCGGCAAAGGTTACCATCATATAAACACCAAAAAAGCCCATTAGGAGTTTAACCGCAAGACTTTTTCCAAAGTTGGAAGACCTAAAGAACGATTTCCACTGGAGGCTAACAAAATGTTTGAACATACAGGTTGGTTTTTTTGTTCTATGGGGTTAGTGCCTTAAAACTATTTTTTGTTACAACTAAGGTGCTTTTTTTAATGAACCCATTTTTTATAGCCCCTGCTTTGCTTAGCTTTGCAGTTCATTAATAAGATTTTAAGCATGACCCATTTTCATCCTTTGACCGTAAAACAGATCAACCACCTTACGCCAAGTTCGGTTGCCATAACTTTTGAGGTACCAAAAGAACTGAAGCAGACCTTTGCCTTTGTTCCTGGTCAATATATAACCATAAAAAAAGAAATTAAAGGTAAGGAATTGCGTCGGGCCTATTCCATAAGTTCTTCCCCCAAACGCGATTATATTACGATTGGAGTAAAAAAGGTGGATAAAGTCGGATTTTCGCATTTCGCCAATACCGAATTGAAGGTGGGCGATGTTTTGGAAGTTATGCCACCAGAAGGTCGATTTGTTTTTGAACCTACCACGGAACATAGAAACGTGGCCGCCTTTGCCGCGGGGAGTGGCATTACCCCTATTATGAGCATCGTAACAGAGGTGTTGGAAAGCAACCCTCATAACACCTTCGTATTGGTCTATGGTAACAAATCGAATGCCGAAACTATGTTTTATAAAGACTTGGTAAAGCTACAGCTAGACCATGCAGATCGTTTTTTCGTGTATTTTACCAATAGTAAGATACAGGAAGAAGGTTCCTTGTTTGGGCGTATCGATACCTCCTCAGTCAACTACGCCTTAAAGAACAAGCATAAAAACATCAATTTCGACGCCTTTTATCTTTGTGGCCCAGAAGATATGATCCATTTAGTAAGCAATACGCTTCAGGATAATGGCATTGCCAAGGATAAAATCCATTTTGAATTGTTCACCACTACGGAGACCGTTGCGGAGACCGCACCTGTCTCGACTGACGGAAAGACCCAAGTAACGGTGATCCTGGATGATGAGGAATTTAAACTTACCATGGGTAAGAACGACATAGTTCTTGATGCGGTTTTAAAAGAGAATATCGACGCACCTTATTCCTGCCAAGGTGGAGTTTGCAGTAGTTGTATCGCCAGGATTACAGAAGGAAAAGCCGAGATGGTGAAAAACCAGATCCTTACCGATGGAGAGATTGAGGAAGGATTGATCCTCACCTGCCAGGCACGCCCATTGACCCCGACTTTAAAAGTCGATTATGATGATGTTTAAGCGTATTCGAGCCTAAAAACACTTTGTGTGGATGTGCCGTTTTCAAACCAGCCGGTTTGTTCTGGTTTCCAAAGCATTCATCACCATTGAATCGATGCATTTCATCGATGACACAGGGCAATCTGTCTATAAAAACCTATTACCACAGACCTAGATAAATATCAAAACCGACCCGCGGGTCGGTTTTGATAAACTACCTATGTAAATAAAATATTTTATTGGTTGTTAAGAATACCCTCCCTTTTCGACTTATTTGAAATAGGTTTTGTATAAATTTACAAGAACGCTTTACACAAATGCACGCATTGAACATACATGATACGGCTATTTTGGTTTTTGCACTTTCCTCGCAAGCGGAATGCAGGCGCAAAAAAATCGCAAATAGCAATGCTTTGTTCAGCGCGCTTTCGGAGCATAGTCTTGGTTTGGTTACCAAAACAGGTCTTCCCTATTTTCATTACACTGAAAAAGAACAGGAAGGCGATACTTTTGGCGAACGATTCACAAACGCCATACAAGCTATTTTCGAAAAAGGTTTTAAACGTATCATTACTATTGGGAATGACACACCCCAATTAAAAACCTCCCACATCCTTGAAGCAGCCAATCTCTTGGAAAACAAAAAATTGGTATTGGGGCCTTCAGCCGATGGCGGCTTTTACCTGATGGGGCTACATCAAGAAAATTTCAATCCAGAAAATTTCAAAGCCCTGCCTTGGCAGACTTCGGGTTTGGTTTCCCGGTTATTAGTGTCATTTCCTGCCGGTAATCATGAAATAGTTCAACTAGATAGGCTATTCGATATTGATACGTATTGGGACATTAACCTTCTTTCCAAGTTCTCAAATCAGCTTACTCCCCATATTCAGAAGATTATTTTGGCATTGATAAACACCAATGCCGTTATAGATCCATATACACTTCTTTCCAAAGAACAGTTAAAATACCGTATTCATCAAAACAAAGGCTCGCCAATGTGCTTAGTGGCATAGTTATACACTGCCTTTTCCTTCGACATATCATATAAAATACAACACCAAATGGGTGCTCCCTGCCATTTCGCTTCGAAATGAATGGGAATACCACCTTTAAATCAATAACAATACTTAAAAGCAATACAATGGCTAAATCATATTACGACCCAGCAGACCTTAGAAAATTTGGAAAGATAACGGAGTGGAGTGAGGAACTAGGTACTAAATTCTTCGATTACTACGGAAAGGTTTTTGAAGAGGGAGCCCTGTCTGCCCGTGAAAAATCATTGATTGCATTGGCCGTTGCCCATGTAGTCAAATGTCCCTATTGTATCGATGCCTATACCAAAGACGGATTACAAAAAGGAATTACCAAGGAGGAAATGATGGAAGCTGTTCATGCTGGGGCCGCAATTGAAAGTGGGGCAACCTTGGTACATGGGGTGCAGATGATGAACAAGTACGATAAATTAAGTATGTAAACAGCACAGAGGCGGCACACAAATCCAATCGGGCAATTAGTTGTCCCGATGAGATATGGTGAGCGACAACCAAAAAGGAAACTATGGCGACAAAATCATTAAAAGCAAGGCACAATGGACTTGCTGAAAAAAACGAGCAATTGAAAATTCTCAATGGGGGTATTTTTGAAGAAGGTGAACTGCCTTATTTCAAAGATAAGATTGCCCTTACCGGACATTACCCCCTGAGACCCAAAAAACTGGAGGTCTTTCAGATCAATTTAGGATATATGTGCAACCAGGTCTGTGAACATTGCCATGTTGATGCGGGACCCGACCGCAAGGAAATCATGACTCGTGAAACCATGCAATATTGTTTGGATGTTATTCGCAATACGGGCGCACATACCTTGGACCTTACCGGTGGTGCCCCTGAAATGAACCCGGACTTTCGCTGGTTTGTCGAGGAAGCGGCCAAAGCAGGAATACAGGATTTTATCGTTCGCTCGAACCTAACGATCATCAGGGCCAACAAAAAGTATCATGATCTACCGGAGTTCTTTAAAAGACATAATGTGCATGTCGTATCCTCAATGCCCCATTACACCCGGGGTAAAACCGATAAGCAACGTGGCGATGGGGTTTTCGATAAGTCGATCAAAGCCTTACAAGAATTGAATGCCGTAGGCTATGGCCTGCCAGACAGTGAACTTAAACTAGATTTGGTCTATAACCCTTCAGGAGCCTTTTTGCCCGGAGACCAAGTAGCCATGGAAAAGGATTTTAAAAAGGCCTTGAAGGAGGATTTTGATATTCAGTTCCACAATCTTTTTGCCATAACCAATTTGCCCATTTCTAGATTTTTGGACTATCTGATCGCATCGGATAATTATGAGGACTATATGTATGCCTTGGTTGAGGCCTATAATCCTTCGGCGGTTGAAAATGTAATGTGTACCAATACGATTTCAGTCAGTTGGGACGGGTGGTTGTACGATTGCGATTTTAACCAGATGCTCGAATTAAAGGTCGACAGCAAAATCAAACACATTAAGGATTACAATGAAGACATTTTGAATGATAGGGATATCATCATCTCACAGCATTGCTATGGTTGTACCGCAGGGGCAGGTAGTAGTTGCCAGGGAACTGTGGCCTAATAATAGTCTAAATCTTAGCATTTATAGGATTTTGGCCTCCTTTTTATCCTTGTATTATTACACTTAAACCGACCGAGTGGTTTGTTGTTTTGTTCAGAAGTCAGGTAGTACATCGGGATTTCTGCATTTTAACGTTTTTTTCCTTAAGATTATCCTTTTTAAACTTGGATCGCCCAAGGTTGGGGGTTCTTTGTTAAAGACTTTACGGTCTAATTGAACCATTAAACCCAATCTTATGGAAAAGAACCTAAAACGCATGGCAACCATGCAACGTTTGCAAGTAACAGGTCTTGAATTGTTTTACAAAAATGGCTATTACAATACAAGTGTCGATGACATTTTAAAAAAGCTTTCCCTTTCTAAAGGGGCATTTTATTACCATTTTGACTCGAAGGAGGATTTCTTTACCCAAATTCTTGAGAACCTCTTGGCCCGTAAGGTCTATAGTATGTTGATAGAACCTATCGAGGGGCATGAAAATCCGTTGCTTTTAATTACCAACTGTTTTGAAAACGCCTTGGAAACCGCTGTGCACAACGAAATGGATTGTGGATTCATCCTTAACAACTTCGTTAATGAGTTTAGAGGAAAGAATGACAAGATAATGAAGCAATTGAATGACATTCTTCAAATCTGGGAAGTCAATTTGGTTTCCGCTATTCAGAAAGGAAAATTCAACGGACATATCGATAGGCATGTAGACGCGGAAGGTGTCGCCTTGTTTCTAATGAGTTCCTATATGGGTGTTCGTACCCTGATGGCAGAAAATGCTCCTAGCGCTCGGAAATATAGGTTTATGGCGCAACTTAAGCAGTACTTTAAATCGATTGCCGTAAAACAATCATCAATATAACCCAAGATTATATCAGGCCTTCAATAGGAGCGTGACCTTATCTAGAACCACTTTCGGGTTTATGGAAGCCATCACGTTTTCATATCCTTTAGGAACCTTGTTCCCATAAATGGATGTGGGTATCAAAGGATATCGCTTTCGGTCGGATAGCAAGGCATTATCCAAATCCTGTCCATAAGGATAAAATCCGGCAAAAGGATGTGTAACACCCCATAGGGTAATCGTGGGAATCCCAAATAGTGCTGCCAAATGTGCATTGCCGCTGTCCATGGATACCATTACATCCAGGTTCGAAATCAAGGACAGCTCCTCTTCCAAGGAGAGCTTGCCTACAACCGAAAGACAATCATTGAACTTGTCTTCCCAGGCCCCTAAAAGTTCTTTTTCTTTTTGCCCCCCTCCAAACAGCAATATTTTATACTGATTGGTTTCGTTTAAGTGCCGAACCACTTCCTTCATAAGTTCCAAAGGATACATTTTACCATCAAAAGCGGCAAAAGGGGCTATCCCTATCCATTTTCTTGGATGACTCCCTACAGTATCCAAAATAAATTTAGGCAATGTCCTTTTCGGCAAATAGTTGTTGGTTGTAAGGGTAAAAGTATATCCCATTTGAGAGAAGACATCTACATAGCGCTGATGTGTGGACTTCAGTTGTTTAAAAATCTTATCCTTTTCAGCGGTTAGGGCTTTTTTCTCTATTCGTCCTTTATCAATCTGAATAAATGGAGTTCCGGCCAATCGGAAGTACTGTTTTAGGATATTACTTCGTAGTACATTGTGTAAATCGGCAACGGCATCTATTTTTAATTCCTTAAGTCCCTGGTATAGCTTCCAAAGGCCAAAAACCCCTTTATGGCTTCCGGAGACATCCGCAACATGAACATTAACTCGTTCCAAACCTTTGAAAATGGGAGAAAGGAATTCTTTGGTAAGTACCGTAACCCTGAGGTCGGGATATGCGTCGAGAAGTGATTTTATGACCGGAACCGTCATTGCAACATCACCCATGGCCGAAAGCCGTATGACCAATAGATGTTTGCCGTTATCCATAGTATTAAGTCCGAAAATTACTTTTGACCGCGAAGAACCGGGTTCAATTCGTCGTCATTGTACATTTTCATTTGTTTATAGACCTTCATATACTTTTGTCCAGCTTCGATATCGTTCAATAATTGATCAATGGCCGTTGAAAGATCGACCCGTTGCTCTAGCAGGATATTCAATTTTTCACGACATTTTTGAACATGTTCTTCCGAGGCATCTTTTCGATCTGCCTCTTCTTGCATATGATAGATCTTCAATGCAAGAATGGACAACCGATCTATGGCCCAAGCCGGGCTTTCCGTATTGATGACGGCGTCTTCCTTAATTTTGACCGATTGGTATTTTTTAAGGAAATAACTATCTATATATTCAACCAAATCAGTCCTATCCTGATTACTGGCATCAATTTTCCGCTTTAAAACAAGGGCTGCCACCGGGTCAATGTCCGGATCACGAATAATATCCTCATAATGCCATTGCACGGTATCGATCCAATTCTTTCGATATAACAAATGCGATATATCGTCTTTAGGATACGGGTTATTAAAAGGTTGGTCCACGGTATCTATTTCGTGGTATTTTAAGATACTTTCCTGAAAAATACTATTGGCTAATGAACTGAACATCTCAATTTATTTTACACAAATATACCCTTTATTTACTATAAAATCATGACGGACAAGAAGACAATAACGGGGATTAATATGGATCCCAATAAAACAATTTCCCTGATATTCTCGCGCTTTATGGACTCAACATAATTAGTCATGAACACCGCTCCTGGGAAAAATGTCAGCAATATGGGGTATTGTTCTTCTGAGGAAACCAACACATTTATAACCAGACCGATAATAAGGAAAAAAACGACGAGCCGTGTTGTCACGATTTTACCAACACCGGAATTCCCAAGGTTTATAAAAGCCAAAATACCTAATATAAACAAGACTAGAATATAAATAATGAGTCTACCACTACTCGCCCAATTTAGATAATCACTAGGATCGAACATGACGGTAAAGTGATAATGTGTAATAAAGAAATCGAGATTATCGGTCAACACCAAAAAACCGGAACTTAACAAAAGTACTGCGAAAAAAGCGGCAAAAGGCACCAACCAATTCCTGAAACTCTTGGGGTCATAGATGTAAATCGCAATAAATACGACCAAAAGGAACAAAAGTGCCCAATCATAAAAGAGACTGCCAAAAAGAATCCATAACGATGCGTCGAATATTTTGATCTTGATCCCCTTCAATGTTCGCATGCTAATGATTCTCCGAATGGCCAATAAGATAAAAGTATTGCTTAGGATGGCTTTGTTATCGCTCAACGTTTCCGGGAAGACAACCATCAAGAGGGCAAAAAACAAGATAGCATAGGAGTTCGCCAGGGTTATTTTATTCCTTTTTACAATGAAATCGACAAGAAAAATGGAAAAAAACAAAGTGGCCAATACCAATGTTTGCCACAACAATTCCTCTGGGGGATATGCCTTTTTAAATAGTAAAAAATGAACAAGCCAATAGAGCAAAAACAAAAAAGTTACTACAATTATGTAGTTAATAGGTTTAGTTTTGCCAAAAATACTTGTAATCATCTGCGGTTTTTATATTTTTGTCCCGTAAATATACTATAAGATGAAGGCATTTTTTGAAGGCATACAGGATTTATTTGTGAACGGTCTTTTCTGGCCCTATGACTTTTTAAGGTTCACCAAAAACTGGTGGGCTGCCAATACGGTCAATTGGATATTCATGATTATCTGCTTTACCGCTTTTGTGTATTGGATGCTTCAGCTCAAGAAATACAACGACAATAATGAAGAGGATAAATCAATCTCTTCACATTCCTACTTATAGGTCGAAGCCAATATCCTTTCTAAAGTTCATCTTCTCAAAACATATCTTATCGATACTTTGATAAGAGGTTTTTAATGCTTCCTTAAAATCATTGCCGTAGGATGTAATTGCCATTACCCTGCCTCCATTGGTTATTACCTTACCTTCTTTTAGGTCTGTGCCGGCGTGAAATACAATGGAGTCTTCAATATTTTCAAATCCCATTATTTCCTTTCCTTTTTCATAAGCTTCCGGATAACCCCCGGAAACCAACATAACCGTTGATGCTGTACGGTCATCAATTTCAAGGTTGATGCTATCCAATGTTTGATTGGCAACCGCTTGGAAAATGGTAACCAAGTCGGTTTTTATTCTTGGTATGACCACTTCAGTCTCTGGGTCTCCCATTCTAACATTGTACTCAATAACGAATGGATCATCACCTACTTTTATCAAACCAATGAAAATAAAACCTTTATATGGCAGACCATCGATTTTAAGCCCCTCTACGGTCGGTTTGACCACTCGCTCGTGTATCTTATCCATTAACTCCTTATCCGCGAAGGGAACCGGGGAAATAGCGCCCATACCACCTGTATTCAATCCTTTGTCACCTTCGCCTATTCTTTTATAGTCCTTGGCTGTGGGCAAAACTTTATACCCCTTACCGTCGGTAAGAACGAAAACACTTAATTCTATACCCGATAAAAACTCCTCGATAACAACGGTCGTACTGGCCGCGCCGAATTTGGCATCGACCAACATGGATTTCAGTTCATCCTTGGCTTCTTGTAAATCGTTCAGGATCACCACCCCTTTACCAGCTGCGAGTCCGTCGGCCTTTAAAACGTATGGGGGTTTGAGTGAATCCAAAAAAGTATACCCTGCTTCCAAGGTCTCTGCAGTAAAACTATCATATGCTGCCGTAGGAATATTGTGTTTTATCAAAAACTCTTTGGCGAACTCCTTACTCCCCTCCAAGGTAGCTGCCGCTTTTTGGGGCCCGATAACCGGGATATCCTTAAGTTCGGAATCATTTAGGAAAAAATCATGGATCCCATTTACCAATGGGTCTTCGGGACCAACGACTACCATATCGATATTATTGGAAATAACCGCCTCTTTGATTTTTTCAAAATCATTTACACCAATGGGTAAATTGGTACCGATTGTGCTTGTCCCGGCATTTCCGGGAGCGATATAAAGATGTGATAATTTAGGGCTTTGGGCAAGTTTCCAAGCGATGGTATGTTCGCGACCACCCGATCCAAGAATAAGAATATCCATAATTAAAGTTTGCGCAAAAATACAGCTTGAACACCAATAATCTATGCGATACCCGAAAAATCCCTATGTTCCTTGTCGTGCAGTTCTTCCGGAGTCAATGACTTGAAATATTCGAAAACCTTTTTTAAGCCTTCAGCACGCCCTACCTTGGGTTCCCATCCCAATATTTCCTTGGCCTTTGTAATATCGGGTTGCCTTTGCAAAGGGTCATCTTTGGGTAAAGGTTTATAAACAATTTTCTGGTGGGTACCGGTCAATTGGATAATCTCCTGGGCAAATTCGAGAATCGTCGTCTCGTGCGGATTCCCAATATTGATAGGGTCGGTATAATCACTCATCAACAAGCGGTAAATTCCCTCGACCTGATCGTCGATATAGCAAAAGGATCGGGTTTGGGAACCATCGCCAAAAACGGTTAAATCCTCACCTCGTAGTGCCTGCCCCATAAATGCCGGTACGACACGGCCGTCATTCAACCGCATTCGTGGTCCGTAAGTATTGAAAATACGGACAATACGGGTGTCTACATCATGATACCGATGATAAGCCATGGTAATGGATTCCATAAAGCGTTTGGCCTCATCATATACCCCGCGAGGGCCTGTCGGACTCACATTGCCGTAATACTCCTCATTTTGGGGATGTACTAAGGGATCACCATATACTTCAGACGTGGAAGCCACCAAAATCCTTGCTTTCTTTTCCTTAGCCACCCCTAACAGATTAAGAGTACCCAAAGACCCTACCTTTAAGGTTTCTATAGGGATTTTCAAATAATCAATAGGACTTGCGGGAGAGGCGAAATGCAGAATATAATTGAGTTCGCCAGGTACGTTTACAAACTTGGACACATCATGATGGTAAAATTCAAAATGCTCCAAGGGGAAAAGATGTTCTATGTTCTTTAGGTCGCCTGTGATCAGATTATCCATCCCGATGACGTGAAAACCTTCCTTGATAAACCTATCGCATAGATGTGACCCCAAGAATCCGGCTGCGCCGGTTATTAAAATTTTTTTCATTTTATATCTTTTAGTATGCCTTTTCTTCTCCAGAAATAGCATTGAGCATCGTTTGTACTATGATTTTAAGATCCATAAAGAACGACCAGTTTTCAATGTAGAAAATATCGAATTTAATTCTATTAAGTATATCACTATCCGTTTCAATTTCACCTCGGTATCCTTTTACTTGGGCCAAACCTGTTATTCCTGGTTTAACAAAATGCCTTAGCATATACTTATCCACTTTATTAGCGTATTCATCGGTATGTTTAAGCATATGGGGTCTTGGGCCTACCACGGACATATTTCCAAATAGCACATTATAAAATTGGGGCAGTTCATCAATACTGGTACTCCGGATGAACTTACCGATTTTTGTCACGCGCATATCATTTTTTCCAGCCTGTAGTTCATCGGCAGCTTTATTCACGGCCATCGATCTGAATTTATAACACTGGAATTCCCGATTATCGATTCCTGTCCGTTTCTGAATAAAGAATATAGGACCTTTGGATTCCAATCGAATCAAAATGGCAAGCAAAGGGGCAATCCAAATTAAAAGTCCAAAAATTATAACTAAAGAGAAAACAACATCAAAAGAGCGTTTTATAAAAGCATTGATAGGACCGTGGAGGGGAATATCACGCAAAGAAAGGATTGGCACGTAGTCGTAGTATTCAAATTTTAATTTTTTGGAGAAAATGTACTTGTTATCGGGAATAAACTTTAGGGTTTTTAAATTATTATCCGCAAAATCTATAAACATCAACAACTCTTCATTCTGGAGGGAGGATACCGAACAGTAAATTTCATCAATATTATTGTTCGCAATATAAAAAAGACATTGTTTTATGTCAAAATCCCCGTTCTTAGGACAAAATTGCCTTTTGAACTCATACCCATACTCGGTCCTATCCTTAAAAACATTGATAAGTTGATTGGTCATTTTGTTCTTCCCTATAACCACCACATTTCTGATGTTGCCTTTAACCCGTTCCCTATATCTCATAAGAAAGATATAATTAAGAAACTTCAGTATGGAAATGGCTACAAAAACAAAGGCAAAATATTTGGCCAGAGCCAATCTGCTCATCAAAGGTTGTTTAAAAAAACCGATATAGGCATAGAGTATTAAAAAAAAGAAAAAGAACTGGGTAAATAGTTTGATTAAAATATTGGTCACCTTGGTATATCGATAAACTTTATAAAATCCAATCTTTAATGACATTATTATCCAAGCTATGGATATATAGGTATGAAAGAGTATTGGATTTTGGAAGTTAATCGGTGAAAGATAGGCGAATACGTTAATGACCAACAAATCTATCCCATAGGAAATGGGGGTGATGAGGCCAGAAAAACGGTGTTTCTTGGTAATCATTTATTTGAGCCGTTCATTTTAGTAAACAACAGAATACAAAGATAATTTTAATAATTGAGACAATAACAGAAATGCAACGAGAGGTGTTATTTAAACCCTAGGGGGTTCTTTAAATCACTTATTCTTGCTTATAACGGCCATGAAACTACACATGTTGAAATTAAATAGAAAATTAGCTATGATATATTATTATACATCTCTTCCAAGGTTTCTTCCATAGAAATCTCGGTTGAGAAATCCCCTATGCAGCTAAACAGCTTTTGAGGGTTTCCTTTTAAAATTTTAATTTCATTTTCGCGTACAAACTTGGGATTGATTTTGACTTTAATATTGTAATTGGCTAAATTATCCATAGAATTTATTATGCTCTTAATATTTATAGCGTGGCCCGTGCAGACATTAAATATTTCTGATTTGGTAGAGGAAAAAAGTAATTCAGAATATGATTTAATAACAAATTTCACATTATTGAACTCCCTATAAACATCAATATTACCTAATTCTATTTCTTTTTTATTTTTTACATAGTGCGAAATTATTTTCGGGATTAAAAAGTGGTTTTCCTGTCCAATACCTGTATAATTAAAAGGCCTAACAATAATGATATTTAAACGATTGAAGTATGGCCTAACCATATTTTCCATTGCCAATTTACTATTTCCATAATGGTTCACAGGCTTTGGGCACATATCTTCGCTAAGCGCACCTTCTATATTACCATAAACAGCAGCACTACTGGCAATTAATATCTTTTTGGGCTTATATTCTAATCGCTCTATAGCATTTAGAACATTTAAAGTTCCAAAAATATTAACGTTATAAATGTGTTTTTGATCAGCGGCAGCCACGAAGGATATTGCCGCAAGGTGAATTATAAAGTCGGGCTTTATATTACTGATTATTCCAGATAACGTCTTTTCTTCCAAAATATCACATACTATATGATTTTTTGAGTATGATTCGGAAAAGGTTGTCCCATATACACAGAATCCTTGTTTAACAAAGTAATCCTCTAAATGCTTCCCAGTGAACCCGGTTATACCGGTAATAAAAATTGTCTCTTTAAAATGTCCCGCCATTTTGATTTCTTTCCAAGTCCTTTTTAACCATCATTTCACATAATTCAGTAAGTCCAGTTTTAGGTTTCCAATTTAAAATTTCATTGGCTTTTGATGCGTCACCTATTAATAAATCAACCTCGGCTGGACGATAAAATTGAGGGTTTACTTTTATTAACACTTTACCCGAATCATTATCTTTTCCTACTTCTTTCTCCTCTTTTCCTTCCCAAACAATATCTACATCAACAGCTTTAAAAGCCATAGAAACAAAATCTCTTACCGTTTGTGTTTTATTTGTAGCCAACACAAAAGTTCCCGGTTCATCTATTTGAAGCATTCTATACATACCATCGACATATTCCTTGGCATAGCCCCAATCTCTTTTGGCATCCATATTTCCAAGTTCTAAAACCTCTTGTTTGCCAAGATGGATTTTCGCTACCGAATCCGTAATTTTTCTTGTCACAAATTCTTTACCCCTTAAAGGAGATTCATGATTGAACAATATACCACTAGTCGCAAACAAATTGTATGACTCCTGATAGTTTAAAGTGGCCCAGTGTGCAAATAACTTAGCTACTCCATATGGGCTTCTTGGATGGAATGGAGTTTCTTCATTTTGAGGTATGGCATGTACTTTTCCGAACATTTCCGAAGTTGAGGCTTGATAAAACCTTATTTTCGGATTTATTGACCTAATGGCCTCCAATAAATTCATTGCCCCAATCCCAGTTATTTGAGCAGTGGCAATTGGCTGTGTAAAAGAAACCCCAACAAAACTTTGGGCCGCCAAATTATATATTTCTTCTGGTTCTACTTCTGATATAATTCTATAAGCACTTGACAAATCTATCAAATCGTACTCTAGGAGTATTAAATTGGGATTATTTTCAATTCCCAATTCTTCAATTCTCCAAAAATTGGTGGAACTCGTTCTTCGGTACGTACCATAAACCTTATATCCTTTATTTAATAATAGTTCAGCCAAGTAGGCAGCATCCTGACCTGTGATACCTGTGATTATAGCTTTTTTCATATTAGTTTATTGTGCTTCTTTCCAATTTTTATATACATTTTCTACTGTGTCCTTAAATTCTTTTTCAAATCGATTAATACTAAATCGTTCAGCGTTTAATCTGATAATTTCTTTCTTGAATAAAGACTCGTTTTTTTCAAAATACTCTAGAGCTTCTATAAGAGAGTTTACATTTTGATTATCAAAAAATATTCCTGTAGAAATTGTAGAAATTATGTCTTCGCCAGGAAACACTCCTTGAATCGTTTCAAGAGCGCCACCTTTACCATATGCGATTACTGGAACACCACAGGCTTGAGCTTCAATAGGTGCAATCCCAAAATCTTCTTCAGCTGCAAAGATAAATGCTCTTGCATGTTTTATCAGCTTTTGCATCTCTTCTTTTTCAATATACCCTTTGAGATCTACGCTTGGACCTGCAAGTTTTTTTATTTTTTTATAGTCTGGTCCATCTCCAATAACAATTAATTTTTTATTAGTTTTTGAAAAAGCTTCAACTATTAAATCTATTTTTTTATAAGGAACCATTCTTGAGCAAGTAATGTAATAATCACTTGTACTTGTAGTCAGCGTAAATGAGGCCGTATCTACAGGAGGATAAATTACAATAGATTCTTTATTATATATTTTTTTTATTCTTTTAGCTACGTATTTAGAAATAGCAATATAATAATCTGGTCTATTCGCAGTTGAATAATCCCATAGTCTTAATTTGAACAAGAAATACCTAGCGAAAAACCCTTTTATTCCTCTATCTAATTTTGCTTCTTTAATATATTGAGAATATAAATCCCAAGCGTATCTTACTGGAGAATAAACATAAGAAATATGTAATTGATCAGGTCTAGTTAAAACTCCCTTTGCAACGGAAGAGGAGGAGGAAATAACTAACTCATAATCCGTTAAATCTAACTCTTCAATAGCAAGAGGAAAAAGGGGTAAATAACTCCTATATTTTGTTTTTCCGAATGGAAGCTTCTGTACAAAAGAGTTTTTTGTATGCTTCCCTTTTAAAATGACATCCCTATGTTTTTGTGATAAATTATCAATTAAAGAAAAATGATCAAAATCATCCCAAATGTTAGTGAAACTTTCAACACATCTTTCAGCACCTCCGTATACGGTATACCAATCATGGATTAAGGCTTTTTTCATTTTAAAAAATTATTTACTCCAATTTACCTATTATGGAGGGACGAGGTAATTAAATATTGTTTTTGCCTTTTAAAAAAAAGGACACTGTTAAAATATGAATAAAAAACAATCCCCACCTGACGAACAAAAATACATTCAAAAAAAGAAACACACATAATCATAACTATAAAAAACAAATAAAGTACATTCTTGTTTTTTATACTATGAAAAAATGGTGCAATAAACATTGTTAATAACAATAATAACCCAAATAATCCATATTTTGCGCCATTTCTTAAATATTCGTTATGAGAGTTTAAACTTTTCCCTGAAAAACGATATTCTTCATAACAATCGTATAGATAGGGGGTCAAATCTCTTGTGCCAATTCCAAATAAGAAGTTTTCTTTAAAAACTCTAAATGAGCAATCCCACAAAATACTTCTAATATATAGTGGGTTATGTCCCTTATCATTAAACAATTCTAAAAATCTTGGAGTAAATGTAGAGAGAAAAATAAATATTAGAAATAAAATTGAAAATGTAAAAAAAATTGACTTACCTGACCATTTTCTTTTTGTTGCTATTGTTATTGCTGTTGAGATAGAAAAAAATAGAAAAATAAATGTAGCAGTTCTAGAGCCTATTAGAATTAATAATGAAAATATTATAAATATCATCAAAACACTATTAAAGATAATTCCTTCCTTAATAATTTTAAACATAAAGTAAGCTCCTGAAAAACAAAGAAAAATACCATAATAAATATGCATATTAGGCAAAGTTTTCATAACACTTTCCAAATCGTAATATCCTAAAGTATAAAACGAATATCCCAAATAAATAAACCCTAAAAAAACAGCGGTATAAGAAAAGGTTTCTAGTGTAATATTTACATTAATTGAATCAAATTTATTATAAAATAATTGAACAATTATAGGCATGATTAATAAAGGTAATTGAGTATCATTAGCTGAAAAAAAACTATCTGGTTGACTATCAAAATAAGGAAATCTCAAAACCTGAATTATATATATTAATGAAAATAAAATAGTCCATCTATTTTTTAAAACAATTTTAATTTGATAAAGAAGTTCTTTTGATTTATACTGAAGACATGTAGTAATTATAAACAATAATAAGCTTACTAGAGTAAACTTATCTCCAATCAATAGGGATATTGGAACAAGTGTAAAAGACAAAATATTAAGTCCTTTTAAAAAATCAAGATTCAAATTAAGCATGCTCTTTTTTAATTCCATTTACATAAATATAATATAGACAAAATATTAAAACAAAAGGTAGGGCATTAGAGGGGCTTGTTAACCTGTGTTCAGTAAAGCTCATTATAATAAGATTAAAAAAAGTAAATAATAGGGACTCCTGTACAAAAGTTGATTGAGCATTTTTTCTTAAAAAAGAATAAATTGAACTCAATAAATAAATAAATATAGCAAAGCCCAGAATACCTTGCTCTCCTAGAATGTGCAGATAGGAATGATGTGCATGATGAGAGCTAAACACCTTTGTTTTTTGTTGGTTGAAGTTTACCAAACTCCCATATCCATTATCAAATTTAAAGGGTAGATCATTAACTGAACCAAATCCCGTTCCTATCAACGGAGAATAAAAAAAGCACATCAGACCCCTCGGCCAGTTTTGATAAGCTCTTAAATAGATATTCATTTTCTTTCCACTAATCAAGCCTTCTTTTTCAACAATATATGATCGTAATGTTTGACTAGTAAACTGGTGCTTTTCATAAACCGGATAAGTATTTGATAATATCACTATTTGAACCAGGATAATAGCTAATATTCCATATTTTATAATCCACGCCTTATTTATCTTCCATAGATAAAACATACCACCTCCCAAAATCAAACCTAATAACGATCCTCTTGATTTTGTTGCATATAAAAGAAAAAGAGAAATAAAGATTAATAGTAATGTTTTTATGTTTTTATGTTTTTGAAACTTCACTATTAAAAGTGTGCAAATTATACTTAGAAATCCTCCAGCAGCATTAGTTGAATAGAACAAACCTTTAAAAGCACCACTATAATTTTCTAAGCCTAAACCAAGTACATAAATTATAAAGTTTAGTAATACAATAAAAGTTAAAAAAATAGATAATAGTTTGTCTATATTAAAGCGATAAGAAAATAAAGGGAAAAATAAAAGTGGAGCATAAGAAATTATGAAATTTCCATCATATCTATAAAAAAGAAACTCTAAGAAAGATTCGGGATAATAAACTAAAACGCTAATTACAGATGCTAAAAAGAATAGTACTGTCGCAAAAATTACCCTATTAATTCTTTTAATTAATAAGAAAGAGACAGAAAACAGGGTTAATGCAACTAATGATGGAATAGGACTTACATATATAATATTTGTTGTGGTTCCAACTAATCCAAAAATCAAAATCAGAACAATAAGATTTTTTTTTTTCATTTAATGGTTTTTGTTATCAAAAAACATTTTTTAGGGTTAATTTTTTAAATACAATCTACCTCGAAATGATAATTATTAAATGCTTCTTCTCTTTTACAAAGATAATCATCTTGATTGTTTGATATATCAGTAATAATTTTCATTACTTCATTCCATGATTTACATATTGGTCCAATGTTTAAGTTTTCATAATTGTAATAGAAATTTACCTTTTCACGATATTCTTCCAAATCATGGCTCATGAATATAATTGGTCTGTTTAAAAATAAAAAATCAAAAAACACGCTTGAATAATCTGTTATCAAGATATCTGTATATTTTAGCAAAGGATAGGCGTCTGCATGTGGGTAAACATAAATAAAATCTAAACTTTGAACAATCTTTGATGTTTCATTAAAGTCAAGAAAATGGGCTTTTATTACAAATAGAGTATTATTCTGTTTACAAAAAGTATTTAACTTGTTTAAGTCTAATTTTGAATCCAAAATTACATCTAAAATAGATTTATTAAATACAGCCCTATGAGTTGGTAGCCACGATATAATTTTGTTGTGTTTTTTTGATAGAGACTTTAACAAATCAACCTCTGGAAAAAAAGTTGAAGCTAGCTCAAACTTATTATCAAAACAAAGAGTTCTTGGTTGTCTAGCTAAAACAATATTATCTGCAATTTTATTGTTTCTAAAAGATTTTGAAAAGGGTTCTATTAATTTTAATTTCGCTGTTTCACATGGAGCGATTAAAATATCACATTTCATATAATAGGCATAAGGAAAATATTTAGAAATTAAAATGTATATCTTTCCTGAAAGATTGTGTTCAGTCCAATCTCCGCCATATCCAATTTTTCTCAATGGCATACCATGCCATAATTGAATGATTTTCGCCCCTCCTATTAACGCACTATTGATGTCGTCTAATCGATGAGAAAGATATGCCTTTGATGCCCTTAATGTAATATATATTCCCTTAAAAGAATACAAATATTCAGCAGGAAGGCCTTTTAATTTTAACTCTTTAACAACATCTCTATTTTTAGAAATCCAAATAAGGTTTAAACTTGATTTTTCCTTACTATAATAGTTTATGTAATAATACTTTGTATTATCGGCAAAGTGCTTTCCCAATGAAGAACCAATTACGGCTAACTCCTTTTTTTTAGGAATGACCATTGAAATATAATAGAAAGGAAAGCCTATTATTATTTTTAGTACTATTTTAATATACTTAAAAACTCTTTTCATCCTTTTTGTGGCTTTTTAGCTTTTATTTTAAGATATACCCCTACTTGAAATATGTTTATAAAAATTGTTATTGTTAAAAACATTATAGAATCTGAAAAGACTAGTAATTGTACTATGTAATTTATAGAAAAAATAATAAGTAAAAACGAAATATTTTTTGTAAAATTTATTGTCTTATAGGCAAAGAAAAAATAAATAGTATTCAGAATTATATGCGAAATTAAACTCGCTAAAAAGGCTCCCTTAATACCATAAGTTGGAATTAAAATTACGTTTAAAATAACGCTGAAAATAATAGATATAACCACTGCTCGTGCTCTAATTATTTGCTTCCCAAAACTTGTTAAAATAATCCCTGGTACAATCCCAATATATCTTAATAAAATAATTAAAAGTATTAATACAATAAATCTCTCAAGAATAAGGTATTCTTGAGAGAATAGTAAGAGTATGATTGTTTTCTTATAAAAGAAAATTGTAGTTAATGTAAGTCCTGAGAACAATAAGACAAACTCAAATAGAGTAGACATTTTTTTAGATACAATAGATCTTTTTTTAAATATTTTAGATATTTCTGGAATAAATGCATCGCTAATAATAACAGCAATTAGCATAGAAGCCATTATTATTCTCATTCCTGCTTGGTATAAACCTACATTTTCAAGAGTAGATAATATAGATAGTATAAACGTATCAATATAGATAATAGAAGCTCCAAGAATTAAGTGCACTCCATAAGGTGTAGCTGTTCTTATAGCAATTAAAGATTTCTTAAAATTAAAAGTGACTTTTTTAAAAAAACTTTTTCTAAATGCAAAAAAACCAAAAATCATATAAATAACTCTTACTATAAGTAAAATTATCGAATAATAGATAATATTTTTGCTTCCGTAAAAATGATTTAATCCAAAAAGGGTTAATAAAAAGGACCCTTGGATGATATAACCAATAGCTTCTTTATCAAATCTATCTACAATTTTAAAATTGTTTAAATAAAAATTTCCGAAAGATATAGGAATTGCAGAAACAGCCAAAATAGCAATCACTTTGTTTGTGTTAACATCATATTGACTTAATAAAAAAAATAATCCAAATCCTGAAATAATAATTCCTGAAATAATAATTTTCGAAAAAATCATTGTGGATAATTCTTCATTTACCTCATCTTTCGTTTTACGAGTTAAGACTAAGCCCTTTAAATTAAAACCATAGTCCAAACACAACGTAGCGATTGAAGCTATTATAAAAGCGATTGAAAAGCTTCCAAAGTCGGAGACACTTACCATTTTCGCTATATAAAAGATTACAAATACATTTATAAGCAACTTAAAAAAAAGAGAGATGCTTAAAAAGAGGTATTTTTTATAAAGGTGCATAAACGAAGCCTATTAAACTTATATTAACCATCCACGGCAAATTGATAACCCCTTTTTTAAGGCCTATTATTATTGATCTTTTAGAATGTTTTCAATCTTGGAAATCTATATTGGAGTTCAAAAAATGTAATATATACGATGTTGATGATCAAATGTATTTATCATAAATCAAACATTTTTCAAAAAAACGGATAACATGTTAAACGCTAGAGTTAAAAAAACTATTTGTCTTCTTTTCCTCTTAAATCTTTTAATGTTTTATTAATTAAAGTAGAGGAGGTTCCTTCGGTATATGGAAAGTAAATTATTTTTACTCCAACAACTTTAAATTTTTCGTCTAGTTCTTTCCATTTGGGAGTATTTAACCAATCATCTCCAACAAACATAACATCAAATTTGAGGCGTTCCCACATGGCAAACTTATCCATATCGTTTTGCGGAACAACTGCATCAACATATTTAATGTTTCGAACTATTTCCATTCTTTCTTGATGGTTAATAACCGCTCTTTTGTTTTTGTAACTAACCAATTCGTCACTAGTAACACCAACTATTAAATTATCACATAATCCTTTTGCGTTCTTTAACAAATTTAAATGTCCTATATGAAATAAATCAAACACACCAGAGGTGTATCCAATAATCGCTTTTTCGTCTCCTCTTTTATACATTTATATATCTTTTTACTACCATTGCCATTCCTTGGTAAAGTAATTTTTTTTAAAAATCTCAATATTAATAAACATCCAAAGAATCTGTCCTGCCCTTACTTCTTTTTTGCTTTTTAAAATTAGCTCCTCAACAACTCCTTCTTTTAGCCAGGAACACTTAGAAAGAAGATTTCTTGCCTGATATTCAAGGTTCTCAAACCATTCAGTTAAAGGAACAGGAAATCCTACTTTCTTTCTTTCTATTACTTCTTTTGGCAAATATTTATAAGAGAGTTTTCTAAGTAGATATTTTGGAATATCCAATTCTTCACTATAATCCTCTGCATACATGTTACAAGCCTCTGATTTGGCTTCTTCATTCTTCCATTTTAGCTTTAACACATAAGGTATCTCTTTATATGCGAATTCCAATAATTCGTGATCTAAAAATGGCACTCTTGCTTCAACAGAAGCTTGCATTGTAGTCATATCAACTCGTTGCAGCAATCCTTTAACATGATATTTATGAAAATAATTAAATATGTTTTCTCTATTATCTCTTTCCTTGAATTCCTCAACAATCTTTTTATCAAATATAGCCCTATAATCTACTGGTGTACATATTAATTGATCTCTCATTAATCTTGGAACATATTCATATTTTTCAATTAAACTTTCGTAAAAACTTTGCTCTTTTGAAGAATTTTCATAATCAAATGGTAATCGGAATATCTTTCCATACCCCCCAAGCAATTCGTCTGCTCCTTCGCCAGAAAGTACTACGGTTATTTTTTCTTTTAATTTTGATGACATTACGGCTAATGGAATTTCATTGGGCACACCAAGAGGGGCATCTTTATATCTTATAAGGCGCTCCCAATTCGCCATATAATCTTCCTTTTTCATTAGAATCTCATGATGGTTCGTTTGGTATTGATCTGAAACAAGTTTAGCATAAGAAAATTCATTTATTTCAGCAAAACCAATAGTATATGTATTGATTTTTTCATTGGAATTCATGGCGGTTATCGCTGTGATTAAACTAGAGTCAACTCCTCCACTTAAATAGGTTCCTAAAGGCACATCTGCAATTAATCTATATTTTATTGCTTTATTAATTTGAAAATCAAACCGTTCAAGAATATCATTCTCGTCAAAATCATTTGAATAATTGAATCCCTTAGGGATATCCCAATATTGTACTTCATTCATTGATAATTCTTGATTTACATGTAAATAAGTGCCTGGATTTACCTGATAAATATTCTTAAAAAAAGTAAAAGGAGCTCTTATATATCTGTTTGCCAAGTATTCATCAACTGCTAATTCATTAAATACCGATTTAACAAGTCCACTTTTCAAAATTGCTTTGATTTCAGAAGAGAAAATAAGATTTGAACCGTCATTGTAGTAATAAAGAGGTTTTATGCCAAGTCTATCTCTAATTAGAAATAAATCTTTTGTTTGGGAATTATACAATGCTATTGAAAACATTCCATTTGATTGTTCAATAAACCAGTCTATCCCTTTTTCTTGTACCGCTGCAAGAATGACCTCAGTATCGGAGTTTGTTGCAAAGGAATAATTCAATTTTTCCTTTATTTCTTTAAAGTTGTAAATTTCACCATTAAACACAACATGCCATTGTTCATTATTTGAGTGCATTGGCTGGTTTGAAACCTCACGATTGTCAATTATACTCAACCTTCTATGCCCTAAAGCTAAATTTTCATGGATATAACTTCCTTCAGCATCAGGACCTCTATGTACAATAGATGAATTCATGGTTTGAATTCTTTCCTTTAGATTAGGAATTCCCTTAATTAAATATATTCCAGCTATTCCACACATATAAGTATATCAAAAGTTTATTGTTCCCTTAGTTGTATATTAAGTGCCTAATTAAATTGCTTCGAATCATTCGTGTTTATATGTTATTTTTCTTTTTGAGAAATTCAACTTATACACAAAATATTTAAAAGTTACATGTTTATGACGACTAGCAAAACTACAATTATTATTGTCACTTACAAATTTTGTGGCTTCATACAATACTTCATTGTTTTTAATATAAAATCAAATTACGTCATTGCATCTGAATCTATAAAATTACATGTGCCATATTTTTATTTCTAAATGATAAATATAATCCAAAGAACCTATCGGCAGCATTGATTATTCCATATCTACTACATAGATCGGTCCACATGGGATTCCGCTGCTAAATGAACTACACCATCAAACTTATATTTCTTAAAGATTTCCTCGATAAAATCAGCATCTACAATATTCCCTTTAAAGAATGTATAATTTTGATGGTTTTCAATATCCCTTAAATTCTCAAGATTGTGAATATTATAATTTTTATATGTATTTACAAATTTGCGAACAACATGGGAACCTATAAATCCTGCACCTCCTGTAATCAATAATTTCATTGCCCATATTTTATCTATAATTCAAGTTCTTTTTATGTAATTTAGAATATGTGTAATGTTATTCTTGAATATTATATGCTTTCTTATTGAGGAATTTCAGAAAAGAGCCCAAAAAGAACAATCCAATTAGTATTAAAGGTATCAATATAATATTCTTTCCAAAAAATGTTTTTATGACTTCTTGTGGCTTCCCGAAATTTATAATTTTGATGGGATCCGTACGTTCTGTGAGTTCCAATTTTTTTGATTCAATATCTTTAATCAAACTATTCTTAAGATCAAACAACCCTGTAATATTCACTGTTTCTTGATTGTCCAAAACAATTCTATCATTACCCTTCACCCCATCATTTTTTGCTATTTTTTTTGCATAGTTGGTAATTATCTCATCCACCTGCTGTAATAGTTGCTTATTTTCCTCTATCCGAGAAGTTGCATTTTCCCTATATACCGTTATTAAACCATCAAAATACTCATTGGTATTAATATACTCCATCACTCCTTTTGCCAATTGTTGCCCTACCTTAGTATCATTGAAGTAGAAGGTGATGCGATGGTTAAACGAGCTTTTATTCTGTAATTCAGCCCTAACAATATCAGCAATTGACTCCGTATTTTCAAAACTTTGAAGCAATTCCAGATATTTCATTTCACTTTCACTGCTCACCCGATTTTCATCTACAGGGTTAATTGTAATTTCCAATCCATCAAAATTAGTTAAATGAACTCCCATAGCTGAAAAAAAAACTGTGTCCTTTGCCTTTAAATTCGCTTGAATTTCATTAATAACATCATACAAATAGTTCTTGCTCTCCAATTGAGGTTTCACAATAACCTCTATTTTCAGTTTCTTGTCCACAATTCTATTTAGTCCAAAGCCTATCGCCCCCCCTAAAACAATCAATCCAACAAGGATTAAGGCATTCTTTTTTAAATAGAGGAATACTCTTAACAAACCCCTGAAAATGCTGTTAAACCCTTTTCCTATGAGTTGAAACAACTGTCCCAAATCAATTTCATCCGAAGCGTTGGTGTTGTTGGGTGTATTATTTTCTGCCATTATATCTTATGAATTGAATTAAATATTTGTTCTAAAATTCGGTCTGTTATCAAATAAGTGGGTTTTACCCCCGTCGTCCCCAATCCGCCTGAAGCTAATGTTCCTCCGGTTTCCAAAGGGTTATCCGAGGCATAATAGGCATATCTGACTTTTACGTCCTCACGAATACTCTTGCGTATTTTCGATGCCGATTGAATGGCCTTTTGATAATGTACCCCTTCCATCTCCAGACCAATGACATTCCAGGTGGACTTATGGAAAAATTTCAAAATATCCCTATTCTGCAAGGAAGTACCCAAAACCGTAACCATGGCACCCTCAAACACTTCTAAACCATATCCCTGGAAATCCTTCGCACATAATTCATTCTTAAAAGGATAATTATCCGAAGTGCCTTCAAATATATGTGCCGAAGGTATCATTAAATCCCCTTTGCCCCCTTCCAAAATCCCGGCCTTGCCCATGATTGAAATCGAAGCAACATCCAAGAAAACATCCCCTTTTTGCTTGCTTTTATAGGGTTTCAACAGCTCATCTATAGTTTCATAGGCTTGCTCCCCAAAGGCATAATCCATCACAAATATAACAGGTTTTTCTTCTTGGGGAAGTCCTTTTGGTAAATCGTAACAACAAGCATCCTCCCCAATCTTTGCCAAATCGAAAATCTGTACATCAATATTGGTGCCCGTATGATCATCTATGGTGATCATCCCATTTTTTCTTGCAATATCACTCACTTTCTTTTGCAACAAATGATTTTGATGGGAACTCAACGCTTTATAGATTTCCAATGAGCCGTCTTTCGGATATTCCTTGGCCAATGCCTTTTTAGCAAACAAGGAGTTCATTACGCTATGCATATTCGCACTTATGATATGGATCGGCCGCGATAATAAATCGTTTTTTGCCATTACCTCTTTGATCGTATTCGCCCAACGTTCCCCATGTATATGGTGCCCCAATCTTTCGCGCAACATCGAAGTAAAGGTAATCGCCCTTTTATTTCCCGTCACTTCTTCCTCTATAGCCAATTTCCCCATCCAGTAAATGATGTGAAGAAACTTTTCCGGTTCGGCTTTGGTAGCGAATTTTTTGTGGTATTCCAACACTTCCTCAAAGGGCCGGTTCAATATATTTGAGGTGTGGATCAATGCCACTTCACGTTCGGCCAAGGAAAGTTTTTTCTTTTGAACAGCGGCTTCCAGTTTACCCCAATCACGAATGGTTTCCTCAGTATCCTCTATGAGGACATGTTTACAGATTTTATGGGACTCAATGAATAAAAACGTAAGATGCGTAAGAATGTCATAAATATCGGAACGCCCTCGGGTAATCTCGATATTCATCTGCTCGTCATCGATGCGATAACAATTCCTTCTTCTTTTGGGTGGAATTATCGGTGCAAAATGGGCCTTTCCGTACCCCTCGTCCGAGGTAAGGTTTATAAACCTACATTGTTCAATACCTTCTGGCAAGCGTTCCAAAACGTATACAAGTCCGTCCAATTCTGCCTTTTCCTCGCCAATGGAACCATAAATTTCTGGCCGTAATTGTAACAAGGCATTCCTTAAGGTTTCCCCTGAAACCCCCATAGGTTTATAAAAACCCCGGTTGAACAGATGGCGCATCGTAATATACAAACGCTCTATGGCATTGGTGGATTCTTGCGCCCTGGTAGTAACTCTAGTATTTTTCATAAAAAAATTTCAAGCAAAATTACAATTTAAATATATAAAATTAAGGGGTGCTTTAAAGTTCTTGGGATAGCTATCCTTCTGTGGTAAAGTGCGATAAGGCATCAGCTACCTTACGGTCATTGGCCAGGCGTTGTACCTTATTTTGCCCGCCCAGCTTTCCTACCGATTTCATATATTCCTGGAAACCCCCATTCTTTATCGGACAAACTTTTAGGGTCTGTAAAATCTTACCGTCGATCAAATCAAAATAATAGCTGTTCTGGGCCTGTAGGGATGTATCCAGTATTTCAATGAATTTTTCCATATCCGATGGTTGCTTTTCAAACTCAATGAACCATTCGTGATAGGGCAAATCGTTTTCCTTGGGGGTTATTTGTGGGGCCACCGTAAACTCATTGATGCGTGCATCCGTCGCATGAACTGCTTTTAACATCGCTTCTTCCACTTCCTTGGCAATAACATGTTCCCCAAAGGCCGAAATAAAGTGTTTTATACGCCCCGAGACCATGATTTTATAAGGATTCAATGAAATAAACTGAATGGTATCCCCAAGATTATAGGCCCATAATCCTGCATTCGTTGAAATAATCATGACATAGTTAACCCCAAGTTCCACATCCTTTAAGGTCAGTCGTTTCCTTTCTTCATTGAAGAATTCATCGGCCTTTACGAACTCGTAAAATATCCCTGAATTCAAGAGCAACAACATCCCCTTTTCGGTCTGGGAATCCTGGTAGGCGAAAAATCCTTCGCTGGCAGGGAAAAGCTCTATACTATCGACTTTTCGTCCGATCAGGTTCTCGAACTTGGCACGGTAGGGTTCGTAATTCACACCCCCATAAATGAACAATTGGAAGTTCTTGAACAGTTCACCGACCTTTTTTTGGCCTTTGGTACTCAATTTTTCAAAATACATTTGTACCCAAGAGGGTATCCCGGCAATGACGGTCATATTCTCCTCGATCGTCTCATCAACAATGGCATCGACCTTGGTTTCCCAATCCTCTATACAATTGGTCTTCCAACTGGGCAATCTATTTTTCTGAAGGTAGCTTGGTACATAATGGGCTGAAATTCCGGAAAGCCTGCCCAATTTAATTCCGTTTTTATCTTCCAATATAGGACTCCCTTGCAGAAAGATCATTTTTCCGTCCACGAAATCGGCATGTCCTGTTTCATTAATATAATTTAATATCGCGTTCCTTGAGGCCTCCACTTGTTGCTTTATCGAAACATCCGTGATGGGTATATATTTTGCGCCTGAGGTCGTCCCTGAGGTCTTTGCAAAATAAATGGGCTTCCCTGGCCAAAGTACATCGGCATCCCCGGCCACTACTTTTTCCACATAGCCTTTGAGTTCTTCATAATCACGGATCGGCACATTTTTTACGAAATCGGCATGATCCTGTATTTGGTCGAAATTGTGTTCTTTTCCAAAAAGTGTATTACGGGCGGTATTCAACAATTCTTGGAATACCGCTTCCTGGGTTTCCAATGGGCGATTCACCCATTTGGTGGTTTTTTTAGCAACCTGTTTTGCAAATATTTTGGCCGCGAATGACTTTAATGACATATTATTTAAAATCTATAAAATCCAATGGGTTCACTGGATTTCCATTATCCCATAATTCAAAATGCAGATGGGGTCCTGTGGTAAACTCCCCTGTATTGCCAACGGAAGCGATAACTTCCCCTGCCCGTACGATATCACCCTGCGCCTTACTCAATGAACCATTGTGCTTATACACACTAAGAAGTCCGTCTTTATGTTCCAAAATAATAACATATCCGGTTTCCGCAGTCCATTCCGCAAAAATGACAATTCCACTGGCTACAGCTTTTATAGGGCTATCCTTAGGGGCAACGATATCAACAGCGAAATGCCTCTTCTCCCTGTCAAAAGAATCTGAAATTGACCCACTTAAAGGAGGAAACAGCACCAAACTGGATTTATCACTATTTGTTTCGAATAAGTTATACTTGTCTTCCAAGGCTACCTCAGCCCTTAGAAGGGAATCTTCCTTTATCGGATGAAGATCAATACTTGAAGGGTCTAATTTAAACTGTTCGAACAAGGAATCCCGATTGATCTCATTGTTTTCTATATCCCCTCTAAGCACCTTTCTGATATTATCTAAATACTTATTGGTATAATTTAAGACATTGACCAAGGAGTCCGTTTTATAGGTGAGCTCTGTAGCCTGTCTCTTTAATTTCGTGGATGAATATCCGGGAATGTATTCACGAAGTGGCGTGAAGGCAATCAGTAATATCGTAAAGCCAATTAAACCAATAATAAAAAGGGACCCCGAAACAAATACGTTTAACCGACTTAACTTAAAACTTATTTTTTCCTCAAATGTACTTTCATTAAGAATCACCAAGCGATACTTATGCAGTAGCTTTCTTTTGATAGCCTTTCTCTTTTTTACTTTTTTAGCCATTGTTCACAAAGATAAACTTAGAATTTAATTTTATGACCATCTTTAAAATTTATAATTGATCAAGATAGGGCAAAAACTCCCTCTAAATACGTTAATTTTTCTTTGTTGGTTTATACGATTAACATTTCCCCTTAAAAGTTTTAGGTGGGGTATCGTTGATATTTACAGGTTATTTATGGTTGAATACCACATTTAACCGAGATTATGCCTTCCCTATTTGTCCAACTTAATTTTTTCATAACAAAAAGCAAATCGCCACGATTCGCCAATAAAACTAAGGTAAAGCGCTCGATTAGGACCGATTAAATACTAATCGGTATCATGGAGGTTTGGTTACCCTTCACTACTTTAAAATACTATATTGGCAAGGTTTTCATTTTCTTAACCTTTATAATGCACGTATTTAGGAATAAAAAAAGGCCCCTTACGTTAATTTTAACAGCAAACTAATAAGTTTTTAGTACATTTGTTTTCCATAAAATCATATATTATGACAGCTTTACATATATTTTTGGCAATCGGCCCATGGCAAATAGCAATTGTTGTTTTTGCCGTTCTTCTTTTATTTGGCGGAAAAAAAATTCCAGAACTTATGCGTGGACTGGGAAGTGGGATAAAGGAATTTAAGGATGCTTCCAAGGAAGATGACAAGATTGAGGAAAATACCGAAAAGTAAACTTTTCGACACTATAATTTAAAACACCCTTGTATGGGTGTTTTTTTTGCTCCAAACCCAGCAAAATACTTAAGGGTATTTTCTGCTTCCATGGCAAAACGATAGTTCCTTGGCTCCCTCCTGATTTCGAACCTTATCACCCCACCAACTGCGATTATACACCGTTTTAAATGCCTATATATTAGAGGGCTATCGACGAAAAGCGCCAATACACGACAAAAATCCCTCCTTTCACAACAAAAAATATTAGGTAAGGCCAAGAACGCCTAGTTTCGGTCATTGATTCCTCATTGGATTCGATTACAACCAGACTAATCAAGACGAACTATAGTTTTTGCCCACATGAAATTCAATATAAACACCCTTGTTATTCCTTTCTTGCTGCTTTTTTGTTCTTATGTCGGGGCACAGACCTCTCCATCAACAAAACCAATTCAAGAATATGGTGATCTAGCATCTTCAATTAGCACGATAGAAAACACCCCACCAAACAATTCCACCCTATTTGAGGAGGCTGCAGAAAAAAATGATATTCCCCATCGGAAACTAACCCATTTAAACATAAATGACGGATACTACATCATAACCGATGTTTATTCAAAAATCCGAAATGCCAAAAAAGCAATAAAAAAGAATAAAAACAAGGGGTATGATTCAGGGTATATCCACAATCCCGAGAATAACCTCAATTATGTTTATCTAACCCATTATACCGATTGGAAACCCGCTATTGATGCCTGTACTTCGAACTTGGAGGGACATTATAGTAAATCTATATGGATCTTAAATAGTTCCTCTTCAGCCACTCCCGAAAATAATGAACCAATTCCTTTAGAAGATGTGACCTATGCCTTATTGGAAAGTCAAAAAACATCAGATGACGAGTTTCATTCAGACCCTATAAACAAGAGCAAGTTAATTCAAAAGGCAGATAGCTATTTTGATAAAATGTGGTATGCAGAAGCCGCTGAATTATACGAACAGGCTTTAAGTAAGGGAGAAAAAAACTATTCTTTTGAAATTATCCAAAAAGCAGGAGATGCCCATTATTTTAATACAGATATGGAAAAAGCCTATCACTGGTACAACATTTTGTATGAAAAATATGGCAAGGAAATGTCCGCTGATAATATCTTCAAGTATGCACACTCGTTAAAAGGCACAGGGAAATATGCCCGTTCCAAACGACTGATGAGGTTATACAATCGTAAAATGAAGGACCCCAACGCCGCTATAACCGATGCGACAAGCCAAAAGGCCTTACCCAACGAAGTCATCTTAGATGAATTGAGGAATACAAAACAAGAATTCGATATTCAGAATTTGGCCATAAACTCCAAGTATTCAGAATTCGGTCCCATGTTCCACAACGAGGATGAAATAGTTTATGCATCTGCAAATGATACATCAATTTTCACTACCAGAAAGTACAAATGGAACAATCAGCCCTATTTAGACCTTTACGCAGCAAAATTGAATGAGGAATCCCAGGAACTCAATAATGCCCTAAAATTTTCAAAAGCAATCAACACAAAATATCATGAGGCTTCGGTTACTTTTTCACCCGATAATGAAACCATGTATTTTACCCGTAACAATTATGGTAAGAAACTGAAAAGGGACAATAAAGGTGTAAACCACTTAAAAATATATAGATCGAAGAAAATTAATGGGGAATGGACAACAGCTACCGAGGTACCTTTCAATAGCGATAATTATTCCACAGGTCATCCCGCTTTAAGTCCTGATGGAAAAAAATTATATTTTGTGTCGGATATGCCCGGGAGTATAGGTCAAACCGATATTTTCGTGGTCGATGTACTCGAAGGAGGCCAGTTTTCAGAACCTCGAAATCTGGGTCCTGGCATAAATACAGAAAATAAGGAAATGTTTCCTTTCATAAGCAACGAAAAATTATATTTCTCCTCGGATGGCCATGTCAGTCTTGGCGGATTGGATATTTTTGAGGCAGCTATTGATGACGAAGGCGGTTTCTTGGAAGCAAAGAATTTAGGTCAACCGATCAATAGTAAAAAGGATGATTTTTCCTATATCATTAATGAAGAGGACCAAAAAGGATTCTTTGCCTCCAACAGGATCGGTGGCAAAGGGGATGATGACCTATATTCCTTTAAAAGATTGAAAATCGAGGAAGTTCCTGAAAACCTAAATGCAATAGCAGGGGTGATCACTGAACTAGTAACAGGGGATGTAATGCCAAAAACATTGGTGACCTTGCTCGATGAGAATAACATTACACTGAAAGAAATGGTCGCTAATGAGGATGGCAGTTTCTTGTTTGAAGATCTTGAAGGCAATACCAAGTACTCTATAAAAGTAACAGCCAATGATTACTTCGACGAAACTGTTGCGGTTTCCACCAAGGAAAACGAGATGGTCAATACTGAAGTTGCCATGCGCAGATTAAAGGAAATGATCGCTGTCGAAGATGGTATTCGTAAGTTGAAAACAGAAATGATATATTTCGATTTCGACAAGTCCTATATAAAATCCGAATCGGCCAAGGAACTGGATAAATTGGTTCAGGTAATGACCGAATACCCTAAAATGGTAATTAAAATCGAATCACATACCGACTCCAGAGGTGAGCGGGCCTATAACAAATATCTGTCTGACAAACGTGCCAAATCAACAAGGGACTATATCATATCCAAAGGAATAGATGCCAGTAGGATACAAAGTGCCATTGGATATGGAGAAGAAAAATTGATCAATGAATGTGACGGTTCGGTGAGGTGTACTGAAGCTAACCACCTAATTAACCGTAGATCCGAATTCATTATTGTAGCTATGTAGACCTATTCCCAATCAGGAATTTTCAAAACCGTGAATCATCACCAATTCACGGTTTTTTTGTACCCTACCACGACATACACCACAAGCTAAGGAACATTTACAACAAAATCAGCCCCAAATGATACTTAATCAACTGATTATCTGTTGTATATAGAACCAAACATCTTTGTTTAACCTAAAACCAACCCACATGAAAAACGTATTATTGATAAAAGAGATTTATTTGGAAGCCTTTCGGAATTTAGGACATGCCCTACTCAAATCTTATTTTAAGGCCTTTTCCTGGTTCTGTATCGCCAGTTACATTGTCATGCTATATGCATTCATATTTAGGGTGTCTACAGGCTTTGCTTTTGATTAAACAGGCATATCTAACCATCCAACATGTAAATGCACTCAAAAGGGCGCATTTTTTTATTTATGTACATAAGCCTAAAATTATAAGGGGGTCATTTACCGTTAATATTTACCGTTCATGGGAATAATATAATTTGGTTTTATTCCTCATCTAATAAAAGGGTATTTCAGCCCTTTTTTTTTATTCCTTAGGAGCAAATAGGGACTTTAGCACCTTCACTAATAAAAACCAATGGGCGTATGAACAAATTATTACTTTTGAAGGAGATTTATTTTGAGGCATTTAGAAACTGGAGTAGTCTGTTTTTTAAAAAATATTTTAAGGTTTTTTCCTGGTTCTGTTTTGCTTTAATAGTACTTGCTATTTATGCATTTGTATTTAGGGTATCCACAGGATTTAGTTTTAGCAATTTATAAGGAACTGATACCAAATAAAAAAGCCCTGAAACATAACGTTTCAGGGCTTTTTGCTATTAACCATTAGGTTATTTATTGAATCGCAATGTTTTCATGATGGCTTCGAGCTCGAACATGGAATCGCGTTTCTCCGTAGATGGGGCAAAAGTAAATCCTTCCACTACCATTTTTCGATTGTGCTCCTTGTCGTTTACGATATAGGTGATGAACGGTCCGGCCATAGGATAGTTTTTAATATCCCATAGACCCCGTACCTCCGCAGCCTTGTTTCCGGCAATTACAGAAGGAAATACCGAGGGGGAGAATGCCGGTTCAGTGCGCATATGGGTCCTTTTACCAGGAACATCAGGTCCGGGAATATAGAGGTTACCAATAGAATCGCGCATACGGACAATATCCTTCACAAAAGTGGAATCGACAGAAAAACTATTCCAAGGCATCGTATAGGTAATAATGTTCATTGTCCCTTTTTGTATCTGCCTCTCATACCAAACAAAATTATCTTCGGACTTTACTACCTTATACACAGAAGGTATGTTCAGGTTTACCCCAAACTTATCCTGTAAGTCCTTTTCCTTATTCAATGACTTTAAAAAGCGCTGTTGTGCCTCTTTTAGTTCGAGGTCTTTGAATGTACGAATGAATTCCGGGGCTTTCTCCTCGATGTTATTGATAATCTCATCATCCGTAGTCCCTTTTACAACCGCTACTTTCTGGGGTTGGGCATACATATTGCTTTTGATATGCGCCAAATTCAAGGTGTCTTTTTGCACATAAAGTATGTTTCTACTATTACGTACGGAACCCGAAAACACTTCGGGTGGAATCTGTGTAATGGAAAATATTGGTTCATCCATTGTCAAACCTAAGGCTGATGCGGCAAAATATTCCCTTACCTTGTCACCAACGTTTGACTTCCAAGTCTGATTGTCGATAACAACGATCAATGAGTTATATGCCCCAATAGAGCTAGGCAAGTAATTTTTAGTGCCACTCTCTTTGCAGGATAAAATAATGACAAAAAAAAGGGCAAACAATAACTTAAAATGTTTCATGGACTTTTTTATTTACGATGAACAATTGCACAATTTCAATTTCGTGCCAGGTTTTAGGTTGTTACCACTAATACCGTTCCATTCTCGTAAATTTTCGATACTAATTCCTGGATACTTTCGTGAAATGGTCCATAATGAATCACCACTTTGCACCGTATGTATTTTTGATGCCGGTACTTTTGAAGTACTGGCAACTGTTTTAGCACCTTTTGATGTGCTTTTGGATGCGATTACCGGATTCCTGGTGAAAATGGTCAAGCGCTGGCCAACCCTAAGGTTATTGCTCCTTAAACCGTTCCATCGTTTGATCTGGCTAACCCCAACACCATAACGCTCCGCTATTTTCCCCAAATAATCCCCACTTCGGACCCTATATCGTATACGGTCATCCGCTTTTACCAACTGTGGCAAAGGGGATTCCTGGCTTTTAAGCTGCTCCTTCACATGGGCATAAATAGCCTCTTCATTGGTAACGAACTTGCCCATTTTCGCCCTTGGTAACCTAAGGGTATATTCCTTTCCTTCTACATAAGGGATGATATTCAGTTTATAGGAGGGGTTCAATACTTTCAATTCATCAACGCCAATACCTACCATTTCTGAGATTTGGTCAAAGGAAATCAAACTTTTAACATGTATGGTATCCGTCTCAAAATAGTTCCGATCCACTTTTTTGGCCTTTAAACCATGTTCATCGGCATACTCCAACAAATACATCGTGGCTAAAAAAGCAGGGACATAACCCGCGGTTTCACGTGGAAGGTTTCTACGTATGTTCCAATAGTTCTTATATCCCCCAGACCTTCGAATGGCCTTGTTCACATTGCCAGGTCCGGAATTGTAGGCTGCCAATGCCAAATCCCAATCTCCGAAAATACCATAGAGTTTGGATAGGTATTTACAAGCTGCCTCAGTGGATTTAATAGGGTCGCTGCGTTCATCGACATAACTGTTTACATCCAGCTTGTACATTTTACCTGTACCGTACATGAACTGCCATAGCCCTGTTGCCCCTACGCGGGATCTGGCTCTTGGGTTCAATGCCGATTCCACAATGGACAAATATTTCATTTCCAATGGAATGTCATATTTATCCAACTGTTCCTCGAACATGGGAAAATAAAATTGGCTCGCCGTCAACATCCGCTCTATAAATCCTCGCTTACGAACCAGGAATGATTTGATCACATTCTCCAAAGATGTATTGTAGGCAACATTGAAAGGTGTTTTTTGGTTCAACCTTTCCAATCGCAATTTAAGCGTATCTGTATTAAGGGTGTTCTCAACAACCGTAGTCGTATCCAATTCGGATACCATCTCGTACATTTCATCAAAAAGCGAGGCACTTTCATACAGCTCCTTCATCCAAAGACTATCGTACTTGGCTGCAATGTCAAGATCTTTTAAATCATAGGACTTCTTGTCACCTATCGTAACAACCGGTAAGCTATTATCATGAATCGCATTGGATGTTTCTAGGGGCTCCATTTGTTCCACCCCTTCCATATCCTTGGCAAGTGAATCCAAGGGAATATCCTTGGCCTCAACGATTTTAGCTTGTTCTTCCGAAGTGTGATTCGCTGCTTGGGAGAATACCGAAATATTCACAAAAACAACCAAAAACAGGTTCAAGCACCAAAATTTATATGAATACATAGGACATTCTTTAGTTATAGGGAACTAACGAAAATCGCGTTTTTTTCTGAAAGAATAAAATTTAAACCCTTAAAGTATCGAATCCAACCAGAGTCCCGTTTATCGATAACGCCTTTAATCCTCTAATATTGCTGCGATTCCGGGCAATGTTTTTCCCTCAAGACTTTCTAACATAGCCCCTCCTCCGGTTGAAACATAACTCACTTTATCCTGGAAACCAAATTGCTTGACCGCAGCCACGGAATCACCTCCCCCTACAAGGGAAAATGCTCCATTTTGGGTTGCTTCATCGATAAAGTTACCGACACTGATGGTACCCTTCGCGAATTTCTCCATCTCAAAGACGCCAACAGGACCATTCCATAAAATCGTTTTACTCTTCAATATCACCTCCTTAAAGATTTCAAGGGTTTTTGGACCTGCATCCAACCCTTGCCAACCATCTGGTATCTTATCTACATCGACAATCTGTGTATCGGCATCATTGCTGAAGTCGTTCGCAGCCAATACATCAACAGGAATATGTACTTGTACCCCTTTAGCCTTGGCTTGTTTCAAGATGCTCAATGCCAAATCCATTTTGTCGTCCTCACAAATTGAATCCCCGATCTTACCACCTTGTGCCTTAACAAATGTGTAGGTCATACCACCCCCTATGATAAGGTGATCTACCTTGTCAAGGATGTTCTCTATAATGGTTATTTTAGAGGATACCTTAGCACCACCAAGAATGGCCAATACAGGTTTTTCCCCGGTGCGCATTACCTTTTCAATAGATTTTATTTCTTTGGCCAATAAATATCCGAAGCATTTTTGACCTGGAAAGAATTGGGCAACTATCGTTGTAGATGCATGTGCCCTATGTGCTGTTCCAAAAGCATCATTGACATAAATATCACCTAGTTTTGACAACTGTTTCGCGAACTCCACATCCCCCGAAGTTTCCTCACTATGAAAACGAAGGTTTTCCAAAAGAAGGACTTCCCCCCCTTTTAATTCGGCAACTGCCTCTTCGGCTTTCGAACCTACGCAATCCTCAACGAATTTTACCTGCACCCCGATAATCTCGGAAACCTTTCCACAGATATGTTTTAGGGACATGGCATCGTTAGGTTGACCTTTGGGTCTGCCCAAATGACTCATTAATACCGCACTACCACCATCTTCCAATATCTTGATTATTGTTGGTTTTGCGGCTTCAATCCTATTCGTATCGGTTACATTGAATTCCGCATCCAATGGGACATTGAAATCAACTCGTATCAATGCTTTCTTCTGGTCAAAATTAAAATCGTCAATCGTCTTCATGGTAGTATGCTTTAGTAGTGTGCTTAAAATGAAATGCAAATGTAAAGATTTATAAGGTTCTTAAAAAATAGGGCACCATAATTTCATGAGTTTAGATGCATTTATTTACTTGGACAAAAGATCTATCTTTGAACCATGCTGTTTAAAGAAATTTTAGGCCTGACCCATATTAAGAACCATTTGGCCTCGAGTGCCAATGCGGGTCGTATTCCGCATGCCCAATTGTTTATAGGACCAGAAGGGTCTGGTACCTTGCCAATGGCCATAGCTTATGCCCAATATATTATTTGCGGTAACCAAAATGGGGAGAACAATGGGCAAAATCAAGTGTGTAACACCAAGTGTGATTCCTTTTCCCATCCTGACATGCATTTTGCCTTTCCCGTGGCCAATTCGGACAAGGTAAAAAGTCATGCCGTTAGCAACCATTACATGGAGGAATGGCGTAAATTCATCAAGGAGCAACCTTATGGGAATCTTTTCGATTGGTACCGTTTGATTGGTATTGAAAAAAAACAGGGGCAAATTGGTGTTGATGAAGCTTTTGACATTGTCAAAAAACTTTCCTTAAAATCGTACGAGGGAGGTTATAAAGTGATGTTGATCTGGATGGCCGAAAAAATGAATACCGCGACGGCAAATAAACTTTTAAAACTTATTGAGGAGCCCCCAGACAAAACCGTTTTCCTTTTGATCGCCCAAAATGAGGAACAGATCATACAGACCATTAAATCGCGATGCCAGATTTTGAATTTTCCGCCTTTGAGCGAAGAAGCTATAGCCAAAGGATTGGAAAACAAGGGTTTATTGCGCGATGAGGCGTTACTCCTAGCGAATGAGGCCAATGGAAATTTTAACAAGGCCTTGGATTTAATGAATAGGGATTCCGAGGATTTGGTCTTTGAAAAATGGTTTGTGCAATGGGTCCGCAGTGCTTTTAAAGCCCGGGGCAACAAAGCTGTTATCCACGAACTGATTCTTTGGGCCGAGGAAGTTGCAAAGACCGGTAGGGAAACCCAAAAGAAATTCCTACATTATTGTATAACGGTGATGCGTCAAGCCATGCTCATAAATTTCAATGTTAAGGAATTGGCTTTTATGCGGATGCATATAGATGGATTTAAATTGGAAAAATTCGCGCCTTTTGTACATGAGAATAATATCTTGCCCTTAGTTGCAGAGTTGGAAAAGGCCATCTACCATATTGAACGTAACGGGAACTCGAAAATAATACTAACGGATCTTTCGATTAAATTGACCCGGTTGTTACATATTAAAGCATCACCTTATCTGGACCAGAACCCATCTTGAACAATTTGTAAATGAAAACACTACTGCACAACATCACGGAAATACTTCTCTTATTGTTTTTGGTAATAACCTTTATTCAAAGTGGACTTGACAAGCTAACGGATTGGGCCGGCAACCTATCGTGGTTAAAGGGCCATTTTGAAAAAACCCCTTTAAAGAATGTTGTGCCTTTGCTACTGGGCGTTATATTGGTATTGGAAGTTGTCGTGGGCATCCTATGCTTTATAGGTATCTATCAATTCGCTACCATCGGAGAAAGTGAATTTGCGTTTTACGGTGCGATCCTATCCTGCATCGTATTACTGATGCTACTTTTCGGACAACGCGTGGCCAAGGATTATGATGGTGCAAGAACGATAGTCATTTACTTAATGCCTGCAATATTCCTAGTCTACTTACTTCAGTCCTAAAAGAAAAAAACCCCGACAATACTGTCAGGGTTCCTAGAAATAAATATCAAACAATTTATTTTTTATACTTGTCGTTAAGGATCTTGGTGATTTCCGCAGTAAGATCATTGGCATCCTTTCCGTACAATACACTACCGCCGTCACCGCCGCCAAGAATATAGGAATATGAATTGGCTTCACCATAAGCCCTGATTTCTTCTTTGACCTTGGTTACCAAACTGTCCATATCGGTTTGCCCTGCCATTTGAAGTTGTTGCTCTTCTTGTTGAAGTTGTTGCCCAATGAACTGGCCCTTTTGTTGAAAAACACCGTACTCTTCTTGGGCTTTTTGCTGTGACATTTTTTGTGCCTTTACTTGAAAGGCTTGTGCTTCCAATTGAAATGCTTGGGTAATACTATCTTTCTTTTTACCGAAAGTTTCCAATTTGGTTTTGTATTTGGCCTCAATATCGGTTTTCTCCTGGTAGTCTTCCATCAACTTGACATTATCGACAAATCCAATTTTCTCTTGTTGGCAAGATACCATTATCAATACCACAGCTGCCATTACTAATTTTTTCATTTTGTATAATTTAAATTCCCGCTTAAAAAAGGTTGGTTTTTTGAATTGGGCAAAAATAGGAAAGCTTTTTAGAACTTTTACTTTAATTATATAATTTGTGAATTTATCGCACCTCATGCATTTAGCCATCAAATAGGTGCAACATGCTTTTATTTTTACTATATAGATTATAACTATAGGTTTATATCATTTTGATTCATAATATCTATTGTTTTTGACCTTCTAAAAGAAGCGTACAGGCCAATAAACAAAATCACACACCTAGTTACACCCTTGTATCCAAAAGTGCTGTCAAAAAGCCTTAAAACAAGTTTTATCGCCTTTTAAGGATATAAATATGGGAAGAATACTCCCGGCTACCCACGGCTTTTAAATTGGACCATAATCCTACGGCAAACGCCCTCACATAATTTTGGTTTCCCGTTTTATATTTTTCAGAAAGCAATGAAACATAAAAGGAATCAAAAAGCATGGGCTTCACCCGAACGACTTTCATACCATATTTCCCAAATAACTTTTCAATAGACATTTTGGAAAAATGCCAAAGGTGTCTTGGCACATCATAAGCCGCCCAGAATTCTTTGTAATGTTGCGCATCATAGGATTTGAAATTAGGGACAGCGACAACAAGTGTTCCTTCTTCGGAAAGTACCGAAACCAAATTTTTGATTTGTTCATCGAGATTTGGCAAATGCTCCAAAACATGCCAAAGGGTGACTACCCCATATTGCTTTTTCAAAACGGTATCCAAATTGGAATTCAATTCTACCCCTTTTTCCGCTGCCCTATTCCTGGCATCTAGGTTAGGTTCCACACCTTCAACTTGCCAATGGTTGTTTTGGGCCGTTAAAAGAAAATCGCCAGTCCCTGCCCCAACATCCAATAAGGTTCTATTTCCGCCATTGTACTTTTCTATGAGCGCCACTTTTTTATTAAGGCTGTACTTTTTTACCCGTTGGTAAATTTTTTCAACTACAGTTTCTTTGGCATCGGTATGCGAAATATAGTTTTCACTATTATAATACACATCCAAATCTTTGGGCTGTGGTTGGGTAGACAACATCTGCAACTCGGAATCATGAACAAGTTCAAAGTCCTCCCCCGTAACAGAATAATCCTTAGTTTTTAAATATGATTTCATTATAATTTTGCGTAGCCAAATATTCGTTTTTGAGACCCCGAAGATACTTTAAAACCCTTTCACGTGAAAGCGAATCGATATGTAAACAATCCTTTTCCAAATCACTGTAAACTTCAATTGCAATATACCAATGACCCTTTCTTGAAACGGGATTATCCCCATCGGAAAAGATGGGATCCATTTCATCGTTACCCAAAGCGGCATTTACAAACACATCCATCACCACAGGAAAAAGGTTCAAGGCTTTATCTGGAATTTCCACTTCATAAAATGAAAAAAAGTACTGTTCTCCCTCAATGGTAAAAGGAACATCATCATAAACATTTTCATTATCCAATATAAACTTGGTGTCCACAAAATTATAAAACGCATTAGCCACCTTAGGGTCCTCGAAAACAAACATTTCCCTTTTTGGTAAGGTTCTTTTAAAAGACTTACCGCGGGTAATTCTGTAATCATCAATGTCAGGCGCAATTCGTAAGGGGATGCATGAAGTTAAAAACAAAACAAGCAGTACACCAGGAAAAACATTTCTCATTTCAATGTATTGATAATATCAAAACCCATCAAAAATCAAGCCATTCTAACCCCTGACCCTACTGGAAAAACAACAACACAAGCTATAAAATGGAATAGGCGATTCTATTCAAACCCCTAATTGTTCCACGTGGAACAATTTGCGCTTACCTTCCCATGTACACCAAAAGCACACTGATATCCGAAGGTGAAACTCCACTAATGCGTGACGCTTGTGAAATGGTAACAGGCCTTATGGCCTCCAATTTTTCCCGTGCCTCAAAGGAAAGCGATTTCAATTTTTTGTAATCAAAATTATCAGGGATTTTGACATTCTCTAAACGATGCAATTTATCGGCGTTGTTCTTTTCCTTCTCTATATATCCCGCATATTTTATTTGGATTTCAGCTTGCTCCATTTCTTCCCTTCCCAAATCATTCTCTGCCACATAATCAGAAACAGCTTTCAATTCCATCATATGCCCCATAGTAACATTTGGCCTGGAAAAAACCTTGAACATTTTATCCGATTGTTTTACCAAGGCGGAATTGACTTGGTCCAAAATAGGATTAATATCCTCTGGAATCACACTGGTCTTCTTAAAGAAAGAAACCAATGCAGCAGATCTACGTTCCTTTTCCTCCATACGTCTTAAACGAGTTTCAGAGGCCAAACCTATAGCGTAGCTCATGGGTGTCAAACGCAAATCAGCATTATCCTGACGTAAAAGGGTTCTATATTCGGCCCTAGAAGTAAACATTCGATAAGGTTCCTCTGTTCCCTTTGTAATCAAATCATCGATAAGGACACCAATATAAGCTTCATCCCTTTTTAATATAAAAGGTTCTTTTTCGTTCAATTTCAGGTGGGCATTAATACCTGCCATCAAACCTTGGGAAGCTGCTTCCTCATACCCCGTAGTTCCATTAATCTGTCCAGCGAAATAAAGATTCTCAACAAGTTTTGTTTCTAAGGTATGCTTCAACTGCGTTGGCGGAAAGTAATCATATTCTATGGCATAGCCCGGTCTAAAGAATTTCACTTTCTCAAAGCCAACCACTGATCGAAGTGCTTTAAACTGAACCTCCTCTGGAAGGGATGTGGAAAAACCATTTACATAAACCTCGACCGTATCCCAACCTTCTGGTTCTACAAATAGTTGATGGCTATCCTTATCGGCAAACCGATTGATCTTATCCTCAATAGAAGGACAATAGCGAGGACCAATACTTTTGATGCGTCCATTGAACATCGGAGAGCGATCAAAGCCTTCCTTCAATAGATCATGTACCAATGTACTCGTATGACTCATATAACAATCCCGTTGTTCTGTGAGCACAGGTGTATCCAAATACGAAAATTTCTCCGGTATGGCATCCCCAGGCTGGACAATCATTCTTGAATAATCCAAAGAACGCCCATCAACCCTGGGCGGTGTACCCGTTTTCATTCGACCACTTTCAAAACCTAATTTGGTAAGTTGTTCCGTTATTCCTGTAGCCGCCTTTTCCCCGGCACGGCCCCCTCCAAATTGTTTGTCCCCAATATGGATCAAGCCGTTTAGGAAAGTACCATTGGTCAACACTACAGCCCTACCACGGATATCAATACCCAAGGAGGTTTTTACCCCAACCACTTTATTGCCTTCCAACAACAAACCTTGAATCATTTCTTGATAGAAATCAACATTTGGCGTACGTTCCAAAGCCAAGCGCCATTCCTCTGCAAAACGCATTCGGTCACTTTGGACCCTAGGGCTCCACATTGCAGGACCCTTGGATTTATTAAGCATTTTAAATTGAATGGCAGACTTATCAGAAATGATTCCACTATACCCTCCTAAGGCGTCTATCTCCCGAACAATTTGTCCCTTGGCAATACCACCCATAGCGGGATTACAAGACATTTGTCCAATGGTTTGTAGGTTCATCGTAGCCAACAAGGTTTTAGAACCCATATTCGCCGCAGCGGCAGCAGCCTCCGCACCAGCGTGACCCCCTCCTACAACAATTACATCATATACTTCTCCAAACATAACTTTACATTTGTTCCACGTGGAACAATTTAATTTTTTCCTCTTCCTTACTCCGCATCATCTTTATATCCTCTTCCATTTTATCATTATAATCCATGATGTGTAAAAGTCCGTGAGCCATAACCCGCAATAATTCCGTTTTAAAACAGCCCTTAAAAGAATTGGCATTCTCTCTAACACGTTCAACGGAAATCAAAATATCACCGCTTATGATATCCCCCTCTCTATAATCAAAGGTGATAATATCAGTATAGGTATCGTGATTCAAATATTGTTGATTGACCTTTAATAAGTACTCATCATCACAAAATATATAATTAATTTCCCCTACCGAAAAAGCCTCGGAATCTACAACCCTATTTAACCAATGGATATAATTGGGTTCTGAATCCAAGATAAAATCCGTCTCATAGAAAAAATTAATCATTCTTTTCGAAATATTCCTTAACCTTAATTTGAAAATTTTGGCGCAAAGGTAATGCTTGTCTATTTAATATTTCAGTGTCGTTCCTATAATCGCCCAATATACTAGGCCGACTTAATATGGGATTTTTGAAAGTATCAAGATTAGAATTACTTTCCCTTTCAGATTTCTTACCTTTAGTAAGCGTAGCATCCTCCAATTTCAACAATTCGTGCTCTATGTTATTGATTTTATTCAGTGCTCTATTCGTAACACCATTTTCTATCAGGTCATTCTCAAAGTCCTCCATTTGTTTCAATAACTTTTCCCCTAATTTTCGATCCTCATTATCGATCATATCCTTTAACTGCTCTCCTAATTCCTGTCGTAAGATTTGTTGTTCCTTATAGATTTCATAGATTTCCTTCAATTCGGATTCGCTCATTCCCAAACCACTTCCCGCATCCTCGCCATTAGCATCAGAACCTTTACTGTTTTCCTTTGAGTCTCCCTTCGCTTTCCCATCACCTTTCCCATTATTTCCAGAATCCCCATCCTCTCCTTCTTCACCTTTTCCTTTCTCCCCAGCATTCGGTTTAGACCCCTTAGAATCTCCCAAACCTTTCAATTTTTCCTTTAAACTACCTTGACCTTTAATGATATCCGGTAATTGAAAGCCCTTTTCCCCTTTCCCCGATCCTGAATTAGGCATCATACTTTGTTGCATGTTATCCAAAATATTGGCGAGAAAATCCGCTAAACCATTACTTGCATTCAATACATATTTTTGATAAGAAACCCCTTGGTACATTTGGTTCTCAGCAATACTCTCCAAAGACTTATCAATATTATAATATACCTCAGTAATCTGTTCATTAACATATTCGGATAACTCTGCTCTTCGCAGCGACAATGAAAACAGACTATCATCCACATGCTCAAAGAGACTTCTTAATTCATGCTGTTTTTTGATGGTACCCGAAAAATTTGCAATTTCAAGATCAGATTCCTCCAACACATTAAACAAATTTTCTTGTTTAAAGGAAAATATAACCAGATTATCGAGAATTTGCCGAAGCATTTCTGCATCCTCAGTAATGGTAGAACCATCTCCGGATTCAGATGTGGAAGCGCTTAACTTTTCGGACATCTCCTTAATTTTTTGGGCAGCCGATTTTTGTTTGTTTTTAACATCCTTCTCTTTTTGAGGGTCAGGAGTACTATTATCCTCATTACCTACCTGTTTCTCTATTTCCTTTAGCGCATCTTGTTGGTCTTCCTTGATGGATATCTCCTTACTTTTATCACTATCCAATGTCAAAGGTTTCTTCAAATTATCATTATCCTCTTGAAGCTCTTCCAACTCATCCACCAATTCTTCAAATCCTTTATTCAATTCTTCCTGACTTTTTTGAAGTACTGGTAATTCCTTTTCTTCCTCAGATAACCTTTCTTGCCGTTCCGCCAACTTATTAAGATCACTCGCTAATTGAGCAGCTTTTTCTGTTACATAATATCTTTTGGTGAGTTCCAGCAACTGTTCAAGATTACGTTTACCATTTTGCTGTTTTTTACCCAACTCCTCCAATCGCCGACTGAGTTCTTCCTTATCAATTTTATCAGCAATCTTTTTTAGCTCATCCAACAACCGCTCATTCCTTTTGGCTTCCAATTCCTGTCGTTCCAGACGTTCTTGAAGCAGTTTATTACGTTCATCATTATCCGAAGACTTCTGTAAATTATCTTTCAACTGATCACTGAACTTCTGCATCAATTGTTCTTGTTGCTCCTGCTTATTTAGAAAATCCCTAATTTCATTTTGGTCATTAAAATTCAAGATGTTCTTTTCCTTTTGTACTTTGTTAATCCTTTCAAGTACTTTGTCCTGATCCTCCAACTTATCCAAGGTACGGTCCATATTCTTAATAATGGCCTCTTGATCCTCTAGGGCTTTCTTTTCCAATTCCGACTGATTCAGCAAACGGGATTCAAAAACCCGACTGGAAACCATCTTACCCCCATGAATGGCATCATTGTCAAAAACCCTAAAAAAGTATTGATAGTCCACATTTTCCTTTAAATCCAAACCAGAAGGAAAAGTATAATAAAACTGGTGGAAACTAGTTTTGGGTTCACTAAGAACCATACTTTGTGAAGATTGATTCTTCCCTTTTTCATACCAAACCACTTCAACACGATTGAGTCCATAATCATCAGAGGATTCACCAACGAAATACGACACATTCGGATTCAAGCTATCCAAAACCTGATCCACTTTAATTTTAGGATAAGCATCCTTTTTAACGGTTAAGACAAAACCTAATTTTTCGTAATCGGTAACATTTTCATTGGAAGATGTAATTTCATACTCATAGGTATTATAGATATGATTGGACAACATAAAACCGTCTGGAGAAGCACCGAAATTCCATACGGTATCTTTATCGATCAAATGAACCTCCTCCGTATTATTGCCGATGATTTTCCAAGTTGCCAAGGTTCCTTCCGGTACTATTGCATTGCCGGTACTTTTTAGAACCTCATCTTGAAGATTCAAATATGCAGGGTACTTAAACCTAACTTCAAAATTCTGGATTTTAGGAGTTTTCAACACATTCAGATGATAAACTTCCGAAGATACCTTACCTGAAAAAAATTCAAAATCGCAACTTTCCAAAGGAGGTGAAAAAGTATGTTTGAATTCATTGTTATCCTCCTGAAGAATAAGGTCCTTTCCATTTATCCTAATAAATACAGCGTCTGGACGAACATCCCCAAGGGTGGTAACCTTAATCGTATACGATTTATCCTCTAAGACATTTAGCTCCCTTGTTAGAAGTTCAAAGGAAAATGGAGCTGGTGGTGCATAAGCCAAATCATAATTCACCACCCTGGTATACGTATTGAAAAAAGAACTCCAATTACCACTTAAATAGATCAATCCCACCAAGAACACGGGTACTCCAAAATACTTTATATACCTTAAATTTTCTTTGAAATCAATAGCTTGTGTAAAAGGTACCGGTTTTAATACTTTTGACCTTTGTTCTATACTTGCAAGTAATAATTCCGATTGGTTTTTATCCTCTGCCAAATCCAAAAGATTCAATAAACGATCTGCCACATTCGGAAAATGTTTCCCAATTAAACGAGAAGCTTCTTTGCTGGTTATACCCCTTTTAATCCGAAAGATGTACAGTATAGGAACAAAAATAAATCGGTAAAACAAAAAGCCCGTCAAAATTAAAAAGCAGAAAAATAATATGGCACGTCCTGTGGTATTCAACCAAAGGAAATATTCGACACCCAAGACCATCAACAAAAAGAAAACACCCATGACCACAAAAAGAAGAACACCTTTGATCAACTCCTTGGTATAATACTTCTTAGAGAAATCATTTAATTTATCTAATATGTCATTATAGGCCTGCAAATTCCAATTAATTTTAAGCCAAGATAATTTATATCTTGTATTTGTGCATCAAAATCTTGTTAAAAGGCCATAAAAACATAATGTATTCAGCAGATCAACCTCCTTGGGTGCTTCGAGGTATTGACTTATCTTTGTTTAAAAATAAACCAGTCGATGAGTTCAAAAGTAAGAGTCAGATTCGCCCCCAGTCCAACAGGACCTTTACATATTGGTGGGGTAAGGACCGCATTATTCAATTATCTTTTCGCTAAGCAATTAAAAGGTGATTTCATTCTTCGCATAGAGGATACCGATCAGACACGCTATGTTGAAGGTGCCGAAAAATATATTATTGAGGCTTTGGAATGGTGTGGTTTACCCTATGATGAAGGTCCAGGTCAAGACGGCGGTTTTGGCCCCTATCGCCAAAGTGAACGTAAACATATATATAAGGAATATGCTGAGGAATTAATTGCCAAGGGTCATGCCTATTACGCCTTTGATACCCCTGAGGACTTAAACGGCCACCGTAAAAATCATGAAGCCCAGGGAAAGACCTTTATATATAATTGGCACAACAGACTGAAACTAACCAATTCTTTGTCGCTTACTCCAGAAGAGACCAAAGCAAGATTAGACGCTGGGCAGGACTACGTCATACGTTTTTTGACTCCCCAAGACCAAAAGTTGCACTTAACCGATATCATTAGGGGAAATATTGAGATTGATACAAACATCCTGGACGACAAGGTTTTATTCAAAAGTGATGGTATGCCCACCTATCATTTAGCCAATATCGTTGACGATCACTTAATGAAAATTACCCATGTCATTCGTGGAGAGGAGTGGCTACCTTCCTTGGCATTACACCAAATGCTCTACACCTCGTTCAATTGGGAAACACCCCAATTTGCCCATTTACCATTAATCATGAAACCCGTCGGCAAAGGAAAATTAAGTAAACGGGATGGAGACAAGATGGGCTTTCCCGTCTTTCCATTATCATGGAATGATTCCATAGGGTATCGCGAAGCCGGATATTTTCCGGAATCCGTAGTCAACTTTTTGGCCCTATTGGGTTGGAACCCCGGAACCGAACAAGAACTATTCAATCTACAAGAACTTATAGATCAATTCAGCCTTGAGCGTGTACATAAGTCAGGTGCCCGTTTTGATCCCGATAAAACCAAATGGTATAATCACCAGTACCTACAACAGAAACCAAATAGTGAATTGGCCTCCTTATTTCAGCCACAATTAATAGAACGCGGCATTTCCGAGGAACTTGTGAATTTGGAATACCTCGAAAAAGTAGTTTCACTTATCAAGGAACGTGCAGATTTCATTTCAGATTTCTGGGAATTAAGTGACTATTTCTTTGAAGCCCCGAAAACATACGATGAAAAAGCGGTACGCAAACAATGGAAAGAAGATACTCCATTACTCATGGCCGATCTTATACCCGTGCTCGAAAACATATCGGATTTTTCATCTGAAAATGTTGAAAACATCGTAAAACAATGGATTTCGGATAAGGAATTATCTTTCGGAAAAGTGATGCCCCCTTTACGTTTAATAATTATAGGCGCAATGAAAGGCCCACATATGTTCGATATCCTTGCGATGATCGGTAAAGCGAATAGCATTGGTCGTATCCAAAAGGCAATTAGTACCTTGTAAATAGGAACCCCAAATAAAATCGATCCTGTTTTTACCAACATACCAATACCTTTTCGTAAATTGAATCAATAACTTAAATCATATCTATCATGGGTAACTATTTATTAATACCATTAATATTATTTATAATTATTACTATTGGTTCGGGCATATTCATTGTAAAACAACAAACTGCCGTACTCATAGAAACATTCGGTAAATTTACAAGTGTGCGACAATCCGGAATTCAATTCAAGATTCCTTTTGTTCAACGTATCGCGGCACGCGTAGGTCTAAAAATCCAACAACTGGATGTTATTGTCGAAACAAAAACCTTGGATGATGTTTTTGTAAAGCTGAAAATATCTGTTCAGTATGTTGTCATCAAAGAAAAAGTATATGAAGCTTTTTATAAATTGGAATATCCCCATGAGCAAATAACATCCTATGTCTTTGACGTAGTACGTGCCGAAGTACCTAAAATGAAATTGGATGACGTCTTCGTTAAAAAGGATGACATAGCCATTGCAGTCAAAGCTGAGTTACAGGACGCCATGATCACCTACGGATACGATATCATCAAGACCTTGGTTACCGATATTGATCCCGATGCCCAGGTAAAAGCGGCCATGAATCGTATAAATGCCTCAGAAAGAGAAAAAATTGCAGCCCAGTTCGAAGGTGATGCTGCCCGAATCCTTATCGTAGAAAAAGCGAAGGCCGAGGCAGAAAGTAAAAGACTACAAGGACAGGGTATTGCAGATCAACGACGGGAAATTGCCCGGGGCTTGGAAGAATCTGTTGAAGTGTTGAACAAGGTTGGAATAAATTCCCAAGAAGCTTCTGCGCTAATTGTCGTAACCCAACATTATGATACCTTACAATCCATTGGTGAGGAAACGAACACCAATTTAATCCTATTACCGAACTCCCCTCAAGCAGGAAGCGATATGTTAAACAACATGGTTGCCTCATTTACAGCCAGTAATATGATTGGAGAGGAAATGAAAAAGATCAATACTAAAAAAGAGAAATAGAAACATACTCCTAGAACCCAAAAACCACTTATGAATCATAAGTGGTTTTTTTATTTATAAAAATTATTCTAATTGGTATGGATTTTACTTCTGAAACAGTGAATTCTTATTTTTAGCTATTTTAAGAGACGATCTACAGCCTACCCTTAGAATCATATTGACCAAAATTAAAAACGGCTCCACATTGCTTAAAATAATCCGTTTTCAATAGATAATACCGATTGATATATTCTATTTAATAAAGAATATCAATCTTAGTTGTTTTGCTGTAATTTTGCCCATGTATCACGCAATCCCACAGTTCTATTAAAAACCAATTTTTCAGGAGTCGAATCCTTGTCTACACAGAAATAACCCAATCTTTGGAATTGCACACGGTCCTCCACTTTGGCGCTTTTTAAACTAGGCTCCAAATACCCTGTGATGACATTCAAAGAATCCGGGTTAACAAATTCCATAAAATCCTTGTCCTTATGGGTATCCGGACTTTCATCCAAAAACAAGCGATCATATACCCGTACCTCGGCCTTTACTGCATGTTGTATTGAAACCCAATGCAAAGTCCCCTTTACTTTTCGTAAACTTTCCTCTGAACCACTTCCACTTTTACTTTTTGGATCATAGGTACATTGTATTTCGGTAATGTTTCCTTCTGCATCCTTGGTACAACTTTCCGCCTTTATGATGTAGGCATTTTTCAAACGTACCTCACCACCGAGTTTTAATCTGAAAAATTTGCGATTGGCCTCTTCCCTAAAATCATTCTTCTCAATATAGATTTCCCGAGAGAATGGAACTTGCCTTGATCCTGCCTTTTCATCTTCAGGATTGTTTTCAGCCTCCAACCATTCTTCCCCTCCTTCTGGGTAATTGGTGATAACCACCTTTATGGGATCTAAAACCCCCATCACCCTCGGGGCGATTTTGTTCAAATGCTCACGAACATGAAATTCCATCAAAGAAACATCAATTAAATTTTCCCTTTTTGCAATACCAATGGTATCCGCAAAATTTCGAATCGATTCCGGTGTATAACCTCTACGTCGCAAACCTGAAATGGTAGGCATACGGGGATCGTCCCAACCTTCAACGACATCTTCCTCGACCAATTTCAATAATTTTCTTTTGCTAACTACCGTATGACTTAAATTTCTTCGCGCAAACTCCCGTTGTTTAGGTCGCACCTTATCGCTATCATAAACCTGATCCAAAAACCAATTATATAATTCACGATGGGGTAAAAATTCAAGGGTACACAAAGAGTGTGATACTTGTTCTATATAATCACTTTCCCCATGCGTCCAATCATACATTGGATAAATACACCAATCGGTATTTGTTCTATGATGGGCTTTATGCAAGATCCGGTACATAATGGGGTCGCGCATTAACATGTTCGACGACGCCATGTCTATTTTAGCTCGAAGCACATGGGTTCCTTCTTTAAAATCCCCCTTTTTCATGGCCTCGAACAACTCCATATTTTCCGCTACAGTCCGATTTCTATAAGGACTAGGAGTTCCTGGTTCTGTAGGTGTACCCTTTTGCTCAGCCATTTCCTCAGAGGATTGACTATCTACATACGCCTTTCCCTTTTCAATCAACAACACCGCCCAATCGTACAACTGTTGGAAATAATCAGACGCATACCGTTCGGTATCCCAGTGGTATCCCAACCATTGCACATCCCTTTTTATGGCGTCAACAAATTCCTGCTCCTCCTTCACGGGATTGGTGTCATCAAACCTAAGATTGACCGGTGCATTATACCGTAAACCCAAGCCAAAATTGAGACAGATTGAACTAGCGTGTCCTATGTGTAAATACCCATTAGGCTCTGGTGGAAAACGAAATCGCAATTTATCCTTGGAAAAACCGTTATTAAGGTCCTCCTCTACAATATGTTCAATGAAATTCAATGATTTTGGAGCTTCACTCATTTGATTTGTTTTAAGCAAAGCAAATGTAGCAAAATTGCAGGGATTACAGCCTATTAAATGGCCTAGCATACAAATAGGAGGATTTCACAACAGAAATACGATACAGCACAACAATAAATTTTTTAGGCTGTTAATAAGTTTAATATTTGTTTTTGAATACTAACACAATAAAACGGAAATACAGCACACCCAACTGTAAATCTTTAAAAACGAACCCCAAATCAACCCTTTCAGACGGTAAACTATTGTTATTTAAAAAGCACTACTTATGAAACCTACATTAAATTACCATGTCCGTCTTTTTCTGATTGCATTTATGCTAATGGGTCTAAACACCATTTCGGCACAAATACTAGTAAACGCCCCCGAGCCGGCCGATAATCCCAACTTGGCGGGTAACACAGCTTGGACCGCCATTTGCGCGGGAGTGGGTGGGTTCAATGAATATTATGTGAATATTTCATGGGCAGGCACCGCGAACAGTGGCAACGAGTTCATTCTAGAACTCTCTGATGCCAGTGGGAATTTCAGCAATCCAGTGGAATTGCTACGTGTCGGTGACCAAAACAGTAACTCCTCAAAAGAGTTCAGTGCTGCATTTTCAATACCCACAGATACGCGGGGACAAGGATATACCATGCGGGTCAAATCAACCGATCCCGAATATACGAGCAGTGCATCGTCACCATATCATATGTATTATATGGATGTTACCACCAACATAAACATCAGTGCCGATGGTAGTGGAGTCCCTCCCGGAATGGTTTGTTCCACAGGGCCTATAACCTTACAGGTTGACAATGTTTCCAATCCAGAAACCTATCAGTATATTTGGTATATGAGTGGTACCCCAATTACTGGGGAAACCGGTCACACCCTGAACGTATCAACTTCAGGAATGTATTATGCCCTTATCGATTATGGTAATGTATGCTCTGGTTCCGGTAATACCGATTCCAATATCGTGGATGTAACCATTGGATCAGGTGGTCAAGGTATATTTATAAACCCTCCAACCAATACTATTCTTTGTGCAGGGGAAACCGAAACCTTAAGCATTAATACAACCGATCCATCATGGAGCTATATTTGGTTTAAGGATGGTGTCCAGATTCCCGGAGCTACCGCATCCTCCTATATCGTGGATGCAAGTAGTGCTGATTTTGAAGGCGACTATCAAGTGGAAATATCAGCAAGTGCCATATGTAATGAAAGATCTGCTGCCATTACCATGTCAAATGCGGATGAATTTACCGTGACCAGGGACAATGCTGAAAATATGGTCTTATTACCTACACAGACCAAAAACCTAAACATTATAACGACAGCCATTTCACCAACCTATAAATGGTTTAGAAACGGTTCGGAAATATCAGGTGAAACCAGCAACAGCCTAAATGTTACCCAAGAAGGCAGCTATTATGCCGAGATTACCCAAGGTGGGGGAACATGTCCAGGTACGATCAAAAATTCGGAAACAACCACGGTTGTCGTACCCGACTCCTTTGAGTTGATTACGGATTATGCCGCTGCATATACTGCCTGTGAAACGACCAATATCGTACTTCAAGTAGAGACTATCAATGCCGTATTATCAGATGCCAGTACTATCGATGTAACCTCCGATATTGCCACCGACTTTTCATTTCAATGGAAATTGAATGGCACCGATGTTTCCGGGGCAACAAGTAATTCAATCAGCTTAACCGATACCACTGAAAATGGGGACTACACCCTTGAAGGTGTTATTGGTTCCTATAACGCCACAAGCAATAGCTTAAACGTTCAATTGCTTACCTCAGAAACATTGAACATCCAAAGTACAAGTACGGTGTATTGCAGTGCTTCCGACATAGTTACCTTAAGCACCCCAACAGACCTATCAGGGGAAACCTTTGAATGGCAAAAAGATGGTGTAACCGTAAATACCACAGATAGTGCTTTTGATATAGATGCCATAGGTACATACCGTTTGGTTTTAAATAAAAATGGTTGCTCCTTGACATCGAACGAAATCACCATACAACCTTTGGATGAATCCTTGATCACCTTGGACCCCTCATCCGATGTGGTTTTACCGGAAGGGACTTCAAGAACAATCAGTGCAAGTGGAGGTACCGCCTATCGTTGGTTCGATGCTTCCAACAATGAGATCAGTACCACTTCTTCACTTAATGTTAGCGAAGCAGGTACTTACACGCTTATCGCAAATATTGATAATTGTGAAATATTTCGAGAAATAAACGTTACCCTATTAGATACCTTTAAGATACCCAATGTTATCAGTGTTAATGGAGATGGTATCAACGACCAATGGGTCCTGCCTAATTCATATTCGAATAAGGCCGATGTTAATGTGATCATTTACAATGAAAAAGGAGAGGAACTATTGAATGAATATGATTATAAAAATTCATGGCCATCCTCATCCCAAGCGTTTCCAAAGCAGAACATGGTATTTTATTATAAGATACGGAATGCCCAAGGAATCCTGAAACAAGGTACAATAACTGTAATTAGATAAACTAATACAATGTTTAAGAATAGATTTTTATTTATACTCATGCTTATTACGGCGCTGACCCAAGTCAATGCCCAAGAAGACTCACCATTTGTTACCTATGATGTGCCTTCCCAAAACTTGTTGAAGTATAACCGATTCTTGATCAACCCAACGTTTTCAACGGTTCGGGAAGATGTTTCGTATATAAATCTATTACATAGAAACCAATCGGTACAATTTGATGATAACAACCAGAATTACTTCTTAAGTTATAGTGGTAGAATCAGTGATAGGACAGGTCTAGGTTTAAGTCTCTATTCCCAACGGGAAGGTACCGTATCCAACTTTGGTGTTTTGGCCAATTATGCCTATGGCGTTAAATTAAGTGATAAAAGTAATTTTACTTTCGGTGCCAACGTATCCTATTACAATAGTGGTTTCGACCAAAATCGTGTGACCACGGTTGAGGAGGATCCCTTCCTTGCAGGTCTTCAAGATAGTAATCTTCTTTCATTTCAACCCGGTTTCAATATCTCGTATGGTAAGTTCGATTTCGGCCTTTTTGCCGAAAACCTATTCGATTATAATCTAAAAACCAGTGAATCGGTCACTGAATTTAAAGACAAGACCTTTTCTGGACACGTACAATACACCCACGAATTTGAAAATGCCTCCGGTATTCTTGAAAGCGGTCGGTTAATGCCGTTGGCACGTGCCCGTAAAGTTGGTGAGGATGATGTCGTTTTAGGGGGTAGTCTCATACTTGACCTTCCAAAAATCGGTTGGGTCCAAGGAGGCTATGACAGTTTTTATGGAGCTTCAGCAGGGGTTGGTTTCAACTTAAGTAAACGTCTTTCCTTAGGTTACACCATGGAAAAAGGGTTATCCAGTAATTTTGATAACTTTGGTGTTACCCATGAGATTTCATTTGCATATTCCTTTACCCCTAATTTGACCGAAGACCGTGTACTACTTGAAAAAGATAATGATCTGGTAGATGCCGATGAACCCATTCGCGAAGATGCCATGGCCAGTTCCGATGATCTGGAAGACCTTAAAAGAAAGCTAGCGGAAAACGATGCTATCATCGAAGAACTGATGTTTAGGCAAGATTCCTTGGAGGCCAATCGTAAGGCAGACCTTCAAAAAAGGTTTGAGATGGTTATGCGCATGGTAAGAAATGAAACGAATGGTACACGACCCGACCTGGAAGAAAAGGCTAAAACAATGTTTCTTGGGGGTAAACCTCCTGTTGCCCTTGCGGATAACAACACAAGTAATGATGGTCGAAAACCATCGGGTAATCCAGGATATACCAATCAGTCTTCTAATGGACCAAAAGCTATCGAAAATCCCGTTTTTGAAACAACAACACCTTCTGATAGGGTGAAGGATGCCGTGGCAACAACTAACTCTGGTTATACGACCAAACCTGAAACTACAAGGGATAGGGTACAACACGATTCTCCCACACACAACGAAGTACAACATACCATTAAAAGTCGCAAGTTTCGTGATTTAGAAGGTGTTGCAGATGGTTATTACGTAGTCGCCAATGTTTACAAAGGCGGTGTATACATGAACAGGTTCATTGAAAATCTTGAACAAAAAGGCCTATCAGCAGATTATATTGACAATCCCAATAACGGACTTAAGTATGTTTATTTAGAACGTTACGATACTTGGCAAGAAGCTGTAGCAGCCCATAACAGCAATATTGATGGTAAATATGATGGGGCAACATGGATCATGAATGTAGACAATCGCTACACCAATGAAGCCTATGCCGAAAATTCAAACAAAATTAAAGAGCGATCTTCAAAATACAACACAGATTTACTACAAAAGAATGTCATTGTTAAGGACAAGGTTGCCGCCAATAACCTTGAGCTAAAAACCCAAATCATCCAGGGTATTGATTCCGGTTATTATTTGATTGCCAACGTTTTTGCCAATCCGAACAATGCCAAACGATTTGTGAAACTATTGAACTCTTACGGATTGCATGCCAGTTATTTCATCAATCCAGAAAACAACTATAGGTATGTTTATTTAAAGAAACACCAGTCTTGGAACAACGCACTTATTTCGTACTATACGAAACTGAATGATTCCTATGATGACCAAATGTGGATTATGCGGGTTACCCCAAATCAAATAGCATAAACCAAACGGTCCTTTTACAAAAAATATCCCATTATACCCATCGCAGACTAGGTGTTGGTTTTTTTAAAAACCCACCTGTTTCATAACCCTATTTTTGGAGGTACATTAACATTATAAATTTCAATATTAATCATCCTTAGTAAAAAGGATGATTTTTTTTATGGCCGTTAATCACCATGGAACGTCCTCTTTCCAATTCCTTTAAACCCAATTCCAAAGCTTTTCCTACAACAATCGATTTGCTCCAAAATAGGTTGTAATCCAGAGGGACAAACCGCATGTATACAACGTTTCACAACATAAAACCGACGAACTACAACATTAAATTTCCTCACTGATTTTAATAGGTAATATTTGTTAATGGTAGTTCTTGGAATGTTCGTATTTCGAGACTGTCTAAAACAATCAATACAGAGATTGAATCAAACAAACTGTTAAAACCAAACTTTCTGACCCAATGGAAATTAAGTCGCCCAAAATACATGTATTAGCTTGTTTTCTCTTTTTAGGTGTTCTTTCATCCTTCTCCCAAGTTAAAAACGACTTTGATGTACGTTATGAGGCAGATATTCGTGGTGAAATCACCTTTGTCGGCAATAACATTGTCAACCGTCAAGTTGATCCCCATTGGGAAGGTGCATACGAAAGATGGGGATGGTGGTGGATATGGAATCCGCGCGCCAATTGGGTCTCAGACGTAGTAAGTCCGAACACCCCTTACAACTCAACCGGTAATTCATCCGAGTCGAACGATGTCCTCAATATGCAATATATTGATATTGACAGTGATCCCGGCACATTCAGTTCCAGTAGTGCTACCTTGGACATTCCTGATGTAGATTGCTCCTTGGTCCGGTATGCCGGTCTGTATTGGTCAGCCGTTTATGTCAATTCAGATCGAAGTAATATTGATAATATAAAATTCCAAGTACCAGGGGGTACCTATCAAGATATCACCGCCGATGAAATTCTTTTTGATGGTGATGGTGATCCTGATTTCGGTTATTATAGTCCGTATGCCTGCTACAAGGATGTAACCTCCATTGTTTCGGGGCTTTCCAATCCCAATGGGGAATATTTCGTGGCCGACGTACTCGCTAGTTCTGGAAGTAGTATTTCGGGTGGCGTTTCCGGTGGATGGAACTTGGTGATCGTCTATGAAAACCCCAACCTTCCTGGTAGTAAATTCATAACCACTTTTGATGGGTATGCCGGTATTGCCTCTGCAGCTCCGGATGTAGATATTCCCATCAGTGGTTTTACAACCCTGCCTGCGCCCTTCAATGTAAATGCCAATATTGGTATCGCTGCCCTGGAAGGTGATAATCGAATTCGTGGTGATGGACTTGAAATCAACGCAAATGGTTCTTTTAGCGCTCTTTATAGCACACAGAATCCAGCTAATAACTTCTTCAATTCGAACATTACTATTGATCCGGATATTGTAACCACCCGAAATCCGAACAGTGTAAATACCTTGGGATGGGATGTAGATCTGTTCCCGGTGACCAACCGACCTAACAATAATGTTATTCCAAACGATGCTACAAGTGCTATACTAAGACTTAGTTCTACCCAAGATAAATACGATGTGTTCTTCACGTCATTCGATGTAGAGATCATAGAACCAAAAATCGTATTGGAAAAAAAGGTGAAAACCCCTGGTGGGGATGACATTACCGGGCAAGGTGTACATCTTGGCCAAATCCTCGACTATGAGCTTACCTTCCAGAATATCGGAAATGATGATGTAGACGGCTATATCATAAGGGATGTACTCCCCGTAAACGTTGCTCCACCTAATGGCATTGATTTCACAGATTCAGATTTCGTACTGCCTTCAGGGGTAACCTATTCTTATGACATTGCTTCCCATACCATAGAATTTTCCATTCCAAATGCCCTGGTAAAACAGGGACTTACCCCGTATTCCATTCGAATGCGCGTACAGGTAGCCGAAAACTGTTTTGATTTTGTTGATGCTTGTTCCGATCTAATCCAAAACTTAGCATACTCTACCTACCACGGTATTCAGAACGCCGCCCAAGTTACCGATGATCCCAGTGTCACGGATTTCGATGCATGTGGATTCGTTGTCCCTGGGGCAACGAACTTTTTATTGGACGACCTTTCTGACTGTAACTTTTCCCGTACCGTAGAACTCTGTGGTACCGAAGCTATATTGGATGCCGGTGATAATTTTGATGGTTACGTATGGGTAAGGGACGATAATGGCAATAACCTGTTCGATTCGACCGACACCGTAATTACCGATGGTGATCCCGATAACGACCCTAGTACCATGTCGGTAACCGAGGTTGGAACGTATATTGTAGACAAAATAGCCACCGATCCATGTAAGGGTTTTAAAGAAATAATCACCGTGGTACCTTATGGTTCAGGAACCATTCCCAACCCTGTCATAGAATATTTCAATTCCGTAAACAGTGATACCGATCCTTCCAATGACCTGGCCGGGGAAATAGTACAATGTAGTGTTGATAATGACCTTCTTCCCAAATTATTCCTTTGTGGGATAGGGGATACACGCCAAATCCAGGTAAACATACTCGATGCCCAGAGCATTGTATGGGAAAAATTGGATGAGGGCAGTTGTGACGCCACCGGGGATGATTGTGCAAACAAAAACCTCACCTGTACTTGGAGCCCTGAAGGAACAGGGAATAATTATCTCGTATCGAGTGAAGGAAAATATAGATTATCGGTTACCTATCAGAATGGATGTACCAGTCGTTTTTACTTCAATGTATTCCAAAATACATTGGACATAGCCTATGACTATAACGATATCATATGTACTACACCCGGTAATATAACCATCACCAATTTAGGTGCCGGTTACGGTTACCAATTGGTTGATGATGCAACGGGTAATATCATAACCCCTTTTAGTGCCAACAATGGACCTAGTTTCGATTTTGGAACTGGCGAAAATGGGGCTTATAGGGTACAGGTAACACAATTGGACAATGCCGGAAACCCTATTGACGATGCATGTATTTTTGAAACACCGGTTATTGGGATTGTTGAAAGGGATGTACAATACGAAGTTGAGGTAACCCCTGCAAACTGTACCGTTTTAGGTACAGCCACAATTCGAGTGACCAATGCCGATGCCAATTATGAATATGAAATTCGATTGGATGATGGTACTAACGGAGGCCAAGGTACTTTGGTTGACAGTGAATCTGCCCAGACCAATAACAACTTTACGTTTAACGGTCTTAATCCAGGCAATTATATCGCCGTAGTACGCACGGATGACGGGTGTAATTATAGTGAGCAAATCACGATTATCGATGAAAATGATCTGGACTTGGATGCCCGGGTACTACAAGCCATTACCTGTGATCCAGGAACCATACTCATGGAATCAACAGGAGGACAAGCTCCGCATGTCTACGCCATATGGGAATATGTAAATGAAAGTGGGACAACGGTGACCTCATATGCAACCATCAATGATATTCCGTCAACTGAATTCCAAACCAATACCACTTTCGAAGTACTCGCCCCAGGTGATTATACGTTTGTTGTAGTTGACGATAATAACTGCCCTGTGTTTTCGAACATGGTTTCGATTGAATTTCGGCCAGCTGCTGAATATGATCCAGTTACCATCACCGATGTCCAATGTTTCGGTGACACGACAGGTGAAATTCAATTCAATCTCACCGATGACCATGGATACGCTATAACCTATTTCTTGAGTGATGATACCGATACCCCATTAAGCTCTAACAATTCCGGCTATTTTACGGGATTGGCTGCTGGGGATTACTCGGTACGTATCAATCAAATATTTGGTACCGCCTCATGCGATTATACCGAGGATATTACCATTGCAGGGCCTACAAATGCGTTAAGTGCTGATTCTGCCCTGATCAATGACTACACCTGTGTACAGGATGCTGTAATCGAGGCCCAGAATGTAACAGGAGGAACCGCTCCATATTCCTACAGTATTGATGGTGTCACCTTTATTCCTGATACAACACCCAATGCCCACAGGTTTGAAAATTTAACTGATGGCACTTATACCATTACCGTTAGGGATGACAATGGATGTACATTCCCTACTCCAGCCATTACAATCTTACCCTTAAACGAACCCAGTGACCTAACATTTACGGCTACGGCCCCGAATTGTCCTACCCAGACTTCAGATGTTACCGTAACCGTTGTAGATGGGAATACACCTTATGTTTTTGATATTATTGCTCCGTCATCCATAGCGGCTACTTCCACATCCGGAACGACTGCCAATTTTGACGGACTCGCACCCGATACGTATACTTTTAGGGTTACTGACAATAAAGGATGTACGTACACAGAAGACTTTACCATCACCCCTGTTACACCTATTACCGTTGCAGGTACCTTGGTCAATAATGTTACCTGTGTAGGGGCTTCAGATGGGGCCGTTGATTTTACTGTAAACGGTTTTTCAAGCACCTATGCATACAGCATTGACGGTGCCACTTCAATAACTGCACAAACTGCAAACACTATTAACCTTACGGGCCTTTCAGCAGGTGATTATACCATTATCGTCACCGATGAGGTTACGAATTGTACCGATACACAAACAATAACGGTAAACGAACCAACCGACCCATTGGCATTTACATTCAATGTTACCCCATTGGGTTGTACTTCGGATGGTTCTGTAACCATTACCGCGACCGATGGTTGGGGAGGCTATTCCTATGAAATCACCCAACCCGATGCGGTTGTTCTTGGGCCACAAAACAGTAATGTATTTTCTGGAATCAATCAAACCGGAGTACATACCATTCAAGTAACCGACGCCGGAGGATGCGTTGTAACGGATACTTTTACCATTGATACACCTACTAACCCAACCATATCACTGGACGCTACTACGGACCTTTGTTTTGATCCAGCGGGTGGTGTTAGCCTAACTGCAACAACAACAAACGGTGTTGCACCTTATTCTTATAGTTTAAACGGAGGGCCAACGCAGACCGGAAATGTATTTAACAACTTAACACCAGGTTCTTATACTGTGGTCGTTACTGATTCTTATGGATGTAGCGCTACATCCAATACGGTTGTAATAGCACCCCAATTATCGGTTTCACCTGTACTTACCAAAGAATTGGATTGTTCTTCTTCTCCAGAGGCAATCATAGATATTACCATAAATGGCGGTTATTCAGCTTTCACCTATCAAGTAAATGGTGGTACCAGTATCCCTGTTACCGGTAATACTTTTACCTATACCACTGCCGTAAATGGTTCCTTTACCTTCTTGATTACCGACGATGAAGGTTGTACGGCCGAAACAACGGTTGTCGTGGATCCTATTACAAACCCTACGGCAACAACGAACCCTACTGATCCAACCTGTAATGGACTAGCGGATGGTAGTGTAGAAGTGGTTATTGATCCCAATTTTGGAACGGCACCATACCAAGTGAATTTCAATGGGGCCGGACTTTCATCCCAAACGCTTTATACCGGACTAGCTGCAGGTACTTATAATTACATCGTTCAGGATAATAAGGGATGTACGTTCAATGGAAGTGTCACCCTAACAGCACCTGACCCCATAACTGCGGATGCCGTATTGACACAACCCTATACCTGCTTGCAAACAGGTACAATTCAAGCTCAAAATGTTTCCGGAGGAACCTCTGGTTACACGTATAGCATCGATGGTATTCATTTTGTGCCTTCGGATACCTTTACCGGGCTAACCGATGGTACCTATACCCTTACCGTAAGGGATGCCAACTTATGTACCTTCGTTACGAATGTGGTCACGATATTGCCATTGGATCCCCCAACGGATATATCCTTTGTTGCCACACCTCCAAATTGCCCTTCGGAAACTTCCGATGTTACCCTTACAGTAACAGGGGGTACAGGAGCAATTGATTATGAAATTACAGCTCCTGCGGCTGCAACTACAAATACTACAGGTGCAACTACAGGTGTTTTTGCCGGACTTGCTCCAGATACCTACACGTTCTTGGTCACTGATGCCAACGGATGTACCTATACCGAAAATTATACAATAGACCCAGTTACCCCAATTAATGTAGTAGGGGTATTGGTCAACAATGTTTCCTGTATGGGAGCAGCTGACGGTGCAATAGACTTTACCGTAAGTGGCTTTACCTCAACGTATCAATATACCATTAATGGGGGTACACCTGTTACGGGCCAATCGGCCGCAATAATCAATAGAACCGGTCTTCTAGCCGGTGATTACACGATTATAGTTACAGACGAAACAACGAATTGTACCAGCACCACAGCGGTCACCGTAAGTGATCCACCGTCGGCATTGGTCATCGACAGTATTGTACCTACAGACCCAACATGTTTGGATTCTGGTTCGGTTACCGTTAATGTTTCGGGAGGATGGGGAAATTATTCTTATGAATTCATAGACCCAAGCTCGGCACACACAACGAATTCCACAGGAATCCTTAATGGACTCACCGATACCTCCGCGGCCTATACGGTCAATGTTACCGATGCCAATGGATGTACGATTACCGATAGTTTTACATTAAATCCAGCTATTGCTCCAGTGTTAAGCGTTAGTGCGAACAGTCTTTGTTATGACAGCACTACAGGACTCATATTGACCGCGAATGTTACTTCAGGTGGAACGGCACCATTTCAATATAGATTGAATGGCGGAGCGTACCAAAGTGAAGCTGATTTTACTGGTTTGGCACCTGGAAGCCATACCGTTGAAGTAATAGACAGTAAAAACTGTTCTGCATCAGCCACTATCGATGTATTCCCAACCTTGGCAGCTTCTGCTAACTTGGTTAAGGATTTGGATTGTAGTGCAACGCCGGATGCAGAAATAAGCATTTCCGTCAGTGGAGGAAACCCAACGTTCAATTATGAAGTACTACGGGATGGTAGCTCTGTACAAGCCAGTACAGCTGTTCTTTCCAATCCGTTCGCTTATACCACCACAACGGCCGGTACCTATGAATTTATAATCACGGATACGGAAAGTTGTACCGTGACCACAAATCAAGTGGTGATTACGGCCAATAATCCGCCAACCGTTGTTGAGGTAGTTGCCAACCCTTTATGTACTACAAGTACGGATGGTAGTGTAACCTTAACTATTACAGGAGGTACAGCACCTTATCAGATCGTATTCGATGGCAGTGCCCCTTCAACACAAACCACCTATACAGGTTTGGCTGCAGGTACCTACAATTATACAGTTACCGATGCCAAAGGCTGTGTAACCAATGATAGTGTAGATTTGATTGCACCCCCTGCCCTCGTGCCAGGTACCATTGACGTTGTTCAGGATTATACCTGTATCAATGCCTCAGCAACCCTTCAGGTTATAAATTACTCGGGTGGAACTCCGGGATATACCTTCAGTTTGGATGGTGTTAATTTCCAAGTTTCCGATACTTTCAATACCGGAATTACAGCGGGCACTTATTCCATTACCATTAAAGATGCCAATGGATGTATCGCTAGTACTCCAACGGTTACCATAGATCCGTTGGACCCACCAACAGACCTTACGTTTATTGCAACGGCACCGACCTGTCCTGCCATAAATTCGGATGTAACAATTACCGTTATTGACGGCAATGCGCCATTTAATTATGAAATCACGGCTCCCGCCGCTGCAACTACCAATGTAACAGGGGCAACAACAGGCGTGTTTACCGGTTTGATTCCTGGAACATATACCTTCAAGGTAACCGATGCCAAAGGATGTGCATTGGAGGAAAGCTATACCGTGGTTGATATACCTCAAGTAACGGCTATTTCCCAATTAACCAATAACGTAAGTTGTTTTGGGGCTGCGGATGGTGCATTTACTTTTACGGTCAGCGATTTTGCAACTACCTATAGCTATACGGTTGAAAACAGTGCTACTACTGTAGTTCAATCACAAAATAACATCAATCTAACCACTCCGATTTCGGTAGCGGGCTATGCAGCCGATACGTATACGGTAACGATTACCGATGATACGACCAACTGTTCCACAACGACCAGCATGGTTATTGAAAATCCGCCAGCGGCATTGGATTTCACATTTACCAATACACCTGTAACCTGTATCCAAAATGGAAGTATAACCGTTACAGCCATTGATGGATGGGGTAGTTATGAATATCAATTGGAAAATACAGTTGGTCCTGCCATAGTCTATGCCTACCAAGGTTCAAATACATTTACCGATGTACCTGCTGGTACGTACACTATTTATGTACGTGATGCTGGGGGTTGTATTGTTGATAAACCCATTACTTTGGACCCCGCGGAAACCCCAACCATTGCGTTGGATCCAACAACGGATTATTGCTATGATGGTACTGACCAAGCGTCATTGGTAGTAAGTATTTCCGATGGAGTCGGTCCTTATACCTATACCATCAACGGTGGTGCACAAACAGCTGTTGTCGGAAACCCATTCACTATTGCCAATCTTGCACCTGATACCTATGATATTCAAGTTACAGATGCCTATGGTTGTGTGTCGAATGCGCTTAACGGTATCAATATTCAACCACAACTGGCAGCAACCGCTTCATTGACACAAGACTTGTTATGTACGGGCAATGCAATAATTGATGTTACCATCTCTGGTGGGTATACCCCATACGCAACCTACCAAGTACAGTTCAATGGTGGTGGCTATGGTGGTACCACAGCTTTAGCAGGAAGTACTTTTACTTATAATGGAGCAGCGGCGGCAGGGACGTACCAGTTCTTGATTACCGATGCCAATAATTGTACGGTTGAAACTAATGAAGTCAGTATTTCCCCAACAGTTTTGCCACAGGCCAGTGCTGTTGTAACTGATGTTGCATGTTTTGGAGGGGCTGATGGCTCTGTGTTTATTGACATAGACCCTAATTTCGGAACCGCTCCATATACCATAAGTTTTAATGGTAGTGCATTTACATCAACGACTACCTATTCTGGACTAACCGCAGCGACGTATCCTTTCGTGGTAAAGGATGCAAGAGGTTGTGAATATTCCAATGATGCTATAATAGGAGAACCTGTCCAGATTATTGCGGGAATAACTGCTAGGGATGTAACCTGTAGTAATGTACCTGGTGGCGGCAATGTACCTGGTGGTGTGGATGTTACCATTACATCCGGAGGTGTTGCCAGCTTTACTTATACACTTTATGATAGTGCTAATAATATTGTTACCCTATCTAGTGGAGATCCCAATCCTGTTACCTCTGCCAGTACCACACATTCATTTGACGGTGTTGATTTTGGTGATTACTATGTACGGGTTGTCGATGCCAACGGTTGTGAAAGTGACTTAGGATCGGTACGTGTACTATCGAACCCATATTTAACCATGACTGCATTTATTCCTCCACCAGATTGTCCTACAGGAGGTACAGCCCAAATAACAGCGTCTGGTGGGTCCGGTGATTACAGTTTCCAAATTTATGGAATTGGAACAGCCCCTACATCTGAGGTTCCTGGAGGTGTTAATGAAGAAGTCGCAACATTCACTGGTTTAAATCCAGGACAGACCTATATCATTGAGGCCGTAGATAATATAAACCATTGTACTAGTTATCAAGAAGTGGTTATTCCTGATGTTTCATCAATCTCTGTAAATATTGACAACTCTACGGATATTACTTGCGCCACAGCAGAAGACGGAACTATGACCTTTACTGTGGACAATTATGACCCAAGTGTTACCAGCATCGATTATTCAATTCTAAATGCTGTTTCCAATACACCCGTTGTTGGCTCTGGTACATATAGTGGAACTATAGGCCCTGGCCCTGCAGGTGGACCACAAACCCTAACGGTGAATGATTTGCCACCGGGAGATTATATAATTTTTGTAGAGGAATCAACACTCCCTTCTTGTAGTACAACCGAAACATTCAGGATCCTTGAACCAACTCCAGTCGCCTTGAATTTCGTAAGTCAGGTTGCCGCCAATTGTAATAATGATGCTGAGGTAACCGTAAGGGCCAGCGGTGGTACAGGGCCATATAACTATGCTTATGTTCTTGATGGGGCTGCCATTCCAGGAGCATTCCCTCAAGGGTCCACATTTACGCTCGATCCTTCATTAGGCTTGGATTGGGATGTTTATGCACAAGATTCCAACGGGTGTATTTCCCCTGCTTTGGATATAACGATTACGGAAGATCCTTCCCCATTAATAAGCGTATCTTCCACGAACCAATGTACGGCCACTGAAGGTGCCTTTGAGGTTGATATCACCTTGGATGCTGTTGGAATGGCTCCTTATACCATCAGTGTAGATGGTGCTGCACCCCAAGCAGGTAGTTTGAGTTTGGCCGGGGATACCATGACCATATCCGATTTGGGTTCCGGTAACCATACCTTTACCATATCCGATATCAATGGGTGTGGGGAAACTGAGAATATTACTATTTATCCACCATTGGATCTAAGTGCGAACATCACGGCTGCAGATAACTGTGACCCCGCCGATTCCGGTGCCGTTACGATTACCGCAAATGGAGGTTCAGGAAACTATAGTTACACCCAAATTACCCCTGCTGGTCCTACCCAGGTTTCAGGCGTATTTACCGGACTAACACATTCCATCGCCTATACCTTTGAAGTGGAGGATACCACCACGAATTGTACAACCCCAGTAACGATAACCTTACCAGCTCCTGTAGACCCAACATTTACGTTGGCCGCTACGGATGTAAGTTGTTTTGGAGGAACCAATGGTACCATAACCGTTACCTTGGATGCCGGAAATATTGATGTTCCTTATGAATATAGTTTGGACGGAGGTACAACAACTCAGCCTTCCAATGTCTTTACCGGACTTTCACAAGGGACCTACAACGTAACCGTAATCTCAGCCAAAGGTTGTGAGGACACCAAATCAATTGATGTGGATGAGCCCACCCAATTGGATATTGCTGCTTCGGCTTCGGCCTTTAGTTGTAATGATACGGCCAGTACGATTACCGTAACGGTTAACGATGCTACTCCTGGAAATCCATCGGGAACAGCTCCTTTCGTCTATAGTTTTGACAATGGTGTTAATTTCCAAGCAGGAAATACCTATCAGGTGCCTTTTGGTTCCCCCGATGTCAATGTTGTCGTTAGGGATGCACATGGTTGTTTGGATACTGAAGTAGTCGCTATTCCGGCCATGCAGGAAGTTACGGCTTCAATTACCCAGCATCAAGCTATAGATTGTTCCAATGGAGCGGAAATAATAGAACTTGTACCATCAAATGGTTCAGGCACCTATACCTATGCCGAACTTCCAAGTGGTAACCCCGTGGCTGATCCCACTAATATTGTTTTGACTGCTCCTGGAACCTATGTATATGAAATCACCGATACCGTTACCAATTGCTCGGACATCGTTGAATATATCATTGCTCCCTATAACCTGATTGATGTAACCGCTACAGTTACTATGGATGCTGATTGTAGTGATAGTACTGATGGGGAAATAAGCGTTACCCTAACAGGTTACACAGGAACGTTCAACTATCAAGTATTGGACAATACCGGGACTTTGGTTACCGGCCAATCCGGAACAGGTACTGCTTTAACCGACCCACACACATTTACCGCATCTTCGACACTAGCTGCAGGTACCTATACCGTACAGATTACCGAAACCGCTTATCCTGAATGTGTTGCCACTTCCAATAGTGTAACCATCGATGCTCCAGAGCCATTGGCGTTGAACTTACTTGGTAACATAAATGCCAATTGTAACGCAACCAACGCTATTGTCACTATGCAGGCAACAGGGGGTACCGCTCCATATTCCTATGGTGCAGCCATTAGTGGCGCTGGGGATCCAGGGGTGTATCCTTATGATACTACCGTTGAATTAGACCCAACAACAAGTTTAAATTGGGATATATATGTGCAAGATGCCAATGGTTGTGTCATTGCAATTCCTTATGCCGTAACCGTGGCTACCGATACCACTCCGGATATTTCATTGGCCTTGGATGATGCCTGTGCCGATGAAGGGAATTTCGGTATCACCGTTTCTTTGGATGCCATAAATACAGGGGTAGCCCCATATACCATGAGTATTAACGGAGGTGCTTTCCAAAGCATTGCCAGTTTCCCTTATACGTATACGGGTCTTACCGCAGGTGCGTATTCCATAGAGATCAGGGATGCCAATAATTGTGGTGAAACCGAAGCTATTACCATTGATGCTGAATTGACAGCAAGTGCTTTCGTTGTTTCCCAACCTACTTGTACAACTAACGATGGTGTCATTGAATTTACCGTAAATGGAGGTTCAGGTTCGTTTACTGCTGAATTGTTACGATCGGATTTAACTTCGACCGGAATAGCCGCAACAGGAAACCAATTTACGGGAGTTGCTTTTGGTGACTATATCGTAAGGATCACCGATGATACATTAGGAACACCTAATTGTAGTGTTGATGCTCCAATTTCTTTGGAAGAACCAACCCCTGTAACCCTGAACACCACCCAGAAAACGGATATTACTTGTTTTGGTGCTGCCAATGGAACGATTACGGTTAGTTTGGTTACTCCTTCAACCGGGGTAAATGATAATCCACCGTATTCGTATACTATAGATAATACTATTGATCCCGCTATCACAAATGGTACGGGTAGTTTCTCTGGATTGAACCCAGGTAACTATACCATTACCGTTACTTCGGAAAGAGGTTGTATCGCCACGGATAACATTACAATCAATGAGCCTACAGCGTTGGTGGTCACAGCAAGTGCCACTAATTTTGCCTGTGCTCCGGATAACACGGTCAATGTTTCCGTACTGACCATTGACGAACCTAGTACAGGAACGGCCCCTTATACCTATAGCATTGATGGAATCAATTTCTTTACCACCAATACCTTCAATGTAATTGATACGGGAGCAACACAAACGATAACCGCAACGGTAAGGGATGCCAATGGCTGTTCCAATTCCGATACGGTTACCCTAAACCCATTGCCAACCATAACCGCCGTAAACGTTAGCCAACAAACGGCTATAACCTGTGCCAATGATGAAGTTGCACGTGTAACGGTTACCGGTGGTTCAGGTGACTTCACTTTTGAATTGTTACCAACTGGAAGCGCTGCATTGCAAACACCAGGAGCAGGAAACTATACTGCCGACTTTACATTGACAACCCCAGGGGATTATACCTTTAGGGTAACCGATAATGTGACCGGTTGTTATTTCACCACCGCTCCGTATCATATTGCACCCTATGACCTTATTGAGGTCGTCGCAACTCCTATTTCACCAGTGACTTGCTTCGGGGACAATGATGGGGTTATGGAAATCAATGTTACCGATTATACCGGAAACTATTCGTATGAGGTCTTCAACAGTGATGGAACAACAACTTCGATAACGAATACTGGTGTGGCACCAGGGGTGTTGAGCATTCCCGGATTGTCCGCAGGAAACTTCTATGTAGTTCTTACTGCAACGGATACCCCGTTCTGTCCGGCTACATCGAATACCATTACCATAGGTTCACCAGATGCTGCGCTTAATCTTGTTGAAATAAACAACATTAATGCGAACTGTACTATTGGTGCCCAAGTAAGTGTTCAGGCCACTGGAGGAAACGGTTCATATACCTATGCCTTTATGGAAGACGGTATAGCTCCTACTCCAGGGGATTATACTGCAAATGCCAGTGCTACCCTCGACCCAGCCACCAACCTTAATTGGGATGTTTGGGTAATGGATGCTAAGGACTGTACGCATATGATCGATGTGGTTATCACAGAAGATCCATTGCCAACAGTTAGTGCTCCAGCCTATGCTATTGACCAATGTACCTCCAACGGAACATCCTATACCTTTACCGTAACTGGAGGTTCCGGTATTGCACCACTTGAATACAGTATAGGAAACGGATACCAATCCAGTGACACCTTTACCGTATCCGCTCCAGGAACCTATACGGTTACTGTTCGAGATGCCAACGGATGTACGGCAACCGATACTATTGAGATTTTACCTCCTCTCGGTCTAACGCCTACCGCAACGGTTCAGCCTAGTTGTGCCTTAAATGATGGTGTAATTACCGTTACCGCCACTGGTGGATCGGGTACTTACGAATATGACCTATTTGATAGTAGCAGTGTAAGTGTAACCGGTGGACTGCGACAAGCCTCCAATATCTTTAACGGACTGGCACCTGGCACGTATACCGCCTTTATTTATGATACCAGTGCTTCAGGCTGTGACGCCCAAGCACCCATAACCCTCGAAACACCTACTCCTGTTTTATTTACATCGAACAAAGAAGATGTATCCTGTAACGGAGGTGCTGATGGATCAATTGAAGTGATTCTTGCTCCTTCCAATGATAATCCACCGTATACCTATACCTTGGATGATGGAACGAACCCACCAACGGTACAAACCAGTAATTTATTCACTGGTTTATCCCAAGGAACCTATGATATTACGGTAAGTTCCGGTAAGGCATGTTCAGATACACAACAGGTGATAATTGATGAGCCCGATCCCGTTGATGTAACCGCAACAGCGACTGATTTTGCCTGTAATCCAGATAATACGGCATCGAGTTCAGTTATTACTGCAGTCGGTATTGATGGTACGGAACCTTATACGTTCAGTATTGATGGTATAAACTTCTTTACGTCAAATACATTCACTGTTTTGGATACTGGTATTGATCAACCAATTACGGTAACCATAAAGGATGATAATGGTTGTACGGACACAACAATAGTGAACATTGAAGCATTGAACAAGTTTACTGCTACGGTTAGCACAATTACCGATATTTCTTGTGCAGGACCGGAAGAAGTAACCATTACGGTAAACGACAATGGTGATGCCACCAATGTATATACCTATGAATTGTTGCCTGTTGGCAATACTAATGCTGTTCCTACAGGAACGCCAACTTATAACACGGCCACGTTTAACTTAACCGCTGTGGGCAGTTATACCTTTAGGGTTACGGATACGGCCACTGGATGTTATGTAGATGCTGCGGCTTATGAAATAGCACCTTACGATTTAATCGAGGTATCCGCAGTTGCTATAGATCCTGTTATTTGTTTTGGTGATGGCAATGGTTCAATAGAATTAACTATTGATGGCTATCTAGGAGCTTACGATTACCAAGTATTCGATAGTAACGATAATCCTATTGGATCTTCGGTTAGTACTGATACCAGTGTAAACCCAAGAATGATTACCGGACTTTCTGGTGGTAACTATTATATACGGGTTACTGAAACCGCGGCTCCTTTGTGTTCCGATGATACCAATACGGTTACCATCGCATCGCCCGATATGGCGTTGACCGAAACAACAACTGTTTTGAGCGGGGTTGAATGTACCGATGATCAAGGGGAAGTAAGGGTAAACCCAACAGGTGGAATAGCTCCTTATGACATTACCTTGACCAATACCACTACAGGGGATTCCTCCGGTACTTTGAATGATGTAACCGGTGCGGTATTCTCAGGCTTGTCTGCTGGTGACTATAGCGTTACCATAGTGGATGCAGGAGGTTGTTCCATAACAAATGCGTATCCCGTTTTATTGGATATGCCAACACCAGTAACAGCAAATGCCATTCCGTTGACCACTGCACTAACCTGCTTTGGTGATACCACGGGTAGTGTTTCCGCTGTGAATGTATTGAACGGAAGTGGAAACTATGAATACCAATTGAACTATTACGATGCTTCAGGTACGACTATTGAATTTACCAGCACTCTTCAAAGTGGTCCTGACTTCAATAATTTAGGAGCAGGTATCTTTAGTATTACCGTATCCGATGGATGGAATTGTGGTGTGGAAACCAATAAGGTTACCATCACAGAACCTACACTTATTGAAGCAACATTGATCCGTACAGATCCATTAACCTGTGCTACAGGTGTGGAATTCGAATTGAGTGCTACAGGCGGAAGTGGTGTTTATGAGTACAGCTTGGATAATATTACTTTTAGTCCGATGACCAGTAATCCAATGCCTTTGCCAGAAAGTGGTATGTTGGGCTCAGGATCACACCAATACTATGTACGTGATCTAGGAGGTGCTTGTGAATCGGTACGTTCCAATGCTATAACTGAAACCGCCATTGTACCCCTTGCGTTGACCGTAGACACGTCAGCCGCTGTGATCAATTGTAATGGAGAGGCTACGGCGATCATCTATGCCAGTGCAGTAGGTGGTTTAGGTAACTATCAGTATGAATTGTATACCGATGCATCCTTGAGTATGGCAACACGCGTAGCCGGTCCTCAAGGTTCTGGTAAGTTCACTGGACTTCCCGCAGGTACCTATTACGTGAATGTAACCAGTGAGGATTGTACCACTCCGGCAGAGGAGGTTGTAATCATACAACCAGAACCTTTGACCTATACCGAAGATGTCATGGACGTCACCTGTTTTAGTGACACCAATGGTAGTATAACCGTTACCCTTTCAGGTGGATCTGGTGGATATCAATATGCGATTTCCCCTAACCTTAACCAATTCGATACAGAAAATACCTTTACCGATTTGGCCCCTGGGGATTATACGGTAATCGCCCAAGATATGAACGGATGTTTCGAAATATTGGAATATACCATTGGTCAACCGGATATGTTACAGATTTCCGCAACCACCACACCTGAGATTTGTGTGGGTGAAGCCAACGGTACAATTACCGTATCAATAACAGGAGGTACTGCCCCATACAGCACAAGTCTAAATGATAAATCGAACTTTGTTCAAGATCAGTTGGATTTTACAGATGTCGCTGCTGGTAGTTACCTATTGTTTGTGAGGGATGCCAATGGTTGTGAGGATAACATCAATGTTGAGGTTGGCGCAGGTGAAAATCTAAACGCCACTGTTGAACCGGTATACGAATGTACCGGTGATACCCCGAACAATTATATTGTGGTAACCTTGGAAGATCCTTCCATTGCCGGTGATGTATTGTATGGAATGGATTCAACGGATCCAGCTGATATGCAATTGACCCCTGACTTTAGCAATTTGGCACCAGGTACACATGCATTTACCATTGCCCACAGTAATGGTTGTGTAAATACCGTCGAATTTGAAATTCTAGGATTTGATCCATTGACCTTGGAATTGCAGAACAACAATATCAATGAAATTACTGCAGTTGCCACAGGAGGAAGAGGGGAATACACCTTCTACTTCGGAGATGTTGACAATGGTTCTGATTACACTTATATGATCAATAGGACTGATACTTATGTTGTTAGGGTTGTTGATGAGAACGGTTGTGAGGTCATTACGAACATAGCAATGGAATTCATAGATATCGAAATTCCCAACTTCTTTACACCTGATGGAAATGGTGAAAATGACATATGGTTGCCTAGAAATATTGAGTCATACCCAGAAATACTAATTAAAATTTATGATCGTTATGGTAGAGTAGTTGAAGATAATGTAGTCAGTAAAAACGGATGGGACGGCCTATACCATGGTGCAGAACTACCAACCGGTGATTATTGGTACATCATTAAACTACAAGGTGAATCTGATGATCGTGAATTTGTTGGACATTTTACCCTATATCGCTAAACTTAACCTATAATTCCAATGCGTACTAAAATAGTAACAGTTCTACTTTTTGTAAGTGCCTTTATGATGAAGGCCCAAGAACTTACCATTCCCCAACTATCGCAATACTTAGCTGATAACCCCTTTGTAATGTCACCCACGTATGCGGGTATTGGGGATCATGTTAAGATTCGTGTAAACGGACTTACCCAATGGGTAGGTATCGAAGATGCCCCAGACACCCAATCCTTAGCTGCCGATATGCGTATTGGGGAAAGATCCGGGATAGGAGCCTTATTATACAACGATAGTAATGGTGAAACCAAACAACGAGGGGCTAGATTGTCCTTTGCCCACCATTTGACCCTAGATAGATATGATGATGAGTTTCTATCGTTTGGATTGTCGTACAACTTCAACCAATTTCGAATAGATATTGAAAATTTCGATGCTTTGGATCCCAGTGTTACCGATGACCGGGCCACTACAAACCATAACTTCGACGTTGGGGTCATGTACCGTTACGACAAGTTTTATTTTAGTTTGAATGCCTCAAATATATTGAATAAGGATCTGACTAAATTCAATCCCGTATTTGAACCCAATACCCTTCGTAATTATTATGCCTACACAGGATATCGATACACCAAGAACAAGAACAGTCGATTGGAAATTGAACCTTCGGTCTTCTTTCAACTTTTTGAGAGCGATGGTCGTTCGGTAACCGATTTGAACGTGAAATTCAGATGGTATGATTTTGAAGACTACTACTATGCTGGGGTAACCTATCGATTTTTGAACGATCAAATAGGTGATCCACTATATATTGCACCTATTGTAGGGCTCAAAAAGAACAATTTCTATTTTGGATACTCCTATCAAATCATCTTAAATGAAATACTAGGGTATAGTTCCGGAACACATGTGATTACCTTAGGTGTGGATCTATTCCAGGGAATCAGTAATTGTAGGTGTACCTATTAAACAACGAACTACTTTCAGACATCCTATTTAAAGATAAATTACATATATAGTCTTCTGATTTCATTGGATTGATTTAAGTTTGCGGAAAATTTCAATAACCTAATGGGGATAATCAAACTAAAAAACATAAGGGTACACGCACGCCATGGCTGTTTGAACGAAGAAAATATCATAGGTAGTGAATATAGGGTTGATATCTCGTTGAAATCAGATCTTAAAAAGGCCTCTATTTCCGATAACCTTCAAGATACCGTAGATTATGTACATATCAATCACATTATAAAGGAGGAAATGGACATTCCTTCCAAATTATTGGAACATGCCGCTAAAAGAATCATAGATCGGGTTTTTAAAGAATTAACATCCGTAGCTAAAATAAAATTGGCCGTTTCCAAAATAAATCCACCTATAGGGGGTGATGTAGAAATGGTAACTGTTGTTTTGCGTTCAAAAAGATCGTAAACAATAGTTTTGATACCTTAAAATAAGGTGCTACCTTTGCACCTCGAAAATGGCATCGTGGCCGAGTGGCTAGGCGCAGCTCTGCAAAAGCTTGTACAGCGGTTCGAATCCGCTCGATGCCTCATAAGACTCCTTACGTTTCAAAGAGTCACTTTGAAACAGATGGATTAGGGTACTAAGTTTACACTTCAAAAGGCATTGTGGCTGAGTGGCTAGGCTAGGCCCCGCAAAGGCTTATACAGTGGTTCGATTCCATTCGATGCCTCATAAAAAAACCTCCTTGTTCAAGGAGGTTTTTTTTTACTATTCCCTTATCTGTTCTATTTGTTCAATCCCCTTTTCAATATTGAATTGATCCTTTGGTAAAAATCCTTTGGTAATAAGGACTAAACCACATATGATCAATATAATACCCAGGATTTTCTTTATTCTAGAAATTCTTTTGTAGGTCAATTTACGTTTCAATTGCTTGGCCAATAAAATCTTGAAAATATCAGTGGTCAAATAGGCTCCGAGCATGGCAGCAAAGAAAACCATAATACGATTGGGATCATTGTTTAAACTTGGTCCGACCACAATAATAATACCCAACCAAAAAACAAGTACACCAATATTGATAAAATTCAACAAGAAACCTTTGACAAATAAACCCAGATAATCGCTCTTCTTGGTTCGTAATGCCGGCTTATCTTTTTTAATATCGGTCTTAAAGTATGTTGTAATACCATAAACCAATAATATAACGCCACCAAAAACATAAAGACCGGGTTGGTTGCTTAAATTTTCCAACAATTGAAAACTACTGAAATAAGCCAACGTCAAAAAAAGAATATCCGCAAGGATAACCCCTAAATCAAAGGACAAAGCCGCCCTAAAACCTTTTACCGCACTGGTTTCGAGAAGAACAAAAAAAACAGGCCCTATCATAAAGCTTAACAAAAAACCCAATGGAATCGCTGCCTGAATATCGTCTAACATCTGTGCCTTTACATTCTAGTTATTATACCTCCAAATACTGTTTTCTCCTCCATTTTTTTTGGGTCTCCATAAACCAATACTTCACCACCTGCCTTAACGGATGCCTTTACGTAATCCGTGGCATAAATCTCTGCCTTGGAACCGGCATTCACATTGATGGTCGAAAACTTCGTAATCAAATCCTTTCCCTCATAGACACCGCCGGTATTTATGGCTACATCCTGTAGATCCGCAGTACCCGAACTTTTGATAACCCCTCCTGTGACCGCTTTTATCAACAACTGTTCAACCTCGGCATTGATATCCAATTCACCACCTTCTTGAGCCTTAAGTTCCAAAACATCCTGGCTAATGGCCTCTTTAGAGTAAATTCTAGCATCTTCATTAACATCGACCACTACCAATTTATCGGTATAATACAAATCGATGAATGTTCTATATCCACTGAATATCTTGGTGATCTGCATCCGTATCTTCAACACTCCCTGATTATTGACAATAACCACGTTATCGGTATTAGCACCAGTTATAACGGCCTTATTTTCAGTGGATTTTATCAAATTAACAGATAAACCATCAAATGCCTTCAATTCTGAAAATGGCTGTAAATCCTGAGTAATTTTATTGTCTTGTGCAACTGTTATTTGATAAACAAAAACGAGCAACACAAGCCCAACCAAATTTTTCATTGTTTTAGTTTTTAGGTATTTTCTTACTAACTTAAACAAATTCTATTCCAAAAAACGATTTTACTCGTTCTTTCCGATGAGTGTAAAGTCAAGATGACGTTTTATTAGATCCGTGTTCTTTACCATTACAACAACCTCATCCCCTAATTGATATGTTTTCTTGGTACGTTCACCAACAATAGCATATTCCTTTTCATCAAAGATATAATAATCACCTTTTATATCGCGAATCCGAACCATTCCTTCACACTTGTTCTCAATGATCTCTACATAGATACCCCATTCGGTAACCCCAGAGATAACTCCCACGAATTCTTGATCTTGATGATCCTGCATAAACTTAATCTGCATGTACTTAATGGAATCGCGCTCCGCATTGGCCGCTAAACTTTCCATATTCGAGGAGTGCTTGCATTTATCCTCATAGATTTCCTCCTTGACCGATTTACCATTATCCAAATAATGCTGTAATAGACGATGTACCATTACATCCGGATATCTTCGAATAGGTGAGGTAAAATGGGTATAATAATCAAAGGCTAAACCATAATGACCAATATTATCCGTGGTATATATGGCCTTACTCATACTACGAATTGCCAAAGTATCGACCAAATTCTGTTCTTTTTGGCCTTTCACATCCTCTAAAAGCTGGTTTAAAGACGCACTGATCGATTTTTTATCCTTAAAGTCAAGCTTATGCCCGAATCTTGAGATAATGGAATTCAACGCTATTAACTTATCCTCATCGGGATCGGCATGGGTTCGGTATACAAACGTCTTCTTAGGTTTTTGTTTCCCTATGAACTCTGCGACCTTCCGATTCGCCAACAACATAAATTCCTCTATCAACTTATTGGCATCCATAGCCTCCTTGAAATAAACACTTTCAGGCTCATTGTTTTCATTTAAATTAAAACGAACCTCAACTTTATCAAAGGAAATAGCGCCCTGGTCCATTCTTTTGTCCCTCATGATCTTGGCCAACTTATCCATGGTAAGGGTAGCTTTTACAACCGCTTCGGAAACGGAGTAGGCGTTACCCCTAATCGATATTTCACTGGGTATATCACCATTACCATGCTCAATAATGTGCTGGGCTTCCTCATAAGCAAAACGCTCATTGGAATTTATAACGGTTCTACCAAACCACTGGTTTTGTATCTGAGCTTTGTCATTAAGTTCGAAAATGGCGGAAAAAGTATATTTTTCCTCATTGGGACGTAATGAACAGGCATTGTTTGATAATACTTCAGGTAACATGGGTACCACCCTATCTACAAGATAAACGGAAGTAGCCCTATTATAAGCTTCTTCGTCCAACAGGGTATCCGGTTGTAAATAATAGGAAACATCGGCAATATGTATCCCTATTTCGTAATTGCCATTATCAAGTACTTCAAAGGATAAGGCATCATCAAAATCCTTGGCATCCTTAGGGTCAATGGTAAAGGTCAATACCCCTCTCATATCCCTTCTTTTAGCTATTTCCTCGGATTTTATCGAGGTATCCAGGGTATTGGCATATTGTTCAACCTCAGAAGGAAATTCATAAGGCAAGCCATATTCCGCTAAAATGGAATGTATCTCGGTTTGATGCTCCCCCGGTTTCCCCAATACATCGATGATGGTACCAAAGGGGGAATCGGTATTATCGGGCCATTCGGTAATTTCAACAACGACCTTATCACCATCTTCAGCACCCTTTATTTTATCTTTTGGAACGAATATATCAGTGTACATTCTAAAATCCGAAGTTCTTACAAAGGCAAAGGTCTTTTGCATATCAACAATACCCACAAAATTGGTTTTGTTTCGTTCAACAACCCGTGTAATCTCCCCTTCCAGTTTTTTGCCCTTCCTTTTTGGAAAAATATAAACCTCGACCGTGTCTTTATGAAAGGCCTTATTCAATTTATTGAACGGAACAAATACATCTTCATCTATTCCATCCACAATAATATAGGCATTACCCCTTCCTGTAATATCAACACGACCGGTATGGTAGGTTTTGGTTGAGGGTAAAGCCCTATAATGACCTCTTGTCTCTTCTATAATTCTCTTTTTTTCTTTGAGTTGGGTCAGTCGTTTTATCAATTGATTGCGCTCATTCGCGTCAGTAACACCGATTCTTTCGGCAATTTGTTTATAAGTAAAGCCTTTTTTAGGGTCTTTTTCAAGTACGGTAAAAATTCCTTTCGTTATTTCGTTAATTCTATGGTTTCTTCCTTTTTTATTATTCTTTGACATTAAAATTCTATTTGGGTTGAAAATTACAAATTATAATCCATTACCTATATCTAATAACCTTTCTTAAGCATTATTTCGCATTAATTGAGGTTATCAACATATATATCATACAATTCATTTTTTCTTTTATAAATTTAAAACAAAATGGTGTTTATTATAGCTTGTTAATAGTGGTTATAAAAAAACGTTTAAAAAATAGGTTTGTACCCATAAAACAGTTTATCGACAACTTATCACAACATACTTTCATTATTTATCAGAGGATTATAAATCTTATCAACGATTATTGATAACCTATTTCAACATTGATTTATTAATAAGTAAAAGTAAATTTATTGTTAACTACGAAAAGATTTAACTTAATATCTTCATGTTATTTTCTTAGAAGTAAATTCTTTTTTTAACGTAATGTTTTGTAAGACGAAAAGGAAAGGTAATAACAAAATTTAAATACCACTTTTTTCAACTTAATTATTAACAAGTTAATAAGGGATATTAGGAAGATAATAACAATGTAGTTTTACATATAATATAGTATAAACGTGATAGGTCCATTATTATTGTGAATAACAATGTATTTGTACATTTGTACAAAATATACAAGATAACCATGAAAATCTCTATAGGTAACGATCACGCGGGAACAGAATATAAATTAGCCATAATCGGACTATTGAAATCTATGGATATCGAAGTTACAAATTATGGTACCGATGGTGCTGATAGTGTTGATTATCCTGATTTTGTGCATCCTGTGGCCCAAGATGTTGAAGAAGAGAAGGTTGATTACGGAATTATTATATGTGGTAGTGGCAATGGCGCTTCAATGACGGCGAATAAACACCAAAAAATTCGATGTGCCTTATGTTGGAACAAGGAAATAGTCCAATTGGCACGGGAACATAATGATGCAAATATTTTAAGTTTACCCGCTAGATATATATCCTTGCCACAGGCATTGGACATGGTCAAAGTATTTTTAAATACGGATTTTGAAGGGGGTCGACATGAACGGCGTATTGAAAAGATACCTTGTTCATAGTAAGTATTTTTGTATTGATTACATTTTGATGGATTCTTTTCATTTACCCTATTATGGCACATAATCACGGACACTCACATGAACATACGGACCTAAAGGGAAAAAACCTCTTAGTATCTATATTTCTTAATATCATTATCACTGTTTCCCAAGTGATTGGAGGGTTGATTTCGGGAAGCTTGTCCTTATTGTCGGATGCATTGCATAATTTTAGTGATGTTCTTTCCTTGATTGTAAGTTATGTGGCTACCGCCCTATCAAAAAAAGAAGCCTGTACCAATAAAACATTCGGTTATAAACGGGCTGAGATAATTGCCGCTTTTGTAAATGCCGCCACGCTGGTAATTGTGGCAATCATCTTGATAAAAGAGGCTATTGAGCGCTTTATGAATCCTATTGCCATCGAATCGGATTTGGTTATTTGGCTATCGCTATTGGGCATCGCTGCCAACGGTTTCAGTGTATTATTATTAAAAAAACATGCAGATAGCAATATGAACATGAAATCTGCATATCTACACCTATTGACCGATATGTTGGCTTCTGTAGCCGTACTCATTGGGGGTCTCTTGATGAAATTTTATCAAATGTATTGGGTGGATCCAGCGTTGACCTTGGCGATTGCCCTTTACCTTATATTTATGGGATATGATTTACTTAAGGAATCTACAAGGGTACTCATGTTATTTACCCCGAGTACCATTCATGTTCAACAAATTGTAGAGACTATTAATAAAATCGATCCCATTAAGAATGTCCATCATGTTCATATTTGGCAATTGAACGAGGATGAGGTGCATCTTGAGGCCCATATTGACTTTCAAAAAGATATAAAACTATCGGAATTCGATGTCATTCTAGACCAAATTGAAGATGTGGTATATCATAATTTCGGAATTAACCACGTTAACATCCAGCCTGAATTTGGAAAGTGTGATGCCAAACAAATTATAGTACAAGATTGAAAATGAACATTTCCATTAAAAATTTTGAAGCCCTTTCATTAGAGGAATTATATGGTATTCTCCAATTACGCTCCGAAGTTTTTGTGGTTGAGCAGGATTGTGTTTATCAAGACTTGGATGGTAAAGATCAAAAAGCGCTACATATTATTGGAACCAAGGATAATACAATAGTGGCCTATACCCGGGTTTTCAAACCTGGTGATTATTTTACTGAAGCCAGTATCGGCCGTGTAGTAGTCAAGGAATCTGAGCGCAAATATGGGTATGGCAATGAAATTATGATGGCTTCCATAAAAGCTATCCAAGAACATTTCAACGAGACTACGATTAAGATTTCAGCACAGACCTATCTTAATAAATTCTACAGTTCCCTTGGTTTTAAAGAAATTGGGGATGGATATTTGGAAGATGGTATTCCGCATATCGGAATGCTAAAAGACTAATATCACAATTAGATACGAATGGGTGATTTGTTGGAAAGATTAATATCCTCCAACATGGTATCCGTAAATTTATAATGTCCTTTGGTGGTGATGATCCGAAACCGATTCGATTTTAACCGACTCAAGGTATCCAAAAACAACCATTTGGACTTCAAAAGCAATGGTTTTTCAGATTTTAGACTGATTTCAAAAATATACTTGATCCCATTTTTAAGGGCTACGATGTCCGGGGTTATTTTTACGCCACTTTCTTTTCTAATATACGATTTTGGGGTTTCGTATCCGTCCATATCGGCTTTGATATTTTCAAAACCAGTGGCTTCCAAATGATGGATGGATTTTTCCAAAAACTCCTTGTTTTCTATTTTTTCTACTTTGATCATCCTTGAAAATAGCAGAAAAATCTTATAAAAACAAATTTTAAGCATTGATTAACAATGTTTTATGTTAATTAACACCAGTATTTCACCTACAATGCCGTTTTGGTCGTTTTATGGTAATCATTATTCCAATATAGACTGGTAATGGACTTACCATAAAGGATTTTAATTGATCAAAATGGTTTTTCTAAGTCGAATATCCTCAGAGGAACTACCTATCATTATCTCAAATTCCCCGGGTTCAATCTTATAGTCCATATTTTTGTCCCAGAGACCAAGTTCATTCATGGGAATGGAAAAAGCAATGCTAATGGTTTCAGAAGGGCGTACATTCACTTTCTTGAATTCCTTCAAAACCTGAATAGGCGTGGTAACAGAACTTATCTTGTCATTAATATATACTTGAACAACTTCTTTTCCTGTCATTTCCCCGGTATTTTTAATATCCATTGAAACGTGAATGGATTCGTTCTTATCCAATTTGGTGTTCGTAACCTTTAAATTGGAATATTCAAATTGGGTATAGCTCAACCCATGGCCAAAAGGGAAAAGTGGATCTGGTGAGGAAAAAACATAATCCCTTCCTGGTTTTTCTTTGGTTCCCCGTTGGTGATAAAAACCCTTTCCCGAGGGTTTGGTATTATAAAAAGTGGGTACGTGTCCTACACTTTTTGGTACCGATACCGGTAATTTACCAGAAGGATTCACTTCCCCAAACAATACACGGGCGATGGCATTTCCACCCTCTTCCCCAGGGTACCAGGCCTCTACAATAGCAGGAATATTTTCTTTTTCCCACGCAATGGAATAGGCACGCCCATGAACCATAACCAATACTATAGGTTTCCCGGTTTCATGTAGGGCCTTGATCAATTCCGGTTGAATACCAGGAGGTGTTAAGGTGGTTCTATCAAAACCTTCACCTGAAGTTGCATAATCACCGGGAATTTCTTTTCCCCAGCCAATTCCCGATAAGGTCATACTGGTACCACCAATAACCAAAACCACTACATCACTTTGCTCCGCCGCTTTTACGGCAGCCGGTATATTGCTGTTATCGAGACCGGTAATGGTACACCCTTGGGCATAATTCACAGTAATGGTATTGTTTACATAATTTTTTATTCCCTCCAATAGGGTTACACCAGAGGCATTATCCTTGGTGGCACTGTAATCACCATATTGAACTTGATCGGCATTGGGACCGATGACGGCAATGGAGTTTAGTTGGGTAACATCCAAGGGCAATAGTTGATTTTGGTTTTTTAGAAGGATTATGGATTCTTCCGCAACTTCACGCGCAAGGTTTTTCGCTTCTTGGATGTGAACCAAGTCGGATACTTTTTGCGGTGCGGTATAGGGTTTATCGAATAAACCAGCCTTGAATTTTGCGGTTAATATGTTACTAACGGCTTGATCGATCAAAGTGCTATCGATCTTTCCTGTTTTGACCAGTTCTGCCAATTCGGAAAACGCATAAGGTTTTGGTGCTTCAAGATCTATACCGGCCTTTATGGCTTCTATGGCGGTTTCAGTCTTATCATGGGTAACCTTATGAAAGTGCTCCAACATCCATACAGCCTCATAATCGGAGAAGACATAGCCATTAAAACCCAATTCCTTACGTAAAATGTCTTTCATTAGGTATTCGTTACTATGCATCGGAATCCCATTGACTTCATTATAGGCGGGCATTACGGAATAGATATTGGCTTCCTGTATCACTTTTTTAAACGGATATAGGTGCAAATCCCTTAAATCCCGGGGTCCAACATTATTAGGCCCTAGATTGATACCCGCAATCGGGGTGCTATAGGCCACAAAGTGTTTCGCCGTACATATAAGTTTATTATCCGGAATATGGTTTTTTGTAATTTCGGGGTCACCCTGCATACCAATAACAAAGGCTTTTCCCATTTCCGCAACATGATAGGGGTCCTCGCCATAGCATTCTTCAACCCTGCCATATCTTGGGTCCCGTGCAAGATCGAATAAGGGTGATAAAGCTTGATCTACCCCGGAAAGGCTCGCTTCATAGGCAATCTGGGCACTCATTCTTTGTATCAATTCGGTGTTCCAAGTACTTCCCTGTGCAATGGCTTGTGGAAAAATGGTAGCCCCAAAGGCCAACTGCCCATGCAGGCATTCCGCAATTTGAATGGCTGGTATTCCCAGTCTTGTATTATTGCGAAGATAGTTGTCTGCCGCTTCAGAAAGTTTTGCGATTTGGTCTACCCCTATGAACGGACTCTCCAAACAACCAATGCTTTGTCCGTGGAATAAGCTATCCAAAGAACTCGGACTGACTTTTTCATTTTTGTCGAATGCCAAGGAAGATAAGCTTAACATCTGCATCTGTGAAATTTTTTCCTCCAGGGTCATACGGCCCAACAGATCCTTGACCCGGAGCTCCACGCTTAGGGAGTTATCCTTATAAGGCGCATTTTGTATCGGTTCTTGTGAAAAGCACACGGTTATGATGCTTAAACATGCTATTGCCGTGGAAATGGATTTTAATAAACGCATTGACTTTATATATTAAAATATGTATAATGAAGATGGTGTTTTATACGTTGTGTACAAACCATAAGCTGATGTTTAAAAGTAATGATTTGAGACGGATTTTGGTCTAGATTTTAAAATTGAATGGCTATGATCAAAAAAATAGTAAAATTGACCTTACCGACCTGTAGGTCGGTTTATTAAGGAAGCAATGATTTCGAATATAGTGTACCTGAACCGCGATTTATGTGTTTATCATCACCAAATCAACCCATTGAAATATACCGTAATCAATAATTTTTAAGATTTACCGACCCTGTGGTTTGTAAAAGAATCAAACGAAACGTTTGGCAACACCGTTTTCCATCAAGAAATCAAGCTTTAATATCAGGTTAAAAGGCTTTTCCGCCTTGTTTTGGGTCGATGCATAAAGGTAGCCTTCCGAATGGGAATCCAGTTCGCTTATTTTGAATTTACCATGTTTGCCATGGGCTTTTTCCCAATAAATTTCCAAGCGGTTTTGGGTGAGTTTTCGGGTTGTTAATAAGTCGATAAGTTTGGGACGGTTTACAAAGGTGATCTTACAAGAGGTATAGGTTTGGGGCTCGTCAGCATAGATGGCCGTAACCAAGGCATAGAAATCGGTTTTCTTTGAAGGATCGTATAGCCACCCTGGTTTTATTTTTCCGTTTTTTTGATAATTGATTTCAAAGGCGAAAGTGGGTAAATCGTCGTTCACATAATCCAATTGGGCCTTCTCATCAACAAAAAATGTCTTTTGGGTGTTTTTTTGAATTAGGATCAGGTCAACACCCCTGTGTTGAAGGTTTAAATCGGATATCCGTTTAAAACCGTAATTTTTCAAGTGGTTGTGATACATCGAATCCAAAAGGATTGCAAGTTGTTTCTCTTTCTGCAAATCACTTTTAAAATGACTTTTATCACCCACGATTTAGTTGTTTATTTTACCGAACAGGGTTTTACCGATTTGTTCAACCACCCCAACCACTAAGGCATTGCCCATAAAAAAAGCCCGTTTGGTATCTGAAATACCCTTTAATAGGGTATGGTTGTCTGGAAACATGTTTAGGCGCTCCAGTTCCAAAGGCGTCAAACGTCGAAGTCCTTTCGGGGTCTTTACAACATGTTTGAACCTAGACGGACTTTTACCCCCTTCACCCGTAATAATGGTCCGTGAGGCATTGTCCAAGGCATCTGGGAAGATCATACCACCTTCGCTATAGTTGTATTCAAAACCATTTTTTGCGGTTCTTACTTCCTTTTTGGCCCCTTTTAAATATTCCCATTTAGGATATTCATCGGACGGAATATAAAAATCCTCGGTAACCTCTTCATTTTGAAGCACATCGGCAAGCACCGTCCGTGGTCCGTCATAATTTGGATGTGTCTTTGCCGTAAAAACGGCTCCATTGATACTGGTCCCTGTATTGCCAAAAGGGGATAACTTTTCACCTTGATTGAATGTTTCGGAAATTTCAACCAAGTCCCCCTTAATGGTAAATTGATTATAGTTTTCCAAGGTGTTTTGAACAGGAAATGCATTTGCAATGGTACCCTGTTGGGCAATCCATTCTTTTTTGTCCGCTTTTTCCAATGCTTTATATAAAGGGGTGGATTTATGGTAACCCAGGAAAAATATACGTCTACGACGTTGGGGCATACCATAATCCGCAGCATTGATTACCCGCCACTCCACAGCATAACCCAAATTGTCCAAACTTTTGAGCATGAGGGCAAAATCCCGGCCTCTTTGGGTTGAGGGTGATTTTAAGAGGCGATCTACATTTTCAAGGAAAAGATATTTAGGCGGCGTTTTTTTCTCCGATAGGATACGATGTATTGACCACCACAATACCCCTTTCTTACCTATAAGTCCTTTGGAATTCTGCAAGGTCGTTGCCACGGAATAATCCTGACAGGGAAAACCACCTACTAAGATATCAGCATCGGGGATATCCTTTGTTTGAACTTCTGAAATATCCTCATTACAGTGGTTTTGATCACCAAAACGGGCCTCATAGACCGTGGAGGCATGTTGGATTTTGGTCGAGGGTTCCCATTGGTTCGACCAAACAACCTCGTAATTACCCGTATTCTCAAGTCCCAGGCGAAAACCGCCAACACCTGCAAAAAGCTCTATGACCTTTAATTTTTTCATTGTTGGCTAAATTAGGGAAAAACAGGATAAAAGTATAAAGCAATTGTTCCCCTATGGTAGTAACCTTCCAGAAATTGGAAGGATAAAAATCATTAATTGTCTATTTTTGAATAAAATTTCGATGTATGGATTTTAGACGTGTTTTGACCTGTGCTCTCGTTCCCTTATTGTTATTTCAAGGGTGTCAGGGTGATGGGGTATCGGATGACCTTTTACAACAGCAAATTGATGCTGTGAAAAAAGAAGTGGCCCCGGACAAACGGGTAGCACTTTTTGATATAAAAGTCATAAAGGACAATGACACCTATATTTTAAAAGGGGAAAGCAATCTACCCAAGGCCCTAGATGCCTTAAAAACGAGGTTGTCGGCTGAAAACGTTGATTATATTGATAGCATCCAATTGTTACCGACCAAGGAGCTTGAGGGGAAAATACAGGGAGTCATTACGATTTCCGTGGCCAATCTACGCAGCCAACCAAAACACTCCGCCGAATTGGCCACCCAGGCCACTTTGGGCACGCCCGTCAAGGTTTATAAAAAGTCAGATGGTTGGTATTTGATACAAACACCGGATCAATACCTTTCATGGGTCGATAGTGGCGGTATTCAATTAATGGATTCCATTTCGGCAAACCAATGGCGATCTTCCGATAAAATCATATTTACAAAGACCTATGGGCACACATATTCAACAACCGATGTAACTTCACAAGTGGTTTCCGATATGGTGGCTGGGGCAGTTCTTGAAAAATTGGGAGAAGACAAAGGGTTCTACAAAGTGAAATATCCAGATAGTAGAATCGCATTTATTCTTAAGGGTGAAGCACAGGATTATAATCAATGGTTACAGGATTTGAACCCAACCACCGACGCCTTGGTGGAGACATCCAAAAAATTAATGGGTGTACCTTATCTATGGGGTGGTACCTCTACCAAAGGGGTTGATTGTAGCGGATTTACCAAAACCATCTACTTTTTGAACGGTATGGTCATTCCAAGGGATGCTTCCCAACAGGTCCATACAGGGAAATCCATTGATTCACTAAAGAATTTTGATGACCTTGTCAAGGGTGATTTGTTGTTTTTTGGCCGAAAGGCCACCGACTCTACCCCGGAAAAGGTCGTACATGTGGGTATGTGGATTGGCAATAATGAATTTATCCACTCTTCCAATATGGTACGTATCAGTAGTATGGATCCCAAGGCCCCAAATTTTGATGAATGGAATCTGAAGCGATATTTGCGTACCAAAAGGATTTTAAAGGAAGAGGAGGACGGATTGATCAATTTGGCCAATACCCCGATTTTTAAGGATTGAACAACCGTATTCACTGATAACGCTAACCGAAATACTTTTTCAATAGGTGTTTCACAGCGGAATAATACGATGTTCCGAATAAATTTAAATGGACCAACAGGTAATAGAGTTGGTAAATATCGGTGCGTTCCTTGGCGCCATCAATCCCAGGAAAATGTTCTGAATAAGCGTCATAAAATGAAGTTCCAAAACCCCCGAAAAGTTTGGTCATGGCAATATCCACCTCATGATGGCCGTAGTATACTGCAGGGTCGATGAGATAGGGGTGTCCTTGGGTGTCGATACAATAGTTACCACTCCATAAATCCCCATGAAGTAATGCGGGTTTTGTATGGGTAAAGAATTGCTGACATCCTTTGACAAGGTTATTTTCGGTAGGAATTTCGTCAGAACCCAATAAGCGTTTTTCCCTGGCCATTATGAGTTGGGGCAACAAACGTTCATGAACATAGAATAGGGACCAGTCCGGGTGGTTTTTGTTCGATTGTGTTAAACTTCCAATGTAATTGTCCTGTGGCCATCCAAAGGAATCACCCATAGCCAAGGAATGCATGGCTGCCAGTTGATGGCCAAGGGTTTCGAAGTCCTTGGAATCTGCACTTTTAGAGGCAATAAATTCCATTAAAAGATATGAAATGCCCTCGTGTTGTCCACAAGCGAGTATTTTGGGTACACCTATGGTTTTGGTGCGCTCAATGTGTTCAAGTCCGGCTTTCTCCATATTGAACATAGGTAATGCGCAAGGACTGTCGTTCACCTTGCAGAAAAACCGTTGTGTTTGGGTATACACTCCAAAAGCCTTTGAAATGTCACCTCCTAGGACTGCTTCGACTTTTAAGACCTTGCAACCCAAAATCTGGCTGATATGTGATTTGAAAGTTGAAGAAAGCATGGCTTTCATTTATACTTTTAGATCAATTTATTGTACAGTAAGGAAATCCCGGATATCCTTTGATAGTTTTATCAAATCGGGTTCATGAATATACATCATATGTCCGGCTTCATAATAGGTCATGGTAACCCTTTCCTTTACGATTCCGTTTCTGGAAAAAGTATATTCGGCATCAAAAAAGGGAGTGATGAGGTCAAAATATCCACTGGCCACCAAAACCCTCATTTCAGTATTTCGTCTCATGGTTTCGCCCAGTGCCCTGGAAACATTCACGGGGGCAGGTTCCCAATAACTACCTTCGGGTACGGTTCTCCAACGCCATTTACTTCCAATCTTATCATTAGAGGTTAAATATGGCCTATCCATATCCACATTTAGTGCAGAAGCGAAATAATGGTTCAAGGCAGCTGTATATGCCGAACTGATTTGATAACTGGAGGCATCGCCCAAATGTGGCTTTTCTGAAAGTTTATCAGCTTCGTCCCCCATAAACCGACCATCTAAGCGGCCTATAGCCAGGCCTCTATCGGCCAATAATTGCTTTTGAAAACGATGCATTAAGATACGTAGGTCCGATCTGAGGATATATGCTTTATCCAGCCCAATGAAATAAGACATTTTTTCGGCAATCGAATTTTTCTCGTCATGGGTCAATAAGTTACCCTTGTATAGGGCAGGGGTGTAGACGTTATAGGTGAATTTACGGCACTCCTCAAGAAAATCCTTCAGGTCTTTACCTTGTCCCGCTTTCTTGTGATACCAAGCTGTGGCGGCCATACTGGGCAAATAGGTAACATAGGAGGTTATGTTATTGTGTATGGATGTAGAACCGTCATAATCCAAGGCTTGGGATATTAAAATAAGTCCGTTCAAGGCCATGTTCTGTCCCCCTCCTTCCAAAGCCTTGCCCACTGCAGTAGCCCGTGTGGTGCCATAACTCTCACCGGCGATATATTTGGGGGAAAACCATCGTTTGTTTTCTGTAATCCATAGTCGAATGAACTGTGCCACCGAGGCAGCGTCTTCCTTTAATCCCCAGAAGTCTTTTTCCTTGCCCTTACCGACAACACGGCTATAACCCGTACCTACGGGATCGATAAAAACCAAATCGGTAAGATCTAAAAGACCGTATTCATTGGTTTGTAAATCATAAGGGGCGGCCCCGTCATCCTTTTTGGCATCGGAATCGATTTTTACGATTTTAGGACCAAATAATCCCATATGCAACCAGACCGATGCAGAACCCGGACCCCCATTGAAAACAAATGTTACAGGTCTTTGGGCACTATGGGTTATGCCATCCTGTGTATATGCTACGGACCAAATGGTAGCGACCGAATCCCCTTTTTCACTTTTTAGGAAGGTTTCTTTAGCGGTGGCCTTGTAAGAAATTGATTTACCACCAAAAACCCCTTTATGGTTCGTAACAAATGATTTTGGTGCAGGAATGGGTTTGGGGTTTGGTTTTTCTTCTTTTGTTTGGGCTACCATAGAAAGGTGGCATACGATAACAAGGACAAGCACTATTTTTTTCATAATCTTAGTTGGAATGGGTTAACAATCACTTTAAATACTGTTATGGCTTTGATTCGGTTAAAGGTGTTTATCAGTGCCTTTACAGATTTAAATGTAATTAATCATTACCGATTTTTTGCTGTTTCAGCCATCGTAATGTGGTACAGCTTGTTTTATCGACTAAAGATCGAAACTAAATCTAGCATATCCCACGGATTGGACAAGGAAACATCTTAGATTATTCTTTTGTCATAACCCATGGTTTACCAAGGCTATGGGTTTGATGTTGTTCACGGCACTTTAAGAAAGTTCATTCCTATTTCAGTGAAAGGTATAGGTGCTATTTAAAACGGAATCAAAGACACCCCTCTGGGGCTATTGTAAGATACCTTTGTACTTGTTTTCATTGGACAATAATTCCTTGGCAGCCAGTATGGCCTCGTCATGGGTTAGATAGTAGGTAAACAACCCCTCTCTATAAAAATACCTTTTAATGATTTCGTCCTCCAATTTTTTCTTGATCTCTTTTTGGTACTTATCCAAGGCTATGATTTTGCTCTTTTCAATCTCATTCAACAAGGATGTATAGTTTTCTTGAACGGCATCACCCAAAATATCATCATTTTCGACGGTCATAGCTTCTTTGAGGGCCTTTTCGGTTTTGGTTTCGTAGGAGAAATCACTTTGGGCCACAAAGGTTTTGAAGGCATTGAAATCCGCGTCTGAAAAAGTAAAATCACCCAAACGCTCAAGGGAATTCGAATAATGGTAATTTGTGGCATAATCGAAAATCACGTTATTTTCGTCCAAGGCCTTCAATAAGGAATTCGTATTGAGTTCATCAATCCGGATATCGGGCAATACACCACCACCATCTTGTACCTTACGGCCGTTTCTTGTTTTAAATTCGTTGAAGTGTGTTTGTCGAACGGCATGGCCATTTTCATCCCTATTCCAATAATCCAAAGATTGTATACACCTTCCCGAAGAGGTGTAGTAGCGGCTTATAGTCACTTTCAATTGGGTGCCATAGGTGAGTTTTAGAGGCCTTTGTACGAGTCCTTTTCCAAAACTCCTTGCCCCCATAATTACTGCACGATCTAAATCCTGAAGGCTTCCAGACACGATTTCACTAGCCGAGGCACTATTACCGTTGACCAGGACTACCAAGGGTATTTCAGTGTCTACCGGTTTGTTTTTGGTCCTGTATTCCGAGTTGAACTTTTTCACCTTCGATTTTGTAGTGACTATTAATTCCCCTTTGGGTATGAATAGATTGGTTACATTGATGGCCTCGGATAATAGGCCCCCTGGATTTCCACGTAGATCCAAAATGATTTTTTCAGCCCCTTTTCCTTTTAGGTCAAGGAGTGCCTCCTTGGTTTGTGAGGAGGCTTTGGCATTGAATTTTGCTAGAACGATAAACCCTGTTTTGTCGTCAACCATATCATAGTAAGGCACGGCATCGACTTCAATGGCCTCACGTTTTATTGAGGTGGTGTTGATCTTACCCTGTCTTTTATAAGTGATGGCCACTTCAGAATTATTGGCCCCTTTAAGAAGTTCGCTGGCGTTGTCATCAAAATCCGCAACATTGATATTTCCAATCTTAACGATTTCATCCCCGGCCTTTAGTCCGGCCTTGTCCGCAGGGTAATCCTTGTAGGGTTCAATGACCAATAGGCGATCCTTATAGGAACGCACCAATGCCCCGATACCGGAGTATTCACCGGCATTGTTGATTTTGTAGGCCTCTACATCCTGTTCATTCAAGAATTTGGTATAGGGATCCAATTCGTTCAACATATTCTTGATGGCGGTGTCCATCAATTCAGCTGGATTGGTTTCATCCACATAGTTCATGTTCAACTCCTTGAATAGGGTAGTGAATATCTCTATCTGTTTTGCTATTTCGAAAAAATCGCTTTTGAAACCACTACCAATGAGTAAAAAAGTAATCGCCAATACAGGGATCAGCACCTTTTTTTTAATCAACTTTTGCATTATCGATTTTTTTTAGAAATTTTTGAAGTATTGTTTGCATGCCCTTTTCAATCACAGGATAACTAGGCATTTCCTTCCCAAGGTATAAAATTAGAAACGCAAAGTTCCCCTCACTATTGTTAAAAACAAGTTGTTTGTTAAGACGGTACGATTCACGTAATAACCTTTTTATGCGGTTTCTCTTGACTGCACTCTTAAATTTTTTCTTAGGAACAGCCACCCCGGTTTTAATCCGGACATCCATAGGGGAATCCAATTCCAAATAAAGCAATTTCAAAGGATAGCCGTTGAGTTGTTTCCCTTCTTTAAAAAGTCGTTCGATCAACTTCTTATTCTTTAATTTTTCTTTTTTCGGAAATGAAAAGTTATGTTTTTCTACGTTGTTTGTTTTAATGATGTTATGCCTAAATAGGGAAATCCCCAATTTATATATTCGCTATGGCATATTTTATGCCCTACTGCAAAAGTAAAGAAAAAACACTGTATTCGTTTTTATGACAATTGTCATTTGCCTTCAGCATAAAAAGGTTCTATCTTGTATGGAATAATACCTATTTTAGAATAACTTGCAGACTTTAATACAATATAATGGGAGAATTGAATGTTGAGAAATTAATTGGCAATCCTAACAAGGGATTGTACTTGAAACAGCTAATGGCTGATATAAAGGCTTTGGAGTTGATGCTCGAGAACGACATGTTCGAGAAAGATATTTCCAGAGTAGGAATCGAACAGGAATTTTGTTTGGTCAACGAGGAGTGGGAGCCTGCCAAGAATGCCGATAAAATACTGGAAAAGTTGAATAAGAAGTATTTTACTTCTGAGTTGGCCTTATATAATCTGGAGATTAATCTGGAACCCGTAGAGTTTAAGGGGGAATGTTTTTCAGAATTACATAGCAAATTGAATGAGCTCCTCGATCAGGTACAGGAGGTTGCCCATGAAAACAACACTAAAATGGTACTTACGGGTATATTGCCCACCATTAGGACGAAGCATCTGAAATTATCCTATATGACTCCTTTAAAACGATACCAAGTTTTGAATGAAGCCATTACCGAGATTAGGAAAAACGATATTGAACTGCATATCAAAGGTGTTGATGAGCTGAATCTTAAACACGATTCGATACTTTATGAAGGCTGTAATACCAGTTTTCAGACCCATTTGCAGATAGATCCCAATAATTTTGCCGATACGTACAATTGGGCGCAGGCCATCGCCGGTCCAGTTTTATCCATTTGTACCAATTCGCCATTATTGATGGGTCGTGAGTTATGGGAAGAATCCCGAATTGCACTTTTTGCACAAAGTGTGGATACCAGGGCCAGTACTTTTGTAATGAACGAAAGGGAATCAAGGGTAGGTTTTGGAAACGAATGGGCACAGGGATCGGTAGTCGATTTTTTCAAGGATTCCGTGATTCGCTTTAGAAGTATTCTTACTTCCGATTTTGAGAACGATAGCATTACCGAGCTCGAGCAAGGGAATATTCCAAAATTAAAGGCATTGAAACTGCACAACGGAACAGTGTATAAATGGAATAGGTTATGTTACGGCACTACCAATGGCAAACCCCATATGCGTTTGGAAAACAGATATTTACCCTCAGGACCTTCTACGGCCGACGAAATGGCGAATATGATGTTCTGGGTCGGACTAATGAAAGGTAGACCAAAGGAGTTTGATAATGTTCATACCATAATGGACTTTAAGGATGTTAAAAGTAACTTCTTCAATGCCGCTAGGTACGGAATGGCCGCCCAATTTTACTGGAACAATTCATTAATATCCAGCCATGATCTTATTTTAGATCATCTGTTACCAATGGCCTATAGGGGATTGTACAGTATGAAGGTTGCCCCTAAGGATGCCGAGCACTACTTAAAGATCATCAAACATCGGGTGCAATCTACCAATGGATCGCGTTGGATGGTTGAAGGATTCAGAAAACTTAAGAAAGATTATAAAACCACCGATGCCTTAAAAATATTGACTGCGACCATTTATGAAAGGCAGCAAAAAGGGTATACCATCGATGCTTGGCAATTACCAAGAGGGGATGAGTTCAAGATTCCCAAAGAAAACAGGAAAGTGGGTGAACGTATGAACGTTAGAACCATTACGGCCCAGGAGAATGACAGTTTGGAACTTGTATTGCGTATGATGCAATGGAAAGACATCCATCATGTACCGATTCTGGATAATCACATGGATCTTATCGGACTACTTACTTGGACCGATGTTGGCAAGTATTTGGACAGCCCTGAAAATCACGGTGAGAATATTAAGAATATCATGAAACGTGATTTGGTAACGGCAACTCCCGCCACCCCTTTGGAAGAGGCCAAGAGCCTTATGCAGACCCATAAGATCAATTGTCTGCCGGTAGTACGGGGGAAGAAACTTGTTGGTATTATCACCTCCAAAGATTTTTGACCTATGATCGATACCTGGAGCCCCGAAGCAGAGATAAAGACCAAACGTCTTATAGGTCATATCCGGGGAGAACACCCAGGACCGACCTTGGTTTTTTTCGCGGGAATCCACGGGAATGAAAAGGCTGGTGTAACTGCCCTTGAAAAGGTTCTCAATGAACTCGGAAAGGGGTCATTTACATACCATGGAAGCATTTATGCGCTAAAAGGTAATTTACCAGCCTTGGAAGAAGGTAAAAGATATCTGGATAAGGATTTAAATCGTATTTGGACGAAGCCCGAAATCGAAAGCATCAAAGAGCGGGATAATAGAGATCTTCTGAATGAGGAGAAAGAATTACTGGAACTCCATACGTTGGTTCATGGTATTTTGGAGCATGAAAAGGGACCTTTTTATTTTATTGATTACCACACTACGTCCAGTAAAACCCTGCCCTTTATTACCATTAATGATGCGTTGATCAATCGAAGGTTTTCAAAACTTTTCCCGGTTCCCATTGTTTTGGGCATTGAGGAGTATTTAGACGGGCCCCTATTGAGTTATATCAATGAAAAAGGGTATGTTTCCTTAGGGTTCGAGTCTGGTCAGCACACCGAGGAAATGGCCATAAAAAATAGCATTGCCTTTACTTGGTTGGCTATGGTTTATAGTGGTTTTTTGAAAAAAGATGAAGTCAATGGGTTTAAAGGCCACTATGAACAACTTCAAAAATCCGCAGATAACAACTCCAGTTTTTACGAAATCATTTATCGGCATCATATTGATGATAATGAGGATTTCAAGATGATGGAAGGTTTCCATAGTTTCGAGGAAATTATTGAAGGAACTCCCTTGGCCATGGAAAAAGAAGAGTTTATCAAAGCTGAAAAAGATACCATAATCTTTATGCCGTTGTACCAACAAAAAGGGAATGATGGTTTTTTCCTGATTCGAAAATTACCCACTTGGGTGCTTAAACTATCGGCCTTTTTTAGAAGAACCAAGATCGGCAACCTATTGCATTACCTTCCGGGACTTTCTTGGGCCAATAAGGAAAAGGAATCGTTATTGGTCAATACGAAGGTGGCCCAATTTTCGACAAGGCCGTTTTTTCACCTTTTAGGCTATAGGAACCGCATGTTGGACGACACCCATATTGTGATGAATAATAGGGAGTTCAACGCTAAAACCGAGATGTACGGAAACACTTGGTGGTATAGGATCACAACCCGGAAAACCAGGTGAATCCCGTAATTAGCCTTTTATTTATTCTTGGGCTTGCCAGAGATTGTTATCCAGATCAACATCGGCCATAAGTTGTGATGGATCGATCAAAATTGCCGTTATATCATCCAAAGGCTTGTCAATGGTGAATCCATAGGTTGAATAAGCCCATGGCCAATCATCCAAGACAGTACGTTTGATATCTGGGTACGGATTTGCCTTTTCTCCCCGCATCATACGCAGTGGTGCATACAAGGTCTCCTGAGTGCCGTCGGCATATACTACAAGAATATCCACCGGCATAGGCATTAATCCGATCCTCTCCAAGGTAACCTTGGTTTTGACGCCATCGGCAACCACTTCCTTTATACTGTAATCTATGGTATTGGTCGTCTGCGTCCAATCTACCAAATACCAGTCCAACTCCATTCCGGAAACCTTTTCCGCCGTTCTTTTAATATCGTTGGGTACCGGATGCTTGAATTTAAAATCGTTAAAGTACTTTCTAAGGGTCTCCATTAACTTATCCTGACCGATGATATAACCCAATTGGGCAAGGAAAATCGCTCCTTTACTATAGGCCGAAATCCCATAGGCAAAGTTGTTGTCATAGCGATCTGCATAGGTTGTTTGGGGTTGTTCTTTACCTGATAGGGCTAATCTACGATAACCATTATACGCGTTATCAAAAGGGTTCTCCTTGTTTTGCGCCATAATCTGATTCATACAAAGGGTAGAGATGAATGTAGTGAAACCCTCATCCATCCACTCGTGTTTGGCCTCGTTGGTTGCCAACACCTGTTGAAACCAGGAATGGGCCATTTCGTGGGTCATCACCCCAACCAAACTACCGAATTTTCGTCCTCCGGTAATGAGTGTACCCATGGCATATTCCATACCCCCATCACCACCATGTACCACAGAATACTGTTCGTAGGGGTATTTGCCGATATTCTTACTGAAGAACTCCATGGCTTCAGCTGTTTTGGGTTGCAATTTCTTCCAGTTATCAACAATTTCCGGGTCGTTTTTATAAAGGAAATGAAGCACGGGGCCATCTTCCATTTTTAAGGTATCATGTATATAGTCAGGATCTGCGGCCCACATAAAATCATGTACCATGGGGGCTTTAAAATGCCAGGTAAGTGTTTTTCCCTTTGTCTTTTTCACTTTGGTACCCGGGGTTTCGTACCCATGTCCTATTTCCTGTGGATTCTGTAAATATCCCGTACCACCGACCACATAATCCTTATCGAGCGTCAGTTTTACATCAAAATCGCCCCAAACCCCATGAAATTCACGGGCGATATAGGGGTCGGCATGCCACCCTTCAAAATCATATTCAGCCAATTTGGGATACCATTGGCTCATAGAGAGCGCTACGCCTTCGGCATTGTTACGGCCTGAACGACGGATTTGGACAGGTACCTGACCCTTGAAATCCAATTCAAAGGTGGTTTTACCCCCAGACGGAATAGGCTTGGCCAATTCAACGACCAGAACAGTACCCTCTTCCTTAAACGTAACATTTTCACCGTCCTGTGTAAGGGAGGATACATGTAAAAATCCTATCTCATCAGGTTTTAAATCAGCAATCCTACTTTTCCCATCCTTCATCATTCTTCCATCGGGATCCTCGATATTCTGTAGACGCATGTCCATTTCGCTGCCGGGTTGAAAGGCATTGAAATATAAATGATAGTATACACGGGACAGTTCATCAGGTGAATTGTTCGTGTAGATCAATTTTTGTGTCCCGTTATATTGGTAATTCTTTACATTCATATCAACTTCCATAGTATAGTCGACATGTTGTTGCCAATATGAATTCGAGTTTTGTGCTTGCACAAAAAGGCTAAAGGTCAATAGGGCTAAAAGGAATACTGTTTTTTTTGACTGCATAAATTTTTTAGGATTTATCTCTATTTATTTTTGGACATTGCTTTAGCCATGATCAATGCGTTGTAGGCATTTACGATTTTACCCGATGTACAAATTTTATCCATCGTACTACTTTTGGAGGAATTCCCTCCCAAAATCACTGGGGTCTTGATGCTAAGTCCTGATTCAAGAATGATTTTCTTAATTTGGGAAGCACTAAGGTTTGGATATTGTGACCATACCAAAGCGGCAACACCTGCCACGGCTGGTGAAGCCATTGATGTACCGGGCATAAACTCATATTCATTATGGGGTATGGTTGAATAAATATCAGTTCCCGGAGCAAAGATATCTACGTTCACTTTCCCATAATTGGAATAAGAGGCTACCATTTCAGAACCATATTCTGGGTCTAGGGCTCCCACTGTAATTACATTATCAGCAATTTCCGGGCCATTGTTGATTTGGTCGTTGGGGAAATTAGGGTTGTTGGGATCATCCAAATCAACACCATCATTACCGGCTGCATGAACGATTAATACGTCTTTTGAAGCAGCATATTTAATAGCATCGTAAACCCAATCCGCATTAGGGGAAAATGATTTACCAAAACTACAATTAATGATTTTTGCACCATTATCAACAGCATAGCGTATACCCAAGGCAATATCCTTGTCATATTCATCACCATTCGGTACGGCGCGAATGCTCATTATTTCCGCATTATTGGCTACTCCCTTGGCACCAATACCGTTGTTTCTTTCCGCTGCGATAATACCGGCAACGTGGGAACCATGGCTTTCGTCTTTAACCCTGTTCTGTGGGTTGCCGTTGCCATAGTTCGTATCCATAAGGTCATAAGGGTCATCACCGACCACTTTCCTGCCATCGAAATCAACATTAAGGTTATAATTTAATTGTTCGGAAAAATGTTTTATGCCACCTTCCAATTCCTTCATTAATTCAGGAATGGTATCGGCATAAGTGAACATTTGGGTGAGTATAGCAACATTTCTTTGCATGGTCTCGGTCTCATCCTTAATACCGGAAAGGTCTTCCTTGGTATATTCCGATTTCCCCAAATGTTCTTTTACGGCTTCATCGGCATTTTTTACCGTTTGTAAAATCTGCTCGTATTGTTGTTTGTTTGCAAGGGCTTCTGGGTATTCCTTGTCCAGTTTTGCCTGTGCCTTGGCTTGTAAATCGGCATCCCCGAGTTTTAATCGAAGGATCCTTACGTATTCCAATTGCTCGTCATAAGACTCACCCAAGAGGTTATACCCATGAATATCATCTATGTAACCATTGTTGTCATCATCGATGTTATTACCTGGTATTTCTTTCTTGTTGGTCCATAAAACATCATCCAGGTCCTCATGTGTAAGGTCCATACCGGAATCAAGGACAGCAACAATGACCTTGGTGCCTTTTTTGTTACCAATAATTTCGCGATAGGCTTTGTCGACACTCATCCCGGGAATGGTATCGGTAAGTAAATCGGCATGACTCCAGGACTTTTTCTGACTTTCGGTCATATCCGCGATCTTAAGCGGCATGGAATCAATATTTTCAACAGGGGTTGAAATTATAGCGGTTGCCCCGCAACCCATTAATAAGCTGGCTATGAAATATCCTAATATGGGTCTATAAAGTTTATGTGTCATGAATGGAATATTAAATTAATTTCTATGATTAGTGTATGTAGTGAAGTATGGGGGTTTTTAAAATTCTGATAAACGTGGATAATTAGGTGTTAATTGAACAAATCATCGAAGGTGTATATTTTGTCTAATCGTGCCCCTTTGGCTGTGTCTTTTAGGGTACAGATTTGATGGTGGGCATCATGCTCCAAAAAGAGGTAGTAGTCATTTGACAGGGCCTTATCCATAAACACTTGTTTTTCGTCCAAACTCAATAATGGCCGTGTGTCATATCCCATTACATAAGGTACGGGAATGTGACCTGTAGTGGGCAGTAAGTCAGCCGCAAAGACCAAGGTTTTTCCTTTGTATTTAATGTGGGGCAGCATTTGTTTATCGGTATGTCCGTCGACAAATAGTATGCCAAAGCCCAATTCTGATTTTTCGATATAGGTACGGTCGTTCCTGGCAATGAACTTAAGTTGTCCGCTTTCTTCCATGGGGAGTAGATTTTCCTTAAAAAAAGATGCTTTTTCACGAACGTTCGGTTCTATGGCCCATTGCCAATGTTCTTCATTGGTCCAAAAATGGGCATTTTTAAAGGCTGGTTCATATCCCGTTCGGTCCTTGTTCCATTGAATGCTTCCGCCACAATGGTCAAAATGAAGATGGGTCATAAACACATCGGTGATATCGTCACGGTGAAAGCCATATTTCGCGAGGGATTTATCCAAGGAGTGGTCGCCCCATTGATAGTAATAGCCGAAAAATTTCTCTGACTGCTTGTTTCCCATACCTGTATCAATGAGAATCAATTTGTCGCCATCCTCGATCAGGAGGCTTCGAGCGGCCATATCTATCATGTTATTACTATCGGCAGGGTTGGTATTGTTCCAAATGGTTTTAGGAACAACCCCGAACATGGCACCGCCATCTAACTTAAAATTACCGGTTTCAATAGGATATAATGTCATTGCGCTCTAATGAAAAAAAGTGCAAATTAATAAAAGTGTGGAGTTTATCTGTTGTGGTTCCTATTTTATTAGGTGTTTTTAACAAAAATATAGCTGTTTTGATGGTTTTGGACCAAAGCATTAAACTGTTGACCAAAATAGAGCAAGGCCTTTATTTCCTGTACACTCAATAGTCTTTCTTTTTTTAGGATAAGTAGGGATGACCCGTTGGATTCTATATGGTAATAAGGGTGGCTTTCCAGAAAAAGGATCAAGTCATCGGAGAACAAAGACAAGATGGCCTCTGGGTCTTCACCACTAAGAAAAAATCGTTTGTTAAAGTCCGGATGATTATCAATCTCAATATCCTTAAATCCGGCGAGACTATATTTAAAATCCAACAGGCCTTCCTTATCCAATGTAAAAACGGGGATATCAAAATCCAGCAGTATGTGCATCACCGTTGTTTTAACGGCTTCCCTAGCGATAAAGGTACCTTCGGTAAATTCGACATCACACAGCCTATATCCTTTATCCTCATTTGATAAGGTATTGTAGGTGTAGGGTATGTCCCTATTCCTAAAGAACACAAAATTGCTTAAAAAACCAGTACGGGTATTTCTTTGTGCCGCATAGGACAATTTGAAATTTTGGGCTGTTGACTTGAGCAGTTTTTGTCTTTTCGTAAAATAACGTTCTATGGGCATAAGCTTATCGAACGGAAGGACCTTACGGATCGCAAAGGGGTGGTGCGAATCGGTTATGTGTTTGTCCAAGCCGATGATTTCAATATTGCCTCCTTTCTTGGCAAAGGTTTCGGTGTAATTCCCCAACCCTTCCAAAGCCGTATGGTCGACGAAGTTACAAAGTGAAAAATCGAGAATGACATCCTGGTCTTCCGGAACCATATCGAGTTTGGCCTTGAGCTTGTAAAAATTGACAAAAGTGCAAAAGTATTTGACACTCACATAAAAGTTGCCCTCATCCTTTTCCTTGTATAAAAGGATATTGGGTTTCAGTAAATTCGACAGGAAAAAAGCAATGTCCTTGTTGATTACGGCGTGAATGACAAATGTTACTACAATGCCTGCGAATATTCCCGTAATCAGATTGGTGAATAAGGTGGTCAGTAGGGTAACAAAGAAAATAATGATTTGTTCCCTCCCGATTTTAGCGATTTTGGTAATGGTCTTGGGCGTGGCAAGTTTGTAGCCTGTATAGACCAGTATCGCAGCTAATGCCGCTAATGGGATTTTACGCAATTGATCTTGGAAGAGCAAAACGAAAACAATCAAAAATAGGGCGTGAAAAAAATTGGAAGACCTATTCGTGGCTCCGTTATTCACATTGACCGAACTCCTTGCGATCACCGTAACCACATTCAGCCCCCCTAAAAATCCGCTCAAGGTTGTAGCGACACCTAAGGCTTTTAAATCCTTGTTTACGTTGGATCTTCTGCTTTGGGGGTCCAATTTATCAACGGCCTTTATGCTCAACAACGATTCAATACTTGCAATCAATGTAATGGCGACCACGGCTTCAATAAAATCGAATTGAAAGGCTTTGGAAAAATCAGGGAAAGCGAGGTTAGACATCACATTATCGGGAATGTTGATCAAATAGGATTCATCCAACGGATAAGGGATGTTCAAAGCGGCCAAAAGATAACTTAGACCCACCGTCAAAATAAGAATCCACATGGGGGCCGGTATCAATTGAAAATATTCATTCCTGATCTTGGAGTATAAGATCATAATCAAAAGACTCACAAAACCTATTCCCGCAGCAACGACGGCGGGTAGGTCAAAGTTTTGGAAAAGTTCGAAAATTCCGTTGGGGATTTGGGCCAACAGGCTTATGATGCTTCCATGTTCATTATTATGGCCGATCATAATATGGAATTGCTTCGCAAAAATTCCCAGACCAATGGCAGCCAACATGCCTTCAATGGCCGATGCCGGAAAAAAATCGGCCATACGACCCATTTTTATGAATCCCAAGAGTACCATTAGAACTCCGGAGATTACTATGGCGGCCAAGGTATACAGATATCCCTGGTGCATGTCTCCTGCCCCTAGGGTGGTTATGGCCCCCAGAAGCACGATGACTAGGCCATTTCCGGGTCCGGTGATGGTAATATTGGCCCCTCCTATGATGGCGGTTACCACACCACCAACGATCGCCGCTATGATTCCCGATATGGGTGGCGCCTCACTCGCCAAAGCCAAGCCAAGGCCTAAAGGCAATGCAATTAATGACACCACAAAACCCGCAAAGATATTTTTGGGTAGTGCCGTGATGAAATTCTTGGTTTGGTTGGTTTTTGCAGGCACTGTTTATCTTCTTATGATTAAAAGGTCAGTTGGTAGGTCTGAAAGGATATGTTCCAGATCATGTTTAAAAATACGGTCGAGCAATCCAATTTTGGTGGGTGCGTTCATGACCAAAAGATCGGCCCTTACGACTTCTGCGTAATGCCCGATGGAATAGCCTCGTTTACCAAATATACTTTGGGTCTTTACTTTGACCGTATTGGTCAAGGAGGCAGGAAGGTCGGCCAATATTTTGCGTATGCGGAAATCTTCACGGTGCTTAAGCCGTTCCTTGACCAAATTCGCCTTTTTCAAGGAGCGGTCATCTTTTACCGTTACATGTATTTCACTTTGTTTTATCTCTTCGACAATGGTCAATTGTTGGGCATCCAATGCGTTGGCCACGTAAAAGGCATCGGTAATCGCCAAAGGGGTATCCGGTGCATTTAAACCATTGACCACAACATGCTTACAGGCTACTCGAACGGTAGATGGTTTAATGAGCAATAGCACGGAACAACAGACTTTCCTTGTTAGTTTCCGCGCAATGGAACCCACATAAAATTGAAACATATTTTCGTGCTGTAAAGCCCCGAGGATCAATAGGTCTATGTGTTGGTTTTTGCAGGTATGCAAGATAACATCATAAGGTTTACCCTCTTGCCATTTTATATCGATAGGGAGTTCCCTATGTTGGATTTCAGTGATTATCCCATTGATTGTTTTTTGCTTTTCAACAGTTTTTTCACCCACATGCAACAAGATCAACTTAGCATTGAAGTAATGGGCAATACGGGCTGTTTCCAAAACATTCGCCTTTAAGGAAGGCGAAAAGGCAAAGCCAAATAGAATGGTTTTGAACGGATGTATTTTGGGTGGCATCTAAATTGTTTGGGTAGTCCAAGATACTACATTATTATTAAGCAAATTGCTGTAGCTATATATTGTACATTAAGCAATAAAAAGGTATTTTTCGTTAAAATTTGATGAATGATTGAATTAGCAGGAATCGTAATACTTGGAATTATTGCGCAATGGGTGGCATGGCGTTTAAAATTACCGGCCATTTTACCACTTATCTTAATCGGTTTGTTGGTTGGACCCATCGCTACTTTGTTCACTGAGGATGGAAGCAAGTTAATAGAGCCTATTTGGAACGGCCAAAAAGGTCTTTTCCCTGGGGAAGGCTTATACTATTTCGTCTCCTTGGCCATTAGTATTATCCTATTTGAGGGGGGCTTAACCTTAAAGCGGTCTGAGATAATCAATGTGGGGCCGGTCATCACGAAATTGATTACGGTAGGTTCCGTGGTTACATTTTTTGGTGCAGGTTTGGCCGCTCATTATGTTTTCGGGTTAACCTGGCAAATATCATTTTTATTCTCTTCCCTGATTATCGTAACAGGTCCTACGGTAATCACTCCGATTTTGAGGAACATTCCCTTAAAGAAGGATGTTTCCGCGGTTTTGAAGTGGGAAGGCATCTTAATCGATCCCATTGGCGCCTTGGTCGCGGTATTGGTATTTGAATTTATAAGTGTCGGTGAAGAACAAGCCTATACCCTGACCGCTTTGATCGAGTTTGGTAAGATCCTCCTTTTCGGATTTACCTTTGGATTTACCTTTGCGCATGCCTTGGCTTTTGCGATCAAGAAAAACCTTATACCGCACTACTTACTCAATGTGGTCTCTTTATCGGTGGTCTTATTGGTTTTTGTGGAATCGGATATTTTTGCGCATGAATCCGGATTATTGGCTGTAGTTGTCATGGGTATGGTCTTAGGTAATATGGATTTGCCCAATATTAAAGAGCTATTGTATTTTAAGGAGTCGCTGAGTGTATTGTTGATTTCCATCCTTTTTATTTTATTGGCCGCCAACATCAACATGTCCGATCTCGAATTGATCTATAACTGGAATACCGTTATCCTTTTTGCGATAGTCGTCTTTGTGATTAGGCCTTTGGGAGTATTTCTTAGTGCTTCGGGATCCAATTTGAAACCCAAGGAAAAGTTATTCATCGGATGGGTGGGTCCAAGGGGAATCGTAGCAGCAGGTATTGCTTCACTTTTTGGTTCCAAATTGATGTTGAGGGGAGAGGTCGATGCCGAATATATAACGCCATTGGTTTTTATGATCGTACTGGGTACGGTCTTACTCAATGCCACCACAGCGCGAATTTTCGCAAAGGTGGTTGGGGTCTTCTTGACAAAATCGGAGGGTATCGTCATTATTGGGGCCTCCAAGGTATCGCGATTGATTGGGCATTATCTAAAAATGAACAACAGGCATGTGGTCCTTATCGACAATAATGAATCGAATATCAATAAGGCAAAAAAAATAGGATTGGAGGCTTTTACGGCCAATATCTACTCTGATTCGCTTACCGATAACATCGAATTGAATGATGTTGGTTATTTGATGGCCCTAACGGGAAACTCGGATATCAACAAATTTGCCATTAAGAAATTCGAAAAACAATTTGGGGAAAACGGCTCGTTCCGTTTGGTCGATGCCGATGAGATGATCGATTCCGAGAACAATCCCAAGGAAGGCTTGTTTTCCAATACCGATGATTTTATCAAATTAATAGAGGCGGCCAGGAAATATCCTGCCATTCATGAAATAACCTTGAACGGGCAGGAACATTATCAGGATTTGATTGCGATTACCAACAAAGATGATGATATTATTCCGATCTTCTTGAAAACCCCTGATGGGGAACTAAAGATCATTTCTTCCCACAGTGACCAGTTTAAGGACGTAAAAAAAGGTTATCAGTTGGTTTATCTTGGAAAAATGTTCGATATCGATGAGACTGAGAATGCATTGAAAGCCGAAATTTCAACGAAGTGATGGTTTCTTGATCACTAATACCCAAGGGTTGTCGTCCGGGGCCTTGAAATTCCCATGTGTCACTTTCCCCATTTGTTTTGGAAGCCCGTTTTTTGGGTTTATCCAGGTATAATCCAAGTTTTTTGGCAAGTCCATGATGGTAAGTTCCCCACCATTTCCTAAATAGGAAATATACAATTCACCTTCCTTGGCCAATAAAGGTTTTCCATCGGCAAGGTCCCATCTTTTTTCTATATCTGTAATATCCAGATGCTTGGTGATTTCGCCTACAAGGCCAACATAGGTGGCCCCTTCCAACTGTAGCGCCCCTTCCCAAGAAAGAGGTTGGTCTGTCCAGGCATCCCACCCTTTTTCATCTGGTGTTATCTTCCATTGCCATAGGCATGCTGCACCGTAAACCACACCCATAGTGCCACCGTGCATCAACTGCATCCATGCTTCTTCACCCTGCCACCAACCGAGTCCATTTTGACCATTACCCATGCCTTCATAGGTAGGCTCCCCATTGGCGACCGCCTTTGTGGGTTGGTTTTCATACATACGCTCTACTTTGTGGTAAAGATGCTTGCTTTCATGTCCGGTTTGCGCCCATTGGAAATCCAACCATACCTCATCCTGATAGGTTTTGTTATAATGCATGCAATGCTTCTGTGGATCGTCGCCCTTGGCCCATGTGGCCACATAATCATCACAGGGGTTATAATGTATGCCAACGGGTTGTTGATAGCAATCCCATTTTTGGAGCATTTCCCCACTCTCCTTAACTCCGGGGTCCTTTCCGTTATGGTCTCCGGCGATTAACCATAGGGCGGGCATACTTCCATATCGGGCTAGGAGGTATTTGGAGTAGCGCACATATTCCTGGGGATCGATATTAGTTCCCAGTACTTGTAATCCTTTCCATCCAAATCCGTGAAAAACAGGTTGATATACAGGGACTATTCCATGGTCGATGAGAATTTGAACCAAGGAGTCAAAGTACTGAAAGTAAGCAATGTCCATTGTATTGATGTGTCCATCGGACAGATCTTTAAAAGCCCTTTTAAAACCCATGACCGTATTGCGTTCATTAGGCCCATCAGCGTTCATGTCGGGTTGAAGGGTCATCATTAACGCGGTATTGAAGCCTTTTTGCTGTCGGTCTTGGGCATATGCGGTTACTTGTTGTTTGGTAGCCCTAAAGGGTATGGCCCAAGGCGTATCGGCAACCATTAAAAAGGCCTTGCCCGAATGGTGCATGATATTTCTATGGCCCGGACTTATTTTCAACAACCCTTCACGCAGTAAATCGTTATTTCCTGAATATGGGATAGATTTGAATCGACCCGATTGGCCATGCAATCCTGAATCTTCCTTTTCGGAGGCATAGGACCTCCATGCCCACATTTGATTGTCATCGGTTGGGGCAAAACGAATTTTCCAGGTATTGTTACCATCCCAAAAGGCAGGTCTTACCAGGGAATCCCCTTTTTGGTTGGTAAAAGTGGCCCATACCTCAACATCGGTGTACGGATTGCCGTAATCCAATGCGGCGGTTAAGGAAATTTCAAAGGTTGTCCATTGGGATACTTTTTCACGGACTTCCTGGCCGTATGAGAAAATCCCCAGCAATACCAGAACGATTATAGCACTTCTATTTTTCATGGTCTTTACAAAATGAGTATAGAAAGGTACTAAAATTAACGTATTGGGATTGATGTGTCCCTTGGTATTTTATGTCGTGTATGTGTAGGGTGTACTTGTGGGTAATTTTAAACGGTCTATCCGTTAAAAGGTTCTGCCCGCCAAATGGTAACGGTAATATCCTCAAGGTCTATTTTATAATTCTTACCGGCCACCATATTGAAGAAATGAACGGAAGACTCCCTTTTAATTTTATCGGCAAGCATCGAGGTATCGATCTCCCCACTATCCTGTCGCCACATAAAAATCGAATTCTCCTCTACTTGGATGATGCGGTGTTTAGCTGTAAACTGTGCAATATAAAGCGTCATTAACTAAGGAAATTTAGTACAAAGATACGGCGTAATTTTGAATAATTGGAATTGAAAAATTTCATTATCCATACGTTTCCATGAACCACAAAAACCCCATAAGGTCAATATATTACAGCAATGATTAGAGGTGGTCTTACCCCGAAAGATATTCAACCGATATCGGAAAAAGAACAAAAACCCAGGTGTAGGGGCTTTCTTAATCGTTCAATTTTAGAACGGCCATAAAGGCTTGCTGTGGTATTTCCACATTACCCACTTGACGCATCCGTTTCTTTCCTTTCTTCTGTTTTTCCAACAGTTTACGTTTACGCGAAATATCACCCCCATAACATTTGGCGGTAACATCCTTTCGTAGGGCCTTGATGGTTTCCCTGGAAATGATCTTTGATCCGATGGCTGCCTGAATAGGAATATCAAATTGTTGTCTTGGGATAAGCTCCCGTAATTTTTCACACATTTTCTTTCCTATATTGGCGGCATTATCAGCATGTATAAGGGCCGATAAGGCATCAACGGGTTGTGCGTTCAGAAGAATATCGACCCGAACCAATTTAGAGGTACGCATTCCGATAGGGGCATAGTCAAAAGAAGCATACCCTTTGGATACGGTCTTTAATCGATCGTAAAAATCAAATACTATTTCCGCTAAGGGCATATCAAAATTCAATTCGACCCGTTCGGTGGTCAAATAGGTCTGATTGGTAATGACTCCCCTTTTTTCAATACATAGCGACATTACGTTACCCACAAAATCGGCCTTTGTGATTATAGTGGCCTTTATATAAGGCTCTTCCACACGGTCTACTGTTGAAGGATCGGGAAGGTCGGAAGGATTGTTCACAATCAAGGGAACTTCAGGATCCTTTCGTGTATACGCATGGTAACTTACGTTGGGTACGGTAGTGATTACCGTCATATCAAATTCACGTTCCAGTCTTTCCTGGATGATTTCCATGTGAAGCATGCCTAGGAAACCACAACGAAATCCAAAGCCTAAGGCCGCACTACTTTCAGGTGTAAACACCAAGGAAGCATCGTTAAGTTGTAATTTCTCCATAGAGGAACGAAGCTCTTCGAAATCTTCGGTATCCACCGGATATATTCCTGCGAAAACCATGGGTTTTACATCTTCAAAACCTGCTATGGGGTTTACGGTAGGATTGTTGGCATCGGTGATGGTATCACCCACTTTGACTTCCCTGGCATCCTTTATACCGGTAATCAAATAACCCACATCCCCGGTTCGAATGACCTGTTTGGGATGTTGCGTCAATTTCAAGGTACCTACTTCGTCCGCATAGTAGTCCTTATCCGTGGCAACGAATTTTATCTTTTGTCCCTTTTTTATTTCGCCATTAATAACCCTAAAGTACGTTTCCACACCTCTGAACGGATTATAAACGGAGTCGAAGACCAAGGCTTGTAAAGGTTCGTCGGCAACGCCCGTTGGTGGTGGAATGTGTTCAATAATGGCCGTAAGGATCTCTTCGATACCAATACCGGTCTTGGCACTGGCGGGAATGATCTCGTCGGCATCACAGCCTAAAAGATCTACAATATCATCGGTTACTTCCTCTGGGTTGGCACTTGGTAAATCTACCTTATTGAGTACAGGAATGATCGTAAGGTCATTTTCCAAGGCAAGATATAAGTTACTTATGGTTTGAGCCTGAATACTCTGCGCGGCATCGACGACCAATAGTGCTCCCTCACAGGCCGCTATGGAACGGGATACCTCGTAGGAAAAATCTACGTGGCCTGGGGTGTCGATCAGGTTAAGGATATATTCCTCACCCTTATAGACATAGTCCATTTGAATGGCATGACTTTTAATAGTGATGCCACGTTCACGTTCAAGATCCATACTATCGAGAAGTTGTTCCTTTTTTTCACGTTCTGTCACAGAACCTGTAAAATCAAGCAACCGGTCGGCCAAGGTGCTTTTACCATGGTCAATATGGGCAATAATGCAAAAGTTTCTTATTTTTTTCAACTACGCTTCAGATTAAATGTCATTTATGTAAGACCCTAAGTCTTTGTAATTAGACGTACTTCCTTTAAAAGTGCAAATATAATGTAAAATAAACCGTAGTTGATTTGGCGTATTTATAGATAGGAGGGTTTTTTATGGTATTCTCGATGAATCGCACATTATATTGTAGGATTATTCGGTTAATAATTGTTAAATTCACGGGCCAATTATTTAGTTACGTGAATTATAGAGAACTTTTCCTTACCTACCTTTGTTTATTAACGTCCAGTTTTTTGTTACAGGCCCAGGAATTTTCAATCCAAGGGAAAGTGATCAGTAATGAAGGAGAGCCTGTTTGGTTGGCCAATGTTTTGTTGTTAAGTCCCACGGATACTGTTTTGATCAATGGGTCTTCCTCGGATGAAAGAGGACTTTTCAAGATTACCGGAATACCATCTGGCAATTACCTTCTTAAAGCCAGTTACCTCGAGAATGAATCTGATTATGTGGCTGTGGATATGACTTCCGATATGAACGTTGGTGCATTGTCGATTAGTAATTACGCCCAAATGTTGGATGAGGTGGTTGTATCTACCCAAAAACCAAGAATCGAACGCAAGGTCGACCGTTTGGTGTTCAATATCGGGAATACGGCCCTTTCTGACAGCGATATTTGGGAAGCCCTAAAACGTGCCCCTGGGGTGGTTGTCATTAATAATCAGCTTTCGGTCAATGGGAATAAGGATATTGGAATCATGATCAACGGCCGAAAAGTAAACCTTCCCAAATCGGATGTCATCAATCTACTTTCAGGAACTTCTGCAAGCAATGTCGAATCTATTGAGGTGATTACCAATCCCCCTTCAAAATACAGTGCCGAGGATGGTATGTTGATCAACATCAAAATGAACAAGAACCTTATTGCAGGGTACAACGGGGCCATATTCAATCGTTATACCCAAGGGGTTTATCCAAAACATACCATAGGTACCGACCACTATTTTAAAGGCAATAAGGCGGGATTGTCCTTAAATTATAGTTTCAATAAGGAAAAATGGTATACGAAGTATACCGATATAACGAATTATATCGAGGATGGGGAAGTAACCTCCACGTGGAAAGCCAATGAAGATTATATCCGACACCGAAAACGCCATAATTTCAATGCGTTTTTCGATTATGTTTTCGATGAAAAAAATACACTGACCCTTTCAACCTTAAACCAATGGAGTCCAAAGGTGAATAGGGTATATGCCACCGAAACCGATATTACCGATGCCAATGGCGGTGATCTTTCAAGCTTTATCACGACAAACGATTCAGGGGAGGATCAAATAAATACTTCCTTTTATCTCGATTTTGTACATAAGTTTGGAAAAAAAGGGGCCGAATTATCGTTGAACACCCATTATACCTATTACGATTATGAACGTGGACAAGATTTGAATACTACCTTTTTTGATAGCAATCAAGCACTTACCGACCAAAACGATTTTTTTACGAATGCTACCCAGGACATCAACCTTTTTAGTTTACAGGCTGATTTTGTTAGCCCGATAGGTACGTTCTCAAATTTTGAAACAGGACTTCGGTTTGCAGGAATCCACTCCGGTAATGAGATAGACCAATCAGGATTCGATCGCGACCAACCCGGTATCAATCCTACCGAATCCGCTTCGTTCGACTATGATGAGAGTATCTTTGCAGGGTATGCGAGTATGGACAATACATGGGGGAAATGGAATGTGAAGGCCGGACTAAGGGGCGAATTCACCAAGACCAAGGCGAATTTGGATGTTCTCAATTCATTTAACAAGGACACCTATTTTAAACTATTCCCGTCGTTATCACTTCAATACACGCCCAATAATGATCACGATTTCCATTATCATTATTATCGAAGAATCACACGACCCCGTTACAATAGCCTAAACCCCTTTCAGGTTTTTCAGAGTTACAATTCGGTGATCGAGGGTAACCCGGACCTTTTACCCTCATCACGACACTATATGGTGGGTGGGTATACGTATAAGCGTGCCTATACCTTTGAACTGTTCTATAAAAATCGGGTAAACAATTACCAACTACTGGTGTTTCAGGATAATGAGAATGAGATATTGCGATTCATCAGCTCCAATGTGGATAGGGATATCGCCTATGGTTTTAACGTGACCGTCAATAAGAACCTTACCAATAATTGGAGTTTTTATTTTATGGCATCAACCTCATATATGGAAAGTAATTTCACCGATTTGGGTTCGGGGCAAAAGATTAGCGAAGGATTGTGGAATACCTACATACGATCTAATAGCGGGTTTTCTTTTTTAACCGATAAAAGCCTTAAGGCCGATATCAGCATCCTGTATTCTTCCCCGGTAATCCTTGGCAACTCGCGGCAGGAAGATTATTTTAATATGGGTATAGCACTGCGTAAAACCATTTGGGACAACAATGCTAGTATTTCCTTAGGTATCGATGATGTTTTTAATGAGGCCAGCCTTTTCAATACCAGAAAATATTTAAACCAGAACAACACTTCGTATTATCGTCCTGAAAGTAGATTGTTGGTCCTAGGTTTTAGATATCGGTTTGGGAACACTAAGATACGCAGCAATAAGAAATCGAAGCGGGTTGATGAACGGGGTCGTATTTAATCTTGCCACTCGGCAATGAACAGATTGGTATCCCTACCACCCCCATTGTTTCGATTGCTCGAAAATGCCAAATACTTACCGTCGTTCGAGAAAACGGGGAATGCATCGAATGTCTGCCCATGGGTTACACGTTCCAGGTTTTTCCCATCAACATCGATGAGGTATAAATTAAAAGGAAAACCTTTCTCTGCCTCAAAATTGCTCGAAAAAAGGATTTTTTCCCCAGAGGGATGAAAAAACGGACTCCAATTGGCATTGCCCAAAAAGGTCAATTGTTTTAGGTTACTGCCATCGGCATCGCAGATAAAGAGTTCCATTTCGGTAGGTTGTACCAGTCCTTGTGCCAAAAGGTCTTTATATTCCTTAATGGCTTCCGGTGTTTTGGGCCGTGAGGCCCTAAAAATCAATTGGGTGCCATCAGGGGAGAAAAATGCCCCTCCGTCATATCCCAGTTCATCGGTAATCTGTTTGACATCGCTTCCGTCAAGGTTCATGGTATAGAGTTCCAAATCCCCACTTCGGGTAGAGGTGAAAACAATCTTATCCCCTTTGGGAGAAACCGTGGCTTCTGCATCATATCCTGGTTCATCGGTTAATTGGGCGGTGATATTTCCCTCCAGATCTGCAACGAAAATATCGAAGGAATCATAAACGGGCCAAACGTATTTCCCGTTTTTACGCAAGGGTACTTCAGGGCAGGCCGCATCGGCCAAATGGGTAGAACCGTAAACAAAATGTTTGTTGTCCGGAAGAAAATAGGCACAGGTGGTTCGCCCCATTCCCGTACTGACCATAGGGGGTTTACGATCCTTGAAGTTTTCATCCACATCCATTAAGAACATCTGATCGCACTCAAGTCCCCAAGCGGCATTGTTCGATTGGAAGATCATTTGACGGTCATCAAAACTCCAGTATGCCTCGGCATTATCGCCCCCGAACGTAATTTGGCGAATTGATTTGAAATGTTTTTCCCCGTCGTAGATCAGGGTATCCGAACCGGCCATTAGTGATGTGGGCTTTTCTTTTTCCACTATCGCCTTTTTAGGCTCGGTCTTACAGTTCGTGAAAAGGATTACAAAGGAGAAACACAGTATAAATCTCATAGGATGTTTATTTTTGGTAAAAACTTGGCACAAAAATGATAAAAAAGATAATAATTCCGCTGATTTTAATTCTGATTGTTTCCTGTAAGCAAGAAAAGGCAACGAAATACAAGCTTCAAGACGATGTTTATTTCTTGGCCAGTGATAGCCTAAAAGGGAGGGCCACGGGAACCGAACAGGAGTTACAGGCGGCAGCGTATATCAAAGAAAGAATGCAGGGCCTTAGCCTGAAACCTGCTGGGGATTCGGCCACTTATTATCAAACCTTTTCCTTTACCCCAAAGACAGATCCCCATCAAGAGGTTGCTTATGTTCATGGTGAAGGGGCCGTAACCGGTACCAATGTGATAGGTTTTCTCGATAATAAAGCAAAGCATACGGTAATCATCGGTGCCCATTACGACCACTTGGGCATGGGAGGTCAAGGTTCCCTATACCGGGAAGGTAAGGCCATACATAATGGGGCGGACGATAATGCCAGTGGCGTGGCGGTAATGCTTCAACTTGCCGATAGTCTACAGCAAAACGGACCCAAAAACAACAATTATCTGTTTATGGCCTTTTCCGGGGAGGAAATAGGTTTGTTGGGAAGTAATTATTTCGCCAAGAACCCTACCATCAATCTAGATGAAGTTACCTATATGATCAATATGGATATGGTCGGAAGGCTTCGGGAAGACAAGACCCTTTCCATCAGCGGAACAGGTACTTCCCCAATATGGAAGCAAGTATTGAACGCTACCAACCCCGGATTTAAATTGGTCCTTAAGGAATCCGGAGTAGGACCCTCGGACCATACGTCCTTTTACCTACAGGATATACCGGTATTGCATTTTTTTACGGGACAACATAGTGACTACCATAAACCCACCGATGATGCCGATAAACTCAATTATGAAGGCATGCAAATGATTACGGGCTATATTACCGAAGTGGTCAGGGAACTGGACGACAATCCCAAATTGGTATTTAAAAAGACCAAGAACGAAAGCGATGAAGTTCCCCGTTTTAAAGTGACCTTGGGTGTGGTTCCCGATTATCTTTTCGATGGTAAGGGAATGCGTATCGATGGCATCAGTGAAGACAGACCCGCCCAAAAAGCCGGGCTGCGGAAAGGTGATGTGGTGGTTCAAATGGGCGATAGTACCGTGGTGGATATGATGGGCTATATGCGGGCCTTGTCCGCTTTTGAAAAGGGCAATACCACTAAGGTGGTCGTAGACAGAAACGGGGAAAAGGTCACTGTGGATATTACCTTTTGATTGATAAATGATGAAGTTTGGTTTGACCCTGGGTTTAACCGTGGTCGAGGATGCCCTATTGGTCAGAAGTGCTAAAATGAATACTTCCCACGGGGTTAGAACCCCTTTGAAACATGCAGATAGGACATGTTATTCCATGAAGTGATGGGGGACTCATTTAATTTTTGGCTTCGGGGCGCTTTTCACGTAGTTTTGCATTCCAAAATAATGTGATGCCAAAAATCGGAGACATTCAATTACCGGACTTCCCACTATTGCTTGCCCCTATGGAGGATGTGAGCGATCCACCCTTTCGTGCCTTGTGCAAGGAACAGGGGGCCGATGTGGTTTACACAGAGTTCATCTCTTCTGAAGGATTGATCCGAGATGCCGCAAAAAGCGTCATGAAACTTGATATATACGAAAAGGAACGTCCTGTAGGCATCCAGATTTTCGGTGCCAATCTCGATTCCATGTTACAATCGGTAGAGATTGTTGAAAAGTCGAAACCCGATATCATCGACATCAATTTTGGCTGTCCGGTCAAAAAAGTTGTCAGTAAAGGTGCCGGTGCAGGAATTTTAAAGGATATCGCCCTTATGGTCTCTTTGACCAAGGCCATGGTCGAGCATACGCATTTGCCTATAACCGTTAAAACCCGTTTGGGGTGGGACCATGACTCCATAAAGATCGTTGAGGTCGCTGAACGACTTCAAGACGTAGGGTGTAAGGCCATTTCCATCCATGGGCGAACCCGGGTTCAAATGTACAAGGGGGTTGCCGATTGGACACCGATTGCCGAAGTAAAGAACAACCAACGCATGCACATTCCTATCTTTGGCAATGGGGACGTAGACACCCCTGAGGCCGCCATGAAAATGCGCGATGATTTTGGACTTGATGGTGCCATGATCGGAAGGGCGAGTATTGGCTACCCTTGGTTCTTCAAGGAAGTGAAACATTTTTTTAAGACCGGGGAACATTTGGCACCTCCCACAATGCAAGAACGCGTAGAAGCAGCCCGTAGGCATTTACAGATGTCCATTGATTGGAAAGGGGAAAAATTAGGGGTTTTTGAAACCCGTCGCCATTATACCAATTATTTTAAGGGTATTCCCAATTTTAAGGAATATCGAATGAAAATGGTAACCAGCGATGATGCCGTTGATGTATTTTCGACTTTAAATGAGGTTTTGGAAAAGTTCGGGGATTATGATTTTAAGGACTCCTAGATCGAAATCAATTTTTTGGTGATCCTACTACTTGCAATTTTAGAAGCGATAATGCCCAGGACCATAATGGTGGCCAATACGATTAGGATATTCATCAAGCGATATTCAACAGGGTAGGATAGGGATGGGGTGATCTTTAACCAGCCAAAGGCCAATTGTGACCAAATCAAAATCGAAGCTAACAAAACCCCTATGACTCCGCCCGCCGTAGTGACGATGACCCCTTGCACAAAATAAATCCTTCGAAGATCTTTGATCGTAGAGCCTAGACTAAAAAGGGTTTTAGAGTTCTGCTGCTTATCCAAGATCATCATGATAATGGCCCCGACCACATTAAAAAGGGCAATGATCAACACCAAGGTAAAGATCAGATAGGTCGCCAGGTTTTCGGTATTCAACATACGGTAGAGCGAACTGTTCAGTTCTTCCCTGTTCTTTAAGGTGATGGTATTCTTAAAAATGGTGGCAATTTTGTTTCTTAGTTCGGGTGTATCGGTATTGGGGAGCAATTTGAAATTGATCCCGGAAACCATAGTAGTGTCTTTTTCCAAAAGTGCCTGTACAAGGGATAGGTCGGTAAATACATATTTGTGGTCCAAATCCTCTTCCACCGAATAAACGCCACTGATGACGAGGGGCAATTCGTTATAGGGTTTGGTTTGCGAAAGGGAACCTTTGCCCGGTTTGGGGGCAATGACCACGAGTGGGTTTCGTGTTTGGTTTATGGTCAGTCCCAATTTATTGGTCAAACCGATGCCTGCCACTCCCTGTTGGGGCGCATAAAACCAATTCCCGAAAATAAGCGCACTATCAATTTCGGTTGTCGTCGTATACCCTTGATCTACACCCTTGATGTAGGCAAAATGGTTTTTGCCCTTATAGGTAAAGGAAACCTGTTCTTCCAATTCCTTGGAAAAGGAAGTAATATCGGTAATCTGGGTCAGCGCCTGTTCCTGTTCGGGGTTGACGCTAAAGAATTTTCCCGTGGTTGGGGTTGCTTTCAGGTCAGGGTCGAAGATATTGGTATAGGAAAGGCTAAAGGTCTTTAGGCCTGCAAAACCAGATAGGACGATAAATAAGGAAGCCGATCCAATAACAATGACGATAAAAGTGACAAAATTAATGATGTTCACAGCGTTTTGGCTGCTTTTGGAACGTAGGTATCGTTGCGCTATGTAGAACGGGAAATTCAAGATAGAGGCCTACTTTTTTTTACGTTTTTCAAGAAGTTCCCTATTTTCAATGGGGTTTTCTTCCCTTTTCAATGACTTTTCAATGTTCTCGATATAATCCAAGGAATCGTCTAAATAGAACAAAAGCTGTGGCACCCGCCGTAGTTGGTGTTTGGTACGTTGGGCCAGTTCGTGCTTGATCAGGGGTTGGTTCGATTGTATGCCCTTGATCAATTCCTTGGCATCTTTATTGGGGAAAATACTGAGGTATACCTTGGCAATGGAGAGGTCGGAGGTTACGTTGACCTTGCTCACCGAGATCAAGATACCGGTCAACCCCCCATCAATGGCGGCGCGTTGTAAAATATCAACGATATCCTTTTGGATGACCCCGCTTATCTTTTTCTGTCGTTGTGTTTCCATGAGGCAAAAATACGCAGAAATACGTGTAAATTTGTTTTCAGCGTATATTTCGACGAAAATGGACATTTTTGAGGTTATTTATGCTTGCAGCGTTTAAAAATAAACACTAATATTGCATCCGCAAATTACGGGTCCCATAGCTCAGTTGGTCCTGACGCGTAGCCACGGTCAGGATGCTGATAAGCAGAGCTTCATCAGCATTAGAGCAGGGACAGAAGGAATAATAGTAAGGTAAAATAATATTT
>NZ_JABTCF010000015.1 GCF_014596745.1 Maribacter aquimaris
CCGTATACTGGGTGTCATTATCGGTTGCACTTGCCAGGGCTTCGATTGCACCCTGTACATCGGTTTCGCCAAGTGATGCGGTACTATCATCGAAAGTAACCTCACCTGCATTCTGGTCATCTGTATCTGTAGCGTAAAGGCCACTACCACTTATACTAAGTGCGTTGTTCGCTGCCGGGTCTACTACTGCCGTGAACTCGTTGCTTCCATCTAGGTTCAATCCGTTGCCCGCTGTATACTGGGTGTCATTATCGGTTGCACTTGCCAGTGCCTCGATTGCCCCCTGTACATCGGTTTCGCCAAGTGATGCGGTACTATCATCGAAAGTAACCTCACCTGCATTCTGGTCATCCGTATCTGTAGCGTAAAGACCACTAGCACTAACGCTAAGCGCATTGTTCGCTGCCGGGTCTACTACTGCCGTGAACACATTACTTCCATCTAAATTCAATCCGTTGCCCGCAGTATACTGGGTGTCGTTATCCGTCCGCCCCGCAAGCTCGGCCAAAGCAGCCTCTACATTGTCCGTCGTAAAATTGTCGCCTGAATCTGTAACAGAGACCTGTGTGGCACCTATTGCCAAGTTCGCCTCATTGATATCTATATCAATTTCATCATTACCAGTATCATTCGTAACAGTTACCTTATTAGAACCTGCATTAATATTTTTGAATTCCAAATCTGCTCCCGCCTTTCTAGCAAAAACACCTACTCCACCAGTACCCACGTTGGATGCAGTATTTGTTTGTCCAGCTGTCGCTGCAAAACCATCTATCTCAGTCTGAAGTTCAACAATTGCAGATTGTACATCAGTACTCACCGTATTGCCCGTAGCAGTAAAAGCAACCTCACCTGCATTCTGGTCATCAGTTGCAAGAAGACCACTACCACTTACACTAAGTGCATTGTTCGCTGCCGGGTCTACCACTGCCGTGAACTCATTACTTCCATCTAGGTTCAATCCATTTCCTGCCGTATACTGGGTATCATTATCGGTTGCACTTGCCAGCGCTTCGATTGCCCCCTGTACATCGGTTTCGCCAAGTGATGCGGTACTATCATCGAAAGCAACCTCACCTGCATTTTGGTCATCAGTTGCAAGCAGACCACTACCACTTACACTAAGTGCATTGTTCGCGGCTGGGTCTACTACTGCCGTGAACTCATTACTTCCATCTAGGTTCAATCCGTTGCCTGCCGTATACTGGGTGTCATTATCGGTTGCACTTGCCAGGGCTTCGATTGCCCCCTGTACATCGGTTTCGCCAAGTGATGCGGTACTATCATCGAAAGTAACCTCACCTGCATCCTGGTCATCAGTTGCAAGCAGACCACTACCACTTACACTAAGTGCATTGTTCGCGGCTGGGTCTACTACTGCCGTGAACTCGTTACTTCCATCTAGGTTCAATCCGCTGCCTGCCGTGTATTCCGTGTTCGTGTCCGTGGCGTATATACCATTGGCTCGTACATCCAATGCGTTATTAGCATCTGGACTGGCTACTGCCGTGAACTCGTTACTTCCATCTAGGTTCAATCCATTTCCTGCCGTATACTGGGTGTCATTATCGGTTGCACTTGCCAGTGCTTCGATTGCCCCCTGTACATCGGTTTCGCCAAGTGATGCGGTACTATCATCGAAAGTAACCTCACCTGCATTTTGGTCATCAGTTGCAAGCAGACCACTACCACTTACACTAAGTGCATTGTTCGCGGCTGGGTCTACTACTGCCGTGAACTCGTTACTGCCATCTAGGTTCAATCCGTTGCCTGCCGTGTATTCCGTATTCGTGTCCGTGGCGTATATACCATTGGCACGTACATCCAATGCGTTATTAGCATCTGGACTGGCTACTGCCGTGAACTCGTTACTTCCATCTAGGTTCAATCCATTTCCTGCCGTATACTGGGTATCATTATCGGTTGCACTTGCCAGGGCTTCGATTGCCCCCTGTACATCCGTTTCACCAAGTGATGTGGTACTATCATCGAAAGTAACCTCACCTGCATCCTGGTCATCAGTATCTGTAGCGTAAAGACCACTGCCACTTACACTAAGTGCATTGTTCGCTGCCGGGTCTACTACTGCCGTGAACTCGTTGCTTCCATCCAGGTTCAATCCGTTGCCTGCCGTGTATTCCGTGTTCGTGTCCGTGACGTATATACCATTGGCACGTACATCCAATGCATTGTCAGCATCCGGACTAGCTACAGCCGTGAACTCGTTACTTCCATCTAGGTTCAATCCATTTCCTGCCGTATACTGGGTGTCATTATCGGTTGCACTTGCCAGCGCTTCGATTGCCCCCTGTACATCCGTTTCACCAAGTGATGCGGTACTATCATCGAAAGCAACCTCACCTGCATCCTGTATCTCATTGGTATCGTCATTTACAAATGGACTCAGATCGATCAAGTTCGAGGCCTCCCCGTTTACGGTACTGATCAATTCGTTGCTGCCATTTAAACTTAATGCATTACTGTTTACAATCGGAACTCCAGTTCCGGTCACGCCGTCTACCGTCGTGGTCAAAGTATTTACATTGCTTGAATTCGATACCGTTGTTGCTGGTATCAACGTGCTTGGGGCTATGTATACCCAATCCGTGCCGTTCCATTGAATTAAATCCCCAGCATTGGAACCTGCTGCTATGTTTTCTAAGCCTACAGCATCATCTGCTAGTTCAGCATTTGTTATACCATCCGCGGCTACTGCCAAGGTATATGGGGAGACCGTTGTACCCGCTCCTGAAAGCGCCAAGGTCCCATTGGTGGCCCCGGTAACCTCATTCCCGATGACACCATCGTTCTCCGTAACCGTTACGGAACCTAGATCTACAAGGGTCCAGTCGGAACCGTCCCATTGCATTACCTGGCCCAAGGCCGTACCATTGGCCAATTTCCCTAAGGTCACTGCATCATTGGCTATATCACCGGTAGCGATCGTTCCATCCAAGATATCGGAGGACTCAACAGCGCCTGTGGCCAGTTCCGCCGTGGTTATGGCATCATCGGCCATTTTAGCGTTTGTGATAGCGTTGTCCGCTATCGTTAATGTCACATCGTTCAACGTGGCATTCGCCCCGCCCGTAACATCAATCTCACTCGAGGTGATACTGCCGTCCCCGATGATATCCGTAGGATCTACCGTTACTGTATATTCCGTATTGTTGCCAGATGTTGTGGAAGAAACATCGATTCCCGTTCCTTCTACCACGGTGGTGGTCAATTCAGTTGCGCTAATTGCCGGGGTAAGGTCCAATGCAACTGATGCCTCACCATTTACCGTACTGATCAGTTCATTACTACCATTGAGACTAAGAGCATTACTATTGATGATATCGACTCCTGTCCCCGTTACACCATCTACTGTTGTACTTAATGTATTTATAGCGCTTGTATTGGAAACCGTAGTCGCCGGTATCAAGGTACTTGGGGCTATGTACACCCAGTCCGTGCCGTTCCATTGTATCAGATCGCCAGACGCACTGCCAGCTGCCAACTTCCCTAAGGTAACGGCATCATCGGCTATATCACCAGTCGCAATCGTTCCATCCAATATATCACTGGACTCAACAGCTCCTGTGGCCAGTTCCGCCGTGGTTATGGCATCATCTGCCATTTTAGCGTTCGTGATTGCGTTGTCCGCTATCGTTAATGTCACATCGTTCAATGTGGAGTTCGCTCCCCCGGTAACCGTAAGGTCGGTAGAGGTAATCGAGCCATCACCGGTCAATGCCGTAACATCGACATCCAATGCACCTGAGGCATTCTGTACTAATCCCACTCCGGCTACATCGGCGTTTATCGTTGTCGCGTTCACTGCATCGGCAGCTATATCGGCCGAGGATATCGTACCATCCAAAATCTTATCACTGGTTACGGCATCCGCTGCAAGTTCGGTATTGCCCACCGCACCTGCGGCTATCTCCAAGGTTACATCCCCTAACAATGCATTGGCATCGCCACCTACGGTCAGATCACCAGAGGTAATGTCGCCGTCACCTGTAAGTTCACTTACGTTAACAGCTACCGTATATTCCGTATTGTTACCTACTACGTTCGTACTTACATCAGTTCCTGAACCTTCTACAACTGTTGTTGTTAATTCACTTGTGGTTATATCGCTATCCAATTCCTCCAAGGCTGCTTGTACATCAGTGCTAGTAAGATTACCTGCCGGTGTGATGACCACTTCTCCTGCATTCTGATTATCGGTAACCATGGTCCAGTTGGTGCCATCGTACACATACAGTTCGTTCGTACTAGTATCAAGATAGGTTACCCCAGGATTATCGTTGGCAGGAGCTCCAACAGGGGAGCCGTTTCCACTTGTGGCAAGTTCGTTCGTTGGATCTATGTCCAGGTCAAGTGCATTGTTTGCGGCCAAGTTCGCTATAGCTTCCTCTACCGTTGTCTCATTAGTACTATCACCATCAACATCAATGGGATTCAAAAGATTTACTTCTGTAGCATTTTGATCATCGGTATTTACTTCAGCCGCAATGTCAGCCAATGGAACAGAAACCAGATTTGTATCTGAATCAATTATATCCAATGTTCCACTGGTCGTATTTACCGTAAAAGTTACATTAGTCGTATTTGTATTAACTTGAGCTGCAATATCTGCTAGTGGAATAGCGACTGTATTTAAATCACTATCCGTTAATATAAGATCAACTCCATCTTCAGACAACGACGCATTTGTCGTATTGGTATCTGTCTCTGCCGCTATTGCTGCTAGGGAAACCCTTACATCATTTCCGTCACTATCGGTCATTACCAGGTCTCCACTTGCAGCGTCCACACTGAAACTAGCGTTGGTTGTATTGGTGTCATTGGAAGTTAACTCCCAAGAATCCCCATCCCAAAAATAGATGGTGCCGGTATTGGTATTTACATAAATGTCACCGGTATCCGCACCCGCCGGCAAAACCATTCCTGGCGCCGTAACCTCAGGACCACTAAGAACCGTACAATTACACTGGTCCTCTAGGTTTACCGTAGTCTGTGAAAATGCGAATCCTGAAAACATTATGAAAATCAGAATTAAAATTTTTCTATTCATGACAACTTCTTTACTTATAATGGTTTGGTGTTTCAAAATTTTTTAGTTAGTTGGTTTTGATTCGATTTCCAATTCGGATTGAATCAGTTTGATACATCCAACAAAATTAGCCCTATCACTACCTTAGGAAAATATTTGTTGTGTAAGTCGGTATTTGTACTGTATAGCACTCTAAACATGAGGTATCGATGACGTCATTTTACAATTTCAAGGGTATTTCATTGGTCGATGAGCCTAATTACAGCAATGGTTTCCACGGTTTTTAATCGTAAGGGATTTCCTATATTCCGCTGCTTTATCAAGAAATCAACCTTAATTTTTCTTTACACGATAAGTAATTCTGCGATTGGTTATTACGGTTTTGGTTGCTATGGTCAAAATACCGGTCGTAGAAATATCCTTACTACATACATAAGCCGAATTTGAAACAACAACCCTATACTCTTTTCCCGTATTGAGAGTAGTTGGATCGGTAATTATCAGGGAATCTGTAGTAGTTCCACTGTAGATCCCTCCATCACCCAAATCCGTCCAATTTCCATTATCGAATATTTGCCACTGAAAAGTATCCAAATCTGAACCCGTTACCCCCATTGCACCTGTACATCCAGGGCAAATAGTGATATTTAGGGGCTGATCAATAATCAAAGCTGGATTACCGTATTCAAGAAAATCAAATGTTGAATTCCCATCACCATCGGCCGGTGTGGGATATGTTGCAATACTTACCGTGCCATCCGGGTTTACCGCGGGTACTCCTGATCCGTACATACCATTGTTGTTGGAATCGGCATTGGAATCGGCATAGGCCTCATTGGCATCATAACAACCATCGTCATCACTGTCTTCATCTAAATGATTGAGCTTGGTATCTCCATCCAAATCACCACTTCTACAAGCTGTAAATCCAAAGGCAATATCATCTAAAATTGAATAAGTCTGGGGTGAGTCATTTATTTGCCCGTAGGCATAAAACCTAAATGAATATTCGGTATTCGCATCCAAATAAAGGGGTCCAGTACCCAAATGTTGAAAAGTAGCATATGTACTTCCATCATCGGTATGTAAAACATCTTTGGACAAAGTTGTCCATACGTTAGAACCCACTTTTGTATAGGCCGTAGCCGTATAGTAAGAATCGCCCTGATTAGGTCTAAACCAACCCGACCTAATTTGATTTAATTGAAAAGAAGAAACCTCCGGCCCTGTTGTAAAAGACACTTCTACATAATCCCCATTGGCAACAGCTTCCTCTTTGTTTGCTGCAGACATGGTCTCTATCCTCAAATTACCGCCGCTAACGTTGAATATTGTGCTATTCAGCATCATGGTGTTGGTACCATCCAATATCCAATCATTTACTTCAGGAGTATAATCGGTATCCATTTCCAGATTGCCCGAAGGAGTATTCAAGGTCCAAGCGAACTCATTTGAAACACTTTCGATAGATTCATCGCAATCGGAGACTCCATCATTGTCGTCATCCACATCACACCCATCTGGTATGCCATCATTGTCACTATCAATAGCATCATCAAAATACGGGCATTTATCATTTGCATTATTGACCCCATCACCGTCGTCATCACATAAATCTGAGGTAACCGTGTTATCGGCACTACTTCCCTTTCCTTGTCCTCCACTAACCGCTATTGGAACTCCTTTATCGTCCACCGATCCTGAAATACTTCCATCGCCATTCAAGTCAGAAAAATCCAGACTATCCGCTCCTTCGAGAGCATCGAAACACCCATCTCCATCACTATCCAAATCAAAAGCATCAGGTAAACCGTCGTTATCGGTATCTCTACAACCCATGGTTGGCGATACACTTACCAAATCGATATCTGCCCCATTGGCCGTACCGCTAGGTGTTGCATAAAACAAAATTGTTGTCTGGGCAGATGTAGCTATAAAATTTTGTTCGAAATAATACCATTGTTTAGGTCCCCTAACGCCACTGACCGGACCTACTGCAGTGGCAGTCAAAGTTTCGTCGATAAGATGATTGTTACTTGTGTCTATTACATCAACATCTAAACTGACCGTTGCACCGGCACCATGCCCTACATCTTCCCCCCAATAGAAAGAAAATGTATATGTTTTACCTACCTCGGTATTAATAATTTGTGACAAGGTATTGTTTACTCCTCCCGAATGGGAATTATTACCTATTATGTCAATATACTGGTTACCATGATAAGCGTCCGCATAAATATCGGAAGACCAAGAAGGGCTTTCCCCCCCTACCCAACCATCCAAGTTGGTTGTGTAGGTCCATCCTTCCAAAAGATTACTGTTAAAGGAAGCTCCAATAAATGTTCCAGATGCATCCGAGAACCCATTAGGAAATGTAGTTGGGTCGGAAAAATCTTGATTTTCAAATGATGGGTTGACCACCAAGTTTCCACATCCTTCGTCCCGATCTAGAATACCATCATTGTCATCATCAAGATCACAAACATCGTTAATGCCATCCCCATCGGTATCTATACCTGCCGGATCCGCGCAGGGCTCATAAACGGTAACCTTAGCCGTATCGCTTTTCCCCTGTGCCGGACAAATAGTAGATGTGGCATCGGTAATGGTATAGTCAAATGTTGTTCCGGTAAAAGGTGACCCCCCACTGTAGGTATAGGTTACCAAGCCATTATCCGCATCGTCAATCGTTACGCTTCCAATAGCAGGTTGTACAATACTTTCTATAAAAAAGTTCTCCCCATCCGGTTCAGAATCGTTAGCGAACAGATCAATTTGAACGGAAACCGTGTTCCCATAGGAAACGACCTCTAAATCATCGTTGGCAACCGGAGGATTGGGGTTTTCTATAGTTTCGGCATCCGTAGTGGTCATTGAATAATGATTTGTTCCGGATATGGTACTAGGTTGTGCCACCGTAGTAGCAATCAATCGGGTAACCCCATTGGTAGGATGTACAAAATTGGGATATCTAACCTCTATGATATATGTTTCATTTTCTCCCAAGGGCAAACCAAAATGAACCAGTTCCGGTTGTTGGGTACCATGACCATATACCCCGTTGACCTGCCTAAGTCCACTAACGATATTACCGGCACAATCTTTTATAATTACGTTGGTACCTATGGCCACACGACCGGGAAAAGCACCTGTGGTACCATCTGCCGACCGGTCTTCGGTAACATTTATTATCAAGTGATTCTTTCTGTTCGCCGTAGGTAGATTATTTATATATAGTTGATTGGAACTATTGTTTATATTCATATAAATATCGAGGTCACCGTCGTCATCGATATCAACCATGGTCGTACCCTCGCCATCCCTACCACTATTAAAGGTTTCCGGATCTAGACTAAAGGTCATTGGGGCCCCACTGCCTACAACCCCAGGTGCAGGTGTAGGACTGTTCAATTCATTAATAAACAAATAACTTCTATTGTCCCCTACCAGGAGTAAATCGATATCCCCATCGTTATCGATATCACCACCTGCCAAGGCATCTATACTTGCCGATGAAGTACCCGAACTGGTATTTCCAGGCTGAGGCAAACCGGGAAAGACACCCGATCCCAGTGCCATCCAGACTCCTGCCCCATCATTTCTATATATTTGTGTTAAACCGTTTTCTGTCCATACCGCATCCAGGTCCCCGTCATTATCCAAATCCCATAGACCATTTCCCCCCTTATTGTTGTTGGCCGCTTGCCCCAAATCGGCCCCATTAGTGAACATTCCCCCTTGGTTCAAGAAAAAATCGTTCTCATCCCGTTTTCGCATAAAAATATCAACCCATCCATCATCATTCACATCTGCCGCCGTACCGTAGTCACCATCGGTCGCATATTGATTTAAGCCATATTCGGTAACACCGTTACCGTTTCCCGGAGTTATATGGGTAAACAAACTACCAGGGCCAGGGTTTACCAAAGTATGGGTAGTATGGTCTATATAGTTGTTTCGTAGTATTTCTATACCAAAATTGTGGTTATCGAAAAATATATCCAAATCGCCATCCCCCTCAAAATCGAAGAAACCCGTTCCTTCTGAATTTAAACTATTGATATTTATGGTAGCACCTGATCGGCCAACGGTTATAGGACTAGTACCTCCTGCCCCATCCCCAAAAGTACCATCGGCATTTTGAACAAAGATCTGTATGGCCCCTCCCGATCCATAGGAACCATGCGAATTAATCATAAAATCCGGTCTGCCATCGTTGTTCAAATCTCCCCAAACAGCCTGCCTCTCGGCAGCATCACCCAACATTCCAGGAGCCAAGGTACTTTGTACATTGGTAAAAGTACCGGCCGGGGATTGACGCATTAAAAAACTCTTGACACCATTGCCATTATTATTTTCGAGAACTAACACATCTATAAGGCCATCTCCATCAAAATCGGCCCAAGCATGGCCCCCATCCTTTTTTTTCCCTAAATTGAGGCCAAAGGATGACGCACTTTCCGTAAACGTAGTTTGGGCAAAAGCCCCAGTGATGCAACCAAAAAGCCACACCCCCATCATAAATGCTATAGGTTTACGAGATATTAAAATAGATTTTCCCAACATAATTATATTACAGGCAGATTACCCAATTTCTGATCGAGGCTTACCTTCTTCACAAAAATTGATGTAAAAAAAAAAGAATTAAAAAAATTTGTTGTGTAGTTGATGAATTATGGCATTTAACATCAAAAAGGTGTTGTTTGACCAATAACACCCTGGTAAACAGTAAATTATATGTAAGAATATTCCTAGACCCCTTACACAACCCTATATATAGCACCTCTCAACCGAACCAAATCGGGGTGAAAATCTTGGGTATAATATTGATTTAACCATTATCTAATACTAACCCTTATGATCTCGTTAATGTCTTTTCATAACAAACTTTAAGCGCCATTATCATTTTTAGGATATAATTGGAAATAGCCTTTGGGTACACCAAGGGGGAGGGGTATGCGGCGATTTTTTAAGGTATTCAAAGACAATCAATTTGGCTTGACCCAATATGTAATTCTTCGATTGGTTATCACTGTAAACGTTTTAATGATACTCATTGGTAAGAATTCAGATGTTATTTGGAAAATTAGCTAAGCGCAGCCTATTCCCTAAAATTATTGCCTAAGAATACCAAAAACAAAGAAAGGGCACCTTCGTTGAAGGTGCCCTTTCTTTTTAATGAACAGACTTTTTATTCCAAGATTATAAACTCAGACCTACGATTTTTTTCATGTTCCTTTGCTGAACAGTGAACACCATTTTCACATTTGTTGATCAATTTGGTTTCCCCAAATCCTTCCCCTTTTAATCGGCTTTCCGCAATCCCTTTGGATATCATATACGTTACGGTCGATTCAGCTCTTTTTTGGGACAACCAAAGATTATATGAATCCTTACCTCGGCTGTCGGTATGGGAGTTGACTTTTATTCTTAAACTTGGATATTTTTCCATGGCAGCAATGACCTTCTGAACTTCAATTTCGGAGTCTTTACGAATATCGTACTTATCAAAATCAAAATAAATAGTACTTAACTGCAATAATTTCGCCAGATCATCCCCAAACCCAGCAGTAACCTGATCTCTTTCCAAGTAAAAATCTATAATATTCGGTTTACCTTCCGACTTGCCTAAGTACTCCTCAGAGGGCACATAGCCCTGCATCAAAGCCCTTACAAAATTACCTCGATTACAATCGATGGATAGTTTATAATTTCCGTTCGAATCTGTGATGGTCGTATACACTTCCTCATTATCCTCATCGATAACCTTTACGGTGGCCCCTACCAAAACTTCATTCGTTATCTTGTCCCTAACGGTTCCTGATATTGCCTGATCACAAACCAATTTCAAAGGAACGGTTTCAACAAATGCATAAATATCATCAGCTCCTAGACCTTCATCCCTATTTGATGCAAAATAACCTTCTCTAGTATCCTCGTTGAAGATGAATGTAAAATCATCCATTTTACTGTTTACCGGTTCCCCCACGTTCACAACAGCCCGATCGTACTTACCCGACTCTATCTTCGTTGCAAAAACATCCAATCCACCCAATCCTGGATGGCCATCCGAAGAGAAATATAAAACATTGTCCGAGGAAATAAAAGGAAAGGTTTCCCTAGCCTCGGTATTTATAGTACTGCCCAAGTTCTTAGGAGTCCCATACTTACCATCTGCATAAACCGTCACGCTAAAAATATCGGACTGTCCCAACGAACCGGGCATATCGGAAGCAAAGTACAAAGTCCTTCCATCCGGACTAAAAGCAGGATGTGCCGTGGAATATGAATCGCTATTGAATGGTAATTCCTGAATATTCGTCCATACCCCATCTACGAGTGTTGCCCGCAATAATTTCAATCTGATTATACCATTTTCATCGGTAATGTATTTACCATCCTTAAAATTATTCCTTGTAAAATAAAGGTGTTTACCATCACTGGTTACCACTGAGGTTGATTCATGCAATCTTGTATTGACATCCTCTCCCAGTTTGGTAACGTGATTATGGTCCAAACTATCGGTATCCACCTTGTACAAATCCAAAAAGTCCTTGGAATTCCAAGTATGTCTATATCGTGCTAAATTACCTGTATCCCTATCGGAGGAAAATATAAGTCCTGCCTTGTAATAGGATGGTGCAAATTCTGAATAAACGGTATTGTAATCAAATGACTTGATATCGTACCTACCCGAATTCTTTTTTATTTCATCGAGGTAATCCTTTTCCCCTTTGAAAAATCCTGCCCGTACATCATCTGCGGTAAGACCACTGAACTTGGACATCATTTCCTTAGACGCCTTATAATCGCCCAAACTTTTCAGGGATTGGGAATATCTGAAATAATATTCCGGTCCAATATCATTGCCATATTCGGCCAATAACTTTTTATAGGTATCGGCAGCTTCCTTGTAATCCGCATTAAAATAATAGGAATTCCCCAAATTCTTTAATAAGTCGGCGGAAACATATCCTTTATCGATAACCTTTTTATAAATATCAATGGCCGGACTGAAGGAGTATTCCTGATACCTTTGGTTGGCCCTGTTAAGAAGTTTTTCTTGTGCCCAAGTAGTATGGGTCACCAAAAAAGCCAATACAATAACAAGTAATATATTTTTTTTATTCATCTTTAATATTCTTTTAGAAGAATCTAGGTGAAACCAGGTTTCGGAATGCCTTAACCAGTTCATACCTTAAAAAAACCTCGAATGAACCATCATTGAATTGAGTTCCTCCTAAATCCGTAGTTTCCCTATCATAGGCCAATCCCAACATCAACTGGTCCGAAATCTGAAAACCTGCCATTGCACTCACGGCCGCATCCCATCTATAAGCCGCACCGAAAGTGAATTTTTCATTGAACATGAAACTTGCTGAAAAATCAACTTGTAATGGGGCTCCTCCTACTACTTTGGTCAATAGTGCCGGTTTAAATTTAAGGTCCCCATTCAATTCCATTACATATCCTGTTATAAAATAGAAATTGATACGCTCTTGGGACAAAAACTGAATATCATTTGAATCTTGTTGACTATTGTCAAAATGTTCCGTTTCCAGCAAATTGGGTGCTGAAAGGCCGGCATAAAACTTATCCGTATGATAATAGACTCCCACCCCAACATTGGGTGAGAATTTATTCTCTATGTTTTCCTCATTTACAGGTTCAACGTCAAAATTTCGTAGGCCTTGAAAATCCAGGTTCAACAAATTACCTCCAGCTTTAAGTCCGAAAGAGAGTTTGCCTTCCATAGACACATCGACAGTATAGGATAGAACAGCATCAAAATAGGTTTCCTGTATTACCCCATCCCCTATTTCGTCATTCACTATGGAAAGACCATATCCCAACTTACTATTTCTAATTGGGGAATGAAGATTCAAGGTCTGGGTTTTTGGAGAACCTTCCAGCCCTACCCATTGTGACCGATACAATGCCGCAATACTCAATTGCCCTCTTGAACCCGCATAAGCAGGATTCACACTCATGGTGTTATACATATACTGTGTATACTGGGCATCTTGTTGGGCAGATACGATTTCTGTAGTTAGTATTGACAACAATACCACTAAAACGCTATTTCTTAACTTCATAAATAGTATAAGGTGTTATTTACTGACGTAGATATATCCACTTTCAGTATTATTCTTACTATTTTCTTTTTGGTATTCAAAGATATAAAAATATATACCGGAAGGAAGATACTCCCCTTCACTTACCGTAGACCTACCTTTGGATTTACCGACGAATACATTATTTTGATTATTATAATCCCTACCCTCATACACAGCAACACCCCATCTATTAAAGATCTTCAAGGAATTGTTTCGGGCATTGCGAACGCCTTTAATGAATAAGAAGTCATTCTTACCATCTCCATTGGGCGTTACCATTTGATTTACCAAAATAGAATCTTCTTCGGAAACACTCACTTGAATGGTTACTGTTGCCGTATCACAGTTTGAAGGATTCGCTATTTCACATATGGAATATTCAATGGTATACGTACCCTCTGTTGTACCTGGTACTACCTCAATAGTACCATCTGGATTAATATTCAATGCATCTGTGGCGGTTACCGTAAAAATAACGTCATCGGGATTCAATGATTCCCCGTCCAAAGTATCGTTGTCAAACACATTAGCATCGGAAACCAAACCTCCCTCAGTGCCATCAATGGAAGTACCACTGTAATCGTCATCGACCGCAACGATTACCGACACTGGTGTACCAACGGTTACCGTAACAGTGGCCGTATCACAACTCTCCATGGCATCACAAATCGTGTACTCAAACGAATCCGTTCCAATGAACCCTTCGTTCGGAGTATATGTAACCGTATCATCATTGGGATCATCTGGAGTACCTCCATCATTAATTACCACTGTTCCATCAGAAGGATTACCTACCGTCAAGGTATCCAAATCAGGAATTCCTGTATCATTGGCCAAAATGTCAATGTCAACGGGAGTATCACCTTCTGTAGATACTGCATCATCCACAGCGTCCAACATTGGCACAGTTCCCACTACTATGGTCACGGTGGCAGTATCACAATTGTCCATGGCGTCACATACGGTATACTCGAAAGTATCCGTACCATTAAAATCAGTATTAGGCGTATAGGTGATTGTATCGTCCCTTGGATCATCCGGAGTACCACCATCATTAATTACGACAGTTCCATTCCCTGGCTCGACCACGGTCAATGTTCCATCTTCAGGAATACCTAAATCATTATCCAAAATATCGATAACCAATGGCGTATTGGTATCTGTAGATACCACATCATCCACAGCGTCCAACATTGGCACAGTTCCCACAACTATGGTCACGGTGGCAGTATCACAGTTGTCCATGGCATCACATACGGTATACTCGAAAGTCTCCGTACCATTAAAATCAGTATTAGGGGTATAGGTGATTGTATCGTCCCTTGGATCATCCGGAGTACCACCATCATTAATTACGACAGTTCCATTCCCTGGCTCGACCACGGTCAATGTTCCATTTTTAGGAATACCTAAATCATTATCCAAAATATCGACAACCAATGGCGTATTGGTATCTGTAGCAACCATATCATCTATGACATCAAGCATATCACTCGTAGGATCCAGGTAATCCGGCGTACCGTCATTGTCGGTATCGTCATTGGTAGGGTCACCGTCTCCATCAACATCCTCATTGGGCGTGTCGATGCCGTCCCCGTCATCGTCGAAGTCCCTGTAGTTCACATCCTCTGTACCATCGGTATCGGGAAGGTAGCTCGCAGGGTCATCGATCTGATCGTTCACATCGAAGCCATCGTCGACATCTGTACCCTCGTAGCCATCATCAAGTCCGTCACCATCAGTGTCCGTACCCGTATAGTTCTGATCGGGGATACCATCGAAGTTGAAGTCGTTGCCCTCATTGTTATCAGGAACAAGGTCATTGTCACTATCTGTGTCCAGGTAATCCAATTCGTCCGTTCCATCAGTGTTCACTGGGTCAAGACCGCCCAAGTAAGCACTGTTGACCCCATTGTTCGCCGCGTAGGTCGCCGCATCGTCATCGTTCGGGGCTATATATCCATCCGTGGTCTGGGCCTCAACATTGTCGGGGATACCGTCATTGTCACTGTCGATATCCAAATGGTTCGGATATCCATCCCCATCGCTGTCCAAAGGTTCAGTCAATGGATCATTGTCATCATCAAGGTTCGGGTCCTCAACACTGTCAAGGATACCATCGTTATCATCATCAAGGTCGGTCATATCAGGTACGCCGTCACCATCGGTGTCGGTCCTATCATCGGTAGGATCCAGGTAATCCGGTGTTCCGTCATTGTCGGTATCGTCATCGGTAGGGTCCCCATTTCCATCGGCATCCTCATTGGGCGTGTCGATGCCGTCCCCGTCATCGTCAAAGTCCCTGTAGTTCACATCCTCCGTACCATCGGTATCGGGAAGGTAGCTCGCCGGGTCATCGATCTGATCGTTCACATCGAAGCCATCATCAACATTTGTACCCTCGTAGCCATCATCAAGTCCGTCACCATCAGTGTCCGTACCCGTATAGTTCTGATCGGGGATACCATCGAAGTTGAAGTCGTTACCTTCATTGTTATCAGGAACAAGGTCATTGTCACTATCTGTGTCCAAGTAATCCAATTCGTCCGTTCCATCAGTGTTCACTGGGTCAAGACCGCCCAAGTAAGCACTGTTGACCCCATTGTTCGCCGCGTAGGTCGCCGCATCGTCATCGTTCGGGGCTATATATCCATCCGTGGTCTGGGCCTCAACATTGTCGGGGATACCGTCATTGTCACTGTCGATATCCAAATGGTTCGGATATCCATCCCCATCGCTGTCCAAAGGTTCGGTCAATGGATCATTGTCATCATCAAGGTTCGGGTCCTCAACACTGTCAAGGATACCATCATTATCATCATCAAGGTCGGTCATATCAGGTACGCCGTCACCATCGGTGTCGGTCCTATCATCGGTAGGATCCAGGTAATCCGGCGTACCGTCATTGTCGGTATCGTCATCGGTAGGGTCCCCATTTCCATCGGCATCCTCATTGGGCGTGTCGATGCCGTCCCCGTCATCGTCGAAGTCCCTGTAGTTCACATCCTCCGTACCATCGGTATCGGGAAGGTAGCTCGCCGGGTCATCGATCTGATCGTTCACATCGAAGCCATCGTCGACATCTGTACCCTCGTAGCCATCATCAAGTCCGTCACCATCAGTGTCCGTACCCGTATAGTTCTGATCGGGGATACCATCGAAGTTGAAGTCGTTGCCCTCATTGTTATCAGGAACAAGGTCATTGTCACTATCTGTGTCCAGGTAATCCAATTCGTCCGTTCCATCAGTGTTCACTGGGTCAAGACCGCCCAAGTAAGCACTGTTGACCCCATTGTTCGCCGCGTAGGTCGCCGCATCGTCATCGTTCGGGGCTATATATCCATCCGTGGTCTGGGCCTCAACATTGTCGGGGATACCGTCATTGTCACTGTCGATATCCAAATAATTAGGGTAACCATCCAAATCAGAATCAATAGGTGTAATACCCTCTCCTGATCCCTGTATATTTTCATAATGGTCATCAAGACCGTTACCGTCACTGTCCATTCCACAAGATTCTTGAAAAGCATCGGTAACCTGTACTTCCAAATTATCCAAAATACCATCATTATCGGAATCCAAATCTAGATAATCGGGAACACCATCACCATCAGTATCTTGGCAAACCATTGGCTTTAAACTAATTGCCATTCCACCATTATTGTTTTCGACAGAGGTATAAAACTGCACTTGGGTAACTGTAGATTGCGATTCCCAGTAAAATTCATTATAATCATTGATTGAAGATGCAGTTGTATTTTCAACATAATAATCATTTCCACTATTTCCCTCGATGATTCCAGAAGGCAATGTTGTTGTTTGCTTATATCTAACTCCATCCGAAGCAATAATACCATCCCTGCCCATTCCTGCCAATCTGGGAGAATGTCCTGCAACGACCATTACAGGGACAGATCCGGAAAACACAAAAGAAGTTATCTTATCACTTCTTACCATGAAACCACCATATCCATAAGTACTTCCTCCGGTCATTGACACTAAAACACTTCCGGCCGGTAGTCCCCATTTAGCACTTATATCGACATTCGTAGCCGTTAAACTTCCATTTACAACACCCGAGGAGAAGCCCAGATCAGATGGTGATACCGGCATCAAGTTTAATAATGAACACTCAACAGTATCCAAAATACCATCATTATCATCATCTATATCGAGGTGGTCGGGAACCCCATCACCATCCGCGTCACCAACAGGGAGCGGCATAGCAGTATCGTTAGTATTTGCGTAAATACAGTTCACACCAATATTGAGCAAACTAAAAACCAGAAATAATCTAAGACCTCCTTTTAAAAGAAATCTAAATTTGGGATATGTAAAATTTTCCATAAGTGTCAGTAATTGTTTACTAATCACCATGGCTATAAGCAGTAACCAATATAAGAAGTGGGGCTTCTATATTTTAACGCAAGATATAGTTAAATTTTAGATGGACAAATAGAAAGGAAAACATTAATTTTAAATTTCTTTTAACAACGAAAATTATCGACCAAGTGCAAACCCAAGGGAAATGGACTACCTGTTTATCGATGATTACCAACATTTTATAATTTAATTGGATTTAAATTCAAAAATATCTTTTTGAATAAGCCCCCCTATAAAAACCATTTAATCCCCCTCTATTATCACCCAATAAAATTGACCTGAAAACCATCACCCCTTTTTGAAATGGAAAATTAAATTGTAAAGGAGTATAATCCTATATTTTACTTTATTTTTGCCGAAAATAATAGTATGGGCTTTAAAAGTGAGATAGCGCGGAGACGTACCTTCGGAATTATATCGCATCCGGATGCAGGAAAAACCACACTGACGGAGAAATTGTTGCTTTTCGGAGGAGCCATACAAGAGGCAGGTGCCGTAAAGAACAACAAAATAAAAAAAACGGCCACTAGTGACTTTATGGAGATTGAACGGCAAAGGGGTATATCGGTAGCCACGTCTGTTTTAGCCTTTTTATACAAGGATAAAAAAATAAACATACTCGATACCCCTGGACACAAGGATTTCGCCGAAGATACTTTTAGGACCTTAACCGCAGTGGACAGTGTCATCGTTGTTGTTGATGTTGCAAAAGGTGTTGAGGAACAAACCATAAAACTCGTGGAGGTATGTAGAATGCGAAATATCCCCATGATTGTTTTTATCAACAAATTGGACAGGGAAGGTAAGGATGCTTTTGACCTCCTGGATGATTTGGAACAAAAATTAGGGCTATCGGTCACGCCTTTGAGTTTCCCAATTGGAATGGGCTATGATTTTAAGGGCATATATAATATTTATGAGAAGAACATCAATCTTTTCAGTGGTGACAGCAAAAAGAACATTGAGGACACTATTGCCTTCGATAATATTGACAATCCGGAATTGGAAACCATTATCGGTGAAAAAGCCGCCCAGGACTTAAGGGACAATCTTGAATTGGTCCATGGCGTGTATGCCCCGTTTAACGTAGAAAGTTATTTAAGCGGCAAACAACAACCCGTATTTTTTGGTTCTGCCTTAAACAATTTCGGTGTTCGTGAACTGCTTGACTGCTTTATAGAGATAGCACCTGCCCCACGCCCAAAAATGGCTGAGGAAAGATTGGTCAAGCCCGATGAAAAAGAACTTACAGGTTTTGTTTTTAAGATTCATGCCAATATGGACCCCAAGCACCGGGATCGTTTAGCCTTTATAAAAGTCGTTTCGGGAACGTTCGAAAGAAACAAACCCTATTTACATGTGAGACAAGGTAAGAATCTTAAGTTCTCAAGTCCGAATGCCTTCTTTGCCGAAAAAAAGGAAATTGTCGACACATCCTATCCAGGGGATATCGTAGGGTTGCATGATACGGGCAATTTTAAGATTGGGGACACCCTTACAGAAGGGGAATCATTGCATTATAAAGGTATCCCAAGCTTTTCCCCGGAACATTTTCGTTATATCAACAACGCCGACCCCATGAAATCGAAGCAATTGGGTAAAGGTGTTGACCAACTTATGGATGAAGGTGTTGCCCAGTTATTTACTTTGGAATTGAACGGACGGAAAGTCATTGGCACCGTCGGGGCCCTTCAATTCGAAGTCATCCAATATCGCCTCGAGCATGAGTACGGTGCCAAATGCAGTTATGAAAACTTCCCGGTATACAAGGCGTGTTGGGTAGACCCACAAGATAACAAAAACGATGAATTCAGGGAGTTTCAAAGGATAAAACAAAAATTCTTGGCAAAAGACAAACAAGGTCAAATGGTCTTCTTGGCCGATTCCCAATTTTCCTTACAAATGACCCAACAAAAATATCCTTCGGTGAAGTTACATTTCACCTCCGAGTTCAAATAACATTACTAAATCCACAAAATAAAAAAACCCATGATAAAATCATGGGTTTTTTTGTTATTAAGCTTCTCCCGAAGGCCCAAAATTAATGGGAATAGGAGGTTGTTCATAATCCTTTATGGTGCCATGGGCCTTTTCGAACCGATTAACATTCTCACTCAATGCCTTTAAAAATTTCTTTGCATGCTGTGGTGTTAAAACAATCCTACTTTTCACTTTAGCCTTTGGGGCTCCTGGCATCAAACTAATAAAATCCACTACAAATTCAGAAACCGAATGATTGATGATGGCTAAATTCGAATATACTCCTTCAGCCGTTTTTTCATCGAGCTCGATGTTTATCTGTTTTTGTTTAGGGTCATTACCACTCATAGGTATCGATTAAAATTTCAATGCTTCCTTACGGGCCATAATCTCATCATATTCCTCCTTGGAACCAACAATGATGTTCTCATAATCGCGCATTCCAGTACCTGCAGGTATTTTATGACCTACAATTACATTCTCCTTCAATCCTTCAAGGGTATCGACCTTACCACTAACAGCGGCTTCGTTCAATACTTTTGTTGTCTCTTGGAATGAAGCTGCGGAGATAAACGATTTTGTCTGCAATGAAGCCCTGGTAATTCCCTGCAAGATTGGTGTTGCGGTGGCTGCTATAGCATCCCTAGCTTCAACCAGACTCTTATCAGCCCTTTTTAGTACAGAATTTTCATCCCTTAGCTCACGTGCCGAAATAATTTGACCCGCCCTAAGATTTCCAGATTCACCAGCTTCAACAACAACTTTCTTACCGAAAATTTCATCGTTCTCCGTAATAAAGTCCGATTTATGCACCAATTGGTTTTCCAAGAAAATAGTATCCCCTGGATCTTGGATACGTACTTTTCGCATCATCTGACGTACAACAACCTCAAAGTGCTTATCGTTGATTTTTACACCCTGGAGTCGATATACTTCCTGAACTTCATTCACCAAATATTGTTGAACCGCTGAAGGACCTTTTATCGCCAAAATATCCTCTGGGGTGATAGACCCATCGGAAAGTGGCATACCTGCACGAACATAATCATTTTCCTGAACCAATATTTGATTGGATAATTTAACCAAGTATTTCTTGACCTCACCCAATTTGGATTCAATGATGATTTCCCTGTTACCTCTTTTGATCTTACCGAAAGAAACTACACCATCTATCTCGGAAACTACCGCAGGATTTGATGGGTTACGGGCTTCGAACAATTCGGTTACCCTTGGAAGACCACCCGTAATATCCCCTGCTTTCGCAGATTTACGTGGAATCTTCACCAAAATCTTACCTTCTTTGATCTTATCGCCATCATCAACCATAATGTGAGATCCAACAGGTAAGTTATATGAACGTAAAACTTCGTTCTTACTGTTCATGATCAACAAGGTAGGAATAAGTTTCTTGTTCCTGGATTCAGAAATAACTTTCTCTTGGAAACCAGTCTGTTCATCAATCTCTACCTGATAGGTAACACCTTGCTCAATATTTTCATAAGCAATTTTACCTGGGAATTCAGATACGATCACACCATTATAGGGATCCCACTGACAAACAACGTCACCACTCTTGATTTTAGCACCGTTCTTTGAAAACAACTGAGAACCATAAGGAATATTATTCGTACTCAATGTAATACCTGTTTTGGCATCAACAATCTTAATTTCCGAAGTTCTAGATATTACAATATCCGAATCATTGCCTTCCGAATCTTCACCTTTTACAGTTCTTAGATCCTCAATTTCGGCAATACCATCGAATTTGGCTGTCAATTTATTATCTTCAGAGATGTTACCTGCAATACCCCCAACGTGGAAGGTTCGAAGGGTCAACTGTGTACCTGGCTCACCGATAGATTGTGCGGCAACCACACCAACAGCCTCTCCTCTTTGAACCATTTTATTGGTAGATAGGTTTCTACCATAACATTTGGCACAAATACCTTTTTCAGCTTCACAGGTTAAGGCAGAACGAACCTCAATTTTTTCAATTGGGGATGCTTCGACTTTCTTAACATCCTCTTCCATGATTTGCTGACCTGCTTTTAAAACAATCTCATCGGTCAATGGATTATGGACATCGTGAAGGGAAACCCTACCGAGTATCCTTTCTCCCAAGGTCTCTACAATCTCCTCATTTTTCTTCAATGGCTCAACGGTAATACCTCTCAATGTTCCACAATCTTCCGTGTTAATAATAACATCCTGGGAAACATCAACCAAACGACGCGTTAGGTAACCTGCATCTGCCGTTTTCAAGGCTGTATCCGCAAGTCCCTTACGGGCACCGTGGGTTGAGATAAAGTATTCCAAAATCGATAACCCTTCCTTAAAGTTGGAAAGAATCGGGTTTTCAATAATCTCACCACCACCTGCTGTGGATTTTTTAGGTTTGGCCATCAAACCACGCATACCTGTCAACTGGCGAATTTGCTCTTTAGAACCCCTCGCACCGGAATCAAGCATCATATACACAGAGTTAAACCCTTGTTGGTCTTCACGAATACGTTTCATGGCCAACTCGGTCAACATTGCATTGGTAGATGTCCAAACATCAATAACTTGGTTATAACGCTCGTTATTTGTGATAAGTCCCATGTTATAGTTGGCCATAATGCCGTCTACCTGTACATTGGCCTCACCTATCATCGTATGTTTTTCAGGTGGTATGATAATATCACCCAAACTGAAGGATAGTCCACCTTTAAAGGCAAACTCGTACCCCATAGTCTTGATCTTATCCAAGAAATCTGCCGTTGTAGGAACATCGGTTACGGCAAGAATACCACCGATAATGTCTCGCAACGATTTTTTATTCAATACTTCATTGATATAACCAGCTTGCTCAGGAACCTCCATATTGAACAATACCCTACCAACGGTTGTCGGTATGATTTGATATACCAGTTCACCTTCTTCATTAAAATCCTTAGCCCTTACTTTAATTCCGGCATTAAGATTCACCATTCCTTCATTGAAGGCGATTTCAACCTCTTCTGCAGAATAGAAAGTCAACCCTTCACCTTTAATAGAAACTTCTGGTGTAGACTTCCTTTCTTTGGTCATATAATAAAGACCCAAAACCATATCCTGTGAAGGTACCGTAATAGGTGATCCGTTTGCCGGGTTCAAGATGTTGTGGGAAGCCAACATCAACAATTGGCATTCCAGAATCGCTTCTGGGCCCAATGGTAAATGGACAGCCATTTGATCCCCATCAAAATCCGCATTAAACGCCGTACATACCAGTGGATGCAAACGAATGGCCTTACCTTCTATAAGTTTTGGCTGGAACGCTTGTATACCCAATCTGTGCAATGTAGGGGCCCTGTTCAACATAACAGGGTGTCCTTTCAATACGTTTTCAAGAATATCCCAAACTACGGGTTCTTTTTTATCTATTATTTTTTTGGCCGATTTAACGGTTTTTACAATACCCCTTTCAATCAACTTTCGAATTACGAAGGGTTTGTACAGTTCGGCAGCCATATCTTTTGGAAGACCGCATTCGAACAATCTCATTTCAGGACCTACAACAATAACAGAACGCGCCGAATAATCAACACGCTTACCTAGTAGGTTCTGACGAAAACGACCTTGCTTTCCTTTCAAAGAATCGGAAAGGGATTTCAAAGGTCTATTCGATTCCGTTTTAACTGCAGATGCTTTTCTGGTATTATCAAAAAGGGAATCAACAGCTTCCTGAAGCATACGTTTCTCATTTCTAAGAATCACTTCGGGTGCTTTGATCTCGACCAATCGCTTCAATCGATTGTTTCTTATGATTACCCTTCTATAAAGATCATTCAAATCGGAAGTCGCAAAACGACCACCATCCAATGGCACCAAAGGACGTAATTCCGGTGGAATAACCGGAATAACCTTCATGATCATCCACTCAGGTCTATTCTCCCTATTCTCTTGGGATTCCCTTAAGGCCTCAACCACTTGAAGTCGTTTCAGGGCTTCGGTCTTACGTTGTTTGGAAGTCTCTGTATTGGCTTTATGTCTTAATTCATATGATAACTCCTTAAGATCGATACGTGCCAATAGATCAATAAGGCATTCTGCACCCATCTTAGCAATGAACTTGTTGGGATCGCTATCTTCCAAGTATTGGTTTTCCTGTGGGATATTCTCAAGAATATTCAAATATTCCTCTTCCGTAAGGAAATCCATCTTATTGACCTCCTCACCCTCCGGGCCTTTTGCAATACCCGGCTGTATTACTACATAACGTTCGTAGTAAATGATCATATCCAATTTCTTGGAAGGCAACCCTAAAAGGTAACCGATTTTATTAGGTAACGAACGGAAGTACCAAATATGGGCAACAGGTACAACTAAATTGATATGTCCTACCCTATCCCTTCGAACCTTCTTCTCGGTAACCTCTACACCACAGCGATCACAAACGATACCACGGTAACGGATCCTCTTGTATTTACCACAAGCACATTCATAATCCTTCACAGGGCCGAAAATACGCTCACAGAAAAGACCGTCACGCTCTGGTTTGTGCGTTCTGTAGTTTATGGTTTCAGGCTTTAAAACTTCACCCCTTGACTCTGCCAAAATAGCTTCTGGAGATGCCAAACCGATTGAAATCTTATTAAACCTTTTAATTGGGTTATTATCTTTTATTCTAGCCATAATAAATGGTGATACTAATTAAATGTGTTCTAAAATCCTTTATAACATAGATTTATCTATTCCTCCAATCTAATGTCCAAACCTAATCCCTTAAGTTCGTGCATTAACACGTTGAAAGATTCTGGTAAACCAGGCTCTGGCATAGTCTCTCCCTTAACGATAGACTCGTAGGTTTTGGCCCTACCAATGACATCATCGGACTTCACTGTGAGTATTTCACGTAGTGTTGCTGATGCACCGTATGCTTCCAATGCCCAAACTTCCATCTCTCCAAATCGCTGACCACCAAATTGTGCTTTACCACCTAATGGTTGCTGGGTAATCAAGGAGTATGGTCCTATGGAACGTGCGTGCATCTTATCATCTACCATGTGACCCAATTTCAACATGTAGATTACCCCAACCGTAGCGGGCTGATCAAAACGTTGTCCTGTACCACCATCATATAAGTACGTATGGCCAAATCTTGGTATTCCTGCCTCATCAGTATACGCATTGATCTCATCCAACGTTGCCCCATCAAAAATCGGTGTAGCATACTTTTTGCCTAATTTAAGTCCAGCCCAACCAAGAACTGTTTCATAAATCTGACCAATGTTCATACGGGAAGGCACCCCTAATGGATTCAATACGATATCAACTGGAGTACCATCTTCCAAGAAAGGCATGTCCTCGTGACGTACAATTCTTGAAACGATACCTTTGTTACCATGTCGACCGGCCATTTTATCACCAACTTTAAGCTTACGCTTTTTGGCGATATATACTTTGGCCAGTTTCATGATTCCGGCTGGTAGTTCATCACCAACGGAAATCGTGAATTTATCCCTTCTCAGATTCCCTTGAAGGTCATTAAGTTTGATTTTATAGTTATGCAATAGATCGGCGACCAATACATTGGTATCCTTATCCGTAGTCCAGGTCCCTGCTACCAAATGCGCAAAATCATCCACGGAGTTCAACATCTTCATGGTATATTTCTTACCTTTTGGAAGAACTTCCTCTCCCAAATCGTTCAATACACCTTGTGATGTCTTACCATTGATCAAAGTGAATAATTTCTCAACCAAAACATCCTTAAGCTGTTGGAATTTCACTTCGTATTCCAGTTCCAAGTTTGAAATCGCTTCCTTATCCTCAGAACGCTTACGCTTATCCTTAATAGATCTTGAGAATAATTTTTTATCGATTACAACACCACGTAACGATGGGGAAGCTTTTAAGGAAGCATCCTTTACATCACCTGCCTTATCACCAAATATAGCGCGAAGTAATTTTTCTTCCGGAGTTGGATCGGACTCACCTTTAGGGGTTATCTTACCAATAAGGATATCCCCGGGCTTTACTTCGGCCCCAATACGGATCATACCGTTTTCATCAAGGTCTTTTGTAGCCTCTTCAGAAACGTTGGGAATATCATGTGTTAGCTCCTCAGCACCTAATTTAGTATCTCTAACTTCTAAAGAATACTCATCTACGTGTATCGATGTAAAGATATCTTCCCTAACGACTTTTTCGGAAATCACAATCGCATCCTCAAAGTTATATCCTTTCCAAGGCATAAAGGCAACGGTAAGGTTTCTACCCAGTGCCAACTCCCCTTTTTCAGTAGCGTAGCCTTCACAGAGAACCTGTCCCTTTTTGACCCTATCGCCTCTTTTAACGATTGGCTTCAAGTTGATACTTGTACCTTGGTTGGTTTTTCTAAACTTAACCAAGTTATACGTTTTATCATCATCATCAAAGCTGATCAATCTTTCGCTTTCCGATCGATCATACTTGATCGTTATTTTCTGTGCGTCAACATATTCTATAACACCATCACCTTCGGCATTGATCAACACCCTTGAATCGGAAGCCACCTGTCTTTCAAGACCGGTACCTACAATCGGGGATTGGGGTTTCAATAACGGTACTGCCTGACGCATCATGTTCGATCCCATCAATGCCCTGTTCGCATCATCATGTTCCAAGAAAGGAATTAGTGATGCAGAAATAGATGCAATTTGATTGGGAGCAACATCCGTATAATTAATTTCACCTGGATCCACGACCGGGAAATCACCTTCTTCACGTGCAATAACCTTTTCAGAAGTTATCTGACCGTTTTCGTCCAATGGAATGTTAGCCTGTGCTATTTTCATTCCCTCTTCCTCTTCTGCACTTAAGTAAATGAATTCTTCCGTATTTACCTTGGCATTATCCACCTTACGATACGGAGTTTCCAAGAAGCCCATTGGGTTAACTTTAGAGAATACCGCCAATGAAGATATCAAACCAATATTCGGACCTTCAGGAGTTTCAATAGGACATAACCTACCATAGTGTGTATAATGGACATCACGTACCTCAAAACCAGCACGCTCTCTTGAAAGTCCACCTGGCCCTAGGGCCGACAATCTACGTTTGTGCGTAATCTCTGCCAATGGATTCGTTTGATCCATAAACTGGGACAACTGGTTCGTACCAAAGAAGGAATTAATTACAGAAGACAACGTCTTTGCATTAATCAAATCTATTGGGGTAAACACCTCGTTATCACGAACGTTCATACGTTCACGAATAGTTCGGGCCATACGGGCAAGACCTACACCAAATTGTGAAGACAATTGTTCACCCACAGTACGAACACGACGGTTCGAAAGGTGATCAATATCATCGATCTCAGCCTTAGAGTTGATCAACTCGATCAAATACTTGATAATTGTAATGATATCTTCCTTGGTCAAGACCTGCTTGTCCATTCCAATATCCAATTGTAATTTCTTGTTCATCCTATAACGACCAACCTCCCCTAGGTTGTACCGTTGATCTGAGAAGAACAGTTTGTCAATGATACCACGAGCCGTTTCCTCATCGGGCGGCTCAGCATTACGTAATTGACGGTATATATGTTCTACAGCCTCTTTTTCCGAGTTTGTAGGATCTTTTTGTAATGTATTATGGATTATGGCATAATCGGACTGTGCATTGTTCTCTTTATGCAAAAGAATAGTCTTCACATCCGCTTCCAAAATTTCTTCGATATGGTCTTTTTCCAAGACGGTATCACGATCTAGTATAATTTCGTTTCTTTCGATAGACACAACTTCACCAGTATCCTCATCTACGAAATCCTCATGCCATGTGTTCAAAACCCTTGCAGCCAATTTACGCCCCAAGACCTTTTTCAATCCTGCCTTTGAAACTTTCACCTCTTCCGAAAGGTCGAATATCTCAAGAATATCCTTATCACTTTCAAATCCAATGGCTCTGAACAAAGTAGTTACAGGTAATTTTTTCTTTCTATCGATATAGGCGTACATAACACCATTGATATCGGTAGCAAATTCTATCCAGGATCCTTTAAATGGAATTACCCTTGCCGAGTACAATTTAGTACCATTGGCATGGAATGATTGCCCAAAGAATACACCTGGTGAACGGTGTAATTGCGAAACAACAACACGTTCTGCCCCGTTGATAACAAAAGTACCACTTGGCGTCATATAAGGAATCGTACCCAAGTACACATCCTGTACGATGGTCTCGAAATCCTCATGTTCGGGATCAGTACAATATAATTTCAATCTAGCTTTTAAAGGCACACTATGGGTAAGACCACGCTCTATACATTCTTGGATGGAATATCGCGGCGGATCTATGAAATAATCAAGAAATTCCAACACAAACTGGTTACGCGTGTCTGTTATTGGAAAGTTTTCCATGAAGGTATTATACAATCCTTCATTGCCCCTTTCGTCAGATTTAGTTTCAAGTTGAAAGAAATCTTGAAATGATTTAATCTGAATGTCCAAGAAATCCGGATATGCCGGCGTGTTCTTAGCGGATGCAAAATTTATTCTCTCAGTCTGATTTGTGAACATCTATGGACAAAATTTTGATCATGAATACTAATGGGTCGTATATGACTTCATATACTTAATGCATAAAAAGGCTTAGGTCTGACCGCAAATTGTGGTAAGACCTAAACCCAAACTGTTATGGTAGTAGCGACTATTTAAGCTCAACTTCTGCTCCTGCTTCTTCCAATGATTTTTTAATACCTTCAGCTTCGTCTTTAGAAACACCTTCTTTAACTGCTTTTGGTGCGCTATCAACAATATCCTTAGCATCTTTCAATCCTAAACCGGTCAATTCCTTAACCAATTTTACAACTGCCAATTTAGAGGCACCGGCTGCTTTCAATATTACATCGAATTCTGTTTGTTCCTCAACAGCTTCACCGCCTTCAGCAGCTCCACCACCTGCGGCAACAGCAACAGCAGCAGCTGCTGGCTCGATACCGTATTCTTCTTTTAATATATCAGCCAACTCATTAACCTCTTTTACGGTCAAGTTAACCAATTGTTCTGCGAAATCTTTCAAATCTGCCATTTTTCTATCGTTTAATAAAATTTTAAAATATAATTGTTTAAGTGCGTACTACTCCCTTTCTGATAATGTCTTTAGGATACCAGCAAGTTTTCCACCACCGGATTTAAGACCAGAAATAACATTCTTGGCTGGTGATTGCAACAAGCCAATAATTTCCCCGATCATCTCTTCCCTTGATTTTATACTTACCAAAGCATCCAATTTGTCATCACCAACAAATATGGCTTCCTCTACGAAAGCTCCTTTCAACAAAGGCTTATCAGACTTTTTTCTAAAGGTCTTAATAAGTTTTGCCGGTCCGTTTCCTGCCTCGGAGAACATCAATGAAGTGTTTCCCTTTAGAACTTCAGGAAGTTCACCGAAATCTTTATCGGAAGCTTCCATCGCCTTGGCAAGAAGTGTGTTTTTAACTACCGCAAGTTTAATATTGGCCTTAAAACACGCTCTTCTTAAATTTGAAGTTGTGGTCGCATCCAATCCCGAAATATCAGCTAAATAAATAGTTGAATTTTCAGCTAACTGGGCAGTTAAATCTTCTATAACGTTTAATTTCTCTTCTCTTGTCATAATTAAAATTTTAGACTACCAGTTACTTAAACCGTTTTTGGATCCAATTGAACACTTGGGCTCATGGTGCTTGACATGAAAATACTTTTCATGTAAACCCCTTTGGATGCAGAAGGCTTCAATTTATTCAAGGTATCCAATAACTCTTGGGCGTTTTCCGCAATTTTATCCACTGAGAAGGAAGCCTTTCCAATAGCAGCATGCACAATACCCGTCTTATCAACCTTGAAATCAATCTTACCGGCCTTCACCTCTGTTACCGCCTTGGCAACATCCATAGTAACCGTACCTGTCTTTGGGTTAGGCATTAATCCCCTTGGTCCTAAAACACGTCCTAAAGGTCCTAATTTACCCATTACGCTTGGCATGGTGATGATAACATCAACATCGGTCCAACCGCTTTTTATTTTTTCCAAATATTCATCCAACCCAACGTAATCAGCTCCAGCTTCTTTAGCCTCTGCTTCTTTATCAGGTGTAACCAAAGCCAAAACCTTGACATCTTTTCCTGTACCATGTGGTAGGGTAACTACCCCACGAACCATTTGATTTGCCTTTCTAGGATCTACCCCTAAACGAACTGCAAGATCAATAGATGCATCGAACTTTGTACTGGTTATTTCTTTTATTAAAGCCGAACCCTCTTCCACTGAGTATAATTTATCTTTCTCAATTTTAGAATGGGCTTCTTTTTGCTTCTTTGTTAACTTTGCCATTTAATTGCTTTTAAGAATTTAAAAAGGTCTTGTACCTGATACCTTTAGACCCATAGACCTAGCTGTTCCTGCAATCATGCTCATCGCTGATTCTACAGTAAACGCGTTTAGATCCACCATTTTGTCTTCTGCTATCACCTTGACTTGATCCCAGGAAACACTTCCTGATTTGACTCTGTTAGGTTCGCCAGATCCCTTCTTAATCTTAGCCGCTTCCAAAAGCTGAACTGCCGCTGGTGGTGTTTTAACGATAAAGTCAAAAGACTTATCTTTATATACCGTGATAACAACTGGTAATACTTTACCTGGTTTATCCTGTGTACGCGCGTTGAACTGCTTACAGAATTCCATGATGTTAACACCGGCAGCACCTAAGGCGGGTCCAACCGGTGGCGACGGATTCGCTGCACCTCCCCTAACTTGTAGTTTAACTACTTTACCTACTTCTTTTGCCATTGTTTAAAATTAAATTGAAAGTGTGTCTTATAGGAAGCAACACAACTTTTAAATATGTAACAAAAATTTTTAAATCTTCTCTACTTGCATATAACTTAATTCCAATGGTGTTTTTCTTCCGAAAATCTTAACCATTACCTCAAGCTTACGTTTTTCTTCATTGATTTTCTCAACAGTACCGTTGAACCCATTAAAAGGCCCATCAATAACCTTGACAGTTTCCCCGTGGATAAATGGTATAGCCACACTATCCGTATTAACCGCCAATTCATCTACTTTTCCTAACATTCGATTGACTTCCGTTTTCCTCAAAGGAACCGGGTCACCACCTTTTGTTTCTCCTAAAAAACCAATTACATTGGTAATCGAACGTATAATATGGATCATTTCACCTCCTAAATTGGCTTTGACCATAATATACCCCGGAAAATAAACCCTTTCTTTGTTTATCTTCTTACCATTTCTTATCTGGACCACCTTTTCCGTAGGCACCAAAACCTCTTCTAAGTAATCAGAAAAACCAAGTCTGGCAACTTCACTTTCAATGTAGCCCTTGATTTTATTCTCCTGACCACTGACCGCCCTTACCACATACCATTTCTTTTCCAATACTTCTGACATAAGGCTAGACTTAATTTAAAATGTTCGTAAAATAAAGCTTGATCAATTTACTGAAGACAGAATCCACTCCCCATGTAGCCAAAGCGAACAAAACAGAAAAAACTGCCACTACTACCATAAGATTAGATGATTCCGCTTTTGAAGGCAAGGTAACATTGTGCCTTAATTCTTCAATTGATTCCTTTATATACGTCAACATTTGATATATTCTTTAAATTAAACAGAAAGAAACCCTTAACGCAATGGTCATCAGATTCCTATCTAATTCCTGCACGGGAGGAGAGACTCGAACTCCCGACACCTGGTTTTGGAGACCAGTGCTCTACCAACTGAGCTACACCCGTTTATATTTACATTGAAAGGTATCCCGCTAGAGCGGGACACCTTATATGTAAACTAGTATTCTAAGATTTAATCTATAATCTTGGTTACCTGACCGGCACCAACTGTTCTACCACCTTCACGGATAGCGAAACGTAATCCTTCACTCAAAGCGATAGGTTGAATCAAATCAACAGTTATCGTTAAGTTATCACCAGGCATAACCATTTCAACACCACTAGGAAGACTAATGTTACCAGTAACATCGGTAGTTCTTACATAGAATTGTGGACGATAGTTATTATGGAATGGTGTGTGACGACCACCTTCTTCTTTTTTAAGGATATAAACCTCTGCCTCAAATTTAGCATGTGGCTTAACAGAACCTGGCTTACAAATTACCATACCTCTGCTTATCTGAGCTTTTTCAATACCTCTTAACAAGATACCAACGTTATCACCAGCTTCACCTCTATCCAATATTTTACGGAACATTTCAACACCAGTAATGGTAGAAGACAATTTCTCTGCACCCATACCAATGATATCAACTGCATCTCCAGTATTGGCAACACCAGTTTCGATACGACCTGTAGCAACAGTTCCACGACCAGTAATAGTGAATACATCCTCAACAGGCATTAAGAAATCCTTCTCAACATCCCTTTTTGGCAACTCGATCCATGAATCAACAGCATCCATCAATTCCATAACGGTATCAACCCATTTTTGCTCACCGTTAAGTGCACCAAGGGCAGATCCTGAAATAACAGGTCCATTATCACCATCATACTCATAAAAAGAAAGCAATTCCCTTACTTCCATCTCAACAAGCTCCAAAAGCTCCTCATCATCAACCATGTCAACTTTGTTCAAGAAAACAACCATTCTAGGAATACCTACCTGACGACCTAAAAGGATGTGCTCACGAGTTTGTGGCATTGGACCATCTGTTGCAGCAACAACCAAGATAGCACCATCCATCTGAGCAGCACCAGTTACCATGTTCTTTACGTAATCCGCGTGACCAGGACAGTCAACGTGCGCGTAGTGACGGTTTGCTGTTTGGTACTCAACGTGAGAAGTATTAATGGTTATACCCCTTTCTTTTTCTTCAGGAGCGTTATCGATAGAATCGAAACTTCTCAATTCAGAAAGTCCTGCATTTGCCAATACCGTAGTAATAGCAGCAGTTAATGTAGTTTTACCGTGATCCACGTGTCCAATAGTGCCTATATTTAAGTGCGGTTTGGAACGATCGAAAGTTTCCTTTGCCATTTTAAATGAATTTTAATCTTAGTTTATATATTAGTGTACAATTATATGCCTTAATTGAGCCAACGACGAGATTTGAACTCGTGACCTCTTCCTTACCAAGGAAACGCTCTACCCCTGAGCTACGTCGGCTTGTTGGGTTCCTGGTTGATGTTACACGTTTACTGATAAACAACATCGAAATTACAACAAACGCCAACCCATGGTTTTCGAGTCCTAGACCAAAATTTAACCGACCTTCATCGGAATCAATCAAATTATTGACCCCGCCCTTTCTTCACTACCCAAAGAACATATCAAAGAAAAATAACTTCATTTGACATTCAGGCGGAAGAACGGGTTACCTTCGACTACGCTCAGGACTGACTTCTCACCCCATATTCCACAATTGCAATGAACATACATTCATTTTCCTGTGAAATATTAGAGCGGGAGACCGGGTTCGAACCGGCGACATTCAGCTTGGAAGGCTGACGCTCTACCAACTGAGCTACTCCCGCATTTTATATTTCAAAATTTCAACTTTAAGACCCTTTTACGAATCTCACCCAAAGTCCGGACTTCCCGAACCCTTTATTCAATACAACCCAGAAAACAAAAATTCCGAATCACCTTTTTTACTTAAAATATAGTGGGGAGAGCAGGATTCGAACCTGCGAAGACGTAGTCAGCAGATTTACAGTCTGCCCTCGTTGGCCGCTTGAGTATCTCCCCAATCCATATTTTAAAGAACTTTTGAGCCGATAGAGGGACTCGAACCCACGACCTGCTGATTACAAATCAGCTGCTCTAGCCAGCTGAGCTACATCGGCCTTTCAACCCTTTTTTTAGCATAAAAAAGTCCGCTATTTCTAACGGACTGCAAATGTATATATTTATTTGTTTAATCAAAATAAAATTCGAAAAAAATTCATCATACTTTTTCACGTTGCATTTCTTTCATTTTTTTTACCTTCCTTTCCAAGGAGCTACATGCCGAATCTACAGCCTCTTCGAACGACTTGCACTGCTTTTTGACAACAAACTTATCCTTTGGCACATTTAGTCTTATTTCCACAATCTTATTTTCCTTTGAACTCGTATTCTCTACTTTCAAATAAACATCCGCACTTATTACCTTATCGTAGAAAGTCTCTATCTTATCCAATCTGCTTTGGACAAAATCCAATAATTTTACATCGGCATTGAAGTTAACTGATTGCGCATTTACTTTCATAGGCTAAAATTTAATATGTTAAACAATTTATCGCCCTTGCGATTTTTTACCCCTTGGGTGGGCTGATGCGTGAATTTTTTTGAGCTCAGCTATACTATTATGTGTGTATACTTGTGTTGAAGCCAAACTTGAATGGCCCAGCAACTCTTTCACTGAATTTAAATCCGCCCCCTTATTAAGTAAATGAGTCGCAAAGGTATGTCTCAAAATATGTGGACTCCTTTTTACCTTGGAGGACACCTCTCTAAAATACTTATTTATAATTCTATAAACAAGGGTTTCATATATTTTATTGCCTGTATTGGTAAGAAAAAGAAACTGCCCTTCCCCAATACTTCCCAAGCTGTCCCTGAGCGGTAAATAAGAGCGGAACAATTCTACCGTTGGCAACAACAAAGGCACTATACGCTCCTTATTGCGTTTTCCGAGTACTTTGAGCGATCGCCCACCAAGATCAACGTCATTGATTTTAATATTGACAAGCTCTGCCCTTCTTATTCCGGTCGTATAAAGCAACTCAATGACCAACTTATCCCTCTTACCCTCAAAATCATCCGTAAAAGGCAATTGAGACAAAACAGCCTGCATTTCTTCCTCCGAAAAAGGGACTTCGATTTTCTTCGCCGTTTTAAGGGCTTTGTGTTTGGCCAAGGGATTCACCTCCACGACACCTATCTGCTGTAAAAATTTATAGTATGCCTTTAAAGAGGCAGCCTTTCTATTTACAGACCTATTGGATATTCCCGAATTGACCAAGCTAACGATCCAACCTCTTACAATGGGATATTCCACATGATCAATATCCGAAAGACCGTGTTGATCGACACAAAAAGCGACAAAAGACAAAATATCCTTTTCATACGCATTTACGGTATGCGCCGAATAATTCTTTTCCAAACGCAAATAAGAAACAAACTTGGGTATCGACATACCACAAAGTTAGCAAAGTTGCCGTTGCAATTTTCCTAAATAAAAAAATCCCATCAAATGATGGGATTTCTTATCAATAATTGTACACTACCAAATAAGATTCTAGATTTCTTCTTGATCTCTTAAACCTTGAATGTATTGTGCTTTTTGTATTTGCGCTCTTCTTTGAACCGAAGGCTTCGTGAATTGTTGACGTTTACGCAATTGACGCATGGTACCAGTCTTATCGAACTTTCGCTTGAAGCGCTTTAAAGCTCTGTCTATGTTCTCTCCTTCTTTTATTGGTATAATTAACATGGGCTACAACCTCCTCTCTTTTGTGATTAAGGGTGCAAATATAGAAACTTATTTAGAATTGAGCACTACTTATTTTTGAATTATATGTCAATTTTTATCCGTGTCGATCGGCATGCCTTAACCTTCAGGCTATTATCAAGCCTTAGGGGCCCGATATTCTTTCTTATCAATGATGATTTTGGCGATAATCTCCTTAAGTATTTCCGATGTACCCCCACCAATAGGCCCCAATCGACTATCCCTGAACATACGTGCCATGGGATACTCCTCCATATAGCCGTACCCCCCCAGGAACTGCAAACAATCGTAAGCCACCTTATCTGCCATTTCGGTAGATTTCAATTTTGAAATTGTGGCTTCCTTTACAACATATTCACCTCTATCCATCTTATACGCCACACCATAATTATACTGCTTACACAGTTCCATACTAGCATGGCCATCAACCAACTTATGCCTTAAGACCTGATATTGGTTAATCGGTTTTCCAAAAGTTTCCCTTTCCGACATATACTGCATGGCATAATCAAGGGCATATTCGGCCCTGGCATGGGCATTGATCCCCATAACAAGTCGTTCAAGGGCGAATGCCTGCATTATCAATCCAAATCCGTTACCCTCACCCCCCATTAGATTGGCAGCGGGAACCTTTACATTATCAAAAGCAAGTTCTGCCGTATCCGATGCACGCCACCCCAATTTATCCAATTTATTGGCGGAAATACCTTTACTGTTCAAGTCGACAATAAATAAGCTTATCCCCTTGTTTCCTGCATCCGGATCGGTTTTTGCCGCAAGAATGCAATAATCGCCATGCACCCCGTTCGTGATAAACGTCTTCGACCCGTTGATGACATAACCATCCCCATTTTTAATGGCGGTCGTTCTCATACCGGCCACATCACTACCCCCAAAAGGTTCAGTCACACCTAGACAGCCAATCTTCTCCCCATGGACACTTGGGGTCAAATAAGCCACCTTTTGCCCATGACTGGCATTTTTATTCAAGTGCACCATGGCTAGGTAAGCGTGTGCCCACATGGCAGCAGCGAAACCGCCAGAATTCACTTTCTGAAGTTCTTCTAAAAAGATTACGGTATAGAAGATATCAAGTCCCAACCCACCATAGGATTCATCAATGGCAAGACCAAAATAACCCATTTCACCGAACTTTTTCCAGATGAAACGTTCTATGCTACCTTCGGACTCCCATTTATTGATATGGGGAATGACTTCTTTCGACAAAAAATCCCTGAGACTCTCTCTAAATAACTGATGTTCTTCAGTAAAGTACATGCTCTGCATAGCCATTAAATTTATAACGCCAAATATAACTTAATTCTATCAATCTTCTCAATTGGAAAATTTTCAATGTTTAGCAATTCATCAAAGGAATCTATACTTCCTTTGTCATTTCTGTAATTAATTATTCGATTGGCTACGTTTTTTTGAATATATACTAATTTTGATAGTTTTTTAGCCGATGCCGTATTAATGTTTATTTTTTCAACATCAGGCCTTTTCAGTACCTGAAATCGCACCAAAGTCCGCTCAACTACCTCCGGTTCCAGTCCATAAACATCATACAATTGTTCATTTACCAGAAACCCACCCAACCGATTCCGGAATTTGACTATTCTTTGGGATAATTTATCCCCTATTCCATAAATCGATTTTAATTCATTGGCAGTGACCGAATTAAGGTCCTTGACCTCTATCTCCCCAACAATCCGATGTGGATTATTCTTATTGACCACAATAGCAGGTGTCCGGGATACTGTTTTTCGTGCGGTATTTTTATTGACCCACTCCGGAAACTTAAAATACGGTGCTATACGTTTCAGCAAAGAATCCGAAATACCTGTGATCTTTTGAAATTCCCCAACGCTATTTACGTATAAATTTTTTTTCCGGTAAGCATGCAGCCGATCGATCTCCTCTGGGGTCATCCCCAAAGTATACCCTTTAAAATCTGAAATATAATTAGGATTGAAGGGAAACAATCGGGGCGAATCTTTTTGAAGCCCAGCTAGTTTTAGCGAATCCAACTTTACCTGGGTTTCCCAATCAATCGTTAGACTGGGCTCCAAAGTGTGGGAAGCATTTTTCACCAAGTAGAAAACCACTTGCAAGACAACAATGATCAAAAGCAAAAAGAAAATCCCACTTTTCTCTTGTTTACTAAAAGAAAAATGGGACTTCATATTCTTCAAACCGCACTACTTATTTCCTAACTGTCTTTATAGCACTCAAATATTTGTTCATTTCCTCTTTCACTTTTGGAAACAACAATAAAAGTCCGATCATATTCGGAAATACCAATGCCAAAATCATTGCATCCGAAAAAGCAAATACAGCGCCCATAGAGGCTGAAGCCCCAATTACGATAAAAGCGATGAATAAAATTTTATAAACCAAATCTGCAAGTCTTCCCCTACCGAACAAAAACTTCCAGGATTGAAGTCCATAATAAGACCATGATATCATAGTAGAAACCGCAAAAAGCACCACGGCCAAGGTCAATACATATGGGAACCAAGGAATGACGGATTCGAAGGCCAATGATGTTAAATTAACACCCCCCAAAGACACTCCGTCGACAACTACCTTACCGGCACCATCGCCACCATATTCAAATGCACCTCCGCTGTTGTAGAATATAATCACCAAAGCCGTCATTGTACAAATCACCACCGTATCGATAAACGGCTCTAAAAGAGCCACGATACCTTCACTGGCCGGGTATTTGGTTTTTACGGCAGAATGCGCAATAGCGGCTGAACCTGCTCCAGCCTCATTGGAGAAAACGGCTCTTCTAAAGCCTACGATCAACACCCCGAACAATCCTCCTAGTCCAGCTTCAGGTGTAAACGCCCCTTTAAAAATAAGCACGAATGCATCGTCGATATATGAAAAGTTCGCGAAAATCACAATAAGACAGGCAATGGCATATATAATTGCCATGAATGGCACTATTTTCTCAGTTACGGAAGCAATTCTTTTGATTCCCCCAATAATGACGATACCGACAACAATGGCCAAAAGCACTCCTATGACAAATCCTGTTGACCCACCTTGTAATCCCATCATTGCCGCTAATTGTTCTGCAGCTTGATTTGACTGTACGGCGTTACCACCACCAAAAGAAGCCCCAACACAAAGTATAGCGAAAATAACGGCCAATGCCTTACCTAAACCTGTATAACCCCTTTCCTTCAAACCTCTGGAAAGATAATACATCGGCCCCCCATGAACAGTACCATCCGCATCAAAATCACGGTACTTAACCCCCAAGGTACATTCGACGAATTTGGTAGACATACTCAATAAGCCACATAAAATCATCCAGAATGTAGCTCCAGGACCACCAATGGCAATTGCCAAGGCGACACCAGCGATATTCCCAAGACCCACAGTACCTGAAACAGCTGTTGCCAGGGCCTGAAAGTGGCTTACCTCCCCGTGCTTGCTCTCATCACGAATGGTATCGGGCAAATCACCATCAACAATATTAACTTCTGCTTTTTCCACACCATGACCTTCAGGTGCCTCTAGTTCGTCATACTTACCCCTGACCACATTAATGGCCAATGGGAACTTGGTAATATTGACAAAACCAAAATACAAAGTAAAAAAAGTAGCCCCTAGTACCAATACAATTACGACAAGGGGGATACCTGTACCGGGTACCTGCCAAAATACGATTCCTTCCCAAACTGCAGTAATAGGCTCAAACCAAGCATTTATCCGCTCATCGATTCCCATTTCTGATGATTCTTGGGAAAAAGTTACAAAAGGCAACAAAAAGAAAAGAAAAGAAAGCATTTTATACTTCATAAGGTCTAATTAGGTTGGTTAAAAATACGAATTAAGCAATATCCAAAAAAAAACTGTTCAATCAAAGAGGAATAGACAAAAAGGAACTTGTTATAGATTAAACATTTCGTTTAATCTTCGAATCTGCTCAGGCCTTCCCAAAACAATAATTTTACTTTTGGGCTGCAGTTGCATATCAGCCTCCGGATTTATGGTGTATTTACCATCCGGTGCGATATAACCAATTATGGTACACCCCGTCTTACGCCTTAAATCAAGATCTCGAAGCGACTTGTGATCTCCTTGTTCTGCAAATTCCTCAATGGCGACTTCCTCTAGGTTTGTGGTATGTTCGCCTTCCAACGACAACTCGTCCATAAACGAAATCAAATCGGGCATTACCACTAACGAGGCCATATGGTCACCACCGATTTTATCGGGCATGATCACTTGGTTCGCACCGGCCAGTATTAATTTTTTCTGGGACGTGATCAGCGATGCCCTACTAATGATATTCAATTTTTTGTTTAATTGTCTAGCGGATAAGACCACAAACAGGTTTGCTGCATCTTCGGGCAATGTGGCAATAATATTATCGGCCCTCTCTATTCCCGCTTCCACCAAGACTTCATCGTCATTGGCATCCCCTTCGACAAATAAGATACTATCCTCAAATTTTTCAATGACCTCCCGATCCTTTTCCACAACAACAAAAGGCCTATTAAAGGCTTTAAGTCTAATGGCAGCTTGATTCCCATTTCGACCAAAACCACAGATAATCACATGGTTGGATAGCGCATTGATCATGTTCTTCACTTTTTTCTTTTTTAAAATATCCATGGTATTCCTACTTAAAATGTACTCCGTTATCACTGAAATGGAAAATGCAAATATGAATACACTGGAGATTATCAAAAATACCGTAAAAACCTTTGCCTCCCCACTTAATGGGCCTACTTCGGAAAAACCAACCGTAGTTACCGTTATGACGGTCATGTAAAAGGCGTCCAACCAAGATAGATTGGACAATATCCTATAACCTATAATCCCAGTCGCCAGAACAACCCCTATCAAAACGATAGCCAAATAGATTTTAGAACGAAAAAGTCGAATCATATTAAAGATCAAAAACTGAGGTCCTTTTGGTATATACCAAATCTTTGATCTTTAACCAAAAAGCCAAAAAAAGATAGAGTGCAAACCCAAACCCCAAAGTTACGAATGTAAGGTAAATGAACGACGTTCTAACCACTCTGGCACGAATCCCCATGCGTTCTGCAATTCGCCTACATACCTCGAATCCCCTTTTTTGAAAATAATATAAAAGTTGATAGAAAACATTCATAATTTAAAATTAAATATTTCCGTGCAATAAACTACTACCGATTGCACATTGAAGACACTTATTTTTTGTGCAATAGGCCTTATAGAGTTGCAATACCGCTTGACTATCAAAAGCCGTTTTCATATCCAGTCCAAGTGAATTGAATTTTTTCAACACCGCATTATCCTCCTTTCTTATGTTTTCTATTATTCGAAAAATAACAGTAATCGCATCTTTGCCCCTATGGCGCCCGTAACAAAATTTCAATGGGAGGACCGTATTCATAATCAAAAGGTCGATAAATGGCCTTGTCAACTTCTTCGTACTCTTTTTTGATATTTTCCCAAAAGTAAAATGATCATCCCAATACTGGCTTGCCGAAACCTCAAAAATAGCGTACAGTTCCTCCAGGTCATGGGCATTCATCAGCTTTTGAAAAAGATTTTCGTGCCTTTCGTACAACTTAGCGACCTGTGAAAGCCTAATGGTAGGGAAATTGGATGGGCGAAGTTTAAAAAATTCCGGACTTTGGACGCTTTCTTGGACAAGGCCAAACTTTGTGCTTAAATAAGTATACTCTTCGCTTAAAGCACTCAAATAACCATCCATTGTATCTTGTTGATCCAACAATCCCCCCAAACCGAAAAGCACACTCTCTAATTGATGTACCTTACCCCGCAGCTTTCTAACAATTGAAAAATCCAAAGCATGGGCAATGCTCAAGAACGATTGTCCGTTTATATTCAATCCGAAATTCTTGAGTAGTAAATTGAACGTTACTTCTTCCCAGTCATTTTTAGAATCTTCCAAAAGGGATTGGACCAAAGCGGACTTTTGTTCCAAACGCTCAATATAGAGTCGTTCGAGCCAATTCCCCATTGTAAATCCATCGATGTTGGAAATGTCATTTTCACAGTTGATGAATTTTGTCGAACGTTTCTCGAACAAGCGCCGATAGTTGACCAAAATATCTTCGGACACGTACTTCCTCAACTCCAGTGTAGGGATAATGGTACGATCCTTTCTGTATATTACCATATCATCATGCCAAACAACATGCAAAATAATATTGTCATAATTGGTATCCTCTTCATGATGGTGCACATACCAGTCCGATGTGTTGATATGCACTTCCACATTGCCTGCCCAAAGTTGTCCACCGATACGTATTTTGGCATTAAAGAAATCGGGACCTGATAGATGGTTATGCGAACCCGTGTCCACAATGACCAGAGGTTCCTTTTGGTTCGTAACCAACCCTTGCAATGGTAACTTTTTGTATTTCCAGACAAAATGAAGTAAATCCTCCCGCATAGCCCTAAAATAAAAAATCCCACAAAAATGCGGGATTTTTTATCTAATTTTTCGGTGTATTACCGGACTACCTCACCTTCCCAAGACATAATTCCGCCTTGAAGGTTGAATGCCCTTTCAAAACCCATATCCTTCATTATGTTACAGGCCTGTCCGCTCCTTGCACCCGACCTACAATAAACGTAATAACTTTTGGACTTATCCAATTTCTCCAATTCCGAAACAAATTGTTGTCCCAAGTAAATATCAATATTACTGGCATCCCGGATAAAGCCCTGTTGAAATTCAGCCGGTGTCCGAACATCCAAAACAAATGCATTATCATCAGCTTTCAGCTGCTCTTCCCATTCTTTCTGCGATAAATCTGCCATTTTCTTAAATTTTAGGATGCAAAAATAATGTATTTAAACAAAAAAGAAATAGAAATACGCCTAATACATTGGCCTTACGGATTCATTTCTTCTTTTTAACAGAAATTTATACCCATGACACTGTTCCAAACCAACCAAAGCAATTACATTTGTATATACAAATATTGTAAGTACATGAATGTAGAGGAGCGTATTAAAACATCGGAGGAAATTCCATTGGAGCGAAGGACGATCATTCATATTATGTTGGTCGCAAACAACATAAACGAAAAATTGGCCATTGCCCTTAAACCCTTTGACATTTCTATCCAACAATTCAATGTCTTACGGATTTTAAGGGGGCAAAATGGCAAACCCGCCAATCTTAGCACATTGAACAAAAGAATGGTCTCAAAAATGAGCAATACCACCCGATTGGTCGATAAACTTATTTTGAAAGGATATGTTGAAAGGCACACCTGCCCTTCAAATCGAAGGAAAGTGGAAATTAATATTACATCAAAAGGCCTGGATCGACTTTTAAAGATGGATGATGTCGTTTCGAAGACAGAAACCGAAATATTGGATCAATTTTCAGAGTATGAACTGAAACAATTGAACCTTTTATTAAATCAATTTAAATTATAATTATTAACAATTCAAAACAGCAACAAATGAAAAAGAATGTATTAGCATTGACTTTAGCCGTCGTATTTGGCTTTACAGCATCAGCAATCGAACCCAAAACAGAGGAAAAGAAAGAGGTGAAAACGGATGAAAGCTCAGTCGCATGGAAAGCCTATAAAGTAACCGGGTCACATAACGGTACGGTTGACTTAAAAAGTGGCGCATTAGTATTCGACGAAGGCAAACTCATTGGAGGGGATTTCACCGTTGATATGACTTCTTTGATCAGTACCGATTTAGAGGGGGAATATAAAGGTAAATTGGAAGGTCATTTGAAATCGGACGATTTCTTTGGCGTCGAAAAACACTCCACATCAACATTGGTATTCACGAAGGTAGTGCCAAATGGTAAAAATTCCTATGACGTAACCGGGGATTTAACCATAAAAGGAATTACCAAGCCCGTTACCTTCGACGTATCCATATATGGTAGCAAAGCCACTGCCACGATGAAAATTGACAGGGCTGAATACGACGTACGTTACGGTTCCGGCAGCTTTTTCGATAATCTAGGGGATAAAACAATTTACGATGAATTTGATCTTGTTGTAGATTTGGTATTTTAATAAACTTGACCTCACAAGTGGAACTCCGGCTGTTTTTTATAACATCCGGAGTTTTTTTTACAAAAAACGTATTTGATGTTTAAAAAATCATTTCTATCTTTGATGCAATGAAAAATAACATAACAAATACTTGGTGGTGGAGTAACTTACGGAAAACGTCGTGAGCGAAGCATCATTGTAGTAAAACTATATATAAGGCTTGTCTATCACGACAAGCCTTTTTTAATTCTATAAACTGATCATGGACTACCAATTTAAATCACATCATAAAAAAATCCTAGCAGATACCATTACACCTGTCAGTGTTTATTTAAAGATACGGGACCGATTTCCAAACAGTATTCTTTTGGAGAGTAGTGACTATCATGCCAACCACAACAGTTTTTCCTATATCTGTTGCAACCCCATTGCATCGATCAAAATTGAGAATGAAACCATTGTGGAGCAATTTCCCGATGGCAAAATAACGACGAAGCATATCGACCCTGAAACCGATGTGGCACAGACCATACATGATTTCAGTCTAAAATTCCAAGCCGATGAAAATTCGTTCAAGTTCATAAACAATGGTTTGTTTGGCTATATGGCCTATGATGCGATACGGTATTTTGAGGACATCAACATCAGCAAAAAAGAAGATGCACTGAATATCCCAGACATCTATTATGCTGTTTATCAAAACATCATTGCTATCAACCATTTTAAGAATGAGGCGTACATCTTTGCCCATTGCTATGAAAAGGACAGTAATATTGCGGAAATTGAACAAATCCTAAACGTCAAGAACTTTGCTTCCTATAACTTCAACAAAGAAGGGGAACCTACTTCAAACCTTAAGGATGAAGAATATAAAGCGCTTGTTGACCTGGCTAAAAAACACTGCCAAAGGGGTGATGTCTTCCAACTGGTGCTGTCTCGAAGATTTTCACAAGGATTCAAAGGCGATGAATTCAATGTCTATAGGGCCCTTCGTTCTGTAAACCCTTCCCCTTATCTGTTTTATTTTGATTATGGTGATTTCAAGATATTCGGAAGTTCCCCAGAGGCCCAATTGATCGTAAATGAAGGCAAGGCCGAAATACATCCCATAGCCGGCACCTTCAAAAGAACCGGTAATGATGAGAAAGATGCCGCATTGGCTAAAGAGTTGACCACTGATGACAAGGAAAACAGTGAACATGTGATGTTGGTCGATTTGGCCAGAAACGATTTAAGTCGAAACGGGAATATGGTACGTGTGGACAATTACAGGGAAGTGCAGTTCTTCTCCCATGTAATCCATTTAGTGTCCAAAGTAACCGGACAGAAGAAAAAGGATATTACCACCATGAAGGTCGTGGCAGATACCTTTCCGGCAGGGACATTAAGTGGTGCCCCAAAACATATGGCCATGCAACTCATAGAAAAATATGAAAGAACGAATAGGTCCTACTATGGAGGTGCCATTGGTTTTATGGATTTTAAAGGAAACTTTAACCACGCCATTATGATCCGTACTTTCTTAAGTAAAAACCACCAGTTACATTACCAGGCAGGCGCAGGATTGGTAGCCGCCTCGAATCCCGAAAACGAATTACAGGAAACATATAACAAATTGGGAGCATTGACCAAGGCCTTGGAAATTGCGGAAACCATCTAATATTTCCAAAATCAAGATGATTATGAAAAAAATATTGGTAATTGACAACTATGACAGCTTCACCTATAATCTAGTCCATTATCTAGAGGACCTGGATTGTGAAGTCATTGTAAAAAGAAACGACCAACTCACTTTGGAGGAGGTTGATGCCTTCGATAAGATCGTTTTATCCCCAGGTCCGGGCATCCCGGATGAAGCAGGTTTACTCAAAGCGATAATCGCCAAATACGCCCCGACCAAGAGTATCTTTGGTGTTTGCCTTGGGCAACAGGCCATAGCCGAAGTTTTTGGTGGCTCCCTGATAAACCTCGACGAGGTATACCACGGTATAGCCACAAAGATAAAGGTGGTAAAGGATGATCTTTTATTTAAAGGACTACCAAAGGAAATTGAAGTAGGCCGCTATCATTCCTGGGTGGTAGCCCCGGATATCCCTGAAGTTTTGGAAGTCACTTCGGTTGATGAAAACGGACAAATAATGTCGATACGACACAAGATATACGACGTGTCTGCCGTACAATTCCACCCAGAATCCGTATTGACACCAAAAGGAAAGATCATTTTACAAAACTGGTTAACCGAAAAAGCCTAAAATAGCTACTGGAAAAAAATTCAGCATATATGAAAGATATTTTAAATAGACTGATCAATCACGACATCCTCGCCAAGGAGGATGCCAAAACAGTTTTGGTCAATATTGCCAAAGGAGAATACAATACAAGTCAGATCGCTGCTTTTTTAACGGTGTATATGATGCGCAGTATAACCATCGAGGAACTGGAAGGTTTTCGTAATGCGCTCTTGGACCTATGCCTGGCCATTGACCTATCCGAATACAACCCAATTGATTTATGTGGTACGGGTGGGGACGGCAAGGATACTTTCAATATCTCAACATTGGCCTCCTTCGTCACAGCAGGTGCCGGCGTTCATGTGACCAAACATGGCAACTATGGGGTCTCTTCAAAATGTGGTAGTAGTAATGTCATGGAATTCCTAGGGATAAAATTCAGTAATGATGCCGATTTCCTGAAAAAATCAATCGATGAGGCAGGAATCTGCGTATTACATGCCCCATTGTTTCACCCTGCCATGAAAAACGTGGCCCCAATCCGTAGGGAATTGGCCGTAAAAACCTTTTTCAATATGCTAGGCCCCATGGTGAACCCCGCTTTCCCGAAGAACCAAATGGTCGGAGTCTTTAATTTGGAGCTGGCCCGAATGTATGGCTATCTCTACCAGAATACCGATAAAAACTTTACGGTTCTACACGCTTTGGATGGTTATGATGAAATTTCGTTGACCGGAGCGACAAAAACAATTTCCAACAGATCTGAAGGGATGTTGGAACCTTCCGATTTTGGGGTCAAAGCCGTAAAACAAGAACAGATTGTAGGCGGGGATTCCATTGAGCAGTCGGCGAAAATATTTATCGACATCCTAGAAGGCAAAGGAACAGAGGCACAGAACAATGTAGTCTGTGCAAATGCTGGAATCGCCATAGCCACTGTGAATGGGGTTAGCCCCAAGGAAGGTTTTGAAAACGCCATGGAATCGCTATTATCGGGTAAAGGATTGAAGGCCTTGAAAAAACTGCAAGCATTAAGCGTCTAATCGATACGAAAATGAACATTCTTGATAAAATTGTTAAAGACAAACGGATTGAGGTAAATCTGCGTAAAGGGTTGATTCCCTTATCCCAACTGGAGGCCTCTGTCCTTTTTGATCGCGATTCCGCTTCTTTGGCCCATGCGCTTCGCAATAGTACAACAGGGATCATTGCGGAACACAAGCGGCGTTCGCCTTCCAAATCGGTTATAAATCAGGATTTGAATGTCCAGGATGTTGCAAAAGGCTATGAACAAGCAGGTGTTTGCGGCATGTCCGTATTGACTGACGGTAAATATTTTGGAGGATCTTTGGATGATTTGCTACTGGCTAGGGCGGCTGTAAAAATGCCGTTGTTACGGAAAGAATTCATTATTGACACCTATCAAATAATCGAAGCAAAGGCCTATGGTGCCGATGTCATATTATTGATTGCGGCCATATTATCCAAAGCCGAAATAAAAACGTTCTCCGAATTGGCCAAAAGTTTGGGATTGGATGTCTTGTTGGAAGTACACAATGAGGAGGAACTACACAAATCCATCATGCCCAGTTTGGATATGTTGGGAGTAAACAATCGTAACCTAAAAACGTTCGACGTCAGTTTGGAAACCAGTAAAGAACTATCTGAAATCATTCCTGATGATTTTGTAAAAGTCTCGGAAAGTGGTATTAGCAGTATTGAAGCCATCAAGGAACTAAGACCGTATGGGTATCAAGGTTTCCTCATTGGTGAGAATTTTATGAAAACCGGGAATCCCGGCACAAGTGCAACCGAATTCATCAATACCCTTAATTAAATACAAACAATGAGCCAGTACCACAAAAACACGAATACTTCCAAAAGGGATCCCCTTAGGATAAAAGTCTGTGGTATGAACCTGAACACCGCCGAAGTTGGGGCTTTACATCCAGATTATTTGGGATTTATTTTCTGGGAACCCTCAAAAAGGAATTTCAATGGAAAACCAGCGGTACTACCCCATAGTATAAAAAAAGTCGGTGTTTTTGTTGATGCCTATATCGAGGAGATCATCGAAATGGTCAATACCCATCAACTTTTGGCTGTTCAATTACATGGTAAGGAAACCCCTGAATTCTGTCGTATGCTAAAAAATGAATTAAAAGGGGTCGATATCATCAAAGTGTTTTCTATTAAAGAAACATTTGATTTTAAAGTGCTTGAGCCTTTCGAATCGGTATGTGATTATTTCCTTTTCGACACCAAAGGTAAATTACCCGGTGGGAACGGCTATAAGTTCAATTGGCGTATTTTAAGGAATTATCCATCAAAAAAACCCTATTTCCTGAGTGGCGGAATTGGTTTGGGGGATTTGGAATCGATCAAGGAATTTATAAAGCAACCCGAATCAATCCTTTGCCACGCCATTGATGTAAACAGCAAATTTGAAATTAAACCGGGCCTCAAGGACATCGGTAAATTAAAAGAATTTATAAAGAAATTAAAATGAGTTATAACGCAGACGAAAAAGGCTACTATGGCGAGTTTGGAGGGGCATTTATACCCGAAATGCTATATCCCAATACAGAGGAATTACGCCATAATTACATACGGATCATGGATGAACCTTCGTTCAAAAAGGAATTCGACCAGTTATTAAAGGATTATGTTGGGCGACCTACCCCATTATATCACGCTAAAAGACTTTCGAAAAAATACAATACGAAGATATACCTTAAAAGGGAGGATCTGTGCCATACGGGTGCCCATAAGATAAACAACACCATTGGGCAGATACTCATGGCCAAAAAGTTGGGCAAAAACAGGATCATTGCCGAAACTGGTGCCGGCCAACATGGTGTTGCCACTGCCACGGTTTGTGCTTTAATGGGAATACAATGTGTGGTGTATATGGGTGAGGTCGATATTGCACGACAAGCGCCGAATGTCGCCCGTATGAAAATGTTAGGTGCCGAAGTGCGCCCAGCACTATCAGGAAGCAGAACATTAAAGGATGCCACCAATGAGGCTATCCGCGATTGGATCAATAATCCGGTAGATACCCATTACATCATTGGCTCTGTGGTTGGACCACACCCCTACCCGGATATGGTCGCTAGGTTTCAATCCGTGATTTCCGAAGAGATAAAAGCACAGTTAAAAGAAAAAGAAGGTACAGAAAACCCCGATTATGTAGTGGCTTGCGTTGGTGGCGGCAGTAATGCGGCAGGTGCCTTCTATCATTATTTGGATAATCCCGATGTTGGGGTCATCGCAGTGGAAGCGGCAGGAAAAGGCATTAACTCCGGTGAAAGTGCCGCTACTTCCGTCTTGGGGAAGGTCGGTATCATTCATGGCAGTAAGACTTTGTTGATGCAAACCACAGACGGACAAATAACAGAACCCTATTCCATATCAGCGGGACTCGATTATCCCGGTGTGGGTCCTATGCATGCCCATTTATACCGGTCTGGCCGCGGTGAGTTTGTTTCAATTACCGATGACGATGCCATGAAGGCTGGATTATTGTTATCGAAGTTGGAAGGTATTATCCCGGCCATCGAAAGTTCGCATGCCTTGGCCTTATTAGAACAAAAAACATTTAAACCGGACGATATTGTGGTCATAAACCTATCAGGTCGTGGAGATAAGGACCTCGATACGTATATCAACTACTTTAAGCTTTAGTCCCTTTTTTTGACGTTCCTACCCAAGTGGGAATGAAAAAACACACATAAGATGAACAGAATAAACCAAAAACTCGAAGAGGACAAAAAAATCCTTTCCATTTATTTTACCGCTGGATATCCAAAACTGAACGACACGGTGAAAATCATTCAAGATCTGGAAAAAAATGGTGTTGACCTGATCGAAATCGGATTACCATTTTCAGACCCATTGGCAGATGGCCCTACCATTCAAAAAAGTTCAACGGCGGCATTAAAAAACGGAATGCACACCGAATTACTTTTTGAACAGTTAAAGGATATTCGTAAAACGGTATCCATTCCCTTGATCATTATGGGCTATTTTAATCCCATATTCCAGTATGGGGTCGAAGCCTTTTGTAAACGTTGTCAGGAAATTGGGATAGACGGACTCATTCTCCCCGATTTACCCCTAGATGTGTACCTAAAGGATTATGAAGCCATTTTTGTAAAATACGGACTGATCAATGTATTTTTGATTACGCCCCAAACCAGTGATAAACGCATCAAGCAGATCGATAAAGCTTCCAACGGATTCATCTATATGGTAAGTTCGGCGAGTACAACAGGAGCCACAACCGGTTTTGGGGAAGAACAAAAAACCTATTTTGGGCGTATTGCGGCACTGAACCTCAACAACCCCCAGATTGTCGGGTTTGGAATCAATAATGCCGAAACATTTGACCAAGCGACCCAAACCACTGCAGGGGCCATTATCGGCTCAGCCTTTATCAAACATATAACCCAATTTGGGATTGACACCATCTCGGATTTTATTAAAACCATTCGCTAAACTATGGAATTCATCAACAATTGGAAACTTGTCATTTTGCTTTGCCTAACCCTGGGTTTGGCCCCTTTTTTTCCTGAACCCCATATCTGGGGTAAAATCCGTTGGATTACGGGTGGCGCAAACGGCATGGCCTTTATGGACTGGTTTGATGTGCTTTTGCATGGTTTCCCTTTTATCCTTTTGATCCGACTGATTATTTTAAAGGTAATCGGCTTGTTGAAAAACTAGAAATGCCTACTTTTAAATTCTTATCCCAATAATGAAAATGAAGAAAATTGTCGCCTTATTTCTAGTTTTAACCTCAGGGTATGCTATCGCCCAGGATGATGATGATTTAAAAACATATATCAGCCATACTATCAATGAATTACAGGAATTCGTAGCCATACCCAATGATGCTCTGGATCATGCGGATATCAACAGAAACCTGACCTGGCTGACCAAGAAGTTCAATGAAAGGGGATTTAACTCGAGTATTTTACCCACCACTGGGGAATCGTTGTTCTTTGCGGCCTTACCCATGGAAGACAATAAACCCACCATTCTATTTTATATGCATCTTGATGGGCAATCGGTTGACCCTACCAAATGGGATCAACCCAACCCATATCATGTCGTATTGAAATCAAAAGATGGTGATCAATGGAAAACCCAACCTTTTGATAGCCTAACGAACAACCTTAATTATGACTGGCGGCTTTTTGGCCGTTCAACGTCGGATGACAAGGGTCCTATTGTTATGTTGTTGAACACCATTGATCTTTTGAAAAAAAATAATGTTTCCCTTCCTTTCAATGTCAAGGTAATCTTGGATAGTGAGGAGGAAAAAAGCAGTAAACCACTTCCCCAGGCGGTAAAAGAATACCGCGATTTGTTTAAAGCTGATTTCCTGGTCATTAATGATGGCCCTGTACATGTATCCGGGAAACCTACCGTTGTTTATGGTTGCAGAGGCATAACCACGCTCACTTTAACCACCTACGGCCCCCTAAAACCGCAACATAGTGGGCATTATGGCAATTACGCCCCCAATCCCGGCTTTCAATTGGCACAACTGTTGGCCAGTATGAAGGATGCAAATGGAAAAGTATTGATCAACGGCTATTATGACGGTATTACGTTGGATCCAACAACCATGGAAATTCTAAAAAATGTCCCTGATGATGCCACGACCATCAATAATAACCTATCGATAAAAACACCGGAACAAGTAGGTAGTTTTTATCAGGAGTCATTGCAATACCCTTCATTGAATATTCGTGGATTAAGTTCCGGATGGGTAGGTGAAAAAGCACGGACCATCATTCCAGAAAGCGCCACTGCCGAAATTGATATGCGTTTGGTACCTGAATCCGATGGAACGAAATTGAAAGGCCTTGTCAAGAAACATATCGAAAACCAAGGATTTTATATCATGGATAAGCTTCCTTCCAAAGAGGATCGTATGGCACATGACAAAATAATCACTATCACTGAGGGCTCTGTAACCAATGCCTTCAGAACCGACTTGAATAATGCCTATGGGAATTTCTTGGTCGATGTCCTCAAAGAATCCTTTGCGGAGGATGTGGTTCAAATTCGGATTATGGGAGGAACGGTCCCTATTGGACCTTTTATCAGCGAATTGAAGATTCCTGCTTTCATTGTCCCCATGGTAAACGCCGACAACAATCAGCACAGTCCCAATGAAAATCTAAAAATCGGTCAAATTGCCTATGGCATCAAAGCCTTTTACGGGATATTAAGTACGCCTATGGATTGACCCCAACAATCACGGTAACCACAACAGCTGTGAAGGTTATTTTGTAGTAAGGGAAACCATTCCATTTTGGGAAACATCCGTTTTATATGGGCTATAATCCCGTAGCCAACATCTCCTTGGCCTTTTTTATATACTCCTGATGCAACTTATAGCTTGGTTTTGACATACCCACTGATTCGGTGGAAATATCATTTAGGATGGTTCTTGCCTTTTCAGTTTGTCCGTTTCGGATATAAAATTTAGCCAGTCCCAATCGTTCTTGATATCTACTGTAGGGAGCATTGAACTGCTCAAGGAGTGTTTCCGCCATGGCGATGTCCCCCGTTTTTTCCAAAGCCAACCCATATAAGAACATGGCCTTTGACTTCTTGAATCTAGGAGAATCCTCAATGACCTTAATTTTTGCAATTACCTCCGTATATTGTTCGGAGTAATAAAGAGCCTCAATAAGATTCGAGTTGGCATAATAATCCTTTTCAAAAGTTCCTTTTAGGGAAGACTTATAAAGTTCAATGGCCCTTTCATACTGTTCGGACCCAAGATAGGCGTCCGCCAAAGCGACCCTATTCTCGAAGGTGTCGGAAAAATCCAGCTTTTTCTCAAGATCGGCAATTTTCTTCGTTGGATTGATCACTGCGGTTAAGCCTTCTTGAACCTTCCCGATATCCTGCTTCTGAAAAACATACAAAAACAGATACAACAACGAACCCAAAAGGGGTATAAATAAGATTACGAAATACCAATAAAACTGATTTCTATTCACAAAACAATGATAAAGACAATACCCTTGTAATGCGATAATGAAATAATAATACATAGTGCTATACGTTAAATCCTGATTAAAGGTCTACATCCTTTCACTCTATTTCAACCCGGGAATAAATCTTAAGCCGAATTTCTACTAGCATTAATATTCCCATAAAGAGATCTTGTAACAATTTTCTCATACAGCTCCTTATAGGTCGTGTTTTGACCTATTTTCTGTAATGCATATTGTTGAATTACCAATAGCGGAAGAACGATGTTTTCCCTTATTTGGATAGACTCCCTAGATATAGCTTCATTTTCCATCAAAACATCGTAACCGGAAATCAGTAACAACATCTCTTTGGATAGTTCATACTCTTTATGCAGGATATTCCAAAATTCACCATATTTTTCATCCTCTTTCATATAACTGGTGAGTTCAAAATAACATTTGGTAAGTGACATCATACTATTATGCATCAAAGCCTTGAAAAAAGGAACCTCTTTGTACATTTTCTTCAATTCCCTAAGTCTACCCGATTCCCGGATCGTCTTAATCGCCGTACCAATTCCAAAATACCCTGGGACATTTTGTTTTAATTGGCTCCAAGACCCCACGAAGGAGATAGCCCTTAGGTCACTCAAAGTCAATTTTGCCTTATTACCCCGTTTTCCGGGTCTACTACCAATATTGGCTTTTTGGTAATACTTAAGCGTACTTCTATTTTCCAGATACGAAATAAACATTTCATGCTGCTTCAATGCATCGTATTTGGCAAAACTCAATTCGGACAATTCCTCAAGAAGTTTACGGTGTTCCTTGGAAATCACGTTTTCCTTACCAAAAAGATTATTCGACAATCCTGCGGTCAACAATTGCTCACTATTGTGCTTAAACTGTTCCTTGGTGCCATACGTACTCGTTATGGTCTGCCCTTGAATGGTAAGTTGTATTTCATGGTTGGCGATATCCTTGGTCTGTGAGGCATAAAAACGATGTGTTTTACCACCACCACGGGCTGGTGGACCTCCACGCCCGTCAAAAAACAAGGCCTTGACATGGTTCTTTTTACAAACCTTGGAAAGCTGTTCTTTGGTTTTTAGAATGGACCAGTTGGCCTTGACATACCCTCCATCCTTTGTGCCATCGGAGAAACCGAGCATCATGGTCTGACTGTCTTTTCGCTGGTTTAAATGACTGCGATATTCGGGTAGATCAAATAAATATTGCATAACACCCTCGGCTTCCGACATGCCCTTCATCGTTTCGAATAGCGGGATTATATCAAAGGTGATATTATCATCTTGCCATCCACTCCATCTAAACAAGCCATAAACAAACAATACAGAGAAAATATCCTCTGAATTACTGATGATATATCGATTACAGCCATCCTCTCCATTTTTGGCTTGTATTTCCTTTAGTTGTTGTATGTTCAATAAAGTATCACGCACTATGTCCTCGTACGTATCTGGATCGGCTTTGATGTTTTCGTTTACCAACAAATTCACCAATTCCGACTCTGAGAGCTCATCCAAACTTTCCTTGATATATCCGTTATCCTTTAAAATAGTTTCAACGACCAAAATATGTTTGCTATGGTCTTGACGAATATCCAAAGTGGCAAAGTGTGTCTTGAAGATCTTTACCTTATCAATAAAATGATCTAGCATTCCTAGATAGAGTCCATGATAATCGTCCCGTAATAGCTCCCGCATGGTCATTAGGGGATCTACGATCTCCTGAAAGGAAATACTCTTTGCCGGATTGAACATTGCCGAGTACAATTTACTGCGCAATTCCTTTAAAGGACCTTGAACCTTTTTAAAGGTTAATTTTTTCTGTAGGGACTTCAGATCATTATAATAACATTTCATGAGATTCAACCGAAGATCATCGGCCACGTTCTTGGTTATTTCCGCGGTCACAAAAGGATTACCATCCCTATCGCCCCCTGGCCAGAACCCAAGCTTCATGATATTATGATTCTCAAAATCATCATTATCGATATTCTCTTTTATATACGCATACAAATCGCCCATGGCGTCATAATACACATTCCTTAGGATATAAATGATATTCTTAGCCTCGTCGAAAGGGGTTGGCTTTTGACTATTGATCAATGAAGTAAGACCCAATTGCTGTAAGGTCACATCAATATCGTCTATTTTATTATCCACAATAAGGGATCGAAGATCATTCATGATATCAAGAACGGCCGGAGTATAGAATTGGGTCGGGTGGGCCGTCAAAACGATCCGCGCACTAAACGTTGATAATTTTTCGGCAACCTTGTCCCAACTTTTGGTTCTATTGACCAGTTGGAAGTAATCCTTGATCGAAAGTGAATCGCTATGCTCCTGAAGCTTCGGAAAGGCAGCATCCTCAACACTATCGTACAATACAACCTGTCTTTCAACATATTGAATGATTCGGAACATAAAATCTATCTGGTCCTTTTCTTCCTTGATATTCACATAATTCTTGAAGAATGATTCAAGAATATCCTGGGGATTAAGTCCTTCTTTAAGCCCTTGTTTGGATTGATGGTGTAAAAGTGGCACGACCATACCCACATTCTCAATATTCCTATATGGAAGATTCAGAAACAGACTGTTGTAGACATTGAACTTATTCTGTACCGATTTTTTAAACTCCTCTAATCTTTCTGTTTGATGCATAGCCTTTAATAAATGTACCCTTATTTCACACGGATACGGATTTACTCACCTCGTTTGACTTGACAAATATCGGTATATTACACATACCATTATTTGCTTATTTTACCAAATAACAAAATAAGGTACTGTTACCATAAAAGCAACACTAAAAGCAATTAAATATCTGATGGTTCATCTTTAATCCCTTTAAAAAAGGGCCTGTATTGCAACTCCCTATAATCCAAGGTGTTGAACTTCGGGTTTTCCGCCTTTAACATCTTGTAGTGCAACAGGCTTCCAACTGCCCTATTGGCAGCCCCGGAAGGTGCGGTCAAGGAAACGGTTTCTATCACTCTTCGCCCCCCTTCTTTCGAGGGCAGGCAAAACCGGTGTATTCTTGGTACTTGGGAATCTACCAGTTCCAATTTGATTTGGTGCGCTTTCAAATGCCGTCGAAAAAAATATTCCGGACCGTTTTTACTGTTCCCTCCTGTGAACAGCAGGGTATCGACCTTATCGTACTTTTTAAGATACCCAATAAGGTTTCTAAGTTGTATATTCTGCATTCCCAGATCCGAAGCATCTATTTTGACACGTTCAGCACTTTGAACGATATCACATATTCCAATCTTGTGTTGTACCAAAAACCTTTTTCGTTGTGCAATGGCCTCCTCACTTGTTTCAAATTTCAAATCCAATTGAAAAATCCTATCAAGGATGGTCCACAATTGTCCATCCCTACTGCCATAACAGAAATCGACATCGCCCTCCTTCAACAGACCCATTGTAAATCTCGGAGGCGGCAAGGTCCCGACAATCAATTTCGTTGCTTCCTTAAACAGAAAGGGTTCATAAGGATGGGAATGGAAAAACATATCGTTTATCTAGGGCTTAGCGGAAAAAAGTTTGATTTAGCCAATCTGCCATACCGTTTTGAATGATTGCAAACTTTATTGACAATCTCTTATAAAATCAGTACTTTTAAAGGTAACAAAAAATCATAACTATGGGAAGAGGGGACAAAAAGTCGAGAAAAGGAAAAATCGCCAACAATTCATATGGGGCGAGAAGACCTAGAAAAATAAAGAAAAGACCTACCGTAGAAGAAAAAATAGATATCAAAAAAAAGAAGTAAACCCTAATCCACCACAAAATCCAAGGTGACATTCCCTTCTGCGTCCAATCCTATTTCATAGGTATAATACCCGAAAGGCAATGGGGTCTCACCAACAAAGTCGATAGGTTGTAACACATAAGTTTCCCCTTCGGCAGAAATACTGATATAATCATACGTGTAGGCTGTTTCATATTCCAGATAATCGCTATAGGAATCCGGAGCTACATTGGTATGTACCATTTCCGCCCCACCAACTTGTATGGAATCGTATTGTAAGGCACTTACGTTTTTTACACGTATCTGCACACCGTTCAATTCATCATCGCGATCCGTACAACCGACAACGAATACAAACACACTAAAAGTTAAAATAAGGAACCGTTTCATACTACGCTTTGAATTGTTTCTGTATGAGTAAAACGGTGTAAGTACAAAAATATTCTATCGAACAAAAACAGGTTCGTGCTCTTTTAAGGTATGTTCCTTACTGAACATGTAATCATCACCATTGAAAGCGCGAAGTCCGTCCAAGGTTTTTACATCCTTATCCAAAATATAACGCACCATGGAACCCCTTGCTTTTTTTGCAAAGAAACTTATGATCTTGAGTTTATCGTTCTTCCAATCCTTAAAAATTGGGGTTATTACAGGTACTTTGAGTTTTTTGGTATCCAGTGCGCTAAAATATTCCTTGCTGGCCAAATTTATAAACAACTCATCATCTTCCAATTCACTATTCAAATGGTCAGTCAATTCCTTTTTCCAAAATTCGTAAAGGTTCTTTTTACGACCTACCTTCAACGATGTACCCATTTCAAGACGATACGGTTGAATCAAATCAAACGGTTTTAAAATGCCGTACAAACCGGATAATATGCGTAGCGTATCCTGAAGTTTATCAAAACGCTCCCCCGCAATCGAATAAGCATCGATTCCCTGGTAGACATCCCCATTAAAAGCATAGATGGCAGGTCTAGCGTTCGATGGATCAAACGGTACGGAAAATTTCTGGTTACGCTCCCAGTTAAGTTCCGCAAGGTTATTCGAAATACCCATTAATTCTGCCAATGCACTGGGTTTCTTCTTCGCCAGTACCTTGTTCAACTTTTCTGCCTGCGCTATAAAACGAGGCTGTGAAAACCTTTCAGTGGGTAATTCGCGTTCAAAATCCAGTGACTTTGCCGGAGAAACAACAATTTTCATATGAATCTGTTTTACAGGTAAAAATAAAAAGGATTTGGATAGAAAACCACCTTAACCGAAAAGTAGTTATCAATACCGATATAAATGAAATTTATACTTACTTGCTATGCTTGGCGTACTCTTGCCATTTGGCAATACAATTCGCCATATCCTCCGGAAGCTCGGAATTGAAACGCATGAACTCACCCGTTACAGGATGTACAAAACCCAGGGTCTTGGCATGCAAGGCCTGTCGTGGCAAGATCTTAAAGGCATTTTCGACAAACTGTTTGTATTTTGTGAATGTGGTGCCTTTCAATATTCTGTCCCCTCCATATCGTTCATCATTAAAAAGGGTGTGCCCTATATATTTCATATGCACACGTATTTGATGCGTACGACCTGTTTCCAATTTACAGGACAATAAGGTAACATACCCCAAACGCTCCAAAACCTTATAATGCGTAACAGCCTCCTTACCTTCATCGCCCATAGGGAAAACATGCATCTGCAAGCGATTTTTAGGATTTCTGGCAATATGGCCCTCAACAGTACCTTGGTCATCCTCGACATTGCCCCAAACCAATGCAATATACTCCCGTTCAGATGTTTTGTCGAAAAATTGTTTGGACAGATGCGTCATTGCCGCCTCGGTCTTAGCCACCACTAAAAGTCCTGAGGTATCCTTATCAATACGGTGTACCAATCCGGGACGTTCGTTTTCGTTCGTTGGTAAATCCTTTGTATGGAACAATAAGGCATTGATCAAGGTGCCTGAGTAATTGCCATGCCCAGGATGTACGACCATGCCAGCCGGTTTATTGACCACTAACAGCGCATCGTCCTCATAAACAATATCCAAGGGGATATCTTCCGGCGTCAATAATAACTCGTGCGGAGGATGCTCAAATAGAACCCTTACCTCATCCCCTGCCTTTACCTTGTAATTCTGTTTTACGATCTGTTCATTGACCCAGATATGACCGTCCTTTGCAGCTTGTTGTATTTTATTACGGGTGGCATTTTCGATGAAATTCATCAAATATTTATCCACACGAAGCGGATCCTGCCCTTTTGAAGCGACGAACCTATGGTGTTCATATAGTTCTTCCTCGCTGGGTTCTTGAATATGTGGTCCCATATATTATTCTGAATCTGCCTTTATTTGTGCACGCTCAGTAATACTTCCGTTACCGCATACCAATTCTATTTTTGAGGTCTTGGGAAGTTTATCCCCAGGTTTAATATATTTACCCTTGTACTTGATCTGATAAACCATGTCTTTTCCAAGTTCGTCAATATAACTCACCCTTTGCACATCAAGACCAACGGCCTTTAGCATGGACGAGGCATTACGCTGGGTAACCTGGATAATATTGGGTACGGTTACTTTTTTATACCCCGATGGATTTACCGTAAAATAGATTTTCCGGTCTTCCTTAACCTTGGTCCCTGCCTTTGGATCTTGTTCGATGATAGAGAACCTCGGATAATTGGGGTTGTAATTGGCAGAATCCAAAACCTCATAACGCAAACCGACATTTTCTACTGTGGAACGCATATCCATCACCGACATTTTTGAAAAATCGGGTACCTCTACAAATTCACCATGATGCGTGGTGCTGTTCAACCAGCGTAAAGTTACAATGACCAATACGACCGAAACCACTACGGCCAAAACCAATTGCACCAGAAAGGTACGACTCCGTAAAAAATTGAAAAATTGTCTCATCATGTGATATTAATCGCACAAATATAGGAAATGAGGTATAACTTTGAACGACCACCTTCCCAAATATTGGTTAAAGACTGGGCAATTTCCAAAACTTTGATCAAACTCCAAAAAAAAACCACCAGGTTCAAAAGAAACCCAAGGCTTTTTCTTTACTTTGATTCTTGAAAGTTGCTTTACACTTAAATGTAAAAAAAGTAGGCCATGAAGAAAAAAATCGCCATTGTCATGGGTGGTTATTCCAGTGAATATAAAATTTCACTCAAGAGCGGTAATGTCGTACATTCTTATCTTGACAAATCACAATTCGACAGTTACCGTATCCATATTTTTAAAGACAAATGGGTTTACGTAGACGAGGATAAAACGGAATTTGAAGTGAACAAACACGATTTCTCCATTACCCCTAAAGGGAAGAAAATCACCTTTGACTGTGTTTTCAACGCCATTCATGGTACCCCTGGGGAAGATGGTTTGCTGCAAGCCTATTTTGAATTGCTTAAAATTCCGCAAACGTCGTGCAACTATTATCAAGCTGCCTTGACCTTTAGCAAACGGGATCTCCTGAGTGTCTTAAAACCCTACGGAATAAAATCTGCCCCATCCTATTATTTGAATATGGGTGATGAAATCGACGTCAATGCCATAGTCGCCAAAGTAGGGTTACCCTGTTTTGTAAAGGCCAACAAGGCCGGCAGTAGTTTTGGCATCTCCAAAGTTTATAAAAAAGAGGCCTTGCAAACTGCCATAGACCTAGCATACCAAGAGGACAACGAAATAATCATCGAAGCTTTCCTGGAAGGTACTGAAGTTTCTGTAGGCGTAATCAAATACAAGGGGGAAACCAAGGTTTTACCCATTACCGAGATAGTCACCGATAATGATTTTTTCGATTATGAGGCCAAATACGAAGGAAAGTCCCAAGAAATAACTCCGGCCAGAATCAGTTCGGAACAGGCCAAAAAAGTCAGTGAAATTGCGAAATACGCCTATGAGGTTCTTAAAATGAATGGGTATTCGAGAAGCGAGTTCATTTTTGTCAATGACGAACCCTATATGCTGGAAATGAACACCACCCCCGGCCTGACCACGGAGAGCATATTACCACAGCAGGCCAAAATAGCAGGAATATCACTCACCGAGTTATTTGGTAATGCCATTATGGAAGTATCACCCAAAAACCCCTAACTTTAACCTATGAGACGCGCTATTTTTCCAGGTTCCTTTGATCCTTTGACATTGGGACACCACGATATTATAATGAGGGGCATTACGCTTTTTGATGAACTTATCATCGCTGTTGGGGTCAATGCCGACAAAAAATATATGTTCACCCTTGAGCAAAGGCTCGAATTCATTACACAGGAATTTAAAAATGAACCCAAAATTAAGATACTCACCTATGAAGGCCTTACCGTCGACTTTTGCGAAAAGGTACATGCTGGTTTTATTTTACGTGGATTAAGAAATCCGGCTGACTTTGAATTTGAAAAGGCTATCGCACATACAAACCGTAAACTTTCGGATATAGAGACTGTTTTCTTACTGACTTCCTCAGGCAAATCGTTCATCAGTTCCTCAATCGTAAGGGATGTTATTCGAAATGGAGGTAATTATTCCATTTTGGTTCCGGATACAGTAAGGCTCCAATAATTCGATTTTCACCTTCAATAGTAGCCAAAATCCAAATCTATAAAGGCCGAACTAGTGTAAAAAGGACAGGTTTCAATATGTTCATACATATATTTGACTGACTTTATATCGTTTAAATCATGTATTACAACGAGTATTGCCTGATTCACAACAAAGCTTAAGCAATTTAGAATAATACCCCTACTTTCGTAAGAAATTACAACAACATGGTCAGGGAAACACAGACTAACATCAATAATTATTTAATTAAACAGCTGCCCACGGCAACTATTTTCTTGAATAACAACCTAGAGGTTACACATGTTTCTGACAAATTCGTTGATGATTTCGGATTGGTAAACGATACGATTATCGGTAAACGAATAGATGTATTATTACACACCATGAATGAAGATTGCCTTAACGACTTTAAAGCCAATCTTATGGGTAATAAAAGCCATACACGTTGTGCACATTTTATTACCAAGGACAATCAGGAGAAAAGATTTGAATGGTCCAATGTACCTTGGTATGACGAAAATGAAAACATTATAGGTGTCATTGCCCAAACCGAGGATGTTACAAAAAAGATTCTGAACGAATTGAAACTAGAGAAATTGGAATCGCTCTTAACAGGTAAATCGGAAATAGCAAAAATAGGCACCTGGGAATACGATATAGAAAAAAACAGTTTACACTGGTGCGAAATCACCAGAAACATTCATGAAGTCCCCGAGGATTTTGTCCCAAACGTTGATACTGGCATTTATTTTTACAAAAATGGTTTTAGCCGGAATACTATTTCCATGGCGCTTAACAACGCTTTGAAAAACAAAACCCCATGGAGTGAAAAACTTCAAATAGTCACCGCCACTGGAAAGGAAAAATGGGTGATTGCATCAGGAAAACCGATTTTCAACAATGACAAGTTGATTGGTCTCTTGGGAACTATCCAAGATATTAATGACAGTGTATTATCACAAATAAAAATTAAGGAAAGCGAACATTTATTAAAAACGTTGATCGACAACCTTCCGATGAGTGTTTATATCAAGGACATCGAATCCCGTAAGATTTTGGTAAACAAAGCTGAATGCGATTTTGCCGGAGTAGATGACCCCAAAAAACTTTTAGGAAAGAACGATTTCCAGATTTATGACAAAAAAACCGCCCAAGGTTTTAGGGATGAAGATCTAGAGGTCATACAAACCTTAACCCCTATTCTGGGCAAAGAGACAACGTGCAAGGCCAAAGATGGGTCAATGGCCACGATTTTAATCTATAAATTACCCCTATTCAATACCAAAAATGAAATCGAGGGTATTGTGGGCATGTCCCTGGACATTACCGAAACACGTGCAATTCAAAAGGAACTTGAAGAAACGGAACGGAATTTCAAAAGTATCTTCAATTCTTCATACCAAACGGCAGCCATACTCGATTTAGACGGTACACTAATCGAAATCAATGATACGGCACTTGATGTTATAAAAAGTACTGCTGACAAGGTTATCGGAAAAAAATTCTGGGAAACACCTTGGTGGCCAAATGATGACAATGTCAAAGAAAGTCTTAAAAAGGACATAAAAAATACCGTGAAAGGCGATACGGTTCGAAAAGAACTTGTTTTACGTGACCATTCCCAAAATGGAATACCCATAGATTTTTCCATAAAACCCATTTATAATGATAACAACCAAGTGGTTTCATTATTGGCTGAAGGGCGGGTAATAACCGAAATGGTCACTGCTAGGGAAAAAATCAGGGAAAGTGAGATGAAATTCAGGACACTTTACGAACTCTCCCCAGTCAGTTTTGTCCTAAATGATTTTGAAACTGGTAATATACTAGATGTCAACCCTTCCTTTAAAAGTACTTTCGGGTATAAGCAAAAGGATATCGAAAAAATCGATTTTTGGCAGTTTCTTTTTGCAAAGAAAAAAGATGAAATACAGAAAAAGCTATTGGCGAAAGGGTCTTTTGGTCCGTTTGATGCAAAATTAACCACTAAGGATGGCCGAAAACTTTCTGTAATCGTGAATAAATCAATGATCATCAACAAAAAAGGCGAGAAACTCGTCTGGACGATCATACAGGATGTTTCCGAAGCTGAGAAAAAAGAGCGACAGATCAGGGAAGAACGTAAATTGCTCAAAACGGTAATAGACAATCTCCCTTTAAACGTTTATATTAAAGATACCCAATCAAGAAAGATCTTGGTCAACAAAGCCGAGTGTGACTACCTAAATGTAAAAAGTGCTGCTGAAATAATTGGCAAAAATGATTTTGAGCTGTATGATAAGGATGTTGCCCAAATATCGCGTGATGAGGATTTGAGTGTAATGAATTCATTAAAACCTATTCTGGGATTAGAGAAGACCAACAAACGTAAGGATGGATCTATTACTACTTTTTTAATGTCCAAAATACCTTTAAAGGACGAAAACGGAAGTGCTAATGGCCTGGTAGGCATAAGTTTGGACATTACCGAATTAAAACGAAAAGAGGAAGAACTTAGAAACCTTATCAACGTAACTTCATTACAAAATAAAAAGTTACTGAACTTTGCCCATATCGTTTCCCATAACCTCAGGAGCCATTCTGCCAATTTCTCCATGCTTTTGGAATTTTTGGTGAATGAAAAAAATGAGGCCGAAAAACAAGAATTGACAAAAATGCTTGTTGGAGCTTCAGATAATTTACTTGAAACCTTGGAGAACCTGAATGAAGTCTTGGCCATAGGGGCAAATCCAAATACCTCCAAAGAACCGATCAACCTCAATAGGAAGATTTCCAAGATCCAACAGAGTCTTTCGGTTACCCTAAAGAATAATAATGTCGAGATCATTAATACCATACCAGAAGATGTCTTTATCAAGGCCGTACCGGCATATGCAGAAAGCATCATAATGAATTTAATCACCAATGCGGTAAAATACAAGTCTCAGGAACGAGACCCTAAAATTGTACTTAGTTCGGCTAAAAAAGGAAAATATACCGTTTTAAGTATCGCTGATAACGGGATGGGTATTGACTTGAATAAATACGGGGACAAAGTATTCGGACTATACAAAACCTTCCACGATCATCCTGATGCGAAAGGATTTGGGTTGTATATGTCCAAAAACCAGATTGAAGCCATGAATGGGAAGATTACCGTTTCCAGCGATGTTGGGGTCGGAACAACTTTTAACATCTATTTTAATGAAAATAATTAACTCGATCTTTATCGTGGATGACGATCCGATTACCGTTTTCGGTATTCGGAAAATGCTGGATGCCACTGTAAAGTACAATACATTAAGCACCCATGTCAATGGCAAATTGGCTATCGATGACATAAAAATAAAACTGAACAGGGGGCAACCTGTTCCTGAAGTCATTTTTCTGGATATCAACATGCCCATTATGGATGGATGGCAGTTTTTAGAGGATTTTACCGACCTCCCCATTAAAGAGAAGATCATCATAAATATTGTAACCTCCTCAATCGACCCTATTGATTATGAAAACTGTGAGAAATACAAGAACAAAAGCCATCACGTGATCCGATTCAACAACAAACCGATAACAAGGGCAAGAATAATCGAGATCACACAGCCTATGGGGCAAAACACCTAGGCGGTTTCCCTTATTTCCTATTCCCCAAACAATGACCTGATATTGACATACGAATTGGTCAGTGCTTTTTTGATCTTCTTAGGACCTTTCCATTTTACTTTTACGATTCCCTCACTCTCTTGGCCGGTCAATTCCCCTTCATAGGAGGTTTTCATGGCGAACCAATGCACTTCCTTCAATTTGTACTTACCGTTGCGTTTGAAGACGTGATATGTCGTTTTAAGGAAGTTTTCGATCTCCAGCTTCTTAACGCCCGTTTCTTCCATGACCTCCCTAATGGCGCATTCCTCAATGGTCTCTCCCTTGTCCAATTTACCTTTGGGCAAATCCCACTTATCATCCCTATAAATGAACAGCACTTTTCCCTTTTCATTGGTAACTACTCCCCCTGCTGCCACTACCTTGGGAATGGTCTTGCAGAATTTTTTAAGTAATTCCTCATGATTCGGGTGATAAATGTAAGCTTGGGTCAACTTTCCCTTTGCCAAGGCATTTATCGCTTCATGCACAGCTTCGCTATTCAACAAGAAATATTTGCTATTTGCGATATCCGATAATTCATTTGTTAAAATCAGAGGTAATTCTTTAACAAAAACTTTATACATTTGCGAAATGGTTTTAGATAAAAACACGGCAAAAAAGACTGCAGAGCTTCTACTGCAAATTAATGCAATAAAGTTGAAACCCGAAAATCCTTTTACATGGGCTTCCGGTTGGAAATCTCCGATTTATTGTGATAACAGGGTAATACTGTCCTATCCGACCATTAGAAATTATGTTCGGGAGGAAATGGCAAAACAGGTTGAAGCCCTCTATGGCAGGCCGGATGTGATCGCAGGAGTGGCCACAGGAGCTATTGGCCTTGGAGCATTGGTAGCTGATTATTTGGGACTACCCTTCATTTACGTGCGTCCTGAACCTAAATCACACGGCCGCAAAAATCAAATCGAAGGTTATATCGAACATGGTCAAAGTGTTGTGGTCATTGAAGATTTGATCAGCACGGGAAAAAGCAGCCTAAATGCTGTAGACGCCCTCTTAACCGCAGGTGCGAATATCAAAGGAATGCTGGCCATATTCACCTATGGCTTTGATGTGGCCTCCACGAATTTCGAAAAAAAGGAAATTGAACTTTACACCTTATCGGATTATGCCCACCTGATTGAACAGGCATCGGATACGGGATACATCAAGGATGAACAATTAAACACTTTATTGGAATGGCGTATGAACCCTTCCCAATGGAAACAATAATGATTCGCAATGCATATAGAAACCCCTAAAAACAAAATCAACAAAAGTGCAAAGGAAGTTTTTGAATTTCTTATCGATCTTCAGAATTTCGAGAAACTGATGCCTGAAAACATTGATAAATTCGAAGTTATCAATGAAGATAGGTTCCTTTTCGCATTAAAAGGAATGCCGCAAATCGTATTGCAGCGTCAAGAACAAACCCCAAACGATAAAATCGTATTAGGGGCAGCCAGTGACAAACTTCCATTTACCCTAACAGCGGATATCAAAGCCCTCGATAATGAATCTTGTGAAGTAGTGCTGAATTTCAATGGCGAATTCAATGCCATGATGGCCATGATGATCAAATCACCCATAACAAATTTTATGGGTACCCTTTCCAAAAACCTGGGTAACCTTTAAGATTATCAATAAAGCAGGCTGATTTCCTTCATATTAAATTCCTTTTGGATATCGTCCTCAAGGGTAACCATCAATTTGCCTTGATCCGAAACCCCTCTAATGAAACCCATGAACAGATGACCATCGGTTCCTTTGAAGGTAGAAGGCTTATCTTTTCTAAATAAGACACTTTCATAAGTATCCTTCATATATCCAGCCCCCTTATTTTCAATTTCCAAAAAAGACTTCTTCAGTTCCCCATAAAATAAAAAGAGCAACATTTCCAAGTCAAATGCCTTCCCCATTATTAGTTTTAAGGACGAAACATTTGGCAACCCTATGAACTTTTCCTGGTTTACATTCAACCCAATTCCTATTACCGAAGAAATCATTCGGCTACCCGATAAAATATTTTCAATTAATATTCCGCATATTTTCGAGTGTCCTGACAGAATGTCGTTAGGCCATTTGACTTTTAAATTGGGTATACCCAATGTACGTAACGCATTATAAACCGCCAAGGATATACAGATATTCAATAGAAAAGGATTGTTGAACTGTTCCGATTCCATTTTTTTCAACACACTGAATGTTAGATTCTTACCGTGTTCCGATTCCCAAACCGTACCCATTTGTCCCCTTCCAAGGGTCTGGGTATCGGCGACCACAAACGTAAAATCATCCAATGAACTTTCATTCATTAAATCCTTTAAGTACAAATTTGTAGAGTCCGTGGCATTAAGTTTGATTATCCTCATCTATCATCCAATAAAAGAAAGTAACAGCTATTGTTAAACTTTTTAAGGATAAAAGAACAAAAAAATAATAACTTTGTAAAAATTAAAATTTTTGAATGCAGAAAAGGAAAGCCAGTACAGATGAGTTAATTGCATTAATTTTACAGGGAATAGAAGAAGTAAAAGGGCAAAACATAAATTTACTCGACCTAAGGGAAATTGAAAACACCGTATGCGACTACTTTATTATATGTAATGGTACTTCCAACACACATGTGAATGCCATAGTAGGATCAATCCAAAAAACAGTCAGTAAGGCTATAAAAGACAAACCTTGGCACGTCGAAGGTGAAGACAATGCCGAATGGGTTTTAATGGATTATGTCAACGTTGTGGTACACGTCTTCCAAAAACAAATTAGAGAATACTACGATATAGAAGGACTTTGGGGTGACGCCAAGTTCACAACCATCGAAAGTAGTATAAATCAGTAAAAAAAAAGAATGGCAAAAGATAACAATACAACTCCCAAAAAACCGAAATTCAGTTCATGGTGGATCTATGGACTCATTGCAATATTTCTTATTGGGTTTCAGTTTATAGGTGGGGGCAACCTCAACAATACCAAAAAAACAACAACTTCAGAACTACAGGAGTACCTTAGAAATGGGGACATCAGTAAGATTCTGATCATTACCAATACGAATCAGGCCAAAGTTTTCCTGACCGACGAAGCCTTGCAGAAAGCAGTGCACAAAGACGTCTCAGAGAAACCCTTGTTGCCTACAACAGGTGCTATTCCCCAATATATATTGGATTATGGCGATCTCCAGATTTTCCAAAATGAAATCACAGAGATCAAAAAGAAAGAAAACCTCGATACCATTGTGGAATTCGATAAGGAATCGAACTACCTCGGTGATTTATTATTGGGAATCCTCCCTTTTGTATTGATCATAGGTATTTGGATCTATCTCATGCGACGTATGTCGGGTGGCGGTGGCGGTGGTGCTGGCGGACAGATATTCAATATCGGTAAGTCAAAAGCCAAATTGTTCGACGAAAAAACAGACACCCGCACCTCTTTCAAGGATGTTGCCGGTTTGGAAGGCGCCAAGGAAGAAGTTGAGGAAATCGTTGAATTCTTAAGGAATCCGGATAAATACACCTCTTTAGGGGGTAAGATTCCAAAAGGAGCCCTACTGGTAGGCCCTCCAGGTACCGGTAAGACGTTATTGGCAAAAGCCGTTGCCGGTGAGGCCAAAGTTCCCTTTTTCTCCCTCTCAGGTTCAGATTTTGTCGAGATGTTCGTAGGGGTAGGTGCCTCTAGGGTACGTGACCTATTTAAACAGGCGAAAGACAAATCCCCTGCGATTATATTCATTGATGAAATTGATGCCATTGGTAGAGCCAGGGGTAAAAACAATTTCACGGGATCTAACGATGAGCGTGAAAATACACTGAACCAGTTATTGACCGAAATGGACGGTTTTGGAACCAACACCAATGTTATCGTTCTTGCCGCCACGAACCGTGCCGACGTACTCGATAAAGCCTTAATGCGTGCTGGTCGTTTTGACAGGCAGATTTATGTGGATTTACCAGATATACGTGAGCGAAAGGAAATTTTCGAAGTACACCTTAGACCGATTAAAACCGCAGAGACCCTTGATTTGGATTTCTTGGCGCGACAAACTCCTGGTTTCTCGGGAGCGGACATTGCCAATGTGTGTAACGAAGCAGCCTTGATTGCTGCACGTAAAGAGAAAAAGGCAGTTGGCAAACAGGATTTCCTTGATGCCGTGGATCGTATAATCGGTGGACTAGAGAAAAAGAACAAAATCATCACAGTTGGCGAGAAAAAGACCATTGCCTACCACGAAGCCGGTCATGCCACCGTTAGTTGGATGTTGGAACATGCAGCCCCGTTGGTCAAGGTAACCATCGTTCCTAGGGGACAATCCTTAGGTGCCGCTTGGTACTTGCCTGAAGAAAGGTTGATTGTTCGACCTGAACAAATGAATGATGAAATGTGCGCCACCCTAGGGGGCAGGGCTGCCGAGAAGGTTATATTCAACCAGATCTCTACAGGAGCCTTGAGCGATTTGGAAAAAGTAACCAAACAAGCACGCGCCATGGTTACCGTATATGGTCTTAATGATAAAATAGGTAATCTTACCTATTATGATTCCTCAGGACAAAATGAATACGGCTTCACCAAACCCTATAGTGAGGAAACCGCCCAAAAAATCGATACTGAAATCTCAGCGATTATCGAAGAGCAGTACAAAAGGGCCATCGATGTTTTGGAAGAGAACAAAGACAAACTTATAGCCTTGGCAGAACGCCTTTTGGAAAAGGAAGTTATCTTTAAGGAAGATTTGGAAAAGATCTTTGGAAAAAGACCTTTCGACAAACATTTCGATGGCAAGGGCCAAGAAGTGACCAGAGAGGAAGCCGAAGCAGAAGCAAAAGAAAAAATTGAAGCAGAAGCAGCAAAGAAAGCGGAAGTAAAAGATACTGAAGACGACAACAAGGAAAATAAATAAACAAGATTTACGTTGTTCTTTCTAAAATGGGGACATAGTAACGCGCTTTAATAAAATTAATGGGGCTATTTGACAAATTATTCGGCGGTGGCAAAAAAAAGGCACCCAAAGAAACTGCGGAAACCCGTGGGGTGCATATGCCTGATTTGAATATTCCTGTTGATGAAAAATTCACCATTCATTTTAAAACGAATGGAGGCAAATTCATCTATTGTGATTCTTTTCAAGAAATCTCAGAAGCGCTTCAGAATATCGTAAACGAAAATGATTGGAAGAACCATCCTTTCTTTGTGTTGAACCCCATGCTGGAAGAAAGATTTTCCAAAGAAAAAGTAACTTTCACCAATAAGACCAAGGAAAGTGAAGTGTTCTTTACAACCTGCGAACATCTTATTGCCCAAAATGGATCGATCCTTGTCTGCTCCAATCAATTAATGGAGAAGAAGCTCAATGAACTTCCAGATAATATCATTGTCTTTGCCACCACAAGTCAATTAGTCGAGTCCATTGGGGAGGGTCTGAAAAAAATCAAAAAAAAATATGGCCATAGTATACCGGCCAATATCACTACCCTCAAACACTTTCGGGCCACCAATGAAAATTCAAATGACTTTTTAACATACGGTAGTAGTTCCAAAAATCTGTATCTTTTACTTTTGGAAGATCTATAGTATGAAAGAAGTTTTAAGAAGGGCACTTTCCGGGGCAGTTTATATTATCCTATTATTATCGGCCGTATTCCTGAGTTCGGATGCCTTCGATTTTTTGTTTATGACCTTTGGCCTGGCCTGTTTATACGAATACAAAAGGCTGGTACATCTTAAGGGGTACCACATCTTTATTGCGTATTTGGCTTTATGGTGGGCCTTTATCTATTTGGTGCATGATAAATGGTTGATCTACATTCTAATGTTCCTGACCATATCAACGAATATTGTCCTGCTCTTTTTTCTTTTCTCGAAGAAAGACCGAATTTTCCAATTTCATCATAAATTCCTTATCGGTTTACTATATATCGGTGGTGGTTGCATTTTCTTGACCATGATTCCGTACAAAAACAATGATTTTGCCAAATTGCTCATAATGGGGATCTTTATTCTCATCTGGGTGAATGATTCTTTCGCATATCTTGTGGGAAGTACCTTAGGGCGAACGAAATTGTTCCCTGCGGTTTCCCCAAAGAAAACCATAGAGGGCACTTTGGGCGGATTGGTATTTACATTGATTGCCGCCTACCTACTTGGCAGGTATGAAACTATGATAAATCCAATACAATGGTTAATTTTGGCATCTGTAATTGTATTATTTGGAACTTTGGGTGATTTGATAGAGTCAAAATTCAAAAGAATTGCCGGAGTCAAGGACAGTGGGGCCATTATACCGGGTCATGGAGGTATGCTAGACCGTTTGGACAGTATGGTATTCGCTGCACCTTTTGCCTATTTAACATTAAAAATATTTACCTATGTTTCATAAAGAGGGTCAAACCATTATACTAACAACCTTTTTTATCGTGGTAGCCGTTGTCCTACTTTCCGGATCCTACGTCACGAATGAATGGTTGCGTTGGGGGTTACAGATTGTGGCAGTTGCTGTATTGATTATGATTCTCCAATTCTTTAGAAACCCAAAAAGGGGTGCCAATAATCTCTTTGATGAAATCTTGGCTCCCGTTGATGGTAAAGTCGTCGTGATCGAAGAAGTCCTAGAAACGGAATACTTTAATGACAGAAGGATACAGGTATCCATTTTCATGTCACCTTTCAATGTTCATGTCACGCGTTACCCCATTAGTGGTACCATAAAATATTCAAAATACCATCCCGGGAAATATTTGGTGGCATGGCATCCCAAATCGAGTACGGACAATGAAAGAACCACTGTGGTTATAAACACCCCCAAGTTCGGTAAAATATTATATCGCCAGATTGCAGGGGCTATGGCCAGGCGTATTGTAAATTATGCCGAGGAGGGTGAAAGTGTACATCAGGGTGAAGATTCCGGTTTTATTAAATTTGGTTCTAGGGTAGACTTATTATTACCTTTGGATTGTGGCATAGCCGTAAAATTAAACCAAAAGGTAATAGGTGCAAAAACTTGTATTGCCACTTATGTAGACAAGCATGAAGAAAGTGACCTTACGTAATAAATTTGAAGACGCTGTGGCCTTTGTAAATTCTTATACAGAGCCTTTACCTGCCGATCTCTTGCTTAAGCTTTACGCTTACTACAAAATAGCCAATAAGAATTATGATAATCCAGGCAGCAAAACGCCCCTTATCAATGCCTTTAAGGCCAATGCGTTATTCCAAGCACAGAATATTGGTCGTGAAGATGCGATGAAGGCCTATATTGCCTTGGTGGAAAAAGAAATCAAAAAATGATTTTACAAGCGTAGGCTGCTATTCATAAAGATCATTCAAATCAGCCTTACATAGTTCAAAAATAAAGTCCCCCACTTTCTGGGTTACATCCTTAAAATAACGTTCACCCTTTTCCTTGGTCGAGCTCGCGGGATTCCCAACACCGGTATCCTCACTGATCTGCGACCATTTGCGTTCTGCCCAAACCCAACCTTCGGTAAACGATTTTATTTTATACCCTTTGGACGCCCCTGTACCCCAATGTTCTTTCGGAAGTACCAAATCCGGCTTTAAATAGAGCATCAAACTGGTTTCCATTTCATCGGCATGATCCCCTTCATGCTCAAAGTATTTGCTCTTATCCAACGATTGGAACCAGTTGGCGAAACAAATGAACATATCAGGATACTTCAAGCCCAACTCCCTGACCAAAGGTTTAAAATTATTGCCCCCATGGCTATTGAAAATGAGTAACTTTTTTATTCCTTGCCTGTTAAGCACTTCGACCACATCACCCAAAATAGCCAATTGCGTACTGGGATTTAGGTTGATATCCAAATAGATATCCGTTTGTCCCGTATTAACGCCAAAAGGGATTGATGGCAATACAATCGCCCTACCCCCTTTCTCCCAGGCCACCTTTGCCGATTCCGCGGCCAAGAGACCGCTCTCATAGACATCCGTTCCATAGGGTAAATGATAATTATGGGCCTCTGTTGCTCCCCAGGGCAAAACAGCCACATCAAAACGGTCATCCTTAAGGGCTTTCCAGTTCGTCTCTGCCAAAATGTATGGTCTCATAGGTTTGAAATATTAAATAGCAATATTCGTGTTTGAAAGGTCTTTATCCAAATATGTAAAATAAATGCCTGCTGTTAGGGTAATCAAAAAATAGAGTGCAACCCATGCTGCACCAAAATCAGCATACGTATTTATACCAAACCAATCCCCAGTATACCAAATGACGGCAACGCCAAAAAGACCACGGATCACCTCAATCCACACAGCATAACGCACCCGATCCATTAGCGAGGTATACCCATAGATACCTATAAACACAAAGGCCCCGAAAGACAACAATCCATCAAACCCTATGGCCTTATAATTATAGAACATGAACAGCATTAAAAAGGTTGTACAAAGGACTTGGAACACAGCGTACCCCTTTAAAGCGGAAGATGCCTGGGTCCCATACTTTTTAAATTGATATACATCCTCAATAATCGGGATGGGATATTTTTCCTTAACATCCGCAGGGCGCCAACCTGTTGGCATAAACCATATACGAAGTTTGTCAAAAACATTCCGTGTACGCCAAGCGTCTTTCATCAAACGCCATAAATGTTGAAAATTTATGATGATCGGATTCCATGTCGAGGCAGGCTTTAAGACCCCATATTGTGGTGGGACTTCCTCCAATTCCTTTTGAAAGGTCCCAAACCATCGATCCCACACACAGAGAATCTGACCTAAATTCTTATCAATATATTCCGGATTGATGGCATGGTGCACCCGATGTTGGGAGGGGGTTACGATAACGTATTCCAACCACCCCATTTTTCCGATATGCTGTGTATGGTACCAGAATTGGGCGAACAAGTGAACAGGTGCCAAAATGGCGATAACGGTATTGGGTACGCCCATTACGGCCGCAGGAACCAACAGAAGCGGAAAATAACCCAACAAATTGGAAATGGATTGCCGTAAGGCACAGGCCAAATTAAACTCCTCACTACTATGGTGTATCACATGCTGATTCCAAAAGAAATTGATTTTATGACTCAATCGATGATTCCAATATCCTGCAAAATCTATCGCCAAAAAGGCGACCAACCACACCGTCCAAGTTGATTTCAGGGAAAACACAGCCAAGTGCTCCAACAAAAAAGGATAGGACACGATGATAAGACCGATACCCAAAGAATCCTTTATAATATTCGTAAGTCCTGAACTGATACTGGAAACAGAATCGAGTACCTTATGCTTTTGATCCTTTACCACATAGCCATACACCATTTCTATGGCCAAAAGAACCATAAAAAAAGGAATAGCATACAAAAGGGCCTTGGCGTAGGTTTCCATTCTATTGTTTTAATCTAAGAAAGATACCAATAAATATGGAATTCACTCATTTTTCACAACATTGGTCTTTAGGATAAAACCCCTACCATGCACATTTTCAATCCTCAGCGTTGGATCATGAGCCAAATACTTCCGTAAATGGGTGATGAACACATTCAAACTCTTTCTATTGAAATAGTCATTGTTGCCCCAAAGGGTTTCCAATATCCCTTTATGCCCACAAAGTTCATTCGGATGGGAGGCCAAATATTTGAGCAGCTCACTTTCACGGGAGGTCAGATGGATAACCTCCGATTCGAAAAACAATTCCTGGGTTGAACTGTTCAACCGATACATTCCGATATTGAATATTGTATTTTCACCTGCATGATCCGATGTTCTTTTCAATCTATCCAAAAGAGCCAAAATACGCACTACCAATTCCTCCTCATCAATGGGCTTTTTAAGGTAGTCCAAGGCTCCGAGTGAGAATCCTTTCAACACATCGACTTTCAGTGATCTTGCTGTCAGGAAGATAAAGGGAAGGTCAGGATACCTTTTTGCTATATCCGCGGCAAGGGTAAAGCCATCCATCTGAACCATCATCACATCCAAAATAGCCAAATCGAACTTATTGGATTGAATTAGATCTACAACCTTGGTAGGTTCTTTTTCCCAGATAACATCAAAATCCTTCATTCTCAGGTATTCAGTAAGCAAATAACCTAAAGAGGCATCATCCTCAACCAATAAAATACTATACTTTTTTCCCATACTTATACAATGGTATTTGTAGGATTATCGTTGTTCCCCTGTTTATTTCACTATTCAAGTCAATCTTTCCGTTGTGCTTTTCGATTACCTTCTTAACATAACTAAGTCCAAGACCATATCCTTTGACTCCATATTTATTTCCATCGGAAACCCTGTAGTACTTTTGAAAAACCAGTTTTTGATTCCTTTTGTCAATACCCATTCCATTATCTGAAATGCGAATGGTCAATTTCCCTTTTTGAACAGAGGCATCTAATACTATTTTGGGATCTTCACTATATTTTTTAGCATTTTCCAATAGGTTATTGATGGCATTCTCCAAATGGGCAACCTCTGCCCTTATCCGATAAGGACCGTCTGTCAAATGATATTCAAAACACACCTCACCAAAGGAGGTGAGCGTCATGAATTCCTTACAAAGCCCCTCTAAAATAGGTTTGAAATCAACGACTTCAAAATTGAAGATACTTTGCCTTTCCTCAAAACTGGCCAACTCCAGTACCTTGTCGATATGATTCTTCAATCGTTCTACCTGTTGCCGTATGATATCCAATACGGGTGCTTTTTCCTCGGAGATCTCACCCTCGAGCATCTTGGATGCCAGACCAATGGAAAACACCGGAGTCTTTAGTTCATGCGTCAAGTTGTTTATGAACTCATTGGTTGTGGTAATGATATTCCGCTGCCAATAATAGGTTCTTAGGATCCATAAAATAGCAACAATGATTCCAAGTATAAACAATAGGCTAGGCACGGTCAACCCATTGAGTTTGGAGAGATAATAACTATCCAAATTCCTGAATTTCAACTCCAAGATCACGTCCGTACCCAATAAAGTGGGCAAATACCCTTTGATTTTAATGGGATAGGTTACCAATTCGGCCGACCGCTCATAAACTACAGGCGACTTAAGATAATGGGTAGAGTCCCGCGTCAACAACTTATATGTAAAATCGGCCTCTATGCCTTGCTCCACTAATTTTTCAGTAATAAAGTCATTCAAAAAATGACTGGAAGCATCCTTTAGACTATCGATACTAATACTAAAATAGGAATCATTCTCCTTAATGGCATTGGCAAGTAGGAAAGTCAATTTGTTTTTGGTTTCCAGGGTATTCTTGATCGTACCACTTGCCAAACCGATCTTACTACTGAATTGTACCTTTGCCAAATTAATACCTATCCGTAAATATTGGTATTGCACTACCGCAAGTCCCAAAATGGATATGATAAAAACAATGATATAAATATTGCGCTTCTTCAAAATTTATCGGAATGAGCTATAAAAATAAGTTTCTCATAGCTTATTTTAATTTTTTGTTCATCTAATTAACTTTTCATTAATCCTTTTTAATTTTTGCTTAATCCCATCCTATGCATCTTCGCTTTATATTAGCCCTGATTTAAGTTGAGTTAAATCCAAGAATAAAAAGGGCCAGTCATTTTGGTAATATGATGGGCCCTTTTTATTTGAACTGATTCTGCAACTACTTAAGGGGCAAAGTCAATTCGGCCTTTTGTAATATTCACAAAAAGACCATTTGGCAATTAAGGTAGTTTTATCATCACCATTGTGCAAACCAGTTTTAACAACCAAAAAACCACCAAAATGAGATTAATTTACCTATTCATCAAAAAAAATATGATGCCTATCGCTATTGGTATTGTTTACCTATGGTTTGGGGCTTTAAAATTCTTCCCGGATATCAGTCCGGCCGAAGACTTGGCAAAAACCACCATATATGAACTGACTTTCGGACTGATTCCTTCCGAAACAACCATCCTCTTATTGGCTTTTTGGGAAATCACCATTGGCATACTACTTATACTCAACGTCTACAAAAGCATGATTTACTGGGCGGCGATAATCCATATCACCCTAACATTCACCCCTTGGTTATTTTTCCCTTCGGAGGTGTTTCAGAACAACTACTTCCAACTAACGCTTCTTGGACAATATATCGCTAAAAACATAGTTATTTTGGCCGCTTTGGTCGTGTTGCTCAAAGAGGAAAAAATAAAAACAAAGGAAGCCAGTGTCATTTCCCAAAGGGATATATTCTGATGTTATTTATATGGTATGGCCTTTAAAACATGACCAATAGCCTCTAGCCGTGCCTCTGTCTTTTTATCAGCTTTGATAATTATCCAAGGGGCATGTTCGGTATCCGTGTCCTGGAGCATTACTTGTTTGTACTTTGTATATTCATCCCAAAGATCTTGGGCTTTCTCGTCCACTGGGGACAATTTCCAACGTTTTAAGTCGCTCTTACGAATATCCTCAAAACGCTTTTCCTGTTCTTCCTTGGTGATAGAAAAATAAAATTTGATCAAATAGGTGTCAGATGCGATGATCATTTTTTCAAAATCATTGACTTGGGACATGAACCTATCATATTGTTCTTGGTCACAAAAGCCATTAACCGGTTCGAGTACTGCCCTATTGTACCAACTACGGTCAAAAAACACGATTTTACCCGGCTTGGGCAATTTGTTCACATAGCGTTGAAAATACCACTGTCCTTCCTCGTCCTCCGTGGGCTTGTTAAGCGCGACAATCCTATAATACCTAGGGTTTATATGGGCTGCCATTCTACGTATGGCCCCTCCCTTACCTGCAGCATCCCTCCCCTCAAAGAGGATGACGATTTTTTTCCGATTTTCTATGGCCCATGCCTGAAGCTTCACCAGTTCGGCCTGTTGCTCCCGTAATTTAAGTTCATATTTCACTTCGGCCAAGGTTCGCTCCAGGTCAATACGCTTATTACCAAACAAACTTTTTAAGCCTAGTTTAGAGTTGAGTAAAGCCAAATCTTCCTTTGAAAGTTCAATGTCTCGTATTTTCTTCATACTATATATCAATTTGTTTGGCATTCCTGTAATAACGAAAAATGATGTTCGGATCGGGTTGAATCAAGTCTGGGAGTTGTCTTTTATCCGTATAATCGAACATAGAGAGTAAATAGCGCATACTCTCCAATCGGGCTGTTTTCTTGTCATTGGTTTTTACAATGATCCATGGGCTGAAATCGGTATGTGTCTTGGTGAACATTTGTTCCTTATAAAAAGTATAATCATCCCAGAGTTTTTGCCCCATCCGATCGACCGGACTAAATTTCCATTGCTTCAGGGGGTTCTTAAGTCGGGCATTGAATCTTTTACTTTGAACCTCTTTGGAGATGGAAAACCAAAATTTTATGATAATAACACCATCCTCATACAACATATGTTCAAACTCGGGCACTTGCACCATAAATTGGTTGTATTGATCTTTGGAACAAAACCCCATCACCGGTTCTACAACCGCCCGGTTGTACCAACTACGGTCAAAAAAGACAATTTCCCCAGGATTGGGCAATTCTTTGATATACCTTCTAAAATACCATTGCCCCCTTTCGTTATCAGTTGGTTTTGAAAGCGCCACAACACGAGAGGAACGAGGATTCAAATGTTCCCTGAACCGTTTGATCGAACCTCCTTTTCCGGCGGCATCACGACCTTCAAAAAGTACGGCTACCCTTAACTGCTTCTGGGTAATCCATTGTTGCAGGTTCACCAACTCACTTTGAAGCTTGGCCAGTTCTATTTCATACTTGGCATTTCTTACAACATTGTCGATGTCAATCCCTTTATTCTTTGCAATGGCTATCAAGTCTTTTCTTGTCTTGGCCGACTGTAAGTCTTCTGCGGTAAATTTCATGTAAGCTGATCCTATTTTTAAATACAGATTTGGTCCAATCAACGAATGTTTTAAAGTCAAGTTATGACCAACTGTATTCGGGTTAATGAATGAAGTGGAATTCGAATTAATTAAAAGGGCCGATCATAATATGGGCCCTGTGGGTACCTGGATCCATTAACCACGGCATCCCCTTTGCATGTGGTTTTATGGGCAAGCCCGTTTCTTCCGGAGTGGCGAACGGCGTATAGATCACATACCGGAACTGGCCATCCTTGAGCAATCCTGTGGTTTTGTCATAGTTTTCATCCTTTCCAAAATAGATATAGGTCATACTGGGCACCTTTGGCATCGGAATTTTTCCTGAAGCCACCTCCGCTCCACGGATTTCACGTTTTTCTTTGGTGTTTTTTCCTTCGAGCGCAAGTTCACGGCCTCTAGCCATAAAAGGTTCCAGTTTTTTGGAATAACAGGAAACACTGATGCCTTCCTTATTGGGATCATCCCCAATACAAACAAGATTATTCGTCCCTTCCCGCAATACAACCATTTCGCCCGAGGCATTGTAACCATATACCATGGCAGCATCCCTATCTTCCTCTGGAGCAGGGAGTACAGCGGTTTGTATTTGAATTTCAACAGGTGGTATTTCTTTTTTTTCCTGGGCAAAAATCCCAACGGAAATCAAAGACAAAAGAAAAGAGACAGATTTTATCATAAGAAATTGTTTTTCTTAAAGATAATAATCTGTCCCTTAATTCGGTAATTTAAGATTTAAAAATCTTTTAAGCCTTATTTCACTTTGGTAGTGAACATTTTTTGGCCTTCTAAATATCCGACCATTTCATCCCCGGAATTCACCTTGCCAGCACCCTTGGAAGGCGTACCTGTCAAAACAACATCACCAGGATTCAAGGTCATTATACCAGCGACATAGGCAATTAATTTTTCTACACTGGTAATCATTAGGCCACTATTGCCTTTTTGGGTCTCAACACCGTTAACACGCATTGAAAAATCAATGTTCGTAATATCCGGAAATTGTGTTAAGGGTAAAAATTCGGAAATAGGTGTAGCCCCATCAAAACCTTTAGCCAAAGCCCATGGCCCTTTATTGGGTTCACGACTTTGCTTTAAAACATCCTTGGCGGTTAAGTCATTGGCAAGTGCAACGGCATCAATATATGACAACGCTTCCCCTTCCGAGACATTCTTACAGGTTTTCCCTATTCTATACGCCAATTCCACCTCATACCAAACATCATTGGAAAAAGCGGGCAGTTCCAAATCCGCATCATTTTCCAAAAGGGATGTATCCGGTTTGGTGAAAATTATAGGAACGACCTCCTCTTTGGGCATTTCACTTAGATCATTTACATAATTTTTTCCTATTGCTATTATTTTCATGATTCTTATGTTGTTTACTATTTCAAACTTGCCAAACTTTTTTCCAGGGTCGTTATCTTAGCCTCGGCATCAGCTTGTTTTTTACGTTCAATGGCGATGACCTGTTCTGGGGCATTGTTTACAAAACGCTCATTCGAAAGCTTCTTCTGTACGGACTGTAAAAATCCTTTCGTATACTTTAACTCTTCCTCTATCTTTATTTTTTCGGCCTCAATATCAACCGCCCCGCTGATGGGAATAAAATATTCGTTGCTTTTTACCCGGAAGGTCAATGCGCCTTCCACAGCATTATCAACATAGGAAATGGCGGATACATTGGTCAATTTTTTAATTACAGCATCCCAGTCGTCCCCAGTGTTACCCGCATTCAAGACCAACAGCTCCAAACTTTCCTTCATGGGTATATTCTTATCCTTTCGAATGGTACGTATACCGGATATGACCTCAGCGGCGAATTCAAACTGCCCTATCAACGTTTCATCCACTTTCCCCACTTTTGGCCATTGTGCAATTACCAAAGCTTCTTGGGGCGAACGCTCCGCGATGTGCTGCCAAACCTCTTCGGTAAGGAAAGGCATAAAAGGATGCAACAATTTCAGGTTGTTTTCAAAAATCCCGATAACCTCGTCAAAGGTTTTCTTGTCGATGGGTTGTTGATAAGCCGGCTTAATGATCTCGAGCAACCAAGAACTATAGTCATCCCAGATTAGCTTATAGGTTGCCATCAAGGCATCGGAAATACGATATTTACTGAAATGGTCCTCAATTTCGGCCAATGTTTGGTTGAATTTGGCCTTATACCAAGCGATACCCAGTGAAGATGCTTCCGGTTGTGGGATATCCGTAACTTCCCATCCTTTAAGCAATCGGAAACCATTCCAAATCTTATTGGCGAAGTTTTTACCCTGTTGGCAAAGGTCTTCATCGAACAACAGGTCGTTACCGGCGGCAGAACTCAATAACAGCCCTACACGAACCCCATCGGCACCATAATTTTCTATTAATTTTAAGGCATCGGGCGAATTACCTAAGGATTTTGACATTTTCCGCCTTTGCTTATCCCGGACGATTCCCGTAAAATAAACATTGTCAAAGGGTTTTTCATCCCGGTATTCATAACCCGCGATAATCATTCTGGCAACCCAGAAGAAAATAATGTCAGGACCCGTAACCAAGTCATTGGTGGGATAATAATAATTGATGTCCTCATTATCTGGCTCCAAAATGCCATTGAAAACCGTCATCGGCCACAACCATGAGGAAAACCAAGTATCGACAACGTCCTCGTCCTGTCGTAGGTCATCCAATCCCAGATTGGGGTTGTTTGATTTGGCCCGGGCCTTTTCCAATGCCCCGTCCTTTGATTCGGCCACCACAAAATCATTCTGACCATCACCGAAATAATAGGCGGGTATCTGCTGTCCCCACCATAATTGTCGGGAAATGTTCCAGTCCCTGATATTCTCCATCCAGTGGCGATAGGTGTTTTCAAATTTTTTCGGAAAGAAATTAATCTCATCGCTTTCCAAAACGGATTTGATGGCCGGCTTTACCAAATCCTCCATTTTCAAGAACCATTGTTCTGACAAACGGGGTTCAATAACAGCCCTGGTCCTTTCAGAAGTACCCACCTTATTGATATAGTTCTCGGTCTTTACCAAAAAGCCCTTTTCCTCAAGTTCTTTCTTTATTTCCTTACGAACCAAAAATCGATCCTTGCCTTGGTAATGCAACCCAAAACTGTTCATGGTGGCATCGGCATTGAATATGTCAATGGTTTCCAAATCGTGTTTCTCTCCCAATGCCTTGTCGTTGATATCATGGGCCGGGGTAACCTTTAGACAACCTGTACCAAATTCAATATCAACATACTCATCCTCGATAATAGGTATTGTCCGGTTACAGATAGGCACAATGGCTTTTTTCCCTTTGAGATGGGAATAACGCTCATCGTTCGGGTTGATACAGATGGCCGTATCGCCCAATATGGTCTCTGGTCGCGTTGTAGCAATGATCACTCTTTCATCCGACCCTTCTATCGGGTACGACAAATAATACAACAACCCTTGTTTTTCTTCATAAACAACCTCCTCATCAGATAAGGTCGTTTGCGCCTCTGGATCCCAATTCACCATACGGTACCCCCTATAGATCAACCCCTTATTGAACAAGTCGACAAATACCTTTATGACTGAGGCCGACATGGTATCATCCATGGTGAAAGCGGTACGCTCCCAATCACAGGAACATCCCAATTTCTTCAATTGTTCCAGGATGACACCGCCATATTCATGGGTCCAATCCCATGCATGTTTTAAGAACTCATCCCTAGAAAGATCCGCTTTATTGATACCCTGTTCCTTAAGTTTCGCCACCACTTTAGCTTCCGTGGCAATAGACGCATGGTCGGTACCGGGCACCCAACAGGCATTTTTACCTTGTAAGCGGGCCCTACGGATCAAAACATCCTGCAAGGTATTGTTGAGCATATGGCCCATATGCAGTATTCCTGTAACGTTGGGTGGCGGAATTACAATGCTGTACGACTCCCGATGATCAGGGGTTGAATGAAAATAATCGTGTTTCATCCAGTAGTCATACCAACGGTTTTCTACCTTTTGGGGCTCATATTTTGAAGGGATATCCATTTTTTGGAACAGTTTTTGTTTATGATTGTATCGGTGACGAAAAAATAAACCTGTAAAGTTATGTTAAATATTCATTTCACAGGCTTTTTGACCCAATATTAAATACGAAACAAAAATAAGTAACGTTAGTATATAACAAAAAGAATTTTGGACGTTCATTTAAAAAGATTAATTTTGAAATTCACCCAAAACTAAATAATGATGAAAAAAATAGTACTTGTATTATTTGTAGGACTATTGGGATTTAGCCTTACTGCCCAGGAAACTGGAGCGAAAATTAAGTTTAAAACCGAAACTGTTGACTATGGTCAGATAACTAAAGGTAGTGATGGTGTACGTGTATTCGAATTTACAAACACTGGGGATGCCCCATTGATAATCAGCAAGGTTAGTTCTAGCTGCGGATGTACAATTCCCAAGAAGCCAGACGGACCCATTTTACCAGGAAAGACCGGTCATATCCAAGTAAAATATGATACAAACCGTGTTGGTCCTATCAGAAAAGCGATTACGGTTATCTCCAATGCGGATACCCCTACAAAGGTCTTAAAGATAAAAGGAGAAATTAAGGCCGCTACCAAGTAGTACGGCACAAAAAATATTTTAAGAAACCCTGATTAAGTAAATGAACGTAATCAGGGTTTTTTATGTTTGAACAGGTCCTCAAGAACAAATGAGAACAACAGGTCCCTATTATACCTTTCTATGAGCACCTTTACTTTTTTACCTTGCTTCTCATCCAGCATTTGCATAATTTCCTGAATCTTATACTTATGAATGCTCTTTCCATTGACGGCAAGTATGATATCGCCCTCTTTGAGTCCTGCCGTTTCGGCCGGGCTACCTGCCCGAATACCAGAAACCACAATTTCGGGCACCAGACTCAACCGGGTTTGACCCTCAAATAAAATCTGGACATTCCCAAATGAACCTTCCTTGGTCTTTACCACCCCGCGCCCATCGGAAATACGATCGGACACCATTCTCACCCCATCGTGTTGCAGTGTAATCCCACTTAAATTATAATGAAACGGTGATTTGAACATACTGTTCTTCCTAAGGGTCACTTGACTTCTGGGATAATCAAAAACAATATTGAATCGCTTTAGCACCTCTCCACCGACACTTCCGTCCCTATTCGCAAAATTCTTGATGGCCATAAAAGAACGTATATCGGGAAATGCGGCCTTGGCATTGAATAGTTCAAAACTACCAATCCGGATATTGTTCACCTTGGTACGTTTTCCAAAAATATCCCCATTCAAGCCTTTGCCCAGATAATCATCGTAATGTTCGGTGGGTATCCCTATTTCCTCATCCTCAAAAAGCCAGATGGCATCGGTACTCCCGGTATCGACCAATAAATGGACAGGGATGCTATCGGAATCGCCGATATCAACATCGGCATCGAGGTAGGCCTTCTTTCTATGAAGGGTCAAAGGTAACGTCTCTGCCTTTTTACTGCGCCGATACACATACTGTTCAGGGTCATAAAACTTTATGGTCTTCGATCCGTAATTGATATCCACCACAAAATCCCGGAAAAGATCATAGCCAATGATACCGTGTACGGGAATCCCCAAACTGGTTGAAAAATTCAAACTTTTATCTATCACCACATAAAGCAGCTGTTCCCGATTGATGATATTCTTCAATTTAAAGGAATTACCACGGGAACTCAGTGCCTTTATCGATTCCCCTTCACCCAATCCCTTGATCTTTATTTCGGATACGTTGTTGATCTGAATGGAATCTTGATCGGTAATATTAAAAAGAATAGGCTGGCTTACACCGGTATCCAACATAAACGACAGTTCGGTACCATTTACCTCAATGGGCAGGATAATGAGATTGTTTACGAGTTGGAATTTGATCTTTTGGAATTTCTGGCCATTGGGCAATTCATAGGATTGCGCTGTTCCCAATACGGGAAAACACCATAGCAACATCCCAAAAAAAGCCTTCCAGTTTTTCAAAATTATATCGCTTCATGATTAATCCTCATTAAGTTACATAAAATAACCAATAACTCTCTGTTTTTTAACATATTATAAAGGCATGAAATAAACACGGCTACTTTTGTTTTCTCCATAATGATTTCTCATTTTTGTTTAAAATTTAGATCATATGCCATCCATATCGAAAAAAGGATTTTCCATGCCCGAATCACCGATTCGAAAATTGGTTCCTTATGCTGAAAAGGCAAAAAAAGAAGGGGTAAAAGTGATACACCTGAATATTGGCCAACCCGATATCAAAACACCAAAGATCGCACTGGATGCCGTAAAGAACAATACCATTTCGGTATTGTCCTATAGCCGAACCGAAGGCTCCGAAGCCTATCGCGAAAAATTGGCCCGGTATTATGCAAACCACGACATAGCGGTTACCGCCCAGGATATCTTGGTAACCACTGGCGGTTCCGAAGCACTTTCCTTTACCATGGGGAGCATCGCCGACAGCGACGATGAAATCATCATCCCAGAACCTTTTTATGCCAATTACAATGGATTTGCCACTGCGATGGGCGTTACGGTCGTACCTGTCGTTTCCCAAATAGACAATAATTTCGCCCTGCCTCCCATAGAAGAGTTCGAAAAACTGATCACTCCAAAAACAAAGGCAATACTGATCTGTAATCCCGGCAATCCAACGGGATACCTCTACACCCGGGAAGAAATCAAAAAATTAGCCGTTATCGCCAAAAAACATGATCTTTTCCTGATTTCGGATGAAGTGTACCGGGAATTCACTTATGATAACAAGGAACATTATTCGATATTACAAGAACCGGGAATGGACGAGCACGCCATTATCGTAGACTCCGTCTCCAAAAGATACAGCATGTGTGGTGCCCGAATCGGTTGTATGGTATCGAAGAACAAGGATGTCATGAAAACAGCCCTTAAATTCGCACAAGCACGGTTATCGCCCCCAACATATGCACAAATAGCCAGTGAGGCTGCCTTGGAGACCCCCCTAAGCTATTTCGAGGATGTAAAAAAAGAATATGTTTCCAGAAGAAACCTGCTCATTGGGGAACTGGAAAAAATAGAAGGAATCAAAATCGGACATCCCCAAGGGGCATTTTATTGTATCGCCGAACTACCCATAAAAGACACCGACGTTTTTGCCCAGTGGTTACTTGAAGAATTCAGGGTCGATGGCGAAACGGTTATGGTAGCCCCAGCTGCGGGTTTCTACGCTTCTGAGGGGTTAGGAAAGAATCAAATACGAATTGCCTATGTTTTGGATAAGGAACGCCTTAAAAGGGCCGTATTTATCTTAAAAGAGGCTCTTAAATCTTACAAGGACCAATGATTGTCCAAAAAAATATATCATTAAAACACTACAATACCTTTGGAATTGATGCCAAGGCAAGTTTTTTCTGCGAAATCAGTACTATTGACGATTTAAGGGAAGCCTTACAAAGCAATGTACACCCAAATCTTTTTATCATTAGCGGAGGAAGCAACATGCTGATCACCAAAGATATTGATGCCTTGGTGTTGTACATTAACATCAAAGGAAAGGAAATACTCGAAGAAGATGATGACCACGTCTACCTCAAGGTCATGGCCGGTGAAATTTGGCACGACCTGGTACTCTGGTGTCTAGAACGTGATTTCGGTGGTCTGGAGAATCTATCGCTTATCCCGGGGCATACCGGTACGGCCCCCATACAGAATATCGGGGCATATGGCGTTGAACTCAAGGATACCATGGTACGTTGTGAGGCCATCCATATCGACGATCTTTCGACCAAGGTCTTTACCAAGCAAGACTGTGCGTTTGGCTATCGGGATTCTTATTTCAAGAATGAGGGTAAAGGCAAGTACATTATCACATCGGTCGTATTCAAACTCACCAAAAGAAACCACAAACCCAATATGTCGTACGGGGCCATTGGCACCCTATTGGAACAATGGAATATCGGAGACCCTACCATTCAGGATGTTTCCAAGGCCATAGTGGCCATACGAAAAAGCAAATTGCCAGATCCCAAGGAATTAGGCAATAGTGGCAGTTTCTTTAAAAACCCGGTTTTATCGAAATCGGAATTCGATAGTTTTATTGCTGACCATTCGACGGCCAAATACTATAAAGTGTCCGATGATGCCTATAAAGTACCTGCTGGCTGGCTGATTGAACAATGTGGTTTTAAAGGCAAGCGCTCTGGCGATGCCGGAGTACATAAAAACCAAGCTTTGGTTTTGGTGAATTACGGCAATGCGACAGGGGCCGAAATTATCGGCTTGGCACAAAAAATCATGGATACCGTTTATAACACCTATGGAATTCGGATACATCCGGAAGTGAATATAATAAAATAACCCCTGCTAGAGAATAACAGGGGCTATACCAAACCAAACTAACCAAAAATAAAATGTACAATAACCAGTTGTACATTTATGGGATTAAAATTTTGAGATAACGCTAGCTATAACAATCAATTTTATAAATTAGCGTTTAAAGGATATACGGTCATTACCACCTGATTGGATGCCGTAAGCTAAAATATTTTCCAAGCCATACCAATACATGAGCGTACTGCTAGAAAAGCATATTGTGGAATTATTGCAAGAACGGGACGAAAAAGCCATTTCCCTCTTGTACGAACACTATGGTGACACCCTCTACGGTGTGGCAAAGAAAGTGGTCCGCGATGAAGAGCTTGCACAGGACGTGTTACAGGAAAGCTTTGTAAAGATTTGGAAGAAATCAGATTCCTACGATGCCTCAAAGGCAAAACTGTTCACTTGGCTGTTTCGAATTACCAGAAATACCGCCATAGACAAATTACGAAGCGTCAACACAAAATCCGACAAAGAAATCCAAATGGATGTTTCTGACGTATATAATTTGGGTGTTGATAGCATCAAGCCTGAATTTATGGATGTTCGTGAAAACCTGGACAAAATAGAGGACAAGTATCAAATTGTACTGGAAGCCCTATTTTTCCAAGGTATGACACAGCAAGAAGCCAGTGATGAATTGGGTATTCCCTTGGGAACCATAAAATCGAGATTGAAGATTGGTCTTAGGGAATTGAAGAAAATCTATGGGCCGTCGATGATGCTTGCACTTTTACTAAATCTGTTGTAATGAAAGAAAAAATAAAAATATTTTTAGATTCGGATTTACTTGAAAAGTATTTGCTGGGAACAACAAACCAGCAAGAATCCTTGCAAGTAGAGCGGTATTTGGCCATGTACCCTGAAGTTAGGGAAACCTACAACGAGCTTCAAGGCAATTTAGAGACTTTTGCCAAATTGCATGCCATTAAAACCCCAGAAGGTTTAAAGAACAAGATCATGGCCCGGATCAAATCCGAGAACACCAGTAGAAGAAAGTTCTTCAGGTATGCCATGGCTGCCAGTTTTGCAGCGGTAATGTTCGCCGGGGCCTCCTATTTCCTTTGGAATCAAAACCAGAACCTACAAGATGAGAATGTCCTTGTGAACAACAAGATCGAAACCCTGAAGGAAGATATGAGACTTGAATTGGAGGATGTTCGTAACCAGTTTATCGTATTGAACAACCCACTTACCAAAAAATACAACGTCAAAGGAAACAAAAACGCCAAGGAATTGAAGGCTGTGGCCTATATCAATCCCGTGAAAAAGTTATCCTATATCAACGTCAAAAAACTTCCCCACCTTTCCAAAAACCAAAGTTTCCAAATGTGGGCAGAGGTTAATGGTAAGATGATCAACTTGGGAATCATTGATGAATCAGCAGGACAAGAGAAGTTATTGGCCCTGCCTTATGCCGACAAAGCGGTGAGTTATATCACCATTGAACCCAAGGGAGGGAATAACACCCCGACGGTTGAGAACATTGTCGCCAAGATCAATTACTAGTCCATTAAAATAATAGAAGCTATTTCCTAAGCCCTGACGATACAGTCAGGGCTTTATTTTTATATCTTTGTCAAAAATTTTATAATGAAATTGATTCTTTTGACAATTGGTCTATTAGCAGTAGCCTTTGCTGGGATTGCCATTAAAATATGGTCTAAGAAAAACGGCCGTTTTGCCGGCACATGTGCAAGCCAGAGTCCCTTCCTTAACAAGGACGGTGAAGCGTGTGGAATGTGTGGAAAATTACCTGGTGAACGGGATTGCGAAAAAGAGGCCACGGCGGAATTGCACTAAAACGATGTACTTCAGGGTGTAAATCCCTGTTCAGATGTGAATAATACCGAAGACAATTTACTTGTTACGATCAACAAGGCAAAGATGGGCAACCAAATGGCCTTCAGTCTACTATTGGATACTTTTTGGAACGACGTTTATGGCTTTCAGCTAAAACGTACCGAAAACGAGAATGATGCCGAAGACATTACCGTACAGACGTTCTCCAAAGCCTTCGACAAGATCGAAACCTTCGACGATTCATACAAATTCAAGACTTGGCTCATTGCGATTTCAAAGAACATCCATGTTGATCTTTTGCGTAAACGCAAAAGAAATGTGTTGGGAACAGGGGGAAACAATGACGCCATTTCCAAAGTTTTGGATGATGCCCCCACAGCCGAAGATCGTCTGATCACAGAGCAGAACTTGGCTACCTTGCTACAGAACATCAAAAAACTGAAGCCTCATTACCAAGAGGTGATCAACCTCCGGTATTTTCATGAATTGAGTTATGCCGCAATTGCCACCGAACTCAACGAACCGATAAACAACATAAAGGTAAAGTTGTTAAGGGCCAAGAAATTACTGGCAGAGATCATTCGGAAAAGATAATACATACTCCAAACCCGCTTTACGACCCCATCATCCTATAGTGTTTCAATACCCTTTAGACTGATGGTCAAACGTTATATTGTTCGTATATTTGTAGAAAATTTAAATATGGCTGCAGATAGCATTGCACCTCCAAAGGGCAAACCAAAATGGTTACGTGTTAAATTGCCAACAGGCAAAAATTATACCCAATTACGCGAATTGGTAGACAAGTATGACCTGAATACCATTTGTACCTCGGGAAGCTGTCCAAATATGGGTGAATGTTGGGGCGAAGGCACTGCCACCTTCATGATCTTGGGCAACATATGTACCCGTTCATGTGGTTTTTGTGGGGTACAGACAGGACGCCCCTCTGCCGTAGATTGGGAAGAACCGGAAAAAGTAGCAAGATCCATTAAGTTAATGGGCATAAAACACGCTGTAATCACTTCGGTCGATCGTGATGACCTAAAGGACATGGGCTCTATCATATGGGCGGAAACAGTAAAGGCCATCCGTAGAATGAACCCTACTACCACTTTGGAAACGTTGATTCCTGATTTTCAAGGCATCGAAAGGCATTTGGACCGTATTGTAAAGGTTGCCCCTGAGGTGGTATCACATAATATGGAAACCGTTAAAAGACTTACAAGGGAAGTCCGTATACAAGCCAAGTACGAGAGAAGTCTCGAAGCTTTGGCCTATTTGCATGACCAAGGGGTAAACCGAACAAAATCAGGGATAATGTTAGGCCTCGGCGAACTTGAGGATGAGGTTTTGGAAACCATGGAAGACTTAAGAAAAGTCAATGTGGATGTACTTACTATTGGACAGTACCTACAACCTTCCAAAAAACATTTACCTGTAAAGGAATTCATTCTTCCCGAACAGTTTAAAAAATATGAGGAAGCCGGACTTCAAATGGGATTCAGACATGTAGAAAGCGGTGCATTGGTGCGCTCTTCCTACAAAGCACACAAACATATCCATTAATTGGGTAACGTAGCCCCTTATTGAAAAACATCCTGTAATTTAGGACAACTCCTATGAAAAAAGTTAATATCGGCATCAATGGCTTCGGTAGGATTGGCCGCACCCTATTCAGATTACTCAAGGATCACCCACACCTCAACGTGGTTGCCATCAACGACTTGGCAAACGCAAGGACCTTGGCCCATCTTTTAAAATATGACAGCATCCATGGTGTTTGGCATAACCATATCACCCATGGGGAAAATGCGATTATTGTCGGGGATAAAAAAATAATGTTGACCAATGCCACCTCGCCCGAACAGATACCATGGTCAGACAACGATGTGGACATTGTCATTGAATGCAGCGGTAAATTCAAGACCCGTGAGGCACTCCAACACCACATCACCAACGGTGCCAAAAAGGTTATTCTCTCCGTTCCCCCAGTTGATGAGTCGATTAAAATGGTGGTCTTCGGCATCAATGAAGGTACGATTACCGCTAAAGACCAGATCATTTCCAATGCTTCCTGTACCACGAACAACGCCGCTCCCATGATCAAGGTCATTAAAGACCTATGTGGCATTGAGCAAGCTTATATCACCACGATACACTCCTACACCACCGACCAGAGTTTACACGATCAGCCCCACAACGACCTTAGAAGGGCACGTGCGGCTTCCCAATCGATCATTCCCACAACGACAGGGGCAGCAAAGGCCTTAACACGGATGTTCCCGGATTTGGCCGATGTCATTGGGGGTTGCGGCATCAGGGTGCCTGTGCCAAACAACTCATTGACGGACATTACGTTCAATGTGAAAAAGAAAACATCGATTCAAGAAATAAACGATACTTTTAGGAAAGCTTCCCAAAATGAATTAAAAAACGTACTTTTTTACACGGAAGACCCTATAGTATCTGTTGATGTGAACAATAGTTGTTATTCTTGTACGTTTGATTCACAGATGACTTCAGTAATCGGAAGAATGGTAAAAATTATTGGATGGTACGATAATGAAACCGGTTACAGTAGTCGAATCATAGACGTAATCAACTTATTGATAGAAAAAAGATTCATTTGAACCTAAAAACACCAAATACACGCTTTAAGGGATTAATCCTAATCCTGGTTTTCCTTTGTATTGGCAACGGCCTATTTGCCCAAGTCAACACAGACCAAAACGACGTTGAAACTTATTTCGATGAAGCGAGGGCCTTTAGGAATAGAAACCAAATCGACTTGGCGTTACAATCCCTGGATAAGGCAGCCGCGATAGCCGAGGAGAACAAAGATGTGAAAAAGCTGATCGACAGCTACAATATGTTCGCCTTGCTTTATCTGAAACTGGACAAGGTAAACACGACCAAATACTATTGGGACAGGGCCAAAGTACTTTTGGAGGAGGTTGAATACCCCTATGGCGATGCCATTTATAAATATATCGAAGCCATACTCCTTTTCAGGGACAATCAGAATTTCCAAGCTATTTTCATGCTTAATGAGGCTCGGCAACTCAATAACGACCGTAACTTCTTTAACAACATACTATTGACTGAGGGGGAAATTTACCTGAACCTCGAAAAATATGAGAGTGCAGCGAAGAATTTCAATTCATTGATCGTAAATACCGATGTTTACGAAAAGGAGTATTTGGCCACAAGGGCCTATTTAGGGCTTGCCCAAACCCAATTGCGTACAGGCAATTTTGAGGAAGCCGCAAAAAATGCTACCAACGCTTTAAAAGTGGCTGAGGATAATGGATTTTCGGTCGAGATCGTAACCGGGAATAGACTATTGGCCGAAACCAATGAGGAAATTGGCAATTACCAAAGTGCCCTTGCGGCCACCCGAAACCTACAAATAGCCAAAGACTCCCTTTTTAGTCTCGAAAAATTAAGTCTCGAAACCAAAACGGCCGATGAGATACACAGTGAAAATATGGCCAATGAAATCAAGCGGCAGGACAAACGCATTGAAGAGTTGAGCAAATCGGCAAACCGATCCGAGATTACGGCCATATTGACCTCCGCTTTTTTGATTATAATTTCGTTGTTGGCAGTATCCTTGTACAGGAACAATCAGATCAAATTAAAAACCAACGAACTGCTGCATACGAAAAACAGCGAGCTACAAGCTGCCAGGGATGCCGCCGTTAGTGCCATGGAGGCCAAAACGAATTTCCTATCCACCGTAAGTCATGAATTACGGACCCCACTTTATGCCGTTACGGGACTTACCCATTTATTATTGGAGGAAAATCCCAATAAAGACCAGATAGAACACCTAAAAGCCTTGAAATTCTCGGGGGATTACCTCCTGAATTTTATTAATGATATTTTACACATCAATAAGATCGATGCCGACAAATTGGAACCTTCGATCATGGAGTTCAACCTTAGAAGGGTGTTAAAGGAGGTTATAAATTCCCTGCAACAAAGTGCCAAGAAGAACCATACCAAACTTATCCTGGATTATGACGAAAGCATACCCTCACATTTGATGAGCGACCCTATAAAGCTTTCCCAAATTTTCATGAACCTTATCGGTAATGCCTTAAAATTCACAAAAAATGGGGAAGTTACCATAAAGGCCGAAATGGTTCATAAGGAAGAAGATGATGTTACCCTATATTTTGAGGTCAAGGATAACGGCATAGGCATTTCCTCGGAACAACAAGAAAAGATCTTTGATGGTTTTGAACAAGGCTCCATACAAATCAACCGGGAATACGGTGGTACGGGACTTGGACTAACCATTGTAAAAAGTTTACTTGGTCTGTTCGACAGCAAGATAAAACTGACTAGCGATATAGGCGAAGGCAGTACGTTTTACTTTGAATTGAAATTGAAAAGCAAGGATGGCATCATCGATGACATTCCTTTTGAAATCATTAAACAGGATTATGATTTCAAAGGACTCCATTTAATGATTGTCGAGGACAACAAGATCAATCAGGTGATCACCAAGAAAATGCTGTCCAAAAAAGAGATTACATCCGATATTGCCAGCAATGGGATGGAGGCCATCGAACTCGCCCATAAAAACAAATATGATGCCATTTTAATGGATATACACATGCCTGGGATCAGTGGTGAGGAAGCTACAATAGAAATCAGGAAATTCGATTCCATCACACCTATCATTGCGTTAACGGCCATCTCCCTGGACGATAGTTTGGAAAGTTTTTATGCCGCTGGCTGTAATGACGTCGTTACAAAACCTTTTAAACCCGAGGTCTTCTATCAAAAAATCGGTGAGAATATATTTGGAAGACAAGCAAACACCACTACATAATACCCTGTATGGCATTGTGCAGTATTTCCCCTCCCCCGTTCAAAAAATCGTGCCTTACCTGTATGTAATACAAATGAGAGACTTTCCCCTTTAACCGGGCAAAATCCTTTTCCGTTGTCAAGATCATTGGTCTTGAATTGAACAGTTCAATTTCTGACCCACTGAAAAAATGATGGTCCCTGAATTCCAAATGTTCCAAATCGACCCCTTTATCCTTTAAATATCGAACCAAGGGCTCGGGATTGGCGATACCCGTGACCAAGGTTATTTTTTGGCCTAAAAGTCCCTCCAAGGTCAATGCAGGGGTATTGCCCTTTAAAGCATCATCATATTGCAATCGGCTAAACAGAACCTCTTGCCCCTTTTTAGGCTTTAGCGATTCACGAATCATCAGTTGCCTTTCCTCCCCCAGGGTATCCGGACATTTAGTGACAACGATGACCTGGGCCCGTCGGGCCTCTTTTTTCGAATCCCTTAAATTACCTGTAGGCAAATACCAGTCCTCGGCATATAGATTGTCATACGCGGTCAATAATATGGAAAAGTCAGGCTTTACCTTCCGGTGCTGGAAAGCATCATCCAAAAGAATGACATCAGGCCCCACAGATACCTCCAAATTGGAAATCCCATTGCGCCTATCGGCATCGACCGCTACGGTTATATCCGGGAATTTATTGAAAATTTGATAGGGCTCATCCCCGAGTTCCTCAACAGCACCATCTTTCGATGCGATTTGAAACCCTTTTGATTTCCGTTTATAGCCCCGACTAAGGACGGCCACTTTATAGGAGGCCTTCAGATGGCCCACCAAATACTCGATCATCGGTGTTTTACCCGTACCCCCCACACTAAGGTTACCCACACAGATCGTCGGAGTCTTAAAAGTGGTACTTTTAAAAAAACCAATATCATAAAGCCCATTTCGAATATATACCACCAAGGCATAAACCAAGGAAATGGGAAAAGCTATTTTTCTCAACAGTTGCATTAGAACGAAATTATAATATTTTATCTTTGATAACCTTAATAAAACCAGAAAATGATCGTAAAAGAAGTTACCGGGATATTGGAAGAATTGGCCCCGTTGGATTTTGCCGAGGATTTTGACAATGTCGGTCTCTTGGTCGGTGACCACAACCAGGAAGTTACGGGAATCCTCGTGACCTTGGATACCTTGGAAAATGTGGTCGACGAGGCCATCACCCATAAATGCAACCTTATCGTTAGCTTTCACCCCATTATTTTCAGTGGTCTTAAAAAACTCACCGGAAAAACCTATGTTGAACGTGTGGTGATCAAGGCCATTCAAAATAAGATCGCCATCTACAGCATGCATACGGCCCTTGATAATGCCAGGGAGGGTGTAAATGCCAAAATCTTCGAGGTTTTGGGCATTGAGCAACCGAAAATCCTGATTCCCCAAAAGAATACGATCAAAAAACTGACGACTTATGTTCCTTTGGAGGCCGCCGACCAACTAAAGGTTGCCCTATTCGAAGCTGGGGCAGGCAATATTGGCAATTATAGCAACTGTAGTTTTTCAACCCAAGGGACCGGATCCTACAAGGCGAATGAAAAAGCGAATCCCACCAAGGGCAAAATAGGGGAAACCCATCATGAGGAAGAAATACAGGTCAACATCACCTTTGCTTCTTCGGCCGAGAAAAAAGTGTTGAACGCCCTCTTTAAAAACCACCCCTATGAAGAGGTGGCCTATGAAATACTGACCCTCGACAATACGAACCAAAATATCGGAATGGGTATGATCGGCTCCTTAAAAAAACCGATGAAAGAGCTCGATTTTCTTAAAATGGTCAAGAAAAGCATGCAAGCATCGGGTATTCGACATTCGGCACTACGCGAAAAGCCTATTGAAAAAGTAGCGGTTTTGGGTGGAAGTGGTGCTTTTGCCATCAAGGCCGCAATGGCTGCAGGTGCTGATATTTTTATTACAGCCGATGTAAAATACCACCAGTTTTTCGAAGCAGAAGGAAGGATGGTAATTGCCGATATTGGACACTTTGAAACAGAACAGTTTACAAAAAATCTTTTAGTTGATTATCTTACAAAAAAAATTCCTAATTTTGCACTCCGTTTATCGGGAAGCAAAACGAATCCAATCAAGTATTTATAAGTATGGCAAAAAAAGGTGAAGTAACCGTAGAAGAGAAGCTAAGGGCATTGTACGACCTGCAATTAATCGATTCTAGAGTTGATGAAATACGCAATGTTAGAGGTGAGCTACCCTTGGAGGTCGAGGATTTGGAAGATGATGTACTGGGGCTTAAAACCAGATTGGATAAGCTCAAGACCGATTTGGAGACCATAAACTTCGAAATTACTGCTAAAAAGAATTTGATCGATGAATCCAAAACATTAATCAAGAAATATACCGAACAACAAAAAAATGTCCGTAACAGCAGGGAATTCAATTCCATAAGCAAGGAGTTGGAGTTCCAGGAATTGGAAATACAACTTGCTGAGAAGAACATTAAGGAGTTCAAGGTTCAAATTGAACAGAAAAAAGAAGTCATTTCGCAGACCAAAGAGAAATTAAGTGAGCGTGATGCCCATTTAAAACATAAGAAAAGTGAATTGGACGCTATCTTGGCAGAGACCGAGAAAGAGGAAAAAGCACTTTTAAACAAATCCTTGGAATTCCAAGAGCAAATCGAGGATCGTTTGGTGAGTGCCTATGCACGAATCAGGAACAGTGTAAAAAACGGTCTAGCTGTCGTACCTATTGAAAGGGGTGCTTCAGGAGGTTCTTTCTTTACCATACCCCCACAGGTTCAGGTAGAGATCGCTTCCAGAAAAAAAATCATCACCGATGAGCATAGTGGAAGAATATTGGTAGACCCTGTTTTGGCAGAGGAAGAACAAGAAAAAATGGAAAAATTGTTCGCTAAGATTTAAGAACAACCACACATACAATAAAAAGGCCGTCGTATAGATGGCCTTTTTTTATGGGGTATATTATAGCATCCCCAAAATCTTGGCCTCCACTTCGGCACCATCCCATTTTTCCTCGATATCAGGAATAGCCATGATATGTTCCATGATTTTTTCCTGTTCATCGCCCATTGCCAAAGCCTCGGCATAAGGTCGGTCCGAGAAAGTAACCCTGGAATACAAGGGAATCCATTTATCAGGATATTTATCCGCAAACCTTTTCTCTATCTTTTTCTGCAATAGGAATTTGGGATCTGCAGTTTTACTGCTCATCTCCATAAAATTGCGATAACTCAGTTCCGCAATAGCATCAGCGTTGGGTTTTCGCTCTTTTTGATACGCTTGGAAAATAGCCTCCCAATCGTCCCCATATTGCTTTATGATCTTATTGAGCGCATAAATATCCTCAAAACCGGCATTCATACCCTGCCCGTAAAAAGGAACCACGGCATGGGCCGAATCACCCACTAGGGCCACTTTGTCCCAATAGGTCCATGGATAACATTTCATAGTGACCATGGCACTGGTCGGGTTTTTAAAGAAGTCGGTGGCCAAATTCTCAATTTCATGATCGACACTCGGGAAGTTGATTTTAAAAAACGCCTTGGCCTCTTCCTTGGTCTTGATACTTTCAAAGGAAACATCACCCTCAAAAGGCATGAACAAGGTACAGGTAAAGCTACCATCCAAATTCGGCATGGCGATAAACATGTATTTGCCCCTTGGCCAGATGTGGAAGGAATTGGCATCCAACTTATGGGTGCCATCGGCATTGGCCGCAATGGTCAACTCCTTATAGCCGACATCAATAAAATCCTGGGAGTAATCAAACCGGCTACGGCGTTGCATTTTGTGCCGTACCCTTGAAAATGCACCGTCACACCCAAATATCAAATCGAATTTGTATTCTTGCCACTCCCCTTTTTCCGTATCCCCGGTATACAATTGGGCTTCAGGTAGATCAACGTCCCAAACCTTTTCCTCGAATTTAAAGATAACCCCTGATTTTTCGGCCAAATCGATCATTCGACGATTCAACACCCCCCGTGAAATAGACCAGATTGCCTCCCCATCATGTCCATATTTCTGAAAGTACACTGGCTTTCCCACGACATGCATGGCCCTTTTGTCCAAGGGTATGGCTATCTTTTTGATTTCCTCCTCGATACCGATCTCAGACAGCGCCTTCCACCCCCTATCACTCATTGCCAAGTTAATGGAACGCCCGGAAAAAACAATGGTTCGAATATCGGGCCTACGGTCAAATACGGTTACGGTATGCCCATACTTTTTAAGATAAATGGCCAATAGGGAACCTACCAAACCAGATCCTACAATGGCAATGTTCTTTGGTTGTTGTTTCATTATAAATAGGGGAAAATAAGGGTTAGTATGTAAATTTAATAAAATAAACTGTAATGCCCTGCCGTCTTCCAGATGTTGCCATTGGGCATCATCTTACACCACAAGGGCAAATATTTTTTTTTAAAACATCCAAAACCACCTCTTTCTACGTATATATAGTACTTTCCGCTTCGGCGTCTATATATATCACAAAAAAAAGTCCTTCACAATTCGATTGCGAAGGACTTTTTCCTTTATCGGTTAAGGCCCTTGGGCTATTCCAAAATACCGTCTACAATACCGTAAGCGATAGACTCCTCAGCGTTCATCCAATAATCCCTATCAAAATCCTTGAGTACTTTCTCATAATCCTGCCCACAATTATCGGCAAGGATCCTAGCGCTCAATTCTTTGGTCTTAATGATTTCCTTCGCCTGGATCTCTATATTCGAAGCCTGTCCCCTAGCACCACCACTAGGTTGGTGGATCATCACTTGGGCATGGGGCTGAATGAACCTTCTTCCCTTTTTACCCACTGAGAGTAATATCGACCCCATGGAAGCCGCTAGACCGGCACAAATGGTAGACACTGGACTTTTCAATGCCTTTATCGTATCGTACATCGCAAAACCTGAGGTTACATATCCTCCAGGACTATTAATGAACAACTGGATCTCTTTGTTATTCTGCATATCCAGATACATCAGACGATCGATTACGTGCTTGGCAGATTCATCATCGACCATGCCCCAAAGAAAAACCTTGCGTTCCTCCAATAACTTTTCATCTATTGCTTCCTGTACTTTTCCCTTTTTCGAACTCATCTTAATTTTTTTAATAACCCAAAACTAAGCATTTTATTAAAAATATACCGATATCCTGCGCATCGAATTACATTAAAAAACATCATCGCTTACCTATTGGCCCCGACCCATTTACACCGTTATCCCCCATAGATCTGGAGCCTTGACCAAACGAAGGATTTCCATATCGTTCAAAAAAAACCGAACAGCGTCTATATTGCTACTCCCCGGCCTCCCTTTTTCAGTACGATTCCATTATATTTGAACAAACCACTTGATCATGAAAATAAGCAAGCTCATCCTGTTGTCCCTCCTATTTATCGGTTGCAAAACGGAAAAGAAAGAGGTTAAACCCGCAGCGGAAAAGACATATACCTTAGTAGAAAAGATAGCCAATGCCCATGGCTTCAAGTCCTGGGAAAATGTTGGCGAGCTGCGTTTTACCTTTAATGTGGACCGGGACAGTTCCCATTTTGAGCGCAGTTGGATCTGGAACATCGACAACAACCAAGTTACCTCAATAACACAGAAGGATACGGTTACCTACCAAAGGTCACAACGCGATAGTATTACCCATACGATCAATGGTGGATTCATCAATGACAAGTTTTGGTTGTTGGCCCCCTTCAATCTTGTATGGGATAAAGGGAACTACACTTATGAGCATCACGAAAACGAAATGGCGCCACTAAGCAAGAAGCCCATGCACAAATTAACCATGGTCTATGGTTCCGAGGGGGGGTATACCCCGGGTGATGCCTATGATTTTTTCTTTGGGGACGACTATCTGATCAAGGAATGGGTCTATCGAAAGGAAAACCAACCGGAAGCTTCCCTAGTGACCACTTGGGAGGATTATATTGAAAAAGGCGGACTCCAGATTGCCCAAACCCATACCAATGAGGAAGGGTTTACCTTATTTTTCACCAATCTGGAAGTAAAGAAAAAATAAACTTGCTTTAAGATTCCACTCGTTTTCGATTCAAAACGAAGGTGGCCAATAAAATAAGTACGGCACAGCCCAATAAGATCACAAAACAGGTAACCAAGGAATATTTTTTGGCAACAAAGCCCAAAATGGGTGGGGCAACCAAAAAACCCGTATACCCCATTCCGGCTATAAATGAGATTCCCTGGGAGGAATCGATTCCCTTTACATTACCACCAATACGATATAGTACGGGCGCCAGCACCGAATACCCCAATCCACAAACAGCAAACCCCGTAATGGCCAGATAGGTCGATGTGGAGAGTATCAACACATAACCGACAATGGCGATTATGGCCCCCAAAACAACCATCTTTATCGAGCCTATCCTCGTACTTATGGCATCCCCCACAAAACGGCCCAAGGTCATGGTTATTTGAAATCCCAAAAATCCTGCTCCCCAAAGGGCCTCTGGGGCAAACCCCACTTCCTTTAGGTACAGACCGCTCCAGTCGATGATCGCCCCCTCACTCCCCATGGCAACAAAGGAGACAATACCAATGACAAGCAATGGTTTAAAGAGTTTTATATTAAAAGGCTCCTTATCCACCGGGGCTGCCTTAACATGATAATAATATTTAAAAAAAACGGCATTCACCACAAGCACTACAATAACCGCCAAAAGCATATGTACCGCGGGGTTTCCAATGGATAGGATAAAAAAACTTCCCAGTCCTGCCAAAACACCCCCCAAACTAAAAAAACCATGAACGGCGGACATGAACATTTTCTTGTCCTCCTTCTCAATCTCCGCCACCAAGGTATTCATGGCGATATCGGTAAAACCAGTACATGCCCCAAACAGATAGAGTCCGGCCATCAGTGCATAATAATTGGGTGCCAATAGGGGAAATAGGGCCATGACACTGCTACATACAACACCAAAGGCAGTCGCCTTCCCTACCCCGATCTTATTGATGATCTTGGACGCAATGGGAAAAATGGTGAATATCCCAAAGGATAAAAAAAAGATGGCAATACCCAAATCGGCCTTGTCGACCCCCAATTTTTCCTTTACCGAGGGAATGTAGATCACCCAGGTACCAAAAAGAATATTTATACTGGCAAATACCCAAGCCGGCCCAAAATAGCGCGGATTGCTTAGGATCAATCGAAGTGAATTCATTTTTTTTGCGGTGCTAGAGCCGTAAAACTACTTAAAATAGCGGTTGACCACTAATCGTTTTGTAGCAATATACCATCCTTTAATATCTGTCCGAATCGGAACATATCCTCATAGGAACAGTAAAAAGGCACTGGTGCCAATCGAATGACGTTGGGTTCCCGCCAATCGGCCAACACCCCGTGTTGCATGAGGTAGTCGAACAAAGGTCTACCATGGCCGTGCAGCAAAACCGACAATTGGCATCCGCGTTCCTTAGGGGTAATGATCTCGAAGCTCCCTTTTACTTCTTGGGCAATCCCATGGAGTATAAACTCCAAATAGGCCACGATTTGGTTTCTTTTTGCAATCAAGGCGTCCATCCCCACAGCCTCAAAAAGCTGTAAGGAAGCCAAATACGGGGCCAATGCCAATACCGGTGGATTACTGATCTGCCAAGCATCGGCCGTTGCCATAGGTTCAAAAACGGGCTTCATCAAAAACCGGGTTTCCTTTTTCGTTCCCCACCAGCCTTCAAACCGGGGTATATCGTCCTTACCCAAATGTTTTTTATTAATGAATACGCCCGAAGCATTTCCCGGACCACTATTCATATATTTATAACTGCACCATGCGGCAAAATCGACATCCCAGTCGTGCAATTCCAAGGCAATGTTCCCTGCGGCATGGGCCAGGTCCCATCCGACCATGGCACCCGCCCCCTTACCGGTCTTGGTAATGGACTCCATATCAAACACCTGACCGTTATAGTAGTTCACCCCACCGATCAAGACCAGGGCGAGCTCATCGCCCAATTCCCCTATTTTGGATAGGATATCCTCGGTACGCCAAAAATGCTCCCCTTCCCTTTTTTGAACCTCAACGATGGCCTCTTCGGGGTCTAAACCATGAAAGCGCACTTGGCTCTGCAACAGGTATTGATCACTGGGGAAGGCCTTTTCTTCACATAAAATCTTAAAGCGGGTCTTTGTGGGCCGATAAAAGGACACCAACAGTAAATGTAGGTTGACACTCAAGGTATTCATCACGGAAACCTCTTCTGCATGGGCACCCACGATCTTTGCCAATGGGGCGGCCAAACGCTCATGGTAGTCCCACCAAGGTTTGTCGGAATGAAAATGTCCCTCGACCCCCAGTTCTTTCCAATCGTTCATGATCTCATCAACGTAGGACTGGGCCAATTTAGGCTGTAATCCCAAGGAGTTTCCCGTAAAATAAATGACCTGCTTACCATCTATCTTGGGAAAATGGAATTCCTTTCTATAGTCTTGAAGTTCGTCCGCAGCATCCAATTGCTGCGCAAAGGGGAGTGTATTCTGAAATTGCATCGTATTCTTTTATTCAAAAGTACAATTTCAGATTAAAAAAAGAGTGCATTACCGCTACGGTTATTCCAAACGCATTTCGACCATATGCTTCTTGAATCCAGCCTTTTCGTAAGCCCTGATGGCACTTTCGTTACCCTTATAGACATCCAATCTGATTTCTTTCAATCCCTTGGCATACGACCATTCCTTTAAACTTTCCAAAACTTTTGTGTTTACTCCCCTTCCCCGATATTCGGGTGCGGTGTACATAAAACCCAAATACGAATAACGGTCATGTATCAAATATGGTTTTGCCGTTTTGATCAGGGCATAACCCGATGCGATCACCTTCCCCCCCAACTCGGCCACCACGAGATGGGCCTCATCATTCAAGATCAATGCCTTTAGATCATAATACGATATGGGATCGGGCCCTAGGGTAACATCCAAGGGTCTTTCTGCCTTGATCACCCCTTGTTCAAAATTCCGCAATACCTCCAGATCATCAAGGACCGCCGCCCTAATTATTATACTGTCCATAGCTACTTACATTAAAACATCAATCTATTGAAATTTCAAGATAGTTCATAATTACATACTTTTACAAAAAAATTACGCATGCATTTTCTGTCATCTGTGATCGAGGATTACATTCAGGACCATTCGGAAAACGAACCTGAATTATTAAAGGCACTTTCCCGGGAAACCCACGTCAAGGTCATTCAGCCTAGAATGATCACGGGACATTTTCAAGGAAGGGTCCTAAGCCTTTTATCCAAGATCATACGCCCTACCAATATTCTTGAAATCGGGACCTATACGGGTTATTCGGCCTTATGTCTTGCCGAAGGGCTCCCCAAAGACGGTCAATTGCACACCATTGATGTCAATGAGGAACTAAGCACCATACAGCGTAAATATTTTGACCAAAGTCCATTTGGTCCCCAAATCACACAACACACCGGAGATGCCCTTAAAATCATCCCTACCCTCGACCTCACCTTCGACCTCGTATTCATAGATGCCGAAAAAAAGGAATATCCCAATTACTTTGAGGTAGCCCTACAGAAAACGACCTCTGGGAGTATTATTCTTTCCGACAATGTCTTGTGGTCTGGCAAAGTGGTTGAACCCATAAAGGACAAGGACAAGACCACTAAAATTCTTTTGGAATACAATCGAATGTTGAAGGACGATCCACGGATTGAAACCGTGTTGCTCCCCATTAGGGATGGGTTAACCCTAAGTAGGGTACGATAATACGAACGTAAATGCTATAAAATAAAAATGCCGACCCGGCTCCCACCAGGGCACCGACAATAATATCCCCGGGGTAATGTACCCCTACATAAATCCTACTCAATGCAAACAACAGGGGCCAGATATAGAACACCCAACACCACTTCACCCTTTTCCTAAGGAACAATACGATCAAGGTGGTTATTGAAAAGGAACTGGCCGAATGGCCCGAGAAAAAACTAAATGTGGACGGACGGTGCAATATGCGGATCAATTGATTCACTTCCGCATCATTATTGGGCCGTATCCTTTCGAAAAAACCTTTGGTCACGTCGGTGGCTATAAGGATAAAACCGATCAGGGCCAAAACGGTCAAGGTTACGAATAGGGCCTCCCTTCGTTTGTATTTCCAAAAAATCAAGACGAAAAAAAACAAAAATAAGGGAATCCATGTATAGATATTGGTGATCGTAGACCAGAAATGATCGTACTCCTCTATCCCTAAACTATTTAAATATATCAGTGTTTCCCTATCCCATTGCAGAATTCTTTCCAGCATAGGTAAATTCTTATTGTCGCTTTATAGATCCCGTAACATCCTCGACATTCTTTTTAACGTCGTCCATACCTTTTTTCAGATCACCACCAATACCGGACTGTAGATTGTCCTTAACATCCCGGATGTCTTTTTGTATATCCTTAACAAAACTGGTATCGACACCTTGTTTATCGGCGCTTTTCTGGATCTCCCGCTTTATATCCTCGGTAGCATCCTTAAGTTGTCGCATCCCTTTTCCAAGGCCTTTGGCAATCCCTGGAATCTTATCGGCTCCAAACACCATCACCACGATGAACATGATGAAGAAAATCTCACCTCCGCTGATAAATAAAAATAACATCGAATACATACGTCAAATATAGTGAAGATTAATTGCTAATTGAAAAAGTCCCGATGATATTATCATCAGGACTTATTTATTTTTAATTAAGGATGATCAGCCTTTGATGTTTTGCTTAAACCGATCAAAGTCATTTTGCCCTTCTTTCCTTGGCCATGAATTGTTGGTCGGATCAATATCAGCGGTTTCCGACTTGGGATCCACAACGATACCCACCAATTCACTTTGGGTAGAAATCACCAATTGCACCTCTGCATCATTCTTTCTCCAGATTTCAGGGGGATAGGTGATATCTTCCTTGCTACCATCGGCATAGGTATACTCGACGATCAATGGCATGGGTATTCCTCCCGGTTTCTCATACGTGATCTCGTAAAAATACTTAGGCTCTTTAACGGCTGCCCTTTCTTCGGCGGTCATATGATCCATCATGAACTCCTTAAGGGTCTCGGAATTTTCGGAAGGGGATTTCCCCTTGAGATTGGAATCGGAATCCTCACTATCTTCCTCAGCCAGATAAACCAATGGTCGCAGATCGGCTGTGGTCAGGTTCCTAGCTTCCAAATATTCCTGCATTTTTTTACCGGGTTTATCGGAAACATAATATTTTTTGATTCCTTTTACCCCAATATCGACATAATCGGTAGAATAGAACCATCCTCTCCAGTACCAGTCCAAATCCACTGCGGAAGCATCTTCCATCGTCCTAAAGAAATCCTCAGGGGTCGGGTGTTTAAACTTCCATCGTTGGGCATAGGTTTTAAAAGCATGGTCGAACAACTCCCTACCCATAACGGTCTCCCTTAGGATATTAAGTGCCGTGGCTGGCTTGCTATAGGCATTTGCTCCCAATTGGAATACATTTTCAGGGTTCGACATGATCGGAGCCATCGTACTTTGATCCCCACTCATATACGGAACGATCTTACTTGGGTCTCCCCTTCTTGAAGGATAGGCCTTGTTGGGCGCTATCACCTCTGGATGTTCCTCCCCAAAGGCCTGTTCGGTCAAATATTGCATAAAGGTATCCAAACCTTCATCCATCCAGCCCCACTGACGCTCATCGGAGTTGACGATCATCGGGAAGAAGTTATGGCCCACTTCGTGAATGATAACACTGAGCATGCCGTATTTGGTACGGTCGGAGTAGCTACCATCCTCATTGGGCCTACCATAATTCCAGCAGATCATGGGATATTCCATTCCCTGGTTCTTGGCATGCACCGATATCGCCTTGGGATAAGGATAATCAAAAGTGTGTTTTGAATAGGTCTTCAATGTTTGTACGACCGCCATGGTGGAATATTCCTCCCATAACGGATTGCCCTCCTTGGGATATAAGGATACGGCCATCACATCCCTTTTACCCATTTTAACGGCCTGCATGTCCCAAATGAACTTTCGGGAAGTGGCAAAGGCATAATCCCTTACGTTCTCGGCCTTGAACTTCCATGTTTTCTTTTTCTCGGAAAAACCTTTCTCTGCGGCCTCAGCCTCTTCCTGGGTGACGATGATCACCGGTTTGTCATACGATTTCTTCGCCTTCTCATAGCGATTCATCATTTCCTTGGTGAATACTTCCTTTCTATTCTGAAGTTCCCCCGTCGCATCGAGTATGTGGTCTGCAGGCACAGTGATATTCACTTCATAATCACCAAAGGGAAGGGCAAATTCACCACTACCCCAAAACTGATGGTTTTGCCATCCTTCTACATCACTGTAGACGGCCATTCTAGGAAAGAACTGGGCAATAACATACGAGCGGTTACCATCTTCGGAAAAATACTCATACCCTGATCGCGCCCTATCAATGGTATGGTCTGGAATATTATACCACCATTTGATCGAGAACGAAATCTGCTCCTTACTCTGTAAGGCCTCAGGCAGGTCTACCCGCATCATGGTCTGGTTGATGGTATAGGGTAACGGCTTGCCGGAATCATCCTTTACATATTCTATATTGAAACCACCATCAAAGGGTTGCTTCATGTATTTCGCAATAAAACCCTCGGGTTGTTCCGCCAAAGGAACCCCTCCTCCATTCCGCAATGGGGATTTGCTATCCTTCGCCCTTACGTTCTGATCCAATTGCAACCAAAGGAATTCGAGGTCATCCGGGGAGTTATTGATATAGGTTATGGTTTCTGAACCATAGATCTTTGCATTCTTGTCATCCAACTCAACATTTATCTTATAATCGGCCTGTTGCTGGTAATAGTCCGGCCCCGGCGTTCCGGATGCGGAACGATACGTATTCGGAGTGGCGAACTCCTGGTACATTTGTCTGAACTTACTTTGATTGGTGTGGCCTGGTTCTCTTTCCCCTTGCTCAACATCCTGTGCAGTCATAACCGCAGCAAACAAGAAGAAAATCGATGCAAAACAATACTTGATTCTTTTCATAGACTACTTACTAAATTAAATAAGGGCGAAAATTAAGGTTTTTAAACGATTGGATAAAACTTGTTACATTTTTAACATTCCTTTATTATTCTCCCTAATAAGGACAAAACTCTTTTTTTGATTTAATATTTTCAAGTGAACCACATTTTGCTGTTCCTCAAAAAGATCAGTCAGTAGTTCACTCTGGATGGTGATGGACTCCATACTATCGGCAGCCACCTTGGGAATCTCGATATAACATATCATTATATCGTTATCGTATTCCTTCCCTAAGTAATCGTACTCCTGTTGCTCCCCATTGAGGTAAACCAGGAATTTCGACCTCAGGTACTTCTCGATGTAGGCATCGGCCAGTTCGGATTCCCATGGGGTCGCCAACTGCGATTCGATACCATACCGCTCTTGGAGCACATCATCGAAATCATCGATAAATATACGTGAGGTAATCTGTATGGCCTGGTCCTTTTCGGAATAGGTAACGTTGGTAACACTCAAATAAAACTTGTGGGCTACCGTAAACGCCAACAAAGGCAAAAGCAATACCACCAGACTTTTTTTCAAAAACTTCATTTCCTATAAAATTTCAATCAAAATTAAGCAATCTTCGTGCCAGACCGGCATTCAATCCAACCTGTTATTTTCCCGGTATACCACACTTTTCCTGCGCATAAATTCCCAGATTTTAAACCGGTCATGGCTATCGACCAAGGTCTGGAACACGGGATCGACCTCACAGAAGTACATAAAATCATCTATGTTGCCCTGTGGGATCTTAAACTCGGTCGTATAGAGTGAATCGGCATAAAAGGCGCGTACCCGCTGGGTGCGTTCGTATGTTTTGTTTCTGGCTACCCGCTGCTTCAACATTTTGGTACGGCCCGTGATCGCATTGATCAAGGGATCGAAACTCATAATGGGATTGGCCGTTGCGGCGAACAATTCCCTTTCGGCCTTGGTGGGCAGCTTTACATAGGCATTGGGCAGGCCCAAGGTAGACGAAGTGACGACGGGATCAATAATGGTACGGCCAAGATCGGTGGCCATATTCCCGGTAAGGTTATACGGCATTACAATAACTTCATCGAGCTGGTTGATCAGCTCCTCCATAGGCACATAGAGCAATTTACTTTCCAAGACGGACTGGGTAACCCGCATGGTCTTGCGTTTGTACTGCACTGCGGAAAACACCAAGGTATCGTTTAGTCTGACCGTAATCGAAAAGAATCCGTCCTGATCGGTGATCGAGGCTTTTTTTGAGGTAACGTTCAAGACATGGGTAGCGGCCACATCACCGCTGTCGCTGTAGACCCGACCTTCCAACTGTTTGCTGGGCAAGGTCTGGGCGCCAACACCCGCACCCAATACGAAAAATAAGGGAAGAAGTAACCTACTCCTCGTCATCTATCTGCTTCAGAAAGGTTTTACTGTGGTTCACCAAAAATTCGATCAACTCGAATTCGTTCTCCTTTTTCAAAAGGGTACTGGTACGCATCCGGTTATCGCAATAGATCAAAAAGGCATCGATCTTGTCTTGAGGCAAATGCAGGTCATTTACAAAAAACTCATCATCGTAAACCTGACGCATTACCTGGCTTAATTTTAAAGGTTCGCGTTTTTCCTCCGGCGTCTTTTTGGTATTCACCATCGCCTTGAATATGTTCACGAAATTAATACCGTCTTTCATACCCCTCTGGTATTGCGGCATGGCTATATTCTCTACCTCGGTAGATCGATCCACATCATATTCGTACTCCTTGAATTGCTCGTTCTTTACCTGAAGGAACTTTTCTTGCTGTTCCGGCGTCACCACCACTTCGTCCAATTCGGTGACTTTTTCATTCACCTCGACCACCAATCTTCCTTTTTCGATGATCTCCTTGGTAATGATCACCACGCGCAATTGGTAATTGATCGCGGAAAAAATAAGCTCATCACCCTCTTTTACCCGAATTACGAACTCCCCCCTGTCATTGGTGATCGTCGCGTTCTGGGCGGTGGTATTGATCACGTTCTCATTGGGTACAAAACTGTTGCGGTAGAGTACCTGCCCCCTAAGGAAGCTGCGGCCATCATCCTCCTGGGAAAAACCTGCACTCACAAATAACAAACAACATACGGAGAGTAAAAATCCTTTCATTAAGTCAATTTTAGGAGATATAAAGAAAACACAACTAAACGGTTTATAAAAGGAGTCGGGTCTAAACTTTTGTTAATTTGTTTTCAACCCAATAAAAAACGGGAATCGGGCTTGCCCATGAGGGGAAATACGTTCGCCTGAAAGTGTTTATCCGCCAAGGTTGACCCTTCAACCCAATAAGCGGTTATTTTATCTCCTAAAGTTAGCAATGTATTGATATAATTCTATTTTTGTTAGCCCTCGATCCGAATGGTTTGCGAAAGGAAAACATTCATTATGAGTGGTATAAATAAGGAACAAGAAACAAAACAGGGGGTGTTGGGGCCGAAAAAAAGCCACCAAGCGCGCATTTCCCTGGAACAATAGGGCACTATCCGACGGTATGGGGTAGCAAAATCGATTAAAGCAGCAATTAAGACAAACGTATGAAAAGAACACTATTTTTTCTGGTTTTGGGACTTTTATTGGCCACAACCGCCAAAGGTCAGATCAAGATCGGGGACAATCCCCAGACCATAGACCCTTCATCGGTGTTGGAACTCGAAAGCGGTTCCCGGGTCTTGGTGGTCACCCGTGTAAGTACGGCAGAAATGAACACCATTATCCCCTTACCCGGGGCTGTGGTCTACAATACCGACCTGCAATGCATTCATTATTACAACGGTACCGAATGGATCAATGTCTGTGAGGAAGTGGGGGGCATTCCCAACCTGACCACAGAACCGTTGATCAATACCCGAAGCACCATCGTCATTACCACCAATGGGGAGGACAACCATATTGAGGTGGCCCCGAACAGTATCCGTACCGAACAGATCGTGGATGGGGGCATCAATGGGGATGACATTCAGGACAATAGTATAGGACAGAATAAAATAGGCAACGATGCCGTAGGCGCGAACGAACTCGAAGAAAACGCCGTTGGGGTGCTTGCCCTGAACAACGTAGAGGTCGAGGACTACCTTTCGAATACGGTGGGGTATATCACCAGTACCGATATTGTAAGCGGTGATGGGGACAATGCCATTTTGATCGGCCTCGACGGTGGGGCCTATTATGACGATACCGCGATATTGACGAGCATTCAGGACAATACCGATGCCCTAAGTGTAAATACGGGGGACATTTTAAGCAATGCCTTGAATATTGGTTCGAATACCACCAATATAGGTATCAATGCCACGGCCATTGCCGACCATATTGACGACAAAGACCCTAATGTTCTTTTAGGGACTTCAGATGACAGCTACCCCACTCAAAATGCGGTAAAAACATATGTGGACAATGCCACAGGGGCCGTAAGTACATTGAACAATGGTACTATTTATGTGGGCAATGCATCCAATGTAGCCACTGGCGTTGCCATGGGTGGGGATGCCACCATTACGAACACGGGAGTGGTAACCATAGCCAATAATGCCATTACCACAGGAAAAATCAACAATAGTGCGGTGACAACGGCTAAAATCAATAACGGGGCAGTAACCAATGCTAAGATTGCTAATAATGCTATCAATACCGACAAAATTCAAAATGGAACTGTTGGCAATTTAGATTTAGATAAGACCAGTATTCCTTTAAGTGGTTTTGGGGCAGCTACGGCCGATGTTGATGTTGGTGGAAACAAGCTTATTAATGTAGACACCCCCACCAATGCACAAGATGCTGTCAATAAGGCTTATGTGGATGCCCAAGTCAGTGGCGTAGGTGGCACTGGCGATATTACTTCTACAGATCTTGACGTTACAGGAGGTGCCAATGCCACCTTCACGGATGTAACCCTAAACATTAAAGATAATGCAATTACATCTTCCAAGATCGCACTGAACACAATTATCGCAGACGATATCAACACAGGGGCCGTAACTACGGACGAGATATTGAACGGTACAATACTAGCTGAGGATATTGCGGATGCAAATGTTACAGAGGCCAAGATAAACCCTTCTACAACTAATGGCGAAGTTCTTACCACAGTGGCTGGTGTAGCACAATGGACAGCCCCAACGGCAGGCGTAGTTCTTACCACTACGGCAATTGACGGCAATGGACAGGCTGGTACACCTTTAGATATCGCCGACGATGCAATCACATCTTCCAAAATCGCGCTAAACACCATTATCGCAGACGATATCAACACAGGAGCGGTAACTACGGACGAGATATTGAACGGTACAATACTAGCTGAGGATATTGCGGATGCAAATGTTACAGAGGCCAAGATAAACCCTTCTACAACTAATGGCGAAGTTCTTACCACAGTGGCTGGTGTAGCACAATGGACAGCCCCAACGGCAGGCGTAGTTCTTACCACTACGGCAATTGACGGCAATGGACAGGCTGGTACACCTTTAGATATCGCCGACGATGCAATCACATCTTCCAAAATCGC
>NZ_JABTCF010000016.1 GCF_014596745.1 Maribacter aquimaris
TATTTAGGTCCCATAGCTCAGTTGGTCCTGACGCGTGGCCACGGTCAGGATGCTGATAAGCAGAGCTTCATCAGCATTAGAGCAGGGACAGAAGGAATAATAGTAAGGTAAAATAATATTTTGGTCCCATAGCTCAGTTGGTCCTGACGCGTGGCCACGGTCAGGATGCTGATAAGCAGAGCTTCATCAGCATTAGAGCAGGGACAGAAGGAATAATAGTAAGGTAAAATAATATTTAGGTCCCATAGCTCAGTTGGTCCTGACGCGTGGCCACGGTCAGGATGCTGATAAGCAGAGCTTCATCAGCATTAGAGCAGGGACAGAAGGAATAATAGTAAGGTAAAATAATATTTAGGTCCCATAGCTCAGTTGGTTAGAGCATCTGACTCATAATCAGAGGGTCCTTGGTTCGAGCCCAAGTGGGACCACTTAAAACTCCCGAAAATCAATGATTTTCGGGAGTTTTTATTTTTATAGGGTGGCATAGCGGGGATGTTTTTTATATTTTAAGGGTATGAATGTGCCAGATGAATTTTACCGAATAATCATTCTAGTTAGTGTAGTCGGTGTAGCGATGACCTTAGTTGGTTACTTAACAAAAAGGGGAAGAAACTTTCGAAGCAGTAGGAACAAAAAAGCGAGGAAGCAGCGTTAACCCGTTTAGGGCCTCTTTTTAAATCCATGAAGGACTAAAGGGCTTTTTATTGATTGGTTTATGGCACTTTGCTTACCTAAAATACATCCATTTTAGACGAGCCGTTGTATCTAAAAAAATATTGATTTTCTTACATTTTATACAATCAGGACAGCACTTCACACAATTGTGTACCTCAAATTCATAATCAGTTACTAGATTAACATCAAAATAAAAATCACGCCCCTGCTATAAGAACTGTCTTTTAATTAAAAAACCAAAAAATTATGAATCCACTTATATCCTTTATCGCGACTTCATCCATAATTTTTGCCCTAAGTGTTATTATTTTTATTCTTACTGGGCTTATGAAAAATCGATCTAGACAGTAATTACCTTACTGTCTTACTTGAACTCATCGTTTTTTTGAATTTTTCATCAAAGACAAATGTTTTTTGACTTTGATCAGCTTTGGAAACTCGAGCATTATTTACTTCTTAAGATTTAAAAGTGATTTATCCCTAATAGCTTTAAATTCGGATTTTTCATTCCATGTAGGGTAGCTATCTTCATTAGCCAATGTATAACCAATTTTAAAAAACAACTTGGCATCTTCAATGCAACCTTCTAAATTCGATGTTTCTGGGTAGTACTCATCAGCTGGTTTATGGTATGCCGTTGCCCAATAGTTTTTAACTTGTTGTTTGGCCCAATCTTTACCATGTTCCCTACTGTCTTGCCAACCTTTAATAAATAACGAAGGAATACCGACTTTGGCGAAGCTAAAATGATCAGATCTGTAATACATTCCATTTTCAGGAAACGCTTCTTCAACGATATACCTGTCTTGTTCTTTAGCGGATTCAGCAACATAATCATCCAATTCAGATTGCCCAAGACCGGTAATGGTAACATCTTTCATTTTACCCATTGGCAATAGCAATTCGTAATTTAAATTGGCAATAGTTTTTTCAGGGGGAAAAACACCATTTGCAGCATAGTAGGCAGAACCTGTCATACCGGTTTCTTCGGCGGTAACAGAAAGAAAAACAACAGATCTTTTAGGTTTCTCCTTTAAATTGGCAAAAGCTTTGGCCGTTTCAAGCATTGCAGCCAATGCCGTTCCATTGTCCATTGCTCCATTGTAAATGGAGTCCCCGTTATGTTTTGGACCAATTCCAAAATGATCCCAATGTGCACTGTAAACAATACATTCATCGGCTTTTTCGGTACCTTCTATAATTCCAACAACATTTTTACTGTTTTGAAATTTTAATTCCGTTTTTATGGTGAGGTTTAAATCACAATTTAAATGAACTGCTTTAAACTTATTCGAAATGGCCTGTTCTGCCAATTCATCAAAGTTAAAACCGGATTTTTCGAATAAATTTTTACAGGCTTCATCTGTAATCCAACCTTCTAAGGCACATTTAGAATGGTTATTGTCTTTTGCTTGAAGTGAAATTCCAGAGCTGGAAGTATTGGTCAAAACTTGCCAACCATAACCTGCAGGTTTCGTAGCGTGGATAACCATAATACCTTTTGCTCCCTGCCTTGCAGCTTCTTCGTATTTGTATGCCCAACGACCGTAATATGTCATTGAATTTCCTTTGAATAATTCTGGATTTTGTGTAGCAAAACCTGGATCGTTTACAAGTACTAAGACAATTTTATCCTTTACATCAATACCTTCATAATCATTCCAATCATATTCAGGAGCAACAATTCCGTAACCTGCAAAAATAATTTCAGCATTTTGAATGGCAACGGTATCATCAAGGTAAGGTGTTTTAGCAATATAATCCGTGGTTTTTTTCAAAACAACTTCCCCTCCTTTAGTGCTTATGGAGATTTCCTCATCTGGGGTGAAATTCATTTCTACCAAAGGAACATTCTGAAAATAACTATCTCCATAAGCCCCTTTAATTCCCATTTTTTTGAATTCATCGGCAATATAATTCACTGATTTTTCTTCCCCTATCGTAAAAGGCTTCCTTCCTTGGAATTCATTGGAAGAAAGGGTTATTAAATGTTTTTCGTAATCGGTTGAATTGATTGTGTTCTCAGCATCTAAAGCATTGTTTTCATTTTTGCAACTAGTGAAAAGAATTAAAAATGCAATGAAAAGCGGGAATCTATTGGAAGTAAATAGCATTATTTTTATTTTGAATGAATCTTATAAAAGTACATTTTTAATACTAAAATAAAATGCTTTACGGCATTATAAAAGAACAGGGGTGGTATTGCAAATTTGCAATACCACCCCTGTTGTTATGAAAAGTGTACTTATAACTTATAAGTGATTCCAATTCTACCTCCACTGACTACATTTCCTCCACCAACTTGAAGATTTACCCCAAATCTATCATTAAAGAAATATCGACCGCCTACTTGCAATCCTATTCCGAAATTATCAGCACCACCATAATTATAAGTCTCACCATCAAGCTTGGTACTCCAACTAAAATAATTCAAATTGGCACCCGCATAAAAATCCCATTCACTGGGAATATTAAAGACCTCATTAAAATGATAATTGCCATTGGCTTGGATTCCTATGATGGAACTCTTGTAATCACTGTTAAAACCACTATTGTGATTATAGGATTGATACGATAATTCCCCACCAACAGTTATATTGGGAGCAACCCCATATTCCAACCCTGCGTAAATAGGTGTTCCCCATCCTGAAAAGCCGAAGCCTGCATTTACTTGTAAATTCCCCTCTTCCAATGGAGCTTGGGCAAAAGTAAATCCCATAGTGCACAGGGCTAAAAATAAAGTGATTTTTTTCATGTTTAAAGTTTTGATTAATAATTAGTTGATTACAATTGATTTTATAATTCTCAATGAATAAAAACGCGCAAGATAATTATATATCCTTTATTTTGAACTTTTAATTCTATTATATTTTTACTGGGAAAGTGACCTATCTAGCCTTTATTTGGACTTCAATTTTTGATTTTGTTTCGCTGGGAAAGTGTCCTAACCCATGCTTTTTTATTTTTTTAATCGCCTAATGTTTATAAGTGCTGACTTTATTGATTTCCAATATTCAAGTTGTTTCTGATCCGGAACCAGTGCTTAAAATCATAGATTATTTCATCACAAAGGTGCAAAGCAAAGTTCATGGGGTCTTCATATGATCTATGATCATACAATAATTTTTCTGCTGCTTCCTTTGGAGATATTAAAGCAAGGTTTGATTGGTTATACATCCTTATATTTGAACTTTACAACGTTGCATATGTGCGTGGTGCGGTCGAAAGGGAGTATTGTCGAAAATACAGTATTGGATTTATTTTAAAGGTGCGACCGTAAAAATGGCTTGGTAAAAACTTATTGACTTTTTAAAGTAGTGTTCACTTTCTACGATAAAGCCCGCTTTTTTTATTGAAAGATCTGTATCTCTGTTTATGTTACAGCCATTGCCCATAATTTTCCACAAAGGGTTTACGATGTTATATAATAATCTGCTAGGCTTATTTTTAGCGTGAATATGTTCTAGGATAATTAGCTTACCCGTAGGTTTCAACCATTTTTTAAATTTATCCAAGGCTAAGTTTTGATCAGGGATAGTACATAAAACCAAGGTGCAAATAATATAATCCAAGGAATTGTTTTTTATCATCGAATTCAATCGTTCATCTGCAATACCCATATTACAGGTGGTGATCTGTGCTTTTTTTGGAAGCTTAGCTTTTGATTTATCCAACATAAAAGATGAAGGTTCCAATGCAATTACCTTTGCTTTGGCGTTATAATATTCGAAATTCGTACCTGTTCCGGAGCCTACCTCTAATATTGTCCCCTCTAAATTACTTATCAATGCTTTTCTAATGGGATGGAATGTACTTTCCAGGTTCGTCATAAACGAATCATATTTTGAGGCAAATATTTTCTTATAGAATTCCATTGGAATAAAATGTATTGAATTATTATCTAGGGTTACTATGAAGGCTTCCCCTAGATGGCACTGCTTCGTTTTCTAAAACTTCATTTAATTGACCTTATCACCCTTCGCTAAACCCCGATAATATTATAGATCATTTTCAAGCACCTAAAGTTAAAATAATTCGTGTGTTGAAGGCAAATCTTGCGTTAAAGAACCCGGTTAAGTGGTTCAATTCAAGGAGAGTTTCCCTCGATTAAAGAATCACAATAGTAGCCCACATCAATATCCGTGTAACTTAAGACTTTTTTTTGGTTTCCATAACGAATTCCGGTAATGGACATCATACTATTACTGTATGTACAAAGAATATGGGATTCAAGCTCCTAGAGAAAAAAGGCGGCTAGCGTGGAAGTTCATTGACTTTGTTCTACGGCAGCCATGCTGGCTAGTATCACCGGTGGGGATAAAGGAAATCCATGAATGGCGTGGAATCGATAATAACCCGGGTGTATAATTATGATTTTGACGGTTATGACATTAGACAATTGGTGATATCACAAAAAAATAATCCAAATAATTTTATTTAACAAAAAAATAACGTAATATTGAGAATCCTAAACCGTTTTAGGCGGTGTTGGGGAATGAAGTTTTATCAGTAATGGGCTGTGGTCCAAGGAATTTATAAATAATATCAAAAATAGCTAAACCGCTTTAGTTTTTTTTCAGCCATGAAGAAAGTCTTTTTAAAGGATATTGCAGAAAAACTGAACGTTTCCAAAACGGCGGTGTCGCTGGTTTTGAACAATAAGGGCGATGAGAATAAAATCAGTCAGGAAACCCAGAAAAGGATCATTGAATTTGCCAAGGAGCATAATTATGTCCCCAATCAACTTGCAAGGGGATTAAGTAGGGGCAAAAGTGAGACCATAGGATTGATCATCCCGAACATATCGGATACCTTTTATTCCAAGATTGCGGGTTATGTTGAACTTAAAGCGAAAAACCTGGGATATACCGTTCTATTTAGTAGTTCCAATGAGGATCCCAAAAAGGAAGGGGAACTCATCCGTTCTATGCTCAACCGCCAAGTGGAAGGGTTGATCATTGCATCTACACAGCAAAACCTTAAAGACATCCAGTCGTTAAAACAGGATAAATTCCCATTTGTACTGATTGATAGGCACTATCCCGAAAGTGATACCAACTATGTGGTTGTGGATAATTTTAACGGCTTAAAGACGGCCACGGAGCATTTATTGCAATTGGGAAGGCGTAAAATTGGGTTTATAACGTTAAAACCGGGATTGGAGGCCATAAAGCAGCGATTGTTGGGGTACCAAAGTGCCTTGACGGATTTTGATATTGAATACAAGGAAGAACTCATAAAAGAGCTAAGCCCTGGCAATTATGAAAACGAGATCGAATCGGCTATTAGGGAATTATTGAAATTCCCCAATTCGGTTGATTCCATAGTTTTTTCAACACACTACCTGACCTCTGTGGGTTTAAGGGAGTTGAAAAGGAAAAATGTGAAGGTGCCCCAGGAAGTGGCTATTGTGAGTTTTGATGAATTGACCGCTTTTGACCTGGTCGATCCACCCATTACCTCGGTAATCCAGCCGGTAAAGGACATAGCCAACACTGCAGTGGATATATTGATCAATGAAATTGAGGGCAAAGACAGCGCAATGGACAATAAAAGAATATTGAATTCCAAACTTGAAATCAGGAAATCATGCGGAACGTTTTAACCCATGGCTCGGAAATAGGATTACAACAATTAACTAAACCGATTTAGTTTTATAACTAAAAGAAGTTGGGGATGTTGACAATCATAAATGATAATAAAGAATAAAAAATAGAATGATGAAATATCAGATCAAACTAGCGTCTAGGGTACTTTTAAGTACTTGTTTTTTCCTTGTTTTGAATATTGGGTACGCCCATTCATCCGTGGGGAAAAAGAACATCGAACCGCGTTCGACCAGTATGCTTTTCCATCAAGGTAACGGTGGTGGAAGTGGCCATATTCAAGAGTTGAATACGAATTACCGTTTGTACAACCTTGCCAAGAATGATATTGAGGGATACAAAGAAATGCTTTCGGGATCGGAGTTTTTTCTATACCCATCTATCCGGGAAGATGTAAACGTTTCCATGATAGCCAGGGCTACTACCGGTAAAATGGGCTTTGAGTTTCTTACCGGTATGGTTCCGGCCGATTATAGTTCGGATACGGTCACTTTTTTTATGCTCAGCGATATCGACCTTAATTTGAACGAGTCTTTTGATATTCACGTAAACGACAGGCATGTATTGACTTTCAACACGAATGAAGACGGTAGTTTGTCCATTACTGAAAACCCTGGTAAAGGAAATGCTGAATTTGTTTTGGTACGAAGGGATGGCAATGGGGACGGTATTGGTGCTTTCCGATTGACCGTGCCTACCTCCTTTGTTCAAAAGGGGAAGAGTGCTAAGATCAAATTTAACGGTCATAAAAAGAACTCCAACTGTTGGCTAATGATTTTTAAGGCAGATGATGCCCTTTCCAGAATCAGGGAATCGGTTAAAAGCGAAGCGGCCTTTGTCATTAAGGAACAGAACGGGGTACTGTTCGTGGATGCCCCAGTTTATTTTGAGGGTAAAAAGGTTTATGTAATCAGTGATGGTAAAAAGAGCAAGGTCAAAACCTTCAAGGCACAAGGAGAACTTTCAAAGGTGTCGTTTACCATACAATCCCCAAAGAAAGATTTCTCTATAGTTTATGATGGTACCGAAATGTCCCTTGCCTTTAAAAAAGGGGACGGTACCATTTCATCAACCGATATTGTAGGCAATTACCTGTTCCATCATCAAGCCAATAACATTGGGAATAGTTGGTTGGCCTCATTGACCAAATTGTACAAGCCGGAATTCAATGAAACCTTTGACGACTTTTTTGAGAAAAAATATGAAAAGGGATTGGTTTCCATCATGAATTCAAGCCATCAGGATATTGCATGGGTCGATCGCCCAGAGGTGTGCATAATTTTAAGGGATACCCTATTGTTGGCACCCGTCCTAAAAGATGCTTTTATAAGGGATGATTACGGTTTTGATATCGAGGACGGACTCATGCTGCGTGAGTATCTGGAAAGGCATCCCGAATCAAGGGAACAGTTGACGACCCTGTTAAAAAGAAAACTGATATCCGTTGGTGCTACCTATAACTGTCCTTATGAGGATATGTACGATGCCGAGGACCAAGTACGTCAATTGTATTTGGGCAAAAAATGGGTAAAGAAAAATTTTGGTGGCTATGATTCCAAGGTATACTGGAATGTGGATGTACCCGGAAAATCCTTGCAAACCCCCCAAATCCTTAAAAAGGCTGGGGTCGATTATATGGTGATAAGTCGACATGCCAAAGGGATGTTCCATTGGGCGAGTCCAGATGGCAGTTCGGTTTTTACTTACTCCCCAGGGCATTATGGCAACGATTTACTCTATCTCTCCAGGGATATGAGCAATAAATTGAAATACGGTGCGGATCAGACCTTGTATTGGGAAGATACCTTTAAGGGCGGGGAGATCCAGACCCCATTATTGTCTAGCCAGGATATGCTTCCCGCAATAGATTATTCGGAATATATCGATACTTGGAACGCGTTTGACACCTTTAAGGACAAGGAGGGTTCCACCAAGAATATGTACCTGCCCAAAATGGAATTGCAGACCGTTGATGAGTTTATGCCCTTGGCGGAAAAAAATGCCATGAATGTAGATACCATAATGGGCGAACGACCCAATGTTTGGGTATATATTCACGGCCCTGGTCATCACGATGCCCTAACCGCTAGTCGGGAAGCATCAAAATTACTGCCTGCTGCCGAGAAGTTCCTTTCAATAGCCAATAAAATGGATCCGGTGAAGATGAAATATCCTTTTGAAGCCCTTGATGAGGCTTGGCAGGCAAAAATATATCCAGACCACGGTTGGGGTGGCCACGATGGGGATGTCACCGATAACCTGTTCAAGGAGAATTTGGTGAAGTCACGGACTATGGGGCAAAATTTATTGAACCAGGGGGTAGGTTATATTTCTCGAAAAATCAAGAAAAACGAGAAACTTGGTATTCCCGTAGTGTTGTTCAATAGTCTTTCCTGGGAACGAACAGATCCCGTTAGCACTAAGATCGATTTTGAGAAAGGAACGGTCAAGAATGTTGCTGTAATCACAGCCAACAAGAAAAGGGTTGAGGTACAAACAAAAAACGAAACCTATTATGATGACGGCAGCCTAAAAAGTGCCGATATCACCTTTATCGCCGAAGACATTCCTTCCATTGGTTATGCAACCTATTATGTAACTGAGGATAAAAACGGAACGGTTGGGAAGGCGTCCAATTTGGGGAATACATCAACGTATGAAAACCCTTTTTACAAAGTTAGTTTTGAAAATGGGGGCATTGCCCAGGTGTATGACAAAGCGTTTAAAAAAGACCTTTTCCTGAATGACCATTTTAAGGTTGGTGATGTGTTCACGATGCAGTCCGTCGGAAATGGTGCCGGGGAATTTGGGGATGTACAACAACCTAGCATGGTCGATTTTGACAAGGTAAGCCTCCATAATCCCCAATGGGAAATTTTGGAGAATGGCCCAGTGTACACCAAATATAGATTGGAACAGCAAATATTACACGCCATTGTAAGGCAGGATGTTACCTTATACCATAATTTAAAGAGAATCTATTTTGATACCAGTCTTCGCAACTGGTCCGGGGAACTGTACCGGGAATTTAGAACCGCTTTCCCCGTAAATATGGAGAACCCCGAGATTGCCCATGAAGTTCCGTTTGGAAGCGTTCGTGTCGGTAAGGACGAAATCAAGACCGCGGGCGAACGGTATACCCCTCTTTGTAAGGATGTGCATCCGAGGGCGATTATCGACTGGATTTCTGCCACCGACGATGAGGTTGCCATTACGTTGAGTTCATCGGTATCGGCAGCGGATTGGATCGATCCCACCGAGCATTCATCGGACCATGCTGTTTTGCAGAACCTTTTATTGGCCAGTAGAACATCCTGTCATTGGGAAGGGAATGAATACTCCCAGGGCGGTAACCACGATTTCAACAATGTGTTAACGTCCAATAAGGCGGGCAGCATTATGGGTCAAAAAATCGCGAAACAAAAAAATGAACCGATCCATGTAGTGGTCTATCCAGATACTTCAAAGGATGCCTTTTTGCCGGCAGCCACAAGTTTTTATTCGATAGATTCAGATAACGTAATAATAACTACCATCAAAAAAGCAGAAGATACCGATGAGATCATTGCGCGTATGTACAACGTAAAGGATGGCAACGAAAAAGTTAATGTTTCTTCTTATTTCGACATCAATTCGTACAAGCATACCAATATAATCGAGGAGAACCCAACACCTGTTTCCCCTGAATTGAAGGTTGGTAAATATGCCATTGAGACTTTTAGCCTGGATGTGAAATAAGCAGGTTTCCTATTTATTCATTTTTTAATAAAGAGAGATATGGGGCTTATAGAGAAAATTTCGAATGAAGAACCAGGGGTTCATTCCGTATTGGTCAAAGACAGTTGGCAGGTGGTCAAGGTGAATTATTCCATAGACCATGAAGTCGATAACCTAGGTTCACTATACATGAATACAAATAGCGGGCTAGCGGTCGCTTTGCTTAAGGGCAGGGCCATATTGATCAAGGAAAGTGGGGACGACCATTTGCCGTTCATACAGACCATTCCCATGGTTCGGGGAACTTCATATTTCATTCCTGAAAATTTGGGATTCCACATTGTAATGAAAAAGGGCAGCGAACTGTTTCGTGTAGAAAGTCCCCAAGGGTCCGCAATGGAGGTTCTGAAAAGACCTTTGGATAAAAAGGAATTGGATATTATAAAAAGAAACGTAATCAAAGAATTTAAAAGTTAAGAATGGAAACAACAACGCCGTTATGGAACAATGATGATGAGCTTTTCAAAATCGCCAAGAAAGAACTGTTTGTTGCTCTTGTGGGCGATATTTTGGATACTTTGGGATACCACCATCAATTTTTGCCTCCCAACATTAAGCCACTGGACACCAACTTTGTCCTTATCGGGAGGGCAATGCCGGTACTGGAGGCCGATGTATTCGAAGAATCTGTCGAAAACACCAAGAACCCACTGATGAAAAAACCTTTTGGGATCATGTTCGAGGCCCTCGATGACCTGAAAAAAAATGAGGTCTATATCTGCACGGGTTCTTCCCCTAGGTATGCCCTTTGGGGTGGGTTAATGAGTACCAGGGCCATTAAACTTGGGGCAGCAGGAGCCATTTTGGATGGTTATTCACGGGATACCAATGAGGTGCTTCATTTGAATTTCCCCACCTTCTCCTTTGGGGGATATGCCCAGGATCAAGGTCCACGGGGAAAGGTTATCGACTATCGTGTTCCCATTGAAATCAAAGGGACAAAAATAAACCCCGGGGATATCATCTACGGAGATCGGGATGGGGTTTTGATTGTTCCCAAGGAAGTGGAAACCAAAGCATTTATGGGGGCCATCGAAAAAGCACGGGGAGAACAATTGGTGAAAAAAGCATTGGAAGAGGGTATGAGTACCGTAGATGCGTTTAACAAGTTCGGTATTATGTAGCCCTTGGGCAAATGTGGATTTACAAACGAAAAAAAATTTATGAAGACTAAAAAATCCAACTATTTGTTGGGAATAAGCTTTGTTTCGACCATTGGAGGGTTCCTCTTTGGATACGACACCGCAATTATATCGGGTTGTAATACCTTTTTGGAACAACATTTCAATTTATCAGCCGCTGAGCTCGGTTGGTTGGTTTCATCGGCTTTGTTGGGTACCATTCTCGGGTGTATCGTTGCGGGATCGATAACGGATAGGTTAGGGCGTAAGAAAGCCTTGATCATTGCTGCCATTTGCTTGACAATATCGGCGTTTGGATCCATGTTGCCCCCTCAGTTTTTGGGGAATTTAAATGAGGCTTTCTGGGTCACTTCCAATGCGGATTTTTCATTTAATTTCTTAATTGGTGTCCGCATTATCGGAGGAATAGGCGTAGGGATCACCTCAGTGGTAGCCCCTATTTATATTTCGGAACTTTCCCTGCCCCAAAACAGGGGAAGAATGGTATCGCTTTATCAGCTTTCGATAACCTTAGGCATTCTTTTGGCTTTTTTGGTCGATTGGTTGGTGTTGACCAATGCAGGGGATTTGGCCGGAGTAATTTCAAATGAACCTTCCGGATTTTGGGAATGGTTGTTCGTTGATGAACTTTGGAGGGGGATGTTCGGCACGGAGATTCCGATTGCCCTGTTGTTCTTGGTTTTACTTTTCTTGGTACCTGAAACGCCAAGATGGCTTATTGCGAAAGAACGCTATGATGAGGCCGAGGAAATCATGGTCAAAATCAATGGTGAAGAGTACGCCCGGATGCAAATGGCCGAAATAAAGGAAGTGGTCAAAGAGGAAAGCGGTGGCATAAAGGAATTGTTAAAACCGTATTTAAGGGTTCCGCTTTTGATAGGGATATTACTTCCTATGTTTTCCCATTTAAGCGGTATTGCGGCCATCATGTATTTTGCACCCAATATTATCAATGAATCCGTCCAAAGTGTTGAGAGTTCTTTTTTAGGGGCGGTATTGGTCGGTGTGGTCAATAGTGCGTTTACCTTCGTGGCTATTTTGAACATCGAAAAATTTGGACGAAGAAAACTTTTGCTCATTGGCGTTGTAGGTGCCTTTATATCCTTAACGGGTGTTGGCGTTTTATTCGCTTTGGGCTCACAATACGTCATTATTCCCTTATTGATGTACGTGGCCAGTTTTGCCTTTTCCTTCGGACCCATTGTCTGGGTGATCATCAGTGAAATTTTTCCCACTCGCATACGCGGATTGGCAGTTGCATTGGGGAGTTTCTCATTAATGGTTACCGGGTTTGTCATAACCCTCACCAATCCTATCCTTATCGATACCATTCAAGCTTCAGGTACTTTTTTACTTTATGCCTCATTGACCTTACCGGCTATATGGTTTATTTGGAAATACGTTCCGGAAACGAAAGGAAAGACCTTGGAGGAAATAGAAAGGTATTGGCGAGATAGTACAAAGTGATAATTGAACAAGAAATCCAGCGGTTTTTGAAAAAAAAGCGAAGTATATTTTAGGTATAATAATCCATGATCGAAGCATATAACATTAAAGAAAAAGGGTACCATCCCTTTATTGTAAAAGAAGGATGGCAATTGGCAAGACTTAATTTTACCGAAGCACAGCATATCAACCAAATAATACGGTTGGATGTGCATTTGAAAACGGATGAAATATTTATCCCTATAACAGGGAAATCCGTTCTTATTGCGGCCTCAATGGTAAATAATGAACCGCAGTTTGAAACGGAATTGATGAAAATCAACCATATCTACAACATACCCAAGGGAGTATGGCACAATATCGCCATGGAGGAAGGTAGCGAGGTTTTTATTGCGGAGAAATCGAACACCCATGTGTCTGATTTTGAATATTTTCCCTTGAGCAATGCTAAAAAAGAGGAACTGGGGATATTGGTTAAGGCCCAATTGGAATCGCAAAACGGGTAACCGTTTGGAAAATCGATAAAAATGAAAGAAATAGATCTAAAAGGAAAAAAGGCTTTGGTTACCGGAGGAAGCATGGGAATCGGAGCGGAAATATGTAAACAATTGGCCAATTGCGGTGCGGATGTTTTCATCAATTATTATAGTAATAAGGCCAAAGCGGAAGCGCTGGTTAAAGAGTTGCAAGAAACATACGGTGTAAAAGCAGCCTGTGCAGGAGCCAACGTTGCCGATTCGAAGCAGGTAGCGGAAATGTTCCTCCAATTGGATAAGGAATTTGGCGGAATCGATATCCTGGTGAACAATGCGGGTAGTGAAAGTGTTTCCCATGTATTGGATATGGAAGAAAAGGAATGGGATAGGGTTTTGAACATCAACCTGAAAGGCCCTTTCCTTTGTTCTAAACAAGCGGCCCAAAGAATGGAGCACAGCGGAGGCGGTGTAATCATCAATATATCCTCCATTCATGATAGCGTACCGAGAAAAGGGCTGATCCATTATTGCTCTGCAAAGGCCGGACTTAAAATGTTCACCAAATGTTTGTCCCTGGAACTTGCAGACCAAGGTATCCGGGTACTTTCCATTGCACCGGGAGCCATTGAGACCAATATGAACAGGGAGGAAATCAAAAATTTTGGAAAGGACAAATTTGAACAATGGATTCCACAGGGGCGTATTGGGGAAGTTTCCGATGTGGCCAATACCGTGGCTTTTATGGCGAGCGATTTGGCCAGTTATATAAATGGTGCCGACATTTATATCGATGGTGCCTATATGAACCATACCATTCAATATGATCCCAGACCTGAAAGAAAGAATAAATAAACCGAGCAAGGTATGACGCAACCGATAGTAATAAAAGGTATGGCTTGGGATCACCCCAGAGGTTATGAACCCCTTAGGGCTACTTCGGCTGCCTTTTCGAAAATGCATCCCGAGGTTGACCTTCAGTGGGATATCCGTTCGTTAAAGGAATTTGGGGACATGCCTATAGAAGACCTTATCGAAACGTATGATTTAATCACTATCGATCACCCCTATATGGGGCAGGCCTTTGCCAATAAGTTGCTATTGCCTTTGGAAAAATCCATATCGGAGAAGAACCTTGGCACATTGAAAGAGCAGTCGGTAGGCCCAAGTTTTGAATCCTATATGTATAAAGGGCACCAATTTGCGTTGCCTGTAGATGCCGCTGCCTTGGTTGCCGCCTTTAGAAATGATCTTTTGCTGCAATTGAATCTAAAACTACCAAAAACACGGACCGGACTATTCGATTTTTATAAGAAAATACCGAACACGCACAAAGTGGCCTGGCCTTTATGCGCCACAGACCTTTGGTGCACCTTCCTGACCCTATGTGCCCAGGATGCGGGTAGGGATTTTATAAAGGATAGGGCAATAGAAAAACGTTTGGGCACCCAAATATTGGACGAATTGAAGCAGCACTTGGAACACCTTCACCAAGAGTCGATACATTGGAATCCTATCCAAATCTTAGACCGAATGGGTGCAGATGATGAGATTATCTATGCTCCTTTTTTATTCGGTTACACCAATTACTCAAGATCCGGATATACTAAAAATAGCGTCGATTTCGGAAATAGTCCCATAAACCCAAAAACTGATGTCTCTACCATATTGGGAGGGGTAGGGCTTGCGATATCTACCCATTGTAAACATCAGGATTTGGCCGTGGCATATATAAATTATGTGGCCAGTGCGGAGATCCAGGAAGGGATTTATACCGAAAACGGCGGTCAACCCGGGAATTTGAAAGCTTGGCAAAGTAAGGCAAACAATACGCTTTGCAATAACTTTTTCAGCAATACCCTAACCACCATGGAAAAGGCATATGTGCGTCCCCAACATAGGGGGTGGAATGCATTTCAGGAACAGGGGGCCGACCTATTGCATAAGGGTTTACTGAACAACACCCCTTCTGATGAAATCATTAAAAATCTGAATCAATTATATCAATCTATATCCTAATATGGAAACGAACTATAAAAATATCACTGTACAGGTAACCAACAAGATTGCCATACTGAGCTTTAACCGACCCGATCAGTTGAATGCGATGAATCGGGAAATGATGGATGAGATTATTGCTGGTATTGAAGGCATAAATGAAAATGATGAAGTACAGGTCGCCCTGATCCGTGGGGAAGGGCGTGCCTTTATGGCTGGAGCGGATATTAAGGAATATGGCGGCCAAACCCCTGAGGAGTTCAAGGCATTCCAAGATCGTGGCATACAATTATATGAGTCCATCGAAAAAGCCCCCAAACCATGGATCGCTGCTATAAACGGATTCGCCTTGGGTGGTGGTTTTGAAATTGCACTTTCGTGCGATATGATACTTGCCAGTGAAACCGCAAAAATGGGGCTCCCCGAAGTGTTCTTAAGTTTGGTTCCCGGGGGTGGGGGAACACAACGTCTTATTCAAAAAGTAGGCATAAACCGCGCAAAGGAATTGTTGTTTTTCGGCAGTCAATATACTGCGGAAAAACTATATGGTTGGGGAATCGTAAATCTGGTAATTTCCGAAGATAACTTTGATGAAGAGGTCATGAAATTTGCGGAAAAACTGACACGGAGATCACCATCGGCCATCAAAGAATTGAAAAGATTGGCGCAACTAAGTCTTTCAACACTTCCTTTCGACGAGAAAATCGCGGAAGAAGGTAAGACGGTGACGAAACTTTTCTATGGTGCCGAAGCAAAAAAAGCCATTAACGATTTTATAGCGAAATCATAAAAATATGGAAACATTGACCTTCTTTATTGGTAGTTACACAGAATACCCCATTCCTGGTTTTGGGGGCATCGGCCATGGTATTTATACGGTCCAACTCAATACGAAAACCGGGGAACTCAAGGTCTTGTCCACCGAGCCTACCCGTAACCCCAGTTATTTGGCCCTTAGTGCCGATTACAGGTATTTGTATTGTATTACGGAACTGGACGAAAAAGATACCCCCCATGTGAGGGCTTATAGGGTGAAAGAAGGTTTTTCGTTGGAATTCCTTAACGAGCAACCTATTGCGGGAGGATATCCTTGTCATCTCGTGGTTGACCAAAATAATGTATTGGTTGTATGCTATGCCACAGGGAATGTCTTTCAGTATCCTGTAGATTCTCAAGGGAAACTCTTACCTAAGGTAAACCAGTATGACCATAAAGGTTCTAGCATCAATAAGGTTCGGCAGGAAGCACCCCATGCCCATCAGGTATCCGTGCATCCCAATGGTGAGGATATTTATGTGTGCGATTTAGGAATGGATAAGGTCAAGGCCTATCGATTTGAAGGCAACGATCTGGTTCCTAATCCAGCGAAGGATTGTAAAATTTCCAAAGGAAACGGTCCACGTCATATGGTTTATGATGCGGAAGGGAATTTTGCTTATGTAATCAGTGAGTTGACGGGTACGGTATCGGTTTTAAAAAGTAATGAAGGTGTATTTAAAGAGGTTAAAACCTACCCCACCCTGCCCAAGGATTATACGGGCGTTCCCAGTGCATCGGCCATACGGATGCATCCGTATGGAAAATATTTATATGTGGCAAACCGGAAATTGGAAGCGATAACCCTATTCGGAATCGAAAAGGGAAATTTGGAGCTATTGGCTTTTCAGAACACCAATGGTAAAGAATTAAGGGAATTCAATATAACCCCGGACGGACAATGGTTAATAGCCTGTCATCAGAATTCGCATGACACGATTGTCTATCGAATAGCGAAAGATGGAAGCTTAAGTGAAAAGTACCGTACCAAGGAAATCCTATCACCGGTTTGTGTGGTTTTTTAAAAAAGGATAAGCATAGGCTAAACCGATTTAGTAAATAAAAATATAATTCCTAATGCCAAACGACAAATGAGTACGAATAGTAACGAAAACGAAGGCCCCTTAAAGGGATTGGTAGTGGCCGATTTCACCCAATTGGCACAGGGACCCTGGGCTACCCAGATGTTGGGCGATATGGGGGCCGATATTATCAAGATAGAACCCGAAAAAGGCGATTGGATGCGGCATTACGCCTATGATAATATGTATCCTGAAGGAGAAAGCATCTCTTTTGTAAGTTTCAATAGAAATAAGAGAAGCATAGCCTTGAATTTAAAGGACGCTGAGGATAAAAAGGTGGTAATCGATATTATCAGGAAGGCCGATATTTTGGTTGAGAACTTTCGACCTGGGGTCATGGAAAGATTGGGATTGGGCTATGGAGATATGAAGAAAATCAATCGAGGTTTAGTGTATTGCTCCAGTTCGGGTTATGGAGCTTCCGGTCCGTATTTGCATAGACCGGGGCAAGATTTATTGGCGCAGTCAATTAGTGGAACTGCGGCACTGAACGGTGTAAAAGGCCAAATGCCAGTAGTTACGGCGGTGGGACAAGCGGATTTATTAACGAGTTTGTTCATTAATCAATCTGTTCTGGCGGCTATTTATTCTAGGGAAAAAACCGGAAAAGGGCAAAAAATAGAAGCCAATTTACTCAACTCGGTCGTTGGTTTCCATGTGCAGGAAATTACGGCATACTTGCACAAAGGGTTCAATCCGGAACGCAGTGAAAGTGGCATTCCAAATCCGTGGTTAGGAGCGCCCTACGGACTCTATAACACCAAAGACGGATACATTGCCATTGGTATGAATTCCGTTCAGAGATTGGCCCAAATCATAGGGCTCCAAAAATATGACGCTGCGGAATTTGCTTCCAATAATATTATAGAGAGTAGGGATGAAATCCGGTTCGATTTTGATGCCGTCTTTAAGACAAGGTCTACACAAGATTGGCTTAACCTTCTGCTGGAGGAGGATATTTGGTGTTCCCAAGTAAATTCATTTGATGAGATGGTCAATGATCCACAGATCAAACACAATGAAATGATCATCGAAATCAATCACCCAACCATCGGGAAAGTAAAAACAACAGGTTTTCCGGTATGGTTTAGCGATACGCCCCAAAAAATTTACAAAGCGGCGCCCTTGCTCAATGAAGATGGGGAAGAAATACGCCGGGAATTTTGTGACTGATGTAACTAAATGATAATCAATATAATATTCAAAATTTAATAGGAATGAAATTAGGATTCGGTTTATATAAACACATGTTGGATACCAAGCATTATAATTTTGCCAAACAATGTGGTGCCACACATCTTGTCATTCATTTGGTAGATTATTTTGGCCATAACAAAGATAATGCAGACCAGCCCATCGGAGGTGAAGAAGGTTGGGGAAAGGCAGGTAGTCCAAGTGAAATTTGGTCCTTGGAGGATCTTATGGCCATTAAAAAGGAAATCAACGACCACGGTTTGGAGTTAGAGGCCATTGAGAATTTTGACCCCGCCCATTGGCATGATATCTTATTGGATGGCCCGAAAAAAGAGCTTCAAATGGAAAACCTGAAGCAGCTTATCCGCAATGTGGGCAAGGCAGGAATACCCACTTTTGGTTATAATTTTTCATTGGCCGGGGTAGCGGCAAGAAACCAAGGGCCTTATGCCCGGGGAGAGGCCGTTTCCGTGGGTATGGACGGTGGCGACGATACCCCCATTCCCAACGGTATGGTGTGGAATATGGTGTATGATGAAAACGCCCCAGCAGGTACTTTGCCTAAAATCGACCACGAGGAACTTTGGAATCGATTACAGTATTTTCTTGACGAGATCCTACCCGTTGCCGAGGAAGCAGGGGTGAAAATGGCAGCCCACCCGGACGATCCACCAATGCCCTATGTCCGAAACACCCCAAGATTGGTGTATCAACCTGATATGTACCAGAAATTGATCGATTTGAAACCTAGTCCATCAAATAATCTGGAATTCTGTTTGGGCTCCATTGCCGAAATGATCGAGGGCGATGTTTATGAGGCTACCGATACGTACAGTAAGCAGGGTAAGATCAGTTATATCCATTTTAGGAATATCGTTGGGAAGGTTCCTAAATACAAGGAGGTTTTTGTGGATGATGGTGATATTGACATGTTCAAAATCCTAAGGATTCTTAAGAAAAACAATTTTGACGGCGTGTTGATTCCCGACCATACACCGCAGATGACCTGTGATGCCCCATGGTATGCGGGTATGGCATATGCTATGGGATATATGAAAGCGGCATTGGCATTGTTGAATCAATAAACCTACAACCCATAGGCTAATAAAGTTTTAGAGGTAAATAATTTAAAGAAAATGAAAAGAAGAAAGTTTATTACGGTAACAGGAGCTTCCGCTATTGCAGTTTCCGGAGTATCTCCCCTATTGACATGGGCCTGTAGTGAATCCAACCCCACCAATGAGGTTTTAAAGCAACAAGCCATTCTTGCTTTTCAACGCTTTGAGGAAGTTTGGGATTTTCAAGACTTCTGGAAAAGGGGAAATACCTTCGATGCCTGTCTTGTTTTTGCAGAAGCCCTGCATCAACGTTGGCCAGACGATACAGAAGTTGTGGCCATTCAAGATAAAGTGGGCAAAATGCTAGAGGAAAACCTGAGCTTTTTCAACAGCTATGATCCGGGCACCCTTTGGGCCGATGATTTTGGTTGGTGGGGGCTTATGGCCCTCAATGCACGAAAGCACCTTTTGCAATTGGGAAATAAGGAACTGGCGGACAAGTACCTAAAACTATCGACCGACCTCTGTTGGGAATACAAAAAGAAAACGGCTTACGACCATACCGATTTGGCCAATCCCGTGCTACATGGGTGTAGAAATGGCGACGCCAATGGGGATAGTCTAGGGGTTAAAAATACAGTGACCAATGTATTGCTCTTTTTGCTCTCCTCACGAATTTACCGCTTGTCATTGACGGAAAATCTTCCCGATAATAAAAAATACCTCGATATGGCCTATCGCCAATGGATTTGGTTTGATGAGTGGTTCAAATTGGGCGAATATCAATATCTAAAGGAATTATCCACTTCAGGAGCTCTGGTTCAGGAGCGCCCTATGGCATTTTTTGAAGAATCTACCTATCAAGAAAAAATACACCCACCATGGGCCGAAGGTTGGGTTTGGACAGGAGACCAGGGGATGTTGGTCGCCGCCTTGACCGATATGTTGGCTATTAAAGGAGAACTATCCCAATATCTTATTTCAAAGGATATAGATTTCTATGTAAATACGTATGAATCAAGATTGAGAGACTTAATAAAACGAATTGGTCTAGGTGTGAAAAATGCCTTGATCGCCGATGTTGATAGCATTATTCGCGAAGCACCTTGTCTTTCGAGTTTTGGTCCCGAACACGGTAGGGACTATCTCGCTGGTCGTGGAATTATGATGCGTTATTTGGGAAATGAAGAAGTAAGAAACCTATTGGGTGTTGATCTTTCCACAACTATTGAAAAGACGGTAAATGCCATTTGGAAGACCCGTGATCAGTCTACAAACCAAGTGCAACCTGAATTTACCAGTGCGGAGAATGATAAACTGTATGTTGAACAGTTTAAAGCCCTGTGGGGCTTGGCAGACGATGTTCATAAATGGGATATCTCGACCATGAAAGAGAAAAATAAATTTGGAGTCTGCCAATCGGTAGGGCTTGATTTAATTGGCGCCGCCATTAAGCAGGATAAACATTGAAATTGATGATAATGGAGTGTAAAATTGTTCCCCTTAGTCTCGAAAAATACCGTCGGCCAGGCCGGATATTGGAATCCTGAACCCCAGGTTGGGTGGGGAATAATGCTATTATCGCATAAAGTATAATAAATAAACAACAGAACACGAATCAACTTTAACCTTTTAAACAGTCTTATGAAAAATACGCTTGCAATACTCCTTTTCCTTTGCTTATTTCAGGCTTTGTGGGCACAAAACACACCTACCCCTGCCGACCCGGAATATTATGCCATGGACAGGGAAGATATCACTTTTGATGACGAGCAGGTACTTCTGGTGAATTATCGTGGATTTGTATCCCCCCGACAGTACAGTGTAACACAATTTACCAACGTTTGGTTTCTGCCTTTCTCATCTTCCCGATATGAATTTAACCTGAATTTTTATGATAAAGGTACCGGGCGTTTGATAGAGGATGATGTGCCAACGAAATGGAAATCATGGATCGATGATGGTGGTAGTTACGACCCCTTGGGTTCCAACTTCCGGCCCAATTCACCATCCATAATGGTTACCCAGGATGAAAAATGGCAACCCAACCAATATGAAAGGACAGCTACCTTCCATAAAGAATATAATCATAAGTTGGTAAGTTTTTCAGCAAAGAGCTGGACGAATGTCTCCTTCGATGACGATGAGGTTTTTCTTAAACTGGTTCTTACCAATCGAAATTCCAAGAATTTAGAAATGACCATTATTCCGAATCAAGTTGCAGATATCATTGAGCGGCATTTTGCAGAAGGTTCACCAAAGGCAGATTCGTTGGATGTTTTTACTATCGGAAGTGAAAAGGCACACGCCCGTGTTTCTTCATCCATAAAGGAAACGGGTGATAAAGGTTTTGAAATAAACATTGCACCCGGAAAAACGGGGACCTATTATTTTGCGGTTAAGTTTTATGATCCGCAGGTTGGGACTCCCGCAATTTATCAGGCAGATATAAAAGACAGAATGTTGCAAGCTGATAAAAAGACGCGTGATATGGTTTCTTGGGCTTATACAAAACTTCCAAAATTAACGAGTTCCAACAAGCAACTTCAGGAATACTACTACCGTTGTATGCTATCGGTATTAATGAGCCGATATGAGAATCCAAACTATATTTCAGATGTGTTTTGGGCTGTGGGTACATGGCCCTATACGATAAGTTGGGATACCTCATATACATCGGACGTCATTGCCATGCTAGACCCTGAAAGTTTGAAGGGGGCTATTTTAACGGATTTTGAAAACGTAAAAATGAAAAGGACCTATGTGGGTTGGAACGGAGCACAATGGGACAATCTTTATATCCAGGAACCTTTTGCATTGCAATTGATGATAGAAGCCTATATTCGACATACGGGTGATTATTCCATTTTTGACGAAAAGGCTTCCGGGGCATCCGTTTGGGAATGGATGCAACGTTGGGTAACCGAACTACAGACGAATTACACTGACGATCTAGGATTGATAGATGTCGGTTATAATACGGAGAAGATTATAGAAATCCGTACCGATGGTTATAACCATGCCGTACCGATTACCAATACGTTGACCATTGATTTGTTATACACCATGTCCGATTGGGCAAAAAGGAGAAACGAACTGAAATTAGGGAAAACTTATTTCAAGGATGCCGAAAAATTAAAAGGTCTTGTCGATAAATATCTTTGGAATGAAGAATTGGGTTGGTTTGACAACCTTTACCCAGATGGAACAAAAGGGACTATATGGACCTATCATTTATTCGACCTGTTAGGTGCCGATTATCTATCGGACAACCAAACCTATCGTTTGGTGAGCCATTTACAGGAAGGTGAATTCCTTGGTAAATACGGCGTGTATTCCATTGCCAGAAGGGATACCGTACATTGGGATCTGATCGACTCCGATTGGGGTGGCGGTGGCCAATACGCGGGAATGCCCGGCCGTATTTCCCGTAACCTATACCAAAAAGGATTTGCCGGGAAAGGTTGGGATGTCTTAAAGCGTAATATGAGATATATCGATCATTTTCCGTACCTACCACAAAACCCCCGTATTGATGCTCCTGAGCAAGACCGCTCTTCAATGCCCCTTCAGATTTCAGCTGGTGCAGGAATGGAAGCCATTGTTTTCGGCACCTTTGGGGTAAAGATGGATGAGGACAAACTGACCATAAAACCTTTTAACCACGAAGATATTGGAGAGGCCACAATGACGGACATCGTATGGAAAGGCAGAAAATTCGGAATTCAATTGACCCGTAAGACTTTCTCTGTATTCGAAGGTGATAAGTTGATCGCTACTAAATTTTATGGAGAGACCGTAGAAATTGTCAAATAACCAAACAAATATTACCCGCAGTCATGAAAAAATTGAATTATCTATTCGTAGCTTTATTATTATTGGGATTTACTCAGTCATTTTCACAAAACCAATACATCAATGGATATAAAAAAGATGTATCAGGATTGAATTTTGCCTATCCTTCACCCTATTCATATAACGACCAATGCTATTTGACAAGGGCGACCAAGGATGTTTCCTTTATGGAATGGGAAACCGAGGTTGTTCCTGAATCCTACAGTAAAAAAACGGTATCCTTTATTTGGCTTTATGGAATAGATGTTACGCCTCAAAGTGAGAATTTTGAATTATCCGTTAATGATAACGTCTTACTTACTTTTTCAAATCCCATGGGAAACATAGAAAAGACATGGAAAGTTTCGGGGGAAAGGGGCGTACAATTGGATTTTTATCAATCGATGATCGATAGTAATCAGGATCAAATGGGATATGCGGTACTCACGTTGCCAACTAAAATGATTACCCCAGGGCGTCCGGTAAAGCTTAAAGTAGATGGTGTTGACAATAACAGCAATGCTTGGTACATGACCTTTAAGCGGTCTCTTGAAAATGACTTTTCAGCAGAACAACTCAAGACGGTCAGAAAACAAAATGATCGCCTATACAATATGGTTCGATTTAACTATGTTCATTTGGGCAAACCCGAAAATGCAACGATTTGGGTCGATAACGAATCCAAAGTAGTTGATCTCAAAACTGGCTTGAATGAGATTGATTTTCTTGTTCCAAAAGTAAAGCACCCTACGACGGTGCAAACTAAGATTAAGGTAAGTGGAACCATAAAGGAGAAAATGGTTGAGCTTAATCCAGTGAAGGAATGGACCGTTTATCTTGTTCAACACAGCCATACCGATATTGGTTACACCCGTCAACAATCTGAAATCCTGGCGGAGCATTTGCGATATATTGATGATGCCCTTGATTTTTGTGACCAGACCGATGATTACCCCAAAGAATCCCAATTTCGATGGACCTGTGAGGTCTCATGGACCGTAAGGGAATATATCAACAGTCGTCCAAAACAGCAGGTAGACCGATTACTTAAAAGGATAAAGGAAGGTAGGATCGAGGTGGCAGGAATGTTCCTGAATTTTTCGGAAATCGTGGATGAAACCGCACTGGCGATTCAATTGGCAACCTTAAAGAATTTTAAGGAGCAGGGTATAGACGTAACCACGGCCATGCAAAACGATGTGAACGGCATTGGTTGGTGTTTGGCAGACATGTACCAGGACACAGGTGTTAAATATGTTTCAATGGGTGTACATGCGCATAGGGCCAGATTGCCGTTCAACAAACCTACTTCATTCTGGTGGGAATCCCCTTCAGGAAAACGTCTTTTAGCGTATCGAAGCGAACATTATATGCATGGTAATGCTCTTAGCCTTACCGCTGGGAGAATTGATGTCTTTAGGAATAATCTATCAAAATACCTTTCCAAATTAGAAAGCAAGGAATACCCTCTCGATCGGGTAGCTTTCCAATTTTCAGGATATACAACGGATAATTCGCCTCCATCAACTAAAGCCTGCGACATTGTAAAGGAATGGAACGAAAAGTATGAATGGCCCAAACTCAAATTGTCATTGGCAAGTGAATTTATGGTGTATGTTGATGAGCATTATCCTGATAAAATTGAGACAAAGCGGGAGGCCTGGCCCGATTGGTGGACCGATGGTTTTGGATCTGCCATGAAGGAAACCAAAACATCGCGAACAACACAAAGTCAAATGTTGGCGACCATGGGGCTACTTTCCATGGCCCAAGCCTCAGGAGCTGAAATACCGGATCAAATACATGATGATATTAGAAATTGCTACGACAATCTTCTATTGTACGGCGAACACACTTTTGGTGCCGCGGAAAGTATCACGGATCCGACAAGTAAGAATTCCATGGATCAGTGGAGCCAAAAATCGTCTTATGTATGGTCCGCGAATCAACAGGCCAATTTGCTTAGGGAAAAAGCGATCGGATTGATCCAACCGTACGTGGATATCCCAAGGGAACCGTCCGTTACGGTTTTTAATTCCTTAAACTGGAGTCGATCCGGTGTTGCGGAAGTTTTTATCGATCATGATATTTTGCCATTGGACAAATCGTATCGTATTGTAGATGGTAACGGTAAAAAAATCCCTGCCCAAATTATCAAGAGCCGTGGGGAAGGTAGTTATTGGGCACTATGGGTTAAAGATATCCCGGCCATGGGGTATGCTACCTACAAAATTGAGGTGTCGGACAAGCCCAATATTTTTAAGCCTAAGGTGTTACCCATTTCGAACACGGTCGAAAATGATTATTATAAGATAGTGATCGACGAGAATAATAATGGGCTGGCCAGTATCTTTGACAAGGAATTGGACAAAGAATTAATCGACCCCACCAGTAATTATAAGTTGGGCAGTTTTATTTATGAACTACTTGATAACAGGAGTGATCTTGAAAGGTTGACCAACATGTCCAGAGATACTGTATATAAACCCCTAAAAAAGGAAATTATACAGTTTTCCAATTTTAAAATCGTTGATATAAAAGATGGGGAACTCTGGAAAAGCATCAAGTGTAAAGCACAGATTCCTGAGTGTGCCGAAGCCTCGGGGGTTACTATTGAAATTCGTTTATATAACCATACCAAAGAAATTGAGTTGTTGTATAATATGAGAAAGCTTGCCAAGACAGACCCTGAGGGCGTATATATTGCATTTCCATTTACGGCCGATAATAATGGTAAACTCGCATTCGAAGTTCAGGGGGGCGTTGTTGAACCCGGGGAAAATCAAATAGGAGGTTCAGCTTCCGACTGGAATACCATACAGAACTTTGCGGCTGTCAAGTCAAACAATTCCCAAATAGTTTTTAGTAGTAATGATATTCCTTTGGTACAGTTTGGGGATATCAACACAGGTCGTTACTATTATAAAAACCATCCCAAAAACGGACATATATATTCATGGGTGCTCAATAATTATTGGACGACCAACTTTAAGGCCACTCAGTTTGGGGAGTTAGACTGGAAATACCAGATTACATCTTCCGCGGATAACTCGAACACTTTTGCAACAAAGTTTGGCTGGGGCAATCGGGTGCCTTTGGTTACCCGGACAAATTCGGGAAAATTGAACGCTACGACAAAACAAGAATCAAAATCCTTTATCGATTTAAATACGGTTGACAACCTATTGCTGGTTAGCTCGAGACTTACCCCTGAAGGTGATGGTATATTGTTGCACCTGAGGGAGACCGATGGAGACCATGCTATTTTGGATATTACGAAGTTGCTGCAAAATCCAAATATAAAGTCAGTCTATGAGGTGAATGTGTTGGGCGAAGAATTGCAAAAATTGACATCACCTTTATTAATTGAACATTTTGAAGCAAAATTTATTCTTCTAAAGACAGAGAAGAAATTGAATTAACAATCATAAAAATAGAACGTACAATGCAAAGACTACTAAAATCTGGAAAATGGGCTAATCTCCCAATGCGACCTGGGTTTGGTTCGTTTATGCACCCTACCGAGGAGAAGCTTACCCTTATTAAGCAGTTGGGGGTAGATGAGATCATTTTAAACATGTACAAGAACAATCTTATCGATACCAATTTTGATTCCTTGCCTTTACCGGGAGACCATCAATGGGAGTTTAAGGATTTGTTGATGCTCCGTAATACCGTTGAGAATGGAGAAATCAGATTACTGGCCTTGGAGAATATGCCATTTACGATGAGTGAAAGTCCGGGACAGATCAAAAGGCCATCGCCAATGATTGGGGAGCACGGAGCAGAAATTTTAAAGGAGATCGGATATGATGATGCGGCCATTGATAATTTGGTTTCAGAAAATATCATCAGTATTGAAAAAATCAATTAGATGAAACATTTAATTCAAAAGCGTATAGCGCTCTGCACCGTAGTATTGATATGTTTTAGTTGTAAGGAGCAGACCGGGGAAAATGGGGTGCAGCAGCAAAAAGGGCCGCTTCCCCAAAAGGAATATTTAAGCTATGTGGATACGCGTGTAGGTACCGCACCTAGTATTGCGGATGTCACGGTTACCGAAACGGAAGAACCTCTAGGGTATGTGTCTCCAATTTTGGGGTATCCCTCAGCATTGACCCATTGGACACCCCAAACCGCTAAATGGACAAATCGTGTCATTACGGTGCCCGTGCCTTACTGGTACGATCAGGAAAAAATTCAAGGTTTTCGAGGTACGCGATACCCCAATGGTGCTGTTGTTGGCGATTGGGGACCTATGTCTTTAATGCCTATGACGGGTAAAATTAAAATAGATGCTGATGTACGTGCTTCAAAATTCAGTCACGATTCTGAAGTTGCGAAACCGCATTATTACTCGGTTAAATTGGATGATTACGATATTAAGGCGGAGTTTACGGCAGCGGCAAAAACGGGATTCTTCCAATTTACGTATCCAGAATCCAAGTCTTCATCCGTCGTATTCGATGGGGTGTATGTTCCTGGATATTATAAGGTGATACCCGAAAAAAATGAGATTGAAGGTTATATGGTTATTGCCGGTCATTTCAGAAGTCATTTTGTGGCGAAGTTCAATAAGGGATTCGATAGTTATAATTTGGATATGCTGCCTAATGTGGTTGATAACGGTTTGGTTCCCAAAGGATTCAATGCAACCTATTACAACAACGATAAGTTGGAAGGTGAACCTGCTGCAGAAGAGCACTATTCCAAATTGAATTACGAATGGTTGAAAGCCCCTGTCAAAGGAATAAAGGACGATTTCTTTTCGGCCCGTTATACAGGCATCCTTGTAGGGAGGCACACCGGGGAACATACGTTTACGTTAACCACGGACGATGGTACCCGAATGTATGTCAACGACCAATTGGTCATTGATCAATGGAAGTATCGCGCAGCGGGAACAGAGTCCTATACCATGGGCCTTACAAAAGGAGAGGCGTATAAAATCCGTATAGAATATTACGATGGTTCAGGAGCTACGTCTATGCAATTCAGATGTTCTGAACCCGTGAAAGTGGATCCTAAATTGGGTCCTGAAATGGCCCTTAAAGGAACCGATGCGAAAGCTGTTTATGTGACTTTTGCGACCCAGGACCAAGAAAAAGTCAGGATGAAAGTGGGTACTTCCTTGATCAGTATAGACCAAGCCAGAGCCAATATGGAGGGGGAGTTTCCCGATTTCGATTTTGACAAGGCGGTAGCGAAGAGTGCCGGTGTTTGGGAAAAGGAATTGAATATGATCCAGGTGGAAGGTGCTGAGGATGATAAGGCCATTTTTTACACGGCATTGACCAAATGTTTCGTAAATCCACGGAATCTGAATGAGGATGGAAAATATTTTAGTCCGTTCGATTTTCAGGTTCACGAGGGCCAGATGTATACCGACCTTTCGATTTGGGATACGTTTAGATCGCTACATCCGCTTTGGGTTTTGGTAAAACCACAGGAAAGCACTGATATAATCAATGGTATGTTGAATGCATATAAGGAAGGGGGGTGGCTGCCGAAATGGCCAAATCCATGGTATCGCAGTATTATGATGGGCACCCATGCCGATGCCGTTATTGCTGATGCCTATGTAAAAGGCATACGGGGTTTTGATACCGATGTGGCCTTTAAGGCGATGCTGAAAAATGCCAATGTAAAAGGAGATCGTGGTTTTTCGGGTAGGGTCGGTATTGAATACTTTAATGAAATCGGCTACGTGCCCGCCGATGTTTATGGATTTTACGGTGAACCTGTCGCAAGAACATTGGAGTTCTCTTATGATGATTATTGTATCGCCCAAATGGCCAAGGCTTTGGGTAAGGAAGGGTATTATGATGATTTTATGCTGCGTTCAAAACGATATATCAATGTTTTGGATACGGAAACTGGTTTGGTCCGTGGTAAAAAATTAAATGGGGAATGGCTGCCTCCCTATGATAAAAGTATTAGTGTTTGGGCCCAAGGAACCGCGCATGACACAGAAGTATATTATAAGAACCATACGTTATTGGTGCCCCACGATATTCCCGGTTTAGCCGATTTTATGGGAGGCGAAGAAAAGTTGGTAAGTTATCTTGATGGGTTTTTTGAAAAGGATATGTACTATGTGGGCGACGAATTTTCAATGCACGCCCCCTATATGTACAACAGTTTGGGTCAACCTTGGAAAACACAAAAAGTGGTACGCGATATGTTGGCCAAGTACTTCTTTAATGATGTAGGGGGGTTACCGGGTAACGATGATTGTGGACAAGTATCCTCATGGTATGTTTTTGGTGCCATGGGCTTTTATCCCGCCTTACCGGGCGACCCTATCTATCAACTTTGTAGCCCTGTTTTCAATAAGGTGCAAATGAATGTGGGGAATGGAAAAGTATTCACGATTATTGCCAATAACAACTCCAAGGAGAATGCCTACATACAATCGGCAACGTTGAATGGTAAACCTTATAACCTAGGTTATATATCCCATGATGCGATTATTGCGGGTAGCGAATTGATTTTCGAGATGGGGCCAGAACCAAATACGACATGGGGAATTTCGAAGTAATGCATTAAGCGGAAAATTCCAAAAACCAAAAAATCATAAAGGAATAATGCCTTATATTTTCCACACCCCTGAACGGGGTCCTAAAGAAAGAACGGCCTATTTTTGATTTCGTTTTAAATCAAGTGGTTTCCGCATTGGGCTGGGGAAGCCGTCCAATGCGGATTTCACTTTAGTGAAAGCGGCCTAAACGGTGAGGAATTACACTTTAGATGTCCAGGGTATTGATTGTTGGTCGACAAGCCAAGGCTACTGCCGACCTCTCCTAACCAAGATACGTCGCACCTAGGTTGTTCGGTCCTGTTTCTTTTTATTCATCGGCATGTCTATTGTTTTTTAACGGTATTCATGAATGCTATGCTGCAAAAAAGAACAGAACACGAACTTCGGGATAGTTTATACTTTCTTTTTCCAATTCACACCCAACTTTTGGGATTGATCTGTTTTTGTTTTGATGGAATGTGGTGAAAGAAATGGCCGTCTTAGGATTGTGATAGCGATATCGGGAAACTGGGTTTCTTAAATTCTTTGTTGAAAAATAGTACCTTCGACATAGTTAATAAAAAATAAAATGCCCGAAAGCAATAGGTCCAGCTCTTGGATAGACGTATTGAGTGAATTGGTAGCCGTCTTTTTTAAAAGTATGCGTCTAAGCAAACGAGGAAGAACCTGGCATCAACACGTGGTACCCCATGAAAAGGGCTGGGCGGTTCGTCGCGAGGGCAACAAACGTATTACGTCTAGCCACCGACGCCAAGATACGGCCATTCATAACGCAAAACGATTGGCTCGGAAACACAAGGCCGATGTGATCATCCATAGGGCGGATGGTACCATACGGGACCGTATTGGATATGACTGATTCCTATTGCTGACAAATGGATTGCTTTTCCCTTCATGTCTCGTGATCGCAATGACACTCCAACTGCTTTTTAAAAAGGGACTTTCCTCTTTTTTGTATCTGACGGGTATCACAAGGTTTACCTTATTTATAAACATAAAAAAAGGCTCGGATTTCTTATTTGAAAATCCAAGCCTTTTTTCGTTTTCACGAAGTTCTGAAGGGCCTCTTATTCTACATAGGTAAATGTAGTGGTAAAGGTATCTTGCTCTTCGTAATCTGAAGAAACGGCGGTTACCGTTGCAGAGGTTGGATAATTATCTTCATCATATACATAATTGGCGTTTATGGTATAAACAATTTCACCTTCCTCATCTTTATAAACGATCTGTGATAGGTTATTTACTGGAAAAAGCAATCGCGCTTGAACAATTTCAGGTAATTGTGGGTTAATACTGAAATTCAACTGAACACCATCTAGGACATCGATAAGACCACCGGCCTTTAATGTATAATAAAAAGGGTTAGGGGCATCATCATAGACCAATTCGGCCGTGTACAGTTTTGTTACGTAGTCATCGGTATTGTAATCATATTCTTCCTCACGAAATTCAAGTAGTTTAGGGTTTCCGTTTTCATCATACTCAAGCACATCCCCAGTTTCAAAAGCATCGTAAGGGGATTCATAAAGCTCTTCCATGTTAAAGGTATCGCCTCCACCGGAGATATTTGTCAATTCACTATTCTCATAAACGAAAATACTGGTATCCTCTCCTGTGGTAATGGTGTTCAGAGAACCATTGGTGTTATAGGATAACACGATATTTTCATTCTCATCGGAATCCTGTGCGGAAACAAGCGACATCGATTTTATTAATTTTTGCTCAATATTGCCATTAGCTTCTTCAAAGTCATCGGAAGCCGAGTCGTCACTGCAACTTAATGCGAGCATTGAAGCACAACAAAGAGTTAAGGAATACATTGTTTTTCTCATAATGATTAAAATTTATTTGTTTGCGTTGTTGGGTATTATTGAAGTTTTTCCGGCTCTATCAAATCTATGGATTTGATTATCATTTCTTTATCTTATAAAGTACTGATAGTGCCGTAATTTTCTTTCAATACTTGTTCCGTTTTTTATGGGGTATGAACGCTGGAAAGGGCCTTTTTATTTTGTCCTTTTTATGAATTTTCATGGTAAAAACTGAAGTGAGGTTTTTTAAAAATAACCTTATGGAATTTTATTTATTTTGCGATTTATTTTATTGGATAGTCTTACAGGTAGTTACAGATAATCAATAGGGATAATGTTGTGAAATTAGTGAGGGATCAGTACCTTTTCCATAGCATAAAACAAATGAAAAACAATAGGATTAAATTAGGCCGAGTATACTAACAATGGGATAAACTTGTTTTATCCTAAGTAATATTATAATACATATATAATCGATAGACATAACCAATTAAACGACCTTTTTATGAAAGAAAAACTAAAAGTCCTTAAAATTTTACATATCGCCCTTTGTGTGGGGATGGTGCTTGCCTATCTGTATATAGGCAATCTTACTTCGCTCGACTTTTTAACATTTCCCGAATTGGATACGGAGGTGATGGTGTATTTATGCATTCCCATTGCGGCTATTTTTCTGGGGAATTTTCTTTTTCGGTCCCAATTGGATAAGATAGACCACAAAAAGAGTTTGGAGGAAAAAATACCATTTTATCAAGGTGCATCCTTGGTACGATGGGCCATTTTGGAGGGTGCGGCCTTAATTATCCTATTCATGAAGGCCGATCTAGTGATCCTTGGTATTTTCATTATTGCATATATGATTTTCCTGCATCCAACTGAAGCACGGATAAAACAAGACCTTAAGCATACTACGGTGAGGTAAAACCCTAGCGATGGGGATCATTTAATAATACATACTTCGTACAGGGCCATAACTTGACTATTCAACACCTTCCAAAGACAGCATTTTTTCGGCATATCGGGCGCCTAATTGGCGAACGCCCTCCGAATTGAAATGTACATGGTCTTCCCTCACAGGGCAACCTTCAGAAGAAATCACATGGGCTGTAGGTATTGTTTCAGGCAAGGTGTTCATGATAGGGTTCATACTGGCGCAGACACCGTTTTGGTCTTCACCGACAACCTCGCCGGCCAATAAGGGTACCTCTTCGGCAGTAAGCCCTAAATCAGCCAACATATTGTTATATACTTTTTGAACATAATTTGGCCATTGGTGATTGTCCTTATTTGTTTCACCCTGATGCAGGAGAATGCCTTTGATAACGCCATCTTTTTGGGCTTTTTTGGCCATTGTTATAAGACGTTCATATGGGTTTCCACCATAGGCGGCGATCTTATCGGTAAACCAGGCTTCCTTATAGGTCTCCGTATAATCCTCGTAAATAGCCTTATCGAATAAGCGAATATCACATCCGCCAATGGCAACATTGATTACCCCTACCGAAATACTATCCGGTAGTTTTTTAATCATGGTACGCCCAAAGTAATCGGCAGGGGAGAGTCCCGTCCAGCATTGGCTCAATGGGGGCACTGCGGTGTACCAAAACCCTTTTTGCTTGCCGACATCCGGACAGTCGGTAGCAGGCATTACCTTAAAACGACTGCTTACGATGAGGTCTTGGGGCTCTATCGTAGCAGAGCCTTCCATATTTGATTGCCCAAAGCATAGGTAAACATGGAGATTGGGGTCTTGGGAAAAGACTTTTATGGTAGTCATGATCAATATCAAAAAAGGGAGTACAGGTGTTTTCATTCCTTAATTTCTTTGTACAAAAGGGATTATTAAAGCTGCTTTCTACATATAACAAAATACAGGGCAAAGCAGCTGATAATCAAAAGTAAGAAAAGTAACCGATTGTTTTTTTGCCAAACCAACCCAACCAAGGCTTTATTTTTTCTTTCCATAATTTGACGATTGGAATAATGAAGGGCATTACCCGCGGGATATTAATGCGACGATAGCGTTGATCCTCCTTGCCTTCCGCATTCTTACCCTACATGTATACAGGGAGGATAAGGTTTGTATCACACCGGTTCAGGGAAGCCAATCACGGCACAAGGAAGATGTGAGACAGGCGTAAATCTTGATAATCAACAGAAAACCAGTGTGATCGACTAACCTTCCAGCATTAATAAAAAGGGTAGGCTAGGGTTTACGAAAAATCGAATAAAAGCTTTTATTCAGAAACACGTGGGTTGTCCTAGGGGAAAATAGAAGGTTTAATATGGATTGGAGTAACTTTTATTTCCTATCTTTTTCGTCGTTTATTGGTGCTAATTAATTTCCAAGGACTTTTGAGAATTGCTATTTCATCCATAGTTATCCCCAAGTATTGGAGAGATAAATAATACAAATGATATGGCCAAAGTACAAGAACCATCCAACAATCGACTTCTTTCCCTTGATTTTTATCGGGGGGTAACGATGTTTTTGCTCATAGCGGAGTTCTCTCACCTGTTTACATATATGGTGGCTCCCGAATTTGAAGGAACTATTATACACGCGTTAGGGGAACAGTTTCATCATATGGAATGGGAAGGTATGCATTTTTGGGACCTGATCCAGCCATTTTTTATGTTCATAGTAGGGGTTGCCATGCCATTGTCATTCCATAAAAGAATTGCCAGGGGTGAAACCTACAATCAAGTTTTTAAACACGCCCTAAAAAGGGCATTTTTAATGTTGGTGTTGGGTTGGGCCTTATACTGTATAGATCCTGGGAAAATCGTCTTTAGGTTCCAAAACGTACTTGCCCAGCTTTCGGTGACCTATATTTTGGCATTTATCATATTAAAAAGGCCCGTAGCTGTTCAAATCGCTTTTTCTGTTTTTCTGATTCTTATTTCAGAGTCCCTTTACAGGCTTTTCCCTTTGGAAGGCTTTAATCATGCATTTCTCCCCGGCGAAAACTTTGGTGCTTGGTTCAATATCCTTATTTCAGGGAAGGAAGATGGCGGCCATTGGGCAATGTTCAATGCCATACCTACTGCAGCCCATACGATTTGGGGTGTTTTAGCAGGCCAATTGATGATGGGTAATAAGACCGATAAGGGAAAGTTACAGATTCTTGTGGTAACGGGTCTTTTAGGACTGATAATAGGATTTGGCCTAAGCCCAATTACCCCAATCATCAAACGTATCTCAACAAGTACGTTTGTCTTTGCCAGTGGTGGATGGTCAATCCTAGCACTCGCCTTAAGTTATTGGTTGATCGATATGAGGAAGTATCAGAAAGGGGTCCTGTTTTTCGCGATTGTTGGAATGAACCCATTATTTATCTATCTCTTTGCCCATGTGGGCGGGGCAGATTTAATCAGGAAAATCGTACTCCCCTTTTCAAATGCCATTTTCGCAGGGATGGGGGAGGTATATGCCATGCTCATCTTAAGCATTATTGTACTTTTCTTCCTTTGGTATCTTTGTTATTGGTTATACAAAAAGAGGATTTACATCAAGATATAAATAATCGAACTGTTGGAATCCGCAGTATCAAAACGGATAGTGAACAATGGATGTTTCCCAAATGTCTGCTGCCTTAAAAGGGTTGTACCTTGAATATGGCAATGGTTTTTTATTGCAGTCCTTTAAGCATACTAAATCGTTCCACTCGATTATTTGGGGTATAAACCCCTAAATTTCGTTGAAACTACAACGCCCTTTTGTTTTATCGGATAAAATCTGGTTTTAGTCCAAAACCAAAACGCATATGATAATTCACCTGTAATATTGCCACTCCAAATTAAAATTTACAGCTGATGCGAACGAGGATTAATTATGTTGAGATAGGAAGGTTTTTGATTTGTTTGGGACTTTCATGGATCGCTTGGATGGGGATGTACCATACCGGTTCCATTTTTTAGTCCATACAAGACAACAAAGACCTGAAACCACTGTGAGGGACATGCTTCAAAAAGGTCTTATTTCACCAAGATCATAATTGCACCCAGGGCAGTTAGCACGAGAATCATTTTGCGGTAAAAATCCTCTTTGATGATTTTCACCAAACGTACTCCGACAAAAAGTCCAAGGAAGATGGCAGGCGCCAATTTTAGGTTGATCATCAAGGTTTCTGCGGTAATGGTACCCCAAGCCCAAATATGAAAGGGGAGTTTAAAGAGGTTGATGATCAGGAACAACCAAGCAGCGGTACCGATAAATTCATTCTTGGGCAACCGCATGGCCAAAAAGAAAATATTGCTGAAGGCCCCGGCCAAATTACCGATCATGGTGGTAATGCCCGCGAGGATACCAATAAATCCGGCAAAGGACCAATGTGAGGGAACATTCTTGGTTTTTTTTCGGTCCCACCAATACATCATCGCCACACTCCCGAGAATAATGAAGGCCATCCCGATCTTAAAGGTTTTTTCATCGAGGTCCATACCAATATAGACCCCGATCAATATTCCCACGAGAATCCATGGTAAAAACCGTATGATATACGACCATTGGGTATGTCTGTTGTAATAGACGACGGCAAAGATATCGGCCAAGATAAGCAGTGGAACTACCAGTCCGGTTGATTCCTTGGCCCCAAAGGCCAAAGCCATTAGGGTCACGTTGATAATGGCCACGCCCTTGATTCCTGCCTTGGAAATTCCGACCACAAAAGTCGCAGCCAATGCCATGATCCATGCCATTGTTGAAATATCCGGTTGTATTGATAAAATCACAGTAGTTGTTTAACGAACAAAAGGCAAATGTATCCTAAAAAATTATATCTTTAGGGTTTAATTAATAAGCCACCTTTTGCAATTAAGTACACTCGATTCTATTTTTAATATCGTATTCTTCTCATTTATTTTAGGAATCAGAGTTTGTGTGTCAAAAAAGGATGCGCATGGATTCTTCCAAATGTTCCCGTTCCAGAAAAAATCTGCCTTAATGATTAGGGGGAATTTCGATGGCTCTAATGACCAGCCCCAGAAATATCCAGAATTTGAAAACCGATTTTGTACGCTGCAACAGATCATACGAAAAATGAGGTTTATGGTGTCTACGAATTACAGAATAATAAGTGATATTTGTTTTCTCCAAACCTTGGTGGAAATACGTTTGGATCGCGGACCAAATCATTTAAAAAGCTTTTGTTGAATAAATTCTAAAACAGGAAGGGGAATTGAACGAATCAATAGGGAAGAAGTGTTGAAGTAATTGAATTGAAACAAATATTAAAATATGAAATCAGAAGTAATTATAGGTGTTGATATAGGTGGTACATCGATTGGAGCCGGTTGTATTGTCAATAAAAAAATAGAAAAGACCTACTCGTTGCCAACAGGTGCAGAGAGATCGGCCGAGGAAATACTTGAAACACTATATGAGGTTATTGAAAAGGTGATGCTGCCCCATACAAAGGCCATTGGTGTTGGTGTCCCTGGATTAATTAATGCCAATAAGGGAGAGATTGTCAAAATTTCCAACATCCCTGCATGGAATGGTCTGCGCCTCATTGAAAAACTAACTACCCGTTTCAATATACCAGTGTATATGGAAAACGATGCCAATTGTTTTGCCTTAGGGGAAAAACATTTTGGCAAGGGACAAAATTATAAAAACATGTTGGCCATTGCATTAGGAACTGGTGTTGGTGGCGGTATTATTATCAATGATAAATTACACTCGGGCCTATTTGGAGGTGCTGGTGAAGTAGGTCATATGCCCTATAAAGATGATATTTTCGAAGCCTATTGCGGCAGTGGTTTCTTTAATAAAATGAACAATACTAGTGGTAAAGAATTATTTGACAAAGCGATGGATGGAGACAAGAATGCTTTGGGGCTTTTCAATGAATTTGGACATCATGTTGGCAAACTTATTACGACCATTATATATATCCTTGCTCCCGATGCCATTATTCTTGGAGGTTCTATCAGTAAATCATTTCCTCTTTTTAAAGAAGGGATTCAAGAAGAAATCGCCGATTTCCCCTTTGAGGTTATGAGGGATGTCGTTGCCGTTGAACAATCGGAACTTGAGGATATCGCCATACTGGGCGCTGCCGGATTGTATTATAATGCCTAACTATTTTTAAATAATAAAACTCTTAATATGACCAACTTAAAAAAATCAGGCTACATTGTCCCTTTAGCAATTGTTAGTGTTCTCTTTTTTGTTATTGGATTTGGTGTAGGGATCAGTGGTTTCCTTACCCCGTTTCTTCAAGATGCTTTCGACTTATCAACATCCGAATCCTATTTGGTTACTGCTGCCATATTTTCCGCTTTTGTGATATTTGGTGCACCAGCCGGATGGATTATTAAAAAAGTAGGCTATAAATACGGAATGGTCATCGCTTTTTTTGTTATGGCTATCGGAATGGTACTGTTCGTTCCATCATCAAACATGCTTAGTTTTCCATTGTTTCTAATCGCACTTTTTATAGGTGGTATTGGAAACACGATCTTACAGGCATCCGTTAACCCATACGTCACCATTATTGGTCCAAAAGAAAGTGCCGCAATGCGAATGAGTCTTATGGGGATCTTTAATAAATCGGCATGGTGGTTATCATCATTATTTCTTGGCCTGTTCATGGATTTGAACAATGTTAAACTCGATGATGTAATTGTTCCGTTCTATATTGTAACAGGTATTCTTGTCGCATTGGGTGTATTTATGATTTTTGCACCACTACCGGAAGTGAAGGCCGAAGGCGAAGACGAATCTGACGAGGCGGCTACAACGGGTTATGCTGCGGGTAAAACAAGTATCTTTCAATTTCCACATTTACTTCTAGGAGTACTTGCCCTGTTTATTTACGTTGGTGTAGAAACCTTGCCCATGGTATCGATTATTGGTTTTGCCAAATCCATATTTGGAGATACTGCCCAGAATTTGGATAGTTTTGCTATATACGTTCCATTGGGGCTTGTCGTTGGATATATCTTTGGCGTACTAATGATTCCTAAGTTTATATCACAAACTGCGGCGTTAAGGTTGTTTTCGTGGATAGGAATTATATCCGTGTTATTGATGATTTTCCTTCCTGGCGAATATGGTATTTATTGCATGGCACTCGTTGGTTTTTCCAACTCCCTTATGTGGCCCGCCATCTGGCCCCTTGCCATTGCCGATTTGGGTAAATTTACGAAGACCGGTTCGTCCATGTTGGTCATGGGTATCGTAGGGGGAGCTGTGATTCCTTTAATTTTCGGTTTTTTGATTGATGCGGTCAAAACTACCGAGGTTGCTACGGTTGCAAATTATCAGACCGCTTACTGGTTATTTATCCCGGCCTACCTGTATATTCTCTATTTTGCCGTTAAAGGAAGTAAAATCAGAAAGTAGTTATTCTAAAATTTAAAGATATGTTATCGGAATTAAACAATATCGCTAAACAATTTCAAGTTGAAGGCGAAATAGAATCCATCAAACCCCTTGGTGAAGGTTTTATCAATGACACCTATATTTTAAAAACCATCGGTGAAGATTCGCCTAACTATTTGTTTCAGCGAAAAAACAAGACAATTTTCAAGGATGTACCTTCCATGATGGATAACATCCAGAACATAACAACCCATCTAAAAGCGAAAATCGTTGCCGATGGCGGCGATCCTTTGCGCGAGACAATGACCCTGACCAAAACCCACGATGGTAGGCTTTATCAACTTGATGAAGAGGGCGAATTCTGGACGATGTGCCTTTTCATTGACGATAGCGTATCCTACGAATCGGCAGATACCCCAGAACTGGCCTACTCGGGTGGTAAGGGCATAGGAAAATTTCAGCGCATGACTTCTGATTACGAAGGACAGCTTGTAGATATCCTACCCGGTTTTCACAACATCCGCTTTCGCTTTGAACAATGGGATGAGGTATTGGCAAAAGATCCTGTTGGACGTAAAAGCATGGTAAAGGAAGAAATCTCATGGATAGAAGACCGTCGTGAAGAAATGTTGCGATTTTGGACTTTGGTTGAAGATGGTACCATTCCTACACGTGTAACACATAACGATACCAAGATAAACAATATCTTGTTCGATAAGAAGGGGGACGTTTTGTGCATGATCGACCTCGATACGGTACTGAGTAGCACTGCCTTGAATGACTTTGGCGACGCTATGCGGTCATACACCAATACCGGGCTTGAAGATGATACGGAATTGGATAACGTGTCTATGGATTTGGAAATTTTCACGGCATACACCAAAGGATACCTCGAAGAGGCAAAATCGTTTTTAGTACAGTCTGAAATGGATTATCTGGCGTTTTCGGCCAAATACATAACCTATGAACAGGTGCTTCGTTTTTTAATGGATTATATTGCTGGTGACACCTATTATAAAATCAAAAACCCAGAGCACAACCTGGTACGTACGCATGCTCAAAACAAATTGTTACAAAGTATGGAGGCCCAATTTACGGCCATGCAGGATGCTGTTAAGTCTTACTTGTAAAAGTTATGGAAGCTGCTAAATCATTGGTGATTCCGTTTATTCCTGATCTTGATGAGATTCCCTTGGAGCAGCTTAATGAGACACTTGCTTCCTCTGGGTTCTCGAGTAAAATAGATCAAATTAACTGGGAAGCATATCGTTATAAGCCTTCGGTGGATTTTTACCTAGCGCACAACAATCAGCATCTTTTCATACTTTACAAGGTGATTGAAGAAAATATTCACGCCAAGCATGTAAACGATAATGATGCCGTTTGGGAAGATAGTTGTGTGGAGGCATTTTTTTCAAAAAATAGTAATGAAGGGTATTTCAATTTTGAAGTTAGCTGCATTGGTACTGTCCTTGTCGGTTTTGGTATGGGAAGGGACAATAGGATCCATTTGGAGGATGATCGGATGAAAACAATCAAAAGAGCATCTTCTCTTGGAAAGGAGATTATTGGAAAGGATAATGTGAATGGTAGTTGGTGGTTACAACTTGCAATCCCCTTGGAAATACTAGGTGTTAAGAAAGGACAGACGATTCGTGCTAATTTTTACAAGTGTGGAGATGAATGCAAAGTACCGCATTTTTTAAGTTGGCAGCCAATTTTAACGCCACAGCCCGATTTCCATCAACCTGATTTTTTTGCCGATTTAATACTGGAATGATACCGATTAAATCTAAGTTATCTGCAGGCTACGATGAATACTACGTTTAAACCACATGGTTTTGGTTGTCAATATGGAATATCATAAAATAACGATTGTAACGCATACCAAGGCATAAGGAAATTCCGTTATCACTATCCGTGTGATTATACCAAACCAACCCTTTTTCGGATTATGAGATTATTGTCTTTACTTGCCCTTGTCCTTTTGACAACCACATCAAGTTTATTTTCCCAGGACACCACTTATGAAAAACATTGGGAACATTTGTTCAGGAATGAACGAAAGGAGGCTTTGTCGATCTTGCGAAAATCAAAGGACGACGATATTGCCTATTTTTTATCGCAGGAGATCATAAAGGCAGAAAACGGAAATTTCACCAATCCTGGTGATTTTATCCAGCAATTGATGGAGTATAAGGATTTTGAGTATTACCTCTATGCGCTATGGACCCAAAATTTCTTTTTCGACGGCTATATTGAAAGCGGTTTCAATAATAAGAATAGTAAGAATATCACGGATATCGATTTGGGCCGCATCAAGAATCCTACGGTTTTAGAAGCCATGAAATACCTGAAATCCATAGTTGCAAGACATAATAACGACTGGGAAGGCTATTACCAATTGAATTCGGAAATGGCATCCATTAAGAAATGGCAGTATTGCGGTACCTTCGAGAACCTGAACGGTAGTGGATTGGATATTGCCTATGAACCTGAGGAAAAAGCCTATTCCGAAGTAGATTTCAATGCCAATAGCAATGGTTTTGTCAATTGGTACAACAATGGTGCGTTAGCAAGGGAAGCCTATCAATTTTACTCCAATCATACCGAATATGGGGCAGGTGTCAACTATGCGCAGACCTTTATCACCAACCCTATTGAGCAGAGGGTGGTTTTGCGCTTGGGCAGTTCGGCCTTGGCAAAGGTTTGGGTCAATGATGTCGTGGTTTTGGAAAACACCAATGACGGCATCACCGACCTCGATGCCTATAATGTTGCATTTACATTGCCTAAAGGAGTAAATCGGATATTGGTCAAGAATGCCGACCAAGGTGGGGTAGGATATTTTATCGCCCGATTGACCGATGTTGACGGAAATGCACTCAACAATCTAGAAGTAGACCCAACGTACCGTGCCTATAACAAAAGCAACCTGGCCAGCTTGCAACCTGAAGGTGTTGATAATTCGGTGGAAGCCTATTTTAAGGTAAAAGTTGCCGAAAACCCCAATAACTTCTTTTATACCTATTGTTTGGTAAGTACGTATTTGAGGAATTCAAAATACACCGAGGCCAAAAAAATCATTCTACCATTGATCAAAGCCCATAACAACAGCTCCTTTTTAAGGCGCTTGTTGATTTTGAGCTATAATCTGGAAAAGGATTATACCTCCTCCCAAGAACTTCAAAAGAACATTGAAAAAGACGATGGGAAATATTACCTGTCGTATGTATATCGCTTTCAGGAGTCTGGAGAGCTTTTTAAGTTGCCCATCAAGGAATTCGAAAAGTTTACCGATGAGTTTAAGGCGGCAACCGATTTGCCGATATTAAAGCATTCGGCAGACTTGATGCTGAGTATCCGAAAAGAGGATAAGGGTGCTATCAAGGAAAAATTGAAATACATAACCACCAATTTCAAGGATCAGACAAAATTGATCAAGTTGTACATCTCATTGTATTCCGATTATTTGAACGAGGATGAAAATGCGATTGAGGTATTGGAATCGATCAATGACCTTTATTTCGATTATCCGGTCCTTAAAAAATTGGCTGGTTTCTATGACAAACAAAACAAAAAAGAACAGGTAATACAACTTTTCAAAGAACAGTACAACGATGTTAATAGTAGCAATTCCTACCTGAAGGATTATATTGAGTATCTGCATGAATACAAGAAATATGAAGAATCGCTGCCCTTTATCAAAAAGGTATTGGACAATTATCCCTATTCCTTTATTGGGATGGAGTACATGGGAAATGCACTGGAGCAGTTGGGCAGGAAGAAAGAGGCCTTGGTGTATTACAAAAGGTCGTTGAAACACAATGGGGGCAATAGGGCACTCAGAAAGAAAATTGAAGACCTATCCGGAACCAAGGATTACTTCGAGGACATGGCAACTGGGGAGATTTATGATTTTATCGCCAAGAACCGGAATAAGGAAACCAAGAATAATTATGGGTACAATTATTTGCTCGATGAAACCTTGGTGCAATTATATGCGGAGGGTGGCTACAGAAATAAAAACAGTTATGTGGTCGAGATTACTTCGGAGAGTGGTATAGAATCAATGAAAGAACTTGATTTAGGACTTCGGGGCAATTATCGAATTACCAAGTCTGAAATTGTCAAACCCAACAAGACTGTGGTGCCTGCATCAAAAAATGGATCCAATCTGGTATTCGGTAAATTGGAGGTTGGGGATGTTATTTATATCGATTATGAAAGTAGCTCGAGTTCAAGTGGGAGGTTTTATAAGGATTATGTAGATTATTTTCAAATGGATTCGTATCACCCCATTCTAAAGAATTCACTTAAGATCTTAGTGCCAAAGGAAAAACCGTTCAAATTTCGGATGGTGAATGGGGAAGTGCCCCACCAGGAAAGGAAAATGGACGATTACATTTGCCATATTTGGCAAATAGACGATTTAAAACCTCTGGAACAACAAGAGGATTATATGCCCAGCATGGCTGATATCGCAAGATATCTGCACATAAGCACCATTGATTCATGGGATGATATTGCCGCGTGGTATGCCGATCTTGTCCGCCCCCAAATGCAGATAAATTCTGATGTGGAAGAGGCCTTTAAGGAAATATTTCCCGAATCGGTCGATATGTATTTTGACAACGAAAAAGCGGAGCGGATCTATTACTACTTAATGGAGAACCTAAGTTATAGTTATGTAAGTTTTAGGCAAAGTGGTTATGTGCCACAGCGACCTGCAAAAACCATTAAATCCAAGTTGGGTGACTGCAAGGATTTTTCAACCCTGTACGTGACCTTGGCACAAATGGCGGGATTAAAATCCCATTTGGTTTTGGTATTGACCTCGGATTATGGTAAGCAAGCAATGCTATTGCCAAGTCAGGATTTCAATCACTGTATCGTAAAGGTTTTTATTGATGGTAAGCCACAGTATTTAGAACTTACCGATAATAACCTGCCCTTTAAATCCATACCTACAAGTTTGGAAAATGCCACAGCCTTGGACATTCCCAACAAGGTGGTTAAAGATGTTCATCAGGGGGTTTATTTACTTAATAACATTGCCCATACCCCTACTGTCATTGAAAGTAATATGGTATATCGGTTAAAGGACAAAGCACACCAACTGAAAATTGAATCGGTTTTAAAGGGCAGTATCAATTCGAATTACGCAAGTATCCTGAAGGAAGATAATGATGAGGTCATCAAAACAAAGATCACAGATGATTTTAAAGGAAGGTTATTAGAGGATTTTAGTTTGGATTCCATTTACGATATCCAGTATGATATAAAATCACCCGTAATCGCCTATACCTCGGATTTGACCATTAACGAAACCATTGATGAAATAGGAAGTATGAAGGTCTTTCGAATTCCGGCGGTGAACAATGCGTATAACAGTGGGGTTATTTCAGATGAGAAAAGGAACTTCCCTATCGAATACATTTTCTATGAAAATGCCGATGTCTACAAATCATCCTATAAAATCCTACTGGGTGAAAATGAGAAATTTGTTGAGGTGCCTGAAAGTGTCGATTTTAAATACAGGAAGCACAGCTATAAGATCACTTATGAGCTAATAAAGCCTAATGAATTGCATATCAATATACTGGCAAATACCTCAAAGGAAAGGATTGAACCCAGCGAGTACGATGCATTCAAGTCTTATGTGAAATCGGTTTTGGATACGAAAGAACAATTGATTGGCTATAAGACGATAAAGCCACAGCCCTGATTTTGCGAGGACGCATCCAATATCCGAAAGTCTCCCAATACAATAGGGTAAATAACCTAAATAAGTTAACTTTATTTTGTTAAAGCATGCATTATGAAAAATAGGGTTATCTCAGTCGATATTTTTAGGGGACTGACCATTGTATTGATGATTTTGGTGAATACCCCAGGAACCTGGTCGCACGTTTATGCACCGTTATTGCATGCCCATTGGCACGGGTATACGCCGACCGACCTAGTATTCCCTTTTTTCCTGTTTATAGTGGGTACATCCATTGCATTTGCCTATCAACATAAGATGCCATCCCGGGACACTTACAGGAAAATAATTGTACGTAGTTTGAAATTGGTCGGACTTGGATTGTTCCTAGGGGCATTTACCATTACGTTTCCATTTATAAAGGATTTTGCCGACATCAGGTTTCCAGGAGTGTTGCAACGGATTGGGGTAGTATTCTTCTTTGCTGCCCTATTGTTCATGAATTTCAATTGGAAAAACCTGATAGGTATTTGTGTGGCATTTTTGGTCGGCTATTGGTTATTGATGACTTATGTGCCCGTTGAGGGAATAGCCTCTACCTTTGACCGGGCCCCGAACAATCTGGCGAATTATTTGGATGTCAAGATATTTGGCACCCACAACTATAAACCCGATTATGATCCCGAGGGACTATTGAGTACCCTGCCCTCCATTGCAACCTCTTTATTGGGAATTTTTACAGGCCTGATCTTGACTTCTAAGAGGGAGCGTAAAGAAATTGTGCTATTGGGAATGGGAGTGGCTATGTTGGCCCTAGGGTATCTATGGGATGTGGTTTTTCCAATCAATAAAGCCCTATGGAGCAGTAGTTTTGTGTTGGTGACCGCTGGTTGGGCCAATATGTTCCTGGCCCTAATCTATTATCTCTCCGATGTGCAGGGTATTGCATTCGGGGGTATTTTCAAAAAAGTGGGGGCCAATGCCATCACCATTTATTTTCTATCGAGCTTTACCAGTAAGATCATGGGTAGGATACCTGTAGGTGACACGTCCTTGCACGGGTGGCTTTTTCAAAAAGTCTATGTACACGATTTTATGTCTATGGAACTTTCCTCCCTTTTATACGGACTAACCGTGGTAAGTTTTTATGTGCTACTTGCACATGTCCTCTATAAAAAGAAAATATTCATAAAAGTGTAAACCCCGTTATTGGGAAAGGGGTTGCATCATCCTAGCAACGTATTTTCCGATTACATCAAATTCCAAATTCACGGTACTGCCCACTTTATAGGTGTTGAACCTTGTGTTTTCGTAGGTATAGGGGATGATGGCCACACTAAAGGTGTTGGCCCGCGAATCAACTACGGTAAGGCTGACGCCATCAATGGTGATCGATCCCTTCTCGATGGTTACATTATTATAGGTCGTACCATATTCGAAGGTATAGAACCAACTTCCATCTTTTTGGGATACGGCAATGCATTTCCCTGTCTGGTCTACGTGGCCCTGCACAATATGCCCATCCAATCTGGAACCGAGGACCATGGCCCTTTCCAAATTCACCTTGTCTCCCACCGTTAATTCCCCAAGATTGGATTTTTGCAAGGTCTCCTCAATGGCGGTAACGGTATAAACAGAACCCTTAATGTCCACCACGGTTAAACAAACACCATTATGGGCAACACTTTGGTCAATTTTCAATTCGTCGGTTATGCCCGACTTGATGCTGATATGAAGATTGCCCCCTTCTTTTTCAAGTTGTTGAACTTCTCCCAAAGATTCGATTATTCCCGTAAACATGTGTCGTTTAAATTAAGTAGTTTTGTGTAATTGAATTAGTGTTATTTTTTAGTAATAACCGCTACACAAAGGTAATTATATAATGCAGGAAAGCCGAATAATAAGGGTAGGAATATCAATAGGGGATTTAAATGGAATTGGGTGTGAAGTGATACTCAAGACTTTTGAGGATACGCGTATGTTGGAATTTTGCACGCCGGTGATTTTTGCCTCCAACAAGACCATTACCCACCAAAAAAACGCCTTGGGGATTACCATTAACTATAATGGGGTGCATGATGCGTCCAAAGCGATTGATGGTAAGATCAATGTGGTCAATGTTTGGAAGGAAACCCCTAAAATCGAATTTGGTAAAGAGACCAAGGAGGGTGGTGCTTATGCCATTAAATCGCTACGGGCTGCCGTAAAAGCCCTAAAAGAAGATGAAATAGATGTTTTGGTCACTGCGCCTATCAATAAAAAAAATATACAGTCCGAGGACTTTAAATTCCCTGGCCATACGGATTATCTGGCCAAGGAGCTTGAAGGTGAAAGTCTTATGTTCATGATTACCGACGACTTAAAGGTAGGGTTGCTCACCGACCATATTCCGGTCAAGGATGTGCCGGCCGCCATCAATCCCATAGTAATACGGACCAAAACACGTATCATTGAGAAATCGTTACAAATGGATTTTGGTATACGAAGGCCTAAAATAGCCCTTTTGGGCATAAATCCGCATTCTGGGGACCATGGGGTAATCGGTAAGGAAGATGAAGAGGTAATGAAACCGGTCATTAAGGAGATGTCCGAAGCTGGCCACTTGGTATATGGGCCTTATTCGGCAGATAGTTTTTTTGGCTCCGATGGGTATAAAAAATTCGATGCCATTCTTGCTGCCTACCACGATCAAGGACTCATACCTTTTAAAACACTGTCATTTGGTAACGGGGTAAATTATACGGCCGGACTTTCGAAGGTACGGACATCACCCGATCATGGTACTGCATACGAAATAGCCGGTCAAGGTAAGGCCGATCATAATTCGTTCAAGGAAGCGCTTTTTAAAGCGATACAAATATTCAAGAATAGGGAGGAATACCATCAGTTGACGGAAAATGCCCTACAAAAGCAGAAGATTAGACGCTGATTTGAGGTACAATCTACCAAAATGTGATTTTTTTGATGCCTTTTATGGAATAATTTCTTTCCAGTCAAAAGCAAATCAAAGATTTAGGTGTCAATAATTGGCGTTTTAGAAAAAAAAAGTATCTTTGCACCCGCCTTAATGTGGGCGAAAGTATTAAAAACAAGTGTTGAAGTGATGAAGCAAAAGGAGTTCAGTATTCCTTTCTCTGGTTTGAAGCAAGGAAAACACGAGTTTGATTATAATATAGACAATACGTTCTTTGAATCTTTTGGATATAATGAGTTTAATGATGCATCATTGAAATTGCATGTGGTTCTCAATAAATTGAGTACAATGCTGGAATTGGAGATGCAGACAGAAGGCACGGTGAATGTAGATTGTGATACAACCAGTGAACCTTATGACCAGGAAATTTCAGGTAGTATGGAGTTGGTGGTCAAATTCGGTGACGAGTTCAATGACGAGAATGATGAGATTATAATTATTCCCCATAGGGAACATCAATTGAATATTGCACAATACGTTTATGAAATGTTGGTATTGGCCGTACCACAAAAAAGGATTCATCCCGGTGTGTTGGATGGGACCTTAGAATCGGAAGTACTCGATAGGTTGGCCGAACTTAGTCCAAAAGAAGAAAAAGACAATCGTGAAGATAGTGATCCCCGTTGGGATGAATTAAAGAAGTTACAAACGGATAAATAATTAATAATGGCACATCCTAAAAGAAAAATTTCCAAAACCAGGAGAGATAAGAGAAGAACGCATTACAAAGCAGTAGCCCCTACAATTGCCAAAGACCCAACAACTGGTGAAATGCACTTGTACCACAGAGCGCACTGGCATGAAGGTAAATTATACTATAAAGGACAAATTCTTATAGATAAGACCGAGGAAGCCGAGGCTTAGACTCGATTCTTAAGATAATAACAACCCCCTGCTTGGATAAAGCGGGGTTTTTTTATGTCTTAATGTCAATCAATTAGCATAAGAACTATTGGGATATTTCAATGATAGGAGATTAATCTGACAAAGGTGACAATGCTCAAATTAGTCACAAACAATGACTTTTTGGACAGATAGTCGCAAAAAATCATTATTTTTCCCCACTTTTGATGCTTTTTTGAAAGTTTTTGATTTATAACATAAGTTAATATGGGTAAACTAAGTGCAGCGATCACAGCTGTCGGGGGCTATGTCCCCAAATTCATCATGACCAACCAAATGCTCGAGGGCATGGTTGACACCAATGATGAATGGATCACTACACGAACGGGCATCAAGGAACGAAGGGTTCTAAAGGAAGAGGAGGGCCAAGGCTCATCGTACTTGGCAATCCAGGCCGTAAAGGATTTAATGAAAAAAAAGGATGTTGATCCTACCGAGATAGACCTAGTCATAGTAGCCACTGCAACCCCCGATAGCCTAGTAGCCTCAACGGCGGCTTTCGTAGCATCTGAAATAGGGGCGACCAATGCTTTTGCTTATGATCTATTGGCCGCATGTTCCAGTTTTTTGTTTGGCATGTCTACAGCGGCCAGTTATATTGAATCCGGTAAGTACAAAAAGGTTTTATTGATAGGGGCCGATAAAATGTCCTCTATAATTGATTATACCGATAGGACTACATGTATTATCTTTGGGGATGGTGCCGGTGCCGTACTTTTTGAACCCAATACCGAAGGTTTGGGCATGCAGGATGAGTATTTAAGATCGGATGGTAGTGGAAGGCCTTATTTAGGTATGGATGCAGGTGGGTCTTTAATGCCGGCAACGGAAGAAACCGTAAAGAACAGAAAGCACTTTATTTATCAAGAAGGTAGAACCGTATTTAAGTTTGCGGTTTCCAACATGGCTGATGTCGCAGCCAGAATTATGGAACGAAACGGCCTTATTGAAAAAGATGTGGCATGGTTGGTGCCCCATCAGGCAAATAAACGAATTATCGATGCAACGGCCAATAGAATGGGCTTGGACAACTCAAAGGTAATGATGAATATCAATAAATATGGTAATACAACTTCAGCTACCTTACCTTTGTTACTTTATGATTATGAGAATCAATTAAAAAAAGGGGACAATCTAGTATTCGCTGCTTTCGGGGGTGGATTTACTTGGGGTTCTGCTTATCTAAAATGGGCATATAACAAATAAGCAATCAATTATATAAATTATTTTCCATGGATATTAAAGAAATTCAAAGTCTAATAAAGTTTGTCGCCAAATCAGGGGCGAGTGAGGTGAAATTGGAAACCGATGATATTAAGATCACCATTAGAACAGGTTCAGCAACCAGTGGTCATGAGACTACTTATGTGCATCAAGTGCCGGTTGCCCAAGCACCCTTGGCACCAGTTGCTACTGAGGCACCTGCACCTACAGCCGCAGATCAAGCCAAGGCTGAAGAGGCTTCTAAATTCATAACCATCAAATCACCGATTATTGGTACATTCTACAGAAAACCTTCGCCTGATAAACCTTCATTTGTAGAAGTGGGGTCGACTATAGCCAAAGGGGATGTGCTTTGTGTTATTGAAGCGATGAAATTATTCAATGATATTGAATCTGAAGTTTCTGGTAAGATTGTTAAGATATTGGTCGATGATGCATCTCCGGTAGAGTTTGATCAACCTTTATTCTTGGTTGATCCATCTTAGTGCATTTTAAGTTGAAAATAGGTGCACTGCACTATTTAAAACGGAATGCTTAAACTTAAAACGACAGAAGATGTTCAAAAAAATACTTATTGCAAATAGGGGTGAGATTGCACTGCGAATTATTCGGACCTGTAAGGAAATGGGAATAAAGACCGTAGCTGTATATTCAAAAGCCGATGAGGAAAGTTTACATGTACGGTTTGCAGATGAGGCTGTTTGTATTGGTCCTGCACCGAGTAGCGAATCCTATCTTAAAATTCCAAATATTATTGCGGCGGCGGAAATAACCAATGCCGATGCCATTCACCCAGGGTATGGCTTCCTATCTGAAAACTCAAAATTCTCCAAGATATGTGCCGAGCACGATATTAAGTTCATTGGGGCTTCGGGAGAGCATATTGATCGTATGGGCGATAAGGCTTCGGCCAAGGAAACCATGAAAAAAGCGGGTGTTCCTACCGTTCCAGGGTCTGAGGGTCTATTGAAAGACGTAGCTGATGCCAAGAAGGTGGCCAAAAAAATGGGTTATCCCGTTATGATTAAGGCAACTGCCGGTGGTGGTGGTAAGGGAATGCGTGCCGTTTGGAAAGAGGAAGATATGGAAGACCTCTTCGATAGTGCGGTTCAGGAAGCTACTGCTGCTTTTGGCAATGGTGGAATGTATATGGAAAAATTGATTGAGGAACCACGCCATATTGAAATTCAGATTATCGGTGATCAATACGGTAAGGCATGCCATTTGTCTGAACGGGATTGTTCCATACAACGAAGGCATCAAAAACTTACAGAGGAAACCCCTTCACCCTATATGACCGATAAACTTCGGGAAGATATGGGTAATGCTGCCGTAAAAGCCGCGGAATTTATTAAATACGAAGGAGCGGGCACTATAGAATTTCTAGTCGATAAGCACCGGAATTTCTTTTTTATGGAAATGAACACCCGTATCCAAGTAGAGCATCCGATTACAGAACAGGTTGTTGATTACGATTTGATTCGGGAGCAGATTTTGGTAGCTGGTGGAGTTCCAATCTCCGGGAAAAATTATTATCCGAAATTACACGCTATAGAATGTAGGATCAATGCCGAGGATCCTTATAATAATTTTAGGCCTTCACCAGGTAGAATTACGACACTTCATACCCCAGGGGGCCATGGTGTGCGTATGGATACCCATGTGTATAGTGGTTATACGATTCCACCCAATTACGATTCTATGATTGCGAAGTTGATTACCACGGCCCAAACCCGGGAAGAGGCAATCAATAAAATGAAACGGGCACTGGATGAATTTGTTATTGAAGGGGTGAAAACCACCATACCTTTTCACAGACAGCTCATGGTGCATCCCGATTATCTGGCGGGTAACTATACCACCAAGTTCATGGAGGATTTTGTAATGGATCCCCCACCGGAAGAATAAAATGCAAGGCCCTGACAAAATCGTCAGGGTTTTTTTTATCTTACCGTATGAACCTGAGCTATTGGGAATATAAAACATGGTTGTCCAATATCGATTATACCATTGTGGGTAGTGGCATTGTTGGGCTGAATTGCGCCCTGGTCTTACGTCAAAAATATCCACTGGCTAAAATTGTAGTGCTCGAAAAGGGTATTTTACCAGAGGGGGCAAGTACCAAAAATGCCGGTTTCGCTTGTTTTGGTAGTATTTCCGAGATAATCGCTGATATAAACCGTCATTCTGAGGACGAAGTGGTGCAATTGGTAGGTCAACGATGGAACGGAATACAATTACTGCGAAAGAACTTAGGTGATTCCGCTATTGGTTATCTACAGTATGGGGGCCACGAGCTCTTTATGGAGAACAAGGAAGAGCTGTATACCACATGTAGGGAAAGCCTTGAAAGGGTAAACACCCTTTTGAAACCGGTTTTCAAAAAGTCGGCATTTCAATTACAAGAGAACCGATTCCATTTTAAAAATATTAAGGAGCAGTACATTACAAATATCCTTGAGGCCCAGATTGATACCGGTACAATGATGAAGTCCCTCCTACATTTGGTTGCCAAAAACGATATTCGGGTTTGGAATGCCATACAGGTCGAGGAATTTCAAGAAACCGGTAACGGGGTGGAGGTAAGGACAAATGCTTTTGCCTATACAACCAAGAAATTAATGATTGCTACGAATGGGTTTGCTTCCCAACTTATAAAAGAAAAGGTGCAACCTGCACGTGCCCAGGTCCTGGTAACAAAACCTATTCCCAATCTTCATGTCAAGGGAACTTTCCATTTGGATGAGGGTTATTACTATTTTAGGAACATCGATAACCGAATACTTTTCGGGGGAGGTCGTAATTTGGATTTTAAGGGAGAGGAAACCTATGAACAAAGCGAGACACCATTGATTCAAAACCGTTTGGATAAAATGTTGGCCGAAATCATTTTGCCCAATACACCTTTTGAGGTGGAAAGAAGATGGAGCGGAACGATGGGGGTTGGAACCGTAAAAAAGCCAATATTAAAACAACTTTCAAACAATGTGTATTGCGGTGTGCGATTGGGAGGAATGGGGGTGGCCATTGGCAGCCAAATAGGGCGTGATTTGGCGGAACTTTCGTTTTAGAAATTACCCATTGTACATTTTTATTTTTATATTGTAGGTCTGTTTGATCAGCGACCCGCCCTAGGTCTTATTCTGCCTCAAAATCATTTATAAGTGCTATGAATAATTGTTATCGATAGTATCCGTGTACTATCGATACGTTTTTTTTATTTAAAATGATTTTTTATGACCAAGAGTACATTGGGGGGATTTATTAAAACGGCTATCGCTGTTCTGTTTTTAATGGTTTTCGGTAGTTGCATTTCGTCCAAGTCCAATTATCAGCGGGAATATACGCGTCTGTGGAAAGAGATCATTAAATCGGAAGCCTGGAAAAATTCGTTGGTAGCCGATAATTCCAAGGAAAGACCCACATATGATCAACTTTATGCCACTACATCGGAAGACGTAATTCTAGAAGAAGATTACACCACACATTTGGATATGGAGGCACTTTTTGAAGTGCGTTTCGGGTCCTTGGTTTCAAGGGCTTATTTTAAGATCATTACAGAGGCAGAACATGCTGATAGCCGGTTAAGGGCGGAATATGATCGTTGGAATTCGATGCAACAGGATTCAAGTATAGCCAAGGACAGGACATTCAGAAAAGATCTTGGTAACGTCATAAAAAAGTACAATGCCCATAAACGAATGTTAGAGGGACTTAAATCATGGAATATTTTTAGTGAGTTTCGTTCCAATGATTTCGATTTCTTTAAGGCAGAGAACAAGAATGAAGTTTACAGAATGTATAGAACAGGTAGTACGGAGGATCATATAATCGGTTTTCTAATGTATCGATTGGCCGATTTGTACCACAATGAGACTCGATGAGGTTTGATATGGAATATCCTAAGTTTACTGATTATCGAATTTAATTATTGATTAATGAACAGTCTAGACCTAAAAAAGAACTTGTATAAATTCTGTATGGATTTTGTACAGGAACGTATTTTCCGGATCCAATCCCAAATGGAAGAAGTTCAAGAAGCTTTGACCTCAGAAACGAAAAGTAGTGCCGGGGACAAGCATGAGACAGGAAGGGCCATGCTTCAATTGGAAAGGGAAAAATTAGGCAAGCAATTGTCAGAGGCTGAGAATATGAAACAAGTATTGGATAAGGTTGATATATCCTCGAAAAAGGAAATAGCTTCCTTGGGTAGTTTGGTAAAGACAGCTGGGGCACATTACTTTTTGGCTATCTCTGCAGGGGAATATAAAATAGGATCTGAAAGGTATTATTGCATTTCCTTGAATACCCCAATTGGCATTATGCTGTTTGGGAAAGGTGTGGGCGATACCATTAATTTTAATGGGAATGAACTACGAATTTTGGAAATCGTTTAAATAGGTCAATCCAATTTTGGCCGACCACGGTTTGCCTTTTTTAAGGCATCTTTTTTCTTTTTGCGCAATCTTTTTTCTACCGATGATCTCGACGGTTTTGTCTTTCTGCGCTTTTTTTTGATTTTAATGGCATTCTCCAAGAGCTCCAAAAAACGTTTGATAACCAGTTCCTTGTTTTTTAATTGACTCCGGGTGGCATCGGCTTGTAGCATCAATATATTGTCCTTGGTGAGTCTATTGGCAAGTTTGTGGAGTACACGTTCTTTTTCGATGGATGAAAGTGCGCTGGAGTTGGCAACATCAAAGGCAAGTTCCACTTTCGTCGAAACTTTATTCACATGTTGTCCGCCTGCCCCACTGCTTCTGACCGCTTTTAAATTCAGTTCTTGGAGTAGGCCGGCTTTATTCATGATGACTGTATATTCAAACGTTGGTTTATGGTATCGATCGAAACATTCAAAAATACTTTTTTATAGGCTTCCAAGGCTGACCCATGGTTGAAAAAGATGCTTTGTCCTTCGTAGAGACCTTCAATCATAAAATACCCGCCCTTATAGTATGAACGCTTTACTTTGACCTCCAATCCCGATTTTTGGGATACCCTAAATTCATGGGCGTAAACAATGATACGACGTTGGGTGTCGGCATAGGATTTAATAATATTAATGGGTATTAGATTTGCTTCACCGAATAAACCTGCGATATATAGGTCTTTAGGATGTTCAAACAAATTCTTCGGGGTATCCTTGGCAATGATCTTCCCGTTTTTCAGTACCACCACGGTATCGGCAAAAGGCAGCATATCATTGTGGTCGTGGGTAGCCGTGATTACCGTCACCCCTTTTTCCTTTAGATAGCCGAAAAGGTTTCGACGGAGGCTATTTTTCCGAAAGTTGTCGATATGGCTAAAAGGTTCGTCGAGTAGCAGTACCTCGGGACGTTGGGCTAGGACCCGTGCCAAGGCCACGCGTTGTTGTTGTCCACCACTTAAATATTTGACCTTTACCTTGGCAAATTCGGTCAACTCGATCATCTCGAGTAATTCTTGTGTGCGTTCCTTGAGCCGCTCGGGTTCAAAGACCGATAAAAACTGACTCACATTTTCCTCGACCATGGTAAAAGGCATAAGGTCAAAATCCTGGGACAGGTATTTCATGTAAGGCTCGCCCGGTACCAAATTGAAATTGGGACCCAAAATCCGGTTGTCATCCCAAAATAATGCCCCGTCCTCAACATGTAAAAGTCCGTAAATGATCTTTAATAAGGTGCTCTTGCCACAACCGCTTTCGCCAATAATAGAGACATGTTGACCCTGCTGCACTTTTAGATCGATGTCCTCAAGAACAGGGGAAGTATTGTAACGAAAGGAAACATGGTCTAAAAGCAGCATAAAATAGTTCTTTTTAAAGGTATAAAAGTCCGTCTCAAAAGGGAAACGGACTTTGCGTTATTATATTGATGCAAAATTTGTATTATTCCTTGAATTCTTTAAATACCGCTTTATTCGGTAGTTCCTCATACCCCATGTTGTACAGGGTAAACCCAAAAATGTCTGCATATTGCTCTATGGTTTTGCTAACGGGAGTACCCGCACCATGACCGGCATTGGTTTCTATTCGAATCAATGTTGGGTTTGAACCTATTTGTTTCGCTTGGAGTTCCGCTGCAAACTTAAAACTATGGGCGGGCACCACCCGATCATCGTGGTCACCAGTGGTTATCAGGGTGGCGGGATATTCAGTTCCTTCTTTTACATTGTGTACAGGAGAATATCCCTTGAGGTATTCGAACATTTCCTTACTGTCTTCCGATGTGCCATAATCATAGGCCCAACCTGCACCTGCCGTAAAGGTATGGTAGCGTAACATATCCAAGACCCCAACGGCAGGCAAGGCCACCTTCATCAAATCCGGGCGTTGGGTCATGGTGGCTCCAACTAGTAGTCCACCATTACTGCCCCCGCGAATGGCCAAGTAGTCTTTGGAGGTATACTTATTGGCAATTAGGTATTCGGCAGCGGCAATAAAATCGTCAAAAACATTTTGCTTTTTGGTCTTGATACCTGCATCGTGCCATTTTTTACCGTATTCCCCACCCCCTCTAAGATTTGGAACGGCATATATGCCTCCTTGTTCCATCCAAACCGCATTCCCAATACTGAAAGATGGGGTTAGGCTGATGTTGAAACCGCCATAGCCATAAAGAATCGTTGGATTCTTTCCATTCAACTCCAACCCTTTTTTATAGGTGATGATCATAGGTATTTTGGTGCCATCCTTTGAGTTGTAGAATACCTGGTGCGATTCGTAATCCTCTGGATTGAAATCTATTTCCGGTTTCCAATATTGTAGGTATTCCCCATTTTCTACATTGTATTTATACGAAGAGCCTGGCGTATTGTAATTGGTGAACGAAAAATAAAATTCCTTATCCTCTTTCTTTCCACCAAAACCGGAGGCGCTACCCAAACCGGGTAATTGTACCTCACGAACCAATTTGCCATCATAATCATACTGGAATACTTTTGAAATGGCATCTACCATGTATTCGGCAAAGAAATACCCGCCACCAGTATTTGGGGAGAGTACATTTTCTGTTTCAGGGATAAAATCCACCCAATGTTCAGGTGTGGGATTTGAAGCATCCACAGTGACGATTTTCTGGTTAGGGGCATTTAAATTGGTAACGATATACAGTTTTGAACCTACATTGTCGATGACATGACTATCGGTTTCGGTATCATCCAAAATGGTTTGAAGCTTTGCATTGGGTTGGGTCAAATCTTTTATAAAAAGCTTGTTCCCGGAGGTAGAGATCGAGGCGGAGATATACAAATAACGATTATCCTTACTGACGCTAGCGAAAACATACCGATGCTTTTCCGCAGGTTTGGCTCCATAAATAACCTGATCCTCCTTTTGTGGAGTACCTATCTTATGGTAATATACTTTGTGCTGGTCTGTTTTGGCAGAAAGTTCGCTTCCTTTGGGTTTGTCATAACTGGAATAATAAAAACCATCATTGCCTTTCCAGGAAACGCCACTGAACTTGATATCGATCAAGGTGTCTTCGACAATTTCCTTGGTTTTGGCATTTAAAACGATGGCTTTACGCCAATCACTACCGCCTTCCGAGATAAGGTAGGCAGCCATGGAACCGTCCTCGGTAAAATGGAGTCCGGCCAAGGAAGTAGTGCCATCTTCGGAGAAGGTATTGGGGTCTAAAAACACCTCTGGTTCCCCTTCGCCTTTTTGGCGATAAACCACGTATTGGTTCTGTAGTCCATCATTCTTATAAAAATAGGTGTAATCCCCTTCCTTGAATGGGGAGCCCAATTTTTCATAATTCCATAATTTTTCAAGTCGGTTCTTAAGGTCGGCCCGAAATGGTATTTTTTCCAAGTAGCCAAAAGTGGTGATATTCTGTTCCTTGACCCAAGCTTCGGTTTCGGGACTGCGATCATCCTCTAACCAACGATAGGGGTCTTTTACTTCACTTCCAAAATAAGTATCTACGGAATCGGCTTTATGGGTGGTAGGGTAATTCACTGTTATGGGTTCTTTTTGGGTTGTGGTATTGCATGCACCAAGGAGAAGGGCAGCAACCGGAAATAATATGTATTTTTTCATGGACCATGAGATTAATTGGTCCTAAAATTAATACAAAAAAACCTTTGGAACTAATTCGTATCCAAAGGTTTTAGGCGTTAAGATTCTCTAGAAACTTGGTTCTAGACCAATTTGTTTTCGACTAAATATTCCGCGATTTGTACGGCATTCGTTGCGGCCCCTTTTCTAAGGTTATCGGCAACGATCCACATATTCAAGGTGTTTCTTTGGGTTTCATCCCTACGTATACGACCTACGAATACCTCGTCCTTATCATGGGCGTATATGGGCATGGGGTAGGTGTTGGTATCGGGATTGTCCTGAACCGTAACACCGGGTGTATTGTTTAATAATTGACGGACTTCGTTCAAATCAAAATCGTTTAGAAACTCAACGTTTACCGATTCTGAATGGCCACCGGCCGTAGGAATACGCACGGCGGTTGCCGAAACGGAGAAAGTTCTGTCATTGAATATTTTTTGGGGCTCTTGGGCCAATTTCATTTCTTCCTTGGTATACCCATTTTCTAGGAATACGTCGCAATGTGGCAAAGCATTACGACTTATGGGATAGGGATAAGCCATTTCACCCTTAACTCCGGCAATCTCATTCTCCAATTGTTGAACGGCTTTTACGCCGGTTCCTGAAACGGATTGGTAGGTAGAAACCACAACACGTTTCATTTTATACTTATTATGTAGAGGTGCCAAGGCCATCACCATTTGAATGGTAGAGCAATTGGGATTGGCTATGATCTTATCTTCTGATGTTAATTCGTTGGCATTGATCTCGGGTACGATCAATTTTTTAGTGGGATCCATACGCCAAGCAGAGGAATTGTCCACTACGGTGGTACCTACTGCAGCGAATTTTGGAGCCCATTCGGTGGAAGTATCCCCACCGGCCGAAAATATAGCAACATCGGGTTTGGCTGCAACAGCATCTGAAAGACCTATAACGGTATGGTCTTCTCCCTTATATTTTAATATCTTACCTACAGAACGTTCTGACGCTACCAATAATAATTCGGTAATAGGGAAATTACGTTCTGCCAATACTTTTAGCATTACTTCGCCAACCATTCCGGTGGCCCCGACAACTGCAACTTTCATAATTAATTTAATTTAGAAGGCAAATGTAGTTCATGCAATTAGATCGAACAAGACAAATCAGTTCTATTAATCAAAATATAACATAATGTTATAAATATAACAATCAATTGATTCATATGAATTAGGTTCCCCAGTAAGGCCATAATATCCACATACATAAATAAAAAAAACCGACCCTGATTAAGGATCGGTTAAGTTAATTTCCAGTGTAGCGGTTGCCAGTAGTAAAACTGGCATATATGTAGACTATTGTTTTTTCAACAAGTCCCTGATTTCAGCCAATAAATCTTCTTGACTTGGACCTGCTGGTGCAGCTGGTGCTGGTGGAGTTTTTGATTTGTTATAAGCCTTTACGATCATAAACATTACGAAACCTACGATCAATAAGTTAACGATGGTGTTAATCCATTTACCCCAACGAATTGCATTTTCAGCAACATATCCTTCCGCTCCTTCAACTCCGGAAGCCTCGGTCAATACAATTTTTAGGTTGGCAAAGTCCATACCTCCTGCGAAGTGACCTACAATCGGCATAATGATATCAGCTACAAATCCGTTTACTACAAGGCCTACGGCTCCTGCAAGAATAACAGCAACGGCAAAGTCAATTACATTGCCGGTCATAATAAAATTCTTGAATTCTTTTAACATTTTAGTGTTTTTTATAGTTAATTATTAATGTGCCTGCAATGTAGGCAAAAAAAGGGTTGCTAACAAAATGTTAAATAGTATTTTATTCCCCCTTCAATACCCTAGTAACCCTTTGTGATATAGCGGTTAACAGTTCATAGGAAATGGTATTTCCATAGGCCGCGAACGTATCTGCATTGGGGTGTTTGCCAAAAATGATGACCTCATCCCCTTCAGCGCATTGAATGTCGGTAACGTCGATCATGATCATGTCCATACAGACATTGCCTATAATGGGTGCCATTTTCCCATTGACATTGACAAAAGCCTTACCATTGCCGTATTGTCGACCAATGCCGTCGGCATGCCCAATGGGGAGTGTTGCTGTTACCCGTGGGGTATTAGAGGAATAGGCCCTGTTGTACCCTACACTTTCATGGGGTTCTATTTTATGGATTTGGGAAATAACCGTTTTTAAGGTCATTACAGGTTTTAATTGGGAATCGATATCAGGTTCATTGCCAAGACCATAAAGTCCGATACCACTACGGACCATGTTAAACTGGGCTTCAGGATAATTGATGATACCAGAGGTGTTGAGGATATGTTTAAGAGGGCTATAGCCCAGTTTTTCCTCAAATTCCAAGGCGATGTCAGTGAATGTATCAATCTGTTTTAGGGTAAACTCCCTTTCATTGGGATCCTCGGTGGCGGCCAAATGGGAAAGGATGGATGTGATTTTCAGTTCCTCCCTATCCTTGAGCTGATTTAGGATATAATCAACATCATTCCCTGAAAACCCCAAACGATTCAAACCGGTATTGAATTTTATATGAACCGGGTAATTCTTTTGATTGTTCTGTTTTGCGGCCGCTATGAACTCTTTTAAGATTTTGGGGGAATATAGGCTTGGCTCCAAGCAATTTTCGATAAGCGCATCAAAATGTATGGGTTGTGGGTGCAATACCAGAATAGGTTTGCCAATGCCGGCTTTACGCAGGGCAATTCCTTCCTTAGTGTAAGCAACAGCAAAATAATCAATGCCTAAAGCCTCCATTTTTTTGGCAATACTCGTTGCTTCGGAACCATAGGCGAAAGCCTTGACTACGGCTAAAAATTTAGTATCTGGTTTTAAACGGGACTTTAGATACTTAAAATTATGTTCTAGAGCATTAAGATCGATCTCTAAAACGGTTTCAAGGGTTTTTGGCATTGGTGTCTTTTTTAGTTTTAGGGATTTCCTCAACATCCACATCAATATCCCTTACCCTTTCCTTTAGCATTGCCTTGTAGTAGGCGGCCCTGCTCAAAGGTTCATATTCGTTGGTTTCCCCCAGCATGACCAAGTCATCACTACTAGCTTTTCTAAAACTATAGTTCGCTAAATTTCCGGTTCGTGTACAAACGGCATGTACTTTGGTCACATATTCGGCAGTTGCCATTAAAGCGGGCATAGGACCAAAGGGATTGCCTTTAAAATCCATGTCAAGACCAGCAACGATAACACGTATCCCTTTGTTGGCCAAATCATTACATACAGTTACGATTTCATCATCAAAAAATTGGGCTTCATCAATACCAATAACATCGCAGGTGTCAGCCAAAATACGGATATTGGCAGCGGCAGGTACCGGGGTAGAACGTATTTCGTTCGCATCGTGGGAGACCACCATGGCTTCATCGTATCGCGTATCGATCATAGGTTTAAAGATCTCAACCTTTTGTTTTGCGAATTGGGCGCGCTTTAGCCGACGGATCAATTCCTCGGTCTTACCGGAGAACATAGAGCCACAGATAACCTCTATCCAGCCGAATTGTTCTTCATGATTAACGGTATTTTCGAGAAACATTTTGTAATTTTAAGACGAAAATAAGGTCTTTTTTCGTTGTTTATAAATAGAAGGATAAAGTTATTCAAAATTGACCCACTTTTTTCCAAAAGAAAATAAAAGATGAAAAGAAAATTGAAAGAGGAATTGGTAAAAATGTCGAAGGACATAATCAATTCCAATAATTTAAATGAAATCAGTGAACTATATGAGACCGCAAAGAGCCTCTATGAAAAATTGGCGGTATTGAAATTCATTGAAGAAGAATTGAACGATATAGAGGTAGATGTGACCAAGAATGTAATTGCAGCCAAGTTTGAAAAGATGGCAAATGCGGTGTTGAGCGCCAATTCATCGGTACCTGAAAGTAATCCGCATGAGGAGGATATCATTACCCCAGGGATGCAGACCATCAAGGATATGGTCTCTGAGATGCCCAGTGGTGAAGGCATTGATGAGGTCTTGAAGGAGTTTATGGGCAAACCCCATGTAATGAAGGACGACAAGGAGTTGTTTACGCCTACTGCGGATAGTGGCATACAAAAGGATACAAAAGTAAAATCGCTGAATGATAAGTTGGCGGAAAAGGAGTTGAAAATCGATTTGAATAATCGCTTGGCCTTTGTAAAACATCTTTTTAATGATAGCACGGAAGATTACAACAGGGTATTATCACAATTGAACACCATAGATTCAGAGGAACGCAGTATTGCCTTTATTGATAATATGGTGAAACCCGATTATAACAACTGGAAAGGCAAGGAACAATATGAGGAGCGATTTAAGGCTTTAATAGCCCGTAAATTCTCTTAGATTGTTCAAATAAGGATTAATACTTTGGCCGAAAGTTGGTTTGGTAACTTTCGGCTATTTATTTTTAGTGCATGGGTAAACTGTATATTGTACCGACCCCGATTGGCAATCTTGAGGATATCACATTACGTGCCATAAGGGTTTTAAAGGAAGTTGAACTGGTCTTGGCGGAAGATACCCGTACCAGTGGCAAACTGTTGCACCATTTTGAAATTGGTACCCCAATGCAAAGTCACCATATGCACAATGAGCATAAAACGGTTGATAACCTGGTACAGCGACTAAAAAATAGCCTAGGTGATATCGCCTTGATTTCGGATGCGGGTACGCCGGCAATCTCTGACCCGGGATTTTTACTGACGAGGGCTTGTTTGGAGCACGGTATTGAAGTTGAATGTCTTCCTGGACCAACAGCATTCGTACCTGCCTTGGTGAACAGTGGGTTGCCCAACGACCGGTTTGTATTCGAAGGCTTTCTCCCGGTAAAAAAAGGAAGACAAACCCGATTGAAGCTTTTGGCAGAGGAAGCACGTACCATGATTTTTTACGAATCGCCCCATAAATTATTAAAGACCTTGACTCATTTTTCAGTGTATTTTGGGGAGGATCGATTGATTTCCGTTTCGCGTGAACTGACCAAACTCTATGAGGAGACCATTCGGGGTACGGTTAAGGAAGTCCTCGGGTATTATACCGAAAAGCCCCCCAAAGGTGAAATTGTAATTGTGGTTTCGGGAAAAAAATAATGCAAAAATTACTTTCGGAAATACGAAGTTGTGAACTGTGTAAGGCCCATTTGCCATTGGGACCTAACCCTATCGTGACCGCAGATCCAGCATCCAAAATTGTGATTATTGGGCAGGCCCCGGGAATAAAGGTGCATAAAACAGGAGTGCCATGGGACGACCCCAGTGGTAAACAACTTCGAAAATGGTTGGGTGTATCGGATCGGGACTTTTATGATGCCTCTAAGATAGCTTTAGTTCCGATGGGTTTCTGTTATCCGGGAAAAGGTAAGTCGGGCGATCTACCTCCCAGACCCGAATGTGCACCGCTGTGGCATAAACCATTACTTTCTAAAATGCCTAATGTGGAATTGGTCGTGGTTATTGGTATGTATGCACAAAAATACTATTTGGGAAATGAAGCCAAGAGAACACTCACTGAAACGGTGGGGGCTTATAAAACCTTTCTCCCTGATTATTTTCCTTTACCACATCCATCTCCAAGGAATCGATTCTGGTTGACAAAGAACCCTTGGTTTGAAGAAACGGTCATTCCTGAATTACAACATAGGGTCTCAAGATTGGTTTAGTGTTGTTGAGGTCAGGGGCTCATGTCATTTCAACCAAAGCCCGCTGGTCATATCATGGGATTTCTCCTCACTGTCGTTCGTTCGAAATGACTTATGGTTTTTTTATTTAATTCGAACATAGGAAGAACATTCTGACTATTACGTTACCCATGACTCTTGTTATTCACTAACGGCGTTATGTATGGTGGTCATTTCGATCAAAGGGAGAAGAAATCACATACTGCTGGTCATATCATGGGATTTCTCCTCACTGTCGTTCGTTCGAAATGACTTATGGTTTTTTTATTTAATTCGAACATAGGAAGAACATTCTGACTATTACGTTACCCATGACTCTTGTTATTCACTAAAGGCGCTATGTATGGTGGTCATTTCGACCAAAGGGAGAAATCACATCCTACTGGTCATAGCAGAAGAATTCTCCTCACGGTCATTACCTAATAGCTAGACCCATCATGTTTCCCTTTTTCCCATCCATATTTCCCCAAATACTCTTCACCACTTTCCACGGCGCCATTTTCAATGGAGGTTCCCATGGAATCGTTCCAACGGTTTAGGTAACCAAAGAGGGATATGACCCCGAGCATTTCCACAATCTCCCCTTCATCCCAATACCGATAAAGACGTTCCTTTATCTCGGCATTCACAGCATTCGGAACTTGGGATGCAGCTAGGGAAAAGTCCAACGCCGCCCGTTCCGCTTCCGAAAAAGCAGGATGGGTCCGGTATTCCCAAATATTATCCAATTGTTCCTGCTCGGCCCCGTATCGTTCCGCGGCCCGTATGGCGTGGGCCTGACAATAACGGCACCCTGCGGCATTGCTGCTTACCCAAGCGATCATCCGCTTTAAAGCCGAAGTAACCTTGCCCTCATTGGCCATTACCGCCTTGTTCAAGGTAATGAATGCTTTTGAAATGGCAGGCCGATGTTGCATCGTTAAAACGGAATTGGGGCAAAAGCCCAAGGTCTCGTTAAAGAACTCGGCTAGCTTTTTGGTCTCAGGATCATGCTGTGGGTCAAGGGGTGTTACGAGTGGCATATTTTTGTATTAATATCGTATTTTTACACTTTACAAGAAACGAAAAATTATGGGTACTACAAATCATATTACCACCAAATGGTTGGGCGGAATGGCCTTCGAAAGTAATAATCCCTCAGGACAGGATCTTCGAATCGATGCAGGGCCCGAAAATGGAGGTGAGGGTAATGGCTTTAGACCTAAAGCCCTGATGTTATCGGCCTTGGCCGGATGTTCAGGATTGGATGTTGCCTCACTTATAAAAAAGATGAAATTAAAGGTCGATGATTTCCAGATTGATACCATTGCCAATTTGACCGATGAACATCCAAAATATTACGATGCGGTAACCGTCGAATATCATTTTTATGGCAAGGATCTGGATGAAAAAAAATTGCAAAGGGCGGTTGACCTATCCGTGGAAAAATACTGTGGGGTTATGGAAATGTTTCGGGAATTTGCTAAGTTAGAGATCAAAACTGTTTTTCATCAATAAGAAAAAGTTCAAGAACAAGTCTAAAGTTCAGGAGCAAGTCTCAAGTTCAAGAACAAGTCTCAAGTTCAAGAGCAAGTTCAAGAGCAAGTTCAAGTTCAAGAGCAAGTCTTAAGTGCAAATAAAAGCAATAGTCATTTCTAACAAAAAATATGACATAGAGGATAGATTAGTGAAATTAGCGGCAAATGCCATTCTTTTCTGTAAAGATTTACCTCAAGATTTTACTGGGCAATATTATGGCAACCAATTGCTTCGTTCTTGCGGAAGTTCTGCCTTGAATTTTGGAGAAGCGCAAGGAACGAACACTAGTAGGGATTATATCCATAAGGCTAGTATTTGCTTGAAGGAGCTCAAGGAATCTAGGGTTAATCTAAAGATTTTAAATGAGGTTGATTATGGAACAGATTTGCGGCGAACCGATTTATTGGATGAAATAGAACAATTAATCAGAATCATTGCAACAATAATTAAAAATAAAAAATAGAAATCAAAATCGTCTATATTCAATTTACTTGAAACTTGAACTTGATTTTTGTGTTTGAACTAAACTTAATATGCGCTGGACGCTAAAACCAAAACCGGAACCACAGCAGATAGAACAACTTGCGAAAGCGTTGAAGGTTGATGGATTGGTGGCACAATTATTAGTGCAACGTGGAATTACAACCTATGCCGAAGCCAAAAAGTTCTTTCGACCGGAATTGACCGATTTACATGATCCCTTTTTAATGAAGGATATGGATTTGGCGGTGGCCAGGATCGAAAAAGCCATTGCTGCAGGTGAGAATATTCTGATCTATGGTGATTACGATGTGGATGGGACTACCTCGGTGGCATTGGTCTCTTCTTATTTGTTGACCTATTATCCGTATGTAGCTACCTATATCCCCGATAGATATGATGAAGGTTATGGGGTTTCCTATAAGGGAATTGATTTTGCCCATGATAATGGTTTTTCTTTGATTATCGCTCTGGATTGTGGAATAAAGGCCATCGAAAAGGTCGATTATGCTAAAGAGAAAGGAGTTGATTTTATTATTTGCGACCATCACCGACCCGGTAGCCAATTACCCAATGCCATTGCCGTTTTGGATGCAAAGAGGGATGATTGCTCCTATCCGTATGATGAACTTTGCGGATGTGGGGTGGGATTTAAATTAATTCAGGCTTTGGGCTCCCATCGTGGCGAAACCATTGACGATTTGGTCTATTATCTTGATTTAGTGGCTACTGCGATAGGAGCAGACATTGTGCCGATAACCGGGGAGAATCGAATATTGGCTTTTTATGGACTGAAGGTAATCAATGAGCAACCTAGGATAGGGTTTAAGGCCATCATCAATCAAATCAAGAAAAAGGAATTGACCATTACTGATGTGGTATTCGTTATAGCGCCGCGGATAAATGCTGCTGGGCGGATGAAGCATGGGCAACATGCGGTTAATTTACTTGTGGCGGAACATTTGGATGAGGCGGAACAATTTGCCAAGGAGATAGAACAATTCAATTTTGATAGAAAAAATCTTGATCGGGAAATAACGGCCGAAGCCTTGGCGCAGATTACGGAAAATGGGGAAGAAAAGCGATTTACTTCGGTGGTCTTTAAAGAAACTTGGCACAAAGGGGTAATAGGAATCGTCGCATCCCGTTTGATCGAGACTTTTTATAGGCCAACCTTGGTTTTTACCAAAAGCGGTGATCGGCTGGCAGCCTCTGCGCGTTCGGTCAAAGGATTTGATGTGTATAACGCCCTACAGGAATGCGCCGATTGTATTGAACAGTTCGGGGGCCATAAATATGCGGCTGGGTTGACCTTGTTGCCCGAGCAGTACCTTCCTTTCAAGGAAAAGTTTGAGAAAGTGGTGACCGAGAGCATTGAACCTCATTTGTTGACACCTGAGATTACGGTAGACGCCACGATTGCCTTAAATGACATTACCCCCAAATTACTTCGAATCATCCAACAGTTCGCTCCTTTTGGCCCAGGTAATATGACCCCTGTTTTTATGGCAGAAGGTTTACAGGATACGGGATATGCCAAAGGGGTTGGGGAAGAAGAGGCGCATTTAAAAGTACAGGTAACCCAAAACAGTGGTCGTAGAATAGGAGGTATAGGTTTTAATCTAGGGAATAAATTGGACTTGGTTACCGGCAATAAACCTTTTAATGCTGTTTTTACCATTGATGAAAATGAATGGCAAGGGAATATTAGCCTTCAATTGAAAATAAAAGACATTAAATGAAAATTGAACATCTTGCCATTTGGGTACAGGATTTGGAAAGGATAAAGGATTTCTATGGTACTTATTTTGGGGCTTTGGCGGGAGAAAAATATCACAATCCAAATAAAAATTTCACTTCTTATTTCTTAAGCTTTAACGAAGGGCCCCGTTTGGAATTGATGCATCGACCTGATATTGCCCATAGATTAGGTGATGTTCAGGAGTTAACCGGTCTCACCCATTTTGCAGTATCTGTTGGATCAAAGGAAAGGGTAGATGCCCTGACGGATAGATTGAGAAATTCTGGATTTAAAATCGTTGGCGAACCAAGAACCACAGGGGATGGTTATTACGAAAGTGTGGTCTTGGATCCGGAAAACAACAGAATTGAAATCACAGAATAAATAGCTATATCTTTTAATCTATGGATCCGTATGCTGCTTTAAGGATTAAAGAGTTCAATGTTTTTTTGGGTGCCCGTTTTGCCATGGTCTTTGCATGGGCCATGCAATTTATCGTTATAGAATGGCAGGTCTATTCGTTGACAAAGGATCCTTTATCATTAGGGATTATCGGACTTATGGAAGTTGTCCCCGCTGTTTCAATGGCCTTGTTTGCGGGTCATATCGTAGATCAGAAAGAGAAACGAAACTTATTGGTAAAATGTCTTTTGGGCTTTTCCGTAATCAGTCTTGGACTTTTTATTTTAAGTTGGCCCGATCTTTCCACACAGGTATCCTCCAAAACTATTCTCTGGTCTATCTATGTCCTAGTATTTCTAGGAGGTATTGTAAGGGCTTTTTTAGGGCCAACGATTTTCTCCCTAATGGCTTTGATCGTGCCGAAGAAGCTATATCCGAACGCAGCTACATGGAGTAGTACGACCTGGCAGTTTGCGTCGGTCCTAGGACCAGCCACAGCCGGGTTTTCAATTGGCCTGATTGGGGTTCACTGGTCTATGTGCCTTATTTTTATATGTACTTTAATTGCCTTAACGGCCATATCCCGGATTTCCAGGAAACCAATTTTAAATCCTAAGATAGGGGAGCCGATTTTCCAGAGTTTGAAGGAAGGGCTTCAATTCGTATTTAAGACCAAGGCTATTCTTGGTGCACTTACCTTGGATATGATTGCCGTTCTTTTTGGTGGGGCAATTGCACTTCTCCCGATTTATGCACAGGATATTCTTAACGTGGGTGCTGAAGGATTTGGTATTTTAAGGGCGGCCCCGGCCGTGGGAGCGGCATTGACGATGGTTGGTTCAACCCGTTTTCCATTGCATAAAAATGCAGGAAAAAAATTATTGCTGGCCATTTTTCTTTTCGGTTGCTGTATCATAGTTTTTGGGTTGTCGACGTCATTTTGGTTGTCGGTGGGTGCCTTATTTATAAGTGGGGCCGTTGATGGGGTTTCCATGATCATTCGTCAGACCATATTACAATTAAAGACACCCGATCATATGAGGGGTAGGGTGGCATCGGTCAATTCGATGTTCGTCGGGTCCTCAAATGAACTTGGGGCTTTTGAAAGCGGGGCAACGGCAAAACTTATGGGAACGGTTACAGCAGTTGTTTTTGGTGGGTGTATGACCATATTCACAGTTGGGATTACAACACTGGCTTTACCTTCATTCAGAAGATTGGATCTACGAAAGGATATTGAAGAGCATGAAGTGGCAGAATAATTTATAATTTTTCCAGTGAGAATCTTTCACCATCAAAAACACCATAGGTAAAGAAAGATAGCCAATCCCCTAGGTTGATATATTTGGAAGTTTCATTCAAATCGATTTCCAACGGTAGGTGACGATGTCCGAACACAAAATAGTCGTAATGGTCCTTTTCCAGCTTCCGATGGCAATACTGTACCAACCATTCCTTGTCCTCCCCAAGAAATTTGACATCCTCATCCCCTGAAATCAATTTGTTCTTAACCGAAAGATGTTTGCCCAAGCGCACGCCCAAATCGGGATGAAGCCATTTGAAAAACCATTTGGCCACAGGATTGGTAAACACTTTTTTCATGCGTTTGAATCCTAAATCCCCTGGTCCCAATCCATCCCCATGACCAATAAATACCTTGGTGCCATTAAAGGCGAATTGTTGGGGTTTGTGATACACGGGAATATTCAATTCTTCCTCGAAGTAGCCGTTCATCCACAGATCGTGGTTCCCAACAAAATAAAAGACAGGTATACCCGAATCCGTTATTTCGGCAAGCTTGCCCAACGTACGGGTAAATCCTTTGGGGACCACGGTTTTATATTCAAACCAAAAATCAAAAAGATCTCCCAGTAAAAATATCGCTGCCGCATCCTTCTTGACGATATCCAACCAAGCCACGAATTTCTTTTCCCGTACCAAACTTTTTTCCATGGTCGGGGCTCCTAGATGGTTATCACTGGCGAAGTAGATTTTTTTGTCTTTGGGAATGTCGATAACTTTCATTGGTGTTGTAAATATAGGGAAATCCCTTCGTCCCTCTAATTGTCAGAAGCATACCACTCCGCATAGGAAGTTTCGGTTTCCTGTAGCCTTAAAGAATGTAATTTGATTGTTTCCGGTAGTCTGGCCTTTATTTTTTCTGCAAAATCAATGACCATATTCTCACTTGTCGGCTGGTAATCGGCTAGGATAACATTGTGGTCTCGTTTCATTAATTCCTTGGCCAATTCAAGATGGGGTGTGTTTTTGTTAAAAATGGTGGCGTGGTCAAAAGGATCTACGATTTCCTCCTTTACGATTTTCTTTAAATCGCCAAAATCGATGACCATACCCAATTTAACATGGGAAGTATCGGTAATCGGGGTGCCGATTACGGTGACAGAGAGTTTGTAACTGTGTCCGTGAACATTCCTGCATTTGCCATCATACCCATATAATGCATGGCCCGACTCAAAAGTGAATTGCTTGGTGATCCTAATATTGCTCATTGCTATGAATTACGGCGCGAAGTTAATCAATATCAAACATTTTTTTCCTTCATATTGGAATTGATTCGGCATAATCGAGAAATAAGTTTCTAAATTATTCCGGCTTGAAATATTCATCCCAAACGACGGTCTGTCCTGTTTTGGCAGCCTGTTTCGCCGCTTCCAAAATTTGAACCACGATCAAATTGTTTTCCATGGAGCCCAGATCATAACTTTTGAGCGGAAAGTCTTCCCTTACCAGTTTTGAAAAATAGGCAAAAGGATCATGTACTCCTTTGGGCAGGGCGTTGGCTTTTATCGATTTTGGACCATCTTTCTCATTGGCCATGATTTTCATGTCTTCGTTGTTTTCACAAATCACATAACCGTGTTTGCCATAGATCGCCATATCTTTCCTGCTGTGCGACCAATTCCATGAGGCTTGTATAACGACTTGGGTTTTGGGATAGGTCAAAACAATGATGGCATCATCCGCTACCTTGGGGTAAATATCAGGTTTTGTTTGTTGGGTTACACAGGTGACCGTTTCCGGCGTTTCCCCCTTCATAATGTAGGTGGATAGGTTTGCCCCATAACAACCAAAATCGGGTAGGGCTCCTCCACCATTCAATACGGGATCGGTCAGCCACGCTAAAAATTCCTTACTACAGCCAATTTCCTTTGGTCCCGGATGACCTGTATTAAAGACGATTTTTCCGATTTTACCAATAGTATCGCCTTTGTCGATAATCTCGAAGGCCTTGGCATTACTGGCATACCAGGAAGTCTCATAATTGGTCATTAAATGAATTTGGTGCTTTTTTGCCAAGGCAATCATTTTTTTGGCGTGGGCAACATTGACGGCCATGGGTTTTTCAACCATGATATCGATTCCTTTGGGCGCAAAGAATTCGACGACTTCCAAATGATCGTAAACGGGATTGAAGGCCATGACGGCTTCCGGTTTTGTGGCTTTGGCCATTTCCTGCATCGAAGCAAAAACCAAATCCATCGAAAATCCGTATTGTTTACTGTATTTAATGGCTAATGCCGTGTTGGGCTCAACAATGCCGACTATCTCAATATCCCCAATCTTTTCCCTACCTAATACCCAGTGCACATGATCATGCACCAACCCGATAATACCCACTTTAAGTGGTTTGGTTTCAGTATGGATTTGGGGATGATTTGCACTATCTTTTGGAAAACCAAAACCAGTAGTGATCATCAGGATAAAAAAGGGAATTGTCTTTAGAAGTAGGCTGGAAGAATACATGGTCATTTAGTTATTGATGTAACCAAATATACTGAAGTATTGGTGCAATCAGCCCCTACTATACAACAAATAACTACCACCAAGTATCAAAAAAGGAGCTGCAATCATAATACAAATGACACTCCAACGGTATAACCCCCAGAAGGAAATGGTTTTTACATCTTCGCTATTTTCGGGTTATAGGTAATCTTTAGCCAATAACCCCTGTGTTTGTCGGTATTGGGAATAGGCCAGAAAGGATAATGAGGCCCCAATCAAAAAAAGGAATGCATAGAAAAATACCCACATAGCATTGGAGTTAGTGGTCATGGCCGGCGTTGGTTAAAACGGAATTACCTTTTGTATTTTTTTCGGGAACGGATACGATTCACAAAATAGATCACCACAATAAAAAATGCCAATAGGGGAAAAACAAGGTTTCCGTTTAGGAAGTTCAATATCTCCATGTCGATGTTTTTTGATAAATAAAACGGATATACGTAAGGTTTATTATTTCTTGTATTTGGATAGTGCTTTTGTTGTGAAATCGGATAATACCAATGACCCGGAAATAGCTGCCCTTTCGGAGAGTAGCTTATCCCAGTGGTCGGTATCTTCCCAAAGTACTTTTTTCCATTTATACAATGCTTCCGGATTGTAGTTGGATAATTGGTGGGTGAAGAAATCAATCTCTTTGTCCATTTCCTTGATAGAATCGAAGACCTTGGCGAACAAACCTTTTTCTTTGGCCCAATAGGCATTTTGCCATTCTGTTGGGGCCAACGAGAGTTCGGATAAGCCGGCTGTCCCTATTTTACGTTGTACTGCAGGTGCAATCACCAAGGGAGCAATGCCAATGGTTAATTCAGATAGTCGTATGGAAGCCTCGACCGATGCAAATACATAGTCACAGGCCGCTGCAAGACCAACTCCGCCTCCAACCGTTTTCCCTTGAACACGACCAATAATGACCTTTTTGCATTTGCGCATGGCATTGATGACATGGGCAAAGCCACTAAAGAACTTTTCGCCTTCTTCCAGATTTTCTATGGCTGTCAGTTCATCAAAGGACGCCCCCCCGCAGAAGGCCCGTTTGCCTTCCGAACGCAGGATAATGACTGAAATGTTTTCATTGTTGGACAAGGTGTTGATTTCAGTGGTAAGGCGATCCAATAATTCCGTAACAAATGAATTACCCGCAGGATGGCCAAATTCAACTGTAGCCACTTTATTGTCAATTGTGGTATAAAGGCTTCCGTTTGCTCTGTCAGTACCCATATATATTATATTTTATACAAAATTAGGTGTTTTGCAACAAGGGGCGAAACTTTCTTCTAAACTTCCAAAGCAATGTACCACCACGGATGACCATCCATACGGTAAGGGCTATCCATATTCCGTATAAGCCCCAATGGGCGTATTTGGTCAAGAACAGTATGGGGATAAACCCAAGGAAGGTTGCCGCCAACAAGACATTCCTAAGGTAGCCCATCTCACCCAAACCTTTGAAAACGCCATCAAAAACAAAGGCTATCGTGTTAATGGGAAGTCCGAGTATTACAATAAAAAAGATACTGTAAAAAGTTTGGAGCACAGCTGTCTCATTGGAGAAAATATGGCCAATAGGTGTATAAAACGCAAATCCCAAAAGCATCAATAAGATGCTTACTACTAAGCCATATTTCATTATTTTTTTTGCGAGTAACCAGAGTCCATCATAATTTCCTGCTCCAAACAAACGCCCCCCCATAATGTTGCCTGCCGCACCATAACCATCAATAAAAAAGGCCGAAAAAAGCCAAAGGTTTATGGCAATGGTATGGGCACCGATATATTTATCGCCGAGAGCCGTTGCTTCCCTTACCGCTAAAATCAGCGCAATATTCAAGGCTATTGCCCGAACGAAAAGATTAAGGCTCATTACGATTAATCGATTTAATTCCTTGTGCAATGGAAATCGGATTTTCAGACTTATATCCGTTTTGGTCAATAAAAGAACAAAAGCCATGATAGCCATGATTCCCTGGGCAATTAAACTGGCCCATGCGGCTCCTTCCAGGTACATAGCCTCTATGACGCCGTCTATGCCATATACCAGCATAAAATCCAGTCCTATATTGAGTACGGCCCCTACAATCGCTATCAACATGGGATAATAGGTGTTTTGTAGGCCGCGAAATATGCCCATGACCGCAAACACGAATAATGTTAGGGGGAATCCCCATACCCGTATGGAATAATAGGAAATGCAATAGTTCAGTATTTTTCCAGAGGCGTTCATCAACTGAAAGATTTCGTCAACTATGAAAATGGTCGATAAGAGGATGATAATGCTCAATACGATGTTCAAGAATATGGCCTGTGCGGGCAAGGTCTTTACCTCTTCCAATTTGCCGGCACCCAAATATTGGGAGATAATTGCGGAGATAGCGCTACGTGTCTGTCCCAATACCCAAATCAACATCGATAAAAAAGAACCTACGATTCCGGCAGCAGCGAGTGACTCGACACCATCAACAGGGATATTGCCAACGATGGCAGTATCGGTAATAGAGAGTATGGGTTCGGCAATACCCGCTATAGTGGCCGGAATCGCCAGTTTGTTGATTGTTTTAAAGTTTACGACTGTTTTCAAAAGTACATTTTGGGATTATAATACCAATTCATAACAATGAAAAGGATGTTCACTTTGTTTTCGGAAATATATATCTGCAAGTTTACGATATCCCCTTGTTTCATAAAATCTTTGGTTGCGTTTGTTTTGGCTAAACGTATCCAAACGGATGGAAATAAAACCATGTTCTCGGGCATGGTTCTCGGCATGGTCCATCAGTTTTTGGGCAAAACCTTTCCCTTGTTGTTCGGGTAATATCGATAATCTGTGGATATAAATGTTCTTGTTATTGGGGGTGAGCCATTGAATGGGGCGATACTCCCCGTCCATAAAAGTCGAGATAACGAGTGTGCCGATGATACGTTCTTCTTTCTCGAGCACATACAATTCGGAGCGTTCGATGTCTTTTTCAAAGGCTTTTTTAGAGGGGTAATTCGCATTCCATTGGTAAATGCCGTTTTGAATCATATATGCCGCACATTCTTGGGTAACATCCAAAATGTCATGAATTTCCGATATCTTTGCACGACGAATCACAAATAGGATTTATTTTAATCGTAAATTTAAAGTATTAATCAATAATTGCCGCTATGCGAAACATTCTTGTCCCTATAGGTACCCTACCCAACGTTACGGATACATTACAATATGCCGTTGATTTTGCCGCTGATTTTTCGGCAAAGGTTTATGTTATGGATGCTTTTAATATCAGTGCGAAAGCGGGTAGTTTGGCCAACATTTCAGAAAAACTGGCGAAGAGTGGTAAAGAACGGATCAAGGGTATTATCGATCAGGTGGATTCCCGGAACGTCGATATCAAAATGGCAACCTACAATGGTGAGTTGGTCGATGGCATCATGAAAATAAACAAAGAGATTGGGATAGACTTGATCATACTTTCCCCCAAGAGTAACCATGTCCATGAAGATCTTTATTTGGGCTATACTTCGGGCAAAATAATTAAAAGGACCGATATTCCTGCGTTGATTGTTCCCCTAGGTGTTCAATACAAGCCCTTTAAGAGTATCCTGACTGCATTTAAATCCGGTGTCTTAAAACGAAAGCGGATTTTGAACCCATTGATCACAATCAAGAAAAGACATGATGCAACGGTAAATTTACTATTGGTAAAAACACCTGAGTACACCGATGACGATTTAAAGGTAAATACGGCTTTGATGGATCTGTGTTCCAAGCTTACGGTAACAGAGAACGCTACTACATATCTTGGTGTCATGGAGCATTTTCAGTCCAAACATCCCGATTTGCTTTGTGTCTTTAGAAGAAAAAGGGGGTTTTTCGTCAAACTTTGGGAAAAGAACACCATTAGCAAATCTGAATTCTCGGTACCGATTCCGGTGTTGATTCTGAGTGTCAAGAAATATTGATTTTTAGGCGGTAAAGGATGAATCGTGAACCAATAGGCTGGTTTTGATTTCTACCTTTTTGGTCGTTTCATCATTTCCCGGATTTTCTATTTCTTTTATCAGATATTTAACGGCAGTACGGCCAATTTTATCACCAGGTTGGTCCACTGTGGTCAGGGCGGGTGCTATGATGGTGGAGTTTACCGAATTACTGAATCCTACTACCACTATTTCCTGGGCTATTTTCACATTGAATTTATGAAGTGCTTATCTTGGTAGGGTTTTTTATTGCCATTGTCCTATTCAGTATTTTTCTACCTGAATTATTGCATTAATTTTAACCTATGAAATTTATTATCGCTCCAGACAAATTTAAAGGGTCCTTGACCGGATTCGAATTCTGCGATGCCGTGGAAGAAGGTCTTCTTATGGTTTTCAGGGAGGCCGAAATCCTAAAGATGCCCTTGGCCGACGGAGGTGATGGTACTATGGAAGTGGCCCGGCACTATATTAAAGGGGATAAGGTATCGGTAACGGTTAATGACCCCCTTTTTCGTCCCATCGAGGCATCCTATTTGTATTCCGATAGTACCAAGATCGCCTATATTGAAATGGCAGAGGCATCCGGGCTTAAGTTACTCCAAGACCAAGAACGCAATTGTATGCATACGACCACATTGGGTACGGGCGAACTAATTGTCGATGCCTTGGAAAAGGGCGCTGAGGAAATTATCCTCGGTATTGGGGGAAGTGCTACCAATGATGGGGGTATGGGAATGGCAAAGGTTTTGGGATATCGATTCTTGGATGATGGGGGGAAAGAATTGAAACCTATAGGAAGTAATCTTTCCGCGGTACGAAAAATCGATGATTCGAACAAAAACCCTAAACTCAATGGGGTAAAAATGAATGTTGCTTGCGATGTTACGAATCAGTTTTACGGTCAAAATGGTGCGGCCTATGTATATGCTAGGCAAAAAGGGGCATCAGACAATGAAATTGAACTATTGGATCAAGGGCTAAGCAATTTTGCCAAGGTTATTGAAAAGCAGTATAATATAAATTTACAGGAAGTGGCCGGCGCCGGTGCAGCTGGTGGGGTTGGAGGAGGTACCCTCATTTTCCTTAATGGTAATTTGACTTCCGGTATTGACTTGGTCAAGGAATTGGCGGACTTTGATAAAGCCATCGAAGGTGCAGACTGGATTATAACAGGTGAAGGTCAGTTAGATGAACAAACGCTCTCTGGCAAGACCATAGATGGGGTCATTACCTCGGCAACATTAAAACAGATACCCGTAGCTGCCTTATGTGGTTCGGTAAGTATATCCATAGAACAACAACAAGCTTTCGGACTTAACTATGTAGCATCGATAGTACGAGGTGTGGGCAATTTACCAGAAGCAATGGCCAAGAGTTACGATAATTTGATCCATGCCAGTTATAACTTCGCTAATCTTATAAAACAAAAGACATCAAAATGAATTTGGAGGAGAATAAAAAGAATGCGATAGCCTTTTACAAAATGGCGTACAAAGGTAATCCCAGACAGGCTGTTGAACGGTATGTGGGCAAGGAATATATACAACACAATCCGGATGTTGAAGATGGCACCAATGGTTTTATTGCTTATTTCGAAAGAATGCAAAGGGAGTATCCCGAAAAATCGATTGAGTTCGTTAGATGTATTGCAGAAGGGGATTTGGTTGCGCTACATACCCATCAAACCTGGCCAGGGAATGATGCGTATATTACAATGGATTTTTTTCGGTTCGATGCGGATGGAAAAATAGGTGAGCATTGGGATGCTATTCAACAGATACCGGAAAAATCATTGAATAACAATACGATGTACTGAAAAAAAGCGCTTGAAAAAGCAGGCTTAAGCAATGGTCTGCAATAAGTCCATGGTATTTTTCAAATCAATTATAAAGGATTTTTGCTTTGGAATAGGTCCGTAGCTACCATTTGTAAAGGTTTTTTTATGACTACAGGGCACATTTTTCAAGCGTCGGAATCATGGGTATTGTTGTTGGCGTCATGTTATTTCACATTTGTTTTTGTTAGTTGGTAACATTGTATTCAATACGCTTCACATTGAATTTTCCATATATAAATTCCCCGCCGGGATAATGCCAAATTGCCTCTCCATAAGTTGGGAGATTGTATCCGTTGATGTTTTGATAATTCTTTACAGGAGTAGAAAACGGAAAGGTTTTCATTTCCGAAACGGAATAGCGGTCGTTGGAAACAAAATTGACCAATTGTCCTTTTTCATTAAAGTATAAAATTGCTGAAATGCTTGTTCCGTTCGTGGTGAAGGTAGCTTTGACCGATAGTTCGTCAATCGTTTCCCAACGGATGCGGTCATCGATAAGTGCGCCCGGGGCGAAAAGGCATAGGTCATTGAGGAAAGTGACCGTCTCTGTAGGAAACATTTTGGGCCCATCGATATCGACTACGGGAAAGAGCGATAATAATTTAATTTGCATTCGGGCCCCTTCTTTGTCGTATTTATGGTACCCGTTTATGGGTATACCTTTGATTTTGGCTTTCATAAAAAATAAGCGGGTGGGCGATTGGAAAAAATTGTATTGTTCGGACGTGAAGTTGAACCAGTCCTTCCCTTTGTCCCTCATCGCTCCCTCAAAAACAATCCTAACATTATGAATTTTGGGCTTTCCCACAACACCGACATACCTTAAATAATCCTGAACGTTTTTGGGAAGCCCTACCAAATCATTTTCCGTAATGTTATTAGTAGTGATTGTCGCAATGTCACTGGCAGATAGAATATCTTTTCTAAACCTATTCTGAAAACTTTGGGTGCTGAGACCTATGATTGCCGCAATCAGGATAATACTGTTGGCTATGCTACCGAATTTGGCATCTTCCCAGGCGGTAATTATCAAGATTTGGGATGTTACAACAGTGATTAGGGCAAGAATTGGCCAGGCGCCGCTTTTTAAGACAAGGATTAGGGCGGTAAGCACGAACAACAAACCTGTCAATAGCCATATTACTCCCATTGGTATTGAAATCTGTTTGGTAAATTGTGTTAAATTTCCGAAATCGATGGCCTTGGCAAAACCCAATACATGGATAAGGCCGTGAATAATAATAAGACATGTCAATACAGTTTTCATACTTCTTTAGAAAGCTATAGCTATTCCTCCTCCAATGCTCATGTAGTTCAAGTTTGAACCAAAAGTCCCAAAGCCAGTCTTTTGGCCCTGGGAAAGGGTGTATTTGCGGCATGCTGTCTTTGAATCCCTTAATTCCCTCACATGCATTGAGACCGTAGTTCCTTATTATCCATAGCTATTTGTCTTAGCCAAATGATATGTAACACAAGCCAAAAGGAGAATGAACCCCGCTAAAACCTGCTGGTATGGTTCACATAGCAAGAATTAAAATTTTGTTATAAAAATATTTTGCCCGCTTTGGATTTGCAATGACAAATATCATGATGCAATATGTCGTTAACAACAATTTGATACTCAGGGGGTTTTAAAAAAAAGATTAGTTTTGGATATGTCTCCTGAAAATTCCGTTACCGTCTTTATTGCTGGTCTTTTTCATTTCTTAAACCCGCTTCATTCGCTATAAAAAAATCATATACCGCAGTATTTTGCTGACCGGTTGCCGCGGTTAAGGAAGCTGCCTAGAAAATATAGGTACGCGAGTCATGTGTTTTTTTATTTACATCATTGCCGTTCCCTTCCTAATGTTTAATAGTAGTTAATGGGTTGTTCGCAAAAATTGGGAATGTAGTAACATCAAAACCATCATCATTAGCTTCAATACCCGAATGCCCTTTTGCAATGGATGCATCTATTTTGGCTATACCGGTTTTGGCTGCCTAATAATCGCGATCTAAAATGGATTGTCTGATGTTCTTTAGGCAGAACCTCCGGAAAGGCAACCTAGCATTAAAAAGAACAAAGTTGCTGTAGCCATATAATTTGTTTTGATAATTAAAAGTATAAAAGGGGAGGTGCAAAATTTTGTACCTCCCCATTGTTGATTTTTAGGTCCACGTAACCATTATATGTGTTTCCTATATTAAAACACACCGATAAAGTGACTCCCTACTACATTCACCAATTCCGCACCTTTAGTTACATCTCCAGTTTCAGTATCTACAACGTAAATATTTCCGTTTTGCCCTACAGCGCCTTGGGTAAGGTAAATGTCTGTTCCATCAACTACAAAACCTTGGTATTGGAATAAGTAAAAGTCTGCATCATAAGGAATGGCATCAATTTTCTGAGCGGTTTTGGCGTTCAAATCAGCAAGAGCAAAAAATCCTTGAGCACCTGCTACACCTTCTGCAGACCCTGAATGACGGTAAGCTATTACGGCTTTTCCGTTTTCTGCTGGCCTCCAAGCAAGAATATACGCATCTTCTATACCTAAAGCATCGTCTAGATTAAACACATAAGCATCGTCATATTGGTTGTCTGCACCAATTTTTAAAATATGAGATCCCTCTGGATCGCTTTGATTTGCCTGATAAACACTTCCGTCTAAAAGGAAAGCATTGATACTGCGGTATCCATTCGTATTTCCGTGTCCCACGGTAGAGGTAATCACTGACGGATTCAATAAAGAAGGGTAATCCAATACAATGGTCTTAGAACCTAAGATCTCGTAATCACTGTCACTTTCTGCAGTAGCGGGGTCCACCTTGCTTAAACGCGCACCAATATATAATTTATCTCCTGCAGCATTTAAAACAGGCATATCAATTCTAGAGATATAATAGCCGTTTGCTTCTTCTTCTGCACTTAAAGCTACACTGTGCTCTTGGAATTCTTTTATTGAGGAATTCACTAAATCCAAAGTCACTACACCAATGGTAGCATCGGTACGCGTGTAATTATCATCTTCATCAAATTCGTTTTCTGTAGACACATATACCGCAGCACCTGTTTGATCTCCGTCAAATAGTTTTATCCATCTTGGAGCAGTACCTACGTATGGAGCAATGCTTACTTCTGAACCTGTAGGGGTGAATGTTTGCCCACCTTCTACGGTGTATTTTGTATAGTTACCCCCCGTATCTCCTGCGTAGCTAATATTATAAATGGTATTGCCATCTTCAGAAGATTGCAATCGCGCAGTTCTGTTCGAAGGTGCAATAAATCCATTTTCAAAAGGTTCAATAGACATATTTGGGTCTTTGGCGGCTTTGCTACTAACAGCATAAATTAGCGTCCCTCCGTTTCCATCTCCTGGTGCATCTCCCATTTTAGCCCCAGCAATAGTTATCCATCTAGAATCGTCCGGGTCTGGTTCAGGACCTACGGTTTCATTTGGGTCATCACTACTACAAGCTGTCATTAAACCAATAGTTATAAGTGTTAGTAATTTGAAATTCAAGAAAGTACGTTTCATATTTTTTTATTAAAAGGGTTAAAAATTGTTGATTCTATAATTTAGTTTTAGGTAAAAAGCTCTTCCAGGTTTTTGTACAGATAAATTATCATAAACGGGTTCATCAAAAATATTTTTGATATCAAAGCTCATCACAAACTTGTTATTTGGGAATGTGTAACTAAGTCCGAAATCTTGCGCTAATTGTTGGGGCACGTCAAAAAATTCGTTTCCCACGGTATTTGATCCTTGTGCAGTCAAGAATGAAAATTTATCAGTGAAATAGATATTGTAGAATAGATTCAATCGCGATTTCTTTTGAATCAAATTTGTTAAAGCGTAGCGTAAGCCACCATTCATGGTGAAAAAAGGTGTGTTTGGAACGTCTATTTCCACTCCTTGATTGACAATCCTTAAATCGAAACGGGAAACATTGAAATTGAGGGCAAAATTGTTGTTGTACGTGTAATTCAATTGGGCGTCGATCCCTTTGGATGTGCCACTACCTTGATTTACATATACGATTAATTCATCATCAACATTTAATGATGTTTCAATGGGCAGGCCAATCCTATCTTTAATATTTCGAGTGAAAACATTTGTTGATATGGTAAAATTGTGCTTTTTGATGTTAAATGATCCAAATCTGAATCCTAAGTTGTAGTTGTCACTACTTTCTGGATTAATACTTGAATTGGCCACTACATTATCTCCGTCATCACCAAATACTTCTGTTTCGTTAGGGAGTCGTATGGCCTTTTCTGCCGAAGTTAGAAGCGTAACATTTGGAATAATTGCATAAGAGGCCGCAAAGCCATATCCGTTATACTTTTTATTGCTGATTGCAACTTCATCTACGATTACATCGTTTCCTTCAGTGTCTGATTCAATAGCAGGGTCACTACTTATTGTTTTTTGTTGATAATGTTTTCCAAATAAACTCGCTTTTAATTTTTCATTGAAAGCCGTTAACTCATAGGTTAAGGAATATATGTTTTTGTGTAGATCCCGTGTTCCAAGAAAAGTATTTTCCAATACAGATCTTAGGGCATCACTGTCTTCCCTGTCAATACCACTATATACATGATTTGCCAATACCTTGTGATGTTCATTAATAGCGTAAGAAACCCCTGTTCTAATGGATGCAACATTCCTTTTGATTTTAGCTAGTGTAGGGCCACCTTCTTGTTGAGAACCCCAAGTGTATTGGTATTCATCTCCTCTAAAATCAATAGCGCGTTCTCCGTTCCAATTATATGCCCAAGCAACGGTATCATTTACCGCACGGTTTCTTTTACCATATAAGCCGTTTACGTTTACATCAAGTCCTTTGGTGAAAAGGTCTTTCTTTTGATAGTTCAAACTTGCCAGCAACGCATCAGATTCAAGGAACCTGTCTTTGTAGGGAGTAATTGTCATAAAAGCACCGTGTTGTACTTCTTTATAGTCATTCGAACCTGTTAGGCCAATGAAAAATTGATCTGCCCATTTTACATCGGTATAACCTATTTGAGCCATTCCACCTGTAGACCTATAAGCGTCATTAAACCTTCTAGCGGTAATAGGTGTTTGTACACCTCCTAAACCGGTAACCACAACACTTCTGCCTGATACTTTATAGTCATTGTCGGAATAGTTATGAAAAAGGGATGCTTTTACTGTAAATCCTGATTTTTCGAAACGATAAAGCCCATTAACGCTGGTTTGTAGAGTGTTAAAAGACCCATAGGAAACCGAGGCATTGAAATTCGTTTTCGCATCTTTATGAAGTACAATATTAATGGCTCCCCCAAGGGCATCATCTGCCAAATGCCCAGGAACTACCCCTTTGTAAACTTCAATATTCTTGATCATTGAAGGAGGAATACTATTTAGGTTAAATGAAGAACCGTATGTAGAGATAGGGATTCCGTCGATAAAAATGCGCACTGAGTTTCCTGATAATCCATTTAAACTATAGCTGACATCAGAACCTAAACCTCCATTCTGACGAATTTTCACACCAACTGTAGTATTTAACAATTCGTTAGTTTGAATATTTCGTAGACTAGCTTCCCCTGTTTTTACGGCATTAATGGCAAAGCCTTTGGTCTCAAGCGCTGTCTCCTTGGTCTTACCGTTGACTATTACCTCATCTAGGTTTTCTACGGTTTCCAGTAGGGTAAAATCGATATTGAGGTTACTTATACTTTTGTTGACTTCAATGGTCTTTGAGCGTTTACCGTATCCGATAAATGAAACGACTACCCTGTGTTTTCCGCTAGGTACCTTGCTAATGGAGTATGCCCCATTATCATCTGTAAGAACACCAAGTTTTAGACCCTCTACCAAAACGCTTGCATAGGGCAAAGGCTTTCCTGAAGCATCACTTACTGTTCCTGATATTGTGCCGAAAGCTTCTTGACCTTGGGCAGATAAGAAAATAAAGAATAATGATGCTGAGAGTAATTTTTTCATTAAATAGGCCACTATGTTAATTAAGATTAAGTCTAAATAACTAGATTTGCAAATCTAAAACAGCATTGTGCGGTGAAGTACCGTAAAAGGAATTTTTATATACGCAAAAGGAAGTAATGAGGTTAGGAGCGGAAAATGGTAATAGTAGGCAATTATTACACAAGGAAATATATGTTGACAAACTGTTTAAAGACGGTTATATTGACAATTCAGTTCAATTCAATAATGTTGAGGTCACCAACAAAGATGGTATTGCATTAATAAGCGGGATTGATTTTTCCAACACAAAACGACTTTTTGAATTCGATTCGGAAATTGTTGTTCGCAGTGATGAGCACTTGATAAAACTCCACTTTTCCCTAGAAGGTACGTACTCTTATCAGCCTTTGATTCATATAAAATATTTGGTTCAAATTCCTGAGAATCATTGCAACATGTTTTATTATCCGACTTCTGAGGGGCGAGATTTTTTTTTAAAGGGTAATGCCAAGGTATTTGAGATATATATTAAGCCCAATATGTTGCAGAAACTCTTGGGTGCCGAATATAGAAGATCATTCGGTAAATTAGAGGATGCGATTTCCAATTCCAACTCCTTTGTATTATGGGATAAAAGTAAGTTTATTCCCCCTCATATACGTAGTAAGATCAATGAGATAATACTGTGCCCTTATAAAGGAGCTATTCGAAAAAGATATTTGGAAAGTAGTTTGACCGTGTTGCTTACTGATTTTTTATTGGGAAGACAAACTTCGAAAATTTCAAAAAACAAAGTCAAATTACTAAATTCAGATTATTTGGCACTGGTTAAGGTTGAGGCCTATATCAGAAAAAATTTAAAGGAACCCCTTAAAATTTCAGAACTTTCAGAAATCGCCGGATTCAATGCGACTAAACTCAAAAGGGATTTTAAAAAGGTATATGGTATCCCTGTTTTTAAATACATCACTGCGTTGAGAATGGAATTTGCTAAAACTTTAATCACCCGAGATGGAGCATCTATTGCGCATGCAGCATACGAAGTAGGTTATGCAAATCCCCAGCATTTTACCACAGCTTTTAAAAGAACAATGGGGTATCTGCCAAGTCAACTAAAATATGTAGTGTATTTTACATGCTCGCTTTTATTGGAAGAGTCTGTTTGCTTTATGGGATTTTAAGAACCGTAGTTAATAAGCACTATCTCATAAAGTGTGTAAATAGAAAAAAATAGCGAGGGCATGCCCTCGCTATTTTTTTTAACTTTAAATATTTACATCTTATGAAGAAAGAAGAATTATTCAATGATGAGTTTTTAAAACAGTTCAAATCCGGCGACGAACTGAACGGTTTTTTGAAGCAACTCCCGTAACGGCCATTCCAAGAAGAAGGTGCGTACCTCTTTATTGGCCGTCAATAGCCTTTCCAAACGATCGAGTCGCTCAAAGATTAAAATAATGTCCATTTGTTTCTTTTTAAGATTATTAAATGAACAAAAGCGCTTTTGTTTTCTTTCAATATTGTTGTTGGATAAATGTAATTGGATGGAGGTGCAAAAACTCGATTATGTACATATTATTATTCACAAAATATGGATAAACAATTACTTATGCTAAATCAATGCAAATCGAACCAAATAAAATTTGAATAATTTTATTTGGTTTCAAAATGATTCAAATGATACCATTTGATTTTTGTTAAAAAAGAAAGAATTTTGAGTTATCAACAATTTAAAATTGCTAAACACGAAAATGTGAGTTTAAAAAGGGTGGAATATATTGTTTTGGGAGTGGTTCAATACGTGAATGTCGCTTAAATGAACTTTCAACTCTTGTGATATGAATGCTGTCCTATAAATTGTTCCTTTAAGAAAACCATTGTATATCGTTAAAATCTGAATTTCAAATCCTTGGTAGTCGCATTACCGATTGGTTCCAATTCCATAATTTCGCCAAATCTTTCTTACATATTCAATTCTTACCAATTAGTGAGGGGAAACTTTGAGTTTTGTGATATACATTAATTTCATCCATTAAGCCCTACACATAAGTGACCGTCAAAATAAATAAAGCCCACAATAGGTATTTCATCGATATTTAAACAACGCTTATCGCTGATTTCACAACTTAAACGCTTAGTTTCTACAACATAAAATAAGAAAAATCCTACTATCATAATCATATTCGCATTCTCATTGTAATCCAATCTAAACATTTGTGGGGCATATGCATACCAATTCCAAACTTCAGAATAACAGTTATTTTCTAAAAACGTTTATTTTATTATTTCTTTTCGGTAGTGCACAGCTATTGCTTGCACAATCCCCGGGAGGGGTCTCCAGCGATTTATCGGTATGGCTCAAAGCGGACAGTGAAGTGTTTTCGGATACAGGAATAACTGACGCCGTAAATAACGGAACGGTTCACCAATAGAACGATCAGTTTAGTTCAAGTGACTTTGGAGTTATCTCCACCTTCAGTGGTTCTATTTTTGTCCGATAAAATGCATTATTTGATTTTTTTTTAAATCTCAAATTCATTAAACCTGCTAACCTAATTTATATGATTATGACATCAAAAATCTACACAACAATTACAAGATGGACACTTCTTTTGGCGTTTGCCTTTGGCTTACCCCAATTATCAATTGCCCAAAACCTGACCATTTCGTCTTCTGGAGACACAGGAACCTCTGGTACAAACTGGAGTATATCAGGGAATACACTTAATGTAGCAGCATCGGGTACGGCGAATGTAAATGCATCAGTAGTTGTTAATCATCTAAATAATATAGGAGATTTAACTGTTGTACTTCCCGGGCAAGCTTCCCAAGAAAGAAGTCTTATAGTTAGTGCCAATATTTCCTATACAGGAGCTGTCACCAGAAGTTTAATATTTAACATTGCTAACAACATTACAGTTAATTCTGGAGTAAGTATTACATCTGCTACAGCAGCGTTAAATTTAGTATTTAGGTCAGGAATGTTTCCAACTTCCCCAGATTTTGGTAGCGTTGTTTTAAACGGAACTACAATTGTAACAAAAGGAGGTCATTTTTGGCTTGGCGGAGGCAATACCAACACGACTTGGAATGGCTTAACCGTAGGTACAAGTGACGCGAGAATTTGGGCTGATGACGTATCCGCTTTATCAATGATTGGCGGAAGCTTATCTACCGAGGGTGGTAACATATATTTAGCTGCACGTTCGTGGGAAACTGGTGATGATAACGGTATAAATTATGGAATTCGAATAGATGATTATACGATTTCTTCCCAAGCGGGAAACATATCTCTTAACGGATCTTTAACTGGCAGATATACCAATGGTAGCGCTACTAGTATTGATGCAGCTACAGGGAATGTAGCTATAACTAGCACCACAGGAAGTATAACCATCAATGGAACAGGTGCAGACCAAACTACCAATGGAAATAGTTGGAGAAGTGCAACTCGTATTACAAGTAGCGGCGCTTTTAGTACAATAATTTCATCGGTTTCCGGAAATATCGCCATTAATGGGGCGGCACAATTTAATGCAACTATAAATGATAAAGAGGGTGTAGTAATTTCAGGGAGTAACACTGCCATTGTATCACAAACAGGTGCTATTGAAATTAAAGGCTCGAATACACGAGAAAGTGACGGACAGTACTCTAATTCCATACGGTTTGCTTCAACTAATACCACAAACGCTATACGTATTGGTTTTGATGGTGTAAATGCCTATTCTGGAAATATTTTAATCGAGGGGAATTCTATTTACCAACGCAGCAATCATGCAGGATCGGGCTCTATTGCTATTAGATCTACAGGTACTTTAACTATTCAGCCGTCGGACGATGCATTTAGTTATGTTAGATCGGGTAATGCTGGAACTTTAACCTTCGACGATGATTGGAATTTTGGAAGCACTTTAAGCGGTTTTACTTATGGTAAAACTACAAACACAGCCAACATTACTTTTGCTTCAGCAATAACAATTGCTGGATCCATTACGGCTTATGCCAATGCAATCACAGTAAATCAAGACATCACATCAACCACAGCAGGTGATATTACATTATCTGCTAACAATGGTTTTTCATCGGGTACAACTACACGAAGAAACATTACAAGTGCAAACGGTAATATAATTGTTAATGCAGATGCAGATGCGAATGCTACAGGAACATTAGATATTGATTATTTAACTTTTAATGCAGGCACAGGTGATTTAACACTGCGATCTGAAATCTTTTTATGGAGTACAGCAAGTACAGCTACAAAACCATGGATAAATGGAACAGGAGCTTTTACTTTGGAATCAAATGATGCTGCTTTCGGTCAGAACCTGGAAACAAATTGGATTGAAATTGATCAAGATGCTAACGGAATAGGTGGTTTAACTTTAGGTAAAGAAACTAATACGGATATTATAACAATCAGTTCTGTTCAAACTATTGCTGGACCTGTTTCGATTTATGGTAGTGATATTAGCGTAAATGAAGATATAAATACATCAAGTGTTAGTAATGGTGACATTCTCCTAAAAGCAAGTGGAAATATTACTTTGGCTGCCAGTAAAACTATTATTACTGAAAATGGTAATGTGGTTTTTTGGGCCAATAGTGATGGAGAGGCTTCTAATGGTTCGGTTTTAATAAGAAATCAATCTTCAATAACAACATCAGGTGGTCATTTTTGGGCAGGTGGAGGATCCGCTAATACAACATGGAATGGCCTTACTGTGGGCGATGGGTATGCAGTTTCTGGTACCTCGATTCAGCCCCCGGTTGGTTCTGCCGCATTTTCGGGAATTTATTTGGAAGAAGCATCGATCAATACCTCTGGAGGTAATGTATATATAGCCGGAGCAGGAACTTCAACACATAATGGAATACTCACCTTCGCCGTGAATGACATCAACGCGGGGTCTGGAACAATAACCTTAAAGGGCGGAACAGGAGCAACTACAGGACGAGGAATGGGCGTTTCTCTTCATAGTTCTTCAATTCCTAATAGTTCATTGACTTTGACAAGTACCTCAACGGCAGCTTCTGCTATTGATATAGCTCTAAATTCAACAAGTAATTTTGGTATGACCGTTGAAGGAACGATGAATATCGTATCATCAAATACGGGTGGAATTTCCTTAGTGAGCTTAGGTGGGGGAACTTCAACGGGGTTGAGATTGGGACTTTCATCAGACCGTTTAGGTGTACTTAATGTTTTAGGAACATCAGGAAACATCCTAGTTAATTTAGGGGAGGAAGGCATCAATGTTCAAAATAATATATCCAGTGCAACTATAGGGGGAAAAGCAAGTACTGCTGTTCCAAGTTCCAGTTCAAATATTCAGTTTATCTCGGACGATGTTACCGCGGCAGGAGCATTAAATTTTTCTACCAGTGGAACCTTAGCTATTGAACCCTTCGGTACATCATTTTCTTCTACGCTCAACACCACTTTTCTAACCTATACTGGAGGAATAAGTGGATTAACGCTTGGGAAATCTGGAAATACTGCTAATACAACAATTAGCGGTACAACAACTATTGCAGGACCAATTTCAGTTTACAGCGGAGACATTACCGTTAATGAAAACCTCAATACAACAGGTGGCGCTTTAGCTGGTGATGTAAAGCTGAATGCTACAGGTAATATAACGCTGGCCCAAAACAAAAGTATTACAACAGACGGTGGCGATGTAATTTTTAAAGCTGATGCTGATGCAAATCGTTTGGGCGGTATTCGGATTGGTACCGATTTTTCACCCAGCACCTCTACAGCTATCACCACCAATGGAGGCGATATCATTTTAAGTGGCGGTACGGATCCGCTCACAGGTTTTGCAAGTTATGATGCAGGACTTGGTGATGCCTTTTCAGATTACTTCTATGCAATAGGAGTTTTTGGAGCCACGCTAAATGCGAGTGGCACAGCTGATGGCGGAGATATTACTATACGTGGTAATGCAGGAAATACATTTAATGGGTTGATATGGACAACCAATATCGGCGGTCAATACGGGCTCAATACGAGTGTCAAGACCAATGGTGCAGGCACCATTTCCATTACCGGCGATATGGCCGATGCTCCTGCAAATCCAACACCCAATAGCAGTAGAAATGCTTGGGCTGTAGCTATTGCAGGTACTATCGAGACTGAAAATGGAAATCTGCTCATGGTTGGTAAGTCAACCATTGCCAGAACAAATGCTAGAGGCTTTTCACTAGGCGGAAGTTTTCAATCTGCCATGGGCACGATTACGATTGAAGATCAAACCTTAAATACCAATAATGCAAATTACACTGGGCCATTTATATCTGGCGCAAAGATTGGGAAAGGTACGCTCACGGCAAGTAGCAGTGATGTTATATTTAAAGCTGATAAATTTGCTTTCGCTAATAATACTGTCGTTGAAACTTCAGGGGCTGTTACTTTAGAGCCACTTGGAGATGATTTTGCCAGTGCGGTTTCTTTCACAACTGCAGATCTGTCCCTAGATGCGGCTATTTCTGGTTTGACGATTGGCAAATCAGCTACCAGTGCAGACGGCACAACCGATGCTAATGTAACCATTGCCGGTACAACAACTATTGCAGGACCAATTTCAGTTTACAGCGGGGACATTACCGTAAATGAAAATCTTACATCAACCGCTGCCAATGAGGATATTTTATTAAAAGGATCAGGTAATGTTACACTAGCAGCTAATAAAACACTTCAAACTAATGCAGGAAGTATTTTATTATGGTCTGATAGTGACGGATCTGATGATGGCAGAGTTGGTTTATTGGGTAATGTAACAACTAGTGGCGGACATTTTTATGTTGGAGGCGGTAGTGCTTCTGAAACTTTAAATAGTTTAACAGTTCCTACTTCTTATGCATTAACGAGTACTGACAATACCCATGGTGTAACAATAGTCGGTTCAACTATTAATACAGATGGAGGGAATTTACGTATTAAAGGACAAAATAACTCTGTGAATACCTCAACAGCAGGCGTAATGGTAGTTAATTCTACGATTACAACTGGTGAAGGTGATTTAGAGGTTTATGGAAAAAGAATAGGAGACCCTTTTAAGTCTGCAGGTTTATGGCTAGGTACTACAATTGCTACAGGTAGTGCTTCTGGAAATGTTACACTTAGTTCAACAACTGGAAATATTAATTTAGAGGGAATATCAGAGGCTTCAAATGGTTTTTCTTGGTCACATGGTTTAGCTATTGTTTGTGCAGATGGAGATGAAGTTACTATAAGTTCTACATCTGGGAATATCCAGCTATTAGGTAATGCTAGCAATGCCGCTTTACAATCAGGTGAAGCACTTGGATTACTTATTCAAATAGGGACAAACAGCTTTGCAGGTTTAACCACAGATGGAGGAGATATAACCATGGAGGGAATTAGTACAGATTTGGCAATTACTAAAGGTTTAGTGTTAAGGGGACAGGATATTGCATCATCCATTGAGATTGGAGATTCAAACACAGGAGATATTAACGTTAAAACAGGGTCTTTGGAAACCATCGAAAGAGCAACACTTGGTGTAATTAAATTTGAGAGTATAGGGGATGTGGTATTTGAAGGACCTACGGGATCTAATTTTGCATCAGCTTTTACGCTATCAGATGAATATAACATTGTTAGTTCAGCAACTTCTTTAAGAATAGGTAAAACTACTAATACTTCCAATATTTCAATAAACCAAGCTCAAACTATTGCTGGACCTATTTCAGTTTATGGAGGAGATATTACAATATCTTCAGCTTTAACAGCAACGGATGATGATATCAACTTAACATCTACAGGAGCTGTAACTCAATCGGCAGCTATTACAGCAAATGGATTAAGTTTAAATGGAACGGGTACTTTTACTTTAACCAATACCTCAAATAATATAGTAACCATTGCAGGTGGTAACGATGTTACCCCAATTGGTAGCGTAAATTTTGTGGATGCAAGTGGTAATTTAACTATTGGAACTGTAAATGGCGAGGATGGTTTTACTTCTACAGGAACTGTATTAATAGAAACATTAGCTGGGAATATTAATTTAACCGAGCCAGTTACTTCTGGTTCTTCATCTAATAGTGTAACAGGTTATACTGGTGCAATTGTTTTAAATGCTGGTAAAAGTACTGCTGCACCAACATCAACAGGTGGAGATATTGTGGTGAGTTCAAATGGAGCCGTTACCGCTGCAAATGGAATATCTAAATTATACAGTGGATCCGATGCTAATAGCACCAGTTTAAATACTCTAGTAGGAGGTTCTGCAAATAATAGGGCTCCGGTTGATTTAAATACTGTGAACTTTACACCTGTTTTAACATCAGGTGGTAAATTTGCACTTTATCGTACATGTGAAACTGTAGACGCAGGTGCGCTTTCAGGAAATCAAGCAATCTGTATTGCGGGAACAACAACTTTTGTAAGCGATGGCGATGCAGGAGGAACTTGGACTTCTGACGATACAGACGTTGCAACAGTGGATGTAAACGGAGAAATAACAGGCGTTGCTGCAGGTACGGCTACTATTACGTACGAACTAACAGCAACAGGTGGATGTTCAAACGATGCTGCTACTCGAACTGTAACAGTTAATGATGTTGACGATGCTTCATTTAGTTATTCTTCAGCTGCTTATTGTGCAGATGCTTCAGACCCAACACCAACAATTACTGGTTTAGCAGGTGGGACATTTAGTTCTACAACAGGATTGAGTATCAACGCTTCAACAGGAGCTATTGATGTTTCAGCAAGTACGCCAGGAACATACACAGCAACGTATACCACAGCAGGAACTTGTCCAAATAGTTCAGGAGTATCTGTAACAATTAATGCATTAGACGATGCTTCATTTAGTTATTCTTCAGCTGCTTATTGTGTAGATGCTTCAGATCCAACGCCAACCATTGCAGGATTGGCAGGAGGAACATTTAGTTCTACAGTAGGATTGATTATCAACGCTTCAACAGGAGCAATAGATGTTTCCACAAGTACGCCAGGAACATATTCTGTTACTTATACAACAGTAGGAACTTGTCCAAATAGTTCAGGAGTATCTGTTACAATTAATGCTTTAGACAATGCAAGTTTTGCTTATAGTTCTTCTGCCTATTTTGTAGATGCTTCAGACCCAACACCAACAATTACTGGTTTAGCAGGTGGAGCATTTAGTTCAACAGCAGGATTGAGTTTCAACGCTTCAACAGGAGCAATAGATGTTTCCACAAGTACGCCAGGAACATACACAGTAACATATACCACGGCAGGTACTTGTCCAAATAGTTCAGGAGTATCTGTAACAGTTAATGCTTTGGCTGATTATATCCTAAGCAAAGCCGCACTGACCATTGATGAAGCTGCCGGTACAGGCTCCTTTACAGTTGTATTGGATGCACAACCTACTAGTGATGTGGTTCTCGATATCTCCAGTGATGATACTAATGAGGCTACGGTGTCCTTGGCACAACTTACCTTTACATCTGCGAATTGGGATACCGCACAGACCATAACAGTAACAGGGGTCGATGACGCTATAGATCGCAATGATTCAGCGACCATTACCTTGACCGTTAACGATGCCGGTTCCGATGATACTTTCGATGACCTGACAGACCAAACGGTTGCCATTAAATTGACCGATGACGATGTTGATACGGATGGTGATGGGGTTCTTGACCCTTCGGATAATTGCGTGTCAGTATCAAACGCAGACCAGTTAGACACGGATTTTGATGGACAGGGTAATGTATGCGATACCGATGATGATAACGATGGTACGCTGGACACCGATGACGATTTCCCATTGGATGATTCCGAGGACACCGACACCGATGGTGATGGTGTTGGTGATAATGTAGATGCCACAGATAATAGGTTGGACAGTGATGGAGACGGCGTACCTGATGCAGACGATGCATTCCCTAACAATCCAGATGAAAGTGTGGATACGGATAACGATGGAATCGGGGATAACGCCGATGCCGATGTTGACGGTGATGGAACCGTGGACAATGGAACCGATACCGATGGAGATGGTATCAACGATGACAACGATACGAACGATGACCGCCCTGACAGCGACGGGGACGGCATTCCCGATGTGGAAGATGCCTTCCCTAACGACCCGAACGAGAGTGTAGATACCGATGGTGACGGTATCGGGGATAATGCCGATGCCGATGCGAACGGTGATGGCATTGTAGACAACGGAACCGATACGGACGGTGATGGTATCAACGATGCCAATGATACGGATGACGACAGGCCGGATAGTGATGGTGACGGTGTTCCCGATGAGGAGGATGCCTTCCCTAACGATCCAGATGAAAGTGTAGACCTAGACGGTGACGGCATAGGGGCAAATGCAGATCAAAATGATAATGACACCAATATTGGTTTGGAACGATCCATTATAGCAGCACAGGCATTTACGCCAAATGGAGATGGAATCAATGACACCTGGTTTATACAGGGCATAGAAAACCATCAAAACGCCATGGTTACGGTCTACAATAGATACGGGCATGAGGTATTCAAGGCTGTTGGTTACAGGAATGATTGGACTGGCAGATACGGTTCCAAATCGGAAAACCTACCTGCGGGATCTTACTATTATGTCATAGACTTCAGAAATGGTTCGACACCCATGGATGGATGGATATTCATCAACTATTAATTAAACTGAACGATAAACAAAATGAAAATTAACAGCACCTATCTCATATTATTTATATTCTTTGTTTCGGGGAGCCTCATGGCCCAACAGGATCCCAACTATATCTTCTACAGGTACAACATGAATTTTGTGAATCCCGCCTATGCAGGTGCGGAGGAAAAAACCGAATTCGGTGCCAATGTGCGCAGCCAATGGTCCGGCGTTGCAGGTGCACCGGAAACACAGAGCTTTCTTGCCAGCACCTTTTTGGGAAGAAACGTTGGTTTGGGGGTAAGCATTATTAATGATAAAACTTTTATTGAAACACAGACTTCCATAGCTGTTGACTTCTCCTATAAATTGCAATTGGACAGTGACACTAATATCTATTTTGGATTGAAGGCATCCGCTAATTCATATAACGCCAATACTGCCGGACTCATGACCTTCGGCATACAACCGGACCCTTCGTTGATGGATATAGATGGAGGAATAACTCCCAATATTGGTGCGGGTATTTACTTTCAAAGCCGAAAATTCTCCATATCCTTTTCAGCACCAAAAATCTTAAAGCCGCGAAGGTTAGAGCAAGATGGTGGTGCAGCACGGTTGGGAAGGAATAAATTGCATATGTACCTTATGGGTGCCTATGATATTGAACTCAACGAAAAGTTGATATTTAAGCCTTCTTCTATGATACGCTACGTAGAAAGCGCACCAGTATCTATAGATTTGACAACCGCTTTGCGTTATAATGAAATAATAGAATTCGGGGTTGCATACAGACTCGATGAAGGTTTTGCCGGTTTTTTTCTTTTTAATCTAGCTAACAGTTTTGATATTGGGTATGCCTATGAAGCACCGCTATCTTCCTCTTTAAACAATACCAACAACGGTACGCATGAACTTTTCTTAAAACTAAGTCTGTAAAATTATCATGGTACAATTGGATAGATTTTAGGATTTACGAATTAATGCTTTCCGAAGCAATTAGAATTAGGGCAATGGTTTTTCAAAACGGCCGTTTTATAGGGCAGCTTTTGTAATAGTTAATACTTTTTCTAGAGTATCCCAAACCTGGTCTCTTTTAATAATTTCGTTAATTGACCTTTTATGGGACTTATTTTCCTTTATCTATTATTGAAGTTAAAGCAACCTTTAACTGGAGATGCTTTTTCAAAAAAAAAATTTTAAACGGTGAAGAAGTATTAAAATAGACCGATTTGTATCAAATCATACCAATCTTAATCCAAAACTGGATTTGCGTGCAAATAAAAAAGGCTTCAAAAGTTAAAAACTCTTGAAGCCTAGTGTTTATTGGTGGAGAATACCGGAGTCGAACCGGTGACCTCTTGCCTGCCAGGCAAGCGCTCTAGCCAGCTGAGCTAATCCCCCATGGCTTTAAGACGTCAAAGGAAATACTTTTTGTTCAAGTATCAAAATAGTATATTCGTTTTCTTTAATGGGTTCTAATAAAAAAACAAAAATATGTCAAATTTAAGAGGAAAAGTAGCTTATATCACGGGAGGTTCCAAAGGAATAGGGTTCAGCGTGGCAAAAACATTGTTGGATGCGGGAATGAAAGTGGCCATTAGTGGTAGAAATAGGGAAACAGTTGAATCCGCAGCTAAACAATTGGATCAAGGGAATAATGTTCTTGCCTTACAATCGGATGTGTCCCAACTTGGGGATGAACAGCGTGCTGTAAAGGAAATTTTGGATACATGGGGACAATTGGATGTTGTTTTGGCCAATGCGGGCGTAGGGCATTTTGCGCCCATAGACGAGATGTCGGAGGAACAGTGGAACAGTATGATCAATACCAACTTATCCGGTGTTTTCCACACCTTAAAAGCCTCTGTGGAAGCGTTAAAGGAGTCCAAAGGGTATTATATAACCTTGGCGAGTTTGGCAGGAACGAATTTCTTTGCCAATGGGGCAGGTTACAATGCAACGAAGTTCGGTGTTGTGGGCTTTACACAAGCTGCAATGCTCGATCTACGTCAGTATGATATAAAGGTCTCCACCATAATGCCAGGATCCGTGGCTACCCATTTTAACAATAATGAACCTTCCGAAAAGGATGCGTGGAAAATACAGCCTGAGGATATTGGTAAATTGGTATTGGATCTATTAAAAATGCATCCACGTACGCTACCAAGTAAAATAGAGGTAAGACCGACAAGGCCAGACAAAAAGTAATGTCATACTTCTTTTTCGATAAAGGGGATGTTGGGATTGCAAATTTCGAGGATCAACCGTTGTAGTTCCTTGGTGAAATCGGAAAGAGTGTCTGGGGTAATGGCAACGTTTTTATCGGATCTGCTGTTTTTACTGGATTTGACCGCGAAATTCAATAAACCGGCGCTAAGGTTCTTAAAGGAAATGATGCCAGCCTCAATCTCGTAGTCTTTTTTCCCTTTGGTATACATCAGGGCATAGCATAACAATTGGAAGGCCTTACTGTATTTATAATCTTCGGTAAGTATGGTCCAGTCGAATAGTTCAACTTGATTGGGCAGTACTTTTCCGGATTTATAGTCGATGATGCGTAACCTACCATCAATTTCGTCTATGCGATCCAATTTGCCTTTGAGGTGAACAGGGAAGCCGACTTCTGGAAAATCCAGTGCGATTTCCATTTTTTGCTCCAGCCCAAGGATTTTGATTGCGTGTTTTTCGCTTTCGCGGATCTCATAGTCGAGAAAAGACTGTATGTATTTGAGAATTACGTTGTATGCGATAAGGTTCTTGCCACGTAGCACTTCAATAGCGGCATAGGACTTTGCGAAATGGTGCTGTACCAAGCCTTCTATTTGGCCTTTCATGTTGGTCAGAAGCTCCTTATCCAAAAATTTACCGATCAGGGGTGTATAAAGATCCTCCAAAGTGTCGTGGATAATCGTACCAAAAGTATTGGCGGCTACCGTTTCCTCAACTTCGGGCAGGTCATTGATCTTTAGAAGGTTCTGTTTGTAAAAATCCAAGGGGTTTCTGATATAGTTACTGAGCGAAGAGGGGGAGAAACCTTTTAGGGCATGCCCTTGGATAAGCTGCAGTAACGCTTGATCCTTTTGAATACGGATTTCCTTTTCAGGTTCCACTTTTATATCTGGTACGGCAACATATTCGGTAATGTTGTTTTTAATATTTTCATCGGTTAATAGTTGTGTGATAAGTCGGCTTCTTTCACCACCTTCCAATACATCAGGTTCTGTGTTGTAAATGAGGTAAATGTGTTTGGCACGCTGTAATAGGCGATAAAAATGATAGGTGTAGACCGCGTCCTTTTCTTTAAATGTGGGAAGACCAAAATTTCTTTTTAAATCGAAGGGAATGAATGAGTTGTTCGATTTTCCAGCGGGAAGGATACCCTCATTGACAGAAGAGAGTATGACGGTTTCAAAGTCGAGGTTTCTGCTCTCGAGCATTCCCATAATCTGTAATCCTTCAATTGGGTCGCCCTTAAAATCAAGGGTTTCCATGGATACCAATTCCTGGAAAAGGGTTTGTAACGATTTTAGGTCGGTTATGAACTCATGCTCTTCGAGTATTATGGCTATTTGATTAAAGATGCCATAAAAACGGTACAATTCTTCCAATGCCAGAGAATTGTTGTTGTTTTGAAGCTTGGTCTTTAATAGTGCCGTAATTTCGAGGCAATGCTGTATAAAACCTTTGGGGGAAGGAATAGGCTCGTAAAACAAGGTACCCAAAAAAGAGGAATCAAATTTTATAAGGGATAACAACTGGTGTCGGGTTAAGAAAGAGAGATTGTGTGTTGTTATTTCTTGTACTAAAACCTCGGATATAGCAATATGATCATCATTTAACAATAAATGGGTGTACGGGTCGGAAAGGAATGACAAAATATTTTGGTAGTACCAGCCATGGGGTTGTTTATGTACGTAAAGATCAAAGAATTGGTTAAAGAAATTTTTAAAAGAAGTCTTGTCCAAAGGGAAACCCATTGTAATATTGACTTTTTCAATTTCTTTGGGTATTGAATTCAGTAAAGGATTCAGTAATGACTCGTCATTTAGTACAACTGCCGTACTGGCTAGCTTGCCATTTGTATTCAAAGCCATTTCCTTCAATAGCGAGCCAATATACTTGGTTTGGGAGATATTCTTCGGTACCCCGATGACCTCAATCTTTTTCTCCTGGATAAAAGAGTCACTTATGCCTTTAAGGGTGTGTAGTTCTAAATAAGGCCATGTTTTTTGATGATTTCGTATAAAATATCCGGCATCGTGTATTTGGTCTTTCAGGAAATAGGAATCCAAATCCCAAAAAATATCGGCATTACCGGTTTGTAATATACTTTGTATTATAGTGCTTTCGGCTGTATTCAGGGCGTTAAAACCAATAAAAATATGACGCTTATGTTTTTGTGCGAGGATATATTCCTCTAATTTTTCATTAGCTTTTCGATATACGAGACCTTGATGTCCAATATCTTTTTTGAGTAATCTTTTATTGAAGGAGTGATAAAGCTGGTCGAGTGTATTCCAGAAATTGACATAGTCTTGCACCATTTTGGTTTTTTCCGCAGCGAGATACCAATGGTTTATTTCCTGTATGGCCGATAAGTTTGAAAAGAGTGACTTTTCATCAATAAGGTATCTATCGATTTCATTGAAATCCTGTAAAAGGGTTTGTCCCCATTTAGAGAAATCAAGAAAACTATCCTGGTCCTTTTCCGGTTGCTCCAAGTAAGCGTAGTATAATTCAAAAAGTTGCTGTGTATTTGTTGCGGTGGATAGGCCTGATATCTCTGAAACAAATTCTTCGATGCTATAGATGACCGGTGCGAATATGGGCTGCTGCGTGATTTTCGCAATGCCTTTCTTTAAGTATGAACCGGCCCTCTTACTGGGAAGAACAAAAATCGTATTTTCAAAAGAACCTTGGTCCTTGTATATTGTTGATAAAACCTGTTCTAGAAAACTTTGCATAGCCAAAAATAAAAAAAGCCCTGACGATATCGTCAGGGCTTTCCAAAATAATTTTTGAAATAATGTTTATAGAAGAATTACTTAACCAAGTTGATTTCAACTCTTCTGTTTTGAGCTCTACCGCTTCTGGTATTATTTGTAGCGATTGGCTTGTCTTCACCATAACCGATGGCAGACAATCTGAATTCTTCAATTCCTTTATCTACTAAGAATTCTTTAACAGAAAGAGCTCTAGATTCAGAAAGGCTTTGGTTCAATTTAGCACTACCAACACTATCAGTATGACCTTCAACAGTAAATTTAGCTGTTGGGTATTCTTTCAAGATTTGGATAATGTCAACCATTACTGAAGTAGATTCAGCTTTGATAGAAGATTTACCAGTGTCGAACAAGATAGTTCTTGCATAGTCGTTCAATTGTTTTTGAACTTCTTCAGTAACTTCAGGACAACCTTGGTTAGCAACAGTACCTGCTACTTCTGGACATTTATCATCTTTATCCAATACACCGTCGTTATCTTTGTCAGTCCAAGGACAACCTTTGTTTTCAGCAGGACCAGCTTCGTTAGGACAAGCATCATCTTTATCAGCTACACCGTCACCGTCAGCATCAGGACAACCAGCAAGAGCAGCTACACCAGCTTCGTTAGGACAAGCATCATCTTTATCAGCTACACCGTCACCATCAGTATCAGGACAACCGTTCATTTCTTTAGAACCGGCAGCGTTAGGACAAGCATCCTTGCTATCTTCGATACCATCGCCGTCAGCATCAGGACATCCGTTGAAAGCTTCAAGACCAGCAACTTCTGGACAAGCATCATCTTTGTCATAAACACCGTCACCGTCAGTATCAGTTCCACCAAATTTAACAGAGATACCTGCTAAGTGTTGCATGTGAGGAGCAAGATAATCTTCGAAAGCATGTTTGTATTGAGTCTGTAAAGTAAGACCGATGTTTTCTGTAAACCAGATATTAACACCTATTCCACCGTTTGCAGTACCAGCACCGATTTCATCAATCCAAGTATAACCACCACCGATTTCTACGAAAGGATCGATAACCGTGTTTTTCAAAATGTTATATTTAATCGTACCATCAATAGAGTAGTATGATAAATCATCAACATCATTATCACCCCATTTGTCGATTTTATTTAAAGAACCTCTAGCACCTACAGAGAAACCATCTCCTACAGATTTAGATACACCAACGTAAGAAATAGACGGAAGAATGTTCCAATGGTCAGTCGCATTAAAGTATTCATTCCCGAAAGAACTGCCTGGGAAGTCACCAGTAGGATACACATCAACGGCATTCACCCCAAAACTAATCTGCCAAGGGTTATTCTCGTCTTGCGCTTGTAAGTTGTTAACTCCTACAAAAAGTAGGGCAACAACCAATAATTTGCTAAGATGTTTCATGTTCAAAATTTTAAGTTTAAGTGTTTATTAGCTGCAAATGTAAGTTGTTAAATATTATTAACAAAAATAAATTCCTATTTTTTTTAACGTTTTTAATAGATAAAATAACGCATTTAAACGATATTTAGTTGTTGCCCTACCTTGATGAAAGCTTTTATGGCCTTATTTAAATGATCAATTTCATGTGCGGCGGATAGTTGAACACGGATCCGTGCCTTGCCCTTGGGGACTACCGGATAATAAAATCCGATGACATAAATACCCTCTTCAAGAAGTAAATCGGCCATTCGTTGTGATAATTTGGCATCGTATAACATCACCGGTACTATGGCCGAATCGCCATCTATAATATCAAATCCTGCTTCTTTCAGCCCTTTTTTGAAGTATTCCGTATTCGATTGTAGCTTATCGCGTAACGAGGTATCCTTGGCAAGCATTTCAAATACCTTTAAAGAAGCCCCTACGATTGATGGTGCTAGGGAATTGGAAAATAGATATGGTCTGGATCGCTGTCTTAGGATTTCTATGATTTCTTTTTTCCCTGTAGTGTAACCACCCATGGCTCCCCCGAGGGCTTTTCCGAGGGTGCCTGTAATGATATCTACCCGGCCCATTACCCCTTTTTCCTCCAAAGTGCCCTTGCCATGCTTCCCGATGAAACCAGCGGCATGGCACTCATCTACCATGACCAAGGCATCATATTTATCGGCCAAGTCACATATTTTATCCAAGGGAGCCAATAGTCCATCCATAGAGAACACCCCATCGGTAACAATGATCTTGAACCGAACCTTGTCTTTTTGGGTCTGTTGCAATTGGGCCTCCAAATCGGCCATATCACTATTGGCATAACGATATCGTTTTGCTTTGCACAAGCGAACACCATCTATTATCGATGCGTGGTTGAGGGAATCTGAGATAATTGCATCCTCAGGGCCCAATAAGGGTTCAAAGACACCGCCATTGGCATCGAAGGCAGCCGCATATAGTATGGTGTCTTCGGTTTCATAGAATTCCGCAATTTTCTTTTCAAGTTTTTTATGGATATCCTGGGTGCCACATATAAACCGAACCGATGACATTCCAAAACCATGGGTGTCCAAGGTGTCCTTGGCTGCTTGTATGACATCTGGGTGGGAGGAAAGTCCCAGATAGTTGTTGGCGCAGAAATTGATTACCTCTTCGCCGTTTGACAATTTGATTACGGCTGCTTGGGGTGATGTTATGATCCTTTCACTTTTATAAAGTCCGTCATCTTTTATTGATTTCAATTCGTCAGCTAGATATTTTTTTATTTCTCCGTACATAATTCGTTGTTTTTAAACATATTCGATGGTTACATCCTTATTTATATAGACGATTATCTTATTTTCAACGGTATGGCCCATGCGTTCCAAGACCTGGGCATACATATTCAATTGATTTTTATACCTGTTGCTCTGCTTTCCGGTCTTGTAATCGATAATCGTAGCGCTGTTGCCTGAGAGGACCAAGCGATCAGGGCGTACCATTTCACCTTTTTCAGTAATGATTTCCTGTTCATTCATAATGGTTTTTCCCTTCATAAAGTATTGCTTTAAGGCATCATGTGCAATAACGGTCATTATTTTGCTTTTTAGCGAAGGTGCCTCCTTGCTGTCAATCATTCCTTTGCGTTCCAATTTTTCAAAAACGGGTATAACATCTTCCGCTACTTCAATCAAACCCAAAATATAATGTATGATGTTCCCCTGTATAATGGCCTCTTCCTGCGCCGTATCCCAAAGCATTCCTGCATTTGTCATTATCTTGAAACTGGGATTTTCCTTATTGGTATACTGATAAGGGACTGATTTCTCCATTGTTTCGTTCTTTGAGGAAGGGGTATGGTTTTCCAGACTTCCAAAAGAATATCTGGTTTCCGAGTCGTTCCAAAGTTGTTTGTTCTTTAGGTAATCTATAAAGACATCCGAATAATGGGTCTTTCTAGACGATTGTATCGCCTTGGCATCTTTTAATGAGATGATGAACAACGCCCTTTCTGCCCTGGTCAACGCTACATATAATATATTGAAGGCATCCAACTCTAGCATGTGCTGTTCTTCCTCGTAGGCTATTGCGGCATTTTCATTGTAATCAACGACTTCTTTTTTCTTGTTGATCAATACCTCTTTAAATCCGTTATATTGGTCTTGGTCAACAGCAAGCCATAATTTGGGGTCTATTTCCTTATAGATGTTTGAATTGGCATAGGGGAAGATAACGATGGGGAATTCAAGACCTTTTGATTTATGAATGCTCATGATCTTGACGGCATTCAAATTGTTGGGCGCCGCAATACTGTGTTTGTCCTTTTTCTTATCCCAATAAGACAGGAAAGTAACAATTCCGGTGCCCTCCTTCTGCTCTACCTCCAGAACAATATCCAATAAAAAAGTAAGATAGGCATCGGAACCTTTTATAAGGTCGAATTTTTTGATGGCGAGTTCCAACCCGTCATATACAGACATATTCTTAATTTCCGAAAACCTGAAATTGTATTCATCTTCCAGGAAACCCTCAAGATTATGGAGGTTACCACTGATCAGTGAATGTTCGTCCTTGCGTTCGCCCACCAGGTAATACAGAATATTATAACTGGCCTCCATATCGTCTGCTTGGCTACTGAAATGTAAAAGATCGATTAAAAACCGCACCTTACGGTCATTGGCGATCAATAAGGAATCTGGGGAAATAACCGGAACCTTGTTTTCGGTCAAATAATCGGCCAGGATATACCCATGTTTGTTGTCCCGGACCAAGATCGAAATATCATTGAAAGAAAAGCCCTCTGCCCTTACTTTGTCAATAGTACGAAGTACTTCGTCGCAATACAGCAAATCCAAGTCCTGTTCCTCGGCTTCCTCAAGAAAGGTAATCTGTACGCACCCCCCTTTTTTCGTGTTGGTTTTCTGTTGGTTTCCCTGTTCAAATAATTCCTTATAAAGTTGATTATTGAGCAACGGACTGGTCACTGTGAAAAAGTCATTGTTGAAATTTATGACCTCCTCATGACTTCGATAATTTGAAGGAAGATTATAGGTTTTTGGGGGTATGACAAAGGGATTGGTATGCTCATTGACTAAATTGAGGAATTGTTCCGCATTGCCCCCCCGCCATCTATAAATGGCCTGTTTGGCGTCACCGACCAAAAATAGGGAGCCTTTGCCTCCTTGGTCATCTTCACTTTCCAGGGCATTGCCCACCAGGGGAACGAGGTTGTTCCACTGTAATTCGGAAGTGTCCTGAAATTCATCGATGAGATAATGACGGTACTTTTCGCCCAAACGTTCATAGATAAACGGGGCAGGTTGGTTCTTTATCTCGTTTGAAATTAAGGTGTTGAATTCAGATATCGATAGTTGGCTCCTTTCTTCTTGTAGCGATTTCACTTCTTTTTGTATGGCATTCAAAACCGTTAGGGGCACTAAATTTTGATGAATATTGGTCAAGAACTGTGCTTGATTGAAGGTTTCCTTGATTTTGGCGAAAATTGTACTGAATCTAGGGTGTAGCCCATCAATGATGGCTTTAATGTTTTCTGGGCAGGATTTTATGTACAGGGGTTCGGTTTCGAAGTTTTGTTTCCATCCAGCACCAAAATCCAGATTAAGATCCCCATTTGCGATTTTTACCATGAACTTGGGAAAATAACCGGATTTGAAATTCCCATGGACCAGTCCATTCTCTTGCATCAAGGTCAAGGATTCATCAGCACCCGCAACTAAGTCGCTTTTGAACTTTTTGATTCTTTTTTGAATGATTTTCCTAAGTGTGATAAAATCATGGATTTCTTTTGGCTTCAAAAGATCGAGGTGCCCAAAATTGGTCTCGTTAAAAAGAAGTTTTCCAATTTTATACAGATCAAAGGAGATATCCCAGCTTTTGTCCTCATCGATCTTGTCCAGGGCAAACTCCATCAATACCCGGGTCAAGGCTTCATCCTGTCCCACTTTTTCCAAAAGATTGTCGACCGCTTCAAACAGTAATAGGTCAGTATCAAGGACAACCTCAAAATTCTGGGCGATCTTAAGGTCCCTTGCAAATGTTCTTATCAGCCTATGGTTGAATTTATCAATGGTCGATATATCGAAAAAGCCATAATTATGAAGAATGAGCTTCAGGGTTGTTTTGGCCTTTTGTCTCAGGGTTTCAAAATCAAGTCCCAATTCTTCGCTTAGGTCATTGAACATTACGGAAGCGTCGTTATGGGATTGGGTTATTGAAAATTCGAAAAGGCTTTTTAGGATTCGCTCCTTCATCTCGTTGACCGCCTTATTGGTAAAGGTAACGGCCAGGATTTGGCTGAACGAACGGTCCGAGGAAAGTACAATTTTGAGATATTCCTTGGTTAGGGTATGGGTTTTTCCCGAACCTGCCGATGCATTGTATATTTTAAAGGAATGTCCTAACACGGATTTTTATTCTGCAAATTACATAATCTATAATTGTTCTTAACAATTTATTGGCTGAATTAGTCTGTTAAAAAATGTAAATTTGGTCAACATATTTTCTAACTTAAAAACTATAATTATGGCTTTTGAATTACCTAAATTACCTTATGCATACGATGCTTTGGAACCACATATTGATGCTAGGACAATGGAAATACACCACACAAAACATCACAATGGGTATACCAATAATCTAAATGCCGCGATCGCCGGAACCGATTTGGATAAGAAATCAATTGAAGACATTTTGACCAATTTGGATATGGATAACGGTGCAGTACGTAACAACGGAGGTGGTTTTTATAACCATTCCCTGTTTTGGGAAGTAATGTCCCCAAATGGAGGTGGGGAACCTTCAGGTGAATTGGCCAGCGCCATTAATGATGCCTTTGGTTCTTTCGAAGCTTTCAAGGATAAATTCAGTAAGGCAGCAGGTACCCGCTTTGGTTCTGGATGGGCTTGGCTATGTGTACATAAAGGTGGAAAATTGGAGGTGTGTTCCACACCTAATCAAGATAACCCACTTATGCCAAATACAGGATGTGAAGGTTTTCCTATTCTTGGCTTGGATGTTTGGGAGCATGCCTATTATTTAAATTATCAAAATAGAAGGCCTGATTATATAAACGCTTTTTTCAATGTAATCAATTGGGAAAAGGTTGCAGCGCTTTATGCTACCCATAAATAAAAGACAATCTTGTAAAAAAAGCCCTTTAAGTCCCTGACTTAAAGGGCTTTTTTATTGTCTAAAAAATAGAAAAGGGCGGAGAAGCCTCCACCCTTTTCGTCCCAAATCTTACCATAAACTTAACCTACTTATGCTATGGCGAGACTAAAATACTGGGTTTGTGGGAAATAAAAAAGGAATTTTAGCAAATTTTAGATTTCTTTTATTCTCCCAATGTGGGTTTTAATTTACCTAAAGTAAGTTTAAACCTGTTAATTCCTGGGCTAATGGAAATAAAAAAGGCAGGGCAACGCCCTACCTTTTTTCCCCAAATCTTACCATGAACTTAACCTACTTATGCTATGGTCCCACAAACATAGGGTATAACTTAAGGGTATGGAAAGGTATTAGGTAAACTTCCCAATATTGGGTTGAAATGCTTTTTTGTAATGTTTTATGGACAATCTGGATAGGGGGCGGAATAGTGTAAAAATAAAAAGGTAGGACAATGTCCTACCTTTTTCCCCAAATCTTACCATGAACTTAACCTACTTATGCTATGGTCCCACAAACATAGGGTATAACTTAAGGGTATGGAAAGGTATTAGGTAAACTTCCCAATATTGGGTTGAAATGCTT
>NZ_JABTCF010000017.1 GCF_014596745.1 Maribacter aquimaris
AGATCGTCCTTGACTTTTTTTAAATACATATTCTTAAGGTTTTTATCAAACAGTAAGATAACGTACTTTTATAAACAAACTAAAAGCTTCCGAGGTACGAGGATTAGTTCAACACCGTATATAATTTATTGCTAGTTCTAGCCTATTTACGAAAATCCTCGCGGATTATTTATTCCGTTTTTATTTACTAAATTACTTGCCAAACCACGCAACAAACCATATACAACAACGTTGTGCGTCACCTTAAAAAACCGAACGCTGAATGAAAAACCTAATAAAAAATTAAATGAAACATACTCAAAAACATCTCGAAATTTCTGAACATAAGGACTTTTATGAGAAAAGTATTTCAAAGTTAACAGCCGAACAAAAAGTTGAATTTGAAAATTTAGTGATTAGACTTGAAAATGCTGGCGCAAAAAAACCATTAGGCTGGGCTTCAAGTGAGATAACTGAAAAAATTCCACAATTTGGACGTTTTTTAGTTCTGAAATCTTTCTTTGATATTGCAAAATCAACAGAAGTGAATATTTCTATGGCAAGTGAATTTGATGAAGATATCGAAGAAAAACTTGAAGAAATTAAGGAAAAAATTGGCGAAGAAAAATTATTTGACTTTTTGTTGTCATATTCCAAGGGAATGATTTATAATCTTGTTGAAATTATTGACGAGGGAAACAGAGAAATTGAGCGTGACAAAATTAGTTGGACACTTATTAAAACAGATGAAAATTCGGAACCAACTGGACAGATAATACAATCGCTTCACGAAGATTTTTTAGAATTTGAAGACGAAATATAAAAGGCGAACACACAATCGAGTGGATGGCTCCGCCATCAAATGACGGAGTGCACCCCTCACACCACCGCACATACGGGTCTCGTATACGGCGGTTCGCAATCCATCTTTTCAATCGCTCTTTACACCAATCGAAACTATTCTGTACTTTTTTAAAGGGCTACAGATTTTCTGGGGGTTGCCCATTAACGAAATTCAATGCTCCCTGAATAATTTCCAGAAGGACTGCGTTCGGTCCTTCCCCACTTGTGAGACCTATACAGCTTTCTGTAACTCGTGTCCTGTGGGTACTATGACCTCGGCTGACTTCTCCACTTAACCAACCCGTGGTTATGCCATACGCCAGCTGGCTCGTTCACTAAAAATGTCTGCTAGACATTTTCTTTACGCTCCGCCCTCCAGGTAAGAGCGTCTTCTTTCTTCTGATCCCTGCCTTATCTACTATTTCGGTTATCACTTTACGTGTTTTGGACTTTACAATGATGTGCTTGCTTATCCAACCTAATAGCCTCATATAAGGTTCCTGTTCGTCAGTACCAGAATTTGTAGTCCTACTTTCTTCAGATGTAATCTCACGATTACCACCCTTGCAGCTTACTAATGGTTCAAAGAGCCTGTCCTGAGCGAAGTCGAAGGGTTACCCCTGCCCATAAGGGACTTGCACCCTCTAAATGAATTAGCTACCTTTCTGTAGCTAAAAGACGCCCATACTGGGCACACACACCGTGTATAATTAATTGCTTGGGCAAGTGCTTATTTGGAAAATTCCTTCGGAATTTTCTCGGGTTCGTTTTTGTTTACTAAATTAGTTGCTTAACCACGCAACTAACCATACACATCAACGTTAGCAAACATTACCCACATCAAAATCCGATTAATTCCTCGAGCTAACGAGTGAAAAAAGGCTGAAAAGTGGAAAATATTATTAGGTGATTATTAATAACTAAATTTGACGTTAGTCAAGATTAAAAAATGAATAGAAAAATAGTACTTATATTTATTTTAGTTGGGATATGTACTACTTTATTGAAGTGTACTCTAAATGAAAAAGAGAAAATTGGTGTCTTTGGCCATCTACAAGATGATTTTGGAAACCCGTTGGGCAACGTATCTATTTTCTATAAGAGCAATTTAACTTCTGTACAAACAGATTCCCTAGGAAATTATACAATAGATACCCCAAGAATAGTTTTTATAGAATTTAAAAAAGAAGGCTATCAAACATTAGCCACTAAAATTGATAACTTTTCAGAATTAGGTTCTTATAATTTAAAAACAGTTATTCTAAAAAAAACGAATACGACAGAAGTTGAATATAAAGACCTTTACCATACTACTAAACCTAAACAACAAAGTTTAAAATTGTCTGGTAACGTAATAACTATTTTTAATGACCCTATAAAAAACACAAAAGTTACGTTAATGGATAGCACCAAACACAGTACTACTTCTGAAACTCAAGAATACAATAGAGGTTTTTTCTCTTTTAGAAAATATAATCACGAGCTTTCATTAGAAAAAAAAGGATTTAGAGCCTTAAAAATAAGCCTATATACTTATGAAGAAAATAATCCAAAAATAAGATTATTAGAAAAATCAAATAGAAAAGGAATATCTTTAATTAATTCTAGGAACTATATTTCTTTACCCAAAACTAACCTTTTACAGAAATCTAAAAGTAAAGAAACTACCTACTTATTAGTATTTGCAGGTCGTTCTTCAACAACCGATTTTTTCTACCCAAACAACAAACATCAATTTAAAATAGAAAAAGATACGTTAATTCGTTTTGCGATTTTTAATGAAGGCAATACCAAGTTGTGTAAAATAAAAGATACTAGCAATTATTTATGTACGGTAAAACATAAATATGGGTCTAGTTTTACAAAAGGAAATTTTGTAGAAGAAAAAGTGATTTACCCATCAGAATTATGCATCGACTGTTCTGATGAACCTTCAATCGTGGAATTAAAATTGGATACAATTGGTAGTAATTATGTATTTGTAAATTCAAAAAATAAAAAAGGATATTATTTTACATATTAATAAAGAGCAAATTATGGAAATAGAAACGTTTGCTAATCGAGTGGATGGCTCCGCCATCAAATGACGGAGTGCACCCCTCACACCACCGCACATACGGGTCTCGTATACGGCGGTTCGCAATCCATCTTTTCAATCGCTCTTTACACCAATCGAAACTATTCTGTACTTTTTTAAAGGGCTACAGATTTTCTGGGGGTTGCCCATTAACGAAATTCAATGCTCCCTGAATAATTTCCAGAAGGACTGCGTTCGGTCCTTCCCCACTTGTGAGACCTATACAGCTTTCTGTAACTCGTGTCCTGTGGGTACTATGACCTCGGCTGACTTCTCCACTTAACCAACCCGTGGTTATGCCATACGCCAGCCGGCTCGTTCACTAAAAATGTCTGCTAGACATTTTCTTTACGCTCCGCCCTCCAGGTAAGAACATCTTCTTTCGCTCAATAACTGCCGTATCTACATAATCATCCTTTTGGTTCTCATGGGGCGTTACAATGATGTGCTTGCTTACCCAGATGAATATGCCTCTGTATACGGTTCCTGCTTGGTTTATCCTGAGCGCAGCCGAAGGGTCAGTACCGAGTTTTGTAGTCTCGCTTTCTTCAGATGTAACTTCGCAGTTACCACCCTTGCGACTTACTAATGCTTCAAAGAGCCTGTCCTGAGCGAAGTCGAAGGGTTACCCCTGCCCATAAGGGACTTGCACCCTCTAAATGAATTAGCTACCTTTCTGTAGCTAAAAGACGCCCATACTGGGCACACACAACGTATATAATTAATGGCTAGTTTTAGCTTACTTACGAAAATCCTCGCGGATTTTCTATCTGGTGTTTATTTGCTAAATTAGGTGCTTAAACACGCCACTAATCGTATACAAGACCGTTGTAAGCAATTAAAAACCAAAACTGCGGAAACCAATATTCTGAAAAAAAGCGAATTAATTATGGAATTTAAAGCAGACAAAATATTTGCCGATTATGATGAAAATGAATTGCTGATTATTGCATTTTCAGGAAAAACAGGAAATGAGGATATTTATTTAATAATTCAAGATGCATTTGACAGAAAAGATGAGCAAGAAATTGAGTTAGGAATGAATACTTTTCATATTGAAATTAACGACCAATCAAGAAGTGGATATGGAGGGATTTCGGAAATAGAACTTTGGAAAAATATGTTGTCTATAAAACTCGATAAAACGGGAAAGGAAAACTTAAAAGTTGAAAACGAAATAATAAATATTGGATTGAATATTAACGAAAAGGAGTTTGTAAATTTGACTGAGAAACTGAAAGTGATATTTGAACCTGAAAAGAAAATAATAACTGCTTACAACACCGTATAAAAAAAATTGCTGTTTTAGTGCTTAATCAAAGGTCGTTGCGTGTTTGTAACGTCTGATTTTCCTTCGGAAAATCCTCGCATACAAACCCGCAACTATTCTTATACATAAACGTTACCTGCAAGCTGAAAAAACGACCGAGGATTAAAACAAACAACTAATAAATGAAAAATCTATTTTTAATCATCTTACTTTCAACAATGATATTTTCGTGTAAACAAAAAAACGAAACAAAAAAAACACTCGAAAAAAATCATACTGCAATAAATGATACATTGACTAATAACTTGCAATTAGCTTTTGATAAAGATGCGATAATCGGATTTTCAGTATCTGTGGTGGACGAAAATGGATTGATTTATGATAAAGGATTTGGGTTTACAGATATTGAGCAAAATAAGCCTTACACATCAAGTACAATTCAAAACATAGCTTCAATATCCAAAACACTTATAGGAATTTCCTTATTTAAAGCACAAGAGTTAGGTAAATTAAATATTAATGACCCAATCAACAAATATTTGCCTTTCAAAATTGTTAATCCAAACTATCCAGAGAATCCAATTTTAATTAAACATTTGGCTTATCACACATCTTCAATTATTGACCTTGATGAGATTTACGCAAAATCGTATGTTTTAAAAAAATCTGAACACGAAGAAAACGAAGGTGTATTTGACTATTTTAACAAACCTGAAACTAAGATTTCATTATTAGAATTTATTCAAAATAGCTTGACCGAAAATGGAAAATGGTACTCTAAAGGGATATTTTCCGACACAAAACCGGGAGAAAAAAGAGAATATTCAAATATAGCTGCTGCTCTTTGCGCACAGATAATAGAATCTGCAACTGGACAGGATTATCAGTCTTTTACTAAAGACTACATTTTGAAACCATTAAAAATGAATAATTCTGGCTGGACATCAACTGATATTGATTCTACAAAACGTTCAAGGTTATTTGCAAACAAAGAGAAAATGATTGCGGAATATTCGCTTATAACTTATGCCGATGGTGGATTTCTAACATCGAGTAGCGATTTAGGTTTATTTTTATCAGAATTAATAAAAGGCTACGATGGAAAAGGCAAATTACTCAATAAAGAAAGTTATAAAAAACAATTTGAAAAACATAATTTTTCAAATAATGGAAAGAATGAAACTTATGGGATTTTCAATGAATTTCGTGATAATTTTTTAAATGTCCAAAATAATATGATTGGTCATAACGGCTCTGACCCAGGTGTTTTTACAGCGATGTACTTTAATCCAAAAACTAAAATCGGAAAAATAATTCTGGTAAATACCGATACAGATTTTACAGATAATGTATGGCCAGAAATAGAAGAAATATGGAAATCTTTATCTGATTATGAAAATGCAATGAATAAATAAAAGCCTGCAGGTAACAATGTGTATTGTTAATACGGGTTTTAGTGCTTAATCCAAAGTTTTGTGCATATTTACTAAGTCCGTCAAATCATTTTGATTTGACTTTAGTACAGAAAAAGATAAAAGCAAACAAAATGCTTTGCCTCGTGCTAAATTGAAAGTCTGCTGACTTTCTATTCCCGCACTAACAATACACAAAACGTTAGCAAAAATTTAAAAAAAATGAAAACCTATTTATTAATAATATCTTTTAGTCTTACCTTAATTTCTTGTAATCAAAATGAGTTTGTATTTAATGCAGGAATTGGAGGCAATACTACTATTGATTTGTTGAATAGAATTAACGAAGACGTCATTGATAAAGAGCCAAATATTGTGATAATTATGGTTGGAACAAATGATATGTTGAATTCCAAAAAAATGATTTCATATATTGAATATAAACAAAATCTGACAAGTATTATACATAAATTAAAACAAGAAAACATTAAAATTGTTTTATGTAGCCCTCCAACTGTTGATTCAATTTTCCTTTTCGAAAGACACAACAAAAAATTATTTACAGAAAAGCCAAACAAAAAACTTGATTCAATATCTAATATTATCGACAAATTATCTACCGAAGAAAATATAAGTTTTATAGACTTAAATACTAAATTTCGTGAAATGAATATTCCAATTCATAACAATGACAATTATATACAAAATAAAAAAAACAGCAACAAAAGAGATGGAGTTCACCCAACTGAATTAGGATATTCTTTAATCGCCGAAACAATATTTTCATTTTTAACAGAAAATAATTTAATAAATCAAAAAACGAAAATTGTCTGCTTTGGAGACTCAATCACTTTTGGTGTTGGTGCTAAAGGAGAAGGAACCTCAAATGGAACTACATATCCAGCAATTCTAAAAGAAAATATAACAAAAACTTTTGCTAACACCGGTAACCGTTGCACAAGCCTTTAATCAGACATAATATCATCGATATAAGCCTCTCCAAGGGGCTTTTTTTTATGCATACCTAAAGTTACGATCCTTGTCCCTATCGCCATAGATCGACAAAGACTTTTTTCTTAACTTGTGCAACAGGCACAATGTATAACCGCAATTACGGCGGATTCGACCACGTCCGAATCCACTCGGAATTGCTAATGTCTGCGCCAAACAGAAAATAATCGCATATTAACCCGTAACTGACGGTTATACTAGACCGTTATGCTCAATTTCTAAAAACCGAACATCCTTGAAAAAAATGAACTATTTCAGACTATTACTTCTCTTATTAATTGTTTCATATTCAAATTTATTTGCTCAAACTTATGATGGTTTTTCAAACGAGGAAATTCAGTCCGTATTTAAGCAATGGAATATGGATAATTGGGATGATGGAGGTGAAATATCTCGTTATATATTTTTAAATATGCCTGAATTTTGGACTCACGCCATAATCAATAGAGAAGGAAATGTTAAAAGCCTAAAAGAAGATTACCGCAAAGAAATCGAGGAGTTTGTTGTTACTTCTGAATTAGGACAAATGACACTTCAAGACTATGTCAAAACTTGCGACAAAGTGGATGGTATGATAATATTGCAAGGAGACCGTATTGTATATGAAGCCTACCCAAGAATGTTTTCAAACGATAAGCATCTTTACTGGTCAGTATCTAAAGTATTTGCTTCAACTCTTATAGCAGTTTTGGAAGACAGAAAACAACTTGATGTAACAAAACCAATAGAACATTATCTACCTGAACTTAAAGGGTCTGGATGGGAAGGTGTACCCATAATTGACATTCTTGATATGGCTTCAGGAATTGATTGTCGTGAATGGGTTGATGGCGCTTTTGAAAACCCTGAAACTTGTTACTATCAATTTGAAGCAGCTCTTGGATTTCTAAAACGAACAGAAAAAACCGCAGACAATGCTTTTGAGCACATTAAAACCTTATCATCTGCAAAAACTTCTGGAGAAATATTTGAATATACTTCAGTGAACACTTTCGTTCTCTCTTGCCTCATAGAAAGAATCACAGGTCTTTCTTATGCAGAAAATATTGAGCGTGAAATTTGGCGAAAAATTGGTGCGGAATCTGATGCATTTATTACACAAACAAATGGCACGAGTGTATCTCACGCAGGAATCAGTTCTACACTTCGAGATTTAGCTCGATTTGGCTATATGTTTTTAACCGATGGTCGTTCAGGTGATAATACTTTCGTTTCAAATGAATATTTCGATAAGATTCAAAAGCAAGGTCGTCCTCATTTGATTACTGCATACGGTTCTGAAAATTACACGCTTGATAAAGAAGCTGTTCATCACAACACCTATCAATGGGACAAAGTAATGGAAGACGGAGATTTTTATAAAGGTGGATTTAGCGGACAAGGTCTTTACATTTCACCTTCTCGCAATTTAGTGATAGCCTTTTTTGGAACTGCCGATGATAATGGAGTTTATAACGAATTAGATGATATTTCAAGACAAATTGCTAAATCAGATATATTTGATTAATAATAGAATTGAATTAAAAAGAGCATAACATTGGTAACCGTTGCACAAGCCTTTAATCAGACATAATATCATCAAAATAAGCCTCTTCAGGGGCTTTTTTTTATACCTACCTAAAGTTACGATCCTTGTCCCTATCGGCAATGATCAACAAAGACTTTTTTCTTAACTTGTGCAACAGGCACACAACCTATAAACAATACAGGCTTAGGGCTTTAACGCAGAAGTCTGTGTATATTTATAATGTCGCGAAATCTTTGGCCCCGAAGCGTCGGGGTCGCTTTGTACAAGAAAAAAATAAAACAAAACCAAAAGATTTCGCTATGTGTGTGGCGCAAAGTAAACGGTAGTTTGCTCCCGTACTGTTCATAGCTAAACCGTTGGCTGTAATGTAAAACGACATTCCCGAAAACAAAGAAAATGACCCAATCTGAACTTATAATTTTAAATTTTACAGAAATAAGGAGAAGAAGTATAAAACTTTGGAATGGACTACCTGAGAAATATTATAATTGGAAACCTGACGAAAAAGCTATGAGTGCGTCAGAAATGATAAGACACGTTTTGGAAGCTGATTATGGATGGAATCTTATTATTAATCAAAGAGATATGACAAATTATAAAACACCTTGGGAAAACCGACCATTCATTAACGTTACTGATGAACTTGAATTTGCCGAACCTTATAGAAAAACATTTATAGAAAGTGTATGGCAATTTTCGGATACGGAATTAAACGAAACCGAAATCATTCATCCAGGGAACGGAGAAAAGAAAATACTTGGAAAATATCTATTGCGGATTGGATATCACGAATCAGTTCACGCAGGACAATTTTTGTCGTATTTAAGAGCAATGAAAATTGATAGACCAAAAATATGGGATTAAAAAAACACTACAGCCAACAATGTATAACCGCAATTACGGCGGATTCGACTACGTCCGAATCAACTCGGAATTGCTAATGTCTGCGCCAAACAGAAAATAATCGCTAATTTAACCCGTAACTGACGGTTATACTAGACCGTTGTGCATAATGCGAAAATCGCACAAAACATCAACATTTGAAATAAAAATGTTAACAACCGAATCACAATAATAATTAATAAAAATAATTAAATATTTACACCTTTTAACGGTATGTTTTTATTTGGCATCAAACCAAAAATCAACAGTTATCTTTTCCGCTGTTGAACTTGGTTCTTGTCTATTTTGACCTCTCATTCCGCCACGTCCACTTCCATTTCCTCTACGTCCGCCACCACTTCGCATCCCTTGGTTTTGACCTTGACCTCTTTCTTTGTTTATATTTCCTTCCATTTTATTTGAAACAACACCAATGGATAGTTTAGAAAAATCACTATTTTCTTTGGATAATATTTTTGTTTTTGGAATTTTAATTGAAAATTCAAATAATTGACTCGAAGCTGTATAATGGTTTTCAATCGCAATATCTAAAGTATTTAAGTCCTTATTAAACTCTTGCTTTTCTTCAAATGAACTATATTAAGCTTCTGCAGGTAGTTTTTCAATCATACTATTTAAGTCAATAGTATTTGAGTCATTATTTCCTCGGGAACCTTGGCGAGATTGTCTTGGTTCGGTACTATAGGGATATTTTACATACACATCCTTTTTTTTCTTTCCCTTGATGTCGTAATAAACGGTAAGGCCTGTTCTAATTATTGACATAGAGGTCTTTGTGTCTGTAGTACTTATGTTTAAGTAAACATAATTGTCATCTTGTGAAACTTTATATAAAATGTTCTCATTGGATACTTGTGTTGTATCCGCGGGAAAATTTGTTGTATTTGAAGCAAAAGAATAAAGGCTTGAAAGTAGTGTAAGTAAAATCGCTAAATGTTTCATTTTTTGTAATTATTAGAGTTTAGAATTCTGATTTAAATATTCATACGATATAAAGACTATTCTATTTTAAAAAAGTTTAATTATTTCAAAAAAAATAAAATTCTAAGTTCCAATAACTGTAGCATAGACTTCAATATAGCTTCCAGCCCACAAAATCATAAAAATCTCATCGATAAAAAAAGACTTTCTGTCTAGACAATTACCCCAAACGTCTATCGGTTGATCGTAAAATATAATAAAATTTCACCTTTGTAGTGTTACATCAATTCATTTAAAAGCTAAAATTATAGCTCATCCTTCCAGATTTTTTCAGTGTCAGTTTTCTTTTCCTCAAGGCGATGTCACTGTGAATTCCCAAAATATGGAAGTAGGTTTTATGGTTAAAGAAGTTTTGTAGCGGACTAAAATAATTAGGACTAAGAAAAACAAAAATTAACGAGACTGAAATAAAACAATAACCATGAAAATAAAATTAGCGATCCTACATTTCTTAATTTGTAGTGTTATTATTGCCCAGGATGAATCTACGTTTATGGGGAGTGAAGATAATATTGAATACAAAGCAAATTTTGATGGTAAAGATTTGTATGTAACACTACATGCAGAGTTCAAAGAGACCATGCAAGTTATGCTTCACCGTGGGTATACAATATATTTTGATGTAAAAGGGAAGAAAAAGAAAAATGTAAGCATACAATACCCTTTAAAAACAGAGCTTCCAGAAAAAGGTACTAGGCCTGAAAGAGGTGAGCGTAGCGGAAATGGCGAGCAAAATGGTCCGGATATCAATAAAATGCTAGAAAACCTTCCAAAAACGGCAAATTATACAAGTTACGATTCATCTCAAGATTTTAATTTGGATTTAAATAGTTTGGGAATTGAAATGAATTATAGTTATGAAGAAAGTACGGAAGTGGGTCCAATTTTAGAATTCCATTTAAAGATTCCTGCTTCAAAGATTATAAAGGAAAATGAAGATCTCTCAAAATTATCTATTGGAGTTGTTTCTACCAAGCAAGAACAACAGGAAAACCGCTCACAACCTACTATGACAACTGGTGGTAGACAAGGTGGTCGTTCTGGAGGTGGTCGTTCTGGAGGTGGCCGTTCTGGTGGCCGTGGAGGTGCCGGAAGAGGAAATGGTGGCGGACTACCACAAGGTAATGCAACCCAACAAGAGGTAAAGTTAGATTTTTGGTTTGAACTTAACCCTAAAAAATAATAAGATTACGAATACTTATTTAAAAACCGGTTACTAAATTGTAACCGGTTTTTTTATTTAAAATTTTTAAATAATTCGTGATATGTGATCACTTGTAGGGGTGTGCAAAGCAATTAATTTAACGTAAGGATGACTTGCCCAAAAATCCCGTCGATAAAAAAAGACGTTCTATATAGACAATTAGCCCAAACATCCATTACTTTATTAAGGTAGCATTTAGTTTCACATTTGTAGTATTAATGTAAAACACACAAAAATGAAATTATATCTCATCATAGCGAGCTTTTTAATCGTGCAATTTTCAAATGCACAAGAGGCTTATAATACTTCAACACCAAAAGTGTGGTCTTTAGACGAATGTATTGCCTACGCCATAGAAAACAACATAACTGTTAAAGATGCACTTTTAAATACCAATATTGCAGAAGTAAATTATGACAGGGCAAAATCAACGTGAAAAGCACTATGCACAACAACGGTAACCGTTGCACAAGCCTTTAATTAGACATAATATCATCAAAATAAGCCTCTTCAGGGGCTTTTTTTAATACCTACCTAAAATTACGATCCTTGTCCCTATCGGCAATGATCGACAAAGACTTTTTTCTTAACTTGTGCAATAGGCACAAGGTATAACCGCAATTACGGCGGATTCGACTACGTCATAATCCACTCGGAATTGCTAAGGTCTGTGCTAAACCGAAAATTAACGCATATTAACCCGTAACTGACGGTTATACGAGATCGTTATGGCAAATCAACAAAAGGAGAATAAATACATTTAGAATGAAAAATATTTTATTGCTAGTAGCAGTAGCAGCAATATCATTAATCGGTTGTAATCAGATAAATACCCCATTAAACAAGGTGGTACCTCAGGTAGAAATGGAGAAAATTTTCAATGAGATTAAAACTCCGTTTAAATATGGTGTTGTTGTTCAACATCCTGATTCCACAAAAATGGTTGACAGTCCAACTATCTTTCGCAAAAACGATATCTGGTATATGACTTACATTGTTTTTGATGGTCAAGGGTATGAAACTTGGTTATCGGAAAGCGATGATTTGCTCAATTGGGAATCTAAAGGAAAAATATTATCGTTTACAGAAAATACATGGGATGCCAACCAAAAAGCCGGGTACGTATCCCTTATTAATACCGATTGGGGTGGTGATTACACCGTAGAAAATTATCAAGACAAATACTGGATGACCTACTTGGGTGGAAACACAGCTGGATACGAATCAGGCACATTAAAAATTGGCTTGGCAAATTCCACCTCTTTAACTGAAGCTGATGAATGGAATACAAATAATCCTCCTCTTTTGTCTCCTGAGGATGAAGATGTTCGTTGGTTTGAGAACAAAACTATCTACAAAAGTTTGGTCATTCGTGATAGCAGCAAGCATACAGGACATCCCTTCGTTATGTATTATAACGCTAAGGGAGATACTGCTAACTATGAAAGTATTGCAATGGCTGTATCTGACGACATGGTTAGGTGGAAACGATATGGAGAAAATCCGGTTATTACGAGAGGAAAAGGCATTTGTGGTGATGCACAGATTGCTAAAATCGGTGATATTTACGTAATGTTCTATTTTGGAGCATTCTGGAAACCCGGTGCTTTTGAACGGTTTGCCTGCTCGTACAATTTAATAAATTGGACAGATTGGGAAGGAGAAGACTTGTTAGCTTCTTCAGAAGAGTATGATAAAAAGTATGCCCATAAACCCTGGGTAATAAAATGGAATGGAGTTGTTTACCACTTTTACAATGCCGTAGGTAATAGTGGTAGAGTGATTGCATTAGCGACATCGAAAGATTTAACAAAATGACTTGCCATAACACAGGTAACCGTTGCACAAGCCTTTAATCAGACATAATATCATCAATATAAGCCTCTTCAAGGGGCTTTTTTTTATACCTACCTAAAGTTACGATCCTTGTCCCTATCGGCAATGATCGACAAAGACTTTTTTCTTAACTTGTGCAACAGGCACAATGTATATAAAAAATAGGCGAAATAGTAATAAATTAAAGAAACCAATGTCGACAACTTGATATTATAATTATGAAATTATTCAAGAGCTTTCCAAAAATTGATTCCCATTTTCATTCAACCTTTTACAATCCAGTTTATGAGAAAATTGCAAAAGAATACAATATAAAACTCATAAATATTAATACGAATGCTAACGTATTTCCATCAATGAAGGTACAAGAAACTATAGCCTTAGAGTATATTTTAAAAAACAAAAAGCATTTTTCCTTTATTGCTAGTTTTGAAATGGATGGATGGGAAAATGAAGGATGGTACGAGAAAACTTTTGCTCGAATTAATAATTCGATGGAAAAAGGTGCTGTTGGAGTTAAAATTTGGAAAAATATTGGTATGGAAATTATAAAATCATTAGATAAATCATATTTAATGATTGATGATACATTTTTTGACCCTCTTTTTAAATATTTAAGTGAAAATAGAATTCCTTTGTTAGCTCATTTAGGAGAACCTAAAAATTGTTGGTTGCCCTTACATGAAATGACATCAAAAAGAAATAGGATGTATTACACCAATAATCCCGAATTCCATGCGTATTTACATCCAGACATACCACACTATGAATTGCAGATACAAGCAAGGGATAATGTGTTGGCAAAGTTTCCCAGTTTGGTTTTTGTTGGTGCGCATTTAGGAAGCTTAGAATGGAGCTATGAAGAACTAGCTCTACGTTTTGATAAGTATCCTAACTTTAAAGTTGATTTGTCTTCACGTTTAGGACATTTACAATTACAATCTAAGAATAGATATGACGATATTCGGGATTTTTTTATCAAATATTCTGACAGAATATTATATGGTACTGATGCTTATGATAACCCAGAAAAACTGACTTCTTCCCTATTCAATGATTGGAAGTTTCTGTCAACAAACCAAAATTGCGAATCAACAGAGATAAGTAGCAGATTCAAAGGAATTGAATTACCAGAAGAATCTTTATATAAAATTTATTATGAAAATTCAACTAAAGTATATCATAATTTAAGCCACTAAATAATTAATAAACAGATATTAACTTTTGCTAACACTATGTAAAAATGCATTAAAACGCATTTTACACAAACCGTTGTACTGCATTTCGCAACCAAACTAGACAGTTACAAATTAATCATTAAATCATTTAAAAAAGTACTGTAATTATTCAACTCAAAAGGAACATCTGCATTTTTTTCCATATCGTGAAAATGATGTGTTGCTAATAATTCCATTCCTGTAAAAGCATTCATTCTGTGAAACCCAAACATAGCACCTTCATCTACACTTTTTTGATTAAAAAATTCATTTTCTAAAGTAAATGCGGTTTTAGGCGCATTCCAACTTGTAGTAAGTATATATTTTTTTCCGTGCATTAAACCACCGGTCCCGTAATTGATGTTTGGATTTTTTCTACTTCTTCCATCACTTGAATAAATACCATTTTGATGACCTTCCGTAAAAACTTCATCTATATATTTTTTAAACCCAAAAGGAATTTGAAACCACCAAATTGGAGTATGATAAATCACTATATCTGCCCACTTAAATTTTTCAACTTCTTCTTTTACGTTATAATTTTCACCTACTTGAGTAAACTTCACTTCAAATTCTTCAAGCGTATCAAAAAATGAAATAGTATTATTGAAAAGTGTTTCGTTAAATCTTCCACCAGAATGCGCAAATGGATGACTTCCATTAATTATAAATATATTTTTCATTTGTATCTTATTTTATTTGAGACAAAATTAAAGCAATATTTATTATTGTAAAAATAATACATATCATACCTTTGTATCAATATTTTAATAGCTATGGTAAATTTAGAATGGTACAGAACATTTAAAGAAATATATGAAAACGGAACTTTGACTAAAGCTTCTATTGCTTTATATTCTTCACAGCCAGGAGTTAGTGTACACTTAAATGCACTAGAAGCTTATGTTGGCAAAAAACTATTTGAACGTACTTCGAGAAAAATGATTCCAACAGAGGACGGGAAATTTTTATATGAATATATTATTGAATCTTTAAAAAAACTTGAAATTGCAGAACAGCATTTTAAAAAAACAACCCAAGAAAAAAATCCATCTCTAAACATTGGAATGTGTTCAGAAATGTTTCAACTAATTATCGAACCCGAAATTCCAAAACTAGACTTTGACCTAGTAGCTAGATTTGGAGCACATACAGATTTAATAAAAGACCTAAACAATGGTATTTTAGATTTAGTGATAACCCCTAAAAAACAGAATGAAAAAAAATCATTAGTTGAGTATATTCCATTTTCAAAAGAAAGAATCGTTTTAATAGCAGGAAACAAAACGAATGTAACTAAAATACAAAAACACATTACATCAAAAAATTTAAGTAAGTTAGAAGAGGAACTACTTCAAAATATCTGGTATAGTTCTTCAAATGAAATGGAACATTTTAGACGTTTTTGGTTTGAGAATTTTAATAAGAAACCTACTTTCAAACCAAACTATATTTTACCAAACATTACTTCTATTATAAGATGTTTAAACAATGGAAACGGACTTGCATTAGTTCCCGATTTTTTATGTCAAGAACAAATTTTAAGCAACAAAATAAATTTAGTTTGGGAAGGAAAAGTAAAAACGGAAAACACCTTATATTTTGCATCAAGAACAGATTTGAAATACAAAAAGGAATTGGATACAATTAAGAATATATTTACATCAAAAATGAAATAAACGCAGTACAACAATGGTAACCGTTGCACAAGCCTTTAATTAGACATAATATCATTAATATAAGCCTCTTCAGCTGGCTTTTTTTTATGCCTACCTAAAGTTACGATTCTTGTCCCTATCGGCAATGATCGACAAAGACTTTTTTCTTAACTTGTGCAACAGGTACAAAACCTATAATCAATAGGGGCTTCGGGCTTAATCGAAAGGTTTGTGTATTTTTATGAAGTGCGCAAAATCTTTGGCCCCGAAGCGTCGGGGTAGCTTTGGAACAAAAAAGCAAAACAATAAGCTTTAGCTACGTGCGAAGATGGAAACCGGCCAACGCGCAACTCGCCCGCTGCTGTCGCAGACGGCGTACCTCCGCACTACGCATAGCCAAATCGTTACCAAATATTTTGAAAATTCTACACCACCAATGATTTGTAAGTTTTTGGCACCAAAATTGAATCAGTTTATAGAAATAAAAATTACTGCCAATGAACAAACTTTTTTTTTACAATCTGGTATTATTTTATGTACATGCGAAAAGTACAAAGTCTTATGAATAGAAGAAACTTAACTTGTAGACTGACGGAAACAAAAAATTTCATTGCGTCTGCACTATTTATAGTCCTCTCGCTAACAAATATTTAAAATCAACAAAATTATAACACTAAAAATCGATACAATGAAAATTAAAATATTAATAGGAATTATGTGCTTAAACTTATTTTATGGATGCGGTTGTTCCGACGAGGAAACAATAAACTATGACTTAAATGAATTTGAGTCTTCTCTAATTTCAATGGAGTCGCAGGATAATATTCAGTTTATAAATCAAGAGCAAGAATTGATAAATGCTAAAACTACTACCAAGACAACCGAGAATAAAGATTTAAATTCTTCTGACAATGATAGCTGCACGGTAGTTTTAGCTGAAAGTCAAGAAAATGATTTGATAATAGAAACACTTGGAAAAACATTTACTACTGAAATAGAAAAGAGAGAAGATAATAAATCGCATATAGTTGTTTCTGACGGGACTCTTTTTTATGGAATTGATAATTTAGATACCGAAAACTTAGAAGAAATAACAACAAGTTTTTCTTCAGATGGATTTGACTTCAATAATGTATTTGTACTAAATTCAGGAAGTGATTCGGGATTTGTTATTTACTCAACTACAAAGGGAATAGAGTTTATAAAAAATGATGATGGGTCTTTTTTAAGGAGAACGGAATAAAAACATTTGGTATCACAACCTTTAAACAATACAGGCTAAGGCTTTAAATGCTAAGGTCTTGTGTATTTATAAAGTCGCGAAATCTTTGGCCCCGAAGCGTCGGGGTCGCTTTTAAACAAAAAAAAGAAAAAACAAAACCAAAAGCTTTAGCGACGTCGGCAGACGGAAACCGGCCAACGCGCCAACTCGCCCGATGCTGTCGCAGACGGCGTACCTCTGCACTACGCTTTGGCCCAAGCGTTGGCAACTATTAGAAAAAACAACAACCAATTATGAATAAATCAATCTTAAAAATTTTTGCATCTGCTTTTTTACTTATCATAGGATTTGTATGTGGATCTTTATATAACAAAACTAATGATGAGCAAAAAAAAGAAATAGTAACTAGTGGCTCTGATTTTGAAATGATTCAAGAAGTAACAAACGAATTTGTAACTGCTTGGATAAATGGAGATGCCGAAGGATGTGCAAATACTTATTCTGAAAATGCTGTTTTTATGGTTCCTGACCAACCATCATATCACAGAAGAAAGGCGATTAAAGACCGTTACGAAAAAATGTTTAATAAGCGGAATGACTCAACTCTTATAGAAATGACCGAAACAGTAAAGGAAGTAATTGTTCTTGATGATTGGGCTGTAATTAGAGGTTCCGGTTTTGAAACAAGAGATTCAGAAGGAGCAAGCGGAACATACAAATGGATTATATTGAGTAAAAAACAACCAAATGGAAAATGGGAATCTGTATGGGATATTTTTAACGATGTTGAAGACGTAAAATAACAGTTGCTAACAACGGTAACCGTTGCACAAGCCTTTTATTAGACATAATATCATCAATATAAGCCTCTTCAAGGGGCTTTTTTTTTATGCATACCTAAAGTTACGATCCTTGTCCCTATCGGCAATGATCGACAAAGACTTTTTTCTTAACTTGTGCAACAGGCACACCGTATAATAATCATGGCTTGGTTATCCCCTACTTACGAACCCCAAAGCGTCGGGGCTCGCGGATTTTCTCCCGAACCATCGGGACGGTTTTTATTTACTAAATTACGTGCTTAAACACGCAACTAACCATACACAAACACGTTAGGTATAATTAGAAAAAGATAAATTTCAGGAACAAACAATATAATAGTCGTACAAATCAAAATAATTGAATTAACTAAAAACCCTAACTAAAAAAATACCAACGACTTGGATTAGGAGCTAATTCTAATTTTTTTATTAGTTTTAAAACGGCATGTTCCAATCAGATAACTAATACTACATTTCGTTTAACTACTGATTGTACCTGGAGATTTCAACCCTCTTAATGATACTCAACAACCAAAATCTGAGTGCCATTTAAAGTCATAAATTAAATACGATTCCCTATTAGGGATTATATTATTTATTTCAATCTTAACATATTAAAATCTAATTATAATGCGATTACTATGGGAATAAAAGGTCGCTTAATAATATTAAATTTCATTCAGTTTTTTATCTGGGGAGCCTGGTTAATAACAATTGCGAACTATTGGTTTGGAAACAAAGGTTGGTCGCCACAAGAATTTGGTGCCGTTTTCTCAACAATGGGAATCTCATCTTTGTTTATGCCTACCCTTTCGGGGATAATCGCTGATAGGTGGATTAACGCAGAAAAATTATACGGAATACTTCATTTATTGGGAGGTGTAGCAATGCTATATTTACCGCAAGTTGACGATTCTACCTTATTTATTACAGTTATTTTACTGGCTATGATTTGCTATATGCCAACCATTGCTTTAATGAATTCAATTTCATACACTATTCTAAAAAACAACAAGTATGATGTAATCAAGGTATTTCCTCTTATTCGCGTTTGGGGAACCATTGGATTCATCGCAGCAATGTGGTTAACTAACTTATCAGGTTCGAAAGCGTCAGCTAATCAATTTTATATTTCAGCAGTTGCATCATTCATTTTAGCGGTTTATTCATTTACAATGCCACAATGTAAACCTCAAAACCAAGGAAAAAAAGGTGCTTCACTTATTGAATTGCTTGGTTTGAACGCTTTCAAGTTATTCAAAAGTTACAAAATGGCCCTATTCTTTATTTTTTCAATGTTATTGGGAGCATCTTTGCAATTAACTAACATGTATGGAGATAGATTCTTATCAGAATTTGAAAAAGTACCACAATATGCTGATTCGTTCGTAGTAAAGTATTCAACAATTATCATGTCAATATCGCAAATCTCTGAAGTGGTATTTATACTAGCAATTCCATTCTTTCTAAAGAAATTTGGCATCAAAAAAGTAATATTAATGAGTATGATTGCCTGGGTATTTCGATTTGCCCTATTTGCTTATGGAGATCCTTCTGGAGGACTTTGGATGATTATTCTATCATGTATCATTTACGGTATGGCTTTTGATTTCTTTAATGTTTCAGGCTCTCTGTTTGTTGAAACACAATGTGATTCTAATATCAGATCAAGTGCGCAAGGCCTGTTCATGATGATGACCAATGGATTTGGTGCCATATTAGGATCATGGGTAAGTGGAATCATTATCGGAAATTTTTTCACAAGTAATGAGGGCGACTTTATTTGGATGGATATCTGGAATACCTTTGCTATTTATTCATTAATTATAGCCATATTCTTTGCATTCTTGTTTAAACACAAGCACAACCCTGAAGGTTTTGGAAAAATAAACAATTAAGGATTTCCAAATTATGGACATGCAAAAATTCAAACTTTTATTGACCACGAGTCAAAACGAATCCGATGGAATTGTCAAAAAAATAGCCATTAGATTAAGGTGCTATGTAAAACCACCTTTCGAAGAACCAATGCTTAATCTTTTAAGAAGAAAATATCTGAATTTTAGCAAAAGTGGTTTAGAGCTTCAAGAATAAACTACACCTAACACCGGTAACCGTTGCACAAGCCTTTAATTAGACATAATATCATCAATATAAGCCTCTTCAAGGGGCTTTTTTTTATGCATACCTAAAGTTACGATCCTTGTCCCTATCGGCAATGATCTTCAAAAACTTTTTTTTGCCAACTTGTGCAACAGGTACAACGGCTATAACAAATAGGTCGTTAAGTGCTGAATCCATTAGCTTGGGAAGAGTATAAAACCTATGAAGCGTATCTTTCTCAAGTATCTAGCCGAACCTCGAAATCACTCTACCCTTTAAACTAATTCATTGTTCTAAATATCTTATCTTCAAACTTAAAACCAAACATACGAGCCGAACCGTTCTGCTTCATTATGACAAGCCGATGATTGTCGAATTAACTACCTCCTAGCCCTACACCCATCCTAAAACCTCATTATTTGTAACAATAGATAGTTTTGAATCTACTTATTTTTACTATATTTGTTATTTTAAGATGAAAATATGGCAATGCTAAATCTTATTCCGACAGAAAAGATTATTGAACGTCTTCGTTATGAAAATCCATGGTGGATTACGAAAGAGATACCGAACACATATAGTTCAATGTCCAAGAGATTATACTTTGAGCTCTTTTATCCATTCGTCCTCGAAAGGAGTATTAAAAGGGCTTTAGTTCTAATGGGGCCCAGAAGAGTTGGTAAAACTGTAATGTTATTTCATTGCATTGAAAATTTATTAAAACAAGGAACAAATCCTCATAAACTATTCTTTATCGGGATTGACAACCCAATTTATGTGAATTTAAGCCTGGAGGATGTTTTAACTTTATGCAAAGATTCTTTAAACCTTGAAAACCTAAATGGTTGTTACGTCTTCTTTGATGAAATACAATACTTGAAAGATTGGGAAAGACATTTAAAAGTATTGGTTGACTCCTATCCTGAAACTAAATTCATCGTTTCTGGCTCAGCAGCCGCAGCTTTGAAATGGCACAGTACGGAAAGTGGAGCGGGTAGATTCACTGATTTCTTATTACCTCCATTAACATTTCAGGAATATATTCATTTGAAAAAATTAGACCACTTAATATTTACAGGTGATATTCAATATGGAGACAAGGATATAAAGTATTGCTTAACTCATAATCCCAAAGCATTAAATAAAGAATTTGTCCATTATTTAAATTTTGGAGGATACCCAGAGGTTGTGTTATCTGAAAAAATACAAGGCGATATGGATAGATATGTGAAAAACGACATTGTAGACAAAGTTCTGCTTAGAGATTTGCCAAGCTTGTATGGAATCAAAGATGTTCAGGAGTTAAATAGATTTTTTACATACATAGCTTATAATACTGGTAATGAATTCTCATATGAGACAATGTCTAGGGAAAGTGGTATTCAAAAGGATACATTAAAAAAATATCTAGAATATTTAGAAGCAGCATTCTTAATTAAGGTACTAAATAAGGTTGGGGTCAATGCAAAAAGATTAAAAAGAATAACTAGCTTCAAAGTATATCTTACCAACCCATCACTTCGCACTGCTTTATTTTCCCCGATAAGTGAAACAGACCAAGAAATGGGAAACATGGTTGAAACAGCAATTCTTTCACAATGGATGCATCGAGAGCAACTAGATTTAACATATGCTAGATGGAAAGACGGCAGGAATAAAGGAGAAGTGGATCTAGTTTTGGTAGATGATAAAAATTATAAACCTGTTTGGGGAGTAGAAATTAAATGGAGTAACCGATATTTTGATAAACCACAAGAATTGAAAAGTTTAATTAAATTTTGTGATGCAAATAACCTTAAATCTGCAGTTGTCACTTCAATTGATCAAATAGGAACGAAAGAAATACAAGGTTTGAGATTCATTTTTCTTCCCGCTTCAATATATGCATACAATATTGGAGAGATTACCCTAAAAATGAAAACTAATAATTAAAAAAATGAGAGCACAACAACGGTAACCGTTGCACAAGCCTTTAATCAGACATAATATCATCATTATAAGCCTCTTCAAGGGGCTTTTTTTATGCCTACCGAAAGTTACGATCGATCACCCGATCGGCAATGATCGACAAAGACATTTTTCACTAACTTGTGCAACAGGCACACCGTATAAAATTAATTGCTATTTTGTGCTTAACCAATGTCAGTTGCTTTGCTTGCTAGCTTCTGATTTTCCTTCGGAAAATCCTCGCATACAAACCCGCTACTATTCTTATACATAAACGTTAGCACCAAGTGAGACAAATGTAAAATTCAGAAATAGGTAGACTAAAAATTTAATCACTTTTAGTTAAACTTATCTAATTTAATTTTTAAAAAAATGAGCTTTAAAAAACAACCAAAATCAAATGTACTATCAACAAGGATTGCAGATATATATTTAACGACACCTATCTTGTTAATTGTAATATGTTTTTGTTTACCAAATTTTGCATATTCTCAGGAAAAAGAATCAGAACAGACATGGGAACTACCAGAACTGATGAATCCACAAGTAAATGTAAAGGTTACTGCTAAATATTCTGAAGTAAAAGATACTATTCCAGTTCGTGGGACACAGTATATGATTCGAGTTCCTGAAAATTGGAATGGCATTTTATTTAGCGATTTGGATTATCTGGAGTCGGCCAACTCCGAAAGGAACCTTTACCTTTTGGAACATGGTTATGCTTTGTCTGGTACCAAACGTCGCCCTGAAAGATTTTCTAAATACGATCCTGCTCACGAAATTCACGATATTATTTCAGTACTCGATATTTTTGAACAAACCTTTGGGCAACCAAAACATGTTATTCAACTGGGATGTTCGGGAGGTGGTACTATCACACTAGCAATGGCAGAAATTCACCCTGACCGTATAGATGGGGGTATAGCTGGATGTGCTGCTACTAGCCCTTGGATGGCCAATACTCATATGGATGCACTCTTTGTATTACAAGCCTTAATTGCTCCAGAATTGCCCATTGTTGGGCTTCCATTAAAAGGAAAGGAAATAGAAAGAGTTGAAAAAGGATGGCAAGAAGCTATAGAGACCGCACAGCAAACCCCAGAAGGGCGTGCGCGAATTGCTTTAGCATTTACCATTGGTCAATGGCCAGCTTGGGGTGCTGCTTGGATGGATGCTTTCCCACAACCTAATGTAGGCAATGCAGATGAACTTCAGGAAAGCATGTATAAATGCTTGATGAAATTGTTACCATCTCAAAAAGCTTTTGGTACTGGTATGCTAGAGCAAGCAGGAGGCGGACAGCTGAGGTTTAACAACGGTGTTGATTATGCTGAGTATTTTAAAAATGGAAATCCCGATTATAAAATGGCTGTAGAGAAATTATACGTTCAAGCAGAGATTAAGCTGGAAGATGAACTTATGAAAATAAATGCAGCTCCTAGGGTAAATGCCGATGAGCAAGCTTTGGCGTATTGGAGCGTACCGGGACGAACACATATTGGAGAGCCTAAAGTTCCACTTTTACGCATAAACACAAGTGGCGATGGCTTAGTATACTCAAGCATGGCACAAGGTTATGGCGAATTGGTAACTGAAAAAGGCTATGCCAAGCTTTTTCGTCAGGCCTACGTTAATAGTTGGGGACATTGCACTTTTACTTTAGGTGAATGGTTAGCCGCTATTGAAACGATGGTACAACGAGTTGAAACAGGAGAATGGCCAAATACTGACCCTGAAACATTGAATTCTCTCGGTAAATCTTTAGATACCAAAAGTGAAGTACGTTATTTTGAGCATCAGCCTGTTGGAAAATACAATAGAACTTGGTGTCCTTCAGTTGATGATTTCATTGATAATCCAGAGTAAATCATAATTAAAGAAAAAGTAACTTTACAGAGAAGGGAGGTGAAACAAGTTTGACTTTAATACTAAAAATATTGCCTGTGACTTCTCTGCTCCGCCCTATTTGTCATAGCATGATTGTAAGCACAACTCCAGTTTTCCCATCTAAAATATTAAAGTGTGATTTTGAAATATATTCAGAATCACACTTTTTTCTGTAAAAAACTTAACGTATAAGTCATAATTTGTTTACAATTAAGAATTTGGTAAATAATAACTTCGTTATTTGAGACTTAAATTATTAATCTTAAATAACATCATTTTTGAAAATGAATAAAATAATATTTACAACCTGTCTTCTACTAAGTTTATTTTCATGTAAAGAAAAAACAGATACTTCAACGTCAAACGCATATAAAAATGAAGACATTGAGACTATTGACAAACAAACAGCGACCCCAAAGTTTAGCGACCCTAATGGATGTAGCCAATACACAACACTTTACGAAGCATTACCGCATTTAGATACTTATAAAAACATGGAGTTTCGTACCATGGAATGCATGTTTCAAAAACAAAGCGAAACGGCTTCTTGGACAAGTTTAAATACGTCCTATTTCGATCCTGAATCTAAAAACAAAATGGTGGTAAACTTTTATGAAATTAATGGAGACGTTACTGTAGAAAGAGATGTAATTAATATGGTAAAAACTACTTACAATGAATTCACTAACATGGCAGATTTTTACAAAAGCAGCTTAACTATTTTTGAAAATGCATCTGTTAATATTATGGAATCCAATAGCGAAGATGAATACAGTTCTGCAACTTATTTGTGTTCGCATAAAGATAAATTTGCTCTTTTAATAAAAATTGAAATGTTGGGGCAAATGAATTTAGAAAAAGTAGATTCATTTATTAAAGACTATTTACAAGCCATATCATCTAAACCATTAAACTAAATATAAAAATGATGAAAAAACTTGTATTGGTATTTAGTGTGATTTTAGGTTTTGTTTCATGTAAGGAAAACACATCGAAACCGCTAGCTGAAAACATCCATCAAGAAGCGATAACCAGAGAAACAAAATTTCCAACAAGTGTTGTTAGTTGTGAAAAAAACAAGCATCTCTTTAATACCATTCCCCATGTTGATAAAATAGCAGATTACACTTTTAAATCCGTTGGCTGTGTTGGAAAAGCAATAGCTGTAAATTATAACGATCCCACAAATGAGTTTTATGAATTTCAACTTAGTGTTAAAGAATTAGGAGAAAATAAAGCCATGCTTCAATATGTTAAATTGGGCTATAATACAGCCTCAAAATACAAACTGAACGGGAATGATATTAGTGATTTACAAGTATTTGAGAATGCATCTTTAACAACTAAAAGAGAGTCTGAATATGATGATGTTTCTTATAATGCTTCGTATAAAGACAAATACATCATTCAAATTGTAATTCGCGGAAAAGAGTTATCAAGCAAAGAACAAGTTGATAATTTCTTGAAAGAATATTTAAAAGCTTTTAAAAAGGAATTTATGGTATAAAAAGTCCTAATTGATTCTCATAAAAGATTTAAAAATCAATGAACCTAATCAAGTAAGGGCTTCTGACATAACTTATATTAAAGCTATAAATGGCTTTTGTTATCTAGCACTTTTTACCGATAGGTATTCACGTAAAATTGTGGGAGTATGATTTTAAGTAATAGTCCCGCTCTGCGAAGTCTGTGACTTCGTAACGTAAGTATGTGAGTAAGTGAAAAGAGTAAAATAGCGCAGTCGCTCTTGTCCGTTTTTACCCGAAGCGTCTGGGCTCGCGGATTTTCTTCCGAACCATCGGGATGGTTTTTATTTACTAAATTCTGTGCTTAAAACACGCAACTAATCATACACAAACCCGTTACCCACAATTAGACAACACATTGTAACAAAAAGGAAAAATAGCGTCTAATAGGAAAATCATCAATCAAAATCAAATGTACAAGTCAATAATTTTATTTCTATTATTAGCAATTAATTTCAATCTAAAAGCACAAAACAAACCATTTGAACCAATCGAAAACCAAGACGGTTGGAAAACCGAAAATCTACTTCTAGGAAATCGGAAAATAGAAAAAATGGATAGCCTCGTTTCTGCCAACGAGTTCAAACAGATTTCAAGCATAGTAATTTCTCGCAAGGGAAAAGTAATTTTCGAAAATTATTACAACGAAAATAATTCTGACACAAAACATAATACACGTTCTGCAACAAAAACAATAACGGGAACTCTAATTGGAACATTAATTCAACAAGGTTCTATAAAGTCGGTAAGCGAAAAGGCATCTGAATTTTCAAAAGTTGAGAACTTACAAAATCCTGACAACCGAAAAGACGAAATAACAATCGAAGATTTACTTACAATGTCATCTATTTTGGAATGCGATGATTGGGACCAAAATTCTCGTGGTCAAGAAGAAAAAATGTACATTATAGAAGATTGGGTTAAATTTTATTGGGATTTGCCAATTAAAGGATTTCCTGAATGGAAAAAGAAACCAAAAGATTCTAAATACGGAAGAAGTTACAGTTATTGTACTGCTGGTGTTGTGGTTTTAGGAGATATAATTAACAACGTTTCGGGTTCATTAGAAAAATATGCAGAAAAGTCACTTTTTTCTAAATTAGGAATTACGGATTATCATTGGCAATTCACACCGACAGGAATTCCAATGACTGGTGGAGGACTTGGACTTAAAAGTCGTGATTTACTAAAAATCGGACAACTCTATTTGAACAAAGGAAAATGGAATAAAGAACAAATAATTTCAGAACAATTCGTTAAAAGTTCAACCGAACCTCACGCAGAAGTTGGAATGTTCGACTATGAATATGGTTATTTATGGTGGTTATCTGAATTTGGACAAGTAAATCAAAAAGACAAAGCATATTTTATGTCTGGAACAGGAGGAAACAAAATAGTTGTTTTTCCAAAATTAGATATGGTTGTTGTTTTAACAAGTACCTATTTTAACGGAGGAATGGAATCGCATAACCAAACGACAAAACTTTTGGACGAATATATAGTTCCCGAAATAAAGAAACTGAATAAATAACTGAGGGTAACACCGGTAACCGTTGCACAAGCCTTTAATTAGACATAATATCATCAAAATAAGCCTTTTCAATGGGCTTTTTTTCCTGCCTACCTAAAGTTACGATCCTTGTCCCGATCGGCAATGATCGACAAAGACATTTTTCACTAACTTGTGCAACAGGCACAATACCTATAATCCATTGTGTCGGATTTCCTTTCGGCTAACCAGGGCTTATTTGCCAACGTTGGTCCTAGACGGAATAGTCCTACCGACATTTTACGCAACGTATCATAGCCAAACCATTGTAAACAATATGAACGATTTAGAGGCATCATTTATGAAAAACACACACATAATGAGTAAATTATCTTGTTTGATAACCCTCTTTGGGATACTGGGCTTTCAATTGGTAAATTCACAACAGAGTGACAATATTCAGAATAATGAATTTCAATACAATAATAAAACTTATCCTGTTTCTGAAGGGCTTGAAGAAGTTTTCAAGAAACGTAACAACCGTTCAGGAAGCCAACTAAATATCAGTGATGGAAAATTTTACCAAACACAAATCTGGATTTCAGGAAATATAAACTACATATGGAGACCTAAGAATGCATCTATATGGTTATATGCAAAATTGTATGCACAAGGATCCGAAGGACTTACTTCAGGTACTTATACTATAAAACCGAATAACACTGATACTGTAAAACCTATAACTTCCGATCTTCCCTTCTTTTTAAAAGGAAAATGTGCAATTGACATAAATAACAATGGTAAACTTGACAAGGGTACTGAATTTTTCAAGGTAATTGATGGAACAATTACTTTAAATGTCGTGAGTAAGGGTTATTCCGTTGAATTTGAATTAAAATTAAGTAATGGAAAAATTATAAAGGGAAAATTTAAAAAAGATTTCACTCAGGTGTGATGGGTAAAAAAAAATATGTTTTGAGTAGAAGTTTATATACTGTTGCCAAATAAGTAGACGGCCGGAAGCTGTAAAGCCTACGGTGCACCCCTCACACCACCATATCCTTCGAGTGCGCTCAGAACAGGCCACAACTGGCACGTGATAGGCTGTATGCTACGGTTCGCAATCCACCTTTTCAATCGCTCTTTACACCAATCGAAACTATGCTGTACTTTTTCAAAAGGCCACACATTTTCATGGGAATCGGTCACCCAATTAACAAAAACCAATGCTCCCTTCGTAACTTCCAGAAGGACTGCGTTCAGTGCTAACCTCACAGTGAGCGACCTTGCGACTTACCAATGGTTCAAGGCCACCCCTCCCCTAAGGGACTTAAACGCTATAAATAAATCCTTATATTGCTATAAGGTAAAAATGTCCATACCGGACACACACAATGGGTATAGTGCTTAGCCCCCTGAGGGATGCTACGACACCATACAAGGGCCGTAATGCACAATTTAACACACCTAGAAAATGATAGCTAAAAGATTTTTATTTATACTCTTTTTTATTTCAACCTATCAATTCGGTTTCTCGCAAGCAAATAATGTTGAGTCTTATTACATCCCAGCGGTCAATGGAACTAAGTTGGCAATGGATGTTTACTTCCCAGAAAATTACGAAAATCAAAAACTTCCTGTGCTCTTTGAATTTACCCGATACTGGAGAGGCAAAGAAGATTCGAAATCAGGAAAGCCAATTGCTTCACTCAGAAAAGTTGACAAGTATTTTCTTGACCATGATTATATCCTCGCAAAAGTTGATGTTAGGGGAACAGGTGCTTCATATGGAGTGCGTACAGCAGAATACACACCTACGGAAGTGAAAGATGCTTGGTTCATTGTTGATTGGGTCGTAAACCAACAGTGGTCTGATGGTAAGGTGGGAGCCTATGGTACCTCCTACTCTGGAACAACAGCCGAGCTTTTATGTGCAACGCAACACTCAGCCATTAAAGCGGTAATACCTGGTTGGTCTGATTTTGACGTATATGAAAGTCCTAGTCGTCCGTATGGAATGCTTGCAACAAGTTTTATAGCGCCATGGAGTCAATATGTTGATTGGTTGGACCAAAATTCCGTGGAGAATCTGGGTGCCAGTGTAAGGCGTGTCGGTGAAGACTTTCCAATGGAAGCAATCAAAGAACACGAAAACAACACAATCGTATTGGAAGCTCTGACTACAGCACCATACAAGGATTCCAAATTTGGGGATTTTAAATTCGAAGAACTTGACCCCTTGCATTGGAAAAAGGAAATTTCGGAATCAAATGTACCAATGCTTGTTCTTACAAGTTGGTTGGATGCGGGTACTGCAGAAGGCACGTTATTAAGATTACAGCACTTTACCAATCCGCAGAAAGTTGTCATGATGCCAACTTCACATGGCGGAGGTTCCCATGCCAGTCCATTTCTTGTTTCTGATAAGATGGTAGCCCCTGTTCCATCGGTTACGGAACAACTTAAACTGCGATTGGACTTCTTTGATCATTACCTAAAGGAAAAAGACAATGGCGTTGAGGATTGGCCAACCATCAAGTACTATAATTTTGGAGAGATATCGTTTAAACAGTCTGACATTTGGCCACCTAAGGGGCAAGAAAGAATTAAATACTTTTTAGATGCCAACGGGAAATTAAATACTTCATCATCTGATGAACATCGGGGTATAGATGAATATATCGTTGACTTTTCGGTAAGTACTGGTACAAACAATAGATGGACAACCCAAATGGGAAAACACATTCTTAACCTCGATAATCGCAATGCTACCGATTCTTTAATGCTAACTTATACAACCGAACCTGTCGCAGAACCTCTTCAAATCACAGGAACACCTGTAATTTCCCTCAGTCTGTCGTCTACACACCAAGAAGGAGCTATTTTCGTTTACTTAGAAGATGTTGACCCAAGTGGAAAAAGCACCTATATAACAGAAGGAGGGCTTTTGCTTGAACATCGAAAATTATCTAAGAATGATATGTTTGATGAGATACCGTATCATTCATTTAGGAAATCAGATGCATCACCTATGGCCATTGATAAAATAGAAGAAGTCAGCTTTAAATTACATCCAACATCCATCCTCATCAAGAAAGGACATTCTATCAGAATTGCTATTTCTGGGGCGGATAAGGACACATTTGACAAAGTTCCAACCGAAGGAATACCAACTTTGAGCATATACAGGAATAAAACAAACAAATCTTTTTTAGAATTACCTATAGTAAAATAGAACATGTGCATAACAACGTTGTAGCACATTTGAAAAAAAAACAATGAACATCACTGAAATGACATACAAAATATCCTTTATAATTGGATTGGTTTTCTTTTTAATTGGCCAGATTATATTGTCTAAAGGAAATGATTTTGTGTACGCTCAAGAACCTATTGACTTTGCACATTGGTTTTTATTGGTTGGAGTAGTTTTACTAATTCCCCAAGTTGTTTCCTTTCCTAAAAAAATCTTTAGCCTGATTGGAATTCCTTTAACGCTAATAGGAATTACTTGTATTATTGGAATGTGTGTATTGGACTTCATTTGGTGGAGTTTTCCAAACGAAGCAATGCGTAATGAATTCACGAATCATATCTCGCAAGTCCCATCAATCTGGAAGCCTTTTATGAGCATAGGACCAAGCTCTAAAATTTTCAATCTTGGTTTATTGATTTTAAGTTTTAATTACTTTCAAAACAATAAGATAGGGATAGTAATTATCTTAATAGCGAATCTAATTTTGTGGCATATCATCCCATTGCCTTTTCGACTGATTTTTGGATATGCGATAACGCTAATTGGTTTTTGTCTAATTTTCGTTCGAAGTGTAAATGAAAGCACGCTACAACAAAGAACTGAAGTGAAAAACAAACAAATACTCCCTTAATCCAAGACATTGGTATTCTTGGCCCGTAGATTCATAAATCAGATTCTTTGGGTTTTTTTATGGTTGATTCCCTTTTACTTTATCCTTAATACAGAAACATAAGTTTCATCATAAGGCCTACCGGATTTTGCAATGGCAAAGGACTGTTATAGTAGTCCCGCCCCACTCTGCCAAGTCTGTGACTTCGTAGCGTATTGAATCCAAGTAGAAAAGAGAAGGGATTATCCTAGTTCACGAAGTCTGGGCTTCTAAGTATTCGATAACCTTATTCCTCTCTTTTGTTCTTTCTCATTATACCATCAATTTAATGGGAATCGAACTTAATCCGTGTATAAAAAATTGCGTAGTTTAGTGCTTAACCTAAGTCAGTTGCATTTTTGTCTTGTCTGATTTTCCTTCGTAAAATCCTCGCATACAAACCCGCAACTATGCTTATACATAAACGTTATGTATGACTAAAAAAAGTAAGTGGAATTTAATTATTCCATACAAAACGAAAAAAATATAAATAGGAACTATCTTTACTTCGTGAAATATTTATCCCTAATACTATCCATTTATATTTTGGTTCTCACGGTAAGACCATGTTGTGACGACAACAAATGTGCTGACGACCCACACCAAACAGAACGGCTAATAAATAATCACAACCCCGATGACCATCACCAAGACGAAGACCACCGGAATACATGTTCTCCTTTTTATACCTGCGGAAGCTGTACAGGTTTCACTTTTACATCCCTTAATTTCTCCTTAAGTCCTGAGACTGTTTTAGTGCAGAATAACGTTTCAACATATCATCATACTTTCTTTTCTGAATTTTATATTGCTATTTGGCAACCGCCAAAAATTGGTTAGTGTTTTGTGTCTTATACACAAACTAATTCTTCTCGATGCTATGCTGCATCGCCACATATTTTATCACATTAACAAATTTATCAGCAATGAAAAAAATCATTATGCTGTGTATTGCAGTTATCAATATAACCGCAATATTCGGTCAAAATACACTTAACACGATCATTAGGGACAGTGAAACAAATGAAACTTTAATAGGTGCAACCGCTGTTCTACAAGGTACAACCAACGGAGTAAGTGCCGATATGGACGGAAGAATAGCATTGAAAAATATTCCAAACGGAGAACAAACAATCGTATTTAGTTATATGGGGTATAAAACCAGAAAAGAAACTTTCAATTTTCCTATTACCGCAACAGCTCCTATTGTTATACTTCTTGAAAGCTCTGGAGAGCATTTAGAAGAAGTTGTGATTCTATCAACGCGAAGCAGCCGTACTATTGATAATGTAGCAACAAGGGTAGAGACCATTTCAGGTGAGGAGTTGGACGAAAAAGGAAATATGAAACCGGGTGATATTAGAATGCTATTAAATGAAAGCACAGGGATACAAACACAACAAACCTCGGCTACAAGCTATAATTCTTCTATTCGAATACAAGGCCTCGACGGAAAATACACCCAGATTTTACGAGACGGTCTTCCGTTATACGCTGGGTTTTCGGGGGGTTTAAGTTTGATGCAAATTGCGCCTTTAGATTTACAACAGGTCGAAGTCATTAAAGGAGCCTCTTCCACGCTTTATGGGGGGGGTGCTATTTCGGGTTTGGTAAACCTTATTTCAAAAATGCCCAAAGAAGAACGTGAAATAAGTTTTGTAATTAACGGTACATCTGCTTTAGGGTTGGATTTAAGTGGATTTTATTCACAAAAGTTCAAAAAGTTTGGAACCACTATTTTTGCATCCTATAATTTAGGTAGTCCTTATGACCCAGCTGATATTGGCCTAACCGCGATTCCCAAATTCAATCGGTATACCATAAATCCAAAGTTCTATTTTTATCTAAATGAAAAAACAACTTTTAACCTTGGTTTTAATAACACTGCGGAAGACCGCATTGGTGGTGACATAAAATATATTGAAGGTAACGGTAATAGTGTAAATGCTTACTTTGAAGAAAATAAAACCAACCGCTTTAGCACGCAATTAGGTTTTGAACGCATTGTAGATGAAAAATCGAAATTCGCATTAAAAAACAGTGTGAGTTATTATGATAGGACAATTGAAATTCCAGATTTTAAATTTTCAGGTATTCAATTAGCTTCTTTTAGTGAGGCAAACTACAATCACAAAAGCGAAAAGTCAGAATGGATAGGCGGATTAAATTTATGGACAGACAAATTCACACAAAGTGAAGTTAGTACGACCGATGCCGTGGATTATAATTACACAACAGTTGGCGCTTTTGTTCAAAATACTTGGAACGCTACGGATAAGCTTATTCTTGAAACGGGCTTACGCGGTGATTATCAAAATGAATTCGGTTTTTTTGTTCTTCCTCGAATTTCGGCTTTATACAAACTAAGCGAAAACTTCAGCACACGACTTGGCGGTGGACTCGGTTATAAAACTCCTACTGTTTTTACTGAAGATGCTGAAAGGATTCAGTTCAAAAATGTCTTACCCCTTAATGTGGACAACACAAGTGCCGAAGAATCTATAGGAGCAAATCTTGACGTTAATTATAAAACAGCACTTTCTGATAAATCTATCTTTACGATTAATGCTTTGTTTTTCTATACGCAAGTGAAAGACCCATTAATTCTGGCTCCTATAGCGAATAACGCATTTGAGTTTCAACAACCCAATGGCTATATTGACACTAAAGGAGTGGAAACCAATACAAAAGTAACGTATGGGGATTTTAAACTTTTTGTGGGTTACACATATGCAGATGTAAACCAACATTACAATGGTACTAGCACAACTTTTCCCTTAGTAGCAAAACATCGCTTAAATAATGTATTAATGTATGAAGTTGAGGAAAAACTGAAAATGGGATTGGAAGCTTACTATTTTAGTCCACAAAAACTAAACAACGGTCGCACTGGAAAACAATATTGGCTCACTGGTTTTATGGTTGAAAAATTATGGGAGAATTTCTCGATCTTCATCAATTTTGAAAACTTTATTGATACACGTCAATCCAAGTTCGATACTATATATACAGGAACGATTACCAACCCTATATTCAACGATATCTATGCTCCTGTAGATGGTTTTGTTATTAATGGTGGAATAAAAATAAAATTCTAAAAAAAGATAATAAGAAAGGCAACATAAAATAACCAAGTATTCCGCCCGCCGATAGGCCAGGGTGGAATATCTTGTTGACGGATCCGGTCTCCCTCTATAGGGAAAGCGCTCCTTCCCATTTTTGTTTGTGTTTTTTGTTTTGGTAGACTTGCCGTGTTTTTATGCCGGTTTCAGAAGTCCAACATATTTTTAGGGGCTTCAATGTGACTTTTTCATCAGATTGTAGCCTTACCCTTAAAACCGGACTGTTTAAAAGTTGAATTGATGAACTTTAAGTCTAGATGGACAAAAGATAAGTTAGGACACTATCTCGGCAAACCAGCATGGAATTAAAAGTTCAAATAAAGGATGGTTTTTGGTGGCACACCGATGCTGCCTTTGGGGGTTTAGCAGCTTGCTCCAATACCTATAAACACTTTCTAAAAGATTGGGAACATTCCGACAGTATAACGATTGACTGTCATAAATGGCTGAATGTGCCCTATGAAAGTGCTGTTTTTCTCGTAAAGGAAGAACATCGCCTTTTACAGACAACGTCTTTTCAAAACTCCAATGCCCCCTATCTCGGAGATCCATTGGAGAATTTCAATTACCTTAATTTTCTTCCCGAAAACTCAAGACGCCTTAAGGCATTTCCCGCTTGGTTTACCTTAAGGGCATATGGTAAGGAAGGCTATGCCTCCATTGTAGAAAACAGTATTGGTTTGGCTCAATATTTTGGGAACAAAATAGAGGAAAGTGAATATTTTAAATTATTGGCCCCAGTTCGATTGAACAATATCGTTTTTAATCTAAAGCGTAAACCAAACCAAGATACATTGGATGCTTTTTTAAACCAATTAAACGGCTATGGCAAGGTGTTTATGACCCCTTCATTTTACCATAACCAAAAAGGGATTAGGGCATCGTTAGTGAATTGGAGGGCGACCGAAAAGGATGTTGACTTGGTATGGGACAAAATGCACCGTATTATTAATAACATTCAGGCAACCATTTGATAACTTTTAGCGTCTTTATAGTAATGGTTTAAATAATTAAACCATACAAATTATCAATACACCATTATATGAAAAACCATGTTATCCTATCAATCGTATTTCTCGCTATAAGTTATATGAATGCACAAGAAAAGTCAAATGTCACAGAAGCATTGCTTATTGGAACATTTCATTATAATAATCCAGGTGGTGATGTCGTCAAAACAAAATCATTTGACATTCTTAACGAAGATTCCCAACTTGAATTGGATAAAATAAGTGCGAAAATCAAGAATTATAATCCAACTAAAATATTTGTAGAATGGCCATATAACGAACAAAAAGAATTAGATTCTTTGTATCAGTTATATAATCAAGGTAAGTATTTCCAAAACGATAGTCTTTCTGACTTTTATTTGAAAAATGAAATATTTCAATTAGCATTTAGGGCAGCAAAAGCTAATAATCTAAAAACCATCTATGCTATTGACTACAATGAAACAAAATTTCCATTTGATGACGTTATGAATGATATTGAAAAAAACAATCAGTCTGAACTTAAAAAAAGCATAGAAAACGGCATATCCAAACTTACAACAGAATTTGATAATAAAATTGAATCAGAAACTTCACTTATAGAATTAACATACTATATGAATACTTATGAATTCCGAGACTTTCATAATAACCTTCATAATAACTTAATGTTATTAGCAGGGGAGCCAGATGATTTTTCCGGACCATTTTTGACATCTGAATGGTTTAAGAGAAATCTATATATGTGGTCATTCGTTCTAAAAAACACAAAAAAGTCTGATGGAAGAATTATGATTTTGGCTGGAGCAGGTCACATAGCTATGTTTGAGAAATTTGTTAACCGTAATAGTGAATGGAAAGTTAAAGAACTAAAAGAAGTTATGGAAAAGTAACTATGGCTAACAATGTTTTAAAAAATAGGGCATAAAGTGCTATATTTAAGGACTTGGGCATGTTTTCCAAGTCCCCCAACGCTTTTGGATATGGCTTTATGAAAAAATACAAAAAATCGAATTACTTCCATAAATTAGGCGTTTAAACTATATGCCGATCTATTGCCGTATTTTAGGAGGGGACAATAAAAATATAATTATGAAAAGAACATTCATTTATGTAATGGTTATACTAGTGACCGTCCAATTTTCATATTCCCAGGATTCCTATACGAACTTCAAATGGCCTGAAAAGAAAAAAGCCGCTGTCTGCTTAACATTTGATGATGGTCAAGATTCCCATCTCGATAATGCCATACCCTTACTGGACTCATTGAATATGAAAGCAACCTTTTATTGCCCGGGAAATTCGGAAGCATTGCATAATCGCACCGCTGAATGGAGAAAGATTACCAAAAACGGCCATGAACTTGGCAATCATTCGTTGTTTCACCCCTGTGATGGAAGTCAATTTGATTGGGTTAAACCGGAATATGACCTAAACCGATATACTTTGGATCAAATTCGAATGGAATTATATACGGCCAATACTTTGCTTAAAGCCATTGATGGCAAAACCAATAGAACCTATGGTTATACCTGCTCAAATTTCAAAGTACAGGGTGATACGACCTTCTTAGCTGTGGTGAAGCAATTATTTACCGCCGGAAGAAGTGATGGTCCCATACCGGATACTATGGAAAATATTGATGTTAATTTTATGCCCAGTTGGTGTGTAGACAGTCCTACAGGCAAGGAATTGATTGATTATGTAAAAGAGGCTAGAAGAAAAGGGACCGTCGCCACATTCATGTTTCATAGTGTTGGAGGTGGTTACCTAAACGTATCCAATGAAGCGCTTCAGGAATTATTGATTTATCTAAAAGACAATGAACAGGATTATTGGGTAGATACCTTTTATAATGTCACGGCATACATAGCAAACCAATCCGTCAATATTGAATGAATCAGTGGAGTACGATTTTAAAACGGTTACATCAACCTATATAATTTAGACTTGCACTACCACCACATTTTAAGCCTTTTAATGCAAAATCGAATTGTGGTAGTTGAAAATTACCTTGGATGTTACGTCGCACAAATTCTATCTAAAATGGTATAAAACATTTTCAGTAATCCAAAAAACCAACATGAAAGCCGTTGTTCACGAAAAATATGGTTCACCAAAAGTCCTTATGATAAAGGATAAAAAAAAACCGAAACCCAAAACTGATGAAATTCTGGTAAAAATACATGCAGCTACGGTTACTTCAGGTGATATACGACTTCGGGGTTCTGATTTCCCACCTTTATTTTGGCTTCCTGCCCGATTGATATTTGGCCTTTTTGCTCCTAAAAAGAAAATTTTGGGCCATGAATTAGCTGGAATAGTTGAGGAAATAGGACAAAGTGTTACTGAATTCAATGTTGGTGATAGCGTATTTGGAACCACGACAATGCTAAATACAGGTTCATATGCCGAATATATCTGCTTACCCCAAAAATGGAAACATGGTGTGGTTGCATTGAAACCGGAAAACCTGGGGTACCAAGAAGCTGCGGCATTACCAGTTGGAGCCATGACCGCCATGTACCTGCTGGAGAAAGCAAATTTGAAGCATGGACAAAATGTATTGATTTATGGTGCTTCTGGAAGCGTTGGCAGCTATGCGGTCCAAATTACCAATCAGAAAGGATCAAGAGTAACAGGTGTGTGCAGCACTCCGAATTTCGGAATGGTAAAATCATTGGGTGCTGAAAGTTTGATTGACTATACAAAAGTGGACTATTCCGATGGCAATGAAAAATTCGATATCGTTTTTGATGCTGTTGGAAAAACATCCAAAGCTAAAGCAAAAAAGGTACTAAAGCCTGGTGGCAATTTCGTTTCGATTAAAATGCTGACCAAAGAGAGCAATGAACATATGAGGTTGATAAAGGAAATGGCTGAAAAGGGCGAATTAAAACCTTTTATAGATCGATACTACACATTAGATGAAATTGTTAAAGCCCATGAATATGTTGAACAAGGAAAAAAAAGGGGTAATGTGGTCATTTCGATTATAAATTGAAACGAACACAGGTCAATTACTATTAGTAATTACTTTTTTCCCCTGCCTTCCGAAATTCCACAGGGATTACCAAGTTGGTGTGTCCTTGTATCGTAAAGTGCTAACCCCCACAACTACCCATAACCGGGACTGTTGGCGGCAAAAAAATAACCACAATATTATTGGAGAACAAAATAGAATTTATTAGGATTATCGGAGAGATTGTTGTTTTTATAATGATACTTCTTTCTGTTTTTCTATTTACGGTTAAAACAAAAAACAAACTATCCAATAGACTTTTTGGTATTTACCTATTGGTCATAGCCTTTGACTTAATTGGTTTATTCACAAACAAAACTGTGGACTATCCCAACATCCATATTTTAAAGGTTTCCTCTAGTTTATTACAGCTACCCCTATTTTACCTATACGTATTAGCTGCTTGTTATTCCAATTTCAAGCTTAAGAAAACACACATCATACACGGCCTTTTGTTCTTGTTATTTGCCTTCATTTTTAAGATAACTGCCTTTTCCGACCAAAGTGTATTGTTTTACGAAGTGATTGGAGAGCTACAATTCCTGACTTACATCATTGCAGTATTCCTTGTTTTGAAAAAATACAAAACACTATATCTTGAAAATTACTCCAATGCAAATTATGCCATTTATAAATGGATATTCCAAATCACGGTGTTTGCTTGTATAGCCCACTCTTTTGTACTTATAAGATGGTATTTATCCAATTCCATATACCAACAGTACATTCTTGATATCAATACCTTGATAAGCGTTTGTGTCTTATTAATAACTATCTTTTTTGTTTTAAAGGCATTATATCAACCCGACCTTTTTACTGGTGTCAATATGCATTTAAAGCCTGTAAAATCGATTATTGAAAAGAACACATCCAAAACGATTATTCAAAAAAGCACTTCTGAAAATCAATATCTGAAGAAACTTACTTCATTTATGGATATCGAAAAACCATATTTGGATTTTGAGCTTACATTACAAAAACTCGCTTCACAATTAAATATTTCTGAAAAGGAATTATCCATACTGATCAATCATCATCTGGGGAAACATTTTTTTGACTTTATAAATGAGTATCGAATAAATGAAGCCAAAATCATTTTGAAAGATCCTGATAAGGAAGACATCACTATTTTAGAAATTTTATACCAAGTAGGTTTTAATTCTAAATCGTCTTTTTACACGGCTTTTAAAAAAACCGCGAATCAAACGCCAACACAATATAGAAAAGAAGCGCTTTCCTTGAAATCCAAATAAAAATCAGTCCGACTTTCTTTATTCGGACTTTTAAAATCCCGTGTTTTTCCATTTTTGCTGAAAATCAATAAAACACAAGGATGAAATTCATATACCTACCCGTATTCGCATTATTCGCACAAATATGCTTTAGTCAAGAAAACATTCCAGAATTAAGGGGAATTGAAAATGACATAACCCTTTTGATCAAGCAATACAATGCTGTTGGATTATCCGTTGCTATAGTAAAAGATGATAAAATCATTTATTCCCAAGGATTTGGTTATCGGGATTTGGAAAACGAATTACCTGTAACAACAAATACTGTTTTTCCTATAGGTTCAACCACAAAAGCATTTACAGGTTCTCTTTTGGGCATATTGGAATCTAACAATCAAGTTTCATTAAAAGACAAACCAGCTCTCTACGTTCCTAATTTTCAGTTTTATAATGATAAAATGAACAATTTGATAACCATTGAGGATCTATTATGCCATAAAAGTGGTATTGGGAACCAAGGTACCTCAGAAGTATTTTTTCCAAACAAAGACAAATTAATTGTCGTACAACGGTTAAAACATTTAAGACCAGAAGGCGAGATTAAAAACAGCTTTGAGTATAGTAATATGGGATATACCCTTGCAGGAACTATCGTTGAACAAATAACGGGGAAAAGCTGGGAAACCAACATTCAAGAAAAAATATTTGGGCCCTTGGCCATGACAAATTCCTATACCACACTCCAGGAGATGCAACAATCAACGAATTATGCCTTACCCTATGGCTTATATAAAGGCACTATAGAAAAAGTCAAATTCGAGGAATTTCATTCCATTAGTCCTGCCGGAGCAATCAAAAGCACCGTTAATGATATGTCCCATTGGATGTTAACATGGTTAAACGATGGTGTTTTCAACGAGACTAAAGTGATTCCTTCAGACTATATACATAAAGCAACAAGACTTCAAAATATCAAAGGAGGGAATTATGATAAGGATGCTTTCCTATTTGGGGATGGATTTGGATGGCGTTTAAGATCGAGCTATGGACATTACCGAATAGACCACGGAGGAAACACATTTGGTTTTAGTTCCGCTTTAATAATGTTCCCTTTTGAAAAAATAGGTGTTGTTGTTTTAACAAATCAAGATAATACGTTACTCCCACATTTGATCGCCGACAATATTACAAGAAGGTTATTTGGACTCAGTCCCGAACCGGAATATCCAGTTAATGTCACTGAGATTTTTAAACCCAATAATGAAACCAAACCCCTTGATAAAGAGAAATTGCCAACCCATTCCTTAAGTTCGTTTTGTGGAACATATCATGCAAAAGGATTTGGAAAAATTGAGATAGTCCATGAAAATCAAAAATTGTATGCTGTTTTACCTACTTATAAATTTCTGTTGGAACACTTAAATACAAATTCATTTTTCTTGAAAGCGACCAATGAATTCAAGGACGTTTATAACCCACAATATACCATTCAATTCATGACCAATACAGAAGGGAATATTTCAACATTAAAAATGTATTCACAAAAAGAACCTATTGATTTTAATAAAGAACAATAAACTATCGCTGCTAAGTATATAATCAATGGTTGGCCACTTTAAGGGTTACATCGAGAATCCCCATGGATTTCCCGTTCGGTTTGTATTGATTTAATTAGGCACCTAAAACCTCTAGCAATCCTTACCCCCTACCCATGGTCCAAAGCGTTACCCCATACCCCAAGGGACTTGCACCCTCAAGATTAATTAACTACTTTCCTGTAGTTAAAAAGATGCCCATGCCGGGTACACAATAGCACTATGAAACAAACTATTCTTATAACAATCATATTTAGCATCGGTTTTTCAGTATTAGGTCAATCTCAAAAGGAATTCGATTCGCTAAAAATCAAATTAGGGACGATATTTATGAAAGACCAAACTTTTAGACGTATCTATATTGAGGCGGAAAATAAGCTTGGGAAAGATTCGGATGCCTATGAATATTTTTGGGAAGTTGTGGAAACCCAAGATAAGATTCTTGAGAAAGAAGTGACACGTATTATAGATAAATATGGCTGGCTTGGGATTTCCCAAGTTGGCAGATTGGCAAATGGAACCCTATGGAGTGTTTTGCAACACGGCAGCGTTGCCTCTAAAGAAAAGTATGCACCATTATTAAAAGCTTCTGTTTTAAAAGAGGAATCACAACCCAGTCATTATGCCCGTCTTATTGATAGAATGTTGATTAACTCTGACCAACCTCAATTATATGGGACTCAAATTAACAATCAATCCAATGATGTTCCTACTTTCTTCCCAATCGAAAAACCTGAATATGTAAACCAAAGAAGAAAAGAAATTGGTCTAGAAGAAATTCAAAGTTTTGCTAAAGAAAGGGGACTTGAATGGAATATTGCCCAAAAAGAAAAATAACTGTTAAAAACACTGGTAACCGTTGCACATGACCATAATTCCTAAAACAGAGCCCCCTATAACCACTTTTAACGACGGTTTGGTTCTTTTAGACAACCGGACAACTTCGATTCTAGGGGAAACCCACAAGTGATCTTTCAGCGCTGCAGCACCTGTTTATCCAAAAAAGGGACAAAGCAGGCATTCCCGCCCACTTTTCACTCGTTTTTCTATAAATTTCAGGTACTTCTTCAGATTGTAGACCATGGCGGACAGGTGCATCACCTTGTTCGGCTGCATATCGAAAGTTACGATCGGTCCCTGATCGGCAATTCCGTTCTAAGACTTTTTTCGCTAACTTGTGCAACAGGCACAAAACTTATAAACGATACAGGCTTGGGCTTTAATCTTAGGGTTTGTGTATATTTATGAAGTCGCTTAATCCAATAATTAATAACATCCAATAATCATGAAATATCTGTACCTTTTATTAATGTTGACTTTTTGTTCTATAACTCATGGGCAATCCATTATCGGACAATGGGAAACCTATGATGATGAAACCCAAGCAAAAAAAGCACTTATCGAAATTTATGAAAAAAACAATCTCTTTTTTGCCAAAATAGTTAAAAGCTATAGTAGCGAAAAAGATGCCGTTTGCGAAAATTGTAAAGGAACTAAAAAAGGAAAACCGATCAATGGTTTAGTCATTATTGAAAATATCAAAAAAGATGGGGATGAATTCAATAGTGGAACTATTCTCGACCCTGAAAATGGAAAAATTTACAAATGTTATTTAGAATTGGTAGACAATTACAAACTGAAAGTAAGAGGCTATCTTGGGCTTTCCCTTTTTGGAAGAACCCAATATTGGATTAGGAAGGAATGAAAAACCAGGCACAATAATGGTAACCGTTGCACAAGTCCATTATTCCTCAGACAGAGACTTCCATAACCGCTTTTTAAGGCGGTTTTGTTTTTTAGACCACCGTGGTACCCAGATGCTTGCGGAACCTGTAAATGCCCCTTAAGGTTGTTGACTACCTACCTTAACGATCATTACCAAACCACGTATATTATGGATATATTTGAACTTACCCCCTCTATGAACAACAAATGACAGATAGGTGACACTACTATGTCGTTATAAAAAACAAGCTACACCAATAACTTTGCACTAACAAAAACACAATTATGGAAACTCAATCAATTGCAAAGAATTTGGTGTATCAAAGAAAGTTAAAAGGATATACTCAAGAAGAATTATCAGAAAAAACACAAGTTACCATACGTACCATACAACGGATAGAAAAAGGAGATGTCAATCCACATCTTCAGACTATAAAATTATTGGCTGCAGCATTAAATATAGAAGTTGACGATTTATTGGTGTTAGAAAATCCTAAAGAGGAAGCTTTACTGAAAAAGTGGTTGATCTTACTCCATGGCACTCCTTTTTTAGGATTCATAATACCTTTGGCCAATATACTCTTCCCCTTATTCCTTTGGATTCATAAAAGAGAGGATAATAAGATCTACGACAGGCATGGTATAAAGATTATTAATTTTCAGATAACAATGACCATCCTCTATATATTATCAATGGTAGCGTTGTTAACAATTGAAAAATGGGGATTTTTACTTTTTATATCCGTTATACCGTTTAGCGTAATTGTAATGCTTTTTAATATCATAAAATCACTTAATTCCCAAAAATGCTATTACCCTTTATCAATCCCATTCATTAGCGGTAAAAAAAGAAACCTATCCATAAAAATGATGGTCGTGTTGATAGGCATGGTATGTCTCACAAGTTTTTCCGACAGGGATAACCCGAATATTATCCGATTGGACGGAACGGAAATAGTCAAGGATTCCTTAACTAGGAAAATTAATCTTTTGATGGAAAACGCAAAGGTACCAGGTATGACAGTGACTGTTTTCAATGAGAATAAAACGGTATATCAAAGAAGTTTTGGATATCGGGACTTTGAAAATAAAATAAAGTTGAATGATTCAACTAACATTTATGGAGCTTCTTTTAGCAAAGCCGTTTTTTCGGTATTGGTAATGAAATTGGTGGAAGAGGGCGTTATTGATTTAGACACGCCTTTGGAATCGTTTTTACCTAAAAAAATATACGAATTCAAGCCCGAAACAAAATGGCATGATGATTATTCTGCCTTAAAAAACGATAGTCTATACCATAAAATAACCGCTCGAATGTGCTTAAACCACACCACGGGTTTTGCAAATTCCAGATGGTTTGAATCGGATTATCAACTCCGTGTTAACCGAGAACCGGGCACTAGATATAGTTATTCAGGAGAAGGATTTATTTATTTACAAGTCGTGTTAGAAAAATTATTAGGGAAAAACCTGGAAGAACTTGCGCAACAAAAGATTTTCAAACCTTTAAAAATGAATCATACCAGTTATAAATGGTTATCTCGATTCGAAGAAAATTTTGCCTATGGCCATAATACATTGGGCGAAAAATATATAAAAGATAAGGACAATGAACCTCGGGGCGGAGGTACTTTAGAAACAACATCCGAAGACTATAGTACATTTTTAGAAGCTGTGCTGCAGCATAAGATCATTTCAAAAACATCATGGGATGAACTATTCAGACCTCAAATAAGAATTCGTTCAATCAAACAATTTGGACCCTTAGCCCTAAAGGATTCTACTTTAAATGACCATATTCAATTGAGCTATGGATTAGGATGGGGAATTTTACAAACTCCCTATGGTAAGGGAGTGTTTAAAGAAGGTCATGGGAATGGATTCCAGCATTATTCAATACTCTTTCCAAAAGCTAAAAAGGGAATTATGATTATGACCAATAGTGATCATGGAGAAAGTATCTTTAAAGAATTATTGGAATTCGCAATAAAGGACACTTATACTCCATCGGAATGGGAAAATTACATTCCGTATAAAAAACAATAAACTACAGCCAATACCTATAAACGTTGCATATACCCCCATTCGTTCAAAAAAGAACGGATTCCCATGGACCCTTTGCGATGCCTTTTTTGTGCCGATCCTGAAGCGAAAAGCTTGTTTTCCATGCTTTATATGGAGGCGGGGATGTAAACTGGATACTGTCTGAAATAAACCTTAAGCATCAATTTTATTCGGACGAAATCCAAGATAAAGCTACTTGATCAATACTTCCTAAGCAAGCCCTTGGGGAATTTGACCCGTGGACAGAATTTAATTTACAGACCCGGACTTTTACAGTAAATTTGAGCCATATAAATTTTCAATCCTGCTATTACAAAACGCTTGAACAATCATGAGTAACCTGAAAATATCCCAAGCCGAAAAAATTAAAATATTCTTAAATGAATACTATTTTGGCAATAAATCCTATAACTCCATTTTAAGAATTGTGGCAGGTCCCGTAATTCTGATACTGGGTTTCCTTATGTATATGCATGGAAACTCGAAACTTGGGATTGGCTACTCCGGTTTTATTATTTTTTACGGAATATATTATTCGTTAAAACCCTTCATTATCATTTTTATCCAAAAATCCAGGTTCAAAAATATTGACCCAAATTACCAAATCCAATCGGACAAAATCATAATACAATCCGGTAAAAGTAAATCTGAACTGTATTACTCTGAATTGGAAAACATATTGAAAAGGAAAACATATTTCGCATTGAAAACGAAATCGAAACAAGGCATATATCTACCGGTTAGGATATTGGAAGCTGAAGAAATCGATATTCTCGACAGACTGAAAAAAAACCAATGAATATCGAGCAGACGGCCTTAAGCGTTAAAGTCCATAGTACACTTCACGCACCACCATACATACGAATCATGTAAACGGTGGTTTATAAAGAATCTTATCGCCTCTAGTATTCCATTTCGGCCTACGTGCACTATGCCTTCCGGAACCAAGAGGGTATCCTTCGTATCCTGGCTTTAACATTACATTTGAAACGACTATATTTATATTCGCTAAACCGAGAGTTACTAAATAGACCAGCCAAGACCCTTGGTAATAATTTGAAAAAATCAAGCATGAAGAAATTTCAATGGTTCAATGAGCCTGATCAATGGGAAATGATAAATGATTCCTCATTATCGATGTTCGTTACCCCCTATACCGATTATTGGAGAAAAGCGCATTACGGATTTACGGTTGACGACGGACCTTTTTGCTACTTGAACGTAGGGGGTGAATTCGAGGCAAAAGTGAAAATCACGGGAGATTATCAAAGCAGGTTCGACCAAATGGGTCTTATGGTCCGAAAGGACGAAAAAAACTGGATCAAGACCGGGGTTGAATTTGTAGATGGGATAGTCAACCTTAGTGCCGTAGTTACCCGGAAAAAGAGCGATTGGAGTGTTGTGGCTTTACCTGAAAACCCCAAATCGATATGGCTTAAGGTTAAACGGATCGGAGATGCTATAGAAATCTTTTATTCACTTGACAATCAAGATTATAACATGTTTCGGCTGGCTTATTTTCCCAAAAACACCCCAGTTATGGTCGGCCTTACTGCCGCTTCACCTGATGGCGATGGATTTAATGCCTTGTTTGAGGACTTTGAGGTCATTCATCTTCCCGACTCGGAACGTAAAAAGTGGTTGAAAAACAATATGGAATAGCCGACAACCAAACTTCTTGACCGTATGGATACCATGTTGGAATTTGAAAAAGAGAACTGCTGATGCCGAACCTGGAAGTAATATATGAGAACAACGATTTTATTGTTGTGAACAAAATGGCCGGACTTATCAGTGAAAAGAGTCCGTATGAGGATATAACGGTCGAAAACCAAGTGCTTAACCACGTATCGAAAAACAAACGAAAGCCTTATGTTGGTGTCATCCATCGATTGGATCGGGTAACCAGTGGTGTATTGGTATTTGCCAAGAAAAAAAGTATCCTGGTAGAATTCAATGCGCTATTCAGTAGCCGGAAAGTGCAAAAAACATATTTGGCCATTGTGAAGAACAAGCCGCCAAAGAACCGGGGAACCCTTGTCAATTTCCTGGTAAAGAACAATCTTGAAAAAAGAGCGGACATCGTTGCATCAAAATCAAAAGACACCCAAAATTGTATGCTTTCCTATCAGGTCATCAACCAAAACGATATGGGTTACCTTCTGGAAATAAAACCGAAAACGGGGCGATTCCATCAAATAAGGGCACAATTGTCCCATATAGGCCTTCCTATCATCGGTGATGAAAAATATGGTTCCGACCAGGAATACCTCCCGCTATCCATTTGTCTGCATGCCTGGAAAATAACCTATCAAACCGAAAGTTCCCAGGAACAAAAGACCTTCGAAGCCCCTTTGCCCAAAAACGCTTTTTGGTCCTTTAAATCCTAGTGAACCTTGATTTAAAAAATCAATGGTACTATCTTGTCTTCCTGCAGATGATTTAAGTGTTTTTAATATGTTTGGTATGGAAACCAAGGTTTTACGCCTTTCGTATACGGCAACTCCCCTACACCATCCGTCAGGATATAAACCGTAAAACCGCCATCAAAAACGACCGTACAAATGAAAACAACCATGGCAAAGGAACTGAAACCCTTCTGGAGTAACTATTTCGATTTTAATTGGAAATTCGGGTTGTTCTTGATTCTTCTAATCTGTATTCCCCGGTTTATTTTGGTTTTGAATGCCAATGAAACGGCAAATTACGGATATATCGGTCTGGTCATGCTCATATCAGCAATTGCTCCATTCCTGTTCTTGAGCAAGGACGGAAGGAAGGCTATTGGGTTGACACGACCAAAGAACCTGCACTGGTTGGCATGGGCCTTTTTAGGCGGATTGCTATTCAGTATGCTCCTCTATTTTTTGGGAGGGTTCCTCTACGGGCACTCCTTTGGGAATTGGTATGCCTATATAGGCAGATCATATAATATCCCGACAGGAATACAACATGATGATAAACTAGTCATGTTCTCCATAATGGCCATAACCGGAATGATCTTCAGTCCGATAGGGGAAGAATTCTTTTTCAGGGGTATTGTCCATTCGAGTTTTGCGAAATCGGTTGGTGATTTCAAAGCATCGATTATTGACAGTTCCGCTTTTGCCCTGACCCATATTTCCCATTTTGGGTTGGTATACATACATGAAGAATGGAGGTTTTTGACTTTCCCGACCCTTATTTGGGTCATAAGCATGTTTTTGGTAAGTATCCTGTTCTATTTCTTTAGACGAAGAACCTCCTCCCTATTGGGATCGGTAATTTGTCACGCCTCATTTAACCTGGGTATGATCTATTGTATTTTTTACTTTCTAAACTGATTGAATTCGGGGAACATGGAGTCTTTACGCTTTGAAGGTAATGGTGAAGGCGGTACCCTCGTTGACCTTACTATCCACACTGATACGGCCCCCAAGGCTAGTTACATGGTTGTACACCAAATATAGCCCCACCCCTTTGCTATCCTCATTTCCATGAAATCTTTGGTTCAGATTAAAAATCAAGTGTCCCACTTTATCCATATCAAATCCAAGTCCATTATCGGAATATACAAACGTCTTTTCCCCGTTCTTTTCTTCCGTACTGATAGAAATAACGGGTGAAACCTGTGGTTGTGCGTATTTGATTGAATTGGTGATGAAATTCAGACATATACTTTCCATATAAGCGGAATTGAACTGTACACTTTCCAATCCTGAAAAATCTACCTGGAATTCAGCCTGCGACTTCGCGATCAAGGTGCCTATGGTTCCTTTGACTTTCCTAAGGGTAGTATCGAAAACGACCTCCTCCAAGCTGTCATTGGAATTATCGTGTACTTTAAAGGCGTCTATATAAGTATTCAGTGAATTCTTCAGTCCTTCTGCAGAAAGGCGTATAAAACTGAGTATTTCCAAAGTCTCTTCATCCCCGATTTTACTTTGATCAATTAAATCGACCATAGAAATCAAATTATTCACTGGCGATCTCAAATCATGGGAAGTTCTATAATTCAACTGCTTGAGTTTCTCGTTGGATTGGGAAAGTTTACTTAAATGTAAAATACGCTCGTTCTCCAATTCTTTTTTATAGGTAACATCCTTGGCGATGGCATAGATCAATCGCTCGTTATCCATAGGTATGGCCGTCCAATGGAGCCAGACAATCTCCCCGGATTTACACACATACCGATTTTCAAAATTCACCAACGCCTCATTACGCGTTAAGTTTTTTCTATTGGAAGCCGTACGCTCCTTGTCTTCCCCATAAATGAATTCGGAAATCAATTTTGATTTTAATTCCTGTTCTGAATACCCCAGTAATTGCATTAAAGCTGGATTTACATTCACAAAATAACCCTCATAATTGGCAATACAAAGGCAATCCATCGATAGGTCAAAAAAAGGTGCTAACTGGCTATACATTGGTTTTTACGGTTTTGATAGGGTAATTCAATGGATAACGTATAAAACCCGATGGTTATTAGTAATACACCTGTGAATTTCCAATTTGCACAAATGTAAGTGATCGCTTGAAATACCACCACCAACATCTTTACCCAATTTTCCAAATCAAATGTAAATAAGTTTAAAGTAAACCGAAGGCCATAGGGGGAACATTTGGCAAATAATTGGATTTTGATAAGAAATATGGTGGTTATCGCAAAAAAATCAAGCAAAAAATCCAATATCGTCTTTTCAAATTTGTGGTTCCTACGAAATAGTGTATCCGTCATCCCGATGGTCCGTTTAAAGCACCGATTAAAATGGGCCACCTCATTAAAACCCAAGGCATCGGCAACCTCAGCTATCGCTATTTCATAAAATCCCTTTGATGGGGTTTAAAATCAACATCATCCAATTTCTTGCTCCTTAGGTTGTCATAAATCCTCGGTTGGATAAAAAGTACTGCTTTTATACAACCTAGTAAACCAATCACCATAGCTCTGGGATTCTTAACCCTCCTTTTTCTTCTTTTGATCGCATTTGCTTCATACCTGGCAGACGGACCGGTTCGGTATGTATTTCCCAATTGGATGTTAAAAACACACAACGAAGCCCTACACAAACCCATTATCATTTATTTTTAAAAAAGCATTTCATCCAAATTTCAAAATGTAACTCTTGCAGAAGCGTTTAAAATCTTTACTACCCTTATTAATGGTGTTGGCCTCATTCACTGGATTTGGTCAGAAAAACACAACGCGTTTACATGGACAGGCCAAAAGCTTTAAAAATGATGTTTCCAACATATTGATCATCAACCTAAATTCAAAGAAATCGACGATTACCGACGCTTTGGGAATGTTCACTATTGAAGTTAAATTAAAGGATACACTTCGATTTACTGCGGTTCAATACAAAACAAAGGAAATTAGTATTACCGATTCAATCTTGCTTGAAAATCCGCTTATCGTGAATCTCGTGGAAAACGTTATCAATTTAAATGAAGTCACCGTTACGCCCTACAATCTAACCGGTAAGATTGACCTCGATATTGAAAGGCTTGCCATCAAACCCATGATTACTTCGTCATCATTGGGGTTGCCAAATGCGAATATTGACGTAATGACCCAAAGTGAACGATTGCTTTTAGAAGCTGATCGAGGAAAATATGTTTATTATTATGGTATAGCCATGGTCATAAACACTCATAAATTAATGAATAAAATTTCTGGGAGAACCAAATCCTTTGAGGAAATGGTCGCCCGAGATGGGAACATGGAGATCGAAAAAGAAATCATAGCCAAGTTCTCAAAGCGAACAATATCAGAAAATTTCGACATTCCCGAAACGAATATTGACGGATTTCTTACCTATTGCATGTCACAACAGGATTTTCAAACCTTATCACAGGCAGCAAATTCGATGGAGTTATGGGAATATCTGAAGGCAAAAAGTCTTGAATTCAAAAAGTCGGACCTATTAAAGGAATAGTATTATTTATCCTTGTTTTATTTCTATTTGGTTCCTCTTTAAATGTTCGACATAGCAAGAAGGATCATCCCGCAACTGTGGTTATAGTGCAAATTTCAATCATCCCATACCAAATTTGTACGTTTACGGACTGGGAAACAGCCTGGACCCCACGTCCCGTGACCCAAAGTTACTCCCACTTCTTTTTGGAATCCGCCTTTTTAATATCAACTGGCATCCATTAACCTTGGTATATTCCTAAACCAAAACCATCAATCAATTACCCTATCTTTGTCCAATTAAACAACAAGATGTCCCTAACGCTGCTTTCATCCCCTTTGCAAGGTTTTACCGATTTTAGGTTTCGCAATGCCTTCAATCATTACTTTGGTGGTATCGACACCTTCTATGCACCATATATTAGACTTCATGGGAAGCTAAAAATAAAACAGTCCTATCAGAACGACCTGTCACCAGAAAACAACACCACCTTGGAGGTTATTCCACAAGTAATGACCAACGATGCCGATGAATTTATTTTTGTTGCCAAATACGTGCAAAGTTTGGGCTATAAGGAATTGAACTGGAATTTAGGCTGCCCCTACCCCATGGTCACCAAATCGGGAATGGGCTCTGGCTTAATTTGTAATCCCATAAAAATCAATGGGATTTTGCATCGTGCACACAACGAAACGGATATTTTGGTTTCCATGAAAATGAGGATGGGATACGAAAACGCAGAGGAAATCCTGGACACCTTTCCCATATTGGATCAATATCCATTAAAGAACATCGCTATTCATGCCAGAATAGGCAAGCAACTCTACAAAGGACCCGTAGATTTGGATGCTTTTGAAAAATGTATCGGTAGCACCAAACACAAGTTGTACTATAACGGGGACATTACCAGTGTTTCCGCTTTTACAGCCATTAAAGAACGTTTTCCGAGTATTGATCATTTTATGATCGGCCGTGGTTTGATCGCCGATCCTTTTTTGCCGAGTATGATAAAGAATAACACCACGGAATACCCCAAAGACCGATGGGCCATTTTTTCGGAATTCCATGATACAATATACCAACAATACGACGCGTATCTCTCTGGACCAACCCCCATAAAAATGAAGATGTTGGGATTTTGGGAGTACTTTTCCCAAACTACAGCCAACCCACATAAAACATACAAAGCCATAAAAAAAGCTTCAAACCCCATAAAATATAGAGCAGCGGTCAATCAAATCATAAATACGGAAATGAAAGTAAATCGTACGTATTAAAAAACTTGTTGATACGATCTGCAATGGCTAAAAATGCTAAGAGTTATGAAAATAAAGATTGATGGATTTGTGCTATCGATTATAGCGGTAATAGGTTTTTCTTATATTTTTCCCCAATGGGGAATAGAAGAAAGTAAAATCCCCATCGACACGATCAGTGCCATAGGAATTGCGCTTATATTCTTTTTTTACGGACTTAAATTGAGTCCGGAAAAACTAAAAGTAGGAGTTAAAAATTGGAGGTTGCACCTTCTTGTGCAGGCATCCACCTTTTTGATATTTCCATTATTGGTTTTGGTATTCCGTCCCTTCATACAAAACGAAGAACAAGAAATCATCTGGTTGGCCTTTTTCTTCTTGGCCGCGCTTCCATCGACCGTATCCTCATCCGTGGTCATGGTTTCCATTGCAAAGGGCAATATACCCGCGGCCATTTTCAATGCCAGTATTTCCGGGATCATAGGTGTGGCCCTAACCCCTTTATGGATGGGGTTATTTGTTCAACATGCACAAACGGATTTTGATTTTACCGATATCTATATAAAACTCTTTGTTCAAATCATCCTACCGGTGATAATCGGAATGCTTTTACAGCGATTTTTTGGGGAATTGGCCCAAAAATATACCAAGCAATTAACCCTGTTCGATAAATCCGTTATCCTACTCATCATATACAAAAGTTTTGCTCGATCTTTTAATGACAACATCTTCAGTTCGGTCTCCATTTTGGATTTGTTGCTTCTTGTTATTTCCGTTTTAACCTTGTTCGGCATCCTATTCTTTTTAACACGTTTCTTGGCAAAGAAAATGAACTTCAGTATCGAAGATCAAATCACCGCCCAGTTTTGTGGGACGAAAAAATCATTGGTACACGGAACGGTATTTTCCAAAATAATCTTTGGCAACATCGCTACGATCGGTATTATCCTTCTGCCCCTTATGCTGTTCCATGCCATACAATTATTGATTATCAGTATGGTCGCCTCGAAAATGGGTGCTAAAAACAGGGAAGGGTAACCTTACATATTTCAGTTCCCCGATAGATCTTGGAAACCAAACGGTCGAATAGTGCAAGCCATTTCCTGTCCGAAAACAGGAAGAAAATAGAATTCGCGTAAACTGTACCTTTATACAATGGTTACAGCCCATTGCAGCCTTTCTAGAACATGTATAATAGATTAAGTAACTTCACCCCCTTAAAAGGTATTTATTAAATGGCGGATTCGCTCATCCTACAATGGATCATTTTGGTGGTTTTCGGAGTTTTATTCTTCTTTATCGCACCATTTTCCAAGACAAAAAACCAATTTTTTTCGGCAGTCTCAAAAAAAGGAAAAAAGCCGGATTTAATTATTCTAACCAGTAGTTTGGTTATTTCATGGATATTCTCCAAATCCATTACCAATGCGGCCAATTTGGGTTTGGAGTTTGGTATTGTAGGGGGTATAGGGTACGGAGTATATTACTTTTCCTTTTTAGTGGCAGGAATTGTTTTGTACCAAATGAGGGTGAAAGGCAATTTCCAAAGTATACATCACTTTTTAACTACGAGATACGGTAAACATGCCGTTATTCTCTTCTCCATTTTGATAGGTATAAGGCTGTTTAATGAAGTATGGTCCAACAGTATGGTAATTGGCAGCTATTTTGGCGAATTAGGTTCAATTTCCTACTATTTTTCCATTGCTGTTTTTACTATCATAACGTTGGCTTATGTACTAAAGGGTGGACTAAGAAGTTCTTTGCTCACCGATTTAATTCAAACACTCTTTTTTGGATTTTTATTAATTCTGATTTTAGGGGCGATTTTACCAAACGGAAAAGAAGGTGTCCCAGAATATATGGGATCCGGTACTTGGCAATTAGACCAAGGTGTCAATTTTATTTTAGTTGCTTTTCTTCAGATATTCAGCTACCCTTTTCATGACCCTGTAATGACTGATAGGGCTTTTATCAGTGACCCCCGAACCACACTTAAGAGTTTTGTCTTTGCCTCGATCATAGGCTTTGTCGCTATCGTCCTATTCAGTTTGATCGGGGTCTATGGCCAATTTAATGGAATCGCAGGACAGGCTACGGTAGAAGTGGCAAAATCGGGAGGAATCCTTATTATGCTGGCCATGAATTTTATAATGATTACCTCTGCGAGTTCTACCCTGGATTCCGCTTTTTCCTCATTTTCAAAATTGGTGGTAAAGGATATGAACATAAAAACGGGCCACCCGGTAAAAACAGGAAGATGGATGATGTTACTCATTGCTGTCGCGGGAACAGTGCCTATATTTATGAGTCCGACCATCCTTTCCGCAACCACTATAAGTGGAACAATGGTAGTAGGCCTGGCTCCCGTTTTTCTTTTTTGGAAGGTTGAATCCTCTTATCTTTCTTTTTATCTGCCGGTAATTTTCGGGATATTGATGGGGATTGTCTTGGCTTCAGGCTATTTCCCGGAAGGATTGCATTTTTCAAACGGCAAATATGCCGATTTGCTTTCCGCCAATCTTATTGGGTTGATTGGTGCCATTATTCTTTTTTTCATCCCCAAATTATTTACTTCTAAACCGTCCTTTTCATGATACAAAACCTAGGAACCCTAACTGGAAAAATTTTGCTTTTTGGCGGAGTCTATTCCAATTTACAAGCTTTGGAGGCATTATTGGATGTTGCCCACAACCTAAATATTTCTAGCCGTAATATGATTTGCACAGGGGATATTATCGGTTATTGTTCCCAGCCGGAGGAAGTGTGTGACCTAATGAGAAAGAACAACATTAAAACTATTGCCGGAAATGTCGAAGAACAATTGCGGGAAGGTGAAGGGGATTGTGGATGTGATTTTGAAGAAGGAACGATTTGTGATTCATTATCAAAACAATGGTATCCGTATGCACAGCAACAAATTTCCAAATCGACCCTACATTGGTTGAAAACAATTCCAATGCAAATGAAATTTCGTTTTGCAGCCAAAAACTTTTGGGTAGTACATGGTTCTTGTTTTAATATTTCGGAATTTATTTTTAAATCAACCCCTTGGGAAGTAAAGGAAAGGAATTTCATTAAAACCAATGCGGATATTATCATTGCCGGACATTGCGGCCTACCTTTTACAGATAGCCAAGGAGATAAAACATGGCTTAATCCTGGGGTAATAGGAATGCCCGCGAATGATGGGAACACCACGGTATGGTATGCAGTGCTTGAAGAGGTAAATGGCAAAATAGAAATTTCACATCATCCTTTACAATATAATTTTGAAATGGCTTCTACATTAATGGACAACCATGAGCTCCCAAAGGAATATTCCAATACTTTAAAAACAGGAATTTGGGATAATTGTGATATCCTCCCTGATATGGAAACCAGTCATCAGGGAAAGGAAATCAGGTTTTGACCCAAACTTTGAAAACCGACACTTGATCTCCTTCATATATAAGAAGAGGAATTCCATAAACCCAATGTTTAGGGATTTTATCTTGGAGGGTCCAAGGAATTATATAGAGGTGTCCCGGTTAGCAGTATATTTGTAAAAAACAAACCAAAAAACGGATACAACGGAATTTAATAGTAGGCTAAAGCCGATTTCCAAGGTTCTGGGGATACCCAAAAAACATGACCATTGACTCTCGACCATACCCCTGGAGCTTGTTTATGGATAAGGCTTTAACACCCATACCTAGTTAAACAAAGAATAATATCAACCCATCAGAAATACATATTGTCCCCAAGCAATCGACCCCTATTCGACTCCAAGAATACGGTGTAGGTATTTTCGAGGCGGTTTCAACAAAATCGGCATTAAAAAAAGCCCTGAAGAAAAAGTATATTAAGGTCAATGAGGTAATTGCCACAACGGCAACTTTTATAAACGGTGGGGAATGTATCAGCTTATCGGTCATAGAGGAGCCAAGTACAAATAAAAAACTGGTCTTTCCCCTTCAAGTTTTATTCGAGGACGATTACTTAGCGGTCATCCATAAGCCTGCGGGAATTTTAGTTAGTGGCAATAGTTTTAAAACCATTGCCCATGCCCTACCCCAAAACTTAAGGAAAAGTAACCTGCCCGATGCAACAACCCCACAACCCGTGCATCGATTGGATTTCGCAACCACTGGTATTTTATTGATTGGCAAAACGAACCAAAGCATTCGCGCCCTTAACAAACTATTTGAGAATAAGTCGGTTAAAAAAACCTACTACGCGATTACCATTGGAGAAATGGAGGAAAGAGGGGAAATCATTTCAGCGATTGATGGTAAAAAATCACAATCGAATTATACACTTTGTGACTCCGTACCCTCTGAAAGATTCGGTAGACTCAATTTGGTGGAATTGGGACCCCGAACAGGCAGAAGACATCAATTGCGGAAACATCTATCCCATATCGGAAATCCCATCTTGGGCGATAAGGAATACGGAATCGAAAACCTGATCTTAAACGGTAAAGGGTTGTATTTACACGCCTACTCCTTAAAATTCATCCATCCATTTACTCATGGGGAAATGCACTTTAAAGATGGACTCCCCCAAAGGTTTAAAAAAATATTCCACACATTACAATAGCGCTTTGACATACTTTGAAAGTTTGTTGAAATCAAGCTGTTTTTCATGGATCAAGAAATTTCAATACGATTCAATAATTACTAAATTTGGAGGTCATAAACCTTTCTGGAATTAATTATGTGTAAAATCGACTTTTCTTTAAAGTTCCACCTTCCCTTTGTATTGTTTTTAGCTCCTTTTTTTCTTTGTAGCCAGACTACCGAAAAAAATGGTGGCCAATGGATCGATAAAAATGAATCTGAAAATTATACCGCACGTCATGAATGTTCATTTGTACAAGCGGGAGATGCCTTTATTTTACTCGGGGGAAGGGAATCCGCACAAACGTTGGAATTGTACGATTTCAAAAATAATACCTGGAAAAAGGCGGCGAATAGTGCCCCCAAGGAATTCAACCATTTCCAAGCCACTTTTTATAAGGGGTTTGTATGGATCATTGGTGCATTTAAGACCAATAGCTTTCCCCAGGAAATACCCGAAGAAGCCATTTGGCTATACCACCCGCCTACCGACCAATGGATCAAGGGACCTGAAATCCCTGAAGATCGTCGACGGGGTGGTGCCGGTTTAGTCGTTTACAACGATGTGTTTTATATCGTCGGAGGTAATACCATTGGCCATGACGGAGGATATGTAAACTGGTTCGATGCCTATAACCCTAAAGACAATAGTTGGACCGTTTTGGAAAATGCCTCACAGAAAAGGGATCATTTCCATGCAGCCGTCATCGACGATGTTCTGTATGCAGCCGGCGGCAGGCAATCCGGTGGTGAGGGAGGCGTTTTCTCCCCCTTGGTTGGTGTCGTTGATATCTATGACTTTAAAACCAACAAATGGTCAACGTTGAAAAACGATTTACCTACACCGAGGGCCGCACCGGGCATTATAGTCTATAAAAAGGAATTGTATGTCATGGGGGGCGAAGGGGAAAAAAAGGGTCCGGCCTTTAATATTGTGGAAGCCTATAATCCGAAGACCGAAAATTGGACGACGAAGACACCGATGCATTATCCCAGACATGGTACACAGGCCATTTTATCCGGGGAAGGTATTTATATTGCTGCCGGCTCCCCTACCCGAGGTGGGGGAAACCAACACCATATGGAAGTGTATCATAAAGACCAACCCTCAGGTGAAAAATTAATTGCTTCCGAATTGATCGTACCTAAAAAAGTAAAGATCAAACCTGGAAGCACCCAAACGATCACCGTACATAATAAAAACGGTACTACGGGCAGTTTTATCACTTCAATTGCATTGTCCGGAGCGGCAAAAAGGGATTATAAAATCCATTCGAAATCAGCTTATTTCCTAGTGGATCCCGATGGACAATTTGATATTGTGATCGAACACCTTGGTGGGGTTTCCAAGGAAAAGGCAAGTCTTGACATCAAATACAATGGCAACCTTAAGAAAACCATTGCGTTAGAACCAAGGGAATAGGTCTTATGGAAAAAAGTAATCTTCCATTTAAAAACATCGCATTCTGTTTTGGACTTTTTATTATGGCCATGGGTGTGGCCTTATCGGTCAAAACTGATTTAGGGTTTCCCCCATCCATGGTTGAATGATAAAATCGTTTATTAGATTGAAAGGATACTGTCGTAATCAGTACCGGACGAGCCGAAAATTAAAATATATTTATATTGCCAAAGAGGATTGGGTTTAACTGGATATTTTTTCCGAAATTCAATCCATCGATATGGGCGTGGAACGTCCCTTTCACGATTTGGCATCAAACAAAACCTATGGATTATAAAATATTTCTTCTTCTCGTAGTACTGGGGTATTCCGCAATAGGCCAGGAACCAAAGGTCGAATGGGATTCCGATTACCAATTAAACATCAGTGATTTTAGGGCATCGCAAACGAAAATCGATAAAAGTGTGACTTCCGTTTATGTTCAATCGGGCATCAACATAGAGTTTGCGATTCAAATGAACAATTTTGTATTCATGTTGACCAAGAATTTCAACTCCAAATTGGCATGTACCTTCCAAAAAGAAGCCGCTACCCTCATGGCGCCCGATAGTGTAAAGGCCAATCAACTGATCAAACTGGTGCAATTCGATTTTGACCTATCCGAATTATATACCAGAAAGATCCGAAAAGAACTGTTCGAGAATAAAAAAACCTTTTCCGATGTAACGTTCTTTCAGCCTTATTTTGATAAAATGATTGCGGAACGCAATGCGGCCAGTGCCAAAATATACGCTGAAACTGACTTTGGTAATAATGCGGCTCTTTTAGAGAAAGCACATAAAGAGGTTAAAAAGGAAATCCTCTTGCTCCCAAATTATTGCAAAGATTGTAAACCCCCTAAGAAAAGAAAATAGAGCAACCCCTTACATGTCGCCCATGGATATAAAAAATCCAATCCTTCCCGGTTTTAATCCAGATCCCTCAATTCTGAGGGTAGCGGATGATTACTATATTGCAACATCAACGTTTGAATGGTTTCCAGGAGTCCAGATCCATCATTCCAAAGACCTTGTCCATTGGAGGTTGCTGACTCGGCCACTCAATCGCACCGCACAACTGAATATGGCCGGAACACCAAATTCCTGTGGGGTTTGGGCTCCTTGTCTATCCTATGATAACGGTACTTTTTATTTGATTTATTCCGATGTCAAAACATTCAAAAGTCCGTTCAAGGATGTCCATAACTACTTGGTTACCACCGAGGATATTGCAGGCGATTGGTCCGACCCCATTTATCTGAACAGTTCGGGTTTTGACCCTTCCTTGTTCCATGACACCGATGGGAGAAAATGGTTGACGAATGTACTTTGGGACCATCGTAAGGACAAGGATTCTTTCGGTGGAATCATATTGCAAGAGTATTCACCCGAGGAAAAAAAACTTGTAGGCCCTATAACGAATATCTATAAGGGTACCGATATAGGACTGGTTGAAGGCTCCCATATTTATAAGCGAAACAATTATTATTATCTAATGACCGCCGAGGGTGGCACCGTATACAAACACGCTGTGACCATGGCTCGTTCAAAGCGACTTGAAGGCCCTTATGAGGCGGATCCCGAAAATCCGGTCTTAACATCGTACAACAATCCGACTTTGGAACTGCAAAGGGCCGGACATGCTTCCTTGGTCGAGACACAAACAGGGGAATGGTACTTGGCCCATCTTTGTGGCCGATACTTGCCTTCGAGGGGAAGGTGCATCATGGGACGGGAAACCGCCTTGCAAAAAATGATATGGACCTCGGAAGGCTGGTTACGATTGGAATGCGGGGGAAATGAGCCCCAACTTACGGTTACCGCTCCCAATCTTAAATCACACCCATGGGAAACAGCACCTCTTAAAGATGATTTCAACACTGAAAAGCTTGACATCAATTTCCAATTTTTAAGGGTAAAACTCGATGCCGATAGCTATTCGTTATCCGAGCGCCCCGGGTTCTTAAGGTTGAAGGGAAGGGAATCCCTAAATTCGCACCATACACAAGCCTTGGTGGTAAGACGGCAGCAATCCTTTTTCTATACGGCCGAAACCTGTCTCGATTTCCATCCTGAAACTTTTCAACAGATGGCAGGAATTACGGCTTTCTATGATAACGAAAACTTCTATTATCTGTATGTGACCCATGATGGGGAAATGGGAAAATGTATCGATATTATGAGTAGTGTAAAGGGTAATACCGATTTCCCCCTTTCAAATAAAATAGCCTTGGACAACCAAAAAGAATGCTATTTACGGATCAAGGTCCGTTATGACAAATTGAATTTTCAATACTCCCAAGATGGGACCAACTGGATTTCCATTGGACCGGATTTGGACTGTAGTACGCTCTCCGACGAATTTCAGGAAGGTGATAAGGAGGCCTCCTTCACCGGAGCTTTTGTCGGTTTATGCTGCCAAGACCTATCGGGAAAAAGAAAACCGGCTGACTTCGATTATTTTGAATACCGCGAAGCCTAATCGGGATTGTACCAAACTATAAGGGACCAAGGTTGAACAAACGAATGCCTATATCGTACCCTTTGCAAAAAAATATGAAGAATATCCTATCCACATTTTTTACCCTGTTCATGATTTCCCTTGGAAATGCCCAAATAATCAATGAAAATGAGTTTTCCATTGGTAAAACCATTGAAATAAATTCAAAAATATTACACGAGAACAGGACCGTGAATATTTATCTTCCCCATGGTTACGAAAGGGATACCCTAAAAACCTACCCTGTTATATATCTATTGGATGGTTCAGTGGATGAAGACTTCATACATATTGCAGGCCTAGTACAATTCTGTTCCTTTTCATGGATAAACATACTCCCGGAATCCATCGTAGTGGGCATTGCGAATGTTGATAGAAAGAGGGACTTCACCTCCCCTTCCGATGTCGAGATCGACCAAAAGGAACTACCGACCTCGGGTAAATCGGACAAATTCATTGCATTTATCGCTGAGGAATTACAAGGTGTCATTGACGAAAAGTACAGGACAACCAACACAAAAACCCTTATCGGGCAATCGCTAGGCGGTTTATTGGCTACTGAAATCCTTTTTGAAAGACCTGGGTTATTCGATAATTATATCATCATCAGTCCGAGTCTTTGGTGGAATAATGAGAAACTGTTGGCATATGATTTGGATAAATCATTGAAAGATAAATCCGTTTATATCGGCGTAGGCAAGGAAGGTGCGCAGATGGAAAGATTGGCCCAATCGCTATTTTATAAGTTAACCTTGGAAAAGAAGAATGATATACAACTGTTCTTCAACCATTTCGAAGGACAGGACCATGGTGATGTATTGCATTTGGCCGTTTATGATGCGTTTGAAAAACTTTTAAAAAAAAAGGAATAATAAACTGCCTAATATGACAAAAGTCACATCTACATTCCAAATCCAATCGTACATTTGCGATATAAAATATAAAAAGAAGTTTAGTACATATAGCATACGGGAAAGCTACCGAAGCCTTGGCATGCCGTCTATAGGCGATAATAAAAACAATTATCATGAGTAAAGTAATCAAAATTTTAGGAACAGGTTGTCCAAAATGCCAATCAATGACCGGTGTGGTCCAAGAAGTTGTCACAGCGAACAAGATAGATGCATCCATAGAAAAAGTTGAGGATATCGTAGAGATCATGAAGTTCAATGTGATGTCTACACCTGCCTTGGTCATCGATGATGTTATCACCGTAAAAGGCAGAATACCCTCAAAAGATGAAGTATTGAAACTACTCAGTTAATGTAACACAAGCCATGAACAACCAAATCAAGGCCTCATGGTTTAATGTTATAAATATGATTGACAATGTTTGATTGGATACAACATTTCGCCGATTGGCTCGTCTATGAAGTCTTCGCCCTTGGAAAGGGACAACATCTGTCAGAAGCCCTGAATTTCTTTATTTACGATACCATAAAGATCTTGCTGCTACTTTTGACCATCATCTTTTTAATGGGAGTCGTCAATAGCTACTTTCCTATAGACCGCGTTAAAAACTATCTGTCACGAAATAAATTGTACGGCTTGGAATACCTTATGGCAAGTCTTTTCGGGGTTGTAACCCCCTTTTGTTCCTGTTCATCGGTACCTCTGTTCATTGGTTTCGTCAGTGGTGGTATTCCCTTGGGGGTTACCTTTGCTTTTTTAATAACCTCCCCCTTGGTCAATGAAGTTGCAATTGGCTTGTTTGTAGGGCTATTTGGCATCAAAACGACCCTTATATACGTCATTAGTGGCATTCTATTGGGAACCATTGCCGGCAGTATTTTACAGAAACTACGATTGGAACGACATTTGACCCCATGGGTCCTTGAGATTCTGGCCAATGCCCAAAGGGACCAAGATATATTCCAAGCAGAAAAACAATCTTTTAGACAACGCTTGCCTGTTATTTGGAGAGAAGCCTCCAATATTCTTAAGGGCATAATACCCTATGTGATTATCGGTATTGCGATTGGCGGATTAATGCACGGTTATATACCCGAAGGTTTTTTCGAGCAGTATATGGCCAAAGACAATCTTTTTGCCGTACCCATGGCTACCATTCTGGCCGTACCCATGTATTCCAATGCCTCGGGCATTCTTCCCGTAGCACAGGTCTTAGTGGCGAAAGGCATTCCCCTAGGTACCGCCATCGCTTTCATGATGGGTGTCGTTGGGCTGTCTTTACCGGAGGCAATGCTCCTTAAAAAAGTAATGACCTTAAAATTAATTGCCATCTTTTTTGGCGTTGTTACCCTTTGCATTATCATTTCGGGATATGTATTCAACCTTATACTTTAAAGTATTTCGTGGCCACCCTTAAGGGTGCCACCATTTTAATCATCGTTTGTCTATTGGCTAGGTTTGCGGTTTATGGGACAAGTAAATCAATCCTTGTTATCGGCAACCTAAGCCTCCTACAAACGACAGGATTTTCCATATGTCTTCCTGTATTGTGTTCCCATACAATTTAGACTAAGATCACAAAATGTAAGTGGCTAATGGTATTTCGAAAAATAGACAAGGAAAAGTGCGTACCAAATTTCCATACAAAATACCATCACTTTTACTATCTTGGTTTAGCCAAACGACAATCCCCTAAGGGTTTTCGTTTTAAAAACCACAACCAATCGATTTACCCTAACGAGCCAAAAGATGAATATAAACAGTATTCCTGTTGATCTAAAAAACCTTATAAATCCGGAACAACCTGATTTTATAGTAAAGACCAAAAGAAACCACCCTAGGAAAAATGGTATTTCCATGTTATTTTTCTCCTTGTTCTGGAATGGGTTCATCAGCATATTCGTGATTGCCTTCATCGTTCCTCTGGCCAGCGGTAAAGAAGTTCATTTTAAAACCGACGATGTACCTACTTCAGGAAGTTTGGATAATTGGGAACCGGTATTGGTACCCAGTCTTATTATAGGCTTATTTGTACTGGTTGGTATTGCAATGTTGATTTGGGCATTGATCATGTTGTTCCAAAAAGGGGCATTTTTTGCCGGAACGGAAACGAGGCTTATCAAATATAGAAATGGGAAAATCACTGTAAAGGATTGGGAACAATTTTCGGGCAACATCCAAGTAAAAAACAAGCATGGATACGGGGATCTGGAAATGGAACTACGAACCGGGAAAATGAAAAGTCGAAATAAAGGTTCTGACAAATTCGTACCGGATATCATTTATTTATCAGGCATTAAAAATGTCTTCGATATTGAAAGGAAATGTAGGTTACGGATCAAAGAGAACGATCCTACACCGGCCTTAGCCGTTGATAACGATATTACGTAAACAATTACCCTTCCAAAAAATGGATAATCAATATCAGGAAACGTTCAACACCTGGAATAAGATCGCCCAGCTATATGAGGACAAATTCATGCCTATGGATTTGTACAATGCCACCTATGCCATTTTTTGCGATTCATGGATCAAAACCGACTCCGCTGTCCTAGAAATCGGATGTGGTCCTGGGAATATTACACGCTATTTAAAAAATCACAACCCGAATTGTACGGTCACTGCCATCGACGTCTCCAGCAATATGGTTGAACTGGCCAAAAAGAACAATCCCGACGTAGATTTTCGAATCATGGATTGCCGTAATTTACAAGAGATAGAAAACACCTTTGATGCGATCATTTGCGGATTTACCATGAACTACCTGTCAAAAAACGATTGCCTAAAATTGATTTCCGATTGCAATGACCTCATGCAGCCGGAAGCTATTTTATATATGAGTTTCGTCCCTGGTGATTACAAGAAATCGGGATACATTACGGGTAGTACAGGAGATAGAACCTATTTTTATTATCATGACCCAAAAGCCGTCATAAACGAACTGGACAAAAATTTTATATCAGTAATCCATAGTATTGAAAAGGAATATCCCAAATCGGATGGCACCACCGAAATCCATTTGATTATTATTGCCAAAAAAGGAAAAGTCTTATAACCGTATTCATCCTGGTTACATTTACCAGATCAGAAAATCAAAGGACAAATCACAATCAAATTCAACAACAGGCTGATATTATTTCATCCACAAAAAAAACGAAATAGTAAGAAATCACGGTACCGGTAGTCTGTTTAGAACGAAATTCATTCCATACCGCACGATCAAATAAAAAGCCTTCTGTACGTTTGTTATGGTACGAAGTTCATAAATTTGGCCACACTTACATAAATGTCATGCTATTTTTCAATGATTTTTTTCGTTAAAAGGACCATTGGTATGCGGCTTAAACAGGAACTAACAGATAACACGGAACGGAATGATCACACATATCAGCATTGAAAATGGTCAGTTCAAAGTAGAGACTGGACTTGAATCCTTAAATCCAAACATCATCTGGATCGATTTGATCAGTCCTTCCAAGGAGGAAAAAAAACAAATTGAACGGTATTTCGGGGTAGAATTGTTCACCTTACAAGAAAGTGAGGAAATTGAGTCGAGTTCGAAATACACGGAGACGGAGAATGAAATAGGGATCAACTTGAATTTTTTAAGGTCTGAAAAGAACAAACACATCAATGAGCCGGTCTCATTCATCCTTAGGGAAAACTTTTTGATCACCCAGCGGGAACATGAATACAAAACATTCCAGGATACATACAAGAAAATCAAATCTGTAAAACCTAAAACCGGTATCGATATCTTTTTGACCATTCTCGATACACGGATCGATTTTGATGCCGACTTGATCGAAAATATAACGGAACAGATTTCCGGGATAAGTAGAGGATTGGTCAAGGATAATACCATAGAACGTGAAATCCTCTTGAGGATAACCACCTTTCAAGAATCCACCATTTCAATACGTGAGAACATTATTGAAAAGCAACGCATTTTATCCGCGATACTCAAAAGCAAGTTTTTTCCACAAGAGGATTATGAGAATATCCGGGTGATGATCAAGGACGTCGGTTCTTTGTTAGACCATACCAGTTTTAACTTTGAACGTCTGGAGTTTCTACAAAACACGTTTTTAGGTCTGGTGGATATGGAACAAAACCGGATCATTAAGATCTTTACAGTGGTAACGGTGATTTTTATGCCCCCTACCCTGATCGCCAGTATGTATGGCATGAATTTTAAATTTATGCCGGAATTGGGTAAGACCTGGGGCTATCCATTAGCTATAGGACTCATGGTACTCTCCTCTATATTGACGCTTTTGTTCTTTAAACGTAAAAGATGGCTTTGAAATGTAGTCCCTTGGATTTTTAGTTGGCAGTTTAAATGCGGTAGTACTTACAACATTCTAAACAAGCTTCACCAAGAGTCGGTCACAAACCGATTTTCCTAAAACAACACCCGAAATACCATCATAGGATACGGTATAACTACCATCAAAACGTTCAATATGTTCAATAGTGATTTTCGTGTTGAGTTTAATGGACTTCTTATTTAGGTACTGTAAAAAATCCGCGGAACTCTCCCGTAATGCTTTTATAATAACCACAGAACCAACCGGCAATTGGGATAACCTTTTATAATCCGGTTTATTGAAATTTCCATCTTTATCAGGAATGGGGGAGCCGTGGGGATCTGTTGTCGGAAAACCCAATATGTCATCCATTCGGTCAAAAAGCTTCTCGGTTTTTATATGCTCCAATTCTTCGGCTATCTCGTGCACTTCTTCCCATCCGAACTTCATTATTTGCGCTAGGAACATTTCGGACAATCGATGCTTTCGTATCACCGAAGCCGCCTGCCGCTTACCTTCAGCAGTAATCCTAATGGGTTTATATTTCTCGGAAACCACGATTCCTTCAGCCTTCAGTTTCTTTATCATATCATTGGCGGTAGGCTTGCTCACCTGTAATTCTTCGCCTAAAGCCGATAATGAGATCTCCTCATTTTTCTGGTGCAGATAAAACAAAGCCTTTATATAATTCTCTTTGATATTGGATGCCATGTATGCTTTTTAAACAAATGTAAAAATATTTATCAAATTAATTTGTTAGACTTATCTAACTTTATATTTTTGCACATATAATTTAATTTTTATGAAAACACTAAGTACGATTATTTTTATCCTATATCTAAGTCTATTCGAAGTTGCCAGTGCACAACAAACTGGAAAAATAAAAGGAATGGTCATCGCAAAAGGTACACCTGTCGAGTACGCACAAATTCTTATAGCATCTACCCGAATGGGGGCCGTAACCAATAGTCAAGGAAAATTTACAATAAACAAGATTCCTTTCGGTTCATATCGAATTGAAGCCTCCTACATGGGTTATGCCGAAGTAACCAAGGAATTTACACTAAGTGAAAACCAATCGGAAATCAATCTTGATTTTAAAATGACCGAACAAACCATGCAGCTGGATGATATTGTGGTTACCGGGACCAAAACATATAAGCGTCAAACAGATTCCCCGGTCATCGTAAACATTATAAATAGCAAGACCATTGACAATGTACAGGCCTGCAACCTTTCTGAAGGCTTAAAGTTTCAACCGGGATTACGGGTAGAAACCGACTGTCAAACCTGTAATTACACCCAACTTCGAATGAATGGTCTGGCTGGAGGTTATTCCCAAATATTGATAAATGGTCGCCCCATATTTAGTCCACTTACCGGACTTTACGGTATGGATCAGTTACCTGCCAATATGATCGACCGCATAGAAGTGGTTCGGGGCGGTGGTTCTTCCCTTTATGGCTCAAGTGCTATTGGTGGAACTGTAAATGTGATCACCAAAATTCCTAAGGACAATAGTTTTGAACTCAATTACACCTACCAAAATATAGAAGCGAAAACTTCGGATAATATTATTAGTGCAAATGCCACAGTAGTATCTGAAAGCAGGAATTCGGGTATTTCACTCTTTTTAAATCGCAGGGAAAGAGGACTCTATGACCAAAATGATGATAATTTTTCTGAAATTCCGATGCTAAAAACTACCGCCATTGGCACGAACATGTTCTTCATTCCCAATGACAACGAAAAATTGGAACTTAATATCAGTTATATTGATGAATATAGGTTCGGTGGTGAAATGGTACCCGAAAAACCAGCATTTCTTGCCAAACAATCCGAAGAAAGAACACACAACGTTTGGATGGCGAGTGCCGATTATCAAATCAACCTCAACAATGACAATACCTCAATTATCACTTATTTGGCCTGGCAGAACACCGACCGTAAACACTACACAGGAATTATGCCCGATGAAGGCACTGTAGAATACGAAGCTTTCTTGGAAAATCCGCCTTATGGGACTTCAGATGTAAAAACTTATAATGTGGGAGCACAGGTAAATCACCGATTAAATGATTTTTTCAATACTAAAAACGTATTGACCTTAGGTACTGAATATGTTTATGATGATGTTTTGGACGAAATTCCTGCTTATACCTATTTAATTGACCAAACGACTAAGGACTATGGTCTTTTTTTACAAAGTGATTGGGAAATAACCCCCGAACTTAACCTACTATCAGGTGTTCGAATGGACAAGCACAACCTTTTAGAGAACATTGTTCTTAGTCCGAGGGCATCGCTACTCTACAAGTATAAGGAGAACACACAAGTGCGTTTTAGCTATGGAACAGGTTTTAGGGCACCACAGGCATTCGATGCCGATCTGCATATTGCCTTCGCAGGGGGTGGCATTTCCCGTGTTTCGCTTTCTCCTGATTTAAAACAAGAAAACTCCCAAAGCTTAAGCACTTCCATCAATTTCGACAAACCTATGGAAAACTGGATTGCCGGTTTTACCTTGGAAGGATTTTATAACCGATTAAACGATGCCTTTTACCTACAACCTATTGGTCAAGACCAATACGGGGAATTGTTCGAAAAACAAAATGGGGACGGAGCAACGGTAAAAGGAATAACCATGGAGTTAAGGGTCAACTATAATAGGAAAATTCAATTGGAGGGCGGATTTACAATACAAACCAGCGAATTTGATTCTCCTGTGGAATATATTGATGGTTTGGCCGGCATCAAGGAGTTTACCCGCACCCCAAACGATTATGGTTATGGCATTGTGACATTTAGTCCAAATGAAAAATTCAATGCTACGTTAAACTATGTCTATACGGGGACAATGAAAGTACCTCATTTTGCGGGTGCACCCAATCAAACTGTAGATGAAATAATCACCTCTGCCGACTTTTCGGAATTAAGCACAAAAATAGCGTATGCCTTCCCACTGGAATCTTTGGGAACATCACTTGAGTTGTACGGAGGTATTAAAAACATTTTCAATGCCTACCAGGATGATTTTGATATAGGAAAAAACAGGGATAGCAACTACATCTACGGTCCTGGACAACCGAGAACCTATTTTATGGGACTAAAACTAAAATCCAAATAATAGCCAAAATCGAATAGGATAACCGGGTTCAGGGGATAATCCCTTTAAAGATTCCCCTATATTCAGCGCGTTTTCAAATAATTGAGGACTTTGTTTTCAATACGTTCCTGAATATTCGAAATATCGGCTTTTTGAAATTTCTCCCCTGTGATATTCTCGTAAAGTTCGATATAACGCTCCGATACCGTTTCAATGTATGCATCGGTCATTTCGGGTAAGGTCTGACCTTCCAAACCTTGAAAACCATTTCCGATCAACCATTGACGTACAAACTCCTTCGAAAGTTGTTTTTGGGCCTCTCCCCTATCTTGGCGTTCCTGGTAACCGTCTGCATAAAAATAGCGTGAGGAATCCGGCGTATGGATCTCATCTATCAAAACGATCTTACCGTCCTTGGTCTTTCCGAATTCATATTTGGTATCGACCAAGATCAAGCCCCTATCGGCGGCAATTTCAGTACCCCGTTGGAACAGGGCTTTCGTATATTTTTCCAATACCGAATAATCCGCTTCGGTAACAATGTCCCTTTTGATGATATCGGCCCTCGATATATCCTCATCATGATCCCCCATTTCGGCTTTGGTCGCTGGAGTGATTATGGGTTCTGGGAATTTATCGTTCTCTTTCATTCCCTCGGGCATGGGAACACCACAAAGCATTCGTTTCCCTGCCTTATATTCCCTTGCGGCGTGACCAGAAAGATAGCCTCGTATCACCATTTCAACCTTAAAAGGCTCACAGGCATGGCCAACGGCCACATTGGGGTCTGGGGTGGCCAATAACCAATTGGGCACTATATCTGCCGTATCGGCCATCATTTTAGTGGCAATTTGATTCAAGATCTGCCCTTTGTAGGGAATTCCCTTGGGCATCACCACATCAAAGGCTGAAAGTCGATCCGTAGCGATCATGACCATAATATCATTCCCAAGGCGGTATACTTCGCGTACTTTACCCTTATAAACACTTTGCTGTCCTGGAAAACTAAAATCGGTATTCGTTATCGTTTTGCCCATTTGATATACTTAATTCTGATGTTCTATATTTTTGTATGCGTCGATTACTTTCCTGACCAGTTTATGACGAATGACATCCTTGTCATCCAAATAAATCATTTCAATACCTTCGACATTCCCCAAGATCAACAAGACTTCCTTTAGACCCGAAATGACCCTTCTGGGCAAATCGATCTGACCAGGATCTCCCGTAATAAGGAATTTGGCATTTTTCCCCATACGTGTCAGGAACATTTTCATCTGCGCATGTGTGGTGTTCTGGGCCTCGTCGAGAATGACAAAGGCATTGTCCAAAGTCCGTCCCCTCATAAAAGCCATTGGCGCTATCTGAATGGTACCATTCTCTATATAATGTGCCAATTTTTCAGTCGGGATCATATCCCGAAGGGCATCATATAAGGGTTGCATATAGGGATCCAGTTTTTCCTGAAGGTCCCCAGGCAAAAAACCAAGGTTTTCCCCTGCCTCCACAGCGGGACGAGTCAAAATGATCCGCTTTACCTGTCTTTCCTTAAGGGCCTTTACCGCCAAGGCCACCCCTGTATATGTCTTACCTGTACCTGCTGGTCCAATGGCAAATACCATATCGTTTTTAAAGGAAGCATCCACCAATCTTCGTTGGTTCATGGTCTGGGCCTTGATCAACCGACCACTTACCCCGTGCACTAATACTTCCCCACTATTGGCGGGCGATTCATAGTCCTCCTTGCCATTGCTGGTCAATACACGTTCGATGCTGTTTTCGTCCAATTTATTGTATTTCAAAAAGTGTTGGGAAAGCATATCGAACCTTTTATCGAATTCCTCCAAAAGTTCCTCGTCCCCGTAGACCTTTATCTTGTTTCCCCTTGCCACGATCTTGAGCTTTGGGAAATATTTTTTTATGATGTCGATGTTTTCGTTTCCTTGTCCAAAAAACTCCCTTGGACTAATCTCGATAAGTTCTAGAATAAGTTCGTTCAAAAAATGGTGGGGTGTTAAATTAATGCCTGAAATAATAATTTCACTTGGCTGTTTTTTTGTTTAATTTTGTTTAACAAACTTAAGTAAAATTTAGGTTTGACGAATCAAAAACATATCAACATTGCTCCATGGCAATAATCACCTTAACAACAGATTTTGGACTTAAAGATCACTTTGTGGGCGCTTTGAAGGGTGCTATATACAAAGAACTTAGTGATGCTAGGATTGTTGATATTTCACACAACATTAGTCCGTTCAACATTCAGGAATGTGCATACATCCTTAAGAACTCCTATAAAAGCTTTCCACAAGGCACCATTCATATCGTTGGTGTCGATTCTGAAGCCACTCCGGAAAACCAACATATCGTGGTTTTTGTTGACGGTCATTATTTCATCACCGCCAATAATGGGGTTATCGGATTGATCATTTCGGAAATCAAACCCGAAAAAGTCTTTGAAATCAATTTACCCAATACCACGAACGGCCCTTTTCCCGTGATGGATATATTTGTTAAAGTGGCCTGCCATATCGTTCGGGGAGGCACCTTGGAGGTTGTTGGCAAAGCCTTTGAGGATTTAAAGGACCTCAGGGATTTTTCACCGCGTATAGCCGATGATGGTAAAAAAATCGTAGGTAGTGTAATCTATATCGACAATTACGGCAATGTGGTGACCAACATAGAAAGAAGCCTGTTCGAAGCCTATAGAAAAGGATGCACCTATGAATTGCACGCACGAACCAGCCTGATTACTAAAATCCTGAATAATTACAGCGAGATCGTTAATTACGATTTGGAACGCAACAAACGAAAAGGAGCCGGAGACCTACTTGCCCTTTTCAATTCTTCGGGATATATAGAACTTGCCATTTATAAAAGTAACCTGAATACCGTTGGTGGGGCCTCTACCCTTTTGGGACTCGATTACCGGGATACGATTACCATTAACTTTACATAAATGTTGATACGTATTGTAAAATTGACATTTGAACCCGGCCATATTGCCGAATTTGAACAGATTTTCAAAGCCTCAAATACATTGATAAAGAATTTCGATGGATGTATATCCGTGGAGTTATTACAGGATATCGCCCATCCCAATGTCTTTTTCACCTATAGCCATTGGGAAAGTGAGGATCATTTAAACGCCTATAGAAATTCAGAAACATTCAAAACCATTTGGGGCAAGACGAAAATATTGTTCAGTGACAGACCGGAAGCTTGGAGTGTACATAAAAAGGTTTAAGATTGTAAAAGCACCCAAATGCCCCATGCTGATGACGCCCAATGGCCTGTTTGACAAACGGACTTATAAACATAGGATAAATGTTTCGGTGTTTTTTTTATAGCGAAAGGATTTGGTAAGAGGCGAACACAAATTGGGACTATTCCGTATTTACGGGCAATACCAAAGCTTATGATAAGGTAACTGCCTTTTATACTTAGGAAAAATAGGGCCCACTTGGATAATGGTAAGTGTTAATAAGTTTGTTTCATTAGAAAGGACAATTAAAATATCTTTGTTTGATTGCGTATAGCATGTTCAATACATTTTAAAGGTGCATGACCTGTAAAAAATAAAACGAACAAAAAGTAATTCAGAAAAAAAGAACATCGAATGAAATTTATAGTATCCAGTACTTATTTACTTAAACAATTACAGGTTCTAGGGGGAGTAATCAACAACAGCAATACCTTACCCATCCTAGACAATTTTCTATTTGATTTAGAGAAAAACAAATTAACGGTTTCAGCATCTGACCTCGAAACTACCATGAGTACGGTACTTGAAGTCGATTCTGATAATGAAGGGACCATTGCCGTACCGGCCAAATTATTGCTCGAGACGTTAAAGACCTTCCCTGAGCAACCCCTGACCTTCGTCGTAGAGGATAACAATACGGTTGAAATCAGTAGTAACCATGGTAAATATGCACTGGCCTATGCCGATGGTGCCGAATTCCCAAAGGCTGTTGAATTGGCCAACCCCAGCGCTACGATTATTTTGGGTGATATATTGGCAACAGCCATCAACAAGACCATTTTCGCTGCAGGAAACGATGATCTAAGACCCGTAATGAGTGGGGTATTCTTTCAATTTTCCCCAGAGAACCTGACCTTTGTGGCCACAGATGCCCATAAATTGGTGAAATATCAAAGAGCGGACGTTACCGCTTCACAAGTGGCGGAATTCATTATGCCCAAAAAACCTTTGAACCTGTTGAAAGGGATCTTAGCGGGCAGTGAATCGGAAGTCACCATAGAATACAATGAAAGTAATGCTAAATTCAGTTTTGAGAATACCGAATTGATCTGTCGATTGATCGACGGTAAATATCCTAACTACGAGGCGGTAATCCCTAAGGAAAATCCGAACAAACTGACGATTGCCAGAAATCAATTCCTAAGTTCCGTTAGGCGTGTTTCCATATTCTCGAACAAGACCACCCACCAGATACGATTGAAGATCGCTGGGGCCGAGCTTAATATATCCGCTGAGGATATCGATTACAGCAATAAGGCGGAAGAACGTTTAACCTGTTCGTACCAAGGCGATGATATGCAAATTGGGTTTAACTCCAGGTTTTTGACCGAAATGCTCAACAACTTGGGTTCTGATGAAGTATCCTTGGAAATGAGTTTACCCAATAGGGCTGGAATCCTTACCCCAATCGATGGTTTGGATGAAGGTGAACACGTTACCATGCTCGTGATGCCGGTCATGTTGAATAGTTAAGAAATCACCAACCACATTTAATAAAAAAGACCACCGTTATAGGTGGTCTTTTTCTTTAGTTCAAATTGTCTAGTCCTGAAATAGCGTTACACTAAAACCAAAGTGTAATGAACGATTCAGAATCACCTTATGTAAAGCGTACGCAGAAAGACTATTCAATGTCTTTTAAATTGCAATTAGTTTCTTCCATCGAAAATGGCGAGCTAACAGCTACCCAAGCTGTGGAGCGTTATGGTATTCAAGCTAGAAGTACGGTAACCGGATGGA
>NZ_JABTCF010000018.1 GCF_014596745.1 Maribacter aquimaris
GTCATTCCGAATGCATATTGAGGAATCACATCCTGCTTTTCAATTACAATGAGCTTTTTAGGATTTTTACTCGCCGTAATGCGATTTCTCAGTCGTGCCTCCTTCGAAATGACTGGGACGTCATTCCGAATGCATATTGAGGAATCACATCCTGCTTTTCAATTACAATGAGCTTTTTAGGATTTTTGCTCGCCGTAATGTGATTTCTCAGTCGTGCCTTCTTCGAAATGACGGGGAGGTCATTCCGAATGTATATGGGAATCACATCCTGCTTTTCAATTACAATGAGCTTTTTAGGATTTTTGCTCGCCGCAATGTAATTTCGGGTCCTGATCAATTGTAGTGTTTATGCCAAAATTGTGGTTAATCTTGAAAGGAAGAATTCTATATTTTCCATACCCCTGAACGGGGTACTAAAGAAGGAACGGCCTATTTTTGATTTCGTTTTAAATCAAGTGGTTTCCGCATTGGGTGGGGAAGCCGTCCATAGAGCATTTCACTTTAGTGAAAGCGGCCTGGGCGGTGTGGCCGCGGAAAGTGCGTGGATTTAAAGAAATTCAAAATCAGCCTAGCGTTTTTTGGTTCGTTTTTTGGGCAATGCAAAAAAGAACAGAACACGAACTTCGGGATAGTTTATGCTTTCTTTTTCTAAAATACACCCAACTTTTTAGATTGATCCGGGATTTCTCAGTCGTTCCTCCTTCGAAATGACTGGAAGGTCATTCCGAATGAATATGGGGAATCACCTCCTGCTTTTCAATTACAATGTATTTTTTCAAGGATTTTGGTCGCCGTAATGCGATTATTCGGTCGTACCTCCTTCGAAATGACGGGAAGTTATTCCGAATACAGATAAGGAATCACATCCTGCTTTTCAATTACAATGAGTTTTTTAGGATTTTGGCTCGCCGCAATGTGGTTTCGGGTCCTGATCAATTGTAGTGTTTATGCAAAAATTGTGGTTAATCTTGAAAGGAAGAATTCTATATTTTCCATACCCCTGAACGGGGTCTAAAGAAGGAACGGCCTATTTTTGATTTCGTTTTAAATCAAGTGGTTTCCGCATTGGGTGGGGAAGCCGTCCATAGAGCATTTCACTTTAGTGAAAGCGGCCTGGGCGGTGTGGCCGCGGAAAGTGCGTGGATTTAAAGAAATTCAAAATCAGCCTAGCGTTTTTTGGTTCGTTTTTTGGGCAATGCAAAAAAGAACAGAACACGAACTTCGGGTTAGTTTATGCTTTCTTTTTCTAATTCACGCCCAACTTTTTAGATTGATCCGTAGTTTCCCTGATGTGCCTCCTTCGAAATGACGGGAAGTCATTCCGAATGTATATGGGGAATCACATCCTGATTTTTAACTACAACATGCTTTTAAGGATTTTGGCTCGCCGTAATACGATTTCTCGGTCGTTCCTCCTTCGAAATGACAAATATTGCGGGTAATCCATAGCGTGTTGCATTGGAATTTTAAAGATAATTAAATTGAATTCCTAAATTTAATTTGGGGTCTTATAATACTTTTTATACCAATTTATAAAATTATGGATTCCTTCACGTATAGGAGTATTGGGGTGATAGCCATAATCTTTAATGAGTTCATCTACATTGGCCCAGGTTTTTGCGACATCCCCAGGTTGCATGGGTAGCATTTCCTTTTTAGCGATAATTCCTAAGTCTTTTTCGATAGCTTCGATGAAATCCATCAACTTTACCGAACGATTGTTGCCTATGTTATATACCTTATATAAACCGGGTATTATCGTTCTTTCTATTTTTGTTTTCTCTATTATGCGGACTACCCCCTCAACAATATCATCAATATAGGTAAAGTCACGCTCCATATCCCCGTTGTTGAAAACCTTGATAGGTTCGCCCTCGAGGATGGCTTTTGTAAACAGGAATAGGGCCATGTCGGGTCTTCCCCAGGGGCCATACACTGTGAAAAATCGGAGTCCTGTAGTTTGTAGACCAAATAAATGACTGTACGTATGGGCCATTAATTCATTGCTTTTTTTGGAGGCCGCATATAAACTAATGGGGTGGTCCACATTATCCGATGTCTCGAAAGGGGTTTTTTTGTTCAATCCATATACACTTGAACTACTGGCATAGACCAAATGTTTAATACTGTTATTTCGACAACACTCCAGGATATTTAAAAAACCAACGATATTGCTATCTACATAGGCTTCCGGGTTTTCCAAACTGTATCGTACGCCAGCCTGGGCGGCTAAGTTGCATACGACATCAAAGGCCTCGGACTTAAAAAGTTCAGGTAACTTTTCGCGATCTTCAAGGTTCATTCGGATGAATTTATAACTCCCGGAATGTTTTTTACTAGTGGTTAGTTTATTAAGTTGGCTGGCTTGTGACTTTTCGATACCCAATTCCTTTAAACGAGCGTATTTTAAATCAACCTCATAATAGTCATTGATATTGTCAAGACCCACAACGATATGTTTGTTGGCTACTAATTTTTTAATGGTATGAAAACCAATAAAACCAGCGGCGCCTGTAACTAAAATCTTCATGCCGATATTGTATTTATAAATTCAGTGCAAAGTAAGTAATTAATAAATAATTGTTACGGATTTATTAGGTAGTCCCTTATGTGATTTAGTAGTTTGGTATGGTCTTTGGGTCGTAGGAACAAAGTACATTACGCTATGATGAATATACCATTTATGGAAACTAACAGGAATTTAAGTGGTTATCTATTACTTTTTTTAATGTTTAAGGACGCTTGGAACAGGTAAAAAAGCATTAAACCGAGTTTATTAACACATTTACCGAATTATCTTAATAAAATTCCATCGACTTCGATTTAAGAGGTAACTTTATCTTTAAATTCGCAGCAATTTTGTGGATAGGTATGGGTAATACATATAATTTATTAATGATATGTATCATTTCGACAAGTGTGTTTTATGGATATTTTGGCGTATCTTATAGAATATGGATTATCTGAAAAGATTGTTTTGTAAACGATATTTGGTCTTTATACTCCCAAGTTGGGATAAAGAAATGTTTTTTCTGTATAAAGTATATAATATCAATTGGATTATTACTAAAGGTCTATTGTGATGTGGATTTGAAAAGTTAAAAGCTTTTCAGTGTTGTAATAGGAAAAGGATTTGTGTAAAAGGTGCTTTTTGCTTGTGCACTGGCCCTAATTAATTAAAATAAAATTTGATAAGCTTTTTTAATATTATCAAGACCCAAATACTATGATACAAAATTACTTGATCAATAATGCTCAACGGTATGCCTCTAAATGGTTGGTTTTAGCCATTGACTTAATGGTGGTTGCCGCTTCTTTTTTATTGTCCTATTTTATCCGTTTTAATTTGACCTTCAATTTTGAAGTCAATAAACTATTGGTGCAATTACCTGTCGTATTAGGCATTGCATTGGTGTCTTTTTTGATTATTGGTTCATACAAAGGGGTTGTACGCCACACGGGGGTTCGTGATGTGTATAACATATTCAATGCTATTTGCCTGTCAAGTATCCTGGCCATCTTTATGATTATCACCAATAGGCAGTTTGAATTGGTTGATAATTTTACTATTCCATTGTCCATTATCATTATCCATAGTTTGATCAGCTTTGTAGCCCTGACGGCGTCCCGATATATTTTTAAATCTATCTACTCCAGTTTGTCAAGTGAATTCAAGGCGAGTAAGAAGGTACTTATCTATGGGGCGGGGGAGTCTGGTATTTTGACCTATGATGCCATTACCAACCATACTAAAAGTAATACCAAGGTAATTGGCTATGTTGATAGGGACCCTAAAAAGATAGGAAAACAAATCAATGGTGTTACGGTTTATGCTCCGGAAGTTTTAACGGAAAGCTTTATTCTGAAAAAGGACGTTTCTGAAGTTGTTTTTTGTATTCAACAAATCGAACCCAATAAACTTAAGGAATTGGTTGAAGGTTTGGTCGATTTTCCTGTTCTTGTCAAGAAAGTCCCTCCTGTTGAAGATTGGATCAATGGGGAATTGAATGCATCACAGATCAAACAAGTCCAGATTGAAGATTTATTGAACAGGCCCCCAATAGATATTATCAATTCAAAAATTAGCCAAGAGGTAAATGACAAGGTGGTTTTGGTAAGTGGAGGCGCAGGATCTATAGGTAGTGAAATAGTGCGGCAGCTATGTAAATACAATTACAAAGCATTGATTATCGTAGACCAGGCAGAATCGGCCCTTTACGACTTGCAGCAGGAATTGAAGCAGAATGGACATGTGAATTTCACACCGATCGTCGCTGATATTCGGGATAAAAATAGAATGAACAATATTTTTCAGGAATATAAGCCAAACTTGGTTTTTCATGCCGCAGCCTACAAACATGTGCCTTTGATGGAATACAATTCGTATGAGGCCATTAAAATAAACGTTGCAGGTACAAAGGCCATTGTGGATTTGTCCATAGCACATAAGGTGGATAAGTTCGTTTTTGTCTCCACGGATAAGGCGGTGAATCCTACCAATGTCATGGGGGCTACCAAACGTATTGCAGAGATGTATATCAGTTGTATGCAACAAGAGCGTAAAACAAAATTCATTACAACACGTTTCGGAAATGTTCTCGGTTCCAATGGGTCTGTAATACCCTTGTTTAAAAAGCAAATTGAAAAGGGAGGACCGTTGACGGTGACACATAAAGACATTACCCGTTATTTTATGACCATCCCAGAGGCTTCCCAATTGGTATTGGAAGCAGGGGCCATGGGAAAAGGGGGGGAGATATTCATTTTTGATATGGGCAAATCGGTGAAGATATTCGATCTGGCCAAAAATATGATCAAATTATCCGGGTTACGATACCCAGAGGATATCGATATCAAGGTTACGGGATTGCGACCCGGGGAAAAATTATATGAGGAATTATTGGCCAATGGAGAAAATACGATGCCAACCTATCACAAAAAAATTATGATCGGTAAGGTTAGGGATTTGGATTATAATTTCGTCCGTACCAAGATTGATGAGCTTTGTGTCAATAACATGTTCTTCAATGGGGATACCGTAAAGTTAATGAAGGAAATCGTACCCGAATACATCTCCAATAATTCCGATTTGTGCAAACATGACAAAGCAACTGACGTCAAGGAGCCCAGTAAAAGTAACCTCAAGGTTTTACACTCCTAATTTTTTAGTATAATTGCACAATAAAAGCCATAACTATGTTTAAAAATATGAAGATTTACGTTCGTTCCATTGTATTATTATTGGGTATTACCTTTGTTACCTCTTGTGCATCGCGAAAAGAGGTGGTATACTTTCAAGATACAGGGGATTTTGAAACCTTGGTAAATAATAATGATTTTGTATCCAAGTTCAAGGTAGATGATTTGGTTTCCATCCATATTTCGTCATTAAATCCTGAGGCCAGTGCACCGTTTAATCTGTTTAGAGGAGCTGGTGAAGGTGGTTTTCAAGCAGAACAAGTTGATTATTTGGTGGATCAAGCCGGGGAAATTGATTTCCCGGTAATAGGTAAATTAAAGATAGAAGGGCTTTCCCCTGAGGAACTGCGTTTGTTATTGCGAGATCGCCTTTCGGACTATTTAAAGGATCCTATTATTAATATTCGACTTCGTAATTTTACGGTAACGGTATTAGGGGAAGTTAATAGTCCAGGTACCTATCCGGTCAATGGGGAGCAGATCACCATTTTGGAGGCCTTGGGTATGGCTGGGGATTTAACTATTCGGGGCGTACGCCAAAACGTTTTGGTCATCCGGGATTTTAACGGAACCAAGGTGTATAACCGTATTGATTTAACAACAAAGGAAATGGTAAAGTCCCCGGTGTTCTATTTAACCCAAAACGATGTGGTTTATGTAGAACCAAACCGTTCTGGAATAACCGCTTCATCCTTGGATAACAGGGCCAATATTGCCATTTCCATTGCATCAATCTTAATCACGTCTACAGTTCTCATACTTTCAAGACAATAAACCATATTTTAATGAAAACTGATACTTCGAAGATGTCCGATAAAAGTATGGACTTAGGTGAAATGCTTAAACCTTATTTAAGGAACTGGAAATGGTTTTTGCTATCAATAATTATTGCAGTTGTACTTGGGATATTTAATATACGTTATGCGGTTCCCCAATATGAGATACAGACCAAAATCCAAATTTTAGACGATCAAAGTTCTGGTTCGGAACTTGATGTGTTTCGGGACTTGGATGTCTTTGGTGGTGGAGGAAACAAGATAGAAGATGAAATAGAACTATTGAATTCAAGATCTAATCTTATCGATATTGTCAAACAACTTGGATTGAATAAAAAAATCATAGCCCTTGGTCAGATAAAGAGTTCGGAGCTTTATAATAATCCACCCTTTAATGTAAACTTTATTGCAGAGGATTCTATAATACATAATTCAAAGAGTGAGTTTTTTATAACCATATCTTCAGAAACAACCTTCCAATTTTCGAATGAGGAAGATGGGCCTATGGAACCCATATCTTTTGGGAAGCCCGTTACCACAGGTGTTGGGGATGTAATCATCACCCCGAATATACCTAATATAGGAGCATATAATGGGCGTAAGTATCAAGTTGCGGTTAGTCCTTTGGCCGCAGTAGCTGAGGTATATCAAAGAAAAATTGATATTTCAGTCATTGGTGAAATGTCCAATATTATCTCTATTACATTGAATGATCCGATTATTGAAAGGGGTAAGGATATTTTAAACGCCTTGGTCGCCAATTACAATCAGAATGCTGTTAATGACAAAAAAGCCATTGCAGATAGGACTTCAAATTTTATTAATGATCGTATTGCGGATATTTATGGGGATTTATCTACTGTAGATCAAAGTGCGGAAGATTTTAAGTCTGGTAAAGGCATTGCAGATATAGCGACCCAAACCAATGTCAATCTTAATATAGGGGCTGCCAATCAGCAGGAATTACAAAATGCTTCGGTACAGTTGGATATTGCCTCTTCCATGAAGGATATTATCGATAGTCAGGACGGGTATGAGTTGTTGCCTTCCAATATAGGTTTGGCGGATGCCTCTATTGCGAGTACAACGGCTAGATATAATGAATTGGCCTTGGAGCGCAAGCGATTGTTGGAAAGTTCCAATGAAAAAAACCCTATTATTGTAAATTTAGACCAGCAATTGGAGGGTTTAAAACGCAGTATGCAGTCTAGTTTGGGTAGTGTGACGAACAATTTAGGAATGCAGGTCAATAGTTTAAGTAGCCAATTATCCAAAATCAATTCACGAATCTATTCGACGCCCAAAAATGAACGGGCCTTACGCGATATAACCCGACAACAGCAGACCACGGAACAGCTCTATTTATACCTTCTACAAAAACGGGAGGAATCCCAGATTACCTTTGCATCCGCATCCCCAAAGTCAAAAATTATAGATAATGCTTATTTATCAAGTCAATTTCCAGTTTCCCCTAAGAAACCACTTATCTTATTGGCAGCAATGATTTTCGGGTTTGTTCTGCCTTTCTCTGTGATATATGTAAAAGATCTGATGGATAATAAGGTAGAGAATAAGGTGAGTTTGGAAAAATTAACAGGCGATATCCCAGTTTTGGCTGAGTTACCCAAGATCTCTAAAAAGGAAAATACCTTGGTACAGCTAGGGGAACGTACCGTATTGGCAGAATCATTGCGAATATTGAGAACCAATTTGGATTATATCATTAAATCCAAGAAGAAACCTGGGGTTAGGGGCAATATTATATATGTGACTTCTAGTGCTTCCGGGGAAGGGAAAACGTTATTGGCATCTAATTTGGCCATGATCTTTGCCAATACGAATAAGAAAGTATTGCTTATTGGGGCAGATATACGAAACCCGAAAATCTATCAATTCTATTCTGGTAAAAATGTGGATAAATTAGGGAAACCCGCCCGAAATAAAGAGAATATTGGACTCACGGAATTTTTAGTGGACACTACAATTGGAGGTAAGGATATTATCTCCTCAATGTTGGCCCATGAGCAAACCGTCGATGTTATTTATTCCGGGAAAATACCACCAAATCCGGCAGAACTATTAATGAACGGACGGATGAAGGAGTTATTGGATGAGGTAGTTGATCAATATGATTATATCGTTGTGGATACGGCTCCTTTGTTAGTAGTGACCGACACCTTGTTGATCAGTGAATATGCCGATCAGATACTCTATGTGACACGGGCGGGAATGACCGAATTAAAGGTATTGGATTATCCACTTAAATTGCATGCTGAAGGCAAGCTAAAAGGATTGGCTTTCGTCGTTAATGGGGTACAGGATTCCAATTTGGGGTATGGGGGAAAATACGGTTATGGCTATGGTAAAACCACCAAAAAGTGGTGGAAATTTTAAGGGATACTTGAAAGAATAATCCCATTATTCCCATGAAGACATTGTTATTTGTATATCGTAAAATCAGGTCAACCCTGTCCAATATTATTTATAAGATTCGAAGTATTGGGCAATTTAAAGTTTCAGATGTTGCGAATTTACATCATATTGGGTTAAATGTCACCAATGTGGATTCGACACTTGCATTTTATGAAAAATATTTTGGTGCCAAAAGAGTAAGATATAATGGCAATATCGATGCCCTGTTTGCCGATAATTTATTCTTATTGTTAAACCCTGTCAAGGAACCACCTTCGACCAATCAAGGTACTAGCTTATGGCATATAGGTTGGTCAGGAGAAGATGCCCAATTGGAGATGGATTGGCGGGTAAAGGAAGGCATAGAAGTACATACGCCCGTAACCGCCCTAGATGATGATCATTTCATGTATTTTTTTGGTCCCAACAAAGAAATGGTTGAGGTTTATACCCGTAAAAAAGGACATGCCTTTGAACATATTCACTTATTGGCCTCTGATGTTGATAAAACAATGAACTGGTTTAAATCGCACTTAGGGTTAGATCCAGTGTATAGAAAAGCAGCATTAAATCCAAACGGCTTTAAATGGAATTATTTAACCGTAAATACCATAGATATTGTGGTATTTGGAAAACCGATAGGGAAAGAAGCCTGGTGGCCTGAAGAAGGTTTAAAGCCAACTACAGGGTCAGCTTTAGATCATATTGGATTTTCCTTTGGGAATATCGAATCCATTTATAAAGAACTGAAATCTGCAGGTACGATTATTCCCCAAGATATTAAATTTGATCCCGTTTATAATCATAAGAGTTTTTTGGTACAAGGGCCTGATGGGTTACTTATTGAAATTGTGGAGAAAAACAACCAATTATAGGTGCAATATCGTTAACAATAGTATAATACTACCTACTGATATATATTTATATATGGTCATTCGGCCATCTTATAATTCCCATTTTTATTAAAAAATCGATTTGTTTTATACTTTATTTCACTGATAAAATGGAGAATAATTAATCTGGATAACACTTTTGAAAGAAAGTTATTTTTGTTTCCAAACAATAGAATTAATTCGGAAACAGCAAAATAATTGTAAAAGTGTAATATAAATCCAAAATTTCTTTCCTTTAAATTATAGGGAAACAATACGTTTTTTATGTACTTTTTCTTATCTGCATACAGTCTTTCGTTCATAAATAAAGAACTCCTATTGCCACTTATATTATCTTCATGAAGTCTGTACTGGGTTACGAACTTATCTATAAAATGGAAAGGAATACCATTGTTTATAAACCTTACCCACATAGGTAAATCTTCCATTACCTGGTAATTCGTGTCAAAACCACCTATTTCAATAAGTGTTGGTTTATGAAAGAAGCTTGTTGTTGCATTGATTCCTGGCCATGGTCGGCTGGTAAATACTATTTTTTTTTGTTCCTCTGGTTTGGCTAACGCAATTTTCTGTAATGGCAATGGTGTAAGTTCTTTATTTCTTAAGGCATAGGCCCTTCCAAAAAGAACTTTACAATCGGGATGGGCATTACAATAATTTACAAAGTCATCAACACAGGTTTCAATTAAAATATCGTCTCCTGCAATTAATTTTAACCATACTCCATTTGCAGCTTTAACACTACGATTACAATTACCGATTATCCCGGTATTCTTTTCAACTTTAACTATTTCCGTTCTCTTAAAGCGATTCTTATTTTCAGCGAACCATTTTTTGCACAATTCCAGTGTATTGTCCGAGGAGCAATCATCACTAACAATCAATTCTATATTTTTATAGGATTGTGCTTTGGCACTTTCTAAGGTTTCCAAAACAAATTTGGCCGAATTATACGTAACCACCACAATGGATACCAAAGGGGTTAAGGGATTTTCATTATCCATTAGCTATCCTGTTTTACAATTTTATTTAAATGCATTATTTTTTTCTGAATTTATTTATGACCCCTTTCAAATTCATTCTTTTGTCCAATGCTTTAAAGGAATACCATACTGAAGTTAAGATAAGAGGTATACCTATAACATAAGACCATGGTGCTGCAATAAATTTAGTTGTTAGAAAACAGCCTAGGGCCAAAATAAATTGAAAAACAAATATTTTCACAAAGCCTCGGTTGAAGGTAAAACCGTATTTGGTTTTGGCAATTAGGAACACTTGTAGAAGGTAAATAACATAGGCAACGATAAAGGATATACCGAGACCTGTTAGGCCCCAATAGTAATACCCCAATATATTTGACCCTCCCAAAATAGTTATAGCAACAAGCTCATTCCAAAAGAAAAGCTTACTAGCTCCTTTGGCAAGAAAGATAAAAGCTATGGACCAACTTGCCGCTTTAAAGAACATACCAAGGGCAGCCCAGTAAACCATTGCGCTTACCCCTATGAATTGACTGGAATATAATAAAATGATTACCCAATCGATAAAAATTAAAAAGATGGCCAATATAGGGGCTAATATTAAAATGGCTATTTCGGCCTGTTGGTTGATCAATTCGGTAGCCTTTTCATTATCGTGGGCCACTCCAGAGAGTCTAGGGTAGTAATCAGTGGCCATTGCAGTAAAAACTAGACCCACATAATTGGTTATGATGGCGATACCGGCATTATATAGTCCTACTTCCTCAATACCTCCTGTATTACTGATGAAAATTCGGATAATATAAGATTCACCATAGGTCATAATACCGCTTAAACTGAGCATAAACCCCATAAGCATCATTCCCTTTCCTAGAACTTTTGTTTCTTTAAAGGATACATTGATTTTCTGAATATTTATCTTTCTGGAAAAGTGCCAGTTTACGATAAAAGTCATAAGTGCTGTTAAAATGATGGCAGGAACAATACCCTCTAATTCAAGATAATAGTATAATGGAATTGATATCAATAAACCAAAAGCAGAACCCAACATATTGGCCTTCGCCAAGTGGTTCAATTTTCGTAAACCCTGTAACAGAACATACTGTCCACTAGTTAGCTGATTAAATATCAAAGTGATTGAAAGCCACCTAAAGGCTATGGTATAGTCAGTATTTCCAAACGATAATTCACTAAGCCAAGGTGCAAGCACAAGGGTTACCAGAGCACCCAGGAGGCCTGTAATCCAGACCAATCTTTGCATAACGACAATAACACTTGCAATTTGATGGTTATCCTCACTTTCATTGGCTGCAGCAATATCCTTTACAGCACTGGTTTTCAAACCAAAATTGGTCAAGGAACCGACCAATGTAATGGTTGAAGTTAAAAGTCCGGCGATACCCATCCCCGCCGGTCCCAATAAAAGCGCTATGACTTTGGATCGAACAATGGAAATTATTATGTTGAAAACTTGAACACCCCCAAAAATGGAGGTCGCCTTCATAATCTGTCTATAACTGCTTTTTTTACCTGAAGCACTGTTTTTAGTCATTATAACAATTTAGTGATTTGACCACTTGTTCTATTTCAGCATCGGTCATTACAGCACTTATGGGCAAACTCAATACTTCTTTGTGTATCTGTTCGGTAATAGGAAGGTGTAAATCCTTATATTCTTTATAGGCTTCCTGTTTGTGGGGAGGAATAGGGTAGTGGATAAGGGTCTGAACACCTTGGTCTAACAGGTGTTTTTGTAATTTATCCCTATTTTTTGTCCGGATTACGAATAAATGCCAAACGTGCCCATCTTCATGTATAACCTCTGGCAATACGATTGACGGCGTGGTGATATGCTCCAAATAATAGTTAGCTACTTTTCTCCTGCCCGCTATATCTTCTTGTATATATTTCAGTTTTACATTTAAAAAGGCTGCCTGTATTTCATCAAGACGTGAGTTAAGCCCTTGGTAAATATTTTCGTATTTTTTGTGGGAACCATAATTGGCCAATGCCCGTATGGCAAGGGATAATTTTTCATCGTTCGTAGTGACCGCACCGGCATCACCCAAAGCCCCTAAGTTTTTACCGGGATAAAAACTATGTCCGCCGGCATCGCCAAGAGCACCAGATACTTTGCCATGCCATTGTGCCCCATGGGATTGAGCCCCATCCTCAATAAGTTTTAAACCATATTTATCACAGATATCCAACATCTGCTGATCTATTGAGATTTGACCATACAAATGCACGGTAAGGACGGCCTTTGTTTTTGGGGTAATGGCAGCTTCAATCTTGGAAGCATCCAAATTAAATGTGTTTATATTGGGCTCAACAAATACAGGGGTAAGTTCATTATCCGTAACAGCTAAAATTGAAGCAATGTACGTATTGGCAGGAACGATTACCTCATCACCCTTTTGCATGATACCGAGTTCTATGTACCCTTTGAGAATCAACCGAAGGGCATCCAAGCCATTGGCAACCCCTATAGTGTGCCCCGTTTTGCAAAATTCATTGTAATCACTTTCGAATGAGGCCAGTTCTTTTCCCATTAAATACCAACCTGAGTCAATGACCCTGTCAGCGGCCTGTTTTAGCTCTTGGGCATAGCAGGCGTTTATTTTTTGAAGATCTAAAAATTTTATCACAAAATATTATTTTAAAAATTACCGGGTTATTTACAAAAGAAGGTTTATTTGAATGATCGGTTTGGTCTCAGGGCAATATAATATGGTGCAATGAATCCAAATTTCAATAACCTGTTCTATACTAAAAGGCAATGATTCGCAAACAACCTCAAATTGATATTGGAACATCTATTTTCCCTTTGGGTAAGCCTTACAATTTAGAGTCGATCAATTCCTTTAATCCAAGAATGGTTTCCGAGCCTTCAATTTCTTCAGCAGACAAGCTAATCCCATATTCACCGGCACAAAAATCAATAACCATTAAAATGGTCATTGAATCCCAACTCTCAAAGGACGTAAGCGAATCGTTTAAATCAACGCTATCCACTTCCAAAAATTCCGTCATGGTTGATAAGTATTTTTCCATAAAATCTATTTATAATTAATTTTTTCACAAAAGCTTAGATTCCCTAACGTCATCAACATGGATGTCCAGCTTAATCCTATTCCAAATCCGGCCATGCAGATTAAATATGAGTTAGTTTTTAATTGATCACCAAGATTGTGTGCTATTGTGGTAGGGATGGTTACACTACTGGCGTTTCCGAAATTCTCGACCACATTGGTCGGTAGTTTTTCTTCAGGGACTTCCAATTGCTTGGTTAACTGTTTTAACATGAATTTGTTGGGCTGATGGAACATGAAATAATCAATCTGTTCTTTGTTTTTACCCGCTTTATCCAATAAGTTATCGATCATTGGTGGTACTTCCCGTATTACGAAATTATAAATCAAATCGCCTTTCATCTCTAAATGATCCAATGATTTGACATTTCCTGATTTATCCGTGACCAACTTTGCCGTTTCTTCAGTGGAAGGCATTTTGAAGCCTCCTGCAGGGATTATCAAGGCATCGGCACCGGTTCCATCACTTTTTACGGAACCATGGATGACACCACCGTTAGGGTCGTTCTCAACAATGGTTATGGCAGCGCCATCCCCAGTCAATGGACCACTACTTCGATCACTTTTGGAAACCTTGGCACTTAATATGTCGGCATTGAGGACCACAACTTTATTGATTTCATCTTGCTCTAAAAGCATAAAGGCCTGGCTAAGACCAGTTACGTATCCTCCACAACCTTGATTTATATCAATACAGACCATATCTTGTTTAAGTCCGAGTCTTCCATGTATTATGTAACTGGTTGCAGGCATCAGATGATCCGGTGATTGTGAAATCAAAATCATCGCATCAATATCATCTTTGTCCAATAATTTTTTATCGAAAAGGTAATTCAATCCAAAAACACATAAATCAGATGTCGTGGTTCCTTGCTTAACAACACGTCGTTTGTTATAACCCATGACCATTTTGAGTTTCATGGATTGACCTTTTGAGAAACCATAGTTTGCTATTTCGTCGTCAAATTTGATTTCATCTTCACCCAACACGGTTAGGATTCCGGTTATTTTTTTGTTCTTAAATTTTAAATTCATCTTGAAACAATGGTTTAATTAGTTATAAACGGTAATTTAACTAAGGGCCTATTCTATAATGGATAATTTAATCAACAATCCTATTTCATAAGACCTTTAAACTGTATTGGTAACAAACAAAACTTACCAAATACATTTACATATCATTATTTTTCTATCAATTCAATAAGATGACCGTCCGGTGTAAACAAAAATGCACATAGCTTGCCTTCAAATGCTTCTGAATTGAAAACATCCAACGATTTGTAATTTAACTCTTCTAATTGATGGATCGAATGACGAATATCAATTACTTTATAGGCAACATGATAATAGGTAATTCTTTTTTTTAAAAGTTTGGAAACAACGGAATCATCCCCTAAGGGCTGAACAAGTTCTAAAAAACTGTTCTCTCCATTTTTAACGAAACAAACTTTAACCTTTTGTGTACTTACCTCATAAATTTCTGAAATACTTTCTTTTCCAAAAACAACACTAAAATGTTCTAGTGAGGATACTATATCGGTAACAAGAACACCCACATGATGAAAATCGAGACCAAATGAACTATTTTGAATTGGATTGCCCATAGAATTATCCGTTGATATAATTAAATTTTACTACTTATGGAATCGATGATCTCACTGATATCTTTCCAATTTTGGATTTCATTGGAAGCAAAATGGATATCAAATCTTTTTTCAATGGCCACTACCAATAAAATATGTATAATCGAATCCCATTCTTCTATATCAGCTGCTTGGGTGGTTTCTTTAAGTACGATATCTTTATCATCCATCGTATCGATGAATATTTCATTTATTCCTGCCAGTATTTCATTTCTTGTCATATAACTATTGCTTAACTTTAATATAATTGGTTTTAAATTGATATTTGTCTACTTCCAGAGTAAAATAAGAATGGTCTTTAGTAAATCCTAAGTTATGATAATGGTCTTTCATCATTGGGTTTTTTGCAGTAGGGATATATTCCCCTTTAATGGTCGTAAATCCATTCTCTTTTGCAAAATCGACTATTGTATTCAATACAAAATTCTCCATCCCCCGTTTGAGAACCCTACAACTCATAAACCAGGTATCGACAAATAATGTTTTTTCATTTTCTTTATGTAAAATAATAGCGCAAATTAGGCCATTGTCACCGAATTTATCTTCCAAAGTAAATGAAAAAGTAGCATAATCCCCGGAGTTTGAAATTCGCTCAATATCCGCTTCTGAATAGCGAACGGTCCTAAGGTTAAATTGATTGGAACGTTGTGAGAGTTGCGCTATTCTAGGTGTATTGAATTTATTAAAAGGTTCAACAGTTGAAACCATTTCCAAATTTTTCAAAAAGTCATCTTCATTTGTGAACTTTTGAGCGATTTTCGCCCGCTCTGCCTCAATTTGATAAAGCTTGGTACGTTCAGCATCCTCATTAGAGAAAGAAACGGTTTCAAAAAGATTCAACCCATATAGGAATTCGAGATAGTTGGCAGGATCTTCGGGCATTTCGGGAACACATATTTCTGGAATGTTTTCCCTTACAATATTCCGTTCAAATGGGTTGTCATCCAAAAACACCATGGAATCAAAACCTATGTTCAGAATGTTTTGGATTTGCCGAATATTATCCGCTTTATTTTCCCAATTGGCAATAAAAACAGAAATATCCTCCAACCGTAAAACCATATCCGGATGTTTCTCAAAGGGTTCCTTTGCAACGGACTCCGTATTCTTGCTACATACGGCAACAATAATTCCACGGTTTTTTAATTTCTTGATCCAATATTGAAATTCTGAAAAGGCCTTGCCTATGCCCAAGCTTCCAATTTGAATGTTTTCGAGGCCATCGTCACCGATAATACCCCCCCAGGTCGTATTGTCCAAATCTAGAATTACACACTTTTTGAACTTACCGTTAAGTGTGCTTATCAAATCAATTGTTTTTGAAGCAACCTTGGGTAAAATATCAATACCTAAAACCATTTCTGTATTTATATACAGCGCAGGTTGAAACATGTTTGATTTTCCAACTTGGTTTTGGATGGAAGAAATATCACAGAGGTATAAATTTGGATTCTTTGAAGCCAATTCCATTAGATTGAAATTTAGCTTCCGTAATTGATACAAAAATGAAGACGCTGTTTTGTTGGCATGGTTACCAAAAACGGCATCATCGATTTCAGTATAATTGAAGTAAATGATTTTCGCATCAAGATTATTGGTAATCGTATTACAAATGGTTTCAATGGAAGAAATCTCTTTTGTTGCCAACAAAGCATATTCCTCTGGCTTTAATTTGTTGTATTTCCCCAATAGTTTATGCGAGGATTGAAATACGATTACATATTCCGGTTTAAAATCATAGAGTTCGGAAGACGGGTCATAAACCTGTCTTTCAATTTGATTGAAATCAGCCTCCCAAATATCAAGGTTCATGGCGTAATCGTAACCAAGACCTTTTATAGCCTGTGTAAGGAACTGCGTAGCCGTATCCCCTAAAACTGCCAATTTGATAGTCTTAAAACCGGAGAAATCTTTTTTGATGTTTTTCTTAAGTTGTAAAAAATCTTTCACTATAATTTTCTTCTAAGGATCTTGATTATTTTTTAATATAACGATCTATTTTATAATATCGTCTTCCATATGTCCATTTAGCATGAATATATTGATGGTACCAATAAAAGATTCAAATGATCTGCTTCCCCATTCTTGTTATTTTAAAACGTACTCAGGGGGCTTAAATCAATAATTTCAATCTTTGGATACAATTTTGGATATGGTTATTGACCCCAAATTTACATTGTATTGTTGTCTTAGTACCGGTGTCATTCTTCCATTTGAAACAATTTCAAATATTTTGTTCTATGTGCCTTGAAATTTTCATAATCAGACTCGAAGTAATGACTGTGCTCATCCTCTCCTGTGAACTTAGGATTGTAAGATTTGCAATACCATAAAACACGTTTGTTTTTTTTCATGGTTGACATTTTACAGATCTTGCAATCAAGGTGTTCAAAAGCCAAGGCTTTTGTAAACAATTCCCCTAGAACGGCTACATTTGAACCTGCATCCGGACTGTATAACCAACTACCGAACTCAAAGGTATCTTCTGAAACATTGTATATTCGATTTAATCCAAGTTTGGTCTTTTTGTCCTCCTTTATGCATATGACGTAAAAGTCCTCTCCTTTCGCTTCCCGAATTTTATATTCCTTGATCCATTTGATCTGTTCTTCAATATCGGTACTTGTTGGATTTATATGCTTGGAAAGTTTTTCATTATTTCGCAGGGAAAGTATGAATTCCGCATCTTCAATTTCTACCAGACGGAAATAGCAACCATATGCGTTCGCAGGCAAAAGATCATCTATTATTTTTTTTCTATTATTGACCATTGGTATTCTTTTTTTAATAAACTTAAATTCTTATTTTTCTTTTCAAATCAATACAATCGATTTGTTGGTATCGGAACATTTATTTTATGAACAACTTCAATCAAATTCCATTAAATCATTATTGGGTTTAAGTTAATGGTGATGATGATTCTGAATCAATTTCCGATCATCACAATTAATGCTTTTTTCCAATAGGATATAGTTTTTCGTTTCTATTTCAAAGGTGTCGATCGAAAAAGCCCTGGCACCAAAACTTTCTTTCCAATTTAATAATCCAAGGTTAAGACCATTATCGTCAAATGAAGTTCCAAAATCAAAATAATTCTTGTGTTTAAAATACCTTTCAATCAATTCAAGGTATAATAAATCGGAAGCTCCTGAATGCCTTCCTTCTTCATTCGCGGAATTATATTGAACCCGCACAACGTTAGCTGTCTCGAATAATGTAGCTCCCGCTACAATCGTATCATTCAAATAGGCATTGAATTGATGAATGTTTTTCGGGAATGAATTATGTAACTTGGTGATTTCCTCTACGGTATGGGCGGGTTTCGCACTATATTTACAATTTAGATTCGGCATCAATATATTGTTCCAATAATCATCAAATGTATCTACCTCCTTAATAACCACTCCCATCTTCATGGCTCTTCTGGCCAATCTCAATCGGGTTCTGTTCATTTCCAATTTATCATTTAAATTGATTACAGAGGAAAATTGCCGTACTGTTAATTTAGCCTTGATTAAATATTTGGCATATGTAATTTCTTCTGAACCAATTGAATTGTAAAATTTATGAAATGATTTATAAATAATCTTTTCTATTTTACTCGATTTTAGAACAAATAGAATTTTATAAACGATTTGGAGGGTTTTATGGAGAACTTCCGTTTTCCGGAGTATTATGCCACCATAACTTAGTCCAAAATGAGAGGCAATGGTATTTTCATCAATTTTATGGGCAGGAAACGCGGCTATTGGTAAGTTATTTTCAAAAACAATTAAAGAACAATCCTCATATCGATCTTTATGATAATCCATAAAATCCCTTTTAAATAAGAATGTGGAATTTTTGGAATGATCGATGAAGTCATCCCAAATCTCTTTGTCCTCTTTTCGATATTTTCTAACTGTAATTGTTGGTAACCCTTCCATTATAAAAGCTTCGTATATTCTAAAAATGAATCATAATCCCTTAAATAATCATTTTCATCATAGGTATGGGATGCCAATACCAGACAAATGGCGCCCGATGAAAAATTTACTTCCGAAGCCCATATGCCCGGAGGAATATGTAAGCCCCTATAGGGTTGATTCAACATCGCTGTTTTTTTTACTTTACCATCATCCATTTGTACCTCAAAACTGCCTGATGCGGCAATTAAAAATTGGTGACACTGTTTATGGGCGTGGGCACCTCTACTTTCTCCACCCGGAATATCGTACAAATAAAAAATTCGTTTGGCTTCAAATGGAATCTCTATATTATTCTCGATGGGCGTAATATTGCCAGACCTATTTTGAATTCGAGGTAGCTCAATAAGGGAACAATCAAATACCGTCATTTTCTTTCAATTTTAGTTTCAAAAATTCATCTTTGTCCCGTATATAATCATTTTCATCAAAGGAAGTGCTTGAAACGACCAATGCTAACGTGTTTGTTGCAAAATTCTCCATACGACGCCATAATCCATTGGGAATGTATAACCCGTAGTATGAGCGGTTCAATGAGTATTTTTTCTCTTCCACGCCATCAAATACGGCAACATCCAAACTACCTGACAAAACTACAATAAATTCGTTTTGTTCTTTAAAGGCATGCCCGCCCCTTGTTTCACCTCCCGGAACGTCATAAATCCAATAGGTTCGCTTAATGTCGAATGGAATTTGATTGCTACTTTCAAAAAAACTTAAGTTCCCCCTAGGATCAAGAATTTTTGGCAGTTCAATAATTTGGGCCTTTTTCATGCTTCGGATATTGCTTTCAAGATATAAGTTCCGTAACCGCTTTTTCCATATTTTTCAGCAATCTTTATGGCTTGTTTCTTGTCAATATAGCCATGTAAGTATGCGATTTCTTCAATACATGCTATTTTATTGCCCGTACGTTTTTCCATTACCCTCACAAATTCAGAGGCATCATCCATAGCATCTACGGTACCTGTGTCTAACCAAGCCATTCCTCTCTCCATGATACCAACTTCCAACTCTCCATTGTCCAGATACATTTGATTAAGACTGGTGATTTCTTTTTCCCCCCTTGCCGACGGTTTTACCTTCTTTGCATATTCCACGACTTTATTATCATAAAAATACAATCCAGGAATCGCATAGGTGGACTTTGGTTCCTGTGGTTTTTCTTCAATACTAATGACTTTTTGTTCTTTATCAAATTCAACAACCCCGTATCTTTCCGGGTCATTCACAGGATAAGCAAAAATAGAGGCACCATCAATATTGGTTTTACTCCTTAATAATCTACCTAATCCATGACCATAAAAAATATTATCGCCTAAAACAAGGGCAACCCTATCGTCACCTATAAATTTTTCTCCTATTATAAAAGCCTCAGCCAATCCGTTAGGTTCTGGTTGTACAGCATATTCGAATTTACATCCTACTTGGGAGCCATCCCCCAAAAGGTTCTTAAATGCCTCTTGGTCGTGAGGCGTGGTAATTATTAGTATTTCCCGAATTCCGGCTATCATTAAAACCGATAACGGATAATAAATCATGGGTTTGTCATATACAGGCAACAATTGCTTGCTAATTGATATGGTAATGGGGAAAAGTCTGGTTCCTGAACCTCCTGCTAAAATTATTCCTTTCATGTTTTATTGATATTGTTTTGTATAATATTTTTGGTAGGCCCCACTCGTTACATTATTGAGCCACTCTTCGTTGTTCAAATACCAATCTATGGTTTTGGATAGGCCTTCCTCAAAGGTTACCGTAGGGCTCCAATCCAACTCTTTGTTGATCTTACTGGCATCGATGGCATAACGTAAATCATGTCCGGGCCGGTCTTTTACATAAGTGATGAGTTGCTCGCTACTGCCTATTTCCCTTCCTAGCTTTTCGTCCATATGTTGGCAAAGTAATTTTACCAAATCAATATTCTTCCACTCATTGAAACCACCAATATTATAGGTCTCTTTGCCTTTTCCCTTGTGAAATACCAGGTCGATGGCTATAGCATGATCGATCACATACAGCCAGTCCCTTGTGTAATTTCCATCCCCGTAAACAGGTAGTGGTTTGTGATGGATTATATTATGTATGAACAAGGGTATTAATTTTTCTGGAAATTGGTTTGCCCCATAATTGTTGGAGCAATTGGTGATCACATAAGGAAGGTCGTATGTTTCCCCATAGGCCCTTACGAAATGATCTGAACTTGCTTTCGATGCAGAATAGGGGGAATTGGGGTCATAGGAGGTTGTTTCTTCAAATAATCCGGTTTTTCCCAAGGTGCCATATACTTCATCGGTACTAATATGGTAAAAGCGTTTTCCCTCCCAGTATTTACCCCATAATTCCTTAAATGCATTCAAAAGGATCATGGTACCTAAAATATTGGTTTTGGCGAATGCCAAAGGGTCACTTATCGATCGGTCGACATGTGACTCTGCCGCCAAATGAATTACCCCTTCAAAACGGAATTCCTTGAAAATATCATTTACGAATTTTTCATCGGTAATACTACCTTGGATAAAGGTGTAATTTTCCTTATCCTCTATATCCTTTAGGTTTTCCAAATTCCCGGCATACGTCAACGCGTCCAGATTGTAAATCCGGTATTCGGGATATTTTGTAACGAATCGTCTAACGACATGGGACCCAATGAATCCAGCACCGCCTGTGATTAATATATTCTTGGTCGTTTTACTATGTTCTGTCATATCTTAAACAATTTTGTTTGCATTGTACATGCCCTTGGTTTTATTGAAACTCACTTATCCCTATTTTATTTTGTCAATTTCCTTTTGATGCTGTATTTCGGTGATATATCGCTCGATTAATACATAAACCACGACTAAATTCAGGAAGGACAGGTTTATAGGCCATAAAAAACAAGAGTGGTATTCTGTCTAAAACAGAAGGCCACCCGTTAAAACAAATTTTTGAAAATAAATCTAACAAGTAGGGCATAATTTGCTATTGGTTCAATTTATTTTCCCGTATTAATTTAATGGATAAACAGTATAAATGTATAAGCTTTTATGTTATCCTATTCGAAGGTATTGCTCTTTAAATGAATAACTCCCTAATTCTCGATTAAATACTTAAAAAGTATATAATCGACACATTTTAAATAAATTTAGAAATATCTTTATTAAATGTCAGAAGTTATTTGCAAAAAAAATAACCCTATTGAAAATTATAAAAATGAATTGATATTGGTCGGTATAGATTAAGTATAGATGCTTTGGTTAAAAAGGATTTGTGCTTTGCTATCGTATTAATGATAAAAGTTATGATTATCAAAGTTTTAGCTTATCGGTGTAATTCATTAAACCCAATTGATCTAATTTTCATCCTTTGTAAAAAGCGGAATATTTTATTGACAATCGGGATATGGATGCCTTTTTGGATTATGGAGAAAAGCCTCGTCATTATTTTGCATAAGCAATATGGAAATGAAGGAATTGTCGACAATTCACCTTAAAACGAATTGACTGTTTTATGGAGTATGGGTTTTAAAAGATCCAATGTTTTGGTATCTACCTGTACTTCCTTAAGACTATTCAATTGCCGTATGTTGTGCACATCGGTCGCCGCAAAGTCTATTAATCCCTTGTTCAATAGTTTTAGGGCCATTTGCTGGACTTCCTTCCCATAGTATTTACTGAGGGACAGTAAATTCAATTGATAAAGTACCCCCTGTTGTTTGTATATTTTATGTTGGGACAGTTGCGAATGTAAATAGAGATATCTTTCCGGATGTGCCAAGATGGCAAAGTACCCTTTTTGCCGTATTTTTTCCAAGGCCTGCCCAAAGTTGATCGAGGCCTGTAAATAGGACATTTCCACCAATAGGTAATTGCCGCCAAGGGGCATGATTTCCCCACTTTCCAAAATGGGTTCAAAATTATCGTCGATCATATGCTCCGCGGCCGCCTGTATGGAAACTTCCTTCATTTTTTGCTCCAACAATCCATCTTTTAGGGCCATTAATGCATTTTTTATGGTCTCAGGGGTGTTCGCATAATAATTGTGCATGATATGTGGTGTGGCAATGAAGTCGGTTACCCCGAAATCGGCAAAGCCCTTGATTAGGTCAATGGATTCCGATACGTTTTTGGACCCGTCATCGATACCCGGTAAGATATGGTTGTGTATGTCTATAAACCCTTCTAATGAATCTACAAGAAATTGTTTCTTTTTAAAAAAGTCAAACATGGTTCAAATCAATTAAAATGATATAACTTAAGGTGTTTATATCTTTTATGATTTGGCAAAGATACTACTTCTGATTCTACTAAAATCGTTGTACGGTAAACCTTTCTTTTTCATCATTGGTGTGACAAAAAAATGGCTTTGCGGTGTTGCAAAGCCATTTTTAATCCATTTGTATAGAAAACTACGCCATGGCCTTAATAGCGGCTTGGGCAGCTGCCAAACGGGCGATAGGCACCCTGAAAGGGGAACAGCTAACATAGTTCATGCCTGTCTTATTACAGAATTCAACAGAACTGGGTTCCCCGCCATGTTCACCACAAATACCAACCTTAAGATTGGGTTTGGTGGATCTGCCACGTTCGGTTCCCATGATCACCAATTGTCCGACACCCTCTTGGTCCAATACTTCAAAAGGATCTTCGGTCAATATTCCTTTTTCAAGATAAACATTCAGGAATTTCCCCGAATCATCCCTAGAATAGCCAAATGTCATTTGCGTTAAATCATTGGTGCCGAAAGAAAAGAAATCGGCATGTTTCGCAATCTTATCAGCCATCAAGGCAGCTCGTGGAATTTCTATCATAGTGCCTACCAAGTAATCGATACTATCGTTTCGTTCTTCAAAAATTTTATTGGCGGTACTTCTAATTATCTTCTCTTGTTCAATAAATTCATTAACCGTACCTATCAAGGGAACCATTATTTCAGGTTTGGTTTCAATTCCTCTTTCCTTTAAATTCAATGCAGCTTCGATAATAGCCCTAGTTTGCATTTCTGTAATTTCTGGATAGGTGTTTCCTAATCGACAACCTCTATGGCCTAACATAGGGTTGAACTCTTCAAGTTCAGCAACTTTGTTTTTAACAGCCGATAGCGATATGTGCATCTCATCAGCCAACTCTTTTTGGGTTGCCATTTGGTGGGGCACAAATTCATGTAAGGGAGGATCTAATAAACGTACTGTTACCGGTAAGCCTTGCATGGCTTCAAAAATACCCTCAAAGTCATCCCGTTGCATAGGTAGTAATTCTTCTAAGGCATGTTTTCTTCCTTTTACGGTATCTGCCAAGATCATTTCGCGCATGGCCTTGATACGGTCGACTTGGAAAAACATATGTTCCGTTCTTGTGAGTCCTATACCTTGTGCGCCAAAATTACGAGCTATCCTAGCATCTTTTGGGGTATCCGCATTTGTACGAACCTGCATAGTGCTATATTTATTCGTAAGCTCCATGATTTCACCAAATTCACCACTCAATTCAGGTTCCATAGTGGCAACTTTACCTTCGATAATATTACCGGTTGATCCATTTAAGGAAATCCAATCCCCTTCGTGGTATTCCTTGCCATCAACCCTAAGGACCCTATTCTTATAATCGATTTTCAAGGCTCCTGCGCCGGATACACAGCATTTACCCATACCACGCGCAACAACGGCCGCATGGGAGGTCATACCACCTCTAGCGGTCAAGATACCCTTGGCAATATTCATGCCTTCCAAATCTTCTGGGGAAGTTTCGATACGGGTTAAAATCGTATTCTTGAACTTATTCGCTTCATCCGCAAAGAAAACGAGCTGACCTGTTGCAGCCCCTGGGGAAGCGGGTAAACCTTGGGCGATTACATGAGCTCTTTTTAGTGCGTTGGTATCAAAGACCGGGTGTAATAATTCTTCCAATTTATTGGGTTCTATACGAAGAAGAGCTTCTTTTTCATCTATAGCGCCTTCTTTTAATAGTTCTATGACGATTTTTACCATGGCCGCTCCAGTACGCTTGCCATTTCGTGTCTGCAAGATCCATAGCTTGCCGTCTTGTATGGTGAACTCCATATCCTGCATATCGCAATAGTGCTTTTCGAGCTTGTGTTGGTACTCGTTTAATTCTGCGTATATGGTGGGCATTAATTCTTCTAAGGAAGGATAATTTTCGGCCCTATCTGTTTCTTCTATTTTCGCTAATTCCGCCCAGCGTTGTGATCCCAATTTAGTAATCTGTTGAGGGGTTCTTACTCCGGCTACAACGTCTTCACCTTGTGCATCTATAAGATACTCACCATTGAAAATATTTTCGCCAGTAGCGGCATCCCTAGTAAAGCATACCCCAGTACCTGAATTATCACCCATATTACCGAAAACCATGGCTTGTACGTTCACAGCAGTACCCCAATCACTGGGATAACCGTGCATTTTACGATAGTAAATGGCCCTATCACCATTCCAACTATCAAAAACGGCCATTACAGCACCCCATAATTGGTCCCATGGATCGGTAGGGAAATCATGCCCTGTTTGTTTTTTAACAGCATCTTTAAAGTCATATACCAGATCTCGTAAATCCTGTACGGTGAATTCGGTATCCAATACAATATTTCTTTTATCCTTAAGGTGTTCCATGATCTCCTCAAAAGGATCTAAATCTTCTTTGGTCTTTGGTTTCATTCCTAAAACCACACCACCATACATTTGAATGAACCTTCGATAGGAGTCCCAAGCGAATCTGGCATTATTGGTTTTATTGACCAATCCCATAACAGCCTCATCATTGAGTCCTAAGTTCAATACGGTGTCCATCATACCAGGCATAGAAACCCTAGCGCCAGATCGTACGGATATAAGGAGTGGGTTTTCGGAATCACCGAATTTTGTACCCATTGTTTTTTCAATGGAGGCTATAGCCTCTTGCACATTTTCTTTCAATGCCTCAATGACGCTATCTTTTCCCAGAATATTATATTCCGTACAAACTTCAGTAGTTATCGTAAACCCTGGTGGTACTGGAATTCCAATGGCACTCATTTCGGCCAAATTGGCGCCTTTTCCACCCAAGAGGTTTTTCAATTTACTGTTTCCGTCAGCTTTTTTATCTCCAAATAGATATACTCTTTTTTTGATTTCTGTTAAAGTCTCCATAGTGATGTTTCTATTAGTATCCAACTAAAATAGAGATTTAAATAGCCTTATTACATGACAAATATCATGAATAAGGCCCTGTGTAACTTAGGTTACAAAATTGTTCTATTTCTCGAAAAGGCATTCTAATCCCGATGTTTTCTTTAATAAAATCGTTGTATCAAAATAGAATTTCCAACTTTCTTCATGGAAAAAGGGAAGTGTTTTAGTAGAAAGGATTCCATGCACGATTTCTTACATAAGGTATCCTTGTTTTCTTTATGTCACTTTTAAAAATAAGATGCTTTCCCGATGGATTGTACTTTATCTTTAAGGGATGAACGCTATTGTTTTTGAGAATTGGCTGATACGACCGGAATGTTCTTGGATTCTTACCGTGATACTCTTTTTGAATTCATCGGGATTTTTCGGATCGTCATAGACGTGCAATAATTCGTAGGTTCTATTGGGTACGGAATCCAGTAATCCATATTCTGGCGAATGGGTTAAATTCAGACCAGGATAAACCGATATTTTGTCCGATTCGAGGTCTCCCCAAAAAACCCATATCATTTTTGTGGATTTGTTGGCCATAAATGAGACTTTAGCCACCATAGTATCCGTGGTTATTTTAAATTCTAAATTGAAATCGGAAAGCCCTGTAGTCTTATGGCTTTTGAATGCGTCATCCCGATCTTGATAGCCTTTTTGTTGACTTTTTCCCAATTCAAGGTTTCTTACTTGTTCCATGAGTTATTGTATAAAGGGGGATGTTAAGAGGGAAGTACGCTAAAATTAAGAATAATATTGACTCCCCAATGTACTGGTCGATTAAATGGTTCGAAACAATCAATTATTAACTTAATATTAACGATTAACAAGGGTAATGGGATTTACCCTTGTTAATTCCCCATACATGATTACTTTTCTTATATTATCATTGGTACACCTAGGATAAGGGCTTTGGTTATCAACCAAACAATCCTAAAACCCTAAACTTGGCTACAACCTTTTGATGTAAAAGGAAGGTTGTAACTTTATAACCTAACTTAAACAATTGCTTTTGGCGCTGAAACTCAATATTACCGATAGATTCAACAAGGAATTGCCTGCCGACCCCATTGTGGGGAATTCAAGGCGACAGGTGGGCGGAGCGTGTTTTTCCTATGTAACACCCAAGAAACCATCGAACCCTTCCTTGGTGCATGTTTCCCCAGAAATGGTCGGGGCTTTGGGAATTACGGAACCCATCACATCAAAAGATTTTTTAGGGGTGTTTTCAGGTTCCAAGGTTCTGGAAGGAACCCAACCTTATGCCATGTGTTATGGTGGCCATCAGTTTGGAAATTGGGCCGGACAGTTGGGCGATGGTCGTGCCATCAACCTTGCTGAGGTAGCACATAACGATAAAACTTGGGCGCTACAGCTTAAAGGGGCAGGGGAGACCCCGTATTCAAGAACTGCAGATGGTTTGGCTGTTTTAAGATCTTCCATTAGGGAATATTTATGTGCTGAGGCCATGTATTATCTTGGTGTTCCTACAACCCGTTCATTATCAATTGTTTTAAGCGGGGATCAGGTTTTACGGGATGTCATGTATGATGGTAATCCTGCCTATGAAAAAGGAGCCATCGTATGTCGTGTGGCACCATCCTTTATACGCTTTGGGAATTTTGAGATATTGGCGGCCCAGGATGATGTGGAAACATTGCGTGAATTAGCTGATTTCACCATAAAATACCATTATTCCTATTTAGGGGAACCCTCGAAGGAAGTATACATTGCGTTTTTCAGGGAAATTGCCATGAAAAGTTTGGAAATGGTTATACACTGGCAACGGGTTGGTTTTGTACATGGTGTTATGAATACCGATAACATGTCCATTCTAGGTTTGACCATTGATTATGGCCCTTATGGATGGCTGGAGGGGTATGACCATGGATGGACACCCAATACGACCGATAAGGCCCATAAGCGTTATAGATATGGTACACAGCCACAGGTTGTCCTTTGGAACTTATTGAAGCTTGCAAATGCCTTATATCCACTGATTGAAGAAGTAGAGCCCTTACAGGCCATTCTTGGTGAATATCAAGATAAGCTGAAAATAACGTATTTGACCATGATGAGGTCGAAGTTGGGATTATATGAAACAGATACCCACGATCAGGATTTGGTGGATAAATTGGAGGCCGTGTTGCAACGTTCGGAAACCGATATGACCATCTTCTTTAGATTGCTTGCCGATTTTAAAAAAGACGGTTCCACTGCTGGTTTGGAATTGGTAAAGGAGGCTTTTTATAATCCGGATGAAATAAAGGGGGAAGTCGAATTGGAATGGAACGGTTGGTTTCTAACTTATAGGGAACGTTTAAAAATAGAGCAGAAAGACGATGCTGAACGCCTTGGGGGAATGAATGCTGTAAATCCCAAATACGTACTTCGGAATTATATGGCACAAATGGCGATTGATGCAGCGGATAAAGGGGATTATTCCCTCTTGGATGAATTGTTCAACCTGTTGAAGCAACCCTATGAGGAGCAATTGAACATGCAGAAATGGTTTGCCAAAAGACCTGAATGGGCTAGGAACAAGGTGGGGTGCTCTATGTTATCCTGTAGTTCCTGATGCGATTCTTGATAAGAAGACCAACGAATGGATTCCTTTATCGAAGCGGTCACTGATGCATTGGTGAAAAATTCCAACAATAAATTATTCAAAACTGTAATTTTTAGGGGTTAAAATTGACTAATGCTTTTCAAATAATGATATTGCACAACTTTTAATTCAATACTGATGAACAACTATAAAAAAGCATATATAGCGGGTGGATGTTTTTGGGGAATGGAAGACCTCTTTAGAACACGCCCAGGGGTAATGGACACCGAAGTAGGATATATTGGAGGGGAGAACGAACATCCTACCTATAAAAACCATCCAGGTCATGCCGAGGGTATTGAAATCACCTACGATCCTTCCATTACCTCATTCAAAGAGCTTTTGGATTATTTTTTTAGGGTTCACAACCCAACTACGGTCGATAGGCAGGGAAATGATTTGGGATCCAGTTATCGTTCGGCCATCTTTTTTCAAAATGAAGAAGAAAAAGAAGAAGCCAAGGAAGTGATAGGCATCGTCGATGCTTCACAAAAATGGGAAGGGAAAGTAGTGACTACATTAGAGCCCTTCACGGTTTTTTGGCCAGCAGAACCCGAGCATCAAGATTATTTGGTTCGAAACCCTAATGGGTATACTTGTCATTTCGAGCGGTTTGCGGAAAGTTTTTTGAAATAGGATGTATTCCAAGAGAACCAAAAAGAAAGAGGAATAGTTTTTTAAAAATGAAAGGAGGGTAGTGTACTACCCTCCTTTTTGTATTCCAATATTCTTCAATAGGGATGTTTTATCAACCTAGTATCTGTCGTTCGGTTGCAAACGGTTGGTGATAATACCGCTGTCCTGTCGCCTTGTACATCGCATTGGCCAATGCTCCGATAGCTGGGGGCAGACCCGGTTCGCCCAATCCGGTGGGTGCTATTTCGTTCTCAACGAAGAAAACTTCAATTTCCTCGGGTACTTGGGAATGTCGTATCAATTGGTACCTGTCAAAATTCATTTCACTGACCGCCCCATTGGCAAAGGTCAATTTACTATACATCGAATGACCGATGCCGTCAATGACACCACCTTCAACCATATTTTTGGCGGCATCCCTGTTTACAACGATACCACAATCAACGGCACACCATACTTTTTTGATTTTAGGTTGTCCGTTTTGCATGACCATGTCAAACACTTCGGCCACATAGGTAGAGTGGCAAAAATAAGCAGCAACACCGCGATGCACTCCTGGTATTTTTTCACCCCAATTTGACTTTTCCTTTACCATTTTCAACACGCCCGCATATCGTTCGGCCTCATAATCATGTTCTTCCCCTACGGGATTGTTCATGGCCCGCTCAAACAATTCCAAACGGAAATCTATAGGATCCTTACCCGCCAGTTCGGCTACTTCATCGAGGAAGGATTGTTCGGCTCCAGCGGTAAAGTTGGATCTGGGAGCCCTCCATGCCCCGGTGGTGACATTGGTTTTTCCACCTATTTTTTCGGCCCTATAATTTTCAACGGCCCCTGCTGGAAAACGTTTTGGGAAAATAGGTCCATCAGGTAACCCAGCCCCCTTTACCGAAAAGGCGATCAAGTTATTGTTTTCGTCCAGACCAGCCTTATACCTTGCCCGGTACGTGGGTCGGTAGGTACCTTGCGACATATCATCCTCCCTCGTATATATTAGTTTTACGGGAGCCCCTATCTTTTTGGAGATAGCAGCCGCTTCGACCCCGAAATTGACATAAAGCCTTCTTCCAAAACCTCCACCGATTCGGGTCATGTTCACCGTAATATTTTCAATGGGCATGTTGAGTAATTTAGCGACAGAGCCCTCTAGTGCCTCCGGGGTTTGGGTCGGACCTATTAATTCGGCCGCATTTTCCGTGACGTTGGCAAAGAAATTCATGGGTTCCATGGTATTGTGGGCAATAAACGGGGCGCTGTATGTTCTCTCGATCACTTTTACGGCCTTTTTGAAGGCGGCATCTGGATTCCCATCTACTCTACTTTCCTGAACCTTGCCCGATACAAGGGCTTTTTCCAAACGCTCTACATGCAAACTGGAATCTTCTAATTCACCAATGGTTTCCCAGTTGGCTTTGATGGCCTTTTTGGCCTGAATCAATGGCCAAGTGGATTCACCTACAATGGCAATGAGTTGTAGGAAACCTTTTTCATCGAACATTCCCACTTCTTCAAGGGTCGTGTCTATGATAAAGGCATCGGTCACCCCAGGCATCTTTTTTATTTCTTCCGCATTAAAATCCTTTACCGTCATACCGAATGCTGGAGGATGTTGGATCATGGCGATTTTCATTCCTTCCCTCTTAAAATCGAGTCCAAATAAGGGTTCCCCGGTAATGATCTTTTTACCATCAACATTTTTAATACTTGTTCCTATCAGTTTGAAATCCTTTATTTCCTTGAGTTCAACTTCTTCGGGTATTTCAATACCCACGGCTTTTGAGGCTATTTCCCCATAGGAAACGGTACGTTCCCCATTTGTTTCACTGATTTGTCCGTCCTTCGCCGTTAGGTCTGCCACCGTTAGGCCCCATTCCTTGGCGGCCGCTTCCATCAACATTCTCCTACCTGTAGCTCCGGCCATTCGCAATGCGTTCCAACTCAATCGTATGGAAAGGCTACCGCCCGCAAATTGGTTTTGGTAAAAACCGGTATTCAAGGGCGCTTGCTCCACAATAACATTTTCCCAAGGCACATCCAATTCTTCGGCTACGATCATCGGCATGGAGGTCTTTACGTTTTGACCTATTTCAGGATTGGGGGAATAGATGGTTACTAACCCCGTATCCCCGATTTTTATATAGCCGTTTATATCAAACCATTCCTTGGGCACGGCCAATCCTGCTTTTTTGTTTGATGCAGCAGGTACACAACCGTTGAGCCAGCTAAATCCTATAAGCATTCCTCCACTGGCTGCGGCAGATACCTTCATAAAAGATCGTCGATTATAAGAGGTCTTTATACGTGTCATTTCTATAGTTTTAGGTGGTTGAAGGTGATTTTAAGCGTTTTCCGTGTTGGCTGCCGCTGTTTTGATGGCTTTCTTTATTCGTGTGTACGTACCACAACGACATATGTTGCCATTCATGGAACCTTCGATTTCCTCGTCGGTAGGATTTGGATTGCTCTTCAATAGGGCAGAGGCCGACATGATCTGACCAGCCTGGCAATAGCCACATTGGTATACATCGTGCTCCAACCATGCTTGCTGAACAGGGTGGTCCCCGTTTTCCGATAAGCCTTCAATGGTTGTGATCTCTTGGTTGCCTACGGCAGAAACCGGTAATTGGCAGGATCGTACCGCCATTCCCCCTACATGTATGGTGCAGGAACCGCATTGTGCAATACCACAACCATATTTGGTACCCAACAAATCGAGATGGTCGCGCAATACCCATAAAATAGGGGTAGCGGGATCAACCTCCACTTGCTGTGTCTTTCCGTTGATATTCAGATTAAAACTTGCCATACCTAATTTGTTATTGAATGATTTTGTGGAAGTTACAAAATATTCCACTACAAAAATCGGAATAGGTAATAGCGGGGTGCTTAAAAAATGTTAAATGTTTTCCAACATTCTTATGATTCCTTGGTGCATTGTACCGCTTGTTGGCGTATTACAATTAGATTGTTTTTTTAGTATGAGCAAGTAAATATATATGGATAGTGATTATGTTGGAAAGAGGGATTTCCTGTATACCTATAATTTTATAAAATGATGAAAACCCCGATCAAGTACACCCTGCCATATATGTTCAAAGTAAAACGATGATACAATTGTTATACATTACCACGACTTTCATGTTTTTGACAACATTATTTTTACCAGTGCCAAATAACAGTTTAAGTTTGGCTTGTCAAATTACTAATGTCCATTGTAGATGTATCATCAAGAAAACAGTCGAAAACCAAGGTTAACATATATTCAAAAATCTGTTTTCATCATTTTCCTTTCTTTTGCTTTTTCCATAAATGGATCGGGCACCTCAAAGGATGGACTAATGAAAAAAATTGAAGGTAACCACGGCAAAAGCTCTTTTGATTTTCAGCCACTTTTGGATTCGGATAATGATGGACTTACCGACGATATTGACGACGACGATGACAATGATGGTATTCCCGATATTTTTGAGAGCCGTTGCGAGACCTCTACACCGTATGGTTCCCCTTCTGCAACCTTGCTTTCATCAAATCATGTAACTTCCTTATATTCGGATTATAACAGCTTTTGGTCTTCCTCCACAGGGGCTATCAATACGCAAGCCATTGATGACTTCTCTACGTTATTGGCATTCAAGGTAGGCACCAAAACTTATGCGACTGGGGTCACTGATGGTGCCATGTTTGATAGTGATGCCAACGGCTATTTGGATTTAATGGATACCAATGGCGATGGTATAGGGGATCTAACCGTGGAGGAAACCCTTTGGACAGCTCTTAAGCCGGTTACCAAGATCAAATCAGGAATACGATTGGAGGCAAGGTCAATCGATGGGAATACGAGTAGCGCTGTTGGACCTTTGCTGACTTCGGGTGGGTTGCCATTCAATCCTTATCTCTATGCCGGGCAACGTGGCCTTGATATGGCTTATGCCATTGCCAATATTGGTAACTCTTGGTATTTCCGTTTGGGAGGCAGCAACTTAGCCGCCTACGGGGACGGGATAATGGATATCTTATTGACACAGGGAGCGCAATTGGGAGGAGGTTCGAATTATAATAGGGTGCACCTACTGGATGAGGACGGCAATTATTTAGGAAACGGGGTTGAAGTGAACTGGAACAATGTACCCGTAGTGGGATACTCCATGGTAGACCAATACAATGCGGATGATTCGGTAAGCGGCAGAAATCAGCGTAAAGCGATACGTTTCGCAGCGGTTGAACTTTCTGAATTTGGACTTACCCCTGCAGAAATGGACAAGGCCGTTATTTTTCGACTTGAGATTTCGGCAAACGCTGATCCTATCTTTTTTGCCGTGAACGAGGAAAGTTTCGTTACCAGTTGTCCAGCCCTTGATACCGATGGTGATGGAATACCGAATAGCATTGACCTGGACAGTGACAATGACGGGATATTCGATGCCGTAGAGGCTGGTCATGGACAGAATCTTGTCGATGGTAGGGTTACGGGGCCTGTTAGTAATGATGGGGTGCCCGACAATGTTCAGGTAGCTTCGCAAAAAAATAATGGTACGATCGATTATGAACTGAAAGATTCGGACAACGATAACATTCTGGACTTTCTTTCCCTTGATAGCGATTCCGATGGATGTAATGATGTTCTTGAGGCAGGATTTACAGATGTTGACGATGATGGGTTTTTAGGCAGCGGTATATTATCCATCGATTCCTCGGGGCTAGTGACAGGGCAAGGTGGCTACACGGATCCAGATGATCTTGATGCCAATGGCACTCCTGATTTTCGAGAAACAGGTTCTGCTCCCAATATTACGGTACAACCCCATGATACGGTAATTTTCGATGGTAGTACTGGGACGTTTGCGGTTACATCCGGGAATACTTCGTCTTATCAATGGCAGATAAGTACCAATGGTGGGGTGGATTTTTCAGACCTTGTTGATTCTGCAGAGTATATAGGGACAGATACGGCTTCCCTACAGGTCAAAGGAGCCTCGCTCTCGATGAACGGCTATATGTATAGGGTAATACTCTATAACGACGGATTTGCCTGTAGTACCCCCATTGTTTCGGAAAATTTACTGTTAGCCGTTAAGGTCGGTACCGTAATTACCAACAAACGAATAACTTACAGGGTAAAAAAGAGCAATCCATGATTTAATATGGAAAGTGTTTACCTAATTTGAAACCACCCAATAAGATGTGAGGTATAATGTGTTTTGGAACGATCTCAGAAATCAGAATTTTGCCAAGATTGGTATTTATAATTTAGGCTTCTACAGTTAATAATGATGCATTTTTGTATTCAGCGATTGCATGATGGATAAGTACTTCTTTTTAAAATCACTTGTTTTAAAAAGAAATCAAGAGGGTAGTCTAGCGGTTAGGGTAGCTAAATGGGTAGGCATTCGAATAATAATGGGTATGTTGGCGTAGTTGATCTGGTAGGTAATAGGGCTTAGGATGGTGATTTTTTATATGATAGATATTCACTATTGTTTTTGAAAATGCATTTAATTCGGGTATTCCTAATTGCATAACAACACTCGACAACCTGAAAATGAAATTCTTATTTATTTCCCGATACAGAAATTATTTATCTATATTTCATAGGCGTTTGGAGCATATGGGGTACAATAAGTCCCGGAAAGTAACACGGAAATTAGCATTTTTATGCTTTTTGTTTTTTGTTTGGAAGCCTCTCCTTTAGTTTCTCCTTGAATAATTGATTTTTCCCGTATCAACACCAAAAATAAGTAGGAAAACGGTTTCGTATTTTTTTCCTAACTTTTCCCTTAGAAGGGCGAAGGCCTTGGTAATTTGATTTTCAACGGTTTTACGGGATATTTCTAAGTATTCGGCTATTTCAATATTGTCCAATCCTTCCTTTTTACTCAAAACAAATATTTGTTTACATCTTGGGGGTAGATCATCTATGGCCAGCGTGACCCTTTTCATGAGTTCTTTCGTCTTTTGTTGTTCGGGTTGCATCTCAAATTGTATAAGGGTATCCATATACAATTGCTCTAAGGCCATTAGCGATTTAGTACTCCTATATTGATCTATAAATTCATTATGGACAGCTCGGTACATAAACCCCTTTATTGAGAAATTGGTTCTAAGGGTATGTCGTCTTTCCCATGTTTTAACAAAAACATTCTGTACAATATCCTGTGCCTTTGCCGGGTCATTTACCAAGCTATTGGCATAAACGCATAGTCTATGGTTGTAGTTTTCCACTAAATAGGAATAAGCTTTTTTGTTGCCTTTTCCCAGTTGATCGATCAGTACGGAATTGATATTAAAATCCCACGTCATTTCTTCTTTTTAGAAAATTATATTCAAATATGTGAATTTTTATTTTAAAATAATAGGGGATTTGTAAAATAGCTTCGTATTAATTATAAATAATGTATTTGTGAAGCCAAGTAGAGGTGATAGTTTAATAGTAAAATATCTCAATCATTCCATTAATAACGATGAATTGGATGAGCTTATTTCTTGGTTGGAGCACCCTGAGAACAGGGAGGTTTTTAAAGATTATTCAAGAATTAATTATACAATAGATTACAAATTGAGCACTTATAATACGGAAGAAGTAAAAAAGCACTTGCTTAAAAAAATCCAAAAGGATAAAAAAAGGCAAATTCGAAAACGTGTTTTTAAGATAACTAAATATGCTGCAATATTGGTTGTCATAGTGGGAGTTGTTTTTTTATTCCGAAAGGAAAATTCAGGTCAGACAGCTATTGTCCCATCCCAGGATGATCAAATGATAACATTGGAATTGGAGAATGGGAGATCTGTCAAATTGAAGGAGGATGGTACTCAAGATATTGTTTCGGAGAAAGGGGAAATTATCGGGAAACAAATTAAGCAGGGCATCCAATATGAAGATACAGAGCTTTTGGAGTTGGTGTATAATACTTTAAAGGTTCCTTATGGTAAAAAGTTTCAAATAACCCTTTTTGATGGAACCAAGGTGTTTTTAAATTCAGGTTCGAGTATTAAGTTCCCTGTTAAGTTTATTCCGGGTATGAATCGGACAGTTTTTCTTTCGGGTGAAGCTTTTTTTGATGTAACTAAAGGTACAGACCCCTTTATAGTGAATGCTGAAAATATCGCTGTAAAGGTATTGGGGACCCGGTTCAACGTATCGGCTTATCCAGAGGACCCATCCATGCATACTGTCTTGGTAGAAGGGTCTGTTCAGCTATTGGGCAATAACGAGGAAAATAATTCTGCAGTACTTCTTAAGCCTGAAAACGAAGCCATTTGGAATAAGGTTGAAAAAGAGATGGTGGTTAAGGAGGCTGATATAGCAACAACCATGGCGTGGATGGATGGGCAATTGATATTCAGGGAAGTGGCTTTTAAGGATATTGTCAAAAAATTGGAAAGGAGTTACAATTGTACCATTATAAATAATAATAAGACACTCAATGATGAAATTTTCACGGCCACTTTTAATGTGGAAATTGAAAATATTGAGCAGGTAATGACCTATATCTCTAAAAACACCCCTTATAGCTATGTTATAAGTGAAAATGGAATAATAACTATAAACTAAAACGAATGCCTATGATAAAAAACCAATATTAAAACTGTTATATCACATAAAACGGGGAATGTCCGACCATCCCCCGAATAGAGATAATGTGATTTAACGAAGTCTATTGTTAAACCGATTAACCGTGTAAAAATATGAAAAACATTTGTTTAAAGGGATGGACCAACCCTATTCCTTTCAAAATGACCCTCAAAATGAAGCTGACCACTATATTGCTTATAGTTTCACTTTTTAAAATTCAGGCAAATACCTATTCACAAAACACTAAAATATCGCTAGATCACGATCAGATAAGTATAAGTGATGTGTTTAAGGAGATAGAACTAAAAAGTGAATTTAGATTTCTGTACAAGAGTAAGGAAGTTGATCTTAAAAGAACAGTTTCCATTCATGTCAACAAGAAAAAAATCTATGATATACTGAATAAATTATTCAAGGAGACCGATACAAATTATGAAGTACTGGATAATCGGCAAATAGTGCTTACCAAGAAGTTACCACTTATCATAAAGGGGCCGAAGGGGGTATCCATTGGAAATACGATCCAACAGTTTACTGTAATAGGAAATATTGTGGATTCCCATGGAACACCGTTGCCGGGGGCGAATGTGATTGAAAAAGGTACGCTAAATGGTGTTACCGCAGATTTTGATGGAAATTTCTCGATAGAATTACTAGGGGGCAATGCGATATTGGTAGTTTCTTATCTAGGATATGCTACAAAAGAAATTGCGGTGAACAGTCAAAATAATCTCAGTATCGTTCTGCAAGAGAGTACTTCCACTTTAGATGAAGTTGTTATTGTCGGATATGGTAGTGTTAAGAAAAGTGATTTGACGGGTTCCGTTTCTCAGGTAAAAAGTGAAACCCTGGAATCAGTTCCTGTTTACAATATGGAGCAAGCACTCAAAGTAGGTGCATCAGGTGTTAGGGTTTCTCAAAACTCAGGTACTCCTGGTTCCAGAATTGAAGTACGAATAAGGGGTGGAAATTCTTTAATTGGTGATAATCAACCATTATATGTAGTAGATGGTTTTCCAGTAACAGGAGGTATAGATTTCCTTAACCCCGCAGATATAGAATCTGTTGATATTTTAAAGGATGCCTCTGCAACCGCAATTTATGGATCACGTGGTGCGAATGGTGTAGTAATTATAACTTCGAAAAGGGGTAAGAAAGATCAAGAAAGTAAAATTGAAGTAAATAGTTTCTTTGGTATGCAACAGGCCATCAATAAATATGATTTACTTGATGCTAAAGAATATGCGATTGTTGCCAATGAATGGTTGAAAAATGAAGGATTAAATCCATATTTCAATGTTTCCGATGTACAAAATCCCGGAACAGATTGGTGGGATGCCATATTTAGAACTTCTCCTGTGCAAAATCATACGGTTACATTTTCAGGAAGTTCTGAAAAAGGTAGATATTCTATTTCAGGTAATTATTATGATCAGGAAGGAATAATTGAAAGTTCCGGTGTTACTAGGGGTTCTGTCAGAGTCAATTTGGATCAAGAATTAAAAAGTTGGTTGAAAATGGGTATTAATATCCAATTATCCAGGAATGAAATAAACTCGGTCAATGTGGATAATGGATATCGTGGCACATCAATACTTTCTGGTGCTGCTTCTGCGCCACCTACACTTCCAATATATGATGAAGTTGGTCTTCCTACTCAAATTGAACAGGTTTACAATTTTGGATCAGCGGATATGAGAAACCCTTTATTGTATTCGTATAATAAAGACCAAGATTTTTCAAATAGCATTTTAGCAAATTCAACATTTGATATTCAATTAGCACCTAATCTTTCTTTTAGAACATTATTAGGACTGCAATATCGAAATTCCCGTAGTGAAACATTTACCCCAATTGTATATGAAAATGATAGGGGCTCTGCTACTGAAGGAAATTCATACTTTAATTCCTTCCTAACGGAAAACGTCCTGACCTATTCTAAAACCTTCAATGAAAAGCATAGTTTAAATGTTATTGGAGGTGCTACCTATCAAACAAATATGAACCGTTATTCTGGAATTTCTGTAAGTGGTTTTGCCAATAATATTACAGAGAATTTTAATTTAGCCGCTGCCGAGACCATTGGAAATCCTTGGTCAGGTTATTCAGACTGGACATTGGCTTCTTTTCTTTCAAGGGCAAATTATTCCTTTGATGGTAAGTATATGGTGACTGCCAGTATAAGAGCCGATGGTTCGTCCAGGTTTGGTGCAAAAAATAAATGGGGGTATTTTCCATCAGCTGCTTTAGCTTGGCGTGTTTCTGATGAAGACTTTCTTAAAAATAGTACCACCATTTCAAACCTAAAATTAAGAGCGAGTTATGGCATTACCGGCAACACTGCACTCAATCCATACCAATCACTAGATAGGCTAAATTCGGTCAGATATATTTATGAGGATCAAACGGATGTTATCGGGTTTTATCCTGCCGGTATTTCCAACAGTGAATTGAAATGGGAGACGACAGGACAGTTGGATGTAGGATTTGATTTGAATTTATATAAAAACCGGTTGAGATTTGTATTTGATTACTATAAAAAGAATACTAAAGATTTACTTGCATCCGTGCCGCTTCCTCCAAGTGTAGGATTTGGTTCGATTTTAAGAAATCTAGGAGAAATTCAAAACTCAGGAATTGAGTTTAGTATTGATGCCGATATTCTAAGAAATGACTTTAAATGGAATGCCTCAGCACAAATTTCCGCTAATAAAAACGAGGTTATTGAGCTTGCTGGAGATAGCGATATTTATGGGTCAGCCCAAGGTGCGGTTTGGCCAAGTGCCAATATTGCAAGAGTCGGTGAACCTTTGGGGGTTTTTTATGGACTTCTTGAAGATGGCTTGGATGAAAATGGGTTCATTAAATATCAGGACGTAAGTGGTCCCGATGGAGTTCCTGATGGATTGATAAATACGCTGGATCGTGTAATTTTGGGTAGTTATCATCCAGACTTTATATATGGTCTTACCTCTAATTTTAGCTTTAAAGGTGTAGAACTCAATGTGGTTTTAGAAGGCGTTCAAGGCAATGAATTATTCAATGCAACCAATGGTACACATTTAAATTCTTTTCAGAGAGGAAACAATCAATTTAGTGACATCATCGGTAATTATTGGACAGAAGAAAATCCAGATCCCAATGCCAAATACCCAAAAATCAGCAGTGCCACTCAAATTACTGTTTCTGATAGATTTATCGAGGATGCTAGTTATCTACGTGTAAAATCTATGAGGTTAGCTTATAATTTTCCAGTTTCTAAAATTGGTTTAAGCGGATTTGATATGGTTCAATTGTATATCTCTGGTACTAATCTTTTCACATTCACGAATTATTCAGGTTTAGACCCCGAGGCAAATACCAGAGGAACTGATTCAAGTAATGTTAGTGATCGCCTACGTTTTGGTCATGATCAGAGTAGCTATCCCAGTGCCAAGATTTATGCTATGGGTCTAAAATTTAGATTTTAATTTATAAAGACATAACATTATGAAAAATATAGTTTTAGGATTAATAATAATCATATGTTTCTCTGCTTGTGAAAAGACATTGGAGGAAGTTCCAAAAGATTTTATCTCCAAGGCAAACTTCTACAATAATGAAGAAGACGCCCAAGCAGCTATTGTCGGTGTTTATGCTGGTTTACAATCTGACTTTTTTGGGATTAACAGTTATTTAATGACAGAGTTGCACGGAGATTTTATCTTTGGAAGAGGATCACAGGCCCCAATTACTATTTGGGACCAAATATTAGATCAGACAAGTATAGGAAGGTGTGCCACAAATTGGTCATCTTTTTATACTACCATCAATCGGGCAAACGCGGTATTGGATAATGTGCCTAATATTGAAAATATGGATACTGGGGTAAAAGAACAGATTTTAGCCGAAGCACATTTTTTAAGGGCCTTAAGTTATTTTGAATTGGTTCGTGGTTGGGGAGCTGTACCGATAAAGACAAGTGAAAGTATCGACTTGAGTGCTGTGGAAGCTCCACGGAAACCGGAAAGTGAGGTCTATGAATTGATCATTGCTGATGCCTTAGCCGCTGAAAGTGGTCTTGGCGAAGTAGGGGGACAAACAGGTAGGGCGTCTAAATGGGCTGCAAAAATGCTCTTGGCCCATGTTTATTTAACTTTGGAAGAATGGGAAGCCGCAGCTGAAAAGGCAGAAGATGTAATTGTAAACGGTCCGTTTAGTCTTGTCACAGTTGAAAATTCAGATGATTTTTATAACATTTTTGCTGTTAATACTAGCACTGAGGATATAATGTCCATACACCATTCTGAAACAAAGACTTCGAGCATCCCGACCTATATTCATAGGGCACAAGCAATACCATACAACTATTCTTCAACTGGATATTATGCATGGCTTCCAGATTCCAATTCATTTATTGGTGATAGCTGGGACGATAATGACTTACGAAAGGGTTTTAATTTATATACCCAGTATCAGGATTCTGAAGGGTTATGGGTTCCTTTACCTGAAACTTTACCTGTACTCTTCAAAAAGTTTATTACGAATGCCTCTGGACAAAGCGTAAATAGCGTTCCTGTTTATAGATTGGCTGAAGCATATTTATTTTATGCCGAAGCTGCAAGTAATGCAAATGGAAGCCCAACCGCACTTGCGTTGGAGCGGTTGAATATAATAAAGAGGAGGGCTTATGGTTTTGACCTTAATACAACATCTGTAGAAGATTATTCTTCTGGAATGGGAGCGGATGATTTTAGAAATGCAGTATTACAGGAACGGGCATATGAGTTTTTATTGGAACGTAGACGTTGGTTTGATTTAAAACGAACGGGGACAGTTCAGGAAGCTTTTGCTGCTGCGGGTAAAAACATTATAGACGAACGTCTTTTATGGCCAATACCCGAAGATGAAATAAACAATAATCCAGCAATCAGTCAGTCTGATCAGAATCCAGGATATTAACATAAATAGTAAGTCAATACAGGCCTGGTATTGGGCCTGTATTTTCCTAACATTTTTGTTTACAACGGATTTATGTGTATGACGCAACGGTTATAGGATTAAATACCACTGATTACTACCGAAATGAAATCCCTCTGTTTGGTTTACCCAGTTTAGAATAGCATTTAGGTATTAAAACTACTAGTTATCTGATTGTTTTCCATTGATAATACTTCAAAAAGAGGTAACGGATCTAATTCCGATTTGGAGAAACAATTATGATGGGGTTACAGTAAATTCCATCCAAATAACGGTTACATAGATAGGAGTTTGGTATGATAATACATTGGTATATGATCCAAAATAAAACACAATTAAGTATTAATGATAAAATAATGGAATATGAAAAAATTATTAGGCTTTTTTATACTCATATTAATGATTCAGGCTTTGGATGCCCAAACAAAAAAATATGATATAGTCATTTATGGGGGGACTTCGGCAGGAGTAGCTGCAGCTATCCAATCCAGTAGAATGGATAAGTCTGTAGTATTAATTGAACCAACCAACAGATTAGGAGGGTTGACAACAGGTGGGTTGGGTCAAACAGATATTGGTAACAAACAGGCTATTGGAGGTATATCCAGGGAATTTTATGAAAATATCAAAAAATATTATGATGACGAAAACAATTGGAAATGGGAGAAATCGTCGGAATATATGGATGGAGGTCAAACAAGAACGGAAAAAGGCGAACCTACCATGTGGACTTTTGAGCCTTCGGCTGCCTTGTCCGTTTATCATGATATGTTAAAAAAGGAGAAGGTAAAGGTAATATATAACGAGAGGTTAAATAGGGATTCAGGTGTAGATAAGGTAAATGGAAAGATATCTTCGATTACAATGGAAAGTGGAAAGAAATTTGTCGGTAAAGTATTTCTTGATGCAACTTATGAAGGTGACCTCTTAGCTTCGGCTGGAATCAGCTATGCGTTAGGTCGTGAAAGCAATCAGGAATATGGAGAAACGCTAAACGGGGTTCAACCGAACAATTATAATATATCTTTGACCCATTTGATTTCTAAAAATGCTGCAAACCACAATTTTATACCGAGAGTAGATCCCTACATAGTTAAAGGAGACCCAGAGAGTGGACTTTTGCCTAATGTCAATGAAAAACCCGGCATTGAAGGAGAAGGGGATAATAAAATTCAGGCTTATTGCTTTAGGATGTGTTTGACCGACCATCCTGAAAACCGAATTTCATTTAAGAAACCTGCTAATTATGATGAACTGAATTATGAGCTTCTATTTAGAAATTATGAAGCTCGCAAAGGTTCGGTACGTGACATGTACTATAAAGGTGGTCCTTTGTTACCATTAATAAATTCCGGTATGCCAAATCGTAAGACCGATTCTAATAATAGATTTGGTTTTTCAACTGATTATATAGGAAAAAATTATAACTATCCAGAAGCTTCATATGCTGAGAGGGAAAAAATCATCGAAGACCACCGTAACTACCAAATGGGCTTAATGTGGACATTGGCCAATCATCCCAGGATTCCGAAGGAAGTGCGTGATGAGGCTTCCAATTGGGGTACTACAAAAGATGAATTTGAAAGAGAAGATGGTTGGCAACAACAATTATATATTCGTGAGGCTAGACGAATGATCAGTGATTATGTTATGACACAGCATAATTGTGAGGGTCTCGTTGTGGCAGAGGATGTCATTGGGTTAGCCGCATATACGATGGATTCCCACAATACACAACGTTACGTAGATGCTAACGGTTATGTTCAAAATGAGGGTAATGTCGAAGCTCATGGTTTTGATCCATATCCAATAAGTTATAAATCTCTGGTGCCTAAAAAGGAAGAGTGTGAAAACTTGATAGTTCCAGTTTGTCTTAGTTCTACCCATATTGCATTTGGCTCTATTCGAATGGAACCGGTATTCATGGTTTTAGGACAATCTGCGGCTACAGCAGCTTCTTTGGCTATTGATTCTAGTAAACCGGTTCAAGACATTTCCTATGAAAATTTGAAATCAACTTTGTTGAAAAATGGGCAGCATCTAGAATAAATAATTGAAGCAGGAAATATCCTTTAAAACAATAGATATCCTTTAAAACATCAACGTAAAATGTCATGTTTAGAATAGAATATTCAAACCTTAGTAAGTATTTTTTTATTGGTTTAATTTGTTTAGGCTCACTTTTGGCTAATTCATGTGTAAATAAAAATGAAGAATTAACAGCATCACCTAATATTGTATTGATACTTTCAGATGATCTTGGCTATGGGGACTTGGGGTCATACAATAATAATTCCCTAGTCCCCACACCAAATTTGAATAAATTGGCATCTGAAGGAATTAGTTTTACCAATGCATATTGCCCTGTTTCTGTATGTTCTCCTTCTAGATATGCGTTGATGACCGGAACATATCCTTTTAGGAGTTGGAAAAGTTCAGGTGTTATGTCCAATTATGAACCCTCAATGATAGATGAAGGTCAATTAACTCTGCCACAAATGTTACAACAGTCGGGTTATACGACGGCAGGGTTTGGTAAATGGCACTTGGGAGCTACATTTCCTACATTGGATGGGTTAAAACCTGCTGGATTTGGAAAATTTAAGGCAGATAATAATGGTGCGAATATTGATTTACAAAAGCCAATCAGTGATGGTCCCGTCGCTCATGGTTTTGAGAATTGGTATGGATTCAGTTGTGCCAGTGAATGTTGGGTTATGGACGGTGATGATATTGTAGCCGCTTTACAGCATGAATTTTATAATATCGATTCAGCCAAACATAAGGAACATATTGAAATTATTCCGGCCAATAAATATCTTAAACGTATTACCGAGAAGAGTACTCAATTTTTAACCCAACAATCCAAAACCAAAAAGGAAGCTCCTTTCTTTTTATATTTCGCCCCTTATGTTCCTCATATACCCTTATCGGTTAGCGAAGAATTTAAAGGTACGACCAAAGCTGGTTTTTATGGTGATTACGTATCTGAATTGGATACCTATATCGGTAAAATATTGAATACACTTGACAGTTTGGGACTGGCAGAAAATACGATAATCCTTTTTGCAAGTGATAATGGGTCCCAATTTGAGAGGACCGGAGTTCATATAGATAATGCAAATCCAAGTAACAACCTAGAAGATGTTAACGGAAAAAGTCAGAATCCAAATGAACATCATCCTAACGGTAATTTAAAAGGTTCTAAATGGACAATTTGGGAAGGTGGTGTGCGTATGCCCTTTATTGCAAAATGGCCTGGTAAGATTCCGGCAGGTATCAAATCAGATAAGATTTTTGCATTAAATGATATACTGGCAACCATTAGTTCGGTAATTGGATTTGACTTACCCAAAGATGCTGCCATTGATAGTTATGACCAATTTCCGAACCTTATGGGAGAAGAAAAAATCATTAGGGAATCCGTGGTGGTACAATCTGCAAAAAACCGTATGGGTTTTAGAAAGGGGAATTGGAAATACGTTGAGCCAGATAATGATGAGTTGGAAGGACAATTATACAATCTGTTGGAGGATGAATCAGAATCAAGAAACCTAATCAGGGAGAATGCTGACGTGGCAGAGGAAATGCGTAAAGAATTACTTAATATAATAACAGGAACGGTCTCAGAAAAATAGAAAACTTATGAAAAATAATAAGCAAATCATATTGTCCATGATGGTGTTACTGATTTCAACATCTATTATGTTTTCCTGTAAGGAAAAAGCTAATGTACTAAAAGAATCAATTGAAGCGGATATCATTATTTATGGAGGTACTTCGGCAGCCATATCAGCAGCTGTGGAAGCAAAGCGTTCTGGAAAATCTGTTATTGTGGTATCTCCGGATAAGCACCTAGGAGGTTTGACTTCAGGAGGTTTAGGATGGACAGATACAGGGGACAAAAGCGTGATTGGAGGACTGGCAAGAGAGTTTTACCATAGAGTATACAAATATTATAATACAGATGAGGCTTGGCAATGGCAGCCCAAAGAGGAGTATGGGAATACTGGTCAGGGAACACCTGCGATGGACGGTGAAAATAGAACTATGTGGATTTTTGAACCTCATGTGGCAGAAAAAGTATTTGAAGACTTGGTTAAAGAAGATAGTATAAGAGTTGATCGGGATGAATGGTTGGATAGGGAAAATGGGGTTGTGCTTGAGGGCGGTAATATCAAATCATTTTCTACACTATCCGGTAAAACATATTCTGGTAAAATATTTTTAGATGCAACTTATGAAGGAGACTTAATGGCCGCAGCAGGAGTTAGTTATCATGTAGGTCGCGAAGGTAAAGACGTGTATGGGGAAGAGTGGAACGGCGTACAAACAGGAGTTTTACATCATAAGCATTGGTTTGAGTCCGATATTTCTCCTTACGTAGTACCAGGTGACCCGTCAAGCGGGCTATTGCCTAGGGTTTCTGCGGAAAATCCAGGAGAAAAACATAGTGGTGACGATAAGATTCAGGCCTATTGTTTTAGAATGTGTATGACCGATCATGAACCGAATAGAGTTCCTTTTCCTAAACCAGATGGCTATGACCCAATGCAATATGAACTAATGGCACGAGTTTTTGATACAGGAAGAAAAGACTGGTTCCAAAAATTTGATGCCATACCAAATCATAAGACCGATACGAATAATCATGGTCCGTTCAGTAGCGATAATATTGGTATGAATTATGACTATCCGGAAGCTTCCTATGAGCGAAGAAAAGAAATTATAAAGGAACACGAACAATATCAAAAGGGACTATTGTGGTTTGTGGCCAACGACCCAAGGGTTCCTAAAGATATACAGTTGAAAATGCAAAAGTGGGGGTTAGCCAAAGACGAGTTTACAGATAATGGTAATTGGCCTCATCAAATTTATGTTCGGGAAGCAAGACGAATGGTTGGAGAATTTGTTATGACAGAAAATGAATTATTAAAAAAGAGAAAAACCCCAAACCCAATTGGATTAGGATCATATACAATGGATTCCCACAATGTGCAACGCTATATAAAACCAGATGGTTTTGTCCAGAATGAAGGCGATATCGGGGTAGAAACAAATGGTCCATATACAATATCTTATGGTTCCTTGGTGCCGAAGAAAAATGAATGTAAAAATTTATTGGTGCCTGTGTGTGTTTCATCAAGCCATATTGCTTTTGGTTCTATAAGAATGGAGCCGGTATTTATGATTTTGGGTCAATCAGCAGCAGCAGCAGCAGTTTTGGCAATCAATGAAAATACCACAGTTCAAAATGTGGATTATAATAAATTGAAAGAAGTTTTAGTGGCAAAGGGTCAGATAGTTGAATAATTAAGATTTTTAAATGATATCATTTTTAATTTCCATTGCAGTTTTGATTTTAGGTTATTTCACCTATGGTAAGTTTGTTGAACGTATTTTCGGTATAGATAAAAATCGGGAAACTCCGGCAATCAAATTAAGGGACGATGTGGATTATTTGCCACTTCCTGCCTGGCGAATTTTTCTTATTCAATTTTTGAACATTGCTGGTTTAGGACCAATTTTCGGAGCCATTGCGGGGGCAATGTTTGGACCATCGGCATTTTTATGGATTGTTCTAGGAAGCATATTTGCGGGAGCTGTCCATGATTACTTTTCTGGAATGCTTTCCTTAAGGCATGATGGATTAAGCATTAGTGAAGTCGTGGGTATCTATTTAGGTCCAAATATGAAGTATTTTATGAGGTTCTTCACTATTGTATTATTAATTTTTGTGGGAACTGTTTTTTTAATGGGGCCAGCTAAGATAATAGATGAAATGACCGGTAATTTTTGGAACCTATGGGTATGGGTGGGTATTATTTTACTTTATTATATCCTATCGACATTACTGCCAATTAATAAAATGATAAGTAAGATCTATCCTATTTTTGGATTGGCAATGCTTTTGATGGCAATTGGGTTACTTATTGCCCTTTTGTTTGGGGATTATGTAATACCGGAAATAGTACCTGCCAATTTAAGGAATATGACTACGAATCCTACGGAAACCCCCATGTTTCCAATTCTTTTTATAACAATTGCATGCGGAGCTATTTCAGGATTTCATGCAACACAATCTCCGCTAATGGCCCGTTGTATAAAAAATGAAACTTTGGGGAGGAAAATTTTTTATGGCACTATGATTACGGAAGGTATTGTAGCATTGATTTGGGCCGCAGCCGCAATGGCCTTTTTTGGAAATGTTGACTTACTGAATGATGCTATGCTCGCTAATAATAGTAACGCAGCTTGGGCTGCTAATGAAATCTCTACCAATATGTTAGGTAAGATAGGGGGATTTTTGGCATTATTGGGTATTGTAGCTGCACCTATTACGTCAGGGGATACAGCATTTAGATCTGCACGACTAATTCTTGCTGATATATTTAAAACGGATCAAAAGAAAATAAAGAATAGGCTGTATCTAAGTATACCATTATTTGTGATAGCCTTTATTCTGACACAAGTTGATTTTGGTGTCATTTGGCGTTATTTCGCATGGAGCAACCAAACCTTGGCAACAGTAGTACTATGGGCGATTACAGCATATCTAACCTATACCAAAAAGTTCTATTGGATTACCCTTATTCCTGCTATTTTTATGACTATGGTATGTTCCACCTATATTTTGATTGCACCGGAGGGATTTGAATTGGATAATACGATATCCTATATTTTAGGTGGAATTATAACTTTAATAGTTTGTGTTTTGTTTATGACATTAATCGTTAGGAAGCAGAAAGTTTATCAAATTACCGAAACCGAAAATATCGTTTGAGTTTGTTAGTTAGTTAAAGCCGGACTTCATTTTTTTGAAGTCCGGTTTTTTGTTTAAGGGACATCATCCTTTTATATTTTCCATCTTTTTATCAATAAATTTAAGGAGGAGTCCATAAGCTGGTTTGGCCATTTCTCC
>NZ_JABTCF010000019.1 GCF_014596745.1 Maribacter aquimaris
AGAACCCTAACCGACATGAAATCGAAAACGAGAAGAAACAAGACCTGCAAGGTGTTGTCGACGAAGGAGACCTCCTTGTAGGTCTGAACTCCTCCGGAGAAAAAAAACTTGGTACCCAAGGGGATAACGGTAAAGAAAAAGAAAACCATACGAAATCAGACCTACAAGGTTCTGGAAACCTTGCGGGTCACCCAGAGGATAAGAACCCTAACAGACATGAAATCGAAAACGAGAAGAAACAAGACCTGCAAGGTGTTGTCGACGAAGGAGACCTCCTTGTAGGTCTGAACTCCTCCGGAGAAAAAAAACTTGGTACCCAAGGAGATAACGGTAAAGAAAAAGAAAACCATACGAAATCGGATCTACAAGGTTCTGGAAACCTTGCAGGTCTCCCCGAGGATAAGAACCCTAACCGACATGAAATCGCAAACGAGAAGAAACAAGACCTGCAAGGTGCCGTCGATGAAGGAGACCTCCTTGTAGGGCTGAACAGATCCGTAACCCGAGACAAATTCTACAAATACATCCAAGAATTACAAGAGACTATCACCAAGGGACTCGAAGATATTGATGGCAAGGCGAAATTCCAAGAAGATCTTTGGAAACGGCCCGAAGGTGGGGGTGGCCGTACCAGGGTCATCGAAAATGGAGCTGTCTTTGAAAAAGGCGGGGTGAATATTTCCGCTGTACATGGGGCTTTACCTGAAAGTATGCAAAACTACTTTGGTGTTAAGGATGCCGATTTTTTTGCTTGTGGACTTAGCTTGGTTCTTCATCCTAAAAATCCAATGGTACCTACGGTACATGCCAATTGGCGCTATTTTGAAATGTACGATAAAGCCGGGAATATTGTAGACCAATGGTTCGGTGGGGGACAAGACTTAACTCCGTATTACTTGTTTGATGAAGATGCCACGCATTTTCATTCGGTATGTAAAAAAGCATGTGATGCCCATCACCAAGATTTTTACACACAGTTCAAAAAGAAGTGTGACGATTACTTCTGGAACACTCACCGAAATGAGGCCCGTGGGGTTGGTGGACTCTTTTTCGATTATTGTAAAGCGGATGGGTCCATGGATATAAACGATTGGTATAATTTTGTAACCGAGATCGGAAACAGCTTTTTAGAAGCTTATGTACCAATCGTTATAAAAAGAAAGAACCTTGAATACAGTCAATCACAAAAGGATTGGCAAGAGATTCGACGCGGACGATACGTTGAATTCAATTTGGTACATGACAAGGGAACCCTATTCGGCTTAAGGACCAATGGTCGTATAGAAAGCATATTGATGAGTCTACCTCCACAGGTACAATGGCGGTATGACCATCATCCAGAGCCGGATAGTGAGGAAGAACGACTCCTAAAGGTGTTGGCCCAACCTAAAAATTGGATTGAATAGTTTTATCATGGGAAAAAATATCTTTTTAATCGCATTACTTTCAATTTTCGCTTTTACGTCCTGCAAAAGGTCAAAACGTACCAAAAGCGATATCGATATTGAGTTTACCCAAGATACCTTGGAGGTCGGTTATACGTATTGGTGGCCCGAATCAGGTCCATTTTTAGGACAATGCGGCGAGGAACTATCCTTGGTTTTCAGTGGAACTATAACTCAAATCCAAGAACCTACCGATGAAGCAGGACCCTTGTATAATTCACAAAAAGGATTCATTCAAATTGACGAAGTATATAAGTTCAAAGACTTGGGAGCTAATACCTATGCCCATCAACAGTTCTTTGTTTCCGATTGTTTTGAAGGATTAAACTTGAACGTAGACGACAAAGTACTCGTTTTCTGTTATGATTACGAAAATAACCTGAGTATTCCTGGGGGTAAATCCATTTTAAAACTAAAATCGATGGATGACCCTCTTATAACATCCATTAAAAAGTATATCGATTCCGACCAGAATCCGACCAAAATCAAAAAGGATAGGGAATTATGGGAGCAATATGGTCTTGGTTCTGCCCTGAATAGGATATTGGAGTGTGCCGAATCAGAACAGGTCAATGCCAAATAACACTTTGCTTTGTTTTCTCCCCTTGGGCGTTGGACATATGAAACATTCGAGCCTTTAAAAGCGCTTTTCTTCCCTGCAAATGTCGCGTGTAGAGCAACTTCGCATTTCCAACTGTCCTTTTCCAGTGCTTTAAAAACAACGTTGCATGTTCCTTGTTTTCCCCAAAGCGATCAGGGACCACCAAATAGCGCTGAACACCCATAAACCTTCTTAACCAATCCCCCCTTAAAAGTAAGTAACGGGGATTTTCAATCGGTGCAATAACCTGTTCCAGCGCATTTATGAAAAAGGTGCTTTCGTAGGTTGACATACCCTTGGGTACACAAGAAACCGTGCCCCTTACATCCAAGGAAACCACAATTTCCATATCGGCCATATTACTGGTCAAAAATCCAAGTTCATTCATGGTGTAAAGGACCGCCCAGCCTATTTTTTGCACATCTTTATGCATACGACCATGGTTGATGTATAATTTAAACACCCTAAAGGCCTTAACACCAAAACCAAATAGCAAGGCTGAGATAAGTGTATATATAAACTTCATCCACCCTCCGTGAAGTAAAATATTCAAATGCTTTAAGATGAATTCCGGGACAAAGTAGCCTAATGCGATTGACAATTCCAGAAATCCCAATAAAACCATATCCCGATAGTGTAGTCTTTTTTGTACCTGATAGGAATTCCCACCCTTATAGAATGATTTAAGTTCTTTGACCAGCCCGGTACCTCTGCCAATTGCTTTCTGCCAATTTTCCCGAATGTTATTTCTGTTTCGGGCAAGGTCAGCACTCTTTCGATTGGCTTTTTCAACTTCACCCCACTCTTTGGGTATTACGAAATCCAGACGATCCATTCCATTGGTTATACGCAGGGGTTTTGTATTCGATATCCCCATAAAGGCGGTAAACCGCCTATTTAACGTTTCAAGATCCTTCCCCCCTTCCTCATCCGAAGGATCCAAGCAAACCAGATGCCAGATTACGGCAGTCTTATCCGGGTTAGGGGCATAGCTTCTAATCGCCCTACCCCGCATTTGGTTTGAGGTTACAAACGAACCTACCGATGATGCTAAAATCAAGGTATTGATTGCCGGTGCATCCCAACCTTCCCCTAAAAGGGATTTGGTGCCTATCAGTGTTCGTACCTTACCTTTTTGAAAAAGATCCGTTATGATTCCAACCAGTGTTTCGGATACTTTGTTCTTCACTTTAATGGCAACAAAATTCAAATCAACGGCGATAGGCTTATGCGTAAAATTGGAACCCCCTAGGCTGTCACAAATGATTTTAAACACAACCTTACTTACGATGACCAAACTCCCCGTAAGAACAGCCATCGAGGATGGATCATGAAGAGCGATCCTTAATCGGTGAAATATAGGCAATACCCCTAATTTACTTATCCCCGACACACTGTCATCGGCTGTTTCCAGATATTCTTTCCGAATATAATCCGTAAGTACCACAGTACGTAAATGCGCTCCCATTTCCACTTCCGCCGCGGTAGCAATTTGCACTATGCTATTGAGTTTACCCGGACTGTTCGAAAGCGTACGGTAAAAAGATCCATTCCCGATAAGATCCACCCGATGGGTCTTTAAAACGCCTATTTTCCGCAATCTTTTTTCCAATGCCTTAAGACCTTCATCCTTGGCAGTTCCATGATTGCGTTCCTCAAATAAAATATAATTGAGAAGTATGGCAGCCCAATCATTCGTAAAAGCTGGGAATTCTATGCTATCTTTCCTTTCAAAGCCCAAAACCTTTAACTTTTGTCGTGGGATTTCCATACCAATGGCATGTAAAAATATCAACAGGGCTGAAAAAAAGGAAGGCTGTTGATAGATTTCGGGTAAAGAATCCCCTGTGTTCACATAAAACCGGTGATTCATCAATCGATCAATCAACCAAGTATCGGTTTTTAAACCTTGAACCATTTCGGCAACCTTAAGCCTAAAGTCAACTATAAAATCTATCGTCAATTGATTGGGAAGTGAAAAATGCACAAAATCCTGATGGGGACATAAATCCCCCTCTTTTACCAAATTGGGTATAGCTATTTCATCATCAACCTCACCACAGAGGTCAAAATACCTTTTTACCTCGGCCTGACTACTATCAAAAGGGGGCGTGGCCGTTAGTGCTACAACCATAAGTTCTTGATCCTGTTTTAGGGCAAATAGGCACTTCCACCATTCATTTTTAAGATGATGTGCCTCATCGAGCACAATGGTCTTTATTCCCTGCTTTTTAAAAAATCCAAGGAATTCAGATTCAGAAGCCATTCTTTTATAAAAAGCATGCAATCCTTGATAAGTGCTTAAGGTAATGTCCGAAGGCTTGTCAATAGAAAACGATACGTTCCCAAAATCCCCATTTTCGGTGAAATATTCCTGCAGTCTTTCTTCCCACTGGTTTCTAATGGTCAATGTTGGCGCCAAAATCAAGGTTCTATTCCCGATTTGTCTCAATATTTCAAGTCCGAGAAGGGTTTTTCCCGATCCTGGCGGGGCAATCACATGAAGGTGGTTGTCTGCCATATGGGTGGAAAGATTCCTTAAAAAAAACCCTTGATACCGCCGCCAGGGAAATCTAAATTTTAAACTTTGAAAACTCGCTACCAAATGACAATCGATTAATTTTGATAATGGTAGTTATTCAACGCAAAAGCATATATTTTATTGGGTCAAAGGCCTTTTCTAAAACACATTTTCTTTACTTTGTATATTATTTGGGTCGTATGTAATTATATGACTTCATTGGCAAAATACTATTCGATTAATTTTATTATAAAAAGCTGATTATGTATCCTATTATTAGAAATAGAAGACTGCGCGCATCAGAATCCATCAGAAGATTGGTTCGTGAAACGATTATAACCCCAGATGACTTTTTAGTCCCTTTATTTGTCGTCGAAGGCAAGAACGTAAAAGAAGAAATCCCTTCAATGCCCAACTACTTTCGGTTTAGTCTGGACAATCTTGAAAAGGAAGTGAAAGAACTTTGGAAAATGGGACTTTGTTCCGTACTCCTTTTCGTAAAGGTTCCGGAAAATTTAAAGGACAATAAAGGTACAGAAGCGTTGAATGCCGAGGGATTGATGCAACGTGCAATAAAAACAATCAAGAATGCCTGTCCTGAAATGTTGGTCATGACCGATGTAGCCCTTGACCCGTATTCCTCTTATGGCCATGATGGGGTGGTGTCTGGCGGACAAATACTGAACGATGAAAGCGTTGAGATTTTGGCCGAGATGAGTCTATCGCACGCTGTTGCCGGAGCTGATTTCGTTGCGCCAAGCGATATGATGGATGGCCGTATCCTCGCCATTCGTGAGGCCCTGGAAGATGAAGGTTATCTAAACACCGGGATTATGAGTTATAGCGCCAAATACGCCAGCGCCTTTTATGGCCCATTCCGGGATGCGTTGGATTCAGCCCCTGTTGACATCAAGAATGTACCCAAAGACAAAAAATCCTATCAAATGGACTTTGCCAATCGGTTTGAAGCCATACGTGAAACCCAATTGGATATTGACGAAGGTGCGGATATCGTCATGGTGAAACCTGGACTTGCCTATTTGGATATTGTCCGTGAAATACGAAATGAGGTTGAGGTCCCAGTGGCCGTCTATCAAGTTTCAGGCGAATATGCGATGGTGAAAGCTGCTGCTGAAAAAGGTTGGTTAGACCACGATGCAGTTATGATGGAACAACTAACCGCCATAAAAAGGGCAGGTGCCAATATCATCGCCAGTTATTTTGCCAAAGACGTTATTAAATTAATCAATTAGTGAAATTGATCTAAAATCAATGAACAAATTCATAATTATACTAATCGGTTTATTAATCTTTAAAGCCCATTCACAGGAAGGCACCCCCATTCCTTTACATATAAATACGGATGAAGGACTACCCTATGCGTCGCTTTCAAATATGGGGATGGATTCTACCTTAATCTACACAAGGGTTGATTCTATTATAACAAATGGTATAAATAATTCAGCCTTTCCCGGCGCCCAAGTATTGGTGGCCAAAAACGGGGCTATCGTATTTCATGAGGCCTTTGGCTACCATACGTACGATAGTATTCAGCCAGTCTCAAAAGATGATATCTACGATTTAGCTTCTGTCACCAAAGTAATAGGACCTTTACCTGCCATAATGAAATTGGTAGATGAAGGCAAACTTGATTTGGATGTGCCCTTTAGCAACTACTGGACGGACTGGAAACACAGAAAGAACAAAAAAGACCTCACCTTACGCGAAATATTGGCGCACCAAGCTGGACTTACCCCTTACATTGTTTTTCTAAGTAAAGTAATCAAGAAAAACGGTAGTTTAAAAAAGAGATTCATCCATAACGAACCAAATTCAAGATTCCATAATCAGGCGTACGAGCATTTGTATGTAAAAAACCGATTTAACCGTAAAATGTATCGCATAATCAAAAGGTCCAAGGTTAGCGATGAAAAAAAATATAAATATTCAGGTCTTGCGTTTTTGATTTTTCCTGAACTTATAAAACAGTTGACCGGGTCTTCCTATGAAGAATATTTATCCCGTAATTTTTATACCCCTTTGGGAGCATCCACTTTAGGCTTTAACCCCAAAACAAAGCACTTCACAAATAAGATCGTCCCTACGGAACTGGATACGATCTTTAGGCATTCGCTGACCCAAGGTTGGGTGCACGATGAAAATGCCTCCCTTTTGGGCGGCGTATCAGGCAATGCCGGTTTGTTCGGAACAGCGATGGATTTGGCAAAAATGATGCAGATGTATCAGAATTATGGTACTTTCAACGGTCATCGGTTTATCTCCGAAGCCACCATGAAAGCGTTTACCCGCATACAATATCCTGAAAATGACAACCGTAGGGGCTTGGGCTTCGACAAGCCCTTGATAAGGAACGACACCCTTGATCTTGCAGCGGCATATCCAGCTCCTGAAGTAAGCCCTGAAAGCTTCGGACATAGTGGTTTTACAGGGACTTTCATATGGGCCGACCCGAAAAACCAATTGGTATTTATTTTTCTTTCCAATCGCGTGAATCCAACCCGTGAAAATCGAAATCTATATAACCTAAATATCAGGGGAGCGGTGCAACAAGTCTTTTATCAATCGATAATCCCTGATTAACATACAATTATTACTATTTTAGTCAGATAAATCAAACCTATGGGAATACTGTTTTTTTACGCCTTTATCTCTATATTCTTTTCCTTTCTATGTTCCATATTGGAAGCGGTACTGTTGAGTATTACCCCAACATTCATCAATCTTAAGAAAAAGGAAGGGAAGTCGTATGCCGGAACCCTAGAAACCCTAAAAAAGGATGTTGACAAACCTTTGATTGCCATTTTAACCCTAAATACGATTGCACATACCGTGGGCGCGATCCTTGTGGGTGTACAGGCGAAAGTAGCTTATGCGGAAATGTACGGAAGCACACATCGAACCATTTTGGGAATGGAATTTACCGAAGACCTCATGGTTGGTGTTGTATCTACCCTAATGACCATTTTAATATTGGTCGCTTCTGAAATCATTCCAAAGACCATTGGTGCCACCTATTGGAAGGAATTATCGAATTTTACATCTAAAGCCCTTACCATAATGGTACTTGCTTTAAAATGGACGGGGCTATTATGGGTGTTACAGCTATTCACCAAACTGGTTGGAGGAAAAGGACATCACGGTAGTGTACTCAATAGGGAAGATTTTACGGCAATGGCAGACATCGCCCATGAGGAAGGTGTATTTCAGGAGTCGGAATCGATAATCATCAAGAACCTCCTGAAATTCGACGAAATTTTGGCCAAGGATGTTATGACGCCCCGAACCGTCATGAAAATAGCACCGGAAAATAAAAGTATCAAGGAATTTTTTGACGAAAACCCAAAACTTCGATTTTCCCGAATTCCGATTTATAAGGATAAGGTCGATAATATTACCGGCTTTGTTCTAAAAGATACGGTACTGGAGGAAATGATCAATGAAAATGGAAACTCCCCTTTATCAAATATAAAAAGGGACATTTTAGTAGTAAATCGCGACAAACCGATTCCCGACCTTTTTGAAACATTCATATCCCAAAAACAGCATATCGCTTTGGTGGTTGATGAATATGGTTCCGTTAGTGGTATGGTTTCTATGGAAGACGTTATTGAAACCCTTCTCGGACTTGAAATCATGGATGAAAGTGACAATGTGGATGATCTGCAGCATCTGGCACGGGAAAATTGGAAAGTGAGGGCCAAGCGCCTAGGCCTGATCGATGATAATGCCACATTCGAATAATGGAATCGGCATTTGTACACACCCCTTTGGGCATTGCCAAGTTGGAAGGCGATGAAAAAGGATTGGCATCCGTGAGCCTATTGAATGAGGAAGTCAGTACTACCTCCACAATTCCCGAAGTTCTAGAAGATGCCGTTTACCAACTCCAGGAATACTTCAATGGCCAAAGAGAGGCTTTCAGTTTAACCTTGAATGCCGAAGGAACCGATTTTCAAAAAAAAGTATGGACCGAGCTTCTTGAAATTCCTTACGGAAAAACGATAAGCTATTTAGCACTATCCCAAAAACTGGGTGATTCAAAAGCCATTAGGGCAGTTGCGGCAGCCAATGGGAAAAATCCATTATGGATTATCGTTCCTTGCCATAGGGTTATCGGCAGTGATGGTTCTTTGACGGGATATGCTGGCGGACTTCATCGTAAAAAATGGTTGTTAAACCATGAGAGTCCGGCCAAACAACAATCCTTATTCTAAAACTTACCGACTGCTTGGTCGGTTCTCCCGACAATTCTTCCAAGATTTAAGCCATTTGTGTATTTCACCGACCCAAAGACACCTTAAATTGATTTTTAGTGCCTTAAAAGGCTTTAAAATGCCTCACGACACAAACTACTGGGTCGGTTTTGGGTGATTTTACCACTTTTGCCCTATTACCCCCTATTTCTGGTCAAAACCACCAGATTTGGGCTTAAAAACATTTCCGATAATTTGTATCTTTAATCCATGCTTCACAAAATCCAATTAGAAAATATCCTGTTTTTAGATATCGAAACGGTACCTGAAGTAGCCGATTACCAAGAATTGGACGATGCTAAAAAAGAATTGTGGGAACACAAATCCCAATACCAACGAAAAGATGAATTTACTGCGGAAGAATTCTATGACCGTGCAGGTATTTGGGCCGAATTCGGAAAGATCGTCTGTATCTCCGTAGGATATTTTCATATGACAGGAAATCTAAGGGAGTTCAGGGTAACCAGTTTCCAAGGTGAAGAACCCCAATTGCTTGAGGATTTCAAAACCCTATTGAACACCCATTTTAAATATCCGAAGCATTTGCTTTGCGCCCATAATGGCAAGGAATTCGATTTTCCTTATATCGCACGGCGGATGATTATTCACCGTATAGACCTTCCCCATAAATTGGACCTCTTTGGTAAAAAACCTTGGGAAGTACCCCATTTGGATACCATGGAACTATGGAAGTTCGGGGATTACAAACATTATACCTCCCTAAAACTAATGGCCCATATCTTGGGGATCCCCTCACCAAAGGAAGATATTGATGGTAGTATGGTTCGCGATGTTTTTTATGAGGAAAAGGATGTCGATAGGATCGTAACCTATTGCGAACTCGATGTCGTAACCACAGCACAGGTTTTTTTGCGATTACGCAATAACGATTTATTGGCAGATTCCGAAATCAAGAAGGTTTAATGGTAGAACAGCCTAGTAGGTGCCTAAAATATGGATACCCCCTTTTCTAAAGCTGCCATCGGAACTCAACTATTATACTTCAATTGGATGTATACCGGAAAATGGTCGCTATAACCTCCCAAATACTTACGGCCTGCATACGTTCGAAAAGGTGTTCCCTTGTACTTTCCTTTCCATTCTGTCAATAAATGCTCATCAAAAATATTGGCATGGGCAAAGCTGTGGGTTCCCTTCTCGTAATTAAAGAAATTATGGGAAACGATAATCTGGTCGAACAAACTCCAACTCCGTCTATAATTGGCACTACCCCTATTGGGCGACCCTAATTTCTCCATAGGATTATACAAGCCTGTACCATCGGTCAATAATTGGATACTATTGGAACTTGGGTCATCATTAAAATCCCCCATGATAATGAAGTTAGGTTCCGGATGTTGCGCTTCAATTTGTTCCATTTTAAGCTTAATGGTCTTGGCAGCCTCTACCCTTTTGTAATCCGTGGCTACATCACCGGTTCTACGGGAAGGCCAATGATTGACGAACACATGAACAAGCTCCTCGTTGAGTTTGCCATGAACATATAGGATATCCCTAGTCGTATCCCTTACCCCTTCTGCATTATACACCAATAAGGGAATGGGTTCTGAATGCAATACTTCAAAATGGTCATTATGGTACAATAAGCCGGTATCAATCCCCCTTTCATCGGGAGAGTCGTAGTGTACATAACCATAGTCTATATCCTGTAAAGGCCCTGCATTGATCAAATCCTGTATTACGGTTTCATTTTCGACCTCAGCAATACCCACCAAAGCAGGAGGCCGTTCTGTGGATGCCAATCCGATTTCAGAAATGGTCTTTGCCAATTTTAAAATTTTCCTCTTATATCTCTTCGGGGTCCATTTTTTGAAACCTTTGGGTGTAAAATCAACATCCAAGGTATCTGGATCGTGCATTGTATCAAAAAGATTTTCGAGATTATAGAATGCTATTGTATGAAGACCTTGTTTCTTTTTCTTCTTGAAAAGTGAAAATACCATGCATTTAAGTTAAGGGAATCAAATTTACGAAAATAGCTTGGTCAGTATTATGTAAATTTGCATATTAAATTAGACTATGTTAGAAAAGAAAGCGATAGAATACGAAAAAGTTGTCCTTATCGGGGTCATCAATAAGGAACAAGATCAAGAAAAGGTGAATGAATATCTTGATGAACTTGAATTTCTTACCTACACTGCTGGGGGAGAGGTCATGAAGCGCTTTGTACAGCGTGTCGATGTCCCGAATCCAAAGACCCTCATCGGTAGTGGTAAGATGCAGGAGGTAGAGGACTATGTGGAAAAAAATGATATAGGCTCCATTATCTTTGATGATGAGCTTTCCCCTGGACAACAACGTAATATTGAAAAACAATTGCGTTGTAAGATTCTGGATCGTACCAGTCTTATCCTTGACATATTTGCACAACGGGCCCAGACAAGTTATTCCAGAACCCAGGTAGAGTTGGCGCAATATGAATATCTACTTCCCCGTCTTACTGGATTATGGACACACTTGGAGCGTCAAAAAGGGGGTATCGGAATGCGTGGGCCGGGTGAAACGGAGATTGAAACCGATAGGCGTATAGTTCGTGACCGTATTTCATTATTGAAGAAAAAATTGTTGAAGATAGACCGGCAGATGGAAACACAAAGAGGCAATAGAGGCGCTCTTGTACGTGTTGCCCTTGTTGGGTATACCAATGTAGGTAAGTCAACATTAATGAATGTCATTAGTAAAAGTGATGTCTTTGCGGAAAATAAACTTTTCGCCACATTAGACACTACCGTACGGAAAGTCGTCATTGGGAATCTTCCGTTTTTACTCAGTGATACGGTAGGATTCATTCGAAAATTACCCACCCAGTTGGTCGAAAGTTTCAAAAGTACCTTGGACGAGGTTCGGGAAGCAGACCTTTTACTGCATGTAGTGGACATCTCACACCCTAACTTTGAGGAACACATAGCCTCTGTAAACAAGATTTTGGATGAAATTGACAGTGCAGACAAAAAAACCATTATGGTTTTCAATAAAATAGACCAATATCACCATCAAACCATAGATGATGATGACCTGGTAACCGAACGAACCACAAAGCATTTCACTATTGAGGATTGGAAACGGACATGGATGCAACGCATGGGGGAAGATGCATTGTTCATTTCAGCACTGAACAAAGAAAACCTTGATGAATTCCGGAAACGGGTATATGATGTCGTCAGGGATATCCATGTAACGCGATTCCCCTATAACAATTTTCTTTATCCAGAACATTTAGACCAATATTAAGCCGTTAAAACCATTGGAAGTAGTGCCGTTCATCGGAGAAATCATACCGTTAATTTTTTCACAACATTTTAGGTCGGGTTCACAACATATTTTAGGCGAAATCGTCTAGGCAGACTTATCTTTACATCATAATTAAGTGATAGCATTGACCCCAAATCAATTCAAGAACTTAATCGAAAAACCAGTGTGAGTTCCCCAAACGAGCACTGATCCTACTAATAGCTACCTGATGAATATCAGAACTGGTATTAACCTACTTAAGAAAAAGCCCTTCCCAAAAAAAAGGGCTTTTTTTATACCTTAAATCCTCACGTTATTTTAGTGTAACAACACCTATGAAGTGCCGTTCATCGGAGAAATCATACCGTTAATTTTTTCACCACATTTTAGGTTGGGTTCACAACATATTTTAGGCAAAATCATCTAGGCAGACTTATCTTTACATTGTAATTAAGTGATAGCAATGACCCCAAATCAATTCAAGAACTTAATCGAAAAACCAGTGTGAGTTTCCCAAACGAGCACTGATCCTACTAATAGCTACCTGATGAATATCAGAACTGGTATTAACCTACTTAAGAAAAAGCCCTTCCCAAAAAAAAGGGCTTTTTTTATACCTTAAATCCTCACGTTATTTTAGTGTAACAACACCTATGAAGTGCCGTTCATCGGAGAAATCGTACCGTTAATTTTTTCACCACATTTTAGGTTGGGTTCACAACATATTTTAGGCAAAATCATCTAGGCAGACTTATCTTTACATTGTAATTAAGTGATAGCATTGATCCCAAATCGATTCAAGAACTTAACTAGAGAATTAAAGGTTTCCCCAAGCCTTTTTTAACCTACAAATGACTACCGAAGTTTATTCGGACCAAATTTTACCATCCTACTTAACTGAAAAAAGCTCTTTCCCAAAAAGGGCTTTTTTTATACCTTAAATCCTCACGTTATTTTAGTGTAACAACACCTATGAAGTGCCGTTCATCGAAGAAATCGTACCGTTAATTTTTTCACCACATTTTAGGTTGGGTTCACAACATATTTTAGGCAAAATCATCTAGACGGACTTATCTTTACATCATAATTAAGTGATAGCATTGACCCCAAATCGATTCAAGAACTTAACTAGAGAATTAAAGGTTTCCCCAAGCCTTTTTTAACCTACAAATGACTACCGAAGTTTATTCGGACCAAATTTTACCATCCTACTTAACTGAAAAAAGCTCTTTCCCAAAAAGGGCTTTTTTTTATGGGATAAAACTACAGGTCCTAAACAATTGGAAAATTCGGTAAACTTGCCATACACTTTAACAAGTTATGCTACAAATCCAGTAGGATTCACAACAATAATTTACTTTTCAATATCAATGCCATTACATTCGTAGTGTATTTATGATTTATTATCGCGTCCCAATCGGATTATGAGTTAACCTATAAATAAGTATTTGGAATTAGTCCGTTCAAAATTGACAACTAGGATACAATGTTTGACTAACTAATTCGATCAAAACCTACTTAATAAAAAAGTCCTGACGAATTCGTCAGGACTTTTTATTATTATAAATCTATTGGGGATTAAAAGGCGTAGTTCAGGCCAAATAACCAATACGTCTGTAATTTATCATCAATATTATCGAAAGTAGCGGCAGCATCAGGTGTTGGTCCGTTCAAAGCATAATTAAGCGCTTCCTGCTTATTATCCCTTAGTCCAAACTCAAAACCTAGTCCAATCCCATTCCAAATGGTGTAACCGAAAGAGTTGATCCAAGTCCAGTTGGACAAATCTGACGATTTATAGCTTTGGAACATAGAAAGATTGGTCTTGAAGTTTACTTTACCTATTTTTCGGGTGTAATCGGCAACGATCTTGGCACCAAGGGAAGATTCGAAAATATCATCCTCACTACTGAAAACAAAATTATAGTTTAAAGGGTGGATCACCACTACCAAATCGGTAATTGGTGTCCATGTAGCACCAACACCTATATCCAAATACCCTGGATCGTTGAAGTTGCTTAAAATGGTAGTTCTGTATTCCGCTAAGGTTGATATGGCGAATTTTTCACTGATTTTTCGCCCGTAAAGTGATGTAATGTTAAATACATCCGTAGCTTGCTTAAAGCTATCATCGTCAGCAGGGTCATCCTTGTCATCGAATTTCACCCAACCCAAGTTGATGTTTCCAGAGTTTCTCCAGAAAAACTTCTCTTGGTTAAGATTGGCAAAACCATTGATCGTAACCCCAATATTACCGGCATCGGAATTGGCGGCATCTTTTGAATACCAATTGTTGAAACTGGAAAGGTTGGCCCCAATAGTCCCAAATGCCCCTTTTTTCCAACCTGGAAGGGCATTGATTTGTGCTTGTAGGGCGTCTACCCTACCTTGAATTGCAGCTATCGAATCCTTTTTAGGTCCTTGCAAGGCCTTAAGTTCATCGGCAGTCTGCGCGTAAGTAGCCGATAAGGCCAAAAACGCAGTTAATGTTACTACTAAATTTTTCATAATGCTTAGTGTTTAATTATGTTATGAAGCGCAAAAATAAGCATTGTTAACAATAAACAATTACCGTTATCAACAATTATCCCTTTTTATACAATGGCACGGAAGAGCAAGCCTCACCGTACATAACGCTTTTTGCAACCGGTAATAATTTTGAAGTTATAAACAAATATGCATTTTGCGGAACAGGTTTGTTACTGCACCCTTTGATTATTACAGGCCGGCCCTCGTAGGCAGAAACATCAAGGTCCTCAATAATGGATTGATACAGGGAAGTTTCCAAGGTTTCCAGGTTTCCTTGCACCACTCTTTTTGCATAAGGATGTAGCTTGGTACTAATAAGCATATAGGCCCATCCTGGGATGATGGCATCGGTAGAACAGTCTACCGCAATGTATTTATCTTGATACTGTTTCCAATCGTGTTCGGCAATACTAGCCCGGAAATCCTTTTCCCTCAATACAAAACCTTCGTAAAGCCAGTCCTTGATATCCAGGAAAACGCGTTCCCCAATAGGGTAATAATCTTCCAAGTCAATGGTCTTCAATTGACTTTGGGCCACACGGTTGACAATTTCCTTTTCCATGGACTATACGTTTTAAAAATAGATGTATCCTAAAAAGGCGCTACTAAAGTAATCCCAATTCCAATTTTGCCTCTTCACTCATTAAATCCTGGGTCCAAGGGGGATCAAAGGTTATTTCGACGATGGCATTCTTTACGGCATTCAGCGATTTCACTTTCTCCTCTACTTCAACAGGAAGGGTTTCTGCCACAGGGCAATTCGGTGAGGTAAGGGTCATTAAGATCTTGACATCCCTAACCTCATTGACAAAAACATCATAAATCAATCCCAGTTCATAAATATCAACGGGAATCTCAGGATCATAAATTGTTTTTAATACCTGTACTATTTTCTCGCCCAATTCTTGGGTGTTTATTGCTGCTTCGCTCATTTTTCTAGATTTAGTTCAATTGTGTCTGGTACGCAATGGCATACATCTTCAATTGTTTCACCATACTCACCAAGCCATTTGCCCGGGTTGGGGACAAATGCTCTTTCAATCCAATCTCATCTATAAATTTGGTATCGGAATCTATTATATCCTGAGGTTTCTGATTGCTAAATACACGAATCAAAATGGCGATTATCCCTTTGGTGATTATGGCATCACTATCAGCCGTAAATACCAACTTATCCCCTTCCAATTCCGCGTGTACCCAAACCTTACTTTGACAACCTTTAATGATATTGCCATCGATTTTGTACTTCTCGTCTATCAAAGGAAGGGATTTACCCAACTCTATCATGTATTCATAGCGCTGCATCCAATCCTCGAACATTGAGAATTCATCTACTATTTCCTCCTGAATTTCCTTTATACCCATTACCTGATTTTATACAAAAATACAATAAGTATTATACCTTTTCAATACTATGCCAAGACCAGCTGCTTTGCTACTTTGTTCAAAGCAACATTGCCTTGGCCCGTTTTATTCCGGCAACCAAAACATCGACCTCATCCTTGGTATTATAAAAACTTAAACTGGCACGTACGGTACCCGGAATCTTATAGAAGTCCATTATTGGTTGGGCACAATGGTGTCCTGTACGAACAGCGATTCCCAATTTATCCAGAATGGAGCCCATATCATACGGGTGTATCCCCTCTATATTAAAGGAAATCACGGATGTTTTAGATTTTGACGTCCCGTAAATACGTAATCCCTCGATGGTCAACAATTGCTCGGTTGCATAGTGAAGAAGTTCATGTTCATAAGCTGCAATCTCCTTAAAACCAATGGCATTCATATAATCCAAGGCTGCACCAAAGGCGATTCCTCCACAAATATTGGGTGTACCCGCTTCAAACTTATGGGGTAAATCGGCATATGTGGTTTTTGCAAAGGTGACTTCGGCAATCATTTCACCACCTCCTTGATAGGGAGGTAATTTATTGAGCCATTCTTCCTTGCCGTACAACATACCCTCTCCTGTAGGGCCACACATTTTATGGGCGGAAACGGTATAAAAATCAACATCCAATTCCTGTACATCCGCTTTAATGTGGGGTGCGGCCTGTGCACCGTCTATCAATACCGCAGCACCCACTTCATGGGCTGCATCGATTATTGTTTTGATCGGATTTACCGTTCCCAAGGCGTTAGACACGTGGTTACAGAAAACCAATTTGGTTTCCCCTGACAATAATTTATAGTATTCATCCAAAAGCAATTCCCCCTCCTCACTCATGGGAATTACCTTTAAGATTGCCCCGGTGCGTTCGCACAGCATCTGCCAAGGAACGATATTGGAATGGTGTTCCATGGCCGAAACGATAAGTTCATCCCCTGCCTTTAAAATAGACGAAAAGCCATTTGCCACTAGATTGATACTATGCGTGGTTCCTGAAGTGAAAATGACCTCATAGGGCTTCGCCGCGTTAAAATGCTTTTGGATCTTAATACGCGCCTGTTCGTATTTATCGGTCGCTTCTTGCGATAACGCATGTACACCCCGATGTATATTGGCATTGTAATTACTATAATAATCTACAATGACATCGATTACCTGTTGTGGTGTCTGCGAAGTTGCCGCATTGTCAAAATAGACCAAAGGATTCCCATTGACCTTACGGTTCAGAATCGGAAAATCTTTTCGGATTGTTATTGGATTAAAAGTCGTTTTTTCCATTTCACAAATCAAAACCCAAACGGACTCCCAGCTTTTCGGCTATAAGTCGGTTTATACTTGTTTTTAGCTCGGAAATACGAACACTTTCCAACACATTATTGGCAAAAGCGTACATCAACAAAGCCCGGGCCTCTTTTTTAGGGATACCACGCGATTGCAAATAGAATAGTGCATCCTCATCCAATTGCCCAATGGTACAACCATGGGAACATTTAACGTCATCAGCAAAAATCTCCAATTGTGGTTTAGTGTTTATCGTTGCCTTGTCGCTGATCAAAATATTATTGTTCTGCTGAAAGGCATTGGTCTTTTGGGCAATCTTATCAACAATGATCTTTCCGTTGAAGACCCCTGTGGAATTTTCCCCATAAACCCCCTTATAGTCTTGATGACTTTCGCAGTTTGGTTCAATATGATGAACCAAAGTATGATGGTCTACATGTTGTTTATCCCCCAAAATGGTAATCCCTTTCATGGTAGAATCGATATACTCCCCATTCTGGTAGAAGTTCAGGTTGTTTCTTGTGAGTTTACCCCCGAAAGAAAAGGTATGTACTTTTACTACGCTATTACTTTTTTGATTGATATAGGTATTGTCGATCAAAGAAGCGGTTTTGGCATCGTTCTGTATCTTGTAATAATCGATAATGGCATTTTTTGCCGCAAAAATCTCGGTTACCACATTAGTCAATACCTCATTCGTTGTTAAACTCTGATGCCTTTCGATGACCTGAAGCTCAGCATTCTCCTCAGCAATAATCAAATTCCTGGGCTGAATCATCAAGGACGCCTCGTTACCTGTAGAGAAATGTACGATTTCCACCGGTTTTTTGGGCATCTTGTTCTTTGGAATATAAATAAAGGCCCCTTCCCTACTAAATGCAGTATTCAACGTGGTCAAGGAATCATCCTTGGAAGCCACCTTATTAAAATACACATCGATATACTGCTTGTACATGGGTTTGGTCAAAGCCGCACTCATTAAACAAATATCGACCCCGTCGTGGGTCGTTTCAGAAAGAAAAGAAGAATAAATACCATCGACAAAAACAATTTTGAAGGTATCGATCTCTTGAAGAAAATACTTCTTCACTTGTTTATTTTCCAAGGCATTTACCTCTTTTGGGAAAATACTGAAATCTATTTTTTGAAGACTTTTCAAGGAAGTATACTTCCAAGCTTCCTCTTTTTTGGTGGGAAACCCTTTCTCCTCAAAGTTCTTGAACGCTTCAGACCTGATATCATGCACTGGGTGCTCAACATCGATATTGTTCTCGAACGCCATGAAAGAAGAAATCAATTTATCTTTTAAATCCATATCAATTCTATTGGTAGTTGGCACTTACATACTGCCGACCGTACTGCTTACTGCTGTTTATACCGCTGTCTCTTGTTTGAGCCAATCGTATCCTTTTTCCTCTAACTCATGGGCCAATTCCTTAGTGCCCGATTTTACGATTTTACCTTGGTGCAATACATGCACAAAATCAGGGACTATATACTCGAGAAGACGCTGGTAATGCGTGATTACGATTACCGCGTTATCCTTGTTCTTTAATTTATTCACCCCATTGGCCACAATACGCAGGGCATCAATATCGAGACCGGAGTCGGTTTCATCCAAGATAGCCAACTTGGGTTCTAACATGGCCATTTGAAAAATCTCGTTCCGCTTCTTCTCCCCACCTGAAAAACCTTCATTCAAAGAACGGGACAAAAATTTACGGTCAATCTCCAATAACTCGGCTTTATCCCGTATCATTTTCAACATATCCTTTGCTGGCATATCGTCTAAACCTTTTGCCTTGCGACCTTCATTGATGGCCGTTTTCATAAAATTGGTGACGGACACCCCAGGAATCTCAACAGGATACTGAAAAGAAAGAAAGATACCTTTATGAGCCCTTTCCTCAGGAGACGAATCTTCCAGGTTTTCACCCTCAAGAACCACACTGCCCTCAGTTACCTCATATTCCTCTTTACCTGCAATGACCGAAGCCAAGGTGCTTTTTCCCGATCCGTTGGGACCCATTATGGCATGTACTTCCCCTGCTTTGACCTCAAGGTTTATGCCTTTTAGAATTTCGTTATTTTCAATACCTGCATGCAGGTTGCTAATTTTTAACATCTTCTACTTTTTATAAATTTTATCCAACTGAGCCTTCTAGGCTTATTTCCAATAATTTTTGTGCTTCTACGGCAAATTCCATAGGTAGTTTATTCAAAACCTCCTTACTGAAACCATTTACGATCAATGCTATGGCCTTTTCGGTATCGATACCACGTTGATTACAGTAAAAAATCTGGTCTTCACCTATCTTACTGGTTGTGGCCTCATGCTCAATTTGAGCCGTTTTATTCTTTACTTCGATATAGGGGAACGTATGTGCTCCACAATCGTTACCCATTAATAAGGAATCGCATTGTGAAAAATTCCTGGCATTCTTTGCACGACTGTTCACCTGTACCAAACCGCGATAGCTGTTCTGCGATTTACCTGCAGAGATTCCTTTTGATATGATCGTACTTCGGGTATTCTTGCCAATATGAATCATCTTGGTACCTGTATCGGCCTGCTGATAATTATTGGTTACTGCGATGGAATAGAATTCGCCGATTGAATTATCCCCTTTTAGGATACAGGATGGGTATTTCCAAGTAACGGCAGATCCCGTTTCGACCTGTGTCCAGGAAATTTTTGAATTTCTATGGCAAATTCCCCTTTTGGTAACAAAATTGAAAACCCCTCCTTTACCTTCCTTATCACCGGGATACCAGTTTTGTACCGTTGAGTATTTTATTTCTGCATCATCCAACGCAATCAACTCGACCACAGCGGCATGCAATTGGTTTTCGTCTCTCGAAGGAGCTGTACAACCTTCCAGATAACTAACATAACTACCTTCATCAGCAATGACCAATGTTCTTTCGAACTGACCGGTTCCTGCTTGGTTGATCCTAAAATAAGTTGACAATTCCATCGGGCAACGAACACCTTTTGGAATATAACAGAAAGATCCATCGGAGAAAACCGCTGCATTTAGGGCCGCATAGAAATTATCTTTTTGGGGCACTACAGAACCCATATACTTTTTCACAAGTTCCGGATGTTCTTTAATAGCTTCGGAAATGGAACAAAAAATGATTCCTTTTTCCGCCAAGGTCTTTTTAAAGGTCGTTGCCACGGAAACAGAGTCCATAACAATATCCACCGCAACCCCTGCCAATTTTTTTTGTTCATCCAAAGAAATCCCGAGCCTCTTGAAGGTATCCAATAATTCAGGATCAACCTCATCCAAACTATCGTATTTAGGTTTACTGTTTGGGGCAGAGTAATAGGATATTGCCTGAAAATCAGGTTTTGGATAGGTAATATTGGCCCATTTGGGTTCTTCCATGAGCTTCCAAGCCTTAAAGGCTTCCAATCGCCATTGGGTCATCCATTCGGGCTCCTCTTTCTTTTTGGAAATCGCAATGACAATCTCCTCATTCAGTCCGACAGGGAAAGTATCCGATTCAATATCCGTATAGAAACCATATTCATATTCCTTGGTCTCGAGTTCCTTCTTTAATTCCTCTTCGGTATATGCCATATTTTATTTTATAATGAAAAGCTTTCCCCACACCCACAGGTACGCTGTGCATTGGGGTTGTTAAAAACAAAACCTTTCCCGTTCAATCCTCCGGAATATTCCAAAACCGTTCCGGCGAGATATAAAAAGCTTTTTTTATCGACTATTATCCGTACTCCGTTATCCTCAAAAACCTTGTCGGTATCGGCTATTGATTTATCAAAATCCAATTCGTAAGAAAGTCCACTACACCCTCCACTTTTAACGCCGACCCTAACATAATCCTTGGCAGCATCAAAGCCACCCTCTGTCATTAGGCCAATCACCTTTTGTTTAGCTGTTTCTGAAACTTGTATCATTATTTGTTTTGATTCTAAATAGTTTACAAATATAAGTTATAAGTAGGGTTCTACAATAAAACCTAACATTATTATAACGTATACATTCATAAGGGTTATCTATTGCAACCCTGGGCCGTAAGAAACCCACATGTCAAATTGTGCCCTTTTCAATAAAAAAAATAGCTTTGCATCAGTAGGTGAAGTATTCAAAATACCCACGAACCAATAATACTTCAAATGGGCTGGATTTATTTGTAAAGTTCCTCGTAATACTGCCTGGCCATACGGTTACTACCGAACTCTGGCAGCACGTCATCAATGCTATTGAATACTATTTCCTGCCATTTCTTAGGCTTTTCATAATACGTGGGCAACACCTTATTCTCAAGAATATCATACAAATTTTCGCTGTCAATCTTATCTTGATCCCACGTAGGTAAATTTTGATCTATCACTGGAAAAACAAAGGAGTTTATACCATCTCTGGAGAATTCCGGCATCCAACCATCGTTTGACGAGACATTCACTGAACCGTTCATGGCCGCAGTCATCCCGCTAGTCCCTGACGCTTCCCTTGTAATTCTTGGAGTATTCAGCCAAATATCGGATCCGCATTTCAATTTACGTGACAATTCGATTTCGTAGCCTACCAACACCGCCAAGTTCGATTTCTGTTTGGAATAATGCACTAAATGATTGAAAATATCAATGGCATAAAAATCGTATGGATAGGGTTTTCCAGCCCAAATGATCTGTACGGGATATTTTTCATTATTGACTAGTCTTTCAAAACGTTCTAGGTCATTGAGCAACAAATCGGCCCTTTTATACCCTGCAAATCGTCTTGCCCAAACCATCGTCAATACATTGGGATCAAAAAGTTTATTGGTTTGGTTTAAAACCGCATTAAACAAATCTTTTTTCAGTTCAACCTTTCTTTTTGTATATAATTTAGCATCCTTTTTCTGATGCGCCTCTTCAATAACCTCATCTTGCCAGAACTTTTGGTTCTGGGCATTGGTTATGGGGATGATCTCACTGATACCGGAATAGTCCTTCCACATATCTCGGGATACCTTGGCGTGCAACTTGGATACCGCATTTGATTTTTTGGCCATTCTTAAGGCAGAAACCGTATAATTGATCATTCCACCGTTGACCATCTCTTGCTGTAGTTCTGGCTCAGAAAGATATCTTCCAAAGAAGCCACAACGATTCAAATGACGTCCATCGCGCTCCTCATTACCCGCCTTTTCAGGGGTATGTGTTGTAAATACCATTTGGTCTTTTTTCACACCCTTGTCACGTAGGTAATAAAATGCAGGCAAGGCATGCCCTTCGTTGAGATGGTACATATCGGCACCTCCCAAGGCCTCAACTATTTTAGCCCCACCAATTCCCAAAACGATACTTTGGGAAATACGGGTCAAATAATTGGAATCGTATAAATGATTGGTGATCGTCTTGGACAAATAATCATTTCCTTCAACATCGGTGGTTAACAAATACATGGGCACCGTACCGAATATCTCCGGTTTTAAAACCATAGCCCGGACCTTGACCGAAGGATTGTCGTGTAATTTAACTTCAACTTCAATACCGGAATCTTCTAGAAACGTATAGTTCTTTTCGATAAAATTGGTGCTCATGGTTTGATCCCCATTCCTCCCTTGGTCATAATAACCATATTTCCATAGCATTCCGATGCCAATCACATTCTGTTTGAGCTCATAAGCCGATCGCATATGCGATCCCGCTAAAAATCCGAGCCCACCAGAATATATCTTAAGGGCTTGGTGAATCCCAAATTCCATACTGAAATAGGCAACTTTCTTATTAAATTCCTTGGCTGGGGTGTATGGCTTATGCCATTGGTTATATTCAGAGGTCATATTCAATTTTTAACCAAAATTAATCAATATCACCTGTTATAGGGATTCTAACCAAGGAAAATTTATAGTTCCAGAGTCGGAATCCTTGGTGTTTTCCAATGTCCGGACCATTAAAAGACCCTTTAACATGTTGTTTATGAGGTTTTTAAGAAACACACAACAACAGTATCTGGTTCTTTTGTTCCCAAAATAATGATTCCTATAATATCCTTCTTATTTTTGCAAAATGCTGGAGAACAAGAATCAAGAGAAAACAGATTTGGAATCATTGGGGGAATTCGGTTTGATTGACCACCTTACCCAACAATTCACTATTGAACAAAAATCAACAATAAAAGGCATCGGTGATGATGCGGCCGTACTGGATTTTAAGGATAATAAGACCGTAATCTCTACCGATCTTTTGATTGAGGGGGTTCACTTTGACCTCAGTTATATGCCCTTGAAACATTTAGGCTACAAGGCGGTAATGGTCAACCTTTCAGATATTTATGCAATGAATGCAAAGGCGACCCAAATAACGGTATCCTTAGCGGTTTCGAACCGATTTCCGCTAGAGGCTTTGGAAGAGCTTTATGCCGGTATTGCCATGGCAGCAAAAATTTATAATGTCGATTTGGTCGGGGGAGACACCACCTCATCACAAACCGGACTTATCATTAGTATTACCGCAATCGGAGAGGCAAAAGAAAAAGATATCGTATATCGCTCCGGGGCCAAGGAAAATGACCTTTTAGTAGTATCGGGCGATCTTGGCGGAGCCTACATGGGCTTACAAGTGTTAGAACGGGAAAAAGCGGTTTATAAGGTAAACCCGAACAACCAGCCCGATCTAGAACCGTATTCCTATATTGTGGAACGACAATTGAAACCCGAGGCCCGTAGGGATGTTTTCGATTTGTTTCGGAAATTGGAGGTGCACCCAACGGCTATGATCGATATCAGTGACGGACTTTCTTCCGAAATCCTACACCTGTGCAAGAACAGTAAATTGGGTTGTAATTTGTATGAAGATAAGATTCCTTTAGACCCAACGGTCATCTCAGCCTGTGAGGAATTTAATATAGACAGCACCCTAGTGGCACTTAGCGGTGGGGAGGATTATGAATTGTTATTCACTTTAGACCAAAAAGAATTCCCGAAAATAAAGGGCAATCCTAACCTAACAGTCGTGGGGCACATGACTGCTGAGAACGAAGGTGCGCACTTAGTTTCCAGGAATAACTCTAAAATTCCATTAACCGCTCAGGGTTGGAATTCATTTGCCAAAACATAATTAGGCTGCGTGATCCGCAGTACAATGTCTTCTTTGGTATATAGATTTTAAGGTATCGTTGATTTCTTGACGCTCAGGGGTCAAGACAGAAAGATCTCCGGTTTCACTTGTGGTCACTTCTTTACCACAATGAATACATTCATACTCCTTGATGTGTTGGGTGACTTTTTTGGTGACAGCATAATGGTGTCCGAAAATCTGGCAAATTACTTTCTTCATGATGTAGGTTTTTTAGGCGTGCATTCTTCCGATTTGAGGAAAAGGATAAATGCTGAATACTTTGATTAGGTCTTTTGTAAAAAGCGGTTCATGAATCACTTTATGCTATAACGTCTTATTCCTGTTATTTATTGGGATTAACCAAATTATTTATCTGTAAATTCGACGAAATACACTTTAATCGTCAAAAAGTTCATTTTTAACGTTGAAACACTTGGTTCTGCTCTTCGATTAAATAGTATCTTTGCGCCCGAAATTCCGACCCATGAACAAAACCAAGGAAACCCTAGTCACGGCTTTTGCCCTTTTCTCACTTTTCTTCGGAGCAGGAAATTTAATACTACCTCCATTACTCGGGTTTAAGTCGGGTGATTTTTGGTGGCTCGTTACCCTTGGGTTTTGTATTTCTGCCATATGCATTCCTATCATGGGTATTTTTGCCCATGCCCGCCTACAAGGTACCCTCTACGATTTCGGCAAGAAGGTATCCCCAAAATTCGCTTTGGTATTCGCCCTACTCATATATGCCATCGCTGCAGGACTACCCTCCCCACGTACAGCCTCCGTGACCCATGAAATTGCCATTCAGCCTTATTTTGACACCCCCTATATCCTAACGAGTGTTATTTATTTTACCTTGGTCTTTGTCTTTGTAATGAACCGATCAAAGATCCTGGACATTCTCGGTAAATTTTTGACCCCTGCCATTATTTTTATTCTATTGTTGATTATTGGCATTACCATATTTTCATACCCGATGGATTTTGGCGATACCGTTTTCCCTAATCCTTTTACCGCTGGAGTTTTGGAAGGGTACCAAACCTTTGACGCCATAGGCGCGGTGGTAGTAGGTGGCGTAATCATTGTTTCCATCAATCTAAAAAACAAGGAGGATTCCTTTCAAGAGAAAAGAGCCCTTGTACGAAGGGCTGGTTGGATCGCAGGATTTGCATTGCTATTGATTTATGCCGGACTCATTTTTACCGGTGCACTAATGCACAAAGAATTTGATGCTGATGTTTCACGCACGGCCATTTTAAACGGAATCAGTTTAAAAACCTTGGGCAACACAGCCAATCTGTTTTTGGGGATCTTGGTAAGTTTGGCCTGCTTTACCACAGCGGTAGGTATTGTTACCGGAACGGCCGATTTTATAAAATCAAGGTTTGACGATTCCCAAAAGGCTTTTACAATAACAGCCATATTGGGTTGTGTACTGGGCGTGGGCGTGGGGCAGTTCAATGTTGACTATATCATAGATGTCGCCTTACCCACACTCATGTTCATTTACCCCATAACCATCATTTTGATTGTATTGAATGTACTGCCCGAAAAATACACCTCTCCTTTGGTCTTTAAGGTGGTCGTTGGCACTACTTTTCTATTCAGTATTCCTGATTTTATAGGTAGTATTGGATATGGTGATTCTATTTCCACCATAAAGGAACTTATTCCTTTGAGTGTTTACAGTATGGGGTGGGTGTTACCGGCTATTATGGCTTTTATTGGGGTGAATGTGATAAAGAAATAAGGATGTCCTCCTCCATATTGGACTTATCCCATATTTCAACCAAAAATTCGAAAGGACCTATAGGGCACGGTAAGCAAAATAACCCGAGGCTTATTCAAAAATTGGGATAATTTTATTTTGGGAAACGACTTGCCCTATATTTGTAAATCCAAAAAAGGACTAAAAAATGGAACATTTTACACTTGCCAGGGTTATACATATCATTGCTGTGGTTTTATGGATAGGCGGTGTTAGCATGGTCACGACAGTGATCATTCCTGCCATTAAGAAAATGAAATCCAAAGAAGACCGCATTAAAACCTTTGAACAGATTGAAGGTAGGTTTGCCCTTCAGGCCAAAATCACTACCTTAATAACAACAGCCGGTGCAGTTGCCGGCAGCCATGGTTGGTTTTGGGTAAAGTAAAACTTCTTTAATAGCGTAAAGGAATCAAGCTTCATTTCAGCCCGCTATGATTAGCCAATAATAATCACTTATTTTTAAGACGTAAGCAATCCACCCCCTATGCCTAGTACAACCGTTACCATTATTCTTCTATCCTTATATGTTATCGGTCTTATCGTAATCGGCATACGCAATAGGAAAAGTGAAACCAGTGAGGATTTTTTTCTGGCCTCCCGAAAATTACCGGCTTGGTTGTTGGCGGTGACTTTTGTGGCATCGTGGTGGGGAGGTGGTTCTGCCATTGACTTAGTTGACCATGCCCATAAAAACGGACTTAGTTCCTTCTGGATTTATGGGGTGCCTGTACTTTTGGCAACGGCCCTCATGTTCCTATTCGCCAAAGGAATCCGCAATGTAGGCTCTATCTCCCAACCTCAACTTATGGAGCAACGCTACAACAACAAAGTATCCCTCTTGCTTACCATTTTTATCATCATTTTTATGGTGATTGGTTCTGCAGTTCAGGTTATTGTAGTGGGAAAATTTTTTCATGCTTTTTTTAATATCAGCTATGAGACCGGTGCCATACTGGGTACATCGATTGTATTGATATACTCCCTTTTTGGCGGGTTTAAAGGAGTTGTCCTTACGGATTTATTACAGTTTGTATTTTTTCTATTGACTGGAATACTGCTGTTTGATATCACCTACAATCAATCTGGAGGAATCGAAGCCGTAAAAGCCACGGCCATTGCGAACGAAAAGGTTGGTTATAGCTCATTTTTCAACAATGTGGGCGACAATCTGGCCTATGTAATTACATTTGGGACCTCTTGGATGATCCAAGCAAATATTTGGCAACGTATTTCTGCCGCTAAAAAGGCCATAGACGCTAAGAAAATGATGGTTATTAGTTTCTTAGCCTTTATTCCCCTATATCTTATGGTAACCTATACAGGCATGTTCGCCTCGGTACTTTATGAAACCGTACCTAAAAGTGGCATCGTTCCCGATCTGATCAGCAACATTCCCAATCCTATAATCAGTGCGGTTCTCTTTGTGGGATTAAGTGCCGCAATCATGTCCACAATGGATTCTCTTATCAATACCGGGGCACTTTCCTTAACGGTTGATGTGTACCAACGGCATATAAATCCCAATGCGAGTCCGGCCCATAATGTAACGATAGGTCGAATTTCGACCTTTCTCCTTGGTGCCTTGGCACTACTTATTGCCCTGAAGATACAATCGGTTTTACGAATTTCTTGGATCGGTTCCGATTTTCTTACCAGCGGGGCATTCATCCCTTTGATCTTAGGGTTTTTATGGGCGAAGGGGACCTCAAAAGCAGCCATTATCTCTATGTTGTTCGGGTTGTTGTTTTCAACCTACAATCTTTTGGTCGCACTTGGCATCGACTTGCCTGTAGCTTGGAAAACAGCATCAACAGAACAAGCGTTGATCGGCATCTCTATTTCGTTCTTCTTATATATTGCATTCAGTTTTCTGACGCAGGGTGATATGGAAAAAAGCAAAAAATTCATTGCTAAAGCCAATATCTTGAACAAATAATATGGTTGGGGAAAAGTACGGCGTAACTCTAATTTACCTGTTTTTTCAAAAACACTTCCAATACCTGCTTATAAACCGCCACAAGTTGTGCCCCTGTTAGGCCACTTATTTCATTAAAAACAATGGTAGGTAGTGAGTGCCTTACTTATGCCTGAAGACGCTCCAGTGATTAAGGCCCTGCAGCCAATTTATTTATTGGATTTGCATAAATCGAGGTTTCATATTCAATTCAACGCAGGTGTAAAGCCTGCGTTGAATTTTATTTAGGCATTCACTGATCTCTTCCAAGCAAATTTTTCAAAAGGCTTATCTACAGGAGTGTTTGCAATGTGATTGGTGTAATTACTGATTATTTTTTGAGACAACCCCAAGATGATTTCCAACACTTGTCTCTCTCCATAACCAGCGGCATAAAATGCTTGTAATTCTTCCGGCGTAACGTGTCCGCGATTACGAACGATTATTAGCGTCATTGTACGTAAGGCCTCTAATTTTGGATTCTCAAGAGGTGTCTCATTACGTAAAGACTCCGTAATGGTGTCATCTACCTTCATCATTTTCGCAATTGCAGTATGGGCAGGCACACAGTAATGACAGGCGTGTTCTACATTTATGGTTTGCCAGACTACAGTCAGTTCTTCCTTATCAAATGAAGAATCCGTAAACAATTTGTGTAGGGTTTGATAGCCTTCCAAAATACCTGGCGCCCCTGCTAATACTCCGTGTAAACCAGGAATCATTCCATTCGCTTTTAAGGATTGACCTAATAATTCCTTGCTTCCTTCTGGAGCAGTTTCAATGTTGTTGATTTTCAATGTTGTCATAATTTTAAATTTCAATTGTTATTAAATTATTTCTAAGCTATCGCTTAGTTTTGTTGTAAAAAAAATGTTATATGTTCCTAAACGTCATTTCTATATAATCCTCGAGTTCTTCTTTACTGTTTACCCTTGATGCTGCCGCAAGGCCGTGTTTGGCCAATAATAAATAATTGGCCTGTTTGCGTATGGTTACTTCATCTTTAGAGGAATCCAACCTTAATTTTTCGATGAAAATCGCTTTTAGCCCCTCCATGAAATCCACAATTTCCTTACGGATCACATCATCCTCTTTCTCGGCAAACTCATTATATGTATTTGTCACAAGGCACCCTTTCTGATTTCCCAATTCTTGTGATGCCCTAATGGAGTCATAAAAGAATTCCTTGATGTCTTCTACACCACGGGTAGCGGTTTTCAGTTTATTGAAAATCGCACTTACCTTTTGTTTATAACACTTCAAGCTTTCTTGAAAAACACCATGTTTACTCCCAAAACTGGAATAGATAGAGAATTGATTGATTCCCATTTCCTTCTCCAACATTCTGACAGAAGTCCCTTCATATCCGTTATGCCAAAACAAATGCATGGCTTTTTCAATAACCTCCTCCTCTATGTATTCTTTCTTTCTTGCCATTGCATTTGTAATACGATACAAAACTAAGCAATCGTTTAGTTATAAAAAACAATTTAACGATTCTTTTTGATTTCAAAACATTCACCACAAGGTTAACACCTCATTTTAAGCTTATTATATGTATCGGAGCCCATGAACAATTCGGTCTATTTATTGATTATTATGAAAGATTAAATCTCTGTCAGATTCAAATGGATGCTTTATAAAAACGCAATGGGATGGAAACCGTCCGATTACAATAACAGAAGCAACCAAATCACATTATTGAACAATATTACCCTTTTGTCCTATATCCTATTTATAGCATGTAAATATTGGTCAAATTCCAGCGTAATAAAGCACTAAAAACCTTCCATAGGCCGAAATATGATTTAAACTCCCCACTTGGGGACGGATGTATTAGACGCGTTTACGGATTCTGTTCATAATTGGATGGTGGGCGTTCCAAGATCTCCCGGGCTTTTTTTGTTGCCCCACTGAAACTATCGAAAATCAAGTCTTCCTTAATCAAATCGGTCAACTGGTATTTTTTGAATTTCGCTTTCACCTCCGGATTAAGTCCGGATAAGAGAATCGTAATGTCCTTGTTTCTCAAAATCTTTATGGTATCCTTTAAGTTATGCAATCCCGTCTGGTCAATAAATGAAACATGGCGCATTCTAATAATAAGGACCTTACACGTTAACCCAATCTCTTCAATCGCCTCCGAATATCTTCTTGCCGATGCAAAAAACAAAGGCCCGCTAATTTCATAGATATTCAAAGCAATAGGAAGGTCCGAATAGTTCTCGATCACATCGCTGTCTACAAAATCATCAATCCGTTTTTCACTGATATCCGCCATTCTCTTCATGAATAAAATGGCCGACAGGACAACCCCTACCTCTATGGCCAATGTCAAATCGAAGAATACGGTAATGAAAAAGGTGGTTAATAAAATGAGTGTATCAAAATAGGAACCTTTCAGAATAGAGGCGAAAGATCTCCATTCGCTCATATTATAAGCCACAACCATCAAAATACCCGCCAAGCAAGACATCGGGATCAGTTTCGCCCATTGTCCTAGAAATAGCATGATCAACAACAAAGTGATTGCGTGTACCATTCCTGATATCGGAGTCCTACCTCCATTCTTCACATTCGTTGCAGTACGTGCAATGGCCCCGGTTGCAGGAATACCCCCAAAAAACGGAGTTACGATATTAGCTATACCTTGTGCAATCAATTCTGTGTTAGACCGATGTTTGCCCCCGATCATACCATCGGAAACGACGGCTGATAGCAAGGACTCTATGCCTCCCAATAAGGCAATGGTAATGGCAGGTGCGATGTAATTCTGTAATTCATTCCATTGGAAATTAGGAATGGTAATATGAAAATTATTGGGAATGGCCCCAAAAAAAGTTTCAATGGTAGACACATCGAGTTTCAATATATGAACCAAAGGTGTTATAAGGATGATAGCCAAAAAGGAACCTGGCAGCTTTGTTGTAATCTTTTTTGAGAAAATGGTAATTAAAATGGTAATTGCGGTCAATGAGAATGCTATCCAATTTATTTGATCAAGGTTGGCAAAGTAGACCAGCCATTTCTCATGAAATTCGGAAGGCACTTTGTCTATAGGCAACCCTAAAGCGTCCTTGACCTGTGTCGAAAAAATAACCAAGGCGATACCACTTGTGAAACCAACTACCAATGGATGGGGAAAATATTTCAATAAAGCCCCAAGTTTCAATAAACCGAAAAGAATCAATATGACGCCCGCAAGGATTGTTGAAATGACCAAACCATCGATGCCGTATTGTTCAACAATGCCATAGACTATTACAATAAAGGCCCCCGTTGGCCCACCAATCTGAACCCGACTGCCCCCCAGTAACGAAATTAAAAATCCAGCAACTATTGCCGTGATCAATCCTTTTTCCGGCGACACCCCAGAGGCGACGGCAAAAGCAATGGCCAATGGTAAAGCCACGATACCCACGACGATACCTGATAAAATATCATTTGATATTTGTTTTCTGTCCAATCCAGATTTTAAAACCGAAAAGAATTTTGGTTTAAAAACATTCTTCATAATCTACGTCCTAATAAAATTCGTTCAAACTTAAATCAAAAATCCTTGTCCAATACACAGGCCTTAGCTTAGACTTTGTATGTACCGACCAAATATTCATTGTTACCCTTCTATTCTGTTATAGCTTTCCAATACACGATACCTTAACGCTACAACAACCCCTATCTAATCCATTTGAAATACGTGCATTACAGGTAGGGCCTTGTTATCAAAATCAAATAGTGCCTGGTTTTCCCAAGGTGAAGCCGCTGTGGACTCATTTCCTTTCCAAGCAATAAGCTCGCCCCCCCAGTAACAAAAACCTATTCCATGCTCCACTTCATTTGTCATAGTCCTTATTTGTTCCATAAAACTTTTTTGACCCGTTGCTGTCGCAGGATAATCCGGTAGTATCAATTGATCATTCGATCCTACGATAATATCCGTCCAATCATTCCAATCCAACGTAAAGGGATAGGCTGTTTCGGCTATGGGGACATCCTTAGAAAAGGTTTTACCCATAAACGCAAGCGAATGGTATTCACTCCGTTTGACTTTAGTATGTCCAGAAAATTGCGCTCTTTCCCTTCAAGGTTATAGAATACGGAATTTGTTTCCGATATTTCAGGATAACTTGAAATGTCAACCGCAGCAATGGTATTTGAATCTGTATACGACGTATCGAGCGAATGCACCTCATCCTTGGCGCAGGACACAAACACCAAAAAAGGCAATACAAATTGAATACTTTTATTCATTGCTCAAATAACAGAAAGCAGTCTAACCCCGTTGATCGGAATCCCCTACCTATGGTCGCTGGAGTATCAAAAATGGGTGTAACCACCTTACTTGCATCTGCGTATTGGATATTGGTCCAAGCATACTGCCCAATCACATTGCATAAAGTAACACACTTATGACAACTAAGCCTTCATCAATTCCTCTATCTCCTCTATCTCGATAGGGATATTGGCCATAAGGTTGAAAGGTTCCCCTTTTTCTTGGATAACCACATCATCCTCAATTCGAATACCCATATTCTCTTCCGGAATGTAAATGCCCGGTTCAACGGTAAAGACCATATTGGCCTTCATAGGGGATTTTAAGGGTCCATAATCATGGGTGTCCAATCCGATATGGTGACTGGTACCGTGCATAAAATACTTTTTATAGGCTGGCCAATTTTTATCCTCGTTTTGCACATCGGCCTTGTCCAATAAGCCCAAGCCCAATAGTTCCGAGGTCATGATATTACCAACTTCCTTATGATACTCAGCCCAATCGGTACCGGGCACCAACATATTCGTCGCTTCGTTTTTTACTCTTAATACGGCTTGGTATACTGCTTTCTGACGATCGGTAAACCTTCCATTTACCGGAATGGTCCTCGTGAGGTCACTGGAATAATTGGCATATTCGGCAGCAACATCCATCAACAACATATCTCCATCCTTACACTGCTGATTGTTCACGATATAATGAAGTACATTGGCATTGGCGCCCGAAGCTATAATCGGGGTATAGGCAAAACCTTTAGAGCGGTTACGGATAAACTCATGCAGAAGTTCAGCTTCAATTTCATATTCCCAAACACCCGGTTTTATAAAGCCCAATAATCTTCTAAATCCTTTTTCGGTAATATTGCAGGCTGTTTGCATCAGGTCGATTTCCTCAGGTTCCTTAACCCCTCTTATTTCCTGTAAGATTGGATTGCTTTTCGCCACTTTATGTCCTGGGAACTTCTGTTTGCAATCCCGGATAAAACGATCTTCACGGGTTTGGGTTTCCACGGACTGTCTGTAGTGTTCATTGGTATTGAAATATATCGTATCGGCCTCGGTCATTAAATTAAAAAAGACCTTGTCAAACTCACCCAACCAATAAATGGTCTCAATTCCTGATATTTCCGTTGCTTTTTCCTTGGTCAGTTTTTCACCTTCCCAAACTGCAATATGATCATTGGTCTCACGTACAAAAAGGACCTCCCGAAGTTTCTTGTCATGGGCATCCGGAAAAAGCAATAAAATGCTCTCTTCCTGATCGGCTCCGCTTAAATAAAAAATATCGCGATGTTGCTCAAAAGGCAAGGTACTATCCGCACTTACGGGATAGATATCGTTGGAATTAAATACTGCAATACTCGAAGGCTCCATTTTGGCCATGAATTTCCTGCGATTCTTAATAAAAAGTTCACTGCTGATCTGTTCGTATTTCATGTGGAATGTATTTGGACCACAAAATTAATAATTCCGATATGGAAAGGGTCAATTTCTAAATTTAATTATCTTAGTAAGGATAAATAAATCTCGGTGTCCCTATATATTCAACCTCGTTGGGGTTTTTTCAGTTGTGGGGGATCTTTTCAATTATGCACTTCCTATGAACCCAAGACCCAACATACTTCTCCTTGTTTTTTTGCTTACTTTCATTTGCAATGCCCAGACCGAATCCGAAACATTCAAAAACCTGAAATTCCGGTTTATCGGCCCTGAAGGAAACCGGACCATTGCCATTGCCGGAGTACCCGGAAATACTATGATCAATTATATCGGTGCCGCTTCCGGAGGTTTGTGGAAAACCTCGGATGGAGGGGTAACATGGAAATCGATTTTCGATGATCAGGATGTTTCATCAGTCGGTTCCTTAGCTATAGCCCCTACCAATCCCAATGTCATTTGGGTGGGTACAGGGGAAACTTTTATAATACGGCCTGCCCATGCCATGGGTGATGGTATCTACAAGTCTGAAGATTCAGGCAAGACATGGAAGAATATGGGCCTTGAAAAAACAGGCCGAATTGGTCGTGTGGTCGTTCACCCCACCAATCCCGACATCGTTTACGCCGCTGCCCTTGGACATACCTATGGACCCCAGCAGGAGCGCGGTGTGTACAAGACCGTTGATGGTGGCAAAAATTGGAAGCGCATACTTTTTATTGACGAAAACACCGGGGCTGCGGACATTGCCTTGGACCCTAAAAATCCAGATAGGTTATTGGTCGGCATGTGGTCTATCCTAATAAACACTTGGGGACTGAACAGTGGTGGTCCCGGTGGCGGCATCTACCGATCCCTTGACGGGGGTGATACTTGGCAAGCACTCTCAGAGAAAGGATTACCGGGAGGAAAGAATAATCCCGTTGGTAAAACGGGTGTTGCGATTTCGCATTCAGACCCCAATGTAGTCTACGCTCTTTTTGAAATTGATAGTCCATCCCTCTATAAATCGAATGACTTTGGTGAAACATGGACACTGCAAACGCGCAACCACGATATCAATGAGCGCGCACCCTACTATACCCGTATGGCAGTTTCCACCAAAGACCCCAATGAAATCTATTTTGCGAATGTAAAGTTCAGTACTTCGAAAGATGGTGGTAAAACCCTTAAAGGGGGCTATAAGGCAGGTGGTGACAACCATGATATTTGGATAGACCCCACTAACGCGGACCGTATATTGGTTGCCCATGACGGAGGTGCAAGTATAAGCCTTAATCACGGAAAAACCTTTCAAAGGGTTGTACTGCCCATCGCCCAAATGTACCATGTGGCCGTAGATGACCAAATACCTTATAACGTCTATGGAAACCGACAGGATGGATATTCCTATAAAGGTCCCAGCAATAGCCTGCAAGGATATATACCAATTGGTCTATGGAAAGGGGTGGGCGGATGTGAAAGTGGATTCGCCCAACCGGACCCCTTTGAAAACGATATTGTCTGGTCGGGTTGTTATGATGGTGGACTCCAAAGGTATAATGCCAAAACAGGACATTCACAAGATGTCCGAGTATGGCCTGAATCAGGTTATGGTTGGGCCCCTTCAGAAATGAAATACCGTTGGCATTGGAATTTTCCCCTTGCCTTTTCACCCCATGTAAAACATCGGGTATATGTAGGGAGTCAATATGTGCACAAAAGTGATGATAATGGTCAAAGCTGGCAGGTAATCAGTCCAGACCTTACCCTAAACGATAAATCGCACCAACAAAGTTCGGGAGGCATCGCCAAAGATAATCTAATGACCTTCGACGGATCCACCTTATATGCCATAGGGGAATCCGGATTGGAAGCCGGACTTATCTGGGTAGGAACCAATGACGGTCAAGTACAGCTTACACGAAACGGGGGTGAAAATTGGACCAACATGACCCAAAACATCCCCAACCTTCCAAAATGGGGTACCATATCCAATATAGAAACCTCACGGTATAAAAAAGGGGCTGTATACCTTAGTGTTGACTTACACCAAATGGGTGATTTTAATCCTTATATCTACAAAACAGAGGATTATGGGCAACATTGGAAGTTGATAAGTGGCAACATTCCAAAATCCGTACATAGTTTTGTGCATGTCATCAAAGAAGACCCAAAAAGGGAAGGTATGCTTTACGCTGGGGTCGATAATGGTTTGTATATCAGTCAAGACGATGGGGAACATTGGATGCGACTTCGCAATAACCTTCCCCCTGCACCGGTATATTGGCTTGAAATTCAGGAACGCTTTGATGATTTGGTTGTAGGCACCTACGGTAGGGGCTATTACATCCTTGATAATATTTCACCCCTGCGTGAATTCGATTTGGATGCCAAGGATAAAAAAGCCCATTTGTTCAGTTTACGACAAGCGTATCGATTTCAAGAGCGGGAAAGTATAAAAACCGATGGCCCTAGTAACAACGCCGGACAAAACCCTACGTATGGGGCCGATATCAACTATTATTTAAAAGATAGTACAGATCAAAAGGTGGAAATACAAATATTGGATGCCAACAATGAAATCATACGTACGTTAAAAGGTGAAAATGACAAAGGCATACATAGGACCGTATGGAATTTACGCTACGAACCCACGTACAAGCCCAAATTGAAGTCGACCCCACCCGGAAGACCTTGGGTACAACTCAATGGGGAAGGATGGCGCCCATTGGTTACATGGGATTTAGATCTTTGGCGTGGGCAATTCGGACCACGGGTAGTGCCCGACACCTATAAAGTAAAACTCATTATTGGGAAGGACGAATATGTCCGTGAATTAAAAGTTCTTAAGGACCCTTCTTCCGAGGGTACTTTGGAAAGTATTCAGGAACAAGTGGCTTTTTCGTTGGAATTAAGGGATGCCATGAACTATGCCGTTACCATGATCAACGATATTGAAACGATACGGGCCGAGTTGAATGAGGTCATTCCCAGCTTGAAACGTGAAAACGATATTCAACGTGCGACAGAGCTTCGGGAAATGGCCCAAAATATAGCAGGTACACTGTATGACATACAATTAACCGGTGCCCGTGAAGATGCCTTTAGGTCTCCAATGAAACTATATGGAAGATTGAGTGCCCTGGCAAGCGATATTGGTTCCAATGGGGTAGATTTTAAACCGACCGACCAACAACGCGAGGTCTATGCCATTTTCAACAAGCGTTTGGAAAACGTAAATGAAAAGTTTAAAAAGTTCATCAAGGTTGATGTAAAACAATTGAACTCCCAATTGAAAAAGAGCAAATATCAAATACACCTTAACAAGAAAATAAAATCCTAGTACGTGATTTTACCGGTTGGCCTATTCCTAACCCAATATTTTGTCCCAATTAAAGTGAAAATCCATGCTTGTTATTCGATAACCGCAAAAGGTTGTAGCTCCTTAGCGCCCATCCTAATGATATTCACATCCAAGGATATGGGTTTTAAGGGTTGGTCTATGGAATCCCTTGGGCTATTCACAATAGCATAGACAACGTCCATACCTTTGATGACTTTTCCGAACACCGTATAATCACCATCCAATCGGTGCACCCCTTCCTTATTTTGAACGATATAAAACTGACATCGGGCAGAAAGTTTGTCGGGGTTGTTGTCCCTTCCTGCACCGAGTGCACCATAATCGTGTAGTAGTTTTTCGTTGAACTCCGGTTCTAGGAGATATTCAGGATCATTGAACCCTGCTGGAGTATCAGGGCACCCACCCTGTGCCACAAAATCGGGAATTACCCTATTGAAGGTAAGTGAATCCCAATACCCGTCTTTTGCCAATTGCAAAAAACTTTGTTTGTGATTTGGGGTTTCATCGTAAAGCCAGACCAAAATTTCCCCTTTGGGTGTGTTTATCTGTCCGACTTCATAGCTCTTCTGGGTTCCGCAGGAAGACAGCACAAATAATATCGGTAAAATCAGTTTATACATGTTTTGAATTTTTTGGAAGATAAAAAAAAGCGGTAACAAAACCGTTACCCCACCTTTTGATTTCACTTCTTAATGGCACATCGATTGGTGGATAGTCCCCATAACCGGAAATCAATTAAGACCTGCGAAACTTTAGGATTTTTGGCAACCCTTTGAATGACAAGGAAAATAATACACCATGCCTTGTAGTTGACGCTTTGAAACCCTAAATTTAGTGACCCATAAAAACCATTCCATGCGCACTACCCTTAAACTATTTTTATTCACTTTTGGTTTTACGATGATTGCCTTTGCACAGGAAAAAACGAATTCGCCCCAAAAAATAAGGGCGCTGATCATCGATGGGCAAAACAACCACGATCAATGGCCCAAAACCACCTTTATGTTGAAAAGGTATTTCGAAGAATCCGAATTGTTCGATGTGCAGGTAGAACGTACCGCTTTTACATGGAAGGGGGAGGAATACCTAACGGATTATACCATTTCAGGTACAGGTGATTCCGAAATTGTCGAAAAACCCATAACCGACCCTGATTATAAACCTGATTTTCACAAATACGACGTTGTCATCTGTAATTTCGGGTGGAATGCCGCGCCTTGGCCTGAGGAAACCCAAAAGTCTTTTGAGGCCTATATTAATAATGGCGGTGGTTTGGTGGTTTTCCATGCTGCGGATAACTCTTTTCCCAATTGGCAAGCCTACAATGCCATGATCGGACTTGGAGGATGGGGAGATCGTACCGAAAAAGATGGACCTTATGTTTATTACAATAAAAAAGACGAGTTGATAAGGGATATGTCCCCAGGAAAAGGGGGTGCCCACGGACCCCAACATGAATATCACATCCAGATTAGGAATACCGAACACCCAATTACGAAAGGTATGCCCAAGATATGGCTTCACACAAAGGATGAACTGTACCAACAATTACGGGGTCCGGCCGAAAACATGGAAATCTTGGCCACTACTTTTGCCTCAGGGGAATTTAAGGGTTCCGCACGGCACGAACCGGCATTGATGGTACTTAATTATGGCAAGGGTCGTATTTTTCATACCATCATAGGGCATGCCGATTATTCCGTACAATGTGTTGGTTTTATCACGACCATGCTACGAGGAGCCGAATGGGCGGCTACAGGAAAGGTTTCCCTGCCAATCCCAAATGATTTTCCTTCGGCAGAACAATCAAAAAATCGCGATTTTACGGCAAAAAATTAAATATTTCCCTCGAAACAAAAGAATGGTATATATTTTTCTTCAAAGGCCCCAAAACCTTTAAAATAATCCAAACCGACCCATCGGTCGGATGTACACGGTACAATACAATTCCATAAAAGGTTTGCATAGGATAAGCGACCAGGAATATCCGTCTAGAGTCACTTATTCGGAGCCAATACCGTGGGCGGGAAACACGAACAGACCCGTGGGTCTGTTTAATGGGAAGGGCTCCAGGAACAAATACATTACGAAAGTGTCTTTTTTTCCAATAATCCTCTGATCAAAGCGGCCTTCCAACATGAAAAAGGGCATCCCCCTGATTAACTACCGCTTGGTGGTTCACACTAAACACAAAACCATCGAAAGGTGCTCTTATTTTTTTATTTCGCTGGGCATAAGTATCGGTGACAACACCCATTTCCTGACCTTTTCGCACTTCCCTACCATTGGTTATTTTTGGTATGAACATACCCGCCGTAGGGGCCCGAAGCCATTTACGATCACTCAACATAACCGTTCCCGTTCGTTCAACATACATGGGGTCAATTTTGGAAATCATCTTAAAATGTTTTAAAACATTCAGGATTCCCTGTATCCCCTGTAAAATGGAATAATCATCGAACCGCATACTTTCCCCAGCCTCAAATACAATGGTCGGTTTACCCATTTGAAAAGCTGCATTCCTAAACGACCCTTTGATCAATCGGGAAGAAAATGAAAATGGGGCATTAAAAATCTCCGCTAATTTCTTGCTGTTTTCATCATTCTTGGTAAAACGTATTTGTGGAAAATTATGGCGTTGGGCACCCCCAGTATGTAAATCGATGGCAAAATCCATTTGATCCATGATCTCAGAAATATAATGATATGCCATACGACTCGCCATAGAACCCGACTTAGTCCCAGGAAAGCTACGGTTAACATCCTTACCATCGGGCACATCACGGGAAAAGTGTATAAAACCGAAAATATTTAAAATGGGTACTGCTATTACGGCCCCGATATCAATTCTAAACTTTTTCTCCTGGATCATTCGACGTACGATCTCAATGCCGTTGATCTCATCGCCATGTAAACCCGCCTGAATCAACAAGGTCGGACCGGCATGTTTCGCATTGAACACATATACCGGTATATCGATAAGCGTTCCTGTGGGTAGTCTATCTATACTTATTTTCACGAGTTTATCTTCGCCCGGGAAAACAGTCTCACCACCGATCTCGATATTTCTATTATCTTTTTCTTGGAACATTCTTTTCTACAAACAAGATTATTTCTTTGGCAATATTCACTCCAGTGGCCGCTTCGATACCCTGCAAACCAGGCGATGCATTGACTTCGATAAGCAATGGTCCTTTTCTGGAACGAATGATATCAACCCCTGCAACGCCCAAACCCAAATGCTTGGTTGCCCCCAATGCCATATGTTGTTCTTTTGGGGTAGGCACTATCGTTTCCGTAGAACCTCCGCGATGTACATTGGATCGAAAATCCTCTACATGGCTACTTCGTTTCATGCTAGCCACTATTTTTTGGCCCACCACAAAAATCCGGATATCCTCACCATTCGATTCCTCGATAAACTTTTGGATTAGGATACTGGTATCCATCTTATAAAAGGTATCGATGATCGATTTTGCCGATTTTTTACTTTCTGCCAAAATTACCCCCAACCCCTGTGTACCTTCCTGAAGTTTGATAATAACCGGAGGTCCACCCAAAAGTTCGATTTGCTCCTCAATATCATCGGGATTAATGGAAAACAGGGTTTCTGGGATAGGTATGTGCTTACGCGATAAGATCTGAAGGGTACGCACTTTATTTCTTGCCCTTGTAATACCTATGGAATGGGCCGTGCTGAACACCCCGCTCATTTCAAGTTGTTTTACAATGGCAACCCCATGTTTGGTCACCTTGGCCCCAATTCGAGGAATAATGGCGTCAAAGGCATTCGTGATATCCTCATTATGATAATACACCTTAGGTTTACCCGAACCCAATTTTACCGAACATTTGGTATGGTCTATCAATTCAATATAGTGCCCACGATTTTCGGCCTCATCCGCAATGCGCTTTGTTGAATACACATTCATACTCACTGATAGAAGTCCAATATCCATATACTACTATTTTTACCACGGGTAAGATCGTTGAAAAAAAAGAAACTGCCTAATTAAAAAAATAACCCGAAAAATAAGGCCACTTTCACAAGATATTTCACAAAATAAGGCCAACAAAGAAATTTAATCCCTAAAAAATCCAAAATCCAAAACTTTATGCTGTTTAAGAAAGTGCTTAAAATCGGGCGTTTCAGGCATTATTCCTTAAACAGAGTTTTTTGGTGCTTAAAATGAGTCTAAATAAGCATACTTATGTCCTCCAAAACTTGTTCATAATTCCACGGAAATGTAAATTTGCAGCCAAAATCAACAACCAATGAGCGGGTTCTTTAATTCTTCGATAGGTAGAAAGTATGCGATGGCGCTTTCTGCTTTTTTTCTTATTATTTTCTTAGTCATTCATTTAGCGGTAAACATCACATCCGTTTTCAGTGAGGATTTGTTCAATCAACTATCCCATTTCATGGGTACTAATCCATTAATTCAATTTGGATTACAGCCTATTTTGATAATTGGTGTCGTCTTCCATTTTGTGATGGGGTTTGTTCTTGAGATAAAGAACAAAGGCGCGAGAAACATTAAATACTTTAAGAACAATGGGGCTGCCAATTCCACTTGGATGAGTCGTAACATGATTTACAGCGGCTTGGTTATCCTAGCTTTTCTCGTATTGCATTTTATAGATTTCTGGATTCCGGAATTGAACACCAAGTATGTTCAAGGTGATATGTCTGGCCTTTTGGGGGATGGGGAAGGATTTCGTTATTTCGAAGAACTTCAACATAAATTCGTTAACCCTGCCAGGGTGGGCGCTTATGTAGTTGCCTTTATTTTGTTGGCGCTGCATTTATTACACGGATTCACCTCTGCTTTCCAATCTGTTGGGGCAACCATGGGAAGAAGAAAAGTAATGCAAAATATTGGCAAGGCATATTCAATTCTAATTCCATTAGGATTTATCGTTGTTGCTCTTTTCCATCATTTTAACCATTAATACCATTTACTTATGTCTGTATTAGACTCAAAAGTGCCTGAAGGCCCAATTAAGGACAAGTGGACTACCTATAAGGACAAAATAAATCTTGTAAACCCTGCGAACAAGCGTCATATCGACATTATTGTTGTTGGTACCGGATTGGCAGGAGGTTCCGCCGCTGCAACCTTAGCGGAGCTAGGATACAATGTTAAAGCATTTGCCTATCAAGATTCTCCCCGTAGGGCCCATTCAATCGCAGCACAAGGTGGTATTAATGCCGCTAAAAATTATATGGGTGATGGCGATTCCGTTTATCGTCTGTTCTACGATACCGTAAAAGGAGGGGATTATCGTTCCCGTGAGGCGAATGTTTATCGTTTGGCCGAGGTGTCAGCCAATATTATTGACCAATGTGTAGCCCAAGGGGTGCCATTTGCACGTGATTATGGCGGTTTGTTGGATAACCGTTCTTTTGGAGGGGTTTTGGTTTCCAGGACATTTTATGCCAAAGGACAAACCGGTCAACAATTATTGCTAGGTTGTTATTCAGCCATGAACCGACAAATTGCACGAGGTAAGATCGAGATGTACAACCGACACGAAATGCTCGATGTTGTTAAGATCGACGGCAAGGCACGTGGTATTATTGCCCGTAATTTGATTACAGGTGAACTCGAACGTCATTCTGCACATGCCGTGGTAATTGCCACAGGTGGTTATGGTAATGTATACTTCCTTTCAACCAATGCTATGGGATCCAACGCAACCGCTGCTTGGAAAATACATAAAAAGGGTGCTTTCTTTGCCAACCCTTGTTTTACACAAATCCACCCAACATGTATTCCTCGTTCAGGGGACTACCAATCCAAATTAACCTTGATGTCAGAATCATTGCGTAATGATGGTAGAATTTGGGTACCAGCAAAATTGGAAGATGCTAAAGCAATTCAACAAGGTAAATTAAAACCTACACAAATTGCTGAAGAGGATAGAGATTATTATTTAGAACGTCGTTACCCAGCCTTTGGCAACCTTGTACCTCGTGATGTTGCCTCAAGGGCCGCCAAAGAACGTTGTGACGCCGGTTACGGGGTAAATGCCACAGGAGAGGCTGTTTATTTAGATTTTGCCACTTCTATTGAGCGTTATGGCAAAGAGCAAGCCAAAATCCATGGTATTACCAATGCCTCCAAGGAAAAGATCACTGAATTGGGTGAAGCTGTTATAGAGGCCAAATACGGTAACCTTTTCCAAATGTACGAGAAGATCGTAGATGAGAATCCCTATAAAACCCCAATGATGATCTATCCTGCTACCCACTATACTATGGGTGGGGTTTGGGTCGATTACAACTTAATGACCACGGTTCCCGGTTTATATTGTATCGGTGAGGCCAACTTCTCCGATCACGGTGCCAACCGATTGGGAGCTTCTGCCTTAATGCAAGGTTTAGCCGATGGTTACTTTGTACTTCCTTATACCATTGGTGATTATTTATCGGATGATATTAGGACCGGGGCAATACCAACCGATACCAAGGAATTCGATGAGACCGAAAAAGAGGTTCGGGAACGTATCGATTTCTTTTTGAACAACAATGGGACTAAAACTGTCGACCATTTCCACAAACGCCTAGGAAAAGTAATGTGGGATAAAGTAGGAATGTCCCGTAACGCCAAAGCCTTAAAAGAAGCTATGGCCGAAATCAAGCAGATACGTGAAGAATTCTGGAAAGACGTCAAGGTTCCCGGTGGAGCCAATGAAATGAACCCGGAATTGGAAAAAGCAGGTCGTGTGGCTGATTTCTTGGAACTTGGTGAATTGTTCGCAAAAGACGCCCTTATCCGAGAGGAATCCTGTGGTGGTCATTTCCGTGAAGAATCCGTTGAAATGGATGGGGAACAAGAAGGGGAAGCAAAACGTAACGATAAGGATTATGCCTTTGTTTCCGCTTGGGAATACAAAGGGGAGCCCGCAGACGCCGTATTGCACAAAGAGGAATTGGAATTTAAGGATATAGAATTAAAACAACGTAGTTATAAATAGTAATACGCTGTTAGTGGGAAGTTTCTAAACGACTTTTCCCCTCTATCACAAAACGTATTGCTTAATACTCATATAGTATGAATCTGACGCTTAAAATTTGGAGACAAAAAGGACCACAGGATAAAGGCAAGATGGTCGATTACAAGGTGTCTGAAATTTCAGAACATATGTCCTTCCTGGAAATGATGGATGTTTTGAATGAACAGCTTGTAAATTCTGGCGAAGAACCTGTAGCATTTGACCATGATTGCCGTGAAGGTATTTGTGGCATGTGCTCCTTACATATAAATGGAGAAGCCCACGGCCCTGACAGGGGTATCACTACCTGTCAATTGCACATGAGAATGTTCAAGGACGGTGACACCATAACCATTGAACCATGGAGAGCCAAGGCATTTCCCGTTATCAAGGATTTGGTAGTGGATAGAACTGCCTTTGAGCGTATTCAACAGGCCGGTGGTTATATTTCAGTGAACACTTCAGGAAACACCCAGGATGCCAATTCCATTCCTATTCCAAAACACGCTGCTGATGAGGCTATGGATGCCGCAGCCTGTATCGGATGTGGCGCATGTGTGGCTAGTTGTAAAAACTCTTCCGCCATGTTGTTCGTCGGAGCAAAAGTTTCACAATTTGCACTTTTGCCCCAGGGACAAGTTGAAGCCGTAGACCGAGTCAAGAATATGGTAGCCCAAATGGATTTGGAAGGCTTTGGAAACTGTACCAATACCGGTGCTTGTGAAGTTGAATGTCCTAAGGGAATCACCTTGGAGAACATTGCCAGAATGAACCGCGAATTGGTGAAAGCGAACCTTATAAAGTTCTAATCACCTTTCTTTTATTGTCTAGTCCTAAATAACCGTTACAGGTTTATGGATTAAAAATAGTTTAATTAAGCTCAACGAGGATATCCTCGTTGAGCTTTTTTGATTTATACGTTCTCATTTGTATTTTTTGTTGTT
>NZ_JABTCF010000002.1 GCF_014596745.1 Maribacter aquimaris
ATTTGCATCAATTTGTGCCATTTTGAACTGAGTTTAGACTTCGGTTAACCGTTCAAAAAAGAGCTTATAAGTAATTGATAATTAACGCATTGTGGTTAGTAAATTAGTGCTGCCACCCCGAATCGGAATCGATGGATATGGAATTCAACACTTCGTCTATCGAGACCTGTTCGGTTGTGGAGCTTATACATTCACCGTCTGCAAGTACATGCTGTACAGAAAAGGTATATGTCTGTCCTTGGGCCAGATTGGAAAAGGTAGGGTTGGTCTGCCAAGTAGTTCCCCCATTATTGGAGAATTGATAGGTGCCAGACTCAAATTCCTGTCCTCCCGATGCGGAAAGGGTAACTTCCCCGGTCTCCCCTGTACATTGGGGCTGGATAATATTGTCCACCGATATCTCTACCTGTGAGGGCCTGTTTATGGTAAACTGAGGGGTTATCTTTCCACTTTTAACAGTAACATTTAAACCGTCGTACATTACTTCTTGGTATACTATGAAATAAGTAGCTGAATTGCCCCCATTTTCGTTGCCCCCATCCAGTCCTTCTAGTTTTCCTTTGTAATTACCCCCTCCCACTGGATTCAGTTCCACAAAAGGATCGGCTATGGTTTGTTTGGTTGTTCCTGGAAAAGTCGGATTTTTCTTTTTTAGTTCTTCATCGGTTGGGTCGATAGGATAATCCCCTTCATAGACGATATAACGCATTTGGTACCCATTGGCCGTATCCACATTATCATCAAAAGTAAGGGTGACCGAACCATCGTTGCTATCGAAACAGGTTGTGTTGGTGGTTTGGGGGGTTCCTACAAGTCCAGGGGAACAACCGACAAAACTGATGGTAGTAGAATTTGAGAATATTCCTGGCTCATAATTAACGGCAATTTCAATTATTTCATTTGTATTATACCCATTAAAATCGGCTAGTGTTACATCGATAGAAGTGTTACCATTAAATTTAGTAATGGTATTCCAATTGCTTTCACCAGGCCTCCTATATACCCAGTTGTAAAATGAATTGTCGAGATCATCAGATGTTGTTAAATCAATAGTGTCCAAATAACATATTGGTGATACACCTGCATTTAAGGTGTTTAAAGGTCTGGATTCTATACTTATATCAGCAATTAAACACTCGTCGTACTCAAAATCATAGGTTGTAATGTTGGAATTGCTCACAGATATTGTGGTTTCATCATCTCGAGAGATACAATAAAGCTCCTCCTCGGGATACTGAGAATCTTCAATATAAACCCCAGTAATAAGGACACTTAGGGGCTTACTGGGTACTAATACCTCCCATATCGCCGATCTTAACTGAAGGTTCAATGCACCCCCGTATACCTCAGTAGATACATTTAACGGGTATTCCAAACCATTTGCACATTTTACTTTTATGTCCATTCGTGATTCCGGAGGCATACAACCACTTCTACATCCACGATATCCAGTTGCCTTGTCAATATCTGAGGCTGAAACCCTGAAATGATAAGATTGGCTATAACCATAATTACTAAAAATAAAAAAGAGAACGAAAATGAATATTACTCGCATAACCTAATATTTTACATTGATTTTCTTAATTAAAGATGTTCTTCCTCCATTTAACACCATTTGCAACCCATAGGTGTATTCAGAGTTGATTTCCAGATCAACATCATTATACCCCTTGGTAGTACCTACCAATGTCTTGTACAATCGTAAATTATCTGGACTTGTTCCACGATATAGTCGGTATTCCAAAACCTCTTGGTCCTTTATTTTCCAAGAAAGATTGATAAAACGCAATTCCCTGTTTACCGTTCCAGAGAATTTTATATCATCCTCGCTAATGGTTTTGCCATGCCACACCACGGTTAGTGGACTCGAAGGATTACTCTCCAATCCGACAGAATCCCTGGCTATCACGGTGTAGCTATACTGATTTCGTTCCAATTCCTCGGTATCCAAAAAAGTACTGTCATTTTTAGCGCTGGTTTCATATATTTTTTCCCATAACGCTGCCTGATCATCCATGGCTTTTCTAAAAATCATATGTGAGGCTACATCTTGACTACTACTGGGTATCCAATTGATCCGGATACCTTCTTGCGAAACTTCGTATTTCGTGAGAACAGGAGGCGATGGAGGAAGTACATCCGGTTTGTCCACTATGAGCATTTGGGAAAATCCCGACCTGTTGTACCTTTGATCCTCTGCCTGTAATTTATAATATACTTTGGTGTTCAGATTGCGTACAGGAAGGGTGTCATTATACATTTCAGCATTGAAACTTTCGTTGGTCACTTCACTGAATTCCACATTTGGATTGTTCGACCTAAAAATGCGATACCCCTTTAAATCCTCTTCCATATTTTTATCCCATGAGAGTTTAACGATTCCGGTAGTATCCATCACACCGGTTAAACCTTTGGGTGCTAAAGGAGGAATGGAATCAACGGGTTGTACCAAGGATGAAAAGGATTCACTCTCTGTACCATTTTTACCCATGGCCACAATGGTAAAATAATTGGAACGCTTTAGTCCTTCAAAGGAGGTTTTCCTTGTCGTAATTGGAATATCCTTTTTTACGGTCTCATAAGGACCTTTGTTCGTATTGGCACGGCGAAGTTCAAAACCAGAGATCAATTCGTTTCCTTTATCGTCAAATTCCCAATAAAGTATGACTTTGTTGTCCGTAGGTATTTCTTTTCTGTAGATTCTTGGTACAAATCCCAGGTTTTTTCTTGCTTGACCTTCAATGGGGTCAGAATAAGGTCCGATTTCCCCAAAAGCCGTTTTTCCTTTTAACCGATAATAGAATTTTTTATTGTTGGGTATGGAATCGTTATAGAAAAGAGAGACCTGCTGGGTGTCTTCTTGTTGTTGGGCACTAAAAATAGGGGCGCCATTCAATGGCATATAAGACATGTTGTCGTCGGAACGCTCCAATATATAATTGGTGTAATAGCTTTGAAGTAAATTGAAATTCCAACTTAGGGTAACACGACTGTCATCGAAGACCCCGACCAATCCAATTGGTTTTGGTAAAGGTTCATACATGTCTGGGCTGGCATAAATCGTACCTTCTTCAATGTTGCTAAGATTATCGGGTGGTATAGGCACGTAGACCTTATACATGTATTTCTCCCCTATTTCCACGCTGGTATCCACAAAGGCCCAGCCTGCCAACATAGCGGCCTCAAAATTTTGTTCTGCTGCTACCAATGCAAAGGTGAAACGTTGTTCCAATTCATCATTTATGGCATAAACCGCTCCCATTTGGCTCCCGGGAACCTCTGTTTCAAAGCTATCGCCAAATAAAGCTTGCGCAATTACGGCGGCATTCTGGTCTTGGGTCGCCAAGGCTTCCCATTCATTTAATGGTTTCGGTTTTAATGGGTCTGTCACCATGAGTTGGCGTTCAATCGGGATTACGGCCTCCCCGTTACGGGAGATGGTAGACCGTTCTATAAGAAAACCGATTTCATTGGCCTTTTTCCACGCCAGTGGCTGGTCTACTGCCCAACGGAGCATCACCTTATCCGGTAATGAACGGGCAATGACCTGCACCGATGCCGTTTCTTGGGCTCCAACCAAGCTTGTTATAAAAAAAAGTAAAATTCCAATTTGTTTCATTATTTTATTCTTTACCCTTACCGTTCCCCTCTTGAGAGGGGTTAGGGGTGTGTTTTTCATATTCAGTAATATAATTTTCAATTGAATTCAGAACATTATAGGTGTCCTTTAAAACCTGATAATCTGAATACCTAAGAACATGAACGCCCAAACCATTCAATTCTTTTTCTTTTTTAATATCCCTATTATATACCTCGAGTAAACTATGTGAATATCCATCTACTTCGATTGCAAGTATTAATTCGTGACAAAAAAAATCAACTATATAGTTACCAAGAGGTTTTTGTCGATGAAAATCGTAACCATACATTTGTTTTCTTTTAATTTTCTGCCATAAAATCACTTCTGCCTTAGTCGAATTATTTCTCAATTCGCGTGCAAACTCTTTTAATTTGTGGTTATATGGAATAATTTTTCTTTTCTTCATGCTTTCTTTTACACACCCCTAACCCCTCTCAAGAGGGGAACTATATTATTTACACTAATTATCTTTTTCTTTAAACAAATACATTATCAACTTTCAATCAATCATTTTTATATTTTATCTGATATCCTTTTTGATACAGATTCCCAGGGGTCCTGTAAATAAGTTGGGCCTTAAAGCTTCCTAAAGGCAATGGAGGGAAGCTTGTCAGTAAATATTTGAATGTATTGAATTGCTCCGTATTGCCATCAGAATATGAATATCGATTGATAATTCTATTGCGTAAATGAACCATATCCGATTTGTACTGGTAGGGTAAATTATATACAAATGGAATCCTGTTCTTTACCCAGGAGGATCCTGGATTGTTCTCTAAATTGGCCAGATATTCCTGGCCTACATAAAAGGAACGGATCGGTGGCACTCCAAGAATGGATTCATCGCGATCAACGTATATATTACCGTCTAATGGATAGTTCTCATAAAGTAAAGGATATATTTTCTTTTTGTAATAATCATCATCCAAAATGGCTTGGGCATATACCAAGGGTTGTAAAGCTGTATACTTTCCTCCAGAAACCTCTAGTTTCTCAAAATATTCATAATCCGCAACTTTAATAGATAATGAATGTACATCAGCATAGATGTAATTGGTGAGATTATTGATAACTGTTAGGTCCCTTACCTTATCCTTAAAGGAGGCATGTTTACTGGTTTTAAAGTCATATTCCAGAATAGATTTCGGGGCGCCGTTCGATACCGTGACATTAGCGGCTTTTTTATTGGATACCACGGCACTACTTGAGGTAGTTATGGTTTCTTTGTCCTGTGAATTGGTAGCTACATCAAACCAGTTGGTGTCACCACTCTCTTGATCAGCGAACAATTCCGTTTCCTCAACTATGATTTCAGTTTGAATATCCGCTCCGGGAGGAAAAGCCATTAAATTAAGTTTGTATGGGGTTCCCAATGTCATCTCGGGCACGTCATAAAAAACGGTAGCTTTTGATTGGTCGTAGGACAATTTGGTACGTATACCTTGGCCCGTAGCAGTGGAGGAAAATTCAGCCCTCATTTCATACCCACTATTGAAAAGGTAATTTTGTGGGGTAATCATTTTTACGTAACCTTTATCATATTCTTCAGGGTAAAAGTTTTGCTGTTCCATAACCGGGTACATATAGGCAATATTCTCCAACGGTATATGGTCTGGCGCCAAGTCAGTCGTAAAGGTGGCTTCCTGTTTTTCTATGACAGGATTGCCATTTTCGGTCATTGTTTGATAGGTACCCCCTATTTTTTCATCAAAACTGACTTCGACCACGACTTTCACTTCTTTTTCTGAGGGTAAGGTTTCGGCAGGTTTAAAGGTTACCGCATCATTGGTGTCGTTCCATTCCAGTTCCCCCTCCAATTGTTGCCCTTCTGAGGTAACGGTAAAGTTCTTCAATTGTAGTTTGAACGTTCTTCGCCCGTCTTCGAGATCTACCGTAAAATCGTGATTGGCCGCATAATTGAAAACAGCTTGTGGGGCCGCAAATACGGAAACATCATCACTTTTATCCCTAGGGGTTACGTCCGATATCATAGGTACACCAACGGCATTGTTAATACCTACCAGTTCACATTCCTCTCCTACTTCCACTTTTAGGCGCATACGGCCCTTGACGAGGCCCCCAAGTATTTTGTAGTACATGCCGACATACCCTTGAAAATATGCGGGATTCGGAAATTGTCCACGGAGCATTGCGGCTACACCAGCTTCGGCAATTTTAAATTTACCTTTTATAAATGTCAGATTCACTTTTACCCCGAATTCCCCATAGAGATAGGCATATACCTGCCCCATGGAATACCACCCGTTATTACCGATAGGCCCTGGGCGACCCACACATTTGGCATCGGGATAATAGGCGTGCATTACATCAAAACCGGCACCCAGTTCAACGAATGCGTAGAATATTAGGTAGTCAAAATTATAACCATAGGCGAAGTTCATTCCAAAGGCAAACCCTTTTCCGGAGGTCAATTGGTTTTCTTGGCGGTTGCCATTGAGCATGTCATCACCCAATATTTTTACAACCATTGGGTGGGGGTCCAATTGCATGGGTAGGTCGGTGCCTGTCATAAAATATCCACCAACCCTGAGTTGCACCCCGACTTGGAAAAGGAGTTCAATTCGTTTTTGAGGCGTACCAATGTAAACATGCCAATCATTGGGTGAGGTGTAGATACTGGCATAACCCGCTAGATTGTTGTCGCCCCCTCCCTTAACCCCTTCTAGGTCTAAATAAATCTCAAATTCCCCTTTAAAGGAATCGTTTTCAAAGTCTTTCTCGATACCTACGAATGCTCCGATTTTTCCTGATGCAGCAACGTCATGAAGGGGAATGGCTTCTTTTGCCATAGGTAGGTAATCGGCATATTTGGAATATTTTTCGGCCTTGTCCTTATTTTTTTCATAAAAATCATTGACCTTTTCCAGTGTTTTGTTCAACGCACCGAAATCCGATGTTGTGCTACTGCCCGTGGTATTGTCGCCCATAAAGGCTCCTTCACCTATAAATCCGATTCTATTGAGTCCGCCATGGGTATTGTATACCATTTCCAGATAGGCCTTTCCGTTGAAGGTATCAGAATTCTTCGTGCTGATCTTAACACCGGCACGTAGTCCCAGCCCTACCGTATTGTCTGGAGTGTAAACTGCACTTGAAGGTGTAAAACCATCACTATTGCCTCTGGTCTTCCGCATTTTGTACGATACTCCACCTACGAAGGAATTGATCAAAAATTTACTTTCTTCGCCTTTCTTGGTGTCCGACCAGATATCTACGAACCAGTACCTAAAATCCGTTTTGCCGAACATGGCCTTACCGTTTGCACTGAATTTTAGTTTTTCAAAAGATGCAGTTAATTCACCCGCAAAGCCGTCACCATAGGTGGGGTCGTCTTCCATGACTTCCAAAGCACCCTTGATGTTCAGGTTGCCTTTGGTATAATCGATATCAATACCATTTACTTTTACCCGCTCAAATTTCCACTCCTGTATTTTGGCTCCATCTTCCAGTTTCCCTAGTATGGCCATACTTGTGGTCGCATATGAGCCATCCCCATCCAGATTGATTTTCAGATCGAAATCAAGACCTACTTGATTATTGGTGTCCACTAATTGTAAATCACCGATAGATGCAGGAAAGCCCATGAGGTTCATTTCACCTTCATAGCCAAATGACTTGGCTTGTATGGGTTTTTTGCCGGGTTCGGTCTGCAGTTCCAACTCTTGGAAACTGATGCCGTTAAATGCGAATCCTTTTTTGTCATCTTCGGTGTCTGGGGGAGTGGTATCCCCTTCTTTTTGGTTGATCTTACCTGCGATGGCCAGTTTTCCCGTTAGGTTGGCGTATGGGTACACGTTCCCCTCAATTACATTAATGGCTACACTGGAGTTCCGTTCCAATTGCATTTCACCTAGAAATACGGGGGTTTTGTAATTGCTGTTGAGTCCCACCTCCAACCCATAGTTGTCAGGAGCAATATACCCTTCGTAATCCATGGGTTTCTCAAAAATGGGTACGGCGATATCCCCTCCTATAGAACCACCAATGAGGGAATTTCGGGATAGGGAAATACTTATATCATCAATGGTAAAGGCCCATTTACCCGCAGCACCGTCACCGGTTTGCAATATGTTTTCGCCGAAAAAAGTTCCGGATACGCCTTGACTGTCCAATATCAAATCTTGAGCCCCGAATTCCACACGACCGTTTGACTTTTTGGTATCCTCAATACCTTTTGGTAACATCACACTGACTTCCTTGGCATAAAAGCCTCGCCATAGTTCACGCTGCCCTCTAATGAGCACCTCACTGTAGTCTTTAGGGAATTTCATGCTACTGGCATTACGACTATCACTCAGGTCCAAAACAGCGCGCTTCACATTAAACCCCCATCCTTTTAAGCCCCTAATTTCAAATTTTGGCAGGGAAACCTCTACGAAAAGATCATTCCAGCCATTCGCCTTTATGCTAAATTCGGCCCCGACATAACATTTGTTGTTGACCACATCGGAATCTTTCAGATATTTGTTATCGGGGCTATCGCCACACACATAATTGCCGCCGCTGGTTATTGGTAGCAACACATTTCGGGAAATCCGTAAATCCCCTTCGAGACTTATCCCTTTTAGGTCCGAGCAACTGAATTCAATATAGGATTGGTCAGTGAAAGTGCCATTTTCAAGGTCAATGCCCCCTTTTAGGGTCAATAGCCAGTTGTCTCCTTGAATGGGTACGGCCTGGTCTCCTAATAATACCAGTTTCATATCGCCAGAAAGTCCACCTTCGTGGGAGAGTTTCACATTTTCGGCCCCAAAAAAGAGTTCCCGTTCTACGCCACGGTCTTCTTCATTTTCAAACTCACCTTTTTCCGGAATGATCATACGTCCCCAAACTTTCAACAAGGCATACCCTGGGGTGAATTTTACTTCAGCAACGGCTAATTCTACCGTATTTCCGGATGTTGAGTCCTTTTTTTTGAGCCCTACGGGGAGTTCCAATAGTTCTTTACCGGTTAGAACATCGACAAAATTCCCTAGTTCTTTAACCGCATCCAAGGCACCTTTTGCATTTTTTATAAATTTTTCAGCAGCAGGGTTCTTCTCAAAATTTGCGGCAATGAATTCCGGGGTAAATTCGGGTTCCCGGTCTGCAAAGGAAATATTGAAGTTTTGGCCTTCTGCCAGTTTTTGATCGAGCATAGGAAATGATCGAAGGGTCTTTGCTGTTTCTTCCTTCAAACCAGAAGTATTGTTGTCCCCTTGAGGACGGTGCAGTGCTAACTGCTCGCGAGCTGTGGCGTTGGAGCGGGGTGTTTTTCCAAAGGGTTTCAATTGGGTATTTCCATAATGCATAGTTGCCATTTGTTGTAAATGGGCCAGATGGTTTTTATCGGCTACCAAGGTTTTGGTAGTGTCCTTTTCAGTGGCGGGTATCGTGTCTTTGGACTCTAATAGGTGTTTGATATCCCCCGTCTTGCAGGCACCCCCTTCACTTCGGCTGCGCTCAGTGCAGGCAAAGGGGGAATTGTTAGCATTGGCACTAAGAAGGCCACAACAAAGGAATAGGATGATATATAGGTGGTTGATTTTCATGTTTTATATTTTGAAAAAGGATCTTTAACTTCTTTGTACCATTTGTTCGGGTCCTTTATGATGAGATATAGCATACCTCCTATCATAAATACTCCCAACGCGGTAAATACTAGTCCGAGAAATAAATGATTATGGTGAGATAGGATGGTTTTTCGGTCGATCGTTAAGCCGGTCAACTTCTTTTCGGTTTCGTTGAAACGGTATTTTAGTATAGGCTTCTCCTTTTTTATTCTATCCAGGGCCTGTTTTATGTTCTCGGTATTTTGTGTCCTATTTCTAGGGTCGGGCCCGCCATAATAATTTAACAAATGGTACCACGAGTCATAGTTAAGGGTGTCGCTAACCGTTCGTTCATTGGTCGTTATCGCAAGTATAAACCGCGATAGCGAATGTGGCCTTTCTATTTCAGTCGTTTTTAAGGAATATCCATGGCCTTTAAAATAACTTTCATCGTAATCGAAGTAAAGGCTCAAATGCATTATACCGGCCAATAGTGGTATTAGTCCCATGATCAGATATATAGGAACACGACCTGCCCAATAGTTGGGGAATAGTGTTTTGTTTTCCTTTTTTTCTTTCATTTTGTTAGGTTATATCTTCATCATCCTCTGGGATCAAAGGGTCGGGCAAGGGTTTGTCGATGTTATAATACACTCTGCTGGGCACACTGACTTCCCCATTCTTATAGAAGGTTCCTTTTATGGCATCACCGTTCAATAGTATTTCCCCTTTAAAGATCAATTCAATATCTTCTCCGTAATAGAAATTCCATCTCATTTCTATTTTGTTGTTATCCAATAAGGAATATTTTCCAATCGAAACCGGGTCGTTGCCTTTTTCAATAGATTTAATAAGATTTTTTTTTCTTATTTCTGATAAATCGTTTTGAATCGTTCCATACATAGTACCATTGTTATCTTTCCTATCTATTGAGGACCACCTAACAACCATATTGTCATTATATATATATATAAATCCCCATGTGAATTCGGTATAAATAGATCCTTGAACATCATTTTCTTGTACTGTTGGGGTTGACGTCATTTGACGAAATTCTTTACCTATTATCTTCATATTAGTATTTCCATTTTGACCAATCCATTTCACTTAAATCTACCTCATCTAGATTCAAATTTGAGCCGTCCTTAAATTTTACAATCTTTACTCCTCTATCGCGTAAATATTTGATTTCTTTGGCAAATCCACTGGGTTCAAAAAGTAAGTTTGAGTTTCTTTGATAATTATTTTTTGAACTGTCCCAAGCCTTAAACAAATCTTGATGAATTGGGTTTGTTGTGAATATAATCTCTGTTTTATCTTTATTTACTATTAAAAAATCAAGATATTCTGCATTGAAGTCATCAAAGAAATTTTCGGTGTTAGGGGTACTTGCCATAACATCGGGCATATTAAGCATTGAAATACTACCTGGTTCAAAATCTGCAGCATTTTTATCGGCGAACCGATAATTCTTATACATCGTTAGGCGATCTAAAACATCTCCTGTTCCCAATTCATTGGCTGCACCAGCAGTTCTTGAGGGATTATAACTTCCTAAATAGGCGTTTAGCTTATCGACATACCGAACTAGAATTCCTTTGGGGCCAAAATCAAAACTCGTTGTGTTTTTTTCTAAACCATGAATGAGTTTTAAATCTTGGATAAGCGTTTCATAATCCGATGGGTCTTTTAAGGGGTTTATTAGTTCATCGTTTTTTGTAGGCAGAATTCCCCAGCCTAAAAATTTACCTTGTTCAATATCGTAGAAAAGTAGTCGGCCATCGTTTTTATCAGGTACCAATTTTACATAAAAATTTCCGTCTGCACTAACATATTGTGTATGTGAAATAGAGGAATTCGACCCTAAGTTCCAAAAGGTTCCGGCTCTATTTTGTTTTGTAATTGGATTTGAGTCATCCCCAATTTTATAGGTGAAAGATTTGAATTCGCCAGAAATACTTTCAATATCAAGTAAATTGTCCTTTTTAACGAGAATCTTACCTGCTTTGGATTTAAACACTTTCTTACCAATAATACCTTGTAGTCTTGTTTCGGCCTTTGTGGTTTCTTCGGCCAATTCGTCAGATTTGCCAAGTTTTATTATGTCCTCTTCAATATTTTTGAAACCACTGGCTGTTTTTTCTGCTAATTTTTTATCCTTGGAAAGTAGTTTAGTGGCATCCTCGGTTCCTATCTTTTTTACTAGGGCCTTATAAGTTGCCAGTGCTTTTATGTGCTCGTTGGGGTCGGGGAGTTTTTTTGCGGTATCAATGGTCATTACAGTCGAACCAATGGTCCAACTAGTTTGTAATAAGTTGGCTAATTCATTTGCCTCTTCCTTTGTGGTGCCAAACCTTGCCTGAATAAAGCCTGATGCGTCTTCTCTGAAGCCGGGACTCGAAAAATAGGGGTCTGTAAAAGTGACAAACAAATCGGCGTAAGCGGGTAAAGTTGCCCATGTCAAAGCCCCCTTCGCTGCCAGAATTTCTGCACCGGAAAAATATATGGATGCGGCCGTTAACGTATTGGTTACAATATTCTGGGTGATAGCATTTTTCTTTTTACCATCTAGGAATAACAGAAATGCAGCAGGGACAAGAGCTTCTTGTCCACAAACTACTGCTTCTTTTGAATTACAGTCACCTTCGGTCCCGACAAACGAGATATCTTTAAAAATCTGAATTGATACAAGATCAAAAGGCTTTAGTGTTGTATCTATGGCATATTCCATACATACTGTACTTGTACTATTTCCATAGTAACCGGTAGAGTATATCTTTTCATTGATACAACACTGCTTTAGGCTTAGGTCTCCATTGTTAACTTCGTTAACAATTAATTTACTATTATCTCGAACCATATTAAAGAGCCAAAGAAATTGCTCATTTTGTACATCCCAAAAGAAACGACCATTTGAAAAGGCTTCGATTGTTGATATGTCGTAAGCATTTTCTTTGCCAATATGATTCCTTTCTAGTGTCAAATCTGTCAAATGAAGGATAAATTGGGTGAAATTGTCTCCTTCTAGAACATCGTCTATTCCTTCGAAAAGGGCTTTATAGAGTGGTTTCCCATCAATGTTATAAGTTGCATCGGTCAATCCATTTATAAAGGCCTCACTGTTTTCAGGAGTAATGGAACGAATTATTTTTAATGCTAATGCTTCAATATTGTAATTTGAACTAGTCCAGTAGCCAAGCATGGGGCCAGTAGCCATCAATCTTAGCATTACCAAGCGCTCAGGAACTGTCAACAGAGCAAGCTGTTCTTCAGAAAGGTTATATGCTATTTGCATTATTGCCTTTCTGTCTGTGGCAGTATTTATATAAGCCTTGGCAGCAAAATAATAATCAACATAATTATCATAGGAATCCCTAAATTTTTCGAAAGCCGCTTTGCTTCTGTCCCAATTGCCTTCGAAATATTCTGTTTGCTGCCATCCGAAAAGTTGTTCTATTCCTTTTTGTTCAATTTCTTTAATAAATAATGTGTCACTTGGAGAATTGCAAATAAGATGGGCTATATCTATTATAACTTCTTGCGTGGCCACATCAGAAATATCTTTGTATTTATCAATGAAAATCTGACCTCCTTCACAAGAATTACATGCTCCATTAGACGTTATTATTTCATCATTTATTGGATTTAAATTGGCTGTTAAATCTATATTATTTAAAGGATTCTTATCCCCTCCACTGTTCCAAGTGTCTTTAGCATTGTTAGGATATGTTTTGGAATATAAATTGATGCCGCAAGGAGAATTATTTAGTTTACCAAAATAAACTAGAGTTTGTTTTGGTAAATTTTTTGAGACGTAATCTTTATAAACTCGGTCTTCCCATTTTGCCGTAGATTGATTACTGAAGTTTTTCAAATAACCAGCAAAGTTTTCTTCGGAAGTTCCAGCTTTTCGAACAGCACCGATATACCTTTCTTCTTTATTATTTTCATTAATAGTAAATCCAAAAAGAGCACCTTTACTGGTAAAGGTAACGTCCTTCACGTCATTTGGAAGGGTTATTATTTTTCCTGTAGCAGAAACAAATGATATACCTAGTTTATCATTATTTTTAATGTGCTGTGAAAACAGTCCTGGCACTACATTATAGCCTACTATATATTCATAGCTAGAATGTTCCCCATCTTCCTCATCTTGGAAAATATAGAATTTAAGATCGGGATTATGAATCTGGGCCCAATGCATATGGGGTAAATTTATACCTCCATTATAATCCATTAGCCAGTCGGTACTTCTCTCAGGCATGTCATATTGAGCGAATGGATGTTGTAAGGCAAAAATACCGTGCCCAATTTCGTGCGCAAGTACCTTGCCCTTGTCGCCACCTTTACCTTCTTCATCCCCAGTACCACTGAACACAAAGCCCATTTGCCGTTGCAAGGGCATAAAGCCTGCAATGGAGCGGGAAGGGGTTATGTCTCCAAATACCAGAATATAATAGGTGTCGTTTTTATACCCTGGCAGTTTTTTTACCGCATTAACCAGTTGTTTTTGTTCATCGTTATAGGCAGCCGCCCATGCGCTTTCACCTACGTCCAATCCGTTGGTTCCTAAATTGTCTTTATCAAAACTTAACGCTAGTGTTTCTTGAAAATCAATTTTGGCCACACCCTGTTTAAAGATGTTGGTAACTGTTTCTTCTATGTTCCCCAGGGAGGCATTATTTACCGATACCAAGGCTACTTTAACAGCTCTTTCGGTCAAATGCCAAAGGGTAAAAGCACCTGCCGTATGTTGTTTTGTACTGTCTTCTTTATCGGGGACAACGGCATAAATGGTTTCGCTCTCAAAAGTGTATGTGCCTCTAATCGATAAAGTAGCGGTATTACCAGAAAATGTTGCCGGGATCTTTTCCCCTTGCTTGGTTTTAAAGACTACGCTATCGGCTATATAGGCATTGTTCTTGATTATGATGGTTGCCGTGATTTTGGCATCTTCTCCTTTTTTTACGGCATGGTGGGGTAATACATAATCATTGCCATCGGCATCTTTGATAATCTCATATTCTTTTTTGAGTTTATCGTTGGCGTTAGAAGGCATTTTATCAAAACCAAAGGTGCCCGGTGTATTAAAAGTGACCAAAATACCTTCGGCGGTTAGACTTTCCAACTCACCGTTGTTCGCAACACCTTCTACATTACCTGTATTTACCGCACCTCCTGCGTCAATGGTGCCGCCTTCGGTAATGTTTCCTTCGGCATCTATATGGTATACCTGTCCATCTTTATCCACTACAACTTTATCGTCACCTAAGGGTTCTGAAATTGAAGCGCCATTTTCAGGATTCGTAATCGTTACAATGCCATCTTCTACAGTTATATAGTCATTTACCTTATCTTTTGGAATAGAGAAATTGACACGCATTTCGTCAAGGTCATTATCACCCTCGAAGAATTCCCCCACAGCCTCCACGGCATTCCCTACGGTTTCAACCGCTTCATCAATATTTAGAATATTCTTTAAACTTGGGTCATAGGTGGTAATCACCGTACCCTCTGCCAGTTTTTGATCCGTATTGATCAATACATTGGTGAACTTTACGCCTACGCGAATACTGTTCAGGTAGGGAATGGTCACATACCCTGTGCCGGTAAAGCGCCCATTGCTGCCACTAACTTCCAAAACGTTAATGGGAAAATCCCCTGCCGTGAATTTCTCACCAGAACTTAGGTTGGCCAAAGGTTCTTTATTGGTCAATGTAAAATCCGGGTTAATGCCACATTCATAAACACTGGCCTCATTATCGGCAATAAAGGTTGTAAACTCCTTGGTGAGGCTCCAATCGCTCCCGGTAACGGTACATTTCTTTTGTATCTGATATTCATAGGTGGTACCTGCCTTTAAATCCCAAAGGGTAACCTGGTTGGTCGTGGTCTTGGAAATAAACCATTCATTGTCATTGCCTTTCTTGCGATAACGAACCGTGTATTCGGGAATATCGGTGGTAAGATCGTCCCAGAAAATATTGGCATTGGTACTGCCTTTTACCTCGTGGTTAAGGCTTAAGGGTAAATCGCAACTGCCGGCATAGCTGAAAGAGAAAATCTCGCTATACCCCTCGTTTTTAAAGAGCCCTATTTCTTCAATGCCTTGTTTGGCCCTTGCCTGTACCCGCCAAGCATAATTCTTACCGGACAATAATAAGGGGTCTGCCGGGCCATACACATAAGTGGTTGCCGTTGTCGTGGTTTGAAATACCGGGGGGGAACTTAAAAAAGCGGCCTGCGGGTCTATTTGGGTGTCCCAGATTTCCACAAGGCTCAATTCATATTCCACATTGGTGACATTGATACTTCGTGGGGTCCATTGAAAGACAATGTTTTGGGGATTGATCTCTTCAATATTGGTCTTATTGCGTGGCATTACCAAAAAGGGCGGCTCGTTTTGGAATACGACCGTGGTGGCGCAACTTTTGTTCGAAAGCCGGTTCCCCGATAATACATCATAGACCTCAAAACAGAATTGATAGGCTCCTTCGGGAATGGTTTGTCCATACACGTTGGGGGAAATTCCCGTTATGTTCTGGAATTGGAAGTATGGGGCCAACTCCACATTGGTCAATATGAGGGGTACCCCACCTTCTAAAAACAAGGGGTCGGCACCTACGACGATATCATTGCTTTGGAATGTAATATTATTGCCTTGGAAATAGGCCTTTAGGCGTACCTCGCGATTAGCGATCTCCAGGTCATTAAGGATGATCTGCACCCGTAACGGACTACTGACGGTACTGGCATCTGCATAATCGGAAAAATGAATGGGAGCAGGGGGTATGGCCTGTGGAATGACCTGTACGGGGAAGTTCTGTGCATTTACCGGGGTAATAAAAAGGATAAGTAGTAGGCTGAGGACGGTTAATAATTTTGCAGTGTGCAGTGTGCAGTGTGCGGTTTGCAGTTTGCAGTAAGCAGTAAGCAGTAGGCAGTGTGCAGTGTGCAGTTGGTTGATTATATGTTTTACTACCTTATTGATCATTTATTGTTGAATTTTTTTGGGTTACCGATCATGTATCCTAGTAATTTACCTACCTCAACTGTTTTGCTACATAAATCACTTTTTGTATCCATATTGATATAATTGCAAGAAAAAGCAAAATCTAACCATACTTGGGTTTCGGTATTTTCCATATCGGCATCGGTCAACTTGGCGACAAAGTGTTTTTCGTATATTCTTTTTCTGTAACCTTCAGCAATATTCGCACAAACGGCACGTGAACTTCTTCGAACTTGATCTGTTAAAGCATAGCGCTCCTCTTTTGGGAAGTTCTTGGATACCTCAAAAACCTCCATTGCTAATTCAAATGCTACCTGATATGCCTTTAATCGTTTATACATTTTAATTTTCTTAACTACCTACTACCTACTACCTACTACCTACTACCTACTGCCTACTGTCTACTGTCTACTGTCTACTGTCTACTGCCTACTGCCTACTGCCCACTGCCCACTGCTTTAATTCTTATTGATATATTTCAATTGAAAATTATCAGGGTTCACGATTCCCAAGGATTTTTGATAATAGAAATCTATGATCCTTGTTTCCAGATAGTATTCCAACGCATCCAAATCCCCATTCGTCTCAAACTTTTCGAAAGCTTCCGCATTGGTTTGTTCCACAAACTGTTTTAAATACCCACTTGGGTTTTCAATATCTTCAAGGGTATTGAAATTTCTGAACCGTTGTTCCATCCAACGATGTCCCACCAACTTCTGTAATCGTTCTTCCTGTTCTGCAACGAGCTCTTTATAGGTGGTCCATTCTTCCTCCCTAACGTCTTTTTTATCAGGATTCGTTTTTAAAGGGTGTTTGTCCACCTTTACTTTCGTTTCTACAAAGCTGTTTTCGAGCACCATATCTATTTTGCGCATATCGTACTTCACTCTTTTTATCACACTGAAAAGGGCATTGTTGTAGGTGTCCAAAAAGTCATCATAGGCGTAGAGTTCCTTTAAAAACGCCAATGCGTTTTCCTTATAGTCCGCTTCTTTTTTCTGCTCTTTGGTGATGGCTAAAAGTAGGGCAAGGTTATCTTTTTTGAATGGGGGAATGGCAGCGAACTGTGAGCTTTGGAACACATTGGTCAATTGCTCGTTCAGTTCTGGAATGGTTCCGCTATATGATATATTGCGATACCGGAAACTCAAGGTGCCCATGCGATTCCTAGGATCACGTTCGTTGGGGGTTCGATTGCCGTTTCTAAGGTTCAGTTTAAAATTGTCAAAAGCATAACTGTATCCGAAGGTAATCGTGAGGTCCCTACCGGTATTCAATGTGGAATTTCTAAATAACGCCAAAAAGTTTAGACTGAAATTGTGTTTTTGTAACCAAAGGTAATTACCCCCCAATCTAAAATTATAAACGTTATTCTGTTGCTCCCCATTGGCGTAGGAAGTGTTGTATGAGCTGGATAAATTGGTGCGCAACTGTTTGTCGAAAAACTGTTTGCCAATGGCCAAGGTTGGACCCAGGGTTAAATTGTTGTCCTCGGCAACTGTATTGTAGGAAGCATTTGCTGCCAGGGATATACTCAAGGCCTGTTCGGGATAGCCTAAGGTATAGGCCGCAACCCCATTATAAAACGAGTTTTTTCCACCTTCTATGGTTTCACCCTCCTGCTGGTTGTTACTGTTTTGGTAAACGAGGTTGAGGTTGGTGCTGTGTTGTTTGGTTTCCGTCTTTTTAAGGATATAGTTGATGCCTAAATTGGCATTTTGGGATATTTGGCGATAATTCAGGGTATCCACATTATCAAATTCACCTACTTGGTTAATGTAATCAAATTGATCCCGGATATTGGTGTAGGATTGGAAGTTGGAATAGGAACCATTAAGTCCCAATCGTTCCGAAGCCGTATAATTAAGGTTTACGGAACTTACGATACGCTGTTGGTCCGAAGTTTTGGCATTATTGAGGTTGTCTTGTTGAAGTCCGGCATTTACACTGATATTCAGCGCATTGTTAAACAGGGTCTGATTCGCGTTTACCGTTATGTTCTCCAGGTCGTTGTTAAAGTAATAGGCGCCCAAGGTCTTGTAGTCGGGATCGATGCGTTCGTAGCCTACACCGAGGGTACCGTTTCCGGCAGGGTAATCAAAAGAAACATTCAGGGCATTGTAATACTCGGTGCTGATATTCTCATCCAACAGGAATGAAAGCAATCCGTTATCTGTTCTCGCTTCGGTAAGCCTGGTGTCTTCGGTTACTCCTGAAATAGCATATTCTACCCTCAATTGGGCTTTTTCGAATAGCTTGAACTGGGATTCGAAAGAAAGTACGGCATTGTCCTTGGGCGAAAGCCCTAACTCTATAGGGAAGGGGTTTTCCAATGATTCTTCTTCGTCGGAAGCTTTAAAGAGAATAACACCGAATTTGGCAAAATCAAAATCGTAACTGGCCTTAACGCCATACCCCATTCGTTTATAAGAGGTTATGGCACGCGGCTCTTCCTCATTGTATTCCGTTGCCCTTAAAAACCGACCGTACATGCCACTTATGCTGAATTTGCCCTCGGGGGCCAATTCAAATCCGGCACCGGTAAATTGGTGTCCGCTTAGGGTATAGGGAGAAAAAGTCATGCTTACATCGCCCAAATGCGCTGTTGCCCATTTGTAGGATGGATGTAAGCTCAACCTATTGAATTTAAAGGGACTCGGAAAATCGAAGTTTTGATTGGAATAGGTGAACGATAAAGGAATGTTGTAAACCCCGGCAATATTGAAATTCAGGTTTCCCGTAAGGTAATAGGTAAGGTCTTGTCTGTTTGCCGTGCCATCATAAAAAACGGCATTGGCTGCAACACCACCATTATACCTTAACCATTTTTCTTTACCCAATTGGTCAAAGTTTATACTCTGGGAGAAACCTAGTGCACCACACATAAGGAATAGTAGTAGAAATTTGTTCAAAAGAATTCACTTGAAAATGTTAAAATACGTTAAAATTAACATTTGATTAAAATATTTTCGATGAATTGCACTTATTTTTTTAACATATATATTGGTTAAGGGGGTAAATTAAATAGCATTTATGGTGTAGTTAAAGTCTTATTAATGTATATGGTAAGTGGTTAATTACCCGATACTTGGGGGGTTTTCATTTTTGTGTGATTATTTTTGGGAAGAATAATTGTGACATTCGAAGTGAGTTAAAATGATTTGGAATTGTTGGGTAAAAGTCAAAGCGTCCCAAGCCTAATCATTTTTCATTCCTGCCATCTTAGGTATGTGTATTTATAAGTTCGAATCCGACCGAAGTATGGGTCAGTAAAGAACGTTGGTTTTTTGCAGCTTTTTCGTTACTTACGGTAAAGTCATGGGGTGTCGGTGCAGCCCATACTTTCCGCTACCTTGCCTACGGATGAGGAGCGTTTACGTTTTGCCCTCATAATTACAATACACAGAAAGAAATAAAAATGGTTTTATAATTTTTGAAAAAGTACCTTTAACCCTATGGAGGAAAAGTTTTTTATACTGGCTTCTTTTGAATTCGTTGCTGACGTGCAGATTCTTAAGGGAAAGTTGGAGTCTGAAGGTATTCCTGTTTTTTTGAAGGATGAAAATACTTTGAATTCGGACCCTTTGATCAGTCATGCCATAGGCGGGGTTAAATTGCAGGTATATGCCAAGGATAAGGAAAGGGCCCTGGAAATTTATAATGAGATACGCGCCTATGCGATTGATGATAATGGTAATCCTATTGTTTGTCCCAATTGCAAGGCCCAAAAATCAGAGGCTTATTTTGAACGCAAGACTATTTTTTATAAACTATTTCCTTTTTTTGAGGAAAAAAAATACAAATGCTTAAATTGTGGTATCATTACTAAACCAGATAAGCATGTATAGGATCTTTGTCACAGGAATTTCAACGGAAGTGGGTAAAACAATGGTTTCGGCCATTATAGCTGAGGCATTGGAAGCCGATTATTGGAAACCGGTACATGCAGGGGATTTGGAAAATACCGATAGTCATAAGGTGGCCCGATTGATTTCCAATAGTACATCGAAGATACATCCTTCTGATTATGAGCTCAATACCCCCATGAGTCCACATGCTTCGGCAGAAATCGATGGCATCACTATTGATGTCAACGGAATTTATGAACCAGGGACCGAAAACCATTTGGTGATTGAAGGGACTGGCGGGTTGTTAGTGCCGATGAACGACAACGATACGGTGCTAGATATGATATTGCCCAATTACAAGGTCATCGTGGTCTCCCGACATTATTTGGGAAGCATTAACCATACCCTATTGACTGTGAATTGGCTACTTCTTAAAGGATATGATGTGTCATTGATTTTTAGTGGTGATGAGAATCCTACAACGGAAAGCATCATACTTAAAAAGACAGGGGTACAATCGTTGGGTAGGATCAGCGAGGAAAAGACGTTTGATCAAGCGGTTATTAAAAAATATGCCGACCAATTACGCCCGGCATTGCTATCGCTCTAAGCGCTGCAAAATTTCTGCTTTTTCCACCGTAGCAACTACTTTATAATGTTTTACTAAATAGGCGTCAATATAACTATTTTCGGCTTCTTCCTTTTTATCGAAGACACGTCGATTTTTTCTCGTAACTATGGTTTTGGGCTGAAGGGTTTCCATAATGTACCGTAATTCATCCATCGAAAGGGCCCTTGGATTATCATGGAACGCAAATAATTCATCACGACAAATATTACTGGGGTGGGTGGCCGCTTTAGTCGGTGGTTTGGCATCCAGGACCCAATATCCTATATGATATCCCAGAAACAATATATTTTTGGTGTCTAGATGGTTTTCTTGGATGTATTTGGGAACCGAAAAGCCCTCTCCATTGTAAAAAGTATCCCGCTCGTACTTATTTTGTGCAATATTGAAATACTCCAGATAGGTTTCCATCGGAATCAATAAGAGTATAAATAGGAAATAAGGCTTCCATTTGAACTTTTTGAAATATTGCAAATTGCTTAGCGCAATGATCACCAATAACAATAACATGGGATGCAATTGTATCAGATAGTGGCCGTTGATTCTACCCCCTTTATAAAAAGCGAACAATACACCTAAAATTGCCACAAGTAAGAATTGTATGGGTGCCAATTTAAAATTGAGTAGTTTCTTTTTCCATGTATAAAAGAAAAAGCCGGCCAAGATTACAAAAGTGGGTGCTAGTTTAAGAACGGAGTATCTACGTGCATCAATATATGCCATTGGGGCCTTAAATACCGATGACACCCATAAATCTTTAATTCCTTGTAAATAATAAGGTAGTAATGTCAATGCAATGATCAGCAGTATGCCCATATAATATAAAGAGGAGTGGCCTATTCCTTTGACCCAATTCCGGTTTCTGTAATGGTAATAAAAGACAAAGATTCCGAGGAACAATATGGCATAGGCAATATTCATTTTAGACATCACTGCAATGCCCATAAGTAATCCCGAAAGAAATGTAGTACCCCATTTTTTATACTTTATCAAAAGGTATAATCCAGGCATAAAAAAGGCCATACAAATATGTTCTGACATTACGCCCTGTAGACTGCCAAACATAGAAAGCAATGCTACCGTTGCAATGGCAGCCCAAAGACCTATTTTTTTGGAATGGGCCTCCTGACCTATTTTATAGGTAAAAAAAGCAGCGCTGGTAACCAGTAGCACCCCAAGTAAGCGAATGGCGATAAAACTTTTGCCGAAAACATAAATAACGGCTGCGAAAACAAGGAAAGTGATCGGAGGTTTTAAATCCCAAAGTTCGGTATAGGGCAAATGCCCCTCTACCCAGGATTGCCCCATAAGTATAAAGGTGCTTTCATCGCGATCAATATAATCCCTAAAGAAAAATGGGAGGCGAATAAAGAGCGAGATACAGAAGACAATTAGAAAAACCGTTCTATCCTTTAGGTTGGTACCGTTCTTTACAATCGAATTTATAAGGGTGTTGGACATGTATTTTCTTGGGATTGATTTCCCTCTTTGCAAGATAAATATAATACCAAATGATTTTCAAAAGGACTGAATAAATTTGAATTATTTTTTTGTTCCGATGAAATTGAAAATCTTAGTGCTGCCTATGTTACTGTGCTATATGCATTCTTCGCTTCGAGGGAGGCTATAAGACATTAGGCGCTATAGAGCAATCCGGTAGATATTGTTATTGTGTATGCACCGGGAGCCGTTCGTGGGGATTGTTTGGAAAAAAAGACAATTGATATAATATTCTAGAACAAATTACCGTTGCTTACTACAGATAAGTGGAAAGTGGGCCGTACTTTTGGTGCTTCGGGAATGTTGGGTTTGGAATTTACCTTGCTCATGTTACGACATAATGGATTTATTGATATTCCATTTGGTATGCAAGATAAAAAACCGGGGAAAATTAGACCAGTAATGGTGAATGCCGTTGGTTTTGGAGGAAATGCAATATCGGTTTTACTTTCCGTTTAATGAATAGGATTATTCTTATTAAATTGAGTATCTTTCTTATACCAACCTAAAATCAAGATTATGGAACAATGGTTTGCCGCATTGACTTCGTTTGAAAAAATCTATTGGATTGTCGCTATAGCATCATCGATTGTTTTATTGATCCTACTGGCTATGACCTTTATAGGGGGCGATGTTGATGATTTGGGAGGAGATGTCGATACCGATATAGAATCGGATACAGGTATTGATTTCCAGTTTTTATCCTTTAAGAATTTAATGGGATTTTTTACCATTTTCGGATGGGTAGGTGTCTCATGTTTGGAAAGTGGGTATTCCAAGGCAACGACCATTTTGATTTCCGTTGTATGCGGTTTGTTGATGATGTTGGCCATGGCTTCGCTGTTCTACTATTTGAGCAAATTGCAAAGTAGTGGAACCTTAAAACTTAAAAATGCCCTTGACCAAATCGGGGAGGTATATTTGACCATAGGGGCCAATAGGTCTACCATAGGTAAGGTAAGTATAAGTGTGCAAGGGACGTTACGTGAACTTGAGGCGCTTACCGAGGAAGATAAAGACTTGCACCAAGGAGATGTGGTAAAGGTTACGGAGGTCACCGAAAACGGAATACTGATTGTTCAACTCTTAAATAAATAACCAAAATGTTCTTATTACCATTACAACTGGGCGCTGGCGCCTCATTGCTGGCCATTGGTTTTGCAATTCTTTTCTTTTTCATCATCATTATTTCTTTTATACGTAGGTATAAGCGCTGTCCATCGGATCGTATTCTTGTAGTCTATGGTAAAGTTGGTGGTGGGAATTCTGCAAAATGTATCCATGGTGGTGCTGCATTCATCTGGCCTGTGGTCCAAGATTACCAATTTTTGGATTTGACCCCTATTTCAATAGAAGTTAATTTGGTCAATGCCTTAAGTAAGCAGAATATCCGTGTGAATGTGCCTTCGCGATTCACCATTGGGGTTTCTACTGAACCGGGTATTATGCAAAATGCGGCAGAACGACTTTTGGGTCTTGGTCAAAATGAAATACAGGACTTAGCCCAGGAAATCATTTTCGGCCAGTTACGTTTGGTAGTCGCTTCTATGGATATTGAGGAAATCAACTCGGATAGGGATAAATTCTTGACCAATATCTCCCAGAGTGTAGAATCCGAATTGAAGAAAGTAGGTCTAAAGCTGATCAACGTGAATATTACCGATATTGTTGATGAGTCTGGTTATATAGAGGCTTTGGGTAAGGAAGCTGCGGCCCATGCCATTAACGCGGCAAGAAAATCAGTAGCAGAGAAAACCAGGGATGGTTCTATTGGTGAGGCCAATGCCGTACAGGATGAACGGACACAAGTTGCTGCGGCAAACGCCAAAGCGGTAGAAGGGGAAAACATTGCCAAGATCAATGTAGCGAATTCCGACTCCCTAAGAAGACAACGTGAGGCCGAGGCCGAACGTACCGCAATCGCTGCGGAAAAAGTCCAGGCAGCGAAAGCATTGGAAGAATCGTATGCTGCTGAAAAGGATGCGGAGATTGCCAGGGCGGAAAGGGAGCGTAGTTCCCAAATGGCGGATATTGTGGTCCCTGCGGAAATAGATAAGAAGAAAGTGGAGATCGATGCAGAAGCCGATGCGGAAAAAACCCGTAGAATAGCAAAAGGGGAGGCAGATGCCATACTTTTTAAGGCGCAGGCTGAGGCAAAAGGTATGTATGAAGTACTAACCAAACAAGCTGCTGGTTTAGAGCAGATTGTAAAAGCAGCAGGGGATAGTCCTAAAGATGCGGTACTGTTATTGGTGGCTGATAAACTTCCTGAGCTCGTTAGAACCCAAGCAGAGGCCATCAAGAACATAAAAATAGATAAAGTCACGGTATGGGATTCAGGGGCTAAGACAGCCGATGGAAAAGGTTCCACTGCCAATTTTATTTCTGGAATGTATAAATCTGTACCACCATTGCAGGAAATGTTCAATATGGCAGGAATGCAATTACCTGAATATCTAAAAGGAAAAGATATTGTTGATACGGCCATGGCAGAAGAGGATGAATCTAACAAAAAAGAAGGGTTAAAAGACGATTCGGAAGAATAGTTAAAGGATTGTCCTTTAAGTAGAAATAAACCTGGTTGCTGTGAAAAGCAACTAGGTTTTTTTGTTGAATAAAGGTATTCGCTAAAAAAAACCAGTACTATGGAAAATGTCAGGGAAATGGCATCTGGAAAAATTGAATAACTCTTTTTTATTCTAAACTACTAAGTTCCACTTTCTTTACATTCCGCTTTTAGCACACATTATCCATACAAATGAGAAGATTGCAAAACTGAATTTCCTATTAAAGATCAATGACCTTATTATAGGCACTTTTCAACTTCTTAATTACGATTTCCAGTTCTTCTTCATTTAAATGCCCAAAACCAAAACGAATAGCACAGGTATGTTTATCTTGATATAAAATGGTTTTTGGTAGGAATAAATCTAATTTTTCAGCTTCCTCAGCAAGTTTCACCAATGATATGGTTTCTACAAATTGCAGCCATATTGCCAAACCTCCTAAGGGTATTTCCCAAGTGATGACACCTTTAAGATAATAGTTTAAAAAATGGCACAAACTATCGCGACGCTGTTTGTAAGTGACTATGTTTTTTTTCTTAAGTCTATATATTTCGCCTTCGGAAATAAGTTCAGAAAGCATTTGTTCTTGTATTAAATCGCCTTGTTTATCCAGTAATTGCAAGTAATTTTTAGCTTCGGAAATTAAGTTTTCCGGTGCCACTACAAAGCCCGTGTGAAAACTTGGAAATAACGACTGTCCCAACTTGCCCAAATAAATAACCATTCCGTTGGCATCTGCACTGGCCATAGGTAACATTGCAGAACCTTCCAACTGAAAATCGTAATCGTAATCATCTTCTATAATGGCAAATCCATGTGTTTTTGCTAATTGCAATAATTGTAATCGCCGTTTTGCGCTCAACGTTATGGTTGTAGGATAATCCCTATTGGCACAAACATACACACAGCGTATACTTCCTTTAACAAAATGCTTTTTTATATACTCTATATTTAAACCTTCACTATCTACAGGAATCGTTCTAATCGTTGCGCCTGCTTGTTGAAAAATCATATTGGCAGCATAATTGCTCAACTGTCCAACCAACACCAAATCATCCTGTTTAATTAATAATTGTGAGACTATATACAGACTCATTTCCGTGCTACGCGTATTTACTAGATTATTTGGTTTTATGTGAAATCCTCGTGTTGCGTTTAAATAATTACAAAGTTGTGTGCTAAAAACCGAAGGAATCAACGCACTTGTCTTATTCCATTTATTAATTAATGGTTTTCGTTTCATGGCAGCACTATACCATCTGGAAAATTGATGTACTGGATGTAAACGCAAATCGGGCTTACCATCGTTAATAGAATATTTAGCAGTCGTTTCTTGTACTGTTGAAGCCAAATGAAATGACTGTTGAAAAGGAAAACCAACCACTTTCGGATACGTATAAGCCTGATGGATATGCTGGGCTGTTGCCTTGATTTTTACAGTGGATTCCTCCGGCACCAAAACGAAAGTCCCTCTATTGGCTATTATATCTACCCAACCTTGTGAAGCCAATTCTTCGTAAATGGCAACGGCTGTATTGCGATGGATGTTTAAAAACTGACTTAAAACACGTGTTCCTGGTAATTTACTGCCTTTGTCTAAATAGCCACGCTGTATCGCATTTATAATTTGTTGTGCCACTTGTATATAAACAGGTTGCACAATCGTTTTGTCGAATGTGACAAGTTGTTTTAATATATCACTAACCGGACTATTCATTGTTTTAAAACTGGACTAGGTTAATCGTCCGGAAAGTTACGACTTTTGCAGAATAAAATTAATTGAAGCAATGACAGCCATTACAAAATCCAACTAGATGAAAAAGAAAGTCTTACTTTTTGCATTTTTACTAATTAGTGCATTTCAATTACATGCCCAACAAGAAGAACCTATCATAAAAGTCGATTCCTTAAGTGAGGTTGTAGTTACTTCAACCCGGATTGATTTACCCTTCAAAGAAAATTCCAGGACCATAAATATTATTACAGCAGCTGATATTAAAAACAGTTCTGCCGGTACCATGGCGGATTTATTACAGCAAGTTGCCGGTGTAGACATTAGAAGACGTGGTACTGGAGGAAGTCAGGCTGATTTATTTATCAGAGGTGGTGGTTTTGATCAAACACTCTTATTGATTGATGGTATTAAAATGGACGATGCACAAACAGGTCACCATACCATGAATGCTTCTTTACCGCTGGAGGTTATTGAGCGCATAGAAGTTATAAAAGGTCCAGCAGCTCGGGTTTTTGGGCAGAACGCTTTTACAGGTGCCATTAATATTGTCACTAAAAGCAATTTAAAAAATTCCGTTTCTGCAAATCTTGAAGCTGGTTCTTTTGGTCAGCTTAATGGTTCTGTGACCGTAGGGTCTGAATTGGAAAATTCAACACATATTTTCCATGCTGGAAAAATGACTTCGGAAGGGTATAGAAATAATTCGGATTATGACAATTCCAACTTTTTTCTAAAAAGCATATTCAATAAAAAAGACCAACCTATTGAGATGATTGCAACGTTCTTTGAACGAAAATTCGGCGCTGAAAATTTTTACACACCAAGTAGTTGGGGGTTTAATGAATATGAAGAAACCCAAAATAGCTTAATGGCATTTACAACCACTTTTAAGTCTGAAAAATTAAAAATTAAACCGCGTGTGTATTGGAAACGGAATCAAGATATGTTTCTACTGCAACGGGATGACCCCAACTCTTTCAGAAATTTTCATATTTCAGATAAAATCGGCGCCGAAGCTAATGCAGCGTACACCTCTGAATTAGGTATTACAGGATTTGGAATCGATATGTCCAAAGTGTATTTGCGAAGCAATAATTTGGGTCAGCGTAATCGTTTTATGACCACCTTGTTTTTAGAACATAGATTTCAATTTGCTGACAATCGTTTAGATATTACTCCAGGAGTTGCCATGACGTATTTTTCGGATTTTAAATTCAATGCCTTTCCTGGTTTGGATATTGGATTTGACATTACCAACAACCTAAAAGGGTATGGAAACATTGGTTTTACGTACAGAATACCTACCTATACCGATTTATATTATAACGGAGGCGGAAGTGTAGGGAATCCGGATTTGGAACCCGAAGAAGCCTTTGCACAAGAATTGGGAATTAAATATGTGAGTCCAAAAATTGGGGCAAGTATTTCAGTTTTTAATAGGGACGCGGAAAATCTTATTGATTATATCAGGCAAAATATAGATGAAGAAAATTTTACCGCAACCAACATCGCTGAAGTTAATACTAAAGGATTGGAAATTGATGCTTCTTATAATTTTAAGCTGAATACCTTCAATCAAACCTTAGCAATCGGCTATGCTTTTTTGGATGATAATATTTTAGACCAAAACGAAGAATTGTCGCGGTATTCCCTGAACACATTGAAACATCATTTTACGACCCGATTGAGTACTAAATTATTCAAAAATGTAAGCCAGAATATTGTTTACAAATACGCTGAACGTACCACAGGACAAACGTACAACGTGTGGGATGCCTCTATTGTACTAAAATTAAAACAAGTTGAATTATCAATGACGGCAAACAATATTTTTGATGCTGAATATATTGAGTCTGGCTTTACACCAATGCCACCAAGTAATGTGCTATTTGGTTTGCGTTATAGTTTTAAATAACAATCATCATTTGGATACTTCTGTAGATTATTATAAAGATGTAGTGCCTACAATGGCTTTTAAAGACCTATTTTAGGAGATTTCATACATTTGTTGGATAATTCAACCCAATTGAACTTGAACTTAAACGAAATACCTAGGGTAAAGACCATTACCAAGGAGACTTTTTTAAATACATATTTTAAGCCTCAAAAACCTGTTGTAATCGAACGGTTCATTGAGGATTGGCCTGCCTATTCCAAATGGGATTTGGAATATATGCGTAAGGTTGCAGGGGACAAGGAGGTTCCCTTGTACGATGACCGTCCCGTACAACACGAGGATGGGTTTAACGAACCCCACGCTAGGATGAAGATGTCCGATTATATCGACCTACTTCAAAAAGAGCCTACCAAATACCGCATTTTTCTTTGGAACATCTTAAAGGAGGTACCCGAATTACAAAAGGATTTTACTTATCCTGATTTTGGACTGCGATTAATGAAAACCTTGCCCATGCTTTTCTTTGGAGGTCGTGATTCATATACTTTTATGCATTTTGATATTGACCTGGCCAATATTTTCCATTTCCATTTTGAGGGAGAGAAGGAGTGTATCCTGTTTCCGCAATCCGAGAGTGATCATTTATACAAAGTACCACATTCATTGATTACCCATGAGAGTATCGATTTTGCCAATCCTGATTTTGATCAATGGCCTGCCTTAAAGAAAGCCGAAGGGTATAAGACCCATTTAAACCACGGGGAGGTCTTATATATTCCCGAGGGTTATTGGCACTATATGCGGTATGTGACACCTGGGTTTTCCATGAGCTTGCGTTCAATTGCCAGGAGTCCAAAAAATCTTTTTTCCGCTTTTTACAATGTCATTGTAATGCGTAATTACGACGGGTTGATGCGAAAATTCCAGGGTCAAAAATGGATAGATTGGAAAAACGAACAGGCTATCGAAAGAACCAATAAGCTATAGTGCTTTCCCTGATCGGGAATTCTGACTTTTATCAGGCTGCATTTTATATTCTAAATTCCCAGTTGTTACTAATCTGAAAAATAGTTATCAATTACTTTAGGCAGAGACGCCAAGTCAGAAATTATAAATGAAAAGGTCTCCACTTCGCTCGACCGGACATATAGCGTGAAATGAACTTACATCATTTAATGAGTTCTTGTATTTTGGCATAGACCAAATGGCTTTCCCAACCACGGTAGAGCAGGTAATCGGCAAGTTTTCTCCTTCGTTTTTGAATATCGGTGTCCTTTAGGGAATCCAGTCTTTTTTTGGCAAGGGCATCAAAGGTTTCCAGGTAGCGGCTATCATCGATTTCCTTTAAGGCGGATTTGATATTATAGCTTGTTATATGTCGTTGTTTCAACTCATTTACAATCCTATTTCTTCCCCATTTTTTTATGTTGAATTTACCACGTGCAAAACTTTGGGCAAAACGTTCCTCGTTCAAATAATTTTCTTGGATCAAATGGGTTATTATTTGGTCTATCGCCTCTGGAATCATACGCATTTCCTTCAGTTTTGTCGTCACATCCTTGTGGCAACGTTCCTGATAGGCACAATAGCGTTCCAGTTTTTTGGTCGCTTCCGATAATGTATATGACTTTGATTTTTGGAACAAGGTGCGAATTTAAGTTTTATAAGATTGAAAATGGATCATACCAAGGTCAAATAGGATAATTTAAATGGCAAGGACAAAATAAGGTTATTTGGTATTAAGTTAAGAAAGATTGGATTAAACTTTGAAGTTGGTGCGAACAAAAAAAGCGACTCCGTTTCCGAAGTCGCTTTATATTGGATATCTCTCTATTTAGGAATTTGAAAGACCCTGAAAATTAAGCTTCAGGGTTAGTTAGACCTACTATTTTCCATTTGGAAAACAGGGTTTCACTAATATATTGTTTTGCCGTCCTTGTCTTTAAAACGGTATTCGAGATACGTGTAGGCATCCCTAGGTTGGATCTTAATCCATTTCTTATGTTCCAAAAACCATTTTGAACGGATTGATGGAAAACCCTTGGTAAGGTAAGCCGCAATAAAAGGGTGTATGTTCAAAGTGATCTTACTGTCCTTTTTAGGGCCTTTCAAAAGTTTTTCTAGGTCTACGTTAATTTTGTCTATTAAAACAATCGGAGCTTCTACTTCCAGACCCGCACGATTGGGGTCTACTTCTGTTGTCTTAATATTCATTTCGGGTCGTACCCGTTGTCTGGTAATCTGTACAAGGCCAAATTTACTGGGCGGCAAGATTTTGTGCTTTGCGCGGTCATCTTTCATTTCATCACGAAGATGGTCAAAAAGTTTTTTTCTATGGGGCGCTTTTACCATATCGATAAAATCGATAACGATAATTCCTCCCATATCACGCAGGCGTAATTGTCTTGCAATTTCTGAAGCTGCCAGCATATTCACCTCCAAAGCAGTATCTTCTTGATTTTTCGCTTTGTTGGATCGGTTGCCACTGTTTACATCAATAACATGTAAAGCTTCGGTGTGCTCTATGATCAAATAGGCCCCTTTGCTCATTGTGGCCGTACGGCCGAAAGAAGTTTTGATCTGTCTTTCTATTCCATATTTTTCAAATAATGGAACAGGAGAGTTGTAGAGTTTTACAATGGATTCCTTACCCGGTGCAATTTCCTGTACATAATCCCTGACCTGGTTATAAAGCGTTTCGTTATCAACATGTATTCCAGTAAAGGAATCGTTGAATACGTCCCTTAGTATACTGGAGGCCCTATTGAGCTCTACCAATACTTTTGATGGGGTGGGTGCTTTATACAATTTTTTACACATTGCTGACCATTTGTTCAGCAAGTTTTCTAAATCTTTGTCCAGCTCGGCGACTTTTTTGCCTTCGGCGACTGTTCGGATAATGACACCAAATCCTTTAGGTTTAATGCTTGTTACAAGCCTTTTTAACCTATCCTTTTCCTCCTTGCTGGCGATCTTTTGAGAGACCGATACGCGTTCGGAAAAAGGCACCATGACCAAATAACGTCCGGCTAGTGATAGCTCAGAACTTATTCTTGGCCCTTTGGTGGAAATGGGTTCCTTAACAATCTGTACTAATAAGGATTGATTCGATTTTATGACATCATTGATGGTGCCATGCTTATCAATATCTTTTTCCAACGGAAAGTCCTTCAAGGAATAATCCTTGAGCTTTCCGGTGCTCACTTGTTTTATGAATTTTAACATCGTGGATAATTGCGGCCCTAGATCATGATAATGCAGAAAAGCATCTTTCTCATAACCTACATTTACAAAGGCAGCATTAAGACCGGTAACGGGTTTTCTAACTTTGGCCAAAAATATATCGCCAACAGAAAAATCGTTATTGTCTTCCTCTTTGTGTAATTCAGTGAGTTTTCCTTCTTTTAGTAAGGCAAAATCGACGGCGTTGGAACTAGATCTTACGATTAATTCTCTATTCACCTGATTTTATTTATATCTGTTCACCACAGCCAAATTGGCGTATGAACAAATAGATTAAACAATAGTAATTACAGGTTGTATAAACCCGTCGAAATTCGATTTCGAATTTCTATGTCAATGAACGTATTAAACGAAAAAGTAGTTGGTTACAACTACTTTTTCTTGTGTCGGTTAGCTCTTCTACGCTTCTTGCGCTTATGGGTAGCTACCTTATGTCTCTTTCTTTTCTTACCACTCGGCATAAAGTTCTTATTTAAAGATTATTATATTATTTTACTTGTACGTTACTTTTGACACCCTCTACAAAAACCTTAGCCGGTTTAAATGCCGGAATATTGTGTGCCGGTATTTTTATAGTAGTGTTTTTTGAAATGTTTCTTCCAGTTTTTTCTGCTCTGGTCTTAATGATAAAACTACCAAATCCTCTTAGGTATACATTATCGCCACTTTCCAAAGAAGTCTTAACTTCCTCCATAAAGGATTCGACCGTTGCCTGCACATCTCCTTTTTCAATTCCCAGTTTGTCTGAGATTTTCGATACAATTTCCGCTTTCGTCATTTTGTGTATTATATTATCTGTGTATTTTTTCGGCTTGCAAATATATAAATTTAATTCATTCTTTTGCCCTAATCAACTAATTTTAAGTCTATAAACAGCTACTTTTATCATATAGTATAAACGTGCATGATTTTTTCCCATAAAATTCTTCTTTGGTATGCTCAAAATAAACGATCATTACCATGGCGTCAAAGTACGGATCCCTATAAGATCTGGCTTTCAGAGATCATCCTTCAGCAGACGAGGGTGGCTCAGGGATTGCCCTATTATTTAAAGTTCATAAAACGGTTCCCGACTGTTGATGATTTGGCATGTGCCTCGGAGGATCAGGTGTTGAAATTATGGCAGGGGTTAGGATATTATTCCAGGGCGAGGAACCTTCATACAACTTCAAAAATGGTGGTCAATGAATATGGAGGGGTATTCCCTGACACTTATAAAGGGCTACTTAGTTTAAAGGGAGTCGGTGATTATACGGCCAGTGCCATTGCCTCCATCTGTTTTAATATTCCTGAGCCTGTGGTCGATGGTAATGTATATAGGGTGCTTTCCCGGTATTTTGGTATCGGAACGCCGATTAACAGTTCTGAAGGTATTCGTTATTTTAAGCAATTGGCAAGGGAGGTCATGGATGTTGGGCAAATACGGGACTACAATCAGGCCATAATGGAATTTGGCGCCATACAATGTGTTCCAAAAAATCCCGATTGCCAAGGTTGTCCACTAAATCAGGGTTGTGTGGCGCTTCAAAAGAAACGGGTTGACGAACTTCCGGTAAAACAAAATAAGACAAAGGTCAGAAAAAGATATTTTAATTATTTGGTCGTTATCGATTCGGAAAATAGGACCTTGTTGCAACAGCGCAAAGGGAGGGGGATTTGGCAGAATCTTTGGGAGTTCCCCGTGTTGGAAACCAAAGGGAATATCAATTTGGCCGAAATGGAACATAGGTATACCGAGGTAATTAACATTGAGGACGCCCCGGAAATCCATCAATTTAATAATGATGATATTGTACATAAATTATCACATCAGCATTTATATACTAAATTTTGGATCGTAAAAACAGATTCCTATATGGGGAATGGAATTGATTTCGGAACTTTGGAGGCATATCCGGTACCGGTTTTGATAGCTGATTTTATTAAAACATTTAAAATTTAGTACTTTTGGACATTAGACGAAAATTATGAGTGGAACATTGAATAAAGTAATGCTCATCGGGCATTTGGGTGATGAAGTGAAAATGCACTATTTTGAGGGTGGTGGTAGTATAGGGAGGTTTCCTATTGCAACCAATGAGTCCTATACCAATAAGCAAACAGGTGAACGTGTGACCAACACCGATTGGCATAACATTGTTGTGCGCAACAAGGCTGCCGAAATTTGTGAAAAATACCTTAGTAAAGGGGATAAGATATATGTCGAGGGGCGCTTAAAGAATAGGCAATGGCAAGGTGAGGATGGCAATACGCGCTATACCACTGAAGTGCATGTGCAGGATTTCACTTTCTTAAGTACCAAAAAGGAAAGTATGGCCAATGCACAGGCAACCGGTCAACCAGCGCAAACCACCCAATCATCGAAACCAGCACAACCGGTACAACAGAACGAACCGACAAGGCCTGCTGAACCTACACCATCAGTTGAACCCGATGATGATTTGCCTTTTTAGACCCTATAAAAATTAAAATTTGACTGTTGGACCCAGAACCCCTTAGTTTTTCCCTGAATTCTTTAGCTATGGAGGGTGCTTTTGTACTCAATGTTACCATGCTAATCATATTATTGTTTTGTTCAGCCCTTATCTCGGGTGCTGAGGTGGCCTTTTTCGGTTTGTCCCCAACAGACATTAACGCCATAGAACATGACAAGACGGCCAAGGGCAATATTGTTGTGAAATTACTCGAACGTCCGAAAAAATTATTGGCGACCATTTTAATTGCCAACAATGCCATTAACATCGGGATAGTACTTATTTTTAACTTGATTGGGGACACCTTGTTCTCAAACATCAATTATTTTCTGTTCAATTTTATTTCAGTTCGTTTTCTTTTGGAGGTTGTTGTGGCAACTTTTTTGATTCTGATGTTTGGCGAGATTTTACCAAAGGTCTATGCCAATAGGAATAGGGTGAGTTTTTCCCATTTTATGGCGTATCCGCTTAAAGTACTCGATTTCCTTTTTTCCCCCTTGAGCCTGCCAATGCGCTCAAGTACGATATACCTCAACAAAAAATTGGGAACACATAAATCGAGTCTTAGCGTAGATCATTTGTCCCAAGCTTTGGAATTGACCTCTGAAGGGGATACCACAAAGGAAGAGCAAAAATTATTGGAGGGTATTGTTTCCTTTGGTAATACCGATACCAAGCAGGTGATGCGCCCACGCATCGATTTGTTCGCTTTAAGTGAGGATATGAAATTTCCCGATGTGCTCAATGAGATAAAACAACAGGGTTACTCCAGAATTCCCGTATTCTCGGAAAACATGGACAATGTCTTGGGTGTACTTTACGTAAAAGACCTTTTACCCTTTATAGACCGAAAGTCCTTTAATTGGATTTCCTTGATCCGGGAACCCTATTTTGTACCGGAAAACAAGAAGCTGGATGATCTTTTGTTGGAGTTCCAGGAAAAGAAAAACCATTTGGCCGTGGTGGTCGATGAATATGGGGGTACTTCGGGTATTGTTACCCTTGAGGATATTATTGAGGAGATTGTAGGTGATATCAGTGACGAATTTGATGATGAGGATTTAGTATATTCGAAATTGGATGATTTTAATTATGTCTTTGACGGAAAGACGGCCTTAAAGGATTTTTATAGGGTGGTGAAGATGGATGACGATGGCGATTTTGAGGAACAAAAAGGGGAATCCGAGACCATTGCCGGTTTTGTATTGGAGATTGCCGGAAGCTTTCCCAAAAAAGGCGATAAGATAGAATTTAAGAATTACGAATTCATTGTAGAAAGTCTGGATAAGAAAAGATTGAAACAAATTAAAGTGATCTTGCCACATGAGAATTAAGCGTGTCCTTTTTTTATTGTTTTTTACTGGTATTGTTATGGGTTGCCAAGATGAGGTGATTCCCAAGCCTAAGGCCAAATTGCGTTTGGAATACCCTAAATCGGATTATGGACCCATTGAAACGGATCATTTTAAATTTCTAAAGAACCAAACTAGCATTTTCAGGCAAAAGGATGCCAATTCAATGACCTTGGATTATCCTAGCTTGAAAGGCTCCCTATTTGTTACCTATAAGGATGTTCATGGGGATATTGATAAATTATTGATGGATGCCCAAAAATTATCGATAGAACACTCCGCTAAAGCTGATGGTATTTTGCCACATCCCTTTGTGAATGAAAAGGATCGGGTATACGGAATGTTCTTTGAGGTTGTCGGGAATGCCGCTTCACAAGCCCAATTTTATGTTACCGACAGTACCGATCATTTTGTGACCGGTTCCCTTTATTTCTATGTTAAGCCCAATTATGATTCCATATATCCCGCAGCTACTTATTTGCAGAACGATATAAAGAAATTCATGGAGAGTGTTCGTTGGAAATAAGCCCATTAGGAACTTGTCCCTATTTTTATAAGGGATAACAAACCACTATAATTTTATGCCTTTATTCCGAGCCGAGTAGTTTTTCGGCATTGGCGATGCTGGTATTGATCTGTTCGCGAAGGGCTTTTATCTTTGCTTCCTCCTCATCCAACCAACTTTGTTTTTGCGCTGTAAGTGCCTTTCCGTTTAAAATCTCATCGGAATCAAATCGGTTACCAAAGCCTTGCATCCAGTCCATCATGGCTTTATGGGCGTCTTGCAAGCCCTTTCTGGCATTTTTGTATTGTAGCCCCAATTCAGTACTATCTTCCTTGCTGCTCAATTCACCGACCATTTTACCCATTACGCTCATTTTGGGCATTACCTCATCGTGAATGGCCATGACCTTTGCCATCTGGTTTTCAGAGGCATTTTCGTCAACCTTTTTTTCATCTTTGCACGAGATGTTCGAAATAAGGAATACTACGGCTATAAGGCTTAAAAACTTTTTCATTTTATTATTTTTTGATTTTTATAAATTTAATTATGGTTCTTTATTCTGATGTTTGGGCTTGTTTCCGGAATATCATCGGTGTTCCCTTCGGCAGGGATCAACGTTATGGTACTACTTCCGTTTCCGAATAGGGTTGATCCCCTTCATATCGATTATCTTCCTTTTTCAAAAATACATAATACCTATTTGTTTTTATGACAAATCGTATCTGATATTGCATCGAATCCATTTTTTTTGATGTTTGGGAAGATAACCCGAATCCAGATCGAATGATTAACAATCCAAAGCCCAAAAAAAACAGGGCAGCCATATTAATTAGTAAGCATATGAGGTCCCTGGTAATACACTGTCTGCAGTATCCAAAGAAAATAGAAATGCACCAATCATTGCCTCATAGGCTTTGGGCGTAAACATCCGGGGTAGCAATGCCATTTTCAAGCAGGTATATTTTTTTATTTACCTGAAGGGGAATCTTTTATAGGATTAAAATTATATAAGAAGCACGTTCTAATTGGATCTAAAGTTTCACTTTTGTATAAATTGAATCGGTGAACGAAACAGTCAGAAAATGGATCTATCTCATCATTCTTTCATTGGTATGGGGTTCCTCCTTTATATTGATTAAAAAGGCGTTGATTGGCCTTACTGCCATACAGTTGGGAGGGTTGCGTATTGTTCTAGCTTCGTCTTTCCTTTTTGTTTTTGGGTATCGCAGTGTATGGAGATTGACTTTGAGGGATTGGAAATGGATAGTTTTCGCCGGCTTATTGAGTTCGTTCTTTCCGCCATTTCTGTTCGCCTTGGCACAAACCCAACTCGATAGTGGGGTTACATCGATCTTTAATTCTGTGGTTCCTTTATTGACTACGATTGTTGGGATTGTACTGTTTGGTGTGCTTGTTACCAAAAAACAGATTTTAGGGGTGGCCATTGGACTTTTGGGCACTTTGGTATTGATAGTCACAGGAATGGAGTTTAGTCAGGATCAAAATTATTGGTATTCAATTTACATCATACTATCAGCTTTGGGTTATGCCTTGAATATAAATATCATAAAAAAACATTTGGCCCATTTGAGTCCATTGGCCGTAACTACGGGAAGTTTTGCGGTAGCATTTGTCCCTGCTTTGGCCATAGTCCATTACACGGGTTTTTTTGGAAGCATTGGTAGTAATGTGGAAATGCAACGATCGATGTGGTTTTTATTGATTTTGGCCGTATTGGGCACGGCGGTGGCCAATATCTATTTTAATAAATTGATTCATTTGTCAAGTCCGGTTTTTGCGGCCTCGGTCACCTATGTGATTCCTATCGTAGCGGTACTTTGGGGTGTTTGGGATGGGGAGTCTATCAATGTGTATCAATTGATGGGTGGTGTGATCATACTTTTTGGAGTGTATTTGGTAAACCGAAAAAAAAGACCGTCATAAAAAATAACGGTCCTTGTTCGATTTCTTGCACCCATCAGGATTTGGGTTTTTCTTGTAAAAAAAGTCATTGGGTCTTAAACGATGACAATCTCAAAATTTAGGTTTTTCAGTGTTCTTGGCGAATTTATCAAAATATTTTACAGGGACCTTTTCACCATTGAAGGTAATTTTTTCCAAGTTTTCAATAACCTCACTTCCTTTTCCTGTGACCACTACACGGGCATTATTGATGCCCATGTACTTTTGGGCGGCTTTTTGCACATCTTCCTTGGTAACGGCATTCAGGCGTTCCAAATATGTTCTGTAATAATCTTTTGGCAGTCCTTCGGTTTCAATATTCAAGGCATATCGGGCAATGGTTTCCGGCTTTTCCAAGGCCAGCACAAAACTCCCTACGTATTTGGCCTTCGCATCTTTTAATTCCTCATCAGTGACGGGGTGTTTCACGATGTTGTCAATCTCCTTTAAAATTTCAACCACGGCACTATCGGTTACCATATTCCGTACTTGGGCGCTAGCAACGAAGGGTGAAGGGGCATATTTATCATTCCCGATGCTCGAATAAGCTCCATAGGTATACGCCTTGTCTTCCCTTAAATTTAAAAATAGACGGGCCTGGGCGCCACCACCAAGGATCTTATTGGCCAGAAGGGCGGCTAAAAAGTCATCGTTCTTCATTTGGAGGTCGGCCAAACTTTCAACGATGACCTCGGATTGTACGGCATTGGGAACATCGACAAAGTTGATTTGGGTATATTGTACATTGGAGGGTTTAGAGTAGGATAAGGAAGGTGGGGTGGCTTTTGTCCAAGGGGTAAAATAATCCTCCACCAAGGTTTTTGCCTGGTCGAATTGAACATCCCCAACAATGACCAAATAGGCATTGGCGGGCACAAAATAATCTTCATAATATTGGACCACATCGGGCAAGGTTACGTTCTTTACCGTTTCTTCGGTAACATATTCCCCGTAAGGGTGGCTGGTACCATAGGCCAAGGCATCGGCCACTCGGTTGGAAATCGCGGAAACATCCTTTTCCATCGATTTTATGGAAGTGAGTAATTTCTGTTTTTCCTTTTCAAATTCTTCCTCGGTAAAATTAGGGTTAATGGCAGCATCTGCCATAAGTTCGAAGATCCTTGGGAAATATTTTGATAATGAACTCGCATAGGCACTTTGGGAGCCAAAATTGATACGTGCACCCAGAAAATCCACCTCCTCATTAAAATCATCCTTTGGGATGGACTGGGATCCGTTGCCTAAAAGACTGGCGGTGAGGGCCGAAACCCCAGCTTTTTCACCTTCAAGTGTTGGTGGGTTGTCTATGAGCAATTGCATGGATACCCGTGGTAATTTGTGATTTTCGACCACTAAGACCTTAAGTCCGTTTTTGAGTTCGTAATGTAGTGGTTCATTCAAATTGATTTCTGGGGCAGGGCCAGGTTCGGGCATCTTACTTCTATCAATCTGGGCCTGTAAATTAAAGGCGATAAAACCGAGGATCAAGGTTATATATAACTTTTTCATTGTTTTTTAGTTTTCTGTTGCTTCTAGGGGTAAATATTCCAACGCTACACGTTGATTTGGTTTAAGGTACTTGTTGGATACTTCCAATATTTCCTCCCTTGTGATCGATCGGTAAATTTCGATTTCATTATTGATCAAGCCGGTGTTGTCGTATAGCACATAATATCTTGCCAATGAATTCGCTATGCCCGAAATACTGCTATTTGAGTTTACGAACATATTCTCAAATTTATTCTGAAGTTTTTGATAATCCTTTTCGGATATCAATTCGGATTGCAACTTCCCGATTTCCTCGTCGATATCGCTTTGAAGGTCTTCCAAAGAGGTTTCCCCTACGGGGAGTGCACCAACAACATATGCTCCGTAATCTTCCTGTGAACCATTGAAAGCAAAGACCTGAAGGGCTTTTTTCTCTTCATCAACCAATTTTTTGTAAAGTTTGGAGCTTTTGCCATCACTTAAATACGTAGAGATCATGTCCAATACATAGGCGTCCCTATTGGTTTGTGCGGGAGTTCTGTAGCCAAGGAAAATGGCGGGTATCTGTATGTTCGGGTCGCGGTATTCGGCCTTTATCGGGGTGGTAATGGGGTCTTCTACGAATGTTTGGCGCTGAATGTCCTTCCCTTTTGGGATGGGTCCAAAATAATCCTGTACCATTTTTTTGGTCTTGTCCAAGGAAATGTCCCCCGCGACGACCAATACGGCATTGTTGGGTACATAATAAGTTTTGTTGAACGCTTTAAAATCATCTAAGGAGGCATTGGCCAAATGCTCCAAGGAACCAATGGTCTGCCAGCGATAAGGATGTTTTTTGAAAAGGTGTATGAACATTTGTTCGCGCCATCTTCCATAAGGTGAATTGTCATAACGCATCCTTCGTTCTTCCTGAACCACCTCACTTTGGGTGTCTACCCCAATTTGGTTGATTATGGGGTGCATCATTCGTTCCGATTCCAACCATAGTCCCAACTCTACATTGTTCGAGGGGAATACCTCATAATAATAGGTGCGGTCCTGGGTGGTATTTGCATTGTTCTGGCCTCCGTTCGAGGACACGATCTTAAACCATTCCCCACGTTTTATGTTTTTCGTGCCTTCGAACAATAAATGTTCGAAAAAATGGGCGAAACCTGTTTTTTCGGGATTTTCATCCTTGGCACCTACATGGTACATGACCGATGTGGTTACCACAGGGGCGTTATTGTCTTGGTGTAAAATTACGTGAAGACCGTTGTCAAGGTCATATTCTTCGAAAGAAACCTCTTGGGCAGAGAGGGTTGGCAAAAAGAATAGGGCCAACACACCTAGGGTCAGCGATGTTTTTATTCTCATAGGATTATGGGTTAATCTATTGGACAATGTGCTTTTATTATTGGATATGCTAATATATATTTTTAAGGATAAGCATCCGATTGTTCCTTGGTCTTTAACAAGATTTTAAGCCGAATTGAATATATAATGCTTATTTTAAGGGAATTAACCAAAAAAACCAGTTCAATGAAGCATTTTTCCCTACCCATTCGATTCGGAATTGCAACTAGCGGATGCCTGATTGCCTATTTTTTGATTTTGTCCTTGTTCGGTGTGCATACGAATGTGTTTTATAGTATTTTCAATGGAGTAATCACAGGATTTGGTATTTACGAGGCCATAAAGTTTTTTAAGATCAAAGAAGCGGAACGGTTTAATTACGGTAAAGGATTTACGGCCGGTGTGGTAACCGGAAGTGTTGCCACGATTATATTCACCTTTTTCTTTGCGCTCTATGCAACAGAACTCAACACCGAATTTCTGATTGAGTTGTCCAAGGCTTGGTCGGGGGAGTTCAAAAATTTTGAGGCTATCGTATTCTTTACGGTGGCTATTATGGGTTTTGCCACTACCTTGGTAATTACATTGACCATTATGCAACTATTCAAGTCGAACAAATAGGAGATTAAGCAAGAATATTAAATAGTGTCGGACAGCCGTGGTTTTTAGGTCATTTTTTATTTATAAATCGCTTGTACATTAATGAATTAGCAGTATATTTGCACCCGCCTATCCAAAAAGGTAGGCTTAAAATTTAACTAATATATACGCTATGTATGCAATTGTAGAGATGGCAGGGCAGCAATTTAAAGTTGCGAAAGACCAGAAAGTATATGTTCACCGTTTGCAAGCGGAAGAAGGGAAAAAGGTAACTTTTGACAATGTACTTCTTTTGGATGATGGTAAGAACGTTACTGTTGGCGCCCCAGCTATAGACGGAGCCGCTGTTGAGGCTAAAGTCGTTAAACACCTAAAAGGTGACAAAGTTATTGTCTTTAAAAAGAAAAGACGTAAAGGTTATGCTGTAAAGAATGGCCATCGTCAATCTTTTACTGAAATCGTTGTTGAGAGCATTGTTGCTTCCGGAGCGAAAAAAGCAGCCCCTGCAAAAGCCGCGGCAGCACCAAAAGCTAAAGCAGCTCCAAAAAAGGCGGCTGTAAAGGCAGAAGCGCCCAAAGCTAAAGCAGCACCGAAAAAAGCGGCTCCCAAGAAAGCCGATGATTTGAAAAAGGTTGAAGGTATTGGACCTAAAATTGCAGAGACCTTAATCGCTGCAGGAATATCAACTTTTGCTGAATTGGCAAATACCAAAGCGGATAAGATAGCTGAAATCATTGCAGATGTTCGTGGTAACCACGTAACAGACACTTGGCCGGCACAAGCTAAAATGGCTGCTGAGGGTAAATGGGATGAGTTAAAAAAATGGCAAGACGAATTAGACGGTGGTAAGGCATAATAACCAAACCATTAAGTATAACAATAAAAACCGAAAAAAATGGCTCACAAGAAAGGTGTAGGTAGTTCGAAAAACGGTAGGGAATCAGAATCGAAACGCTTAGGGGTTAAGATTTTTGGTGGCCAGGCGGCCATCGCTGGTAATATCATCGTAAGACAACGAGGTACTAGACACAATCCAGGAGATAATGTCTATGCAGGTAAGGATCATACATTACATGCAAGGGTAGACGGAATCGTAAAATTTCAAAAGAAAACAGGAGGGAAATCCTATGTTTCCATAGAGCCTTTTGAGGCCTAATATCTTGTATTTTCAAGAAATAGAAAACCCTTTCCAGAAATGGAAGGGGTTTTTCCTTTCGTATATTGTCTAGAGTAACTTTTTCCCGATCTCTTCCCATGTGTCGGCCCTTTCGAAACCATTGATGTAGGCATTGTGCGGGGATGAATACAAGATTGATCTGCCGTTGAACATTTCAAGGTTATAGCTTCGGTCATCAATCAATACATCTCCTTTTAAGATATGTTTGTGTCCGCATAAGATCCTTTTTTGCCACGGGATAAAAGGGAAATGCTCATCCAACCACTCACTTTTTTCCTCTAGTGAATTCGGAAATTGCATGGCAGCCGAAGCTATATAAACATTATACTTTTCAGAAAGTTCCTTTAAAACATCCTTACTGCCTTCAATAGGGTTGAGATTTTTAAAGAAACCCCTTCGGGTTGCATGTTTCCGTATACTTTCCTGATGGGCTTTGGGGACCATTTTCCAAACGTCGGATCCCTTACAGGCTTCTGGGGTAAGGTTTCCATTAAATTCAGTATTGTAAATCTCAATATGTGCGCCGAACGTATCGGCAATCACTTCATCCATGTCCACAAAAATTGTCATATCATAAAATTTTGTACGAAGTACCGAAAAAATGATTTGATCCGAAAATGATTCTTAAAACTAAATGGTTAGACTAGGCTTTTTCTTTAAGCGGGGTCAATACAATAGGCTTTTGGAAGGTCATACCTTTGGCTAGGTTTTCTACGGTGCTTATTAACATATTCTTATGTGTTTGGGAATATGGATTCCCCTTATTGCGTTTTATCTTTGATGTAATAATTCTAACAGTTAATACTATGAAAATGTTCAGGTTAATGACCGTGATGTCCATGATATTGGTAATGAGTGTTGCCACAGGACAGACACGGAGTGAGAAGAAGTTAATGCAGGATGCCACAAAGGCAAAAAAAACCATGTTGAAGACAGATGCGGGCATAGAAAAGTTTTTTGATACCTCTGCAGGATTTGTAATTTTCCCTAATGTGGGTAAAGGTGGATTTATTATCGGTGGTGCTTCCGGAAAGGGAGTCGTCTATGAAAAAGGGGATGTCGTGGGAATGGCTGACCTAAAGAAATTGAATATTGGATTGCAGGCTGGTGGACAGGCGATAATCGAAGTGATCTTTTTTGAGACCCCGACAGATTTAGCCCGATTTAAGGAAGGGAAGTTCCAGTTTGCAGCGGAAGCTTCTGCTGTTGCCTTGAAGTCCGGGATTGCCGTTAATGCCAAATACAAAGACGGCGTAGCCGTGTTTGCCTTGCCAAAGGCTGGTTTAATGGCCGATGCCTCAGTTGGTGGCCAGAAATTTGGTTATGATCCTTTTTGAGGGATGAAAAGTAAAAAGTTAAAAAACCCTTGATCTGTATAGAACAAGGGTTTTTTTATATCCAATTACGGGTTTCCTCCTAGTATCTGTAATAATCGGGTTTAAATGGACCTTTTACGGTAACCCCGATATATTTTGCCTGGTCTTCACGAAGTTCCGTAAGCTCGGCACCTAATCTTGACAAATGCAATTTAGCGACTTTTTCATCCAAATGTTTGGGTAGCATATATACCTTGTTTTCATAGGCATCACTATTTTTCCAAAGCTCGATCTGTGCCAAGGTCTGATTGGTAAAGGAGTTGCTCATTACAAAACTAGGGTGTCCCGTGGCGCAACCAAGGTTCACCAAGCGTCCTTCCGCCAAGACAATGATATCTTTACCGTCAATGGTATATTTGTCGACCTGGGGTTTTATTTCGTCCTTGGTAGTGCCATAGTTGGAGTTCAGCCAAGCCATATCGATTTCATTGTCGAAATGTCCGATATTACACACGATTACCTTGTCTCTCATGGCCTTAAAGTGTTCACCTCTGATAATATCCTTATTTCCCGTGGTTGTGATTACGATATCCGCCTTGCTTACTACATTCTCTAATTTCTTCACTTCAAAACCGTCCATACAGGCTTGTAAGGCACAGATAGGATCGATTTCGGTAACGGTTACAATAGCCCCCGCACCTTTAAATGAAGCGGCTGTACCCTTTCCTACATCGCCATACCCGGCGACTACGACGCGTTTACCGGCCAACATGGTGTCGGTTGCCCTACGAATGGCATCGACGGCACTTTCACGACAACCGTATTTATTATCGAATTTAGATTTGGTTACCGAATCGTTTACGTTCATGGCAGGCATTGGCAAAGTGCCATTCTTAACCCTTTCGTATAAACGATGGACGCCTGTTGTGGTTTCTTCCGATAATCCTTTTACGGCAGAAGCGAGTTCAGGGTATTTATCCAAAACCATATTGGTAAGATCCCCACCATCATCCAAGATCATATTCAACGGTTTGCGGTCTTTACCAAAGAACAAAGTTTGCTCTATACACCAGTCAAATTCCTCTTCATTCATCCCTTTCCAAGCATACACAGGAACACCAGTGGCAGCAATGGCGGCGGCGGCATGGTCCTGAGTGGAGAAAATATTACAGGAACTCCAGGTGACATCGGCACCAAGCGCAACCAAGGTTTCAATTAAAACCGCAGTTTGTATGGTCATATGCAGGCAACCTGCAATTCGGGCCCCTTTAAGTGGTTGTTCTTCCTTGTATTCTTCCCGTAGCGCCATAAGCCCTGGCATTTCTGCTTCGGCCAAAGTAATCTCTTTTCTTCCCCAATCCGCTAGGGTAATATCTTTCACCTTATTGGGCACATATGAAACGGTTTTGGTAGCCATATCCTTTTTTCTTTTTACTTTCGTTGTTAACTATTGCTCTTTTTTTAAGAATTGCAAAGTTACGAATATCCTAAATAACAACATGCCTCTTTACAAGACAATAGAAGTTGCCCCGTCGATCAAAGTATATATTTGGAAGATAGAAGAAACCGAAAAGGAACTATCAGAGGCCGTTGAGCTTACCGAACACTGTCAAAACCGTATGGATGGCATGAAGTCCGAATTGCACCGCAAGGGCTTTTTAAGTATCCGCCATTTAATGGCCGAGGCCGGCTATGAGGACAAGGATTTATACTATGACAAGGTGGGGAAGCCACATCTCTATGATGGTAATCACATCAGTATTACCCATTCGCATCAATTTACCGGGATTATTATAAGTAAGGATCAGGAGGTAGGAATCGATATCGAGATGCAACGCGATTTGATTACCCGTATAGCGCATAAATTCACTCCGACTGAGGCTTATGTCCATATTAAGGACAGGAAAGATCTCGTTCGTAAATATACCATAATCTGGGGTTGCAAGGAATCACTGTATAAGATCTTTGCTACAGTGGGACTTAGTTTCCTGAACCATATTTACATCAATGATTTTGAATTTTCGGACGAATTACTGGAAGGAGAGATCAATTATAAAGGGGATACTACCTATTACAGGCTTAAATTTCTGGAATTTGAAGGTTTCACCTGTGTTTATGCCGTTAAAAAATAAATTTATATTACAATCATGGAAATATCAGTAGAACTTACTTTTTCACCACTTCAAGATGATTTTGAACAGCATATCATCAACTTTATCAAAAAATTAAGGGCGTCCGGACTTACGATTTTGGAGAATCCGTTAAGCACCCAAATATATGGACCTTATGATGAGGTGATGAAGGTGTTGGACACCGAGATCAAAACGGCTTTTGAATTAATGGATCGCGGTCTGCTCTATATGAAATTGGTAAAATCTGACCGAAGCGCCTATGAGCCCCATTTTTGAGTTTTTGTTCGGTCAGTATGCCGGCTATGAAACTTATTATATTGTTTTAGAGATCGTTGCGGTTATTTTTGGACTACTATCTGTCTGGTATTCAAAACAAAACAATATTTTGGTGTATCCTACGGGGTTGATCAGTACCTCCATTTACGTCTATCTTCTTTTTAAATGGGGATTGATAGGGGATATGATGATCAACGGCTATTATTTTATAATGAGTCTCTACGGATGGTATGTTTGGACACGAAAAGTCGACGATTCACATTTTACCCCGATAACCAAAACAACAAGTAAAGAGCATAAAATATCGATTTTGATTTTTATGGCCACCCTGGTCTTTGTTTTCGTCGTCTATCAAATATTCGATAAATGGACAAGCTGGACGGCTTATGTAGATACCGTAACAACAGCGGTCTTCTTTGTGGGTATGTGGCTTATGGCCAAACGAAAAGTTGAGAATTGGTTATATTGGATCGTGGGGGATATAATTTCAGTTCCCCTATATTTTTATAAAGGATTTACGTTTACAAGTTTTCAGTATCTTATATTTACCTTTATAGCTATATATGGGTATCAAGCATGGAAGAGAAATATAGACAGCAACCGGCTGACATTGTCAAAATAGTATTATTCGGTCCGGAATCTACGGGGAAAACCACACTTTCGGAACAACTGGCCCGACATTATCACTCGGTCTGGGTGCCAGAATATGCCAGGGAATATCTTCAGGACAAATGGAATAATGAACGAAAAACCTGTGAATCGGAGGATCTTTTACCGATTGCGGAGGGTCAAATGCTTCTTGAAAATGATTTGGCACAAAAAGCGTCAAAAGTCCTGATATGTGATACCGATCTCTTGGAGACCAAAGTGTATTCCGAAGCGTATTATCTAGGGTACTGTGACCCGCTACTGGAAAAGTATGCTTTGCAAAATCAATATGACCTTTATTTTCTTACATACATCGATATACCTTGGGAAAAAGATGATCTACGGGACAAGCCCAATGAACGTGAACGGATGTTTTTGTATTTCAAAGATACATTGGAGAAGTATAACAGGAAATTCATTATCTTAAAAGGGGATAAAAACACACGTTTAAAAACAGCAGTCGAACATATAGATAACCTATTGAAAAAATGATTCAATTTACCGAGGAAGATTTAAAGCAATTGGCCGAAAAAGGCATAACTAAAGAAAAAGTCAGAAATCAAATTCAGATTTTCGAGGAAGGGATTCCCTTTGTCAACTTGGTTAAGGCGGCCGTTGTCGGTGATGGCATTCTTAAGTTTACGGTTCGTGAACAGAAAGGGTTGGTCAATAAATTTGAAGAGGCCAAGGATGGCTTGTCCCTTCTAAAATTTGTGCCCGCTTCGGGGGCCGCATCCAGAATGTTCAAAGCTTTGTTCAACTTCTTGGAAGCTTATGATCCAGCAAAGGAAAGCTTGGAAAAATACTTTGGACGTACCAATGATTCGGATTTAAAGGTTTTTAGGGATGGATTGAAAAAATTCCCCTTTTATGAAACCGTAATGGACAGGATAAAGGGAAAGACAACCCATCCCGGTGAGGAGCTCTATCTCTTTGTAAAGGAAATGATGTCTGAGGATGCTATGAATTATGGCTTTTATCCTAAGGGACTTTTACCGTTCCATAACTACGGGGAACATACGGCAACGCCTTTTGAGAAACATTTGAATGAGGCGTCGGATTATGCCGCGGTCAATGGGGAGGCTCATTTGCATTTTACCATTTCCGAACAGCATATCGATATGTTTACCAAGGAATATGGTAAAATCAACGAGCGATTGCGCAAGGCCACAAATACGGTTTTCCATGTTACCTATTCCTATCAAAAAAGCTCAACGGATACCATTGCAGTAGATATGGATAATAACCCCTTCCGTAATTCCGACGGTTCACTTCTTTTTAGACCCGGCGGGCATGGGGCCTTGATCGAGAATCTTGACGAAGAGGATGCCGATATCATTTTCATTAAGAATATAGACAATGTGGTTGTCCCCAAGGCCCAGGAAGAACTTACAAACAGCAAAAAAATGCTCGCAGGCCTATTGTTGAAAGTCCAAGAAAAAGCATTTGCCTACGCCAAAAAAATCGATGAGAATAACTTGACGGCAATTATCATGTCGGAAATCAAGGAGTTTTTGGAGAACGAACTCAATGTGCGTTTTGTAGATAAATATTCGAGTTTCAGTATCGGAGAGCAGATTGAAATATTGAAAGACAAGATAAATCGACCGATCCGTATCTGCGGGATGGTTAAAAACGAGGGGGAACCCGGGGGTGGACCTTTTTGGATCAAGAATTCCCTAAATCATGTGTCCTTGCAGATAATCGAATCTGCCCAGATAGATATGTCCAATCCCAAACAAGTCGATATCCTTAAAAATGCCACACATTTCAATCCTGTGGATTTGGTTTGTGGTGTTAAGAATTATAAAGGTGAAAAATATAGCCTGTTGAATTATGTTGACCATAAACAAGGATTTATCACAGGGAAAACACAAGAAGGCCGTCCTCTGAAGGCATTGGAACTTCCAGGTTTGTGGAATGGGGCCATGGCCTATTGGAATACGATTTTTGTTGAAGTTCCCTTGGCTACTTTCAATCCTGTAAAAACGGTTAATGACTTGTTGAAACCCACACATCAGGTTTCCTGATGCCATACCGGTTTTCAATTATCTTCAAAAGTGTATATTTTTTATACACTTTTTTTTATTTGGATACATTTCTATACAGTTTGGGGTTTTAGACGATTTCTTGTAAAAAACTAAGGATCAATCGATTAATGACCTAAAGGCAACCTTGGTTGCTTTTGGCATTATTTTGACTAATGATTAGACAGGAATGTTTAATTAAAAATCATAAAAATGAAAAAATTAGTTTTAGCAACAGCATTTGTTTTAGGAGGATTATCATTGGGAACTGCGTCTACTCCATTTTTCCATGACGGAATAATGGAAGAGGTTCTTTTACAGGATTATACCGAAATTGCGGCTTCTGAAGTTCCTGAAGCCATTACCACAGCCTTGGAAGAAGCATATCCGGATGTAACGTTGGTCAAAGCCTATAAAAATGGCGAGGAGCAATATAAATTGGAAGTTTCCTCTGAAGACGGAAGTACAACTGAATTGTATGCCGATGCCGAAGGGAATTGGATAGAGATGTAAGCCGTTTTTAGATATCGGATTTAAAACTGCCTTCGGGCAGTTTTTTGCAATAGACATCGGAAGTAAACCATGTATAGGTTCCCAAAAAGGAACAATGACTTATGACTTTTCGATAACGTATAGTAATTGACTAGCTATTATTGCCCCCTATAATTTTACCTATTTTATTTAGTTTGTTTCGGTGGATGTATATCCACACCCCACTTTTGTTTCGTTGGTTTGGTCGAAAAAGGGTAGCATTTTGCTACCCTTTTTTATTTGGGACGGAATATATATTACCTCTTTATTTATCATAATGGTGTTCTAGGTTTAAGATAATTTTTTATATCATATAGCTTTCTTATGGTAATTTTACGTACATACCTATGATGAATTATACTATGCCTAAAATCTTGATTATTGAGGATGATACCTCGTTTGCCCAAATGCTACAAAAGTTTTTGATTAAGAAGGGGTACGATGTAGAAATCGGTTTTACAGTGAAGGAAGGGAGGCAAAAATTAAAACAAACCAGGTTTGATCTTGTGTTGACCGATTTACGGTTGCCTGATGCTGAAGGAATAGAGTTGATTACAGACATACGGAATAAAGTGCCTGTAATTATAATGACGGGGTATGCTGAGGTGGGTTCTGCGGTCAGTGCTATGAAGAAAGGGGCTTTTGACTATATCTCTAAGCCTTTTACAACAGATGCCGTGTTAAAAATCATTGGCTCGGCCCTAAGTACGGTCGACAAAACGGGTCAAACAGGGAATGAGTTTATTGATACAGTGAAGAAGCCGGAAATCCAACCGAAGCCTTCGATAATAATAGGTAGTCCTAATTTGGTAAGTTCGGCATCCAAAAAGTTGGAAGAATATATTGGTTTGGTCGCACCAACCGATATGTCAGTGTTGGTGACAGGGGAGAGTGGTACAGGTAAGGAAGTTACGGCAAAGGCAATACACGACCGTAGTAAAAGAAGAGATAGACCTTTTATTGCCGTGGATTGTGGGGCTATTCCCAAAGAATTGGCCTCTAGTGAGTTCTTTGGTCACTTGAAAGGAAGTTTTACAGGTGCGATAAATGATAAGGTAGGGACATTCGAAGCGGCAAATGGTGGTACCCTTTTCTTGGATGAAGTAGGGAATCTGCCTTATGACAACCAGATACAACTTTTACGGGCATTGCAAGAACGCAGGATTAGGCGTATAGGAAGCACCAAGGAAATTGATGTGGATGTCAGGATACTTACGGCAACCAACGAGGATTTAAAGGTTGCGGTAAAGGAGGGAAGGTTTCGGGAGGATTTGTACCACAGGCTGAATGAATTTTCACTTCAGATACCCTCCTTGATAGATAGACAGGGAGATTTGATTATTCTTGTGGAACACTTTTTGGAAATTTCCAATAAGCGCCTGAATAAAAGGATTACCGGGTTCACGAAGGAAGTTTGGAATATTTTTGAGTCCTATGGCTGGCCGGGAAATATTCGGGAACTACAGAATGTGATACAACGTGCCGTACTGTTGACCGGGGATGGTGAAATAACAAAAGAAGCCTTGCCTACTGAAATTATCGAAACACCTACTGTAAACAATGATAATGGGAATATCTCCAAATCTGAATTTGAAAAAGAGCAAATTATAAAGGCACTTAAACGTACCAATTATAATAAGTCCAAGGCAGCAAAGCTTCTTCAGGTCACAAGAAAGACCTTATACAATAGAATCAGTCACTATGATCTGGATGTGTAGCCACACGTTTCTTTAATTCTACGAGTAACGGGGTAATATGGTCTATTAGGCTATCATAGGTTTGAAGTAAATCCATGGGGCCGGATGCTGTGCTTTCCAATTTATACAGTAAATCAATACAGGAGGGGTCAACTTCCAATTGCCTGAACATTGGTAACATTCTATGGGCTGTGTTTTTGCTCTTAGGATAATTGTTTTGGGTAGCAGCCTCTTTTAATGTTTCCAAACTCTTATAGGTATCCTTTATAAATAATTGCAATACTTCGTTAATTGATTTTTCGTCATCACCCAAGAATGAACGAAGGATCCTTAGGCTATAGGTCGTACCTTCCTCTTCGGTTGGCATAGGTTTGGACGGGGTCATTTTGTCGCTATTTTTTTTCAAAGAAAGAAAGGGTTGTAGGGTATGGAATAGTTGGGTGTTGGAAAATGGTTTTTGTAGTACGGTTGTAAATCCGTGGGAAAGAAAAAGATGTTCGTTTAAATCCCGTCTTCCGGTCATGGCTATAATGGGCTGGTCCGAGTAATGGCCATATTTTCCCGATTTCAATTGGGTCAGTACCTCAAATCCGGTAATCGAAGGCATTTCAATATCGGTCAATACTACTCCGTATTCCAAACCTTCTTTTTGTAGGGTGCTGAAATCGGTGCACAATATGGGTTTAATATGTTCCGATTTTAAGAACTCACCCACCATTTGTATAAATGATGCATCATCATCAATGATCAGTATGCTCGATTTATGGTGGAGGGTTTTTTCATGGCTAGGGATATTGGGCTGGGCAGATGCTGTTGTAAAATCGAAAGGCAGCGTTATGGTAAAGGTACTTCCAACCCCCAAAGTACTCTCCAAGGTCATTCTACCTCCTAGTAAATCCACAAGTTTTTTGGAAATGGTAAGTCCCAGGCCGTATCCGCCGTATTTTTTCTCCGTATCGATTTCTGCTTGGGTAAATTCCTTAAAGATCAGTTGTTGTTTTTCTTTACTGATGCCGATGCCCGTATCCGAGATTTGAATTTGGATCAGGTTATCTGAAAAACGGTTTTTCAATCGATGGGCTTTAATGGTTATGCTTCCTTCTTCCGTGAATTTAAAAGCGTTACCCAAAAGGTTGTTTATAATTTGACGTAATCGGATGGGGTCGCCCAGGATATCCCGGTCCAATTCATCATCAATATCCAATATGACAAAGATATCCTTGTCCTTATACTGTACCGAAAGATCGTTTGAAGATTCCTTGATGAGCTGAGACAGGTTTAAAGGTACTTTTTTGATGTTGATTTTCCCGGTCTCCAATCTTGTGAAATCGAGGAGGTCATTTACCAAATTATTGACATAACCTGCCGCCGACTTAATATGGGTCAGGTATTCGTTTTGGTTTGGGGACAGTTTTGATTTCTCTATGATTTCTGAATACCCCATGATGGTATTCAAGGGGGTTCTAAGGTCATGGCTAACGGTTTTGATGAGCTGCTCCCGGCTTTTTAACAAGGATTCGGAAAATCTTTTTTCCTTTTCCAGTTTTTGTCGATATACATTGGCCTTCCAGAAATCCCGGTTAATGATGAATGTGAATATCCCAACCACTAGAAAGCCCAATATAGCGGCAATTACGGCCAATTGAATACTGCGTTTTAGGGCGGCTTCCCTGTTGATGTTGTCATTGATACTACTTACCAGCACCTCTTTTTCCAATGAAGTGATGATATTGCGCAATTGTTGGGAAAGCTCTAGGTCGGTTTGGTTGATTTTCGATTCTTGATAGGTTTGGGAGTTTTCATTGATGGTATTGTCCGCTTTGATCCCTTTTATAAGCTGCTTCGAAACCTGTAGTATGGAGTCTGTTTTTTTTGACCTGTTGATTTCCGTTTCATCCGAGGGGATGTTCTCATTCAAATAATTGGCCATTTTACGAATGGATTCTTGGGCTTTGGGGGGTAGTTCTTTAAAATTTGGAGCCAGGTTTTCGGCAGTAATGATGCCTAGGGATGCCTCCATTTTATTGAGCTCGTCAAGGGCGTTGTTTATAGATTTTCCGGTTTTGTTCTCGGTTTTTAATTTCCGTAAAGCATTGTTGTTGGTTACCTTTTTCTCCAATAAGTAACATAAACTATCCAATAGCGCGTCTTGGTTCTTGCTTTGTGATAGGTCTTTTAGGCTTTCAATATCGGTGAATATGGAATCTATTTTTTTTGAGTAGGCAAGGATGTTTTTCTTTTCACGATGTTGAATGGCTAATTTCGATAAACTTTCCGCTTCATAGATGTCGGTAAGTAATGTGCTGGTCTTTAGTAATTTGGTCTCATTGTTGTCGAACGTGTCATTGGAGATATAATTCCTTATTTCTAAAAAAATATAAAAAGAGGCTATGGATGCCAATAATATGAGTAGTAGGTAACTGAGAACGATTTTAATGGTGAATTTGTTTTTTTCCATAGTGACTTTTTCTTGTCTTAGATAGATACGTATGAACAGGATGTAGAAGATCGAATGGAAGTGTTAATTTGAACTTTTGGTTTTATGAAAATTGAAGTGGAATATTTTTACTTTTTTTTATGAAAGATTAAAAAGGCTGTATTACATTTGCACCATCTCAAAGGGGTGCTTAACCCTCGGACTTTTGCAGAAGTTTTCTAAAGAAGATCGGGATAAGCTGAGATTATACCCAACGAACCTGGGCAGGTAATGCTGCCAAGGGAGGCAAAGTTTGCCATTTGGATTATCATAACGTTTCCATTGGAAACAAAAATCAATTTTAACCAAGAATAACGCCCCTTTTATTCGTAATAAACTATTACGAATGAAAATGCTCTATTCAATTTCAAAATTCTCAACTGTCGGTTCACAAGGCAGTTCAATGCGATCGCCGAAAAGCATCAAAAATCATCGCATTAAGTTTTTATCCACTACTTTAGGTATAATGGCTATGGGACTTTCGGCCCAAGAAACCCAAATCGATTCTTTGGTAGGCAAAAAAATAGCCTTGGAGGAGGTTTTTGTTTCCGCGGTACGCGCAACAAAAGAATCGCCTGTTACCTTTACCAATCTTACAAAGGAAGATTTGGGGCCAAGGAACTTGGGACAGGATATTCCTATTTTACTGAACTTTATGCCTGCCGTGGTTACGACTTCCGACGCGGGTGCCGGTGTAGGCTACACTAGTATTAGGGTTCGTGGTAGTGATGCCACTAGGGTCAATGTGACCATAAACGGAATACCTTATAATGATTCTGAATCGCATGGTTCGTTTTGGGTGAACATGCCTGATTTTGCTTCTTCCACAGAAAGTTTGCAATTGCAACGAGGTGTAGGGACTTCCACCAATGGAGCCGGTGCTTTCGGCGCCAGTCTTAACATTGCGACCGATGGGGTGTCCGAAGAAGCGTTTGGGCGTATTTCTTCATCCGTAGGGAGTTATAATACCCTACGGAACAACTTAAAGTTCAGTACGGGGTTATTGAATGATCATATGGAGATTTCCGGGCGATTGTCAAGAATCACTTCTGACGGTTATATCGATAGGGCCGCTTCAGAACTCGATTCCTACTTTTTGCAAGGGGCGTTTAAAAATGATAATACCATTTTAAAGGCTGTTCTTTTCGGTGGGCATGAGGTTACCTACCAGGCATGGTACGGCATAGATGCCGAAACTTTGGAAAACAATAGAACCTTTAACCCTTCCGGTATTTATACAGATGCAAATGGGGATACACAGTTTTATGATAACGAGGTTGACGATTATAAACAAAACCATGCCCAGCTCCTTTGGAACCAAAAACTGAACGATAATTGGAATACGAACCTAGCGTTGCATTATACACGAGGCAGGGGCTTTTTTGAGCAGTTTAAAGAGGATGATGATTTTGAGACCTATGGTTTTGAACCTTTATTGGTCAATGGGGAAGAAGTGAATACGACAGACCTTGTGCGAAGAAGATGGTTGGATAACGATTTTTACGGAACCGTTTTTTCGGCCCATTACAATAAAGGAGCTTTAGACCTTATCATAGGGGGTGGCTGGAATACCTATGAGGGCGACCATTATGGGGAAGTGATTTGGGCCGAGTATGCCCCAAATAGTTTTATACGTGATCGATATTATGACGATTCCTCGAAAAAGACCGATTTTAATGTTTTCACCAAAGCCAATTATAATTTAGGTGATCATTGGAGTCTCTTCGGGGACTTGCAATATAGAACGGTAGGGTACCAGGCCAATGGCGAGGATACCGGATTGGTCGATGATACCTTCAATTTCTTTAATCCGAAATTCGGAGCATCCTATGACCTGAACCAAAACAACAATTTCTACCTTTCTTTCGCCGTGGCGAATCGGGAGCCCAATAGAAATGACTATGAGAATGGGAGTCCTAAACCAGAGAAGCTCAATGACCTGGAATTGGGTTGGAGGTATGTTTCACCGGATGTACAGCTTAGCACCAATGTGTATTACATGAAATACAAAGACCAATTGGTACTCACTGGTGAGCTGAATGATGTGGGGGCACCGCTACGGGCCAATGTTGGGGATAGTTATCGATTTGGTTTGGAGATTGATGCCCATCTTGCCTTAGGCGATAAATTCAGTCTGAATCCGAATGTTGCATTGAGCTCCAATAAGAATAAGGATTTTGTTTTTCAACGCGATGGGGTTCTTGAGGATTTAGGAAATACCGATATTGCCTTTTCCCCTGATGTTATTGTGGGGAACGCCATTTCATACATGCCCAATGAAAACATGCAACTTTCACTGTTGAGCAAATATGTGGGAAAACAATATATGGGAAATATCGATTCCGATGGGTCTGTGTTGGATGACTATTCACAAACCGATTTCAACGCCCAATATACGATTGAGACCAATTCCTTCGTAAAACGGTTGACCCTTTCTTTGTTGGTGAACAATATCTTTGATGCCAAGTATGTTTCCAACGGTTATTTCTATACCTATGATGATACTTGGTCAAACCCTGGACAAACGGCAACCATAGAAGGTTCGGGCTACTATCCACAGGCAGGTACTAATTTTTTACTCGGTGCCACCTTTGATTTTTAGTAGCAATCGCGTTTAAGGCGATTCACAATAATAACATGGCACTTAACCTCGGTTTTGTGCCATGTTCGTTTATTTGTAGTTTTATGTCCAAATATTTGAATAAATGGATTTTGGATTTGGAATAGGGCAAATCTTGATTTTGATTGCCATGGCCGTTTTGGCCATTGCGCCAGTGGTTGCCATAATCGATATTACCAAAGGCCGGTTTAAAGGGGCCAATGACAGGTTGATCTGGATATTGGTCGTCTTGTTTTTAAATCCATTGGGTACCCTACTTTATTTTTTGATGGGAAAAGATCAGAAAATCAGCAAGGGCGATAATTGATTTTCACATAACGAAACACCGAAATACATAGAGTAATGGAAGAGGATAAAAATATAAGATGGGGCATAATCGGTTGCGGGGCAGTGACAGAAGTGAAGAGTGGTCCAGCTTATCAAAATACCGAAGGGTTTGAGGTTCATGCCGTAATGCGGCGCAACAAGGAGAAAGCCGCAGATTATGCGAAGCGACATGGCATAGCTAAATTTTACACCAATGCGGATGAATTGATAGCCGATAAGGAAATAGATGCTGTTTATATCGCCACACCACCGGATTCCCATAAAGCATATGCATTGAAAGTGGCAGCTGCGGGTAAGCCTTGTTGTATCGAAAAGCCAATGGCTCCTAATTATCATGATAGTCTTGAAATATACGAAGCCTTTAAAGCTAAAAACCTTCCGTTGTTCATTGCCTACTACAGGCGTTCCTTACCCCGTTTTCTAAAAGTAAAACAATGGTTGGATGATGGTGCCATTGGTGCCATCAGGCAGATCCGTTGGAGTTTGTCCAAACAGCCCAGTAATACGGATCTAAGTGGGGAATACAATTGGCGTACCGATGCCAAAATCGCGCCAGGTGGCTATTTTGATGATCTGGCAAGTCATGGGCTCGATCTATTTGTTTATTTATTGGGCGATATTGAGCAAGCCAATGGTATCACCACCAATCAAATGGGATTGTACACGGCCAAAGATGCCATAGTTGGCGAGTGGAAGCACAAAAATGGGATAATGGGTTCCGGTAGTTGGAATTTTGGCTGTTCCCAAAGGGAAGACATTGTTGAAATTTACGGAAGCGAAGGCAAAATCATATTTTCAGTTTTTGATGAGGCCCCGATTATACTGATAAATCCAAACGGAGAGGAAAAACTCGAAATAGAACACCCGAAACATATCCAACAGTTTCATGTGGCGAACATTAAAGATCACTTAATGGGGGTAAAAGAGCATCCTTCCTTGGGGAAATCAGGATTGCATGCCAGTTGGGTCATGGACAGGATTTTAGGGAATATTTAAAATCCCTTACCACGAATGGTGTACGTGTTCACGAATCAATCGGTCGTAAATGGCATCTACTTGCTGATGTTGCCCTTCGGTTAGTGGCGGTAGGTCACTTGCGGTAATATTCGAAAGTAAATGGGCCTCTTTGGATGCCCCTGGAATAATACATCCTACTTCCGGGTGATCCAAAATCCATCGTAAGGCGATAGGGGCTAAATTTGTGTGGTTCGGAAATAGCGCTTTTAGCTCTTCCACAGCTTTAAGACCTAGATTATAAGGAATTCCGGCAAAGGTTTCACCCTTATCAAAATGGGAACCATCCCTATTGAAATTTCGATGGTCATCCGCATCAAAGGTGCTGGCAGCACTGAATTTCCCGGTTAATAGACCACTGGCCAAAGGTACGCGAACAATCACCCCGACATCCTTTTTTCTCACCTGTTCAAAAAACAGTTCTTTGGGGCGTTGCCGAAACATATTGAAGATAATCTGTACGGTAGCGACGTTTTCATATTCGATTCCTTTTAAGGCTTCCTCAATTTTTTCAACACTTATACCAAGGTGCTTTATCTTCCCTTCATCCTTTAAGCGATCGAACAATCCAAAAATCTCGGGGCGGTAGAATACTTCGGTAGGCGGACAATGGAGTTGTATGAGGTCCAAACATTCCAAGCCCATATTCTTCAGGCTGTCCTCAACAAATTTCCGAAGTACTTTGGGTTGGTAGTTTTCGTTGGTATGGGGGTTGATTTGACGTCCGCATTTTGTAGCCACATAGACTTCTTCCTTTCTAGATCTTACAACCCTTCCAACAGCAGCTTCACTCAATCCTGCTTCATAAACATCGGCAGTGTCAATAAAATTGATTCCTTGGTCAATGGCGGTATTGATGATTTTATCCGCCGAGGAATTGTCGAATCCGCTTCCCCATGAACCTCCTACCTGCCAAGTTCCCAGTGATATTTCCGATACATTGAAATCGGTCTTTCCAAGTCTTCTGTATTTCATTTTTGGCTATTTTTAGTTGTATGGATGAACCATAAGGGTTAATTATAAACCCTAACTACGTTATTGCTATAGGTGTTATTATAAATCAGCATATCGTAATAACGCCCACCATCATCCGGTCTGTTGAGCATTTGCCCTGTAAACAGACTGTATTCATAATCATCGCAAGGGCATATGGCCGTCTGTCCATTAAGAATCATTGTTGAACAATCGTTGGGGGCATGGTTAGGGCAGCTGGCTTCAGACGCGACGAATTGGTTGAACCCTGAATTGATGACAAAAATGCCTGCAGTGCCTACACCATTCGTTCCTACATATACAGCGGTTCCAGTGTTTGTCAAAAGGCTGTATGAAGGTAAGTTCAAATTCAATTCGTAGTTAAACGAAATTTCTTGTAAGTATGGATTTCTATTGGTACTACTACTGCTGCAACCCAAAATCAATAACAATAAAAACAGGGGATAAATACGATTCATATTTCAATTTCTATATAAAGGAACAAATACAAAATTGAACAAAAAATATGTATATTTGCGTTAAATCCTCTTTAAAATAAGGGGATTTTCCTATTAATGAGACCCTAGGATGGGAATATCGCTTTTTCTAAAAGCATTCATCTTAGCTGGGTGGATTAATCCCGCGACATGGCGGATTGTTTTAGAGTATTGGGGGAAATTCTTCGAGTATGACTTAAAAATGGATAAATTATGAGTAACGTATCATATTATACTGCTGAAGGTTTAAAAAAATTAAGGGACGAATTGAATTATCTTAAAGACGTTGAACGCCCAAAGGCTTCACAGGATATTGCCGAAGCTAGGGATAAGGGTGATTTGTCAGAGAATGCCGAGTATGACGCTGCCAAGGAAGCCCAAGGACTTTTAGAGCTTAAGATTTCAAAAATGGAAGCCACTTTGGCCAATGCCCGATTGATTGACGAATCCCAATTGGATACGTCCAAGGTCTTGGTGCTGTCTACAGTTAAATTAAAAAACCAGACCAATGATATGGAAATGAAATATACCTTGGTGGCTGAGAGCGAGGCGGATTTGAAAACAGGGAAAATATCAGTGAGCTCGCCAATAGGTAAAGGACTATTAGGGAAGAAAGTGGGGGATACCGCGGAAATTTCAGTGCCAAATGGCAAAATAACCTTTGAGATTTTGGAAATAACCAGGTAATAAAAACCGGGAATTCTTTATATTTAAACCTATCATAATCGATAGGTTTTTTTTGTACTTATTTTAAATGAATTGACCATGGCAAGTATCTTTACAAAAATCATCAAAGGGGAAATCCCATGTTATAAAATAGCCGAGGACGAGAATTTCTTTGCCTTTTTGGATATTAATCCGAATGCTAAAGGACATACGTTATGTGTGCCTAAAAAGGAGGTGGATAAGATCATGGACTTGGATGAGGAAACTTATATGGGATTAATGGCTTTTTCAAGAAAGGTAGGTAAAGCCATTGAAGCAGCTATCGATTGTAACCGGGTGGGTATTACGGTAATTGGACTCGAAGTGCCCCATGTGCATGTGCATTTGATCCCATTGAACCAAATGATGGAGGCTACCTTTCAGCACAAAGTGGCATTGACACAGGATGAGTTTGTTGCGATTGCCCAAAGCATATCCTCTAAAATTGGATGATTCCGGATTGCCATAGATAGATACCAGCCCCGATTAGTATCAACAGGGAAACCAAAAGAATATAGAACAGGGGTGTAAAGCGGATCACGGCCTTTTCAGGGGTAACCATTTTTTGATAATAATTGAAAATGCGTTCTATATCTTCCGTCCAATTTACCGGATAGATTATGGAGTCGCATTTGTTGCACCTAATGGTGTGTGTGATCTCACTGGTTGTTCTATCGTAAAGCTTCCCGTATTTGTGTTTCTGTTTAAAGGTTATCTTCATATCCTGATTAAAACACTCGGGACAATTATTGGTAATATTTGCTTCCTTTATAATTACTAACTTTTCCTTTGACATGGTTTACTTATTTACTTTTAAGGAGATTTGCATGATGGTACCTTCCTTTCCAGATGAAAGTACCCTTACTTTTCCCTTATGATATTCTTCCACGATTCTTTTTACTAAAGACAGTCCTAAGCCCCATCCTCGTTTTTTGGAGGTAACCCCCGGGTTAAATATGCTCTGGTGATTACTCTTCGGGATACCGCCTCCCGTATCGGCTATCAGGATATTCACATACTTTCCAGCAGGAATAATATCGATGGCGATACTTCCTTTGCCTTTCATGGCATCTATCCCGTTTTTGACCAGATTCTCAATGGTCCAGTTGTACAAGGCATGGTTTAAAAGCACTGGTAATTTATCAATTTTCGAATTGAACGAAAAATGGATCAATTTCGAACTCCGCAATTTCAGGTATTCATAGGCTTCCTTAGTTTCCTGTACAATATCGACTTCCTTTAACTCGGGTAAGGAACCGATTTTGGAAAATCGTTCGGTAATGGTTTCCAAGCGACCGATATCCTTGGCGATTTCCTTGGTGATTTCAGGGTTGATCCTTTCTGATTTCAAGAGTTCGTTCCAACCTAAAAGCGAGGATAATGGTGTGCCGATCTGGTGTGCGGTCTCTTTGGCCATCCCGGCCCATAATTTGTTTTGTTCCGAAGCCTTGTTGGTTTTGAAGAAGAAGAATATAACCGCCGCAAAAAGTAAAATAATCAACAAAAGGGCTATGGGGTAATACTTTAGTTTGTTCAGGACTTCTGAGTTCCCATAGTAAAGGGTGGCAAGGTGTTCTCCTTGTTGGTCAATGAATATGGGGGTGTTCTCGCTTTCGAATTTTTGGATGTTTCGCTGTATGTACAAAGAATCCTTTGCGCTTTCCTCACTCATGTTATTGGTCTTGACCGAGCCATCCTTGTTTACCAGTATCATTGGGGTTGAGGTATTGTTCTGTAATACCTTTATGGTGAGGTTACCCATATCCATATTTTCCGAATATTGCAATAATTCGGATTGGGCGGTAGCCCATATTTCCATTTTTAAGCGTTCTTCCTCCTTGAACTTTTTAAAGAAACTATTGGTGTTCCACAGAATCAAACTCACAATGGCAAAGGCTATGGCCAATAAAATAAAGTTCGAGGTCTTCTTTTTTGGGTTAAATTCCATCCAACCGGTTTAATGCTTTAAAGATAACGTAAAATGAGCATAAATGGTGTGTAGGGTAGATGGCCATCTGTTTTTAGTCGTAGTCAAATTGACTACATTTGTTATACTATGGATGATATGATCTCGATAATTCCAAAGGATATCACAACCCAAAAATTGCATGGGTACCTTTTAGGTGCCATTGGGCCCAGACCTATCGCTTTTGTCAGTACCATAGACGAAAAAGGTAGGCCCAATCTTTCGCCTTTTAGTTTTTTCAATGTATTTAGCGCCAATCCGCCCATATTGATTTTTTCACCAGCGCGCAGGGTTCGCGACAATACCACAAAACACACCTTGGATAATGTTGAAAAAGTGGGTGAGGCCGTCATTAATGTAGTCACTTATGAAATCGTTCAACAAATGTCGCTCTCAAGTACTGAATATCCTCAAGGGGAAAATGAGTTCTTGAAGGCTGGCCTTACCATGTTGGAATCCGATTTGGTGAAACCCTTTAGGGTAGCGGAATCACCCGTTCAGTTTGAATGTAAGGTAACCAAGATCGAACCGTTGGGAAAAGAAGGTGGGGCCGGAAACCTTGTTTTTTCCGAAGTGGTTAAAATACATATCAACCCCAATATATTGGACGAAAATGGTAATATAGACCAATTTAAGATAAATCAGGTTGCCCGCATGGGAGGCAATTGGTATTCTAGGGCCAATAAAGGGATGTTCGAAGTTCCCAAACCATTGTCGAGTATGGGGATTGGGGTAGAAGCCATTCCGGAAGGAATCAGGAACAGTACGGTTTTAACAGGCAATGACCTTGGGAAATTGGGTAATGTAGCGAAATTACCTTCAAGAATCGAAATAGGGGAATTTATCAGTTCAAACGAAGGAATATCTTCTTTGGCAACAAACAATGACCTTCAAACCATACATCGTAAGGCCAAGGAATATCTTGACCGGGACGAAGTGCTTTCAGCCTGGAAACTGCTTTTGGCAAACGAATTGTAAATAACTATTTGGTCAGTTTTTATGAAGCCATTTGTAAAACCCTTAACTTGGCGGCAAATTGTTTTTATCTATTTGATGGAGTCTTTCCCAATCTGTTATACTCGGGAAGGAAAGTTTGCCACAACAAAGAATAGGAAGAGGCAGGTAGTAAGCCTTAAAGGCATCAATAAAAAAATTAATACAGAATACAATTAGATAATTATCAAAAGATGGAAATACAAGGAAAAATCAAGAAGATAGAAGAGACCAAAACCTTTGGAAGCAATGGTTTTAGAAAAAGGGAAGTGGTAATAACCACCGAAGAGCAGTACCCACAACAAATCCTAGTCGAGTTTATACAGGATAAATGTGATTTGTTGAACAGCTATCAAGTTGGTCAGGATGTAAAAATCAGTATTAATATCCGAGGGCGTGAATGGACAAACCCACAGGGAGAGGTAAAGTACTTCAACTCTATTCAAGGATGGCGCATTGAGAATCTTCAGGCAGCGGAAGGCAATGCCGATATTCCACCAGTACCGCCTATGGATGCTTTTGAGCCTGCCGATAACATCAATGAGGAGGATCATGATGATCTGCCTTTTTAATAGGACAATGGATCAACAATACGAAAAGACCCGGAAGGGTCTTTTTTTTGTCCTTGTTTTTAGATAACTTCCGCTATTGAATCAATGTTTTTCTTAAAAAACCTGTGGTGAAAAAGAACGGTATTCATAAACCATTGGTATTCCTTACCAATGAAATTTATTTTCCTCCAGTAGCGGATGCCAATAGCGAAGGATTGGTGGCTGTTGGTGGGGACCTTTCCCCAGAACGTTTGTTATTGGCCTATAAGCGGGGTATTTTCCCTTGGTTCAACGAAGGCTCTATGGTAATGTGGTGGAGTCCCGATCCTAGAATGGTATTGTACCCTGACCAGGTGAGGATTTCGAAAAGCATGCGTAAGGTCTTGAAGGGCGATCAATTTCAATTGACCAAGAACACATCGTTTGAACAGGTGATCGATCAATGTGCAAGGATAAAACGCAAGGGTCAAGACGGTACGTGGATTACCCAGGATATGAAGAAAGCCTATCTGAAATTACACGCTATGGGATTTGCACAATCTTATGAGGTTTGGGAAGAAGGCAGGTTGGTCGGGGGACTCTATGGTATTGATCTAGGCCATGTATTCTGTGGGGAAAGCATGTTCAGTACCGTGGGCAATGCATCAAAGTTTGCTTTTATCAATTTGGCCAAGGAGCTTGGTCAAAAAGGATATCGTCTTATCGATTGTCAGATATATACCAGCCATTTGGAAAGTCTCGGGGCCCAGGAAATCCCAAGGGAGGATTTTATGGAAATTTTAAAGAATATGTAAGGGTTGAATTGAATTTTAGGGAACTGGACTAGGTTTTTTTAGGAAGTTTTGGTTGTACACAGTATTTATTCAAGTTCAGAGATTGTTTAAATAACATTAATTACGCTTATGGTCCCATAATTTTTGAAACTATGGGCCTAGAATACTAATGTCACAAATTAAAGGAGAAATGGTTTGCTTTTTACCTCAGTTCTTTGTTGCTTATCGTTGTTTCTATTCCTTGCTTTTTGGTTTAATGGTTCCAATCAATTCCCTAATGGTTCCATTACCAAAATATTGGTATACGTAAGTTTTTCCTGTTGCAAAGTCCGAATACAGGGAAACGATAGTCTTATCGTGTTCAATCCAACCGGTTAATGTTGTATGTTCATTCAAATGAATAGTTTTGATTTTTTCATTTGCATCAGCTCCTGATGTTCTTTCAATCCAATACAATTCTGTATCAGAACTAAATGTCAGGTCAATTTTTACATAATCTTTAAAATCATATTCAAATTCTTTATCGTAAATATTTTCAGTGGTCATATTTAATTGGGAAAAAGCCATTGAAGAAAATAGCATAGTTAAGCAAAGAAGTATGTTTTTCAGTTTTTTTCAGTTTTTTTTTCAATTCCGCAAACTTGCTAAATTCTGATATTGAGTTATAAATTCCGCGTTTTATTTTCAAAAATCCAATGCTTTTCAATTCCGAATTGTTCACGTTTGAGTGATTTCCGAGATTGTTGGCAACTTGTTTGTGCATGGCTAGTTGCGTGGTTAAGCACGTAATTTAGCAAATAAAAACCGTCCCGACGGTTTGGGAGAAAATCCGCAAGAAATTTCGTAAATAGGCTTTTACCAGCCATTAATTTTATACGGCTTAATTTTGATTCCCTTTAAATTGATAATATAATCAAAAAGAACAAAAGAGAGAATAAAGGTCAGGATACACGGTGAAGCTTTAGACTTCGACAATCCCGAGGGTTCGGGAATAATCCTCTCTTTTTTACGACTTAAACCACGTTCAGTTCTGCTTAAGCTATAACCTTTAGACTTTCTTTTAAAACCTCTAAATGCAATTCTACAGGGTTTGTTCTCTTCAATTCGCCATCCAGCTCAAAAATGATTTCTATGTCCTGATTTTCTATTTTTATTGTAGCATTTTTAACCCTATGATAAGAATATTCCTTGATTTTATGCTCGTATTTGAGTAGAAATAAAAATGCGAAATAAAGGATTTTAAATTTATTCAATCGATCAATTATCACAACATCCAGAAATCCGTCATTTAAAATTGCCTTTCTTGTAATGGAGAAATTATAGCCCATGATATTGGTGTTCGATATGAAAACTAAAAAAGGGTTTAAGACCGCTTCTTTCCCATTAATTTCAATGGTGTATTTTGCATCATTTTTAAATGACCTGATTGATTGTAAAGTTGCTTTTAGATAAGTAAACAATCTTCTGTTCGAAGAGCTTTCAAAATTTGAAATCGTATTGGCGGCAAATCCAAAACCAATGTTGCTGAAAAAATATTCCCCATTGATTCTACCTACATCAATAGAGGTAGCTTTTTGCTCTTTGATGCGTTGAATGGCTTTTTTTATGTTTTTCGGGATTTTAAGGTTTCTTGCCAACCCATTACCTGAACCAATAGGGATAATCCCAAGTAATATCTTAGAATTGACCAAACAGGATGCTACTTCGTTGATCGTGCCATCACCCCCACAGGCAACGATGATTTCAGCTTTTTCGTTTATGGACTGTTGTACTAAAAGTGTCGCATGTCCTTTATAGGAGGAATGTTTTACAACAATTGAAAAATAGTTCTTTTCAAAATATGCCGATAGATAATGCTTTGTAATTCGGGACTTCCCTTTACCGGCAATTGGATTTACTATGAAGTGGACTATTTTCATTCGTTCACTTTTAAGGATAGTCCGTTATTATTGTACAGATGGTCGGCCACTTGAAAATATGAAATGGTTTCTTTAAGAAAATCTTGGTTCATAGGCTTTGCAACCAAACTATTGTCATCTCTTTTCCAATTATAGAAATTAGCCTGTTTTTGATCCCCTAAGATCATAAGTTCATGACCCTTTAATAATCCTAATTTTCTATAGTTGCCAATAAAGGCACGTTCATCAGTCTCTTCCATTTTTAGAATGTCCTGTCCAAAAAGGTTACTTTCATAAGTCCAGTCCAATTGTGCAAATAATGTGGGGAAGATATCGACTTGGGAACAAAGTCTGTCAATATGTTGTTGTTCTACACCATCAAGATTTAATATCATTGCCGGAATATGATAATTGGCTACATCGAGTTCCCAACGACCTGCACTGCTGGCACAATGGTCTGCCATTAATATGAAAACGGTATTTTTAAACCAAGGTTTTTGTTTTGCATTTCTTAAGAATTCTTGAATTGCGAAATCGGTATATTTAATGGCTCCGTATCTTCCTGTACCTGATGGAATACTAATTTTATTGGCGGGATAAGTGTATGGCTTATGGTTCGAAGTAGTCATTATAAAATCAAAGAAAGGCCGTCCTGTGGCAAAGGCCGAATCGGCTTCTTTTATTACCTTTTTATAAATATCTTCATCACAAACCCCCCAGGCATTTTCAAAAGTTACTTCTTCATCCGCGATATTCTTACGATTGGTTACAATATCTGCAGATGGTAGAAACCCTCTTCCCCTGTCCACAATGTCAAATCCATTACCACTGAAATATTTGTCCATATTGTCAAAATATCCGTCGCCCCCATAAAAGAACGTCCTTGAGTATCCTTTACCCCTGAATACCTCGCCAATAGTAAAGAGATTATTATTTTTCTTTCGTTTAACAATACTTCTCCCAGGCGTTGGGGGAATTGAAAGTGTAATGGCTTCCATTCCGCGAACTGTCCTAGTGCCAGTTGCCATTAAATTGTCGAACGATAGTCCCACTTGCGATAAGGAATCCAATGTTGGGGTTAACATATTTTCATTGCCAAAAGCCCCCAAATATTTTGCACTTAAACTCTCAATGCAAATAAAAATAATGTTAGGTTTCTTCTCTTCACCATCATTTCTAATATATCTACGTATGCCCGTAGATGGCGCATAGATGCTGTCTTGAAAAGTTTTTATGTTTTCATTTACCTTTAAGAACGCTTCTTTGATTGGCTCGGTTTTGTAAAACTCAGGATAGCTAAGTTCATTATTCCGAAAAGCTGCAAAAAAAGAATAAATACCTGCTTTTGAAAGCTCATTGTTATAGCGATTATCTGAAATCTCGGCATTTTCATTTTTGATAAACAAAGTAAAAATCAAGGCAATACCCAATATGATTACACTTGGCAGTAAGCGGATTTTAAATGGATCTGTGCTTTCAAAAGTTCTCTTGAATATTCGTAATCTTATAAAGAGTATAACCGTAAGCATGACAAGTATTCCTATACTTCCAATCAAAATAGGTATAGGATATGATTCATTTATATTCTTAACGACCTCGTAAGTGTATATTAAATAGTCAACTGCAATAAAATTGAATCTTCTCTGGAATTCTTCCCAAAAAGTGATTTCTGCAAAGAATGAAAAGAAGATTATTAGCACGCCCACTATAAAGCCTGTATAACAAATAATCCTATCTGCCATAGTACCATTAAGACCTTTGGGTACTATCAAAAAATATAAAGTAGCGATTAGGGCAAAAAATGAAACGGTACCGATATCGTAAAAGAGCCCAATAAGGAATGTGGTAAACACGGTAATAACACCATGGTCGATTTCTGAAAAATTCCAAATAAGAAAAATGACTCTCAATAACAACGAAATTCCTAGGAACAAAAGGATGAAGCCTTTTAACAATTCGAACCGTTTTGTAAATCCTATTTTCATCTTATTCGTATTAATTGTTTTAGTTTGTTTAAATTTTCTTGTTTCCCTTTTTCCAAGACCTCTTTACCGTATGTGGTCTTAAACCGATACTCCTCCAGAAATTTAATATTGAGGAGATGCCATTCGTTATCGGTCATAACGGTGTCACAAAATAGTTCCCATTCCTTTCGCAAGAGCATATTCCTGTACATGTAATTAGTGGTTCCCAGATGGAACAAATCGGCATCGCAAAGTACTTTCTCATATACATCCATAGGATTTTGGGGCATCTTTGTGGCATCGATACAAGAAAGCACCCTTTCAATTTCGGTTTGCGGACAATTGGCTTTTGAAAGATATTGAGTAGCCAATCGTTTACTTACTTCTTCGTGTCCTTCATAGGTTTCCGAGAAACCTGTATCATGAAAGCAAGCCGCAATAGCTATGAAATCCACTTCTTTTGGTTGTAATCCTATGGCATTGGAAATCAAAAAAACGTTGTCGATTACTTCTTGCGTATGGGCAAAGTTGTGGAAGGGGAGATTCTTACATTTGTCATTTTGAAGTATCTCCGAACAATACCTCGTAATGCTTTTAATTGTCATCGCTGTCATTGTCCGGGTCTAAATGAATCATATCAGCATCATGTCTAATTTCAGTATGGCGAATCACACCTCCACTCAATCCTACATATTTGGAAATTATTGTCGAGGTTATAGCGAGTATCAGAACAATTGAAAAACAATATTTAGTATATTTTGATTTTTTATGGAGTAGAAACAGAGCGGCAAGGGACACCCCTCCTAAAATCAAAATAGTGGTAAAAAACAACTCTGCATATTCTTCATGGTTATGTAAAAGTGTCTCGCTTACTCCAGGAAAATCCTCAACAATTTCCGCAGCCCCTTCACCTGTATTAAAGGCAGCAATGGATGTTAAGGCACTGAATACAAAAATACCCAGTGATGTGTTCTTTACTTGGTGGTTCTTTATGATATAGCCTGAAATCAATACCAGAAAACCAACCAAAACACCAACAATGGGTAGATGGTTTATCACTAAATGTATATTTGCGTCGTTCATAACATTGTTTTCATTATTTAGGTTTCTGTTTTACTCTGTTATCAAGTTAAATGCCCCATTGGTTAGAAATTCCGTGTTTGGTTTAAAATCAGCTGCATTAAGGATTTGGGTAAATCCATTATTTGTAGCACCTATTTTGACCAATACCCTTTTGAAGTTTGTATTATCTTTTTTTACAAGTACAAAAAAGTCATTATCAATGTTCGATACAGCTTCGGATGGTAATGCTGGATATTCTGCTGAAGTGGTCAGGATTTCAGCCTCAATGTACATTCCAGGGGCAAATAGTTGTACTTCCTCATCATTTACAAGATCCCCATGTATCTCCACGGTTCTACTTTGGGCATTTATCGACTTGTTGACTAAATGAACCACTCCTTTATATACATTGCCCGTGTCGTTTTGCAATCTTACATTGATTTGCTGCCCTTTTTTGACCATAGGTAGGTCCTTTTCGAAAATCTTCAATTCTATGTGAAGGTCGTCGGTATTGGTAACGGTTACAGCAACATCAGAAGGGTTTAGGTACATTCCTTTACTTGCGTTTATTGTAGTCGCATACCCTGATAATGGTGAAACTACACTAATGACTGACCGAATATTTTCGCCCGTAAGGGTATTCGGATTGATGTTCATAAGGCTCAACCTCTTTTTAAGGGATTGATATTGTGCCATGGTCACGGTATATTCCGATTCAGCCTTTAAGAAATTCTTTTGGGAGGTGACATTATCCGCCATTAACTCTTTCTGGCGTTCATAATCGGATTTCAAATAGCTCAAACGTCCTTTGGCTTCCAAAAAATCTTGTTGCACCTGAATATATTCTGGGTTTTCAATGGTGAACAATACTTGACCTTTTTCAACCTTATTCCCAGGTAATAGATTGATGTTCTTTACATAGCCGGCAAAGTAGGCGCTAACATCGGCTTGGTTCTGTGGGGGTACTGCGAACATACCGTTCGCTTTCACAACTGTATTGAACTCTTGCATCGATATTTTCCCCAAATCCATTCCACCAGATTTAAATTGATTTTCGGTAATTATTATTGCATCTTGGTCTTTAATCCCCATCGTTACACCTGTGTTGGCCGTTTCTGGTTTTACTTTTGGGTTACAGGAAGCCAATGTTAGTGTCAGCAGTAAAAGAATGCTTGTTAAACTTATAACATGGGTAAAATTGTTGACTATATCTTTCATCATTAATTGATTAAATAATTTAATTCTAAAACTGTGGCGTTATACTCATTAAGGTTCTGTAGATAGGTGATTTGAATATTTTTGGCACTTTCCAATAGCTGTACATACTGTAAGAAATCTATCTCTCCGTTTAGAAATGATTTTGATGCACTTGTAGTTAATTCTTCTGCTAGTTTGCCACCAGTGGTTTCATAATAATCAACGGCCTCTTGGAATTTCTTTAAATCGGATAGCAAGGCTTGATACTTTGATGCCAATTGTATTTTGTAATTTTCAGACTCATCGGCCATTATCATAGTCTCTGTTTTTGCCGCATTGATTTTTGCCTTGTTCGCCCCGAACCATAACGGAATCGAGACACCCGCCTGGAAACCATTGTATCGCTTCGCATTAACACCATTATTAGTGCCCTGAAAGACTGACATATGTAAATCTGGAAGTAATCTTTGCCTTTCCAAAGAGAGAGAGGATCTACTCAGTTTTTGAGCGGAATCGTAATACAGTATTCCAGGATGATCACCAAAATTCGGTTGTTGTAATTCCAGTTTGGGTAAACTGTTCTCTTCTACGATAATCAACGAATCTGTCTGCATCCATTGATATAGCATCGTAGATGCTTTTGCCACGCCTGCTTTAGTTTGTGCAAGCAAAATGGATATTTCTTTTTGCTTGGCCTCTGCCGTAAGTTTTTCCAATAAATTGGTTTCCCCTACAGCATATCGCTTATCGGCAGCCTTGGAAAACTGACCATAGAGACTATCTAGAAATTTGTATTGTTCTACAAGACTGTTATTGTATACCACATTGTAATAGGCTTTATAAACCTCTTTGGTCAAGGTTCTTTCATTTAATCGGTACTGTTGGTTTGATAACTCAACCTTATATTTTTCTACCTTACGTTGGGCACCATAAATCGTTGGGAACTGTAAGGACTGGCTAATTCCGAAAACATCCAATGGAAGCCCGTTATCCGCAATATTATTTTCGTCGGAACTATAATAAACTTGGGTTTTATCCAAGTTAAAAGCACTTCCAACCAATTGTTCGGATTGCTGCACTCTTTTGGCAGAAGCTTTAAGTCCATAATTGTTCTCAATCGCAATTAGAACTGCTTGTTCTGCATTGATAGTGCTCTGTTGGGCACTTCCGACAACCGGTAAGAATATTAAGGCTATGATACCAAGTACTTTTAAATTTATTTTTTTCTTGATCTTAGGATGATGCCCCTTCCTATCGAACATTGCATATAGGATAGGTAGTACGATTAGGGTCAAAGCTGTTGCCGTAATCAGTCCACCCACAACAACTGTTGCCAAAGGTCTCTGTACCTCTGCCCCTGCTGAGGTCGAAATTGCCATAGGCAAAAAGCCCAAAGCTGCTGCTGCTGCTGTTAACAATACAGGGCGCAATCTGTTTTTAGTTCCCATTAAAATTCGCTTATTAATATTGCTGACACCGTGTGCTTTGAGCTCCTTAAATTCTTCGATCAACACAATACCGTTTAGCACGGCAATCCCAAAAAGGGCAATAAAGCCTACACCTGCCGAAATACTAAACGGTAAACCTCGTAAGTAAAGTAACATAACGCCACCAATGGCGGACAGAGGAATAGCACTATAGATCATTAAGGCTTCCTTTACGGAATCGAAAGCAAAATAGAGTAAGACAAAAATCAGAACCAGTGCGATTGGAACTGCGATTTTCAATCTAGCCGTTGCGGTACGTAGATTTTCAAATTGCCCTCCATAACTTATAGAATAGCCGGTCGGTAGTTTAATATCCCTTTCTATTATGCTCTGTACATCCTTAACCACCGATTCTAAATCGCGATTACGAACGTTTACACCTACTACGATGCGCCGTTTTGTATTATCACGTGAAATTTTAGCTGGTCCTTTGGTATAACTTATTTTAGCGAATTCGCTTAATGGTAATTTCATTCCATTGGGTAATGATACCGAGGCCGTTTCTATGTTTTCAATATCCCTTCGGTGGGCATCATCATAACGAATCACCATATCGAATTGCTTTTCACCTTCGAAAACAGTTCCTGCGGGCATACCTGCAAAACCCATGGTGACAACTTTATTCAAGTCTTCGATATTCAAGTTGTACTTAGCAATTTTTTGTCTGTTATATTTAACGGTCATTTGAGGTAACCCAGCAGTTTTCTCAACGGAAATATCGGCAGCACCTTCGACGTTTTGGATTGCTTTTTCTATTTCTAAGGCTTTATTATAGAGAACATCCAGATTCTCACCGAAAACCTTAATGGCCAAATCTGCACGTACTCCTGTAATCAATTCGTTGAATCTCATTTCGATAGGTTGGGTAAACTCGAAATCGACACCGGCTATTTCGGATAGGGCATCCTTAAATTTATCGGCTAATTCGTCCTTGGTCTCTGCGGAAACCCATTCCCCTTTTGGCTTCAATTTGATGATGACATCACTTTCTTCCATTGACATTGGGTCTGTTGGAACTTCAGCAGCGCCTATTCGACTTACAACCTGCTCCACTTCGGGGAATTTCTTCAATATTTTTTCCATTCGAGTAGTAGCCTCAATGGTTTTACTTAATGATGTTCCCGTTTTCAATACAGGTTGAATTACAAAATCACCTTCGTCCAATGTAGGCACGAATTCGCCTCCCATTCTAGTGTATAGAAATGCAGTAATTGCCAACAAACCTATAGCCATACCCAATACCAATTTCTTTTTACGCAATGCCCAAGAAATAGTGGGTTGGTATTTTTCTTCAAGAAATGCGATTAGTTTGGATGAAATCGTTCGTTTTTCGGTATTTGAAGGTTTGATAAACAAAGAAGCCATTACTGGAATGTATGTAAAACACAGTACCATGGCACCTGTGAGTGCAAAACTGAATACCAAAGCCATTGGGCGGAACATTTTACCTTCTACATTTACCAAAGAAAGAATAGGAATGAATACGATGATAATGATCAACTGCCCAAAAACTGCAGAGTTCATCATTTTAGACGCACCTTGATATGTGATTTGATCTATTAAGCCTTGCCTTTGGTTTTTTGGAAGAGCCAATAATTTAGTTCGTTGATTGGTGATTTTAAAGGCAATAAACTCAACAATGATCACTGCACCATCGATGATTATTCCAAAGTCTATCGCCCCTAAGCTCATCAAGTTGGCATCTACCCCAAAAATGTACATTAAGGAGAGGGCAAAAAGCAAGCTCATTGGAATAACCGATGCTACCACTAAACCAGAGCGTAGGTTGCCCAAAAGTAGTACTACTACGAAAATCACGATTAAACATCCCAAAATCAGGTTTTCCGCAATAGTAGCTGTGGTTTTCGCAATAAGTTCGCTCCGCTCTAGAAAGGGATTAATAGAAATGCCTGGAGGTAATGATGATTGTATTTCAGCCACACGTTGTTTAACCGCTTCTATAACAGCATTAGAGTTGGCATCCTTCAGCATCATTACCTGTCCCAATACTTTTTCTCCCTCACCGTTTCCTGTAATTGCGCCAAAACGGTTGGCATGACCAAAGCCTACTGTAGCAATATCCCTTACAAAGACGGGTATATTTCCTGTACTGGTTACTACAATGTCTTCAATATCCTGTACGGAACCCACAAGTCCTTCACCTCTTATAAAGTAGCTTTCATTAGCTTTTTCTATGTAACCGCCCCCGGCAACGCTATTGTTTTTTTCCAATGCACTGAACACATCAAAGATGGATACGTTCATGGAGCGAAGTCGTTCAGGGTTAATAGCAACCTCATAGGTCTTTAAATAGCCTCCCCAAGTATTTACTTCTACCACGCCTGGAATGCCTGAAAGTTGACGTTTTACCAACCAATCCTGAATGGTACGCACATCAGATAAAGAATACTGTTCCTTATGTTTTGCATCAACATCTATTACATATTGATAAATTTCACCCAAGCCTGTGGAAACAGGACCCATAAATGGTTTGCCAAAACCCGCGGGGATTTTTTCTTCAGCACTTTTTATTTTTTCTGCGATTAGCTGACGGGGTAAATATGTACCTAAATTATCATCGAAGACGACTGTAACAACCGATAGACCAAACTTGGAAACGGAACGTATTTCTTTTACCCCCGGTAAGTTTGCCATTTCTAACTCTACAGGGTAAGTCAAAAACTTTTCTACATCTTCAGTAGCCAGATTTCTGGAGGTTGTGATGACCTGTACCTGGTTGTTGGTTACATCGGGTACCGCACCTATAGGAATATTGGATAAGGAATATAAGCCAAAGCCAATAATACCCGCAGTAAACAAGAGAACTATGAGTTTGTGGTGTATACTGTATTGGATAATACGTTCTAACATTTTTACTGGATTATTAATTTATATCCCAAATGTATTTGGTGTACCTAAGAGCCATCTAAATGGTTTCTTAAGATTGGCTTAAGAATGGTTTTCCTTCGGTAAATGATAAAAAACAAAAGCCCTGAAAATTATTCAGGGCCTTTGCCAATCGCTATTAAAAACTAACCATCAATCAAAAGTCTTTATAGGGCGTCTATTTTAATAAATAATTTTGCATCGGTCATGGAAATTTCACAGCGCGATGGTGCTGTGGTCGCATAGGTGTTCCCACAAGTTGGACATAGATAATACACGGAAGGCAATGATTTTACATTTCCTTCTTCCAAAACTTTTAAAGCATTTATGTAAAAATCCCTGTGCTTTTGTTCTACTTTGTATGCATATGTCAAACTTATTTGTGCCATATAATTACCTGCTGCATTGGCATCCTTGATGAAGTTTGGGTACATTGTATTAAACTCATAGCTTTCGCCTTCAATGGCATTCTTTAAATTCTCCTTGGTTGTTCCCACACTAAATTCTGGAGTAACGGTTGGTATTTGCTCCCCCATTCTTTGAATAACGACCTTATGATTATTGGCGTGTATCAATTCCGCCCCGGATGCAGCCTTGAAAAGCAGCGCTATTTCCGGGTAGCCTTCTTCAGCCGCTTTTTTACTGAAAGCGGCATATTTAGCATGTGCGGTCGTTTCACCTTTAAACGCATCTTTCATATTTTGAATGGTTGATTTTTGAGGGTCCTCTTTTTCTTTAACTACTGCCATGGCTGTTTCAGCCACTTCTTTTGAAGGTTTGATTTCAATTTTGTCTACTGTATTATTCTTACAAGATTGAAAAAGCATACTTGAGAATACCATTCCAATTGCCAATACCGCTACTGATTTTTTCATTTTATTTATTTTTAAATATTTGAGTAAGTGTATGTCCACATTTCCGTGGGTTTTCTATATTTTTTATAAGATTCGATTTTAGTTGGTTGATTGATTTCCAAAATCGGGAAGAGCCAATTCTATACCTGCCCCGTGTTGAAAAACCAATTGCCCACCTAAATATCCTGTTCGTGCCACCGACCCAACTAAGGCAGTAAATAGGATGATCCCTACCCATTTAGACCACGTTCTTTCAAATTTGAAATAGTACAATGACACGCGAAATAATGCCGTTATAATAGCAAGCCATAACGTTATGGTAGCAGCTTCCTCGTGTAGTTCCATGGGTTTTTGTAGAATGCCATCTGTCATTCCGTCCCCAGCATAACTTCCGCTTATATAAGCTACTATGGCCCCTAAAGCACCTAATAGCAAAAGATAAAATGAGGTATCTTTGAAAAATTGTTTTTTACTGATAAGAGCTATGATTTCTGAGAAAAATCCAACTAGGATCAAAGCAATCGGAAAGTGGATAACCATTGCGTGAATGTGTGGTGATGTTAACATTTTAATGTGATTTTTAATTACACATCAAATGTATAGGCACCAACTTAAGACTGAATTAAGTAAAACTTAAGTTTGGCTTAAAATGAGATGGTGAACGTTGTGCCTATACCAAATTCACTATCTACATAAATTTTGGCGTTTATGGCATCGGCGGCCTTTTTGGCTATGGATAGACCTAAACCGTTTCCCGGGATGTTTTTATGGTTTAGAGCATCGGATCTAAAAAAGCGTTTGAACACATTATTTAGATCCTCTTTTTTAATACCGATACCTTCATCTTGGATTTTACAAATTATTTTTGAATCCATACGTGCGATTTCGATATGTATTGTGGAACCCTCCTTAGCATATTTTATGGCATTACCGATAATATTTTCCATGATCAATGTGGTGTAATATTGAGGTGCCATTTCTTCCAATAGAACCCCTTTCTGGAAAGCTATTGTAAGTTTCTTTTGTAAGATAGGAGTCTTGTTCCTAGAGAGAATTTCGTCTATTATGTTAGGTAAAGGGACCAAAGAACGGTCAACTGTTCTTGAATTGACATCTAACCTGGCAAGCAGTAAAAGTTGTTCAATCGTGGCGGTCATCCGGTCTATTTCCGTAAGACTAAATTTGATTTTATCCTCATATTCCGATTGCTCTCTGGGCTTTCGAATCAATACCTCAAGCGTACCTTTTAATGTTGATAAAGGTGTTCGTAATTCGTGGGAAGCATCAGAGGTAAATTGCCGCTTTCTTTCGATAGTATTTTCAATACGCTGTAATAGCTCGTTAATGCTAAACGACAAATCGTAGAGCTCATCTTTGTTATGTGGAAGAATAACCCTTTCATTCAAACTATTCTGAGTAATTCTTTTTGTTGTTTCGGTTATTACCTTTACAGGTATAATCCCCCGCCCTGCCAAGTATCTAGACATGAAATATAGTCCCGCTAAAAGAAATAAATAAGAAATAACCAAAACATTTCTTAGATTAAGCAATACCATTTTTGAGGATTCCAACGACATGGCCGCTAGAATAAAGCCTTTGATCTTTCCATTCTGCTCGATAGGGATTTGAACTTGTCGGATAGCCCTATTGTTGAGGGTTTCGTTAAAGTGACCGCCAAATTTTTGCTCAGGATTGTAAGCGAGGACGTGATTTTTCAGGTTGGGGGAATTATCCATAAATTTCCCGTTTTTATCCAATATTTGGATAAAAACAGGGTTTATTTGTACTTCTAGGTGCTCCCTTTCTTCCCACTCCTTTTTGTTCTTTATCTTAATACTATCCCCGACAATCCTTATTTCGTCGGTATGTTTTTCAGCCTCGAAAGATAGGTCATTGTCAAGATTTTGGTATACCGTTCCCTGCACTACAAAATAAACAACTGTAAAAGCCACGGCCATGGTCACGGCGGTGGCAATCATATAATGTAATGCTATTCTGTTTTTAAAACTTAATCTCATATTTCTTTAGCTACATAGCCTACCCCACGAACGGTTTGAATATAGTTTTCATCTTCACTTAACTTTAATTTTTTACGAAGTGCATTAATATATACGTCAATCACTCCAGTATTGTATTCGAAATGGATATCCCAAACACTTTCAATGATTCGGGTTCTTCGGCAAACTATACCCTTGTTCCGTATTAGATATTCCAACAAGGCAAATTCTTTTTGGGTAAGACTAATTTCTTCTTCAGATTTAAAGACTTGATGGGTTGCAGTGTTCAAGGTAATGTTTCCAAGTTTAAAAATGGAATGTTCCCCGGATTTGGGTCTTAGTTGGACTTTTATCCGTTCCAAAAGTTCTTCAAAATGAAAAGGCTTTTTGATATAATCGTTAGCACCGGATTGAAGTCCGAAAATGGTTTCATCAACGGTATCTTTTGCTGTTAAAAATATAACTGGCGTTTCTTTATACTCCTTTCTGAATAGACGACAGATTTCAATACCACTGACACCAGGTAACATCCAATCCAATAGCAACAAATCATATTCCCCGGAAAGAGCCAGTTGAAGACCTTTATTGCCTTCATCGGCAATATCCACAGCATATGATTCTTCTTCCAATCCTTGTTTTAGGAAGTTGAATATACCTGGCTCATCTTCTACGATTAATATTCTCATACTACAAAAGTTACGTATTTAAATTAAAGCGACATTAGACTTTTCTTAAGATTTGCTTAAAAAGGTTTTGCAATAATATATGGGTGTTAAAAATGAATCGACTTGGTGTAAACTGAAGGTATTACAATTAACTGGGGAGAAATTCACTTGTTAATTAAAACAAAGAAGTTTCAGATCTAAATTATAAGATATATTGCTACCGAATAATGTCGTTTTGTAACCTTACACTTTTTGAAGCATTCCCAAAAACTAGGACTTTATAAAATTAGAATTTCGTAATTCATCCCTTATTTGAACATATATAAAGATAAGAATTTCAGATGATGGACTAAATACAAACTCGGTAAGGCTACAAAGGATAAGATAAAATTACCAGGTCTGAAAATGGGGAATTCAATCGTTAGATGCCATTTTATATTATGTAAACCATACTAAAGGGTTTTTTTGTCCAAATCAAGTAAATAACCCACGGATAGATTAAAAAATCCGGTTGTTTTTAAATCAGTTTCTGATTTTACGGGAGAAGGAAAGTTAATGTTGTACCCAACCTCAAAATCCCATGATTTGGTAGATATCGAAAAAGGTAAGTTAATTTGGGTGTTCAGCAAATCGAAAATATCATCATAAATGATTTCCGCTGATGGTTCATTGATTTGAGCGTTTAATTGCTCCAATGCAATAGTTTGTTGTGCGATAAGAAAGTTGATTTTGGGTCTAAATCTTACAACTGACTTTTTTTGTCTAGCAATGGTTATGTTGGCATATGTTCGGGATGATATTTGAAAAGAACCATCAGTTCCGAACAAATAGGAAACACCAAGTGTAGTTCCTAGGTTTCGTTTTTTGGTTCGTAACCCGACACCTAAACTTAACGAGTTTGTAAAGGTGTCCCAACCATCGGCATAAAAAAACCGGGTATATTCAGCATTATAGGTCACCCGTTTATCCTTCCCCATGGTGTTGAAATAACCCACTGAAACATTGGTATAATCCCAGTTTGGTTCAAAGGTTTCGTATAAAATACCGGAAACACTTACATTGAATCCTGAAGAACTATAATAGGATACTTGTGGAACGATACTGAATTGGTCGATGCCGGAATCGCGACCAGAGAAGAACGTATTATTATAAAACGATGTGTTTACGTAAATGAAATTATAGGTATTGAATGAGTTTAAAATATCATCTATAAATTGTTGTTCGTTGAAGAAAAGTTCATCCAAAAGTAAATCTATTTCATCTTCTTCCGGTTCTTGGGCATATAAATCAACAGAGGTTGCCACTGTAAACAGTAGCAACCAAACTGCGAGTAATCCTTTGCTGGATATTATGGGATGGTATTTCATCTTTTAGTGGATATTAATTTCCTCCTCCATTTCCGTTACCGTTCCCGTTTCCACTACCGGAACCTTGTCCGTTTCTACCGCGTTCACCATCACCTCCAAAACCATTTTGATTTCTCATTTCACCTTGACCGCTGGATTGCCTGTTTTGTTGTACCCGTTCACGTAACATTTGGCGTTGCTCTTGAGTCAAGGATTGTCTGAATTGGTTTCTTACTTGGCGCAACTGACCTTCTTGATTTTCACATAATTGGTTTTGCTGATTGGAGAAAGATTCCCTTAATCGTAATCTTATTTGTTCCCTTGTTTGGGTTTTGTCCTGCAAAATGGCCAACTGTTCATCGGTCAACGTTGCTCGAAGTTGTTCCCGATTCTGTAGCATCAATTTACGTTGTGTTTGTAGCATTTCTTGTTGTTCCGTTGACAACTGGTTCATGATTGGGGAAAGATCGGTTTCTTGTGCAAAAAGAAAACTACTTGAAGTTAAAAGCATGACAAAACCGAAAAGTGCGATTAATGTTTTTAATGTTGTTTTCATGATTATTATTTTTTATTGTTAGGTACTTTTAATTATTAGAAACTGAAAGTTTGAAAAAGTTTGTTTTTAATTTTATAAAACGACATTTTCAATAAGGCTTTTTTCGATGTAATCATCTATTAATGAGTCTTCTATAATGATGGAATTAATAAATATATTTTCCAGTTGTTGTTCAGATAGTTCGGCATCAACGATTATTTCGTTTAGGATATAATCATCCATAAAACCATCCATGTCCGCATCATCTACGAGAAGTGACGAAACCAAAAAATCATCGGAATTCAAATCCATTGAATTTATTTGCTCAACATTTGCATCTTGTGGTTCAATGGTTGTAGGGTCATTTTGCAGCCAAATAGTAAAACCTATCAATAGAATAAGTGAAGCTGCAATCGGATAGGCTATCATTGGCTTTAGCCCAAATACGGTTCGTTTTTGTTCTTTTTCCATGGGTAAACTTTTTAAAATATTGTTTTTGGATATAGAGAAATAGTTATCCGGAACATTCATTCCCAGATACTCTTTATGCGCTTGGGCAAGTCCTTTTTTATCGATATCATCATTAAAAAAGCCTTTTACGTATTGCCCAATAGGGTTCTTACTGTTTTTATTCTTCTTTGCCATGGTATATATTAGACCTTTTGATTTTCAATTAGTTTGTATTGTATCGCTGATAATTTCCTTTTCGATTGTTTTTACCGCGCTATAATAAGACGATTTCAGGGTATTCTCACTCACATTCAAGATTTCCGATATTTCATGAAAGCTCAAATCATCAAAGTATTTCATTTGAAATACGCGTTGTTGTTTTTCTGAAAGGCTCGAAATAATGGAATGAAGTTTCAGTTGTACCTCGTTGCCATCAAAATAGGCATCCTGGGTTAGATTGCTGAGGTAACTTTTGGTGGCGTCGTTTTGATAAAAAGCAGATTCTAATTTGTTCTTTTCCAAAAATCGGATGCATTCGTTATATGCAATCCGAAACATCCAAGTGTGTAGTGCGCTATTTTCCTTAAAATTTTGAATGCCCTTATAAACCCTAATGAAGGTATTTTGGAGCACATCATTGGCATTGTCGTGGGTCAGTACAATTTTCCGGATATACCAATAGAGTCGTTCTTGATGAATATCAAGTAAATCCTTGAAAGCCTTATTTTTTAACTTTGGATTCTTTAATCTTCTTATGAGCTCGGTTTCTCCTTTTATGGGTTTTATTGCCATGAGGCGTCCTTTGCTTATTAGACCCTATACTTATCGAATAGTTTGTTTTATATTTAAAAGATACTGGAATTAAAATTTAGGACCTTCCAAAATGGGCAATCTTATCGTTTATTTGAATTTTAGGGAACTGGACTAGGGTTTTTATAGGAGGTTGTGTCAGCTGTAGTTTTATTTTTTATTTATGTCTTTTTCAATTCCTGACACAGCTTTATCCATTTTAGCTTTTACATATTGTACCTGAAAAGGAGTAATACTAATGGTAAATCCATTTCTCCAGTAGAAACTCACTGCTTGATTTTCCTTATGTACGAGTACTACTATTGGGATTCCTTTCTCTAAATCCATGAAAGATAAGTTCTCTGAATTCTTCAAAATCAGTGAATCATTTATGAATTATCCGAATTCAATTTTTTGAATAAAAGGATCGTCCAAAATTGAACTGGTCATTATTGCAGAAACAATAACACCTTGTGCTTTGTAAAATTCATTTTCATTATACTCTTCAAATGATTTTTCTCTACAAGAAATAACTATAAATAGTAAGAAGCCTAATAGATAAATGAAAAATGGACTTTTTTTCAACATTAGGAATTTCATTTTTCAAAATACTTACAACAATTGGATATCGTAACAAGTTACTATAACTATCAAATTTAAGGAATATAGTTGCTAGTGCTAATATTCATTTTTTGTAAATACTTAGTAATCAGTGGATATTCCATCCTTTAGATAAATATTTCCATCCCATTGTTCCACCGAGAAGGTTTACCCTACCATATCATCGATCCATAAGGCGAAGCGCTTCGCGACGACTTAAGTTTGCCAATTCGTGATTCGCGACGAAAGCTTTGACCCACTCCGGGTTGGTTCTGCTGTATTCCCTCAAAACCCATCCAATGGCCTTATTGATAAAAAACTCCTTGGAGCCCAAAAGCCGTTGTATGATATGGCCTAATCTAAAGGTATCGATGTCGTCCTTTCGTTTTAATTGATACAGCAAACAACAGCGTTGCAACCAAATGTTCCCCGAGGCCAGCCATTTTTCAAGGTAAGTGTCCAATTGCCCGGGATAAAGCACAAAATAGGGTCCGATCAATTTAACGGCAATATAATCCACAGTGTCCCACCACGACTTGTGGGTTACCATGTACTCCAATATTGAAATATCGCTTATACTGAATTGTTTGGTGTATTTAAAAACCAATTCCTGGGCAAAGAATTGATACTCCCGTTGCGGTTTTTGGCCATAGGATTTTAACCAATGCGTGGAGCTTTTCTTTTGGAGGTAAATACGATTGTACCAAAAAGGGTCTCTGGATTTCCTTCCGTTTTGGGGATGTTAACCCATAAAACTCAAACTGGTTGCGCATATAGGCTTTTTGTCCTTCTGCGATCTGGGGATTTGAATGGGCCTCGAATTCTTGCTCCAAAGTCTGTAAATAATCGGTCATTTATGTTCTAATACAAAGTATGGTCGTGGTTCATGGGCAAGGCAATTCTTTTATTTATCAAATGACCTTCCGCGTTGAACCAAAAATCATAATCGGTACTGTTCTTACCATTTTTACTTGTAATGTTCAACTTGTAGATATTGCTTGGGAGCAATAAGTTTTGAAAGGTGTTTTTTAATTGGGAGTCCTCACTTTCGTTTTTGTTGGATGCGTATTGCTGGTACATTCGTTTTATCCTGTGTTTTTCGAAAGTAGAGGATAACAGTCTTTTTATTTCTTGAAGGGTTTCATCTGGTACGTCTATCTCATTGATCTTGAATCCTGAATTCAGTAATTCCCCTGATTCATTAAACCTTAAATTATAATGCAAACGATTTTTTTTGAACTTAAGAATGTACGTAGAACCGAGACTATCTACTTCTTTATAGAAGCGTTTCCTTTTAATGTTATGCCCGGCAAGGGATGAATCCAATGGTATATCGGGAAACTGGGATTTTTTTATACGGAATTCCCGCTCGTAATTATCCTGACCTTGACATATAAGTGTCCCACAAAATAACAGAATCATTACTTTTAATATGGAAGTCATTGTTGATGTATGCATCACCTTAATTTATTTTATCTTGTAATATATACTCAGAAAATGGAGCTTGGCCTTTAAACCTCATTATATCTAAAACAATCGATTTCATGGTCGTTGACCATACCTATGGCCTGCATAAAGGCATAGACCACGGTGCTACCCACAAATTTAAACCCTCTCTTCTTTAGGTCTTTGCTCAGTGCATCCGAAATTGCCGTGGTTGCAGGGCCGTTTTTATAGTTTTCAATATTGTTTTTTAAGGGTGCGTGATTAACGAATCCCCAGACATAATTACTAAAACTTTCAAATTCGTCCTGTACTTTCATAAACGCTAAAGCATTGGAAACTGTTGCACGAACCTTTAATTTGTTTCTGATGATTCCGGCATCCTGCAATAGGGTTTGGATCTTATCTTCTTCATAAGTGGCAATTTTCCTATAGTCGAAGTTGTCAAATGCCTTTCTGAAATTTTCGCGTTTTTTAAGAATGGTAATCCAGCTTAGTCCGGCCTGAAAGGTTTCCAATACCAAAAATTCAAAAAGTAAGGCATCATCCTTTACGGGTGACCCCCATTCTTCGTCATGGTAAGCTTCATAAAGGGCATCACCCAAGCACCATCCACATTTGTGTTTATCCATGTCATTTATCTATAGAATAAAGATATGGATTAATATGATTTTCAATAGACCGGTTTTATGTTTTCTAACCAATGTGGTTTATGGTTTTTAGTAGGGGTGAAACATGTTCTTTCCGCTTTGCCGATGGATCGGCACTTGGCTTATATCCACGAGGTGGAAAATCCCGGAAAGAACATGTTCCATGGCTTGGTTTATATGGGTATTAATTCACCGCGTCCCAAAGCCTTCTCGTAGTCCGCTTTCACCTTGGGAAAAACCTTGAAGAAGCGTTGACCATCCAAAGGTTTAAGAATTATTTCCGTTTCACCGTTTTGGGATGATACCACTTGGGAAACTTCAACTTTTTTACCTATGATTCCTTTATAATCGGCGATTCCACCTCTTTTAATGATAAAATTCCTTTTTGGGAAATGAATGTATTTAAACTCCAACCCGGAAGAAGGTGTTCCTAAAATAAAAATACTCCCTTTCTCTATGGGAAATTCAGTCTGTTGTCCTTTAACCCATCCAAAACATAATAAAACAGTGGTTAAAAAAATTAGCTTTCTCATAAAAATTGTGTTTAAAAATTAATGATTTGATTATAAATTAAGCTGAAATCAAAAATAATAAAATAGATAGTAAAACAACCGTTAAAAAATAGTTAAACAACCATATAATGATAGTAATACTATTATATTTGATCAACATAAAAATTGAAGATCATGGATCGTTTGTTACAATCTGTTAAAATAAACATCAACGAAAATATCTATGTAAAAGATCCTGAATCCTCGGATTTGGGAAAGCGGATCATCGAGGAAAGTATCCTTATGATCAATGACATGGGTTTCGAAAGTTTCACCTTCAAAAAGTTGGGGGCTAAGATTGGTTCTAACGAGAGTTCCATTTACCGCTATTTTGAGAACAAGCACAAATTGCTCTTGTATTTAGCCTCCTGGTATTGGGGATGGTTGGAATACCAGTTGGTCTTTGCCACCAATAGTATAAGCAATCCAAAAGAGAAACTCGAAAAGACGATTGAAATCGTTACCAAAGCCACTGAGGAGGATTCCTCTTTTTCACATATCAACGAGGTGTTGTTGAACAAGATCGTTATTAATGAGTATTCCAAATCCTATTTGACGAAGGAGATTGATGCCGAGAATAAAGAAGGCTATTTTATAATCTATAAAAGATTGGTCACGAGAATCAGCGATATGATCAAGGCTATCGATCCCGATTATCCCTATGCGTCAAGTCTTGCCAGTACAATCCTGGAAGGATCGCTGCATCAGTATTTTCTAAGAGATCATTTTCCTTCATTGACCGACTGTCATGCAAAAAATGCCCCAACAGCCTATTTCTTGAACTTGGTTTTCAGCATTCTAATACCAAAGACTAAATGACCAAAATAATTATGACCACATGGCAACGGTTAATAGGGCTGTTGCGCTTGGATAAAAGGGATATTTTTCAAGTTTTCTATTATGCGATATTTGCCGGTGTTGTTAACCTATCCTTACCCCTGGGTATTCAGGCCATCATCAATTTGTTGCAGGGTGCCCAAATAAGTACTTCGTGGATCGTACTTGTGGTATTGGTCACGATAGGAGTGGCATTTGTTGGGATACTGCAATTAATGCAAATACGGATTATTGAAAATGTACAACAGAAGATATTCACCCGTTCATCTTTCGAATTTGCCTATAGGTTTCCCAAAATAAAGATGAGTGAGTTAAGTAATTACTATCCGCCGGAACTGGCGAATCGGTTTTTCGATACACTTACGGTCCAAAAAGGAATATCAAAGATCTTGATTGACTTCCCTGCAGCGTTGTTGCAGATTATATTGGGTCTATTGTTGCTTTCATTTTACCATCCCTTCTTTATCATTTATGGCATCTTGTTGTTGCTGTTGATCTACGTGGTGTTCAAGTTTACTGCACAGAAAGGGTTGGATACGAGTTTAAATGAGTCTAAGAGTAAATATAAGGTAGCCCATTGGCTTCAAGAGGTGGCGCGATCAATCGTTAGTTTTAAACTTTCAGGTAAAACGTCCCACGCCTTGGACAAGAATGATGAACTGGTTTCTGAATATCTAAAATCAAGAGAGGGCCATTTTAGGATTTTGGTCCTGCAATACATCCAAATGATTGGGTTTAAAGTTTTGGTGACTGCCGGTCTGCTCATCATTGGGGGGCTGTTGGTTTTGAACCAAGAGATGAACATCGGGCAGTTTGTTGCGGCGGAGATCATTATTCTTTTGGTCATTAGTTCTGTGGAAAAACTGATTTTGGGGTTGGAAACTTTTTATGATTTATTGACCTCCTTGGAAAAGTTGGGACAGGTCGTTGATAAGGAATTGGAACCGCAGGAGGGCGAAATTTCCTTTGGGGAAGATGTGCCCCTATCTGTGGAGTTGGAGCATGTTTCGTATAAAGTGCCTGGAAGTAAAAAGATGGTTATCGATGATGTGAGTCTAAAGATCACACCTGATTCCAGGATGCTCATTAGGGGTAAAAGCGGTTCCTTAAAGACCACTTTATTGCGGATTATATCCGGCATAATGGAGGCGGATTCCGGAGGTGTATACGTGAATGGTAACTCATTGGATGCTTTGAACCTTAATAGTTATCGTTCTCAAATAGGCCATACCTTACCAGGGGAATCCCCTTTTGAAGGCACCATCAGGAACAATATTACATTTGGTGATACCTCTATTTCACAAGAAAGGATCAATTGGGCCATTGACAAGGTTGGCCTAAATCAATTCGTAAAAGAACAACCCCAAGGGTTGCAAACGGTCCTTTATCCTGAAGGGCAGCAAATACCGTTTACGGTGTCTAAAAAAATTGTCCTTGCGCGCAGTATTGTGAGAAATCCGAAATTACTCCTCTTAAAAGATCCCTTAGATCAATTTGATAAAGAGGAGGCCATAGATCTTATTCACTTTTTAAGTGATCCCGACAATGGTTGGGCCTTAATCGTAGTTAGTGAAAATAAGCGATGGATCGATCATTGTACGCATATCGTAACCATGGAACGAGGAAGAATAATCAATGAAAAAGTAATCTGATATGTTGAATATTTCACACAACAAATTAAACCAAAAGGTTTCTTTGGAACGATTTTCTTCTGCCCAAAAGGTATTCCATCAAAGGCACTATAAACATTTCAATCGTTTTTTACTGGCCTTTGCACTGGCTGGTTTCATTATTCTTTTTTTGCCGTGGACACAAAACATCAATAGCAAAGGATATGTAACCACCCTAAAACCTGATCAACGCCCACAAACCATTCAATCACCAATTCCAGGTAAAATTGAGGAATGGTATGTTCAGGAAGGTGATTACGTTAAAAAAGGGGATACGATTCTACACATCTCCGAAATAAAAAACGAATATTTCGATCCCAGGTTGGTAGAACGTACCGAGCTTCAAATTAGGGCCAAGGAAGGTTCGGTCACTTCTTATGAAAGTAAGGTGAAAGCATTGAACAATCAAATAGGCGGACTGGTTAGGGAAAGGGGGCTGAAGTTAGAACAAGCCAAGAACAAATTACTGCAGTCAAAACTTAAGGTAAAGAGTGACAGTGTTGATCTTGAGGCAGCAGGGACGAATATTGAGATTGCCCAGCGACAATACGACCGTACAGTGCAATTGCAGGCCGAAGGTTTGAAGGCGATGACCGATGTAGAACAAAAACGACTAAAGCTTCAAGAAACACAGGCCAAGTTGATTTCCCAGGAAAACAAGTTGTTGTCGGCCCGAAATGGGATTTTGAATGCCCAAGTTGAGATAAGTCGGGTAATGGCCGAATACACCGACAAAATATCAAAGGCAGAGAGCGATATGTTTACGGCACAGTCGAATCAATTCGATTCTAAGGCACAGGTAACCAAGTTGGAAAATCAATTTACCAACTATCAGATGCGCAATGACCTGTACTATATTCGTGCTCCCCAAAACGGATATATCAATAAAGCGATACAGGCTGGTATCGGAGAGACTTTTAAAGAGGGTGATCGATTGGTGGGTATTATGCCCGCCGATATAGACATGGCTGTTGAGAGCTATGTACAACCCTTGGACCTTCCCCTATTGCATATTGGAGAAAAGGTACGTATTCAGTTTGATGGTTGGCCTGCCATAGTTTTCAGTGGATGGCCCAATGTTTCCTATGGAACCTATGGTGGCAAAGTAGTGGCTATAGAAACCTTTATCAGTGAAAATGGTATGTACAGGGTATTGCTGGCCCCTGACCCTGATGATCATCCATGGCCAGAGGCAATTCGTGTGGGTTCAGGTGCGAGTACGATTGCCCTTTTGGAAGATGTTCCCATATGGTATGAATTATGGAGACAATTGAACGGTTTCCCCCCAAATTACTATCAGCCGAACAACGTAAAATCAGGATCCAAAAAGAAATAGGCATGCGCAATTTTATTATTTTCCTATGCCTTGTATGGTGCGTTTCGCTTCAGGCCCAAACACAGGATACATTGGTTTTAAGGTTCAACGAGTATTTGGGGTATGTGAAAAAGTACCATCCTATAGCAAAACAAGCCGAATTGCAATTGAGTATTGGGCAAGCGAATCTAATGAAGGCCCGTGGTGGTTTTGATCCCAAAATAGAAGTTGATTACGGTCAAAAGAAATTCAAGGGGACCGAATATTACGACCGTTTGAATGCAACCTTCAAGGTTCCAACATGGTATGGAATTGAACTCAAAGGGAATTTCGAACAGAATGATGGGGTCTATTTGAATCCTGAAAATACGGTTCCCCCAGACGGTTTGTATAGTGCAGGTATTTCAATGTCGGTCGGACAAGGTTTATGGATCAACGACCGAATGGCCACCCTGAAAAAGGCGAAATATTTCAAGAATCAGTCCAAGGCCGATCGTGACCTCTTGGTCAATCAAGTGCTTTTTGAAGCTTCGTTGGCCTATTTCGATTGGTTGAAAGCATATCATGAAGCTTTGGTGTATCATAACTTTTTGGAAAATGCAAGAATAAGATTCGAGGGAATAAAAAGTAGTGCCAAGGCGGGTGAAATAGCGGCCATCGATACCGTGGAGGCAAAAATAGTTATGCAATCCAGGGCATTGGGACGTGAGCAGGCCAATGTAAGGTTAATGAAGCAAACGCTAGAGCTTTCCAATTTCTTGTGGTTGAATGAAGGTATACCTGTTGAATTGCAATCGAATGTGGTTCCTGAGACCTCTATTGAAAGGGAAATTGATCGTACCTTGGAAATATTGGGAAAGCCGCTCGATAGTTTTTTGCTCGAAGATCACCCTAAATTGAAATCATTGGGATATAAAATAGAGGGCTTACGTGTGGAAAAAAGGCTAAAAGCGAATCGATTGTTGCCGAAGATAAATCTAGAGTATAATTTTTTGACCGAGACCCCGGAGTTTGTCAATTCGTTTCAAACCACACAGTACAAAGGTGGGTTCAGTTTTCAATTGCCCTTATTTTTACGGAAGGAGCGAGGGGACTTGAAATTGGCCAAATTCAAATTACAGGATGCACAATATGAGTTGGATAATACGGAAATCCAGATCAAGAACAAGATTTTGTCCATTTACAGGGAACTGGAATCCTTTGAGGACCAAAATCCACTTATCAACGAAATAGTTCAAAATTATAATACGCTTTTAAAGGCAGAGGAACGCAAATTCAGTTTTGGGGAAAGCTCATTGTTTTTGGTCAATTCCCGGGAGGGTAAACTCATCGATGCTGAATTAAAGAAGATAGAGGTACGGAACAAATACTTCATCGCCAAAGCGAAACTATTCCAAAGTCTTGCCGTGAATCCCCAGAACCTGTAATCAACTATAATATAAGTATCGATACGCTAAATTCGGATTTGTAAGGTTATAGAAATAATTGCTACCAATGTGACCTAAGTTACCAATGGAATTTAGTTTCATAAGTAACTTTGCCGTTTTTAAAAACAATACTTATGAATACAAGCGTTTTGGAGAATTTGGAGCTTACTACAGAGGAAATTATACAAAAAGGAATAGAAAAGGGGATGTCATATCCTGACTATAGAGCGTTAATGGATGGTTTGGCGGCAGCGGGTAAGGCTACAGGGCCCGAAGTGTCCGAGGATATGGTCAATTATACCCTCCTGAACCAACGACGTATGAAGCGTTTGGACAAAACCTTGAAAATCGATGAAGCATCCGCAGATAGGATAAAAGGTTACACGGGTAATAAGGTAACATGGTTGGTTTTGACCGAAAGTTGGTGTGGGGATGCTGCACAGTCCTTGCCAATGATCCATAAAGTCGCTGCCTTAAATGACGATATCTCCCTGAAAATAATCCTAAGGGATGAAAACCTCGAAATCATGAACCGCTTTTTAACCAATGGTGCCATGAGCATTCCCAAATTGGTCATGGTCGAGGATGCTTCCGGTAAAATATTGAATGAATGGGGCTCAAGACCTAAGACAGCACAGCAAATGGTCGTCGATTATAAAAACGAACATGGTGTGCTAACACCCGAATTTAAGGAAGAACTACAAGTTTGGTATAATAAGGACAAGGGGCAGAGTATGCTGAATGATCTTTTGGAGTTACTTGCCTTGAAATAGGTAAGTGATCGTTCCTTTTTGTACTGCTTTTGAGGAGGTGTCAAATTTGGCTTTTAAAGCATAGGTAATCGCATTGTCTACCAGACACCCATTGGAGGTGCCGGAACTTTTTGCGTTAAAGCTGGCATCGGTCACATTGCCGAGTGCATCGACTTCAATATTGATGACTACTTTTCCCCCTTCGATACAGGTATAGATAGGTGGGGGTAATTTATAATTGTTCCTGTCCACAAGCGAATAGGAGACTGAAGTTCTCCTTGCCGCGAGAAAATTGGTCCGCTCTTCTTTTTGGGCTTCCCTTTCCCCCAGCAATTGTTTCTTTTCCTCCCTTTGTTTGGCCAATTCCTTTACCTTGGCCACATAATCGGAATCCATACCATCATATTCAGAAGCGTCATCGGATGCATTCATGGCTTTTTCCTCTAATATCTCTTCAAGGGTTTTCAAGGGTTCGGGATTTCCAAAACTAGGTTTTGCAGTTTCATTGAAGGCCATATGGCTTTTAATGGGGTCCTGTTGCTGCAATTCTTCCAGCATCTTTTCCTCTTCCTTGATCAATTCTTCGAGCATATCCTCATCCAAGACCAATTCAACCACATACTCGTCCTCTTCTTGTTGTCCGCCAAGATGAATGTTGTAAAGCCCCAAGACCACAATGGCCATGGAGAATACGGTTATGAGTAATGATAGCTGTTGACGGTTAAGTTGCATAAGGCTATAACCTAGATTTTATTAAAATATTTTAATTATTCGTTGAAATGGTTTCCTTTTTACTTAAGAATCCATAACATTCCCTGGATTAAGCAGTGTTTCAGCAAAAACGTTAGGGTCTGTGGCTATATCTACGTTATAATCACCTATTTTGGTTCTTCGAAGGGTTGATAAGTGGCCCCCTGATTGCAATGCCTTGCCAAAATCATGGGCTAAGGAGCGTATGTAGGTCCCTTTGCTACAGACTACCCTGAATTCGATTTTTGGTAAATCTATTTTGGTGATTTCAAACTCGGAAACAGTTACCTGTCTTTTTTTGATTTCAACTTCCTTGCCTTCGCGGGCATATTCATATAAACGTTTCCCGTCTTTCTTTAAAGCGGAGAATACAGGCGGTACCTGTTCGATCTCCCCGATAAAACCGGCTGTGGTCTCGTGGACCAAAGCATCTGAAATATGGTCGATCGGAAAGGTTTCATCCACTTCGGTTTCCAGGTCAAACGAAGGTGTTGTGGCTCCTACGGTAATCGTTCCCGTATATTCCTTTGCTTGCCCCTGAAGGTCGTTTATTTTCTTGGTGAATTTACCTGTGCAAACCAGTAAGAGGCCTGTGGCCAATGGGTCTAATGTGCCGGCATGCCCTATCTTGAATTTTTTTAGTGAGAATTTCTTGCGAATAGCCCACTTGAGTTTATTCACGGCTTGGAACGATGACCAGCCCATAGGCTTGTCGATCAAAAGCAATTGCCCTTCTAAAAAATCTTCTTTTGACAATGATTTCATTAAAAGGCGTTTTTAGGTTTTTTCAAAGTTAGCGGATACGGAATTTAAACCCAGTAACTGTATGTAATGGCTATGAGTCCTACTATCAGGCAGTAAATGGCAAAATAGCTCAATTTGCTTTTCTTTACCAATTGGATCATCCAAGTACAGGCAGCCAAACCGGCAATGAACGCCGCGATGAACCCTGCTCCCATGGCAAAGGTATCCTCACTTTGGATACTTAGTTCCCCACTCAGAAGGTCTTTGCCAATTTTGCCGAAGATTAAGGGGACTACCATTAAAAAGGAAAAACGTGCCGCTTTGGTCTTGTCGACTCCCAATAGTACAGAGGTTGAAATCGTAGCCCCTGATCGAGAAATACCCGGTAGCATGGCAATGGCTTGGGAGACCCCAACGATGAATGCATTTTTATAAGACACTTTCTTATCGGTGTCCTTGGCCTTATCGGCAAAATACAGCAATACCGCAGTAATCAACAACATAAACCCGACAAAGCGGATATCACCTCCAAAAAAGGCTTCCAATTGTTTTTCAAAAAAGAGGCCAATCAATACGGCAGGTAGCATTGAGATTATGATTTTTAAGGTAAAACGGGTTTCCTCGTTCCATTGAAACCGAAAAAGCCCTTTAATGATCTCCCAAACGTCTTTCCTGAATACTACCATAGTACTGAGTGCCGTTGCAAAATGCAGGATCACGGTAAACAATAAACTTTCTTCAGGCACCGAGTGGTCTCCCAATATAGCTTTTCCTAATTCTAAATGTCCACTGGATGATACCGGAAGAAATTCGGTCAGACCTTGGATGATTCCAAGGATAATTGCGTCAAATGTTTCCAATTACTTGCGTTTCTTATGGGGATTTAACAAAATGGCATATATCTCGATCCCGAGACCGATCAATACCAAGGTTGGGGCCAATCGGATTCTACGAAAATTATAGATATCTTCATTAAAGACATTCGGGTCGTTGCTACCTCCCCCGGACATGAGTATAAAACCCATGGTGATAAAGGCAATCCCTAGAAACATGAACAAATAATTCTTTTTATGAAATATGAATTCATGCTTAACAGCTTGTCCATTTGAAATGTTTTGCTTTTGAGCCATGTCGCAAATTTAATGAAGTCAGACTTATTATTTTTATTTAACCGGGAATTTATGCTTTTATTACAATTTCTTAACTTTTTTCGAAGGTTCCAGTTTCATTGGGAAATTGATATTTCGCCTGAAAGAACCGGTAGGACCTGTGTTAATAATACAACTCGTCGGTCCTGAGGTTTAGGAAACGTTGTGTAGCAAAATAAGTGCTGATCAATGAAATCAAAACGCCTAAAACAAAAACACCCACGAAGAGTAAGATGATCAAAGTGCTATCTTGAAGAAGGTTGAACTCGGTGAAGTTTCTATCCAAATAGATCAACACACCACCCAAGCCCATGAGGGCAATCAGTGCACCCAACATACCCAGTTTTATATTCGTCCAAATAAATGGTCTTCGAATGAAAGTCTTGGTGGCCCCTACCATTTGCATGGTTTTAATGATAAAGCGTTTGGAGTATATGGATAATCGTATGGAACTGTTGATGAGTAGAACGGCAATAAACGTGAAAATAGCACTTGCCACAAGGATCCAAAAACTGATTTTTTTTACATTATCGCTTAGCAGGCCAACCAAGGGTTTGTCATAACTTACTTCATCGACATAGTTCTTTTTGGAAATTTCGGTGGCAATTTCCTCAATTTGTTCCGGCGAAACAAAATCGGCATTCAATTGTACATCAATGGAATTCTTTAAGGGGTTGTACCCTAGGAAATCGATAAAATTCTCACCAATATCCGCACTGTGCTGTTCGGCGGCCTCTTCCTTGGAGACATAGGTGGCCGTTTTGGTGTATTCGGCCATGGCCAAACTCTTTTGTAGCTGGTCTACCTCGACCTCCTTGGCGTTTTCCTTTAAGAAAACCGAGACGGTTATCTGTTCCTTGAAATGATCGGCCATTTTTTTGGTATTCAGTACCAATAAACCAAGAATACCCAAAAGAAAAAGTACCAACCCAATACTTAAAACCACGGAGAAATACGAAGAGATTAATTTTCGTTTTTGGTATCGTTCAAAAGATTTGCTCATGCTTGGAATACTTCAATATGTAAAAATAGGAAAGTAAATTGATATTTACGCCTATAAAAATAGGCAGGGTTTTATCTTTTTAAACTAAAATGCCCTTTTAGCACCTTTCCATCAATATGTATGGCGTACCAATAGTCGTCCGATGGAAGGGCTGTATTGTTAAAACGGCCATCCCATTGAAACGGGGCATTTTTCGTGTGTTTGATAAGCATCCCGTAGCGATTGAAAATCATAACTTCATAACTGGCGTAAGCCTCAATGCCCTCGGGAATGAATAAATCATTGACTTTGTCCCCATTCGGGGTAAAGAATTTTGGAATCACAAGATGTACGTACTCCATAGGGGTGGTGCCGCATCCATTCTTTTCACTTACAAAAACCGTATAATGTCCGCCTGGCGTATTCTCAAAGACAGGGCTCCCCTGATAGGAGTTTCCGTCCAAGGAGTATACGAAATCGCCCGTATTCGCCATGTGGACCTCAAGGGTGTAATCATCCGAGGTTATATAATCGATTACTGGAGTATTCAATTGGATTAGATTGATGGTTTTAGTAGCTGAGCAACCATTCCCATCGGTTATTTTCACGGTGTACTGGCCTGGAGTATCCACCTCGATTTCAACGGTGCTTTCTCCTGTACTCCATTCGTATTGCATGTTCAATAGACCAGCAGAAAGTACAATAGCGCCTCCCTCACAAAAAATAAGATCTTCATCTATAGGCATTGGAGGTGTATAGAAATCAACCGATATTCCCGTTCGGGCATCGGATGTGCATTCTGTCATAGTTGATGTGGCCTCCGCGTAATAGTTTCCTTGGCTTTGTGGTTTGTAGGTCGTGTTGTTCTCGAGAAGAAGGTTGCCGCCCGTTGGGGCATCATACCAATTCACTTGTGTATTGGCCGGCACCGTGACAAGGATTACCTCACCTAGATCCTGACATAAAGTAATAGTGTTATAAGCGCTACTGGGAGGGTCCGGTTTGGGGACGATAATGATGTCGAAAACTTCCGATTGCGTATTGCATAACGAATTATTGAGGTTTACGAGGTCCTCGGCAACTTTTACCCGATAAAAAATAGTGGAAGTAATAGCCGGAGGGGTATAATCTTGATTGGTTTCACCTACAATATCAACCCAGTTTTCACCATCGGTACTTTCTTGCCATTGGTAAACGTGTGTGGGGTATATCGAATAATCAGGATGGGCGGTAAGATGCGTGCTTACGGGGCCATAATCCTCACAGACCAATATATTCGTTTCATTTTGGTCATTGGAGATATCAATAAAATCCCCACAAGTTCTAAAAACAATGTCATCAATGGCCAGATCGTTGCCACATCCACCGGCACCGTTGTTCAGCATTTTCAATATAACGGAAGTCTGTCCGGGTCGGGTTTGGAACAAAAGGGCGTATTGTTCCCATACGGGGGACGTTTTGTCCTGAATTTCCCCCGTATCTCCCGATGCCAATAAATCGGTTCCTGTGTTGTCCCAAATCTGAAATCGTACGTTTATGGGAATACCATTACCATTACAACCGGATTTAGGATGTAAATTCATCAACCAGGATGAAAATTCATAGGATGTATTTTCACATAATCCTGTTACGGTCCTTTGGTAAAATTCCCCAGGGGTATAACTGGCATTGACGATAAAAGCTTTCCCATTACTATCGTTCGGGGTGTGGTCATTCGTGTTGAACCAATCGTAATAGGCCGTATTGCTAGAGATGGTGTATTTGCCGTCTATGGGTTCCCCGCTAATATAGCTATAGGAGGTGGTGCCCGTAGGTAATGGCGGGCCGTTGGTCGTGCCAGCCCCAAAATCCTCAGTAAAAATAGGGTCTCCGGAATTGCCACCACAAAATCCCAATTGGGCGTGAGCGACAAAAATCGATAATCCCCAAAACAGGAGGGCGATACCAATTAAATTGTAATTTGATTTCTTCATGGTTACTCTAAGAACTGGGCAAATGATGCTGCATTTTGCCGAAATCTGCAACTGATGGATACCAAAGATAATCTTCACAATCCGGAAAACCATACCCAATATTCTCAGATTGTAAGTCCATATAATCTTTTCCCTTTCAAGGATTAAACTTATTTTTGTCCAGTATAGTTAAGAAAGATAAGACATGCAGTACAATTTCAATGAAATTGAGGCCAAATGGCAGAAATTTTGGGCCAAAAACCAAACTTTTAAGGCAGAGAACAATTCCGATAAGGAAAAATTCTATGTGTTGGACATGTTTCCTTACCCTTCAGGGGCCGGACTTCATGTCGGACATCCGTTAGGGTATATCGCCAGTGATATTTATGCCCGGTACAAACGCCACAAAGGGTTTAATGTGCTACATCCGATGGGGTATGATTCTTTCGGACTTCCAGCCGAGCAATATGCTATTCAAACAGGACAGCACCCGGCCATTACTACCGAAACCAACATTAAACGGTATCGGGAGCAATTGGATAAGATCGGTTTCTCTTTTGATTGGAGCCGGGAGGTACGTACCTCAAACCCAAAATATTATAAATGGACCCAATGGGTCTTCATTCAGTTGTTCAATTCTTGGTACAATAAGGATTCGGACAAGGCTGAGGATATTGAGACATTGATCGCCCAATTCGAGAAAGAAGGGAATTCAAATGTAAATGCGGTATGTGATGATGATATCGTCGAATTCTCCGCAACCGATTGGAAAGGTTTCTCGAACTCAAGGCAACAAGAAATATTATTGCAATACCGATTAACGTACTTGGCGGAAACCGAAGTAAATTGGTGCCCTGGTTTGGGTACGGTTTTGGCCAATGATGAGATTGTAAACGGGGTTTCGGAACGTGGGGGCCATCCTGTGGTTCGCAAAAAAATGACCCAATGGAGCATGCGGATCACGGCGTATGCCCAGCGTTTGTTGGACGGTCTGGAAAAGGTCGATTGGCCACAACCCTTAAAAGATTCGCAGACCAATTGGATCGGGAGAAGTGAAGGGGCTTCGGTAACATTCCATACGGTCACTTCCGGGGAGGTAGGAAAGACATACCCCATAGAGGTGTTTACCACGCGACCCGATACTATTTTCGGGGTTAGTTTTATGACCCTGGCCCCAGAACACGATTTGGTTTCTGAAATCACTACTTCGGAGCAAAAAGCTGAGGTAGAAGCGTATATTGAGGCTACGGCCAAACGCTCGGAACGTGATCGTATGGCCGATGTGAAAACCATTTCAGGTGCATTTACGGGTGCCTATGCGGAGCATCCTTTTACCAAGGAACCTATCCCTATTTGGATAGGTGATTATGTTTTGGCGGGTTATGGTACGGGAGCGGTGATGTCCGTACCTTGTGGGGACCAGCGTGATTATGATTTTGCGAAGCATTTCAATATTCCCATTCCCAATATTTTTGAGGGAGTCGATATTTCTGAAGAGGCTTTTTCGGATAAAGGCTCGGTGGTAATCGCCAATTCGGATTTTCTAAACGGATTGCCGTATAAGAAAGCCGTAAAAAGGGTCATTTTTGAGTTGGAGAAAATGGGTCAGGGTAAAGGAAAGATAAACTACCGATTACGGGATGCGGTATTCAGTCGGCAACGCTATTGGGGAGAGCCTTTCCCAGTGTACTATGTAGATGGTTTACCGCAAATGATCGATGCAGAGCATTTGCCTATAACCTTGCCCGAAGTTGAAAAGTATTTGCCTACCGAAACCGGTGAGCCGCCCTTGGGCAATGCGACGGTTTGGGCCTGGGATCGCCTCAAAGCGGAAGTAGTTAAAAATGAATTGATTGATAATGTAAATGTATTTCCGTTGGAATTGAACACCATGCCCGGTTGGGCGGGTAGTTCCCAGTACTTTAATCGGTATATGGATCCTACCAACGACAATGAGATCTTTTCCAAGGATGCCATCAACTATTGGCAAGATGTGGATTTATATATTGGCGGTAGTGAGCACGCTACGGGGCATTTGTTGTATTCCCGTTTTTGGCAAAAGTTCATGTTCGATAAAGGTTTGGTGCCCAAGGATGAGTTTGCGAAAAAATTGATCAATCAGGGGATGATCACGGGGACGAGTGCTTTTGTGTATTCTCTAAATTTACCATTTGGATTTAATCTTCGTGATGAGAAGAATAAAACAACTGAAGAGGATAAAGAAGCTTATTCTTCTTTTTTTGAGGCAATATTTATAAATAAATCTATTTATGATTGTCGGTCTAATTTATCTGATTCTCAAAAAAAGCAGTTAAAGTGTTTTGTTGATGAGTTGATTGATGAATATCATAGTTTGAATCCTAATCATATTATAGATAGAACTTTTGATTTCCTTACTGATTTTGAATCATATTGTTATCCAATTCATGCAGATGTGTCATTCGTAAACGCATCGGATGAATTGGATATTGAAGCTTTCAAAGAATGGCGATTAGAATATAAAAATGCTAGATTTTTAAAAGAGGATATTGGAAAATACATTGTTGGCCGCGAAGTCGAAAAAATGTCCAAGTCCAAATACAATGTGGTGAGTCCGGATGAGATCTGTGAGGAATACGGGGCGGATAGTCTGCGTTTGTACGAGATGTTCCTAGGGCCCTTAGAGCAGTCCAAACCGTGGAATACGGCCGGTATTACGGGAACACACGGATTCTTAAAAAAATTGTGGCGTTTGTATTTTGATGAAAAGGGAGCCAAGTTCAATGATGCCGAACCAACCAAGGATAATCTTAAGACCTTGCATAAGACCATTAAAAAGGTTGAGGAGGATATCGAGAATTTCTCATTCAACACCTCGGTGTCGACTTTTATGATCTGTGTGAACGAACTTTCCGCCCAAAAATGTACCAGCAGGGCCATTTTGGAGCCTTTGGCGATATTGGTTTCCCCTTATGCCCCCCATATTGCCGAGGAGCTTTGGGAGCAATTGGGACATAACGAATCGATCGCTACGGCACCTTTCCCTGTTTTTGATGGGAGTCACTTGGTCGAGAGCAGTAAACAATATCCTATTTCTTTCAATGGTAAAATGCGTTTTATGTTGGAATTGCCTTTGGATCTGGATAAGGATGGAATCGAGGCTGCGGTGATGGCACACGAAAAAACACAAAAACAACTGGAAGGTAGAACCCCTAAAAAAGTTATTGTGGTTCCGGGTAAGATCGTGAATATCGTAGAATAAAAGATAAGGTTTTAGAACAGGAAGCCGCTTTCCATTTTTGGGGAAAGCGGCTTTTTTATGTGTAAACGAATTTTTAATGATTAAGTAATATACCCCCTATTAAAATGATAAACAATCTTATAAAAGGTTAAAAAAATGAATGTATCCCTAAAATAATAGGGGTATAATATCAAAAAATATGTAGTTGAACGGATACACCCCTTATATTTGTAACAATAATTTTTTTATTCCAAACTATAATCACAATTTTACTTCATAATCTAAAACCATATACTATGACAGTAGGTATTCCAAAAGAGATTAAGAACAATGAAAGTAGGGTGGGCATGACGCCTGCCGGTGTTTTTGAATTGGTTCATAAGGACCATAAGGTATTTGTGCAAACCGGAGCTGGGGAAGGTAGTGGCTTTTTCGATGAAGACTACAAGCAGGTAGGCGCCGTTATTTTGGATACTATTGGTCAGGTATATAGTATGAGCGAGATGATCGTAAAGGTGAAGGAGCCCATTGAAGAGGAATATGGCCTTATTCAAGAAGGGCAGGTAATATTCACCTATTTTCATTTCGCGTCGAGTGAACCTTTAACCAAGGCGATGATCGAAAGTGGGGCAATTTGTATTGCTTATGAAACCGTAGAGGATGAGGAGGGTACGTTGCCATTATTAACACCTATGTCCGAAGTTGCCGGTCGAATGGCCATTCAACAAGGGGCCAAATATCTCGAAAAACCTAAGAAAGGGCGTGGTGTATTATTAGGGGGGGTACCTGGTGTTCCTCCGGGAAGGGTATTGGTTTTGGGGGCCGGGATCGTTGGTATCCAAGCCGCTAAAATGGCTGCTGGCTTGGGGGCCCATGTCACAATCCTCGATATCAACATGAAACGCCTGCGGTATGTCAATGATGTAATGCCTAGTCATGTGGTTACCGAATTTTCTAATGAATATAATATTCGAAAGCATGTAAGAACCCACGATTTAATCGTTGGTGGGGTGTTGGTGAAAGGTGCCAAAGCCCCTAATTTGATTACCCGTGACATGCTAAAAACAATGCATCCTGGTACGGTAATCGTCGATGTTGCGGTAGATCAAGGGGGCTGTGTGGAAACCACTAGGCCTACTACCCATGAAGATCCTATTTATATTATAGATGATGTGGTTCATTATTCAGTGGCCAATATGCCGGGTGCTGTACCGTATACTTCTACAGTGGCCCTTACCAACGTGACCTTGCCCTATGTTTTGGCCTTGGCCAATAAGGGATGGAGAAAGGCCTGTGCTGAAGATGGATCTTTGAAAAAGGGGTTGAACATCGTTGAAGGGGAAGTTATTTTCAAAGAAATCATAGAAGCCTTCGGTTGGGATGCTGCAATGGCATAAAAAGTACATTTTGTCAGTAAAATCAACCCCGTCAATTTTGGCGGGGTTTTTGTTTTAAACAGTATCCATCCTTTAAAGATGGGAAACTTTAGTATTTTAGTTGATAATAGTAAAAACAGAAAAGTTATGATGGGATATTATATATTGATTGGTGCCATTGCCCTTGTGAGTTGGCTGGTGAGCAGTAAACTGAAAAGTAAATTTAAGTTCTACTCCAAAGTGCATTTGCAAAATGGAATGAGCGGGGCTGAGATTGCAGAGAAAATGTTGGCCGATCATGGAATCAGGGATGTAAAGGTGGTTTCCACTCCGGGAATGTTATCGGACCACTATAATCCAAAGAATAAAACCGTTAATTTGAGCGAAGGCGTATATAGTCAAAGAAACGCTGCCTCTGCGGCTGTGGCTGCCCATGAATGTGGCCATGCCGTTCAGCATGCCCAAGCCTATGAGTGGTTGACCTTAAGGTCTAAGTTGGTACCTATTGTCAGTGTTACCTCAGGAATGTCTATGTGGGTTGTTTTTGGTGGATTGATGCTCGGTGCGGCTGCTGGGGTAGGATTCGGATATTGGGTAGCCGTTGCAGGATTGGTGATGATGGGTATGGCCACTTTATTCAGTTTTATCACCTTACCCGTTGAATATGATGCCAGTAATAGGGCATTGGCATGGCTAAAGGCTAAACATATAGTGACACAGGAAGAATACAAAGGTTCGGAAGATGCTTTGAAGTGGGCTGCCCGTACTTATTTGGTGGCAGCCATTGGTTCCTTGGCCACTTTGGTGTATTGGGGATTGCAAGTATTGGGAGGTAGGGATTAATAATCTCCCAACAATAATATGGAAAAGACGCCCACTGGCGTCTTTTTTTATATGGTGATCTGTCTGTCGATCTGTTGGTTTAGGGAAATAAAGGTTTCCGTTCTTGAGACACCTTCGATTTGTTGTATTTCTTTATTCAATACATGCATTAAATGCTCATTATCCTTACAGAGTACTTTGATAAGGATCGACCAATTTCCGGTGGTGTAATGGCACTCCAAAACCTCTGGGATTTTTTCCAATTGCTTTACGGCGACAGGATTGCTCATGGCCTTATCCAGGTAGATGCCTATATATGCCATTGTGGTGTAGCCTAATACCTTTGGGTTGATGATGAATTTAGAGCCAGACAATAACCCCGAGGCTTCCAGTTTTCGTAAGCGTTGGTGGATTGCGGCACCGGAGATACCGATGCTTCTGGCAATTTCAAGAACGGGTTTCCGGGCATCATTCATTAGAAACCTTAGGATTTCCTTGTCAATGCCATCGATTTTAACATTTTTATCGTCAGATTTCATGGTTACATTTCAGAATGAAAGTAAAAATACGAAATTTGAAAGCAATGTTAATTACCTACACTATCCGGATTGTAGCCTAAATACGGTACTTCGTATTCCTTAAAATTGATTCCATAGTTCTTCAATTCCTTTAAAATAGGGTCATAGACCTCCTTGGCTATAGGTATTTGGACCCCGGGTGTCTTGATCTTACCGTTTAGGATCAATAGGGTGGCAATGGCAACCGGGAGTCCCACCGTTCTGGCCATGGCCGTATGAAAGCGATTCTCGCCAATGACGACCATATTGGCATCGATCTGCAATTTTTTACCATGGAGTTCATAGCCAAACTTATGGTACATCACGATCATATCCTTGTCGTCTTCATCCAAGGTCCAAGAATCTTCAAGTATCAATTGTAGGATTTGTGCCGGGGTGGCATGGTCTAAGGGAATGGTCTTTTTTGCATCAAAAATATTCAGTTCGGATAGCATTTCCCATTTGCTGTCATCCTGGTCTATTTTCAGATAATGTCTTAGCTTCAATTCAACCGAATCGGTTGGGGAATAAGGCAGGAATAAATTCGTGAATTCACGGTATGACATTCCTTTTGAGTTTTCAATGGTATAGCTGTCATCGGTCATGCCCAGCTGTACGAACATATTCCATGCTTTGGAAAAGCCCACCCTGCGCATTGTACCCCTGTAAAGGGTAAGGGCATCCTGTAATCCGTATGCCTTACGGTATTTTAGGGAATCACGATTCGCATAACCTTCGAACTTGCCGTATCCTTCTATTTCGAAAAATTCGGTTCGTCGAAATAGCTTATGGTAGGGTATGTATTTATAGGTGCCTTCCTGAATGAATTTTGCCGCGCCACCCTGTCCGGCCAGGACAACATTCCTAGGATTCCAAGTAAATTTGTAGTTCCAGAGGTTATTGTCGCTTTCGGGGGCGACCAAGCCTCCGGTAAACGATTCGAACAGTATTATTTTTCCACCTTGATCCGTAATTTGGTCAATGACCTGCATAGCGCTCATGTGATCGATTCCTGGATCTAGACCGATCTCGTTCATGAAGATGAGGCCTTTTTTCCGTACGGTTTCATCAAGGGCCCGGATTTCAGTACTGATGTAGGAGGCGGTAACTAAGTTTTTATTCAGTTCGACGCAATCCTCCGCTACTTTGATATGGAAACGGGCGGGTAGCATGGAGACCACAATGTCACTGTCTTTAATGGCCTTTTTGCGATCGTCATTCTTTAGTATATCTAAATGGATTACTGTACAATTGGGGTGGTCCTTTACCGAAGAAGGAATCCCTTCTGGATGTATGTCGCCAATGGTTAGGTGCAGTTTTTCGGTAATGGATTTGTCCAAAAAGTAGTCCAGTAAATATGAAGTTGATTTACCGGCACCTAAAACAAGTATTTTTCGCAACATGAACTTTGATTACTTTTACGGTTAAAACGGTTAACTAAGGTATCAAATTGTGATATATATAAATAATTAGGCAGATTAAGTTATGAACAAAACAATTTTTTGTACAGGTATTCTCTTAGGGGTGCTTGCTGTTATTTTGGGTGCTTTTGGGGCGCACGGTTTGGAAAAGATGGTTGATGCAGATGCGATACAGACCTATGAAACGGGTATTCGGTATCAAATGTACCATGCCTTGTTCCTGATGATTTTGGCGAATACGCGTTTTGTGGGGGAAGAGAAGAAGAAAACCGTGTTTTACTTTATACTTATTGGGGTTGTGTTGTTTTCGTTTTCGATTTACCTTTTGGCAATCAATGCATTGGTCGCTTTCGATTTTAGAAAAATAGCCTTGTTGACCCCGTTAGGGGGAACCTTACTGATTGTGGGTTGGACGGTGTTGGCGTATCGGGTGATCAAGGGTAACCCGAAGGTGGGTCAGTAGTATGGCTCGGTGTTTCTTATGCGTTTGGTGTGGATATTGGGCTTGGCGGTATTATGTAATAAAAAAGGCCTCAAAATTGAGGCCTGATGTTTATTTTTTATTTACCGTGGTTATATACTTTTGAAGCGCCATGGTCATTGACGGCGTGTCGGGTGTCGGCGCTTTGATGTCGATGCGCAGACCAGCCCCTGTGGCAGCCTTCACTGTGGAATTTCCAAATACGGCAATGCGTGTGTCCTTTTGTTCAAAATCCGGGAAGTTCTTAAGCAATGATTCTATTCCTGATGGACTAAAGAAGACCAAAACATCGTAATATACATCCCTCAAATCAGAAAGATCGCTGATAACTGTTTTGTAAAAGATACCCCTTGTCCAGTCAACACCCAGTTCATCCAAGGCTTCTGGTGCATGTGATTTTAAGACATCGGAGGAAGGAAGAAGAAACTTTTCATCCTTATATTTTTTGATCAAAGGAAGAAGGTCGATAAAATGCATTTTACCTACATAAATCTTACGTTTCCTATAGACTACATATTTTTGTAAATAATAGGCAACCGCTTCGGACTGGCAAAAATATTTCATGGAGTCCGGTACTTTGAAACGCATTTCATCGGCTATCCTAAAGAAATGGTCTACAGCATTTCTACTACAAAGAATGATGGCCGTGAAATTCTTTAAATCTATCTTTTGTTGTCGAACGCTTTTGGCATCAACCCCTTCAACATGAATAAAAGGTCTGAAGTCCACTTTCACTTTTTCCTTGTCAATGAGTCTGGAATATGGGGAATTTTCCATTTTAGGCTCAGGCTGCGATACCAAAATTGTCTTTATTTTCATAAATCCTAGTCTTTTAGATAGCTCCCGATGAGGATTAACGGTGCGATTTCAAGAGCGCAAAGGTACAAAATAAAATAGAAAAAATAGCTTGTGATCAATTTTTGATGATTCCTCAGGATTGTGATCCAGCCGATTATGTTTATCAATAAAATTAGAAGAATGGCCACGTATACCACAGGTTTGGAGCCTAATAGGATGTAAGTTAGAATGATGTTGGCCAAAAACATGATCATGCCACTGTAATTGAAATAGGACAATTTCTTGAAAAGGACCTCGGTAATCATTTTTTTAATGCCAAAAATGTATCCATTACCCAACTGCAATCCTAATTTGAGGAAGATATATACGATAACGGCCCCTAAAATCCACGGAAAGGCCAAAGTCTTACTGGAATGGTCGTTTTCCAGTATAATATTCAGGGCCAGGTATATAAAAAGGGAAAAGTTGATAATGAGGAACAGGCCCCAAAACAGATTAAACCAATTCATCAGTTTCTCCTTTTTGTTATACATGAAAATGTACTTGTTGTTAAAAGGAAGTATGATGAAATTCAAAAATCGGGAATAAAACACATTTTTCGCCAAAACCAAGAATAGAAGGCTTAGCACCACCAAGATGGTTATCCAATCGTTCGTAATCGTATTTCGAAGAATGGCCTCCATTAGTCCAATTTTATCGTTTTACTGTTCAAGCCGTATCGCAAACCGTTCTCAGAAATTACAATTTTAAAATATTTGGGGGCGTCGGTTTTCTTCGGCTTTGGTAGTTTAAACGTGAAAAGTGTGGAATCATTTGAAGAAAGATGCATTAATTGTGCATTTTCGGGAACCATGTCTACCCCAACAAGTTCTTTAAATTGCTTTGCTTCGTTCAAATAGGCAATGGCGAACTTTAATTTCTTCAAGGCAATATCCTGGTCATAAGGATTATACACCTTTACCACATGCCTTTCATCATTCAATTCGAATTTTTCATCTTCGACAATACAGCGTAATTTTCTGAAGGATTCAAAATCGTCCATAAACATACCATAATACACACTACCACTGTCCTTAGGGAAGGCAATGTCCTTTTTGTCGAGGTATTTTGAAATATAGAGCACTTTCTTGTGTTGTACCGCTTCTTCCGAATTATCTATTGAATATTGGTTTTGTCGATAGTTGATGTTGTTCAGGGAATAGGAGGTTTTTCCTGTATAAAATGCATACATGGGTGCATTGCGGTATGAGTTTTCAAAGACCACGGGGTTGTCACCTGCCTTTTCCTGTATCTGTGACATCCAGGCTTTATTGCCGTGTGTTTCGTAGTGAATGGGAAACAATGGCTCGTAAATTAAGCCGACCCTAAGAATGAGGATAATGGCAATGTTTATAAGGGCAAGCCTAAAAAGCCATTTCCGAACATTTTCGTGCTCCAACATATAGGAAAAGACAAGAATGGCCATAGGTATTGAAACAACGATGATCCATTGGGTCTGCACCCGTCGGTTGAAACTCGATATAAAAAAGAAAATCAAGACACCATACGTTAAATAAAGAAGGGCCTTCGTAAATAGGTCCTTGGCACGGCTTTTTGCCAGGGCATAGTAAACGAACGGGAATGTAAGTCCGAATATCGCCACTAGGTTCACCAAAAATCCCAAAGTGTATTTGTTGAAGTTATATGGGGCATTGGGACGTTCGAAGAGGTGATATTTTATGGAGATGTAATCGTGTTCATATAGCCATAAAAAATGGGGGGAATAGCATAATAAAGCGGTGATTACGGCCAGCCATGCATATTTGTTAACGACCAATTTAAGGTTTGAGAGCAGCACAAAGAAAATTACCAGGACAGCGTGGTATTTACTGTACATGAGTGCAGCCATGATCATACCCAACACAATCCCAAGGACAAATGATGGTTTTTTAATGAATCGCTTGTATACCAATAGGAACAATGCGGTAAAAAAAAGCAACGGAGTGTCCGGCAAGGTGAAAAATCCGTAGGCATTGAGCAAGGTCATCGAGAAAACGAGGGCAAAAAAATGAGGCACAAATTTTTTCTTGTCGGGATTATCGATGGCCAGCCACAATAAAATAAAAGTACCGGCCGATAAGAGGCAACTAACAAAACGTACCCCTAACTCGCCATCGAAGAAATAACTACCGATTTTAATCATTAGGGCTACCATGGGAGGGTGGTCAAAGTACCCCCAAGCCAAGTTTTTGGCATAATGCCAATAATAGGCTTCATCGAAAATCAGTTCTGTGAAGTTGGCCTGTAAAAGGTTAAGGACCAATATGGATCCCAACAGGTAGTAAAATAGTTTAGGTAATTTCAATGACATTGATGATTGTTGGTTTGCGCGTAAAATTACAAATTCTACATGGTAACCAAAAGGTTAAAAAAAATGATAAATAGGAAGTTCGAATTTCCCAAAAGCGTTTAAAAGACTATTTTTGTGTAAATTGAAAGAAGTTTATGGCAGGTAGTTTGGTCATTATCCCCACATATAATGAGATTGAGAATATTGATGCGATTATAAGGGCTGTTTTTGCGTTGAAGAAAGATTTTCATGTGCTGATTGTTGATGATAATTCACCCGATGGCACAGCTGATCATGTGGTGGGTATGCAAAAGGAATTCCCCGATCGATTGTTTTTGGAAGTGCGTCATGAAAAATCAGGATTGGGTACGGCCTATATTCACGGGTTTAAATGGGCGATTGCCAAGAAATATGATTATATTTTTGAGATGGACGCCGATTTCTCACACAACCCAACCGATCTTTTGCGATTGCATAAGGCTTGTGAAAGCGGGGCTGATGTCGCAGTGGGCTCCCGTTATAAAAAAGGGGTTAATGTCGTTGACTGGCCGTTGTACCGCATATTGCTTTCCTATGGGGCGTCGTTTTATGTGAAATTGATCACGGGAATGCGTGTTCATGACCCAACAGCCGGGTTCGTGTGTTATAGACGACATGTGCTCGAAAGCATAAATCTGGATTCCGTAAGGTTCGTAGGCTATGCTTTTCAAATTGAAATGAAATTTAGGGCCCACCTTAAAAAATTCAAAATAGAGGAGGTATCGATTATTTTTAAGGATAGGGAAAAGGGGAAATCAAAAATGAGTTCTTCAATAATAAGTGAGGCCGTTTTTGGGGTTATGAAAATGAAGCTTAAAAGTATTTTCCAAAAAAATCAATTCTGATTATGGGTAGGGTTCTGATTAAAAATGTGAATATTGTCAATGAGAACAAGGTTTATGAATCCGATGTGCTGCTCGAGGACGAGATCATTCTTAGGATAGCCCCATCCATTAGCGATGCCAACGCCAAGGTTATCGATGCAGCTGGTAAGTTCCTGCTTCCAGGCCTTATCGATGATCAAGTTCATTTTAGGGAGCCGGGGCTAACCCATAAGGGTGATATTGCCTCGGAAAGTAGGGCCGCCGTTGCCGGGGGGATTACTTCCTTTATGGAACAACCGAATACCAACCCCCAAACTACGACCATTGAAAAACTCGAAGAAAAATTCGCACGGGCATCAGAAACTTCCTTTGCCAATTATTCTTTTTTATTCGGGGGTACCAATGATAATCTGGAAGAAATAAAACGATTGGACAAGAATGCCTGTTCGGGTATTAAGCTCTTTTTAGGTTCTTCCACAGGGAACATGCTGGTCGATAATGAGGTGGTTATCGAAAACATCTTTAGGAATACCGAAATGGTTATCTCCGCACATTGTGAGGATGAAACCACCATAAAACGAAATTTGGCCGAATATCGGGAAAAATACGGCGACGACATTCCTATAAAATGCCATCCGCTGATCCGAAGTGCCGAGGCTTGTTACCTTTCTTCCTCAAAAGCCATTGCCTTGGCGAAGAAAACCGGAGCAAGGTTTCATGTTTTCCATCTATCGACGGGTATTGAGACCGACTTGTTTCGTAATGACATTCCGTTAAAGCAAAAGCGGATTACCGCGGAAGTATGTATACACCATCTTTGGTTTTCAGATGCGGACTATGATGCTAAGGGCACATTGATCAAATGGAACCCTGCGGTAAAATCGGCTGGGGACCGCAGTAAACTTTGGGAAGCGCTACTTGATGATCGTATCGATGTCATTGCCACGGATCATGCGCCCCATACCTTGGAAGAAAAGAACAATGTGTATACCCAGGCCCCTTCAGGAGGCCCATTGGTACAACACGCATTGCCCGCAATGCTTCAAAAATACCATGGGAAAATGCTGTCCTTGGAAAAATTGGTCGAGAAAATGTGCCATAATCCAGCAGTATTATTTGATATTGAGAAAAGGGGTTTTATCCGGGAAGGGTATTATGCCGATTTGGTTTTGGTCGATTTGGACGATCCCTGGAAGGTCACCAAGGAAAATATTGCTTATAAATGTGGGTGGTCCCCTTTCGAAGAAACTGTCTTTACCTCAAAAATCACGCATACCTTTGTAAATGGACATTTGGCCTATGAACACGGGGAGTTCTCAAAACAGCGAAATGCAAAACGCTTAACTTTCAACAGGTCGTAATGAAGAATTTAATAGTGCTTGTTTTTGTTCTGATTTTGTGTTCCTGTGGGGATAAACTGATCAAAGAACCGGATGGTTTAATACCCAAGGATGAAATGGTGGATATCCTTAGTGATTTGGCCATTTTAAATGCGGCTAGAAATGCCAACCCAAAGATATTGGAGGAACAGGATATTGAACCTACACGTTTCGTTTTTGAAAAATATAAAATAGATAGCCTGCAATTTGTCACCAGCGATACGTACTACGCATCCTTGCCAAAAGAATATGAGGCGATGTACGTGGAAGTCGAGGAGCTTCTCAATAAAATAAAAGATAGCATGACTGAGGCAAAAAAGATAAAGGACAGTTTGTTGTTGGTCAATAGGATTAAAAAAAGTCCCATAAAAAAACAAAATACAAAAGAGGCTAAGGATTCTCTTCCTTGAATATTTTACAACAAAAGTTGATGGTTTCCTTCATGTCCTCAAATTGAAATCCAAGTGTGTCTTTGATTTTTTCATTATCATAGACCTCCGGTTGCATTAAGGACTTAATGGTCTTCTTGGTGATCTTTCGCTTTCCTCCGATCATGAGGCTTCGTAAATAGTCAAAAAACCGGGCCAAATTCAATTGCCATACCCTTAATATTTTGGATGGAGCTTTTTTTCCCAACGCTTTTGCCAATATGGCCAATATCTCTTTATAGGTTATGTTTTCAGCAACGGCAATGAATCGTTGGTTGACAATTTCTGAATGCATTAGGGTGGTCATCATTTTAACAACATCGTTCACGGTAATGAAACCAGTGCCTCCCGGCGGGTAGTAATTTTTGGCATTGTTGGCGATCGTGAAAAGATTGCCACTGCCTTGTTGCCAGAACCCCGGGCCAATAATTACACCCGGATTAACGATAACAACGTTTAGACCTTCTTGCGAACCACGCCAAACTTCCATCTCGGCCCTGTGTTTCGTTAGCGCATACACATTTGCCTCTTGGCCAGACCAATCATTTTCCTCGGTGGCTTTATGGCCTTCTGCACTTTTTCCAATCGCCCCGATGGTACTCACATAACACAGTTTCTTGACTTTATTCGACAGGCAAAGGTTTACAATATTGGCAGTGCCTAGGGCATTTACCTTCTTTAGTTTGTAATAATCCTTAGGGTCAAATGAAATTAGTGCGGCAGCATGGTAAACGTAATCCACATTCTTGAATGCAGTCTCCAAAGCAGGAACGTTATTGATGTCGGCCAATACCCAATCGATAGTGTCAAAAAGCTCTGAAGCTTTTTCTTCTACGTAGTAAGAAAAGACTTTTTCAACTTGTTTCAGATTGCTACCCTCCCTGTAAATTGCACGGACTTTGGCGTTGTTTTGAAGCAAATGCAACAAAAGATGCGCCCCAACCAATCCCGTACCTCCTGTTACCAAAACCATAGTCCAAATTTAGGTAAATGAAGGCTAATAAAACCAATTTCAAATAGGGAAAGGCAATGTAATTCCTTTTATATTTGCAGTTGTTATCAAAATAAATACAGAAATGAACACAAATTTCGTCGAAGAATTAGGATGGAGAGGAATGTTACATGATGCTATGCCAGGCACCGAAGAACATCTAATGAATGGTATGCAATCGGCCTATGTGGGGATAGACCCTACGGCAGATTCACTTCATATTGGTCATTTGGTTGGGGTAATGATGCTACGTCACTTTCAATTGGCAGGCCATAAGCCTTATGCTTTATTGGGAGGTGCAACGGGCATGATCGGTGATCCATCGGGAAAATCACAGGAACGGAATTTGCTGGATGAGGATACTTTGCGTGCAAATCAAGAAGCACTGAGAGCCCAATTAAGTAAGTTTTTGGATTTTGATAGTAACGCTGAAAACGCGGCGATCTTGGTCAATAATTATGACTGGATGAAGGACTTTTCGTTTTTGGGATTCATCAGGGATGTAGGGAAGCATATCACTGTAAATTATATGATGGCTAAGGACTCCGTTAAAAAACGGTTGTCCAGTGAGTCCAAAGAGGGTATGTCTTTTACAGAGTTTACCTATCAGTTGGTTCAAGGCTATGATTTTCTCCATCTGTATCAGCATAATAACTGTACCCTTCAAATGGGGGGTAGTGACCAATGGGGGAATATCACCACGGGTACCGAGTTGATTCGACGAATCGGAGGCGGTAAGGGTTATGCTTTGACCTGTCCTTTGATCACCAAGGCCGACGGTACGAAATTTGGAAAAACAGAGGGCGGTAATGTCTGGCTGGACCCCAATAGGACTTCACCTTATAAGTTTTACCAATATTGGCTGAATACTTCCGATGAAGATGCCGCAAAATATATCAAGATTTTTACCTTCCTAACAAAAGAGGAGATCGATGGTTTGATTTCCGAACATGGGGAAGCGCCACATTTAAGGCTCCTACAAAAACGTTTGGCCGATGAGATCACGGTTATGGTACATTCCCAGGAAGATTTGGAAAATGCCAAGAAGGCGAGTAATATCCTCTTCGGAAAATCAACTTCGGAAGATTTGAAAGGTTTGGATGAGAAGACATTCTTGGATGTTTTTGAGGGTGTGCCCCAAGCTAATATCCCAATGTCGGAATTGGATAATGGTTTGGATATGATTGGGGCCTTAGCGGCCAAAACAGGATTTTTAGGTTCCAATGGGGAGGCCCGAAGGGAGCTGAAACAAAATTCGATTTCGGTAAATAAGGAAAAAGTCAAGGAGGATTATTTGATAACTGCCAAGGACTTGATTAGCGATAAGTTCGTATTGTTACAACGCGGTAAAAAGAATTATTTTCTTTTAGTGGTTGGTTAGTGGAGCATTTTATGGATCAAATTACATGACCATTAGGTTGCAGCCACGAATATCGGAATGGTCAAAACGACCTAATATTTCAAAGGATCGGTTTTTGGATTTCTTGCCAAGGTCTTGTGTTGCTATAAACGAACAGGAATTGATGTTGGCAAGGTCAATGACATTGATTCCGCCCGTTTTTCCATCGGGGAGGTAACTCAATGGGTCTTCGGTGTCCCTGATAAGTATTTTCATCCAAGGCGGGGTTTTGAAAACGCCATTTCCTTTGGAATAAGCCTGGGAAAGCAATTCCGTCATACCGTACTCAGAATGGATTTCCGATACCCCAAAGCCTTTTTTCAGGACATCATGAAGTTCTTCCCGGATCAATTCTTTTCGTCGGCCTTTCATGCCACCCGTTTCCATGACCACCGTATTGTTAAGTTGCAAAGTGTGTTCTTCAACCACATCCAATAAAGCGAAAGAAACACCGATTAGCAATGTTTTTACGCCTTGGTTATCGAGTTTGGTCAAGGTTTCGACCAATGCGTCAATTTCGTTCAAATAAAATCCACTGTCTGCATGGTTGCTTTTTTCAATCAGATCATTGACCATGTAGATCAATGAAGATCCATTGCGTTCCAAATAGGAGGGCAGAAGGGCTAAAATGCAATATTGGGAGACATCTCCATAGAAATGATCAAACCCCTTGGTAAAGCTTTGCTCATACAGTTTCAATTGGGTCACGTAATGCTTGCTGGTCACCTGTCCCGTTGTTCCACTGCTCGAAAATACAATCTGTTCCTGGTCTTTGGTCGCAACGACTTTTTTTGATTTGAAAAAATCAATAGGCAAAAAGGGAATTTGCTTAAGTTCTTTGACGTTGGATTCCGTTTTGTCCAAATAATGGCAGAATTCCTTGTATACGGAATTGTTCCTCAGCTGAAACCTGAATACGTCGAGTGCCATGGATTCAAACTCCTTTTCAGTGCTGATGTTGAATATTTGGGTAGTGTCGATCATTGGTTTCTGACCACAAAGATAATGATACGACAAATTGATTTCAGCTAAAACGGGACTTATTTCACTACCAGTTTTCGGGTAATGGTATTGTTGTCCTCAGTGAGCTGTATCACATACACCCCAGGTACCAATCTGGAAATGTTCAAGGAAGTATTGGTGGTTCTTTCGGTTAAGACGACCTCGCCAAAGACATCATAGACGATAATTTCCTTACGGGCGTTTTTCTCGGTAGTCACATAGACTACATCGTCGTATGCGGGATTGGGATAAAGTTTAAAGCCTGGGATTTCCTCTTTTCGGGCCATTGTGAAATCCACGGATTCTTGCGCATAAAACACAAAGGAGCATAGCATAAGTAGGATAGCGTAGATTTTTTTCATAAGTATTGATTTGGGATCAACACCATAAAGGTAATGAAAGGGGTTTCTTGCAATTTAGAATTGTTGTGAATTTCGATAAAATGTAGGTGAATAACAGTAGAGGTGCTTTTTGTCGATGTTTTTTGCTTTTCATCGAAAGGGTGATTCCCGGTTTAACACCTTAAAAAGGGAATAACTACTTAATAATCAGTTTTCTGGTGGCGATTTTGTTTTTTTCAAATACGCGTAGTACATAGACCCCGGCATCCAATTCAGAAACATTCAACTCTTCCCTAAGTAGGGTGGTTTCCATAACCTGTGTTCCCAAGACATCGAAAATCAGGATTTTTTTAGGGGCTTTTTCCGTGGTAATGATATATACCTTTCCATTGGTAACGGGGTTGGGATATAATTTAAAACCATCAATATCCCCATTGGGCTTCGCATCTTGTGCGTGGCCTATCGAAATAAAAAGTAAAAAGAAAACGAAGTATAGTTTCTTCATATAGAGTTTATAGCAAATGGTATACCACAAATATACTAATATTTGTACTTGATGGTTGGTGTAGCACTGGTATTGCAATAAAAAATCGATGAAATGCATAAGTAGGTGAATTGATCTTCGGGGGTGTGTAACCTTTTCATAATCTAAATGTTATGATAACGTTACGAATTGATGGGCCTCCCAAAGGGTTCCGTGTAATAGTATTATCTTTACTTTTACGCTTAGTAATGAATTCAATCTATAAATGAAAAAGAAGGACCTTAAAATACTTTTGATCGATGATGAGCCTGACATCTTGGAAATCGTCGCCTACAACCTCACTGCGGAAGGTTATCAGGTTTTTACTGCTAAAAATGGTGTTGAGGGTGTGGCCATGGCAAAGAAAAAATTGCCCCATTTGATTATTTTGGATGTAATGATGCCCGAAATGGATGGTATCGAAGCGTGTGGTATTATCCGTAAAATCCCTGAGTTGGAAAATACGATTATTACCTTCCTTACCGCCCGTGGCGAAGATTATTCCCAATTGGCGGGTTTTGATGCAGGAGCTGATGATTATATTACAAAACCGATCAAACCCAAGGTTTTGGTCCGTAAGGTAACGGCACTTCTCAGGAGGTTCAAGGAAGAGACCGCCGTGGCAGAGGAGATTTTTAAGGTTGGGAATATTGTGATCAACCGGGAAGAATATAAAATTGTCAATAACGGTACCGAGATCATCTTACCTAGAAAAGAGTTCGAATTATTGTCCCTGCTCACCTCAAAACCCAATAAGGTGTTTAAGCGTGAAGTGATCTTGAATAAGGTATGGGGCAATGAGGTTGTTGTCGGTGGGCGTACGATTGATGTTCATATTCGGAAACTTCGTGAAAAAATCGGTGACGAACATTTTAAGACCGTTAAGGGTGTGGGCTATAAGTTTGTGCTATAATGGCTACCCATTTAAAAAAGTCCTATAGGTTTGCCTTAAGGTCGGCATTCTTTATTACCGTATTTTCCTCTTTGGTGCTTTTCGGTCTACTCTGGTTTTTTGAAACCTTAAACCTTATTCTTCTTGGGGTATTTGCGGTAACCACATTTGTGAGTTCATTGATTGTCTTACAGATGCGGATAGAAAAATTCATATACAGGAGAATAAAGAAAATATATGATGATGTGGCCCTATTGGAGTCGACCAGTCTTACTTCTGGCCCTATAACCACGGATATGAAGACACTTACGGCGGAGATAGAGAAATTCGCCAAAGACAAGAGAATTGAAATCGACACCCTGAAAATCAGGGAAGCTTACCGAAAAGATTTTCTCGGCAATGTCTCCCATGAATTAAAAACCCCCCTCTTTACCGTACAAGGGTACATTTTGACCCTGCTCGACGGGGCCATGGAAGACAAGAACATCCGTAAAAAATATTTACAAAGGGCGAGTAAAGGGGTTGAGCGCCTTATCTATATTGTGAAGGACTTGGATATGATCACCAAACTTGAAGTTGGTGATTTGAATCTGGAACGGTTAGATTTCGATATCATTGAACTGATTGAGAATGTTTTCGATCTGTTTGAAATGAAAGCGGCCAAAAAGAAGATTGTATTGACCTTCGATATGGAATATAAGGACCCGATCATGGTGTATGCCGATCGCGATAAGATACAGCAGGTTTTGACCAATCTATTGGTGAATTCAATCAAATATGGGCAAGAAAACGGTACTACGGAAGTAAGCGTTGAGAACTTGATCAAGAATAAAGTGATCGTTCGGGTAACCGATAACGGTGAAGGAATTGCCGCGAATCATATACCCAGATTGTTCGAACGGTTTTATCGGGTCGATAAAAGTGGTAGTAGGGCTGAGGGTGGATCAGGCTTGGGGCTTTCCATTGTCAAGCATATTATGGAGGCCCATGGTGAAAAAATATATGTTGAGAGCGCGGAAGGGGTTGGATCTGAATTTTCCTTTACTTTGGAAAGAAGCCATTCCTAAAACAAAGGGCAAGTCGATTTTGCCAAAAAGTATTTCCTTAGATTTGCCGCAAGATTTAATATAACGTGCAGTGGGAAGCAAAAACAAGCTGAAAAGATTTAAGGAAAACGAGACATTCAAAAATGTGGTTCAACCCAATAGGAAGGAAATAGAGGATGGTTCCTTCCCACTAAAGGGGAATTGGAACACCCATTTCGGCAATGATAACCCGATAGTATTGGAATTGGGATGTGGCAAAGGGGAATACACGGTGGGGTTGGCCCGGATGTATCCCGATAAGAATTTTATAGGAATCGATATCAAGGGAGCCCGTTTATGGAGGGGTGCAAAAACAGCCATCGAGGATGGCATGGGCAATGTGGCCTTCCTTAGGACACAAATTGAACTTGTAGATCGGATTTTTGACCAAAATGAAGTGGCCGAGATTTGGATTACCTTTCCAGACCCACAAATAAAATACAAGCGCACAAAACATAGAATGACCAATGAGGTTTTTCTTAAAAAATATGCACAGATATTGGTTGACCGCGGATTGGTCCATTTAAAAACCGATAGTGAGTTTATGCATGGCTATACTTTAGGGCTTTTGCATGGCTCGGGTCGCGAAGTGGTCTATGCGAATCATGATGTGTATAAGAATGAAGGTAGCCCCAAAGAAGTATTATCAATACAAACTTTCTACGAAAAGCAGTATCTTGAACAAGATAAACCAATAACCTATATCAAGTTCCGGATAAATTAACCCATGACACATCTGCTTATTCTTTTTTTTGTCACCTTTTCAGCGGCGTTCATGGCTACGGTTCCGCCTGGGCTTTTGAACATGAATGCGGCAAAAACGAGCGTTGAAAAAGGGAAATTGAATGGGATTGTTTTCAGTCTGGGTGTCTCTACCATGATCATGATACAGGCTGTGATAGCGGTTTATATTTCTAAATATTTACACAGAAATCCTACCGTTGTCGAGGTTTTACTTAAAATCGCCGTGTTGGTATTCGCTTTTTTGGCGATTTACTTCTTTATGGCAGCAAGGAGCAATAAAAAGAAGGTTGTAAAGCAGGTCAACATCAGTAAACGCAACAGCTTCTATAAAGGCATGCTTTTGGCGGCCATTAATTTATTGACCATACCCTATTACAGTGGATTGAATATTATGTGGAATGCCTCGGGGTGGATAAATTTCGAAGTTTGGGATATCTTGGTATTTGTTTTGGCTGCAGGTGGGGGAACCTTTTCGGTCCTTTATATGTATACGGTGTATTTCAATAAGTTAGAGAACAAGACCGATCGATTCTCCAAGAATTCAAACTATATATTAAGTGCGTTAATGGTCGTCCTTCTATTGATTACCATTTATAGGATTTTTAACCGATGAAACCTGATAATACCAATTTTTTTCAAAAAGTCTATGAGGTTGCCAAGCTCATCCCGTATGGAAGGGTGACCTCCTATGGGGCCATTGCCAAATACCTCGGTGCTGCCCGCAGTGCGCGAATGGTCGGTTGGGCTATGAACGGATCACATAACATGCCCGATGTGCCTGCGCATAGGGTTGTGAACAAAATAGGGTTGCTTACCGGGAAACATCACTTTGACGGGACAAACCTTATGCAGCAACTGCTCGAAAGTGAAGGCGTTGAAGTTGTGGATAATCAGATTATCGATTTTGAAAAACGCTTTTGGGACCCTTTTAAGGAGTTGGATTGATACTATAGGAATCCTCTATTTCTGAATGATACTTTTCAATACAATAACTTTAGCTTCTCAGCCCTAAGGCGTATCTTTGTTTTTTTAGATTGAATTTATTTTAAGAACAATTACCGCTATGAAATTGAACAAGCAAGATATCTTAAAAGCCTTAGAGCATATTACGGTTCCTGGGGAAGGTAAAAACATGGTAGAGAGTGGCGCCGTAAAGAATGTGCAGATATTCGGCGATGAGGTTGAAATTGATATTACCATTAACAATCCGAGCCTTCAGGCGCGTAAAAAGACGGAAGTCGAAATTCTTAAGATCATTCATCAAGAAGTCTATGAGAAAGCCAAGATAAAAATAAACCTTACCGTTGATGCACCGGCCAATCCCAAGGTTAATGAAATTAAGGGAAAACCGATTCCGGGTATCCAGAATATTATAGCGGTGGCTTCAGGTAAAGGGGGAGTGGGTAAATCCACAGTAACGGCGAATTTAGCGGTTACCTTATCTAAAATGGGCTTTAGTGTAGGATTGTTGGATGCGGATATTTATGGTCCATCAATGCCTATAATGTTCGATGTTGCCCAAGAAAAACCTTTGGCTGTTACCATAGATGGCAAGTCTAAAATGAAACCTGTTGAAAATTATGGGGTTCAATTATTGTCCATAGGATTCTTTACCGATGCCAATCAGGCTGTAATCTGGAGAGGTCCCATGGCTGCCAAGGCCCTTAATCAAATGATCTTTGATGCCCATTGGGGCAATCTCGATTTTTTATTGATCGATTTACCTCCAGGCACTGGGGATATCCATTTGAGTATTATGCAGGCGATGCCGGTAACCGGTGCCGTGGTCGTAAGTACCCCCCAAGAGGTAGCACTTGCGGATGCGCGCAAAGGGGTAGCGATGTTCCAACAGGAAAGTATCAACGTTCCGGTTTTGGGTATTGTTGAAAATATGGCTTATTTTACTCCTGATGAATTGCCTGATAATAAATATTATATCTTTGGTAAGGAAGGGGCCAAAAATTTGGCTGAAAATTTAAATGTTCCATTTTTAGGGGAGGTTCCCTTGGTGCAAAGCATTCGTGAAGCAGGTGACGTAGGTCGTCCTGCCGCATTGCAGGAATCCAGTCCAATTGCAACCGCCTTTGAAAATATTACCAAGAAGGTTGTTCAGGAAATGGTAAACAGAAACGAAAATTTGCCTCCTACTGAGGCTATAAAAATCACAACCATGGCTGGTTGCTCTACAGTAAATAAGTAAAGCGTATGACATCGAATGATATAAGGATCAATGTTGAGAAAGCCCTTGAGGAAATTCGTCCATTTCTACAAAGTGATGGGGGTGATATTGAGCTTATTTCGATAGATAACGATAGTTCTGTCAAGGTCAGGTTACAAGGGGCCTGTGTAGGCTGTACTGTAAATCAAATGACCTTAAAGAGCGGGGTGGAAATGACCATTAAGAAATATGCACCTCAAATTGAGGAGGTAATCAATATTATTGATTAGTCTATTTTTGTCTTCTTAAATCCTGGCCTGATACGTAAACAGATTATAGTAACGGCCTTCTTTGGCAATAAGTTCGTCATGTGTTCCCTGTTCTGCGATTATCCCATTTTCTATGACTAGGATTTGATTTGCCTTTCGAATGGTACTCAACCTATGGGCAATCACAAAAGTAGTACGCCCTTCGGTGAGTTTGGCCAAACTTTTTTGGATCAAAGCCTCACTTTCAGTATCCAGGTTAGAGGTAGCCTCATCCAATATCAGTATTCGGGGATTGGCAAGAACGGCCCTGGCGATGGCGATTCGTTGCCGTTGTCCGCCGGATAGTTTAATACCACGCTCTCCGATCAATGTGTCCAGGCCATCATCAAAGCGATCGGTAAATTCGCCAACATAGGCGGCTTTTACGGCACTTATCAATTCTTCCTCACTGGCACTGGGCCTAGGGAATAATATATTCTCACGAATGGTACCTTCAAACAGAAAATCGTCTTGCAGAACGACCCCTAAGTATTGGCGAAAACTGTTAAGATCCACCTTGGAGAGATCTTTACCGTCAATTCGAATCTGACCCGATTGCGGATTTAGAAAACTGGCCGCCAAACCCGCAATGGTACTTTTGCCAGAACCTGAACTCCCGACCAATGCCACTACGGATCCCGATTTAACCTCAAACGATATATCGTGAAGTACCTCTTTGTCCTCCTCATAGGCAAAGGAAACATGCTCAAAGGCCATATCCCCCTTAACATCATCCAATACAATGGTACGTTGGGTTTCATCAGCCTCCGGTGTCATATTCATCAACTCTTCAGTACGGTCCAATCCGGCCAAGGCTTCGGTCAATTGACTTCCTATATTACTCATTTGTACGATAGGGGCTACCATGGTTCCCAACAACACGGTGAACATTAATAAATCCCCAATAGTCAGTTCACCCTGCATGATCTTATAACCACCAAAACCCATGACGCCCGTGGTGGCAATACCGATTAGGAAGGTAGAGGAACTGGTCATGAAGGCTGTTGTGGTTAAACTTTTCTTTACATTCTGGAACAATTCCTCAACCCCGGCCTCAAACACTTTATGCTCCTGTTCTTCGGCATTGAATCCCTTGATTACGCGAATACCTCCCAGGGTCTCTGTCAATCTGCCTTTGACCTCCGCATTGATTTTACCACGATTGCGAAAAATAGGACGAATGATCTTAAACGCCTTAAGTGCGATTATTCCGAAAACCGATAAGGGTATAAACGTAAATAGGGTCATACCGGGACTGATCCGAAGTAATAGAACCAAGGATACAATAGCCGTGATAATACCACCGACCAACTGTACAAGTCCTGTGCCAATAAGGTTACGTACCCCTTCGACATCGGACATTATCCGAGAAACCAAAGCCCCGGATTTGGCGTTGTCAAAGTAACTAATGGGTAACGAAAGTACTTTTTTCTGAACCTGGGCCCTTAATTCCGATATCATATATTGGGCTTGTACGCTTAGGATTTTGGTCAAAAGGAAAGAGGTGACCGACTGTACTAAAATTGCCAAAATAACTACTGCGACCAATACCTTTAGCATTTGAACATCGTTGTTGGCAATAACATCGTCAATCAGATATTTGGAAGCGACTGGGGTAACAAAACTTGCTGCCCTGCTGATGATTATCAATAACAAGCCAATAAATACTAGATTCCTTCTAGGCCAAATAATGGTTTTAAAGGCAGTTAGTATACTTACTTTTTTATGCGACATTTATAGGGTTTCAATTTTAGGAGCCTGCAAGTTACTCCAAAAAAATCGGGATTCGAATCTGAGCTTATTACGGAGTGGTTTTTTGTGTAAAAATTAGCATTTCAATGTACAGTCCATTACATTCACAACACCCAAGTCGATTGATGTCTAATTTTTTTAATATTATAGAAACCAATGATATGCGGATATTTTATTTTTTGATTTTTTTGGGATTGTGTTCCTGCGAAACAGAAGAACTAGTGACGGAACTTGCCGATTGGGAGGCCCAAGCCGATAATGTTACAATCATCAGGGATGATTTTGGCGTGCCCCATATTTATGGAAAAACGGATGCGGATGCGGTTTTCGGATTGCTATATGCTCAATGCGAGGATGATTTTAACCGTGTAGAACAAAATTATATTTGGGCTACGGGCCGATTGGCTGAGGTAGATGGGGAGGGAGCCCTGTACAGCGATCTGCGTGCTAAATTATTCATGACAGAGGAAGAGGCCAAGGCCAATTATGAAAGTAGTCCGGAATGGTTGAAGAAGTTATGCAATGCCTTTGCCGATGGGATTAATTATTATTTATATATACACCCTGAAGTTCAACCAAGACTATTGACCCACTTTGAACCATGGATGCCCATGTATTTTAGTGAAGGTTCCATCGGAGGGGATATTGAGCGTATATCAACCGAAAAGGTGAAGGCTTTTTATGAAAGCGGTATGCAGATCCAAGCAATGGAGGAGCTTAAAATCAAAAAAGAAAAGGAAACAGCCGAGCCCCAAGGGTCGAATGGCATAGCGATTTCTGGAAAATTGACAAAATCGGGTAATGCAATGCTTTTGATCAATCCGCATACCTCGTTTTATTTTCGGGGAGAGGTACATGTGGTCAGTGAGGAAGGACTCAATGCTTATGGGGCAGTGACTTGGGGACAGTTTTTCGTGTATCAGGGATTCAATGAAAAAACAGGATGGATGCATACGTCTACCTATACCGATGTGATGGATGAATTCAAAGAGTCCATTGTAAAAATAGAAGATAGTCTACTATACCAATATGGGGAGGAATTACGCCCAGTCAAGGAATCGAAAATTACATTACGGTATAAGAAAGGTGATACATTATTGGCGAAAGTATTTCCTGTCTATCGTACCCATCACGGTCCTATTACCCACATGGTCGACGGGCAATGGACTGCCTCCGCCATGATGTGGGAACCTGTAAAAGCCCTTGAGCAATCCTATATCCGCACCAAGCAGGACGGTTATGTAGGGTTTCGGAAAATGATGGATATCCGTACCAATTCCTCGAACAATACGGTCTACGCCGATGCAGGGGGTAACATTGCTTATTTTCATGGGAATTTTGTACCTAAACGGGACACCCAGTTCGATTATTCCCAGCCTGTTGAGGGAAGTAATCCTAAAACGGATTGGCAAGGATTACATACGGTTGATGAGAATATCTTACTGCTAAACCCAGAAAACGGTTGGTTGCAGAATTGCAATTCCACGCCCTATACCGCTGCTTTGGAATTTAGTCCGAAAAAGGAAAACTATCCTCCCTATATGTCTTTAGACCGGGAGAACTTTCGGGGGGTACATGCTATAGGTCTTCTAAAGGATAGAAGCGGTTATACCTTGGATAGTTTGATCCAACTGGCCCATGACCCTTATTTGCCCGCTTTTGAAAAATTGATTCCTACATTGGTCACGGCCTATGGCAAGCATCGGGATGCCCATCCTGGATTGGGAGCGGCTATGAACGTTATGCGTAAGTGGGATTTCAAAACTTCAAAAGAATCGGTGGCCATGACCTTGGCCCATTATTACGGTACAAAGGTCTTAAACTGGAGCCGTTCACTAAAAACCCAAAAACAGCCTACCCAAATGGAATTGTTCAACCATGTGGAAAAATACATGTCATCGGAAGAAATGTTGTCCTTGTTTGAATCGGTAGTATCCGGATTGGAGAAGGATTTTGGTACTTGGGAAATGCCCTGGGGTGAAGTGAACCGTTATCAACGCCTCAACGGGGCTATTCGTCAACCTTTTGATGATGCCAAACCCAGTATTCCGATCGGTTTCGCCTCAGGGCGTTGGGGAGCTTTGGCGGCTTATGGGGCACAGTATACCAACAACACGAAAAAAATCTATGGCACTCGTGGCAATAGCTTTGTAGCCGTTGTCGAATTTGGTGACCGCGTTAAGGCCAAAAGTATATTGGCCGGCGGGGAAAGTGGCGACCCCGAATCCCCTCATTTCAATGATCAAATCGAACGTTACGCCAATATGCAGTTCAAAGATGTTGCCTATTACAAGGAAGATGTCCTGAAAAAAGCAAAAAAGACCTATAAACCTGGAGAAAAGAGGTGATTACTGTGTTTAATATCAAGGTTGCTTTAAAAACCACTTGACCTAAACGCAGGAAGCAACCGTAGCCCTATGCAATTGTATTTAGGGATTTGTTTTTAGGGATTTAATGGATATCTTCCAAAAGTATTTACTTTTAAAAGCTACTAATTTTGAAGTGGTTCAAATCATTGGATAATGCAACAAGAAAAAGCGCTAGCGATTTTAAAATCGGGCAAAAATGTTTTCCTGACAGGTTCCGCTGGTACGGGAAAGACCTATGTGCTCAATAAATATATCGCTTATTTGAAGGAGCGTAAGGTGCCCGTGGCAATTACGGCTTCTACTGGGATTGCCGCCACCCACATGAATGGAATGACCATACATTCATGGGCGGGATTTGGTATTAAGGAAAGATTGACCAGGGCCAATTTGGTGACCATGCGCACCAAGAAATATCTTAAAAAACATTTGGAGGAGGCTATGATCCTTATCATTGATGAGATTTCAATGTTGCATAAAAATCAATTGGATATGGTCGATGAGGTACTTCGTTTTTTTAAGGAGGACGATCGGGCTTTCGGGGGTATACAGATTGTATTATGTGGCGATTTTTTTCAATTGCCTCCAATAGGAAGGTACGATGAGAAAAGTAAGGACAAATTTTCATTTATGTCCCAAGCATGGTTAAATGCGGATTTAAAAATATGTTATTTGACCGAACAATATCGTCAAGAAGAAGATAATGTCCTTAACGGAATTTTAAGTGAGATCCGGTCGGCAGCTATTTCGTCTCGGAGCATAGAACTACTTAAGAAAGCAGAGACAAATGTTTTGGGTAAAAAGGAAACACCGACCCAATTGTTTACGCATAATATGGATGTAGATCGGCTAAACACTTTAGAGTTGGAAAAACTGTCTGGCCGTTCAAGAAAGTTCAAAGCGGCTACCAAAGGCAATAAAAAATTGGTAGAGACCTTGAAGAAATCCGTTTTGGCCCATGAGTTTCTCGTGTTAAAAATAGATGCCAAGGTCATGTTCGTCCGCAATAATCCTGAACAAGGCTATGTCAATGGGACTTTGGGTACGGTTATCGATTTTACTGAAGAGGGATTTCCTATTGTAAAGACTTTTGATAAAAAGAGGATAACCGTAAAGCAAGAAACCTGGGGTATACATGATGATTTTGGTAAGGTGTTGGCAAGCTTGGACCAAATACCCCTACGATTGGCATGGGCCATTACCGTTCATAAATGTCAGGGTATGACCTTGGATACCGCATTGATAGATCTTTCGAAAACCTTTGAACATGGGCAGGGTTATGTGGCGCTTTCCCGTTTGAGGAATATTGAGAATTTACAGCTTTCGGGGTTTAATGAAATGGCCCTAAGGGTCGATGGACTCGCACTCAAGGCCGATATACGTTTTCAGGAACTTTCCCAAATCGTAGATGCCGAGTATGATGATAAAACTTTGGAAGAAGAAACGAGGCAATTTATCAAAGCATGTGGTGGACTTACAAATAGTGACGAAATCAAAAAGCACTCAAAAAAAATTAAGGAGAAGAAAGTGAAAAAACTTTCGACTTATGAAATCACCTTGGGGTACCTAAAACAAAAAATGCCATTGGAAAAAATTGCCGAAGAGCGCGGATTATCCAAAGGAACCGTCGCTGGTCATTTGATTCGATTGCGAAAAGATCACCCGAACGAGGATCTTGATTTTTACAGACCGGATGCCGAACTGCTTGAAAAAGTTGCAAACGCCAAAAAGAAACTAAAGGAAGATACCACAAGTTTGAAGCCCTTACATTTTGCACTCAATGGGAAAGTGGATTATGAGGATATTAAATTGGCATTGGCTTTTTTGTAAGCTACGGATGTAACCCCTTAGGAAAACTCCCGGTCCAATTTAGGTATTGGCCATAGCATCCTAGCCAGTTCATAACTACTCTTTGGTAATGATCAGCGTGGCTTTAGAGCCCTCGGACAATAACCATTTATTGGAATAGATCAAATTCCCCAAATCATCGTACACATCGACCTGTGCGGTATTAGGGCTGGAAGAACCTTCGTTCAGTGCTTCAAAATCCAAACGGTTAAAGCCCTTCTCCAAGTCTACGTTTATTCCTTTAAAGCTAGCGGTTAAAAGCACATTGTAGTCTACAATTTCACCGTTCAATGAGATTTTTACACGGTCGCCATCCACGTATTCATGGTCACGACAGACGATGCCCACGAATTTTCCATTGCTTTTGATATCACCTAAATACTGATCGCCGAATTTTTCCTTGGAACCTCCCTGTTTCTCGTAGCTCCTTATTTTTGGGTCCAGTTTTAAATTATGGCCAGCTTGGAGCATTCCATTATCAAGATTCATATTAACAGGCATTCTGGTGAGTGAATCCCTTAGATTGATATTGGGCTTAGGGTCAATTATTGAAGGAATATTCAAGGCAGCACCTTGGGATGTATTATTGTTGTTATCGGGGGTCGTAAGTGGTCCGATTTCCAATGGGGTACTATTTGGAATATCGGTTTGTGCCGTCGCATGGAAGGACAGCATCAGCAATAAAGCAAAAATTAAAACAGTTCTTATGTACATTACTTAGCCGTAAATTTCGGAATAAAGATAGCAATTACCCTGCCATAGGGACTTAAAGCCCTGTTAATTTCGTTTAGTTGTTATGGTTGGGGAACATCTTAGCATACAAAAAAAGAATCATGGTATTTTAATACGACTATCATATCCTTTATTGTACTCCTTCCAATTGCTGCAGGAATGCCTTGTAATTTGTATTGTTCGGATATAACTGAACAAGTTGGTTGCCGATTTCCTTGGCTTTTTGGGTTTCGCCGTATTTTGAATAGAAAAATGCCAAGGTGTATAACAGATCCTCATTGGTCGGTGAAACCTTTAATCCTTTCAGCAGTGTATTTTTGGCCTTTACCCGCTCATTAGCCTTATCATACAACAAACCGAGATTGTAATATACCCTCATGTTTTCCGGCATATATGTAATGGCTTTCTCGAGTTGTGTAACCGCTTCATCGGTTCTTCCTTGTTCGGCCAATAACAATGCCAAAGAGTAATAGGTTGGTCCGTAATCGGGTTCTTGTTCAATAACTATCTTAAAAGTATTTTCGGCCTTGTCCAAGGTACCATTTCTATAATATAAATTGGCTAGACTGGTTCTGACCATATTATTCAGAGGGTCTATTTCCAATGCTTTTTCATAATTATCTATGGCTTTGGGTAGGTCCCCTTTCTTAAGGTAGTAATTGGCTTTTTTGGCCAATCCCCCTACAAAATCGGCAGTAGCGTCCAAATAGGTAAAAAACTCTTTTTTAACTTTTGCATAGACTTCCTTATACTGGGCCGGAATTTGGTTTTCCTTTAGGTCACCTAAGGCATAAAAGGCTTTGACCCTTACGGATCTTTTGCCATCTTTGAGTAGCGGTAAGAGGTACGTCGCGTAATCGGTGGTATTGATATTGCCCAAAACGTCGAGAGTGGCCCCTCTGACCATAGGGGAAGAGTCCTCTAAATAGGTCATTAGATTGTTGAGGTCATTCGCGTTGATATAATATTGTAGCCCGTTTACGGCAGATGCCCGTGCAATCTCAGGCTGAAGGGTATCGTGCATTAATTTCAAAAGGGCTTCCTTTCCATTAGGGTCGCCATGAAGACCTGGAGCCAGAAGTTCTGAAAAATGAGTGTAATCCGGTGTGCCATATTGCTCCTTAAAGGCTTCCCAGGCCCATTCATTGTCCTTGTCCTTATGACAACCGACACAAGCATTCGGAGTGTCATATTTTAGGCTTAAATCGGGTCTTGGTATTCTAAAGCTATGGTCCCTTCGAAAGTCATTACCCATATAATAACGGCCGGGCATATGGCAATTTATACATTGCCCACTCTCTGAATCAACGTCATGAAAATGATGTTCCGGAGTGTTGTATTTTTCGGGAATATGGCATTGGGCACATAAATCATTGCCTTTGAATTTAAGCTCAAGGGAATGCGAATTGTGACAATCAGAACATTTGACATTGTTCTGGTACATCTTACTTTGGACAAAGGAACCGTAAACATAGTCCTCATCAAGAATCTGACCATCGAGGTAATACAAGCGATCGGTAATCAATTGCGGGTAATAATGGTCTAACATCGTCCCTTCAAAATTGAAGAATTCCGAAATTTGTTCACGTCGCATGTGACATCTGGCACATTGATCCACCAACTCCTTGGGATTGGTTTTTGATGTCATATGCATGGCACCGGATGTTTTATAGTTCTCCCCCAATTGGGAGGCTTTTTCAACATGATCCTTGCCGGGGCCATGACAAGCCTCACAATTCACGTTGATCAAGGCGTATTTGGTATCATAGCCTTTTGTTTTTGGGTCATAATTTTTTCTGACATTGGTCGAATGGCAATCCGAACACATGGTGTTCCAGTTTAAACCACCCCTTGACCAGTGAAGCCATTCGGAATGAACGACCTTAAAATCAGGGTACAGATCAAACCATTTGTTCTTTACGGAATCCCAGGCAGTTCTAAGACATTGGAATCTGCCTTTAGGGAATTCAACAATGTATTGTTGTAGAGGGGTTACGCCAAAGGTATAGATGATTTTATAATCATGATACTTGCCATCGGGTCCCTCGGTATTCACGAAAAAATCGTCCCCTTTACTGTAAAACCGGGATGTAATGCCTTGACTCGTATATTTTTCCCCTTTGAAATCGGCCAATATGGTTTCCCTGTTGGCCAATTGCATGGCCTTATCATGGTGCGAGCCTTCCCAATCCTTATATTCCTTTTGATGACATTCTTTGCAGGCATCGTCCCCTAAGAAATCAGCATCGGGAATTTGATGGGTCGATGCGAAAATAGTATTCAGGTCTTCGGGAGGTATCTCAATGTACTCTTGGTTTTTATCTTCCTTGCAGGAGATAAAAACAATTAAAATGAATACAGTAATGATGCGTAAAAAAATGTTCATTATGAATATGCTATGTATAAAAGGACATTTTCGTAAACCGGTTTTTTTCTTTCAATCGAAATTGATACGATTTACATAATTCCTTTTTCAATTTATTTTGATTGAAACTTCTTGAAGGATATTTCTTGAAGAGTTTCCGATTTTTAGGATATATGTTCCCTTTTCCACTACCCAATTTTTTGATGCTTCTTGGTAATAAGCCAATTCCTTAACGGGAATGTTGATTACGGTATTCTGTGATTCCCCGCTTTTTACAAAGACTTTTTTGAATCCTTTTAATTCCTTTGCTGCCTTTTCCACAGCCGATCCTGGATGGGAAACATAGAGTTGGGCCACTTCTTTCCCGTCGCGGTCCCCAATATTTTTGATTGTAAAATTTATTTGGATTTCATCCTCCTCTGTATACAATTCCTTGCTTGTTGAAATATCGGAAAACTCGAAATCGGTATAGGATAGACCAAAACCAAAAGGGTATAATGGTTCTATTTTTTTTGTATCGAACCAACGGTAACCCACCAATATGCCCTCTTTATAGGTGACTGATTCGTTCCCTGGAAAACTATGTGTAGCATGGGCAGGGGAATCTTCGATTTTTTTAGGCATGGTCCATGGTAGTTTTCCAGAAGGGTTTACATTTCCTAAAATGACATCAGCCAAGGCATGGCCTCCTTCAGAACCGTTGAACCAACTCCAAATAAGGGTAGATGATTTCTCTTTAATCATATTGATGTCAAATGGAGCGCCGGCTATCATAACAACAATGGTGTTCGGGTTGACTTCAAGGACTTTCTGGATCAACTCCTCTTGTCCGAAAGGTAGGGAAAGGTCTTTACGGTCAGAGGCTTCTGTCTCATAATCACGATTGGATCCCGCAAAAATAATGGCCATATCCGAATTTTTTGCCGCTTCCAATGCTTCGTTTAATTTGTCTGTATCTAATTCGGTTACGGTTCTAGGGGTGTTCAATGTAAGTTCCGCCTTTTGATCGTTGTCGTTCTGCGTATATCTTTCCAAATAGCCTTCGGCATAGTTTATCTTGATATTTTCAGGTAGTTTATTCTTAAGTCCATCCAAAGGTGTTACTTCCCTTTTTGTTTTCACCCCGGCACCAAATCCGCCCAAGGCATTCTTTTTGGTTGCATTGTTGCCAATTACGGCTATGGAATTGACCTCTTCTAATTGCAGGGGCAATAGGTTACTATCGTTCTTTAATAAAACAATGGATTCTGCCGCGATATCATAGGCATCTTTGTAGTGCTCTTCCGTGGCCAGACTTCCTTTTGTCCTAGCTGTACTGTCAATGGCTTTAACCTGAAATAGCACCCTTAGAATCCGGCGAACATGTTTGTCTATTTCTTCTTCCGAAATCTCCCCGGCCTTTGCTGCGGCTATTAATTTATCGGCCAGGAAATACTCATTGAATGGTTTTCGGGTTCCCATTTCAATATCAAGTCCGTTTTCCAAAGTCTTTACGGTGCTATGCACGGCGGACCAGTCGGAAACTACGATGCCCCTAAATCCCCATTCATCCCTTAGGATTTTGTTCTGCATATAATCGTTCTCGCAAAGAAAATCCCCCCGGAACTTATTATAGGCACCCATTACACTATAGGCATTGGCTTCGGTAACCGAAGCTTTGAAAGCGGGAAGGTAGATTTCCCGTAAAGTGCGTTCATCGGTATTCACATCGACAAAATCGCGGTTGGTTTCCTGATTGTTTACGGCAAAATGCTTGACACAGGCCATGACATCATTATCCTGAATACCCACAATAAAGGGAACTGCCAGTTTCTTGTTTAAAAAAGGGTCTTCGGTAAAATATTCATAGGTACGGCCACCCAGTGGGGTTCGGATTATATTGATGGCTGGTGATAGTAACATATCCTTGTTTCTGGCTCTTGCTTCTTGTCCAACACTGTTGCCGAATTTATAGGATAATTCAGGGTTCCATGTGGCAGCCACGCTTCCCGCAGCAGGATAATACGTGGCAAAATCGTTGTTCCAGCCTGCCGGGGCCCAACTATCTTGTGATATTTCTTCACGAATTCCTAATGGGCCATCGGTCATATGTAGTTTCGGTATGCCCAAGCGTTCCACACCACCATTGGCGAACATACTTTGGCCATGCAACATCCCTACTTTCTCCTCTAGGGTCATTAAGGCAATAAGTGAATCTATTTTTTTTTCGTTGTCCAGGCTAATTTCCTTTCCTTGGAATTTTGTTTTTATTGTTGTTTCCACCTTAGTGGTTTTCATGCCATCATTGCATGAGATAATTGACAATGTTGCCGCTAAAAACAATAAAAAGACATGCTTTGTACTCATTTGAATTTGATTGATAATTAAATCGTTGTTACTATTGGGAATCCCCTTGTGTGCCATCTTTATTAAAGGTTTAATCCTTGGTGTAGGGTTTAAACGATATGGATGGTATACGAAGCAGTAAAAATACAAATTTTCAATGCTTATTTAACCCCTAAACAAGGAGGTTTTATTACCCGCTGGAGTATATGTGCAGACCTTGTATCCAATAAGTGTTGTTGAGCGTATAGGTTATCGGTTCTGCTTGTGGATTTATTGTTGATAGCCTTGGTGCCTTACATTGGATATTATTGGGTAAGGACTGAAATTCATAATGGAATGCATGAAGAAAGATGGGTTACCATCGATTTGCTGTTAAAACAGCTGAAAGTAAATCGTGAATGGCCATCATGTGGAAAAGGTAGGATATTACCCCATGTAAGGGAATGGTTTGAACGGACCTGTAACGTTAGTTTACATTAAATCCAAGTGCCAATCCCTTGCATAGGGTTTTTTCCAATATGATCTTTGTTTCCGTTGACAATTCAATCTTTACGGGAAAGATTAAAATACATTGTAAATATCGCCAGAGAAAAACAAATCGTCGGTTTTCTTAAAGTTCGAATCCGATTTGACTTGTGCGGTAAGGGCATCTTCCCTTTCTTCCAAGGTGACGTCATCAAAAGCTCTAATGATACCAGTAACCATGGGATATTCCATGCGTACTAACATCTGGTGCAAGGTAGGGTCTTGTTCCTTGGCGTCATGAACCAAAATATCGGTTTCCGTTACTCCGTTCTCACCTATAGTCACAACTTCCAATTTTAAGCCATTCAAGACCAGTCCCTTGTTGCGTTCCTTGCCAAAGATCATGGGTTTGCCATGTTCGACAAAAAGCATTCGGTCTTCCCTGACGGCCTTATCGTTGAATTTGGAATAGGCGCCATCATTGAATATGGGACAGTTTTGTAAAACTTCGATGAGCGAGGTTCCTTTGAATTTTTCGGCATCGATGAAAATCTGGGTCATTTCCTTGGGTGTATTTCCTGATATTCTTCCAAAAAAACGGGCATGTGCCCCCAAAGCCAATTCCCCTGCGGAAAAAGGAGGTTGTGTATTGCCATATGGTGATGACTTTGTCTTTTGGCCCACTAATGAGGTTGGTGAAAACTGCCCTTTGGTGAGTCCGTAAATCTCATTATTGAACAAGACGATATTCAGGTCGATATTTCTTCGCAACACATGTATAAAGTGATTGCCACCTATGGCCATTGAGTCACCGTCACCTGTGATTACCCAAACACTTAGGTCTGGATTCGTCAATTTCAGACCCGTTGCAATGGCTGGGGCCCGACCATGGATACCGTGCATCCCGTAGGTGTCCATATAATAAGGAAAACGTGAAGAACACCCAATTCCTGAAATAAAGACGACATCTTCTTTTTTCACCCCCATTTCAGGAAGTGCTTTTTGCATGGACCTTAGAATTACATAGTCGTCACAACCAGGACACCATCGTACCTCTTGGTCACTTGCAAAATCCTTGTAAGTATATTCTTTTACTGCTGCTTCCATATTTATTAGACTAGAGATTTAAATTTTTCCACCAATTCATTGTTCGCGAATGGCAGACCTTGGATTTTGTTGAATTGAAGAAAATTGAATTCACTGCAATTAATTTTCAATACTTTGACGAATTGTCCACTGTTCAACTCACAAACGATTATTTTCTTGTACTTGCTGAATACTTCGCTCGTATTTTTAGGCAAGGGGTTAATGTAGTTGAAATGTGCAAATCCGATATTGTTATATCCTTCTTCATTCAATTCCTTTACCGCCGAATGTAAGCTACCATAAGTACCTCCCCATCCTACGACCAATAAATCCCCTTCCTCGGTAAATTCAGGAACAATTTCCGGTATGTAGTTTTGGACCCTTTTTACTTTTTCGGCCCTTATTTTTGTCATGTACTCATGATTTTCAGGGACATAGGATACATTGCCCGATACACGGTCTTTTTCTAAACCGCCGACTCTGTGCTCCAGGCCTGGGACTCCAGGGATGGCCCAATTTCTTGCTAGTGTGTCCTTATCCCGATTGTAAGGGTGCCAATCTTCTTCAGCTTCCTTGATGATGTTGTTCTTTATTTCGGGCATACTGGCCACGGATTTTATTTTCCATGGTGCCGATCCATTAGCGATATAACCATCGGTTAACAACAGTACGGGTGTCATATGTTCTATGGTCAGTTTTGCAGCTTCATAGGCATATTCAAAACAATTGGAGGGGGTACTTGCCGCGATTACGATAATCGGACTTTCACCATTTCTACCATACATGGCCTGTAATAGATCTGATTGTTCTGTCTTTGTCGGTAACCCGGTTGAAGGTCCACCACGCTGTACATCCACGATGACCAAGGGTAATTCTATCATCATGGCCAATCCTAGGGCTTCTGCCTTTAAGGCCAATCCGGGCCCTGAGGTTGTTGTTATGGCCAAATCACCGGCAAAAGAGGCCCCGATTGCAGAACTTATACCTGCAATCTCATCTTCTGCTTGTAAGGTTTTAACCCCAAAGTGTTTGTGTTTTACCAATTCGTGTAAAATATTGGAGGCCGGGGTAATGGGATATGATCCCAAGAACAATTCCAATCCTGATTTTTCAGCTGCTGCCAAAAAGCCCCAAGCAGTGGCTTGGTTCCCCATGATTATCCTATAGGTGCCCGGAGCCATTTTGGCTGGGGCAATGGTATAGGCATTGGGAATCAATTCCAAGGTTTCGGCAAAATAGAAACCTGCGTTCAATACCTTGGTATTCGCCTCGATGACCTCGGGCTTCTTTTTAAATTTCTTGTTGAAGAATTCCGTGGTATATTCCCTGGAGCGACCATACATCCAGTAGACCATTCCCAAGGCGAACATATTCTTACTACGGGTAATGGTTTTATTGTCCAATCCTTCCACTTCCTTCAAGGCTTCCTTGGTTAATGAAGTCATGGCCACTTCTATGACCCTATAGTTCTCGAGACTTCCATCTTCCAGTGGATTACTATCATAAAGGGCCTTTTCCAAGTTCTTTTTGGTAAAGGAATCCGTATCCACTATAACCGTGTGCCCCGGTTTAAGCGCGTGTAAATTGGTTTTTAAGCCTGCAGGGTTCATGGCCACCAATAGATCTACATCATCGCCAGGTGTGTTGATTTCAACACTGCCGATATGTACTTGGAAGCCTGAAACCCCATATAAACTACCTTGTGGGGCCCTTATTTCTGCCGGATAATTGGGGAATGTCGCAACATCATTGCCGAACATTGCCGATGTATCGGAGAATTGGGTGCCCGTTAATTGCATACCATCTCCTGAATCACCTACAAAACGGATGATTACTGCATCTATAACTTTCTGCTTTTTCTTTTCTGTGGTTGCAATCATATGATTTTATTTTTCTTAAACGAATTCTATTAATTTTTGGTAAATTTAGGGACTAAAATTTAATTCACCTTAAGTTTCGAAATATGATATTTATCATTAAAAGGTATTATCCTATATACTAACTTCGTTATCTTAAATAAAATTAAGCAAAATGGCTATAAAAATTACAGATGAATGCATTAATTGTGATGCTTGCATTTCTGAATGCCCAAACAATGCGATTTACGAACCAGATCAAGAATGGGCTTATTCCGATGAGACCGCTTTAAGTGGTACGGTAACTACACCTGATGGTAGGGAAGTAGATGCTGACTCCGAGAATGAACCTATTTCAGATGAGTTCTATTTTATCGTAACCGACAAGTGTACTGAGTGTAAAGGATTCCATGATGAACCACAATGTGCTTCGGTTTGTCCTGTTGATTGTTGTGTTCCTGATGAGGACCATGTTGAGACAGAGGAGACCTTGTTAGAGAAAAAAACTTGGTTGCACGGGGAATAGATTAATAGTCATTCCTCCTTTAAGGTTTATCGAATGGGGTATTTTATACTTTATGAAATACCCCATTTTTTACTGGGTATAAAACCCGATCATTTCTTTCTTCTATATTGTAGTGCAATATGTTCCGCACTGGAAATGGAACAGGATTCTTATGTTCTTGTTTCATCACAACTCTTCCGTCCCTACAGGCGTTAGCCGATTATTTTCTTTTGATTAACCTGACAAATGTCATAGTCTGCCCGTACAACTGTCTCTAATTTTATGGAAATTTTAAAACCGATACCTCGGCAATAGGTTTCTGCAAATCGTATAGGGTCCTTTCCCTGATTTTGCTTAGGTGTCTTAAAAACAAGCGAAAATCATCATGGAAAAAAAATCCAAAAAGTTAATTTGTGACGCGAATGAGGCGGTTGCAAGAGTGGCACACAAGACCAATGAGGTTTGTGCCATTTATCCCATCACACCAGCTTCGCCCATGGGCGAGCATGTTGATGTGTATAGCTCAAAAGGACTGGAAAACATATGGGGCAATGTCCCCAGGATCGTGGAAATGCAAAGTGAAGGAGGAGCTTCAGGTGCAGTACACGGTTCGTTACAAGTAGGTGCTTTGACTACGACATTCACCGCTTCCCAAGGGTTGTTGCTAATGATTCCTAATATGTATAAAATGGCAGGGGAATTATTGCCTTCTGTAATACATGTCGCAGCAAGGACTATTGCTACTCACGCATTGTCGATTTTCGGGGATCATTCCGATGTTATGGCAGCACGTCAAACAGGATTTTCCATGTTGTTTAGCGGCTCTGTACAAGAAGCGCAGGATATGGCGTTGATTTCCCAAGTTGCTACTTTGAAATCAAGAATTCCATTCATGAATATTTTTGATGGATTTAGGACTTCCCATGAGATTGCCAAAATTGATTCCATTCCAGACGACGTTATAATCGATATGATGCCGGAAGACGAAATAATGGCACATAAAAATAGGTCTTTGGACCCAGATAATCCTGTTCTTAGAGGTACTTCACAAAACCCCGATGTATTCTTCCAGGCAAGGGAGGCTGCAAACCTTTATTATGATAAGGTTCCTGGGATTGTTGAAGATACAATGGATGAATTTTACAAACATACAGGTAGAAAATATAGTTTGTTCTATTATGTAGGGCATCCTGAGGCGGAAAAAGTTATCGTTATCATGGGTTCTGGTCAAGGTCCGGTTATGGAGGCTATTGACACCATGGTGAAAAATGGGGAAAAAGTCGGTGCGATTATCGTGCGTCTCTTTAGACCATTCTCAATTAGTCATTTTGTTGATGCCTTACCGGAAACAGTTAAAAAAGTAGCTGTTTTAGACCGAACCAAAGAGCCAGGTAGTTTGGGCGAACCACTTTACCAAGACGTTGTCACTGCCTTTATGGAAAGTGATAGGGCTATGCCACAAATTATTGGTGGCCGCTACGGATTGTCTTCCAAAGAATTTGATCCAGCCATGGTAAAATCGGTTTATGATGAGTTGGATAGGGAGCAACCATTGAATCACTTTACAGTGGGTATCAATGATGACGTTTCATTTAAAAGTCTTCCACTAGGAGGCAGATTGGAAACTGTCAAGAATACCTTTAACTGTATGTTCTATGGTCTTGGTGCTGATGGTACGGTAGGAGCGAACAAAAACTCCATTAAGATTATTGGGGAAACCACGGATAACTATGTACAGGGTTATTTTGTTTATGATTCTAAAAAAGCCGGGGCACAAACCGTATCACATTTGCGTTTCGGGCCAGAGCCTATCTATTCTACCTATTTAATCCATAAGGCAAACTTTATCGCTTGTCATCAATTTAATTTCATTGAAAAATACGACATCTTAAAAAGTATCAAAAAGGGAGGAACCTTCTTATTGAACTCTCCTTTTGATAAAGATGCCATTTGGGATGTCCTTCCTAAAAGAATGCAAGAGCAGATTGTTGGGAATGAATTGGATTTTTACGTAATTGATGCCACTAAAGTAGCCCAAGACGTTAATTTAGGTAAGCGTACGAATACGGTTTTGCAAACCTGTTTCTTTGCGATTTCCGGTGTGCTTCCTAAAGATGAGGCCATTAAGAAAATTAAGGAGGCTATTGTTAAGTCCTATTCTAAAAAAGGTGATGCCATTGTTCAAATGAACTTTAATGCAGTGGATAAATCCTTGGAGAACCTTCAAAAAGTCGATTATCCTAAACAAGTCACAAGTGATGCCGAGCTTAAACCAATGATGACCGGTGATGCCGATCCATTTGTAAAAGAAGTACTTGGAAAAATATTGGCTGGTAATGGTGATGAGCTTCCTGTAAGTGCCTTCCCCGTAGATGGTACGTTCCCAACAGGAACTACCCAGTTCGAGAAACGTGGTATTGCGATCAACGTGCCGGTGTGGGATGGTGAGGATATTTGTACACAATGTAATAAGTGTGTGGCCATTTGTCCACATGCCGCTATTCGGGCCAAAGTGGTTTCCAATGAAGAATTGGCAGGCGCGCCTTCAACCTTAAAATCGGTTCCGGCCAAAGGTCGACCATTTAATGGTGCCGAGGAATCCTATGTATTGCAGGTTTCTGCCCAGGATTGTACTGGTTGTGATCTTTGTGTAGCTGTTTGTCCTGCTGTAAGTAAGGAGAATCCAGAATTCAAGGCTATCAACATGCATGATAAGCTCGAAGTTGAGACTGTCGAAGATCAAAATTGGGATTACTTTATTGACCTTCCCGATTATAACAGATCAGCATTACAGATCACCAATGTCAAGGGATCTCAGTTCCTTGAACCATTGTTTGAGTTCTCCGGAGCTTGTTCTGGTTGTGGTGAAACACCTTATATTAAACTATTGACCCAATTGTTTGGTGACAGTATTTTAATAGCCAACGCTACAGGTTGTTCCTCCATTTATGGCGGTAACTTACCCACAACACCCTATAAGAAGAATAAATTTGGTAGAGGACCAGCATGGGCCAATTCCTTATTTGAGGACAATGCCGAATACGGATTGGGTATGAAGTTGGCATTGACCAAAAAACAGGAAATAGCGGTCAGCTTATTGAAAAGTCTTGAATCTGAGGTAGGCAGCGAATTGATCGAGGCCATTTTGAACAATTCAGAAAAAACAGAGGCTGAAAAACAAGAAAATTTTGAAAACCTTGATAAGCTTAGGGCCAAGTTGGCTAATTTAGATAAACCTGAAGCCAAAAAGCTATCGCAGTTGACGGATTACTTACGTAAGAAATCGGTTTGGATACTCGGAGGTGATGGTTGGGCTTATGATATAGGTTACGGTGGGGTTGACCACGTATTGGCCTCTGGTGAGAACATCAATATCATGGTCTTGGATACAGAGATTTATTCCAATACCGGTGGACAAATGTCCAAAGCAACACCATTGGGAGCAAGTGCGAAATTCGCCGTGGCAGGAAAACGTACCGGAAAGAAAAGTTTAGCCTTACAGGCGGTTTCTTATCAAAACGTTTATGTTGCCCAAATAGCGATCGGAGCCAAGGATTTACAAACCCTGAAAGCGCTTGAAGAAGCAGAAGCTTATGATGGACCTTCATTGATCATTGCTTATTCACATTGTAACGATCATGGTTACGATCTTAAGGATGGGGCAATGCATCAGGAAAAAGCGGTTGAAACTGGCTACTGGCCATTATTTAGATTCGATCCTGCAAAACCAAAAGGTAAGAAGTTTAAATTGGATTCCAAAGCACCATCAGCACCATTAGAGGAGTTTATGTATATGGAAACACGTTTCTCCAGAGTTGTTAAGGATAATGCCGAATTAGGGGCTGAACTTCTTAAACAAGCCCAGGAAGAAGTGGACTCTAGATGGGAAAAATTGGAGCTATATAGAGGAATGTAGTCCGAAGTATAAGTGTAATTACTTTAAAAATTGACTTTGTTTTTTGAAACCATACATTCTGGATTGTTTTAGTTCAGGATGTATGGAACAAAGTTTAATCATAAAATCATATCAATGATGGAAGATAAATCCAAAAAACTGTACGAAGAGGCAGTGGAAAAACTAAAGGAGGCCAACAAAGAGTTGTGTAGGCCAGAGGAAGATGTGGTAGCACAATTGGTTTGTAATCATGCCCAATGTGCTATTTTAAATTATTTAAGGGGTTTTCTTATGGAAAACGATATAGAAACTAGCCCTAATGATTCAATAGAGAATCTTTTTGAGGAATGCAAGATCATTAACCCACATTTTTCAGAAGTAAATCTTTCCGGGTTCAAATGTAATGTCCATAAGGATGAATCAAGATTCTGCAATGACTCTTCACGGTTCAGCAGATGCTTTGACATCGCGGATAGTTTGGATACTTTTTTAAGACGGGAAAAAGTAATCGTACAATAGATTAAACAAGCATTCAGGATTTATTTCCAGGTTCTTTCTAGGAACCCTAAGAAGTTTTTGTGCATAATGTTTTCAATATCATTCGGGGAATAACCCCTTTTTTGAAGCATATTAGGAACTTTTTGAATGTCGGAAATCGTATTGAGGTCTGAAGGACATTGTTCTGTTCCAAAACCTCCATCCAAATCGGTTCCTATACCCACATGATTTGTGTTTCCTGCCAATTGACAGATATGGTCCATATTGTCGATCATGTTATGAAGGGTTACACCAAGTCCTTTTGGGGTCGATATACCTCTAATCCAATTTGGGGCCAGCATCCAGGCATCCAAGGCCATTCCAATGACCGCTTGCCTTTTAATAAGCTCCTTGATCTGTAAATCGGAGAATTGTCTATTGTGGTCTACGAGGGCCCGACAGTTGTTGTGGCTCGCCCATACGGGTCCGTTAAAGATTTTAAGGGTTTCCCAAAAGCTTTGGTCATTCAAATGGGTAACATCCAAAATCAAGTTTAAGCGCTCGATTTCCTTTAAAAGCGTCTTGCCTTTAATTCCTATTCCACCTTCCCCATTGGTACCTTGGGCATACGTACCGGGGCCATAATGGGCTGGACCAATCGCCCGTAACCCTTGTTCATAGGATTTTTCCAAATAGTGTGTGGAAATAATGGAATCGGCTCCTTCCAAGCTTAAAATATAACCTATCGGTTTTTTTTCTTTGGGAGTTTCCCAAAGCTGTAAATGGGCCTTCAGTTGTTCAAGATTGCGTATTTGAACCATTTCGCCAATATCTTCCATGGATTTATACCAAGCCAATTGGCCTTGGGTCTGTGCCCAGGCTTGCTGGGGTGATTTCCATCCGGGAAGTGGGTTGGTCTTTTTGGAAAACCTCGCAATTTGCGTCGCCACACAAAGTCCGATATTCCCGCGTCTCATGTCTTGTAATGATACCGTATTCTTATTGCGATCCGGTTTATCGGTCATACCGATTTCGCTTGTGCGAATGGCCGTTACCGGCCATGTTAATTCCCGGTTCCACTCCATGGCGTTCATGGCCAAGTCTAAATGTGCATCAAATACAAACATATTAGATCGTAATTTTTTGGTTTCTCGCAGCGACCTTCCAAGAGCCGGTTATTTTGTGGTTCTCAACAGTGGAAACACTTTCGTATTTTGCCACTGTGGGACAAATATGCATGGGAATGGCATAAAAGTCATCACCAATTTCATAGTTATTGGCATGTTCACAGCGAACCACCAAATGTTCCTCACTTTGGGCTATCTGTTCACAATGTTCCAATCCGAAAATTTTTACCCTTGGAAATGGCATTTCGGGAGCAATCGATTTATGCCCCAAATCAAAACAAAGCAAATCGGATCCGGGCTTGCTGATGATTCGGGTTATTAATACAGATGACGTAAGAAAATACATATCCTTTAATATAGTACTATAACGTTCATCCCATAATAATGTTGTGCCGGGCGATGTTTCAATATTTGCCCTTTTGCTATGGAAGGGAAAGGTGGGACTTCCTCCAATGACCATATTAACGGGTCCTAAGCCTTTGCTTTCCAATCTTTGTCTTAATTTTGAAACAGGTTCAAATGCTGCATCACAGACTTTTTTTCGTTCATCGAAATCGGATTGATTAATATGGCCGTCATAGGCATGCAATCCTCTTGGGTTTATGTAGGGATTGCCACTCATCCTTTCATAAAGTGTTTCAGCCGTCGATCCAACAGGTATTCCCGTGCGATGCATGCCATTGTCAATATCCAACCAAAGGTCAATTGTAGTGCTTTTTGATTTCGCCTTGTCAATGAACGCATCCAGGGTTTTGGAATTATCGACCAAGGTAGAGAAATTGGATTTTGAATAGGTTTCCATCAATGTGAAAAATCGATGCATATTGGTTGCGACAGGTTGCATGGCCAAGAGAATATCCTTGGCGCCACATTGGCCAAGCAATTCAGCTTCGGCAATAGTGGCACATTTGAACTTGAAGATTCCTGCATCCATCTGTAATTGCACAATTTCGGCCATTTTGTGCGTTTTTATATGGGGCCGTAAGAACTCGGTACCACCGGCAATTTCAACCATTTGTTGAATGTTCTTTTTAACCCTGTCAGGATAAACCAATAAGGAAGGGGAAATTACTTCGGAGGTGTCATTTAATTGATACCATTTTGAATTCTGCATAATCATTATTTGTGTAATTCGAATACTGCTTCTATCTCTACAGGGATATTTCCCGGAAGCATCATACCTACGGCACTGCGTACCCCGACTCCGTTTTCATTGCCAAAGACATCGGCCATGAGCTCACTGAAACCATTGATAACCAATGGATGTTGGCCAAAATCGGGTGTTGAATTCACCATACCCAATACTTTGATTATCCGTTTTATTTTGTCCACGGAACCAAAATGGGTCATTATGGTCGATAACATAGTGAGTCCAACTTGTTCCGCCGCCAATTTACCTTGTCCTAGATTAAGATCTTCACCAACGCGACCGACCATTAAACTGCCATCGGCCTTCATAGGTCCCTGGCCTGAAACATAAAGGAAATTATCGACCACCAAAACAGGTTTGTATAAGCCAGCGGGTGGTGGTGCGGGTGGCAGAAGCAGCCCTAAGGCCTTAATTCTTTCTGAAGGTAAATTTTCCATATGATTTTTTAAATAAATATATCCAAAACAAGTACACCTAAAAGTCCCATTACGCCAACGGTGGTTTCCATAACCGTCCATGTGCGCAAGGTGTCTTTGACTGAAAGGTTGAAATATTCCTTATAGAGCCAAAATCCGCCATCGTTGACATGTGATAACATCAAACTGCCCGAACCAATGGCCAAAACCATTAATTCCGGACTCACCCCGGACGACGACAATAGGGGCAGGGCTATACCCGCCGCGGTTAAGCCTGCCACGGTTGCGGAACCAACACAAACACGAATGACCGTGGCAATCAACCATGCTAGGAGTAAGGGTGAAATCGTGGAACCTTTCATTAAGTCGCCAATATATTGGCTTACTCCACTGTCGATTAATACTTCTTTTAACCCTCCTGCCCCCGCAATGATCAACAAAACCATGGTTATACCGGCTACCGCGTGTGAAACTGAATCCATGACCTCTTTCATGGTGCGTCCGCGGTTCAAGCCTAAGGTGAAAATTGCCAAAAGTACCGATAGTAGCATGGCAATAACCGGGTTGCCTATTGTAGAGATGATTTTCAGAAGAATACTTTCCTCGGGTAGGAGCAGATTGGCCAGGGCCGAAATCCCAATCAAGATTACGGGAAACAGGGCGGTAAGGATGCTGGTTGCCGAACTGGGCATTTCATCCTCAGAGAGTACCTTGGGGTTCACAAATTCCGGAAGTGGGGTAGCCTTTATGTTTTTGATGGTCCTCGAAAATAAAGGCCCGGCAACTACAATGGCAGGTACTGCTACCACTAAACCATACAAGAGGGTTTTACCAATATCGGCATTGAACATGATCGCAATTCCCGTAGGGGCCGGATGGGGAGGTAAATACCCATGAGTGACTGATAGGGAGGCCAACATCGGAAGTCCTACGTAGAGTAAAGGCAATCCTGTGGCTGCTGCCACTGTAAAAACCAAGGGTATAAGAATTACGAAACCTACGGTGTAAAACATGGGAATACCAACGATGAATCCAGTGAGGACTACAGCCCATTGAATGTTCTTTTTGCCGAATTTATCGATTAATTTGGTTGTGATGCGTTGGGCGGCACCACTGTCGGCCACCAATTTACCAAGCATGGCACCAAAACCCAATATCATGATCAAGGATCCCAACGTTTTGCCCACACCCGCTTGGATGGAATCGAGAACCTTGATAAAATCCATTCCCTCGGCCACTCCGACAACAAGGGATACAATGATAAAGGAGATAAAGGCGTTGAGCTTAAATTGGGCAATAAGTAAAAAAAGCAATAGTATTCCTAAGATTACAATGAGTAGTGGCATAAAAAACGGGATTAATTAAGAGATAATCATTAAATATAACATTTAGATAAAAAAAAGGGGCATTAGCCCCTCTTTTTTTTTAATCCTTTTCTGGGGATAAATATTTATATACTACTCCTGCAAGTAGGGCTCCGACAATGGGTGCGACCCAGAATAACCAAAGTTGGTCCAAAGCCCAATCCCCTACAAAAAGGGCCTGACTCGTGCTTCGGGCTGGGTTAACCGATGTATTGGTGACCGGAATACTGATGAGGTGGATCAAGGTAAGACAAAGACCAATGGCCAAACCAGCCAAATACTTGGGAGCCTTGGAATGTGTCGCTCCCAAAATGACAAACAGGAATATAAACGTCATAACCACTTCGCTTACCATGGCAGCGAGTAGGCTATAACCACCGGGAGAATGTTCTCCATAGCCATTGGCCGCGAATCCGCCAAGCTCAAATCCGGGTAGGCCAGAGGCAATTGTAAATAGGATACCTGCCCCTGCGATACCACCTAAAACCTGGGCGATAATATAGGGCACCAATTCTTTGCCTTCAAAACGTCCTCCCATCCATAGGCCAATAGACACGGCCGGATTCAGATGACAACCGGAAATGTGTCCTATGGCATAGGCCATGGTGACCACCGTTAAACCAAAGGCAAGTGCCACGGCGACAAACCCAATTCCCAATTCAGGGAAACCTGCTGCCAGTACGGCACTTCCACAACCACCAAGTACCAGCCATAAGGTGCCGATAAATTCTGCTACTAATTTTTTCATTTGTAATGTTTTAGTTAATGATTTATTTATGTTAGTGTTCCCTAAGGTTTAAAAATTAAGAATGGTGTTAATAATTCGGAAATGAGAATTTTAGGAGCTATTGAATACTTTGGTTTGGCCAAAAGTTGAATTATATAAAGGCCTGCCATATAAATGAAGATCAAGAGGGGGTCACTATGGTATTTCAGCAGCAGCTTGGGCGATCAAAGCCAATGCCCGATCAATGACGATTGGAACCAAAAATAGCCATCGTTTTCTGAAAGAAACGGATCTTATTATTTAAACATAGGATTAAAAACGATACATCCTGCCCTTTACTACTTCATTTTGGGAAGTAAATGTGACTTATTGCCCGTCATCTCCCATTGACCCAATGACGTAGGTATATTGCCAATGGCATTCAACCGATCAAAAAATTCCTTTAACACAAAAGGTTCGTTTTTGGATTCTTTCATCCGTGCAAACTCGGCCATAGCATTTTCAAGAAGGTACTTCCCGGTTATATAGCTACTGCCATAACCAGGTTGGCGTAGATATAAATGCTGTTCGAACAACAATAGTTCCTTTTCTGTTTTCATCCATCCACGGGGGGTATATTCGGAGTGGATGCCACCTGCCTCTTCCATAGACATTTCATTGGCATGGGCGTAAAGCGACCCCAAACCCCTTGCGGCACGTTGGGCGATCATAATATAGACCAATTCCTTCACCCTAGGGTTGTCTTCGTACAATCCCGCCTGCATGAACATTTCTTCCACTGCGGTAGCGGTTCCTTCATTTCGCGAATCAAAAATATTGTAAAGTAATGGCCCACGTCGAATCTCACTTTCGTGGGGTTCATTATCCATTCGTGCCAATTCGAACCAATGGTAAAAATGGGAATATAAGGGTCTTTGGTCATGGTGGGCTATAATCCAGAAGAAATTCTGTTTTTCCTTAGGGACATATTGTCCTAAATGCTGACGTAATGCGGGTTCGAAATATTCCTTTACGGTTACGATTTCGTCTTTTTCAAGGAAGTTTAGTAGGCTCTGTGTTGATTTTTCAGCGCTTTCCGCATACATTTCCGGGGAGTTCACCTCCTTGAGTTGGGGCAGGTCCCTGTTTTTGTGCTCTTCCAATTTTAAGGAAGACCATGCCCGTACAAGTTCGCGTTTCAAAATCATCACCTCATCTTCCCAGGTCAATGGTACTAAATGTACATTTTGTAAATACCAGGTATAATTTTCCTTTCCGATCCCTGAAGGACCGGTTTTTGAGGGTGCTTCCTTTTGCAGCCAGTCAATAAGACTTTGTGTAGAGCGAATGGCGTTCTGTACCGCTTTGGACAAAGCGCGATCCTTTTTTATTTCTGTTCGTTCCAAAAGTCCCTCTAAATCATTGCGTTGGAATTGGATATCCCGAATACCCGCAATCCACAAGTCTTTCGCATTTCCATTTAAATTTATTTTTGCCTGTTCGTTCAGGGGCGGAATTACGCTGAGGTCGGTTAACAATCGGGCTTTTTCCGCTTTATCCAAGGGGAAGTCGTAGGTCCATAATTCTGTTGTGGCATGGTGGGTGGGGCCTTCATGTGCAGGTACGTCACTCCGGTCCATCCATAATGATTTATAAAAAGCAGGGTCCCTTGCCCAAGGTTTAAGAATGCGGTGGTTGAAATCATAACCATTCATTTCAGCCTTTACCAGATTCCAATCCACTTGCTGGGCTATGGGCCAATCCGAAATCTCCATGCCCAATAATCTCGACTGAAGGTCATTAAAAGCTGGCCAGCGTTTTTCAAAAGTGCCTGCGGTATAATCGGGAGCACCTTCCCGTAATGGTGGTTTTTCAAAAGTTCGCCACTCCTTAAAAAGTTGTACCAAACCTTCATAAGTATCTGTCGTTTTATTTTGGGCCATCCCGTGTTGACCTAGAGATAGGATAAAAATGGTAATTAGGAAAGGAATAAAGGAGTTTGGAATTTTCATATTGGTTCTTTGGTATAAGCCTTGGTGGCGTCACAAGATGATAAAATCAAGCATTAAGGATGTTGCCCTAATTCAGTGTAATGATGGTATGGTCAAGTGGTATGGCCAACTATAGTTTTCTCACCCAAATATTCCTGAATTGGGTTTTATTTCCGTGGTCCTGGAGGGTGATCACATCGTCCCCATGGGCCTCGGGATAGTGGTGAAGGCCCGTATAGAGCGTTAATCCGTTAATGGTGACGTTGTTCTGTACCAAAACCCCATTATGGAAAACAGTAATCCTAGCAGGGGCATCGAGACGGCCATCTGCCTTAAAGCGCGGGGCCGTATAAACCACGTCGTAGGTGTTCCATTCCAAGGGTCCCCTCATGGCATTGACCAGGGGGGCGTGGTCTTTGTAAATACTTGCGGCTTGTCCGTTGCTGTAGGTGCGGTTATTGAAGGAGTCCAAAATCTGTAATTCGTATCGTTTCTGAAAAAACACCCCACTATTACCACGACCTTGACCATCGCTCTCCACTTTGTCCGGGGCACTGAATTCTATATGTAATTGACAGTCGCCGAACTTCATTTTGGTTTGGATAAAACCAGAGCCTGGGACTACTTCCATATGGTCATTGTCCACGATTTTCCATGGAGCGGGTTGGGTTGGGTCATTTTGACTTACCCATTGGTCCAAATTACTGCCGTCAAAAAGAACAATGGCATCCGAAGGGGAATCGCCTAATTTTTTGGCTGGTGTTACCACGGGTACTTCAGGTTCCCAAATCTCTGTCATTTCAGGTTTCATCGGCATTGGGGATACCTCAGGAGGTGTGTTGGGATATTGATGTTGTGCCTGGGCGTTAAAACTAATGGTAAAAGTGGCTAAGGCTAGCCAAAGGTATTGAGGTTTCATAAATTATGTTGGTTTTAGGAAGTGTAGGTATAAATATATTATAAAATTTGGTAAGACGTTGATTAAGTATCTTTGTTATTATATTACCATGCCTATGAAGTTATTGCACATTGCTCCTTTAATCTTGTTCTTCTCTGTTCTTTCTGCCAAGGCCCAATTGGTAAACATAGAGGCAAAACGAATGCAAACCGATTCTACCCGATTTGTACTCAAGAGCGATCTGCTTTTTAACTACACCGATAATAATGGTGATTATGTTCTGCAGTTTGATTCAAATATTTCTACCCAAATTAAATCCAAGGATTTGGAAAAGATCTATTTTCTGGTCTTGAATTATAGTTTGGTCCGTACCGATGACAAGGATGTTCAGAATGCTTGGTTTTTCCACGCCCGCTACAATCATGAACTTTCCGATTTTTTTAGGTTGGAGGGTTTTATACAGAACCAGAACAATACCCAATTGACTATCATCAGCAGAAATCTGGTGGGAGCGGGGATGCGTTTTAAGTTCATCAATAAGGAAAGGACCAAAGCCTATTTTGGAAATGCATATATGTATGAAATTGAAAAATTGAACGGTATCGACCAATGGTTCTACAATCATAGGAACAGTAGTTATCTGTCCCTGACACAAACCTTTGAAAAGATGCATCTTGAATTGGTTTCAACCGTTTATTTTCAACCCCTTTACAGCGACATAGGCAACCATAGGGTCTTGGGTCAGCTTAAGGCAGAGATACCTTTAACCGACCATATTAGCCTTTCGGCATTATATAATTACTTTCACACGAATTTTTCTTCAACATTGGAAGATGATCGTTCCTCAACCATTAAGGTTGGGATTACCTTTAATATTTAAATTGAACGGCTGGGTCTTTGATGTTTTTCTAAATTTTCAATGAGGTCTGCAGGCCAAAAAAACACTATGGTTTTTATGCTTTGATAAATATGGGCCATACCTCCATTCATACATGCTGCAAATTCTCGCAAATGACAGGGAACAGCATTGAAAGGCTACCGTCTAATGAAGGATAAAGCCATAATCAATCTTTTTGGGTCGTCTGTTTTCATCTACCGAGGCAAATACAAAAACACCTTCAATAGCCTTTTCACGGCCTAGTCCATACATTTCTTCAACATGGATTTCAACCTTAACCCTTAATTTTATGGGATGTGCTCTTTCTATCCGTCCTACAACCTCAACTATGGAATTCGGCTCTATGGCTTTCAAGAACCTGATTTTTTCAGTATTGACGGTAAACATTCGTTGGTGGGTAAAACGTGTAGCGGTAATATAGGCTACTTCATCCATCCATTGCATGGCCTGACCTCCAAAAAGAGTATCATTCGCATTTAATGTGTTCGGAAAAATGGCCTTAAACTGTCGTGTTTCACTGTTTTTTATATGCTCTTCCATAATTGAAAACAAAATGGTTGAAACAAAAATACGATTAGTTATGAGAATATGCTCAAAACTAATCATTTTCTTGAGGCAAGATTGTTGAAATAACAATGTTATGACCGAAAAGTACTGGAATCCTTAGTTCTTTTTGATTATGAGGAGTCAACACCCTGGCAATCGGTTAGGCGAATGCATGTTTCCCAGTTTATATTTACATGCATAGATGGAAAATGGGACAATGGAAAAGACGGGGTAGTAATGGTACCTGCATTGGTGTTCATTCTAACACAAGGACACCTCATATAAAGGGGAGCTGTAGGGAGGAAAAATGCCCGAAATGTGGTAAACGGATGTTATGGAAAGGGGGGCGTCATCGGTTATTCCTTGAGAAAAAGAGGAATAAAATATACGTCATTCAATTAAAATTTCCCTAGTTGTTCTAGGATATCAATCATAGCCATGTAAATTTGATAGGTCGATTACGACTAAAAATCCCGGTATTGTGTTGATACGGATTGAAATGTTCAACATTGACTAAATTTGTTACCCATGAAGAAGAAGAAACCCAGTTATAGCACGATTATTTTTGCGGTCCTGATCATTTTAATGATCATTCCCCAAACCCGTATGCCCATACAGGAAGGTATAAGTAAAATCCGTGTGGCCTTGTTCTCCCCATCTGCCATGGATGAGGACGAACAATCCCAATTAGAACCATTTACATATCGATTGGCTACCTTGGAAGGTGTTCCGGCAGATATTGGGATAGGAAAGGGGAAGGTGACGTTTTTAAGTTATTGGGCCACCTGGTGCCCACCGTGTAGGGCCGAACTCCCTAGTATCCAAAAATTGTATGATGATTATGGGGATAAGGTCGATTTTGTACTGATCACCCATGAGGATCCCGATGTCATCCAAGCTTTTTTGAACAAAAAGAAATTTGATTTTCCAGTGGTGCTACCAAGGATGGAAACCCCTGCAGAACTATTGGAACGCACCATTCCCACAAATTATGTCATTGATAAAACCGGTAAGGTGGTCGTTAAGGAGCAGGGGGCGACGGATTGGAACAGCCAAAAAATACGCAACACATTGGATACCCTTATTGGGGAATAGATTTCCAATAATCAAGAAAGGAACGGGTTGACGTATGTTGTCAGGTTTTATACCCCCAATTCGGTAATTTTTTTTTCGTACAACTTCTTGCTTTCGACCACGGCAACGTTCAGCTCCTGCATAATGCCATCGACCCGACCTTCGATGCTCTTCATTTGATCGTTTATGTTGTCAAAGGAATTAAGGGCTGCAGCCACTTCCAAAGCCTTTACCACTTCTACCGCATCCCCGTGTAATAGTTTCAGTTTGTCAATAGCCTTTGATGTATTGGCCAAGGTTCCATTGTATTTGGTACGGGCCTTATTGATCGCCTTTAAAAGGGTTTTTTTGGCAGTCTCATCACTTAGACTATTGGTCTGTGTCTCCATAGCGGTAAAAAGGTTTGAAGCCTTTTCCTTTAAATCCTCATATTCCTTATTAAGGTTTTCTACCCTTTTGTTTACTTTTTCCCAATCACCATAGACTTTGGCGAATTCCTTATCTTCATTTTTGGTGTCCTCCAAGGCACTTTTTAAGGCATTTAAGGTTTCTAGCCCTTTGTTTACATTCTTATTTGCATTTTCCTTTTTTCGTTCAAAATCCTTGACCTGTGATTTGAACTGTTCTTTAAGGCGAATTAGGTCTTCAGGACTTTTATCCTTCCAACAGGAAATAAACAATAGGCCCATAAGGGCGAAGAGGGAAACTTTTTTCATGGTGTAGTGTTTAGGCAAATATGCGCTAAAATAATGATTTTAAGCAATTTCGTGTTTTTAAGTTGTCCATGGGTCTTAAAACCAGAAATCAAACCTGACAAAAATCATGTTTATTACTGTGTTTATCTGGTAATTTCGGTATTTTTAAGGGTCTAAATTTCTTTAGGACTAACCAAACGTATAACCTATTTACATCTTCTGGGTATGGTAAAAATTAGAAATGAAAAGTTTTTAACAAATAGTATGGTGCTCTTACGGCTTTTCATCGGATGGCACTTTCTTTATGAAGGCATCATAAAATTATACAATCCTGATTGGACTTCATTTGGATACCTTGCCTCAGCGCAGGGTCCTTTCCGTTCCTTTTTTATTTGGATGACGGGTGATTCGATCATGGGTATGGCTGATTGGGGCAATAAGATAGCCTTGGTTTTTGTAGGCCTTACCTTGTTGTTGGGCATTTTTGAGAAATGGGGCGCTATCGTGGCGGCCTTATTATTGGCTCTGTATTATTTGGCACATCCTTCGTTTCCTTGGGTGGCACAGGTGAATGTAGAGGGCAGTTATTGGTTCGTAAACAAGAACTTGATTGAGCTTGTCGCCTGTTTGGTGGTCTATCAAATACCAACCTCCCACTATTTTGGGTTACAGCGCTTGTTCCATAAAAAAGAAACACTGTCCCACGCAAATTGATATATATGAATTACGCTTCATCCTAGGGGGCCGAAAGGTTAGATGGGATGTGTGTCGAAATATATGTAACACTTAAAAGCATTAAAGATCTACAGATGAAATTTACAAGAAGAGACGCATTAAAGGGTTTAGGCGGTATTCCGCTAATGGGAGCGGTTTGGTGGGCCGGTGCAGCTAGTAGCGTGGCCAAGAAAAAGGAACGTTCCGCCATTTTGGAGCAATTGAACATACAACCATCCTTACCGTCGGCCGTACCTGGTATTGGGGGCGAACCCATTCGCGTGGGTGTAATTGGTTTTGGAATTCGGGGGGAACAGCTTTGCCGGGCCTTGGGTTTTGCCACTGAGGAATGGAAAGAGAAAATGCGCATGGCAGCAAAGGAAGACCCCAAACATACAGCGCTGTCAGATTTTGAGTCCCAAGATAAATTGAATGTACATTTGGCAGGAATCTGTGATATTTTCGATTACCGAGCGAATAAGGCCTTAAAATCCTTTAATACGCCCGATAATAAGATGGAGCGTTTTCGAACCCATCAAGAGATGATCCGTTCAGGTAAGGTCGATGCTGTGGTGATTGCCACCCCAGATCATTGGCATGCACCAATGGCCATTGATGCCTTGGAGAACGATATACATGTCTATGTTGAAAAACCCATGACACACAATGTATCGGAAACCTATCGTTTACGCGATGTGGCCATGAACTCCAAAGCCGTGCTACAAGTAGGTCACCAACATAGGCAGACCTTGAGTTTTCAGACGGCCAAGGATATTGTCCACAAAGGAACCATCGGACATGTATCATTGATACAGACCAATACGAATCGTAATGATGATAATGGTGCTTGGATGTATGAAATACATCCCGATGCCAGTCCGCAGACTATAGATTGGGACATGTTTTTAGGTTCTGCACCTAAAATACCCTTTAATAAGAACCATTTTTTTAGATGGCGTAAATGGTGGGCCTATGGGTCAGGACTTTCAGGTGATTTGTTGTCCCATGATTATGATCGATTGAACTGTGTTTTGAATATGGGTATACCCAATTCAGTCATGACCTCTGGGGGGATTTATACCCATAGGGATGGGAGAAACGTTCCGGATGTGCTACAGGTAAATATGGAATATCCCAATTTCAGCACCGGAAGTAGCCAACCTAAAGGGAAGGAAAAAGGAATGACTTTTGTGTACAGTGCGACCTTAGGTAATGGTTTTAGCCGTCCAACCATTTTAATGGGACATGATGGTACTTTGGAACTAGGGAACGAACTGACCATCTGGCCCGATGGACGGTCAACGCGCTATGCCGATATGATCGAATCTGGAAAAATGAATCCCGAAGTGCCGATTTATCAATATAATCCTGGGGCTTCAACTCCCGATGGGGTAGCTTCGGCAACCTCCCAATACTTTGCCGATAAAGGGTTGATGTGGACGTATATCAATGGTGCACGGGTAGATTCTACCTTTTTGCACTTGCGGGAATGGTTAAGTACTACCCGTAATGGTGGAAAGGTGAGTTGTGGCGTTAAAGAAGGCTTTGAAGAGGCGATTTCGTCGCATATGGCCGGACTATCCTATAAATTGGGAAGACGCATAGAATGGGATCCTGAACAAGGAAAATTAAAACCTATAGAAGGAATTGACTTTGATGAAGCGCTACTTGCTTCCTTGTAGGGATCAAGTAATGTTTTCATTACATTTGTTGAATTGGATGTAAGCGGGCCCCTTAGGGTCCGCTTTTTTTAATTTCTATCTTGGGCTTCGTAGGGGTATGCTTTAAAGATTATCTTTTGCGCCTTGTCAACCTATATGGAATTAGGGTAGCAGAACGATGAATTTGATTTTTTGCACGACCAAGAATATGGTTTAAAATTTCTTTTGGTACCCTCCTTTTTTTTATCGACTAGGTAGTATGGGAATTAATAATCGTTGATTTAATGGGGATTATGATAAGGAATTCTTAAAATCCATTGTCTTTTTATGCCTTTTATAGATTGATTTGTCAGTAGTTCCCCCTTATAATTCACACATCCTTAAAAAAAATCAAAATGATCATGAATTCAAAAAAATAATTAGTCCAAAACTGATAAATATCATATTTAGACCTCAATAATGATCGTACTTTTGGGTAATTCATAAAACAAATGTCATGCAAGTAAAGAAGAACCCTAGTGCCGATTTAAATAAAAATAGTGGCCTCTACTTTGTCATAGGCTTAACCTTAGTCCTATTCCTCACTTGGAGGGCTCTGGAATTTAAATCATACCCGAAACAAGACAAGATAGTTGAGATGTTAAATGTGGTAGAGGATTTGAAGGAAGATGTTCCTATTACAGAACAGATCAAAACCCCACCACCACCACCACCCCCATCAGCACCAGAGATTATTGAAATCGTGGAAGATGCAGCGGAAATCGAAGAGACAGTCATCGAAAGTACCGAATCGAGCCAGGATCAAGTAATTGAGGAAATTGTTGAGGTTGATGATGTTGAAGTAGGTGAGGAAGAGGAAGAGATTTCAGTTCCTTTCGCCATTATTGAGAATGTACCTGTATTTCCCGGTTGTGAAAGCGCCAAAGGAAATGCTGAACGTAAAGCGTGTTTCCAACAAAAAATCCAGGAACATATTAGAAAGGAATTCAGATATCCACAAGTGGCTGCTGAAATGGGTATCCAAGGAAGGGTATTCGTACAATTCGCCATAAATTCCAAAGGATATATTGATGCTATCAGAACCCGTGGTCCAGATCCAGGATTGGAAAAAGAAGCTAGTAGGATCGTATCATCCTTGCCAAAAATGACCCCAGGAATGCAAAGGGGTAGGGCGGTGACCGTACCTTACAGTATTCCGGTTAACTTTAAGTTGGCTGACCAATAGAGTGTAAATAAGTTCCCCCAATAACACTACGGAACTGTTGGAAGGGTTATTCTTCTAAAGCTATTTGATAATCGATTAGTTTTTGAGGCCCTTCCAGCAGTATACGTACAACTTGCAAAGTGCCATCATCCTTGGTGGCAATTTGCCATTTGATAAGGGATATAGTCCCGTTTTCTATTTCGATACCCGTAATGCTACGAGGATGGACACAACTACCATCATTGAAAAAAGGAATATCACCGGGTTCTGGGAATCGAGGCCTGTGGGTATGTCCTACGATAGTGATCATTAATTGGTTCTTCAATATCCATTTCTTAATACGTCTTTCTACCTTGATCAATTCCTTGTAGTTTCTTGCTGGGCTCGTTGGGTCGGCAATGCCCCATACTTGTAGGGGCCTCCATAATACCCGTACCAAAAAACGACCCCATCTCCAAAACGTGTAATTCCACCAATCGGCTTGGTGTCCGTGGGTTAAAAAGAGTTCCTGTTGGGTGTCTTTGTGTTTTAAGATGACCCCTTCATGATATTTAATGCCTTCGAACAGTTCCTTGTCCTTGTTGTCAATAGGTTCAAAATAACTCGAAAGATTCTTTTTTACATAGGCTTCATCCTTATAGACCATATCGTGATTTCCCCATAGCATGTGTAAACGCTCTTCGAGATGGAATTTACGTAGCAGTTGAAAAACGTTCTTATGGGCTTCAAAAATCGGTTCAAAGGAAAGGTTTTCCCAAAGTTCATCCCCATCACCAATCTCACAGTATTGAAATCCGTTATTGTAATAATGCCTTAAGGCATGAAAATAAATGTTTCTATTGTTGGCAAATTCATCGGCAAAACTATTGTCACCCCTGTGGCAATCACTAAAAAGAATGAATTTTGAAGTGTCGTCAAACGGGACCACTTTAGCATTCGTATAAGCTCTTGATAATCTAAAATTCGATGACATGCCTGAAATTTCTATAAATATCCTAAAAAACAGGGAATGACCTAGGGTTGGCAAGATAAAAATCGTTTAGTATTTTGTAATTTTGTAGGTCCATTAGAGACAAAGCTTGTGTATGGGACAATTTTACGATGATGAATTTCCTTTAGACCGTTTGATCAGTTTCAACAAATTGTTGGAAGTGTATGATCGAATGGCGGAAAGCAAGGATGAGTATTTAGCTTCCAAAGCTAAATACGTTTTAAAGGCACAGGCGCCATATCCTGAACTTCGGGAAGGTTTTAAGGACCCTTCCTTGCTTAAGAAATACGAAAAGGTCATAGAGATTATTTTGCAGGATTCCTTCTCTGAGGTATTGACCCAAAACGAGATCAAGGTAGCTTCCCTACCTTATTACGATTTGATCTTTAGCGGCTCCCAACGATTTAAGAAAATATTGGAAGCGGCTGGGGACGATTTTGAACTGAAGGCGCGAGGGGTTCCTGAACATCTCACCTATATCATGGGTTGTACCATAATCTTAAGTTTTTATTACGGTTTCAACCTCGATTTTAAACGCCCGCTTTTTTATGATATTCCTGATGAAAATGGGGTAATGAAACATTATCGCATTCTTTATAATGCCGATTTTATGGAATTGATTCCTACCGAGAAGGCTAATAAACTTACGCAGGAAGATGTTGATGAATTATTGGATAATTTCGACAATGTGGAGGTATGGAAGGAAAAGATTCCACCAGGTAGTTTTATCGCTAGGGGATTTGTGATTTCAAATATGTTCGATGCCACTACGGAATATTCCATATCCGAGATTAAATCCAGTCTTATTTCCAGGGATAAAAGGGTTAGTGATAATTTCATCAATAACCTACAGGATGTTTTTAGGTCGTTCTTTAATATGAAGGATTTAAAGGTGGGGTTTGTGGGTTATAATCCTGACGAGGATATATTTGAAAAACTCCACAGTAAGGAAATGACCAGTTATTTGCTGCATGATAAAATGATGGAAACCTGTTCCGCTACCTTATGCCAAAGGTCATACAGTAAGCTTTTGGACCAACACGATTATTTTACGGTTGCCAATGTGGATAAGTATTATGAAATGTGTGAGGGGGAATTACCCGCAAAAAGTCTAAAGGAGCAAGGTATCAAAAGTGCCATTTTTGCACCCATTTCGAATGGGGATAAGCTTTTGGGTATTTTAGAGTTGGTTTCAACCAAGGTCAATGGACTAAACAGTGTTAATGCCCAAAAATTAGGGGACATAATGCCTTATATCGTTACCGCGGTAATGCGCTCAGCCGCAGAGGAGGAGAATTTGATCGATGCCGTCATCCAAAAGGAATGTACCACGGTACACCCATCGGTATATTGGAAGTTCAAAGAACAGGCAAAACGGTTTATTTGGGATGAATTTGATGGAAAACAGCCTTCTTTTAATGATATCGTATTTAAGGATGTACACCCTTTATATGGCCAAATAGATATTAAGGATTCTTCAAAGGCTAGGAATTTGTCCATTCAGAAAGATTTGATCATACAACTTTCGAAAATCAATAAGATAATGACGGTAGCTTGGGAAAAGGAAAAGTTGCCCATTTATGAAGAGCTGATTTTCAGGATCAACAATCTATTGGAAGAAATCGAGGAAGTTCTGAATACCAATAGTGAGCAAGCCATATTTGATTTTATAAAAGTAGAAGTTATCCCGATTTTCGATTATCTGAAAAGTTCGGATGGACAATTGGAAAGGATGATCTTGGCCTATGAAGAGGTGATTGATCCCAAAACCGAGACCTATTACAATCATCGTAAGAAATATGATGATAGTGTAATGATGATCAATAAGAAACTTGCTTCGGTCATCGATAAGAAACAAGAAGATGCCCAAGCGATGTTTCCCCATTACTTTGAACGGTATAAAACCGATGGGGTTGAGCACAACATGTATGTGGGGCAATCCATCGCCGGTCAGTTACCGTTCAACACCCTGTATTTGAGTAACCTGCGATTATGGCAATTACAGGTAATGTGCGATATGGAAAACACCCACTATAAGCTAAAATCAAAATTAGCGGTTCCTTTGGATGTGGCGTCACTTTTATTGGTATATAGTACCTCACTTTCGATACGTTTCCGTTTGGATGAGAAACGATTTGATGTGGATGGGACGTACAATGCCCGTTACGAGGTCATTAAGAAACGTATTGATAAATCTTATATCAAGGGTACCAACGAACGTTTAACGCAAAGTGGAAAGCTCTCCATTGTATATTCACAGAAGAAGGAGGAATTGGAATACCTGAGATATATAGGCTTCCTAAAGGCAAAAGGATATTTCACCAATAATATAGAAATTGTTGAACTGGAAGGTTTACAGGGTGTGACCGGACTTAAGGCAATACGCGCCGAAATTCTTTATAAGCAAGATAGTGGGGACGGAAAAACGTATACCTACGATGATTTAATGGATGAGCTTAAGGCATGAGCATAGTCCATGTATTTCAGCTATCATTTTCCAATTAACTGAAAAGAAACAGCAAAGGCTATGACGGAAATTACGGTGCCGATCATAAATATGGTGTACGTCCAACGTAAAATCTTATATTTTCGGTTTAAGACCAATCCCAAGTAATAAAGATCTTTCGTTAAGCTGGAATAGATGTAATCCTTGTCTTTTACCAATTCGGATATTGCCCATTCGTATTCCGATAATTTCATTTTGTGGAAATTGCCAAAGAACAAGAGGTTTACTTTTTTATTAGCAACATCTTCCTTGCTGAATTCGCCACTTGTCACATTGGGCCTTGTCGCCAATACGGCCAGAATCATGGAAACAACAGAGGAAAAAACAAAAATCACGGTAGGGATGATCAAATAATTGTTGGATGGATTATCGAGTTTGGGAATCAGGTTCGATAATGCCATGGAAATAATAATGGCATTGACAGAGAGTAGAATATTTGCCTTGGTGTCGGCAATGTTACTTAGGGTTAAGTGGTTTTTTAAGGTAACACGGAATAATGTTTGTATGCCACGATCTGGACTTTCACTTTTAAATTTGGCCTTTAGGGCTTCTTTTTTTGCTATAGTCTTAATCGATTTATATTCCTTATTGAGTCGTTTGAGGTTTTTGTCCTTACCGGGCTGCCAATGCTCTTTGGCATAATCGGTATAGTATCCATGCTCGTTTCCCAAAAGCATTATGTTGGTTTTGATCCAATTTTTTTGGCTATACTTGGCAATCCCCAAGAGCGCCAACTCTTCCCGCAATAATTCACAGGTTTCCAAATAACTGTTCTGCGCAAAATGGGAGGCATCTGCATCCCTTATTATTTCCTCTTTAAGGTTTGTTGGTATATGGTCTCTTTTTGTGGCTAGGATGAGGCTGCCGATTTCTTGGATCCCTTCCTTGTCATACCCCTGTTTTTCAAGGAATTCCCCAGCAATGGCAACACTTTTTTCCTCATGGTCTTCACCACCCTGTGTATAGCCGGTATCATGCAACCATGCGGCCAGGATCAGGGGCTCGGCCTCTTTGTCCCCAAGGTTGAGGGAATCTAGGATTTCTTTAGTACTTTTAACGACTCGTCGGGTATGGGTTAGATTATGGTACAAATAGTTGGGGTCTAACTTACTAGTCAATAAACCTGTAACAAAAGATTTAGTTTTCTCGATTATATCCGACATATATAGCATTTAATAGTAAGCCAAATTACAAAAATTAGATTTCACTTGATTTAATATGCATAAATATTACTTTCTGATCACTTTGTTTTTGATAGCGAGCAGTTGTGCTACTTATAAACCTAAATATGCCGATGAACCGGTGAAGGAAGATATACCTGTGGCAAAGGAGGTTTCCCATACCTTTTATTTAATTGGCGATGCAGGTCAGTCCCCTATGGGGGATATGAATCCGGCCCTTAAACTTTTTAAGGTAAGATTGGGGCAAGCGGGTACCAATAGCACTGCAATTTTTCTGGGAGACAACATTTACCCAGCTGGAATGCCTCATAAGAAAGATTCCACGACCGCCTACCTTGTGGCCAAAAACAATATTATGGCCCAATTGAATACCTTGGATGGTTTTAAAGGGAATCCTATTTTTATTCCTGGAAACCACGATTGGTACAACGAAGGGGTCAAAGGTTTGGAACGGGAACAAAAGTTCATTGAAAAAACATTGGATAACAAGGAGGTCTTTTTTCCCAAGGATGGCTGTGCCATTCAAAAAATCGATATAAATGATAATGTCGTTGTCATCGCCATTGACACGGAATGGTACCTTGCCGATTGGGATAAGAACCCTACGATGAACGATAACTGTGAAATTAAGGATAGGGAAAAGTTCTTTGAGGAGTTAGAGGGGCTGATCAAAAAAAATGCGGATAAAACCACCCTTATCGCCCTACACCATCCTATGTTCAGTTATGGTCCCCATGGCGGACAGTTTTCCCTTAAAAAACAATTATATCCTTTAGGGAATAAATTACCATTACCGATCATCGGAAGCTTGATCAGTCTGTTGCGTAAGACCACAGGTGCCCCTGAAGATCTTAACAATAAAAATTATAGGGAACTTAGAAAACGTATTGTCACCCTTGCGCAATACTCCGAGAAGGTAATCTTGGCTTCTGGGCATGAGCACACCTTACAATACATCGTAGAGGACAATACCCCCCAGATAGTGAGTGGGGCAGGAGCCAAGGAAGGTGCTACCCGTTTGATCAATGGGAGCAAGTTCTCTACAGGGAAAATGGGTTATGCTATTTTAGAGGTCTATAGCGATGGGTCTTCAAGAATTAAATATTATGGGGTAGGTCCCAATGGGGAAGAAGAGTTTCTATATAGCACAGAGGTATTGCCTTCGGATAAGAATACGGGAAGCCATGATTACCCCAAAACATTTCCTGCGGAAGTACAAGCTTCGGTCTATACCGAGGAGGAAGTGGATAAAAGTAAGTTGTTCAAGACCATATGGGGTGAACGATACCGCGATGTTTATGCGAAGAAAGTCACGGCCCCTACTGTGGATCTGGACACGTTGTTTGGGGGGTTGACAGTTAAGAGAAAAGGTGGAGGGCACCAGTCGCGGTCACTGAGATTGGTTGATCAAAAGGGCCGGGAATATGTTATGAGGGCCTTGAGAAAAAGTGCTGAAATATATCTACAGGCCATGGCTTTTAAAGAGCAATATGTGGTAGGTGAATTTGAAGGCACCTTTACCGAAAGTATTTTGGAGGACTTTTATACGGGTGCCCATCCTTATGCGCCCTTTACGGTGGGTGAATTGTCCGACGCGGTTGGTATTTACCATACCAATCCAAAACTGTATTACATTCCAAAGCAGGATGCGATAAAAGATTACACCGATGAATTTGGCGATGAGCTATATATGATCGAGGAACGTACTGACGACGGCCATGGAGACCAAAAAAGCTTTGGTTATTCAAATAAAATGGATAGCACTGATGATATGTTGAAAAACCTCAGGAAGGATGAAAAATATCAAGTCGATGAGGAAGCCTATCTGAAGGCAAGATTGTTCGATATGATGATTGGAGATTGGGATAGGCATACCGACCAATGGCGATGGGCCCGTTTTAAGGATATAGAAAAGGGAAAGGTTATTTATAGGCCTGTGCCCAGAGATCGTGACCAAGTCTTTTCGATAATGGGTGATGGTCCATTGATGAACCTGCTGACCCGTATTGTTCCGGGACTTACACTTATGGAAGGTTTTAATGAGGAAATACGAAGTGTCAAGGGATTTAACGGGTCGCCTAAAGCCCATGCCTTGGATATGGTGCTTTTATCAGAGACCACAAGTGATCAATGGTTGAAACAGGCTCATTTTATTCAAGATAACATAACAAGTGAGGTCATCGATAGAGCGTTCAAAGCTTTTCCGGAAGCCGTACGTGATGGGAACCTTGCTAGAATGAAAAAAGTACTATTGGCTCGGAAGGAAAATCTGTCCAAAACAGCTACTGAATATTTTCGCTTACTTAATAAGTATGCCATGGTGACCGGTACCGATAAGGATGATTTTTTTACAATTACCCAAGGAGCGAATGGCCAGGTCCAAGTCGTTGGGCAACGAATTAAGAAAGGGAAAAAATCGGATGTCTTTTTTAAAAAGGACTTTGATTCCAAAATTACCAAAGAGATATGGATTTACGGCCTGGATGATGATGATGAGTTTGAGGTTGAAGGAAAAACAGGGGCAATAAAAGTGCGATTGGTCGGTGGCCAGAATAACGATGTATATTTGGTAAATAACAGTAAAAGGGTCTATATCTACGACCAGAAAGCAAAAAAGAACACATTTAAGGAAGTAGGGTCTGCCAAGTTGCGATTAACCAACGAGTATGAGACCAATACCTATCAACCCATTAAGTATAAAAAGAGTACGAATCAAATTATACCGACACTAGGTTCCAATCCTGATGACGGATTTAAAATCGGGTTTACCAATATTTATACCTTTAATGGTTTTCATCAACATCCTTTTACCAGCCAGCATACTTTTAATGCAGCCTTTTATTTTGCTACCAATGGCTATGATTTTGGATATAAGGGAGAATTTGCGCACGTATTTGGCAAAGCGAATTTAATTTTAGGGGCAAAATTCACCAGTCCCAATTACAGTATCAATTTTTTTGGATGGGGTAATGAAACGGATAATTTTGATGATGATTTTGGAAAGGATTATAACCGGGTAAAATTAAGGACTTTGGCCCTTACCCCTTCTATTGTATGGCGGGGAGACTTAGGGTCGAAATTGCGTTTTGGTATAAATTATGAAAGTGTTGAGGTTGAGGAAACCAGGGATAGGTATGTAAATACGTTTTACGTGGCCAGCGGTGAGGAAAACAGTAAAAATTTCGTTGGGGCCGATATGGAATATTCTTTTTCCAATACCGATAATGTTGCTTTCCCAACAATGGGAATGTCTACTTCACTTCTTGTTGGGTATAAGACCGGTTTTGAGCATGGTGCACAAGGATTTGGATATGTGGTTCCAAGTCTGTCATTCGATTACAAATTGGTTCCAAGTGGTAAATTGGTCCTTGGGACCAAATGGAAGGCCCATTTTAATATAGGCGATTCTTATGAGTTTTATCAAGCGGCCACTATTGGGGGATTGGATGGTCTAAGAGGGTATAGAAACCAAAGGTTTTCAGGAAAAAAATCATTCTATCAGAATACGGATCTAAGGTATAGTTTCAAACGAATGAAGACAGGGCTTTTGCCTGTGAATATGGGTATTTACGGAGGATTTGATTATGGCCGTGTATGGTTGCCGGATTACGATTCCAATACCTGGCATACTTCATATGGCGGAGGGTTTTTCTTGAATGCTGCCGATATATTGTCCATGACCTTTGCTTTATTTGATAGTGATGATGGTGCCCGGTTTACCTTTGGGTTGGGTTTTGGGTTTTAAGTCTTAGGGGTTAAGAATCGATGTGCTAATATATTTTTATAGCGGTCAGTAGATAAATACTTCCCAAAACAAAATCATAGGATATTGGCAATTAATGATTAGAAAACGCCTATCTGTCCGTTCGAGCGCAGTCGAGAACTTTTTGGTCACAACAAATAGGTTTCGACTGCGCTCAACCTGACATTCAGCACAAAATTTGCAAAATTCAATAAGTAACTAACTACTGACCTCCATAATTTTATTTTGAAATTTTAATGGAATACAGGTTGCCGCCCGAATTTCCCCTTACTTCATCAGAGAGCAACAAAGTTTCATTATCCAAAAAACTTATAGATTCCAATTGGGTCGAGATTCCTAGGTCAATGGTCTTCATTTTTCCCTTAGAGAAATCGTCCAATTCAAAGGCAGAGAACAACCATAACTTGCCATATCCCAATAAAGCAATGGTAGATCCATCGGGGGAAATATCCGCGGCTGTGACCCTGCATTCCCCTTCTTGTTTACATGTAAAAAATTCACCTACGGACGCTGCTTTGTACGTTCCGGGCTTTGCCGGGACTTTATAGATCGAGGCTATCCCCGTAAAAGGTTTTGTCCTGTTTTTGGAAATGATATAAAAGGCATCGTTATAATGGAAAAAGGCCTCGGCATCAAAATTCATTTCGACTTTTGAAGGGGGGAATTCCTTTTGGTTCGGATAACTGAATTTTATTTTTTCGGCCTTTATTTTTTTGCCTTTTGCTATCTCAGGATTTGGGATTTTATAAATGGTAAGGTCTTTTCTTTTATTGTCGTTATTCCCGAAATCCCCAATAAACACATTTTGGTTTAAGTCCTTTGTCAGGTCTTCCCAGTCTTCGTTATGGGCGTTGTCAACTTTTAGTTCCCGAAGCAGGTTTCCTTGAAGGTCTACTTGATAGATTAAGTTCTTGTTGCCATGATCCTCAACCAACCAAACTAGGGAGTCGTTCAGGGTAACCATACCCGAATTCTCTTTTAGTTTTTTTGGAAGCTTTGCCACATAGGTGAGCTGACTGTAGTTGGCACAACTGTTGAGCAAACATACTGAAAGCAGGGTTATTGGTAATTTCCACATTTCGTTCACTTCGAAACCAAATCCTTATCAGTGGTCATTTTTAATTTTTGCAGATGAAATTGGCCAAGATCACTCCCTTGTTTAATACCGACCTCCACGGCCGCCCTATAATGGATGCCACCGTACATTCTGCTGTATGCAGCCTCCGTAGCGGCTTGGTTAAAAGAGGTAAAGCTTCTAATGGGGAGGCCGTAGGGTACTTCGGAATCATCATCAAACGCGAAATCATCACCAAAAATATCGGTTAAGGCCGCAGACGCGGCTCCAGAGACGACGCTATGTCCACTAGTGTACTCAGGAAAAGGAGGCGTTTGTAATACGGGCTTCCAATCCTCATCCAAGTGTTGGTTGATAACGGTTTCGGGCCGTATTAGGTTACTTCGGTATTTTTCCGCCCAACAACTTATAAAGGCATCTGCTATCGCCATAGAGGTTTTGGTATAGGCATAAACCGTTTGGTCAAAATCACTATTGGTTTTTCTACTGGCTATTTTGGCAATGCCAAGCCAATGTGCCCCTGGGGAGATTTTCTTAGTGGCAAACATTAAGTGGCCCCGGGTAACCGAAACATAAGGGTTGCAATCCCAGAATTGGGCCATTTTGATTTCTTCGGATTCATCACCCTTTTTTGTTATTTCATTTCCTATATCGTAAACTTCCTTCATTTCCTTATAAAAAGCAGAGCCTTCTTCCAATGAGAATTCCGGTGGCGGTATGGGCTTGAACTGTTGGGCGGAATCCAAGACAAAAGGGCGGATCTTATCCCAATGCGGTTCAATACCATCCATGTAGGCCGGTGGGGTGGGTTGCCAACGTGTCTCGTCATCGGTGTCTACCGTAAACTTAGGCATGGTCCGGGTTTGATTGTAATTGTCTTTGTTCATCCATTTAGCAATATGGTCGGCAACTTCCAATCCATAGTCCTTGGATGCCAAAAAGGTAGTTTCATTTTTATCCTTCCAAACATTGTAAAGACTATCCCTGAGCACTTCTAAATCCTGTTCTGAGAAAATCAATTTTTTACTCAGTTCCATATGGGCTACCAACGCGGCCAGTTGATAATTGATAGGTTTGTTGCCGTCTGGTTTGGGAATGGCCGTAAGTTCCTTTACTTGGCCTTCCAAAGAAACATATTTATCATTGTTTAGCGCAATGATCTCATAGGCTGCAATATTAGGGTAGGCAAAAACCCTACTGGCCACAGGGGGTGAGAAAATATCGTGGATCATGATTTCGGTAACCCTATCCACTGAGGCATGCAATTCTTCTGGACTTATGACCAAAGGTTCTTCCATTTTTTTATCAACGCAGGAAACAAGAAGCGTGATAACGGTCATTAAGGAAAAAAATCTATTCATTATTTTTCAATTTTCAATTGGAGTCCCATTAGACTTTCAATGGGATAGTTTAGCAATTTAAAAAATCCCGATGGACTTGAAATATAGAAAATGTTAATATTTCAATCAAGCTTTCCGGTATAGTACAATAATCCATATAATAATGACCAATAACCAAGGGAAACATTTGAAATAGTCAAAACCATGTACCTTAAGAATAGTTATTGGATTTTGGAGGTCTTCCTATTTCCAAAAGAGACTGTACAAGACCACCAAAATCAGCATGACCGCAAATGCACCAATGTTGAATGTAGGACTGGTCTTGAACAATGCTTTGGTCAAAGGAATTCCTTTTTCGTCATTTTTCCCATGATGTTGGATAAGACTTACCGTTGCAATAACAAGCATGGTCAATATTAGCGTATAACCCATTTGATCCATAAAAGGAATATCCACGAATAGTGGATTGGTTGACCATCCTTTGGGTCCTACCTTAAAAAACATGGCGATGGGAATGGATGCCAACGCACCGATAATAGCACCTTTGTTGGTTGTTTTTTTCCAGAAAAGTCCCAATAAGAATACTGCAAGGATACCAGGACTTACAACCCCCGTATATTCTTGGATAAATTGAAATGCTTGGTCGATACCTCCCAATAAAGGTGCCATTATACCGGCAATCAATAGGGCAACCCCGGCGGAAATCCTTCCGGTTGTTACGGTGGCCTTATCACTTGCGTTTTTGTTGATGTATTGCCTGTATATATCCATGGTGAAAATCGTGGACGTAGAGTTGAGCATGGAAGCTAGGGAGGACACTATGGCGGCAGCCAAGGCTGCAAATGCGATACCTTTTAATCCGGTCGGTAGAAATTGGAGTAGCCAAGGATAGGCTTTGTCGGCTTGACCCAGTGAAGGTAGGTTATGCTGGGCTACATCACCCAAACGGGCCATTATTTCAGGATCATTGATGATAACGTAAGCGGCAATTCCGGGAATGACCACGATCAAAGGAAGTATTAATTTTAAAAAGGCAGCCAATAGGATCCCTTTTTGGGCTTCCTTCAACGATTTGGCCGCTAACGTACGTTGAATGATATATTGATTGAATCCCCAATAATAGAGATTGGCAACCCATAAACCTCCGACAAGAACGGCAATACCAGGCAGGTTCCTGTATTCTGGATGTGATTCGTCCAAAATCATTACAAATCGTTCCGGTGCGGTTTCATATACTATTTTAAAACCTTCAATGACGCCTTCCCCCCCCGAAACAGTATTTAAGGCCAAATAGGTAGTGACCAATCCACCGAGAATCAAAAAAACCACTTGTATAACATCGGTCCATGCAACGGCGGAAAGACCACCATAAAGTGAATAGGCGGCTGCGAAAAGGGCAAGTCCGATGACACCATAAAGCATGGGGATACCCATTATCGTTTCAAGAGCCAAAGAACCTAGGTATAGAACGGAAGCAAGATTGACAAATACATAAAGACCTATCCAGAAGACAGCTAAAATGGTCTTTAAGTTTGTGGAATATCTTTTTTCGACAAACTCAGGAATCGTATATAATCCCTTCTCAATAAAAACAGGGAGAAAGAACTTGCCGACTATGATCAAGGTCAAAGCCCCCATCCACTCATAGGAGGCAATCGCCAGTCCTGAAGCAAAACCCGAACCCGACATACCGATGAACTGCTCGGCGGAAATGTTCGCAGCGATCAAAGAGGCCCCGATGGCCCACCAAGGCAAGGATTTACTAGCGAGGAAGTAGTCTTCCGCATTTTTTTGATGGCCCTTTTTGTCCCTTGAGACCCATAGGCCAACACCAAGTATTAATAGGGCGTATGAAATAAATATAAAGTAATCCCAAAATCCGAAAGCTGAAGTCATGTTGGTTGTGGTTGGTTTGATTTTATTTGGAAATCGATTAAATTAAACGAAGTATCAAAATAACTGATTTTTATCGATTAAACATATGAATCTTTTATGTTTTCTATTTAATCTTTCATAAGTCGGACTACCCTGTAAGAAAAGCCAGACTATTATTTGATTAAAGGTAAATAAACCTCGGTTTTCCATCTGAGTGCATCCCCACCCATATTGGGGTTATTGTGGAAAACTTCAACAGGTAATGCCTCTATCTTTAAATTTTTATTTTTGGCGTAATCCAATAAGGCATACCAAGCCCTGTCTGAGGTAATATAATTGCCGTAATATTCAGCTTTGATTGCCTTTTGGGAAGGGAAGTTCTTATAGGTTAATTCTGGGTGTTGTGGTAATGTTTCAGGTTTTATAATTGGATAACAAAAGTTAAATGTTATACTGTCTTTAACCCTATCCCAATAGGTGATTTCCAAAAAGGGTCTGCCATTTAATTTCAGTCCATTTTTCACAAGAAAACCATCCAATAAAGGAAAGTCTTTCATCATGCCTCTTGCTTTGCCAAACTGGGTTGTCGTTTGAGTGGTACAAGCGCAATAAGTTGAGTTGATTTCTTCCTCACCAATTATCTTTACTTTGAACTGGGAAATATGTTCGTTCAATAATTTATTAAAATCAATTAAGTTTTTTCGAGTTCGTTTTTCAAAATCGGTATCTGAAAATGGTATAGCTAGCTTATTCTTAAAGCTATGTTCAAAATCTTTAGCATATACCTTCACATTTGAGGTTGAGTCTGTTTCAGGAATAATATTCCATGTATAAATATGGATGGAATCCCCGAATTGAAATTGTTGTTTCAACTCCAATAAATCTTCGTTGCCACTTTCGAGTAATTCTGAATTATCACTGGTACTACTCCAAGTCTTGATCATTTGATTAATCGGTCCAGGAAATGTTTTGGCCTTGAAATTAACCTGATAATCGTGAGGTTTGATGAATAAATACCAAATAGTGGTTCCGATAAGGATGATTCCTATATAAAAAATGATTTTCTTCATTTCTTTTAAGTTGATTTAAAATATTGATTTGAATTCATTTTAAGATTGTTCCTGTTGAATATCCCAAAATTCCCGTGTTTTTCATCCCAGCATTTGGAAACTGCTATTGTATGGTTTTTATGTACATAAATTTTCTTATCGAAGGAGGTGTCACTGCTTTCGGCAATATTCATCCCCATGTCATGGACATCCTTGGATGCTTTGTGGAAATCTGTTCCTTTTTTCATTGAAAATGGGAGGATGGTTAAAATTGACTAAGGGAAACTATTGCATTCAGGTATATTTTATTTCAATGGTTTTGATGCCATTCATGAATGCTGGCGGTGTTGGTTGTCGTCTAGAAAAACCATTGGTGCCCCCCCCGAATATTTCGGCATCCTAAGGGTTTGGTCAGAATTGTCAGTATTCATCCATTTGTTTTGAAGAACATTGACTGTTATGGCATATTCCTTAGGGTCATTGACCGGTTCCAAATTGGTGTTGCTCCAAACCCCATCAAATCTATCCCGTAAGGTTGTTGTCCTTTCTTTAGGTATAAACACGGACTTGCTAATATTGTTATAAACTATTAAAGTAGTTAATTGAGGATTTATGTTTTTCATATTTCTGTCAATTACTTTATCAATCCATATACTTGAATACTGTCATTATTTATGGTTACCAATAAATAATCCCGATTGTTCCAGTTTATGATATTCAGATGTCGTACGGACTTTAGGGTTAAATCCAAGCCAAGATTATCTCCTAATGCGATATCATTTTTGCTTTTAACCAAGGCCCCGGAAAATGAATCAAATCTGCCATGAAAAGGTTTTACACCAAAATAGTTACCAGCCAAAAGAGCTTCTTTTTTACCATCAGAATCAAAATCGAATATTAACATGGCTGTTATTGGGGAGACTTGTAACATGTCAGTAAAGGGGACGAATGAATAATTGCCGTTGTTATTTTCAAGATACCCGGAACGCAATTCATTAACTTCAAGAACAGTTGCCTTGTTTAAAGTTTTACTATCCCAGATTTCATCAATCGATTTTCCCGCGAAACTATAATATGTGACGAATTTTTTTCTAAGATACTCCATTTGGACAGCCAAGGCATCCAACCCTTCAATAGGATAGTATTTCCCATTTTTCTCTATGGCGACAATAGTTTCAGTACTTCCATTATCGTCTATATCATCATAGTACATTTTCATCGGCGATTTTTCCGAAGCTTTGAATTTGCTATTGGCCCCCCAATTCCCTAAAAGATAATCAATATCCCCATCTTGGTCGATATCGAAAGGTGCGATACTCTGCCAAAGACCGTTCAATTTTTTGTCTAGGAGGCTCACTTGGGATAATTCCCCATTCTTGTTTTTGAAAAATTTTGGTGACATCCATTCCCCTATCACAATAAGGTCTTTTACCCCGTCATTATCAAAGTCATCCCATAAAGCATCGGTAATCATACCAGCATGTTGAAGCTCTGGATTGTCGACAATGGTAAAGTTTCCTTGGTTGTTTTTTAAAAGATAGGAATTAGGGGTTTTAGCAAAATCATTGGTAATCACCTGATTCCCCAAAAACAGATCTAAATCTCCATCCCCATCATAATCATAAGGCTTAAGTGTAGAAGCGTTCTCAAAATATACAGGTAAGGGTTGATGCTCAAAACCATCGTTTTTTTGAGTGTAATAACTATCGCTTAAAGGTTTCATTTGACCATAAAAATCAGCTCCACCAGTTCCTATAAACAAATCTGGTTTGTGATCCGAATTAAAATCCTCTATAACGGCGCTAATATCTTCTTTTACAGAATCCTTTGCGATTTCCATTATCCTTCTTTCTACAAAAGCTGAATCTGTTTGAAAATAAATTTTAGACGAGTGGAACTTTGATCCTCCAAAAAAGATGTCATCCTTATTGTCATTATTTAAATCACCAATTGCCGTGGCAGGTCCCCGATCGGAAAGTTGGTACGGGATTAATTTCTGTCTGTTGAAATCTATATAATTATCCTCGATATGGATAAAATCTACACCTAGTTTGTCTTCTATTTTATTGAACAGCTGTTTGGCCTTAGGGTTTAATGAGGCGTAATCAAATGGTGCTGTGTTTTCTGGCGTAATCGTAATGGTCTTGTTTAGGCTTACGTTTTTTACCACCTGATAAGACTTGTCTGGCCATATTATTTTTAACGAATCGACTTTATTTGCTATACCATACCCAAAATGGATTATAGGTTCAGAGGAAGCTTGAAATCCTCGAGCGGTATAGAGCTCTTTATATTGTAATTTACCTTGATCGTATGAAAAGACTTTAGTTCCAATCCCGAACTTATTGGGTTTTTTATAATTGAACTTTATCTTAAGGTAATTGGCATTTGCATTGGTCTTGTTGATATATACCGTCGCGGGGAGATTAATGTTATTGGTTACAATATCGATATCACCATCCAGGTCCAAATCTCCAATGGCCGTTGCTCCAGAGATTATTGTATCGTTGACTATCCAATTGGCCGACATGTCCTCAAAATGTAGATTTTCATTCCCTTTGAATATATAATTATGTACAGCTCCTGAGGGCATCATATCCAATGCTATTGGGTCAACTAATTTTGTGTTATTGATTTTAGTCCTGATTTGGTCATTAGAGAGGAAATTAATATAGTCAAGATCGTTAGGGCGTTTAGGAATGCCATTGGCAATAAAAAGGTCTTGTTCTCCATCCTGATTGTAATCCCCAAACAAGGCACTCCAACTCCAATCTGTCGCTGCTACACCGGACATTAAGGCAATTTCCGTATAGGTACTATGGGGTTGGTTCAAAAATAGCATGTTTCGTTCAAATTGATAGTGATATCCAAAACGTTCAATTTTCATTTTTTGGATCTGTATATCAGTGCTGTTTTCTGAAGATTTCAATACTTTTTCGTCTTCTGGAAGCATATCCAATGAAATGATATCTGGCCATCCATCATGATTGATATCACTCACATCATTTCCCATTGAAGAGCGGGTGGTATGCCCAAAATACTTTTTTAAACTCTCGGTAAATGTTCCATCAGTGTTGTTGATATAATAATAATCATCTTCTTGGAAATCGTTGCCAACATAAATATCCGGAAAGCCATCTTGGTTGAAGTCGGCTACAGCGACACCTAGTCCATAACCATTTATACCTCCATAAATACCCGCAATTTCACTGACATCGGTGAATTTTCCATTATCATTTCGAAGAAGTTTGTCACCTGCCTGAAAATTTCTTTTAAGTCGTATGTTGGAGTTTCCGAAAGATTCCTGGGTGTGTATCGCATGGTTGAGTAAGTATATATCCAAATCACCATCCAGGTCATAATCAAGAAAAGCTGCGGAAGAACTGTAGGTATCATAATCGAGACCATATTCTGATGCACTTTCGGTAAACGTTGCATTTCCATTATTTATATAAAGTTCATTGTAACCATTGAATCCTTTAATGCCTACAACCGCACATACATAAATATCCAATAATCCATCACCGTTGACATCGCCCATTATTGCCCCAGTGTTCCAGGTGCTATTGCCCTCTACACCCGCAGAAAGCGTAATATCTTCAAATTGCAGGTTTCCTTTATTAAGGTACAATTTGTTTTTCACTTGGTTGCCGGTAAAGAAAATATCAGGAAGTTCATCCCCATTGATATCCCCGATGGCTACACCTCCACCATTGTAGAAATATAAATAATCCAAAATATTCAGGTCTTCTGTTTCGGTTAAAACATTCGTAAAGGTGATACCGGTTTGAAGCTTGTCTGGAGTTCTAAATAATGTCCCTTCTTTATCGGTACATCCTACAAAAAGTAATGAGACAACAACTATTCTAAAAAAGGAATTATTCATTAATGGTAAATATTTTTGGTTTACTATCATTTATAGCCGCAACTAGGTAGATTTTACCCTTTTTATCCTTGAATTGTCTTAAATGTTTTATCTCCTCCCGAACGAACAATCCGCTCATGTTGTAATCTTGCCATTCAAAACTTAATTTCCCATCACCTAATAGGATACTACCATAATTGGCATCCAATCTAGAATATTGCGGTTTAAACTCAAAGTTGTTGCCTCCCAAGATTAAATCTAAATTACCATCATTATTGACGTCTGTACATGTAATACCACATACGCAGGAGAGTTGAACCTTGTAGGGTAGTTTAATAATCGTGAATTTGCCACCACCATCATTGACAGCGATTACGGATTCGGAAATAGAGGATAATTTTACAATTGAATTTTGAATTATTTCATTTGAAAACAATTCATTGACTGTTTTAATCGCATATTCCGAGGCTCTTAAATTCTGTTTCTTTAACAATGTAATTTGCTGGGTCAATTCTTTTTTCTGATGTATGGGATAATCCTTCCCATCAATATTTTGCGTTACGATTTGCTCAATGGTGCCATTGTTATCAAAATCGTTGATCCACATTTTCATCGGATTTTGTATCGAAGGTTTATAGTGTAGGTTGTTTCCTTGGTTCCCTAAAACGAGATCTTGATCCCCATCACCATCCAAATCAGCGGTTTCAACAACATTCCACATACCATAAAGGCTATCCAATGAAGTCTTTAATAGGGACAGGCGCCTACCAGAGTTTTTATAGATTCTCGGGGTTCCCCATTCAGAAACGGTTACAAGGTCTTTTATGCTATCCCCATCGATATCGGACCATGATGCATCTGTAATCATACCGGCATCTTTTAAGTCATATGCCAGTCTTTCTGAAGCATCTGTAAAGGTGCCTTTGCCATTGTTTTCCAAGAAAAGATGATTAGGGTCAACCCCATAGGTACCTACAACACTTCTTGAGCCAATAAATACATCGATATCTCCATCAGCATCAAAATCGAAAGGATTTATTGTGGATATGTTCTTAAATGTAGAGGGAAGTTGTTGTGTTGATTTTTCAAAAACACCTTTGCCATTGTTCAGATATAATCTGGCACGATAAGTTTGTTCTTCACCAACTTGATTACCACCAGATCCAATCATTAAATCCATATCATTATCTCCATCTACATCAAAGAATGCGGCAGCAGTATCTTCATATGTTGCATCGGATGATAATGCAGGTTGTTTACTGGGACTTAATTTTCCGTTACCAGAATGTTTGTATACAACACCTGGCATGCCTTTAGCACCTCCAATGAAAACGTCTTCATTTCCATCCCCGTCAACATCTGCTACCGCCAGTGAGGGACCTTCCTGAGAGAGTAATTTATTGATCAGGCCTTCATTGTCAAAGTCACGGTAATTGTTTTCCTTGTGGGTAACCAGGGGTGCATTTGACAATTCCTTTAACAGAGGTTTGATGTTATTTTCCTTTGTTGGAGTATACTTTCCGGTAGCTTCCGAAATTTTTAGATTAAGGGTTTGATTCGTATTTATCGAAAGCAGCTTTTGTGTGCTGTCATCTGGCCAAATAACCCTGATAGAGTCCAATACCGCAATATTTCCTAAACCTATGGTCATTCCATAATCCATTGAGGATTGAAATCCTCTAAACGGATTCAACTCTTGTAGGAATACCTTGTCTTCGGCATAAAGTAGAACCGAAGTGCCTACCGCAAATTTATTCTTGTCCGATCCTTCAAAATGGATTTTTAAATACTTGTTCGTTAGCTGTTCATTGGTTTTGTTTTCATAGACAAAAGCTTGCATATTAACATTGTTGACCACAATATCGAGATCCCCATCATTATCAAGATCCCCATAGGCAGCTCCGTTTGACATGCTTGGTTTTTCAAAACCCCAATCAGAATTGGCGTTGGAAAACGTAATATCGCCATTGTTCTTATATGCGTAATTAGGTTGGGGTCTTATGGGCATTTTATTGATAATGGAATCTATTGATTCCTCTTTACCCGTCAATACCATCCTTTGAATGATCTTATTCGCAAAAAAATCAATAAAATCCAAGTCGGTAAGATCGTGATTAATGCCATTGGTAATATAAATATCCCGCAATCCATCATTGTTCATGTCAAACAACAATCCTGCCCAACTCCAATCAGTGGCATCAACGCCGCTATAATAGGCGACTTCTGAAAATGAGCCATTACCGTTATTTAGTTGTAGTGTATTTTGTATGTATTGCTGATAAAAATCCTTACTCTGTTTTAATTTATAAACATTGTATCCTTCGAACTCCATTACCGCCTTTACGCGTTTGTCTTCTTCCGGCAACATATCCGTAATAAAAATCTCAACATTGCCATCATTATTGATATCGGCCATATCCACTCCCATTGCGGATAACGATAAGTGGGAAGTCCATTTCTTGATTTCTTCCCTGAAAGTTCCATCTTGATTGTTTATGTATAAATAATCCCTTTCATAAAAATCATTGGAGACATAAATGTCAGGATATAGGTCTTTGTTCAGGTCAGTTATGACTACGCCCAGCCCAAAACCGATAAGGCTGCCATAGATTCCTGCTTTTTCGCTGACATCAACGAATTTTCCATTATCATTTCTCAATAGCATGTCGCCAACACCTTTAAAAATATCCGGAACACCCTCCCAATCCTGAGCCCTAACTTCTCGTTGTTCTGCATAGCCTAAGCTGCTCACCGGGATATTGCTATTGTTCAAGATATATGCATCAAGGTCCCCATCCTTGTCGTAGTCAAAAAAAGTGGCATGTGTAGAAAAGCCTGTTTTAGCTAAGTTGTATTCATTTGCTTTTTCAGTAAATGTCAAGTCCCCATTATTAATATAAAGGTCATTATCATGATTGTTACCTTTCATGTTTCCGGCATTACTGACATAAATATCCAAAAGGCCATCCTGATTAATATCGACCATGGCGACACCGGTAGACCATGGTTTGTTGCCTACGACACCTGCTGCCAAAGAGATGTCCTCGAATTTAAGATTGCCTTTATTCAGATATAGTTTGTTGTCTCCCATATTGGCGGTCATGTAAATATCCACGAGACCATCATTATTGATATCGCCAATTGCAACTCCGCCCCCGTTATAAAAATTGCGGTATTTGAAGATGTTGAAATCTTTCTGATTTTTCACTTCATTTATAAAATCAATTCCAGTTTTCTCAGAGGAAAGTAATGAGAATAGTTTATCGTCCTTACTGTCCTTACCTGGATCCACTTTTGCCTTAGTGGTACAAGAAACATATAAAAAAAGTAATATTAAAAAGCTTACTACTTTAAGGATTTTTTGTTTTGTCATGTTTGTTATTTGCGCTTTTTAAACAAATTATTTTTTGTATTCAAAAGTATTTTAATGACCAATTATATTAATATTTATATTCTAAATATTGAAGTTTTTATATACGGTCTGATTTCATTAAAATTATGGGTTAAAATCCAATGAATTCTTATTTAGGACATTTCGTAAATTTACTGTTCTTAAGGTTTTTATCCTACTTGAAAAGGGGCTAATTTGGTGTGAAATCCCAATATTTAACTCATTGTGTCAACCAAGTATCAGAGTTATGGAACCTGATGCATACCCAGTTAAATAAAACATTGGAAGCGAAAATCCTTAGGCTATCGATGAATGTTGATCATTTGTTCATAGTACATAACGGATCGTTGAAAATCAGTCTTTTTCCAAAAGTGATTTTTAAAAATCGTGTAGCGTTCTTTTGACACCGACTTATCAAAGTATTCTAAGTTATAAAAATCGATCGATGCCAAGAACAAAGAAAAGGCTCGATGGTTTTCGATTGAAGGAAAGCTATACATGCAGGGTGGTCATAAGCAAAAAAACCCCGACGCTAAACGTCAGGGTTTTATTATTGTAATGGATAAATACTAATACCCTGGGTTTTGTACTAAGTTTGGATTGGCTAGTACATCAGCAGTTGGTATGGGAAATATCTCTAAATGTGCGTCACCAGCATCTTTAAGATTCCATGCACGCAAGTATTGACCGAATCTAATAAGGTCTTGCCTTCTTGCCAATTCTTGGTATAATTCTCTACCTCTTTCTGCCAATAATTCTGCCTCACCGGCTGAAGCTAAATCTTCAGCTCCTCTTAAACTTCTTAGGTCGTTGATCATTGTTGTTACATCACTTCCCATTCTATACATAGCCTCGGCTTTCATTAGGTAGGCATCAGCATATCGATATCTAATAAGGTGTCTTCTGCTAGCTCCCCCTTCTTCATTAGGGTGATATTTTAACATTCTTATTCCAGAAGTTTCCAATAGGGCATTATCTCCGGGAGCTGTATACTCTGTTTTCTCAACTTCTCTAGTAAAGACCAAAGGAACACTACCTACTTCTGCTCTTGCGGTCAACGGTGTTCCGTCTTGTTCATATTGTTGGCCAATTAGGAAGCCATACCCAATACCAAGATTATCCGCATTTGCCGTTGTGGCATCTGGCACCCATCCTCTTCGTTCTTCTTGTCCGTCACCTACATAATTGGTATTAGGATCCCCTTCAAACGAATCATAGAATTCTGAGAGCGTAGCAAAACCATTCCAACCACCACCAGTATTGTCGGGGGAGTTAAGGTTGTAATGTAGTGTATGCCACATAGATGGCCCTACATCAGCAGGGGACCACCAAATAGTTTCTACATCATTACTAGGTCTAAAGATGTCAAAGAAGTCTCCAGCAGCTGCTAGTGTATAGTTATCTGCGGTAATTTCATCTACTGCGTTAATGACAACTTGCATATCTGTATCTTCTGGGGATGATCCTAAATAGATATGTTTGTTTAAATAGAGTTTGGCCAATAACAGGTTTGCTGCAGCCTTGGTAGGTGCTGATTTTAAACCAATAGCATCGCCGGCAGTCACTGCAGGAAGATCTACTAGTGCAGCATTCAGGTCTGCTGTTATAAAATCTATCGCAGCTTGCCCAGTTAACACCTCTGGAATTTCACTATTGGGTAAATCAACATCCCTAAAAGGGACTTGTCTCCACATATCCAGTATCCAAGTCATAGCCCAAGCTCTATAAAACCTTGCTTCAGCCTTTAACTCAGTTACGTCGCCACCGGCAGTACTTACACTTTTCTCATTAATAACACGGGTAGCATTAATAGTTATACTGTTAAGCTCCTGCCAAGGTTTAACTATATCCGCAAGTTCCTCGTTCCATGTCTGTTTATGTATAGACAACCACCTGCCATTATCACCCCAATCGGTTCCTCTGGTAGGCACCATGTATTCATCTGAAGAAACTTCATTCAAAGCAAAAAGGCCTTCTTGATTTGCAAGATTTCCTCCAGCAATAATGTTAGAAATATTTGCAACCTCACCTTCAACATTGGCAACACCTGCAAAACCCTCGCTAATCAACGAGTCTGTCCCTTCTATTTCCAAATCGGTACAAGAAAAAATCAAGACGATTGGGAGCGTTAGACACATATAATTTACTATTTTTTTCATAATTGTTTTTTTGTTTTTTAAAAGGTAACGTTTAATCCAAAACTAAATGTTCTTGGTCTTGGGTAGGAAAGATAATCTATCGCAGCAGATGGTAATCCATTTGCAGGGATGTCAGAAGTACTAACCTCTGGGTCTAACCCACTATAATCAGTGATTAAAAACAGGTTCTGTCCAATGGCGCTTAAACGCATACTTTTGAACATTCCCGCTCCGCTTAAAGGCACATTGTAGGAAATCGATGCCGTTTGAAGTCTGACAAAGTCTCCTTTTTCCAAGAAGAAGGTACTTGGGTTCGTTGCGGATAAGATAATCCCATTGTCAACAACACTTTTTAAATTATTCCTATTTCCTATCTGAGGCGATGCAAAAAGTGCATTAGCCGTATTATTATATACATAAAAGCCAAATTGACCTGAGAAAAACAAGGAAGCATCCCAGTTCTTGTAATTTACACTAGTAGATAATCCACTAATGATTTTTGGGAGCCCGGATTTATCCAGTATGGTAGGATTGGCATCTACATTGTAATTTTCATCTACCAAACGAAGGTTATAGGTATACAATGGCTTTCCGTCTGTTAAGACTTGGGAAGTACTACCAGAAAGACCTTGGCCGTATAAATTACCCGCTTGTATATTCGGACCATTGTAGTCGGTAAGTTCATTTTCGTTGTACGAGATATTAAAATTAGCATTCCAGTTGAGATTTTCAGATGCTATAATATCATAATCCAGCCCCAATTCTATACCTTGATTTACGATAGTACCATCAACGTTTTGGAAAACGAAAGGGGAAGTGGCTGGCTGCACTGCGGGTAGATTTAAAAGGATATCCGTTGTCTCTTTTCTATATACATCGATATTCGCGGTAAAGCGGTCATTGCCGAAACCAAAGTCAATACCGAAACCATATTGTGCAGTCTCTTCCCATTTAAGATCGGGGTTCGCAAAAGCAACCTCGGAGGTAGCAGGTTCAGACAGTAGGGAACCGGCATCAATTCCTAGCTGTTTCCATCTTGTTCTGTTGACAAAATTACCATAGCCAAGACCATCTTGGTTACCGGTAATACCCCAGCTTAGTCTTAGCTTAAGGGTAGAAAAAACTTCTTCATTTATAAAATCTTCCTGATTTAGTTTCCATGCAAAAGCCGCAGACGGAAAATATCCATATTGGTTATTGCTACCAAATTTTGAAGAACCATCAGCCCTAAAGGTGGCCGTAAACAAGTATTTATCATACAGCGTGTAATTCATTCTTCCAAAAAACGATTGTAACTCGTCTGTATTGTCAAAGGTATCTACTGAAAAGGCATCGATTGGAATATTAGGTAAACTTTCTGTGTTTTGGTTAATATTCGGAAACAGTCCCAATGTTCTGAATTGATCTCCAGCAGCCGTATCGTCTTGGAAGGTTCCTATTCCATAACCTTGGTAATTGCTTGCAAGATTTTGGGTGGCATCATAGGTTTGTTCAGTAGAACTTACGATTCTGTTTAAATCAGATGATCCATAGCCTTGCCCCAGAATATTTTGACCACTTCTATTGAAATCTTGAAAAGAATAACCTACAAGCAAGTCCAAATTGGAATTTTCAAATTGTTTCTTGTAGTTCACTGTGATCTCCATCAAATTGTTTTGGGTATCCAGATTACTGACTGCTGACTTTCCATTATTCTCAGCACCATTATCAAATGCAAGAATTTGAGGGCCTACAACTTGGCCCCTTGTGGATTCTGATGTGTCAACTCCTAAATTTAGTTTTGCAGAAAGTTCGTCTGTAAAGGAATAATCGAAAGATATATTCCCAAGAAATCTATCCGTATGGGTGTTGTCGTCGTAATAGGCCAAAAGGTTTGCTGGATTTCTGTCCGGTGCAGCACTAGAATTTGCATTTGCATTCCTCGTAGGATTGGAGTAATAGGCGGCAGCTAATAAATCCCCGGTACTTCCTGATGTTCTACTAATGAAAGGAGCATGGTCATTTATTCTTGAAATAGTTGTTTGCACACCAACCTTTAACTTGTCATCAAAGAATCTCTGGTTCCAATTGATCCTGCCCGTGACACGTTCTAAATCTGTGTTTTCAATAATACCAAATTGTTTGGAATATCCGAAGGTAGCCCTAATGTTTCCAGATCCGTAATTTCTGGAATAAGACAAGTTATTGTCCGTTGATGCACTAGTCCTGAATAAAAAGTCTTGCCAATCGGTTGCACCACCGAGGTTAGCACCACCTGCGGCAATGAATTCTTGCGTCGTTAAAAGGTCATAACGGTCTGCAGCCTTAGAAATATTCAAGGTGCTGGAAAAGCCCCATTGTCCATCTGTTCCACCACCTTTTCCGGATTTTGTTGTAATAACCACAACACCGTTCGCTCCTCTAGAACCGTAAATGGCAGTAGCGGAGGCGTCCTTAAGAATACTCATGCTTTCAATGTCACTGGGGTTCAAGAAATTCAACGGGTTTTTAGAGCCACTGGTTCCGGCTCCAACATCCGCACCACTTGCGGAAACACTTTCATTGGAAACAGGAACACCATCAATGACAAACAATGGGCTGTTATTACCTCTAACCGATCCAGTACCTCTTATTCTCAGCGCTATACCTGCACCAGGTTCACCACTGGACTGTGATATCTGGACTCCGGAGGTTTTACCTTGAATCAACTGTTCAGGTGAGGAAATAACACCTTGGTTGAAATCTTTGGAGGTAACTGAGGAAACAGAGCCGGTTGCATCTTTGACCGTAGTCGTTCCATAACCGATTATTATGACCTCTTCCAATGCCTGGGCATCTTCAGCGAGCGTAACAACGATATTGGTTTGTCCGTTTACAGCTATTTCCGTAGTACTGAACCCTACATAGCTAATGACCAAAGTGGCATTTTCACCAACGTTGATGGTGAAATTACCATCAAAATCGGTTTGGGTTCCGTTTGTTGTCCCTTTTTCGACAACACTTGCCCCTGGTAAGGGACCATTGGCATCCGAAACTGTTCCGGATACCTCCTGAGCCTGTGCCCATCCAAAGCAAATAAATGCCCCGACAAGCAGTAAGCTGCGAAGTAATGTAATCTTCATAAAGAATTGATTTAAGTTGAGTTAATTATAATCTAGTTTCTAAATATATATAAATAAATGTTAAAAAACGGTTGTAGGAAATTCAAAACAGTACGAAAACGTTTTCGTGTTGATAACTTTAATTATTTGTGATAATACTAAAAATGGACTTAGAGGAGTGGGGATAAAATAAATATAGTTTTAAAAAAATAGGGATATCCAATCTTGATTCAAATATATGCATTTTATTTTTGTGGGTAATATATAGGTTTTAGTACCAAAAATACCTTAACTTTCATACGGGAAATTTTGTAATTAATTTCGGTGGATACCATAAAATGAGGGCATTTCAGTATGAAAAGGAAGATGACATTAAAAAACATTGCCCGGGAGTTGGGTGTTTCGATATCCACAGTTTCGAAGGCCCTAAAAAACAGTAATGAAATAGGTGCTGAAACGATAGAGAGGGTTCAGGCTTTTGCAAAATTGTACAATTATAGGCCCAATAATCTTGCTATTAGCCTAAAAAATAAACGAACCAATAATATCGGGGTGATCATACCGGATATTGTACATTATTTTTTCACTACGGTATTCAGGGGTATAGAGCAGTATTCAAAAAAGCATGGATATAATGTTATTGCTTGTGTTACTGATGAATCCCTTGAAAGGGAGGTTGTTAATATGGAAATGTTGGCAAATGGTAGTGTAGACGGTTTTATAATGGCCTTATCCGCGGAGACACAAAAAAAGAATCATTTTGATCATTTAAAACGGATCAATGAATTGGAAATTCCTTTGGTTTTATTTGATCGAGTGACCGATGAAATTGAATGTGATAAGGTTTTGATCAATGACCGGGAAGCCGCTTATAATGCTGTCATGAAATTTATCGAAAACGGTAGAAGAAAGATTGCCTTGATTACTACCGAGGATTATTTCAGTGTTAGTCAAGGGCGTGAGGCAGGCTACAGACAAGCTCTTGAATCATTCGGATTGCCTGTGGACGAGGCCCTTATTCTAAAATTGCCTTTTATGGATTTGGATGAAATCCTTATCAATACTTTTTTCGATTCACAAGATATCGATGCCGTTTTGTGTGTGAATGAAATTTTCGCTATCCATTCTATGAATCTCGTTCAGAAAAAGGGCGTCAATGTACCTGAAGAAATGGAATTTATAGGTTTTACCGATGGTATTTTGTCTAAATACGCAAAACCGGGTCTTACATCCATGGCGCAGCACGGATTTCAGATGGGTGAGATTGCTGCAAAAATGCTGATTGATAGGATCCAAAGTGGGCTTAGTGAAAAGGAAGAACCCTGCCGAACCGAGATTATTGAATCTACCCTAATAGAAAGGGAATCCACCATAAATGCAATTCCCGTTTTATAGAGGCAAAAAGAAGGGCGTTTTGCCCTTCTTGATTAACAAATTTGGGATATGAAAGCCTTATTCTACTTCAATGATCATTGAGCTCATGGCCTTGATCCGTATTTTTTTGGCCCCATTGAACTCAGTACCATATAAAATATCCTTTCCGGTAAGTTGATCACCAAGAATTTCTTGATAGGGTTTAAGGTCCAATTCCATGTCTTTGTTGTTCTTGTTTAAAATAATCATGACCTTTTGATTGTCATCATATCGGAACAGTACATAAATCTCATCTTGGTTTTTAGGGGCAAAATGCATCAATTTACCATGATGGATGACAGGTGAATTCTTTCTCCAAGTCATCAACTTTTGAACGAACTGCTGTGCTTCTTTCTCTTTTGGGGATAACCCTTTTCCCGTAAAGGCATTTACTTTGTCTTTATTCCATCCACCGGGAAAATCGGACCGAATGATTCCATGGTCTTCGGTACCGGGGTTTTTCATCAATATTTCAGTACCGTAATAAATTTGTGGTATACCGCGAACCGTGGCAATATAAGTCAGGGCCAATTTGTATTTGTCAAAATCCTCGTTCAATTGGGTGAAGATCCTGCTCATATCATGGTTATCAGGAAAAACCACTAGGTTATTGGGTTCGGGATATAGATAATCCTGCCCTAGGGTTTCGTAAAGGTCTGTCCAGGATGAGGCCCACGTTTTTTCTTTGTTCAATGAAGTAACCAAGGCATTTTGTAATGGAAAATCCATAAGACTCTTTAAATAAGAAGTATAGCCATTGTGGTTTTTCTTTCCTTTTTGCCAATAGGAAACTATGGTTGGCCGTGTCACCCATTCTTCCCCCACAATATTGAAATTGGGATATTCATCCATCACCGCTTTGGTCCAGTCGCTCATGAAATACATGTCGGGATAGGGGTAAGTATCCATTCGAATACCGGAAATACCGGAATACTCAATCCACCAAAGCGTGTTCTGTATCAGGTATTTGGCCATCGATTCGTTGCGTTGGTTCAAATCGGGCATACTAGGCACGAACCATCCATCGAAGAATTGTTTATAATCCATTTTGGATGCATAGGGATCTAGGATAACGGTCTTTTTATGATTGGTCTCAGTATATTCTGGCCATTGGTTGATCCAGTCCTCGGATGGTAGGTCTTGCATCCACCAATGATCCAATCCACAATGGTTGGCAATCATATCCATAATGACCTTCATACCTTTGTCACTAGCTGTTTTACATAACGATTTAAAGGATTCATTACTGCCATACCTGGGGTCTACCTTATAAAAATCAGTGGTAGAATAACCGTGGTAACTATAGGTTTCCATATCATTTTCCAAGATAGGGTTGATCCAAATGGCAGTGAAACCCAAATTTTTGATATAGTCAAGGTTTTCTACGATGCCTTGTACATCACCACCATGTCTTCCACCTTTAAAAGAACGGTTCGCTTTTTCTTTCAATCCATCTACATTGTCATTTGAAGGGTCTCCATTGACGAATCTATCCGGGGTAATCAGGTAAATGGCATCTGAGGAATTAAAACCTGCTACATTTTTGCTTTCCGGATCTCTTTTCAATAATGGGTAGGAGTGAATTACGGGTTCGGCTTCATTTTTAGTAAATCGGATAGTAAGGTTTCCAGGTCGTGCATTCCCATCGATCTTCAAATCTAAAAACAGGTAATTTTTGTTCGGTACCTGTTTGATTTGTTTTAAGGTAACCCCCTTGTATTCATCCAATGAAACGGAATAGGAGGCTATTTCCTGTCCATAAACGAGCAACTCTATTTCATTGTATTGCATTCCGATCCACCAATTGGGTGGTTCAACACGATCTATGGGTTGCTGGGCAAGGCCTATGGAACACTGCAGAAGGCCTATTGAAATAAAAAATAGGATTCTTTTCATCTGTTTTGGATTGTATTAAAAAATGAAAGTACTCTAGAAAATCAATTCACTTTAAATTGGAATATTTCAGAGTTTGATGAATTACCGGAGGCATCTTTTGTTGTCACTTTCCAATAGTAAACCTTTCCGGATATGGCCTCAAAATCAATGCCGCTCGAGGTGGTGTTTCCTAATAAGGTTGATGGCGGATTGTTTTCATCAATATAGATGTCATAAGAATCAATATCGTTATCAACATCACTACCTTCCCAACTTAAGGTAATACTCCCCGCATCAATACTTGAGCCCATGGTGGGGTAAATGACATCTGCGGGAAATGGGGCGTAATTCTCTACGGCCGGTCCTGCGTTATAGAATTTCCAGAGGTTGCTTTCGGCAGTTTCATCGGTGTCGTCCGCTTTGGAGGTAACCGACCAAGAATAAGGGGTTCCCCGCATAAGGGTAATCACGAGTTCGTTTGTACTGGCACTCAAGTTTTGGGAAGTGTTGGTGTCCAAATTTCGGAGATTAACGGTATATGAATCCGTATTTTCAGAAGCATTCCATAAGAAGGTTACGCTACTTTCAGTGTCGGAAATAATGGTACCCTCAATACATTCCGTATTATTCTCAGGAAATATCAATGTGGCAGCCTCTGGGGGAGAAACAATCACAGGGTCTGGGTTGTCATCATTGCCATCGCCTCCGCATGAAATTAAAATACCAATGAGGATTACTGGGAGTATATATTTTACGGTTTTCATCATTTTACGATTTTGTAGTGATAGGTTTTTTGTGCGGTATGTATTTTCAAAACATACAATCCGTTAGGAATGTTCGATACATCGATTTGTACCTGACCGTTGTTAACGTAATGATCCGATGTGGAAATCTGTCGGCCCGAAAGGGTATAGATCTCGACATTTACAGAAGGGTCACTTATGTTTCCAAGTTCTAAATACAACAAACTGTCAGTTACCGGATTGGGATGTACCGATATTTCATTTGCCAAGACAATGGTTTCTTCATAGAAACCTTGGCAATCGTAATCGGTTGAAACACGTATGGTGTTTGTTTGGGCTTCCAAATTCAAGGTAATTTCATTTTGGGAAGTGGTGAAGGATTCCCCATTGAGATTAATGGTATAAACTTTACCGCCTTTTAAGCTCAAGGAAACCTTGCCTGTATTGGTATTTACCTTGGAACTCACTGATAAGTCCTCTGGCTCGGTAATCGACAAATCGTAACATTGCTCGTAATCCGTTTGCCCCTCAATGGTTATGCATAGGGTGTAATCACCAGCGGAAAGTCCTGAAAACTCCGTTGCCGAGGTAAATGCATTTGTAGCATCGGATGTTCCGGAAAGGGTTGCCGAATAGTTGTAATTTTCTTTGGCCGCGATTGTTATACTTCCGTTATTACTGGAACGGCATGTTTCGCTGCTCGATTTAATACTGAAATTATCTACTGCTAAGGAAAATATTTCACAACCATTGACATCAACGGTTGCCCCAAAAGGGGTGTCCGCACAAAGGTCATCGGTATTGGGGACACCATCGGCATCCAGATCGTCGGGATCAATTAATGCGAGACTGGGATTATCCGCAAAAACGATGAATTCCCCAGGTTGAAGTGCAATAGTGCTGGTAGTATTGGTTACTTCCCTGGGGTCATTATTTTTCAATAGATTATACCAAGTTCCCGTTTCTTGAAAATCGGGAACGATCTCTTGTGATGTAACACCAAAATTCCCAACAATGGTAACGTATTTGATTTCATCACCTGTAGCGGTGTTGTCTGTTAGGTGAATGGTTTTTAGTCCAGTTGCTGCATTCACATCCAACGAAAAGTCGGAGGTTTCAAAAATGGGTTCTTTCAATTTTAATGCAATCAGATCTTGCCATGTTTCATAGATAGCAAAGCGGTCGGGCTCATTGGTGTATTCCCAAAGAATCGGTTTGTTCCCCGTTCTACCACCTTCCTCAATAGATATGTCATAACCCAATTCGCCAAATTGCCAGATCATTTTTGGTCCGGGAACCGTAAAAAAGAAAGCTCCTGCGGTCTGCATTCTACTCAAGGCAGTACTTTCATCAGTGACATCATAGGAACCCTCGGAATTACCGTAAAGTAGGTTTTTATACATAAGACGTTCCTCATCATGGCTTTCCATATAGGATACGACTGAAGGTTGGTCAAAACCTTTTGAAACATAGGAAACATTGGAAAAATCGGATTTGCTACTTTCGTTGTAACCCATGGTAGCCTCGTTATAGGGATCGGACATTTTGTTCCATAAAAGGATGCCCTTGCCTTCATCAACCCTATAATTGGCCCATTGTTCTTCTTCCTCGATTTGTCCCAAATGTTCAAAAATCACATAAAAATCCTCGTCGGAAGCCCATTGGTTGTCCGCATAGCCCTTTAACACCTCGACTCTATCTGCCTGTGGGCTATTGGTGCAACTATCGTCTGATGAGGTGCAATTTTGTGTAAAACCTTTGGTAAGGTCCCAACGCATTCCATCAATCTTGAATTCCTCGATCCAATAGGTCACGGTTCGGTTTACATAATCTTTTGTGGCCTGTTGTTGATGGTTGAAATCGTTGAAGACACTATAGGAATGGGTAGCGGTGGCATTAAAGAACGGATTGTCTGCCGATGCCTGTCCGCCAGTGCCCCCATTATCGGTATTCCACATGCGGTAATACGGATTTTGACCAGTAGCGTGATTATAGACCACATCCAAGATTACGGCCATACCTCGGGAATGGCATTCGTCTATAAATGATTTAAAGGCCTCTTTGGTGCCGTAATATTTGTCCAGCGCCATATGGAATGAAGGATTATACCCCCAACTCTCATTACCATCAAATTCACTTACAGGCATTAGTTCAATGGCGTTGATGCCTAATTCCTCCAAATAGTCCAGTCTGTTTTTTACCGCATCGAAAGAATGTAGTGCATCAAAATCACGTAACAAAATCTCATAAACAACCAAATCTTCTTTTGCCGGTGGGGTAAAGTCCGTTGTTTGCCATGTATAGTCTGTTTCATCGGTTCTTAAAACGGTAATCGCTTCGGTTTGACCGGACGGATAGGTAGGCAGGTCAGGATACGTAGTGTCTGTTATATATGCATCATTTCCATAACCGTCAAGAATCAAAGTAGCGTATGGGTCGGCAATGTTGATGTCGAATTCAACCAAATATTGGTATAGATGGTTGTAATTTGGTGTAAGTCCCGTCAATTCAATCCAAAAACGATCTTGGGACGAATCTTTTTTCATCAGATAAGCATTGTCTATCGTCCAATCGTTAAAATCCCCAATGACGTGCACAAATTCCTTTCCTGGTGCATAGAGGACCAAGGTAGCCTTGGTTGGGTCACTTTCGTTAAAATTGATGCCGTCCAAAAGTCCATCGGGAAGGGCTTCTTCCGTAACTGTTGGACTAACGGCCAATGTAAAGTTTTCTGTAAGGGTTTCCGTGCCATTGGCAACGGTCAATTCAAAATTGGTGGTTGAATTTACGGTATAATCAAATGAATATGTTGTTGCCGAAGTAACGGAATTGTCGACCATAGAGCCGTTAGCGGTTAGAACAAAACTTGAATTTGCTGATGCCGTTGCTTCGATGGTAAAATCTGTTCCGCCGGAAACAATGGTTGTTGTTTGGGTAGGGGCTGTCAATACCAATTGGTAACCTCCCACCTCTTTGGTGAAATCCTGTGTTTTTTTATCTCCTGTACCATCTTTGGCCTTTACGAGCATTCCAATTTGGGAAATACCGGTAGCGCCATAAAAGGTTGAGGGAATCATGGTGTAACTATAGGTGCCGTCACCATTGTCGGTCATTTTTTGGGTGTCATCGGAGCTTGTCCACGAACCATTGGTTGGGGAATCTGCTTGGTTTCCATTGCTGTCTGCATACCATGCCCATAAATATACATCAGATACACTCCATGCCGTAAGGTCTAATCCGGAAACCGTAATGGTTATTTCGTCGTTTTCGGTAAACGTTGTGGGTGTTGTGGAAAAAACACCATTTTGAACTTGGGCAAAACCGAAGTTCAGGGAAAGCGTAAACAGAATTAAAGCGTATAACTTTTTCATGTTTTGTAGTTAATGATTCGAATAATGGTAAAAACCCAATTTTTTAATACCTAGGGAAAATAAGGTAAAAAGGGCTGTGTTGAACAGCCCTTTTTTTAAAAATTAAATTTGAGACTTACTATTTGGCAGTAAGTGTGTATGTTAAATCATTGAAATTGATAGAGATGTCGTACACACCTGCTGTAACGATAATATTATTGTCGGATTCTTGATCCAAGATACCATCGCTATTAAAATCACCATAGTCACCACCCCAGTCATCGTTTATACGAAATTTCATGTCACCATCAAGCAAGGTAATATCCTTCAAATCCCATTTGCCTGGGTTTGAAAAATCAGGGACAAACTTTACGTCTGGCCCGTCCCAACCATTTGGTGCGGCTGAGCCCACTACGCCCCAGATTTCGGTTTCTTCAATTGAATATTCAAGTGTGTTGAAGTTAACGGTGACTAAATAATATCCTGCTGTTACAGCGATATTATTCTCATTTTCCGTATCTAAAATACCATCTCCTGTTAAGTCACCATAATTAATATTGGGATCGTCCCAACTATCGTTCATTCTGATTTTCATCTCCCCATCTACGAGTTGAACAACGGTTTTAAACGTATTTGTTGTATAGTCATATGATAACTTTACATCGGGTCCATCCCAAGCATTTGGGGTTGCAGATCCTACTAGCCCCCAATAAAATTCTTCAATACTATAGGAATTATCATTTAAATTGATAGTTATCTTATATGTTCCAGCAGTAACATCAATATTATTATCATTCTCTGTATCTAGAATGCCATCTCCTGTTAAATCTCCATAATTAATATTAGGATCATCCCAACTATTATTTTGACGGAATTTAATTTGCCCATCAATTAAAGAAGCATACGCTACTATAATATTATTCTCATTAGTAGTGTAAAAAGGAACATCTGGCCCATCCCAAGCGTTTGGTGCGGCAGATCCAACGATACCCCAATCAGAAATTTCTATTTCGGAAGAACCACTGGTCTCTTCCAATATTGAAATATTCAAGGTCATAACATCGGAATAAGAATCAACGGCATCTGCACCTTCACCCGAACCAGCAAAGGCCCTAGCCCTAAAATACACTTGACCACTGTCACCGGCCTCCAAACCTAAAAGAGTGGCAAGATTGTTTAAATCTGACACTTTTACCTCAGCATTGGTTACGCTTAAAGTTCCTGAATCATATTCAGTTGTTGCATCATATGCAGCAAAAGTATTGTCGATAGACCCTTGTAATTGGTAGTTGATTTCAGTCTGTACACCAAAATCAACATTATTCCAGACGAATCTTTCAGCTACATTATCCATGGTGCCTGTGGATATCAAATACTCATCGGCGGCTGAAAAAGAGAATGCAACATTTTCTGAGGCCTGTGATAGTGTAAATTTAGGTACTACATCATCATTGTCACAGGAGCTAATAAGCCATGCCCCTAATATGAAGGGCAGAATTTTAAAGAAGTTTTTTATAATAGTTTTCATAGTATGTACTGTTTAGTTATTTTTTAGAAACCAGGATTTTGATTTAAGTTAGGGTTTGCTTCCAAGGCCGATAATGGGATAGGGAATAGGTTGTAATAATCGGGGATGGAAGTTCCCTGTGCGGTGTTTCCTTTCCATGGCCATACATAAGAATTGCCTGTGAATTTTCCAAAACGGATTAGGTCTGTTCTTCTTTGCCCTTCCAAATTCAGTTCCCTAGCGCGTTCATCAAGAATAAAATCGAGGGTTAATTCGGATGATCCAATGGCATTGGCATTAGAGCGTTCTCTAACTGCATTCACATAGTTCAGTGCTTGGGCGGCATCCCCGCCAGCCGCGCCGCGCAATACACATTCCGCATAAATCAAGTAGGCATCGGCCAATCTGTAAAGTGGAAAATCGGTACTTGAAAAAGTAGTCGCAGGAAGTGTTGTTGAAAATCCTGAATTGCGAAACTTTACTGAAGGATAACCGTCTGACCATGCTTTATAGTCGGCCATTTCATAGTTGTGCCCTTCGGTCCAGAAAAGTTCGCCCCTATCGTCATTATCATCGTATAATCCGTACCAAGCTTTGGTGGCCCTATGGCCAGACCAGCCTTCCGCGGCTCCAAAGTTTATAATAGGCATTGTTTCTGTGCCCATACTTCCGTTTACGATATAGGTCGTGTTCCCATAACTCTGACTGGTTTCGGAATCTGCGATTAAAGTGAAAATAATTTCAGGTGAAGCGTCATTGTCCCCTGAAAAATTACTTACAAAATCTGGGGCTAAGGTATAACCGCCTTCATCGATTACCTTTTTGATAAAGGTCAAAGCCTCACTGTATTTATCTTCACCTATATACACTTCGGCATTGAGGTATAGTTTTGCCAATAACATTTGAACGGCGGCTTTGTTGGCCCGGCCATAGATTTTAGTGTTAGACATCAGTGCTTCAGCCTCTAGTAGGTCATTTTCGACGAAAGTGAAAAGTTCTGCTCTGGTAGCTTCAGGTAAAGGGGCGGAAACCCCAATTTCATTCTCAGTCACCAAAACACCTTTACCGAAAGTATCGATGAGATAATAATAGGCGAGTCCTCGTAAAAATTTCACTTCCCCAACTACTTGATCTTGGCCATCAATGCTTACCGAACTTAAAACAGACAATAGGTTATTGGCTTGTGGTATGGTATAATAGATCCTATTATACATATATCCAAAAAACTTATTGTTTTCATCCCAATTGGAAGTAGTGGTCAATTGGTCCAAGCCATCATCGCCCCAACGGTTTTTCATGCCATCTGCAGTAAAATCCTGTAGATTGACGATTCCTCTTAAAAATGGGGATTCCCCAGTGTCACCGCTGATGTCCCCACTACTAGGGCCATCTGGGCCAGAGAGTGCAAAAGAAGCATATAAACGGGATAAAATTCCTGAAACCGCATCGGGATCATTAGCTAATAAGTCGTCTAACGACTGTTCTACCAAAGGTTCTGTGTTCAAATCATCAGTACACCCTTGAACGCTTGCTAGTATGCAAAAAAGAATTAATATTATTTTCTTCATAGTAATTTATATTAAAAGTCCACGCTTAAACCAAGGGTGAATGACCGTGGTCTAGGATAAAAATTGTTATCTATTGCATTAAAGTTCTCAGGGTCCTGACCGCTGTAGTTGGTAATGATAAACGGATTGTTTACAGCACCGTAAACCCGCATTGAAGTGTTTTTCACGATGTCGTCCAAACGATAGCCCAATACGATATTCTCACACCTTAGGAATGTCGCGTCTTCCAGAAAATAATCTGAAAAGGGAACATTGCCCTGTATGTCTACAAAATTGTAATTGGCTGCTCCTGAGTAAAAATCCAAGACATTACTCAAGCTGTTTGAGTTGTTTGGAACGGCCTTGTCGATCCATCCTGAAGTCAATCGTCTGGAATTATAGACCTGTCCGCCGATTTGGCCTCTAAAACTGGTGCTTAAATCGAACTTATTGTAATTGAAGTTAAACCCGAAACCAAAGGTCCAGTTAGGTCGTAAAGGCTCGAAGTATCGGTCATCATTATCGGTTACGCCATCCCCATTAAAATCAGCAAACGCTCCGTGGATAGGATTACCGGCCGTATCATACAATTGCCTGAAAACCCAAGCGGAATAAGGTTGGTAACCCACAGTGTGGTACCCTATGTTAACCCCTGTTCCTGTAGGGATTCCTGAACCGTCAGCAGAAATCCGGGTAACATCCTGAAGATTTGTGACCTCGGCCCTACTATACGAAAGGTTGGAGTAGAATTCCAGATTCGTACTTTCATTACTTAAGAGGGTGGCATTTAAGATTACCTCAAAACCTTTACTTTCGGTTTCCCCAACATTTTTAACAAATGAATCCGTTAGCCCTTGACCCGGCGCTACAGGTACTTTTGCAAGTAGGTCGGAAGTTTCCCTATAGAAAACATCGAAAGAACCATTGATCAATCGGTTTTCGAAAAGTCCAAAATCTATCCCAGCGTTATACGTGGTGGTTTTCTCCCAAGTCAAGTCTTCATTGAAAGGCTTGGCAGAATAAAGTGCAACGCCTTGGAGGTATTGTCCGGTACTGGAACCAGCTTCAAATAATGGAACCGAAGGATAGAAACCTACCGCTCCTGTAATGTCCTGTTGTCCGGTTTTACCCCAACCTAATCGCAATTTAAGGTCGTTAATCACTTGGGAATCTTTTAGGAAATCCTCTTCATTCACTTTCCATGCCAAAGCTGCTGCAGGAAAGTATCCCCATCTATTGTCTTCGCTGAACAAAGAAGAACCATCGGCCCTAAAGGAAACCGTTACCAAATATTTATCCAATAGATTCAGATTGGTTCTACCAAAGTAAGACTGCAGATTAAGTTCATTAAAATAACGGTTGTTCGGGTTTTGCGCATCGATCTGCAATTCGCGAATTCCCGTGTCGTTATTGTAGCGATATTCTTCTTTGTTGCCATCATTCCTGAAATTTTGATAGGAATATCCTCCTTGAACATCAAAGTTGGTCAAGAATCCTTCTTCATATCGTTTTGCATAGACCAAATAAGCATCCATGGTCTGGTTGGTTATACTTTGGTTTTCCCTATAGTTGACCCCGGGATTGAAAACATAATTGGAGTTGATGTCATTATTCGAGGAGTCAAACTTATAAGTCGCCAAGGAATTATCGGAATAAGACTCCTCAATATCCGCTGTTGAAGCTTCAAGACCTAAGTTAAGTACAGCCCGAAGTTCTGGAAGAAAGTGCATTTTATAGTCGAATTCAACGTTACCAAGGATTTTCTGTACCTTTTCAGGACGTGTTCTTTGTAACAGTAATGCCAACGGGTTCCATTGACCATCAAGTAATAATCGAGTGGGATTATCAACATCATCCAAAATGGTGTTTTGATAAAAACCTCCAAAACGATTATCGGGGGAATTATCATAAATAGGTTTTGTGGGGTCCATGTTAACAGCACCTCCCAAGGCACCACCTTCATCAACTGCATTTTTCTCAGAGCTGATACCTTTCGCGTTGATATCAATCTTTAAATGATCGTCGAAAAAAGTAGGTGTAAATTTAACAGAGGCGGTATACCGTTCATAATCATTGGTTTTTACCAATCCTTCGGTGTTGTTGTAGCCAAATGAGAATCTAGTTGGTATTTTATCAAATAGATTGGCCCTAGCACTAAAGTTGTGGTCCGATGAGACTGCAGCCCTATAAATGGCATCTTGCCAGTCTGTGTTAGCGGTTCCCAATAAACCGGAATATGTAGGGTGATATTCATTGATGAATTTGGAATACGTTGGCCCATCCATTAAATCAATTTTACTACTAACTGTACTTATGGTAGTATTTGATGAAAAGTTGAACTTAGGACCTCCTGAAGTACCTTTTTTGGTCGTAATGATAATAACCCCGTTTGAAGCCCTTGAACCATAAATGGCAGCTGCTGATGCATCCTTAAGGATGGAAAAGCTGTCAACGTCATTCGGGTTGATCATGGAAAATGGGTTATTGACCCCAGCCGGATTGGTGTTGTCTATGGGTACTCCATCAATTACGATAAGTGGACTATTGTTCGCGCTTAGCGAAGCCCCACCCCTTATTCGAATATTGGGAGCGGCATCTGGCGAACCCCCTGAACTTGTAATTCGTACACCGGCTGCCTTACCGGTCAAAAGTTGGTCGGTACTAACAATGGCACCTTTGTTGAAATCTTCCGAGGTTACCGCTGTTAATGAACCAGTTGCATCCTTAACGGTTGTGGTACCATATCCTATGACCACAACTTCATCCAATTGCGCCCTGTCCTCTTCCATTACAAGGTCTAGATTAGGACCCGTAACTGGAATATCCACGGTTTTGTATCCGATGTAGGAGAATTGCAATACCGCACCATCGTCTACGGTAAGGGTGTAATAGCCGTCAAAATCGGTCGTAGATCCAGTAGATGTTCCTACGACTACTATACTGACACCGGGTAAGGGGCCTCCAGTTACCTGGTCGGTCACATTACCAGTTACGGTGGTCTGTGCAAAAATCCCTATGGGAATCATAAACACGGCCAGTAAGAGGCACTGTTTGATTTTTTTCATAGAACGTTTCTTAAATTAGTTTTAATTAGATTTGAACTTTAATTTTACTCCTCACTACGAAATTATGTAAATTTTATGTTAATTACCCTTCAGCTCAATGTTTGCGGGCTATTACAACGTTTTCGGGTTGATAACTTTTTAGTTATTTTTGTAGTATTGACAAAAACGGACGCTTTTAAACGTCATTTGTTTATTTTAACCACTTTACTTTTGACAAACCCATATTGTTTATGAAGCCGAAAATGACCTTGAAAAGAATAGCCAAAGAATTGGGTGTGTCTATTTCCACAGTTTCAAAAGCCCTGCATGATAATAAGGAGATAAGCCAGGAGAACCGTGACAAAATCCAAGCTTTTGCCAAGTTCTATAACTATCGTCCCAATAACATCGCCCTAAGTCTAAAGAACAAAAAGACAAAGACCATTGGGTTGATCATTCCTGAAATAGTGCATAATTTTTTTGCAAAGGTCATCAGCGGTATTGAGCATGTGGCCAAATTAAAAGGGTATAATGTACTTATAGCGGTTACTAATGAATCCTTTGATAAAGAGGTCATCAATATGGAGTTGTTGGTGCACAGCAATATTGATGGTTTTATCATGTCCTTATCAAAAGAAACCTTGTTAAATCGGGATAAACACCATTTGCAAGAAACCATCAACCAAGGAATCCCTATTGTAATGTTCGACCGGGTAGTTGATGATATCGATTGTGATAAGGTTATTGTTGACGATTTGGAAGGGGCCAAGATTGCAACACAAAAGCTTATTGATACGGGCTGTAAAAAAATTCTATTAATTACGACCGAAGATTTTATTAATATAGGAAAGTTAAGAACACAGGGGTATTTAGAGGTTTTAAGGGAGAATAATATAAAGCAAGACCCAAGTATTATTTATCGGGTCAGTGATATGGGCAATCTTGAAAGGAAACAGGAAGCCATTGAAGAGGACATCAATAAAATATTCGACAAGGTTAGTGGTATTGACGGAATTTTTGCCGTTAACGAGATTTATGCCATTACGGCATTGAATGTTGCGCGTCAAAGAGGACTTCGGGTGCCGGAAGATTTGTCGGTAGTCAGTTTTTCAGACGGCATCCTTTCCCAGCATTCACGGCCAAGTCTTACCACCATTAGCCAGCACGGATTTAAAATTGGGGAGGAGGCCGCTACCTTATTAATAGATAGGTTGAGTCATGAGGATGAAGAGAAGGAATTTAGGACCAAAATTATAAAAACTGAGCTTATTGAAAGGGATTCAACTAGATAGAGTATTGGAAATCAAAAAAAACTTTTTACTTTTGGCCCAATCAAAACTTTAATTTTACTTCTCAACTATAATAAGTTTTGAATAGGCTTTTGGTAATTTTAACTGGTAAATTCTTTTTGACCAATAGTTTTAATATTTCAGGCATACTATTCAATCGTTAGGACATTTTTTCATTCCATGTGGTTCTAAATGGAATGTCACTTGTCTTTTTCATTACGCAAAAATTAAAAATGAAGAAAAAAGGATTTATTTTCGATTTGGATGGCGTTATTGTCGATACCGCCAAATACCATTATCTGGCATGGAAGAAGCTTGCCAATGAATTAGGGTTTGAATTTACGGAGGACCAGAATGAAATGTTCAAAGGGGTAAGCCGAAAACGTTGCCTGGAGATTTTATTGGAAATCGGTGGGGTAAAAGCCACGCAGGAACAATTTGATGCCTGGATGGTGGAGAAAAATGAGGACTATCTAACTTATATCGATAAAATGGATGCCTCTGAGGTTTTGCCTGATGTCCCTAAAATCCTAAACTTCCTTAAAGAGAATGAAGTGCCTATAGCCCTAGGGTCTGCGAGCAAAAATGCAAAGCCCATTTTGGAAAAGGTGGGGTTGTTGCATTATTTTGATTATCTCGTTGATGGAAACAGTGTGACCAAGGCTAAACCGGATCCAGAGGTTTTTCTTATTGCCGCCCAAAAATTGGGGGTCGATCCCAAGGATTGTATCGTTTTTGAGGATGCCGTTGCAGGCATTCAGGCAGCTAATAGTGCTGACATGACCAGTATTGGTATTGGTGATGCGGGTATCTTGGCGGATGCGGATTATAATTTTAAGGATTTCACTGAAATCGATTTGGGTTTTATAAAAAAAATTATTGAAAAGTAGATGAATCAAGAATATATTAAAGCGGACAATTGGTCGATCATAGAAGAAGGTTTTGACCAAGAAACGGTAAAGTCATCAGAAAGCCTTTTTAGTCTGGGTAATGGGGCGATGGGGCAAAGGGCCAACTTTGAGGAACGGTATTCCGGTCCTACTTTTCAAGGCAGTTATATCGCAGGGGTCTATTATCCCGATAAGACCCGTGTAGGTTGGTGGAAAAATGGGTATCCCGAGTATTTTGCCAAGGTGTTGAACGCCCCGAATTGGATAGGAATCGATGTCCTTGTCAATAAGGAACCGTTGGATTTGTTTACCTGTACATCAGTCGATGACTTCCGTCGGGAACTGAATATGAAAGAAGGTTGGTACAAGCGTAGCTTTAAGGCCACCCTCCCCAATACGATAAGGATTCAGGTTGAAATCACCCGGTTTTTAAGCCTTGAGTTGGATGAAATTGGAGCGATCGATTACGCTATAAGTCCATTGGATCAAGATGCCGAAATCACTTTTATACCTTATTTGGACAGTGGTATTACCAACGAGGATAGTAACTGGGATGATAAGTTCTGGAATACGACCTCAGTAGATTCCAAAGGTGATAGGGCCTATATCCAAGCCCATACCATGAAGACCGATTTTAAGACATGTACCTTCATGGGGGCGGAATTGCACCTTGATGGGAAAAAAGTAAATATCGATCCCGAGGTCTCCCAAAAGGAAACCTGGATCGGGCATGCCTATACCCAAGGGGTAAAGCAAGGTGAGAGGCTAACACTGATTAAGTTTGGAGGGTACACCGTATCCCGAAACCATAAAGCGGATACCTTGGTAGACGCCGCAGATATGGTATTGGATAAAGCCTTTGAATTAGGTTTTGAAGCTTTGTTTCAAAGTCAGAAAAAAGCTTGGGCAGCCATTTGGCATATGAGTGATATAACCATTGAAGGCGATGTGAAGGCCCAACAGGGTATTCGTTTCAATATATTCCACCTGAACCAAACCTATTTAGGTACCGATTCCCGATTGAATATAGGTCCCAAAGGATTTACAGGGGAAAAATACGGAGGAAGTACCTATTGGGATACCGAAGCCTACTGTATTCCTTTTTATATGGCGACCAAGAATCAAGAGGTTGCCAGGAATTTATTGAAATATCGTTACGATCATTTAGAGAAGGCTATCGAAAATGCCCAGAAGTTGGGATTTGAAAAGGGGGCAGCCCTTTACCCTATGGTGACCATGAATGGTGAGGAGTGTCACAATGAATGGGAAATCACTTTCGAGGAAATCCATAGGAATGGAGCCATTGCCTTCGCGATTTTCAATTATTATCGTTTTACGGGGGATTATTCCTATATCCCGGAAATGGGGTTGGAGGTCTTGATCGGGATTGCCCGATTTTGGTACCAACGTGCCAATTATTCGGAGGCCAAGGAAAAGTATGTCATTCTCGGGGTAACGGGTCCGAACGAATATGAGAACAACGTGAACAACAACTGGTACACGAACTATTTGGCAAAATGGTGTATCGATTATACGGTGGAGCAGTTGCATAAGGTCAAAGATGGGTATCCTGAGGATTATCAGCGTATTAAAGGTCATACCCAATTGACCACGATGGAAACCGATAAATGGGAGGAAGTCGCTAAAAATATGTATTTCCCTTATTCAGAGAAGTATGGGGTTTACTTGCAGCAGGATGGCTTTTTGGACAAAGAGCTGATTCCGGTGGAACAATTGGATAAATTGGAACGACCGATTAACCAGAAGTGGAGTTGGGACCGTATTCTAAGGTCCCCTTATATAAAACAGGCCGATGTGCTTCAGGGTTTTTATTTCTTTGAAGATCATTTTACCTTGGAGGAACTGGAGAAACATTTTGATTTTTACGAATCCTTTACCGTTCATGAATCGTCACTTTCTCCCTGTGTTCACAGTATCCAAGCCGCTAAATTAGATCGTATGGATCAAGCCTATCGGTTTTATCTCAGAACGTCAAGGTTAGATCTCGATGATTATAACAAGGAAGTTGAGGAAGGACTCCATATTACATCAATGGCAGGTACTTGGATGAGTATTGTTGAAGGCTTCGGGGGACTGCGGGTCATTGATGATAAATTATCCTTTACCCCAAGAATCCCTAAGGAATGGGAATCCTATTCCTTTAAAATAAACTTTAGAAATAGGGTCATTAAGGTTACCGTATCGGAAGGTGAAACCAAATTTAAATTGGAAGGAAACGAGCAAATGTCCATACGATACAAGGGGAAACGACTCGAATTGAATCCTAATGAGGAAATTTCGGCTTAAATGAACAATTCCAGCATCTTTAGCGCCATGCTTGTGATCCTCATGATTCAAGGGTGCGCCAAACAAAATGAAAACAAACAAATGGTAGCCAAAAAAAAAGTTAGAAAAGAAGTTGTTTATCAGGTATTTACACGGCTTTTTGGCAATACGAATACAACCAACAAACCTTGGGGAACCATAGAAGAGAATGGTGTTGGCAAGTTTTCTGACTTCTCGGAAAAGGCATTGAAGGAAATCAAGGATCTTGGGGTAACCTATATTTGGTATACCGGTGTGCCACACCACGATGTGATCACTGATTACAGTGCCTACGGAATTTCTAATGATGATCCCGATATTGTAAAGGGAAGGGCAGGTTCGCCCTATGCCGTTAAGGACTATTACAATGTGAATCCCGATTTGGCCGATAATCCCAAAAACCGATTGGCAGAGTTTAAGGCATTGATCGATAGAAGCCATAAGGCCGGACTCAAAGTGCTTATCGATATTGTTCCGAACCATGTGGCCCGTAATTACGAAGGAAAATCAACACCCGACGGTCTGGAACCCTTCGGTGCTTCGGATGATACTTCGGTTGAGTATAAAAGGGATAATAATTTCTATTACATTCCCAATGAGGCCTTTAAGGTCCCGGAATGGCAAAATGGTTATTTGCCCTTGGGCGGTGAGGCACATGCATTGGCCGATGGTCACTTCGATGAAAACCCGGCAAAATGGACCGGCAATGGGTCACGAATGGCGCAACCCAATATGAATGATTGGTACGAGACCGTAAAGATCAATTACGGTGTTCGCCCCGATGGTTCATACGATTTTGATAGGCTTCCGGAAGGTTATGATTTAAAGGATTACCCTAAGCACTATGAATTTTGGTCCAATAAGGACGTACCCAGTTCTTGGGTGAAATTCAAGGATATTGCCTTATATTGGTTGGAAATGGGTGTTGATGGGTTCCGCTATGATATGGCCGAGATGGTTCCGGTGGAGTTTTGGAGCTATATGAATTCGCATATTAAAATGAGCAACCCCAATGCTTTTCTATTAGCCGAGGTCTATAATCCTGATTTGTATCGTGATTATATCTTTAAGGGGAAAATGGATTATCTTTATGATAAGGTAGAGATGTACGATTCCTTAAAACATATTATGCAAGGCCATGGATGGACAGACCATATTCCGGTCGTAGCGAATAATTTAAAGGATATTGAACATCATATGCTCCATTTTTTGGAAAATCACGATGAGCAACGTATTGCGAGTCCCGATTTCGCTGGCGATGCCAAAAAAGGAAAACCAGCCATGGTTGTTTCAGCAACCATAAGTACATCACCGACCATGATCTATTTTGGACAAGAGGTGGGTGAGCCTGGGAATGAGAATGCCGGATTTGGCCAGCCTACACGTACTTCGATCTTTGACTACATTGGTGTACCCCATCACCAACGTTGGATAAACGACAAGAAATTTGACGGGGGGCAATTATCCGATGAAGAAAAGGACCTACGACAATTTTACAAATCCTTGTTGAACTTTACCATCAACAGCGAGGCCTTAATGGGCAATTATGGGGATATCCATTATTACAATAAGGACCATACCGAGAATTATAACCACAGGGTGTTGTCCTTCGTGAGATGGTCTGCCAACGAAAAATTAGTGGTGGTTTCCAATTTCGATGCTACTGAAACTTATGGGTTTGAGTTGAAAATACCCAAGGAAATTATCTCAATGTGGTTGCTTAAGGACGGAATATACGGTTTAAAAGACCAATTGTATCTCAATTATGAGCCCAAACTTATTGTTGAGGGTGGTGTGGGTAAGGTACTGATCAAGATTGCACCCTTGGAATCTTTTATTTTGAAATTAAATTTGGATTGAAAAACATTTTTTTTGGTCAGAAAATGTATCTTACCTCTGTGATAAGATTTAATCCGTATACATTTAATTTGAAAAAGACCAAATGAAAAAACCGATTGTTTATTTTTTACTCGTAGTATCCTTAGTACTTACCCAAAGTTGCAATATGAATAATGAACCCTTGGTCATAGGCCATCGTGGGGCGATGGGTCATGAAACCGAAAATACGGTAGCATCGATACAAAAGGCCTTGGAATTGGGGGTCGATATGATTGAAATAGATGTGTTCAAGATCAAAAGTGGGGAAATCGTCGTTTTTCATGATGATACCGTAGATCGTTTGGCCAATGCAACAGGGAAAATTGAGGATTTCGATATTTCCCAAATAAAACAAATGGTACTCGAGGGCAACCAACCCATTCCCATGCTTCAGGATGTTATTGAAGCGTTGGATGATGATGTTCGGTTGAATATAGAACTCAAAGGGGCAGGGACAGCCGATAAAGTCAATGCCATTGTCAATGAATTTCTGGAAAACAAGGGATGGGACTTGGATAAATTCATAATATCCAGTTTTGATTGGGAGGAATTGAAATCCATGAGGGCTGTCAATAAGGATATTCCGATAGCCATTTTAACCGGTGATGATATTGCGGGATCCATTGCGCTCGCCAAGGAATTGAATGCCGAAGCGGTTAACCCGAGTTTTAAGGGTTTGGATATGGATTCGGCCAAGCAAATCAAGGATGCTGGGTTCAAAATTTACACATGGACGGTCAATAAACCGGAAGATATCGACCTTGTAAAGTCGTTCGATGTAGATGGTATTATCACAAATTATCCAGAGCGGATCAATTGATGTTCGATGTAATTATAATAGGCGGTGGCGCATCTGGGTTCTATGCCGCAATCCATATCGCCGAGACAAATCCCGACCTTAAAATAGCCATATTCGAGAAAGGAAAGGAAGTCCTTAAGAAAGTCAGTATTTCCGGGGGAGGACGATGTAATGTCACCAATGGGGAATCTGACCCCATGGCCTTGTCCAAAAACTATCCAAGGGGATCCAAAGAACTTATAGGTCCTTTTTATGCCCATGGCCCACAAGAAACAAGGCAATTTTTTGAAAGTCGGGGTGTACCTTTAAAAACGGAGGATGATGGTAGGGTTTTTCCCGTATCCAATTCCTCCAATTCAATTATTGATTGTTTTCTAGGGGAAACCGATCGTTTGGGTATTGCCGTTTACAGACAAAGTTCGGTCACTGCCATTGAATCTAAAACAAGCATGGAAAATGATGTAACCTGGAAGGTTACTACCATTAAAAAAGAGTATTTCTGTAAAAGGTTATTGGTGGCTGCCGGTAGTAATCCGAAAATTTGGAAACTGTTGGAGGGCTTGGGCCATACTATTGTACCTCCCGTACCCTCCTTGTTCACTTTTAATATCAAGGATGACCGCATTTCGGGAATACCCGGTGTAAGTACGCCTGCCCATGTTGAGGTTCTTCCGAAGAATGGGTTTAAACCCGAGATTAAGGTAAAGCTTAAAAGTAAGCGAAACGAGAAACCCTTATTTAGTACCGAAGGTCCTGTCCTCATTACACATTGGGGGCTTAGTGGTCCAGCCATATTACGGTTGTCCGCTTGGGGGGCCCTTCAATTGCACGATAGTAAATACCGTTTTCCGATTAAGGTCAATTGGCTTCCAGAGTATCACCAGAATTCGGTTTTATCCTTGTTGATGGAGGTCAAAGAGGTCGAGGCCAAGAAAACGGTTGTTCGTACGAAAGTGTTTGAAATCCCCAAACGATTATGGACGGGTTTGGTAAACGCATCTGGCATCGCCAAAGAGGATAAGTGGGCTGAGGTGACAAAAGAGAAATTACAACAGCTTGCCGGCCAATTGACCAATTGTAGGTTTATGGTGGAAGGTAAAAGTGTTTTTAAGGATGAATTTGTAACCGCTGGAGGGGTAAATTTAAAGGAGATCAATTTCAAGACCTACGAAAGTAAAATTTGCAAAGGACTCTATTTTGCAGGGGAAATCATCAATGTGGATGCCATTACCGGTGGATTCAATTTTCAGAATGCCTGGACAGGGGGGTATCTCGCTGCGATGGCAATCGCAAACGATTTGAATGCCCAATGAACTATACAGCCCTTTCTACTTTGTCCTCTATGCAATAACAATCTGATAGCGCATAAACTTCAAGTGGCAGCAACCCTTACGCAACCATAGGACCTTAATGAAATTATGGGAATTATCGGCAGATTAATTCAATTCCCAGATGCTGTAATTCAGAACGGTGGCAAAGCAAACCCATAGCAAATAAGGAATCAGTAACCAGGCTGCATATTTGCTTACGATCCTGAACCAACGCATGGTCAAGACAATAAGACAGAGTAAGGCTATAATAACCACAAGGCCCCAAAAAGGTTGTTTGAAACCGAAAAAGACGATACTCCATGCGGCATTTAAAAGTAACTGAAAACCAAAATGATACAAGGCTGTCTTTACCCATAAATGGTGAAAACCTTTGGCCCAAACAATGCCTGCCGAAACCCCCATCATTATGTAGAGCGCGGTCCAAACCGGTGCAAAAAGCCAACTGGGAGGATTAAAACTGGGCTTGTTTAAGGTGACGAACCAATCATTTACCGAGCTTTGGGTTGCAAAACTGGATAAAAAACCGACCCCTAGGCAGATACCCACCATTATGGTAATATAGATTAGCTTTCTTCTCACTTGGTTGATTATTATCCTCTAAAATAAGTATTAAATCCATTGGAAATACAACTAATTCACTTAAAAACTATCTTTGCATAAATTGTGTTTTAATGACGTATACAGAATTCCTCCCTTCAAAATATACCAAAACGGTAGCGGAAGGGACGGTAACCTATAAAGCTCCCAGCAATATTGCCTTAGTAAAATATTGGGGTAAAAAAGCAGACCAAATTCCCGCGAACCCTTCCATAAGTTTTACATTGGACGCTTGTGCCACAACCACTGCGATGACCTATTCAAAACGAAAGGAAAAGGGAACTGACTTTTCTTTTGAGTTATGGTTTGAAGGAAAGCCCAAGCCAGATTTTAGACCTAAGATAGAGGCATTTTTTAGTCGTATTGAAAGCTATATTCCTTTTTTGAGGGAGTATGATTTAAAGATTGAAACCTCCAATTCGTTCCCCCATAGCAGTGGTATCGCCTCCTCGGCTAGTGGTATGGCGGCATTGGCCTTGGGGCTTATGCATATCGAGAAGCAATTAGATCCAGGAATGGATGATGGTTATTTTCAACGAAAGGCCTCTTTTTTGGCCCGCTTGGGGTCGGGGAGTGCTTGTCGCAGTATTGAAGGGGATTTGATTCAATGGGGTAACCATAAAGGTATTACAGGTAGCTCAGATCTTTTCGCCATCAAATATCCTTATCAAGTACATGAGGTGTTCCATAAATACCACGACACTATTTTGTTGGTAGACAAAGGTCAAAAACAAGTCAGTAGTACGGTAGGACACGATTTAATGCATGGACATCCCTTTGCAGAACAGCGCTTTACCCAAGCGCATGACAATATAGCCAAATTAAAGGAGGTTTTCGCGACGGGGAATTTGAATGATTTTATACGGATTGTGGAAAGTGAGGCGCTGACGTTGCACGCTATGATGATGACCAGTATACCCTATTTTATCTTAATGAAACCGAATACCTTGAAGATCATTGAAAGAATCTGGGCATTTAGGGCCTCTTCGAAGACCCATCTTTGTTTCACTTTGGATGCGGGTGCGAACGTGCACGTATTGTATCCACAAGAAGAGAAGAAGGAAGTACACCAATTTATTAAGGATGAGTTGGTTGTATATTGCGAAAACGGACAGTATATTTGCGACAGAATTGGCTTTGGAGCTAAAAGATTATTACCTTAGAAGTAATAATTTATAAGGATAAACAGCGTTTGTTATAAGAACTACCGGGAATTGGTTAAGCGGTTTTTTTGATAAGACCGATTATTTTGTTTATCTTTATTTATAATTAATTAAACAAAACGGATTGGAAAGTAATGTTCTTGACCGTTTTTAGAAGTAAAGAGACAAACAACCGGAATTTTGGAATTAGCGATAGGATGATGTACATGTCACCTATTGATTCTTATTTTATACTATGAAAGGACCATTATTTTATTCTAAAATCCTTCTATTTGGGGAGTATGGCATCATCAAGGATTCCAAAGGACTTTCCATTCCCTATAATTTTTTTAAGGGAGCCTTGAAAAAGGATGGAAATGCATCCTTGGAAGCCTTAAAGTCTAATGGGTATTTAAAGGATTTTGTTGTTTATCTCGAGGGTATTGTGGAAAAAGATCCTGAATTGGTCACTTTTGATTTTGAAAACTTAAGAGACGATGTAGCCAGTGGCATGTATTTCGATAGTTCTATCCCACAAGGTTACGGGGTAGGTAGTAGTGGGGCCTTGGTCGCTGCCATCTATGATAAATATGCATTGGATAAAATTACCGTTCTTGAGAATTTGACTCGTGAAAAGCTATTGCGACTAAAGGCCATCTTTGGAAAAATGGAATCTTTTTTTCATGGTAAATCATCAGGTTTGGATCCTTTGAACAGTTACCTAAGTTTGCCAATCCTTATCAATTCCAAGGATAATATCGAATCCACCAGTATACCTTCCCAAAACAAAGAGGGTAAAGGAGCTGTTTTTTTACTCGATAGTGGCACCACAGGGGAAACGGCACCATTAGTTCATCTGTTCATGGAAAAAATGAAACAGGATGGGTTTCGGAAAATGATAAAGAACCAGTTCATTAAACATACCGATGCCTGTGTTGAGGACTTTATAAGTGGTAATGTAAAATCCCTATTTGGCAATTTAAAACAGTTGTCGCATGTGGTCCTTGACAACTTCAAACCTATGATTCCGGCAAAGTTCCATCAACTTTGGCAACAGGGCATCGAAACCAATGATTATTATTTAAAACTTTGTGGTTCTGGGGGTGGTGGTTATATTTTAGGTTTTACCCAAGATATCGATAAGGCCAGAAATGTACTCAAGGATTATAAATTAGAGGTGGTTTATAACTTCTAGTATTTTAAACACATGCTTAGCAGAAAGAACAAGCTCTTACTACTGAAGTTATTGAGCCTGTTTTCTATTGTGCGTGGTTATAATATTTTGGTGATAGTATTGGCCCAGTATTTGGCTTCAATCTATATTCTGGCACACCAACTTCCATTGCGCAGCGTGGTCTTTGATCTTAATCTTTTTTGTATTGTACTATCCTCTGCCTTGGTTATCGCTGGTGGATATATTATCAACAGTTTTTATGATTCGGAGAAAGACCTGATTAACAAACCTAGAAAGAGTATGCTAGACCGGTTAGTGGGGCAGCGCACCAAACTTTCAGCCTATTTTACCCTTAATTTTCTCTCCGTATTTTTCGCAAGCTATGTATCCTTCAGGGCGGTTTTGTTTTTCTCGGCTTATATTTTCGGCATTTGGTTGTATTCCCATAAACTAAAAAAAATACCTTTTTTGGGTAATTTTATTTCAGCAACATTGGCCATTGCACCCTTTTTTGCGGTATTTGTTTACTATAAGAACTTTGACACGGTAATATTCGTACATGCCATATTCCTTTTTCTATTGATATTGGCCCGGGAAATGATCAAGGATCTCGAGAATATTGCTGGTGACCTCGCCCAGAATTATAAGACCATTCCCATTTTATATGGGGAAAGAACCTCAAAGACAACAATTACCATTTTAATTTCATTGACCCTGATTCCATCATTTTTACTCATCAATAATTTTGATGTGGGTTACATGTACCTTTATTTTATGGCATGTATCTTTTTTTTGGGGGTTTTTCTTGTTCTTTTATGGAGGTCAAGAACGAAGTTTCATTATGTTTGGTTGCATAATATTTTAAAGCTGATTATTGTTCTTGGGGTTTTCAGTATTTTATTGATTGATATTCATCTGGTGTTAAATCGTATTTTATAATGGATAACGTATTGAAAGTAGCCCTCGCCCAAATTGCGCCCGTTTGGTTAGACAAGTTAGCGACCCTTAAAAAAATCGAGGCAACTATTGTTGCGGCAGCCAAGGAGAATGCGGAACTCCTTGTTTTTGGGGAGGCATTGCTGCCAGGCTATCCTTTTTGGTTGGCCTTGACCAATGGGGCAGGGTGGGACTTGAAAATAAACAAAGAACTTCACGCCCATTATGTACGAAATGCCATTCAAATTGAAGCCGGCGAATTGGATGGTGTTTGTAAATTGGCAAAGGAACACCACATGGCCATTTATTTGGGCATTATTGAAAGACCAAAGAATCGGGGCGGGCATAGTATTTATTGTTCCCTGGTCTATATTGACCAAAATGGGAAAATCCAATCGGTGCACCGCAAATTACAGCCTACTTATGATGAGCGATTAACATGGGCCTCAGGCGATGGGAATGGGTTGCAAGTGCATGCCCTGAAGCAATTTAAAGTGGGTGGACTCAATTGTTGGGAGAATTGGATGCCATTACCTCGAACGGCTCTGTATGGTCAGGGTGAGAACCTGCATATAGCCGTTTGGCCTGGCAGTGACCACAACACCAAGGATATTACCCGTTTTATCGCTAGGGAATCGAGAAGTTATGTGATTTCGGTATCCTCATTAATGAGAAGGGAGGATTTCCCAAAGGATACCCCACATCTCAATGCGATTCTGGAAAATGCACCTGATGTTCTGGCCAACGGGGGGTCATGTATGGCCGGTCCCGATGGGGAATGGCTTTTGGAGCCGGTGCTTAATGAAGAAGGACTCCTTTTTCATACGTTGGATTTTAATCGGGTCTATGAAGAACGTCAGAATTTTGATCCTGTAGGGCACTATTCCAGACCTGATGTCACAAAACTTATTGTGAATCGCGAAAGACAATCGACAGTTGAATTTGAAGATTGATATTATTTAATCAATCCTTATTGAATTCATTACCTTTGCAAAAAATTGGAAGATAATGGGAAGGTCAGATTCAAATAAAGACAGTAAGGCATCAGGGCGTCAGGGCGGTACTTTTAGAAAGAAGAGTTACGCAAGGGGTAACGCACCGATTAAAAAGAAAACCGAGCCTCAAAAACCGTCAGACCCCAATTTAATCCGTTTAAACAAGTATGTGGCAAACTCAGGGGTATGTTCCCGAAGGGATGCCGATATCTATATTGCTGCGGGTAATATTACCGTTAACGGTAAACCTATAACCGAAATGGGCTATAAGGTGAAAAAGACAGATACCGTTAAATTCGATGGGCGTTTACTTAACCCCGAAAAGAAAGAATACGTTTTATTGAACAAACCCAAGGATTTCTCTACTACCATTCGGGATGAAAGAGGTAGACGTAATGTCAATGGCCTAATCTCCAATGCGTCCAAGTCGACTTTATTACCTGTTGATAAGATGGGTAAAGAGGAGACTGGACTTTTACTGTTCACCAATGATGGTGATATGACCAAAAGATTGAAGAATCCTAAAAATGGTCTTCGTAAAATCTACCATGTGGTTTTAAACCGGGAACTTCGTAGTGCCGATTTGAAGAAAATACAGGATGGGGTGATTTTGGATGAAAAACCCGTACGTGTACAAGACATTAGTTTTATTGATGATGCCCCAAAACGCGAAGTGGGGATTGAGATATTCAGTTCAAAACATAAAATTGTCGAACGTATTTTTGAGCATTTGGAATATGAAGTGGCTAGAATAGACCGGGTAGCTTATGCCGGATTGACCAAAAAGGATCTCCCAAGGGGTCATTGGCGTTTTTTAACGGAACAAGAGGTCATTAACCTTGGTATGATTCGTTAGTACGTTTTTACTATTGTATTTGAAATTGGGAAAAATGGGGAGCTTTGTACAGGTCGACTTATTTTTCCTCAAACAAAAGCCAATAATCTGGATCTAGTATGATGCTGTCAGGTTTGCTATCTACATTGATTTCGAACACTTCAGACTGTTCGTCCACTTCTACTTTTACGATCTTTATTTCATCGTCCTCTACAATACCAATTTCGAGAGGAAAACGGAATGTATGATGCTTTTGTACTTGTTCTAGATTGATTTTCACCTTACCATTCCCGTACACCCATTCCCATTTAATTTCGGGGTGGCCTTTGGTGAACAACCATTGTTGAAAGAATGATTCTAGGTTTTCGCCTGATGCTTTTTCCATTGCTTTTTGGAAATCAGCCGTAAGCACATTCGAATTTCGATAGGTCTTATAGTAATCGCGTATTCCTTTCCAAAATACATCATCACCCAATTTATGGCGAAGCATATTCAATACCCAGCCTCCTTTTTGATAGCTGTTTATACTTAAGACACGCATAGGGTCTTTTATGGTAAGGTCTACGATCGGGGACGGATTTTGCCTGTAATAATCTATGACTTGTTTTCTGTCCAAGGCCAATTCATCTTTTCGTTTTTCATCCCCATAGACATCTTCTAAATACAAAATTGAAAAATAGGTAGCGAAACCTTCACTCAACCAAACATGGTTCCAGTTGTTTTCGGTGGCCGAATTACCAAACCATTGGTGTGCAATTTCATGCGCTATCAAAGCCTCAACAGTATTTTTACCGGTCACGGAATCTTCAAAATAAGCGATAGTACCCGCATTCTCGAGTCCACCCCACTGCGTTTTGGCCTGCATATTGGCCAATTTCGCGAACGAATACGGACCAATATGTTCTATAAAATAGGCAAGGACTTTTGTGGCAACGTTATAATCGGAAAATCCTTCGAGACGGTTTTCAGGATAGACCCAGGCCGAAACGGGAATACCGTCAACAATATCCAATAATTTCGTTGCGAATTTGGTTACGCCGATGGTAACGACCTTCATGGCAACCGGAGCAGGTTCTTTGTACACGGTTAATTTTAAACCATTTCCTAGATTGCTTTCCTCTATTTTTTCACCTGTGGCAACCACATCATAATCCTCAGGTGCGGTAATTCCAAATTGAATACTGGCCTTATCGTATGGGTGGTCGACCGAAGGCAACCAATGACGGGCCAAATTGGGCCAATTGTCCCCAAAAAAGGAACGACGTCCAAATTTGGTTTTATCGATGACAAGTCCTCTCTGTGGAATTCCCCCATAAAGAACCTTAAAGGTTTTGATTCCTTTACTTTTGGATGATGGGGTGATAACTATCCTATTGTTCCCAAACGTGTAATTGGCTGTCTTATCACCTTCAAAAACTCCGGTAACCTCCATGCCATAGATGCCAGATTTGCCCACAAGGTCCAATGCGAATGAATCTGCCTTCGCTTTAAACAAAACATGGATTGTAGCCTCTCCTTTAATTTGGTCGGTAGTGTCATTCAAGGTGAGATTAAAGATATAATCCTGGACATCTACCTTTTCGTTTTTTGGATAGAGGTCTTGTGCTGTGATCTGCACAATACCCAATGGCAAAAATGCCGCGATCCAGATGTAATTTTTAAGGTTTACTAAAAACGGTTTCATTCTATTTTATTTTGAGGGGCATAGTGCAAGTAAAGTTATAATGTTTTTTTCATCTTTTCGCGAATTCCATCCAAACACAAATTACCTAAACTGCCTTCATGGGTGTGCTCAATATCACGTTTAGGTGTAAAGGTGCCTTGGTTGATTTCCATGCCCATTTTTTTATACGCGTCACGAAAGGGCATTCCATTTTGTACCAATTCGTTCAACGTATCCACACTAAAGAGGTAATCGTATTTGGGATCTTCGAGAATGGTGTTATTGATCCTTATTTCCTTTAGGCTAAAGGTTAAAATTTCCAAACAGGCTTTTAAATCCTGTATAGCAGGTACGATCACTTCCTTGACCAATTGGAGGTCTCTATGATATCCGCTTGGGAGATTGTTGGTGATCAATATCAATTGATTGGGTACTGCTTGTAGTTTGTTGCATTTGGCCCGCACCAATTCGAAAACATCGGGGTTCTTTTTATGGGGCATAATACTACTTCCCGTGGTGAGTTCGTCAGGAAAGGAGATAAAATTGAAATTTTGACTCATATAGAGACAAATGTCCATTGCCATTTTCGAAAGGGTTGCAGCAATACTACTCATGCCAAAAGCTGTTGTTTTTTCAACCTTTCCACGGCTCATTTGCGCAGCGACAACATTGTATTTCATGGTTTCAAAACCCATTTCCTTGGTTGTGAAAGACCTGTCGATAGGAAAAGAGCTTCCATAACCGGCAGCACTTCCCAACGGATTTTGATCGGCTACTTTATAGGCGGCATCGATAAAATAAAGATCATCAATCAAACTTTCGGCATAGGCAGAGAACCATAGTCCGAACGAGGAAGGCATGGCAATCTGAAGGTGGGTATACCCCGGTAACATGATTTCCTTATGTTTTTCGGCCAAATCCATGAGCAAATCGAAAAGGATGACCGTTTCACTTTTGATTTCTTGCAACTCATTCTTTAAATAGAGGTGCATAGCTACCAAGACTTGGTCGTTTCGAGACCTTGCGGTATGTATTTTTTTACCGGTGTCACCCAATTTTTCGGTAAGTACAAACTCTATTTTGGAATGCATGTCCTCAAAAGAATCCTCAATGGTGAATGTACCTTCTTCGATGGTTTTGGTAATATTGTCCAATTCATTGACCAAATCTGATGTTTCCCCATCGGTCAACAAACCGATTTTCCCCAACATTTTGGCGTGTGCTTTAGACGCGATGACATCGTATTTTGCCAATAGCAAATCCAATTCGCGGTCATTGCCTACAGTGAAATGATCTATTTTTTTGTCAGTACTAAATCCTTTGTCCCAGAGTTTCATTTGTTAGTTATAAGTTTTTGGAATATAGTTAAAAGTCACTATACTTTTTGATTAAGGTTATGGTTATTTTCTGGATTTCATCACATAAATCAAAGATGCTTTCGAGCTCATCCTTGGTGAGAAATCCAATTCTTTTTGAAATTTCCAATTGTGTTTTCAGTTCGTTGATAGACCCGTTAGAGATTTCTAAGAAGTTACGAAATACTTTTTTGATTTTCTACCGGCCCCTTCGGCTATATTACTTGGTATGGAAACCGCACATCTTCTAATCTGACTTGTTAGACCGAATTTTTCCTCAAGGGGAAAAGAGGCTGTTGCGGTATAAACCTTTTCAACCAAGTCCATTGATTTTTGCCAAACAATAAGCTCTTTGTAATTGTACATCCAACTTCTATTAACTTCTAACTTAGGAACTATTGACCAATAAGGAATCCTTGTAATAATTTAATGTAAATAGCGATGCCTTCTTCGATTTCATTCACGTAAATATACTCATCTGCGGAATGGGAACGGGTACTGTCACCGGGACCTAACTTCATCGATTGACAAGTAAGTGCTGCTTGATCCGAAAGGGTGGGAGAACCATAGGTTTCCCTTCCCAATTTTATGCCGGATTGTACCAATGGGTGGTTTTTGTCTATAGAGGATGAATTCAATCGAAGCGACCGTTCTTGTAATTCACAGGGTGCCTCTGCTTTCAATATATTGGCTATTTCCGTATTGCTGTAGCAATCGTTGACCCTGACATCGATGACCAGATCGGTATGGGCAGGAACCACATTATGTTGGGTGCCGGCATTGATTTGGGTTACGGTTAGTTTTACCTCGCCCAAGGCTTCGGATACCTTTCCAAACGTATAGTTTTTGAACCATTCCAAAACTTTTATGGTCTTGTAGATCGAATTGTCGTCGTTCGGATGGGCGGCGTGTGACGGAGTACCTTTTACAACGGCATCAAAAACAACCAATCCTTTTTCTGCAATGGCCAAATTCATCAGGGTTGGTTCACCTACAATGGCAACATCGATTTTGGGTAAACTAGGAAGTAATCCCCTTAGACTTTTAGGACCCGCATTTTCTTCCTCTGCCGTGGCGGCAATCAACAGGTTATGGCTTAAGTCCTCTTGATCATAGAAGTTGGTGAAAGTCGCTATTAAGGATACCAAGGCTCCACCGGCATCATTACTTCCCAAGCCATAGAGTTTGCCATCCACAATCTGGGGGTCATAGGGGTCTCGGGTATAGGCTTTGTTAGGCTCAACGGTATCGTGATGGGAGTTTAAAAGCAATGTGGGCTTGGTGTCATCCCAATATTTGTTTTTCGCAAATACATTGTTGTTTTCCCGTTGGAACGGGATATCAAATGCCTTGAACCAATTTTCAATGGCCTCGGCCGTTTGGTGTTCTTCCCCGGAAAAAGATTGGATGGAAATAAGCTCCTTTAATAGTTCTATTGCTTTTTCAGTGAGCTTTTGCTGTTCTATTTTCATAAGGTTATTGTTGTAAATAAGGATGTTTGGGGTTGTAACATTGAAATATCACCGACACAAACTTTGCCCACATGGTTGTTCAGTGCATGAAAACAGTTTTCCATTTTGGGAAGCATTCCATCGACTATGGCCTTGGTCTTTAATAAGTCGGAATAGGTTTCTGTGTTGATATGTTGAATTACAGAATTTTCATCTTCTACCTCTTTTAAGACCCCTTTTTTCTCAAAACAATAGTATAGTGTTGTTTCAAAAAGGGCACTCATCCCAATAGCGATTTCAGAAGCTATGGTATCTGCATTGGTATTCAAAAGTTGACCTTTTCCATCATGGGAAATAGCGCAAAAAACTGGGGTAATACCCGTGTTGATCAAGGTGTCCAGAAAATCTGAATCTATACGGTCAATATCCCCGACGAACCCAAAATCAATTTCCTTGACAGGTCTTTTATGTGCCTTGATGGTATTGCCGTCAGCTCCGCTAAGTCCAAGGGCATTGGTACCCAGTGCCTGTAGTTTGGCGACAATATTCTTATTGGTGAGTCCACCATATACCATAGTGATGATTTCAAGGCTTTTGGCGTCGGTAATACGTCTGCCATTCGACATTTGGGATTCAATTCCCAATTGGGCAGCCAATTTTGTGGCCAATTTGCCACCACCATGGACCAATATCTTCAATCCTTCCAATTTCGAGAAGTTCAGTAAAAACTGTTCCAACTCAACTTGGTTCTCGATGACATTGCCACCTATTTTTACTATGGATAATTTTTGTTTCATTCTAAATCTTCAAGTATTTTCTTCAAAACAAGCTGCGCCGCATAGGTTCTATTGTTGGCTTCTTCTATGACCAAGGATTGCTCACTGTCGAGTACACTATCCTCTACGATTACATTTCTTCGAACGGGCAGGCAGTGCATAAATTTGGCATCTCCCAATTTGTCTTTGGTAATCATCCAATCAGTGTCTTGGTTGAGGACCATACCATAATGGGAATAGCTACTCCAATTCTTGGCATATACAAAATCGGCATTTTCGAAGGCCTTCTTTTGGTCGTACTCAATCGGTGTGTCTTTGGTGATATTTGGGTCCAATTCATACCCTTCAGGATGCGTGATTACAAAATCGGCATCTTGCAACTGCATCATTTGAACAAATGAATTGGCTACGGCATGCGGCAAAGCTTTAGGATGTGGAGCCCACGAGAGAACCACTTTTGGCCTTTCTTTGGTGTTGTGTTCGGCCAACGTAATGGCATCGGCCAAGGCTTGTAAGGGATGCCCGGTCGAACTTTCCATATTCACAATGGGTACGCTGGCGTATTGTTTAAATCCGTTCAAAACCTCTTCCGCTTCGTCTATGACCTTATCCGTCAGGGAGGCAAAAGCACGAATGGCGATAATATCACAATACTGGGAAATTACTTGGGCGGCTTCCTTAATATGTTCCGATGTACCTTGGTCCATAATAGTACCATCCCCATATTCCAAGGCCCAACCTTCATTGCCGAAATTCATCACCATGACCTCCATCCCCAAGTTCATGGCGGCCTTTTGTGTACTCAATCGGGTTCTGAGACTATTATTGAAGAACAAAAGACCGATGGTTTTGTTAGAACCTAAGGCTTTATAGGCATTTGGTTTTTTCTTTAATAATCGAGCCTCTTTAATCCAGTTAGGTAATGCATCGATATCCGCAATGGAGAGGTAGTTTTTCATGGTGATATTATTTTATTTTGGTATGCTTACTGATATCCATTAAGGCATCCGATATGAAATTGTCTTTTAATCCGTTTACGATCCAGGTTTCAATACCTGCTTTTTGGGCAATGGCAGCCGCCTCTACTTTTGATTGCATTCCTCCTGTGCCATGGGAGGACTTTGAAGCACTTATTTCTTTGGATAAACCGTGCGTTCCTAAAACCGTTGAAATGGTTTCGGGAGTTCCATTTTTAAAAGATTCCTTGGTGTAAATACCATAGGTGTTCGTAGCGATCATCAATAAATCCACTTTGAGTAAAGCAGCGGTCAAGGCGGCTAGTTTATCATTATCCCCGAATTGAATCTCATCGGTGGCGACGGTATCGTTTTCATTGATGATGGGAATAAAATTGTTCGCAACCAAGACATTGATGGTGTTTTTGATGTTCGCCTTGGCGGCGGCATTCTCAAAATCGGAATAGGACAATAGGCATTGGGAGGTGAAAAGTCCCAATTCGCGAAAATTCTCTTGAAAAATCCGCATTAAATGGGGTTGGCCAATGGCGGCCAAGGCTTGTTTCACATTCAGTTCTTCCCCATGATGCTCCAATTTCACGAATTGTTTGGCTGCGGCTATGGCACCGGAGCTTACGATAATGAATTCATATTCATCTTTTAAAGCTTCAATCTGTCGGCCGATATCCTCGATTTTCCCCCTGGAAATCTGATTGGTTTCCTTGGTCAAGGTATTACTGCCTATTTTTAATAAGATTCTTTTTTTGTTCATTGCATTTTTTCTTCGATCTGTCAGAATTCAAGAAAAACCGTCAGGTCTATGTTACCGTACTTGTCCACTTCCTTTTACATACCACTTATTGGTTACCAAATGTTGTAATCCGATAGGACCTCTTTGGTGTAATTTATCGGTACTTATGGCCAATTCGCCACCAAGACCAAATTGTCCACCATCTGTAAAGCGGGTTGATGCATTGTGATAAACCGCCGCAGTATCGACACTGTTCATGAATTCGGTGGCGGTAGTTTCATTTTTTGTTATGATGGCCGCAGAATGTCCACCCCCATATTGGTTGATTTTCGCAATCGCTTCTTCCAAATCGGTTACCTGGCCTAAGAGGATCTTATAATCCAAAAACTCTTCAAACCAAATGGCATCATCCATAATCTTGGAAGTGTTCCCAAGACCTTCTAAATGCCCATCGACCCATATAGCGACATTGCTTTCCAATAACTTCGCAATCAGTTTTTCCAAAAAGGCTGATTTGTTTGGTAATCGATCATGTATCAAAACCTTGTCTAAAGCGTTGCATGCCGAAATTTTAGTGGTCTTTGCATTGATAATGATGTCAAGGGCCATGTCTTGGTCGGCATCAATATCCACAAAGGCAAAATTATTTCCTCGCCCACTGATAATTACGGGACAGGTCGCATGTTGTTTTACAAAGGCAATCAATTTTTCACCACCTCGGGGCACGATCAAATCCAATTTCTGGGTCGGATTTTCCAAAAATGCTTGGGTTTCACTTCGATTGAACTGCAAATATTCGACCCATGCAGTTGAAACGTCGTTTTCTTCCAAGGCTTTGTGCCAAAGATCGACCAAGACCAAGTTGCTGTTCAAGGATTCCTTGCCTCCCTTCAATAGGATTTTATTGCCCGATTTAAAGGCAATACCGGCAGCCTCTATCGTTACATCCGGACGGGATTCATAAATGATCAGTACGGTTCCGAATGGGGCGGTTCTGTTACTGACCGACATGCCGTTTTCATGTTCAAAATGGAATCGTTCTATGTTCAAGGGGTTATCCAATTGCTCCAATTCCTGCAGGGACTTGATCATGCCCATGATCTTGTCGTCATCGACCTTTAGGCGATCGTACATGGCAATATCCTCGCCACTGTAACTTTCCATGTCCTTTTTATTGGCTTCCAAAAGGGTCTTTTTTTCCTTTTGTAACCATCGTATCATGGAATTCAGAACGGCATTCCGTTGCTCAATATTCAGTAGTAAACTCATGATAGGGCCATTTTCAATTTATCGAAAAATACATCCAAATCCGTCTTTGTGATATTCAAGGCTGGTAAAATTCGCAATACATGTTTGTCTTTTGCACCGCCGGTAAATAAATGGTGTTCATAGATTAATTTTTTACGGAGTTCGGCAACCTCAAAATCAAATTCGAGACCGAGCATCAATCCTTTTCCCTTGGTTCGTTTTACCTGTGGGATTTTTTTGGCTTCCTTTAAAAAATATTCCCCGAGATGATGTGCATTGGCCATGAGATGTTCTTTTTCCATAACCTCGAGTACGGCTAATGAAGCAGCACAGGCAAGATGGTTACCTCCGAAGGTAGTACCCAGTAAACCGTAGGAAGCTTCTATTTTTTCGTGGATCAATACACCCCCCACCGGAAAACCGTTACCCATACCTTTAGCGATGGTAATAATATCGGGTTGTATGTTATGGTGTTGGAATGCAAAGAATTTTCCACTACGTCCATAGCCGGATTGTACCTCGTCCGCGATAAGGATCACATTGTTTTTCTTGCAGAGATCCGCTATTTGTTGATAGAATTCCACGGAAGGTTCATCCAGACCACCAACACCTTGTATCGTTTCAATAATTACGGCGCAGACATCCCCTTTGTTGATTTCGTTTTCAAAGGCATCATTATCATCAAACGGTAAAAAGGTTACTTTTTGCTGTTTGTTCAAGGGGGCATTGATTTTTTCATTATCGGTTGCGGCTACAGCGGCCGATGTTCTCCCATGAAAACTATTCTTAAAGGCGATGACCTTGGATTTACCCGTTTGGAAAGAAGCCAATTTCAAGGCATTCTCATTGGCTTCGGCCCCAGAATTACATAGAAAAAGGTTATAGTCCCCGCATTGTGAAAGCTCTCCAAGTTTGGTAGCCAATGCTACTTGTAACGGATTTTGAACGGCATTGCTGTAAAATCCGATTTTATCCAATTGGTCCTTGATTCGTTTTACATAATGTGGGTGTGAATGCCCAATGGATATTACGGCATGACCTCCATAAAAATCCAGATATTCTTGCCCTTTGTCATCAGTAACCACAATACCTTTTGCGGAAACAGGAGTTACGTCATAGAGGGGGTATACATCAAATAATTTCATTGGTTATCTTTTTTAAATTCACTGATTTTATCAAAGGAAGCCACGATACCTTGGATAAGTGAAGAACTTAGTCCATGGTGTTCCATTTCGTTCAGTCCTTGGATGGTACAGCCCATAGGGGTGGTTACCTTATCTATTTCCTCCTCAGGGTGATTTCCGGATGCGATCAACAATCCGGCCGCCCCATCACAGGTATGCATGGCCAGTTCCTGTGCCTCCTTGGCATCGAAGCCTAATTGAATGGCCCCTTGGGTCGTGGCGCGTATCAAACGCATCCAAAAAGCGATTCCGCTGGCACAGATAACGGTGGCAGCCTGCATTTGTACTTCAGGAATTTCCATCGAATGCCCCATTCGGTTAAAAATGGCCTTGGCCAATTCAATGCGTTTCTTACCCTTCTCATTGGCACAAATACAGGTCATTGATTTACCGACGGAGATAGCCGTATTAGGCATACTTCGGATAATATTATAGTCTTTGCCCAATATGTTCTCCATCTTTTCAATACTGTATCCTGTAATGGTTGAGATGATGACGTGGTTCTCTGTGAGAAGGTCCTTCAGATCCGTCAATAATTGTGCAATGTGCAAAGGCTGTACCGCAAAAATCAATATGTCCGAATTTTTAACGGCTTCTTTATTGTCGGTTGTAACCGTTACATTGCCGTATTTTTCAAAATGTTCAATATCGGTGATATTTCTCTTGGTAAGGTACATTTTGGTGGCACCGTTACTTTTCAAGATTCCCTTGGCAATGGACAATCCCAGGTTACCGGCTCCTATTATGGCTATTTTCATGAATACTATCTTTTGTATTCCCACAGGTGGGAATCTATTTAATCCTAATTAACTGTTTAAAACAGGTCTCGACTGGGCTCAACCAGACGATGATTTCTAAAATACCCCTGCTTTCAATTGCAATCCTTCACTTTCCATAAAGCCAAACATCAGGTTCATGTTCTGTACGGCTTGACCCGATGCCCCTTTTAATAAATTATCGATGGCAGAGGTAATCAAAAGCACATCATTATGTTTATGTAAATGGATATGGCATTGGTTCGTGTTCACCACTTGTTTTAAATTGATGGGTTCCTGGGTCACTTGGGTAAATTTCGCATGGGCATAGAAGTCCTTATATAATGTAAAGGCTTCTTCCAATGTTCCTTCAAAGGGGGTATATGCCGTGGCCATTATGCCCCTGGTGAAATTGCCCCGCATGGGTAAGAACATGATTTCCCCTGGCTTTTCTTGCAAGGATGCTATACTTTCATTGATTTCGCCCAAATGCTGATGGGTAAAGGGTTTGTACCAGGAAACATTTCCATTTCTCCAACTAAAATGGGTGGTGGCAGACGGACTAACACCAGCCCCGGTACTTCCGGTAACGGCATTAACATGTACTTGGGCCTTTAATAATTGGGCTTTGGCCAATGGCAGGAGGGCCAATTCAATAGCCGTGGCAAAACATCCGGGATTCGCTATATATTTCGCATGGGAAATGCTTTCCTTCTTTAATTCAGGAAGACCATAAACAAATTCCTTTGTTTCGTAAACCCTATCCTTGTTCAATCTAAAATCGTTGCTAAGGTCAATAATACGGGTTGTATCCGAAAATTTGTTCCCGTCTAGGAATTTGGTCGAATTGCCATGTCCCAAACATAGAAAAACAACATCCACATCCAAATTCACCTTACCCGTAAACTTCAAATCGGTCAACCCCAACAAATCGGGATGGGCAGTGGTTATCTCCTTATCTGCCCTAGTGGTGCTGAATACGAAATCTATTTCCACCTTCGGGTGGTTCAATAGAATTCGGATCAATTCACCACCCGTATAACCGGATCCACCGATAACACCTGCTTTAATCATTGTTGTGATTTACGTGATTGTATATTTTTCCTGCATTCGATATTATTTTGATAAAGCCCTTGGCTTCATCGGCCGTCCATCCCTTGTGCATCTCACCATAGCTGCCAAAGGAAGCATTCATCAAATCGTGTTTGGATGAAATTCCGTTCAATCTAAATTGGAAAGGATACAGACTTACGAATACATCGCCGGAAACGTTCTTTTGGGTGTCGGTAAGGAACGCTTCGATATTTCGCATAACCTCATCAAGATAATTGCCCTCATGCAATAGCATGCCATAGAAATTGCCTTGTTGCTCTTTTTGGAATTGCTGCCATTTACTTAGTGTGTGTTTTTCCAAAAGATGGTGTGCTTTGATAATGATAAGGGCGGCAGATGCCTCGAAGCCAACCCTTCCCTTTATTCCGATAATGGTATCACCCACGTGAATATCCCGTCCGATAGCATATTTTGAAGCCATCGCTTCCAATTTTTCGATATTGGCCACAGGATTGTCTTTTTTGCCATCAATGGCAACCAATTCCCCTTTTTCGAAAGTCAACGTCACCTCTGAAGGATTCTTTTCCTGTAATTGGCTAGGGTAAGCACTGTCCGGTAGGGGTAAATTTGAAGTTAGCGTTTCTTCACCGCCAACGGAAGTACCCCAAAGTCCTTTGTTAATGGAATATTTGGCTTTGTTCCAAGGATAGTCGACCCCGTTTTTCTGCAAATATTCTATTTCATATTCCCTGGAAAGCTTATTGTCCCTAATAGGGGTGATAATCTCAATTTCTGGAGCAATGATCTGAAAGATCATATCGAATCTGACCTGATCGTTACCAGCGCCTGTGCTGCCATGGGCAATATATTCGGCACCAATGCTTTTTGCATAGTTTACGATCTCGATGGCCTGTACGATTCGTTCAGCGCTCACCGATAGGGGGTAGGTGTTGTTCTTGAGTACGTTTCCGAAAATCAAATATTTGACGACTTTTTCATAAAAAGTCTTTACGGCATTGATAGAGGTATAGGTTGTTGCTCCCAACTCCAATGCTTTTGAATTGATGGTCGCAATCTCCTCGTCGGAAAATCCGCCGGTATTTACACTTACCGCATGGACTTCAAATCCTTGTTCTTTTGATAAATACTTTGCACAGTACGAAGTGTCCAAGCCTCCACTGTATGCTAAAACTAATTTTTTCATGGTTATTGGTTTTTTTTATTCCCTTATATGGGGTCTAATTTTTATGTTTCTTTTTTAAGAATAGCTGTTCCTTGATCTTTTTTAATCTTTGGAAGGCTTTGCTGTTCACTTTTTCTTTTTCCTGGGCAGCTTGTTTTTTGGCCGGGTCGTATAACATACCGGTACATAAGCACATTTTTCGCTCGGTACGGGTAAGAATGTCGAAGTTTTTGCAGGTTTGGCAGCCTTTCCAGAATTGTGGGTCATCGGTAAGTTCTGAAAATGTCACAGGTTGGTAACCCAACTCGTAATTTATTTTCATAACGGCTAACCCTGTGGTTATCCCAAATATCTTTGCATCGGGAAATTTACTGGTTGAAAGTTCAAAAATGGCCTTTTTGATTTTTTTTGCCATTCCCAGATTTCGATAGTCAGGATGGACGATAAGTCCGGAATTGGCCACATATTTTTCGTGGCCCCAAACCTCTATATAGCAGAAACCTACAAATTTGCCCTTATCCAGTGCGATAACAGCATTTCCATTTTCTAATTTTTGCAGAATGTATTCTGGAGTTCTTTTGGCAATACCTGTTCCCCGAACCTTGGCCGATTCAGCAATGGTGTCACAAATAATCTCTGCGTATTTAAAATGGGATTCGTTAGCAATAACAATTTCCATTGTTACTAATGGTATTAATAAATTTGAAAAATGATTTGTTTGAAGATTTTGCGGAAATGGACTCACCTATTCCCATAATAATATACACCCTTACGGGCGGCGACGTGTAGGTGTGAAAGAACGATTTGGAGCAGATGTCCAAATAATCGTAGAAATATGTAATTCGTTCTTCATGATGGGTCAAATGTACAAATTAATTTGAAACAGCAAGGTTTGTGGTTTAATTTTTGCGAAAAAGTAGTTTTTGGCCATGATGCCTGAATAATTCGAAAATTAAAAATCCATACACAACAATATATTCAATAGCTAGGAGTCCCAAATGCTCTTTGAAATCAGTTTGTGTATAGGCGTAATAACTTAGAATTACGACCATGGACCAAGCTAAGGGAAACTTGTATTCGGTAAAAATAGCAAGTAAGACCATAAAAACAATATACCATGGATGAACAATGGTAGCCAAAAGGTAGTAGGTGGTAAGGATATAGAGCATTGAGGAAATCAACACCGATAAATTCTGGTTTTTTCTTAGGAAGGTGATTAGTACAACAATGGATATTGTGATGAATGGTATGATCCTTCCATACGTTTTAATCAATTCCCAGGGCTTGACATCAAACCGCACGGCTATTTCCTTGATCAGGTTGTATAGACCGGAATTGAATTCGAAATTGGAGAACCAGAGTCCGACCGTTTGCGAATAATTCACAATGAATTCGGAAGAGATAAAAGGAATAAGGATGACTAGTAGGGTCGCCATTATCACGGCATAGAATTGGAGGCTTTTTTTAAATCCGAAATGTTTCAGGAAAAGGGGTAGAAACATTAGTGGAATCAGTTTTATGGCAATGGAAAGCGCATAGATGACTGCAGCCAGTATCCATTTTTTAATGGACAACAAATAAAGTGAAGTCACAAAAAAGAAAAGCATCACTCCCTCAAAATGTAGGTTTCCCGAAAGCTCTATGATGACCAAGGGGTTAAGGAAATACCAAAAAATCAGATGGGGGGAAAGATTTAGGTTCTTGAGTAGTTTACGTCCAAAGTAGAGTATTCCAATATCCGAAATGATGATAAGGGAACGCATTGCTATTACGGAGCCAAGAATGCTTTGTCCACCCAACCAAGTTGCCAAAGCAAAAATAAATTGATTCAATGGCGGGTAATTGCTGAAGTGTTTTGCACTTAATTCACCCATTCCCTGATAAAGTATGTCGGCATTGGAAATAAGTAAATCCTGATTAACAATCAAAGTATTGGGGACCTCCAGGTACGGATTAATGAAATTTCGCACCAGCTCACCATCCCAAATAAAGCGGAAATAATCTTGGGAGAGGTTGGGTTCAATGAAGAGGAAGATAAGTCTAAAAAGCAGTCCTACCCCCAGTAGGAACCTAAAGTTCCATTTTTCAAATTGAATGAGTTTATAGCACAAGAAGAACAGCGCACCACACAAAGAAATCAACTTTATAAAGTCGGTGCGTTCTAAGTGATATGCGAATGTATAATAAAAACCTAGGCTCAGTAAGGCCAACAATATCGGAATCTTATGAAGTTTCCAATACGTAAAAAGCTGGGTAGGCATTTAGTCTTAAATTGGTTTATTGCAAATAACTGAAAAAAAAGAGTAATACAGAATTAGTACCGATTAATGTTGAAACTTAAGGGGGGGTTACTGTTATTAGGCTCTTGAAGTAAGTGATTTGTAGAAGACAAAACCAAAACCACTAAATAGCATAAAATGGAAAGGGAATAACCCGAAATCATTTAAGGGAACGGCACTGTACATCCCGAAGAGGAAATATATCATCAGGGCAAACTCCAGAATCATGTTCGGCGAAAGTTTTTTGGTGAGGTATTTATTGCCTTTCCAACTATCGGTAATACTGTTCAAGTTGAATTTAGGGGTTCTTACAAACTCACTTCGCTTACCCATATGTCCTTCCAATACGGCAATGGAGTTATGCAATGAAAACCCTAGGGCAACCGAGAAAAAGGTAAAGAACAACTTAATGTAATCGACAAAATTATCAAAGCTACTTCCCTGTATGCTTTTGTAGGTGAACCAATAACAAACGAAAAGAATGATCGTACTTACGACAAAGAAACTCAATACATCAAAGGCCCAATCCAATTCTGGGTACAATGCCTTAATATACATGGCCGGGATACTTAATAACGATACCAGGAATACACATAGGAACATTGAACTGTTCAACAAATGCATGACGCCATGGAATTTGGTTTTAAAGGAAATATTTTTGGCCGTAATAACTTTCCAGACCGATTTTCTGAAGTTTTCGGCACCACCTTTGTTCCAACGGAACTGTTGTGATCGGGCAGCACTGATTACAACGGGTAATTCCGCAGGGGTTTCAACATCCTCCAGGTACTTGAATTTCCAATTTTTCAGTTGGGCCCTATAACTTAAATCGAGGTCTTCCGTTAAGGTGTCCCCTTCCCAGTTTCCGGCATCCAAAATACATTCCTTACGCCATATGCCCGCAGTGCCATTGAAATTGATAAAATGCCCTTTCGCATTCCTGCCAACTTGCTCCAAGGTAAAATGAGCATCCAAGGCAAAGGCCTGTATTCTTGTCAATGTGGAGTAATCGCGGTTGATATGTCCCCATCGGGTCTGTACCACTCCAATTTCCTTATCCTTAAAATAAATAACAGTTTTCTTTAACCAATCGGGATCGGGTAGAAAGTCAGCATCGAATATGGCAATAAAATCACCTTTGGCTATCTCTAGACCTTCTTTGAGTGCCCCGGCTTTAAAGCCTTGACGGTTTTCCCTTCGAATATGTTGAATATCCAGCCCGCTTTCCTGTAATTCTCTTATTTGTTCCGCGGTAATATTGACAGAACTGTCGGTTGAATCATCAAGAACCTGGATTTCCAACTTACTTTTGGGATATTCGATCTTTGCGATGTTCTCCAATAGTCGCTCCATAACATATTCCTCATTGTAGACCGGAAGTTGAATGGTTACAAATGGAATTTCTTTTGGATCTAAAAGATTGAATTTTGGCGCTGTCTGATTTTGGCGCTTATAGCCTAGATAATTGACCAACAGGTTCAATTGTGCCAAACTGTAAAAAAATATCAATAACAGCGCAAAGCTGTAAATGGTAATGATTATATAAGAGATTATAAGACCCATATTACTTGATGCTGTATTTAAAAATCCAACCAAGAATTTTTATGCCTGCAAATATACTACCTTTTACGGTACCCGAGACCTTGGAGACTCCTATTCTTTTTTTGTAACGCACTGGCACTTCGATATATGTCATCTTCCTTTTTAGTGCCTTTAATTGCATCTCTACAGTCCACCCATAGGTTTTGTCTTCCATTTTCAAGGCTAGCAACTTGTCATATTTTATTGCTCTAAACGGTCCTAAGTCGGTAAATGTTGCCCTAAAGAACAATTTCATTAGGCTGGTAGCCAGCCAATTGCCGAAAACCTGTTGGGGTGTCATACTTCCGGGTTCCCTTAAATGCTTCACCCTGGCGCCGATCACAAAATCAATATCTTGTTCTATAATAGGTTGCACAACCTTCGTCAATTCTTGTGGGTAATCGGAATAATCACCATCAATAAACACGATTATATCCGGTTTAATTGATTGTTGTGCCACGTATTGCATACCACAAAGACAGGCATAACCATATCCCATCTTGGTTTCGGTCAAGACCGTGGCCCCGGCTTTTTCTGCCGTTGTTGCGGTGTCATCGGTTGAATTATTGTTGACTACGATGATTTCTGAAACCGATGCCGGTATTTCGTGTATGACCTGTGCAATGGAATCAGCTTCGTTATAGGCGGGGATAATAACTATTATGTGGGTCATTATTTTAGATCGGATAGTTTGTTTTCTCGACGAAAATCAATAAAACTGTACCATTCCTTGATTTTGTTTCCATTTTGATATTTTTCAGCAGAGACCAGTTCTTCGTTTTTATATTTTAGGCAGTATCCGTTCTTCTTTCCTTTATAGAGCTGGCATTTGTGGTAGATCCTTCCTTTTGTGTCATAAAACAACCACCAATTATCCATTTTGCCATCCAAATAATTCCCTTCTTTGATTCGAATTCTGTCAGGGCGGTAAAAATACCAATACTTTTCCCTTTTATCGTATTTAAAGTGACCCTGTTCTGAAATTATGCCATTCTTATGATAGAATTTCCAGTATCCTGTTTTTTCCCCGTCAACGAGCCATCCTTCCGATTTTGGTTTGCCGGATTTATAGAAATCCTTGTAATATTTCGGCGGATTATTGTTTGTTGCCGGAACAATGAAGGCAAAAAAGAATGCTATCAGTATACTATGGGGCATTTCTACTTCCTATTGACCAATTCCATCAAATCGGGATCATTGCCCAATAAAATCTGTGTTGGATTTATTCGGCCTTGTTCAGGGCCATTCTCCAATTTCAATACCCCTCTCGGGCACACAGCGGAACAAACACCACAACCCACACAACTGGAACGAACGATGTTCTCCCCTTTTTGGGCATAGGCCCTTACATCGATACCCTGTTCGCAATAGGTTGAACAGTTGCCGCATGAAATACATTGTCCGCCATTGGTGGTTATTCTAAATCTTGATTTAAACCGCTGGACAAATCCCAAATAGGCTGCCAAAGGGCATCCGAAACGGCACCAAACACGATTCCCGAATATGGGATAGAAGCCTGTACCGATAACACCTGCAAATACGGCTCCTATCAAAAAGCTATAGGTATCCATGATACTTTGAACTTTTATACCTAGTACCGTACCTGTTTCGGCAAAAAAGCCATAAAGGGTAAAACCTGTCATCACCAAGGCAAATAGTAAGACCCCATGAATCAACCAGCGTTCAACTTTCCATGAAAAGAGCGATTTGCTTGAATGTTGCCTATAGGGGTCCCCTAAGGTTTCGGCCAAACCTCCACAACCACAAACCCAGGAACAATACCAACGTTTGCCAAAGAAATAGACCATTACCGGAACAATGACGACGGTCAAGACAATTCCCCAAACAAGTATGAATAGGCCAATGCCACCACTATTGAGCAATGATTTTAGATTCCATTGGAAAAAGAAATCATAATCCAACGGAAAGGCATTCTTAAAATCATAATAGGGCATTTGAAGGCGTACCATGATCTCAGGAATCAAAAAGGCAAATACGATCTGGAAGAACAATACCGATGTCGTCCTGACCATTTGATACATATTATGGCGGTATTTTATATACATACGCACGGCCATGACAACCATGACCACACAATACATAAAACCATAAACAAACCATTGTCCGGCAAGATTCCCACTGAGTGATTGACTGATGGGGTCTACCAGATAGGTCCAATTCACCGCATATTCCGAACGGAAATAAAGGATAAGGTAAAAGGAAACCAGGAAGATAAAGACCATCCAGGCAATCCAACCCCTATTTGTGGCATTTTCATGATAAATACCGTTGTTCTTTATGCCTTTCTTACCTAATAGAACCACATTGGGGAGAATGAACATCAGCGCACCGATAATGCCAAGTCCAAAAGTCAAAAACCACATCAATCCCTTATGTTCGACAATGAAACCACTCCCGGAAATCTTGCCGAGTTCCGCTGCCATATCATGTGGCTTGGTATAGATAATCTTTTTGTATTCCTTGTTTTTACGATGTTGCGCATTGGCCGTCTCGAGGGCATGGGTGACTTTTGGCGCAAACGAAAACATACCCTCAAAATTTTGACCGACTACGTTTTCTTGTATATCTGAAATGAACAAATCACTTTTGATTCCTTTTTGGCCAACAAAATCCTCAAACTGTTTTGGGGATAGGCTGTAGGTGCCTACAACAGGTAAAGCGGCAAAAATGGTCAGACCCATCAAAAATATGATAAGGCCTATGTTTTTTATTATTTTCATCGGGTCTTAGGCTGTTTTAAAAATTCGTTTCCAACTTTTCTTTTTGGGTGTTATGCCGGTTCCCATTTCAGTATTGAATTTGGCAACGATTTCAGTCTCGTGTTGAGCATAGAATTCGGGGTCGAAATTAGCGTCTTTCAAATATTCCATTACATAGTCCACATTTCGTTCTTCGGTAAGCCATCGGTCAAAAATTTCATGGCGCATACGTATTCCGAAGGTATTGATTCCTAAAAATTTATTCGTGTCGGAGTGATAGGCGACGGTGATACATATCTTTTCTTTTGGATGTCGCCAGTGAAAGTGTTTTTCAGAATCCTTCTTTGTTTTTTCGCTGAATACCCAACCGTAGGTTTGATATTCCACATCCAGAAATTTGGCCGAATTGAACCAGTGACCTGGATTATATTCGGTTTTGTTGCCACAGATGGTCTGGGCTACGGTCTCTCCCATCATACGTCCTGTATACCAAACAGCCTCAATAGGTCTGCGGCTCCCAATAGCTTCGTGTTGTTCGGCACAGTCCCCAATGGCATAGATGTCAGTGATGTTGGTTTCAAGCATGCGATTGACCTTTACACCGCGGCCAATTTCAATTCCGCTGTCTTTTAAAAAATCAATATTTGGTGCTACACCAGCGGTAAGTCCGACAAATTCACATTCAATAACATCGCCTTTATCGGTTTTTATAGCCTTGACCCTGCCGTTTTCATCTGGAAGAATTTCGGTTAAATTGGTAGCCAATCTTAAATCGATATGATGTTCTAGTATATGTTCATTGATCATTTGTGATTCCCCGGAAGGAAGAACACCATTCCAAAAACTGTTTTCCCTAACCAAAAAAGTTACGGGAATATCCCTAGAGCGAAGCATTTCGGCGAGTTCAATACCGATTAATCCGCCACCAACGATGACAGCCCTTTTGCAGATTGTATTATTGGGGGCGTATTTTTCAACACCGTCGAGATCCTGTTTGGAGTATAAACCCTGTACCCCTTTTAAATCTTGACCCGGCCATCCAAATTTATTAGGTTTGGACCCTGTGGCAATAATCAATCTGTCATAACGAATATCCGCACCGTCTTTTATGCGTAGTGTTTTTTCTTGATGGTTAATGTCCTCGACATAGGCATTTATGAGCTCGATCCTGTTCTTTTTCCAAAACCAATCTTCATAAGGTTGTGTATGTTCGAATTTCATGTGGCCCATGTATACGTACATCAGTGCGGTTCGAGAAAAGAAGAAATCCGTTTCGGCAGAGATGATACTTATACGTTTATCGGAAAGCTTTCTAATGTGTCTGGCCGCTGTAACCCCGGAGATGCCATTACCTATGATAACGATGTGTTCCATATGATTTTTGATGGTTGTTTGGTTTTAAGTCGTAACTAAATATAGGAACTTAATCCATATTCCGATATTTTATGTTTTTAATTGATTTCCAGTCGATTTAAACAATCCTGGATTTTTACGATCAAAGCACGTATTTATTAATTGTAGTATATTTAAAAACTTAATCGAAGCGGAATGAGGCAATTGGGGTTATTGATTTTTTGTTTGTTGCAATTTTCCTGTACTAGCCAGGTCATGGAAAAAATAAATGGGGTCAGTTTTGTCGCTTCGCGGGAGAAAGTGGGGCAACAACATGTTGATGAAATTCTGAATATCAACGCCAATCATGCCGCTGTTATGCCTTTTGGTTTTATACGTGAAATAAATTCACCCGATATTATTTTCGACACCGAACGGCAATGGTTCGGTGAAACCAAAAGTGGCGCCAAACAGTATATTCGGATGTTGCAAAAAAATGGTGTTCAAGTAATGCTAAAGCCACAAATCTGGATTTGGAGGGGAGAATTTACAGGGACTCTGAGGATGCAAACTGAAGAAGATTGGCAAGTCTTGGAGGCATCCTATGAAAAATTCATACTGGCTTATGCCAATTTGGCCCAAGAAACCCAAACCGCTATTTTTTGTATTGGAACGGAGTTGGGGCAATTTGTAAAAAAAAGACCTGTATTTTGGAAAAATTTAATTGTGAAAATCAGGGAAGTGTATAAAGGTAAGCTGACGTACGCCGCAAACTGGGATGAATATCCTGGGACCCCATTTTGGGAATATGTCGATTTTATCGGTATTGATGCCTATTTCCCATTATCTGAAGAACGTACTCCTACTGTTACGCAATTGAAAAATGGGTGGAAGAAGCACAAGGAAAGGATGATGCAATTGTCCAAGGAAAAAGGCAAGCCCATTTTATTTACCGAATATGGTTACCGAAGTATCGATTATACGGCCAAGAAACCTTGGTTGGTAGACCGAAGTGTTGAAAACGTCAACCTCGATGGTCAGGTAAATGCCAAAAAAGCCATCTTTGAGGAGTTCTGGGGCGAGGATTGGTTTGCGGGTGGTTATGTCTGGAAATGGTTCATTGATCATGATAAGGCAGGGGGCGGTAAGGATAACCGGTTTACCCCCCAGAATAAACCAGCCCAATTGGTGATCAGTGATTTTTATAAACAATATTGATTTGCAACTACCAAAAAGGTAGGGATATAGTTCAATATGACCTGTGTTTTCAAAAACCTGTCATAATTGTATTAATAAATCGGCAACGCCGTAAATGTATTTGCAAATGGCAAGTATTTTGACAAACTTTGCCGAAACCCTGTACTGCGTGACGTATATAAATAAATTGGTGGTAATAGTTTTGGTATTGGCTTCTTTCGAAAGTGCGATTTCCCAAGAGAACCTAGAGACTGTTGTTGCTAAAAATGGAGATGGTATTCTCTCTATTTTGAGAAATGAAGGTATCGATATCGCTAAGTACTACGAACAGTTTCTCGAACTGAACCAAGATAAATTAAATAATGGTAGCCGTTTATCCGTTGGTGAGACGTATGTGATGCCATATGCCCCCGATTCTTTTAAGAACAGGGGGGTATTGGTGCAAATAGGCCATGGCGGGGAAAGACCGATTTTTGATGAAGAGTTGGCCACTTTAAGACGTAAGGACAGTTCCTTGATCAATACGGTATATTATTTGATAGAACATGATGGAGGGGAAGGTACTAAGGTTCAAGACCCACTTAAGGATGGTATCGCTGTGAACATGGCAAGGAAGTTGCTCCAAAGTGGGGCAAGGGTGTATTTGTTTACCAGTGAAGCGAAGGATTCTTTGGATTTGATAGATTATGTTGGGGAGATAAACAAAAAATACCTGAGACATAATGGGGATTATCAAAGGCTAGTGGTGATGAATGTTGACGATGTGAATTCAAAAACAAAGACCGATGTAATGGTTTACCATTATGCGGAGAGTGTGGAAAGTAAGAGATTTGCTGCCAACATATTGAAGGTTTTTGGTGGGAATGTTGTAAAACAAGGGCCCTTGGAAGATTATTCCAAGGTTTTTACAGATTTTAAAAGTATCGCATTCGCAAAGAATATTTTACCTCCCATTACCTTAATAAATATGGGTTCAAAACCTGCCGATGATGAAAAAACCATGAAGGTAACCTCCGATAGGGAAAATATAGCCAACCTAATTACCAATGGAATTTTATCGGATTATTCCAATACGGAATTTGAGGAAAATGAGTAAAAAGGTGAAAGTGAAAATTAATAATTACATATTTCCGGTAGTGTTTTTCATGGCTATGATAGCCACAGGACAGGATGCCTATATCGCTGTAAAGGCGGAAAAGGGTGATGGGGTATATTCCCTTCTGCGAAAACAGGGGGTCGACCCATACGAGACTTTCGATGATTTTGTTGCCTTGAACTCTGAAAACCTTCGTGATAGTGTCCATTTATACGAGGGAAGAACCTACTTTTTGCCCAGTGTCGATTCAACATCCACAACTAAAGCCGATAAAGTTGAAGCACCAAAATTGGAGGGTAGTCTTTCCTATCCCTTATTCGGGGATGGGTATTCCGAGGTCGCCATCAAAAGTACCCGCTTGAAAGGAGCGGTTTATTATTTGATCTCAGGGCATGGAGGCCCGGATCCGGGTGCAATGACAAAATATGGGAACACTTTTATTTCAGAAGATGAGTACGCCTATGATTTAACCTTGCGGTTGGCTAAGGAACTTATGGCCCATAGTGCTTTGGTCTATGTCATTATCCAGGACAAGGATGACGGTATACGTGATGATCGGATTTTGGAAATGGATAGGGATGAGGTCGCTTTTCCGGACAAGACAATACCATTGAATCAGACGGCCCGGTTAAAACAGCGGGTTGATATTGTGAATGACCTTCATAAAAAACATAAGGGGCAATTCCAAAGACTCATAGTGACCCATGTAGACAGTCGTAGCAAGGGGCAGAATATCGATGTTTTTTTCTATCATCATGCAAAAAGCAAGAATGGAAAGAAATTGGCCGAAAGTATACACAATACGTTTAAGGAGAAATATAGAAAATACCAACCCAATCGTACTTATACCGGTACTTTTCAAGACCGGACTTCGCTTTATCTTGTGAAAAAAACCCATCCGGCAATGACTTTTATTGAGATTGGGAATATCAGAAACAATAAAGACCAAAAAAGGATATTGGAGCCCGATAATCGTCAGGCCCTGGCCAAATGGATTTCTGAAGGCGTTATTTTGGATTTTGAGAGCGGGGAAATCGGACCGATTCGCTAGAGGGCTATCTTTCGTTTATAATAATCATATAACTGTTCCGGTCCGGCACCTAGAAAATTCTTTAGGTGAATTACCCCAAAATGATATTGAAGGCGCACGACTCCATGCTGTCTGTACTTTCTGGCAGAGGTCTGGACATGATGTGGGATTATACTAAAGTTGGTTTTTTGGTATAAACGACCAATGAACTCATTGTCTTCAAAAACGATATATTTCTCATTGAAACCTTCGGTCTTAAAAAAAAGCTCTTTGGTGACAAATAACGATTGGTCACCCCCTCTACAGATTTTGTGGTTGTATCTGGTGAACCAGGCAAAGAAACGCAGTACCCAATGGTCGCTGTCAAAACGCATTTGAAAACAACCGGATTGATGTTTTTTCGAAGTCGCGTTGAGGATATGTTGGTCAAAATCCTTTGGAGGAAACGTATCGGCGTGTAAAAAATAGAGAATGGTGCCTTTTGCATGCTTGGCCCCTTCGTTCATTTGTTTGGCTCTCCCTTTTCCGGTTTGTAGCACTGTTGCCCCTGCATTTTTTGCAATTTGTACGGTGTTGTCATGGCTACCTCCATCAACGACCATTATTTCAGCAATACAGCTGGTGCTGCTATTCACCTTTAAATAGCCAATGAGTTTCCCGATTTGGTCTTCCTCATTGAGTACGGGGATAATAATGCTGATGGTTATGGTATTACCGCTTTTCATTCAAACTCCAGTCATACGTTAGAAAATCTATTTCTGCATTTTGTGAAATCTCAATATCCACATATTTGTTCAGGTAGTCGATCAGTGATTTTTTGGTAGTGAAATCGTCCCCATACCATTTGAATATTTTAGACAAGGCAACTGCATTTTGTGAGATTTTATTCTTTGTGGTGTCGTTTATAAAATCGAAAGTGGCCTTTTTTAGCTGTCCCTCCAATTCCTTGGCGGAATAGGCACGGTTCAATAGTTTGGGGCAGGAATAAGAGGCGCAATTAATGGCAAAATGAATGCGTGGTTCATCCATTTCTCGAAGAATATCGTGCTCTATTTCCCCTAGGGAAAAGCTGTCGACCCCAATCTTTAGGCGGTCTTTGCCCCAAGGTCTGAAAATATCCTTTATACTCTCCAAGGGGTAATTATCCACGATCAACTGAACCGTCCCTGCATTGTATAGGTTTATGTGATAGGCCAATTGCTCTTCTTTGGATGCGGAATGGGCAATGGGGTTTTGTGACAGGTATTCGAGATAGTTCCTTAATTGGTCGCTATCGGCAACAAAACCTTTGTAGTCGACATTCCCATTTTCATCCACATGTTTTTTCAACAAAATGTCCCAGGGGGTATGGTCAACCGTTTCAACACTACTATCCAAGGTGGCACGTGATGGCTTCTGGCCAAAACAATTCAGTAACAGGAAAAATGGCAATGTTATGCCCAAGATGTATTTAAGTTTGATCATCATCCAATTTTAGGAATATATATCCTTTAGTTTCATTTCATGATCAAACCTTACACAAATCAACAACAACCACCGCCGTTGTAATGCCAGGTGCTTTCGCTGATATGAATAGGGGCACCGGTTTTTGCCAATGCTGCTGCTGTTTTGTCGCAAATGGCCAAAGGTTGGTTTTGGAGTAAAACATGTCCGGCATTATCATCAAAATACGCCTCGTTACCATAATAGATTGCGGTTTTTCCCGTAAAAATACAAGGTCCATCCTCTGGCATGGGGTCTTTTATAGCGGCAATTTCAATAGATTCTATAAATATCAGTTCGTCGGTGGGGTAGTGGTTGGGCGATAATACCCGATATGATTTTCGGGCCCTTACCTCTATGGTCCCAAAGCCTGCATCGGTTAAGGCCTTGATGTATTCTTTCATGGGTATACTTCCGCTTAAGCAGAGTGCCCGGAGTCTATCGTCATTTCGCAACGCTTCGTTCATGGGCTGTTCACAGATGGGGTCGCTCATGACCAATCGACCGTGTGGTTTAAGAACCCGGTACATTTCGCCAATGGCTTTTCTGAGGTCTTCGGCCTTGAAGATATTGAAAAGACAGTTTTGGGCCGCAATATCAATACTCTCATCTGCAATGGGCAGATTCAGGGCATCACCTTTGACTAGGTTTACATAATCACTTTTAAACCAATCGTTTTCTTCTTCAGCTATCTTAAAATTCTTTCTGGAAGCCTCGAGCATTTCATCGACCACATCTACACCGGTAACACCGCCTTTTTGGCGTGAGAAATAGGAGAATTGCAAAAGTTCCATACCGCCACCAACGCCTACATACAAAACCTTTGGGTTGTTTACCAAATCCTGGGCCGAAACCGTACTCCCACATCCATAGTTCATTTCCTGCATGATTTTGGGTATAGACAAACCAGGAAACTGCCAAATAGGATTTGTGGTACAGCATAGGCCTACATCCGGGGTTAGGGCAGCATCTTTGTACAAGTCGTTCGTAGCTTCTAAATAGCTCATAGTTCTTTTATTAGTTCTGTAAAAAGTTTGATCATTTTGGGCTCCGTATCGTTTGCGATCTTTATGATTTCCTGAATATCGACGGGTTCAAGGTTGTCAGGGTCACACTCATCGGTCAATACAGACACGGCAACCATGGGCAATCGTAAATGGTTGGCAACGATTACTTCGGGTACGGTGCTCATACCCACTGCATCGGCACCTAGGATTTTCAACATTCGGTATTCTGCCTTGGTCTCCAATTGTGGACCTACAACCGCTGCGTATATCCCTTTCTGTAGGCGTATATTCTCTCGTTTGGCAATTGCCTTGAGTTTGTTGCGCATGGTTAGGTCGTAAGGTTCGCTCATGTCTACAAAACGATCTCCGAATTCATCTACATTACTGAAGGCCAACGGTGATCCCCCCTGAAGGTTGATATGGTCCTCGATCAACATAATGTCGCCCTTTTTGAAATCGAGGTTAATGGCTCCTGCGGCGTTTGAAACGAATAACTTTTTGATTCCAAGCCTGTGCATAATCCGGATGGGATAGGTGACATCCACAAAATCGTAACCCTCATATAAATGGAAACGACCTTCCATAACAACAGCTTTCTTGCCCTCTATGGTGCCATAAATCAGTTTGCCTGAATGAAATTCGACCGTTGCCAAAGGGAAAAATGGTATGTGGTTGTAATGCGCTATAATGGGGTCTTCAATGGCATCGACCAATTGGCCCAAGCCTGTTCCCAAAACAATGCCGATTTCAGGGTTGTCAAAGCCCTTTTCTTTTAAATACTCAGTGGATTCTTGTAATTCTTGCTCAGATAATCTCATATATTCTTCAAATAAGTTTGAAAAGCTTTTATTGGTAAAACGTCTTCGTAAAGGTCAATATCATTCTTGGTTTCCAAATGGAACACTTTTTTGCCTGTTAAGTCATTTATGGTATCCTCAAGCACTTTGTTCTTGCCCCATGCCTTATTTTTGAAGACGGCATCCGTATAGGATTTCATTCCCAATAGATAATATCCGCCATCCAAAGCAGGTCCTATCACAAAGTCATTTTCATTAAGGGCGTTGAAGGCTTTTTGTATATCGGTACTCTCCAAATCATACATGTCGCTTCCGATAATAATGATTTTTTCAAATCCGTTTTCAAAACCTTCCCGAAAAGCATTCGCCATCCGCTCCCCCAAATCGGCTCCCACTTGCAATCGTTTATCAAAAATAAGATTATCCCAAGAATCATCCTCCCAAATCCCTTCCGAATAATACACGTGTTTGTGTACATGCAGATCTTTGGTTATGTCCGCGGTATGCCTAAGTAGGTACTTGTATATATCCAAGGCCACTTGGTCCCCGACCTTTGCCGCCAATCGTGTTTTGCATTTTCCCAAAACAGGATTTCTGGTGAATATGAGTAATAGTTCCCTGGAATTGACCAAATGGAAATGAATGGCCAAAGCATCTTTCTTTTCAGTATTTTGTTGAATTAAACCCATGTGTTTCGGATTGATTTATTCATAAATTTTTTCACCTTTTTCCAATAATTTGCCCCATAATCTATTATAGGCGTGTACTTTTTCCGTTTCATTGCCTTCTGTATCAAAAACCGGATAACCCGAATTCTTCCATTTAAATATACCGCCATACAGGTTTTGGATATTGGTATATCCCATTTCCTGAAGTTTTTCACCAATATCCTCTGACCTAACCCCTATAGAGCAGTACACCACAATCGGGGTTTCTAGGTTGGGAATGGCGTTTTGTAGGTGTTGTGCGTCAAATTGGTCGTAACCTACCCAAAGGGCCTGTTCCAAATGACTTATTTTAAACTCTTCCAATTTTCGGGTGTCTAGGAAAACCAGACTGTCCTTGGCAACGGCCTCGGAAACCTGTATGTAAGGAATTGTTTCATTATTGAGGGCTTTTAACTTCCTATCCATTTTTTTTTGGGCGACCATTATTGTCGTGCAAAGAAGGAAAATATAAAAAGCGGATAAGGTTTTCATACAATATTGAATGTTAAAAGTAAAGGTACTATATTATGGGATTTTGTTATCTTAACCTAATCAATAAAAACACCATTATGGTTTATAGATTGCTTGCAATTATTTTTCTTTTAACCGTATTGGTCGGGTGTAAGCAAAAAGTACAAAACGCACCAAATGTTATAGTTAGTGGTAAGACGGAACATTATCAAGAGCCTTACAGGCCTCAATATCATTTTTCCCCAAAAGAGAAATGGATGAACGACCCCAACGGATTGGTGTATTATAAAGGGGTTTATCACTTGTTCTATCAATTTTATCCCGACGATATTGTTTGGGGCCCGATGCATTGGGGGCATGCGGTTAGTAAGGATCTTTTGCATTGGGAACATAAACCCATAGCGCTATATCCCGATGAACACGGATTGATATTTTCTGGGAGTGCCGTTGTTGATGAAAATAATAGTTCCGGATTCGGTACCGAGGAGAACCCTCCACTTGTGGCAATTTACACCTATCATTTAATGGAAGGCGAAAAGGCAGGCAGGAACGATTTTCAAACACAAGGAATCGCTTATAGCCTTGATAATGGTGACACTTGGACAAAATATGTGGATAACCCGGTAATTGGAAATGAGGGAATCAAGGATTTCCGTGACCCTAAGGTTATGTGGCACAAGGAATCGGAAAAATGGATACTCACGTTGGTAGCCGGGGATCATGCCCGGTTTTATAGCTCTAAAAACCTTAAAGAATGGACGCTTTTAAGTGAATTCGGAAAGGATAAAGGCGCGCATGGCGGTGTTTGGGAGTGTCCAGACCTAATACCCATGACGGTCGAAGGGACTGATGGTATAAAGTGGGTTTTATTGATCAGTGTAAATCCAGGGGCCCCCAATGGAGGTAGTGGTACCCAATATTTTGTGGGTGATTTTGATGGGGATACGTTTACCACCAATCAAACGGAAACGAAATGGATTGATTTTGGCACGGATAATTATGCGGGGGTAACCTACAATAATGCTCCGGAAACCCATCCGATTTTTATTGGGTGGATGAGTAATTGGACTTATGCCCGGGATACACCAACTGAAAAATGGCGTAGTGCAATGACGACGCCCAGAAAATTAATGTTGAATAAAACGGATGGGGATTATCAACTGTTCAATTATCCTATTGATGGTATTGATAAAATCATTTCCGAAGAGGAGGGTTTCGATGTTGGGATAGCTGCCAATGCAACGGAAACCATGGCTTTTAAAAACCTCAACCCCTCGGAAATAAGGTTTACGACCAGTTCAAAGGATTTTCAATTGAAGTTAAGTAATAGCACCAAGGATGAATTGGTATTGACCGTAATGGGGGAGGATAAAACCTTTATTCTTGATAGGTCTAGATCGGGAAAAGTCGATTTTCAGGAAGATTTTGGAAAGGGCGTTCAGCAAATGCCTATGCCCCTTTTACCGGAAGGGGAATATGAGGTCCGTTTACTGCTCGATTGGTCGTCTATTGAAATATTCATCAACGGAGGGCAGTATGTGATGACTTCCCAGATATTCCCCAATGGAAACTACACAGATATAACCATTAAGAACTTAGGGGAAGACAATTTTCAATGCCGTGATTTTCAGGTTAATGGGATAAAAAGCGTTTGGGAGTAATCCCTAAAAAATGTTGGTAGTATATAAAAAAAAGCGTTTGAGAAATCGAATACTTTTTTGCAGTGCCTCCAGCCCCTTACCCTGCCTTTATACATCCCTTTGGCCTTGGCTATATCTATACCTTCCCGTTGTCGTTCCAACATCGTATTACGTTCCATTTCGGCAATGTTGGCCAGTACCGACACAATCAACTTAAAGGCTGGGTTGGGTTTTCCGTCAACCAATGATTCAATGCCCAGGTTCTCTACCTTGAGTTTAATCCCATGATCATCAAAGTGCTGGAGTGTCATTAGTATATCCAGGAGGTTTCGTCCCAGTCGATCTATTGCATGTACCGATACATAGTTTAGATCCATATCGTTTAAAAGCCTCTGCCCTTCTGCCCGTTCATTGAAGGGTATGGAGCCACTACATATATCTATGAAGAGCTTTTCGCCCGTGTGTTGCTTTATAAGCTGTCTTTCCAAATTCTGGTCTGGTGTGGATATTCTTATGTATCGTGCTTTTATAAAAGAAAGATCCGAAGAATATTCTACTGGATCAAATTTAGGGAGGGTATAATTGATACATTTCGATCAACTGCAAATAGCTTGGATCAACTACCTAAATCCGTACCACAGTTAGGGCATGGTCTATTTTTGCAATAAATGTTTGCAAACGTATTTTATATGTATAATAGCTTGATAGATATCTTATACCTACATAAAACATGGGCTATTTTAAATACCTGTAAATAAGAAATATGCGTACCTTGGTAATCATATACAATTGTTGTAATCAATAGCTCAAAAAGTAAATATTATACAAGTATATAAATTTCAGTAAAACCGATTAATTCTACTTAACAAGGGTAGCCTTAATCGAAATAATCATCAGGAATATTAGCAATAGGTAATGTAAAATCATTGTATTGCGTAGATGATAAATAAACTGATAACATACCTCTTGAACCACCAATAGCGATATTTAATAGCTTACGCGCAAAACTTGAATCTAAATCACTCTCCTTATCCTTCTTATTGGTTAAAACATCTTCTAATTTAAACACTCCAAATTCAAAAAAAGATACTAGACTGAATAAATCTTCATCATTTTCCTTTAGAACAACTGTTAAATCAATCTTAACCGCCACAGCAGAATTTTTTCGGTCGACTTGAAACTCTGTTTTCAATGCTAAATTTATATTTTCAAATTTTAAATCACCTTCAAATTCATTTTCACTATTAACTTGAAAAGAAAGGGGCTTAGCGTTATAAATTTCAATACTGACATCTGATTTTTTCATAATCTATAAATTATTCAATATTAAATAAAACAGGCTTTTCTACAGCCAACGCATTTCCTTTACTTCGAATTTTTCGAACATCTTCAACTTTCCACCTAAAAGTACTTTCTTCTGACCCAGATAAAACTATTCTGTGAATAAATTGAGTTCTTCGTGCCTCATACACTCCAAGAGTCTTAACATTATTCCAAGTGTTTTTCAAGGCAGAAAGATCTTCTATCTTTTTTTCTAATTCGGCAACTTTATTTTTAAGTCTAAAAATCTCTTTTTTTAATTGCTCTTCAGTCTCAATTTCAAATGCATTACATTTTAAATGTTCTTCAATATTTTTGTCCGAGAGTTTCTTTATGATAGCCATTCCAGTACGTGCTTCTATTAGGCTTAAAGTTAAAATCGTAAAGTTGTGATTACCAGAAACCCATCGAGTAACATCACTTGCTGTTTTACCAACTAATTTCGCAAATGACTTTTTATTCATCCCATCTATGGAGCGAATATAATTAGTTATCATTATGCCTATTTCAGCAGAATGAGCCGTATAATTTTCAATTTCTTCTGGGATACCAAAATCCAAATCATTTATAGTTTTCATAATTCTAAAATTTCGTCTTTTTCAATTTCTTCAATAGATATTGCTTGTGTTTTATCTAGTGATTCAATATATTTTGACACACTACATAATTCTTCTGCTGCATTTTCACACTCTGAAACTTCCTGATAAGCCTTAATTTGAACTCCCTCTATTTTCTCAGGTTTAAAACAACCTCCACCTATTATGATTGTATTTATATTTAGCACCCAGTAGAATATTCTATATCGACTTGTGATCTTTTTTCCATCTTCATATTTACTCGGTATCGCAAATAGCCCGTCTCGTCCAGTACAAACTTCATTTCTTCCCTCTATTCCGTATACATTCGCAGTATTAAGTATTTGAGATTTCAAAATTTGGGCATCTTGTGGAGATTTTTTATGAAGTTCTTGCAAGAAATCAAAAGTTGGACTTGAAACTGTTTTTCCATCTGAATCACATATTTCATAAGTATAGACAGCTACAACCTTGGCATCTAGTACAAACTCATTAATTCGGAAATTCATAAATACACATATATGTAAAACGCTAAACTAAAGAATTTGTTTCATAATAATGCAAAAATTTTATTAAAAAACGTCTATTATATCTAATCGCTGTATATATGGACTTCACTCTGATGGAAAAAATGCAGAAATGAAATCGTTCGTGCTTACTCATGTGTGTCGTTACTGATTACAACAAAACCTAAACGTAATGCGGACTTTAAGACTAAACCGAAAGGTCTGTGTATATTTATAATGTCGCTAAATCTTATGCCCCGACGCTTCGGGGTATCTTTGGAAAAGGAAAAATAAAACTAAACAAAAAGCTTTAGCTTCGGACGCAGACGGCGAACCTCCGCACTACGTTTAACCCAACCGAGGAATTAATTAAATCAGAACCTTTTACACAAATTTAAGTATACATATTTGTATATTTTTGGATGATCAGGTCATCCAATATTTCGGGGTTTTCAATGATTTTATGAATGAATTTCTTGCTTTTCATACGTTTGACGAATTTCTCCAGATAAACGGCATCTTGCTTTGATTTGCATTTTTTGGACAGTGCGATTGTCCAATCGTCCGCGGCCTTCGTGAAATTCTTTTTGAAATGATGTTGGTTGTGTTGTTCAAATCGAACCGTCAGGTCAGGGGTTTCACCGATATAATATCGGTTTATGGTTTTACTATGAAGGATATAAAAGAAGTGCATTGTTGTATAAAAATACAAAACCCTGTAAACATTGGGTTTACAGGGTTTTTAAAGTGGTGCCTCCAGCCCCGACCCTTCGGGGGAACCAGGGACGAATTATTTTTGGATGATCAGGTCATCCAATATTTCGGGGTTTTCAATGATTTTATGAATGAATTTCTTGCTTTTCATACGTTTGACGAATTTCTCCAGATAAACGGCATCTTGCTTTGATTTGCATTTTTTGGACAGTGCGATTGTCCAATCGTCCGCGGCCTTCGTGAAATTCTTTTTGAAATGATGTTGGTTGTGTTGTTCAAATCGAACCGTCAGGTCAGGGGTTTCACCGATATAATATCGGTTTATGGTTTTACTATGAAGGATATAAAAGAAGTGCATTGTTGTATAAAAATACAAAACCCTGTAAACATTGGGTTTACAGGGTTTTTAAAGTGGTGCCTCCAGGAATCGAACCAGGGACACATGGATTTTCAGTCCATTGCTCTACCAACTGAGCTAAGGCACCATCCCTTTTAGGAGGGTGCAAATATAATTTCAAATTTAGGATATACAAACAAAAATGAAAAAAAAGGTGATTGTTTTTTTTCAATTGCAGATCTTTGTGTCATGAATCTGATAATTGATGCCGGTAATAGCTTTGTGAAATTGGCTGTTTTTGATAACGGCTCATTGGTTGATGATGTGAGTGCGAAGCTTGTTGATTTCGTTGAAAGTGCAAAGGCTATCTATCATAAATATCCGCAAATAGAATGGACCATGGTGTCCTCAGTGGTATTTTTGGATAAAAAGGATATTGAGGCTTTAGCCGTTTTTTCAAAAGTGCATGTGCTCGATCATAAAACCAAAACGCCATTTAAGAACCAGTACGGTACTCCAGACACCTTAGGGGTAGATCGCATAGCCTTGGCTACTGCGGCGTTTTACCATACGCCCCATAAAAATGTTTTGGTGATTGATGCCGGTAGCTGTATTACGTACGATATTCTTACCCATAAGGGGGAATATTTGGGCGGCGCCATTTCCCCAGGTTTGGGGATGCGGTATAAGGCGCTGAACCAACAGACTTCAAAATTGCCTTTATTGACCCCAAAAGCTCCCATGGATTTGGTAGGGAACACCACCGAATTAAGTATCCATAGTGGGGTGGTGAATGGTATTTGTGCCGAATTGGATGGGGTTATTGATCAATATAAACTTAAATTTGAAGATTTAACAGTCATTTTAACAGGAGGGGATGCCCAATTTTTGTCTAAACGATTAAAAAATACCATATTTGCCCTTTCCAATTTTCTACTAGAAGGTTTAAATAATTTGCTAGACTACAATAAGCGCTAAATGATCAAAAAAATTGTAATTGCAATAGTATGCATTGCGTCGACCGGACTGTATGCTCAAAATGGTTCAGTTTCCCCTTACTCTTATTTTGGTTTCGGCGATATACAATCCAAAGGAACTATTGAAAACCAAATGATGGGAGGAATCGGAATGTTCGCCGATAGTATCCATGTAAACCTTAAGAATCCTGCGGCCTATAGTGCTCTGGGTATCAAATATGGGGAGGATTTTGGAAATACAACCTACACCGTCGGCTTGTCCCATAATAGGCTGAGTTTTGCAAACAACATCGAAAGTCAGAGCAATTCCGTGACCAATCTGGAATATATTGCCGTAGGTATGGCTCTAAAAAAAGGATTGGGTATTGGTTTTGGGGTCATGCCCTATTCCTCTGTGGGATACGATATGCTATCGGAAAGTACCAATGGTAATGATGATAGGGTATTGAACCGCTACTATGGTGATGGGGGATTGAATAAAGTATATTTTTCCATTGGGTATGAATTTATGGATGACCTGAGTGTTGGGGTAACGGCCAATTTCAATTTCGGTACGTTAGAGAACAATCGTGTACAGACCGTTGAGGATGTGCAGTACGGTACCTTGGACAAACGAAGTTCCAAGGTTAACGGAATGGATTTTAATTATGCGCTGAATTATACCCCGTCTTTTAAGGATAAATATAGGTTGTTTGCCTCGGTTAGGGTAAATACACAAGCGAATCTCACCTCTAAAAACACCAAGGAAATAGGATCCTTTGCGGTAAATTCTGGCGCGAACATCGAAGTGGTTGATGTAAATCTGGATGCTTCAAACCTTAGGCACACTGAATTAAAGGTGCCAACCACCACTACCTTGGGGCTGGGTTTTGGGGAAGATAGAAAATGGTTTGTTGGTGGGGAGTACAGTTTTCAAGGCATGGGTTCTTTTACGAATGATTTTGTTGATGCCCCTAACTTGAGGTATCAGGATGCCAGTTCATTCGCTTTCGGAGGGTTCTATATCCCTGATTATTCGGCCTTCTCGGGCTATTTCAAAAGAATGACATATCGGGCAGGTTTACGTTTTGATAAAACAGGAATGCTCTTAAAAGATCATGAAATAAATAACTTTGGCATAACTTTTGGGTTTGGGTTACCAATGCGCGGAAGTTTTTCTAATCTTAACCTTGGTTTCGAGGTGGGTAGAAAAGGGACTAAATATGATAATTTAATAGAAGAAAATTACTTTAAAGTCAATGTAGGACTATCTTTGAACGATATTTGGTTCCGTAAGCGAAGAATAAATTAAGAAAAATTTGTACATTAACCACTAAAATTAATAATATGAAAACGAAACTTTACTTCACAGCGATGATGCTTTTAGGATGCATTGGAGTAAGTAGCGCACAGGCACAGAATCAGGAGTGCATGACCAATTTGTCTATTTACGTTGAACACGCGAAAGTCAAGAATTATGAGGCTGCTTATACACCATGGAAAATGGTGTATGAAAATTGTCCCGATATCAACTGGGCCAATTTCGCCTACGGGGAAAGAATCTTGAAAGATCGTGTAAAAAAATCGACTGGCGCCGATAAAGACGCTAACATTCAGGAATTATTGGCACTGTATGACAACAGTATGAAGTATTTTCCTAAAAAAGCCAAACTTGCTGAAGTAATCATAGACAAGGTTTTGTTGAAATATGATAACAAGATGATTGATGATGGGGAGATTTATAGTCAATTGAGTAAAGCTTTCCATGAGGACAAGCCTAATTTTAAAAACCCAAAGGCGCTTTATCTTTATTTCTCCAGTTTGGTTGATTTACACAAGGCAGGTAGCAAGGACCTTCAGGAGGTATTTGATGTTTATGATGATGTAACCGAAAAAATCGAGGATGAGAACGTTAAATTAACCGATAGGATATCAGCATTACTTCCAAAAGAGGAGGCCGGTACCTTAACAAGTAAAGAGAAAAAGCAATTAAAGGCCGCTACAACCAATTCAGAGTCATTTGGTAAGATCGAAGGTAGTATAGATTCCAAATTAGGTGATTTGGCCGATTGTGGCAACTTGATTCCTTTATATCAAAAAAGTTTCGAAGAGAAGAAAAACGATATCAACTGGGTAAAAAGGGCTGTGGGTAGAATGTTCAACAAGGAATGTACTGATGACCCTATGTTCAAAAAGTTATTTGAAGCCCAAATGGCACTTGATCCATCTGCCGATGCCTATGTGTACGGCGGTAACCTTAAACTTAAGGCTGGTGACCGTAATGGTGCGGTAGCCGATTTCAACAAGGCCTTGGATTTGGAAACCGATGCTAGAAAAAAATCGAACATTGCCTATAAGGTGGCCACGGTCTTTAGAAGAAGTAGTAAGTCTACGGCTAGGAGTTATGCACAAAAGGCAATTGATGCCAATCCTTCAAACGGTAGGGCGTATTTGTTGATTGCCAACTTGTATGCAACCAGTGCCAATGATTGTGGTACAACGCCATTCGAGAAGAGGGCGATTTACTGGAGAGCGGCAGAAATGGCAAGAAAAGCAGGAAGAGTTGATCCTTCACTTAGTGGAAGGGCTAACCAATCTGCAGCTAGTTACTCTGCAAAGGCGCCTTCAAAAACAGATATCTTCAACTCTGGAATGGCTGGTAAAACGGTTACGTTCAAGTGTTGGGTAGGTGGTAGTGTAAAAGTTCCTAATTTGTAAGATGAAACAATCTTTTGGATTTTTCTTAAAGAGCATTGCCCTGGGTTTTTCCGGGGCAATGCTTTTTTTTTCCTGTGCGGATAACTATAAGCGGGTGGGGGAAGAAGCCTTGCCGTTGGTATTTCCTCAGGGTGTCGCAGAAAATTTTTCCTTTAGGTATTCCGAATCGAATAACGTGATGGGCAATGAGGATATTGACACCACTAGGGTGATATCGGTGTTATCGGGGCCTATTACCGAGAATTATGAAAATTTGGAATTCCCTTATCGTACATTCCCAAAAGGGATAGTAGTGGACATTTATGACGAGGACAAGAACAAAAATAAAATAATCGCGGATTATTGTATTCGGTATTCTTCCACAGGATTGATAGATTTGCGTGGGAATGTTGTTTTGGAGACCCATGACGGAAAGAAATTGGAAACGCCACAATTGTATTACGACCAATCCAACGAGTGGGCGTTTACACAGGATAAATTTAAATATACAAACCCTGAGGAAGGCACGGTAATGGATGGTGAGGGTATGGATTTCAACAAAGACTTCAGTTTTTTAAATGCACATAAAACCTATGGTCTAATGACTATAAAAGAAGAAATCAATGATTAAGATATTAAAATATACAGAGTATTTATACTTGGTAGTAGCCATTTTCTCGATTTACAGAATAGTTACGGATTGGAATGTGAACCGTGAAGGCACCTATTTGTTTATGTTCTTTGCTGTTGTATCTATCGGAATGTTCTTCTTCCGAAGAAATTATCGAAAGAAGTTCGAGCAACGGAAAAAAGATAACCAACGTTAAAAATGGAGACATCCATTGTAATCATACTTCTTTCTTTGGTGTTTTCAGCCTTTTTCTCGGGCATGGAAATCGCCTTCATTTCTGCGAATAAAATCCATATTGAGATAGAAAAGAAGCAAGATAATTTTTTGGCCAAGGTACTGTCGCGTCTAACGAAAAGGCCTTCCAAATTTATAGCAACCATGCTCATCGGTAACAATATTGCACTGGTGGTGTACGGGATGTTCATGGGAGAACTGCTTATGAATTGGTTTTTAGGTATGTTGCCTGTCAACAATAGCTTTTTACAGCTTATATTGACTGATTTCAGTTTGCTTACCCAAACCATTATATCAACCCTTATCATATTGGTTACTGCGGAATTCTTGCCGAAGGTCCTGTTCCAGATCTATGCGAACAACCTTTTAAAGGTCCTGGCGGTACCGGCCTATTTTTTTTATGTGCTGTTTTCCATTATTTCCGAGTTTGTAATCAAGGTATCGGATTTTATATTGAAAACCTTTTTTAAGACCGAAGGGGATGAGACCCAACTTGCGTTCAGTAAAGTAGAACTTGGGGATTATATCAGCGAGCAAATGGGAACTGTTGAGGAAGAGGATGAGGTGGATTCCGAAATACAGATTTTTCAAAATGCCTTGGAGTTTACATTGGTCAAAGCGCGGGAGGTTATGGTGCCACGTACCGAGATCACTGCGGTGGAATTGCACGAGAACACAAAAAATCTGACCCGGTTATTTACCGAAACGGGCTATTCGAAAATACTGATTTACAAGGGTACTATCGATAATATCATTGGCTATGTGCATTCGTATGAGCTTTTTAGTAAACCCAAGACCATAAAGAGTATTTTGAGGCCGGTGGAGTTTGTTCCCGAAACCATGCTCATTCACGATATTTTGAATGTATTGACCAAAAAACGGAAAAGCATTGCTGTGGTATTGGATGAATATGGGGGTACTTCAGGAATAATGACCGTTGAGGACATCGTTGAGGAACTCTTTGGTGAAATAGAGGACGAGCATGATACAACCGATTTGATTGAGGAACAACTCGATGAAAATAATTATAAGTTCTCTGCCCGATTGGAAGTCGATTATGTAAATGAGATTTATAAATTGGAACTTCCCGAGAATGATGAATATGAGACCTTAGGGGGGCTCCTGGTCAATGAAACTGGGGAAATACCCGAAAAAGATTCCGAGATAAAAATCGGGAAATACCTGTTTACCGTTTTGGAAGTCTCCAACACAAAGATCGATTTGATAAAACTTGGTGTGGTAGACGATGAATAAACCCGTAGTAACCTCATTTTAGGCATGTTTTACTTTTTAATAATTCAAAAGAAAATGGTAATTTCGCAAACTGATTATAAACAAACCATATAATGGCAATTTTAGAGAATATAAGAAAGAGGACCACCGTATTGATATTGATCATAGGTTTAGCGCTTTTTGCGTTTGTCATATCCGGGGTATTCACAAAAAACAATATGTCTGGCGGAAAGATAGGTTCTTCTGTTGCGGAGGTAAATGGGGATGAAATCTCGATCGATGATTTTAGAAGAAAGGTGGAAGTGGCATCGAACAGATATGGTTCCTCAGGGTCATCGATGATGGTCGTGAACCAAGTGTACGATCAAGAAGTAAGGAATGCCATTTTAGGCCAGCAATATGAGGATCTGGGAATCGATATCGAGAAGGATCAGATCATGAACTATATCAAAACGATTCCTGCCTATAATCAGAATCCACAGTTTATGGATGAAAATGGGATTTTTGATGAGAATAAATTTTTGGATTTTATTGCAGAACTTAAGGCAAATAGTCCTTCACAATACAATCTATGGTTGCAAGACGAGCAATCTATAATCCAAAATGCCAAGCAGCAGACTTATTTCAACTTGGTGAAGGCCGGTCTTGGTGTAACACTTAAAGAAGGTGAATTGGATTATAAGTTGGCCAACGATAAGGTAGATATCAAATACGTTCGAGTTCCTTTCACATCGATTGCGGATAGTACTATCGCTATTTCCAAAAGCGAGATACAATCCTATATCAAAGAGCATAAGGAGGAATTCAAACAAGAGGATGCCCGTGATATCCAATATGTTTATTTTGAGGAGAAAGCTTCTGTGGAGGATGTGGAAGCGGTAAGACAGGAAACGATTAAATTATTGGACGACACCGTCGAGTACCGTAAGGATACCGATAGAATGGATACCATTCCAGGATTTAGGAACACCAAGGATGTTGAGGATTTTCTAGATCGGAAATCAGATGTAAAATATGATACCATTTATAGGGCAAAGAAAGATTTGCCAACAAGTGTTGCCGATACATTGGTAGCGCTTAAGGTTGGGGAGATTTTTGGTCCCTACCGGGATGGGGATTATTTTAAGGTGTCTAAAATGATCGATAAAAAAATCAATGGATCGGCAAAAGCCAGCCACATTTTGATTTCTTGGAAGGGAAGCAAAAGTGCCGGAGAGAATATTACAAGAACCAAGGAGGAGGCTGAGGCCAAAGCCAAGGAACTTTTGGCAGATGCCAGAAAAAAGGATGCTGTGTTCGTACAATTGGCAAGGGATAATTCAGATGGACCTTCCGCGCCAAAAGGTGGTGACTTAGGGTATTTCCAAGAAGGGGCGATGGTAACCGATTTCAATGATTTTGTTTTTGGTAACAAAGTAGGTACCATTGGTCTTGTTGAAACCGATTTTGGTTTTCACGTCATAAAAATCGATGATAAGCAGGATGTTTACCGAATAGCGACTTTGGCAAGGGAAATAGAGCCTTCGGAGTCAACGATCAATAATTTGTTCCAAGATGCGACCAAATTTGAAATGGACGCTATTGCAGGGGATAAATCATACGCCGATTTGGCCAAGGAAAACGATTATCAAGTTCGTCCTGTGAATAAGATCAAGGTAATGGATGAAAGTTTACCAGGCTTAGGTTCCCAAAGGAGTGTTGTACAATGGGCCTTTAAGGAAGATACCGAGGTAGGTGATATAAAAAGGTTCAGTGTAAACAACGGGTATGTCATTGCACAAATGACAGCCCAATATGAAGAGGGACTTAAATCCGTTGAGGATGCTTCTGTCACTGTTTTGCCGATTTTGAGAAAGGAAAGAAAAGCAGAACAGATCATAGCGGCCAATAAAGGCAAATCCATGGAAGAAGTTGCCAAGGATAATAGTCTGTCTGTTTCCAATGCCTCGGCATTGACGGTTAAGTCACCGACTATTCCAGGAGCAGGTCGTGAGCCAGCAGTAGTTGGTACGGCGTTTGCTATGAAAGTGGGTGATACGTCAGATTTCATCAAAGGTGAAACCGGTGTTTATCTTATTTCAGTGACCAATAAAAAGGATGCCCCGAAATTGGATAACTATAGTACGTTTGCCAACGCGTTGAAAAACTCAAATGCAGCAAGGGTAAATACAGCCGTATACAATGCGTTGAAAAATGTTTCGGACATAGAGGACAATAGGTCCATTTTCTACTAAGAAATACAGGTTTATATAAAAAAAGTCCCAACGAATTCGTTGGGACTTTTTTTATAATATCATTTCTGAATAGGGTACAATCGTATGATATCCCTTTTTGCTGAAATAGCGCATTAGGTTAGGGTCCCCAACGGCTAATATGAAGTCCCCTCCCCATGCTCCAAGGCTTTTTATGGCCCTAGGGTAATCTGGGAAAAGTTCGTGTTTCACACTTGGTATTTGCAATATTCGGGAAATTACAGATTCGTGAAGATTCAAAAGGGTTTCAAAAGTCGTTATGTCGGTACACGCTACTATTTTGGAGGTTAGGTCCCCGATAACCCTGACCAATTCTTTTTTATTGAACGTTTGATTTCTGTAATCCGATATGCCTTCCCTGCTGTTCTGTTTTTTATTGAGATAAACGAAGAACAGCTGCGTTTTGAAATCAGGATTGAAATCTACTTTTTCCACTATAGGGGAATCCCCGTCAAGTTGGTATGTTATGGGGGTGTCGTATTGTGCACATGCAATGTCATAACCGCTACCACCAAAAGTGTTTTTTAGTAAAGGGTAAGGATCTATATGGGCCCATTGGGCAATATTGTTGATTAAGGTCGAGGAGGACCCTAGGCCCCAGTCCTTTGGGAATGTCAGTTGGGTGGTTAGGCTAAAGCCTTTACCGGCAATTAAAAAGTCGGGGCATATATGCTTCGTTTCTACAAGGATTTCAAGTGCGGTTTTCGATATTTTGGCATCGGTCGATCCCATTTCTTCCATCGTTTCCGAATGAAATTCCGCCTTAAACCAAACTTTACCATCCTTATCCAAACTTTTCCATGAAATGGTTTTTGTTTGGGTCGGCTCAACGGTAAGAACCTGACCATACTTGGTGGGTAGGGCCAAAGCCTTCGCCCCGTCAAGAACGGCATATTCCCCGGTCAGCAATAATTTGCCATTACTGTAAAATTCTTGCCTCATGTATTGTTCCTTAACTTTTTGAAAGCGGCAACTACGGCGCTATGACTGGCAGTGTGGTTTTTGAAATAATCTACGATCTTGTTTTTTTCTTGATCGGTCGCCCCAAGTTGGTTTAAAATATTCAATAAGTGCATTTTCATATGACCCTCTTGAATGCCTGTGGTAACCAGGGAACTAACCGCTGCAAAGTTCTGTGCCAATCCGGCAACCGCGACGATTTGCATGAGTTCCTTGGCAGTGGGCTTTTGAAGTATTTCAAGTGCCAACCCTACCAAAGGATGAAGGTTGGTCAACCCACCGATAGTGCCTAAGGCCAATGGTATTTCTATCCAGAACTTAAAAACCCCGTTCTCCAGACTGGCATGGGTAAGGCTTTTGTAGGTGCCGTCTTTCGCCGCAAAGGAGTGGGCCCCTGCTTCCACGGCCCTAAAATCGTTTCCTGTGGCCAAAACCACGGCATCGATACCGTTCATAATGCCTTTATTGTGGGTAACCGCCCTGTGGGGCTCTACGTTGGCAATGTTTACGGCCCTGATCATTTTTTGGGCGAATTCCTCTGGGGATATGGTTTTGCTCAGTTGTAAGTCGTCAATAGCACAAGTCACCTCAGCCCGTACCAAGCAATTGGGGACGTAGTTCGAAAGTATACTCATGATAATTTCAATCTGCTTTTCCGATTCGGTAAAAATCGGGGATGCCTTAGCTTGACTCGCTAAGGTGTCGGCAAATTGTTCCAAACAGGTGTTGATGAAATTGGCACCCATGGCATCCATGGTCTCAAAGGTGCAATGCAATTGGTAATAATCCTTGAGTTCGGAAGTTTTATTGCGTAGTTCGATATTGGTGATGCCCCCACCTCTTTTTTCCATATTGGATGTCAAGGTTTTGGTGTCTTCGATCAGTTTTGGTTTTACCTCATTGAAAAAGGCTTCCAAATGGGTAGGGTTCCCTGAATACATAAAATGTACTTGGCCCACTTTTTCGGTCCCGATAATCTCTGTTTTGAATCCGCCACGGTCTAGCCAAAACTTTGCAGCCTTACTAGCAGCGGCGACCACTGAGCTTTCCTCAATGGCCATGGGTATGGCGTACAGCGTGTCATTGATCAGGAAATTTGGGGCTATACCCAAGGGTAAATAATAGTTGGTAATCGTATTCTCTATGAACTCGTCGTGTAATTTTTGCAATTCTGAATCAATATTCCAGTATTGCTTCAGTAATTTTTTGGTTTTTTCAGGTTCATGTGTATATTGTTCGGCAACCCAGTCTATTTTTTGTTGTTTTGACAATTTAGAGAAGCCTAAAATAGGATCGGTCATGGTTAATTGGGTTTGTGGCTGTAAAGATAGTCATTACACGGGTATTCATCGGATTCCTAAGAACCCCGAAAACCCGTAGCTTTTTGGCCTTAAAGTTTAATTAATTGTAAAATAATCACTAAACTTGACTGAATTTAAATGGATATATTTACAAATATGAATAAACGCCATATGCTCTTGCTTTTAATGGTTGGTTTTGTGACCATTACATTTGGGCAAGGGAAGAAGAAAATCACCATTGAAGAAATTTATAGAGGGGCTTTTAGAACCAGTAGTATGGAAGAGCTCCGATCTATGGAAAACGGAGCGCAGTACACCTTACTGGATTATGATCGATCTAGCAACGCTACGCGTATTGATAAATATGATTACCAGACCTTGGAAAAGGTTGAAACAATCGTAAGTTCTTCCGAAAGTGACCATGTCCCCGGTTTTAGCTCCTATGCTTTTAGTAAGGATGAAAAGAAGGTCCTATTGGCTACGGAACTCGAATCAATCTATAGGCGCTCTACCTTGGGTATATATTTTGTGTATGATATTGGTTCGAAGACTATAGTCAAGGTGTCGAACGCGAAAATCCAAGAACCGTTGCTTTCACCTGATGGCAGTAAAGTGGCCTATGTCATGGCTAACAATATTTATATTTTTGATATAGCTGGCGGAACGACAAAACAAATCACTCAGGATGGCGTATTAAACAAAGTCATCAATGGCGTTACCGATTGGGTCTATGAAGAGGAATTTGCTTTTGTCAGGGCTTTTGCTTGGAATTCAAACGGTACTAAAATCGCATTTCTTCGCTTTGATGAGACTGATGTTCCTGAGTTTTCTATGGATGTATATGGACAGGACCTCTATCAGCAACAGTATGTCTTTAAATATCCTAAGGCAGGGGAGAACAATGCATTGGTTTCCCTACATATGTACGATGTGAAATCTGGAAATACCTCTAAGGTCGATTTGGACGACCCGTATTATATTCCACGTATCAAATGGATGAACAATGCCGATGATTTAAGTGTAACCACACTCAACCGTCATCAAGATCATTTGAAATTATATGCGGTGAATGCTAAGGATAATTCCGTTAATGTGCTTTTAGAGGAAAAGGACAAAGCCTATGTCGATATCAATGATAATCTGACTTTTTTGGCCGATGATAGTTTTATCTGGACCAGTGAGCGGGATGGGTATAATCATTTGTACCTCTATGCTTCAGACGGTAAACTGATGAATCAAATAACCAAAGGGGATTGGGAAGTGACCGATTACTATGGGTATGACCAGAATGAGGATAAGATCTATTACCAGTCCACAGAGAATGGATCGATCAACCGGGGGGTATATAGTATTGGGAGCAATGGGAAAAAGAAAAAAGCACTGGCAGTGGAAACAGGAACGAATGCGGCATCCTTCAGTGCGGATTTCTCATATTTTATAAATACCTATTCCAGTGCGACAACGCCTTACCGATTTACCCTGCACAAGGCACTGACCGGTGATAAGTTGAAGGATATAAAGGACAATCAGGTGCTTGCGGATATGCTCAAAGGGTATGATGCTTCCCCTAAGGAATTTTCAACCTTGACCATCAATGGCAATGATTTGAATATGTATATGATCAAACCGTCGGATTTTGATGCTTCAAAAGAATATCCTTTATTGATGTACCAATATAGTGGTCCAGGCTCCCAAACGGTGGCCAATCGCTGGGGTGGTGCAAATGATTATTGGCATCAAATGTTGGCTTCCGAAGGGTATATTATTGCCTGCGTCGATGGTAGGGGAACAGGTTTTAAAGGAAAGGATTTTAAGAAAGTCACCCAAAAAGAGCTAGGAAAATATGAGGTCGAGGATCAAATCGAGGCGGCTAAAAAACTTAGTGCACTATCTTATATCGATGAAGATCGTACAGGAATTTGGGGATGGAGTTATGGAGGCTTTATGTCTACCAATTGTATTTTAAAGGGCAATGATGTCTTCGAGACGGCTATTGCCGTGGCTCCTGTTACGTCATGGCGGTTTTATGATACCATTTATACAGAACGTTATATGCAGACTCCACAAGAGAATGCAAGCGGCTATGATGACAACTCTCCGTTCAACTATCCCGAATTATTAAAAGGTAACTTTCTTTTGGTACATGGCTCAGGGGATGATAACGTGCATGTGCAGAATACCATGCGAATGGTTGAAGCCTTGGTTCAAGCGAACAAACAGTTCGATTGGGCGATTTACCCCGATAAAAACCATGGGATATATGGTGGGTATACCCGAATTCATCTATTTACAAAAATGACCAATTTCATTAAAGAAAATCTATAACCAAATCAAAGATATATGGCAGTAATTGATAAACCAGCACATCAGAAGGAACTTTTTGGCCATCCAGTAGGGCTATATGTATTATTTTTCACTGAAATGTGGGAGCGATTCTCTTACTATGGTATGCGTGCCATATTGGTACTTTATTTGGTGACCCAGACAGCGGGTGATAATCCAGGATTGGGTTGGTCAAACAAGGAAGCCTTGGTGCTGTATGGCTGGTACACCATGCTGGTTTATGTTGCCTCGATACCCGGGGGTATCATTGCTGATAGACTGCTTGGTCAAAAAAAGGCGGTGATTATAGGGGCTATTTTACTTGTTATAGGCCATAGTGTTTTGGCTATAGAACAAATGTGGGCGTTTTATACCGGTCTTGGTTTTATTATCGCGGGAGTAGGAATGTTGAAACCCAATATTTCCACAATGGTCGGTGGTCTTTATAAAAAAGGGGATATCCGTAGGGATAAAGGATTTACCATTTTCTATATCGGTATTAATGTCGGCGCATTTCTATCCAGTTTGATTGTCGGATATGTTGGAGAGGTTTATGGATGGCATTATGGTTTTGGGCTGGCTGGTATTTGTATGCTATTTGGACTTGTTCAGTTTATATATGGTCAACGGTTTCTTAAAGGTGTCGGTGGTTACTTGGGGCAATCCGAGAATCAGGAAGATCGGGATGCACTGAAAAGACCCTTGACCAAGATTGAAAGGGATAGGGTTATCGTTTTGATTCTTTCCTTTTTAATGGTTATTGTTTTCTTTGGTGCTTTTGAACAAGCAGGTGGACTAATGAACATCTATGCCAAGGATTATACCAATAGGATGTTATTTGGATGGGAAATACCTGCTTCATGGTTTCAATCTTTGAATGCCTTTTTTATAATCACCTTGGGTACAGTCGTTGCGGGGTATTGGGCCAACCGTAAATTAAAGGGGAAAGAGGCTTCCTCACTTTTTAAAATGATCATGGGACTCATTATTATGGGTACGGGATTTTTATTTATGACCGCGGCTACGGCCGAATACCAAGGTTCGGGCTCATCGGCCATGTATTGGTTGGTTTTGGCATATCTTTTCCATACCGTTGGGGAATTGAGTCTTTCTCCGGTATCCCTGTCCTTTGTCACAAAATTGGCACCCGCCAAGTACGCATCCTTGATGATGGGGCTGTATTTTGCTACTACTGGACTAGGTAATAAGGTGGCTGGTCTTTTAGGGGAATCGGCATCTGAGTTTGGTGAGTATACCGTTTTTACGGGTATCGCTATTTTCTGTATTCTATTTGGACTTCTGATTTTAATATTCATTAAGAAATTAAAGGTCTTGACCCATGGCGCCGAGGACAATGAACATATAATAACCGCGGAAGAGGCTTAAAGTGCAGACCTGGAAGATGGTAATAAGATGTGTTGTTTGCCAATGGTCTTTTATTATAGTAACAGCAAGGATAACTATATCGTAAATATGAAATGATGAAATCAATGGACACCGATATTGAAAATTTATTCAAGGATAAGGTTCTTGGGCATCCTGCAGGATTGTTCGTTCTTTTTTTTACTGAAATGTGGGAGCGTTTTTCATTCTATGGAATGCGTATTTTGTTAGTGTTGTTTCTTACAGCCCCCATCGTTAGTGATAATCCCGGATGGGAATGGCCTCGGGAGCATGCCTTGGCACTGATAGGTACCTATGCTTCCTTGTTATATTTGACACCCATTGTTGGAGGTTATGTAGCCGACAAACTTACCGGATATCGTATTGCCGTGGTTATCGGCTGTACGATTATGACCCTGGGACATGCCTCCATGGCCTTGGAAACAACCGCGACTTTTTATTTGGGTCTGGCCTTATTGATTATTGGTACAGGGTTTTTTAAACCGAACATTACGTCTATTATCTCTGAAATGTACAAGGGGAAGGAATCCAAGAAAGATGGGGCCTATACGATTTTCTATATGGGGGTTAATGCAGGTGCTTTTTTCGGAATGATGCTTTGTGGTTATTTGGCTGAGAACATTGGATGGTCTTGGGGCTTTGGCCTTGCGGGTATATTCATGTTTTTCGGTATGCTCCAGTTTCTATTGGCAAAAGATCTATTCGGTAACGTTGGTGCCAAACCTTCAAAAAAATATGAGGTTGAACTTCCACAGAATATCAACGAGGAAAGTCCGGCTTTGGCAGTGGAAGATAGTGTCGACGAAAAATTGAATCCGTTCACTCTCTTTGATTATATATTAATCGGGGTATCCGCTATTGGTGGATTATTGTATTTGTTCAATGACCCATTGGCCAAAATCGAGGATATAAATTTGATTCCATTCACCATGGGAGGATTGGACGGGTCTTCTGTTGTTATTTTGACCGCCCTTGTGCTGTTTTTGGTACTCTTGGTTTCTCGGGTATCCAGATATATCCCCATTGTTCGGGATCGGATTATCGCAGTGGCCATATTTGGCCTGTTTACCGTTTTCTTCTTTGCTGCTTTTGAACAGTCCCTAGGGTCTATGACTTTGTTTGCAAGGGATTATACAAACCGGGACCTGGTAGGTTCTTCCGCTATGATATTCAAGGTAATCGATGGGCTATTGACGACGGTGCCCTTGATGATCATCACCTGGGTACTATTCCTGTTGTTTAAAAAGACATATTCGAGAATCGGACTTTCCAATATTATTTTAGGATTGGCCTTTGTTGGGATATGGATTTTGGTCATTTATAGATTGATGGATAAATTTTCCCAGGAAGGCCACCAAATAGATGCTTCGTGGTTCGGGATTTTAAACTCCTTTTTCATTATAACGCTGGCGCCGATGTTTTCACGTTGGTGGGAAAGTAAGTACAACCCCAGTGCCGCTATGAAATATGGAATGGGATTGATTTTACTTGGATTGGGTTTTGGGATTTTAGCCTACGGTACCATGGGAATTCCACAAGGAGCGAAAACGGCCTCGGTAAGCATGATATTTTTAATATTGGCGTATTTGTTGCATACCATGGGAGAGTTGTGCCTGTCCCCGGTCGGGTTATCCTATCTTAGTAAATTAGTACCGCCAAGAATGATCGGATTCATGTTCGGTATTTGGTATTTGGCCATTGCCATTGGGCAAAAAGCAGCAGGGACCATGGGAGGTATGATCGATAAGATTTCGGAAGAATACTCCCTGAGTATTTTCTTTTTGATATTTACCCTTGTTCCTATCGGGGTCGGATTTATATCCATCTTATTGAATCCAGTGCTTAAAAGGTTGATGCACGGCGTACGCTGATTTTAAAAGGATTGGTCTAGATCCAATTCAAAACAACCCTGTTCCCCAGTATAGTGGATGGGTAGTTTTCGTTGTGCACAAGTGGCTTTCCATCGATTTATATAGCTACGGTAATTACTTCCATCGGCAATCACGGCCTTGGGTTGTAGGGTGTCAATGAGCCTCTCAAGATTTATTTTTGGGGATTGGGTCAACAACACATAATCGGGTTGCTTGTCCAATTGGGGAAATACACCCAAACTATCGATTATAAGGAACTTTCCATTCTTCAGGTTGAAGGTATTTACGATTGGTTGAAAGTTTATAGCCGCGATATTTTCCCCTACCTTATAATCGGTGACGATTTTTGCCGACGAAAGACTGTCCGTTGTATAAACGGTGAGATGTTCCCCAAAACGATGCATCACTATCGAATTCGTTGTTTGATGGGCCACCAAAAGTTGTTCCTTACGCTGGGTTTGGTGTTGCTTGTACATAGGCCAAATCTGTAAGGGGATAATACAAACAAGAACGGCACATAGTTTTCGGTAGGTGTATTGGTGCAAGAGCCAAATCAATGCAATTAAAAAGGCATAGGTCAAAACCAGTTGTACCAAATCAAAAGAAATATTCCGAAAAATAAAAGCCTCTTGTTGGGCTACCCAATCGATAACCGTGTTCATTAATCGAATCATAGTATTGTACAGGGTTATTAATTGGTCCGGCGCCAGGTCCATGAGCACCAAGGCAATTACGATTATCCCCATGCCCAATATCAATCCTAGGAAAGGTACGATCAGGATATTGGATAGAAAGAAAAGCCCTGGAAATTGATGGAAGTAATACAGGCTGATGGGTAATACCCCGAGTTGGGCGGCAATACTGACAGAAAGCAATTGCCATATTTTCTTCGTCAACCAATGCTTGGGGCGCCATATTTTTTGTAAAAGGGGATATACCCATACAATTGCCAATACGGCGGCATAACTCATCTGAAAGCCAACATGGAACAAAAGTAGGGGGTTAATGACCAAGAGGATGAAAAACATGGATAAGGCAAGGATGTTGAACGTATTGCTCGGTCTGTTCAAGTAGAGGGCATATGCTACAAAAGAGAACATGGTTACCGCCCTGATCACTGATGCCGATAAACCGGCCAAAAAAGCAAAACCCCATAAAAGCACAACAATGACAAAGAGTTTTAATTCTTTTCCCTTTCGAAGTAGTTCCAGCGGTCGAAGAAGAAACTCCAAGAACAACAGGAGTATTCCGATATGCAGGCCAGAGACGGCCAGTATATGAACGGCACCCGCATTTTTATAAGCGTTATAGGTACTTTCCGATATATCATTTCTTTGACCTAAAAATAGGGCTTGGATAATTCCATATTCATCCTTTCCAAAATTAGCCTGTTTAAGTTTGGTGCTGATGGTATTCCTCAAGGTGGTTATACCCCCTAAAAAGGTCTTTTTCGGATGCTTTAATACGAACGAATTGTAGGGTCCCGTTTTTAATTGATGGTAGATTCCCTGTAGCTCCATGTAATTTTTATAATCGAATTGATGTGGGTTCAAGGATGGGGTTATTTCCTCTTTTTTTGCCAGGACAACAAGTTCATCGTCTACGTTCATGGACTTTAGGGTTGAGTCTCTCGGTACAGTTAAGAGTATCTTTCCTGATACTTTGGTTGAATTCAATTCCAGTACGTCGGCAACAAATCGTTCTGAAAAAGACGAAGGGGCGAGTACTTGGGTCACCTTTAATTTCCATGTTTCTTCTTTAGGATCATGGACATTCGAATAATGATGAACGTCGTTTTTGGGTTGGGCAATACCAATGATAAACACCCCAAGACATAAGGTTGTTATAGCAGCGAATAGTCCGAAGACCGGTTTTTTGGGGTTCTTTTTCCCAAAAAACAGGAAACCAAGGATGGTAAGGGACAATAGGGTTAAGGTTAGGGGAAGTGAAACCCCCAAATCAAAAAAATAGCCAGTTGTAATCCCTAAGACCAAAAGCAGTGTCAGCTTTATAGGGATAAATTGCAACAGTTTCATTCTTATAGCACCCTAGTTGCTTTTACGAAAGCATAATTCCAATATCCTTCACGCAGTGAGGAAACAATGACCCCTCGTGAGGTTGAGGCATGTATAAATTTGATATCGTCATTATCAACAGCGACTACCAAGCCTACATGGTTTATTTTTTTTGCCTTGCGGGAGGTTTTAAAGAAGAGGAGGTCTCCTTTTTCAACTTGGTTTACCCGTATTCGTTTTCCTTGGTTGGCCATGGCTGAGGAAACCCTGGGAAGGGCTACATCGTTTTTCTTGAAGGCGACATAAAGAAGTCCGGAACAATCCATACCTTTTTTGGTCGTACCGCCATATTTGTAACGTACCCCCGAAAAAGTCAGGGCTGTATTGATGATCCTATTGACCTTGGATTCGGATGAATGGTTTTCGGAGGCTTTGGTCAGGTTGTTATCCGCTTCAGACGAGGTGATTTCGGGAGAGGCTTCAACGGTGATTTTGCGCTCCCTGGAATAGGTGGTCTTTTTTTTGGCAACACAGCTGCTTAAAAAAAGAAGGAGTACAATAAAGGGTGATAATCTTTTCATTCGGGGTAGGAAAATGGTCTATGAATCCCAAATTTAAGCATTTTCTACAATTAGCTGGGCTACTTTACTGCTGGCGCCCCTACCACCCAACTTTTGTTCCAATTGGTCATAGGCTTTCAATTGGTCTTCACGGCTACTGCCTTCCAATATTTTGGCAAGCTCGTTTTTCAGGTTTTTGGTTGTCAGGTCATCTTGGATCAGTTCCCTAACGATTTCCTTATCCATAATCAGGTTTACCAAGGAAATATACTCTAGGGTAATGATGCGTTTCGCGATTTGATAAGATATCCAATTGGCCTTATAGCAAACGACCTGTGGTACTTTAAACAATGCGGTTTCCAAGGTTGCCGTACCGCTGGTGACCAATGCGGCATAGGATGCACTCAAAAGGGCATAGGTCTTATTGGAAACAAAACCTACATTGGTATTTTTTAAAAATGGGGCATAAAACTCGTTATCCAAACTTGGGGCCCCTGCGATAACAAAGTAATAATCGGGAAAATCGTCGGTTACCGAAAGCATGGTCATAAGCATTTTTTTGACTTCCTGTTTACGACTACCCGGTAGCAGGGCGATGATGGGTTTGTCGTTATCAAGCTTATTCACTTCCCTAAATGACTTTTCGTCTATTTCACTTCGATTTTCGATGGCATCGATTAAGGGGTGGCCTACAAAATGGACGGGAAAGTCATGTTTTTTTTCATAGAAATCCTTTTCGAAAGGAAGAATTACATACATCGCATCGATGTTCTTTTTTATTTTATGGATCCGTCCTTCCCTTGAAGCCCAAATTTGGGGCGATATATAATAATTGGTGCTGAAACCCTGTTGTTTTGCCCATTCGGCAATGCGAAGGTTAAATCCGGAATAATCGATGAAAATGATGATGTCGGGGTTAAAGGTGGTAATGTCGTTTTTACAGAATTTGATGTTGGCAAAGATAGCGCCCAAGTTCATAATGACTTCAATAAATCCCATAAAGGCCATTTCCTTATAGTGCTTCACCAAAGTGCCACCGGCAGCTTCCATAAGATCGCCACCCCAACATCTAATTTGGGCATCGGGATCTTTATGTTTCAATGCCTTGATCAAATTGGATCCATGAAGATCTCCGGATGCTTCCCCTGCGATGATATAGTATTTCATATTAAAATACTTTGTAATAAAGAATGACCATTGCAGTAAGCAAAGTGGCAATTAAAACCCCTTTGGCACGTTGGTCCCTCCGTATTTTCAAAAATCCAAAAAAGGCTACCAGGTTCAGGATCGCACCAAGTGCCAACAGACTTCCCACATGTCCTTGTTTAATGGCGGCTTCAAAGGTTTCGGTAATACTGAAGTCAGAAAACAATACGATATAGGCTAAAGTGCCTATGGTATTGGCGATAAGGCCTATTATAAAGCCGATAATAATTTCTTTTTTAGTGTTCATGGTTCAAATTTCAAGTACAAATTCAAGATTTGTCCAAATAGTTTTTTTCAATTGTACGAGTATGCCAAAATACAAAATACCTTTTACTCAAAAAGTACGTCCTGGAGGAAACAATTAAAGGTCCCAACCATTCAGTTCCTGTATGGCATGATGCGCCGTTAGGTCGAATTGGGTGGGAACGATGGATATATAATCATTTGCCAAAGCCCATTCGTCGGTGTCTTCCCCTTTGTCGAGAAGTTCAAATTCACCGGTAAGCCAATAATATTCCTTACCCCTGGGGTTTGTTCGTTTGTCAAATTTTTCTTTCCAGTTTGCCCGGGCCTGTCGGCATATTTTTATTCCTTTTGGCAGTCTTCGGTCTATTTTGGGTATGTTCACATTGAGAACCACACCTTTGGGAATTTTGTTTTTAAGGGCCCCGTTAACGATGCTTATGATAGCTTCCTTGGCCGATTCAAAATCGGCATCCCAGGAATAGTCGCATAAGGAAAATCCAATGGCCGGGACCCCTTCGATACCGGCTTCGATGGCAGCACTCATAGTTCCCGAGTAAATAACGTTGATCGATGCATTCGAACCATGGTTTATACCACTGATGCAAATGTCGGGTTTACGGTCCAAAATTTCCTGAAGGGCAAGTTTTACACAATCAGCGGGTGTGCCACTGCAGCTGTATTCGACCAGGGCGCCATCGGTTTGGTCTATATCTGCCTTTGAGGAATACAAGGTATTGTCGACGGTAATGGCATGTCCCATGCCGGATTGCGGACTGTCAGGTGCGACAACAACGACCTCCCCGATTTCAGACATAAAACGTATCAAAGCCCGCAGTCCTGGGGCGGTAATACCATCGTCATTGGTCACAAGGATAAGGGGTTTTTCCATATCACATACTTTATTAGGTAAAAATACGTTTAAAAAAACAGAAGTTCCCAAATGGTGTTTAACAAAAATTTAATGTCACGGACTTAAGTGCTGGCACGGTTTTTTCAGTATATTAGGGAATCTGATTGACCCATTCGCAGGTTAATGTGGAATCTAAAAATTTAGAAAAAGAAAAGGTTATTAATAAATAACAAAGAATATTTTATGAGAAGGAACTTGGCCTATGCCCTAACCGTGATGCTTGTTGCAGTCGCATCTTGCAGTTTCACCAATAAATCCTATGAGTTTGAGGGTGATGACAAGGATAAATTGTTGTTGGACCTGATTACGTATGTTTTGGAAAAAGGGCATTACGAACCCAAACAGATCGATGATGATTTTTCGGTGAATGTATTTGAGGATTTTATCGATGTCCTTGATCCTACAAAAAGATACTTCTTACAGAGTGATATCATGGATTTTGAAAAGTATAAATTTCAAATCGATGATCAAATCAACAATACCGACATCACTTTCTTTAACGTGGTCTACAACCGGCTCATAGAACGGATGAACGATGCAAAATTAATCTACAAGGAAGTATTGGATGTTCCTTTTGATTATTCCGTTGAGGAAAGCATTAGTATAAAATATGAGGACGAACCTTTTGCCGCTTCCAGGGAGGAGCTTAAGGAACGATGGAGAAAACAATTGAAGTATGCTACCTTAGGTACCTATGACTCTAAACTGACCCAATCTGCAAAACAGCCAAAGATTTCCAAAAAGGTAAAAAACGAACAGGTTGAAACGACCGTAGAGCATCCTGGTATTTCAGACGAGGAATTGGGGAAGGCACTAACACCGGAAGAAGCGGAAAAAGAAGCAAGGGAGACAACAAAGAAAACCTTGGATGAGTTTTTTGATTTTATCGATGATTTGGAACGTAAGGATTGGTTTGTACAATATATCAATACCATTGTTGATGAATTTGACCCCCACACCTATTATTTTGCTCCTGAGGATAAGGAAAAGTTTGATGTGAGCATGTCGGGTAAATTTGAGGGTATCGGAGCGCGATTGCAAAAGAAACCCGAAGGGGCCAAGATCGTGGAAATCATTTCGGGTGGACCGGTTTGGAGAGACCAGCGTATGGAAGTTGGTGATGAGATCATCCGGGTAGGCCAAGATGGTAATGATCCTGTAGACATTGTAGGCATGCGATTGGATGATGCCATTAAATTGATCAAAGGCCCAGAAGGTACCGTAGTTGATTTAACAGTACGGAAAGTCGATGGTTCGATCGAGGTCATTTCTTTGACAAGGGATGTGGTTGAATTGGAGGAATCCTATGCCAAATCTGCCAGTATCATAAAAGGGGACCAAAAATTCGGTCTTATCGATCTTCCTAAATTTTATGTCGATTTCAATGATTATTCTGAACGGAATGCAGCGACCGATGTAGCCAAGGAGGTTGATCGTTTAAAGGAGGAAGGCGTTGAGGGATTGATTCTTGATTTACGTGATAATGGAGGTGGTTCATTGAAAACAGTTGTTGAAATGGCCGGATTGTTCATTAAGGATGGTCCGATAGTACAAGTGCGGTCCAATGGAAAAGGCAAGGATGTTTATGACGACAAGGATGAGCGCATTCAATGGGACGGACCTTTAGTGATCTTGGTCAATGAGTTATCAGCTTCGGCTTCCGAAATTTTGGCAGCTGCCATGCAGGATTATAAACGGGCCATAGTTATTGGTAGTAAGCAGACCTTTGGTAAAGGAACGGTCCAAAATGTGATTCCTTTGGAAAATATTGTACGAAGCAATGAGCATGGCGATTTAGGGGCCATAAAGTTAACGACCCAGAAGTTTTATAGGATCAATGGTGGCTCTACCCAGTTGGAAGGCGTGAAAAGTGATGTTGTAGTACCGGATAAGTATAGCTATATCGATTTGGGTGAAAGGGATCAATCGAATCCATTGAAATGGGATAAGATCACCCCAGCGGAGTATAAAATATGGAACGGGTATATCGATTATGAGCAAACCATAGCCAACAGTGAAAAGCGGATGGCAGCAAACCCTCAAATAAAATTAATCGAGGAAAATGCCAAATGGATCAAAGATCAACAGGATGAAAATCTTATTTCATTGAACTATGATGTTTATAAAGAAGAAGAGACTAAAGACAAGAAAAAATCCGATTACTTTAAATCATTGACCGAATACGATTCTAAATTGACTTTTGGATCATTGAAGTATGAGGAGGAATTGTTTACCAAAGATGAGGACTTAAGGGAGAAGAGAGACCGTTGGCACAAGAATTTAGCCAAGGACGTTTATGTGGAAGAGGCCGTGAATGTATTGCAAGACCTTAAGGGCAATAACCTGAAGCATGCCAAATTGGCTAGTGTGAAGGGGTAGAAAGCTTAATAAATACTATTGTTTATAAACCCTGACCGTTAGCGTCAGGGTTTTTTTGTGCTCTTGATTATCGTAGAAATACGGTATGCCCTACCTCGTCCATCCTACAATGGGATATATCTATTTTTCGCGCCACGAATAACTTGTATGAATGTTTTTTGGGGAGTAGTGGAAGGTTGTTGTATCAAGAGTTGCTATAAATAAAATGTCAGGTCGAGCGCAGTCGAGAACTAATAAAAAGATATAAGGATAGACAATGTAAGTTCGAGTGCAATGGGGAACCCGTCAAAATGATAGAATTGGCCTGTCAGGTCGAGCGCAGTGGTGAACTTGTCATAATGATAGAATTAGCTTGTCAGGTCGAGCGCAGTCGAGACCTCATTCATAAAGAAAGGGCCGATCAATTATCAAATCTAGCGCAGTCGAGAACTAATAAAAAGATATAAGGATAGACAATGTAAGGTCAAGCGCAGATGGGAACTCGTTTAGGTAATAGAAGAACCGGACTGTCAGTACGAGCGCAGTGGTGAACTTGTTAGAATGATAGAATTAGCCTGTCAGTTCGAGCGCAGTCGAGACCTCATTCATAAAGTAAGAAGAACCGATCAATTATCAAATCTAGCGCAGTCGAGAACTAATTTAAAAGATATAAGGATAGACAATGTAAGTTCGAGTGCAGATGGGAACCCGTCAAGATGATAGAGGAACCGGACTTTCAGTACGAGCGCAGTCGAGAACCAAAAACCTATTAGGTTTATATACTGGAATGCAAAAACGGCCTACGGTACACGGGTAGTACCAACTACTTGGGCAGAGGTTTCGATGAACATCAGTTCGAGAGTAAGAAGACCTGTTTCACCTTAAAGTGTAAACCTTGATGGAGGTCTCGACTGCGCTCGACCTGACAAACGAAGACTTATGGTGATGTGAAGGACACTTACGCAGTTGTAATGACAAATGAAAAGATTTTGGTATTCCCATTTTTGTGATTATGCCGAGAGCAATAAGATGGATACAAACCGATTTAGCCGTATAAACCAGTATAGAAGTATGTGGGTACTTTATTGTTTGATTTACCGACAGAAACACGAACCGATCGTAAGATAGCGACACGATTCCGGAAAAATCTATTGGATGTTGGATTTACGATGTTCCAATTTAGTATATACCTACGTTTTTGCCCTAGTCGCGAAAATGCCGGGGTACATATAAAAGGAACGAAATCCAACCTGCCAATAAAAAGCAAGCTCTGCATTATGCAGATTACCGACAAGCAATTTGGGATGATCGAATTGTTCCACGGTCAGAAAGAAGCAGCATCCGAAACCCCTACCCAACAATTGGAACTTTTTTAGCATACAGAATGTCAGGTCGAGCGCAGTCGAGACCTCATTCATAAAGAAAGGGCCGATCAATTATCAAATCTAGCGCAGTCGAGAACTAATTAAAAGATATAAGGATAGACAATGTAGGTTCGAGTGCAGATGGGAACTCGTCAAAATGATAGAATTAGCCTGTCAGGTCGAGCGCAGTGGTGAATTTGTCATAATGATAGAATTAGCTTGTCAGGTCGAGCGCAGTCGAGACCTCATTCATAAAGAAAAGGCCGATCAATTATCAAATCTAGCGCAGTCGAGAACTAATTAAAAGATATAAGGATAGACAATGTAGGTTCGAGTGCAGATGGGAACTCGTCAAAATGATAGAATTAGCCTGTCAGGTCGAGCGCAGTGGTGAACTTGTTAGAATGATAGAATTAGCCTGTCAGTTCGAGCGCAGTCGAGACCTCATTCATAAAGTAAGAAGAACCGATCAATTATCAAATCTAGCGCAGTCGAGAACTAATAAAAAGATATAAGGATAGACAATGTAAGTTCGAGTGCAGATGGGGACCCGTCAAGATGATAGAGGAACCGGACTGTCAGTACGAGCGCAGTGGTGAACTTGTTAGAATGATAGAATTAGCCTGTCAGGTCGAGCGCAGTCGAGACCTCATTCATAAGAAAGAAGAACCGATCAATTATCAAATCTAGCGCAGTCGAGACCTCAATCGTAAAGAAAGAATCAATTAGGTGTCAGGTCGAGCGCATTCGAGACCTTGATAAGGGCTTTTATATTTCTGCAACATCCTCTAAAAATTAGGATACCAGCTTATTATGTCGGGGTGTCCCTGTGAACTATCCTTAATCCTTCGACTGCGCTCAGGGCTTGAATTAAAGAACGGACATCGAAGTTCCAAATAAGGAAGTTGGAAATAATATAGCGTGTTACGCTATATTTAGTAAAGCAACGAAGAAAACCTTGAGGTAGAACGTATCCAAAACAATTCACGGCGGGTCATTGCTATGCGCCATATTTTTATGCTTCATGGTTAGGAAGGACCTTTTATAGGAGGGCTAAAAAAATAAGATGCCCCGATTTTTAAAAAGCGAGGCATCTTAAACATGATTTATGCACTATATGAAATAGACATGGCACAAGTGTTTATTTCTTAGCAAATAAGGCTTCCATTTCTTCCAATGTCTTGCCTTTGGTTTCAGGGATGTATTTATAGACAAACACAATAATGATTATGATAAAGAAAGAAAACAGGAAGTAGGGAAGGGCATTGTTCCAAGTACCTCCGTTCATGATCAAGCCATTCGACTCGCTTTCAACCACTATAGGGAACGTCTGTGATACAAAATAGTTGGCCAACCACTGTACGGCCACGGCTACAGCCATAGCTGTACTCCGTATTTTGTTGGGGAACATTTCAGACAATAACACCCAAACAATAGGGCCCATAGACATGGCGAACGAACCTATGAAAATCAGAACACCGATCAAACTGATAATACCTTCATTGGTAGATATGGTTGGCAGGCCAGCAGAATTCACGCCGGCATAATCACTGAAATAAAGTGTAAAGCCCATCAATAAAAACCCGATAAGCATTCCAAAACCTCCAATGATCAATAGTGGTTTTCTACCTAGTTTATCCACAGTGAACATGGCGACAAACGTAAAGATAAGATTTACGGAGGCCAATAAGATCTGTTGTAAAAGAACATCATCCTGTCCAAAACCAAGGGCCTGCTCAAATATATCGGCCCCATAATACAGTACTGCATTGATTCCGGTAAATTGTTGCAACGCCGATAATACCGTACCGATAATCACAATAGGAAGCATGGTTTTATTGAAGATGGATGCTTTTGCCTTCGTGCTTTCCGCTTTTATGGAATCTTTGATCGCTTTTATTTCCTTTACCGCTATTTCTTCACCGTGTATTCTGGTCAATATGTTTTCGGCTTCTTCCTCTTTTCCTTTGATCATTAACCAACGTGGACTTTTAGGTACGAAAAACAAGAGCCCCAAGAAGATACCTGCTGGTATCATTTCTGACCAGAACATGTTACGCCATCCAAAGGCTATATTCTCACTTTCGCTCAATTCGGAACCAATAAAATAAGTAACCAAAAAGACCACAAAGAAACCAATGACCACTGCAAGTTGATAGAAGGTAACCAAAATACCCCTGTTTTTTGCCGGGGCAATCTCTGCTATGTACATTGGGGCGTTCATTGAGGCGATACCTATGGCAATACCCCCGATGAGTCTAAAAATGACCAATAAGGTGGTCGATTCCGGTAATATGCTGGGTAATCCTGATCCCCACGCTGAAATAAAAAATAGAACAGCTGAAATAATCAAGGAATTCTTACGACCAATAGCCTTACTGATAAGTCCTGCCGAAGCCGCCCCTGCCAAAGCTCCTAATAGGGCGCTACTAACAATAAAGCCTTTTAAGGCTCCGGTAAGTTCGAAATATTTTGAAAAATAGAACTGGGTGCCATTGATGACCCCTGTATCATAACCAAATAATAACCCGCCCAGGGTTATTACAAGGGTGATAAAATAAATGTTGATTTTTGCGGTAGATGTTTTACCCATGGTTGTTTTGGTTTTAATTAGTTTAATCTTTGACTGCTGCTACGACCTAAAACATTAAGGACATCAGTCCCAATGAGGTCCATGATATTTGCCAAATTATAATTCGTAGAGCACCCAGTCGAGGTTTGGTTTACCTAATGTCTTGTTTTGATTTAGGGTATAAATCGCATAAAACATTGGTATGTCAAATATAGTTTTTTGTTCTGTAAATGACCTCCGTATTTCTTTAAATTTTATAACTAAAACGTAGGATTCCGTGGTTTAGGAAGAGCTATTTTTTCCGTTCTAAGAAATATGGGGAATTACGTTTAAAGGAGTGAGGTTTAAAAACGATGGATTGTAGTATACCATCTTAATGGGGAGCTGTCCGCCGTATAAAATAGGGGCGATTGAGAAGTTTTTAATGGTGTTGGGGCGTCTATTGCCAGACGGCCGACGCAAGTAGCACGGGCTTAAGGTCAAACCACCGAATATACAGCTTCCATTCGTTCTGGAATGTCGTCCTAATCGATATCCGCTTCCTTGGTGTTTAGAACAAGGGATTCGGAATTGACACAATAGCGTAAGCCACTCGGTTCTGGACCGTCAGGGAATACATGGCCCAAATGTGCGTCACAGGTGTTGCACATTACTTCGACCCTGATCATGCCAAACGAGCTGTCTTTTTTGTATTGGATCGCGTTTTCCTTATATGGCTGTGTAAAACTGGGCCAGCCAGTGCCGGACTCAAATTTTATGGTAGAGTCGAATAAGGGGGTGCCGCAGCAGGCGCAATTGTATTTTCCAGCTTCGTGTATGGCGCAAAGTGCTCCTGAATGGGGAGATTCCGTGCCCTTTTTACGGGTAATCCTATATTGGTCGGGAGTAAGGGTTTCACGCCATTCGGTATCGGTCTTTTCGACCCTGCGATCTGGTTTTGGGTTTCCTTTGACCGTAAAATTGATGATATCTTTCCAGGTGAGCATAGCTTATTTTCCTTTCTTTAATGGTTCGTATCTATTTCCTTTTGCAAATTAAGGATTGAATACAACTTCGTGAAGTTCCATGGTTAGTCTTTTTCCTGAATATAACCTTACAGGATTAAAGGTTGGGGCTTTGCTAAATTAATTTAAATTTGCCAAGTGAGTCGAGCCTTGAACAATAAAAATCTTTATGCGATATTAATTGCACTATGTGTCATTGGCTTTTGGCTGTTCGATAATTTTTATACACCGGATACCTATTCGACGTCTTCGGATGACGGACTGGAAACGGAAATACCATCCTATTTTTTGCCGAGTTCGTCAACGGGTGATGTAGTGGCACACGATCATTTTATGTTGTCTTATAATGAACCTTTTGAGCAGGCCGAATGGGTGGCCTATATGCTCAAAAAGAGTCATCTTACCTATGACGATAGAAAACGACCTTATTTTATCGAAGATCCTAAAGTGAAAACCAAATCTGCCGATTGGCGTAATTATAAAGGGTCAGGATATGACAGGGGCCATTTATGCCCTGCTGGCGATCGTCGTTTTTCCGAATATGCCTATAATGAGACTTTTTACACGAGTAATATAAGTCCACAGGACCGGGATTTCAATTCCGGGGTTTGGAATAAGCTTGAAATGCAGGTCAGACGCTGGGCAAAACAGTATGGCGAACTTTTTGTGGTCACTGGAGGTGTTCTTGAGGATGGTCTTGATCAGATTGGGGAAGAGGATGTTGATGTGCCTGATTATTACTATAAGATCATAGCAAGGGGAAACGACAAGGATCTTAAGGTTATCGCCTTTTTGTTGCCCAACCGGGAAAGTTCCAAACCAATACAACATTTTATTGTTTCGGTAGACCAAATTGAAAAGTTGACAGGTATTGATTTTTTCGAAAAACTATCCGATAGGGAAGAGACAACCCTGGAAGCCAAATCAACGAGGTCTGGGTGGAAGTTTTAAATGCCTTCCTTCAGTCTGTTCGAATCCAGTTTTAGGAAGATGAACAACAAGATGGTAAAAAAGAGTAAGCCAGAGCCTCCATAACTAAAAAATGGCAGCGGTATACCAATGGTAGGCAAAACACCGATCACCATTCCGATATTGATGAAATAGTGGATGAATAAAATGGAAATTACGCCGTAGCCGTACATACGGGCGAAAGGGTTTTTCTGTCTTTCTGCCAAATACACCAATCGTAAAAATAGGATGGTAAATAGAAGTATCACCGTTGCGGTACCGATAAACCCCCATTCCTCACCTACCGTACTGAAAATATAGTCGGTATGTTGTTCCGGTACGAAATCGCCTTTGGTACGGGTGCCTTCCAAAAATCCTTTACCAAAAAAGCCTCCGGATTCAATGGCTTTTTCAGATTGATACGTATTGTATCCGATGGTTTTTCGTATTTGATCGAGCTTTTTAGGGTCTTTTTCCAAACGAAGCCAAAGTCCGAAACGGTCTCTATGCCGTTGCTCGAAAACGTTGTTGAAAACAAAGTTAACCGAGAGTGAGAATAGTATGGTTGCCGCAATAATTATAGTCAATGGGAAAACAGGGATTTTGAATGTTTTCTTTTTCAACAGAAAGAATAGCGCAATAACCAAGCCTAGGAAAATGACGATCCATATGGTTCCAAACATCAATGTTGTGATGAAAACCAAGATAGTCAGTAGGCCAATGACCAAATAATAAAGCGGTAGGCCCTCCCTAAAAATAACGAACATTAACGCGAAAAAAACCAATGCGCTCCCAGGGTCTGGTTGGGGAATGATCAATAGTGCGGGCAATAGGATGATGCCGACGGCAAATATCTGGTCCTTTTTCCTTTTGATATCGGTCTGAATGTCACTCAAGTACTTCGCTAAGGCCAAGGCCGTCGCTACTTTGGCAATCTCTGAAGGTTGTAAATTGAAAAAACCTAGATTATACCATGAGGTGGCACCGGCTATCGTCTTGCCAAAAACAAACAATCCAAGCAGCAATGCCATGGAGATGACATAAAATAAGCTGGAGAACCGTTCGAAAAAATTCGCCTCAAGCGCCAAAATAATAATTATGGTTACGATGCTGACCCCAAAAAAGAATAATTGCTTGCCGTGGAGGGAAGCAAAATTAATAATGGAAGGGTCGGTATCGGTAAAGGTGCTCGAATAGATATTTATCCAGCCGATCCCCACCAAGGCGACATAGATGATAATGGAAAGCCAATCGAGACGTTTTAGAATACTTTTACCAGACATATTCGTTTATCTTAAACTCTTCGCCACTGTACGGTTTAGCGTATTCGTGATCTAAGGTTTTTTCTAGCATTCTTTTTTCCATGTCTTTTCGGGTAATTTCCCCCTTAATGTATTTTTCGATCATCAATGATGCGATATGCCCTGCGTAACGTGAACCGTAATATCCATTTTCAATGTACACGGCTATAGCTATTTTTGGGTTGTTTACGGGTGCGAAGGCAACGAAGAGCGAATGGTCGGTCAATTGGGTCTTGACTCCATCAATAATCGTGTAGTTCTCAACGGTTCCCGTCTTGCCCGCGATTTCTATATCGGGTATCTGCAACCACCTTGCGGTACCTTTGTGGTAGACATCGGCCATACCTTCGATTACAGGTTCAAAATGCTTCCGATCAATGGTAGTATGCTTCATTTCCGTAAATCTGGGTATCGTAATATCCTTTCCGTTGACCTTTTTTAGAATGTGTGGTGTATAATAATACCCGCGATTTGCTATGGCAGCCGTCATATTGGCCAATTGGATGGGAGTTACCGCAATTTCCCCTTGACCAATGGAATTGGATATGATATAGGAAGAACTCCATCGATTGTCCCCATACCATTTGTCGTAATATTCTTTTGAAGGAATACGACCAGGTCTGCCTGTATGCAAATCCGATCCCAAGTAACCACCAAGGCCAAAACTGCGCATGTGTTTTTCCCAAACATCCATGGCTTCGTCCGTAGTATCGAATTTATCATATATTTTTCTGAATGCCCCGGCAAAATAGGCGTTGCAGGATTTGTATATACCCACGTGCAAATCGCGAAGCCCTCCACCACAGTGGCATCCACGTTTTGTTTTGCCTACATAAAAACCGTGATAACACATTATTTTAGTATCCGGTGTTATGGCACCTTCCTGTAATGCAATCAATGCATTTAGGGTTTTAAAGGGTGAACCGGGGGAAGGTTCTGCCAAAAGGGTACGGTCCCAAGTAGGATTGGCTATGGAGTCGTTATAGAGTTTCGTGTAATTTTTTGATCGTTTTCTTCCTACCAAAAGTGAAGGGTCATAGGTAGGTCCGGAAATCATTGACAGGATTTCACCCGATGAAGGTTCTATGGCAACGATACCGCCACGTTTACCATGCATCAACAATTCCCCGTATTCCTGAAGGTTCTTATCTATGGTGATACTTATTTCCTTTCCTTGTTCAGGAGGAGTGTCCAAGGCACCATCCTTATACGGTCCAATATCCCTATTGAATCGGTCCTTTTGAATGTATTGCACGCCTTTTTTTCCTCGTAGGGTGTCTTCATAGGTTTTTTCAACCCCGGTCCTTCCTTTTAATTCCCCTTGGACATAATAGGGGTTCTCGGCCAAATCCCGCTCATTGACCTCACTAATATAACCTAAAACGTTGGCGGCACTTTTCGTGTCATAATAGCGGAGTGATCTTTTTTGTATGTAAAAGCCCTCAAAATGACGCATTTTTTCTTGAAGTTTCGCGTAATCTTCTTTTGACAGTTGGGGGACCAATACCGACGGAAGTCTAGGGGAGTAGACCCTGGCTTTTTTAAGCTTTTTGATAAAGGTATCCTTGTCCAAGCCAATAAGATTGCAGAACATCAAAGTATCTAGGGGTTTAACCTCCCTAGGAATGACCATTACATCGTAAGCCGGGTCATTACCTACCAATAATTTGCCATTACGATCATAAATGTATCCTCTTTCGGGATAGTCGTAAATAGCCTTTATGGCAGGATCTTCCAAAACCTGGTCAGGGGAAAAACTGAATATCTGTAAGTAAGACAACCTACCGATAAAAACAATTCCAATAATCAGGATAATAGATGATAGAAGAATCTTCTTCATTGAAGATAATGATTTTTAAGCTTAAGGAAATCAATCCTATTTTATATTCGACAAATAGTTATAAAACACCTTATTCCTTTTTCACACTGAATAAAGTACTGAACAATAAACACAAAATTAGTGAGGCAAGGCCATTAGACAATACTTTTTTCACAATTAACAACAAATTGGCAATGCTGAAAATCTCCATTGAAAAGTAAACCGAATGGTGTACCAGTATTAATAACGCCAAAAATGTAAATTGTTGTGCCTTAGTAGTGTTACTTAATTTAAAACTTTGAAATTCATAATTTATGCCGAATACAAAGCGCATTATGGCAGGCCGTAAATAGGCAATGGTAGTGGTTGCGGCCGCATGTATGGCCATTGTGTCTGAAAGGAAATCTACAGAAAGTCCCAAAAGAAAGCTCAACCCAATGAAAACGGCCCTTTTTTCCTTGATAGGGTACCAATATAAGAACATGATATAGACCATGGGGTTGATAAACCCAAAAAAGTTGAGTCTATTGAACACCAATACCTGTACTAGGACTAGTAATATGAAGCGTATTATATTTATGGGAATACCTCTATTCATTGCTTGTGGCTTCTTCCAAATCCAGGATTTCCTTTCGGTCTAAATTTTTGATGATATATACATTTTTGATATTGGTCATGTCATTGAAGAGGTTTACATCTATTTTGTAAAAGCTCTTGGAAATGTCGAGATCGAATTTTTTAATGGTACCAATAGGAATGTTTTCAGGGAAAATACTGCTCATGGCTCCCGTAACGATGGTGTCGCCAATGTTCAAGGGTACCAAACGGGGAATATCTATCAATTGCACCGTGTTATAGGTTTTGGTGTCCCAAATCAAAGAACCAAAATGATTGGTGTTCTTTATTTTGGCATTGATATTCGATTTTGTATTGAGTATGCTTTGGACAGTAGCGAATTTATTGGAAGTATTTTCCACGATACCAAGGATTCCCAAATCGGTGATGACACCCATGTCCTGGCTAATACTATCGTTTTCGCCCCGATTTATGGTAATATAGTTTCTGGGGTCGGCATAACTATTTTTGATTACCTGTCCGGAAATCACCGTGTATCTTAAGCTGGAATCGACTTCCACACTGGGCGATGTGGTTGTATTGAATAGCTTATTGCGCAATCTTTCGTTTTCCTTAAGCAAACGTTCATTTTCATCATCCAAGTCAAAATAGGTATTGAAACTATGGGAGAAGCCGTAAATATTCCCCGCTACCCAGCTAGAGGAATTAAAGAATCGTGATTGATGGTATGAATGCGATTGAATCGTGAAGGCCAAGGAGATAATCATCAATAAGATATAAAGAAGTAAATTCTTATATCGAATAATAAAATTGATAATCTGCTGCATTCACTTTTATTGATTTAGTACCTCGGTCGAAAATCTTGATAATGAGCCGTACGGTCTACCTGCTAGTCATTGAATTTTATTTGATTAAGATACTCTTGTATCGCTCCAAATTTTTCAAGGCTATTCCGGTACCCCGAACAACGGCACGCAATGGGTCTTCGGCAATGTAGACGGGAAGATCTGTTTTTTGCGAGAGTCTTCGATCCAACCCGCGCAACATAGATCCACCACCTGCAAGGTAAATACCGGTATTGTATATATCCGCGGCCAATTCCGGTGGGGTTTGCGATAATGTTTCCATTACGGCATCCTCAACCCTTAGAATCGACTTGTCCAATGCTTTGGCGATTTCCCTATAGGATATCTGCACCTGCTTTGGTTTTCCGGTAAGAAGATCGCGCCCTTGTACTGATTTTTCATCAGGTGGGGTTTGGAGGTCTTCGGTAGCCGAGCCTATTTCTATTTTAATGGCTTCCGCAGTGGCTTCCCCAACATAGAGGTTGTGCTGCGTACGCATATAATAAATGATGTCATTGGTAAATACGTCACCCGCAATTTTTACCGATTTGTCACAGACAATACCCCCTAAGGCGATTACTGCGATTTCGGTGGTACCACCACCTATATCAACAATCATGTTTCCTTTGGGTTGCATGATATCCAAACCGATACCTATGGCCGCAGCCATGGGCTCATGTATTAAGTACACCTCTTTGCCATTTACGCGTTCCGCAGATTCCTTTACCGCCCGCATTTCAACTTCTGTAATACCGGAAGGAATACATATAACCAATCTTAGTGCTGGGGGAAACCATTTTTTCTTTAAGGCAGGGATGTTCTTTATAAACATCATCAGCATTTTTTCAGATGCATCAAAATCCGCAATAACCCCATCTTTCAATGGTCTAATGGTCTTAATGTTCTCGTGTGTTTTTCCCTGCATCAGGTTGGCTTCCTTGCCAACGGCGATGATCTTCCCAGAAATACGGTCTCTGGCAACGATTGACGGACTGTCTACAACGACTTTGTCCGCATGAATGATGAGGGTATTTGCCGTACCTAGGTCAATGGCAATTTCCTCGGTTAAGAAATCAAAAAATCCCATTTTAAGTTATTTGGTTTCGGTTAAAAGGTGCATTTCATCGACAAAAGTAATGAAATTAATGCTTAAAATGACGTGTGCCTGTCATTACCATAGCAATATTATTCTCATTACAATAATCGATACTCAATTGGTCCTTAATAGAACCTCCTGGCTGTATAACGCTTGTAATGCCACTTTTATGCGCAATTTCCACACAATCGGGAAAAGGGAAAAATGCGTCACTGGCCATAACCGCTCCGTCTAAATCGAAATTGAACGATTTTGCTTTGTGTATCGCCTGGTTTAAGGCGTCTACACGCGATGTTTGACCTGTTCCACTCGCGCACAGTTGTTTGTTCTTGGCAAGTACAATAGTATTCGATTTCGTATGCTTACATAATTTTGAAGCGAAAATCAGGTCCTCGATCTCGCGATCTGTCGGTGCATTGTTGGTTACCTTGGATAAATCTGCCACAGTATCTGTCTTGTGGTCCTTTTCCTGGAGTAGCATACCGTTCAAACATGTTCTTATAAGCATGTCTGGCATTTCGACCTCATTCTGGATCAAGATGATCCTGTTTTTCTTGCCTTTCAATATTTCAAGGGCATCATCGGCGTAGCTTGGTGCTATTACCACCTCGCAGAATAGTTTGTGTATTTCCTCGGCAGTTGCTTTGTCAATTTCCTTATTGCTGATAAGGACCCCGCCAAAAGCGGAAACAGGATCTCCTGCCAAAGCATCTACATAGGCTTGGTGCAAGGTGTCCCTCATTGCCAGGCCACATGCGTTGTTGTGTTTTAGAATAGCGAAAGTGGGACCGTCATTTTTAAATTCGTTCATCAGGTTTACGGCCGCATCAACATCCAGAAGGTTGTTGTATGAAAGCTCTTTACCGTGAAGCTTCTCGAACATGGCATCGAAATCACCAAAGAAGAATCCTTTTTGATGTGGGTTTTCACCATAGCGAAGAACTTTTCCTTGGGTCTCGCTAACCTTTAAGGCCGCTATTTCGTGGTCTGTATTGAAATAATTGAAGATTGCCGAATCGTAATGCGAAGAAACGTTGAAGGATTTCGTGGCAAAGCGTCTTCGGTCTTCAAGGGTGGTTGATCCATTTCCTTTGGTGATCAGTTCCAATACTTCGGCGTAATCCTCCATTGAGGAAACACAAAGTACATCCTTGAAGTTCTTTGCCGCCGCACGGATCAGTGAAATGCCACCTATATCTATTTTTTCAATGATATCTTGTTCTGAGGCACCACTCGCTACAGTTTTTTCAAAAGGATAAAGATCAACGATGACAATATCCAATTGTGGGATTTCAAATTCTTCCAATTGGGCAAGGTCGCCCTCGTTGTCCTGCCTGTTCAGGATTCCTCCAAAAACTTTAGGGTGAAGGGTTTTTACCCTGCCCCCAAGAATGGAAGGGTAACTGGTTACCTCTTCAACCGGGACAACATCTATACCCAGGTCCTTGATAAATTTTTCAGTACCACCAGTGGAATAGATGGTAATACCAAGTTCGTCGAATTTTTTTACGATAGGTTCAAGTCCGTCTTTATGAAAAACTGAAATTAAGGCCGAGGTCGCTTTTTTGGTGCTCATTTTTGTGTTGCTGGGATTAAGTTTCTAAAGCACACAAAAGTAATTTTTTTGAAGCGAACAAATGCCGCAGGTTATCAACAAAACCACGAAAGTTTTAACCAAAATTATATTAGGGGGTCGTAAACGGATATTTTTTGAAGGTAAATTGCCTTTTTCTTGCAGGAGTAGCAACAAGGTCATCCGAAAACAGAATACCTCATTGTGCTAGACCTGGAATGAAACTTCCTTTAAAGGATCTTGGCGATTTCCGCATTAATATATTCCAGCAATTCCTCGTCCTTCTCGGTAAATGGATCGGCTGTGTTCGAATCAATATCAATTTGCCCTATGTTTTTACCATTTACAAATAAAGGGACTACGATTTCAGCTCTAACAGTAATGCTACAGGCAATATAATTGTCCTGTGCCTGCACATCGGGAACCACAAAGTTTTGATCGCTTACGGCTACTTGTCCACAGATACCCTTTCCGAAAGGTATTATGGTATGGTCAGTGGGTGCCCCGGCATAGGGCCCAAGTTTCAGTTCTTCCTTATCGCCATTCTTAAAATAAAACCCTACCCAATCGTAATGGGTGACACTTTCTTTTAAAAAGTCACAGATGGCTTGCATGCGTTCCTCTGTACTAGCGGTTGAATCGGAAAGCAGGGTGTTTATCTTCGGCTGTAGGTCTTTCAGCATATCAAAATTTTCGGCTAAGATATTAAAATGTACTCTTTATTCGGTTGGATGTCTTAATCGTTTAATCCCAAAAAAAGCGTTAATTATCCAAAGGGCAAGTCATGCTGTTTCAATAATTTGTAATTTTGCAGGGTGAAAGCTATCGCATTTAAAATAACGGCAGTATCAATGGCGCTCTTGCTTTTGGCTACTACTACCTCTTGGAAGGTGGAGAAGCACTTTTGTATGGGGCATTTGGTCGATATGGCTTTTTTTGTTGATGCCCAGGATTGTGGTATGGACATGGTTTCGGAGTCCGATTCGGTGGCTACGATAGATAAAGAATCTTGTTGTGACGATGAGGTGATTGCCATTGAAGGCCAAAATGATGTAAGGCCTTCTTTTAATGATATTGATGTAGAACAGCAACCGTTCTTGGTTGCCTATACCTATACGTATCTTGGGTTATTTGAACCTATAGCGGTTAAAAATATTCCGCACAAACAATATATTCCCCCCAAAATTGTCAAGGATTTCCAGTTGCTTGGCGATGTCTTCCTGATTTGATTCATTTTTAGTTTTTTTCTTATCACTCTTTTAGGGGTGTTTCGATGTATGTATATCGATATATTCCTATAATTTTCAATAAGCTTAAACCATAAAATGAAAACAGTATTTCATATTAAGAATATGGTCTGTGACCGTTGTAAGATGATCGTTTCCCAGTCGTTGGAAGAACTCGGTGCTACATGTGTCGATGTAGAACTCGGTACGGTAACCGTGGCATCCGAAACAATACCCGATTACGAAACAATGCGTCAGGTATTGGAAAGTAAAGGTTTTGAGCTTATTGCCGATAAGAATGAAATTATCGTAGAAAGGATAAAAACGAATCTCATCGATTTTGTCGACCCCGAAAAACATGTAAAGGAAAGGAATGTCTCTGCCTTTTTATCAAAGGCATTGAATCGGGATTATTCCCTGTTAAGCAAGCTTTTTAGCAAAACCCAAGGTATTTCCATAGAGAAATATGTTATCCATCTAAAAATAGAAAAGGTCAAGGAATTCATTCAGATGAATAATTTGGGTTTTTCTGAGGTAGCCTATACAATGGGTTATAAAAGTAGCAGTCATTTGGCGCGACAATTTAAGATGGTAACCGGTTTGTCGATGTCTGAATACAAAAATTTGCAGGAATGGGGGCGTAAGTCCTTAGACCAAATTGTATAAGTCTTAACCATAACTTGTCAAATATTCACGAGTGTTGTATTGTAATTTTGCAAAGTACAAAAAGTAGATACCAATGAAACATACCTATCATATTCACGGAATGAGCTGTAACGGTTGTCGGGCCCATGTTGAGCAAACCTTGGCAGGGGTCAAGGGTGTGACCCATGTTGTGGTCTACTTGGAAAAAGCCGAGGCTGTTATAGCGTCTGAAAAGGAAATCTCCTTAAAAACATTGCAAGAAGCAATGGAAAAAGATGGTGGGCATTATTCCATCCATGAGCAAGGTGACCACCATCATGAAGTAAAAAAAGCGGAAAAGCAGGTCAATGGCAATGGTGTTTTTTATTGCCCAATGCATTGCGAGGGGGAAAAGACCTATGACAAACCCGGCGATTGTCCTGTATGCGGAATGGATTTGGTAGAGGAAGTAAGTGCTGTAAGTACCCATCAAAAGTATACGTGTCCCATGCATCCGGAAATTGTACATGACGAACCTGGGGATTGCCCCATTTGTGGTATGGATCTGGTGCCAAAACAGGTAGATGTATCGGCTGAGGATAAGAGTTACAACAGGCTTTTGGGCAAGTTTAAGATTGCAGTCGCCTTTACCCTGCCGATTTTTATCATCGCCATGTGGGGAATGTTGCCCAATAACCCCCTTCATGATCTGTTACGTGTGAAGTATTGGAACTGGATTCAATTCGTACTGTCACTACCCGTGGTTTTTTATGCAACGTGGATGTTCTTTGAACGTGCTTATCGTTCGGTAAAAACATGGAACCTCAATATGTTCACGCTAATTGGCATTGGTGCCGGGGTAGCATGGTTGTTCAGTGTATTCGCCATATTGGTGCCGGACTTTTTCCCGAGTCAGTTTAAAACGGATGGAGGTACGGTGCATGTATATTTTGAGGCTAGTACGGTTATACTGACTTTGGTGCTCTTTGGGCAGATGTTGGAGGCACGGGCACATAGTAAGACCAATTCCGCTGTTAAGGAGCTTTTGAAATTGGCACCCAACACGGCTATACGAATCACGGATGGAAAGGAAGAAACCATTGCAATAGATCAAATTTCAAAAGGGGATTTATTGCGTGTTAAACCGGGGGACAAAATCCCTGTGGATGGTGTTATCTCTGAAGGGGAAAGTGCGGTTGATGAATCCATGATTACCGGTGAGCCTGTTCCTGTTCGAAAAGTGGAGGGCGATAACGTAAGCTCGGGTACCATAAACGGTAAAGGTTCTTTTGTGCTGAAGGCTGAAAAGGTGGGTTCGGAAACGTTGTTGTCGCAAATTATTGATATGGTGAACAAGGCAAGCCGAAGTCAGGCCCCAATCCAAAAATTGGCGGATAAGATCTCCGGTTATTTTGTGCCCACCGTGGTTTTCGTTTCCGTGGTCACTTTTATCGTTTGGGTCTTTTTTGGTCCTGAACCTGCCTATGTGTATGCCTTGGTCAATGCGATTGCGGTTTTGATCATCGCTTGCCCATGTGCCTTGGGACTGGCTACGCCAATGTCCGTTATGGTAGGTGTGGGTAAAGGCGCGCAATCGGGGGTCTTGATAAGGAACGCCGAGGCATTGGAGCGCATGGACAAAATAGATACACTGATAATTGATAAAACAGGTACCATTACCGAGGGAAAACCATCGGTTGAAAAAGTTGGCACCGTGGCTGGTTTCGATTTACAAAAAGTGGTACAATACATAGTTTCATTGAACCAATATAGCGAACACCCCTTGGCCGATGCGATCGTCAAATACGGGAAGTCCCAAAATGTCGGGCTCCTAAAGGTGTCCGATTTCAACGCTGTTGCGGGCAAAGGGGTTACTGGTGAAATCGGGGGCGATTCCGTCACCTTGGGTAATGGTAGGCTTATGGCTGATGCGAAGGTCAGTATTCCCGATACTTTGCAATCGGATGTTGCATCCTGTCAAAAACAAGGAAAAACGGTTTCGTATTTGGCAATTGGTAAAAAGGCCGTCGGTTTTGTTGCCATAGGGGATAAAATAAAGGAAACAAGCAAAAAGGCGATTCAAGAATTGCAGCGATCAGGTATTGCGGTGATTATGCTAACAGGAGATAACCATGATACGGCGAAGGCTGTGGCCAACGAATTACAGTTGACCGATTTTAAGGCCGAAATGCTGCCACAAGATAAACTTGCCGTGGTATCGCAATTGCAGGCCGAAGGTAAAAAGGTCGCCGTTGCCGGCGATGGCATAAATGATGCGCCTGCATTGGCAAAAAGTGATGTGGGCATTGCGATGGGGACAGGAACCGACGTAGCGATTGAAAGCGCTTCGATTACCTTGGTAAAAGGGGACTTGCACGGTATTGTAAAGGCATATAGGTTGAGTAATTCGGTAATGCGGAATATAAAACAGAATCTATTTTTCGCATTGATTTATAATACTATTGGTATACCCGTTGCGGCCGGAGTCTTATTTCCATTTTTTGGAATACTACTGTCACCCATGATCGCTGCCTTGGCCATGAGTTTTAGTTCGGTGTCCGTAATTGCTAATGCATTGCGTTTACGTACCGTAAAAATTGATTAAAAAAGTTAATAAAGAAACAAATGAATAAATATATCGTAGTAATGGTTTCCGCACTTATGCCTTGGCTGGCTTTCTCTCAAGAGAAAGTGGAAGGAATGGTCATGGAGGTAAGTGAAGGGAATAAACATTTGGGATTGTCCGGGGCCAATGTGTATTGGATGGATTCCCAAATAGGAACAATGACCAATGACGATGGCCTGTTCTCCATTCCATATAAAAAGGAATATAATAAATTGATTATAAGTTATGTAGGTTATGAATCGGATACATTGACGGTAAATTCACCTAAAACGATACATCATACCTTAAAGGCTTTGAATGCGTTGGATGAGGTTGTGGTACATAAGAAACGGGATGCCATACAGAAAACATTCTACAGTGCCCAAAATGTGGTAACGGTGAATAGTGCTGAATTGTTAAAGGCAGCTTGTTGTAACCTTTCGGAAAGTTTTGAGACCAATCCGGCCATCGATGTCAATTTCTCCGATGCCCTAACAGGGACCAAACAGATACAGATGTTGGGTTTAACGAGTCCATATTTATTGATAACCCAAGAGAATATTCCCATGGTTCGGGGTGCCTCACAGGCTTTCGGATTAACATTTACCCCAGGTACCTGGGTCGAGAGTATACAAATTACCAAAGGGGCAGGAAGTGTCGTCAATGGTTATGAAAGTATTTCGGGCCAGATCAATACCGAGTTGGTAAAACCGCTAACCGATAAGGCCGTTTTTGTCAACGGATACGGGAATCAAAATGGGCGGTATGAATTGAATACCCATTTCAATAAAAAACTGACCGAGAAATGGAGTTCGGGCTTGTACATCCATGCGAACCGAAGGGATGAAAAAGAAGATAACAATGGGGATGGATTCCTGGATGCGCCTTTGGCGAACCAAATCAATGTGATGAACCGCTGGCAATACCAAAATCCCGAGACCGGATGGGTGAGTTTTATCAATGTCCGTTTTTTAAAGGATGAAAAGCAGGTAGGACAAACCGATTTCGATCCCTTTACGGATAAGTTCACAACCAACGCATGGGGAGGTGAGGTTGATACCAGAAGGTTCGATTCTTCGGTGAAGTTAGGCTATGTTTTTCCTGAATTGCCGTATCAGAGCCTCGGTATCCAGGGCTCTTATAGCATGCATAAACAAGATTCGTACTATGGTTTCAATCAATACAATATTGATCATGAAAGTATCTATTCTAATTTTATCTTCAACTCGATTATCGGTGATACGCAGAACAAGTTCAAGACAGGATTTACCTTTGCGTATGATGGATACAATGAGTTGGTAAATGTGGATAATTACGTACGCCATGATAATTCGGTAGGTGCCTTTTTTGAATATAGTTATGATAATCTGGATAAAGTAAGTTTAACCGCCGGATTAAGGGTCGATAACCACAACCGTCTAGGTACCTTTGTAACCCCTAGATTCCATATTCGATACACGCCTTGGGAATTGGGTAGTTTAAGGGGGTCTTTTGGAAGGGGTCGGAGAGCGGCCAATATCTTTGCCGAAAACCAACAGATATTCGCTTCCTCAAGACAAATAAATTTGATAGGGGCCAATGGGGGAAGTATTTATGGTTTTGAGCCTGAGGATGCTTGGAATTACGGGGTTAGTTTTCTTCAAGGCTTTCTTCTGTTCGAACGCAAGGGGAATGTCACCGTTGATTATTACAGAACCGATTTCAAAAACCAGATCGTTGTCGATTACGAAAACCCCAATGAAGTGGCATTTTATAATTTGGATGGAAAAAGCGTGGCCAATAGTTTTCAGTTCGAGGTGAATTATGAAGTAGTGAAGAATCTCGATTTTAGAACGGCATATAAATATTATGACGTACAAACCGATTTTAGAACAGGTCGTTTACAGAAGCCTTTACAGGCCAAACATCGGTTTTTCGCGAATCTGGGCTATGAAACGACAGCAAGGGAAAATGGTTCACAATGGCGTTTTGATTATACCCTGCATACCTTGGGGGAACAGCGCTTGCCGAGTACCGAAAGTAATCCGGAACAATATCGATTAGGGGATTATTCCAAGCCCTATAGCTTAATGAATGCACAGATTACGAAAGTATTCAATACTAATTTTGAGGTATATATCGGAGGTGAAAACTTATCGAATTACACTCAAGATAATCCTGTCTTAGGGGCTGATGATCCTTTTGGCGCAAATTTTGATACCAGTATCGTATATGCCCCCATTATGGGAAGGATGTTTTATGGAGGATTTAGATTTAAACTATGATAATTAACCAATAAAAGATGAAAAGAACAATTTTAACAATAATGATGATGGTCGTAACCGTCGTAACGTTTGCACAAGAGAAGAACAAAAAAATGACCATGGAGGTCGATGGCAAATGTGTAATGTGTAAAACCCGCATTGAAAAGGCGGCTTTGGGTGTAAAAGGGGTTAAATATGCTTCTTGGGACATACCGTCGCATCAATTGTCGCTCATTATTGATGAGCGTAAGACAGATCCAATGAAAATAAAATCCGCTATAGTGGCAGTAGGTCATGACACCAAGGAGTTGAAAGCCACGGAGGAAGACTATAACTCTGTGCACCCGTGTTGTAAGTATAGGGATGATGATACCGATGATAGTGATGCACACTGATTTGTAATGGTGGGTAGAAGTAGTGAACCCCTTTCCAAAATGAAGTAGGGGAGGTACTTTTTTGGCAGAAACCTTAATATATGGATACAACCATCTTTTTGGTAAAAGATGGTTTTTTTATGTGTAAAAAATAGGGGTATGAAACGAAAAAAGCCCCATTGGGGGATTCCCAATGGAGCTTTTTAAAAAAGTATTAGTGTTTTGTATGCCTAAGGCTTACATCATACCGGGCATTCCGCCACCGCCCATTGGAGGCATGGCAGGTGCATCTTCCTTAATATCGATCAAGGCACATTCCGTGGTCAAGATCATTCCTGAAACAGATGCGGCATTTTCCAAAGCAATCCTTGTCACCTTCATTGGGTCAATGATACCTGCTTTGAACATTTCGACGTATTTTTCTGATTTGGCATCATAACCATAGTCGCCTTTGCCATCCTGTACTTTAGCTACAACAACAGAACCTTCACCTCCAGCGTTTTCAACGATGGTTCTCAATGGGGATTCAATAGCTCTAGCAACGATTTGTAGACCAGTTTCCTCGTCTGCATTTTCGGCTTTTATCTTAGATAGGACACTTTTTGCGCGAACCAAGGCAACACCACCACCGGCAACAATACCTTCTTCCACGGCAGCTCTTGTAGCGTGCAATGCATCATCTACACGGTCTTTCTTCTCTTTCATTTCAACTTCAGAGGCAGCACCAACATATAGTACGGCTACACCACCGGCCAATTTGGCCAAACGTTCTTGAAGTTTTTCTTTGTCATAGTCCGAAGTGGTAGTTTCGATTTGGGATTTAATTTGGTTTACCCTAGTCTTGATGTTTTCGGTAATACCACCACCGTTGACAATTGTTGTATTGTCTTTGTCAATGCTCACTTTTTCACAAGTACCCAACATGTCAATTGTGGTATTGTCCAAAGAGAAACCTCTTTCCTCGGCGATAACGGTACCATTGGTTAAGATGGCGATATCTTCGAGCATTGCTTTTCTTCTGTCACCGAATCCTGGTGCTTTAACAGCGGCAATTTTCAAGGAACCCCTAAGTTTGTTCACTACCAAGGTAGCCAACGCCTCTCCGTCAACATCTTCTGCGATGATCAAAAGTGGTTTTCCCGATTGTGCCACTGGCTCCAATACAGGTAGCAAATCTTTCATCGAAGAGATTTTCTTGTCGAATAAAAGAATGTATGGGTTTTCCAATTCGGTAGTCATCTTTTCAGAATCGGTCACGAAATAGGGAGACAAATATCCTCGGTCGAATTGCATACCTTCAACAATGTCAACATAGGTATCGGTACCTTTGGCTTCTTCAACAGTAATGACACCTTCTTTACCTACTTTTCCAAAAGCTTCGGCAATCAACTCACCAATGGTTTCATCGTTATTGGATGAAATTGAGGCAACTTGTTTGATTTTTTCGGAAGAATCACCGACTTTTTTTGATTGTTTGCGTAAATCGTCAACAATAGCTTCTACGGCTTTGTCGATTCCTCTTTTCAAATCCATTGGGTTTGCACCGGCAGCAACGTTCTTCAATCCTTCTTTTACGATAGCTTGTGCAAGAACGGTAGCGGTAGTGGTACCATCACCTGCAAGATCATTGGTTTTGGAGGCCACTTCTTTTACCATTTGGGCTCCCATGTTTTCCAATGGATCTTCCAATTCAATTTCCTTAGCAACGGAAACCCCATCCTTGGTCACTACGGGAGCGCCGAAAGATTTGCTGATGATTACATTCCTACCTTTAGGGCCCAATGTTACCTTTACTGCGTTGGCCAAGGCATCAACACCTCTTCTAAGACCATCACGTGCTTCAATATCGAATTTTATTTCTTTTGCCATAATTAAAATTTTATTTTAAAATTTTAAATTCCAATAGCGAAATCCCAGTTGGCAATAAAGATTGCTTTTTTGGAATTTGCGATTTATTCAGTTGGAATTTACGTTAATTAAATAATTGCTAAAATGTCACTTTCCCTCATCATCAGGTAATCGGTACCTTCTAATTTCAACTCAGTGCCAGCATATTTACCATAAAGAACGGTATCCCCAATCTTTACAGTAATTTGCTCATCCTTTGTTCCGGGACCAACTGCAACTACTTTTCCTTTTTGAGGTTTTTCTTTAGCGGTATCTGGAATATAAATACCGGAAGCGGTTTTGGTTTCTGCTGCCATTGGCTCGATTAAAACTCGGTCTGCCAATGGTTTAATGTTAACTTTAGCCATATTTATTATTTTAAGTTGATTTTTATAACTGAATGTTATAGTCAGAAATTATGCCATTTCTTGAAAACTGACATATTGTAAAACAAAAATGCCAGCTTGTCATTCAAGCTGGCATTTTTTATGTTTTAAGAAACGGATAGCTTAAAGACTATCTGAAGTATTATTGGTACTTGTAGGAGCAGCTGGTACTTCTTCGGGTACCGTTTCTGGAACGGTCTCCTCGATATCGCTACCTTGGAGAAGTTTAGATTCCGAATCGCTGTAGTTTCCCTTAAGTGCTATGTTGGAAGCCAAAATCAAGACAATCAGTAATGCGGAAAGAATCCATGTACTTTTATCCAAAAAGTCCCCTGTTTTCTTGACACCACCAACGACTTGGCTGCCTCCACCTCCAAAAGAGGAAGATAATCCGCCTCCTTTTGGGTTTTGAACCATAATCACTAACACCAATAGAAAGCAAACTGCGATGATAAGAATCAAAAATATTGTAAATGTGCTCATCAGTACTATGTATTTTCTTGTTGTATTTTTTCTGCCGCTTTAATACGGTCTGCAAAGAAACCACTTTTTTCTGGATATTTCAAACTTAAAATCTTGTAAGCTTGAATGGCTTTCTTATACTTTTTCTGTTCCAAGTAAACCTTGGCCAAAGTTTCGGTCATCAATTCGTTTTTATCCAATTTCAAGGATTCTGTGATGTCGATTTTCTTGGCGGTCTTTGGGGTTGGTGATATCTTGGGATTGTTTTCGATGAACTTGTCTATAAGTTCGAACTTTTTCTTTTTTAGGACTTCTTTTTCCAACTGGAAATCAATATCCCCATCGTTGGGTTCTTGGGGTGCGGTTTTGGCTGGTTTCCCTTCTTCCTTGGGTTGGCGTTCAATGGTCTTTACAGTGGCCAATTGCAACCATTCACTGAAGGAATGTTTCTCTTTCTGTGTAAAAGGCAAAGGTTTTCCTATTTCAAGTTCTTTTTCGGCAATTTCCTTTTGCTCCTTTATGACCTTATCAATTTTAGGGTCTTTTGATTTAAAAAGTTTTGGATCCAGAATTTGGTCCGCATCCTTAAGGTCTTGTGGTAGGGGTTTGTCCGTGGATTTTACTATCAACGGTATTTTGTCCTCCGTAGGCTCATTTTTTATTTCGGCTTCCGTATCCTCTTGCCCTACGCTGGGGGTTTTACCGGATATCGTATCCGCTATCGTGTTTTGCAAGAAATCCTTGGAGGTGATGAAATCGAACAGAATGTCGCGATCTGTGGTGTAGGCGGCAGTCTTCTTAAGGGCGTTGTTGTATTTGAAACTGTTGAGGTTCCGAAGCCCCTTTAAATGGAGCGCCCTGGCCGCTTGGAAATAAGGGTATTCTTTCAATACGTCCTCTAACTGTTTGGTCTGTATTGGGGTAACGACCTTTTCAGGGTTTTGTAATAGATATGTAAAATCCTGTACGTTCATTGTTTTATATCAATAGCAGAGCCTTTTATATATATTCCGATTGGAGTCGGGGTGCTTTATCCTCAAACCGTGCAATTACCAATCTGCAAGGGACTCATTGAAAATATCTTGGGTAATCCGTTCAAAAATAATCTCATGTGCTTCCGATTTAACGGATGATAATTGAGCATCGGCATCATAGTCATAGAAAAACGAAAAGCGTTTTTCAAAATCGGCATCTTCCTTTGTTTTATTGTAAAAGCGCACATTGACTGCAATCGACAACCGGTTTTGTGCAGCGGTTTGTTGGGCGGTCGCACTCATAGGTGAGATTCGGTATTCTACAATTTCCCCTTCGTACAATAGATCGGCATTGTTGTTATTTACCAAATCCAAACTCGTTTGGTTTAGAATCCTGTCCTGCAACGCCAAGGTAAATTCCCTGTCCATACCCGGTTCAAAGGTAGAACCCGGACTTTGGGTCGCATAGTTTTGAAAATAGTTCACTTGAAAAGTAGAGGCCGTACCCACATCGCCTCCAGTAAAATTATATATGCCACATCCCATCATTGGGATACAAATGACAACCAACAATATTATTTTTTTGAAGTCCTTCATGCTTACAGGTCGTATTGTTTTATTTTACGGTAAAGCGTACGTTCTGAAATGCCCAGTTCTGCAGCTGCGGCTTTTCGTTTGCCCTTGTTCCTTTCCAATGATTTCTTGATCAATTCCACTTCCTTTTCCTGTAAAGATAGGGTTTCTTCCTCTTCTATCTCCTCTGCGAAATGGTACTTGTCTTCCACAGGGGGCGGGTCATAACTTTGTTGTTCAACCATGGGTTCCGGAAGCCGTAGGACCTCCATGGTTTCGTTTTCCTGCTCTTCGTAATCCTCATCACTATTTGAACCGTAGATTTTCTGGATCAGGCCTTCATTCTCTTTCTGCACCTTTTGGGTGTCTTTGTTCTTCAGTAATTCCAAGGTCAATTTTTTCAAATCGGTAAGGTCTCCCTTCATATCGAATAAAACCTTGTACAGTATTTCCCGTTCGTTGCTAAAATCACTACCGCTCTTACTTTGTCCCACTACAGCGGGTAAACTGGAGTTTCCTGTATTGGGTAGGTAACTGTTTAAGGTATTGGCTGAGATGATTCTTTCCCCTTCCAATACGGATATCTGTTCTGCGATGTTCCGCAATTGTCGAATATTCCCAGGCCAGCGATATTTGAATAGTAATTGTACGGCGTTATCCTCTAATCGAATGGTAGGCATTTTATATTTTTGTCCAAAATCGGAAGCAAATTTCCGAAATAATAAATGAATGTCTTCCTTGCGTTCACGAAGGGGGGGGATGTTGATTTCGACCGTACTCAATCGATAATATAAGTCCTCCCTGAATTTTTCCTTTTGAATAGCCTTGATCATATCCATGTTGGTGGCTGCAACAATACGAACATCGGTTTTTTGTACCTGGGAAGATCCCACTTTCAGGAATTCCCCATTTTCGAGTACCCTTAAAAGTCGAACTTGTGTCGTCAATGGTAGTTCCCCGACTTCATCCAAAAAGATCGTGCCCCCATCGGCAACCTCGAAATATCCGCTTCGGGTGGAGGTTGCTCCAGTAAACGACCCTTTCTCATGGCCAAAAAGCTCACTATCAATAGTTCCTTCAGGAATCGCACCACAGTTTACCGCGATGTATTTTGCGTGTTTTCGGTGTGACAGGGAGTGAATGATCTTTGGGATCGATTCCTTTCCTACCCCACTTTCCCCAGTGACCAGGACAGAAATATCGGTGGGGGCAACCTGTATGGCTTTCTCTAGGGCCCGGTTGAGTTTGGGGTCGTTCCCAATGATTTCGAAACGTTGTTTTATTGCTTGTACACCTTCCATATTATTCCTGTGAATTCAAGTATATTATTTATTTTCACTAAGACCTACAGCTTCGCCGATTAGTGTGGCAGAGGTACAGTCATTGATCTTGACATTTACAAAATCCCCCAGCTTGTAATTTTCTTTGGGAAAAACAGCAACCACGTTCTGTGAGTTACGACCCCTCCACATGCTGTCATCCTTCTTAGAGGTGCCTTCGATCAAGATTTCCTGGATCTTGCCTACATGCCTCTTTGTTCTCAACATGCAATGTTCCCGCTGTAGGGCAATGATTTCTGAAAGCCTGCGCTGTTTTACTTCATTGGGCACATCATCCTTCATTTTTCGGGCGGCCATGGTACCTGGGCGTTCTGAATACGAGTACATATAGCCGTAATCGTACTTGACATAATCGAGGACGGCCAAGGTGGCTTGTTGGTCTTCTTCAGTCTCGGTAGGAAAACCGGAAATCATGTCATGGGACAAGGCGATATCTGGAATGATCTTTTTAATATCGTCAATCAGCGCAAAATAATCTTCAATCGTATGTAAGCGATTCATCTCCTTTAAGATTCGATTGCTCCCGCTTTGTACAGGCAAATGAATGTGGTTGCAGATATTCCGATGCTTTGCCATAGTCTTTATAACATCTAGATTCATGTCCTGTGGGTTCGAGGTTGAAAACCGAATACGCATTCCAGGTTGTGCCAAGGCGACCATTTCCAAAAGATTGGAAAAATCAACCGCGGTCGCAATTTGCATTTCAGAAGCCTTAGTAAAATCTTTTTTGAGTCCACCACCATACCACAGGTAACTATCGACGTTCTGTCCGAGTAAGGTTATTTCCTTATAGCCCTTATTCCATAGATCATTGACCTCGTCGATTATCGATTGGGGGTCTCTACTGCGTTCACGCCCTCTGGTAAAAGGTACAACGCAAAACGTGCACATATTATCACAGCCCCTGGTAATCGATACAAAAGCACTTACCCCATTGGAGTTTAGTCTTACCGGGGAAATGTCACCATAGGTTTCGTCTTTTGAAAGAACAACATTGACAGCATCGCGACCCTCATCGATTTCTTGGATGAGGTTTGGCAGGTCTTTATAGGCATCAGGGCCTACGACCATATCGACGATCTTTTCCTCTTCGAGCAATTTGCTTTTGAGACGCTCGGCCATACAGCCTAAAACACCTACTTTCAAATGGGGTCTGTCCTTTTTTATGGCGTTGAATTTCTCGAGCCGTTTTCGTACAGTGGCTTCGGCCTTTTCCCGAATTGAGCAAGTGTTCACCAATACCAAATCGGCAAGTTCCAATTCATTGGTGGTATTGAATCCTTCATTGGCCAAGATCGAGGCCACGATTTCACTATCTGAAAAATTCATAGCGCACCCGTAACTCTCTATATATAGATTCCTTGTGTTTTTTTTATCCTTTTTTAGGGAGAGGGCATCCCCCTGAATTGATTCATCAATGATTTTCTCCATATATTCACCCCTAGCTTAATAATGGGGGCAGCAAAGATAGTGCTTATTCCAATTTAATGACAATATGACAGTATATTTTAGTACTAATTTAGGTTTTCAATCGTTTAAACCACTGCTTTAAATTGAAGTAACCATGAATTTTACAACATTGTCAAATACAATTAGGGAAAGTAATCCGTTGGATTTTGGTTCCATATTCAGTAAATCCATAGAACTGTTCAAAAATGTCTGGTTACAGGGATTTATAGTGGTTATACTTACCTTTGTAACCATTGTCCCTTTCTATGTTTTGGTTTATGTTCCGTTATTGATTGCCGGGATATCAGATCCTGAAATGTTGAAAAGTGAACAGGTGCCCCCGGTGCTTTTAGTATCCATGGTGGTGTTGGTGCCTTTAATGCTTTTAGGTATCATGACAGTAAGTCTTTTGCTGAATGCGGCATTCTTGCGTATTTGTAGGAATAAAGATTTGAACTTGGTGCATACCGACAATTACTTTTACTACTTTAAGAAATCATACGCTTTAAAAGCATTGCTTCTTTCCTTGATTATGTTGGGCTTGATCTCATTGGGGATGTTGACCTGTGGCTTGGGGATTTTTTACTTGATAGTGCCCATCTCATTAATGCCGGCATTCTTGGCCTTTGATGGGGAGTTGACGGCCATGGAGATCGTGAAATCAAGTTTTTCACTTGGCAACAAAAATTGGTTGGTGATCTTTGGGTTGATCATCATCATGGGGTTGGTCGCCGAATTAGGGATTTTACTCTGTTTTGTTGGGGTTTTCTTTACGGCTATGTTAGCCAAGATCCCTGTTTATTTTATGTATAAGGATGCTATTGGGTTTTCTTCAGAACCCTGATTTTTTAGTCCCAAGTTTTTTTACGCAACGCTAGGGCGTAGATTGTATCTAATGGATATAACCATAAAATGATTGTGAAATGGCCAAAATGAATCCCTATGTCTTGTAGGGTCTTTGTTTTTGCGTTATAGCTGATCTTTTTTACTAAAAATTTTCCCATGAAAAAGAATTTTTTGCTACTTCTGTTTGTAGTCTCATTGGGCTTAGTGTCTTGTGAAAAATCCGATGACGGAAAATATGCCGATTATTTGGTGGCCAAACCCTTGACCATAAGTAAGTCTGAATTTAAGAATAGTGTTGCTATCGTAGCTCCAGCGCCTATAAAGGAATCAGGGAAAATCTATACCTATAAGGATTATATTTTTGTGAATGACAAATATCGGGGCGTACATGTTATTGATAATAGTGATCCGTCTGCCCCAAAAAAGATCTCGTTTATTAAAATTGCGGGTAACGTGGATATCTCGATAAAGGATGGGTATCTATATGCCGATAGTCTTATGGATTTGGTGGTTCTCGATATTTCGGATATCACCCAGATCAAAATAGTCACACGTTTGGATAATGTACTTCGGGACAACGTGGTATGGCCCGCAGCTGATTTTTATGAATATGATGGTTTGGATTATGAAAATGAGGTTTTGTTGGGTTGGGAAACGGTGACCGAACGAAGGCTGGTCACGGAATTTGAGGAAAGATTCACCGTGGATGGGGGATTTTTTACGAATGCCGAAGCCGTCAACGATGCCTCGGTAGGACAAGGAGGGTCATTGGCCCGTTTTAAGATCGTAGGGGATTATCTCTATGCCGTTGATAGCCATACGATCAATGTTTTCAATATACAGGACTTGGAAGACCCTCAAGACCTGGAAGACGTTTATGCCGGTTTTGATATTGAGACTATTTTCAATCGGGATCAGTATTTGTTTTTGGGAAGCATGCGCGGAATGTATATCTATGACATATCCTCCCCGGCCACACCGACTTTCGTTTCTGAGTTTCAGCATGGCACTGCCTGTGATCCCGTGGTGGTCGATGGGAATTATGCCTTTGTGACCTTGCGGGGTGGTAATCGGTGTGGGGCAACCGAAAGTGGACTTTTCATCGTTGATATCTCTGATATTGCCAATCCTGAATTAACGATTAGCTATTCTCTGGATGGTCCCTATGGTCTTGGTGTTAAGGGAGATAAGCTGTTTGTTTGTGATGGTGAATCCGGATTAAAGGTATACGATAAGTCCAATGTTGAGGATTTGATAAGCTTGAATCATTTTAAGGATATTAATACCTTCGATGTCATTCCATTGGAGAATTCGTTGCTTATGGTAGGAGAGGATATGCTATATCAATATGAATATCTAGAGGATGATATTAAATTGATCAGTACCTTGGAATTGGATTGAAAATTGAATTGTTTATACATTTAAAAGCCCAGTAAATCCCATGATTTTTTAGTACATATATATAAGGTAGCGGCTCTAATTAAAAAAATCAACTACTTTTGTGTCACGAAAAATCGATGAATGGCAAAGAATTTAGTTATTGTAGAGTCGCCGGCAAAGGCAAAGACCATAGAAAAATTTTTAGGTAAGGATTTTAAGGTAGAGTCAAGTTTTGGACATATTGCCGATTTACCTTCAAAGGAATTGGGTGTTGATGTTGACAATGGTTTTAAACCCAAGTATATAGTCGATAAGGAAAAGAAGGCCCTTGTAAAAAAACTAAAGGATTTAGCGAAAAAAGCCGAGACCATCTGGTTGGCGAGTGATGAGGACCGGGAGGGGGAAGCCATATCATGGCATCTTTCCGAGACGCTGGAATTGGATAAGAGCAAGACGAAAAGGATTGTTTTCAATTCAATCACCAAATCAGCGATACAGAAGGCCATTGAGAATCCAAGGGAGATAAATTACAATCTAGTGAACGCCCAACAGGCCAGAAGGGTGTTGGATCGTTTGGTAGGGTATCAGTTATCCCCGGTACTTTGGAAAAAAATAAAACCAGGACTCTCAGCAGGTCGTGTGCAGTCGGTCGCTGTGCGATTGATTGTAGAGCGCGAACGTGATATAGAGGCATTTACCCCAACAGCTTCTTTCAAGATCTCTGCTGAGTTTAAAACGGAAAGTGGTAGTGTGTTTACCGCTAAATTGGGAAAAACGTTTGCGACCAAGAAAGAAGCTGAGGCCTTTTTAAAGAAAAATATCGAAGCAGGTTATTCCATTGGAAACTTGGATAAGAAGCCTGCTAAAAAATCGCCATCAGCGCCATTTACCACATCGACCTTGCAGCAGGAAGCTGCGCGGAAACTCTATTTCTCGGTAGGTAGGACCATGCAGGTAGCACAACGTTTGTATGAGGCAGGACTTATCACCTACATGAGAACGGATAGTGTCAACCTTTCCGGGGAGGCGATTACTGCGGTAAAAGATGCTATTGTGGATAATTATGGGGAGGAATATAGCACCGTAAGGAACTTTAAGGGGAAGACCAAAGGGGCACAAGAGGCTCACGAGGCCATTCGACCTACGGATATGACAAGACAATCCCCTTCGTTGGAGCGGGATCAATCCAAGTTGTACGATTTGATTTGGAAAAGGACCATTGCGTCGCAAATGAGTGATGCCCAATTGGAACGTACCAATGTAAAAATAAAGGCTACTACACATAACGAGGAATTCACGGCGAATGGTGAGATAATCAAGTTCGATGGTTTTCTGAAAGTATATATGGAAGGGCTCGATGACGAGGATATCTCCGAAGAGCAAGAGGGAATGTTGCCTCCAATGAAAGTGGGCGATACGCTGTATAATAATTTTATTACAGCCACTGAACGCTTCACCAGGCCTCCATATAGGTTTACCGAAGCTACCTTGGTTAAAAAGCTTGAGGAACTTGGAATAGGAAGACCTTCTACCTATGCGCCAACCATATCAACCATCCAGAATAGAGGATATGTTGAAAAAGGCACTGTGGATGGTGTCGAAAGAAAATATATCCAATTTGTCCTTAAGGCAGGTGCGGTAAAAGAAAAGGAAATGGTCGAGACCGTTGGGTCCGATAAAGGTAAAATGGTGCCAACCGATATAGGAATGATCGTCAATGATTTCCTAGTCAATCATTTTTCGAATATCCTGGATTATAACTTTACAGCGAAGGTTGAAGAGGATTTTGATGGAATCGCACACGGTGAGGAGGATTGGCAAAAAGTGATGAATGATTTCTACAAGGATTTCCATCCTACGGTTCTCGATGTTGAGGAAAATGCCGATAGGGCCAGTGGAGAAAGGGTTTTAGGTAAGGATCCAAAGACAGGTAAACAAGTCTCGGTTCGTTTGGGAAGATTCGGACCTATGGTGCAGATAGGTACCGTTGATGATGAGGAGAAACCACAATTTGCGAGTTTGGCCCCAGACCAATCCTTGAATACGATAACATTTGAAGAGGCGATGGATCTGTTTAAACTCCCTAGGAAGCTGGGTGATTTCGAAGGTGAGGAAATTGAAGCCAATGTAGGTCGTTTTGGTCCCTATGTGAAATTTGGTAAAAAGTTCGTTTCACTGGCCAAGGGTGAAAGTGCCATGGATATTTCCTTGGATCGGGCCATAGAGCTGATCAAGGAAAAACAGAAAGCCGATGCACCGATTGCATCCTATGAGGATAAGGATGTGGTTAAAGGGGTTGGGCGTTTTGGGCCGTTTATCAAATGGGATGGTATGTTCATCAACGTAAACAAGAAATATGATTTTGATAATCTTAACCAAGCTGATATAGAGGAGTTGATCGAAGCCAAAAAGCAAAAGGAAATCGATAAGCTCATACAGGAATGGCCCGAAGAGGGAATCCGTATTGAAAAGGCTAGATGGGGAAGACATAATATATTAAAAGGAAAAGTAAAGGTTGAACTGGCAAAAACCGTTGATGCGGCAAAGATGTCCTTGGAAGAAGCAAAGGCATTGATTGAAAAGAAATCCCCTAAACGAAAAACAAAGGCGAAACCTAAAGCAAAACCTAAAGCTAAAAAATAAGTATGGCATTTGATTTTTTGGTTCCTGTAGAAGATAGGGTATTGGCCCATTCCGAATTACTGCCCCCACAGGCGCTTGGAAGACATATTTACCCCCATACCAAGAAGGAAGGCCTACCTGTTCTTGCGAATGCGACCATCGCCATCCTGGGCGTTAAGGAGTCTCGTAATGCCTTCGAGAAAAAAACGGAGAAATTAGATGTTTCCGCGATTAGGATACAATTGTACAAGTTATTGTTGGGCAATTGGAATTCAACCATAGTCGATATGGGTGATATAGAGGAAGGTGAAACCGTTGATGACACTTATTTCGTCGTAAAGGAAATAGTGGCCGGCTTGCTTGAAGAGAGTATTATCCCCGTTATTTTAGGAGCGACCCAAGATATCACCTATCCCGCATATCGTGCTTTTGACGGTATAAAGGATATGGTCAATTTAGTGGCTATCGATAGCCGTTTTGATTTTGGGATGGAAGATGAACTGATATCTTCCCATTCCTATATGAGTAAGATTATTACGGATAAGCCCAATAATCTTTTTAATTTCTCGAATTTAGGATATCAGAGTTATTTTAATGCCCAAGAAGAGAAAGATCTAATGGATCGTCTTTTTTTTGATGCCTATAGGTTGGGTGAATTAATAAACGATATTTCCCTGGCAGAACCTGTTTTGCGTAATGCACACATGGTGAGCTTGGATACGCGGTCTATTAAATCGAGTGAAATAGGGGTATCTCCCAATTTTTCACCCAATGGTTTTGACGGTCGTGAAATTTGTGCCATTGCAAGATATGCAGGGTTAAGTGATAAGGTCAGTATCTTTGGTATCTATGAAATGGAGAATATTGACCAATCATGCCAATTATTGGCACAGATCATATGGTACTTCATAGAAGGGGTGAATTTTAGGATCGAGGAATCCCCTTATTCAAGAACAGACGATTTTACAAAGTATACCGTACCAACCGATACTGAGCAGTTGGTCTATTATAAGAGCCATCTTACCGAAAGATGGTGGGTAGAGGTACCTTCAATTTTGACTTCACATACTAAAGGCAATTCGGTTGCGTTATTACCTTGCACCGAACAGGACTATTTTGATGCATGCAACGAGATTATTCCTGAAAGGTGGTTTAAGGCTTATAGAAAAGGCTTTAACTGATTAAAAAAAAGTAGACGATAATTGTATAACATACAATAATTTACCCAAAACGTAGTTTTAGAGAGTAGAATAATAATTGTGTTTGCATTTATAACCTTAATCGAAATTTAACCTAAAGTATGAAGAAGCTATTGTTATCATCTATAGCATTTGTTTTTTTACTCACCAGTTGTGGGTCCAAAACAAAAGGAGAGCTAGTCGGCGTCCAGGGTAAGAAGTGGTACCCGGAAAAACCTTATGGAATGGAATTAATCCCACGCGGATCTTTCATCATGGGTAAAAGTGAGGAAGACCAAGCCAAACTTCTCAATGCACCCACCAAAACTGTTACCGTACGGTCTTTCTATATGGATGACACTGAAATCACGAATAGTGAGTATCGTCAATTTGTAGAATGGGTCAAAGATTCTATTGCAAGAACGAGGTTGGCTATTTTGGCCGATGAGTTGGGGCTAGGACCTGAAGATGGCGGTATTGGTGATTATGCATTCAAGGATGCGGATACCACCAAGGCATCAGTGTATGACAAATATATGTTGGACAACTACTCAGGAATGGGTGAAACAGGTTATGAGGGTCGTGCACTCAATAAGGACACGGATCTGGTCTGGGACACTTCGGAATATCCTGATGAATATTATACCGAGGTAATGGATTCGTTGTACATTTCTGAAGATGAGTCATACAATGGTCAGAGGACCATTGATGTTACTACATTGAAGTACAAGTATAGTTGGATGGATATAGAGGCTGCTGCCCGTTCTAGAAACGGTAAGAGAAAAGACTTTATAAAACATGAAGAGTTGGAAATCTATCCAGATACCACGGTTTGGATCAGGGATTTTGAATACTCCTACAACGAGCCAATGCACAACGATTATTTTTGGCACGATGCCTATAGTGAGTACCCAGTTGTCGGTATTTCCTGGAAGCAAGCCAAGGCTTTCTGTAATTGGAGGACCAAGTTCAAAAATGATGACCAGAAAAGTAAAGGCAAACAATTCGTGAATAAATTTAGATTGCCAACCGAGGCCGAATGGGAATATGCCGCAAGAGGTGGTATCGAAGGAGGTACTTATCCTTGGGGTGGTCCTTATGTTATTAGTGATACAGGTTGCTTTATGGCAAACTTTAAACCGCAACGTGGCGATTATGCCGCTGACCAAGCACTATACACTGTAGAGGCCAAATCATATGAGCCCAACGATTTTAACCTGTACAATATGGCAGGTAATGTTTCGGAATGGACGAATTCAAGTTATGATCCCAGTTCTTATGAATTTGTATCTACCATGAATCCCAATGGAGGTGACGAACAAAATGCCCGAAAGGTAATCAGGGGAGGTTCCTGGAAAGATGTTGCCTATTTCTTGCAAGTCAGTACAAGGGATTATGAATATGCCGATTCCGCCCGTAGTTATGTAGGGTTTAGAACAGTACAGGATTACATGGGTGAGGAAGATTCAACACAATGATAGCATAATATACATTATAAATACATCCCGGTTCCCCATTTATAAGGGATAGGAAAAAAAATCAAACCTTAACCAAATACTTATTATTAACATAAACTAAAATTAAATTTAAAATTATGGCACAGTCAAAATCAACAAAAAAATTATTTAACATGGCTTACGGGCTTGGAGCATCGGTAGTGATTATTGGTGCATTGTTCAAGATCCTTCACTGGGAGTTCGGTCCTTTGACAGGTGGACTTTTATTGGCGGTAGGTCTTATTACGGAAGCATTGATCTTTGCTATTAGTGCATTCGAACCAGTAGATGACGAATACGATTGGTCATTGGTATATCCAGAATTAGCTGGTGGAATGACCAGTGGTGGTATGAAAAATGAACTTACAGAGATCAAGGAAACTGAAACTTCCCTGTCCAAAAAATTGGATAACTTATTGGAAGAGGCCGGTATCGATGCCAGTCTTATGGAAAGCTTAGGTTCTAGTATCAAGAATTTTGAAGGTGCAGCAAAAGGTATCGCCCCTACTATGGATGCCATGGAATCTACCAAAAAATATTCTGATGAAATGGTACAAGCTGCCTCTCAAATGGAATCTTTGAACAGTTTGTATAAAGTACAATTAGAGAGTGCTAGCCGACAAGCAAGTGTCAACGAGGAAGTAGTGCAAAATGCAAGTGCACTCAAAGATCAAATGGAATCTTTAGCCACTAACCTATCTTCTTTGAACGGAGTATACGGTGGTATGTTAACTGCAATGAATAGAAACTAATTAGAACGTTAGTCCAAACCCAAATCAATTAATCATTAATACCTAATTAGAAAAAATGGCAGGAGGTAAACAAACACCACGTCAGAAGATGATCAACCTAATGTACTTGATCTTCATCGCGATGTTGGCCTTAAATATGAGTAAAGAAGTTTTAGCTGCATTCGGAATTATGAATGAAAAGCTAGAGGCTTCTAATGAAAAGACGACCGAAAGTAATGAAGCTTTCTTGGGAAGTCTTGAAACCAAAGCATCCGAGGATGCTAAGAAATATGGCGAATTATATCAGAATGCCCAGAAAATCAAGTCCATGTCCCAAGAGTATTATGACTACTTGGAAGGTCTTAAGAAAGGCATGATGGAAAAAGTGGAAGACCCAAAGGATTATGCCCGTATGGACAATTCCGATTTCTTGGATCAAAAGTTTTTCCAAGGTGATAACTTGGCCGCAGATGGTAAGGAGTTCATGAAACGGATTACCGATTATCGTGAGCAAGTTGCCGCAATGGTTCCTGCTACATTGAAAGAGTCTGTAATGACCCGTTTTAAAACAGGAAACGAAGAAGGTAAGGTTAAGGCTAAGGATGGCATGCAAGATTGGATCAATTACCACTATGAAGGTTATCCTTTGGTAGCTTCCCTTGCTAAACTTACATCGCTACAAGCTGATGTTAAGGCCACGGAAGAGGCTGCTTTAAAATCAATGTTGGAAGGGGAGTTGACCAGCCAAGTTTCATTGAAGAATTTCGCAACCGCACTTGCTGCAAGTAAATCAGCTTTCTATGCTGGTGAAAAGTATGATGGTAAGATCATTATCAGTAAGACCGATAAATCATCAACACCTGTTAGGGCCGAATTGACCCTGGATGGCAGAAAACTTTCAGAAGGTAAGGATTACGCTTTGGAAGCAGGTGGAATCAAAATGTTGATTGGTGCAGGTTCTGCCGGTGATCATGAAATCAAAGGTATTATGTACTTTATGCAGGATGGAGAGGAAATACCTGTTGAGGTTAAGAACAGTTTTGCAACGATTAGTAAACCTAATGCTGCACTGATTGCCGCCGATAAGATGAACGTTGTTTATCGTGGTGTTGCCAACCCAATGTCTATCTCAATTCCAGGTATACCCAATAACAAAGTAAATGCTTCTGCCCCAGGTTTGAAATCAGTAGGTGGTAGTAAGTATGTGATGAATCCAGGTACCGGTAGAACGGTTACGATCACGGCTTCAGGTAAATTGCCTGATGGTCAAACGGTAGCTTCCAAGTCTGAATTCAGGATCAAGGATATTCCAAGACCAGCTGGTGCGATCAGAGGTGAGACCGGTAGTGCAAAAATGCCAAGGAAGAACTTGGAAATAGCTACTGTTGGTGCTTTGTTGGAAGATTTTGATTTTGACTTGAACCTTAAGGTAAGTGGATTTAAATTCAAAGTTCCTGGTCAACCAACCGTTAGTGTTAATGGTAACAAACTAGACTCTAGGGCCAAATCAGCCTTGAAAAGAGCCAAACGTGGTGATGCTGTTCAGATATTCGATGTAAACGCTTATATCACGAACAATAAGAGCTACAAACTTAAAAAGGTATCTCCAGTTGTTGTTGAGATAACAAACTAATAAGTAGTATTATTTAAATTATATTTTATGAATTGGAAGAATGTTTTATTAATCGGAGCCGTTAGTTTACTGCCCGCATCTATCATGGCCCAGGCAAACATATTGAATGCCAAAAAGCCAGAGCAGATAGGGGTAAGGACTGAAGCACAGAAAGCTCTAGACAATGATGCTCCTCTAGAGTATGGTTATGTGGATGATAGGGATATCCTTTGGTCCAAAACCGTATGGGAGACCATTGATTTGGACGAGCGTGTCAACTTTCCTCTATACTATCCTGTCGACACCATTGATATAGGTTCCGATAGAAGGTCCTTATATGATGTACTTATCAAGAACATCAAGAATGGGAATTTAGAGGATGTATATGTAGATTCTTATTTTACTGAAAAAAGAAAGTTCAGTGATTTGGCTGCTACGTTACGTAAAGTGGATACCACCGATATGGGATACGAACAGATAAATGCAGGGGAGGAATTATCGCCTGAGTTTATCAACCAGCGGGATTTGACTGCCGCGGATATAGAAGAGTATCGTATAAAAGGTATGTGGTATTTCGATAAGCGCCAGGGAGAATTAAAATACCGTTTGTTAGGTATAGCCCCGGTCGCGCCGGATGTTAACTTCATCGATGATGAAACCATGGACCCGTCAGACGCAAAGGTTGAGCTTTTCTGGGTATGGTACCCAAGTGCAAGACATATCCTGCACGACGCAAAAGTCTTTAACCAGCGCAACTCGGCGCAACCAATAACATATGATATGTTGTTGAATTCCAGAAGGTTCAATGGGGTTATTTATCGTGAAGACAATGTTCATGGTGACCGTAAGGTCAACGACTACATTGCCGATAATGCCTTGTTCCAACTCTTGGAGGCTAAACGAATCAAAGAGGCCATTAGGGATAGGGAACAGGATATGTGGGCCTATTAAACATGGTTTATTCCAATTCAATCCATAAAATAAAAACCCTGGCGATTTCGTCAGGGTTTTTTGTTTGCAGGAAGTACGTATACTTTCATAGATTGTATAATTTTACACCATGATAGATTATTTGGTTGTTGGACTAGGATTGGCAGGTGTTTCATTTTGTGAACAGTTAGAGGTTCATAAGAAGGATTATAAGGTTATTACCGATAATTCCCAAACGTCATCCCTTGTTGCCGGGGGATTGTACAATCCAGTTATTCTTAAGCGGTTCACCTTAGCGTGGAATGCTGATACCCAACTTGAGAAGGCAATACCTTTTTATAAGGGTCTAGAAAGAAAATTGGGAACACGGTTGGATTATAAGATTTCCATTTTAAGGAAATTCGCCTCGATAGCGGAACAGAATCTTTGGTTCGAAGCTGCGGATAAAAAAGGACTCGATAAGTTTCTCGATACAACCCTCATAAAAAATAATGACAGATCCATCGATGCGCCTTTTGGTTTTGGCAAGGTGTTGCATACGGGAAGAATAGATGTAAAGGCCTTGATAGGGGCATACCAAAATGATCTTGTTGAAAAAGGAAGGCTATTGCAGGAAGCTTTCGATTTCAATGCTTTGCAAATCCATAATGGATATGTGGAATATAAATCCATTAAAGCCCGTAAAATTGTTTTTGCCACGGGTTTCGGATTAAAATCAAACCCTTATTTCAAATACCTTCCATTACAGGGTAGTAAAGGGGAGCTCTTGACGATAAAAGCCCCGGATATAAAAACGCGGGACATCATAAAATCCTCGGTTTTCATCATCCCTATGGGTAACGGCCTATATCGGGTCGGGGCAACCTATGAAAGATTGGACAAATCCAATATCCCAACAGATGGGGCCAAGAACGAACTATTATCAAAATTGCACACTTTTTTAAAATGCGATTATGAAATCGTGGATCATGTGGCGGGTATTCGGCCTACCGTAAGCGATAGGAGGCCCTTGGTGGGGGCACATCCAGAATACGACCAAATGTATGTGCTGAACGGGTTTGGGTCACGTGGGGTTTTAATTGCGCCAACAGTGTCCGCGCAACTTTTTGATTATATAGAGAGAGGGGAGGCGCTCCCAACGGAAATAGATGTGTTGCGGTTTATAAAAAAGTATACTCCTAAGGTTTCTTAATGGCATTGGGATCATAATGAATGAAAAAGTTGATCCAAATATTTCTTGATAATCGTACGATTACCGGTAAAAAAACGATCATTGTAACTACAATGGCGATAAAAGAGGTGACCAGTGAAGTGCCTATGAACAAATAAGAGATTACAAAGGCCGCTACTGCAAAGGCGATACCTACACCATAACTAACATACATGGCACCATAAAAGAAGGAAGGCTCGATCTTGTATTTGGTATTGCAATGTGAACAGCGCTCATGCATTTTGAACAATTTACCCAATTTATAAGGGTTTTTTTCCAAATACATACTTTCACTCTGGCATTTGGGGCAAGTTCCTGTTAAAATGCTGTAGAGTTTGTTTCCTTTTTTTAACATTTGCAAAAGTTTCAGCGAAAATACAGTTTTTGTATTTTTTTAAACGTAACCTAGGTCACAAATTATGCTAAACATACATAACCTGTCAGTTTCTTTTGGTGGTGAATACTTATTTGAGGAAATCTCATTCAGGCTAAATGCTGGTGACCGCGTGGGCCTTATTGGAAAAAATGGGGCAGGGAAATCCACACTCTTAAAATTACTGTCAAAAGACATGCCTATTGATTCGGGCACTATTGCTACCGAGAAGAATTTGAAAATAGGTTTTCTTCGGCAGGATATCGATTTTAAACAGGGTAGAACGGTTTTGGAGGAAGCCTATCATGCTTTTGAGGAAATCAAGTCCTTGGAGGTGAAACTCGAGGATGTCAATCAACAACTCGCCGAGCGTACCGATTATGAGAGTGAAGGGTATCATCAATTAATGGTGGATCTTAATGATTTTACACATCTATATGAAATCCTTGGGGGATACAATTATCAAGGGGATACCGAAAAAATATTGCTAGGGCTGGGCTTTAGGCGGGAGGATTTCGATAAAAAGACCGAAACCTTCTCCGGAGGTTGGCGAATGCGTATCGAATTGGCCAAATTATTACTCCAGAGTAATGACGTTTTATTGTTGGATGAGCCTACCAACCACTTGGATATCGAGTCCATTATATGGTTGGAACAATTTTTGACCAATTATCCAGGGGCAGTTGTCATAGTATCGCATGATAAGATGTTTTTAGACAATGTGACCAATAGAACCATTGAGATATCCTTAGGGCGTATTTATGATTATAACAAGCCCTATAGCGAATTTCTAAAATTGCGTGATGAGATGAAAGGGCAACAACTCAATGCCCAAAAGAATCAAGAAAAGGAAATACAGCAGGCAGAACGTCTTATTGAAAAATTTCGGGCCAAGTCAACAAAGGCCTCAATGGCGCAATCCTTGATCAAGAAGTTGGATAAGATGGATAGGATCGAGGTCGATCAAGACGATAATGCCGTTATGAACTTGCGCTTCCCGATTTCGATTACACCGGGTAAGGTGGTTGCTGAAATAGAAGGGCTATCTAAAAGATATGGCGACAATCTTGTACTGAATAATATTGATCTACTCCTTGAACGCGATAGTAAAACCGCCTTCGTAGGCCAAAACGGACAAGGAAAGTCAACCTTGGCCAAAATTATGGTCGGTGAATTGGAGTATGCGGGTAAATGCAAGTTGGGCCATAATGTGCAGATCGGCTACTTTGCCCAGAACCAGGCAGAATATCTCGATGGTCGCAAAACGGTTTTGGATACGATGATCGATTCCGCAAATGAAACCAATAGAAGTAAGGTTCGCGATATTCTTGGATCATTCCTTTTCAGGGGAGAAGAGGTAGATAAATATGTTAGGGTCCTTTCCGGAGGGGAACGCAATAGACTTGCGTTGGCAAAAATGCTCCTACAACCCTTTAATGTGTTGGTTATGGATGAACCGACCAACCACTTGGATATTCAATCCAAGAATGTGCTTAAAAAAGCCCTACAGAGCTTTGAGGGTACCTTGATACTTGTATCCCACGACCGGGATTTTCTTCAGGGACTGACCAATAAGGTCTATGAATTCCGTGATAGGAAGATCAAGGAGTATTTGGGTGATATTGATTTTTATCTTGAACAACGTAAGGTTGATGACTTCAGGGCCATAGAAAAGGAGAAGAGTGAGCCCGTAAAGAAAACCAAAACAGAAAAACCGTCCAATACCTATCAAGATCAGAAAAAAATAAAGTCGTTGAAGAATAGACTTAGCTCCGTGGAAACTAAAATCTCCGACCTTGAGAAAGAACTGAAGAAAATTGACCATGATCTTTTGATGAACTATGATTCAACAATAGCAAAACCCAATTTCTTCGATGAATACCAAGGAAAGAAAAAAGACTTGGAAAAGTTTATGGAACAATGGACGGAAATCACCTTGGAGTTGGAAAAATACGGTCAGTGATCTCAAAATAACTTTGTTATAATTTCCTACACCACACATAATCCGACTTTCACAACATTATAGGGCCGTTTAGCGATAAAAGTTGCAATGTAACAGTTATTCGTTTTACTTTTGTAGGGTAATTCTTAAGTTACGGCTAATATAATTGTTTCTAATTAATTGATTTGCAATATGAAAAGGATTTTATGTTTGGTTTTGACCGCTATTATTTGCAGTAATGCCGTACAAGCTGAAATTTCTGGAGATGAAAAGCAAGCCTTGGTGGATTTCTATAATAGCACCAATGGGGAAGCATGGAAAGTCACTTGGGATTTGAACGCTTCCTATGATACATGGCACGGGGTTCAGGTTGTAAATGACCATGTCGTCGCGATTGATTTGTTTCATAATAATCTATCAGGTTCCTTACCTAATAGTATAGGCAAATTGGCTCGTCTTGAAAAATTGAATTTGGCTTTTAATTCTATATCAGGAACACTGCCTACAAGTTTGGGCCTACTGAAGAATCTTAAGGTTTTAAAACTGGAGATGAACCGTATCAAGGGGACTTTGCCCAATACGATAGGCATGATGTCCGAGCTTGAGGAGTTTTCAATTTTCAATAATTTTATTTCAGGAAGTATACCCGAAGCTATTGGCGGCCTTAAGAAATTAAAGGTCCTGAACCTCTCAAGCAATAATTTAAAAGGGGCCATTCCCAAATCCTTGGGTGATTTGACCAAATTGGAAAGTCTTGGGCTTTTTGAAAATGGCTTGGAAGGTAAGATTCCCAATGAAATGGGGAACTTGAAAGAATTAAAGGAACTGGTATTGGCCAATAATCAATTGGGAGGAGAAATACCTGAAGAATTTGGACAATTGGCAAGTTTGGAAATATTCCAGATACAAAATAATAATTTCAATTCCTTTGAGAATATAGGAATGATGGATACAAGAGGTTTGCTAGTCTTTGATTACGATAAGGACGATTCCCAATTGGATTTTAAAGACATTAACTTTAGCAAAACTAGGATGGCAGACACAAAGTTTGAGGATGATGTTGAAGAGTAGTTAGTGATTCATAGTTTTAGTTAGTTTGGTTAAAAGGGATGCAAGAGCATCCCTTTTTGTTTTTTCACAGGATTTATTCGTAAAAAATATCGATAAAAAAAATGATATTATGATAATTTTAACAATGGTTGCACCTGCAACCAATAGTGATTTTCATTAGCTTCGCCCCGTGCAATCCAAGGAAGTATATATCGATTTCGAAAATTCAATAATCCCTTGGTTGGGAATGACCTCTAAGTTTGTTGATCATTATTTGCATTTACTCCTTGTCCAACATGGTTTGACCCTTAGTAAGGAGCAGGTTGTTGTTCTTAAAAGATTGCATGATCACGATGGGGACGGCCTCAATCAAAATGAACTTGCATATCTTACCAATAGGGATAAATCGTCTTTGGCTCGTTTGCTTTCCAACATGGAAAAGAAAAGGTTTATCGCCAGAAAACAAAACAAAGAGGACAAACGGATCAACCGGGTTTTTTTGACCGATGAGGGGAGAGCGGTTTTTATAAAAGCGAAGATGGCTATAAAAGAGCTCATTCGAGCCATGGAAGAAGGGATAACGGAAGAAGAGAAAAAACAATTGATCAAACTATTGAAAAAAGTACAAGTTAATTATAAGAAGGAAATATAGTACAATAACCGAACCGTATGAGAAAATCAATTTTAAGCATTTTGGGTGTTCTGATTATTGTGGCATCTGTTTTTGTCGCGAAAATGATCATTGATAGTAAAAGCAATGCTCGCCCCAAAGCTGAAAAAATAGTGAAGACCGTCTTTGCTGAAAAAGTCAAAAATGGCAAAGTACCCATTGTAGTGCCAGCCAATGGTAATTTAAAAGCGAAGAACCGCTTGGAGCTATATGCTGAGGTACAGGGGGTATTTCGAGGTGGAAACAAATTATTCCGTCCTGGACAAAAATACAGTAAGGGGGAAAGCATCATTCGAATAGATGCATCGGAATATAAGGCAAATGTGCAATCGGCCAAAAGTAACCTGTATAATGAGCTTACTTCGATTATGCCTGACCTGCGATTGGATTATCCTGAAATATTTCCGAAGTGGCAAGCCTATCTTAGTGGTTTCAATATGGAAGAAACCACTCCAAAGCTACCTGAAATGACAAGCGAGAAGGAGAAGTTCTTTATTTCGGGCAGGGGTATTTTGACAACTTATTACAATGTGAAGAATTTAGAACAACGACTCTCAAAATATAGGATTTCCGCTCCTTTCAATGGCATCCTTACCGATGCCTTGGTGACCGAGGGTACACTCATTCGTTCGGGTCAGAAACTAGGGGAGTTTATAAATACCGATGTCTATGAGTTGGAGGTATCCATCAGTAAGAAATTTAGTGATTTACTTAGGGTAGGTGAGCAGGTAGTGCTTACCAATCTTGATAAGGTAAATACCTATCAGGGTAAGGTCGCACGGATCAATGGCAGTGTTGATCAAGCGACCCAAACCATAAAAGCATATATAGAGGTTCGTGATAGTAATCTTAGGGAAGGTATGTATTTGGAAGCCAATCTAGATGCCAAGGAAGAAGCCAATGCGATTGAAATTGATCGAAACCTGTTATTGGAGAACAATCGCATCTTTGTGGTTCGCGATTCCATTCTCGATATGATCGATGTGGAACCCGTATATTTTTCGAATAAAAAGGTTGTGTTGAAGAACGTGCCTGACGGAACGACCATTTTAAGTAAACCCGTAATAGGGGCTTATACCGGAATGTTGGTCAAACAATATCAAGAAAGCGAAGTAGGGAAGTCATCTAATCCAACGAACGAATGAGAAATATTATTTCCTATTTCATTAAGTACCATGTTGCGGTACATGTTTTTATTTTCGCTGTGGCGATTTTTGGGGTTTTGGGCGCCCTTTCCATGAAATCCTCGTTTTTTCCACTTTCCGATTCCAAGAATATATCAATCAATATTACGTATCCGGGAGCCTCGCCCCAAGAAGTAGAGGAAGGTATCGTACTTAAGATCGAAGATAACCTAAAAGGTTTGGAGGGTGTTGATCGGGTAACATCGACCTCACGTGAAAATAGTGGAAATATAAATGTCGAGATCGAAATGGGACGCGACATAGATTTTATGTTGTTGCAAGTCAAGAATGCCGTAGACCGGGTGCCGACCTTTCCAACAGGAATGGAACCACTGATCGTTTCCAAATTGGAGGCCGTTCGGCAAACCATAAATTTTGCGATTAGTGGAGAGAACATTCCATTGGCAACCTTAAAGCAGATAGGGAGGCAAATAGAGAATGATATTCGGGCTATCGACGGAATTTCACAGATTACCATTTCAGGATATCCCGAAGAGGAAATTGAAATTGCGGTAAACGAGAATAACCTGTTGGCGTATAACCTGTCCTTCAATGAGGTAGCACTGGCCGTAGGGAATGCCAATATCCTTGTTACAGGGGGGAATATAAAAACGAATGCGGAAGAGTATTTGATACGGGCCAATAATAGATCTTATTATGGCAATGAGTTTTCCAATATCATCGTGCGGGCAGACCCCAACGGGCAAACAATTCGTCTGAAGGATGTAGCCGTTATTCGTGATCGGTTTTCTGAAACCCCGAATGCGACCTATTTCAATGGTAACATGGCCATCAATACCACCATTACCAGTACCAATACAGAAGATTTACTGAGTTCTGCCGAAAAGGTCAAGGAGTATGTTTCGAGTTTTAACGAGGAACATAACAATGTGCGTTTGGATGTGGTGAGTGACCAATCCAAGACATTGAACCAACGGACACAGTTACTTACTGAGAACGCCATAATGGGAATGATTTTGGTACTGTTGTTCCTTTCACTTTTTTTAAATACCAGACTGGCATTTTGGGTGGCTTTTGGCTTGCCGATTTCCTTTTTGGGAATGTTCATCTTTGCTGGTTTTTTCGATGTGACCATCAATGTGCTTTCATTGTTTGGGATGATCATCGTTATCGGTATCCTGGTCGATGATGGAATTGTTATAGCGGAGAACATCTATCAACATTATGAAAGGGGTAAATCGCCTTTGGATGCGGCCATTGACGGCACAATGGAGGTTATTCCTCCTATTGTTTCCGCGATTATAACTACCGTACTGGCATTTTCCATTTTCTTGTTTCTTGATGGTAGGATCGGGGATTTTTTCAGTGAGGTTTCCGTCATCGTGATCCTAACCCTTTTGGTTTCATTGATCGAGGCATTGATTATCCTGCCTGCCCATTTGGCCCATTCAAAAGCCTTACAACCTGTTGATGATTCGGAAAAAACAGGATTGGCAAAAGCTTTTGTACGCCTCAGGGGCATAAATCGGGCCGGGGATTGGTTTATGAAATGGATGCGGGATGAAATGTACAGTCCGACACTTAGGTTTGTGATGCGACATAAGTTGTTTTCTTTCGGGATTTTTGCCATGCTTTTGATGCTGACATTGGGTTCTATGGGCGGTGGTATCATAAGAACCTCTTTCTTTCCACGTGTTGCCAGTGATAGGGTACAAGTTGAATTATTGATGCCTAATGGTACCAATGAAAAAGTAACCGATTCCATTATTTCATTGATTGAGGATAAAGCAAAAATCGTAAATCAGGAATTGACCGAAAAATATTTAAAGGGTACCGGAAAGGAACTCTATGAAAATGTTATAAAGAATATTGGACCGGGATCATCTGCCGCAACACTTACGTTAAATCTTTTGCCCGGTGAGGAACGACCCGATGAAGTTATTTCGGATATGGTCACCAACCGCTTAAGGGAATTGGTAGGTCCGGTAATCGGTGTTGAAAGTTTGATCTATGGCTCTGGAGGTAATTTTGGGGGAAGTCCGGTTTCGGTGTCACTACTCGGTAATAATATTCAAGAATTAAAAGCCGCGAAAGAAGAACTGAAAACGGCTATGTTGAACAATTCCGCCTTAAAGGATATTGAGGATAACGATCCTGCGGGGATCAAGGAAATACGGTTGGAACTCAAAGAAAATGCCTATTTGCTGGGCTTGGACCTAAGAACGGTCATGACCCAGGTTAGGGCTGGTTTTTTTGGTGCTCAGGCCCAACGCTTTCAACGGGGGCAGGATGAAATTCGGGTATGGGTGCGTTATGACCGCGAAAACCGTTCTTCCATTACCGATTTGGATGAAATGCGCATACAGACCCCATCGGGAAATCGAGTGCCCTTAAAGGAAATTGCCGATTATACCATTGAAAGGGGTGATGTAGCCATAAACCGTTTGGAAGGTAGGCGTGAAATTCAAATATCAGCAGACCTAAAAGACGAGAAGGTTACAAGTGCTACCGATGTTATGGCAGAAATAAAGGCGGATATTATGCCCGCAATACAATCTAAATACCCCACGGTGACACCTTCTTATGAGGGGCAGAATAGGGAGGCGAATAAGATGTTGAAATCATTGAAGGTAGTGGGTGTCGCTGTTTTACTCTTAATCTATATCACCATTGCCTTTACCTTTAGAAGTTTTAGTCAGCCTTTAATGTTGATATTGTTGGTGCCTTTTAGTATTACCGCAGTAGGATGGGGGCATTGGATCCACGGATTTCCGGTGAACTTTCTCTCTATGTTGGGTATTATCGCCTTGGTAGGGATTATGGTGAATGACGGACTGGTACTTATAGGGAAGTTCAATGCCAACCTAAGGGATGGTATGCATTTTGACGAGGCGTTGATTGAAGCGGGAAGGTCTAGGTTTAGGGCTATTTTTCTAACCTCGGTAACTACTATTGCAGGTCTGGCTCCCTTACTTTTAGAGAAAAGTAGGCAGGCACAGTTTCTAAAGCCAATGGCCATTTCCATTGCTTATGGTATTGCCTTTGCCACCATCCTGACCTTATTGATGTTACCAATATTCCTTTCGTTCAGTAATAAGATCAAGGTGGGGACGAAATGGTTGAAGACCGGTAATAAAGTCACAAAGGAGGAGGTCGAAAGAGCGCTAAAAGAGCAAAAAGAAGAGGCCCATTTAAGTGGGGGACTTTCAAAAGGCCATGAAGTAACGAATACAGACAATGATTAAGTGCTTTATGATATATAAAGAATCGGAACGCATGTACAAGAAACTTCAATCAATACAGAAGTCGAATATAATGAGAAATAAAACTGCTTTTTTAATGGTGGTTCTTGGTCTACTTGGAGTATGTGCCCAGGCACAGGAAAAAAAGTTGAGCAAGGAAGAAGCCATTACCCTCGCCTTGGAGAACAATTACGGTATTAACGTAGCCAAAAACGAGGTTGAGGTTGCAGGGAACAATAAAGGCATATTGAATTCCGGTTATTTGCCAACACTTACGGGTACCGCCGGGGCCAATTATGGTCGGGACGATTCCGTTATTGAGTTTCCAGGCCAGTTCAATGAGGATGGGAGTCCAAGGGGGGATGTTGAACTCGATAAGGCGGAAGCCCAATCCTATTCCTCCGCCTTAACGGCCAGATATACTTTGTTCGATGGTCTAGGACGATTTTACAATTATAAAAAATTGAAGGAACAATATCAATTGACCGAACTACAGGCCAGGGAAACCATAGAAAATACTATAGTACAATTGTTCAGTGTTTACTATGAAATCGCGAGGCTTACTGAAAATGAATATGTATTGGGGAAAACGCTCAATATATCCAAGGATCGGTATAAGAGAGCGCAATATGCCTTCGAATACGGTCAGAGTACCAAATTGGATGTTCTTAATGCCCAAGTGGATATTACCAATGATAGTATAAATGTGTTGAATACACGGCAAGAATTGTCCAATGCTAAACGGGACCTTAATGTGCTCTTGAGCCAAGATCTTAATATGCTTTATACTGTAGATACCTTGGTTACTTTTATACCGAAGATTAAATTGGAAGCGTTTGTTGAACAGGCAAAAATCAATAACGTTTCCGTATTGCAGACCGAAAGGAGTCTTACAATCAATTCTTATGATATTAAAGTTCAACGTTCGGGCTATCTTCCTACCATTGGTTTAAGTGGGGCTTATGGGTGGAACTTGAACCAAAGTGCCCAATCGGCTTTTTTTCCGGGAACCAATACCGATAATACCAGTTTTGATTTAGGGGCCAGTCTTACTTGGAACTTGTTTGATGGAGGCGGTACAACGGTACGGGTCAAGAATGCCAGAATAGCGTATGAGAACCAAGAATTACTAAAAAAGCAAATAGAAATCGAGGTTGATCGGGATATAAGGAATGCGATGGCCAATTACGAGAATAAATTAGTGATACATGGTATTCAGGAACAAAATGTAATTACCAACCAAAACAATTTTGAACGGTCCAAGGAACAGTTTCAATTGGGACGGATTACATCGATAGAATTCAGGCAGGCACAAATAAATTTATTGAACGCCCAGACCAATAAGAATTTGGCCAAATATGATGCTAAATTGGCAGAACTTCAATTGTTGCAGCTAACAGGGCAATTGCTGAATGTAGAACTTTAGATACATGTACGAGCATTTTTTTCAATGTCCTTATTGTTGGGAGGAAATATCCATGTTACTCGATACTTCCGTGGCCAAACAAACCTATGTGGAGGATTGTGAAGTATGTTGTAATCCTATAGAAATCACACCTGAATTTCAAAACAATATCCTGATAGCATTTGAAGCCATTGGATTGGAACAGTAAAATTTTTGTCGGGAAACGCCCGATGTTAGACCTTCTATTTTGGGGGTAGGGGAATTGAGATTTGTCATTAGGTCAAGAATAAATTGCAATTGCTGTAAATAGGTGTCATGTTTACAGCCTATTGATCATAAATTTTAATATTTTTAGTAAAATTTATGTAATGACCTTTACAACCGCCAAACCCATAACAACGCTTTCTTTCTTATTGTCTTTTGCCTCTATTGCGATCTTATCTGTATCCTGTAAGCCTTCATTGGCCACGGTGCAAAAGACAAATGACAAAAGGGTCAATGAAGAATATACCGAGACGATTCCACTTACCACTGAATCCTTTGAAATGGTCTTGATCCCAGAGGGGGAATTTCTTATGGGGAGTCCGCCTAATGAGATGCATAGGAAAGATGATGAAGGTCCCCAGAAAAATGTTTCCTTGGATGCTTTTTGGATGGGTAAATATGAGGTTACATGGAGTGTTTTTGAACTTTTCTTTAAACAAAATCAACAGCTTTTTGAAAATATAGGGGCAGATAAACGCGATGCCATAGATGCCATAACGAGACCTAGTCCTCCTTATGAGGATCCTTCTTACGGTATGGGCAAGGATGATTTTCCTGCCGTGAGTATGTCGACCTACTCCGCTTTGGTGTTTTGTAAATGGCTTAGCGAAATAACAGGACGCTTCTATAGATTGCCCACTGAGGCCGAATGGGAGTATGCCGCCCGTGCGGGATCGGAAACCATGTACGGGTTTGGGGATGCTGTCGAGGATTTGGACAAGTATGCGGTTTATTATGGGAATTCGAATGGGAAGTATGCCAAAGTGGGCTCGAAATTGCCAAACCAATGGGGATTGTTTGATATGCATGGCAATGTTGCTGAATGGACGTTGGACGAATACAAGTCGGATGCCTATGCCGTAACAGGGGAGCAAAATCCCTGGGTGGTTCCAAAAGTGATTCATCCAAGGGTAATCCGGGGTGGTTCATGGGACGATGATGCAGAAAGTTTACGTTCGGCCGCGCGAAGGGCCTCCAGTGTGAAATTACAGAAACGTGATCCACAACTACCAAAAAGCTTTTGGTGGTTTACCGATTCCAATTTTGTAGGGATGCGGTTAGTGAGTCCCAAAGAAGTGCCTACTCCTGAAGAGCAAAAGAAATTCTGGCAAATGGTCCTTGATGAGGGATGATAAAAAGTTGTTTATATGAGAAATACGATACTTTTATTCTTGGTGTTTATACAATCCCTGGTGGCAGTGGCCCAGGAAAATTACACCCTTACCGATAAGGGGAGTATAACGGTTGATGGTTCTTCGACCTTACATGATTGGACGGTTACGGCCAATGCCTATAGTGGGGCATTAGCGCTAAATGACAAGGTCTTCAATTCCATTTCCTTAGAGGTTGATGTTGTCTCGATTTTGAGTACACGGGGGGCGACCATGGATAAAAAGACACATAATGCCTTAAAATTTGAAGCGTTTCCCAAAATCAAGTTTACAGCTAAGGATGTCGCTTTTTCCGAAGGGGACGGTCAAGCCATTGCAGGTATTTTGGATATTGCTGGCGCTGGGAAAGAAGTGGTAATTGAAACGAGGATACAAAAGCTAGAAGATGGTATTCAAATAAGCGGTTCATATACCATTACCCTTCAGGATTTTAATATAGAACCACCAACGGCCATGTTTGGTTCTATAGTTGTTGGCGATGACGTAACCGTAAATTTCGATTTGGTCTTTGCGAAATAACCGTAACCCACTCGATCCAACATACATTTACCGGGAATTTACTTTCGTAAGGCTTTTATGGTGTTCTTTATTGTTCCTCGGACATCTATCCGTGTGGTCCCAAAGTAGATTTGAATACACCTATCAACAGATGGGTACCCAGATCAGATTGGTGCTGTATGCCTCCGATAAGGAAAAAGCGGATTCAGTATCGGTATTGGCCTTTCAAAGAATAGATGAACTGAATGCTATTTTGAGTGATTATCTCGTAAATAGTGAGCTCAACCTGCTTTGTGATAAAAAACCCGGAACCTATGAGGTTAGTGATGACCTGTATAGGGTGTTGAAAAAGGCAGATAGTATTTCTAAGTGCACCGAGGGTGCTTTTGATGTTACCGTTGGGCCAGTGATTGCCCTCTGGCGAAAGGCTAGAAGGACTAAAAAGTTACCGGTCCATGCAGCATTGGCCAAAGCAAAGCAAAGGGTTGGTTATAATTTATTGCAGTTAACACCACCCAACAAGGTTCGGCTCACCGTGGAAGGAATGCGGTTAGACCTGGGTGGGATAGGAAAGGGTTTCGCTGCGGATGAGGTTATCCAGATATTGGAATCAAACGGTATTTATTCCGGTTTGATAGATATGGGGGGTGATATACGGGTGAGTGGCCCTCCGCCGGAAAGGGAGCATTGGGTTTTAGGATTCTCTTATGTTGACCGACAAGGAGCGGAGTGTTTTCAAAAAATAAGATTGAAGGATGGGGCAGTGGCTACCTCAGGCAACCTGTATCAATTCGTTGAAATTGATGGCATAAAGTTTTCACATATCATCAACCCTAAATCAGGTCTGGCATTGAAAGATGGTATTCAGGTGACCACTATATCAAGATACGCTGCCGAGGCCGATGCTTTTGCCTCAGCCTTCAGTGTCATAGGCCTTGATCAAAGCAGCCTTGGGGATGCCGATTATCAGCATTTGGAAGTCTTTATGACAAATCAATCCAAAGCGGGATACAAACAATGGGAAAGCTCGGGATTCAAACAGCATTTAATGCCTGAATGACGAAAAAAGATAGAATTTACTTCCTCAAGGATCAAGTGTAGTAGGGGGAAATGGTTTTGGGAATACAAAATTATTCGGGATTTCAGCCGTGTAGGGTATCTTAAAAATCACGAAGCTGACCATTCATATAATGTGCAGAATGCGGTGGTATTACTTCTTAATAGACAAAAATATTTGTCAAAACAGTCAAAAAATACGTTCAACGAACCAAATTAACAGTAAAAAGCATAAAAACCTATGAATTTTTGCTAGTACATGGTCTGCAACAATTAGTGAACTTTGACACCATAAGAACCCAATATCTTATTTATTATGAAAAATACTATAACCTATAACGTGGCCCTTGGCCTTATTATTACATTTTTCTGTTCTTCTTTAAACGCACAGAGCGTAAATAGTCCTAATACATCCGTTTCCGATGTCTACAAAGCCAACCAACGTGTAAGTCAATACATGGAGCTGCGAAAACTGGGTTACGAGGAAAAGGCGATTTTTGAAGATTTAGGGAATGCCAATTTTCTTGCCGGAAATTATGACAATGCTGTTTTCTGGTATGAAAAATTGAAGGAAGTCGGTGATAGCGATATGTTGAGCAATGGTTTCCAAAAGAGATATCAATATGCATTGGGGAAAACATCAACAGGTCAGGTAGCGACTCCAATGAAAAAGGAAGATTGGTTAGCGAGTATTAAGGAAGATTACGAATTGGATACACCAAAGCGTGAATTGGCGAAGTACCGACCCTTGGATGCCCAATTATCGCAGCAGGAAGTTCTGGAGCAAGGGTTGTTATTGGCTAATAATGATGCTTCGAATAATGGAATGACCAAGGGTAAAAATATCTTTACCGCCCCAATAACCGTTACAGCGGATGGGAAAACGGCATTTTTCAGTAAGCCGGTGTATGTTAAGCCTGAAGTTGGTCTCTTTTCTAAAAAAGAGCTGGTGTATAAAATATATAAGGCCAATAAAGTACATGGCAAATGGCAGAATATAAAGGAATTGGCCTTATGCCCAAAATACTATTCGGCCCTTCATCCTGCAGTTTCCTTTGATGGTAAACGATTGTTTTTTACTTCAGACATGCCTGGTACTTATGGTAAATACGATATTTATGTATCGAACATCCGTAAGGATGGCACTTTGGATGTCGCCAAGAACCTTGGGCAAAAGGTGAACACCAAGAAAAATGAGATGTATCCAAAGATAGTTGGAGCCAACACCCTGTTTTTTGCTTCTGATGGGAGAAAAGGTCTTGGAGGACTAGATGTGTATATGGCGGAAGTCAATAGTTCGGATGTCGGCTTGGCCATTAATTTAGGGGACACCCTGAACAGTCGGGAAGATGATTACTCGATTCGTTTCTTGCCCGAACAAGGAATGGCCTATGTCGTTTCCAGTAGGGGTAAGGATGAAGGCGACCTACATCAAGTGGCATTCTCATACCATCAACCGAGTACCAACATTCCAGAGGAAAAAACAGCATATACTCTTCTGGAGGCTATAAACAGTGATTCAAAAACGGATTATAGTACCTCTGTATTTGAAGATGAATAAATGGTTGAATGCCCATTCAAACAGTAGAACTCCATATAATTTAAAATTTCGTCGTGATGGATTACAACATAACAATTATATATAGATCGAGATTATTGATAGTAATTTACATGATGCTTTGTGTATTTACATCATTCGCACAGGAAACGGCTTCGGGCCTAAGTTCTCGTAGCGCGTATCACAATCAATTGTTTTTCAATCGGTTTTTGATCAATCCGACTTTCTCCTTGGTAAGGGAAAATAAATCGTACCTCAATATCCTGCACAGAAACCAGTATGCTACTTTTGAGGACAATAGTCAAAACTATTTTTTGGGTTTCAGTAATAAATTGAACGAGAATACAGCCGTAGGAATCGGCGTATACAGTCAATGGGAAGGGGTTGTCCAAGAATTCGGTTTTAATGCGAATTACGCAAGGGCTGTACAGTTGGGAGAGAAAAGTAGACTGACTTTCGGAACCAATGTTTCGTATTACAATGAAGGATTGGATAAAAACAGGGTCATAACCAATGAGAATGATCCAGAGGTTCTAGAAGCAAGCAAACAAAGTAAAATCGCGATACAACCGGGTGTTACCTTGTCGGTCGGAAGCTTCGATTTTGGATTGTACGCCGAGGATTTGTTCAAATTCAATCAAACCACGAACGAGTTTTTAACGCAACTCGACGATAAGAGTATAAAGGCTTCCCTACAGTATACCCATTCTTTTGGGGCCAATATGGGAATGTTCAAAAATGCGAGATTAATGCCGTTGCTCCAAGTTGGTAGAAATGACGATAATACGTTGGCCTATATGGGCTCAGTGCTCTTGGATATGCCAAAGTATGGTTGGTTGCAAACTACTTTGGACGATACCTATGGCTTATCAATGGGTCTTGGTTTTAATATTAGTAATAAAATGTCCATCGGTTATTTAATGGAAAAGAACATTAAGCAGGAGGATGCCGATCTTGGGTTTAACCATGAGTTGTCATTGGCTTATACCTTTAAGGATTCCCAGAATCTTAAGAATGCTTTTACCGACAATTCCGAAGATGAAAAGATTGATCGTATTGTACGGAATTATGAGGAACAGATCTTGGCGTTAATGGAGGAAAAGAAAAATAAAAGCAAGGTTGAGCCTAAAGCGGAGCCTATTGAGGAAATAAGTATCGATAAAAATGATCTAGCCTATCAAAACCGCCTCATCCTGGATGAGCTTATTTTGAGACAGGATTCATTGGAGCGGGCGCGAAATAATGAATTTGAAGAACGATTCGAGTCCATTGTCCGAGTGTTGCGTAATGACCTTAAGAAGAATATAAAGTCCAATTTAAAGGAATTTACCAATGGCAGTAGAACGGTATTGGTCACCAATGATAGGCAACCTGAAGAATCTAAGGATCTGAATGAATTGGAACATAAGGATTACATTAAGTTACCGATTAAAGTTTTAGGCCAGTCAGATATGATAGGTGTGGAATCCGGTTATTATGTCATTGTCAATGTATATAAGAACAAAAGGTATTTAAATGCCTTTGTGGATAATCTGAAGCATCAAGGATTGAATGCCAAACACTTCTTTAATAAATCAAACGGATTGTATTATGTTTATTTGGCTGATTATGATATTAAGAAAGATGCCGAAACCGCTATAGTATCTAACCTAGAAGGTGAATATAGGGATGAAAAATGGATCATGCAGGTTCAGAACTCTTCCGCTACGGCAGCAAATTTATACAATGATTAATTAAAACCGGTTCAAAATTGTGGGGAAGTAGGTAAACCGAAGCGGTTTAGCGCCACACAAGAAAGTTGAAAATGATATAAAATATTTAAAAATTTCTGATTGGGTTGATAAAAGGAGGGGTATCCGGGGGGATAGTATTTACCCCCTCCTTTTCATTTGTAATAAGATGGAAACCTAAAAGGATGCTAATCCAATAGCTAGATCCGTAACATTACCCGTGACCTTCACGGGCTCTTCTTAAATGGTTTGTATTATGCCGTTGAACGATGTTTTTCGAATGTGGACTTAAAATTCCGTGTATTTGAACGAAAAAACCTACATTAAATTGAAGCGCATTTCAATTTTATATATCATTGTATCATAATATCAACCAATATTAATCTCCAAATCCCCCCAAGAAATGGAACCAGACCCAAACCTACAGTACTACAAAAAAAGCAAGCACATTGATGTGTTGAATGTTGAAACCCTTAAGGAACAGGATCCGTATCGGATTTTTCGATCCAAAGGATTTTCAGGGCTGAGTTAAAGCTTCTGTCAAGGCATTTAATAGATCATTTTGCATGGGGGAACCCATCTGAAGTTCCCTGCTTATAAACCCTAGTAACAATTTTTATTTGTTGAGTTTTTTACCTGTTATGGATCATAATGGGAAAGAGGCTATAGGTCTTTCTATTTGATTTTTTAAGTGTCTGATTGGCGGCAAACTTGCCCTGGCCGTTCGTGGAATAATTCCAAAAAAAATAGAAATATATGTAACATAAATACGCTGACGTATGAAATCAACAATTTTAAAAATTATCATTGTAGATAATGATCAGGAGCTTTATGAAGGATACCGATTCTTCTTTGAAACTTATAGGGATTACGGACTTGAAGGACTGTTTCCTTCGATAAAGGACGCGCTGTTGGACTATGAAAATATAATGCCCGACATTGTGATTTTAGAGGCAAACTTATGGAGAGAGGATGGGATTGAATCCATACATAAGTTTCGCCAAAAGGATCCCAGGGTGAAAGTTATTATGATAAGTGACCGTTCTGATTTTGAGCGTGTAAAAAAAGCATTTAAGAATGGCGCTAATGGCTATTTGACCAAGCCATTGACTAAAAATCGATTGCACAATGCCCTCAACTCGATTAAGTATGAAGGGGCTGCTATGAGTAATGATATCGTACAAAAGATAATATCGAATTTAAACGGGAAATCATATCAATCCTTCTCCAAAAGGGAGAACCAGATTATTGATTATCTGTGTAAGGGGGCGACCTATAAGGTCATTGCCGAAAAATTATTCGTGACCACCAGTACCATAAATTTTCACATACAGAACATATATTTAAAACTCAATGTGAATTCAAAATCAGAAGCCCTGGTTAAACTAAGGCAATTGTAATTAAAAAGCACTGTGTTGATTTGGTTTTTGCGGGATGTGGATGTTGTATAGTCTTTTTTAAACTAGGGTAAGTTGCTTGTCATTCGGTGTAGTTTGTATGGCGCCTATATTCCATAATTCCTAAAAATAGTGGTCGCCACCCTTTTGTCAAGGTTTTGGGTAACTATAAGGTGAGGAAAATCCCTTAGGGCCATATTCCATACCTGGTTCGCCTTTCTCCGGGGAGTATTGGGCCGAAGGACCCGCAAGCCCGAAGATTATAGGAAAGTGGACCGTGTATTTTGATAAGTACGCGGATAAGGAATAAGGGGCAGTCCAATCCAGCGATTTAAAAAGATGTGAAGACATTTCCGATCAAATCAATTTCCCCAAAGGGGATGGAACTGTTTTTAAATTGACAAAGGGTTTATTGTCACAATTGAAGGCAATAAAGTGATATCCTTAAAGAAAACACCCAAAAAAAAGAAATAGCACCATTTTTATTGACAATTATTAGAAATCCATTATCTTCGCGTAATCGATTGCACAATATTTTAAAAGATGATAAAACACGAATTTAGATATGCAGCTAATCCTGTTGATGCTAGAAAATATGGGACTGAGGAACTACGTAAAGAGTTTTTGATCGAAAAGTTGTTTGTCCAAGATGAAATACGGTTGACCTATTCGATGTATGATCGTTATATCGTAGGTGGGGTAATGCCTGTCAGTAAAGATTTAACCTTGGAAACGATACCTTATTTGAAATCGGAAAACTTTCTAGATCGACGGGAATTAGGGATTGTGAATGTCGGAGGAAAAGGAAAGGTGGTCGTTGATGGCAAGGAATATGAACTCAGTAAAAAGGAAGCGCTGTATGTTGGGCAAGGAGCCAAGGAAGTGATATTTTCAAATGTCGGGGAAGGGCAACCCTTGTTCTATATAAATTCAGCCCCGGCGCACAAAAATTTTCCTACCAAAAAAGTTGGTGTGAACGAAGCTGAGGTTGTTCAACTGGGGGATGAAAAATACGCCAATAAGCGAGTACTTAACAAGTTAATCGTGAATAGTATAGTCGAGACCTGTCAATTGCAAATGGGCCTTACGGAGCTTTTACCGGGTAACGTTTGGAATACTATGCCAGCACATACACACAATCGACGTATGGAGGCCTATTTCTATTTTAATTTGGAAGAAGGTCAGACCATCAGTCATTTTATGGGGGAACCCCAGCATACCAGGCATATTTTTATGGAGAATAACCAAGCGGTCTTATCGCCCGAATGGTCAATCCACTCTGGATCGGGTACCAGTAGCTATTCCTTTATTTGGGGAATGGCTGGGGAAAACCTTGATTATGGGGATATGGATGTCTGTGCACCCAACGAATTGAAATAACAATTATAATATGGATGGTTTATTTGATTTAAATGGAAAAATGGACCTGGTTATCGGTGCTGTCCATGGCTATCATTGGAAAACCGGCTAACGAATAGTAAAGAAACAATTATGGCAGCAAGCAACCCTTTTATACATGATGATTTTCTGTTGGAAAATAAATACGCAAAGGAATTGTATCATACCTATGCAAAAAATCAGCCCATAATCGATTACCACAATCATTTACCACCGCAAGAGATAGCCGATGATAAGATATTTGGCGATATTACAAAGGTGTGGATCAATGGTGATCATTACAAATGGCGGGCCATGCGTACTTTGGGTATCGATGAGAAATTCATTACCGGTGATGGATCAGATAAGGAGAAGTTTATGCACTGGGCCAAAACAGTGCCCTACACTATGCGTAACCCTCTATATCATTGGACGCATTTGGAATTGGCCCGATATTTTGATATCTACGACTTATTAAATGAAAGTTCGGCGGAAAGGATATATTTGGATACTGCGGAAAAATTAAACGCTCCGGAATATAGTTGCCAAAACTTGCTTAGAAAGGCGAATGTTGAGGTCGTTTGTACTACAGAAGATCCATTGGATAATTTGGAGCATCACCAGACATTGGCAAAAAGCAATATCGATATTAAGGTAAGTACGGCCTTTAGGCCTGATAAGGCCATTCTCATCGATGCCGAAGGTTATAATGATTACGTAGATGCCTTGGCTAAAGTGGCTGATCTGGAGATAAATACTTTTGGCGATTTGTGTGATGCGCTCAAAAGTAGAATAGCCTATTTTGATAAGAACGGATGTAAGCTTTGTGACCATGGTTTAGATCGAATTCATTTCGAGAACTTTACGGATTCAGAAATAGAAACTATTTTTAAAAGGAAAAGAAACGGTGAAGTGATCTCTGATGAAGAAGCCTCAAAGTTTCAAGGAGCGGTTCTAATGTTCCTCTCAGAGACCTATCATGAATATGGTTGGGTACAACAATTCCATTTAGGTGCTTTAAGAAATAACAATGCCCGTATGCATCAAATTCTCGGTCCGGATACGGGTTGGGATTCAATAGGGGATTACCCACAAGCACAAAAACTATCCGCTTTTTTAAATGCATTGGATAGCAAGGATAAATTGGTGAAGACCATTATTTACAACCTGAATCCAGCCGATAATGAGGTTATGGCCAGTATGATCGGTAATTTTAACGATGGTAGTGTAAAAGGGAAAGTGCAGTTTGGATCGGGTTGGTGGTTTTTGGATCAAAAAGACGGAATGACCAAGCAGATGAATGCGCTTTCAAATATGGGGCTTATCAGTTGTTTTATCGGAATGTTGACCGATTCGAGAAGTTTCCTATCCTTTCCGAGACATGAATATTTTAGGCGTGTACTTTGCAACCTTTTCGGAAGTGAAATACAACGTGGCGAATTGCCAAATGATATCGAATGGATCGGGAAACTGGTACAGGATATCTCATATAACAATGCCAAGGAATATTTTAATTTTTAAAGAATAATAAACCAATCAAAAAAAATGAAAAAAGTAGTTACATTCGGTGAGATCATGCTCAGATTATCCCCTCCTGGATTTTTAAGGTTTTCGCAGGCCAATAGTTTTGATGTGGTATACGGGGGCGGAGAGTCCAACGTTGCTGTATCCTTGGCGAATTACGGAGTGCCGGTCGATTTTGTAACCCGTTTGCCTAAAAATGATATTGGGGAATGCGCCCTTATGGAAATGAGGAAAAGAGGGGTGAACACCCAGAACATTGTTTTTGGAGGTGACCGTTTAGGGATTTATTTTTTAGAGACCGGTGCGGTGAGTCGTGGCAGTAAGGTGGTTTATGACCGTGCACATTCGGCCATTTGTGAGATCAAACCAGGAATGATCGATTGGAAAAAAGTGTTTGATGGTGCTGGTTGGTTTCATTGGACGGGTATCACGCCAGCAATATCACAAGGGGCGGCCGATGTTTGTCTTGAAGCTGTGCAAGTGGCCAGTGAAATGGGAATCACCATTTCAACCGATTTGAATTATAGGGCCAAATTATGGAACTATGGAGGCGATAGGGAGGCTATCATGACCGAACTTACTTCCTACTGTGATATTATTTTGGGCAATGAGGAAGATGCCGAAAAGCATTTTGGAATACATCCCGAAGGCTTGGATGTGCATAAAGACGGCCATGATGTTAAGGCAGAGGCTTTTCTTTCCGTCTGTGAACAAATGATGAAAAAATTCCCGAAAGCAAAAAAAGTAATCACTACTTTAAGAGGGTCTATATCGGCATCCCATAATACATGGGCCGGTGTCCTCTACGATGGTAAAAAAATGTATGAGACCCGTCAATATCAAATAACCGATATCGTTGACCGTGTTGGTGGTGGCGATTCCTTTATGGGTGGGTTGATCTATGGACTATTGCAGTATCCCGATGATGACCAAAATGCATTGGATTTTGCTGTAGCAGCTTCCTGTTTGAAGCATACCATAAAAGGGGATGCGAATTTGGTGACCGTGGATGAAGTGAAAAAATTAATGGGAGGTGATGCCTCAGGTAGGGTAGCACGTTAATAAAAAAATAAGCATTATGGCAAAATACTCAAGATTACATGTTGCAAAAGTGATGGAAGAAACAGGGATGATTCCCTTGTTTTACCATTCCGATATCGAATTGGGCAAAAAAGTACTTAAAGCCTGTTATGACGGGGGAGCCCGTTTAATGGAGTTTACAGCAAGGGGCGATTTCGCTTTTGAGGTATTTTCAGAATTGAATAAATATGCCCTTAAGGAATTACCAGGGATGATTATGGGGGTTGGTTCCATTACCGACGCTGGTGCGGCCAGTATGTTTATGCAAATGGGGGCCAATTTTATAGTAACCCCTTCCTTACGGGAAGATATTGCGTTGGTCTGCAATAGGAGAAAAGTACTTTGGTCTCCGGGCTGTGGGTCATTGACCGAAATAAACCGTGCTGAAGAGTTAGGTTGTGAAATCATTAAACTATTTCCAGGGTCTACCTATGGTCCAGGCTTTGTAAAAGCGATAAAAGGACCACAACCTTGGACAAGTATTATGCCTACGGGAGGTGTGAGCACTGAGGAAAGCAACCTTAAAGGTTGGTTCGGTGCCGGTGTAACCTGTGTGGGCATGGGTTCACAATTGATCAGCAAGGAAATTCTTGTGAATAAGGATTATGACCTTTTGAAAAAGAAGGTAGGGGAAGCTCTCGAAACGATTAAAAAGATCAGAAACAATTAGGATATGCAAATCTTTAGAAACCTTACCTTTTTATTTATAGTTCTTCTCATCCAAGGATGTGGCTCGGAAAATGCAACAAAGACTTTGCGATTAGGGCATGGTTTGGATGTTAGCCACTCCGTTCACAAAGCCATGGTGAAAATGGGTGAAGATCTCGCTCAACGTTCCGGCGGTAAATTGAAATTGGAGATTTATCCAAGTCAGCAGTTGGGAACCGAGCGTGAATGTTTGGAACTATTGCAAATCGGTAGCCTGGACATGACCAAGGTTTCTGTAGGTGTATTAGAGAATTTCGCCCCTAAAATGAAAGTTTTAGGGTTGCCCTTTTTGTTTAGGGACAGGAAACATTCCTTTGATGTCCTGGATGGTCCTATAGGACAATCCCTGTTGAACGAAGGTGAGAAATATTGGTTAAAAGGTCTGGGTTATTACGATGCGGGTAGCCGAAGTTTTTATACCATGAACAAACCTATTGAGACTCCGGATGATCTTAAGGGGCAAAAAATAAGGGTCATGGAAAGTGTTACAGCAGTGCGTATGGTACAGGAATTGGGAGGTTCGCCAACACCCATTTCATGGGGTGAACTCTATACATCCTTACAACAGGGTGTCGTTGATGGTGCGGAAAACAATCCACCTAGTTTTTATCTTTCGAGGCATTATGAAGTCTGTAAGTATTATTCACTTGATGAACACACGGTCTTACCCGATGTATTGCTCATGGGTACTTACCGATGGAACAAGCTGTCGAAGCAAGAACAACAATGGCTTACCGAATCTGTGAATGAATCGGTCAAATACCAAAGAAAACTTTGGGCAGAGGCGGAAGCCGAGGCCCTTAGGGAAGTTGAGAAAGCAGGGGTTACCATCATACACCCCGATAAAACACTTTTTGCAGAAAAGGTCTCCAGTATCTATGAAGATTATAAGAATGATAAGGACATCTACCCACTTATCCAGCAAATAAAAGAAACCAACTAATATGGCATTACGAAAACAGATTGATAAAATTCTTGGGAAAACCCTAGTGGCCATTATGGCCATTATGGTCATAAATGTACTCTGGCAGGTGTTTACAAGATACGTCACGGGCAATCCCAGCTCGTTTACCGATGAATTGGCCCGATACCTAATGATATGGGTCGGTATTCTGGGAGCGGCTTATGTAGCCGGAAAGAATTTGCATGTGGCCATTGACATCCTGCCCTCAAGGGCTACTGCCAAAACGCAGAAAAAGTTAAAATTCATAGTAACCATACTGATAATCCTTTTCGTGTTTTGTGCTTTTATAGTAGGAGGTTCCCGATTGGTTTATATCTCCTATATTTTGGGACAACAGTCCCCAGCACTGCAAATACCTTTGGCGGTAGTGTATGTAATTATTCCGATTAGTGGTCTTTTGATCATTTATTACAAAGTTTCGGATCTCTTAAACCTAAGGTCATGATGGAAAATATACCCGTTTTAGTATTAGTGATTAGTTTTATTTGTCTTTTGGCCATAGGTACGCCTGTTGCTTGGAGCATCGCTATCTCATCCTTATTGACCATGTTGGTAAGCATACCTGCAATACCGGCATTTACCACAGTATCACAACGAATGGCCACTGGGCTCGATAGTTTTGCACTGCTGGCCATACCTTTCTTTATACTTTCTGGGGAACTGATGAATAAGGGTGGTATTGCCCAACGGCTTATCGCCTTTGCAAAAACCCTGGTGGGTTCGCTACCTGGGGGACTTGCACTGATCAATGTTATCGCTGCCATGTTAATGGGTGCGATTGCCGGATCGGCTATGGCCTCAGCTTCGGCAATGGGTAGTATTCTTGGTCCGGAAATGGAGAAAGAAGGTTATTCCCGTGAGTTTGGTGCCGCCGTGAATATTACCTCGGCTACCACCGGGTTGATAATTCCACCAAGTAACGTTTTGATCGTGTATTCCTTGGCTAGTGGGGGCGCATCTATAGCAGCCTTGTTTTTGGCTGGTTATATTCCAGGGATTTTAACCGGATTGTTCTTAATGATCGTAGCTTCTTTTTGGGCCAAAAAGAAAAAATATAAAGTAGGAAAACGCAGTAGCTTAAAAGAGGTTTTTAAAACCTTTATCGATGCCATGCCTAGTCTACTTATGCTCGTGGTCGTTATCGGGGGTATTGTAACCGGTATCTTTACCGCGACGGAAGCATCGGCCATAGCCGTTTTGTATAGTCTTATCCTAGGGTATGTCTATAGGGAAATTACTTCTGCAAAATTACCCCAGATTTTATTGGACGCTGCTTCGACTACCGCCATAGTAATGCTGCTTATCGGCGCGTCGATGTGTATGTCATGGGCACTTTCCTATGAGAACATTCCACAGGAAATAAGTTCCGGTTTATTGGGATTGAGCGACAATAAGATCGTTATTCTTTTGATTATCAATTTGCTGCTCTTGTTTGTGGGTGTGTTTATGGATATGACTCCGGCTGTCCTGATTTTTACTCCGATATTTCTACCTGTCGTCACAAAATTGGGATTGGATCCCGTACATTTTGGAATCATAATGGTGTTGAATCTTTGTATTGGACTGTGTACACCTCCCGTTGGTTCTGTACTCTTTGTTGGTGTGGGTGTGGCGAAGACAACTATAGAAAAGGTGTTTAAACCGCTTTTACCTTTGTTCATCGCAATGATCGTGGCCTTGTTCTTGGTTACTTATTTCCCACAGTTGAGTTTGTGGCTACCGAGTTTATTCGACCTTTAATAGAAAATCATAAAAGACATTAAAATGCAACAATTAAATAGGGCTAATATTGGTTTAGCCGAAAGCCTTCCTATCAAAGTGGTTCAATTTGGTGAAGGTAATTTTTTAAGGGCCTTTATTGAATATGCCATTCAAAAGTTGAATAAGGAAGCGGATTTCGATGCAGGGATCGCTGTTGTACAACCTATTGATAAGGGCATGGTTTCCATGCTGAATGATCAGGACGGCCTATATACCCTTTTTACAAAAGGAATCAAGGAGGGCCAGGAAGTCGAGGAAAAGGAACTTATTACCAATATTGTAAAAGGGATAGATCCATATGCCGATTTTCAGGATTTTTTGGATTTGGCCAAAGAGGAGCAACTTCAATTTATCATATCGAACACTACGGAAGCAGGTATTGCATATGTGGCCACCGATACCCCGGATATGAGACCACCAAGTTCGTATCCTGCCAAACTTACGGTATTATTGCGTGAACGTTACCGGCATTTTGATGGGGCAGAAGATAAAGGGCTTACTATTATCCCTTGTGAACTGATCAATTATAATTCGGATACGTTAAAAAAAATCATACTTGATTATATTGGACTATGGAAGTTAGGCGAAGGTTTTGAAAACTGGGTTTTGAATGCCTGTACCTTCCACAATACTTTGGTAGACCGTATTGTACCAGGTTATCCTCGAGATCAAATAGAAGCCTATAACGCACAATTGGATTATGGGGATAAGCTCCTCGTGAGTGCGGAAACTTTCTTTTTGTGGGTGATAGAAGGAGATGATAGGCTGAAGGAAAAACTGCCTTTTCATAAAACGGGCCTCGATGTCAAAATCGTAAAGGACATGCAGCCCTTCAGGACCCGTAAGGTGCGTATATTGAATGGCGCACATACGGCAATGGTACCCATTTCTATCTTATATGGAAACCAGACCGTAAAGGAAAGTGTAGAGGAAAAATTCACCGGGCCATTCATCCAATCAGTGGTATTTGACGAAATTATTCCCACCTTGGATATGGACAAGGCGGAATTGGAGGCTTTCGCAAAAGCGGTATTCGATCGTTTTCGAAACCCGTTTATTAAGCATCAGTTGGCAAGTATTGCCTTAAATTCCATTTCAAAATTTAAGGTTAGGGTCTTGCCCAGTCTTTTGGAGTTTGTGAAAAGAAACAACAGCTTGCCCGTGCATATGGTTTTTGCCTTTGCCTGTCTGATCCGTTTTTATAAGGGGGATTTCAAGGGCAGGGAACTACCTGTCGATGATGATGCGGAAATCGTTGCTGAAATGGCTGGTATATGGAAGTCCGGAAATTACAATACCATAGCGGAAAAGGTATTGTCTAAAGTTGAATACTGGGGAGAAGACCTTACACAGATTAAGGATTTGAAGCAGCGTATCGCAAAAGCTTTACAACTTATTGAAGAAGATGGAATAAGTGATGGGTTTATTGCATTTAAGAACATTAAATAATCATTTATGCAAAAGTTGATCAAGGTTCAGAATGAAGATAATGTAGCTGTCGCTCTTGTTGATTTAAAGCAAGGGGAGAAATTGCATTTTGAGGGTGATGTGCTTGTTATTTTGGAAAATACCAAAGCCAAGCACAAAATATCCTTGGTCGAATTACAGCCTAATGATAACATTTACATGTATGGTGTGCTTGTAGGTAAGGCAGTTACCCATATAGATAAGGGAGGATTGTTGACGGTTGGGAATGTCAAACACCAAACCAATCCGGTAAAGGAAAAGACTACTAGCGTTTCGTGGACGGCACCATCCATTGAAAAATGGAAGGATAGGACTTTTATGGGCTATCATCGACCCGATGGGCAGGTGGGTACCGAGAATGTTTGGTTGTTCTTCCCATTGGTCTTTTGTGAAAACAGGAACATAGAGGTCTTAAAAGATATTTTCGAAAAAGAACTTTCGATAGGTAAGGTCAGTAAACAACAACAGTTGTTGCGAAACCTCATTAGCGGGAATACCACTGATGTCCATGTAGAAGATGGAGTACAACAACCCCTGAGCTTAGAGAACATCAAGGTTAAGTTCATTACCCATCAAGGAGGGTGTGGGGGAATCCGTCAAGATTCGGAGACTTTGGCCAAACTTTTGGCAGGTTATGTAAAAAACCCGAATGTTGCCGGGGCAACGGTATTGAGTTTAGGGTGTCAAAACCTGCAGGTCGATATCTTCAAAAAAGCATTGTCGAATATTGATCCTAATTTGGAGAAACCCGTACTTATTTATGAGCAACAACAAATGGGTACTGTTGACCATATGATGAATACGATCATCAAGGAGTCTTTCGAGGCCATTAAGGAGGCTAATGGAATAAAACGGGGACCAGCTCCCCTTTCTAAATTGAAGATGGGATTGGAGTGTGGTGGTTCTGATGGTTTCTCGGGCATATCTGCCAATCCGGCATTGGGTTATGCCTCCGATATTTTAGCGGCCTTGGGCGGTTCACCGATACTTTCCGAGTTTCCGGAATTATGTGGGGTTGAACAAGAATTGGTAAACAGATGTGTGAATGATGCCGATGGCATTCGATTTATGCAATTGATGCATGACTATGAAAAATCAGTTGTGGATGCAGGTTCTGGTTTTGACATGAATCCGTCTCCAGGAAATATAAAGGATGGTCTTATTACCGACGCGATGAAATCTGCAGGGGCGGCCAAAAAAGGGGGTACTTCACCAATTGAAGCTGTATTGGACTACGCAGAGTACGTTACCAAACCAGGTCTTAATTTATTGTGTACCCCGGGCAATGATGTGGAAAGCACCACGGGTTTAGTGGGCTCAGGAGCCAACATTGTACTATTTACAACAGGTTTGGGTACGCCTACGGGCAATCCGATAGCTCCAGTGTTGAAAGTTTCAAGCAATACGGTATTGGCAGAACGAATGTCTGATATCATTGATATTGATACGGGGTCAGTAATACGTGGCGAAAAGTCTATCCCTGAAATGGGAGAGGAAATATTGGAGTATGTCATCAAAGTGGCAAGTGGGGAGGTGATGTCCAAAGCCGACCAATTGGGGCAAGATGATTTTATCCCTTGGAAACGAGGGGTTTCCTTATGAGGGGGTATAATCGAGTCTAGAGGAGGATTTGCGTATTTTTAGGCTAGGGGAGAGCACCATACGTCTTTCGATTTTCAGGTTGTCTGCATTCATCTGCTCCAAGAAAACCTTGGCGGCCGTTTTTCCCATTAATAAAGGGGATTGATCTACGGTACTTATCGTTAACTCCATAAATTGGGTAAATGGTTCATTACTGAACCCTACCACGCAGAAATCTTGTGGAATCTGAACACCGATACCCTTCAAATATTGTATAGCCCCCAGGGCCCCAAGGTCACTTGCCGAGAATATAGCGTCAGGCGGAATGTCCAGTTCCATTAATTTTTTGGCGGCATCTTTTCCCGATTCAATCTTACTCTCTAAGGAAAGTACATAATCCTCATTAAAAACAACGCTATTATTAAGTAGGGCTTGCTTGTACCCCTCGTATCTTTTCCTATAGATTTCCACAGAGCGATCTACCGTAAAATGGGCGATTTTGGTACAACCTTGTTCAATCAAATGCTGTGTGGCCTCATAAGCGCCACGAAAATCGTCAAGGGTAACGGAACTAGCCCCTTTGACGTCTATTTTACGGTCAAAGAAAATCAAAGGAATGTTCTTTTTTAAAATCTGTTCAAAATGTTCGGTATTTTTCGTGTGTCTTGCAATCGACATGATAATGCCGTCTACTTGGGCGTTTAGCAGATTTTGTATAATATCCGCTTCCTTTTTCTCATCATCATGGGTCTGGCAGATAATAACATTGTATCCCATGGGATTCAGTTCTTCCTCTATACCCCGAATAACGTTTGAGAATAGGTTTCTATTGATAATGGGAAGTACAACGCCTACGTTCTTGCTTTTGCCACTTTTTAGGGCTAAGGCCAAACTATTTTGTTTGTAATTTAATTTTTTGGCGGTCTTTTGTACCAGTTTTTTGGTGTCTTCACTTATTCTGGGGTTGTTGTTGAGGGCCCTAGATACTGTTGCAGCAGTGATGTTAAGCACTTTCGCGATATCATATATCGTAGTTTTTTTACTCATTTAAGGTTTGTTGTCAAATAACAGAAATTCCTATGTGTAAAGTGTATGTGTGTTATCGATTACACTTGCCAGTTCCAATGAATAAAGATAAATTATTTATTTATGAAAAACATATTTTGTTGTTTTTCAATTATGGGGTTGTTTAATGCCAAAAATAGAAACCTTATTGTGTTAAATAATAAAGGCCACGAGGTTTGGATACGTAAAACATGGAGGAAATTTGAATAATGATTTAGGATAATAATTACACAAGAGGTAATGATAATAGTTGTTTATACACTATTACGTATCAATATAAAATGGTTATAAAAGTTTATACCAATCCTGTAAATCCTAAAAAGGCCAAGGATAATAGTCCGGCCACCAATAAATTGATAGGAACCCCTTTCATGCCTTCAGGTATATTGGCGAGTTCTAGATATTCGCGAATACTGGCAAAGACGATCAAAGCCAAACCAAAGCCAAGGGAATTGGAAAAGGCAAAGAAAACGGCCTTTAAGAGGCTACTGTTTTCGAGGCCCAAAGCCAGAATGGCAACACCAAGGACTGCACAGTTCGTGGTGATCAGTGGAAGAAAAACCCCCAAAGCCTGGTATAGAGGTGGACTTACTTTTTTAAGGATGATCTCTACCATTTGCACTAAAGCGGCAATTACCAGGATAAAGGTTATGGTCCGTAGATAATCCAATCCTGCAGGAAGCAGAATATAGTTGTGCAACAGATAGGTTGCGGTAGTGGCAATGGTCATTACGAACATTACGGCACCTGCCATACCTACCGATGTCGATATTTTGTTGGAAACGCCTAAAAAGGGACATATGCCCAAAAATTGCGATAGTACAATATTATTGACGAATACAGCGGCTATGAGTATTACGATATAGTCCATTCTAAGCTGTTTTAGCGGTTAGTTTATTAAACAAGATTGATAGATAGGCCAGGGCTATAAACGCTCCTGGAGGTAGAATGAAAAGGATGAACGTATTGGCATCCTCTGACACGAATTTATAATCGAAAATACTTCCATTACCCAGAATTTCACGGGTTATACCCAGAACGGTAAGCGCAAGAACAAAACCCAGTCCCATGCCAAGAGCATCCAAAACCGAGGATTTTAAATCGTTTTTCGAGGCAAAGGCCTCGGCCCTCCCCAGAATGAGGCAGTTTACCACGATCAAGGGGATAAAGATGCCCAGTTGCTCGTAAAGAAAGGGGATATAAGCTTCCAAGACCATTTCAACGATGGTCACGAAAGAAGCGATTATGATGATAAAGGCAGGAATCCTGACCTTACTCGGTATTTGCGATTTGACTAGGGAAACTACCGTATTGGACATTAAGAGTACGAATAAGGTGGCAACGCCCATCCCGAATCCGTTAAAGGCCGATGAAGTAACCCCCAATGTAGGGCACATACCCAGAAGCATTACAAAGATGGGGTTCTCCTTGACGATACCTTTTAAGAAATTTTGCTTTTGATCAATGGTGTTGGCCATAATTTCTAGTTGTTCGATTTGGTTAAAGAATCCTTGATTTTCATGTATTCATCATAGGCACTTTGGGCAGCTTCCGTAAAGGCCCTTGAACTGATCGTAGCTCCGGTCAGGGCATCGACCCCACCACCATCTTTGGAGACTTTTAGGTTATAGTCGGATGGATTTTTTTCCCGAAATTGGCCCAGGAATTTTTCCTCTTTCATCTTGGTGCCCAATCCAGGGGTTTCTTTCTGCTCAAGTACGACGATATTTTGAATACTTCCGTCGGGTTTAAAACCGACCATGATTTTCACCAAGCCACTAAAGCCTTTTTCCGAGGCACCGATAACGGCGGCACCTACGAATTTTCCACTTTTAAAAGCGGGGTAAACTTCCACACTATCTTTTGCTACCGTGGTTTTTATCCGTACTACTTCGGATACGAGGTCGTTATCAAATTCCGGTAGTACAGCCTTAAGGGCATTGACTTTTTTGGCCAATTTGGCTTCGGCTTTAGGGGCCAAGGTTAGGTTATTGACAAAACCTAATGAGAATCCGGCCACTAGGGTGATCACGATAAGTGATAGGGCCATGTTCAAAAATGTTGATTCCTTCTTGCTCATAACTACATTATTTTGGCTTTGATCTTAGAACCGAACCTGCGTGGTTTAAAATAACTGTTGATTAGGGGTACAAAAGCATTCATAATCAATATGGCAAAAGAGATGCCTTCAGGATAGGCGCCGTATAATCGAATGATAACGGTTATTGCTCCAATACCTATGGCGAAAATCACCATGCCCTTTTTGGTCATGGGACTCGTAACCATATCCGTGGCCATAAAGAACGCCCCTAAAATGGCTCCTCCTGATAATAGATGTATTAATGGATTGGCGTAATGCTCGGGGTCTATAGACCAGAAAATACCGGTCATTATGGCCATGGTAAGCAAGATTGTCACAGGAATATGCCATGAGATGACTTTGCGAATCATAAGATATAAACCTCCAAGTAGAAGGGCAATGGCCGACATCTCACCAAGGGAACCTCCTGTGATACCTAAAAGCATATCAACGCTAGAGGGAAGCTTGGCACTTAACTCGGTCATGGTTCCTCCAAATTGTAGGCCTTCTTTTATAATGCCCAATGTTGTAGCACCGGAAACGGCATCTGCGATGGTGGTATTGTTTACTACCGCCATTGGCCAAAGCGTCATCTGTACGGGAAAGCAGATCAAAAGGAACACCCTACCGACCAAAGCTGGATTAAAAACGTTGAACCCAAGTCCACCGAAAGAGAGTTTCGCTATACCGATAGCGACCAAACTACCTACGATTATCATCCAAATGGGTAGACCGGCAGGTACGTTGAATGCCAACAGTAATCCAGTTAATAAGGCCGAACCATCCGTAATGGTCACCTCGGTTTTCATGAGGTATTTTTGAATGAGATATTCAAACAACAAACATGAAATAATGGCTATGGAGGTGGTTATTAATGCGTTAAAGCCAAATACGTATAACGATACCAAAAACGCGGGTACCAATGCGATGACCACATCGTACATTATTTTTTTGGAAGTTCTTTCAGAATGAACGTGTGGGGAGGCCGAAATAACAATTGGGGGGCTATCCATTATGTATTTAATTTTTAGAAGATGCTAAATTTTTAGTGATATTTTTTCCAAACCTTATATAGTCTAACAAAGGACGGTTCGATGGACATACATAACTGCAGGAACCACATTCGATACAGGTCATTATGTCCTCTTGGGCCGCTTTTTCATATAGGCCTTTCTCTGTAAGGTTCATTAAGAGGTGGGGTTCCAGTCCCATAGGGCAGACATTGACACATTCACCGCAACGTATACAATTTTTTACCTCTCCCCTGCAAGCTTCACCGTCATCGACGATCAAGATGCCCGAAGTACCTTTGGTAACGGGTACGTCGGTGTTTTTTATGGCTTTGCCCATCATGGGGCCACCGTTTATTATTTTCCGTGTCCCTTCTGGCATACCACCTACTTCCTCGATCAAATCCTTGATGGGGGTTCCTATCTTGACCCAAAAGTTAGAAGGGTTTTCCAATTTTTTACCGGTTACGGTAACGACTCTTTCAATCAGCGGTTTGTTATGCTGTATGGCTTGGTAAATGGCGAAAATCGTTCCAACGTTATTGACCACCACACCAACATCCATAGGTAATCCATTTTTGGGAACCTCTCGATCCAAAATGGCACTTATCAATTGCTTTTCACCACCTTGGGGATATTTCACCTGTAAGGCAGCTACTTGTATCTCTTTTTCGTCGGCGGTCAATCGTTTGAATAATTCAACGGCATCATGCTTGTTATCCTCTATGCCGATGACCGCTTTGTGCACGTGTAGTGCTTTCATTAGGATTTTTATACCCACAATGATTTCCTCCCCTTTCTCGAGCATCAATCTATGGTCTGCCGTCAAATAGGGCTCGCATTCGACACCATTGATGATAAGACAATCCATCTTTTTATCTTCCTTGATGTTCAGCTTTACATGGGAAGGGAAAGTAGCACCGCCCAAACCTACGATTCCCAAATCGGAAATGCGTTTTACGATTTCCGCAGGCTCAAGATCTATTTCTTTTTTAAGGGGGTATTCGGTTTCCTGAAAATTGGTTTCGTTCTTTACGTCTGTTCGTATAACGATACATTGTTTTTTATATCCGCTCGAATCGATGACCATATCCAATTTGGTAACCGTACCAGCAACGGGGGAATGTATGTTCGAAGAAACGAATCCTCCGGATTTGGCGATGACCTGGCCGATTTCTACCTTATCTTTTCGATCAACAATAATTTCAGCAGGTATTCCAATATGCTGGGCTATAGGCACGTAAACCACCTTGGGTGGAGCCAGTCGCTTAATGGTCTTTGTTGATGTAAGTTTATTTTCTGGGGGATGTATACCTCCTTTTGAGAATGTTTTAAGCATCTTTTACAAGGTTTACCGATTTAACTTCGCCTGAGGAGTCAGCTTCTACCTTTTTTTCCACTACCTTTTTTACTTTTGGTGGTGGGAAGTTTGTTTCAATAATGGAGTGTGTAGGACATACAGGGACACATTTTCTACATAATGTGCAATATTCAGGATCTATATAGGCCAAGTTGTTGACCATGGTTATGGCTTCTTTCGGACAAGCATCCACACATTTTGAACAACCGATACAAGCCACCGAGCAAGCTTTTTTGGCGATACCTCCTTTTTCCTCATTTAAACAACCCACATAGACCTTTAGGTCCCTCTTGTTTTTAGGGCGCATTTCGATGATATCTCGGGGGCATGCTTCGACACACATACCGCACGATGTACATTTATCGGTTATGACAATGGGCAGTCCGGTGGTTTCGTCCATGTACATGGCATCGAACTTACAGGCGGTAACGCAATCCCCATCGCCCAAACAACCGTATTGGCAATCGGTTTCACCACTATAGATCATGGCCGATATGGCACAGGATTTGGGTCCTTGGTATTCTGTGGTCTTTGGTCGAACATCACAAGATCCTTGGCAACGTACCACGGCAACCGTTGGGTCTTTTTCGGCGACTTCCTTGCCCAAGGTTTCGGCGACCAATTTCATAACCTCATTTCCCCCGACAGGACAAAACAAATCCGAAATATCTTCGGTGGCCACTAATTTTTCAGCGAATGATTTACATCCGGGAGAACCACAGCCGGCACAATTGGCCCCGGGCAATATATCTTCCACTTCAGCGATCAACGGGTCCTCATATACATAGAACTTTTTAGAGACCACAAACAGCACCAACGCTGTTACAGCTCCTAAGGAAACGAGTAAAAGGACACTATTTAATATGGATTCATTCATCGTTAGCTAAATTTTTACAACGGAAATTTTAAATGTTTTTTTAAAGACATTCCTTAAAACATAGAGCAACAGGTAATAAGGTACCAAGATCAAAAGGGATAGAATACCCGCCATCCATTCTTTTAAGAATAAGGAAGAGACCATTAATGTCAATACCATTAGTAGAAAAGGGAAAATATATGCCCAGAAAACGGCTTTTAGTCCCAGTCCTTTCTTTAAAATCACATTAACCTGTTCGTTTAAATCAAAAGATTCATCTGTACTGGAAATCTCCACTTCCTTGGAACCGGATTCGGAAATACCGCAAGTGCTTTTGGCACGGCACGATTCACAATGGACATTTTCATCTAAAGAAACAATCAGTGAACCATTGTCCTTTTTGGAAATAACACCAGAGTGTATGTATGCATCTTTGTCTGATAACCTTGATTCCATTTATAATGGGTGTTTGTCTCTTTTTTAGTGGCAATAAAGTTAAGTTGATTGGTTAGGTCAGAACATGACATATGTCAGGATTTGACGCATGGGTAGGTGGTTTATAGCTCTTTAGAATCATTCTAAAGAGTGTTTCTTTAAAAAATAAGGGGCGAAATGATGTATTTCGCCCCTTGTTAAAATGTAAATTATTGATAGTAATATGTTATTGATTAGTGGTTTTGTTTTTCTTCCATGACTCAAACTCTTTTTTAATGTTTTCATCAACAAGGGGATAGAGGCCTATGACCGCATGTCCATTTTTAACTTGTTGGATAACATAATCCTCATACAAGGTCATCTGGATACATTCATCCGCTACTTCATCGGCTATATGGGCAGGTATTACCATGACACCATCATCATCACCCACTAAAATATCACCGGGAAATACGGCAACATCGCCACAACCTATGGGTTCATTGATTGCAATGGCTTGGTGCAAGGTTAAATTGGTAGGAGCGGAAGGGCGGCTATGGTAAGAAGGGAATTCCAATTCGGCAATTTCAGCGGAATCACGGAATCCACCATCGGTAACGATTCCGGCGACACCCCTAACCATTAACCGTGTCGCTAAGATGGAACCTGCCGATGCTGCCCGGGCATCTTTTCTGCTGTCGATAACCAAAACCGCACCCTTTGGACATTCCTCCACGGCAACTCTTTGAAGGTGGTTAGGGTCTCGGAAGACTTCTATTGGGTTGAGATCTTCCCTTGCGGGAATGTACCTTAATGTATAAGCCTCACCAACCATGGTCGGTTTGTTCGGCTTTAAGGGTTTTACATCTTGAATGAATTGATTCTTCAAGCCTCTTTTAAAAAGACAAGTGGCTATGGTCGCCGTACTTAATTTTCGTAACTTCTCCTTGGTGGTATGTAAGGTTGTACCCATAGTATCGATGTTTCGAAAGTTGTTTTATTTCGCTTTTTGCCATGCCTCCTTTAGGAAGGTCAAGTCTTTTTTCATCTGTTTGAAAACCTCCTTTTGAGGAATGGATATTTTCGAAGCTCCCTTTTCGGCACCACCAAGGTCATATTCTAAATGAAGGGAAATCGGAACATTGATTTTATATTTTTTAAGTAACGAAAAGTACAGGTCAAAATTGACCATTCCCTCTCCTAGGGGGGTGTTTATCGGTTTCCATTTTCCGTTCTCATTACCCCATTTAAAATCCTTGATCACGATTGTTTTTATATAAGGACGTATGCGCCTTAAACCTAACTCCCAACAGGATCCTCCTTCGACCACCGCATGTCTAATGTCGTATTGACAGCCCATATATTCATTTTGGGTATGGGAAAGGATTGGCGGTAAATCCCATATTGGGGCACCGACATGGTTGCCAGCATGGTTTTGATAGCATCCTATGAGTCCATACTTTTTGTTAAGGGTTTCCAATTCCTTGAATTGTTGCGCATAAATGGCCTGACTCTCCGCAATGGTACGGTCTTCAGGATAGGAGAGCCACCCTGTGCGGTAATGGGTCAAACCCAAGGAACCGGCTGTTTTCAAAACGGATAAGGTCTCTTTTTTTTCGGCATCGAGAATATTGGTTGTCATCATTAAAGGAAGCAAATCGTTTTTTTGCATGGCCTCTACAGCTTTTGGCAATTCATCGACGACTTTTTCAGGGGATACATGGCCTTTGGGTCTCACCGTTAAGTCAAGTCCATTAAAACCCATTTCAGCAGTAGCTTCCGACATGGCATTATAGTCCAGGAATTGAAGATGCTTCGAAAACAAGAACACTTTGGGCAGCTCTGGCGTGTTTCCTTTAAATAGATTCCCAGCAACACCCGATAAAGGAAGGATCATGGCGGAACCGGCAAGGGTTGATTGTTTTAGGAAGTGTCTTCTAGTGTGTTTCATTCGTTCCGGTTTTTAGGTTGTTCTTTATTTATGCAATCGGAAATACAAACTGGGTATATTTTTTAAGGATTACCTACCTAAAAGTATGACTTCATATTTCCCTTTGAGCTCCTAAATCTTCAAAGTTCCTTTTTACCAACCTATAATCGATAATGGATAAAACAGGTGGCAATGAAGGATGTTTCTAAAGTTTCTTTTTGCCGTTTACCCATTAAGTAGCTTATAGGATTATCAGTTTAGGAATTTAATGTTAAAAATTTGTTAGCTCCACAAATATACATATATTTGGTAAACCAAATTGGTAAACCAATTTAATCTATCGCAATGTACTTCAATCTCTTTAAACAAGTTTTTCTCTTACTTATTTTAGTCTCAACAATTTCGTGCTCGGAAAAAGCAGCAACCGATGTTTTGGTTCATAATCTTGCAGAATTTGATAAAGCTGTTCTAGAAGCGGAACCTGGTACTGAAATCGTGTTAGCCAATGGAGTCTGGAAAGATGTTCAAATTAAATTTATAGGAGAAGGGACTAAAGACAAACCAATAACTATTAAGGCAGAAACACCTGGGAAAGTATTTATTGAAGGTGTTTCCAATTTAGAGATTGCTGGAAATTATTTAGTCGTTAAAGGCTTGTTTTTTAGAAATGGTTATACACCAACCGGTGATGTAATTGCTTTTAGAACAAGCGAAGAAAAAGTAGCCAACTACTCTAGGGTTACTAATTGTGTAATTCTGGATTACAATCAGCTACAACGTGATAAAGATGATCTCTGGGTTCAGTTTTATGGTACACACAATACATTAGACCATTGTTATATTGCAGGTAAAACCAATGGTGGCCCAACGGTTAGAGTAGATTTAAAAGGAAATCAAAGCATAAGAAACTATCATCAAATTGTAAATAATCATTTTGGTCCAAGACCTAGAAAAGGTGGTGCCAGAGGAGAAACCATTCAATTAGGTAGTAGCTTTACATCAATGTCGCCAAGTAATACAACTATTGCCAATAATTTATTTGAAGAATGTAACGGAGAGGTTGAGATTATTTCTAGCAAAACAAATTTTAATGAAATTAGAAATAATGTTTTCTACAAAAGTGAAGGTTCTGTTGTAACACGTCATGGTAATTATGCTATTATAGATGGTAATTATTTTATTGGTGATGGTGTAAATAAAAACTTTGGAGGAATAAGACTTGTAAATACAGGGCATTGGGTTATCAATAATTATTTCTATAATATCATTGGTGAAAACTTCAGAAGTCCATTAGCGGTTATGAATGGAATTCCAAAATCGCCATTAAATAGATATAATCAAGTTACAGATGTTGTGGTTGCATATAATACGTACGTTGACTGTAAATCACCATGGCAATTTGGAGTTGGAACGAATATTGCACAGGCAGATGTGCTTCCTAAATCGGAAATACGTTCTGCTAGGGCACTTAGAACAGAGGTTGCCAATAATATTATCTACAATAAGATAGGGGATAAAAATGTAATTATTGAGCATGATAAGGCTGATGGCGTGAAATTTAAAAATAACATTATCAATAACCAAGGTGTTGATTTTGGTGATACTATAAGAATTAAGGCAACTGAATTTGAATTGACGAAAGTTGGTGAGCATATTTATTTACCTAAATTAACAAGCGAATTTGATATTTATCAAGGTTTTGGATTTGAGAAAATAACAAAAGATCTTTTTGAAAATTCCAGAGAAAATAAGAACTCCATTGGAGCAACAGTTCAAGGTGAGTATAAAGACCCAAATATTTTGGATAAAACTAAATACGGGGCTGATTGGTATTCTAATATTGTTGAAGTTAAAGAACCTAGTATTATTGAGGTTACCACGACTAAGGGAGAATTAGAAGCTAAAATAGCTGCGGCCAAAGCTGGAGATGTTATCTCCTTGATTCCAGGAAAATACAATGTGTCAAAATCAATAAAAATCAATAAAACCATTACAATCCAATCAAAAGAAAATGGGAAAGCTGAAATCGTTTTTACGGGAACAGAAAATACTCCTGTATTTGAATTAAATCCTTATGGGATCTTACACCTTAAGAATGTGTCGCTTACAGGGAACGGTAAACAACAAGCTTTTTCCAACCTAAAAGAGAATATGTCAAATCACTTCGGATTAACAGTTTCAGGATGTGATATCAACAATTTTAATTATGTTTTAAAAGCATACAAGCAGACATTTGCTGAAGAAATTACCTTTAAAAACACAACTATCTCTGATTGTGAAAACGGTATAGAATTATCAGAAGAGATAAATGACAAAGGAGATTATAATGTCGAGTATTTAACTATCGATAACTGTACGTTCAGAAACGTAAATCAAAATGTGATCGATTATTATAGGGGAGGTTATGATGAATCTACAATTGGAGGGAATTTGTTAGTCACTAATAGCACTTTTACAAATTGTGGAAGCAAAGAAAAGAATGGGATTTTATTAAACCATAGGGGGATTGTGAATGTTAATATCAATAAAAATACATTTACTGATAACAGCGTGGAATTGGTTGCTTTATTATGGGGGGCAAAGAACAATGTAGCTTCTGATAATAAATTTTCAAATTCAGGAGAGATTAAAGTTGAAGCGAATTTAAAGATGAAATTAATGTACTAATCCATAATTTAAACCAATACATAAAAAGTTCATTGGTCTTCATATTGTTTTTGTGAAACAGTTTGCAGGCTATAAGAAATAGTTTGTAAATGACTATTGAAAAGTAAATTAAAAGAATGTATATAAAAAGAATCAATAAGGCGGTAATAACGGTTACATGCTTATTAATAAGCATATGTCCTATTATCAATCAAGCTCAAGAACATCCAAGTCTAATTTTAACCAAAGCGGGAGTAGAAAAAATTAGGGCAGAATTAGGCAGTATACCTTTATTTGATGCATCCCTTAAAAAAATAAAGGAAGAAGTAGATGCTGAAATGGCTTTGGGCATTGATACGCCTATACCAAAAGATTATTCTGGTGGTTACACACATGCACGTCATAAGCGTAACATGATAGTTATGCAACAAGCTGGTGTTTTATACCAAATATTGGACGATGAAAAATATGCGAAGTATGTAAAAGACATGCTAATGCAATATGAAGGAATGTATAAAACATTACCCTTGCATCCAAAAACAAGATCTTATGCTAGAGGAAAATTGTTTTGGCAATGTTTAAATGATTCCAATTGGTTGGTTTACGTTAGCCAGGCTTACGATTGTATTTTTAATTACTTAAGTAAAGCTGAAAGAAAAAAATTGGAGCAAAATCTTTTTAGACCATTTGCAGATCATATTTCAGTAGACAGTCCGCAGTTTTACCAAAGAGTCCATAACCATAGTACCTGGGGAAATGCAGCTGTCGGTATGATTGGTTTGGTAATGAACGATAAGGAGTTGATTGATCGTGCCCTTTATGGTATCAAAGGTGTTAATTTAGATAAGAACGCCAAAGATGATGATGGGGGTTTTTTAAATAAAGAGGGAAAAGCAGGTTTTTTGGCTAATATAGAAGAACCATTTTCGCCAGATGGCTATTATAATGAAGGTCCATATTATCAAAGGTATGCCATGTATCCTTTTTTGATTTTTGCAGAAGGACTACACAACGTAAAACCAGAATTGAAAATTTTTGAATATAAAGATGGTGTACTTTTAAAATCAATCAATGCTCTTTTAAATTTATCTGATGCGGATGGTGATTTTTTCCCATTGAATGACGGTCAGAAAGGAATGTCGTATTATAATGATGCTTTAGTTACAGCCGTGGATATTTCTTATTATTTCGGTAATCAAGATCCAGGTTTATTAAATATTGCAGCAAAACAAAACAAGGTCTTATTAGACGATTCAGGTTTGGCAGTAGCACTTGGTATAAAAAATGGAAAAGCAAAACCATTCGACAAAAAATCAATCAACTTGTCTGACGGACCTGATGGAAAACAAGGTGGTGTTGGTATTTTACGAAGTGACGATTTAGAACTTGTTTTTAAATATTCTGCCCAAGGATCAAGTCATGGCCATTATGATAAGTTATCCTATTCCTTCTACGAAAATGGTAATGAAGTACTGCAAGATTATGGATTGGCACGTTTTGTGAATATTGAACAAAAAGGCGGTGGTAACTATTTAAAGGAAAATAAAACTTGGGCCAAACAAACGATTGCCCATAATACGCTAGTGCAGAACGGGAAGTCTCACTATCAGGGCAAATATGACATTGGAAGTAAACATCATCCAGATTTATATGTTTTTGATGATTCTAACGTCAATATACAAATAGTAAGTGCTAAAGAAAACAATGCTTATCCTGGCACGGAAATGCACAGAACAATGGCTATTATTAAAGAAGAAGGTTTTGAAAAGCCATTCCTGCTTGATATATTCAAAGTCAAATCTGATAGTACAAACCAGTATGATTTACCCTTTTATTTTATGGGTCAAGTATTGAAAACAAATTTTGAATACGAGGTTCCGGGAACACTAGAGCCTTTAGGTATTGATAACGGATATCAACATTTATGGTCTGAAGGTTGCGGAAGTACAACAGCAGAAAACACTAAATTAAGTTGGTTGGAAAAAGGGAGGTTCTACACACTGACGTCTGCTACATCAAAAGATGACGAATTAAGATTTGTCAGAATAGGAGCGAATGACCCTGAATTTAATCTGAGAAGAGAGGCAGGTTTTCTGATTCGTAGAAAAGATGCTAAAAACACTCTTTTTGTTTCAGTGATAGAGGCACATGGCAGTTATAGTCCAGTCACAGAATCTGCGGTGAACTCCAATAGTAATGTTGCATTGTTAAAAGTGGTTTTGGATACTATAGATTATACCGCTATTTCAATTACTACTATAAAAGGAGATACCAAACTGTTTATTATTGCAAATACAAACGCTTCAAAAGAAGCAAAACATACTTTAAATATAAACGAAAAGAATTACACTTGGATGGGTTGTTCTTATTATAATTAAATTAATCATTAAAAAAATTGAAAAATGAAACGATTTAGTGAAAAGTACATTATCTCAAAAGAAATACCATGGGAAGAACTTGGAGGAGGGGTATCAAGAAAGTTCTTAGGTTACGATAACCAAATCATGATGGTAAAAGTGAAGTTTGAGAAAGGGGCATTAGGTGCCCCACATCAACATTTTCACACACAAGCTACCTATTGTGTTTCAGGTAAATTTGAATTTGAAATTGATGGGGAAAAGAAAATTATAGAAGGAGGGGATGGAGTTTATATAGAACCTAATTTGTTGCATAGTGCAGTTTGTTTGGAAGAAGGGATGCTAATAGACACATTCAGTCCTGTAAGAGAAGATTTTTTGAGTGGTGGTGAGGTATCTTATTTTGGAGATAAAGAGGCGTAATATAAAAAACCACTAATCCTATTGGTGAGGATTTTATGGAATAGTCCCTCATTATGGGATGTTTTGTGTATTTCATAAAAAGAAGGGTGTTAAAATCCAAAACAAATTAAATTTTAACATTTAATTCTGTTTTGGATTTTTTTTTAACACATATATAACATATATTTGGTTATCCAAACTGGTTTACCAGTTTGGATAACCAGAAAAAACTAGATAAACGAATACTAACTCTGACAAAATCAACATTCAATGAAACTAGATGGATAGTACAAAAAAAAGGATAGGTGCCAGCCTATCCCTTTCAAAATGATCACTTCTTTTGGAAAGAAGTAAACTCTAAAACACATAATGCTTTACAAAAACATGCTTTCTGCAAAAATAGCAAAATATTAATTGACTTCTTCAGAAAGATCGTGCTTAGGTAAGGCAAGGGAATTGAGATTGTTATATCTCATTTATCAATACTTCTCAATGGTATTGAATTGTAAAAAGTATAAACATAATAAGATCACAAATGAATTTAAAATCGAGATTAATCTTAATGGTGGTATTGCTATTCAATGCTACATTATTTGCGCAGGATAGCTATCAGCTATCAGGTACGGTAACAGATGAGGCGAATGTTCCCATTCCAGGGGTGAATGTTGTTATATTAAATACAACTAGGGGAACGGCGACCGATTTTGATGGGTTGTATCAAATAGAGGTTTCAAATGGCGAAACGCTACAATTTTCGTATTTGGGTTATGTTACCCAAACGATCGATGTTTCTGGTCAGAAACAAATTAATGTTGCTTTGAAAGAAGATGCGGCACAACTTGAAGAAGTTGTGGTGGTAGGGTATGGTGCTCGTAGAAAAAGTGATGTAACGGGTTCTGTATCTTCAGTTAAATCTGATGAATTGACGGCTTTTCCAGTATTGGAGGCCGAGCAGGCACTTCAAGGTCGTGCTGCCGGTGTTGTTGTCCAATCCAATAATGGAGGTGAGCCAGGGGCTCCTATTAGTATTAGTGTTAGGGGTAATACTTCTATAAATGCAAATAGCGATCCGCTAATTGTTGTAGATGGTTTTATCGGGGCTAATATGCCTCAAGCTGGTGATATTGCATCTTTACAGGTTTTGAAGGATGCTTCTGCAACTGCAATTTATGGTTCCAGAGGTTCTAATGGTGTTATTATGGTTACAACCAAGAAAGGTAAAAGTGGTAAATTAAATATTGAATTAAATACGACTTATTCCATTCAAAGTACTTCAAATAAATTGGATTTGTTGAATGCTAGTGATTTCGCAAATTATCAAAATCAAATAAGGGCTAATCAGGGGAATACTAATACTTATACTCAAGGAGCGTATGATACGGATTGGCAAGATTTGATTTATAGAACCGGTAGCACCCAAAACCATCAAGTTTCTTTTTCAGGTGGATCGGAAAAAATCAATGTTTATGCCTCGGGTACGTATTTTAATCAAGATGGTGTTTTGATAAATTCAGGTTACGAGAGGTTATCATTTTTGTCAAATATTGATGCCCAAATATCGGATAAATTAAAATTAGGACTTAATTTAACTGGTAGTACTAGTAAAAAGAATGGTGTTGCTACCCAATCGGACGGTTCTGCTTCCGTAGGGGGTGATGATGTGGTTTCTTTGGCTATGCGGTTTGCTCCTGATAAGGGTATTTATAACGAGGATGGCACGTTTGCGACAAATGATCAAATAGGGGATCAGGTGGATAATCCATGGGCTGTGGCCACGCAAAAAGACGATGATACTACAATAGACCTTTTTAGGGCAAATGTCTATGCGGACTATGAGATTATCGAAGGTTTGACTTTTAAGACAACTTTTGGTTTAAGTACCAAAAATGAATTTAGAGGAACTTATACGCCCAGAACATTAACATTGACTTCAGGAGGTGTTGATGGCAGGGCAATAATGTCAGAAGATAAATCCAAGTCGGTATTGAGTGAAAATTATTTAACCTACAATAAAGAGTTGGGAAAAGGTAATTTAACATTATTGGCTGGTTATTCGTATCAAAAAACCACTAATGAAGGGTTTTATAGTGAGGGTACAGGAACTATCGATGATTCGTTTTCCTATTATGGTTTATACACCGCCACAAGTTTAATCAATGGTTCTTCAGGTGATGTGTATTTCAATGAAACAGAAATTCAATCCCAATTTGGAAGGGCGAACTTTGATTACGATGATAGATTTTTGTTGACAGCTACGGTAAGAAGGGATGGAGCCTCGAATTTTGCTAAAAATGAAAAATATGCTATTTTTCCTTCAGGGGCTTTAGGTTGGAAAGTGTCCAATGAAAACTTTTTGAAAGACAGTAAATCCATTTCAAACTTGAAATTAAGGGCAAGTTATGGTGTTACGGGTAACCCGTCAATTGGTGCTTACGAATCGTTAGCGGTTTTGAGAAGTTTATATGCTTCAAGTAATGGTGAAACTGTTACGGCTGTTACTCCATATCAAAATGCTAACCCGGATTTAAAATGGGAGTCTTCCTATCAAACAAACTTTGGTTTGGATTTAGGTCTGTTCAATAGTGCAGTTTCACTTTCTTTGGATTATTATGATATCGACACCAAAGATGTTCTTATGTTCGATAATAGTATCCCATGGTCTTTTGGTCTTCTTAATGATGAAATAATCACGAATGTTGGTGAGATTAACAATAAAGGATTTGAAATTTCATTAAATACCAGAAATATATCCAATGAAAGTTTTAGTTGGACTACGGATGTTGTCTTCTCCAGAAACAAAAATACGGTTGAAACCTTAATTAACGGTGCGGATTTCTTTGGTAGTGGTGCGCCAAGTTATTTTAGTGTGGATAATAACTACATCCTAAGGGAAGGTGAAGAAGTTGGTCTATTTTATGGCTTGGATTATGCAGGTGTATATCAAGGAGGTGCTGTACCAGCGGGGACAGCAGCTCTTACAGGGGCTGTAGCTGGTGACCCATTGTTTGCAGATTTAGATGATAGTGGAGATATTACTACTGCAGATAGGGAAATTATTGGTAACCCTAACCCTGATTTCACTTGGGGTATTACAAATACCTTCAGATATAAAGACCTTGATTTAAATATCTTTTTCCAAGGTTCTCAAGGTGGGGATATTTTTAATATGACCAATGTTCAATTGTACAATGGTGATGCCAATACAACGTATGAGAATTACAATAATGCTTGGACGTCTACCAATACCGATACAAACGTTCCTCGTGTAGGAAATAATAGTAACAGGGAAATTTCTTCCCGTTTTGTTGAAGATGGAAGTTACATTAGATTAAAGAACATAGCCATAGGTTATAATTTACCTTCAGATGTTCTCGAACCTATAGGTATATCTAAAATGAGATTATCAGTTAGTGCACAGAATCTATTGACTATTACAAATTACTCTGGTCTGGATCCTGAGGTAAATTACTATGGTGCTTCTGGCAATAATAATACTTCGAGCAATACTGTTAGGGGTTTTGATTTTGGAAATTATCCAACGGTAAAATCGGTTAGTTTTAGCCTTAATGTAACATTTTAATGAATTGTTTAAAAAAATATGTATAAGATGATAAAAACTAAATATATATTATTATTGATAATGGGATTGTCGATAATGGGATGTTCCGATTTGGAAGAAGATCCAATAGCTTTATTATCCCCAGAAGGATACTTCAAGTCTACAGCTGATATACAAGCTGCTGTAGATGGTTCGTTAACACATGCGATCAATGAAGAGATTTGGGGTAGGAAACTATCCATAGCTTTATTGTTGCGTTCTGATATGGTTGATCTTCAATCCGATGAAACTAGAAGGGTAGAAATGAATACGCATACAATTTCGGGTGATAATGAAATGGTATATGATCCTTGGACAAGGATTTATCTTGGAATATCAGCGGCCAATACGGCCATTGCGGGGGCTGACGACGTAGTCGAAGAAGATAGTGTTAAAAATCCGGTTACGGCGCAAGCTTATTTTGCTAGGGCTTTTTATTATTTTCATTTAGTGAGATTATTTGGGGATGTTCCCTATTTTGATGCACCTGTAATCGATGCAGAAGCGGCTAAATCTGTGAGTAATACGCCAGAGGCTGAGGTGTATGAAAAAATCATTGCCGATTTGCAATTTGCCAAAACCTGGTTACCTGAAACCGTTGCCTCAAGATCAATACCGTCTAAAGCCGCTGCGAGTTCTTATTTGGCCTTAGTGTATTTGACAATGGCCGGAAATGATTCAGGAAGTGAATATTTTCAAATGGCTTTCAATGAGGCCAAAGAAGTGATCAACAATGCAGGGACGTATAATTTGGCTTTGGATAATGACTTCCAAACTTTATTTAATGCCGAAAAAATAGATGCTTCTTTGGAACCTATATTCGCTTTGGATTACAATAATGTAGAGGCAGAAGACAATGCTTATGACCAAACAGCTCCAATGACGGGTATCAGGGGTGATGATGATGATCAAGGTTGGTCTGTAGCTGTCCCAGCTATGGCTGTTTATGATTCATTTGATGCAGATGATTATAGAAGAAGGGTTTCTTTTCAAACTGAAGCTACAATTGGAGGTGTTACCGTTGATTATACCGAGTTTGATATAAGCGGACATGAATTTGCTGCAAATAGACCATATATTGCAAAATATACTCGGTTCCCTGGACCTTATGCGAAATCGAATAAAAGGGCAACAAGCCATAATTATTCAATGATACGTTATGCTGAAGTGTTGTTGATTGCAGCTGAGGCGGCAGTAGAAATTGGAGATAATGCATCGGCACTTACTTATATTAATATGGTAAGGGAAAGAGCAAGAAGAGGTGGTGAATCGACCAATGGTGGTTATGTTGAGGAAGCAATCCCAGCAAGTGCCGTCCCAGCCGATCTTAGTGGAACTGTCACTGTTGATGATGTGTTGGAAGAACGAAGGGTGGAACTTGCTTTTGAAGGTAAGAGATGGTACGATATTAAAAGAAGACAATTAGGAGAAGAAGTATTTGGTGCTTCCGGTTATGAAGGTGCAAAACCAGATTGGAATTCTGCCGTTGATTATGATACTCCAATTCCAGACGAAGAGTTGAATAGGATGCCTAATGTTGTGAATTAAGTCTTGGCGATTGATTTATGTTTAATAGGCAGTTATCTATTATTTCATGTTCTAGTCGCATTAAAAGCATAAGTTTTGATTAGTAGTTGAGTTAGTTTGAGTTTTTGGTGGTACTGGTCCTTTATTGGACCGGTACTCCAAATTAAAAGAGTAATGGGAATAATTGTTTTTTGAACATTTCGAACTCCTTTTATGTTGAATTAATTGTTTAATTTTAACAAACCAAACTGGTTAACCAATTTAGCGAAAATGTTAATATGAAATTAGAAGTCCTTACAAAATCAGAGAATAAAGAAGTTCAAAAAGAAATTATTTCAAAAATCCGAGACCTAATCGATTTTAAAAATTTAGAACCAGGGGATAAACTGCCTTCAGAGCGTATGTTGTCAGAAAAGTTTGGGGTAAGTAGAAGCAACCTAAGGGAAGCCATCCAAAGATTGGAGTTCTATGGTTTGTTGAAATCCAGGCCACAGAGCGGTACATTTATTGCCGATATAGGGCCTATTGCCATGAAGGGAATGCTAAAGGATATACTTGAATTGGAAACTCCGGATTTTAAATCTCTCGTTGAGACACGGATTTTATTAGAGTTGAAAACTTGTAGATTGGCAGCTTTGCGACGAACCGAAGAGGATTTGGAACATATGAAAAAGGCCTTGGATGCTTTTAGTGCTAAGGTGAATAACGGGGAAGATGCCGTTCAGGAAGATTTGTTGTTTCATTTGTCCATCGCTAAAGCCAGTGGCAATAGTAGTATGAATACATTCATGTTGATCATTACCCCTGAGATCATTACCAACTTCGAAAAGTATCATGTATGTGATGTCAATAGAGCGGCCTTAGGGATACAAGAACATAATGATATCTTCGAAGCGATAAAAAAACAAGACCCAAAATTGGCCAAAGAAAAAATGAAAGTACACTTCAAAATGTTGTACCAGTATTGTTATAATATTGAATGAAACTAGTTTGGGAAAAAGATAGAATCTCGCACTTTTACTTTTTTAAGTAAAACAATCTAGGAAGACAAATAATTTATATCAGTTTAATTGCTAAGTCAATTTCTAGCTTAATTGGGTTCAGTGATTAAATAGATTTTCAATAAATAAAATAAGTGATTATGAAAGTTAAGGGATTAAGATGGTTTATTATCGGCCTCATATTTTTGGCCACGGTAATTAATTATATAGATAGGAGTGCGCTTTCTATAATGTGGGGTGGTGAAGATGTTGAAGGTTCAATAGCTCAATCTCTTGGTTTAACAAAGTATCATTATGGGTTAATATCCAATGTTTTTATGGTTGCCTATGCATTGGGTCAACTTTTCTCAGGGAAATTATTTGACAAGGTAGGAACCCGAATCGGTTATGTAATCAGTATTGGGGTTTGGGGTATATCGTCTTTTTTACACTCCACAGTTCGAGGATTTTTATCTCTTGCTTTTTTCAGAACCACCCTAGGTTTATCTGAAGCTGGCAACTGGCCAGGAGGTGTAAAAAGTAATGCCGAATGGTTTCCGATAAAGGAACGGGCCATTGCTCAAGGATTATTTAATGCTGGAGCTTCTATTGGGTCAGTAATTGCCCCACCATTTATAGCCACATTATTTGTGGCTTTTGGGTGGAGAATAACCTTTATGGTTGTTGGTTCTTTTGGAATACTATGGATTATTCCTTGGTTATTGGTTAACAAAGCGGGACCTAAAAAACACCCTTGGATTTCAAAAGAAGAGCAAGATTATATTCTTGAAGGTCAAAGTTTGGCTGATCAAAATGCGACTGAAGATACTAAAGGAAAAAGTTTAAAGGAAATCCTTTCATTTAAAGAGTCTTGGGCGGTTGTAATCGGTCGTTTTTTCCTAGAGCCAATATGGTGGATTTTTGTCACTTGGATGCCAATTTACCTTTTTGATATTTATGGATTTAATGTAAAAGAAGTTGGGATGTTCCTCTGGGTACCTTACGTAGGGGCTGCTGCCGGTAGTATTATTGGTGGATACGTTTCAGGAAAAATCATATCAAAAACCAATTCAATCGATAAGGGAAGAAAAACGACCATATTTATTGGAGGTGTTATCATGTTGTTAGGTTTGATAGCTACTGTACTTATAGGTGATACAGCTGAAAAATTTGTTGCCATAGTGTTTTTTGTTTTGTTCGGTTTCCAGTTCGCCATCAGTAATGTGCAAACATTACCGAGTGATTTCTTTAGTGGAAAATCTGTAGGTTCATTGGCCGGCTTGGGCGGTATGATTGGTGTTTTATCTGTAATTATAATGAACTTTTTAGTTCCGGTTATAGTGGATAATTTCTCTTACACACCCATATTTGTTGTTATCGCAATATTTGTGCCCCTTGGGGTAGGGGCAATATATTTCTTCGCAAGGGATATAAAATCAGTTGAAAAATAATAGTATTATACAATAATAAAATTTTTAAAAAATGAGTGATTTAAAAGGAAAAGTAGCAGTAATTACTGGGGCTACAGGTGGAATTGGTTTTGCAGTAGCAAAAAGATTGGGTAAAGACGGATATACCGTGGTTTTGAACGGTATTGAAGATGAAGAAGGAGCGAAAAGGGTTGAGGAACTCAAAGCAGAAGGGATTACCGCAGAATATTACGGATTTGACGTTACCAAAGAAGAAGAGGTAACTTCAAATATCAATAAGATTGGAGAGAAATTTGGTAAAATCGATGTTCTTGTAAACAATGCAGGTGGACTCGGAGGAAGATCAAGATTTGAAGAAATGACTACGGAATTTTACAGATCTGTCATGGCATTGAATCTTGACTCAACATTTTTTGCTTCTAGAGCAGCTATTCCTTTCCTTAAAAAAGGGAAAGATGCTTCTATCATTAACTATACTTCCAATGCAGCTTGGACAGCTGGTGGACCAGGAGCAGGAATCTACGGTACTTCTAAAGCTGGTGTTCATGCGATCACTAAAGCATTGGCGAAAGATTTAGCGGAATATGGAATTAGGGTGAATGCAGTATCACCGGGTACAATAGACACTCCTTTTCACGCCCAAATAAAAGCCACTAAACCTGAAGTATTCGCTTCATGGGCAAACAGTATTATGCTAGGTAGATTGGGGCAACCGGAAGATGTGGCCTCTGTTGTTTCATTCTTGGCAAGTAAGGATGCAGGTTTCATAACAGCTGAAACTATCCAAATCGGTGGTGGACAAGCTTTGGGTATTTAGAATTAATGTTGTGATAAGTTTTAAAAAAGAATAAATAATCCGATTTTATATGAAAAAAGTAGTCACTTTTGGAGAGATAATGCTGAGATTGGCACCTCCTGGATTTTTAAGATTTTCCCAAACAAATAGTTTTGATGTTGTCTATGGGGGCGGTGAATCCAATGTTGCCGTTTCTTTGGCTAACTATGGGGTTCCCGTGGATTTCGTAACACGACTTCCAAAAAATGATATCGGTGAATGCGCCCTTATGGAAATGCGTAAGCGTGGCGTTGGGGTCGATAAGATCGTTTATGGTGGTGACCGTTTAGGAATTTATTTCTTGGAAACAGGAGCGGTAAGTAGGGGTAGTAAGGTTGTATATGACCGGGCCCATTCCGCTATTAGTGAAATAAAATCGGGAATGATCGATTGGGATTCCGTTTTTGATGGGGTCGAATGGTTCCATTGGACCGGGATTACGCCTGCGATTTCACAAGGGGCTGCGGATGTATGTCTTGAAGCGGTGAAAGCCGCAAGTGAAAAAGGTATTACCATTTCCACAGATTTAAATTATCGTGCCAAGTTATGGAATTATGGGGGAGATCGTGAGACCATCATGACTGAACTTACCTCCTATTGCGATATCATCCTCGGTAATGAGGAGGATGCTGAGATGCATTTTGGGATTAAGCCAGAGGGTATCTCGGTACAAACCCAGGGGCATGATGTAAAAGCAGAAGCCTTTTTGTCGGTATGTAAGCAAATGATGGAGAAATTTCCACGTGCCAAAAAAGTGATTACCACGCTTCGTGGATCAATTTCCGCTTCCCACAATACATGGGCAGGTGTCTTGTACGATGGTAAAAAGATGTATGAGACCCGTCAATACCAGATTACCGATATTGTAGACCGTGTTGGTGGTGGTGACTCATTCATGGGTGGTCTGATCTATGGATTGTTGAAATATCCTGAGGATGATCAGAATGCCTTGGATTTTGCCGTGGCTGCATCCTGTTTAAAACATACTATAAAAGGTGATGCGAATTTGGTCACTGTTGCTGAAGTTGAAAAACTTATGGGTGGTGATGCATCAGGTAGGGTTGCGAGATAACCCAAGTAGAATAACTATGATCTAAATAATGATTTTTTAAATGGATAAGGGTAAATCTATATTGATTATTTGTGGAGGGGGACCTGCACCTGGAATTAATTCAGTGATCAGTACGGTTGCCAAGGTTTTTTTAAAGGATGGTTACAGGGTCTTAGGTTTACATGAAGGTTTTAAAGGCATCTTCAGTGAAAACCCTGAGATAAAGGAGTTTGATTTTGATCATGCCGATAGAATTTTTAGCCGAGGTGGCTCCACCTTGGTCATGAGTAGGTTCAAACCAGGAAATGAAAAGCTAAACACTAACCTTTTTTTGGAGAACAATGTAAAACTATTGGTCAGTATTGGTGGTGATGACACTGCCTCTACGGCCAATAGGATTGCATCATACCTTGAAAGGGAAAATATATTGATTTCCAATATCCATGTTCCCAAAACCATTGATAATGATTTGCCTTTGCCCGATAGGAATCCCACTTTTGGGTTTCATTCCGCAAAGGATGAAGGTGTGCGAATAGGCAATACGACCTATGAGGATGCCCGTACCAGTCAAAATTGGTTTGTAATGTGTGCCATGGGAAGATCCGCCGGTCATCTGGCATTTGGTATTGCCACAAGCTGCCACTTTCCGATGATGGTCATTCCGGAAATGTTCAATAATACAGATCTTACCCTCGATAAGGTAATTCGACTTATAATTTCATCGATAGTCAAAAGAAAAGTAAAGGGTATCAAGTATGGTGTGGCAATGGTGAGCGAAGGTGTTTTTCATTCTATGCCAAAATCCGAACTGGACAAAATTGGTATAAATTTCACCTATGATGACCATGGCCATCCCGAACTAGGGAATGTGAGTAAATCCCATATTCTCAATGTGCTTCTCCAAAAAGAATTGGAAAAACTTGGGCTGAATGTTAAAAGTAGGCCGGTAGAATTGGGGTATGAACTACGATGTTGTCGCCCAATAGGGTTTGATCTTACGTTGTGTACCTTACTTGGAATCGGCGTAAAGAAATTGTATGACCAAGGTCTTAGTGGTTGTATGGTAAGTGCGAACTCAAGAGGGGAAATAAAACCGCTCTTTTTATCGGATATGCAGGATGCGAACGGTAAAATACCGCCACGTTTGGTAGATATGGAATCTGAATTTGCAAATCTGTGTTTTCAAAACTTGGATTATTTAAAACCAAGTGATTATGAGGCTGCAAGGAAGTTTGTGGAGAATCCTTTAAGCTATGATTTTAAAAAAATATTAAACGAAAAATAGAATAAAAATATGGCACAATATTCAAGAATTGAAGTGGCATCAGTGATGAGAGAAACAGGCATGGTACCATTGTTTTATCATCCAGATATTGAACTTGGTAAAAAAGTACTTAAGGCGTGTTATGATGGTGGCGCGCGATTGATGGAGTTCACCAGTAGGGGCGATTTTGCCTTTGAGATATTTGGTGAACTGAACAAATATGCCATCGCAGAGCTTCCCGGAATGATTATGGGGGTCGGTTCCATTACCGATGCAGGGGCAGCTTCCCTATACATGCAATTAGGTGCGAATTTCATTGTTACACCATCACTACGTGAGGATATAGCGATAGCCTGTAACCGCAGAAAAGTACTTTGGTCACCGGGTTGTGGCTCTTTGACCGAAATCAATAGGGCAGAGGAATTGGGATGTGAGATTGTTAAGCTGTTCCCAGGTTCAACCTATGGGCCAGGGTTCGTAAAGGCAATTAAAGGTCCGCAACCATGGACTAGTGTTATGCCTACAGGAGGTGTTTCGACTGAAACCTCAAACCTTAAAGGTTGGTTCGATGCGGGTGTTACCTGCGTAGGTATGGGATCCCAATTGATCAGTAAGGATGTGTTGGCGAACAAAGATTACAAAGGTTTGGAAAATGCTGTACGTGAGGCCATGAAAACTATAAATAAAGTAAGAAAATAATTTTTATTAGGAAAAGCCTAAAACAAGTAATTGAATAATGTATAATTGCTTGCTTTGGTTTTTATCATTTACATCAAATGGACATTGAGGTGTATTTGGGGCAAAAATCTTGAACATTTCAATTTATACAGAGGTACGTTTCATTTCTTAAAAAAAAAATTGGAATTTCTCTATTGTTTTTCACATCTTAATCTGATTGGATGCTGAAGCTTGAAAATACATATTATTATATCAATATTTATTAATAAAAAACAAAAAACATGAAAAACCCCTCTATCGGATTTATAGGACTCGGTCTTATGGGTGCCAACATGGTTGAAAATCTGCAAAATAGAGGTTATCAACTATCTGTCATAGATCTTAATAAGGAAGCTGTTGCTACTGTTGTAGCTCGCGGTAATGCTACCGAGGCGACATCACCTAAAGAATTAGCTGAAAAGAGTGATATCGTAATGCTCTGTCTAACCACGTCCGCTGTTGTAGAAAAAATCGTTTATGGCGATGAAGGTATCCTGGCCGGAATAAAAGAAGGTGCTGTTTTGATTGATTTCGGAACATCGATTCCTTCATCTACCCGTAAAATCGGTAAAGATCTTGCCGCGAAAGGTGTCGGCATGATCGATGCTCCTCTGGGTCGTACACCTGCACATGCCAAGGATGGGCTTCTTAACATTATGGCAGCTGGAGATAAGGAGACTTTTGAGAAGGTAAAACCGGTTTTGGACGAACAGGGTGAGAATGTATTCCATTTAGGTGCTTTAGGAGCCGGTCATACGACCAAGTTGATCAATAATTTTATGGGAATGACTACCGTAGTCGCTATGTCACAGGCTTTTGCAGCTGCAAAACTGGCTGGAGTAGACGGGCAGCAATTATTCGAGATCATGTCTGCGGGACCTTCGAATTCCCCGTTCATGAAATTCTGTAAGAACTATGCCGTGGATAACGTAAGTGATTTGGGGTTCTCAATTGCCAATGCCAATAAAGATTTGGGATATTTTGTACATATGATGAAGGATTTAGGTACGGTTTCCAAGATTGCCGAGGCTACTTCGTCCAACCTTCAGGCCGCTTTCGATGCGGACATGGGTAGTGGTAATGTTCCTGAGATTTTCGATTATTTCATGAAGTTACAGAAATAGCTTAATATCTTGCCTTTTTGGCTTTATAAACTTTTGAACCTTTGAATAAGCACCTATTTCGTTTTATTCAAAGATTTTTTTAAAAGTAGCCCAAATTCTCGGGACAAATCTCAGAGTTCTTTTTCTATGAATTGGAGGTGGAGCACTAATCAACGCTTAGATTTATAAACGACAATAAGCAAACATTTTTATTTATTCCAGCTCAAGGATGATTGTTGCTGAACTATGCGGTCAAATCTTTTAAACGCACCGAGTGTTCTATGATAGGGCCATCCAATAAGCGGTTAATCAGGTGTCTAAGGTTTTTTTTACAATCATTTAACTTTTTGGTTATGGGGCTTTCAGAAGCACTTTAGACTCATTAAGTATTTTTGCAGAAAAATGAAGTATATACCATTCTCTCTTCATAGGTGATATTCTTCATTCATCATAATCAATAATCCACATACCTGTTATTCAAAAACAGCAGGTACTGCAATTATGACACCTTGTTTTTGGCGAATTGCGGCCATAATCGTATGATTTATGAACAGTTTAATAATTCAAGCAAGAAACAAGATATTACAGGATGGATACAATGAAGGCATTGTGTAACTTTAGGGGTGTAAAAATTAACGTAATTAACCTCTTTATGAACTATTGTTTCGTTCTTTTGGTTTTAAACCAAGAAATTTGAAGAGGAGCTATTGATGCCTAGTGTAAATTCCTATAAAAGAATAAAATTTAATGAATCTAGAAATGGATAAAAAAGTAATTGTGTTAACAGGGGCCGGGGGGTTCTTATCAGTGCATTGGCAAAAGCCTTTGCAAAAGAAGGTCATAAAATTGCAGTTTTGGACCTAAAAAAAGAAGCTGCCGTTAAGGTCGCTGATGAGATCAATGGTGAAGGAGGTACGGCTATAAGTTTGGTAGCGAACGTTTTGGAAAAAGATTCCCTTGAATCTGCCAAAAAAGAGGTCAATGATCAATTGGAAAGATAAAAATACAGATAAAGTATTTTGCTTGTTTTCTTTGATGAAAATTATATTTCCTTATTCATCTGGATGAATAAAAGACTAGCAATATAAGGGTTGAAATAAGTATTTAGAGAATAAAAACGTTGAATTACCTTTAGAAGGGTGGAATACAAAATCATTGAAAATGGGTATTAATAGTATTAACGATTAAAATTATGAATCAAACCTTCCGTAGCAAGTTTTTAAAGTGGATAGCGCTATTTCTTCCAGGCATATTTTTACTGGGTCTAAATATTGGTACAGGTAGTGTAACTACCATGGCAAAAGCTGGAGCTGATTATGGGATGTCATTACTTTGGACTATTGTTGCCTCTTGTTTAACAACCTATTTTATGATAAACTTATACGGTAAGTTTACCCTCGTCACAGGAGAAACTGCTTTACAGGCTTTTAGAAAGTATATACACCCTAGTGTTGGTGTCTTTTTTATTGTTGCTCTAACTGCAGGAGTTTGCGGAAGTGTAATGGGAGTGATGGGAATCGTATCGGATATTTGTTACGAATGGTCTAAGAGTGCAGTTGACGGAGGTATTTCTCCCGTTTATTTTGCGGCCTCTTTTATTGCAATGGTATATTTTATTTTTTGGAATGGGAAAACACAGTTTTTCGAAAGGGCATTAGCAATAATAGTAGCAATTATGTCTGCTAGTTTCCTTCTTAACTTTTTTATCATGATGCCCCCACCAATGGATATTTTAAAGGGGCTTATACCAAATGTGCCTGAAAGTTTAGATAATGATAAAAGCCCATTTTTAATAATTGCTTCTCTTGTAGGAACAACTGTTTTTTCTGGTTTGTTTATTATTAGAACGACTTTGGTTAAAGAGGCCGGTTGGAAAATAAGTGACTTGAAAAAACAACGTAATGATGCTGTTGTATCTGTAACTTTAATGTTTGTTATTAGTGCTTCTATAATGGCTGCCGCTGCTGGTACACTTTATATTGAAGGAATTGGGTTATCAACGGCTTCTCAGATGATTGGATTATTAGAACCATTGGCAGGAAGTTTTGCAACATCTGTGTTTGCAATTGGAATAATTTCTGCAGGTGTTTCGTCTCAATTCCCTAATATTTTAATGCTGCCTTGGTTATTATGTGACTATAATAATTCAGAAAGGAATATGACCTTGCCAAAATACAGGATAATGGTTCTGTTAATTTCTTTATTGGGTCTGATAGTACCTGTTTTTAATGCGCAACCAATATTTGTAATGGTGGTTTCACAAGTTTTTAATGCAGTTATCTTACCCGTTACTGTTTTGGGTATTCTATACTTGAGTAATAGATCCGATTTAATGGGGAGTCACAAAAACAAACCATTGGAAAATGTTTTTTTAACACTGATATTATTGTTTTCAATATATACATCTTTTGTAGGGATTACAGGAGTTATTCAACTTATAAATTAGAATAATGGAGGATTTACAAAAATTTGCTTACATACCTTTAAAACAAAATAATAATAGAGTTTGGCGCACCTATGGGGGAGGTGCGTTAATTGATAAATGGAAAAAGGATAGGCCGGAAACTGATGGAGATATGCCAGAAGAATGGATTATGTCTACAATTACGGCAAGAGGAAAAGGTCGTCCTGAAAATGAAGGACTTTCTATGTTGAATACTCCTGTTGGCTTAAGGTCACTTAAAGAATTGGTTGATTCCAATAAAGAACTTTTTTTAGGAAAGAAACTAGCTGATAAATTTGGAACAACAGGTGTGCTAATCAAAATGTTGGATTCGAATGAGCGATTAACAATTCAAGTACACCCCGATAAAGAGTATGCCCAATCTATGCTAAATTCGGATTTTGGTAAAACAGAATCTTGGTATGTGTTGAACAAAAGAGAAATAGACGGAGAAAAGAGTGTTGTGTACATGGGGTTTAAAGAGGGTGTTACTCCTGAGATATGGAAAGAACATTTCATTGAACAAAACATTGAGGAGATGTTAAATTGCCTTCATAAGATAGAAGTAAGCCCTGGTGATGCATTCATGATATACGGTGGTGTGCCCCATGCCATTGGTAGTGGTTGTTTTTTAATGGAGGTCCAAGAGCCGACAGATTATACCATGAGGGTTGAACGTGTAACGCCTAAAGGATTGACGATTTCTGACGAATTAATCCATCAAGGTGTTGGCAATGAGAAAATGTTGGAATGTTTTCATTATGATTGTTGTTCTTATGAAGAAGCTTTAAGGCGTTGGAAGGTGAAACCAGAGGTTGTTGATAATTCCGATACTTACAGTTTAAAAACAATCTTCAATGAAAGGCACACCAATTGTTTTGGTCTAAATGAACTCGATTTGAATGGTGCATACACCATAAAAGGGAATGGCGGTTTTTATGTAGCTGTAGTTTACTCTGGGGAAGGTGTTGTTCTTTGTAATGGTAAGGAATTCGATTTTAAACAAGGAGATGAAATATTTTTATCCGCTGCCATTGATGAGGTTACTTTTAAATCTAATATAAAGTCAAGAATATTACTTTGTTATCCTCCTAATTAGGATGAAGAGAAAAGTATTCATTGTTTTTTTAGCTAATGTGTTTTTCATAAATACCAAATTTATTGGCGCAATTATCTGATATGTTAATTCTGGAATCAATTGAAAACCAAGGAGCAGCTAAAGGGAATGAAATCTATTGGAAGCTAAACACTACTATGACTTTAAAAGAATTAGCTAATAATCTATTTAAAATTAAACATTAATTGCCCATAATCCTCTAGTACTGAACTGTCCGGTTTAACGGGAGGAGATCAAACATAGATCAGAAAATTATTTTCGTTAATGATATTCCTCATGCAGCCTTCTTTTTTTCATGCGTTATTTCCTATAATGGTGTTGTGGCATTGTTGGCTTATTTTTAGAAAACCCTTTACTTAACTTTTATCATCATTATTTTATCCTAAGGTATCTTAAATTAGTATTAGGTAATCCCTGGTCATTGAAATCATTGCCCATTTGGTTATTCTAGAAGGTATGTTTCGAGCGGATATGCTTTAGTGTACAAAACAGCAAATACAGCCTTTGCTCATAGACGGTTCTTAGCAAAATGAAACATATTACATAAATTATGACCATTCTATTCTTTTCTAACAAGAAAGAAGTTATTACAGGATGGATAGATTAAATGCATTCCGTAATTTTAAAGTCGCAAAAATGGACTTAATTCTGCTTTTTGTTATTGTGGAGGTAGGGGGTTAGTTCGTTTGATTTAAAATAGGGAAATTTGATGGAATACTATATTTTTTATAGTCCATCATTATTAAGGAATAAAATTTAACGAATCTAGTAATGGATAAAAAAGTAATTGTGTTAACAGGGGCCGGTGGGGTTCTCATTAGTGCATTGGCAAAGGCCTTTGCTAAAGAAGGTCATAAAATCGCGGTTTTGGACCTGAAAAAAGAGGCCGCCGATAAGGTTGCTGATGAAATCAATGGTCAAGGAGGAACCGCTATAAGTTTGGTTGCCAATGTATTGGAGAAAGAATCCCTCGAATTGGCAAAAAAGGAGGTCAATAGCCAATTGGGACCGTGTGATATTCTGGTCAACGGTGCTGGGGGCAACCATCCTTCGGGAACCACAAGCAACCCTTATTTGGAAGAAAAGGATTTACTCAAAACAACGGAGGGTTTCAAGACTTTTTTTGATTTGGATGTCAACGGTATCCAGTTCACCTTCAATCTTAATTTTATAGGTACTTTATTGCCGACACAGGTATTTGCGAAAGACATGGTGGGCAGAAAGGATTGTAGTATCCTGAATATTTCCTCCATGAATGCCTTTACACCACTGACCAAAATCCCGGCCTATAGTGGGGCAAAAGCTGCGGTTTCCAACTTTACCCAGTGGTTGGCCGTACATTTTTCCAAAGTTGGGATACGTGTAAATGCCTTGGCTCCAGGATTTTTCCTAACGGATCAAAATAGGGCCTTATTGTTAGGGGCAGACGGGGCTTTGACCCCAAGGGGGAATACGATAATAGGCCAAACACCCATGGGACGCTTTGGAGAGCCCGAGGATTTGATAAGCACAGCTTTATGGCTGAGTGATAAGGGTGCCTCTTTTGTTACAGGTGTTGTTGTGCCCATAGATGGAGGTTTTAGTGCTTTTAGCGGTGTTTAATAATATAGAATTATAATACGAATGACTTTAGAACAGACTTGGAGATGGTATGGGCCCAATGACCCAGTATCTTTATCAGATATTAGACAGGCAGGCGCTACGGGAATTGTTACCGCCTTGCATCATATTCCGAACGGACAGGTATGGACGGTTTCGGAAATCACAGAAAGGAAAAAGGAAATAGAAGCGGCCGGACTCACATGGTCGGTCGTTGAGAGTGTGCCTATCCACGAGGCCATCAAGACCCAGGCTGAAGGGTATATGCAGTATGTTGAAAATTATAAGCAAACCCTTTTGAATTTGGGCGAATGTGGCATCGATATCGTGTGCTATAATTTTATGCCCGTATTGGATTGGACCAGGACCGATCTTGACTATGAGGTAAAGGATAGTTCCAGGGCCTTGCGATTTGAAGCTGCCGCTTTTGCCGCTTTTGAATTGTTTTTATTGAAACGGCCTGGTGCAAAGGAAACCTATACGGAACAGGAAGTGGTTGCCGCAAGGGATTATTTTGCAAATTTGACCGAAGAAGGCAAACAACAACTGACCAATAATATCATTGCAGGGCTTCCAGGTGCCGAGGAAGGATATTCCTTGGAGGAATTCAACTCCATTTTAGCAACGTATGATGCTATCGATGAAGTAAAGTTGAAAAAGCATTTATTCGAATTTTTGGGACATATAATCCCGGCCGCCGAAAAAGCAGGGGTTTTAATGTGTATACACCCCGATGATCCTCCTTATCCTATTTTAGGCTTGCCGCGTGTGGTAAGTACCGAACAGGATATTGTAGAGCTATATAAGGCTGTCGATAGTCCTAATAACGGACTCACATTCTGTACGGGGTCTTTTGGTGTGCGCAAGGACAATGACCTCCCGGGTATGGTGGAACGTTTAGGGGAACGTATCCATTTCATCCATCTTCGAAGTACCCAAAGGGATGCCGATGGGAATTTTCATGAGGCAAACCACTTGGAAGGCGATGTAGACATGTTCAATGTCATGAAGGCATTGATCACGGAGCATGAAAGGCGGAAGTCCAAAGGAAGAAAAGACTTGCGAATGCCGATGCGTCCCGATCACGGACATAAGATGCTTGATGATCTGAGAAAAAAGACCAATCCAGGATATTCCGGCATTGGACGATTAAGGGGATTGGCAGAACTACGAGGTCTGGAATGGGGTATAAGAAAGGCGCTTTTCAATCAGTAATGGTACGTTTATATCCTTACTATAAGATAGTAAAAGAACACTTTTAAAAATAGTTTGAAATACCGGCATTGGTAGGGTTCAGCAATGCGTCTATTCCTATAGCCGTTATCTCCCTACCATGGTCAATGCACTGGGAATCGGGAATTTCCAATTACATTTTTATTTCGGGTTGGCGGGGTAAACCTGGATGATGGCGCCATGTCGTTGAAATAACAGAATTAAAATAATATCATGGGTATGGAATTATTCAGTTTAAAGGGAAAAATCGCTTTGGTTACCGGAAGCACACACGGATTGGGAATGGCCATGGCCAAAGGATTGGGCAAGGCAGGGGCGACCTTGGTCGTCAACGGTAATTCGTCACAACAAAAAATCGATGCTGCGGTAAAGGAGTATGAAAACGAGGGAATCAAAGCCTTTGGTTATCGATTTAACGTGGCCGATGAGACCTCGGTAATAGCAGCCATAGGTAAGATTGAACGGGAGGTAGGCCCCATAGACATCTTGGTCAATAATGCGGGAATCATAAAACGGACTCCTTTGGAGGAAATGGAAGTGGCCGAATTTAGACAGGTCATCGATATTGATTTGGTGAGTCCGTTTATAGTGTCCAAACATGTCGTAAAATCGATGATTGCCCGTAAGCATGGTAAGATCATCAACATCTGTTCCATGATGAGCGAACTGGGTAGGGATTCAGTGGGTGCTTACGCTGCCGCTAAGGGCGGACTTAAGATGCTGACAAAGAATATGGCGACGGAATGGGCCAAACACAATATTCAGACCAACGGGATCGGACCTGGTTATTTTGCGACCTCACAAACAGCTCCCATTCGTGTTGATGGACATCCGTTCAATGATTTTATCATTAGTCGCACCCCAGCTGGAAAATGGGGAAATCCTGATGATTTGGCCGGTGCGGCCATCTTTTTGGCATCGAAGGCCAGTGATTTTGTGAACGGGCATATTTTATATGTTGATGGGGGAATATTGGCGACTATCGGAAAACCATCAAACGAAGATTAAAACAAATGGCTGTGAAAAGAAATCCCCTTCCACCTTGTTCTACATCAATTCTATTTTTGGGGGAAGAAACATGATCGAATACTAGGATTATAGTCAAGATTAGCAGATTCTTCAAGACTGGGAATTGAACACCGGAATCGCGGTGCCCGAGGTTCCAATGGCAGGCTGTGGGGACCATTAAACCGAAAAAAAGGATGAGGGTAATCTCTTTTTCCTATTGAAACCAAAACCGATAAAGTGTTTTGTCATACAGGTTTTCGTTGGAAAAAAAGGGACAGTTTAATATCATGGAAGAATGCAATGCTTGTTTAAAGCGATTTGCAGGGATTGAAGCATCCTTTGCAAATTAGGGTTGAGTAAACAGAAAAGTTTAAAGGGCTAATATACTCGTTACCTGTGGGTTGTAGGCCTTTTCTATATTCATTTGTGTAGGCTGAAGGGTTGAATATTATTAACCCTTACCGTTGCAAATAAATAATCATGGGTTAATATAGATTCCTTTTTTTTCTTCAAAAATTCAAATTTTGTTTGACATTTTCGAAAGACAAAAATCCATAGTCATTTGAGCGTGGTTTTTCTAGTGTATCGATCGAGGTAGGATCCGAACCTTCTAGCGTCTGCGGGGAAGATGCTACAATTTTATTTTTAATGTATTTTAGGTTGCTGATTATCATTCCTTTATAAAATATTATAGGGAAAATAATAATAAAGAAATAGCTGTACGCCAATGTGATTTCTACAGTTCATGTATCTTCAATGGAACATAGCTTCACTAAAAACTGATTAATAAACATTTTGAACCTAACAATCTGTTATATATCAGATTGTGGAAGTGAAACGCAGATTACACTGCAATGTGCGTTTTTGTATAAATATCAATAAGGTTGTATATCGTGAACCTTAATACTAAATGCATCTGCTAGGTAGCCTTTACCATTATTAGTTTAGAATTTTCCAATGGGCTTTTTTAAATTCATTTTTACTTCAATATAATAATCTTCTTTCTTTAATAGTTTCCCAATTTTATAAAACAAAGGTCTTTTAAATGATATATTCTTCGCTAATTGGACAAAGAATATAGTCAAAAATGTTAAAATCGTAAAAACTATTTATTTAACAATAAAATAACATATATTTGGTTATCCAAATTGGTCGACCAATGTGGGTAACCAAAGGAAGAATAAAACGATAACTAACTAAAACCAACAATGTACATTCAATGAAACTTTACGGGTAAATCAAAAAAAGGGTAAGAGCCAGCCTATCCAAATCGCGATGTTCACTTCTTTTCAAACAGAAGTAATTCGTTAAAACATGTACTACTTTTCAAAAGCATGCTTTTATAGAACTAGGTGAAAATCCATTGGATTCTTCAAAAATGTGTTTTTTGAAAGGAGTAGGGATGTTGACATTCTTATATCCTATTCATCAATACTTCTTAACGGTATTGATCGGTAAAAATTATGAACATAATAAGATTACAAATGAATTTAAAAACCAAATTAACTTTAGTTGCGGTAATGTTGTTCAATATATCATTATTTGCACAAGACGGATATGTGCTCTCGGGTACGGTAACCGATTCGGACAATATTCCAATCCCTGCTGCCAATGTTGTTATTTTAGGTACAACATCAGGTACGGCAACGGATTTTGATGGTAATTATTCTATTAAGGTGTCAAATGGGGATGTTTTACAATTCTCTTATTTAGGATTTGTAACACAAACAGTAACTGTAAGTGGTCAACAAAAATTGAACATTACATTTGTTACTGATGCGGCCCAATTGGATGAAGTGGTTGTAATTGGATACGGTAATCAATTAAAGACCAGTGTAACAAGTGCCTTAACTGAAGTTTCAGGCGAAGATATAGAGAATGTTTCCGTATCCCGTGTTGAAGATGCACTTAAGGGTCGGGTGGCCGGTTTAAGAATCCAGACAGTTGCATCAGAAGCAGGAGGTGACCCTAAGATTACTTTGAGGGGGCCTGGGTCTATAACAGGTTCTTCATCGCCACTAATCGTGGTTGATGGGGTCGTGTTAGGGACCGATGCGGACATATTGGGTTCTATTGATAATAATAACATTGAGTCGATCAGTGTTTTGAAAGATGCGTCATCCGTGGCGATATATGGTTCCCGAGGTGCCAATGGGGTGATTTTGATTACACTGAAAAAAGGGGTTACCGGTAAAACTAAATTCTATTACAACACATTTACCGGATATAAATATGCGACGAAAAATGATAACTTCAATACGACGATAGCTGACGAAAGGGCTAGGTTGAATGGACTTCAAGGTGTAGTTGACGGAATATCGCCAGATAGTGAGAATTACGACAGAATCATTGGGGACTACAATTCGGCGTATGCAGAACTTGAGGCTATGGATTTTATAGCTTCCTTAGGGGGTGGCGAATCCAACTGGCAGGATGAAATTTTCAACGGGGGCATCATTACGAGTCATTCATTGGCGGTAAGAGGGGGTTCTGAATTAACAAACTATTCAGCTTCTTTTGGATATCTAGACGATGAAGGTATTGTGTTGACCGATAATTTCGAGAAATATAATGCGAGGATAAAAGTTGACAGTAAATCTAAAAACGAGAAAATTAAATTTGGGGCGAATTTGCGTGCCAATTATAACAATCAAGTTAAGGTACCGACAAGATTTACGGATCCTTTAAGGCAATATGGGTATTTGCCCCTTTATTTAAATGAAGAACATTTAAAGTACATCACCCAATCGGATCCTGGTGATGCTGGCGCCCAATTTGAAAATATTGGGGTTGGCAGTTATGGTTTTTCCAGGGCTTTTGACCATGTGTTCACCGTTGATCCCAATAACCCAAGGGCAATAGCCAGAGATCCGAATACAGGTCTTCCATTGGTGAGTGATTTAACTTCCGGTGGATTGACATTGTCAACTACTAAAAACGTACATCCTTTAGTGCATTATCTAGAAAGGTCTAGATTAAAGAAAAAGTTAAGTTTAAATGCATCTTCCTATATTGATTTTGAATTGGCAGAAGGACTTAATTTTAAACAGACCATATCCGGTGTTTTTAGACATAGTAAGACCAATGATGCGGATTATCTATATGGTCAGGAAAATAGGGAACAAGAGTCTTACCGATTGGAAAGAAGGGAAGAATTGAACCAATATGCATTCGAGTCCCTGCTTAGGTATACCAAAAGCTTTGGAAAACATAGTATAAACTCAATACTTGGATTTGAGTATACCCACCGGGATTTTTATATACAAGAGTCGGAGGCCGTAGGTTATACCGATGATTTCAACAATAATATTGCGCTTGCGGATGGAGGGACCACTTATACCGATAATGGAACCGATAAACTGGTTTCATATTTTGGAAGGTTGGATTATGATTATGACCAAAAATACCTTTTACAAGTTTCTGCCCGTACCGATGGTAGTACCAGATTTGGATCCAATACAAGGTTTGGTTTCTTTCCTGCAGCTTCTGTAGGTTGGGTAATGTCAAATGAAGATTTCTTGTCCCAAAGCGATTTTGTTACATTTTTGAAATTAAGGGCTAGTTATGGTATTTCGGGTTCCAATGAAATATCCAGCGACATATTTGAATCGCTTTACAGGTTTGATGAGACATTCAGCACTATCGGTTACAATGGAACTACCGGCGTTAAGGCGGTAACCCTTGCCAATGCGGATTTAGGATGGGAGAAATTAATAGAATTCAACCCAGGTATCGACGTTACCTTTGGGAGAGGGCTTTTGACACTTTCTGCGGATTATTATACAAGAACAAGTGAAGACTTGATTCTTTTTGCTCCAGTAGCTGCCACTTACGGTACGGACAATTGGTTGCAGAATATAGGGGAGGTTAAAAATGAAGGTGTTGAATTGGAATTGAATTCCAGGATTTTAACCAATGAAAACTTTAGTTGGTTGGCGTCAGGTCAGTTTTCTTTGAATAGGAATACGGTTCAGAGTTTAGGTAATAATGAACAGATCATTTCCAGGATCGATCAGGATACCAGACCTACGGAATTTATAGCTAAAGTAGGTCAACCGATAACCTCTTTTTACGGATGGGTTTATGATAAGGAAATTCCATTGGAGTGGGTAGACAATCCTTTTAATAGATTTAATAACGATTATGCCGATGTTTATGTAAAGGATTTGAATAATGATGGAATCATCGATGATGAGGATAGAACCGAATTAGGTAGTCCTTATCCGGATTTTACTTGGGGGTTTAATTCTGATTTTAAACTTCACGATTTTGATTTTTCATTTCAATGGCAAGGATCTCACGGTGCCGAAGTAAGGGTGGCCGATTTGGATCAGCTGTATTATGCCAGTGAATCAGCCGTAAACGAAGTTGCTAGTTTCCCTGATGCCGATTTAACGGTCCATAGAAGATATACAGATGACCATATTCAAGATGCATCCTTTGTAGCGCTAAGAAATATTACGCTAGGTTTTTCATTCCCGGAAAAATTTACTTCCAAATATAATATAGACAGACTTAGATTGTATGTAACGGGTGAGAATTTACTTTTCTTCACAGCAGCAGGTTATGAAGGGTTTAATCCTGAAGCGGCCGGTCAAACATCCGATAACGCTAATACGCCGTTAACAGCTGGATATCAAAGAGGAGATGGTCCCGTGGTTAGAACAATTTCAGTAGGAATGAACTTTCAATTTTAATTAATTATGAAAAATATATATAAAAATATAGTAGTTTGTTTTTCGATCATGGCCTTATTTACAGGTTGTGAGGAAGAGCTTGATCTTAGTAACCCTACGGCACTTTCGATAGAAGAGTTGCTGCAGACCGACAATGGATTCGAATTATTGGCAAATGGGGTTTTAGATGCATATCAAAAGGTTCCTGCCAATGAATTTTTATTGACTGAGTTAAGATCGGATAATGTTAGGGCGAATTCTGAAAACGGAAATTATCCAGCAATCAATGCATATAATGTAGATGCGAACAATGGTGATGTCGCTACATATTATTCCAATAATATGCATACCATTAAACATGCAAACACTATTATAGATAATAAGTTTTTGGCCCCTGAAGATCAGCAGTATACGGTTGGTGAGGCTTATTTCATGAGGGCTTTGTGCCATTTCAATTTGGTAAGGGCTTATCAAAATGTGCCTTATGTGGATAAGGTTGTCGATATCACCACGGAAGAGGCTCTGGATTTTCCCCAACTACCCGAAGCGGAAGTTTACCAGAGGATAATCAGTGATTTTAAAACATCGATTGCTTATTTAAATGGGGTGGAACAAAATAGATACCGTCCTTCTGAGGGGGCCGCTATTTGTTTGGCCGCTAAAGCGTACTTAAGTCAGCCTGTCCCTAATTATACTGAGGCAGAACTTTTATTGGCATCGGTTGTGGAAAACCACACCACGTATAATTATGACCTACTATTTACCGAAAGGGATAATGCCGAACAGTTCGAGTTCAATGCGGATCCATTGGATACCAGTGTTGACCTTTTAACGGACGCGGAGTATAATGCAAATTTGGTGATCGATTATGGTCATGTGTTCGGTAATTCGATTTCTGATGGGTATACAGATGGAGTGCTTGATGGTTCTTGGTCTAATAATCCCGCCTTTGAAATCAATGATGAAGTAATATTTTCAATAGCCTACGATTTAGTGAGTAGTGATAATTATGTAACTAGCGATAGCGGTTTGGATGACCAAGTTGAAACTGATTCCGAATCCCATAGTTTTGCCATGACACTTCAAGGTCCGTCCAATGGTGTGAATATTGCATCTCTTGACTTTTTGGAAGTCATGAACCCTGAATTACAACCTGTTAGGTTTTATGCCAGTATAGATGCATTATCATACAATCCAACAGTGGAAACCAATGATACTTTTAATGCTAAATTCCCCACAGAAGGTGAGATAGGGGATAATGATTGGATCGTTTTAAGATATGCAGATGTGTTATTGTTGTATACCGAAGCGATTATGGCAGGGGCGAACAGTACTACCGATTCAAGGGCAATAGATGCATTCAACCAAGTTAGGGCAAGGGCCGGTCTCGAAGAGGTGGCCAATTTAACAAGGCAGCAATTATTGGATGAAAGAAGGGTTGAGTTTGTATATGAGAACCAACGCTTGTATGATCTAATACGATTTGGTGAAGCGGATAATGTTTTATCGGAGTTTTCAACTGAAAATAGTTTGTTCTATACAAGTGAAAAGAAATATCTTCCTTTCCCACAAAGGGAAATTGACAATTTGCCCAATTTTTATACACAGAACAACGGATACTAAAAACTCATGATTATGAATAAATATTTATATAATTTTAAGTATATGGTTTTAGGGATATTTGTATCCCTGACTTCTTGTGTCAGTGATAACTTAGCTGACATAGGTGACTTGGAAGATATTACAGGTCCGACTCCCTTTTATAATTATACCAACATTACTTCCTCGGAATTCGACTGTAATGATGTTGAATTATGGGCTAATTATGAATATAATTTTCAAGCTGGTTCAAACTTGGCAGTGAACGGTATATACTATGAATGGACGGTAGTACCTTCTGAAGGTGTAACGTTGATCAATAAGGATCTTCCTGTTCTAAAGCAATCGATCGAAGCTGAGTTGGCCACGGTTGTAGCATTGGAAGATGAAATCGCAAAACTCGAATTTAAGATTCCTTGTGAGACAAATCAAGATAAGATCGATGTCTTAGAAGCTGATATAGATGCCCTACAGGTTGAATTGGCAGCAGCTGAAGCGGCACTTTCAGAAGAGACTTTGCAAAATGTTGCAGATCTGGAAAGTCAAATAGCTGCATTGGAGCCGGCAACGTTACAAGATCGTGAGTTGATCTTTTCGTTTCCGGGCCCTGGTGAATATACCGTTGGCTTAACGGTAAAGGATAATTTGGGTAAATCGGATTATACAGAAAAATTGATTACGGTCAACCAGGCGGTACCAACGATTCCGCTACCTGAAATTGCCGAACCTAGTTTTGAGGTAAATAGCCTATTCGATGGAACAGGTGACGGTAGGGATTCATGGAGGGTTCCTAGTAATGATGCATGGAGTCCACTTGGAGGTGGTACAACTGTAATCCAGATCAATACGGATTCAGATCCAGTAAATACCCCAAATTTACCGGATGGGGTAAAAGCGGCCAAATTCCCTGCAGGGGGTGATAGGGTTGCATATCAAGAAATAGAGGTTACTCCTGGAGCAACATATGTCATAACTTATTTCAGTGCTTTCGAAGAGGATAACTATGGAGAGATGAAGGTTTCCATATTAGCTCCAAATACATCGAGTTATGCGGAAGCACAGCTTGAGGCTAACATCATTGCTACAAGAACCGATAATAATGTGGGTAGGGTTGATAATGTATTCAAAAAACATGCGATAACCTTCGAAGCAGGGGAATATGAATCTGTGATTATTTTTGCAACAAACTCAGGTGTTGAATCTAGGCTGGATGCATTTGAAATTTCAGTAAAACAATAATAGCATCTTAAAATATTACTATTATGATCAATAAAATAATTAATAAATTCAATAGAAGATTTTTCACTTCGTGTTTTATGTTTTTGGGTCTTTTATCATGTGTTGATAATGGTTACGAAGAATTCGTGGCTCCTACCGGAAACGTAAATAACATTCAGCCCAATACATTATTTACCGCAACAACCGATGCAGATGATGACCTCTCAGTGGTGTTCAGAAGTTATTCGACGGATGCAGCTTCATATTCATGGGATTTTGGGGACGGTAATACGTCAACTGAAGCAAATCCGGATTATACGTATTCAACCGGTGGATTGTACATGGTTAAATTGACCACTGTAAGTTCCGATGGTTTAACAGCTGTGGATTCATCAGAGGTAGCTCCTATTTATGTTGATTTTGATTTTACCACGATAGATTCAGAAGTGATTTTTGACAATCTAAGCAATGGCGTCAGTTCATTGATTTGGGATTTTGGTGATGGGGTAACTGTGGAATGGGATGTAGAGGATACGGAAGATGATTCTGACTTTAACCCAGTTCACATATATGCTACGGCAGAAACATTTGAGGCAACACTTACAGCGACTAACTTTTTGGGTGATGAAGTTTCCGTTTCCAAAAATATAGAAGGATTGATTTTATCCACGGTTCCTGATTTTACTTTTGAAGTTTCTTCTTTTACTGTAGATTTTACAGATGCTTCACTTTTGGCTGTTTCCCATAGTTGGGATTTCGGGGATGATAATTCCTCTACAGAAGTCAATCCAACGCATACCTTTGCCACTTCCGGCACCTATAATGTAACATTGACTACCACAAATGAAGCCGGTGTATCCAAAAGTATTACGAAAGCCGTTCCGGTCGGAGGGGTAGAGCCTACATTTAAAGCAATTGTTTTAAACGGTACCGCAGATGACCATCAGACCGAAACAGGTGATAACGCCGATGCTTGGGATATGACCCCGAATAGTACGGTGGTCGATGACGTTCTAGGAACAATAGATAGTCCATATAGGGCACTTTGGTATAATTCAGAGTTGAATGGTTACATTGATGAGACCTATTGTACAGACGAACAACCAGGGTCTTCAAGTGATGGTTCCTATGTTGACGGGGAAAAGACGAGAGCAGTTAAACTTAGCAGTTGGTGTCGACGTTTATACCAAGTTGTAGCTGTTGAACCAGGCGTGGAATATACTTTTACCATTGATACGCGTTCAGAAGCAGAAGGAATTAATACTGAGGTGTTTATCTTGAACACGGAAATAACTACTGAGGTAGGTATTGAAGATTATGCCGATGCTTATTTTACGATTACGAATGATTTTAATTCGAGTAAAGGTTCGGCCTCTGATAATACATTTACGACCAATACTTTTACTTTCAAACCATCATCCGATAAAATCGTGATTTATGTACGATCATTGAGTGCGGTTGATAGTAGTAATGAAGTATTTATTGATAACATAGATATAATCACACCAGGTTTTTAACCTAGGTTGAATGGAAACTTTTATAGTTTGGAATAAATTTTTTGGGTGTACTCAACGTGTTGTTTATAAAACTACCATAGTAGTACACCTAAAAAATTAAATTAATTTACAAAAATGAAAATCTTTCGTAAAGAAGTATTTACCATTTTAATTTTGACATTTTTATCTCTTAACGCTATTTGTCAAGAAAAGACAAGTAGCGTTTCGGATTTAGACACTAAATCTGAAAAAACAGTAAAGAAGAAAAAAAAGAAAAGAAAGAAGGTAAAACTTCCCGAAATCGATTTAAGCCACTGGAAAGTCACCCTACCGGTTGCCAATGAAAACGGGAAGCCTTATGAGATTGACCCGCCTGGGATTCTTGATTTCGCATCAAATGAAATAGCTAGGCCTTATATGTATATAGATTCTACGAAAGGGGCAATTGTATTTTATACATTGCCTACAGATTCAAAAACTGCAAATACAAAGTATACGAGGTCAGAATTAAGGGAACAAATGGAGCCAGGAAACAATAATGTCAATTGGACCTTTAAGCAGGGGGGCATTTTGAAAGGTAAAATATCTTTGGAAGAGATTACCAAGGATTCCGAAGGAAAATTCCATAGAACGATTATCATGCAGATCCATGGGCGTTTGACCAATGAACAAAAAGAGTTGATAGGGGCAAAAGACAATAATGCACCCCCTATATTGAAGATTTATTGGGATAAGGGTAAAATCAGGGTTAAAACAAAGGTCCTTAAAAATCTGAATGCATCCTATGAGGAGATGTTACATGAGGAAGCTTGGGGGGATGATGACGGGTTTAATTTTGAGCAACAAGTGGATTTCAGAAAGTTCACCCTTGAGGTTAGGGTAACAGATGGCAAAATGGTTGTTATCTTGAATAATAACGAGTATAAGGTTTATGAGAATATCCATATGAAAAAGTGGGGTATTTTTGAAAATTACTTTAAGGCGGGAAATTATTTTCAATCGAGGGATAAAGGGGCCTTTGCGAAGGTTAATTTTTATGAATTGGAGGTAGAGCATTGATTGGCGGTTATAATGAAATTAAGCAAATACGGGTTTTGATTTTGAGGTAATATCCAACTGCGGAGAATAGATTTATTGAGGTTGTTTTACAGAGAGAAGGCCTTTTAGCTTGCTAAAAGGAATATCCCATATGGTTTTTAAATGGAAAATGGTCAGGGCATGCCCTGACCATTTTTTATATTTTAGGATTTACATCGTATGCCGTGATATCGTTTTTCGCGCCTACTTCAATGCTATTCATTAAAATGTACATATTCCTTACGGTTGGCATCCTCACATATAAATGAAAGGTCATTGTTATATAATCCTTTGTAATCCAAATAAACCTGTCCGCAATTGGTTTCATTATAATGGTTGATTATTACTAGTTTTCCGGCATCCAGAAAACTTTGGGCACCGGATTGATCCCACCAATTTTTATCGTCGCTATAGGATTCATACAATACCCCATCAAACTCAGAGGCGTTTTCAACGAGATTTTTGGCCATGCATTTCATCCCTTTGGAATGCACATAGTCACAGAGCTTTTGATAATATGCAATGCCTTCGCTTTGGGTGACCTGAAATCCATACGTAGCCCTTAATTCATCATCGTATATCCAATCCATATTGTCAAACTCTACCCAATCAAAACCCCAGTCTGCGATTTTGTCAATCCTACTTTTCATAATTTCAAGAATACCGGTAGTAGTCGAGTTTACAAAATATTCATCAGGCCATTGTCCCCATGAAGAAGAGACAAGGTAGGGTTGTAGTTGTTCAAAGTCCTCCCGATAGGTTTCCCCAGTGCCAATACTAATGTAGGCGCCAACCTGATTGTTATTCGCTTTAATTCCGTTAATATGTTCCACGACATCATCTTGGAAAGGATCTAATAGTACATAGGCGTTCATGGCTTTGTCTTTGATATCGCTGATTTTGTCTTTTTCAAAATTCTCTTGGTATGCCTGGTTATAGACGGGAATGGCTTTGTTGGTATTTGTGCCGGTTGATTGGTCGCTATTGGAGCAAGAGGACAAGGAGAACACATACAGTAGGAGTAAATAGAATTTCATGGTTCATTTATTTAAGATGATCGGAAATGAAGTTAAAAATACGTATTCCCATTCGGTTTACCCCATTGAAATCGAACGCTATATTATTTGGGGATAAAACCAATTATACAATGTTATGAAATAAGTATGGAAGCTTAACATGACGACCGTAGAGGATATGGTTTGGTTGTTTCATACTGATGTTGGTCATTTACAGAAAATATTCTATTACTTGATCGATTAACTTGGAACCATCAAGATCCCTCTGGGTTTTAAATTTGGACAAGTTATCGGCCCATTGCGAGGTTCTGATGTTAAAGGGAGGGTTTTCTGATTGGAATAAATATTCCAAATACATAACCGGTTTTAATTTATACCAAGGAGAATGCAAGGGGGAACATGGGTTGATTGGGGTACTTTATTGACTTGGGGAATAGGGTTTAAAACTATATACCTCGATTTGATTATTCGATATTTTAAGTTGTGATGATTGCGATTCAGGGTAATTGATTATAGATAAACTTTCTTTTAATTGTCTCCCAAGTATAAAAGATTATTTTCGCTTACAAATTTCGAACATGATGAAACTAAAAGGTATTTTGCTTCTTTTTTTACCGCTTTTTTGTCTATTTCTTTGCGGATACGATACGTTTTCACAAGACACCAATACACCTGAACTTTATTTAGATCCTATCTTTAAAGTGAATTATGGAGACGCGACGGCGGATAAGCCCCAATCAAAATCGTGGACAAACGATTATGGGCAATGGCTTGTGGTAGGTGATGAGGACGGACCTAAGCTATTGAAAAAGGATGGCCTTGGCTGGGCGAGTCAATCTGCGGTCAATCGTGCTTGGCAAACCTTACCGAGTAGGGCAGATGTATGGAACAAGGGTGATGAGGTGCATATCGTATTCGTTGATGAATGTGCCTTGAATGTCGTTCAAATGACGTATTCCAAACATCGCGAACGATATAAACAACGGAGAAGCAGGTATCTTCCTATGCCTACGGACTGTCAAACTCTTGAAACTGCTACCATTACCCAGGATTCAAAAAATCAATTTTGGGTTTGTGCGGACATGAATGAAAAAATCATGGTTTGGCATTCTTTCAATGGCAGGGTTTGGTCTGAACCATTTGCGCTTGCAGATGATATCAATAATGACGATATATCCCTAATAGTTACATTAAAGGGCCAAGTATCGGTTATCTGGTCCAACCAAAACACACAATCCATCAATGAACGGATCCATATGGATGGGGATGATCCCGATCAATGGTCAGAGCCTATAGTTGTTCAAGAAGGGGATAACAATGCGGACGATCATTTGAATGCTACCGTTTTTAAAAATGGACAAATGGCTATGGCTACCAAGAACAGTGTCGATATCATCAATCAACCTCAGTTTGTATTGCGGTTAAGGGATAAGAACGGTCAATGGACCAACATTCCGTATGAGAATCTCAGAACAGAAAGGAGTCCTAGCCGTCCTATAATCAATCATATTGAACAAGGAAGGATATTTGAGGTTCATACCGTAAGGAACCGGGTAAATAATCGATATTTTATTTCTGTCAATGAAATAATAAGAAAGGGAGATGGCTGGGAGTTTAAGGAGCTCATCCAACTAAAAACCAAAATAAATGGAAAAAACGGTGATGTTACTTCGAGTAAGGCTGGTTTTTTACCGGATGAACCTAAGCTTATATTCTTCTCCGATGATTTAGGCCATATTTATTCGTTTGATCTAGATACGTTATTATAGGTCAATTTGTTAATTATTTTATTGGGTACAATTCAACCTTAATAAGGCTCCGGTAGTTTTTTGGGTTTCAAACTGTTGTTAAGCAACATGCTTTATACTTGGCACAGTTCCACTTTAAAGCTCCAAACTTCTTTTGGAATCTTTGAAAAATAAAAAACCACACTCTTGTGAGTGTGGTTTTTTGAGAGTGGTGATGGCAGAAGGATTCGAACCTTCGACCGCCTGCTTAGAAGGCGCTTTTTTTAGTTTCCCATAGATTCTTTTAGATTCCTTTAGACTTATATATCATTGAAAAACAGCAGGTTGTATACATTTGATATCATATGATGTCAAATGGCATCAAATAAAACTATGCACAAACTATGCACATTTTTGATTATCTTACAGTTGAAACCTATGAGATATGGCACGAGCAAGATTAATTTTAGACGTACGTCTGCATTCAAAAAACACGGAAGGATTATTTCCGATTGCATTGCGGGTGTATCATAAGAAGCAAAGAATTGTCCGACTTCCCTTTTTTACTTCCAGTGACGGATGGGATGATAAAAACATGGCATTTAAGAAATCGGCAATTGCTAATAGGGAACAGGATTGCGATGAAATAAATAAAGAGCTGAACGATAAATTGTACTCGGCCAAATCAATAATTGATAAACTTGGTAAAGTTATCAATGAGATATCTGTTGATGTCCTAATAGAAAATATTAAGGAATCCTGGGATAAGAAATTAGACTCCGATTTAAAAAAGAACCTCTCCAATGAAATATCTTTATCGGAGTGGGGACAAGTTTTGATTGATCGGAAATTGAGGGAAGGAAAGCCCAGTACGGCCAAATGGTATCAAAATTCAATAGCCGCATTTGTAAACTTCAATAATGGCGAACCTATTAAACTCTATCACCTGAACGTGACTTTACTAAAGGAGTTTGAACTAGTTAATAAAGCTAAGGGAAATTCAAATAACGGAATAAGTGCCTATATGCGTGGGGTTAGGGCAATATACAATAGTGCTATAAAAGAAGATAGGTACGTCCCGATCAAAAACCCATTTAATCATTACAGAATACCAACAACCCGACGTACCAAGAAGAAGGCTCTCTCCAAAGAAAGTATAGTTACCATTAGAAATTTAAAATACAAGAAAGGTTCCAATCTTTGGCACACCCAAAATTATCTATTGTGTATGTTCAATTGTAGGGGCATGAACTTAATCGATCTCGCAAAATTACGGTTAAAAGATATAGGAGAAAGTCGAATTTTTTACGGAAGAAGTAAAACAGGCGATCCTCTATCGGTTAAAATAACAGATGAATTTGCGAGTATCTTAGAATATTATAAAAAAGGAAAAAGCCCAAACGATTTTATTTTTCCCATTGGTTATGATGGGTCCGTTGAAACGTTCACAAAGTATAAATCCGACAGAAGGTTAGTTAATAAGTTATTCAAGATAATTGGTGAAGATGCTGGTATCGAAGAAAAGATCACCTCCTACTACATCCGTCATTCTTGGGCCACTATTGCCAAAAACATGGGGATTTCTACTGAGATTATTAGTGAAGGCCTGGGACATCATTCGGTTAAAACCACTGAAATTTACTTAAAGAGCTTTGATAATTCTGTTTTAGATGACGCTAATGAGCAAATCGTTTCTTAGCTCCTTGTTACCATTAATAGCTCGATAAAAATTTCCTGCCAATAGTATGCCAAATATTGTGAGTGGAATTGAGCAAGTTTGATCAAATGGACATCACTCAAACGCAACTGTTCGCTGTAAATTTCACGCAACTTTAAACACGATTATGCATCTATTAAAATAAATACTTTATTACTATGGAAGTGAAAAGAAAACTCTTGCTAATGATGATAACAATTTTCGTTTTAGGGTGCTCTAAAGAAAATGACGCTAGTGCGAGCTTTTTGTCAGTTGAACTCTTGACAAAAGACGAACCCGCTTTTTTCGATAAAACTGTAAATCTATTCGAGGATAACGACTACTTAATAAAAACAAATTTTGATACGTACATTGATTCCTATCCATTCAAGATTCAACACGGCGCTGGTGAAGGCCCAATTCCCCTAGGCAATTATGGAGAGATTGCAATTCAAATAACACTTGATTCAAATAATCAGGATTTGTTGTTTATGAAGGATTATCTTGACCGCCCTAAGGATAGCACATATATTTTAGCTCATCATTTGGAAAAAGGCTCTTGCCTTATATTTGACAAAAAAGAAAAAAGAATATTATCTAAAATTGAAATGGAAAAGTATACGCTCGGCGAGCCAATAATTAATAGCGGTGGCCGTAGATTTTACTTAAAAAGTGTTTTGTTTTTAGAAACGGTTGACTTCATATTCTAAAACACCAACACGTAATGCGGAATTTAATGCGAATCCGAAAGGTCTGCGCATATTTATGAAGAATGTTGCGCAAATGGACTTTTTAGTAAGTTAGCGCAAATGAATTTCACTTGAACGGGTTTCAAAACGTTCTATTCTGCGCAATCGAAACGGAATCGACCTCCAATCGTTATCTAATCTGCTTAAGGCACGTTATTATTATTTTCACGACAAGATAGAAAGCTTTACTTTAAAATATACTTAAATTGCTTCTCTTAAATGCTTACTGTTTGGTTAGAAGTCCATTATAATAGAAAACATCCCAAATCTTACCCCAAAACTTTGCGCATGGATCCTATGCTGTTTTTATAGTGTTCAGGCAGATAAACGTATAGCAAAAATAGCATAGGGCGCACCTACTTTGCATTTTTCTCTTTCTCTTTCTCTTTTTCCGTCCAAATCAGAAAATCTTTGTAAATTTCAGAGTGTTCCCTGAAATAATTATTCAACTCTGTTGAAATAGCTGCTTTTCCCTCCTGGAACACTATCTCTTTTTCTTCCTCGAACTGTCTCACCTGATAGCCTAGATAGCCCAATGTGGAGATGGAAAGTATGGGAATCGCCAGTATCATTATAAGTAACCATTTTGGAATTAGGAGTGCCGTTTTTATTTCCTGTTTTACTTCACTTAGTCCCGTATTTTGCTCTCGGAAGCGATTGTCCTGTGTTTTATTGAGTTCCTCCTGCTTGTACCGTATTCGGGATATATCCTGTACGGTCTCAGAACTGGTCAGTTCTTTAGTCAGTGTTTTCAATTGTACCAACATCTGTTTTAGTCCTTCCAGCTCATCGACCAATAATTCCGTGATTTCGTCCAGCTTTGCCATATTGTTTTGGTTTTAACATTAATATCCAATATCCATTCCAACACTTTTTTGAATAGCTTGTTTGATGACTGTTTTAGCAAGTTTTATGGCGATATTGCCACTGAGCTGCGTAGCCTTTCCCATCAGGTTAACAGTTTTATCCTGGCCTTGGAGTATACTTTTCTCCGCATGGTTCGCTATCCCCATAATCAATTTACTGCCGGACATGGAACGGTGGACCTCGCTTCCCTTTAGGTTTTGGCCTTTGTATTGGAACCGAAATCCTTGCAGCTGGTTGGACTTATTGATGCTTGGGATGACTTCTACGTTTTTTTCCTTCATTAGCTTGATATAATTATCCAGGTCCTTGGGACGTTGTTCGTTCATAACTTTTTCATGAACCTGCTTAATCTCCTGTCTTATATTCAGTAACTGTTCCAATCTTTCCAGTTGTACTTCCCGTACCGTGGTAAGCCCCATTTTCTCCGCTACCCGTTCCGCGGCCAATTGACTTCTCTTCCCGATAAAACTGTCGTTATAGGCAGTGCCGTTAAAATCGATACGGTTTACATACACATGAACATGGGTATGCGGCTGGTTCCTATGTACAAAGCCAATGGCCTGATGTTCCTGTAATTTCATTTCCTTAAGAAACTTTGCAGTCATCTCGTTAAGCTCTTTGGCTTTTAGCTGTTTTCCATCTTCAATCGTAGGGCTGATGACAAAACTCAACGTATTTTTTTTGCATTGATAGTTCTGGGATTGGATGATATTGAATTCCTTGGTAATCTGGTTTGGAGTTTGCCCAGCTACGTGATTGGAGTATACGACCTCGGCTTGTTTCTCTTTGTTCCAGCCATAGCTCATGGAATTTCCTGTATGCGATATTGATTTTCCTATGCCTATCATTTTTTGAAATTATAAAGGTGGTTCTGTATTTCTTTTGCCAGCTTGGTCACCTCGGCCGTCAGTTTGGGATCCCGTTTCCGGTACATGTTCCCGATCAGTTTAAAGTTGGTCCCGTACTTGGCCAACATCTTATAAAGATCTATCTGTTCCTCTGTTAATCGCTCAATAATCTTATCCCCAAAGGCGGCACGCCTACAATATTCACTCAAGCTAAGACCGCTCTTTTTAGCCTTTATCCGGAGCAATTTTTTCTCAAATAGAGAACATCGAAATTTAACATAGGTGCGTTTCATTTTTTCCGTCTTTGCGACCTTCGGGAGTAAAGCAAGATTGTCTTTGTGGCAACAAAGACACATCTTGAATTACATCACAATCAGATTATTTTATTTATGTATTAAATTTGTATTTATTAATAGTTATTTCCTTTTTCAGGATAAAATATTATCATCATCAGATCATTTCTTTTGAGCGTTCCACCATCCATTTACGTCTTTAAAATTCTCGTATAGATTTGATCTGTCAGTACATTTTGGCTGTTGTTGCATTATCAATTTAAAGGCATTTTTTCCGGCATGGTCATTGTCCAGATAAAGCGATATCGTTTCATAGGGATCTAATAATTCAAGCGATTTTTCTATAAAACCCAGGGAGTTCAATATCAGAAGATCGTTCCTCTCCCTTAGTTCATTGTCCCGTTCCATTAGGCTCAACATATCGAACATTCCTTCGGTAACTATCAGCCTACTATTTCCGTTCTGGAGGTGAGTGACGTCTTTTGGGGAGCTGGAATTCTTATAATATTTGTTCCGCAATTCCCAACCTCCAGAGCTGTTCGCTAAGCCTAGGGCGAAATACATCTTGTCCTTAAACCTATAGTGGACTTCCTTGCACAGTTTTCTGGCAGTCAATATGGAAATCCCTCTTTTAATTACATATTCCCTTAGCGCAAAATGGCCCAATTCCTTAATATGTTTTATCTCGATTTTATCCTGTTTATCCACTTTAAAAAGTGGCTGCTGAAAAGAAAAAGAGATTTGCCCGTTTTGTAGCCAATCCAATGTTTCCCTTACCGATGAGTTGTTGATTTGACAAATCAGATCGATAACATTTCCCCCTTTGCCTATTCCGTGGTCGTACCATCGGTTCAGCTTCTTGGATACTTTAAAAGAGGCTTGGGTTTCTGAGCGGAACGGACTCAGGAACCAAGCTTCTTTATTAGATTCCTTTGTTGGAAAGTGCCCTAGTTTTGTCAACGCTTTTTCGATGGGAAAAGCTCGGGCTCTTTCGCACGATAGTTTATTGGTTCTTTCTTTTTTCATCAGTTAATTCTTTTTTTCGTTTTTCACTTACCTTCTTACCTAAGTCCCTGTTTATAAAGGATGAGAGCTTGGGTAGGTTGTTTTTTGATCTTACCCATCTTACCCTAATAGGTAGGATAGGTAATACCTAGGTAACTAGTGGTTAATGTATCTTACCTATGGTAGCTCCCATTGTTTGGGCGGTCATGGTCCGTTAGGTAAGTAGGTAGGTGCAATGGTACTTTTTCTACAGTTCCAATTCCCAAGGGCTCTTTGTAAACACCGATTTGGCCAGATACCCATAAACCTGACGCTTTGGATGTTTCACCCGTTGGAAGTTGAACCCCGATAAGGCGCGCCCAAGGTTTATCTGGTTCAGTCTTACGTTTAAGCTACTCAGCTTGACCAATACATCCGAGGCGGTTACGAAGTCGTTGATATCATTCGATTTTTCAAAGTATTTAGAAACCAGTTCCTCCTCGGTAGTCAATTTGGTATATTTCTTATTCCGTTCCTCGTTCTCTAAAATATCCGTCAGCGTGAGTTCGGCATTAAAGGTGGGGTCTTGATAGGCCAAGTGATAAGCTTGAATCCAGAGGTTCTTGATTTTCACTTCTTTGGAGTAGGAGAAATCTATTTTATCCATTAGCTCAAAGCATAACCAGCGTACGGATCCAGTCTCATCGTTTAGAAAGGACGACATATTGGTAGAACCCAAAAACGAACAGATCCTGGGCAGGGTAGTGTTCTTTCGGTCATAGGGCAGGCGTTCATTGATAAAGGTCTTGGAAAAGAACGCTTTCAGGGCATTCACGTCCTTTTTGGTCAGCACGGCCAGCTCATCCAAGTTATAAAGAAAGTTTTTGCACAATTGGATTCTCGCATCCTTATCGTTGCTGATGTCCTCCGCCATATAATCGGCAAGTTCTGGAGGGCAGATAAACCGGCACCAGGTAGATTTCCCTGAGCTTTGTCCCTTATGGCTGATGATCAGGGCTTGTTTGTTGAAGTAGCCCGGTTCCAACGCACATTTTATGGCACGTACCAACCATTTTTTTAAATGATAAAGAAAAGCTTCATCATCATAGGTAGGGACGTAGGACGCCAGTTTTTGAATATGGTCTTCCCCGTCCCATTTTGGGAGGGATTTAAAGTACGCTTTAATTGGATTGTATTTCGGGATGAGTTCTGACCGGATCAGGATTTCCAGTTTCCCCGTACTGATATCGACACCTGCTTTGGCAAGTTCAATGATCAGGGAATTGAGGTTCAGATAGGACCATTCAGCACGTTTCTTAAACGATATTTGGAAATCATGGGATATCTCGTTGTACATGATATCATATTTCCCTTCCAAGTATTCAATGGTATAATCGTAGATCGTCTTTTTTTTGGCATCCTTTACCTTGTAAAGTTCAGCCCGATGGTCACCGACTTTCATGGTCGTCCATTGTTGAGGGTATGCCTTAGATCCTCACTATCAATTTCGGCTTTAGATTTTTTACTGTTCTGTAGGAGCCAATTGTTCAGTTTCCTTTTTTCAAAGAAAATCATTTTCCCATTGGGCTTGGAGTGTGGGATAGTTCCGGAGGAAGTCAATTTGTAAAGATAGCTTCTCGAAATTCCGGTGTAGTCACAGGTTTCCTCAAAAGTTAACACCTCTTTATGGGCGGTTAACAGTTTTTCCAGACGATCTAAGCGATCAAAAATTAAAATAGTGTCCATTTGTTTCTCTTTTAAGATTAAGAAATGAACAAAAGCGCTTTTGTTTACCTTCTATAGGTTTGTTAAAATAAAAGTAGGGAATAGGTGGGCTGAAAGCCATGAGAAACTCAAATAGTTATCCACAACTATTTGGCTTACAGCGCTATGTGGCATATGATGCCAAATAATAGTAAAGGTAATTTCCTCTAATTTTATTTGACATCATTTGATATCAAATGGACCCAAACATTTTTGGTTGAAAATGGACTGATTATTGGAATATTGGTAGTTATTAACAATTAAATTTGAAGGAACAGTTAAAAAAAGAGCTTCAAATATGCAGATTTCTTTTGCTGTATACCTCCTAATAGTAATCTTGCCTTAATTCTTATTATGAAATATTCTCCTGATATAAAATTTTAAGGTCTCAATTTTCGTAATAGACTTTTAGAATGCAAAACTTGAAGTAAGTTTTGCATTCATCTGAAAAATACAGCCCCATAAAAGGTTCCTATTCTGAAACTTATAGGATTAGGGGGGGCTTTGCACAACCTGTGCATTGATTATTTGTTACCTTTGCACTGTGAAAATCATCACTCTCATATTATCCTTTTACATTTTAGGGCTTAACGTCCTACCGTGCACCGATACTCGTGCAGAGTTTGATGATACCCAGATAGAGGCAGCATTTAGTTTAGATTTGGACCATAGCCACAGTGCTTTTGACTTATGTCCTCCATTTTGCTCTTGCCATTGCTGCCATGTACATACAATTGATTTTGGTGCGACGGCTTTCACACCCATACCAAATCCTATCTCAAAGGAAAACTTCTCACACTTCGAGAGCATTTCTGATGGAGTAGTTTTTTTATTGTTACAACCACCTAGGGCTTAATTCAGTTTTTTTAGAGGATAGCTATATCCTCCCATTAACCCGTTCATAGGGTTAATTCTCATTTTGTATGATGTCGCACCTGCGAACGGTCATATCTAAAAGTTCAACTGAATTAAATCTCTTTCTATGATTAATAAAATCATTTCATATTCCATCAACAATAAATTCGTTGTTGGGCTATTCATAATGGCACTTATCGGTATTGGTATTTGGTCGATGGCCACTATCAAACTGGGTTCCGTACCAGATATTACAAACAATCAAGTACAGGTAATAACGACTGCTCCGAACCTTGGGACAGAAGATATCGAACAATTTGTTACCTACCCCGTAGAACTGGCAATGGCCAATCTACCGGATGTAGTAGAACTGCGCTCCGTATCCCGTTTTGGGCTTTCAGTGGTAACCATTGTTTTCGAGGATGAAGCGGGAACCTACCTGCCAAGACAGTTGGTTCAAGAAAAGCTTACAGAAGTAAGTGGAGAAATTCCCGAAGGTTTTGGCAAACCATTTATGGCTCCTATCACCACGGGATTAGGAGAAATTTATCAATATTCTATTAAAATTAAGGAAGGATACGAAGATCAATATGATGCGATGAAACTCCGTACCATTCAGGATTGGTTGGTAAAACGCCAAATGGCATTGGTGCCGGGCGTGGTAGAAGTCAATGCTGCCGGTGGTTTCGTAAAGCAATATGAGGTCTCCATCAATCCCGACAAGCTAAAAAGTTTTGGCATAACTATGGCGCAGGTTTTTGAAGCCCTTAAAATGAACAATGCCAATACTGGAGGTGCCTATATAGAAAAAAACCATCAGGCGAACTTTATACGGGGGGAAGGACTTGCCCGAAGCATAGAAGATTTGGAGAATACGGTGGTAGCCTCTCAAAATGGTACTCCTGTACTGGTACGGGATATCGCGGAAAAAGTGGGCTACGGAAGCCAAGTTCGATACGGTGCTTTTACCCAAGATGGCAAAGAAGCCGTTGGCGGGCAAATATTGATGCTAAAGGGCGAAAGCCCAAGCGAGGTAATTGAGAATGTGCAGAAACGTATAGATGAGATTCAGAAATCACTTCCGGAAGGATTATATATAGAGCCTTTTCTGAGCAGGAGCGAACTCATTTCCAGAACTACAAGTACCGTAGAGAAGAACCTTATAGAAGGTTCACTTATCGTAATATTCGTGTTGGTTCTGTTATTGGGAAGTTTTCGTGGAGGCCTTATAACAGCCTCGGTAATTCCCCTTTCCCTTTTGTTTGCTTTTATACTTATGAAACAATTTGGGGTATGGGCAAACCTGATGTCCCTTGGTGCAATCGATTTTGGAATAATTGTGGATGGCGCTGTAATTATTGTAGAGGGTATGGTTTTACATATTCATCATCGAATCAAGAAATCAAATGCCGTCATTGACCAGGCGGAAATGGACAAGATGGCTTACGAATCGGGAAGTAAGATGATGAACTCTGCATTTTTCGGACAGCTTATTATCCTTATTGTATTTACACCGATCCTTTTCTTGACCGGTGTGGAAGGAAAGATGTTCCGACCAATGGCGTTTACCTTTGGATTTGCCGTATTGGGTGCCATTATACTTTGTTTGACCTATGTCCCAATGGTTTCTGCATTGTTCTTGAAACCGACAAAAAACCAGGACGGTTGGTTCGCGAAATTTGAAAATGCCATAGATCGCTTTAGTGACAAAATAATATCGGGGCTAAATAGGCTTTACAGGCCATTGCTTTCTTTTGCATTACGATTTAAATCTGGGATCATCATTGGTGCAGTTGCCCTGCTGCTAATAGCAGGATTTATATTCAGCAATATGGGCGGAGAATTTATACCAAAATTTGACGAAGGTGATATTGCAATGCAAGCCCTTATTAAGCCTGGAAGCAGCCTTACGGAATCTATAGAAACTTCCAAAAAGCTTCAAAATATTATTAATGAATTTCCGGAAGTAAAAACAATGATTTCAAGGATCGGTGTTGCGGAAATACCTACGGACCCGATGCCGATGGATATTGCGGATAGCTACATCATCCTTGAAAAGGATAAAGGTAAATGGACAAGTGCGGATAGCAAGGAAGAACTGATCGAAAAGATTAAGGAAAAGATTGCCGTTATCCCTGGTGTGAACTTCGTGTTTACACAACCCGTAGAGCTTCGTTTTAATGAATTATTGACAGGGGTCCGGGAAGATGTCGCCATAAAATTATATGGGGAAGACTTAGACGTTCTGGCCGATAAGGTACAGGAAATCGCAGCGATAATCAGGACCGTTCCCGGCGCGGCAGATCTCAATGTAGAGGCCACCAGTGGGCTGCCTCAAATGACAGTGGAATACAACCGGGCAAAAATGGCACAGTACGGAGTTACCATTGATAAACTCAATGATTACGTAAGCGCAGCTTTTGCCGGAGAAACTGCCAGCGTGATTTTTGAAGGTGAAAAACGCTTTGACGTGGTCATACGCTTGGCCAAAAAATATCGACAAGATATCAATAGCCTGAAGAACCTATATATCGACCTGCCAAGTGGTAATCAAGTACCTTTAAAAGAGGTGGCGGATATTAGCTTCAAACCAGGGCCTATGCAGATATCGAGGGACAATACGTACCGTCGAGTTTCCGTAGGTGTCAATGTAAGGGGGCGTGATGTAAAATCGATGGTCGAGGAGATCCAACTGAAGCTCGACGAACAAGTTAAACTTCCATCAGGTTATTATGTGACCTATGGCGGTTCATTTGAAAACCTTCAAAGGGCTACCGACCGATTGATGATCGTAGTTCCTATTGCACTTTTCCTAATATTCATATTGCTCTATTTTGCTTTGAATTCGTTTTCTCAGTCTTTAATGATCTATATGGCCGTGCCGCTTGCGGCAATCGGTGGCGTGTTCGCCCTATGGATACGCGGTATGCCCTTTAGTATATCCGCAGGGGTAGGTTTTATAGTGCTCTTCGGTGTGGCCGTATTGAACGGGCTTGTGCTTATCAATAAATTCAACGAACTCAAAGAAAACGGAATGACAAATATAAAAGACCGGATCTATGAAGCGACCCATGAGCGTCTGCGCCCTATCCTTTTGACGGCCACAGCCGCAATTATGGGCTTTATTCCAATGGCTGTGTCCACATCTGGAGGTGCAGAAGTACAAAGACCTTTGGCAACAGTGGTTATTGGTGGTCTGTTAACGGCAACCCTATTGACCTTAGTCGTAATCCCCGTCCTCTATAATTGGTTAGAGGCAAGGAAAGAACGTATCGGAAACGGAAATGACCCAAGTTATGTCAATAAAAGTGCATCAATTATCGTGGTGCTCGTGAGCCTGGCAGGGTTTTTAGCCTCAAACACAGTGAATGCACAGGACCGTCGGATCGCACAGACCATTACATTGGAAGAAGCCATTTCCCTGGCCAAGGAAAATTATCCTTCTCTTAAGGAGGGCCAGGCATTCATCGAGCGCGAACGGGCGATGAAGGGTACAAGTTTCGACTTGGGCAATACCCAAATCTTTACAGGAAAAGAAGAAGTAGGCAATGACCTGCCCGGGGTACAGACCACTATAGGTATACAGCAAGGAAACATTGATCTACTCTCAGGTTTTTCAAAATCCAAGTTTTATAGGGAGCGTGTACAGCTCGGTGAAAAATTCTATGCCCTCAATGAGCAACAGTTGATCCGTAATGTGATGCAGTCCTATGACCGTATCAATTATAACAAGGCACAATTGCGCTTTGCGGAAAAATTGGACAGTGTCTATGCCAATTTCAAGACAGCCGCAGAACTCCGTTACGATACGGGAGAAACCGGAAAACTGGAATTTATTGCAGCCTCTTCGGAATATCAACAGATACAGGTGTTTCGGCAACAGGCCTATGACGATATTGAGATAGCCAAACGTGCCTTAAAACAATATTTAGGTGTTGACCAAGAAATAGAAACGGTAGGTCTGCCCTATCAATCGCTGAATTATATGTCAATGCTAGATTCGATATCTATAGCAGACAACCCTCTATTGCAATATTCAATGCAAAATGCCGAAGTGAGCAAGGCAAACGTGGGGGTGGAAAAATCGGAGTTTCTGCCCAAGTTCAACCTTACCTATGGGCGCCAAGTGGTCGATGATGTATCAGGGTTTAATAGCTATCAAGCCGGAATCAGTATTCCACTTTGGTTTTTTCCTCAAAAATCAAGGGTAAAGGCGGCCAAGGCAAATGCCAGGGTTGCCGAAAGCCAGTATCTGGAACAGAAGGCCATAACCAAAAGTAGGGTCTCCCAACTTTTAAAATCCTTGGAGAAGACACAAAAAACGCTCGATTATTACCAAGAAGGAGCTTTACTCTTGGCAGAAGAACAGATATCCACGGCAGAACTGGCTTCCAAGGAAGGAGAAATTGATTATGTGAACTATATCACGATCCTAAATAGTGCGATAAGAATTAAACAAAACCATTTACAATTTATCAATCAGTACAACCAGCAGGCCATTGAGCTGCAATATCAATTGGGTAATCTATAATATAAAAAATCAGAAATGAAGAATTTAGCAATAATAAGCGCAGTATTACTAACCTTTTTGGTAGTTGGCTGCAACGACAATCCCAAATCAGAATTGGGCCATAATGTAGAAAGTACAAAGATTGAAAAAATGGAAAGCGGAGGGGATTCGCACGGAGAAGTAGGTGGACACAGGAAAGAAGGCGGCCACGAAGAGGAAGAAGGTGTGGTAGAAATCTCCAAGCAACAGGCCGAAACAATCGGTCTGGAAACGAAATCTTTGGAAACCCGAAACCTGGGGAACAATATAAAAGTGACCGGAAGGCTCGAGCTTTTTCCACAGGACAAGGCTAATATTAGCCCTTTCGTAGGCGGTAATGTACGTTCCATCAAAGTAATCGAGGGCGATAAAGTGCGAAAAGGAGAGGTATTGGCCTATTTGGAACATCCCGATATTATTAGTATGCAACAGGAGTATCAGGAAAAAAACGATGAACTTGTTTTTCTTAAACAGGATTTCGAACGGAAGAAAATCCTTTATGACAAGGGTGTTTCCTCCGGGAAGGAATTCCAAATGGCACAATCAAAATTCCGTTCTACCACTTCAAGTGTCAATGGATTAAAATCTAAATTGCGCTTGTTGGGTATCAATACTTCCAAGGTTGATGACGGGCAGATCTACTCAGCCGTACCCATAACGACTCCCATATCCGGATTTGTGGATGAAGTAATGATAAGCTTGGGAGATTATATTGCCCCTCAAACAAAAATGTTCGCGGTAAGTGATAATTCAAAAATCCATTTGGATCTTAAAGTCTATGAAAAAGACATACACAAAGTTCAGATAGGTCAAAAAATCCATTTTACCGTTGCCTCAAAACCTGATGAATTGTTAACGGCAGAGGTACATTCTATTGGTAAGACCTTTGAGGAAGACCCCAAAGCTTTGCACATCCATGCAGATATCGATAACAAAAATGGCGACCTTTTACCAGGAATGTATGTGGAAGGAAGAATTGTTCAAGGAGAAAAATCGGCTTTTGCAGTACCCGAGGAAGCCATAGTCAAGGAAGGTGAACAGTCTTATATTTTCATCGATGGCGAAGATAAAGAACCGGAAGAAAATACGAGGAAATATAAACGGATTCCTGTGAGTACAGGGATCAGCGACCTTGGTTTTATAGAAATAAACCTTCCCGCAGGGATAGCCGAAAATGTCAAAATAGTGACGAAAGGAGCCTATACTCTATCTTCAGAAATGGTAAAGGGCGAACTGGAGCACGGGCATTAATGAACATATAAGGATTTTGATTCCGGGTCTGTTCTTCTTCTTGATCAGTTAGTTAATAATTATATACGGGCTCGGTTCAAAATCAATCAAAAAACTATAAAGTATTTATAATGAAAGAAATAAAAGCATTCGTAAAACCGAACAGGATACAAAGAGTAATTGAAGCCCTAAGTGACAAGGGCTTTAAAAGTATGACCCTTTCACTAGCAGAAGGTACCGGAGCGTTCAAGGACAAAGGGGCAAAACCTTCTCTTGATTTTCACGTGACCGATAGCCCCATTGTAAAGCTAGAAATGGTCTGCCAGAACGAGGAGGCCCAATCGGCAATAAATATTATCCTTAAAAACGGCAAGACACCTGACCCAGGAGACGGTATCATTTATCTATCCGATATAGAGGATGCCTATCAGATCAAAACAGGGGGATCCTTAAAAAGGTACGACCTTTAAAGCAGTTTAGTACAAATGGAAAAAATAGTTCAACTACTGGAAAGCAAAGGGATACGGCCCACCGCTATTCGCCTGATTGCCTATAAGCGTTTGGCGGAATTAGATGTGGCCATCAGCCTTGGCAATCTGGAAAAGGATTTTATGGTCAGCGAAAGAAGTACCCTATTTAGAACTATGAAAACGTTTGTAGACAAAGGGGTCGTGCATCAGATCGAGGATGGGACGGGGGTTATAAAATACGCCCTTTGTGAAGAAAACTGTGAGTGCGAGGTCGGCAACGACCTCCACTTGCACTTTCATTGTAACAACTGTAATGAAACGGTCTGTTTGACAGAGCATAAAATCCCCCATATCCACTTACCCGAAGGTTATAAAACAGAAGATATCAATATGGTGGTAAAGGGTGTCTGCGATAAATGTAGCAGCAATCTGGATTAATTTTCAAGTTTTGAAAATACGAAGATTGTTTATAAATAGTAAGTAATGGTAACAATCTATAAAAAAGAAGCTGCGATATATATATAGTAGCAGCACATAAGCTCGATGTCAAGGATTACGAAAATTTGACTCCGGTTTTAACGGATCATATAAAGGCATATCAAGAAGTTTGCTGGTACGTCGAAATGTAAAATTTTGAAGGCTGGACGGCAAGTAACTATTGGAAGGGCATTGAATTAAATTTTCCCAATGAAAGGCATTTAAAGTGCGTCGCGCTAGTGGGAAGTGTCAAATGGAAGTAGCAATTTACCGAGGCATTGCTCTTATTTTCAAGGGGCCCACATAAAATTTTTTAAGCGCGAAGATAAAAACTTCGCCAAAAAATGGATCGAAAACTCAAATGTAAAATGAAAAAACTACAACTAAAAATACCGGTCATCCTTCCGCAAGTTCCAAACGAAAAAGATACTTGTGTTGAAAGGCTTATTGATGAGTTACAGGCTAAAGAGGGTATCGAAAAAGTCCACGTTGCCGATGCAAACGGAGATGATGTGCCACAGCTCTGCTTTCATTATGACCCCGATATCATTTCTATTGACCGCATTCAATCCCTTGCCGAACGGACCGGTGCTGAGATAACCGAAAAATACGGGCATTTGCTCATAGAGGTCAAAGGGATCAGACATACAAGACAGGCCCGTTCCATAGAGAAAAGCCTTTTGGCAATCAAGGGGATTTTGGAGGCTTCTGTTTCGGCCTCTGGAATGGTACGACTTGAGTTTAATAAAAAGGAAACAAATTTTGATGAAATAAGCAAACAAATTGAAAAGGAAGACCTTCAGGTTCAGCGGAGTTCTTCAAACGAAAATAATCACACCGAACTATCCAACAAAAAACCGGAGCGTTCAAAGAAGGAAGATACTAAAGAGCAAACTTCCGTTGATGACCACGAGCACGAGGAGGCCGCGAGCCACGAGGATGGGGAAAAACACTCCCACGGTGGGGTTTTAGGCAAAAATACAGAGATGATTTTTTCGATTATCTGTGGGGCACTTCTCGGGATTGGCTTCGGGCTTTCCTATGTGGAATCCATTCCAGATTGGGTCAGCCTTTGTTTGTATATAGGGGCGTATTTCTTTGGGGGATTTTTTACCGCTAAGGAAGCTATTGAAACAGTTGCAAAAGGAGGTTTTGAAATTGATTTTTTAATGCTGGTCGCTGCCATTGGCGCCGCCATTCTGGGAGAATGGGCGGAAGGTGCACTGTTGCTGTTCCTTTTTAGTCTTGGACATGCCCTGGAACATTATGCGATGAACAAGGCCAGAAAGTCCATTGCCGCGCTTGCGGACCTTGCACCAAAAACAGCCTTGCTTAAAAAAGATGGCAAGACAGAAGAAGTCGGGATTGATAAATTGAGTATTGGCGATATTATAGTGGTTAAGCCTAACAGTAAAATATCCGCAGATGGTATCGTGGTCAACGGAAAAAGCAGCGTAAACCAGGCGCCTATTACCGGGGAAAGTGTACCCGTGGACAAAATTCCAGTGGAAGATACGGGCAAGGACTATTCGGTACACGATGATATCAAGGATGAAAACCGCGTATTCGCCGGAACCATTAATGGTAATAACACCTTGGAAATTAAGGTGATCAAAGAGGCCAAAGATTCTACCCTGTCCCGATTGGTCAAACTGGTCAACGAGGCGCAGACCCAGAAGTCCCCCACGCAGCTGTTGACCGATAAGTTCGAAAAATACTTTGTGCCATCCGTACTGATACTGGTCGGTATCCTGCTCTTTGCCTTTCTGGTCATTGATGAACCGTTTAGTGCCAGCTTTTACCGGGCGATGGCGGTATTGGTAGCTGCAAGTCCCTGTGCACTGGCCATTTCAACGCCAAGTGCCGTATTGAGCGGGGTGGCAAGGGCAGCACGTGGCGGTGTGCTTATCAAAGGTGGGCGACCGCTGGAGGATTTGGGGGTCATTACGGCTTTGGCTTTTGATAAAACGGGCACGCTTACAGAAGGCAAGCCCAAACTTACCGAAGTAGTACCATTGGGGGCTATTGAAGAAAATGAACTGTTAAAGATAGCCGTTGCCGTTGAAAGCTTGAGCGACCACCCTTTGGCCAAAGCCGTCGTAAGGGATGGCAAAAAGCGTCTGAAAGGTACTGAAATTACCGATGCGTCAGATTTGGAAGCAGTTCTCGGAAAAGGTATCAAAGCTTCTTTGGGCAAGGATAAAATCTATATTGGCAATCTTGACCTATACGAAGACCTCGATGATGCAAAACCATCCGAAGAAATATCCAACAAGGTAAGGGAACTTGAAGGGGGTGGAAATACCACGATGCTCATAAGAAGGAACAAAGAATATATCGGTATCATCGCTCTGATGGACACCCCACGGGAAGCGGCCAAGGAAACACTGAAAAAATTGAGGGAAATTGGTATCAAGCGGATGGTAATGCTAACTGGGGATAATCAAAAGGTTGCTGATGCCGTTGCCAAAGAAATTGGATTGACCGATGCCTGGGGAAGCCTGTTACCGGAGGAAAAAGTGGATGCAATAAAAAAATTAAAAGAACAGGAATCCAAAGTCGCAATGGTAGGCGATGGTGTGAACGATGCCCCTGCAATGGCAAACAGCACCGTAGGTATCGCAATGGGTGCAGCGGGCAGTGATGTGGCCTTGGAAACAGCTGACATTGCCCTAATGGCCGATAAATTGGAAACACTGCCCTTTGCAATAGGCTTGAGCAGGAAGGCCAAAGCCATTATCAAACAGAACCTTTGGGTCAGTCTTGGTATTGTCGTCCTGCTTATCCCATCAACCATGTTTGGGTTTGCAAATATCGGTATTGCGGTGGCTATACACGAAGGCTCAACATTGCTTGTGGTCTTTAATGCGTTAAGGCTTCTGGCATACAAAAAATAACTTTAAAAATATATTTAAAAAAAGGGGTTGCTTTTGAATTTATAATGCAGGAAAAGATACTATCAAATCACTTTAATCGACCCACATTAATACGGTAAGATTGCAGAGGATGAAATGGAAATATAACTGATGTCACAAAATCGTAGAAAGAGAAGAGAAAATACAGAAAGTGAAAAACCCAAAGAACGGACGGTGACCAAGAAGGACAGATTATATGGTATCCTTGCAATTGCTGGAATCTTTGTTGCAGTACTTATAATTTATTTTTTCGATGTCATTTTTTATTTCTTTTACCTGCTTTTCTCCGATAAGTAAAATCGTGAAATGGGTATAGTGTAAATTACAGGATATATATAAGATAGCAATAGTTTGGAAAATGAAATGTTCAAACATACATAATGTATGGCTCAGCATCATATAGGTAATAATTTAGCATGCTTATTTTCACGGTTTTGTGGTGTCACAACATATGCAATATTGAATGCTGTATCATTGCAAAAGATGAAAAGGAGCAAGAACTTAGCTCAAACATTTTTAGCATCGTATCCAAAAGTACCTGTTTTGCAAAACTGTTTGGAAAGAAACGCAAATTCATATAAAGGATTATTTTATGAAACTACTTCTTATTCATTGTAATATACCTTTAACTATTTTTCAATTAACCTCACTTTCCCGGTTTTTCAGCACCTTAGATTTGAATGATGGAACTGTTCGATTATTTGGTAACTTTCCTCCCGCTTTCCGTAAAATCGAAGAAAGCGATAGAGGAAATATGCAGTTCAGTTTCAATGCGCAAAACGAGGAACTACAACCTATTGACCATACTTGCAAGACCATTTATTTTATCAAATCGGGTATCGCCAGAATATACTATTACAAAGATGGTATCGACATCACGGAATACTTTGCATTCAAAACGGTGCAATTGATATCAAAAAACAGTAAAGTATTGTTAAAATCAATAACTATGCACAAACTATGCACATTTTAGAACATTTATTTATTTCAATATTAACAAAAAAAAGAAAAACCCCCTGTTTATAGGAGGTTTCGTGTGGTGATGGCACCAGGATTCGAACCTGGGACCGCCTGCTTAGAAGGCAGGTGCTCTATCCAGCTGAGCTATGCCACCATTGGTAATTTCACTATTTCACTTCGACGGTTTATGCTCTATTTTGACGATTGCCATTGGCAATGTCAGAATCCTGATAAGTTTTTCTCGTCAGGACCAGTTGAGCAACGTGACCATTTTTTACTTTTAAATAAATATTAAAAGCCATGTACTATAAAACGTACTCCGTTTTATCAATATTTCGGCAAATTTAAATCTTTTAAACTAACTGGAAAGAAAAATTCAAAGAATTAATGGATATGGCTGAATTATAACCTTTGTAATTAGTTGTGTTAGGTCGGCCCAAGGGGTATTAGGGCAATGATGCAATCCTTATGAGGTGTTTGGTCGTTCAGTAATGGTGCATCGGGTGTCATCAAAAAAAAAGGGAGCCTTATTCTCGGTTATAGGGTAACCATTGCAATGGGTTATGCTACATTTTATTTTAATACCCTAGGATAAAACAATAGTGCCTAAACGTTTATAATCCAATTTAGGTTTTGATTATGAATGGAGGGTATTGAAATAGTGTTTTACCTGGGAGATATGTTTTTCCTTGGTTTCATGACTTAACCAACTCGCTTTGAATGCATTGATAGCCAATTGCATCAATTGATTTTTATTTAGGTTCAAAGCTTTGGCCGTTTCATAATAATTCTCATTCATATAACCTCCAAAATAGGCTGGGTCGTCGGAGTGAATGGTAGCTAAGATTCCTTTGTCGAGCATTTTTGCAACGGGATGGTCTTCCATTTTCTGAATGACCTTGAGTTCTACATTACTTAATGGGCATAAGGTTAAGGGGATGTTCCCCTCCCGTAATCTTTGAACTAAAGCATCGTCGCCCAAACAACGATTTCCGTGGTCTATTCGTACAACTTTCAGAAGATCGAGTGCTTCCCAAATATAGTCTTCAGGACCTTCCTCCCCGGCATGGGCCACTAATTTGTACCCGTGGTATGCAGATGCCTCAAACACATTGACAAACTTACTGGGGGGATTGCCCATCTCGGATGAATCCAACCCCACGCCATCGATCCAATGTTTGTATGGCAGGGATGATTGAAGTGTTTTGAATGCTTCTTCTTCGCTTAAATGCCGCAAATAGGACATGATGAGTTTAAACGAAATATTCAACTCCTGTTTGGCCTTTTCCAGCGCTTTGTAGATACCGTTAATAACAACATCAAACCCGATACCCCTGTCCGTATGGGTTTGTGGGTCGAAGAATACCTCTACGTGGACTACATTCTGACTGTGGACTTTGCGCAGGTAGGCCCATGTCAAGTCGAAAAAATCCCGCTCATGAATCAGTACCTGTGCACCTATGTAGTATAGGTTCAAAAATTCTTGGAGGTTATTGAAATTGTATGCTTTCCTTAATGATGCTATGGAGTCATGATCCAGGGCAATATTATTTCTACTGGCTATTTCGAACATAAGTTCGGGTTCAAAACTACCTTCAATGTGTAAGTGAAGTTCTGCTTTGGGAATGCCATGAATAATATTTTTTAGATGTGATGGTTCCATAGAATGAGTAACAGTTGAATATTAGTAGAGAAGTTTAATGGTTTGGAAATTAATTATAGGTGCTGTGGGCTTACGTATTTTTCTATTTCGGGCAAATCGGTTTGTTATCCGCAATACGATATTGGTAATCGGAAGGTAATGGCTTTAATGGAGTCGTATTTGTCATTGGGTATAAGGCGAAGGATAAAAGTGTCACAGATAGTGCTTGTGGGGGTTTTTGCTTTATTCCATGTTCTCTACATTATGCAATTTTTCGATAATGGATTTTAATTGAGTCTCTTGAATAGGTTTGACGATATAGTCGGAAATTTCACTGATTCTTTTCGTTTTTTCAATATCGGCGTCATCGATAGAGGACGAAACCATATATATCGTTATATTCTTCCCCATTTTAGGTTTTATCTTTACATATTCTTCCATAAACTGAAAGCCATCCATTATGGGCATATTGATATCAAGTAAAATAACATCGGGGAGTTCTTTGTCTTCGTTAAGGTTTTCGAGTATAAAATTCAAAGCCTCTTCACCATCATTAAAAGAAACTATATTCTTTGCAAGATCAAAGTGTTTTATGGTCTTCTTTATGGTAAATTGATAGATGTCATCATCATCAACAATGCAAAAATTAAATTTTTTATTCATTTTTCACGCATTAAAATTAATCTTGAAAGTAGAACCTACATTGACTTCACTTTCAACGGATATTTTCCCTCCCATGGATTCAATTTGCACTTTTGTTATAAATAAACCTACTCCCTTGGCATCAGGGTGCCTGTGGAAGACCTTGTTTAATCCAAATATTTTATGGCCATGTCTTTCTAAATTAATACCAAGGCCATTGTCTTTAAACCAAATCTTTTGAACCCCATCCTCTATTCCGGATTGAATAAGAATCTCTGGATTCCTGTCTTCGGATTTATATTTCATGGCATTGCTTAATAAGTTAAGGAAAATACTTTCCAAATAAACCCGATTATAATTAATTATTGGATTTTTTGAGAAATCACTGGTTATGATCGTGTTGGTTTTTAAGATTTGACCAGAAAGAATCTCTTTTGTTTTGTTTAGGATTTCATCAAAAGAAATGGTTTCCAATTTTTCAGAGCCTTCATTTTTAGTCTTTAAAGCTTCGATCAACGTGTTCAGTGTTTCTGTAAGATGGTTGATGACAATTTCAAATTTTTCAAATAGAAGTGTTTTTTCATCTTCCGTTTCGGCCGTTTTGTAAAATTCCAACAAAGAGTTTAAATTGCTTACGGGAGCACGTAGATTATGGGAAGTGATATGGGCGAAATCTGCTAGTTGGGTGTTTTTCACCTTAAGCCTATTGGCTAATATTTCTAGATTTTCTTTGGTCTTTAGTAGTTTTTTTTCTGCTTTTTTCTGAATGGTGATGTCTCTAATGGCTGCGGAAACCAATAGGCCTTCTTCCGTTTTAAATGGACTTAGGCTTATTTGTATCGGTATCTCCTTCCCCTGTTTGTTAATGCCGTAAAGTTCTTTTCCTTCACCCATTTTCCTTGCTTTGGGCGTGTTGAAAAACTTTTCACGATGCGTGGGATGCTTCGCATTATACCTGCTGGGTATTAAAAATTCTACAGGTTTACCCAGTAGTTCTTCGGATGGGTAACCAAATAACTTTTCTGTTTGCTTATTTGTCAACTGTATTTTCCCCTCCTCATTTACAATTACCATTGCATCAGGGGCAGATTCAAGTAGTCCTCTAAATTTGATTTCCGCCATTCTCTGTTCTGTCACATCTTGGCAGGTTCCAATGATCTCAATGACATTGCCTTCATTGTCCGTTATTACTTCACCAAGTAGTTGTATCGTTTTTGTTTTACCACTAGTTGATATAATACGATGTAACAGGTCATAAAACTTTCTATCGGTAATGGATTTTTCAAAAGACATGCTAACCGCATCTTTATCCTCTGGATGCACAAAATTGAAGTAAGTCTCGAAATTCAAATTTTCATTAGGGTCTACTTCAAAAATATTACATAGGTTACTGGACCATTGCACTTTATTAATAACAGTATCCCACTGCCAATTTCCCATCATGGTTATTTTTTCAGCATAATGCAAAACATGGTTTTTTCGTAAAAGTTCGGTTTCTATTGTTTTTTGATTTGTTATATCCCTTATTATTCTGATGTATCCCATACTTTCCCCGCTTTCACTTTTTAAGGGGGTTAGTGTTGAATGGGCAATAAAAGTTGTGCCATCTTTTTTAACGATAGTCCATTCACGGGAATCATAACCGTCATTTAGGGTTAACAATCGATAAGGGTCAACATTTGGTTTTTTACCTTTGTATCGGGATAGGATATCACTCTTGAAGTTTTCAAACTCTTCTTCCATAAGAAAAGAAGTAACTTTTTTTAGACCGATCATTTCAGTGGCAGAATACCCTAATAAGTTTTCGGCCCCTTCGTTAAATCGGTATATAACACCGTCATTATCTGTAGCTATAATAGCTATGATCTCAGGATTTGTAATTGATTCCATTAATGTCGGGTTAGTGAAGCAAGTTTGCTTTTAGTTTGGTCAATAATAACTTTTTTTATTGAGAAATAGATGTTTTTAGTTCAATTCCGTTTTTGGTTATCCTAGATTATTCGCTAAAGCCGAAGAATCGAAAAATGTCTTATGGGACTATCTGATTTTCTGAAATCCGAAGTCCCTGTTTTGAATTGTTGGTTTGCGTGAATTTTGTGAATGTATATAAATTTTAATCCGGGATTTTCTTTTAAATACCAAATAAGTGTTGTTTAGATTGTTTTAGGGAAATTCCGTATGGATTAATTTAGAGGTAAGTTCTAATACTGAATGGTTGTTTTCTAACCATATACGTTCGTGAAGTCCGATTTGGATGTTTGGGTTTGGAAACTGGAAAAATCATTGGCAAAACAGGACCGTTTAAGATTTGGGTAGTAAAAAAAGCATCAAAAGGGTGAGTTCCTCTTTACTTGTCCCAAGCCATATTCACGCTCGATAGGATTCTGGATATCCCTTTTTCAATATCCCTCGAAATGAAGGATTGCCAATTGTAAAAAAAGTCAATTAGGAAAATGCCAAGACGTTCAAAGCGGGCAATACCGTATAATTATTTGTGACTTTATAGGTTTGAATCATCGTAAGGGTTTATTATACTGTAGAACCAAAATCAGTGTATGGATTAAAAATACTTAGTAGAAGATATAAAACGTAATGCCCAACGTTTTAAAACTAAAAATACCATTTATTATAAAAATAATGAGCTGGATAAATGGGAAGGCGTTTCTTGTGTAAGCTACCTGTAAAACCGAACTGTTTAAAATTGGAATTGATTAATTTTAAGTCTAGGGAGGAATAGATTAAGGATAAGTTAGGACACTTTCTAAGTAAACCAGATAGAATTAAAAACTCAAATAAACGATAATCATACCTTTATTTAGTGTGTATAATATCCATATATGCTATATATGAACATATTTTAGTATAATATTTGTAAATTAGTAAGACATGAACATTAGTTTCACCAAAAAACAGGAAGAGTATATAAACGACCAGGTCGCTTCTGGAGAGTATCAAAACAATAGTGAAGTAATTAGGGATGCTCTGAGGTTACATGGTATCTACAGGGACAAAGTAATAAGGGACCTAAGAAAAGAAATTGAGAAAGGATGGGACGGACCAGATAGTAATTTATCAATGAGCCAGATAATAGCATCCAAAAAAAGTTTATGAAATACACCTATGTCCTTTCTGAGGGGGCGGTCGCTGACATTAATGAAATCTTTGAGTTCGGAGAATATAAATTTAGTAATGCCCAGAGTATCAAATACCTAATTGATCTAGAAGAACACTTTGAAAAATTGAGCGACAACCCTGATATAGGAGGAGAGAGGAATGACATCAAAAAGGGCCTTTATAGTCTACCTTACATTTCTCATATTATATTTTACCGAAAGCTCAAAGGCAAATTGAGAATTGTTAGGATATTATATGGTGGGAGGGATTTAATTAGATTCTTGGAATAGGGTTCAAATAAAGTTTATTTAAAGGATTATTAACTTAGCCTAATAGGCAGGGTTTATCAACAACACTATATAAAATGGAAAAAATACAATTTCTTGAAAAAAATATCTTTCTAAACTTAGAAAATCTTAATAATGAACATGACTCTGATTCAATACTCTTTTTTTCCGAGTCGGATTTTGAGATAATCTTAGAACGAATCGAAAAGTTAGGAATTGGAATCTATGAAATTAAACCTCGTTTAGAAGGGGATTCCTTTGATGTAAAAGTAAATGAAGACTATAGAAAAAAAGCGACTGATCCAAGATGGTATAGAAAGGCGTTTTCTGAATTTAAAAAACAACAATCTAACCTTCAATATTCAGCCACTTATAAAGTTTCAGATAAGTTACTGAATAGACAAACTATTGGTAGCAAGGAGCATAGCTAAAACCACAGTTCATATAAAGGATACTTGAACATAAGAGATCGCACGTTAGGGGCTATATAAAAATGATTCAAAATTTTGATAACAATGAAAAAACTACTTCCCCTGTGTACCATCCTTATATTTTCTGCCTATCTGACATTTGCGCAGCAAAGGGAATCTTATGATTATTCTAAGTCAAATAGGGAAATGATTCAGTACGGTGTTCAGGCCGTCCTTACTTGCAATGCGCTTTTCACCTCTAACAGGACCCTAGAGCAGGCTTATAATCAGGAGCTTAAATATCTTAAACAACCCGTAGGCAATTCAGAGGGTGGAGACTACTTGATAGATTGGGATAAAAGAACGGTCACCATTGGCACTACCGAAAATACTCCAGTAATGCGGGCAGTATACAGAGAAGGAATTGGTGCTGTTATTTTGGCGCCAGATCAAACTTTTGATATGATTGATGAACTGCCGATACAGCGCCTACCTGCTCCAATCGGGGACCTAAATACCATTCCATGGCCCGAAGGGGATTTTGTTAAAAAGCAAGAATCACCAAAATATATCGATAAAGAGCTATTGGCTGCAGCATCAAAATGGTCTTTTGAAAGAGAATCCCCTGAGCAAGTTACCATCAGCTTGATTGTTGTTCATAAAGGACAAATCATTCATGAACGCTATGCAGAAGGGTTTGATATGTATACCAAAACACGAACCTGGTCGACAGCAAAAAGTATTGGAGTGACCCTAATTGGAATGTTGGTAGATCAGGGTAAAATGGATTTAGATGCCCCACTTGGGATAGAATGGCTCCCGAAGGAGGAAACTTCTGAAAATGATCCTCGTGCTGATATTACATTAAGAAATGTATTAAACATGTCTAGTGGGCTTTATACCGTAGATAACAGGAAGAAGGAATATGCCACGGGGTCAGGGTTGTCCTATTGGGCAGGGGCTAGCTCTGTAAACGGAGCAAGAAACAGGGGGCTAATCAGAAGACCGGGTACCTATTGGGACTATGAGAACTATGATTCGATATTAGGAATCCTAGCAATGAAAAATGCCCTTGGTGATGATAAAACCTATTTGGAATTCCCTAGGACTGCTTTGTTTGATAAAATAGGAATGAGAAATACTGTTGTTAGCACAGACAGATTTGGAGATTTCATTTTTAGCAGTCAAGTATACACCAATGCACGTGATCTTGCCCGATTTGGTTTGCTATACGAGCAAAACGGTCTTTGGAATGGCGAGAGGCTGCTATCCGAGCAATGGATCGATTTTGTAAGGACACCCGCACCGGCCACTTCACAACGTGGTAATTTTTATGGAGGACAATGGTGGCTCGTTCCAGATGACCGTAATGATGTACCCAAAGACGCCTATACCACGGCAGGAAACCGTGGACAGTATGTTGTTGTAGTTCCTTCCTACGATCTTGTCATCGTTAGAAGGGGTCTTGATTATGGTAAGCAGGGGTTTGATGAGTGGGATCTTACACGGGAAGTGTTGAAAGCTTTCCCAGTGGATTATAAAGCTGCAGAGGAATAAGAGGACATAGCGTTTTGAGATAATCAAGAGTATGTAATCACTTAAGGGTAAATTTCTTATACAATGTAGGCTCCACTTAAAACGGAACTGTTTAAAGGTGGAATTGGTTAACTTAAAGTCTCCGTGGGCAAAGGATAAGTTAGGACACTTTCTCGACGAACCAAAACAAATTAAAAGTTCAAAAAAAGGATAATTAACTTATACATATAAGCGGGATATCATCGATGATGCTATTCCATTTTTGTGTGTCATTATAATAAACTTCGAAAAATGAAAAAAATCCAATGCCTAATAATTCTGATTTCAGTAAGTTTTCAACTTAATGGTCAAGACACAGATTATCCTTATCCTTCTTTTAGCCCTAAAGGCAACCTTTCCCAAATCGTTGGGAATACGCTAATAAGTGTTGAATACGAAAGGCCTTCTGCCCGTAAAAGATTGATATATGGAGGACTCGTACCTTGGAATAACGTTTGGCGGACTGGTGCTGGGAATTGTACCAAAATTGCATTTGACAAAGAAGTAACAATTGGTGGACAAAAAGTTCTTGCTGGAAATTACTCGATTTTCACCATACCAAATCCGAATGAATGGGTCGTAATAATCAACAAAGACACTACCCTATATGGGAGCTACAACTATAATTCTAAAAATGATGTTGCAAGGTTTACAGCCGTGCCAGTAGAAACTAATCGTTATTATGAAACTTTGAATTTCGATATTGAACTAAATCAACACAATGCAAAAATGTACGTTTCATGGGCAAATACCCAAATCAAATTTAACATTGCAACATCGACCAACTATAAAATGGAGAAACTCATTCGGGAAGAATTAATGACTGGTATAAATCAAGTATCCAATACTTATGCCGGAGCTGCTTCTTATTTAACTTTCAGGGAAATGGATTATGAAACTGCTCTGAAACTTGCCGAAAAAGCAATTGAACTTGACAAGAATAACGAGTGGGGCTACGGAATAAAAATTGAGATTTACGAAAGACTAAAACTTTACGAAAACGCAATCACGGAGATCAATAGAGAACTTGAAATCTTAAATAAGAACAAAGAAAATCGCTCGGAAGAGATAAAAAAATTAGAATCTGAATATAAAAGGTTAAGTAAGTTGCAGGAATAAATACGCACAATATTACCTACTATGAAAGCCTCAGTCCTGTTCACTAAAGTTCAAATAAAGGATTGTTTTTTTTACGCATTATTTTGTTGCGTTTAAGTTAGGGAGGACCACTTTGAAATATCGATTCCACCAGTATAGATTTTTGGCGTGATATAGTTCGGTTTCATGGAAAAAGTGATTCCGTTTTGTTTACTGAACGTAGTATTACGGAAATACAGGGCATAAAAAAACGGATTGTAGTTCACAATCCGTTTGTTTATAGCGGTTACGCCTTAGTAGCGGGGACTGGACTCGAACCAGCGACCTTCGGGTTATGAGCCCGAAAAGTAGTATCATTAGAATTACACAAAACCCCTTATAATCAACTGTTTAGTAGGGTTTTAATATTTTTTGATTTTAATTAAAATCAATTGAAATCAAATTATTCTGTACTTATTCTGTACTAGTTTTTAGTACCTTTAATGTATTCAATTAAGGAGTTATGGCAAATATCAAGATTGTATTGCGCAAGAATATGAAGAAAAAGGATGGCACTATTCCATTGGCGCTTCGAATAAGCGAAAACTATAAAACGAATTACAAGTGGCTTGGTCAATATGTTTTTGAAAAAGATTGGGATAAAGTTTCGGGAAAAGCAAAAGGGTCCCATCCTAATCACAAAAAATTGAATAACTTTTTAATGAAAAAGTTGACCGAGGCCAATGACCTATACTTTGATTCTAAAGAAAAAAGTATCACACCAAAACAAATTAAATATAAATTAAAGGGGCCAGGAGGCTCTAAATCTTTCTTTACTGTAGCAGCTGAACGCGTTAAAAGTAAATATGATCGTGGTACTTTTTCAGTAGCCAAATCAGAACTTTCCATATTGTATAATATCGAAGAGTTTCTTTCTTTAAAATCTTCCTCACGTAAAAATGATATCATTGAAGCAATAAGAAAAAGAAGGAACGAAAGGATTAGTAAAGCACGGAGGTCAGAATTCTCATTTGTTGATGGGATTAACCATTTTAAGAAGAACAAGTCGCTAAAGTTTCGCGATATAGATGAATCATTTTTAAAACGGTATAAAACTTTTTGCTCTGTTTATCTGAATCAAAAAACTCGCACGATTTCAAATCAACTTATTTTTATTAGAACCCTTTTCAATATTGCAATCAAAGAAGGAATAGTAGATTCAAAATTTTATCCCTTTTCAGGTGAAAGAGAAAGGATACGACTTGGTTCGGGTAATAAAATTGGCCTTACTACTAAAGAGCTGGAAAAAATAGAATCCCTTCAATTTGAGCCCCAATCGTCAATCTGGCATACACATAACGTTTGGTTGATTTCTTTCTACTTTGCGGGTATGCGTGTTTCCGATGTGGTTAAATTAAGATGGGCCGATTTCAAGGATAACCGCCTTTATTACATTATGAACAAGAATGAAAAACCCTTGAGTCTCAAAATTCCAGATAAAGCTAGCGTCATATTGAACTTTTATAAAGAGGCCCAGAGAGAAAATAAAGGATATGTATTTCCATTTTTAAAAGATGCGGACCCTAAAAAAGATTTGGAAATTTTTAGGAAAACCAGAAATGCAACAACATTGTTTAATAAATATTTGAAACGTATTGCTAGGCTATGTGGAATTGATAAGAATTTGTCTAATCACATAGCACGCCACAGTTTTGGAAATATAGCAGGGGACAAGATACACCCATTGATGTTGCAAAAGCTATATCGGCATAGTGATTTGAAAACGACGCTCAATTATCAAGCTAATTTCATCCATAAAGATGCCGATGATGCGTTGGATAGCGTTATTAATTTTTAATTGTCAACATATTAGCAGTTGAATAAACACGAAACTTTCCCTAATCAACATTTCTTTTTTTATACTTAACTACAAACCACAGAATGTAAGCTTTTCCAAACTAGAACTGCTTAGTTTTATAAAGCATCATTAAAGTCAACCTTGATACTTAATGGGTTTATCAAAGGGTTTTTTATGCAAAAACGGGTACTATCTATTTAGATTCTTGATGAAGGAATACAAGTGTCCTTTACCTTCTATTCCCATTTTGAATTTAATTTGATATTGAGAAACCAAACAAACTCCGCCCATTGACCTTCATTTTATTTCGGTCAAAGCGCATCGTTTAAAGGTCTTGAACACCATCGATTTTAAGAAAAATAAAATCAATGGAGTTCGCTTTTGATTTTAAAAGGATTTACCATTCCAATTTTTCGAACAAAAAAACTAAATGGGACCAAACTCTATCAAATTATATGTACGTATTTAGTGGTGGGATAATTAAGTGTTTTTATACGTTTTCTTGCAATTAATATTATGATTACCATAAGTTGCATTACATGACGGTAAACGTGGCTCCAACGGGTCTTAAAATGCAAAATAAGACTATGTTCGAAGTAATTTCAAAGGCTGTGAATTATTTGAAAATCATTTTTTAAATTTAAAAAAAAGAACCGGCGGCCGTTTATTGTTTTATATGTTTATTAATGTTTATAATAGATACTACTGCTTGTCCACTACTTGTCCTCTCATGGGACGGTTGTGTACCAGTACTTGTCCGATTATGGGACGGTGGGACAGCATAAGTACTAATATTGATTTTATGTTGAGGGGTTGTAAATTATGATAATTGACCTTAAATTAAATTGGTGTTTCATGTTACATTCGTGACCCTTTTTCCGATACCAAAGAAAACCAATTTGTTCTTAGACGGATTGCATAACCAGGCTCGTTTCTCGCACTTTTTATAAATCCTTACTAAGCTCAAATCAGTTGTGAGAATAGATATCGAAAAGGTAGGGTTAAGGGCAAGGAAAAATAAAATTAATGGTTTTTGGATGCGGGTTTTTGAATGGACCGGTTCGCGGATATTAGTAAGGAATTAGCACCCTTGAGTTTGGCGGATAAGGAGCCATCAATTAGGACTCAGGACATAATGCTACTTTTTTCGTTATGAAGTTAATTAAGTCGATGGAGATGGTTGTTCAATTTTTGGAAACCAATACCACATCAAGAGCAATGGCAGATGCTTTTATTAGTGGAAAAGATTCTGATAGACAGACCGCAGGCGTTAAAAGCACCTTGGCAAATGCGCTTAAACGAATTAGTACACAACGGGTTTTTATGGCATTATCCGTAGACGAAGTACCATTAAATATTAACAGCAAAGATAATCCTGCAATCATTTCCGTAGTAAACAATCCAAAATTTGAAACGTCGTATTCGTCAGTAATTGCCAGCATAATTCACACCATTACCAAACAAATGAGCGTGCGAAATTCTAAGTCGTCGTTCTTGCTAATGGAAGAAGCACCTACCATCAGATTATTAAATATGCATAGAATTCCTGCAACTTTGAGAAGCTACGATATTGCCGCCATCTAAGTAATGCAGGATAAAATCCAGAACGATATGATGTATGGCGATAAGGAGAGTAAGGCAATTTTAAGCAATTTGTCCTACCAGTTTTTCGGTAAGGTCAACGACCCAGATACGACAAAATATTACGAGCGCTTTTTTGAAATTATCAAAGACCCAACCAAAAGTATTAGTTGTGGGCATAACCTTGATTTTGAATCGCGAATTACGACTGGAGAAAAAGAAATTCCAAAAATTAGCGCTGATGTATTCTTTAGATTAAAGCAAGGCGAATTATAGCCTATGCTGATGGAAAGGATAAGAAAGTTCAGTTTAAATTGGCTGATATTCAAAGAGAGTTACCAAAGGAAACGAAGCAGTTTTCTCAGGTTGATTTGGCTGCTAATTTTGAAACCATTTATAATGAGGCGAAATCTATTTTCAAATAGATTTTATAAAATTATCTTTATACCTGTAAAACTAATTTTTTAAATAATTTATGACAGGTTCGGCACCACAAGCAGGATTCTATTATCAAAATAATATTGCAGCTCTTAAAATAATTGAAAGCCTGTTTTTTGATTCCGATATACAATATATTCAACTTGAAAATTACGACAGAGGAAATCATATAGATGATGTTATTATCAATAGAAAAGATAAAACAGATTTCATCCAAGTTAAATGGTCCGAAGATGAAAACAACAATTTTACGCTTTATAACCTATTAAGTAATGCCGAAGATAAAAAATCTATTTTTCGACAGCTTGCAGATGGTTATAAGAGTGTTGTAAATTCAGAGATACAGTTTCGTATTATCCTTTATTCAACCAAAGGTATAAGTAACGCTGCGCGACCTAGCAAGGACATTACCATTGGACTGAACGATTTTATAAAAAAAATTGTTTTACCAATACAAGCTTCAGGAAAACAATATGATGCCATAAAATCGGTAAAGGAGTTTTTGCCAGTAGTGGAGATAATTAGAAAAGAAACTGGGTTACAAAAAAAGGAATTTACAGATTTTCTTAACCGATTAGATTTTCAGTTAAAGCAAGACTCTATTCATATTATAAAAGATGCTATTGGTTCAAAATTTAGCCTGTTGGGAATTGAAAAAAACCTGGTTGATAGGCTATTAACCTCGGTAGTTGAGTGGAGTATTTCTGCGAAAAAAATCACTAAAGAGAAAGTTTTAAGACAACTCGGTTTATCAGAAAGGTTTGAAGATAAGCTTTCACATTACTTTAAAGTTGTAGATGATATTTACTATGTTGCTAACGATAGGTTGTTGAAATCAATACAAAAATCAGTTGATGACTTAGATGGTGGTTATATTCTTGTCGAAGGTCTGCCAGGAATTGGCAAATCTACGGCATTGACTAAATTCCAACAACAAAACGATGACATAGCATTTACATATTATTGCTTTATACCAGATTCTAAAAATAATTTTGGGGAGTTAAGGCACAAGACTAATTACTTTCTGAAGTCTATGTGTGTTGGTATTGAGAATCGTTTTCCAGATGTGAATTTACCTTCTCGCTATTCTAATGATTATGAAAGTAAATTTGTTGAATATATTGATAAGCTTGCTACTCTTGACAGAAAAATAATTTTTATAGTTGATGGTCTAGACCACGTGCATAGAGATTTGGCTTTTTCAGAAAATTCGTTACTGAATAATATTAAGGGTAACCTTCCTAATAACATATTTATAATAGTCAGCACCCAATATAAGTCGGTGCTTGCTACAGATGTTCTTCAACAAATTAACTTAGATTCCAAAAGACACATTATTGCTAAAGGATTTACTCAACGAAAAATTAAGGAATATCTCACCAACAAAGGTATTGACCATTCTGAAATACTTGAGTTGATAGAAAAGGTGTCCTCTGGTATTCCTGTTTACCTTCATTATATATCCGAATTGCTTTTAAAAACTGATAAGCGCAAATATGTAAAATTACTTAGTAATCTGCCAGAGTTGGAAGGTGGGGAAATTGACACATACCATGAATATTTATATGGAGGTATCGCTTTTAGTGAATATGACCGATGGGTATTGTCTTTTTTAGCATTTAGGAAAGAGCACACTAGTATTGAGTTAATCAATTTTATCATTTCAAAACTTGGTGTTGATTCGGATATAATAAAAGTGAAGCAGGTAATCAATAAATATTCACATTTACTCAAACAAAATGATTCAGGCAATTTTATTGTGTTTCATAACAGCTTCAGGGAATTTATTCTTCAGAAAACAGAAGATGTTATAGTTAATTTCGGTCCAGCATTGATAGATTACTATGAGGAAAACCCTAATACTGATGAAGCATTTAGAAACTATTTTTCGCATTTGTACGATTCAGGTAGTTACTTAAAAGTAATAGAAACAACAAATGTAGCATGGATTAAAAATGCTTGGGCCAATTTACGCCCAATCCAAGAAATAAAAAGCAACATTGAAATTGCCCACAACGCCGCAATTGAAGAATTAAATTTATCTGAGTTTATACGAATATCGTTTTTAAAAGCTCGAATTTTAAATATAGAATGGAATTTTGATAGTTCCCATATTGACTTTCCAACCCTATTCTTAAAAGCTGGACACGTCAAAAACAGCCTGAGAGCAATCTGGGATGGTGATTTTCTTTTAGGTTCTAAGGAATATTTTCACCACTATCTTAGTGAATATCATTTAAAGTTTTCCAAATTATTACCTAAAACTATTCTATCACGTGGTCTTGGTAAGGAAACCTCAGAATCTAGTTATGAGTCTCTAGTACAAAGCTTGAAAGCTGATATTTTAATTGAAAAAGACCCAGTAGCCGTATTTAATAGAATAGACAAAATCTCCTGGAAAAAAACGGATGACCACGTAAGGAATTTTAAAAAGACTGATTATTCAAAAAAGCAGAACAAAAAAATAAACCGTAAGATTAAGCGAAAGGCAATTAACTACTTATTGTTACATAAACAATTTGATAAGCTGATTTTATTGGATAATGCCAATATAAAAGACAAGAAAATCGTCGTTACGATTAAATTGGCTCTAGCGGAATTCTTTATTAAAGATGACAAAAACACCGCAATTGGTATTTTAAATGAGATAGACTTTAAGCAAATTTCCAATGCGAATCTGTTAAGTCAAATAGCATATTTTTTGTCTTTTTTGACATTCGAAGAAGTCGTTAAGATTTTTCCAAAGCCAAAAATAGTGCTGCCAAAAATCGAAAATAAAATCATTGAACAAGGCAGGATGCAATTTAAAATAAAAAAGAACATCGTTTCTTTGTTCGACTTGCTGAAAGTAATTTGGGTTTTTGAGATTAACCTTATTAATAGCTTAAAACTAAAGGTAACGTTACTTAGAAACCCTTCCCTCGGAATTTATGATTCAATCTTGAATCTCTCGCAATTTTGGAAAGATAATAAGACCACGAAAGTAGCGGAATCTTCAAAACTGAAAGCACTCAAAATTTCATTAGATTATCTATACATAAAACATCCAAAATTCCTTCAAAAGAGAAGTTATGGTTTGATGGATGGTGACGATGATAGTCATTTTATTCGTCGTAGCTTGAACGATATAACCAATACCATATTTCAACTAGCAACAGATAGTTTAAATGAACAGAGCCTAAAGAAATTTATACAGTATTGGTTAGAATTAGAAGCTGGCGATAATGGTTACCGAGAACATAAAATTGGGATTGGATTTGCAAGAATCTTAAATAAAAAGCATAAAGATTCGCTAAGTCCTGAAATTTTGAAAATCATACAACATGCAGAAGAAATTGTAAGATATGATGAAGATACCCACTCGTTATTGGATCATCTTGGTGAAATAGCTGAAATCTATGGAATTTGTGATTTTCAAGACCATTTTATGAGGCTATATAATGAATTCATCATAGTTGCTTTTGGTGTGGGCTACCGTAAGGATTATCAAGCAAGCTACATCACTAATGCCCTAGAAGCTGTACACGAAACAAATCCAGAAAACACCCTAAAGAGACTCAAGGATGCATTCTCTGTTCAAACACAACTAGCTTATGCTGGCAATGGAAGGATGAATCATATCTGTAAATCAGACCTAATTAGTTTTACTGGCGAAAGATATCCAGGACTCGCATTTAGCCTTTTGGACTATGAGGAAAACAATATAGGACGAAGCGAAGCCATTTCTCGAGTATTACAGCTACTCATTGAGAAAGCTGAAAATGAAGAATTACCACTCTTATTTACTGTAATAAAAACTTTGCCAAAATGGGACGTTGGTGGTACATCAAAAGGTGAGTTTTTAGAATTGACCACTCAATTATTTAAGCGCACTTTAGAGATTAATGAGAAAGACTTTATACCCAACATTCTTAATGAAATAAGGTTCAACATATTAGTGGAACTTGAAGAGCCCAAAAAATTTGAAGAGTTTTATAAGCTATTAAAAACGTACAATTTAAACCCAAAGGACTACAACTTACCTGATATTGATTTTAAAGAAGATGAAAGCCAAAAGAAAAAACAATATAGAGGTAAATTTCTTGCGCCATTTTCCAAACCCACAAAAGAGCAACTTTTAGACCTATTCAACAACGACTTTGAAAAATTCAATGGCACATTGGAATCACTTCAAAGAACACATATTGAAAACGGAAGGCGAACAGGTATTAGAAATGAATATTATCCCTTAAAAGAAAGTTTTCAGGATTTTTTCGATAAGCTTTCTAAGACTGAGCAAAAAAAGATAAAACCATATCAGATTCTTCGATGGTTTGTTGAATACAATAATAATATAACGGATATTAAAACTTCACACATTGAAAAAGATGAGATTGAACTACATTTCAAAGCGCTTTTCGATAAAATTGATAAAGCCTATCCCAAAGCATACTTCAGAAAATATGTTAATGAGGATTGTGACTTTAATAAAATTGTAGATGAAATTTATGCAAATGTGAACAATGGTCCGGATTCTGTGCTATACGCTGTCCTTAAAGATGAGGATGTTTTCGAGATAGTCACTAAAGCATCTTTATTGAAGCAACAGTCTATCGAGGAATTTTTGGACAGATGGGTTAAAGACCAAACCTACTCAAAGGCAATACTTATTTTGGCTAATCGATTGGTCAATCCGCAGCCAGAAAAGGCTAAAAAAATGCTTGATGATATAGCAGAAAAAGAATATGACAGCCTTTTGTTTTCAAATCATTATAACAAGGACACATTAGGTTTTAACGTAGTTGAAACATTAATAAAAGCAGACCCAAAATTCGGAAAACGTTATTTGCTTAAAAGCTTTATTTCACAAAAGGGAAGGTATTTCTACGAGCTCTTGAGTGCAATTAATATGCTTACGGAATATGCGCCTTACTTTGAAGGTGGAAATGTGGCTGAATCGTTTTTCAACGCTAACTTAGAATACAACGTAGGTTTAGCTGAAGGACTACCTCAAAAGACAGCAGATTATGATTTTGTTGAACAATATACGGAAAACGCTGAGTTATCAGAGGTTATAGTAAATTACATTGTCTCTCTTTTTGATTATCCTGTAATCAAAATTCGTGAATTGGCTTTGCAAGCCTTATTAGACATTTCTTTGGAAATTCCAGATTATCTTTCACATTTTCTTAAAAACAACTTACAGGATTTAGGTTTTAATAAAGTCGAGCATTTGCTTACTGTATTAATTAGCATTGCACTCAAAGAACCTGATTTGCTTATTGATTATAAAAAAGAAATCTGGGTTTTGTTTCGCCTAAAACATTTTAATATTAACCAGCTTTTAATTAGGTTGTTTACAGTTCTATCAATTCACGATAAAAAAATATTAAACAAAACTGAGCAACTGTTTATTCAAAATCTTAACCAACCCAGCACCATTATTATGCCACCAGAATTTAAGGTATATGAAAATGGTGGTAGGTTTATTTATTCAGATTTTCAAGCAGAAATATTATATAAAATAAGCAGAAATGATTTGTGCAATGAAGTTGTACAAGATGAACTATACACAGATTTAAAACAACAAAAAGGACTTGGTAATTACGATGCTGAAAATGAAGGAATAGTACATCGAAATTATAATATCAATACAAATTTTGACGTCATTGAAATACATTCGAAGTATTATGAAGAAGTCAAGAATAGCTTAAATGAAATAATATACAAAAAAATTAAGCGAGATTGTTTTGAACCTGAATTTGTAGAAAAGCTGGCTCTGGATATGAGACTATATGACCCTTCAAGTCTTTTGAATAAAACTATAACACGTCCAAGTTATATTAATTGGTTGCCAAAAACATCACCAGAAGATTTTATGCAGTTTAAAGATTTGGACAATGTGGTTGAAACGGTTGCATCACGCGAGCAAAACTACGTTACGTTATTTGAATCTGGAAGCCAAAGGTCTTTAGGTGGTTACAGAGAATCAAAATTTACTACTTATTTTGAGGTAAGCACTTTCTTGAAGAAAAAAGACTCAACTATAGATATTGAAAGTTTGAAGTATGAGCATTTTATTCCTAGAGAAAATAGCTTTGATATTGAAATGCCTGGTTCCACAAGAAGTATTCATTCATTTCCTGTAAAAGACATATTACCAATACTAGAAGTGTCCAAGAACAATTTTCGAGGCGAGAAAAGTATTTCAACTGCAATGGTGGCTAACGAGTTTTTGGAAATGTTGGAAATCAATGAAATGATTTTGTTAGATTTGCTTAACAACTCATCTGAAAAAGACGAAATAAAAGCTGTTAAATGGCAAAATTGTTATACCTCAGGAAGAAGGCGGTATAAACCAAGCTCTGAAGGATTTACAATAAAGATAGATAGATTAAGGCTAAAAGAGTTTTTAGATAAAAACAATTTTCAATTGTGTTTGAATATAGAAGTGTCTAGAGCTAACACACCTTATGTTAACGAGTCTCACATGGACTGGAAACATTATCAAAAAATTTCAATGGTAGAGATTTAGTCGACCAGTATTGATTTTGAAAATAACTCAAACATTATTACAGACAGGCTTATCAATTCTCGCAAATTAATATCTTTATTACCTATTTATCCAATTAATGACTGAAACAAACCGTATAGAATACAAACGTGAACTGTCCGATGGGCTTGAAAAAGAGGTCATTGCTTTTTTGAATTATCGCGAAGGTGGCATTCTCTACATAGGTATTGATAAGGAAGGAAATACTTATGGTTTGGCAGATGCTGATGGCGACCAATTAAAAATCAAAGATAGACTCAAAAATAATATCCGTTCTTCAGCACTTGGTTTATTCGATATTGTGAGTGAAGAAAAAGATGGTAAAAACATTCTAAAAATCATTGTGGCCAGCGGTCCAGAAAAACCATATCATCTTAAAAAATATGGGATGAGTGAAAAAGGTTGTTTCATTCGTTTGGGTTCATCGGCTGAACCGATGCCGCAAAAAATGATTGACGAGCTATTTGCCAAACGCACTAGGAATTCTATAAGTAAAATTAAAGCTGGTCGGCAGGATTTGAGCTTTAGCCAGTTAAAGATTTACTACGAAGAATCGGGATATACCCTTGGTAAAGCATTTTCAAGGAATTTAGAATTACTAACCGAAGATGGTGCATTCAACTATGCTGGCTATCTTTTGGCAGATAAGAACAACACTTCTATTAAAGTGGCGAAGTATTCCGGCACAACCCGAACAGACCTTATAGAAAGTAACGAATATGGTCACGAGTGTTTAGTCAAGGCTACTAAACAAGTGATAGATAAGATTGCAGTAGAGAACAGAACCACTACAAAAATCACAGCAAAAGAAAGGGAACAATCCAACCTATGGAATCCCATTGCGTTGCGAGAAGCCATTATTAATGCCTTTGTTCATAATGATTACACCAATGAAATTACGCCAAAGTTTGAAATTTTTAGCGATAGAATTGAAATTACATCGGCGGGTGGTTTACCTGAAGGATTGAGCGAAAAAGAATTTTTTGAAGGCTTTTCAGTCCCACGGAACAAGGAACTGATGCGAATTTTCAAGGATTTAGAATTAGTAGAACAATTGGGCTCTGGCATCCCTCGTATTTTAGCATATTATGGAAAAGAAAGTTTTAATTTTTCTGATAATTTCCTTAGGATGACTTTTGCAGTTAAAGAAGACACTAATGAAACTTCTATTATAATTGATGATAAAGTAGGTAGTCAAAAAGGTGGTGTAATAGGTAGTGTAATAGGTGGTGCAATAGGTAGTGTAATTGATGCAGCTGAAGCTTTAACTAAAAGACAAAAAGAAGTACTTAAGCTTATTGCTGCAAATCCTTCTATAACATATATTGAGATAGCTGAAGCTTTAAGTATTAACGAATCTGCTGTTGGCAAACATATTACAGCTATTAAGAATAAAGGTTTTTTAGTGCGAAAAGGAGATACTAGAGGCTATTGGGAAATCAACATAGATGAAAACTAAAATTTGAAAATTATTTTTTTGTGAACAACCAAAAAGTCAAATGACCGAAATAAAAATCATTAAACATACAACCCCTAAGCATCTCGCAGAAACTTATTGCAAAATAGGAGACATTGAAGGTAAACCTATAACTTTATTGATTCCAAGTGATTTAGCGCAATACCGTTTTGGATTATTGGCTGATATATTGAAACTGATTATCACCTTAAATAGTAATTGTAATATTAAAATTATAAAACTTGATTTCACTTCAAGTGAATTGGATAAATTCTATGAGCAGGAATTTAGCTATCCAATAATTTCTTTGCTTTGGAATACTGCTGAATTTGTAGATAAAGATGGGGAAAATATTAAAAGCCTTCTAAGAGAAAAACAAAATGAATTTTTCATAAAGATGAATTCATATGAAAAATTTAAAGGTAATAAGCACATCTGGGTCAATACAGACCATCTATCTAAAAGCAAAGGATTAATTAGGCTTTTTGAAAACTCAAATGGCTTTAATGATGACGAAAAGAAAATTGCTAATACAGTAAAAAAGATACTCGCAAAAAATATTCTGACTTTCAAAAAACAAAATTTAAATGAAGTAGAAGATATCCTTGAAGATATAGGAGCTATTGTCTATGAGTTAACAAAGAATACTTTCGAATGGGGAAGAACAGATTCAAACTCTGTTGAAATACCTTCAAGTGTTAGAGGTGCATATCTGCGTTTTCATATAAACAAAAAAGAAAAAATTACTGAAGAATATAAAGGTACACCAATAGCTACATTTTTTAATCATAAGAGCATAGAGAGGGAATATCTTAACCATTTAAAGCAGGTGTACTATTTGGAAATTTTGGTTTTTGATTCTGGAGTTGGTTTTATTGATAAGTTTCACCAAAAAAATGAAATCGACGATTTAAGCATTATAAAAAAGTGTCTTATTAAAAACCAAACTTCATCTACATCAAATTTGAAATCAAAAAAAGGTATTGGTTTAGATAGAATTCTGAGAATTTTAGATAAGAAAGGATTTCTAAAAATATCTACAGACAAGTATAGTGTATATCGTGATTTGATTAAGGATAATTATGAACCAGTCAAAAAAGATAATCTAAAGGATTTAGTGATAGAAAACTGGAACCAGGATGGTTTTGAAAATCAAATTAAGGCTCAGGGTTCATACATAAGTATTTTATACCCGTTCAAAAATTAGATTATGGGTAAATACTATATATACAATGCCAAACTCGTAGACAAAAAGCATAAAAATGCTACGATAGTGTTCAACCCGGACATCGCTTTTGATTTTAACACCTTGAAAAATGAACTTACAGAATACTTCAAATATTTTCATCAAACAAGCACATTAGTTTTTTTGCATTGTCAAGAGAATACGGATGTACAAAAAAGTGTTGAAGCCAATTTAGAAGTCATCTTTAAGAGTATTCCAAAAGTTGAAGAATCTTCTTTATCAGACAGTATTTCTTATATACCTTACGATAAAGATTCTTTCTGTTTTCCAAAGAGAGGATTTTTGGCAAAAAACAAGAAAGAGATATTGAATCAAGGTTTAATTAAAATTTTTGAGGATAATGGTGGCTTAGTTGAAAGTAATGGAATTTCCCACCATTTTGTTTTTCCTTCAGGAAAACATTCATCAAAATTTCTTAGAACTGCCAATGTTTTAGTCTTTAAAAGTCAAATTGACTTTATAGCACTAAACACTTTACATCTATTTGGTAAATTAGATTTCGATAATATATATTGTGATACCCTGTCTATTAATGTCGTTGCATATTCAATGACCAAATATTTGAAGAGATTCAAACAAGATAAAGAAATTAATATTGAATCTTTTAAGTCCTACGATGGTTTATACAATAGCCAATCCGTCTTTTATAATAAATCCATATTTCTTATTTCTGCATCTACATCCGGTGGGCTCATAAATTATATTCAAAAGAACCACCCAGAAATAAGCTCGGACGAAATATGCACCCTTTATTATATGCCAATCGATAAGGACTCGCCCATAGTTCAAGAAAGGGTTTTGTGTAATTTAGAAAAAAGTGAAAAATTAGACTATGGTATTCCTCTTTACGACCAATCAAAAGCAAACGAAGAGTGTATTTACTGTAAAAACCACTCAACGCCTATAAGTATTATAGGCGACTCTTTCAATTTAGATAAACCAGTCATTTACCCCAGAAATATTAGTGCGTCTAAATATATTCCTAAATCATTAAAAAGCTTTGTTGAAGTTTTCAAACATAACAACGAGTCTGGAACGTCCTTAAAAGTATCATATAGTGAAGATTCAACTTCAAGAAAAAAATATAACCTCTATATAGACTATGCAAATATCATTGGAGACATTACTAATGAGTGTTTCAAAAGTCACAAAAACAAATTAGATGCTTACATTAATCAATATGTCCCAGCATCTATAAGCCACATTGTCCACCTCAATGATAAAGGTTCCCTGCTATTGTCGCAGTACATCAAAGATAAAATCAAAGATTTTGCAAAGAATAAAATCACTATCTTAAATCAATCCGAATTAAAGGAAGACACTATAGAGAGTAAAACTTCAGGCTCTATATTAATTGTAGGTTCTTGTATTTCAAATGGAAAGAATCTACTTTATCTAAGTCGGTTTTTCAGGAATTATGAGAACATTAGGTTAATCTATTTTATTGGAATAAACCGAGTTAGCGACCCAAAGAAATTTGCTGAGCTCAAAACCAATATCAAGTATGGTCTTTATGGTCCAGATAATAGTTCTTTGGTAGAGATAGAGACCATAAACTGCGATAATTCAAGTTCGAATACACCTTGGGAAGAAGAACTCGATTATTTACAGTCTGTTCAAGAAGAATTGGATGTGCCTTCAAAATTCATCAATGATAGAGTTGATATTTTGAGAACATTTTCAGATTCTAAAAAGCGAGGCGGAAGTCAAAAAATATTTTATTCAAGTGTAGGGGGTAATGAACTTGAAATAAGAAAAAATTCAGCTTTTTTTAACGATAATAAATACTACCAAAATGTATCTCAATCAGATGTATATTTTACTATTTCTTGCGTTCTGAATAATATGCGTAATAATAAAGAAGATGGTTTGTTTCAGACCAGTTTTGTAAAAAATGTATTAGACCCTTTTGTCTTTAATCGTTTTAATGATGGAATAATTCAAGCATCTCTCTTGAGAGCAGCAAGAAATGAAGAATTAAATTATTCCTGTAGCAAAAAGATTTCTGCGGATATGCTTATGTTGTTAAAGACTTTTATGAAATCACTCGACGAGTATCAAGGCGAGGCTATATTAGAGTTTTTATACGCTTTAGCAATAGGGAAATTGAGATTGGTAAAAGAACACTATAACGAACTTATACTTGAACTAAATAATCAACCTAATCCAAAATTTCACATATTCAAAAGTTCAATTGAGCAAGTTTATAATCACAGCCTATAAAAATGGTTTTATGAGTCTTGCCTAAGTTTATTTTTTCTGAACTTAAAATGTTCCTTTTTCCCTAGGTTCTTTATTTGTGACTTTCCATTGACCGTTCTCTTTAACCAATTTGAAATCACCAGATTTTCCATCATAGTTAGAGCTATATTTTACCCAAGCAATTTCCCCATAAATGGCGTTGTCCAAAATTTCTACTTCAATTTCTTTATCGGAATCTGGCTGCATATTTTGAACGGTAACCAAACTAGCATAGCCTTCTGAAGTGGTATGCTGTTTTAAAGTTGCTTCATCTTTCAAGAAAAAGCTTTTCGCAACAATTTTTGAGGTTTCGCAATGGGACCTATTCTTATTTTCTGAATAGGAAATGAATAGAAGTACTAGTTCACCTCCTCCCGTTAAATGAATTAATCTAGAAGAAAAAGAGCTACCGTTTTTAGGAGCGAAGTGGATAAAAAAGAGAAGCAAGAGGGTAACACGCTAAAGCGATGTTACTTGTTTTAAGTAATTGATATTCAATTACTTATATATGTTTCAGTATTGCGCTCCGCATCACATTTACTGTAAAAACGCTGGGAAGCCAATAAACATGGGAAAATTTACTGTAAATCGAATAAAAAAACTGGTTTTCGGTAATTGTAAGGCTACAAATTCATAGAAGTACATTATCTATTTTTCTTTCATCAGCTTTTCAAGATAAGCGATTTTTTCCTGTTCTACCTTTAATAGACGTTCGTATAATTTTTTGTTTTCTTCGTAGACTTGAACTAACTTTTCAATGGGATTAAAATTAGGTTGAAAACAAAGTAGGGAGGAGTTATCATGATTGGTAACGGTGTTGCCGATAATGTTAAAAATAGCTTCGTCAGAAAAATTCTCTATTCCTTCCTTGGTCACACCCAGAACTTTTGCGATTTTTTCTAATTTCTCTTCTTCAATCTTTTCAGATTGTTCAATTTTAGAAATGGCCTGTTGACTGATTCCCAATTCTTCCGCCAGGGTTTCCTGCTTCATTCCTCGAAGCTCCCTGATACGACCTATCTTTCTACCAATATGGTTCGGTTTCTCTGCTGTTTCCATATATCAAATATATGGTTTTTCATACAATCCATAACGGGTAAAGAACAATTAACATAGGGTAAAATACAAACGGTGGTGGTTCGGTACTTTACAGCTTTGCTGTTTATTGAGGTAAAATAGGACATCATGGAAACAGGAACAACCTCAAAATTCCCATTTAGGGACGAACTGATAGAATTGATACAAAAAGAACTGCCCCTGCATTCGGTATACGTGATCGGTATGGAGACCGTCAAAAGGAGGCAAAAGGTTTTCCTATACCCATTACCGGTCATGCCACAAGAGACCGTTACCTATACGCTTCTGATCGTCGGACATAGATCCCCGGCAAAAAACCTGGGGGATTTCATGGGGAACCTATATGGTAAAATGAAAGGACGCTGTAGGGTATATGTAATTTTCCGTACCCTTTCCAATGTCCTTAAAAGGTTGGACATCGGGGATAATTTTCTGAACCGTATCGTTTCCGGGACACCCTGCATCTTTAAGGAGAACAATCTAGTAAGCGAGTCCTGTTCTGTTGGGTTATGTCTGCATAGCACCTATTATGAACGAATCAGGGAAAGTTGGATAGACCGAATGGAAAGGGCGGACTATCTTATTTCGGTCATTGGCATTATCGGGGCAAAGGAGGACACGGCTTCCAAAATGGCGGTAATGTGCTGTGCGTTGGAACAGGTATGCCTTGGATTGTTGCGCATCTTTTGGGAATACGTCCCAAACCATTATTCCCTGTCCTATCTGTTCCATTTATGTCGTCACTTTACCGGGTTGCCGCAAAGGATATTTCCCCGAGGGACATACGGCCTGCAGCGCCAGTTCTATATGCTGTGCAATGCGCACCATATCATGCGCTTCAAGGGGGCGGTCCAATTTTCATCAGATGATTCGGACAGGGTTTTTCGCCGTTGTGAACGGTTCTTTATGGAGGCAAGGGGTTTGGGTGAAATACAATTGGCACATCTCAGGGAAATACATTGTAACCCTTCGAAGGAAGGATCGTAAGCTGTCGAAAGGAATAGATGATTAAGTAGGATGTTGGAAAGTAAAGTCCTTCCTTACCTTTCCTTTTATGGTCATGGTTATATTCGGTAGGCACATTTTGTTTTGCGGCAATAGGGCAATCAACTTTATAATTGCCGTAAGGAATACGGCGTATGTTTTATCAAAATGGAGAATGTTCATTCTACCGGTGAAGAAGTTTCGAGGCCTGAGGCCAAAAAGACCGTTTAGGTTTATATTAAAATGACCTTTCGTAGAACTTTTTACAAGTTGAGTGATAGGTGGGTAAAAAGGAAATCATTGAAAGACCCCAGAAGAGCATAATTATTGACTCCAATAATCGAACTTTAGACAGCTTATCATAAAGTTTAGTAAAAGTTGGGATTAATTACTGTTGCAGAATCCGTTTACAAACTCAATTAATGTGGTGCTAGATAATGTTTTTAATCAACCCGAATTCTACCAGAACCACAAACTAAATCTAGGCATAAGTTTTTAAATATGATAATATTTTATATATGAACGGTAGAGATTTAAAGTAGTTCCAATATTTCGTTAATTTACTTTCTTTTGAGTTAAGCAACGCAAGCATTACTTCTTTGGGAAATGCTTTAACAAATGTTTCGGGTGGCATTTCAAACTCTCTATCTTTATCCTTGTATTTTACCGTTTTCATATGCTACTTTTTTTATTACTATCAAGTAAGGAAATATTAATTTAGTTTAAAAGGACATGGCATATCGTGTCGCCTTTAAGTTATTTTATAATCCATGTAAACCACTTATTTTATTGAGTTTATACAATGATACGAAGTAATTTTATATAAGGATGTAACATAAAGAACCTGTAATTAGTAACTAAATTTTTTTTTACAGTTACAAAAGATTATTGATTAATATTTATGTTAACTTTCACTAAAGTTCTTTTGTTCAAGAGTACATTTTTACGACACTTGACAAGTATCTGGCCATCCAAGGGAGAAGGACCTGCAAGGAATGCGGGGTCGTGTTTTGGGATAAACAACAAGATGTAGAGGTAGCTATCTACAAAAAGCATTACAAAGCATAAATTTCTTAATGCCATTACGCTTTTCCGTAAGGGTATTTCTTTTAAATTCATTTATTTTGATTTAAATATTTGGAGTTTGATTTAGTACCGTTTTCAAATTTGGTTTGTTAAATTTGGTTGTAATTATTTACTCCTCTTAAAAATTATAGTACGTATTTCCTATGGCAAAAGCAGATATTGATTTTGAAAAAGAATTGTGGGACGCTGCTAACGAGCTTCGTGGTGCGGTTTCAGAGAATAACTATAAGAATTATATATTACCCTGGTCTTTTTAAAACACCTCAGTGAACGATTTGATATCGTTAAAGAGGAACTTGAAAACACCCTTAACGAACCAAGTTCCGAATATTATACCACGGATCAAGCGGAAAAAGATTATGTATTGGCCGATCATGTTGAATATCGTTCTCGTAATACGTTCATGATACCGAAAACTGCCTCATGGCAATATTTAAAGGACAATGCGGAACAAGACGATATTAAAGTAAAGGTTGATGATAGGAATATACAGGTTTCTCAAATTTTAACATTTTAAATTATAAACGTCAAGGGTTCGAATGTTTTATTTTAGGTTAAGGAGTAAAGCATTTGAACAGATATTTTGTTATTGGAAATTGATGTTAGCATAAACAATACGTTAAAAAGCGTCCAAGTATTTAAATATTTAATATTTTTGCATTAATGAAAAGAATTTTTCACAAAATATCATCCTTTTTAATGGCAATTGTAGTGCTATTCTCTACAATGTCATTTACTGTTGATATGCATTATTGTGGAGATACATTAATGGATTCAGCTATTTTCTATAAAGCGGAAAATTGTGGAATGGTGATGGAAAAATCTACATCAAATTCCGACTGTAACATAACAATTAATGATTGCTGTTCAGGCGAACAAATAGTTATTGACGGTCAAGATGAATTAAAAATATCTTTTGACACACTTACTTTCGACCAACAATTGTTTGTTGCATCATTTGTTTACACTTACATAAACCTATTTGAAGGTTTAGAAGAAAATGTAACTTCATATAGAGATTACGCCCCCCCACTCGTCTTCAGGCAAATCTACAAGCTTGACGAGACTTATTTAATTTGATTTTTAAACAATAGACTTTTTTATCCGGTGGATGTTATCCATTAGGATAATTCCTTGTATTCTGTGTTTTCTTAACGCCATTGTCTAATTGTTTAATTATCAAGCTAATGCTAAATAAAAGCATAAAATTTCTAATAGAAAACAAACTTGTTGCAGTACTAATGCTCGTGCTATTTATAGGATGGGGAACGGTCAACGCACCCTTTAATTGGGAAACAGGTTTTTTACCAAGTAACCCCGTAGCCGTTGATGCCATACCAGATATCGGCGAAAATCAGCAGATAGTATTTACCAAATGGGATGGTCGTTCCCCACAAGATATAGAAGACCAAATTACATATCCATTAACCACATCCCTTCTCGGAATTCCAGGCGTTAAAACAATTCGTAGTTCGTCTATGTTCGGGTTTTCGAGCATCTATATCATTTTTGAAGAGGATATAGAATTTTATTGGAGTCGAAGTCGTATTCTCGAAAAACTAAACTCATTGCCAAGTGGATTGCTTCCAGAAGGTGTGAATCCTGCTTTGGGCCCTGATGCAACAGGCTTGGGGCAAATATTTTGGTACACGTTGGAAGGACGTGATGAAAAAGGCAACGTTACTGGAGGATGGGATTTGCACGAATTGCGGAGCATTCAGGATTACTACGTAAAATATGCTTTGTCATCTGCAAGCGGTGTTTCAGAGGTTGCTTCGATCGGTGGTTATGTTCAGGAATATCAAATTGATGTAAATCCCGAGTTGATGCGGCAATACAATATTGGATTGAACCAAGTTGTAAAAGCGGTTAAGGAGAGCAATAAAGATATTGGTGCACAGACCTTGGAAATAAATAAAGCTGAATATTTGGTACGTGGTTTGGGCTATGTTAAGTCTATTTCCGATATAGAAAATGCCGTAGTCACATCCGAAGATTATACAGCAATTAAAATCAAGGATATTGGCAAAGTGTCCATAGGCCCAGCAACTCGCAGGGGAATTTTGGACAAAGAAGGTGCAGAAGTTGTAGGAGCGGTTGTAGTTGCACGATATGGTGCGAACCCAATGGAGGTAATCAACAATGTAAAGGAAAAAATAAATGAATTAAGTACGGGATTGCCATCAAAAGTATTAAGTGATGGAAGAACGTCGCAAGTATCCATTGTGCCTTTTTACGACCGAACGGAACTCATTCAAGAAACTTTAGGAACACTTAACGAAGCATTGACCTTGGAAATACTAATTACCATTTTGGTCATCATCATTATGGTATTTAATCTTCGAGCTTCGGTACTCATATCAGGACTTTTACCCGTTGCCGTTTTAATGGTTTTTATTGCGATGAAACTCTTTGGTGTGGATGCTAATATTGTGGCGTTGTCAGGTATCGCTATTGCGATTGGTACAATGGTAGATGTGGGTGTTATACTCTCGGAAAATATTATCAGGCATCTTGATGAAGATGATGGAACATTACCCATAAACACGGTCGTTTATAACGCTACTGCGGAAGTTTCTGGAGCAATTGTTACGGCAGTAATGACCACCATTATTAGTTTCATTCCTGTATTTACAATGATTGGTGCGGAAGGTAAATTGTTCAGACCATTGGCGTTTACAAAAACATTTGCGTTAACGGCTTCCATAATTGTTGCCTTATTCTTAATCCCACCATTTGCAGCATTTTTGTTCAGAAAGAAAAGCATTAAAAAAACTTCTGGATATGTAATCAATGGCATTTTAATAGCACTTGGTATTATAGCTATCGTCTTTGGTTATTGGTTAGGGCTAATCCTTATTGCGTTTGGAGTTATTACGCTATTAAAACTACAAGATAAAGTAACAGAAAAGCGTTCCAATCTCTTAAACATTGGTGTTTCAGCTTTCGCCATCGTAATCCTTTTAGCCGAATACTGGCGACCTTTAGGTGTAGATAGAAGCATACTTTGGAATCTTATTTTTGTTGGACTTATCTGCTTTGGACTATTAGGTTTCTTTACCTTATTCAGACAATACTATACACGTATTTTAAGATGGGCTTTGGCCAATAAAATACTGTTTCTATCCATTCCAACCCTAATTGTCATTGCTGGTTTTTTTATTATGAAAAATACCGGAAAGGAATTTATGCCATCATTAAACGAGGGTTCATTCCTATTGATGCCAACGTCTATGCCACACGCAGGAGTGGAAGAAAACAAGCGGATTTTACAACAGTTGGATATGGCCGTGGCCAGTATTCCCGAAATCAAAACGGTTGTGGGGAAATCAGGTAGAACAGAATCTGCTTTAGACCCAGCACCATTGTCGATGTACGAAAATGTAATTCAGTATAAATCTGAATACATATTGAATGAGAAAGGAATTCGACAACGCTATAAAGTTAACGATGATGGTTTTTTTATACGAAGTGATGGTAGTTTGATTGAAAATCCAAATTTTCCACTTGGTTCTGAAAAAATTGAAAATGCCCGAAAAAATGGCAAAAAAGTTTTGATAACCGTTGATGAATCTTCCAACAATCTAATTCCCGATGATGATGGCGGATTTTTCAGAAACTGGCGACCAGAAATAAATTCCCCAGACGATATATGGAAGGAAATAGTAAAAGTAACCAAACTACCAGGAGTTACTTCCGCACCTAAATTGCAACCCATTGAAACCCGATTGGTAATGCTTCAAACAGGAATGCGTGCACCAATGGGAATTAAAGTAAAAGGACAGGATTTAAAAGAAATTGAAGCTTTTGGTATTCAATTGGAAAATATCTTGAAACAAGCGGAAGGTGTTAAAACCGAAGCTGTTTTTGCAGATAGAATAGTAGGAAAACCGTATTTATTAATTGATATAGATAGGGAAAAACTGGCACGATATGGCGTAACAATTGAAGAAGTACAAAATGTTCTCAAAGTAGCCGTAGGCGGAATGTCGTTGACCCAAACCGTCGAAGGTCGTGAACGTTATGGGGTTCGTGTTCGTTATCCAAGAGAGTTGCGAGAAAATCCAAACGATTTAAAACAGATATATGTGCCTGTGGAGAAAGGTAGCCCTGTACCATTGGGTGAATTGGCAACCATACGTTATGAACAAGGTCCACAAGTCATTAAAAGTGAAGATACTTTTTTAGTGGGTTATGTCTTATTCGATAAACTGGATGGTTTTGCAGAAGTTAATGTGGTTGAAAATGCCCAAGGGCTTATTCAGCAGAAAATCGATTCGGGGGAATTGATTGTGCCTAAAGGTATCAACTATCAATTCACGGGAACGTATGAAAATCAATTGCGAGCCGAAGAAACTTTATCGGTAGTAGTGCCATTAGCATTAGCAATTATCTTCTTGATTTTATATTTCCAATTTAGGTCGATAGCCACATCATTAATGGTTTTTACAGGAATTGCCGTAGCATTCGCAGGTGGTTTTTTAATGATTTGGCTGTATGGACAAGGTTGGTTCTTAAACTTCAATTTTTTTGGAGAAAATTTACGGGACTTGTTCCAAATGCACACCATTAATTTGAGCGTTGCCGTATGGGTCGGTTTTATCGCCTTGTTTGGTATTGCAACAGATGATGGCGTAGTAATGGCAACCTATCTGACCCAAACCTTTGATAGAAATACACCTGAAACAAAACAGGAAATAAGAGCATCCGTAGTTGAAGCTGGAGAAAAACGTATTCGTCCTTGTTTGATGACCACGGCAACCACCATTTTGGCATTATTACCAGTTTTAACTTCCACAGGTCGAGGAAGCGATATTATGATTCCTATGGCAATACCGAGTTTTGGAGGTATGGTCATCGCCTTAATCACATTGTTCGTTGTTCCTGTTTTATATAGTTGGAAACAAGAGGTACAACTTAAAAACGTAGCGAAATGAAAAGAATAATTTTAATAGTGATTGGACTTTTAACCTTTGGTTTTTCTAATGCTCAACAATTGGAAACCCTTATTGATGAAGCATTGAAAAATAGTCCAGAAATCCAAAAATTTGAATTGCAATATAGCATTGCTTCTGAAAAAGTAAATGAAGTAAACACGATTCCAAATACTGAATTAGGCGTTGGCTATTTTGTGAGCGAACCGGAAACGAGAACAGGAGCTCAACGCTTTAAGGTGTCAGCTAAACAAATGATGCCTTGGTTTGGCTCTATCACGGCAAGGGAAAATTATGTAAGCTCATTAGCCGATGCAAAATATGAGGACATTGTTATTGCCAAAAGGAAATTATTGACCTCTGTATCGCAATCCTATTACAATCTCTATGCAAATAAGGCAAAACAAAAAGTACTGGTTGAAAATATTGAATTGCTCGAAACCTACGAAACATTGGCTTTGACTTCTCTTGAAGTTGGTAAAGCTTCAGCAGTAGATGTATTGCGATTACAAATGCGTCAAAACGAGTTGGAACAACTAAAAGAAGTGTTGGCTCAACAATATTTGGCGGAACAAACGCTACTCAATAAATTGTTGAACCGTGATAAAGATATTGTAGTGAATGTGGTTGAAGAACTAACTATTCCATCTGAAACCGACTTAATCAATACAGAAAATTTATCCCTACATCCCGAATTGATTAAATATGACAAACTCTACCAATCGGTTGAGCAGTCCGAGCTATTAAATCAGAAGGAAAGCCTTCCCATGATTGGTTTTGGACTGGATTACGTGAATGTGGACAAAAGACCAAATATGGACTTTAGCGATAACGGAAAAGATATAGTAATGCCAATGGTATCATTATCAATTCCAATATTCAACAATAAGTACAAATCGCAAACCAAACAGAATGAGTTGCAACAGGAGGAAATAACTTTACAAAAACAGGAACGATTGAACAAATTGGAAACGGTTTTAGATAAAGCCGTGAACGATAGAATTTCTGCAAGAATCAGCTACAAAACACAAACGAAGAATTTGAAACAGGCAAATGATGCCGAAGAAATTTTAATCAAAAGCTATGAAACTGGAACAATAGATTTTAACGATGTATTGGACATTCAGGAATTGCAGTTGAAGTTTCAAATGAACCAGATAGAATCCGTTAAGACCTACTATTTGCAATCAACGATAATAAACTATCTCATAAGTTAACAATTACATCAAAAGAGGTAATCGGTTACACCGCAATCCTTTTATTTAATAAAATTTTAATTATAAAAACATATAAAATGAAGAATTTAAAATACCTAACACTACTTATTTTAATGGGATGCCAAACCATTTTTGGCCAAAGCATTTATGAGCAGTCCCAAGAAGGAAATAAAGAAAATCTACCAGTTCACGAATACACTTTGACAATCAAAGAAGAAATGGTAAACAAAGCAGGAAAAGAAGTAAAGGGAATGACCGTAAACGGTACAATCCCTGGTCCCACTTTGGAATTTACCGAAGGTGAATATGCAGTCATTTATGTGAAAAACGAAATGAGCGAGGAAACATCCGTTCATTGGCACGGACTTATTTTACCAAATTTTTATGATGGTGTTCCTTATTTGACAACCCCGCCCATTGCACCCGGAACTACTTTCAAATATGAATTTCCTATAAAACAAAACGGCACATATTGGTATCATTCACATACAATGTTACAGGAACAAAGCGGTGTATTTGGTTCTATTATCATAAAACCAAAAGAAAAAACCTTGGATTACGATAAGGATTTAGTATTGATGCTTTCCGATTGGACAAATGAAAAACCAATGAATGTTCTACGAAACTTAAAGCGTGGCAATGAATGGTATCAAATGAAAAAAGGAACGTCCACACCTCTAAACCAAGTCATTGCAAGAGGTGCATTTGGTGCACAGCTTGATTTTTGGAGACAGCGAATGGAGGGTGCGGATATAGCGGATATTTACTACCCTGCCTTTTTGGTCAATGGCAAAGAGGTTATAGAGTATCCTGAATTTCAACCTGGAGAAAAAATCCGTTTACGAATCATCAATGGGTCGGCATCATCACAATTTTGGATGACATTTGGTGGCGACACCCCAACCTTGATTGCGGCAGATGGTAAGGACGATGTACCTATAAAACGGAACAAGACATTTATTGCCATAGCGGAAACCTATGATTTTATTGTCACCGTTCCAGATGAAGGGAAAATTGAGTTTCGGGCAATGGCACAGGACGGTTCGGGTAGTGCCTTGGCATATATAGGAAACGGCAAAGTTTTACCTGCTGAAATATTGCCAAGACCTGATAAAATCGAAATGATGAAAAAAATGGCAAAAATGGATATGAAGATGGGTGCACACGCCCTAAAATTCCAGCCTAAAAAAGATGAACGGTTTGAAATGAAGGAAGAATATGGGATGCAAATGGATGGAATGAATATGGATACTACAGGCGAAAAGAAAATGAATAAGCCTAAAGATTCAATGAAGAATGAAAAAATAGACCATTCCAAAATGGACCACTCAAAGATTAATATGGAAATGTCCAAGGATTCAAAAATGGAGAAAGATGATATGGAAGGAATGGATATGTTTTCAGAATATAATTACGACTATTTGAAGTCGCCCGAAAAAACAGCCTATGTCAAGGATGTTCCCGTTAAGAAAATCTTACTGAATCTTACTGGAAATATGAACCGTTATATCTGGAGTATGAATGGTGTACCACTTTCCGAAACCGACAAAATCAAAATTAATCATAAGGAAGTAACGAGAATAACCCTAAACAATCTCACAATGATGCACCACCCAATGCATTTGCACGGTCATTATTTTAGGGTCATCAACAAAAACGGCGAGTATTCACCTTTAAAACATACCGTGAATGTACCGCCAATGCAAGAGGTTACAATCGAATTCTATGGTAACGAGTACGGCGATTGGTTCTTTCATTGCCACATACTCTATCATATGATGAGCGGAATGGCACGGGTAATTAGTTATGACACACCTCGTGATGAACGATTAAAAGAACATCCTATAAGTGGTCTCATTAACGAAGCCGATATGTATTATACGTGGGCGATGCTCGATGCAGCATCACATATGACCGAGTTTAATTTTACAACTTCCAATATTCGTAACCAATTTAATGTAATGGGGGAATACGGTTGGAATAAAAACCTTGAAGCAGAAGTAACCTACGAACGCTATCTGCACGATTATTTAAGGGTGTTTGGTGGTGTTAACATAGAAAATGAACTGGAAGATAGTTTAGATGAACTTTCAACCACAGCAGTTGTTGGAGTTAGATATTTAACCCCTTTTCTCTTTAATCTCGATGTGCGTATCGATAACAAATTAAGACCACAAATTGGTTTGAGCCGTGAAATACTCATTTTTCCGAGAACAGCAATTTTTGGCACTTATGAATACCAAGCAGATTTTGGATGGGTAAATGACCTTCCAGTAAAAGACAATTTCGCAAAGGAAGTTGTTTGGAATGCAGGTATCGAATATTTTATATCACGAAACTTTTCATTTATGGCAAGCTACGATAACCGTTTTGGTGCAGGTGGTGGGTTCTCAGTAAGATTTTAAATAAAAAATGAATCAGATTATTAATTCCAAAAATTAAAAAATTATGAACTATTATTTTAACAAAACAATCGAAGGCACTTTTGAAGATGTAATCGATAAAGTTACACAAGGGTTAAAACATGAAGGTTTTGGCATACTTACAGAAATTGACGTCAAAGAAATCTTAAAGAAAAAACTTGATGTAACCTTTAAAAAATATAGAATTCTTGGGGCTTGTAACCCGCCGTTTGCACACAAAGCGTTGCAAGCAGAAGATAAAATCGGAACAATGTTGCCCTGCACATAGTACAGGAAATAGAAGAAGGTGTTATTGAGGTAGCTGCGGTTAACCCAATGGCATCAATGCAGGCTGTAGAAAACGAAAAATTGAACGCTATTGCCAATGAAATAACGTCAATGTTGGAAAATGTGATTGAAAAATTATAAGACATTATTCACAAATATTAAACAACAAAAAAACAATTATAAACTTAAAACAAAACAAAATGAAAAAAGTAAAATTAACAATACCCATTATTGTAATGGCTTTTGTGAGCCTAACTGCAATGTCTTGTAAAGACAGTAAAAAGGAAAAATTAACTGATACGATGCACTCTGAAATGAACCATGACACAGAGCAAAGTGCGAAAGCAAACTTTAACGATGAAAAGACAGCAGAAGTATATCAGCATTATATTCATATTAAAACTGCCTTGGTAAATTCAAATGCAACTGAAGCACAATCTGGTGCGAAGATGTTAATTGAAAATACAGATGATGATGCATTTAAAACTGCTGTTTCGATGATTGCGGATTCTGATGATATCGAAACCCAGCGAAAAGCATTTTCCGATGTAACTGCTCAATTAGAACCATTACTTAAAAAAGCATTGTCATCAGGGGAAATCTATAAACAATTTTGCCCAATGGCATTTAACAATACTGGAGGATACTGGCTTTCCAATGATAAGGAAATACGAAATCCATATTATGGCGATAAGATGTTAAAATGTGGTAAGGTTACAGAAACCATAGAGAAGCTGTAATGTAGTTTTCAGAACTTTTGTTGACTCTTAACTAATATGAACTAAATGAAAATGAAACATACTTACCACATACACGGAATGACTTGCAACGGATGTCGCAGTCACGTAGAAGAGACACTTTCAAAAGTGAAAGGTGTTTCAAAAGTATCAGTCGATTTAAAAAAGGCGGAAGCTACTATCGAAATGGAATACCATATCTCGTTAGATACATTTAAAGAAGCATTAAAAAGTGATGGTGGAAGGTATAGCATCCATAAAAATGGAGAGTATCATCATCATTCCGAAACTAAAAAAGAAAAGAAACCTAAAGGTAAAGGCACAGGAACATTTTATTGCCCAATGCATTGCGAAGGCGATAAAACTTACGATAAAGCTGGAGATTGCCCTGTTTGTGGTATGGATTTAGTCGAAGAACAAAATCTGTCATCTACAACAAAAGAACAATGGACGTGTCCAATGCACCCAGAAATAGTAAAAGATGAATCGGGTTCGTGTCCTATCTGTGGAATGGATTTAGTACCAATGCAACCAGACCTTTCCGCTGAAGTAAAAACCTATAAAACGCTGTTGAAGAAATTTTGGGTAGCGACCGCATTCACATTGCCAATTTTCTTAATAGCAATGAGCGAAATGCTTGCCAACAATCCCTTATACGACCTAATGGAGCAAAAATATTGGAATTGGATTCAGTTTGCATTGTCCATTCCCGTGGTGTTTTACGCAACGTGGATGTTTTTTGAACGTGCCTATAAAAGTATAAAAACGTGGAATCTCAATATGTTCACACTCATTGGTATTGGTGCGGGAGTAGCTTGGCTGTTTAGCGTGGTCGGTATGCTTTTTCCAGATGTTTTTCCAAGTCAGTTCAAAACAGAATCTGGTGCAGTCCACGTTTATTTTGAAGCAGCAACCGTAATTCTAACACTTGTATTGTTGGGTCAACTTTTAGAAGCTCGTGCACACAGCAAAACCAATTCCGCAGTAAAAGAATTATTGAAGTTAGCACCCAACAAGGCAATAAAGGTTGTTAATGGAGAGGAAATTGAAGTAAGTATAGACAAAATTGAACTAAATGATATTCTAAAAGTAAAGCCTGGCGATAAAATTCCCGTGGACGGTGCTGTTACCGAAGGAGAAACAAGCATAGATGAATCTATGATTACCGGAGAACCTATTCCCGTCAATAAAACTGTAGATGATAAAGTGAGTAGCGGTACTATCAATGGCAATCAATCCTTTTTAATGAAAGCCGAAAAAGTGGGTAGCGATACATTACTTTCCCAAATTATACATATGGTCAATGATGCCAGTCGTAGCCGAGCACCCATTCAAAACTTGGCAGATAAAGTTTCGGGTTATTTTGTACCAGTAGTGGTTATTATCTCACTCATTACGTTTGCAATTTGGGCGATTTGGGGCCCAGAACCAGCTTATGTTTATGCTTTGGTCAATGCCATTGCCGTTTTAATTATTGCTTGCCCTTGTGCATTAGGATTGGCAACACCAATGTCTGTGATGGTAGGTGTTGGCAAAGGTGCTCAAAATGGTGTGTTGATTAAAAATGCCGAAGCTCTCGAAAAAATGGACAAGGTAGATACTTTAATCATTGATAAAACAGGAACGATTACCGAAGGAAAACCAACCGTAGAAACGGTAGGTTCTTTTAATAAAAATTACAACGAGAGTGAAATTCTTCAGTACATCGTTTCATTGAATACTAATAGTGAACATCCACTTGCCGAAGCAACCGTGAAACATGGCAAAGAGCAAAATACCAAAGTTTTAAAATCAGATGGATTTAGTGCAGTTACTGGAAAGGGCGTAGAAGGATTTATAAATGATAAAAAAGTAAGTTTAGGAAACCCTAAAATGATGGAATATGCTAATGCAGAAATTTCAGAGGATATGCAGAAAAAAGCAGAATCGTTTCAAAAACAGGGTAAAACAGTTTCTTATTTATCGATGGATAAAGCGGTTGTTGGTTACGTTGTTATAGGCGATAAAATAAAGAAAACGAGTGCCAAAGCTATAAAAGAACTTCAAGACACAGGTATTGATGTTATAATGCTTACAGGAGACAATCACAATACCGCACAAGCCGTGGCTTCTGAACTTAATTTGGCAGATTTTAAAGCAAGTATGCTACCCGAAGACAAACTCAAAGAAGTAGAGAAATTACAGACACATGGTAAAATAGTCGCAATGGCAGGCGATGGCATTAATGATGCCCCAGCTTTAGCGAAAAGTGATGTAGGAGTGGCAATGGGAACAGGAACTGACGTTGCCATAGAAAGTGCAATGATAACCTTGGTTAAAGGCGATTTACACGGTATAGTTAAGGCTAAAAATTTAAGTCATTCTGTAATGCGAAACATAAAGCAAAATCTCTTTTTTGCACTTGTCTATAATACATTGGGCGTACCTATTGCAGCAGGTGTTCTATTTCCATTTTTTGGAATTTTATTATCGCCTATGATTGCTGCTTTAGCAATGAGTTTTAGTTCGGTATCGGTAATTGCAAATGCATTAAGATTAAGAACAATCAAAGTTTAACTATAAAATCATATTAGTATGGAAAATTCAAAACAAAAATCAAATAATAATTACTCGACATTCTTTTTAATGTTAGGTGGCTCGTTCGTAGCAATGTACATCACGATGTACTTGAACACTTATGCGATTGACCACGTTTATTTTAGCTTAACACGGTTTTATATGACCTGTTTGGGAATTTCGGCAATGGCAGTCATAATGTTGCTTTTTATGTTGAAAATGTATAAAAACAAAAAGAAGAATATCGCAATTCTTATGGGAAGCCTTGTACTTTTTATTGGTGCATTGGTTCTCGTTAGGACACAAAAACCAATCATTGGAGACGTGCTATGGATGAAGGCAATGATTCCCCATCATTCAATTGCCATTTTGACAAGTGAAAGAGCAGATATAAAAGACCCAGAAGTAAAACAATTGGCAGAAGATATCATTAAGGCTCAACGAAAAGAAATTGAAGAAATGAAAGCAATGATAAAACGATTAGAAAACAATAAATAGTATGAAAAAATACGCAATATATATAGGAATATTGGTCATAGGGCTACTAATGGGATGGGTTATTTTTGGTAATTCATCCGATATGAAAACGGAACACAATCATAACGAAGTAGCAGAAACCAATCAAATGTGGACCTGCTCTATGCATCCACAGATTATGAAATCAGAACCAGGGAATTGTCCGATTTGTGGCATGGAATTAATTCCTGCCGAAAGTGGTGCGGATGGTCTGCTGGCAGATCAATTTAAGCTAACTGAAAACGCAATGGCTTTGGCCAATGTTCAAACATCATTAGTTGGTAATGGAAAAATAAATGATAATACTATTAAATTATCAGGAAAAATTGTTGAAAATGAAGAATCGAATGCTGTTCAGGTAAGCTATTTTTCTGGAAGGATAGAAAGGTTGAATGTGAGTTTTACAGGAGAAGAAATTCGTAAAGGGCAATTATTGGCCACCATTTATTCTCCTGAATTATATGCCGCTCAACAAGAGTTGATTACTGCGGTTTCCTTAAAAGAATCACAACCTGCATTATACAAAGCGGTAAGAAACAAATTGAAACTTTGGAAATTATCAGAAAGTCAAATCAACAACATTGAAACATCAGTAAAAGTTTTAGAAAACTTTCCTGTATATGCTACGGTTTCAGGTACAGTCTCAGAAAAATTAGTTGAACAGGGCGATTATATCAAACAAGGACAGCCATTATTGAAAATCGCAAAATTAAACACGGTATGGGCAAATTTCGATGTCTATGAAAATCAGATTGATTTATTCAAAAAAGGACAAGAAGTGGCAATCACAACCAATGCATATCCCGATAAGGAATTCAAAGGTAAAGTTTCGTTTATTGACCCTGTGTTAGATACACGAACCAGAACCGTAAAATTAAGAGTGGTGTTAAATAACAAGAACAACGGTTTTAAGCCGGGTATGTTTGTTGAAGGTAAAGTTGAAGGTACTACTTCCACCAAAGAACAAGTGTTAAGTATTCCGTCGACAGCAATTTTATGGACAGGAGAGCGTTCGGTTGTTTATATTAAAAGTAACCCGAATGAGCCAGTTTTTGAAATGAGAGAAGTAGAATTAGGTAATTCAATAGGCGAAAATTACGAAGTGCTAAACGGATTGGAAAATGGCGATGAAATAGTTACCAATGGAACTTTTACTATAGATGCAGCTGCACAATTAAAGGGTAAAAAGTCAATGATGAACAAGGAAGGTGGAAAAACAATGACTGGACACGAAGGACATCTTGGAATGGGTAATAATGTATCAATAAAAGAAAGTGACCATACCAATATGTTTGAACGATTGGATGTATCAGGGAAACTTCGGGAACAATTAAATGTTGTTTTCAATGATTATATCAATTTAAAAGATGCTTTGGTAAAAGAAGATGCAAAAAGTACTTCAGTCAATGCATCAAGTTTACTAAACAATATGAGTAATGTAGATATGAAATTATTGCTAGACAATAAGGCTCATAATCATTGGATGTCATTAGAAGAAGATATAAAATCTTCTGCAACTTCTATTTCTAAAGCATCAGATATAAAAACACAACGGGATCATTTCAAACATCTGTCATCACATTTAATCAAAATGGTTCAATTATTCGGAGTGAACGAAAAAGTCTATGTAGAATTTTGTCCAATGGCGGACAACAACCATGGTGCATACTGGTTGAGTAAAGAAAAAACAGTAATCAATCCATATTTTGGTAAAGCAATGGTATCCTGTGGTGAAGTACAACAAGTATTAGAATAATAATTAAATTTTTATACAATAAAGAAAGTAATTAGAAGTGTAGTTATATTAGTGGTATTAGGTATAATATGTTGTAAAAACAAAATAAAAAAGAAACAGTATGGAAAACCAAAACTACTGTAATATCCAAAGAAATGGCTATGACAGATTTATCTTTTGGCGTAAGGGGTAATTGTGGGATGTGTAAAAATGCCATTGAAAAAGCTGCAAATAGTGTTGATGGCTTAGCAAGAGCCAATTGGAATGTTGATAAAAAGAAAATTGATGTTTCTTTTGATGGTACCAAAACAGATGCAATGTCAATCCATAAGGCAATACCAGCTTCAGGATACGATACCGAAAATGTTGAGGGAAACGAAGCTTACAGTAGTTTGCCAGGTTGTTGTCAATATGAGCACGAAATGATGCAGAATCAGTCTGGTGAAACGAATTGAGAAGACCATTCAACTCATAACCATTAGAACCCACATAAGTAGAGTCCGTTTTAGGGCTCTTTTATTCTATAACGTACTAGAATTTTAGAGTAGATTTTTATAATAAATATATTAGTTTTCACTTAAGTGGATGATGAGAAAATTTTTGGTGGTTCATTGAATTTCATGAAAAAATTCAAAGGGATTTTCATAGTTAGAGTCCTTGGAGTAAGATGGACTTTCCAAAGCACCTAAAGTAAAGTTCAAATAAAGGATTATTAACTTAGACACATAAGTGGGACATCATCAATGATGCTGTCCAATTGTTGTAGGTAATGCTGAAAAACCAACAAACCAATTGAAAAAGACCATATTTGAAATTACCAAAATGGACTGTCCATCGGAGGAAAACCTAATCCGAATGAAATTGGACGGAATACCGGGTATTGCGAATTTGGACTTTGATATTCCGAATCGAAAATTGACCGTTTTTTACAGCGGAGAAATTGCCCAAATAGAAAAGTCAGTTATCGAACTGAATTTAGGAGGGAAAAAAATCTCGACTGAACAAACCGACCAAACGGAATTTAAAGAAAACGCAAACCAGAAAAAGCTACTTTGGTCTGTACTGGCAATTAATTTTGTTTTTTTTATTATAGAAATGACAACAGGAATTATCTCAAAATCTATGGGGCTTGTTGCCGACAGTTTAGATATGCTTGCAGACAGTTTCGTTTACGGAATTAGTTTGTTTGCGGTTGGTGGAACAGCTATAAAGAAAAAGCGGATTGCCAAACTTGCTGGATATTTTCAAATAACACTTGCGATTATTGGATTTGTAGAAGTTTTAAGGAGATTTTTCGGAGACGAGAAACTTCCCGATTTTTCGACAATGATTATCGTTTCGATTTTTGCACTTATCGCAAACGGAATTTGTCTTTACATTTTGCAAAAGTCCAAGAGTAAAGAAGAGGCACATATGAAAGCTAGTATGATTTTCACCTCGAATGACGTGATTATCAATTTGGGAGTAATAATTGCTGGAATTTTAGTAAATTATTTGAGTTCCAATAAACCCGATTTGATTATCGGAACAATCGTTTTTGTGTTGGTAATTCAAGGAGCGTTTAGAATATTGAAATTGAGCAAGTGAGTGGAAATACTATTTAATTCAAAATGTTCAATGAAAAGCCTTGGTCCAGTTCTCTAAAGTCCAAATATGGGTTTAGAAAGGACACTTTCTCGGCAAACCAGAATAGAATTAAAAGTTCAAATAAAGGATAGCAACAATTTGGAAATACTCCATATTCATGGATACGCCCTTGAATTGTGGGAATTATTATCCCGGATCATACCAGCTTCCTTTCGTAATTCATCTTCTTTTTTTGATGACATAGTTATGCCTTAAAATGCAAAAGGTTTTTGGTGGATAATTTAAATCAATTATTCATAACCCATTTTGTTCAATCAATCAAATAAAATCAATTAGGAATAAATAAAATATTTTTACACAAAAAGTAGCAATTCTGTACTTATTCTGTACTAGGTGAAATAAAAAAAGGCTCCCAATTTTTCGGAAGCCCTTTGTTCTCTAGTAGCGGGGACTGGACTCGAACCAGCGACCTTCGGGTTATGAGCCCGACGAGCTACCTACTGCTCTACCCCGCGATGTATATCAAACGCCAATTAAAGGCATCTGGTTTCCCAAAATTCCCAGGTCAAGTAGGTACCCTGTCCTGAGCGTAGTCGAAGGGTACTGCTCTACCCCGCGATATGGGTTTCTCCTTTCTTGTTTTGCAACTTCGGCTCATTACACCGACAAGAAGAGCGCTACTATTTGTAACGGGCGACAAATATACAACGGTTTCTTGGTATAATCAAAACTTGTTGCGATAATCTTTTTAAGACGGCCCTTCGGTGAAACCTCTTAAAAATCCATATCTTCGGATTTTTATAGCCCATGGACCTTATCAATGATTTTATAGCAAAGATGTTGCCCTATACAGAATGGCCTATGTTCATTCTTCTTATACTTGGCGGACTCTTTCTTGTTTTTTATTCTAAATTATTGCCTTATCGGTATTTTGGACATGCTATAGCCATTACCATGGGTAAATATGATGGTAAGAATGCTAAAGGTGATGTCAGTTCCTTTCAGGCACTTTCGGCAGCGGTTGCTGCCACAGTAGGGTTGGGTAATATTTCAGGGGTTGCCATTGCCATTCATGATGGTGGTCCCGGAGTGGTTTTTTGGATTTGGATGACCGCCTTGATCGGTATGTGCATTAAATTCTATTCCTGTAGTTTATCAATAATGTTTAGAAAGACCGATGCCCAAGGTAATCTGCAGGGAGGTCCCATGTACTATATAACCCAAGGTTTAGGGGAAAAAGCAAGACCCTTGGCCGTTTTCTTTGCGATTTGCGGATTATTTGGTTTTTTAGGGGTGTTTACAGCCAATCAATTTACAGAGACTTTTATGAGTGTGGTAGAACCGTCACGAACCATATATGGGATGAGTGATGTTAATTGGAAATGGACCATAGGTTTGGTTTTGGCCCTGGTTACCTCTTTGGTTATTTTTGGTGGTTTGACAAAAATTGCCAAAGTAGCCTCAGCCATTGTACCTTTTATGGTCGCCGTCTATTTGATTGCTGTAATCGTGGTTATGGTGATGAATGCTTCCCAAATAATCCCATCACTCCAAATGATCATTACAGAAGCCTGGAATTTCGATACTATGGTTACTGGGGGATTTTGGGGCTTGGTGATTATTGGTGTTCGCAGGGCCATGTTCTCCAATGAGGCTGGTCTGGGGAGTGCGCCAATGTACCATGGCCAATCCAAAACGGATAATCCTATAAAGGAAGGTTTGGTCGCAATGTTGGGACCTTTTATAGATACCATAATGGTTTGTACCTTTACGGCGGTGGTTATCATCCTTAGTGGTGCTTATCTGGAAGACCAAAGTGGTATTGTAATGACCCTTTCGGCTTTTGAAAAGACACTTTTTGGTTATGGTGATGGCCTCTTGATGTTGATTGTGACCGCCTTTGCATTATCAACGTTATTTACCTATTCGTATTACGGTGTAAAGTGTTTATCGTTTCTTACGAATGCAAAAATTGGTAGATTCTATAATTGGTACTTTGTGATCATGATTGTTTTTGCGGCCGTTGCGTCGTTGGAATTGGTCAAAAACCTGATCGATCTATCCTATGCGCTAATGGTAATACCGAATATGATCGCAGTACTATTATTAGCACCCAAAGTGAATAAGGCAGCAAATGAGTATTTTAAAAATTTGAAGAATGGCAGAGCATAAAGCAGGATTCGTAAATATTATCGGAAACCCGAATGTGGGCAAGTCCACCTTGATGAATGCCTTTGTGGGCGAGAAACTCTCTATAATAACCTCAAAGGCGCAGACGACCCGGCACCGGATTTTGGGGATAGTGAATGGGGATGATTTTCAAATGATACTCTCAGATACCCCAGGCATAATCAAACCAGCCTATGAGTTGCAGTCTTCTATGATGGATTTTGTAAAATCTGCCTTTGAAGATGCCGATGTGTTATTGTATATGGTTGAGATTGGTGAGCAGGCATTAAAGGATGAGCAGTTTTTTGAAAAAATAAAGAACAGTAAAATACCGGTACTCCTATTATTGAATAAGATAGATGCTTCCACGCAGGAAGAATTGGAAAAGCAGGTACAGTATTGGCAAGAACAATTGCCAACGGTTGAGATCCATCCAATTTCTGCATTGAATAACTTCAACGTTAAAGGAGTGTTTGAGCGAATTTTGGAATTGCTTCCAGAATCACCGGCATTTTATCCTAAAGATCAACTTACCGATAAACCCGAACGGTTTTTTGTAAATGAGACCATTCGTGAAAAAATATTGCTTTTTTACAAGAAAGAAATTCCATATTCCGTTGAGATTGAAACCGAGGAATTTTTTGAAGAGCCCGAAATCATTCGAATGAGATCGGTAATCATGGTTGAGCGCGATTCCCAAAAAGGTATTATCATTGGCCATAAAGGGAGTGCCCTAAAGCGGGTAGGTGTTCAGGCACGTAAGGACCTGGAAAAGTTTTTCGGGAAACAAATCCATCTTGAGTTGTATGTGAAGGTCAACAAAAACTGGAGAAGCGACGCCCGACAATTAAAACGTTTTGGTTATAATCAAAAAAAATAAGCTACAGCCCAAGTCTCTCGTTCATGAAATTATGAAGCTCTTGCATTTGAGGCTTTCCCTTGCTTCTTCCTGTCCTACCAAAAGCATAGAGTACAAACCACAAGAGTACCATAAAAACCATAAGGCCAATTTGTAGACGAATTGGCCTACCCAGAGAAGCACTTGAATAGGCCCAAATGCCCAATCCGGTAAAGATAGTGGCTACCCCAAAATGTAAGAACATGAAAAAGGTCCATAGGGTAGGGTTGGGGCCGAACAAACCATAAAGCCTGCTGCCACCTTCTTCAGTAGTATTGATTTCCAAATGTAACTGTGGTGACCAAAAATGGACTTTTTCTTTATTGAATTTTATAAAGACATGGTCATCCATTCGTTTTACCACAAAAGGAGGTTGGTTTATGTTTTCAAAGGCATCTAAAACCGATTCTTTGGGTTGCGGCAACTGAAGTTGAAACCTTGGACGTAATACTATTTCATTGGGTAGGATGGTCATAACTATTCGTATCGATGTTGAAATGTAACTAAAAATAGAAAAACATTGCGGTGGTGTACAATGTTTTTCTATATTTGAATTTCGGTAAAGTGTTTTATTTTATCGATGAAATACCAAAATCCCCTATTTGGCATGAAAAATATTGTAATAATTGGAGCATCGGAACATCACAGTGTAGTGTTGGATGATGTTGAGGATAAGGGTGTTTACGATCTTATCGGATATGTTGATCCTTTTCAAAAGAAAGGTAGGAAGCATAATGGTTATCCTATACTGGGAAGTGAACATGACTTGCCTTTTTTGATCGATAAGCATAATATTTATGGCGGAATAGTAGCTACAAAGGATGCTAATACTAAGAAATTCCTTGTAGATAGGGTCTTGAAGATTATTCCTGATTTCAATTTTATAGCTTCCGATTTACCTTCCGTGGAATTAGGAAGAAATCATTCGGTAAGTAATGGCAGAATGTTTGCGCAAGAAGATCTTGAAATTCAAAAGGGTGGGGAAGAAGCTTTTATCCACCCCCTTGCCGATGTTCAGTCCGAGTGTATTGGTAATGAAACCAAAGTTTGGCAATTCAGTGTTATTTTGAAAAATGCTAGGGTTGGCAGCAACTGCAATATTAACAGCCATACATTTATTGAAAATAACGTTGTCGTTGGTAACAATGTAACGGTTAAATGTGGTGTGTATCTTTGGGACGGGATGCGAATAGAGGATGATGTCTTTATTGGTCCAAATGTAACATTCACCAATGATAAATACCCTCGATCTAAAAATTACCCAGTAGAATATCAACGCATTATCATAAAAAAAGGAGCTTCTATTGGGGCCAATTCTACAATTTTAGGGGGAGTTTGTATCGGTAAAAACGCAATGATCGGAGCAGGAAGTGTCGTTTCTAAAAATGTTCCTGAAGGGGAACTTTGGGTAGGAAATCCTGCAAGGTTTGTCAGGGAAATTGAATCTGTTGAGGAGCTCTCAATCGTTGAGGGTAAATTCAACAAGGTTGAATTCTAGTATTATTCTTTCTCTAGAACCTTGGTGGGCATCTTGAAATTGTTGTTTAGGGCAGCAGATTCTTTATGTGGCCCTTGTGTACACCGAGCACTGATACCAATATCAGCATATATATAGAAAGCGTTCCGAAAATCGTAAAATTGGAGGGCAACGACGGGTTTTTATGTCAAAATATTCGGGTTGCTACGGATGATGTCTTCTTATTTGGTATTCTTTATGAATTTTTGAAGATTAAATAATACTACCTTTGCACAAAATTAAAGTTGTATGGGTGCTATTGTCGCTATTGTTGGAAGACCTAATGTTGGGAAATCGACCTTTTTTAATCGATTGATCCAGAGGAGGGAAGCAATTGTTGATGCCGTTAGTGGGGTAACCCGTGATAGGCATTATGGTAAGAGTGATTGGAACGGAAAGGAATTTTCCTTGATCGATACCGGAGGATATGTACTGGGAAGTGATGATGTCTTTGAGAAACAAATCGATAAACAGGTAGAATTGGCCATTGAAGAGGCAGATGCCTTGGTCTTTATGGTTGATGTCGAAAGTGGAGTCACGGGAATGGATGAGGATGTGGCCATTTTATTACGACGGTCGAATAAACCCGTATTTTTAGCGGTAAATAAGGTAGATAATGCTAAACGTGCCGAGGATGCAGTGGAATTTTACGGACTCGGATTAGGGGAGTATTATCCGCTATCAAGTATAAATGGTAGTGGTACCGGGGAACTGCTTGACGCTTTGGTTGAGGTATTACCCGATAATGAAGAGGAGGAAAATGAGTTGCCACGGTTTGCCGTTGTGGGTAGGCCCAATGCTGGAAAATCATCCTTTATCAATGCTTTGATAGGGGAAGAAAGGTATATCGTTACCGATATTGCCGGTACTACACGGGATAGTATTGATACCAAATACAATCGTTTTGGATTCGAGTTTAATTTGGTAGATACGGCGGGAATACGCCGAAAATCAAAGGTTAAGGAGGATCTGGAGTTTTATTCGGTCATGCGGTCGGTACGTGCCATTGAACATAGTGATGTCTGTCTTTTGATATTGGATGCCTCTAGGGGTTTTGATGGTCAGGTGGCCAATATATTTTGGCTGGCTCATAGAAATAATAAGGGAATTGTGATTTTGGTGAATAAATGGGATTTGGTGGAAGACAAGGAAACCAACACCATGAAACAATATACCGAAAAGATAAAAAAGGCTATTGAACCATTTACCGATGTACCTATTCTTTTTATTTCCGCACTGACCAAACAGCGTATCTACAAGGCGATAGAAACTGCGGTACAGGTGTATAATAACCGAAGTGCCAAAATACCGACACGTAAATTCAATGACATTATGTTGCCTATCATTGAAAATTATCCACCGCCTGCCTATAAGGGTAAGTTTGTGAAAATCAAGTTCTGTACCCAATTACCAACGCCTTATCCGCAATTTGCATTTTTTTGTAACCTACCACAGTACGTGCGTGAACCTTACAAAAGATATTTGGAGAATAAACTAAGGGAGAATTTTGATTTCACTGGGGTGCCGATTATGATCTTTATGCGTAAGAAGTAGTTGAGTCAGTTTTAGTCAAGTGAAATAATAAAGATACCGTTGCCCATTTGGGCTGGAGTGCCGTCAATTTCCAGATTTTGTAGAAAAGCAACATTTCCACAACAGGAACTGTTCACAGCCTCCAATTCAATAAAAGTTGCCTTCAATTCAAATCGCGTATCATTGCCAATCAGCAATGTGTATGAATAGTTGCCTTCGGCCCATTCAGGATTTTGAAGGAAAAGAATGGGGTTTTGGGCGGAATCCAAATCAGATACAAGGTGAAGATTCGTTTCCAAGGCCGTTTCACCTTCCATGGTAATATCTTCCAAGGAATAGTTTCCATCGGAAAACACATTGGATCCATCAGCGATAATTTCCATACCTATCGAAGGGGAGCCCAAACATAAAACCGCGGAACAATCGTTTTTATCATCCTCACAACTTAATAGTAAAAATATAAATATGGCGTAGATGCGGAATTTCTTTAAAAGCATATGTCTTTTTACTTTTTAAGATGGGGGTAATTGCAACAGGTTGCGTGTAATTTCAGACAATTAAATCACCAGCCACCGGAAGCGCCACCTCCGCCACCCATGCCACCTCCAAAGCCCCCTCCGAAGCCACCTCCGCCTCCGAAGCCACCTCCGCCTCCGAAACCACCACCGGAACCGAAGCCACCACCGGAACTGCCTCCACGACCCATATTACTTAGGATGATTACATCCCATAGGTCAAGTCCGGATTTTCTCCCACCACCTTTGCCACCACCATTTCTTCGGTTGCGACTGGAAAGTATGATCATGATGACAATAAAAATGATGATGGGTAGAAAGGCATCAAATGGAATACCGGTATTGTCGTTTAAGGAACGTTCCTCATTAAATTCCCCATTTAAAACTTGAAAAATAGCATCACTACCACTATTCAGACCTTCATAATAATCGTCTTGTTTAAAATGGGGTATGATAACATTTTCGATAATCCTTCTGGACATCGCATCGGTCAAGGAACCTTCAACACCATAACCCGTATTGATACCGATTTTTCGGTCGTCTTTGGCTAAAATAATTAATACTCCATTGTCTTTGCCCTTTTGTCCAATGCCCCAATCGGTGAGCCAATTTGCCCCTAGATAATTAATCTCTTCACCTTCAGTAGAACTTATTATGGCTACGACTATTTGTGTAGAGGTGCTGTCTGAATAACGGATAAGCTTTTGTTCCAGACTATTTTTCTGGCCTTCGCTTAAGAGATTAATATAGTCGTAAACACTGGTTTCCTCTTTTGGTTTATCAGGAATCTGGAACTGGGCGAAAGAACCCAAACCCCAGAAAAGAAACAATACAAGTATACTAGTTTTTAGATATTTCATTGCTCAGTTCATTTACATCGCCATGTTGCCATGGAAAATGTCTTTCCAACTCCTTTCCGGCGTTCAATATACCCTCAATGAGGCCTTGTTTGAACCTTCCGTCCTTAAAATGCGATGCAATAGTGTCCCTAGTGGTGTCCCAGAAATTTTCAGGCACAACCTTGTCAATGCCCCGATCACCGTAAATAGCAAATTTATTATCGTTTACAGCAACATAGATCAGTACTCCGTTTTCTTCTTTGGTGTTGTCCATTTTCAGTGAATGGAATACTTCCTTGGCCCTATCAAGTAGGTCCTTTTTTGCATGGGACTCTATATGTACCCGTATTTCCCCGGAAGTATTTTTTTCAGCATCGACAATGGCCTGAACAATTTCCTGCTCTTCCTCCGCCGTTAAAAAGTTTTCTACTCGAGACATGATCTGGGCCTATTTAAAATCGAAATTTACATCGGGCGCCTGTTCTGCCCCCGCCTCTGATTTGAAGTACGAAAGCTCTTCAAAATTGAACAAACCTGCCAAAAGGGAATTTGGGAAGGTCTTTATGTGTTTGTTATAGGGTTCTACCGTGGCATTAAAGCGATCTCGGGCTACATTGATCCGATTTTCTGTACCCTCCAACTGCGATTGTAGTTCCAGAAAGTTTTGGTTGGCCTTCAAGTCAGGATACCGTTCTACCGTTACCAAAAGGCTTTTTAGTGCGCCACTTAATCCGCCTTGAACTTCATTGAATTTGGCCAATTGTTCAGGGGTAATATTTGTTGGGTCTATAGATACTGAAGTGGCTTTTGCCCGGGCTTCGATAACATCTGTTAAGGTACCCCTTTCAAAATCTGCAGCGCCCTGAACGGTTTTTACCAGGTTGTCTATAAGGTCATTTCTACGTTGGTAAGAACTTTCTACATTAGCCCAGGTCTTGGTCGAAGTTTCTTTGAGTTCAATAGCCGTATTGTTGAAGCCTACTCCCCATTGGTAAAGTCCAAAAGCTATTACAGCGAGTATTATTAAAGGTATTAACCATTTTTTCATGATAGTCTGTGTTAGAAGTTATTTATAGTTGATCTTTTATCTTAACAAGTTCACTTTTGACATATTCCAATTTCTGGATAATATCAAAATTTGATAGGGTTTTTTGTTTTTCTTCCTTTAAATGGGTTTTGGCACCTTCGAGGGTAAAGCCCCGTTCTTTGACCAAATGATAGATCAATTGAAGGTTTTTTATATCCTGTGGGGTAAATTTGCGATTGCCTTTTGCATTTTTTTTAGGCTTTAGTGCATCAAATTCTTTTTCCCAGAAACGTATTAATGAGGTGTTCACCCCAAATGCCTTGGCTACTTCACCAATGCCATAATATCGTTTTTCGGGTAAGTCTATATGCATTAATCCAAGGATTGGTTTTCTTGATTGGCAAATTTCAACATGTTCGTGAATTCCTCGGGTGTCAAACTGCCGTAATAGAAGTTTATGGGATTGATCCTTTCATTGTCTTTCCAAACCTCGTAATGTACATGTGGTCCTTCGGATCGGCCAGTGTTGCCCACGAATCCGATTAAGTCACCTCGTTTGACTTTCTGTCCTTTCTTTACGTTGTATTTGCTCATATGGGCATACAGACTTATATATCCATATCCATGATCGATACGGATATGCTTGCCGTAGCCTGAGGAATTGTTGTCTGCCCTAATGATCGTGCCATCTCCCGAAGCATAAATGGGTGTGCCTTTAGGGGCGGTGAAATCCATTCCCCAATGTTTCTTCCGTGCCTTTGTAAAAGGATCGGTTCGCCAACCATAACCGGAAGCCATTCGGGTAAGGTCTTCGTTGTTTACAGGTTGAATCGCCGGTATGGCTGCCAAAAGTTTTTCTTTTTCCTCGGCCAATTTGGTGATTTCGTCCAAAGATTTGGATTGTATGGCGAGTTGTTTTTTGATAATGTCCAGTCTTTTTGTTGTGGCGATTACCATTTCCGAGTTATTGAAACCCTCGAGGGACTTATATCTATTTATACCACCAAAGCCGGCACGGCGCTGTTCCTCGGGAATGGGGTTTGCCTCAAAATACAATCTGTAGATGTTGTTGTCACGCTCTTCCACATTGGCCAGAACTTCTTCAATCTGTTCCATCTTTTTATTGAGAAGTTCAAATTGGAGTTCGTAATTCTTGACCTCACGCTGCAAGGAAAGCTCTTTTGGGGTGTTTATTAAGTTGGTGTTCAACAAAAGAATCAATGAAAGAAACCCAAAGAGGAATGACCCTAGCAAAAACAATGCAATGTTCCGGTATCGCCTAGATTTTTTAGGCTCTATCTTTCGGTATGAAAGTGTATCCGGATCGTAATAGTACTTTACTTTAGACATGAATGGATTTTATCCTATTTTTGTGCTTTCGTTTAACGCGAACAAACAAATATAAAAATTGTTTGGCACAATTTGTTGAAATTATTAAAACCTTACCATTTTAGATGAATTCCAAGGAAATTAGGGCCCATTTTTTAAACTTTTTCAAGGAACGGAACCATAAAATCGTATCCTCTGCACCAATGGTCATAAAAGATGACCCGACTTTGATGTTCACGAATGCTGGTATGAACCAGTTTAAGGAGTTCTTTTTGGGCAATAGCGCAGTGAAAAATAGCCGTGTTGCAGATACCCAAAAGTGTCTTAGGGTGAGTGGTAAACACAATGATCTTGAAGAAGTAGGGAAAGACACCTATCACCATACCATGTTTGAGATGTTGGGGAATTGGAGTTTTGGTGATTATTTTAAGAAAGAGGCTATTGAATGGGCATGGGAATTGTTGACCGATACCTTGAAAATTGATAAGGATAGTCTCTATGTTTCGGTCTTTGAAGGGAGTAATGATGCCGATCATCTCGAAATGGATAATGAGGCCTATGGTTTATGGAGTGCCATTGTACCCAAAGACCGGATCATTATGGGGAATAAGAAGGATAATTTTTGGGAAATGGGCGACCAAGGCCCTTGTGGTCCGTGCTCGGAAATTCACGTGGATATTCGCCCAGCTGAGGAAAAAGCCAAAATTTCCGGTGCTTCATTGGTCAATAAAGACCATCCTTTGGTGGTTGAGATATGGAACCTGGTTTTTATGCAATACAACCGTAAGGCCGATGGAAGTCTGGAGTCCTTGCCAGAGAAACATGTCGATACCGGAATGGGTTTTGAGCGTTTATGCATGGTCTTGCAAGGCGTAAAATCAAACTATGACACTGATGTTTTTACCCCGATAATCCGGGAGATTGAAGCGATAACCGGTAAGGATTATGGTAAAAATGAGGAAACTGATATTGCCGTTCGTGTTATCGCCGACCATATACGGGCCGTGGCTTTTTCAATAGCTGATGGGCAATTACCGAGTAATACGGGAGCGGGTTATGTCATACGCAGGATCCTCAGAAGGGCCATTCGTTATGGGTTTACGTTCCTTGGTACTAAGGAGCCATTCATGTACCGGTTGGTCAATGTCCTTACCGAAAGTATGGGAAATGCGTTTCCAGAGTTGAAGGAGCAGCGTCAATTAATAGAAAATGTGGTCAAGGAGGAAGAAAATTCCTTTTTGCATACCTTGGAGCAAGGTTTGGTTTTGTTGGACAATATCGTAAAACAAGCCGATAAAAAGGAGATTTCCGGTAGAAAAGCCTTTGAATTATATGATACTTATGGTTTCCCTATAGATCTTACTGCCTTGATATTGGAGGAGAAAGGCTATATGCTTGATGAAAAAGGTTTTCATAAAGCTATGCAAGAACAGAAAAACCGGTCTAGATCGGCTTCTGAAGTGGCCAAAGAAGATTGGGTGGTCTTAATGGATGACTCAGAACAGGAATTTGTAGGTTATGATGTTTTAGAGACTAAGGTAAAGTTGGTTAAATATCGAAAGGTTACCTCAAAAAAGGAAGGGGAACAATATCAATTGGTGTTTAATCTTACCCCTTTTTATCCTGAAGGAGGAGGGCAAGTAGGTGATAAAGGATATTTGGTGGCATCCAACGGTGATGTTTTCTATATTCTGGACACCAAAAAGGAGAACAATGAAATTGTGCATTTTGCCAAGCACTTGCCAAAGAACACTTCTGAAACGTTTAAGGCAGTGGTTGATAAGAAACAGCGTCAGCGAACGGCAGCCAACCATACGGCAACGCATTTATTACACCAAGCACTTCGGGAAATTTTGGGTGAACATGTAGAGCAAAAAGGATCTGCGGTACATTCTAAATATCTGCGTTTCGATTTTTCCCACTTCGCCAAATTAACTATTGAGGAACTTAGGGATGTTGAAAACTTTGTAAATGCTAGGATAGATGGGCAATTGCCATTACAGGAAAACCGCAATGTGCCCATGGAGGATGCAGTAAAAGAAGGGGCCATGGCCTTATTTGGGGAAAAATATGGTGATACCGTACGAACCATCCGTTTTGGACAATCCATAGAACTTTGTGGGGGGACCCATGTGAAGAATACAGGTGATATTTGGCATTTTAAAATAAAGTCTGAGGGAGCGGTTGCAGCAGGGATCCGTAGAATAGAGGCTATTACCTTGGATGCGGTCAAGGATTATTACCATCAGAACAATCGAAGCCTTTACGAAATCAAGGATTTGCTCAACAATGCCCAAGACCCGGTAAAAGCTGTGGAATCCTTACAGAAAGAGAATATTAAATTAAAGAAGGAGGTTGAAATCCTATTGAAGGATAAGGCCAAAAATCTTAAGGGGGAATTGCTTGCTGAATTGGAAGACATCAATGGGGTACATTTCTTGGCCAAAAAGCTTGATTTGGATGCCGCAGGTATAAAAGATCTTTCCTTTGAAATGGGCAATAACAAAGACAACCTGTTTATGCTTTTCGGTACGGAGCAAAATGGAAAGGCACTCCTTTCCTGTTATATTTCCAAGGAATTGGTCGCGAAAAAGAATCTGAATGCCGGGACTATTGTTAGGGAACTGGGCAAGTTTATACAAGGTGGCGGTGGAGGCCAGCCTTTCTTTGCTACAGCAGGAGGAAAGAATCCGGAGGGCATCGATAAAGCCTTGGCACAGGTAAAGGAATATCTTAGCTAAAACCATGAAACTACAAACCCAGGTACCCTTACAACAGGTCAGTGATCAAATTGATTACCATAGTCGTTTGTTGCTGATGGGGTCTTGTTTTGTAGAGAATATGGGTGCTAAATTGGATTATTTCAAGTTTAGGATACTTCAGAATCCGTTTGGAATCTTGTTTCACCCTAAGGCGATTGAAAAATTGATCTCGAAGTCCATTCAAGAGGAAGAATATACGGAAAGCGATATATTTTATCATAATGAACAATGGCATTGTTTTGATGCCCATTCTGATTTAAGTGATGCATCCAAAGAGAACTTGCTCTTGGAATTGAATAAAGGCTTATCCCAAACAAAGAAAGAGCTCTCAGTAACTTCCCACGTGTTGATTACCTTGGGTACCGCATGGGTTTATCGCCATATTGAAACCAATTCGGTCGTGGCCAATTGCCATAAAGTGCCCCAAAAAGCTTTTACCAAGGAATTACTTTCCATTGAAGATATTAGTGAAAGCCTTGAACATACAATTGATGCATTGCTATCTGTTAATCCCAAGGTCAAGATTGTAATGACCATTTCGCCGGTAAGGCATCTCAAGGATGGATTTGTTGAAAACCAACGGAGCAAGGCACATTTGTTATCGGCCCTGCATCAGGTACTTCAATCGCGCAAATATGGGGAAGCCTTGAGTTATTTTGCTTCCTATGAGATTATGATGGACGAACTTAGGGACTACCGGTTTTACAAGTCCGACATGGTACATCCGAATGAATTGGCGGTGGATTATATCTGGGAGAAATTCAGCAATATTTGGATTTCTGGGAATGCCAGGCAAACCATGGCAGCTGTCGATGAAATACAAAAAGGCCTAAAGCATCGAGCGTTTAATCCGGAATCGGAACAGCATCGGAAGTTTTTGGGAAAGTTGCATGAAAAAATCACAAGGCTGCAAAACTTACATCCATTCATGACGTTCAACAATTGAATTGGTCAGGTGGTCCAAATTCAGGGGCATCTATATGGAAGATTTGGGTTTTTTAGGAAATCAACGACTACTTTGAATTTAAGTTATGAAAAGAATCTTAATCGGTGCATTAGTTACTTTGTCTTTGGTCTTGGTTGTACGATCTTGTTGGGATGACAGGGAAGAGAAGTCCATATTGAAGGAAAACTCCATGCTCATCCAACAACAAATCAATAACGTGTCCAAATTGATTGTTACCGAAGGTCATTTTGCCGAGGTATATACCTATAAGGATTCCCAGGAATTATTTGGCGCTTTAATCACGGCCGATAAAAAAGCCTTGGTTGTTGTCAATGCTGAGGTTTTGGTGACCTATGATTTGGGTAGAATTGATTTTGAGGTCGATGAATTGACCAAAACCTTGCGCATCAAAAGTATTCCCGAACCGGAAATTAAAATCAACCCTGACTTTGAGTATTACGATGTATCAGCGGATTATCTGAATCCCTTCAATGCCTCGGATTACAATACGATCAAGAGGAATGTGCAAGCATCACTTATGAAAAAGATTGAGGCTTCCTCCTTAAGGTCGAATGCCGAAAATAGGTTGATCAGCGAGCTTTCCAAATTTTATATTCTAACCAACTCCATGGGTTGGACGCTGGTTTATGGCGATAGGAATATCGAAAATATCGATGGCTTAAGGGGGCTGGACATAATTTCTACGGACTAGGGTTGGTTACCTGCTATTTTACGAAGGTATTTGCCCACTTTATATAGTTTTCCCAATCGTAATCCGTGACATCATGCTTGCCCGTGCGAATATGATACGCTACCGTATTTTGGATGGGGGCATTGGTCATGGGCATTTCCTTGGTGTCTATTCCTTTCTTGCCATATAATCCATAAACGGAGGACGCATAATAGGTAGAAAGGAACTCACCCCTTGGGTCGGCCCATTTGTCATCAAGTGCACTGGCCACGTATAAAGGTCTTGGTGCTACCAAAGCCAATAATTGATGTTGGTCGACAGGAAGCGTTCTTTCATTGTTGTTGTATTTTAAAAAGCTATCTGCAAACCAATGCGGAAAAGAAGTGTTGATTTGCTCGATGGTTTCTCCGAATTTACGCCTGCTCAAGGCAGCACCGCCACAACCGGAATTATTGCTTATGACTCCTGCAAACCTTTTATCGGTAGCTCCGGCCCATAGGGCTGCTTTGCCCAATCGCGAATGTCCAAAAACAAATACTTTGGAGATATTGACGTCGCTTTCGAGGTAGTTCATCGCTTTGCTCAAACCAAAGGCCCAAGCCGAAATACTGCCCCACTCATTCGTTTTGGGCTTAGATTGTCCGTCTCTGTAAAATAGCGGATGTACGCCATCTGAGAAATCGTTTTTATCCGGGTCAATTTCACCATAGTATATCGTAGCAAGACCAAATCCATTGTCCAACATTTTTTCTATGGCCCATCGGTGTGTTCTTACCCCTCTGCTACTCTCAGACGCTTTGTTGTCCGTTATGCCCAAAGCATCATTGTTCTTTACCCAAGCTTTTGTGATTTGCACCTTCGGATCGTTGGTCACCGTATGATTGCCATAAAAATTATAACCAAGGAAAACAGGTGCTGTCGGATTTCCCTTTGGAAGATAAATAAGCATATAATAAGTAATGCTTTTTTTGTTCTTCTTTAAGGTAATGGCAATCTGTTTGCGCCTTGCTTTTCCGCCGTAGGCGTCATTGCTTTCTTCCAAAAGTTTAAATCCAAACTCATCCAGCCTATCGGGAACCTTTCCATAAACTTGCTTTTCAAAGAATTGCAAAATCTCACGGCGCCTGTTTTCTTCCCATTCCGTTTGATTGGTTATAAGGTTGCCACTAAAGGAAGTTAATACATCTGGCAGTGCAAATTTGGGAACCTTTGTTTCATCATAATTGGCCTGTGATTGGGCTTGGCATAGGGAGCCAAAAAAGAATAAAACGATTATAGTGTAGGTTTTCATGGTATCGGGTTATTTAGGTTGGTTTATTATTTTCATTTGGTCGGATGGGTTTGTAAATTTTTGTGGACCAGTTTGATCCCGTCATCTATCAAATACCCTAATTTTGGCTGGCCTTGTTTTACTTTTTCCAAGTGTTCACGAATGGTAGCTGCAAAAACAATATCGCCATTTGATTTGGCTAGTTCATAGAGTTCTATGGGTAACAACCAGTCTTCAGGGTAATTCCCCTTAACTTCATTAAAGACTTTATTTCGTGAAATTGTAGTGTTCTTTCTTTCCCTAAAATCCCGCACTTGTTGGTAGAGTTGCTCCAACAGTATTCGTTTGTGGTCTTTCTTGGGTTTTTGTGTGAGTGTTTTTAAATTGTGCTGTATCAAGTTAAAGCTGTTTAGGTCGGCAGGGCCGTTAAAGGCCGATACAATGCGTTCCCCTATGGCCATATGATAAAGCTCGTCTTGGGATTGAAAAAGCAATTCGCCCTTGTGCCCAACAGCACAGTTTCTTAGGGTTATTAGGATAATTTCCCCCCTCAAATTCCGGGTTCCTGTAATTATTTGACCGGTAACGTTTATCCCTCCCTCAAATTCAAGGGTAACTTGTTCACCTTCATAAATATTATAGGCTTTAAGGTCTCGGGGACTCATATCTTCAATGGCCAGGTTAATGCCTTTCAGTTTTCCTAGTGGACTTCCAAAACCCGCGGGGTGTTTTTCGATCCCATGGCCCACGAGTTCCTTTTCTCGGTATGATAATGCCGTTGGTCCCTTGGTAAGAAAGAACACCGGTTTGCCCTCATGGGTGATTACCTTTTCAAAATTGCCCGAAATTTGAAGTCCGGTACTCAATTCTACAGTGCCGAGTTCCTTGGAGTGGATTAACTTATTGATACCCTTCAATCCGCCTTGTCGCAGTGCCATGGTGTTGGCAAACTCTTCCAAAACCTGGCTTAAAAAAGCAAAATCGGGGGTAATGAACAATTGAGGCTGTGGTTTTGTAATATCAAAGGCCGTATGCGCGGCTTCCATGGAGTATGGTATTTTTTTAACGTTGTCCGTCATGCACCATGCGCTTTCACCTATGGAAGACAATAGGCCCGCACCATAGATTTTGGGGTTGTCCAAAGTACCGATAAGACCATATTCCACAGTCCACCAATGCAGATTGCGAATGAGGGCCATTTCACTGGGTTGCCCCATGTTCTGTTGTAGTTCCCCAATGTGTCTTTCCGCTGCGGTGACCTCACTGTTCGGAGTACCCGAAGCTTCTTTGATAATGGAGAGGTGGCGTACTGCCTCATACAATTCAAAATCCTTGGCACTCGAAATGGCTTTGCAACCGATTTCCCCAAAGCGCCTTAAATATTCGGCATATTCCGGATTGGCGATTATCGGGGCATGCCCGGCACCTTCATGTATAATGTCCGGGGCAGGGGTATATTCAATGTGTTCCAATTGACGTATGTCCGAGGCAATGACCAACACATTATAAGCCTGGAATTCCATAAAGGCTGAAGGGGGAATGAATCCATCAACGGCAACGGCGGCCCAACCGATATCCTTAAGAATCCGGTTCATACCATACATGTTCGGAATTTGGTCAATTGAAATACCGGTTTTTTTTAATCCCTCCAAATAAGACGAATGTGCCACGCTACTCAGGTAATCCACATTTTTCCGCATTACATATCGCCATACAGCCTGGTCTATGGCCGTATAATCGGTATAATCCTGGGGCTTTATATATTGCCTCAAATGTTTTGGGAGCTTGTCTAGTATTGGATTACTCTCGTATGACACCTTGATTCAGTTTATAATTACTTTAAAGTTACGAAATTGAAATTATGTCTAGAAAAGAGAACATGGCACAAAAAACCGCCCATTGAAGGCGGTTTGATCTATTTATTTTGAGGTATTTCCTGGAGGGTATTGTTGCAGTATTTCCGTAACGAACTCCCTAATACGTTCTTCTTTCTTTTCAATATTATTGGAAGAGCTCAAGGATCCAACACCTTTGCCTTGCCATACGAGCTCTTTGTTTTTGGCATCGATCAAATCAATGTAGAGCGAACCTTGTGTTCGAGTACTTACGGCCGGGTTATCCCATCCCCATCCTGGACCATAACCGCCCCAGTAATAAGGACTCCATCCCCAACCAAAGCGACCGCCCCAGTAGTTATTGTAAACATCCACTTGTTCCCGTTCTTTAGTGAATATACTGATCAGGACATCGGGGTCTTCAGATTTAACCAGGCCCCTTGAACTCAATTCCGAATCAATGGCCTTTAATATCCTCTTTTTATCCAAGTCCGAAATATGGGCCTTGTCAATACCTGTCTTGTAAAAAGCATAGGTTTTGTAACTGTTGAAATTAGCGTCCTTATCATAATCGGATAAAACACGGACCGAAACACAGGAACTCAAAAAAAGCAGTGCCACGATCGGTAGTGCGAGAATTTTCATTGTTTTCATAACTTTTATTTCTTTTTGAATTAATGCTACCTAACATGTTTTTATGCTCAAAAATCGTGCCGAAAGTCTTGATTATCACTGCGAATTCGTCTTGGGATCATATCCATATGGGCAGTGTCTACAGCCACTCTCACAACAATAGCCGCGTTTTAGGTGGTACTGTTCCGTAAAAACCCTAAAACCGGATTCTGAGAGGTAAAAATCGCCTTCTTCGGGTGGAATGTTTATTTTCATTTGGGGTGGAATGGTTTTTGTCCTGTTTTGTAAAATTAATGGTTTCTGTTGAAAAGTATACTTTAAAATAGCGAAAGCCTTGGTTTTAAAGGAACTTTGGCCAAAAAGTATCGTTGAACGAATTTGTTGGTAACAAGTCAGGATACACAAGGGAAGTCAAATTTTAACAATTATCTTTGAATAGAGACGTTATTATTACAGAATATGATTCTAGTATTTAAACATTTTTTCTACAAAAATTATGTGGGCCTTTCCCTTTGGCCTTTCATATTTTTGAAAAATGATGCCTTAAAAGAGGATGTTTATCTTATTAATCATGAGAAAATCCATTTGAGGCAGCAAAAGGAATTGTTGATTGTCCCTTTTTACATTCTTTATATCTCTGAATGGATTATAAGATCACTGTATTACTATGACAGTTATAAGGCTTATCAGAATTTAAGTTTTGAACGGGAGGCCTATCACAATGAAAAAAACTTGGATTATATTGCCAATCGTCCATCTTTCAGCTTTATTAAATATCTTTGGCGCTGAATTTCATTCATGTGCAAACAGAGAATCAAAAAATAAATCTCCCAATACTGGAATCCAAAAGGATATCGCTCTTTATAAAAAGGGAAGATCGTATCCATCCTTTTATTTCAGGGAATAAATATCGGAAGTTAAAGTACAATACCCGGAAGGCCATATCTGAAAAGTTCGATACCCTTCTGACTTTCGGGGGGGCATATTCCAATCATATAGCCGCTACCGCTTGTGCCGCCCAAGAAAATGGTCTTCAGAGTGTAGGTGTTATCCGTGGTGAGGAATTGGCTTTTAAATGGCGTGACAATCCAACTTTGGCTACAGCGGCCGAAATGGGAATGCAATTGAAGTTTGTGCCAAGAAGTATTTATAAAAATAAGCACACGTCGGAATTTTCAGCTTATTTGAAATCAGAATACAATGATTTTTATCTATTGCCCGAAGGAGGCACCAATGATTTGGCCGTTAAAGGTTGTGAAGAGATATTGACAGAGGGGGATAAGGATTTTGATATCATCTGCAGTAGTGTGGGTACAGGAGGTACCATTGCGGGAATTATCAATGCAACCGAACCGGAACAAAAGGTCTTTGGATTCCCTGCGTTAAAAGGGGATTTTTTAAAGGAAGATATTCGTAAATTTGTCAATAAGGATAATTGGGCATTACAAACTGATTATCATTTTGGGGGGTATGCGAAGGTATCCGTTGAGCTTATCGATTTTATTAATGATTTTAAACGTTCGACCCAAGTACCATTGGATCCGGTTTATACCGCTAAAATGTTGTTTGGGATAATGGATATGGTCAACAAGGATAGTTTTGAGCCCGGGACTAAAATATTAGCCATACATACCGGAGGTTTACAGGGAATTACAGGAATGAACTCCAAATTGAAAAAGAAGAACTCACCATTGATTAACCTATGATGAAAAGACTGGTATTATTCACGATCTTAGGAATTATGCTGATTGGTTGCAAAGCCAAAAAGCGAACCACCCATTCCGATAGGTCAAATCACAAAACGGTAACAGTTGTAAAGGAAGAAGCCAATGAAGGCTATGATTCCAAGGGATTGTATCCATTACCAAAGGATACAGGGAGGTTTCAAAGATTCTCTATAGGCTCTGTAGAGGAATATATTGAAACGTTTTCGGAAATCGCACAATATGAAATGAAGGCTTATGGTATTCCAGCGAGTATCACCTTGGCCCAGGGTTTGTTGGAAAGTGGTTTGGGTAAAGGGGAGTTGGCCGTTAAGACCAACAATCATTTCGGTATTAAATGCCATAAAGGCTGGCAGGGTGATTATGACTTTCATGACGATGATGAAAAAGGGGAGTGTTTTCGAAAATATAACCACCCCATGTATTCCTATCGAGATCATAGCGAGTTTTTATCCAGCCGGGCCCGATATGCCTTTTTATTCGACTATGGCACTACCGACTATAAACGTTGGGCCAAAGGACTTCGCCAGGCAGGTTATGCCACAGATCACAGATATCCACAAAAACTGATATACCTAATAGAGAAGCACAAGCTATACAGATTCGATAAAGGGGTACAATTGAACTATGCAGTTGCCAGCAGGGAACCAAAATCTTTTAAAAACAAGATACATGTGGTTCAAAAGGGGGATACCCTGTATTCATTATCAAGAAGATATTTTATTTCTGTCGACGAGATAAAAAGAATGAACAATATGAATTCCAATAATTTGGCCATTGGACAGGAAATTACTGTCAAGACCGAATCGGGTAAAAAATAATGATGATTTATAAAAGAAGTAGTGCCTTGTTTGCAGAGGCCAAGAAGTATATTCCAGGCGGTGTTAATTCACCCGTTCGTGCATTTAATGCTGTTGGGGGTGATCCTGTTTTTGTAAAAAGTGCCAAAGGGGCCTATTTGTATGATGAGGATGGGAATAAGCTAATCGATTATATCGCATCATGGGGTCCACTTATTTTAGGGCACGCCTATGAACCGATTATCGAAGCGGTTATAGAAAAGGCTCGGAAAGGTACCTCATTTGGTATGCCGACCGAAATTGAAACGGCTTTGGCGAAGCTTGCCGTTACCATGGTTCCCAATATAGATAAAATAAGGTTTGTCAATAGTGGTACCGAAGCCTGTATGAGTGCCGTGCGTTTGGCACGGGGTTATACCGGTAAGGATAAGATCATAAAATTCGCAGGGTGTTATCACGGACATTCCGATTCTTTTTTGATACAGGCAGGTAGTGGGGCAATGACCTTTGGTAGCCCCAATAGTCCGGGGGTGACCCAAGGGACGGCCAAGGATACCTTGTTGGCAACCTATAATGACTTGGAAAGTGTAAAGGAATTGACTAAGGCCAATAAAGGGACTATTGCCGCTGTTATCATTGAGCCTATTGCGGGGAATATGGGATGTATCGTTCCATCCGATGGATTTATCAAGGGACTTAGGGAACTTTGTACACAAGAAGGTATCTTGTTGATTTTTGATGAGGTAATGACCGGTTTCCGATTGGGAAAAGGCGGTGCCCAAGAAGCTTTGGGTGTCAATGCCGATATTGTAACCTTTGGTAAGGTTATCGGTGGGGGAATGCCTGTAGGTGCCTTTGCGGCAAAAGAAAAAATCATGAATCATTTGGCGCCGGACGGACCTGTTTACCAGGCAGGGACCTTAAGCGGGAATCCTTTAGCGATGAGTGCCGGATTGGCCATGCTCACCGAATTGGAAGCGAATCCGAATGTATTTAAAAGCTTGGCGGATAAAACAGCCTACCTACACAAAGGGATGGAGGAAGTTTTGGTAAAAAATGGTATTCCACATCAAATCAATCGATTTGGAAGTATGATGTCGGTACATTTTACGGATGAACCTGTTGTAGATTTCAAATCATCGGCCAAAGGGAACAATGATACGTTTAAAAAATATTTTCATGGCATGTTGCAACAAGGAATTTACTTGCCGCCCAGTGCCTTTGAAAGCTACTTCCTGAATGACGCCCTTTCGTATAGTGATTTGGATTTTACGATAAAGGCTTTGGAGAAAATAGTGGATGGACTAAAATAAAAAAAGGCGCTACTAGCGCCTTTTTCATTTTGTGTACAATCTTATTTTTTTCTTTTGGATTGCTTTCCTTTCTTTTGGTCACGATCACCTCTTTTTTTACGGGTCATTTCCCATTTGGCATATTGATCGTCATTTAGAATATTTTTAAGGGCCGCTTTGTGGGCTATAGCGGCATCAAGTCGTTCTGACTGCATTGCATACTTTTCCTCGGAAGTTAGTTTGTTGCGTTCTCCCGAATCCCTTAACGCCCTACGCTCATCCATTTTTGCTTTTCTTTTTTTGGCGTTTTCCAAGTTCAAAGCTAGGATTTTAGTTTGCTGGGCATCGGTAAGATCTAAATCCAATGTCATTTTTTTGGTCTGAAGGGTGGCCATCTGTTCGGCGGTCATATCCTTCATCGAATTTCTTTTCCCGTCTTTTCTTTGTTGTGCCATAGCGGTAGTACCTACTATCAAGGCAATCAATACTATTACTTTTTTCATGTGTTTTGTTTTTAATGAATTTTGATAGTAGGACAGCACAATACCCCGAAGGTTTAATAACAGTATTTGATTTGTGTTTAGTTTAACAAAATTAGGCAAGCAAAAAGGGCAAGAAGATGTCTCCTTGCCCTTTGTGAAAATCCTTGAAAAATTTAAAGTAGGTATGTAGGGCTACTTTAATTTTTTTTATTGGAGTTATTAATGGTTGTAATGAAAATATACTTTAAAGAGTAGCATTAAAACCATGTAAGTTCCTAAAGCTATAAAATAGGTCATAATATGTGGGGGTTTTGATTATACCATCAAAGATAAGTAGAGATTCAAAGTGAAATTTCGAATTGTTGCCAATGGAGGAATTTTTATGGTGAAACTTTTGAATTATGTGGTTTAGTATGTTTGCTATTTCGAAAAAAATGTGTTTTTATTCGGAAAATACGGAATGATCATTGAATATGTGTAACATTCAAAAGGTTTCGTCGTCTATTATGTAGAGAATCTTCATTTTTTCTTCACCGATGGTAATCGGAATTTGAATTAGTCAATAAATAAAGCTGTTGCATCGCAATGGCTTTATTTTATTTGGGGCAGAACAGGGATTTTCATCGATAAATGGTTGAAATTTGGGTAATTAACAAAGAAATAACACCTTTAAGTCGATTTATTCCCTTCATAATATTCCAATTGAAAACCTGCGACCCAGGCAAACCTGATCTTATGGAATTGCCATTTTGGCAATGCGGTATGATGTTAATTGCGAAAGTGGTTTTATACGACTGCCGTTTTCCCCATGTACACAACATCAGAAACAATAATAGTTGCTCTAGTCTGTTATATATTTGCATTTAATTTAACCTCGAATGTTATGAATAAGAAAGTAATTTTACTAAGCTTTACAACAGGATTACTGTTTGTAAGTGGGATATTTGCGAATGACTCGAAAAGGGATGAAGATAATTTAGATATCAGTTCTATTGTCTATATCGAAGACGATATGGAAGTTGAACTAGGTTTTGATACCTCCGACTATTTACCGGAAGGTTTTAATGCCCATGAATTTTATTTTGATTTCGCTGGCGTTTCATATTTGGAAGATGATGTCATCATTGATTTGGATACCAAACAATATCTACCTAAAGGATTTGATGCATACGCTTATCCTTCTGACGTACAGAGTATAAACTATATTGATGTTGTTGAGGATGCTCCCATTGAGCTAGGTTTTGATACCTCCGACTATTTGCCGTCAGGTTTTAATGCCTTTTCAAAATAGGAATACCCAACAAAAATTTAAGTGTAAACCCTCGTAACTACGGGGGTTTTTTCGTTAAAATAACAGGGGTATCACAAATTGGAACATAAGTGACAATAGGGCTACCGCTACTAAATTCAGTATGACCCCTATCCGGGCCATTTCATGGATCTTAATATAACCACTTGCGAATACGATGGCATTGGGAGGAGTAGCCATTGGAAGCATAAAGGCACAGCTACTTGCCATGGTAACGGGAATCAATAAATAAAGGATAGGAATATCCAAGCCTATGGCAATTCCCGCAACGACTGGGGCCAAAACGGCAATCAATGCAACGTTGCTCATTAATTCGGTCATGAACAACATTAGGAATATAAGTAGGATGGCAGTAAATAGTATACTGATTTCACTAGCGGCTATCGCATTGGCAACCAAATCAACGATGCCACTGACCGACATGCCCTTGGCCAAAGCCAACCCCCCTCCAAACAGGATCAATATTCCCCAAGCCAATCTTTGGGTGTCTCCCCATTCAATGATGAAATCACCTTTTTTGATATTATAAGGAACAGCAAATAACAATACAGCTGCAACCATACTTATTATGGTATCGGAAAGCCCAAGTTCGGGAAATATCGAATTGATCAATGTTCTGAAAACCCATAGAAATACGGTAATTGCAAAAATGGTCAAGACCATCTTTTCTTTTCCGCCCAATGGACCCAGTTTTTCCAGTTCGGTTTGTATTACTTCTTTTGATGCGGTAAATTTCAATTCCTTATTGGGGAACATCAATTTTACGAGGACAAAATATATGATGGTGATCATTACCGCTGAAAAAGGAACACCGATTACCATCCATTTTAAAAATGAGATTTCGATGTTATACTCATTTTCCAGAAGGCCGATCATTACGGAATTGGGAGGGGTGCCAATGACCGTTGCAATTCCTCCGGCATTGGCCGAGAAGGCGATGCCCAGCATGACACTTAAAGCAAAATTCTTGTCATTCTTTGTGAATCCGTCCTTATCATTGATCAATAAGTCAATGACCGACATGGCGATGGGCAACATCACCACGGTACTCGCCGTATTACTGATCCACATACTCAAGGTCGCTGTGGCAATCATAAAGCCAAGAACGACTTTGTTCGGGGTGGTTCCCGTCAATTTGATGATGTTCAAGGCAATTCTTCGATGAAGGTTTACCTTCTCCAAAGCCAATGCCATGACAAAACCACCAAAAAAAAGAAAGACAATAGGGCTCCCGTAATTAGCCCCAACTTCACCTATGGGCATAATATCCAAAATAGGGAAAAGAATGAGCGGTAATAGGGCCGTTACCGATATGGATACGGTTTCGGTAATCCACCAAATAACCATCCATAGGGCGATGGCAATTACCAAATCCCCCTTTTCAGAGATAAGGGCTACAGGGAAATTCAGTATAATAAAAAATAAGATTGGCCCAAGAAAGAGCCCTAGTTTTCTGCCTAACGTCATAGGAATAATTATATCCCCTAAACTAGGATTTTTTTTAAACATAAAACAAGGCCCCAATAAAATACACGTTTAAACAGAAAACCCTAACTGGGTTATTTTACCAAGTTAGGGTTTTGTTTTACTTTATAATTTTAATCGGTAGTGCTATTTCCTTCTTAAAATCGGCACTGTTATGTGAGCGGATTTAGGATTTAAGTTGAACGGTTTTTGAGTCACCTTCAACAACAACCTTAATTAAATCATGTTTGGAAAGGGCTTTCATGGATTTATCCCATTTCTTACCACTTAAACCGGCTGCGCCTTTTAGGACTACCAAATCCATTTGACCTTCGGGTTTTAGTAAATCCAATATGGCTTTCTCCTCTTCCGATAATTCAACCTGTTTTTTCTCAGGTCTCATTTGAGGGAAGAACAATACTTCCTGTATCGATGAATTATTGGTCAAAAGCATCACCAAACGATCGATGCCGATACCGATTCCTGATGTTGGGGGCATTCCGTATTCCAAGGCACGCAAGAAATCCTGATCAATGAACATAGCTTCGTCATCCCCTTTTTCAGATAATTTCAACTGATCTTCAAAACGTTCCCTTTGGTCAATGGGATCATTCAATTCCGAATAGGCATTCGCCAATTCCTTACCGTTGACCATCAACTCAAAACGCTCTGTCAAGGCAGGGTTGGTCCTGTGCTCTTTGGTCAATGGACTCATTTCTTTTGGGTAATCGATGATGAATGTAGGTTGAATATAAAAGTGCTCACATTTCTCGCCAAAAATCTCATCGATCAATTTGCCCACACCCATGGTATCATCGACCTCTATGCCCAATCCCTTTGCGGCTTCCCGTAGTTCAACCTCGTCCATACCGGCCACATCAATACCGGTATGTATTTTTATGGCTTCTAAAATAGGGACCCTTGCATAAGGGGCCTTGAATTCAATTTCATGTTCACCAACGGTTACCTTGGATGTGCCATTCGCATCAATGGCCACTTTTTCCAATAACTGTTCGGTGGTATCCATCATCCAATTGTAATCCTTGTAGGCCACATAGAGTTCCATTACGGTGAATTCAGGATTGTGCGTACGGTCCATTCCTTCATTCCTGAAATCCTTGGAGAACTCATAGACGCCATCAAAACCACCAACGATCAATCTTTTCAAATACAGTTCATTGGCAATCCTCAAATACAAAGGAATGTTCAAGGCATTGTGGTGCGTTAGGAAGGGCCTTGCGGCAGCACCCCCTGGGATAGGTTGTAATATCGGGGTCTCAACTTCCAGATACCCCTGATTGTTATAAAATTCCCTAATACTATTGGTGATTTTGGTGCGCTTTACGAAGGTTTCCTTTACGGATGGATTTACGATCAGGTCGACATAGCGTTGTCGGTACCGTAGTTCCGGGTCGTTGAATTCGTCAAAAACATGTCCATCAGCATCTTTTTTGGGTAAGGGTAAAGGACGTAAAGCCTTACTTAACATTGTGAAGGTTTTTACCATCACCGTTATTTCACCTACCTGGGTCGTGAACAATTCACCCTCGACACCGATGATATCACCTATGTCGAGCAGTTTTTTGTAGACATCATTGTACATGGTTTTATCATCGCCCGTACATATTTCGTCCCGGTTAAAATATACCTGTATTCGACCTTCACTGTCTTGTAACTCCGCAAAGGAAGCCTTGCCCTGGATTCGTCGGGACATTAATCTTCCCGAAATAATAACTTTCTTACCCTCCTCATAATTCGATTTTATGCCCTTTGACTTGGCATCTACGGGATATAAGGCTGCAGGGTATGGGTTGATGCCCAACTCCCGCAATTTGGTCAATTTTTCTCTTCGGATTACTTCTTGTTCTGAAAGCTGCATAAAATCGTTATTAAGGCTGCAAATATAGGTAGTCTGCACAAATCTATCAATCCATTGGTTAGGAATGTTGATTTTGGACCATTACACCGGTTTTAAGTGTAACAAAATGGATAATTTTACGTCATATTGGTACATCAATCATAAAATCGTACATCTATGAGTTTAATTCGTGTGCTTCTGGCCATATTGTTTCCCCCACTGTCCGTTATCGGAAAAGGTTGTGGTTCGTTTCTAATTGTTTTACTTTTGACTTTTTGCGGATGGGTCCCCGGGGTTATAGCGGCTTTGGTCATCCTCAATAATCCAAATTGAAAAACTATGTTCAGATTACGTTATTGGTCGTTACTTCTGGTTTTGGCCCTGGTTTCCGCATGCAATTTTACGGAGGAAATTTATCTTAAGGAGAATGGTACGGGGAAGATCTCGATCAATTTCGATGGTTCTGAAATGATGGGTATGATGGGGGAGGAAATGATGAAAAGCGAGGAAAAAGCGATTGATTCCACGATTTCATTTAGGACTTTCCTGGAAGAAAAGAAAGACAGCATCGCTACCTTATCGCAAGAGAATCAGGCAAATTTAAAAAAGTTGGAACCTTTTGAACTGCATATGGTCATGAATCCCGATACCCAGGAAATGAAATTTGATTTGTATCGCGACTTTCAAAGCATTAATGAAATCACCGATGTATTCAAAGCCTTTCAGGATGCGAGTAGTATAGGGCCCGGTGCGAAAAAGCAAAGTGCCCCTTCCAAAATCAACAATCAGGCGACTGAGATAGATTATTCGTTCAAAGCGAATACTTTTAAACGTACGGCACGGATTGTCGATAGTGTTTTACAACAACAAAGCATCGATAGTTTGGCCGGGGCGGAAATGTTTCTTTCGGGTTCGACCTATAAATTGAAATATCATTTTCCCAGAAGGGTCAAATCTTCTTCCGCTGATGCAGCGACCTTTAGTGCGGATGGTAAAACCTTGTATTACGAAGTTGACTTTCTTTCGTATATGAAAAATCCGGATACCTTGAATATAGAAGTTGAATTAGAGGATTGATCTAGCGGGTAGACTTTGTATCTTTGTGTTGATGAACAAGAACGTAATACTTCAGGATTTAGGTCTAAAGGATTATAAGGAGACTTGGGATTACCAAGAGCTCTTATTTCAGAAGACCCTCGACATTAAAATCAGGAATAGGAAAGAGGCTACCCTTATGCCAACACCCAACCATTTTCTTTTCGTGGAACATCCCCATGTATATACACTGGGGAAAAGTGGGGATATAGCCAATCTCTTGGTCGATGAATCGGTCTTGGCCGAAAAAGGGGCAAAATTCTATAAGATCAATAGGGGTGGCGATATTACCTATCACGGACCGGGACAAATCGTAGGATATCCTATTTTGGATCTAGACAATTTTTTCACCGACATTCATAAGTATCTTCGATTCCTTGAGGAAATGGTCATTCGCACTTTGGCGGAATATGGATTGAAAGCCGAGCGTTCCAAAGGGGAAACCGGTGTTTGGCTCGATGTTGGTACGCCATTTGCCAGAAAAATATGTGCCATGGGGGTTCGCGCCAGCCGTTGGGTGACGATGCACGGTTTTGCCTTGAACGTGAATGCCGATTTGGGTTATTTTGATTTGATGATCCCATGTGGGATTAAAGGTAAGGCTGTAACTTCCTTGAATGTGGAATTAGGTAGAAAGGAAGTCTCAATGGATGAGGTGAAAGAAAAATTGCTCAAACATTTTTTGGATTTATTTGAGGTGGAAACCATAAAAGAAAAAACCGAGGTATAGGCCCCGGTTTTTTGTAAAATAGAATATACCTGAATGTAATATACCTAAAAGAGTTTTGTTCGTATAGAAAACTCTTTATTTCAAATAAAATCCTGAGCCTTACTCATTAAGATTATAATATTGCATTACCGCATGATAATCGGTCAAATCTATATTACCATTAATCGATTGTTTTCCAGTAGTATTGGAATTCGATGGAATAGAAACCAAGCGAAGTTCATCCAGGTCTCCAGCACTAATTGAATATGAAAGACCATCTCTTGAGAATGCTAAGTTTAAGCGGTAGGAGCTGCCGATTGGGCTAAAATAACTTGAGATATCTATAAGGGAAAAACCGTTGGTTAAGATTTGTTGATTGGGAATTTGATACCATTCATTATTTATTCGCAAATAGGCTAAAATGACTCCATTTTCAACATTATCCGCTGTTAACATAGTTGTTGCCAATTGATAAGTGGTTCCACTGTGACCACTAATATCAAAATTTTGTGAGGTTACATTCGCATTGCCGTCAGCTCCGTCTTCACCATCCACTCCGTCAGTTCCATCGGCACCATTTGCTCCGTCAGCTCCGTCAGCGCCGTCTTCACCATCTGTGCCATCAACACCATCGATGCCGTTAGTACCCACGGGGCCCATGGCACCATCCATGCCATCTTCGCCATCTTTTGCGCAAGATGTAAACATTAGGGCCAATAGTACTAACCCCATACCTAATAATTTCACTGTAAATTTCATAATTTCTTGTTTTAAGATTATAGTACCTTAATGGAGGCGATTATTAAAGGTTAACATTTAAGATGAAATTCAATATTAAAACCTTGATATCAATTGAATGGCCAATTGACTATTGGTAAAAACCTGTTGGAGTGATTATTAAATGGGGATAAGCTATTTGTTCCAATTCCCGTTCCCATAGCAGGATTTTATCTGAAATATTTATCAAGGCGATATTCGCTTTGTTGTCATCAGGTACTATGTTGAAGAGTAATAGGTGATTGTCAAAGAAGTAATATTTTGTCGCAGAGGAATTCCATTCTTCAGCAGTCATGTATGAATAGGAATCCAGTTCCTCACCGCTAATAATATCAAGGGTTTTGGTTACAATGCTTGATTCCCCTTCCTCTTTAAGGCTAATGAAAACCGTATCATTGGATATGCCAATAGCCAATGGGAACATTCCAATATAGGTGTGTTTCCAAATGAGGTTCCCTTCACTTTTGTCAATGCTATAAACGGTCTGGTCCCGGGAGTAAAAAATAAACTGGTTATCAATTTCATAACCTCCCAAAATATTGGGACTCTCCGTATTAAAGGTCCAATTCACATTCAATTCAGCATCCATGGAAACTATACTATTGCTCCAAGTCATTATCAATACCGAGGAGGAGCCGCCAATTAATTTTGAGATTCTATCAGTGAAAGGTGTTCTGTTATCAATATGGCCGGTATCCGCATTTACACTCAATAGTTCCATGGTACTTGAGCCTACACTCAATTCAACGATTATCTTGTTTTGGTAGGGTGTGATCTTCTTTATCTCATTACCGAGTTCAATGCTCCAAATAACGTTTCCGGTGTCAAGGTCTAAAGCTTCAAGATGATTGGTGGAATTGTAGGTTGTTGAATTGACTATCCTATAACTAAGTAGAATCGAATTTTGATGTACTGTTGTCGCATTGATCTGGAAATACCTTTCACTATCTTTTACATAATCTTTGGACCACATGAGTTCTCCGTTGAAAGAACCTTTTCGCTGTACTGTTTTTGTTCCAGTATATTCCCCTTGGGTGCATATGAATGTGCCTTCAAATTCATTACAATGGAATGAAGACAAAGTAGTGAAAGTGTTGATTTGCTGATTGTCCTTTAAATCCAATTCCGTAAAGACATTACTGTTATTTATCCAAAGACTTCCTACGATGTTGTTGATAGGCTCCACTATTTCATCAAAACTATTATCATCGTCTTTTTTACAGCTTATCGAAACAATAAGCACTATAAGTATTCCCAAAAGTGATTTATTGGTTTTCATTATTTGAAATATTTTAAGTTTATAATGATTTCTAATGTTCAGGATCGTTTTTGGTTTTCTCCATGGCATTGTTCAGCATTTTACCAACTGCCAATTTTAAAGAGTCTTTCTTTTTTGGGTCAAGACTCTTATCATAGACGTTGTACATTTCCCTAAGTTGTTGCTTGAGTTCTTCTGGAGCATCCATTTTTTCAATGAGTTCAGTATAGTTTTCGGCTCCGGCCATTGGGTTTTCGGCTCCGGCCCCTGCTAGGTCGAATATCCCGCTGAACATTTTCGTTTGTTCGTCTAGGAGGTTTATTTGGGTACTGGAATCCTGCTTTGTTTTCGATTGTCCATGACATGTTGTGAAAAAGCCGAATGCACATATGATCAATAAGCTTGCTTTTGTTTTCATGATTATAATTTTATGGGATTGTTTTCCTTTTATGTTCCATTGGTTAAAAGGTTAACACGTAGTTGGGAATTATGCAAAAGAAAAACCTGTTCGACTTTTAAAAGTGGAACAGGTTAAAAAAGGATAATGGTTTATACTATACCCCTAAATCTACTTTAATGAGTTTGTATCCCTCTTCTTCATAGGATTCGGCATTTAACCAAAAATTTGTGCCGTCAAAAGTAATTCCGTCTATTTCATGATAGTCCAAAGAATAGGTTTCTACTGCCCTAAGGCCTGAAGATGTGGTGCACTTAAAAATTTTATTATCCTTTACCATATATAAATACCCATCCCTATAGTCCATTCCGTTTGGTTGAAAACCCAGATCTATTGTCTCTAATATTTCACCAGGGGATAAAGCGCCATTGGATTTGTATTTGTACAGTTTTTCTTCGTTATGACTATTTAACCATAACTGTCCGGGCTCAATCGAAGCGATACCTCTTATATAGGCTCCGACAGGGATAGAGGTATAGTATAAGGAGTTACTCGAATAGAGGAAAGAATCAAACGTGCCACTGCCACTCCCTCCTAAAAATAGTTGTCTATAGGATGAGTCTGATTTTTCAATTTCTACCGCACTTAACCTTGTTGTACTGGGGATGGTTCCCGCTATTGAGAAATCGTTGGGATTTATTTGGAGTATATTACCATCTTCTCCATGGTAGCCTAAAAGAAATTCACCATCAAAGGTAATATCCATATCCCTACCCCATGGGACATTCCCTTGATCTAAAATAGATAATCGTTCAATCCAATTATCAGCCTCATTATCATTAGCTATCCTTCGTAGTAAAATAGGAGGGGAGTCATAAGGGGGAATTAGGGTTAGTTCATTCCCTTCAAGGGTGTAATTATAAATACTGGTTCCCCAAGCACTGATGGTAATCTGAATGTCCGTTACGGTTATGTTGGTTTTATAGTCATCCCTAAAACCGCGATTGTCTTCACTTTGAACAATAAAGGTGTCATCGGTATTTATATAAATATATTTAGCGTCATTTATTAAAATTTCGCCACTGACAACCTCCCATTTACCATAAATACCATCCGTTTGCTCTGGTTCCGCAGAAGCTTCATCTTTGTTACAACTTGTTAGTACCACAACCCATGCAAATAATAATAGGTTTTTTAAAAATTTGGTCGATGTTTTCATATTGTAATTTTTAAATTTCTTTTTTTATGTAGAAAAAACCATAAGGTTAACAGAACGATCTTTTTTTAGTTTGAGTGATTGTAGCTCAAATACTACAATCACTGTCTTTTAAGTAGTTTTTTAGGATTGGTGGTTTCTAAAAAAATGAAAAAGACTAAATTTAGCCTTCAAGAGTGTTAACCTTAATTTTCCCATTACATTAAAGTGAAAGAAGCAAAAACCGAAATTACGCTCGAGGATCTTAGAAAGGGCTCGGACTTGGCGTTGAAACGGGTTTACGAAGAGAACCGTGACAAATTCCTGAATTTTGCACGGAGGTACCACTTGTCGGATGAGGAAAATATAGATGTTTATCAAGATGCCTATGTCATTTTCTACGATAATGTGATGAACGGAAAAGTAGAAAGTTTTACCAGTAGTATTGCGACCTATCTTTTCGGTATTGGCAAATACTTGATTTTTGAACGCATGAAAAAGAATAAAAAAAAGGTAAGCTCAAAATATGACCTTTCAATAGTAGGGCAGGAAGATGAATTGGTGAATAGTTTTGAAATGGAAGAACAGGAGTTGACTCCTGAGCAGGTATTATTAAAAAGACACTTCGGGGGATTAGGGGAACAATGTCAGGAGTTATTGACCCTTTTTTACTATCGCGGCTATACGATTCAGGAAATCATGGAGGCTCGAAATTACAATACCGAGAACGTTGTAAAAGCGGCAAAATCCCGTTGTATGAAAACATTGCGGGAACGTATACAGGCTAATAAAGCCCACTGATTATGGATAAGGAACAATTATTATATCAATATTTTGCGAACCAGCTCACAGAGGACCGGCAAAAGCTTTTTAATGAATTGTTGGAAAATGATCCGGATTTCAAAACACAATTTGAATTTGAAAAGAATCTGAAGCGCGTTATCAAAAAGAACCAGAAAGAAAACCTAAAGCAAAAACTGGTCGGTTTTGAGAAGGAAATCAAAAGTAGTGACCAAAATTCCAATTCTAAAAGTAGTTTCAAGTTTTGGTCGATGGCAGCCTCCTTCGCTCTATTGGTCGCCTTGGGTTGGATGGCCTATAGCACTTTTTCCGGGCCAGATTATGATGAATTGTATGCATCGAATTTTGAAACGTATCCCAATACCGTGTATACGATTACTAGAAGTGATGGCGGCCAATCCTTGACCAGGGATGCTTTTGCAGCCTATGAGGCCAATGACCATGCAAGGGCGGTCACTGCATTCCTGGATTTGAAAAAAGAGGGGGAAACCGGGCAGGTGGACTTTTATTTGGCGCAATCTTATCTGAATTTGGGAAAGGACAAAGAGGCCATTGCGGCTTTGAAAAGTGTTATTGTTGGCAGTAAGGAATTTAAGGCGGAAGCCCATTGGTATCTTGCCCTGGCCTACCTTAAAAGTAAGGATGAGGTAAACGCTGTAGCAACCTTAAAGAGTCTTGTTGAAAATTTTGACTACAAAAAGGAAAAGGCCCAAACGTTGCTTAAAGCATTGGATTAAGTCCTTCTTCTTCTGAAGTAGAATAACCCACCTACAAGTATTACGATGGCACCTATTGATGTCCATACCCAATTGAAGGACTGTGATAGCGGTAAAGTATTTCCTGAAATCACAAAACCTGACCAATAATAGGGATGCGATAAACCGTTATCCCGATTAGTGTTCAAAAATTCTAGCTGTGCTTTCTGCAGAGCTATATCCTTAGCATCCCCTTTGGAAAGATTTTTGTAAAAACTGCCCATTAAAGTAGCGGAACTGGCATCGTTGATCTTCCATAAGGTGCTGGCAATACTCGCCGCCCCGCTATAAAAGAATCCTCTTGCCAAACTCATAAAACCTTCCCCTCGCTTTAAATCGCCCAAACCACTCTCACAGGCACTCAAAGTAACCAGATCTGCGTCAATTTTTAAGTTATATAGGTCGGCTACATATAGTAAATCTTCTGTTGGGTTGCCATTTTGGGAAAAGGCCAAATAGGAATATTCAGGGGCGGTATCGTCAAAAATAGCGTGTGTGGCCAAATGTACCATCCCAAAAGAGGATAATTGCGATTTGAAATTTAAAAGGGAGGCATCTTCATCAATATAGGAACGGCCGTCGAAAGAAGACAAAATCTGTTCCACCTCTTTTTTATTGCTGGGTAAAGGCAGTAATTTTCCGCGGTCGGCATTGTTCACATTTACAGTGCCATCAAAACTGGGGGCAAAGGCCAAAACGGTATGCTCTTTTGGTTGCCGTTGCCGCAATTCAGAAAGTAGCGTGGCCGAATTCACATAACTAATGGCATGGTTCTCGGCTAGATAGTTTATACCTTCGGGGTTTGTGTTCAAGGCTGCGAAGGGGATGTAGTTCAAAAGGCCATCGGCCATGATGATCACTTTTTTCTGGTTGGTAGATTTTAAGAAGGGTGCCAGCAGCTGTTCATATATGGCATAGGTGGTCCTACCCAAAGTCATTGCATCCGATTTTGGATCGGAAAGCATTCGATAAATCCTAGTGATACTTGTCTCGAATTCCGAATCAATCGGTATCCGTATTATTTTCTTTGTATTGTTCTCTAGACTGATGGCGTAAATGGCATTATTTCCATAGAAAAAGGAAATCAATAGTTCATCCTTTTCCAATAGTTCCTGGGTCTTTGTCAGTGATATGACCTTAGTTCCGTATTTTAAATTGTAATAGGCGGGGTAATTGGACTCAATTTTTTGGATAAGGTTGAGGTGGTCGTTCTTCAATTCGAGCAGTTGTCCTTCTAATTCACTATTTTCGGTTTTTGAAGTATTAAGTTTTTTTTCAATAAATGTGATTTTGGATTTCAATTGGCTTTCACGTTCTAAAACTTCATGTGGAATGTTTGCAAATTCAGTCGCTTTAGCATTAAGTAAAGCTTCCAATAATAGAACCGATTTACTTTTTTCCAAGTAATAAAAAGCTTTGTCGATTATAGAATCACCTGCGTTTTTCCCATTTAGGTTGTAAACAGCCTCTAACCCTGATTCGAAGAGCGGGAAGGCGTCTTCTATTAAAAGTAATTTGTCATTATGGTTTTTGAACGAAGGTTTTAGACTATCAAGTATATTAATGGCAAGAGCGGTTGTTTCAATTGTTTTCAAATAAGAGTTAATGGAAATTAAAGCTGAATTTTTGTTTTTTAGGGTTTTGAGAATTGAAGTCTTATTGGCATTTCGTTGGGATAATTGTTGAATAGCAAAATCATACATTTCCAAGGCTTCTTTGGGCTTGTTTGCAGCCATATATGCTATTCCTATTTTATTATAGACCGTGGCAAATTCGTCATGTTTTCTTTTCCCCCATTTATGCTCAAGTTCCGAAACGGCGTTTTTATATTCGGCAATAGCTAAATCAAACTCCGCATTTTTTTGGTGTATCCCTGCTTTTGCCTCATGATATTTATGCCTAAAAGGATGTTTTGGGGGAAGTTTATTTTCTATAAGTTTTAAATAGTATTTGGCACTATCCAATTTTGAAAGTTGAACATAATTTTCAACAAGATGGAAACCATCTGTAATTAAACTATTTAAACTGCCATTTTCATCAATATCCAATTTTAATGATTTCAAAAGAAAACCATTGGATACTTTGAAGTTTTTTTCCCTTTTATGAACTTCTGCCAATAAACTGTAATTTCTGTGTAATGTACGTTCGTCCTCAGGGATGCTTGACTTTAAAAATCTTATATTCCTGAGATAAAATTGCTTGGCCAATTCATATTTACCCTCATTACTGAACATTTTTGCCAGAAAACTATAAGAGGTTGAAAGTAAATATTTATCGTTTATGCTGCTAACGGAATCCGGTAGTTTTTCTGTTGAGTCAACAATTTGTTTAAATGCTTTTCGGGCGTTTAGGAATTCGTCGAGTTTAAAATAATAATTGCCTTTGTCGTATAGTAACGAATTTTCAAAAAGGCGTTTTTGCGGGGAATCTTCAATCTTTTTTTTGTTTTTAACCCATAAAGAATCCAACAGTAAAAGATTGTTGTTCATTTTTTCTAAATCATAAAAATAACCAGCTTGCCTATTCCAGTTTATTAAAGTAAAGAATTCATCCTCCCATTGGTTTTGTACTTTAGTAAATTGATAAATTTTATGTAAATAGAAATAAACGGAATCTTTGTTGGTATAATAAAACTCCCTTGATTTTTGAGATAATTTGTCTATTTCCAAATCATAGTCATCTTCAACTTGGGCATTAAGTTGAAAAAATGATATTAAGAATAAGAACACAAAATATTTCATAGTAAAAGTTGGCCCCCATTAGGATGGAAACCAACATTGCAATTAGTTTTAAAGCCTGCCTTATATCCTAAAAATAGGATTAAAACACATACCCTTTAAAACTATAATCTAATAAATTACCTTGGTCATCTAATTTACTGATATTTATAAGTACTTCACCCTTAATCTTCTGAAAGACTATAAATTGAGTGTAAAGTAATTGGTCATTATACTCAGGGAAGGGAGTGAATTTTGGAGCAGTTGAACTTAATACCTTCCCGTTTGTATCTAAGAGGCTTATGTTTTTAATGTTTTCTCCTTCTAAAATCAACATGTATTCAAGAGAATTACGTAGACCCAAACAATTACAAGGTGGCCGTGGAATATCTGGCCCTATTTTTAAACCGACTTCACTCAAATCTATGATGCCTGCGATTTGTTTTTTGAATTTATCTTGTTGTATCTCTGCTTCGATTATATCTTTTTGTGCCTGATTATAACCTGGGTCTTTGGGAGAGATTTTTTTTAGTTTGGAAATATCTTCATTTAAGTTTTCGATTTCTGAATTCAAATAGAATTTGAACATATCACCCTCATAACTGAAATTCGTTTCCGTTAATACCACGTCTTCTGAATCGCCGGCGTTACCGGTATAATCCTTTACACATGAGGTCGTAAGAAGCGATAAGAAGATGACGATAATTAATAGTTTTGTTTTCATAGTTTGTTGATAAAAGGTTTATTTTGTTTCCATTTAATGGACATAAAAAGTCAAGGTTAACATAGTTACTCAACTATTTAGCCTGTTTAATTCGTGGGGGAACAAAATTCTGGGGGAATTTTAAAGGAAAAAAGATACGAAATGATCGGATATAAAATTGTAAAAACCCGTCCTATTTGTTAAAAGGGACAAAAAACAGGCATTTAAATAAATGTAGGTGAACTATTTAAGGAATATTGGATTCTTGACAAAGGCCTCTTTTACAAATTTGAACTTATCCAAATGAAACTTTTTTGGTGACTCCCCGCAATATTTTTTAAAATCCTTACTGAAATGGGCTAGGTCATAGTAGTTGAACAGTGCTACTAGGGTTTTATAGTTGTTTTGGTCCTCAGCATCGATTTGGGAGAATAAATTGTTGAAGCGAACCATGCGATTGTAAACCGAAGGTGCAATACCTACCACTTCTTTAAACTTCTTTTGAAAATAGCGTTCACTGACATTCAATTTTTTGGTAACCTTGGTAATCGGTTCACACCCCAAAGAGCGATCCATCATATCGATGGCAATGTCGATAAAATTGGGAACGTATTTTTTATCTTCCAATAGGTCTAAAAGTAATTGTTCCACCAGTTCCACTTTCTTTCCGGCCCGTAATTCCTTTTCATAGGAGGTTTCAAAATGGGTTAGATCAGAACCAAGAACAGTTTTTGAATCGGCAGGGGTATTGGTAAGTAATGACATGTTCTGCCCGAAAAAATGGTAAAGACCTGTGGGTTTAAAAGCGACTCCGGTCAATGCATTGGTTTCATGATCGGAGAAAAGCGTATAGGTTTTAGTCTGTTGGCCAATGGTATAGTATTTCGGTACAGATTGTTCTTTAGTATCCATCATGCCCCTAAACCTTCCCTGGTGTTGAAAGACCATAAAACCTTTGCCACTTGGTAAAACGGTCTCACGTATATCATTTTCATAGTCTTTACGCTCCCAGATTATGTCATAATAGAACGATACATAAGGTTGTAGTTTCTTTGTGACGGGATAGGTGGTGAACATGTGAGGTTAATTGATTAGGTTTTGATTTTGGAATGACCATGGTTTATAAATTTAGATTAAAAATGGATATGATTGAAAATTGATATATTATATTTTTACAAATTCCACACGCCTGTTATTGGTTTTGCCTTCGGTTGTAGTGTTGTTATCAACAGGTTCCGATTCCCCTTTTCCATCGGTTTGTAATCTATTACTTCCAATATTGAATTGGGCAATTAGGGTATTTTTGACAGCTGAGGCCCGTTTTTCCGATAAGGTCATATTTTGCCCATCGTTGCCATCGGCATCGGTATGGCCGATAATCTTCAGGTTTAAGGTTGGTTCCTGTTGCATGGTTTCTGCTACTTGTTTCAGGACACCGAAAGATTCAGGCTTTATTTGATCCGAGCCAGAGTTGAACAGAATGCCTGTAGTGGAAAACCTACCATTTTCCAATAATTGTCCACGCAAGTCCAGACCACCTTGGGCAATTTTTATATTGTTGATGAAAACATTGTCAATGCCATCGCGAATATCCCTTGGGTGCAATTTGAATGACACGATGTTGTCAGGAACCAATCTGGGTACGTCTACCACCTTGTTTTCATTGATCCACATTCTAAACCTTTTGCCGTTAACGGCGATGGAAACATGGTTTTTTTGTAAAAGTATGTCCCTTATGTCTTTTTCTACCGTATTTCTGATGACACGGTTGCCTGCAATTCTATTCTCGATTATAAAGCCTACACCAATAAATAAACATAGGGGTATTTCTACCATAGCCATATTTTTTGAGGTGTTGAACATATTGTTGTCTTCAAGCCATATTTCCAATTTTGCCTGTGAACTTGTTTTTTTGTCAACTACGGTAAGCATGTCAAACTCTACGGTATAGTCTTCGGGCAAATTGGAAGGCAAATCGGGGATGTAAATGGATTTCCCGGCCAGTTTAAACCATTTTTCTTCATTGATCATAGTCAGCTCACCGGTGCCATTGGTATTCCATTTGGATGGAAAATCGCCCATATTGTCCAAAGAAAAATCATCTGTCATTAGTATTTTGTCACCAGGGACAAAATCGAACTTACTATAGACCTCTAATTCTTGGGTCGTATTGGTTTCTTGGCCTGAAGAGCCATGGTCATTGTCCGGACCGTTGTTGGCAATGTCATCGTCAGATGTTGTTTTATCATTTTTTTTCTTTTTTTCCGATAACAGTTTTTTGGCTGTTTTCAAGCTGTATTTCAAGGCTTTTTTTGCCCGGTTCATTTGTAATGTCGCTTTGCCTTGTTTAAGAATACCGGCACCATTAATATCCGCTATCGCATCTGGGGCACTCGATAGAACACGTTCTGAGTCTTCAACCGTATCGATTAAAGTTTCATAATCATCTTCATCCAATGGTTTCCCTTCTTGGGCATAGTTATCGTATAGGTACACTTTATCGTATAGGTCAAATGATTCCCTGACGAATGTATCCACACTATGGATTCCTACACGGCCAGAAGGCCGTTTTAATCTTTTTTCTTGTGACTGTATGGAATTGAGGAAGAGAAACCCAAACAGTATTAAAGCTAATATTGATTTATGTGAATGCTTCATTATTTGAAATTTTTAAATTAAAAGGGTATAGCTTAAAGGCGTTCGTATTCCGATGTAATAATTTGAAAATTTTCCCGCTCAAATTTTGTACATGTCATGGTTGTGATTTTTTCTTTTCTACCTCTTTTTTTATTGGTTACGATTTTTAAGGGTAAACCCGAATAGATGGCTTTAAGGGAATCGTCATCAAGGGTTAGGCTTCTTGCCAAGATGTATCCGAAAAGTTGTGGGGTCGTTGAATTTTCGCCAAAAGACCCATCGATTACCCCTTCGGCCACCCAAACTTCGCTTGTTAGGTTGTCACTGGTCATTCTGAACAATGTGCAGTCGTGGCCTAGTAAATTCCCATAGCCCGCAGCTTCATAGACCTCTGGATTTTCGGCATCGTTGTATTCTTTTAACAAGCCTTTGAAGTTAAAAGGCATGGTCATTACTATTTTTTTATCATCCTTACCCATATAGCTATACATCTTGTTACTTGCATTATCAAAAACGACGACCATATCACCTTCGGTCCTGGAGCAGAAATAGCCTCCATTGGTAGGTAAATAATAATCTATAACCGTTTTATTACCCCTAGGGTTTTCAATCTCTAATTGATATATATAGTCAAAAGTGTATACATCACTTTGGGCATTTAAATTTGTGCCTAATAGTAGGGCTAACAGTACAAGCGACAGTGTTGAAATTGTAGTATGTTTGAGGTTGGTTCTCTCTGTGATCGTTAAAGTGCTATTTAAAAAGTCCATATGTTTGATTTTCTTTGTTTCCCTTTTTTATGTTCTATGGATAAAAAGGTTAACATCATGAAGATTTTTAGAAAGGAATTTAATTTTGGTCATAAGAGGCCTGGACCAAGATTGCTGTTGCAATTGACTTTTGGGAATTTGACCTGATGTTGGGAGTAATGAACTAAAAAACGGGAATATTAAGGAAAATGTAGATTATAGGAAGGCCTTTCCTTTTTTACAAAGGAGGGTGGTTTTTTAAAACTTATGGGTTGTTTTCGGAGTAATATAGCCTTCCGTCCAGTAAATGACGGAACATGATAAGGTTATTGTTGGTTGAGGCGGATATCCCTAATTTTCTAAGGCATTTTTTTATCGGTGTATCAATTAAATTGGTGATAAGGGAATTACGATATAACGCAAATCCTCATTCAATTAATAACATCATTTGAATCGTGACTAGTTTGGTTTGTTGTATTTAAGTAATATTGGATAGCGAATAAAAAAACCGAAGCGTAGACTTCGGTTTTTTGTTTTTTCATGAAGGATTCTTACTTATTGTATTTGGTAAGTAACGTTGTCCCCATCGATTTTCCGTTCTGATTAAAACTCTCTTGCTTGATCATGCCTATACCTTCGGCAAACCAAACCCTTGAAGGGAACGTCTGGTTTACCATCATGGCTTTCATTTTATTTTCGCTATAAATTACATAGCAATCAAAACTACCGGCTGGAGTGGTGACACTTTCCTTTTTTTCAACCTTTCTGTTGATCAAGTCGATCGTGGTGTTCATGTTCATGCCGCCTATACTGACTTTCACACTAACATTCGCATCTGCCAACTGCTGACCAACACTGAGGTCATTGGGTAACTCAAGATCGGTCCCAGAGATATCCATCTCCATACCTTCATACTGTGTGAACATGCTACTTGGCACAAGGGATTTATAATCTATAGTGACCATATTTCCCGTGCATGTGAAGTTGTAGTCGGTTTTATACATTTCCTTCCCTTTTTCATCACTGAGTTCTATAGCCATAGTGGCGGTGGTTGCATCCCCGGAAGTTTCTACTTGGGTCACTTGGTATTTGGAAATACCTTGGGACTTTCCTTTTTTATTGTAATTGGTATACTCGAAACTGGCACCCTCGATCATTGGATAATACTTACTGCATTCCTGTGCAGTGACGAAAGAGGACATTATTAGGATGATGCCGAATAGGGTTAGATGTTTTTTCATGGACGAATAAGTGTTGGTTTTTTTATAAGTTACGTATAATGTGTTGAATACCAAAGAAAGCTGATTTTATTTGAAAAGCAAGCAGCATACCTTAGGTAGCTGCAATTTAAAAATAAAAAACCTTTGTCTATTTAGGTTGATATTCTTGCAGGAAATCAATGTATAATTAAGGATATGCGTATGGATGTTAAATGGTTTAGTTAAGTTGATATACGATAATTGAATTCTTTGCATCTTGGGTGACCACTTCCAACTTTCTGTCATTTTCCATATCGGTCAAATCTATAGGGGAGGAACCAAAGACGGGAAATCCGGTTATGGGTTTAGCCTGGCTGTCGTACAGATAGACCTTTTGATTTTGAATATCGGTGACTCCAACATATATCTTGTCATAGATATAGAATATCCTAGGTTTTGAATATACGCCGAAATCGAGTTCCACTTTTTTCCCCTTAATGCTCAACACATTGTCATTCATATAAACAAAAGTATTGCTGGTGGCGTCAATACCATGGTCATCGTTTAATCGTAAATTGGTTGTACTTAGCTTCCCGTTTGGTGCAATTTGATGTAATACCCCCTTGGTATCGGTCAATATGAACTTGTTCTTGTATAAATAAACCTCATTTTGTGAGAACTTTATTTTTCCGTTTACCTTGGTCCTTGTAGTACCTACACGGTTAAGGATTTTCAATTCCCCATTGTCCAACATAAAGACCAAATAATCCCTGTTGGATACCCTTATGTGTTTTGGCGCTTTTATAATTGCACTTTCCGCTTTGGTGAACTTAAAGCCTTTAACGATATTCCCTTGGTTGTTGTACATGAAAATCTTATCCCCTTGGGTTACCACAAAGCGATAGTCTTTTCTGTTCTCATAATCAAAAACAGCCAGTTCATTAAGATTACCCCCTTTGAATTTTTTTGTAAAAGGTTTTACTTCTTTCCCGTTTCGGTCTAATATCAAGAATTGGTTATTCGTGGTGAATGCAAGTTGTAATCGACGGTTTTTATAAATATCGACTTGATGGATCTTTCCTTGTATTTGCCCTTCCAATTGCTTTTTCCATAGCAATTTGCCACTGGTGGAAATCAAGTATAGATTGTTTTCCTGGTCCTGTACCACAATTTCTTTTTTATTGGTATTGTGGTTGGTGACAAATTGGGGAACGGTTGCCAAATCAGCATCGAATTGTATAGAGAATAAGGGGGATACCTTATTGATCTTTGATTTTCTTGCGGTCTGTAGAATCGCAATATTGGTATGAAAGAATCCTTGATCGGCTACTATTTGGGCAGCAAAGGTGTTCTTGTCAAAGGAAGCCTTCCCAAAATCATTCAATAATTCCTTTGAAAATTCCTCCTTTAAAATTTCTTGCACTCCTTTTGAATTCGAAATAAAAAGTACCGAGGATTCACTGGCCAGCGCATCATGGGCAGAGGCATAACCATCTGTTTTTTCAAAGGTAGATCCGTTTTTATGGTTTAGGATAATCTCCTGTATCATGGATTTGCTTTCCGCAAAAACAAAAGTGTTCTCAATAATGGTACAGTAATTCGCGGAATAGGTTTCAATTAAAGGGGCTAGGTAATCGCCTAAAAAATCAGGTTTGCCCAATTGCATAATTTGATTGCCTTGATATTCGGTCTCTGATTTTTTGATGCCCGCAATATAATCGGATAACCTTTCCGAGCCATAGGTGTTCAAAAGGATGGCCTTGTCATTGTTTTTATAGATGATGCCGATTTCCTCAACGGTGTTGAGCAGGGAATCTTTGGGGGATTCTAGATGAAGGTATTGTTTTTGGTTTTCGGCAAAAACGCTATAATCATCAAAGGAAAACGATAGAATGGCATCGGCCGAGCCCGGTGTGATTGATGCCGTCCTGTCAGCCAACGGATGGGTGTTCTTGAATAAATTCAATAACTTCTTGGTAGAATCGGCAACAACCGTAATACCGTTCAAGTGTAAATGGTTTTGGTCTGCGTTGATATCGATAAGTGCCCAGTCCGAGTAATCGGAAAGTCTTATATCGGCATTTTCGATGGTCAGGTGATTGAACAAGGGATCGCTATTTTCAAGATTGATGAATATGGAGGCATTTTTGGTAGCACTTGAAACCTCGTATAGTTTGTTTAACCCCTTCGAGGTTTTTGATGTACCGGAATATTTCAGGAGATTTTCAAGAATTACCCTAGAAGAGCTAATGGTGTTCTGTCCTTTGAAGCTCATTCCATATAACACATCGCCCTCTATCTCGTATTTGTACATATTTTGGCCTTCTATGGCAAAGGATTCTTTTTTGATATTTTGAACACTGTCCAACACAAAAGTGTTGGTTGAATCACGGGTAACGAAGGTGAATTCATAATTTTCAGCGCCCAATGCAGAAAAAGCCAACAACGATTCGTTATTGGTCTTCACGTAATCCAGATATTTAATTTGGTCCAATAGGGCCCGATAGCTCCCGAACGATTCTGTTTTGGTGATGAAATCATTGTTTTTCAAATCGCTTTTAAAACCATCTAGATGGTTTATTTTTATGACTACAGCTGCATTTTGAGGAATGAATTCCAATAAGGAGGTAGTGGTCGATTGATGTTTGGAACAACCTATAGCCAAAAGAAATACTAGGCCGAAAAAAAATCTGGATTTCATTTCATGGAGTTTATTGCGAAGTTACTTTATTAAAGTTTTAGTGTCAACTCTTCTGGCAATTGCCTAAAGCTTTTCCTGTGGTAAGGTGTAATGCCATATTTTCGAATGGCTTCCCGATGTTCCTTGGTAGGGTATCCTTTATTTTGTTTCCAATTGTACATGGGGAATTCTTCATGTAATCGGGCCATGTAGGCATCGCGGTAGGTTTTAGCCAAAACGGATGCAGCAGCAATACTCATATACTTACTGTCGCCCTTGATGATGCATTCGTAGGGAACATCGTTATAAGGTTTGAACCTATTGCCGTCAACGATGATGAATTTCAGGTCATTGGTAAGTTGGTCAATGGCTTTGTGCATCGCCAATATGGAGGCGTTGAGAATATTGATCTTGTCAATTTCAGTGGGTTGTATATGTGCAACCCCAAAACAAATGGCATTTTCCTCTAGAAAAGGTCTTAGGGTGTCCCGTTTTTTTTCCGAAAGCTGTTTGGAGTCATTCAGTACGGTGTTCTTAAAGCCCTTTGGTAAAATAATTGCGGCAGCGGTGACTGGTCCGGCAAGGCAGCCTCGACCGGCTTCATCGGTGCCCACTTCATCAAAGGCATGGTGAAATCTTTTTAACATAATTAGACAATCTGATGGTAAGCGAAGATAATTTTTTTGATCCAATCAAAGGTACTTGTGTCATAATCTGTGACAGATTAACCATTTGTTGTAAAAACTTTCACATTTTATTCGAAACAAAAAAATTAACTTTGTCGCGTAAGCGATTTTATGAAATACTTCTTCCTACTGCTATTTGTATTTAGTTTCCCTATGCTTCAAGCACAGGTAGGCCCTGTTCCTCCGGGCAAGAAAAACGATTCCGTAAGGTTTAAGAAGATGGGTGGAAAAAAACCGCCTCCTTCCGAAAGCCAAGAAATCACCATTAAGGACTATAAGATCATTTCTTACCAAAGGGACACCACCTATTTAGATACGACCCTTACGATACAAAAAGAATACAAATACAATTATCTGAGAAAGGATGATTTTGAATTGATGCCTTTTGCAAATGTTGGGCAGCCCTATAATAAGCTAGGTGTTGATTTTGAAAGAAAACAACTATATCCCCGAATGGGTGCTAAGGCAAAGCATTATAATTATTTTGAAATTGAGGATATTGATTATTATAATGTAGCTACCCCAATGACCGATTTGTTCTTTAAGACCACTTTTGAACAAGGTCAATTGTTGGATGCTCTGCTAACCTTCAACACTTCAAGACGTTTTAATGTGTCACTGGGTTTTAAAGGGTTTCGGTCTTTAGGTAAATATCAACTTAATCAAGCGCAATCCGGTAATTTTAGATCTACTGCCAATTATATTACCGAAAATGGGCGGTATAGTTTCCGAGCCCATATCGCGGCCCAGGATGTGGAAACGGAAGAGAACGGTGGACTCGTTAGTGCAGCGGAGCAGTTTGAATCGGGAGACCCGGAATATACCGATAGATCACGTGTTGATACCCGGTTCACGTCTTCGGATATGGGGGAGAATAAGATCTTGGGAAAACGATATTATTTAGAACATCAATATAAGTTGTTGCGAAAAAGTAAAGATTCGAGTTCGGTGGATAAAACCTCATTGGCCATTGGGCATACCTTTAATTATGAAACCAAGTACTATCAATTTCAACAGAGTAGTTCCAATGAATATTTTGGTGATGTTTTTGATTCGTCCATAAAGGACAAGGCAAATCTTAAAACCATGAGTAATGAATTCAATGCGGAATTTTACAATGCCACTTTAGGTAGATTGCAAGGTAATATAAGCCTATATCATTACAATTATTATTTCAATAGTCTGTTGGTTACTGAGGATGGAGGGAAAATCCAAAGCCAATTAAGAGGGGATGAGGTAAGTCTCGGCGCCAAATATGAAAAGCAAATAGGTGGTTTCCTGATTAAGGGGGATGCCAAATACAATCTTTCGGGAGAGCTTACCACGAGTATTTTGGATGCGTCGGCGAGTTATCGATTCAATGAAAACAATAAGATTCGGGTTTCATTGCATTCATCGTCAAGAATGCCAGACTATAATTTCTTGTTGTACCAAAGCGATTATCAGAATTATAACTGGCAGAACAACTCAAGCTTTGAGGATCAAAACGTGAATAGTCTCCAGGTTCATTTTAACGCTAAGAAATGGGGCGACTTTTCCGCAAAGTATACCAATATCGATAACTATACTTATTTTGGAACAGACCCGACACTGGAACTGGTAGAAAATCAGGAACAGGCAAGCATAAAGCCATTTCAGGAAACGAATAGTGTCGGTCATTTGAAAGTTAAGTATAGTAAGGAGTTACGATTGGGTAGTTTTGCTTTGAACAACACCGTAATGTACCAGAACGTTTCCCAGAGCAATGATGTGCTCAACGTGCCCCAATTGGTGACCAGGAATACCCTTTACTTTTCTTCCGAAGTGTTTCAAAAGGCAATGTACCTTCAAACTGGTATTACGTTCAAGTATTACACTTCCTATATGATGGATGCCTATAATCCTCTTTTAGGGGAGTTCTATACCCAGAACAATGAAGAGTTGGGAGGTTATCCCATGTTGGACTTTTTTATTAATGCCAGGGTACAGCAAACACGTATTTATTTAAAAGCGGAGCATTTCAATTCATCTTTTTCTGGATATAAGTTTTTTTCCGCGCCCAACTATCCCTATCGTGACTTCGTAATACGGTTTGGTTTGGTCTGGAATTTCTTTTCTTAATATACCCGTTCAGGTTTTTTATGATATAACCTGAGTAGGCTATAGCCCCCTACATATCAATAAGGGGCAGGTTTGTTTGTTTACTGGATTCCATTTCAGGATAATGCCGTTTTTTTTCGTTTAAATAGTAGGGTAGTACATTTTTTTGTTTACATCTTGATGTATGTTTCTGTAATTCAGAAACTTATTTATTCTTTGGATTTTTCGGAAGGATTAAAGGGGGCTGTCATTCAAAGATCCTTGTTTTTTTTTCCTTTATAGGGAGGGTCTTCTTAAGCTACAATTTTTTTGATTTTTTTTCTTGTAAGGATTGTTGATTTTCAGTATTTTAGATGGCTCCTTTGAAAAAAGGCAAAAAAACCTTCAAAAAAAGTATTGTTGAAAGGGAAAATGGTTGTAGGTTTGCAGCCCGAAACGATTAAGGTCGTTGGGAAAGAAAGGTCTTCGGGCCACGTTCATTGAGATACTTTTAAGGG
>NZ_JABTCF010000020.1 GCF_014596745.1 Maribacter aquimaris
CGCGGGTTCCCCCGACGCTTCGGGGCCGTCCAGACCGCTTATAGCCTTCAACGCAAGTTGGGGGCTTTTTTCGTTTTAGCCAAAATAGGATATATATCGAATGGTTGATGGATTGGGACAGTAAACTGCTTAAAGGTCGGGAACACCTGTCTCGGTAAAGTGGATATCCAGACCGCAAAGCTCCACGAAAGTGGGGATTATTTTATTTCATGGATTGTTACGTCTAGATCATTTATTCTTATTACCACGATGTGTATTACAAGGGATATTCTACGGATTACTAAGTCCGTTAAGTGTGGCATAATCAATTTGGAAGGTCAAATATTTAAAAATTTGGTTTATAACTGGACTAGCTTCATCTAGATATTAATTTCATATCGTGTACTGCGACCACCCCCCATGGGTTTGAAAATACCTTTTTGAACCAAGTCCTGTAAGTCTCTTGTGGCCGTGGCCTTTGATGTGCTGGCAATAGAAACATATTTACGGGCATTCATCCCCCCTTCGAAACCTTGGTGGCCTTCTTCCAACATTCTACGCACTACTTTTTGTTGTCGTTCGTTAAGTTTACTTTGATGTGTATCAAAGAACTTGGTTTTCTTTAAGGTGAACTCGATTTCTTGCTCGGCATCAATTTGGGCATCCAAAACTGTTTGGACAAAATAGTTTATCCAGTCCGTAATTTTAATGGATCGCTGCGCTTTTTGCAAAGCATCATAATACTCTTTTTTATTGCCTTCTATGGTTTTCGATAAGCTAAATAAAACAGGACGGCCTATGCTTTGGGAAAGTGCTTTTTCAGCTAGGGCCCTACCTATTCTACCATTGCCATCTTCGAAGGGATGTATGGATTCAAAGTGTAGATGTGCGATAGCCGATCGTATAATGGGTTTTTTGATAGTATGTTGCGATTCATTGAACCATGCTATAAACCTATTCATTTCTGATGGGACTGTATTGGACGGCGGGGCGTTAAAATGAACTATTTCCCTGCCGATGGCTCCAGAAACTATTTGCATTGGTTCTTCATGCTCACGCCATTGGCCTATTTGTATTCCTTGAGTATTTTTCATAAGCATGGAATGCCAATCGAATAACATTTTTTCGGTAAGAGGGGAAGTAAAATGTTTGCGAATGGCTAACATTAACTCCGTAACCCCTTGAACTCTTTTGTCTTTGGGTATAGGAAGTTCGGGATTCAACCCTAAATTCCTTCTGATAGAGGACATGACATCTTTTCGGCTCAAATACTCCCCTTCAATCTCCGAGGTCTTGATTGCTTCAGAAACCATCAAGTTTATCATAGCATCCGTTTGCTCTGATTCCGAAAAACCATCCAGAACCCCACTGATACGCCCCGTTCGCTGGGCAAAATCAAAGAGTAAATCTTCAATAGCGTCAGTTTTGTATTGAAAGTTAGGCCAGTCTTTTTGTTGCCAATTGTATCGCATGAGCCGATTATAAGTGTTAATCGGCTCAAATATAATCAAAAAATGAGTTGAATAAAAGCATTATTTAGCTCAAAAAGAATAGACTAGGACAAGGAAGAAGATATTCAAATGAGGGATAAGGAATATTTGGAATGGCTATTAGACCAGAACAGTAAACGGTTTAAAGGTCGGGAATATCTGTTCCGACTATGCCGGGAGGGTCGCGGGTTCCCCCGACGCTTCGGGGCCGTCCAGACCGAAAAGGGATCAAGTAAAAATTCTGGGTATTTGGATATTTATGCATATAGTTGGGTTAACCTAAATAGGAAGAATTCTGTATTTCCAACGCCTCTGAACTGTGCCTTGAATGCCTTTATTTTCGAGTTGAACGATTCTGCGGATGCGTTTGTACTTCTATTTATAAAATAATTGAGGATAGACCTATAGTTGAGGGATATGGTATTGGCAATGGTATTGAAGGCCCTGAAGCTTGTTTTTTCACATCCTTGTACCAATGGGCCAGTTTGGTGTATGCCGTCTGTATGGATGTTGTCGTATTGAATATGTTCCTAAGCCCTTGTACCTTTATATCCGGATATTGGGAAAACAATATTTTACTTCTTTCAGCTTGGTTTTGGGTCCAATTGTTGGGTGATTTATAAAGGAGGTACCTGCTTCTGGCCAAGAGTTGTTTTTTGGTGTCCCCATTGCTGAATTCTTTTGCACAAATGTACAAAAGGGGATATGTCGATTTCCTTTGTTCCTGTTAAATCGGAGGCAAGGTATTTTTCCGGTAAAATTTTATTTGATCGTGATAAGCTTGTCATTAAAAAAATTGAACTCTGGATTGAAAACCCTAAAACCGATCAACTGACCACAATCAATGAAAGTGTGAAAATAAGCCCTAAAGAAATAAAACTCGAAATCGTTTTCAATCCAATGGATTTGGAAAAAATCCAATATTTGAATTTTGATTTTTCACTTACTTATGAATATAGGGCAACCACTGAAATCATAGAATCCCATTCCCTTGTATGTTTTTTCCCAAAATGATTTTTAACAAAGGTTATTGAGCCGCTGAGCAAAGATGCCCTGTACAGGGAAAAGTGAATAAATCAGTTTATTTTGCCAACGAGAATATTTGGTTTACTGCTTATGTGGTAGAAGATGACAATACCCCTGCTGGGCTTACGACCAATCTTCTTTTAAATCTATTGGATAGCAAGGGCGATGTGTTAGCCAGTAAAAACGTGTTTGTGAATAAGGGCATGGGCCAAAGTCATTTTTTATGGCATCGTACATGGCGAATTCCATTAGAAATTCTCCTGCTGGGCCTAAATCATCAAATTGTTTTAATTTTCCATACCAGCCGCCATTAAAAGTAAAGTCAGGTGTATTATTATGTGATTACTAAAATAAGAGTTTGTATTGTTTTTGAAGATTAATTTGGATGATATCTAAAGTAACTTCATAGCTTTTGGGTCCCAATTTACTGGCTGTTGTTTAAAATAGCTTTCATTGGCCAATAAAGCCGCTCCAGCAGCCCTTAAACCGAAAGTTGGGTCTTGTATAATCTTTCCTTTTCCGCGGATAGCTTGAAAGAAATTATAAAAGTGGTCGTAATGCCCACCTTTATAGTCTTTTGGCGCTTCCCAAGTCGTTTCACCAACATTTAGTGTAGACGCTCTGGTGTCTACATTTTGGGCCGCATAGTCAGCTCTAATTTTTTCTTGCGTTGCTTCAGTATAAGCAATCATAGAATATCCTCCTGGGGTCATACCCAATTTTGAACGGGTCAATTTTACGGCATGTTGGCCAATTTCCATTGACCCTTCTGTGCCTGTTAATTTAAAACTACCATCACTATTTCCGCCTGCAATAAAATTAACGCGAAAAGCGGCATTGAACGCTGAATGAGTTTCGGTTTTTGGATAATCATATAGCGTGACTGTTACATCTGGCACATCACGTCCATCTTTCCAGTAGCGTAATCCACCAGTTGAAAATGCACGATTAGGACCATGAGAACTTATCACATGGTTTAGAGTAGAGAATGCATGTACGAATAAATCACCTGCAACACCCGTTCCATAATCTTGATAATTACGCCATCGAAAAAACCGTTTTAACTCATAAGGTACTTTTGGCGCTTCGCCTAAAAAAGTGTCAAAATCAATGGTGTCAGGGTTAGCATCTGGCGGAATAGGGTATTGCCAAGCCCCTTCTGCTGAATAGCGATTATTTTGCATATCCAACATTACAATATCGCCAATTGCACCGTCTTCATATAATTGTTTCGCTTTTTCATTGCCCAATGAAGCCATACCTTGACTTCCTATTTGGCATAATTTTCCTGAGGAATTTGCGGCTTCAATAATGTCTTTACCTTCGTCAAAATTTTGAACCATAGGCTTTTCGCAATACACGTTTTTTCCTGCTTTTAAGGCATCGATTGTGATTTTTTTATGCCAATGGTCAGGCGTGGCAATTATTACCGCGTCAATATCTTTTCGTTCTAATAGTTTTCGATAATCTCTTGTGGTAAAAACGCTATCACCCCAAAGTTCTTTAGCTCTATCTAGCCTGCCAGTATATAAATCACAAACAGCCACCAATTTTACGCCGTCTACTTGTAGCGCAGTTGTGGTGTCGTAAATACCCTGAATTCCTGAGCCTATTAAACCTAAATTAATCTGGTCATTAGCAGAATAATTTAGAAATTCATAATTTTTAGTGAGTATTAATTTTTGCTCGTAACCAGCTGCTAAAATTGTTGGGGCAGCTGTCATTGCAGCAGATACTAGTGTAGCTTTTTTAAGGAAGGACCTACGGGTATTGTTTTTTTTCATTTTGAAGGAGTATCAATAGACTTAAAAGTAATGCTTTTTTAGGTTTTCTGGCGGTGCTTGGCAATTTTAATGAACAACCAGGAGCACATCTCCCTAGGAATTTTGATATAAACTTTCATGAAAAGCCAAGAAATTTTTTTACTTATTTAATTACAGATGCATTGGTGGATGAGCTAAAGATAAAGTACAAATAAAGGATGGTTTTAGTGTAGATATTGGAGCGAACAAAAGAGATAAGAGACGAATGCCCTTAGTGAGTTTTTTGAGAAGTAAATCAAGCTAATAATGAGGAATTAGAGTCTAAATAAACGATAGCGTTTATTTATTTTAGCCAAAATAGGATATATATCGAATGGTTGATGGATGGGGACAGTAAACTGCTTAAAGGTCGGGAATATCTGTCCCAACTAAGCCGTTAGGGTCGCGGGTTCCCCCGACGCTTCGGGGCCGTCGAGACCGCCAAAAGCCTTGAAAACACTATGTTTTTAGGGCTTTTTTCGTTTTAGGGGACGAATGGATTCTTTGTTTTTCCCAATTCCAGTACATCAAATCCCATAAAAAATTTCATTCCAATTCAAACACGGCAACTTTTTAATTTCATATGGGTATCTTTAAACGTAGATTATTTTCCAATATGTGCGATAGAACATCCCATACTAAAGAAACCGGTTGTATTTTTCCACGTTACCTATACCTGGAAATTAAAGGGCAATTGGGTACGGGACAATGCGCTAAAAGCATTCCAAACCTGGATTTGGAAGTCGTGGACGGAATGGCCAAAAAGCTGGGATTGACCTTTGTTTCCGAAAAGGAACCCGAAAGTAATGTGTGTTTTATAAATAGTCCGGAATTAAGGGATGATTACAAATCAACCTTTTCGCCAAGGGATGTTTTAGACTATTGCTATGCCGTGTTGCAGACGCCAACCTATTGCCAATCCATGGAGTCCCAGAATTTTGATTTTTCGCATATACCCCACCCAAAAGACCCGGATACTTTTTGGAAAGGGGTGCAATTAGGAGGGCAATTACGACAACTTTATGCGTTGGAATCCTCCAAAATGGAAGATTTCAATACAAGCTTTCCCAAAGAAGGGGACAATACAATTACGCGGAAGCTTACCTATACGGATAGGGGTTATGAACCTATTGATGAATCAAAAGGTAAGGTTTGGATCAATGATAAACAGTATTTTGATAAGGTGCCTTTATTGGCTTGGGAGTTTTATGTAGCTGGTTGTCAACCGGCCCAAAAATGGCTGGAAGACCGGAGGGGAAGAACGCTTGGCGATGCTGATATCCAACATTATCAAAAAATCATTATCATCCTTACTAAGGTCGATCAATTACTCAAGGAAACAGGTAAAATAGAGCTTGAATAAGTAAAGGGTACTGGCAATTCCGGTTTGGTTTTATGCAGATTATCTAAATTCATTTAATGATGCCGCTATTTGGGTTATATCAAAGATTGCCTATCGATAATGGAATATTGACAACCAGCCTCTATATTATAAAGTATATTTGGAAATTATTTAAAAATCTGGCTTTTTATGATAAAGAAGTATTGTTTGATGTGGGGTGTTGTTCTTTTCCTTTTTGGCATGCCTCAAGTATCCGCACAAAGGGGAAGTATTACCATTACGGGAAAAGTGGTAGATCAAGCCAGTGGTGCTCCGATTGAGTTTGCCACGGTCCTTGTAGGGGATCCTGCCAATGAAAAACCGATTGTCGGTACCACCACCCTAGAGGATGGTAGTTTTACCTTGGAAACGAAAGCTACCGATTTTTATATAGAGATAAGTTTTATCGGCTTTACCACAAAACGTATCGACGATGCACAGGTGGTGGACGGTCGCATAGATGTAGGTAGGGTCGTACTTGGGGAAGATGCGCAACAATTGAACGAGGTCGTGGTCGAAGGGGAGATTTCGCAAACGGTCTTTAAACTTGATAAGCGTGTATTCAATGTAGGGGCCGATTTGAGTAGTACTGGGGCAAGTGCGTTGGAAGTTTTGAACAACGTGCCCTCGGTAAACGTGAATATCGAAGGCCAAGTCAGTTTACGGGGTAGCTCAGGGGTGCAAATGCTCATTAACGGGAAACCTTCGGTCATAGCCAATGAACAGGGCAATGCCCTAGGTACCTTGACCGCCGATATGATCGAGCGTATCGAAGTAATTACGAACCCTTCCGCCAAATACGATGCCGAGGGTACTTCGGGAATTATCAATATTGTGCTGAAGAAAGAGGAGAAAAGGGGCCTGAACGGTGCCGTTACCCTGAATACAGGGGTACCCAATAACCATAGTGTTGGACTTAGCCTGAACCGGCGCACCGAAAAATTCAATCTGTTCAGTCAATTGGGTTTTGGTCGTAGGACCTTCCCCAGTGACGACGAAAGTGAAAACCGGGATTTGGTTGGGAATACCGCAGTGAACAGCATTGGTGAGCGCGATAAGAACGAGACTTTCTTTAACCTTATCCTTGGTACCGATTACCATATTAATGAATACAATGTTCTGACCCTTTCCGGAAATTTCGCCTATGAGTGGGAAAAGGAGCATTCCAACGCTGTCTTTAGTACCTACGATCCAGGAAATACCATCACCGATGCCTTTAAGCGCTTAGAGCTTACCGAGGCGACCAACCCGAAATACTCCTATGAACTGCAGTATAAAAAGGACTTTGAAGGCAACGAGGAGCAGTCGCTGCTGATCAGTGCCACCGGAAATCTGTTTGCCAAGGACCAAACTTCCGATTATGGCAATACGACAACCATTGGTGATGGGGAAGACGAACAACAAAAGACCCGGACGGACTTCAGTCAGGCCGATTATACATTTAAAGTCGATTACACCCATCCTTGGGCCGAAAAATATACCGTTGAAACCGGGGCGCAATACCAAATCAACGATGTGGATAATGACTATGCCGTGAGTGATTTTAATGGTGTCGCTTTTGAGGAGAACCCCGATTTGACCAATGTCTTCGAATGGACACAGAAAGTATTGGGGGTATACACAACGGCGGCTTATGAGGATGATGCATGGGGATTGAAATTGGGGGTCCGGTTTGAGGATACCGATGTAAAAACACTCTTGCAAACGAACGATGTACGGGATAATAAACGGTATAACAACTTTTTTCCTAGTGGGCATACCTCGTACAAGATCAACGATGACCTATCGTTACAAGCGGGATATTCGAAAAGGATATTCCGGCCTAGGATGTGGGATTTAAACCCTTTTTTCAACATCCGTAATAATTTCAACATCCGTACGGGAAACCCCGATTTGCAGCCCGAGTATACCGATAGCTACGAAATTACCAGTATATACAAGGTGGGTAAGGTTTCCATGAACTTGGGCGTATACTATCGCCATACCGAGGATGTGGTAGAGCGGGTGGTTGTTTTTGAAGACAACGTGAGTGTCTCACAACCCCAGAATATAGGTACGAACAATACAACCGGCATTGAGTTCAATGCTAAGTATATTCCCGCAAAATGGGTTTCGTTTACCAACGATTTCAACTTTGGACACTTTGAGAGAGCGGGTGCGTTCGAAGGTACTTCCTTCGATTTTACGGGGGACCAATGGTCAACACGGCTTATCGGTAAGTTCAAGCTTCCCGCCGATATCGATATTGAATTAACGGGCAATTATATTTCTGGGTATCGAACGTATCAAGAGGAAATAACGGAAAACCTATTTATGGATTTCGGTGCACGGAAGAAGATCTTAAAAGGAAAGGCCATTCTAAATCTCAGTGTACGCGATGTCTTCGCTTCACGAATCCGGGAAAGTATAACCGACCAACCCGATTATTACCTCAGGAATTTCAGTCAGCGTGGGCGTTTTGTCACTTTTGGGATCAGTTTTGGTTTCGGTAAGGGGGAGGCTATGGAATTTTCCGGACAAAAACGGTTTTAAGATACCATGGGTTCGGGAAGGGGTTGCCTCCATGTGCTGTTCTTTCACACTATGGGTCACGGTATCTTTAGGTATGGCATACGGCACAGTCCGGTTCCCCTTTTAGATTCCCTTTTTCATCAAATTCGTACTTACAGCATGCGTTGAGGTTTTTCTTTAGGATTTCCTTGGCCCGCCGTATTCTTGCTTTTACGTTTTCTAGGCTGATGTTCAAGGTTTGGGCCGCTTCCTTTTGCTTTTTCCCTTCAATATAAACAAGTTCGATCACCTCCCTGTAAATGGTGGGTAGGTCATTTATGAACTTGTCAAAACAGCAGATATTCTGGTAGCTCTGAAGCGGTTTATCCTTGGGAATATCGAATTCTTCCACATATTGGGATTCTTTGGTAAAGTGGTTGTTTATTTCGTTCCGGGCAATCTGAAATACCCATGCCTTGGCCTTTTCGGGGTTTTTAAGTTGGGACCGGTTCTTATGTATTTTCAGAAACGTATTCTGGAAAATATCATTGGCCGCATTTTGGTCCTTTACTTTTTTAAGTATGAAGAAATACAATCCATCATTGAACGTATCCCATATTTCTTGGGTTTCCATAGGTAAAAATAAGTAAAGGTTAGCTTTTTGGGCTAACCTTTAAGTGGTTTAACAACAATCACATTTATCACATTCGCATTTGTCACAAGGGCAGTTGTTTGCTGAGCAATTGCCGCAATTGCATTTTGTGCAATCGCAGTCGGTGCATGTACATGTATTCATAGGTTTTTGATTTTAAGGTTCATTAGGTAGACCCGAAAACCGTGAAAAAGATACATGGATTCTAGTTTTTTTTGAGTACCAACCAACGTGAATGAAAAAAGTCCCGCCGAAGCAGGACTGATATTATTTTGTATTTGTGGATGGAAACATGCTTGTGCCATGGGCATGTACCCAACTTTTCAATGGATAGTAAGGTTATAGGAACTGTTTAACCAGGACCACCAATCCCAAAACGCCGAATATCAGACCCCAATATTCCATCTTGATCCAAAAAAGGCTATGATTGGGTTTTAGGGTCACTTCTTGCCCCGATTCCTTATCGACCAAGGTTCTAGTGTTTTTTTGATTCCATTTTTTACCCATGAACCAACTGAATATCCCTGCGATGAACAAACTGATGATTATGCCGTAATTCCCCTGTTCCTTGGGTAAAATATACGCGAGTATAACAATGCTTGCGATTAAAACCACTGCGGAGAGAAACCCTCTACCTGACCATACTATCATATTTTCATTTTTTATTTGTGCTTATTCCCGCTTAACGTCTTTTTTCAGCATGTTCGGACCAAATCGGTTACCCATTGTGGTTTTGGGATGCAACCGAATAGAGCGAAGAAAGATAGTTTTTTTATTTTAGAACACAAATTTTAGCGATTTCGAGTGGGTTTGTACATAGGAAGAATCGATCCTAAAAGTACATGCTGCCTTTATTGGGGATGTGGGTTTGTTAGGAGTGGAAAGATACTCGCGCCATTGGGGGAATTAGGGGTTGGTGCAACGGTTACTATTGTAGTCGTGCAATTTTATTCTGTTTTCTATTTCAATCCAATGATCTTTTCGCATCCAGTATAAAAACCGGTTATAGCACCTTGTTTTCCACCTAAAAAAACGATTCTTTCCTTTAAGATGAACGTTTTCACAAGCTTCATGCAGCCAGTCTATGTCAAATCCATTCCATACGCCAGCGGCACTTAGTAGATTGTTCTTAAGAACAGGGAATACCTCATACAAATCAATTGCCTTTAGTTCCTCGATATCATAACCGGATGCCATAAGCGTTTTGGAAATCCGGTCATAGTCAGTTTCCTGAAGTTCGGTGTCAAGATAAAACTCCGAAATCGTATTCCAAATGGGTTTCCTCTTTTCAATCGTTTTGTTTACAGTCATTGCATATGCACTAAAGTCCGTATGACGTTTAGGTTGTGTGCCTGTTGCACAAGTTAGCAAAAATCGTTTTGATTGGCATTGGCGATTGGAAAATGGATTTTAATTTTCGATAGGTAGGGTAAGAACCCAATGTAACTCAAGGTGATCGACGCCCCATTTCCTGGGGCCATATCGGCACGAGCAGAAAGACGACCGGGCTAGCTGGGTGATAGGTTTTACTGTACGCAGGCCTTTACTTTCTCGATTCTCGATATTGATATTTGTTTTCAACAAAAACCAAATAATGTGACATGTTCAAAATATCGCTATTTCCTTTGATTTTCACAATCAAATACCATTTTTGGTTTTCAATGACTTGCGGATTTTTCCAATCAATTTCAACGTAACTTGGTTGTCTTTCTTGTACAGTTTCAATGTTCAGTCCACGTTCTAGATTATCAACCCATTCTATCGTTTCATTATAATAGTCTTTGCAGCCCGCTATGGTTATTGAAAGAAATAATAAAACAAAAATTTTATTCAGATACATCGTTTATGGCTTTTGGATGGATTGTATACACAATAGAAAGGTTTCTAACTATTTTGAATCATAAAATAAGCAATTTTTAATTCCTTCACTTATGAAAAGTGGGTTTATAGAGGTTAGTTGATAGTTACCCATTCGATTTCGAAAATTTTGTTACGCATGTCAGGTTGAGCGCAGTCGAAACCTATTTGTCGTGACCAAAAAGTTCTCGACTGCGCTCGAACGGACTGATAGGTATTTTTTAAACATTGAAAGCCAATACCATATGATTTTGTTTTGGTAGGTATCCACTAACGTAAGTTTAATTAGAAGGGGTGTTGATTCCTATGGTTTCAATCCGTTGTATGGTTGATTATATAAGGCTGTTCCACCTTGCAAATTGGAATGGGGGAGGTGTGCGTTTTGTTAAATACGGATATTTATTTCAAACCTTGTATGGGCCACAACGGTTTTCCATTGTACAGTGCGGAAGCAAAATTAGGTTTGTTTTTCGACACGCTTAAAGCACATTTTTTCGTTTTTTAGCTCAGTTCTTTGTTTTACTGATTTACAAAATCGCTATATTTTTAAGAACTCGATTTATCAATTCAATACTAAAATATACATCGTTGTTTTTCTCGTCAATGGGCTCAAAATTTATTTCAAAATTTGTATTTGAGTCAAACAAAGGACAGATAAAGGCTATGTAGTATTCACTTCTCCAATTTTTAAACTTCATAAAGCTATTATTGGATTCAATAAGTTGGTCTATTTCAAAAGCATATACGGCATCAAAATTCTCGATAAAATTCCTCAATTCTATTCCTTGGGTTGAATTTATATTGGTATGGTTGCCTTCAAGGATAATAAAAGTATCATTTTGAAATGGACCAATTCTTTTGTTGATTTTCCAATTTAAAGATTTCGTTGCATCTTTTTTTCTTGTTTTATCACTTTCTATTTGTCCAAAAAAAGCATCGTGTTTGATAATTTTTTCACCCAATAGTAAATCTAAAATTCCCATATATACTTTTCATGTGGTTTGTCTAATGGTGCATAACGCCTAAGTTATGAACCGTACGGGAGCAAAATAACGCTTGCTTTCCGCCTGCTGTACAAGGTAGCAAAAAACGCATTGAATGGCAACGGGCAGAAAGAGGCTCGCGCCAGCGGGGGGACAGCTGGATACTTCGGTTCGTTTTGTGCCACCCGTTTCGGTGTTATGGTGCCAGGCATTTCGGTTTGATCTGTGCCACTTTAGGTGTGGAACGCAATCCATTTCAGTTCTTATTACGCCACTTCATTTACCCGCTTCATTTAAACCAACTATACTTATTCAAAAGACTCACTTTGTTGTTTTTAAAGTGTTGATAAAAATAAAAAGGTTTTAACATTTCAAGCTCTATAAAAGGAATATGAAATTCAGTATTTTTATAGCTATTTTCAAAACATAATATCATGAAGAAAATTTTTCTTGCAATTATTGCCTTTATCATTTCATTTTCGTCAGCTATGGCAGATGAAGGGATGTGGTTTTTAATGCATATAGAGCGCTTAAATTATCGCGATATGCAAAAAATGGGTTTGCAATTAACACCCGAAGAAATCTACAGTATAAATAATCAAAGTTTAAAAGATGCCATTGTACAATTTAACGGTGGCTGTACGGCAAGTATCATTTCAGATAGCGGATTGGTATTGACAAACCATCATTGTGGTTATGATGCTATTGCAGAATTGTCTACAGCAGAACAGAATCATTTAAAAAACGGGTTTTGGGCAGGATCTTTAAAAGAGGAAATGAAACCAGAAAGTTTATATGTTCGCTTTTTTGTGAGAATGGACGACGTTACAAAACGTATGTTGGCCCAAGTTAATGATAGCATGAGCGAAAAAGAACGCGAAGCAGCACTTAATAAAGAGATTGCTAAAATTGAACAAGAAAATAGTGAAGGTGGAAAATATACTGTTTCGGTTCGTTCATTTTATCAAGGCAACGAGTTTTACTACTTTGTTTACGAAGATTATAACGATGTACGTTTGGTAGGAACACCTCCGGAAAATGTTGGTAAATATGGTGGAGACACAGACAACTGGGAATGGCCAAGACATACTGGTGATTTTTCATTATTTAGAGTGTATGCGGATAAAGACGGGAAACCAGCAGAATACGCTACGGATAATGTGCCTTTAAAAGCAAAATATCATTTACCTGTTAGTATTAAAGGCGTAAAAGAAAATGACTTTGCAATGATCTTGGGTTATCCTGGAAGAACCAACCGTTGGATGCCGGCATCTGGTGTAGAGCAAAATGTGAACTACGCATATCCTGCATGGGTTGAAGGTTCTAAATTAAGCATGGATGTGATGAAAAAATACATGAATGAAGATGAATCCATAAACCTGATGTATGCATCTTCTTATGCAAGTATTGCCAACTACTGGAAAAACAGGGCAGGAATGATCAAAGCTTTAACCGAACATAAAACGGTGGAAAAAAAGCGCAAAACGGAAAAGAAATTTGTAAAGTGGGCAAATAAGAAAGCGAATAAAGCGATGTATGGTAACGTAATTGAAAACATCAACAATTACTATAATCTTACTAATGAAAAAGCAAAACAGGCTAATTATTTAATAAGCTTGTTGCGTTCCAGTAAATTTGCGGTTTTACCGAATAGAATTGGTAAAAATATTGAATATTACATTGGTCAGAATGAAGCGAAACGCGAAGAATTGAAACCTAGATTAAATGCTTTGATTGTAAGCTCTTACAAAGATTTTTACCTGCCTTTGGAAAAAGAAGTTTTAGCAAAACAATTGGGTTTATATGCTTCAAAATCCAATTATCCATTACCGGAAATTGTTGCAGAAATAGGAGGGAAGAACAACAACGATTTTACTTCTTACGTCAATACAATTTTTGATGAAAGTATATTTATCTCAAAAGAGAAAGTAGAAGCATTCATTGAAAATCCAGATGCAACCGTGTTGGCTAACGACCCATTATATAAATTATCTGGTCAATTACTGGATAAGTATAGAGAAAGTCCTGAGGAATTAGAACAACCAGAAAACGATTTTCAAGCGTCATTCAGATTGTTGGTAAAAGGTTTACGTGAGTCTGGATTAAGTGATATAAAATATCCTGATGCCAACTCTACCTTAAGATTATCTTACGGAAAAGTAAGAGCCTTGCCAGCAGATAGTAGAAATGATGCGAATGTGAATAATTATACCACTTTAAAAGGGATGATCAATAAGTATAAGCCTAATGATAGTGAGTTTGATTTAGAACAAAGCATGTTGGATATCTACGAAAAGAAAGATTACGGTCGTTACGCTAATGAATTTGGTGAATTACCAGTCAACTTCTTAACGGATAATGATATCACTGGCGGAAACTCTGGTTCGCCTGTTGTGAACGGAAAAGGAGAATTAATTGGTTTAGCTTTTGATGGAAATATTGAAGCCATGGCCGGAGATGTCATTTTTGATTCAAATTTACAACGTACCATTAATGTAGATATCAGATATGTTCTTTGGTTGATTGATAAATACGCTAACGCAAAACATATTGTTGATGAGTTGACTGTTATTACCAACTAATAGTATGGTTCTTAATAAAACCCATAGTTGGTTCAACATCAAAAAATCATATTCTACAACCCATTTTAGGGGCACATGTTACACGATGTCAAGTGTGTTGATAGGCAGTGTTGCTTGGGGTGAGGGAAGATGTCATACCCCGTGAGCGGCACGCCTGGCTTGCGATAGGCAGGCTCGCGCCAGCGGGGGACTTATTTTGAACGGATTGTATACGGCCCTATTTACGCCTATTATCTTGGCGCTGCTTGGGTTGCTATAGTAAGGGGTGTTGATGGCTCCATGCTATGGTTTACCACTTCGAAAGTGACAAAAAAAGGGTTGTGCCTATGGTGTATACGTTGTGGGCATGAGCAGGATGCTCGCGCCAGCGGGGGGGAGTGTCTTATCTCCAGAACAAAGGATTAATTGACATCTCTGTTATTTGCGTTTTTCATTGTTAAATATTTCTGATAATACTGTGACGACCTCAACATATAACATTTCCCCTTAATCACAAAACCATCCAATTTGTGCTTTATAGTATAATCGGATAGGTCGGAGATGTTGTTTATAAATCCCTTCCCATTAAAATTTAAAGAAGTATTACACAATACGCCAAAACCAGTACACTTTTTAAACGCAACTAATAAATCATACAAGTGATTGTTAGATTTAGAGGAAACAGTTTGAATCCGTGCCGTTCCATTAACATGTGTTACTGCCGCAAGAGCATCAGTTGAAACCTGTTGTGTGTAGAGCATAAATGGGCTAGGTTGGTCACAGTTAAACCATTTTTTCGCATCCTCTTCTAGGCAAATGGGCGCAATTGGGCGGAACTGCTCTCGTTGCTTGATCTCATTCAATCTTTCACGAGAGCTATCATTAAATGGTGCAGCAAGGATCGAACGATTTCCCAATGCACGTGGTCCAATTTCATATTTCCCGTTTACCCATCCAAGAATTAAATTGTTAGCCAACATCTCAGAAACCTTTTCATGATTGGAGTCGAATGCATCAAATGAGGATGCATCGTATGCGCCATCAATGACGAATTCGCGACCAGAGTACACATTCCATTCTATCTTTGGGTTGCCAGTAAAATATAATTGGGCGTCAATAGCCGTTCCAATTGCTGACCCCGAATCGTTAGCAACAGGTGGTATAAATACTTCTGAAAAAAAATTAGTTTCCTTCCATTTAGTGTTCCAGTCACAGTTAAGTCCGCATCCCCCAGCAATTAACAAAGGCATATTCCGTTTCAAATTCAATTCAGCATACTGATAAAAACGATCAAAAATGCGATTACTAACAATACCCGCAAAATTTCGAAATTCGGAATCGTCTAATCCAATGTTGTAGTGACGATATTCTCTTAATGTCTCGCATTCTTGTGGTTTTAAGTGAGGACAATTTTGCATTAGAAAGGAAATTATTTTTTCCTCTTCAATTGATGGTTTATGTCGTTTTGAAAATGAAGCAAGAGCCATTAGTTTACCAGCATCAGAAAACCTTGAAAATTCTGCAACTTTTTTATCGAATGTCGGATCCGCTAATCCATAGAGCAACGCATAACGATGCCCTGGCTCAGGCATTACATCCGCCAGCTTTGTAATATTTAATTCACCATCTATTTCGTAAAATGAGCCAATCACTCCTTCCCAAATTAGCGCATAGCAAGGAGTGCACTTGGTTAGATTTGACATTCCAAACGCACATAATAAATGAGAACGTTCGTGTGAAGATGAAAAGGAATCAACCTTTTTTCCAAAAAGTTTTTCTTTACTAACAAGAATATCATCACTTCCGGTGCCATGATACCCTGAAATTAAACGTTGTTCTATAAGATTATTATTACCTGGCCACCAACCACTTCTACATAATACGTCTGGCAATTCTTTGAGATCACCAAAAAAACTTAACATATCTGGAATAGATAGTGGTGAGTGACGATAGTGAGAGTCTTTCTCTGCTTCTATGGAGAAAATTAATCGACCATCTTCAATATAGGCTAAAGACCCATCGTGGCCTGGATTGTATGATAAAATTTTCATATTTCGTATTACGTAAGTTTATTCAGTTTTCTATGTGATGAAGCATTAACTTCGGAGTCGGGAATATCAATATTAGCTTCAATTTGGATCTTTCTAAAAATGGAAACAGTAGGAAGGTTACGAGAGTAAATACGACCTGCAAGTTCAGTAGAACGAGTTACCCAATTATTAGCATGGAGTGTCATTGGTAGGTGTGGAATTGGAGTGGGGTCCCATACTACTCTTCTGTGCACTAATTTATCATCAACAAGCCATCGAATCTCGTTTGGTTTCCATTCTATCGCATAGCGATGACTTTCTTTAGATGCGTCAAACCCAAGATCAACATGGCTGGGGGAACCTCTATAGCCATAATCAAAATTTGCCCCTACATCTCCTGGATTGTAAAAGACATTGATTAAAAGACGGTTTGGTCGATTTCCTGCAACCTCAATATCAATTTCTTGTCTTGGTGAGTTTCGGTGGAGAAAGAAACCTGTAACTACACCTGGAACGTTGGATGCTTGGATAGTGGCTTCGAACTTTCCGAATAAATATTGATCCTTACTGCTAATAGATGCTGCCGAAAAATCTCTAACACCAAGAGATTCTTCTTTAATCAAAAGAGTAGCTCCAATTTCAGAAACAAACTTTGTATTTGATGGTCGAAAAAGTGCTAAATTGTCCGTAAATGTATCGCTTCTTCTCAACCAGCGATTTGAATTGAAGAATTCCAAAGTATCGGTAATTTTTACAGTTGCACCATTAATATTAGGACAATCTTCTCTGGTTATAGAATTAATCCCTTGCCACAATTTTCTAGAGGCAATAATCCAAGGAGAGCCATCATGTTTCGGTTGATTTAAATTAGAATCTTGGTTCGAATCTGTGTTTTCATCGAGAATTGGTCTTTGCCCAACATCCTTAAGTTTGGGGTAGCTACAGCTAGGAGGGGCGCATACTAAGTGCTCGCAAATGATGCGCCATTTTTTCGTGTCCCCCGTGTGAAGTATTGCAATGTCGGCACCTTCAAGGGATTCACTCAGTTTATTAAATGCAACATCTTCTATTTCATCCTCATTTCTAGTAAGAATGAATTTTGCCTTTGGATATTTTGCTTTTAGTTTTCCAACTCTAGCATTCAATGAACCAATGTTCACGTATGCATCGAAAACCCTGTCATCGCTCCCTTCGAAAAGCCGTTGCTTTTCACGATTCGGCAAATCCTCGAAATCACTACAACATCTGTACCCTAGCATAGATAACGCCATTCCTAACGATGTTTGACCTGATCCCTCATGGCCAAAAGCAAAAATAGGTCGTTCAGTTGGACGAATATTAAAAAGAGATGCCCCCTCACTAGTAATAGCTCCGATGGTAGTTAGCGCTGGAAGTATTGAATATGAATTGGACGACTTAATGTCTCTCCGCTGACTAATAAGTGATTGTTTAGATGCGAATACATTTAAATCTTTAAAATGATGATTTATCCATAGGTCAATTGGACCACGACTTGGAAGTAAACGAATAAGCTTTTTAGCGCCTTCGCGAGAAAGAACATATCCCGACAAGTGCCAAAGGCCGCGAACTGGACGAAACAAATTATTTGAAAGAATTGTTTTTGGTGCACCATTCTTCACTTCATAGTAGGACAAGTAAAGAACATCAAAGCTAGTATTGATGTTATTTATTGATGAAAGGTCTTTCCAAACATCATCCAAATCTTTTGCAAACCTCGAATGAAACCACACATCATCTTCAAGTATAAGCACATGTTCATTATCCCCAGCGGCAACCTGTTCCCAAACGTTAATATGTGATCGGGCAACTGCGCATTCAGCTCGACTCATCTCGATAGTTTGGTCTAATTCTAACTGAGTGGGGAGAGTTAATGGTTGAGGTTCTACAAAAAGTTGATCGCTTAGGGTGTAAAATGGGTCAACTTTGGCATCCTTGATTGGGTCCTTAGTAAATTCCTTGGCATCAACAGCAACATATCGTTCGGTCAGATTCAAGAGTTCTGTTTTCGAATAGTCCAGTATACGATTAAGCTCTTGCTTCATATTTAACCAACGTCTGGGGGCACGATCAAGGTTAATAACGTATATTTTATCAATCCGTGGAAAATCATTCGCACTTTTGACAGCAAATGCTTGACACTTCTGCCTAGGCATTAACCTTCGAAGAATCAGCCAAAACCTAAAAATGCGACTGATAATTGCTGAACGTTGGGGTAACAAGTTCATCTAATCTATGTTTGCTGTGAAGTTTGATAAGCTTGCTGATTCGAAAGCCTCCAGTTTCTTTTGTCATTTCGATAGCTAAGTGGCCACTTACTAGTAGAGATTTTCTCCCAATCATGCAAGATTAGCATCGTTTCTTCGGGATGTTCTTCCTTAGCAATCACTTCTAATATTGATTCAGTTAGGATGCCAGGTCCTGTAGTTGCCTGGACTTCGGGCAGTTCTTCTTTTTGATTTTTCTCAAGTGCTTCGGTAGCATTAAGTAACACTCTCCCTACAATTGGATGATTTCGAGATGCAATTAACGGTGTAGTATTAAAGTAGAAAATCCAACTCCATTTGTCCGCACCAAGAGGAACAAAATCGGAAGACGAAACCATTTGATCTGATTCAATATCGTAACAGAACGGTTGCAACTTTAACCTTCCATCCGCAAAGAAATGATCAATAGATGTTCCATGATAGACATCATCTGCATCAATATAAAATCCGCCCATCACAAATATGTAACTGTAACGGAAGTAGTCGGATTTCATTGACGGATGATAACATAAATTAAAGGCATTCTCAAATCTATAACCTAAATGAGTCTTTATAAACTCTCTTGCTGAATCTTCGTCAAAAATCTGAAAATCAAATCCTGATTGTTCAAGTATTTTCCATGATTCTATACATTCATTAACATCCTGAGGCAACTGGGTTAAATCATCCCAAAAATGAACTATGAGCTTTGGAATTTCAGCTTCATAAATTTTTAGTATATAATCTGGTTCATTATAGCTTTGAACAAACTCTCGAACGAAATTAGAACGATTTCGTTCTTTTTTTGTTAAAGGGTCTTCTTTATGAGATTGTTCAGTATTCATATGATTTGCAATTTTTATAGTCTTCAAATTATATTACGGAGGATAATGAATTACACGTTTTTAGTATTACATACAACGATTAGTATAAGCGGTCGTTTTAATGCCGCTTATACAATGTTGAACTAATCCTCGTACCTCGGAAGCTTTTAGTTTGTTTATAAAAGTACGTTATCTTACTGTTTGATAAAAACCTTAAGAATATGTATTTAAAAAAAGTCAAGGACGATCTTGGAGAC
>NZ_JABTCF010000021.1 GCF_014596745.1 Maribacter aquimaris
CCAAGATCGTCCTTGACTTTTTTTAAATACATATTCTTAAGGTTTTTATCAAACAGTAAGATAACGTACTTTTATAAACAAACTAAAAGCTTCCGAGGTACGAGGATTAGTTCAACAACGTATATAGCTCATAGCTAGGCAGTTGATTAATCGAAGGTAAGGTATATTTGCGAGTTCGCCAAATTTTTAAATTTGGCTTATTAGTAAAAAAAGATAATAAGAAAAATTTAAAAATCTGGCTCGTGCTTAACCGAAAGGACAATTTCTTTTTACACGCTACGAGCCATATACAAGACCGTACGTAAGCTAAAAAACTAACTATGGAAGAAATTTTTAAATATCTAGGAATATTTTCAGCCTCAACTGTCGTAGCCTACGGAATTATAAGATATCTATCGCAAAAATTAGTTGAAAATTATCTTACCAAACGCATTGAATCACACAAAAGCGAGCTTGCGAGATTAAACATTTCACATCAAATTCAGTTTTCATCTCTTCACAAAGAAAGAGCTGAAGTAATTAAGAATCTTTATGATTTCTTATATGAATATAAGCTTGCCATAATGGACTTCTTTGAAAATGAACTAGATACCCAAAACCCAAAGGAACATCTTGAACATAAACTAGGAGAATGGACAAAAGCTGTTATCTCATTTAGCACCACATTCCACAAAAACAAAATATTTTTCTCTTCTGAGCAAGTAGAATTAATTAATTCTATAAATAATGAAATGGATAAAATAAACAAGGAAACGAGAAAATTCCTTTCGCAATTTAAACTAGTACAAGAACAAATAGATGCAATAAAAAAGAAGGATAGTGGATTTTCTGATTTGAAGAAAAGAAGTGATGTATTTCTTGACAAAACATTCGAACTTGAAAAGCAACTCGAAACAGAATTTAGAAAACTTTTAGGTGTTGAAATATGAATAAAAAATGGAAATAAAGGATTATTTAATAATCGGATTAGGTGTTTTAGGTTGGATTTGGGGAATAGTTCAATTTCGACTTAATAGGAAATATCAAAAAGCTGACAAGGCCATAGAAAAGAGATTTGAAGTTTATTCGAACTTTATGAATCAGATGGATGAAATGAGCTTGAATATGAGGACCGACCCAAACGCAACTTATGGTATTCCTACAGAGTTTATGAGCGAGATATTGACGGGAGATGAAAGTAGAATAAATGATGCTCTCTTAAAGTTTAATGAAAACTTATTGGAGACAACGAGAAAGTCACTTCAGCCAATGATGATAGTAAACTCTGAATTGAACAAACTAAAACTAGTCGCAAGTGAAAAGCTTTTACCAAAAATCAACGAATACAAAACTTTGGTAAATGACTATACTAATGAGTTCCAAACCGTATTGAATAGTCTTTCAACTTCAAATGCTTTGGAATATAATGCGAAACAACTACAAAGTATCGGACATGAAGAACGAAATAAAAGAATGGGTACACTTTGGATAGAAATTGAAAGTTTAATGAGAGACGAAATTGACTATTATAAAAAATAAAAGCCTACGTACAACAATGGTAACCGTTGCACAAGCCTTTAATCAGACATAATATCATCAAAATAAGCCTCTCCAAGGGGCTTTTTTCTTATCCACTCAGAAGAGAAACACCAATTTTCGATGCTTGTAGAAGTACCGAACAAGTATTGAAAGGCACTTTTCACTAAGGTTGTCAAAGCTAGTTGCCCGGCCCCACTTTTGGAGCGCTTTTCAATGAATTTCAGGTACTTCTTCAAATTATAGGCGATCGCCGATAGATGCATCACCTTGTTCGCCTGCCTACCTAAAGTTACGATCCTTGTCCCTATAGGCACTGATCGACAAAGACTTTTTTCTTAACTTGTATAAACTATGTGCCTTAACGAACATTAAAAATAACAAACTAAAATATATGAATTATGAAACTTTCAGATTGTATTAAAGACATTAAGTTATATTTATCGGCTTTAATGGTTGCTTTTTTAATTCCCAATATTCAGGCTCAAGAGTCAGTAGATTCAACCAGAATTAAACGACCAATGCCGAAAATTGTTAAAGAACAGACCGCAGAAGCCGAAAAAGAATGGTTGAAATTGTGGAATAAAGGACCTTCAAAATTGGTTTGGGATGAATTGCCACTTCAAGAAGGAGATAAAGCACCAGATTTTGAATTACAAAATTCATCAAATGAATTAATAAAATTGAGTGATTTATGGAAAGAGAAACCAATGTTGCTTATATTTTGGAGGCACACTGGTTGTGGTTGTGGGTTTGCTCGAGCTGCGGAAATTAGAAAACAGTATGATTCTATTACAAAAATGGGAATTCAAGTAATAACCATAACACAGGCAGAACCAGAAAGGGCGGCATTTTATGCTAAAGAACAAGGACTAAAAGGACAACTATTGAGCGACCCAAACTACCAAGTTTATCGAGCTTACGATTTATTAGATGGAAATGGTCCTCAAATATTAGGAACTGCTGATATTGATTATAGTATTGGAAAAAAATTACAAGAAGATAGAAGTGGTACTCAAAGGGCACTTGTTGACAATCCTTGGTTACTACCAGGAGAATTTATTATTGATAAATCTGGTTTGGTTCAATTTACTTATAGATATGACAACTGCGATGATATTCCAGAATACTGGCAACTTGAAGCGGAATTAAAGTCAGTAGCAGAAAAAAAATAACAGCTCATAACACCGGTAACCGTTGCACAAGCCTTTAATTAGACATAATATTATCAATATAAGCCTCTTCTAGAGGCTTTTTTATGTCTTCCTATAAGTTGAACGAAAATTTTAGATGGCGTAAAAATGTTCTGTTCAGGTATTGAACCAGGCTTTTTACAAATTAGGTCGCAGCAAGTTCTCCTGCCCCACTTTTGGAGCGTTTTTCAATGAATTTCAGGTACTTCTTCAAATTATCACCGATCGTCCGATCGGCAATGATCGACAAAGACTTTTTTCTTAACTTGTGCAACAAGCACACAACCTATAATTAATGTGGGGTTTAGGTTTTTACGCCAAGGTCTGCGTATATTTATGAGGTCGCAAAATCTTTGGGATTTTGCTTTAGACAAGAAAAAATAAAACAAAAAGATTTGGCTACGAGCTGTGGCACAATGGGAATCGTAAATCACCGCCCCACACTAATCATAGCCTCACCGTTGTATGCAATATCCACTTATCCTGAAATATGACCGAATTACATAAATTAGAAACCTATGATTTAGAAACTTTGAAATCATTTATTGAAAATGAAATAGAAGAATCAATTCATATTGAATTTAAATCAGGAGAAGCACTTTCCAAATCCGATTCCAAGAAAAAAGAAGTTTCTAAAGACGTTGCTGCATTTGCAAATTCGGACGGAGGCATAATTATATATGGAATATCTGAAAAAAATCATAAAGCTGATAAATTCACTTATATAGATGGAAAAATATATACCAAGGAATGGTTGGAACAGATAATTAGCACAACAATTAAAAGAAACATTGATGGTCTAAAGATTTATCCTGTGCGTAATAACGGGAATATTGAAGAATCCATTTATGTTGTTCAAATTCCTTCAAGTATAGACGCACCTCATTTAAGCAGAGACAGCCGATATTACAAAAGATATAATTTTGAGTCTGTACCAATGGAAGAATATGAAATAAGGCAATTGTATGGTCGAAAAGTTAAATCCGAATTACAGCTGAGTGGATATTCAATTGGTTTAAAAGAAATTGGAGAGGAGAGAACATCTTTTACATGTGAAACTGGGGTTTACAACATTGGAGAAAAACACGAGAAAGACTATAAAGTCAATATTTATTTTGACAACTTCAGCAAACATATCAATATTAATTGGAGACCAGATGGAGTTGGACGAAATTATGATTACACAAGATTATTGGATGGCAAAACTATCAAAATAACAAACAATGCTCTCCCAACTTCATATCCTGACGAAACAATTAATGCTATCCGATTTAACTTTGATGTTCGAAACGAAAATATTCTAGAAGCGTTTAAAGAATTAAAAATTAGATTTTGGCTTTTTTATCCGAATGGAAAAGATGAAATGGAAACGGATTTAAGAGAGTTAGGTGAAAAGGTTATGAAAGATATTGAAGAAAAAAATAATACATCATACAACAATGGTAACCGTTGCACAAGCCTTTAATCAGACATAATATCATCAAAATAAGCCTCTCCAAGGGGCTTTTTTCTTATCCACTCAGAAGAGAAACACCAATTTTCGATGCTTGTAGAAGTACCGAACAAGTATTGAAAGGCACTTTTCACTAAGGTTGTCAAAGCTAGTTGCCCGGCCCCACTTTTGGAGCGCTTTTCAATGAATTTCAGGTACTTCTTCAAATTATAGGCGATCGCCGATAGATGCATCACCTTGTTCGCCTGCCTACCTAAAGTTACGATCCTTGTCCCTATAGGCACTGATCGACAAAGACTTTTTTCTTAACTTGTGCAACAGGCACACCGTATAAAAATAATTGCGGTTTAGTGCTTAATCAAAGGTCGTTGCGTGTTTGTAACATCTGATTTTCCTTCGGAAAATCCTCGCATACAAACCCGCAACTATTCTTATACACAAACGTTAGGCTTAATTAGAAAAAAATGAACATTGAGGACTTTTTTTACAAGAGTACATACTTAGATATGTTCGTCTTAAAACCACTTTGGATTGCTCGAGGCAACTGGGATTTAAGTTGGGATTCAGAAACCAAGAGGTATATAGTTGAAGAAGATAGTTTTGGACAAGAAATAAATGATTTAATCTCAGAAATTGAAAACACAAAACCACCAAAAAAATATCACGACAACGAAGATATTTTGGCTGAATATGTAAATCAGAATTTAAATTGGGATATAAAGAAAATTAAAAATCGTTGGGAAGGAGCCGAATATAAATCAATACTTGAACAAGGCGGATTTGGAGATATTGATGAAAAAAACTTGGTTTCAGCTGCAACAGCCAGAATTCATACTGCGATTAAGTTTGGGCAAAAACACTTTGACGAAATGGAAAATGGACATATGATAATTTTATCAAATATTTTATCAATAATATTATATCACAGATTCACTCAAAATTAATGAACAATAAAGAATTAAACAGAGAAAATATATCGCAATACTTGGCTGTTTTCATACAAAAGAACAATTTAACAGTAGATTTAGTTGCAAAAGAAATTGGCTGTTCTACTTCGACCTTGCAGAGAATAGTTGGAAAACTGAGCTACCCAACAAATAAATTATTAAAACAAAGTGGAATAATGTTTTCTATTGGGTTCGAAAAATTCAAAAAACTAACTAAAGCTGAGAAGGAGCAAATATCTGAACAAATTGGAGCTGTTGGTGGCGGAATTTTAGGCTTTGGCGGAATTGCATCTGCAATAAGTGCAAGTGGTGTTGCTGGACTATCTGCTGTTGGAATAACTTCAGGATTAGCTTCAATTGGTGCTATAATTGGAGGAGGAATGATTGCAGGTGTTGTAGTTTCAGCAGCTATACCAATCGCTATTGGTGCAATTGGATACAAAGTTGTCAAAGGAATAAAAACAATGATAAGTGATAATAAATTGACAACTGACAAGTTTGACCCAATTTGGGAAATAGCGGAATAATAACTAAGCCTAACACCGTATAAAAATAATTGCGGTTTAGTGCTTAATCAAAGGTCGTTGCGTGTCTGTAACGTCTGATTTTCCTTCGGAAAATCCTCGCATACAAACCCGCAACTATTCTTATACATAAACGTTAGCCTTCATTAAAATAAAATTATGTACATAAGCAAAATTATTATTGAGAAATTCAGACACCTAGAAAATGAAAATCTAGGACCGTTTAATTTTAACAACAAGACATCAGAATTAACTGTGTTTGCAGGTCCTAATGGAGGTGGAAAAAGTTCAGTTCTTGAATTAATTGGTTATGCTTTGTCAAGTTCATATAGTCTCGGTTGGTCACTAAGTAGGACTTTCAATGGATTTTCTTTTGAAACGGCAATTGGATTAAATCCTGATGAAAAAGTCATTATTATTGATTCTCTAAAAACCGAATTAGAAGCAATAGAAAAAACCATAGTTGAAGGTATCAAAAACATTGATGATAAAGTAGATTTGACACCTGAAGTTAAAGATATACAAAAGACTCAATTTATTGAAATTACTAAAAGACCACATAAACATCAATACGATATTCTCGACTACCTTAAAACAAATGATGTTTATTACAGAGCATTTGAATATAACTCAGGAGAATATGCAAAAGACCCAACTCTCCATAATCAAATTCATAGTTATGTTACGAGGGAGCTAAAGGATAAATTAAAAAGGTCATTAGGCTTCTTTTTGAGAGCTGATAGAAACTATCCTCAAAAAGCATTTGATAGAAAAAAGATTTTCTCTTTTGATAATACCAAAAAGAAAGAGCATTTATGGCAAATGGCCTTTAACACTAGTGAAATACAATATCTTGACATGTATGAATTTTTGGTTCAACAGAGATATCACTACTTAAGAGAACTAGGAAATTATTACAATCAAAAAAACAAAGGAATAAACGTAGGTGAAGAACCCAATGACCCCATTAAGCCTTACGAAAATTTACTGAATAGAATTTTCCCAGATTATAAATTTGCTGACAAAAATGAATCAGTACCATCTAATCTTTTTATCGAATTACCATCTAAGGAAGTAATAACTTTTAATGACCTTTCTTCTGGAGAAAAAGAAGTCTTTTTTATTTTATCCTTCTTCATTAGGCATAATGTTGAGAATGCAATAATTGTAATTGATGAACCAGAACTCCACTTGCACCCAGAGTTATCTAGACTTTTAATCCGAAATATAAAATCAATAAGGAAAGGAAATCAGATTTGGATTGCAACACATAATTCCGAGATTATTGACGAAGCTGGAAGAGATAGAGTTATTTATGTAACGAGAGATTTAGCGACTAGAAAAGCAAAGTTTGTAAGTGGAGACAATGAGGAAGATGTGATTATCCAACTTAAAAACTTGTTTGGTTATGCTGGATACATAGGAGTTGCTAAAAATCTAGTATTTCTCGAAGGAGATAATTCTAGTCCAGATAGAAAGTTCTATAGCACTCTATTTCCAAAAGACAATTCAAATTTTAAACTAATCCCTTCGAGCGGAAGTGACAATTTAAATAGAATAAATGGTGCAATTCTATCAATTATGGACGCAAACCTAGGATGGATGACCTTCTATTTGATTAGAGATAGAGACTATCTAACACCTGCAATGATTACTAAATATAGAAGCCATTCTTCTGGTAAAGTATTCGTATTAGACAAACACGAAATAGAAAATTACCTCTTCGATTTTGGAATTATTTCAACAGTACTTTCAGAGATTTTCAACATAACAAAATCTGAGGATGAAATAAAAGAAATGCTTTTTGCGATTGCCCTGAAACTATCTTCACAAGTAGTTAGAGATATGATAAGTTTCAGACTCAATTTAAACCTTAAACCTCAGGATTTTTCAATTGGCAAAGTGCTTAATGGTGATGCCTATTTTGAGAAACAAGAAGAGGGTTGTCAAATCAAAGCTGATAAAAGTAAAATAATTAAATCTAAATTCACATCCACATCAGATGAAATAAATACTTCGCTAACAACTGCCTTGTCATCAGAATCTATAGAATCAATTATCTCCGAATGCGAATCAGAAGTTAAGTCTAGCTTAGAAAATGAAGAATGGATGAATTTGTTTCCAGGTAAAGAAATGTTAGAAACTTTGGCTAAAGCTTTAGGTATATCGAATGTTATTAGTTTTCAGAATTCTATTATAAAAGAATTCGCTTCAAATCCAGAAAGAATGGAAAATGAGCTAGTTGAGATATTTAACAAAATAAACGAAGGCTAACAATATGTATAAAAAATTACCGGATAGTGCGTTATTAAAGCTTTGTAGCTCGTGTCAAATTCATCTCGGTTTGATAAGTTTAAGCTTCGAAGTCGGCAACATTTCATACATTTAACGTTAGGGGCAATTAAAAAAACATGAACGCATACAAAGTAATAGACCGCATCCAGATTGAACCTCATATCGTGTTTATCAGAATTGAACCAACTGATATTAAAATAACCCTCCGTGATGTTTTCAAATCATTGTCTGATATTGCTTGGATTAGTGATTTTGATAAGCAATACATTCAAAATTACTTTCAAGTCAGAGCTGAAGAAACTATCAATTATATAGCGACTAATATAATAGCACAATCTGATGATAAAATCACAAGTGATACGGGGGAATTGGTCGTTTCTGAGTTATCTCGATTAGCCGTAATAAATGAATTGAGATACTTAGACATACCCCTTGCTGAGCTTATAAAAAGTCAAGCTGCAGGGAATGACGGTTTTGACTTCTTTTCTAAAAACCTGAATAAAATAATCTTATTTGGAGAAGCTAAATTCAACTCTAGACAAAATGCCTATGGCTCAGCATTTGAACAGATTGCACGGTTCGAGAGAACAAAGCAAGATATATCAGATATTAAAGAGATAGCTGAATTTTGCTGCGAAGACTCACTTAAAAATCATACTCAAGGAAAGAAAGGATTTATTGCATCCTTCGCTAGTAAAACAACATCTACAACAACAATGATAAATGGAATAAAAAGAAACTCAGATTACAACAACCTTAAAGGTTTCGAAGAGATAATTTGTGTTGCTGTTAATGTATGAATAACCTTATTGCAAATATTATTCAATCAGAGGACATAGGAGATATTATATCCTATGTATTAGACAAACTCTATAAAAACGGTCCAGAGTCCACAACAGACATGGAGATTCTTTCATATTTAAAACTCTACCAAGCTGAAGAATTCAATATTCATGAGGCAAGAGTTTTGAATTATATGGGTGTTTTTTATAAAGATGTTAAACCAAAAACTTTAAAAGAAGTAGTCTTCAGACAATACAGGAGTTATATATTAGACACTTATGACAACAATTATACTCCAGTCCAAGCGAAGATAATAAAAGGAATAAAATCAAATAAATGCTTTAGCTTTTCTGCCCCTACCTCCACAGGTAAATCATTCGTCTTTATGAACTTGATACTTAATAGCAATAACGATATTGTTATTGTTGTACCATCTAGGGCATTAATCAATGAATATTATCATAAGCTAAATGAGTTAATAGATGATAAGTCTGTAAATATTTTAACCTTCATTGATAAGATAAATACAAAACATACTATTAGAAATGTTTTTATTGTTACACCAGAAAGATGCAGAGAATTATTCAAGTATAAGAATCTGTATTCTGTAAGTATGTTTCTTTTTGATGAAGCTCAGCTAAGTAATGAAAATTCAAAAAGAGGGCTATATTTTGATAGTATTGTTAGACGTTCTCAAAAGGCTTTTTCAGAAGCAACATTTGTTTTTGCTCACCCTTTTGTGAAAAATCCTGAATCGCAAATAAAAAAGAATCACTTTCAAATTCAAACCTCTGATTCTATACAATTCAAGCAAAAAAATGTTGGTCAAATCTTCTTGTGTTCAGATGATGAATGGAACTTTTATCATTTTGGAATTGATAAATCGATTATGGGTAATCGAAAGATTAAGTGCTCATTTGACCCTATTGAAAAAACCATTAGGAACCGTGGCTCAGTTCTCTTTTATATATCGAAATCAAAAATCTATAATCGTGGATTTTTAAATCAATTCGCAAAATATATCGACTTATGTAGTGAGATTGAAGGAGAAAAGATTGATTACTACATTGAACAATTAAAGCAATATACAGGGGGAGATACTATAGCAAACAAAAACTATTATTCTCAAATGATTGCTTTACTTAAACGAGGCATAGTTATTCATCATGGTTCCCTGCCTCTTCAAACAAGAGTAATAATTGAAAAATTTACTCAAGATGGTTTATGTCACATTTGTTTTGCCACATCTACGTTAGAACAAGGTATAAACATGCCATTTGATGTTGTATTTCTTGATAGGTTAGAAAGTAGTAAGCCCCTATCCGTAAAAAACTTAATTGGAAGAGCAGGAAGATCAACATTGTCAAAAGAATTTGACTTTGGATTTGTTATAGTTAGCTCACCTAATAAGATGTCAAACTTCAGAAATATCATGAACCAGGATGAAGTTTTAGACGAAGTATCTTCTTTAGAAAAGTCCGAACAAAGAGATGATGATTACAATGACTTTAAAGAAGCAATATTAAATGACACTTATTCTGATGAATTCAATTTAACTGAAAAAGACTTAGAAAAATTATCTTCCGAATCAACTGAAGAGGTAATCAGGAACATATTAAATACCTTATTTGATGGCGAGGAAATATTGTCATTAAATCGACTAAATCAAGATGTTCGTAATCGATTGGAACTATACCAATATTTTAGACAACTATATTCTATCTACCTTAATCGTCAACTTGAAGATGGAGAGGGCAATGTTTTAGACACAGCAATCAAAATAATGCTTTGGAAAGTACATGGTAAAACTTTCAAAAATATTTGTTGGTATCGCTACTCACACGTTAGTAAAACTAATGAAAGAATTAGACTAGAAAAAAGTGGTCGTAGTACAAACCATATTACAGCTGAGTTCATCACAGGATACCACGAAATACCAGATAAAAATCATAGAGTTTATAGTTTGTTCCCGCAAGGCACAAAAGCTTCTGATGTAGACTATGACCTTATTATGTACGACACTTATGACTTTATTGATAAATTGATTGGGTTTAAGCTTAGCGATATTTTCTTTGCTTCATTCATGAAGTACTTTATAAAATCTAAGGATATACGAGCCGAAAAATTATCTAAATACATTAGATATGGCACTGACAATGAAAGACATATTTGGATGCTCAGATATGGAATGTCGTTTGAAGATATAGAATTATTAGAGCCGCATATTGAATCGATTGATTCTGAAGAAATAATATTTAAAGATTCTATATTTTCAGTTCCTAAAGAATCGAGACTGTCAGTAGAAAGATTTATAAATGAAAAATAAAAAGCCCCTAACAATCTGTATAGTGCATAGCTACCCTGCGGGATAGCTACGACACCATACAGATTGTTACCTACCATTAACAAACAACCGCATAAATGATTGAATACGCAAGAATTATGGAGCCAAATGAACTTAAAGAGTTCTTCGATTCTATAAAAAAATTGAGCGAATCAAAGAAAACCATAGCGGATAACTATTTCTATGATAATCAAGAGTTATTTGTACAAGCATATTATGAATATGAAGAACTGCAAATCAATGAATATCAAAAACAAAAGAATGAGATAAACCAATTATATGAATGTTGGCAGAAAAAGATTTGTTTTGGTTGCAGTTCTAAATTAAAATTAATTGATTCTGATTATGGAAAATTTTGGGGTTGTACAAACTTTAGAGATAAATCTAAAGAACATAAAAATTTCAGCTTGAATTATGAAGAAATTCACAACTCACGTAAAAAAGGAGTCAAGGTTAGAATTAACGCACATTGGGCTACAGATATACTAAAAAAAACTAATTCTAAAAACAAAATAAAAGCTTCTCAACTTCTTAGAATGTATGAAGAAATTGGAATCGATGATTTAAGAGTAAAATATGGCTATAAAGAAACAATAAAAAGTATATCTGGTTATGTGACAGCTAAAAAAAATTCATTCAAAGAAGAATTAGAAATAATCGAAAAGCTATCAAAACATTTTCCCAAACATAAATCTCAATTAGGAATTAGATACAAACTTGAATCGGATATTGAAAGGGTAGCAATCATAGACCTTATATTGTCTGATAATAAAGATGTATATGTGATTGAAATCAAAAGGAGTGTTTATGATATAAAACAGGAACAGCTAAAACTTTATTTCAAATTGATGAAATATATTATGGATGATATTAATGATGAACGGAATTGCTTAGCGTTATTTGTTGTTTATAACAAACAAACATATAGTTTTCACAATGAAGAAAAGTACATTCTTTATGACCATTTGAAAAACATAGATTCTAAAAAATATTTAAAGACGCTATTTAATGAAAATGCAGAAATAAACGGTAGGTAATAACTAAGCATATGGCGCGCCGATAGGCTAGCGCTATATGACGTGTTGACTGATCCGGGGTTTGGGATAAGGGGGAATACGAGAGGTTTGCCTAGCCCTTGGCAAAGAAGAAGGTTGT
>NZ_JABTCF010000022.1 GCF_014596745.1 Maribacter aquimaris
AACAACAAAAAATACAAATGAGAACGTATAAATCAAAAAAGCTCAACGAGGATATCCTCGTTGAGCTTAATTAAACTATTTTTAATCCATAAACCTGTAACGGTTATTTAGGACTAGACAAATTTTTAATTAATCGATAAAACGGATTGTACCAAAATAACTGGGCGATTCGCCATTACTGGCCCGTACCGCATTTACGATGGGCATTACCAAGGAAAGTACCCCTGCAAATACCAACAGTAGAATCCCTAATCCCAAGAGTAGGATACTGGGTATTCCAATAACTACATAGAGGATAAGGCTCAATTGCAGGTTAATGACCGATTTACCGTGCTCGTCCATTCCAAGAACCGTATCCTTGGAGGTAAGCCATAAAATTAAAGGAACGATCAAACCTCCAAATCCCGTAACATAATCCAAATATTGGGTAAGATGGGTTATGACCAGAAGTTGTCTGTCTTCACGTAATGCGATGTTTTGATTAATAATTTCCATTTTTTGATTGATTTTAGATGAATAACTACCTATTAGACGCAAAAAACGGACTTTTGTTACATGGTCACTTCCTGTTATCTACTCTTGTTCAGTTTCCCCAATTTCTCCTTATCCTTGGCTATGGTTGATTTGAGCTTTACGGTTTTAGCCTCCATCTTTTCAATATCCACGGGAGATAACTTTCCTTTTAATTTCCCTTTTTCCAGTTTCCCTTGAATCGATTCTATCTTTCGTTCATTTTTGGCAATGGCTTTTTCTTTTGTACTGATATTCTTTTTCAACTTTGCGGCCTCCTTTTCCTTTTTCGCTTCTTTTTTAACTTTTTTCTCTTTCTTGGCTGCTTCTTTTTTCTCTTTCTCGACCTTTTTAATAACTGCCGCACGTTCCGCTGCGGCCTCTTGCTCAATTTCCGAAGCAGATTTTACGACGGTTTGTGCCGAAGAAACCTGAACGGCAATTAATAATAATAAAGTAAACATCACTTGTTTCATTCTAATAAAATTATATGGTTAATGTTGGGGCGAATATATAAAATTCGTTGATTGCCATTCAATATTATAACACGACGTTAACAGCCATGAAATATAGCCTTGATTTGCCTATTTTTGCATAAAATTCCATTCCATGACTCCATCAGACACTATTGTTGCCTTAGCCACTCCTTCAGGTGCAGGGGCGATAGCTATTATCCGTGTTTCGGGTAAGGATGCTATTACGATAGCCAATACTGTTTTTAATTCCATTCATGGAAAGGATTTGACCCAACAAAAAAGTCACACCATCCATCTAGGCCATGTTATGGATGGGAACAAAACCCTTGACGAGGTCTTGCTTTCCCTATTCAAAGGTCCCAATTCGTACACAGGGGAAAATGTGATCGAGATTTCCTGTCATGGATCGCCGTATATTCAGCAACAGATCATTCAATTGTTCCTTCGTAAGGGATGTCGGATGGCCGATGCGGGTGAATTTACCCTGCGTGCCTTCCTGAATGGCAAATTGGATCTGAGTCAGGCCGAAGCCGTAGCCGATTTGATTTCGAGTGAAAATGAAGCATCGCATCAAATCGCCATGCAGCAAATGCGGGGTGGATTTAGCAATGAAATAAAATTGTTACGGGATGAACTGTTGAATTTTGCTTCATTAATAGAGTTGGAATTGGATTTTGCCGAGGAGGATGTTGAATTTGCGGACCGGTCCCAATTCAAGACACTGTTGAAAAGAATCCAGGAAGTCCTAAAACGATTGATTGATTCCTTTGCGGTCGGCAATGTCATCAAAAACGGAATTCCGGTCGCCATTGTCGGGGAACCCAATGTGGGCAAGTCTACCTTACTCAATGCCCTTCTGAATGAAGAACGTGCCATAGTATCGGATGTTGCGGGTACCACAAGGGATGCCATTGAGGACGAATTGAATATTGGGGGCATTGGTTTTCGATTTATAGATACCGCTGGAATTCGGGAAACGGAGGATGTTGTTGAAAGTATCGGCATCAAGAAAACCTTTGAAAAAATTACCCAAGCCCAGGTAGTATTGTTTCTTCACAGTGCCGAGGAATTCAAAAAATCGGCAATCAACCTTAAAAGCTTGCAGACCGAAGTCGGTAAAATAGCGACAAAGCATCCTGATAAACCTCTGGTTATCCTGGTAAACAAAATAGATATCCTAGGCCCGCAGGAAAAGGCATCCCTTGAACAATTGCTCACCCATGTTGAAGGTTCTGCCTTTCAGATGATCTCGGCAAAAACCGGGGAAGGTGTCGATGCCCTTAAAAACCAACTTTTGCATTATGTCAATACCGGGGCCTTACGCAATAATGAGACCATCGTTACGAACACACGTCACTACGATGCGCTTTTAAAAGCCTTGGAGGAAGTACAAAAAGTTCAGTTTGGACTGGACAATGGCATTTCCGGAGACCTTTTGTCCATCGATATCCGCCAAGCCCTATATCATTTTGGGGAGATCACTGGGGAGATCACATCGGACGATCTACTGGGGAATATCTTTGCGAACTTTTGTATCGGGAAGTAAGAATTTCATTTGATCTTAATGGTTTCATATAACTGTAAATCAAAAAGTTGCTTTGGTGTAAAGGTCGGTTTCAACTCTTATAACGCCAATACGGACGGACTTGTAACCTACGGCATCCAGGCGGACCCGAACCTGATGAATCTGAACGGTAGGTTCAACCCCAATTTTGGTACAGGGGTCTATTTAAGGCATGAAGATTACTTTTTATCCCTGTCCGTACCGAAGATCCTGAGCAACGACCGTTTGGAACAGGAGGACGGGATAGCAAGGACGGGGGAGGGCAGGCAGCACATTTATCTTGCAGGAGGTTACGATTTTTCCTTGGGCGGTAAGATGATATTAAAACCAACGGTATTGTTCAGGTATGTGGACGCCACACCCTTGTCGGTAGACCTTACCAGTAGATTGGCATTCAGTGAAAACTTTGAATTGGGAGCAGCCTACCGTATCAATGAAAGTTTCAGTGGCCTGTTCATATTCAAAGTATCCAAAGTAATGCAACTGGGCTATGCCTACGAGTTTGCCAACAGCAGTCCCTTTTAGATATCGGTCCAGACTCCCATAAGTAAAGCCAGTACCCCGACCGAATCCTTTTTTTACCATGGTCAGGTAGCTAAAATTGATAAGGACGGATAAAAAATGGCTGTTACGTCATACTTAAAGGCCTCGGCGATTAGTAATGTGTACAAGGGGTCAAGCATTGAAAACATCAATATTAAAGTGATCATAATCGAACATTAAGTCTGAAAGGCGCAATGCTTCTTACCACATAAATCTAAAATAACACAACATAAAACTAGAAAGCCACAACATAAGTAAGATAAATACTACAATAAATACTTCATTTGTAAAAAGGTATAATGATAAGAATCTATTCTATCAAAAAAATATCATACTTCCATTTCTTTTTCTCATTACTAGCCTATTCTATTCATCTCTAGTTGGGCATTCTAAAAATCAAACTTCCCTATTTGAAATAAATGAAATATTACGAAATCTTTAACCGACCAATTAGTATTCCAAAAAATAAACCACTGAAAAAACATATGTATAACAAAACCATGCCTGCCATCTTATTCCTGTTCATATTCTTTTGTATAGGAGCTGTGACTCAATCCAACGACTTAGAATGGATAGAACATAATCAATATTTAACGAATTAAAAGAACAAAATGATGAAAAAACTATTCCTAATAGTTACGTTACTTTTTAATCTTGGAGTTTTTGCGCAGGACATACAGGTTTCCGTATTCAATTATCCAGGTTTAAATGGTTCCGGTGGATGTTCCGAGGAAAACGAAAACCTTATAGACATCGTAAATGCTATACCTGGGTATACGGTAGATGGCACTATAACCAGCTTTGCTAATTCTTCAACGCTGGCAACTCAGTTAGATGCCAGTACCTTTTTCTTTATGACCGACATGGAGAATCAAAACCCTAATAACACTACCTTTTTTCCTACAGCATCACATGCGGTTTTTGAAAATTGGGTAAGCACTGGAGGAGTTATGGTAATGACAGGAACTTATAATTCGAGAGATGCAGATTTTTTAAACCTTATTTTTTCATGGGATCTCGTTAATGTTCAGGGCACAATGTCTTGGGTAAAAAATACAGCTAATACAGCTGGTACTCCTTTTGATGGCGTGACGGTGGCTTCACTTCCCAATTTAAGTGCTACTGACGCTATTTCAAAAGGAACTGTAGCTAATTTTACAACTATGTGGGGTACGGATAGTGATGCCGTTGTGGCTGTTATTAAGTATGGGGCAGGTTATGTGATTTTTATGGGTTTTGATTTTTATAATACGGGTCCTAGTTGTCCTCAGTACTCATCAGACTGGGTACAGCAAGTAATACCAGCGGCATTGGATTATGCAACGGCACTCTCAGCTAGTACCGTATCAAATACCTCCCAAACCTTCGGGGATTTTGAATATGCATTTTCAGAAACCGGTACAACAAGTTTTATTTTAGTGCCTGGAGGTTCTACTGCACCTTCAATTGCGCAAATTGAGGCTGGTGTAGATTATCCGGGAGGTACTGTTTTGGATGCTTCAACAGTATCGACAATAGGAGATGTTCCCTACACGTTTAATTTAACAGAGCTTGAACCAGATACAAATTATGATATCTATGTGGTTACCTTGTATAATGATGGAAGTTCAGATGTTCATTCTACAATTGCTAATACTAATTTTACGACAATACCCAACGATTCTCCAGAAGCTTCAGCAATACTAAACCAGTCAGAATGTATAAATGGTTCGGTTTCTGGTCTAGCTTTAACAATTACAGACACTTATCCTGGAGATAATACATTTAGTGTTACGGCAACTTCCTCAAATACTGGTATTGTCGCTAACTCAGATATAATAATCACTGGAACTGGAAATACACGTTCGATTGCAATAACACCAGTGTTGGATGCCAATGGAACAAGTACTATTACAGTTTCTATTGAAGATAGTTTAGGTGAAATAGGAACTCAAACTTTTGATGCAACCTTTAATGATTCCGTTTCCCCGACCGCAGTGGCACAAGACATCACGGTCCAGTTGGACGCCTCGGGCAATGCATCGGTTACCACCGGAGAAATAGACAACGGTTCCACGGATAACTGTACCATAGCTACCTACGCGTTGGACACTACCGATTTTAACTGTACGGACCTCGGCGAAAACACAGTTACCCTTACCATTACGGACGGGAACGGGAACAGTGATACGGCCACCGCCGTAGTCACCGTCGAAGATTCCGTTTCCCCTACCGTAGTGGTACAGGACATCACGGTCCAGTTGGATGCCTCGGGCAATGCATCGGTGACCACCGGAGAAATAGACAACGGTTCCACGGATAACTGTACCATAGCCACCTATGCGTTGGATACTACCGATTTTACCTGTGCGGACGTTGGCGAAAACACAGTTACCCTGACCGTTACGGACGTGAACGGGAACAGTGATACGGCCACCGCCGTAGTCACCGTCGAAGATTCCATTTCCCCTACCGTAGTGGTACAGGACATCACGGTCCAGCTGGATGAAAACGGTTTAGTTAATATCACCGAAGATCAATTTATAACTAACAGTGATGACAATTGTATTATCTCTAATATAAGTATAGACCGTACAGATTTTGACTGTGCTAACTTAGGGAATTACACTATTACCATAACAGCGATGGACTCTAATGGTAATACTACCGTAGAAACAGCAACGCTAACAGTAACAGGAGATGACAATGATGGAGATTTGATAGCTGATTCTTGTGATACCGACGATGACAACGACGGTACCCCGGATACGGAGGATGCCTTCCCGTTAGATGATAACGAGGATACCGATACGGACGGTGATGGTACCGGTGATAATGCCGATACCGATGACGATGGCGACGGTACCCCGGATACTGAGGACGCCTTCCCATTAGATGATAACGAGGACACCGATACGGACGGCGATGGCACAGGTGACAATGCCGATACGGACGACGACAATGACGGCTATTCTGATGAAACAGAGCTAATGCAAGAATCTGATTCCAAAAATGCTAACGATTACCCAGTGGATACAGACAATGACGGGATTGCTGATTTTATGGATAACGACGACGATAACGACGGTATAACGGACGGTACGGACGCTTTTCCAATAGAGAGTACACCGACACTAGTTCCGGCAGAGGCCTTTACACCCAACGGTGATGGTATCAACGACACGTGGATGGTACCTGGGATAGACAACTACCCGAACAATACGGTACGTGTGTACAACCGATGGGGCCATGAAGTTTTTGCAGCAGGTAATTACCGGAACGATTGGACGGGCAGGCATAATGCGAACAGTACCATGCTACCTACAGGTTCCTATTTATACGTAGTAGATCTGGGCAACGGTTCCGCTCCTTTACAAGGTTGGATATTCATCAATTATTAATAAACCAGAAGTCGATACAATGAAATTTATCTATAAAGTAACAGTAGCCCTTGGTCTTTTAGCGATTACGGGAGCGGTAGCACAGCAGGACCCCAATTATACGATGTACATCTATAATATGAATCTTATAAACCCTGCGTATGCCGGAGCGAACACTACCACGGATGTCGGTATAAACGTACGGAGCCAATGGGCCAATGTAAAAGGTTCACCGGAGACCCAGAGTTTTATTTTTGGAACACCCGTGGGGAACAATATCGGCCTGGGACTTTCCGTCATAAGCGATAAGACGTTTATAGAGCGGCAAACCTCGATAGCCGCGGATTTTTCGTACCATCTCCAATTGTCGGACAGGCACGACCTGTACTTTGGTGTAAAGGCCGGTTTCAACTCCTATAACGCCAATACGGACGGACTTGTAACCTACGGCATCCAGGCGGACCCGGACCTGATGAACCTGAACGGCAGGTTCAACCCCAATTTTGGTACAGGGGTCTATTTAAGGCATGAAGATTACTTTTTATCCCTGTCCGTACCGAAGATCCTGAGCAACGATCGTTTGGAACAGGAGGACGGGATAGCAAGGACGGGGGCGGACAGGCAGCACATTTATCTTGCAGGAGGTTACGATTTTTCCTTGGGCGGTAAGATGATATTAAAACCAACGGTATTGTTCAGGTATGTGGACGCCACACCCTTGTCGGTAGACCTTACCAGTAGATTGGCCTTCAGTGAAAACTTTGAATTGGGAGCAGCGTACCGTATCAACGAAAGTTTCAGTGGCCTGTTCATATTCAAAGTATCCAAAGTAATGCAACTGGGCTATGCCTACGAGTTTGCCAACAGCAGTCCCGTGCGGAAAATAGATAACGGTACCCACGAGATTATGATGAATTTGAAGCTTTAATATATCCAACTCACGTCTCGCTCCGATTATCTAGGGGCTAAAGCAATGGTGAACAACAATAAAACCTGGGGTAACCCTAGGTTTTATTGTGTCTTCAAGTTATAGGATATAGTCCGCTCTTTTGCTTTTGCCCCTTGTATAGAGCTTACCTTGAACAATTATTCTACCATCCGTAAAAAAGACTTCCTCACGAACCTGTTTTTTCATGTTCCACCCTGCTTTTTCTATGGCAGGATTAATGAACTTAGAGCAAATATCTCTTTCGGATAAATCTTTTTTATTCATTAATTATAAGTTTATTTTGGCCATTTAAATTACTATTTTATGTTCGGAAGAAAAATCAAACAAAGGATTAACAGAGTAAATCACTTATAAGGCCTCTATACATTAAGGCACACCTCATAATCTCTTAATTGGCCTATACCCTATCCCTGCAACTTAGGACATTTTTATTTATTTGCGTTACGGATTTCCGTAATGACCTTAAAAAAATTATTTGTAAATAGAAGGGTAGACATTGAACATCCCTACCCTGTTCCTACCCTGATGTTTTATCATTACGCATTTATTGCAGCTAAAAATACCATTCTGCATACCAACTATTTATTATAATTGTTTAATTTAATAGTGCATTATAACGCACTATTTTATATCATAAATGCTCAATACCTTAAAAAAAGAATTCATTAGTGCCATTTAATGCACTTTTAAGATGTTTATACCTAAAAAATATCTATTTTTACCCATAAAAGAGCCATATAATGCACTTTAGTAATCTGATAAATAGTATAAAAGAGCGGAGGGAAATGCTAAAAGTTACCCAAGAAACATTGGCAGAGCTTTCAGGAGTAGGTCTTCGTACCCTAAAACAATTTGAAAGTGGTAAAGGCAACCCTACAGCAGAAACATTACATAAATTGGCGGATGCATTAGGTATGGAACTCACTTTTCAAGTAAAAAAGACAACACCTGAATAATGAGGCAAGCCGTTATTTTATACAAAAAAGAGGAGGCAGGACTGCTGACCCAACTCGATAACGGAAGTTTCACCTTCCGTTACAATGACCTATGGTTTGAATCAAGTGTAAAACCAGCCATTAGTCTAACACTACCCAAAAGCCAACAAGAGTACCATTCGGAACATCTTTTTCCTTTTTTTTATAACATGCTACCTGAAGGCTCTAACAAACAGAATATCTGTTTTGAATTGCGTATAGATTCAAAAGACCATTTTGGTCTACTATTGACTACAGCTAAATATGATACCATTGGGGCTATCCTGGTCAAGGAAATAAAAAACAATGAGCTTAATGAACATAAATAATTGCCCTGGCACTTTAAAGAAAGGACTTAATGCCTATAGTAAAACGGCATTGAATCGTTTATTCAACGGTAGAAAGGTAAGTCCTACCCTACCCTATGAATCGCCTGTTACCAATGCAATTACCGAAGCGCTTTTTAAAGAAAATAAAAAACAACTATCGATTTCCGGAGTACAGGAAAAATTCTCTGTACTACTGGAGAAGAATAAACTACGTTTGATCAGTGAAGGAGAACAAGGACAGTATATTTTAAAACCAATTCCCAATGCAGGAAACCGAAAAGAACAAATGCCGGCCAATGAACATTTGAGCATGCAGATAGCACGCCAAGTATTCGGAATAGAAACAGCGGAGAACGGCCTGGTATTTTTTAAAAACGGAGACCCGGCCTATCTTACCAAACGTTTTGATGTGCAGGAAAATGGCGACAAATGGGCAGTTGAAGACTTTGCTTCCCTAGCCGGTAGAACACCACAGACCCATGGAACGGATTTTAAATATTCTGGAAATTATTTCGAACTGTTTGGCTTTTTAAAAAAATATGTTCCTGCCTATCCCATTGAGGCCATCAAATTATTCAAGTTACTTCTCTTTAACTATCTCATATCCAATGGTGATGCCCATTTCAAAAATTTCTCTTTGATAGAAACAGCCTTAGGAGATTTCAAATTGAGTCCGGCTTATGACCTATTGAACAGTAGTATCCATATTGAAGACAGGGACTTTGCCTTGGAAGATGGGCTTTTACCTCTAAACCAATCAAGTGGTAAGATCGGGGAGCAGTTTTTTAAACTAGCGGAACTTGCCGACATTTCTAAAAAACAATGCGAAAAGATATTTAAAAGTATAACCACCAATCAAGAAAGGGTATTGGCCTTAATTGAACTTTCATATCTCGATGAAAAGACAAAAAAAAACTATGCACAAGGGTATCAATCGAGACTTAAAAAACTATTACGGACCTAACTTTATATTGTTGTTTTAAAACATAAAAACAAACATTCCGCAGAAAGAAACACATGTGGTGTTTTCTCTTGACACCTCGAACCCATAATTTTTATTGTTGCATATTGAACTAGACTACCACCCCCTGCCTATTACCTACCATATAAACTACCCATACATACCCCTCTAATATTCGAATGTCTACCCATTTAACTACCCCCTACCATTTAGACTTCCCTCTTGATTTCTTTTTATAATTCCATGTATGGGGTAGTTTTTATCCATATCCAGGGTAGTATAGGGTAACAATTAGGGTAGTTATTGGGTTATAGCAACCTTAAAATTACTATAATTGAAATCAAATACGTAAAAGTAAAAACCCGGGATTTTTTTGGTGATCCAATCAAAGATTTTGAACTTAAAAACACGAGGCCCTCAATCGTTTTAATTAAATTAGAGGTAAACAAAACAACCATGGATAAAGTAAAGACCTTAACCCTTTTTTTAATTTTTTGGGTAACCTTAACCAATGCCCAAAATATTGTTTATCAAACCGTTAAGGATATAAAATATTATGATGATAGTATATCCAACACCAACGCCTATATAAAGGAAAGATGTACGCTGGATATCTATTATCCAAAAAACAAAC
>NZ_JABTCF010000023.1 GCF_014596745.1 Maribacter aquimaris
TCGGGGTGGCAGCACTAATTTACTAACCACAATGCGTTAATTATCAATTACTTATAAGCTCTTTTTTGAACGGTTAACCGAAGTCTAAACTCAGTTCAAAATGGCACAAATTGATGCAAATATTATGTGTCTTTTGCAATACTAAAATAGTAAATAAATCAATTCGATTTCTTTAAAATGTTTTACTTATTTCCATTTAACAACTTCACGCTCTTCAACTTCAGGAACTTTTTTAAAAGTTTTAATTATTTTATTCCATTTTTTTACTGGATTTTCATTTTCTAAAAAACCATCATGGTCAACCGCAACTTTAACAAAATGTTTAAACCTGCTTTCTAAATGCAAATAGACCTCGCGTTCCATTGGCAGATGATTTTTTTCAATATTTTTTTTCAAATTTTGAAGTACTCTGATAATATAATTTATCGATTTTCTAGCTTTCTTGTTTTCTTGATAATACTTCAACGAATGAATTCCTATCCCACAAAAATCTACAAGAGTGCCGTACCCTTGTCCTACGAACAACGTTCCATCTTTTTGTGCATCTATAATATAATTGGCTAGATTCGTAATAATCACTTTAACATCTCTAATATCAACTTCTTCATTTTTTATTAAATCTCTTATGAAAGTTCCTGGTATATGAAAACTATCTAAGGTGTTTTTATATAGACCACTTTTTAATGCCTCACTTGAATGATAAAAAGATGACACTAAAGTTCGCCATGTTAAAAATGACTTTTGTTTAATCCCAACATTATTTTGTTGCCAAAACAAATTGGTGCAAATAGATTCGATTTTTCTTGTACTTGACTCAAACAAGTCTTTATCGGATAGTTGTATAGCAGCTTCCTGTATTTTATGCAAAATTCTTATGATGTTCTTTATAGCGTCCCATTGAAGTTCCAAATCAATTGAATGTTCTATTGTCTCATTTTTATCGTACAATCTGTTTAAATCCTTTAGTAAATTTTCCTCTGGACAATTATTGTAAAGATTCGCTAAAAAAGATAATTCTATATTGTCAATAGCAGTCATAAATGGCAAAGAGATATTATGACTTGTTTGAATTTTCATAAACTCAAACCCAACAAATAAATCAATTTCTTGTAGGTGTAAAAGAGGGATTTTATATTTAGCAAAATACAAGTAAATATCTCTAACTGAATTCCAAACAAGTTCAAAATAATTGGTATCATTGACCCTAACAGCTGTTTTTGCATTTTCCCTCCAAATCCATGTTAAAGCACCCAAAATAATATCACACTTGTCACGGTCATGCCCTTTACCTAATTCGGTAAAAACCTTTCCCAAAATTTGAGTATTTATTTTTTCGTAAGAGGTTATTTTATTTGTTAAAATGTATTCGTCTATTTCTTTCTGTAGTTTGTTTAAAGTATCATCTGCTACAGTTCCACTCTGGAATCGATACCTGGAAACACTTTTAAATGCAGTTAAATTAAGACTATTTACCAATTCCAAATTCTCTTTGATACGACTGGTCTTTCCTATAATTTCTTTAATTACGGGATAGACCGAAAATATGTAAAACATGAAATAGATACCAATAAAATAACCAATGGTCAGATTACTTTCTGTGTCAAATGAGGTTACTTCAATATATGCTAGAAAAGAAAGACCTATAAGGTTTACAGAGTTATATAAAGAATTTTTTATAAGATGATTGTCTAATGGATTGATATTTACGTTTCCAACTAATTTTTCTTTGGAAAACTCAACTGATAGTAAAACAACAGCCATAAGAATACCTAAAATGGAAGCTATAGCTCCAATTACTAATCCAAAATAATCAGATGGATTTGATTTCGACAAATTCAAATAGTCAGGCACAAAAGCAACCTGTTCAGCTAAGCCTGTGAAACTGATTATCAGGTATATTACTGGTGGTATAAATGCAACATACCTTTTCTTTAGCCAAATTTTGATAGCTTTCTTGTTCATGAGCAACTACAATTTGTTTATATTTTTGTGTTTTTGGGTACTTTTAGTACCTAAAAATAGAAATATTTAAACTAAAATTTGCGATAGTTTAAAAAAAATAATAGTTTGGTACTGTGAGTACTGATAAAAAAATAAAAATAAACCAGCTATTAAGTACACAACCTTCGGGTATCGTATACCTGTCTTCGTGGTTGGTCAAGGAAGGATACAGCCTTGATTTACAAAAGCGATATCGAAATAGCGATTGGCTAACATCCATAGGTACAGGTGCAATGATACGTTCTGGTGATAATGTCGGTTACGAAGGAGCTATCTTTGCACTTCAAAAACAAGTAGGTCAATTTATACACCCAGCAGGCAAGACCGCCCTTTCTCTACTCGGAAAAGCACATTACTTAGAACTATCACCAAAAAAAGTAACCGTTTTTGGTGGACAACATGAAAAACTACCTACTTGGTGCAAAACTCATGACTGGGGTATAAAATTAGACTATTACAGTTCTTCATTTCTGCCTTCCGAAATAGGCCTTGTTGAAGTAGAGCTAAAAACGTTCTCGATAAAAGTTTCAAGTGCAGCAAGAGCAATATTAGAGTGCCTTTTTTTAGCACCTAAAAATCAAGAATTGGTAGAGTGCTATCAGTTAATGGAGGGGCTAAATAATCTAAGACCCAATCTAGTTCAAAACCTATTGGAAAGCTGTACTTCTATAAAGGTGAAACGTCTGTTTCTATTTTTAGCAGAAAAAGCAAACCATAGTTGGGTAAAACATCTAAACATCGAAAAAATAGATTTAGGGAGTGGCAAACGAAGCATCGTAAAAAATGGCGTTTACAATCCGAAATATAAAATCACGGTACCCGTAGCATTAGCAAATGGCGAATTATAAAGCACAAGTCTCACTCTTGTTAAGTGTGCTTCCAGAAGTTGCGAAGGAAGACTGCTTTGCACTTCATGGAGGAACAGCCATCAATCTATTTGTTCGAGATATGCCACGTCTTTCAGTAGATATTGATTTAACCTATATTCCTGTAGAAGATAGAGCAACATCTTTTTCAAATATCTCAAAAGCACTATTGCGAATCAAAGGCACTATTGAAACCGTAGTACCTAACGTTCAGGTAACCCATAAACAAAAAGAACTTAAACTCTTAATTTCAAACAGAAAAGCACAAATAAAACTCGAAGTAAGTCAAGCCATGCGAGGTATTATTGCAGCACCAACAGAAATGGGACTTTGTGACAAAGCACAGAATGAATTTGATGCCTTTTGTGAAATTCCAGTTATACCCATAGGACAATTGTACGGAGGTAAAATCTGTGCAGCTCTCGACCGACAGCATCCTAGAGATTTATTTGACATCAAATATCTTTTAGAGAACGAGGGGTTTGCTAATGAAATAAAAACAGGATTTCTCTTTTGTCTTTTGGGTAGCAAACGACCTATCTATGAAATACTACTCCCAAACCTATTAGACCAACGTTCGGCAATGGCAAATCAATTCGATGGTATGAGCGAAGAACCTTTTACCTATGAAGATTTTGAAGCTACTCGGAATCTTCTTATTCAAACAATACACGAGAGTCTAACCGACATTGATAAACACTTTCTGTTGAATTTTGAGAACTGCACTCCCGATTGGAGTTTATATAATTTTGAAGAATACCCCGCTGTACAATGGAAACTTCAAAACTTGCAAAAACTAAAAGAAACAAACGCTGAAAAACATAGCGCAGCCCTTAAAAAGTTAAAAAGTGAATTTTTAAAAAAATCCTAAATTTCTATAGAATTTAGAAGTTACTTGTCCCAAATTCTTACCGGTAACTTTGCGCGTGGTTCCTGTGCGGTTTTTGTAGTGTTCCGGCAGATAAACGTTAAGCAAAAACCGCATAGGGCGCATCTTGCTTATGCTGATTAAAACTTCATTTTTCGTTTAGTTCTCTTTTGAGTGCTTCTAATTCTGCTTCATCAATTTCAATTTTAAAATATGACTTTCCGAACGTAGGGTCGACCTTTTCTATTTTACTGAGTACTTCTCTAAACTTCCGTAAATCGTTTCCTTTTGCCTGAATTAGTTTATGGTATTTGTCAAAAGAAACAGTCCCTTCTTCCCTATACCATTCTTCCCGCGTCAACTTTTCCAAACCCTTTTCTATTAATAAAGGTTGTTTGTTCTCTTTTAGTGAGTTTCCCTCAAATAGATTTTTTAGTATCTCGTGAGTCGGTTTTATTTGTTCACGCTCCATTGTGCGTAATAACACCTCTATATAATCAAACCGCCCTATCATATAATTTTGGAATTTGATAAAACTTATCATTACCTCGTTCCTTGGCGTGATTTTCGTTTTCTCAAAGAAGTCGATTATAGTATCTATAGTTTCTGAATGTGATTTTGAAACTGTCTTGGAATATACACGAAATCGCTCCGCAGTTATTCGATTAATACTAACTGCTGAAAATGTACTTTTTTTCTTGTTTTCAGATTCCATTACTGTAAAACTTTTCAAGGTTTATAGGTGGTTGCAGCTTGTTTAATGCAAATTTTCAATAAACAATCGCAGCTAGTTATTTTCAATTTGTTGAAAATCAATGGTTTAAAACTCGTAACATCGCTTTAGCGTGTTACCCTCTTGCTATTCAAACCTTCTCTGCTTCGCTCCGAATTTTCGAATACCCTAAACAGGTACATTTCTTCTAAAAATTACTGATTGATTTTGGATAGTTTCTCTTGCTTTTTAGATTCAAAGTGGGAAATAAGATTTTCCATGTCCTCCCCTACTTTCTTCTCCAATACCCTTGCATAGATTTGGGTTGTGGTCAATTTTGCATGACCGAGCATTTTCGAAACGGTTTCAATAGGAACGCCATTAGAAAGTGTAACTGTTGTAGCAAAAGTATGTCTAGCAGAATGAAATGTAATATTCTTATGAATGCCACAAGAATGAATAATCACTTTTAAATAACTGTTTACCTTTTGGTTACTGAAAACAGGCAGTAATTTACCGTTACCTTCTATGAGCATAATCTCTTTATACTTTTCAATAATAGCTTTTGCTTTAGGTAGTAGTGGAATTTTTACCATTTCATCCGTTTTTGCTCTTTTAGTATGTAACCAATAATTTCCGTTTATCCCGAGCACCAACTGTTGAGCAAGTAGTTCTTTAACATCAATATAGGATAGACCTGTATAGCATGAGAATAGAAAAATGTTCTTTACTTTTTCGTAACCTTCAGCTTTGAATATCGTCTCTTCGATAAGTTCCAATTCCCGTTCGCTCAAATAACTTCTATCATGCTTTTTATAGCTGAGTTTGAAATGTTTGAACGGGTCTTTTTCTAACCATTCCAATTTAAGGGCGAGGTTGGTCATTTTCATCAAACGTTCCAAATGCTTCATCGCTCCGTTATTGGAACAAGTCTTTCTAGCTTTCTCTGGACGGTATCTTAAAAGGTATTGTTCGAAATCAACTATAAATCGATAGTTCAATTGTTTTAAATAGATGTCGGGGGTCTTGAATTTGTCGTTTAAAAACTTGTGTAAATATCGCTCTGTAGAATAGTAGTTTTTCATGGTGCCGTATTTCAATACGGAATCCATATTTGTATTGTGATAGGCAATCAGCTCTTTCAAGCTCTTATATTGTTCGTCTTGCCCTAAATAACGGGCTTTTATAGCTTGTGCAGTAATCATCTTTCCTTCGGAAAGCAATTGTTTATGAGACTCCATAATTTGTACGTAAACCTCGTCTAAATAACTATTGAGTAGTCGTGCTCTTTGGGTCGTGCCTGTAACCCTTCCTTTTGAAGCATCCCAAACATTCACCGAAGTGTAACGTTTTAAACTGATTTCTGCTCGTCTTTTATCAACCGTGATACGGGCATAAATAGTAAGTCTTTCGGGGTTGTAAGTAATGTCCCGAGTGAAAATAAGTACTGCTAAAGTGCTGTTGTTGCGCATGATATACGTCTTTTAAGTTCTACAAACCTTGTTTGCAAAGACGACCTTAAATAGCCCTAAATGCTACTTAAATTTACAACAACTTATGTATTAATCCATTCACCGAACCATACACCAGTTATAGGATATCAAACGATATCATCTGATACCATATAAAATGAAAAGAGCTGCTAATCAATAGATTAACAGCTCTCTAGTACCACTTGAAAAGTGGTTCGTCGGGGTGGC
>NZ_JABTCF010000024.1 GCF_014596745.1 Maribacter aquimaris
AAAAACCTTCAAAAAAAGTATTGTTGAAAGGGAAAATGGTTGTAGGTTTGCAGCCCGAAACGATTAAGGTCGTTGGGAAAGAAAGGTCTTCGGGCCACGTTCATTGAGATACTTTTAAGGGCTGGAGAAGAGGAAAAAAAGTTTTTTTCATTTTTATTTGGCAGTGTCAAAAAGGGTTGTATATTTGCACCCGCTTAGAGACACAGGGACAGGATTCAAAGACTGTCCGGGAGTATAGTTCGGGAGCGACGTCCTTGATAAGGGGACGAACAGGAGTTCATTGAAATATTGTAAAGACAGCGTATTTGGGACGGTTTTAGGACCGTACCATATATAAGAAAGAATTTGAATCGAGAGACGGGGCCGGGAAGGTTCTTGGTCGTTGGCGGAATATATTAATAAGACAACGATGAAGAGTTTGATCCTGGCTCAGGATGAACGCTAGCGGCAGGCCTAACACATGCAAGTCGAGGGGTAACAGGGAGTGCTTGCACTCCGCTGACGACCGGCGCACGGGTGCGCACCGCGTATGGAACCTACCTTTTGCAGGGGAATAGCCCAGGGAAACTTGGATTAATGCCCCGTAGTATCACGACACCACCTGGTGATGTGATTAAAGGCTTCGGCCGGCAAGAGATGGCCATGCGTCCCATTAGTTTGATGGTAAGGTAACGGCTTACCATGACTACGATGGGTAGGGGCCCTGAGAGGGGGATCCCCCACACTGGTACTGAGACACGGACCAGACTCCTACGGGAGGCAGCAGTGAGGAATATTGGACAATGGAGGAGACTCTGATCCAGCCATGCCGCGTGCAGGAAGACGGCCCTATGGGTTGTAAACTGCTTTTATACGGGAAGAAAAACAGCTACGTGTAGTTGACTGACGGTACCGTAAGAATAAGGACCGGCTAACTCCGTGCCAGCAGCCGCGGTAATACGGAGGGTCCGAGCGTTATCCGGAATTATTGGGTTTAAAGGGTCCGTAGGCGGGCCATTAAGTCAGGGGTGAAAGTCTGCAGCTCAACTGTAGAATTGCCTTTGATACTGGTGGTCTTGAGTTATGGTGAAGTGGCTGGAATATGTAGTGTAGCGGTGAAATGCATAGATATTACATAGAACACCGATTGCGAAGGCAGGTCACTAACCATATACTGACGCTGATGGACGAAAGCGTGGGGAGCGAACAGGATTAGATACCCTGGTAGTCCACGCCGTAAACGATGGATACTAGCTGTCCGGTACCTTGAGTACTGGGCGGCCAAGCGAAAGTGATAAGTATCCCACCTGGGGAGTACGTTCGCAAGAATGAAACTCAAAGGAATTGACGGGGGCCCGCACAAGCGGTGGAGCATGTGGTTTAATTCGATGATACGCGAGGAACCTTACCAGGGCTTAAATGCATTTTGACAGGTCTAGAGATAGATTTTCCTTCGGGCAATTTGCAAGGTGCTGCATGGTTGTCGTCAGCTCGTGCCGTGAGGTGTCAGGTTAAGTCCTATAACGAGCGCAACCCCTACCGTTAGTTGCCAGCGAGTCATGTCGGGGACTCTAACGGGACTGCCGGTGCAAACCGTGAGGAAGGTGGGGATGACGTCAAATCATCACGGCCCTTACGTCCTGGGCCACACACGTGCTACAATGGCCGGTACAGAGAGCAGCCATGTCGCAAGGCAGAGCGAATCTACAAAACCGGTCACAGTTCGGATCGGGGTCTGCAACTCGACCCCGTGAAGCTGGAATCGCTAGTAATCGGATATCAGCCATGATCCGGTGAATACGTTCCCGGGCCTTGTACACACCGCCCGTCAAGCCATGGAAGCCGGGAGTGCCTGAAGTCCGTCACCGTAAGGAGCGGCCTAGGGCAAGATCGGTAACTAGGGCTAAGTCGTAACAAGGTAGCCGTACCGGAAGGTGCGGCTGGAACACCTCCTTTCTAGAGAGTCGACGACCGAGAAACATAGACCGGTCCCGTCCTTTCGATTTAATAACAAGCAACTGTCTTTATAATAACAATATATAGTAAATACTATTCTGGGCCTTTGGGTCCACAGTGGTAGGGACAGTCCCATAGCTCAGCTGGTTAGAGCGCTACACTGATAATGTAGAGGTCGGCAGTTCGAGTCTGCCTGGGACTACATTCGGCCCCCAAGAAGGGCGATACGTTCATATAATTGAAAGATTGGAAATTTTAGGAGTTGGGTATCCCAAGTTGGCGTAAGGTCATCGATTAACTGATAACTGTTAACTGATAGCCGACGACTGGAAAACGGGGGATTAGCTCAGCTGGCTAGAGCGCCTGCCTTGCACGCAGGAGGTCATCGGTTCGACTCCGATATTCTCCACAGAATGGTTATGGGCTATTTGCCCTTGACCATCAGCCGAGGGCCCCAGGGCCTGAAACTGAAAACGTTCATTGACATATTGGGACAGGGTATATATATTTAGGTATATGTACTTTGAAGAGAAAACACGAATTTTTTAAGTAAAGTAGTACGAATAGAATTTAAGAATATAAAAGGTTTAGCGACAAGCTAAATAAGGGCGTATGGGGAATGCCTAGGCTCTCAGAGGCGAAGAAGGACGTGATAAGCTGCGAAAAGCCGCGGGGATCGGCACACACGAATTGATCCGCGGGTATCCGAATGGGGCAACCCGGCATATTGAAGATATGTCATCCCGCAAGGGAAGCAAACCCGGTGAACTGAAACATCTAAGTAGCCGGAGGAGGAGAAAACAAAAGTGATTCCGATAGTAGCGGCGAGCGAAATCGGATTAGCCCAAACCAATGTTGTTTCGGCAATATTGGGGTTGTAGGACCACGTTATTGGACGTGCGATGAATTAGAACAGTTTGGAAAGACTGACCAAAGAGGGTGACAGTCCCGTATAGGTAAAGAACATCGTCCATAGTGGTATCCTGAGTAGTGCGGGGCACGTGAAACCCTGTATGAATCTGGCGGGACCATCCGCCAAGGCTAAATACTCCTGAGAGACCGATAGTGAACCAGTACCGTGAGGGAAAGGTGAAAAGAACCGTGAATAACGGAGTGAAAAAGATCCTGAAACCATACGCTTACAAGCGGTCGGAGCAGTGCTTGCACTGTGACGGCGTGCCTTTTGCATAATGAGCCTACGAGTTACTTTTACTGGCAAGGTTAAGTCCTTTAGGGACGGAGCCGTAGCGAAAGCGAGTCTTAATAGGGCGCCATAGTCAGTAGTAGTAGACGCGAAACCGTGCGATCTACCCATGGGCAGGTTGAAGCTGTGGTAACACATAGTGGAGGACCGAACCCGTTGACGTTGAAAAGTCTTGGGATGACCTGTGGGTAGGGGTGAAAGGCCAATCAAGCTCGGAAATAGCTCGTACTCCCCGAAATGCATTTAGGTGCAGCGTGTAGATAGTTTTATAGAGGTAGAGCTACTGATTGGATGCGGGGGCTTCACCGCCTACCAATTCCTGACAAACTCCGAATGCTATAAAATGTTTCTGCGCAGTGAGGGCATGGGTGCTAAGGTCCATGTCCGAGAGGGAAAGAACCCGGACCATCAGCTAAGGTCCCAAAGTGTGTGCTAAGTTGACAAAACGCGGTGGAACTGCATTGACAGCCAGGATGTTGGCTTGGAAGCAGCCATTCATTTAAAGAGTGCGTAACAGCTCACTGGTCGAGCGGTTCCGCATGGATAATGATCGGGCATAAGCACACCACCGAAGCTATGGCTTCTATTTATAGAGGGGTAGGGGAGCATTGTAGTGCCGCTGAAGGTGTACCTGCGAGGGATGCTGGAGGAGCTACAAACGAAAATGTAGGCATAAGTAACGATAATGTGGGCGAGAAACCCACACGCCGAAAGACTAAGGTTTCCCCAGCTATGCTAATCAGCTGGGGGTCAGTCGGGACCTAACGCAGACCCGAAGGGGGAAGTGGATGGACAACAGATTAATATTTCTGTACCTGCTCGCATTAAAAGCGACGGAGGCGAGGAGTTGGTGCGTGCAGACGGAATTGCACGTTGAAGGGAGTGGTAACACCCCGATAGTACACCGAGGCTACGGCCAAGGTGATAATCCAGCATATCGACTTCCAAGAAAAGCAAGCGAAGCAGCCCGTACCCTAAACCGACACAGGTAGTTGGGATGAGAATTCTAAGGCGCTCGAGAGATTCATGGCTAAGGAACTAGGCAAAATAGACCCGTAACTTCGGGAGAAGGGTCGCCCTGACTATAAACGTCAGGGCCGCAGTGAAGAGGTCCAGGCGACTGTTTATCAAAAACACAGGGCTCTGCTAAATCGAGAGATGAAGTATAGGGCCTGACACCTGCCCGGTGCTGGAAGGTTAAGAGGAGATGTCATCTTCGGAGAAGCATTGAATTGAAGCCCCAGTAAACGGCGGCCGTAACTATAACGGTCCTAAGGTAGCGAAATTCCTTGTCGGGTAAGTTCCGACCTGCACGAATGGTGCAACGATCTGGACACTGTCTCGGCCATGAGCTCGGTGAAATTGTAGTATCGGTGAAGATGCCGGTTACCCGCAGTGGGACGAAAAGACCCCGTGCACCTTTACTATAGCTTCGTATTGACCTTGGTCAAGCAATGTGTAGGATAGCTGGGAGACTTTGAAGCTGCATCGCTAGGTGTGGTGGAGTCATTGTTGAAATACCAGCCTTTGCTTGTCCGGGGCCTAACCCTCCAAGAGGGAACAGTGCGTGGTGGGTAGTTTGACTGGGGTGGTCGCCTCCAAAAGAGTAACGGAGGCTTCTAAAGGTGCCCTCAATACGGTTGGCAATCGTGTGTAGAGTGCAATGGCACAAGGGCGCTTGACTGTGAGACATACAGGTCGAACAGGTTGGAAACAAGAGCATAGTGATCCGGTGGTTCCGTATGGAAGGGCCATCGCTCAAAGGATAAAAGGTACGCCGGGGATAACAGGCTGATCTCCCCCAAGAGCTCATATCGACGGGGGGGTTTGGCACCTCGATGTCGGCTCGTCACATCCTGGGGCTGGAGAAGGTCCCAAGGGTTGGGCTGTTCGCCCATTAAAGTGGCACGCGAGCTGGGTTCAGAACGTCGTGAGACAGTTCGGTCTCTATCTACTGCGGGCGTTAGAAATCTGCGTGGATCTGACCCTAGTACGAGAGGACCGGGTCGGACTGACCGCTGGTGCACCAGTTGTTCCGCCAGGAGCATCGCTGGGTAGCTATGTCGGGATTGGATAAGCGCTGAAAGCATATAAGCGCGAAACCAGCCACAAGATGAGATTTCTTTAAAGGGCCGTGGGAGATGACCACGTTGATAGGCCATAGGTGCAGGGGCAGTAATGTCCGTAGCCGAGTGGTACTAATTGCCCGTTGAGCTTGCGCACATAGGTCCCTTCCCCAACCCGTTACAGGGGAAAGGAAGGGACGAATACCTTTACTTTTTTTCGAAACGAACCCTTTACTTAAGGAAACCGTACTTTTTTCTTCAACTGTCCCTTTATTATGTCATTATCATACAATTGGCAATGAACAATGAGCAATTATCGATATATATGGGTAACTGTTGATCGTTGATTAGAACATTGACCAAATAATTTAGGTGGCCATGGCGACGGGGCCCACCCCTTACCATTCCGAACAGGGAAGTTAAGCCCGTCTGCGCCGATGGTACTGCTACACTAAGTGGGAGAGTAGGCCGCCGCCTTTTTCGAGAGTCCTTCACAGCAATGTGAGGGACTCTTTTTTTTTGACCCATTTTTGTAGGACCGATGACCTG
>NZ_JABTCF010000025.1 GCF_014596745.1 Maribacter aquimaris
AACCTTCTTCTTTGCCAAGGGCTAGGCAAACCTCTCGTATTCCCCCTTATCCCAAACCCCGGATCAGTCAACACGTCATATAGCGCTAGCCTATCGGCGCGCCATATGCTTAGTTATTAGCAAACGGTTTTTATTTTATCCATGTCCCGAGCAAAATCAAAAACTCAGTAAATTCAAAGCTTGCCAGAACCGTTAAAACAGACAGTTCATTTATGTGTTTCCGCCACCTAGATAAAATCCAGATATAGCAAGCCAATGGGATTATCATTAAAAATTGCAAGAGATTCCAAAATTGATAGTCGAATAATGACCAAATAGATGATAAAAAAGTAAAGAGTCCAATAATCAAACTAAACCACCTATTATTCAGTCCACACCATACAGTAAAAACCAGCGCAACAATTCCGAAAGAAATAAAAGCTACAGTGCCGATTGGAAATTCCATAAAGTAACCCCCTGCGTAACAGAGAGTCAATCCAATGAGAATTCCTTTCAGAATATTAGGTTTAGTTTTTTTATAAAGCAAGAGTCCAATTAAAACTCCTATACCGATAATAATTTTTGTCTGAGTCAATTTAACTGTTTGCTAACGGTTTTGTATATGAAAAGTAGGCGATTTTGAAGCTCTAAACTTTCGATTAAGCCAAAGTTTGATACGAGCACGAAGCCTTGAATTTAGCACTAATTCGCCTATTTTTTATATATATTGTTAGTGGCTGATTTCATTCGTTCATATGAGCTAATTTTCTGTATAATTCAATATGAACGGATGTTAATACATATGGATTTGTACTATCATAATAATTTTTATTGGCTGAATTCTTTACGATAACAGTATTTGTTGTGGGGTTTATGTAGATATGCTGATTAAAGACACCAATTGCCATAATTTCATCTTCATTACCATCCAGTATCCACCACTGATATCCGTAACCGACTCCGGGGTCGGATGAATTTTTACTATTGGGTTGCAAGTATTCTTCCGTTGAATGAATTGAAGCCTCCACCCAACTTAATGGTACAATTTGTTTTTCTTTCCATCTGCCTTTTTGAAGATAAAGTTTGCCCAGTTTTGCATAATCTCTCAAGGAAGCATTTAGTCCTCCATTAGCCATTTCCATTCCATGTCCATCCGCTAACCAATAGGCATCAAACTCACTACCAATAGGTTTCCAAATTTTTTCTTCTAAATAGTCAGTTAAACTCCTGCCTGTAGCCTTTACTATAATCATACCCAAAACATGGGTATTAATACTCACATAATGGTTGTAAGTTCCGGGTGGTCTCTCATTTATCAAAGTACTAGCAAATGCATCCTGAGATTTACCAAAAACGAAACCTTCCCAGTATCTACTTATATCTGAATTCGGGTCACCATAAGTTTCGTCAAATTTTATTCCTGTTGCCATCTGTAAAACATCCTTTATTTTTACACCATCATAACCAGACCCCTTTAATTCGGGTAAATATTCATCTACAGTTTGATCAATACTTTTGATGTAACCTTCTTCCATAGCGATACCAAAAAGTGCAGATATATATGATTTTGCCATAGACCAAGAGATATGTCGTGTATCTTCTTTCTGACCTCTCCAGTAATTTTCATACTGAATGGTATCATTTTGAATAAAAATTAATCCCTGCGTATAAGAAGAGTCAATATACTTCAAGGTATTATAGGTAATATCACTATGAATAAAATCTTTAGGTAGTGATATATTATTTACTCTTGGAAATATAAAAGGCTCATCTGCTTTTTCGACTTTTTTTGTAGGAAGGTAATCATCCATATGGATAAATGCTTGTTCAATATTTTCCAATTCCATAGCTTCCTGAAAGGCTAAGGCTTTTTTAATTTTTGGAATGTAAATTATTCCTGCGACTATTATAATTAGTAATAAAATGATAAATGGAATCTTGAGTTTTTTGAAATTCATTTTCTGTTTTTTTTAATTATATGTATTCTGATGTCCATTCAATTTGCCACTAACGACAGGGCTAAGCTTAGTGGCCCTTATTCAGGCTAATTTGTTTTGGGCCATTGATCTTAGGACCTGTTGTAAGTGGTTTTATTCTGATTTTATCTTTCCCTAAAATTAGGAATAATAACCATTTATAGTTTGCCATAAGAGAATAATAAGGACTCTTTTTGTTGAGCTTCCCGTTTTATATTAATTTATATAGCTAATATGATTAGTGTAAAACGGAACTAAAACACCCCTAACCGTGGAGAAAAACAATAAAATCCAGCTTAAAATTTGACTTTCTCAAAATTTTTACCGTCCTTTTACAAGTAGTTCTTAACGTGTCAACGTTCTGAGAGCCAACTCTCAACGCTGAAAGCTGAACTACTTGGGTAATATACGCCGAAAGAGTCGAATATTACCTTAATCCTTTTCTCCTCGGTTAGGGATTCCGATTTTTATATCCACAATATAACTCAGGTAATCCTCAGCTAAAAGAACATTAGCGATGGTAAATTACTTACAACGGTCTTGTGTATGAAACGTAGCGTTTAAAAAGACGCTAACTTTTCGGATTAACACAGAGCCGAATTTTTATATTTTGTTTTTAACTTATCAATCTTAAAAGCCAAATTTAAAAATTTGGCGGTCTTTGTAAATATACACAAACCTCTCGGAAAGCCTTTAGCAGCTATGTTTTATACACGTTGTTGAACTAATCCTCGTACCTCGGAAGCTTTTAGTTTGTTTATAAAAGTACGTTATCTTACTGTTTGATAAAAACCTTAAGAATATGTATTTAAAAAAAGTCAAGGACGATCTTGG
>NZ_JABTCF010000026.1 GCF_014596745.1 Maribacter aquimaris
TGTTGAACTAATCCTCGTACCTCGGAAGCTTTTAGTTTGTTTATAAAAGTACGTTATCTTACTGTTTGATAAAAACCTTAAGAATATGTATTTAAAAAAAGTCAAGGACGATCTTGGAGACGGCCTTGGAAGAAGTACCGGAGTTCAAGTCACTGGCCAGTAGTTTAGAAAGAAGCTTTGCAATCAATGGCAAGGCGGCCAGCACCCTAAGGAACTACCTACGCTGCCTTGCGCACCTAGCGCTCCATTACAAGTGTAGTCCAGAACTGCTAAACGAAGAGCAGATAGCGGATTATTTATACTACTGCCAGAATCTTCACAAGACCCCTTCGGAGAGTTTTTTCAAACACACCATCTATGGACTTCGTGCTGCCTATAAGGTGCTGGGAATGGATAAAAAGCACATTGGTCTACCACAGGTCAAAAGACAGAACGACCTACCGGTGGTGCTTAACAAAAGGGAGGTACGGGAGCTATTAAGGGCACCCAAATACCTAAAGCACCGTCTGATGCTTGGAATGCTCTATGGTTGTGGGCTTCGCAGTTATGAGCTCTGCAACCTGTTGCGATCGGATATCGATTTTGACCGTAAAACAGTCTTTATAAAAAAGCAGAAAGGAAAAGTAGACCGCTATGTTCCATTAAGCCCTCACCTTGCCCGTGGGCTAAGAATCTATTTCAATACAGAAAACCCCGTAACATATGTATTTAATAGTCAGGTCACCAAAGACGGGGCAGTAGGGCCGCTTACCACACGAGGTATCCAATGGGTGATCAATGAATGCCGTTCCAAGGTGAATACCCAAAAGAGGTTTACCGCCCACACACTGCGGCATTCCTATGCCACCCATTTACTAGAAGATGGGATGAATATTATGTGTTTAAAAGAGCTGTTGGGGCATGCCCATATAGAAACCACCATGGTGTATTTACAGGTATCCAATTCGGGGAGCTCGGTCAAGTTCAGTCCTATGGATACGCTTTACACAAAGTAATGCTGCCCAAATATAAAGTGGCAGATGTGTTAAATCTAGAAGTTGACCATCTAGATGATATAGCGCATACGGGCTGGAACGCCCGCGCTCTGCACGCGATACGTAAATGCCGCACCAAAGCCCTTGGCGGACATCTGGACTGGTGTACGGAGTGTAAGAAGCTACATCTGCAGTTCAACTCCTGTCGTAACAGGCACTGTCCTACCTGTCAGGGGCATAAACAGCATCAGTGGATAGCGGCCAGAACGGCTGAGCTCCTTCCCGTACCCTATTTTCATGTGGTGTTCACCTTGCCCGATACGATAAACCCTGTTGCGCTAAAATATCCCCGAACGCTCTATAAAATCCTGTTCGACACCGTATGGGAAACCCTTAGTGCCTTTGGGAACAACCCCAAGCATTTGGGCGCAAAACTGGGCATGATAGCGGTACTGCATACTTGGGGCCAGAACCTACAATTGCATCCACACCTGCATTGCATCGTTCCCAAGGGAGGTGTCTCAAAAGCTGGGTTCTGGAAAAAAGGGAAAGGAAAGGACGACTTTCTGTTTTCGGTACTAGCGATGAGTGATAAATACCGAGGTCTTTTTGTGGCAAAACTGCGCAAGACACTTCCCCAACTACCACAATCTCTGTATGACGACCTGTTCAAAAAAAAGTGGGTAGTCTATGCCAAGGATCCTTTTGGTAGGCCGGAACATGTGATCGAATATCTGGGGCGCTACACGCATAAGATAGCGATTAGTAACCACCGTATCCTTGATATTGATAAAGAGAAAAGGGAGGTCACCTTTAGTCTGAAGGACTACAGGAAAGGCGGGCAACGAACAAGGATGACCCTCACGAGCAGGGAATTCATACGGCGTTTTCAACTCCATATACTTCCCAAGGGCTTTACACGTATACGCCATTACGGATTTTTAAGCAGTAGTTGGAAAAAGGACCGCTTACCGCTGTTGCAATTACAATTGACAGATAAGAACTTGACGCATGTAGAAAGCTTTGAAATTAAAGAGAAATCGGTGCACCGTATTTGCCCTAGCTGTAAAAAAGGGGCATTAATTACACTTTTAAGCTTTGACAGCCGTGGTCCACCAACGAATTACCAACAAGTTGTAAAGCGTAAATTACTGAAATTCAATGTGTACCAATAGTGCTGAACAGCGCTCCGGCTGACTAGTGCCCAAACTCAAAAAAACTGATAAAACTGCGTAGCTACCCAAAAATTGTGACGCATGTAGCATTAAAATTGTTTTGTACTGCTGTTTTACTGCGGAAAGAAACCCACAGCACGGCAAAACAACAACCTTCTTCTTTGCCAAGGGCTAGGCAAACCTCTCGTATTCCCCCTTATCCCAAACCCCGGATCAGTCAACACGTCATATAGCGCTAGCCTATCGGCGCGCCATATGCTTAGTTATT
>NZ_JABTCF010000027.1 GCF_014596745.1 Maribacter aquimaris
TTGTCTAGTCCTAAATAACCGTTACAGGTTTATGGATTAAAAATAGTTTAATTAAGCTCAACGAGGATATCCTCGTTGAGCTTTTTTGATTTATACGTTCTCATTTGTATTTTTTGTTGTTGATGCATTTGTTGTGGTGTTAGGTAGTAATTGGAATAATGGGGTCTTTTGTTATTGTAAATCTGTATGCTGTCGCTCACCAGTTGTTTCATTGTTTTGAGTCTTAAGTTCTTGGTATCGCCCAGGAACTCTTGTTTTAATATTCCATTGATCCGTTCGGCTACCGCATTTTCGTACGGATCATAAGCTTCGGTCATACTACAGTTGATATCATCCTTAGAAAGTAATCTTTGATACTCACCACTACAATACTGTAGCCCTCTGTCCGAGTGATGTAATAGTACTTTATAGGTCTTCCTGCTTTTACCGGCCATTTTCAATGCCTTGCAACTACTGGAAACATCTAGACTATCTGACACGTCATAGCCGACTATTTTCTTGGAATAGGCATCTGTCACCAATGCCAAGTACATTGGATTGTTTCTGTTTCCCACATATGTTATATCCGATACCCAGACCTGCTCTGGACGTTTTACGTCCATTTTCTTCATTAGGTTCCTATGTTTTCTGAATCTATGATGTGAATCCGTTGTTATATGATAGCTTCTTTTTGGCTTGATAAGCATCCGGTTGGCCCTAAGTATGGCAAACAGACGATCTCTTCCCACCTGTATCCCTTTCAGATCATCCTTTAATAGATAATGTAATTTTCTGGTGCCGATCCTTGGTTGTTCGCTTCGTATGCGCTGTACCATCTCGATAACAATGGCTGCTTTCGTTTGATATCGCCGCTGTGATTTGAGATGTCTGTAATATACCTGTCTGCTCCTCCCGAGTAACCCACAGGTGGATGTGAGGCTCTCTTGATGTTCTTCCCTGAAGATATCTATTACTCGGGCGATGAGTTTTTTCGGATAGGAATATTATACTCTTTCTCGGCCAAATCGATGATCATATCAAAAATGATGGCTTTTTTGTCTGCACGTTCTACCTGCTTTTCAAGAGTCTTCTTCTGTTTTTTCAAAAGTCGGTTCTCTTGCTCAAGCTCCAGAAGACGTTGTTCGGGAGATTTTGACATTGTATATGGGGTTTTTTGTTCTGCCAGTCAAAGGTACCATATTTACGCATCCATCCGGTTACCGTACTTCTAGCTTGAATACCATAACGCTCCACAGCTTGGGTAGCTGTTAGCTCGCCATTTTCGATGGAAGAAACTAATTGCAATTTAAAAGACATTGAATAGTCTTT
>NZ_JABTCF010000003.1 GCF_014596745.1 Maribacter aquimaris
GGAGAAATGGCCAAACCAGCTTATGGACTCCTCCTTAAATTTATTGATAAAAAGATGGAAAATATAAAAGGATGATGTCCCTTAAACAAAAAACCGGACTTCAAAAAAATGAAGTCCGGCTCAAACTAACTAACAAACTCAAACGATATTTTCGGTTTCGGTAATTTGATGAACTTTTTGGTATAGGTTAAATAGGCTGTAATAGCACATAGCACTACTGTTGCCAAGATTTGGTTGCTCCATGCAAAATAACGCCAAATGATACCAAAATCAACTTGTGTTAGAATACACATGATATATATAATCAAAAATGCCTACCCGACACCTACCCTATTGCCCCTACTCTTTAGTAAGCAAATTACCTACCCTAGCCTACCTAACAAACCATATCAACTACCCAATACGGCACTTTTACTACCCAAAAAACACATTCAGCTGTCAATAGACTACCCTAATGACCACCCAAGTCAACAATTCACCTACCCATGACAAGCTTACTTACTACCCCATAATCACCACATTGCCTACCCGAGGTTACCCTATTATCTATAAATGTTAATTGCTTAACCTTTACAAAGTATTTTAATCTATGATTTATAAATTTTTACTCCCCTATTCCTAACAGGTCTAACCATTATAAAGAACACTCTTCAATTTGAACAGGCTATAATTGTACCCATCTTTAAATTGAGTAGTCCAAAGGGATGATTTCGATTAATTTTCTTCTATTTAGTTACGGTTAAAGAATAAATCAGAAATCATTTTTGAATCAGCATTGAATCTTTTTGCACTAATCCCTGATTTATCAATAAAGAGATTTAATCGGGAATTGTGATCTAATACGATAATCGGGAAATTATTTTTATCGGGTACTGTAGGCATAAATGAATAGGCGTGTTTATGTCCACATACCATCAAATCAATATCCACCTTATTTAAAATAGGCATGAATTTTTTCCTAACCTCCAACTCGCCATGCCACTCATTTCCTTCTTTTTCACTAAAAGGCGGAATATGCATGAATACAATCTTTTGTTTCGCATTCTTGAATGCATCTGATACCACCACCTCAGATAACCATTGAGCCTGATTACTACGGTACAAATCAAAATCTGCCATACCACCATACTCAATATCCGAATCCGGTTTATCCTCCCCGGAATCCAACACAATAAAGAAAGTCGTTCCTGATGAAAATGTATAATAGTATTCCTTTTGTGGAAAATGAAAGAAGGTATCCAATTCACTTGCCGCGGCTCCCCTTGTTTCATGATTTCCGCGTACAATATAGACCGGTTTTTCCTTTGCGAATATATCCACACAAGTATCCAGCACACTGTATATCGCCTCTTCGCCCGTAGCGTTGTTTACAAAGTCGCCGTTTAGCAATACAAAATCGGTTTTGTTCCATTCCACATTATTCAGGAGTTTTCCCACTTTAGCCCTGTTTTCGTGCATATCGCTTAAAACCACAAATGATGTTCGCTCTTTTTCCGAATCTAGCGTCGTAAAATACAATGGTCTTTTTTTATATACCTGTGTGGCTGCTATTTTGCCCAAATTGCCCTCTTTGGTTACTGCCTGCGAATAAATGCGATAGGCATATTTTATTCGTGGTTTAAGACCATCTATGGTGACCGACTGCCGTTTACTTATATTTTTTAATCCGCCGGTTGCACTATATACTTTTAAACGTTCTTTTTGGTAAAAATTAGAGCCGTCTTCCTCATAATATTCTACCCATGAAACGCCATCAACGGAAGTGCTCCAATTGATCACCACACTATTGGCCGTTAAATATTGAATAAATGGGCCGTGTGTAATGGCTATATCTTGACCATATGTGAATTTCACAGCGCATACCAACACAATTATTATGTGAAGGAGACTCGATATCTTATTTTGTTTTTTTATCATTCTTTATTTTTAATAACATTTGATTTTAATATTTATGGCCAGACCTGACTATAAAAAAAGTGCCGCCCATCTCATTATATAGGGCGGCACATAAAAAATATTATTGGAAACGTGCATCTACCAAAATGGGGAAATGGTCGGAGATATATTTACCTCCTCTTTGACCATCAATGGTATGGTGTTTCAAAATAGTCACATCCTCACTACTGAATATATAATCTATTCTCTCCCTTTCCTCATCCGGCTCTAATAAATACCCATTGAATGAATAAGAAGGCCCATAAATCTTTTTAGCCCGTAACTTGCTATCCAAGAGCTTGATATTGGCATCCTTTTGGTCAACAAGCTCTGAATAAGCCTCTGATGAAGGCGGTAGATTAAAATCACCACTGATCAAGAATGACTCATTTTTTGCTATTTTCTTAACCATTTTCTTCAAAAGTTTTGCACTTTCCAAACGTGCGGTTACTCCTTTATGATCGAAATGTGCATTAAAAAAGTAAAACTCCTTACCGCTAATGAGATGTTTTAATTTAACCCATGTTATAATACGGGGTAATGCTGCATCCCAGCCTTTTGAATTTGTCACCGACGGTGTTTCTGATAACCAAAATGTACCACTGTCCAATAGGTCGAATGTTGTTTTTTTATAAAAAACGGGGCAAAACTCTCCTTCATTACCCCCATTCCTTCCTATGCCTATATGAGCGTATTCAGGTAATCTTTTGACCATGTCGTTCAATTGACTTTTTATTACCTCTTGCGCTCCAAAAACGTCCACATCAAAAAAATCAATACTACTACATAGCCAATCACGTCTATTTTCCCAGATATTGATACCATCATTCGGGCTTGCATAACGAATATTAAAAGTCATTGCTTTTATATCGGTATGATTCTGTGCAAATGTGTTCAGTGAACCAACTATAAAAAACAAAACTATAAGTCTTGAAATCATCTTTTTTTCCATTTTATTATTCGAATTATTCCCAACCAGGGTTTTGCGTTAAATTTGGATTTAATTGTAATTCTACCCTAGGAATTGGATATAGATAATCTCTATCTTCATTAAAAGATCTGACATTAAAATCTGGTTGAGGATTGATTAAGTTGTTTTCGTCGAAATACATATCAGAACCAACTTTTATATATTGAATACCTTCCATTTGCCCAGAAGGCTCATCCCCTTCAAATAAAACAACATCAATGTTCCCATCTGCATCCATATCATAATCCCCGACTCCAGGAAAATATAATCCCCTTAGTGGTTGGGTCAATGTCTGTCCTGATTTCCAACGAACTACATCATCCCAACGAAGATTTTCCATATAAAGCTCAATTCTACGTTCTCTTCTAATCTCTAGAATTACACCTTTATTCGTTCCTTCTACCATAGGATACTGATCTTCCAAAAATGGATCAGAATCACCATTGGCATCGTTTAAGATCATTGCAGGCATGCCTACTCTTGCCCGCAATAATTGTATGGAGGCGTCCAAATCGGATTGTTCCAGTGTTCCCAATTCCGCTTTTGCCTCCGCATAGTTCAACAAGACCTCACCGAACCTTAATATAGGTAAATCACCTATAGACTCATCATAAGTATCATATACAGGTTCTGTCACATATTTTGTTAATTGATAACCGGTCATGGTCGCCCCTAAATTAGGCACCAACTCCATACTTTCTCCCTTTCTTGTATAACCGGGAGTTCTTATGGTCTGTGATAATCGGGGATCCCTATCCTGAACCTCATCGGTAAAGAACATTTGATCATAACCTGCATTATCGGTAAACCTAGACCCGTCTGTCATTAAATAGCTGTTCACCAAATCTTTGGGCATTCCAGGTCTACCATAGGAAGAAGTGGTGGTGTAGTAATTAACATTATGATCTATCGCTACCGTTTGTGAAAACTGTCTACTTAAGATAACTTCAGCGGTCTGCGCATCGTGGGAATTAAATAAGTTCATGTAGTCCGCTTCAATGTTTCCTGCACTATACACGGCATATGGTGAGTCTTCCATTAATTTCAAGGAGGCATCCACAGCGGCATTAAGGTAGGTCTCATACCCCGTAATACCCCGATACTTCTCATAAGTCCCCTCATAAAGGCCTACCCTAGACTTTAGTGCAAGTGCACTGTATTTAGTGATACGATAAGCCTGAACCTCTTCGTTCAAATTACTTATTGCCTTGTCCAAATCTTCCAAGATCTTATTTGCAATGAACTGTCTACTTTCTCTCGGAGCTTGAAGACTTTCTAGATCATCTGCCTCAATAGTACTTTCATAATAAGGAACTTCACCAAACCTTTTCAATTTTTCGAAATAAAAATAAGCCCTGAAAAAATAGGCCACTCCACTGTAGTGTAATTTAGCAGCTTCATCCTCACATTTTTCATAATTTTCAAGGAAGTAATTAATATCCCTAAGGTATTCCCAATCCCATCCACCTCCAGTGGTCGGTACAGTTCTGGCGCTACGCATTTCTTCGCTCAAGGTAGTGGCTACAATATTATCCGCCCTTTCATCTCCGTCATATATAGCCTCACTGGGAAACATTCTATAGAATCCGTTAGTATATAACAGTAAATCACTTGACTTTAAAAAGAAATTGGTTGGAGATACTTCCGACAATGGTTCTTTGTCTAAAAACTCATCACTACATCCGGTCAAGAAAAGGATGCAGGTTAATATTAAATATTTAAATTTCATAATGTGTGTTTTTAAAATTGTAATGAAATACCTAATGAATAAATCTTTGAAAATGGAACTGTCTGAGCCGTACTTCTATTTGTGGAAGTCGATGGGGAATTCAGGTTTACAGAGTTACCAGCAGCTTCAGGATCTATATAATCAGTTAGCTTGGTAAAGGTCAACAGATTTTCACCACTGAAATACACCCTTAACTTATTGAAAGGTAGACGGTCGGTTATTTTGGCAGGTAGTGTATACCCTAAAGTGATGTTCTTCATTCTTAGGTAAGATATATCCTGTAAATATCTATTGTTAACGGCACCTAGTGCATCGCTATCGGAAAGAGAAATATAGCCGAACATCCTAGGGAAGTATGCATCGGTATTTTCAGGGGTCCAAATATCATTGGCCAAATCCTTTCGGATAAACGAATCATATGGTCTGTTGTACATGGCCCAAAACAACCTTGAATCACGATCCGGATACCAATCTTGTTTTCCAACTCCTTGAAAAAAGGCGGACAGATCAAAGCCTTTATATGCTGCGAACAACTTAAAACTATAGAGATATTGTGGCGCGGTATTACCAATAACTCTACGGTCACCCGAATTATCCAATGTATTTTCGCCTTCATCTATTAACCCGTCATTATTTAAGTCACTATACTTAACATCCCCAGGTTGAAGTCCACCTGCGGCAACAATTCTATTGGAGACCCTTGTTTGATCCGCATGTCCGGCAACTTCCTCAGTTGTTTGAAAAAGACCATCAATATGATATCCCCATAACTCACCTATGGTCATACCTTCGTAATAATCCAATAAGCTATTTGTAGGATTATCAAACCTTGTAATCTTGGTCTTTGAGTTGGATAAGGAACCTACAATTGAATAAGTAAACCTGTCATTACCAATTTCAAAAGAATCATTATACCCTACAGACCATTCGAAACCTTTCGTGCGTAAATCCGCTGCATTTTCCTGTGGGGATGCTGCACCCAAAACACTTGGCAAAGTAGCTCCTTGAGTAAGCATGCCTTCCGTATCCCTTTGAAACCAATCAAAATTTGTCGTCAACCTATTTTTGAAAAACGAAAAATCCGCCCCTAGGTTTAAGGTTTTCACTTCCTCCCAAGTTATAGCCCTTGGGTTCAAGCTTGGCGACTCAATATAATCCAAGGTACTGCCATCAATAGCGTAACCGGTATCTATATCCTTGTTCAGGGTTGGGATATACGCATAATCATCAATGTTCTGATTACCTAAAGAACCATAAGATGCTCTCAGTTTAAACTGATTTATAATGTTGTTTTCTGTTAAGAATTCTTCGTTGGAAACAATCCATCCGGCAGAAACTGATGGAAAAAATCCCCATCGATAATCAGATGGGAACCTTGAAGAACCATCATATCTCCCGTTAAACTCCAAAAGATATTTCTTCTTATAATCATAAGAAAGTCTATAGAAAAGACCTTGCAATCCCCAAGCTGAAGCACTTCCATTTGCCTCTGCATTAGAAGTGGCTAAGCCCAACGAATTTAGGTCATCCGATATACTGTTCAATTTACTAGCCTCTATATTCTTAACATTATATGACTCTTGATTGAAACCTACCATACCACTTATAAAATGATCTGAAAGCTGTTTCCTATACTCCCCATAAATGTTAAAAGCATTGTAACTCGATTGAGTATTAAACTCTGTCAATCTATCACTTCCCATAATACCGACTTCATCGGTAAATATCGAATAGGGTATTCTAGTAGATCTTTGATATCTATTGTACGTCTTTTTTCGCAGGGCATAACTAGTTGTTATTTCCATACCCTCAAAAGGTGTAATAATCGCCGTTGCGATATTCGAAAACTCTTGATTATCCGTTTCTTGTTTTGATTTACCATGTAGAAGAGCGGCATAAATTCCATCACCTACGGTATAATTATTCAATTCGGTTCTCCAAAGTGCATTACCATCTGGATTAACTGGAACATAAGCCGGTAAGGCATGTACCCATATTAGGCTACTCCAAGGATTCGTATAATTACCGTATTGACTACCTCCATGCTGAATATCATTTGAGCGATTGTACTGCATGTTGTTGCTAAAGGTCAACCAGTCTTTCGCATCAACCTCTAGTTTCCCCCTAAGATTATATTGCTTATATATATCATCTTGCACTTTTAATATCCCTGTAGATTGAAAGTTTCTGTATGAGAAAAATGTTCTCACTTTTTCAGAACCACCAGAAAGGGAAACGTTTGTTATATTGGATGGTGAGTTTTTTCTAAAAAAAGTATTCCACCAATCCGTAGCCCCATAATGAACGTATTGCTCTCTTCCATTTCGTATATCGGTTATGACCCTAGCCTTTGATGGGTCTTGTGAAACTTCAAGAAGATTGGCATAATCTTGTTCGGTATACCCAGTATACGATCTTCCTACCGCAGTTCTAAACGCCTCGTCTACTAACATTGTAGACTTATATGGGTCTGTTAAGAAATCCGTGTTCATCGTGGGTGAACTAAAGGCTGTTGTATGATTCACATTGATTGTAAAGTCTCCTTTCTTTGCTTTTTTAGTGGTTACCAATACCACGCCAAACGCACCCCTGGCACCATAAACTGCAGATGCCCCAGCATCCTTAAGAACACTTATCGATTCAATATCATCAGGATTCAGGTTGTTGATATCTCCTTCAACTCCATCTACCATCACCAATGGAGAACCACCGTTTATAGTTGTAAACCCTCGAATATTAATTCTTGGTGCGTCTCCTGGTTTTCCACTAGTCTGAACAATATTAAGCCCAGGACTTGCTCCTTGCAATGCTATTGCTGCATTCGACAATGGTCGATTTTCAATAGTAGAAATATCAACTTTCGTAACGGCATCGATTAGCTTTTCCTTACTCTTCTTTCCATAACCGATAACAACTACCTCATCCAAAGTATTGGAACCCGATTTTAATTCAATGACGATATTTGAACCCGCTGCTTCCGTTACCTCCTGCATTTCAAAACCTATGTAGGTAATCTGGATTGTGGCTACGGCACTTGAAATATCTAGAGAAAAATTTCCATCAAAATCAGTAGTTGTACCATTATTGGTCCCTTTTTCAATAACAGTAGCTCCTGGCAAAGGATTACCATCACTGTCAACTACCAACCCTTTAATTACCCCTTCTTGTTCTGCACTGCCAATTATAGAACTTTGTGCGACCAAGACTTGATTTTTATTGATCCTATATATAAAATTGGCCTTTTTTGATAAATCCTCCAATATCCTTTCTAAAGGACTATTTTCTTGGGCAATTGAATATTTATTTTCATTATTTAGTACAAATTGACCATAATTGAATTCATATTCCGTTTTTTGTTCTAATTCGGAAAAAATCTCAACAAGCTTAGCACCTTTAAGTTTAATACTTATATTTGGACTGTTTGAACTACCGGAGGCATAGGCCCCTATAAAAAATAGGAATGCCAATATTGGCAGTTTAGGTTTAAAGAAATTAAAATCTGTTTTCATATTAAGTGTTGTTTATTTGACATTCGACGCTTGTAATGGAGGGGTCTGTAACAGCAGGCCCTTCTCCGTTTTTATTGGTTTTTAAAATTGGCTTCTATTTCATTGGTTTGGGTTTTGGTTAATGTTAATTCACTGATATAATTGATAGTATTCAATACATCCTCCAAAGATTCCTCTTTAGAAATGGTCAATGTCATTTGAACATTTTTTGACTTTTCCTCCTTAAAATTGATGTTTACACTAAATTTAGATTCTAAATATTTGGCCAAATCAACCATTCTAACTCCATTAAACTCAACCTTATTCTTATACCATGATGTGTACAGATTGTGATTTATTTCGGTAGTTTTAAAAGATTTTGACGTTGAGCTGTATTTAACCCTCTGGTTAGGTTTTAATTTTACTGCATTGGTGCCATTGGAAACTTGAACTAGACCTGTAGCTACCGTAACATCAATAACAGAATCAGTTTCCTTTATATTAAAACTAGTTCCCAAAACCTTTGTACTTATTGATCCTGTCTTAATGATGAAAGGCTTTTGTTCGTCCCTCGCTATTTCAAAAAAGGCTTCACCATCTAACTCTGCAAGTCGTACCCCCTTATGATTATTGTCAAAACGTAATGAGCTGTATGCGTTGAGCGTAATTTGGCTTCCGTCTTCAAGTTTGGTGATTTTAAAGGTTTCGGAATTATTGGTAATCACTATGGCATTCGAGAAACCGGTATTATAAAAAAAGGTTCCTAAACCTATTAGGATTGCAATCGAAGCCGCTATCCTTATCCATCCCCCTCTAGAAGCTTTCTTGCTTATATGATCTTCAATATTACCAAAGACATCTTCTTTGATTCTTTTCTTATTGTCATCGGTTTTAAAAACACTTTCTGTTGAATGGGAAATTGCGAAGTCTTGAAAATCATTTAAGATTTTTTCCTCTTCCGGCGAAGTTTTTCCTTGCAGATATTTATCTATAAGTTCTTTGAATTTTTTTTCGGTCATGACTTATGTTCTACTATTATATACCAGAACATTATCGTCACACGTAAAAAAAATCAATAAATTTTGAAAAAAAATAAAAACATGGGTTTAACACCTATATAGAAAGTTCTCGTTTTATCCGAACTATTGCATTGGAAATATGGGTTTCTACAGTCCTTTGGGAAATATTCAACATCTTCGAAATCTCAGCGTTTTCCAACCCTTCCTGTCTACTCAAAAGAAATACCTGATTGCATTTTTTGGGTAGCTTTTCTACTGCTTTATGTATCTTAGACTCTGTTTCGTTAGCATATATTTTTTCCAATGCTCCTTCCGCTTCAGGTATTTTTAATTGCTCTAAAAACTTCATCGAAACTACATTCATCTTCGAATCCCTCAAGGTTCTAAAAACCTTGAACCTTGTTGCTGTAATTATATAGGCTTCAATATTCTGATTAATAATCTTATTTCTTCTTTCCCATAAATCTATCCATATCTCTTGAACAATATCCTTTGAAATCGCTTCGTCACGTAGTATGCCAAAAGCCAAGACATACATACGTTCCCAAAGCCTACTATATAGGATTCGGAGGGCTAATTCATCAGAATTCTTTATCCTCTCCATCAGATCAAAAGAAGAAATTAGGTTAATATTGCTTTCTTTCATAGCCACAAATAAATTAAATATTCAAGTAGGAAGCATTAATTAAAAGTAAAGATTAAATTATAATATTATTATAAAAAGATTAAATCTATACAATAAATAATGTAATTCAATAAAGATTTTAGCAAATAATTGACAATATACTAAAAAAAACATGTATCAATAAGAGTAGGTTAATGAGGTGATTGATAATAGGCGGAATAAATCTAAATATAGTTTTTTTCGAATATTAACAATGAGTTATCCAATTTATAACTAATGATAGGTTTTTACGACTACTAAATAAAAAACCAAATTTAAAGCCTTGATCTATCAACTATACCTGTCCTTTTCCAGAAAAGTTAACTGCAGCTTTTATTTATTAATTTTCGAAATTAATCAGCGTATACTCTACCTAATACGATTTTGTATAAAAAGCTTGAAAATAGCCTAAAACAGGGGGTCTTTGAAAATTCATAACCCGAAGGGCGGGGGATCGTGCCCCCCTCTCGCTACAAAGATCAATACCAGCAAAATCAACGGTTTGTGTACGCACAAGCCGTTTTTTTATGTCTTTTATTTTCTTATTTTAACCTACCCTAGTACGACAAACTCCATGAAGGCCGAGGACACGCTTTAAAACCAAACGAGAACACTAGTTGTTCATGACCCTCATTAAAAGGTCTCTCATTACCTATTTGGAACTGGGTTTGGTTCCAAGTGCCCATAATGCCGAACTATTATCGAAATTAAGCGCATCTACGAGCATATCTAAAAAACGTACTGAAGTTCACGAATACTTTAGTTTACAGGATGTAAAAGTGCATGGCATGAATGATAATATGGTCTTAGCGACCCTGAGATATGATGCTAAGGTAAAGGCAACCGGAAAGAGCTATAGCACACAAGCCGCACATCTATGGACGCTTAATGATGAAGGAAATTACCGCATTTCAGCAGTTTGTCGACACTAAGAAGTTGGCGATTCCGAAAAGTGATTGATTGGAAATAAGGGAAGCAAACACCTTGTGAGATCATGTTCCTTAAGGACGAAACTTATATAAAAACGAAAAAATCTGGATCCGATTAAATTCAGGTATAAAATAATAAATTGAATCCATGAAAAAACCAACCCATCAACCGACTTTGATTTTGATGCTTTTTGCATTGATTTTTACAATTCAAGGTTGTGACCCAAAGGAAAAAGAAGCAACCAAAGAAGTGGAAAAGGAAGTTGTTGTTGAATCTGAAAAACCTGAATACTTTTTACTTCGGCCAGAAGTGGAGAAGGCATACGGATACTCACACGCAGTCAAAATCGGAAATGATATTAAAATATCCGGTGCCGTGAGTATGGACGATGAAGGGAATCCAACTGCAATAGGGGATTTTGGACAACAAATGAAAAATTGTTATGCGGATTTGGATAAAATACTGAAACACTATGGTTGCACATTTGATGACGTCGTTGTGGAAAATGTTTTCACGACCGATATGGCATTGTTCATCGAAAACGCTGCCTACAGAAATGAAATATACACCAAACAATTTCCGACAGGTTCTTGGCTCGGCGTAACAGAATTGGCCGTACCGAAATTTATGATTGAAATTGAATTCGAAGTACATAAATCTGAATAAAAGCGCGAACGTACAACACCGTGAACATAAACAGCTTGGTTCTATCCTACTTGCCATTGCTTGATCCTTGTGCTGTTGAAAAATACAATGGAGAGGATTCTAATGAAAAGATTGATTAAGACAATAACCGTAGTTGTATTTAGCTTGAGTCTTATTAATTGCAACAGTAAAAAGCAAACATTTGAAAAAGGACAAACTCGAAAGCCTACCCTTTGGCAAGTATATAATTTACTTAACGTTAAACACTTTGGTTACCCAATAGCCGAAATTAAATTTTCCATTTCCCATGGGTACAAAAAAAAGCCTCTTGAAGAGGCTTGATTCAATGGTATATAATGAAAACCAGTATGCTGTGGTAAGTTTGTTACGCTTATCACACATTTACTATTTCCATTTCTTTATGTCGTTCCAAGTGATTAATTCGATATTGTTTTCTTGGAGTTTTGACCTGTTTTCCTCATTGGTGAAAAAGTCGAGGTCGATTTGCCGCCATTCGGAACCGAAATTTGGATGGTTGACGGTTACGCCCTTCATTTCACGGTCATCAAATGCGGGATGGATTAGGATAAGGTTGATCCCACTTGATAAGTTTTCCAAAATGTCGTTATAAAAGTCCCCCAATTTACCCGTCTCAAAATACTTGAATTCCCCAACATAGGTTCGGTCAATCAGGAAGTCGCCCTCTTCGATATGCTGTTCAGGATTTATTCCCACCATCTGCATCAATTGTTCATTGATCAAAACCGGAAGATTCAATTCCCTCCCCAAATCCTTATAGATCTTAAAAAATGCCGGATCGGCCCCGACACTGTACATGTGAGAATCAATATGGGTAGGTCGTAATCCGAATTCCAGGGCTTTCCCTATCTGTGCATGCAGCTCTTTTCGAACATCCTCTGGCGTCGCGTTTTTACCAAGATCTTTCCTGTTTTTATAGAAATGTCCATTACCATCCACTAAACTTGGTACTTCGGAAATGGGCAGGACAGGACCGAATTTGTAATTTTCCCATTCACAGGTCAGTGTTAGGTGTATTCCGTAGTCAAATTGGGGGTTGTCCTTGGCGAACAATACCATTTCATAAAACCACGGACAGGGTACCATAAGGCTGTATGAATTTACAAATCCATTCTCCAAGGCTTGTATCGTTGCCATATTCTCGGAATGCGAAAGTCCGGCGTCATCTGCATGGATGATCAGTAATTTGGTTGTTTCGGAGAATCCCAATGTTTGTGCCGAATTCATTTTCAATCAGGTTTTTAAAGTTTTTGGTTGATTTTTTGAATAGTGTATTGTCCTTTCTAATTGATTACCTCTGCAAATAAGCCATATTCCGGTTATCTAATTACCGTCTATTAAAGAAGAACTTTCTTGGTCCAAAAAAAGTGTTGCATCCATATGTTCACGTAAACATGTGGCAGGATACTTCTCCCCTATGGGTGAAAGCAGCGTATGGTAAATCGCCTTTGCCTTGGTTTTCCCTGGTACGATACAAAATATATGGGGTGCTTTCATAAGACAGGGAATGGTTAGGGTAAGTGCAAATTTTGGTACATCGTTGATGGATGTGAAACAACCATCATTGACCTGTTGGTTCCGACAATCATTATCCAAGTCTACAACCTTAACTGTTTCCGAATCCTTAAAATCGGCAACATGGGGATCATTAAAAGCTATATGGGCATTTTCCCCTATACCCATACATACGATATCCGGGGGATTTTTGTGCAATAAATAGGAATAAATGTCACACTCCATTTTAGGGGATGCATTTTTACCGTTGATCAGATGTACCTTTTTAAAGGGAACTCTGTCAAATATATGTTGTGATAAAAAACTACTGAAACTGCTGGCGTCTTTTTTATCCAACCCTACATATTCATCCATATGAAAGGCATTTATTCGCTCCCATGGAATTTCATCATGTAAAAGCAAGGAGTCTAGAAATTCGAGCTGTGAAGGTGCCGCTGCAAAAATCATGTTTATGGTTTCCTTATTATCGAGAAGTTTTATTATACGTAGGGCCACCAACTGTGCCATCATTCTTCCAGCGTCTCGTTTATCCTGATGGAATTGCACTTTTAGTTTTCCGTATACTGTCTCCTTAATCATACTTACAATGGTTGTTTTAATAAACATGCAACCCTATGTTTTGCCCCAAATGAACACACACCAATAAGTATGTATTTAATCTGAAGAATTTCTTGAGGCTCTACCGCATAGTTTATCCGATAGTTTGAAAACCATAGGTTTCCATCTAACTAAGTTTAACTTTCCTTTATTGATCTCGTTAATGGCTACGTCTCGCGAAATACGTTCTTCCGTTTTAGGGAATGGAACATATTTCGCGATTCATAGCACTGTTATTTTTATGGTCTTGAAATACCGTTTATTCTAGATTAGAATCGATATTTAACACCCATTCTTGCCCACCAAGAATAAAACTCTTTTTGGTAGACCCTGGATTTATCACCATAATAATCGAATTGGGCGGCATTGGTAAGATTTAAGGCTTCCGTGTAGATTGTCCAGTGTTTCGATAGTTGATAAGCTGCATTTGCATCAAATTGCAATCTGTTATCACGTGTAATATCCTCATCCTCATTTGCTCCCAAGCTCAAGACATAAGTGCCATTGTAATTGGCACTTCCCTTAATTGAGAACTTTTTATACGCAAAGGACAACGTTCCGTTAGCGGAATGGGGTGCCTGTCCCGGTAAGTTTAAATCTTTTCTGTCTTGGGTGTCTGCACTAGAGTAGGTATAGGTGTAATTACCATAAAATGAAAGCCCTTTAAGTGCGCCAGGGAGAAAAGTCAGATTCTTTTGAAAATTCAATTCCATTCCATATACCTTTGCTGTTTCTCCGTTTAGGGTTTGATATAGTAACCAATCTTCATAATTCGAGGCACCATCAAATTCATCACCGATTACAGAAGTTTGACTGGTATATTGGAACTTGTCTATATTTTTATAGAATAACCCTCCAGAAATAATTCCTAAGTCATCAAAGTATTTTTCATACATTAAATCCAAGTTGGTAGAAAAAGCGGGTTCTAAATCAGGATTTCCCATGGTTATTTGCTCACTATCTATGCCTATAGATCTAGAGGGTACCAAATCGGAAAAATTAGGACGGGAATATCCAAAAGAAAGTGCTGCCCTAATCAATGAGGATTTATTCAGATTGTATTTAAACTGAAGATTTGGGAGTATTTTGGTATAGTCATTTTCAATGGTAATGGGTGTAGTAGATACCCAAGACTCACCGTTTTGTTCCACAATATTTGCGGTATAATCGACATCTGTACGCTCTATCCTTGCCCCTAAAAGTATCATAAGTTTGTCTAACTGAAGCTGGGTCATTACATATCCTGCAAATACATTTTCATTTGCTTCATAGAAAAAAGTATCCGCTGAAATTCTACTTGCGTCTTCATTTGTAGTAAAACTATTTGGATTTGCATAATAATAATCAATAGCAGAAGTAGATACATTAGGACCGAAATTCAGATGGTTATCCATAAAATTGGCATCTAATTCGTTAGAACCTACAAAATCGGTTAACAAAACTGATGTATCTCCTGAAAACTCACTGTAAATAGAAGAACTAGGTCTGTATCTTTCGTTGAACAAGCTTTTACTTTTAAGTCCAGTTTTTATTTTCCCTGTTCCAGAACCCAAACGGTATGGAATTGAAAGATTCACTCTAAAAACAGTGTTATTACCATGGGTTACGACATCGTTAGACTCGAAATTATTTAATGAATAGATTGAAGAATCATTATAATCACCTTCTGTCTGTAGGTAACTCGTGTTAATGTCCCTATTCGTCATTGGAAATCTGCCAGAATTAAAACTAACGGCATCACTATTGTAATCTCTTTGGGAATCCGTGTAGAAAACAGCGGCATCCAAGGTAGAAGTTCCTATTTTAGTTTCTCCTTGTAAGCTGTAATTTGCGTTTTTTACATCTTGGGTTCTTGTCAGCACCTGATTATATGCCCTGGCCCTATCGTCATAATAAGAACCGTCTTCCTGAATTTCTGGACCATCCATACGAAAACGTCTTCGATAACGCGTATCATCGTCATCCCTATTGTTGAACATAGCATTGGCGATAACAAATGTAGATGGACTGAATTTATAATCCACGGTAGCGGAAAGTCCTGTACGGGTACGTACGGATTCCAAATAACGGTATCGGAAATCGGTCGGATAAATTATTTCACCCAAATCACCACCGACATCCTTGGTTTTCCAACTTTTGGCTTCAATACGGTCTCTACCGTTCTTTGTCCTAAAATAGCTTCCACTTGCTATGATACCTAATCGTCCCATGGGTACTTTTTCATCTGCTAAAAAACGCTGGCCATAACTAAAGTTGCCAATGGCATTGGGTTTTTCTCTCAAATCGTTGTATCCGACCCCTAAATTGGCGGATCCTTTTGCTTTTAGACTTGAGGCAGTAGGGGTCCTCATATTTACAACCCCAGCGATGGCATCCCCATCCAAATCAGGGGTAAGTGTTTTTATAACTTCCATAGAGGAAAGAACATCGATTGGAATTACATCCAATTGCGCATTCCTATTTCCTTCTTCCTGGGTACCCATGATCTGTTCCCCATTTATATTGATATTCGTAAAGCTAGCTGGTGTACCCCTCAATTGCACATCCGCACCTTCTCCACGTTCCCTACCTATGGTAACCCCAGGTAAACGTTGTAAGGCCTCCGCAACGTTAAGGTCAGGAAAACGGCCCATAAGATCTAAGGATACCACCTGTTTGATGTTATCAGCATTACGTTGTTGGTTCAATGCTTTATATTGACCTTCACGAACCCCACTCACAACTACCTCTCCTAGCTCTGTAGAACTTTGGGTCATTGTATAATTCCTTAGCAGTTTATCGCCTGCTTGTACTGTCACATCATCTTCAATTGTCGTAAAACCTAAATAACTTACGACCAAAGTGTAATTACCTGCTGGTAAATTATCAATAACATAATCCCCGGAAAGGCTTGTTGCGGCCCCCATGGTAGACCCCTTAATAAACACTTGGGCACCTGGGAGTGTACCAAATTCATCACTAATTTGGCCGTGAATGCTGGCAGGTGTGCCTTGTGCCGATGTTGTAAGGACTGCTATACAACTAAGAGCAAAAAAAAGCAACCATCTACTTCTTAAGAACCTAAATCTGAAACTTTCTTGTTTATTCATAATCATAGTTTTGAGTTTATAAAATTTTGTTTGGGTATTCTAATATTTGTAATCCAGGTAATCGGCAAAGAATCGTAAACCAAATGAAGTACCTATATCACGATTCACCATCCAGTTTTTTCCCTTTTTACTCCGAGTTCTTGTATTCACTATGGCACCCCTAAGGTTTGGGTCTGGGTGGTTTATGGAAAATCTATTTTTCAAAAGCCAGTTTAACGATAGTTCTATATGGCCTTCAAATTCGGTATATCCGTATTTGGCCAATTCCATCCATACAATACCGGAAAATGCCACGGAAGAACCACAAATCGAACCTTTGTCGGGTTCTTTGCCATCTATGAAATTTTTGTAATAGATCGTTCCATTTTTGGTTTGAACTTTTGCATAGGCCCTAGCCGTTTTGGCTGCTCCCTCTAGATATTTTCTGTCACCGGTAAGTTCAAAGGCCTTTATCAACGATTCCGCATACCACAGGTTAAATCTGGGATGAAAAGAACCTGCATCCATGAAATTGGGCATAAAATGCATCCAAAGTCCCTCTGGACCTTGCTTTTCCAATAAGCTATTGCATAAATTGATATAGGCTTTCTTAAATTTTTCATCATGTGAATAGTGGTAAGCATCCAGAAAAAGCCATCCTTCGGTATTCGGTCTTGAAACGTCGAAAAGGTCTTGTTTTTCCTTATCCTTAGCTTCCCAGAATGGACTACTTTCTTTTTGAACCTCTCCCTTATTATTAACCACATCATAGCAAACCCCTTCTTTTTCGTTGTACATGTTAGCAAGCATCCAAGATGCCGCAGAGGTAGCCACTTCTGCATAATGTGGGTTATCGGTAACCCTTGAAAGTTCATAAATACCTGGGGTTCCATCGGAAATGGTGGCGAAAATAATCGATGAATCCCCAATAAAATCCCCATGAAGACCCTTTACCATTCCTTGAAGTTTCCCTTTGTCCTTGATTTCCAAACTCGTCCAATAATTCCCGGCCGTAATTGCTCGATCGAGGTAATGCTGGTTTCCAGTAGCATGGTAGGCATGTAGGAGTGCATAAATCGCTTGTCCGGTATGCCAAGGAACCTCATAGGGATACCACTTCCCCTCGGTCAAATTATAATCACATTGCGATTTCCCCTCTTCATCCAAAATAGTAGTGGAAATATAAGTTGCAGATTCTTCGATTGCCTGTAAAATGCTATTCTTGACCTCTATATCTTCCTGGGCATAAGTTTCTTGGGAAATACCCACACATAAACAGAGCAGGAATAAGGGATACATGATTTTGTAGGTAGTAGTATTGCTTTTCATAGGATTAGTTTTTTAAAGTGAAATAGTTGTACTCACGGTATCGTACTTCTTCATCATCTAAACGAAACGAAAACTGCCACTCGCCCTTCCATTGTGATATTCGTAAAAGAATATCATTGCGCCCATTCTTGAGTGGCAGTATAATTTCCGTTTCATCTATGATAAAAGGTTGTTTTATAATTTTGGAGTGAATCAATTTCCCATTCACGAATATTTCCATCCCGTCATTGCTTCCAATAAATGCCTTCACGTTTTTGGCTTGATCGGCATCTAAAGAACAGTACGCATAGGCTACACTTTTTTCATTGGAGGTAAACTGCTTTCGTAAATTAATGACAGAGCCATCGATGGATTGGAATTCCGTCCATTGGTACTCCTTTCCCCTATAGTTTAATGTTGTTCCTTTAACAGGGGGAATATCCTTTTTGGGATTAGGATTATAGGTGAAATCGGGAAGTACTTCCAATGTATCCAACGGAATACTACCCAATAGTAACCAGTTTTTAAAATATATTTTGTTGTTTTCCTGCAGATCCAAACCTATTTGAAGTGGAGGGGCTAAAGACAGCCCTAAATCCAGATAGGTTAATTGTTTGTATAAGGCCTGCTCTAGTTTGTGCAGGGAACTTTCCTTATCCTTATAAAATTCCAGAGCATAATCAAGTCCGTAAATCTGATTTTCCTTTAACCAAGCTTGACGGAATCTATTGGCCAAAAGACCATACATTTTATGGAGTTCCCCTACTTGAGCCATACAGGAAATAAGTATTGCCCTGGCTTTAGGGGTATGTGACAGTTGTATTTTTGAAGCCTCCTTATAATCTTCCGCAATGTTCAACAAGGATTCTTTGCTATGTAAAAGTAGGTGGTATTGGTCTACGATCAATTCCAAGGATTGCATCTCCATTTGGTTCCTTGTGGCACAAGGTTCCTTTAAAATACTCTTGGCATTTTTTATATTTTCAAGTGCCTCTTTTAGACCAACGGTCTCCACGATCAAACTATGTCCTGCTTCCGGTAATAATTGCTGTTTCCAAATGGCATCGCCCATGGCAAACGTAAGGGGGTTATCCTTTAGCTTAAGTAATTGTTCAACGGCTTGGAAGTAGGTGTCGCTGCAACCAAAATTAACTTGACCATATCTTTCGTTGAATTTTGGGGTATCTCCAACATTCCAGCTTTTTTCGGCAGCGAAGCCCACACCAGACCAATCGTTGGAGAAAAGATGTATTCCGCCATCATCCCAAATAGTAGTGAACACCCCCTTGGCCCCTGTTTTGTAACCCGCCTTTGAAAATTCGTCGATATTTGTCCTAGCCATAGTCAGGTCAGGGAACAGTCGATTGGAATTCAAGATTCCGGGAGTGACCATAAAATCCAATTTTCTATCGGCGAAAGGTTTTATCCATGGGGAAAAATCTTTCTTGGCACCATATTCCCAAGTAAGATACATGATGTCCTTTGGCACCATATCCAATATTTCCTCATATTTGAGAATGATATCACCCGCCATCATCATTTTTTTATTCTTCTTTGCGAGAATGCCATGTAAAAAATTGATATGTTCGGCATAAAAGCGAGGAATTCCCACACTTTCTGCATAGGCTTTGGTTTTTCCACGTCCTATATCCCAGGTTTCATCACAGAAGACGTTAAAATAAGGTGAGTTAAAGGCATCGATATATTCTTCCAATATGGTTTGTAAAAATAATTTCGCTTTTGGGTCAATCGGTGAAATCATTGTACTGGTCGCTCCCATATCCTTATATTGGGGATATGCCAATATCTTTTCAAAGTGGCCAAAAGATTGGAAAGTCCCTATGAGGTGCATGTAATTCTGAGCTGCATATTCTGATAATTCCCTTATTTGACTCAAGGTCAATTTGCCATCACCAGGGGCAAAATCGGGATAGGTTGGCGATTGTATGACTTTTTCCACATAGAAGGTCAGGGCATTTATTTTCAATGCCGATAACCGATCGATCTGTTGTTTAATGTATTCAAATGTTGAAATTGGTCCCCGACTGATGTCATCCATGATTATCCTTTCAGGGAAATCGGGCCAGTCTATGACCACAACTTCTTTCTCCCATTCCGAGGCAATCAATTGTCTCAATGTTTGTAATCCATAGAAAAGTCCAGCCTGACTATGGGCAGCCAACATGAATTGTTTTTTCCTTAGAACCAGAACATAACCTTCATTCCCAATCGTTGCTATTTGGTCTTCTTGGACCGCTTTCAAGAGCATGGCGTCAAAATCCGGGTTATCCCCGAGGATACCCAGTAACAATGGTTTCTTTGTGGTACCGGAATGGGATGGTTGTTCCTTGAAATATGAATTCCACAATTCGACTAGATTGCCAATATTGCTTCCCTTGGATACCTGTAATTGGATATGGTCCAAGTCCATATTATGACCACCCTCTTTCACTATCTGGGGTAAAGGGACTACAGGAAGATTTTGTGAAAAGGCGGAATGGCCCATGCACAGCTGTACGAACAAGAACAGAAAATATTTAGGATGCAACATCTTCATCAGTTTTTGTTTTTTGACGTTAGAAAGGGAAAATCTCCTTCGAGTTCTATGTTTTTGGAATCTTTGTCCTTTACGAGGTAATGTAAGGCAGGATATTGATGGTTACTTTGAATCCAACCATTCGTGCTTTGTCGAACGTCAACTACCTTTTTGGTGTTAATATCCGATTGTAGATTTAAACCGGAGAGGGAAAATACCTCTGTATTATCGATTCGGATACCCGGTCTTGGATCCTTATTTGTATGCCGTATGTTCACATTCGACATTTGTAATTGTTTTACATTCCTAATAAAAAATCCATAGGCAGGAAGTTTTCCGAACATAGTAGCTTCTGGATATGCGTTTTCCATTTCGGGAACTTGGTCGGCAGCCAATTCCGATTCTCCAGTTTTGGAAACCATTATATCGATATTATGCAAGGATACATTTTCAACGTTCGCCCCAATTATGCCGGTTATTGAAGACCCCGTTTCCCCTGCACCGGTAGCTGTGATATTGGAGATTCTGATATTCCTTATTTTTCCTAGTCCTGGAATAGCTGCAGAAGGGTTGTGTTTTCTTGCTCGATTTCCCAATCGTATAAATAAAGGTACTTCCGGACCTTCCATAACCACATTGTTAATGGATATATTTTCCATGATTCCCCCATCTACCACTTCCAATGAAATACCACTAATACCTTCGTCGAGGCCATAAATTTTTGTCTTACTTCTTGATGGACGTATGATACAATTGGAAATGACGACGTTTCTGAACCCTCCTGTGGATTCCGTTCCCATTTTAAGTCCATTGCAATGGCTGCTGATGATACAATTCGTGATCGTAATATATTCCGAAATCAATGGGGATGTACTTTTTAGCGTTATTCCGTCATCATCGGAATCCCCGATGATATTGGAAATAGTGACATTCTTACAACCATCAATGTCCATCATATCATTATTTTTATTCGAATGGTTCCATATTCGCAATCCGTCAAGAGTCACATTTTCGCAACCTAAGTAGTGTTGCATCCAAAAAGCGGAATTTTTCAATTCGATATCCTTTACGGTTATGTTTTTGGAATTGGAAAACCAAAGCAGGTATGGTCGATTTTTATAACGTTCTGGTTTTTTATTCGTGGTGATTTTAAAAGTTTCCCCTTGTCCATTGATTGTCCCTTTACCCGAGATTTGGATATTGTTTACATCCTTAGCGAAAATTAAGGCTTGTTTTGCCCAACCTTCACCATAAAAACTAATTCCCGCATTGAGTAAGGGGTAGTCTTTGGGGTTGGTGCTTCCCCGAAGTTCGCTTCCTTGACTGAGGTGTACATGGGTATTGTCCTTGAGAATTAAAGTACCGGTAAGAAAAACCCCTTTTGGAATTAGGACCGTACCACCGGAAGAGGAACAACGGTCAATAAGTTTTTGGATAATGGTCGTATTATCTTTTATTCCATCCCCTATGGCACCGTATTCCGTAATATCATACGATTGGGCCAACAAGACATGGATCGACAAAAAGCATATTACCATTTGCAGATTTCTCAAAGTCATATACCCTCTGTGTCTATTTCCTTTCATTTTAGCTAAAGTCATTACCATTTTATAACTTTTCTATTGGAATAACTGATGTTTTTCGATTTGCTTTTCCAACCAAAGTGCTGTTTCACTATATGTCTTGTCCAAATTCCCCACATTGGATTCAGCACCACCTATATCTATTCCGAACCGACCGGAAAAACCGGTTTTTTTCAAGCTTTGAAAAAAACTATCCCAATGAACATCACCGGAACCAGGCATCAAGTGACCCAATTGGCTGCCCGTATTATCGGATATATGGATGTATGATATTTTATTGGCCAGCCTTAATGAACATAGGGCAAGGTTGTCTTTAAGAAAGAACTGATTGGCCGTATCCAAATTAAAAACAAGGTTTTTTCGATCAACAATACGGGCGAAATTCTCAAAACCATCTGTGTTGGAGACGAGACTCCCTTCACAAGGATGTAAATGATATTTCAGGCCATATTTGTCGGCTATATCACATGCATCGCTATAGGTGGTAGCCAGTCCTTTCCAATAGGTTTCCCATTCTAAATTCTCAGGTAAGGGCAATCCGTAAAGTTGATCCCCCGTATAATGTCTCTGGATCGGCATATCGCTAGGATAGTTATAAGGAGGTAAAGGACCATTGTCCAAAACACCTTCTGCACCTAATGCTTTGGCAATTTCACATCCCTGCTCAAAATACCGTAACTGTTTTTGTCTCACTTCATGGTCGAAGGCACTCATTTCAGGAAGAACGATGCAAAAAACGGGGACTTCAAGTCCCAATTCCTCAACTTGTTGCACAATATCCTTCTGATTTTGATATAAATATTCAATATTCGCATGCCCTATACCCTCCAATTCAATGGACGAAAAACCCAGACTTGCCATTTCCCTAATATGTGCCGTGGTATTCTCCACTTTTGGTGGATAACCATACTTACTGATTGTATATAAATAAGCACAAGTGATTTTTTGACTTATTCTTTTTGACTTTATTTCCATATAATTTTAAAATCAATTTAAAAGAACAGACCCATATACCCCACTACAGCCATATATATGGTGAATAATAGGATAAGAATCATGGTTATATTTTGCCTTATATTGAACTTGTATTTCCCCATTATTTTTTTGTCATTCAATAATATCAAGATGAGAAAAAGGATTAGTGGGGTTGCCATTATTGCGAGTGATTGGGAAGCGATCATTATAAAGATAGGCCTGCCCCCAAATAATGGAAAGGTAACACTTATCAAAATTCCTAAAATTATCAAACCGCGGGAAACGGGTGACTTTAAATTGGATTTGACCCCTTGAAAATCGGACCAAAGCCACGGTGCCAACAATAAGATTGGAAAAAGCGATGAGAGTCCGGCGCTTACAATACCAAAAACAAATATGGAGGATGCAAATTTCCCCGCCAAGGGCTCCATCAATTTAACCATATCAATAGCATTTTCTATATGTAAGCCTTTTGGGAATAAGGTACCCGCAGCACATCCCATAACCGCTAGGCTAAGTATGAACATAAGCCCCGATGAGATTGCCGCATCACGTTTTTCAATTTTCAAATCCTTTAGGGTCCATCCTTTTTCTGAGACCAAAACCGATCGAACGACATAGAGTACACCTCCCATTGTGGTTCCCACCATACCTGAGATTATCAAAAAAGTGTGATTTTCCTTTGGCAATGTCGGAATCAAACCAATCAAGTAATCTACCGGTGGCGGACTTGTGACAAAAAGGGTCATTAAGAAACTTGCTGCCATCAGACCAACGAACACCGCCAATACTTTTTCAAAAAACCTATACCTACCCTGCCAAAGAAGAAAGACGAGTATGGCGCTAAAAAAAAGCCAAATCAGCATGGGATGAAATCCGCTACCATCCGAAGTGTATGGTCTGGACCATTCTTGTATTATCTGGGTCACAACCCCCATTATCCCTATACAAGAAGCAAATTCACTAAGAATCAAGGACAATAGGATAAACATGGCTATACCATAACCAAAACGACTTCTAAAGCTTTGTAATACCGTTTTACCGGATACTATGGTAAATTTTCCAAAACTGATAATTAAAAAATAGGTAAACACGCAGGACAATAAAAGCGCCCAACTCAGCCGCAATCCGTATTGGGCTCCTGAAGTGGCCATAGTGGTAACACTTCCTGTACCTATATTATATCCCAATAAAAATAATCCAGGAGCTATAGAAGACACTAAAAGGGCTACCTTGCCTTTGAAAGCTCCTAATTTGCTTCGATATCCTGTATTACCCAATTTGTGTTTATCGCCCATTCCGTTATTCGTATTTCGTGTACGTTAACGCAATATAATAATAAAAACGTGGGCGTACACGTAAATTGTTTATTTTTTTTTAATTATAGTTCATTACTCATTTGATAATACTGGTAATTCTGGTTGGTCAAGATGTCTATGGGCATATATTGCATTTCTTTGACATCAGCGCCTAGGACCAAATATTGATAGAGGGTCATTATTCCCTGATAGCCCTGAAACTCCGGTTTATGGCAAATCAAGAAATGAATGGTCCCATTCTTAAGATATTTCAGGTTCTCCTCGGTCATATCATACCCAATAATAAAAATATCCTTCCGACCGATATCCTCCATAAACTTGGCCACAATATTCACTCTGGAATTGGTGACGAATATGCCTTTTATATCCGTATGGTCCTTTAAAAGATTTTGTAAACTATCCTTTATGTAGGCATAATCCGTATGTCGGATATCCACTTTAATAACAGGTCTAGTACTCCCTTTATCAATTAAATAAGACCTAAACCCTTGTTCTATGTGAAAATCATCAATCTTCCAGGATATGTTTGCGACAAGGATCTTGTCTTTCCCATCTAAACAGTAATCAAATAATTGGGCCACCTGCCGACCACTATCATTTAAATTAAAACCGATATAACTAAGTGCTTTTTGGTCTTCAAGATAGCTATCAATATAAACTAAAGGTAACTTCTGCTTATTACAATCCGCCACAAACTGTCGGGCATCTTCCTTAAAAAGTGGCGATAGAATAACCCCATGTACTTCCTTCTTCCATAGATTATCTATTTGGGTAAGGAAAGAATCCCTGGAATGAAGTTGAAAAAAGCAGTAATATATTTCAACCCCATATTGTTTAATTTCCTCTGCTGCCCTTTTCATTCCATTAATAGGGGCATTCCAAAAATCCGTTTCTTTCGAAGCCGATGGCACCAATACCCCTATCCTGTATATTTTTTTTGAAGCCAATCTACTGGCAAGAACATTGGGTTGGTAATCCAGTTCTTCAATAATCTTTAGAATTTTCAATCGGGTCTTTTCGGAAACCCCTTTTCGCTTGTGTATCACCCTATCCACTGTTCCTATGGACACATTGGCTCTCTTGGCGATTTCCTTAATACCGTAGTTCTGTTGTTTTCCCATTATATAATTTTCATGGACCTCAATATGGTAGTAATTTGAATAATAGCAATTAGAACGTATATCGTAGATCATCCTTTGCTCCCTGCAATATTACGAAATCCTTACAAGTTGTTTGGAATATCTTGTTTTAACTACTTATTCCTGTCCGTTTCATACTAATTCAACTTTTTTATTTAAGAGCTTCTACAAAGCATCGAAAATTGGGGTTGTACTTCTAGGTTGATTCGGAAAAAGCCTATTGTAGATCCTTGTATCAATCTATTTTGCAATTGATGAACCGCATGCCACGGTTCCTCTTGCTTGCTACTGTTATTTTAAAGCTTTGGCTCCATTTAAATGGAGGAAAATCAGGGGCATCAACTGTTCCCCTATAATTCTATAAGGGTTTTTCATTTGGATAAATGTTTGTTCACGGTTTGTCGTTTAATTAAAACCCTTTGCCCGTCATTCTTGGTTCTTTTCATCAAACCCATTTTCCGTTCGCACTTCCATTTTTGTGGTATGGGCTTTTACCGCTTCCTTGGTAAACCAAGCATCACGCATTTCCTTTTTGGAGAATAATTCCAACTGATCACCATTATGGGGAGAATCTTTTTGGGTTGCATTTCCATAAGACAATAGTACTTTGGCTTTTACTGCTTCACCAAACTCTATGATACCTACCCAAGAATCACCCCCACCAACGAACATATTATTTTCATCATTCCCCTCGGGCCAAGCCACGCGAAAGACGCCCATAGAACCATCGATGCCATTTGCGGGCAGGTCTTTACCGTTATAGTGAATCCTATAGTAATCTCCCCAAGGGATATCCAAACGACCAAATTTGGATTCAACCTCAAGGGCCGCCTCTGCCAATAGTTGAACGGCTACATTTTGGTCAGCAAGGCCATCCGGGGTTGTATTTGGTTTATCCATACTCCATGGCTCCGTATAATTGGATTTTTTCCGAACATTGAATTTTTTTGCCCAATTATAGAACAGGAGCATTCCTTTACTATCTGCATCCGCTTCACGATCCCAATTTTCCAAAACTATTTTGGCCTCCTTTGCCTTTTCTGAACCTGAGGCCTCAACCGCCAAAAACAAATCATCCAAAATCCTATCTGCGAATTCGAGCCGTGTAGACAGTTTGTAGTCCACTAACTCATCAAAGGTAATCGATTCGTCTTCCATCAACATCCTTGCCGCACGTTGTGGTCGAAATCCCATATTTTGTGGGGACATATAACCAGGATAATCATTGGGGTCCAAGGCCATGGGTATTGTGCTTGTCCACGGTGGATCGTTGGCATTTTGAAGCCAGCCATTTACAGGGTCTTTTACTTTAGGCAAATCGGCATAATCATGAACCGCTGTCCATATATCAGCAGATTTTCCTCCGGGAATTATACGGTCCCAATACGACCAAGAATCTTCATTTCGTTTGGGTACCAGTCCATTGAATAGATAGAAAATTCCACCTGATTTATCGGCATACATGACATTCCAAAACGGAATTTGTGCCATCTTCAAGGCTGTTTCAAACTCGTCAAAATTAGAGCTGTTGATCATTTTCCACCACTGTAAAACCAATTCGGGCCTATCCTGTCCAACCATACGCAAAGCCAAAACCTTACCGTCTTTTTGATTGACCACTGGCCCATGGACGGTCCTAAGCACAGGTATTTCCTTTTCGACCAGGGAGCCATCCTCCTGTTTTATTTTAATTGTTCTTTTAGTCTTTTCAAATGCCTTTACTTCCCCATCCAACACGTAGCCATTATCCTTTACTTCCAATTCATACGTATCAGCATTATCAATGGTATTGTTGGTGTGGCTCCAACCTAAATGTTCATTGAACCCTATGGCAATTCCTGGAAGCCCCACCAAGGTACTACCATACATGTTTTTACCTTTTAGGTTTAGGTGTGATTCGAAAAAAAGGAATTCACGCCACCAGGGTAAGTGTGGATTCTGTACCAGCATGGCATTTCCTGAAGCCGATCGTTTGGGGGCAATCGCATAGGCATTACTACCCATGTCCGGCCATCGTTGTACACGTCCCAAATCGTTGCCTCCGATGAAACGTGTAAAAACGACATACATAAGGTGCATGTTTAGATCCTTTGTGGTTATGGGCAGAACTATTTTATTCTTCTCATCCAAGGCTTCTGGATGGGCTTTTGCATAGGCATTTAAACCTTCAACAAAGGATTTGTAAATTACCTTGGTTTCCGGGTTTTGTTCCCTTTCCCATTTATCCGCCAAGTCTTCAAACCCTAGGGTATGGATCAGTATATCGTTTTCAAGTTTTGTTTTACCCCAATATTCAGAAGCTTTACCTCGAGAACTACCATAGAGCTCCAGAATCAGATTGGCGTGATTGTGCATCTGTGCCCAACCCTGTGCAAAAAATAAATCCTCAATAGTATCAGCTGTAATATGTGGTACACCCCAAGTATCCCATGCAATCCGTGTTGCTGTATTCTCCGTTTGGGCGTAGGAGATATTAAATAAAGAAAGGACAAAAAAAGCAATAATTAAATGGATTTTCATGATTTATGGTTGGTTTAGAAGTGGTAAATTAAATTTCAAAACAAAGGTTGTCAATGGATTACAGTAACAAGTTAATATTTTTCTGTTTTATATTCCCAACAAAATCAATCAAAGATCCTACCGTTTATTTGAACTTTTCAGAAATTAGAGCATTCAAATAATAGCGAGTTCATTACTTCCTTTCTTAAAAAAGGATACCGTTACAATACCATCATAATTTTCCTTGAGAATTTCATTACTTTGCCTTGAGAATGAAATGGAATCCTAAAAATCATAAAAATTAGCTTCGATACCCAATTCGGCAATCCCTTCAACAGCCTTTCTGATTCCATTTTTTGAAAGTTTCCAATAATTCCATCCCCATGGATTTCCCTCTTTAGGAATTAGAATTCAAACTTTATTTTTTTACGGAAGCCAATCTAAGCCTATTAGCGGTTGTATGCTTTACATGGCCCGTTTCCTTAATAATCTTAAGGATTTTTTTCTGTTTCCTTTGATACACCTGCCCGCTTATGCAATACCCAATCTACAGTGCCAATGGAAACATTGGCCAATTTTGCTATTAATTTTATTCCCAGTGATAAATCAAAAGTTCTACATAGAATTTAAAAATAATATATACCCAATACCAATTACAAACGGGCTACAAATATATTCTTGAATTGTATGGACATTTCCCTATTCGGGTGAAGCTGAATACCTATCGGTCCTTTTAAATTGGCATTTTCAAGGGTATAGTTCATGACTTCCTTTCCATTGAGCCAAACTTTATAGGTGTTTCCCCTGGCCATCGCTTTTATGGTGTTCCAATCATCCAATTTCAATAATTCCTGGATCCCATGTGCCTCAACAGGATATCCTGACTTAGGAACGTAGGGTGATGCTGTCATGTCGCGCTTTAAGGAACCCGATTCCCCGATTTGTATTTGCGCATTTTTTTCATCGTCCCCACGCATAAAAATACCCGAATCAATGGTACCTTCTCCAAATTTGAAGTCCATTTGAACCACAAAATCTTTGTAATTTTTCTTTGTCCATAAAATCGATCCTTGTTTTTCCAGATCACTTTTTGCCCAAAGCACACCAGCATCCACAGACCACCAAATATTACCTTCAGGAGTGTTCCATTGTTTTAAATCCTTTCCATTGAAAATAGATTTCATTTTAGGCTGCTTGGTTTGCCCAAAACTATTCAATGTCATCACAACTGTGAGAATTAATACACAAAGTAGTCTCATTTTTTCCATCTTAAATTCAAATTACTTTCCATTGAAATCGGCAGCGGATTCATTGATGGCTTCTTTGGAAAGTGTTGATCCATTATGTATAAGGATACGATAGTTAAAGGTAACCGACTCGCCTTGGTTCAATTTTAAATTCAGTGTATCCTTTCCTTCTGAAAAAACGGCCTGTCCTAAGGGGTTTGCCGCAAATAGCCCATATCCCCTAGCATGCCAATACGTTGGGTATCCAATATTCTTTTCGTGATCGATTATGGTTACCGATACCGTTTCGTCCTCCATGTCGCCCTCTAATTTCACCCATTTATTTCGGGTACCCCAAACATCATCGCCCGTTAAACCTTCGCTTCCAAAATAATTTCCATTCACTCCGGTATTGTTTAGGGCTTTTATCTCGGTTACATTACCTTCTGCATCGGTATAAACTGCTGGTTTGTCAGAAGAAATTTCCAACTCACGCGTAACCCGCATCCCTAACATACCTTCTTTATTATCCTTAAATAAAACATCTTGTAAGGCTTTTAAGGTGGTTTTCCTATCAATACTTCTTGAATTTCCTTTTTCGCTAAAAACAAACTGGGTCGTTTCCTCCAAAAGATCAACAGCATCCGGTGAACGCCAAAAAGACCTGATACTAAGTATGCCTTTTTCTTCGTCCATATTTGTGATTTCCTGATGGAATATAGTTCCATATTTGTGCTTATCTTCTGCGGGAATGGCATAGGAATTATTCCAAAAATCCAATCCATTGACATCACCATAATTGAACCAAAGTCCAGCATGATGTGGATGATCAACACGTTCGTTGGGTCTTGGTGTAAATGGAAAACCCCTAGTGACCGTTTTTCCACTTTTGGTACGAATGGGGTATAAAATTGGCTTTGGGGTTTGCCCATCATACACATAACTTGTGAACAGGTCACCATTTATCAAGACGTCGACTTTTTTATTCAGTTCATCACTAGCGAAACTTATCTTCGATGATTGTACCATTTTACTTTCTTTGGAAGCATCCGACTCGGACCCTTCCTTTTTCTCCTTACAGGATGCTAGCAACAAAATAAGAATAAAGCCATATCCAACAATCTTTCTAGGAATCTTTACCATACCTTATTTTTAATATTGGAATATTTTTCCACCAGCCATAACATTTTGGGTTGCCTCATCAAAAGTAGCTTTGAGTCCAGTTCTCATGGCTGCAGTAGTCATGATATTGGCAATTGAATGATTATATGCGGCCTCAATCGGACCATTTGTCGTTTTACGACTTCGGACACATTCCATCCAATTCAACATATGCAATGATGTCATATCATCGACGCCCGTGTTGGCGGAAGTAACTGCTTTTGGGGCATTGTCAGCAAGATCAAAAGCTTCTAATTTATTGGGTAGCATATCCATAGCTTTTGCGTGCCTCTCAGATAAACCTCCATTATCACTTACTTTGTTGGTATCCAAGTTGAGCTCTCCTCCATTTGAATAATATATTTCCTTCGTCCCACCTGCTGAGTTTGTAAAGCGTGAAGAATACGTCACTTGAAAGCCAGAACCCATATCATCAGAAGGGCCATAATCAAAAACAGCGGACATGGTATCGAAGTTTTTTCGTCCGTCCTTCCATAAATAAATACCACCATTGGCAGCTACACTTCTTGGGTGGTTTAAACCAGAGAACCAATGTACGGTATCAATTTGGTGCGACATCCATTGGCCTGGGATACCTGAAGAATAGGGCCAGAACAACCTATATTCCAAATACTTTCTTGGGTCCCAAGCTGCTTCCGGCCGATTCATTTGATAGCGTTTCCAATCCGTATCCGATTCCCTGATTTCCCGTATTAATTTAGGTAAACGCCATCTGCCAGGTTGATTGACATTCCATGTCATTTCTACCATCACAATATCGCCGAACTTACCTGATTTAATGAAATCGTTGGCGGTATGATAATTGGCCCCACTTCTTCTTTGAGAACCGATTTGGAAAATAATACCCGAATCATTAACGGCTTTCATTCCAATACGGGCATCGGCCATTGTTTCCGCAAATGGTTTTTCACAATACACATCTTTCTTAGCAGTAGCCGCTTCTACGGTATGGAGGGCGTGTTGAAAATCGGCAGTTGAAATGATTACGGCATCAATCTTATCTTTCGCATACATCTCTTCATTGTTCTCCCATTTTTTAACTTTATTCCCGGTCATCTCCTGAATAAAAGCAACTCCTTCATCCCTTCTGCGGTTCCAAATATCGGAGACCCCTACGATTTCGAAATTCTGGATTTTTGAATGACCATTGAATGCTGGGATCAAAGCCCCTTTCGCACGATTGGAAAACCCTGAGATTCCCACGCGAACACGATCATTGGAACCTATAATCTTTCTGTAGCTACTTGCACTCATAGCGTTTGCCCCTAAAACGATACCGCCAGTAGCCAAAGCTGATTTCTTTATAAAATTGCGTCTGTCTTTTTTCATAATAAATAGTTTAAAACTCCCTTATTTTAATATTTTTGAAGGATACCTTATCCCCATGATCCTGTAATAAGATCAAGCCATTGGGCAACTGCCCAAAATTCCCCCATTTTTCGTATTTGCTATGCTCGACCAAGGCCCTGAAAACTTGACTGAACCTATCGAACTCGACAACTTTAACCTGATTCAGCCAATGCTCTACATGGCCATCTTTTACAACAATTCGGGCATTATTCCAGTTATTTATACCCTTGAAATTTTTACCTCTGGAACTTTCATTATTTTCAGCTCTGATCAGATCATATAAAGATCCTACCGTTCTATTGCCATTCTTACCCTTTTTGGCATCTGGGTGTTTCTCGTCATCCAATATTTGAAACTCCAACCCGATTGCCGAACCTTCACCTTTGTTCAATTCAGAATCCACGAAATATTTGATACCGCTATTGGCACCTTCAGTTAATTTAAAATCAACACATAATTCAAAGTTACTGAATACATTGGTTGTTACGATATCACCACCATTTCTGGACTCTGCCCCTCCTGAAGACAATACACTAAGGATACCATCTTTAATTTCCCAACCTTTTTCAGGGAATTTATCCAATTTCGCCCCTCTCCATCCATCGGTGGTTTTTCCATCCCACAATAAGCGCCAGCCTTTTCTGGTTTCATCAGCAGTTAACTGGTTTTTTAAATAACTGATTTCAGGAACTTCATTATCCACCTGCTTTCTTGAGCTTTCCAAGTCGGTTGTCTTGATCTTTATATTTTTCCATTTCACGATTTTACCTTCCAAGGTATTATCATGAATACTATGCACCTGAAAGGCAATAAAGCCTTCAGCAGTGGTATCGTCAACCAAATTGGCACATTGTATACCATTTATCCATGTGCGGATCGATGAACCTACCGCTTCAATACGATAGTGGTTCCATTCTCCAGGTTTGAAGGCATTTTGACCTTTTGGATTTCTTGTCAATGGATACAACCAACCGTTTCGCGCTTCATCGTACACACCACCGGCCCATTTTCTAGCACTAGTTTCTATTTCACATTGGTACCCATGTACTCTCCCGTCCATGATGTCGGGATTGCTCAAACTTCTGAACTGTACGCCAGAGTTCAATCCATTTTCAACAAATACATCAAACTCCAAAATAAAATCACCATACGTTTTTTTTGTGGCCATAAAACTATTGGGAACCCCGATTTTTGAAGTTCCGATCAGTTCTTGGTTCACAACTTTGTAGTCGGCTTCCCCATTTAGTTGTTGAAAGTTGGTAAGATCTTTCCCGTTAAAAAGGAATTCCCAGTTTTCTTGTGCAGATACAGAATAACAGGATATAAGGAGAAGTAATAAGAATTCAATTTTTACTTTTTTCATCATCACTTAAAGTTCTTTGTTTTATATGGTTTTACCCGATTAAAATAGGGATTGTTAGATATTTTAACTAAAAATAATAAATTTAGTCGTTAACGTTAACGAAATATGATTTTATTTCTAAATCCTAAGAATTAGTTACAGATTAAAACAATAAACATCAATTCATTCCATAAAAGCATTTGGATCCTATTTGGGAAAGGATCATAAAGAAAGTCATACTCACAAATGGCCTTTGCTATGCTCCCCCCACTAAGCCTCCAACCAAGGACACGCTGATTAAAAGGTTGGATTAAGGATTCATTGAAATTTAAAATACTACTTAATTGATTATTCATATAATTTCATATACACTCGTTTGATACCATCTATTGATGTGCACATTTCTAGCTATCTTTAAAATATGCAGACAGGCCTAGACGTTAGCCTGAATAAAATTTGAAGTTCAGACAAAGGATTATTAAACACATAAATTAGAAATGGATTTATCAGAGTTCATCAAAGACATTTACCATGACCTACCGTTTTTACCTAGGGACTTACCTCCTTGGGAGATTATCAATAACTTGGAAAAAACGATAAAACATTTGCTGTCTAATTTGGAAACAACGAATTATAAGATAGTAAACCAAGTCGCTATTCATGAAACCGCTTTGGTTGAAAATGGTGTAACAATTAAACCAAATACGATAATTGGACCCCGATGTACAATAAAGGCCGGCTCATATCTTCGAAATGGCGTCTATTTGGTAAGTGATGTGGTAATAGGAGCAAACTGTGAGATTAAGCAGAGTATCCTATTTAAAAATTCAAGAGCGGCACATTTAAACTATATCGGGAACTCCCTGATTGGGGAAGATGTGAATTTGGAGGCTGGGTCTATTCTTGCCAACCACTTTAATGAACGGGAAGATAAGACTATTCGAATATTCCTTGAAGATAAGATTGTCGAAACCAATGCAATTAAGTTCGGTTCATTAATAGGTGATCATTCTAGAATAGGGGCAAATTCCGTTCTTAATCCAGGAACCATTTTATATGTTAAATCTGTTGTTCCTCGCCTAACACATGTAGATCAATTAGGGTAAAATTAAAAGTTCAAAAAAAGGATGATTAACTTTGACACTTAGGTAGTATAAAAGTATTTATTTTATACTGTTTTTAGTGATTCGATAAAAATATATGCATTTTATATTTAAGTAGTATAGAAAATAAAAATCCAAATATTATGAGAAGTGATGAAGTGAAAAAAGGACATCAAAGAGCCCCACATAGATCATTGTTTAGGGCAACGGGATTAGTTGATGAAGATTTTGACAAACCCTTTATAGGGGTTGCAAACTCCTTTATTGAAATTATTCCAGGGCACTTTTTTTTGGACAGGGTATCAAAAGTAATAAAAGAAGAAATTAAGGCTAATGGTTGTGTTCCTTTTGAATTTAATACCATTGGTGTTGATGATGGTATTGCCATGGGGCATGATGGCATGCTTTTTTCCCTCCCTTCAAGAGAAATTATAGCGAACTCTATAGAGACGGTCATGAATGCCCATAAGTTAGATGCCATGATCGCTATTCCAAACTGCGATAAAATAGTTCCGGGAATGATTATGGGCGCCTTACGGGTAGATGTACCTACCATTTTCGTGAGTGGTGGCCCCATGAAGAAAGGATATACAAAAGATGGTACTCCCATTGATCTTGCTACCGCATTTGAAGCTGTTGGTAAATACGAGGCTGGTGAAATGACCGATGATGAACTACATGATATAGAGTGTAATGCCTGTCCTAGTGGAGGTAGTTGCTCTGGAATGTTCACGGCAAACTCAATGAACACTCTAATGGAGGCTATGGGAATAGCCCTTCCTGGGAATGGTACCATCGTTGCATTAACCAAAGAACGTGAAGCACTATATAGAAAAGCAGCAAGAAGGATTTGTGAAATAGCAAAGAACAAAGCGGCGACCAAAAAATTTAAACTTACTAATATATTGAATGAAAATGCTGTCAGAAATGCATTCGCGGTAGATATGGCCATGGGTGGTAGTTCTAACACGGTGTTACATATGTTGGCCATAGCCAAAGAAGCACATGTTGATTTTAATCTTGAAGATATAAACCATATTTCTAAAAAAGTTTCACATATCGCTAAAATTTCCCCTAGCTTGTCAACAGTTCATATGGAAGATATTAATAGCGCTGGGGGTGTAAATGCCGTAATGAAAGAAATGACCAAAAGAGGGGATGATGTTTTAAAGGATAACTTAACAATAACCGGCGAAACAGTTTATGAAAAAATTAAAGATGCACATATAAAAGACACCTCAATTATTCACACGATAGACAATCCATATTCAAAAGTAGGTGGACTTGCTATTTTATACGGAAATTTAGCTGAACAAGGGGCTGTTATAAAAACAGCAGGAATTATCGGAGCTAGGGCTTTAACTGGTACAGCAGTATGTTTTAATGGTCAGCCAGAAGCTATTGAAGGAATTATCGGAGGAAAAGTTAAAGCAGGTAATGTTGTTGTTATAAGATACGAAGGCCCTAAAGGAGGACCGGGTATGCAAGAAATGTTAGCGCCTACTTCATTAATTATGGGAATGGGACTTGGTGATAAAGTAGCCTTAATTACCGATGGTAGATTTAGTGGGGCTACTAGGGGAGCTAGTATAGGACATGTAAGTCCGGAAGCTGCAGAAGGTGGTATGATTGGTTTACTGAAAGATGGTGATGAAATTCATATTGATGTTGATAAGTATATTTTATCGGTAAATTTAAGTGATGAAGAAATTGCACGAAGAAAATCAGAATTCGTTCCAATTAAAAAAGAACTAAAGTCTAGTTGGCTTAAACAATATAGGGCATTAGTGACAAATGCAAGTAGTGGGGCTATTTTAAAAACGGATTTATTTTAAATAATAATACCATATACTCTGGTTCATAATTATAAATATGGACTTCAGTCTTATTTCAAAGGTTTGTGACTTATCAAGTCACAAACCTTTTTTGTTCAATAACGGAAATATTGAGTTTGCCGTTTAAAAAACTTTACTGTCAGAATCCTTACATACGAATAGGTAAACAAAATTATATTGATTTAATTTCGCCTTGGATAAGTAATGAAGAAGAGATAAGTTAGGACACCATGTCGGCGAACCAAATTAAAAGATCAAATAAAAAATCGTTATTGAACTATTATTGATTATCCTACATCCCAATTGCCCCATTGATTAGTTTGGGGCCTTGATCAATTGTCCCCCTGCCCCTTCGTTAAAAAGTAGAGACCAATAGTACCATTCATAATTTTTTCAATATCAATTCCTTATAAAATACTGCCATCGACGGACCTGCATGAACCTGCAATGCCAACACTCCTGAAGATGCCGATTTCTTGGTTTCATTATCCACAACATCCATTGTCAATTGCCCATTGATGTAATGCTGTAAATGACTCCCCTTGGCCACAATGCGGTAGTCATTCCAATCCTCTTGTTTTATAACGGCCTGAATCCCTTCAGTGGTGTTAAATCGTTCCACTGTTTTCTGTCCATCTTTCGAAACAACCACCTTTTCACCCCGCTGAGCGATAATTCCCCTTCCTTTTTCTTCGTACAATATCCCGGAATATTGAATGCCCGCTTCCATATCCGCTTGGTAGCCACCAACAATGAATTTATCTTGATCTACTACCCTAGCCCTATATTGGACACCGCTATTCCCTCCTATAATTTTGTATTTGAATGTCAACTCAAAATCCGACACAATCATATCGTGAATTAAAAAAGTATTATGCCCAATAACCCGTTCATCGGTGGTTTCCCCCTTAATGCAACCATCTTCCACCGACCAAACCTGGCTATCACCCCGCCAATGGCTAAGATCTTTGCCATTGAACAATTGCTCTGTTTCATTTGCTTTCTGACCTGCTAAATTGCAACTCATCACCATGGCCATAAGCGCCGTGTAAATTACTTTATAATTCATTTTTTTATTTTATCTTGGTTTCCGCCTGACAACATATACGCTATCAAATCTGTAATTTCCTGTTCATTCAATCTATTGACCAAGCCTGCTGGCATTGGTGATATTTTGGACAGCTCAACGCTTTCCAGTCTATCCTTTCTCACTTTTGCGGTAACATCGGGAGCAAAAGCACTTATAGCCACTTCAATAGTATTGTCATCTTCATTGATTTCGATTCCTGTGATTACAGAACCATCCTCCATATGATAATCTGAATATTGATACCTATCCCCAATGGTTCCAGAAGGATTAACAATGGCTTCGGCGATTGCCCCAACCGTGAATCTTGAACCTATTTGGGTTAATTCTGGCCCCGTGCTACCTCCTTCCCCATTCATACTATGACAAGAAATACATAATGAAGCCTTAAACATATTCCTGCCATTTTCAAAATCTGCGTTTTTGTAATTCTTTTCGTAAGCGGACATTAACAACTCTACCGAATAAGCCATACCGGGACCTTGAGGTTGCTTTACATCCTCCATATAATCCGGCCTGCGTGCCGCTGCGATTTCAGTCAATTCAGAAAGGTAATCCTGTTCTTCTTCAGGAACATTGGCCAAAGCCTCTTTTTGGATTGCCCTAATAAAATTCAAATACTGTTTCCCCCCAGCTTTTTGCATCGCATCGCCAAACCATTTAAAATAACGCTCCCTTGTAGATGTTGACCATCCCTTTTGAAGGTAACTCAAACTCTTGGCATAACTAATATTGCGTTGATTTGGCATATTTGCCAGCATATTCTCAACATCCTTTCCGTATTGCTCACTTCTATTGGAAATATCACCGGATATGTACAACGCTTTCATACCCTCCGTAGAAGTATTCGTCTCCATTTCATCCAATGTCAACCCAACAATTTCCGCTACCTGCAAATAACTTAGGATCTTACACAATTCCATATTCACAGCCTCGGAACTTGCCAAATAGGCAGGTAAGAACAGCTTTTTGATTTTTTTATGCATATCGTTTGGCAAGCTTCCTTCCATTCTTGTTAAAAGCAAATCAACTGCTCTTATAAAATCCAGTTTTTTAGATTCCTCCAAACTTTGCCATTCAATTCCCACTAAGATTTTCAAGGCTTCCACCCTAGCGGCATCATCACCATGACGCGCAATGGCCAAGGCCAGACCAACAGCAACTTCCGGCGGATTATCTTTCTTGATTTCATCTTTCCAATGTGCGTAATCCAAATGCTCCAAAGCCACCCGGGCCGAATATCGAATGGCTCGATCTTCATGATTTAAATGCTTCATGATCAACGGAATTTGGTCCGCTGAGGGACTCACGTGCAACACTTCCAGTTCCCGTCTTAAATCCCGTTGTCTTTTTCCATCGGAGCGCTCTTCCAAGGCCAATACTTCAAAGGGCAAATCACCTTCATAGGTTACGCGGTACAGTCCGGATTCCAAACGTCTTCCTCCTGTTAAGAAGTATAAGGCCCCATCATCACCCACGACACCATTGGTAAGGGGTAAGGGAACACCGGAAAGAAACTCTGTGACCTCTGCATCAAACGAACTGCCTTTGGGTGTTAGCTTTGCATGGTACATCGTTCCATAACTCCAATCAAACAAGTACAATCCCTTTTGATAATAGGCCGGGAATTTCAATTCCCTTCCATCTAAAAGACCTGTTGGTGATCCTTGCCCCAAATTGGCAATACCTGAAAGGTTATCTGGATAAAAGTCCTTAAATTTTCCTGTTCCTGTCCTCCATCCAAAATCGGCACCGCTCGTCATATGGATCAAACGGATGGGTCGGTACCACGGCATGCCTAGATCATACTCCATATCAGAATCAAAACCAAACAATTCATTATCACGATTAAAGGCTATATCATAAGTGTTTCTAGTCCCAACCGTTATCAGCGTCCATTTTTTACCTTCAAAATCCGTTTGGGCTACCCAACCACCCGGTGCCTTTCTTGAATTGGCATGTCCACTGGGGTCTTTAATGACCGGTAATAAATTATCCTCTCCCCATACTTCTGGAACCCTACCATGGACGTCGCTGGGAATATCCGTATGGTTTCCAAAAACCATATACATGGATTGACCATCCGGGGCCAATACAATATTGTGTGGTCCGTGCTCCCCATTCCCGTTTAGGGTCTTTAACGTTTTAACCTTATCCAATTCCCCATCCCCATTGGAATCGATGATTTTATACAATCCACTTTGGATCTTTTCATCATTTGAGTTTACCAAGGCGAACAATTCTTTATTGTGGTATAACAACCCTTGGGCCAATCCAATATTTACCTCTAATTTCCGTACTTCAAAAACATCCTTTTCCCCTGATTTGGTAAGTCTGGATTTATAAATGCTTCCGTATTGGTCGGAAGTATAGAAATTTCCTTGATCATCCTTGGCTATACTTACCCAGGAGCCTTGTTCCTTATCGGTAGGTTCATACAATTTAGAGATAACAAAACCTTTTGGAAGTGTAATACCATCGATTGTGACCGTTTCAACAATAGGTGTTTCGTTATCCGAGTCCAGATTACAGGAATAAAACAGAATGCTCGCGAGGCTTAATAATAATAGCGTAATTCTTTTCATAAAATAATTAGTGGTTGGTTGATCCTAATATACCGGTAAATATCCCGAACGTGGATATTCTGGCATCTGTTAAAAATAGACATAAAGTTTTAGATTTTTTGTTTTTAAGAAATGGACCCGTCATAAATTAGGTTTGCAAAGACTTAAATATCCTGATTTAACCCTTCCAGATTTTGCCCCTTGTCGAAATATGGGAACATGGGAAAACCCCTTATCCGTAAACCAATCGAATTATCGGCTTTTTGATTTCCACAATTATGACGTAATCTAAAGGATTGCGTATCTTTATGATGTCGCAAAATACATATCCCGATTTATGGGTGAATGCTTTGGACAAAAAAGAAAAAAACAAGACAAAAGGCTTCGGCCCGGTGTGAAGTCGGAAGCAAAAAGCTTCTGTACTCCCGCCCTATCCTAAGCCCAGACATTGTACACTATTTACAAAATTTAATCGGATGTAGTTCAAACAATCAATAGATCGATCTTCTTTTTTTACTTTACCGTTCGGGAATTGAAGCCTTTATTAAATCCACGTATGCAGCCATTGGAATCCATGCCATACCCGTTGTCTTGCTTATTCTAATATAAAACGCCTATCATGTATTACATCCATCGCTGAAAAATCATATAGCCCATAAAATGAAACAATACATTACCATTGACTTTTATTTTAACAATTTAGAGCATATTCCGATTATCGATGTCCGGTCACCGGGAGAGTTTGCGAAAGGGCATATCCCCGGGGCCAATACTATTGGATTATTTACCAATGAAGAACGGGCAATCGTTGGCACCGCCTATAAAAAAGAATCAAAAGAAAGGGCCATTGAACTTGGGTATGGATTTGTAAAACCCAAACTAAATGACTTTATAACCCAATCTATTGGGGTTGCCCCTGAAAAAGAGGTTGTAGTTCATTGTTGGCGTGGAGGGATGAGGAGTAGTGCCTTTGCGGATCATCTAATCGAGAATGGGTTTAAAAAGGTTTACGTCATTGAAAAAGGGTACAAAGCTTATAGAAACTATGTGTTGCGGTTTTTTGAACAACCCTTTAATCTTAAAATCTTAGGAGGATATACAGGTACAGGGAAAACTGAAATACTGCATTTTTTAGAAAAGAAAGGGCAACAGGTTATTGATTTGGAAGGATTGGCCAACCATAGAGGTTCTGCTTTTGGAGGGATCGATCTACCGCCACAACCCACAACGGAGCAATTTGAAAACAACCTTTTTACAAAAGTTCGGAGTTTACATCCTGAAACGCCAATATGGATCGAGGACGAAAGTAAGGCAATAGGGAAAGTAGCGATTCCCGATCGATTATATTTTAAAATGAGGGATATGCCCGTATATTTCCTGGATATTCCTATTCAGGAAAGAATAAAACACCTTGTGGATACCTACGCCCAACTCAGTCAGGATAAATTGGCGGAAGCCATTGGTAGAATAACCAAAAGGCTTGGGAATGAGAAAGCTAAATTGGCCTTGAATGCGCTAGAAAATAATAATTACGATAAGGTTGTAGCGCTTATCCTTTCCTATTACGACAAATACTATTTAAAAGGATTACAAAAACGTCAGGAATCTGCAATTTTAAAATTTGAGATCACTTCCGTGAACCATGAGGAAACGGCAGATTTTTTAATAAATTTAATAAATCAGAAAAATGGATGAACCTATAAAAATGACAAGTTTTAGCCACGGTGCAGGTTGTGGCTGCAAAATATCGCCCAAGGTATTAACGACAATATTGGAATCATGTTCCCCTAAAATTGAAGACCCACATCTTTTAGTGGGTAACGATACTCGGGATGATGCTGCTGTATATGACATGGGAGATGGAACGGCCATCATCAGTACTACTGATTTTTTCCTACCCATAGTGGACGACCCTTTCACTTTTGGAAGGATTGCCGCTACCAATGCCATTAGCGATATCTATGCCATGGGAGGGAAACCATTAATGGCGATTGCCATCTTGGGGTGGCCCATTGATAAAATAGACCCCACAGTGGCAGCCCAGGTTATGGAAGGCGGAAGAAAAGCCTGCTCCGACGCGAAAATCATACTTGCTGGAGGGCATAGTATCGATAATCCAGAACCTATTTTTGGACTTGCAGTTACTGGATCGGTAGCCATCCCTAATTTAAAATGCAATGATAAAGCGGAATCAGGAAGCATTCTTTATCTCACCAAACCTTTGGGTATCGGTATTTTGGCTACCGCACAAAAGAAAGGGGTTTTGGAAGAAGAACATAAGGATATTGCCGCTAATTCAATGGTCATATTAAATGATGTCGGATTGGAACTATCTGAAATAGAAGGAATTACAGCCCTAACCGATGTTACTGGGTTTGGACTTATGGGCCATTTATTGGAAGTGTGTGAAGGAAGCAATGTATCTGCCGTTATTAATTATGACAACGTTCCCGTTTTCGAAGAGATCCATGGCTATATCGATAAAAAATGTATCCCTGGGGGAACGCTGAGAAACTGGGACAGTTATGGTCATAAGCTTCATATTGAGAATGAAAAGCAACGATATATCCTATGTGATCCACAAACCAGTGGAGGGTTATTAATTGCTGTTAAAAAAGAAGCCTCCCAAAAAGTTGAATCCATCCTAAAAAGCAAGGGGCTTTTTGCCAAACCCATAGGGGAACTCATAGAACGATCGGAATTGCCTATATATATTAATGAAAAATAATAGTGGAAAGAACGATTTGAAGAAGAACAAGCAAAACATACTACAAGGGATTTATCAACTACAGGTCGAAGAAGACCATACCATAACCAAGCCTATAGCCCTTACGACCTTCTGGCTTATTTGTCAAGTTTTTATATTTTTATGAAGTTCCCCCCTGAGGTGGCATACGGCTTTGCGTTCATCCAGCGAATTAAAAACGCCACCGCGGCAACTCTGCTCTCCCAATGCCTGCGCAGAAATGATAGGCTAGGTTTCATAGGACGACCGCTATGGCTTAGAAGGACGCCTAAAAAAACGAAGACATGCAAAGAATAATTTATTACGTAGCCAGTTCCCTTGACGGATTTATTGCAGGAGTGGATGACGACATTAGCAAGTTCATTCCCCAAGGCAATGGGGTACAAAAGTATTTATCCGATTTAAAAAATTTCGAGACGGTAATCATGGGGCGTCGAACCTATGAATTTGGTTATCAATATGGACTGGAACCGGGACAACCGGCGTATCCTCATATGGAACATCATATATTCTCTGAAACCTTAACCATGGATACCCTCGCGAAAAATGTCCATATTGAAAAAATTTCAACAGATCGGATCAACGAAATCAAGAGGAACTCGATAACGGATATTTATCTCTGCGGTGGCGGACAATTTGCCGGCTGGCTTCTCGACAATGGATTGATCGACCAATTGAAACTAAAATTGAATCCGATCATACTCGGGGAAGGCATACCCCTTTTCGGAAATTCAAAAGCCTCATTGGTCGGAAAATTGATTGACAAAGAATGGTTTGATGAAGGATTGCAAATTTTGACCTACGATTTGAAAGATATAAACGCCCAAGGTAGCTAATAATAAAATTTTATTGGTCCACTACCCTATCTGAAAATGTAATGAAGTTCCCATATTAGAAACAATCAGTATCCGTAGAAATACGTTCATTTCCTAAGACCTGCCAAGAAGGATTTTGGGTACAAAATGGAACAAATACTTTTATACTCATTTAGGAAATAAAATGTCCTACCTAGGCTTATTAAGGCTACCTTCGGCAAAAAACAATGTCGATAGAGGAAAGAGTACAATTGGTAGAAAACCTTTTTCTTCAATTGGAGCAAGAAACCACCGTGTTTCAACAAACATCAGGGCTCGGCTGTGTTTCCGGCTGTGGAAAATGTTGTACATATCCCGATATAGAAGCTTCCCCTCTCGAATTCTTGCCTTGGGCCTTTCATCTATTTTTAAATGGGGAAGCCGAAAAAACACTCCTTTTGTTAAATAAGTCCACCAGTTTAACCTGTTTGATTTACAAGCCATTATCCATTATTGGTCAAGGTCGTTGCAGCGATTATAAATACCGTGGATTGATTTGTAGGCTATTTGGATTTGCAGCCAATACCGATAAATATGGAAAATTGCGATTGGCTACTTGTAAGATCATCAAGGAAGGTCAGTCGGATAACTATAATAAAACGGCAGAAGCAATTACAAAAGATTTGAATATCCCAGTATTCACGGAATATTACATGCAATTAAACCAAATAGATTTCCATTTGGGAAATATCATATTACCTGTTAATAAAGCCCTGAAAATGGCCTTGGAAGAAGTCTTACAATATTATGCCTACAGGCCTATGCCCAGCATAGGAAAAAATGCGCTACCTGCCTAATGTTTCATCTTACCATTAGTTGTATCTCGCCGTAGCCTTACCTGATTACATTGAATTCTTTAAAAAACACCCCTGACATCATTTGTCATCAGGTGTGTTTAAATTTGCATGAAATCAAAAAATAGAATTGGATGCAAAGAGTACGCATAGCGCCTTTCGATAGTATCGGGATTTCGATACGCACAACAAACGAAAAAGGGCAAGCCAACAAGGAAATCGTTGCATTATGGGGTAGGTTTATGGCTGAGGGCATTCTGAATACAATTCCGAACAAAGTGGATCATACGATTTACGGTATCTACACAGACTATGAAAGTGACCATACCCAACCGTATACGGTAATACTTGGGTGCAAGGTTAACGCATTGGATGTAATCCCAAAGGGAATGATAGGTAGGTCAATTGAAGGCGGTACCTATTGTAAGACCAAGGCGTATGGGGACTTAACCAAGGGCCTAATGGTAAACCACTGGTCGGAAATTTGGAAAATGGATTTGGATAGACGTTATACGGCAGACTTTGAGGTTTATGGAGAAAAGGCCATTGAACCTACAGCTGCGGAAATTGATATATTTGTCAGTGTAAAATAGTCCTTGGAAATGATACGGGAAATAGACAATTATTATTTAAACAAAGATGAGCCGAACAAAAGCTGCCTGCTTGCCTTACGACAATTTATTCTGAAGCCGGATGCACATATCAGTGAAACCCGTAAATACGGAATGCCGTGCTTTACCTACAAAAACAAAATGTTCTGTTATTTATGGACCGATAGAAAAACTGATATGCCCTATATACTCTGGGTAGAGGGGAAACATCTAAACCATCCTGAATTGGTAGCAGGAAACCGTTCACGAATGAAGATCCTCACCATTGACCCTACCATCGATTTACCCATTGAAACCATTGGATCGATCTTAAACCAAGCTTTGGATTTATACAGGAACGGTACGATACAGATAAAATAAGCAATGATCATCACGTGTGGGCTTTTGGCGTGACATGAGTCAATCCCTTAGGCCGCTACACTTCCTTAAAAATATTCCAGATCAACCCTGTCCATTTAAGGGTAAAACTTTACAATACCAATTCTGCCATTTGTCGGATATTCCTTGATGAGGAACCGATATGTATCCTATAGGCTCCTTTTTCAAGTGCCCACCCCCCACTTTCCCCATCCCAATAACGCAACTCTGAAACAGGGATTTTCAGGGTTAGGCGTTCAAAATCCCCTGGCTCCAAAAGCCTGGTTTTAGCAAATGCCTTTAATTCCTGGATGGGACGATCAATGGTGGATTCTAATTTTTCGGTATACACCTGAACGACTTCCTTGCCTGCAACCAGACCGGTATTTTGAACACGCACAACCGCAGTGATCATGTTATCCTCTAAGCTTACCGCTACCTCTGAAAATTCAAAATCGGTATAGGAAAGACCATAACCAAAAGGGTAGGAAACCTCTAAGTTGGCTTGATCAAAATGCCTGTAACCTACATAAATACCTTCATCATACTTCGTATAGTCCCTATTTTGGACCTTTTCTGCTTCCGGTCGATCCTCCTTCCCAAATATAAACCCCGAAATTAAATCGGTATAGGAAAGGTGTCCCCCTTCCTGGGGGAAATTGGTATTCGAAGCATGGTCATCCAAATTCATTGGGAATGTCATCGGTAATTTACCACTAGGATTCACTTTTCCACTTAAAATATCGGCAACGGAATTCCCGCCTTCCTGACCGCCTTGCCAGGCAAGAAAAATAGCATCGGGTATATCTTTCCAAGAGGCTGTTTCGATGACGCCCCCAATATTGAGAACAACGATAAGTTTTTTATCGGCAGCCTGAAAAGCCTTGGCCGTATTGGAAATCATTTCTTTTTCTGATTGTTTCAATAAAAAGTCATCCTCTTCTACCCTATCTCCCCCTTCACCTGCATTTCTACCTATGGTTAAAATCCCGACGTCTGAACTTTGCACTATTTCTTTTAGTTGTTCTGCCGTAAATGCCATTTCAATTGGTGCATACGGATCGAACATGGCATCTATCCCTTCCGCCTGTTGAAACGCCTCCTGGTTGTCCTCCCTGTGGGACATATACACACGCTTGGCCGTTTCATTAATTTCAAAACCGGCATCCATCAAACCTTGCTCAAGGGAAATCGTATAAGCCTCGTTTACATCCCCCGAACCTGTACCACCCGCAATAAAATTATAGGAGGTAATTCCTAAAAGGGCAATATGCTTTGTGTCCTGCAACGGTAACGAATTGTTGTTCTTTAGTAAGACCATACCTTCAGAGGCCGATTGGCGCGTAGTTTTGGCATGTGCTTCAAGGTCAGGATTGTTTCCGTACCCTTGATTCCCCATCTTTTTGGTTTTTAGGACCAACCTTAGAATCCTACTGACGGATCTGTCAATCGTTTCTTCAGTCAATTCACCCTTTTCATGCGCTTCCAGTAAGGCATCCCATTGTTTTTTGGTTCCCGGTTCCAAAAGGTCGTTCCCTGCACTGATCTGGGCGGCCGCATTCCTTCCCCCAAACCAATCGGTCATCACCAGTCCTTCGAATCCCCAGTCGTTCCTTAACACATCGGTGAGTAAATATTCACTTTCTGAAGCGTAGGTACCATTGACTTTATTGTAAGAAGACATAATCGTCCAAGGTTGCGATTTTTTCACAACAATCTCAAAGCCCTTTAAATAGATTTCACGTAAGGCCCTTTCGGAAATGATCACATTGTTCAAATTGCGTTCCGTTTCCTGATTGTTGGCTACATAATGTTTCAAGGAAGTGCCAATCCCGTTCCTTTCTATTCCATTGACCATGGCCGCACCAATATTCCCTGTCAGCACCGGATCTTCGGAATAATACTCGAAATTACGTCCACATAAGGGATTACGCTGAATATTTGCACCAGGGGCCAATATCACATCTATGCCATATTCCAATGCCTCGTTACCCATGGCATTTCCAACCTCTTGGACAAGGGTTTCGTTCCATGTAGATGCGAGCAGGGTGGCAATGGGGAAAGCCGTGCAATAATACGTTCTATCCTCCCCTTCCCGTGTTGGCTGGATTCGGAGTCCGGCCGGACCATCTGATAAATATACCGTCGGAAGCCCCAATCTTGGTGTTGGCACAATGGTACCCACGGCGCCTGGTATTCCCTGTCCGGGTTCATTCATTCCAACCCCGGAAGCCATCCCTGAACCTTTGAGCAAATGTATCTTTTCTTCCATAGTCATTTGCGAGAGCAAATCGGCCACCCGTACATCAATTGACTTGCGATCATCTTCAAAATCATCCAATTGGTTATTTCCATTACGATCTAAAAAGGTATACCCCTCAATGGTTAGTTCCCCAATCGTTCGATTTTCGACATAGTCCTTTTCAAAAGTCAAAAAACTTGATTTTATATAGGACCAACCGATAAATGCGATAATGGCTATAAGAACGGCTAGGGATGATACTATGATCAAAAATCTTTTCAAAAACTTTTTCATGCGCTTCTATTTGTGACAATACGACACAAATATAATTATTTTATTTTGTGACAAAGCGCCCCAAATGTTATTTTTGTAATATGAATGTACATGATATCATTAAACATGGATCGGATTATTTCTTACCCAATTTGTCTATCGATTTGGTAATAATCGGATATCATGAGCATAAACTGAAGTGTCTATTACTTAAAATTGGGGATAAATGGATATTGCCAGGAGGCCATATAAAGATTGATGAGTCCTTGGATGTTGCTGTGAAAAGGATCTTAAAATTCCGTACCGGTCTGGAAGAACCTTATATGAAATTTCTAGCGATATTCGGTGACAAGGATCGTAAGTTTGACAAAGAGTTTAAACAGTTCTTTGAAGATAAGGGAATCCCATGGGAGGAAGACTACTGGATAAACAACAGGTTCATCACACTGACTTTTTACTCCCTAGTAAACATTGACAGCACCCAACCGGTACTTGGGGAATTCGATGAGGCTTTCGAATGGTTCGCCTTTGATGATTTGCCCGATATGTGGTTAGACCATAAGTCGATTGTCAACTCCGCCCGTACCAGGTTAAAGGAGGATGTGAAATACGAACAGATTACTTACAATCTATTACCTGAACAATTTACCATGCCCCAGCTACATCAACTTCACCAAACCATTCTTGAGGAAAAAGTAGACCGTAGCAGGTTTCAAAAGAAAATTCTTGCTACAGGACTACTAGAACGTCTTTCACTACTGAATAAGGATTCACCTGGAAGAAATCCATATCAATATACGTTAAGGAAAAGGGATAGTTGATCATATAACGAATACAGGAATAAAGAATATTGAATACTGAAGATGGTTCATCCATAAATATCCCTTCTTTTTGATTAATTTTAATTGCAATCGATAAAACAGACATCACTATTCCCTATTTATAGTTAAAAAACCCGTTGGAGCTAACCATGCCAATTTACAGTTTAGCATATACGAACCCAATAAAGCGCATTTTATGAAGAACAGCCTAATCTTAACCCTTTTGCTTTTTTATAGCTGTGCCTCGCTGTTACATGCCCAGTCCCCCATAGAGATTAGGGTAAATCTTAGAGGCTACCCAGGTGATATGCCTAAAGAAGTACTCATTCTAAGTAAAGGCGCTTTGGACAATCCCGTTTTGAAATTAAAGAATGAAAAAGGAGTAACATTAAAGGAATACCAATGCATACCCAGTGAAAACCCTTGGCCTCCCTTCCCCTATTATTACAAAGCCGATTTTTCCGGTTTTAAAGAACGAGGGAAGTATTACTTTGAATTAGGGGAGAATAATATTGTAAGTCCGGTTTTTACGGTCGGATCCTATCCTAATTGGCAGGAGGATGTCATTGGTTTCATACGCACGCAACGTTGTGGATTTAATCCGTATACCAAAGCATTCTGCCATCAAAAAGACGGATTAAGTTTTTTTGGTAAAAGACCGGATTCAACCCGGATTGATGCAACGGGTGGATGGCATGATGCCGGTGACCAATTGAAATATCTTATTACGGGGAGCAATACCACTGCCCGATTGCTCATGGCCTATCAAATGAAACCCCATAGTTTTAAGGATGTGGTTGATGCCAGGGGATTAAAAGGTGCGAATAACCTGCCCGATGTATTGGACGAAGCAAAGTGGGGACTCGAATGGATCTTGAAACTTCACCCGAGTCCAGATGAACTCTACCATCAAGTTGCTGACGATAGGGACCACCGTGGATTTAAACTTCCCCATGAAGAAAACGCTGATTATGGATGGGGTCCCAATAGTTTTCGTCCTGTCTATTTTGCAACAGGGAAACCCCAAGGCCTTTCAAAATATAAAAGCAAGGCAACGGGAATAGCCAATCTGGCGGGTCGTTCGTCTGCCACCCTTGCTTTAGGGTATCAGGTCTTTATTAATTTTGAAGAATATAAGGTATTTGCCCAAACCTGTCTGAAGGCCGCTAAGGAACTATATCAAATGGGAAAATCACAAGAGGGATATCAGCAAGGCAATAGTTTTGGAGCCCCTTATCGTTATGAAGAAAACACCTGGGCCGATGATATGGAGTGGGCAGCGGCCTGCCTTTACAAAATCACCAAAAAGAAAGAATTTCTAAGAGATGCCCGAGGTTACGCCAAAATCATTGGCAACTGGTCATGGATGGAGAGGGATACCGCCAGCCATTATGAAATGTACCCTTTTATAAACATGGGACATTATGCCTTGTGGCAAGTTGGTTCTTCCAAAGACAAAAAAGAAATGAGTGCCTATTACAAGCACAATTTAGAACAGGTAAAAAAACGATCGAGGGAAAATCCGTATGGCATTGGCCATCTGTTTATATGGTGTTCCAATAATTTGGCTGCAGCAGTAGCTACACAAGCCATGCTATATGAAGAGATGACCGGATCAACAGAATATCGCCCCCTTATGCAAAACCATATCAATTGGCTATTAGGCCTGAACCCATGGAGTTCGAGTATGATCACGGAAATTCCAGAGAACTCCGATACACCGGTTGATGTGCATATGCCATTTTGGAGGATCTATAAAAAATCCATTAAAGGAAGCCTGGTTGATGGCCCCTTGTGGTCTACCATACATGATAAAATGCTGGGGATAGCATTGTCCAAACCTGACGAATATGCCCATTTACAACCCGATCACATTAAGTATATGGATGACTGGGCCGATTATAGTACCAATGAGCCTACGTTGGATGGGTCGGCGGAATTACTCCTTATTTTAACAAGATTGAGTAATGACTAGGACAACGTTATGTATTTTATGCTTATTGATCAACCTATCGCTTTCTGCCCAAAATATGGTGGATAAGGAAGGGGCCATTGTTAGGTCGGATACGCTATATAAAAATATTAAACTCTGTTTTACGGGCCACGATTATGACGAAGGTTTTGACTATGTGCTGCGTATACTGAAAAAGCATAAGGTAGAAGGATCATTCTTTCTGACCGGCGATTTTGTACGAAGTCATAAACGTTTAGTGAAAGCCATTGCCAAGCAAGGACACTTTATCGGTGCCCATTCCGATAAGCATCTTTTATACTGTGACTGGACGAATAGGGACAGTCTGCTACATTCCACGGAAAAAATCAAGAACGATATTCTTCAGAATCTATTGGCATTGAAGCAACTTGGGATTCATCCCAAGTATTTTATGCCACCCTATGAATGGCATAATAAAAAAGTTGTGGAAATCGCTTCCGGATTAAACCAAACGACCATCAATTTTTCACCCGGAACCCGTTCCAATGCCGACTATACCACTCCAGACATGCCTAACTATACATCCAGTAAGGCTATTTTAAAAAGCATCTATGATTATGAATCCTTAAAGGGCTTGAATGGATTCCACTTACTGATCCATCCAGGTACGAGTCCAAAGAGGAAAGATAAATTCTATTTCCATTTGGATACACTTATTGCCACTTTAAAGGAAAAAGGATATCAATTCTCCAAGTTTTGACCGGCTATATCAATCTCTTTTAGCTTGCTTTCCTATCAAACAAACTATTTGATCAATTGGCTTGGGGAATGGCCAAATTGCTTTTTAAAACACCTGCTAAAATACAAGGGGTCGTTAAAGCCAACCATATGGGCTACTTCGGAGACATTATAATTTTTGGTTTTAAGGAAGGTGGCCGATTTCTTCAAGCGAATGGTCCGAATGAATTCATTGGGGGACATATCGGTCAGTTGTGTTATTTTACGATACAATTTAGAGGAGCTCATTGCCATTTCGGTACATAACATGTTCGATGTCAATTCTGGATTACTTATGTTCTCCTCTACGATTTTCTTGATTTTTGAAATTAAGTCAATATCGATTTGTGAATGGGCCAAACTAATGACATCACTTTCCACATCTCCTGAAAATTTTTGTTTTAAATCGAAATGGATCTTAATGATATTATCGATACGGGTTTTAAGCAGGGCAGGGTCAAACGGTTTCACCAAATACCCATCGACTCCAATTTTATACCCTTTGATCCTATTTTCACTTTCGGCCAATGCCGTAAGGAGCACAACGGCGATATGGCTTATGTTTTCATCAGATTTCAACACTTCAACAAACTCAAAACCATCCATAACGGGCATCATAACGTCTGCCACACACAATACTGGTTTTACCTTTTTACAAAGTTCTAAGCCTTCTTTCCCATTTTCCGCTTCATACACCTTATAAAAACTCGATAAATACTCTACAATATATTTTCTGAGTTCGGCATTGTCATCTATAATTACGATTTTCTGCTTGATATCCGTATTGGTCTTAACCGGCTTTACAGTATTGGGAGCACTTACACCCGTGATAATGGGTTGTACCTTATTATCTTCTATCTTAACAGGAATCGTATTGAATTTTTCTTCCATGGAATAGGCTTCCCCATAAATGGGCAACTTAACGGTGAAAATACTACCCGATCCAGGTGAACTAACCACATCGATATTTCCTTTATGTATTTCAACCAACGCTTTTACCAAAGACAATCCTATTCCCGTACCCGTTGTATTCTCCTTACTGTTTTTGGCCTGGTAGAATCTTACAAAAATCTTCTCCCTACTTTCCTTGGGTATCCCTATTCCATCGTCGCTGACCTCTAATATCAATTGCCTATGTTCCTCCTGTGTCACACCCAGATACAAATCTATATTCCCATTCACGTTGGTGAATTTCATGGCATTCGACAATAAATTGTACAATATCTTACTGTACTTGTCTACGTCTATAAGGCACTCTTCCGGAACATCCTCAATAGTTAAATTAAAGTTGATGCTTTTGGACTGTGCCAATTCGTGGAAAGAATTGAAAATGTCCTTTGTCGTGTTCAGTATGTTGGTATTTGAAACCTTTAATTTCAACTCACCTGTCTCTGCCCTTCTAAAGTCTAAGATCTGATTCACCAAACGCAGTAATCTATTGGCATTTTGATGGATCAAATCTACCCTGCTTCGACTGTATGAGCCTAAGCCCTCTTGTTCCAGAAGCTGTTTTACAGGCCCTAGAATAAGGGTTAAAGGGGTCCGGAGTTCATGTGAGATATTCGTAAAAAACCGGAGTTTCTCATTATTCAGTTTTTCGTCCCGCTCCCTTTTTACCTTTTCCAGAAGAAGTTCCTGTTTCAATTTAAGTCGTATCTTAAGTTGTCTTCTAGATAAATAAAGTAACAAGGCCATTATGATGAGAATGATTAAAATACCCTTATAACTTAACCAAAATGGAGGTAAAATCTTTATATGATAGGAAGAGGTAGCACTCCAAATCCCGTCACTGTTACTCGATTTGATCTTAAAAACATAATCATTGGCATATAGGTTCGTATACTGGACTGTTCTGGAATCACTATCGGTTTCTATCCAATCGTCATCAAAACCCTCAAGCATATATTGATACTTGTTGAGCCTTTGATTGGTAAAGGATGGTGTGGAAAATTCGATGGAGAAATTTCGATTGGCGAAGTCGAGCTCAAGATTTTTGCCATAGTTCAGGTCCTTGTCAAAAGGTATTTGCCCATTGATTTCCATTCCCGGCAACAATTCCTTGTTCTGTACCTTAAATTCGGTAATCAAAGGAGCAGGTGACCAATTATTCCCTTCTATCTGTAAGGGTGAAAATTGAATGATTCCGTTTTTGGCCCCTAAATATATTTTGGAATTGTCAAAACTATAAAAACCACTAGAACTAAAGACATCCAAGCGATTACCACTTTTTACTTGGTAAATTTGTGCGGTTTTATTGGGCACGTCGTATTTGGCGATACTATTGTTCATGTTCAACCATAGGTAGCCATTTAAATCCAATGCCATTTCGGTAATCCATTTACCCTGAAGTCCCTTGGGTTCTTTTATCGCCATAAAATCATCTTTTTCAGGCTCATAAACGGCTAACCCCATACGTGTGGCGGACAAAACATTCCCTGAAAAATCAATGGTGATATCACTTACATTGTTATGGGGCAAACCAAATTCGGAACCTACCCCCTGTTCATACATTTTTATCAGCCTTAAATCATTGTCGAATTTTGCTATTCCCCCTTCTGTGGCAAACCAAAAATCATTATTGGTATCCGCTACCACTTTATTGATTTGATACCCCGATAGCAACGTACCAATGTCTTCCCTTACCTCCATGGTTTTGGTATCCAAACAAACTGCCCCTTCGCCAAAGGAAGTTGCTATGAGGCCATTCTCCTTGTATTTTCCAAAATCAAAAATCGGGGAATTCTGAAAGCCCACATCAATAATCCGGGATATCCGTTTTACATAGTCATAAACCAGGACCTTACCATTCCATAGGCCACAGTAGAATTTTTTTCCATCATATGAAAATATACTGGCTATATCACTATTGTCATTAAACAGGGGGGAAATTTTATCTTCCTTAAGAATAAATAGTCCGTTATGACGTGTTGCGACGACAATCTTATTGTCATAGGTCTTTGAAAACCCTCTGATCCTAGGAGCCTGATTATCGATTAAAGAAGAAATACCCTTGTTTAATTTGAACTGATTTTCGAAAGGATCATATTTATCCAGTCCCTCTTCGGTACCAATCCATAATACGCCTGAAGCGTCAAAGTACAATGCGGCGATTAAATTATCGACCAATGATGTATCATCTGATAATATGGAATAATGCCATTCATAATCACCTGTTTTTATATCCTCTAAATTATCACAGACCAAAAGCCCCCCCAAAGTACCTACCCAATATTTATCATCGGGAGCCCTTGCGACAGACAAAAAGTAAGGTCCAAGTTTATCCCTTACAATTTCATTTTCAATATAAAGATTCTCAAAATTGTCCGATACGGTATCCAATTTATAAAGTCCTTCCCGTGTCCCTGCAAAAATGTCCGATTTATGGTCCTCATAAATAAAGTTCAAATAGGGATTGACCTCTTCTGAATTTGGGATTTTTAGGGTATACCGTTTGATCTTTTCGATATCCCCCCGTTCATCAAGCACTATTCTAGCTACCGAACCTGTTTCATAGCTACCTACCCAAATCTGTCCTTTTTTATCCTCGAAGATTTCCTTTATATAGGTAAACCCCTCGATATTTATTTTTGTAAAACGCTCCTCCTCTGGATAAAACAGGTATACCCCTTTGCTCTTTGTCCCAACCCATACCCTGTCGAATCGATCGACATACACTGAACGTATTTCTTCATCGGGTAAACTGTTGGGATTGTTTTCGTCAGGTAAATAGGTGGTAAATGTATCTGTCTCCGTTCTGTAGCGGGTTAATCCCTTTCTTGTCCCAATCCATAGATTATTGGAAGGCTTATCGTACAACAATACCGTAATATCATCATTATATATGGTATTGGTATCCCCTTTTGAACTCTTAAATGATTTAAACTGGTAACCATCGAATCTGTTTAATCCCGAAAAAGTACCCATCCATAAGAATCCTTTATCATCCTGAACAATATGACGAATTGAGTTATGGGAAAGACCATCCTTATCATTATAGTGCTCGAACTTAATATCCTGAGCACAAAGATGGACTTGCATGCCAATCAAAAGGAATAAGAATATATATCTAAACATAATTGAATTTAACCCTTACATAAGGCAACAACATTCGAGAAGTGGCAAGGTACAAATGTTATGGAACAACTCGCTCTATCTTACCGGTCTTCAAATCGATCTTAAAATGGTCCGAAGGTTCCCCACTGCAAACTTTCATAAAAATACTGGCCCATAGCCGTAAATTCTTATAATCGGATTTCCTCAATTGTTGACATACAACTTTATATCCTTCAAGCCTTTTTTCGTCGATATCGGAAAATGCCAATTCATCGGCATTTCTGATTTTATAAAAATCATGTATCATATGCAAGCCTGTCCAGCTATCCAATGGTGCCATTTCCGTATTTTTTTCCTGCAATCGTTTGTAGAAAGCATTATATTCTTCTTCTTGGTCAAATCCTAACTTTAGTAGGTCCTCTCCCGAAGATCGTATAAGTAAGAATTTCAAATTTTCGGGCCAATCCTCCTCTAAAAATCGAAGACGGACCAATTCATTTAAATGCCACGTTGTAAATTCCTTATAGGTTTTGGCATCCAATATGCCCTTGTCCCAAATAGCACTATCCTTAACCTGTTTGAGATAATCATATTCCTTTTCATACAATGGGAACAAACTATCAAAATCAGGAACATTATCGATGACAACGGTCTCTATTTCAAAAACATCATTGTCTTTTAACGTCAGTAATTTATAACCTGGCACATAGGCAGCCATGGAGGGTATCTGTACATTGACCAAGCTTCCTGATTCCAAATGCCTTTGTCCGGTATCGTTCATATGCATATGTCCCCCAAAATGGACCTTCACCCCGGCTTCTATCAACATTTGGGACACACTATCCTTAGGCACACGATGCAATTGCATTTTTTTTGCCCCAAAAAGGGCTTTGATTTCTGGGACAGCCCCATCATAAAAATCCAATGTAGGGTAATGACTGAATACAATCAGGGTCTTTCCTAATTCCTCTGCCCTAGTAGTGACCGATTTTATCCAATCCAATAAATGTGCCTTATGCAAGAGTATATTATTATACCCTATGCTCGCACTACTAAAAAGTTTAGGATCCCCAGTGTCTGCATCTGCTTCTGGCTTAGGTACATAAACGTTGGCATCTATGGCTAAAAACCATACTTCGTCCAACGGTTCTACAAGGTAACTAACGTCGGGGATCATTGGTGTATCCTTATTGGACCTATACATCCTATTTTCAAAAACGGCCTGTTTTTCGGCTTCATTAAAATCATAGTTTCCATAGTCATAGGAAGAAAATGGGGATTCCCAATACCTATCCTGTGGTTTGGGGAAAAAACCGAAATCCTGCAATTCATCCAATATTCCTACATATCCTAATTTGGCAATATCCTGGGTTATAATAACGGGCAAATCATCATCGTTTTTGGGTGAAAACAGCCCTTTTTCACTAAAAATAGCTTGGGATTGGCCATTTTCACCTAAAAAGTCCGTTTTCCCCGCAGCCATTCGAAAAGGGCGTACAGGGTCATGATTACCCGTCGTCAGGATAAAACGAATGCCGTATTTTTCGGTGTAGTTGTCTAAAATCTGCTTTAACCCCCGAATATTGAAAGCTTGACCATCATCACTAAAATCACCTGGTAAAACCACCAGTTTCACGCCCTTTTTAACCACATCATCCAAAGCGGCCAGAAAGGCAAAATAATTCTCATTGAACAATCGCGTAGATTGCAATTGGGATTGCATGGTTCTGGCCAAGGTATATTTTCCTGTTTGTGGATTTAGTACACCTTTAAATTCGTTGTCGGTAAACTCTCCATAAATATCAGATAAATGGACATCTGACATAAAGGCAATTTGAAGCGGCTGTACAGCGTGTTCCGGGTCTTGTGTACAACCAAGAAAAGTGATTCCAACCAATAAGATAATTACCTTGCGCAACATCATTTGTTCAGCTTAAAACTACATTTTTGTTTCTGATGGAAATGCATATGAGTCTTTCCATCCTCCAAGATCGATCAATACCTGATCTAGCATCACCCCTGGATCTACCATCCAGATTTTCAAGGTATGCTTTCCCGCTTTGTCAACAATTTGTTTGGCGGATTTTACCGAGGCATTCTTCAAAACATTCCGTTTCCATTCATCACTTCGACCCAAAGTCTGAAAATCAACCAATACAGGTGCTGCATCATCAATGGCAATAGCACACCTAACCCCTCTTCCCTCAAAAAAAGAGTGCGTTGGTATCGCTTGCACATTTACATTCACCTCCCCAAAATTAAAGGTATAAAAATCATATTCCAAAGACGGACTGTCCTTTAATATATCGGATATATTTACAATGGACGCCACGTTTCTTGGCAAAGCAGCACTAACGGCATTGGAATATCCCAGTCCGTCGATTGTTTCCCAAGAAGCTTCCTTACCGTCTTTTTTCCTTGTGAAATTTTCTGCGTTTATAGAGACGAAGCCTTTATCCTCCACAAAGCCTTTATAATTCTCCAACGCTTTGAATTTAGGATTGAATACCGATACACCAATTGTCGTTTTTTCCCCATTGGCCACAAAACCAATGGCGGAGTTCACCTTATAACTCGGTGGAATCAATTGGTAGTCATGCCCTAACGGGGCTTCTTTTTTGTTCTCCCCCTTGGGTACCCGATCCCAATCAATGGTTACCCAAAGCCGATCTTCCGGGTGGTCTTCATCGAGGTTTCCTAATGTTTTTGATATCCGTATCCAATCTGCCATCGGTTTGGCTTCCCACTCAATAGTACCATTACCCTTAAGAAATACATCTATATAATAGGTGTTTTTGGTATAAGCGTTAAAAACGGGGAGTACATCGGCATAACTGTTAATGACCTCATTATTGACCTCCATCTGATAACTTTCCAACGCCAATCCCAATGATGGAGCTTCCGATTCGGGTACTGCAGAAACCGATGGTTGTGAAAATACAGGCAAATGTCTAGGGGCCATGGTCATAATATGGTTCCATTTACCACCCTTTAGGGCGGTGTTGTAATACTCGGTCTCCGCTTTAATGGTTTGAAAAGCTTCTTGGGATTTGTCGGCAAAATAGGAAGTACTTTCCCTTCCTTGATCTGCTACAAACTGATTTTTATAAGCATATAACCATTTTTGGTTTAAGAGGGAAGCTCCGGCCACAGGATAATAGACCAATTCATAAAAAGCGTCTTGTTGTGCTTTTGAAATCCTGGGTTGCAAGCCCTTTACTTTAATCAATAACGCCTCGTAAGCCTTAATCCTATCCATTACTTCATCGCCATAGTGATATTGGGTTAGTTCGGTTTTACCAGCTTTCGTTACCGGTTCTACTTGACTCCACCCCATAAATTCAGGTCTTCGTTGGAAGGCCAAATTGTAATAATCATTCATGATCTTGGTAATGGCAGCGGCATTTTCCTTTCCGAATTCCCTTGCGGCCCATTGTTGATGATGCACTTCCACAGCATTGTTGTTTTCAAATTCCCCCATGTTCCAGGCCATATCCAAAAACAGTTCAATATTGTATTCATGGGGTTTAATATCCCCGCAATTCAAAATCCATAAGTCCCTCGATTTGAATCCGTAGGCCTTTGACATCTCTTCCCACATCAAAACCGGGTTGGTGGAGTTCAACCACAGATAATCGTGTGGCCTACCCCAATATGAGGTATGGTAATACACTCCGGCCCCACCAGAACGTTCTTGTTCTTCTGGATTACTTAATTGGCGAATGTATCCATAATTATCATCGGTCCATACCAAGGTAATATCCTCAGGGAGTTCCAATCCGCTTTGATAGTAGTGTAACACCTCTTTGTACGGTACAAAGGCTTGGGGCTTAGGAATCCCTTTCTTTGCGTATTTACCTAATATTTCCCGTTGGTCCGTAATAACCTGTTCCAACAATTCTACTTGGGCCTCGGTATTATCTTCACCCATGATCATTGGCGAATCGTGTTCCCCACGCATACCTACCGTGTAAATACCTTCAAAATCCTTTGTTTCCTTGGCTCTTTTTTTAAAAAGGTTCTTTATAGAGGTTGCATTCGTATCATAACGATACTCGCCCATACGGTCATGATCCCATTCGGCATTAATATTGCACAACATAGGTTCGGCATGTGAGCTACCCACGACTATCGCATACGCATCCGCAACTTCCTTGTTTTTAGGATAATGATAAAAGGCTTTGGTGCATTTATGCATGGCAGGCCAAATCGTATTTGCCCTTAAACGCAGTAACAGTTCAAAAACCTTGGCATAGGTTTTTGGACCAATATCCCCCGTTTCCGGTTCATAGTTTAAAGCAGCCCAACGCTGTAGTCCCCAATCCTCATCATTAAGGAAGATTCCACGATACTTTACCGATGGTGATCCATAGGTTTTATCCGCTATGGAAAGTACCATATTTTCTTTTTGTACAGGAGTGGAATCTGCCCACCACTCCCATGGAGAAACACCAATTTTCCTACTTAGCTCTAGTAACCCATAGGCCGTGGCCCTTCTATCGGACCCCACAATGACCAAGGCTTTTTCAATATCCTTTGATGGGTTTTCCAAAACCTCGATATGGTAGGTTTCCCATTTTCCTTCTAGGTCTGAAACATCGATTTTCCTTTGTTTCACCAAATCATCAATGACCTTGCTTTTACCCAATGTACCTGCGATAATCCGGAATTTGGAAGATGCACCCGAACGGATTTTTTGCCCTGTGACCTTATGAATATCATCAATCAACATTTGAGCGGCGATCTGTACAACCTCTGCATCATTTTTATCAATATGCAAAGCGGTTTGGATCGTACCTGAGACGATAGGGAAATCCGTCACTTTTTGAGCATTCACTTGAACACACAACAGCACCAGTACCCATGTGTTTTTCATTGAAAATGTTTTTAAAAACATACTATTGGATTTTAATGTTTTCATAAGTACCATCCTTAAAAATGACTTTATAGTCCGATTTGAACAATTGGGAAGGGATATAATAATCGGTTGAGATAACCTGGGCACCCGAAGCCTTGGCTTTTTCGAATTTCGAATAGTCATTGTTACGCGCCTCCTTGGTCGCTGCATCTGCCCGGGTACGTACCATATACCCTTTGGCAACGAGTTCTTGAATGTAGTCAAAATCCCTGATTGGGTTATTGATGATTCGAAAGGCTGCCTCCGGATTCCCTTCCTTACTATTCACAAAAAGCACGCGGTTCTTTAAACTTGGGTGTCCTTCCAAATACCTGTTTATTTTCGCTTCTTTTTCATCCAAGACAAACAAAAAACGCCCTTTAACTTCATTTAAGCTAGGCCAACCTTGTGTTAAAACAGCCTCTTCCAGAGAATCAAATTTACCTCTCACCCTATCTGGTGTTATTAGTTGATCATTAGGGAAAACAGCCCTGATTTCATCATCAACCGTATCCAATGCTTCTTTTGAAAATGGCAGAGGGTCTCTCGTCCCTGCTACTTTTTGATCCTTGGTGTTCATCAGAATAAAAACTGGAGAATGATCGGGATGTATATCCGACCAAGCCTTAAGTGCTTCCAATCCCTCTTTAAACAAGAGATGGTGACTTCTAAAATCAACATCTTGAATATGGAACATTTTCAATCCAGGTTTTGCCAATATATTTTCTGTATCGAAGGGTAAGGGTTCGTGTCCTTTTGTTTTTTCAATTTCCAAACCCTTTGGATTCGAAAAATGCCCGCCTTTAGGGTCATAGAAGATATCAAGTTCCAAATTACGCAAACCCAGATCCAATTGTTCCGTCAAGGGGATATGGCCGTATTGCAAGGATATGGCCTTAGCCGAATCCAATTCATAAAGATAGTCCCACAGAGAAGGGTCAATTGGGATTTTGTATGAATTATGGCTTCCAATGACTTGGACTTCATTCAGCCCTACCACCATGCTTTTATTACAAGAAAACAGTATTAATCCAAGCAGAAAAAGACAACTTTTAATTTTCATATTCAACTATTTAATTGTCCAGCTTTTATTAGGTTCCTTACTTAAGGTCAACTCAAGTTTTCCTCCTTTTGCAATTTCAGCATAACTTAACCAGCTTCTTTTTAAATCTTCCCCATTTAGTTTTGCTGATTGAATATAAATGTTGTCCTCTGAAAAATTGGCACAAACAATGTGAAAAGGAACATTAAATGCATCTAAGGTTATTTCTTCAAATATGGGAGTGGATATCTGAAATTTAGTATCGCCTGGACAGGTTTGATAAAGGCCGATGGCCGCCAGATTGTACCAAGCAGACATGCAACCAAAGTCGCCATCCATTTCTTCCAAAAACCCGTCTGGAGTATCTTTATAAACATAATCCAAAATAGGTTCTTTAAAAAAACCATGCGTACCATAAAGCTGGGTCGTTCTTTTTTTCACCAATTGGTTCACCCATTTTTGGGTTAACCAAGGTGCTCCTGCTTCATTGAAAAGAAAGGGAGCGTGTAAATCGATCTGATTGCCGGCAGTATATAAATCATTCTCGAAAAAATAATCAAGGGCTTCCACAAAGGCTTTATTTCCTCCTAAGGCTTCAATCATACCGTTCATATTATGCAGGGCATTCCATCGCCAATGCCATTTAGAGCCTTCATAGGTGTATTTTTCACGATTATCCCTTGGGTCCTCCGGAAAGTCGAGCCATTTGCCATCTGCACTCCGTGCCCGAAAAAACTTAATTTCAGGGTCCCAACTATTTTTCCAATAATTTGCCCTTTTTGTAAAGTAACTGTAATCATCATTCTTATTGAGAGTTTTTGCAAGTGCTGCAACACACCAATTATCCCAACTATATTCACCGGTTTGATCTGGACGGGCCGGAATGAAACCTATCGAATCATAACTTTTAGGCATTTGCAATAGTGTTTCTTCTTTCAAATAAGGATACACATCCTTAATATCGAGTTCATCATGAAACAGGCCTTTATAATACGCATCGGTCATTACCATAAGCATATGTTCATGTCTGCAGGTGCTAAAAGCCGTACTGCCATCTTTTCCATGGGCACTGAACAAGGGGGATTTGTGGGGCTTATGGTCACTATTGGGAAATGGGTCCCAATTATTGGCATATTTGTACACATCGTAAATTGAACTCGTGATATCCGAATATACATCAGGGCAAAACAAACTATACAAAGGGTATTTGGTACGAAATGAATCCCAGAAAGCGAATCCATTATAGTGTTTATAGTTTTCGGCCATGTGTAATTGGGCGTCAAACCCTAAAAAGGTTCCATCATAATCGGATTGCACAATAGGTAAAAAGCAGGAATGGTATAGGGCTGTATAAAAAATTCGTTTATCCCTTGTGTTATTTCCTCTTATCTTGATACCCGAAAGCCTATCCCTCCAAAGCTTTTCAGCTTCCAATTTAACATTCTCGAAATCCCATGTTGTACATGTAGCCTTCAAATTCTTATTGGCGCTGTTTATACTGGTAAAAGAAACACCGACCTTAACAAGCAATGGTTCGGTTAATTTCCCAAAATCACAAATGAAATTCCCTACGGATTTATCATGTTTGCCTTGTTCTTCATTCTTAATGAGGGGTTTATTAAAGACAATAGTGAAATAAGGACCATTTATTTTATCAAAATATCCTTCAATGGTGTGTTCATCCACAACATTATAGTGTAAATCATTCGTTAAACTACTATTCCCTGATGACAATAGAACTTTTGCGTCTTCTGTTTTTTTAAAGCTATATCGATGCATACCAACATAGGAAGTTGCCGTTAATTCTGCCTGGATACCCTGCTCTTCGAGAAGTACGGAATAATAACCAGGGCTAGCCTGTTCAGTTGCCTTGTCTATTTCGGAGGTAGGATTCTTTATCCAATCGTCATTGGTTATTGTATGAAATGGCAAAAGTGATAATAACCCAGCACGATCATGTATACTCCCACCACCGGAACTACCAGTTCTAAAGTGACTAAAACCCCTAACGATGGAATCTGAATAATTATACCCCGAATGTGCCCAGTCCCCATCTCCAGTGAGACTACTCGGGAATGTATCCGGACCTAGTTTTACCATGCCAAAAGGAACTAATGCTGATGGATGCCAGTGCCCATGATCTCCCTCTGTACTTATAAATGGATCAACAAAACTTAATACATCTATCGCTTTGACTTTTTCCTGTTCTTTCTCTTTACACGATAGAACAATTAAAAAAGAAAATAAAACGGTTAAAATTTTAAATGTTTTCATTTAGGCTTACTATTTAAATATGATAATCTTGATTTATTAAAACCCAAATCCTTTACAACGCATCTTGATCTGGAAGGGAATAGAAGAACATTGTATTGAATATTGAATAGATATTGTTAAGTAAAAAACCAATGTTTTTTGACTTTACTATTATCTCAATTTTATCGATTTCTTTAAACGAATATCCTGGGAGGAGGCTCCGATCATAAATGTATACTTACCCTTTACAAAAGTCCATTCCTTATTTTGATCATCCCAAAACCGCAAATCCTTTTTGGATACCTTTAACTGTATGGTTTTCGATTCCCCTTTATTTAAGGATATCCTTTTAAAACCTATGAGTTTTTTCAAAGGCCGTACAACGGATGATTCCTTGATATTATAGTACAATTGTACCACTTCATCACCATCGAATTCCCCTGTATTCTTTATAGTAGAGGAAAGCATTAAAACATCGTTTTCCTTTTCGATTTTTATGCCCCCATAATCAAATTCCGTATAACTTAACCCATACCCAAAAGGATACAGTACATCGCCCTTAAAGTACATATAGGTTCTGCCATTGGTGATTTCGTAATTGTCCATGGATGGTAAGTCGGAAACCGATTTATAAAATGTAAATGGTAATCTGCCAGCAGGATTATAATCTCCGAACAAAACATCGGCAATGGCGGTTCCCCCAGCTTCACCGGGGTACCATGCATCCAGTATGGCGGGGACATTTTCATCTATCCAATTAATGGCCAAGGAACTGCCCGCCACCAAAACAACGATTATATTCTTGTTAATGGCATACATCTCTTTTAAATAGTTGACCTGGTCTTGGGGAAGTTGCAAGGAAGTTCTGTCTTTACCTTCTTTTTCTATCGATTTATTGATTCCCATTACGGCTATGACATAATCGCTCGTTTCTGCTGCCTGCCTATCTTCTTGATACAAATCATCGGTACTTCCGGGCACTTCCCATAGTAATTGGCAAATGGCATCACCCCCATTATCAAAATACTCCAGTTTAATGGGATATTTTTTACCTGCTTCCATTTCAATGGCTACTTGGTCGGTGGTCGCTCCCCTATTGTGCCATTCATCGACCACCAATTCATTATTCAACCATAAACGTATTCCATCGTCTGAATTGACGCCGATTTTATATGTTCCTGAAGCATTTGGTGTAATATAGCCTGTCCAACGCATAGATTTATGTCTATAATTGGTATAAGGATCTGGTGGATTATTTACTGGATCAAAATTAACCTCTTTATCTATTCTAGTTTGGGGAGTCCCTTCAAGGAATTTATCATCGAAATACTCCGCATACAACCCCTTACCTTCATCGGAATCGTTTCGTAGGTATTCCGCTTCAATAAGATTTAAATTTCGGGCTGCCGTTTTCCATTTCACATATTCGATTTCTACCTTATCCCCTACCTTATCGATTATACCTTGAAGGGGGGAAATGGGTGAAATGACAGGCAATCCACTATAATCACCAAACACCACCTGATTGGCATTAAAACCAACCACAGCCAATTTCGTTATCGCATTGCTATTCAAAGGCAAAATGTTTCGTTCATTTTTAAGCAATACAATGGACTGTCTTGAAGTTTCCAAGGCAAGGTCCTGATGTTTTTTTGAGCCGATTACCTCCGGCGATATTTTAGTATAGGGATTATTTGTTTCGGAATCGAAGATGCCCAACTTAAAGCGTGCCCTCAAAACCCTGAAAACCGCCTTATCGATACTTTCTTTAGATACAAGACCTGCTTTGTATGCAGGCAGTAAATGTTTTGCATAGATATCATCACCGCACTCCAAATCCAATCCAGCTTCTAAAGCGGCTTTCGCAGCCTGCTCCTTATCGGTTACAAAATGATGCGATTTTTCGATATAGGTAGGAGCCCCACAATCGCTGACCACATACCCCTTAAACCCCCATTCATCCCTTAATACCGTATTCAACAACCAGTTATTGGCGGTACTGGGAACCCCATTGATCGCATTATAAGCACTCATAATGGATTGGGCATGTCCATCTTGGATCAGGGCCTTGTAGGCAGGGAAGTAATATTCGCGCAATGCCCTTTCGGAAATTTTGGCGTTGTAACCAAATCTATTTTCTTCCTGGTTATTGGCCACAAAGTGTTTGGGTGTAGACACCACTTTAAGATATTTATCATCAATACCCTGTAAACCTTTTACAAAAGAAAGCCCAATCTGGGTTGTTAAATAGGGGTCTTCCCCATAGGTTTCCGGGGTGCGTCCCCATCTAGGATCTCTAGCCATATTAATGGTTGGCGACCAGAAGGTTAAAAGGTCGCTATATTTATTCTTTTGGTCCTCCCCTTGGTTATAAAAATTCCATTTGGCCCGGGCTTCATCTGAAATTGCGGTGGAAACTTTATAAATCAAATCGGGATTCCAACTTGCCGCCAGTGCGATAGCCTGCGGAAATACCGTAAAACGCCCTCCTTTCACAACTCCATGTAAGGCTTCATTCCCATGATAATATTTATCGATATCCAATCTAGGAATAGCTTCGGCAGTGGATATCAACAGGGATACTTTTTCTTCCATTGTTAATCTGTCCACTAAGTCCTGAACGCGCTCTTCAATCGGAAGTTCTTGATTCTTAAAAGGGTATACAGTTTGGGAAATCCCCAATAATGGTAATAGACCTATCGCTAAAACACATAAGCATTTCATCTTCTTATACTTTGATTTCGTTCGTACTACTTTATTATTTCGACATTGGTTAATTTAACTACAACCGGATTAGGCCAAACTTTATCATTGTAGAGTCTTTGTGCCCGGGCTATGGATATTTCCAAGAGCTCTTCATGTTGTATAAATCTTGATTCTGGAATGTTTTCGGGCCAATATTCAACTACTTTGTCATTCTGTCCCAATACTGAAATGGTCGTGGAATCGGTAGCCTTTAAATTTTTAAGTAAAAAACTGCGCCGTCTTCCTTTAAACCAGTCCTTCTGACCCGTAATAAATACATAAACCGCATTTTCCCCCTTCTTTTGGGTAAACCAGGCATAACCATCCTTTATCGTTTTTTCCATAGGACGAACGCCTTTTATGGCTTCTTCATTTACAAACATCCACAACGCTATTTCCCGCAAACGTTCTTCCTGTTCAATCGGTATTTCCCCATTGGGCTTAGGCCCTACATTCATAAGAAAATTACCTCCCTTAGCCCTAATCTCAATTAATTTCCCAATCAATTCCCCTCCATCCTTATACGCTTCATTGGTCGGTTTATATTGCCATTGGGTACCCATGGTCATACAGGTTTCCCATGGTCCGGGCATGGGTCCGTCCGGTATCGTTTGTTCCGGCGTTTTCATTTCCCCCCTTGTTACCACAATATTGGGGTCTAAGGAATGCACATATTGAACTAATGGTCCTGTTTTAAAGGCATCAAAAAAGAGTACATCTATTGGTCCATAATTTGAAACCAGTTCTTTAACCTGCTCTTTATCATAGGCCAATAATTCAGCATTTTCAGTAATTTGGCTTTTTTCCCGTTTGCGTGAAATAAGTGTTCCTTGTTTGTTCAAAAAAGAAAAATCCTCAGGGGAAAAATACACGCCTACCTTTAAGCCCTGTTTACGTAATGCCTTAAAAAGCATGCCCGTAATATCCTTACCGTAGGGGGTATTCATGATGTTGAACTCCGTAGTTTTAGTATCCCACATACAAAACCCATTATGGTGTTTGGTGGTGAAAACCACGTATTCCGCACCTGTGATCTTAAATAAACGTGCCCATTCATCCGCATCGAATTTATCCGGATAAAATGTTTTGGGAAGTTCCTTAAAATATTTATCCACATACTCTTCCGAGGCTCCAACCAAGGAATGACTGATAACACTTCCCAATTGCGAATCCATGCTCCAATGTACAAATACACCAAAGCCCATATCCATAAATTCTTCTTCTAAGGCTGGTTTGTTTTTAAGTTGGGCATACGTTGTGAAGCACACGACTAAAAATAAACCAATGGTGATTTTAATTTTTACCCTCATAATTTAATTTTTATCTATTGTCGTCCTATTGGACATTTCCAAAATCAATGTTCCTCCCTTAATAATTTCGCTATGCTTAATCTTAAAATTTTCAATAGGCTGGTTATTATACCTTACCTGATCGACTTGGGTATTGTTTGGTGCATTTTCCACAGCCTGTATGGTAAGGTTTTTGTCTGAATAATACTTGGGATTCAGTTTGATGGTTATCTCATCAAAAATGGGACTTCCAATTTGGTATTCAGGATTGGCTTCAGTTCCCCCGTTCATTTGAAACAACCCAATTTTCATTAATACGGCCAAGCTCCCCATTAATCCCTGATCCTCATCACCATTATAACCTGTTGATGGCGATAAACCCGAAAAAGCTTTATCCACTACCTTTCTTGACCAATATTGTGTTAAATCGGGACGGCCTAATTCATTAAAAATGAAAGCTGTTTGAATCGAAGGTTGATTACCATAATTGATTGGAATACGGCTGTACTCAGGATGTAATTCCTGATCATGGGAATTCCCGGCAGTGAATCCAAGTTTCTTAGCCTCGATAAATTGATTGTCCAGTTTTTCCGCAGCCTTTTCCTTACCTGCCATTAAAGTAGCCAAACCGCTAATATCATGTGGCACAAACCAAGTGGATTGTGCCCCGTTTGATTCAATAAAACCGTGTTCAACCTGATAGGGATCAAAATCTTCATACCATTTTCCATCCACATCCTTGGGCCTCATCCAGCCCTTGGATGTATCAAAGACATTCTGATAATTTTTAGATCTTTTTATAAAAGAATCATAATCATCCTGATGCCCAAGTTTCTTTGCTAATTGCGCCAATGTCCAATCTTGATAGGCATACTCCATAGTAAGACTGGCACCATCTTGATGCCCCCCGAAATTACCTTCAGGTATTGGATAGGGCACATAACCCTTATTGATATAATATTTTAATCCACCACCCAAATCGGTCTTATGCTCATAACCAGCCTTACCCATGATACCGCCTAACATGTGATTCTTTTTAAGAGCCTGATAAATATCCTCCAGATCATTGGTGATAATACCTTGTTGTATGGCACTTACAATAAATGGAGTACTGGATGCACCGGTCATTACATAGGTATAATTACCCCCTGATGGACCTCTAGGAATCAATCCCCCATCTTTCCCATATTGTAAAAGGGAATGCACAAACTCTTCCTTTATTTCTGGGTAAACCAAGCCCCAAAGGGTATTGATTGTCCATTGTGCCCCCCAAAATGAATCGGAATTATAGTGGTTGAATTTGGGTTTGCCCTTTTCATCGAGCGGTAATTGTCCAACACGAAATGTCTCACCGGTATTATCGGGATAGGCACCATTCACATCACTAATAATCCTTCTGCCTTGCAAGGCATGCCAAAGGTCGGTGTAAAACCTTCGTTGGTCTTTTTCCGTTCCCCCTTTTACTTTAATCCTTCCCAATAAACCATCCCATTCATTACGGGAATCCTCGACCACGGTGTTAAAATTCCAATTTGGTATTTCTTCCCTGATGTTTTTGGCTGCATTTTCTATGGAAGTGTACGATATACCTGCCTTCATCAATACCGAATCTTCCGTAGGTTTTAACTTTAGTAAATAATTCCCTGTTTCGGGATCACGCCCAATGGATTCAATAGGGGTATTCAATTCAATTTTAAAGTATATGGTCAATGGCTTTGGTCGTCGATGCGTAGCTACTGCTATAAGCTTTCCTGATAATTCCTTATCCCCTGATTTTTCCAAAACACCTTCAATATTCTCACAAGGCCCTAAAACCGTATTCAGATTGAATAAAATACCTGCTTCCTTATCTTTCGGAAATGAATATTTATGGAAACCAACTCGTTTGGTACTGGTCAATTCCGTAATAATCCCATATCGTTCCAATTCCAAATAATGATACCCTGGGTGAATGGACTCTTTTTTATGACTGAACGAGGAATAAAAATCAGTATAAATAGTATTCTCATTCGACTTATCAAGGGTCACAGGCATCACTGACAATCCAGAAATCTGCCAAGCATGGATATGACTAAAGCCCTTTATTGTATCAACAGCATATCGATAACCGCTTCCCCATGCCCCATTTATTTCGGTATCCGGACTTAAATTGACCATCCCAAAAGGACGGTTTGCGGATGAAAAAAAGAACCATCTCGAATTTTCAGTATCCAAAATAGCATATACTTTATCGGATAGATGTTCTTTTGCTACAACAGCAGGCGTTTTTTGGCGACACGAATTGAAAGAAATTAGAATCGCAAGAATGACTATGCTTTGGACTGTATGGAATCGTTTCATTTACTTTTTTTTAAAAGGACCAAGTTTGTTTTTATGTCGTCTAACATTTGTTTTGAGGGAAAACCGTTGTTTGGCCTTCGTATTTCTGGATTGTACCAATTCTTCCATTTTGTGTTACGATCACCGTCCAAACTCCTCTTGTGAAGTATTTCTAATTTTTCATTCGCTATGGGCAACATTTCCAAAGCTTTTTCCAAGGCTCCCGAATCATTCGTTTTCTCAAAGGTTTTCTTTAATTGTGCCATTTGGTGCAACGTATGCTCAAAATCCAATAGGTCGTAGTATAGGTGAATAGGCAATACGATATAATCATGATAAAAAGTATCCTCTTTCTGTACCGATTTTTCTCCTTCAACAGCCAATTCAAGGGCCTCCCCCGCAAGTCCGAGACGTTTTTCAACATGTTCGTAATCCTCTTCAACAGCAGCATAATCATAAGGCACAGGGGTTTTACCCGGTCTACGGATAGGTGCATTGCTCAAATAGGAAACCGTTTCCCGTATTTCCCACAAATGCTCTACATACCCCCCGCGATCTAATTGGGCCTCGTGCAACCTTTTCATGGATTTTACGGCAATTTCGGCAACGGATGGGGTAAAGTAACGCTGCGTCCAAGCTGTATAGAATTTCTCACCATCAAAACCATTTACATCCTTTGACATTTCTGAAAATGCCTCTATATTGAGTAAAAAAGGTCTAAACTGTTGTCCATTGACCAAACAATATTTATCGGCCTGAAAATCGTTTACCATATTTTTCATAATGGTATCTATTTTCTTCGGATAAGGATCATGCACGGTATGGTTCAGCCAAAAACCGGCATGCATATATGTGCCAAAACCGTACCCCTTATTGCTTTTGGGAAGATGCTTGAAACCAGAGAAACCATCATCGGACCATGCTACCAACCAATCTTTGGGGGGGTGTAAATTCTCATTGAACATTTCCATTCCGTCAGCATAACAGACCATTACCTTTTTTGCTTTCGGATTGTACTGATCAATTAAATCACCTAATACTTGGTACACTTCGTTGAATACTGCTATTTTATCCTCTCCGCAAGAACTCTTATATTCCCAATCCCAAACTTGGTTACGTGGGCGCAGTGAGATGATATCGGCCTTTTTAAAGGGGGTTTCCTCAAAATAGTATTTCCATGTATCGATCCAATCCTGCTTATGGTTTTTCCAACAATCGGCCTTATCCTGATCCAGAGGTTTTATTTTATAGCCCATGCTTACATCGATCTGCACCATCATTCCCTTACTTTGGGCATAATCGATAAGGCTGTCTATATAGGTTTCCCGTATTGCATAATCGGGACTCAATTTTTTGTATTCCGGACGTATAAAGAATTCCGGACGTCCCAACATATCAAACAGTTGAATGGCATTATAACGCAGTCTTACCAGAGAGTTGATCATTTCGGTATAGCTTTCCCAATCGTACTCCAATAATTTCCCACGATAATTGGCCAATTCGTCCACATCGTTTTCAAAATACCCTAGAATGGGTATCTGTGGAGGAGCTATGGTTTTCGGCTCAAAATTGAATAAAGCTTTTGAAGTTTTGGGTTGTGGCAACTTACCCGTCCAATATTCCAGTGCATCCACACCCAGTATTTCTTTGCTATAATCATATATGGCATACTGCAATCCTTGTGTATCCGATCCGCCTAAAACTATGGCCTGGACATTATTCTCTAAATCAATCTTGCTCCAGATTCCGCCACGAGGTCCGGGATATGCAGATGATAATTCCAATTTCTTAATATCTACCAAAGATTTTATCTTTCTATTTGAATCCGCTGTGCCTACGATGAGAACATTACTATTACTAGGAAGCGATTCTGTATCGGTAATATATTTTATTTCCCCCTCCAATACTTTTTTTAAATCTTTCTCAAGATCTATCAAGGTGTTATTTTCTACTTCGGTTATATCACTCCCACGTACGATATAGAGATCATCACTATTTCCCTCGGAGCAAGATACCATAACACATGCTATGCAAAGCGGTATTAGCAGAACACAATAACTTAATGACATCTTCATATTCTTTCTTTTGTAGTGCATGCCTATTTTCTAAGTATAATGATTGTTTTATTTTTTTTATTTTAACACATGAATGCTTTCCGATTCCAATTTTCGATTGAGATTTGTTTCCAACGTTTCTTTCAATACAATTTGTTTATGACCGAATGTTGGTATTTGCACATTGCCCATCTTAAGGTTATCGACATTGTCAAAAACAAATGCTGGTCTAAAATCGAGGTCATCCAGTTTTAAACGAACATTGTCAAAGGTTATATTACTGGCATGTCTTACGTAAAAACCCCATGCCGGAAGCTCCCCGAACATTGAAAATTCCGGGTAGTCCTTTATTTTTTCAGGTACTTGCCCCAGTCGACTTATAGGTACATACGCCATACCCTTCGTGGCTCTTCCAGGATAGGTGATCTCAACATCCTCAATGACGACATTTTCAATATTATGTTTTGGGATACCCACTATTGAAGAAGGAAAAGGGTTATGGAAAAAATCAACTTCAGGACCTCTTAGATCATAATCAATATCAGGTCTTTCAAAGGGAACCTGAACTTTCATACTTTTAATATGTATGTTCTTTATTACCCCTGGCTGGTGGCCATCCCGGTGTCCCAATCGAATGAAAATGGCGTTTCCCGTATTCTTGGCAAGAATGTTGGAAATACTGATATTCTCAATAATGCCCCCATCGACACTTTCGATAGCTATTGCCGATCGAAAAGTATCAAAAACCTCAATGTTTTCAATGTTCACATTCTTAAAACCGCCGTAGGAGGCTGTACCAAATTTTATCGCACTCGCACTAGATCTTACAGTGCAATCCGCTATATAAATACTATCATTGAAACGTCCTGGATAATAGGATTTCAGGCAAATACCATCATCAGCAGAATCAATATCACAATTGGTAACCTGAACATTTTCACAATCCGTGATATCGATTCCATCATTGTTCCAGTAAGCTCTATTGACTACCGTGAGATTGTCCAATCTCAATTTATGACAAAGTTCGAATGATAGTCCCCAGCATGATCCATTATGGAGCTCCACATCCAAAATCTCGACATTTTCACAGGTGGAAAACCGAAACAATTTTGGCCTTGCGGTTTCATGGGGTCTCATACGCCGGTAGTTATATTTTGGGTCAACCCGTATCCCTGCATGGTGCAGACTATCTACATTCAACGCTAACTCCCTGCCTTGGCCATAAATTTTACCTTGGCCATAAATTTTAAAGTTATTGGCCTTGAATGCCTCCAATAATGCTATTTCCGGGGTATCATCTTTTTTTGGTGAATCCGGTCTACCTTCCATCGGTATCTTTTTATAATCATACGGATTAGTACTCCCCAATAGCACAGACCCTTTCTTCAAGTATAAACTAACATTGGATTTCATTTGAAGACTGCCGGTAAGATATTGGCCTTTTGGAAATACCAAGGTGCCCCCTCCATTTTGATGTACCTGATCAATCAGGTTTTGTAACTTATCGGTGAGTACACTTTTTATATCTGGAACAATACCATATTCAGAAATCAAATATTCTTTATCATTCGTTTTTTGTACATATTCCAATACGTTCCCTTTTTTAGGAAAATCCAATTGGCTTTCAGATGTGTTTTTACATGAACCCAAAAATAAGATCGGTAAAAAACAAAGCAATATTTCCTGAAAATTCGATTTAATGCACATAATTCAATTTATTTTACCCCAGTTTTTATTAGGTTGGTCACCTAATTCAAATTGTAAAACCCCGCCCTTGGAAATTAAATTAAAGTCTATAATACTTGAATTAATTTCATCTCCATTCCATGTTACTTCTTGAATGAATATGTTTTCCGGCGATCTACCATTTACAATAATCTGCAAGGGTACATTCGATGTCTTTATCGTTACTTTGTCAAATTGAGGTGCTGTCAAGGCCAACTCTGTACTTCCAGGGAAAATGGGATATAAGCCCATTGATGACCACACATACCATGATGACATCGTACCGGCATCATCATCCATTTCTTTTATAAAACCATCAGGTGTTGGCGTAAATATTTTTCTTGTAAAAGGTTCGTTCAACTTTTCATGTGTGCCATACCAATTATTGGTTTCTTTGTTCAATAGTTCATCGACCAACTTTTGGGTCTTCCACGGTGATTTGGTATAGGCATACAAATATGGTACTTGAATATCTGGCTGGTTTCCAATATTGAAAAGTTCATTTTCAAAAAAATAATCAAGTTCATTTTCAAAGACGTCCTTTCCTCCCATTAAGGATTGAATTCCATTGATATCAAAAGGAACAAACCATCGGTATTGCCATAAGGTTCCTTCATACAAACCATCGCCATGCATGATGTCGGAATTCTCATTCATGGTCAAAAACTTGTCTTTCCATGAGGCTCTATATTCAAATGCCCTATCGTTATAAAACCCAGCATCTTCGTCCTCGCCAATTATTTTTGAAATCTCTGAAAGTGCCCATAAATCGTAACTTGATTCCAATATATTGTCCGGTGATTTAAATGGTAAGTGCTTAGCTTCTTCCTTGAGTTCCTCGTATACATCAGGTAAAGCAAATGGTAATATTCCTTTGCGATAGGCATCTAGTATCACAGCAATGGAATGCTCCGTACGTACCGTTGGAAAAGGCTCGGTATCTGTTGTCCAATCCGGTTTACCTTGTTTGTACAAAGCTTTAAGAGACAACAACATATCTTTATATCTATCTGGATATAAAAATGAAAATAAAGGTAATTTGGTCCTGAACGTATCCCAAATCGACCATCCATGATAATATGATTTTTCTGATGAATACAACTTTCCATCACTACCTCTGTAAGCCCCATCTTCATCATTGATCATAAATGGCGATTGTGTGGCATGGTATAAATGTGTATAGAATAATTGCTTTAAAGTATCATTTTCAGTTTCAACATTAATAACGTTAATAAGATCCTTCCATGCTTTGGATGCGTTTGATCTTACTTGTGAAAAACTTAAACCCTTTGTCTCTTTTAAATTTTCAATGGCACTTTTCTCATCTACCACCGATAATGCACAACGCAACAAGATTTGCTGGTTTTTTGTTGTGGAAAATCCAAATATCAATGTTGAGTTATCTTCTTTGATTTCTGTTGGTTCTTCATTGAAATGGATTGCATAATAGAAGGTATATTTGCCTTTTTTACAAACATTTACACTTGTTATGCTTCCGCTTAAAATATTGTTGGTTATTTGATGCTGCTCAGATATATGTTCAACAAACGAACTTTTTAAATCTATAGTGAAACCTGCATTTTCAGTTTTGGGAAATGAATATTCATGAAATGCGACTTGTCGCGTTGCCGTGAGTTGGGTTTTAACCCCATTATCAAGTACAACCGAATAAAACCCTGCCTTAGCTTGTTCGCTTTCTTTTGAATAGGTTTGCGCCTTAGCAATGGAATCACCCTCTGATAGTACGAAAGGTAGGATTCTTAAGTTTCCACCAACCCCGCGACACCCTACACCAGAAAATCTTGTATTGGAAAAACCTATGATTTCCTTGGCGTTATAATCATAACCGGAATGCGCAATTGGTCTCGTATCCGGACACGGTTTTACCATACCAAAAGGAACAGCTGCGGCAACGTCGGTTTGGCCATGATCATCAGCCGTATTCATAAACGGATCAATGTAATTTACATTATCCTTTTGTTTTTGTGCGGTAGTAGTGCATCCAACAAAAAACAAGAAGATTAAAACCAAATAAAAAAACTTTACTCCTTTTTTCACTTCAATTAAATTTGATAATGAACACTATTGTACGAAGAAATATGTATTGAAAAAATCCTATAAATACTATTATCAGTGAGGTATTAAAATACAGGCAGGCTTTTATACCTGCCCGTATTTGACAACTAACTCAAACTAACAACTCAACTTTTATATATTCTATTTAAAATTTAGTACCCAGGATTCTGTTCCAATGAACCATCGGAAAGCTGTAACTCATTTGCAGGTATTGGTCGCAACAAGTGTTTATTAGCATCAAAAGCTCCATGGTCGATGACCTGTGGGTTATAAAGATCGATACGTTCCTCTAATTTACCGGTACGTTTGAGTACTGCCCAACGGTTAGCTTCCCCTGCAAGCTCTAAGGCCCTTTCGTTCAGGATATCATCGATGGTGATCGCAGTATATTCGTTGGCCACTCCGGTAGCCCGTTCCCTTACAATATTCAAATGTGATAGGGCCGATGCCGTATTGCCGGCACCTAAATAAGCTTCCGCCGCTAATAAGTGGGTACCTGCTACCCTAAACACATAAGTGTCCCGTGCGCCTTCAGTATCTTCATTAAAATCCTGATCATCGAATTTCTTAAAGATCGGAAAATTGGTTCTTTCTATGTTTGCGCTATATTGATAGGTAGCACCAGGTACATTATCAGGAAGGCCAAATAAGTACTGATTTGGTTGATACACGTAATAACGGTTCAATTTGTCCGCCAATTCTGAAGCATCAAGGGCATATTTAGGATAGTATATAACAGTATCTCCAGGTTGTATTACATCTTCTGGTAAAGGCCCATCATTGTCCGCATCATAAGTGTCTTCTATATCAGCAAATAAGGCTCTATGAATAGTAGCATCTTCCCTACTGTCATTGTCCGCGAACAATGAATAGAAAAATGGTGTAGGCATGGCTCCAAAACCAGTTGTACCATAAGGACTTGTAGTTCGATTGATTCCAGGATAATTAAATACCTGGTTCATGAAAAGAGAATGCTTATTGTTGTTCTTATCAGCTGTTAAACCACCACTTCCCCATTGAATGGCGAAAAGTATTTCATCATTCACTTGGTTGTCATATTCAAAAACCTCTGCAAATGATTGACTTCTGATATCATAATTACCAATAGCCTGCTCTGCCAATGCAGCCGCAGTTTCAAAATCATTCGATTCTGCAAAAGAAGTATAACCCCTGGTCAAATAAACTTCGGCCAGTAAATGTTGCGCTGCCCTTTTGGAAAATCTACCCGTATCAGGGTTATCCAATAAATTGGGTAGTGCAGCATCTAAATCGGCAATAATCTGTGCATAGGTTTCCGCTTCGGTTGATCTGGCATAATCGGTACGTATGCTTTGTGGTTCCTCCAACTCCAAGACTACCCCTCCATACTGCTGTACAAGATTAAAATAAGCCAATGCCCTTAACGCTTTTGCCTGGGCAATTCCGTAATCCCTTTCACCTAAATTGGCATCACTCCAACTGATCTGATTTTCAAATCTGTTGATAACTGTATTCGCTTTAGCAATAACACTATAGTTATTGGACCAAACCGATAGTCCTGTATCAGCGCTTAAATTGAAATAATCATTGGTTGGGCTGAATGAAAAGACCTCCCCTTTACTGGCAAAAATGTCTGTACCCATAAATTCGAACGTATAGTCACGATATACCTCCCGAAGGCTACCATATACCCCAACAACCAATTGATCCGCGTTATCCTGCGTAATAAAGTTTTCACTGGTGATGTCGGAATAGATCTCTTCCTCTATATAGTCATTACAAGCATATGACAGCATCAGAATAACCGAGAAGACAGTTATATATTTTAGATATTTAAATATTTTCATCTTTTTGTTTTTTTATAATTAATAAGATAATTTTAGGCCAAACAATACTGTTTTAACCGAATATCCCATATTATAGGAATTCTGTAGACCAGTTTCTGGATCTGGACCATCATAGTCCGTAAAAGTGAAAGGGTTCTGGACATCCAATGAAAAACGTAAGCTAGATAACTTTAATTTATCCATAAGTTCTTGTGGAAATTGATACGCCAATCCAATATTACCTACCCTTACAAAAGACATATCTTCATAGAACCATGACTTAGTGCTATCCTCACCATATTCAGGTGAAGGATATTTTGCATCAGGGTTGTTTGGGGTCCAATAATCTTGCTTTAAGCTATTGAATACAGCCTTATCCCCATTAAAAGTTGCAAAATTCTGATGAAATTCTGAATGTCCGAAAACTCCTTGTCTTGTATTCACCTGAACATTCAATTCTAGATTCTTATAATTGAAGGTGTTGGTCATACCCGCAATCCAATCTGGGGATTGTGACCCTATGACCTTTTTATCCTCTAGATTGATTTCCCCGTCACCATTTTGGTCAACAAATTTATATTGACCAGGTAAAGCTCCATAAGAAGTTGCCTCTGCAGCTTCATCAATTTGCCAAATACCATCAACTTCATAATCGAAAGTCGCATCGATAGGGGCCCCTACCTGTAAAACTCCATTTAAACGGTTATCGGATCCCACCAATATCTGATCTAAACCGCCGTACAATTCTAGAATTTCATTGTCGTTCTTAGTATAGTTTATATTTGTACGCCAAGTAAAATTATCGTTACGCACGTTTACGGTATTAAGGGTGAATTCCATACCCTTGTTTCGTACAGAACCAAAGTTGCCTACGGTACCTCCACCTCCAAAACCGGTTACATAAGACAACTGTCTCGCTAGGATACTCCCTTCGGTTTTTTTATTATAGACTTCAACGCCAAAACTCAATCGATTTTTTAAAATAGCAAAGTCCAGCCCAAAATTATATTCCTTGGACACTTCCCATGTTAAATCTGCATTCGATAGGCCTTCAACGACCTTCCCGATTTCAAAATCATCACCAAATAAATAACTACTTTGTGTTAAAAAAGCCAAGGAACTATATGGATTGACTGTTTGGTCGTTTCCTGATTCCCCATAGCTTAATCGTAGTTTTAGGTTATTCAACCAATCCACTTCTTGAAGAAATGGTTCCTCACTAGCTCGCCACGCAAATGCTGCAGATGGAAAGAATTTCCATTTATTGTCTACAGCCAATTTCGATGAACCATCATACCTGCCTGTAAATGTAAAAAGATATTTATCCTTAATACTATAGTTTAAACGTCCTGCGAAAGAAGCCAAGGTTTCTTTTTCATAATAACTACCATAAGCCCTAGCGACATCGGCACCTCCTTCGGTATTGAAAAACAAATAAGCATCCGTATCAAAATTCCTCACCTCGATATCACTGCCTTCCGGGTTATTATAATAAATGGAATTTATTAAAGTCGTCTTAAGGTTATGCCCATCAGCAATCTTAAAATCAAAATCCAAGATATTATCCCAAGTATAGGAAGTATTCAAAGAAGAACTGTAATAGGACCGTATTCTAGAACCATCATTACGAGATGATTTTGTTAATAACCCTCGATACTCCCCATAACGTTGGGCACTAACATTCGGAGAAAATTGCGTTTTAAAATTAATCCAATCCGTAGGTTTGTAATTTAAAAATACATTGGCTATTACATCTAAAGACCTGTCATTATTACGCCAAGCCCCATCGGCTTCATAAACTGGATTCGTGAATCGGGGATCCTGATCGTCTGGAAACATTATCGGTTCTCCATTTGTATCATAAGGATTCACTGTAGGTGCCAAACGTAAAGTACTCCTGAACAACTCCCTACTGCCCTGCTCACGCTCGGACAATGCCAAATAAGTTTTTATGCCTACGGTCAATTGATCGGAAACTTTCTTGGATATCGATGCACTTAGATTGTATCTTTCATACTCCTCTATACCCATAATACCTTCATCATGCAAATAACCTAGGGACCCACTATAGACCAATCCGTCTTTACCGCCTGACATGCCGACAGTATGACTCGTCTGCACCCCGGTTTTTCTAAACATATCCATCCAATCAGTATATCTACCATTGGCGACATTATCGGCCTCTTCATTAGACGATTGAAATTCTGTAGATCGGTCAATAACTACATTATTGTAATCCGCTACGGTTCCAGAAGTACCTTGCCATGCTCTAGCCTTTAATACATCATCGACAAATTCAACATATCCAGGTCCATCGTAAAGCTCTGGAATATTGGTTGCTGAACGTAACCCAAAGGAGGCTTCATAGGTAAAAACCGTTTTACCCTCAACACCATTTTTTGTGGTAATGATCACAACACCATTGGCACCACGAGACCCATAGATAGCTGTTGCTGATGCATCCTTTAAAATATCCATCTGCTCAATATCGGCAGGGTTCAAAACGCTGATATCATCAAAGAAAATTCCATCGACCACAAAGAGCGGTTTGGATGGGTCATCATCCAAATTATCACTTACGCCATCTTTTTCTCCACTTTGATTGGCTGTAATAACTGTATTACCCCTTATTTTGATTGAGAGTGGTGCACCCGGTTTTGAGTTCAACGTTCTAACGTCAACACCAGCGACCCTACCCTGAAGAGCTTGGCCTAAGTCGGTCTTTTTCTGATCCGTTAAGGCTTCGCTATCTAAAGACGCTACGGCCCCGGTCAAATCACTTTTCTTAACCGTACCATAACCAATGACCACAACTTCATCCAATCCGGTTGAAGAGGTTGCCAATTGCACGGAATAGCTAGATGAGCCATCCAATTTGATTTCTTTAGTCTCAAATCCTATATAGGATATGGACAATGTAGCGTTGGCATCAGCTACCGATATTATGAAATTTCCATCAAAATCGGTTACTACACCATTCGTTGTGCCTTTCTCCAAAACATTGGCTCCGGGCAAGGCAATACCTTGGTCATCAACAACAACCCCGGAGACCGCTGTTGTTTGTGCAAAAGCATTTGAAGAAATGCCTATGAACAAGACCATTAATAATAGTTTAAGTTTTTCCATTTTAAATTAGTTTAGTTAAAAATGTGATTATTCGTATGGATATTAATGTTTTGTTAAAATTAGAACAGTCAATCCTTTTCAAGATGGATTTTTCATTCAAAAACATGGAAAGACCATTCAAATCACTTGTTTTCGATTCTTTAAATATTACCACTGAATTATATATTATATTCAAATATTTATGCTAAAAAACGACAATAATTCAACAAAATACCGAGAGGATATGCGAAATATATCCATGATTTTGGTTGTTAAATCCATCCGTACACAAAGAACAGATCTTATATTCGTAAACATGGAAATATATAATTCGTAAAGATCAAAACTTAAATCCATTATGGGTCAATTCAATATTAAGGGTAAAGTAGCGGTAATTACCGGAGGCGCCGGAGTCCTAGGAGGATGTATCGCTGACAATTTAGCCGAAGCAGGGGTTAAAATCGTGATTTTGGATAGGGACGAGAAAATCATCGCTGCGAAAGTCAATGCCATTATTGACAACGGTGGTGAAGCCATTGGACTTGTTACCAATGTCCTGGATAAGGCTACTTTAGCAAAAAATAGGGATAAAATACTTACTCGATTCAATAAAATCGATATTCTATTGAATGCCGCTGGTGGCAATATGCCCGGTGCCACTATTGGGCCCGACCAAACCATTTTTGATTTGAACATAGATGATTTTCAGAAAGTAACCGACCTTAATTTAAACGGTACCGTATTGCCCTCCCTGGTTTTCGGTGAGGTTATGGCCCAACAAAAAGAGGGTGCCATTGTGAACTATTCCTCCATGTCCGTAGAGCGGGCCATTACCCGTGTTGTTGGATATTCGGCCTCAAAGGCGGCCATGGAAAATTTTACGCGATGGATGTCCGTGGAAATGGCCACGAAATTTGGGGGTAAAATACGTGTGAATGCTATTGCCCCTGGATTTTTTATTGGAAACCAAAATCGGAAACTATTGACCAATGACGATGGGTCGTATACGGAACGCGGCAATACCATTATCAAGAACACCCCTATGAATCGTTTTGGGGAAGCCGACGAACTCAATGGTGCCATTCATTTTTTATGTAGTGATGCCGCAAAATTCATTACAGGAGTGGTTATTCCGGTTGATGGTGGGTTCAGTGCCTTTAGTGGGGTATAATTAAAAAACATCCAAAAATGACAATGCAACAAACTTGGAGATGGTACGGTCCCAATGACCCAGTTTCCTTACAAGATATAAAACAAGCCGGTGCCACTGGAGTGGTCAGTGCCTTACACCATATAGCCAATGGTGAAATATGGACGGTAGAAGAAATCAACAAGCGAAAAAAGGAAATAGAAAATGCCGGATTGATATGGTCTGTTGTTGAATCCATCCCAGTCCATGAGAACATTAAGACCCAAACAGGGGATTACAAGCTCTATATTGAAAACTACAAGAAAAGTATTGAAAACCTTGCTCGCTGTGACATACAAATCGTGTGTTATAATTTTATGCCTGTATTGGATTGGACGAGAACTTCTTTGGACTACGAAGTACAAGATGGCTCAAGGGCCTTACGTTTCGATGTGACTGCCTTTGCCGGCTTTGAACTATACCTATTACAAAGACCGGGGGCCGAAAAAAGCTATTCCGAGGATCAAAAGGCCAAAGCCAAAGCATACATCAACGGCCTGTCCCCAGAAGAAAAAACCAAATTAACAAATAACATCATCGCTGGCTTGCCCGGTGCCGAAGAGGGGTATACCTTAGAACAGTTCCAGGATATCCTTAACACGTATTCCGATATCAATGGGACCAAATTAAAAGAACATCTTGTATCTTTCCTAAAGGAAATTATTCCGGTTGCCGAGCAAAATAAGGTGCTCATGTGTATTCATCCCGATGACCCTCCTTATCAAATCCTTGGTCTACCACGCGTAGTCAGCACAGAAGCCGATTATGCATATTTATTTGAGCAAGTGCCCAGTTTATCGAATGGCATTACTTTTTGCACCGGTTCATTAGGGGTTATTCCTGAAAATAACCTGGTCCAGATTTTCAAAAGGTTTGCAGACCGGGTACATTTTGTTCATTTGCGCAGCACACAACGCGATGAGGAAGGCAATTTTTATGAAGCCAATCATTTGGAAGGGGATGTGGACATGTTTACCATTGTAAAGGAAATCCTTATGGAACAGGCAAGAAGAAAGAAGGAAGGACGTACCGATTACCATATCCCCATGCGTCCTGATCACGGGCATCAAATGCTCGATGACTTACAAAAAAAGACCAATCCAGGGTATTCCGGGATAGGCCGTTTACGCGGTTTGGCCGAAATACGTGGTTTGGAATTGGGAATTAGAAAATCATTGACACTTTAATTGAAATACTCCGGCTTATGAAAAATTCGACAGACCAAAACAATCCCATGCAAAATTTGGACGATTGGGAAGACAACCTAAAAGAACGCTATCCAGATCCAACCGATATGGAAAAGGATAAGAAAGAGTTCCGAAACTATGTCGATTCAGAACGTGTCGATACGGTTCGGGAATTTTATAGGGTTAACCATCGCTACCAAACCTATGACTTTGTCTGCCAAAAAGAAAAAGAGTTCTTAAAGTTCGACAAAAAGGAAATGTCCCTTTGGGAAGCCGTAGACTTTCTGAATACCTTGGTCGATGATAGTGATCCCGATATTGATCTGGATCAACTGCAACACTTATTGCAAACCTCGGAGGCCATACGGGCCGATGGGCATCCTGACTGGTTTGTCCTAACTGGATTTTTGCACGATATCGGCAAGGTCTTATGCCTATTCGGGGAACCACAATGGGCTGTCGTGGGCGACACTTTCCCGGTAGGATGTAAATTTTCCGATACCATCGTATACCCTGAATTTTTTGCGGACAACCCCGATTCAACCAATGGGAAATTCAATACTAAATACGGTATATACGAGCCCAATTGCGGATTGGACCATGTGAAAATGAGCTGGGGACATGACGAGTACCTATATCAAATCCTAAAGGATTATTTGCCCGAACCAGCCTTGTACATCATACGATATCATTCTTTTTATGCCCAGCATCGCGAAGGGGCCTATACCCATTTAATGAATGAAAAGGACCTCGAGATGTTCGAATGGGTCAAAAAGTTCAATCCCTACGACCTCTATACCAAAGCTCCCGTGAAACCTGATGTTAAGGCCCTTAGACCCTACTATGAGGAATTGGTGAAAAAATACTTGCCGGATGTCATAAAATTTTAATCAAAAACCAACCAAACCAACTTTTCTATGTTATCTACTTATTTGGGATTTTTCGGCTTTACGCTACTTGTTATATTTTACACGAGCTATAAGCTTCGAAAAGATAAGTTTACCACATCGGAAGGTTATTTCCTAGCAGGAAAAAGTCTTACTGGACCCATAATTGCGGGTTCCATGATTCTTACCAATATTTCTAGCGAGCATTTGATCGGTATGAATGGCAGTTCTTACGAGAACGGAATCATCGTCATCGCATGGGAAGTAACTTCGGCCATTGCCTTGGTTATCGCCGCCATATTCTTTATTCCCAAGTTCCTGAAAATGGGGCTAACGACCATTCCCGAATTTTTAGAGAAACGTTTTGATGGTCATATTCGTTCCATAGTGGCTTTTTTACTTATGTCCTCCTTTGTTATTACGCTGTTACCGATTGTACTTTATTCAGGAGCAATCAATATCGAAAGTGTCTTTGATTTTTCAAACATGTTCGGAATTTCAAATGAAGCATCCTTAGTGTACACCGTGCTCACCATAGGGATTATCGGTGCTTTTTATGCCGTATTTGGTGGATTAAAGGCCATTGCATATTCCGATTCGTTGAACGGTGTGGGTTTAATGTTGGGGGGTTTGCTCATTCCCGCCATCGCACTCTACCAGATTGGAAATGGGGATATTTTCAATGGATTGCGTACCGTTTACAATTTTGCCCCAGCCAAATTCGACATTATAGGCAAACCAGACTCTGTATTGCCTTTTTCCGTATTGTTCACGGGGTTGATGATCAATCAATTATATTTCTGGGGAATGAACCAGTCCATTATTCAGCGGGCTTTTGGAGCCAAAAACCTTATTGAGGCGCAAAAAGGTTTGATCTACACTGGGGTATTGAAATTATTCGTACCTATAATCATAGTACTCCCGGGCCTCATTGCTTTCTATTATTTTCAGGACCAATATTATGAAACCCCCGATTTAATCTATCCCTTACTGGTGAAGAAGGTTTTACCCACCTATTTGTATGGTTTTTTTGCTGCCATCATTTTAGGTGCTGTCCTAAGTACCTTCAACAGTGTCTTAAACTCGGCAAGTACCATTTTCTGTTTGGATATCTACAAAAAAATCATCGATAAGGATGCGTCTGACGCCAAACTGGTAAAGTACGGCAAATTATCATCGGTCATTTTGGCTGCAATAGCCATTATCGTAGCCCCTTTTGTGGCCTATGCGCCTGACGGTCTGTATATGTTGCTACAGGAATTGAACGGTATCTTCTTTATTCCCATTTCATCCATAATCATTGCGGGCATATTTTTTAAGCAAATCAATACCAAAGGGGCAAAAGCCGGATTGTTTTTCGGATTCACATTTTATATACTGACCACCTTCGTTTTGGATATCAACATACATTTTGTCCATTTATGGGGCATTGAATTTGTGTTGAACTTTATTATTATGTTCTTGGTTTCCAGATATAGTACAACTAAAAAAGCGGAAGTCTATAAAGAGAAATTGACTGAAGAAAAACCTTGGTCCGCCGTTAATATCGCAGGCGCGATCTTAGTTTTTTTAACCATTCTTATCTACGTATTACTTTCATAAGAAAGCAGATCAATGGCTAATCAAAATAGTATTCTTCCCGGGCCGCAAATGAAGTGTTCCATTTTCGGTTTTAATACCGTTAAGCATGATTTTTGCTTTGGGGTATTGCCCAACATCAAATTCAGCCTTCATATTTCCTGGGATTTCAATGGTAAATTCCCGAGTATCGCCCAAAAGCATGTATACCGCCTTGATCTGTCCCTTAATGGTAGGCACAATGATGGAAGTTTCTTTTAAGGAACCCAATTGTGGTTTTATGGTAGCGATGTCGTAACCCGGAACCTTGGGATTGATTCCCCATAATCCCCTCGCAACCATATTGGCCGGAACGGCACCCCAAGCGTGGTTCCAATCGGAATTGGGTTTGTATTTCATGTCCCAGGCCTCAAGGGTCATCGTTGATCCTATACGGATCATATTATACCAACTTCTATTTGACGTAGCCGTCATTAAATCCAACGCATATTGCCCTTCACCGGCGTTGTATAAGGCTTCCAACAAATATTGGGACCCATAGACACTACAGGCCATCCCCCTACCCTTAATAAATTTTGCTACTGAACCCTTAGCCGTTTCCGGTACGATATGAAATGCCATAGCCATCATATTCGAATGTAAGGAAGCATGTTCCGTACCTTCCCCATCTACATAAACACCTCGGACAGGATCAAACAATACGGTATTGATCGAGGTCTTTACTTTTTTGGCCAAATCAGTATAGAATTTCACATCATCCGCTTTATCCAAAACTCCGGCGAACTCGGCCATGATTTCCAAATTCCTATAGTACATACAATTGACAACCGTATTTATAGGTGTAAAGACAAAACCATCGCGTTCCCCTTCCGGGGTGGCCAATTTCCAACCGGTATCCTTTTGGGCCGGTGGCCAATCCACAATATCCTTCAATTTGACCTTAGGATCTTTGAACCCCAACTTCCCCATGAATTCGGGCGTTGCATTATCGGAACTAATGAGTCCGTCTGCCCTACGCAGTCCAGCCAAGGTCTTATACTTTAAATCCTCATAATACCTTTCGATTAGTTCGGCATTACCCGTATACATATAATCCGCATGAAACATAAGTGCCACATGCAACTGCCATTCCGTTGGCCAGGTAGGATGTTCCATAAAATACTCAATGGTCCGCCTAGCCATGGCATACTCCCTATCCGTCGAATAATGACTCAATTGGTTAAGATAGGCATCCGCCTCATACGGAATACGTTCCCTATCCCCATCTATATAAACCCCTGCGAAGGTGGTTGCCTTAATGGAATATTTACATAAATCCCATACCTGATCAAGAATGGTATCGGAACTCTGAAAACGGCTTTCGTTATCGTTCCAATACCCATGAAACGCCAATTGCACCACATCATTTTCGAAAATCGGCTCTTTGGCGTGTTCTATTTCGGCATATCTAAAAGGCATTAAAACCGGAACCGAATCGGGAAGTGCAATGGCCCCTACCTTTGTATTCCGCTTATCGGGCAGAATGGGTAAGATATAAGTGTTCTCACGCGAGTTAACCGGTAATCGTACCTCTTGATATCGGATGGTTCCTTGAGGATCCCTATTGATCCTACCATTGATCAATTGCTCGCCTACGCGAACGACTAAAGTATCCTTCTTTATGGCTCGGTATTTAAGTTGAAGGGTAGCGAAGGCCGCTTTTCCAAAATCGATACGATATGAACTCTTATCCGTTGCTTTTAAGGTTATCGGTCTAATGGGGTCCAATTGAAGGCTATTTGCGCTAGTGATCCCTTTTTCTCGTTTTCCTATTTTAAAGGACTGTATTCCAGAAAATGCTGATGGCATATCCGTAGCATCCCAGATTTTAACTTTCCAATAATACGTCCGTCCAACAATTAAGGGAGTACCTTTATATTCAACATTCGATGACTGCTTATCCGACACTTTTCCAGAATCCCATACATCGCCTATGTCATTTCGTAATTGGTCTTCTGATGAAGCCACCAATAGCTGGTAGGCATTTTGGGAAATCGCCGAATGGGGAACGATCCACCCAAATTCGGGAGAATCATCAACAATCAACACATTGTTGGTATTTCGAATGTATTCCACCGTTAAGTCTACGGGAACTTCACCATAAACAATATCGTTTACCTTCTTCCCTTTACAAGCCAGCATCAAGAAAGTAAGAGTGACACTTAGAAAATACAACCTCGGTACAGTCCGCAAAATCGACGTACCTTTCCTAGCGGAACCATGATTTACATCATTGGCCCCGAACAACCTAAATCTGCCCATAAAATTGTTTTATACGACCCTATACAGGTTTAATTTCCCAACCAGGTTCATACGTTCTTGACCATAACTTCATGGCTTCCCTATTGAATATTCGCCCTGTGGTTTCGTCAACCTCAAAAGCATCATCGATGCGGGACGCTATGTTCGCATAATGGGTAAGCAATTGACTGACCACTCCTTCATCAATAGGTGAAGTCAAAGCTGCTTTTCCGCGAATGGCATCAAAAAAGTTTATGGTATGTGCTGTGGAGAGTCTTCCTCCTCCACCAAGTGCGTTACCTGATTCAATTCCTGGAGATAGATTTTCCCTGATAAGCTCCCCTTTTAAACTGTACAATTTATAACCATCGCGATCAATATACACACAACCTTTGGATCCGTAGATGATAGTACCCCTACCTGCACCATATTTGGAATACCCGTTTCTACTTTGTCCGTCCCATTTGATGATCTTATTATCAGCGAACTTAAACGTAGCCTCCATGGTATCGTACATTTCCCAGCCATCGTCTTTATATTGGAATTTTCCTGAATTGACTTCCACACGTTCTGGATATTCTACTTGTAATGCCCATCTTGCTATGTCCAATTCATGTGTGGCATTATTCCCCATTTCCGCTGTACCATAGTCCCATCCGTACCAATGCCAATTATAATTCCATGTATCATCGGTATAATTGCGTCTTGGGGCCGGACCTTGAAAAAGTTCCCAATCCAACCCTTCTGGTGGCGCCGTTTCCTTTTGATGGGGTACAGGTCCTCTTTTACTGGTGTAAAATGCGGTAGCGTGATAAACGTCCCCGATAATTCCCTCATGGATATCCTTGATGATTTCTTGGGATTGGGCGGAAGATCGCTGTTGGTTACCCATTTGCACCACCTTATTGTATTTCTTTTGATAGGCTACGAGCAATTCCCCTTCCCTAGGGTTATGGCTACATGGTTTTTCCAAAAACACATGCTTTCCAGCCTGCATGGCCATACACGCCCCTGGTGCATGCCAATGGTCCGGGGTAGCCATAAAAATGGCATCAATATGTTTATCATCGATGATCTTGCGAATATCATTTTCTAAAATCGGGGTATTCGGAAAGGCTTTGGAAACCACTTCTGCGGCTTTTTCACGTTGACTTTTCATGACATCGCACAAATAGCGCAACTCCACATTGCTTTCTTTTTTAACTATTCCCCCTAAATAAGCCTGGTACCTACGACCCAAACCTTGGATAGCAACATGGATACGGTCATTGGCCCCAATGATCTTGGAATAGCTCTGCGCACTCATGGCATTTAAACTACCACCCAATGCAACACCTGCTGTTCCTGTTACTGCTTTTTTTATAAAACTTCTTCTGTTCGACATGTTCCCCAGGTTTTTTAAGATTTAATTTTTATATTTTTGAAAGACACTCTATCCCCATGATCTTGTAATAAGATCTGTCCTTTTTCAAGTTCGCCGAAATTGGGCCACTTTGCATACTTACTTTCAGAAACCAGTTTTTTGAAAACATCGCTGTTTCTTTCGTATTCCAAGACTTTCATTCCATTCAACCAATGCTCTACATGATTACCTTTTGAAATAATATGTGCAGAGTTCCATTCCCCGATCGGATTCATGTGTTTGTTGGCATCCGCTTTGATCAAATCATAAAGGGAAGAGACTGTCCTACTTCCTTCATGATTACCCAATTTAGCATCAGGATGTAAAGCGTCATCCAATATTTGGTATTCAAGTCCGATAGAAGATCCCGGTCCTTTGTTGATTTCGGTATCCACATAATATTTTATACCGCTGTTTGCCGCTGGAGTCAATTTGAAATCAACCTTGAATTCAAAATCACCATACAACTCCTTAGTAACAATATCCCCTCCGGCAGCGGATTCTTTACCTCCTGATGAAAGTACAGAAAGCACACCGTCCTCAATTTCCCATCCTTGGCTTGGAAACTCCTCTAATTTGGCACCACGCCATCCTTTGGTAGTTTTTCCGTCCCACAGTAATTTCCATCCATCCTTCTTTTCATCTATGGTGAGTTGGTTTTTGGTAATTACAGGCTTAAGGGGTGACTTTCTGGCGTACTTAGCAAGACTATCGGTAAGGATGTTTATGTTTTTCCATATAATATGCGTGCCTTCTTTTTGAGTATCCTTAATGGCATGCACTTGCAGGCCAATAAAGCCCGTTGCGGTTTTATCATCAATGAGATGGGCTGCCGGCACATCATTGATCCAGGTTTTAATGGTATCGCCAATGGCCTCAATACGGTAATGGTTCCATTCGTTTTGTTTAAAGGCTTTTTGTGCTTCGGGATTATCGGTCAAGGGACACAACCAACCTCTTCGTGACTCATCATAAATTCCTGCACTCCATGCGCGTTCAGAGGGGTCTATCTCTATTTGATATCCGTGAACCCTTCCATCCCTATAATAAGGAAAACTATTGGAACGAATCTGAATTCCTGAATTCATGGAAGAATCGACCTTATAATCCAATTCCAAAATAAAATCACTATAAAGTTTATCCGATCTTAAGAACGTGTTTGGCGTATTTCGAACCGTTGACCCGACAATGGCACCATCTTCTACTTTGTAGGTTGCCTCCCCACCTATCACCGACCAACCGTCCAGGGTTTTTCCATCGAAAATAGTTGACCATGGAGTATTATCTTTTTCTTTTTGGGCACAACTTAAGAAACCAATAACGGTAAGAAGCAATAATGCTTTCTTCAAACTACTTTTTTTCATAATTATTTAGGAATGTGATTAATTTAGAGTTAAAAATACACTATAAAAATAGCAGTATTCTAAAGAATAAACATGGATTTATCATTCAAAAGCATGGGATTTTAATAAATACTTAAGGGCTTAAGTGAAAATCAAGGATTTAGGGTGATACCCAATTCGTCCTTAACCTGTTTCTATTTCCCCTTTAGCTTTAACAAGCTATCCTATCGGCTCCCTTTTTTATTTCGAACGATAGATGGGTGTTTGAAAATATCAACACAATATCATGGTCTCTTTTCCTTTTCTATTGATAACCCTTTCTATAAACAATAGAACAAAAAACGAATCGTTTAAGAATTCGTAAGTGATGGGTTGCCCCCTCAACCGTAGTACAGGGAGCCATTAATGCCTAAGCAAATAGCTGACCACTATGAAAACAAAAAACCTCCTTACCGGACTGCTATTCCTTTTGGCAAGTTTTTGCATGGCACAAGAGAAATACCCTATACTCAATAGCATTGTAACGGACAGTGCCGGGATTTTCAATGCATCCGAATTGCAATTCCTCTCGGAGAGGCTAACCGGTTTTGAACAGGAAACCTCTAATCAAATTGCAGTACTTACCATCAAGAAACTACACCAAGAGACCATAGAGAATTATGCGTATAAAACCTTTGAGGCAAATAAACTTGGTCAAAAAGGCAAGGACAATGGTCTTTTGATTCTCGTTTCCCAATTAGACCGGGAAGTACGGATTGAAGTTGGGTATGGTTTGGAACCCTACATTACCGATGCCATAGCCTCACGGATCATAAGGCAAATAATTATACCCCAATTTAAAAAAGAGCAATATTATGAGGGGATAGACCTTGCCACAGAACAGATCATCGATATTTTAAGAAATCCCGAAGCGGCCAAGGAATTTAAGGAAGAAGCTCAAAATGAAGGTTCCTCTATTTTCATCAAAATCTTTGTAACGCTGTTTTTATCGGTATTCCTCTCTGTTGGTGCCTATGTAATATTTCGGTCCTATCGAAGTTTGATTGCCTCCTTTAGGGGAATTCTTATTGGGAAGGTCAGCCTACTCTACTTTCCTTTTGCATTATTTGCCGCTCTTTATCCAATGCTATTCGGATTGGTGTTTTTTTTCATGCCCCTTTTGGGAATTGTTGCCATTGATTTCGAATTCTATCCGGACCGACTTACTTTTTTAGCCGATGATCTGATGTGGTTATACGGTCTTCTGGGTATTGTTTTGGTCCTTATTCCGTTGGTTATTGCTATGTACAGCATAAATACCCATGGTGATTCTTATAAATTATCATGGTTTAAGAGTGATAAACGATTTATCAATAAAAATCTAAGTACGGGTTTTCACAGTGCTGGTTCGTCAACCCATAGTTCCTCGGGAAGTAGTTATAGTAGCGGGTTCAGTAGTAGTTCGAGCAGTAGCTTTTCAGGAGGTGGGGGAAGCTCTGGGGGCGGTGGTTCCAGCGGTAGTTGGTAGTTTGTTTAATTTCGTGGCGCATATACACCTTATCAAATAATCCTCAAAAGAATAAAAAAAGGTAGTGACATGAAATCACTACCTTTTGAATGTAAGATCTATTAAATATTAGCTAAAAGTCCAGCTCAAGTTTATTGCATGCAAATCAGGTCCCTAATTTACCTCTTGCGCATCATTGATAACACGATCGATAAAATCGGTATGTATACGCAATAGCATGGCTAAATTATACAACACACCTACTTCACGGTCATCTATATGTCCATCTGCGTAGGATATAATCGATAGATCCCTTAGAATATTCAGCTTTTGCATCACTGACAAGACAATATCCAGATCTTGTGTCAATTGTTGTACCTCATTGATCATTTCCTGTTCCGTGAGTCCCTTAATGGTCATCATGCAATTGGCAAAAACCTTGGGGGAAACAATACTACTCAATGCCTGTATCTCTGCCTCGTCAACCACGCCGTCTGCCTTTGAGATCAAATAGCCCCCCAAAAACATTAAACGCTGTATTTTTTCGGAATGTTCGCTAGTATCTTCCAGATTTTCCGGCTCCATCAACGACATAATACGTTTGATTTCAACCTCCATGGCTTCTTCGGTAATTTCCCCGGTGATAGTTTTATTAAAAGCCGCATAGGTTTCACTTCTATTGAAAAGCTCTAAGGCCTTGATGCGTAATGGACTAAATGGATGGCTACTATACCAGTCGGAAGGATCGTGATTGGAATCGTTCAATACTTCCTCCAAATCCACAAATTGTTCTATGTAGGCATTCAGTTGAAAATCCAAGGAATCAGTGGTCACTCCCGAAGATAATTTAAAGAACGTACGCCCTACCGCTTCAAAATTTTGACAACATAACAATCCTGCCCTATCCGCACTGATCTCGGCATTTCTGTTCCAAGCATATAATTTCATGGCATGGATCGGTGCCAAGCAGGTTTCTCCTTCATCTAAAATTTGTCGTACAGGATAATCAAAATGTTCAAAAAGTACGTGTCCGATTTCATGGCCGACTACAAAAGTCAATTCTTCCTTAGAAAAACGTTCTAAAATACCGGAAGATAAAATAATATATAATTTATTCTCGTCCGGGGGATAACAAGACGCATTGAAGATATCGTTTTGGTAGACAAAAAACTCAATATCGGCCTTAAGCTTTAAGGTGTTTTTACAATGCTCCCCTATTTCATGAAGCATTGGAGCCAAGGTTTTTGTCAATCTTAAACTTGATTTCAACAAATGTTTTCTAGACTTGAACTTGCCATTGTTTTCATTTACCTTTTTTAAGGTATCCTGTATTAATTCGTCTTTTTGGAATTCAAGAACATAATCCCTATCACCATCATAAACCAAAAGATTTAAATCTATATTGGTCCTGTTATCGGTGTAGATCCCTGGCACATTCTCGGCTACCACTTTATGGTTCATCGCATTGATTTCTTCAATACGTTTGGTGTATTCAGTGGCTAATTCCGTTGTTATATTCTGGAATACAATACTTGCTTCCTCAATTTTATCGTAATTACCGGATGCTTGGGCATCGTTTAGATCTTTTAACATCTTATCCTGTGCAGCTTTTAGAGCTTCTTGATGTTCCTTTTCCAAGTCTGATATTGTTTGTGATGTGTATGACATAATGTATTAAGCTTGAACGGTTATTTTTGAATTGGAAATTTTCATGAGATTCCCTTTTAAGTCGAAAATCCCTAGAATCCGATCATCACCTTTTTTAGCGACAATGTTGTTGCCAGGAAGTTCAACTTCATATCCTTTGGCCTTTAGGTAAAAGAACAGCGTGTACTTGTGTGGGAATGTATAATTTGCCGCTACATTGGTAAAATGTGAGCAGATCAATGCTGGTGCTGTCCGTGCTTTACTATCCGCCTCTTTTGAGGTAACCGTTACATAAACGACCAAACCTTTGAACGTTAACGGCACATAGCAACTTTCCTTTAACATGGCAGAAGCTATGGTCGAGAAATATGCTCCAGGGTCGGCATCCATTTCTTTCTTAGGAGTCAACAAATCCTCTATCTGATATGCCTCTCCAATGGATTTCATGGCCCGAGCCGTTTGTAAAAACTTTTCTGGAATACCACTTTGAGTATTCGCCCATGACCATAACCAGCTTTTCTCATTTATGGAATAAGATCCAATAATCTGTATGTCGAAAACCTTATCTTCCCCATAGGTCAATTTGCCTTCAAGCATATCGCAACTCCAGCCTAAACCTTCCACCATTTCGCTAAAGATCTCCTGTTTTTCCATAGAGATCAAAAAGGATTGGTTATACAATTCTTGAATGTCCATTTTGGCTGCTTCCTGGGATGCTGCAGTTTCCTCTTTTTTATCTTCCGATTCTGAAGTTGGGGTTTCTGTTGCCCCTTCCGCAAAATCCTCTAATTTTTCTTCCAATAAGGCGGTAATCCGGGCTGTCCTATCCGCTATCTTATCGGCATTTATGACTGGACTATGGTCGATTTTCAAGACTCCATCCTCAAAGGTAATGGCACGCTGCAAATTGTGTTCGTTGTTTTCATTTACGATAATTACTTTCTTTAATCCAGCCTTTAAAAGTCCAGCCCCCATTTCGTCCGAACAAATGACTTTAAAAGCTTCTATCAAGGGTAGAAAATATATTTTTGGATACGTATCATTATATAAATGGGAAAAACGATTTTCCATTAACGTATCCCATGAAATATCCAAAGGCACGGCGTATCCTGCTGCTTCATTGATCTTTGTTTCCAATGCAGGAAATAAATCGTTTTGAAATGCTTTGATTATTCTCTTTTCTTTTAGTCCCATACTATTATTTTTTTGTGTTTGTTTATTCTTTAAATTGATTCTTTCTGTTTAAACTATATCAAGTAGTTTTTCTTCCAATATTTTAGATAGTGGTTTCGGCAAGGCTTTATCCACGGCTATGGATATCGTCAAGGTCGTTTCCTCAATTTGTAGCTGTAGTCTATCCGCTTGTTTTACGACAATGGTCTCAATCCCTTGCCAAGCTTCCTTTCCCAACCCATCCTTTGTTATTTGTCTTTTTGCTATGATCAAGGCTTTACATACATCTTGAAGGTTTAGCCTGTTGTTAAGCGTATCAAGAGGGATAGTATCTATTTTAAGCTCCTTAATTTGATTCCCCAATTGAACTTTTTCAGTATTCAACCATCGTTTAAGTTGTAAAACAGAAAGGTTTTCATCACTCGTTGGCATTGGTCTACTAATGTTCCCCTTAGACAATTCCACCAACATCTTTTTAGGTTGCTTAACCGTAATAAACGTTATGGCATGTGCCTGAAAAAAAGATATTTGCTCATCTTGCGAAAGCATACAAACCATTTTACGATGGTTGTCTTCTTGTTTTACATCTATAATCACACCTTCCAGATAGGCGCCGTTATTCAATGAAATCGCTACTAAAACATCTTCCCCATTCTTAAAAACGGATTGAATGATATCCTCGGGCGTTTGGGCCAAAAACGCTTTATAATACGCTGTTTTTTCCATGATATTCTGGTGTTATGAATGCGCTATTGATTGCTTCTGACTTCCTGGTTATCTTGTGTGGTAAGAAAATAGGATTTACCCTAGCTAGAATTATACGTAAAGGCTTCCATATCTAATATGCCGATATATACAAGGCCTTATCTTTTGCGTCCCATTCAAAACTTATGATAACCTTTGGATTTTCCACAAGCCCTATTTCTACCCAAAATAAATCAGGGTTCATGTTGGCCGTATTAAAGTTCCTTTTAAAAGTCAGGATTTCATATTCGTTTTCATGATGTATCTTCAGATACTCCTTAAGATCCTTTTTGGCCTCATCCTGGGAAACCCCACAGCCAACGAGCGACAAAAAGAATCCGATTAAAACGATATGGATGGCAGATCTATACAAATCAATGGCAATTACCTGTTAACTATTCGATTATCTGCGTTTTTATAAATTGTTCTCCAACAGATCAATTAGGGTTTTTGTCCTGTCCTCCACTTTATCGGCATTAATTATGGGACTGTGGTCCACAGTTAAAATACCGTCGGCAAAAGAATATGCGTTTTTGGGGTTGTGATGGTCTTTGGTGTTTGTGATATGTATTGCCTTTAAACTTTCTGCCAAAGCTTCTTTACCCATATCATCTGAAGCAATAGATTTAAAAGCCTCAATAAGTGGTAAAAAGTAAATTTTCGGATATGAGTCGTTATAAAGATGTGAAAAACGATTTTCAAATAAAGTGTCCCATTCAATATTGAATGCCACATCAAAACCTGCAGCTTCGATTATTTGGACTTTTAATTGTGGAAATTGTTCTTCTTGAAAAGTTTTGGTAAATCGGTTTTCTTTTAATCCCATGATCTTTTATTTTAAGGGTTATTTGTTTATTTGCCTCAAAACTAAGATTTGAAAAGGGCTGTTTTAAAACCGTTTTATATTTGCCGTTATTTGTTTTGTATTTGCGCCTATAAGCTTTTCAAAAGCTGTTTTAGATACGATTTCTTACGAGTGGCTACGGGTATTTTCTCGTTGTTCGTTAAGCAGACGGTATTATTGGTGTTAATGGTCTTTATATATTTCATATTTACCAAATGGGATTGATGTACCCTAACAAAGGTATGTTCACTTAAAATGTTCTCGTAGTATTTAAGATTACGGGCGCTCATTATTTTTCTGTCCGCGGTATGGAAAATCGTATAACTACCATCGGACTGGCAGCGTATGATTTCCTTTATCTCAAGGAAATACTGTGCATCCGCCGTTTTGATCAATAACGTTTTTTGAATTTCCTTCTCATTGATTTCACTAACCTTATCCAAGGCATTTTTATAGACTTGCTCTTTTTTAAAGACCTCCTTAAAGCGGTCTATACATGCTGTCAATTCATCCGAATCTATAGGTTTGAGCAGATAATCTATGGTGTCGAACTTTATGGCTTTAATAGCGAACTCATCGTAGGCAGTGGTGAAAATCAACTTAAAGGATATACTGTCCAAAGCCTCTAAAATTTGAAATGCATTTCCTCCAATAAGATCAATATCCAAAAAAATAAGATCAGGTGTTTGCTTTTTCAAAAAAGCTATGGCTTCAACAACATTATCGATTTTAGCAATAACCTCAATATCCTTTTGGGTGTATCCAATAAGCTTATCCAATGTATTCATTGCATTGTACTCATCTTCTATAATAACCGCTTTTATCATTGGATTTTTAATTTAAAAAACACTTTTGTGCCAGTAGGTTTGTTATTTTCATCAAAGAGATCTTCTATAATAAAGGATTTTTCCTCTCCCCTTTTTCTCATTTTCAAACGTTCCCTAAAAATAGATGTTGCGTGCAGTTCCTCCGTTATTTTTTCCTGCTTTGCCTTTACGGATCTCCCTACCCCATTATCCGAAATCATAAATAGCAATCCTTGAGCATCTTTTTCTATTTTAAGAAGAATCCTACCGCCTTCCTTTTTTTCTTTTAGGCCATATTCTATAGCATTCTCAACAAAGGGTTGCAGTAGCATTGGAGGTACCTTTATTTTGGAAACATCTATGGTCTCCCCAATTTCAATGGAATAGGCAAAGGCATTATTAAATCGTAATTGTTGCGTTTCTATATAATTGGAGATCATTGAAATCTCTTTATCCAACGTAATGGATTCTTTTCTTACATAATCGAAATTTTGTCTCATCAGTTTAGAGAATTTCGAAATATGATTTGATGCCCTTATCGGGTTTCCTTCTAAGGTGATATTCTGGATGGCGGCAAGTGTATTGAATATGAAATGTGGGTTCATTTGGGCACGCAGTAAACTTTGTTCTAATTTCGAAGCCTTATTGGCAGCCCGTAATTTGGTGTTATATATATAAAACACCATTAAAATGGATAACAGTACAAATAACATAACGGTACTGATAAAAAGCCAATGATTCCTGGAATTGATTTCTTTTTGGTGGTTTATCTCCGTTTGTTTTTGTTTCACTTCATAATTGACATTGGCAAAATTTAAAAGTCTGTCTTTTTCTAAACTATTTACATGCATTTGTAAACTATCCCTGACTATCTGGTGATTCAAAGCCTTTATGTAATCCCCGAACATAATAGCTATAGATACCAGTTTATCCCTTATTTCAATTTCTTCTTTTGCGTTTTTATTGGACTTATAGATATCCAATGCCTTGTTGTAATTCACTTCTGCTGAATCATTTTTGGCCATCAATAAAAATAAATTGCCCAAGCCTTTATATGGCGCACCGTTTATGGCCTTTATATTTTTGTTTAAGGCAACAGCACCTCTTAAAAATTTTTCCGCACTCTCGAAATCCCCTGCTTCAATATAAGTGTATCCTATATTATTAAGGACCGCTACCAATGTTTTGGGATTTCCCTTGGATTGACTTAGTGACATGGCCTCCGAATAACTTGCCAAGGCCTTATTATATTCTTTGAGTTTCAAATAAACGCTGGCAATATTGCTTTTTATGGCAATAATCGAGGTCGTGTCGGTTCCTTTGGCATATAAACTATCCGTTGCTTTAATGTAAGACAATGCCTTATCATAATCCTTTAATTTGAAATGTAGTTTAAATAGCTGGTTGTAGGCTTTTCCCTCAATTCGGGCATCACCTATCAGTTGGGCCAAATGCAATGCTTTTAAAGCATAAACTTGGGAGGTCTCAAAATCCCCCATATGAAGTGATGCCCCACTTAGTGTAATTAAACAACGACCTTCATTGTATTTATCATTCAATTCAACAAACAATTCATAACCCTTCAAGTGGGTGTTAAGGGCTTCCTGGTACTTGTCATATAAGTATAGAGCCTCTCCCTTATTAAACAATACCATGGCCCGTTCCAAAGTGGTTAAGTGTTTATTGTTTTGTAATAAACTATCCAACGCCAAAAGTGCCTGTTCCGGTTGTGTTTGGGATAGACTATCCAGTTCAGCCAATCTTCTTTCTATATTTGGTTGAATGGTATCTTGTCTTGAACAAGTAAAAAAGAATAGTGTAAAAGAAATGGCAATACATAATTGCCAAAGGCCTTTGAGGGTTGAAATCATGAAAGCTAAACTCAACATTATTAAAAAGTTGCTAAATTAAGGAACCCCCAATATCAGTAAAGGAATTTGATGTTATTTTTTTAAATATTCAATACCACCCATATGAATTTGAAAACCGTTTAAGGAATTCATTTCGCCAAATCCCAACATAAAGGATCAAGACATATCTTGAAGCTTAGCCCTGAATAATGGTTCTATTGGAATTTCGCGGTAACCTGAACAAAAATTCAATAATAGAAAATAGTTTCTGAAATAGTTTTGCAAACGCCTTTAATCAAAAAAAATCCTTTTAGCGATCATAGTACGTTGGCCTATCCAAAACAAACCCAGGCTTTCAGTTGATCGAATAATCCAATTGTACCACACAAAATCCCAAAAATCCCCAATACGCGAAAACCCTTTTGATTATAGCAACTACAAAAGCTATTTATCAACCTGTAAAGTATATGTGAAAAAGGGATTTATGCACACACATAAGACTCCATGCCATGATTGGGACCTTGTTGAACGTCGTAATTTGCAATACTAATAATTTCCTTGAAAGTCTACTTTTGATAGCTTTGTAGCCTTAGAAGAAATAGCATTATGAGTTCAAAAAAGACACTATTTGATAAAGTATGGGATTCCCATGTGGTAGAACATATTGAAAATGGTCCGGATGTATTGTTCATTGACCGTCACCTAGTCCATGAAGTCACGAGTCCCGTGGCATTTTTAGGATTAAAAAACAGGGGCATCAAAGTTTTGCATCCAGAAAAAACGTTTGCCACTGCGGATCACAATACCCCTACCATCAACCAACATTTACCTGTTGAAGACCCACTTTCCGCCAATCAGTTGAAGGCCTTGGAAGAAAATTCGGCAGCCTACGGTATCTCCTATTGGGGATTGGGCCATGAGAAAAACGGGATTGTACACGTAGTAGGTCCTGAATACGGCATTACACAACCTGGGGCCACAATCGTATGTGGAGACTCCCATACTTCCACGCATGGTGCTTTCGGTGCCATTGCATTTGGTATAGGTACTTCCGAGGTTGAAATGGTTTTGGCCACACAATGTATTATGCAGACTAAGCCCAAGAGTATGCGTATCAATGTAGAGGGATCATTAAACAGGGGTGTAACCCCTAAGGATGTTGCCTTGTATATTATTTCACAGTTAACCACCTCAGGTGCCACAGGTTATTTTGTGGAATATGCGGGACAGGTTTTTCGTGATATGACGATGGAAGGTCGAATGACCGTTTGTAACCTCAGTATTGAAATGGGGGCCCGTGGCGGTATGATCGCTCCGGATGATAAAACCTTTGAATATGTAAAAGGACGTGAATTCTCTCCTAAAGGTGCTGCCTTGGATAAGGCTATGGCCTATTGGGAAACCTTGTACACCGACGAAGGTTCACAATTCGATAAGGAAATCACTTTTGATGCTTCGAACATTGAGCCTATGATTACTTTCGGAACCAATCCGGGAATGGGTATCGGAATTTCAAATGATATTCCTAATGCGAATGCTGTTGAAGGTGGAGCCGCAACCTACCAAAAATCACTTCAATATATGAATTTCAATGAAGGCGAAAGTATGATGGGCAAACCCATCGATTTTGTTTTCCTTGGAAGTTGTACCAATGGAAGGATTGAGGATTTCAGGGCCTTTACATCCATAGTTAAAGGAAGGAAAAAAGCAGCTAATGTAACGGCATGGTTGGTTCCTGGATCGCATCAAGTGGAAGCAGCGATAAAGAAAGAAGGCCTACTCGATATTCTAAATGAAGCTGGTTTTGAATTGCGTGAACCAGGTTGTTCTGCCTGTTTGGCCATGAACGATGATAAGGTTCCTGCCGGTAAATATGCGGTAAGTACATCGAACCGGAATTTTGAAGGCCGTCAGGGTCCCGGATCAAGAACACTATTGGCAAGTCCGTTAGTAGCCGCTGCCGCTGCCGTAACAGGTAAGGTAACCGATCCTAGGGAGTTGATGGAAGCAGTTTAAGGCTAAGCGCAAAACGCTATTCGCTATTCGCCAATTATAATTGAAATGAGGGATTATCGTAAATATGATGTGTGGAAATTAGGACATGAAATAACATTGAATATTTATAGTATTACAAAAGCTTTCCCTAAGGATGAAGAATTTGGAATTACAAGTCAAATGAGAAGAGCATCTTTTTCAATTCCCTCTAACATTGCAGAAGGTTGTGGTAGGGCGTCAGATGCAGAGTTTAAACGTTTTTTAATTATTTCAAGAGGATCAGCAGCAGAGTTAGAATATTTTATGTTTCTAGCTAAGGATTTAAAATATATAGATGATGTATCATACACCACTTTATATGATAAAGTAAATAAAGTTAAACGAAGTATAAGTAATTTAATTCAAAAGATATAGTAGTTATAATCAGCGCATCGCGATTTGCGTAATGCGTAAAGCAAAATAAAAATGGCATACGATAAATTCAATATAGTAACATCTTCAGCGGTACCGCTTCCCATTGAGAATGTAGACACCGATCAAATAATTCCAGCCCGTTTTTTAAAGGCTACCGAACGAAAAGGTTTTGGTGACAACCTATTTAGGGACTGGCGTTATAACCCAGACAATACCCCTAAAAAGGATTTTGTGCTCAACAATCCCATCTACGGTGGTAAGATTTTGGTTGGTGGCAAAAACTTCGGTTCGGGTTCTTCCCGGGAACATGCCGCATGGGCCGTTTATGATTGCGGCTTCCGTTGTGTGGTTTCAAGTTTCTTTGCGGATATCTTTAGAAACAACTGTTTGAATATCGGGGTATTACCCGTTCAGGTGACTCCAGAATTCTTGCATAAGATCTTTACGGCCATTGAGGCAGACCCCAAAACTGAATTGGAAATAAACCTTCCTGACCAATCCATCACCATACTTGCGACAGGTGAAAAGGAAAGTTTTGAGATCAATCACTATAAAAAAGCGAATATGCTGAACGGTTTCGATGATATCGATTTCTTATTGAACATTAAGGAGAAGATAAGCGAATACGCTCAAGATACCCCTTTATAAACGTAATAATAATCGACAAGTTCCCTATAAATGAGCAAACGGCGGATTGAAATAATGGACACCACACTTCGTGATGGGGAACAGACATCTGGGGTGTCCTTTTCGGTATCCGAAAAACTGACTTTGGCCAAATTACTCCTAGAGGAGCTGAAAGTCGATCGCATTGAAATTGCATCGGCCCGTGTATCTGATGGTGAGTTGAAAGCCGTTCAGGAAATCACAAGCTGGGCAGCGGAAAAAGAATATCTTGATAAGGTCGAAATATTGACTTTTGTAGATGGTGGTATTTCTTTGGAATGGATGGAAAAAGCTGGTGCCCGTGTTCAAAACCTATTGACAAAGGGTTCTTTGAACCACCTTACCCATCAGCTTAAAAAAACACCGGAGGAACATTTTGGTGATATTTCAAATATTCTCGAACAAGCACAAAAACGCGGTATAAAAACCAACGTGTACTTGGAAGATTGGAGTAACGGTATGCGAAATTCCAAAGAGTACGTATTTCAATACCTTGATTTTTTGACCCAACAACCTGTTGAACGTATTCTGCTTCCTGATACATTGGGGGTATTGACCCATACGGAAACCTCTGAATATATTTCTGAAATCGTACAACGTTATCCTGATTCCCATTTTGATTTTCACGGACATAATGACTACGATCTTGGGGTTTCGAATGTGATGGAGGCCATAAAAGCCGGTTGCCATGGCATACATCTGACCGTAAACGGGATGGGTGAACGTGCCGGAAATGCCCCTATGGCCAGTGTTGTAGCGGTAATTCACGATTTTCTGACTGAAATAGAGATTACGGTCAATGAATCTTCTTTATATAAAGTGAGTAAATTGGTTTCTGCTTTTACCGGCTTCGGTATTCCTGCGAACAAACCCATTGTTGGTGATAATGTATTTACCCAAACTGCAGGCATCCATGCGGATGGTGATAGTAAGAAAAATCTATATTTCAATGACCTTCTACCCGAAAGGTTCGGACGAAAACGCAAATACGCTTTAGGCAAAACATCAGGTAAGGCGAATATCCAAAAGAATTTACAGGAGTTGGGCCTTACGCTGAATGATGATGAACTTAAAAAGGTTACGCAACGGATCATCGACTTAGGTGATAAAAAAGAGCGGGTAACCAAAGATGATCTTCCATATATCATTTCCGATGTTTTGAACAGTGGAGATCATCAACAAAAGGTATTTATTAAATCCTACGTTCTTACCCACTCCAAGGGACTAAAACCATCAACAACGGTTGCTGTGGAGATAGATGGGGAACTGCATGAAGCCAATGCCCATGGTGACGGACAATATGACGCCTTTATGAATGCCTTGCGCAAGATTTATAAAGTAAAGAAACGGGATTTCCCCAAACTAACGGATTATGCGGTACGTATACCTCCCGGCAGTAATTCCGATGCCCTTTGTGAAACTGTCATCTCTTGGGATAATAATGGTACGGAATTCATAACCCGTGGTCTGGATTCCGATCAAACCGTATCGGCCATTAAGGCGACCGAAAAAATGTTGAATATTATTTAAGTACATAACACATTTGGCTATTCGCCATGCGCTTATCACAAAGCGCTAAAAATGAGAAAACGAAAAAAAATTTACTAATCAAAATCGCGCGAAGCTTACTGCGGATAGCGTGAAGTGCAAAGCAAAAAAATGAAATTAAACATAGCCCTTTTAGCAGGAGACGGAATTGGTCCTGAAGTAATAGATCAAGCCGTAAAAGTGTCCAATGCAATAGCCCAAAAATTCAATCACGAAATCAATTGGAAACCAGCCCTTACCGGGGCGGCAGCCATTGAGGCCGTTGGTGAGCCTTATCCTGATGAAACCCATGAGATATGTGCAAATGCCGATGCCGTATTATTCGGTGCCATAGGTCATCCTAGATTCGATAACGATCCCTCCGCAAAAGTACGACCGGAACAAGGTTTGTTGAAGATGAGACAAAAATTGGGATTGTTCGCAAACGTTCGTCCTACGTTCACCTTTCCTTCCCTTATCGATAAATCCCCATTGAAAAGGGAACGTATCGAAGGAACCGATTTGATTATACTAAGGGAATTGACCGGAGGTATCTACTTTGGGGAGCGCGGAAGAAAGGATAACGGAGACACGGCTTTTGACACCATGACCTACCAACGTTTTGAAATACAACGCTTGGCGAAAAAAGGTTTTGAGATGGCCATGAAACGTTCCAAAAAATTGTGTTGCGTTGATAAAGCCAATGTATTGGAATCTTCCCGTTTATGGAGGGAAACCGTACAGGCGATGGAAAAGGACTATCCTGAAGTTGAAGTGACTTATGAATTCGTTGATGCGGTTGCCATGCGTTTGGTTCAATGGCCCAGTGCCTATGACGTGATGATCACGGCAAACCTATTTGGTGATATTTTAACCGATGAAGCCTCTGTGATCGCAGGTTCTATGGGATTAATGCCTTCTTCCTCTGTGGGAAGCAAAGTGTCATTATACGAGCCCATCCACGGTTCTTATCCGCAAGCTGCCGGCAAGGATATTGCAAATCCATTGGCTACGGTATTATCGGCTGCCATGCTTTTTGAGGATATGGAGTTGACCGATGAAGCCCAAGCCATCCGTGATGTTGTCAACAAATCATTGGCCGAAGGCATCGTTACCGAAGACCTTTCCGAAGGTGGTAAAGCCTATAAGACCAGTGAAGTTGGTGATTGGTTGGCTGCCAATTTATAAATTAAGTACAATTGCATCCCAAAAAATAGAGAAGCCCAATGTAATCACATTGGGCTTCTTTTTAATAAAGGAAACCAACTCCCCTTTTCATATACGTTTTAAAACCTGTTAATGGCCATTTTTCTATATTTAACGGCCTTATAGCGTCTAAAGAAAATTATCCCCAAAGCCATTAGCACCCCTAGACCGGCCAAAACAGCCCCTACTACACCGGCATAGACCACTCCATAGCCTAGGGCGATTGGAAGACCCGCGAAGTACGCCCCAGAAGCGTTCCCCATATTAAATGCACTCTGATTTAAGGATGACCCTAGCATTTCATTCCCTTTTGATGTATTGATTATTGCCATTTGTATAGGCGTCGCTACCGTAAAGGAAGCCATTCCTATTAAAAACGTCATCACCAAAACCACATACGGGTTAAAAGCGAACACAGAATTGAACAGTAATAAAACAACCATGATACTTAGGCTAATACTTACAGCCTTAAGGGGAGAAAACCACTCCGCCATTTTAGCCCCAAGAAAATTGCCGACGACCATGCCTAATCCGGCCAATATCATCGCATGTCCAACCATATATTCGGGCCAACCGGCAACGTCGGTTATGAACGGGGCAATATAGCTATACCAGGCAAAGAATCCACCGGTACCAATAGTTGTCAAAGCGATCAAGGCCCAAAGTTCTCCGTTTTTGATCACTTTATCATGATCAATGGAGGGTTCCTTTGGTTCGGATACCAATTTGGGCATCCATAGAAACACACTACACACGGCCAATAACCCGACAAGACCTACCATATAAAATGACATGCTCCAATCATATTCATGGCCTATATAGGTTCCAATAGGTACACCGATTACATTCGCAAGGGTTAAACCAGAAAACATAACCGCAATGGCCTGGGCAGATTTACCGGTTTTGGCCAATTTACCAGCAACTACCGCCCCTATTCCGAAGAAAGCACCATGGGGTAATCCTGATAAAAACCGAAAGAACAACAAAGTGGTGTAATTTTCCGAAAAACCGGATAAGGTATTACTCAATGTGAACCACCCCATTAAAAGGAGTAAAATCTTTCGGGAATCCATCTTGGCAGCGAAAGACGTCAAAAGTGGTGCTCCGACCACTACCCCCAACGCATAAGCCGCGATAAAATGTCCAGCTTCTGAAATACTAATATCCAGACCCTTCGCCACATCAGGTAAAATACCCATAATCACGAATTCTGTCAATCCAATACCAAAACCACCTATAGCAAGGGCGATCAAGGCTTTTTTATTTGTTAAATTCTTTTCCATAATTCTATTTTTTATGCTTCAACATCCAATATCGGGAACACTACCCTTACCTAATTCGAATTATTAAAGATGACAATGCAAAATTACCTTTGAAAATCTACCGATTGCTATACACGCTTATCCAATTTTTATGGAATTTTACCCCAGTATTTTGTGTTTTATAATTGGCACATTGGTCCCATGGGTTTGCCTTTATCCTGTTTAAAACATGGGAAAACCCTACCTTTATCAATTACATAACCTTCTGAAATTTATAGGTAATTCGAACAGATGAGGACGGTTATTGGAACAATGACACATACATTTAAAAAAATAGAGCCACAATGAAACACCCACAGGAAAACAAAACCGATTCACAGGAAAGACTACGCCCAAAGGTTTTATTCTTCGACGTTAATGAAACGTTGTTGGATCTGACCAATATGAAAAAACAATTGGGCCATGCATTAGGTGGTAAAGAAGAACTACTCTCCCTGTGGTTTACAACAATGTTACAGTATTCCATAGTGACTTCAGCCAGTGGGCAATACCAGCATTTTGGACATATCGGGGCTGCTACATTACAAATGGTAGCAGCCAATAATGGTATCACGATTTCCCAGGATGAAGCCAGAAAAATTGTTCTTACATCTTTACGCTCACTACCTGCACATCCCGAGGTCAAGTCCGCCTTATCTCTATTGAAGAAGCACGGCTACACGTTGGTTTCGTTTACAAATTCATCCAATGAAGGGGTCAAAAATCAATTTCTAAATGCTGGCCTTACGGATTATTTTGATGCCTGTTTAAGTATAGAGGATGTTGGAAAATTCAAACCGTTTACCGATACTTATGCTTGGGGAGCCCATAAAATGGGTGTAAACCTTGATGAGTGTATGCTTATTGCCGCCCATGGTTGGGATGTTGCCGGAGCACTTTGGGCCGGATGGCGTGCCGCATTTGTCAGTAGACCAGGCCAACAATTATATCCGTTGGCCCCTAGGACAGAAATTGTAGCATCCGATTTAAAACAAGTAGCGGACATACTTATAACTTATAAATAGCAGTGGGATTTGTTCTTATATCTACCATTACAAAACAACCTACTAGAGCGACTTCCCATCCCTCCTGTGCCCCTCTTCCCCCACTAAAAGGTGAAGACAAAATTCCAAATCGATGTGGCATATAAAATAAAAATAGCCTATTAAAAAAGAATCCTAAAACAAATCGATAAATTTGAACTTAAATATGCCCGTACACATAATTCGGATTATCCCGCTTTCAAAAGAAATAACCACCGATGACTAAAAAAATAAGCTTGAGGGATGCCATTTCCATAGGAATTGGAGGTATGGTAGGTGGTGGTATTTTTGCCGTCTTAGGCCTAGCCGTATCTTTGGCTAAAGGAGGTACCCCTATTGCCTTTTTGTTTGCCGGAATTTTAGCCTTGATCACTTCATACAGTTATGTGAAACTTTCAAAAAAATACCCTGATAGGGGCGGAACGGTAAAGTTCATTAATCAGGGGTTCGGTAAAACAGTCTTTAGTGGTGGCATGAACAATCTTTTATGGGTTAGCTACATCATAATGCTTTCCTTATATGCTTCGGCATTTGGTTCTTATGCCCCAAATTTATTGGAAATAACCCATGACAAAAACATGGATTTTCATATTTACGCCAGTGCCATCATCATTCTGGCTACCTTAATCAATTACTATAGTATCGCTGTGGTGGGTAAGATAGAATCCTACGCGGTGATCATTAAATTAGTGATCCTGATCGCATTTATTTTTATTGGGGCCTACGGCTTGATCGGAAACCCCAATATGGCACAACTCGCAATGAGTGAATGGGAAACACCTATAAAGCTTTTCGCCGGGGGTATGGTCATTTTCGTAGCCTATGAGGGCTTTGAACTTATCGCCAATGCGGCTCCCGATATCGTTGATCCTGAAAAGAACATTCCAAGAGCTTATTATTATTCGGTGATTTTCGTAATCGCATTGTATATTATTATTGCCTTTGTAACCGTAGGTTCACTTCCCTTCCAAAAAATTGCAACGGCCCAGGATTACGTTTTGGCCGAAGCCGCTAAACCCATGCTGGGCAAAATTGGATTCTCGATAATTAGCGTTGCAGCCTTAATATCCACATTTTCGGCAATCAATGCCTCACTATATGGCGGAAGTAGGGTCAATTTTGAAATCGCTGAGGATGATGAATTACCCCATAACTTTTTGGCGAAGTTATGGAACCACCCAATTGGTTTATTGATAACCGCCATAGCTACATTGATTTTGGTCAATGTATTGGAATTAGAGAGCATTTCAACTGCCGGAAGTGTTGGCTTTTTACTTATTTTTGGGGTCGTAAACCTTGTTGGCTTTCGGTTATCGAAAGAAACGGATGCCCATAAAACCATCCCCTTGATCGGTTTTGTTTTATGCATACTCGCAACCTTGGTTTTAATAGCACAAGAATACACTTCGAATACCACTGGAGTACTCATTTCCATGGTACTTATCGGATTTTGCTTTTTAGTGGAATGGATATATAAGAAAACAGAAAAAAACTGAATGGATCATTTAATAACCTTTTCGATTACCGTATTCACGGGTTTTTTCGCCATTATGAATCCGATTTCCAATTTGCCTATTTTTCTGACTCTGTTAGAGGGTACCGATAAAAAAACAAAACAAAGAGTGAACAAAAAAGCGGTGCTTATCGCTTTTGTCATTGTTTGTGTCTTTGTCATCCTGGGAAAATTTATATTTGAATTATTCGGTATTACCATACCCGCTTTCAAAATAACGGGAGGTATCCTTATTTTCTATGTCGGCTTTGATATGCTTCAGTCCAAAAAATCCAATGTCAAACATTTGCAGCAACCCAACATTGATGAAAATATTGCCGTTTCTCCCCTAGCCATCCCTATTTTGGCAGGTCCCGGCACAATTGTCACGGCAATGAATTTTGTTTCCAATGCATCGTATGTCCATATCGGATTAGTGATAGTTATTTTCGGATTGATGTGTATACTGACCTACATAACGTTTAGCCTCAGTGAGATCATTGCCAGTAAAATAGGGGATAATGTCATTTCCGTAATTGGGAAAATAATGGGCTTGATCATTGCAATTATAGGCACCAGCATGGTGATCGAAGGAATAAAAATATCCTTTGACCTATAAAAGGACAGAACTGGACAAGATCTAATGCAATAGATCGTAAATTAGGATTGGCTTGAGTAACTTTAAATAACATTCAGGATTTATGAAAACAATAAAAACCCTTTCAATCTTCATTCTGGCATTACTAGGTCTTGCTGGAATTATCAGTGTTTTTTCAGAAGGATTTATTCCGTTCTTATATATAGCCTTTGGCTTCCTTTTTCTGTATTATTTGATGGTCTACCTTGGGCTTACTTTTCTGTATAGGAAGGATAATGTTTTCTCGAAATACGTTTTGATAACCCTTTTTTGTATGCCGCTGGCATGGGCGTTGTTCAACCCTACGGGACTGTTTGAATTTTTATTGCAAGGGGTCGACGTCAATTTCCCATAAAAAAGCAACAAGGATTCATGTAGTACACCCAATTTCAAATAATCATATAAAAAAAGCCTCCCTATAAAAACAGGAAGGCTTTTTACTTTTATTCCTGATTATCGCAGGAACGCTACTTCATTAAAGAATATAATCCGTACTTACGAAGTTGGAAAGTTTGGCTTCCAACAATTTTTCCACAATCTCGGTATTCAGGTCATTATCCTTAAAGGCCACAAAAGTCCGTATAGAGAAAGAGCGCAAGGCATCATGCACACTCAAGGTGGACTGGGCAGAATCCTTTCTTCCCGTAAACGGATAAACGTCTGGTCCCCTTTGGCAAGAACTGTTTAGGTTTACTCGGCATACCAGGTTCACCAAAGTATCGATCAATGGGGCTACGGCATACACATCCTTACCAAACAAACTCACTTGTTGTCCATAATTACTTTCTGCCATATCGTTCAACGGCTCTTCAATATCACTAAAAGGTACGATAGGGATAATCGGTCCGAATTGTTCTTCTTGGTATACTCGCATATCCTTGGTTACCGGATATAAGACCGCTGGCCAAATATAGTTGTCAAAGCGTTTTCCTCCTTTTTTATTCAGGATTTTTGCTCCTTTAGCTACGGCGTCATCAATAAGTTCCTGAATGTAATCTGGTTTACCGGGTTCTGGTAAGGGCGTCAAATTCACTCCATTATCCCAAGGATTCCCAAATTTCAAGGCATCTACACGCTCCGCAAATTGGGTATTGAATCCGTCCGCAATATTTTCATGGGCATATACTACTTTTAGGGCAGTACAACGTTGTCCGTTAAAAGACAGGGTACCCGCCAAACATTCCTCAACGGTTAAGGAAAGATCCGCATCTGGTAAAATTATAGCCGGGTTCTTGGCCTCTAACCCCAAGACCAATCGCAATCGGTTACTTTTAGGGTGTTGGTTTTGCAGGGCATTGGCCGATTTACTGTTTCCAATCAAAGCAAGTACATCTACCTTACCGGTCTGCATAATAGGTGAGGCTACCGCCCTACCCCTACCGAAAAGGATATTCACAACGCCTTTAGGGAAACTGCTTTTAAAGGCATCGATCAAGGGAGCGATCAATAAAACCCCATGTTTCGCTGGCTTGAATATGGTTGTGTTCCCCATGATGATTGCAGGAATCAAAAGGGCAAAAGTCTCATTCAAAGGATAATTATAGGGGCCTAAACATAAAACCACACCAAGTGGCCCTCTTTTGATATGGGCATAGACACCGTCCTGTTTTTGAAACTTGGCCGCATCGCGATCCATTTGTTTATAATCCTCAATAGTATCGTAAATATATTCCACGGTACGGTCAAATTCCTTTTGGGAATCGGGCAATGATTTACCAATTTCCCACATCAACAATTTAACAACTTCCTCCCGCTTGGTTTTCATCTTCTCGACAAATACTTCCATACAGGCGATACGGTCCCTAACCAACATGGTTGGCCATGCCCCCTGACCCCGATTATAGGCTCCGGTCGCCGCATCCAAGGCCTCCAAAGCTTCCTTTTCCCCCATATCAGGTATCGTTCCAAGCAATGTAGGTTTATATTTTTCAGTACTGGAAATAGTGGAATATACCTCAGTAACTTTTCCTGTCCATTCCTTTAATTCCCCATTGACCAAATAAGTGGTCTGGTTCAAGGTTTTTGTAATTTTATATTCAGATGGTATTGCCATACTATTTAATTATTAAGATTAAAATTCAACTACAAAATTATGGGTTTAACAATAAAGAACAACCAAAGAATACTTAAGAGTTTATTTTTATAATAAATACTCCCCTAAATGTGACACTACTACACCAAATATTGGAATAAATCGGGTTTATCATTCAAGTACTCCCCATAAAAATTATCGGCCTTCATTCGTTCGATCAAAGGAGCGAGGTCAGCCGGACTCTTCAATTCGATTCCCACAATGGCCGGGGCATTCTCCTTGCTCGACTTTTTGGAATACTCAAAATGGGTAATATCATCGTCTGGTCCCAATATGTCGGCCACAAATTGTTTTAAGGCACCAGGGCGTTGTGGAAAACGAACGATAAAATAATGTTTCAACTTTCCGTATAACAAAGCCCGTTCCTTAATTTCTGCCGTGCGGGTAATATCATTATTACTTCCACTTACTATACAAACCACATTTTTACCTTTTATCTCCTCGGCATAGGCATCCAATGCCGAAATCGTCAAAGCCCCTGCAGGTTCTACCACTATAGCATCCCTATTGTAAAGATCCAAAATTGTCTGGCAGACCTTGCCTTCGGGAATGGCGAGTGTATCACTCAAATGCTTCCGACATATCCCAAAGGTTAAATCCCCAACCCTTTGCACAGCAGCCCCATCGATAAATTTATCGATTTTTTCCAAACGGGTATTCGCTCCCTTCTCAATCGAGATTTTCATTGAAGGTGCCCCTTCGGGTTCTACCCCTATTATTTTCGTGCTTGGGGATAGGGCACTAAAAACACCACATAAACCGGACGCCAGACCACCTCCCCCAATGGCCACAAAAACATAATCTATCTGGGACTCTACTTGATCAAGAAGCTCCAACCCTATGGTTCCCTGGCCCTCAATAACCTTTTCATCATCAAAAGGATGCACAAATGTTTTATGGGTCTCCTTGCAAAATTGTAATGCTGCTTGGGAAGAATCATCGAAAGTATCCCCTTCCAGCACTATGGTGATTTTATCCCCACCGAACATCCTAGTTTGCTCTATCTTTTGTTTTGGGGTTACCGATGGCATATAAATTGTCCCATTGATACCTAGATGATGACATGCAAAAGCAACTCCTTGTGCATGGTTGCCCGCACTGGCGCAAACCACACCACGCGACCGCTCTTCTTGGCTAAGGGAACTCATTTTGTTGAAAGCCCCGCGAATCTTATAAGATCGTACACGATGAAGGTCTTCCCTTTTTAATAGTATTTGGGCCCCAAATTGTTTGGAGAGTCGAATACTTTCGTCCAAAGGGGTTACCCTTGCAACCTTACGGATAGTTTCCGCAGCAGCCTTGATATCTTCTATTTTTGGAAAATACGTCATATTCAAAGATAAATAGTCCTATCGACTTATAACCGCCAACAGGATTCCTAAATAAAAAAGACCTGCTAAGTTCTTAAAACCTAGCAGGTCTATTATATACTACTAATCCATTATTAAACGATAGGCTTCATCGCTGTCATAGAAGCTCTTAAACGGGCTCCGACGATTTCGACCGGATGCTCTCTGAGCGCCTTATTCACAGTAATCAACTTGGCATTGTCAACACCATTATCCTTCCCTTCCCCGAAGTGCTTACCAATAACATCGGTTTCGATACCTTTCATAAAATCGGCCAATAAAGGTTTACAGGCATGATCGAACAAATAGCAACCATACTCCGCAGTATCGGAAATTACGCGGTTCATCTCGAACAATTTTTTTCTTGCAATGGTATTTGCAATCAACGGAGTCTCATGCAATGATTCGTAATAAGCCGATTCCCCAATAATACCTGATTCGGTCATTGATTCAAAGGCCAATTCCACTCCAGCACGGACCATAGCCACCATTAAAACACCATTATCATAGAATTCCTGTTCACTGATTTCAACATCGCTGGCAGGTGTCTTTTCAAAGGCGGTTTCCCCGGTTTCGGCTCTCCAAGTTAAAAGGTTTTTATCATCATTGGCCCAATCCTCCATCATCGTCTTGGAAAAATGACCACTCATGATATCGTCCATATGCTTATGGAATAAAGGACGCATAATGTCCTTTAATTCTTCTGATAATTCAAAGGCTTTTATCTTGGCCGGATTCGAAAGACGATCCATCATATTGGTAATACCACCATACTTTAAACCTTCGGTAACGGTTTCCCAACCGTATTGGATCAATTTTGAGGCATAGCCGGCATCAATACCTTTTTCAATCATCTTATCAAAACAAAGGATCGACCCTGTTTGCAACAAGCCACAAAGAATGGTTTGTTCACCCATAAGATCCGATTTAACCTCTGCAACAAAAGAGGATTCCAATACCCCAGCCTTGTGACCTCCGGTAGCGGCGGCATAGGCCTTGGCCTGTTCCAATCCTTTTCCTTGAGGGTCATTATCAGGGTGTACCGCGATTAGCGTTGGTACTCCAAAACCTCTTTTATATTCCTCACGAACCTCTGAACCTGGACTTTTAGGTGCGACCATGATCACAGTAAGGTCCTTACGGACCTGCATGCCTTCTTCCACGATATTGAAACCATGGGAATATGATAATGTAGCCCCTTGTTTCATTAATGGCATTACGGCACTTACAACACTGGTATGTTGTTTGTCCGGGGTTAGATTGATCACCAAATCCGCCGAAGGCACTAATTCTTCATACGTTCCCACGGTAAACCCATTTTCTGAGGCATTGATATAGGATTGCCTTTTTTCCTTGATGGCCGCTTCACGAAGGGTATAGGAAATATCAAGACCCGAATCCCTCATATTCAATCCTTGGTTAAGGCCCTGTGCCCCGCAACCTACAATTACTATTTTCTTACCTTTTAAAGCAGTTACACCATCCGCAAATTCACTAGAATCCATAAATCTGCATTTTCCCAATTGGGTCAATTGATCCCTTAGTGATAGTGTATTAAAATAATTTGCCATTTTAAATTCTCGTTTTTAGCCCCGATATCCATCGGGATTGATTATTAATCTTGATAAAAATTATTTAAAAGTTTACTGATCGGCATCTCTGCCTTTGATACCGCTATTCTTCCTGAACGCACAAATTGCATTATACCATAAGGCAATAAGGCCTCGTGCATTTCATCGATCTCATGTCGTCGGCCTGTTTTTGCCAAAACAAAAAAGTCCCTTGCAACCGTTACGATCTGTGAATTGCTATCCTTGATGATATTCTGTATTTGACGTTCATCAAAGAGAAGGTCCGATGCTACTTTAAATAGTGCGGATTCTTGATAGATGATTTCATCATCATCATGATGAAAAGCCTTGATCACTTCAATTTGCTTTTCAATCTGCTGCACTATTTTTCGTGTCCAATCCTCAGTGGTATTGACAACGATCGTAAATTTCGATACGTTTTCAATTTCCGACTTTGAAACGTTGAGACTTTCTATATTGATATGTCTTTTTAAGAATATCCCTGATATCCTATTGAGTAATCCCACATTATTTTCAGCATACACTGAAATCGTAAACCATTCTTTTTTCATAATAAAAGTAACACTAAGTCTGTTCGAGCGCAGTCGAGAACTATTTTCCAATGATGATATAGGCCTCTCGACTGCGCTCGAGGGGACCTACTTAATATTTTTTGACCGCAATGACCAATCCGGTGGACCAATTCATTTTAGTAATTATAAAATCTTTTCTTTCTTCCAGTAAGGCAATCAACCCATCAACATGCAATTCATGTCCTTCTGGCCAATTGGACTGTGCCTCCATATCATCGATAACATAAAATCCACCTACTTTTACCATGGATAGGATTTCCTCTATTTCAGAATATTTTCCAGGCCATGCATCGGCAAAAACCAGATCAAAGGATTGATTCCTATTTTCTTTGATCCAAGCAGCACCGTCACCACATAAAAGGGATACCCTAGGGTCACTGCCGAAATTATCCTCTGCTATTTTTATCAATTCAGGGTCATTATCGATAGACACAATCCCGGAACCTTCATCCATCCCATCCATTAACCAGGATAAAGACAAACCAATGCCTGTACCCAGCTCTAAAAACTTTCCTTTAGGTTTTGAAGCAACCAAAGTTTTAAGCAAGGTACCTACATACAGATCCGAGGGCATGGTAAAACCGATTTTCTTAGAGGTTTCTTCCAATGCACTGTAAATCCGTGGTGTATCCTGAATGTTCGAATCGTTCATTCTACTTCAATCTTATTTCCGTTACACAAGCTCCTGAAGGAATCATAGGAAAAACATTGTCCTCCTTCTCAACCATGACTTCCAAAAAGTAAGCATCTTTGGATGCCAACATTTCCGCTACCGTAGTCTTTAAATCCTTTCGCTCTGTAATTCTTTTGGCCGTAATATCATATCCTTCAGCGATTTTGACAAAATTAGGATTGCACATAACGGTGGAAGCATATCTACTTTCAAAGAAGAGTTCCTGCCATTGACGTACCATTCCCAAATGTTCATTGTTCAAAACTACAATTTTCACCGGTGTTTTATTTTGGAAGATGGTCCCTAATTCCTGGATGGTCATTTGATACCCACCATCACCGATGATAGCAACAACTTCCCTATCCATAGCGCCCATCTTGGCACCAATTGCAGCAGGTAAGGCAAAGCCCATGGTTCCCAATCCGCCAGATGTGATATTACTTTTGGATTGCTTGAACTTGGAATACCTACAGGCAATCATTTGATGTTGTCCTACATCGCTAACAATAACCGCTTTATGACCGGAGGCGATATTGATTTCATTGATTACCTCGGCCATGGTCATACCTTCCTTAGTAGGATGCAATTCGTCTTTTATGACAGCATCATACTCTATCTTATATCTTTTCTTGAATTCATCATGCCACGCTTCGTGCTTGTTCTTTTTGATTTTGGGCAACAACAAGCTTAATGTTTCTTTTGAATTTCCCAATACGGGAACATCCGCAATCACATTTTTGTTTATTTCAGCAGGATCGATTTCAAAATGAATAACCTTCGCCTGTTTGGCATAGGTATCCAAACTTCCGGTTACCCTATCATCGAATCGCATACCAATGGAGATAAGCACATCACATTCATTGGTCAACATATTTGGCGCATAATTACCATGCATCCCTACCATTCCCACATTCAAGGGGTGGTCAGAATCCAAGGCGGAAAGACCTAGCACGGTCCATGCAGCAGGAATCCCAGCTTTCTCGATCAATTCCTTCAATTCATCTTCAGCATGACCTAAAATAACCCCTTGACCGAATACGATCATGGGTTTCTTGGCTGTATTGATCAATTGGGCAGCAGCATCAATTGCCGATGCATCAGGTTTTGGCACCGGATTATAACTGCGAATACCCGTACAATGTTTATAACTGAAATCCAATTCCTCGATCTGGGCATTTTTGGTTATATCCACAAGAACAGGTCCTGGACGCCCAGATCTTGCGATATAAAATGCCTTGGCCAAAATCTCTGGAATCTCCTCAGCCCTTGTAACCTGATAATTCCACTTGGTTACCGGAGTTGAAATTCCGATAATATCAGTCTCCTGAAAAGCATCGGATCCCAATAACTCCCGTGTTACCTGTCCTGTTATACATACCATTGGGGTAGAGTCTATTTGCGCATCTGCCAAACCTGTGACCATATTCGTGGCCCCAGGTCCTGATGTAGCCATTGCTACACCGACTTTACCGGTAACCCTTGCATATCCTTGGGCAGCATGGGTCGCCCCTTGTTCGTGTCGGGTTAGGATATGGGTCAGTTTATCCTGAAACTTATAAAGTTCATCATAGACTGGCATAATTGCCCCACCAGGGTACCCATAAAGTAAATCAACACCTTCCGCCAACAAACAATGTATTATTGCTTCAGCTCCACTAATCTTAATGGTAGCCGGTTTTTTTGCTTCTTTTTTCTTTTCTTTCAAAGTCTCCATAACTATTAACACTTATTGGGCGGTCGTAATCATCACCCCTTAACTCCCCAAAAAAAGGGGTACATTTTGATTATAATTTCCTAGAATTCATCGGTAACACAACCTTGGGCTGCCGATGAGACAGAACGGGCATATTTATACAATACCCCTTTTTTGAATTTCAATTCCGGTTGTACCCACTCAGCTTTACGCTGTGCAAGTTCTTTTTCTGAGACTTCTACATTGATGGAATTCGTTTCGGCATCAATTATAATGGTATCACCATCCTTCACCAAGGCAATAACACCACCTTCTTGTGCTTCAGGTGATATATGCCCAACTACAAATCCATGGGTACCCCCTGAAAAACGACCATCAGTGATCAATGCCACTTCTTTTCCCAAACCTGCCCCCATAATGGCAGCAGTTGGTTTTAACATTTCGGGCATTCCCGGCCCTCCTTTAGGACCTTCATACCGAATAACAACGACATCCCCTTTTTTGACGAGTCCGTCGCGTATTCCATCATTGGCATCATATTCACTGTCGAATACCTTTGCCTTACCTTTAAAAATCAGACCTTCCTTACCTGTAATCTTTGCCACTGATCCATTTTCCGCCAAGTTACCGTAAAGCATACGCAAATGGCCTGTAGCCTTGATAGGCTTGTCCAAAGGCATTATTACATCCTGACCTTCCTGCAAATCAGGAACATTCTCCAAATTCTCCGCCAAGGTCTTACCGGTAACCGTCAAACAATCACCGTGCAAAAGACCATTCCTCAATAAATATTTCAATACCGCTGGAATTCCCCCAACACGGTGAACATCTTCCATCAAATACTTGCCACTTGGTTTTAAGTCGGCGATAAAAGGGGTTGTATCACTAATATGTTGAAAATCCTGCAAGGTAAAATCGATATCGGCAGCCCTGGCAATAGCAAGGAAGTGAAGTACCGCATTTGTCGAACCTCCCAGAATCGTTACCAAACGAATGGCGTTTTCCAAGGATTTTCGGGTTACAATATCCAAAGGCTTAATATCTTTTTCAATAAGGACCCGCATTTGTTTTCCTGCCTCCAAACATTCCGCTTCCTTATCCTTACTAATCGCTGGATTAGAGGAATTATAAGGCAATGACATTCCCAATGCCTCTATGGCAGAAGCCATGGTATTGGCTGTGTACATACCGCCACAAGCCCCAGCTCCTGGAATCGATTTCTTAATGATACTTTTGAATTCCGATTCCTCCATGGTCCCGGCAACCTTCTCGCCCCATGCCTCAAAAGCAGAAACGATATCCAATTTTTTATGGTTATGACAACCCGAGGCTATAGTTCCCCCATATACCAAAATAGCAGGTCTGTTTAAACGCAACATGGCCATTAAGGCTCCTGGCATATTTTTATCACACCCAACCACTGTCACCAAAGCATCATAAGACATGCCCTGCACAACGGTTTCCATAGAATCTGCAATAATATCCCTTGACGGTAAGGAAAATCGCATGCCCGGTGTTCCCATTGATATACCATCACTAACGCCAATGGTATTGAAGATCAATCCGACGGTTTCCTTGGAATTGACCCCTTCCTTCACCAATTTGGCCAAATCATTCAAATGCATATTACAGGGGTTACCTTCGTATCCTGTACTTGCAATGCCGACCAACGGTTTATTAAAATCCTCATCCTTAAAACCAATCCCGTACAACATGGCCTGGGCCGCTGGTTGCGTAGGGTCTTGGGTAACATTCTTGCTATATTTATTCAATTCCATCCAGAAAATAATTATTGATGATTTATGCTATCGCATGCTAATTAACAATCAAATATAATTCAATAATGAAAGCTAAATTTTTAACAATGATGCCTGCTCTAAATCCAAGACTTGTATAATTTATACAAATTACTGGTTATCATATATTTAACTTGACTTTTTATACCATATTCAATACTTTTAATATCTTTAGAAAGTCATGTTATGAAGTATAAAAAAGGCCATTCTTATTACGGGGTAAAAGACAAGGATGGAATTACTTTGGCTTATTGGAAAGCCCTTTTATCCGGATTGGCCCAATAGCTATGGAAACATGATAGTCATCTTTTTATTCGCTACATTTGATTTCATTTCAATCGTATGGACATACTTAAAAGACAACGTGATTTTTTTGATTCCCACCAAACAAAAAATGTGGCTTTTCGCAAAAAGGTCCTAAAGGGTTTGCAAAAGGAAATCGAATTGAAGGAAGATGTAATTTGCGATGCGTTATATTCCGATTTTAAGAAGCCTAAGTTCGAAACCCTGGCTGCGGAAACCCAGTTTGTTCTTGCCGAATTGAAATTGGCCATTAAGAATATTGCCTTATGGGCGCGACCCGAACGAAAATCAGGTACGTTATTGAATTGGCCTTCCTCTGATTGGATATACAAGGAGCCTTATGGTTCGGTTTTGATCATTGCTCCTTGGAACTATCCTTTTCAATTGGTATTTGCACCCCTAATCGGAGCCATTGCGGCAGGTAATACCGCCGTGGTAAAACCCTCTGAAGCCACCCCGCATACTTCAAGAATCGTTCAGGAAATCATAACCAAGGTATTTTTGCCGGAACATGTGTCGGTTGTAGAAGGGGGTGTGGAAGTCTCCCAACGATTACTCTCACAAAAATGGGACTATATCTTCTTTACGGGGAGTACCCGTGTAGGTAAGATCGTTTACGAAAGTGCGGCCAAGCATTTAACACCGGTTACCTTGGAATTGGGAGGTAAAAATCCATGTATCGTTGATGACACCGCTGCAATAAACCTTGCTGCCAAAAGAATTGTCTGGGGTAAATTTTTAAATGCCGGACAAACCTGTATCGCCCCGGATTATATTTTAGTACATAATAGTGTAAAGGATAAACTTATAGAGGCCTTAAAACGAAGTATTAAACAATGTTTTGGAAAGTCCATCGAAACCTCCCCGGATTATGCCCGTTTGGTCAACGAAAAGCACTATAACGGTTTAAAAGCGATGTTGCAGGGCGAGGCTATTTTATTTGGTGGGGAGACCAATGATAGCGACAACTTTCTAGCTCCGACCCTGGTCAATGAACCCAAAGTGGATAGCAAACTCATGGAAGGGGAAATATTTGGACCTATACTCCCGATCATAGCCTATGACAACGATGGGGTTATTCATGAATATATCACTCGATACGGTAAGCCCTTGGCCACTTACGTGTTTTCCACCAATAAAAAATTCCAAAATAAAATCATTACAGAATATGGCTTTGGAGGTGGGGCCATAAATGATACGGTCATCCAAATCACGAACAAGAAACTCCCTTTTGGCGGTGTTGGTGCCAGTGGCATTGGTGCCTATCACGGAAAGTCCTCCTTTGAATTGTTCTCCCATCAGAAAGCAATCATTAAAAAAGCCAATTGGTTGGATGCCCCACTTCGGTATCCCCCTTACAACCTTCCTTTAAAATTGATAAAAAAAGTAAAACATCTTTTTTAAAACCATGGAAAAAACAGTTACAGAAGCCATTGCATATCGCCGTTCGGTTCGTATCTACAAGGATGATGCCTTGGATGACGAAAAAGTAAAACAATGTTTGGTTAATGCCTCCCTGGCCCCAACCAGCAGTAATATGCAATTATGGGAGTTTTATCATGTGACCGACAAAACAAAACTCAAGGCCTTGGCAAAGGTTTGTTTTGACCAACCTGCCGCCAAAACCGCGCAGCAATTGGTGGTAGTCGTTACCCGCAAGGACCTTTGGCGTAAACGGAGTAAGGCAAATCTTGAATTTTTAAAAAAGGGGTATGGCACTAAGTCGAAGGAAGATTATTCTACCCGGGAAAAATTCACGCTGAAATATTACAGTCAACTTATTCCTACCCTCTATATGGAGTTCTTGGGTATTTTTGGGGCGTTGAAATATGTGTTTTTCCAGATGGTAGGCCTTCTTAGACCTATCTACAGGCAAGTACGGAATTCAGATATGCGTATCGTAGCCCATAAGAGTGCTGCCTTGGCCGCAGAAAATTTTATGGTATCCATGGCAGCGATCGGTTATGATACCTGTCCTATGGAGGGCAGTGATACCTTAAGGGTCAAAAAGATTTTAAATTTACCAAGGGGAGCAGAGATCAATATGATCATTGGTTGTGGCCTACGGGATGATAAAGGGGTTTACGGACCAAGATTTAGGATACCCTTTGAAGCGGTGTACCATAAAGTCTAGGACATACTTTGCCATATTCGTATATCGAAAGCTGATTGCAGGTAAAAAACCTTAAGCCAACTTAAAAGTAACTTTATCCCCCAATTTCTTTTGCGCCAAAATAGAGATGGCCTTGTCACTTAATTGCAGGATCCTAGGATATCCCCCGGTTGTTTGCCCGTCTTTCATCAAAACGATCAATTTGCCCGAAGGTGTTAGTTGCACCGTACCCGGTAGGGTTGCAGAAGTCAACATAGACCAATCATGGCCCTTGATCTTTTCGTTGAATTGATACCCCATCCTGTTGTATTCCTTGGCTACGGTAAATTCCTTTATAAAAAGATTTTCCAATTGCTCATCGTCCAATAACTTGAATTCTGGACCTTTCGAAACTTTCAAAACCTTTTCATCCAAAAGTGATTTTACCTTTAGCTCACTTATTTTAGGTTCAAAATCAATATACGTATCATACTTCAATTCCTCATGATCTTTGAGTGAACCTCTTTTCGTTATCGGATAGTACTGAGATCGGCTTCCCAACACCTCTTTGGATTTAAAACCGTTCTTAATGGCTAAATAAGCCCTAAAACCATTAATCAATTTACCATAGGAAAGAATATCACCTCTCTTAACCTTATGGACCTTGTTATTAGAAATCGGTTCATTGTTCAGTGTTGTCGCAAATTCCGCCCCAGCCAATGCAATGTAAGTATCCCGTTCAAATTGTAAGGTCGGACCAGTCATGGTTATTTCCAAAACGGCTGCATCGTGGTCATTCTCCAATAATATATTGGCATTACGAACCACACCTACATCCATTACCCCTGATACGGGAACACCCTTATCGCGATATCCAAAACGCCCTTCATCCTGAAGGGTCGTATAAAAACCGGATTTTAATACCTTAAGCATCCAACTTTATTTTTTCAAATTGGTAAATTCCTACTTCCCCTTGGATCTTATGCAAGTCGTATTCTGCCCGGGAAATAGCATAAAACTGTATTCTATCACCTACATTCACAAAACAGGGTTCCTCCCGTTTAACATCAAAGATAGGAACCGAGCAATTACCGATTATATTCCACCCTCCCGGCGATTCCTGTGGATAAATACCGGTTTGTTTACCAGCCAGGCCTACAGCCCCTTTCGCAACCTTCTGACGGGGTTCCAATCGTCTGGGTACTTCCAATTCCTTTGGCAATCCCCCCAAATACATGAAACCGGGCAAAAAACCGATACCGTATACCGTAAAAACATTTGAAGTATGCAGTTCAATAATCCTCGCTACCGATTGTCCCAATCTTTCTGCAACTTCCTCAAGGTCTATTGCAAAATCGAGATCATAGCACACAGGCAATTTCCACAAATACCTCAACCTACTTTTGACCCCAACCCGTTCACGATACCAAATTTTCAATTGTGCCTTGAACATCTGATAATCGATGGTTCGCTCCCTATCTATCAAGGTAAGGGAATTATAGGCTGGAACCATTTCCCATTCCTGTGGGTCTAAATAATTTTGTTTTAGGAAGGACCTAAATTGAATAATGTCCTCCAAAATAGCATCATCTACTTCATTAGGCCATTCGATCAAAACAGCATGCTCCCCAAAGGATCGTATTGAAATCGGATATTCCATCACTTTTTGATATAGATTTGTTGCTTGGGCAATTCCTGCGAAAGATACATTAAAATTTGAAACGCATTCGGGGTATCGCCATGAAGACAATACGTGTCTGCATGTATGGCCCGTTCAACACCACTAATCGTAATCACCTTTTCTTTTTCGACCATAGTAACCAAGTGACCCAAAACGGCTTTAGGTTCCTTAATGACCGCTGAGGGAAGGCTTCTGGAAACCAGACTTAAATCATCATTATAATTTCTATCCGCAAAGGCTTCAAACTTTACTGCAAAACCCTGTTCTTTAGCTTTTAGGGCTATGATGGAATCCGGCGGCACATATAATACCGTGGAAGGTTTATACGGTTCAATGACCGATAAAAACATATCGGCCAAAGCAGGGTTCTTGGCCAAATCGTTATAAAGGGCCCCATGGGCCTTTATATGATTTAATGGTATCTTTTCCTTATTTAAAATTGTTATCAGGTCGTTTATCTGGCGTTGAATAGCCTTTTTTAGCAAATCGTCTTCAATAACCATTGTTGTACGCCCAAAATTCCCGCGGTCAGGGTACGATGGATGCGCTCCGACAAGCACCCCATATTTTTTTGCCAACGCCACGGTCCGGGCCATCGATCCAATATCGCCCGCATGTCCACCACAGGCAATATTGCAAGATGAGATCAAAGGGAGTATATCCGCTTCATTGCCTATCCCCTCTCCTACATCACAATTGATATCGATAGTTATCTTTTTCATTTATAGAAAACCCAAAACTTTAATGATACTTTTTACCCCTAAAACCAACGCCAAACCTATAATCACAAAACCAAGTACATTCTGCATTTTAGTGTTGGTATATTTTCCCATAACCGTGGATTTGTTGACCACCCAGAACAGGAAAATAGCGATTACGGGCAGTAATATTCCGTTGGCCACTTGGGCAAATTTGATAATTTCAATCGGTTTGATTCCAAAGGAAAGAAAAAACACCCCCAACCCCAGAATAAACATCCAAACCATCCTAAATCGCTTATCTTTTAAACCGGCTTTCCAGCCAAAACAACTATTGGCCACATACGCCGCGGCCAAGGGGGCGGTAATGGCGGATGTTATACCAGCCGCGAACAGACCAATTCCCATAAAGTAATGGGCACTCTTCCCATATAACGGTTCCAAGCCTTTCGCCAGGTCCATGACATTGGTTATCTCCCCACTGGGTATGGAAGCGGCCGCAATAACTATGGCCATGGATACCAATCCCCCCAAAGCTATTGCCATTATCGTATCCTTTCGGGCATATGGTAGGTCTGATTCGTGCTTCCATTTTTCACGCACCAGGGAAGCATGTAAGAACAAGTTATAGGGTACCACCGTTGTGCCGACCAAGGCCATCATATTCAATATACTACCTTCGGGTATTTTAGGCACAAAGGTCCCTTTCAATATGGCAAGCAGATCGGGTTTGGTGACCATAGCCGTGAGAAGAAAGGAAAGGCTCATCATCAGGACCAAGGCAATAAACACCTTCTCCAAGACCTTATAACTACCCATAAATAACAATACGAATGCCAAGGCTCCGATGATTAGGGGATAATACACCGAATGTTCCGTTCCGAAAAGGGCATTCATTCCTAAGGTAGCACCGCCGATATTTCCTGCTTCATATGCCGCATTACCCAATACAATGGCGGCCAATACAATACCTAAAAGCAGGGTACGGACCCATGGAATATCCAATTCGACCTTTATGGCATCTGCCAAACCATTTTGGGTGATTATCCCCAACCTTGCAGACATTTCCTGTAAAACTGCCGTGGCGATAATAGAAAGGAATAAAGCCCATAAAAGGGAAAAACCAAAGCCCACTCCGGCCAAGGTACAGGCCGTAACAGTCCCTGGACCAATAAAGGCCGCTGCCACCAAAACTCCAGGGCCCATTTTTTTAAACATACTATTCTGAATGGTTTAAGGCGTACAGGGCAAAAGTTCCCAACCAATGGGTACCCTCATAATTATCATCCACGATACTTGATAATGAATAATTTAGATGTTCATCTGCTATTTTATTCAAATACGAATATTCCGGAAGCGTTTTGGCTATGCCATATAGACACCATGCCCGGCTAAAGTTAAGTCCATCGATATGTACCAGTTTCCCATCGGTACGATCGGATACCTTTCCGGGTTCCATAACAAAGGATGGTTTTGTCAATTGCGGCAAAAAATTCTTGATCCAATGTTTGAATTCCTTAGCGGTCAACACCTTTCGAACCACATCTGCCTCTTGAAGGCAAGGTGACAAAAAGTCGAAACCACTTGGTTCCCATTCCAATGGACATTCAATATCTTTTATATAAAAGCGTTTGACACTCTTTTTTATGATTTCTTGAAGCTCCAAATGATTCATTGTTTTGGCATAATCCCATGCCAATGACATACCGAAAGCCGTATTGCTGTGTTCCCCAACACGAATGGGATAATTCAATTTGGGAAGAAAATCAATATAGCCCTGTACAATTATATCTACCAAGGGTTGAAGATTAACACTCAATTCTTTTGCCATAGGGTCATCCCAAGTATGGAGTTCCTCTGCCAATTTCAGTAACCAGGCCCAACCATACGTACGTTCATAAGTGGCATTCCCTTGCATCCTAAAATAGCTTACTTCGGATTCTATATTCTCCTTGGATAAGTTCTCTGTCAGTTTCGTTCGAATTGCGGCAGCTTCATTTATATTGGGAAATTGCTTTAAAAGTGAAACCAATGACCAATGCCCATGCACCGAAGAATGCCAATCAAAACAACCATAAAATGCCGGATGCAAGGATTTCGGATTCCTGAGATGGGACGAATCCTGCAATGTTTGCCCCAATCTATTCGGGTATTCCGTCTGCATACACCCAAAAGGTAGGCTTGCGAGCCTATTGGCCTCTGACAAGTTCAGTTCTGGCCTAATCGCTTCCTTTGTAGTTGTTTTTTGCCTGTCAGCCCCTTCCTTACAACCAAACATTAAAAGCAATAAGAAAAGCATCGTATTGGATTTCATATAATTTCTAATCATAATATACTGTCTTAAATAACCCATAAAGTTACACATTATGACCCAATAGAGCGTGCCATTCCTTACTGAAAAATATCATGTTTCAAAATGTGCGTTTCACCACAGTTTTAACATTCTAAAATGCAGTTCATCTAAAAAAATGCAGTTCATCTAAAAGTGGGATGCAGTACATCGAAAATTTATAATAATCCGAAAAGTATGCGGTTATAATAATCCCAAATCAAAATCAAACTAGTTAAATGACCTGTTTAGAATGTAGTAAGAAACTCGATTACTTAGAACACAGAAAATCAATGGACCTTTTAGGTGTTGAGCTTTGTGAAAACCACCAGACCCGAATGGTTAAGTTGATCGAGATGAAGAATACACCTACCGAAGCCATACAACTCTACTATGGCTTAAAAGAGGCCGGTGTAAGCGCCATGTTGGAATGGTGGGATGGCAATAAATCGGTTGATATAGCCATTTCGAGGGTGAAATTGAATATCGAAATCGATGCTGAATATAGTATGCTGACCCATGAACAAGCTATAAACGACTTGGAAAGAACGATGCATTCCTTTAAAAATGGGTTTACCACAATACGTATACCGCATGTTTTGATCAAACATTACCTAAAGGAAACCGTACATAACATCCTAGGAATAATGGAAGGATTAAAGGCGAATATCAAAGTTATTTAACCCTGATGGATAGTATCTGTACAACCATAAAATGCAGTCATGAGCAATACCAAAAAAATATTGACCCAACCCTTACGGATTTTCATTGTAGCCATGTTAATGGGTCTACTAATGAAAGTCCTTGGTTGGCCCATGGCTACCCAAGTTATGTTTGTCTCCTTTACGACAATCGGTATACTCTATAGTTTCCGTTTTTGGAAAAAACCCATAAAGCAATTTAAGGATTACAACAAATTGATTCTGGTTCTTTTCTGGGCCATCAATGGTGTTTTGAATATCTTGGATGTACAACATACGATTTATATCCATTTGGTCATTGCCATATCCTTTGTGCTTTGGTTTGTACTGGAAGGTGCAAGCTATCTTATACATGGTAATCAACATACAAAAAACAGTACCCTGCAATTACTATGGAATATCGCTATGGTCTTTGGCACCTTGGCCATAATCGCAGGGAGCTTAATGAAAATCCTACATTGGGAATACGCCCTTTCCTTACTCGTTCTAGGGATTGTGATTGTTTTCGCCTATGTGTTCCGGGATACTTTTGCCGTGGAAGGATTAAAGAACGAAGATACGAATGGGGAGGAATTACAGGCATAGCGATTCACGACCTACATTCCCAAAACTATTCATTTACTATCCAATTCCCTTAATCAAACTATTCATATTAAACGCAGGACATTATCCAATTGACGGGATATTACCCCATCGATCAATGTTTCCTATAATAGGGCCCAGTTCCTATTCCCCAATCATTGATAGGGCAAAATTTCGAGACATAAACAAAGAATCAACCCTACAACGAATTTATTTCCCTTTACACGAAGCAAAAACGGATTAATGCAGATTCAACAGTTATTTGTATACCAAACAAATGAAAATGAAAAAACAAATCAAACCACAAAATAGGTGTTATGCATTTTGCGCCTTTTGTTTTTTAGGGGCCATGTATGTACTACTTTTTTGGGTATAATTCCAAAGAATGAAAATGAATGAATAGGACCGGCATATTGAATATCCAAAGAAATAAGATACCGAAATACAATGGTTTTTCAAAGTAGCCCAGGCACAACAACAGTTTTAAACCTTCTTTAATAATCCCTTAACGCACCAATCTTCCCGTTGTATTACCCCCCAAGATATTGGTGACTTCCTTTAGGGTCGTTAAATTCACATCCCCTTCGTAAGTGTGCTTTAGGGCACAAGCAGCACTGGCAAATTCCATGGCTTGGTAATCATCATATTCCTGTAGGCCATACACCAAACCTGCGGCGAAGGCATCTCCGGTCCCAATTCGATCAACAACATGGGTGATATCCAGATCCTCAGTTTCACGGAACTCCGTTCCATTCCACATTCTCGCCCTTATCTTATGCCAAGATGAGTTTAAGGAGGTCCTAATTTTATCGAAGACCTTTTCTATGGATGGGAAAGTCTGCATCAACTGTTTACTCGCCTCGATAAAATCGTCGTTCGAATATCCATATGAAGTACCTAAAACCTCATTGATTTCATTAATACCCCCAATAAAAATAGTGGAATCGTGCAATAACTCGACCAAGGCTTCCTTAGGGTCCTGTCCGTATTGCCATAGGCCACTGCGGTATGTGGGATCGGCAGAAACAACCATCCCTTTTTTCCTTGCCAATTTCAATCCCGCCTTCAGTGTATCGAAAGCCCCTTTGGATAAGGCGGGTGTAATACCCGTCCAATGCATCCATTCCCCATTTTCCAGGGCACTCTCCCAGTCCACTTTCCCAGGAACCATTTCAGAAAATGCGGAATGCGATCTATTGTAAGAAATCGTACTCGGTCTCATTACGGCTCCAACTTCCAAAAAGTAAACTCCCAATGGGCGTTTTGATAATGAGATCATAGAGGTATCCACGCCAAACTTTCTAATGTACGAAATGGCGGCTTCCCCAATAAAATCATCTGAGACCGCACTAATATGTTTTACATCCCCACCAAAATTCGCAATTGAAATACCCACATTCAACTCTGTACCACCGAAGAAAAATTCAACAAGATTTGATTGAATGAATTTTTTATTGCTTGTTGGCGAGATACGCATTAATACCTCACCGAATGTAATAACTTGACCCATACTTTAATTTTGACACTAAATTACCAAAGGATAATCAATTAAAGAACTCCTAACTTGAAAAAAAATCATTTGGAAGGCTCATGATTTGCTTAGTATATGGCAGCTTCGACCTATCCATTTAGGTTTGTAACATATTGGATATAAGGCGTTATAAAAATAGGATCTGTTTGGAAAAATTTCAAATCATAAAAACGAAGAAGTATTATAAATACAAATAACCCAACAATCAAAGTATGTGTATTAATGCTACAAACAGCACTAATTTCAAGCCCTCAATGATATTCCTCCAATACTGCTAAAATCCATTTAAAAATCACCTGTAGATCAATGGAACTTCAAAAGGGCCGAATACCGACGATATTTCAATTCCAATTCCAAATTCCTTGATTACGACATATTAAGGTCATTAAGTGGCGTCTTTAGAAAAGGAAGATCGTTTTAGAATTGAAGTTGGTGTGACTTATAGAGCAAAAGTAGCATCGGTCATTACGATTCTTGAAAAAAGTGCCAAGGAACTTCCTGATGTTTATGATGAAAAATGAAAGGAAAACACCAAATTGAAGAATGAAACTACTGCCAATAGCAACGATAAAAGCCATTCTAACTTATATATAGAATGGATTTGGAGTCCAACGACACCAAAGTAACCTTTATAGAATTAGGTTCGGTAAAATGCATTCCTTGTTGTAAAATGCTAAAAGTCATAAAATCAGTTGAAAAAAAGTATGGTGATCAGGTCCATACCATTTTCTATGATGTTTGGACCGAAGAAGGAAAACCTTATGCAGAGACCTATAAGATCAAAGCCATACCGACCCAAGTATTTTTGGATGAAAATGGTAAGGAATATTTTCGACATGAAGGATTCTTCCCTGAAGAGGAATTGACGATAGTTTTAAAACAACAGGGTGTGAACTAAATGATATGTAGTATTAAATATATATCGTATATTTGCGATAAGGATATGAAGAGAAGTTTAGAACATATAGAATATGCTGAAGATACGGAAGCGTTGGCAAAAATAGCCAAAGCATTGGGACACCCTACACGTATTGCCATCCTAAAACATCTAGAAAATCAATCCTGTTGTTTTACCGGTGACTTGGTAGACGTACTTCCTTTAGCCCAATCTACGGTTTCACAGCATCTTAAAGAATTGAAAAATGCGGGACTTATTCAAGGAGAATTGAAACCGCCCAAAATAAAGTACTGTATCAATCAAGAAAACTGGAATACGGCAAAAGCTTTATTCCAACAGTTTTTTCATTGATATTTTTTTATTAATCATATCGTTTATTGCCGATGTACAAATAAAAGCCTAATGAGTAAAGTAATTAAAATCTTGGGGACAGGTTGTCCAAAATGTCAATCAATGACCGGTGTTGTGAAAGAAGTAGTTTCGGAAAACAATATTGATGCCAGCATAGAAAAGGTCGAGGATATCATGGAAATCATGAAATTCAATGTAATGACTACTCCCGCGTTGGTCATTGATGATGCCATTACCATTAAAGGTAGGGTTCCCTCTAAAGAAGAAGTGTTGGCACTTTTGAAGTAACTCAAAAGATTATGGATTATCATATCAAAGCTTCTTCCCTTTCAAACCAAGACGCCGTAATTCAGATAAAGCAATCCCTTGTTGATTTTGGCACAACTCCGGAAACCTCCTATTCCCTGCCTAATCCCGCCGAATTGTTCATAAGTGCCTTTGCGGCCTGTATATTGAAAAATGTTGAACGCTTTTCAGGTATGATGAAATTCGCGTATTCAAAAGCTTCCATCGATGTCCATGCAACACGTCTTGAGCATCCCCCTAGGATGGACAACCTTACTTATAGATTGACCATCTATAGCAACGATAAAAAATTGAATACGGATTTGCTGAAAAAGAACATTGAAAAATTTGGCACTATCTACAATACCGTAAAACTGTCCTGTTCCATTTCCGGAACGATTAACACGATTTCGTATGTTTGATTGGTTACAGCATTTTGCAGATTGGCTTATTCATTCCGTTTTTGACATTGGGGCAGAAACACACTTGGGAACTGCTTTGAATTTTTTTGTGTATGACACGCTGAAAATCCTAATCCTCTTATTTTTCATTGTTTTTCTAATGGGCATCGTAAATGCCTATTTTCCTATTGAACGACTTAAGAACTATCTAAATGAAAAGAAGCTCTATGGATTGGAATACTTTTTTTCATCTATTTTCGGAGCCATAACCCCCTTTTGCTCATGCTCTTCGGTTCCCTTATTCATAGGCTTTGTACAAGGTGGAATCCCTCTTGGTGTAACTTTTGCTTTTTTGATTACCTCTCCCTTGGTGAATGAAGTTGCCGTAGCCATGTTTCTTGGAATGTTCGGCATAAAAGTCACGTTGATTTATGCCGCTTCAGGTATTTTATTGGGTACGATCGGTGGTTGGCTACTCGGTAAGTTCAACCTAGAACCATTACTATCGGATTGGGTAAAAAAGATTCTTGAAATTAAAATGCAGCAAGCCGAATATGAAGAGGTAAAACAAACTTTCTACCAGCGATTGCCTGAAATAACACGCGGGGCTTGGGATATTGTAAAAGGTGTCCTGCTTTATGTCATCATAGGGATTGCCATAGGTGGCGCTATGCACGGCTACGTTCCCGAAAACTTTTTCAACACCTACTTAGGTGGTGGTGAGTGGTGGACGGTTCCACTTGCGGTATTGATTGCGGTACCCATGTATGCCAATGCAGCAGGTATAGTTCCTGTAATCGAGGTTTTTGTCGCCAAAGGGGTTCCTTTAGGTACTGCTATAGCCTTTATGATGGGAACCGTAGGTCTATCCATCCCCGAAGCCACTTTGTTGAAAAAGGTAATGTCCTTGAAGTTGATCGCCATCTTTTTTAGCGTAGTAACCTTGGCTATCATCATTTCAGGATTTCTATTCAATATCGTCTTATGAAAAAACTAACCTCCATATTCTTGATGGTTACGTTCATCAATTGCAGTTCACCACCGGAAACACCGATTACCAAGGTTGATAAGAACCAGGTAATCACCGTTTTGGATACCGATTTTTCAAAAGGAAGATTGATATTGGAACATGAAATATACCTTGGAGATATAGAAAAATTCCACGGTCATTTATGCGATGGACTTGTTCAAGGTTTCTTGGGTATACAGGAAGGGTTAAAAGCACTTTACCCTAACGGGATTATTGATCGGACGAACACGAGAATCATAAGCAACAGTTCACCTTGCCTAACGGATGTTGCCATTTATATTTCCGGAGGCAGGTACCAATACAATTCCTTTTATGTGGACAACGCTCTTGAGAACGGCTTTTATATCATTCAGCGAAAAGACAATACCAAAGCCGTTAAAGTACAACTGAAAAAAGGAGTGAAACCTGATGAAATTGACGAATTGGGGGCAAAAGCCATTAAGGGAGAACTATCACCTTGTGATTTGGATAAACTTAAAAACTTGGAAAACGATTTTTCGGATCAATTACTTTCAACGGATGCCAAAGAAAATTTCCTTGTCACTGAGATCGTGGATTTCGAGTGGAAACCATTATCAAAAAACGATTATCCCAAAACGGATATCTTAAATAAGAATAAATCAAAATGTCAATAATCAAATACTACAACAGCATGAAAACAATCAAATTTATCACCGTATTAGCCATCGGATTAATGTTAACGGCCTGCAATGGCCAAAACAAAAGCAAAGACAGTTCCCCGGACCAATCCATTTCAAAAATTGAGGTATTGGACTTCCACGCTACCCATAGGTGCATGACCTGCAATGCGATTGAGGCAAATACAAAATATACACTCAACACCTATTTCCCAAAGGAATTGAAGGCCAATAAAATCACGTTTCAAGCTATTAATGTAGATAAGGAGGAAAACCAAAAAATCGCTGAAAAATTCGAAGCAGCAGGTACCTCACTATTCTTGAATGTCATAAAAAACGGTAAGGAAACAAAAATAGATTTAACCGATTTCGCTTTTATGAACGGATTGGATCAAGAAGCCTTTTCCAAAGAACTGAAAGAAAAAATAAACTCTGAACTAAAAATGCTCTAAATGGATTTTTTAAAATCGCTATTAGAGGATTACAATTTCCCCATTTTATCAGCATTTATACTGGGACTAATGACTGCCATTAGTCCCTGCCCTTTGGCCACCAATATAACTGCGACGGCTTTTATCTCAAAAAACATTTCAAGCAAACGGAAGGTTTTTTTAAGCGGATTACTGTATTCCCTAGGAAGGGGATTTAGTTATACGGTCATTGGTCTCATATTGTATTTTGGCGCGAGCAAGTTTCATATTGCCCGATTTTTCAATCAAAACGGGGAAAAGTATCTTGGGCCCCTATTGATCATAATAGGATTGATAATGCTGGATTTAATCAAGCTCAATTTTTTGGGAAAATCCAATTTCCAAGAAAAACTATCCGAAAAATTCCAGGATAAAGGCTTGTTGGGTTCTTTTTTGATCGGGGTTGTTTTTGCCTTGGCCTTTTGCCCGTATAGTGGCGCGTTGTTTTTCGGAATGTTGATCCCAATGACAATAGCATCTGTCGACGGACTTTATCTGCCAATTATATTTGCATTTGGCACAGGGTTGCCCGTAATACTTTTCACCTACTTATTGGCGTTTACGGCTGGAAAAGTGGGGGTGTTTTATAACCGAATCACTAAAATCGAGAAAGTAATGCGTACCGTTGCCGGCGTTGTTTTTATACTAACCGGGTTATATTATGTTGCCATTTTTGCTGGATTACTATAATGGATATCACTAATAACCAAACATAAAATCACCACTAACGAACAACAATCAATTTCACTCACCATTATTTATAAACACTGTAAAAGCCTCTTTAAGGGGCTTTTATTCTATAAGGTGGGAAAGCTAAAGAACCCAATCAAGTGTTCAAAATCGGTTTCGACAATAGTGAAGATCCCGCTATTCTTTCAATCATATCCATAATTAAGAAACCCCTGTATCCATAAGTATCAAATAGTGACTCCCTAGGCCTTTGGGCCAAGGGCTAACGATAATTTATGCAACCTTCATAAAAGCTGGACTTTTTAATTGTCACTCAACATTGTAATACATTGGTTCTGAAAGAAAAATAGGGTTTTATTGTTATTTATTATCCGCTATTATGAATATTATAGTTTTCCTTCAATTTCAGAAAATGCAATCCCAGGATTATTGTTATTCGTAAAATCCTTGTCAAACAAATTGGTAACCAAACCTTTCGACTGCTTACTAAATATCATATCGTGACCGACACATAGTCCCATAGAAATATTAAGTTCTGTATCATGATTGTTCAAATATTCCGCTTGTCCGGCCGGGTTGCACATGATCCGTTTACTATCCCCTCCCAGAATATCTTTTTTTCTTACTTTATCATGTTTGCATCCGACTGTATACACAGTAAAGTATTTTGAAAAATATTGCTCTAAAACTTCTGCCTTATGGGAGAATGTTATACAATATGCTATTCCTAATCGGCTAATGCCCATACCTCTAGCAAAATTCAATATTTCTTCGATGCGATTTGACCTCATACTGGTAAAATCACAATTTGCCTGCATTATTTTACGAAACTCATCAGTATAAATTTCATTCATCTTGTATGTCTGTTTATATATTCTAAATATGCTTTTTCATAATCCACCTAAGTCCTCTTAAATCCTGATAGGATCCCATCCAAACCTAGGATACCCCCTTTAAAAAAAACGGAAATGCCGATTAAGCATGGACCTCTATATTTTAGAAAGATTGATAAGCAGAAATCAATTGACCGGCTTTAGCTGCGTCGTAAATGGAATGTTCAAACCAAAGACAATATTTCTACCAATATTGTTTAGTCCTAGTGGTTTAAAAGAGGACAAATGGTCTATATATACCTTATCAAATAGATTGTTTGCCGATATATACCAATGGACAACCTGCTTTTCGATAGTTATTTTTGAACCAAAATTCACATTGAAAAGTTCATAACCCGGCGTAAAGGTTTCTGATTGCCCTAAATTATCCTGACTCTGGAAAGATGTGAGATTTACCACGAAATAAGGGTTCTTAAGAATACCTATTTTATTTTTTTGAAGTTTAACTTCAGCTACATATCTATTTTGTGGAATTTGAGTCAAATTTCCACCATCTATTAATTCCCCTCGGGTGTAGGTGTAATTGGTATGTAGCCCCAACCAATTGGAAGGATGATAATCCAATGCTATTTCACCCCCATACAATAAGGCATCATTTTGCACATATTGCCATACTTTGCCCCCTCCTATCGGGGCATCCTCAGTAGTTTGCACAATGTAAATAAAGTCATTGACCTTATTATAAAAAGGACTTACGTCAAAAACCAATTTATCGATATGAAAATGGTAATTAAGATCAAGTTGATAATTCCGTTGTGACTTTAAAGTAACATCCCCTCTCTCAAAACGGGCCTGATGTATACCGTTCTGTGTAAGCTCCGATATATTTGGACTCCGGAAACCAGAGGCTATATTGAACTTGAACAAATGATTGTTTACCTTGTAGGTGGAACCGACAGAACCACTTAAACTACTGTAGTCATTATCAATTTCATACTTATTCAACCCAGTAGATTCAAACGGAAACGATTTCATGGTTCTCAAATCGTATCTTAAACCAGCATTCAGGGTTAGCGCATCGGACAGATCGATCTCATCCAATACAAAAAAACCTATATCATTTATTTTTGTGTCGGGCATTGGGTTGCTATTACCATAAAAGTCATCCGCATCATTTTCAATATATGCTCCATTGAATCCCAACGTATATTTGCTCGTGTTTTTTTGAATACTAAACTTAGCATTATAGGATATAGTAGCTAAATCCATTGAAGCAAAAATCTGATCGGAATATAGGCTAGTGTCATCAGAGATGCCTTTTCTAATATTTTGCTGATAAGACATATTCACATCCAGAATACCCTCACCAATAAAGATCTTATTTTTTAAGGCCAATAATTTATTGTCCAGGTTCACATTCCAAAAGTTCACCTTTCTATTATCATCATTAACCACGGATAATGATTTTTGATTGGTTAAACCATACGTAGGTGCATTGTAATCAAAATATAAAGCAAAATTACCCGCAGCACTTCGGTACCCGATATTGGAACTCAGATTAAGTTCCTCAAAACGGGTATTAATAATTTGATCGCCATTTCCGTCTTGGTAATCTTTATGACTTTTATTGGTGAAGGAAGCTCCTCCGTACCATTTTTCACCACTTGCCTTTATATCAAGATTAGTTACAAAACCTTGGGTATTCGTATGGTATTGGGTATTGATCTTAGCTTCCAGTGAATTGGTGCTGGCAGGATTCTCCTTAATAACATTAATAACCCCACCCACGGCGTCAGAACCATAGACAAGTGATACAGGCCCTTTGATGACTTCTATTTTTTTTGCAGAAAATTCATCTGAAATAAAAGGGTGATTGCTCGAAAATTGAAAATTCTCAGCTTTGATGCCATTATTCAGAAAAACGATATTAGTATTGCTCAAACCTCTAATAACAGGCTTGGTAATTCCAACGCCATTACTGACATTACTTAAACCCGGAAGTTTGGACAAGTTATCGGCCAAGGAAATCTTTCCTGATTGGTACAGATCCATTTTCTTAACGGTTTCTATGGATACGGATACTTTTTCCCTACTCTTATTTCTATCACCCGTGATAATTACTTCCTGCAGTTCAATCAAGTTTTTATCCAACTTGATTATATCCGTATTCGTGGTACTTAAGGTTACAACCTGGGTTTTGTAACCATCGGCGGATATTTCAACTTTAAGGTCGTATTTGCTGTTATTAACCAGAATATAATTCCCATTGTTATCGGTCACCACGGATTTATTCAACTCAAAAGCATAGATAAGGGCACCTTCTACCGGCTTTTCTGTTTCGGAATCAATAATGGTACCTTTTATACTATCCTGTGCTACCATTAGGTGAGATAATGCTAGACATAATATGACAACAAAAGATTTCATATCTTAAATTTTGTAATTTATATAGCAAAGGTAGTTACAATTTATTAATATTGTAACTGCGTTACAATAAGAAATGAAGAAAAGACAGACAAAATCGAAAAGGGCAGTATTGGAGTGCCTAAAAAGGGCCGAAAACTTTGGTTTAAGATCTGATGAAATCGAAAATCAGTTGCCAGAGTTTGACCGGGTAACCATTTATAGAATCCTACAAAGCTTTATAGACGATGGCATTATTCATAAAGTGATTTCCGATGACGGTAAGTTCTATTACTTTAAATGTCATACTTGTGGGGAAATACACTATCATAACCACTATCATTTTAAATGCGACAACTGTGGTAAAGTCGAATGTATGAACAATGAAATTGAAGTGAAGGTCCCTTCAGGCTATAAGGTAAGTAATGTCAATTTTTGGATAACAGGTGTTTGTAGGGACTGTAATTCATAATCCCTAAAGTAACCGCATTGATTTTATAGCCAAAACTTCCTTTGCCCTACCTAGTACACATAAACATTCACCTATCATTTATGTAAGAATAACGGATACAAATATTGGGAACCGTTGAATGCCTTAGCCATAAAGGCTAATTGAAAAATAAATTTAGACTTTCGTATCGCACAAAAATTTATCGTACATTTGAATTAGTTTTATATAGGAATGATTCCTATTTAGAGTCAAGTCATATGATAAATACAATAGACCTTCGAGATAAACTATCAGCTAAAGGATTAAGGGTGACCCCGCAAAGAATGCGGGTATTGGAAGCTATATACAAACTTAACAATCACCCTACAGCCGAAAACATTATTTCGTACATACGAAAAAGTGATCCAAATGTTGGTTCTGGAACGGTTTATAACGTTTTAGAGACATTGGTTGAAAAAAACTTGATTAAAAAAGTAAAAACTGAAAAGGATGCGATGAGATATGACGGTGTACTTGAAAATCACCATCATTTATATTGTATTGAATGTGATTATATCGAAGATTTTGTAAGCGAAAAACTTGATGGTCTTTTAAAGGTTTTTTTTGAAGAAAATCAAATTGACAATTTTATCATAGACAATATTAAACTGAATATCAGTGGTAATTTTATCATACATAAAAATCAAAATCATTAATTAAAATACCAAAAAATATGGGATGTGCAAGTGGTGTAAAACCAAGAAAGAAAATTGCAGAAACAGATAATACGAGTATAAATCATAAAGAAGAAAAAATAATGGGTTCAACAATGGTGAGGCAGCAAATGCCCGAATTTACAATGGATGCCTACGACGCTAAAACAGGGCATTACAAAACAGTATCAAGTGAAGACTATAAAGGGAAATGGTCGGTAGTATGTTTCTATCCCGCTGATTTTACCTTTGTTTGCCCAACAGAAATCGCGGCAATGAACGCTCACTATGATGAGTTCCAGGAATTAGGGGTAGAAATATTGGCAGTATCCGTAGACTCCCAATTTTCACATAAGAGATTTGTCGAAACAGAACCTATTTTAAAAGGTTTGAAACTTACTATGGGAGCTGATGCCAATCAAGAAGTTAGTCGTGCTTTTGGTGTATTGATTGAAGAAGAAGGTGTGGCTCTAAGAGGCCGTTTTTTGTTTAATGCAGATGGTATTTGTGTAGCTCAAGAAGTTCAGGCCGATTCTGTAGGAAGAAACGTCAACGAATTTTTAAGACAAGTACAAGCATGGCAGCATGCAAGTAAAACCGGTGAAGTTTGTCCTGCAGGATGGAGACCTGGTAAAAAGACACTTCCTGTAAATACCGATGTGGAGCAAATGACAGGTAAAGTAGGAGACTATATCACATTGGAGGAAATATTGAGCTAATATAATGTACCTATGATGCGCTAATACTTAATAAAGGGCTATACGTTTTTACCGTATGGCCCTTTGTTTTTATCCCCAATTACCGAACCTTGGTCGTGTAACAATCCCTAAATGGGTGGGATAGTGTCGATATCCGCAATGCGTATTCACAATGATATAACAAATGCGATTTTCAACTTAAATCACAAATCAAATAATTTCTTTTAGAAGTTCTTGAAGAAGGACAAACAAACCTTTGTTCCTTGAGATCTGTCTATAGCCTCGAATTCGAACTGACTTCGAAGTTCAAGGTTCAATATTGCCCTGGGTACGTAACTTGTAACTACAGGACCAGCGGCAAAGATCTTATCATGTATGCTAGGATCGTATAAAACATCGCTTCCAATCAGAACAAGAAATGCTATTTAACAAGTTTGCTGTTTAGATAAATATTTGTTTCCATCTCGGTTTCTTGAACGCTTCCTTCCCCAGCAAAACAACAACGAAGCGCTTGCACTGCAAACTGATTCGCTAAATTTTCATCAGCATCGCTTTTTACGAGGATTCGGGTTACTACATCGGTCATCTCTCCCGTCATTGCCGGAGTCATAAAATTAGTTTCTCGGTAATTGAACTGGTGCTCAACAGCAAAATCATCAATCTTAACACCTTTTTTCTCGAAATACATCATATTCGGGGTCAATTGGCTCATCAAACAAAATGATGTTCCTAAAGTAAAATATTCTCTTGATGTAGGAGCTGTGTCTATGCCTTCATAACCTCGGCTATCATCTGAGAAAAGCTCCCAAGTTTCGTAGTGTGCAGTTAACGATTTTGCTCTTAATCTATGTAAATATGGGCGCTTTGCATCGTGAGCAGATTCTGCGATACCAACTTCAGAAAAGCGCATTTCTTTTGGGAAATCATTCATATCCATATCAAGATCTTCCGTTACTTTTATTGTTTGCAATTGTAACGCTGGAGTTGTATTCGTAATCGTACGACCATTATCAATAGAAACTGGAGAAGGAACTTGTCCTGCTTGGGCTGCTTTCCCATCCCAATCGTCACCATTAATAACATTTTCTGCATCAATAGCGGTTTTGTTAGCCAAGGATTCACCAATCGACCAGGCTCTAATAGACATTTCCTTTAATTCTTTGATTTTTTCAGCTGGCTCGTTACTTTTCACAACAATATTGGTCACTACCTTATCGGTATAACCCGACCAGTTATCAGTCATAATATCGCTCCATCTGAAAAAGAATTCTGTTTCCACTTTTACATCTTCAACGTCCAAGCCCATTATCTGTATACTTCTTTCAACTTGGGTTAGTAAGTCTGAAGCTGCTCCAGCCGTAAAATATGTCAATGGGTTTGGTGCACTTTGGGGATTACCACCTTCATCGCTTGTCATTTGCCATGCGCTTAAATCAGCTTCACCAACAGTTTTCACCACCCCTTTTTTCAAGAAAGGCTTTTCTTTATTCAAAACTCTTTTTGCCGATGTCACAACATTCTCGCTAATAGCACCATTTACGGGTGTTGCTTTTGTTGGATAAAATGTTGTAGGCTGGTTAAAATTATCCACCCTTTTTACAACTGAATACTCTTTTGGAACCTGCTCCGTATTGTCTTGGGAATAAGTTATTCCGTTACAAGTTAAAAGAACAGTTAGCAATAGAATGGATTTTACATTTTTACTTGTTTTCATTTTTATCTTTTTTAAATTAATATGTTTATGTTTTACCTCTTTAAATATCACACTACGAAGATGCAATGAAACCAAACCAAAGGAAAGGTCAATAAAGGAGGACTAATGGTAAATGTATAACCTGATATTAATTTTAAAAAAAGAATCTCGTTCCAAGTACTTGGAACGAGATTCTTTTTTTAATCCTTTTTTAGTATAATAAATTCTTATTCAGCAGTATTACACTATTGAATAAGTTTTCCATTTTGATAGACACCAACTTCTGTTGGGGTTTCCATTGAGACAGCATCTCCGGCGAAACATGTACCAAGTGCATGCTTGGCATAATCGCTCATTACTTTCTCACTGGTGTTACTCTTTATTAGTATTCTTGTAATAACACCATCTACATGACCTGTTGCCGATGGAGTCATAAAATTATCTACTTGATAATTGAATTGGTGTTCCACACGATAGTCATCGATATCAATACCTTGATGTTTGTATAGCTCAGACCATCCGGTTAATTGACTCATTAAGCACAAACTAGTACCAGCTGTAAAATAATCGCTTGAAGTTGGAGCTTTATCTATACCTTCATATCCACGACTATCATCCGCATAAATATCCCAAGCTGCATAATTTTCCTGAATTGCCCTAATTTTGATTTTATGCAAATATGGACGTTGCACATCATTGGCCGATTCAGAAATACCAACTACTTCAAATATAAAAGGATTCGTAAATTTCTCCATACTAACATCTGTTCCCAGCTTAAAACTTTGTGGTTTTGGGTTGTTTCCCTTCGAAGTGATTTTCAAATTATTATCATACGAATCATCTCCTATAACTTTACCCGAACTTGCAGATTCTGTATCCCATATTTTAGTGTTATACTCAAATTTAGCATCTACAGGAGTAGGATTTATAATACATTCACCCACAGCCCAAGCCTGAACCGCCATTCTTTTCATCTCTGCAATTTTTTCTGCCGGCTCATCACTTATAATAAGAATATTGGCAACAACGCTATCGGTATATCCTTTCCAACTAGGTGTCATAGGATCATCATATCTAAAAAACACTTTCGCTTCTACTTTTGCACTAGAAACATCTAAATCCAAAACATTTATAGCCTGCTCCACACTTGATAACAAACTGGAAGAGATACCACCTACCATATAACTCAACGGATTTGGGGCCGATTGTTCGTATGTATGGCCACCTTCGTCACATAAAAATTCCCATGTACTAAAGTCTTTTTCCCCAACTGGTTGAACATTTACTTTTTTTAGCATGATTGTTTCGTTATTTAATACTCTATTTGAGGATGTTATCACATTCTCATTGTATGCCCCATTGACTTCTTTTGCCTTTGTTGGCTGAAAACCAGTAGGTCTAGGACTTAGGTCTGATCGAGAGATTATGTGATAATTAATTCCTTCACCTTTATCAACATCTTGAGCGTACGTTGTTCCTCCACAAATTAATAGCGCAGTTAGCATGGTAATAACATTCACATTTTTTTTATTTTTCAACTTATCTGAATATATAATCTCTGTTTTATTTTTTGTTATTTTTTCAAACCCAACTTGAATTATTGCTACAGGAAGCAGAATAAGAATTCCTAAAGCAATACCAAACTCATTACTTAGTTTGCTACCTTTCATCTTTTTCCCTTTTACCCTACTTAGAAGCGCATCTAGCGAAATACCGTGAATGTTAGCAGCCATAATAACCCTGATGGTGGCTAAAATATCTGTTGCTTTCTGTTCTCCATAATGCCCTACAAAATGGTCATAAGTTTCCTTATCAGGTTTACCATTAGTATCAGCATAATGTTGTGCAAACATTAACGCAAGGGATTCATCGTTACTAATATCTCCTAATTCCCCGTTTAGCATCAAATTTATTTCTTCCTCTGAAGCTCCTGCATCAATTGCACTTTTGGTATGGACATAATTACAATACCTACAGCCATTTACCTGTGTTACGGCTAACATTATTTTCTCGCTGAAAGCCTTATTGATATTTCCATTTTTTCTAGACTTTCGTAAATCAGAAAAACTTGCAACCATTATTTTTAAATGGTTATAAAAATTTGATGTCGTAAATAGTTTAGCTTTTAATTCTTTAGATTCCATTGTTATTTTATTTTTTCAGAATTTGTTATAACTCTTTCATTATTAATTCATTTAGTACCTACTACTGGCGCTTTTTTTATCCACTCATTATTGTTTATTTCAGCTAGCATAAACTCGGATAATTGATTTAAATCAACAGACATTCCCATAAATTTAGTTTCATCAGCAACAAACCTACCATCTACTTTTTCTTTAATCATAGGCGGACGAATATTTGTCCAATCCAAATTACTCTGTCCAAGCATTTGAAGTTCTCTATCTTTAGTACTGATGATTGATTTAGATTTGGACTTTATCATAACACGCAAAAGTTTGCGGGTTAGTGGTAAATTTTCGTTAGGAATTTTCACTCCTGCCCCTGAAATACTTATGAAACGAGTCTGTTTATTTTCTTGCATTTGTTTGATAATGTAGGCCAAGGAATTAATATAATTCTCTTCATCATCATTTGATAACTTACCATTTATGGGAGGTCCAATAGTTGAAAGTATAACCTCGGAACCTTCCAAGGCTTTTTGCAGTTTATTTGAATCGAAATAATTTCCCTCAATGACTTCAACCACATGGGCAAAGTCCTGTAGTTTTTCCTTATTTCGGACTAATACTTTAACCTTAATTCTATTTTCAACAGCTTTTTGTAGCAGTTTTTTACCTACCAAACCAGTTGCTCCTAAAATTGTTATTTGTTTCATTATTACTATACCTAAGATATAACTCTGCAAAGATGCGGTGAACACAAAACACAATAAAGGTTAATAAAAGAGAAGTAATGGTAAATAAATAACTTAAGCTAAAGTTTTTCGGAATTCAACAGGTGTTAATTTAATATGTTTTTTAAAATACTTAAGGAAATTGGTTGGTTCATCAAAACCTAAAACAAAGGCAATTTCTTTTACGGATAACGAAGTAGAAACTAACAATCTTTTCGCCTCAAGAATTACATAATTATCAATAAATGACTTTGCTGTGGTATTTACAACTCCCTTACACACCTCATTTAAATGTTTATAGGAAATTGATATATCTGAAGCATACACCTTGGCATCTCTAGTTTTTGAGTAGTTTTCCTCTACCAAGAGTTTAAATTGATTAAAGTAATCTAAATATTTATTGTTTGTTGAAATTGTTGCTAGGTGTACATTCTCTTCACTTAGTTTAAGAAGGTAAACAGCTAATAAGGCTCCTATAATATTTGGAAGTGAAGATGAGCTACTTTTTAACTCCTCTTTTAACTTATTAGATAAAAATTGATTGTAATAGGGATTATGAATTTTTTCCTGCACTAAAAAATAATTATACAAATGGTTAATCTGGGCAATGGTAGATTGAGCCATATATTTCTGCATAAAGGCTTCTGAAAAAACCACCAAATATCCTCTATACTCCGAAGCTTCGTCAAAGGCGTGTATCTGCCCTTTTGCAATTACCATTACATCTCCCTTTTTAAGGGAATGAACTTTAAAATCGACAATATGATTTACTTCACCCTTCTCAATAATCAGAATGGCCTGAAAATTTAATCGATGTGGTAAATATGGACTATGATCTGTAGGTTTTAAATCATCAGTTATTAACTCTTCCAATTTAAAAAATTGAAATCCTTTAATTTGTAACACTTTGTTTTCCCAAAAGCTTATTTCCGGAATATTTTTCAATGAGTAATTTTTATCCTATTTATAATTTATAAACCTGTAATCTTATATTTTCCCTGATTTCTTCACAATATTGTGAAGGACATTACCCGGTTTCACGTTTAAAAAATCGACTAAAATATGAAGTGTCTTCAAAATTAAGTGTGTACCCAATTTCCGCCGTTGTTAATTCTGTATTTGCTAATCTTCTTTTGGCTTAAAAAAATCAGTTCTTGACGAATGATCTGACCAAGGGAATACCCTGTGATCCCTTTTTAATTTCCAAAAATGTATTTGTCCCTTTGACAGAAAATAGAAAGCAGGCCTTTGTATTTCATAAGATTCATAATCTATAATATGTTGTTCCTCACCATCCTCTAAAAAAATGATTTCAAAATAATCATGCCCATGTGGCATTTCTGCCTGTGCCCTTCTACTCATCAGGTCGAATTGAGTCATTACAAAAGGGAAATTCGGATTAATTGAAAGAGCAGGGTGACCGTCCTTACTATTTACATATTTATACGTTTCCGAATAATGATAAAAGGGTATGTCCGCTTTATTACGCAAGTGTATCTTCTTTGATTCGAAGGACTTAAATTCAATAAATCCTTACAGGAATAAAATATATAGTAATTTAAGGCAAAAAGGTCAAAAAACTACGATATAATTATGGTTTTATACTACAGTTCAAAATAAGATCCATTCTGTTTCTAATTGAGGAAACATCCTTCATAAGAACTAAGGGCAAAACATCAATAATGTTTTTTTACGAAATCAATATTTTTATGACTAGTTGTGTTCTTTGGGAATTTCAAAATCAAGACCGTTATTTACCCTAACCACCCTTCCCTATCCAGCGACCTGTATTGGATTGCCTCACTTATGTGGGGACCGCTGACCTTTTCGCTCATTTCCAAATCAGCAATAGTACGGGCCACCTTTAAAATTCGATCATATGCCCTGGCAGAAAGGTTTAGACGTTCCATAGCATTCTTTAAAAGTAATTTTGAAGCTTCATCCAATTGGCAATACTCCCGAATTTGTTTGGTGTTCATTTGAGCATTGTAGTGTACGTTCTCCAACTCCTTAAAACGTGCCGTCTGTAGTTCCCTAGCTGCCGTAACCCGCTCACGGATTTTTACACTACTCTCGCCTTTACGGTCCTCCGATAGTTTTTCAAAAGGCACAGGGGTAACTTCTATATGAATATCAATGCGATCCAATAATGGTCCGGAAATCTTGCCCAAATAGCGCTGCATCTCCGCTGGGGAAGAGGTTACCGGAGCATCGGGATCATTGAAATATCCTCCGGGACTTGGATTCATGCTGGCGACCAACATAAAACTACTCGGGTAAGTTACCGTAAAACGTGCCCTTGAAATGGTGACTTCACGATCTTCCAACGGTTGTCGCATTACTTCCAATACCCCTCTCTTAAATTCAGGAAGTTCATCCAAAAACAATACCCCATTATGGGAAAGTGAAATTTCCCCTGGTTGCGGATACGCCCCACCTCCTACGAGCGCTACATCGGAAATGGTATGGTGGGGACTACGGAACGGGCGTTGACTCATCAGCCCCATATTCTTTATCTTCCCAACAACACTATGTATTTTGGTGGTTTCCAAGGCCTCATGCAAGGTCATGGGAGGCAAAATGGAGGGCAATCGCTTGGCAAGCATGGTTTTTCCCGAGCCTGGCGGTCCGATTAATATAATATTATGTCCACCTGCCGCTGCAATCTCCATACATCGCTTTATACTTTCCTGTCCTTTTACATCGGAAAAATCAAATTCTGGAAAATCAAGTTTTTTGTAAAACTCGGCCCGGGTATCCACAATGGTTCGTTCCAAAGGTTCGTCCTTATCGAAAAAATCAATGACCTCCTTAATGTTTTCAACACCATACACCTTTAAATCGGATACAATAGCGGCTTCCTTGGCATTATCCTTCGGCAGAATAAATCCCATAAAACCTTCTTCCCTGGCCTTAATGGCTATCGGCAAAGCCCCTTTGATAGGTTGTAGACTCCCATCTAAAGAAAGTTCACCCATGATAAGGTATTTTTCCAAATCGTTCGACTGTATTTGGCCCGATGCGGTCAAAATCCCCAAGGCTAGGGTAAGGTCATAGGCAGACCCCTCCTTACGAAGATCGGCCGGAGCCATATTAATCGTTATCTTTTTTCCTGGGATTTTGTAACCGTTGTTCAATAATGCGGCTGCAATGCGATAATTACTCTCTTTAATGGCATTATCGGGTAATCCTACCAAATGGTATCCTACCCCTTTGTCTATATTGACTTCTACCGTAATCGTTGTTGCCTCTACCCCAAATACGGCACTTCCAAAAACTTTTGTAAGCATAATAGTTATTCTTCTGTAGGCTTAAATGTAAGTAAAGATTTTGAGGTGTCCTTAATTTCCCTTTCATTCAACAGCATTTTTCGAAATTCCCCCTTCACATACATTTCGGCTTGATCGTCATAATGTTCACTGAACGGATTACCGGATTGCCCCGTTGGCAATATGCCCATACTGTTCTCTATATCTGAAAAATCAATAACACGACGTGTCGATGGTCCGGCCGTAACATTGTACCTACCATCACCATCATAATTAAAAGCCAAGTTATTGATAACCTCCCTTGTACCTGCCACGGGAAATGGTCCCACATTGAATAAAGAACGTAATGTGGCCACTTGCCCGATAGGATGCGGGTGTTCCAACGTATGCACCTTATCCCATGTCCAACCTTCACTATCCGGGTCTAAATCTTTCTCCAAGGATGCGTAAGCCTGAAGAAAAGCCAAGGTTACCATTTGGGCTTTCGTTTCCACCACCTCCTTAGTTTCTATATTATCCCACCAAATAGATTCCTTTTTGGCTGCCATGGGGGCGATGGTCCGCTTTAATAAATGGGTTGCCAGGAATTGATTGAACATTTCCTCCCCCAATTCATCGGCAAAGGTGTTCTTGAGAAAAAAATAGATCCAACGATGGTACACGGTAGGCTCAATATTGTCCAAATTGTTTTCCCCTTTCCAATCCCGAAGTCTATGCAATACCGAAATTTGGGCATCAGACAGATCGTTTTTGATGATGTATGCCTCGAGATGACCCACTATCGAAGGATTCACAGCTGAAACCACATCATTGATCATCCCTTTTACATCCTCCTTAGACCAATCGTTCTTGGCATCCAACAGATTTACGATACGTTTCGCCCTATTCTCTGGCAAATAATACCCTGGGTATTGCATACCCGCAATGGAATCGGGTTGGTTATTGGCAGAATACACGTATTTCCATGGTGGATTTATCGCTTTCGGATTCTCTGAAAAGTCCAAATAGCGTTCTGGAGCTTTTAAATTTGAAGTATCCTGTAAGATGAATTTAGTACGTGCACTGTTGGCATCTTTATAGAGTTTGGCGGTAGCCCACCAAGCCACATTACCTTCTGCATCCCCGTACATAATATTCAAACCTGGAGCATGGATTTTAGGTAAGGCTTCTTGAAATTCCTCTTTATTAGTGGCATGGGACATACCGTATAAGGCATCCATAACCTCATTCTTATGTTGGGTGTACATCCACCACATGGCTATGGGTCGTTCCCCTTTTACCTGATCAGCGATACCGTTCATGATAGGACCATGAACCGATTTTCTATAGGTAAATATATAGTCCGTGGAATCTTTTATTTTAATGGTTTTATTCACCTTTTCAAAAGAAGACCACCCATCTTTTGTGCTATATTTTTCTTTTTCCGTTGGATGCGTTTCCTCATAAAAGAAATCGATATCGTCATTCTCGAACATGGTCAAACCATACGCCAAATTATGATCATGCCCCAATAAGGGGTAAGGAATGCCTGCCATATAATATCCGTATTTCTCAAAAGTCGGTGTACTAATATGTGCTTCATACCAAACAGCGGGTTGTGAAAACCCGATATGGGGGTCATTGGCAAATATCACCTTCCCGTTCTTTGTCTTTTCCGGAGCTATTACCCAGCTGTTACTGCCTTCGAACAAAGGCAGGGAAAGTGCTCCCAAAGCTTTGGATACTGATGCGGTAATGGAATTTCCAAGCGCTTCCTTTGGTGCTTCCCTATGGTTCCTTATCCAAACGGTATTCGGGTCAACATCCAATTCCAAATCCTCTAAATAGGCCGCTCCCAATTTATCCTTCATATTGGTAAGTAAGGGATCGGTCTTATGGGCCATCGCAAAACTAAAAGCCATATACCCTACTGTGTTGAACATATCTTCCAATTGGAAAGGCACTTTATCAATACCGGTCAAATAAAACTCAATGGGAGTGGGACCTTCGGCAATAAATTGGTTAATACCGTCTAAATAAGCCTGTGATAATTGAACCGTCGGATTGTTTGGATCCAAAACTGCAACGGTTTCTTTTGAAGCTTCATCAATCCCCAAGGATAAGAAGAACTTATCGGTATCCAACATTTTACCGCCGAAAACCTCGGAAAGGCGGCCTGAACCAATTCTTCTCAGGAGCTCCATTTGCCATAAGCGGTCTTGGGCATGTACGTAACCCAACGTTCGGAAAGCATCTTCCTCATTAGCTGCGTAGATATGTGGGATTCCATAGGGATCATAATAAACATTGGTCTCTTTGGATAATTTTGAGAGTGTTTTTTGACCCTTATAGGAAGGGGAAAGATTATTGATGGAAATTCCGGCAAAGACGGCTGTGACTCCAAGAATTACCAATACAATAATTCCGATTTTTCGTAAGCGTTTCATTCGAGGGATTTGATTCAATCTGAAAGATAAGGTAAATCCAGAAATAAAAAAAGCACCCCAAAAGGTGCTTTCGTAGGCTATAATTCTTGTTTATTCAACTATTCCGCTCCCAGTTTTTTATAGTTTTCCAGGCCCTTCAATAACCAATCACGATATTCATCGCTTGGTGCACTTTGAATAGCACTATTCAAAAGCTCTAGATCTGAGGAAATAAGAACATAATACGGTTGTGATGCCGAATTGAAATTTACAGTTTGAAAGGTACCCCACTTTTGCCCAATCGTCTCTATGGTCTTTACCCGACCACTATCATATTTAAAATCGAATTGTTCTTCCAATGGTAGTTCCTTACGATCATCGATATAGAGTGAAATCAACACATAATCATCCTTCAACAAACGATATACTTCAGGGTCGCTCCATACGTTTTCCTCCATCTTTCGACAGTTGACACATGCCCAACCCGTAAAATCCAATAAGATAGGTTTATTGACCGATTTGGCATGGGCCAATCCAGTTTGAAAATCCTTATAACAATCGATTCCCAATGGACAATCGCTCTCTTGTTGAAAAACACTATAGAATTGTGGAGGCGGAAAGCCACTCAACAATTTCAGGTTGGCAATTTTGGCAACTCCCAACATCAAATAAACCGTAACAGCAATGCTTAAAAGTCCTGTAAATTTTCTACCCAATGATAATTTTTGTTTGGGTCCGTCATGCTTAAACCTGATTATACCGAATAAATAAAGTGTCAATAGCACAAAAAGTATAATCCATACCCCTAAGAAGATCTCCCGTTTAAAAATGCCCCAGTTACCCACCAAATCGGCATTGGAAAGGAATTTAAAGGCCAAGGCCAATTCCAAGAAACCAAGTACGACTTTTACGGTGGTCATCCATCCCCCGGATTTGGGGAGGGAATTCAACCAGGCCGGGAACATTGCAAATAAGGCAAATGGCAACGCCAAGGCCACTCCGAAACCGGTCATGCCAGCAGTAAGATTATTGGCTACTTCACCTTCGGCCAAAGTAGTACTACCTAGTAGTCCACCAAGAATCGGTCCCGTACAGGAGAACGATACGATCGCCAAGGTAACCGCCATAAAAAAGATTCCGATACCCCCTCCCACTTTGTTCGAAGCGGCATCCATTTTATTGGCCCATGAACTTGGGAGGGTCAATTCGTAATACCCAAAAAACGAAAATGCAAAAAAGACGAAAATGACAAAAAAGGCAAGATTCAGCCAAATATTCGTCGCAATGGTATTCAGGATCTGCGAATCGACCGAATCGAAAATATGGAACGGTAGACTCAATAAAAAGTATATCAAAACTATAAAGAAACCATAGAGTATTGCGTTTACGATACCTTTGGACTTATTCTGAGATTGTTTCGTGAAGAATGATACGGTCAACGGAATCATCGGGAATACACATGGGGTCAAAAGGGCTATAAGTCCACCCAAAAATCCCAAACCAAAGACCACCCATAAACTTGACTCCCCTTCGTTCTGCCCATTGCCTTCGTTTAACATATCCTTGTTCTTAAGGTCTAGCTTTAAGGCCGCCCCCATAGCCAAGCTTCGGTCATCAACCGTTTTTTCAACAGTTACGGCCTCACCTCCATCCAGCACAAAACTAAAATCCTTATCCACTGCCAAACACACCTCCTTACATACCTGATAAAAAAGGTTTACGTCTATTTGCCGTACATCGGGATTCAATAATTTGATCCTTTGGGTAAAAACAGCCTGTTTCTTAAAAAAGGTTTCGTCGACCTCAAAGATATCGCTGTACGCCGTTTCGGTTGGACTCTCCTTGGTTGCTCCTACCAATTCATAATCGACCCCTGCTTTTTTATAAGTGAACTCACTCGGCAAAGAACCACCATCAGATGTGAATTGGGAATACACATGCCAACCCTTAAAAATATCCCCTTTAATGATCAAGTCGTATTCCGTATCTGAAACCTTGTTCAATTCTTGAGACCAGGATACCGGATTTTCATCGTCCTGGGCATACGTTGATAAACTAAAAACCAATAGTGCAAATGCAATTATTTGTCTCATCAATTCAATGTTATTTTTAAAATCCTTTTGGTATTGGGCGTTATTTTAAAACGATTATCAAGGCGCTTGCCCACTACCCAAACAATATCGGTATTGGAACAAAGCAACCACTGCTTTTCCTTTGAAAAAACATCCATCTTCTCATCTTTAAAGAATTTGGACAATTTTTTATGGCCTTGCATTCCCAATGGATAAAAATAGTCGCCTTTTTGCCGCTTTCTTAACACTAGGGGATACTTTAACGTTTCTTTATCTACATATAGTACATTAGGCCCTGTTTCCCCAATATTATCAACCAACGATATGGTCATAGCCAATGGCTCTTCTATAGCCGTGGTAGTTTCCTCAATAGTATAGGAACTTATTTGTTCTTCCTCGAGCTTGCTCAAGATCAATTCTTCCCTATCCTTAAGTAAACGGTGTGTCTTTGAGCGGATCTCCTTACCGCTCATTGCCGTTAGTAACTGCTTCAAATCATTCCAAGCCGTAAACCCGTATACATGGAACAACCCATGCAAATAAGCTTCAATGGGTTCAAGGGCTTGCAAGGGTTTGACCGCAATATGAACAACATCACCCTCCTCCTTAAAAAGTAGTGTTTTCAAATCCTTTAAATGGACCTCTGAAATATCTGCAATCTGCTGTAGATTTCTTTGTGTTGTGTGAAAATTATGAAGAAAGGTAGGATGGGTCTCCTTCAACAAGGGAATGATTTCGTGCCGTATTTTATTCCGTAAATATTTTAATTCCGCATTACTTTGATCTTCACGCCAACTAAGCTGACCTTGTTTTGCATACTCGGCCACCTGCGCTCTTGAAAACGGTATCAAAGGTCGGGATATCGTATCGGTTTTCTCTGGTATACCGGTCAACCCCTTTATACCCGTTCCCCGGGACAGGTTGATCAAAAAAGTTTCAAGGTTATCATCGGCATGATGGGCCGTAACCAAGGTTTTTATTTGATGTTTCCCCATCAATTCCTTAAACCACCCATAACGTAACTCGCGTGCTGCCATTTGCACAGAAACCTTATGGCTATTGACATACCCCTTGGTATCGAAATGTTCAACATATAGGGTCTTGTCCAATTGTTTTGCCAATTCACGCACAAATTGCTCATCCAAATCACTTTCAGTGCCCCGGAGTTGAAAATTACAGTGGGCCAACGAAAAATCAAGTTCACATTGGTTACATAAATGGGTGAGTACAACGCTATCCAACCCCCCACTACAGGCCAAAAGAAATTTATTTTGCAATAATTCGGAGAAGTGTTCTTCTATATGTAATCTAAATTCGTTCTGCACGCTGTAAATTTACTCAAAGTTGTTGCCGTAGCCAACTCTGTATGACAATGAATACTTCTTCACGACAACGGTCGTGATGTAATTCGTGATATCCATTCTCAAAAAGCTCCAAAGTTGTAAATTCAGGGTTGTTTGAATGGAATTCCCCACTTCCGTTAAAATCAATTATGGGATCAGCCGTACCGTGTATCAGGAGTGTGGGTATACGTAGGTTGGCAGCATTGTCTATGGCCCATTCGCCTGCCTCAATCATTGGAAATGTGAACATGGGACTTATTTTGTCATGTACTAATGGATCGGCCTTATATTGGGCTACTTCGTTTTCGATTCCCGATATTCCATTGGGATCCAAACCTGAAGGCATTGTTACTGAAGGCCAAATTTTCATCATGGCCTTCCCCAGTACCATTTTCCATTTGGGAGGTTGAAAAGCCAACCTTAGATAAGGACTGGAAGCTATAACCCCTCTTAAATGGTTTTTATGACGCAGCGCATAGTTTAGAACCAAATTACCACCCATACTATGGCCATAAAGAAATTGGGGTGCTTTTGGGAACAAGTCCGTCGCTTTTCCAAGCATTTCTGATAGCAATTCGAGAAGTGCCCCATAACTGGGACAATGACCTCGTTTGCCACCGGATTGGCCATGTCCATAATTATCGTAGAATAAAACAGCTAAACCCATATCGGTCAACATAGGGACCACGTCTTGTAAATAACGACCGGAATGTTCCCCAAAACCATGAACCAAAACCACTACCCCCCTTATTGTTTTCGGCTGCACATACCCCCCATAAATAGGAATGCCACTTGATATTGTTTTGAAATGATGTATTTCCATAAAGTAAAATTGACATTTCTATATTCATCCCTAATGATTGGATTTCTCCAAAACCTCGCGCATCGCCTTCGCTTTCAACAAACATTCCTCATATTCCGCTTCCGGTGAAGCCTTGGCGGTTAATGCACTTCCTACGGCATAAGAAACATACCTCATCGATGCATTGTATAAAATACTACGTATGACCACATTAAAATCAAAATCATTATCTGGGGTGAAATAACCTACCGCCCCACTATACAGTCCTCTTTTAAAGGCTTCCATCTTCTCTATCAATTGCATGGCGGAAATTTTAGGGGCGCCCGTCATACTACCCATAGGAAAAGTCTCCTTAATTATATCGACGGGATTCTTACCCGCTTCGACTTCAGCGACTACGGTTGATACCATTTGATGGACTTGGTCATAGGAATACACTTCACACAACTCTTCTATTTCCACTGTTCCCTTTAAGGCACTTTTAGAAAGATCGTTCCTCACCAAATCAACGATCATGATATTCTCTGCCCGTTCCTTGGGGTCGTCTTTTAATCGATTCCTTAAATCTTCATCTTCCTCAATATCATCGGATCTTTTGGCTGTCCCTTTTATGGGTTGTGAAATGATCTTATTCCCCTGCTTTTTTAAATAGCGCTCCGGTGAGGCCGATATAAGGTATTTATCATTCAATTTTAAGAATGTCGCAAAGGGTGCTTTTGATATTGCATTCAAACTATTATAGGTCCGCAAGGGATCTATTTGTGTATCCTCCGCATAAAATTCCTGACAAAAATTAGCTTCGTAGATATCCCCTCTGTGAATATGATCGAGCATTTCATGGGCCCCCTTAAAATACTCATCCCTGAAAATGCGCATTTTTATTCGGATATCTGTTGTGGGGGTAATGGGTGCATACCCCGAAATACCTTCTATTATCGTATTAAAATCTTCCTCTAATTCATCAGCAACCATATTCAAATAATGGAATTCAACCGTTTTGCCAATGATCTTGATGACCTTTTTAGGTTGAAAGAAGAAGAGCTCCGGAAAAAGCAGCCGATCCTGATTCCTTGAGGAAAGATTTTCCACATCGTTCTTTAGGTCATAAGTAAGATACCCGAAAATCCAGTCCTTGGTTTCCTTCTGATAGACCTTTAAATCCTCAAACGCACCTGTTGAATCCGTTTGGATCAAGGTAAGGGCGTCCACGGCCAAAACAGCATCAAATGAACTATAGGGATTGGTATGTGCATTACTTTCCAACCAAACCGCTTCATAAAATTGTTGGGACCACTGTAGCAGATGATCCCTAAAGACCATTCCACTGGAAATTTCGAACGATTTTACAGTGCGCAAAATACTATAATTGTTGTAAAAAGCTATCCAAGGCGACTTTATGCGCCAGTTTCAATTGCTCATCAACAATACCTTGTGTCTCTTCGAAATTAGTATTGAAAGATGGCAGGCTAAAGGTAGCTGATACTTCCCCCCCCACTCTAGGCAACGTATTCTTAATATACTCATGGGCCCCTATGGCCGCTCTTTGTCCGGGTGAGGTGGACATTAAAAATATTTTTGTGTTCTCCAAATAGTTTCTGTTTGATCGTGACATCCAATCCAATAAATTCTTAAAGTAGGCCGATGGCCCCCCATTGTGTTCATTGACCGAAATCAAAATCGCATCGACTTTTTCTATTTTTTTTTGGAATTTAACCAAGGCTTCGGGAAAGCCCAACTGTTTTTCCCGATCTTCACTATACATCGGAAATGTTTCACTGGCCATATTCATTATTTCCAATTCATGACCTTGGATTAACGAGGAGGTATATCTCACCAACTTGAAATTTATGGATGAGGCGGAATTGCTTCCCGCAAAGGCTAGTATTGACGACATAGTAATTTATAGTTAGGTTGTGTTCAACCAAAAATACCGTAAATAACCACTAAATGCGAGTATTTTATCTAATTTTGCAGGCAAAAACATCTAAATACCTTGTAATTCAAGTATATAGAAAGCACTCATTTTACAAAAACATTGAATATCGTTTAAATTTTTACCCTTGGAAAAGAAAACTGCCAGATTATTTTTTATCGATGCCATGCGTGCTTGGGCCATACTTATGATGCTCCAAGGCCACTTTATCGACGGACTATTGGATGTTGCCTTCAAGGATAATACCAATATAACCTATACCATTTGGAAATATTTCAGGGGGATTACAGCACCTGTGTTTTTTACCGTTTCCGGGTTTATATTCACCTATCTACTTATTAAAGTACCTCAAAAGGGCTGGCAGAACCCAAGGGTTTCAAAGGGAATAAAACGGGGTTTGCAATTGCTTTTCATCGGGTATCTATTGCGATCCAATCTTTTTGGTATTATGAAGGGAGAGATTTATGATGCCTTTTTCTTGGTTGATGTACTTCATTGTATTGGACTTTCCCTATTGGGAATCATAGGAATCTACCTCCTTTCACAAAAAACGAATAAAGTATTACTTTCTTCCTTATTATTGGGGGTTACGTTGCTACTGTTCCTTTTTGAGCCTATATACGATAAATGGACTTTTGATGCTTTGCCCATGGCTATAGCCAATTTCCTTACCAGAGCCAATGGCTCGGTCTTTACTTTTATTCCGTGGTTTGGTTATGCCACCTTCGGTGCGTTTCTGTCTGTTCTGTTCAACCGATATAAAAACCATAAATTTTTATACGAATATGCTATACTACTGTCCCTTTTAATGGGTATGGTCTTAATATACCTTTCTTCGGATTTCTTTTTGGGGCTTAGCGAACTGACAGGAGCCGCTCTTTTTAGTGCAATCGCCATGAACAATTACCTTTTTATACGGTTAGGGGACGTATTCCTTGTATTTGCCATTTTCATGCTCTTTAGAAAGTTAATGGCCCACCCTACCCTACTAAAGATCGGACAGAGTACCCTGAGCATTTATATTATCCATTTCATTATACTCTATGGTAGTTTTACCGGGCTTGGCCTTTACAGATTCTTTCACCATGCCTTGAGTCCGACAGTAGCCATCGCAGGTGCTATTGTATTTATGGTCGTATGTTCCTTTTTGGCCCTTCAATATGAAAAGAACAAAGTAATGATCAAATCGGGCATAACAATAGGTACGAGGCAGCTGTACCGAAATCTCCAACCTTGGTATTTGTATTCACAAAAACTTATCAAAGGATACCTCTCCAAGGTATTGAGATCCGTTGGACGAACAAAAACCAACTAACTAATTAACCAGTTTAAATTTCTGTTTTATCCGACTTTAAGAATTAGCATCAATCAACTTTAATTCTTCATCGGTAAACTGCAACTGATTCAAGGCCCCTATATTCTCCTTAAGTTGTTTGGGGGAGCTTGCCCCTATTAGAACGGAAGCAACATTTGGTCTACCCAATAACCAAGCAATCGCCATTTGCGACAATTGTTGCCCTCGTTGATCGGCGATATCCGCAAGATTCCTGATCTTGGCCATATGGCTTTCAACGGCAGAGGCGTCCAAATAGGTAAAGTCCTTGGCTGCCCTGGAATTTGGAGGAATACCATTAATATATTTATTGGTAAGCAAACCTTGCGCCAATGGGGAAAAGGTTATACAGCCAACCCCCTCATTTCCCAAGGTTTCCAACAGTCCATCCTCAACCCATCGATCAAAAATAGAATAACGTGCCTGATGTAAAATAAAAGGCACTTTCAATTCCTTTAATAATTTACTTGCTTCTGCGGTCTCTTTGGGTTGATAATTGGAAATACCCACATAAAGCGCCTTTCCTTGGCGTACAATATCAGCCAAGGCAAGCATGGTCTCTTCAAGGGGAGTATCTGGATCAGGCCTATGGTGATAAAAAACATCGACATAGTCCAATCCCATTCTTTTCAGACTTTGGTCCAAACTCGAAATCAAATATTTTCTGGAGCCAAAATTCCCATAAGGACCAGGCCACATATCGTAACCCGCTTTTGAAGCAATGAAAAGCTCATCGCGATAAGGCTTGAAATCCTTTTTGAAAAGTTGTCCGAAATTTTCCTCGGCCGAACCATAAGGAGGTCCGTAATTATTAGCCAAATCAAAATGGGTAATCCCTAAATCAAAGGCACACCTTAAAATTTCCCGAGCGTTCTCGGTACTATCGACAAAACCGAAGTTGTGCCACAACCCAAGGGATATTGCCGGCAATAGAACACCACTTTTTCCACATCGATTGTATTTCATGGATTCATACCTATCCGCTGCGGGTAGATATTCCTTAACTCCGGTTTTATCGTTGATTTCCATCATTATATTTTATTATTATCAGCTTCGATGTATACTTATATGGTACATTTCAGCTATTACTACGACCTAGAAAAAAAATTAACAAACCTTACTTAGACATGTAAGGCCCTATCATCCGTTGCAGCCAATGCCGCTTCCTTCACCGCTTCGGAATAGGTCGGATGCGCATGGCTCATTCTGGCGATATCCTCCGCAGATGCCCTAAATTCCATGGCAGTAACCCCTTCACTGATCAAATCGGCACAACGTGCCCCAATCATGTGAACACCGAGTACTTCGTCGGTACTGGCATCGGCCAGGATCTTCACGAAACCATCAACATCCATACTGGCACGGGCACGTCCTAAGGCCCGCATCGGAAATTGACCAACTTTATAAGCTATACCGGCTTCCTTTAATTCCTCTTCCGTTTTACCAACCGCAGCAACTTCTGGCCAAGTATAGACGACCCCAGGAATCAAATTATAATCGATATGGGGTTTTTGACCCGCAAGGATCTCAGCCACCATGGTACCTTCTTCTTCCGCTTTATGGGCCAACATGGCTCCACGAATCACATCCCCGATGGCATAGATATTCGGGACATTCGTCTGTAAGTGGTCATTAACGGCAATCTTACCCCGGTCATCCATTTGTACACCGGCCGCTTCTACGTTCAAACCATCAGTATAGGGACGGCGACCAACGGAAACCAAACAATAATCACCCGTAAAGGTAACTTCGTTGCCTTTCTTATCATCAGCCTTTACAATGACCTCTTTGCCCTTGCGCTCAACGGATGTTACCTTGTGCGAAAGGTTGAATTTCACCTTTTGCTTTTTCATCGCTTTCATCAGTTCCTTCGATAACCCAGCATCCATAGTCGGAATGATTCGATCCATATACTCAATAACCGAAACCTCTGAACCTAAGCGTTTGTACACTTGGCCCAATTCCAAACCGATGACACCCCCACCAATAACAATCAAATGTTTGGGGATTTCCTTCATTTCCAAAGCTTCGGTAGAAGTAATAACACGTTCCTTATCCAATGTGATAAAGGGTAAGGTTGAAGGTTTTGAACCTGTGGCGATAATGGTATTTTTGGCCACGATGGTTTCATTTTTTCCATCGCTCTTTGCAATATCAATATGTGTGGCATCCTTAAAACTACCGACACCTTCATAAACATCTATCTTATTTTTATCCATCAAAAATTGGACTCCTTTGGTCGTCATATCCACAACACCCTGTTTACGGGTAATCATTTGTTTTAAGTTGACCTTGATTTCACCGGGAATATCAATACCATGTTCCTGAAAATGTTTTACGGCGTCCTCATAATGGTGGGAAGAATCCAACATAGCTTTTGAAGGAATACACCCTACGTTAAGGCATGTACCGCCTAAAGTGCTGTATTTTTCAATAATCGCTGTTTTCATTCCAAGTTGGGCGCAACGAATCGCAGCTACATATCCGCCAGGTCCAGAGCCGATTACGGCCACATCATATTCAGTCATAATAATTTTTGATTTTTTATGTCTAACAAAATTAGCACTATTTTCCGATTTTATAAGGGTATTCTTGTGGTATGCTTAACCTCATTGATCACAAAGGAACTTTGTGTACTACCAATATGATTCAAGGCAGTGAGTTTGGTGACCATGAAATCCCTATACGCTTCCATATCACGAACGTAGATCTTGAGGATATAGTCATAGTCCCCACTGGTATGGTAGCACTCGACCACTTCATCTAACCCCTGTACTTCCTTTTCAAACTGAAGCACATAAGCTTTAGCGTGTTGAACCAACTTAACATGGCAAAGAACAACAAAGGCCTTTCCTACTTTTGCCTTATCGACCAAAGCCACATACTTTCTAATCATCCCTGATTTTTCCAAACGTTTGATACGCTCATAAACCGCTGTTACAGAAAGGTTCAATTCATTGGCGTATTCCTTTGTGGTCTTTTTGCTATTCTCCTGCAATAATCCAAGAAGTCGACTATCAATTGTATCAAATTTCATTTGGAATATTTTTCGTTAAATAGGTGTTGTTCTATTTGTAAATAATTATATATTCTATAAATATACCATATTATAGTTTTATTATCTAAGTTCTGTATCAGTTATTGATTTTAAAATGCCTTTATCGTAAATTTAATGTTTAAAATATAACATTTATGAAAAACAAGGCTACGGATAATCTTCAGGATCTACAATATTTTGGCGAATATGGGGGCGTTAACCCCTCTATATCGGATTCATCAACCTACACTTTCCTGTCAGCCAAAAAAATGTTCGATACCTTCGAGGGAAATACGGAAGGTTGTTATCTATATACACGGCATTCCTCTCCCTCCAACCTAAATTTGGGTGAAGCCTTGGCCGCATTGGAAGGAACTGAAACCGCTAATGTTACCGCTAGCGGTATGGGAGCCATTACAGCGGTCACCCTACAATTATGTGATACAGACGACCATATTGTGAGCAGTAGAACCATTTATGGTGGCACCTATGCCTTTATGAAGAATTTCCTCAAGAAATTCAATATAGCCACCTCTTTTGTGGATATCACCAATCTAGAGGTTGTCGAAAAAGCCATTACCCCTAGGACAAAAATGATCTATTGTGAGGCCGTAAGCAATCCTTTGTTGGAAATAGCCGATATCAAAGCCTTATCGGAAATGGCAAAAAGGCATGGAATCCCTTTAGTCGTGGACAATACCTTTTCACCACTTTCGATCTCGCCCGCAAAACTTGGGGCCGACGTCGTAATCCACAGTTTGACAAAATTCATCAATGGCTCAAGTGACTGTGTGGCTGGAGTGGTTTGTGGTACAAATGATTTTTGCCTTGCCCTAAAGGATGTCCACAGTGGAGCTGGAATGCTACTGGGCAGCACATTGGATAGCCTTAGGGCTGCATCAATCCTAAAAAACATGCGTACGCTTCATATCCGCATAAAGAAACATAGCGAAAACACCCAATATTTGGCCGAGAGTTTCGAAAGAGACGGACTCCGAGTGGTATACCCCGGATTAAAATCACATAAAGGCCATGAAAAATTAAAAAGCTTTATGAACCATGAGTTTGGGTTTGGCGGACTAATGACCATAGATACGGGGTCATTGGACAAAGCCAATGCCCTTATGGAACTTATGCAAGAGCGAAAATTAGGTTATTTGGCCGTAAGCCTAGGTTTTTACAAAACACTCTTCAGTGCCCCAGGAACCTCTACGTCTTCCGAAATTCCTTTAGAAGAACAAAAACAGATGGGGCTCTCTGACGGATTGGTCCGTTTTTCAATAGGACTTGACAATGATATTGCAAGAACTTATCATATCATGCGGGAATGTATGGTAGAACTTAATATTCTTGAACCCAAAACAGCAATGGTTTAATATCCTTTTATTTTTAGGCTTGCAGAACAAATGGTAAAATCGTAATATTACGAACGAACCAAAACTAAGTCAATGCAAATAAATAATCCCGATGGACATAGAACGGATGAGCATATCGTAAATAATAAGGAGCTGAGTATTTGGGAAGCATTGATTCCAGTTATAGCATTGGTGGGTATGCTTGCCTACAACGTTTATGTTTTTGGGGATGAAGCTATTGGGGGCTCCAATCAGTTCATACTTTTACTTGGTGGTGCCGTGGCGGCTATTGTTGGTTTTTTTAACAAGGTGAGCTACACACAGATGTTGAACGAGGTAGCCGAGAACATAAAATCGACCACTGGGGCATTACTTATCCTCTTATTGGTTGGATCATTGGCCGGTACATGGCTGATAAGCGGAATCATACCCGCTATGATTTATTATGGACTTCAAATATTGAATCCGACCATATTTTTGGCAGCATGTGTTGTCATCTGTGCCATCATATCCATTGCTACAGGGAGCAGCTGGACTACCTCCGCAACCGTAGGTATTGCGTTAATCGGTATTGGTGAGGCCTTAGGCATCTCATTGGGCATGACCGCCGGGGCCGTGCTATCCGGAGCCTATTTCGGCGATAAGATGTCCCCCTTAAGTGATACGACCAATTTAGCCCCCGCCATGGCTGGGGGTGATCTGTTCGACCATATAAAATACATGTCACTCACCACCATACCCACCATAATAATTACCGTATTGGTCTTTATTGTCCTTGGGTTTGTTATAGACACTACGGGTTCGGCGGATACTGCCGCCATATTAAGTGATATCGACGCAACGTTCAATATTAATGGTTGGCTCTTTTTGGTACCCATTGCGGTGATATTCCTAATCATAAAAAAAACACCCCCGTTGGCCGCCTTATTGATCGGCACGCTTTTGGGAGCCGTTTTCGCACTGATTTTCCAACCGGAGATTGTTACCGGACTTACCAATTCAAAGAACCTGACTTTTGAATCTGGGTATAAAGGGGTTTTAATGGCCATTACCGTTAAGACCCATGTGGCCACTGACAATCCCGCATTGAACGATTTGTTTACCGGTAAAGGCATGGAAGGAATGCTCGGCACCATTTGGCTCATTGTATGTGCTATGTTCTTTGGTGGGGTTATGGATGGCATTGGTGCCTTATCCCGAATCACAAAGTCGCTACTGCACATGGCTAAAACCACCTTCGGATTGTTTGCCAGTACCGTTGGTAGCTGCATCGCCCTTAATATTACGGCCTCTGACCAATATTTGGCTATTGTGGTTCCTGGAAAAATGTTTGCTAAAGCCTATTCCGATAGAAACCTTGCCCCGGAAAACTTAAGTCGTACCCTTGAGGACTCAGGAACGGTGACTTCGGTGCTGATTCCTTGGAATACTTGTGGAGCATACCATAGTGGGGTTTTGGGTGTAGGAGTGGCCGAATACTTTCTATATGCCATTTTCAATTGGCTGAGCCCTATCATGACCTTGATTTTCGCTGCTTTCCAGATCAAAATAAAGCAATTGGTCAAAAACGTTTGACCACAAACAAAAAAACTTAAAAAACCGGATTGTGAAGTCCGCAATTAAACCAATACATTTCTGCCAAATCAACAGGATTTTACGCGTATTTATCCCGCCCTTTCAAGAAGTCCCGCTTTTAAGCTTTAGTATTTACAATAGTTATATAGCTATTGATTTTACTAATTAACATATATAAATTTATACAAGTTGTAGTGTAATTTTGCAACTCAATAATTAAACTTTAAAAAATATTATATATGGCTTTTGTAGGGAAAAAATTTCCGGATTTAGATGTAAACGCAATGAATGAAATGGGTGATACTTTCAAATTGAATGTATTGGAAGAAGCCCAAAAGAACAACAAAAAGGTATTGCTTTTTTGGTACCCAAAGGACTTTACCTTTGTTTGTCCTACTGAATTGCTTGCGTTCCAGGATTCATTAAAGGAATTCGAAAAGAGAAATACAGTGGTAATCGGCGCTTCTTGTGATACTGCCGAAGTTCATTTTGCATGGTTGAATACCCCTAAGGACAATGGTGGTATCGAAGGCGTAACCTATCCCATATTGGCAGATAGCAACAGAAACCTTGCATCTACATTAGGCATCTTGGACATCACTAATGAGCAATACAATGAAGAAACAGGTGTAGTTACTGTTGATGGTGACAATGTAACCTATAGGGCTACGTATTTGATCGACGAAGAAGGTACTGTCTTTCATGAAGGCATCAACCATATGCCATTGGGTAGAAACGTGAATGAATTCTTACGTTTGATCGATGCCTATACCCATGTTCAGAAAAACGGGGAAGTTTGCCCTGCCAACTGGGAAGAAGGTAAAGACGCGATGACCGCTGACAGAAAAGGGGTATCCGAATATTTGGCTTCCCATTCCAACTAACCTTAAAAGTTAGGGCAATGGTCGATAGTTTATTTGGCCATTGCCCGATTTTTATTTTTTATCAATAAAAAACAATCGTATGCTTTTAGAATTGGAAAAGGATAATTTAAATGAAATTATCGCAGAAAATAAAAATGTTGTGGTACAGTACTCGGCAACATGGTGTGGCAATTGCCGAATCATGAAACCTAAGTTCAAAAAAGAATCCACAGTAAACGAAGATGTGGCCTTTGTTTTGGTCGATGCCGAAAAATTTCCGGAGTCAAGGAAATTGGCCAAAGTGGACAACCTTCCCACATTTGCCGCATTCGTAAATGGGGAGTTGAAAAATCAGGTACAGACCAATAAGTATGATGTCTTAAAAGAATTGATCAGTGAAGTTACCAGTAATTAAACATCTGACCGGTTTTATAGAAGAGAACGATGAGGATTATATCATCGAAACGCTTGAGACCTTGGAAGCCCTAACCGAAGTACCCTCATTGAAGGATGAGGAACTCGATGTGATCGGTGAGATCATCTCAAATATGTATGGGGCGCTCGAAGTACACAAAGCGATAAAGGAAGGCAAAAACAAAAAGGACGCCTTAAATGAGTTTATGCAACGTGTTGTGGGAGCCATTGATTCTTAAAACAATTTTGTTTAGGAAATTAAAGTCCGTTCCGCAAGGGTACGGACTTTTTTATTTGATAATCATTCCTTTTCAGGTATATATTTTTTAATTTCACCATTCATTTAAAATAGACTATTATGGCTACTGTAACACTAAAAGGAAACGAAATACATACTGTTGGCAATTTACCTGCCAATGGCAGCGCTGCCCCGGATTTTAAATTGACCTTAACCGACCTGTCTGCCCGATCACTATCGGAATATGAAGGCCGAAAATTGGTCCTTAACATATTTCCAAGTATCGACACAGGTACTTGTGCAGCTTCCGTGCGACAATTCAATAAAGAAGCGGCTGAATTGGAGAACACCATTGTACTCTGTATCTCCAAAGATCTTCCGTTTGCCCAAACCCGTTTTTGTGGTGCCGAGGGTATTGAAAACGTAGTAATGCTATCTGATTACAAGGATGGTAACTTTGGTAAAACCTACCAGGTTGAATTTACCGATGGTCCTTTGCAAGGTTTGTTATCCAGATCGGTAGTTGTGATCAATGAAAAAGGTAACGTTGTTTACTCCGAGCAAGTAGCTGAAACTGCTGAAGAGCCTAATTACAAGGCTGCCTTGGAAGCATTGATGGATGCCTAAGGAATCATTTCTTCAAAATAGGATCCGCAGTGTGGGTTTTGCCCTCAAAGGAGCACTGCTTTTGATAAAAACAGAAGCCAGTATAAAAATCCAGGTGTTTATCGCTTTGGTGATGACCGCTGGCGGATTCTATTTTGATATATCCTCCACGGAGTGGATACTTCAGATTTTTGCGATTTCCTTGGTTTTGGGCATAGAAGGATTGAATACCGCTGTTGAAAAATTAGCTGATTTCGTACAGCCCGAATTCGATGAGAAAATCGGTTTTATCAAGGATATTTCTGCCGGTGCCGTTATGCTAGTGTCCATCGGCGCAAGTATTATCGGACTGATTATCTATCTACCTAAAATTTTTTAAAAACATTCATCGCTTTGGCTTAGGGTGTAAATTTGTATTTTTGCGCCAAGAATTATTCTATTAATGGCAAAAAAAGGGAGAAAGTCAAAGCCTAAGACCCCAAAAAAGGGCTTATCATTTAAGTTATCCAATCAAAATAAAATTATTCTGGGAAGTCTTTTGATGCTTTTCAGTGTAGCTTTATTTTTCTCTTTCGTATCGTTTTATTTTACGTGGCAAGACGACCAAAGTCTATTGACTGAATTTGCCAATCGCAATGAACAGGCAAAAAACCTATTGAATAAATTTGGGGCAAGTGTGAGTCACTTATTCATATATAAGGGATTTGGATTGGCATCTATGATATTTCCCTTCCTTCTGGGATATACAGGGCTCTATATGTTCCTAAACCTAAAAGGACAAGGATTGTTGAAGAAATGGATATGGGGATTGATCTTTATCATTTGGATATCCATCAGCCTTGGTTTCTTTGCTACGACCAAACCTTTATTAGGTGGTATCGTTGGTTATGAGATGAATGATTTCCTTCAGGACTATGCCGGTAAGATCGGGGTATTGCTCCTGTTGTTATTTGGACTCATCTTTATATTGGTACGATTGTTCCATTTTACACCAGAAGATTTTATCCGCTATTTTAAGGCCAAAAAAGAATCCATTTCGTCAGAATTTAAATCCAATACACCGGCGGATGAAGATACCGTTGCCATCGAAAAAGATAGTGACGTTCCGGTCATATTAGATCCCTATACCCACAAAAAAGATATCCCCCCCATAGAGAAAGAGGTGCCTATCGATGATTTTGAGGTCAATGTGCCTACCGAGGAAGTCATTGAAGAGGATGTTTTGGCCATGGAAGTAGAGAAAATAGTCGAAGAGCAAGAGGATACCGATATCCTTGCCAATAAACTGGTTGATGATTTTGGGGAATTTGACCCTACATTGGAATTAGGGAATTACAAATTCCCTACCCTCGACCTTTTGGAACAACATGGTGCCGCGGGTGGAATTACCATCAATCAGGAAGAACTCGAGGAAAATAAAAACAAAATTGTCGATACCCTGAAGAATTATAAGATAGGTATCGCCCAAATCAAGGCAACCATTGGCCCAACGGTCACCCTTTATGAAATTGTGCCCGAAGCTGGGGTGCGTATCTCCAAAATAAAGAACTTGGAAGACGATATCGCCCTGTCATTGGCCGCATTGGGTATTCGTATCATTGCCCCTATCCCAGGAAAAGGCACCATCGGTATAGAAGTCCCCAACAAAAATGCAACAGTGGTATCCATGCGGTCGGTCATTGCATCGAGCAAGTTCCAGAAAGCTGAAATGGAATTGCCCATTGCCTTTGGAAAAACGATAAGCAATGAGACTTTTGTTGTCGATTTGGCCAAAATGCCGCACATGCTTATGGCTGGTGCAACAGGTCAAGGTAAATCGGTAGGATTGAATGCCGTTATTACATCCCTTCTTTATAAAAAACATCCGGCGGAAGTTAAATTCATCCTAGTAGACCCCAAAAAAGTAGAGCTTACGCTTTACAATAAAATCGAAAGACATTTCTTGGCCAAACTTCCAGATTCGGAAGAAGCCATTATCACCGACAATAACAAGGTAATCAACACCCTGAATTCCCTTTGTATCGAAATGGACAATAGGTATGAGCTATTGAAATTGGCCATGGTACGAAATATCAAGGAATACAATACGAAGTACAAAGCGCGTAAACTGAATCCGAATGACGGACATAAATTTTTGCCCTATATAGTTTTGGTCATCGATGAGTTCGCCGATTTGATCATGACCGCAGGTAAAGAGGTCGAAACCCCTATTGCCCGTTTGGCGCAATTGGCAAGGGCTATTGGTATTCACTTGATCATCGCCACCCAAAGACCATCGGTAAACGTGATTACCGGTATCATCAAAGCAAACTTCCCGGCACGTATTGCCTTTAGGGTTACGTCAAAAATCGATTCAAGAACCATTCTGGATGCCCAAGGAGCCGACCAATTGATCGGACGTGGCGATATGTTGTTTACCCAAGGGAACGAAGTTACGCGATTACAATGTGCATTTGTTGATACTCCCGAAGTTGAAAAAATAACGGCATACATCGGCGCTCAAAGGGCATATCCCCAAGCGCATGAATTACCCGAATACGTTGGTGAGGATTCTGGCACAAGTATTGATTATGAAATAAGCGAAAGGGATGCGATGTTTAGGGAAGCGGCCGAAGTCATCGTAATCGCACAACAAGGATCGGCCTCATTATTGCAGCGTAAGCTAAAGCTGGGGTACAACCGTGCAGGGCGTATTATTGACCAGTTAGAGGCTGCAGGCATTGTGGGACCTTTCGAAGGTAGTAAGGCCAGACAGGTTTTAGTACCGGATATGATAGCATTAGATCAATTATTGAATAACGAGTTAAAGTAAATTTTGATGAAGAAAATATTTTTAATCGCAATTACCTTTTTAAGCCTAAGTATTTCCAATGCCCAGAATTCGGAAAAAGCCAAAGCGCTTTTAGATGAAGTCTATAATAAGGTCGAAGGGTACGATAATATTTTTGTGGACTTTAAATATGTGCTCAACAACAAAGAAGCGGGCATCAACGATGAGACAAGAGGTGATGTCACTATGCAGGGTGATAAATACCTTGCCAACTTTTTCGGGGCCCAACAACTGTTCGACGGCAGAAAGGTGTACACGATAGTCCCAGAAAATGAGGAAGTTACCATTGAGGACAAATCAGAGGATGAGAACACCATTACCCCTTCAAAAATGTTGACCTTCTATCGGGAAGGACATACCTATAAATGGGATATTCTTCAGAACGTACAAGGTAAAAAAATACAATTCATTAAATTGACCCCGATTGATACCAATACAGAAATCAAATCTATTTTGTTAGGTATTGATGCGGAGACCAAACACATTTATAAAGTTATTGAAACAGGCAAAAACGGTACAATGACGACCATTACTGTTAATTCTTTTAAAACAAACCAACCTTTATCGAAAACCTTATTTACATTTGATGAGAACAAGTATAAAGACGAAGGGTATTATATCATAAGGAATTAATACTGGTTACGTAGAAAGAAAAAACAGGACAATGTTGTGTTTCATGCTGGTTCATACCAATGCATCGTTGTTTGTTTGGGGTACAGGATGATGTTTTAAACATTGGACGAGTATGACAATTGACATTATTTGTAGGTTTTATTTAAATTAACATTACTACATTGAGAATTCTAGACCGGTATATTTTATCGAGATTCCTTTTTAACTTTTTCAGCTCGTTTGTAATATTGATGTTCATCTTTATATTTCAGACGATTTGGCTTTTTATAGATGATTTGGCCGGTAAAGGCCTAGACATCGTCATCATCGGTAAGTTCCTTTTTTACCTTATGCCCAATTTAACCGAAAAAGTACTCCCACTAACGGTTTTACTCTCTTCGATATTGACCTTCGGTACCTTGGCGGAAAACTATGAATTCGCGGCCATGAAGGCTTCGGGGATTTCTTTGCAAAGATCCATGTTGAGCCTAATCATCTTTATTGTCTTTTTGGGTGGTGTCACGTTCTATTTTGCCAACAGTGTCATTCCCGCCTCTGAACAGAAAATATACAATCTACGCCGTAATATTGCCAAGGTAAAACCTGCCGTGGCCATTGTTGAAGGTGTATTCAGTGACTTTGAGGGAGCTGACATGAACATAAAGGTCGATAGGAAATACGGTGAAAACGATCGTTTTCTTGAAAACGTAACCATTCACCTAAAGACCAAGACCAAAAAAAATTCAACGGTTATAAAAGCCAAGACCGGGGAGCTGAAAAGCAGCGAATCCTCCGATATTCTACAATTGGTATTATATGATGGGCACTATTACCGTGATTTGGAAAAGAGTACCACCAAGGGTAAGAATACGTACCCTTTCGCCAATGCGGATTTCGACACCTATACCATGAATATCGACCTATCGGAGTTCAATAATGTTGATATGGATGAGGAACGGGACATTAGTACGGAAAAAATGAAAAATGTATCCCGACTTACCAAGGATATAGATTCGTTAAAACATGACAACCTAAGGATCGTAGGTGCCTTTGCAAAAAATATACAAACCCGAATAGGGGCTTTTATTGAAACGAAAAAAGATTCCTTATTGATTCCTGAACTAGCTGCACAGAAAGCAAAACTCAAGAAGGTTGAAAATGACTCCATAAAGTCAGACACTATCCTATCGCGGAACGATGTGATCAATCTTTTTCAAGACTGGCAAAAGGTACAGGTTATAACCGCTGCCAAAACGAACGCTTCGAATTTATTGACTTCCATCCAAGGCAAAAAGAATGAACTGGACAAACGCTATGAAATTTATAACAGGCATATTTTGGCATTACACAAAAAGTTTGCCTTGGCCCTCTCCTGTGTCATTTTGTTTTTTGTCGGTGCACCTTTGGGAGCCATCATTCGCAAAGGGGGCATAGGGCTACCCATGGTTATTGCGATTATCTTGTTCCTAACTTATTATTTTATCGGGGTTTTTGCGGAGAACTATGCCAAAAAAAATGAGATACATCCCATAGTCGGGGCATGGTTATCTACCATGATAATGTTACCTTTGAGCATTGTTTTGACAAAAAGGGCTACTGCCGACCGTGGATTGATGAATTTGGATGGGGTGGTTGAATTTTTTCAAAAAATATTCAAAAAGAAAGAAAAAGTTACGACATGATGATTGAGATGAAAAAGAATATACAATTAAATACCATTGAAGAGGCGATTGAAGCCATTGATAAAGGAGAGGTAATCATTGTTGTAGATGATGAGAATCGTGAAAACGAAGGGGATTTCATCGCGGCAGCCGAAAAGGTAACCCCGGAAATGATCAACTTTATGGCCCAACATGGGCGTGGCTTGATCTGTGCCCCATTAACCGAGGATCGTTGTAAGGAATTGAATCTTGATATGATGGTGCAGCACAATACCGTATTGCATCAGACCCCTTTTACGGTTTCGGTAGATTTGATCGGACATGGTTGTACCACTGGAATTTCGGTGCATGACCGTTCCAAAACAATTTTATCTTTGGTGGATGACTCCACAAAACCCCATGATTTAGGTCGTCCTGGACACATTTTTCCATTACGGGCAAGGAATGGTGGTGTGCTACGTAGAACAGGCCACACAGAGGCCGCAATCGACCTTGCGAGATTGGCTGGGGCAAAGCCAGCAGGTATATTGGTCGAAATATTGAATGAGGATGGAACCATGGCCCGTTTACCACAATTGGTAAAGGTGGCTCAAAAATTCGATTTGAAGATCATATCCATTGAGGATCTTGTTGCCTATCGTATGGAACATGATAGCCTCATTGAAAAGAAAGAGGATTTCGAAATCACTACCCGATTCGGCAAATTTAGGTTACATGCCTATCAACAAACAACGAACAACCAAGTCCATATTGCACTGACAAAAGGAAACTGGGAGGTAGATGAGCCTGTTTTGACCCGTATTAATGCCACATTGGTCAACAATGACATCCTGGGAACCTTGACCAACAATCCTGACAAGAAGTTACAACACATGTTCAAGGCCATCAATGATGCCGAAAACGGTGCTTTTGTTTTCATCAATCAGGAAACCCAATCCTTAAACCTTTTAAAAAGGTTGTCCGAATTGAAAAAATTACAATCCGAGGGCGTTTTTGAAGCCCCTAAGATTGAAATGGATTCTAGGGATTTTGGCGTGGGTGCACAAATACTACACGATCTTAAAATAACCAAAATACGATTATTGACCAATACCCAACAATCCAAACGTGTTGGTATTGTCGGGTACGGTTTAGAAATTGTGGACTACGTCAACTACTGAAATTTATAGAAGGTTTCTTAAAACAGCGGCCATTTTTGTGGCCCGTTCCTGTACTTCGTCCGCTGACCAACTTAATTTGATCAAGCAGGAAATATTTCGGCGAATCCACTGATCGGATTTCGAAAAATCGGATTGGGTATATTCAGGCAATTGGTCTTTTACCTCCTGGGTCATATTACCCAAGGATTTTCCGTGGATCAAATGCTCCCATTTACGATAATAATGCCAGTTGTTATCATACCAATAAAAGCAACCGTCTACTCCTGCTTCTGAAAATCCTTTTTGTGCTGCTTTCGCCTTTTCTCCATCGGGCAGGAAAAAACTAAGAAAGGAATAATTTTCAATCCCACCTTCAGGAACCGTCCTAAAGGTAATACCTTCAATAGGTTCCAAGGCATTTCTTATGATGTTGTAATTGCGTTCCTGAATGTTGATGAATTCATCCAACCTGCTTAATTGGGCTACACCCATCGCGGCATTAAGCTCTGAGATACGATAATTATAACCTAAAAAGGGATGGCTTTCCGCCCCCCTATCATTTCCAATATGATCATGGCCGTGATCGGAATAATGGTCTGCATTTTTATAATAGCTAGCATTATTTGTAATCAAAGCGCCGCCTTCACCACAGGTGATGGTTTTTACATAATCAAAAGAAAAACAACCGATATCGCCAATACTACCGAGCGGCTTTCCCTTATAACTGCCGCCGATAGCCTGACAAGCATCTTCCAGTAATAATAAACCGTGCTTGTCACAAATCGACTTCAATGCATCCAAATCGGCCATGGAACCACACATATGTACCGGCATAACAACCTTGGTTTTTGTGGTAATGGCTTTTTCCACCGATTCGGGATCCAAGGTCAAGGTATCATCAATGTCAACCAATATAGGGATGGCCCCCAATACCAAAACGGCTTCAAAACTAGCCACGAAAGTAAAGGTGGGTATGATTACCTCATCCCCTGCCCCCACACCGGCACTGGCCAAAGCCACAGTCAATGCGGCCGTACCACTACTTACGACATGGGCGTATTTAGACTTCATACGTTCAGACAAGGCCGATTCCAAATCCTTGGCTTTCCATTGATCTTGACGCATACCGTCAAAACCATAGCGCATTAGGACTCCAGTATCCAATACATCTTGTACTTCATTTTTTTCTTTTTCTCCAAAAAGCTCAAATCCAGGCATACTAATTTATTTTTTTAACTTCAATCAAATATTTCAATGATACTTTCCTCAATATTCTTTCTTACTTTTTCCATCTTGGAAAAGGGATCGCTCTTGGACCTATACCCTACGGGCAATACCAAAACGGATGTTAGACCCATTTTCCCCAATCCTAAAATTTTGTCATACTCCCCTGGTACAAAACCTTCCATGGGACATGAATCAATTTCCTCCAAGGCACAATAAGACAAAAGGTTGCCCAATGCCAAATAAGCCTGATTGGTTGCCCATATCTTAATTTCCTCTGTTTCTTTCTTTCCAAAATCCTGGACCAAAGTATCCTCAAACGGTTTTAATATAGTCTCTTCGGTGCCTCTAACCTCCTTCACCAGATTAAAATATTGCTTAATGAATGCGGTATCGATTTTCTTCTCAATACAAATAACCAATACGTGTGAGGCATTTTCAACCTGACGTTGGCCGTAGGAGTAGGAAACCAATTTTTTTTGTATTTCCTTGTTTTGCAATACTACCATTTTTATGGGCTGCAAACCATAGGATGTTGCCGTTAGGTTAAAGGCATGTTTTAACCCTTCAACCTTTTCATTGGGCAATAAACGCCTTGAATCGAATTTTTTAACGGCATAACGCCATTTTAAATGTGCAATACTTTCCACTATCAATAACTCTTTATCAATTAATAATACCTACAAATCAAAAAACCATAGTTTAACTGCCATAATGGACACCATTATGACCAGAAAGGTCTTAATAAACCCATCTCCCTTATTCACTGACACCCTACTCGCCAGCCATGCACCGGATCCGTTCCCTATGGCCAAAATCAATCCGATTTTCCAATTCACCTTATCGTTCAAGGCAAATACCATCAAGGCCGAAAGCGTATAAAGGAATACCACAGCCACTTTTGTGGCGTTGGCCCGGACCAATGTCATTCGATTCACAAAGTGTAAAAATAGAATCATAATGAAACCTAGGCCTGCATTAATAAAACCACCATAAATCCCAAAAAAGAAAAAGGAGATTATACCGATCCAAAGATACTTACCCGTAATACGCTCATGTAGGGTTTCCAATCTGATTTTAGGTTTAAAAACAACAATGAACACTACGAGCATCATGACTATGGCCAAAATCCTATTAAAAGTCTCCCCATGGATATCCACGGCGATATAGGCCCCAATAATGGCCCCCAACAAACCGGAAATACCCAAATAAAGATTAAAAGGAAATGTTGAAACCTGCTTGCTTTTAAAGCCTGCCGTGGCCAGGGCCGTTTGTATGACTATGGCTACCCTATTGGTTCCATTGGCTACACTGGGAGGAAGTCCCAAAAATATCAAAACGGGCAATGCTATCAAGGATCCACCTCCTGCAACGGTATTGATAAAGCCTACTACAAACCCCATTCCAATCAAAAGTACATAATGGTACCACGCTTCCATGATACAAAAATAGCTTCTAGAATAGAATAATACTGACTTTGATGAAAATAATAATGCACTTTCCCTTTTTGGAATTGAAAAAGGTTATTATATTTGCACCCGCATTCAGGGAATACCTGATGAGGCACTCAGGAGAAATGGCAGAGTGGTCGAATGCGGCAGTCTTGAAAACTGTTGAGGGTCACACCTCCGGGGGTTCGAATCCCTCTTTCTCCGCAAGGAATTAACCAAATTCCACCAAAAGCCCGTAAACATCACGTTTACGGGCTTTTTAATTCTCCTCAATATCAAATAAAACCATATAATATCAAATAAAAGGTGCGGTATTCGGTGCGTAAATTTTTTTAATAAATACACGCACCGAATTAATTGTTAACTATTAACATTCAGTACCTTACATGTTATTTGTATTTTGAATGTTTAGTATGGTCAAAGAATATAGACTATCCTAAAAATTGGGGGATGCTCAACAACGCAATATCAAACAACACCCACCTTTGGAGTTTAGCCCAAAATCCCCTCATAACCTGTGAACATTATTAAGAATAACAAACTACTTAAGGACCAATCCCAAAAGTTGGGTGTGAATTAGAAAAAGAAAGCATAAACTATCCCGAAGTTCGTGTTCTGTTCTTTTTTGCATTGCCTCAAATGCATAGCATTCATGAATACCGTTAAAAAACAATAGACATACCGATGAATAAAAAAGAACTAGGGCCGAAAAACGAAGGTATCGCATACCTTGGTTTAGAGGAGCCAGCTACAGCCTGGCCATTTTGTTGAGATCTATATTGAGGAAGGCAAGTAAAACCTGCGGCCACAGCGCCCAATGCGAAAACTACTTGATTTAAAACGAAATCAAAAATAGGCCGTTCCTTCTTTAGCACCCCGTTTAGGGCTGTGAAAAATATAGCATTATTCCTTTCCAGATTGATAATGATCCCTGCATAAACACAACAATGGGTCATGACCCCAATTTAGGGTAACCCAACTATTTGCATAAATATCCAAATACCCGGAAATTGTTCTTGATCCCTACTTAACTTCCAATAATAAAACTTCTTCTGATGCTAAGTTGAACTCAACATCAACAGGGTTTGATGTCATCAAATTTTTGATTGTTAACGGTACACCGGATTTCAATGACAATTTAATCTTAGCTGTATCATGACCTATATTAAGCAAATTAACCAGGTAAGAACCATCTTCTTGCTTAACAACCCTTGAAATGACAGTTTTAAAATCTTTTCCGTTATCGGATTCTATAATTACATCTGGCATGTGGTTAGCAACTTGGGCCAATGCAGTTTTTTTGATTTTCGGAATATCCGCATCATCTAAAGGAATAAGCTTCCCGTTACTTTCGGTTAGCTTCTTGCTGCGTTTTTTTCCGTACTCATTCATTGATAAACTCTCTGGCGAATCAATAATTACGGTTCCGCCATTATCCAAATAAGACTGTAAGGAGGCAAATTCAGCATCGGTTACATATTTAGTTTTATAAACCACAACGGTATTCCAAATACTATTATCTTGTTTTTCGATAATGTTTTTGGTAACAAAGCCTAAGGGCAGTCCTTCAAAAAATAGAGCCTTATATAATTTACCGGTTTGGGTCATATAATCGGGGGTGTTGATAGCGGATGTCTCTGAATAAAAGAAACGTAAAGGCCTAGGTTGTTTACGAAGGTCAATAATTTCTTCTGAAAAACTATTTAAATCATACATCACCTGTGTCACTTCGTTGGCAATGTGAGGTTGCATGTTGTTAGAACCTGCATAGGCACCACCTAGACCAGGGTCAAAGAAGTTAAGTTCCCCTTCCAATCTATCCTCTGGGGAACCATCTGGATCCCGTGCCCAAAACCATCCCATATTTGCGTCCATACCCATTAATGTTGCAAGCCAATATACGTTACGAACGTAACTAGTTCGCGCTTCCAAATCTCTCCACATTCCTGAAGAAAGAAAATGGGATTCCGAGTTCACATTAATTTTATCTGGACCAACGGACTCTAAAAAATCATGTAAAATAGCCATCCCATCCCATTTGTAAGCATATTGCTTATTCCAGTCTGAATTGATGTGGGATCTAATACTTGGACTACCTAACGCCTTTGCATCATGACCAATCATTGTTGTCAGCTCGGTGAGTGCTTCAAAATCCATCCCATGGGAACGTGAATCTTCATAAAATGTGCGTGGGAATAGTTTAATATGCGTATCCGCTTCCGGGTTAACTGCGTGCAATTCATCTTGCATAAATTTGAACCATTCCGTACTTCGATGCATATTATAACGATTCCAATCATACCATATTGGTTTACCTGTTAATGCCTTATCAATTGGTATTTCTATCTCAACGGTATCAAAACTTTCAAATTTGGTGTCCCAGTTTGAATTCAGGCTTTTAATATTTCCATTGTACTTATCTTTCAACCAGGACCTGAACTTATTTAACGTGTAAGACGAAATACCATTCATCTCTTTATACTTGTATGTCCAATGGTCTTTCTCAGAATACCAGTGAGGTTCGTTAGCGAATATATACCCTAACTCAGTAACTCTTTTACCTTTTGTAAGCTCTCCGGTATGACGGATAATCTTGCCCCATAAATCCCGGGCAGTGGGGTTATCAATATCGAATCCCGTAAATAAGGAACGGCCTTTTCTAATCTCAGGTTCTTTTGCCTCTACCCATTCTGGAATTCCCATTGACCAATAGATCAAGAAACCGATATTTGTATCAGGAATGCCCGTAAGCTCCTTCATGAGTTCTTCATCAAATGTACCGTCCTCCTTTAACAAAAATGAGTTTATGGCGCGATCGTGATCTACTGGATACAAGTTTTCACCACCATGGTATATCGCACCCAAATGGTCATTGTAAACAGCTTCATTAGTAAGCGGTTGCCCAACCGTTTTTGAAAAATAATCATACGGAAAAGAGGGTTTGCCATTACTTACAAACATATTATCCCCTGCTTTTGTATTATGCCAATCTACTTTAGAAACCGGTCTACGTTTTATCTTACCACTAAGTTCTTGATTTAAATCCACTATACTTTTGTCTAATATCTGAATCACTTTCCTACGTTCAAAATCCGGTAGTGCTTCTGCTAAAGAATCTTTGTTTTCAGCATAATAGCGTTCATAACCAAATAGTTTAGCTGTAGCATCCTTATTGGTTTCGTCCCAATTGGCAAATTTCAGGAATTCATTGGCAAACCAAAGTGTAGTTTCCTCTCTTGTGACATCCAATGATCTTGAACGGGCTTCCTTCATTAGGCCTTCAAGGGTTTCGATTTTTTGAAGGGCTTCTTTTTCATATTGTGATTTAACCCCACAAGCATTTAAAAGTGTGAGAACCAAAAAACAGAAAAATAAACTATGTCTTTTCATGAGTGTTAACTTTTAGGAATATTACAATTGTAAAGAAATACAAAAACTATTTTGGGTACATACTTGAAATTAACCGTATATAAGATAATATTACCCCCATCATCGTTTTCTCCCTGCAACCCAAAATCACATTCCAGATCAACCTATGGGCATATTTTTTTCAACTAATCATACTTAAAGAATGTGGTCAAATAAAACAAAACCACCCTACAATAAAATTGTAAAGCGGTTTTATCGGTTAAATGCCCTACAGTTTTATCCATAGTTTGTGGGATACTTCAACCAACCTGGTAAATTGATAGCCACATTCCTGAACCGCTTATTTTGAGCAAAACTCTTTTATGGATTTGGCCTCAATAATCATTTACCTTCATCAAGGTCAAATGTTCCGTTGAATTTGGCCATATCTTTTTCCTTCCATATTTTCCGCAATTCCTCAGGATCGAACCATTGTGGTTCGGCATGGGTCTTGCTCCATGTTTTGGCACCTGCGACCATTTTAGCAAGTTGCTCGGGATATTGGTCGCTCAAATCGTTCTCTTCGCCCATGTCCTCGTCGATATTGAAGAGCTTCCAAGTGTTTTGATTGGTCTTTAGGGCTTTCCATTGGTCTTGTCTAACCCCCACATCACTATACCCTTCACGATGTCTGAGAACAAAGATCATTTCCCCTTCCCTAGGATTTTTTCCTTCTTGGAAGGAGGACCAAATATCCTTACCGTTCAATTCTTTCCCTTGGGGTATTTCAGCTTGTGCCAAATGGGCGAAGGTAGGATAGAAATCCAATGCAGATACCGGATAGGTAAATTTCTGTCCACTAGCAACCTTTCCAGGCCAATGAAAGAACATGGGTACGCGATACCCTCCTTCACAGGTACTCCCTTTTCCTTCCCTTAACGGAAGGTTCGTAGCTCCTTTAGTCACTTTACCACCGTTATCGCTTAAGAACACGATCAAGGTATTTTCAAATTGCCCGTTTTTCTTAAGAGCGGCAACAAGTTCACCGACTCCCCTATCCACGGCATAGACCATTGCGGCATAAGTACGGCGTTTTTCATCTTTGATATCCTTGAATTTCTCCAAATCTTCCGCTTTTGCCTCTAAAGGAACATGGGGGGCATTGTACGCTAAGAATAGGAAAAACGGATTCTCTTTTTGACTTGCATTATCGACGAATTCGACCGCTTTATGCGATAGTTCATCCGTGAGGTATTCTTTAGGGTCTTTCACTTCTTCTCCATTATGGTCCAATGGTTTCAGGTAATCGAAAATAACCTCTTTACCTTGTTCCCTTTGTCTCTTATAGGCCGTAGTATATTGTTCGGGGAAATAGTTGTGGCCACCACCAAGAAATCCATGATAGTAATCGAAACCCCTTCTATTCGGATGGTAGGCAGGCTCTGGTCCTAAATGCCATTTACCAATGGCTCCCGTATAATACCCCGCGTCATGTAATACCGTACTAATGAAGGTTTCTTTCAAAGAAACACCTTTACCTACGGTAACCTCGCTATTGGCGGGTAGATTGAATTGTGCTCCTAAAGTATGGGGATATTTTCCTGTCATCAATCCTGCCCTACTCGGTCCGCAAAATGGATGGGATACATAGCCCGAGGTCATGATCGTACCATTGGAAGCCAATTTGTCAATTTCGGGAGTCGTAATATCCTTGGCACCATTAAATCCAACATCTGAGTACCCTAAGTCATCACACATGACCAAAAGTATGTTGGGCCTTTCAACCGCTACTTTAGCATTGGCGATTTCCGGTTTTGTTTTTTCCTTGCAATTACAAAGGGATAAAAAACATATTATTAACGGTAGATATTTAATTGTTCGAAGCATTGTTTTTTAATTTTATTTAGTGTTTGCCATATCAGCAAGATTACCTTGCCAACCTTTATTAAACTGCGCTAAGAGTTCTGCTACCAATTCAGGGTTGTCATCGGCAATATTAACTGTTTCATTGGGGTCGGTTTTATGGTCATATAATTCGAAGAATAATGGTTCTGCCTTCGGGTCTCTGTAATCTCTCCATAGGATGAAACGATAACGATCCGTTCGCATGGCATATCCCATGAGATAGTTTTCAAATAACTCCCTATCCCATTTGTCTTTTTGCTGATCTTTGATTTTTCCTTCTACCTCTTCGATTAAAGGCCCAAAGTAGGTTTCACGCATTCCTTTGGACAAGGGGTTTGCTGCCCATTCTCTTAAGGCGGGTGTTGGAAATTGCGTAAATGCGGCTTTCTTCCAACTTTTATTAGGGTCTTCCACTAATGGCGCAAAACTTTGTCCTTCAAGATGTTCCGGTTTATCCAACCCGGCCAATTCACAAAGCGTGGGATACATATCTACCAACTCAACCAAAGCTTTAGTCTTTTTCCCTCTAGTTTCCTTGGGCATGTCTGGAGTCCAAATCATTAATGGCACACGCGCTGAAATTTCATAATTGGTCGCCTTACCCCAAATTCCCATTTCACCGAGGTGCCAACCATGATCGCTCCAGACCATGATTATGGTATTGTCCCTTAGACCTGCCTCTTCCAAAGCGTCGATCATTTTTCCGATTTGAGCATCTATATAACTCACGGAAGCTAAATACGCATGCTTTAATGTTTTGGCCAGTTCATCATCGATTGCTCCTTTTTTGGGAATACCATATCTGGCCCGCAACTCAAAAGATGGATGCAACCCCATCGCGGCTCCATTTTTTGGGGCATGGGTTTGTGTAGTTAATTTTATACTGTCCCTGTTATATAAATCCCAATATTTTTTGGGAGCCAACCAATCTAAATGGGGCTTTTTCATTCCAAGACCTAAAAAGAATGGTTTATCTGGATTTTTTTCAACCATATCCTTCATGGTGACAATTGCCAATTCCGTATTGTACCCATCTTCATAGAACGTGTCTGGCACATCCGCATATTCATAGGCAGGCCCTTTTCCCAAACCATTTCTCGGGGCATCGGGACCATACTTGGCTATCATATCCGCTTGATTTTTTCTGAACATTTCCTGATTTTCCGGAAGTGCGAATCCACCTGGGGTTTTGGATTGTTCAATGGTCATTTTATCATAAGCCGGCTTTCTACTCCACGATAATTCGCCATCGGCAAAACCTGTTTTGTGATAAATCTTACCTGTATAGGTGGCCTCATAACCATTTTGTTTAAAATGTTGTGGCAATGTGATAATATCTGGATTAGCGTCTCTGAAATAAGTGAAGTTTTCAATTACGCTTATCGTTTCCGGACGGGCACCCGTCATTAAACTGGCCCGCGACGGACTACAGATTGCTTGTTGGCAATAGGCATTTTCAAACAATAAACCATCGGATGCAATAGCATCCAAATTAGGTGTAATCGCCATTTCCGAACCATAGGCACCCAACTCTGGGCGAAGGTCATCAATAGCTATAAAGAGAATGTTCGGTTTTTTGGTTGTTTCTTCAATGGGCTTCTCGTTTTGTGATTTGCAGCTGACCATTAGTACAGCTGAAAGAAAAAAAAGGATAACCTCTTTTCTTATTTCAATTTTACCAAATTTCGATAAAGGATTCATGTTGTATTTTGATTTATTATGTTTGAAAATCAGTTTTTACCTAATATTATTTTATGTTGTGTATGATTGATGCTACGTGTTATTGTTTCCCCATTGCTCCAAGTTACCGTTACCTTTATAGGTTTAGTGCATCCGTCGAGACCAAAATGGGCAAACTTATTTAAACTTAAGGAATAGGAAGCACCCGTACTCCCTATGCGTTGTGTTTGTTCACCCGTACAGCTTTTAATATTAACCAAGGCGCCCAGGGCGGATGCTTGGCCAGAGGAAGATTTACCGACCTCTATGGTGATAAAGGGATTCTTGTTTGCTTCTTTACTTAGGTTTTTGAATAAATGCCATTTGCCACGTTCATTACCGATGATTACATCAACCTTTCCATCGAGGTCGTAATCCAATACTTCAACGGCCATGCCTATGGAACCCCAGTCGGAAGTGGAAATACCACTTACCATTTCTTGCTTGAATTGTGAATTGCCTTGGTTAAGATAAACGATTGGTTCATTTTCAAAGACCATATTTCCCCTTCGGATTACTATAAGGTCTTGATAACCATTGTTGTCAAAATCGGCAACGGAAGCCGCAACGGTGTGTTCTTCCAAAAAGAGCTTTGCCTTTTGGGTTGTATCGACGAATTTCCCGTTTTTGTTCTCAAGGAGAAGGTCTGACAGCCCTTTGGGATGGTTATATTCCGGATAATCCAAAACACCATGCACCACTCCTGTTGTTGGCGACCATGTGTTGCCAGCAATACGCCATTTGTCATTACCAACATAACCGACATGGATACCCCCTTTTTCATTGAGTTTGTCTGGAAATCCTAAAGCATTGCTGTTGACCAAACGGATGTCTTTGCCGGAATGGGTTTCCCCGGGAAAATCATAGGGGTATCCGGTTTCACCAATATAATATGCATCATTATAAGGCCATTGTGATTGGAAATTGCGCATTTGCAATACATCCCCGGTTTTTAGATCTTCAAATTTGAAATTGCCACGTTTGGTGTAAAACGCCCAGTTTTTGGTTTGTTTATTATAGAAGGTTTCCCCAATCTCAAAATCTTTGCCACGGGTTACGTAAAGATCAAAATCGCCATCATTGTCATAGTCGATTTCTACCATTGAAGTAACATTGGAGACAGGAAAGGGCAATACCCCACTAGTGACTTCCTTAAACGTTAAATCGCCCAAACCTTCAAAAACCTTTATTGTTTCGTGGCCGTATAAAATCAAATCGATTATTTGATCGTTATTGATATCGGTTAAAAGGGTCTTTTGCCCATCGGCTATGGATGGTGGCAGTGTCGATTTCAAGATCAGTTGGCCGTGGCCATCATTTTCATAAATATAGTTTTCACTTTTACCTTTTTTTTCTTTGGTTGGAAAGGCAAAATTGATAAGATCAAGATCACCATCATTATCACCATCAAAGAATTTTACGGTACGACCACGCATCATTTCCAAAGGGATATCGAAATCCTCCAATGGAATGAACTCCCTTTTTTTGTTTACCCGGAACAACTTGGAATTACGGGCATTGCTCCCAGAGCCACCACCACGGGACATGATGACCTCTAGATTACCGTCGAAATCAATATCCCCAACAGCTACACCATGAAGGTCACCCATTATAATATCATGGGGTTTGGCAAAATGACCTTGGTTGTTCCAGCAGACACTTATACCCAGGCCATGGTCATTCAAAAGGAGGTCGGGATATCCATCTTGGTCAAGATCAGCTACGGAAGGTGCGTCCCATTTTCTTAGGTTTTTATCCTTTCGTGTAAAATCTTCAAACGTTTCTTTAAAATGAACAGTGGCCTCTGTTGTGGCCTGCTGTCCCCGGCAATGGGTGGAAATTGGTATGAGGAACAGCAGTGTAATGATAAGTGTTCTGATACTGATTTTTTGCATCACGTTCATAGTCTACTATTTTCAGTTAATTTTTTTTATGCAATATCATCGATAAAGAATTTAACGGCCTTCATTTCAGGAAGGACTTTCTTTCATAATTCAATCTTAAATTTATCCATAGAACTGGAAAATTCATTTTTTGTTAATTTCCTTTCTACAGTCACCCATTGACGTCGTTTAAACCCATCAAAATCCACAGGGATATTTACTTTAGTGTTCTTTGGTCATTGATATTAACGGCACAATTTTTAAAATTATACTCAATTACTATAATCCTATGCTGGGCCATGCAGCTATTAAAAATCAATACCCTAATGGTATCCAACAGAACAGCCCTCATATTCCGATGCTTTACAATCCTAAAATTAGATAAAATCCGACCAATTTTTTTTCATAATTATACCCCTTTAGAGCACTATTCTAACCTTACCTTCCAAGAGTCAATTTTTATTGATCTTAAGCCGCAGTTTTGATTGAATTTCCTCTATCGTCAAATTCTTGGTCTCGGGTAAGAATTTAATCAATATGGCGAGACCAATAAAAACCAATCCTCCGTAGAACAGAAATATAGAGCTCGCCCCCATATTTGCAAGTTGCCAAGGAAAAAAGAATTGTGTTAAAGCACTTATAACACTAGAAATCAAGGCAAAAAACGGTATAGCAATACCTCTCAAGGAAATAGGGAAAATCTCAGATAATAAAACCCACATAATTGGGCCTACTGAAAAGTGAAAAGCTGCTATGAAACTTAAAATACCTATTAGGATCAACATTGCATTCAGTACTGCCGACTTTTGTAGAAATACACTGGAATTATCCCTTGCAGAAATATCACCCATGACCTCCTTTACAGCTTCCTTGAATTCAATATCGGTAGAAAATTGTTTGCCTACCAATACCGATAGTTTATCAACATCAGGAATGTCTTTCATTTCGGCAATAGCATCAGTCGTCATTTCATATTTGGCCGTACCAAAACCATAAGCACATACACCTAAACTTAAAATCACCCAAACCAATCCCGTAATCATCATCGGTCGTCTTCCTACTTTGTCAATAAGAACCAAGGATAATATCGTAAACAATACGCTGGTTAATCCAATCCAAATAGCTTGTTCAAATGCTGCGTTTTGACCTAAACCTAACTGTTCCATAACCGTTGGCGCATACGTTAACACCGCATTTATCCCGGTTGATTGTTGCACAATGGCCATAGTCAATGCAACAATTGCCACAACGCTCATTTTCTTGCTAAAAATTTCTTTCAGTTGAGTTCCAATAGACCTGTCTTGGTTACTTTCTTCAATACTTTCTTTCATAACCTGAACATGATCCTCAATTTCTTCACTCGGAAATACTTTGGCCAAGGTTTCCCTAGCTTTATCAAACTCACCTTTATATATTAACCAAGCTGGACTTTGTGGAACAATATAAAGTAATCCGAACCATATCAATGCCGGTATTATTTCGATTCCTAACATCCACCTCCAAGTATATTCACGTATTCCTAAGGCAGATACCCATTCCGCATTTGAATTGGTGCTCTGCAGTAACCAATAATTAATGAAATAAGCGGCCGTTAAACCAAGTACAATATTGATTTGCGTCATCGAAACTAATTTACCTCTCCATTGGGCCGGTGAAACCTCACCGATATACATAGCTGCCAATGTAATTGAACTAAAAGCCAATCCCCCTAAAAAACGAGCAGCGAACAAGGTTGCAAATGAAGGGGCAAAAGCCGAACCCAATGCTGATATCAAATACAATGCGGCTATTGTTTTCAAGGTTGTTCTTCGACCATATTTATTACTGGACCAAGCGGCCATTGGTAAAGCGACCAACACTCCAATTCCCGGTCCAAATCCTAATGCGCCTACCTGCCACTCATTTAGATTGAATTCTGCCGTAATGAACTTAAATGCTCCGGAAATTAAAGCGGCATCCAGACCAAAAACAAAACCTCCCAAAGCCACTATGGTAGAATAAGTAAAGGCATTTCTTTTAAAAGAGCTCATAATGCTTATTGATTTTTGACTTTAGACCAATTACCGGTCTTAAAATTTATATTTACAATTTATACTAATTCAGTTTTGGTTACACCATTGGTCCAATTTACTTTTTCCTCAGCTGCTTTAAAACCACTTAAGCCAAAAGAAACTAAAGTTTTATGACTTACTGAATACAATGTGTCTGAGGGACCTATCCGCTGTATATGATAGGTTTCATAAACTTCAATTTTCAACGATACGCCTATGGCCCAGGGTTTCCCTTTTTTGGCATCCCCAATCTCGGCACTTAAATAGTTGTTGTTCTTGGCCTTGGTCATTTCATTTTTGAACAAATGCCATTTTCAAGTGGGTTACCCAGTACAACATACTCCTATCCATCTTGACTGTAATCCAACGATTCAAACTAACCTTGTACTATGTGTGTTCGTTATCATTTATATGGATTTAATACGTTAAATTATGCCAACATCCTTTCCCTATTTAAAAAAACACCATAAACCTGGTCCTTACAAAGGAAGGGGTAAATATTAACCCTCAATAAGTATATCTTAACTGATGCATACCATATTTTACCTTAAGTAAATTCCTTTTTTGTTTTTACACCCCTATACCTCGTACTTTGCCTCCTAAAAACAAGTAGTAAAAAAAAGCCAATCAATGCCAGAAAAGCTATATAGAAAAGTGCAGGTTAAAATCTCCGGCCTTTGCCAAGTATCCTATGATAATCGGTGTAACCGCTGCTGACAGCCTAAGCAATGGAGATATGCATAGTAAACTTATGGATGATTACCACGACCACCAATATCGCCATAGCCTTAATCTTCTGTCATCATAAGCACCATATCCGGTCTATCTTGAGCGAAAAGGGCTTCATTGAAAATATAGGGGAGCATTGGAAGAACAACAATATTAAAACCCCATAACCAATTGTTTTGGTATATGAATAGAGCATGATTGTCACTAAAATTATTAGTTCCTATATTATTTGGAATTCCATACAACAGGTATAAACACCGTCATTTCAGCTTGCCCCCTATTGCTCCAAGCAAAATAAGGAACAAGTTGTGTTTTATATGACCTAAATTCTGGTTTTGAAATGGCCTGATACATTTCGTCATTCCTATCTTTCCTCAATAACAATTCGGTTTCAACCACAGTTACACCATTTAAAAAATCTGGTTTATGAACTGCATTTAATTCTACATTTCCTTTGATGTATGCATTTAAAATAGACGTGTTTTCCGGTAAATCGGGTGTCTCCAAACAATATACAATCGGCCCTCTTTTTACGGCGATTTGATTTCTGGTTTCTTCAATTCTGTTATGGCCTTCTATACGCATTACGTTCATTGGCATGTCTAGAGTAATAATGTCCCCAGCTTTCCATTTTCTGTTTACCACGGCGAATTTCCCTGGGACCACTTCAACAAGCACATCTTCATCGTTAATCTTCAGCGTGCTACCTACAGCCCAATTTGGAATCCTGACCTTAATCTCGAATTCGGAATCCTTACATTCTTCAACGGTTATTTTAACCCATCCTTTCCATGGGTAATCCGTGTCTTGAGATAGTCTTAAAGTAGAACCATCTAACATAGTCGTATCTAGATCATTACTTCCGAATAACACAACAGCCACACCATTTTCCGATAGATTATAAGCCCAACCGGATGATTTGCAAATTGTTCTCACCAAGTTCGGTGGACAACAGAAACACTCTAAATAGGGTTGTCTTACTGGACTTTCCGTTACATCTGCATGGGAATCATAATTTCTGGAATTATTTATCATACGTAACGGATTGGAATAGAAATATTCTTTTCCTTCAAGACTAATTCCTGACAAGCCACTGTTATACAAAACCAATTCGATTATGTCCGCATATCTTGATTCACCCTTAATACCCATCATACGACTACTGAACATTGCATTACATAAGTTGGCGCAGGTTTCATTATAAGCCGTCATGTTTGGCATCATGTAAGCATCTATAAAGCCTTCTTCTATCATATCCAGATTGGTAGACGCCCCATAATGTGCTTGTCCTACAGCCCCTGTCACATACATTTTTTTTCCTGTAACATTTTCCCACAACTTATCCAAGGCATCTATTAGTGCTTTTTCGCCTGTTTCTGCATAAACATCGGCAGCCCCGGCATAATAATACAATGCCAATACTGCATGGCCAACAGCTTCTTCAGACTCGCGTAAGGGTGTGCGCTCCTGAACCATATCGCCAATAGGATAGCCTTCTGTGGTAGAATCATGTTTGATTTCAAAGGTTCCACGTCTGTTAATGAACTTCTCCGCCAGTTTCAAATATTTTTTATCATTAACCGTTCTGTAAAGTTCAACCAATCCCATAATTTGAGTTTGATTAAAACCAAATCTTTGATAGTGTTTTGTATCTGGCATGAAATAGGTGTACAACAAATTGGCTTGTTTTACAGCTATATCCAGGAAATTACGTTGACCCGTCATGCGATAATGAATAGAAGCTGCAATAAACAAATGTCCAAAATTGTACATTTCATGATACTTCCGGTTTTCGAATCGGTCTGCACCTTCTGTAATTTGAATGTACGTATGAATGTACCCATCTTCTTCTTGTGCCCTACCTATAAGAGCGATATAGTCATCCAATTCTTTTAAAATAGCCTTATCCTTGGTAAGTCCGTAAATGTATGTTTTGGCCTCCATGAATTTGTAGAAATCCCCATCATGCCAATAGAAACCCTTGTGTTCTCCTTCTTTTTCCCCTGCCGCAATTTTAAAATTGTTCAAAGCATGGCCCACATCACCACAAAGAAGATCCCCCATATAAGGAAGCATTTGCTCTTCTGCGTTTTTTACTTTTTCGGCCCAAAACCCTGAATTCCATTTACAATCCCCAAAGTTGATGCTCTTTAGTTTAACGTACGGACTCTGCGACGTATTCGTTATAGCCTTGTTATGAAAGTTTGCATCTTTTTTCATACGTTTTTCTCTTTATAAGGTTGAATCAATGTGAATTACGTTTTGTTGGTGAAATTAATCTTATATTGTTCTTTAGTATATTTTTATATATGACAAAGTATAAGGTTTACTATGTTTGGAATTTATTATTCCTTCTCCAGACATTAAATCAAAATTAGAAATAATGATATTGTTCCCATACACAATTATATCTGCAGGTTGGTCTATTTGGCCATTTGCTCCATCATTATCATCATAATCCGCAATTAAAGTTACATTACCTTTGGGATCAACCTTTAGGATTTGGTTCTGACAAAAACCTGCAACATACATATTATCATTCGAATCGGTATTGATACCATCTATCCCCGATACTTTTGGAACATTTGCAAACAATTCCTCATTTATAACGTTGCCTTCCTCATCCAAAATTAATTTTATAAGCTCACCATCCCCAAAATCACCAACAAATAATTCACCAGCTTTATTAAATACCAAACCGTCCAAACCCACTTTTCTATCCGGGTTGATGGTTTCGGTAATGTAAATTAAATTAGAATCAGATTTATCATTCTTAATTAATATGTTCCTCTCTGAAGTTTTAAACCTGTATAAACCGCTCACATGGTTTTCGGTTCTTATTTTTGGCATGGCGGGTTGCGTTACGTAAACAGCACCATCATGATAGCGAATACCATTAGGTTGCCCCATACCTTCGGCAACAATTTCAATATTATGATTTCCTTTCCCATCAAAAGTGATGCATAATACCTGTCCTTGGTTCTTGCCTTGGTTGTTACAAACAAACAAACTACCATCCGGTGCATAGGCAATACCCATAGGGTTGGAGTTCCTATCCTTTGTAACCCCAGGTATTTCCATAAGTTTGGTGATATTTTTATCCTTATCGATTTTTACTAAAATACCAGGCAATGTTTTATCTGCAAAGTTTGGACATGAGAGTACCAAACTCCCATCTGGAGCAATATCAAAAGCATCGGGTGTCGGACAAAAACTAGGTAACTCAATAAATAGTTTTGCAGGTTTTAAATTTTCCTGTTGTGCATCAACATGGTTTATCCCTATTACCATTAAAATGACAAGGGTAAGCGATTTAGTATGTTTTAGATAGGTCATGCAGTAATTTTCAATTTTTATTAAAATGCCAGTTATACGAACAATGAACATTGGTTCTTACAACATGAGCTATTTCACATATAGAATCAGGTTCCCTAATTTGATCCTTCCACAAATTTATTGAAGTGAGTAAATAAGTGCTTGGTTTGGGGCTTTTCTTGGGAATTTGAAAATGTCCCAATAGATAGAACCAAGAGTAGGAAGAATCTTTTCAAAGTACTTGGGAATTCTAAATTAAGATAAAATACCGAGGTTTTTGGCCTCGGTATTTTTATATCCTATGAGGAAGTATCAATAACCATAATTTTGCTCCAAAGAAGCATCCTTATCAATTTCCGTTTGTGGAATTGGCAGGTAATATCTATAATCAAACCAAGGTCTTGTCACAACAGTATACTCTTCATGATTTAAAGATCCATCAACAGCTTTTGTCCATTTTAATCCTTTAATGTCATATCCCCCGATATGGTCTTGGTTCATCCATCTTCTTTCATCAAAAAAGTTATGTCCCTCAAAACATAGTTCTATACGTCTTTCTCTTTTAATAGCCTCCAAAAGTTCATCTCCTGCTGCTGTAATTTCTGGTTGAAGCGCTCTAGTGGAAACTTTGTTGACATACTCACGTGCGGTTGTTTCATCTCCCAATTCATACATGGCCTCTGCATAGTTCAAATAAATTTCAGCCAATCTGTACATAATATAAGGACGGTCTGCTGAGAAAGTTGTTAAAGTAGAAAGGCTTTCATCTTGAAATTTTCTAATATTATATCCTGTTTTTGAAGAATGTAATGTATTCCCCAAGCCATTTGGAGAATCTAAACCATCAGGGGTTTCGTCACTTGGATTATCTGCTAATGCATAATCTACCTCGCGATCTCTAAACATTGCTCCTTGATAATTCAAATTGGCATAATATCTCATTTCCCTATTCTCATTGGGCTGTGTAGCATCATAACCTCCCGCTGAAGTTGATGTACCATCAGCCATATTAAATTCCAAAACGAAGTTTAATGTAGGGGAACTTAACCCCCAGCCACCATAACCACTTGGCGATTGTGCCTGGTCGGGCAACGTATTTATATCATTCGCCATTTCCGCATATAAGCTTCCATAAGATCTTGCGAATAAAATATCTTGATTTTCGTGCAAAAACAAATTTTGGTATTCCGTTGCATTTGTAACAGCAATTAAATCACGAGCACCAACCAAATCAATAACTGCTTTGGCCGCATCAGCCGCATCTTGCCATTTTGTTGTTTTGGTATAATCATAGAGAGGTCCATTTGGTACGGTATTTGGGTCGTGTAATTGACTTGCCGCGTACAATAAAGTACGTGATTTAACAGCCAGGGCAGCTAATTTGGTAGCTCTGCCAAATTCTGAAGCCTCCATGGGCAAAACCGCTGCTGCATTATCTAAATCATCCACTATAAAATCTACGCAATCCTCGAAACTATCCCTTGATACACTAAAGTCATCATCCAAACCAAATGTATTTTCAATGATGGGAACGCCGCCATAGTATTTTATAAGATTAAAATAAGTAAAAGCTCTTAAGAATTGCATCTCTGCTTTTAATTGCGCTGCTTCTTCTGGGTTTTCCTCCATAGCTTCGCTACCTTCGATTTTTTCCAAAAACTCATTGATTAACTTTACATAATCCCAAGAAGTTTCCCATCTATTATTAAATGCCAAACCCGCATTACTTGGAGACCATCCACCTCTCATTTTATAAGGATTGTCTAAGTCCTTAAAGTTAAATTTAGCTTCCCAAGATGCACCTTCAATACCGATTCTTTGTGTCCACCATTGAGAACGGTTTATAGACCAGCTATCTGTAGTATTATATGCAGTCACTACAACGAGTGCTGCTTGGTTTGCATCACCATAAATTGCATCTTCGGTGAAAGAATCGCTCGATTCAGTATCTAAAATATCATCATTACATCCCACTATGGTAAAAATAGCTAGAAGAACAACCGCGAACTTTATTTCTATATGTTTCATCTTTTTGAATTTCTTATTGATTAAGGTCTGATTCATTTTTTAATTAAAAATTAAAATTTAAACCTAACGTAAATGATTTTAAAGAAGGATAGGTACTACTTCTGAAACTATTATACCCTTCTGCTTCAGGATCTAATCCTAAATCATATATGTCAGAAAACAGGGTTAACATATTATAACCTCTAACATATAATTTAGCTTCTCCAAATTTTAACACATCCTTGGATATGGTATAGCCCAATTCGATTTCTTTCAACCTAAGGTATGAGGCATCTTGTAAATAGATATCCGCACCTTGGAAATTATCTGGCCCATTTAAACTTGAGCTGTATGAATCTCCAGTTGCATATGCCCTTGGGAATTTGGCATTGGTATTTTCAGGCGTCCATCTTTGATTGAATAAATAATCCGGTAATGCTCCATTTCCCTCGAAATATACTTGCATTTTGGCTTCAGCCTGCCCTTGGAACAAGAAATTGAAATTCCAATTATGATAATCCAATCCACCATAAACGCCATATTGGATTTCAGGTACATTGGAAGAATAAGAGCGAATTCTATCCCCTGCATCAATTTTCCCATTACCATCAGTATCTATATAGTAAGGTTCTCCTGCCACTGTACCCGCTAATTTTACAGGTTCAGCATCTACTTGGGCCTGGTTTTGGAAAAGCCCATTTGTTGGATATACAAGGTAGGAGTCCATTGGGTGTCCTTCTTGTTTAATGGCATCCGCAACATTTTCAGCCTCGTCCATATAGACAATCTCATTTTTAGCCTGTGTGAAATTAAATCCAAAATTATAACCTAAATCACCGGCTTTATCATTCCAACCTAATTCGAATTCCCAACCATAGTTATCAACTTTACCAATATTTTCTTGTGGTAAGGTTAGCCCTGTATAATCCGGAACGGATGCGTTTCTTGTCACTAAGATATCTTCCCTTTTTTGATAAAAATAATTTAGGTCCCCTGTCAATTTATTATCAAATAAGGTGAAATTCAACCCTAAATTTTTCATGTCCGCAGACTCCCAAGTGATTGCTTCATTTGCCGCTTCGACCCCTATGCTGGAATACCCATTATAATATTCGCCACCAAAATTGTAGTAATTAGGCTTTGCCCCAACATTTCCCGCATAATCATATTGTGTTAAATACTGGAATCCGGTAATACGGTCATTACCCATTTTTGCCCAAGAAGTTCTAAGTTTCAATGAATTTATCCAAGAAACATCCTTCATAAAAGACTCCCTGTTTATGGCCCATGAAAGAGCAACTCCAGGGAAAGTACCAAACCTGTTTTCCGGACCAAAATTACTAGACCCATCATATCTCAAGGTTATATCCACGTAATACTTCTTCATATAATCATAGGAAAGTGAACCAAAATAATTCACACGAGCCCATTCATAAGAGGTACCATCAGAAGTTTGGCCATCTGTATCACCAGCAAATAATTCAGAATGTTCAGAATCAGGAAAACCTATTTTCTCTACCCAAAAATTACGTTGATCCGATGTGGTTTGTTCATACCCGACAAATCCACTAAAATTATGTTTGTCATTTATAGATTTAGAATAATACAATGTAGCATTCAGCATTAACTCATTGTATTTCCAAAAAGATTCAGTTAAGATGTTCTCATTACCATCTTGTGAAAAACCATCTTGTGAAACATACTCATCAGTACCTTCAAGATAAGTATAAACTGTCCAAGGAGTGTACCATGATTTTTGATCATAATTCATCCTTCTGAATCCTGCAAACCCTTTAAACTTTAAGCCATCGGTAAGTTTGTGTAGGTCATAATCAAGTGTAAATTTACCCCTTAGGTCAGTATCTATTTTTTTATCCACTCCAGAGTCGTTACTAGACATGGCAATAGGGTTCAGACCGTTCTCACCACCCCAACCAATTAAACCGTTAGGGTATACGGCAACCTCTGTTGGTGCGTTATTATAAATTTGTTTGTAAATTGGATTGGTGCCAATACCCGGTTGTAAAGTTTCTCCAAACCTTCCGGAAATATCAACCCCTAGTTTTACATCATCCGTAATTTTTATATCCAGATTAGATCGTATTTGATTTTGATCAAATTTCAAATCTCCTGATTTATACATTCCTGTTTGGCGAATCATGTCACCACTAACAAAATAATTTACACTTTCATTTCCACCTGAAATGGATAAGGAAGTTCTTGACTCTGGCGAGCTTTTGGCAAAAGTCTCATCGGCCCAGTCTGTATTTGGATAATTAATAGGATCTGAACCGTCTGCATACTTAGAGATATCTGCCTGGGAATATAAAGGATCATTCCCATATCTTTCTGCAATTTCATTATTATAAATTGCATATTGTTCAGAAGACATTAAGCTAGGTGTGGCAGAAAATGAAGAAATTGTATAGGAAGTGGATAAATTTATTTTCGCCTTTCCACTTTTCCCTCTTTTTGTCGTTACCAATATCACACCATTTGCTGCCCGTGCACCATAAATTGCAGCTGCCCCATCTTTTAAAACAGTTAAACTTTCAATATCCTGAGGTGCCAAATTCGCGAAAGTTGATGCTGTAATCCCATCTATTAATATTAAAGGTGAATTGTTTCCTAAAGTAGATTTCCCCCTAATCAACAATGTGGCATCATTAGCTCCGGGTGTACCACCTCTATCCGAAATAATCAAACCTGATACCTTACCTGCTAATGATTTCACTAAATCCTTACTACCGGATTTTGCAATGTCCTCTGATTTTAAAGTACTAACCGAACCTGTAATGTCCCCTTTTTTTCTAGTGGTATAGCCTAATACCACAACCTCTTCGAGTTGGGAGGCATCTTCAGCCAGGATGACATCAATCGAAGTTTGGTTGCCGACAACGATTTCCTGTGTCGCATAACCCACATATGAAATTACGAGTACAGCGTCATCCTGTTCCAAGTCCAATGTGAAATTGCCGTCAAAATCGGTTTGGGTACCAACCGTGGTTCCCTTAACGACGATACTGGCACCAGGAAGCGGCCCTTGGGAATCAAATACCGTTCCAGTGATTACCTGTTGCTCCAATGACCCAGAAACAAGGGAGATTGAATGTTCTACATTAGTCACACTAATATTGTTAGACAACGATATATGTGAACCATAGTTTTCAGAGGCATATAGCCCTGTTACGGAAACAAGAAAGCAAACTAATACGTTTCCTATCCCTTTGGCTAAACCCAAACCATCTTTCCCAAGACAGTTTATTCTTGTTCGTGGTTTTCTTTTTGTTTTCATAAAGTTTTCATGTATTGAGTTGATTTTAGTTTTATGATGAAATTTGCGATTATTCCTTTCAAATAAATCACCCTAATAAAATGGGAATCACTAATTTCTATACAAAAGAACGAGAAGATGGGGGGTAATAAGTTCAATAAATTACCTACTGCTAGCATTATTTTAACCTTTTTAACAATATGTCCATTTTAGAGGTTGTTTTTTGTTGATTCGATATAATGTTAAGTGGTGTTCTCATTATTTGGCAGGTAGGTGGTCTTTCATGCTGAAAAGGTTCAAAATAAAGTTGGGCCAACTTAGCTAAGAAAGAATCTACCATAGCGGTAAACAACCTATACTTAAAGACAAAGTATTTTTACGGTTCAATTTACAGATTTCGGGATATATTTCCTTTATTTAGAGGTAACCTATTGAGCATGTAGGGGTACCGTATTCCGAGCCAAAAAGAGTTACTGGGATAGGTAATCCACGGAGTATCCTCAAGGAAAATCCATTAAGGTTAGGGTTTCTATTGACAACAATGCAAAAAGCTGTCTGCATAGAATGGTTGTAGTTCTATGAGGACAGCCTTTGGAATAACAAGGGACTATCGCCTGTGTTCCTTGTATTTGGTAATTATCGTACGACCCTACCGGATCCAGAACCACCCATGAGGGCTTCTACCTCGGCCCGGGTTGAATAATTGAAATCCCCTTTAATGGAATGTTTGAGACAAGAGGCGGCAACGGCATATTTAACCGCTATTTTGGAATTTGATAATTCCGGAGTATTCAAGGCAAATATCAATCCTCCGGCAAAGGAGTCACCTCCTCCGACCCTATCTACGATGTTCTTGATTTGATAGGGTTGATAATTTCCTTCGGCATCCAAGGGAGCAAAAAATGGTTGGTCCAATGCCGCATCATATAGCATGGCACCCCAATTGTTATGGGAAGCGGAAAGACTCTCGCGTAATGTGATAGCCACCTTGCTTACATTAGGAAACTGCTTAATGACCTGTTTAGCCACATCAGGATAGCGTGATGTATCGAGTTTACCCGAATGTACATCGGTATCCCCGGCCCTAATACCCAATACGTCATGACAATCCTCTTCATTACCGATGACAACATCTATAAACGGTAAAATGGTGCGCATGGTTTCCTGTGCCAATTCACGAGCCGTTTTGGTTTTGTCCCAATCCCATAATTTTCCCCTAAAATTAAGATCGATCGACACGGATGCACCGGCAGCTTTTGCTTTTTGTGCAGCCACTAAAGTAGCCTCTGCAGCATTTCTTGAAAGTGCTGGGGTAATTCCGCTTAAATGCAACCATCCGGCTCCATTAAAAATAGCCTTCCAGTCATAGGCACTTGCGGGAGTTATGGCAATGGCCGAATCAGCGCGATCATAGATGACATTGCTTGGGCGTTGATTGGCCCCGGTTTCGAGAAAATAGAGCCCCAATCGTCCATTATCCGTGCGTAAAACGTATTGGGTATCAATACCCACAGCGCGTACGGCATCCATGGTGGCCTCTGCCAAAGCATGTTTTGGCAATGCCGTAACATAGCGGGCCGCACCGCCAAAGTTGCATACAGAGGCAGCAACACTCGCTTCTGCCCCAGCATAGGTTACTTCAAATTCACGTGTTTGGCGTAATCGTAAATTCGCTGGGGAGGCCATACGACCCATTATTTCCCCAAAGGTTACCACTTTTTTCATAATTTTTTATGTCTAAAATCCTGATACCAAGGATTAGGTTAATTGTGTTAGTGTTTATTCGTTCTTATTTGATCGATCAAAGTTCTTATTTCACGAGCATTTTTGGTTATGGCCTCCCAATTCTCCGCCTGGATCAAAGGTCGTTTCGCTACCCATGAACCTCCGATTGCGGTAATTAGATCGGATTGCAGGTAAGTACTTGCATTGGTAAGGTTGCACCCTCCTAGAGGAATGAATTTTAACCCTAAATATTGATATGGGGCCACCATATTCTTCAAGTGGTTCATGCCTCCCGAGGTTTCCGCAGGAAAATATTTCAGAATACGGCAACCTTCTTCCAAGGCCATTTCAATATCCGTTGGGGTCATGATTCCTGGGGCAAAGGAAAGGCCTAGCTTTCGCGCTTCTTTAATGATCCTTGGGTTACATCCGGGGGAAACCGCAAAATCAGCATCCACATCAACTACGGCCTTTACTTGGTCTACGGTTAAGACCGTACCGAAACCGAGTGTCATCTCGGGAACATCCCTTTTGATTGCTTTGGCCGCATCAATGGCAGCGGGAGTCCTCAATGTGAGTTCTATTGCATCAACCCCTCCGGCAAGAAGTGCTCTTGCGACGGGTACAGCATGCTTTACTTCATCAACAATCAGCACGGCTATTATGCCGGCATCGTCGATTTTTTGTGTTAGTCCAGGCGTCATGGCCTGTTGTTCAATAGGTTGCATATGTGTTTAGTATAATTTTCAATATATTAAGTTTGGGGTTCAGAGAGCTACTGAGATTCTTTTTTTCACCAAATAGTCATCCAAGGCCAAATGTGAACAGTCATGTCCGATACCACTATTCTTGATACCTCCGTGGGGTAGGTATATGGAATATTTTACGCCGTTTACCTGAATTTCACCAAATTGAAGATCCCTACAGAAGCGTTCTATTCGTTTATGGTCATTGGTAAAAATGTACGATGCGAGACCGAACTCGGTATCATTGGCCAACTCCAGAACCTCATCATCGGTCTTAAAACGCATTATTGAAGCGATAGGTCCAAAGGTTTCCTGTCTAAAAACGCGCATTTCCGTTGTCATACCACTTAGAACTGTAGGTTCTAACCAATAGCCTTTTTCCATGCCTTTAGGAATATTGCCCCCATATTCAAGTTTCGCCCCTTTGTCCACCGCATCATTGATCAATTCGAACATACGATCGCGGTCTTTACGGGTAACCAAAGGTCCCATATCGGGCTCCTCATCAACACCGAAACCTAATTTAAGTTTCGATACCCTGTCGATATATGCGGCAAGGAATTTATCATAAATCCCGTCTTGTACGAATATTCTGTTGGCCGCGACGCAGACTTGACCGGTATTGCCGAATTTTAGCGCAACGGCCAAATCCAAGGCTTGATCAAAATCGGCATCATCAAATACCATGAATGGGGCGTTCCCCCCCAATTCCATACCTAATTTTTTTATGGAGGTGGTACTATCGGCAATAACTCTTTGACCTGTTGCCGTAGATCCAATCATGGTTAGTACAGCTGGTATTTTACTTGTTGTCATGGTAGTTGCCACTTCACTACTGGGTCCGGTCAATATATTGACCACCCCTGCAGGGAAATCGATATCATATAATATTTCGCCGATTAAGTATGCTGATAGTGGGGATAAAGCGGAAGGCTTAATGATAATGGAACATCCGGAAGCCAATGCAGGGCCTAATTTAAAGCCGACATTCAACAAGGGGAAGTTCCATGCCAGATAGGCAACGGCAACCCCGGCAGGCTGATGTACCATTTTATGGGTGTGTGTATTCTCATAGTCGGGAATTTGTTCATCCCTTAGATTTTTCATTGCAGCCGGATACCATTCCAGTCCGTTGATCACACCCTCGATATCCTCCCAGGCACCCGCATAGGTTTTTCCCATCTCATAGACCATTGCAGAACGCAATTCAGATTCTTTTTCCAATACCGCGGTGCGTAATTTGTCCATCCATTCCGTTCTTTCGGCAAGGGATAATTTAGACCAATATTCAAATCCTTTTTGGGCGGCTTCCAGGGCCAATAAGGCATCCTTTTTACCTGCCCAGGCGACTTCTGCCACTTTTTCTTCAGTTGCGGGGCAAATGACTGCTTTACGTTGACCGTCTGCAGCATCGACTAATTTGCCTCCTATGTATAATTTGTGGTATCCAAAATCCATTTTATTCTTGATTTAAATCTTAATAAAAGTACTTGTTTTACTGTCCTGATATTTTTCTAGGGCATCCATATCCACATCCACCCCCAAACCTGGACCATTAGGCACTTGTATGAGTCCATTTTCCACTTTTACCGAACTATGGGTAACCTCATCACGTAGGGCATTTTCGGTACGGTCCAATTCCATGGTCGGTAAATCATCGAATAATCTTCCGGGGTTTTTGTCCAGATTGGCAACAAAATGTACGGCAGCGCTTATAGCGATCCAAGTGCCCCATGTGTGGGGTACCAGATCCTTATTGAATGCTTGAGCCAAGGAAGATATTCGTTTTACCTCGGTCAGGCCGCCTGCGGCACAGATATCTGGCTGGGCAATATCGACACATTCATTTTCCAACAAACGTCGAAAGCCGAATTTAAGGTATTCACATTCACCGCCTGCTATTGGGATAGAAGTGTTTTCCCGGAGTTTGCGGTATCCTTCATAGTCTTCTGGGGAAACAGGTTCTTCGAACCAGGAAATATCGTATTGTTCTACTTTTCTGGAAAGTTCAATGGCTTCCCTATAATTATAGGCGTGGTTGGCATCGATCATTAATTTCATATCAGGGCCAATGGCATTTCGTATGTCCTTTACAAATCGGACATCTTTTTTAATATTCAAGCCCACTTTCATTTTCAAGGCATGGAATCCTTGGGATTTGTACAACAGGGCCTCATCGACCAAACTTTGTTCAAGATTTTCCACCTGCGTAAAATAGAGTCCGGTAGCATAAGGTTGAATGATAGGATTTTTGATACCTCCCAACAATACAGCTACAGGAAGGTTAAGCAATTTTCCTTTGATGTCCCATAACGCGACGTCCAAAGCACTTATTGCGGCCTGTAATGTCCCACTGCGGGCATAGTCCATGGAACGACGATACATTTCTTCCCAAAGTACTTCATGTTGCAGGGCATCTTTTCCCATTATAAATGTACTAAAGAAATCAATACCGGCCTTAATGACATCGGCAGGACCGTAACCCTCGCCCCAGCCATAAGTGCCATCTTCCAAGGTTATTTTAACAATACATATTCTTCGGGTATCGTACTGCCATTGTGAAAAATAAAAGGGGGTGTCCAGTTTGTGGACGATTATGAAAGGTTCAATTTTCGCTATCTTCATGATATTGGTCTTTTCCTCAAGGTTTTGCCATTGATGCACCTTGAATGGTTTTTTTTCAAAACAATCGATTATGTGGCTTGTCTTCCATGGCGTTTGTTATTGTTTTTATTTGATCTACAATAGATTTATAGGGAATTCCCCACCATGTCCCGGCCAGAGAATAATGATTCTCTTTACCACATACATTTTACATTACAAAAGAACAGCAATATGGGGCATGTGCACAAACGCATTTTAACCTGCACTTACATTATATTAACAGGTTTTGTATCTTCTGAACATAAAATAGAACAATGCGCATGGAATTTTCATTTTTATTTCTACCAATGGTATTGATTTAAGGGTATATAGAAATAACAATACATCGTGTTGGTTATGATACTTTGTTAGCAAAAAAAAAGGTGATGGGTAAATTACCCACCACCATAATCAAACGTAACAAACCAACTCAAATGACAATCCTATTTTAGTGATATAAATCCTCCTTTGTTGCCTTCTCAACAAACAAAACCCACATGCTGTTTAAGGCCAAGCCACAATTTTGATAAGGCCTTTATTTAAAATCCCCATGATAAATTCATGTATTAATTGGCTGTTTTCTTCATTTTTTCCATTTCTTTCTTCACCAATTCTGTAGTTCGATATCTATCCATCCTATCTAAATCATTTTTTTCAAATTTCCGTTTTAACATCCACATTGGACGTTCGAGTGTCAACTCCCATTTAAAGAGTTTTTTATACATATCTTTTACCCGTTCAGGATACTTATTAGCCAAATCTTCTAATTCTGGAGTATCTTTACTCATGTCATAAAGTTCAGCAGGTCTATCAGGAAACCGGATAAACTTCCAATCTCCTTCTCTGTAAACACCTCGATTTTCTTTTTTCCAATAAAGTGTTTCATGAGGTCGAGTGTCGTTCTTACCTGTAATGTAAGGTACAAGATCAACTCCATCGACTTCTTTCAAATCGGCAACATTTCCACCACCAGCAGCATAAAATGTTGGTAATAAATCTAACGTACTTACTGGATAGGTATATTTTATATTACTTTTTATGTGATTTGGCCAACTCATTAGAAAAGGCACTCTTAGCCCTCCTTCTAATTGATTTGATTTTGTTCCACTTAATGGCAAGTTTATTGATGCATTTTTATCTGTTGGACCACCATTATCGTTAGAAAATACAATTATAGTGTTATCCTCTAAACCTAGTTCTTTTAACTTATCCAACACTTTACCACATGCACGGTCTAAAGCCAATGTCATTGCCGCTACCTCCTTACGTTTACCTGTTAAATTGGGGAATTTATTTAAATCTTCTTCAGTAGCTTCCATGGGTGTATGCACCGCATTAAATGCTAAATAAATAAAAAATGGTTTGTCTTTATTCCTTTCCATGAAGGATATTGCTTTGTCTGCAAAGACATCAGTTGTATATGCTTTTGGCTCTTCAAAATTTCCAAAACCATTTTCCATCCTTTTATCTAAATGTCCTTTTGGCACTTCTTTATAAGCAAAGTAGCTTCTATCACCACCTCGAAACCCGTAAAACTCATCAAAACCTCTTTTTAAAGGATGAAAACGATCGGCATCCCCTAAATGCCATTTTCCGTACATGGCGTTAGTGTATCCTAATTTCTTTAAATAATCAGCCATTGTAACCTGATCTAATGGCAACCCCATATCATCTCCCAAAAATTTGGAATTATCACTCATATAACCCGGCACGTTGATTTCTTCATAACCAAAACGTTGCTGGTATTTACCGGTCATTAAACCAGCCCTTGAAGGACCACAAACCGAGGCTGACACATAACCCTGAGTGAATGTTACTCCGTTTTTTGCCAGTTTATCCAAATTTGGTGTCTTCATAATTGTACTTCCTTGAAAACCAAAATCGCCATACCCCGCATCATCGGAAAACAAGAAAACAATATTTGGTTTATTTTGTGCTTCAATAGCCATATGGAATACCATAAAGACTACTAACAATAATAATTTTTTCATTTTTATTCAGAATTAATTGAAACATTGGTATTACACAATCCCTGCCATAGAATCTCCACATTATACTATTAGAAAATTGTCTTATTGCAAAAGACAACATGAAGAAATTATTCAAGCGACCAAATTATATCCATAACAAGGCCATTAGGATTATCTAACGACACCATAAAGTAATCGCTATTTTCACAAATAGACTAAGCCGTAATTAACTAGGGCAAACACTATATTATCCGTTTTATTTGAAGTATTTGTTTATTAAAGGTGGATAGAGGTTTTATTGGTCTGTACTTGACAAGACCTTTCGTTGATGGTATTATCCTGTCTATAGCAATTGACATAAGGTAAATTTCAAAGGCAATCAAAATGTAGGATGGTGGTAAAAATAGAATTTCCGGGAATTGAATTAGCTTTAACTAAACAGCCTCGAGTTGAATTTTTGCCTTATACTGCTCCATATACTCTGTAGGGGTCATTTTCATTAATGTCTTAAACTGCCTATTGAAGTTCGTCAATGTATTGAATCCTGAATGATAGCATATGGTCGTAATCTGTAATTCACCTTCGATGAGCAATTTACAGGCATGACCGATACGAATTTCATTTAAATACTGCACAAATGACTTTTGGGTCCTTTTTTTGAAATATCGACAAAAGGCATTTGGGGCCATGTGGGCAATAGATGCCACGGATTCGAGTTCGATCTTGTTTTCGAAATTTTCATTTAGGAAAGAAATAATGCGTGCCATACGCTCTTTTTCGGTTTTCTTGTATGAATTATCGAACCCGTTAGAGCATAAAAACCCATAGTTTTCACTAACAGACAATATGTCCAATATCTTTAAAAGGCCAACGATTCGGGAAAGTCCCTCGGCCCTTACAAGTCCCATCATATGGGTGTGCACCAAATAAGTGGCAGCTTTGGAAAATTGCAAGCCCCTATTGGCATTCTCAAATAATGTTTGAAGTCTTTTAGCTTCGGGCAGTTCCTTAAAAGCATCCCCTAAGAAATCACTGGTGAATTTCACAACGATAAGGTCAACCGCAGCCTCTTCATCGTTATCATTGTAATATTCCCTATGGTTTCTAAAAAGATGGGGTACGTTGCTGCCAATCAAATACAATTCCCCTTCCTCAAAATTACCAATGGAATTCCCTACGTAACGTGTACCCTTACTCTTTAAAAAGTAGATCAATTCCAGTTCTGGATGAAAATGCCAATCTTGCTCAATACAGGGCATGGTATCCTGTCTTGCCAAAAAGGAATATTCAGGTTTGACATTTGTTTTTTTGTACGTTAATTTCATTTTATGACAAGTATTATCAACAATTTTTAAAACTAAGGGTTTAGCAAATAATACATTACCCAACCTCATTAACAACCCTAATATAGTAATATATTTACAATATATAATAATTTCAATAGAGTTATAGGTAATATATTGCCAATCGATATATCGGCCTAATGTTATAGGTACATTAATTCAGTCGATTTTAATAAAACACATGTGAAATTATATTTCAAAAAAAATGATAAAGGTCTTTTCCCCAAAACAAAAGACTGATTATTGTACACTACAATAAGATTTATGAATACATCCCTCTTTAAAATACCTGGGAATAAATAAATAAATAAATAAGGCAAAGGGTTAATTAAAAATACTTTAAAAAAAAGTGTGCTTAATTAACCCATTAAACGGGAAACCAGCATTCCCTCCCATGGCAAAGGATAGGGCTGGCAGTATATAATTTACCGTAAATTATGATTAACAATCGGTTATTATTTATTTGAGCCTTCCTGAAGATGGGTTTTTTACCTCAATAAACAATATTAATAGTTGGTCCATCGCTCCCCAATTGCCCCCAACCCAAAACACTGTTTTTCTGTTCGTCAATCCTTTTGGATAGCTCCTATTTCTCCGCCGATAAGCCCATAAACATTATGCTAATGGGCTTTTTTAATTCTCCTCAATATCAAATAAAAGGTGTGGAATCAGGCGTATACTCTTTGATAAAAACACGCACCGATGCAGATTACATTCCCCGTCCTATACTACCCTAGGGGAAACGTCTTCGATATCAGTATTCAAAAAAAACAAAGTAATTTGATATTGAATGGAATAAGCAATTAAAATAATTATTCGTCAGCGTACTTCTCCTTGATTGCATCGGCATATTTACTGGGTGAAATATTATACTTTTCCTTGAATATTTTCGTGAAATGTGTTCGACTCTTGAATCCTGTCATTACAAATACCTCATTTACCGTAAGATTTTTTTGAATTAAGAATTCGGCGGCCTTTTTTAATCGGTACATCTTTAATAACTCAAATGGTGTTTGATTGGTAAGCACCTTTACTTTTTGATAAAAATGGGTGCGATTGAGATATAATTCCTTGGCCAAACCGTTTAAATCGAAATCTTGGTTATCCAAATTCTCCTCCATCAGGCTATAAAGCTTATCGAGAAATGCATTGTCATTTCTATTGTTCTTATTGTTTTCCTTAGTTAACGGGATCCCCACTTGATAGCGCTCACGAAGCTTCTTTCGCGTAGCCAATAAAGCTTCAGTATTCGCAACTAAACGCTGCACGTTAAACGGTTTCTTAATGTAAGCATCAGCACCATCCCTAATTCCCTGCACATGGTCTTTTATGTTTGTTAAGGCTGTCAATAGGATAACTGGGATATGACTGGTCTTTAAATCCGACTTTATACGAATACAAAGATCCAAACCATTTAACTCTGGCATTTGCACATCACTTATAACAATATCGGGCCATTCATCCTCCATGGCCTCCAAGCATTCCTTTCCATTTACAAAAGTTTTTATTTTAAAGAATTGCGAAAGAATCCCCGAAACATAGTTTCTCATTTCTTGATTATCCTCAGCATAAAAAATAAGTGATTCTGAAAAGTCTCCCGAGACAACAATATCGGTTGGCGTAGCATATTCTATTAATTGGTTATCGATTACTACCTCCTTTTCTTTTGGTAATACAATTTCTTCTATACTATCCGATTCCAAATGTTTCTTTACTACTGGCAATCGGACATTTATAATGGTGCCCTTACCCAATTCACTTTCTGCATCGATAAAACCATAATGCATTTCCACCAATCTTTTGGAGAAGGCGAGTCCAATTCCAGAGCCACTCATATGAACATCCTCTTTTTTATAAGATTGGTAGAAACGCTCAAAAATATGGGATAAGTCCTTACTGTCTATACCTCGGCCCGTATCTGATACGGATACGATTAAATCCTTACCATCGCTTCTATATGTTATCTTAATAAAATCGTTGGTTTTCGTATACTTGAAGGCATTGTTCAATAGATTATTAAAAATCTTTTCCAATTTATCCTTATCCGCGGATACAATTATCGGATTTCCCTCACCAACAACCTTAAGATCCTTGTTCTCGGTTTTGGCCAAAAACTTAAAATCCTCAATTAAGTCTTTAACGAACACATCAAAATTAAACCGCGAGTACTCCATTTTCAATAGGTTGGAATCTGCACGTCTAAAATCTTGGACTTGTTCTATAAGTTGCAGGATCTTTTTGGATTGTCTTTGCATTAAACCCAATTTTTCACTGACGTCCGTATTACCTTTAAATCTTTCTGCAAGGACTTCCAACGGCCCTGATATTAGTGTTAATGGTGTTTTAATTTCATGTGATATATTTGAAAAGGAACGCAGTTTGGCCTCATTCACTTTTTTTACATTATCTATTTCCAAATGTTCTATTTCAACCTTATAATTCAGTGCTTGGATTTTCAATATGACCAGAACCACGGTATAAGCCAATAACAGGCCTAAAATCAAATAGATGGCATAAGCCAAATGGGTATTCCATATTGAAGGCTTGATCACTATTTCCAGGTTTTTGGGGGGGGTCCACTCATTTAATGAATTAGAAGCCATTACGCTCAATTCATAATCATCGGGTTGAAGTCCGCTGAAACTAACGGTATTCTGACTGGATGGAACTTCTATCCACTCTTCATTGATTGGTGATAATTTATATTTTAAAGAGTGGTTTTCCGGATTGGAAAAGTGTAAACTTGTCAATTCCAAAGAGAAGACATTCTCATTGTGTTTAAGGATTATCTTTTCTGATTCCGATAAATTTTTGCTTAATATAACCCTACCATTAATGGTGTCTCCCGAAGCAATTGTCTTATTGAAAATCTTAAGGTTTTCAAATTGCAAACCAGGTAGTTTTTCTTTATTTCGGATTTCCTTTGGGTTAAAATAACAAAACCCATCCAACCCTGATAAAACCATTACTCCGTTATCCAACCGTTTGGCTGCAAACCAAAAATCCTCAAATGGCAATCCATCAGAATCATTGAATTTCCTAAATTTATTATCCTTGGTATCAAATTTATTCAACCCTATATTGGTAGCGACCCATAAATTGTATTCATCATCATACAATATACTTTTCACCACATTATTCGTCAATCCATCTTTTTCGGTATAGGCAATAAATTCGGGTTCTGATTCACTCTTTAAAACCTTACAGATACCTCCTCCTTCTGTTCCAATCCAGAACTCTTCATTTGGCAGTCTAATAATCGCGGTTACAAAATTGCTTGAAATGGAATGCCCATCATTTATGTCCTTAACAAATTGTTTGACTGTAAGCTTCCCAACAGGTGTGTCTTTTTGATTGTCTATTCTAAATAAACCATTCGAATCAGCCCCTATCCAAACAAAATCATACAGCGGGTCGGCATAAACAAATCTAGCAAGGGATAATTTATTGTCCTTAAAATAAGGACTATCGTTAAGCGATTCTATCGTATCTATTTCATTTGACCCGTTCAATGAAATTTTATATGCCCCATTATTGGTTCCAATCCATAAGTTTCCATATTTATCTTCGGTAAATGAGCGTATAATCAAATCATTTGCCAAAGGAATCCCTACAAATGTCACTTTCTCAAGACTCCCTTTCCCTTTTTTAATCCGCCTCAACCCAGGTTCGCCATCGATTCTTATCCATGTATTCTGTCTGGAATCCACATATACGGCCGATATCTTCATCTCCAAACCTTTTGGTAACTTTAATGATAAAGGTTCGAATTTTTGCGTTTGGGTGTTAAACAAAGCTACCCCCCCTAAAGCGGCTGACAAATAAGCCCTGTTCCGATCCAGGGGAGCAATATGGGTTACACTGTTCGAATTTAGACCGAAATCATAATCCATCGCTGTATTGTAATTTTTGAATGGATTATCATTGATATCAAATTGATAGATTCCTTCATTAAAAGAAGCGAACCAACAGCTATTATCCGTTGTATAAAGAAAACAGCTTCCCCTTAATATTCCATGATCATCATTGAACACTTTTTCTTTTAACGGTTGATGGTTTTTTTGTGCATTAATAGTGTCAATATGGATAATACCTTTATTCAATTCACTTAACCATAAGTTGCCTAACGGATCCAGCAATGCGTTGTTGAATTGATAGTTCTCCAAGCTTTTCTGTTTAAGCTTAAAAGTGTAATTGTTCTGATCGGATTCGATTTCAATTTGGGCAATGCCATACAAAAGAGTAACGATTAGGGTATTGTCATCTTTTTCAATTACTGAATTACAATAATCCAAATCGTTTTGTAAAATCCTTTTAAAATGATTTGAACTGGAATTGAACAGTAATAAACCTCGGGAAGTCGTAAAAATATAATTATCGCGATCTAGCATAATTCCCTTATAGAAGAGGACTGTATCGTCCGGGAATTCACTTGATGGTTCGTATTGATGGACAAAGGAATAGTCTTCATTAAAAACGAGTATTCCATCCCCTTCTGTTGCACATATGATCAGCCCGCTTTCCTTATTGATCAATATGGATCGAACTATAGGTCCACTATTGCCTTTTCCTTCAAGTTCGTTGGAGTATATTTTCAGAAATCTTTCTTGGGAATAATTGTAAACGTTGATACCTTCTTCTGTACCAATCCAAATATTCCCTTTGGAATCCTCAGCAAGGGCCCTAACACGATTACTCGTCAATATTTCCCTGTCAATCGTATTTTTAAAGGTTTTAATCTCAATTCCATTATACTTATTGATTCCGTCATAGGTGCCAAACCATAAATACCCCCTGGAATCCTCAAGCATCGAAGTTACTCCGTTATGCGCTAAACCATTGGAGATGGTCAACTTTTGGGAATACTTAAGTTTATCATTTTGGGCAAACAGTCCACCCAAAGTAAATATTAGTATTAAAACCGATATAAGCGTTTTTTTTACCATTTCGTAACGACAAAAAAACTAATTAATACCCTGTTCAGCTTAAAAGCGGTTATTGGCATAATGTAGTACGTCTTCAACAAAAGAAAGGCTTTTAAAATTAAAGTTTCATGGCTGCTCCTCCTAAATATAATGCTTTTTCAAGAATAATGTTTTACTACTACATAGTTAATGGCACCTTTGCCTTTTTCATGGAAGATTCCTAAAACGTACTAGTAAGGACCCAATAGGACCAATATAACAAAATGGGTTACAGATATCCTATTGAATTCATTATCGCAAATTACCTTTGAATCCTTTGTTGTCCTTTACTTTCAATGTTGTTTTTGAAACTTTATCAGCTTTAAGTGATTTCGTACATTCCCCTTCATAGGAATTAGCACTGATTTCAACGTCCTTACAATTGATTAAATCAAACATATAAGCATCTGGATATTGAGGCTTTTCTGTTATTGTTTGTTTAATCGTATTGCCTTTGATCATTAACCCCTCTACCCTATCGGCCCAAACTATCCTATTATCAAACGTGTGGATGGTATTGTTAATAAATTGGATATTCCTATCGTAAGTTATCGTACTATCAAATGCCTTTCCAAGTCTAGGCGACACTTTTAAAACTGCATGTTCTGCCCCTCCGTAAGCACAATGGACAAACCGGTTATTACGAATAATGACGTCTTCTACATTACCGGACTCGAACCATTTGAAAGTTTCTCCCCGAAGCATAATTGATGACATCATTGATGATAGATCGTTGTCTTCAATAATAATTTTCTTAGGTGTTTTTATAATAATATTCCTTGCGCGATGGTCCCTGATTATATTTCCGCGCATCGTAAATGTCGGATTCCAAGTTTTATTTTCTAAAACATCGCCTTTTTTTAGACCTGGCGATAACTCATTCTCGAAAGTTATATCCGTAAAAATATCATTGACGACTTTTACCGAAGTAACTGTATTCTCTTCATTCCGTTGTGGATTGGGGTATTTAATAAACCATACCTCGTCCCCAATCCCGGCAAATTCAAAACCTTTTTGTTGATCGTGTTTTAAAGCGACCCTAACTGTTTTAGTGTCCAATACTTTGTCAACTTCAACATATGTACCATGCACATTGGTGCCATCGTCATACATACCTTCGAAACGACAGTTTTCAATAAGGATATTTCCTTTACAATTCGCAAAATGGGTCGCATCAGCAATAATGGAAATAACCCTATCCGAGCCTTCCCGAATATATATCCCACTATTAAGGATATCGATATTCTCTGAACGTTCGAACAAAAATCCCATTCCCAAAGCATGATGGATGATAACCTTGTCAATTACGATATTCTTTGAATTTCGAATTAAAAAAGCTGGAGCATAACGGTTATTCTTTTTATCACCCTTTGACTGTAATACAGAACCGACCCTAGGGAATTTCGTCATGTTTTTGTCATAAAAACGCAAATTCCCATTCGTTAATTTCTCTACATAATTTGAACGTAATGATTGGTCCCAAGCACCATAATCAACAGCCTTGGTTTCTTTATTATGGGATAATGAGCTTCCTAACGATTCAAAAATGAAATCGTTAATTCCCGGAAATTCAATTCGCCCTCTTTTCAATTTCCATGAAAAACCCTTGGCATAAGGTTTTAAATCGTAATAGTTTTCTTCCTCATTGGTAGCAATAACATCCCCTTGAAAAGAAAATGGTATATCCCAATCCAACGTTAGATGCTGTATATTGATCCTGTTACAACCTTCGAACACAAAAGGTGCTGTTTGCCCTCTAAAAATAAATTCGGAACCATTACCTTCGATTTCTACGGAATCAAAGCCTTCAAAATTGAAGATTATCTTTTTAAAACCATTCCCATGATTGGTTATATACAAATATTTACCAATGGCATAGTCGGTATGAAACAGGTAATTTCCTTTTTCGAAAACCAACTTTATATCCTTGCCTTCTGCTTGCTCAATGGCTTCACGCACAATTGATGTCATGTCACCCTCAGCATGTTTTATCTCAATTATTTCAGTTGCATAGGATTCACAGGATGTCGTTAGTGTAAAAACCACTATTATAAAAGATATGATATGTTTCAAGTTTTTCATTATCTAAATTTTTCTTATTAAAGATTTACCCCAGTACCTTGTAGGGATGTATCATGTCCCCACATAATATTCCAAGGGTCGGAAGTATTGGTTTGAAATGCCCTTAGTTTAGTTTTCATAACCGCCAATACTTCCTTAAAGTCTTTATCGGCCGCTAAATTGTTCGATTCCTCCGGGTCCTCATCCAAATCGTATAACTCGAACTCCGGTCTAAACAAAAAGTCATTTACTTTTTTAGGTCCAAAATATTCCATATCCTTCCTATAGATACCCTGCCAAGTTGAAGAAGCCCATAGATCCGAAGCAAAAGGATATTCCAAACGCCAGGCGATGTTCCATATCAATTTGTAATTATCCATTCTAACTACCCGCATTGGATAATACATGGTGATTTCATGAAATGTATGGGAGGCATAAATTTCATTCCACCCTTTTGGTTTATTTTCTGCTATTATATTTTTGAAGGATTTACCGTGAAAATCTTTTTCATCATAGCTAACCTTTGCCATGTCCAAAATGGTTGGGGTTAAGTCTACCCACGAAATCATTGCATTGTTCGTTATCCCTTTGACAGGATTTGTGGGGTCTTTAATAATACATGGCAGCTTGATCCCTGGCTCATAAACTGTGGTTTTAGCCCCCGGGAATGCCATTCCGTTATCTGATATATATATTACAATCGTATTATCCGCTTTTCCCGAATCTTGCAACATTTTCATCAATTTCCCAAAACCTTGGTCAATTCTGGAAATACTCTGGTAATATTGTGCTATCTCTGCCCTGCTCTCTTTGGTATCAGGCAAAAAACTAGGTACTAATACATCTTCGGGGTCGTAGGTTATGGTTTCAACACCTTTATAACCTTCAACTTTATTTCCAAAATTATTGGGGGCATTCCAAGGGTCTGGCTCAAAAGGTTGTCCACGATGGGGGTCATCTGTACAGAAATACAAGAAGAAAGGTTTCTCTGAGTTTAAGACATCCCCACATTGTTCAGCCATTTCAACTGTATTTCTTGGGTCTGCCTGTAATACCGTTTTAAAATGATAGACTTTTTCTGGAGCCACATGATATTTTCCAATTCGTGCCGTTTCATATCCATCATTTTCCAATAAGACCGGGAGCGATTTTACATTATCATAAGTACTAAAATGATGGTAATCATGCACATGACCGTACGACCCTGTTGCATGACCAAACTTTCCGGAAAGAATAACGGAACGACTCGCTGCACAACTTGCACTGGTACAATATGCATTGGTAAACTTAGTGCCTTCTATGGCCAGTTCATCTAAATTTGGGGTTTTGATTACTGGATTTCCATATGCACCTAAGGCATCAGTACCGTGGTCATCCGCAACAAATAAAATGATATTTGGTCTATTGGATTCCGTTATAGCCACTTCGTTTACTTTTTCCGTGCAATTGGTAAAAACCAGTACGATTACTACAACGATACTTTTAAAAAGATTTGCTTTCATTATAATTTCTTTTCGAATAAATACATCTAAACACTCTTATTCTGCATATCATCAGTACGTATCCTAATTCTTTTCTTTGATTTAAAATGATGGTCTTTACTATTCCTTCATCCACCTAGATGACTAAAATCGTATTTTTCTTTTCCCATTGGTTTTGGAAGCATCAATTCCGATTTTACAATAGAATCCCCACTTTTTACTTCTATGGATAGAAACCGAACAATAAATTCCTTTTTGTAAAGCACGTGAAATACAACTATAAGGATGTATTTAAGAATACCTTTTTTGTATTTGTAAGTAAATCATTGAAGGCGTTTCCATTTATTTGTGTTTAGCAGTTAAAATGAATTTTAAAAACGGTATCCCAAATGAAAATTATCCGATGCTACTTTTGTTGAAGCTAATTCCGTAGTATCGATAGAAGGAAGTCAAAACACCAATGGTGATTTTAAAAAATACCAATTTGCAAATTACTTTACCCATAAATACAAGTGCTTTACCTACAACTACACAAAGAACAGGAATCAAGCTAAATTTGTTATAGTTAAAAAGGATAAACCGTATTTATGTAATCCAGTGAAAGATCTGGATGTATTAATTAGCTTTTATTACGATAAAGCATGTACTGAAGATGCTTAAATAATGTTAACCCAATTGTTTAAGTAATTAGAAAATATGGTTAATCCGAGGTAAAAATCAAATGTTACTAATGAAGTAATTTAAATATTAAAAGGGCATAATTGATAGGGTATAAATAATTGGTTGTGCATCCTCATCATAAATCCTACTTACATGTATTGGCATAAAAATATAATATGAAACTTAGGTTCTTTATTATTTGGTTGGCATTATTTTCCCAATTCTGTTTTTCACAAAACGATTGGGAAAATGAGCTTATGTTCGAGCAGAACAAACTGCGTTCTCGCGTACCAAGCTATTCTTATACCAATCATCAAGAAGCATTAAATGGAAATCGGGATATTTCCAGAATGCAATCCCTAAATGGATTTTGGAAATTTAATTTTGTTAAAAAATCTGCGGATAGACCTAAAGATTTTATAAGTAAAGATTTTTCAGGCACTTCAGAACAGTGGAAAGATATGACTGTGCCTTCAAACTGGGAGCTTCAAGGCTATGGTCAACCGATTTATACCAATATTATTTATCCCTTTACACCAGATATTGAAAATGGTGGCAAGCGGAATTTCAATTATATGGGACCACATCCACCGCAATTTCCATATATAGAAAAATATAGGGATAATCCTGTTGGCAGCTATTACAGAGATTTTACTATTCCTGAAGATTGGGAAGACCAATCCATAATTTTACATTTTGGAGGTGTGTCTTCTGCCTTTTATGTCTGGGTAAATGGAAAAAAAGTAGGTTATAGTCAAGGGAGTCGATTGGCTGCCGAATTTGATATTACAGACTTGGTAACGGAAGGGCAAAATAGAGTTGCTGTTCAAGTATTTCGTTGGAGCGATGGCAGTTATCTTGAAGATCAGGATATGTGGCGATTAAGTGGTATTCATAGGGAAGTAATGTTGTTGGCACAACCAAAAATCGCACTTAATGATTGTTTTGTAAGAACGAAATTCGATGCTAAACTAGAAAACGCCAAACTAGAGATCCGTCCACATTTATGGATGAAAGGGAATGAAGACCAACTGACGGGATGGACAATCTCCGCTGAATTATACGATGCAAATAACAACAAGGTTTTAGAACAACCTATATCTTGTAATGTAGAAGATGTGTATTTTGAAAGATGGCCACAAAGAGACATCACCAAGTTTGCCTTTTTGGAAGCAGAAATTAAAAGTCCACAAAAATGGTCTGCTGAAAACCCATATTTATACACTTTAGTTTTCGATGTTATAGACCCTTCAGGAAACTTGGTAGAATCTAAAAGTCAGAAAATAGGATTCAGAAAAATAACATTCAGTTCAGAAAACGAATTACTTATCAACGGTAAATCAGTAAAAATAAAAGGTATTAATCGCCATGATCATCATCCAAAACGTGGAAAAGCATTAACCCGTAAGGATTTAGAAGACGATATAAAACTACTAAAGCAATTCAATTTCAATGCAGTCCGTACATCCCATTATCCTAATGATCCATATTTCTACGATTTATGTGATCAATATGGAATCTATGTCATGGATGAAGCCAACATTGAAACACACCATTTAGGCAGTTATGCACCACAACAGCCTAGTTTGGCAATCCCGATATTGAATCGCGTAATGCGAATGGTAGATCGAGATAAAAACCATCCAAGTATTATTTCGTGGTCTTTGGGCAATGAAGCGGGTACAGGCCCTGCTTTTGCAGCAGCAGCGGGTTGGGTAAAGGATTATGATGCATCTCGTTTTGTACATTACGAAGGTGCTCAAGGGCAGCCAACACATCCAGATTATAAAGAAGGTGAAGAAGGCCAAAAGGTTTTTAGAGGGAAAGCACATGCCAATCCTGATGACCCTAAATATGTTGATGTTTTGAGTAGAATGTATCCAGAGATATATCAGCTAAAAGCCATGTCTGAAAGCACAATCATCAATAGACCAATTATAATGTGTGAATATGCACATGCTATGGGAAATTCAATTGGAGGTTTGGGTGAATATTGGGATCTTATTAATTCCAAATCGAATTTAATTGGTGGTTTTATCTGGGATATGAAAGATCAAGGATTAGAAAAAACGAATAAAAAAGGAGAACAATTCTATGCCTATGGTGGCGATTTTGGTGATGTACCAAATGCTGGGAACTTCTGTATCAACGGTGTGTTTTCGCCAGATGGAAAGCCTAATCCACACGCTTGGGAAGTGAAATATATTCACCAGCCTTTCAATTTTAAAGCTATCGATATAAAGAACGGAAGGCTTACAGCAATTAATCATTTAAATGACACCAATTTGAATGCTTATGAAGTCAAATGGTCACTTTCTGAAAATGGAAACGAATTGCAATCTGGAATTTTAGATAATATTGATGTTAAACCAAGTTCTACTTCAGAACTAACGATTCCCTTTAAAAAAATAAAATTCAAAGAGGGTTCTGACTATTGGATACGTGTTTCTGTACATGAAAAACAGAATCGTTTTTGGGCAAATAAAGGATTTGAAATAGCCAAGGAGCAGCTACTTCTAAAAGCAAAACATGTGAAAAAGTATTCTAACCCAAAATCCAAAATTTCAGTGTTGGAATCAACCAATGAAATTAGTGTCAACGGAAAAGGATTTTCGGCAACGGTTTCAAAATTAAATGGCGAATTGAATTCATTCAAAATCAATAATCGAGAACAAATAGCATCGCCACTAAAACCGGATTTTTTTCGCCCACCAATAGATAACGATTTACGAGGGGCAAGCAGCAAGGATTTCAGAAAGTCTAGAGCGTACTGGGAATTTTTATATGGGAAATTGAAAACAGATTCTGTACAAATTGAAAGTGATCATGATACTGGAATTACCATTAAAGTATCGAAATCATTTAAGAATGAAGTCAATCTCACCATTGATTATCGTTTTTTAAATGATGGAAGATTAATCGTAAAAATGAGCCTGGATGCTGATAAATCACTTCCAAGTTTAGTGAAATTTGGGATGACAATGGGAGTTACTAAAAACTATGCCCAAACAACCTTTTACGGAAAAGGGCCTCATGAAAATTATAGGGACAGAAAGCGAGCTGCTGTAGTGGATGAGTACACTTTCAAGACGAACGATTTATTTACCAATTATATTTTTCCACAAGAAAATGGCAATCGCTCTGAAGTAAGATGGTTAAAACTTTCAGAAAGTAAAAAGGACTATTTAATGATTGAAGGCGCACCAACGTTTGGGTTCTCAATTTGGCCCTATGCCGCAAAAAATATTCAGGAAGCAAATCACCCATATGATTTGGAAGAACAAGGTTTTTATACGTTGAATCTAAATCTAATTCAAATGAGTGTTAATGGAACCTTGTCGGAAACTTTGCCACAGTATGTAATTCCTTCAGGGAAATACAATTTCGAATTTATTCTTAACGCAAAACACTAAAGATGAAAAAAGCAAAAACCACATTCCGTTTCCTTTTAGCGTAAATGCTATCAGCACAAAAATGATAGACTTGGTTACCCTCACTTTGGAAATAATATATTTAAAACTGGTAACTACATTAATTTTACGGGCACGGACATTGTACTTTATATTCAAAATTATCTTTGTTTCTATAATTTTTTAAATCTATAAAATGAAAATGTTTTCATACAAATTTATTCTGCTTGCGGTCATTAGCTCAATGCTTCTTTCCTGTAATGCACAAGAAGAAGATAAAAAGCAGCCAAATATCCTTTGGATTCTTTCTGAAGATTTATCGCCATTTATGGGTTGCTACAATGATTCGATAAATAAAAATGCAACGCCGGTTATAGATAATTTAGCATCTGAAGGTGTATTGTTCAACAGAGCTTATGCAACGGCACCCGTATGTTCAGCTAGCCGCTCTGCCTTGATTACCGGTGTTATGCAAACCACAACAGGAACACACAATCATCGCTCAAGTCGAACTACAGATGGTGAACTAGTGCCTGAAGAACTTCGAATTCATTTACCGGAAGGTATGAAGACTCTTCCTGAATTAATGCGCGAAGCAGGCTACTTTACATTCAATAGTGGTAAGGACGATTACAATTTTGACTATAATAGAAAGGCATTGTATACGGTTGGAAGTAAAGAAGATTACCAACCGGGTATGAATGGATGGCAAGGCAATTGGGCCCAAAACGCCAAATCGGTCACAAAAGATACTTGGAATGCCAGAAAAGACAAGAACCAACCATGGTTTGGGCAAATTCAGATAGATGGCGGAAAAGCACATGCAAAGTTCGTGCGTGAAGGACAGGAATTAGCACCCAATGAGGTACCTCTACCTCCTTACTTTCCGGATATTCCGTCACAACGTGAAGCATGGACAGACCATTACAATGCGAATAGGGGTGCTGATGTCAATGTAGAGACTATTTTAAAACAATTGGAAGCCGATGGCGAATTGGAAAACACCATCGTTTTCTTTTTCTCCGATCACGGAAGTCCAACTTCATTGCGTCACAAACAGTTTTGCTATGAAGGTGGTCTTTTAGTGCCATTAATGATCAAAGGAAACCATCCTGCCATAAAATCAGGAACGGTTAGGAATGATTTGGTTTCACTATTGGATATTACCGCTACGACATTGGCTATGGGGAAAGCTCTAATGCCCGACTATTTGGATGGCCAAGATTTATTTTCCAAAACGTTTCACGAAAATGATTATATCATCGGTGCAAGGGATAGATGTGATTTCACAATTGATAAAATTAGGACCGTAGTTTCCAAAAAATACAGATACATCAAAAACTATTTCCCGGACAGACCAATGATGCAAGCGAGCTACAGGGATAATAAACCCATTGTGATGGATATGAAGAAAGCCCATAAAGAAGGCAAATTAACACCCTATCAAGAAAAGCATTGGTTTGGAGTTAGACCCATGGAAGAATTATACGATTTAGAAGCTGATCCGGATCAAATGAACAATCTTGCCGAAAATCCGGAATATGCACAAATCCTAAAGGAACACCGAAGCGTATTGGAGAACTGGATAAAAAAAACAGACGATAAAGGACAGTATCCGGAAAAGGCCATTCAATTAGAGGCTACGTACAACTTATGGAAAAATAGACCCCGCTTTATAAAAGCGAAAAAGAACCCGGAATACGATCAATTTATAACAAATTAGTGTACAAAAATTGAGGTAACATCAATAAAAACCAACTGAAAACAATAATCCTTACAGGTTTATTTAAACCCCAATTACCTTAAAGAAACAATTTTTCTTTAAAGACTTTAATCCGGGAAATGGCTTGGTCGTGAAAATTCAAAATACCAAATATGGTGGGGCCATATACGATTGTTAATATCATTACGAAGGGTATCGGAAGATCCATACCTCTTTCATTCCCATAAATATCCAATACCTAGTACGGTTGGAAAAGGTATTTGAAAAAATAGCATGGAAAAATTAAAATTTACTCCCAAAGACATTTTCTAAACCAGTAGGAACAAATTGTATATCATTTCCATTGATATTTACATTGAATAATTAATCTTTTAGACAAAAAATGAGCCATAGAAAAATTTTTTTCAATGTTATAGTTGCAGTAGCTGCTATTTCGTTTATCTCGTGCAAGGGTCAAAAAAAGGCCGAAGAATCAAAATCGGATAAACCAAACATCGTATTGTTGTTTGTTGATGATTATGGTTGGTCGGATGTTGGGTATAGGAACAATACTTTTAACACTCCGAATATTGACCAACTTAAAACGGAAAGTCTGGATTTTAGTAGGGCATATATACCAACACCAACTTGCAGTCCGAGTAGATTGTCCTTATTGACAGGGAAAGAAGCCATTCGATTGGGAATGCCGAGACATATCGCCATAGATCCGAAGAATCCGGATGCCGAATACAATTTATGGCCCACAGACCCTGTCCAAAGGCCTTCACGCAATTATTTACCTCTTGAAGAAATCACCTATGCAGAAAGACTTAAGGAATTAGGCTATTACAATTACTTCATTGGTAAATGGCATTTAGGGCATGAAGGACATTATCCTACCGACCAAGGTTTTGACGAAGCCTACGGAACTACTGATGCAGGTAATCCAAAAAACTATTATTACCCATTTTTCAAACCTGATGAAGACCCTAAAGATTTTCTAAATTCAGGACCTAAAGAAGGGGATTATTTAACCGATATATTAACCGATAATGCTGTGGATTTCATAAACGATTATGACAAGAACCAACCTTTTATGTTGTCGTTCTGGTATTATTCCGTTCATGGGCCATCTATTGGCAGGAAAGATCTTTTAAAAAAACACCAAGATGCGGGATTGAAAGGTAAATATGCGCATCATGCCGCTATGGTTGAAGCAATGGATGAATCCGTAGGTCGTGTTAGAAAAGCTTTGGAGAACAAAGGAATTGCAGAGAACACAGTCATTATTGTGTTATCCGATCAAGGTGGCGCCTATACCAATGCCCCTTTGAGTGGTGGTAAAAAAGGGGGCAATACTTTGGGGGAAGGTGGTGCTAGAGTGCCATTAATGATTAAATACCCAGGGGTTACCAAGGCAAATACAGAAACGGATATCCCCGTACAGTCCATCGATCTGTATCCGACATTAATTGAAATAGCCTCTGGAAAAGCATACAAAGACAGTACTATTCAAGGCGTTAGTTTACTACCTATTTTACAAGGCAACGATATTGAAAAACGAAACCTTTATTTCTTCCGAAGTTATGAAGACCAATATGCAGCAGTAATTTCCGGGGACTGGAAATTAATTAAATACCACAGTGGGAAATTCCATTTGTTCAATGTTGTAAAAGATATTAGTGAACAAGATGATTTGATAGGAACAGGATTGGAAATAGAAACAAAACTAAAAAAGGAAATTGCTGCTTGGGAAGAAGAGGCTGTGCCAACATATTAAATAGTTTCTAATGAAAAGTTTTAGACTAGTACTATTGGCATTATTATCTTTTATAGCTTTCAATTCATATAAAAGCGATTTAAAAGAAATAAGGAAGGAAGTTCAAACGAAAGAAACCATCCAACCTAAAAAACCCAATATTGTATTTTTTCAAGCGGATGACATGGGGTAAAAGCACCAAGACAAAGCGATGGGATTTCTTTCTTACCAATACTATTTGGGGAAGAAAATCAAAAGCAACACGATCAAATGTATTGGGAAATTCAAGAGGTCCCTTCGGTAAAAGACTTTACACAGACTGCAAGAATGGGTAAATGGAAAGCGGTTCGAGTAGCTGATTCTTATAAAACTGAATTGTACGATTTGGAGAAAGGACAGAAACGAAACCCATGATTTATTCTCCCAGTTCCCAGAAATTATAGCAAAAATGAACACTATCCTGAAAACCGAAAATGTGAAAATAGGGCACTATCCAAATTCAGGCGGAATTTTCAAATAAAAAGATATGCGAGTTCAAATCAATAACCTCATTATTATAAGTATTCTCTTTAGTTCCCTAGTGTCTTGTGGAGAAAAGAAGGTCAGGAAAGATACGATCACAGAAAAGGACCAACCCAATATCATCTGGCTTATGGCCGAAGATATAAGTACGGATTTGGCATGTTACGGTATGCCAAATGTAAAAACACCCAATCTGGATAAAATGGCGAACAAGGGCGTTCGTTTTGATAACGCCTTTGTGACCAATTCCATTTGTTCGCCAAGTCGTTCTGCCATGATGATAGGTACGCACCAGGTAAAAACCAATACCCATAATCATCGTAGCAACCGGAATGTCCCTCTGGACAAACAGTTTACCCCAATGACCCAAAAATTAAGGGAGGCAGGTTACACCACTATCCTGGGAAATCATGCCGTTATGAAGAAAGGACGTAAAATCGATGTTAATTTTAAACACGAACCCCTGGGTGCATGGGACGGAGAATCAAATTTCGGGCTTTTTGACAAGTATGACAATTTCGAAAAATCGGACGAACCTTTCTTTGCACAGATCCAATTAGTGGCAACACACCGGGGGGAATGGTGGAATGACGTTCGCGAAAAGTCCAAACATCCTGTAAATCCTGATTCTGTGCAAATGCCTCCTTATATGGCAGATCATCCTGCCATACGATTGGATTGGGCCAAATATTTAGACCAAATCGAATATATCGATAATGAAGTTGGAATGATTTTTAATGAATTGGAAGAAAAAGGAATGGCAGATAATACCGTTGTCATTTTTATTGGTGATAATGGCCGTTGCAATATTAGGGGAAAAGGCTATTTACACGACGCTGGATTACGTATTCCTTTATTAGTTTACTATCCCAAACAATTTAAGGGAGGTGAAATTAGAAAAGACGTCGTAAGCGCAACGGATATCACTGCAAGTATTTTAGACTTTGCCCATATTGATATCCCCGAATACATGACGGGACAGCCCATGTTCAATACCAACTTCAATAGGGAATATGCTTATGGAGCCCGTGATCTATGGGATGAAATACAAGAAAAATCAAGAGCCATAACATCTGATAAATGGAAGTACATTAGAAACGACAAACCCGAAATTCCATTCGATGCGCATCAAGCCTATTTAGAGTTTTATCGCCCTGCCGTACATGTGATGCGCAAACTCAAAAAGGAAGGAAAGCTCACAGATGTGCAAAAATTCTTTTTCGAGGATTCCAAACCCTTGGAAGAACTCTACAATCTAAAAAATGACCCTCAGGAATTAGTCAATTTGGCGAATAATCCGGCGTATGATGCGATTTTAAAAGAATTGCGGGATAGAACCATTGAATATGATGAGGCATTTAAACCGGTTAGTGATATCTACGAGCCCAAATCTGTTCAAAATACAGTCGATTTGGTGCAGTGGATAAAAGACGAAAGACCGGAAATACATCAGCAAATGAAAGAAGGAGTGGAAGTCGGTTTCAAGAAATGGGGAGCAGAATTCAAAAAATATAAAAAAGAACAAGCTGTAAAAGCTTTAAAGTAATAGAAAGGCAAATGAAAAATTTAAGAATATATTGCTTGTTGTTAGTCTTATTTGCCTTCCAATCTTGTAAAGAAGAAAACTTTGGTAGGTTAAAATTAAATGCTGACTGGAAATTCAAAATAATCGATGAATCCAAGGATTCAGAAGTGGACATCCACACCTTAAAGTATGATGATTCCAAATGGAAAGCCGTCAACTTGCCGCATACAGCCAACATTGAGCCCTTGACGGTTAATAATCAATGGCAAGGGACCTGTTGGTATCGCAAGGTATTCAATGTGCCAAAAGACCATACCGACAAAAAGCTGTTTTTAGAACTTGAAGCCGCCATGAATTACTCAAAAATATGGATAAACGGGATTGAGGTTTCAGAGCATAATGGCGGTTACCTTCCTGTGGTGGTGGATATTTCAAAATACATCAAAACAGGAGTCGATAATGTAATTGCCATTCGATTGGACAATACGGATAACATGGTAACCGGGCCAAAACCATTAAAGCGATTGGACTTTAATATGTATGGTGGCCTATATAGAAACGCATGGTTGACCACAAAAGGTAAAGTTTATATTTCCCATCCTGTTTTGGCGAATAAAGTAGCAGGGGGTGGAATTTTCATCACCTATCCTTTAGTTTCAGAAAAGGAATCCGTAGTAAACATTAAAACACATGTAGTAAACGAATACAAGGAAGAAAAATCCATAGCGCTAATCCAATCTGCTTATTTCAAAGGTGAATTGGTAGAAGAGCATACATCCTCAAATGTAATCGTCGAGGCTGAAGCAGATATAGAAATAACGGATCAATTTTCTATAATCAACGCCGAATTATGGTCTCCCAAAACTCCCAACCTATATAGTTTGGAAACTAAAGTTGTTATCGATGGGGAGGTAGTGGATAAACAGACAACACGTTTTGGCATTAGGGAATTTACCTTTAAAAACAAACAGCTATACATCAATGGGGAGCAAACATTTTTACGAGGTGTAAATCGGCATCAGGAATATCCCTTTATTGGCTATGCCTTATCTGATAATGCCCAATATCGGGATGCTAAGAAAATCAAAGATGCTGGCTTTAATTATATAAGATTATCCCATTACCCCCAATCACCGGCATTTCTTGATGCTTGCGACGAATTAGGATTGGTTGTGATAGATGCAATAATGGGGTGGCAGTTCTATAATGACACCGATTCCTTTAGGGAATATTGCTATCGTTCGGCATCAGAATTAATACGAAGGGATAGAAATCGTCCTTCGGTAATGGCATGGGAAGTATCTTTGAATGAGACCCAAATGCCAGTATTCTTTATGGAGGAATTGGATAGGATCGTGCATGCCGAATACCCCGGGGATAATGTGTATTCCTGTGGATGGATGGATGATGTGTACGATATCTACTTACAAGCACGTCAGCATAGGATTCTACACCCTAAAGTATTAAAGGAAAACCAACCCTACTCCGTTTCGGAATATGGCGATTGGGAATATTATTCCAAAAATGCAGGATTAAACCAAGACAAACTTCCAAACAATGTTCGCGATGAAATGAGTAGTCGGCAACTCCGGGCATTTGGTGAGCCCAGATTATTACAGCAAGCTTATAACGTACAAGAATCGCATAACGACAATTTAAACACTGTTGCGTATTCCGATAGTTATTGGGTTATGTACGATTACAACCGTGGATATCATGATAACATTGAGGCCTCTGGAATAATGGATATTTTCAGATTACCAAAATTCGGCTACTATTTCTATCAAAGCCAAAGAGCTTTAAGCGATGGACCTGTTTTGAAAATCGCAACCTATTGGAACGAAAAATCACCTACAGATGTAAAAGTATTTTCTAATGCAGATGAAGTTAAATTATACCTAAACGATAAGCTCATCGCTTCACAAAAACCGGATTCAGGTAAGAATACGGACAAATTAAACCACCCTCCCTTCACTTTCAACGTTGGCGCATTTAAAGCGGGAACATTAAAGGCTGTAGGATTCGTCGATGGCAAGGAAGTTTCTCAAGATGTTGTGAAAACACCGCAAAAAGCGACAAAACTGAAAATATGGTTAGACGAAAGCGGAAAGGCCCCTGAAGCTAATCTAAACGATGTGCTGTTCCTTTATATAGCCGCTATTGATGAAAATGGAACAGTGATACCCGATTTTTCCGACAAAGTCAATCTAAACATCAATGGGGATGCAGAGGTTATGAACCTTGGTGAAATTAAAGCCGAAGCAGGAATTGCCACGGCATTAATTAGAATTGGAACTACAAAAGAAGCTGTTAGTATTACCGCAAAATCCGGAGGGTTAGATGGGGAATTCGATTTTACGATTCAGTAATCCTTATAGTTCCTAGGTTTCTGGGATAAAAGGCAGCGTTAAAGTCAATAAAGACATGTCTTAACCGCCCAAATCAAACATTGAATATGCTGCGAAGCTGATAATGGCCGACTATGGGCCCAATTCCATACTACCTATTCCCCAATTGTTAATTTACTGTTAAGCACATATTATTTACTCGTATATACATGATTAATCTAAAAAAATCCAAATTTTATCCTATCAAATAACGAATAATACCCATGAACATTTCTCTCCATACTATTCCAATGAAATTTTATGCAACGGTCTTGTTTGTGTTGTTCATATCATTTTCGGTTTGTAATGGCCAAGTAATCAAGGCAGAGAAGATTTTATTCGAAACTGGAATAGCGGGGGACGCTACCCCGGTTCTTGTGGAAAGAATTCTTAAAGCGGATAAAAATCCAATCTCTGAAATCAAATTTGAAAAAGGAACGTATCACTTTTATCCTGACAAAGGTTTTGAAAAATTTTGTTACCTATCAAATCATGGTGATCTAATGGTAAACACACCATTTCCCATACTCAATATGGAAAACCTAACGATAGATGGTCAAGGTTCTACGTTTATTTTTCATGGTGTGGTCATTCCTTTTCTTATTGCCGATAGTAAGAATATTATAGTAAAAAATCTTTCTATAGATTGGCAAGATCCTTTTTATAGTGAAGGTTTGATCGTAGCCAACGATGAGAAGAACAAGACTTTTGATATGAAAATATCAGAAGAGTACCCTTACGACATCCGTAATGGTCAAATCTTTTTTATCAAAGAGTATTACCAACATTCCTTGGGACAATCCATATTATATAACCCAAAAAGAAGGGCGATTACCTTTAATACTGAAGTTTACACCCCAATTACAACAAAATCAAAAACATCAAAGACGTTTAATTTAGACAAGATTCAATATAAGTATGAATATGATAAACGTGATCTAGGATTTAAAAATATTGGATTTGAATACGGTATCACTGTTGAGGAATTAGAACCTGGTTTAGTCCGGGTATATGGTCATAAAAAGGAAATGCCTCCCGTAGGCCATATTTTAACCATGAAAGGGGAACAGGGATTAAATCGTGTGGCGCCTGCATTTAGTGTGGCACATACTATCGGATTCAGTGCAAAAAACATCAATGTCCACCATGCGGGTGGCATGGGTATGATTGCCGAAAACTCCGAAGACCTCATTCTCGACAACTTTAATGTTACACCATCACAGGGACGTATGGTATCCACTACCGCCGATGCAACCCACTTTGTTGGTTGTAGGGGTAAAGTGGTATTAAAAAATTGCACCTTCGAAAATCAATTGGACGATGCTTCCAATATCCATGGTACGTACCAAAAAATTGTGGATGTACTTGATGAATATCGAATAGGCGTCAGGATGGGGCACCATCAACAAAAAGCTTTTGTCATTGGACAGCCTAATGACCATTTAGGTTTTGTTCGATTGAGTAATTCATTTTTCCCCTATAATAAAACCACGATAAAAAACATTGCGTATATCAATAACAGATATCAGATCATAACACTGAATGAAAAGTTACCACAAGATGTACAACCTGGGGATTTGGTCGAAAATCTTGATGGCTATCCCGATCTTTTAGTTCAGAACTGTATTATCAGAAATAATAGAGCCAGGGGATTATTGATTTCAAATCCGGTAAATACGGTTATTGAAAACAATTTCTTCAGTACGGAAATGGAAGCAATATTGATGCCTGTCGAAAGTGGCCATTGGTATGAATCCGGAAATGCCACAAATGTCATCATTAGGGATAATGTTTTTCAAGATTGCCAACATAGTGGTTTTAATAGAGGTGTTATCCGGTTTGATACGGACGACGACAATGAAAACATTGCCTTTAAGGACATTAGTATCATTAACAACACATTTAACCACTTTGATAATTTAATTCTAGAGGTCACGAATACCGATGGATTAAAATTCACGAATAACACAATCACCCATTCAGGAACATTTCCCCTGCTTTACCCTAGCAATCCTGCCGTAAGAATAGCATATTCGAAAAACATGAACATCGATAAGAATATTTTTAAAGGAAAAGAAAAAACCGATTTATTACTAGAGATAGACGGTTCAATGTCAAACTTAAAATAACTTAAACAACTAACTCAATGAAACTACACTATGTATCCAAAAATCAAAATGCGGTTCTATTAAAAGAATACTTATCTGAATCAAAATAATCAAAGAAACTAAATGCTTTCGCAATGAAAGAATATAAAACTAATACTCATCATCCAAATTTTAATAAAAAACTAATTATATGAAACTAAAAAAACAATTACTAGCTAATAAACTACTGAGCCGGTACTTGCTCATTACTTTATTTTTATCCTTGTATACCACCCCTGAGGCACAGGCCCAAGAATTGAGCGTTTCAGGAACGATTACAAGTGCTGAAGACGGACTTCCTATTCCAGGTGCAACCGTAATAATCAAAGGAACTACGATAGGTACCATATCCGACTTTGACGGCATCTATTCGATCAATGCCACAACCGGCGATATATTGGAATTCAGTTTTATCGGTATGGAAGGTCAAAGCATACCAGTTACCGGAACCGAGTTGAATATATCACTGGTCACCCAAGCCGAAAGCTTGGACGAAGTTATTGTGATAGGATACGGTACGGTTGCCAAGAAAGATGTTACCGGTTCGGTAGCCTCCGTAGACACCAAAAAACTAGCTAAAACGCAGACCACCTCTATAGCACAAGCAATACAGGGAAGGGCTCCCGGAGTTTCGGTCACCAAGAACTCAGGGCAACCAGGGGCCTCTCCCAATGTTAGGATCAGGGGTATTGGAACAGTGAACAATGCAGATCCCTTATATGTTGTAGATGGTGTCCCAATTAACGACATTACCAACATTAATATGGACGATGCCAAATCCATAGAAGTCTTAAAAGACGCATCGGCTACAGCCATCTACGGATCCAGAGGGGCAAATGGGGTTGTTTTGATTGCCACAAAAGGTGGTGGTAAAAATAAAAAAACTGCAATCTCCTATAAAACTTATCTAGGCGTAGAAAATAGGATAGATAATTTAGATGTAATGAATGCGTCCCAATGGGCCACGCTTTATAATGAAGCAAGGGTAAATGATGGTAATGCTCCAGAACCCGCTTTTGCAGACCCATCTTCATTACCCAATTACAATTGGAAAGATGCCGTTTATAGAACAGGTACAATACAAAATCATCAGTTATCAGCTTCAGGAGCAAATGATAAAATGTCTTATTATGTCTCTTTTGGAAAGCTTTCCCAAAAAGGAATCGTAAATAACACCTCTTTTAAGCGAACTAATTTCAGGGTAAACAATACGTATCAAATAAGACCTAATATTAAAATTGGACAAAACATACAATACTCTAAGTCCAAATCCAACTCGGTAGCGGACAATGGAAGTAATTCTAATTTTAAAACACCGTTTATTGGTTATGTTGTAGATCCTGTTTCTCCAATATTCAATGATGATGGTTCTCCTGCAAGACCATTGTATTCCACAGAAGTTCGAAATCCAGTTGGATTGACGATCTTTGAACAAACACCACTTACCAAAGAAAATTTTTTAGGAAACGTGTTTTTGGATGCAACGATTTTTAATGGGTTGACATTTAGATCTAATTATGGATTGGAAATCACCAATACCAAATCGGATAACTTTAAACCTGCCTATTTTATTTCCGCAGAGCAAAATCGTGCTATAAATGAATATTCTTTGCTCCGTGCAGAAAACAGGGTTTCTATCTGGTCCAATACTTTAAATTATAAAACCTCCCTAAATGAAAAGCATAGTATTAATGCTTTACTAGGACATGAGACGCAAAAGTTGGATTTTAATAATGTTACAGCGTCCCGTACTACTATTCCCAATGGAGTCAGCAATCCTACCCTTGGATCCGGAGCCGTTGATTCCTCAAGAAATGGGGGTGTTATCTCCAGTTCTGAATTACTATCCTTTTTTGGTCGATTAAACTATAATTATGACAATAGGTATTTATTTACTGGTACCTATAGAATTGATGGGTCATCCCGTTTTGGTGAAAATAATAAATATGCGGCTTTCCCTTCTTTGGCCTTGGCTTGGAACTTACATAATGAGTCTTTCTTTAAGGTTGATGCCATCAACCAATTTAAATTTAGGGTTGGTTGGGGTGAAACCGGAAATCAAAACATACCCAATTCTGCAATATTCAGTACCCTAAGTACCAGTGAAAACTATTTATTAGGACAAGATGAGACCACGACAGTAGGTTTAGGGCCATTAAGACCAGGAAATCCCGATTTAAAATGGGAGACTACCACTACTACCAATGTTGGTTTGGATTTGTCTTTTCTAAAAAGCTCGTTCACTTTTACTGCGGATTATTTTATTAAGAATACCACAGACATGTTATTGGAATCCCCAATTTTGGCCACCTCAGGATATTCCTTTAACCCTACTGTGAATGCAGGTGAAATACAGAACAAAGGTTTGGAGTTTTCTTTAAATTATAAAAAGAAAATCAACGAATTTTTCTTTAGCGTTGGCGGTAATATATCTATGATCGATAATGAAGTTATCAGTTTGGAAAATGAAGGCAGTATTATCTCGACAGGAAGCGCGGGTAATGGGTATGTAGGCATCAGTAGAACCGAAGCCGGACGCTCTATTGCTTCTTTTTATGGTTATGAGGCCATTGGATTATTTCAAAACCAAGCGGAAATAGACGATAACCCAAGCCTTGGTGGTAATATGCCCGGTGATGTCAGGTATAAGGATGTAAATGAGGACGGCATTATCAATGATGATGACAGAACTTATATAGGCTCTCCCCTCCCCGATTTTGTTTATGCCCTTAATTTGGACATGAATTATAAACAGTTTGATTTATCCCTGTTTTTCCAAGGTGTTAGTGGTAATGATATTTTTAATGCTACAGGACCCATGTTAGAAGGCCAGATGGAAACAAACTCAAGTACAACATTTTTAAATCGATGGACAGGGGAAGGCACTTCCAATTCAGTACCTCGTGCCACCTTTGATGGATTTTCAAACAACATTAGATTGTCTAATAGGTTTGTTGAAGATGGTTCTTATTTAAGGCTGAAAAACGTTCAATTAGGATACACAATTCCAGAAAGTACGTTAGATAAATCGTTTATCGATTCGATAAGAATTTATCTGGCAGGTCAAAATTTATTTACGATTACCAATTATAATGGATTAGATCCAGAACTAGGGATAGACGAAACCCAAACGCAGGATGATAGCAATACCACTTTGGACATAGGAATTGATAGGGGTAGATACCCATCAAGTAGAACGGTTTCATTTGGATTAGATATTAATTTTTAAAAAGTATTACTATGAAAACATATATTAACACAATAAGAACATTAAAATACTTTTTTTGTATTTCTATACTGGCAAGTGCCCTTGTTTCTTGCGAAGATGATTTGGAAACCACAGCTTACGGACAACCTGTTGTTGAAGATTTCTATGAAACTCCCGAACAAGCCGAACAAGCCTTAGTTGCCGCTTATTCCGCTATGGGTGAATTGGCTGGAAGTGATTTTTGGGGTACTATGGGGACAGATATTATTTTTGGGGAAATAGGAACGGACGATTTTATCAAGGGAGGCCGTACAGCAGAAAATAATGCGCCTTTATTTCAAAAAGATAAATGGGCCGTTACTACTACGAATTCTGTTCTCGAACCTCTATGGAACGTAAATTATAAAGGCATTTTGTTTACCAACTTGGTTTTGGAAAATGTGCCAAATATTGTTTTTGAAGATGAGAACAGACAAAAGGAAATTTTGGCAGAGGCCCATTTTTTACGCGCATTTTATTATTTCGATTTGGTGAATTCCTTTGGAGGAGTCCCTATAATCGATAGACCTTTGGCCATTGATGAATATAATGTTCCAAGATCCACAAAAGTTGAATGTTACACATTTATAGAGGATGATTTAAAGGCCGCTATTGCCGATTTGCCATCAAGGCTTAATAGAGATGCCAGCTATATTGGACGTGCAGATAAAGGTGCTGCCTTGGGTATGATGATGCGCGTATCCTTATACCAAAATAAAATGGGACAGGTAGAAACCTATGGCAATCAATTATTCGCATTAGGTCATACATTAACACCGGATTACAGTACCATTTTCCAACCTGAGGGCGAGTGGAATTCGGGCTCACTTTTTGAGATTAATTTCACTACGGATGCCAGTATATTGGGTACAGGTATTCCAAGACGTGTTAATCCTATCAGTAATAAAGCTGGTGGATTTGTAAACGCAAGGGATGGTTTAAGAAATGAATATGAAGCCAACGATCCCAGGTTTGATGCCACCCTATATTTTGCCAGTCAGGATTACGGTACAGAATGGTTTGTACGCAAATATGCCTGGGCACCTTATTCAAATTATCAATTCCCTGATATTGGTGGAGTTAACAATAGTGCCAATAACGTAAGGTGCATAAGGCTTGCGGATGCATATTTAATGTATGCAGAGGCTATTTACGATACAAATCCAAGTATGGCTGTTGAGTATGTGAACAAGGTAAGAACAAGGGCAAGAGGAACAGAACCACTAACCGTGGTTCCTAACTTACCAACAACATTAAGCGGACAGGCGTTATTGGATGCCATATACCATGAGAGACGCGTAGAGTTGGCAGGTGAAGGACTTAGGTTCCATGATTTGGTAAGAACAGGAAGAGCGGAAGATATTTTAAGCCAATACGGTTTTGATATTAATACACACACGGTTGTTCCATTACCCGCTAACCAAATTACATTATCCGAAGGCGTTTTGACCCAAAACCCGAATTATTAAGCGAAGAAATTCGATAAAACCTCTTTTGAATTCAATTTCCCATCCCCTTCTTGGGATGGGAAAATATTCATGGGGTCGATATTTTACCCAAAGCCATTATACATATTGAAAATTTAATTTTATCATATCAAATCCAACATATGAAAAATTCCACGCATTCCCTATTACTACTATTAACGTCCATTTTACTTCTTGGTTTAAGTTGTAAGGATAAACCGGTAGAAAAGGCAAATGAAGTTGATGCCCCTTCAAAAAAACCAAATATTGTGGTCATTTATTTGGATGACTTAGGTTATGGGGATATCAGCTCCTATGGAGCAACTGGCCTGCAAACACCAAATATTGATGCTTTAGCGGATGAAGGTATTAAATTCACCAATGGTTATGCATCTTCAGCAACTTGTACACCGAGTAGATATGCTTTACTTACAGGGGTGTATCCATGGCGAAATAAGGATGCCAAAATATTACCGGGTACAGCGCCCCTAGTAATAAGTACAGAACAACAAACCTTGCCTAAAATGCTTAAGAAACAAGGTTATCAAACGGCAATCGTTGGTAAATGGCATCTTGGTTTGGGAACAGGAATGGTCAACTGGAACGAACGAGTATCCCCAGGGCCCAATGAAGTCGGATTTGATGAATCCTACATTTTAGCAGCCACTCAGGATAGAGTGCCCACAGTGTATATTGAAAATGGGCATGTTGTTGGTCTAGACCCCAAGGACCCCATTTCCGTTGATTACAAAAAGAACTTTGAAGGTGAGCCTACGGCAATTACAAATCCTGAAATGGTGAAAATGAAATGGCATCATGGGCATAACAATAGTATTGTGAACGGTATTCCCCGCATAGGATTCATGAAAGGGGGTGATTCCGCCAAATGGAGTGATATCGATATCGCTGACACTTTCTTGGAAAAAGCCCAAACGTATGTCAAAGAACATAAAGACAAACCGTTCTTTTTGTATTACGCCTTGAATCAGCCACACGTACCTCGAACACCGAACCCAAGATTTGTCGGAAAATCCGGAATGGGACCAAGAGGGGACGTGATTTTGGAAGCGGATTGGTGTATTGGCGAATTCATGAAAACCTTGGATAGTGAAGGAATATTGGACAATACACTTGTTATTTTCTCCAGTGACAATGGGCCGGTACTCAATGATGGGTATTATGATGATGCCGTAGAGAAATTAGGAAATCATGATCCCAATGGCGGTTTAAGAGGAGGAAAATACAGTCTGTTCGAGGCTGGTACAAGAGTACCCTTTATCACCTACTGGAAAGGTAAGATCCAACCAGCAGAATCCAATGCCATTGTTTGTCAAATGGATTTATTGGCCTCCTTGGCCGACCTGGTCGGTACAAAAGATAATACTACTGATAGTCAAGACATAATGGATGTATTCTTAGGGAAAAGTAAAAAAGGAAGGGATAATCTAATCATTGAAGCTACCTCTAGAACGGCTTTGCGAAGTGGCGATTGGTTATTGATTCCCGCATACAAAGGCGTCAATTATAGGGAAAAAGTAGGCATTGAAGTGGGTAGCTTTCCCGAGTTTCACCTATATAATCTGAAAGAAGATATAGGGCAGAAACATAATCTCGCCAAATCCAATCCACAGAAACTTGCTGAAATGATTCAAGAATTTGAAACATTAAGAGGTAAGGACTATAGCCTAAATGTAAAGGACGTAAAGTTTAGATAATAGTAAAACTGTGGTAATATTTAAAAAAATGAAGACCAGATTAATGGTACTAACTTTTTCGCTCGCGCTAGCCTCAAGTTCAGGTGCCCAAGAAAAGAAAGAAATTAAACCAATGAATCATCAGCCAAATATCATTTACATTTTAGCGGATGATATGGGAATTGGAGACTTAGGGACTTACGGACAAAAGAACATCCAAACACCAAATCTTGATAGAATGGCAGGCAATGGAATGAAGTTCACCCAACATTACAGCGGCGCTGCTGTGTGTGCCCCTTCCCGTTCAACTTTAATGACGGGCCAACATACGGGACATACACCAATCAGGGGAAATAGGGGAGCTGGACATAATAGGGAAGGTCAAGTACCAATTCCCGCGAATACATTGACGCTTGCCGAAATCTTGAAAGAACAAGGGTATGTAACCGGAATGTTCGGGAAATGGGGGCTTGGTTTTAATGAAGGAGATCCCAATAATCAAGGATTTGATGAATTTTATGGTTATAATGACCAAAAATTAGCCCATCGTTATTATCCTGCCTACGTAAATCATAATCAAGAAAGGGATTCCCTTAAAGGAAACGATTGGACAAACAAAGTCACCTATGCACCGGATAGGATTCAAGAAGAAAGTCTAAAATTCATTGAGGGGAATAAAGACAAGCCTTTCTTTGCCTACATTCCTTTGGTTTTACCCCATGCAGAGTTAATTTCCCCAAACGATTCAATATTCAAATTATACGATGGCAGGTTCAAAGAAACCCCATATACTGCAGACAATAAATATACTTCGGATTACGGTCCGAATATAGTAATACATGAATTTGCACCCGTTGAGAAGCCATTGGCAACCTATGCTTCCATGATAACAAGACTTGATGCCTATGTCGGTCAAATTGTAGATAAAGTAGCGGAATTAGGTCTTGCCGAAAATACCATTATCATGTTCGCTAGTGATAATGGCCCTTCCTTGGAAGGTGGCACCAATCCCGATTTCTTTAATAGTAACGGACCTTTTAGAGGATATAAAAGAGATTTATATGAGGGCGGAATCAGGGCTCCCTTTTTGGTTGTTTGGCCAAATAAAGTGAAACCGGGCAGTATAACCGACCATGTATCAACATTTTGGGATGTATTGCCAACGTTAACTGAAATCACCAATTCCAAAACCCCCGATTTTATTGATGGTATTTCTTTTCTACCAACATTATTGCAAGATAATACGCAACAACAACACGACTATCTGTATTGGGAATACAACATAAAAGAAGGAAGAAAAGCAGTGAGAAAAGGCAATTGGAAAGGTGTTTGGTACAAAATGAATGCAAAGGAACCTGGTTCTTTCGAGCTTTACCATTTGGCCGACGACGTAGCTGAAAACAATAATGTCGCGGAAAATTATCCTGAAATAGTCACAGAATTAAAACAAATTATGAAGGAGGCCCGTACGCCATCAGAACTGTTTCCTTTTAATCATAATTAAGTATTCATATCAAAACAATAGTTCTTTAAGGAACATATAATCATGATGCAATCACAATTAAAAACACATCCCCATCGACGGTATAACATCCTAACGGGTGAATGGGTATTGGTTTCCCCACACAGAACCAAAAGACCATGGCAAGGTAAAACAGAATCTTCCCATAAGAAGGAAGCGGTTACTTATGACCCTGAGTGCTACCTCTGCCCTACCAATACCAGAATCAACGGGGAAATTAATGAGGACTATAAAAACACTTTCGTTTTTAAAAACGATTTCGGAGCCTTATTGGAAGACACCCCCCTTTTCGATTATAAGGAAGGATTACTCCATGCCGAAGGTGAAAAAGGGGTTTGTAAGGTTATTTGTTTTTCCCCCAACCATTCTTTGACCATTCCTGATATGGAGCTAACCGATTTAGTCACCGTGGTTAAAACATGGCAAAAAGAATTCACGGAACTGGCGAATGCTTCTGAGATCAATTATGTTCAGATCTTTGAGAACAAAGGTGCCATCATGGGATGTAGTAATCCACATCCCCATGGTCAAATATGGGCGCAGCATTCCATACCAACCGAGATAGAAAAAAAGACGAATACGCAAAAAGCCCATTATCAGAAAGAGGGAACCAGTTTATTGCAAAAATATTTGGAACAGGAACTCGAGGATGGGTCCCGCATTATCTCACAGAATGACAGTTTTGTGACCTTGGTTCCATTTTGGGCAATCTGGCCTTATGAAGCCATGATCGTACCAAGAAGGCAAATGTCCAACATCCTTGGCTTAAGAGTCCAAGAAAGAGAGGATTTCGCACATCAATTAAAAACATTAACACAGAAATACGATGCGCTATTTGACACGTCGTTCCCGTATTCATCAGGAATACATCAAGCACCTACCGATGGAAAGGAATACAGTGAGTGGCATTGGCATATGAGTTTTTACCCTCCCTTATTACGTTCGGCAACCATTAAGAAATTTATGGTAGGATATGAAATGTTCGCCATGGCACAACGGGATATTACACCTGAATTGGCGGCTGAACAATTAAAATCTTTGTAATCAAATGAAAGAAGCAACATTTAATCCAAACAACTGGGATCTAATAGTCGACTCCCCAGGAAGAATAAACATCATTGGCGAACATACAGATTATAATAATGGTTTTGTGTTGCCGACAGCTATTGATAAAAAAATACAATTCAAATTTAAAAGGAACGATAGTTTACATACCTGTAATATCCTTAGTAATAATTTCAATGCTAGTTTATCCTTTGATCTTAATACGGTCAGTAAGAGCGACAAACAATGGGAAAACTATATTTTAGGGGTTATCCATGAAATACAACAGTTGACCGATAAACTTCGGGGTTTTGATTGTGTGTTGGACAGTGACATCCCCGTAGGATCTGGTATCAGCTCGTCCGCTGCCTTGGAATGTGGGTTGGCTTTCGGGTTGAATGAATTATTTGATTTAAACCTTTCTAAACAGCAGATTGTAGAATTGTCCCAACGGGCTGAACATAATTATGTTGGGACCAAATGCGGAATCATGGATCAATTCGCTTCGGTAATGAGCAAAAAAGGCCATGTGATTTTGCTGGATTGTCAATCGTTGGATTATGAATACGTCCCTATTGAAATTGAACCCTATAAACTACTCCTGTTAAATACCAATGTTTCCCATAATTTGGCATCAGGAGAATATAACATACGAAGAAGTCAATGTGAAAAAGGAGTTGAAATCATTCAACAAAAATATCCAGAGGTAACCTCCTTAAGGGATGTATCCTTTGACATGTTACAGGAATTCAAATCCGATATCCCTGAAATCGTATTCAACAGATGTACGTATGTTGTTCAGGAAAAAGACCGTGTTTTAAGCTCTGTCAAAGCCTTGAAAAAATCACAGTTACATACATTAGGGGAATATATGTACCAGACCCATGATGGATTACAAAACCTGTATGAAGTAAGCTGTCCGGAATTGGATTTTTTAGTTGATTTTTCCAAAGAATACAATGAGGTTATAGGAGCTCGAATGATGGGAGGAGGCTTTGGAGGTTGCACCATTAATATAATCCATCAGGATGCCGTTGAACATTTTACCCAAAAAGCATCTGAAGCCTACTTTAAAAAATTCAATATAAAACTTACAGGCTTTGAAGCAATGCCCTGTGAAGGAACCAATATTAAACTAGCATAAACCAAACATTATGACCACACATTTCCAATTGTTGGATTATTTGATATTCATAGGCTATGCCCTACTCATTTTAGGGGTTGGACTATGGGTTTCAAGGGATAAGAAGGGACATCAAAAAAATGCCGAGGATTATTTTCTCGCTAGTAAATCATTACCCTGGTGGGCTATTGGAGCCTCGTTGATCGCTGCCAATATCTCTGCGGAGCAATTTATTGGGATGTCAGGCTCCGGTTTTGCCTTGGGGTTGGCAATAGCCTCATACGAATGGATGGGAGCGATAACCTTGATCATTGTAGGTAAGTATTTCTTGCCGATCTTTATCGAAAAAGGACTTTATACCATTCCCGAGTTTGTGGAAAAACGATATTCCACAAACCTTAAAACCATTTTGGCTGTTTTCTGGATTGGCTTATACGTATTTGTCAACCTGGCATCCGTACTGTATTTAGGATCCTTGGCCTTGGAAACCATTATGGGAATCCCCATGATCTATGGCGTTATCGGTTTGGCCCTTTTTGCCGCAGCATATTCCTTATACGGAGGGTTATCAGCTGTTGCATGGACCGATGTCATCCAAGTGGTCTTTCTGGTACTGGGAGGCTTGGTAACAACTTATTTGGCATTGAATACGGTTTCGGGTGGCGAGGGTATTTTGTCCGGCCTTAAAACAGTATATGAGGCGGCACCGGACAGGTTTTCCATGATTCTGGATAAATCGAACCCCGAATATAAAAATTTACCCGGTATCGGGGTTCTCGTTGGAGGGTTATGGGTAGCGAATTTATACTATTGGGGATTCAACCAATATATTATCCAAAGGACATTGGCCGCTAAATCCCTTAAGGAGTCACAAAAAGGTATATTGTTGGCCGGTTTCTTAAAATTGATATTGCCGGTAATCGTTGTGGTACCGGGAATAGCTGCTTTCGTCATGGTCAATGACCCAGAAATATTAGCAAGTTTGGGCGATGCCGGATTAAAGAACCTACCCTCTGTAGGGCAGGCGGATAAAGCCTATCCTTGGTTATTGCAGTTTTTACCAACAGGACTCAAGGGAGTCGCTTTTGCAGCTTTGGCAGCGGCCATAGTATCTTCATTGGCTTCCATGTTGAATTCAACGTCCACCATTTTTACCATGGATATTTACAAACAGTACATCAACAAAAATGCAAGTGATAAGGCTACGGTAAATACAGGGAGGATATCAGCCGGGGTTGCCTTGATCATCGCTTGTATTATGGCCCCTTTATTAGGAGGGATAGATCAAGCTTTTCAATTTATCCAAGAGTATACCGGTATTGTGAGCCCAGGAATCCTAGCCGTATTCATGCTTGGATTGTTCTGGAAAAAGACAACGAATAAAGGAGCCATTATCGGGGCTTTGACCTCTATACCCATTGCAATGTATTTTAAAGTGGCCCCGAAAGGTTGGTCTACAAGTAATTTCTTTGTTGATGTTCCTTGGATGGATCAAATGGGATATACAGCTGTTTTAACCGCTATCGTCATTGTAATAGCAAGCTTGATACAAAATAAGGGAGCGGATGATGATAAAGGCATCCCGCTGACCGGTAAAATATTTAAAACATCTCCTTTATTCAATATTGGGGCTTTTGCAATCATGATCATTCTGACCGTTCTTTATGCCATGCTATGGAAATAACATCAATCGTTGCTGTTTGACAAATAAAGAGCATTACTATGATTACCAACGGTGAGCGTAACTGTAGAAGAATACATCATTGCTTTAGGATGATGGTGACTTAAATTTAAGTTCATTACGATTTTTGAGTTAGTTTGTAACATTAGGGTCTTAGAATTATTCAAGGCCCTATTGTTTTAATGAAAAATCGTTATCATATTATCCAAGGTGTAAATCCTTCTTAGATAGAATAGATCATAACCTTGTAAATCACTTACTTTAAAAATAAAGTATTCTTAATAAATAATTTTTCGCTCTCGCTTCCCTATTAAAAACAATCAAAACTTCAGGGTATTTTGCTTTCTAAATATTAAAGTTCCAAAAAAATAATCAGTATTCCATTCCAAAATATACTCGTCAGAATCTTAAAACAATAATCTGATTCTTGGAATATCAACCTTCAGCACACTGTTCAATAGTCTGTTATGAAATCATGGATAGTTCCTGTTTCTCCGCAAGGGAACCAACCGTATTCCACCAAAAGTCCGTAAACATTATGATTTAATACAAGATCTCATGTATTGTAAAGTTCGAGAAATTCAGGTGTGCTTAGATTTAGAATAATACCTAGAGACTTGCATTCCGAATCAATTAATCCTGCAACTTCGTCTCATCCGGAAGCTATAGCATTTTCCTAAGTGACATCATTTATTCATGGAATGGTACGGAGGGCTATTTTACTGGTTTTTTTTAATTCTTTGATAAGAATTCTATCAAAAAAACAATATCCTGTTTTAGAATATTTTTTACACAGCTTACGATATCAAATGCTCGACTGACTCCCAAATCAATAAAATTTCATTGATTTCAAGGTTTGGCAAGAAAACGAAAATCGTTTATTTTTAAAATTAAAATCCTAATAATAAAGTCGATAACCCTACAATAAATGCAAAAATCATATTCAAGATTTTCACGACCAAGAAAGTTCTTTTTGATTCCGCAAGCACTGGCAACATTCCATGTCCATCTTGTGATATTGAACTTGCCAGTAAAATGCTAAACGGGATGCTTCCTTGTGCAAAAAGTGTCACAAAAATTAAGTGGGGACCTGATTCTGGAACGACACCAATTAAAACAGCAATAAGCAATACAACGAACATATTTGAAGATAACCATGCTTGGACATCAATATAATCCATTAAAAAATGCATAAATAAAAGGGTCCCGAAAACCCATATAAAGATCCGTGGAAGGTGCATTTTTACAATGTGTTCCCAAATATGTTTTTTAATAAAATGATTTGGAACAGTCAATACAATAAAAAGGGAAAAAAGAAATACCAACAACACTGATATTTTCATCCAAATCTCTAAATCCCCTGCCAACAAACCGGTTGCAATTCCCACGATAAGAACTAAAATAATAATTGCTATGATGACCCGGTATAAGGATGGATGAAATATATTGATCCAAATTTTATCTTTTTCAAAACATTTGCATATAGCTTCATCGTGCAAAGGGAGCTTATGGGATGAAAAATTTTTGAGTGCTTTTTTGGGTTTATATAATTTATCGGTTAGATAACCCGCTAAAACCCCAACCACAAGAATAATCAGTGTCAACAATATAGCCTTCTTAGGAAACATTGCAAACATGATAAAAGCCTCATCCCCACTTGTCGCAATCATGGTAGTCACTAAGGCTCCAAATGAAACCAACCTGTGCGAAAACATGGCAACCATGGTAAATGCTCCAAGGCAACCTGGAATTGCGCCTAAAATACCGGCAATTAAATATTGACGCCATTTATTTTTAGTAAGGTTTTTTTGCCACAGCCCTTTTGATTGAACATTTATATATTCAATTAGCAGCATCATGACAAAGACAAAACCGGTAATCATGATGGCATGCAGAAATATCATATAAATAACTTCTAAAAGGTTATTCAATATAAATTCCAACCCTATTATTAATTTAAAAATCAATTTATTTATGTTTCAATTCATAAAATACCCCTCTTTCAAGGTTAACGGTTTCAATAATATCACTCGATTCTAAATTCCCCAAATACTTGTTTATTTCATTGCTATGGATTCCTAAAAAATTGTGTAAATCATCAAGCGTACAAGGGCGGCGGGCAATGGTTTCCATTATTGCTGTTTCAATATCACCATTATACGATTCAATACATGACCGTTTATCTGGGGAGGCTATGATTTCAATATTCGGCAACTCCCATAAATCAACAATGGCATGCATTTCCATTTTCGTCAAAGGAATTAAATCATGTCTTGTTCCAGGACGATCCAAGGTATTTAATTGAACGATATCCGGTTTAATTCTTAAAATGGTTTCTTTTAATAATTTTAATTCTTCCTTAGTATCATTATATCCTTTCAATAAAAATATTTCGAGCCAAATTTCGCCTTTGTATTCTTTTCTTAAGTCGACCAATCCTTGTATATGTGCTTCAATATTCAATTTTTTACTGGGCCTGTTAATTTTTCTAAATACATCTCTACTAGCTGCATCCAACGAGGGTAAAATAACATCCGCAGCCAATAATTCTTTTCTTAAGTTTTTATCATACAGTAATGTGCCGTTTGTTAGTATCGCTGTTTTTATTTTTGGGTATTTTTCTTTGATGAATTTTAATACATCACCAATTCTACTGTTTAATGTGGGTTCTCCAGATCCTGAAAAAGTGAAATAATCAATTTTTGGATTGTTGCCCATAAATCTTTCCAACTCGGTAATTACACTCTCATATTTAACATATTCCAACCTGTCAATTGTAAGATCTGTTGTTTTACCTACTTCGCAATAAACGCAGTTCAGAGAACAAACTTTTTTAGGAATCAAGTCAATTCCCAGAGACATTCCCAATCTTCGTGATGGTACCGGACCAAATAGATGTTTATACATAGCTAGATTTTATGTTCTTTAAGAATAATCGAATTATCTTCTATACCTAGATGATTTGCGATAATCGGGCATTTTGATTTCAATAAGAAAAATACCTGTCTGTTACAATCAGATAATCCCTCGAAATTTCCCTGACCTTTACTTATAACAAGATCTGTTGTATTGAAAAGTTCGAGAAATTCAGGTGTGCTTTGATCAAGAATAATACCCGGAGACTCGCATCCCGAATCAATTAATTCTGCAACTTCGTCTAATCCGGAAGCAATAGCATCTTCCCAAGTAACATCATTTATAATGGGAATGGCTCGTACAGCAAATTTTACTGGTTTTTTTAATTCTTTGATAAGTATTTTATCGAAAACCGATTCCCCTACATTGTCACCAATGTAAAGGATGCTCTTGGTTTTTTCCAATTGCTTTTTAAAAGCAGTATAGTCGAAAATTGCAAAATCCTGTTTCAGAATATTTTCTACATCGCTTACTATATCAAATGCTCTGCTAACTCCCAAATCAATAATATTTCCAGCAATGGCAATTTTTATGGCCGTAAGAAGCTTGTCGTCAGAATTAGCCACTAGCTTTTCCAATTCAGGATAAATGGCTTTAGTTTCTTTAATATGTTGTTCTTTGATAGCTTTAAATGGGTCTTGAACTCCTGTAACTTCCCGTACAATACCATAAACCATCATTCCCGTTTCTGCAGGTGTGGCATTCATGGAAACGTTTTTTACCAATTCTCCTGTTTTATCGAGAATTTGTTTTATTTCTTTTTCATCAGTAGTAGCCAATCTTCCCGCACGCAATGCTTATTGCATAAAACAAGGAATACAATCAAGGTAAGTTTTCATTATTTTATAATGTTAATTCAAATATATTTCCGGCTTTATCTTTAACAAACAAGATATCAGCCTTATCAATTCGTTTATTTCTTATTACTGGATATTTGCTTTTCACACATTTAGCCGAAATACTTTCACGATCTTCTACTTCCATACAGTTATGGGAAAAACTTTTCTCGTCTCTATGGAATGAACAAATAATTCAAGAAGGATTATCGCCTTGCCCTTCTTATCCCGAAGTAAAAAGGAGTGTTTCATTATTGCTGTTTTAAAGTTGAAATAATATATGATTTAGATCATTGAACAAGTTTCTTCAATTTGCTTCTATATTTTGAAGCGCTTTTCCCCGTAATTTCTTTAAACATTTTATTAAAGTGGGAAAAACTGTTAAATCCACATTCGTAACATATATCTGTAATACTACTTTGGCTTTCCTGTAATAATTTAGTGGCATGTACAACGCGATATTCATTAACCAATTTAGTAAATGTCTTTCCTGTTACTTTTTTAAAATATCTACAGAACGCAGGCACGGTCATACTTACCGCATCCGCAACTTCTTCTAAAGGTATCTGATTCTTAAAATTGCTATTTACATGTTTATAAATAATATCGATTTTTGCTGTATCCTGCGGTTCCACTTCAAAATTAAACCCTTCCGGATTTAGAATTCTGTAATCATCAGATAAGGCCAATTCATGAAGAACATCTAAAAACTTTATACATCTATCATATCCATCCCAATTTATTAAATCCTCGATTTTTGGTCCAATTTCCCTTTTTATCTTTGGATTGAACAATAGTCCTTTTTTTGCTCTCTCAAAAAGTCTATTGATATCTTTCATTTGTGGGAGGCTAAAAAACGTTTCCCCTAAAAATTCCTTCTTAAATTGAATAATGGTTTCTTTTCCATTATTTATCATTCCATCCGTAAATCCTTTATGCGGTAAATTCGAGCCTATTAAGAGCAGCTGGCTATTGTTAAAATAAGATATATGATTTCCTACATGTCTCTTTCCATATCCTTTATTGACGTAATGTAATTCCAATTCTGGATGAAAGTGCCAAAAGGCGGTCTTACTATCCAATCGTTCGGTACGTTGCACTATCAGAATTGAATTTTCAAATTCTGCATTTAATTTTTTATAAATCGGCTTTTTTATAATCATAACCGAAAATTATACTCAAAGGTAATATCTTCTTGGGAGATAATTATACAAATTCAACTCAATTATATTTTATATTATCCTTTTTTAAAGCTGAAATGATACATGCAGGTTAATTTAGAATAGAATGTGGTCAATCCTGATGTTTTCCAACATTCAAATCCCTCCTAACTTTGTACTATAATTAATTTAAATATTCACACAATGAAAAATTTAATTAAAAACAGTTTAGTATTCATAGTTATGTTTACTACTTTCCTTGTAAACGCAAATTCAACTGTAAATACTTTTAATGATGACCCAAAAACGACGTTAACATTAATCAATGTTAAACAGGGAAATAAACTCTTCGTTAAAGATGCTTTCGGAATTACCCTTTATAGCGAAACGATTCAGAATTCCGGAGATTATATTAAAGCATTCGATTTAACCAAACTTCCGGATGGCGATTACTTTTTTGAATTAGTTAAGGACTTAAAAATTAAAACCATCCCTTTTACTATTAAAGCAACTGTTGCTGATATTAAAAAAGAAAACGAAAAAAATGAACTCAGACCATTTGTAAAGTCTGAAGGAAATCTGGTATATATCTCTAGCCCATGTTCAAATAAACGCCCTTTGGAAATCAATATATATTTTGATGATAATGGTTTTAAATTAATACATTCTGAAACGATAGAAAATACTCAGAACGTTAATAGAATGTATAGTTTAAACAAAACTGAAAGGGGAAATTACAAAATAGAAACTAAAATTGAGGGAAGAACTTTCGTTGATTACATGAAACTATAGTTCGAAAAAAATGGTTCATTAAACAGTCATGGTCGGAAGAAATAACCCTCTGACCATGACTTTCAATATGGTCCCTGTTTCTATTTAAAAATAGTTGGGGAATTCTATTTTACACGCATATACATTAAGCATAAACTTATGATGTTAATCCGAAAATAAGAGTAACACCATACTACCAGTCAATAAAATCCTTGTCTCTTACCCCATGGGAAATCAAAAAGCATCCAATTAGTGTAAACACCTTGTGTGTTTCAATGTATTTCTTGTTTCCCTTAAAAGGGGGTATTATCGAAACTACTATTGGAGACCATGTTCGGGGTATACGGATCGAAGATTCCTTATTTTGGCAAAGTGGTCTTGTTTAACGGTCATTAGAGGTTGTGGTTATCCAAAACAAAGGATGTAATTATATAAGAAGTTGTCTCATTAAAAAAGACCCCTATATACAGAAACAAGGAGTGGCGCACATTATTTTAAGCAGACCGCAATCAAAATGTGCCCCATAATTTGTGGCAGGGAACAAATACTAAAATTTGTTCTGCATACTGTAGTTAGCAAGTAATTCTATGGGAAAGTATCAATCGATTTTGATTATCGCATAAAATATAGTATTTGAAAAAAGGCTTTCTTAGGGCGGAATTAGCCCAAAGAGCCAATTTACATATAATGTATATTGAAATGATCGAAAGTACTGAAACGATGAAGTAACTAGATCTTGATTAAAAAATCCGGGCAGTAAAATGGAATTACAAAAAATACGAACAATAAAAATAGGACTGCCCAAAGTGCCCACATTAATATAGGGTAAACAATAAGATTACCCTTCGATGTAGGCCTTAGCGAATGTGCAATAAGTCCATGTATTCCAAAACTAAAAAGAAGAAAGGTTAGGCTCGACATTATAACAGAAAACACCTTGGAATGAGCATCTTTTGAAATAAAAAAATAAATCCCTAATACGACAGATATTGCTATTACTATTCTAAATATCCTTCTTCCCATTTCAATTCGATTTAAAGTGGTTGGTTAAAATAAAATAATTGATGGTTAGCCCCTCTAAAACTTAAGAGTGGAACCCTACCATAAGATTCCATTTTTTTGACAAGATCCCGATGGAACCATTTTTTTATGATGCTTTTATGCTCTCTTTCCAGCATAACCATCAAATCTGCATTCTTATCTCCGAGATAGATTCTAAGGGCATCAAAAACATCCTCGGCAAACAATAGCTCAAAATGAATGCGCTTATAAGTTACTTTCTTGTGCAGCATCTTTTTGAACCATTTCATTTGTATCTCTCCCTTATATTCTTCCTTTGTGGAGATATGAACGACTTTTATTTCAGCATCGAGTTGTTCAGCCATTTCAGCTAATTTTCGAATGGCATACACATCCTCTTCCTCGAAATCCGTGGCATAAACGATAGTTTTAATCGGAGCATGACTTACATCCGCCGGAATGGACAAAATGGGGCAGGGCGCTTTTTCAATAAGATGCTTTGTGGTGCTTCCCATAATCATTTCGCGCAGTACGCTACCACCTTTTATACCAATGACGATCAAATAGGCATGCCATTCATCGGCTACCGAAATAATACCCTTTACAACAGACTTATTTTCTACCGCCTCTAGCTGTATTTTCGGATTCTCCCAATTGCGGCCCAAATGTTCTTCACAGAATTGCTCCAATTTGGAACGGTGCGTTGTAAAAGCATCTTTCTCTAATTGTGGGAAAGGTTCTGAAAGCATCTCCGTTCCCAAGACAGTAGGATAATCAAATACATGGGTAACTACCAAACGGGTACCTATCTGGTTTAACATTTCACGGGCATATTTTAAGGCGGCCACGGAATTCCCGGAATAATCTGTGGCGTATAGAATTGTTTTCACGCTTAGATTTTAATTTGTATTAAAAATATAACTCTATAGGGAAAATAGAAATGACCTATGTCATCCAACCTTCTAAACCATAATGACCCATGTCATTTTTTCTAGCCAGCAGCGGTTATTTGAAGATTTTTAAAGAAGGGGCTATTGCTGATTGTACATTTCAGTATACAAATTTGGCGATGACTTTATATATTTCGGCTTAGATGTTATTGCCTTCCATCTTTTGCTAATCGTATCACTTAATTGTAATCGGGCATCTACATTTTTGAAGGTTGGATTATCTAGCCACATTGGGTGAGAATTCCAATGACAATTAATATAATGAACCGCTTTTACTACATCTGGATTATCATCAATAGTTTTAAAGAATGGAACAAACCACTCTTTCCAGGCCATTTCGGCCTGTTCTGGTATATTAAGTTTCATTTCTTTGGTAAGCCCTTGATTTTCTTCTGGATCATTAATCAAATCTGAACTTGTTGGTGTTGCCTCCGCAATAAAAACAGGTTTTCCCTTTTTACGTGCAAATGGAATCATTTTTTGTTTTTTCCAACCGTTAAAGAAAGATATCCCAAGCCAGTCTACATAATCGTCGCCAGGATACCAATTTTCCAAATGTTCCTCATCGGGGGCCATTTTACCGGCAGACTGCCAAACATAAGCTGTATTGTTAACCCCCTTAGCACGAAGTAAATCCACTATTCTCCTATAGGCAGCGATTGTGCTCTTGCGGTCATAATGATTCCATGGATCGCCGTCAAATTCGTAGGCTATTCTCAAGAAAACAGGCCGCTTGCCTAAAGAAAGTAAAAAATCTCCTAATTGATCAATATACTTATCATGGGTACCGTCAGCGACTTTTTCTTCATGGTTTACGAATTGGAGTCCGATTGCCAATGCCATATCCTTGTAATCCTCATCTTCCAACTGTAGCGTTGCATTGTAATCGTTATCTCCCCAATCGTGCGTTTCGTACAAACCATCGAGCCCTTCTTGAATTCTGCCAAACGATTCTTCACCTGGGTTGATATTGGTGTAGGTAGTCCAACCTGCTGGTGTATCAAAATGATCTAAGTAACCGTCATTATACTCCTCTAATCCTCCGACAGCTTCCAATTCTTGGCCTACAAAAAGTAAAACCTCACCATCTTTAGGTTCAAATTTTGCAAGTTTTCTTTTTGTGGGTTCTTGTTTTTCAGCTTTGTTTGGAGCTTTCGCTTTTTCACCACAAGATGTGATGATAACAAGTAATAGAAGTACTATTTGTTTCATATTATTTTAGTGTGATATTTCATTATAATCGAACCATTCAAAATCGGCATGCAATTTATTATATGCTAAATCTTGGCAGCAAATTCCCACGAACGAACCCGTAAATGCCGGTCGATATCTTTGGCTACCCTTCTGCACGTAGTCATCAGAGAGAATACTGGCATCTAATACCGTACCTAGTGTTTGTGCTTTTTCCCCCTCTTTGGTACTGAAATAAAATTGAAGGCTATCATTGTACATGATTCCTTTTATAATCACCGAATCAAAATCCGTCACGTCAACTAGCTCTTCTTGTGAAATTTGCGTAAAATTATCCATCGAAAAGATAGACAGGTATTTTTTTTCACCAGTGTAGTTAGCCGTTATACACGCATAATGATAATGACCTGTATTATAATAGAATACAAGGCCAGCCATTTGTTGAAATGTATTGGGACGAAATTCAATTTTTGTACTTACTTCAACATTGAAGCTTTGAATACGACGGGCTATAATACTTTGATTGTGCGTTGAACTAAGTGATTCTTTACCGTAGAGTCGCAAAAAGCCCTCTCTTTGGGATAAGGAGCACCAATGTTCTGTTATAGGAATTCGTAACGACTGAAAATGTATATCAAGTGCCGTATTATCAAAGGTGGTTTTGGTTTTTGACAATGTATGACCATGCCCCACTAGCTTAGGTGCAGGTACTTCCGAGTTAGGAACTTTTGTGCCATTTTTCAAATAAGGCCATTGGTCTCGCCATACGATCTCTTCAATCCCCGTTTCTCGACCTAAGGTGCATCTGCCAAGAGTAGATAATGGTCTACTTACCAGAAAGACGGCATACCAATCGCCATTTTGGGTTTGAACAAAATCACCATGTCCAGATTTTTGTAGCTTATTTTCAGGATTTTCTTTCGTTGAGATAACAGGGTTATCAGGATGATACTCATAAGGACCGAAAATAGTCTTGCTTCGAGCTACTGAAAGCGCGTGATTGTATTCTGTACCGCCTTCTGCCAAAATTAGATAATAGTAACCATTCTTTTGAAATATATGAGGGCCTTCACTTAAACCCAAACTACTTCCGTTGGTTAGAAAATGTACTTTCCCGATAAGTTGCTTTTCCTTGGGTGAATATTCCTGCATTTCAATCCCTCCAAAAAACTTTCCTTTTCTATGGTCTACTAACATATTTAGAAACCATTTTTTTCCGTTGCTGTCGTGAAATAAAGAACCGTCGAATCCTCTTGATGATAAATAAATCGGATCACTCCATGGGCCATTTATATCAGAAGCTGTTACCAAATAATTAGGGGTGTCTTTCCAGACGCCATCGAATGAACGCACGTTACTGTACACCAAATAGAAAATCCCATTATCGTAGGATAAGCAAGGTGCCCAAACACCACAAGAATCAGGACAACCCTTTAAATCCAATTGCGAAAGACGATTCAATGGCCTACCGATGAGTTGCCAATTTTTTAAATCTGTGGAATGATGAATTTGAACCCCTGGAAACCATTCAAAGGTAGATGTTGCAATGTAGTAGTCATCGTTGACTCTAATAATTGATGGGTCAGGGTTAAAACCTCGTAAAATTGGGTTTTCAATCATAACTTAACTTTGGACCAGTTCTTTTTCTAATTCTTCTAATGATTTTCCTTTAGTTTCCGGCAAGATTTTAAGTAAAATGAAAAATCCGATGAGTGCTATGACTCCGAAAATTAAGAACGTCATCGTACTTCCTAAGTTGTCAAGTTCCCAAGGAAACACTTGTTGCACGCCCCAGCTTATGAAAGAATTTACAAAACCGAGACTACCGATAGCCAAGCCGCGATAGGCGTTAGGATATAGTTCAGATAGCATAACCCACATTACGGGGCCTAGAGAAAATGCAAAACACGCTATAAAACCAAGTATACCAAATAAAACCAAATTTGCATTCATATCTGTCGCCTTCTCTAGAATAGCGCCCTCAAATTTTTGATATTCTTGGTTTCCGATAGCTTGCTTAACGTCACTTTTAAAGGTGACATCACTGGTGTAATCCTTAGTTGCCAGTGGCATCAACTTCTGCCCATCAAGACCTTCGAAAGAACCAATTTCCGATTCGGTCAATTGGTAGGTTGCATTATTAAAACCATATGCGCATACGAGTAGGCTTATTGAAATACCGGCAATACCTACCAACAATAACGGTCTTCTTCCTACTCTATCGATTAGAAAAATGGCCAAGACGGTAAAAACCACGGTGGTAAGACTCAATAATATTCCAGATTTAAAAGCTGCTCCGGTACCAATACCCGTTTGCTTAAAAATCGAGGTTGCATAGAAATAAATAGCATTTATACCTGTAATTTGTTGTAAAACAGCTAGAACCAAACCTACAATAATTATAAAACGCAGCGCTGGTTTAAATAAATCAGAAAGCTTAACCTTATTCTGGTTTCTATTTTGATGCAGGCTTGCTTTTATTGCACTAATTTCTTCGGTTGCCAATTGCTCGTCATGAAGGCTATACATCACTTGCTTTGCTTCTTCTTCCCTATTATTCAAAAACAACCATCTCGGACTTTTAGGAACAAAAAAAAGCAAAATGAAATAAAGAATCGCCGGAATAATTTCGACACCGAGCATCCAACGCCACACGTTCGCATCGTTTAAAAAACTACTTCCACTCTCATTAAAAGCATTAAAATAGTAATTGCTTAAAAACGCGGCGAAAAAGCCAAGAACGATATTCAGCTGTTGTATCGAAACGAGCTTGCCTCTATTTTTACCTGTAGAAATCTCCGCTATATAAGTGGGCGCCAAAATTAAGGCCGCTCCGAATGCTAAACCGCCTAACATTCTGGCCATGTAGAGCATTTCATAGGAAATTGAATACGCCGAAAGCAATGCTGATAACACATAGCTTATGGCTACATATAACAGTAACTTTTTCCTACCGAAAAAATCGCTTAGCCTGCCTGCCAATAACATCGCAAACATGGCTGCAAAGGAAGGCGAACTTACGACCCAACCCGATTGTAATGCGTCTAAGTTATACTCTGGGTTAACATATGACATTACTCCTGATATGATACCTGCATCAAAACCGAATAAGAATCCGCCTAATGAAACCACAAAAGCAATAAATATCGATTTTTTCATATGTTCTATTCGAATGGATATTTTAATCCTATGGAAGTCCTGATTTTATCGAGCAAACCAATTACCTTTAAACTGTCACCCAACGCCCACAATTTGTTCTCTTTCGCATTTGACATCAAATGGTCTTGACACGATATAATTTCATGGGCAAATCCCTTGCCTATTGTCGGTTTTAAAAAATCAACTTTTTTACCGTCTTTAATGATGCTATACCCTTGTGCTTCGTGCCAAATTCTATGAATTTGAATTTCGCCTTCAGTACCATAAATTCTAGCAATCATATCGCTTTCATGGCAAAATCCGGTATACAGCATCGCTTGTGCATTATCATAGTTAAATATCGCCGATGTTTGAATATCAGCACCGGTTTCATGAAACTGGGCAGATGCCTGAATATCATTAGGTATGCCTAAAAGCAAATATGCCAAAAACACGGGATACGGCCCCATATCCAACAAGGCGCCACCGGCCAAGGCCATGTTCAAGTTGCGCCCATACTCATCTTCCAAATTCTGAGGAAAAGAAAAATCAGCTTTAATATGGACAATATCGCCAATTACCCCTTGTGCTATCTTTTCTTTAATTTCCACTATGGAAGGATTGAATCTAGTCCAAAATGCTTCCATAAGATACACCTTATTGGCTTTGGAAGCCTCAATCATCGATTTTACTTGCTCCGTATTTACGGCCAAAGGCTTTTCGCAGAGCACATGCTTGCCTTGGTTCATGGCAGCAATACTTAATTGGGCATGTGAATCATGTGGGGTTGCGATATATACAATATCCACATTAGGGTCCTGAAATAGGGCATCGTATGAACCATAATTTTTGACGGCGCCATGTTTTTTAGCAAACACTTCTGATTTCTCTTTAGAACGCGAGGCAACGGCATATATAGTAGCCTGTTCCACCAAGGATAAATCTCCACAAAATTGGTTCGCAATGTTACCCAAGCCTATAATACCCCAGTTAATTTGTTTAGACATGTATGATTATTATAAGATTCGAACTGTAAGAAGTTGTTAAATGGAACTTTCTTAGATGCTAGGCAAAGCTAATCGGCCTACAAAAGAATGGGTAGCACATATGAAGCAGATGATATTAAAAATGAAGCGGAGGAGTAAAATTGAAATCAATACTTATTCTAAATGGAACCCGACTCTATATGGATTAAAGTGATACAAGTTTCACCTAAATCCTCATATAAAGCACGATATGGAATTGAATAATAATAAATTAACTGCAAAGACAGTAATTGGATTTTTGATTTCTCAAATTTATTGGGAGATCATTTTCGTTTAGGCATCTACAAAGAGGGTTAGAATAAAACAAAGTTGCCAACCAAGGTCAACAACTTTGTAAAAACCAACTCAACAATTGGGAATCAAAACCCGTTGTTAAGCTGGCGAATTAAAATAATAAGCCATACTCCCTTTTTGATATCATAATCGATTAACACGAAAGTATTCCAAAATAAAACCAATCCAGTGAAGCTGTTTCTAATCAAACTTTGTGACAATCAACATGGAATTACTTCTAATTCACATGCACCCGAGGCGATTTCAACCTACTGGAGCCTCTCTGATTATTAATATAAAAGCTTTTCCCATCCTGGAGCATATTCCCTACTCCAATATTTCATTGCTTCTTTATTGTCCAATATATGTCCATTTTTAGGATCAATCTTCAAATTTTGTCCAGAACGCAATGCTATGTTACCCAATTGAACGAGCAAAGTACTTTTATGCCCTCCATCAATATCGGAATTTAACGGTGTTCCTTTCCGGATGGCATCAAAAAAGTTTTGAATATGTAAAATATCCAGAAACTGAGAGGGATCCGAAAGGTTATTGGCATTAATTTCTTCCATGCCGTCTTCCGCCTTGATCAATTTATTGTTTAAATCATAAACCTTGTAAGAATTCCCCGATTCTATAACCAAAGAACCATTTTCCCCATAGAACATAACACCCACACTACTTCCTTCGACAGAACGACCGTTACAACTTCGTCCCTCCCATGTCATCAGGCTATTATTATCAAACTCCAGGTTAATGATTTGTGTATCAGGAGTTTCCCAATCGTCATCATAACGATACCGACCACCATTGGAACTTACCTTGGTGGGGTACTCCACCCCTAGACCCCATCTGGCCAAATCCACAAAGTGGGTTCCATTATTCAGTGCCTCACCTGTTCCCCAATTCCAGAACCAATGCCAATTGTAATGAATTAAATTATCCCTGAACGCCTCGCGCGGTGCAGGGCCTTGCCATAATTCATAATCCAACCAGTCCGGTACCTCTGTTACTTTTCCCTTCCCAATAGTAGGACGATTATTCGTATACCATGTTTTGGCAAAATAAGGTCGGCCGATAATACCTTCTTTCAAATCTTTAATACCCTTTACAACATTTGGCCAAGAGCGTCGCTGGTTACCCATTTGTACCACTCGATCGTATTTAATGGATGCGGCTACCGCTAGTTCCCCTTCATTTGGGTTATGACTTGCCGGTTTCTCTAAATAAACATGTTTACCGGCCTTACATGCCATTATGGCTGCAGGCGCATGCCAATGGTCTGGAGCAGTTACAACCAAGATATCAACATTCTTATCATCCAAGGCCTCCCTAAAATCCGTTACATGTTTGGGTTTCCTGTTTTGTATTTTATCTATGCCGGTGATGAACTTTGCAGATGCCCTCTTATCTACATCGCAAGAATAGACAACGTCGCAGTTTGACTGTAAGGCGAAATTAGACCCCACTGAATAACCCCTGCTATTTACACCCATACAGGCTACCTTGAGACGTTCATTAGACCCTATTATATTACCATAACTTTTAGCACTGAACCCTGGCAACACCCCTCCAATAGATAAGGATGAGACACCTAAAGCTGCCTTTTTTATAAAATCCCTTCGTTTGTTTTCCATATTTTGTTTGTATTATACTTGTTTTATATCATTTTACCACGTCGTTCGTCCTCTTGTTTCCTTTATAAATCAGTACCCTGTAAGTAACAAAAGGCTTCCACAATTATATTTCCTGTTTCAGGCTTACAAACAAATCGATTGTTGTACTAGTGCCTAATGACTATAATGGGTTAGCTTAATGAATTTTGTAATCGAGACGCTGATTCCACATCCAAAAACATTCTTATATCGTTATGTCTTCTTAACACACTAGCAGGGCAATCAGTCGTTACGTCTCCATTTAAGGCGTTATAAACTGCTTCCGCCTTTCTTTCGTCAGGTACCACACAGCTGATTGCCTTACTATTCATAATAGCCGGGATAGTCAATGTTAAAGCCTTTTTCGGAACATCATCGATCGTAGGGAACCATCCTTCCCCTAATTGTTGATTTCTACATTGCTCGTCCAAGTCAACCAACTTCACTAATTTGGTATCGTTGAAATCTGCAACTGGAGGGTCATTGAATGCAATATGGCCGTTCTCCCCTATTCCAATACACGCTACATCAATTTCATGCTCTCTTAATCTAGCGGCATACTTGTCCATTTCATCCTCTATATCTTCAGCATCCCCATTAATTAGATAAACCTCTAAGGGATTGACGAAATCCAAAATTCTCTCTTTTAGGTATTTGCGGAAACTTGCTGGATGCGTATCGGCTATACCGTAATATTCATCCAAATGGAAAACTATTACTTTCTTCCAGTCAATTTTTGCCAGCCTCAAAGCCTTTAAAAAAGTGAACTGTGAAGATCCCGTTGCCAAAATCACCCTTGCTATACCTTTTTTTGCAATAGCCTCATTGATTTTCATTTCAACAAAATCAGCTGCTGCTTTCCCCATTTCCTCGGGTCGTTGGTAAATATCTATGTTCAGGTCTTGAACTTTAAAAGTTGTATTCATATTTCTATTTTAGTAAATAAATTCCATCATTGCGAACCATGATGTTATTAAGGAAAACAGTATCACCGCGAGGATACCAATATTCATTTTAACCCCTGCCTTATACTCGTGCATCACAGATTCCCTGTTAATCAAAATATAAATCGGAATCGCTACGGCCGGAAGAATAAAAGCTTGAAAAGCTTGCGAAAAAACCATTAAGATAGGTGGCTTTTCTTCCATAAAAACAGTTCCAAAAGTAAATAGCAATGCTACTACGATAAGTACTCTTGATTGGTTAGAATGTATATTACGAGGTTTTCCGGTGTAATCGGCAATCAGCCATGGCGCTATCAGAACTATGGGGAATACCGTAGACAATCCGGCACCGGTAATACCTATAATTAAAAGAAAAGCCGAAAATTTTCCACCAATGGGCTCGAACAACTGTATCATATCGACCGTATTGTCAAGTTTCAGCCCCATAACATGAAGCGTTCCTGCTCCAACGGCCATAATCACCCCACTGAGAAAAAGCATCATGGAAGCGGAAACAAAGGCATCCCTTTTTTCTTTTTTTATATCCTTTACCCCCCAACCTTTCTCTGCTACCACAGTACTTCTCATGATAAAAACAGCTGCCGAACAAGTCGTCCCCGCTATAGCGGCTATCAACATATAAGCGCCCGGGGTATTGGGCACTGAAGGAACCATACCTTCCATTAAAGCCCCCATGCTTGGTTTCACCATTATAAATACAAGGAGAAATGACAGCCCCATCAGGATTACAAGAACCGTAAGTATTTTTTCAAACATTTGATACCTACCAAACCATAGGAATAAATAGAGTATCGAGACAAAAAAGAGGATGATCCAAAAGGTATTTAACTCCAACCCATTAAAGGCCAACTTAATTCCTTCTTGAACAAGGTCGGCAACGATTCCCATTACCCCAATAAGGGCAAGTAACTCCCCTATTATAAGGGCGATAATTATATAGAGGGAAAGTAACCAGCCCCAACGAAATTCTTTTTTAAAATTAAAAAGAGCGGTATTACCCGAAACTAAGGTCACTTTTCCATAAGCAACCATAAGTATATAGGTGAAAATACACGAAAGTACGAGAGCCCAAAATAAACCCATACCATGTTCCGCTCCAGTTTTGGCCATAGTAGTAACACTCCCTGTACCAATATTGTAACCAATTAGGAATAGACCAGGGCCAACAACACTTAACGCTAAAAGTATTTTCTTGATTATCTTATTGCTTGCCATGAACAGTATGTTATTATTAAATATATTTTGACTCTAAAAAATTTAGTTCCTGGAATAGACCAATTTGCCGGATACGTATGTTTTTTGAATAACCATTTCATTCTTATCCATGGTAAATAGTATCAAATCAGCCCTTTTACCCTTTTCTAATTTACCTAAAGTTTCCATTGAAAACATTTCGGCCGGATTCGTACTTGCCATTTGGATGGCTTCCGGAAGACTACATTGTGTATATTCCATCATCACTCCCAAACACTTACTTATAGGGGATGCCGCTCCCGCGAGCACATTTTCCTTTGGAAGCTTCACTACGTTCGGTGTAAGCAACAATTTACGTTCCCCCCTAATATATTCCCCTGGTGGCAATCCCGCCAAATCCAAAGCGTCCGACACCAAGATTGTCTTATTTGGTCCCTTTACCTTATAAAAACTTCGTACTTCCTCTCTTGTCAAATGAAAACCATCTGTAATAATACTCGTCGTTATACGATCATCTGACAATTGAGGCCAAAGCGGATTGTGGTGACGATTTATCTCATTCGCACATCCATTCCCTAAGTGTGTCGCCATTTTTGCTCCTGCATCAACGGCATTTTTAACCTGAATAGCAGAACCATTATGATGGCCCAGAGAGACCACGACCCCACTTTCGGTACATTTTTTTATAAATGGAATAGCACCTTCCAGTTCTGGGGCCATTGTAATTATCACTATCCCATTTTCAGCTGCTTTTTGTATTTCCTGGAATTCTTCCCAATCTGGATTTTTTATATACTTTTCCAGATGGGCACCCCTAAATCCTGCTACAGGAGAGATATAGGGTCCCTCCAAATGAAAACCAGGTATTGACGGCCCGATCTCTGGATCCTTTCTTGCTGCTGCCAATACTGCAAAATTCTCCTTGATCCTATTAATATCACTTGTGATGATGGTGGGGAAATAACTGGTGACCCCAACTTTCCATAGAGCCTTGGTAGCCTTCCTAATATCTTCAACGGTCAAGCCCGGTCCAGAAAAATCAACACCCATATATCCATTGATCTGAACATCAATTAAGCCAGGTGCCATAAATATTTTGGTTTCAGTGTTCTTTTTCAAGGATTGCGTAATCGTTGAAATTCTATCCCCTTTTATCGTAAGGGTAACGGGCTTGTTGTCTAAATATGAAATACCTTCTACCTTCATAGATTTGGTAGTTTCTATTTTACCAATGCCTGTAAAAACAAAAATGATCAATAATATAATTGAAGTAATCTTCATAGTGGTTCGTTTAGGGCTATTCTTTATTGCTGTCTAGTATTCTGATTTTTATATTCCGGAACCACGCATCATCATCATGGTTTTGTAAGACAATATGTCCTTTTCGCTTTTTAATGAAATCCGGAAAGTCCTTATACTTACTAATTTGGTACAATGAATCCAATTGGGCGGATTCGTAATCATATTCGACTACCCTTTTTCCATTCAACCAATGCTCAACATGGTTGCCATTTACGATTATCCTGCTTGAATTAAATTGCCCTACAGGCTTCAATTCAACATTCTTTGCTACAATCATATCATAAAGTGAACCCGTAAAATGTGAAGTCTTCAAGTTTTCATATAATTCATCGGTATCATCCAATAATTGATATTCAAAACCAATTGCACCGTGGGGGGAATCATACTTTTGGGACATTGCTTCGGACACATTATACTTTATTCCGCTATTACCGGCCTTGGATATTTTCCATTCAAAATAAAGTTCGTAATTATCAAAGGTTGCAATGGTCATCAAATCCCCACCTTCAATAGGCTGTCCATCCGGTAAGGAAGGAACCAAGCCATTGTTCAATTTCCTAATGGTACCATCCTCAATAGTCCAATGTTTGTCAGGCACTTTTTCCATACCTAATCCACGCCACCCATCAAATGTCTTTCCATCAAACAATAGTTGCCAGTCAGATTCATTTTCCTTATGATTTTGATTCCCTATTTCCTCCTTATCGTGGGTACTTTGTTTTTTTTCTTGTTTGCAGCTTACTATAAATAAACTAGCCAACATAATGGAAACAATGATTCTTTTCATATTTATCTTTCTAAATTGTTATTTTTTCAACCTCTTCCCATTGGTTACTATCGGTAGATTTCTGAAGGGCAGCAAGTATTGCAATACCGTTCAAAATACTTTGATGTGACCTTGGTTCCTTACCTGTTTTGAACATGTCTACCATATCCTTATCCGCTTTGGACACATCCTTGGTTAAAACATCAGGGATCATTTCCGTTAGCCCCTGATCCGTTTCAACAAAGGTTCGCCATTCATATTTTTTTGTAGAAAAAATCAAAGAAGCCAACATGCCATTTCCGAAAACCAAATGAGCTCCGTTTTTACCTTTACCATTTTTAGTCACCCTTACCTTTGCTACATCTTCCCCAAAAATATTAGTCAACGGTTGTATCATATGTGCTCCATAAAAAAAAGCCCCTCCATATATTGAATTGATATCATAGGGCCCAATACGGACTATTTGGTTTATTTCACCGATTTTATCCACTTTACTTTTGATATTATCGGTCTCATAACTTTGTGCAATAGAACTATACGAAGTAACGGGTGTACCCACTTCACGAGCCATGGCCAAAAACTGTTTGGCCTCTTGAAGATTAGTGGAAAATGGTTTGTCCACAAAAGTCGGGACACCGGCTTTCACAAAGGGAATAGCTGCTGCCAAATGATATTTGCCGTCGCGGTGGTCTACAATAAGCGCGTCAATTTTACCCATCATTTCTTTTGGGTCCCTTACCATATTGGGAATCCCCCCATGTTTCATAGCTTCCTTTGCAAATTCCTCGGTTTCCCCCCAAACATATTTTATTTCAACACCAGGAAATTTTTTATCAATATTAAAGAGTTTACCAAAACCCTTGGTATGTGAATTTTCCGCCCCAATGACCCCAATTCTTATTGGTTTTGGCTTACCTGTTCTTTTGGCGATTAAATTGGTTGCGAAACTAGATGGCCCCGATAGTGTTATTGTAGACAATGCAACACCTTTGCCCAATTTTTCAATAAAAGACCTTCTCGTATTTGAATACGTACCCATTATATCAATTATTATTTAAGGGTTTTGTCGTGATATATTAATAGCATGCGTTCAATTCCCCATCATCAAACCATCAAAAAACTTCCTAATCATTATTTTCTATTGAACGTTAACCAAAACCTCAAAAACCGCTTTAACAGTACATCAAATTTGAAATCCCGTTAATTCATGAGAAGTAATCAAAAATAAGAATATCATTAAAACTTTCACAACCTTTCTTTTGTTTTTTTTAAAGTTATTTTTTTTAAAATAATATCCTTAAGTCTTGTTTGTGACAAAAACACCATCAACCCCTAAATAATGGGCTAATAATTCAAAAATATAGAGTACTAAAGATACATATCCAGCAAGAATTATTTACAAATACTTTTTTACCTTAAAGATTTATTATGTCTGATATAAACTACCGTTATAACCAGTATAGACATAAAATAACCTATATGCCATTTCTTTTCAAAAACAAGGTGAAAGTTGCCATTGAAATCCTTCGTAACAAAAAACAACATTTCTACAATAAAAACATAATAATAAGCTTGTGAAAGAAAATATATTTTTTAGATTTGATAAGTAATGATTAACAATCGATTTGACTTATCTTAAATATCATTAATCTTTGGCTTAACATGACAAACCCATGTTTTATAACAATGCGTTTTATTGCATTTTCCTCACTGGTAAGCCGTAGCCAACAAACCTTTACCTATTTAATGACTTCAAACCAAAAACCAACACCTAGTACCAACGTGGCGGAAACATGTACTACAAATGGTGTCGCAACAGGTTTTAATCGATACTATTCAAATAGTACTATAGGTCATAATAGGATGAGTACTGGTTTAACCGAAGGTTCAACTAAATTGTATCATCAAAAGAAAATTATGGATTGTATTCTTGCAAATACCCCATTAACCCAAATAGATAGATTATGAAGATAATTCAAAAAACTTCTCGAACCATAGTTTTCATTTTGACAATCACCTTGTTGATTTCATGTAAAAAGGAAAAAGCAACAATTGAAACCAATAGGCCAAATATCCTGATAGCTATTATGGATGATGCTACCTATGAACATATGGGAATATACGGATGCGATTGGATAAAAACACCAAATTTCGATAGGATAGCGAAAGAAGGTCTTCTATTTTCAAGGGCATATACACCGAACGCAAAGTGTGCTCCCTCGAGGTCGATCATATTAACCGGCAGAAATTCATGGCAATTGGAGGAAGCAGCGAATCATTGGGCATATTTTCCAACAAAATTCAAGACCTATCCCGAAGTATTGGGAGAAAATGGGTATCACGTTGGTTATACAGATAAAGGTTGGGCGCCGGGTATCGCAAAGTTGGACGATGGTAGTGAACGTTTTTTGACGGGAAAACCATACGATGAAAAACAAACAGATCCCCCTGGTGATTTTATTTCAACAAATGACTATGCCGCCAATTTTTCGGATTTTTTATCGGATAATACAGAAAGTTCCCCCTTCTGTTTTTGGTTTGGATCAAGAGAACCCCATCGGGCTTACGATAAAGGGATTGGTATAAAACAAGGAGGTAAAAAACTTGAGGAAATTGACAAGATCTATTCGTTTTGGCCAGATAACGCCACCGTAAGGTCAGACCTTTTGGATTATGCCTTTGAAATTGAATATTTTGACAAACAATTAGGTAAAATGTTCAAAACCTTGGAAGAAAGAGGAGAATTGGACAATACGGTCATCGTTGTAACTTCGGATAATGGAATGCCTTTTCCAAGGGTGAAAGGCCAGGAATATGAACTTTCCAATCATCTACCATTGGCTATTATGTGGAAAAATGGAATAAAATCACCAGGCCGTACCATAAATGACATGGTATCTTTTGCCGATTTCGCGCCGACCTTCCTGGAATTGGCTAATTTGGAACCTTCCGAACAAGGAATGAAGCCAATTATAGGTAAAAGTTTACTGCCCATCTTTAATTCTACCCAATCAGAAAATATAGACAGCTCAAGAGATGATTTTATATTAATAGGAAAAGAAAGACATGATGTAGGTCGACCTCATGATTGGGGTTACCCCATCCGTGGAATTGTCAAGGGAGACTACCTCCTTGTCCGGAATTTTGAAACTAGCCGTTGGCCAGCGGGAGATCCCATTACCGGCTATTTAAATTGCGATGGTTCCCCTACTAAAACCGAATTATTGGCCTTAAGGAAAAACCCTGAAACATTTCATTACTGGGATTCAAGTTTTGGGAAAAGACCCGAGTTTGAACTATATAACATAAAACAAGATCCTGAATGTATGGTAAATATTTATGACGATCCTGCATATTCCAAAAAATCGGATGCGTTGAATACGCTTATGACCGAGGAGCTGAAAAAACAAAAAGACCCGAGAATATTGGGGAATGGTCAAATATTCGACAATTATATTTATGCCGATTCCACAGGTGTCAATTTTTACGAAAGATATCTAGCCGGTGAAGAACTTGGCACTAGTTGGGTCAACCCTTCTGACTTTGAAGATATAGGTGATTGATTGACCTATTTTTACTTGAAAACCATAATTTAAAATTGAAATAAAAAAACTATGAAAAAAATACTATTGATTTCATTATTACTGGTAACTACGTATAACACATATTCCCAGAATAAGGAAAAAATTGAGATTGTAATACAACAAGGGGAATACTGGTGGGGTGGACTTAGTTCTATTGGCCACAACACACCTTATGATTCAGAAACTATTGAGAGTCATGACCTTTGGGGCGATAACAAAGGAAATCAAGCGCAACCATTGTTGTTATCGAGTAAAGGTAGATACGTTTGGAGCGAATCCCCCATAAAGTATTCCTTTGATAAAGGAAAGATAACGGTCACCTCTAGGGATGGTAAAATTGAATTTGGTACTGCAGGTCAAAATTTACGTGATTCTTATGAATATGCCGTAGCGAATTTTTTCCCACCTAACGGTAAAATCCCAGAGAAACTATTGTTTACAAAACCTCAATACAATACATGGATAGAACTTATCTATAACCAAAATGAGGAGGATATATTAAAATATGCACAAGCCATAATTGATAAAGGCTATCCACCAGGAGTACTCATGATAGACGACAACTGGCAGGAAAGTTACGGCACTTGGGAGTTCTCCCCTCGCAGATTTAAGGATCCCAAAGGAATGATGAAGAAATTACATGGCATGGGTTTCAAGGTTATGCTATGGGTTTGTCCTTTTGTGAGTGCTGATACTGAAACTTTCAGACATTTGGCCAAAGAAAAAATGCTCCTATTGGATGCCGATAAAACACAGGATATACTGTGGGCGGATACAAAAAACAAGGCTGCAATTTTTCGATGGTGGAACGGTGCCAGTGCCTGTCTGGATTTAAGTAATCCGGATACCCAAGAATGGTTTGAAGGAAGGCTAAAATACTTAATGGATGAATACGGTGTGGATGGTTTTAAATTTGACGCTGGGGACGCAGGGTTTTATACAGAGGATATTGTTTCTTATGTTCCTGGAATGAATCCAAATGACCATACTACCTACTTTGCCAAATTAGGATTACAATTTCCATTGAACGAATATAGAGCGTCATGGAAAATGGCAGGTTTACCTCTAGCACAGCGACTAAGGGACAAACTACATGTTTGGACCGACCTCGAAAAACTCATCCCTGATTTAATGTCCCAAAGTTTAATGGGCTATGCCTATACATGTCCTGATATGATTGGTGGTGGAGAGCACCAGTCTTTTGAGAATACCACTACGATTGATGAGGAGTTGGTGGTACGTTCAGCCCAGGTTCATGCCTTGATGCCAATGATGCAATTCTCTGTGGCCCCATGGCGGGTCCTATCCGAAGAAAATAATCAGTTCTGTTTAGAAGCTGCATTATTACATGCTAAAATGGGAAGTCTATTTTTAGAATTGGCGGAAGAAGCCTCACGAACCGGAGAGCCTATAGTTAAACCGATGGCCTTAGCGTATCCTAATAATGGATATGAAACCATAAAGGACCAATTCATGCTTGGAAACCATATATTGGTTGCCCCTGTAGTCAAAAACGGCGAACGAAAACGAAAAGTAATTTTACCAAAAGGAAAATGGGTGGCAGAAAACGGTAAAACATTTAGAGGAGGCCGCACCATAGAAATTGATGTTCCTTTGAGTCGTTTACCCTATTTTACCAAGAAATAACAATTTTACTAGGATTAGCTTATATAGTATAAACAAAAAAGCGGGGCACGTCCCCGCTTTTTTTTGTTCGATATTAAATATTTACACATTCTGGGGAATAAGGAATTATTCAACGATGGATTTAAAGACCAATTCCTTAGCCTCTATTAAAAAAGGGTTCGACTTTTAAATAAAGTCAAACCCTCGTTATTTTAAATTACACAGTTTAGTGGCACAGTATTCCACTTTTTATTCCATGTCCAGTAATTATTGCCTTCACTTACTGTCCTTAAAATTTAAAATGTTCTCATGTATGTATTTTTCATTCCGGATCGTATCTGCCAAAACGTTCTTCAAAAAGACATTTTCCACAGGTAATTCTTCCTGACCTAGAACCCTTGAAATGAACTTAACATCCTTTGATTGTATATTTTCCAGATAGATATCCTTTATCGGGGTCAATCTTTTTTCATATGTTGGCACCAAATCACGCCATTGATATAATACATCCGTCTCAATGCCAAGAATGCCTTCATCAATCTTACCTGCCTTAATATTGTTCACATAAATGTTATTAACATACCCCCCTCTACGTTCATTGGTTTTTATATAAACCAGATGGTTTAGTTTTGCCCCGTCCACTACTTCACAATTATTCATAAATACATTCTCTACACCACCGGATAGTTCACTCCCTATGGCCAATAACTGGTGCCCATTTTTTACAATACAGTTTTGGATCACTAGGTTTTTAGTCGGTGTATTCAAACGCCACGCATCCTGATTACGCCCAGATTTTATAGCAATGGCATCATCACCTTGGTCAAAAACACAGTCTTCAATCAAGATATTCTGACTCATTTCGGGATCTACACCATCATTATTATGTCCATGTGCCCAAACTTTCACATTCCTGATAACAATATCCTTGGATAAAAAAGGATGAATAACCCAAAATGGGCTATTGGTTATGGTAATTCCTTCCAATAGAATATTTTCACTCCTATTGAATTGAATAAATTGAGGTCGCATATGCGACTTGCCATTTACCATTTGTCTTTCTTCCACAGGGACATCTTTGGAAGCCAAATTATATAAACGCTTTAGATTGTCCATGTGTCCCGGAGGACGTAAAAACCATTCCTCCCAAACATCCATTTTGGCCTTTATTTCCCCCGCGCCGGTTATCGCGATATTCTTGCATTTGTACGCATAAATCAATGGGGAATAATTGAGGCATTCCATTCCTTCCCATGTTGTATGGACAGCAGGTAAATAATCATCAGGATCCTCTGAGAAAACGAGTATGGCCCCTTTGTTTAAATGGAGGTTGACATTACTCTTCAGATGAACTTTTCCTGTTATCCACTCCCCTTCTGGTATAACCACTACCCCACCACCAATTTCATGGGCCTCATTGATTGCCAATGCAATTGCTTTGGATGTTTTTTCCTTATCACCCTGTGTCGCACCAAAATCGACTATAGACATCCTCTTACAATCACTAAAATCCGGGATTTTAATAGTTGGCATGTCAAAAGGTGCCTCAACACTTATTTCATGGATTTTCACAGGGGGTGTTTCTGTTTTACAAGAGTGAAAAATTGTAAAACAGATTAGAATTAAAAGTAAGCTTGGTTTTTTCATTGATATTTTGATTTTTGATTATAATAACCGATTATTCAACTATTCTATTCGTATTGGCCATGAAGACAGGGGATAAGATCACTGCCTAAGCTTTATTTTTTGATTTTTATCCTGTTTATCTGAAAGTTCTTGGCCATCTACTCGATTGCCAATCTTGATACTTCAATTATTCACCTACAATTATCCCTTGTAATTTTTTAGCTAAAATCTTATAGCCTTTACGATTGGGATGCAATCCATCTGTAAACAATGATTCATCTATTTTTCCATCCTTGAGCAATAATTGGTCGCCAATAATGCTGAAATCAATTGCTTTTGAATCTGCCATTTGCCCCAATTTTAAATTTAGGCCTCTAATTTCCTCTTCCTTACCCGTTCTAGGTAATATTCCGATCATCAGAATATCGCTTTGTGGTTGGCGAATTTTAATGGCATTTATCAGCATTTCCAAACCTTTGATTATTTCCATCCCACTATTGTGTTCTAGGTTATTTGTGCCGATCATTAAAATAATCCGTTCCGCTTCGTAACCATCAAGTTCATCATGATATACCCTCCAAAGTACATTTTCAATTCGGTCCCATCCAAACCCAAAATTCCGTACTCCCATTGGTTTCATTATACGCTCCCACGAATCTTTCCCACTAGCAATTGATGATTTTGGTTCTCCTCCCCAAAAATTGACTATAGAGTTTCCGAACAGACAAATTTTTGGTGTTTCCGCTTTGTTCAATTCAAGTACTTTCTGATGCCTTTCTTCCCATTTATAAACAGCAATATCCCTACTTTGGGTCTTGGGGATGGTTGTGGTTGAATTCCCAATCGGCTCCTCCAATATCCCCCTAATCAAATCCTCATAAACCGTTGCATATTGAATCATTCCATAATCGTTGGGATGAATTCTATCAACGTACATATCAAAATTCAAGGCTAGATCATGTTTCTTCAATAGATAAAGGTTATCGATTCCTTCCGATTTTAAGGCGTTAAAAGCTTTTTCCAATTCATTATTGAGTGCGATAACTTCATCGTTATTTTTTTTATTGGTCAATTCATCCGCATAACCAATATGGGCCGACAAAACGATGGGAATACCTGGCCTCTTTTCCCTTAATTTTTTGACGGCATCCATAGTGAGCTTATAGGTGTCATCCTTTGCTGGATCTAAATTTGGCAAGCAATCCAGGATATACAATTTCGCATCAATTTCTGTCATTAAATCGATTAATTCCGGCTCCAATCTGCCATTACCCGAAAAGCCAAGATTAATAACAGGTCTTTCCAGTTTTCGTTCTAATATATTTGTCCACGCCATTCCTGGGCGTGAAGCACAAGCTCCCTGGCAAATAGAAGTTCCATAAGCTACGATGGGCTTCTCATTACGAGTAGGTAATACCTTAAAAAAGGATTCCTCCACCACACCAATCCCCAGCCTTTCAACTTCATTGTATAACGGTAAAAATAGCTGGTACTCCCGACCATACTTTTTATACGATTCAGAACTCCCATCAATTCGAAAGGAATAATTACTTTCTGCTTCAATTGAATATGATCCCCAACAACGAAGCCATTCACCATCCTTGGTTTTACTGTATAGGTCTAAACCGCTAACGCCCGTAGCAGGCATGTGAAGCATAGCAATAGCTTCTTTTAGCTGATAGTTGACTAGAATACTGTCGGCATTGGACCAAAATCGAATAGACAAACCTGCTGATTGTTTCGATAAATTCCAGACGGCTTCCCTAACGGACGCTTCCGCCCTTTCTGGAAATCGATGATAAACGGATTTCACTTCACTGGGCCAAGCTTGACCTGCAATTACAGGAAATTCACTATCCGCAGGATTCCACCATTTTATTTTGGTTTCCTCTTGAGAAAAAGAAATATTTATTGCGAATATAAAAAGTAGTAATAATATTGATCTATTCATAGTGGTATATCTGATGTTTTTGATGTAATTATTCTTTTTCCGTATAACTTGTGGTCCCTCATAACATATGAAGTTGAACAACCCTTAAATTCATGGTTTTTCACATACTCTGTTATTACGTTTTGACCTCATTTCATATTTGGCTATCAATCATAGGCCGGAAATTCAACTAATTCATATTCGCTGTAAATCCCGAAGTATCCGTTAGTGATTCCATAAAGGCTATAATATCCTTAATTTCTTGCTCCGATAAATTCAATGGTGCATCGGACAACGTTTGGTTTTCAACCTCTAATCCCATACCTGCCCCTCCACCTAGATTATAAAACTCCAATACATCCTCCAATGTATCAAACAAACCGTTATGCATATAAGGTGCTGTTAAAGCTATATTCCTTACAGAAACCGTTTTGAATGAATTTTTAAAATAAGGTTGTTTTTCTCCATTAAGGCCATTGGCTATGCGACCCAGATCCGTATCCAACTTTGGGTTGATAGAATCAAAACCCTGGGTAATACCTAAGACTTCAGATTCAGATTCCAGATAAAATGGCGGAATGGTACCATTGAACATGGGTGCAAAATGACAACTACCACATGCACCTTTTCCCATGAACAAATTAAAACCCCGTTTAGCATTTTCGGGATATTCATTTGTTTCGTTCCGTACATATTGATCAAAGGGACTATTAAACGATTTTAAAGTGTTTACATAAGCCGCAATGGCATTGCTTATGGATCGTTGATTTATATCCTGCTTACCAATACCGCCATACGCTTCCTTAAACAATTTTAGGTAATTGGAATTTCTATTCAGTTTATCGATAATAGCTTCAAAATCAGTATTGAACTCCAAATCATTATCAATAACATGTGTGACTTGTTTTTCAATATCAAACGCACGCATATCCCAAAAATAACGTGTGGAGTAGTTCGCGTTAATTAAGGTTGGCGAATTTCGCGCCGTAAAAACACCTACTTGATTCGATTTACTTTTAGGCAAGCCGTCCGTAAAACCTTTGTTAGGACTGTGACAACTTAAACAAGACATTTTATTACCATCTGAAAGCTGGGGATCCTGAAACAACAACTTGCCCAATTGAATTGTTTTAGGATTATCCAAAGGCAAATAGACTAATTCTGAATAAAAATCAGTATCGAGAAAATCGCCATCAAATAAATTTTTTGATTCATAGTTTTGGGCGTGCTTTTTAAAAGGCTCTAACTTGATGTTGCTTAGGTTCTGAAAATCCAATAATCGGGCATACAAGGGATTGACTACTTCCTTTAAAAATCCCAATCGATCAAAATCATTGAAATCAGTATTGGCATTCAATATTGTTTTTCCTTTTTCAAATAGATCCTTGATGGTTTTGAATTCGGATTTGGCGTTTGGGGAGACAGCCGTTCCAAAATGCAAAAATGTAGTTTCCATACTTTGCCAACTGACATAACTTTCTTCCATGGCATTAACAGAGCCTGGCGTATCATAACCTGTTAGGCCCAATGTAAAGATCCTGACCAAACCGGACCTAAGGCACTCAATAATCTGACTAGACTTTAAATGAATCGGTAAATGCGTTTTTGAAATAAAATCAACGCGCTCCTTAAGTCCATTTGCCAATACTTTTATATGCTGTAAATTTTCTTTGGACGGTTCATCAAAAACAGCTTCATCCAATGCTTGCAAGCCACAAGGTTCAATAACACTTCCTGCTTTAAAATGCTCATTTACTTTAGGCAAAGGTGCGCCATTGATATAAGTACCAGCATAGAACGTTTGATAATAATCAAAAATAAACTCAATGCCCTTATAGGCCAATCTGGTTTTTCTAACTTGCGCTTTCAGGTTCTCAAATTCGTTTAAGGAAGTCGTTTTATCAGCTTGATCTACCAATACATCCACCTCGCCCTGAAACTTATTAAAATTGGCCTCATATACTGCCGCTACTTTTTCTAGGATTCTATCTGTTTGATAAGGTGTAGCCGTCTTCTTGCCGGACAACAACAAAAAACAAATAAAAATTGACCCTATTAAAATGCCTTTCTTTTTCATTTACAACTTAACACCTTTCTGTTTTGGGGCCCTGTTTAAAACCCCTAACACCGCTATTCCCTTTTGGGGAATCTCTTCCAAAAAAGGAACAAACCCCTAATGACCAATTGTTGGTCAATTGGCAAAATCATTCTATTGTAACGGATTCGATATACGTCCCGTTTTTTGTGGTGATCTCAATAGCATACATACCCTTTGGCATCTTGCTCACATCAATGGTCTTTTTCCGGCTCTTTTTCACCAATTTCCCTATGTTGTTATAGATCTTGACTTTCTTCAGTCGCTCATTACGGTCCATCGTAATGGTAAGCAAATCATGGCCCGCAACATAAAGGACCTTTTTGCTTTCTGCCCCTACTTCCGCTTTTGGCTCATTTGTATCGTCCGTAAACGTCACTCCTGTTTTATGGATGGTGAAATAATCATCGATCTCACCGGTTTCCCTTATGAACTTTATGACCATGTTTTGTCCGCCATTACCATCATCGTCAATTTCCATGACACAGGACCCCAACTTGTTCATGGAGATGTACATGGCCTGGTGATTCAGGTCCCCACCCGATATTTGTCCCGCAGACCCAGTGGTTATGTAAACAGCGCCTTCTGGCTCTGTACTGGCTTTTTGGTATGCACCATCACCATCCTCTTTACCATCTCCTTTTCCATTTGCCCCAACGGTATTTCCCCCGTTCGTAATTTCTTCCAGGCTAAATGTGTTGGACAACCCTTGGTGTCCATTTAAAAAATAAGAACGTTCGTAAGAATGGCTATGACCGCTTAAAACCAGATCAACCCCGTTGGCCTCCAACATGGGTGTGAAATTTTCCCGCATTTCAACGGGTCGATGATCAACATCGGAGTCATGCGACCCCTTGGAATAGGCCGGATGATGAAACAAGGTTACGATCCAATCCTGCGCCGTGTTTTGAATATCGGTCAGCGCCCAATTGTACATAGGACCTCCAACGGCGCGACTTGTATGATGGGAGTCCAGTATTATAAAGTGAATATTGGCATAATCAAAGGAATAATAGGCCTCTGTTCCCGATGGGGTTCCTCCTGCTTCTCCTGCGGTAGGAAACGTGAATATATCGTAATACGGACCGGATTGTGTGTCGGAATCTGCAGAATCGCCATCATGGTTCCCCAAACAGGACCATGCTACGGACTTTTTGAACATATCGTCATAAACATCAAAAAAGGCATTTTGATATTCACTATCCTTTCCCGTGTTATAGGCGTTATCCCCTAAAAACAACATCATATCCGTTTTACCCGGGTTCGTTGCCGTAGTGTCCACATAATTGTAATACGCATCCCGTACCCATCTTTGGAAAGTATTTCCCGTACCAGGGTCTCCTATGATCCAAGCACGTACAAATTGGTCCGTTCCGGGGGTGGGTGCCGTTATTACATACATATCACCAGTAACACTTTCGGAAAGGACTTCTGTTCGGTTACCTATATTGAAATAATATTTTGTGTTAGGCGTTAAACCGGATAAGGTAACTTCGTGTTCCGTGGTTAAATCGGCGCTTGTTACATTTTTGGACATGGCACCCAATAGGGTACCATAGTTGACAACGGATTCGGTAGCGATATCAGTCCTCCATTTTACAATTACGCTCGTCGGTGTCCCGGTCTGTAAATAAGGGCCTCTTTCTACAACTACCGCCGGTAAATTCTTGGGTACGTCAACATTGTTGGCTGCCACAGCAGCACTGATATTGGGAATATCCACAACGGAAGTTTGGGCGAAAGAATACACCGACCATAGGGCGGCTAGCAAAAAAATGCTTTTTTTAATCATGATTTTTTTTTATTGATGAAGCTTTCCAAGCTATTGATTTGTTCTTTTAATTATGCAGCCATTCAGCTTTTGGTCCTGTAGTATTGTAATCATTAATATGATGAAATTTTACACAAACAAATATACCCCTTATTATAGTAATTGCCGGAGCAGAAAACCTTTAAAAGCTTCTAACTCCGACAATTTATACTTAGTTAAAGAAGGCCTATTTTATAAGCAAGCCTTTTTCAATACTATCAATTAGTATAGGATGGATTTTGTACCAAATTTTCATTTTTGAGCATTTCCGCTTCAGGAATCTGATGAAGAATACGATTAGAGGTATATGGAATGGAACCTGGACCTGACCATCCCTGCCATGTCATATAACTTCTATCCATAGTTTTCTTATTTCTAAATACATCATGTGTGCGATGTCCCTCATGGGCAAACTCCAAACGAGCTTCATCCAAAACGATATCCAAAACAGATCCGTATCCCTGAAGATTGTCTAATCGAAACAACTGATCACCCGACAACCCGGCTCGTTCCCTTATTATATTTACCATCTCCAAAGCTTTCTCTTCCTCACCATTTTTCGCATAAGCCTCAGCCTTTATGAGGTACATTTCCGCCAATCTAAAATAAATGGGGGAATGCAACATCGGCTCGTCATCCTGGTAGGTTAGTTTTTGGGTCCAATATTCAGGTATACTAGATTTCTCAATCACCTTGTACCCATAATATTCATTATCTGGATCTGGGATTTTATTACCTTCAGAATCTAATTCATATTGAACATCAATAAAGTTTGTTCTCAAATCATTAGGGTTCTTGAATAATAAATCCATGAATGAAGAGGATACCATGATTTGACCATAACCACCATCTCCATGCATCATTCCTCCCATCATATATCTCCCTACATTATCTGTTGCCAACCTCTGTACCGCAAAAATGGTTTCCGAGTTTCCTACAGGTGCATTTCGATTGTATCGAGGGAAAGCTTCAGAACTGAGTAACTGATATCGGCCTGAATTAATTACACTATCCGCATATACTATTGCTTTATCATTCTCTTCCTTAAAAAGATATAATCTGGAGAGTCCTGCCAAAGCTACTTCCTTGGAAACATAAATATTACTCTTTTCTTCATTTAATAGGCTCGCCGCCTCTAATAAGTCCTTTTCTACAAACTCGTATGTTTCCTTAACGGTCGCTCTTGAAAGTCCCTCATTTTCCGTAGAAGTGTCACTCAATGGAACCCCTAAATTTGTTGCTGGATCGTCGTGGGAATAGGGTCTTCCATAAACGCGTACCAGATCGAAATAAAACATTGACCTAAGGAATATATTCTCTCCCTTTAACTGATCTCTTTTTATTTCATCTTGCGATGACAACCCTTCGAGATTATCAAGCCCCTCGTTTGCTACATTTATAGAATAGATGGCTCGATAGGAGTACTGCCAAAAATCCAGGGACCTATCCGATGCCGAAGTTGGCTGATACGTTAAGGAATATGAGAAATCGTTGCCGCTCCATTGATTAAGAATAACATCGTCACTCATATATTCGGTTACATCATAACGCGTTCTATCATAACCATATTTACCCTCTGCAGAACTTAAAAACGCATAGTTCCCAACAATAGTATTTTCAAGCAGTTCCAACGAACTGGTTACTTGATCAGTCGTGATTTGACTAATTGGTTCAAAATCTATGTTATTTTCAGTACATCCACCCAAAAACAATGGCGATATGCTGATTATAAATATTTTAATGTATTTCATAATTTTTATTCTTTGGATTAGAAGCTAAAATTCAGGTTAAGTAAAAATTTTCTTGTAGGTCTAAATCTACTTGTTTCAGCAAAAGGGTTCTCGTAACTAACATCCGAATCCCCAAAAGAGTAATTTGTAATTATTGCCAAATTCTCTACAGAAGCATTTATGGTAAACTCCTTAAATACGCCCAAGAAATCCTTAGGAAAAGTATACCCTAAACTTACTTTCTGAATTTTGAAATAACTTGCATCCTCCAAATAAAAAGATGAAGTCCCGCTAAAATTATATGGATCCCCATAAACCAATTGTGGTATATCAGCATCGGTCGTTCCTGGAGTTTCCCAACGCTTTAGATCTTGCCATTTGGTGATTTCAATCCTGTTTGTGCTAAAATCGCTCGCATTCCAATCAACATAATTATATACCGTTTGTCCAAAAGCAAAATTTGAAAGAACATTTAAATGAAAATTCTTATACTTGAAATAATTGGAAAAACCACCAGTCATTTTAGGGTAAGAAGAAGACGTTGGCATATAACTGGCCTCTGACTGATAATTTGTGGTTGTAACCAATGCCGGATTATCCGTTTCGTTTCCATTGATCTTATTGCCATCCGCATCTTCCCATCTAGTATAAATAGGGGCACCCGTTTGTGCATCTACACCTTGATATTCAGGAAGGTAAAAACTCCTTAGTGAATATCCTTCTCGAATAATCATTCTATCATTAATGATATCCTCTCCTCCATCAAGTTCCAATACCTCATTCTTATTGATATTGAAATTGAAATTAGTTGACCAAGAGAACTCACCTTCGATATTCTTTGTCGTCAATGATAAATCAATTCCCTGGTTTCGGATAGAACCGATATTACGGACCTGACTGGTAAAACCTGTAGTAGCCTCTAAAGGAACGGATTGTAACAAGTCATCATTTACACGGTGATATAGGTTGACCTCTAATGAAGCCCGTCCAAATACATTAATATCGAGGCCTAAATTAAATTTATGTGCAGTCTCCCACGTTAAATCGGGATTGGGCAAACGAGAAGGCCATGCACCTGCATTGGCATTATAACTGGATTTTGTTGTAAATGAATACGTTCCCATTGACAAATAGGGTTCAATATTTGCATTTCCCGTAGTACCATAACTTAATCTAAGTTTTAAAAGATCAAGCCAAGAGCTTGAATCTTCCAAGAAATTTTCCTTACTGACCATCCAGCTACCACCAATGGAATAAAAAGTACCCCAACGTTTTTCTGCTCCAAATACAGAGGAGGCATCACGACGTAAAGAACCCACTAAATAGTACTTATTCTTGTAGTCATAATCCAATTGTCCGAAATACGACAAAAAACCGGACTCATACATATCACCACTCACATCACGGGCACTACCCACAGAACTAAGTGCGGTCATATCCCCGACGATACCAGTTCCTACAGCATTTACAAAACGGGTTTGATCATAATTATATTCCTGACCCAATATACCGGACAGGCTGTGATCACCGAAGCTTTTATTGAGATGTAAGGTATTGGAAGATATAACTCCAAGACCATAACTATAATCCCATTCCATATAACCATCGTAATTATAACCAACCCAGGTCATGTTTGAATACGACTTAGAATGATCGGACCCGTTCAATGCTACCCTGTTGGAGGTATTGAACCTTGCCCAGTCTGTAATTTTCCAATCCAATTCCATCATTACAGTACTTCCCCAGAATTTTTTACTATTTTCTGATTCTTCCCTTTCCATCATATAATTGACCCCAGTACCACGGTACCACACAGGTACCTGCTCAAGATCCATAGCTGGAGTTGGTGTTACACCGTCAGGCATAAAAGCAGCATCAAGCGGAACATTCTGATATGCCTGAGTATAGGGACTTGGCCAATTAAATTCAGATTTATCCCCGTATTGGGCAGTCATTCTAATATTGGTTTTCAGTTTATCGGAAATTTTATGACTTAGGTTTCCCCTAAAATTATATTCATTATTATAGTAATCAAGGGCTGTTCCTTTCTCCCTGTTTAAAGAAGCACTAACATAAAATGTAGTCCTATCCGATCCCCCGGACATAGCAACCTGGGTTTGATTTAAAAATCCAGATCTTAAAAGTAAATCGCTCCAATTAGTGGTGTAATCCAAAGCACTTGTAGGTACAACACCATCCCGGTATTGCTCAAAAGTTGTATTGACAAAATCAGGATTACCTTCCGCTACCCTTAAATTATAAAGATTTTCCATCGCTGTAGACCACTGTCCATATAAACCTTCGGCATCATACACTTTCATCCTGTCATTCCAATTGGAAGTTGGACCAAATGTACTATTTACAGAAACCTTAAATTCACCAGCTTTTCCTTCTTTTGTGGTAACTACAATTACCCCATTGGCTGCACGGGAACCATAAAGTCCGGTGGCTGCTGCATCCCTTAGGACAGTAATCGTTTTAATATCTTTCGGATCATATTGTCCTCCAATTATCCCATCAACAACAATTAAGGGAGAGCTACCTGCCTCCATTGATCCCGCACCTTGTATGACCATGGATGCACTTTGACCAGGCTCACCACTACTACCAGATACTTGCATTCCAGGAATCCTTCCCTGAAATATATCCCCTAAACTCGTTGAACTTACTGATTGCCTGATTTCCTCTTCTGAAACAATGGACACCGAAGATGATAGCTCGGATTTCTTTTTTGTCGCATATCCAACAACTACCATCTCATCCAAGCTTTCAGCGTTGACCTTCAAACTGATAGATATATTAGATTGTCCATTCAGAGGAACTTCTTGGGTAGCATATCCTATATAGGATACCACTAGTATACTATTCCCATCGGCAACATTCATTAAAAAATTACCATCAAAATCGGCAATGACCCCATTTGAAGTACCTTTTTCAACAATATTTGCTCCTGGAAGGGGCATACCACTATCATCGATAATTGTCCCGGTAATTGAATATTGGATGATTGAATGATCCTCTAAGTCTACCCGATCATCACTTGATGACCGAACATCTTTAGTGGTTCGCTTTAGTACTATTTGTTTATTCAAAACCTTATAGGAGACATTTTGACCTTGAAAAAGTATGTTCAATATTTTTTGGATCGGTGTATCCAATACCTTAATACTGACTTTTCTTTGGACATCTATTTCATTGGTTTTATAAAAAAAATTGAATTCACTTTCGGATTCGATTTTCTCTAAAACGCTTTCGATGGACTTGTCTGAAATATCCAATGAAATTTTTTTGTTTTGCCCATAAGAGTTGGCCTGTAGATTGAACAAGGCCAAAGCAAACAACAGGAATGAAAGCTTCATTGATCGGTTTTTGTTTAGTACGCTTCCCAGAAATATGGGAAACCAATGCTTTTTTTGCATAATTTTGGATGGTTTTAATTAGTAAATTGGTTTACGGTTAAAATCTTGATTTGTCGGGACAACGTTGCCGCGTTTCCCGACTTTTTTTTAGCTATTTTTCTTTCATACGGTTTATTTTAATTTTCTTATTATTAATTTCATATTCGAATCCAGCACTCTCTTGAATCGTGTTCAGAATGTCAATTATGGTTTCCCCTTCCCTAAATTCGCCATTAAACTTGACAAGGTTTAAATCTTTGTAATTGTTTTCTATCTCCACTGCAAAATGTCTTTCTATTTTCTGAATTATATTTATAAATGATTCATTATTAAAAGTCAAACGTCCCTCCCTCCAACTTAAATAATCACTAACATCCACTTCATTTACCGCTATACTGTTATGGGACAAAGTTGCCTTCTCCCCAGGACGAATAATAGTAGGGCTTCCTAACAGGTCTTTATCTTTCTTGTTATAAACAGCCACGCTTCCTTCTGTTAGTAGTGCAAATGTTTCTGTTCCAGTATAGGAACTGACATTAAAGTGGGTACCTAGCACTTCAACGTCTAAGTTATCGGTAGATACAAGAAAATGCGAGAGTGAGTCCTTAGCAACCTCAAAGTAGGCTTCTCCGTTCAAAAAAACCTGCCTATCCTTTCCTGAAATAAAATTGACAGGATATTTTAGTGAGGATCCCGAATTCATATGAACCAATGATCCGTCCGACAATCTTATTTCAAATTTTTTACCATTAGGCACAATGATTTCATTGTAGACAAGTTTTTGAAGCCCTTCATTGCCCTCATAACTTATTTGATTTCCATTCTGTTTACCAATAACTTTTCCTCTGCTATCAAACAAATCCTGTTCTGAATTTGAATCTATCTTTTTGATAGTATTATCTGAAGTTTTTAGTATTATTTCTGACTCCACTACTTGATTTGATTCAGGAAGAAATTCCTTTGAAGTATTTTGATACCATAAAAAACTTCCAATCAGCCCTACGATAATTGCAGCATATTTAAGATAATGCTTAATGGAAAATTTACTTTTCTGACTTTTAGTGTTAATATTGGATTTAATATTCATCCATATTTTACCTTTAATTTCCTCATCATATCTTAATTCCGACCATAGTTTGTCTTTATCCTGAAATGATTGTAAATACTTATTAAGCATTTCAATTTCCTTTGCTGAACACTCATCTTTGACATATTTATCAAAAAGTTCTTTTGCTTGTCTTTTGTTCATCAATTCAATTTAGTATTACAACAGAAAAATGTTCCATTATCTATAAGTACCTGAAATCGAGAAATGGTACACGTCCATTTCGTCTTTTTTTTTAAATTATTGATAATGCTAAGGGAAAAGAATCAGTTATTATGCAGAATTACCTCCATATTACTATAATAGTATTTAGATAAACCGCATATCTATTGATGATTTGTGAATACACAATTTAAGTGACAATCACTTTGTGAAATAAAGATTTATAGGGTACTGGTTAAAAAGATAAAATAAAGGACCCCTTCTTCCATAACCATGTTTTTTCTCAAAAAAGCAAGGGCCTTGGAAATTTGATTTTTAACGGCCTGAACGGAAATTTCCAATTCCAAGGCAATCTCCTTATTGGACTTATCTTCAAATCTGCTCAAAACAAAAATCTGTTGACATTTCGTAGGTAGTTTGTCCACATGGGTCTTTATTATCGTTTGTAATTCGTCAAACTCCAGTTTCTTAGTAATGCTCATCGAAATATCTACAATAATAAGTCTTGTCATATCCTCATCTGAAATTTTCCGATTTCTAATGTGGTTAAAAACTTGATATTTCACCGCCTGAAAAAGATATGGTTTTAGCTGTTTTACTTTTGCCTTTTTCCGTTTTGTCCAAAAATCTATGAATACATTTTGTACAATGTCCTCACATACCTCCTTCTTTTTGAAAATATTCATAGCGAAGAGAAACATACTTTTAGAATAGCGTTCATATATCTCTTCAAATGCAGAAACATCATCTAGCATTATAAGTTCTAATAAATCACTGTCGTTAAGCTTTGCCGCCATGAGTTTGATTGGGTAGTTGGATTAACTTACTATTATAAACATACAAATACTATTATCACAATAACCTATTCGCCCTGAATTATAGTTTTAAATGATAATATTGAATAAGAACGTTCCTGACCAACCCATAGAAACATCAAACCCAAGGGTGTCTTGATGGGCTCTCCTTCTGGTTGAACCGTCCTCAGTCCAAACAATCATTTTTCCACTAAACCAACGAGAGAATATGGCAATAAAAACGGACCGCGATATCAATATCATATCATACAAAACTAAAGTGTAAACCAGAAAATCAGATACACGCTCTGAACAAACCTACATTTTAATTCCAAATAAAAAAAGAAAAACCAAAAAATATGTGTACGTACACGAAATTTAAAAATACTTGTGCTATTTATTTCTGTTTGTGTAAATTACCATTTGTGATATTGCGAAAATGGCAGGAACCTCAGTTGAATTTTTATAAGGTCATGCAGAAATTAACCCGGTAAAGTCTCACCAAAAGAATTAAAAACCAACAAACCTAGATAATGAGATCAAACACCATCCCAACTTTATTACTCGAAAGTTTAGAACACCTTAAAATGCATCAATTTCGTGTACTACTTCCAGACCCGACAATAGACCCTTATTGAACTCCCTGTATTGATGTTAATTTGTTTATGCTGTTGTTCCAAATGGAGTCCTTAGTGACTATAGCGCATCATAATCGTTTTGGACAAAATAGTACCTATTATCAATTAGTGAACTATTTCCACCAAAATGCAGGAATTGCCATCAAATTACAGAGTATCGTTTTACATAGGCCGGGAGACATCGCAATGATCCCTATTGACGGAAAAGGAAAAAGGACAGTCTTCTTTCAAGAAAATGGGAAATAGCAGGGAATATCATCCTCCCCATTTTTCCTATAAGGTGCTGCCCTGGCCATTAAGGTTGCCCTTATTCCAATAACGGTATACAATGCCCGGTAAACAATGTACTATTCAAGGGCTATCCAGTAGGGAGTACCTTCAAAATGGCACATTGTTAATCACTCTAAAGCACCTCTATTTCAATCTTTTGAAATAAGGCAGACGCTCTAACGAAACTTTTATGTCCACGGATTTGCCCCCTCTATAAACAACTCCCAATTCATCGATCCATTTACCCTTCGGGAGTATTACCTTTCGATTTTGTGCCCCTTTTTCAAGTACGGGAGCTACAAGTATATCGTCTCCAAGCATAAACTGATTTTTCACCAATTCATATCCTTGGTGCGGAAAAACATATTCCATAGAGCGGACGATTGGTTCCCCTGAAATTGCTGATTGTTCGGCAAATTCCATTATTAACGGTACATACTTACTTCTTATTTCAACGGCTTTTTTAACAGCTTCAAAATGCTCTTTATCCAAAATCCGCCATGGGGCAACCGAAAATTGCATCATAGGCATTAAAGCATGACATTGTGCCGATCTAACAATCAATTCCTGGTCTATTGTTTCAGCGCTCAAAAAGGAAACAAATTCACCTCCTCCGATCATATCTGGACAGGAAAAAGAATAACCCATAATTCCCTGCACTAAAATACCTGGAACCAATTTTTGCAAATCCTCCCAATTATGACGTTTATCGGACAAACGATTAACAATGGGCTGCCCTGCCATTTTCCACATTGCCCTGTATTCATTCAATGGATTACCAAGTCCGATTTTTGCATATAATTCACTGTGTTCCTGAGGACTTACCTTTACTCCTCCCGAATAACAATCCTCATAGGTCCCAAAATCACCTGCATCAAGCTTAAATCCATCAATACCATAAGTATCCTTTAGATTATTGAGTTGATTTTCAAACCATTGGTTACCTTCTTTTTTGGAAAGATCTATAAGGCTACTATATCCATTCCACCATTCTATAAGTGCTGGATTTCCAGCTTTATCTTCCAAAAGTATATCCTCTTCCCTGAGTTTACGGAATACATCACAATCAGGGCTAACAAAGGGGCAGACCCATAACATAACCTTAAACCCCATGGCATGAAGGGAATCAACCATCATTTTCGGATTAGGAAAACGACCTTCATGAAAGTTCCATTTTCCATAATCCTCTTGCCAGTTATCATCTATCATCAAAACTCCCGGAGGAAAACCGTTCGCTATGATCTGACGTGCATATTCCAAAATATCCTCCTGGTTTTGGTCGTACATCAATTCAATCCAGGTATTGTACTGAGGTTCTGAAAACAACAACCGGTCCGGTAATTTCCCAGATGGTGAAAAATGATTTTCTGAGGCAAATTTAAACCCTTCTTTCAACGTTTTTCCTGCTTTGATATACGTCAATGAAGAATCTGGGGATATTACATTCAATATTCCATTCTCCATTGATATTTCGAACGGTTTTTCAGACCAAATAACATGCCCTTGATTTGAGAGAAGCATAGGCTGCACCTGATTTCCATAGTTCTGATTCAAATTTGCCTTATATCCATTCTGTATTGGCATCATTTCCCCATGTTTAATAACACCGGTCCACCATGACATATTTTTTTCAACCGGTACCGAAATTTGATGCTGCTTATTTTGTTGGGCAACCCCATTCCAGGTAATTAACAATAGAAATACCTGTAAGCATTTTATATAAAATAATTTCTTCATGTTTTTATTAATTGGATATAAATGGGTTCTGATGATTAGTTTTCTTTTGAATTTGTAAAAAAAGAAAGAATCCGTTTGCCCCTTTTACAAAATAGCGATTAGAATTCCCTTACAGGATATTCCATTTCGTGGATCTTGGTTAAGCTGTATCCATTTTTAATACTTTTTTTTACCCTTATTCATTCTATGAATAATCTTAATTTCCTTCCCAGCCTGCAATCAATTATCATTGGATATAATAATATAACCACTATATTCAATCGTATCTTTTCAATCGCCCGCTTACAAACTTTTTGCCCTGGGCTGCAGATCGGTCAAAGAACCGATCCTCACAGCCCTGCCCGATTCAATACTATTCCGGGCTGCAATCCCTATCAGTGCAGACATTGCCCCTTCTCGGATCCCTGCCGATTGTTTTAAAGGGTCTGTTCGCTCAGGATGTATAAATATCTTGTCCTGTAGCCTCGCATCACCTCCTCCGTGTCCGGAAATATCATAGTGGACATCTATTATTTCCTGTTCCTTGTCCCAGAGCTTATGGATAATAATTGGTTCTACCTGCTGTTTCCCTTTTCCTTCCTGACTCATCTCAATATGATGTAATTCCTCCTGCGAAAGTTTATCAGAACTCAGGTAAGGGATATTCACAAATGCTTCCAGCCGCCCTTTTTTGCCATTAAAAGCAATACGCCAACCTTCCCATGGAGAGTATGTTGTTAGCATATAGTTGGCATAGACATTATTGGCATATTTGATGCTCAAGTTCATTTTGTCGTAAATGTTAATCTCTGGTCGAAACAAACAATTATCCCTTAGGTAACCATCATATTTTTCATTATCGACATACAATTTCTGGTGAAACGCATCACGTCCCCCATCTGTAATGTCCCAGTAAAACTTACAACTGTCTTTTTCATTACAGGTGCGGCAGTTTACCCCTTTTTTCTTTGGGTTGCGACCATAGAACTCCAGGTCACCACGGGCATACACCTCTTCCGGTTCCGAATCGAGCCACCAATTCAACAGGTCAAAATGGTGCGTTGATTTATGAACCAGTAAAGTACCACTGTGTTCCCGTTGACCATGCCAACGGCGAAAATAAGAAGCCCCATGAGAGGTATTCAGCATCCAGGAAAAATCCACAGAAACGATATCCCCAATTATTTGCTGACTTAATAGCTCTTTAACTTTTAAAGCATAAGGGCTCCAACGCAGGTTAAAACCTACGATTACCTTCCTTTTGTATCTTTGTTCCGCATCCAGGATAGCTTGCATTTTATCTTCGTCGGTAGTAATCGGCTTTTCGGTGATTACATCAATTCCGTTTTTCAATGCCTTAATAATATATTCATGGTGCGTGGCATCGGTAGTGGCCACAATGATCAAATCGGGCTGATGGTGTTCGAGCATCTCTTCAAAAGAGGTGTATAGCCCACATTTCTTTCCTACACCAATATACCCCGCTGCATATTTTACCCTCCCAGGATTTATGTCAACCAGTGCCGTGAATTCTAAAATATCACTATAGTTGGTTACTAAACGTTTTCCCCAAAAATCGTTGCCACGATCTCCCGTGCCAACCAATACTACCTGCATTTTTTTTCCATTGGAGGTCATCGCTGCCCTTAACGGACTGCTTAGAATGGTTCCCGCAGCGATAACGCCAATGGCAGACAAAAAATCTCTTCTATTTTGCATCGATGATTTATTTTAGATGGGTCAAAAGTTAGTTTCATAAAAATCTGCAACGTGAGGAAGAACCCATTTGCCCTCTATTACAGCATAGCGATTGGAATTCCCCTTATGGATATTCTATTTCGCAGATTCTGAATGTATTATATTTTGATAAAAAGTTTTCGTTTATACATCCAGTAGCAAATATACCATAGGCCAAAAGCCACAAATAGTGAGGTAATGATAATTGTACTGATTTCCCCTGTCCATCCAAACAATGCAGTTGAAAATGGTTTTATAATCCGATTCAGGAGATCGGCACCACCCACACTTGCGAAAATATAGATAAACAGAGGGTTCATGCCTACCACTGCAAAAAACAGTACCCCTCTTTGCATTTTCATCATATCAATTAACCAGAAAGAGGCTGCAAGAGCAAGCAAGGCCCATCCTCCACTGGCAAATACAAAGGATGTTGTTGCAATTCGTTTTATGATGGGTGTTATTGGATCGAGTCCATAACCAATAATCAATCCGATTACCCCCGCCATGACCAAATAGCCCAGTTTTTGTTTGTTTGATTTTTTGCTCATTAACAACTGCCCGGCCAACACGCCCCAAATGGTATGTGCTGAAGTTGGAATTGCATTAATAGAAACCCAATGTCCCGTTGACAATTGCCCTGAGATCAACATATCTACCCATGATCCAAAATTATGGTCGGCAACAAATGGTTGATTAAATCCCTCAACCGAAAAGGTCCGGTATAAGATCTCTGTCAGGACCAACAGTCCAATGGAAACAGCAATCTGGGTTACCACAGGTTTCCGCATTAAAAGAAAGGCCACGATAATCGTAACGGAAAGTTGTGCCAATACATTTTGAAAACGAAAAACCACTCCATCAGGAATACAATTCAATGCCCAGCCTAATATTAGAAGGATTAAGGAGCGTTTTAGTATATGTTTCAATATGGATTTATAACTATCTCCTTTACTTATTCTTTTAGAGAATGATAACGGCATGGCAACCCCAACGATAAACATAAAAAATGGTTGTATTAAATCCCAGAACCTAAGCCCATGCCAAGGGTGGTGATGAAACTGATGGCCGATATTATAAATAAGTGTGCCTTCAAGTTGCGGTGAGGTAAGGTGATTGAACAGAAAAGTAAACTCTACGATCAATAAAAACATGGTAAATCCCCTAAAAAAATCAAGGGATAATAATCTGGATTGTTTTGTGTCTTTTTGTGCGGTCATATAATAATTATTAAATAAAAAAATGGATTCAATTAAAATGCCTGTTCTTTTCATTTACAACTGAGTACCTTGCTGTTTTTGGGGCTTGTTCAAAACCCCTAGCACCACTATTCCCTTTTATGGAATCTCTTCCAAAAAAGGAATAAACCACTATCGACCAATTGTTGGTCAATTGCCAAAATCATTCTATCGTAACGGATTCGATATACGTTCCGTTTTTTGTGGTGATCTCTATAGCATACATACCCTTTGGCATCTTGCTCACATCAATGGTCTTTTTCCGGCTCTTTTTCACCAATTTCCCTATGTTGTTATAGATCTTCACCTTCTTTAGGCGCTCATTACGGTCCATCGTAATGGTAAGCAGATCATGGCCCGCAACATAAAGGACCTTTTTGCTTTCTGCCCCTACTTCTGCTTTTGGCTCATTTGCATCGTCCGTAATCGTTACCCCTGTCTTATTGATGGTAAAATAATCCTCAATCTCACCGGTTTCCCTTATGAACTTTATGACCATGTTTTGTCCGCCATTACCATCATCCTCAATTTCCATGACACAGGACCCCAATTTGTTCAAGGAAATGTACATGGCTTGGTGGTTCAGGTCCCCTCCCGATATGTGACCCGCGGATCCGGTGGTTATATAAACGGCACCTTCTGGCTGTGCACTATCTTTTTGGTATACACCATCACCATCCTCTTTGCCATCTCCTTTTCCTGTTGCCCCAACGGTATTTCCCCCGTTCGTGATCTCTTCCAGGCTAAATGTGTTGGCCAATCCTTGGTGCCCATTTATAAAATAAGAGCGTTCATAAGAGTGACTATGGCCGTTTAAAACAAGATCAACCCCGTTGGCCTCCAACATGGGCATGAAATTTTCACGCATTTCTATCAATCGATCTTCGATGTCCGAATCATGTGACCCTTTGGAGTAGGCAGGGTGGTGGAACAAGACTACGATCCAATCCTGCGTTGTGTTCTGAATATCGCTTAACGCCCAATTGTACATGGGATCCCCTATGGCCCGACTTGTATGATGGGAGTCTAGGCTGATTACATGGATATTGGCATAATCAAAAGAAAAATAGGCCTCTGTCCCTGATGGCGTCCCTCCTGCTTCCGCTTCCTTTGGGAAAGTGAATATGTCATAATACGGACCGGACTGTGTGGCCGAATCGGCAGAGTAGGCATCATGGTTTCCCAGACAGGACCATGCTACGGACTTTTTGAACATCTCGTAATAAATATCAAAAAAGGCACTTTGGTATTCTTCATCGGTACCCGTACTATAGGCATTATCCCCTAAAAACAACATCATGTCCGTTTTACCGGTGTTCGTTGCCGTAGTGTCCACATAATTGTAATACGCATCCCGTACCTGCCTTTGAAAGGCATTTGCCGTACCGGGGTCGCCTATAATCCAAGCACGGACAAATTGGTCCGTTCCGGGGGTGGGTGCCGTTATTACGTACATATCGCCGGAAACACTCTCCGACAGGACCTCCGTTGCGTTCCCTATGTTGAAATAGTATTTCGTGTTCGGGGTCAAACCGGATAAAGCAACTTCGTGTTCGGTCGTCAAGACCTTGCTTGTCTCGTTCTTGGTCAAAGAACCCAACTCCTTGCCATAATTGACCACGGATTCCGTAGCCGTATCCGTTCTCCATTTTACGATAACGCTCGTTGGTGTCCCGGTCTGTAAATAAGGGCCCCGTTCAACAACTACGGAGGGGGTGTTCTTTATAGAGGTGGCAATGGGGCTATCGGCCGTTGCGGTTTGTGAAAATGAATTCACCGTGAACAACATAAGTAAAATAAGTGTACTTTTTTTAATCATGATCTCTATTTTTATAATTGAGCTTCCAAGCTCTTGATTTGTTCTTTTAATTTTAATATCGCATTCATATTCTTAAACTTCATATCCAACCGATCAATGGTACCTGTGGCCAGTTTCAATGAGATGATCGCTTCTTTTGGTCTGTTAATTTCCGCTAGATACATCGCCTTCTTATAATACCAGAACTCCCGCCTATCGTATTCAAGTAAGAAATAATTGTATTGGTCCAATGCTTTTTCAATCTGACCTGAATTTTTCAGAAGGTCCAATTTTCTGAGCTGGAGCGATAAGGTGTTCGGTCCAAGTAGCTTTAGGCCGGACTCGATCGCGTCCAGGGCAGCTACCTGGTTTTTGTCGTTCTCGGCAAGTATGATGTCACAGTATTCCAATATGTCCTCAGGACGAAGGTCCCTCATATTATCGATGACATAACGGTAAGCGTACAAGGACTTTTTATATGCCCCTAGTTCAAATAATATTTGAGCCTCAAGCTTTTTCGCCTTTACGTCACTACTTCCATCCACTTCCAAATAAGAGGTTATACTTTTTAGGGCAGCATTATAATCCCCCGCCAGATAATTGACCTCGGCAATCCTATACTGTAGCGCCTTATCCGTATTTCCTAAAGACCTTGATTTAAGGTAGTCCTCCTGGGCCTTTGTGTATTCAATATGCTGTTGATACAACAAACCCCGTTCATAGTACAGCCGAAAGTCCTTTGGACTTTCGGATATCTCCCTCGTTTTCTCATTTATGCGCTTTGTTAAATCCCCATGCCCGAACACTTGCGCTGATAACAAGGAAAACATAACTATAAATAGTGCTTTCTTAATTCCGTTCTGCATATTTCCCTTTTTGTAAAACATCATTCCCATTGGTTACCGTACTTTTTTCAAAAAATCAATCTATATGGATAAATTCATAAAACAAACACGGTAACTTCCTATTCGTTGACGTTTGATATGATGGTATTATTTCCTAGAAGCAAACAGTCTATTTAATCCTATAATATTACCGGTTGGAAACAGGTATAATACTAAAAGGGAAAACAGCTCGATCAAGTTCTTATTTACAATGAGGTAACTTCCTTCCGCTACGGCACTTGCTTCTATCCCTATAAATGGGGGATTACTAATATAATACAAAAACAATAATACCATTCCACCAATACTGGCCCACCGACTCAATAATCCTACGATTAGGCTTAGCCCGATCAGAACAAGTCCCCATTGGTTACAGAAATTAATCACCTCTAGGACCCCCGAATTTGATGCCATGCCTTTGAACAAGTTGGCAAAAGGCCCTTGTGAGGCATTCAAAAAACCTGCTGCCGACCAATGTGGGTTTAAAACTTTCACGACTCCCTCATAAAGAAAATGCCATCCAATAAGCACCCTAAGGATTACTAGTGCAGATACCTGCCAATTTGAATATTCGCTATACTGATTATGCTTTCTCATTTCTATCTTGATTTTTTAAATAACTAACCGATTATTGCTTTTTCATTTACCTTATCCCAGGTAACCACCTTCTTGTGTTCATAAGCCAAATTTGCCAGATTGAATGTTACTGCCTCCTCGAAACCTGCCTCAATGTCACAACTCGGTTTACCTTGTCCACGAATTGCATCAACCCATTCTTTCAGGTGCAACAATGTTGCCTCAACGGTTTTACCATCAATGGTTGTTGGTCCATAGCCACCTTTCATATAAACCTGGGAAGTTGCAGAAGAAATAGCATCCACATCATCATCAGGAGCATAATAATAGAATGGGTCGGAGGGATCAAGGATAATATCCTTGTACCTATCAGAATGACTGTCCTTATACATTAGAATTGCCCTGTCAACATCAACCGTACCGGCAGAACCTAAAATACGGGAAGGTCTATAGGCATCATTTTTTAAATTTCCATCGTAGGTCATTGTCAGACCCCTTTCTGGGTAGTTGAAAACTGCATTGAATACATCGGGCATATCGCCGTGATGCTTGTAGTAATATTGACCTCCTAGTGCAACCACGGTTTCGGGAATTCCAAGTTTCAATACTTGGTTCATACATTCGAATTGATGTGACAAATCATTCCCGGTAATACTTGTACCGAATTCGCTATAACGCTGCCAGCTAAAATATTTTTTACGATCAAATTCACATAAAGGTACATTCCCTAGGAATTCTTCCCAGTTAATATTGTCTTTGTTCCCCAACTTGTGGTCAAAGGCATCATCACGTATCCATGCCCCGAAATCGGTATTCCTGTTGGTATATACCTGAACCATACTAACATCACCAAAAACACCCTTCTCATATAGCTCATTGGCGATTTTAAAGCTCATTTGCTGGCGATTTTGATGCCCTAATTGAAAAACTACGCCCGTATCCTTTATAACTTTCCGTAGTTCAACAGCTTCCTCAATACTATGCGTCATAGGCTTTTCCAGGTAAATATGTTTCCCTGCCTTTGCTGCTTCAATCGCTATCTGTGCATGTGTATGATCGGCCGTTGCAATTATGATCGCATCAATATCATCAGATGCAATCATTTCTTTATAACTTGAAAACACCTTCGCCGGTTTCGGATCACGTTTTTTACCAAAGGGTCTCAAATCATTTGCCGATATTTCCACCCCACGTCTGGTATGAACCTCGAAAGTATCGCACACAGCGGCAAACTCAACATTCAGGTCTTCCTGATCCAAGAATTTCTGCATCCCCTTATCGGGTATCCCGTTCTCACTGCTATCTTCAACATAATCCGGATGAACATAACCAAGGGATTTTAGTAACTGCTCTCCGCGCCAACCATTTCCTACCACACCAAACCTTATGCGATTACCGCTATTTCCGGTTGGAGGCGACAATTTTTCTTCGGAGACCTCAATCTTATCGATTTTTAACCTTTCAAGGTAATCTTGAGCCTTGGCTTCTTCAATCTTTAGAAGATTGGCATTATAAGCATATCCGAAATATCCGAGTACCGGTAAGGTTGCCAACGCTTTAATGGTATCCCGACGGGACATTCCATTTGATTTTTTTTCTTCCATTTTTTAACTTTTATTCGTTTCTGAAAATTATATTTTCGGGATATTAAAAGCCCTATTTCAGGTAGGTCTGGTTTTATTGACAACACCCATCCTTCTTATCCCATTTTTTAAACTACATTTTACCCTTGTGTAAAAGAAATAATTAATTGCTATTTATTAGCTGTTATTTCAGTGAACTCTATAAAAACAACTCCATTGGCTGGAACTAAGAACTGATGATAACCATCAATTATAAATTCAGAATCACCCCAGATGTCTTTCATTTTAAATGCATTCTTATTCTCAACCACGTTGTAACTATCCACGATTTCAGTAAATCCAAGATCATACTTGGATAATTTAACATTCCGGTCTGTGGTGGTTCTATTGAAAATTCCGATCCAACCTTTTCCCGGCTCATCCTTATCAGATGTTAACCACACTTCAAGATTACCCGCTCGATAAACATTTACCCCCATTACGCCATTTTGGTTACAAGCCAACATTTCTTTATTTGTAAGCAAGGAATACGAAAAATCATCCATCGTAAGCAAGTCGCCGCCAATGAATAACGGTGATGCCGCGAGTGCCCTTTGTGTTAGGAATGTTTTCATTTGATCTTGTGTAAAATGGCTCTGTCTATTTCTTCCTTCTTCAGGTACGTCCTCTACAAAATCAGGGATTTCTATACATAACCTTCCGAATGGAATCATATCCAGATCAGGCCAAAAATCCTTCCCTTCCAAGCCGGAGAATTTTTCCCAGGCATAAAACCCTTTTTCAATACTTAACTGATTATCCCATATATCCGATGTAATACGCAACATGTTTGCTTTTTTATAGTAAGGTAAATCAACCCTTGTATTTACACCTCCTGGAGAAAGACTGTACATCATCTTATGTCCGCCATTTTCTATGGCTTTTGCGATAGCCACAATTTCTTTGGGATTTGGAACCATATCGTCGACCTTGATATAGTCAACACCCCACGATGCCAATTTATCTATCAATGAATTATAATACTCCTGCGCTCCAGGTTTGCTCATATCAACCCCATAGTTCTTATCGGACCACACACATATACTTGTTGTATCCGCAATGTCTCTTGCCCTATATGGTGTCCCCTTTATGGGAAGATTTTTTTCGACAGCCGATTTTGGAATTCCCCGGATAATCCAAACACCGAACTTTAAACCCTTTTCATGGGCATGATCAGCCAATGCTTTTATCCCACTTGGGAAATAGGCTTTGGAAGGTTCGGGTAAACCATAACCATCAAGGGTAAGCCCTAATTTTTTCTTAGGGTAATTTGTTCCCTTATAAAGTTCTACATTATTATACCATCCGGCATCAACAACAAAATATTCATACCCAAAAGGCTTGTACTTTTCTGCCATTATATCGATCATGGCGTTTGCTTTCTCTTCGTCCAGAAAAACCAAATAACTATCAAAACTGTTGTATCCAAGAGGAGGTGTTGGAGCTAAACCCGAGATTGCCCCCCCTTTTTTTCCATTAAGCTCTTGGGACCTCAAAGGAGGATAGATCATTACAAATAAGATTAATAGGAATACATTGAATGTGAATCTCGATTTCTTCATAGATTTAATAGATTTGAATATATTATACGATTAGATTTTTAAGCATTTTTACAAGGATTGAAACTATTTATTTCCTACCACCATATTTGGATTTTTTGACTTTGATTTCCCCAAACGAATACCAACCTTCATTATCCCTTCCCTCAATGGCCAAATTAACTTTAGGTTCATGTGATTGCGGATCTACTATACCCACCTGCATTTGATACGTTCCGTTTGGCATATCCCAAGGAATTGCAATTGCATCGTCATAAATGATATCACCAGGTAACCATGATTTAATATCGGCATCCGTAATAAACACTTCCGTTCGTTTTTCGTTGGTAAGCCTAATGGCCAAAAGAAAATCCTTATAAATGGGAGCCACACCCTTATTTTCCCACCATGAATTATACGGGACCATTTCCCCGGGGACAGTATATTCAGGATAGGCAATAGTGCGTAATACAAACCGGTATCCCATCTTCTTAAGCCAGTCATCTACCAGATCTTTCCATTCTTCCGGCACTGGCGATGATTTGGCATTAAACGAGGAGATATGCCATTTTAAGGATTCATTCAAAATATACGCAACGTCTTCCCGGTCATACCCCTGATTCTCTTTCCACCTAAGGAATGTTCCACATATTTCGAAACTTAAAGGTGCACTTTTCCATGCCTCCCTAACCCCACAATTATGTATTCGTTGTGGATACAGATCGTACATATGTGCAAAGCCATTTTCTTCAGCAGCCCAAAAATCGAGATCACCAATACAATCGACCCTCCAGCCAATATCCGCAAGGGAACTTGCATACTTATTCGTTTTTTCATCCATTAACAAGGCAATTAAGGGCGTTTTTGTAAAGGATTCGGTATATGCTTCCACCAACAGTTGCATTGTGTTTTTTGAAAGTAATTGGGACCCTTCACCTTCTCCCCACGCACCCACAATAGCGAGGTCGATTCCCTCAACATTCGGATGGCCATCATACCTTGCCCCCAGTGCCCGTACCATTCTTCCGAAATATTGGGCATACCTTGGATCCTCGGGATTTACAGCCCATTTTGGTACCGGACTCTTCCATTCGTGGTTGGGGTCAACCATTTTCCTGTACCAATTGGGAACATCCTGTTTACTATCGTTACCGTAAGGAGCAATCCTTATCATTAAGGTCTGTCCTCTGCTCTTTGCGGTATATAACGCCCGGTCAAGCAACTCCCAATTATACTTCCCATCTGCAGTTTCTATATACTTCCAATACACCCGATAGTATGCAATTGTTGTATCAGGGTAACCTTCATTGGTCAAATCCCCATCAAATTCCTGATAGTCAATGGTAAGTCCTTCGGTCCAACCATTACCGGAATTCAGATTGTCACCATTAAAACGTTGAAAGGTCATAAATCCCTTGCCAGGATTGGTCAAAACATCATCAATCTCTATAGGCCGGGTCCTAATTAATTGTTGCGCGGACAATTCGGCAACAAACAATAAGACAGCACAAAATGCAAATGCGTAATTTTTAATTTTTGTCATTTAATACTCTTTTCAGTTTTAACCTTGTCGTCCTATTCGTTAATTGTACTTTAAAATTGTGTGCATGGTTCAAAAAGATAGATTTTGAATCACAAAACAATCGTTGTGTTTTATATTGGTAGTTAATCCAATTTCAACCGGACCCCCTGAATCCTCATCAAAAAGCTGAATGGCTAACTGGTAATTTCCCCTAGGGTCTACGGGTAGGGCAACCTTATATTTTTCGGTTGTTATCTGGTTCGGCATCCAGTCCTTATTTCCTGAATCCTGAATTACAAATTCGATAGTTTCATCTGAATTATCCTCAGGAATTAATTTTCCCTTTAATTGATATCCGGAATATGCGGGGGCAACACCTTTGTTCAACCATGTGATTTCAAATGATAATTCACCATCGACATAATCTGTGGTTTGAATAGATTGAGGGAAATACCAATACCCACTACGATTGAACAATTCTACTGTCAATTCCGGATTATCAGCTAACCACTCACCCAAATAACCATGAAACCCAATGTAGGTAGGGTGTATTAATTCCATTGCATTTCTGAATATCTCGGCACCACTTACCTTTACTCCTGGAATAATTGTTGAACCATTTTGACCCATCCAGTGTCCATCCTTTTTTACCTGGGCATAATGTTGCAACTCAAAAACGGTTGGTCGGGTTTTATAAACCGCTTCGAAAAAATGGGGTTGGCTTACCGTCCATGTGTCCAAGTTGTCCTCTACATCCACCATTGGACTATCATCTCGAAAAGAAAAACCTTTTTCTTTGGCAAAATTCAGCAACTCCTCCATCTCTTCTTCCGACTTTCCAAATCTTAGCAAATCGTCTGAAACAACCAATAAAGCGTTTTTGTAATGTTTCAAATATAAATTCAAATGTGTTTTAATCTCATCATTGGTAGCCGGAATACGTGTTGAATAATAGGTATGACCTTCACCCCACTCACCAATACTTCCTACATCGATGTATCGGACCCAGGGTTTCCCATCATATTTTTTGGCGAAAGCCTTATGAAAATTATCCAATTTCCCAAGATAGATAGGATCGTCCCAATCGGGTGTCCAAGAGGCTGACCCATACTCAGGACGATCAATGCCCGATGCCCCAGCCTCGATCACCCAGTATGGTGTTGCATACCTTATGCCATCTACTTCGACAGGAACACTTCCGGGAGCCCCTCCTGTTTCCTTACAGGTGATGCGAAATGAAATCTTATACCCCATTGGTACATATTTCTCCACTATACTATCAATATACGACCAGTTGTATTTTCCTTCTTCGGGTTCTAGGTAAGCCCATGCCAGACGAAGATACAGATGATCCATTCCAACAAAAGTCGTTAGATCTTTTTCATCCTGGATAAGGTATCTTTCAATACCATTATCGAGCATGTGATGATACCAGCCTTTATCCGGATTAATAAGTGGGCGGAGGGTGTCCCATTTACTTACAAGATCTGTTTTTTGTGGACTAAAGTTCTCCTTCGACGAACAAGAGAAAATGAGTGTGACAAATATTAAAGAAACTAATTTCTTCATAGATTTTAATACATTTAAAACTGGATTTTCATCGAGCCCTAAAACAAAGTTTATTCTATTATTGATAATTCAGTTTAACACCTATTTTTAAATATCAAATATGCGTGGGACATCCTTTTTTTAAGTTCCCATTGAAGCGAACGTAACGGTTTCCTACGTACTATTTCATCTCTTCGATAATATCCTTCCCATCAATTTTTTACCAGCTTATTATTAAAATAACGAAGGTCATTCGCTAATTTTCGATAGATATCTTTTGGTAACATGGTTGGGTTTGTTTGCCCAAACTCCGCACCTCCTAAATCATATTCGCAATGAATGGTTATGGGTTTGGTTGTCAATAGACGCTGGGCATCATCTGCATACTTTTTAAAATCAACCATTCCTTCCCCTAATGGAATCCATTCCGGCTCCCATCTTTTTTCCCCTTTCTTCCATAAAAAATCTTTTATGGCCAAGCTATTTATCCACGGTTCTATTATTTTCAAGGTCAATTCCCAGGAGTAGCCTCCTTCAACCGTTGCATGTGCTATATCATACTGCACTCCAACATATTCGGGGTCAAAATCCTTTAATATATAATGTAGGTCCCAAATAGCACCGCCTACCATACCCCACGGGCCTGAATGGTTTTGATACCCCCCTTTAATGTTATATTTCCGGTTTAATTTCTCAAGCTTTTCGAGCCTACGCTTGCAGTTGTCAAGGTTCTGAAAAACCGGTAATTTATCATCGTATTTAAAGTATCCCATACGATAATAGCTGATGCCGGAATCAGCCGCCGTTCCTAGAATATCTTCCGTTAATCGATCATTCGCATCATTTATTCCCGTAGCGATCATGGGTACATCAACCCCTGCCTTTTTCAAAGTCTTGACGGCCTTAGGTAAATCCCTTTTTACATTTTCGGGCAATACATGCCCATTATTTCTCACCGTTAAGTCAGCCCCACCGAATCCTAATCTCGCCAATGTTTCCCCTAACTCCTCGTAATTGAGGAATTGAAGGCATTTCGAAAACACACACACCTTGTTATCAATGGGTGATGGAATAAGTTGTGCTGCCAATGTTGGGGCAATCCCTACCCCAGCCGCCGTAGCTGAGGTTACTTTTATAAATTTTCTTCTCGTAAAACTCATTTTAATCATTTTAGGCTGACAAGATTGTCCGGCTACCCCAGGCTACCCTATATCAACTATTGTTAAATACTAAAGCCTAATCTCATTTTGTTTCCTTAAAATAGATATCAAAGACATTACATAATTCATCACCTAGGAGTATCCAATCATCCGATAAAGGTTTTTTATCCAAGCCTTTGATCCAATGGGCATTTAGTTCATATATCAATGCATCTATATCATACCTTGCCATTAAGCCTTCTTCAAATGATGTTGTCCCAAAAAAGGAAGTAGTTTCGCTGAACCACGTATGCTCCCGAAGTAAACCTTCCAAAACCTTCATGTTTTCCACATACCCTTTCTTTTCTTTACCCGCAGTCGAAAAGAACAGCGGTCCGTTGGAGTCATTGTGGAAATCGATGGCAAGATCCGGTTTCATCCCTTTTGCTATCATAGCTTCCAACCATTTTTCCATGGCGGCATTTTCGGGAGCCAAAATGGGATCGGCAGGTGCTGTCAGGTTCCGGTTGAGATCCATACCATTCAGATTAAACCGCGAAATCCCCCTGGCCACACCATCCATATTTGCCATAGGTAAAATGTAGACCGTATAATTTTCTAAATATTTTTTAGATTCCCTTGAATTGTCAAGCAATTTCTTAATGATTCCTTCAACGACCCAGTTGCCTCCTGGTTCCCAGGCATGAACCCTGGCCCTTATAAAAATCCGGTGTGGTGCATTATCCCCTCCGACTTGGATGATCTGAAGCTTTCTTCCTTCGACAGTATTGCCGATAGGGGTGATTTTCACCAACTTATTTTCCTCAATGTCCGAAACCAGATTTTGAAGATCGCTCACCCGATAAGGGTCTACCCTTGCGATATAAAGGGAATCGGATTCCATGTGTATTTTAACTTTCATTCGCTCACCCTCAATCCATTCCACAGGGACGTGTTCCCATTTCCTGTCATCGGGAGAGGTGATGCAATCCATGATCCAAGTATTGAAAGGTATTTTCTTTCCGTTATAGATTTCACTGAAATTATGAAAGACCAAGGTTAGATCGGTTCCCTTTTTCGCTTCAAGCAAAAAATGCCAATGATCATAAGCCCGGTTCAAGGAGTTCCGCTCATAGTCGTAGTTCAAAAAGATATTTACGGTACTGTCATTGGCCAACTCCCAGTTCAGGCTTGACCCATTCTCGATCGTGGTTTTGATATAGGTTAGCCCTGATTTTGCCTGTTGTTCCGGTATTCCCTTTTCGTTACCGCTTAAAGCATATTTCGAAGAAAAGGCAAAAATCACGATTACGATTGGAATAAGAAACAGGATTCTTGATTTTGGGCTGAATAGATTGAACTTTCTAATATTTTTAATCATCTTAATAGGTATTGTTTTATTTTGAATACTCCGGGTAATCCCTATTTTGGGGTTACCCTTTTCTTAATTTTTTCTGCATATCAGTAGCACTCTTAATATGGTCTATATGCGTTTTAAGATCAAACTCCTCCAGAATATCCGCGATTTTCACTTCGGGAGAAAGGCTTTCGATAATCGACCACTCCTCTTCATTGAAGTTGGTAATTTTCACCTTTCTTCCATATTTCGCATGAATGTCCTTGAATTTCCTGACATAGGGCCAAGTATGCAGAAACGCTTTCTCAAGATTCAAGGGGGCTATGGCCCAATACTTGTCCCAAAATCCGGTTGTTGCGATTTCATCCCCGGTTACATCACATATTTTAGCCGTACCGTTGAGTGTGCTTGAAACCACACAATATTTGTTCTGCCAGGCCCTGGTATTTATCGCTTTTCCTCCGGAATATGCGGAAGGAAAAAACACAATCTCAGCACCCTTTGCCTTCAATTTCTCCCACCCATCATTCCACTCAAGGTCGAAACATATTTGAACTCCAATTATCCCGAAATCTGTTTTAAATACTGGGGGATCAAGTGGACCGGGGGTAATCCCCTTGCCCATCTCTCCTTCGGTGGTATGTGTTTTTCGGTATTCTCCCAATACCTTCCCTTCCCTATCTATAACCACTGCTGCATTATAATACTTGCCATTTTCAACCGTATAAAGTGGACAGATAATATACGTTTTATGCTTTCTGGCAAACTCGGCAAACCTACTTGTTATTTTTCCCAAGGGTTGCTCTGCAACTTCCGCTATGGATATCTTTTCCGAAATATGGAAAAATGGAAAAATTTCAGGAAGACAAATTACATCAGGTTTATAATTTACAATATCCGCCATATGACCCAAGACCTCGTCAACCATATCCTGGTAATTGGCTGCGTCAATCTTTGTCAATGTCAGTGTAGCGATCCAGACTTCCCTTGGTAACTTTGAAGGCAACGGTTCCCCGCTCACATTGGAGGCGGAAAATACTGTTGAAGGAGTTAATGCAATCCCTGCCCCCAAACCTAGTGTAGAGTTCCTGATAAAATTACGTCGTTCCATATTGTTTATTTTAGAAGTTGTTTAAATTAGAAAAGCACGTTTACCCAATAACATGAGGGTTAATAACTTTCTACTGCCCCTATATCCGGTGCATTTCCTTTATAGATTAAACTTACGGGTGCTTTATCTTTCCATTGTATCTTTTTATTGAGAATCAAATACCCGGTATCGTAATCAATACTTAGTACTTGGGCTTCCTCGGCTCCGACGCGAATCATATCCCCTTCAACAATAGTGAATCCATCCGAAAAGAAATAAGGATCCCCTACTTTTAGAACATTATTCTGATCTGCACCAATGGCATATGTCATAAATGCCCCCGCATCTACACAGGGACTATCTTTTGTTAACTCATATTCACTTCGTTCAAGTTTTTTTACGTTAGGTTCCTTAGCGCTGAACCGAGGGTTTCCCTGAATATTGTTCCGGTTATAGTCTGGATAAGCCTGTTCAAAAGCATCCAGGGTATAGCCCATGTCTTTTTTCTTCATCCAAACTACAACTTCATTCTTATCACTCTGTGGGGTGACATTATTGTTGTAGAACCGGGTTTCCGAAGGATTGGCAGATGAGCTGTAAGCAATTTGAACACTTGGTACATCCCTTTGGGTATGGGCATCCTTGAATATCCTGTTGGCATAGAATATGTTGTTCATAAAGATATTGTCATATTGCTCAGAATAGGGGTTGTGCGACATTACTACTCCCGGACCACTACCATAGCGGCCTCTTTCCCCGTTGGAATACACCGTGTTATTATACGTTCGGTTCGAATAATTGAATACGGCCTCTGGAGAGTCTCCATCACCACCAACTCTGCCATATCCACAAAAATCCATGCCCCCGTCACATCCGGCAAATATATTATTTCGCATAATACACTTTACACCCGCAAATTGTGTACCCCAACTTGCCGGGGCTGTTTTACCTTTATAAAGCCCATCCCTTTGAGAATTCGGTCCAAATAAGTTGTTTTCAATAAGGATGTGTTCACTCTTTCGGTAGGGATCGGACCATTCCCTATCACGGGTTGCGAATATCTCTAGCAGCTTTTGGATAGGATTGATCAATATGTTGTTTCGAATGGCCGAGTTATGGACCCCCATAAAAACCAGACAGGTATGGGATGCCGTATGAAAGGTATTACCTTCAACCAAATGAAAGCTACCTCCTTGAATAGAAAGAAGGTCGGTCCCGTTTTTCACTATATTATTCCTGAAAACAAAATAGTCCCCCATCGTTTTCAACTGACAGGATTCAAACAATGTACTATTTTCAAAATAACAATTTTCAACGGTAATATGTGAAGAGGATTTAATGGACATGAATTGGGGGCAGTCAAGGAATTTCAACCCTTTTATAACAATATAGTCCTTCTGATCGATCCATAAGGCAGGGGCGAGTGAATCCCCTGAAAATTGAACCACTTCGTCACCGAAGTTTTCAAATGTAATGTACTTGTTTTCCTCGCCTGAGTTTTGGGGACTAAACTGTTTGTTGAATACACCTCCCCTAATCAATACCTGGGTTCCTGCAGTGGCAACTTTTGCTGCCGATTCCAATGTTTTATAGGCATCGCCATCAAGACCATTGCAATCGCGGTTCGAAATGGAATAATTACCCGTACAATCAGTCTTTAGTTGTTGATCGACATAAATGACCTGTGCATAGATGTGAAAGCTATTTAAAAGTAAAAAAAACAGTAGTAGAACATATGGCTTCTTCATAGATAGAATGATAATTGATTTAAATAATTATTACTTATTTTACATGTAAACTCTTGTCCTAGTATTGATAGGACATACCTCAAAAATGATAAACCGAAAAAAGCAATCAGGTTTTTCATTGAACAAAGTCTTTCTTTTTTAAAAGAATATTGGTGTATATTTCTACTGCCTTCTCCAGCTTGTCCACATAACAAAACTCATCCGTTTGATGTGCCATTTCTGGTTGTCCCGGTCCCAAAATAACCGTTGGAATACCCCCATAAGCGCCTTGCAGCACAGATCCGTCCGTGAGATAGGGCAATGCCCTTGGATAATCGGGTGCGTTCTTTGGAATACCACAAGCGTCATATACCCTTTGTACAAACGGGTCTTTTTCTTCCGTGGAAACGGCAATCAGATCCGTTAAGGTTTCAATAGACACTTCCTCTCCCAACTCCTTTTGAAGTTTGGCCAATAACTTATCGTGGTCTACTTTCGTTGTTGTGCGGGCGTCAATGGTAAATTCAGCATGATCGGGCACCGAATTGAGGTTTTGTCCCCCCGAAACCTTTCCCACATTCACCGTAGGGAAACCGAGCAGGGGATCCTCTTCAACTCCAAAATCAAATTTTTCAACCTTTGAAATAGCACGGGCTGCTTTATAGATTGCATTATCCCCTAAATGGGGCATAGAGGAATGGGCGGTGACCCCTGAAAATGACAGATTGAGATAGAGTCCCCCTTTATGGCCAATTGCTGGAATATTGGCAGTTGGTTCACCAACCACAATACCACAGGCTTCTCCCAGTCCTGGATACGTTTTTATTAAATCCTTGGCCCCTTGGCATCCCAATTCCTCACCTGCTGTAAGTACCAAACGCACCCCTCCGTCTATGGAACCTAGGGAAAAAGCATTTATGGCCGCTATAACCATAGCAGCAACGCCCCCTTTCATATCACTCGACCCCCGACCGTAGATTTTTCCATTCTTTACCTCCCCTCCGAAGGGATCAACTGACCATTCTCCCACACCTAGGGGAACCGTATCAAAATGACCGGTAAAAACAATTGGCGGAATATTCTTTGAATACCCTCTGCCCGCAATAACATGAATCCGATTACTTTCAAAGGGAACATATTCAACATCAAACCCATTTTCCTCCAGTAAATTTCCAATAAATTTGGCGGCAGCATACTCGTTCCCAGGAGGATTTATGGTATCCATGGCAATAAGTCTTTTTGTAAGATTCATTACGTCAATCATAAATGGGTTTCTTTTAACTTATTAATATTCAACATAGGTCGTAATCAAACATTTTACATCTTCCTTGTTCAGAATAACGCTAACCATCGACTACTGCAGAAGGTTCCGTTACACTCACCCATCCTGCCAGAACCAGGAAGGGTTTCAATCAATGGTTTCTTTTTTGCTTCCCTTTATTTCGTGATTGTCATTGTTAATATGTTTATTTAATGTAACCTTTGACCATCTTTTAGTAATGCCTCCCTTAATTCAGGGTAAGGTACTTCTTGAACATCCGTATTGGCATCTATGGCAAGCGCCGCTGCCGTGGCAGCTGATTGTCCTAAGACCATAAATACCGGTTCCATGCGTATAGACCCAAAGGCAATGTGCGTGGCACTGACACAGACAGGGACAATAAGATTGGTACATTCCTCTTTTTTAGGCACCAAAGACCTATAGCTTATAGGGTAGGGTTTAAAGCCATGGGCCTCCACATTGCCCTCGTTCTGTACATATCCATTGGCGTCCACATAACGCTGTACATTATGTGAATCCATACCAAAAGCGGCCAAACCAATAGGATCCTCGGCCACTACCAATGCCTCACAATTTTTCTGGGTCATTACATAAGTACTGATCATTCTTCTGGCTTCCCGAATATAGAGTTGTTGCTGCCAACCGTCCTGTCTTTCAAATTCATCTTTGGAAGTTCCCAATTTTGAAGCTTCCTCGCGAACCTCCTTAGGTACCCTTGGATGATTGGCTAGGGTCCACATCAAACCCATTTGGTAATTCCTGTGGTCCTCAATGATCTTTTCACGTTCGGCATATGTAGCCTCAGGATAGTCGTAATTCTTGCCGATATAATCTGTAGAAAAGCCATATTTATTATTTGAATCCGTTTTGCGATTAGGCATCCTGGAATCTATTATTGGTAGTATATAACCACCATAATTATACATGTCATGTACCGACCCTTTGCGAGCTTCATAATTTCTAAATAAAAGTTCATAATCCAGTTCATCATAATTAGCAGGTTTCTTAAATGGAATACGATTTTCTGGGTGATCTGTAAGGCACATTCTAAAACAATAGGCCTGTATTTTTTTATCCCCTTCCCCTTCCAGTCCCGGTTTTCCATTTACATTCGGTAAAAGCCCACTGGTCGGATTTCCCTTTTCCACGTAGGGGTCAACCCCAGGAATAAGATTATGGCCATATGCATTTATGGAAACCATTCCGGTCAAAGTCCTGTTTATACTATTTGCCTGTACCCCATTCAAGGTTTCCCCATATTCGTCGTTACCCTCACGACCAATGGCATATGAAACTCCGGCTGAAGCCATTAGGTCTCCCTCATAAGTCGCGTCCAGATAAACCTTCCCTATAAAAGTTTTACCACTTTCCATGGTAATCGACTCAATTCTGCCATTTACCTTTTTAACTCCAGAATCCCTGTTCAATCTTTCGTTATAGACCATTTCAATCTTCTCGTTATCCATCAAGGCCTTATACACCGAAAGGGCTGCGGAAGGCTCAAATGTCCACATAGAGTCTTCCTCTTCTTTTGTACGGTTTTGTCCCCTATCCATATAATCTGACCTTTTCTCCCATTTCCAATTCTTCGGGTCATCATAATATTTTTTGATGTTTTCATAGAACTCCCTGGATATACCACCAATGGCCTGCTTATTCCCTATATCGGTCTGGCCCAGACCTCCAGTGGTCAGTCCCCCAATTCTATTGGTGGGCTCTATAAGTACAACGGACTTGCCCAATCTACTACTTTGCAGAGCAGCAACGACTCCTGCGGAAGTTCCACCATATATAACGATATCAAATTTAACCCTGTTCGTTTTTTTATAGGATTGCCCTTGTAATGAAAAACAAAACAGTAACACAAGAAACAGGCTGTTACGTGTTGTTGCCATTAAAAATTTACTTAAACCCAATTTTCTATTGCCCTTATTCATACGTTTAATCTTTTATATTACGTTTTTTTTAGATCATTGCCTTCTGATTCAACGACCCATAATGTTCATTCAGAAGGCAAACAGCAGATATTTATTCCGAGTAAATAATGTATTAGCTAATGATTGCCAAAGGCTTAGTTGTTTTCCAATTTCCTCTAGTAAAATCAGGGAACTCTTGGGGAGCACCGTTTTGGGTAACAGAAGCTTCGCTTAAGGCTCCTACCGCACTCCAATAGCAACCTTCATATACGTTTTGATCTAAAGGTTCCCCTTTTCTTAAACACTCAATAATCCGGTATCTCATTATGAAGTCCATTCCTCCATGACCTCCCATTTTATTGGCCAATTCGCCTAAGCGTAGGTATAATGGATGCTCATATTTCTCAAAAATCCTTTGTAGTTGTTCACCTTCTGCATATTCATGATGGCTATCAGGCCCTCCTTCAACACCACCTTCCAAGGCAATTCGGGTTGGGAATCCCGCCAAGATTCCTTTTGTTCCTTGAATTAGATTATGTCTGGTATAAGGTCTAGGACTAGTTTCATCCCATTGCACCATAATGGTTCTACCCAAATATGTTTTAACGATTGAGGTATTTATATCGCCTCCCTTATAATCTAACTTGTTCCATTTATGATCAGGTGGGAAATTTTTAGCGGCATATAGATTTCGGCCCTTTGCAGGGGAAGAAAAGGAGTTTATAAATTTAAAGTTATCCTCTCCCCTAGCCAAATTCATATATTGGGCGACCGGGCCCAAACCATGGGTTGGATATAGATTACCATCACGTTGGGCATATTGGTAGGTACGCCACGAGCCTGTACCACGTTCTATATCGTTCATTTGCTCCCTTAATTCATGGATATAGGCTGCTTCGCCATGCAACAACTCCCCAATGACACCCTGTCTACACATGTTTAAATAGAGTAGTTCCTCCCTATTATAATTACAGTTTTCCATCATCATACAATGCTTCTGGGTCTTCTCAGAAGTATCGACTATCTCCCACATTTCCTCAAGGGTAAGGGCAAGAGGTACTTCCACAAAAACATGGGCCCCACTTTTCATAGCTTCGATGGCCATGGGTGCATGTAATTCCCAAGGAGTACAAATGAAGACCGCATCCGGTTTCTCCTTTTTCAACATTTTTTTCCAATCGTTTTCCCCATTGGTGTATAAAGTGATGTCCTTATGCCGTGTCCCTCCTCCGTTCTCTTTACATACTTTCCCGGATTTTTCGGCCAAGTCTTCATAAAGGTCACTAATCGCCACCACTTCCGTACCTTCAATAGCAGAAATCTGTTCGACATGTCCCGAACCACGTGAACCAACCCCTATAAACGCACATTTCACCGTATCCAATTTCGGAGCGGAAAAACCGCCCATGTAAATAGCCCCGGGCTTAGGTGCCGGAATATTATTTAGATTTTTTCCCGTTATGGAATTTGACCATACAGGTGCCATCGCCAATCCCATTCCTGCAATTGATGTTTTTTTGATAAAATTTCTCCTATTCGACTTCATAATCCTTTTTTATATTATTATTCCCCGATACCCCAATCAATCATTAGTCTTGAAGCATCGATTTATATTTAGCTACCTCTTCTTCAGAAACACTGGAACTATTATTTCCAAAAGAAGCCCTTACATAGGTAAGCACATCGGCCAATTCTTTATCTGTCAAGAATTTAAAGCTGGGCATTTCCATATTATAGGATATGCCCTTAACCTCTATGGGTCCCGACACTCCATTAATCACCGATCTTATAATTCTATCCTTATCGGCAACTCCTTCCGTTTTGGTTAATGGTGGAAAAAAACCTTCAGCACCAGAGCCATCTGCCTTATGACAGGAAGCGCAATAATTCTCATAAATGAACCTTCCATCGTAATGCATAGTTCCATTCCTAAAGACCATAGCATCCTTATCGCGAGGTGTATGCTTTTCCTTCATCCCTTCCAGCCTATTTCCCAAATCTTTCCCTGCCTGATGAATCCCAATAATCTTATCATCATTCCCCATTGGTAATTTTGTATCACTACAATACCCTGGATTAGCACGTGGAGGCCAGTCTTTATTACTTGTACACAGATAAATATCACCATTAGGAGCTGAGATCACACCCTTTATCCTTCCAAACTGTCGGTTAAAAGCAATAGTCTCTCCTTCTACACTTGTTCCGTCAACAGAAAGTTTTAAAACCCTTTGACTTATTCCCTTTATTGAACCTACCAAGATCCCGTTCGTCCACTCCGAAATTGTTTTTATCGTATCCGTATTCATTTGATTGACCGTTCCTTTTATTTCGGTAAACCACAAAATATTATCCTCAAAATTGTCATAACAAAGGTCCCATGGATAATCCAGATTTGAAGCAACAACAGAAACTGCCAATTGGGAAGTTTCCAACGTTTTTTTGAATAAAAATTCCTGATAGGATGTATTCTCCCCTACTATTTTTATGCGTTCCGAACAAGAAACATTCAATAACATCAGGAATAAGACATACGTACCTAGTCCTGCTTTAATTATATTATGTTTTAAATTCATACTTCCTTTCATAAATGACCTACTTCTACCATCATCCGGGGAAAACCCTTATACGTAAGTACCTAAAAACACGAAATGGTACACGTTTAGATAGTCTTTTTTTTAAATTATTCATAATGTTAAATGAACAGAATTAATTATAATTCGAATTTATTCCCAAACTGACAGAAGATTATTTAGACAAATCACATATACGTTGCTGATTCTTAAATAAACATTTTAATCAACAATCATGATACTTAATATTTGGACTTCCCTTGATAATCTACTCAAAACAAAAATCTATTGACACTTCATAGATAGTTTGTCCGCCTTTAATTTCATTCTTGGAAACCTCCTTATTTTATTATGGTTTAAATTCACCCTATTTCTCATTTTAAACAAACTACCCCAATTCCGGACCTGCAATTAAAAATTGCTTACTTACCAATCCCGCAAATGAATTATCTTTTAAATACATCCTTACAAATGACCGTTGACAGGTAAAACCAAGAGCGGTTAATCGCTGTTTGAATGGTATCTGATCGTTAAGAACATCGATCACGACGGACTTACCAACCTGTTCTTCAAGAAGAATTTCAATAAGGTTTATGGCATCATCGGTCGTTTCCGCCATAAGCGGACCTATCTGAAAAAATTTAAGTCCTGGGCGTCCAAGAACATATCCTACGATACGCTCATCCCTTACAATGCACCAGGCCTTATTTCTTTTCTTAAGGGCATTGATCAATTCAATTCTATTGGATCCGAAAATCTCCAGGTCAAGCCTTGACAACGCTTCCATATCCCCGAGCGATAAGGGCTTGACAGCATCTTTGTTTGTTTTGCCCACGTTTCCATTGAACGTAGGGAGTACCATTCTATCGATTTCCAATTCCTCTAGGAAACCCAATTTGCGATAGACTGGAATTCCCGCTGCTGTAGCATCCAATTTTATGGATTTACAACCTTCTAATTTTTCAATAATGGTATGCAATAGATTCTTGCTGATCCCCAAACCCCGAAAGTTCTTAGATACCAACATCATTCCTATCCAAGCAACTTGATCATTATAATTCATGGCGGTTACCGTACCTATAATAGTGTCTTTGTAAGTGGCCACAAGACATAAATCAGGATTAAGGTCTAGAAGCATTTGCCAATCTTCCTTTGTTTGATTCCAATTTTCCGCAAGCACTAATTGCATTGCTCCGGAAATATCAGCCTCAACCATCGGCCTGAAAACAATATTTTTCAGCTTACTATTCATATTCAACCACTATTTGAGCCAGCCCGCTACATTTTTCGCTATAAAAAGATCATCATTCAATTCAGGATATGCTTTATAAACCCTATCGATTTCTGCTTTTTGTCCTGGGGTCAAACAATCCTTTTCATTCAAGGTCCATGTCCCCTCTAAAAGACCTTGTCTTCTTAAAACTTCATGAAGACCTACGATACATCCCGAAAAATTATTAGCGGCATCAAAGAAAGCTGCATTACTATCGGTAATCTTAGCCGCCATGGTCAAAAGTTTCCCCGAATCATTGGCATATGTCCCACTTTTAATATCCTCTAAGAGCGTTACTGCCGCCTTTGCCCATACAGACCAATGACCCAATAACCCTCCCACGATTCTCTTTTTTATGAGTTTGCCATTTGACTGAATCTCAAATTCAGTCATTAAATCAACCAATATATTATCATCATTACCCGTATAAAGGGCTATTTGATCGGCACGTCCGGATTCAACAACGGCTCGTACCACATCGAAGGTTTGATATCTATTAAATGGCGCCATTTTTATGGCTACCACATTCTCGATCTGGGCAAACTCCAACCAAAAATCAAAATCCAAATACCGACCACCTACAGCGGTCTGCATATAAAAGCCTATGATTGGCATTACCTTGGACACCTCCCTACAGTGATCCAATAATTCTTTATTAGAAGCTTCCGGCAACGCGGCCAGACTTAGTAAAACAGCCTGATATCCTAGATCAGCCGCCATTTGTGCTTCTTTTAGGGCTTGGTTCGTATTACCGATGACACCAGCAATCCGAAGAATGGTCCTATCCGATTTTGAAGTATAAGAATCCATTTCCTCCTTCGCCAGCTCCAATACTGGCTTAAATAGATTTACATCGGGTTTTCTAATCTCGAATTGGGTTGTGTGTACCCCAACCGCCAAACCACCCACTCCAGCATCCAGATAATATCTTGATAAAGCCCTTTGCCTTTTCTCATCCAACTTTCTGTGTTCATTTAAGGCCAAAGGATGCGCCGGAATTACCGTACCCTCATGAAGTAGTTGCTTTTCTTTTGTGGTTAATTTATTATGATTCATTTGTATTAGCTCTATTTAATTACCTCTATTTCAGACTTACCCGAAGTAACCCTTACTATTTTTTATTATGGGAAGCTCCATCTATATGGAATCAATACTTCCCGTCTTTTACTTCAAAATGCGTTGGTTTCCCATGAACCCGGTGTTCTGAATCCACCCAATCCGCTATCCACTTGATCATGCTATCAACGGAAACCTCTGGGTCTCCCATTTCTTTCTCCATTTGCGTGGCGTTTGAAAGGAGGGCTTCTCTATCCTCTTTTCCTGTTATCACCACTTCCTTACCCATGAGTTTTCCGAATTTGATAGCTACATTTTTTACCGAAATTGTTTCCAACCCGGTAATATTCAATATTTTGGCCGGACTTTCACACATCAATAGTGATTGTAATATGAAGGCATTGGCATCACCTTGCCAAATGACGTTGGCATAACCCATCGTAACATCAACTGGCTCATTATTTTTGACTTTTAGGGCTATATCCACTAAAACACCATACCGCATTTCAACGGCATAATTAAGTCGGATCAATGAAATTGGTGTTTTGTTTTCTAAACTTCCATATTGAAATAGGCGCTCTCTACCCAAGCATGATTGGGCATATTCACCAACAGGAAGTGCTGGGTCTGATTCTACAGAACCTCCGGAATCAATATCAACCAACGGATAAACACAACCTGTGGAAAGGGCTACGATACGTGATTTTTTAAACTGCTCAACAACCAAACCCGGAATAAAGGAATTCATAACCCATGTGTAGGATTCATTACCCTGCGTACCAAATTTTGTACCCGCTAAGTAAATTACATTTTCAACGTCTGGCAGGCTTTTAATAAAATCCTGATTGACAAGATCACCAGCTATCGTTTCTATACCCAGTGATTCTAAATAGTCCTTGTTTGTCGCTTGGCTAAATCTGGAAACACCGATTATCCGCTTCTTCACCCCTGCCAAATCACAGGCTCTTTTAGCCATATGGGCCATTGAAATACCCATTTTCCCGGAAACACCTAAAAAGATAATATCTCCTTTGAGTCCTTCCATCAACTTCACAACTTCTGGAGTTGGTCTTGATATGGCCTCTTCCAGCTCCTCTTCATTTTTAAATATTTCAGGATATGTCTTTTTCATTGTTCTTTATTATTAATTATACGCTTACGTTGCTATACCATCTAAACCGTTAAATACCCAATTAGTTTTCCATACATAAAATAGACCAAGACACTTATGAGTATAAACCCGACCAAGGCCATAAAATTCTGTAGGATGCTATTCTTATACTTGCCCATTATGGACTTGTTATTAAGCACCAGGAACAAACCCATGGCAATAAGTGGCACACCTAAGATCGACGATGCCTGGGCCATTATCAAGGCGTATATTACATTGCCCCTGAAAAATACGGCAATCACCATTCCGGCGAGCAATATCACAGCCGTAAATACCTTGGGCATTTTCTCGTTCATTGAACTGCCCATGCCCATACTATCGGCCAATAAACCACCGCCAGTAACCGAATTGACGAGTAGGGACGAAAATGCAGCAGCTATAAACCCAAACCCAAAGATGTATTTGGCAAAACTTCCCAGCAACCTTTCCAATTGAATGGCCATATCAGCTGCGGAGTTCACCGATATCCCTTTTGGTTTTAGAGTCGCAGCAGCCGTAATTACAACCAATGTAGATATTAAGGCCAGTAAGAATATCCCTATTTTGGTATCCCTTATACTTCTCGACATATCTTTCAACTTCCATCCTTTTCCCTGTACAAGGTAGGATTGGAAAAATGCATTGTGTAATACGAAGGTAGTACCCACTAGGGCCGCTATTTCATTAAAATCCTCACCCGAAACTGCCTTTGGTATAAAACCCAACGCAGCAGCTTCCAAATCTGGCCTTATAAAAACAAGGTTTATGATAAAGGCAAGAATCAAAACGACGACCATGATCATCATTAAACGTTCAAGGGCCTTGTACAGGTTCTTTGTAAAAAAAACCAATACAATCGCCAAGGGCGTAAATATTAATGGCCAAATAGTTTCGTTAATCCCTGTTAATGTTTTCATGCCCATTCCGACACCAAGGTTGTTACCAAATTGAAAACTCAGGGCTGCCATAAATGAACATACACCAATAGCAATGGAGAACCACTTACCATATTTCTCGGAAATCATCTTTAATAATGATTTCTCGTGTAGAACACCATAACGAACACTCATTGTCGTATAAACACTCATGGAGATAGCGCCTATAAGTATTACCCATAACAAAGAATAACCATGTGTCGCGCCTATCTTGGAGGAAACTGTAATGCTTCCAGGTCCTAAAACCACTGCAGCTATAATAAAACCAGGACCTAAAGCCTTGAAGAAATTCTTTATTTTAAGATTCATTTATTTAATTTATAAGAAAACCCAGAAGCACCCTATATTTCATTAAAAACCGGTTACCCCCTATTTACAGGGTAAAAGTGATTCTTGATTTTTCGATATAATGAATTGAAAAAAATAATGGACATCGCATAAAAGACCCATAATCCATATTTCTTAGGAACAAACCCTAGCTGGGAAATCGGATATATGCCAACACTCCGGTTGATGAAATCTTTTTTGCCCTACCATTTAAATTGTTCATTCACAGATAATAACATTATTCTGAACCGTAGAATCCTCTAATCTGTCAAAAAGTGATACCTGAGGAAATACAACTATATTGGTTCCCTTGGAAATCTCCTCTTTGTTTTTCTGTAAGTGTAAAAATTCAATTAATGGTTTAGAATGCAGTTGTTATGAAATTCTTATCGGGGAGAAACCCACAAATAAAACAGTTAGAAATGTTTGTTCATTTTTAACCCAAAACCAAAAAGTATAAGTGCTTCTTGATTTGTTAAAATAAAGGCATTCCTTTTAGGAAAAAGAATGCCTTTGAACAACTAACTCAAACAACTAATTCTTAATATCCTGGATTCTGAACAAAATTCTGATTCTTGTCTACTTCCCCTTGTGGTAATGGCCACAAGTATCTAAACTCACTGAAATTAGATTGTGGTTCCAATCCACTGGGACCAAATACTTCATTTCCTAAATCCCTACGGACTATGTCGTACCATCTTTTAAATTCAAATGCCAATTCTATACGTCTTTCTTCCAATATTACGTCTCTTAGATCATCTTTACTGGTTCCGGACGCAACATCCTCAGGAAAATCAGAGGGAGCATAGCTACCATAACCACTTCCTTCAAAATCAATGGTTCCCCCATTTCTCGCACGACCTCTAATTTGATCGACATAATCGATAGCTTCTGAAGTAAGCCCTAATTCATTGCCAGCCTCAGCGGCGATAAGCAATACTTCGGCATACCTAAAAGCAGCGTGGTCAAAATCAGATCTCCATCCTGCAGTGGTCCTTCCTTCACCAACGAATCTATTGTGTTTTGCAATATGTGGTCTGGCCACCTCAAAGTCAGTAAAAGGTCTGACAATATCGGTATCGTCATTCAATATCAACGAATCAGCCATACTCACCTTAAGTCGATAATCATTGGTATCCCAATTATTGTACACGTTAATTGAAGGAACAAGCATACTCCAACCCCTGATTGGTTTCACTCCACCTTCAACACCGGTAAACGGACCAATCTTGTTATCATTTTCATAAGTGGCTGGATTTGGGTTTTCCCCGGTTTGATTACCGGTAAAATCAATTGTAAAAATATACTCAGGGGAAGACCATTGTTCACTTTCCCTAAACACATCCTGAAAATCATCTACCAAGGCGTAGTTTAATTCACCTGAATGATCTATCACCCATTTAGCCATATCATAGGAATTTTGCCAATCTTCCCTAGTCAAATAAATAGAGGCTAAATAAGAAGCCGCTGTTCCCTTTGATGGCCTAGATCTAACACTACCACGTGAATCCATCTCTAGATTCTCAAAGGCGAATGTCATATCTTCGATGATTTTCACATAAACTTCATCCGTTGATGATAATTCAATACTTAAGGCATCAACAATATCAGGACTATCGATATAAGGAATATTACCATACAGTCTAATTAAATGGTAATACAAAAAACCTCTAACAAATCTTGCTTCAGCTTCTGCTATGTTTTTATCTTCCTCATCAATATCATCACCTAAAAGACCTATACCTTGGATAGCCGTATTCGCGGTAGCTATAGCTTGATATGCCGTAGCCCAAAAACCACTTACAAAAGAATTTGTAGGGGTAACCAAGAAAGGACTAAACTCGGTATAATCACTGAATTCCAATCCATTATCAACCATATCACTTGACAGTAGCAATGGCGTGGTAAGTCCACTTCCGTAAAAATTCGACGATGCCATTAAACCGTATGTCCCATCTGTCATGGCGTTTACATCATCTATAGTATTAAAGAAACCTTCTGGACTTAATGTCCCTACCGGTTCTTCATCTAAGTCTGCGCAGCCAACAACAATAGTCAAAATAGCTAGTGCAGAAAATTTTATTATATTCTTCATAATTATATTTTTATTTATTGTTGGTTATTAAAATCCGATGTTAAGTCCTAAAGTATAAGATTTCACATTTGGATAACTACCATAGTCAAGTCCAAGGTTACTACTGGAACTACCATATGCTACCTCAGGATCAACACCCTTATAATCCGTCAATGTCAACAAGTTTTGACCACTGATATAAATTCGGGCTGATGATAAGTTGATTTTAGACAATAAAGTTTCAGGAAAGCTATAACCCAAAGAAATATTCTTCAACCTAACATAGCTAGCATCATCTACCCAACGATCGGAGGTTACAAAACTTCTACTGATCCTTGCTTCGGGAATGTCCGTATCCGTATTTGTAGGCGTCCATCGATCAAGCGCATCGGTTGTTACGTTGGTTCTTCCGTTTAAGGCTCCTAATTCCATAAGGGAGTAATTTAGCATTTCACCACCTTGTGATCCTTGAATGAAAATATTCAGACTTATGTTCTTATAGCTAAAATCATTATTCCAACCCCACGTAAAATCAGGATGTGGATTTCCAATAACACTACGATCGTCATCCGTTAGTTCACCATCCCCATTCAGGTCCTTGAATTTTTCACCACCAACATCTTCACCGCCTACAAGTACATCATCGGCAGTCTGTACAACTCCGTCATAAACATAACCCCAAAACTGACCTACAGATAGGCCTTCTCTCAATATTTGTGTATTTCCAGCTCCAGCTAAAGGTGCAGAAGAATAATAAATATCATTGTCTTCGGTATCGTTCTCTACAAGTTTGATGATCTCATTCTTATTAAATGAAATATTTGCAAATGATTTCCATTTAAAATCATCATTCTGGATAATGGTTGCGTTCAGTGCCAATTCAAATCCTTTGTTTTCTACAGTTCCGATATTTTGCAACTGAGACTCAAACCCTGTAAATGTAGGGGTAGGAACATCGAATAAAAGATCCTCAGTTCTCATGATATAGTAATCAGCTGTAAATCCAAATCTATTCCCCAGGATTCCAAAATCCACACCAATATTTGTCTGTGTAGTCGTTTCCCATGATAAATCGTTATTGGAAATGGTTGAAGGCCTTAAAGCGGTAACCGTACTACCTTGAACTGTCGTAAAAACATCAGTAAACGAGGCCAATGATTGATAAGGGCTTATCGCCTGATTACCTACCTCACCATAACTAGTACGTAGTTTAAGTAAACTGATGGTACTAGAATCGGTAAGAAACTCCTCATCAGAAATTTTCCAACCAAAAGCGGCAGAAGGGAAAAATCCGTACTTGTTATTTGCTGCAAATACCGAAGCACCTTCATAACGACCTGTAAACGTAAATAAATACTTGTCGTTCAAGGTGTAATTCAATCTTCCGAAGAACGCTTCAAATGTTGATTTTGTCAATTCGGAATCAACAGCAGGTGTGTTTGTACCCGCTCCTAAGTTCCAATATGAAAAAGAATCGGAAATAAAACCGGAAGCTATAGTTGTTGAAAGCTCCTGTCTATCTTTTTGGTAAGAATAACCAGCCATCAATGATACATCATGAATATCACCAAATATTTTGGAATAATTCAAATAATTCTCATTGATCAAACTCGTGTACTTAACATTGGTAAGCGTAGCCTCGCCCCCTGTACTACTACCACGTTCTAGGGTAGTTGGGTAATACTGACCCGTTCTGGAACCACTTACCTTTAAACCTAATGTAGACTTAAACTTTAAACCTTCGGCAAGAGCGATTTCCGCATAAACATTACCTTGAAATAAATCTTTCTCAACTTCATTTTGGTATTCGGTTGCCATAGCATAAGGGTTATCGATAGGATAACCAACAACACTTAGTGAATTATCACCATTTTCATCTTTAGCCCCTTGGGTAGGTGAAAATTTATAAGCCCCTGATACAACCCCAGTTTGGGAAGCATCCCCACCTTCTTGGGTTCTTACCCCATTGCGATTGGTTCGACGTGCAAATAAACTTGTCCCAATACTCACAGACTCTGACACTTTTAAATCCAAATTGGAAGTAAGCGAATATCTTTTATAATCCGAATCCTTGATAACACCTTTCTGATCATAGATTGCCCCGGACAGATAATAATTCAATTTATCTGTTCCACCAGCAACTGAAAGCTGGTAATTCTGTATCCCACCTGGTCTAAATATTTTATCTTGCCAGTCTGTTCCTTTTCCCGTCAATTCCGGAACAAAATCAGGATAAAGCTCTTGAATATAACCTGTAAATTGATCCGCATCAAGTAGGTCAAGCGTGTTTATTTCTTTCTGGGAAGAATATGATGATGAAAAACTAAATTGTGGTTTTCCTTCAGTACCCCTCTTTGTAGTTATAAGTACAACCCCATTAGCCCCTCTAGCTCCATAAATTGCAGTAGACGAAGCATCCTTAAGAATTTCCATGGACTTAATATCCTCAGAAGGAGGCATTGTTCCACCAATAAATCCATCAACAACAATTAAAGGATCATTTCCGGCATTAATGGAAGTATTACCACGGATTTGGATACTGTACTCCGATCCAGGTGCACCATTTGTGGATTGCACCGTAACCCCGGCTGCCCTACCTTGTAAGGCCTGGGTGGCATCGACAACAGGGAAAGCAACTAAATCCTCTGAATTAACGGAAGAAACAGAACCTGTCAAATCGCTCTTTTTCACACTACCATAACCTACAACGACAACTTCATCCAATCCGGCAGCATCCACTTCCATTTTGATATTGATCATGGTACGACCATTGATCGCTACCTGTTGGGTTGCAAAACCAATATAAGAAACAACTAATGTTGTATTCAGATTGCTTAGGGAAATTGAATAATTACCATCAAAATCGGACTGTGTACCATTAGTAGTGCCTTTTTCCAAAATACTTGCCCCTGGTAACGGAGTGCCTTCCTCATCAACAATATTACCAGTCACAATACTTTCTTGCTCCGGTGTGATAAGAACCTGACCTTCTTCTTCAGTCTCTTTTTTCGATATCTTTACCCCTTGTTTTAATATGATTTGAGTACCTCTTATTTTATATACGGTGTTCGTAGTGCTGAACATACTTTTGAGTACTTTCTCAATATTTACCTCATGCAAATCCAAGGATACCTTGCGACTTAAATCAACTTGTTTGATTTTGTAAATAAATCGAAAGTCTGTAGTGGATTCAATATTATCAATAATACTTCGAACACTCGAATTCTCAACACTCAAAGTGACCTTGGTCTTTTGAGCATAACCGTTATTGGCATGTAACCCAAACAAGGCCGTTAACAATAACAAGGTAGTTAGTTTCATTTTTAAGTCAAATTTCAACAAAGGTTTATTCAACCTCCATAGGTTCTGTGGTTTTTTCATATTTTTGATTGTTTTATTGTGGTTTGCAAAAAAAATGCGATCACTTTTTACGACCGGGAAATGCTCGAACATTTTCCGGTTTTTTATTAAAAAAAAGTATCGACAGTTGTATTCAGTTCACTACTTCATATTGATTTTCTGTTTTTAGGGTTCTACTTCCTTTTATTTGATAATTACTGTATTACTTTTTATTTCATATTCGATTTCATGGGTATCATTGAAAAAGCTTAACACCTCATCAATCTTAACATCATTAAAACTTGCATTAAACACTACTTTACCCAATTCCGTATTTGTATTTACAATTTCGATATTATAATGACGCTCCAATTTTGTCAGGATTTGATCAAAAGTCAATTCACGGAACACTAAATGACCTTGCATCCACGAAGTATACATATTTGTATTTACAACATCTATATGTATGTTTTTGGAATTACGGGAATAAGAACCTCGTTGCCCTGGTGAAAGCTCAATGGGATTTTCCTCTAATTCCCCATTTGTATTAAGGTTTACCGTACCCTCGACAAGTACTACCTCTATATTGGCATCCTCCCTATAGGAAGAAACGTTGAATTCAGTACCCAATACCTCAACTTCCAGACTACCTGAACTCACAATAAAAGGTCTTTCTTTATCCTTGGCCACATCAAAATAAGCCTCCCCGGTAAGAAAAACCCGTCGCGATTCATTGGATCGGAAATTCACGGGATACCGCAAAGAGCTACCCGCGTTCATATTTACTGCAGTACCATCTGACAACATTATCCGAAACGTTTTTCCTTTAGGCAAACTCAAGGTATTATAAACCAATTCCTTGATATTATTCGCTTCGGAATAATCGATCTGACCCTGTTCTTGTTTACCTACAACATCCCCTTCCGCATTCTTGACTACTTTTGACTGTCCGGTATGTATTGTCTGTATCGTTCCATTATCCAATTCCAATGTAATAGCATCCTCTTTGGGTACTAATGCGGTATCAGGTTTTTCTGAAGAATAATAATATTGAACCATAAGTCCTATACCAATAACTACTGCAGCTGCATACCCGACCCAATTAGGAACCATTTTTTTCACCGGCCTTTCCCTCTGTTCAATTTGTCCAATCACCTTGTCATAGGCTTCATCCACATTGTCCTTTAGCATCGCCATGTTCAAATCGTGATAATCCTTTACGTATGACTCAAGAATCGATTGATTTTTGGGATTCTCCAACCATTTTTTCAAGATGACGAGCTCATCTTGGGAAATGGTATCCATAAGTAGCTTACTTATATATTTTTTCATTAATTTGATTAAATTTTTCGATATATGTTATAATTTAGACACCTCTATACAACACATACATAAGCTATACTGACAAATATTAAAAAACCCTTAAAAAAAATTAAAATATTTTATTATTATTAACATCATTACACTATAATCGCTATTAACGAAGCCAAATAAATGGATGAAATAAATGCAGTCAAGGCTTTGAAAAAAGGGGATAGACTTGCCTATAAATATCTTTTCCATGCGTACTACAACCGCCTTGTGGCTTATATAACAACATATAGCCATGATAGAACCCAATCGGAGGATATCGTTCAGCAAACTTTTATAAATCTCTGGATCAATCGGGAAAAACTGGATGACACACAATCACCCAAAGGATACCTTTATGCCATAGCCCACAATATATATATCGACGCCATCAATGCTTCAAAAAAGAAGGATGTAATAATGATTGAAATTTGGGAACGTGCTTTACGGGATAGAATTGAGGAAGATTCGGATGCCCAAGAGAAACGCATTCAGAAAATAAAGTATGTAATTGAAACTCTACCCCCCGAATGCAGAAAAATCATTCGCATGAATAAGCTTCAGGGCATAAAGTACAAAGAGATTGCTCTGGAATTGAAAATCTCGATTAAAACCGTTGAATCCCAGATGAGGATTGCATTTAGCAAAATCCGGGAAGCCTTTAAAGACGATAGTCTACTTTTATTTCTATTGCTGCATTAGCTTTAGTTATTATTTATTTGATTTTCACTCCAATAAGAACACCCTTTTTGATGACCTCCCAGAATCAAACAAAACAGTTGGAATTTTGTGAAATATAAGTGAATAGATCTTTAACTTTAAATACATTTGTTGCTTTAAAAACAATAAAGCATTCTGGATCGTAGATAGTATTCGTAATCAAACGAGCGTTTTCTTCTAAAATAATATATCCCCATTCTTTCTTGAGATGGGAAAATATTCATCCGATTAGCGTTAAACCAGAAGTTCTAAATTGTATTATACATTTTAATTTATCATATCAAATCCAACATATGAAAAATTCAAAACATTCCCTATTATTACTAGCATCCATTTTACTTCTTGGCTTAAGTTGCAAGGATAAACCGATAGAAAAAGCAAATGACGTTGATCCCCCTTCAAAAAACCCAAACATTGTCGTCATTTATTTGGATGATTTGGGCTATGGGGATATCAGTTCCTATGGAGGAACTGGGTTACAAACACCAAATATTGATGCCTTGGCTACGGAAGGTATTAAATTCACTAATGGTTATGCCTCCTCAGCAACATGTACCCCTAGTAGATATGCCTTACTTACGGGGATGTATCCGTGGCGAAATAAGGATGCCAAGATATTACCTGGTACGGCACCCTTATTAATAAGCACAGAACAACAAACCTTGCCAAAAATGCTAAAAAAACAAGGCTATCAAACCGCCATTGTCGGAAAATGGCATCTTGGCCTAGGTTCAGGAATTATAAATTGGAACGAAAGGGTCTCTCCTGGGCCCAATGAGGTTGGATTTGAAGAATCCTATATTTTGGCGGCTACCCAGGATAGGGTCCCTACCGTCTATATTGAAAATGGGAATGTTGTTGGTTTAGACCCCAAAGATCCCATTTCGGTTGATTATAAGCATAATTTTAAAGGTGAACCCACGGCAATTACAAATCCCGAAATGGTAAAAATGAAATGGCATCATGGACATAACAACAGTATTGTCAACGGAATTCCACGAATTGGTTTTATGAAAGGTGGTGATTCAGCCAAATGGAGTGATATTGATATTGCCGATACCTTTCTGGAAAAAGCCCAAACCTATGTCAAAGAGCATAAAGACAAGCCTTTCTTTCTGTACTACGCCATGAATCAGCCACATGTACCTCGAACCCCAAATCCAAGATTTGTGGGAAAATCGGGAATGGGCCCTAGAGGGGATGTTATTTTGGAAGCGGATTGGTGTATTGGTGAATTCATGAAAACACTAGAGGAAGAAGGAATCTTGGATAATACTCTGGTAATCTTCTCTAGTGATAATGGACCGGTACTCAATGATGGATATTATGATGATGCCGTAGCGAAACTAGGTGACCATGATCCCAGTGGAGGCCTAAGGGGAGGAAAATATAGTCTGTTCGAGGCTGGCACAAGAATACCCCTCATAACGTATTGGAAAGGTAAGATACAACCGGCAGAATCCAATGCGATCGTATGTCAAATGGATTTGTTGGCCTCTTTGGCCGACTTAGTCGGCACTAAGGATAACACCACTGACAGTCAAGATTTAATGGATGTATTTTTAGGAAAAAGTAAAACAGGAAGGGACAACCTTATCATTGAAGCGACATCAAGAACGGCATTGCGAAGTGGGGATTGGTTAATGATCCCCCCTTATAAAGGCGTTAATTATCAGGAGGAAGTAGATATTGAAGTAGGGAGCTTTCCTGAGTTCCATTTGTATAATTTAAAAGATGATGTGGCGCAACAAAATAATTTAGCCACTACGAATCCAAAGAAACTTGCTGAAATGATCCATGAATTCGAAACATTAATGGGAAAAGATCATAACTTCAACGTTGAGGAAATTAAATTAAAATAATACCTCCACTACATATGTGAACCATAGTGTTTAGATCGTTCTTTCTTAAGCGTTTGGTTTATTGGTGCCTGCTCTTAATTAGGGTAGTCAATCCTTATGGGCTACTATATCACTCTAATTTTACGACCCAGTAATCCCACAGGCCTTTGCCCGACCCACTGATATCCCCACCAGGACCCGAAACATAACCCGATACTATGTATCCGTCATTCGTTTGTTGAATAGCGGTCGCATAATCGTTTTCCGGACCTCCCATGCTTATTTCCCAAGACAGTTCTCCCTCTGGAGTCAATTTAACGACCCAATAATCGAGAAATCCGCCATTAACGGAACCGCTTACATCAAAATCGGTTTCTCCCGCACTTCCAGCAACAATATACCCTCCGTCTGTTGTTTGTTGAATAGAACGCGCACCGTCTACAGATGAACTCCCAAGGTTGACTTCCCAAGTAATCCCTCCGGTAGTATTTAATTTCACGATCCAATAATCCCTATTTCCGTAATTGTTGCTTACATCAAAATCCGAGGATTCTGAATATCCGGCCACTATATACCCTTGGTCCGAGGTTTGGTGAATGTCATAGGCGTAGTCATCCAATGAGCCGCCAAGATTCGTTTCCCATGCCAAATTTCCTGTGGCATCCAGCTTTACGACCCAATAGTCCCTTTCGCCATAATTACCTCCCACATCACCATCAGGAGATTCTGAATATCCCGCAACAATATATCCTCCGTCCGATGTTTGCGCTATCGATTTTGCAATATCGAACTCGCTGCCTCCAAGGGTTGTTTCCCACACCAAAACTCCGTTACTGTCCAGTTTGAGTATCCAATAATCCAGCCCTCCATTATTGTCTTCTACATCACCATCTGAAGATCCTGTAAAACCTGCAACGATATATCCGCCATCTACAGTTTGCTTAACAGCATTGGCTTCATCCCCAGATTCGCCCCCGTAATTGTTTTCCCAAACCAAATTTCCAGCCCCATCCAGTTTAATGACCCATACATCGGCAGCGGAGGTGTCCCCGTTAATGTCTTGATCATTGGAATCGGTCATTCCTACTACGATATACCCCCCATCTGTTGTTTGTTGTATGCTATTTCCTGCTTCATCACTATTTCCCCCAAGATTGGTTTCCCATACCAAATCCCCTGAATTACTTAGTTTGATGATCCAAAAATCACCTCCCAGATAACCTTCCGCATCATTGTTGCCTCCTACGTCCCCATCATCGGAATCGGAAGTGCCCGCTATGATATACCCGCCATCGACCGTTAATTGCAAGGAATTGGCCATGTCAATTTTAGAACCCCCGAAGGATTTTTCCCAGGCTATGGAGACGCCATCGATAGGCTCTTCCTCATCCTCTTCCGTGGTAAAATCAAATGTATTCTCAGTGGTATTCCCATTACCGTCCGAAGCTGTTACCGTACCGTTGTAATCGGTTTGGCCGGTAAGGTTTTCCAAAAGAAATTCGGTCGTCCCTAGATTTGCCTGCACTTCGTTGCCTCCTAGAAATACAGTATAGGTAACTTGGACCTTGTCTGGGTCTACGGCGGCATTCCACGTCAATAAAGCGCTATTAGCCGTAATTTGAGTGACTTGCACCGTGAAGTTCCCGGGCTTTTCATTTTTGGGTTCTGTAGTTCGATTGTCGTCATCATTGTTACATCCTATAAAGAGGAAGCCAATAAGGGTTAAAGCGGATAAGAAAAGTGTCTTTTTCATAGTCGATATTTTTCACCCGCAGGTATTTGTTCGGGGTGTTATAAAAATAGAAATGGGAAATCGTTTTGGTGTCCCGAAAGTTTGGGTTTCAAAGAATCTGGACTTGCTTGGGCGGTTTTCTTTTAAGCTTGATTTCCGATATGGAAGGGGTCAAAAACTTGTCATAGTGAAAAATGGTCGATGCGGTACAATACGGCATTGTTGTTATTGTTGTATGAGTACATTAAGTTCAAATGTAGCATTTAGGAATTCGGCAGAATATTGTCCTGTGAGTTTTCCTTGTTGGTCTAGGTCCGCGGCAAAGGGGTTGGTAGATTCACTATCCTCGTATTCAAACGTGCCCTCCATTTTAGTATCCAAAAGCATATAATTACCACTAAAATAATTAGGTCCCAATAGGGTACCATCGTCCAATTCTATTTGTGAATAGCCGCTGAAAGTACCATCCGTGTTAAAAACCATTTCCATGATTTGGAATAAGGTATTGCTGAAACTAATGTTAGTTGTATAAGTCCCCTTAAAAATTCCTTGAAATGGGTTGCTGATGGTCAGCGAGGCCAAATCTTTACCAGCCTCGTTATATGCAAATAGTATAACGGTATGTACGCCAATGGGCAATGAAGGGTCCCACGATAATTGTCCGGTTTCTGTATCGATTGAAAGTCCTTGGGTTGTATTCTCCAATCCAAACTTGCCCTGATCACCGTTCCATTGTACTTCCGGTAAAGGGCTTTCACCTTGTTGGAAATAACTGGCAGTGAGATTTGGTGTGATACTAAGTACGGGCGCTTCAACAACGGCGTCATCATCATTTTTAGAACAGGCCGTTATGACCAGCACGATTACGAGAATAAAATATAGTTTTTGCATAAGAGTTCGTTTTTTTGACCCTACTATAGGATTCTTAATCCCATTTAAATAAAAATCTTCCTTCAGGAGCTATAATTTCTCCGGAGGCATCTTTCCCTGCACCGTAAACACCCTCTAATACCGGTAGATTTGGTAGTTCGCCATTATGGTATAATTGTCCTTTCATATAGGTGGTTTCACCGTTTGAAGTGTATTCGATAGCTATATTCGGACCTTCCAAGGTTTCCCAGATTCCCGAAGCGATAAACGCGGGATCGGTATAGTTGATCATGCTAACAGTATGATCTTCATGAAGCGTGAGCCCATACTCAACGGGAATAGTGGTTGGGTCTATTTCCGTAGGGTTACCAGCTTCGAATCCACCACTAAAATACCCTCGGTCAAATCGATTGCTGAAGAGTATATTGGTGTCTACGGCATCTTTACTGTTCTTGGCTGTTATGGTAAGGTCAAATTCCCCTAAAGGCAAAAGACGACTCCAGAAAATGATACCCGTATCTTCTTCAAATTGAATATTGTTGCTTTCAAGAATAGTGGTAGTGGAAGAAATTGAAAGTGTTCCCTTTTCGCCATTCCAGTCAATTTCAATAGGTGCCAAACTACCCTGTTTTCTAAAAATAGTTTCCACCAAAGAATCGGGATACCTAAGCAATATGCCCATTTCTTTGTCGGTGCCTTTTTGTGTAGGGCTATCATCGTTATTACAAGATTGTAGAAGAACTGTAAGGGTGAAAAAAATAAAACAAGTTTTTAATATGTGGTGGTTTTCTATCGTTTTCATTGGAATCATGTATTAAGTTTTGTGCTTTGCCATTCATCCTCCATAAAGGGGTGCTTCCTTAATATCCCTTGTAACTAACGGTATAGCTAATGGTGCCGGCCAGAGGGTCGTTTGGAACCATTTTGAATGCGATTAGGTTTCCGTCCCCATCCCGTACCTTTTCTTTATAATCGTAAAAGAACGTGACCGACTCAAAACGAACAAGGTCCTTTTGATGGAAAAAATAAAGCTCATAGTGGGACAGATAGAAAAGCAATCCGTACCATATCGTCAATGCCGGTTGTGGGTCTAGATTATGGAAAACGCCTTTTTCGTTTCCTGAAGCGGTCAACTTAAAATAATTGTCATTGATAACCATTTCCGTTAGTTGGTTGTCTTGGTCAAACCCCCAACCCATTGGAAAGTTTCCTAAATCCCCATCAAGCTTATAAATATGGTTGTCGGGGTCAAATTCGTACATGGTAGGTTGTACATCTCCATTTATCATGAATGCTATATCGGAAATATCATTATTTGGATCGTAGTCAAAAGTGGTAACATAGTTTAAACTGTTTTTTACATCCACCACATTTATTGTTGTGATTGAGCCTGTTTCATTATAGCGTATTTCCGTTTCCAATGTATTTTCCCCATCGTCCGTCTTATATGACATATCGATTGTTGTTAATTGAAGGGAATCATTATAATCCATGGTGTATCTAATGGTACGTCCCGTACTGTAAACCAAAGAAACAATAGTGGGCATGGGTGTAAGGGTTTTGACCGCCACCTCAGGGGCCGGACTATCTTCATCCTTGGAACATGCGACGAGGAATATGGCGGCCAGTACCGTTATTAGGATATGCTTTGCTTTCTTTTTCATATGATTTCCCTTTATTGGATTTCATAGGTCACCTCAATGTCATAGTAAAATTCGCCCGGTGGTCTGTCGTAATATAGATTCACCCTATAAGGCTTGTTAAAAAGTCCTCCATTCTCTTTTAGTGCCACAATACCGCCCAATTTCTTTTTTGCTTTATTGGCAAGTAGCGTAGCTTGTTTAAAGGATGTGTCCATTGCCATTTGGGTAATTTTTTCCGCTTCCCCACTATCAATTTCTATAGAAGAGCTCATGTCTAAAATTTGCAGAATGGGCAGTTTAATGTTAAGAAACTGTTTCATCCCTTCCGCTGATTTTGTTTCGTATAGATACAGGGCGCCTTCTTTGTTATACCTCATGGTCTCATAGCCAAAAGTGCCGGGATGTTCCTTTATACTGTCCCATGAAAGACCGCTTTCCTCCACTCTTTTTTTAAAACGCTCCTTTAATTCGGCAACACTCATGGAATCATATTCATAATTTGAGGTATTGCTTAAAGAAATGACTGCTTTGTATGTAGGGTCGGGGTCAATATAAATAACCCTTGAGGTTACCTTGATCGTATTGGGTAATTGCTGTGCAATTGATGGACAGCAAACCAATAAACAGGTACATAATAGGAGTACTGTGATAGTTGGTGTCTTCATAGCGGTATTTTGATTTATTAATGACAATTAGGAAACATTGATCGTGTTATTGTGGTATATCAAAATGGGTACAGATTTCTTTATAACCCATTGTGTTATAATCAATAGAGGATTTTCCACTGGCTGGAATACCACCTGGGATAATGACATATCTATACTCTTCAAAAAAAGGTTCTCCAATAGGGCTGCCGTCCATAGACCGTAGACTAATAAAAGCCCTTTCAGAATTTGACGCCGGAGGAGTTGAAAAGCTGAGACTGTAAAATTGATTTCTTTCAAACAAACTAAAGGGTAATTGTTCAACTACACGAATATCAGCTGACGTGGGTGAGGTGTAACGACCATACCCGATGACCAAACCATTTTCAACAATTTCATCAGTTAGATCAGGAGCAATTACACTAAAAGTATAATTCGTAGATGTGATATCATCAGGAAATAGAGAAGAAAACCAATCAGAATAAATCACATTGGCGGTACCGGTTTCCCCTTGTTCACCTTGGGGCCCCTGTTCTCCATTTTGGCCGTCTACCCCGTCTTCACCAGGCATTCCCATTTCCCCGTCTTTGGAGCATGCCAATATTAGTAAGCCACATAAAGTCAGACCAATGATGTATTTTATTGTTTTCATACTTAATATTAGGATTGTTACTATTCAATGGAAGTAGGCAAATCAAAAGAGGCTGTCTAAAAAGTCCTTAATGGCCATCTTTGCTGGGCAGGAAGCAATCTCCAAGTTGATGGTCATCACGTAATGGATCACTTCACTTCGTTCGTAATGACCACTTGTCTTAACTTTCTAGACAGCCTCTTAGATGTAATAAAACTATTCGGGAATATTAAACTGGGCCACTACTTCATCGTAGCTCATTTTTGAATAGTCCGTTGAGGATTTTCCAGTGATTCCCCCAATCCCATTACCAGCTTCAACACCACCTGGAATCAAAACATAACGATATTGTGTAAAAAGAGGTGCTCCGATATCAGATCCATCTATGGTAGCTAACCTTATATTAACGGCCCCTACGGTTAAACGGTAGTGGTATGAAACACCTTGAATGCCGATATATGGCAAGGCATATACACTTCCAAGAACCCTTGCGTAAATCAGGACAGTCCCTTGGTTTATTATTTCTTGGCTTAAACCGGCTGCATCAATATCGCCATTTGCTTGTGACGATTCAATATTATTGCTAGTTACAGGAGAATCGATCCAATCGGAATAAATGACATTTGCCGTACCTGTTTCCCCTTGTTCCCCCTGTTCGCCTTGCGCACCATCGGCACCATCGGCACCATCTTCCCCTGGAATACCTTGTTCACCTTGTGGCCCCTGGGGTCCAATGGCCCCATCTTCACCATCATCCTTGGAACAGGCTACAAAAAGACTTGATACTAATAATAGGCTAAGTAATCGTTTTGTGAATTTAAAAGTTTTCATAATTGTTTTTTTGTAAATATTATTGGAGCAAACTTAATTGCTATGTCAAGTTCGGAAGTCCTATATATTTTGATTTTAAAGAATTAGGACAAAGAGAAGAACCAGTATCCCATTTCAATCCCGTAGTATTCGCTTTGATAAGGATTATGGAAAAGAAGCGTCCTGGCGATATAGATCGTATAACCTACTATGAGCAAGTTCTATTAAGGAAAAAGTAAATAGAGCAGTTTTTGGATTTATGGAACGGGACTGATTTTTTAGGGAAGTTCTATGCAGATTCTGGGCTTTCACCTTTCATAAGTCAATATTTGGAGTCCCTTATCAAAAGATTCGATTTTGGTCAAATTCCATTCTGCTATCGTCTTAGAGTTGCCGAAAAGCTTGATACCCTCTCCTAGGATTATGGGGTTTAATTTGATCTTAAGCTGATCGATAAGGTCATTGTCAAGTAGCCAACCTGCAAATGTACCGCCACCGCACAGGTAAATATCCGTTTTGGCATTTGCCTTTATTCGTTTGATCCGATCAATAGATTTCTTTTCTATATGCACCGAATCCGCCAAATTTTCGATTTCCAATGTATCGGAGAAAATATAATGCTCCATATTAATATAGGCAGGTTGCCCTGGCACAAGACCATATTGAAAACCAAATTCATACGTTCTTCTTCCCATTATTACGGTTTTGAAATTTGATAGATCCGCCTGATATTTTTCAACTCCTTTTCCTTGAAGTATAAACCGGCTTATATCATCATTCTTTCCTGCTATAAAACCATCAAGTGAACTTGCTATGTAATAAACGATCTTGTGCATTTGATTTTGTATTTTTAATAGGTAAGGCCCAAGGGGGTATTAAAGATTATCGTAAACAAAACCCACACCATGGGGTTTGGTATGGCTTCTCCTCAAAAATTAGGACATAGCATACAAATTGTTCTTAAACTGTAAAGGGGTCAAACCCGTATGTTTTTTAAAGGCGGAATAAAAAGCGGATTTGGAATTAAATCCTGCTTCGAGCCCTACGGAAACAACGGTGTAGTGGTCAAATGCATTGGAACTTAAGTTTCGCTTTACATCGGCGATTCTGTATTCATTGATAAAATCGATAAAGCTCTTGTTTAAAAGGCTGTTGATCATACTTGAAAGATAACAGGCCGAAATGCCCAAAACTTCTGCGACCGAGGAAAGGCTGAGGCATGGGTTTCGATATAGTTTTTTAAAGCGCATAAGCTCCTCCAATTTCTTAAAGTACTTATGGGCCGTGCTGAACTGTATTTTGGACTTCGTATGAAGTTCTTTGATACGTTGCGCGCATAGGGCCGCTATAATATTCAATAAACACAAGTGTTTCTCCGTAAAAAAGCCTGCCTCGGGATGTTCGGAGTCGATAACCCCGAAAAGATTACCATTGATTAGAATGGGGACACATATTTCCGATAGTCGCGATGCATCATCAACGATGTATCTAGGGTCTTTGGAAGTGTCATTGATGATTTCCGCCGATTTTGACATGGCGACACTACCTACGATCCCTTCGCCCAGATCAAGCCGAATTTGGTTATAAATACACTCATCGGATGGATTTTTAGTGCCATAAGCGGCATGTTGCGTCAATTCATATGTGCTATGGTCATAGGTATATATAACACAGTCGACAAACCCTAAACGGTGTATCACATTCTTGGTAATGCCCCAAAGAATCTCGTCAATCGATTCCTTGGTGCTTAATGAGGTTGAAAAAAAACTAATGGCCCTAATTTCCTCTAGGGTACTCAAGGTATTGTAATCTTGCATAACCAAATTGTTTATAATTAAGGTTGTTGGGTGAAGTGGTAATTGATCGAACTTGGGAATGGGATAGGTACCGTTTTTAATGTCGATATTACCTGTAGGGGTATTCAAATCGACCAACCTGGTTTTTCCTTTATCAATCACATAAGCAGGTGTCCCCATTCTAATTGGTCGTACATTCTGGCACCAGTTATATGCCCCCCTGAAATTGGATGAGACAAACTTTATCAGCGGATAAGTAACGAAACGATAAATAGGAAGCTAAAAAATGATCTTGAAATTTTCGTCGATGTTGTCATGATGTTTGCTTTTTTGTGAATTGATACCCAAATTTATAAGTGTGATTTATTTCTGCACTCCCATCTTGTGATAGCGTGTCCATAGCGTTATATCAATTGCAGGATTTATTGTATAAAGCGGCAACTATCACAAAGTAGTATCAAATTGCATTTTATACATCTATAGCACCATCCGTACAATATAACCGGTAACTTATCATAGTTTATGGCTATAATCTTGAAGAAGGGAATAACTTGTAATCTTTAAACGGGACAATTATGATGAGAGCTATTATAGTGGACGATGAGCCTGCTGCCATAAAAAGTCTGATTTGGGAACTTGATAAATTTTCTGATTACATTAAGATTGTGGATACCTTCACTTCGGCAAATGAGGCACTTTCAGGTATCAATTATTTAAAGCCTGACTGTGTTTTTTTAGATATAGAGATGCCTGAGATGAACGGATTCTCCCTTCTACAGCGACTGCAATTCCGCAACTTTGCCGTGATCATTACGACAGCCTATAGTCAATACGCGCTTCGGGCCATCAAGGAAAGTGCCTTGGATTATCTTTTGAAGCCCATAGATTCCGATGAAATCAAGAAGGTGGTAGAGAAGTTGGAAAAGTATCATAGTTCTGAAAATTTTCAAAACCAATTTGTGGAAACACTGGGGGCACTCTCTAAAGCCAGTACCCCTAAAATGATACAGATCCCTGTAAACGGCAAGATACTCTTCGCTAGGATCGATGATATCCTATATTGTGAATCTGACGGAAACTATTCCAAGATCTTTCTGGAATCCTCCAAAGAACTTTATGCCGCCAAAAAGTTAAAGGAATTGGAACAGCTGTTACCCGTAGCGCATTTTTTTCGTATCCATAATTCCTATATTGTCCATACCCTAAAAGTGACCGAATTTCTACGGGCAGAGGGTTATGTCGTACTTACCAACAATAAGAAGATCCCCGTATCGCGCAATAAAAAAGTGGAATTCTTGAATAAAATGTCGTATTAAAAAGATGAACGGTGAAGCCATTAAATCGTTTTTTGAGGGTAGCAACCAGAACGGGTTTGGTTTTCTAACTGTAGTTGTACTGTTCTATCTCTTTCTTTTTTTTTTCATTCAATTCTTTCAACATAGAAAACTGTATTATTTACTGTACAGCCTGTATGCATTTGTTAATGGCATAAGCCTGATGAAATATATCGATGGGGTATTTTTCTCAGACTTTTTCGAAACTCATGCAGGTCTGGTTTTTAGAAGAATCACGCACTATCCGGCTCAGTTGTTCGGCTCCCTTTTTTTTAGCTATTTCATTATAGAAATCATGCAGTTGCGGAAAAAATTCCCGAAATCCATTAGAACAATGGATATTATATATGCCATTGTATCCCTTGTGTTTCTGGTACTTTGGGGCATAAATGTAATATACCCCTCTTTATATTGGATTGATTATTTCCATGCCTATGTGTTCTTGGTTTTAGGGTACATCATCTTCTTTTGGGTCTTCATTATGGTCATTAAACAACCAATGGTCATTAAATGGTATATTCTTTCTGGAATGACCATTTTGGTACTGTCCTATTTTACCATTTCGATAATTTCCATGCGAACCATGAACGCAAATGTACATACCCTCTATGTCTACTATGTGGGTATTTTGATAGAGAGTTTACTTTTTGCCCTTGCCATTGGTTTGAAACAGAAAATGGTATATATTGAAAAGGCTTCCGTTCAGAAAAAATATATCCAACAGTTAGAGGAGAATCAATCGATCAAGGAGAGTATCAATAGGACCCTATCGGAAGAACTCCTTCAAACCAAGACCGAAATCGAAGACCTTTCCGCCGAGGCCCAAAGGGAGCGAACCGAGAAGCTTACCGTTAAGTTCGAAAATAGGTTCGCCCAATTACGGCTTAATGCCCTCCGCAGTCAGATGAACCCCCATTTCATCTTTAATGCCCTAAATTCCATCAAATCCTATTTTATTGAGAACAACCAGGAAAAAGCCATCTTTTATCTATCCAAATTCTCAAAGTTGATCCGCAATATACTAGAGAGTTCAAGGGAAGAGGAAATTACCTTGACAGAGGAATTGATCACCTTGAAAATGTATGTGGAAATAGAGAATGATCGTTTTAAGAATGATATTGATTTTGCGATGGAGATCGATGAAAATATTGATTCCGATATAATAAAGGTACCCGCTCTTTTTTTACAGCCTTTTGTTGAAAATGCAATTTGGCATGGCCTTTCAACCAAAAGTGGCCGCAAGTTGTTGAAAATAACCATAAGCAGTTCAGAAAAACCAAATACTTTGGAGATTCGCATTATCGATAATGGTGTGGGAAGAAGAGCCGCCTATGAAAAAAATGCAGTGAACCCTTTCAAGAAAGAATCATTAGGCCTTACGCTAACGAGGGACATACTGGATCTTTTTTCTAAAAAATCCGGGAATCACTATGGGTACCTAATCGAAGATCTTGAAGATAAGAAATCCGGTGATTCCTTAGGTACCATGGTGATTATTGAGATTCCTGAAATAGATTTTACCGATGTTACGCATTAGTGTAATTTCCGTAATACCCTCGCTACCGCAAGATGGTATCTTGCCGTAGTATAACCGTCTTATTCCAATTAAAAAACCACAGCTTTTGGCCGTGGTTTCTGTTTCTTTCCTACACAATACTATTCCATTATTATTCTTACCCATGCTGGCCACTAGTTGCAAACTAGCGGGAGCTGGGTACGTTTTTCTTTTTAACCAAAAAGTTCTTCTGTCCGAATCTAAAGCGGTCTATATCCTATATGGAACCATAGGTGTACAAATGAGTGACCTAAGGCATCGGAACCTTCGGAATCATATTTGTATTAAGCACTACGGGTTTTTGACGTAAATTGCTTTAGTTTTTCAATCTGCAAAGGTTTGGCAACATAATCCAATACGTATTGGGGATATTGTTCGGCCAACGTCCTATCTTCCTCAGAATTGGAAGAAGTCACTATCATCACATCGATATTCGTAGGGAAATCCTCAAGGACCATGAATTCCAAAAATTCGTATCCACTCATCACGGGCATAGAGATATCCAACAAAACCAGTATCGGCTCCGTTTTATTCCCATTGAAGCGCAAGTCATCCAAAGCCTCCTCTGGATCGGTAAAAGACTTTGTCCTGTCTTCCAGTCCGAGCCTTCTTATCAATACTTGATGCACCAAGTTCACCATTTCCATATCATCCACTAAATAAATCTCTGCATACATAATTGCCCATTTTAAATTCATCTACAAAACTAGACTCAATATTAATGTGTGGTAAAGAAATGTTGTGAACTACCAATTTATATGCATAAAATAGGGGATCAAAGTGGTCACCCTTTATGAGAAGGGGATTTTACACCCTATGAATTGATAATTTCACGATATATCACGTTGCGTAACAATCCGTCACTTCCACAGTCCATATCATACGTTATAGGGATGTCACTAGCACCCCATATCCATAATCCCATACCTAGGTCGTTGCTGAACATCCCGAGAATTTACTTTTAAACCCGTACGCCTTTTTTGGTAAACCCTAGTAAATCACAAGATTTTATGATCATTGTGCAGTTTACTGCTAATTTCCTCCCTTTTGCCGAAAAATTATTAAGAAACCCCAATTACCACCCAATCTTTGCCCCATAACAAACAAACATAATATGAAAACAGTTTTACTTTTTAAAGAAATTTATTCAGACCAATTCAGGAGTATAAAAAATTACGTAGTCCGACATTATTTCAAGGCTTTTACTTGGTTCACCATGGCCATGTTCGCCATGGTATTATACGTATTCCTATTCAGGTTATTTACTGACTTCCCATTCGCCAATTTCTAAATATGCACAGAAAAAAACGAGATGGAAGAGTGTTACTTATTACTGGTGCCTTATTTATAGGCGCCATACTACTTCTGGTAATTATCATGACCTTTGGGATATAACGAAGGAGGCATTTTTCTACTTTGATCAGTCAAATGCCATGGGCCCATTCGCGTATTCCGGTTTTAATGAACCATAGGGGGTATTTTTCACATAACCCGTACACAATTTTTGGTAGGGATCCTACCTGGTCTTACGATTTGGGCTCAGGTGTTCTTGTACCATTGGGTTATCCTTGATGAAAGGATAACCCAATGGAATTAGTCATCCAGAATGTGCTTTTCCAAAACGAAGCAAACGAATTCCCCTTCAAAGACCTGTTCTTTTTTTTGATTTTCGACCACTACCGAAACGGTTACTTTCTTTCCATTGGAATTATCGGTGATTGTGGCCACAGCCGTGACCTCGTCATGTAGAACAACCGGTTTCAAAAACTTTGAAGTGGCTTTTCCTAAAACTACGGTCGGCTCGTTTACGGCCAGCATAGCGGCATAATCGGCCAAACCGAAAACAAAACTACCGTGGGAAAGATGATAGGTATCTACGATCATTTCTTCGGTGATGGTCAGTTTAACTGTTGCGCTATCCTTTCCAATCGATACCACGGAACCGATTAATTTTTCCGATGCCAGTTCATGTGTGTTCTGTTTCGTATTATCCATGTTCTTTTATGCTGATTTTATATGTTTGTTGCTATTATTTATACAATGAATACGGTTGCTTTTTCGCACGCCAAAGATACGCCCAAGCTTTTAATCAGAATACTTAACTGCGTTGTTTTGTTCCTCGTTTTTTTGGCTTATGGCTTTTGGCTTTTGGAACGTGGAATGTGGAATGTGGAATGTGGTAATTGGTGATTGGTGATTGGTGATTGGTAATTGGTAATTGGTAATTGGTAATTGGTAATTGGTAAAGAAAACTATTATTTTTTGAACACAAGAGAAATCAATCTTGGTAGGACGCTCTCAACACCTTCATCAAACCATTCCTTTAATTCCCCCGCAGCCGAAAGATTGTATCTTCTGGTAAACCGTCTTATTTCAATTAAAAAACCACTGCTTATGGCCGTGGTTCCCTTTATTTCTTGCGCTATACTATTTCCCCCATGCCTAAACGTTCGCACTACCTTTTCCATGCCTCAACAACCTATGTACGGCATATCGGGTATTAAAAATATGACCAACATAACGTTTTGAAAAAAACGATTTAGCAACAGTTACCAACCTTGTACCTGTTTTTGGAAACAACGCAAATGTTATATTTTGTTTAATGTTTATTAATATTACTTAAACATTATATATCTTTATGGAATTAAACCATGATATCCCAAGGGGTATCATACCAATACAAAACTATGTTCGGACTATTCAATAAGAAAACGGAGAAAGAAAAACTGCAAGCGCAATACGGTAAGCTTTTGAAAGAGGCACATAGCCTTTCTACCACCAACCGTAAAATGAGCGATGCCAAAGTATTTGAAGCGGAACAGGTGATGAAACAAATAGAGCGATTACCTTAACCTTTAACCCCCATGTGCCATGACCACGGATAAAAAAGAATTTTCACCACAGCAGCTAGACCGCATCATCGAAATGGCCTGGGAAGACCGTACGCCTTTTGAAGCCATCCGCTATCAATTCGGGCTACCGGAGAAAGAGATGATCGTTCTAATGCGGGGCCAGCTGAAGACAACGAGTTTTAAACGTTGGAGAAAACGCGTGAACAGTGGCATAAGCCAAAAACACCTAAAAAAGAGGCATCCCGACATCAATAGATTCAAATGTTCCCGACAAAGGGCTATTACAGGCAATAAGATAAGCAAACGATAAACCCGTGTTGTTCAAAGAAGAAATACCGCTTTTCCCTACCTCGTACAACGAGGTGCTGCAACGCCTACAAAAAATAGACCCCTTGGCCTATAGAGCGACCCGTAATTTCATCGATGGTAAGGTCACTTATTTATCGCCCTATATTTCCCGCGGGGTAATTTCCACAAAACAAGTACTTGCCTCAGTTTTAAAACGGGGGTATACGCCCGAAAAAATCGAAAAGTTCATCCAGGAACTGGCCTGGCGCGATTATTGGCAACAAATTTGGATCGCTAAGGGCAATGCCATTGATTTGGATCTTAAGCAAGCCCAGCATCCGGTTACGAATACGGATCTTTCTAGCGCCATCATTAACGGAAAAACGGGAATTGAAGCGATAGACACGGCCATTACGGATTTTTACCGAACGGGTTATTTGCACAACCATGTACGTATGTACGTTGCTTCCCTCGCCTGTAATATCGCCAAAAGCCATTGGAAATTCCCCGCCCATTGGATGTACTATCACTTATTGGATGCCGATTGGGCCAGTAATGCATTGAGCTGGCAATGGGTCGCAGGGGCCAATAGCAACAAAAAATATGTGGCCAACCAAGAGAACGTAAACAAGTATTGTCATACCGATCAGCGGGGAACAGCACTAACGAATAAATGATAGTATCGAAAAATGAGAAAACAATTGTTAGGTCGAGCGCAGTCGAGACCTATTGAAAAAACGCTAATCATACAACCTCTCGGCTCCGATCGAGGGGACGGCAATAACGAATAAATGGTAGTAATAAAAAACCCATTGTCAGGTCGAGCGCAGTCGAGACCTATTGAAAGAACGTTAATCAAACTACCTCTCGACTGCGCTCGAGGGGACAGCAATAACGAATAAATAGTCGTAATGAACAACCCATTGTCAGGTCGAGCGCAGTCGAGGTTTGTCAGGTCGAGCGCAGTCGAGACCTAATGAAAAAACGCTAATCATACAACCTCTCGACTCCGCACGAGGGGACAGCACTAACGAATAAATGGTAGTAATATAAAACCCATTGTCAGGTCGAGCGCAGTCAAGACCTATTGAAAAAACGCTAATCATACAACCTCTCGACTCCGCTCGAGGAGACAGCAATAACGAATAAGCAGTCGTAATGAACAACCCATTGTCAGGTCGAGCGCAGTCGAGACCTATTGAAAAAACGCTAATCATACAACCTCTCGACTGCGCTGGAGGGGACAGCAATAACGAATAAGCAGTCGTAATGAACAACCCATTGTCAGGTCGAGCGCAGTCAAGACCTATTGAAATAATGCCAATAAAGCAACCTCTCGACTCCGCCCGAGGGGACAGCAATAACGAATAAATAGTCGTAATGAACAACCCATTGTCAGGTCGAGCGCAGTCGAGACCTAATGAAAGAAACGCTAATCATACAACCTCTCGACTCCGCTCGAGGGGACGGCACTAACGAATAAATGGTAGTATCGAAAAATAAGAAACAATTGTCAGGTCGAGCGCAGTCGAGGTTTGTCAGGTCGAGCGCAGTCGAGACCTAATGAAAGAAACGCTAATCATACAACCTCTCGACTCCGCTCGAGGGGACAGCACTAACGAATAAATAGTCGTAATGAACAACCCATTGTCAGGTCGAGCGCAGTCGAGACCTAATGAAAGAAACGCTAATCAAACTACCTCTCGACTCCGCTCGAGGGGACAGCAATAACGAATAAGCAGTCGTAATGAACAACCCATTGTCAGGTCGAGCGCAGTCGAGGTTTGTCAGGTCGAGCGCAGTCGAGACCTAATGAAAAAAACGCTAATCATACAACCTCTCGACTCCGCTCGAGGGGACGGCAATAACGAATAAACAGTCTTAATGAACAACCCATTGTCAGGTCGAGCGCAGTCGAGACCTATTCAAAAAACGCTAATCATACAACCTCTCGACTCCGCTCGAGGGGACGGCAATAACGAATAAATGGTAGTATCGAAAATAAAACCCATTGTCAGGTCGAGCGCAGTCGAGACCTATTCAAAAAACGCTAATCAAACAACCTCTCGACTCCAATCGAGGGGACGGCAATAACGAATAAATAGTCGTAATGAACACCCCATTGTCAGGTCGAGCGCAGTCGAGACCTATTGAAAAAACGCTAATCATACAACCTCTCGACTCCGCTCGAGGGGACAGCACTAAAGAATAAATAGTCGTAATGAACAACCCATTGTCAGGTCGAGCGCAGTCGAGACCTATTGAAATAATGCCAATCAAACAACCTCTCGACTGCGCTCGAGGGAACAGCACTAACGAATACATAGTTGTAATGAACAACCCATTGTCAGGTCGAGCGCAGTCGAGACCTATTGAAAAAATGCCAATGAAGCAACCTCTCGACTGCGCTCGAGGGGACAGCACTAACGAATAAATGGTAGTATCGAAAAATAAGAAAACAATTGTCAGGTCGAGCGCCATCGAGACCTATTGAAAAAACGTTAATCATACAACCTCTCGACTGCGCTCGAGGGGACAGCACTAACGAATAAATGGTAGTAATAAAAAACCAATTGTCAGGTCGAGCGCAGTCGAGACCTATTGAAAAAATGCCAATGAAGCAACCTCTCGACTGCGCTCGAGGGGACAGCACTAACGAATAAATGGTAATATCGAAAAATGAGAAGACAATTGTCAGGTCGAGCGCAGTCGAGACCTATTGAAATAATGCCAATCAAACAACCTCTCGACTGCGCTCGAGGGGACCGGCATAACCAATAAATGGTAGTATCGAAAAATAAGAAACAATTGTCAGGTCGGGCGCCATCGAGACCTAATGAAAGAAACGCTAACCGAACTACCTCTCGAGGGCACTCGAGGGGACAATAGAAACAGAGTAAACCATGGCACCCAAAAATGAAAAGCAACTATCTCGTCAAGCACAGTCGAGGTTTGTCAGGTCGAGCGCAGTCGAGACCTAATTGACCCAACGCTAACCAAAAAAAGACCTCTCGACTGCGCTCGAGGGGACAGCAATAATGAATAAATAGTCGTAATGAACAACCCATTGTCAGGTCGAGCGCAGTCGAGGTTTGTCAGGTCGAGCGCAGTCGAGACCTATTGAAAAAACGCTAATCATACAACTTCTCGGCTCCGATCGAGGGGACAGCAATAACGAATAAGCAGTCGTAATGAACAACCCATTGTCAGGTCGAGCGTAGTCGATACCTATTGAAATAATACCAATGAAGCAACCTCTATACTCCGCTCGAGGGGACGGCAATAACGAATAAATAGTTGTAATGAACAACCCATTGTCAGGTCGAGCGCAGTCGAGACCTATTCAAAAAACGCTAATCATACAACCTCTCGACTCCGCTCGCGGGGACGGCAATAACGAATAAGCAGTCGTAATGAACAACCCATTGTCAGGTCGAGCGCAGTCGAGACCTATTGAAAGAAACGCTAATCATACAACCTCTCGACTGCGCTCGAGGGGACCGGCATAACCAATAAATGGTAGTATCGAAAAATGAGAAAACAATTGTCAGGTCGAGCGCAGTCGAGACCTATTCAAAAAACGCTAATCATACAACCTCTCGACTCCGCTCGAGGGGACGGCAATAACGAATAAGCAGTCGTAATAAACAACCCATTGTCAGGTCGAGCGCAGTCGAGACCTATTGAAAAAACACTAATCAAACAACCTCTCGACTGCGCTCGAGGGGACAGCAATAACGAATACATAGTCGTAATGAAAAAACAACACCTTCCCCAAAAAATATGTCCAGTTTGCCTCCGTCCTTTTTCATGGCGGAAAAAATGGGAAAACCATTGGGAAGAAGTAAAATATTGTAGTGAACGTTGTAAAAGAAACAAATGAAAAGCATACACCTGATCTTTCCGCATCAACTTTTTAAAAACTCCCCTCTTTTCCAAAAGAAGGCCCCTATTTATTTGGTGGAAGAATACCTTTTCTTTCGACTCTATCCGTTTCATAAACGGAAGATAGCGCTGCATAGGGCCAGTATGAAAAAGTATGAAACCTACCTAAAATCCTTGGATCTTGATGTTCAGTATATAGCATCGACCGATGAACGTTCGGACATACGCCTACTTTTGCCCCAACTAGGTGATCAGGGTATCACCCATATCACATATATAGATCCCAACGATAATTGGTTGGAAAAACGCCTAACCGAAGGGTGCCAAAAAGCGGAAATAAGCCTTGAGGTGCAACAATCGCCCCTATTTCTGAACACCAAGGAAGATCTAAAGGATTATTTTAAGGATGGAAGGAAGAAATACCATCAGACCAGCTTCTATACCGAAGAACGGAAAAAACGGAATATATTGATCGATACCGATGGTTCACCTACGGGTGGAAAATGGACTTTTGATACGGAGAACCGAAAGAAATACCCAAAGAAAAAGACACCCCCAGCCATCCAATTCCCCAATCTTGATGATTACCAGATTGAAGCGAATGCCTATGTAAGCGAAAATTTCGAAGATCATTTGGGCCAACTGACCGAACATGCCCTCTACCCTACCGATTTTAAAACGACCAAGGCTTGGCTGCACCAATTTTTTGAACAACGCTTTATGGAGTTTGGAACCTACGAAGATGCGATCGTCGCCGAAAGTTCGATACTTCACCATAGTGTACTGACCCCCATGTTGAATATTGGACTGATTACCCCAAAGGAGATCATCGATGCCTGCCTGGCTTTTGCCCAAGAGAACCATATTCCCATCAACGCAACGGAAGGTTTTATACGACAACTGATCGGTTGGCGAGAGTTTATGGCCGGTATGTACCGATTTCATGGCTCACAAGAACGAAAACGGAATTATTGGGGATTCACCAAAAAAATTCCACCCTCGTTTTATACCGGTACCACGGGCATTCCCCCAATTGACCAAACCATAAAAAAAGTATTGCGGACCGGTTATTGCCATCATATAGAAAGACTCATGGTCTTAGGTAATTTTATGATGCTTTGTGAATTTGACCCCGATGAAGTCTATCGCTGGTTCATGGAGCTGTTCATAGATTCCTATGATTGGGTCATGGTACCCAACATCTATGGCATGAGCCAATTTGCCGACGGAGGGCTATTCGCCACCAAGCCGTATATCAGCGGAAGCAATTACCTTATGAAAATGGGGAATTACCCAAAGGGGGAATGGCAGGGCGTTTGGGACGGACTCTTTTGGCGGTTTATGCACGTGCATCGCGATTTCTTTACCCAAAATCCACGATTGGGGATGTTGGTTTCCATGTTCGACAAAATGCCGGAAGAAAAACGAAAATCACATCTGGAACAGGCAGCTACCTATTTGAAGAAACTATCGCAGTAAATCTACAAGCGTCGGGTGATCTTGGAACTCATGGGTTTGGTCAATGAAAAAAAGTAATCGATAAGCTGGCCTTTTTCATCAATCAGGTATTTTTGAAAATTCCATTTTACGCTCGAGCTTTTCTTTCCGTTCAGGTCTTTCGAGGTAAGCCATTTGTATAACGGATGTTGTTCGCTCCCTTTTACGTTTACCTTTTCGGTCAATAGGAAAGTAACCCCAAAATTACGTTCGCAGAACGTCTGTATTTCTTGGGCATCCCCCGGTTCCTGATTTCCGAACTGATTGCAGGGCACACCGATGACCACCAGTGAATCGGGATAGGTATCGCTTAATTTCTGTAGCTCTTTGTATTGCTTGGTAAACCCACATTCGGAAGCAACGTTCACTATCAATATCTTTTTTCCCTCAAATTTCGAGAGTGCGATAGGTTCCCCGTTTAAATTATTGATCGGAATATCATATAGATGCTTCATTGTATTGTTCCCTTTATAGGATGGACCTGTTTTAGCTTCGTTCAGCGTTTTCATAAGCCTTATTCATTCAAATAATTCTGTAATTCGGCGATTTTGTCCGACTTCATGAACACGCCACCATAGTAGGAGGTGACCGTAGCTGAAGTATCATCCTTAATACCCCGTGAAGATACACATAAATGCTTGGCATCAATAATCACGGCAACATCCTCGGTCTGTAGGATCGCCTTTAAATCCATCGCGATCTGATTGGTCAATCGTTCCTGTACTTGTGGCCGCTTGGCATCGTATTGTACAATCCTATTGAGTTTGGAAAGTCCGATCACCTTTCCCGACGAAATATAGGCGATATGTGCCTTTCCTATGATCGGCACAAAATGATGCCCACAGTTGGAATAAAAGGTAATGTTCTTTTCCTCCAGCATCTGATTGTATCTGTATTTGTTATCGAACAGGGCCACTTTGGGCTTATTGGCGGGATTGAGTCCCGAAAATATCTCCTCAATATCCATATATTTTTTTCTGTTATAGTCACTTAACCTTAGTAAAGGTATTTTATATTGTGTTTAACTATTAATTATTTTTGTTAAACATTATTTAAAACTACTATCTTTGCACCTAGGAAGTTGATTTTCAAATAACCCTATGGAAAAGAAAGATCACAACATACATATTATCGGTGCAGGTGTCAGTGGACTCATCGCAGCCAAAGTTTTGGAGGACCAGGGATTTTATCCCAAGATCTTGGAAGCTTCGGATACGGCCGGTGGAAGGGTCAAATCCGAAACCGTTGCGGGATACACCCTCGACCATGGTTTTCAAGTGCTATTGACGGCCTACCCTGCTGTTCAAAAATACCTCGACCTAAAGGCGTTGGACCTACAGCAGTTTATCCCAGGAGCCGCTATTTTCAATAATGGTAAACAAAACATCATTGGTGATCCCCTTAGAAACATCCGTTTTCTTTTCCCTACCGTTTTCTCGGGTATCGGGAATTTTTCGGATAAACTGAAAGTACTCCAACTAAATAGAATTTTAAAGCAAAAATCAGTCCTCGAAATATTCGAGGAGCAGGAAGAAACGACCTTGTCGTATTTAACTGGTTTCGGGTTTTCCCCCCAAATGATCGAACAATTTTTCAGACCCTTTTTCAGTGGTATATTTCTGGAGCCAGATCTAAGAACATCGAGTAGGATGTTCCAATTCGTCTATAAGATGTTCGGTGAGGGGCATGCCACCTTACCCAAATCGGGAATAGCGGCTATTCCCCAACAGCTTGTACAACAACTGGAGCACACTACCATTAGATACAACTGCCCCGTAGCCAGCGTAAAGAACAAAGAAATAGTCTTGGACAATGGTGAAGTACTGCAAACCGATTATACAATCGTAGCCACGGAGGCCAGCGCCCTGATCCCGAATTTAAAAAACCAAACTACGGCATGGCACTCCTGCGAGACCCTTTATTTTGAAACCGAAACCAAAGTGATTTCATACCCCTTGATCGGACTCATAGCCGATAAATCGGCCCTAATCAACAACCTATTTTACCCTACCAGTCTCCATACCTCAGGGAATACGGAAAATGAACTTTTATCGGTAACCGTGGTCAAAGATCACCATTTATCAGCAGAGGCCCTTATTGCCCAAGTTCAGGAAGAGCTGAAACGCTATTGCAATATCGACACCCTCAAATTCCTGAAAAAATTTACAATTCCAAAAGCATTGCCAGACCTCATTGGTTTAACCTATGGATTGTCGCCCTCAGAAACCCAATTGACCTCCGAAATTTTCTTGGCAGGTGACACCTTATTGAACGGCTCCTTGAACGCGGCAATGATTTCCGGGGAAAGTGCGGCCAAAGGCCTAATGGACGTAATCAACGGGGTTACCTATTATTAAGGATTTGCGCTTTTCTGTCTTCTTGTACTTTCGACCTTACCACAATAATACTCCCGTATCCGGTAAAGTGGTTATAAGCAAAGAAAAGGGCCCACGTAAAACGTGGACCCCTTCCCATATTGAACTCTAAGAATAGCCATTAATTAATCATCGAAAGGTCTGAAGCACCTTTGATCTCCGTTGAGACTTCACCAAGCCAACCCGCATTTTCCTGAACCCCGGAGTACACCTTTACAAAATCGATACCTTTTAAATCCACTACGTTCCCATCCGCATCTACGGCCCAATCAATTTCCAAGGCATTTCCACCATAGGTACTATACTCGGCATCAAAATTGTCTACATACCCCCATTCCAGGGCATCTATAGAAACAAAACCATTTGAATTTATCGTAGGAGACACCTTGGTACCGCTAAAGGTCACTTCCTCTTGCTCTTCGATAAAAAGTGGATAGTAGTTCTGCGCATGGTAAGAACTGACCAATACACTTCCACTAGTATCGCGGTTATCGACCCATGGTACATCGGCATGCTCCCCAGGATTGGTATACGTAGTCGCATAATCCAGTAAAGTGGTTTCAGCGTCATGGGCACTACCCGCTAGTTCATACCAAGCATCATCAGGTAACCCATTCCCATTCCCATCAAAGGAAACCTGTACGATCCCAGGTTCTGAAAGTCCGTTCATCGCATTGCCATACACCACGAAATCCTTGGCATCCTCCTGGTTTTCAATGGTATGGTCAAAGGTAAAAACCACGTAGCCGCCCCACGCTCCCAAGGAAAGAAGGTCGGATTTTCCTCCGACTATTTTCGCTGCAGCTTCCATGGTACCATAGGCATCATTGATAAACTGACCCGGTGCGGGTTTGTATTCGATTATTTCTGAAATATATTCGCTACTGCTTTCCGTTTTTGGCCGAAAGTACAACTCATACGGATCATTAACGGTCAGCTGATAGGCCCTAAAGAGGGAATCGTTATCCGCCTTTGCATTGAATTCAATCGCGAATGTCCCTGCTTCCCCAAGGATATACTCCACGTTTTTAGTCGTTGCGATCACGGTTTCACCCATTACCCAGCTAAAACTTGTATTTAAAGGGATATTCTGTATTTCTTGATTGATCACCAACGTATCGCCCAAGGTGAATTCATAGGCTGACTGATAATCGGAATTGGCAAAAGACATCGGTACCATCTCTTCTTCGTCGTCATCGCTACAGGAAGAAATAAAGAGGATAGCCCCAAGCAAGGCCATTAATTTAAAAGTCAATTTTAGTTGCATTTGATTTGTATAAAGGTTAATAATCATGATTAACTTATTTACAAAACAAAACAATGGGGATATGGTCAGAATAGAAAATCTACCCAAAGCTATAACTCCCGAAAGCTCTGTCTATGTGAATTGCGGCAGGTCTTCTGACTCATCCCTCTTTTTAACCCTTCCCATCGTAAAAGACAGTGGTTTGTCAAAAAGATTTTTTCCGGAACAACCGGAAGGGATTTACAGCAGCGGGAACTGTTCAGGATTTACACCTGATTCCCTTTTAATACGATTCAATAAAGAATGTGTAACCGAAAATCGGGGCAAATTTATAATAAATTTCGAAAATCGAAGGCTTTATTTTTTAGAATTCAGCATGAAAATATTTTGGCCATTTTAATCGATTGATTCCCAGTAAATCCAGCAAATTATTTTTTATCCTATGGTCTTAGAACAACGGTTGGGGTTGAAGGAGATGGGTTGGACGGGAAGGATTTTTTTCAGGAATCAGATCGCTATCTCCCCCGATAAGCTCAACGCTTCAAGAACCTTATTTTTAATGCCGGTCGATCTTTCCCTTTCAACAAGGATGGCGATCGTTTTGGACAGTAAGCCCGTATAGCCCTTTGAATCGGATCGTTTGGACATGCGAACAAGTACAGGGACCAAGTTGGACAAATCAACACCATGAATATCTGTATATTGCCATGCTTCCCCATGAACGACAGGGGCAAGAAAATCTACGGCTAGCGATAATCCCTTATTGTCCTTTGTCGTATAGTTCCACATATCCATACCCACCTTGTCGCCCACCATAGCAATACGGGTAAGTGCATCCAGGTTATAGCAACTATAAAAAAATGATCGGGTACGGGCCAATTCATGAATTTGTTTTCCTTCAAAATCCAACTGTTTACCAAGACTTTGTTGGGCCAAAACAACGTTCTTTTTCGCCAAGGCTTTGTTATCTAAATACAAAGCCAAAGTAGCGACTTGATATTTATACCAAGAGCCATGGTTGTTTTTTTGGTCATTCTCTTTGTGGCCCAATTCACTTTCGGTTAACCACCTTAAATATTCAGACAACCACTCCTTTACTTTTACCGTGTCCTCTTTATTCCAATAGGGGGATTTGGAAAGTATCGGAATAACCCCTGGAACTACCGAGGTTATTGATTTTCCATCCAAGATACCTGAGGACTTGCCGTTTGTAACGCCGGGTACGCCTTGTGCAAATTGTAAATGTGGATTCATTCGCGTATCCCCATCAAGAAACCAGGTTCTTACCATGCTGGCTGCTTTTTGCGCATAACGTCCATCATTTGAAAAATAGTAGGCGAGGGTTAGCTCTTTCACCCCTTTGGCCATAGCCCCTAGTCTTCGTCTATCCACAGCATCTGTTTGTGTCTCAGGATTGGTTTCCCCATCCTTCCTTATCCACGGTAATCCGTCGGGAGTATCTGGATTTGGCCACCAATATCGGCTAATACTTAAATAGTCGTGATGATCACCTGTAGGTGGCGTTATGGTTTTATCCATTACCGTAGGATTCTTTTTGGCAAGCCATTTATCCGCTTTCGAAAGCAGTGCCTTATAGGCGTCCATTGTTCGTTCCGAGGCCGTGCCCCCATGGATTTTTTGCTTGACTTTCGCTAAATCCGTAGTATCTATTTGAATCGTGGGGAACGAAAACCCTTTGGTACCCAATAACACAAATAAAATTAGAATGTTTATTGATTTTCCACTTACGACCATGATATTGTTTTTATGTAATATACGACGAATGCCCCAAGGCTTTCACCAACGCTATTTCAATCTTTTAAGACATCTGCCTAAAAACGGGATTTTGAAATTTTTCCACCTTTGACCTATCCTCGGTATATTCTAAAAATATTTTATACCTCCCAAAAAATCCCCCTTCAAAATCCTTCGAAACCAAACCCGTGTAAAAATCTATAAGATCATACTTTTCAATGGGTTCATAAAACACAAAACCATCAAACACATCCTTGTAATCAAGTTTATTCCCCACTACGATCAAATCGAAGACAGCATCCCCGAAAATAGTGTTTTCGAAATCAAAACCCATATCCTCGATATTCAAATATTTGAAAGCAGCACGATCACCAAAATAATCCGAGCTAAGGCTTTCATGGGTGGTTTTATATAAATGATTGGATTAATACGAACGTTTTAAGGGGGGGATTTATTTTATGGAGGAGCTGATTCCCCCTTAAGGAGGCCATAGACCAAGCTATGGGCCGGTTGATCAGGGACCACTTTTTTTAATACCTGACATGGGCAGAAAGATGCTTGCGTCCGTGGGTAATTGCTTTAATTCATCGTCAAATATTCTAAATGCCTTTGGTCTGTTCCGCAACAGCCACCGAGTATCTTTATCCCGAATTCACGGTTTAATCGTAACATTCCGTCTCCCCAATCGGTTACATTGTCTACCTGCAGGGCATCCGAATTTTCCAAATCACAATGATCCAAAGAAGAGGCATTCCCCAAAAAAGCGATCAATCGCTCGAATATTTGTTTGGGTTGTTTATCCGCACATAAAAAGGTAGGATGCGCACAATTAATCGCGTACCCCAATGGAAGCTTATTTACATGCTTATCGATCAGTTCCATGGCATCCCCTAAATCGGTGCCGTCCAGAATTTTCCCATTACGCGATATCACAAAACTTATGATATAATCAATTTCCAGTTTCGCCGCAGCACGCGCCAATCCCAATGCCTCTTGAATATTGGGGATGGTTTCGGCGATAATAAAATCGACCCCACCTTTTTGTAATTCCAATAATTGCCAAGCATGAAATTCCTCGGCCTCCTTTGCTGAAAGTCCGACACTGGGCGTATAACAATCATTTTTGGGTCCCACTGTTCCGCCTATCAAAATTTTCTCACTGAAATCCCCTGCGGTATCCCGTAGCTTTTTCATAAACGCTACGGCATCCCTATTGACGGACTCCCTTATGCCCGACTTATGCACATTTGCCTTATTGGCCCGCCAAGTAGGGGTACACATGACGAAGGGTAGGTCTTTTTTTTGGGCAATATCAATGTAGGCCTTGAAAATCGAAGAAAGTGCTTTCGACCCTTCCGTATCGTAGATCATTGGGGTGTTTATCAGATCAGGGTGAAAGGAGACCTTCCCCGAACGACGTAAAATCTCAATGACCGCTCCCTCCATTAAAATAAAATCCTTGGTAGCTATGATGTCTTTCATCCGATGCTTCATGGGTTTGGGTTTTGTGTTTTTATGACCCCTACAAGATTACACGGGAATGCTATTCCTGCTCCCGAAGTTAACCGTCCTATTTTTTACGAAGTAATTTTAAGCCATTTTTTAGCTTTGGCCAATTTTGGGAAAATCTGAATGGTTATCCCCAAACGGATTAGATTACTGATGGTAAAACTATTGATGTCCTTTGAGGGCCATAGAACAGCATATTTCACGTCTTCTTTAAGGTTTTTTTCGGCTACAATGACCAGTTCATACCTGATTTCATACGAAATATCGGTTTTCTGCAGTTTAGAACCATCTATGATAACCTTATGGTCATCTTCCGTTCCTATTCTTTTTAAAAGTGCTTCAAAAGAATCCATACTAAAATCCCCATCTAAATCAACATAAAGAAATTCCGATTGCTTTATAAATTTTGTATCCATCCTACTAAAATATCCTCAATAATAGGCATTTATTTGTTAATCGGGGTAATTCACAATGGCATTTCCACGGATTGAAGAATCATCATTATTATTCAATTATCATATGACTATCCCAGTTATACATGGTTGAATTTTAGATGTATTTCCTTAGTGAGAATCTATGTGTTTTAAAGGGCTAAAAGTATCGGTGCAGTAGTGTTACCCCCTATTGTTCAATACAACCAATCATTTTATTACCCGCACGGCCCTTTAAGAACACACCTAAGTATCCCCTTCCTCGGTGTACACACTTTTTTCATATCCGCATCGTTCCTTAACCACGCCGGCCCCTTACCTATCGTGTCTGCCCAAGCCCACTACCTTACCCAATGAGACATCCCTTGCTTACCCTTTGCCCCCATTACTTTCATTGACCGACGTACTCGTCAGTAACCAAGTAAAACAGTCCTCCTCTTCTTTTTTGGTACTACCAAAAAACGTTGGGTCCACTGCTGGATAAATACCGAAATCATTCCCATATATTACAACATCACCCCATAATTAATTGCTTAAGAATGGGGTGCGTCCTATCTAATCGTAAAGGGTGTCCTAGGTAGCTTCATTCCTCGTTAGCCCGACTCGTCATAACTAGAAGGAACACCCGGTGCATTTTCATTCAACCGCTAATCGGCATCGCGGACCAGGAACACAAAGTTGGTATATCTTTCTGCATCTTCCCCAGCAGCTCCGCCCGTATATTTGGTATCGAAGCGCACAGCCCCTGCTCCATGAAAATCCTCTCCCTGGTCGTTGACTGCCCGACCCATGGCAACATACCAGGCATAATACATTTCGGTACTAGCTGGAGAAAAATAAGCGGAAGTACCAGTCCAGTAATACGCATAATCATCATAACCGGCCTCACTGACGATGGGTGTACAATTGAACAATGGGTCTATGGCCGGACCCACATTATCCGGGTCCGTGGCTGTTATGGATCGTGTATAATCAACAATGCTCTGCAGTTCCTTGACATTGGGCAATCGCCAATCGATATACCCCGCAAGGTTTGAATTCTCCGCATAGCTTAATGCATCGGCCCATTCCATGCCTTCCCCGCTATCATTCTGTGACCACATTAAACCTGTTGCCTTATCGGTAATGGTTGCATTACCGTTATCAGTAAAATCGTTAATACCATAGGTATTACCACGCACGGCCCTCACGTATTTTGCCATAGGGTTGCCAGTAGGTGCCCCCATTCCATCCCCGGGAGGTGGTGTGGTATTTGAATCGCCCATTTCTGGACCTTCCCCATCCATTTCTGATGGCATTCCTGCAGCATAGGCCTTAATATGACCGGTAACATGGTTGACACCAAAGGCGGCATAATCCCCACCTTCTTCAGTTACGCCAACATACAGATTGTTTGTCCAGTATTGTTCATCCTTAGAGGTTTCCCCTGAGGCAAGATAAAAATAGTTGATATTCAGATAGGGCCAGCCATTGGAAAAATCACTTATGGAAAACAATTCTTTGGCACTTGGCATACGCCAGTCATCATAGCCCCCTAATTCCAGGTTCTCACAATATTCCTTTGCTTCTTCCCAAGTAAACTCATCCGTGGTCGGAATCTTTTGCCACATCAATCCCGTTACATTATCCGTAACCGTTTCATCATTGTAATCGGTATACGACATGGTGCCTCCTTTTTTGTAATGTGCATCCTGTCCATATAAATAATCCCCTTCACCTAAACCTCCGATAATTTCACCATCAATATCATAGGCAAGACTTTGCCCCGTAGCCACCAAGGGATAGCTGTAGCTGAGACCATCACTCCCGGAATCCCCGCCATCATCGTCCGATTCACAGGATGTAAAACTTAAAATTAGGGATGCCGTAACCAATGGCAGCATCGTTCTGAATCTATAGATCATTTTATAAAAATTAAATGGGTTTATCAATACCCTGAAAGTATTGGGTATTTGGAACTTGGGAAAAAGCAATCAACAGATCAACCCTTTACATCTACAAATAGGTGGATTATACTAACGAGAGAAAAGTTGTTTTCCTAAGTTGGAAAAAGCCAACGACATGCCTTAAGCGATCATCATTACCGTTTAATGGTTATGGATGCTTTACACTAATAAAACTTAGTGAAATAGAATGAATTTAATTTATATGAAAATAATCATTTATGATAGGCAAAGTTTCAACAACCATGGAAAAAACCCATAGGTGCCTTCTTTTTTAAGATTCCTATTGGGCCGACCTGAAATTCCCGAAGATCAAGGATGTAAGTAACAGCCCTATTCCGATTCCGACCAATGATCCTTTTGCCAAATCATCCAGTGCTACGTATTGGGAAATTATTTGGGAAGTCGCAATGATGAACAATCCCATAGACAATAAAAGTAATGTCTTCCTTTTGTGTATTTTTTTCATTGTGGTATGGTTGTTTTATTATTCGGATTCCAATTTAAAGATTTCCTACAACTTTTATATAAAATCCTGTTTTAAATGTACTCCTACGATGTTAAACACCATATCCTGGAAAATCCATCCAATCATTATGCTCTTTTTTAAGTAGCCACCTACCCTGTTCGAACACCCATCAATATCATTCTGGACCCCAGGACCTTATCCCCGTACATTAGGGGTGTTTATCTTTTAATCAAGATATATTCGGTGTTATTTTATTTTATCAACTTATCCAAATGTCTATCGACTTTCATTTCCAACGTCACTAACTGCCCTTTGTAAAAAACACTGTTTATGATCCATGGGATTGGCATTTTTTGTCCGTCCTCCCTATTCTTTATATGCTTTATCGTCAATGGCACCTTCTTCTTTTTCGCATATGCCCGAAGCACTTGATTTGTGTAATAGTCGGTAAACGGACAGGTGTTCGAGTAATAGGCCGTTATGCCTTTGTTATCCGGACAGGTTCCTGATTTGGCCGTATCCATGAATTTTGGAAACGATGCATTTGCCGTGGTTTTTAACCCCCATAGTTTAAAAAATGGGGCTGCTTCATCAATGATTTCAAATCCGTGATGTTTCAAAAATTTCGGGTCGCTCATAAAGGGTCTTTTCCTATCACTGGAAACGGCAACAATCCCATCCAAGTTTTCAGCATCCTTAAGACATTGCCGCAGTAGTTTCTTTCCGTTTCCTTTTCCTTTAAACTGGCCCGAGACCCAAAAACAGTTAATGACTATAAAATTCTTTCCGGTTAAGGGAAGCCAAGAATTTTCAATAGGTACGTACTCAATAAAAACCTTTCCCCTAACATTTACTTTTTGAAAATGGTAGCCGTTCCTAAATTCCGTCTTTAGCCAACTTTTCTTCTTTTCATAACCGCTATTACATTTCTTATCACTTATTGCACAACAGATATGTTCGTCTTGGATATTTTGGTCCGTTAGCTTTACTATTTCCATTCTGTCCCCTTTTTTCATAAAATGGGCCTTTACCCATTGGAAAGTTTAAATTTTTCACTCTCCCCCATATAATTTATACACTTCCGAACCCGCACTTAAAAATGCTCCGGTACCATAAACTTCGGTCTTGTCGGCCCATGCTTTACCAGGAGCCGCTCCAATGGGTTGAACATACCCTAGCATACCTTCTTCGGTAACATGGCCGACCATGGCGTTCCATCCCTTCTGTACCGCTTTACCATAGGTGTCCTTATCCAAAATTCCCTTATTGATACCCCAAGCGAGGCCATAGGTATAAAATGACGAGCCACTGGTTTCAGGAGTAGGATAAAATTCCTGCCCCAACAAACTCATGGCCCAGTGTCCTTCCGGGGTTTGTATTGCAAGCAGTTTCTTTGCCATTTTTTTGTAAATCTTCAAGAAATACTTGTATTCCTTACTTTGGGAATCCAATTCGTTCATAATATTGGTGAGTCCAGCGAACACCCACCCATTTCCCCTGGACCAAAATATTTTTGTGTTATGGTCCCTTTTTCCCATGTAACTTTCATCACGATAATAAAGGTTTTCTTCTTTATCGAACAGGAAATCGGTCGTTGCCTTGAATTCCCCCATCATAAAATCGAGATATTTTTCTTCTCCTGTGATGTTATAGAGCTTTGCCCAAACCGGAGGGGACATAAACAGTGCATCACACCAGTTCCAACGGGATTGGTGGTAGGGGGATTTCCATGTTAAGGAGGTGCGCGCAGGGTGGTACATAATAAAATCGAACTGTTCCTTTGTTGGTTCGATCATTTTTACATCCTTATACTTCCGGTATAACTCAAGATATAATTGACCCACGGTATGATCATCGGCGTGGTATTTCCGACGGTGCAATTTCCATTCATTCCCTTCCCCTATTGCCTTGAGCCAGTTGTAATAGGTCTCGTCACCGGCCATTGCTGCCCATTTTACCATGCCAATATATAAGGCACCGTTTGTCCAGTCCAGCTGATGATGGGGTTTTGTACTTCCGCTATACAAATCCTGAAAGTGGTCTAATTGCCAGTCGGCCACTCTTTTCATGATTTTCTTTACTTCTGCAGGTTTTATGTCCTGAGCTTGGGATAAAGGTGCCATGATCAATAGTACGGCGACCATAAAAATCTTACTTAGTTTCATTTTTCAGTAATATATAAGGTTGGAAAATCATGTTAAAACTACGCATAATCGGACGTAAATTATACTATGGATTTGTCAAAAACCGACTTAAGCCGTTTTTTACCACCCTACTCCTTTTTATCAAAAATCACTGTTTTCCCTTTTTGGGATATTTTACCCACTTCATAACCGAATTGGGTCAATTCCTTTTTAAATTCAAAAAGGAATGTTCTACCTCCATTCCCATGATTTTATGTATTTCGTTAAAGTCAATTCTAATTGGGAAGTGCCATTCTTCCAAACATACTCCCATAGTGGATTGTATATACCCATGGCTCTTATTTTATGAAGATACAAACTTCGCAGAGCGGCTTTCTCTTTGTATGCACTTTTGTGCTTACGCTTGCCGGGCATGGGCGTGATACTTCGACTGCGCCCGTCACAGGTTGCCTTTGCCAGCGGGTAATCTCGACACGGGCAAATACCTAAGAACAGCCATAAAACAGCTATTCTTTGGCATCCATAAGCTCCAATCCTTGATTAACCCCTTTCTCCATCGCGGGCACCCCTCTTTCCATCCACACAGGTTTTGCCGCTCCTTGTAAATAATAATCAAAGAACTGTGCCATTCTGATATTGAAATCCTTTCGGTTTTGAAGTTTTAACGGCCAATGTGGTTCCCCGTTGTAATTTAGAAACCAAGAAGGTTTTCCCAAACGACGAAGACTTGTAAAAAATTCGATGCCTTGATACCAAGGCACATGTCCGTCTGCGTCATTATGCATGATCAACAGCGGTGTATGTATCTTGTCTATATTGAAGATGGGGGAGTTTTCGATGTACCGTGCGGGGTATTCCCAAGGTGTACCCCCGATCCTGCTTTGTGTATGCTCATATTGAAACTGACGGCTAAGACCTGTCCACCAGCGAATTCCGCCATAGGCACTGATCATATTGGGTACGGGTGCGCCAGATTCCGCGGCTTTGAAAATATCGGTTTTTGTTACGAGATAAGCGATCTGGTACCCACCCCAACTGTGTCCTTGTACACCGATATTATCCTTGTCGATAAACCCTTTCCCAATCAAGGAAGTGACACCGGGAATTACACAATTGTAGGCACTTTCACCAGGGTAACCCACACGATATTCGATATCAGGATTGAAAATCACGTACCCACGACTGGTATAAAAACTATAGTTGATCGATGATCTTTCGGCTTTTGGTGCCCTATGGCGATACAGGTTATCCGTACTGCGTTCATAGAAGTTCACAAGCATCGGATACTTCTTCTTGGGGTCAAAATTTTCAGGTTTCACCAAGAGCCCCTTTAGGGCTTTACCATCGAGTGATGTGAAATCCACCAATTCAATCGTGCCCCAATAGTAGTCTTTTTGTTGTGGATTGGCATTGCTGAGCACCGTTGTCTTTTTAAAAGACATGTCACTCACATGCAAATCAGGGAACACTTCAAACGATTCTTTGGTGAACAACAACACATCACCCAATTTTGCTTTTTTTGCATTCGCATAACGAAAGGGGCCTGATATCAAGGAAATAAGTTTTTTGGTTTTAGGGTTAAACGACGCATAACCCGAGTATTTGGTTTCCTCATTGAACGCAGTCAATAACCATTTTCCTTTCGGATCCAAAAAGCGTTCTTCTTCGTCCAATTGCACGTATCGGTATCTCGTTTTGGTTTCACGGCCTTTGGTCAATCGGTTTCCCGAACCGGATTTAGGGTCGAATTCCCAGAGGTCATAGCGGTCATACAAAATAATCGAAGCGTCATTTTCAGTAAAGCCGGCCATACCATATGACGATGGGAATTTTGGGGAATCGTTCAATTCATCATAAAAGACCTTACCCTTGGTCAACGTTGTGTAGGCTTTTGAATTGATGTCATAGGTAAACCACGTACTGTCAATAGCATTGTAGCCAAACGTGTATTTTGCCTTGGGACTCAATCCCATGCTAGGGGATTGTTTCACTTCCATCGTGGTCTCCCCTGTTTCGGTATTGATGATCGCGTAGTCATTTTCACGATAGCCCTTCCATTGACTTGTCAATTCGTAGGGTAGCGTTGTGCCAACGAGTGCGTAGGTGGCATTGCCCTCATCACCAAGCTCACTGTTCGGGTATTCGGTCGTTGCCAACTGCACCAACTTTTTGTTTTTAAGGTGAATAGCGGTTAGGTACGATCGTACGGTATCGTTTTTCAACTGTAGTTCTTGAACCGTGTAGAGTCGGGGCTCATTGTAGGTCCATACCTCAACGTTTACGATTTCTTCATCGGTAAGGGTGGTGTCTTTGACGATCGGGGGTTTACGCAACCCGAAAAACAGTTTTGATTCGTCTTTGGAGAAGCTCACTTGACCATCGGAGGAGACGAGATAACCCTGAGGCGCAGCTTCGGAATCGACCAGTTTTTCGGCCATTGTTTTTCCTACCGACCACATGTATAACGCATTGGGCCTAACCTGTATCTTGGTCGTATCGGTATCCACGACGAAACCTAGGTTTTTACCTGACTCACTGAATTGCAATTGCTCGTACTTCGCTTTTTTAGCACTATGGATGTTGCTTTTTTCCCCATTTTCAAGATTCATGACATAGGCACCTGCATCGTAATCTTTTTGAGCTCCGTTTGAGGTATAGGCAAACCATTTCCCCTTTTTGGCAAAGGTGAAATGGGTAACGAATTTCAAGGTATCCTCTTTTTGGGTATCCAGATTCCGCAATACCACATGATAGGCCGTTTTCTTGCCGTCTTTTTTGGATTTCTTTTTATTCTCCGGTATCGAAGTTTTTGCTATTCCCCCATCGGCATCCTTCTCTTTTTCCTTTTTTATTTCCTCCAATTGATACGCAACATACCCTGACCATTCCTCGGGAATTTTATACGATTTCACATTCCCGATTTTAATCAGACTCTTTGTTTTAATGTTCAAGATTCCCAGTGAGTCCTTAGGAAGATCCTTCTTTTTCACTTTTCTACTTTTCATGGCTATGACACTGTCTTTCCAAGGTTTTACAGTGAACAGCACATAATTGGAATCATAGGTGAACCTTCCCTTTGAACTTCGCTCATGTTCAAAAACGGTTGTGCCTTGGATATCCTTTACTTTTAAAAAATTATCTTTTTCCCCTTTTTCCAAAGAAAATAATACATGGGATCCATCAGGCGCTAACGTTGGGTCTTGAATCGTATTCCATACGTCAAAATCGGAATGGTCAAGCGCCTTTTTTTGGGCAAAAACGGAAATGGAAATAAGCAGTATACATAGTGGAATTAGTCTTTTCATTGGATGGGTTTCGTTGGTATACCCAAATATAGGTATAATAGAAAAATAAGCCCATCGGCTGTGCGAAGTTTGCCACTTCGCATCACATTCTACCATGAAATACTTTTCCAAAAAGCATTCGGTTTTAAAACATCGATAACAGGATTGTCTATTAACACTATGTTTAAAATTCCATTGCCTTCAACATAGTGGGATGCACTTGAATATATTTAATTGGATGCTTTATCTACAATCACCCGAAGTTCGTATTCTGTTCTTTTTTGCTTGTCCAATGAAACCAAGGAAGGAGGTTCTTGAATACCCATTTCTTCATTTCTTTGCTTGTCCAAAGAAACCGAAGCAAAGAAAAGACATTCCTTCATTAGGTGTTTCCAAAAATTTTGGGATTTTTGGAACCGTCACTATGGCCTAAATTATTTCCAAGGCTTCAATAATTCTTGACGGCCATACCGACTACACTACAGAAGGAGATCACCCCCAATGATATTTGGTATCAAATTGATGGTAGGTATCTAGAAAATAAAAATAAGTCTAAACTTCTTTGCTTGTCCAATGAAACCGACAAAGGAGGTTCTTGAATACCTATTTCTTCGGCTGTGTGAAGTTTGCAACTTCGCACCATAACATTAGGCTGCTATTTCACTCTTGTCACTTACTCATGTACTTACTCAATACGCTACGAAGTATCAGACTTCGCAGAGCGGTTTTTTTTTAGTCCAGCAAAAGACCTAAAAATTCATTGTCCTCAAACGTATCTTCTTCGAGGAGCGTCTGCCTTATTATCACCATGTTTTTTGAAGGTATTAAATACATCCTGTTTTTTCCGGAACCCAAACCGGCAACGATTTCGGTATACCCATTATAATAGATCATTCCACCTGGGGATCCTTCAGGGGCCGAATCACTCGTACTTAACCCATAACCGTCCGGAAGGTTTAGCCACGCAAAGTTACCATGTCCGGGATTGGGGCCTGTGGGCACATACATTTCTTCCAGCAAATCGGAAGCGATAAGCTGTTCTCCTTCCCATTTTCCTCCTTGCAACAAAAACTGTCCGTACTTCACCCAATTTCTTGGTGTAAGCGTGCATCCGTTAGGGATATTGGGGTTCCCCGATTGGTCATGGGCCCAACTTTCATATTCTAAACCGATTTTATCCAAAATTTCGGTTTCAAGGTATTCCAATGGGTTTTGGGAGATGCCACTTCCATTCAACTTTCTTTCCAAAAGAACACCGAATACATAATAATTACTGGGTCCGTAAGAAAATTTTTGATGGGGTGCACTGACCATATCCAACGCATCCACTACATATTGATACGTATTACTTTCATTGGAAATGGTTAAAAAATCTTGGGACAGTCCGGAGGAAAGCGTTAACAGATGCGCTATTTTAATTTGGTTTTTATAAGGATGTAGATCTGTATCCTGCCATTCGGTTAGGGTATTGGATACATATTCGTCATAATCGATCAACCCTTGCTGTTTTGCCAATGCACAGGCCGATGCCCAAAATAATTTGGTTGCACTATGGATATGTGCTGCCGTTTGGCTATCGGCACCATTGTGATAATCCTCATAAACAATCCTACCGTTCTCCATGATCAAAACGGCACTTCCGCCCTTTTCTTTGGAGTAATTGGCCAAATTGTCCAGTTGTTCCGAGCTGAAGGTTTCTTCTGTAGCAGTATCCCCAGAATTGTCCTTATCCTTGGAGCAGCCAAACATACCTAACAACAGCAGTGAAAAAACAAACAAATAATGTTTCATATTATGGTCTGATTCTTTGATTTATAAAAGGCTTGGTATGAATACTTTAAACGATTTACCCATAGATTTATTGTTGTACTTAAGTGGTTGGTCAAACACGCCCTTTGTTTGGTTTCCCTTTAAAAAATAGGTCATTACCGGATGCCAAGAAAATTGAGGATTCAATGACGTATAATGGGTGATGCATTTTTAAAGATTCGGAACTTGATCAATTTCTTGGTCTACTACTTTTTACATAAATAAAATAATGCCTAAACGCTTTGATAGTACCTTCATTTCTTTGCCTGTCCAATGAAACCGACGAAGGAGGTTCTTGAATACGTATTTCTTCGATTTCTTTGCTTGTCCAAAGAAACCGAAGCAAAAGAAAAGACACTCCTTCATTAGGTGTTTCCAAAAATTTTAGGATTTTTGGAACCGTCACTATGGTCTAAATTATTTCCAAGGCTTCAATAATTCTTAACGGCCATACCGACTACACTACAGAAGGAGATCACCCCCAATGATATTTGGTATCAAATTGATGGTAGGTATCTAGAAAAGATAAATCCGTCTAAACTTCTTCGTTTGTCCAATGAAACCAAGGAAGGAGGTTCTTGAATACCTTATTCTAAAATAAACCAGCAATGAATAAAGCGAGGTATAAACTCTTTAATAGTACCTTCATTTCTTTGCTTGTCCAATGAAACCGACGAAGGAGGTTCTTGAATACCTATTTATTCGGCTGTGCGAAGTTTGCAACTTCGCACCAGCATTAGGATGCGCTATTTCACTCTTGTCACTTACTCTCGTACATACGCTACGAAGTCACAGACTTCGCAGAGCGGGTTTAGTTATCTAGTAATACGGGTAAAAATTGAAATGTGTTATACCGTATACATCCATACAGCAATGGCAATTAGAACGCATATTATGCCTAATGAAAGGATTAATTCTTTCCGTTTCGATTTCTTTGCTTGTGCTCTGATTTCAGATTTAATTTTTTGAAGTTCTTCGGGGCTGACTTTTTTAAATTCTACCTTGGTAATCGTATCGGTTGAACTTGAACTATGTCGGTTTTTAGATCTACGATTCTTTAATTGATCCCGATTAAACTTTAAACTTTTAATTGCATGCAACATATGACCTGCTCCGCTCATAGTTATTTATTTATATTCCCATTCGTATTTAAAATCCCCAATTTATCACAAAATAACTATTGCTTGCATGCAACTAGTTCATAAACGTATAGACAACGTCTTTAATTCCAACTCTTAAGGTACTAAAAGTTTATTTGACTGTGCCAAGTTTGCAACTTCGCACCAAAACACTAGGCTTTCTTCTTACTCATTTTTGTACTTACCTTACTGGGCACGAGCACAATGCTCGCGCTAGCGGGGGCAATACACTACGAAGTCACAGACTTCGCAGAGCGGGGTGCTGTACTTAGTATTATTTTCCATGGTTAACCTTGTTATTTGTTATTCGTTTAAAATTACTTTTTTTACAAAGTAGGCACGAGCATGCCGCTAGCTCTAACGGGATTTCGTTATAACTTCTAATATACTTTCTATTTGATTTGCTAGGTCTTTTATAACAATATCTTCAGTTACATATAATTTAGGTTTCAAACTAACGAACAAATAATTGGATTCATCAACCAATACATGATGGGATTTCGCACACAAGGACTCTAACGAATAACCCAATTCTTCTGTTTTTGTCCATCTCTCTTTAATTTCCTGAATGGAAAGCCAAAATGGTGTATCACTATATTTTTCCCATAAATCAAGTTTTAAAGCCAAGTTTAAACCAAATTTTTCTGTTTTAAAATACCTATGATATCCATAACGTTGAGGTGTTTTCACTAATCCTTTTATTGAAATTTCTACATTCCTATTTTTTAATTCATCTACTACTTTATCTACAATATGATAGTATGAAACAATGTTTTTTGGTATTCTTGGTGACAGATCTTCATCTTTTATTGGCTGAAAAGAATTTTGGTCAATTGTTTCACATAACCCGATAATTTGGTTTAAATCTGAAAGTAACGTAATGTTATTTGCTTGTTCTATTTTAGACCTAAGCATGCTCAATACCTCATTCCAACTTTTTATGAAAACATGTTTCTGAGAAGGTTTAATAATTATAGTTAAATCATCGCTGTTGTAATCTACATCATTATTTATGTATTCTTCCAGAATTCTGTTTTTGACCTCTTCAAAAACAGTTCTTGTTCTTAAAGTTGGAACAAGAAAAATCAGTACCGTATTATCCTTTAATCTTTTTAAATAACCATTTGGTTGATTAGATGTTAGTGAAGCCCAAAACTTTGCCTCAATAATTAAAACCTCCTTTCCCTCTTCATCTTTACCACTAATATCCGGTCTTTCTAAATCTCTTCCAACATTTTGAGTTTTATAGGTTAAATCGGAAAACTTCAGATTAGTATTGGCCTTTACAATTTGGTTTATAGCTTTTCTACACTCTAATGATTGGTTTAATATATAAACCAGGCCTTCCGAAGCAATATCTTCTTGTGACCCTTTAATTCTATTATAAAATTGACCTAATAATGATTGCATATTATTTTTTTGTGAATTATGCCGTAAAATGAGTGTTATAGAGCATTATCGTTCTATTTGCACTCAACTTTGTTCCTTAATGATTACGAGCCTGACGCTTGCGCTAGCGGGGAAATTACAAACTTCGCAGAGCGGGTTATTTTCTAATAGCCTTAAGTATTCTATCCTCTTTGATCAATACGTCTTTTAATAACAACTGATAAGGAAATTGTTTATGTTTTGATTCTCGAAATCCATCAAGTATATTTACAAGAGAACCTGCTGTAATCAACGATAAATTAATTTCAAATTCCAAATCGCAGTCGTTGACAAAATCATCACTAAAATCTGGCGCTACAAGTAACGATTTAACAACATTAAAACCATTCTTTTTAGCCAAATCAACGTAAGATTTAATTTGTCTTGAAACAGAACTAAATTTATTGTATCCACTTTCTTTTACCGTTTTACACTCGATGATTATTATATTATCATTTCCCAAATTTAAAACAAGGTCGATTTTGTTTTTTGCTGTATTCAGCTCTTTCTTCAGGGTTTCATCTACATTGAAACCAAGTTGTTCGAATATTTTTTGGGTAAGACATTCAAATTTTAAACCTAATTCACTTTCTTTTATAACAATTCCATTTTCCTTTAACAAATTCAAATTTCGAAAACCGATTGCAACGTAATTTTCAATCAGCAAGTTTTCAGCGTCTTTGTACGCATCCAAAATATTTAGAACTAAATCACCTCTTGATTTTAATTCTTTTACGGCAATAAATTTTTTAAGTTCTTCCGTTGGCAAAATGTCGAGAACATCGCGCGGTTTTATATTAAAATCCAAAAGTGTACTACTGTTTAAAACAGTTTCTTCTGGCATTTCAAATTCTTTTAGCACTAACTTTCTAAATGACTTCAATTCTTCGTTTATTTCTAAAAGTAATTTTTCATAACCCTCAACTGAAATACCAACTTTTTCATCGTGTTCAATTTCATTAAAATAATGGATTATATTATCAATTTTTTCTTCAAGTGTAACACCCTTTAGATTTGACGAAATTTTTAATCCTTTGCTCCAAATATCATTTATCACTTTTTTTCTGTCGGTTAAATTTGTCCCTTCTTTGTGAATACCGTTTTTAAGTAAATTCGTGAACGAAATCCCCTCTTTGATTATTTGCTTGATTTTTGATTCATAATCCAATTCCCGGGCGTCGATATTGTGTTTGCGGCAAATAAGGTTTATTTGCGATTCTTTAAGCGTTTTTAGAACGCGGCGGAAATATTTATCTGCAAGTTCTTTCTTTCTGATTTTACGTAAAACCTTAACAACTTCGTCTGCAACATAGATCAAGTTATTTTTCTTTGAATAAAAAACGACCCCAATATTTTTCAGGAAGGTCGTAACATTGTCAATATCCAATTTTTCAGGAGGAATAATTAAGTAGTTGATTAGTTTTACTTCTTCTTGGGATAATTCCAACTGGTGTGTCAACGTCAATAAAATAGACAATTCATCATCGGTTATTTTTGAATCCCTATTATTATCATAATCATTATTATATGCAGTTTCCACACATGCTTTATAAATAAGATAATCACGTTTTCTTACTTCATCAATTTCCGATTTATCCGCTTCCAATTGTGATTTTAATTCCCTTGTTCTCTTTCTAATATTTGCCAACTCCTTTTCGTATAATCTGCCAAGCCAGTCTTGCTTTAAAATATTATTGCCATCCTTAATGATAATATCGATTAGAATATCTAACTGAGAGGTAGTATTGACAAATTCCGCTTTAACAGTTTCCGCGAATTCATCTTTAATCAATTCGAAAACTTTTGCAATATTAATACTGTCAACACTTTTTAGATTATTGCTGCTATCTGAAAGTATCTTGTCAATCTCCTTGCTATTTTTGGGATTGCTAGATTTTATATTGTCAATGATTTTTAGAAATGAATTTTTTTCAAGCGAATTAACGTTGTCAAGAATTTTTTCAAGTTTCATGATTATTGATTTTTGTAAGTATTTCGTTTATTTTAGAATCGAGCTTATCAATTTTCTTTTCCAACTCATCATTATTGTCACTGACCATAGCATCCACAAAGATTGAATTCACGATAGAAAGTCCAAAAATCCCACCCGTTAAGACAACAAATATGAAATAGAGATAGGTAAAAAATGTAGCAGTTTTTGAATAATTGACAATTATTTGCTCTGGGATTTCAAACCAGCCTTCAACCGTGAATATCTTAAATGTTGAGTACAAGGAAACTATTGGGTTTTTGAAATATTCAGAACCGCTGTTTTGAAAAAGATAAAAAGAAAGCACACCGATAATAAAGATGTATACGGCAAAGCCTAAGAATACAAATACCGAAGCTTTTAAGGCTCGTTGAACACCCGCTACCAATTCCCCGACATTCGGTATAAATTTAATAAATCGGAAAGCTTTGAAAACACGCATTATCCTGAAAACGAGCAAGAAACTAAAATCGACTATGTCTAAATTGAAGATGAAAGTTATCAAAGCAGGTATTGAAAGTATTATCAAGACAAAATCGAGTTTATTCCAATTGGATCCAAAATATCCTTTAAAACCAAATTCGCTGCATTTAAAAACCAATTCAAGAATAAACAATGTCGTAATTAAATTGTCGATTATCGCCAGAACATACTTGTCATTTTCCGAAGGAAAATATGCCCCTATAAATAGTATTACTGAATTCAAAAGAATCAGTCCGAGAATAAATCTATCGTTTAGAAAAAGTCTCTTAACCATATTTTTATAATTGTGTCACGGCCAATGCTTAAACCACATTCACAGAGAGAATTCAAGTTCCATTTTTTTATTTATTCTTAAAATAATTCCAATTTTCTATTAAAAATTCCTGTATTCCACTAGGCTTATATTCAGGATAAATTTTTGAGAAATCATCTTTAGCAGTGATAAATGAATAATTGCTTATTTTCTCTTTAAGTGCCATATAAAGTAATCCAATACTAGGGGATCTGGATACACCTTGGTTACAATGAATCAATACTTTTTTATTCAAGTTTAGATTACTCTCAATAAATTCAATTGATTTATCAAAAAGAATTTTATCAAAGTACTTTCCCGTTGGAGTATCTACCATATTTAGAATTAATCGGTTTGGCCTATATGCCAATAAATACTCAGGATGCGTTTTTGCCACTGATCTACCAGTATAGCCAACTGCTTTTCTATGACATGGTTCTTTGCAAGCTTGTACAAAAGAAAAGTCGCTTTCATTTTGAAATTCTTTATAATCATTTAAACTTCCTACGTAAAGGTTTCTGTCTATTTCTTTCATTTTCAATTTTAATGAAGTAACAAGGTTTTATACAATTGTATATGACACTTTAGAAAATATAAGTTTAATTTTTCGGGTTAGCTACGCTACGAAGTCACAGGCTTCGCAGAGCGGGTGTTTTTCGTTCATTTTTATTTCTTCTTATATTTCTTGTCAAGTTCTTGCCAAATATTAGAATTAAAAAAAGACTTCACTTGAGACTTCGCATTTTTAGGGTCTAAACTTCTGTTATAAGCAAGTTTCTTATTCTTCTTTATGCCTCTCATAATATCGTGGAAATTAGAATTAAGTTTAAAATCCAAATACCTATTTCTTGCTGTAGATGTTAATTTATTATATGTTAACGGGAACTTTTTTGTAATATCTTCTTCTGATAGATTTACTGGGATTCCGTCTGCATCGTATCTCATACCAATTCCATCCAATGTTGCATTTTTTTTGAATGAAATATCAATTCCAATTGCCACGCTAAAGTTTAAATCTTCATTATCAGTTTCAGATACTTTTTTCTTTAAAAAATTAAGATAGTTCGTAACTTCATCGGTCAAAATTGCTTTAGATTCTATTGTAGAATCTACATAAGCAAGAGGCATTAAATAAAAATTGTATTGAGATAAATTTGTCTTAGGTTCCCATTTTTTTATTAATTCCATATAATTTTTTATACAAGCAAATCCTAGTTCTTGGATTTCTTTTGATATGTCTGAACTATTATGAAAATGAATTGCGTTATCCCTTAATTCAATTAATGCAAATAGACTTTTGACAAGATTTAAACTTACTTGTTCTCCTTTACCTTTTAATCTTAGAATTGAATCAGCAAGACTAATTGTCATAGGATTTTTAGCCCTATTTAATTTAGGTTGTAGGCGTTTGGATTTTTCGCCATTTTTTAGTTTTTTGGGCTCCATTTGATATATGGAGTTCATCTTATAATTACCAACCTTTAGAAGTCTTGCTTTAAATAGTAACTCCCAAGCGTTAATTGATAAAATCGAAAAAGTTTCTTCCCTATATTTAAAGTCAGGTTTGTTATAAATTTCTATTGCTGACAACATCGAATTAATTGATTTATCTAAAAGACTTTTATAGGTTTTATTTATTTTCATTGGCAACTATGTATTTATCTCGAATTTATATGCGTTTTATTTAAATTACCTCCAACTTATTCAAATTTCTATATCTCAAATCTTTACACCCTTAATATCTGAATATTAAAGTCTATTGCAACCTATCACTTTATTTCTATTCTGCCTTACAGAAAAGCGTAAGGCCGTTTCAAAAAATTGTTGTATCTGCCTTATTCGTATTGTTTTAGGGTATAGCACAACTCCCCTATTTCCTATACCATAGAAAATAGGTGCTAGATGCTTCTTACATACAATAATGGTGTTTTCCCATAGAATAATGGGAAGTCCGTTCAGGGTTGTTCGCCCTTGTGGGATCTTGGTTTCGGTGTCGATATATGGGTTGGTCACAACTGAGCTTTCAACTACAAAAGCATCATATTTTAAATTATGTTTCCTTTCTGTGCTGTTTCTCGGGAGCTAACTAAACAGCGTTTTAATCACAACCTAAGGTAAGGAAAATCGCACTTAAAATAAAGCCGGTTTATTAGGAGTTATCAACGCTATTCGTCCCAATGCACAAAAAAAGACCTCCGATACAGATAATGGCTGTGCGAAGTTTGCAACTTCGCACCATAACATTGGGCTGCGCTATTTCACTCTTGTCACTTACTCACTCATACGCTACGAAGTCATGGACTTCTCGGAGCAGGTATTTGGTATCGAATTGATGGTAGGTTTATAGAAAATAAAAATCCGTCCAAACTTCTTTGCTTGTCCAATGAAACCGACGAAGGAGGTTCTTGAATACGTATTTCTTCATTTCTTTGCTTGTCCAAAGAAACGAAGCAAAGAAAAGACACTCCTTCATTAGGTGTTTCCAAAAATTTTAGGATTTTTGGAACCGTCACTATGGCCTAAATTATTTCCAAGGCTTCAATAATTCTTAACGGCCATACCGACTACACTACAGAAGGAGATCACCCCCAATAATATTCAATACCCAATTAATGGTAGGTTTATTGAGAAGATAAATCAGTCTAAACTTCTTTGCTTGTCCAATGAAACCGACGAAGGAGGTTCTTGAATACCTATTTCTTCATTTCTTTGCTTGTCCAATGAAACCGACGAAGGAGGTTCTTGAATACCTTATTCTAAAATAAACCAGCAATGAAAAACGAAACCGAAGGTTCACGAATTCCTATTTCATAAAATAACCAGCCATGAGCTAAACAAAGAAAAGACACTCCTTCATTAGGTGTTTCCAAAAATTTTAGGATTTTTGGAACCGTCACTATGGCCTAAATTATTTCCAAGGCTTCAATAATTCTTAACGGCCATACCGACTACACTACAGAAGGAGATCACCCCTCAATGATATTTGGTATCGAATTGATGGTAGGTATCTAGAAAAGATAAATAAGTCCAAACTTCTTCGTTTGTCCAATGAAACCGACAAAGGAGGTTCTTGAATACTTATTTCTTCATTTCTTTGCTTGTCCAATGAAACCGACGAAGGAGGTTCTTGAATACCTATTTCTTTTCTTCGGCTCTGCGAAGTTTGCAACTTCGCACCAAAACATTAAGCTAGACTATTTCAGTCTTGTCACTTACCCACGTACTTACGCAATACACTACGAAGTCATAGACTTCGCAGAGCGGGTTTTGTTAGGCAACGTTTTTATTTTCGAAGTGCTTGATTTTGTTCAGTTCAGATTTTTTAGTTTCTTTTTCTTCTTCGATATCATAATCATCTTGAAGTCCAAGCCAGAACTTGGCCGAATTTCCGAAATATTTGCTCAAACGTAAAGCGGTGTCCGCCGTTATTCTACGATTACCTTTAACAATTTCAGAAATCCGTGTTTGTGGTATTCTCAAATCTTTTGAAAGACGGTAAGCCGTTATTTCAAGAGGTTCAAGAAACTCATAAAACAAAATTTCGCCAGGATGTACATTCGCTAACTTTTCCATTTTTCTATTTTTTAGTGATAATCAATTATTTCAACTTCGCTAGCGTTTCCTTTGTTCCATTTGAATATAATCCGCCATTGCTTGTTAATTCTAATACTATAAAACCCACTCAATTTTCCACCGAGTTTTTCTAATCGGTTCGAAGGCGGAATCCTTAAATCCTCAACATCTTGCGAGTTATTCAGCATTCTGAGTTTCCTTCGTCCAACTTTCTGAACATCAATTGGCATTTTTTTAACTCGTATTCCGTTCCAAATTTGTTCGGTTGCTTTAGAACCAAAGGATAATATCATATCTTTTCACGTTACTAACGCCAAAGATAAGTATTTTATTTTAAGTGCAGATTTTTTTGGGAAGGCTACACATGTATTCTACTTCTTTATACCCCCAAATAGGGGAATAAATCTATCGTTTAGAAAAAGTCCCTTACTCATTTAACTTCAATTGTTTCTCACTTAGAGTCGCCACTTTAAGGGTTATCAAAATACTTTTTAAACTCTCACTACCCCTGGCTGTGCGAAGTTTGCAACTACGAACCTTAAAATTAGGCTGTATTATTTCACTCTTGTGACTTACTCATGTACTTACCCAGACTGATTTTTATTTTCTTGAAATCAATGGGCTTTCCACATCCACGGCATCCAGGCCGCTTGGGTTTAAAACAATATACTTTCGGTTAAACAGTACCTAATTCTTTTCATACCCATAGCTGAATTCTTTTGAATACGTATGTTCCCGCTCCATGATATTGACCATCTTTTCTACGATTTCAGGATGTTCAGTAGCAATATTATTTTGTTCCCCTACATCAGAGGCCAAATTATAGAGCTCAATAGGAGCTTCGGCATTATTGTCCATATTCAAGCGTATTCCCTTCCAATCTCCTAGTCTTACTGCTTGTTTGCCTCCTTGAACATGAAATTCCCAATATAAATAATCATGCTTTTGTTGTGTCTCTCCCAATAATTCGGGTAAAAGTGATATACCATCTATATTTTCAGGTGTTTTTAATTGGGCAATTTCACAAACTGTAGGTAGAAAGTCCCAAAAAGCTGAAATGTGATCAGAAGTTGAATTCGGTTTTATTTTCTCTGGCCAATAGGCCATCATTGGCACCCGTATTCCTCCTTCGTACAAATCGCGTTTATACCCTTTTAAACCCGCATTGCTGTTAAAATAATCCGGGTCAGCCCCACCTTCTTGATGAGGACCATTATCCGAGGTAAATATTATTATGGTATTATCCGCAATGCCAAGCTCTTCTACTTTTTTTCTGATCTCGCCTACTTGCTTATCCAGCAAGTAAACCATGGCGGCAAAAGCGGTATGTGGTTCGTCCTGGAAACTATAGCCACCATCCTTTTGGTATATACGTTCGGTCAATTCCTCATAATTATTGTCCATACCCTTATATTTCTTTTCAGGTAAAAGTTTACCCCTAAATTTTTCCATATACTTTTCAGGAGCCATAAGTTCTGCATGTGGTATTGTCGATGGATAATACATGAAAAAAGTAGTGTCTTTATTCTTTTCAAGAAATGAAAGTGCCTCTTTATGAATAATGTCAGGAGCATAAATGCCTATATCTTGACCTTGGTTTTCTTCCAATATTTCCCTAGTTTGGTTGTGCCATAAATGGTAAGGGTAATAACTATGTCCCATCCTTTGACAATTAAAACCGTAAAATTCATCAAATCCTTGATTATTTGGATCTCCTTCGGAGCCAGGATACCCAAGTCCCCACTTCCCAAATGCCCCTGTTACATAACCCCCGGATTTTAAAAGCTGAGCAACCGTTACTATCGAAGAATTTATAGGATATTGCCCTTCTGGTTTAACTTCCCGATTTCCACGAATAAACGTATGGCCCGTATGCTGTCCCGTCATTAAAGAAGAACGGGATGGCGCACAAACCGTTGAACCGGAATAATGTTGTGTAAAAAACATTCCGTCCTTCGATAATTTGTCAATATTTGGTGTTGAAAACTTTTCTTGACCGGTTAAACTTAAATCACCATAACCCAAATCATCTGCCAGAATATAGATAATGTTAGGCTTTTGTATTTGTTTAGCACCTATTGCCTTTTTTTTATTGTTGCATCCAACTATAGTGGACAATAGAATAATTATTGATAAAGTTTTTATCATTCGATTCATATGTTTCCTTTTTTTTTTGCTGCGCTTGATGAGGCACAACTTGTTTGTAAACGTATTTAATACATCCTTTAACCCTCCAAATTGAGATAGAAAGAATCATTGTAAACTCTCGCTACAGTAATCCTTTGCTTTACTGATTTTCCCAAGGTCGTTAAAGAATGTTTTTGTATTTCACTTAATAGCAATGATTTATATCGAAGCAATGCAAACCTATTCTTTGAAATACAGAAAAAAAGGTAAGTATGAATCTTAAATAAAACAGTGGTGTTTTCCCATAGAACAATGAGAAGGTCTAAAAAGATTTTTAGACCTTTTGGAATTGTGGTTATGATATTGGTATTTCCGTTGGTCACTACTGAGGTTACTGCCACAAAAGCATCTAATTTTAAATAACGCTTCCGTTCTTTGACCTTTCTCGGGAGATTACGAAACAACGTTTTATTCTAAACACTAAAGTAAGACTAATACGATTATCGTCATAAAAGATTTATCAACTCTTTATTAACCTTGACCTCCATTAACGTTTCGTTCGCTCTTCAATATTCATTTGGCCTTCCAATGTATCGTTCTGGATTTCCAAAACCAACGTATAACTTCCTTTTTCAATGAATTTGTCATAATGGATAAAATAAGGGGCATCACTTGTTTCCCTTTCAACAACAAGGTCCCATCGGTATTGGTTGATTCCTTCTTTGGCATCAATCTGGGTGGACCATAAAAGTGCATCCTTAGCATCAAAGACCTTAAGTGTGGCATCCTGTTCTTTGGTAGACCAAAATGTGATGGGCACCTTATAGGCGGTATTGTAATCCATATCCCTATGCGTATCATTCACATAGGGTCTTTTGATCGTAGGGATAGTGAACAAGGTATTTTCGTTCAACGGAAAACCCGATGCCATAACTTCATGAAGCGGCCCTATGTTTATCTTATAAATACCCCTTCCATGGGTGGCGACAATCAAATCCTTGGACCTTTTTTCAATCTCCATATCCGCAACAGCCACCGCTGGCAGGGAATCGCCCAGTAATGCCCATGTTCCCCCCCTATCGACCGAGACATATACACCCCTGTACATGCCGGCATAGAGGACATTTTCGTAAATGGGATCTTCATAAATAACATTGGCAGGCTCATTGGGTAGGTTGCCCTGCATTTTTTTCCAATTCTTACCGTTATCCCCACTCACATAGATATGGTTGGACAGGTCATCGTAATTAAGTCCGGTCAACGTCATGTAAATGCGTGATTCATCATATTTTGATGGCACAATACTTCGAATATAGGCATTGGGGAGCCCTTTAGAACGTTCTGTCCATGTTGCACCGTCATCCATGGTTATCCAAAATGCCCCTTTATCCGTTCCCATGTACAAATGTCCAGGACGTATTGGGGATTCGGCAAAAGCACCGGCTGCAACCGATTTTTTATCAGGGTCCGAAGAAATACTGAGGTCTTTGCTGATTAGCGTCCAATCATCCCCCCTATTCGTACTTTTGAATATATAATTCCCAGCATGGTACATTGTTTTACCATCAAAATGGGATAGCCTATAGGGCGCTACGAAATTATAGTGCAATGTTCCGTTGTGATTGGCCGGTAACTTGGGTTTGACCGACTTTGATCGCCCACTTTCCATGTCCTTTCTTCTAACCGCCCCGTTTTGGGAGCTGAAGTACACCGTGTTGGGATCATCGGGATCTACTTGGGAAACGCATCCGTCACCCCCGCTCCAAGCATCCACCCATAGGTACTTCCAGTCGTCGGCATAATTGGGGTTCCATGCAACGGCGGGGCCATAGACCGAGGCGTCATCCTGGGTGCCCCCATAAATGAGATACGGATCTTGGGTATCCAAAGCTATATCATAAAACTCCCCAGCAGGTATATTGTTATGGTGTAACCAAGAGCCTCCTTTGTCATAGGTAACATAAAGTCCACCATCATTACCTACCGCCATGTGATCGGGGTTCAAAGGATTGATCCATAGTTCGCAGTGATCGAGATGCAATCCATCGGCATCACTAGGGAAGAGATGATAGACATCGCCCCCAACCAATTCAAAATCCGTTCCCCCATTGGCGCTATGGGCCATCCGTACACCCAAACCATAAATATCCTCATCATTTTTCGGGTTGACATAGATATCGGAAAAATACCAAAGTACAGAATTGATCAATAGATCATCATCATGGGTTCTTTTCCAATGTTTACCACCATCCAAAGTCCGGTATACTTCTGCCGAAGCTTCTTTCTCCCTGTTGTCCACAAGTGCATATGCCTTTAAAGGATTTGAATAGGATACCGCAAGACCGATACGTCCAATCCCAGGACCCTGGGGAAATCCGTTCACTGACTTCTTCCATGAGGCACCACCATCAGCACTTACGTAAACAGCACTGTTGCCTCCACTTACACCGGGATTGTTCTCCCACATTGATGCATACATGACATTGGGGTCGCTATGCGAAATAACAACATCATTGGCTCCGGTTTTCTCATCGACATACAATACATGCTCCCAGGTTTCACCACCATCCAGGGTTCTATAGATACCCCTATTCTCGTTTGTCGACCAAAAATGGCCCATTACGGCTACCACAGCGATATTGGGATCGGTGGGGTGAACCGCTATCTCCCCTATATGCCAAGAGTCGTCGAGACCACAATGTTTCCATGTTTCACCGCCATCATTGGACTTATATATGCCATTACCGGGCATGGTAAAATTCCGTGATTTCCTTAAACTTTCACCCGAACCTAAATAAATGATATCCGGATTGGACGGAGCAAGGGCAATATCGCCGATACCCAAGACCGGCTGGTCCTCAAAAATCGCTTTCCACTTTAATCCGTTGTCCACCGTCTTCCAAAGATTACCGGAACCAAAGGCGGCGTACATTGTTCCCGGTTTGGATTCGTCTATTTGTACGGCCTCCACTCTTGCCGAATTAAGGACAGGGCCCAAACTTTCCCATTGGAAGCGGTATGGAGTCGCTTTTTTTAATTCCTGATACTCCAAAAAAGAGGATGCAAGCGGTGAAGAAGGCTGTTGACTTTGTACTTTGGCACATGGAAAACAAAGTGCCCAAACCATCAAAAATGCAAAAGGTAATTTCATTGAATACTGTATTATAGTTACGCGATTTTTTTTCATTCTTTTGAACACCCTTTTTGTTGCTGCCCATTAAAACCGTACAAACAATCCCCCAAATAGGAGCGGTATACCATCCAACTAAAAAGATTCCTGAAAAACCAAGAATCCGGCTTCCTATTCCTCAACCTCGGTATAGCCCGGCAGGCCGTGTAAACAACCTATAATCTGGTTGCCTCCAGGTTCCCCGGCGTGGTAATGGTAGCCCCTTGTTTCATCGGAGTGGCCACCACATTCGTCCAAGTTTTCGGGTTTGTCCCCGTTTTTATCCAACAGGGCATAGATTCCGAAACCATCTATGGCATAGCCCACCATGGGGGCATGCACATCTTCCTGTGCAATTTCCTTGGTAGAACCCGTAACGGCGTGGTAATGATAACCCCCATGCGGATTTACATGGCCACCATGATCATCCAAGGGGGCAATGGTATGTGCGGCCAATATGGCGTGTGTAGGTGCCGGAGGGTCAAAATTAACCCCATTGAAGGCCATGCCTATCGCGCCCCTTCCAAAATTTTGGGCGGTGGTGAGGTATTGTGGTTGTACGGGAATCACAAAGGTGGTTACCTGATCCTTGAAAAAATCGGGCATACATTCCACGCAATAGTTGTTGTAGGATTCGTCAACATCGGGCTTTGCCGCGGCCAAACATGCTTCTTTGGTCAAGGTGACGTTAATGGTGCCGTCCTCGTTATACATCCTCCATTTATCATCACTGTAGAACTCCGCCAATTCGGCGATAAAATGCCCCGAGACATCATAGACCTTACCGTCTTGGAACCAAATGCCCGCTTTTTCCATACCGTCTTCAATATGTCGTGGGCACCAAGGTCCCATCGGATGTTCGGTGGCCTGCGAATGGGTCTTTATCAGATAACAAAGGGTTTCAATGCCCGATAAGGCAATCGTTTCCTGGGCGATTTCCCCAATGATGTTCTCTTTGATGAACAGATTGGTATTTACGGGAACGGCCTTTACGGTGGTATCGAGGTCATCGGGACTTACCCTGCTTTCATGTTGCTCCATCGGTGGTGGGGGATTGGACCCGTTTTCCAATTCGCTTTCGGTCAAGAATCCATCCTTATCCGTATCGATATTCGAAAAATTCTCGGCAAGGGGTCCACGCACTTCCGCTTCGGATAGCTTTCCATCCTTATCGGTATCGAACTCCGAAATAATCTGGGTTGCCGATGGTCGCTGCCGATCTTCGGGCCCTTGATGCTGTTTGTGGTTGGACTTACAGGAAGAAATCAAGGTCAGTAACAGTAAAACTGCGGTTTTCTTCATGGTAATGGATTCTATTATTTAGGAAAGATAATCGTTTTCCACAAAAATAGTACAGCGATCGTTATGATTCCTGTAGGACCCATGGTAACAAACAACAACCGCTACCCGAAGCACATGAACCTGTAGCCTAAATCTCGGGGAATATTCGTTTCATTTTTACTTCGGGATGCAAACTGTGGCCGTAATCATCGGCCTCCCAGGGTTGACAGTTCACCACTGCTTCCTTACGAACCAAATTCCCCTTAAATATATGCTATAAAATTGCTTTCGGAAGCACCTTACGTGTCCATGTTTTAATGCGTTTGTACTTGCTTACCTCCCCATCTGGATTGAAATCCAGGGTGGTTTCCCAAGAGTTCCCCGGTTTAAACTCCTCTTCCATCCCGTTTAGGATTCCTTTCGCAACCTTTTTCGAATCCAGGATAACCACGCATTCGGTATTCAGGTTGGCACTTCTGGGATCTAGATTAAAGGTGCCGACCACACTAATCCGTTCATCAACGACCATGGATTTGGCATGTAGTCCAAAAATCGGTTTATGCTCCAATACCGCTTGCAGTTCCCCGGTCATGATGCGTGTACGTTCCTCCGCATCGGGCCTGAATTCGAATATACGAACACCGGTCCGGAGTAATTTTTCCCGATCGGTCTGGTAACTGCTAAAGGCTTCTGTATTATCGGTGGAGGCCAAGCTATTGGTCAATATCCTGATCTCTACACCCCGTTCTACCGCTTCCCTAAACAGGTTTTGGCCCAATTCCGTAGTGATCAAATATGGGGTCTGGATAGCTATGGAGGACTTCGCATTCTTAACGAGATCCACCAACGCACTGGTAGCAACACCACCGCCACCCAAACCTTGGGTACCATCGTTCTTTCCGGGTACATCTGAAATGAACGCTACCTCATCCAACCAAACCAAATCCCCCGACTCCTTGATCTCTTTGAATGCCATGGGCAATCTGGCGATCCGTTCCCTGATTTGAGGCCAGAAATTCTCGGGATTACAGGCATACTCATGTAAATTATCAAAGCGGTCATCGGTATATTCATACTCAGGTTCCCCCTTGATCAAAGAAGTCACATCCTGACTTAGCCCACTGTTCCAAAACTCCTCAAAGGAGGTATTCACTTTTTCCGAAGTTTTACCCATTAACAGGATATCCCTGTCCCTGAAATTGTATTCATGGTCATAATCAAAATATTCATCGGCGATATTGCGGCCTCCGGTGATTACGATCTTCCCGTCTACAATAAAGGTTTTGTTATGCATACGTTGGTTCGCCGATCTAAAATCGGTGGTGAATTTCTGTATCTTATTGAAAATGTTCTTTCCTAGGTTTACCCCTGGATTATAGATCTTTACCGTGATGTTCTTATGGGAGGCGAAGGTCAGGATATCCTGTATATCGGCATCGACCATGATATCATCTACAAGGATCCGCACCTTGACCCCACGATCGGCAGCCCGTATGAGATAATCGCAGGCAATGAGTCCGATATTGTCCGTTGAGAAAATGAAATATTGAATATCGATGGTCTTTTCGGCATACTCGGTCAACCAAGCCCTGGCCACCATGGAACCACTCCCGTCTTCCAACACATAAACCCCTGTTTTGGTTTGCATGAGTTCGGCAACATCCTCCAATTCCTCGGAAAGTGTTGTGCTTTCATTGTTATGGATGTTGGCACAGAAATCCGTTTCATCCGCAATGGTCTTCGTTTCCTGACAGGAAAGCAGCATAAGAACTGCGAGTAGATACTGTAGTTTATGTTTTAAGATCAATTTCATAATACCGTCTTACATCTTTTTTGCTTTAACGATTTTTTTCCTTGGTTCAATGACTTGGATAACCAAAGCTCCAAGATACGGTATTCGTAGTTTTATTCTTTATTCACAGCACCGGAAGCAATATTTTAAACATCATTTTCCCCATAGTATGACGGAGGCCTTCATTCCTTTATTGTCATTTTCCGATGGAAGTGTTCTATCGAAATAAGTGGTGTTCCCGTCAATTTTCGAATCCTGTGAATCGTGTACCTTGTACTTTCCGGAGATCCCGAAGGAAAACTTCACAAGCTTTTGGGTAGGGGCTACCGCCTATATTTTCCAGCCTTTTTCTAGTTTGTAAAGACTCAATAAACAGGGGGAATTGATCTTTAATTGTTGCTTATGCCCAATCTGGACTTCACCGGGTTCAAAGGCACTGATGGCGATTTTGGTACCTGATCGAAACTTAGGGCATGTACTCCTTGCACCAATATTTTGCCCAATTCCATTAAGTGTCCCCTTTAGGCAGCCCGTTCGTATAAAAGGCACACACTTTTGTAAAAACTTCGGTAAAGTCGGCTTCAATCTGTTCGTTGTTTTCCGTATTTGGGGGGAAAGGATTCTCATGGGTATACGCCCTATCAAAATCCATTTCATCAACCTTTATGGCAATATCACGATACGCCCCTTGGAGGGTATTGATCACTTCATAAGAAGGTATTACCGTATCTTTTTGGAGTGTTATGGCATATATATCCTTTTCATATTTTTTTAGAAGTCCTTCCCTCAACGTCCTACCCTTTTGATAATTCAGCATGGCAAGTAGTACCTCACCTTCTATATGGTCTTCCCGTATATAATGATGGAGTAAATCGTCTTTTTGCAGGAATTTATCAAAATGCTCTACCAAAAACGAATACAAAGCGACATTGGCCTCACTATCAAGAATAAATTTTGAAACCGGGGATAGGCGGTTAAATGTGATACCACTGCAGAATAAACAAACCTTTGTGTTAGAGAAATAACCTTTGTGGTTGGTCAATTTGAGAATTTGGGAAAGAAACCCACCGATGGAGTATGCGAAAATATCAAATCCAAAATCTTTATGGATATACGGATGCTTTCCCTCTTTACATGCTTCTATCAATTGGATCACATCATAGTAGGTCTGTAATCCGGACCATATGAATCGCTGGGGCATGGCATGTACCCGCATACTAATGGCCACGTTAGATAAGGTGGATTGTACTACGTTCGGGTATCTTTTTTTTCTTTCCTCACTCAATTTGAACATGGCCCTCTTACTGCTCCAATATTTGGGGGCCCGTTGCATATGGAACGCTATTGGGAATAAGACAACACTGCTACCCGTACCCTCACAAATGGCCTTGGCCCAAGGCATATATTTTGTCCAGTCCTTCTCATTGAAACCATGGAATAGAAAGATCACTTTTTTTGTGTTTTCACTTCCTACAGGTTGTACGATATGGTAATCGAAACATCTGTTTTCCTCAACGCTGATATCCTTAATATGAACATTGTCCTTAATGGTACCCACATCGTTATGAAAGGGATGGTTGTATTTTAAATCCAAATCATGTTTCACACAATGGTAGTCCAACGTCCCCGGAAGGATATGATAGGATGAGGATGTAAATCGGTATGCTTTTAATTCGGTTTTACTGTTCATATTCCCTTTATTGAATAAAGCCAAAGGTTTATAGGATATTGATTGCTTTAAATGCGCTATAAAGTTAAGGAATGTTTGTTGTTCTGTTAAAACACCGTACGGAATAATATCAATGGTATTGTTGTGGGATTGTTTCTTTGTAAAGGGTAATTGACAATACCGAAAATATGCATAGACATTTCCAAAAAACGATCCTAATACACTCTATGCGTATGAATCTGGAAAAACGGGCTTACCAAGAAAAAAGGATTCGATGACTAGCCTGAGCATCGCGCCCAAGCCTATCGAATTACCATTACGAACTGAATAAGAGCTACGTAAACCTCGACCGGATTATGAAATTTGAATTATCATGTCCCTTTCCCTTATCATTCATTGTTGTTCCAACACTTGCCCGGCATGCACGGAAAGATGTCCGAACTCGCGAAGGCGAAATGATAACGTTAGCGGGAACCTCGACGATATCGGAAAATTCTTTCCGATTACGATTTTTGTGTACTATTGACCCGCTCCTTTTTCAATTTTTTCAGATGATAGACGTGAATAATACAAAAAACGATACTTGCAATGATCAAGGGCATCGATTCCAAAAACACGCCGTAAATAATATAAAAGAAACTCGATATCAGGTGCCATAGTCGAAATGCACCCATTTCTTTTTTTGTTAACGCTAAAAAACCTGCAGTTATAGCGATATATCCTAAAAGTTCCACTACTACATTCATTCCAATTTCAGGTTGTCCAAGGTTCTATCCTTGTAACTTTTTTGTTCAATTTTTAGTTCCAATTGTTTTAACTCCTCTACAAAATGTGGACTGTCAGCAATCAAATCCTCCGTGGTTTTTATACCGGCATCCCAATGTTTTCGGAAAAAGGGCAACTGTGCCTTCGATTTATCCGATAGTTGCAACAACTGCCTTCGGGAATCGTTGTCATCGGTCTTCGTTAGGACGTACCCCTTCTTCTTCATCTTCTTGATGATCTTGACACAGGCCGGGTGCGACATCCGCAATTCCAGGGAAATATCCGTTATGGTCATGGATTCATTACGCTCTAGAAGGTAAAATACCAAATGCCAATTAGGTTCTATGTCGAGTCCGACGGTTGTATAATAATCCCTTGTACTGTACAAAATCTCATCACTCAATCGCTTTATCCTACTTATTAATCCTGCATATTCAATTTCCGATAAAAAGTCGTTCATATTTTATTACGTAACTAGTTACGCAAATATATAATTTTTTACGTAACTGGTTACTTACTTCAATAAAATTGTAAAAAAATTCATGCGGTTACCGCCTAAAGTGTATGTTCGGGTTTTCCTGTAGGTTGTGTTTGTAGCTTCAGGTCCTTAAGACTTTATCCAAAAAGTCCATAAACCTTCAATTGCCGATTATGTACCTTACGCAAAGTGAGTAACGCCAATACGGCCCCCACTAGGGCAAGCGCCATATCCGATTGGGTATCCCAAATATAGCCTTGTGTGCCCAAAAAGGCCTCTGCCGATTCCCCCGACACCAGTGCCACCACCCATTCAATCAATTCGTAGAACGCACTAAACCCCAAACAAAAGGTGATAATCAAAAAATTCTCCCAAGCTTTGGAATTGATCAATTGCTTTCGAATGAAGAGTTCCCTAGCAATCATCGCAGGAACAAATCCCTGTGCAAAATGTCCGATTTTGTCATAGTTGTTTCTCGAGAATCCAAACAGCTCCTTTAGGGTATTGAATAAGGGGACCTCTGCATAGGTATAGTGTCCGCCGATCATTAAGATGATCATATGGATCAAGATCAAGGTATACACCAAAGGCGTCAACGGAAATGATTTTTCGGTTTTCCATAAGACCATGAGCCCAATCAACGCAGGGAGAACCTCCAAGAACCATGTAAAATAATCGTGGGGATGTATTCCTGACCAAATCAGGGTACTACAGCATACTAAAATCCATATTTTTCGAAGCATGGGATCATAATTTATTCCTTTGCGGGGTTACCTATAGCTATACAACGGAAGGTATGCCGATTTATTAAAACCCCCTCGAATTATTTCCACCTTGGAACGGACCGATCGGACCTCCCTAAAAGGTAGGAAACCAACCTAAGATTCCTTCCTCTTTTAAGCTTTTCATCCCTTGCCCCTATCGTTTTTACACGTGCATAAAAATGGGACAAAACCGTCTCCCCTGTGCAAAGAGCATCTGAATTTTTAGGATATTTCCAAATATAAACCTCGTAAACCCTGTGTTTTAATACGTTAGCAACTATTATTTAGAATTAATATAAATAATTTGGAAAAACTAAAAGGAGCGTTTATTTTTGCAGCCATCAATCTATTTATAATCAATCTAAATAAAAATAAATGAAACCAACTTTGCTTTTATTCATGCTGGGCCTATTTCTTGGATATGCCCAACAGGAACAACAGTACGTTATAAAAGGAAGTGTAACTTCGGCCTATGGTGAACCTGCATCCTATGCCCATATCTCCATACTAAAACATAAAAAAGGGGTTGCGGCCGACGAAAACGGCGCATATAGCATCACCGACGTTGCCCCAGGTGATTATGAACTAAAAGTCAGTGCCGTGGGCTTTAAGTCCATCACCAAACACGTAACGGTTTCCGACAGTGATGTTATCGTCAATTTTGAAATAAAGATCGATACCGCCTTGGACGAGGTCGAGGTATTTGGTTCGCGCTTTGAACACCCCGATAAAATTGAAGCCCTGACCCGTTTACCCCTGGCCACTTACGAACAGATCCAGAGTATTTCGGTCATCTCGGAAAAAGTAATCGAAGATCAAGGCACCCTGACCATTGCCGATGCCACCAAAAACGTACCCGGGGTATACTCCTTTGCCACCTACGGAAACCGAAGTGAGAGTATGTCCTCCCGAGGCTTTAGGGGAATCCCCATTCTGAAGAACGGTGTCCGTGTACATTCCGATTTTAGGGGTACCGGTATCCTGACCGATATGCAGGGAGTAGATAACATCCAGGTGTTGAAGGGTGCCGCCTCTATCACACAAGGGGTCGCTACCGATTTGGGTAGTCCGGGCGGCGTGATCAATATCGTTACCAAAACCCCAAAATACCAATATGGTGGACAAGCCTCTTTGCGGGCAGGTAGTTTTGGTCAAGTTAGGCCTACTTTTGATGTGTACGGACCTATGAACGACAAAAAGAATACCGCTTTTCGTGTCAATGGAGCTATCGAACGGGCCGATAGTTACCGTGCCGGTGTATCTTCCCAACGTTTTTACATTAACCCTTCCTACGAATGGCGTATGGATGAGGGAACTACATTGACTTTTGAAATGGACTATTTCGATGACAGTAGAACCCCTGACCCAGGCACTGTGAATTTGGCCGAAAACGACACCAATGCCATTTACGACCTGCCCCACAGCCAGTTTTTAGGATATAAGAATGATAAGGCACTTACCCAAAACCTAAACTACTCCGCCCGTTTTAAAAAGACACTTACCGATAAATTGAGTTTGAATGCCGCCTATTTTGCCTCAAGTTTGGACCTGGATGTAAAGAATGCCAGTTTAGGGGATGCCATTAGCGATATTGAGGGCAACACCGTATACAATCTAAGGACTAGGGGATATTCTACCGCTACACGGGAAGATAAAAACAGTGTGTTGCAAATAGACCTTATTGGTGATGATTTACAGACCGGCACCATCAGCCACACCTTCCAGATCGGTATGGATTACCGTACCTCTACCTATAACACCTCCAGCCGAAGTGTTTCGGTACTCGATACGCTCGATGTTTTTGGTACGATATCGAACCAATTGCCCGATGATCTAGATTTGAGCGACCCCAGTGAGGCGGGATCGGAGTCTCGATCTATCGGATTCGTGGCACAGGATGTCATTACCTTCAATACATGGTTAAAATCGTTCTTAGGTTTTCGTTACAGTACTACCGAGACCAGTACCGAAACCGAGACCAATAGCAGTGATGCCTTTAACCCGCTAGCCGGTATTATCATTTCCCCCTTGGAAAACCTAAATGTCTTTGCTTCATACACCAATAGTTCGTACCCTAGGACAGGTACCCGTTTAAGTGAAGACGGAAAGGAATTGGGCAACGAACGTTTTGACCAACTCGAAGCCGGTATAAAGACCAATTGGCTCGATAGTCGCCTGCGTTTTAACCTTACCTATTTCAAAATAAACAATAAGGACATTAACCTACCGGTTTACGACGAGAACTGGATCGCCACAGGATTCTATCAAAAAGGAGGGAACGACCAACGCCAAGGCATAGAGGTTGAACTTACGGGCCGTGTGCTCGATAATTTTGAGGTGATTACGGGATATTCCTATATCGATGCCCAATACAAGGAACACACCTCCTACGTTTACGGATCCGCTCCCCTGAACACCCCTAAACACACCTTTAACGTATATGGAAACTATGCGTTTAAAAACAAGCTAAAAGGCTTGTCATTAGGGGCCGGAGCCTACTATACCGGCGACCGTCCGATCAATGATTGGAGTGCGGGTCCCGTTACCCATGAAGGTATCGTTCCCAACCAAAAACCATTTAATGTTGAGGCCTATACCTTGGTGAACGCCCAGGTGGGATACCGCTTTAACCAAAATTGGGGCGTACGGTTCTTACTGAACAATATTTTTGATGAAATCGGTTACAACGCCTACCGTACCCGATATATCAATCAGACCGATCCCCGAAGTTTTTATGGTGTACTTACGTACAGCTTCTAATATCAAATTGGGCAGGGTGTTTAACAAAACAAAGAAGAAACAATGAAAAAATACAGCTTTAGAAAATTCATCAATGATATACACCTTTGGTTGGGGCTAGGCAGTGGTATCATTTTATTTTTTGTTTGTTTAAGTGGCACCCTGCTTGTTTTTGAGGAGGAAACCAAGGCCCTATTTACCGAAGAGTTCCTTGTTGATACTACTGCGGGAGAGAAAATGCCGATGGAAGTACTTTCCGAAAAACTGAAACGTGAAGGGGAAATCAATTCCATTACCCTTCCCGCCAAGGCGGATGAGCCCTATCTGTTTTCGATAAAGACCAACCCCAAACAACGTAGGGGCAGTACCTTTTTTGTCGACCCCTATACCGGAAACTACCAAAAGGAAATGAAATCGTCCCTCGATGGTTTCTTTATGACGATGTTCCGATTGCACCGTTGGATGTTGCTCGATATGGAAATAGGAAGACCCATTGTTGGTATCGCTACCTTGATATTCCTTATGCTCTCGATTAGTGGACTTATCCTATGGTTTCCCAAACGGATAAAATGGAAAAACCTGAAACCGGGTTTTAAGATCAAATTTTCGGCCAATTGGAAGCGCATTAACCACGACCTACACAACACCTTGGGTTTTTATGCCTGTATTTTTTTGGTGATCATGACCTTGACAGGGCTTTGTTGGTCCTTTCAATGGTACCGCGATGCCGGTAGTGCCGTTTTAGGCACAAAGATTTTCGGCAACCGTGGTAGTGGCCCCAAGGTTAACTCCGCCCTCACAGCAGACACCAAAGTACTGTCCATCGCGGAAATATTGGATGTTGCCAACAGTGAACTGCCCTATAACGGCCAAATTAGGCTTTCCGTTCCCAAGACCCATAAGGAAGTCTATACCCTGACAAAAAATGATGCTTCAGGCTTTTCCCCAGTAACGACCGATAAGTTGGTATTGGATCAGGATGGTACCGTTTTAAAGAAGGAGCTCTTTAGTGAAAAGCCCTTAAACGTAAGAATCGCAGCCTTGATCAAGCCTTTGCACTTAGGTACTATCTATGGGACATTCTCTAAGATCATCTATTTTATAGCCTGTTTGATTGCAACCAGTCTGCCCATTACCGGCACCCTTATCTGGTGGAACAAACTAAAAAAGAAACCCCAAAAAGCCTAAAACAAATAGATTTCGTTTGTTCAAAACAAGGGTGACCCACGATATCGTAGGCACCCTTGTTTTTTTGGTCTTTACTATGTGGTAGATCATCCCAATACAAGGTTCTTTTGGGAATAGGCATACAACGTATCCATTTCCAAAATCCAACGTACTTCCCGTACCTAACAAATGGGTAAAACTTAAAATGGGTGTTGCATGTCGCTACTGCCCTATAGATTCCCGACACCTATCCATCATTCCCTTAAAAAAGTAGGCAACACGCCGCATAGGGATCAGATGCCATCACTGGGTCTACCTTTCAGCCGTACATCGATTTTTTTCTTTTTGGCCGTCAACCGTTTCATAAGATCCATCAGTTCTGGATCTTTGTTTTCCTTATATATTTCGTTTATCGCCAGAATAAGTCTTTTCGCTTCTCGTGAAGCAACGACACGATCGCTTGTAGACATATTGCTCATTTTTGCATTCTCAAAATTCGCGGCTTCCTCTAAAATGTCCATTTCCTTACTTTTAATATGCCAATATACCTATAGGCTTCATTTATCCCAAAAAAATCGTAGTTCAAATATATTTTTTATAAATCAAATTTGTGATATTTCGCAGAAAAAAAATCAAATTCGGAGAATATTTAATACAATTTTCACTTTTTGGCAGCTTTTTTCCCCAATCCCGAACGGCGCCTTCAACAACCATTTCATACATAAAACCAGATATCATACAATTCCTATCTAAAACAATACCCCGCAGAAGAAAATGGGATGGAAAGTCCACACTTCAGAAACCCCAATAAATACTATTCCATATTTCCCATGATCTTTTATCGATTATAGGCTCCCACACCCTAAAAGATAGCGGTCTGTAGCGGACTAAAAACAGATTATCTTCATTTTTCGAATTCTTTTACAACCTTTGAACACGGGCCAAAGTGGTAATTTCATTACATTGCGCCCATGCAAAATCCCCTTGTAAGCATCTTGATACCCTTTAAGGACACCGAGGCGTATCTACCGGAATGTATGGAATCGATACTGCGACAAGAGTACCAAAATTGGGAGCTTTTGATTGTGGACGATGCTTCCGTCGATGACAGCTACCACATTGTACAGGCCTTTGCATTAAAGGATTCACGGATCAAATTGCTCAAAAACCAAGGTTCGGGAATCATCCCCGCCTTAAGGACCGCATTTGACCATTGCCAGGGCGACCTCATCACGCGCATGGATTCGGATGATATAATGACCCCGGATAAAATCGGCACCATGGCCAATCTCTTGGTTGAACATGGTCAGGGCTATGTAGCCATCGGTCAGGTAAAATACTTTTCCCATCGAGGCATCAGTAATGGCTATGAACGCTATGAAACATGGTTGAACGAACTCACCGTAAAGGGTGACAATTTCAACGGCCTATATAAAGAATGTGCCATCCCCTCCCCTTGTTGGATGGTGTACAAAACCGATCTGGAACGTTGTGGGGCCTTTGAACCCGACAGATATCCCGAAGATTATGATCTTGCCTTTCGTTTTTATGAAAACGGGTTACAAGGTATACCCTGTGATAAGGTACTGCACCTTTGGCGTGATTATGATACCCGAACATCCCGTACAAGTGAGCACTATGCCGCCAATTATTTCCTGGATATCAAGTTGCATTACTTTCTAAAACTGGAGCACGACCCCCAAAAGCAACTGGTGGTCTGGGGAGCAGGAAATAAAGGGAAGACCATAGCCAAAAGCCTATTGGATCGGAAAATCGATTTCAGATGGGTGTGCGACAACCCCAAAAAAATCGATAAGGATATCTATGGAAAAAGAATGGAACACTTCCATATTTTAAACCAAATCAATAATTTCCAAGGTATTATTACCGTCGCCAACGAAAACGAGCAGGAAACGATAAAATCATTCCTAACGGGATTGGACAAAAAACCTATGATGGACTATTTTTTCTTTTGTTGAATTTATATAAAATTATGTACAGACAGTTTCTGAATACTTCTTATATTTACCAAATCAAAATCGGGAATGCAGTTTAAATATCCAGAACTTCTTTGGGCCTTATTTCTACTACTGATTCCTATATTCATCCATCTTTTTCGATTACGAAGGTTCAAGAAGACCCCTTTTACCAATGTAAAACTATTGCAAAAGGTCGTTTCGGAATCGCGCAAGAGCAATACCCTGAAAAAATGGTTGCTCTTAATGACCCGCCTTCTACTGTTTTCCGCACTGATATTGGCTTTTGCCCAACCTTTCTTGGCGAATACAAAAGCGTTGGCCGTAAAGGAAACTGTAATCTATTTGGACAACTCGTTCAGTATGTGGGCTAAACAGGTTGATGAAACCCTGATCAACAATGCCGTTCAGGAACTGTTGAAGTCCATCCCAGAGAACAGCACCTTTAGTCTCTTCACCAATACCGATGAACACAAGGATGTTGAATTGATCGATATTCGGAACACCCTATTGAATATTGCCCCTACCGCCAAACAATTGAATTTGGAGGAAATCGAATTGAAGGCCCGTACTTTCTTTAGCGGCAATAAAAACACCGTTAAAAATCTGATCGTAATCTCCGATTTTCAAAACCACATGTCACCGAAAGCATATACCGTTGACAGTACCATACAGAAACACTATGTGAACTTATCGGGCTCGGATTTGGAGAACATCGCTATCGACAGTTGCTACATCAGTAAACCAGGCATCGAGAATATTGAACTTACGACTGTTCTATCGGCCACTCCCAATATTGAAAGAGCCCCAGTGTCCTTATACAATAAGGATAGGTTGATCGCCAAAACCGCTGCACTTTTTGAAAATGGAAAAAGTGAGGTGACCTTTACGATTACGGCCAACGACTTGATCCTGGGAAAACTGGAAATCATCGATAAGGGATTGCCCTATGACAATCATCTTTATTTCAACATCGACCAGAAAGAGAAGCCCAAAGTATTGGCCATTGGAAATTCCCCCTCGAATTTCCTAAAGCGTATCTATACCGATGGGGAATTTGAATTCTCCTCCTTTTCCCTGAAAAACCTGAATTATAGGGACCTCGAAAATCAAAATTTGATCCTCCTGAATGGCTTGGATAGTTTTCCCAACTCCCTTATCGCCAGTATATCGTCCTTTGTTGGAAATGGGGGTAGTTTGGTCATCATTCCCTCGGGCAATGCCAATATAGATTCATACAACCAATTGCTAACCAGTACCTCCCTGGGGGCCCTCCTTGAAGGTTTGAACTCGGAAAACGCCATTACCAAGATAGCATTTTCACATCCGCTCTATGAACAGGTATTCGAAAAGAGCATCCGTAATTTCCAATACCCAAAAGTGAATCGGTTTTATAAATTGAAATCCAACGCCCCTCCGGTATTAAGTTATCAAAACGGCGATGCCTTCCTTGTTGGGAACAATGGTCTTTATCTTTTTACTGCTGCCCTGGACAATGAAAACTCAAACTTCCAACAATCGCCATTGATTGTCCCCACCTTCCTGAAAATGGGAATGAACAGCCTAAAACGTTCTGATATTTATTACGTGCTAGACGGCCCAACAACCATCGATATTTCAAGGAAAATGGCCAAGGACCATATTCTAAAGGTCACCAAAGGGGAACAGGAATTCATCCCCCAACAAAAAAACCATGCCAATAAAGTTTCACTCCATTTTAATGGGAACCCTACCGAGGACGGTATTTTCACTATTTCCGAAAACGGGATGGCTTTAAGGCATATCAGTTTCAATTATCCAAGACAGGAAAGTGAACTGGTCTTTATGGATCTTGACAATGCCCAAATTACGAGTAAACAAAATTCGATAACGACCCTATTCAAAGCACTAGAAAACGACAATCGTATAACTGAGCTTTGGAAATGGTTTGTTATTTTAGCACTATTTTTTCTTTTGATCGAAGTGCTTGTAATCAAATTTTTAAAATGATCTATAAAACCATAGATAAATCCTGAGGAAATGAACATACTCCTAAAATCGGCCAAAATCATTAATGCACAGAACAAAGAGCTGCATTTAAAGAAAAGGGATATTTTAATCAAAGATGGCACTATTGACAAAATAGCGGCTAAAATAGAAGCCCCCAAGGATACCCAAGTCGTAGACTTAAAGAATCTGCACGTATCCTTAGGTTGGTTAGACAGCAGTGTATGTTTTGGGGAACCGGGTTATGAAGAACGGGAAACCATCTCTAACGGACTGAGGAGCGCGGCTTTGAGTGGATTTACGGACGTTGTACTGAATCCCAATACGCATCCTATTGCCGATAGCAGTTCCGATATCGTATTCCTGACCAATGCGGCCCGGGATTCCGCGACCAACCTACATCCGTTAGGTACAATGACCATGGGCGGGGAAGGCATCGACCTTGCCGAGTTATACGATATGCACAACTCAGGGGCTGTGGGCTTTTACGATTTTAAGTCCCCCATATCCAATTCAAACCTGTTGAAAATTGCCTTGCAATATGTGCAAAACTTTGACGGATTGGTTTATTCGCAACCTTTGGATGTAAAAATAGCCGGGAAAGGGTTGGTACATGAAGGCCCCACTTCGACCAAATTAGGACTAAAGGGGATTCCCTCATTAGCCGAGGAAATCCAAATTGTCCGCGATCTTTTTATCCTGGAATACACCGAAGGTAAATTACATATACCCACGGTCTCCACGGCAAATGCCGTAAAACTCATCGCTGATGCCAAGAAAAAAGGATTGAACGTCACCTGTAGCGTTGCCATCCATAATTTATATTTCACCGATGAAGTCCTCGAGGAATTCGATACTGCGTATAAGGTGTACCCTCCCCTAAGAACCAAAAAGGATACCAAGGCATTGATCAAGGGAGTAAAGGATGGCACCATCGATTTTGTAACCGCGGACCACATTCCCTTGAATATTGAATTAAAGGCCGTGGAATTCGATAACGCCACCTATGGCGCCGTAGGCTTGGAAAGTGCCTTTGGCCTATTACATACGATTTTCGATACCGAAACATGCATTACCTTGCTCACAAAGGGCAAAGAACGATATAACATTGCGGAAAACGACTTGGCCGAAGGGGGCAAGGCCTGCTTAACGCTTTTTAATCCCGATGTGGATTATACATTCGAAAAATCGCATATACTGTCACAATCCAAAAACAGTATGACCCTAGGGGAATCCTTAAAAGGTAAAGTCTATGGCATTTTCAATAACAATCAACTGATCCTGAATTAGTATCACATAATAACGTCGCACTTTAAAATGACATCCGACCCAACAGAAGAAACCATTCAAAAAGGAAAAACGACGGCCATCGTCGCTTACCTTACCATAATAGGGGCCATCATAGCCATTTCAATGAACATGGAACCCAAGAATCCGTTTGCCCGTTTTCATACGCGACAAGCCTTCGGATTACACCTAATGTTTCATGGTTTTGCCCTATTTTCCAGTGTATGGTACAATCAATATGCACTTTACGGACTCTATCTTTGCTATTTTATCCTATGGATTTATGGCTTTTTAGGTGCGTTAAGCAACAAAAAACAATTGGTTCCGGCCATCGGCACCTATTTCCAAAAATGGTTTACATTTATTTCTTGATATGACAACAGCCCAACTTTCTTTGACCCATTTGATTAGGCCTTCCGTACTAAAAGAAGGAAAGCCACCCGTTTTATTTATGTTCCATGGTTATGGCAGCAATGAGGAAGATCTATTCTCCTTTGCCCCCGAACTACCAGAGGAATTGTGCATAATTTCGGTTCGTGCCCCATACCCATTGGAACCTTATGGCTATGCGTGGTACGCCATAAATTTTGATGCCGACAAGGGCAAATGGAGTGACGACGAACAAGCCAAGGAATCCAGGGAAAAAATTGTTTGCTTTATTGATGAGGCCTGTGATACTTATGGGTTGGACTGCCAGCGAATAACCCTTTTGGGTTTTAGCCAAGGTACGATCTTGAGTTATGCCGTAGCACTATCCTATCCTGAAAAAATAAAGAATGTGGTTGCCCTTAGTGGTTATATCAATGAAAATATCATTTCCGGGGATCCTTCAAAAAAGGACTTTGGCAGTTTAAGGATTTATGCTTCCCACGGACAGGTAGACCAAGTCATTCCACCGGCATGGGCGCAAAAAATACCGGAGACCCTATCCGCATTGGGTGTTGAACACGTTTACGAGGAATTTCCTGTAGGACATGGTGTTGCCCCACAAAACTTTTATTCCTTCAACAAGTGGTTACAGGATAAAATCTAGTTCGTACGGGTATATAAAAGATGGTCTATCAAGGTGAAATCGACCCCCATATCGTCTTTCAACTCATACTTTATCAATAGCTCTCCCCAGTATTTGCCATCTGAAAAGTCGGCTACGATCCACTTGTGGTTTAGGATCTTGATTTTGTTCAATTTAAAATCACTTTCCATGCCCTCATAGGGAATCAATGGATTATCCCCTTTGGATTCATTGGTTTCCAACAATTTATCGGCAATATAGCGACTGGGATCTTCCAATTCCAGATGATCGTAATACGCCAAGGCATCATCGTTGTTCTCAAGTGAGAAATACTGCATATCCAAAACCTTCAACTGGGAATCTTGAAGGGAATCTTCCAAGGCGGTGACCGTATTTTCCAATTTAACGAGCTTTGCATCCTTTGCCTTCTGCATATTACCGTTGCTCACGAATAAAAAAAGACAGATTAAAGCAGTGAACACAAAAAGGTATAAGAATAATTTATTTTTCATGGTACGATACCTAAAGGGTTATTTGAAGATTATCATAGGCCAAATGTACATCTTTTGGCAATTTTTTTTCCACTTCCTGATGAAATCCCAATAAATGACTGATATGGGTCAGGTAAGCCTTCTCGGGTTTTACCTTATCAATAAGGGCCAAGGCATCCTGAAGGTTAAAATGGGAATGGTGCGGCTCCTGCCTTAAAGCATTTACGACCAAGACCTTACTCCCCTTTATTTTTTCGATCTCCGAGTCCTCAATCGTCTTTACATCGGTCAGATAGGTGAAATCCTTGATCCGGAACCCAAATACCTGTATGCGATCATGGCGTGCATTAATGGGGATTACTTGCTGCCCCCCTATTGTAAAAGGGAAATCATTCTCAATGATATTGATTGCAACCCCCGGTGCACCGGGATAACGGTCTACATCGGTAAAGATATAATCAAATCGGATTTTTAGGGATTCCACAACACGTTTATGGGCATAAATTGGAATATCGCCCTGCCGAAAGAAAAAAGGCCGGATATCATCAATGCCTGCTGTATGGTCAGAATGTTCATGGGTAAAAAGTATCCCATGGAGCTTGTCCACTTTCTGTGTCAACATCTGTTGCCTAAAATCGGGCCCACAATCTATAACGAAATTATAATCCTCCCAGGAAAGTAGCACGGAGACACGTAGTCGTTTGTCTTTCGGGTCCTTACTCAAACAAACTGGATGGTTACTCCCTATTACAGGGATTCCCTGTGATGTTCCCGTGCCCAAAAATGTAATTTTCAACCCTTCATCTGTTTATTTCAAATTTATAACATATTTATTTAATAGCTAAGTCAATCTTATTAACTTTACCACAAACAAAAACCAATATATGTCTTCATTTCTAAAAAGAGACACTGCATTTGAGAACATACCTTCCATCAAGGCCAAGACCTTGAGGATAAACTTAAATCCAGACATTTACGGTACTTTTGCGGAAATTGGGGCCGGACAAGAAACTGCCCGACATTTTTTTAGGGCTGGTGGAGCTTCTGGCACCATAGCCAAGGCCATGAGCGCCTATGACAAGGAATTCAGTGACGCCATTTATGGTGTGGAGGCGGATGGCAGATATGTATCACAACCTCGTCTCAAAACCATGCTTTCCCATGAAATGCGTTTGATGGAGGAACGGATCACTAGGGACAAGCATCCTGACCGATTGTTCTTTTCATACGCCAACACGGTAGCAACCATTGATTTTTCAAAACGATATAAAGGTCACGGTTGGCTCGGCATCCGCTTTCAATTGGAGCCCGACCAAAAGGAATTTGACGAAATTATATTACACGTTCGCTTTAAACAAAATGAAGCGCGCTTGCAGCAGGAGACCTTGGGGATTTTAGGTGTCAACTTGATCTATGGTGCATTCTATAAATATCACAAACCCAGAAAATTACTAAAATACCTTTACGATCATATCGACAAGGACACCATAGAGATTGATATGGTCAACTTCTCAGGACCCAATTTCAAGGGTGTCGATAACAGGTTGATGAGTCTACAGTTGATTCGTAACGACATGACCGATGCCGTAATGTTCGGTCCAGATGGCAACAACCTATTGCCCGCAGCCAAACTGTACAAGAAAAACATATTGGCCTTAAGGGGTAGTTTTAGACCCGTTACCAAGGTAAATATGGATATGCTTCAAAAATCATACGATATTTTCATTCGGGACCGGGCCGTTGATGAAAGTAAGACCATCGTTATTTTTGAAATCACATTATCGAACCTGAAAGCATCCGGGGAGATTGATGAGCGTGATTTTATGGATAGGGCCGAGTTACTCTGTTCCATGGGACATACAGTAATGATATCCAATTTTCAGGAGTATTATAAATTGGTCGAATATTTCAACAACTACACCAAAGCCAAGATTGGACTTACCATGGGGGTAAACAACCTGGTCGATATCTTTGATGAAAAATATTATCGTCATTTGAGCGGTGGTATATTGGAAGCCTTCGGTAAATTGTTCTTTAAGGAACTTCAGGTTTACCTTTATCCGATGAAAAATCCGGAAACCGGACAGATCATGACCAGTAACAACATCAAGGTTCACCCTAGAATGAAGGAACTTTACAAGTTCTTCAAATATAATGGCAAGGTCATGGACATCATCGACTACGACCCGGAGATCATGGATATTTTCTCAAGGGATGTCTTCAAGAAAATCGTCAACAACGAAAAAGGTTGGGAAGATTCACTGCCTGAAGGGATTGCCGAAATCATTAAGGAGAAAAAATTATTTAACCGAAAAGTCGAAATCAAGAACGAGTAAATCCCTAAGGATTTCAAATTCGATATAAAAAACGTCCCAACGAAAAGGTTGGGACGTTTTTGTATGCCATAATACCGAAAGAACAATCAGTCAAGCAGCTGGGCGGCATGGTCCTTTGTCTTCACCTTATCGATCACCTTGGTGACCACACCTTCCTCATTGATCACAAAGGTTTTTCTGTGGATACCGTCATATTCCCGTCCCATGAATTTCTTTGGCCCCCAAACCCCGAAGGTATTGATTACGGTATGGTCCTCATCGGCCAAAAGTGGAAATGGAAAATCGTATTTATTCCTGAAATTGGTCTGTCTTTTTTCCGAATCGGCACTAACCCCCAGCAATTCGTATCCTTGTGATTGCAGTACGCTGTAATTATCCCTTAGATTACAAGCCTCAGCAGTACATCCGGGTGTGCTGGCCTTGGGATAGAAAAAAACGATCAACTTTTTTCCTTGGTAATCGGAAAGTCGTATCGTATTACCGTCTTGATCCTTTGAAATGAACTCTGGGACTTTATCACCCACTTGTAGTGTTTTCATAGTCGATTTTTCTAAATTAGCAATTCTTTATCAATAGCTAAAGTAAGCTTAAAATGACAAAAAAAGAAAAGGTCGATTATGTTATAAGGACATTGCGGGAACTCTATCCTACCATACCCGTTCCCTTAGACCATAAAGATCCCTATACCCTTTTGATCGCCGTATTGTTATCGGCCCAAAGTACCGATGTTAGGGTAAATCAAATTACGCCTTTACTTTTTGAAAGAGCCGACAACCCCTATGATATGATTAAAATGTCTGTCGATGAGATCCGGGAAATCATTAAACCCGTAGGACTATCCCCCATGAAATCAAAAGGTATACATGGTCTTTCCCATATCTTGATCGATAAATACGACGGGGTGGTCCCTAAGGACCTCGCACAATTGGAGGAATTTCCTTCGGTTGGACATAAGACCGCCAGTGTTGTGGTTTCCCAAGCCTTCGGCATACCGGCATTTCCCGTGGATACGCATATCCATCGATTAATGTATCGATGGGGATTCTCAAATGGTAAGAATGTGGTACAGACAGAGAAGGATGCCAAACGCATATTTCCCAAGGAATTATGGAATGACCTTCATTTACAGATTATTTGGTATGGCCGGGAGTATTCACCGGCAAGGGGATGGAATCTTGACAAGGATATAATTACCAAGACTATAGGTAGAAAATCAGTACTGAACGATTATCTTAAACACAAAAAAACCCGCTAAAAACGGGTTTCCTTATCAGTTCAAGTTCAATTCGAACTGCATTTTGTTTTGATTGACAATACAGAGTGACTTAGAAAAATTGGTCAAAAACTGGATTGTTTCTTTACAGGCCATTACTGGACTATTTTTTTGGGGGTTCTCAAAGTAAATTTTTTCCATATTGATAATAGTCTTGTTATGATAAGATAACGCAACTAATATCAAAATATTGTTATAACTATACTTCCCCCTAAGAATTTGTAAGTACGATGTTGTTTTTATCTATGATTTTTCGAAGGTTGATAAGTGCATAACGCATTCTCCCTAGAGCCGTATTGATACTTACTCCCGTATTCTCTGAAATTTCCTTGAAGCTCATGTCTTTGTAGATGCGCATCACAAGTACTTCACGTTGATCGTCTGGCAACTCATCTACCAAATATCTTAAATCCGTATTTATCTGGTCTTTGATCAATTGCTTTTCGGCATTCAATTTATCGTCCCCTATTACAGAAAAAATATTGAAATCATCACTACCCTCGAACATCGGCATTCTTTTGTTCTTCCTAAAATGATCGATTATAAGGTTGTGGGCAATTCGCATCACCCATGGCAAAAATTTACCTTCCTCACTATACGTACCCTTCTTTAAGGTCTTGATCACTTTAATAAAGGTATCCTGAAAGATATCCTCAGTGATATCCCTATCCAATACTTTGGAATAAATAAAACTTGAAACACGTTGATTGTGTCGGTTGATAAGAATTTCAAGGGCTTTTTCGTCTCCGCTGATGTAATCCCTTACTAGTATTGAATCTTCAATTTGTAGTTCCATACAAAGTGTTTTTTTAAGTTTAGAGCTTCGTTTCCTAAAGCTTGATTTATAGTTATTCGGTCTTTACTTTGAGTCTGACACTTTTCTTTCGAAATATGTGCTATTCTTTAATTATGACCTAAAACTAGATAAATAGAGGGGTGTGGAAAAAACTATGTTGTCAAATGCACCTATTATGATGTGAAACAATCATTTTTGATTTTTAATACAATAATCCAAGGAAATCCTAGTTACCTCGACCAATGACTATATTGTCCCTCTTTTTGACATACGATGGGACATAATCGTAAAGCGCAAGTACCGTCCTTAACATCCTGAAAATCAAAAAGCCCTTATTACAGCAGTAATAAGGGCTTTCCTAATGTATCAATAAAACTTCAATTCATGTTGCTTTCGAACTTGACTCCTTTAATATCATTTATTTTCAATGACTTGGAATAGTTTAATAAAAAATCAATGGTTTCTGGTTTAGCCATCACCTTTTCATACTTCTTCTTTTTCTCGACGTAAAATTTCCCCATATCTATTTAAGTATTGATTCACTATGAAAACGCTACAAGGTTCAATATAATAAATACGTTCGACCTAAGACCTTAATATTCGTCGAAATAATAGGTTTGTCGACACAGGTAATGATTAATTCGTTAAAACGATATTGTGTTCGTCTATAATTTTCCTCAGATTGATCAATGCATAGCGCATACGTCCCAAGGCAGTATTGATACTGACCCCCGTATTTTCGGAAATTTCCTTAAAACTCATATCCTTATACATGCGCATGACCAAAACATTCCGTTGATCTACGGGCAATTCCTCAATAAGTAAAACCAAATCCTCATCAATCTGGTCTTTGATGATTTGTTTTTCAATATTCAATTTCTCATCATGGACCACGGAAAATATATCGAACGTATTGGAAGCCTCGAAATAGGGCATTCTACGGTTCTTTCTAAAATGGTCTATAATAAGGTTGTGGGCAATACGCATGACCCAGGGCAGGAATTTACCCTCTTCATTATACTTCCCTTTTTTTAAGGTGCGTATTACCTTAATAAAGGTATCCTGAAAAATATCCTCGGTTATCTCACGATCATTGACCTTTGAGTAGATAAAACTACTAAGTCTTTGATTATGCCTTTTTATAAGGGTTTCTAGAGCGCGTTCGTCTCCATTGATGTAATTCTGTATAAGTAGGGAGTCTGCTATTTGAAGTTCCATGTCAATTACTTTTTAAAGTTAAAACTAGGGGCTAGTCCTTTTAGGAAAAGCCTTTTTGGGGTTACACTAATTTTAAAAAAGTAATTGTCTTGCTATAGGCGTCTTAACATTTTATTATGTTCAAATATAGATAAAATAATAGGTTATAAAAAAATAGTCGTGTAATTATCAATAAATTAGAGGCAAGCACATGCTTTACTGGCAAATGCATCCCACATATTGTATCTTTGCCGCCTAATCAAGAATATGCCCAAATTACAAGACATAAATCCCAAGAATAATATTATCATAAAGGGTGCGAAACTGCACAATTTAAAAAATATTGATGTTGTCATACCCAGGAACAAATTGGTTGTGATTACAGGACTTTCGGGTTCCGGGAAATCGAGTTTGGCGTTTGATACCTTATATGCCGAAGGACAACGTAGATATGTAGAAAGCCTTTCTTCCTATGCCCGTCAGTTTTTAGGTAAATTGAACAAACCCAAGGTAGATTATATTAAAGGTATAGCCCCTGCCATTGCCATTGAACAAAAGGTCAACTCCACCAACCCGCGTTCAACAGTAGGTACCACGACCGAGATTTACGATTACCTTAAATTGTTATTTGCCCGTATCGGCAGAACGATTTCCCCGATATCCGGGGAAGAGGTAAAAAAACATACGGTCAGTGATGTTGTTGATTACGTTCAACAGTATGCTGAAGGGGAAAAACTCCTGCTCTTGGCACCTATAGTCATCAAAGAAGACCGGGACCCCATAAAATCATTGCAATTATTTTCGAAGCAAGGGTATGCCCGAATAAAACATAATGATAAGGTTATTCGTATCGATGCCGCTCCCGAAGATATTGGCCGTGAATTCAATCTGGTCATCGACAGGATCATTACCAAGGATGACGAGGATTTTTACAATCGCTTGGCGAATGCTGTCGATACCGCTTTCTTTGAAGGGAAAGGGGAATGCGCCATTGAAGAACTTAAAACAGGGAAGCAAACCGTTTTCAATAATAAATTCGAAAAAGACGGGATGTCTTTTCTAGAACCCAATGTACACCTTTTCAGCTTCAACAACCCCTATGGTGCCTGCCCTAAATGTGAAGGGTATGGCGACGTCATTGGTATCGATGAGGATTTGGTCATACCCAATACGGCACTTTCCGTCTATGAAAATGCCATATTCCCTTGGAGGGGTGAAAGTATGGGTTGGTATCGCGATGAATTGGTGAACCATGCCTATAAATTTGATTTCCCCATCCACAAGCCCTGGTTTGAGCTAACCGAAGAGCAAAAACAATTGGTATGGAATGGTAATTCCCATTTTACCGGGTTGCATAAGTTCTTTAGCCTCTTGGAGGATAAAAGTTATAAAATACAGAATCGGGTCATGCTATCCCGGTATCGCGGAAAGACGAAATGTACCGAATGTCGCGGAAAACGTTTACGAAAGGAAACCGAATATGTGAAAATCAGCGGTAAGTCGATTACGGATTTGGTGGAATTACCCATTGATAAATTAACCGCTTTTTTCAAACAACTATCCCTCAATGACCATGATGCCCAAATTGCGAACAGGTTATTGAAGGAAATACATACCCGATTGGGATTCCTGGAAAAGGTCGGACTCAATTACCTAACCCTGAACCGAAAATCGAATACACTTTCCGGCGGTGAAAGCCAACGTATTAATTTGGCGACTTCGTTGGGCAGTAGTCTTGTCGGTTCCATGTATATCCTTGATGAACCCAGTATCGGTTTGCACCCAAAGGATACCGAGAACCTAATAGACGTCTTAAAATCACTTCGGGATCTCGGCAACACCGTTATTGTGGTTGAACATGATGAGGATATTATGAATGCCGCCGATGAGGTTATCGATATTGGGCCTGAAGCAGGAACCCACGGTGGCGAAGTGGTCGCTCACGGCACGTTGACCGAAATCCTTAAGTCTTCTTCCCTTACCGCCAAATATTTGAACGGTACCCTTAAAATTGAAGTCCCTAAAAAAAGAAGGGTCTCCAAAAACTATATTGAAATCAAAGGCGCTAGGGAAAACAACCTAAAAAATATCGATGTCACCTTTCCCCTGAACATGTTGACGGTCATAACCGGCGTTTCCGGTAGTGGAAAAAGTACGTTGGTAAAAAAATTACTCTATCCGATAATCCTGAAGAATGTTGGCGGTTACGGTCAGAAAGCCGGACAGTTTACTTCCGTAGAGGGCAAATACGATTCCATCAAGCATGTCGAATTTGTTGACCAGAACCCCATAGGAAGGTCCTCACGATCAAACCCGGTGACCTATATCAAGGCCTATGACGACATCAGGGCCTTGTTTGCGGGACAAAAGTTAAGTAAGATCAGGGCTTACCAAGCCAAACATTTTTCTTTTAATGTCGATGGTGGCCGCTGTGAAAAATGCAAGGGGGAAGGTGAAATAACCGTAGAGATGCAGTTTATGGCCGATGTACATTTGGAATGTGATACCTGCAATGGCAAACGGTTCAAAAAAGAAGTCTTGGAGGTTACTTTCGAAGGAGCCAATATTGCCGATGTCCTGAATATGACAATTGATGATGCCATTGATTTTTTCGAAAAACATGGTCAGCATAAAATTGTAGGCAAGTTAAGCCCCTTACGGGAAGTGGGTCTTGGGTATGTAACATTAGGGCAATCCTCCTCTACCCTTTCCGGTGGTGAGGCCCAACGGATCAAACTGGCATCATTCCTGGTAAAAGGGACCACAAAAGACAAAGCCTTGTTCATTTTTGATGAACCAACGACCGGATTGCACTTCCACGACATTAAAAAATTGTTGAAATCCTTTGATGCCTTACTATCAAAAGGGCACTCGGTCGTAGTCATCGAACACAATATCGAACTTATCAAATGTGCCGACCATATTATCGACCTTGGTCCCGAAGGTGGGGAAAATGGCGGACAGCTATTGGCACAAGGCACCCCTGAGGAAATCATTAAAAACAAATCCTCCTTTACCGCGAATTATTTAAAGGAAAAACTATAACCGGACCACTCGCCTATTTATATAAATCAGAACAGTCCTATTGGTAGTAATACCTTTATGATAGGCTGTTGTTTTTCCCTTAAAAAAGGAAAGCAACGCGGTTCCCCCTATTTACACATAGCTTTATTTATCTGTTTATCAACTGATTATAGTTGTTAACTATTCTTTGGCACGCTGTTTGGTATATACTAATCGAATGTAAATAGTTGCATTCGGGAATTTAAACCTTATATCATGAGAAATATAGTACTTCTTTTAACAGCCCTTGTATTCAGTACCTCTGGAACCATGGCTAGTACCGTTGAAGATAAGGTTGCAACAAGCAATGCTTATACCAATAACAACTCGTTCATTTTTATTGAGCAAGGCATTACGTTTTCAGTATTTCCCGATGGTGAATTCGATTTTTATATTGAGAATTATGTATCCGGCCGTAATAATGGGGTAACCATGAATTCCGGTTATGATTATAGTCCTTATGCACAATATGATGATTATGGTGCGGTCGTTCAGGTAGAGAACGTACCTATCTATTATGACAACTATGGTCGTGTGACCCAAATTGGTGATGTTAATATCAATTACAGGAACAATAGGGTTTTCAGAATGGGTGGTATGTATGTGTATTACAACCATAATGGATTCTATGACCACCATACAGGATACATCAATGTTTACAACAGACACTATGTATACAGACCTTTCCACAGGTTCTTTTTAAGACCCGCAATCGGATTTTCGTTAGTATACCAGAGACCTTACAGAAGGTATTATGCACCTTACCGATATACCTATTATAGACCATATAATTATAATACACGAAGGGCTTATGCCAAAATCGGAAGGGAACATAGATATAACCAAGTACGTCGCGAAAGAGCCACTATTTACAGAAACGATAAAAGAGTTGCCCAACGCAGAGTGAACCATACACGCAGGAATGATGTGGCCCGTACAAATAGAACGGTGAACAGGAATAATGTGATAAACAAGAACTATAGATCAAATACCCAAAGAGCTAAGGTTTCCAAAAATGTGGGTACCCGTTCAAATCGGTCCAATGCCAAAGTTGCCAATAGGTCAACAGTCAATAGGCTCAAGAGCGTTAATACAAAATCCTTGAATAACCGTAGTGTAGCCCAACGATCAACATCGGTAAGGACTCCACAACGAAATACGATTACCAAAAAGACAGTAACAAAAACGCCTCGAAGAACCACGGTAACAAGAAGTAGCACCACGTACAAGAAACCGGTAAGTAGAACCACGAACAGAAACGTACGTAGCAGTATCGCTACAAGAACCCAAAGGTCCGTTGCCCAAAGGCCATCAAGTCGAAGTACTAGTAAAAGTACCGTACGAAAAGCCGCTTCCAAAAGTAGAAGTGTTGCAACAAGGAGTAGTAGCTCTAGAAGCTCTAAAGGAAGAAGCTCTAGTAGACAGTAAATAATAGAAGAACAATGATCCCGGCCGAAGTGTCGGGGTTAGTTCGACCAACGTAATTCAATAAGCTTGCGGCTTTTGAAATTCGGGTCCCATAAAGATAGTTTTTAGGTTGGTTGGTTGTTTAAACCCTGATGCGGAATATTCCCGTCAGGGTTTATCTTTTTAAATACTTTGAAAGCATCCGATAAACATCCTCTGAAATCTTAAACCGGTATAGGACCCCTAGATATAGCACGGTGGTGATGGTACCCTTGATCACAATATTCACTAGCGAATGAAATGGCAAGTTGACCATATAAAACACACCACCTAAAACAAGTAAAAGTCCACCTACTTTTAGGGTCTCCATGGTGAAGGGCATTATATTGAATTTGGCACGGACAAAGAATAATTTTATGGTATTGTAGATTGATATTGCAATGAAGGTAGCCAATGCAGCCCCATAAAGTCCATATTTCGGAATAAAAAGTATGTTAAGCAGTATGACAAGTACCGCCAACAAAACCCCCATACCCAATAAGGTTTTATAATAATCGGAATTGTAAAGGATCGCATTGTTGATCCCTAACACCGAATCGTACACCTTGGCCAGGCCTATTAGAAACACAATAGCAAAGCCGCCCCGGTATTCTTCGGGAAGTACCAGGAACAGATCGTTCAAATTGGTTATGATCAACACGAACAATAACCCCGATGCAATAAACAGTGTCAAAGAGGATTTTTTATACAAGGACCCCAATCCTTCATGATCGTTATTGTTCAACAATTCCGCCGTCAGTGGATAGGTGATTTGATGCATGGCCCTAGAAGGTACGATAATGGTTGTGGCAATATAAATGGCCACCCCATAATAGGCCACATTTTCAATAAGTTTATATTGGTTGATCATTACTTTGTCTATCTCTAGGATAATCACCGCAGCCGACCCCCCAAGGATAATCAAGGCACTATAACTTAAGATCGCACGTGTATTGGCCGGAAAATCGAAATTCAATTTGGGCATTTTTAAACCATAGGCATAGATCTTCATAATCAGGGTGCGCAAAAGATATAAGCCGACGAGGGCCTTCAGGAAGAAATCTACCGTAATACTATCGAAATAAACCAAAATCAAAAGGATCATTACCCCTATCCTATTAAAAACCTCTTTCATAAAATTGCCAAAAACAGATTTCATCTGAACCTTGGCCCATGCGTAGAACACCTCAAAATAGGCCATGGCGAATCCAATCAGAAAGATGTACCATACATAATTCCTGACAATACCATTTTCCTTGGATATAAAACTCCCTATGGCATCCGTAAAAACAAAAGTTACCAAGGCCATGGGAACAATAAGTAGCAAGGGCAACAATAGCATAAGGGTCTCAAAGGCCTCGGTGTTTCCCGTTTTTTTGAAACTACTATAGAACTTGACCAAAGTATTGGGCACACCAAATGCCAAGAGGGGCATTAAAACGGCGGAAGTGGATAATATGACCGTTACCAATCCGTAATATGCATCCGTTAAAAAATTAGTATAAAGAAAAAGCGTATTTACGGCAGCAACCCCAAACCCCAAATAGGTGATTATGGTGTTGTTCAATGCTTGTTTACTGACTATTCCCATTAAATAAGTTTGGCTAATTCCCTGGTAAGCGCCCTGCGACTATATTTTTCAATGCCTTGTGCATCCATCATCAGCCCATCATTGCTATAGGCCTCGAACCACTTTAAAAGTACATCTTTTAATTTATTCTCATCATCATATCCAAAGCTGATCCCCGAATGGGTATCCGCAATGATCCGAGCGGCATCCCAACCTTCCGGACCTATACCCAATATAGGTCGCCCAGCAGCCATATACTCATATAACTTGCCTGGCAATATGCCCTTGGTCTCGTGGGAATCTATCTCTACCAATAAAAGGACTTGGGATTCCTGTTGCAAGCTTACAGCTTCTTCATGGGACACATAACCCAATAATTCAGTGTGATCCCTTAACCCGGCATCATAGATACTTTGCAGTACATCCTCGCTAACCACGCCTGCCAAACGCAATTTAAAACAAGAATCAAATTCGTCATTCTCGAGTACCATCGTACCCAATACCCGCCATAAAATCGCCGGATTCCTACCGGAAAGCAAGGAACCTATATGCGAAATCGTAAACCCCTTGGACAATACCTTTGGGACCGAAATATCGGTATCATACCCATTGGTGATAACTGAAATGGGTTTCTGGGTAATCCCTTTAAACTCCTCTTTGGTGGTGTTGCTGGTCACGATGACCCTATCGGCATTGTTCAGTACAAGATGCTCCAACCGTTTATGCTCTTGCTGTGATTTAGGGGTAAGCTTTAATTTTTTATGATAGCCTATCGAGGTCCATGGATCCCTAAAATCGGCCAACCATTTCACCTTTGTAATTTCTTTCAATTGGTTTCCAATCAAATGAAGACTATGGGGAGGTCCTGTGGTAACAAGGCAATCGATATTTTCCTTTTCGATAATGGTCTGTAAAAAACGCACTGATGGCCTTACCCAATTCTTACGTGCATCCGGAATGAAAAAATTACCCCGTACCCATAACATCACCTTTTCCAAAAAAGATTGGTTCTTGGTGGTTATAATACCCGAACTTATACGTTTTGCGTCCTTTTTAGAGAAAAACCCCGCTACTTTATAGGGTTCACGAATGGGATGCCTATAAATGACCAATCCCTTCGGTACCTCGTTCCCTATGGAATCATCGACAATGGGATAATTCGGGTTTTCAGGAATATAAACGATTGGGGTTATCCCGAATTCCGGTAGGTATTTAACGAATTTCAACCATCGTTGTACCCCAGGCCCACCCGCTGGGGGCCAATAGTACGTAACGATCAATACCTTTTTCATTGGTCTTCCTCCTTTTTAGAAGAACGTTTTACGGAATAAAAAATACCACCAAGAATGATCAGCACCAACAAAATCGAACTTACCAAGGATATTTGACTGCCTTTTTCAATAATCGGGGGTTCAAATTTAAACGCTATGGTATGGTCGCCTTCAGGCACTTTCAAGGCCCTTAAAACATAATTAACCCTAAAATGGTCTTTGCGTTGACCATCGATATAGGCATTCCAACCGTTTTCATAAAACATTTCGGAAAACACCAATACACCGGCATTGGGATTCGATGATTTATAGACCAAATGGTTGGGTTCGTAATCCGTTAAAGTAACTGTAGCCAATGAATCCACTTGGAAATCAAACCGATTTATATTTGAAAACTCGGTAGTGTTCACAACAGCTTCGTGTTTTAGGTCAATACTTCCCAAGGCTGTTATTTCCTCGTTGGCCGAATTCACACCTATCAAGGAATCTATAAACCATGCATTCCCATTGGCTTTGGCATTCAAGGTTGGCGCATTCTTACCCTCCTCATTTTGTTGGACCACATATTTTACATTCAGCATATTCAGGATTTCGATCTTTCCCTGATAGATATAAAAATCGAATAGATCCTGCAATCTAGCAGGTTTGGCCGCATGGTAACCACCAATGGATTTATGGTAGAATGAAGTCCGTGCCCCGTTTAAGCCTTCTTGGGGGTCGTATACCCTATAAATACTTTTGTCCTGTAATATTTTCTGATCTGTGGGTGTTATAGGAAAAGGTGCTGCCATTTTTCGTTTTGACACAAAATCATCCTTGTTAACATAGCGGAGATCCACACCGACCAAATCGACTACGATCAGCACCCCCATGGCCAGGATAAGCATATTGCCCTTTAATTTCCCCTTTAAAAACAACCAGATCGCCGCGGCCGCCAGAATAACAAAAACCAACGTCCGTAAAAGATCACTGCTGTACACCGCTTCCCGGTCCAACCGAATCAGCGAGAGGATCTCATCGCCATAATAGCGTTTGAGTGTTTCGTCGGAGGCACCTTCAAAACTGAACGTGTTCTTAACCAAAAACAGGGCTACGCCAAGCCCCAACATCGTGAAAAAGGAAATCTTCAATGCTTTTAACTTCCTGCTATTATCCACTGTGGGATCTATAAGTTCCTTCAAGGCCAATATGCCCAATACGGGAGCACAAAGTTCAACAATCACCTGTATTGATGATACGGCCCTGAACTTATTGTAAAATGGGAAGTAATCGATCATAAAATCCGTCAAGAAACCAAAATTCTTTCCCCATGACAAAAGAAGGGACAGGACTACCCCGCCCAAGAGCCACCATTTGGCCCTACCCTTGACCAAGAGCAATCCCAATAAAAACAAAAAGAGAATCACGGCACCAATATAGGCCGGTGCGGCAACGATCGGCTGATCTCCCCAATAAAGTGGTAAATGTCTTGAGAAATCCAGTGCCTGACTTCTTGAAATCCCTTGGTCGATCAAAAAGTCGTATGTTTTGGAATCACTGCCCAAATCCTCGGAATTGGACCCTCCGAATAAACGGGGAACGAACAAATTCAACGACTCCGCGATACCATAACTGTATTGTGTAATATAATTTTTATCAAGTCCCTTGGTCGTTGTCTTTGTAGAACCATCGGGATTAATGGTCAGTTCGGAGGTGCCCCTGGTACTCCAATCGGCATATTCCTTTGTAGCCATCAAACCTGTTGCATTGGCCGCTATACCAAGAACAACCGCAACCAACAGCAACCCTACTGAAGTAAAGAAATTTCGCAATTCATTCTTACGGATTGCAAAAAATAAATAGACCAGTCCCAAAATCAATACCAAAAGCATAAAGTAATAGGTCATTTGATAATGATTGGCACCCACTTCAAGGGCCATGGCGATGGCGGTCAGCACAAATCCCCACAGGTATTTCTTTCGGAAGGTAAGTACGATGCCTCCCAAGAGCATGGGCATATACGCCAATGCATGGGCTTTTGCATTATGGCCAACCCCGAGTATTATGATCAAATAGGTTGAAAATCCAAAGGCCAACGCTCCCATCGCTGCCAGTCTATAATCCACCTTGAGGCAACACAGCAAAATATAGAATCCTAAAAAGTAAATAAAAAGATAGTCGGCAGGTCGCGGCAGAAAACGAATCAATCGATCCAGTTTCTTTACATAATCATGGGGATAATAGGCCCCTAATTGATACGTGGGCATACCGCCAAAAGCACTGTTTGTCCAATAAGGTTCCTCCCCTGTTTTCTTTCGAAAATCGTTCTGTTCCTTAGCCATTCCGGTATACTGACGAATATCGGATTGTTCAATGACCTTGCCTTGTAGAACAGGGCTGAAATATGCCAAGGCGACGATTACAAAAAAAACAAAAACAAAAAAATGGATAAAAAAAGCTTTTAAACCTAACTTCATTGGTTTATGGATGTGGTTGGTTTCGCTAAAATAATCAATCTAGTTCCTCAAACTCGATGTATTCACCAACTTTTTTAGAGGATGAAGGTCTTTTTGATGGTTTTTTGTCGATTATGACATCACCAACTTTTTCCTCATGGGTTTTCCCTTGTTCGGGAAAACCACCGAAGTTCTCACGAAATCGTTCTTCGGTCTTTCTTGCTGCATAGCTGAAAATCTTTGGGGCAAACCACCTGGCCAAAATTTTTAGCAGATAATACACCAAGAGAATTATTAAAATCGTTTTCAGAAAAGCCATATTAATTTACTGTAATTTATATCAAAAGTACAATTCTAACGTTGTAATAATAACGTAAAAGTCTTAAAATAATAATAAAATCAAACTATGGGCGGTTGTTTTGAGTTGAAAAAATCAACGTTTTATATCCTTTTTATAAGTCTGGTCATCCCTTTCCTCGGAAGATCCCAATATACAGATGTCATTAATTCCAATAGACCTGGCTTATCTGTTAGTGCCTATGCCGTAGGTAAAAATGTGATTCAGTTGGAATCCGGTCTGTTCTACGAACAACAGGACCATAATTTATTGAATACACAAAGTGATATTATCGGCACTGACATTTCCTTACGATATGGTTTGTTGTTCGAGCAATTGGAACTGAATTGGGAAGGTACGTTTCAAAACCAAAATATTACGTTTGCAAATTTCGATATTAGTGATTCCAGAACTGATTTTTATAGAAATAGGATCGGATTGAAATATTTGATCTACGATCGTTACAAGGATGACAAACCCAATCTATATAGCTGGAAGGCGAACAATCTTTTTCAGTTGAAGAATTTGATTCCGTCCATATCCATTTATGCCGGTGCCAATTTTGTTTTGGGGGACAATCCTTTCTATGTCGGCGACCCGACCATATCCCCGCGGGTAATGGTAGCCACCCAGAGTCGATTATCGCCTAGGTTCGTCCTTATCTCCAACCTTGCATACGACCGTATAGGAACCGATTTCCCTGAAATGAGTTATATCATCTCGCTCTCCCACGCTTTTAGAAACCCTAAATGGAGTGTCTTCGTGGAAAACCAAGGAATTGACAGTGATCGTTACTCCGATGTTCTGCTACGTGGCGGGGTGGCCCATTTGTTCACTGAAGAGTTACAGGCCGATTTAAATCTTGGTGCCAGTTTCAAGAATACGCCTTCCCGCATTTTTATAAGTGCCGGTGTGTCGTACCGCTTTGATTTCCATAAAGACCAACCCAAGGCCATCGAGGATCAAAATGCAGATGAGAATGGTGGGGAGATCAAGAAAAACTCCATGAAGAAGAAAAAGAAAGTGAAAAAGAAAAAGAATAATGGAAGGGGTGCAGAGGACATCGATCTGGGTCCGACCAAAAAGCAACTTCGGAAACTTAAAAAGGAGCAAAAAAAAGATAATGGACGATAATGGCTAATGTTCGGTAAAAACCTTTACCCATACCATGAAAAATTGGCGGGTTAATTTTCTGATCTTGATTAATATTGCTAATATTGACCTTACAAAAAATTCGTATGGTCACCCTAAAAGAAGCCACCTCCAAAGCCGATTTAAAAAAATTCGTCAAGTTTCCTTTTTCATTGTACAAAGACTCCCCGTATTGGGTCCCGCCCATTATCAATGAAGAACTTGATTCCTTTGACAAATCAAAAAACCCAGTCTTTAAAAATGCAGAGGCCCGTTTTTTTCTGGCATACAAGAACGACATTCCTGTAGGTAGGGTCGCAGCTATTGTCAACTGGATAGAGATCAACCAACAAAAGGTAAGCAAAATGCGTTTTGGATGGTTCGACTTTATCGATGATTTTGAGGTTTCGGAAACCTTGCTAAGGAAAGTTGCCGATATAGGTCATCAACACAACCTGAAATATATGGAAGGCCCGGTCGGGTTCTCCAATATGGATAAGGTGGGGGTGCTCGTCGAGGGCTTTGAGGAAATAGGCACCATGATTACCTGGTACAATCATCCGTATTACCAAAAGCACTATGAACGATTGGGTTTTGTAAAGGAAAAAGAATATGAGGAAAATAGATTCCCCTTTGCCAATGCCCATCCTAAATTTTACGATAAGGCCGGTGAATTGGTCAAAAGAAGGTATGGTGTAAAACCCCTAAGTTATACAAAAACAAAAGATGTAATGGCCATGGCAGATTCCATGTTCGATCTTTTCAATGAAACCTATGCCTCCTTATCCTCATTTGTTCCGATAACAGAGGTGCAAAAGGCGTATTTCAAAAAGAAATACATCAGTTTTATCAACCCGGAATACATCAAATACATCCTTGATAAGGATGATAACCTTATTGCCTTTGGTATTGTAATGCCTTCATTTTCCAAAGCCCTTCAAAAATCGAAGGGCAAATTGTTCCCATTCGGTCTCTTTCATATGTTAATGGCCAAAAAATATAGTAAAGAAGTTATCTTTTACTTGATCGGGGTACACCCCGAATATCAAAATAAAGGGGTTACAGCCGTCATGTTCCAAGAGTTCTACAAGACGTTTACGGCAAAAAACATACAGCACTGTGTCCGAACCCCTGAATTGGCAGACAATATTGCCATAAAGCAATTATGGAAGCATTTCGACCCGGAAATATATAAACGCAGGAGAACGTATCGCAAAGAGTTATAATAACAAAACCCCCAGCATTCCATGAATTCTGGGGGTTTTTTATGATATAATAAGTACGCTTACTCTCCCATGGCGGCAGCAACTGCAGCCGACAATCTTTTATACGTACCATTTTCAAGACGCTCGCGTATTGCGGAAAACGCCTCCAAAGTTTCTTCAATATCTGCCATCGTATGTGTAGCTGTAGGAATCAAACGCAATAAGATCATCCCTTTAGGAATTACAGGATACACTACAATAGAGCAGAATATTCCATAATTTTCACGAAGGTCCTTAACCAAAGCCATTGCCTCAGGAATACTTCCGCTTAAATAAACAGGTGTCACACAACTTGTAGTGCTACCGATATCAAAACCTCGCTTCTTAAGACCATTTTGCAATGCATTTACGTTCTCCCAAAGTTTGGCCTTTAATTGTGGCATGGTGCGTAACATATCCAAACGTTTCAAAGCACCTTTCACATAAATCATAGGCAGTGACTTGGCGAACATTTGTGAACGAAGATTATATTTTAGATAATCTATAATTTCCTTATCCGCAGCCAAAAAAGCACCTATACCGGCCATTGATTTTGCAAAAGTCGCAAAATACACATCAATATCATCCTGGACACCTTGTTCCTGCCCCGTTCCAGCACCCGTTTTACCGAGGGTACCAAATCCGTGTGCATCATCCACGAACAGTCTAAAATTATATTTTTTCTTTAGGGCAATTATTTCCTTTAACCTGCCTTGTTCCCCACGCATACCAAATACACCTTCCGAAATAACCAATATACCTCCACCGGTCTGTTCGGCCATTCTTTTGGCTCGCTCCAGGTTTTTCTCAAGACTCTCCATATCGTTATGCTTGAAGGTAAAGCGTTTACCCATATGCAAACGTACACCATCGATAATACAAGCGTGTGCGTCTACGTCATAAACAATAATATCGTCCTTCGCGACTAAGGCATCTATGGCCGAAACCATTCCCTGATAGCCAAAATTCAATAAATATGCAGATTCTTTGGAAACAAAAGCTGCCAACTCCTGCTGGAGTTGCTCATGGAAATCAGTATGCCCACTCATCATCCTTGCCCCCATAGGGTAAGCAGCACCATATTCTGCAGCGGCCTCCGCATCAACTTTCTTAATCTCCGGTAAATTGGATAGTCCCAAATAATCATTTATACTCCAAGTAATCACCTCTTTACCTTGGAACTTCATTCTATTGGAAATAGGTCCTTCTAATTTTGGAAAAACAAAATATCCTTCTGCCTGAGAAGCCCATTTTCCCAACGGACCTTTATTCTCAATAATTCTTTCAAATATATCTCTCATTTTACCTAACTGGTTTGTCTGCAAAAGTAGAGATTTTTCATCAGCATTCATAACATATTGGTACGCAAAAAAAAAGCAATGATGTTTAAATCATTGCTTTTTATTGGTTTAGATAATTTTAAACCCTATTTTATAAACTGTACACTGTGGGTTTCTTGTTCTACCCCAACCCCCATAAATCCTTGGTCTTCCATCCATTTGTCGCTGTAGACCTTGCTCATATATCGAGACCCATGGTCAGGGAACACCACAACGATATTACTATCCTTGTCAAATTTCCCAAGGGCATCCAATTGTTTGATGGCCTGCATGGCCGCCCCACTGGTATAACCGGCAAAAATACCTTCGGTACGGGCCAATTCCCGTGCAGAATGGGCACTTTCCTCATCGGTAACCTTAATAAATTCATCGATAACACTAAAATCGGTCGAAGTAGGAATCAAATTTTTTCCAAGTCCTTCTATACGATAAGGGTAAATCTCCTTATTGTCGAATTCACCGGTTTCGTGGTATTTTTTTAGCACGGAACCAAAAGCGTCAACCCCAATGATCCTAACATCGGAATTCTGTTCCTTTAAATATCTTCCTATGCCGGAGATGGTTCCCCCGGTACCACTACACGCGACCAAATGGGTAATCTTTCCATTGGTCTGATTCCATATCTCAGGACCTGTTGATGCATAATGGGCATCAATATTCAATTCATTGAAATACTGGTTGATATACACGGAACCTTCTGTTTCCTTATGCAATCTTTTTGCCACCTCATAATAAGACCGGGGATCATCAGCACTAACATGGGCAGGGCACACATAAACCTTGGCACCCATTGAACGCAGCATATCAATTTTATCGGCAGAGGATTTAGAACTGACCGCAAGAATACAATCGTACCCTTTAATAATGCTCACCATGGCAAGGCTGAAGCCTGTATTGCCCGAGGTGGTCTCGATTATGGTGTTCCCTTCCTTTAATATACCCTTCTTTTCTGCTTGATCTATAATATAGGATGCTATTCTGTCCTTAGTGGAATGTCCGGGGTTAAAGGCCTCTACCTTGGCATAATAATTACCGTGAAGGTTGGCCGTTAATTTATTTAGTTTGATTAGGGGAGTGTTTCCTATTAAGTCTAGGACACTATTGTAGGCATTTATCTTATGTTCCATAAAGGCAATCTAAGTTTTGATCCTAGAAAATTATCAAATTGATCAAATTCCTCGACAAAACTACTATTTTTTTTATTATCATTCGATTTTCCCCTCCAAATCCAATAAAAATGCATATTCCTTGGTAACTTCCCTCAAGGATTCGAAACGTCCGGAAGCTCCTCCATGGCCAGCTTCCATATTGATATTGAACAACAATAGATGGTCATCGGTTTTCAATTCCCTTAATTTTGCCACCCATTTTGCTGGTTCAAAATACTGTACCTGTGAATCATGTAAACCAGTCGTGACCAACATATTGGGATAATCATGGGCGGTTACATTATCATATGGGGAATAGGATTTCATGTAATCGTAGTATTTTTTATCATTGGGATTCCCCCATTCGTCATATTCCCCTGTCGTTAGCGGAATGGAATCATCCAACATGGTTGTTACCACATCCACAAAAGGCACAGCGGCAATAACCCCATTATAGAGTTCAGGTGCCATATTCACCACCGCCCCGATCAAAAGTCCACCCGCAGATCCCCCCATCGCATAGAGATGGTCAGGACTTGTGAAATTGTTTTTGATCAGATGCTTGGAACAATCTACAAAGTCAGTGAACGTGTTCATCTTTTTTAGGAGTTTACCATCATCATACCATTGCCTACCCAAATATTGTCCGCCCCTTATATGGGAAATGGCATAAACAAAACCACGATCCAAAAGACTTAAACGGACCGTAGAGAAATACGGATCAATGGTCGACCCATAAGAACCATAAGCATACTGTAATACGGGTGTGTCCTTATTGATCTCTGTATCTTTATGAAACACGATAGACATCGGGACCTTAGCCCCATCACGGGCCGTGGCCCATATGCGTTCTGACCTATAATCCTCCTTTTTGAACTTACCGCCCAGGACTTCCTGTTCCTTTTTGACCACCTTGTCCTTGGTGCGCATATTAAAATCTATCACCGAGCTGGGTGTTGTCATTCCGTTATAGCCGTAGCGTAGGATCTCTGTGTCGAACTCGGGGTTCGCACCCACATAGGCCGTATAGGTTTCGCTTTCGAAGGGCAAATAATAACTATCCTTTTTATCCCAACGGGTGATCTTTAGTTTATTCAGTCCATTCTCCCGTTCGGAAAGCACATAATAATCCTTGAAAATATCAATATCCTCTAGCAAGACCTCCTCCCTATGGGGGATGAACTCTTCCCAAGATTCCGAAGAAGTCTGCGCTTCCCCAACCTTCATCAATTTAAAGTTCCTTGCTTTATCCTTATTGGTTAAAATATAAAATGAATCGCCATAGTGTGCTATGGAATACTCCAATCCCCTTTTCCGTGGGGAGAATATCCTGAAATCATCCATGGGGGTATCTGCATTCAATATCCTAAATTCGGAAGTCAATGTACTGTAACTCCCTATGACCAAATATTTATGTGACTTGGTTTTATAGACAAAGGTTCCGAAAGTTTCATCCTCTTCGTGATAAACCATGTGATCATCCGAAGTATCGGTACCGAAAGTATGCCTGTAAATCTTATCAGCACGAAGTGTAACTGGGTCTTTTTTACTGTAGAACATGGTTTTGGTATCATTGGCCCACACAGAGCCACCCGTGGTGTTTTCTATTTTATCACTGTAGATTTCACCCGTTTCAAGATTCTTGATCTGAATGGTATACTGTCTTCGCGAAACCGTATCAATACCAAATGCCGCCAATTTATTGTCTGGACTGATCGCAATCCCCCCTAAATTGAAGAATTCGTGCCCTTCGGCCATTTCATTGCAATCGAACATGATTTCCTCCGGGGCGTCCAACGTGTCTTTGTGACGGCTATAAATGGGGTATTCCTTGCCTTTCTCATAGCGGGTAACATACCAATATCCGTTTTTCTTATAAGGTACCGAGGAATCATCCTCCTTGATCCTTCCCTTCATTTCCTCGAACAAAGCGTTTTGGAAATCCTTGGTATGCGCGGTCAATTTTTCATAATAGGCATTTTCCTTCTCGAGATGGGCTATGACCTCCGGGTCTTCCCTATCGTTCATCCAATAGTAATCATCTACCCTAGTATCGTTATGTTTTACTAATTCCTTTTTTACTTTTTTGGCAACGGGGGCAACATTTTTTGTCATGGTAATCTATTCATTATGGAAAGAAGATGCAAAAGTAATACTTACCATAGAAACTAGCATTCTTTTTACCCTGCGGATCATATAATTGGGGTATCGGTACAATTTAGTAATTTTGGCTCCGTAACATATAAAATAGAAAACATGTTTGGAGATATGATGGGAATGATGGGGAAACTCAAAGAAGCCCAAGAAAAAGTAGAAGCCACAAAAAAAAGATTGGATACCGTTTACCTTCAGGAAGAATCATCCGATGGCTTATTATCCGTTTCGATTTCTGCCAATAGGGTCATAAAGGAAATCAAATTGGATGAAAGTTTATTACAGGATAAGGAGCAGCTTGAGGATTACCTTATCCTAACATTGAACAAGGCCATAGAAAAGGCCACAAAAGTCAACGAAACCGAACTTGCAGCAGTTGCCAAGGAAGGTATGCCCAATATTCCAGGAATGGATTCGTTATTCAAATAGACCCTTGGCAGGGTTTTTGAAAAGCTCTTAAAAAACGATATCATGAAAAGTTTGTTATTCCTATTCCTAGTCCCATTATTCCTTACCACCGAGATGCATACGGACATGGATAAGGATACGAAATGGTTGACTGATTTTGAAAAGGCGCTAAAAGTGGCAAAAAAAGACCATAAGAATGTCTTGGTCTATTTTACGGGTAGCGACTGGTGCCCACCATGCAAAATGCTAAAGACCGATTTATTCGATTCAGCGGAATTCAAGGCACTTTCCAAGGACTATGTCCTATTATATGTTGATATGCCGAGAAATAGGGATTTGCTTTCCCCGGAGCAGAGGGAACACAACAAGGATCTTTTAAAGAAGTACAACAAAAAGGGAGTATTCCCCCTTCTAAAAATAGTCAATGCAAAAGGGAATGCGTTGGATGAATATTCTGGTTATAGCATGAATGGCGAGATCCGCTATCATCTAGACTTATTGAACAGGTATAAATAATACATCGATTACCATTATAACAAAAAAGGCTTCCCATTCAGGAAGCCCTTTTTGTTTGTGGACCAACCCTGTGCTGGCATATAAAATAATAGGCCGCAGCAAGGCGTATTAGTCCTTTACTAGCAACAGGGGCCCTATAATGTATTGTTTTAAAGCTTTTACAATCAATAGCTGCCGAATAAGTCATTTTACCTATTGAAGCCTATAGATCCTGAAATACGGTACAATAAAAAAGGACTCCCGATATGGAAGTCCTTTTTATAGGTTAGTGTTTTACCCGTATTAGTTGTTGATCAACCTGAATTCAGTTCTTCGGTTAACCGCGTGCTCTCTTTCAGTACAGGTAACACCTTCTGCACATCTGTTCTTAACTTTATTCTCTCCGTAACCATTGGCTACCAATAAGCTAGAGTTAATTCCTTTGGTGATCAAATAATCAGCGACCGCCTTAGCCCTTCTTTCGGAAAGATCTTGGTTAGAAGAAGCATTACCCCTTACATCGGTATGGGAAGCAATCTCCAATTTAACACCTGGATTTTGTTGCAAAACAGGCATTAAACGTGTATCGATGATTCTTTTGGCCTCAGCAGTCAAAGTAGCACTACCCAAGTTCCAATTGATTGGCAAAGCTTGGTATTCCACTAAAGAACATTCAACTTCTGTCCATGTAGTCAATCCACCTTTTTGCTTCATCACTTCCTTAGTAACAGTTTTTGTTACGGCAGGTACGGTTTCTTCAACAGTATAAGCATCTTTGTCCAATACCGTTTTAGTAATCTCGTCGTATTGGGCAGGAATTACCTCTTCGATAACTTTTGCTGGCTCTAACAATACCCTTTTGGTATAGGAAGCGTTTTTAGAACCTATTGCTGTTTTGGCAACAGAAGCATCCGTTCCCAATACTTCAGTTGAAATAGTAGTGAACTCAGCAGGATATCCTTTGTAACACCAGTATCTACAATCATCAGGATTACCAGAGGCACAATCAGGTGCTGCAGCTCCCAATTCCCATTGTGCATAAGCGGGCTTAATTTCAATGGTTTCTGAACTTGGTCTAAAGGATGCAGTACTAACACGCAAGGTGTTTCCTCCTTCTTTGGATACATATGTAATGGTCTCTGTCCCCCATTTCTCTGGAACAACGGTCAATTTTTTACCAGCAGCCTTTATCTCAACCCTTTCAGTAATTGTCTTAAAAGTGGCAGGAACAGTTTTTAAAACCTTGTAAGCTGGCTTTACCGTTAAAGTCACGGTTTCATTAACGTATACATCCGGTGTGGTACAACGAACATAACATTTTCCCGGCTCAGGATTGGCTGGCAAGTCTTGTGCCATTGTAATAGACGCAGTCATAACTGCAAAAAGGAATAGAATTTTTCTCATAATAAAAATTTAGTGTTTGTTATTGTATTGTTACTTGCTGCGAAAGTAGATGAACACAAAACCTTTATGGAGAAACTAAAAAATGACCGATTTGAGCATCGATAAAAAACATATTTCTTCGATGAAATACATTTGCGTAGGATATTTACTACCTTTTAGAAAAAAGAATTGAAAATTATTTGATCAAAATGTGTTACTTTTAAGTATTACAGGGTTTCGCTATGATAGAAATAAAGAAAAAAGGCACGAACAAATATAGTTTCAAACTTAAATCTCAAAGTGGGCATACCCTTTTGAGAAGTGTTGAATATTTCGATAAGGCAGAAGTGCAGCATACCGTACAAAACCTCAATCCCACCAATATTAAAAGTATACGGTTTGAACGAAAAACCAGTAACGACGGATTATTCTTGTTCGACATCAAAAATCCGAATGGCCAACTGATTGGTCACAGCCAGTATTATACTTCTGAGGCCGGAATGGAAAATGGCATCAAAACCTTGATGAAAAGAATCGACACCTTATCCCATTTAGGTAAATTATAGTTTTTTCAGGATGTTGAGGAATCTCACATGCATTCCATCGGTATAATCCAAATGGGTGACGATGCGCAATTTCCCTTGTCCCATACCTATAATCGATATTCCTTGTTCGCTCAATTTTTTTAAAAAACCCGCTTCGGACAACGTATTTTCATCGATCTCGAAAATGATAATATTGGTTTCAATCGGTTCTACCTTTTTTATAAAGGACAATCCTTTCAAGACCTCTCCGATTTCAATAGCCCTTCTGTGATCGTCTGCCAATCGGTTGATGTTGTGATCCAAGGCATAGGATGCCGCTGCCGTCAAATAACCCGCTTGTCGCATGCCCCCTCCAAAGATCTTCCGGATCCTCAACGCCTTGTCCATCATTGCCTTACTACCCATCAGCACGGACCCTACGGGACAACCCAGCCCCTTGCTGAAACAAACACTGATCGTATCGAACAATTGTCCGAACTGTTCCGGGGTCTCATTTTTGGCCACCATGGCATTCCATATTCGCGCACCATCCAAGTGATAGGCCAGGTTATGCTTTTTACAAACGTTCTTGATCTTCTTTAACTCCTCAATATCCCAACAAGCACCACCACCCTTATTGGTGGTATTCTCAATACACACTAAGGTAGTCAATGGACTGTGGTAAAAATCGGGTGGATTTATAGCTGCCTCCACTTGTCCCGCGGTCATCATTCCCCGATGGCCATCGATCAATCTACAGGAAACACCACTGTTGAAACTTACGCCCCCTCCCTCATAATTATATACATGGGCATATTTATCACATATCAGTTGCTCCCCAGGTTGGGTATGCAGTTTTATGGCCGTCTGGTTCGCCATGGTGCCGCTGGGGAAAAATAAAGCGGCTTCCTTACCAAATAGCTCCGCTGTCTTGGCCTCCAAGGCATTGACCGAGGGGTCGGTTTTAAATACATCATCGCCCACTGGGGCATTCATCATGGCCTCCAACATTCCCTTGGAAGGTTGGGTCACCGTATCACTGATCAAATTGATATTCACTTTGTAATTTATTTATTTGGATACTCCTTTATCTGTAAGTTCTACGACTCGTTTTAGTGCATACAATCCATTCCTATTGGGGAACCATCAGGAATCTTTGGCACAACTATCAATTGGAATTTCTCCGGGGCCTTCAAAAAACCATCGATCCGTCTTATCATTTCCTGTGGATAGGGGTCATTTTCGGCCAATAGTTGCTGTCTTAGTCTTTTTAATTTTTGAAAGGCAATAGCATTTACCTGGGGATGGACTTTATCATTTGCCGCAAGATTCATTATATGGTACAACACCCGAAAGTTGATGTTCCATTGGACTTCAGAAAAATAGGTGTCCTTATGCTGTTTGTTGATGGTATTTCCAATTACGGCGTCGAGTACATCGGCCAATCCCAAATTCTTGGGCTGTAACGCCTTTTGCTGAATTAACCTGGAAGCCCTTTCCGGGTGCAATAAAAAGGTCAAGGTCATATCCGCGGAAGTTTCCGGTGCCGATAACGCATCAAAACCAACCCCGGTTTTACCCTTTAAGGATTCCCTGTTCTTTGGATACCCAAAAGCCCTCGGAGGAAACAGTTCCAACTTTTCCTTGGGAATGGCCATCCATTGGGCATCCAAAGTTTTTAGGAGAGTCGACAGGGCCTCTTGCTGCATTTTTTTGTCCGCAATGGAGACGACAGCCTGTCCATCCCCTTTTACCGTATAGTTATAATCCATACCGCCCACAACCTTGGCCACCGCTTCCGTTTGGTAACGATGAAAGAAATAAAGGGGTACGAAAACATCCTCCAAAACGGTATTGGGCTCTCCTTTTCGGATATTATCGATGGAAAAATTAGCAATGGCAAGAGCCCGCAAATCCAACATCGCACCCAATTCCTTTGTTATATTTTTTCCATTGTCCCACAAATGTGCCAAAACATGGGCACTTCCCCCTAGGCGGGCATCCTGATCGGTGATATATCGCAGTCCGTGTTCCTTGGCAGCTCCCAAAATAGTCTCCAATCCATGCTTCTCATCCTTATTTTCAGGAAAATCGGTATAGGAGTAGGCAACGGTAACCTTATCCCATGCCCCAATACCTGTGGCATAGGCTTTGGAAAAATCAATTTTCCCATTTTTTATGGTAAACTGTGGATGCGGATAATCCATCACCGAGGCCCTGTCATTGGTCGAAGCGGCATAATTATGGGCAAAACCAAGGGTATGCCCTATCTCATGTGCCGAAAGCTGCCGAATACGGGCCAAGGCCAAATCCAACATGGGTTGGTCATTATCGTCCCGCTCCGCAAAGGGTTTGTCCATTAATGCCTGGGCGATCAGAAAATCCTGTCGAATACGCAGACTGCCAAGACTTACGTGCCCTTTAATGATCTCGCCTGTCCTAGGGTCTGTGATGCTGCCACCATAACTCCATCCCCTGGTCGATCGATGCACCCATTGAATCACATTGTAACGTACATCCAAGGGATCGGCATCATCGGGAAGCATGATCAACTGGAAAGCATCTTTATATCCGATGGCCTCAAAAGCTTGGTTCCACCATCTCCCTCCTTCCAAAAGTGCGGAGCGTATGGGTTCGGGTGTACCATTGTCCAAATAATAAATAATGGGCTCAATGGCCTCGCTAATTGGGGCATTCGGGTCTTTTTTCCGCAACCGATGTCGGGTAATGAACCTTTTGACAATTGGGTCCTGTACCGGCGTGGAATAGTCGTAATAACTCATAGGATACGATCCAGAGCGGGTATCAAAAACCCGCTTTTTGTAGTTTTCATCGGGCAAGGCGATCAACGAATGGTGTTGGGCCACGGTGACCAAATTAGGGTTCGGGGTAACGGATTTGATATATTGCCCCTTGGCCTCTCCTTTAAAAGTCAAGGTCACATCAAATTCAACATTCTTTGGAAAGGCTTTTGTCCTTTCCATGGCAAAGGCACTTTTAGTTTTGTCCAAGCTATAAACACCCTGTTCGGATTGTTTTAACCTTGAGGCGACACCATGGGTATCCTGCAATAGGAAATCCGTGATGTCTATAATATATTTTCCGTCTTTTTCCTCCTCGATAGTAAAACCGAACAGGACGGATTTCGCAAATGCCTGCTCCACCGATTTCCGCTCCAAGGCATTATCGGTCAAAGCCCTAAATTTTAAATTGGGTTGCACCAACAATAATTTACCCCCTGCTTTTTTAAAATATACGACCTGCTCGTTACCAAGCTGCCCGCGATCCAATCCGATATCGTTGCTACCAATGCCGCTACTTAGGGCGTAAACGTAGAGAAACTCCTTTTCCAAGTCTTCGACCTCTAAATATATTCTATCGTTTTTATCGTCCAGATAAAAGTTGAACAAGCCGTCGTACTTTTTATAATCTTCACGATTCGCCTTGAACTGGGCATTGCATATTGATAGACCGATACATAAAAAGAAAATTAGGACAGGGTTAATCTTCATAATGGTTTTCCGCTTGGATTGATAAGCACTAAATTTATATAAAATAGATTGCACAACCATAGTTAAATCCTATTTTTGCTAAAAATGACAACACAATGATAACCGTAGATCAATCCAAAGATCTTATAGAGCGCCTTGGTGCGTTAAGGAGGTATCTTTGACATAGATGCCAAGCTTATAGAGATAGAGAACGAAGAGGAAAAAACACTTGCCCCTGATTTTTGGGATGACCCCAAGAAAGCGCAGGAGCAAATGAAATTCATCCAATCGAAAAAGCATTGGGTCGATGATTATAATGCCGCCAAGACCATGGTCGGGGACCTCGAGGTTTTAATCGAGTTCCAAAAAGAAGGCGAAGTACCCGAGTCCGAGGTTACCGCCCACTATGAAAAGGCCACCGATCTCATTGAAAAATTAGAGTTCAAGAACATGCTTTCCGAAGAAGGTGATGAACTCACCGCCGTTTTACAGATTACCGCAGGGGCCGGGGGAACCGAAAGTTGTGACTGGGCCGCTATGTTGATGCGTATGTATATGATGTGGAGCGAAAAAAACGGGTACAAGGTCAAGGAACTCAATTATCAGGAAGGTGATGTTGCCGGTATCAAGACGGTGACCCTTGAGATTGAGGGTGAATATTCCTTTGGATGGTTGAAAGGCGAAAATGGCGTACATCGTTTGGTGCGCATCTCCCCTTTTGACAGTAATGCCAAGAGGCATACCTCTTTCGCTTCGGTTTATGTATATCCTTTGGTCGACGATAGTATCGAGATCGATGTCAACCCTGCCGATATCGAAATCACCACGGCAAGGTCGAGTGGTGCCGGTGGTCAGAATGTGAACAAGGTTGAAACCAAGGTCCAATTGGTCCACAAGCCTACAGGCATACAGATCCAATGCTCGGATTCACGTTCCCAACACGATAATAGGGCTACAGCCATGAAAATGTTGAAATCCCAATTGTATGAGATTGAATTGCGCAAGAAGATGGAAGCCCGGGAGGAAATCGAATCCTCCAAAATGAAGATTGAATGGGGATCACAAATCCGAAATTATGTAATGCACCCCTACAAATTGGTCAAGGATGTAAGGACTGGTGAGGAAACCGGGAATGTAGATGCCGTTATGGATGGCAATATCGATCAATTCCTAAAAGCCTTTCTCATGATGATGGGACAAAAAGAAGAAGAATAATCCTGTAAAAAAATCACATGGGCGCATTCGATACGATTATATTTGATTTGGGTGGGGTTCTGATTGATTGGAATCCGAAATATCTTTATCGCACAGTATTTGATGGCGATGAAGAAAAAGTGGATTGGTTTCTTAACACCATTTGCACCTACAGTTGGAATATGGAACACGACGCCGGAAGGCCTTTGAAGGAAGGTACGGAACAACTGATAAAGGCGTTTCCTGAATATGAATCTTGGATCAGGCTGTATTATGACGAATGGCCTAAGATGTTGGGAGGTCCTATTTCTGGAACTGTCGATATCCTAAAACGGCTTAAACAAAAGGAAACGTTTAATCTGTTGGCCTTAACCAATTGGAGCAATGAAACCTTCCCAATTGCCCAAAAGCGCTTTGATTTTTTAAATGATTTCGAGGGCATTGTCGTTTCCGGTGATGAAAAAACAAGAAAACCGTTTAAAAAAATTTATGAAATAACCTTGGATAGGTACCAAGTTACTCCCGAAAAAGCGGTTTTCATTGATGACAATATCGATAATATCGAAGCAGCAAACGAAATGGGCATCAAGGGTATCCTTTTTAAGGATCCCGGCCAATTACAAAAAGAATTAAATGCCTTGGGCATTAAAATATAATAAGAAAAACATTATGATCAAAATTTACCATAATCCAAGATGCTCCAAATCGCGCCTAGGCTTAGGTGCTTTGGAAGCTTCGGGAGAACCGTTTACGATTGTCAAGTACCTGGAGGACATTCCCTCTAAAAAGGAATTGAAAGAGCTTTTGGGGTATTTGAACCTGCCTGCAGGGGAATTGGTACGCAAGAATGAGGCCATTTGGAAAGAACAGTACCGGGGAAAGGACCTCACCGAGGATGAAATCATCACGGCCATGGTGCAACACCCCAAGCTTATAGAACGCCCTATTGTTGTAAAGGGAGACAAAGCCGTTATCGGAAGACCCACCGAAAACATACTCCAGTTATTAAAAGAGTAAGAAACCACTTGATTTTTTTTTAGTGGTTTAGAACCAAACACCCTATTTTGGCACCTTTCTTGTTTGTATTGGGAATACACAACATTTGAATTAACAAAGTTTTAACCTTTAAGGGTTAAACCTTCAACTATTTTTGAAATCTAATATACCACATAATGAAAATCAATAAATCGTTTTTGATGGTACTTTTTACCCTGTTAATGGCAGGAGTGGAAGTACAGGCACAATATGGTTATGGCAATGGCTATGGCGGTTATGGTAGTAGGGGCGGATATGGCTATGGTAGGTCACGAAATTCCATACCACAGGCCACAGCGCCACAAAAAGAACCGGAACCCATGACCGCTGATCAAATTGTGGATAATGAAATGCCGGAAATTGCCTCGGCTCTGGAATTGAATGAATTTGAAACCGCTGTTCTAAGTAGCATTTTAAAGAAGTACGTACAAGAACGTATCGAAATGCAAATACTTAAGCTGACTCCAGAGCAAATGCGAGAGCAGATGGACAAAATTACCGTGAGGCAGACCGAGGAACTCAAAGCTGGATTACCCTTGGAAAAATACGAGGCATTCGTAGAATTACAGAAAAAAGGGGTTTCAAAGACCAAAAAGGAGCGAAAGAAGAAACAAAAAAGGGAAAAGAAAAAAAAGCAGGACCAAGGTTAAATATACCCAATACATGAAAAAACTATTTCCGTTATTTTTATCATTAACAACACTCATTGCTACAGCACAAAGACCCCAAGGGCAATCCCCTGAACCCATTAATATAACAGGAATCGTTTTAGACCAGGATACGGGCGAACCCCTTGAATACGCGACCTTAATCCTACAAAGCCTTCGAAATCCCGATAAAGTTACCGGTGGGATCACCGATGCATCCGGTAAGTTCGATGTTGAGGTCACGCCCGGAAAATACAATGCGCGGATCGAATACATGTCCTATAAGACCTATAACTTCGGCGACCAGACGTTTAGAACACCCACCGATTTAGGAACCGTACGGTTAACACTTGATGTAGAGCAACTGCAGGAAGTGGAAGTAACCGCCGAACGAACTACCGTTGAACTTCGTCTCGACAAAAAAATATATAATGTAGGGTCTGATCTTACCGTTAAGGGGGGGTCAGTCACCGACGTTTTGGACAATGTACCATCGGTTACCGTAGACGTTGAAGGTACCATTAGCCTTCGTGGCAATGAAAGTGTACGGATCCTTATCAATGGTAAGCCCTCTGCCCTATCCGGACTAAGCACTGACGCTTTACAACAGCTTCCTGCAGAAGCCATTGAGAAAGTAGAAGTCATCACCAACCCTTCCGCTCGTTACGATGCCGAAGGAACCGCAGGTATCCTAAATATCATCTTAAAACAGAGCAAGACGGCCGGTGTCAATGGTTCGGTAAGTTTAAACGTGGGTTCCCCCGAAAATTATGGAGCCAATGTGAGCCTCAATCTAAGAAGGGACAAGTTCAATATATTCACGAATACCTCCTACCGTTACCGCAATAGCCCTGGAAATGCCCTTTTTGAACAGGAAAATTTCAATGAAGATGGCACAACTGCCAGTTTCCAGGATGAAATAAGGGATTATCAAAGACAAAGTGATGGTTTTAACACGAACATCGGTTTTGAATATTTTATCGATGAATCCAGTAGCATCACCAATTCCTTGGTTTATCGAACGTCCGGTGGGGACGATAATACAAATATTGATTTTTTCAATTTCGATGCTTTGGCGAACCCTACGATCCAAAGAAACCGGTTCTCAACCGAAAGTGATGACGATGAGGATGTGCAGTATTCGGTAAACTATAAGAAAAATTTCGATAAAGACGGACATGAACTCACCATCGACTATCAATATTCCTCGGGAAGCGAACTCGAGAATTCCATTATAGAAGAGACCGTTGTTGGTGAAAATGATGAGCTACCCACAGAACAGACCATCAACGATGAAAGTCAAGTTCAGCAATTGGTACAAATGGATTACGTTTTGCCTTTTGGCAAGGATAGCAAATCCCAGTTTGAAATTGGATATAGAGGAACTTTCAATAACTTCAATACCGATTTTAATTACGGTATACTTACCAACGGGGTTCTTGCCAGTGACCCTGATTATAGCAATGAACTTAATTATAAAGAATATGTGAATTCGGCCTACACCCAATTGGGAACCAAGGCCGGTAAATTCAATATTTTGGGCGGACTTCGTATGGAGGCTTCCGATATAGGCGTCGAATTGGTAAATACGAACGAGGTAAGCAACAAAACCTATGTCGATTGGTTTCCTTCTTTGTTCCTAGGATATGAGTTTTCCGAAAAGGAACAATTGACCATCAGTTACAGCCGAAGGTTGCGTAGGCCACGTTCCAGGTTCATTAATCCGTTTCCCTCTAGATCAAGTAACACCAACCTGTTCCAAGGAAATCCTGATTTGGACCCTACCTATACCAATGCTTTTGATTTGGGCTATTTAAGGAGATGGGACAAGTTTACCTTTAACACCTCTGCCTATTACAATCACTCTACTGGAGTATTCCAGTTTATCACCCAAGAAACCGGGGATTTTGTTGAGATAGAAAATCCGGATGACCTTTCCAATCCGGTAATTGTTCCCGTTCAAATACGTACACCTATCAATTTGGCGGACGAAAGTCGCTATGGTATGGAATTTACGACATCTTTCGTTCCGAAACGAAATTGGAGGCTCAGTTGGAATTTGAACCTATTCCAACGGAATATAAGTGGGGATTATGAATACACCAATTTCCAGAACGAAGTAGTCACACAAAATTTTGACGTTGACAATTTTACCTATTTTACAAGGTTCAGTGCTAAATTACCTTTGCCGGCAGCCATAGATTTCCAATCCAACCTTTTTTATATGGGACCCTCGGAAAGTGCACAATCCAAATACAAGAGCATGTTGAGTACGAACTTAGCCTTTAGTAAGGATGTTGTTAAGGATAAGGCCACGGTTTCATTGAATGTGAGCGATGTGTTCAATACCCGTAAGCGTAGGAGTGAAACAAGAACCGACAACGTATTTACGTATAGTGAATTTCAGCGTAGGGAAAGGCAAGTGACCCTATCTTTCCTATATAGGTTCAACCAACCCCAAAATCAGAAAGGTGAAAGAAACGGCCAAAGAAATGGTGGTGGGGACGATGATATGGATTTTGAAGGATAAATAAAAGAATGAATATGTATAAAACAAAAAAGAAGCCAAATGGCTTCTTTTTTTTATTCCTGTAATCGCGCAGCCGCTTTGGCCTTGCGCTTTTCTTTTATCAGTTCACGAATATTACCGAATAACCAATAAGGTACAACAAAGGTCAATAAGAAAATCATCAACCAGAAACCAATGGTCAATATGGTTAAAAAAGCTAAAAATCCTAAATATTGGTCAAAATCGAACATCTGTACTTGTTTATTAAAAACAAATATACTTTGAAAAGATTCAAAAGAACAAATCAAATTCAAAAAAAATGTTGATTTTTCTAAAATTAAGGTTTCCCTGCCTCTCTTAAAATCTCGTAATGGAGTACCTTTGTAGGAAATAAAAAACACCTTACATATGAGTTTCAGAATCGAAAAAGACACGATGGGAAAAGTCGAGGTGCCCTCCGATAAATACTGGGGTGCACAGACTGAGCGTTCTCGAAATAATTTTAAAATCGGACCTTCGGCATCAATGCCCTTGGACATCGTTTACGGCTTTGCGTATTTAAAAAAAGCAGCTGCATACGCTAATCACGAATTGGGCGTACTTGATGAGAAAAAAAGGGATTTAATCGCTTCTGTTTGTGATGAAATCCTGGATAGTAAGCACGATGACCAGTTTCCTTTGGTTATTTGGCAAACAGGATCCGGTACCCAAAGCAATATGAACGTTAACGAGGTCATCGCGAACCGTGCACACGAAATTGCAGGTAATGTCATCGGTGAAGGGGAAAAGACCATTCAACCCAACGATGATGTGAATAAATCACAATCCTCTAACGATACGTTCCCTACCGGTATGCATATTGCCGCGTACAAGAAAATTATTGAGGTAACCATTCCCGGAGTCACCAAACTTAAGGAGACTTTGGAGAAAAAATCCAAGGAATTCAAAAATGTGGTTAAAATAGGACGCACCCATTTAATGGATGCCACTCCCCTAACCCTTGGCCAAGAATTTTCCGGTTACGCTTCACAATTGGAACATGGCTTAAAAGCATTGAACAATACGTTGGACCACCTAAGTGAGCTTGCCCTTGGGGGAACAGCTGTAGGCACCGGTATGAACACTCCTAAAGGATACGATGTACTCGTAGCCCAATATATTGCCAAATTCACTGGATTACCTTTTAAAACGGCTGAAAATAAATTTGAGGCCCTAGCTGCCCATGATGCCATTGTCGAAAGTCACGGGGCATTAAAACAGTTGGCGGTTTCATTGAATAAGATTGCCAATGATGTACGTATGATGGCATCCGGTCCACGTTCAGGAATCGGGGAAATCATTATTCCTGCCAACGAACCAGGAAGTTCCATCATGCCCGGAAAAGTAAACCCTACCCAATGTGAGGCATTGACCATGGTCTGTGCACAGGTAATGGGTAACGACGTTGCTATTTCTGTAGGTGGCACACAAGGTCATTACGAGTTAAATGTCTTTAAACCCGTTATGGCGGCGAACTTTTTGCAATCTGCCGAATTATTGGGTGATGCCTGCTTAAGTTTTGAAACCAATTGTGTAGTCGGCATTGAACCCAACCATGAAGTGATCAAACAATTATTGAACAACTCCTTAATGTTGGTTACTGCCCTTAATCCTAAAATAGGATATTATAAATCTGCTGAAATTGCAAATACGGCCCATAAGAACGGTACAACCTTAAAAGAGGAAGCCGTTAATCTTGGTTATGTTACCGCTGAGGAATATGACGAATGGGTAAAACCTGAGGATATGGTAGGTAGTTTAAAATAGTGAACCCATGCTATATTTGGAATATTAAAAAGGGGCAATCAATTAAGATTGCCCCTTTTCGTTTAAATGGATAGTGTGTATTGTCTATTTTAGAGTGAACTTGGAAGTTCCCAATAATTTTAGGTTGTCATCATAAACGTTTACCATGTAATTCCCCTTTTGGAAATCACCCGCTGGCTTACCTATGTAATCACAAACATCCAAAGACTTGTTTTCGAAATAGAAATTTGTGCCTTTACTGTAAGTTACGGAAGCACCACTTTCATTGGTTTTTGAAAAACTCTCTCCAAGAACATTTCCTTGTGGGTCTAAAACCTCTACATAAAATTCCCTGTCACCTGCTTCGGCTATAATGTTATCCGCTACGGTAAAGCAGATTTTAAACTTATCGGTTCTTCCTGCCCTTGAAGTAGAAACCAATTTGCCACTGCTACGTTCCTTAACGGCATCAACGTTGAATTTGGAAAGATTCAAGGCAGAACCTTTTTCAACCACATCGGCCAATTGGGTGTTTTGCACAACCAAAGAATCATTGAATACAGTTTGTTTTTCCAATTCAACATACGTACTGTCACGTTGCATGGCAATCATCGTATTTGAACGAGTCAACGAATCTACTTGTTTAAGCAATTGCTCCCTTTCAGCTTTCAGAACACTGACTTGTCTTCTATATCTTGATAAAGAAGCAATATCAGCTTTCATTGTTTGTACTGAATCCAAGTATTTTGCGATGTTATCCCTAGCTGTTACCAATTCCTCATTGGTCGCATTGCTTTCCAAAATAGCTTTGTCGTATTCAGACTTAAGACTATTAAGGTCTTCAACAACCAATTCTTTTTCTTTTGTAAGTACAGACTCGGTCTCCTTCTTGTCTTGGTAAAGACTCACAGTGTAGATGATCACACCTAAAAGTATAACCCCTAGCAAACCTGCCAATACTTTTAATCCATTGTTATTCTTTGTTTCAGTCATAATCTAAAAATTAATTAACTTTTACTTTATAAAAGTGTTTGTTCGTGTTTTATATACGGTTCAATTTTCCGATTGGATTTTTTTGGATTAAAAAAAATTAACATCCATAAGATAATAGACCTCCCCGATCCCTGACTTTTAAAGATGTTTTGGGCTTCCAATCATTTTAAAAACCAAAACAACACCTTTTAACAGTAAGATTATCAATAACTTCCGTATTTTGGAATTAACCTCGGCAGAAGATTGTTTTACAACAAAGTAAAGAATACCTGAATTTTGGAGTCTACTAAAAAATCGATAAATGACAAGGCTGTTCCTTTTCTTTAGTGGAGCAAATGGGATGGATTGTAGGTGGTTTCCCCTGCATTACTGTAAACCATAACGTTCAAGCCGGTGAAAAAATGACCGTCTGACAAAATTCCACAAACAAAAACGGGAGAGAAACTTTTAAAAACCATTATTGATTATGTAAAAAAGAACCCATAGCACAAAAATGTATTATATTGAAGTTAAAAATCAGATATGGCAATACCCATATCGCAAGTTCTTATGTAAGGACGGAATAGCATCATTAAACCTGGAAAAATGAAAAAACTTATACTTATCACATTCGTCGTTACCCTTTGTAGTATTTCCTGTAAGGATAAAAAGAATATTAGTCACACACTCGACCCAGAACCCCAGCTCGAAGCAGATGGTGCACCCTCCCAAAGTCCATCCGTTAGCCCAACGGTTAAAATCATTCCCATAGAACACGCCACAGCAGTTTTGGAATGGAACGACATTACCATATACATTGATCCAATAGGTGGTATTGAGGCTTTTAAAGGCCAAAAACAACCTGATTTGATTTTGATCACCGACATTCATGGGGACCATTTAAGTATTGAAACCTTAGCGGCCCTAGATACCGAAAAAGCCAAGATAATCGCCCCACAGGCTGTGGCAGACAAGTTGCCCAAAGAATTCACGCCCCAAATCGATGTGCTTCACAATGGGGAAAGCAAAGAACGATACGGCATAAATATAGAGGCCATTCCGATGTACAACCTTAGGGAAGAAGCGAAAAAATTCCATGAAGCCGGCCGTGGCAATGGCTATGTACTGAATATCGGTAGAGAACGTATCTATTTTTCAGGGGATACCGAGGACATTCCTGAAATGAGGGCACTACAGCATATCGATAAGGCTTTTATCTGTATGAACCTGCCGTATACCATGACGGTTGAAAGTGCTGCCGATGCGGTGTTGGAATTTAAGCCTAAACAAGTATACCCCTATCATTACAGAGGAAAGCCAGATGTTAGTGATGTTGCTAAATTCAAGGAATTGGTTGAAAAGGGAGACCCACACATTGAGGTTGTCCAATTGGATTGGTACCCGAACGACGAATATTAGCGGAAGTAATTGGAAAAGAAAAGACCCTTCAGAAAATCTAGAAGGGTCTTTTTTTTTATTATCGTATCAGTTTTTTATACTTGATCCGTTTCGGTATCAGGTCACCACCCAAACGTTTTTTCTTGTTCTCCTCATAATCAGAGAATGAACCTTCAAAGAAATATACTTGGGAATCCCCCTCAAAAGCCAAAATATGGGTACATATACGATCGAGGAACCATCTATCGTGGGAAATGACCACTGCACAACCCGCAAAGTTTTCCAAACCTTCTTCCAAGGCCCGCAGGGTATTCACATCCAAATCGTTCGTAGGCTCATCCAAAAGCAGTACGTTCCCCTCTTCCTTTAAGGTCATGGCCAAATGCAAGCGGTTACGCTCCCCACCGGAAAGCATACTTACCTTTTTGTTCTGCTCACTACCCGAAAAATTGAATCGACTTAAATAGGCCCTTGAATTTACTTGCCTTCCGCCCATCATGATCAACTCTTGCTCATCACTGAAATTTTGCCAGATCGTTTTTTCTGGATCGATATTGGAATGACTTTGATCCACATAGGCTATTTTCGCGGTATCCCCTACAATGAATTCACCTTTGTCCGGGGTTTCCTCTCCCATGATCATTCTAAAAATAGTCGTCTTACCGGCACCATTGGGTCCGATAACACCAACGATACCTGCCTGGGGTAATTTAAAGTTCAGGTCCTCGTACAATAATTTGTCGCCATATCCCTTACTTACACCTTTGGCCTCAATGACATTGGTCCCTAAACGTGGCCCATTGGGTATATAGATTTCCAATTTCTCATCGAGCTGCTTTTGATCCTGGCTCATGAGCTTGTCATAATTCTTTAAACGCGCCTTTTGCTTGGTCTGTCTACCTTTAGCCCCTTGACGCACCCATTCCAACTCCCGTTCCAGGGTCTTTTGGTGTTTTGATGCGGTTTTGCTCTCCTGGGCCATTCGTTTCGATTTTTGATCTAACCAACTGGAATAGTTTCCTTTCCACGGTATACCCTCACCTCGATCGAGTTCCAAGATCCAACCTGCAACATTATCCAAGAAATAACGGTCGTGGGTCACAGCAATAACCGTTCCCTTATATTGTGCCAAATGATGTTCCAACCAATGCACGGATTCAGCATCCAAGTGGTTGGTAGGTTCATCCAAAAGAAGTATCTCCGGTTCTTGCAATAACAGTCTACAAAGGGCTACCCTTCTTCTTTCCCCTCCAGAAAGTACCCCGATCTTTTTATCCGGTTCCGGGGTTCGAAGTGCATCCATGGCAATTTCCAACTTTGTATCCAACTCCCAAGCATTGGAAGCATCGATTTGATCTTGCAGCACTGCCTGTCGATCCATGAGTTTTTGCATCTTATCCGCATCCTCATAAACTTCAGGCAAGGCGAACATATCATTGATCTTGTTGTATTCGTCTAAAATCGCTACCGTTTCGGCAGCGCCTTCCCGCACTACCTCAAGGACCGTCTTATCCTCATCCAATTGAGGTTCCTGTTCCAAATACCCGACATTGTAGCCTGGCGAAAACACCACATCGCCTTGGTAATTCTTATCGAGATCGGCTATGATGCGCAATAAGGTGGATTTACCGGAACCGTTTAATCCTAAAATACCGATTTTGGCACCATAGAAAAAACTTAGATAAATGTTTTTGAGTACCGGGGTATTCGCATTTTTATACGTTTTGGTAACCCCGGACATTGAGAAAATGACTTTCTTATCGTCGGACATTTGATATTGGGTATTAAATTATTGGAAAATGTAGTGGTTAAACGCGTCCCTTAAGGGCATTGAAAACCCAGGCAATGGCAAAAAAACCAATACCAACCGATGCAAATCCCCATCCGGCAACTTCGTCATATCTAAAAGCCCCTAAAGCTATAAGTGCAAGGCCAACAAATATCATAATAAAGGTAGCCCATGCCAATACAGTATTTTTATTCATTCCCATTTTAAGTTCGTTAGGTTTTTGGTAACTCCAAATATCGTAATTTTTAGATAAAAAATATCCTAAACACCCCTATTTTATTGCTCGAAAGGAAACTTAATCCCATTTTGGAACCTTATGGTTTCCAATAATTCGGCCAAATCCAAACTGTTTTGATGGGACCATAAACCACTCTGCAACTCCCCTTTTCGCAAACAGGAATTGACTTCCTCTATCTCATACGTATATCCGTTACCTAGTGTGGGTAGTTCAACAGCATCGATCTGCTTTCCTTTCTTTAGGCCATACCCTTGTGCGATATGCCATTGTCCGTTGAGGAATATAGATCCCGTACTGCCTGAAATCTCCGCCTCCATTTTCGATTCGGAGGTCAATCCACTATACAAAATGGCTTGGGCATTGGGATAATCAAAAATCATCGAAGTTTGGATTTCCACCCCTGTTTTATAAAACTTGGAGGATGATGTAATGGCATCCGGCATCCCTAACAACAAATAGGAAAGAAAAACGGGATATATACCGATATCCAACAAAGACCCCCCTCCCAGATCGGGATTCAATAATCGACCTTCCTCTGGCCTATCCAAGGCATAAAAAGCGAAATCGGCATGTAAATAACCCAAGGGCCCAATCTCACCTGCATCAACCATAGCTTTTGCCTTCTTAATAGATGGATTAAAGCGTGACCACAACGCCTCCATAAGAAAAACCTGGTTCTTCCCTGCAACGGCAATCATTGTTTCAATATCCGAACGGTCTATTCCCATGGGTTTCTCACAAAGGACATGTTTCCCATGTTCCATAGCCATAATACTCCATTCCTTATGTCCCGTATGCGGTGTGGCAATGTAAACCACATCCACTTCATCGCATTCAAATAAGTCCTTATAACTCCCAAAGGCATGTTTTGCCTGGAATTCTTTGGCAAATACCGCCGCCTTGTCCATACTTCTTGAGGCGACAGCAGTAATTTCAGCACCATCTACCAAATTGAGGTCGTTGGCGAATTTATGGGCAATACCTCCCAATCCGATAATTCCCCATCGTATCTTTTGTTCCATGTTGATTTAAATTATACCCAAAAGTAATCAATTTTACTCCTTATCTTTAACCAAATATTTCACAAATCCGATAGTATATGGACATTAAGTTCAACAAAAACGAAGATCAAAACAAGTTGCAATTATCCCAATTACGCAAGCGACTGGCCCAAGTGAAATTGGGTGGGGGCAAATCCCGAATCGAGAAGCAACACGCACAGGGAAAGCTGACCGCAAGGGAACGTATCGCCTATTTGTTGGATGACGATGGGGAAAGTATCGAAATTGGCGCATTCGCAGGTGAAGGTATGTACGAGGAACACGGAGGTTGCCCTTCAGGTGGCGTAGTGGTTAAAATCGGCCATGTACAAGGCAAGCAATGTGTCGTAGTGGCCAATGATGCCACTGTTAAGGCGGGGGCTTGGTTTCCGATTACCGGAAAGAAAAACCTTCGTGCCCAGGAAATTGCCATAGAGAATCGATTGCCTATCATCTACTTGGTCGATAGCGCGGGCGTATTTCTACCCATGCAGGATGAAATCTTCCCGGACAAGGAACATTTTGGTCGCATCTTTAGGAATAACGCCATTATGAGCAGTATGGGCATCACCCAAATTGCCGCGGTCATGGGAAGTTGTGTCGCTGGTGGCGCCTACCTGCCCATCATGAGTGATGAAGCCTTGATCGTTGATAAAACAGGTAGTATTTTCTTGGCCGGAAGTTATCTGGTAAAGGCCGCTATCGGGGAACAGATCGACAACGAAACCTTAGGGGGAGCAACGACCCATAGTGAGATAAGCGGGGTAACCGATTACAAGGCCAAGGATGACAAGGACGCCTTGGATAAAATTAAAAATATCGTGGATAAAATCGGGGATTTTGACAAAGCCGGCTTTAATCGTAAACCCGCCCAAAAACCCAAGGAAAATGTTGAAGACATCTACGGAATTCTTCCCGGCTCGAGAACGGATCAGTACGATATGGGGGAAATCATCAGTCGATTGGTCGATAATTCGGAATTCGAGGAATACAAGGCCGGCTATGGCAAAACCATAGTAACAGGCTATGCCCGTATCGACGGATGGGCCGTGGGCATTGTGGCCAACCAACGCAAAGTGGTTAAAACAGCTAAAGGGGAAATGCAATTCGGGGGCGTGATCTATTCGGACTCCGCGGACAAAGCCACCCGTTTCATTGCCAATTGCAACCAGAAGAAAATTCCGTTGGTCTTTTTACAGGATGTTACCGGATTTATGGTAGGCAGTAAAAGTGAGCAAGGGGGCATTATCAAGGACGGGGCAAAAATGGTGAATGCCGTGAGCAACTCCGTTGTTCCCAAATTCACGATCATTATCGGTAATAGCTATGGGGCGGGCAACTATGCCATGTGTGGTAAGGCCTACGACCCTAGATTGATCGTGGCATGGCCCAGTGCAGAATTGGCCGTTATGAGTGGTAATTCGGCCGCTAAGGTTTTATTGCAGATAGAAAAAGCCTCTTTAAAGAAAAAGGGGGAAACGATCACCAAGGAAAAGGAAGAAGCCCTCTTCAATAAAATAAAGGAACGCTATGACGATCAGGTTTCGCCGTATTACGCAGCTGCGAGATTATGGACAGATGCCATCATAGATCCCTTGGATACCCGTAAATGGATATCCATGGGCATAGAGGCGGCCAATCATGCGCCCATCGAAAAACAATTCAATATGGGGGTCTTGCAAGTGTAGTGGTTAGAGGTCGGAATTCTTTTTGAATATAACATCGAGACGCTTCGTACAGCATACGCATATCACGATGCCATAGTAAGGCAATAATGATATACAACCTAATCGCTTTTAAATGCTTTATATTTTAGCCAAGGTATCCTTTCGTGAAACCTTACCGTTGACCGTTTCAATAAATTTTTCAACAAATATGATTTCCTTAGGAACCTCATGCTTTTCCAATGTCTGCAAGGTTTTAATCTTTTCCGAAAGATGATCATCCTCCTCTTTTCCTTCAATCAAAAGAATCAATTTTTGGCCCAATAGATCGTCCGGTAAACCTGTAACGAAATATCTTTGGTTCAAAACGGAATTAAGTTTACTTTCTATCTGTTCAGGCAACAACTTAATTCCTCCTGAATTAATCACATTATCATACCTCCCCAACCATTTAAATTCTTTATTGGAAACCAGTTCTACGATATCATTTGTGACAATTCGTTCATTATTTAAGTTAGGCGCATTTAAAACTAGGCAATTTCTATTGTCTTTTTCAATGGATATATCGGGCAATGTTTCAAAGCAGTCCTTGGCACCATTGTTGATTTTCTTTACGGCCACATGGGTTATGGTTTCCGTCATACCATAGGTTTCGTATATATCTGTCATTTTATCCAGAATCTTCGCTTTAAGGCCCGAGGACACTGGAGCACCACCGACGATCAAGGTTTTGATATGGTTGATTTTGTCCAAGGAATTTTCCAATTGCAAGGGAACCATGGCACTGAAGTGATAACAACGTTCCGAATCTTTTAAAGGGGTTGAGGAAGGCGGCACCCAGTCCAATTCCAAACCAAGGACCATTGACCTTATGAACATCATTTTCCCGGCAATATAATCTCCTGGAAGGCAAAGCAAGGCAGACTGCCCAGGCCATAGATCAAAATAAGAACCCGTAATTTTGGCCGAATTGACCATATTTTGTTTTTTTAATAATATCTCTTTTGGTTCCCCGGTTGAACCTGATGTCTTTACGGGGATATAATCGTTCTTATCGATCCAATCCAATAAAAACTCACCCATAGCCATTTGGTAGGGCTTGCCCTCCTTGATCAGGCTATAGCTTATTTCCCCTAAATCTTTGTAATCAATGGATACCCCGTTCCATTTGAATTTATAATGAATATCCCTATACATGCGTTTCATTTGTATTTTGTGCGAGAAAAGTGTCCTTATCCATTACCTTTCCTGTGAGTCTGTCTTTCCAGTTCGTCCAACCATATTTTTTTGAGAAAATCAACAAAAGTATCGGATAGATCACCAAGACAGGAATAAAAATATCCCATCCCAAGGTGGGTTGTGATACATCCTTATAAATCGAATTCGTCTGAAAAGCTGTCCAATCTGCAGTCACCAATAAAGCAGCTGTCAGGTTATTCGCCGCGTGAAAACCAAGGGCCAATTCAAGTCCCTCATCCATCAAGGTCAGAATCCCCAAAAAGAATCCGGTTCCGATATAGAATACCATGATGCCATATCCTATCTTACCTACTTCGGGGTTGGCAGCATGCATAATCCCAAAAAGAACGGAAGTGACAATCAAAGGCACCCATCTATTCTTGGCCATAATGCCTAAACCTTGCATCAAATGCCCCCGAAACATATACTCTTCAAAACTGGTTTGCAGTGGCACCAGGACTACGGCCATCACGAACAATATTAAAAAAGGTACGGGTTTAAAGTTAAAGACATAATCATCAGGCGACATCATGATATCGGCCAACATCATTACGGTCGTTATACCTCCCCAAAGTAAAAAGGAAAACAAAACACGTTTCCAATCCACCTTTTTTCGGGAAGTCGTCAAGGAGGTGATGGACTGTCCGTGAACCAAGTACACCCATCCCAGAATAACAAAGAAACCCGCCACCAAGGGTCCTATAGCCAAGATAAAGAATACGTTAAGCCCGATTCTATCGATGATATCGGCCATCATCACATCGACATCCACTGGTGAATTTATGGTCATAATATAATTTATCACCATCATCGCTGAAAACCCTAAAATAGGAACCCAATATTTCCATAATCCCAAATTCCCTCTGTATCCCTGTTCTATAAACATAATTTCGCTATTAAATTCGGTTGCCAACCCTTATCCGATCGGCTATAAATATATCCTTTTTTTACTTCAAGTGGACTTTCAAAATTATTGGTATAAAGGCCACCGGTTCCCAACCCCTGAGGCATTGTATTGTTCAAGGTATAAGTCCATTGCGCAATAGCATTCAAACCAATATTACTTTCCAGGGCACTGGTTATCCACCATCCAATCCCCATACGTTCGGCAATTTCAATCCACTCCCCACTCCCTTTGTACCCCCCAACCAAAGTAGGTTTTAGGATAATATATTGGGGGTTTATGGTTTGTAACAACTCTTCCTTTTTTGTTACATCAATAACCCCGATCAATTCTTCATCCAAGGCGATGGGCAACGGCGTTCTTTTACAGAGGTCTTTCATTTCCAAAATGTCGCCCTGCCTTATGGGCTGTTCTATGGAATGCAATCCGAAATTGGACAATTCCGAAAGTTTACCCAAGGCTTCTTCCGGTTTAAATGCCCCATTGGCATCGACCCGCAATTCAATCCGGTCTTCGGAATACGCTTTGCGAATAGCCTCTAAAAGGGAAATTTCAGATTGAAAGTCAATAGCCCCTATTTTCATTTTAAGACAACGGAACCCTTCCTCCAATTTCTGCTGGATCTGTTCTAACATATACCCCCTATCCCCCATCCAAATGAGTCCGTTTATAGGGATTGATGCTTCCTTACTTGTGAATGCCGAGGGAAACAACCTATAGGGATCCCCTGACTCCAAGGATAAAAAGGCCTGCTCGAGTCCAAACTGGATACTCGGAAATGCCCTCAGTTCTTCCCACAAATGGGATAATCCCTTTTCTATGTGGTCACAAGTCCATTGAAGCTTGGCTTCATATTCAGGCACATCATCAAAACTGAGGTTTTTGAACATGCCACATTCCCCGATACCAAAACGACCTTCTTTTTCCAAGATCAGGAACCAAGTTTCCTTTTGATTGAGGATTCCCCGTGAAGTACCACTGGGTCTTTTAAAATCTAATGTGTATTTTTTTACTTTAGCTTGCATTCGATGCTGCCAAATTTAATTATATTTTAGGTCTAAAATCTAAAGAAATGCAAAGTATCGAGGGTAAAGTTATTTGGATCACAGGGGCATCTTCCGGTATTGGCGAAACGTTGGCCTATGAATTGGCCAAAAAAGATTGCAAACTGATCCTTTCCGCCAGGGATGAAAGTGCCTTACAGAAGGTAAAAAGCCGTTGTGTCCAGACCGATCACATAAGGATTCTACCCTTGGATCTAGGGGATTTGGATACAATGGGAGCGCTTGTGACCAAAGCCCTCTCCTTTTTCAACGAAATTGATATCCTGATCAACAATGCGGGTATTAGCCAACGTTCCTTGATTATCGATACCGAATTGGGGGTGTACAAAAAATTGATTGATATCAACTATTTGGGAACCGTTGCCTTGACCAAGGCCCTACTCCCTTATTTCATTAGAAGGAATATAGGTCATTTTGTTACGGTGACCAGCTTAATGGGGAAGTTTGGTTCTCCCTATCGGTCGGGCTATTGTGGTGCAAAACATGCCCTACACGGATTCTTTGATGTGCTACGGATGGAACACGAAAGGGATGGGGTCGACGTAACCCTTATATGTCCCGGGTTTGTACAGACCAATATTGCCAAAAATGCCCTCACCGCAAACGGAAGCCAACAAATAAAGGATGATGTCGCTACCCAAAACGGACTTCCGGTCGAGGTTTTTGCCAAAAGAATGATCCGGGCCATCGAAAAGAAAAAGTTCGAGGCCTATATTGGCCGAAAAGAGACCATGGGTGTTTATCTCAAACGCTTTTTCCCAAGGTTACTGCACAAGTTTGTCTTAAAGAGCCAGGTTATATAACGATGTGCTCCCCTATATCCAACAAATGTAATTTCTTGCCGGCACTCTTGAATTTATCGATGGCTACTTTATGGTCGATTTCGATATATCCAAAAGTATCGAAATGATATCCCAGTATGTTGTTGCATGCTACAAAGTCGGAGGCCAGGATAGCATCATCAATCCCCATGGTGAAGTTGTCCCCAATCGGAAGAACGGCCAAATCCAATGACGTAGTCATAGGAATGAGTTTCATATCCATGGTCAAGGCCGTATCACCGGCAATATAGATGTGTTTTCCCTCCGTAGAGAGAATAAATCCCCCTGGTTGCCCTCCATAAGACCCATCGGGGAAAGAAGAGGTGTGAATGGCATACACGTACTTGAGATTCCCAAAATCGAACTTCCAATTGCCCCCATGGTTCATAGGATGAACTTTGATACCCATGGATTCATAATGTGTCGCAATCTCAAAATTACTGACCACCACAGCACCGGAAGCCTTGGCAATGGCCTCTACATCCAAGATATGGTCTTGGTGTGCATGGGTAACGAGAATATAATCCGGATGTAAATCCTTGATATCGATTTTTCCGGAAGCTTTTTCGTTTCCAGAAATAAAGGGATCGACTAAGATGCACGAATTTTCAGCTTCAATCATGAGTGAAGCATGACCTAGGAAAGTAATTTTCATTTTTGAAGTTTTAGTACTTCAAAGTTACAGAACTCTATTTAAAATTAAACCAAAAGTGAACGCCTTCCGAAACTTTATCCACATTTAAACTGGTTTGCAACTGGTTTGCCAAACGATTCATTAGTCGGATACCCATAGAGGATTGGGCACGTATGTCGGTATCCTCCGGTAGACCCACCCCATTATCGGTATATTCGAAAAACCCTTCCTGTCCGTTCACTTTTCGGATATGGATGTAGATCTTACCATTCTCTTCATCATTTGGAAAGGCATATTTAAATGAGTTGGAAACCAATTCGTTCAAAATCAATCCAAAGGGTATGGCCCGATCGATATCCAATTCGACCCCCTCGGCATCAATGGTAATGTTGATATTGTGTCCACCTTTTTTATAAACGGATTGTACGCTATTGATCAGACTTTCAATATAGCCTTGCATCTCGATTACCGAAAGGTCGTCATTCTGATACAGTTTTTGATGTATCAACGCCATGGCCTTCACCCTACTCTTACCTTCTTCCAGGGCTTCTATGGCAGCTTTGCTACGCGTGTTCTTAGTCTGTAGGCTCAATAGACTGGAGACCATCTGGAGATTGTTCTTTACCCTATGGTGAATCTCCTTCAACAAAGAATCCTTTTCTATCAACGAATTTTCAATAATGTGTTTTTGTTCCGCAATCAAACGTTGGTTCTTAATACTCTTCAAATACGCATATACAAGTCCAGCAAAACCTAAAAGTGTGAATACCAATGAAATGAACACCAAGCTGATCTTTTCATCCTGGGCCGTCATTTCCAGGCGTTGTTGCTCTAAACTCTTTTTCTGTTCTTCGAACATGGCTTGGGTATTGGCAAGATCCCGCCCCATTACGGTAGCCAATTGTTGCGTTCTGAGTTCGGACTCATTAATGTCTATGGAATCCCTAATACGCATATTCCGTTTTAGGTATGCCGCGGAATTTTGGTAATCCCTTGTTTTGTCATAATAAGACGCCAGCAAACGGTTTCTTTTGAGAATATGTTCGGTTTTCGCAAGGTTCACATCAGAACTCAAATATTCCACAGCCTTTTCGTAATCCTCCAATTGCAGGTAACAGTTGGCGATTTCCAAGGTGTTTTCCACAATATCATCGGAATATTTCCCTTTACTGTTCTCCATGATCTGCTCAATCCCGGATTCAAGAAAAGGAATGGCCACCTCATATTGCCCCAATTGGGAGTAGCACTTACCGATATTACCATCAATAACGCCCATAAGGCTATTGGCACTGATCAGTTCGTTTTCTGTCTTAACCACGGTAATGTTGTTAAGATATACCGTTAAATGGCCTTTGGCCTCTTTATATTTGTTGAGTGCAACCGATGGGGAATTGTCCAATCGCAGATAATTACCGATATTGTTATGGTATTTGGCCTGGCTGAACTCGTCATCGTCGGGAAAGGTTTTCCGCACCTCGATGATATAATCCTTCATTGCCTTTCGGTGCAAGCCCAAATTGGAATAAATGTCATAAAAGGCAATATCATCGATAAGGCCGAGATCTTTCTTTTCTTTACGTATATCGATTTGTTCTGCGTAGAGTGCCAGTTGGGAATAATTCCGATCCATCAATCCCAAGAGCTTCGCCTTAAAGTCAAGGCTTAGTTGATCCTTAAGATCATACAATTCGCTTGATATAGCCAAACTCTTGTCATAATCACCCAGGTCATAATACACCTGGGATTGCATCAACATATAATCCCGTATGGCTATGGAATCTTTTTGTTTAATGGCCTCATTCAAATATTGGTTCACGGCATCCAACCAATCATAGGCTGAATTCTGTTTATATCTGTTGGGAGCCCCAAAAAAATATGAAAACCGTTCGGCGTTTTGATCCTGGTTCTTAAAATTGAGATAAACATCGTCAACCAATGGAACCGAATCTTGGGATAGCGCCGTAGGAGCTATCAATAAGCTTAGAATGCTAAAAAATAAAAAATTGCCAAGCAGCTTTTTCATACGTAATAAAAAACCAGATTATTTTAAATAATCGGTTTTATAAGTTTTTTGTTGTAATTCAAATCCTTCTATACTCGTATTAATGTATCGTTAGAACGAAATTTTACAACTGTGATTGTCCTCGTTTAATAAATCGTACCCTATTTTAACAAAATGCTAGGCATTCCGCCAAAAAGGGATTGGTTCCCCATGGTCGATAAGCAACATCAATACCCCACAAAAGCGCAGGTTTCATTCCATTATCAAGTAAGTTTGGGGAAACTAATTGAACCATAAAATTATGGCATAGGTCGGCTGACCCCGCAATTATGTTGTGAAACTGCCTTATTCTGTTGTGAAACGATGAATTGGGACATTCCTATGTATTTCATCGGATTTTTAATGCCTTTCATGGAGTTTTGTAGGAAAATAGGAAGTCTCGAAGGCATCTTAGGTCAATCCCGAAAGTTGGGTGTGAATTAGAAAAAGAAGGCATAAACTATCCCGAAGATCGTGTTCTGTTCATTTTTTGCATTGCCTCAAATGCATAGCATTCATGAATACCGTTAAAAAACAATAGACATGCCGATGAATAAAAAACGACCAGGGCCGAAAAACCAAGGTATGGTATACCGTGGTTTAGAGGAGCCAGCCGTAGCCTGGCCATTATACTGAGATCTATATTGGGAAAAGCAGGTAAACCCCTGGCCACACCGTCCAGGCCGCTTTCACTAAGGTGAAATGCGCTATGGACGGCTTCCCCCGCCCAATGCGGAAACCACTTGATTTAAAACGAAAACTAAAATAGGCCGGGAAAGTTTACGATTAACTTACTGAAACCAATGGAAATATTGATTTACAAGGCTGACATTCTTTTTAAAGTCAGCCTGTCATTCCGAATGAGGTACGAAGAGGAATCGCACTAGCATAGGGGTATGGGATTTCTCGTTGCTCGTTCCTCGCTCTGTCGAAATGACAAGGTCTTATGCGCCATGGACGGCTTCCCCCGCCCAATGCGGAAATTCCTCGATTTACTACGAAAACTAAAATAGGCCGGGAAAGTTTACGATTAACTTACTGAAACCAATGGAAATATTGATTTACAAGGCTGACATTCTTTTTAAAGTCAGCCTGTCATTCCGAATGAGGTACGAAGAGGAATCGCACTAGCATAGGGGTATGGGATTTCTCGTCGCTCGTTCCTCGCTCTGTCGAAATGACAAGGTCTTATGCGCTATGGACGGCTTCCCCCGCCCAATGCGGAAACCACTGGATTTAAAACGAAATCAAAAATAGGCCGTTCCTTTTTTAGGACCCCGTTCAGGGGGATGAAAAATAGAATTCTTCCTTTACAGATTAACCACAATTTTCACATAAACACTACAATTGTTCTTGATCCAGCATCACATTCCACGAAGACCGGAAGAAACTTTTACAACTAAAAAGAGCCTTGTCTTTAAAACAAGGCTCTTTTACGAGAACACTATATGAAAATGAAAAATTTTATACTTTTTTAAGCGGCAATACCTTGTTTCGTATCACATGGCTAATATAGAAGCATTCGCCACTTTCAAAAACTTAATGTTGTGAACAATGCAATTTCTGTGGTGAACGTTGGCTATACCGTTATCACAAAAAAAAAGAGGTGCTGATGTGCACCTCTTTATAGCTATGGTTTCCTTAACCCTAGGAATTCATTGCAGAAATAATGAATTCCTTAAAATCCTTACTGATCGGAATCAAATTGTTGTTGATCATGATATCCTTGGAGTTGATGGCATCAATATGATCCACATTGACGATATAGGATTTGTGTGCCCTATAGAACTTATTCTTAGGTAATTTTTCGAGATAATCCTTCAATGGTGAACGTACCAGGAACTTTTTGTCAACCGTATTCACTTCCAAGTATACATTGTCCGCTTTTATAAATTGGATATCCCCAAATTGGATCCTGTAATACAAATGCTGTTTTTTTACAAAAATAGAATCCTTAAGTACAGAGTTGGACATGGGTACGTCATCCTCATTGACCTTATCCTCAACGGGAGCCTGCTTATTGGTACCGTATGTAAAGTTGGATAGTGCAATCTCAATGGAGGTATAAAGATCTTGTTGTTCAAAAGGCTTTACCAAATACCCATTGGGTTTCACTGTTTTGGCATTTTCCACCGTTGCCCGGTCCGAGTTGGAGGTAACAAAAATGAAAGGAATATCATAATTCTCCCGAATATGTTTACCCAAGTCTATCCCAGTCTTATCGGATGCCAGAATAATATCTATCAGAACCAAATCGACTTGTTCGGTTTTCAATACTTTTACCGCTTGTTCATACACTATGACGTTGTCAACAATCTCATAGCCTATTTCCTCAAGCATTGATTGCATATCGTCGGCAATAATCACGTTATCCTCAACGATTAATATTCTAATGGGTTGTTCCAAGACATTTGTGGTTTAGTAAGTTATCACTCAAAATTACAAAAAATATTATTACCCAAATAAAACAAGGCAGAAAGCAGGAATATACCAATGGCCAGTTTTTTTAATTCGGGGTCCAACAATGAAGGTATACGGGTCCCGCGCACTCTTTTGAGCTGCAACAAAATGGGTATAAAAACAATGAACGGTAGGAGTTGAAAATAACATTGGAACTCCAAAACAATATAAATCAATAAACTCAGCAACCCGACCCCAATGAGCCAAGTATGGTAGTTTAGTCCTTTTTCATATCCCATTTGCACTACCAGGGTATTCTTGTTGGAAGCCTTGTCGGATTCGTGATCCCTCAGGTTGTTCAAATTTAAAACGCCGGTACTCAATGCACCTATCGAAATCGCAGGAAGTACGGCGGGCCATGTAATACTTTTGGTAAAAAGGAACATGGTTCCCAAAACAGCAAGCAATCCAAAGAAAAGAAAAACAAAAACGTCTCCCAATCCCTTATAACCATAAGCCGATGTTCCCACGGTGTATTTGATTGCAGCCCAGATACTGAAAGCCCCTAAGACCATAAAAAGGAATATATACCCTAAATTTTCCGGTCCGAAAGCGAGATAGACCACTGAGACCACCAAGATACCATTCACTATGATAGAGATGATGATTCCCCTTTTTAGCACCTTACGGGTGAGTAAGCCGCTCTGAAGTACACGCTTTGGTCCTATACGGTCCTCATTATCGGTACCTTTTACCCCATCGCCATAATCATTGGCAAAATTCGATGTAATCTGAAAACCGATGGCTGTACAAAGCGCCAAAATAAAAATAGTGAGGTTACTACTACCGTAGAAACCGGCAAGGGCAGTACCTACCAAGACCCCGGAAATCGAAAGGGGGAGCGTTCGCAATCGCGCAGCGTTGACCCAAGTTGATAATTTCGGCAATCTAGTAAGGGTCTTCTATTTGTAATCGTTTACCTTCCTTGTATGACGCCACAAACGCATCATTGAATCCCAAATCAACCAATTGCTTGCGGAATTTCTGGGCCTCCTGCAAGGTTTCAAAATTACCGAGGGAATAGGAATAAAAGGGATTGGTCTTCACAAAAAGCGTGTTCGTCAATGCCTCTGAAGCCAAGGTTACGTTATTATCGACAAAGGATTTAATCTGTACGGAATAGATGGTTTCCTTATCCAAGAAGCTCTTGGCCAAATAAAATTCCTTTACCAGGCTCAACTCCTCATTTTGCCGTCTCAGATTGTCGATCCGGGCCTTATGGGCCTCCAGACTATCGATGGATACCAAAAGGTTGTTTCTGTTCTCAAGATTATTCGAAGTACTTAAACCAGCGGTATAGGTTGTTATCCCAAATGTCCCCACAAGGAACAAACCGGTAATCACAGCCAAAAAATTACGCTGCACCTTGCTTCTTTTAAGCTCTTTGTTCTTTATTTTAATCTGATCTAAAAGACGCTCGTTTATAATTTGCGCTTTGTCTATATCCTTATGCAATTCGAGTAGATCGCTTTCTTCTATAAAAGGCATGTAATGTTATGTTTTTAGGGGTCTTATCGGTTAAAGGTAACCAAAAATGTCCAATGATCTAATGAAAACTCCTTTCAAAGTTGCAAAAATATAATATTTCGTGGTTATATACACAAATAACGGTGTATTTTATCGATACCACGTTGACAATTAGCCCTTTAAAACCGTAATTCCATTGATTTCAATCCTTTATGAATCAATATCATAAATACCGTCATCCTTGATCTCGATCTTTCTTGCCTTGTAAAGTGTTCCTATCCCCTTTTTAAATACTTTCTTGCTCATCTGGAGCTCTTCCTTGATCAGTTCGGGGTCCGACTTGTCATGCAACCCCAAAAAACCACCATGGGCCTTCAGTTGTTCATAAATCTTGTTGGCGGCAGGTTCGAGGATATTTTCACCCAAGGGCTGTAAGGATACATCGATCTTATTATCGGGACGGATTCTCTTTATAACGCCTTTGGTATTATCCCCAATGGCCAAGGTTTTGAAGATCTCATTTAAATAGACCAATCCTTTATGCTGGTTGTTGATAATTACCTCATACCCCAGATCGGTTTTTCGCGAAACCACCAAATCGACAACATCCCCTTCACTTACCGAAAGGGTTTCATTACTCAAGAACTTATCTATTTTATTGGACCCCACCAATCGGTTACTTTGTTGGTCTAGATAACAGTGCACCACATACCAATGGCCTTCAACCATTTTATTGCGTTGTTCGCGAAAAGGCACCAAGAGATGCTTTTCCAAGCCCCAATCCATGAAGGCACCAAACTCATTCACCTCAACGACCTTCAACAATTGGAATTCGTTCACTACGATATCCGGCTCCAAGTTTGTGGCCACGGGCCTTTCCGAATGGTCCAGATAACAAAAAACGGTTAATGACTGTCCAATTTCATAGTCTTCAGGAACGTATTTATTGGGCAATAGTATATCATTACCCTCTCCATCCCCTAAAAAAAGACCGACACTTGTATCGCGTAAGATCTCAAGTGTATTATATGTTCCCAATGCTATCATACTGCAAAAATAAGATTTAAATGTGTGGACCTAAAAAAACCGCCCATAAAATGAGCGGTTTTCCATTTCTTATTGAACAAGCCTCTATCTAGTAGACAGATTGCTTTTTAAAATGCTTGCAAAGCATATAGTATACCACTGCCCTATATTTGTTCCTGTTGGATGAACCATATTTGTCCATAACGGTTTTGACACCTTCCATTAGCTTAGGGCCATCGCTCATACCTAATTTCTTGATTAAGTAATTTTTCTTAACCGTTTCCAATTCCTTTTCATCGGAACCCGAAACTTTGGAGGCATCAATATTGTAAATCGATGGACCTAAACCAATAGTTACTTTGGTTAAAAGATCCATGTCTGCTGACTCACCGAATTTGTCTTTAATGTCATCGGCATACTTCTTGATCAAATCGTCTCTTTTGCTCATAATAGTTAGTGTTCTTATAGAATATGATTAATAATACCCGAAGATATAAAATCAAAGTATCGCATCAAAATTTTATTGTTCAATATTCTAGGGGTTTTTATCTCTAAAAGCTTGGGTTCCACGGAACTTTCGAAGAAGCCTTCCAATCGTTTTTTGAGCGATTTTTCGTCATTGACACAGGCATAACCCACACCATGCATCGCGCATAAATGTTCAGCATCCAACTTATGCGTGGTCTCGAAATAAGTGGCATAGGTTTCTGATTCCTCCTGGCCTGGAAGGATCCTGAAAATACCCCCGCCATCGTTATTGATCAAGATAATCCTGAAATCCGATTTAAGATAGTTGTTCCACAAACCATTGCTATCGTAGAAAAAACTCAGGTCACCTGTTATAAGTACCGTTTGTTTGCCATTGTACATAGCGGCCCCTGCCGCTGTGGAAAGACTACCATCGATACCACTTGTGCCCCGATTGCAAAAAACCTCTTGTGAGGGCTTTAAATCGAACAGCTGTGCATACCGTATCGTAGAGCTGTTCGCCAATTGCAACTGCACTCCCCCAGGGGTGCCTTCAAAAATATGCTTGAAGGCCAAGAAATCGGAAAATGGTATCTTCCCGAGGTACTCCTTCCTTTTCGCTTCGCAATCCTCTTTTATACGGTTCCAAAACCCGTAATAATCACTTTCGACAGCATGTATCTTAGGAACAAAAAGCCCAAAAAAATCATTGACGCTACTCTTATAATGGTGATTTAGGGCGAAGAATGTATCATAAGCCCTCAGTGGATCAATATGCCAATGATGCCTCGGCTTGTATTTTCTTAAAAACGCCTTAATCTTTTTCGACACCACGAGTCCCCCGAACGTAAGCAGTATGTCTGGCTGCAATGCCGCGAACAGCTCTTCTGGATGACTCGATTTCTCAATCGGGGCGATAATACTGTCTATACTAGGAAAAAAATTGGGATGGTGCATGTTCGATGTCGTTTCGGTCAACACTATGACCGATGGGTCTTGGGCCAAGGTTTCCAAGAACTCCATTTGCACGGAATCGGGATAATTCACCCCTACCAAGACCATTTTTCTCGTGGATGCATTCCATATTTCGGAAAAGTCGTCCAACTCCTCCAAGGCAATCGACACACTTTTATCAGCGGCGATATTTGGGTGCACCAACGGCTTGGTTATCTTGTCATACAAAGGCTCCTCAAAAGGAACATTGATATGTACCGGTAATCTTTTGTCAACAGCGAGATTGATGGCCTTGTTCAATTCCCCATCATTATATGCTTGAATGCCTTTCTGTATCGCTTCCCTATTCCCTTCAAGATATTGTGGGGCATATTTTTCAATCTTCTCCGTGGCATGGGAAACATCTTGTTTCAAATTGGCCGAATAACCGATATGCCTATCAAAGACATGGTCTTGCCGTATGGTCTGACCATCACCGACATCAATTTTATATAACGGGCGATCCGCAGATAGGACCACCAAGGGTATGGTACTGTAAAAAGCCTCGGCCACAGCCGGATAGTAATTCAACAAAGCACTCCCCGAGGTACAGAGTACAGCAACCGGTCGTTGTAGTTGTTGGGCCATGCCCAAAGCAAAAAAGGCCGCACAACGTTCATCAACAATACTGTAACAATTAAAAAAAGGATCTTCGGTAAAGCCAATGGTCAAAGGGGCGTTTCTTGAGCCTGGGGAAATGACAATATCCCTTATGTCTTTGGCCTTACAATGCTGGACCACGGTCTGGGCCACCGGTATGCTAGAATAATTCATTGAAACAAAAATACAACGCCCATTGTTCTTAACCCAATCTAACCTAAAATACTGTTAGGGATTGATTACCCTTAGTATGGTATTGCTTTTTGCGACGGTTTCCTGCCATTCCTTTTCCGGATCGGAATCCCGTGTAATACCGCCTCCTATGAAAACGGTAGCCTTGCTATCGGTCAATTTCATACAACGAAGGTTGACAAAGAGCTCGGTAGCTGTTTTAATTACCTTGTATGATTTGTTCTCTTGGTTCCGTTCACTTTTAGCCCGGGATATTTCCTGCCTCAAATTCAATTCCCCCAAAAATCCCGTATAATATTCCCGATCGTATTGTTCGTTTTCCGCGATGAACCTTTGGGCTGGTTGCAATGGCATACCACATACGGCAGGTGTTGGGTGAAGGGCTTCTATAATGGCCCTTAGGTTGTCTTTGTACACGGCCGTGATCCTCGTGCGCAAGTGCCAAAGATTCCCTGCCTGTGAAGATTCCACTTCCGATTCCCTGATGTTCGACACCTTGTCCTGTAAGGCCCTTAGGATATAATCGGTAACCAACCGTTGCTCTTCCAATTCCTTCTTCCCCCACGTAGGGCGAACACCTTCAACAAAAGGTTTTGTGCCGGCCAAGGACATGGTCGTTAAGCTGTTATTCGATGTCCGCAATAATATTTCCGGGGTTGCCCCCAACCACATACCCACCTTAGGGTGATACCACAGATAACAAAAGGCCGTATCATAGGTGGCCAACAAGCGCTGAAAAACCTCCAATGGGGCACTCGGACAGTCCACTTCCATTTTTCTTGATAGTACAACCTTGTCCAATCCCCCTTTATGTATTTCCTGAATACCCCGGGCCACAAGCAGCAGATGATATTCTTTATCCTGGGCCACTGACTCCAAGGTATCCAAGCCCCCCATGACAAATGGGTTATCGCTGGGAATCGGGGCTGTCAGCTGTTCGTCGTATGGCAATAAAATAACCGGGGACTGCTTTGCGAACGGGGCAAAAACGAATCCCTTTTCACTAAAATCCGAGGTATGGTGTACCACGTCATCCTTTTGCAGAATGGCATGGATCTCCTTTCTATTTGGTTTGCGATAAACCACAAATGGCAGGGCGTTCGACAACTGCTCCCCTACCCGCTTTAACACTTCCGGGAACATCCTATTTTTTGGGTAAGGCAATCGTAGTCAATTTACAGATTGATATCAACTGATCTTCAGCATCGGTGATCTTTATATCCCAGAGTTGGGTGGTCCTTCCTTTGTGCAGAATGGTTGCCTTGGCAAACACCTCTCCCGATGAAACACTCTTGATATGGTTGGCCGAGATTTCAATGCCCCGGACAAAATACTTTTGGGCATCCAGAAAAATATAGGAAGCCATACTACCAACACTTTCGGCCAATGCCACCATGGCGCCACCGTGTAAAACCCCATCAGGCTGGTGCACTTTAGGGGTCACCGGCATTTTGCCCACTAAAAAATTCTCCCCTATTTCAACATATTCTATATCCAACGTTTGCATCAAAGTATTCTTGGAGGACTCATTGCAAACCTTTAGGATCTTCTCTTTGTATTCGTCCATCAAATAATTTTTTGTAAAATTAAGCATAACTTAGGCAACAAACTCCCGCAGAATAATTGAATTTATATGGATCAGGTTGAAAAACAGGTGACATTCCAAGCTACGAATTCGTACGAAACACTGAATACACTTACCGCAAAAACAAGAAATGTATGGGTAGTCTTTCACGGTATCGGTTATTTAAGCCGATACTTTCTTAAGTATTTTAACGAGCTCCCGCCCGATGAAAATTATATCATTGCCCCCCAAGCCCCCTCAAAATACTATTTGAACAACCAATACCGCCATGTCGGGGCCAGTTGGTTGACCAAAGAGAATACCACCATGGAAACCACGAATGTTCTGGCCTACCTAGATGCTGTTTGGGCAAGGGAAAACATTCCCGAAACCTGTAAGCTGATTGTGTTCGGGTTTTCACAAGGGGTCTCCATTGCCACACGATGGGTAACACACCGTAAGTTAAAATGCCACCATCTGGTTTTATATGCCGGGGGACTACCCAAGGAACTTGTACCGGAGGATTTCGAATTTTTGACCAAGAACAAGACCGAGGTCACATGGTTAGTGGGTGACCAAGACGAGTACATTACCCCAGAACGGTTGCAACTGGAATCCAAAAGAATGGTGACTTTGTTTTCTCGAAGGGCCAAACAGATTATCTTCGTGGGTAGGCATAAGATACAAAAAGAACTCCTAAATCAATTTCTTTAACATGGAACAGTTTCCTACACTTACCACCAAACGACTTATTTTAGATCAGATAAAACCCGCTGACGTCCCCAATATCCTTACCTATGCCGGTAATATAAAAATCGCGGAGAATACGCGGAGTATACCACACCCTTATCTGGAGGAAAATGCCATTGCCTGGATCCAAATCGCAAATGCCGGGTTTATGGAAAAAGACAACTATATGTTTGCCATTCGACTTAAGGACACCCCTGGTTTGATCGGAGCCATCGGACTCGACATCAACAAGGAAAACAACCGGGCGGAATTAGGCTATTGGCTGGCTGAGCCATTTTGGAACAAGGGCATAACCACAGAAGCGGCCAAAGCCATTATTTCCTTCGGATTCGAAGAACTGAAACTCAACAAGATCATCGCTGTTTATTTAACGACCAATGAAGCATCGGGCAAGGTAATGGTCAAAAACGGTATGATCAAAGAAGCCGAATTCAAAGATCACGATGTACAAAGAGGATATACCATTGCCGACAACCGTTATGTTTCATTGATACAATATCGCATGACCAAAAATGAATACGAATCCCTGTAAATAAACGTACCAGTGGCAAATACCCCTTCGATTACCTTGGAAAATGACCATGTACGGCTTGAACCGTTGACCATGGACAACTATAAGCATCTTATTCACATAGCTTCAGAAAAAAAGTTGGTTCAATTTTCCCCTTCGGATATTGAAACCCCCGAAGCCTTAAAAAATTATGTGGCAACCGCATTGCAACAGCAAAGCGAAGACCAGGGTATTCCCTTTTTGGTATACGATAAAAGAAAGGAGTCCTATGCCGGATGCACAAGATATATGCTTATCGATTGGAAAAACAAGGTGCTTCATATCGGCTCAACATGGATTGGGAGGGATTTTCAAGGAAGCGGACTCAATACCCATATGAAAAACCTGATGATCGATCAAGCCTTTGATACTATGGGCTTTGAAAAAATAGAATTCCGTATCGACGAGCGCAATGTACGCTCACGTAAGGCCGTTGAAAAATTAGGTGGGGTCCTTGAGGGCATCTTACGGAAAAACGTATATCTTTTGGATGGATTTAAGCGCAATACCTGTTGCTATGGTATTTTAAAGGAAGAATGGCAAAACAAACCCCAAGGAAAATCTTTATGAACCAAATAATCGCGAACATCACCCTTATTGTGGAGGACTATGACAAGGCCCTTACATTTTATACCCAAAAATTGGGTGTGAATTAAAAAAAGAAAACATAAACTATCCCGAAGTTCGTGTTCTTTTCTTTTTTGCATTGCCCAAAAAAGAAACAAAAAATGCTAGGCTGATTTTGAATTTCTTTAAATCCACGCACTTTCCGCGGCCACACCGCCCAGGCCGCTTTCACTAAGGTGAAATGCTCTATGGACGGCTTCCCCCGCCCAATGCGGAAACCACTTGATTTAAAACGAAATCAAAAATAGGCCGTTCCTTCCTTAGTATCCCGTTCAGGGGGATGAAAAATAGAATTCCGTGTCGACGAGCGAAATGTACGTTCACGTAAGGCCGTTGAAAAATTAGGTGGGGTCCTTGAAGGCATATTGCGGAAAAACGTATATCTTTTGGATGGATTTAAGCGCAATACCTGTTGCTATGGTATTTTAAAGGAAGAATGGCAAAACAAACCCCAAGGAAAATCCCTATGAACCAAATAATCGCGAACATCACCCTTATAGTGGAGGACTATGACAAGGCCCTTACATTTTACACCCAAAAATTGGGTTTTAAACTACGGCAAGACATTCCTTTGGAGGGTGATAAACGCTGGGTCTTGGTGTCCCCTGCCGGAGCCGCGGGTACCGCATTGTTATTGGCCAAGGCAGACACTGACAAGGAAAAAGAACGTATTGGTGACCAAACCGGTGGCCGGGTCTTACTCTTTCTACATACCGATGATTTCTGGAGGGATTATAAGCGGATGAAAGCGAAAGGTGTTGTCTTTAATGAAGCGCCACGTGAAGAACCCTATGGAACGGTCGCCGTTTTCCAAGACCTTTATGGCAATCTATGGGACCTTTTGCAACCCAAGGGATAACTACTCTTTCACAGTAGGTTGTTCCTCGGCTACCTTGTAATACTCGATCTTACGGGAGATATAACTATTTTGGGGGGTAATGATCTCTTTGATCCAATTGCCTTCCTCCCCATTATCGTACTGGTAAATGTATTCCTTCACATCGACCACTTTACCTTTTTTTGATGTGGCTTTAACGAGCATCCCCTTTGTGTCATACTCATAGATAATATTTTCCACGGGTACGAACTGATTTTTCCCGGGGTCCTGTCCGAACTTTGTCTCCGCGAGCAATTTCCCTTCCAAATCATAGATGGCTTCCGTGGCTGATTGGGGCTCCCCTTCCAAAAAGTTCTTGGTCAACACCACCTTCTGTTTCTTTTTATCCTTTCCGATCCTTGTTGATTTGCGAACCGATTTCAAAACCGTTCCATTCAATGAATTGGTCTGGGTCTGTTCCCCTTTGTAATCAGCGTATTCGATCAACGTTTCGTCATTACCATCATTATTGGTCCTAATGATCTTGACCAAAATAGTATCGGCATTATAGATATACTCATAGCGGTCCAGGAATTCCTTATCGTATGAGATTATCTTTTCGGTGACCTTACGTACAGGTAGGGTATCTATCTCATAAAAATTGGCATAGGACGTACTACTTTCAAAGATGTTGTTCCTATAATTCTCAAAACGTTTTTCCACAAGCTCCTTCCCCTTGTATTTGTAATAGGTTACATCATAATCGGTATCGCTATACCGGGTAACCGACTTGGTCAATTTGCCTTCCTTATCAAAATCATAGGCTTCCTTTCCATAGGATGTAATGACCAGACATGATTTAACAGGGCCCTTTAAATCGAAATCGGCAATCGTAAAAATCCTAGGTTGTTGGGAATACCCTACCAAAACAACACCCAAAAGGGTTGTTATCGTCATCAAGGAATGTAAAAAAGAAGTCGTGTAGTTTTTCACCATAGATCAAAAGTACTTTATAATACCGCAACAATAAAACAAAATCCATACCATTAATATTGTGGTATGCCATGAAAATTCGTTGACCGTACATGTATTTTCAAATGAATTGTCCTGTATCTTTAAACCTTTAATGATAGCGAAACCAAGAAAAACCAACAAAATGAAAAAAATTGCTGCCTTTATTCCCTTACTCCTGATCATGGGGTGCAACACCAAGGAAAAACCCGTATTGGAATATCCTGACTTTGAGATCGGGGTAATTGCCGACTGCCAATACTGTTATTGTGAACCTTCCGAAGTCCGTTTTTACAAGAAAGCCTCGGGGAAGCTACAGGAAGCCGTGAATGAACTCAATACCCATACCTTGGATTATACCATCCACCTTGGGGATTTTATCGATAGGGACTTTAACAGTTTCGATACCCTTATCCCTATTTGGGCCGGACTCAAATCGGACCGGTACCATGTGTTGGGCAACCATGACTTTAAAGTTGCCGACTCCCTAAAACCCTTGGTCTTTGACAAAATGGACCTTAAGGACCGGTATTACAGTATCGTAAGGAACAAATGGCGTTTTATTGTTTTGGATGGAAATGACCTGAGTGTACATGGGGCCTTAACGGAAACCAAAAAACAACAGACCGATTCCCTCTTCACCTTGTTGTCCAAAAAGGAATTACCCAACTTGAAACATTGGAATGGCGGCTTGGGTACCGAACAATTGCAATGGGTGGAAAACGAATTGAAACAGGCCACCGATAAGAAGGAACGTGTGGGCTTTTATTGTCACTTTCCAGCCCTAGGGGAAACCAATGACCATAATCTTTGGAATTATGAACAGCTCTTGGCCATCATTGATAAGTACGACTGTGTAAAGTTTTATTTTAACGGCCATAACCACGCTGGAAGCTATGTTCAGAAAGACGGTGTACATTATTTGAATTTCAAAGGTATGCTCGATACCCGTGACAGTACTTCATTTGCCAGGGTCACTTTCCATAACGATTCACTCCTCGTAAAAGGCTATGGTCGGGAGCCCGACCGAGGATTGCGCATCCGTTGAACGCATTGCATAAAAAAAGCATCCTGATAGTATCATCAGGATGCTTTTTACTATAACGTAATCTTTATAACTACTTGACTTCTTCGAAGTCTACCCTTCGACCATGCCTGTATTGAGCGCAGTCGAAATACTCAGGACAGGCTACTTGACTTCTTCGAAGTCTACGTCTTCAACGTTATCACCTTCACCGGCATCGGCACTGGCAGTTTCCTCACCATTGGGTGAAGCTCCCGCTTGTTGGCCTTCCGCTTGGGCTTTGTACATTTCCTCGGAAGCTACTTTCCAAGCTTCGTTGATTTTGTCCAAGGCAGGTGTAATGACCGCTAGGTCCTTACTTTCATGTGCTTTCTTCAATTCTTCCAAAGCCTCTTCAATCGGCTTCTTCTTATCATCTGAAAGTTTATCACCGAACTCTGACAATTGTTTTTCAGTCTGGAAGATCATTCCATCGGCCTCATTCAATTTATCGGCGGTTTCCTTGGCTTTTTTATCGGTTTCAGCATTTGCCTCTGCTTCCGCTTTCATCTTTTTGATTTCCTCTTCGGTCAAACCAGAAGAAGCCTCGATACGGATATCCTGTGTTTTATTGCTAGCCTTATCGGTTGCGGAAACCTTGATGATACCATTGGCATCAATATCAAAGGTCACTTCAATTTGAGGTGTACCTCTTGGTGCAGGTGGAATTCCGTCTAAATGGAAACGTCCTATTGTTTTATTATCCGCTGCCATTGGTCTTTCCCCTTGCAACACATGGATCTCAACGGAGGGCTGGTTATCAGCCGCAGTAGAGAACACCTGCGATTTTTTGGTAGGGATCGTGGTATTGGCCTCGATCAACTTGGTCATTACACTACCCATGGTCTCAATACCCAATGATAATGGTGTAACATCCAATAACAATACATCCTTAACATCACCGGTCAATACACCACCTTGAATGGCAGCACCTACGGCAACAACCTCATCCGGGTTCACCCCTTTCGATGGTTTTTTGCCAAAGAATTTCTCAACAGCTTCCTGTACGGCAGGGATACGTGTTGAACCACCCACTAAGATGATTTCATCGATATCACTTTTTGAAAGTCCGGCAGCTTTTAAGGCTGACTCACAGGGATCGATGGTTCTTTTCACCAAATCAGCGATCAACTGCTCAAATTTGGAACGTGTCAAAGAACGCACCAAGTGTTTAGGTCCTGAAGCAGTAGCTGTAACGTAAGGTAAATTGATCTCGGTCTGTGCGGAAGAAGACAATTCGATTTTCGCTTTCTCGGCAGCTTCACGCAAACGTTGCAATGCCATGGCATCATCACGAAGATCTATACTTTCATCTTTTTTGAATTCGTCGGCCAACCAGTCAATGATCTTTTGATCAACATCATCACCTCCCAAGTGGGTATCCCCATCGGTAGACAATACTTCGAATACACCGTCACCCAATTCCAAGATGGAAACATCATGGGTACCACCACCAAAGTCAAAAACCACTATTTTCTGGTCCGTGTCCTTTTTATCCATACCATAGGCCAAAGAAGCCGCGGTAGGTTCGTTGATGATACGTTCTACCTTAAGTCCGGCTATCTCACCGGCCTCTTTGGTAGCCTGTCTTTGTGCATCGTTAAAATAGGCTGGTACGGTAATTACCGCTCTGGTCACATCCTGTCCTAAATAATCCTCGGCGGTTTTCTTCATTTTCTGAAGGATCATCGCTGAAAGTTCCTGAGGCGTATATAAACGTCCGTCTATATCAACCCTTGGGGTATCGTTATCCCCTTTTACTACTTTATAAGGAACACGTTGTGCCTCTTTTTGGGATTCGGAAAACTTGTTACCCATAAAACGTTTGATCGAGTAAACGGTTTTATGCGGGTTGGTGACTGCCTGTCTTTTTGCAGGATCCCCTACTTTGATTTCCCCACCTTCAACAAATGCGATTACTGATGGTGTAGTTCGCTTACCTTCGGCATTGGGAATTACAACAGGCTCGTTACCTTCCATTACGGAAACGCAGGAGTTGGTCGTACCCAAATCTATACCTATAATCTTGCTCATTATCTATGTTTTAAATATTAGTGCTTAATTTTATATGTCGGTAAGGGAATGACAAACAATATGCCAATTGCCAACCAACTGACATGATGTCATTCATGATGCGGCCGTACTATCGATAAAATAGCTATTCACAGGATGCTTGACAGATTTTTGTTTGATAACTTTCTTCTTGGACTTGAAACACAAACCATCATTAATTATGATAGGGTGACCCGAATTCCCAAGGCTACGGAACTCAACAAATCCTAAACGAAAAACAGGGGGGGGATAATCAGTGCTCACGAAGTTTTAATCCCAAAATTATACAATACCCTTAATTTCCTCTTTTATTCTTTCTGTTTGATAAATAGCATTTAAAACTATAGAACTATTCATTGTTTGGCCGAGCGGTCCCATGAAATCCCCATAGGACATAAATCGTGTAAGTAAAGATCGATAATTTTTAAAAACCTTCGGATCAATTTACCAAATCAGGCATCTGACCACGCAACAATTTATTTAACAACACGTTAGATATACTCTAGAATAAAAATAAATTTATGAGACAAGTATTATTGATTCTTTTTTTCATCAACTCTGTTTTATTGAACGCACAACAAAACAAAGCACAAACCAATGATAAGATAGCGATTGAATCCAAAGGGTTTGTTTGCTCACAGGGTGGTTTTAATATTCAACTACGTAACTTTGATGATGGTACTGCCTCTGTTTCATTTTATGGCAGTGGCACCTTATACATGGATGTCTCTGAAATAACCAGTTGGAGCCCATTCAATCCTTATAGTGAGTCTTATGTTAAAAAGCAAGCCCCTGTAGAACCCAATCAAGTTTGTCTAAAAACCGGTTTTTACGTCTCACCCAGGGATTACTATTATACCATTACAAAAGGCAATCGAAATCCATGGAGTAGCACCATTGCCGTATATGTTCAAAACGTACCTATAGACTTATCAGGGTACACCAACCCTAGTGAGGTATTGAGTATTTATAAGTCAAAATTGGAAAATGTTTCAAATGGCGGGGCAATACCCTCTTCTTGTTCAGATGCTCTTGGATGTAGTCATCAGAGTGGAAGTAATGGAGGAAATGCAGATTTAGTACAACAAGGTAACACTAGATTCTCCATTGCTGATTTAATGGCAGATGCTCCTTGGCTAGATACTTATGATGCTATAAGACTTTGGAAGGGAGAAAGCACTGGTTGGGGCGATTCTGTTGAGGATGTCAGAGGATTATCTTCAAGTTGGTTGAACGTCCTAAATAATTTAGGCATTATTAATGGTGCTGCAATTAAAGCCCAAATTATGGATCAAACCCCACAATATGGATTGATCTTAAAGAAGATAAGTACCCCTAGCTTGGACTTTTTATGTTTGGAACCCATTGAGGAAGGTGAGGATCCACCGGTAATCATTTTACCAAAACTAAATATTCCTGCATTCCTAGCAGGTCAATGTTTATCGTTTCCATCATGTATGTACATACCTCAAACCACTAATAAGTATCTACCTGGGGGACAAGGCAGGGATGGAGGCCCAAATCCTGATTATTGTGAACAAAACGATCCCACGAGTGAATCTTACATCCCAATGTATGTTACGAACTCAGATATACTTTTAGAATTATTTTCGGAAGTTGAATACCTTACGTATGACCAATTGGATGCAATCCAAGAAAAGGGTGTGGATATTTACAGCAGCTTTAACAACATAATGCGGAAAGATAGAGCTAATACTATTGCAGAGAATCCCGCTAAAAACAGAATCCTTTATGATTGCGTTATAATGGACAATTCCGCAGCTGGGAAATCGATGGTATTATCAGATATAGATAATACAAATGGTATTAAATACAATGAACAATGTAAAACCAAGGATATAGCCTACTACGATGCATTAATAGAAAAAATGATCGTAGTAAACCCTATGATCAGGGACGTTAAAAATCATCCATGCAATAAACCTAAGATACTAAAAGCAAATATGAACAACCATGCAATCAAAAAAAATAAGGCTGTAAAATTTTAAACCAAGGAAAAAGGTTGCACCCTACCTAACAGAACACAATTACTTGAATCGATATGTGTTGCCCAAACCTTGATTATATAAAATAGCACTAATTAAAAGCCGCCCATAGCGGCTTTTTTTCAATTTAAACCTATTTGAAATAGGGCTACACATCAAAGGGTCAAATAGAATAACCGCGTTTTCATCCAAAAAGCCAAAAACATCACCACAACCTAAAAAATGACTATGCCTACTACATTTAGGTTCGTTGAACATGCATGTTCAACCCTCCTAGGGGATTGAAAAAACAATGACCGACCACGACCCTATACCAGGCAGGAACCAAAAATTCAAACAACAGACATCGTTTCATTTACAGACCCCATTATCAATCCATGACTTAGGTGAAATCGACTTTTTAATTGTTATAAGTAATTTTATTGGCGAATGGGAATGATATTCACACCTACCGTATCGCCAACATCAAACTGACATGATGTCATTCAAGATACTACTGAATCCTAGGGAAACACCCTTTTTTACAGGGTGCTTGAAGGGATTTTGTTCCCTGACTTTCTTTTTGGTTTGAAGGACAAACCGACTTTATCATAAGATCTAGTCAGCTTCATGGTCCTCTATCCGACGATAAACTTTTGAAATTCCCTTTCATTTCTTTCTAGCCTTAAAGAAACATCAGAACGAAAAACAAGCTTTCCCATAGGAATCCATACGTTGTCAAACCCTGTAAAACCAATGTGGAATTTTGCCTACAAGAAAAATATAATAGGGGGTTTCATCCAACAATAATTTTATCTTTACACGATGGAAAAGATGGATGTTAAGATGGAGTGTATCAGTATTTTTGATATGTTGAAAATCGGCATCGGTCCGTCGAGCTCACACACCTTGGGGCCTTGGCGCGCTGCCGAACGTTGGATTGCCAAACTCAGGTCGGAAAACCACTTCGACCAAGTAGTGGGTATCCAGGTACATATGTACGGCTCCCTCTCCCTAACCGGAAAAGGCCATGCCACGGACTATGCCGTTATGTTGGGTCTCTCCGGGGCCGACCCCGAACATGTACCCGTAAATGACATACATACCATTGTACAACATATAAAAAACACCAAAATATTACATTTCAATAATGCGGTACCCTTGCCCTTTGATCCGGTAACCGATATTATTTTCAATCGGAAATTCCTTCCCTTTCATGCCAACGGGTTAAAATTTGTGGCGACGCTTGCCGATGGCAAAAAAAAGTCACAGACCTACTACTCCATTGGTGGGGGTTTTGTGGTTGTCGAAGAACGAAAGAATGCCAAGCGCAATAGGGAGACCTTCAAAACCTTTCCCCTACCCATTACCAAAGGCCATGAACTCCTGGCCTATTGTGAACAAGAAAAAAAGTGTATATCAGAAATTGTACTCCTTAATGAGCGCTCCCTTCGTACCGATGCCGAGATAGACCACGAAATGCGTCGCATATGGGATACCATGCTCGAATGTATGTATATCGGTTGCCATACCGAAGGTATTCTCCCTGGTGGCCTCCACGTACGCCGGCGGGCCTTTGCCATGCACCAAAACCTAAAAGGCGGCATGCCCTACTCAAATCCTGAGGAATGGTTGGAGACCATTCGACATACCGAGGTCAAATTTCGACAGATCTTAAAATGGGTCAGTTGCTTTGCCTTGGCCGTAAACGAGGTAAATGCCTCTTTGGGCCGTGTCGTTACTGCCCCAACCAATGGGAGTGCCGGCGTAATCCCGGCCGTACTCATGTATTATCTGGTCATCGAAAACCACGATGCCGATTTTAAGGACATTAAGCAGTTTTTATCCGTAGCCGGTGAAATAGGAAGTCTTTTTAAAAAAGGGGCCACAATTTCCGCAGCCATGGGAGGTTGCCAGGCAGAGATCGGTGTGTCCTCGGCCATGGCCGCAGGTGCCTTGACCGAACTTTTGGGCGGAAGTCCTGAACAGGTATTGATGGCTGCGGAAATTGCAATGGAACACCATTTGGGCCTTACTTGTGACCCTATTGGGGGATTGGTGCAGGTACCTTGTATCGAACGCAATTCCATGGGAGCCATAAAGGCCATTAATGCTGCGGAACTGGCTTTGGGCTCTGACCCCAAGGAAGCCAAGGTAAGTTTGGATAAAGTGGTACAGACCATGTGGGAAACCGCCAAGGACATGAACACCAAATACAAGGAAACCTCTGAGGGCGGCCTTGCCGTAGGGGTTTACCTGAGTGATTGTTAAGTTACCGTTTATATACGTTTGTACTCGTTTGTACTCATTTGTACTCATTTGTAAACACTTACATCGCTCTTTTCTAATCAATTACTTGGTTTTTTTAGTTTTTTATAGGAATTTTAGTGAATTAAGCATAAAAAAGATATATAGATCATATGATCTATATTCCTACGTTGTGCTTCATTATAACCAACCGCTACCAATGATAAAATTCTTTAGAAAAATTAGACAAAACTTGCTGATGGAAAACAAAACTGGAAAGTATTTTAAATATGCCATTGGAGAAATTATACTTGTTGTCATTGGAATTTTAATAGCCCTATCGATTAATAATTGGAACGACCAACGAATTTTAAAAAAAGAAGTAATAGCGCAATTAAAAATATTTTCGAACGAATTAAAAGATGATATCGATATATTTGAATCCAAGATTAAAACTTACCCAGATGACGTTGATTATCTACAAAAACTATCAAAAGGTGAATATGAAGAATTAGATTTAAGCCAGTTTTTTTACACAGTTGTTCTTAACGATAATTCTATCCTGTTCGGTGATTCATATGCTAATTTAAAAACCAACGGCGGCATTGATTTAATAGATGATATTGATTTAAAAACTAACATGGGATTCTATAATGATCGTGCTAGAATTTATATTAATGAATTTATAGAATATGGAATTTCGGCTGCTCTTGCTTATGTAGATGAGACTGTTTTATCATATATGGAATTTGACAATAATAATGAACTAGTAAAAGAAAATACGATTAAAGTTATTAAAGAAAAAAAACTAAATAACATTATCAATCTTCAATTGAAGCAGAAGAAAGTCCTACTTACGAATTTAAAAAATGTGAATGAATTTGCAAAAAAAATTAAAGAGCAATTAGATGACTATATTGATGCACATGAATAAATAACGAAAGCACAACAACGTGTATAATTAATTGCTGGTTCTGTGTGTACTCGGAAAATCCTACGGATTTCCCTCTGGTTCGTTTTTGTTTACTAACTTAGTCCTAGCCAACGCAACTAACCATACACAATCACGTTGTGCTTCATTACCAGGAACCGCTAACCAATGATTAAATTCTTTAGAAAAATACGCTACGACCTTATGGAGAAAAACAAAACTGCCAAGTATTTTAAATATGCTATCGGAGAAATTGTACTTGTAGTTATTGGAATTTTAATTGCACTTTCAATTAATAATTGGAATGAAAACAGGAAAAGTGAAAATCAACTTAGCACCATTTACAATGAAGTTGAACAAAACTTAAAGTCTGACCTCTCAAATATAGATGACGTTATAAAACGATATGAACAATTAGAATTGAGAATTGAAAAATTCATTACAGAAGGATATTCAAGTATTCCTTTAGATTCAATTAACGCAACTAATTATTTAGATTTTACTACCATCCCAATTGATATAAATAGTTTTATAGCCTTTGATATTCAAGATAAAGGTATTGGATTACTTAAAACCTATAATGACTTTAACACTAGCGGAAATAAAGACCTAACAAATGAAATTATTCAGTTCTATAATATTGATGAATCTTTAAATTTGGTACTTGATAAATTAAAGGAAGAATCATTTAATAATATAAAATATATTGAACAATTCTCTTGGTATTCAGACCATATGAATATGAAATACAATCCAGGAACGATAGCTTTTTTTGCAAAGAGTAAAATTTTTAAAAATAAGGTTGTGACATATAGATTAATAGCGATTGAAAATTTTTTGCCTATGTTAAGATATTATAAAGAGTCAGCAACTATATTATTAGAAAAAATAGAAACAGCTTATTAAAAATGTAGTAGGTTATTAGACAGACTGACATTAGCAAAAATTTAAAAAACCAATAGATATGAATAAAATAATACTTACATCAATTAGCATAATTTTTGCTTGTAATTCAATTTTCGGACAAACTAATGATGACAAATACGCAAAAGATGTAAAATCAGTAGATGCGATAATAAATGCATATTATGATGTTGTTTCTGGCTCGTGTAGTGAACCTTGGGAGTTTGAAAGAGATAGTTACATTCATTCAAAAAATGCTTTTATTACAAGAATTGATGAAAATGGAAAAGCGAAAACTCATTCTTTGGAGGCGGAATATATACCAATTGGATTATCACCAAAAGAGAATTTTTATGAAAAGGAGCTAAAAAGAATAGTTAGCAAGTTTGGAAATATTGCGCAAGTTTGGAGTGCATTTGAAATACGAACTGACCTAAAAACTGAATCCAATATTAGAGGTCTAAATAGCGTTCAACTTCATTATGAAAATGGAAGATGGTTTATAGACAGTTGGACTTGCGAAATGGAATCTGAAAAGAATAATTTAGTAACTGAATTTTTGAATAAGGAATAATAAACTTTTGCTAAGATGTATAAAACCATTGTGCTTTACTATCAGAAACCGCTAACCAATGATTAAATTCTTTAGAAAAATTAGACAAAACCTGCTGACTGAAAATAAATTCAGCAAATATCTGATTTACGCGATTGGCGAAATTGTACTTGTTGTAATTGGAATTTTGATTGCATTGTCAATCAATAATTGGAACCAAGAACGAATTCAGAAACTTGAAGAACAATCCATTGTAAAGAACATTCATACTGAATATTTGCAAAACAAAGCGATTATAAAAAGAAGAATTGAGGAAAATGAATTATGTGAGGCAGCCCTCAGACAATTAATGAATAATATAGGCAAAGACGAAGATTATCTTAAAAAGCAAAATGTTGATAGTTTACTTTTTTATGCCTTTGACCCTCCTATATTCAGACCCTCGGAAAATACCATTTCTGGTCTAATACAATCGGGACGTTTGGAATTGCTCCAGAATCAGGAATTGGTTAATTTAATATATAATTGGGGACGAACGATGAAAGCATTGACAGATAGAACAACAAGATTTACCGCAAAATTAGATAACGAGATTTTTCCCTATTTATCAAAAAAATATTCCTTTAAAGATATGGATGCCTATGGTCCATTAAATTGGAAAGAAAAATCAAACCTGAAGGTGGATAAACTTCAAATTTTTAAAGAAATTGAATTCGAAAACAATACTGACGAATTTTTATACTGGATTGCAGATAACAAAAACCTATTTATAGAATTAGACCTATTGATAGATAAAATTCTTAAGGAAACTCAATATGACTAAATTATAAATAACGAAAGCACAACAATGGCTATAAGTAATTGCTTGTTCTCGCCTACTACTGAAAATCCTCGCGGATTTTCAATTTGGTGGGTACTTGCGAAGTTAAGTATTAACCCACGCAACTACTCATAGCCGAGACCGTTGTGCTTCATTATGACAAACCGTTAACCAATGATAAAATTCTTTAGAAAAATACGTTACGACCTTATGGAGAAAAACAAAACTGGAAAGTATTTTAAATATGCAATTGGAGAAATTATACTTGTGGTTATTGGAATTTTGATTGCACTTTCAATAAATAATTGGAACGAGCATAGGAAACAACAAAAAATAGAACAAGAGTATTTATTGTCTCTGCAATCGGAATTTAATAATAATCTGGATAAAATAAATTCATCAATTAAGGAGAATGAAACCATAAGAAACGGTATAAATGGTTTGTTGAATTTATTTGATAATGAAATCCTTGACACTGTTAGTGATAAATATCTGAATGAAAAAATTTTTGCAGTTCTTGGCAATCAGATGCAGTTTAAGCCTTCAAATGGAGTGTTAAATGACATCATAAGTTCAGGCAATTTAAATTTAATTTTGAATCAAAAGTTGAGACAACGGCTTGCATCTTTTGATAGCTCATTGGAAATTTTAAAACTTCAGATAAATTTTACTTTGGCTGTAAAAGAAAACCTGAAATCTATTATTTATAAGGAGGGTAGTGTTAGGAAATTAGCAAGTAAACAGTTAGATTTTCAAACCAATTCCATTTCAAAAAACATAAATAATAAATCGTTGTTTAATTCTGTAGAATTTGAAAACTACCTCATAGACTATGCATTGTTACATAAATCAGCTGCGGGAACAAATTTTTTGGGTGGAATAAAAAATGAAATTGAAACCATATTAATTGAAATTGAACAAGAACTCAATAAATAACGAAAGCACAACAAAGAACTGAGGTAAAAAACAAACAAATTCTTCTTTAATCTGAGACAATATTATTCTAGGCTCATAGATTCAAAAAATAGATTCTTTGAGCTTTTTTCATGGGTTTTGTTCCCTAGTTATCTAGACAATGCAGAAACGTAGGTTTCATCGTATGGCCTACCTGATTTTGCAATGGCAAAGGACTGTTTGAGTAGTTTGTTGGCCACTGCGATCAATGCCAGTTTCTTGCTCTTACCTTTGTTCACTATTCGCTCATATACCTCTTTGCATGCCCTGTTGTGTTTGCAGGCATTAAAGGAACATAGAAACAATAGATTCCGCAGTTTTCGATTACCGACCTTACTTATCCGTGCACGACCTATTACACTGCTCCCCGACTCTCGTATCGTTGGGGTTATACCGACATAACTACAAAGCTGTGATGCCGTTTCGAACTTGCTAAATCCATCTGTCACGACTATCAAGAACAAGGCCGTCTTTTGCCCTATGCCCGGTATCGATGTCAATAAGGTCAATTGCTCCTGTTGGTCCTCTTTTACCAATGATAGGATCTTCGATTCGATAGCCGCCACCTCTTTGTCCAGCTGCTTCCTGTTGCGTATCAAAGAACGATAGACAAACTTTGATGGTATGCCCAGAACAGCTTCCCCATGTATTTTGTTTTTGGTAGCCGTGCGCTGTTTTAAATAAGCATCCAACAATCTGAACAATTGTAAACATTCGCTTTGGGTATCCGTCAGGGCATTGTAAATGGGGACCTCATTGATCAGAGCATAGTCACATATAGCCTTGGCATCGCTCTTGTCCGTTTTCACCTTGGCAAGTTTCATCTGTACAAAACGCTTTATCGACAAAGGATTTACAACCGATACAACTACTGCATTTTTGTAAAGAAACTGTGCTAGCCTATAATGATAGTAACCGGTAGCTTCCATAACGACCAATGAACTGTCCGGTAGTTCTTTAAGGAACTTCTTAAACCCGGGTTCATCATTCTTATACTGGTCGTGACCTTTATTACTACCATGTACATCAAAGACATCCTTGCTGATGTCAACTCCGAAAGTTTCTTTATATTTATTCATAAGAACTGATTTATGAAAGAACCAGCTACTGGTATCACAACAACTTGAAAACGAGATCAAGGTCTCACAGAACTGAACGTGATCTAAGTAGTAAAAGAGAGAGGATTATTCCCGAAGCTTCGGGATTGTCGAAGTCTAAAGCTTCACCGTATATAGTAACCTTAATTCTCTCTTTTGTTCTTTCTGATTATACTATCAATTTAAAGAGAATCAAACTTAAGACGTATATACCCAATGGCCGCTACATGCCGACCCTACGCCAAAGCCACTGAGTATATACCTAATGTTGTGCACAAGTTGAACAGCCCCAAAACAATGAGAATAATTCAAACTTTATTATTACTATTAATGACCAATTTTACTTTTGGACAAAAAAGTATTATCGGAAATTATTATAGTCGAATAAAGGGAACAATTGAAATAAAATCGGACTCAACATTTATACATAAATATCGTTTTGACCTTTCCTCAAGTTGGACAAAAGGGAATTGGAAAATCAAAAACGACACTATTTACCTAACGACTAAACTCGTTATGGACACATTACAGATACGGAATTCGGAAAATAAAGTAATTCGTGACTCATTGGTGCTTTCATCTAACCAAAAGATTGAACGAATTGAACAGAATGAATATCTCGTTTCGACTTTATCAAGTGGCGGACAAAACAGAATTAAACCACCAAACAAACTATTTCTAAAAAGGAAAAAATTATATCTGATTAATGAAAATGGAACTCTTGATTTGAGAAAATTAAACGGAATGCGGACTGACAAAAAATATTATACATACTTTAAAAAATTTAACGAATAATAAAAAAACCAGTGCACAATAACTAAGCATATGGCGCGCCGATAGGCTAGCGCTATATGACGTGTTGACTGATCCGGGGTTTGGGATAAGGGGGAATACGAGAGGTTTGCCTAGCCCTTGGCAAAGAAGAAGGTT
>NZ_JABTCF010000004.1 GCF_014596745.1 Maribacter aquimaris
CCCTTAAAAGTATCTCAATGAACGTGGCCCGAAGACCTTTCTTTCCCAACGACCTTAATCGTTTCGGGCTGCAAACCTACAACCATTTTCCCTTTCAACAATACTTTTTTTGAAGGTTTTTAAAAATATATTTTAGCAGGCTCCATAACCCCCTACTTCCTAAGAACTTAGAAACCAAACAAATTTTAAAAAAGGGTATTAAATCTAATACATTCCAACAATATAAACAAGAAACCTCCACTTTTTATTTGCGTTAGGCACAGTACCGAAGGGTCGGGAGCACCCCCAACGCAGTAAGGGATATGGTGTATGGCCCGACCCTGTATCCTATATACAGGGTGACGCCCCAAAAACATATCCATATATATTGTATGCATGATTACAAGATACTATCTTTGTACCCTTATAGTCATATAAAGAAACATGATCAAAATTACCTTACCCGACGGAACCGTCAAGGAGTACAGCAAAGGCAGCACTCCTATGGATATCGCAAAAAGCATAAGTGAAGGCTTGGCGCGAAATGTTATTTCAGCCAAATTCAACGATACCATTGTAGAAACAGTGACGCCTTTGAATGAAGATGGTACACTAACCTTATATACATGGAACGATGATGCGGGCAAAAAAGCCTTTTGGCATTCCTCGTCCCATATCGTGGCCCAAGCCTTGGAGGAATTGTTTCCAGGTGCCAAACTGACTATTGGACCAGCCATTGAAAACGGATTCTATTACGATGTTGATTTCGGGGAACATTCGGTTTCGGAAAAGGATTTTCCGGCTATTGAAAAAAGGGCCTTGGAAATTGCCCGTGGCAAGCACGATTTCAAAATGCGGCCGGTATCCAAAGCTGAAGCCTTGGAAAAATACAAATCACAAGGAAACGAGTTCAAGGTTGAGCTTATCGAGAATCTTGAGGATGGTACCATTACCTTCTGCGACCATGATACCTTTACCGATCTTTGCCGTGGTGGACATATACCCAATACCGGAATTGTCAAGGCGATAAAAATATTGAGTGTGGCTGGTGCCTATTGGCGTGGTGATGAGAAAAACAAGCAACTGACCCGGGTCTATGGTATTTCCTTCCCCAAACAAAAAGATCTTACAGCATACCTGAACCTCTTGGAGGAAGCAAAAAAACGGGACCACAGAAAGCTCGGCAAGGAATTGGAACTCTTTACCTTTTCACAAAAAGTGGGGCAAGGACTTCCCTTATGGTTGCCGAAAGGTGCCGCCCTTCGGGAACGTTTGGAAGCTTTTCTTAAGAAGGCCCAGAAAAAAGCGGGATACGAAATGGTCATCACGCCCCATATCGGCCAAAAAGAACTTTATGTAACTTCTGGCCATTATGCCAAATATGGCGAGGATAGTTTTCAACCCATACATACCCCCAAGGAAGACGAAGAGTTTTTGCTAAAACCGATGAACTGTCCGCATCATTGTGAAATATACAATGCCCGCCCTTTTAGTTACCGTGAATTACCCAAGCGTTATGCTGAATTCGGTACCGTATATAGATATGAACAAAGTGGGGAACTTCATGGGCTGACCAGGGTTCGTGGTTTTACACAGGACGATGCCCATATTTTCTGTACCCCGGAACAATTGGATGAGGAATTCAAAAAAGTAATCGATCTTTCGCTCTATGTATTGAATACGTTAGGATTTGATAACTACAAGGCCCAAGTCTCCGTAAGGGATTTGGATAACCCCGAAAAATATATTGGATCGGTCGAAAATTGGGAAAAAGCGGAAAATGCCATCATCAATGCCGCCAAGGAAAAAGGCTTGGACTATGTCATTGAAAGCGGTGAAGCCGCATTTTATGGTCCAAAACTTGATTTTATGGTGAAGGATGCCTTGGGAAGAAATTGGCAGTTGGGTACCATTCAAGTGGATTATAATTTACCGGAACGTTTTGACCTTACCTATAAAGGAAGCGACAATGAACTACATAGACCGGTAATGATCCACCGAGCACCTTTTGGTAGCATGGAACGATTCATCGCCCTGTTACTGGAGCATACCGGAGGAAATTTCCCATTATGGCTGACTCCAGAACAAGCAATTATCCTTCCAGTTAGCGAGAAACACGAAAAATATGCGGAAAAAGTTTTAAAATCCTTGGAAAATAACGAAATTCGCGCCCTCATTGATAATAGAAACGAGACTGTAGGCAAGAAAATACGGGAAGCTGAAATGAGTAAAACACCATTTATGCTAATCGTAGGTGAGAGCGAGGAAGAAAATAATACCATAGCGATCCGTAAACACGGAGGCGATGATTTAGGTTCTATTACGGTACAGGATTTCGTTGACTTGGTCACTAAGGAAATAAACAGTACCTTAAAGTCGTTTTAAAAAAAAAAGTTTAATTAAAATTAGTTAGTCATAGCAATTCGAAAAAGATTTAGGCCCCAACCTAGAAGAGAGAACAAAAACCCTCACAAAATCAATGAGAGAATCATCTCACCAAATGTACGTTTGGTGGGTGATAATATTGAAGTTGGTGTTTACACATTGCCGCAGGCAATGGCAAAAGCAGAGGAATTAGGTTTGGATTTGGTGGAGATTTCACCAAAAGCAGAACCTCCCGTTTGTAAAATCATAGATTACAAAAAGTTTCTCTATGAGCAAAAGAAACGGGAGAAAGCCATGAAAGCGAAAGCTTCCAAGGTTGTGGTAAAGGAAATCAGGTTTGGTCCGAATACGGATGACCATGATTACGACTTTAAAAAGAAACATGCCGAAAAGTTCCTAAAAGACGGGGCTAAATTAAAGGCCTATGTTTTCTTTAAGGGACGTTCTATTGTTTATAAGGACCAAGGGGAAATATTGTTGTTAAAACTAGCCTCTGAACTTGAAGAGTTGGGCAAAGTGGAACAAATGCCAAAATTGGAAGGAAAACGTATGACCATGTTCATAGCGCCTAAGACCAAGAAATAAGATAGACATGCTGGAATATTACCCAGCTTTACAAGATACTGTACCAAGCCCTTAAACGGGGCTTGTTCAGCATAAATAAGTGAGATTAACCTAAATAGGAAAAAATGCCTAAACAAAAAACAAAATCCAGTGCCAAGAAGCGATTTAAGCTAACAGGTACCGGTAAGATCAAAAGAAAGCACGCTTTTAAGAGCCACATTCTTACAAAGAAGTCGAAAAAGCGTAAACTAGCGTTGACACATTCTACTTTAGTACATGACCATGATGTCAATAGTATTAAAGAACAATTACGTTTAAAGTAATTGTCCTTTCGGTAATTAATCATTAACCCTGGAGATGGGCAAAACACAAGAACAAAACTAGCGTTCGAGTAAATTAAAAAGTGGCGATTATCGCCCGCCTACTACAAAAAACAATTAAAAATTATGCCAAGATCAGTAAATGCAGTAGCTTCTAGAGCACGAAGAAAAAAAGTGATGAAGCAGGCCAAAGGTTACTTTGGAAGACGTAAAAACGTCTGGACAGTAGCCAAAAATGCGGTTGAAAAAGCAATGTTATATGCTTATAGAGACCGAAGAAACAAGAAAAGAACATTCCGAGCCCTTTGGATTACCCGTATCAATGCAGGGGCAAGATTACATGGAATGTCCTACTCACAATTCATGGGTAAGGTAAAAGCCAACAACATTGAGTTGAACCGTAAGGTTTTAGCCGATTTGGCCATGAACCACCCAGATGCCTTCAAGGCCATTGTAGACAAAGTAAAATAGATTTAAGAATATATCTCACTTAGGAAAATCCGACTTTAACGAGTCGGATTTTTTTTGTGCCTAAATCTAATTACTGTGTTTGGGGAACAGGATCAGATGTCGCGTTCGCAACAGTAATTTGGGATCAATACCAAGAGTTGTATTTGAAACAGAAAAAGATAGCACAAACTATTCCGCAGTTCGTGTTCTGTTCTTTTTTGCATTGCCAAAAAAAGAAACAGGGCCGAAAAACCAAGGTGCAGTGTACCTTGGTTTGGAGGAGCCAGCCGTAGCCTGGCCACTTTGTTAAGACCCACATTGGGGAAAGCAACTAAAAATCACGGCCACACCGCCCAGGCCGCTTTCACTAAGGTGAAATGCTCTATGAACGGCTTCCCCCGCCCAATGCGGAAACCACTTGATTTAAAACGAAATCAAAAATAGGCCGTTCCCTCTTTAGCACCCTGTTCAAGGGCTTGAAAAATACAGCATTCTTCCTTTACAGATTGACCATGATCCTTGCTTAAACACAATAATTGGTCATGACCCCTATTGAGGTTAACCCAACTATTTGGATAAATATCCTAATACCCAGAAATTATTCTTGACCCTTAATGGATCAATCCCAAAAGTTGGGTGTGAATTAGAAAAAGATAGCATAAACTATCCAGAAGTTTGTGTTCTGTTCTTTTTTGCATTGCCAAAAAAAGAAACAGGGCCGAAAAACCAAGGTGCAGTGTACCTTGGTTTGGAGGAGCCAGCCGCAGCATGGCCACTTTGTTGAGACCCACATTGGGGAAAGTAAATAAAAATCACGGCCACACCGTCCAGGCCGCTTTCACTAAGGTGAAATGCTCTATGGACGGCTTCCCCCGACCAATGCGGAAACCACTTGATTTAAAACGAAATCAAAAATAGGCCGTTCCTTCTTTAGTGCCCCGTTCAGGGGTGTGGGAAATACAGCATTCTTCCTTTACAGATTGACCATGATCCTTGCTTAAACACAATAATTGGTCATGACCCCTATTGAGGTTAACCCAACTATTTGGATAAATATCCTAATACCCAGAAATTATTCTTGACCCTTAATGGATCAATCCCAAAAGTTGGGTGTGAATTAGAAAAAGATAGCATAAACTATCCAGAAGTTTGTGTTCTGTTCTTTTTTGCATTGCCAAAAAAAGAAACAGGGCCGAAAAACCAAGGTATGGTATACCTTGGTTTGGAGGAGCCAGCCGCAGCATGGCCACTTTGTTGAGACCCACATTGAGGAAAGTAAATAAAAATCGCAGCCACACCGCCCAGGCCGCTTTCACTAAAGTGAAATACTCTATGGACGGCTTCCCCCGCCCAATGCGGAAACCACTGGATTTAAAACGAAATTAAAAATAGGCCGTTCCTTCTTTAGTACACCGTTCAAGAGCTTGAAAAATACAGCATTCTTCCTTTACAGATTGACCATGATCCTTGCTTAAACACCATAGGCGGTGAGTACTAGATTCCTTCCGGAAGCATTGTTTCTATGCTCACATAAATAGATGCCTTGCCAAGTACCCAAATTCAATCTTCCGTTGGTAATCGGAACCTGAACCGATGCCCCCATTAGCGATGCCTTAATATGTGCCGGCATATCGTCAGGGCCTTCATAAGTATGTATATAATAGGGAGCATCCTCAGACACCATAACATTCATATGGCTCTCAAAATCTTGCCGTACCGTGGGGTCTACATTCTCATTTATGGTCAAACTCGCCGAAGTATGTTGTATAAACACCTGTAAAATTCCTTTCTCTATATGGCCCAACCCAAGTAATGCATCGGTTATTTCATTCGTAATAAGATGAAACCCCCTTGAAAAGGGTCCAAGCCGTATTTCCTTTTGGTAGAATTCCATAATTTTCCGTTAAATATTGATGTTGTTAATATAAACTTTATCCATAATATTCTTATTATTTAACCTTAACAAATACCTTTGCAGCTTATATTTTCAAAAATGAACCTATCCCAAATTAAAATGGTGGTTTCCGATATGGATGGCACCCTATTGAATTCCAACCATGAGGTCAGCGACCGTTTTTTTGAATTGTTCGATCAATTGCAAAAAAAAGGTATTCTTTTCGTGGCCGCCAGCGGACGTCAATACAACAGTATTGTCGATAAGTTGGATACCATTAAAAACGATATTGTCGTTGTGGCCGAAAATGGCGGTTATGTCAGGCGGAATGAAGAGGAGTTGCTCGCTACCTTGCTTCCTAAGGACAAGCAGAAAATCATCTTGGATATCCTGGATACCGTCGACAACATACACCCGGTGCTTTGTGGCAAACAGAATTCCTATTTAACAGGTAATTCCGATTCTTTTGCAGACTTATTGAAACAGTATTATTCGGCCTATGAAATCGTGGAGGACCTTTCTATGGTCGATGCCGAAATCCTAAAGATCGCCATTTACCATTTTGAGAGTTCGGAACAACATATATATCCGGCCGTACAACATTTGGAGGGTGATTTAAAGGTTAAGGTATCCGGGCCCAATTGGGTCGATATATCAAGTCCCGATGCAAACAAAGGATTTGCCCTGCAAAAGCTTCAGGAACTCTACAACATCAAACCTAGTGAAACCATGGTTTTCGGGGATTATAACAATGACCTCGAAATGCTTGCCTTGGCAGAATACAGTTTTGCCATGGCCAATGCGCACCCCAATGTCAAGAAAGTTGCCCATTACGAAACGGAGAGCAACGACGATTTCGGCGTGGAACGTATCTTGGAGAAACTTATAAAGGCGTAAGATTTCAGGTCTTTTGCTTCTTTTTTCGAGCTGCGGGAAAAAGCACATTATTTAAAATAAGGCGATAGCCCGGGGATGTTGGATGCAACTCCAATTCCGTCTTCGGGTCCCCTACCCTATGTTGATAATCCTCGGGATCATGTCCACCATAAAAAGTAAAGAAGCCTTTACCCTTTATTCCATGGATATAACGAGCCTCACCATTGAGTTTATTCTCCCCTAGGACCAATACGGTTGGTTTTATCTCTTTCCTATTGAATGCGGTAGTCTGTCCCATAAACCCTTTTACCAAAGCCGTATGGTTTTGGCATAACATGGTAGGCACGGGATCCCATTTCGCCGAAAAATCCATCAGGGTAAAATAATCCGATTCCTTGGGCACCCCTCCCCTTTTATTGGTCATATCAATTGATGAAAACTCATAGCGCAAGGGATTTCGTTCCAAAGTAAAATCCGTAAAGGCAAACGTCTTCCCAAAATCCAATTTACTTTGGTAATTGGCATCGGAGGGGTCGTTATCGAACATAGGCTCACAAATATCTACACCATCCGCTGCCAAAGCGATATCAAAACTATCCGTGGCCGAACACATGGCGAACATAAAGCCCCCGCCTATGACATAGTTCCTGATTTTCAAGGCCACATCCCTTTTTTCCTCAGAGACCTTATCATACCCCAATTTGGCCGCCAAGGCCTCAGCCTCTTTTTTTCCATCAATATACCAAGGAGTTGCCCTATAGGCACCGTAAAATTTACCATATTGACCGGTAAAATCCTCATGGTGCAGGTGCAACCAATCGTACAAGACCAGTTTATCATCCAACACCTCTTCATCATAAATCGTTACATAGGGTATCTCTGCATAGGTGAGCACCATGGTCACGGCGTCATCCCAGGGTTGATTTGTTTTTGGGGAATATACCGCAATCTTGGGAGCCTTTTCAAGAATAACCGCTTCCTGATTTTTGGAAGGACTACCAATACCATCCAAAATTTCTTGGGCCTGCCCATCGGATAGTATCTCGAAAGACACTCCACGAATCTGACATTCCCTACGAATGGCCTCCCCATCGGGAAGCAGGAAAGACCCTCCCCTATAATTCAACAGCCATTGGACCTTTTGTTGTTTGGTAAGTACCCAATAGGTTATTCCGTATGCCTTTAGATGATTCTTTTGGGTATCCGCATCCATGGGAATAAGAATTGAGGACGCCGAAATACTCCAAGTAAAAAGTAGGAAGAAAAAAAATAAAACGCTTTTATGCATTGAATATCCTCTTTGAAAGATGTTTACCAAAGATAACGGAAAATAGAGTTGCCCTATTTGTTTTATGATATTTTGTGAAATACTACTGGAATTTTCATCTACCCCATGTTAAGCTTAGTACTCGTCATAAGCACTGCTTCTCTTTTTAAAAAGGCACATCATTATCATTGGGATTAAAATCCTCGTTCATAGAACTACCGAAGGCCTCATTGGCATCGGGAAGATTTTTGGTGATAAAGGGGTTTTCATCTTCCGCATTCATTTTCGATTGAAACTCGAAAGGCGAATCAAAATCATCCAAATTATCGAATTTACCAAGGTTACCGATAAACTTCAATCGAATATTCTCCAAACCACCATTTCTGTGTTTGGCTACAATAAATTCGGCTTGACCCTGGGTGGGTGTCCTTTCTTCATCATCCCATTCATCAATCTTATAATATTCGGGTCGATAAATAAAGGAAACAATATCCGCATCCTGTTCAATCGCCCCAGACTCCCTAAGATCCGATAGGATAGGACGTTTACTGCCCCCTCTTGTCTCTACCGCCCTGGACAGCTGGGATAAGGCAATGACGGGCACACTAAGTTCCTTGGCCAAGGCCTTGAGGTTTCTGGATATCGTAGATATCTCCTGTTCACGGTTCCCTCCTTTTTGACTTCCCCCTGCGGTCATCAATTGCAAATAATCGATAATGATCATTTTTATACCGTGCTGGGAGGACAATCGCCTTGCCTTTGCCCTAAGGTCAAAAATGGATAATGAAGGGGTATCATCGATAAACAAAGGAGCTTTTTCGAGGGTCTTCACCTTGACATTCAATTGCTCCCATTCGTGTTTTTCCAACTTTCCGGTACGCAATTTCTCGGATGACAGTCCGGTTTCCGATGAAATCAATCTCGTTATCAACTGTACGGAGGACATCTCCAGCGAAAAGAACGCCACGGGTACTCCAGAGTTCACCGCGATATTACGGGCCATGGAAAGCGTCAATGCGGTTTTACCCATCCCCGGACGTGCTGCGACAATGATTAAATCACTAGGTTGCCAACCAGAAGTAAGTTTATCTACCTTATCAAAGCCTGAAGCAATACCACTTAACCCTTCCTTATTGGAAATTTCCTCAATTCTTTTCTTGGCCTGGATAACCAAATTCTGGGCTGTTTCTGCTGAGCGTTTTAAATTGCCCTGGGTAACATCGTATAATTTTGATTCCGCCTCATCCAACAGGTCGAATACATCTGTACTCTCATCATAGGCATCCTCAATAATCTCATTCGATATCTTGATCAAACTTCGCTGGATATACTTTTGAAGTATGATACGGGCATGAAACTCGATATGGGCCGAAGAGGCCACTTTTTGGGTCAATTTTATAAGGTAAAAATCCCCTCCCACGGATTCCAGTTTACCATCCTTCTTCAATTGGGAAGAAACGGTTAATAAATCAACCGGTTCCGAGGTTTCAAACAATTTAAAAATGGCCTCATAGATAAAACGATGGGCATCCTTATAGAAAACATCGGGATGCAGGATATCGATTACTTCATCGACACCTTTTTTATCAATCATCATAGCACCAAGCACAACTTCCTCTAAATCAACGGCTTGAGGTGGTATCTTACCCCTTTCCAGGTTGATAATAGTGGACTTGTCTATCTTATGGCCAATAAGTGGCTTGGGTTTTTCCATGAATGCGAAAATATGTAATTAACCTTAAGTTAACGTAGGTTTACGGTATAACTATTTCAACGGTTCATTAACAATTTACCTGTTGATAAGTTACAAAAAGTGTTGATAACAGAAAAATAAACGGAATTGGAAGGTATGTGATCCGACTACCTTAAACAAACACAAGGATTAGCCATTGAAAACACCCATATTTGCATATTTATCCATACGCAATTCGACCAATTTTTTTGGTGATAACTTTTGCAATTCCTCGTAATGGGTGGTTATTTTATTTTTGACGGTATCAAAAGTCTTTTCCCGATTACTATGGGCGCCACCAACCGGTTCACGCACAATCTCATCAATCAATTTCAACTTTTTCATATCCGGTGCCGTAAGCTTTAATGCCTCGGCTGCTTGTTCCTTGTATTCCCAACTTCTCCATAATATGGAAGAGCATGATTCCGGTGAAATTACAGAGTACCATGTATTTTCCAACATCAGTACACGATCGCCAACACCTATGCCCAAAGCGCCGCCGGATGCACCTTCCCCGATAATCGTTACGATGATCGGCACTTTCAATCGGGTCATTTCCATGATATTCCTAGCGATAGCCTCTCCCTGTCCGCGCTCTTCAGCCTCAATACCGGGATAAGCTCCTGGGGTATCAATAAAACAAACCACGGGAATACCGAATTTCTCGGCGGATTTCATTAGGCGTAATGCCTTTCGATACCCTTCAGGGTTCGCCATACCAAAATTTCGATACTGTCGGGTTTTGGTATTATATCCTTTTTGTTGACCAATGAACATAAAACTCTGATCACCGATTTTCCCCAAACCACCGATCATCGCCTTATCATCCCTTACGGTACGATCCCCGTGAAGTTCCAAAAAGGTATCACCACAGATGGCATTTATATAATCCAAGGTATAAGGTCTATTGGGATGTCTGGAAAGTTGTACCCTTTGCCATGCCGTAAGGTTTTTATAGATATCCTTACGCATAGTGATCAACTTTTTCTCGATCTGTTTGCAGGTTTCACTAACGTCTACATCACTCTCCTCCCCGATGACCATACACTTATCCAACTGGTCCTCAAGTTCTTTGATGGGAAGTTCAAAATCCAAATATTCCATGTGCTGATCAGGTTTTGTTAGTTTGAATGGCAAATATAAAATAATCTAAGGGAACCCTATGGCTCAGCCATTTTTTTTAACGTCGATTTGTTTCATTACCCCATTGGCAATGACCGTAAGAATAATGATCAATGCCCCGAAATAGAACTCCGGTTTCATTTTCTCATCATCCCCTAAAATAAAGAAGGCGAGGATGATACCATAAACAGGCTCTAGATTTACGGTCAACACCACCGTATAAGGTGTAATATACCGCATTACCTTAACCGAAGCGATATAGGCATATGCCGTACATATGGAAGCAAGTATCCCAATAAATACCCAATCCGCGGGTGACAATGTAAAGAACCCTATTGTAAAATCCCCCCTAAAAATCATAAAAACGGTCAAAAACAGGACACCGCTACCCAATTCATAAAACGAAATGACCGATGGCTTCTGATATGTGATCAATCGCCCATTGATCAATGTAAAAACAACCGAGAGAAAAGCGGAAATCAATGCAAGGACAATTCCATTCAGATAATCGGTTTCTACCTGAAAAATAATATACAGCCCTATGATCACGATCAAACCGAATACGATTTCATAGACGACCACCTTCCTGCCGTACCAAATAGGTTCCAAAATTGCGGTGAAAAATGCCGCGGTCGACATGGTTGCCAGGGTTACCGAAACATTGGACACTTTGATCGCCATAAAAAAAGTAACCCAATGGAGGGCGATGGTTATACCGCCAACAACCATCCATAGCAAACCTTTCCTCGAAACATCAAGGGAAAGTTTCTTATACTTAATATAGAGAAAGATCAGCGTGGTTGCCAGCACCATTCGATACCAAACCAAGGGAAGTGCATCAATGGTTATCAGCTTGCCAAGAACCGCTGTAAATCCCCAGATAAATACAATTAAATGAAGAAGTAAGTAATTTTTTAGTTTAACGCTTGGCATTTTGCAACAGGTAAAACGCTAATATGCCGAAAACGATATTCGGGATGACCACTGCCATTAAGGGTGAGAAACCAGCTTGTTCGGCCAAGGTACCAAAGACCTTGTCAAAAAAGATATAGATAAAGGCGACACCTATACCGAAAGCCAGGTTAATGCCCATACCCCCACGTCGTTTTACGGAAGATACCGCGACCGCAATGATGGTCAGTATGAATGCCGTCAAAGGCAAGGCCCATCTTCGATACTTTACAAGTACGTAATTATTGATGTTGGAAGCCCCCTTTCTTCTTTGGTCCTTTATAAATTTATTAAGTTCATACAGGTTCTTGGTTTCCGCAATATAGGAAACTGGGGTCAAGTCATCTATCTTAAAGGCGAACAAGGTATCTAACCTATTCTTGGTTTCAATAATGGCCGAATCACCGACCATGGTGCGCTTGGTGTATTTGATCAAGCGATAAATACTGTCTTTTTCAACCCATCGGATACTATTGGCCGAAATTTTGAAATCCAACGTATTATCGTCATTAAAACGCTCAAAGGTGAATTTGTTGGCATTCTGTCTTGCGGGATCGAAACTGCTTACGTAAAGAAAATCATTTTCATTCAGCTGATTGAATATATTACTGGTAATCCGGTCCTTCTTCCCCTTTTTTAAATATTTGTATTTGAACTCATTATACCCCTTACTGGCATTGGGAACAATGAACATGGCCATAACCAACATGGTCACCGCTATGATTGAAGCACCTATCAAATAGGGTCTTAAAAAGCGACCATAGGACACCCCTGAACTCAATATGGCCACGATCTCCGTATTACTGGCCAGTTTGGACGTAAAAAATATAATCGACAAAAACAGGAATATGGGAAAGAGTAGACTACCGATATAAATAGTGAAATTCAAGTAGTAGATGATGATTTCATTGGTAGGGGCATCATTATCGATCATCTTACCGATTTGCTCGGCAAGGTTTGCCATAATACCAATAGGGATAAAAAGCAACAACATCACTGCAAAAGTGAGCAAATACCGCTTAAGTATGTATTTGTCTATAATGCTCAACGCTATAATCTTTTATCCATTTGTTTGACCATGATATTCTTCCATGATGTGAAATCACCGGCTAAAATATGCTTTCTTGCCTCACGGACCAACCAAAGGTAAAATCCGAGATTGTGTATGGTTGCAATTTGTTTGCCTAAATATTCATTGGCGGCGAACAAATGTCGTAAATAGGCCTTTGAATATTCCTTATCCACAAAGGTAGTACCCATTTCGTCTATGGGCGAAAAATCATCCTCCCATTTTTTATTCTTGATATTTATGGTACCGTGGGCCGTAAAGAGCATTCCGTTCCTAGCATTTCGGGTAGGCATCACACAATCGAACATATCGATACCGAGTGCAATATTCTCCAAAATATTGATCGGGGTGCCTACACCCATCAAATACCGGGGTTTATCTATGGGTAATATATCGCATACGACTTCGGTCATGGCATACATTTCCTCTGCCGGTTCACCGACAGAAAGCCCTCCAATGGCATTCCCTTCGGCTCCTGCATTGGCTATATATTCTGCCGACTGTATTCGGAGATCTTTATAAGTGGACCCTTGAACAATTGGAAAAAACGACTGCGAAAAGTCATAGGTAAACGGGGTTTTATCCAAATGTGCCATACACCGATCTAGCCATCGATGCGTCATATGCATCGATCGCTTGGCGTAATTGTAATCACAAGGATAAGGTGTACACTCATCAAAGGCCATAATGATATCGGCCCCTATGACCCGCTGGATTTCCATCACCTTTTCTGGGGTGAACATATGCATAGAACCATCGATATGCGATTTGAACTTTACCCCTTCTTCCTTGATCTTTCTATTTGCCGATAGGGAATATACCTGATAACCACCGCTATCGGTCAAAATATTCCGGTCCCAACCCATAAACTTATGCAATCCTCCGGCTTGTTGAAGAATCTGGGTTTTAGGACGTAGGAACAAATGATAGGTATTCCCTAAAATAATATCAGGGTTTATCTCTTCCTTTAATTCCCGCTGATGTACCCCTTTAACCGAGGCCACCGTACCTACTGGCATAAAAATAGGGGTTTCGATAACCCCATGATCCGTAACCATCTTACCGGCACGTGCCTTGCTTTGAGCGTCTGTATGTTCTAATGTAAATTGCACTTTCTTGTTTAAAGTGGCAAATATAATCATCTACCCATGATAAAGTCCTTAACGAAAAAATAAAGTTTCCCATTTCGGGTAGAGAGGAAAAGTCCAAGGTGCCATAAAATCAACGTCAAGGGTTATGAGTCCCTTGATTTTTGTGACAAATATTTTTAATATGATCGGCTGTATTGTAACAATAAAGAAAAATCTTCATCGTTCTTTGAGTAATAGGTAACATAACGAATGGTATCGCTTTTGATACCAAAAAACGAACCTGAAAAGGCTCAGGTAAAAAACAAACACATTATGAAGAAAACAATTCTATTGGCAGTTTTTGCTTTGGCTAGCATCACTGCATTTGCCCAAAGCGGTTCCGGATTCGGTATAAAGGCCGGACTTAACTACAACAAGAACGGTGATTTGATACGTTCTGCCACCAATGCCGGAGAAAACATCATAGAAGGCTCTGATGGCAAGGTAGGCTACCATGTTGGTGTATTTGGAAAGTTGGATTTCCCAAAAATCTATTTGAGACCCGAATTGATCTACACGAAAACAAAAAGTAGTTATGAACTCGATGGTAATTCCAATGACTATGACATATCTAAATTAGATCTTCCTGTACTTCTAGGATACAAAATCATTGGCCCTTTGCATATCTTTGCCGGTCCTGCCTTTCAATACACTTTGAACAATGACCTTTCGGATCTAAAAGTTGATGACGTAAAAGATGATTTTACCGTAGGCCTCCATCTTGGTGCCGGGGTGAACTTAGGGAAAATCGGATTGGACGTTCGTTACGAAAGGGGTTTCTCTAAAAATGAGGCCAATTTCATCGGTAATAATGTTACCGATATTTCAGGAAGGGTTGACTCACGACCTTCCCAAATCATCTTTGGACTATCGTTAAATCTTTAAAAGAAACCTTTTAAGCAAAAAAAAGCCCTGACGGTTTGTTCCGTCAGGGCTTTTTTTATTGTCTTTATGATTAGGCTCTAATTATCCGGATCCAAATAATCCGGCGTACCATCATTGTCCGTATCAGGATATGGAAATATAATATTCCCTTCATCATCCTCAATTTCGGTTGATGTGGCAATACCATCCCCATCATCATCCGCGTCTATATAATTAGGGAATCCATCCCCATCGGTATCATCGTTGTTTACATCGTTATCCCCATTCAAATCCTCAGCACTCGATGGAATACCGTCTAGATCATAATCGGTATCCTCAACCCTCAATACATTGATTTTAAAAACGATTGGCGCATAGGATTCGCCTCCTACACTACCTGAAAAATAGGCTAATCCGGATGGAATGAACAACATTCCCACTCCAGAATCAAGTACCTCAAAAGTACCGTCCTCATTTTCCACAACATCGCCTCCTGTTTTAAATAACGATAACCCTTTTCTGAAACCGGATACCGTACTTATCAATTCCAACCAAACAGGTGCTCCTATTTTACTGTCAAAAACACTCCCATCGAGCAGTGAGCCCTCATAATTCAGATACAAGGAATCAGACACTGTTGGCGAAACACCTACACCTTCCCTCGCAGTTAAATAATATAAGGTGTGTTCAATATCCTCCTCTTCAGTAGTTGCACTTACATCATCAAAAGACACCTTGAATTTAATGGATTCGACCTGATCGATCAACGGGGTTTTATCCGCATTGTCACCGGCTAGGGTATCTACCACTATGGAATAATCAAACCCTTCAGGTTTTGCCGTAAATTCCTCGTAATTGTAGAAATGGGTCTCCAAATATTCCCGTATTTCGGCATCGTTTTCAGCTTCGACCTCACTTATGGTCCTGGTTTCGACAACCACAGTCCCATCATCACCATCATCATCTTTCTTACATGACCACGCAAGGAATACCACTAAAAGTACTATAATACTATTTTTCATCTTCAACTATTAGCAATTTAAGCTCGCAAGATACAATTTTATGTATTTTTGTGGAGCTCCTTAACAAAGAATTTTGATAGACGATGCGTATTGACAAATACTTATGGCACACCCGATATTTCAAAACAAGGAATATTGCCTCTACCGCCTGCAAAAAGGGACAGGTTAAAGTAAATGGGCAAGTAGTCAAACCTTCTAGGGAGGTTTACCCCACTGATGAAATCATAGTCCGTAAGAACCAGATAAACCTTCAATTCACCATTTTGGATATTCCCGCAAACCGGGTTGGGGCTAAATTGGTGGATATTTACAGAAAAGACACCACTCCGAAGGAAGCCTATGGAAATGAGGAGCTTTTGAAGTATTCGAAAGCCTACTACCGCAAAAAAGGTACAGGCAGACCTACCAAAAAAGACCGTAGGGAAATTGATGACTATCTCGATGATGAATCTGAATAAAGCGTATTGGGACAAGAAGTACACCCACGATAAAACAGTTTGGGATATCGGGTATATTTCGCCCCCGCTTCGGGCCTATATAGATCAATTAACGGATAAAGAAATCAAGATACTCATTCCCGGTGCAGGAAATGGGTATGAGGTAGATTACCTTTACGATAAAGGATTCACGAATATCCATGTCATCGATATCTCGGCCAAGCCCTTACAAAATATAAAAACCAGAATCCCCACATTCCCCGATGGGCAATTGGTACAGATGGATTTTTTCGATCTTGAGTCACCCCGATTCGACTTGATCCTGGAACAAACCTTTTTTTGTTCCCTGGAACCCTCGCATCGAAAAGCCTATGCCATGAAAATGCATGGCCTTCTTAATGAAAAGGGTAAATTGGTCGGACTCTTGTTTGACCGTACTTTTAAAAATGGCAGTCCTCCCTTTGGAGGGAATGAAGGGGAATATCGGAGTCTCTTTACCCCATATCTATCGATCAAGGTCCTTGAGCCGGCATATAATTCAATCAAACCAAGAAAAGGTAACGAACTGTTCTTTATCTTTGAAAAGTAAATCGAATACCATGGAGAACCAAATATTGTCCCACCAAAAGATACAGCACAAAGTGCGTAGGATTGCCTATCAAATACTTGAGGCAAACGTTACGGAAAAGGAAATCATCCTTGCTGGGATTGAAGGTGGTGGATTGAAATTTGCGAAAAAAATACAAAATGTACTTCGCAGCATTACCGATGCTGAAATTATCCTCTGCAAAGTTTCGATGAACAAAAGAAATCCTTTGGAGAGTGAGGTAAAAACCTCAATCCCCCCAGCGGATTATAAAAACAAGTCCGTTGTTTTGGTCGATGATGTACTCAATTCGGGCACAACATTGATCTATGGGGTGCACCATTTCTTGAGAACACCCTTAAAGCAATTGAAAACTGCCGTATTGGTGAATCGCAACCATAAAAAGTACCCTGTAAAAGCAGATTACAAAGGCATTTCCCTATCAACCTCCTTGCAAGAACATGTCCATGTCCAATTCAAAGCCAAGGATGATATGGTTTACTTAGACTAGTAGCGCTTCGATTTCGGCTACAATAGTTTCAACACTCTTCCCATCGGTTTGGATGGCATGTTCTGCCCTGGAATAGAAAAAACTACGTTCAAAAAGGTGTTTCCCGATAAATTCGGGTAATTCTTCTTCGGGAATATTAGCAATCAACGGCCTATGGGCCTTCTCAGGGGCCAATCTTTCAATAAGCCCTGGAATGGTAACCTTCAGGTAAAAAACATTGGGAGTGGCCTCGAGAATAGCTTGCATATTATTCCCATAGCAGGGTGTCCCCCCCCCTGTTGAGAGAATGAAGTGATCTGTGCCATTCAAAATCTGTTTCAGGTGTTCATTCTCTTTTTTCCTAAAATAAATCTCCCCTTTACTTTCAAATAGCTGGGGAATTCCCATCCCTTCCTCGGCTTCAATATAATCATCCAAATCCAAAAACTTAATTTTCAACTGATTGGCAAGTATTTTACCAATAGTCGACTTTCCACTTCCCATATATCCGACCAAAACTATTTTCACGATTTTAATTTATTTAAAATTGAACCAATTGCAATTGATTTCAAAGAAAATCAAAATTTATTTAAAATAGGCTTGCTAAATAAATTAATGATCTTATATTTGCAGCCGCTAAGGAATAAACTTCTAAAGCTTTTAATTGACATTTTGACCTGGTAGCTCAGTTGGTAGAGCATCTCCCTTTTAAGGAGAGGGTCCTGGGTTCGAGCCCCAGCCAGGTCACTGAATCGGATATCATCCGAGACCAAAACCCTGCTAATTTTATGATTGGCAGGGTTTTATGTTTTTTAGGTAGTCATATTAAATGATATGATTTAGTTTTAAATGGTCACAATAAGGTAACATTTTTAAAAAATGGTAACAATTGTGGTAACACCTTTATAATTTGAACTCTTAAAGACATAAATCTTGCATTGTTGATTTGACTTTCGTCTAACTGATTGTTTCATTTTAAAGACGAAAAACATGCGAACTTCTTCAACATTTTCAGTCCTATTTTGGGTTTATTCAGCCAGAGTGAACAAAAACAATTCTGCGACTATTTATGCACGGATAACCATCAACAAGAAACGTTTAAGTATTAGCCTTAAACACAAAGTCAATATTGATTTATGGGATACAAGCCGGCAAAAAGTAAAAGGAAATAGCGAAATCGCTAAAACCTTAAATTACTATTTGGACGAAACAAAAGCCGAACTAATTCAATCTTATCGAGATTTAAAGAACGATGGTAAAGTTGTTAATGCCGAATTGGTAAAGGCCAGATATTTAGGAGAGGATAAAAGAATCTACTCATTAAAAGACATATTTAGATACCATAATGATAAGATGGGAAGCAAACTCGCCACTAAAACATTGTGTCACTATCGGACGAGCCAAAAATATATTTTGGCCTTTGTTTTAGAGGAATATAAGAAGGCTGATATATATCTCCAAGATTTAGATTATGCCTTTGTCTTAAGTTTTGAAAGTTTTCTTAGGTCGTACCAACCTAAGCACTATCAAGGTAAGATTGGAAATAATGCCGTTATGAAGCACATTCAAAGGCTTCGCAAGATGGTGACTTTGGCCTATCATATGGAATGGATAGAACGTGACCCTTTTGTGAAATTCAAACCAAAACTAGAGAAAAGGGAACGGGAGTTTCTAACGGATCTTGAACTTGAAAGAATCCAAAATTTAAATACGAACATTGAAAGACTTTCTGTAGTTAAAGACTTATTTATTTTTAGCTGCTATACCGGGATATCTTATGGCGACATTATAAAACTAAAAAAGGACCATATTATCTTGGGTATAGATGATAATCCTTGGATAATGACCACTAGAAATAAAAACGGCAACCCTTTTAAAATTCCTTTACTCCCTGTAATAGAATCACTGATCCAAAAATATGAAAATCATCATAGAACCCAATTTACCGGAAGTCTAATGCCCAACATTTCCAATCAAAGACTCAATAGCTATCTAAAGGAAATTGCTGATTTATGTGGAATCAAAAAGAATCTTACATTCCACATGGCCAGGCATACTTTTGCAACAACGGTCACACTAAGTAATGGTGTTCCTATTGAAACTGTCTCAAAACTTCTTGGACATACAAAATTGGCGACTACCCAAATCTATGCAAGGGTTATAGAAAGAAAGGTAAGTGATGATATGCAATTGCTTAGAAACAAATTATCTAACAAATAGATTTTCAATACCTTACGTAAAATATAAATATTATCTTACTTTTTATTCTTGTTAATTTTTAGTAGATTAAGGAATTGGCAAAACTTTGTTTTGCAATGATGTAGCTCCTTTTTTCCTTTTACATGATTAAAAAAATCATATCATGATTAAAATCTTTACAACTGGTGGAACCATTGGAGGTTTGGAATATGTAAATAGTACGGACAGATCTTTGGAAAATAGCATTGACATATCCATATTTTTAAAAGCGCCTAATATTTCTGATAGCTATACTATAGATTATCTTTTGGATAAAGATAGTCGCCATATCACCTTAGAAGATAGAGAGCTTATTCGAGATAGGATTAAACTTTCGAAGGAGGAACGTATTGTAATCACTCACGGAACGTATACAATGATAGACACTGCTAAGTATCTTGGAAAACTCAATTTAAAGAAGACCATAGTTATAACTGGATCTTTCATTTTAGGTTCGGAAAAACATTCAGATGCTCCATTTAACTTAGGATTTGCAATAGGTGCTCTTAAATTCTTGGAAAACGGAGTATACATTGCAATGAACGGTGAAGTTTTTTCGCATGGGAATGTGGTGAAAAATGTGCAAGAAAATCGCTTTGAACGGAAATTGTAAAATCAATATCGATGTTTGGTACAGAAATACATTGGACAACCTTTTTTTATCTCTTGATCGATGTATTCATTGTGCTTGTAGCATACTCAAAATCCCGTCGACTTAGGCACGACAATTTAAATCGGTTTTTGATACTAGGCTGCCTATTTGTAACTTATAATCTTACAGGAGGGCTATTACCCATCGAGAATTTTCCGGGGCCATTAATCGTACAGTATATCATAACATACGGGGTAGCCATAACTATGTGCCTTTATGTAGTCCACTATTTTTATAATGAATATGATATTACGTTTTTGAAGTTCCAACTCACAATTACCAACATTACTTTTCTAATTATTGCCTGTTTCCTTTTGTTGTTTCTGGGCCCTTATTTCTGGACTGATTCTATTGATTTATCACGTATCTACTTTACGGTTCCAGTATCTGTAATCTGTCTTTACCTATGTTGGGAATTTTGGAGAAAAATCACCAAATCAAATATCACAAACCCATTCGTTAAACGCCGTAATAAACTATCATTGATAAGTATTACCTGTATAGCCTTACTTCCTATATTAACGGTAATCGGGGACTATCAATGGTTGACATTCACAGTTATCAATATAACCTTCTACACCATTGCTACCATTGAAATCGACAGATATCTATATCTTTTAGAGAATAAGGGAAAAATGAGTGCAATCTTTAGTTATTATAACTCCATGAAAGAAGTTCCCATTTCTCCTGATTTTTATAAAGAAGGACTGACTAGACGTGAAATTGAAATCGCTTTATCAATATTGGATGATAAGAGTTATAAAGAGATTGGTGAGGACTTTTTTATCGCAGAAAGCACCGTTTCAAAACACGCATCAAATATTTTCAAAAAAACAAATGTAAAAAAGAGAACAGAATTTCTGATGCGATTTTCACCCCAACAATAACATGCTACATTAAAACAGGAACCCTTCCCTTATTCTTTTCATGCCAATTGGTAAGCCGTACTAAAATACGGTGCTATCCGTAGGAATATACGGTAATATATAGTTGTTAAATATCAATTCAATGTATATTTAAAGAACTCCTTCTGGTGTGAATTCAGAAATCAACTCCTCTATTTAGTCGATATATGGATAATCTCCTTGTGTACTATGGAACTAAACTCATTATCTGAAAATTTTTTGAAGGAGTTGGCAAAAATAAAGAGCTCAACACCCCACTCTATGGAGCAATCGCGAAAAAGCATTGCACTATGTCGAAAGCTCCTCAATACTTTTAGAAAGAAAGTTATTGCAAATGGTTTTACCTCAATCTCAGAAGAAATCCATTTTTTTAAAAATGTAAAATCGGTACCTCTCTCTCGATTGATATATCATAAAGAAATATATCGACTTGAACTAAGTCAACCTAAAGCCGATAAAAAACAGATCAAACATTTTATACAAAAAAATATACAAAGACTTAATCATTTTTTCTTGTCCCATATAGATTTTGGCCAGTATTTGGAACTAGGGGATACCCATTTGGATACCTATTATTTCACCAGAAAAAAAGTTGAATCCATTCCAATTTCCAGTACGTTCCTTTATGTTGAAGACCCAGAATTCAGTACTCCACGAGATTTAATGCTGGCCCATTTTAAAGCCTATGGACAAGTAGCTGTTTATTTACAGCAGAAATTAGTGCATCTAAAAAATGATGATCTCTATGAAAATATCAGTTCCAACAGTTTTGAGAAACTCCCTTGGCCCTTTACGAATACAGATTGGGTTGAATTGGTCTATGCCCTATCCATTTCGGGAATGGCAAAAAAGAACAATCTAAGTATTATGAAAGTTTCAAATATTATGCAAGAGGTTTTTGAATTCACACCAAAGGATCTTTATAAAACCTTTCAAGATATAAAGGCTAGAAAAATTAGCCGAACACTCTTTCTTGACCAGCTTACTACTTCCCTACTTACGGAAATGGAAAAAAGTGAAAAATAAACCACTCCTGTAATCTGAACAATGAACCAATAAAACATGCCCCCCCTACGGTGAACCTACCGTAATCATAATAATACCTTATTATCATAGGTTTTGATATCGTTTTAGTCGCGACAATGGCCCATTAAGCTTCAAAACGACCTAAAACCCCATAACTTTCAAAAAGTTAAATTTTCACAGTACTACGGTCGTACTGGGGAATAAAACCCATTGAACATCTCCAATTTTGTCGAACGAAAGTCAAATCAAGACAGGGGCTATCAATTAAAAATTTATTCGATAGTCCCTTTCTATAAAAATCGTTCTACTATGGCGACAAGTATTATTACAACAGATGACCTCCGAGATTTCAAACTAGAACTGCTCGATGACATTAAAAAGTTACTTACCAAACAAAGTCAAGGTAAACTAAAGAAGTATTTAAAATCGGCTGAGATCAGAGAGCTGCTTCAAATTAGTCCAGGTACATTACAGAATCTACGTATCAATGGTACACTACCCTATACAAAGATGGGGGGTATCATTTTCTACGATGCTGATGAGATACAAAATGTGATGCTCGCCAATCGCATACATCATAAAATAGATTAGGGATGTATGAACTACATAATACAACTCACAGCTGTATTTCAACTCATCATGAAGGATTCTAGGTTAAACCCAACGCATGTGAGTCTTTATATGGCTTTGTTCCAATTGTGGAACATCACTCGCTTTGCTCAGGTGTTTTACGTAAACCGACAAGAAGTAATGCAGCTCTCAAAAATAGGATCAAAAAGCACCTACCATAGATGTCTGAAAGATTTGAATAACTGGAAGTATATAGAATATTTACCCTCCCACAATATCTATAAAGGCAGTGAAGTAAGGATGCCCATTTTTGGGACAACCTCTGTACAACAACAGGCCAACAATGAAACAACAACTGAACTTGTATTAGTATCCAATACAAACAGTATTAAACAAAAAGAAAACAATAATAAACCTAAGCTACCAAAAAGTAAAATTGAAGTGATTGATTTTTTTAAAAGCAAAAAATGGCCTGCTTTGGAAGCAATGAAATTTTTTAACCACTACCAGGCCATTGGTTGGAAACACGGCGGTAAAATAAAAATTGTGGATTGGATGGCAAGTGCAAGTAATTGGATGATAAAGGCAAAAGAAATTGAAACATTAAAAGAGCAGTCCCATTTTAAGGACAACCTCCGAACCACTAAAACAAAAGACTATGATGAACCCCTCTAAAATAAACGAAGGTGGTGTTCAATACTCCATCGGAAAATTTGACGGAAAAAACGTAGTCTATGATTTTCCCAAGATTCTTGAGTACCTGGATGCCAAAGGGAGAATACTCTTCGGGAAAGATTTCAAAATCATTGACAAGGACCACGAAATTATCTTTAAACTCTGCAACTACTTTATAAGAGATAAAGAAAAATGCGTTCAAAATGACATTGACCCAGACAAGGGAATATTACTTACCGGACCTGTTGGTTGTGGTAAAACAAGCTTGATGCGATTATTGAAACATCTAGTTCCACTGCAAAGACCCTATAGAGTAATCCCTGCACGGAATATTGTTTTCGGTTTCAACCACATTGGTTATAAAACCATTGAAGATTATGGGGATGGACAATTCTTTTGCTTTGATGATCTAGGGGTAGAACCTATTGGCCGGCACTATGGAAAAGATTGTAACGTAATGGGCGAAGTGCTTTTATCCCGCTATGAACTTTTCCTGAAAACCAAAATCAAAACCCACGCCACTACAAATTTAAAAGCCAAAGAACTGGAAGATATGTACGGCAATAGAGTTCGAAGTCGAATGCGGCAATTGTTCAACCTGGTCGCCTTTGACAAAAATGCAAATGACAAACGCAAATAAACCCATAATGGGAACTAAAAACAACACCATGAAAATAGCAACCTTTAATATCCAGAATTTATTCCATAGGGACAAAAGCCTTATCGAAAAACCATTCGGAAAATGTCTTACCGCCTGGATACAGGAACTTGATATGTTAATACGAAAACCGGACAATACAATGTCTGAACAAGATCGCATTCGAGACCTCTCTTTCTTGGTTGGATTTGAGAAGACCAATCCCCGGCCCTATGCCGTTCTTAGACGCAAATCAGGTTTTTTATATATGAAGGGCATCCACCATTCTATGGAGACCAGAGCTGGACATTTGACCAATTGGAACGGATGGATAGAAGTACAGACCAAGCCCATACCACCAACTGCCACGGACAATAAAGCTCGGATCATCGCTGATGTAAATGCGGATATTCTACTATTGCAGGAAGTTGAGGATAGAGGCTCGTTAGAGGAATTCAATCAAAAAGTGCTTCCTAATTTCGATTGTAAGCCCTACGAGCAAACTTTTGTAATCCAAAGCAATGCTATGAAGGGATTGGAAATGGCAATTCTGTTGCGTGAAGGTTATTCACTACAAACCATTAAAACACATCTAATTGGTGGGTATAGCGACCTTTTTCAGAACCTTCTTGAGTATGAAATCAGTACTCCAACATCGAAGAAAATATATGTCTTGGCCACCTATCTCGCTAGGCAAAACGATGACATTAAAATAGCGGATACCATTCGGAAAAGCCAAGTTAAAAACATAGCGAAAATCTATAAAACCTTACTGGCCCAAGGAAAGTCCAACGTTATAATTGCCGGAACTTTTAACACGCCGTCTTATTGTGATTCATTATCCCCCTTATTTCAAAACACAGGTATAAAAGATATTACCAAACACTTTTCTTTTGAAGTGGCAACCGACGAAGGAGATGACGCCACCTATTTTCGATTAGGAGCCTACAGAATGGGCGTAAATATAAAGCAGAAAGATTATTTGTTATTCTCCCCGGCACTCTTTGAAATAATGCAAGATAGTGGTCTTAACCGTAAGGCCATGTGGCCAAATAAAAAACCATTATGGTCAATTTACAAGACAGTTACAAGTAAAAATAATGCAGCAAGTGAACATCCTATCTTGTGGGGTAAAATCAATTAAAATGGTAAAATTTAGCCACCTAAACAACTATTTACGAAAGGTGAACTCTGTAAACTTCAATTTTCCCTAAGATTTATTTAATCTTTGATTTTTATAACCCACAAAACAACCCTTCGATAACTTAATTTCATTATCTCCCTCAAACACCTAACAACCTCCATATACAGCGCTCCCATAACTATCTAATTTTATTAATGGATTCCAGTATTGCTAAAGCGATACCATTATATTTTTCTTCTGTCATCAAATGTTGGGCTTCATCAACAGATGACAAAAAACCCAACTCTATCAAAACAGCGGGGCAACTATCGGTGGTTTCTTGCAACACTTGAAAATTTGCGTCTTTCACTCCCCTACTTTTAAAACCAAGTTTATCACTCAACTGTTTTTGAATAGCAAATGCCAATACATTGGATGCCCCAGAATGCAACTTTTGTTTTTTGTCTATATAAACTTCAGAGCCTGTTACCCTTTTGTTTGTGACTTGATTGCAATGCAACGAAATAAATACATCCGCATGTAGCATCTTGGCAAGCTGCGTTCTACCACCTAATGAAATTAAGGTATCCTTATATCGAGTCAAATACATATTAAATCGGTCATCAAATAAATGCGTATTCAAACTATCCATCTTTTTTGCCACACTCAAAACGATATCCTTTTCCAAAACTCCATTTACACCAATTGCTCCGGCATCTGTTCCGCCGTGGCCAGGGTCGATGACGATGACAGGTCTATCAGAGCTTTGACCATAGGACATGGATAAAAAAGTGAGAAAAATACATACCGTTACTACATAGTTTGAAAAATCCATATCGTTACTTCTTGTTTGCGCAAAATGCAGCGATTACTTCCTTTTCGTAAGAATCTTCCAAAATTTAACAGCACACCACGTTAAATTTTAGCGGATTTCTGCCATAACCGTCTTACCGTAATAGATTTCACAAAGTATATCCCAGCAGACGGCACTATATCACCAGCTGTACGGATAGACTTTAATCTAAAATCCATACAACTATGAAAAAATCAACTTTAATGCTAATCACTTTGCTGCTTATCACAGCTCCCACTTTTGCTCAAATCGGAGGTATTGAAGACTCCGTTAACGATGTTTCAGATACCATCAGAACTATTTTTCCCATCATTCTTGGTGTCATCTTCCTTATAGGATTTCTTTTCAACGCAGGTCATTTTTTCGGGGAAAATGCGGATCTCAAAAAAGGAATCACCCGTGTTCTGGTCTTTGTGCTTATCGCTGGCGCAGTAGTGGGCATCTTCACCTACCTAATCTCAATAGTCGTCTAAAAACCCTTACAAAGGGTATCATCACAAATGCCAAATGAAAAAATTCGAGGTCTATAGAAACATACGCCAACGGGCAATGATCTTTGGATTGCCCGTATCCCTATTCGCCCTTATGATGATAGCGATAATTGCATCCCTGTTGGTCATTATCTTCTCCTTTGGCTTTGGGATCATCATTGGTGCACTTTTCTTTAATTCCATCCTCTATATAGGCTTAACCAAGTTTGCCCAAAATTTGAAACCAACTCAGTTTTCAAAGGTATTTCCCAAAATTATCAGTAACAAAAAATCATCTGAACTACATTATGAACAAGATTAACCTGGCATCCTATTATCCCATAGTTGATATCACCGAAAACGTGGTGTTTGCCAATAACGGCAATGTAGTTTTGTGCTATAAAGGTACACTCCCTGAAATATATTCCATATCGGAAAAGGATTTTCAAGATATGCATGGTGCTTGGTTTCAGGCTATCAAATCATTGCCTACAGGATGCGTAATACATAAACAGGATGTGTACCTCAAACAAAAATATAACTCCGAACAGCTTCCCAACACAACCTTTTTGGAAAAGGCGACCCACAAGCATTTTAAAGGACGTGGGTTTATAGAACATCAAAGCTATATATTCTTCATTCTTACAAAGAATAATGCCTTAAACAATAGCAAATTCGTCAACCCATTTCGCATAGTTTCCAAAAGTATTTTACGTGAAGCAGATGACACCTTAAACAGTTTCATAAGGTCTGTAAATGACTCTATTTCTTTTATCAATAATAGCCGTAAAATAGAATTTATTCCGCTTGAAGCGAAAGAAATACATACCCTAACCCACAACTATTTTAATGGATTCAATTCGGGTATTGATACGGATATTCTTTTGGAAAAATCAAACACCACCATTGGAGAAAATCACTTCGATGCGTTGGCTGTAAACAGTGAACTCTGTTTTGGTGAAAGTGTACAGACTAGTAAAACCAATGAACGGTTTACCTCCGATGATTTTGTCTTTCATCAAGGCTTTGTTGACGGTTTGGGATTAACCTTGAACGAGAATCATATTATAAATCAAATCATCTATTTAGACGATAAACAAAAATGGCGAAAGCAGCTTGATAAGAAAGTTGAAGAACTGAACAAAAGTTCCAATTTTGGTTCCCAGAACAAGGTTGTCCTAACCAAGATTCAACATATTCTAGATCAGATCAATGCCGATGACCATGCCCGTGTGATCCGCGGACATCTCAACATCATTTACTGGGCCAAAGAAGCCCAAGAGTTGGAAAAAATAGCCTCTAAAATAAAAACAGAATTTAAAGAATTGGATATCATCCCATACTACCCCAGGGGTGAAGAACGAAAGAACTATATATTGAATAGTTACTGTTGCTTCTCGTCAAATTTTTCCAATGAAGATTTATATGTTACCGATTTAAAACACGCCTTGTGCTTGTTCATCAATAACAGTAACTACAAGTCTGACCCAACAGGAATCATCTTTAATGACAGGGAACATAACACACCTGTCCTAAAGGATGTTTGGGATGAGAAAAAGAAACGCATCAAGGCAAGGAACTTTGCCATTTTCGCCCCTACGGGTGAAGGGAAATCCTTTTTGGCGAATAACATCCTACGTCAGTATTTCGAAAGTGGTGTACGCTTGGTCATTATAGACTTGGGTGGCTCGTATACAAAGTTTGCAAAACTCTATCCCGAGAAATACGCTGTATTACGCTATGAAAGTGGAAAGAACCTTGGCATCAATCCGTTTTATATTAGTGATGTCATGGATTTAACTCCTGAGCGATTGGAAGATTTATCGGTATTCCTTTTTGAACTCTTTGCTTCTGACATAAAAGTGACCAAAACACAATCCGTATCTATCAAAAAGATACTACGATTCTACTACGATAGTACATCCGAAGGTCATTCCCTCGATGGCTTTTACAAGTTCATCGAGATTAATCAGGCATCCCTTTTAAGTCAGCTTAAAATCCATCCTGACTACTTCAATGTTACCAGCTTTTTACATGTAATGTCGGAGTATGTTGGCGATGGTCTATATAGCTTTCTTTTTGAAGTAAGTGAAGACCAGACCTATAAAATCGAGGATAAGCGATTGATTGTTTTTGAACTCGATGAAGTCAAGGATAACAAGGAGATCCTATCCGTAATGCTCAAGTTGATCAAGTCGGCCATTCAAAGAACCATTTGGAAGAATAGAGCCGAAAAAGGCATCATTCTCTTTGATGAGTTTGCCAAACAATTAAAGTTCGACAATGTACTGGAGAGTGTGGAATTTTACTACCAGGCTATCCGGAAACAGAATAGTGCCATTGGTATTATCCTTCAATCCATCAACCAATTACCAGACAATTCCACATCAGCAAGTATTCTTGAAAACACCCAGGTGGTTTATAGCCTTAACAATGAAAAAGGATATGATGGGTTGCAGAAGCGTTTAAACCTCTCTAGCCACGATTTGAATCAGTTAAAGTCCATTAAGAACAACCTTACCGGACCTCGAAAATACACGGAGTTGTTCATGAAAATCGGAAAAGAGAGTAACATCTTCAGACTGGAGGTACCCAAAGAGGTTTATGCAGCCTACTTAACCGATGGCCCTGAAAACGACATGATATTGGCTCTCTATAAGAAACACAAGTGCATGGAAAAAGCAATTATGGAATTCTCCTCTAAAACGTAATACTATGAAATCGAAGATTCACGAATACCAAAACAACTATTTAACAATGAGTAAAACAAAAATATCAGTACTTGTAATCTTGCTACTGTTCAGCATGAATATCAAAGCCCAAGGCATGCCTGTCTATGATAATACCAATTTTATCAGCATGGCCAAATCGCTTTTGGAATCAGCAAAACAAACTTCAGAATTATTGAAAACCGTTGAATTTCTAAAACAACAAAAAGAGAACATTGAAAAAGTCAATAATGTTGTAAAACAATTAAAGGCTGTTAGGGAACTCTCTCGAAACAATCAAATCCTATTCAATGTTGTTCAGAATGATTTAAGGGAAGTCCTCAATTCCCCCTATATCAAACCCAATGAGATTGCCCGCATATCCGACACCTTCAATTCCATTATGGAAAACTCTTTGGAAAGCCTCGATTTTGTTGACCAAATATTATCCAGCGACTTTCTGAAAATGACCGATGCCGAAAGAACGAAAATCTTGAAAGAAAAGGAAACCGAATCAAAGGAAATGGTTTCCCTTATTACCATAAAGACCAAACGCTACAAGGATATCATTTCATTTAGAAAAATGCAGGATATGGTCAATAATCGCGAAATGAACTATTAAAAATGACGGCAACCATACTCTTAGGGATAGGTTTGGAATACATAGATACCGTATTCCAAACTATAAAAAACAGTGATTTCTCGCAATACACGATTGCAGGAATGAAAACACTCGCCGTACTGTTCTTTCTGATCAATATCCTTAAAAAATACAATGAGGGCATTGCAAATAAGGATGGTTATACCTGGGGATTGAGTCCGGGCGAATTGGCCAAAAACTTTGCTATTGTTATCCTGGTCATATTCTCAACACAGTTACTCGGTTTTTTCGATGGAATTTTAGTGGCCATTGAAGGACAATACCGTGGCACGGCCCCTGCCCTACTTCCTTTACAACTACAGGACATACCTCTTGAAGAAGAAGTAAATCTTTTGGATGCGGCAAGTATGGCAATGACCTTACTCTATGAGGCCCTGATAACCCCATTATATGGTTTCAAGATATTTGCCTTTATCATAAGTACATTCCTGTGGATTCTTGATCTCTTCATCTATCCCTTGTTTTTGGCCGAACGTTTCTTCCTACTTGGAATAATGCAAGCTTTCTTTCCGTTGATCCTCAGCCTTGCAGTATTTGAAAAGTTCAGATCCCTGGCCTATACCTTTTTTAAATTGTATGCTGCGGTATATATGCTCGTACCTGCCTTCTTTTTGGTGAACGTATTCGTAAACGCCATTTATACCGAAATCAATACCAACTTCTGGACAAACCTTTTTGGGACTGAATTCGGACAAGGATTTTTTGCTCCGGTCATACAATTGGGTTCTGTGGGATTTATCGTATTCCTGAAATTCAAACTATACCGCCGTGCTACTTCGTTCACACTACAATTATTCACCAACTAAATTTCATCCTATGAAAAGACCTTATAAAGACATCTACGCCGTTCTAAAAATAAATAGGATTATTGTATTGGCGACTGTTGTTTTTGCAACCGCGTCAAGCCTATTTTCCATATGGATGGTGTATAACATCAATTCCAAGGCTATGAATAGTGCTTTTGCCATAAATACGGATGGCACGGTCATTCCGTTAAAGCTAGTGGTACAAAAAGAAAACTTTAATGTGGAAGCCTTAGCCCATTTAGAACTCTTCCACAACTACTTCTACAATATCGATGCGAGCAATTATGAAAAGAATCTTGAGAAGGCGTTATGGCTCGGCAATAGTTCTGTAGATAATCTCTACCGTCAAAAAAAATCAGATGGTGTTTATAATCGACTGTTGCAATATTCCTTGGTCCAAAAAGTGTTGCATATCGATTCCCTAATTGAAGAAAAGAACGGGGCATACAGTTTTAGAACGATTACGGTTTTTGAAATCAATCGTGGCACTATCATCGACACCTATGAACTTGTAACTACCGGAAACCTCATTACCGTAAATCGAAATTTCCCAAACAATCCACACGGGTTGCTTATCACGGCATATTATGAGAACAGCTTAAAAAAGATACCTAATGAAACCCCTTAGTGGGTGTTAACACACAATCTTATGAAAATAGAAAAGAACAAAATAGTCTTCACATCGGTATTGGCCATTATATTGATTTTCCTGATATCCTATTCGTTTTTGATTATGGGGGACGACGAAGGTGACAACGAAAATCTAAAACAAACCCTTGTGCCAGAGTTGGAAGAGGAACAAAAAGATTATGATTCTAAACTGGATGCCATCAACGACCTGAAAAAAGTCCGTGAAACCAACGCTCCCAGCATCTATGATGAAAAACTGATAGACTCCCTTGGTTTTTATGACCCGGATTTAGGCGAAAAGGAAAAGGCACGCATTGTAGATAGTATCTACAAAGTCAGTCGCATAAATTATTCCGATAGGACTTACGAAAATATAGGTCGTGGCAAATCAATCCCAAATGTGATTCAGGAGGTAGATTCAGCAGAAATCAAGAGAGGCATCCAAATTAAAGCAAATGAACTTAGTTTGGAACATGAGCACTTCTTTGCATCGGCACCGATTAACAATGAAGCGTCCATATTGGGTAGTACCGATTCAGAAATTTATGCCATTGTCGATGGCAACCAAGTGGTCAAAATCCATAGCCGTCTGCGGATGCGATTGACAAAAGGGGCCACTATCAACAATAAACGGATTCAAAAAAACACCCTTATTTATGGTTTTATCAGTTTTCAACCCAATCGCGCCTTAATTGCGATTGAAAATATAAACCATCATCCCACAAACTTAAAGGCATATGACCTTGCGGACGGTAGTGAGGGTATTTATGTTGAGAACAGCTTTAGGGAAGAAGCTACCAATGAAGTCCTAGATGATATGGTACAGGATATCAATATCCCTAGTGTACCGCAAATTCAAGGTGTGGCAAAAGTTTTCCGTCGCAATAATCGAAGTGTAAAGGTAACCGTACTCCATAATTACAAACTCATTCTAAAACCAAAGTTATAAGCCCAAAGTGGGCATTTTAAATTCACTATTATGAAGAGATATATCCTTACCCTACTATTCGTTTTTGGTTTTACTTTCGCACCGCAACTGTGCCTTGCGCAAGCTCTAACGCAGAACCCGATAGTACTCGATACGATTTATGCCAACGACCAAAAGAACGTTGCCCTTTTCTTTCCACAGCCGATTCGGCAAGGAATAACCGGGTCGGACAATTTTATATTTACCTACAACCGTGAGAAGGAACAATATTTTGGATTGCTACAAGCAAAACCCGGAAAAGAGAGTAATCTTCTGGTTATCAATAAGAATGGTTCGGTTTTTTCGTATATTGTTAGGTATAAACAACACCTCTCAAGGCTCAATTACTTCATTCCAAAAACCAAGAGTATCGGGAATGAAAAACCTGTTAGCCCTGATTCTGTCGCTATTGACAAGTCTGAGAACTTGATTAAAAACAGAGCTTCCTATTACCAGAACTTCTGTTCCTTTTTATTGGATAGAAAACAGCTAATTAGCAAGCTTAGAAAAAGAAACGAGGGTATTGTTTTGAGTATTGAGAATATAGTTTTTGATAAAGAAGAACTCTATTTCGTAATCCAAATTAAGAACACATCTACTTTGGATTACGATTTGAATTTCCTAGACCTTTCGGTTTGTACGAGACAAAAAGGGAGAAAGAAATCACAACAGCGTATTTATCAAGAACCACTGTTTGTTTATGGCCGACCAACCAGAATAGTAGCAAGCGAAACCGTGAGCATGGTTTATGTATTGCCGAAATTTTCATTGGACAGCGACCGCAAGATTGTCGTGGAACTCAATGAAAAAAATGGGGAGCGTACTATTGAGCTAAAAGTCCCCTATAACTACATTAATAACCCAAATTAAAGTATCATGAAAAAAATAACCCTATTTACAATTGCGCTATTATTTATCGCTTGCGCGGAAACTCAGGATGCATCCCCTGCCGCTATAGCGAAAATCGTTGCAGAAAGTTTCTATCAGGGCGACGAAGCATCGTTGAAAAAACATACCACCCCTGAGGGATTCGTAACATTCTCAAACCTTCAGAAAATGTTTGCCAAGCCTAAAAATTCGGAATCTAACTTCAAAGTTATCGATGAAAGAATCGAAGGTGAAATAGCTTGGGTAAAATACTCGACCTCTTATGATAAGACTCTGGGTATTTTCAAACTTGTGAAAGTGAATGGGGAATGGAAGGCCACGGCTAGGAAACCTAGTGAGAAGGCGCCTTTTTGATTGTTTTCTTTAAACTTAAAATTCTATCGTTTATTTATACTTTGACACATATCAAAAACCCCTAAAATCATGCAGTATACTAGACAAGGTTTCATTCTCCTTGATAAACGATAGCAGATATTCCTTATCTATGATAAATTGTTTGTGTCCCTTGTCTTTACTTGCCAGAACCTGTTCATTATTTTTAGTAATTTGAAAACTGTGAACAATTCTGTTTCTTTTTGCAACTAGGCGAGAAAATTGACTAGCAATTTTTCTGTTAGAATTCTTCGTTATAGTCTTTTTAATTATAGGCTGTAAATCTCCAGAGGCTTTATCAATTAATTCATACCATGAATAAGTTTCATCGTTTACTCTTAAAATGTTTTCGATAACAAAGGAGTTATTAGAATTAAAGACGCAAAGGGCAGTACCTAGTAACTCTCTATACTGCCTTGTTGGCAATGCTTGACGACTATAGTCTTCATACATTTTATCATCCTTTTTTTTGAACTCTTATAAAGATAATGATTTTCATTTTTGGATTGTACAAAAAAAAGGGAAGGTTACACTAATACTTTTGTCCTTTTTACGAACCTTTGGTTATTTTTTTTGAATCTTTTATAAAGATAAAGATTTTGAGTTTTGAACTGTGCGAGAAAAGGGTAAGGCTACATCAGTTCTTTGTTTTAAACAGGCTTTTCTATCCACTTTTTAATTTCTTTCACAATTAATTCTGTGTTTTCATTCACATCTTTTCCAGTATATCTCAAAACCTTAAATCCCAATTCTTGTAATTTTCTATCAATTCGCTTATCTCTTTGAGCTTGTTCTTCAGTCCTTTCGTGATAAGTGTGTCCGTCTGTATAAATACATAATTTAACTCCTTCTTTCTCAATATAAAAATCCGCAACAGTTAGGACTTCTTTGAAATTATTTTTTGGATTATCATAGGTTTTACCTGCGATGGAAATATTTTCTCCTTTCCAATTTAGAGGATATTGAGCCTCAAATCGAATGTACTTTTTGTTCAACGCAAGAAATAATTTTCTTTCGAGTGGACTTTGTAAATCGAAAATACAAGTTAAACAGTTATGCGTTAGTTTAAATTTACAGCCTTGACATAAATCATCTTCTGCATAATGTTTGTCAAGTATTTTTGCTCTATCGTTTGTAATATTCAACTTTTCGGCAGTAGTTGTCTTGTCTATTATATCAGAAATTTCGTCGCGCAACCATGTCAATTCTTTTAGTCCGCAACGAATAGTTTTATTCCAATCCTGTCCTTTTTCGGTTATTGAAACTAAATATTCCGTCCTTTCATTTTCTGTATTATCATTTGTGCTAAAATTCCGATATACGGTTTTTATTTTTTCAATTCCGATTGGGATTCTTGCCATACTTTAATTCAATTAATGAGGTATTTAAGCTTGTTTTCAACAATGGGATATCATCATTAATGAAATCTGCTCATATGGCTAAGTTAAGAATTAGTAGAAAAAGAATGTATTTATAGACTTTAAATAATCCTTTATTTGAACTTTTTTAAAGATAATGATTTTCAATTATGGATTGTACAAAAAAAGGGAAGGTTACATTTACAGGATATCTAAGAAAATAACTTTTGGACCTATTAGATCAGATTACCTCTCCTTGTTTTTTGTAAGGTTTGACAGACATTCCTTAATCCAAATGTTGTTCAGTCCTAATTTCACCCCTTTTGACGAAAAAATTATTCGATATTTCAATAACCACAGAACCTTTGTATCAAACAAACCCCTGATATATGAAAACAATTTTACTTGTTAAGGTAATCTATTTAGAGACATTCAAGAACATTCAAAATTATGTCGTAAGACACTATCTCAAAGCTTTTACCTGGTTCACCTTGGCCATGTTCGCAATGGTGCTCTATGTCTTTTTATACAGACTGTTTACGGACTTCCATTTTTCTAATCTCTAAACATGTATAGAAAAGGACGAGATGGAAAAGTCTTGATTATTTCGGGTGCCCTATTTGTTAGCGCTATACTCATATTGGTCATTATCATGACCTTTGGAATATAAAGGAATTTCTATGATTCTCAGTCAGTACTACGCTTTATGATAAAAATGCCATAATAGATTCTATCGTCGCCAATGGTTTCCCTTTATCCCTTTAACTAAAGATTGAATCTTATTAAAGTTATTTATTTGTCAACCCAGTTTTATGTAATAAATTTGATCACTTATCCAGGGTGAAGATTACTTTGGAACTATTTTAAATATAGAATAATACTGATTTGATTTTAAACCCTAGCTGAACTTTAATAGTTTCAACAAAAGGTATGGCCTGATTCACTTAATGGAGTAGTAATTCCTTTATTATAACAATAAATTTATGGTAGCTTTTTTTAGTTAATGGTTAGTGTTTAAATGCTCCATAATTTAAGGGCTCCATTTTGTGGAGCCCTTTTTTATGTTTTATGATATCCTTTATTTAAACTTTGTTCTTTTATCTAATTTGCTATTTTCGTTCATTTCTCGAAATATCCGACGGTCTTTCAATTTATTAAGGCGTATACTTATTTTGGACATATTTTCTAAGAATGCTGCTACGTCAAGAAAGTAATTAGGAAATGCTTTACGTAGTTCTTGAATTGATTCAGTGGAAACCAAAACTACCTGTACACTTGGTGTATTTCTGTACTTTCGCTCAGAATCTGTATAATTTTGGTTTGCAAGTTTAAATTCATTTTTCTGAAAGCTTTTAATATTAACTCTTCGAATAGAAGTGTTTAAGGTGATTAAATGGTAAAATTTATTTGGATATTTTTGTTTAGTAATATGATTGGCCGCTGTAGTAAATGCACTTAATTTCTCTTCAATTTCATTATATCTAAACTCATACAAAGCCATTTCATAAGTTTCTTCTTCACTCATATGCTCATATCCTGGCACTTGTGGGGTGTTTTCTAAATAAGAAAAAGAGCTGCTTGTCAATGCAAAATACTTCAGCCATTTCGGTTGTCCTTCCCCGAATTTCAAATGAGTACCTAAAAACGTACTCATTGTCTCTACCGCAGTTGCCCATGAATGCTGAAGTTCAGTTCGGATTTGAATCTCTATCATTAAACCGTTGAGTGGAACAGATAAAGGTGACACGTATTTATATACTAGGTGAATACTTCTATAACCACTTTCTTTTGGGTTAGTAATGTAATTATCGTAGGTCTTAAACTTGTGTTCTTCTCCAATACCCTTTAATCGTTCTCTAAGTGATTGAGCGGTATTCAAATCAGGCATAATTGCTCGAATCCCAGCTATATCCTGCATGGTGGTTAGTTGGTTGACTGGTTGTCGTCGTAATTTTGCTATAATTGACTCACTTCTTTTTACTCGCTGGGCAACGGTGGCAAAAGTATCAATGCCCTTGGCTTCTTTAAGAACTATGCTATAAAATTCTGTCATAATCTGCTCGTGCAAAATTCTCCAGTATTGTAAAATTGATTCAGAGTTAAGAATTTCTTTTTTTGAGTGAGCATCCTTGTCTGCAAGAATTTTACCGGCTTTCTTTATCTTATTTTTAGAAATAACTTCCATAATTTTGTAGAACTTTAATAATCGGTCACACTTCTGCAAAGCGTTCAAGTCAATCTTTTTTGTTGTTTGGTTTTCCGGATTACACCACCTTTTGGCAATCCTTTATTTAAACTTTTAATTCCATTCTGGTTTGCCGAGAAGGTGTCCTAACTTATCTTTTGTCAATTGCTTGATTAGACTTAAAGTTAATCAATTCTACTTTTAATCAGTTCGGTTTCAAGGGGAGCTTACAGGGCTTACAAGCTTACATTTACACAAGGTGCAATTTGTAAAGAGTATTTTTTTTGAACTTTGTCAACGGTTTGTTTATTGTGAACGCATTAGAAGGTACAGCCGTGCTTAAAAAAATATTGAAGTTTTTCATTCTTATTGCCCAATCCATCTACTTCCTATTTTCTTGAGACTCTCTAGGTTTGTCGGAGGATTTATCCAACCCTTTACGAAACTTATATCGTTTGAATCCGGCAGTTGACTTTCGTCTAATTCATTAATCTTTATACGACTCGGAAGTGCAGCTGCCTCTCCTACAAAAATTGCTTCCCTTCTAACAAGTGAAGGAAGCATTTTGGTCAACCCTGAAAGACTGTCTGGCAAAAATTTAGATACATGATCTTGGTCGCTAGAATTAGTTAATCTCAGAATAATCCATGAATTACATTGAGAAAGAACTGTTGCCTCTACATCAGAGGGTCTTTGCGAAACAAGCATAAGACCGATTCCGTATTTTCTTCCTTCTTTTGCTATTCGCCTTACAGCCTCTTGAGCTTCTTTATACTGTGCTTCACCATGATTCGGGACATAACGATGCGCTTCCTCACATATAAATAGTACTGGGTCTTTTTCTCTCTCCTCTCTTGTTTGCCATAATTTATATTGAAATAACAAGCGCGCTATTAGAGCAGTTAGCGGTCCCGCAACCTCATTTGGCAGACCTGAAATATCAATGATTCTTAAGTTTTTATCATCTTGTGCACCAACAAATTGATTAAGGATTTCATCTAAGGTCGGGGATGACACACCAAACTCCTCCATGAGAAATGACAGTTGCGGATTGCTACGTAGTACTTTTAGTTTTTTAAGAATAGCTTCTATTTTCTGTCTGTTAGAATCGCTCGGTGTTAAGTTATCTATTTTTCCTGCTTTGCGTCCTTGAACTTTGTCTGTGTGCTTTACAAACTCGGAAAGTAGAAATGGAATCGGTTTATCTCTATCGAAGTTGAGAATGTCATTCTCATTCTTACCTGCTTTGGGAATCTCGCAGTCTGCTTGGCCCATAGGGTCTTCTCCAACGTTTTCTACAAGTCCCGCATTTAGTAATCTAGCATAGTATACAGCTTGATAAATCATGTTTGTTTGAGAGGTGGCTTCAAATTCAGTTTTACCAATTACCAACGATTTAAATTCATCACTAGACATTAACCAGTAGGGCAGTTTCAACTGCACAGAATCATTCGACTCCGACGAAGCCTCATTATATGCTCTATAAACTACTGCTTTGCCTTTAAAGGCTTTGGCGTACTCACCATGAGGGTCAATTATTACGATTCTAGGAGTAATAGAACTTCCATTAGAATCATGTGATAAAACGGAATGAAGGATCGAGGCTACCGTACCAGATTTTCCTGAACCTGTAGACCCCAAAATAGCACAATGATGTCCAAAAAGTTTATCGATGTTAGCCCTGCAAATAGCAGAACTACCTCCAACGTAATGGCCGATTGGAATCATTGGGTTATCACTCTTTTCATTTATATTTTCCGCAGCTCTATATATACACTCAAGTTCTGCGTTTAGGCACAAAAAGGCGTCCTGAAGGGGTAAAGGGTAAGTTTCAATACCCCTCGAAAACGTCAATCTTTGTGCCTTTGTATCCCAAACGCCCTGACCAAATAAATCCGCTTCTAGAAGTCTTTTGTCATCTCCTGGTAATATTGGCGTTTTCCCTTCTTCTGCAAGAATATCAGAATGCATTCGTAACATTCGTACATATGCGAATAAAATCTTTCGTCCGAAATGAACTTTTATTATGCTTCCAATTTGGCCTATCGAGTAAACTTGGCCGGACACTGCGCGTGTCAATTCAGTAATCTTTCCGTCTAATTCGATTCGAATTGTACTTCCATTCACTTCAGTAATTCTCCCTATCTTAAGAGCGGAAGATGTGCTAAATAGTTGATTGGCCATAATTAATTGGATATATAGTTTGTTAACCCATCAAACTTCCACCAGTCAAGTTCGCCTTCTTCGTTTGGCTCAAGTGGTGTGATAGAATTATAGTAAATTCCCTTTTTCCCGGCAGCATAAACGCGCTCGCCAAAATTTGGATTGGTTAGCCAAGAATCCAAGGTCTTATTTACTTTTTGTCCATTATTGTTATCCTCAGCAATAAAGGCGATGAGGGTTGTTCGATTCAATTGACTTGATAAAGCAGATTCTATTTCAGCATTGATATGTTCATCACCAAAACTATAGCCACATGTAATTAGTACGTTGTCATTCGATGAACTAAGCGCATTTCTAAAGCCGGTAAATAAATATGAAAACGGATCTTTCTGGGTCTCAACATACTTGGTGGCCTGAGGGTAGATGAGAATATCCGATATATTTTTAAGGTATTTGGTTCCATATCTTGTTCTAACAAGACCTTTTTGCTTGTCACGCTGCCAGTCGATTGAACCATGCAGTTTATATAAATAGCATTTACTCGGATGAATTACATCTTTAGAAAATTCATTTGCTGGATTCCAATATCCGATGGAACCACCTGAAAAACCATCAATAACGGTAATCTTTTCAAGTCCAAGTGCGTCTTCAAGTAATGTATCATAGTTAGTTGTAAAAAACGTTAATTTAGAACGAGATGTTAGATTGGCTCTATTAGAATAAACGGATTGGATAAATTTGATGTGTTGATCAATTTCAACTATAGGTTCTTCAGCCGTTCCAATTAATGGTTCTCCTCCATTTTTTGAATAGCCGTAGCGGACGGTAATTCCTATTGCTTTTATTATTGACTTATATAAATCTAAAAGTTCAGCTTCAGAATAATTACTCTTGCCAATAGAAGCGCTCTTAGTTCTTGATCTTTTCGAAAGTGTTATTAAATCACCTAAATGACTAAGATAATGCTCTATGTGTGCTGACTCCTCAAGCTCTTTGCCCAAAATCTCATAGATCTCAATGTTCCTTTCATGAGCTGATGCTTCTATAATTTCTTTTACCCTATCAGTTAAAGGATACATTAATGGAATGTTCGACTCATAACTTATCCCTGCACCAAATAGCCAATTTTGTCTTGGAGAATCAAGATGTTCCCTAAGTTTTTCGTTGATGCTATTGAAATCTTGCTCTTCCATTTGTTATGATTATTGTTTGTTCCACTTCTTTTTAATATGATATTTTTTATTTAAGCCCAAAAAGAATCCTTTTTTAAACTTTTAAGAAACGGAGATTTACTATAATAAATTACCGATTTGATTTTGAATTTCTGCATCCCAATAATTACCAATCAAAATATCGTCAAAAATAAAACCTTCACCAAAATAAATTGGTTCATGATTTTCATCCTGCCATTCCAAAGAGAAAATCCTATTATTTGAATTTTGTTTTGATTGTATAACAAGTCTTAATGAAGTTGCGACCTCTTCGAACCATGTTGAATTAAATATCCCAAGAAATGGCCCTTGAATTGGTGAAATAATATCTGCACTTTCCGATATATTTAGCCTCATGGTATTATTGGAAAATTCTCCAATAAGATTGCCATTGTTGGTTTGCCGAAAACAAAATCTTCCTAAAATCATATTCTTTTATTTTAGAATTGACATAATTACCAATCCTTAGTCTTATTTGAATTCATCCTTCATTTGATTTTTACATTTTATAATCTTCTTGAGATAGTAAATGCAACATAGACCAAATTGGGCTTGTAATGAATTCGATATTATAATCCCTCAAGGCTGATGGTCCTTCATTGTAAAGCCCTGATTTAGATTTATAGGCCTCAATCCCTTTAATAATTTCTTCAAAAGGGACTCGTGTATCCTTACCATTTTCACGACTTACATAAACAGCACCCTTGGTTTCCCGTAAATATCCAAAACTATTAAACCCAGGAACCTTGGATATTCCTTTATCGGAAAAACGTTGCAAAATCTTACCAAGTAATATTTTTGAATCCATACAATATTTAATGATATATCATGCTCAACACCTTAACGTTAAATTATAAGTTTAGACAGAATTAAAACATTCTTTATAATTTGTAGTAATACTCTTTTATCGTCATGGCCATTTTGTTCCTTCTGGTCTTTAAGAATTCCTCATAATCAAGATGAGTAGCTTGAAATAATGAATTGGAAATTTGATTAATTTCTAAATTTTCATTCAAAACATTAAGACTATCAATAGAGGAAATATTATTGATATTGGATTCTATTTCTTCTCGCACTTTAGACATATACTCATTAGGGGGTAACATTCCTATCTTTATGTTTGTAGCTTGTTCGGTATAAGCATAGTTCGCAACTTGGTTATATTGCTTAGGTGCATAGCCATGTTTTTTAAGATATTTTGCAGGGAATAGATGGTGAATATCACCTCTTTGCTCAATAAGGCTGCTTATTTTCATGCTTTTGGAAAGAAATGCTGTGGTGTTGTTATAGCATTCAGAGGCTATATATACATTGTATGAATTATTATTCACACTTGAACTTTCTAGATTATTAACCAATCCAAAATCCCAGAACCCTTCTCCTAAATATGAAAGTTCCATTTGTTCCATATAATTGGCTATACCTTTTTCATTGATTTGTTTTATATCTTCATCAATCGTGGATTCCGAAGATCCGGAATACCTACCTATAAGCAAAGACATTACCAGCCATCTTTTTACATAATGTTGAATTTCAGCTTCGGGCATACCCAAAGATCTAAGTTTTAAATAAAGGGCATAGGCAAAATTTAAACTATTTTTCGAAGAAATCAATTTCTGTGAAATGAAACCAGCTGATTTTATGATCATTAAAAAACGCTGATAGTTGGTTTGATTAACAAAGTCCATAAGGCCTTCTGAAAGTAAGTCATAACTCTTAACCGCTATTTCATTTTCATAGGTGCGGGTATCAAAATTTCTGCCGGACAACAAGGCTACAAGGTCGCTAAATTTACCTCTATTGAACTTATATGTAAAAGCTACCCTAAGTACATCTATATAATTGGGTATATAGAGGTCATCATTGCCTCGCCCCATCCATTTTAGTGCTTTAAAATAATCATGGGAAGCGAAGGCTTTGTCATTATCAGTAATATGTTTGTAAAAATCCTTGTCAACAAGTAATCGACAAAAATAATCCACCAGCTTTCTCATTTTATTACCACCATGGATTTCGTCAGCTGCTATTTTGGACATTACAAAATCAGCATTGCTTAAAACGACACCTTTTTGGTTAATTCGTATAAATATTTCAGTAACTGTATCTATATCCAAGGAATGGTCAAGTTCGATAATACCAACCTGTTTGTTCTTTATTTTTTTTAAGTTCTCTATACGATCTTCAATAAGGTCCTCATCAACTTCAGTATTCATTGACAAATAATTTCGTATAGCCTTGGTTATCGATATTTCGTCGTTTATGATTGGGTTGATATTGTTAATCCATTCAGGACTTTTTTCGTATGCCTTGTTCAGTACCTCAAACTTTTCAGTAATCGGATTAAAAGCAATGATAATTTTAACTTCTTTATAGTTTTTGTTCAATATACGTTGACCCACAATGGCAGCTGTTAGAGCGGTAATACGCTGTTGACCATCGATTAATACTTTTTTTCCTGCCGATAATGTACCGTCCTTGAGTTTAACGTCAGGATTTCGCCACGTAATAATATAACCCACTGGGTAACCCTTGTACAGTGAATCTATTAAATCCCTGACTTTGGAAGCCTTCCAAACGAAAGGCCGTTGTATTTCAGGGATGGCCACATCACCAGACTTGATCCAGCTTAATAATGTTTCTACAGGTTGTTGGTGTACTGAGTATTTTGTCATGAATGATATGGTTTTTATTGCTTTGATAAATTACCAAATTCTAATAGTTGTTTATAAATTCCTTCATTTTGATTTAATATATATTCTGGAATTGCGGAAGTCTTTATTTTTTTCCTTATATAATTATCTAAAGTTTGAAATGGCGAATAATTATTTTTGGTTAATTCTACATTTGTACTATCTGCATAACCTTGAAGAAATTGGTCAAAACGTATTTCTTTTTTATTTAGTGATTCTTGTAATCGTTCTAATTCACTAATATGTAACACGACCAATCTATTTATACGCCACTTACTATTTTCTTTTTCAATATTGAATTTAGCTAGCAATTCATTGAATTTTTTGTTGAAAATATAAGTGGTTACAGCAAAGGAAATAATAGGTTCATTGATTAATAATACTGGATAAATAAACAATTTGTTCTTGGGCAAATTAGTATCGACTGTTGAAACATATTCATCAAATTTATCGAGTGACATTTCAACAATTTGATAAAGACCAAATCTTTTATAAAACGCATCTTTATCTAAGTCATTAAAATCTTGAAGTGTATGTACTTCCTTATAATCAATTTGAGGCACATAAGACCGCTTTGCTTGTATTAATATTAAATTACGTTTTCTTCTTATATAGTAGTCAACATATTCATTACCTTTTACAATTAACTCGTCAGTAGATTTAAAAACTATATCTCTGTGTCCTTTAAAACAATAATCTAAGATATTCTTAGCATAATCCTCAAAGAAAAGCCCAACTTCTCCTCCCCATTCTTCAATTCGTTTCCCACTTTTTCTTAAAACATCAAAGTAGAAATCCCAAAAGAAAAGTTCATAACATTTTTCAATCAAAAAAGTGTTATCCATTAGCATGTAAATATTCTCTACTTTACCTTCTAAACAATAAATAGGCGATTTTTTTATTTCTAGAAATTCAAATTTTTTAATACCTGAATTGGGCTTGCCTAAACCTCTTTTACTTAAAGCATTCATGCTTTTAATTACATCGGTATCAGTTTTCTTAACACGATATGCCTGGATATGTGCCATACCAGCCGAATTAAAAAAGAAATGATTAGCTATAATGCTAATAAAGTGTTCAGGCGAGTTTACATTATAGTCCTTTGTAAATAAATCTAATTCTGCTGCGTACTTTACCTTTAAATATTCAAATAATTGCCTTCCACGTTCTAAAAGATTCATGGGATTTTGAATATATCCGTATTGGTTATTGGGAATTTCCTTAAACATAAAAGCTTCAAAAAACCTATCTCGTAGCTTATCAGAGGTAATTTCCTCATCATATACTTCATTATAAGTGAGCATTTCAGCATTGCACAATAAGAGAAACTTAAATAGGGCTAGATAATCATCAGGATAGAATTCAATTCCTTTTTTTTCCTCGAATTCTATTTCTTCTGAAAAGAGTATTTCGTTTAAACAGAATAAACAACTTGTTCTGGTACAAATTACCACACCACCTCTGCTTTTTTCAAAGAGGTCTCGAAATTTATTCAAATATTTTTTGCAGTATTCAATGCCTCTTGGCTCTTGATGTATTTGATAAAGAGTTGTAATTAGCTTTGTTTGATTTTTAAAGGAATAATCAAAATCTAAGTCCAGGGGCTGTTTAAGGATGTGGTTCAATGAGGAGTAATTGGCAACAAGTTCGCAGCGCGGAATGTGCTTAATCAAATCGAATTTGTTCTTAGGTGGAGAATCACTAAAGAAATCTTCATATTTCAAAATTGTGCCAATCATAATATTACTCAAACTCCAATTTTGGCAACCCATCAACAACATCAACAGTTTGCACAGAAACATTAATAATACTCAACAACAAGTCTAAAATATACCTGTCATTACCAACTTCTTTTGCCCAATCGTTTGGGTTATTGGTAATACCAGATTTTTTATCTGTTTTTACTTGGTAGCGTTCCATAATCCAATGGATAGCAGATTTACCGTTTACAACATACTCATAAGCTTTCTCTGGGATATTGGTTATTTTAATTTTACCATTGTATAAAATGGTATGCTTCTCATCTTTTTTAGGAAACTTCATTTTTGTGACTTGGTAATGCTCACTTTCTGCTCCAATAACCACTACTTCTGGGTAAGGTGCAACCGATTCATAATTAATATGCAAGTTTGCTAAAGCTCTACCTGCTTTACTAAATTTCCAGAAGTCTTTTGGACTATCTACCAATGGTAAACGTGGCAGCATTTTCTTTAAATCGTTTTTAAAAGTTTCTCTGTAGTCTGGGCTGTGTAAAATACCATAGACATAATAAAAAACATCTTCTTTAGTAACTGATTTACCATATTGTGCCACAGCACGTTTTAATATAAAATCACTTACACCATCATGCTTTATATACTCACTTTCCCCTGTCTCGTCAAACAAACCTGGCGTTTGTTTGGTTCGTTCTTCATAATAATATAAGGGGAAGCATTGTGCTTTTTCAAGATTATCCAAATTAAAAATGGAATTTGAAATAATTGTACTAAAATTTTGTCTAGCACCTATCCCTGTTACACAAATAATTAAATTATGAGTTTTTGAATTGGGGAAAAACTGTTTGCTTAAACCAGGTCTTTCAATTAATGATTTATTATAATAAAACTTAAGCTTATTGAACGGTCTATAGTTCCCAACAACGATGTCTTCAGAATAAAAATTGTGTATCCTATTTTTTTCTAAATCCTTTTTTAAATTAACAGTCCATTTAATTTTAGATAAATCATCACTAATAAAACTATTGACATCAGTTTCATTTTTCGTACCAGTCGAATTATGATAATTTATTACTTGATTATTGTAAAAATCAATCATCTGAGTTACATTATCTGCTAATTTAAACTTAGAAAAATTATAAACCCAAGCGTCTCTATTTGTAGCAACACCAACTGCATATGTAATGAAAAAGCTTAAAGACTTATTATTGAATTTTTTTTCAGGTTCAATAGAAATAAAATTCCCAAAAGATTCCGTCCTCATATTTAACCAATCTGCTTCTGTATTTGGTTTAATAATCTGCCAATCGATGTTGTTAATTGATTTAGATTCTTTTAATATCTTGAGTTTTTCAGTTTTCTTCAAATAGTCACCAATATCACAATAATGAATGCAAGCTTTATTAGTTTTTTTTGAAGGGTTTTTAACAAAAAGTGTAATAGCAACACCTGTTAAAATATCAAATACATTCTGACCTTCCTTTTTTGCTAAATCACCTGAACGACCTCTTATTGCACCTCTTAAATCAAAACTGTAAATTGAGCTGAATTCGTTTTCAACTACTTTTCTAAAACCATCAAAACTTGGTTTGTATAACCAGTTACCGTTAGTAATAAACGCTATTATCCCACCTTCGTCATCTGCTAATCTATCAGTACTCCAACGAAAGGCTTTCATATACGCATCATAAATCGATTTGTTTAACCCAGAATTAGAGTTTTTTACATAAGTTTCTTCAATTCTTTTCTCCAACTTTTCATAGCTCTGGTTTTGAGCATTATCATTTGCCGATTTTTGTCCTACTGAATATGGTGGATTTCCAACAATGACACGAATAGGTCCTTTTTTCTGTAGTTCCAAACGTTCTGAGTTTTGCGGGAACATTTCAGAAAAAATAACAGAGTCTTTGGTTTCACCTAATTGAAAGGTATCAGTTAATACAATGCCATCAAAAGGCACGTAATTACCTGTGTTGCCCATAACATCGTGGTAGGCATTTTCTATGTTTACATCTGCAATATAATATGCTAATAGTACAATTTCGTTGCAATGTAGTTCGCGTTCGTATTTTCGTGGTAAGTCTTTTTTCTTTATTAATCCAGATTGAATTAAACGGGTAATAAAAGTTCCTGTTCCAGTAAAAGGGTCTAGTACATGCACGTTTTCATCAGAAATAGATTGTCCAAATTCTTGTTGCAAGACATCGTTTACCGAATGCAAAATAAAATCGACCACTTCAATTGGTGTATATACAATACCCAACTGTTCTACCATTTTAGGAAATGCCGTTTTAAAGAACTTGTCGTACAATTCTATAATAACACGTTGTTTGGCTTCGGCATTATCAATATCTGCTGCACGCATTCGCACAGACTCGTAGAATTTATTTAAGGTTTTGGTGTCTTTTTCTAATTGACCTTCTTCTAATAAAGACACCATTTTTTGCATGGATTGCGAAATAGGATTGTTATCTACAAATGAGTAGCCTTCAAACAAGGCTTCAAACACGGGTTTGGTAATCATGTGTTGTGATAACATTTCAATAGCTTCCTTATCTGAAATACTAGAATTGATATTGGATTGTAAGCCTTTTAAAAATAAATCGAATGCTTGGCGATGTTCGGTTTTTTCAGCAATTAAATAGGTAATGCGTTCTATTTGTCGTGTGGCAATTTCTGCCACATTGGTTGCCCATTGTTCCCAATAGCGCCTGTCTCCTACTTTTTTAACCAAACGTGCATACAATACATTTTGAAGTGCTTCAAACTGTAAAGCAAATTGTTGACTTTGTTTTTCTGACTTTTTATAGTTTTCGTCATTTTCGTTTACCCAATCGCCATTTTCATCAAAGGAATATTCTGCTCTTCCAATTAAAATTTGGTCTGGTCGTTTTTTATTGAGATCTATTTTATTAATAATGGCCTCAAAACGGTCATCATGTGCACGTAAGGCATTTAAAACGGTCCAAACAACCGCATACCGTTTATTATCGTCTAAGGCTTTATCCGCTTCTACATCTGAAGGTATTACAACAGGAATAATGATATAACCATATTTTTTTCCTTCAGAACGACGCATGACACGACCCACAGATTGCACCACATCTATTTCAGAATTACGAGCCGATAAAAACATAACAGCATCTAAGGATGGTACATCAACACCTTCACTCAAACAACGTACGTTGGTTAATATTCTGGTATCATCACTATCTTCTTTTAACCAAGACAACAACTCTTCACGCTCTGTAGCAGACATGGTGCCATCAATATGTTTGGCATCTGTACTAATACGTACTTTTTGCTCTTCTTCTGGTAATGCTTCAATATATTCGTTTGAAACCGTATTAAAATAATTAGCTATAGTTGTGGATGCTGTTGCAGATGAATAAGCAGTTGGATTGATACGTGAGCAGAATGCTACTGCACGTTTCATAGGTTCTGGGTCAACTTCTTTAAGCGACTCATGGTCTCCCATCATTTGTTTGGCTAGAGCATTGATGCAACCAATAAGTTTGGAAGCATCGTCACTATTGATTTCTTGCTCCTCATCAGAAATCATTTTCTGTACAGAAAGTGGTACATCTTTGTCGCTTAAAGTAAGAATGAGGACTTTATAATCGGTTAGTAAATTCTTTTCAACAGCTTCACCAAAACCAATACGATACATTTCTTGTCCGTAAATGGTTTCGTCATCCATAGAGCATAAATAAATATCTTCTTGGTCTGCCTTGTCTTTCGCTTTAGGGTCGTAAAGACGAGGCGTTGCCGTCATATAGATGCGTTTCTTCCCTTGAATGAAATCATTATTATGAACTTTTACAAAGGCAGATTCGTCCTCGTCACTTAACGTTATCCCTGTTGTTCTGTGTGCTTCGTCACAAATAATTAAATCGAAAATAGAAGCGTCTCCAATATTGTTTTGAAGTGATTTTTGAGCTCTTGCAATAACATCAATAGATTGATAGGTGGAAAATACGACTGTCATTCCGCCATTATGATGCTCTTGATAATATGCAAATTGTCTTGTAATATTTTCAATATCTGTAGATGCTGGTAAAGCCAAATCTACAACACTAGCAAAACTAGCATCTTCACCTTGTTTTTTCTTTTTAGTAATGTCTGGTTGTGAACAAATACAAATTGCATTTATTGGATTAATGGCTTGCGCCGTCCATTCATTTAAGGTTTGTCCTATTAAAGCAATAGAGGGCACTAGAAATAGAATTAAACCTTTTCCATTCGTTTCATTTTCTGCAATACGTAAAGCCGTAAATGTTTTACCTGTACCACAAGCCATGATGAGTTTACCCCTGTCGTTTTCTTTAAAATGGTCATGCGTGTTTTCTAATGCGATTTGCTGATGTTCTCGGGTCTTATATTTTACAGATTGCGCAGATTTACCAGAAATACCATCATCTAATTTCTCCCATTGCACTGGTGCTTCTTCTAAAGCAAATAAACCTAAACGAGAAACTGGTATATTTTGAGTTAGAATCACATTTTCTGCATTCTGACTCCAACGCTTTCCTGTAGTATCAATCCACAAACGATGTGAAAATCTCGTTGTTTTTAAATCTACGCCTTTAAACTGCGTACTTGAAGCCGATAAGAAACTATCTACAGCCTTTTTATCTATAGTTGCACCTTCTGCATAACATTTACATTGTATTGCCCAATAGTCTCCTTCATGGGTTAGTGTGACAATATCAATACCTGTATCGTTACCTCCTAAATCTTGACGTCCAGGAAATTCATTCCATAACCAAACATTTTGAAATAAGTTGGCGTATTTTGGGTCTGTTTGTAGGTAAGCGGCCATAAGTCTTTCAAACTTATCTCCTTTATCTCGTTCTGAAAATGCGTATTTGCGGTATTTGTCAAGTATAGTCTTGAATGTTGACATAAAAGTTGGTTGGCGTTATTATTTATTTTTTTCCTTGGCCTTGGAAAAAACTTTTGGCTTTGGGTCTTTTGTTATTTTTAACTTGTAATTAAATCCCTGAAATAGAAAATATTTAAAAAATGTTGTTTTTAGAAATTACCACGCGTTGTCATGTTTCATTTACAACAAGCTTTACTTTCTTTAAAGAATCGTGTACAAATTATGACTTATTACTGATTATTAATTACGGATTTCTGTAAGGTGTCTAAAAATAATCTTCTTATCTATCAGATAATCTTACCTCTTAAACACTATTTAGAAGGTATACTGCTAGGATTAGTTTAGAGGAGGGCCTCTAAACCGTGCTAAGTAAGATAAGTGTTCAATTAAGCCACCTTTTATAATCCTTCGAATAGGCTTGTTGAAAACAGTACCCAAAAGAATTGGGTCTTTTTGCTTTTTAGGGAAAACGAAAACTATGTTGCTATAAATGTTTTTCACATTTATGTTTTTTTATAGAAGCGCAATATTGCAACGCTGTAATCAGTTCTTGGGGCCTTTCTAGTACATAGTCTAACAACCTAAGGTTATTCCAGTTTTAAAGGTAATCCAAATCAAAAAAACAGAGAAATGAATTTATCTTATTAAGTTAGATTAAAATATCTAATTAAGATAATTCGACCTATTTGCTCTTATAAGGTCTCAACTCACCGTTCAGCCCACGATACCTTAAATATTTATAGTAGGTGGCCCTTGAGATTCCAAGCTGTTCGCATATCTCTGTAACCGTGAGTACACCATCATTGAAATACTGTTCACAAAGTACGGCTTTTTGTTGATTTATCTTACTGATTCCTTTAGGTGCCCCTAATATTTTTCCACGTCGTTTTGCCGATTCAAGGCCAGCTTTTGTACGTTCGATAATAATGTCCCTTTCCAATTGGGCCAGGGCCGCGAACATGTTCACGATGAACTTCGAATGGGAAGATGTATCGGTAGTGTCCAGAAAGGGCTCCGTAATACTTTTGAACTTTACACCCTTCCCATTAAGTTGATTGATAAAATTGGTGAAATGGATCAAGCTCCGGGCCAAACGGTCCAGTTTCCAGACAACAATGGTATCACCCTCACGAACGAAGTCCATAAGTTGTCCTAGGTTCTTACGTTCTTCTTTGGTACTGGAAACCTTATCAGTGTAGATGTTCTTTTCTTTGATCCCTTCCTTTAAAAAAGCATCGATTTGCAGATCGAGGTTCTGATCCGTAGTACTTACCCTTGCATATCCGAAAACCATAGTTTAAAGTTTAATTAAAAGTAAGAAACTAAACTAATAAATTACTACGGTACATTAAACTTTATTAATTAGAGATTTTAAGAATTTACAAAAGTTCAAATAAACGGTGGTTTAAGTAAAAAAGAAAATGTTAATTAATTGTTTTTCAACCTACATTTTTACAGCAACATACTTTACTTGGTAGAGAATATTGCTCCGCTAAGCCTTTCATTTGATAAGAATTGGATCTGGTAATTTATTTTTCAATTCGGGATCCTTTATTTTCTCCCATCGAATTCGGGTTATCTTGGTCGATAAGTTCCATTCATCACCCATACAAGAAACACAACCAGGAGACTTAACCGGTTCCCCCCACGACAAATACAATGAACCGTCTTTATCTCCGCCTTTCATACCTCTAAAGTAATCTCCAATACCGTAAGACGACATAAACACACCGGGAAATGGCCCACTAATAATTCCGGTAGGCTCCATTTTTCCTCCTAAATTTTCCGAAGTCATTCCTTCAACTATCAAATTACACGGGCCTCTGATATCGGTAAGCCAAAACCAGGCAATTTTTGGTTTTTTAGTATTTGGACCATTATCAGAAACTACAGCATAGGACATGTACTGATTCCAAGTAAATTTATCACTAGTGGATTGGTTATGAGAAATAATGGAAGGTGATTCCTCTGATGTAACATCAACTACATCTAATCGCGATTTGGACCATAGATTTCCATCTTCTCCTTCAACCATAACATCGTAGGCCACAACCGCTCCACAAATTGGACTGCCATTGAATATTTGCTGATAGGTATCTATTGAGGGTCTCCCGTTATCCCTCAAACATGTTGTCGGAGCATTATCTCTACAATCATCCGTATCTGGATTACAACAATCAGAACCTCCCAACCCACAACGCCGAATGGTGCCTTTAACGCAGCCAACATTCGTTTGTGCAGGCTCAGCTTCAAAAGGTTGATTTTTTCGAACAACATACTCGTTGATAGTGTTCAGGTTTTCATCATAAAACCGAAGTCTGACTTCCTTATCTTTTTTGTATGTCAAAATTAAGTTGCCCGTACATGGATTTTCAGCTAAAGAGAATCGAAGTCCCTCAGCAAGTCCAAGAGAAGAAATAGTTTTTCTCGAAGTTTCAGGGCAACCATAAAGAGGTCCGGGTGCCCCTGGACAATTATCAAAAGCCTGAATTACAATACTGCGACCTAATTTACTAGCTGCATAAAACGTATTTGTTGCATCGATATGTAAAATCGCACCTTGATCAGCACTTTGCTCCGATATACACGCTGCAGGAAAATCCCACTCTCCCAACTCTAACTTTTCAGGGGTAGTAGCGGCTACGGAAACACAAGAGGATCGTTTTCCAGCACTATCTGTGTATCGGCCAATAAAATAAAAGAAAGCAAGGTTCTTAGACTCTGAATATGCCGTCCAGGAATCCCCCGTTAACATGTTAAGACTAAGTGGCCCCTGAGGATTTTCTTCAACAGCAAATCCTGAACCGGAAAGATCGGAACTACCGGCAGCCCAATTTGACCAACTCCCTTTTGCGTATGTCATTCTATTAGTTCCATAAGAAGCAAACCAAGCAATATCTCCAGAAGGATTCGTGACAGCCGAAGGAACTGCTTCAAATTCCTTGTGACAATTGTTATCTGCCCTACCATTATTGCCTCCTGCAATGAATACTGGTTGGTCAATTATTCGTTTTAAATTTCCACATCCTACCATAAGCATAACCAAAAAGATACTTATTATAAAAGAAGTTTTATTTCCCATAATATTTCATTTTGGATTAAAAGTAGTTATGGCAAATTGCATAACTTATTAGTTTAATCATTGATCATAAATCGATTAAAAAACAAAAAACCCCCTAAAATTATTAGGGGGTCTTGTATAAATGTAAGAAAAAACAATCATATTCACAAAAATGGCAAGAGTTATTATACCCGCCGCCGATGGTAAATACATTCTATTTTTGTAGTTTAAAGTACTTATTGGTCTTCATACCCCAAGTTCAATTAAAGGTATTTTCACTTAAATGAACTTTGTCTGTTTAAGCCCACTTTTATTTATACTTCCGGAGCGCATTTCCTAAAAGTACATTTTCCCATACCCATCCCTAAACTTTAAGAAGCTTCATATAAAGGTCCATTTTGAAGTGTCTAAATGGTCGTTTAAATAATCTTTTTAATCCTAAAAATCAAAATCCAAAATACCAATTACTTAATCTTAAATATAGACTTAACCTCACTATAAATCCGTTCAAAATTCTCTTCCAAATCATCCTTGGTAAACGCTTTTTTCTTTTCCGGTAATCCCTTCTCTATCTTAGTCCGTTTAAAATGTACTTTTTGATCCTTTCCATCGGCAAAAGTGATAAACTCCCCTTGCTTTAACCTGAAGAACACATCAGCCCTAATCTTTGCAACTTCCCGTTCCCCTTTAGTAATTCGCGTATCAAAATTGAGATTGTACCCCCTGTTCACACTTGTAGTTTCACTCTTGATGATTTCAAAAAAGCGCTCATAGTATTTGGCAGTGTCCGGGTCATTTACCTTACCAAAGAACTGATACGATAAATTGCTTAAAATCGCCTTGCTCGCTTTATCACCATACATCATATCGTTCTGAATTTTATCCTGCATCACGTAAACCGTTGCAATATCGTAACTACGTAAGGTTGCCGGAATTCTGTGCATATTCAGTAATCGAATGGTCGGTGCTTCTTCCATCAACAAAAAGGAGTGATTGGAATTCCGTACACTCATTTGTTTCGTAATCGTATGGATTATCGTAGCGATGATCGGGGAATAAGCTGTTTCATATTTTGGATTGTTTACCACTGAAATTATGGAAGGCTTCCCCTGGCAATTTATATCAAGAGGAATATCATCTGCAGAGAGCACCATAAAAATCCGTTGGGTACTGATTTTTTTAAGTGCATTGGCCAAGGTGCTTTTTACCCCTGCCGTTTGCCTATCCGAATCCTTCCCACTTATAAAAGCATCCGCCATCGCTCTAGAGGTCGTATTAGAACTTAAAAAAGCAATAAGACTGTCCGTGTCCAGATATTGATAAATAGCGATAAGATGCGGTAATGTGCAGTATTTCGGATAGGAAGTCCGCAGTTTCCAAATGAGTCCACCTATTAAACCTTCCGCAGCATCATTAAAGAACTTACTTGCCCCAAAGCTCCCGGATTCCTTTTGTTCCAATAGGTTTTCAATCAATACCCTGGCCACCTCATTAACGCTCTCCTCATTTTGCATATACCTTGGGGCAATCGGGTTAACCCGGTCATAGATTTCATCAAAGGAAATAATCCGAAAATCGATGTTATTTTGTTTGAATAAAGGATATGCCATTTCTGTAATTTCGAAATGCTTATAGTCATGGATTATCCCGCAAAAAGAATGTTGACTAAAGTGCGTTAGAAAATTATAGACCACACTTTCGGTTTTACCACTTCCCGCGGACCCAATGACCGAAGCTCCCCTTTTGATGTTATCGATTTTAAAACGGCCCCGTTGAACTTTGAAATGTACCTGATACTTGTTGTCTTTGTCCACATCGTTGTCTTTAAACAGAAAAACATAGAAAACCACATTCATCAATAGTAACGGACAACCGATATATAAAACATCTTCTACCCAAAGTAACCAATGGGATTCCATTTTAAAAAGTAATCCTAGACAAATCGAGGTTAAAAAAAAGTTAATCGGAAAAGCATATCGGATTATCTTGGACAAACCCCAAAATATCAAGGTCATCCCCAACAATAAAACAATCGTAAATGTGAGACCCTCTATTTCCATATTAGATACCTATTGAACCTGATTTAATGGCTATATCAACGCCACGTTTGAGATACCTGATTGTTTTTAATGCCAGCTGCACCTTGTTTGTTGGAATACTATGTAAAGGCACACCGGCTTTTCCTAAAATTTTGAAGGCGACAGCTCTTTCACTTGTTGGTAATCCCAGTAAGGTTGTGAAATAGATCTTGGGGTTTCTGATGAAATCCTTTTTGGACGTATAGGATTCAGCGTAATTACGCTTATAACCAAAAGTGGCATCAAAAGTCTTTTCGGCTTTCCCAAAAAAGGCATCCCTATTAAATCCACGCTTTACTTTTTTACCATTCATCATTACATCGGAGGCTTTGTATTTACTTCCTGGGGAAAGACTGACCGAGTTGGTCATATCCTTCCGGCTTACGATAATATGAATATGGCTTTGGTTACCCGCCTTCTGCATTCCCTGCACTATCCGTTTTCCATTTTGCTGATGTGGGGCTTGGGCTTCCAACTTCGCTATTTTTGATTTCAACTTCTTACTATTGCCATCCATTTGTCCCTGTTCAATCTTTCTTACTTCACTTTTTAGTTGTAAAATCTTAGTGGCAAAAGGTTGATTTTCCCGCACTTGTTTGTCTGTTCCCTTGAAGGTTCTTTGATGTTCTATTTTTGCAAAATATTTGATGTCGTCCACGGTTATAGTCCTACCATTTATCTCGCGGTTAAAAGATGCGGCATAGTCCTTCATTAGCTCCCGGGTATATTGTTTTAAATCTTTAGTGTTATTCTGTAATTGTCGTAATTCATATTTACTTGGATTAACGGTTATGGAATAAAATTTAGGTTCTTTCTTTTTTAGTTTTGTTGTGTTCGCATCAATTTCCTTGACTACTTCATGGGCAGGGATTTCTTCTTCATACTGATTGAAAAAGTGTTCCATATGTTCCTGTTCCAATCCTTGGTTTTCTTTCTCCAGATATTCCACAAAATCAGCTGAGCTCCGTGAATAATCACCTCCTAATTTTTGTGCCGTTACAGTTATATACATTGCTGCTGTTTTTATGATTCATCATCATTTTCCAATCGTTCAACAAATTTGGTTTTGGGTTTTTCCTTTGGAATTTCCTTTTCCAAAATCAAAGTTTTCTTAGAAGGCTCCGCTTGTTCAAAAAGGGATTGCATCATTGCGACCGTAGGCTTGGTCTGGTTTTTTTCAATGTCCTTCATAATAGCGATCACTCCATTGATACGCTTTTTGATCAATGATTCCAAAGTCTGCATTTTCGGGCCTATTGATTCATGGGGAGAAATACCATTATCCTCAAAAAAGTCAATCATCAATAGCAAGGTCATCGACTTGGATCTCGACATTCCCTTACACAATCTCTTGAACTTTTGGGCCACGGAAGTTTTGATACTTATGCTTTCAAACCGTTCATTTTCATATCCTTTATCCATCTTTTTCCTTGAAATAGTTACTGATTTTATTGGGCTGCGATGGTTTTTCCGTGAAAAACAAGCGTCTAAATCGAGTTTCACCAAATAATAAACCATTTTAACCAATTGATATTTAATGATTTACACAGAAAATAAATACCGAAACCTCGCGCCAGCGGGTTACCCTCTTGCTATTCCTTTTCGTTCGCCAAAAGCGAACAAAAACGAAATACCATTACATTGAAAAAATGTACTTGCTTTTTGAATGTCTGAAAAGTGAAATCATTTTTTTAGGACAAGGAAAAGGCGCCTTTAGAAGTATCTATAACAAATACCCGAATTCTTTACGAATTATTGAATACCATAAAAAAGACCCTTGAAAATCAAAGGTCCAAATCGTCTTAAAAAAAGTTTGTAATCACAATATACCATCATCGGTAAAGCTAAAATAGTTTCCGTTTGGTGCTAGGATTATATGGTCCAAAAGTTTAATGTCAAAATAGTCCGCTGCCTTTTTGATTTTCTTGGTAAGTGATATGTCTTGTTCACTCGGTTTCATTTTTCCGCTCGGGTGATTGTGGGATAAAATAATGCCTACGGATAAGGATTTCAGTACTACGGCGAACAGAATTCTAAGATCCACCAAAGTTCCCGTTAGTCCGCCTTGGGAGATTTGATAGATTCCTTTTACCTTGTTGCTATTATTAAGCAAGAGCACCTTAAAACACTCTTGGAGCTCGATCGTATTTTTGTCCCAATCATCAAAGATCAAACCTGCCGCAGCTTTTGAAGAATTGATGGTATGGGATTTCTTGGTTCCGATATTATCTTGATAACTAACTTTTATTTCTCTAACTTGTGTTCTCATTGTAAACGTCTTTTATAGGATTTTTAATAATGAAAAAGAGGGCGCTACTTCTCACGGGAACGCCCTCTTTAATTTTGTTACTCACTTTTGGCTCCAATCAACAGAATTTCTTCCGCCACTACCTCGGTTACATATCTTTGATTGCCATCTTCGGTTTCATAGCTTCGAGTTTTTAGTTTTCCCCTGATTCCGATTTCCCTGCCTTTTGCAACAAACTTTTCTATGATCTCAGCGGTCTTGCCCCATGCGACAACAGTATGCCAGTTTGTTTCCGTCTGTTTTTCCCCCTTGGCATTTTTATAATTTTCATTTGTGGCCAATGAAAGGCGCGCTACCTTTTTACCACTTTCAAGGTTTGTAATTGTTGGTTCCTGTCCAACATTCCCAATTAACTGTACATGATTTTTTAGAGTACTCATACTAAAAGATTTAAAGATTAATATTTATTTGAAAATTGATTTACTTATTATATCCAGAGCGTTTTCCTTTTGTTGTTTTTTTAACTTTTGTTCCACTTCCTTTTTGATGATTTTGTAAGATTTCATAAGATTCATTTTAGATTTACTTCCCATAGTGCCTTCGCTGTTACCTTTTTTTGTTGCTTAGGGCCTTTCAATATTCAACCTGGGTAAAGCGTATAAAAAGCACAGCGGCTTTATGCCGCTGTCCAAGATTGAATGTTGTTATTTTGCCGTCAAAAAAAGGTGATGGTGGAGGTTCGGGAGTCAGTCTAAACCCTTTGGGAAATATGCAATCATAGGAAGTGGGACAAAATGGAATACAATTTTTTCTTTGAAGCGGACTTGATTCACACTTTTTACTTTGGAATGAAGTGATTCTTCCCAGAGTATCGGGAAGGGCTAACGGAATGAAAAGTCAAAAGTGGGGGATTGTGTCCAAGACCTTTGAAGTGAAGCTCTTTACCCGGAATGGAGCTTTTTACGAAATGAAGGGCAATGTGCTGAGTGGATTACTAATGCTATTCCTATTTGAATTGAAAATTAACTTTAAAGGACTATTATTCCCCAGTATTTATGCTCCTCCCATAATTAAGTAACGGTCATAACTAGAGAATTCGGTCCAATTTCATTCTTTTTGGTGTATTGAAAAATGTCCCCAACGAGGTGTGCTTCCTTAAGCATTATAATCCACTATCCAAAAATCAAACTTCCCATGCATCCACTAGAGAAAAGAACCAGATGACACTGAGACATTCACTCCTGAACGAACCGTTGAAGCTTTCGACAAAAGGATCATCGGCAGGTTTTCAAGGTCTTGATAAATTCATTTCGACATTGTTCTCATAGGTTCATTTGTTCGATGTTTTGCTAATAAACTCGCTCCCATTATCCACCTTTGTACATTAAGACAACATTAGACTTTCAACAAAAAAGTGGACCATAAGATCAGCCAACATGTTCTTTTCTAAATATCAAATTAAATGTAGTAAGTCCATATCATTACATAAATAATGTACTTAAAATTAAACATTTATTCACCCTGAATTCTCTATCTTTAATCTGTCCATAATAACCAGAAGACGTCAATAATTCTATACTCAACAAATTAGACTTTTAATGAAATTTTTTTATGTAACATTATTGATACTGTCAAACTTTTTTTTATCCGCTCAAGAGCTTATCAAATTTCAAGTTGAAACGGGCAAATATGACCGTATGGATTGCCCTATAACAGTACGTATTTCACAAGAGTCAATTCTTAAAGGCAACTACAATCTACAGGTAATTGAACATGGAAGTGATGATAAAACCCCCTTGGCTGCTCAACTTGATAAAAAAGAAGGTAAGTTATATTTTGTTTTAAAGGGTTTTACTCCGAAAAATACCACTAGAAAATTTTCATTAGTCCATAGCAAAATAGAATTTAATTTTCCTAAAGTTGATATGTTAAGTAGTGAAGGATCATTACAATTATCCTATAAAAACCATCCCATTTTGAACTATCAATATGATCTTGTTTATCCTCCAAAGGGCATAGATTCAGTATATAAAAAATCAGGATATATACACCCATTATGGACACCAGGTGGAGAAGTTTTGACTAGAATACAACCATCCGATCACTTACACCACTACGGAGTATGGGGGCCATGGACAAAAACGAAAATCGATAATCGTAATGTAGATTTTTGGAATTTAGGAAAGGGAGAAGGGACCGTGTTATTTAAAAAATTCATCTCTAAAAAAGTAGGTAGTGTTTTTTCCGAATTCACCACCCTACAAGAACATATAGATTTTGGTGCCAAAAAAGAAAACAGAGTAGCGATTAACGAACACCTTGAAATAAGAGCTTGGAATTTAGGTGACAACAAACCTTGGTTAATTGATTATTCCTCCGAAATCAATAGCCCCCTTAAAGAGGGTATTCTTTTTGATACATATCATTATGGTGGAGGAATAGCGTTTAGAGCAACAGAATTATGGCAAAAAAACAATATTTCAATACTAACTTCAGAAAATAAAAACCGAGCCAATGCAGATGGAAGCTCTGCAAAATGGGTCATTATTGAGGGAACAACCCATACAAAATCTGGTAAAGGCGGTATATTGTTTATGAGTCATAAAGAAAATAAACATTTTCCGGAACCCATGCGTCTTTGGCCTTCTGATGTTAATGGAGGTAAAGGTGATTTACTTTTCGAATTTTGTCCCATCCGTAATCAATCATGGAAACTTGATAGCCATAAAAACTACGAATTAAAGTACAGAATGCTTGTTTATGAAGGCATTATAAATGCAGAGCAAGCAGAAATAGCATGGCAAGGTTTTGCCAATCCTCCAACAGTTTTTATAGAAACCAAGTGATATACTCAAGCTTGATTCAATTGAATTTTGATTCTTTCTCAACATACTTTACAAACCTTTCAAAATTATTGACATCGCCTTCTTTTCCATTGGCTGAAGTTATCCAGCTTTCAATTCGTTTAGTAGGTTTGGAAATAAGTAAGTATTCATCTTCTTTCTCGATTTTTTTAATGAAATTATTAGGATTGAACATTATTGCCGCTCCTATCTCTATTTTTTCCAAGGCCACATCCTCGGGATGTAAACCCCACGTAATGAAATAATTAAATTCTTTTTTTACTTTTTGATTTGGATGATGATTAATTCCGGTTACGAATTGCACCGGTTCCGATGTAAGGGCAAAAGCCTCTACCTTGGCTTTTCTAACCCCCGAAAAAACGGTAACCCTGACCAACACATCTACCTTGGTGTTTTTATAGGGCACCCCTTCCGAAAACATTTCCATATAAGAGGTAGTTCCTTCCTTTACCACTCGTGCAGACCTTTTACTTACGGGGTTTAATGGTACTACTTTTTCTCCATCCCATAAACGTACACCCCCAAGTCCAACCGTATTTCCTGCTTTATAATAATCCGCTCCCCATCCATTTTTTTGTTGTTCCGCGTTTGGGTACCATTTCGCTTTACCCAACTCTAATCCCTTATTCGTTTTAGAGTAAATATCAATAGCGGCCAACTTATTGAAATAAATTCTAAAACCCAACCACTCATTTTCAATGGCAGGTCCATGATGCCCTAACTCATTAAATAAATCACCTTCATTGGAGTTTACTTCATTAAGAAGTTTGGTACTATCCTTTTTAAAAAACAGACTTACATCGGTATTGTTTTGTGCACAAATATTGAAATTGATACATATGGCGATTATTACTATTATTAGACGCATATTTATTGAATTGTTTTTATATTCTTTTTATTATACAAGGAACTATCTGAATACATAGGCCCCTCTAATTCACCGTTATTGTCTAAAGGCGTATAATTGAGCCATCATGCCCATTCCCATTTGGGCAATTACCCGATAGTCACTTTGCTGTAATCCGATTCCGCCCCTGTTATCCTGGGCCGCTCCCTTGAGGAAGCCATCTGGCGTAATGTAGTTCTGCAAGCCTTTCCAGCATTTTTCGACAGCTTTATTATATGATGGGTTCAAAATACCGTTTTCCACTCCTGTAGCGATTGCTGCCGAAATGCCCGCAGAACCTGAGGTATCGGGAGCCACATCTTGATCCATGAAGCAATTCCATAGACCATCCTTTTGTTGCATCGATATTGTTATATCAACCCCTTCCCTAAATTTCCCTATAATTTCTTCATCCATGAACTCTTCCTTCAATTCAGAAATCGTCCTAACAAAGCCCAGTAAGAACCAAGCAGCACCTCGTGCCCAATTCCGAAACGTTTTTTCCCGCTCATTATAGCGCAAATAAAAATTACCGCCGTCAATCAAAACCAACCTATGACGGAGTTGGTCCATTGCTTTGTGCATTAAATCTTTTCGTTTCCATAACCTCCCAACAACTGCCATCGGGTAGGCCACTGTATAACAACCCTCTGCAGTCCGAGTCATACCATCGGTAACCATCCCGTTTTCCTTGGTATATGTGTCCCAAGCCTTGACTACCGTCTTTAAAATCGGATGGTTCGAATCTATCCGCGCTAACGTTGCAAAAGGAATAGTTGATTCAATTCCGTCCATCTGATTCAATTTGGGAATACTCCGCGCATTTTCATAAATCAGGTTTTTATTTTCATCGAAAAACAATTTCAAATGCTTTTTGATGACTTCCAATGCATTTTTCTCCCCCTTTTGCGAATATAGCTGCCACAGACCATCAAGGACGGTTCCTTCACGCCAGCCAAACGCCTGAATGGAGTTGACCGACATGAAACGGTCCAAGAAATCCTGAACGGAACCATGCGCCTCTGTAGTAGCAAGAAGGTGTGGACAAAAAGAGCCATTATCCATATCCCTTGATTGCTGATTAAAAATCCAGAATGGTTCGGAGGCCTCCAATAAAAGCTCCAGACCATGTTCATTGATGGATCTTACATGTTTTTTATCAATTTCCAGTTCGTAGGGAACCAGTACGGAAGAACCCCTTATATCAATTATTCCCAAGGCAGTATTCTTACCAACTATTTTAACATGTACCAATTTTTTATCCCAAGTTTCTTGTGCTGTTGAAATTCGTAAAAAGAGGTTTGCTTCGGGAAGATCTTTTTCTGGCTTTAAAACGATTGAATCATTAGGCCTTATGCCAGTTGCCGACCATCCAAAGGCTACTCTTTTTCCTTGAGGAATATTGATAGGATTTGAAGAAATAATTCTTAAGTTAATATGTTGGGTTCCTTTATAGTTGCCATTCGAAAACAAATTGCATGCAGTTGAGGTCCAAAGGCCAAGCCCAACACCTACTGTAGGTAGTGTTTCTAAAAATGTTCTTCGCTTCATATTTGAATAGTTTTGTTTAATCGGTTTTCTTTAAAAAACAATGTGATGGTTTTAATAAATATCACAGTGGAGGACCTAACTTTTTTTTGCTATTCTTCTTAAAAAGCGAGCAGTTTTTTTGGACATTTCATCTGGTTTATATCTTATTTTCTTTGGTGATTTTCCAAACAACTCTTTAAACCAAACACTTCCAGCAAGGTAGCAGCCGTTTATATTGGCATGATACCGATCATTCAAACTCCAAAGATCAAGACCTTTCCTTTTCTTGAAAGAACGATTAAAGGCATCACCTGAATGCAAAATGACTGAATTATATCTTAGGGAAAGGGTTATATAATTCTTTTTCAACCTTTCGTACATTTGATTCGATGTAATCCCAAACCCATCCAAACGGGGACAATCCGGTGCGTATGCCCAGGTTTCATGAATATAAATTTTGGCCTGCGGTGCATATTTACTTACATAATCCCTGATTTTATCAGCATAAGGCTGAAATGATTCGGTTTTAAAGCTAAGAGTACTTACCTGTTGAATGGTAACTATATCCCAATCATCAGTTAACAGCCATTCTTTTAATGACTTACCACTGTACGGTTTAATTGTGGAATCCAGTTCACTTTGCTCTATAAGTTCTGCATGTTTTTCCAAATTGCATCCTCCAATATTGGCTTTGCCAATAATAATTTCGCACCCCTTCACCGATTCGGAAATTTGTTTCAAATATTTGCTGGCATTATCCGCAAAGCTATTACCTATGGTTAAAATGCGAATTGTATCCGATGCCTTATTATGTATACTGTTGGTAAACGCTTTCGCCGGAAGCGTAAAAAGTAGAATTAATAGTAAACCATAAAAATTGATTGTTAGTTTTTTCATAAAATAGTTCATTTAAATTTTTATTCAATTAATATTACAACTCCGATACTATCAGGTAACAAGATGGATGCCCCCGTGGTGTTCCTTTTATATAGGTCGAAGACTACATTAACAGGGGGGGGGTGGCATCTAAGTTTTTAAGTTTCGGTTTTCGGTAACGTATCGTAGCCCCTGGATTCCGGCCTATCTTATTGGGGGAGGCTAATTCCTCCCAAAAATGGATTATGAGGGAATCTCTTTGGCTTTGTTTGGCCCTAATTTGTACGGTACCAAAAAAAGCATTTCCAAAATCAATAAAGTAATTACCTTCATTTATTTCAACAATGTTTTTAGGCTGAAAAAAAGAGTTTTTTAAATCTGGCTTTTCTGCCTTGTCCTGCCCTTTACTATTTGCAACATTAAATAGAAGGGTGTTTTTCATTATATTAGGAATACTTGAAAAAAGAAGGGGCTTTGATGATTTCATTATTATACATAGCATCCAGTCCCATTTGAATACATTTAGCAGTGTTGGCACCAGTGGCGATTCCTGAAATGGGTGTTTTGTTTGCAATTACGTTGTCCCTAAAATCAACTAGAGCCTGTAGGCTTGGCTCTTTGTGTTCAATTTCTATTGGGAACCCCAAATTTTTGTTCCACTTAGTGGTTGCTCCGGAAACACCATCAACAACACCTAATTCTTTTTTCCCTCCTTCTGGATAAAACCAAACTTTTGCGTAATTTAAAACGATTGTGCCTTTGTCTCCCATAACTTTTATTTGATAGCCATCTTTTGCGTTGGAAGTTAGACACGTGAATTTAGCTTTCACTCCACTGGCATAATTATATATTAAGTGGATATTGTCGTAAGTTTCACGTCCGTCTTTCCAATAGTCTACTCCTCCTGTTCCCATAACCTGTGTTGGGGTTTCACCGAGCACCCAATTGACAAAATCAATTTGGTGCGAGCAAAGTTCGGCAGCAAGACCTCCCGAAAATTCACGATACATGCGCCAATTAATCAATTTTTCGAATTCCGGACTTTGCACAGATCTTCTCCAATTACCATGACGGTTCCATTGGCATTCAAAAGCTGCAATTTTTCCTATTTTACCTTCTTTGATGAGATTTACTACATGGGTATACAATCTAGAACTATGGTATTGATGTCCGGTTTGAAAGGTGAGACTACTGTATTGTTTCGCCATTTCCACTAAATTATCTATGGCGGCGTAACCTTTTGCCATGGTTTTCTCGCAATAGACATGTTTCCCAGCATCAAGGGCATCCATGGCCACTTTAGAGTGCATATTAAAAGGAGTTGTGACCAGTATAGCATCAATGTCTTTATTGTCCAATAGACTTCTATAGTCTTTATATCCTTTTGCTTTACCTTCCACGGTTTTCAAACCATTTTCCAATCGAAATGGCAAAACATCACAGCATGCGATAACATTAAAATCATCAATTGTATTTATATTATGGGTAAGACCGGTACCTCTATCTCCAGTACCGATAACACCGATGTTCAAAGTTTCATTTGCATTTTTAAAATCAAAAGCCTTGCCCATGGCAAATGCCGATGTTGAAATTGCAGCAGTCGTCATAGAGCCTTTGATTATAAACTCTCTTCGTTTCATGTTTTATTCTTTGGGTTTCAGGCAAAAAATTACGGTTCATTTAAAAAAAAGACTAAACAGGTTTTATCTCCCAGCCAGGTTCATAGGTTCTTGACCATAATTTCATGGCTTCCCTATTAAAAATACGGCCTGTATTCTCATCAACTTCAAATGACTGATCTATTCTGGAAGCAATATTTGCATAATGTGTCAGCATTTGGCTTATCGCACCTTGTTCAATTGGGGAGGTTAGTTCGGCCCTTCCTCTTATATTGTCAAAAAAGTTGAGGGTGTGTGCTACCGTAAGACCACCACCACCGCCTAAGGTATTTCCATTTTCAAGTCCGGAAATTACATTTTCTTTTATCAATTCCCCCTTTAGGTTATATAATTTATAACCATCCCTATCTATGAAAACCGAACCTTCTGAACCAAAAATTAACGTACCTCTACCGAAGCCATATTTATCGTAACCGTTCCTACTTCGGCCGTCCCATTGAATGGTCCTATTGTTGGCAAAACGAAAGGTAGCCTCCATAGTGTCATACATTTCCCAACCATCATCTTTATAATGGAATTTTCCGGATTTCACTTCAACGTGTTCAGGGTATTTTACATCTAAGGCCCAACGGGCAATATCCAATTCATGAGTAGCGTTGTTCCCCATTTCTGCAGTACCATAATCCCATCCGTACCAGTGCCAGTTATAGTCCCAAGTGTTGTCCGTATATGGTCTTCTGGGGGCGGGACCTTGAAACAAATCCCAATCCAGACCCTCAGGTGGGTTTGTTTGTACTTGATTTGGTACACGGCCCCTTTTATTAGTGTAGAAAGCTATCGCGTTGTAAACGTCCCCAATAATACCGTTGTGGATTTCCTTGATGATTTCTTGGGACTGTAATGAAGAACGCTGTTGGTTCCCCATTTGTACTACTTTATCATATTTCTTTTGATAAGCGACCAACAGTTCACCTTCTTTAAGATTGTGACTACAAGGTTTTTCCAGATACACATGTTTTCCAGCTTGCATTGCCATACATGCACCTGGTGCATGCCAATGGTCCGGTGTGGCCATGAAAATGGCATCAACTTTTTTGTCATCAAGGATTTTTCTAATATCGTTTTCCAATTTTGGCTTATGATGGCTGTTTTGTGAAACGTATGTAGCAGCCTTATCGCGTTGGCTTTTCATGACATCACATAAATAGCTTAATTCTATATTGTTTTTTTTATCTATTATGGGATTCATGTAGGAGCCATAACGTCTTCCCAAGCCCTGTATGGCAACATTTATCTTATCATTGGCCCCTATTATTCTATTGTAACTTTTAGCGGACATGGCATTAGCGCTATTAGATACAAATGTGACTCCAACTACACCCATTGCGGTTTTTTTTATAAAATCTCTTCTGTTTGAACTCATTGCGTATGGTTTTTGTGATTATTTAAGGGGTCGGACTTTTATGTTCTTAAAAGAAACCAGATTTCCGTGGTCTTGTAATAATATTTGTCCTTTTTCCAATTCACCGAAATTTGGCCATTTTACATATTTACTTTCGGAAACCAGTTTTTTGTAAGCATCACTTTTCCGTTCATATTCCAAAACCTTCATACCGTTCAACCAGTGTTCCACATGGTTGTCTTTTGAAATAATATGTGCCGTGTTCCATTCACCGATAGGGTTAACGGGTTTGTTTGTATCGGCTTTTATCAAATCATACAGGGAACTAACTGTTCGGCTCCCTTCATGATTTCCTAATTTTGCATCCGGATGCAGATCATCATCCAATATTTGATATTCCAAACCAATGGAAGACCCGGCTCCTTTGTTCAACTCTGTATCCACATAGTACTTAATACCGCTATTTGCACCGGGAGTTAATTTAAAATCGACCATGAATTCGAAATCACTGAACAATTCATTGGTTACAATATCGCCACCCGCTCTGGATTCTCCACCTCCGGATGCTAACACACTAAGCACACCATCTTCGATAACCCATCCTTTTTCAGGGAAACCTTCCAATTTGGCACCACGCCAACCGTTCGTTGTCTTGCCATCCCATAGTAATTTCCAGCCATTTTTCTTTTCATCAATGGTCAACTGGTTTTTCGTGATGATTGGTTTAATGGGGGTCTTTTTGGAATATTGTGATAGACTATCCGTTAGTATATTCACGTTTTTCCAGATAATTTTCGTTCCGGCCTCCTTATCATCATGGATGCTATGGACTTGTAAACAAATAAAACCGCTGTCGGTTTTATCGTCGATCAAATGGGCAGCTGGTACATCGTTCACCCATGTTTTAATGGTATCCCCAATGGCCTCAATTCGATAATGGTTCCATTCGTTCTGTTTAAATGCTTTTTGGGCTTCCGGATTACCATCCATGGTATTCAACCAGCCACGTCTGGCCTCATCATAAATACCGCCGCTCCAAGCTCTTTCGGAAGGGTCGATTTCAATTTGATAACCATGAACGCGTCCGTTCTTATAATAAGGAAAACTATTACTTCGAATCTGTATGCCCGAATTCATGCTCGAATCCACTTTAAAATCCACCTCAAGGATAAAGTCGGAATACATGTCATTTGTCGTTAAAAAAGAATTTGGAGTGTCGTGTACGGTACTGCCTATTATCATACCGTCTTTAACGGTATAATTGGCCTCACCACCTTTTTGGCTCCATCCGTTTAGATTTTCACCATTGAACAGGGGTTTCCATGGTGTGTTGTCTTTTTCTGCTTGGTTGCAACTGAGGAACAAGCCTACGATTGCCACTAGCAACATTTTACTGTAAAGTTCAGGTTTTTTCATGATTAGTTTGATTTTATATACTTTCCATTTTAAATAAACTTATGCTTCCGACCCCTTTCCAATTCATTCAGGTAAAAAAGTCGTGAATATTGACTACTCCAATTCAATGATTAATGTGTTTTCACCTTTAATATTTGAATCAATTTTATAATCATCAATCTGTCGACCATTCAACATAAATGATTTGATTTTATTTCCATTACCTAATAAAGTTATATTAAGCGTTGAATTACGATAAACAACATCATTCAACTGCAAATAATGAATATTCTCGGGTAAATAAGGAGCGAAAACAATCCCATTGTTTTCCAGCCTTATTCCGGCCAAACCAAAATATATCATATCAATATAGGCCGTAGCTGACCAACTTTGTATACTTACAGAGTCCCACTGATGGTCACATTGCCATCCGCCATCGGGTGCTCCTGTATAAGGATTAAATATTTCCCTGAAGTTATAATTGCCTTTATCTTCATCCAATACTAAATGTGTTAAGGCATTCAACTCAAAATCAAAATTTGTATTACTTCCGGCGATTATTGATGCTTTTGCAAAAAAACCATTTACCATCGGCCAAATAATATTATTATGCCTACCTGGTTTTTCTGCTGAATATCTTGGGAAATCAGGATAAATTGAAGTTATACCATATTTAGAAACGTGTGCATTTCGAATTACATCTGATGCTTGACTTTTATTTAGAATTCCAAATATTGTTGCAAATGATATTCCTAAACCCTCTTGGTATTTGTGAACCTTACCCAATTGATCAATTAAATAATACAACGCATGTTCTTTTTCAGAATAAAAATACTTTAGAATATTGGTTTTCAATTTTTTCGATTTCTCACTATAATCCTTAATCACTGAACTATTTACGTTCAAGATTTGGCCCATTTCAATTAAGGATTGGTATGAGCCATAATAAACACTATTCGTACTTAAACATTTTATTTTAGAAGAGTTTTTAAACTTCAGAATATTAGAAGCTTTGTTCGATGGTTCAAAAATAGGTTCGGGGTATCCGGCTATACCATCATTAAATACGGAGGGACCGGTAAATAACCCATAATCTGAATCAAAAGCTATATCTTCTAATTGGTTCATTGTATTAGCGGAATATTTATAGGCCTTCCTTAAAAATTCAAGATCACCGGTTACCTTATAATGGTTTAAAACTGCAATTGACCAAAGCATTTTGTCCCAATATTGGTGTCCAATCGTTTTATCCTTGAGGGTTACGCTCCACAATGATTTCTCCGCAACTTCTGGCCTTAAAAGGCTTACACCATTCCATGAATTTATCGCAATATCGCGTGTCCATTCACCTCCATAACCCCCGCCTGCCGCAAGAATTCCACTACGCGTGTTTATATCTACAGTAGATATGGCAAGCTTATATGCTTCAACAATCGACTGATTATCACAACTAATTTCTTGTGCTAATAAACCATTAGCTACTAATAAGAAATAAACAAATATTATTTTCATACACTTTATACTTTTTAACGATTGGGATAAAATTGAATGTCTCGCCCTTTGATTTTAAAGGACTATCTTGCTCTTTACCCTCTTCAGTCTTATTTCGATTTTAAAATTTTCAAGATATGTTTTTGTAAGATATGACTGGCCGGCCATGCCATCGTTCCGTGGTCGAAACCGGGCATCTCATAGAGGCTTGTCTCTTTATGTCCCATAACTTTCATCATCCTGTACATATAGGCATTTTCTTCATAGCGGCCCAACATCTCAATCTCTCGGCCGCCGGTTATTAGAACCAATGGCGGGGCATCGGCACGCACATGAAACAAAGGTGCATATTTATCGACCACGGGTTGCTTGTTGCCTACACCATTTTCCTTCCGTACGGTCATATGGGTAATGGTATGCCCACTAAAAGGAATCAGTCCTGCAATTGAATTCGCGTCGATACCGAACTTGGCCAAATAACTCTTGTCAAGGCCTACCATACTGGCCAAATAACCTCCAGCCGAATGCCCTGAAACAAAAATCTTATTGAGGTTGCCACCGTATTTTTCAATATTTTTAAAAACCCAGGCAACGGAAGCTGCAGCATCCTCTATATAGACTGGGCATTTCACTTTGGGGTGCAACCGATAATTAACAGCAACTACTGCATTGCCTTTATTTTTTAAATCATTGGGAATGGATTTCTCCCCTCCTGTCAAACCGCCACCATGGAACCAAACTACCGTTGCATAATCTTTTTGGTTTTCGGGATAATAGATATCCAGTTTGCAACGCTCTTTCATATAATCGTCCTTTTCTCCCTCGTAGACGTCGGCATAGGACAGATTTTCAATCAATTTATAGGTGATGGTCTTTTTCTGTGAGAAACCAGAAGAAACCATAACTAAATGCAAAACAACAAGAAGAATCTTTTTTTTCATACTATCCTTTTTAAATAATTTTCAATTAAACTCACCTTAATAGCGCTGTAGCACACCAGAGTAAAGGGGCTTGACCGTGCAGGTCACCCACAATACGCGGACGGTTCATATAATGGTCTCGGCTGTTCATAATGTTGGTCCCGGCACAGACCTCAGTCAATTCGTCATTAGTATTAATGTATTCTATTAAGGCCAACCAGCCCTTTCGTGCCGCGGAGCCGTAGGTTTTTTTGTTAAGCCAGCCTTCTTTTACACCGGTAATCATCGCATACGTAAACATGGCTGTTGCCGAAGTCTCTTTCCAAGCTTCTTCATCATCTATAATCTGCCGCCACATACCATCATTCTCCTGATATTTGAGTAAGGCCGACATCATTTTTTGGTAGCCCGCCATGATTCGTGTCCGATCGGAATTATCTTTTGGTAGTATTCGAAGAATTTCGGCCATACCTACTGCCATCCATCCATTTCCCCTGCCCCAACTGTAATGTGCATCGGGTGAATGATAAAAAAGTCCGTTACCCAACTGTATCTCATCGAGGTACAACACCATTTCCTTTGCCGCTCGGTCCACGTATTCACGATTCTTGGTGGCCCTATAGGCCTGTGCCTGTATAGCGGTAATCATGAACATATCATCAATCCAAATACGGGTTTGCCAAGAATATCCTTTATCTGCCCATTCTTTTTGTTCGTCCTTAGCATTCTCAGGTGAAACCCATTGGCTGTCAGCATATTTTAACCCCATATCCAGGTATTTTTTCTGCCCTGTTTTCAGATACAATTCCAGAGGTACTGCCCCGAAAACATTGTTGTCCACATGGTTAGGTTTTGGAAGAAGCTTCATGTCTTCATTAAGCAATGGATGAAAACGACTCTCAAAACGATTAAAAAGAATATCATTTTTTGTTGCTTCCGCAAACCACATCCCTCCTAGCCATGTACATACATCTGGATAGGTGATTTGTGTTGGTGGTTTAGGTGGATTCGTATTTCCATACTGGGAATGGGAAGTGTTCAAAAACTTTTCCGCAATACGAAAGCCAATTTCCTGTGGTGTTTTTCCTTCCGGAAATCGTTTTAAATTATAACTACGCTGACTCGATACTGAAAGTGTAATCAAAAGAGAAAAGAAAATGGTCAATGTTTTTTTATTCATATTGAAGATTTTTATAATATATAAATCAATTAATTCTTAGAATTTTACTGGATACCGTAACAGGTCTGGAATCTGAAATTGAGGCAAAGCAAAAAAATGCACCTCTCGCCTCCTCTCTGGGTATTATCACTTCAAACCAACCATTGTTCAGATTATCGGCATCGACCGAATCCCAAACCTTTTTAGGCCAAACATTACTATCTTGACTAACACTAACAGTTGGCTTTTCAACTGGTAATATGCTATTTACCTTGAACCGGACTTTAATCTTGCCATTTTTTAATTTTGTAGTCTTAATCTTTGTAATCTTTGGAAGCGGTTTCCCTATGCCTTTCAAATAATAATCAAAATATACCCTCTCCATGGATAACCAACCGGGCTCTCCAGATTTTTTACCCTGCGTACCCCCTGGAAGTTCTATTTTGTGTGAATTGTTAGGGGCAAATAAATGATTTGTATTCCCTTTCATTGAGGTAAGGGTTTGGGAAACCGCTGGGGGATAGAACCAATTATCATTGGCTGCTGCCGCAATAAAAAATGGAGTTTTAATATTCTTGGTTACCCTACCTGCATCCAAGTACTGCAGCCATAATGAACGATCTTCAGAACTCATCGAATCAAGATTTTTTAAGAAAGTAGATCCCTCATCGTAAAAACCACTTCCAAAAACCGAAAAAGAAGCTGTTATGGTTGAATTTGCCAATCCGGAAATAAAAGTAGTCAGATACCCCCCCCAAGAAACACCCGTTATCCCAATTTTATTTTTAATAACATCTGATTGGGAATTCAATAAATACAGCCCCTGAACTGAAGCGAGAACAGCAGAAAACAGGGTACTGGATTTTAGGTCTGGCCTAACTACAAATCGATTTTCACCGTATTTATAATTTTCCCATGGACCACGGGACAATGGTATTTTATCAGGATCGGCAACCCCTGGTTCGTCCAAAACGACAACAATATAACCTAAAGCCGCCCATTTTTTGGCCCTACTAATTTCTGCATACCCAGCACCACCGTGCAAAGCAAGTAGACCAGGGTATTTACCTTCTTTCGCTGGACGGGCAATAGCCGCGAAAATCTCGGCATTTTTTTTCTTCCCTTTGTCATTATAGAAGTACGAATGAAAAATCACTTTTCTAAGTTTCACTCCATTTTCATTTTCTTCTCCCAAATCCTTTATAATCTCAGGAGGCTCCATGGTAAGATATTGCCCAAAAAGGTCAGAAGGTTGACCTAACCCATTTGTTTGTGAATAACCGATCAATACCTGAATTAAAAGTATCCATAAACTAAATTTAATCTTCATATTTAAGTACTGTATTTATTGGTTTAAGTTATCTGTTCTAAAAAGGCTGGCTGGTAAATTTTCATTTTTGTACATTGGCACGCTGTTCTATTATTTTCACCATCCCATCAAATTTATTAGCCAATTCTGGGTCAAATTTTGCCAATTCCTTCCACTCATGGGAACCATAGACACCAGCTTTTGTATAATCGAAAGGCATAAAACCAATCTTTCGCATCAATGCTTTATTTTGTATTCTGAAATCAAAATGTTGTGGATCCACAAAATCCGGATCGGCAATGATCGAGTTGCGATCTTTCCCGCTTTCCTGCCATTCTTTAAACGCTAGTTTACCAAAGCGTATGTCTTTGGTTCTAGTATCCCAATAGCAATTTTTATCGGTGTGTATATTGAATTTGCCCCACCGGCTACTCAACAAGGTTCCGCTATTATACCATACAATATTGTTGATAAAACTAAATGAAAGGTGTTCCTCAACACGGGTCGCCTGTAACTGGGCTCTTATATTAGCCGCGAAAATATTATTCTTGATGGTGTTATTTTTGCCGAAGTGCTGATGGAACGCCGAGCTTTTACACGCATAAACCAGGTTGTTCTCCATCATGATCCCGGTAGACCCTTCATCGGTGTATAAACCCCAACCGCCATAATCATATGAATACACGTGATGTATAACATTATTGTTGACCGATGTTCCCTCGGATTTCCCCAGACAATAGACACCTCCCATATCGCTCAAATCGCCCCATCCCAAATGATGAATATGATTGTATTCAATGGTATTTCGTTTGCTAGGACTTTCGGAATAACCATAAACCCATCCGACGGAAATTCCTGAATACCGAAAATTGGCGATCTCATTATGAGAGATTTTAGAATCGCTGGCATGAAAAATTGTGACGCCCACGGCACATGGAAAAACATACCCTCCGGATCGGATGATATTATTGTCGATCGTGATATTCCGGGTTAAATCGTCTGGATTGTCAGGAATTTGACGATCTCCTATTTTTATGCCCCCGGCCCCCAGATCGTTTAGGTAACAGTGAGTAACGGAACTATTGGCACAGGCCTTCCTAAACCAAAAAGCATTGGTTCCCGTATGGCTGATCCTGCAATTGCTAAAATCGATTTCCTGTGCATAATCCAACATAATTGCCGCTTCTATAGGGGCGGCCGCTTGAGCGGCTTCGTTTCCCCATAACGGCGTGCGATACCCGGCCACCTCAAAACGTAGGTTTTCAAACCGAAGATTCCGTACCACTTTTTCCTCAGATCCTTTTATTACCAAAAATTGTTCGGTTAAAGGTGCGTATACTTTAACATCAGCCATATTTTCCCCAGGCCTAGGCATATAAAACAAATCTCCATTTCGCTGTAGAAACCATTCCCCGTAGGTATCCAACGCAGCTTCATAGTTTTCAATCGTAAACCGTGTGGTACTATCCAATTTATTCCAAGGCTTCATTCCTGTGCCCACGATACAAACGGCTGAACTGTCGGCACTAAAGGAAGTTACCCGTTTGCGCGTATTGTCCCATTTATGATAAAAAGTGACCAGGGCATCGTGGTAATCATTTTTGGAGAATGTAGAAAAATCTGAAGCTGCCGGTGGAAAAAGCTTTAAATTTTGCACGGCCATGGCAGGAATACGGTCCCTCCCTTGATCTATTACCGTTTCTTCAACTTCCTTCACATAATAAAATCCTTTATTGGGTGATTTTGCCCGAACCGCACGGTTCCCGTTCACATACAACTGCTCAAAATACAATCCATACTGGCTTACTTGTGGCACCTTGGCCTTCCACAATCCATCCGTTACCTTCTCCCAATTCTTAATTTGTATGCCTCCCACAAAAACCGGTACTTCGCCTTTAGCAGCCATAAAAATAACGGGCGAATCGGTGCGCCCCGAATCGACCCCTGTCAACTCTAGAGGCTCGGTCATGAAATATGTTCCACCAGAAATAATGACTCGAATTTCTTCCTTCAGGTTGTTGGTTTCCCTTATTTGTCTTATAAGGTCTCGGGCACCATATAAACTTGCTAATGGCTGGTCCTTAGTGCCTGGTGCGGCATTGTTTCCATCTACAGAAACATAGATGTCCTTCCCTGAAAGATTCACACCCAGTAGAATTGTCACTAGCAGCACGAAAAATCGTTCCGTATTCATTTAATTTTATTTATTTAGATTCGGCCAGTATCACCTCACCTAATTACTCGTTTTAAATAGATGGTCATCTCTCCGAGTGTTGCAAGAACAAAAATTATTCAAAGGTTCACCTAACCCTTTTTCTTGTGAATTACCGACCAAAACCTGAATTAAAATCATCCATAAACTAAATTTAAACTTCATGATTAAATCCTGTTTTATTGGCTTAAGTTATCTGTTCTAAACGGGCAGGCTGGTAAATTTTCATTGTTATACAAATTTGTCTCAGGATTATTTCCCCAAGCATATCTAATAAATAAAGGTTTTACAATCTGGTCACTTTCAACGATTACCTTATCCTTTACAATTTTAGCCTTTGCCCAGACAAACTTCTTATCTGCACCAGCAATGGCAAAACCTTTTACTAGTGATGAACTATCAATTGTCTTTAAGCCAGACTTTGTATGATCAAATGAGACTATTACTTTGCTACCCCTGAATTTTACAGATTTTAAAGTTGGTCCGGAGTAAACTAGATGTTTCCTCCCATAATCTTTGTTCAAGGCAATCAATGCCAAGCGTAAACCTACATCCTGTTTGTTCTTTGGATGGATATCATCTGCTTCTCCCACATCGATAATTACGGCTTCCCCAGTTTTCGGGAGTGCCAACGCTGCGGTTTGAGCCTCTCTAAGTTCAGCCCATGCACTTCTTTTAGGCTTTTCATCGGTTTTCATATAGTTGGGGAGCTGAACCCAATAGAAAGGAAGGTCTTCTCTCCATTTTTTGCGCCAGTCCTTAATCATATTGGAGAACAGCGTGCGATACTGCCGTGATCTGCCAACATTGTGTTCTCCTTGGTACCAGAGTATCCCTTTTATCTTAAATCGCAGTAATGGATTTATCATGGCGTTATAAAGGAGTCCGGGATATAAATTCCGGGCATTGGGCTCATAGTTGAACATATCACTCGTAATCCCTTTTCTATAAGTCCAATCGCCCGCCAAAGAATACTTTTTATTATCAAGTTGCAGGAATAGGTCTTCTTCCTTGCCCACAAAGCCTCCGTTTCCGCCGTTGTCGTCGAGCCTTACTGCTATGGTGTTGTTGCCTTCCTGCAGAATACCTTTAGGAATTTTATAGCTGCGTTCCTCCATGTAGGTCTCCGAACCCCCTACGCTTTTTCCATTGATCCAAACCATGTCCTTTTGGTCTATGGGCCCTAAGTTGAGGATGCCAATGTTTGGAACGGCCGTAGCAGGCAGATCGATCGAGGTATAAAACCACACGACCCCATCAATATTCTTTAGCTCAGACCGGTCCCATCGCAGTGGCATTTTACACGTTTTAAATTCGGAAGTTTTGCGTGGGAAAAAATACCGCTCATCCTTGCTGTCCTCCATAATTCGCTTCGCTTCGTAAAATGATTTTTGTGCTTTTTCCTGAGAGGCGATAAACCTAACTGAATCCTTACCAAAAACACCATCTTGATAGTGTTCCCAATATTCTGCGGGTAATTTTTTGTAAGCTTTCGTATCGGTCCAAGTTTCAATTTGAGTACCTCCCCATGAGGTATTGATAAGCGCAATGGGGATTCCTGTCTCTTCATGGACCTTTCGCGCAAAGAAATACCCCACTGCTGAATACTGCCCCACGGTCTCGGGATTGCATTCCGTCCAATCGCCCTCCAAGCCTTCCAATGGATAATAGGCCATATTCCGCTTTACCGTAAATGATCGTATTTCAGGATAATTTGCCTTTGCCATCTCGCTTTTAGCATCTTTAACGTATTTAACAGGAAATTCCATGTTAGACTGCCCACTGCATATCCATACGTCCCCAATCAATATATTTTGGAGAACAATTGTATTCTCACCTTTAACGATTAGCGAATATGGGCCGCCATAAGTCATGGGTTTTAAGGTTACCTCCCATTTCCCACTTGGATTAGCCTGAGTTTTAAGTAGCTGCCCATTAAAAGCAACCTCAATTTTTTCTGCAGCATCCGCCTTGCCCCAAATTTTTACCGGTTTATCCCTTTGAAACATCATATTATCATTGAATATATTGGGAAGAGCTACTTCTGCCCTTACAAAAAAGGTAAATCCAAAGGCAATCAGAATAAGTACAATATTTTTCATTTTACTTTTTTTTAGAGATACGTTTAATTTTTATTGATAACTGGGATGTTACCCTGCCAATTGACCGTGATATTAGTGTCCCCGTCAATTATTTTAAGGGTACAGTTTCCCATATTTATAGAGGGACTTTCAATCATGGGCCACTTCCGATACCCTATGTCCTTCTTGTTTTTTATCTTTACCACAGGGATTGATTCGGCCAGCCCATTAATACCTTTTCTCATCAAGTGCTCGGGCATCTCATTTTCGGGGGCAATGGGCAGACCTTCCTGATATTGAATTTGTAGTTTCTCCTTTTGAGAGTCGACATAGGTAACGCTCTTGGTTTCCCAATTGATGGAAAGTCGATTCCTTTTTAATATACCTCTGAAATGCTCGAAGCTGCCCGATTCCTTTTTACTACCAAGCTCAAATACAAACCCAGTTTGGGCATGATCACTCTTGACAATATTAAAACCATCCAACCCTTTACCTTTTAAATCGGTCTGTTCATAATAACTTTTAAGGGGTCTTATGCCAATAAATGTATCCCCTTCCCGAAGAAAGATCCAGCCGTTTTCCTCCACTTTTTCATCTATTGATTTTGGATAGCGAAACATTCCCCTTTTTATCAGATTGTCTGCATGACCATCGCGCCAGGCCCATTTGGACGCACTAGGCGTATTAACCCACGGATCCTTTTCCGGAATATTGAATAGGGTGATTACCGTATTCTTGGAATGGGCGGTCTGTTGAAAGGGGGAGTTGGTCCCTTTGTACCAAGTATCCGCGGTTCGGTCCTTTTCGTCACCGTCGCTATACCAATAGGGGTGAAAGCAATTGATATAATTGAAGCGGTCAGGGCTCTGATACACAATGTTGAACCCATTGGCATCGTGATCGGCATAATCCCCTCCAGGCACCCAGCGAAAATTTCCGGTGCCGATGGCATAAGTCTTGTTGCGAAATACCTTGCGCATCATCTGATGTGGAATCCCTGAACCATGGTGTCCAAAAGTAGCGGCTGAGGATTTTAATTCAAATGGACCAGAATCATTACCGGCTATGCGAAAAAAAACATTAGGTGGCACCACTCCCGACAGTGCCGCAAAAATGGTATAGCTCGCTTCCTGAAAATCTTCAAACTGGTTTATCTTTACATTCACTGTTGCAGGACCCCAGCCCCACATCAACCAATTGTAATAGGAAGTGGCCGAAATATAACTCTCATCGGAAAGATGGTCCTGCTGTGTATTCATACGTGCATAGGGGGCCATGATGGTCCCATCGAAATTGTTCAAGGACAATAAAGACCATTTGTAGAGCATAAAGGCTTCGGCTATGGCCTTGACTTCAGGATCCTCTGCATACTCCAATAAGATTTCCACCGGGAAGTTCATTACCACTTCATAAGTGGTTGACAAGTATTCTGTATACCCGTGATCATAAACGTTTTTAAAGGTCTTTCGCAAACGCTCCTTCATATCGGCCATCAGTTCCTCACTGCTCATGCCATTGGCCCAATGAGCATCCGGAAACAACTGCCCAAAAAGGTAGGCACTGGTCCACATCATCGTGGCATGGTTCTCGGTCCCATGTCCCAAGAATCCTTCACCATTCTCTTTATCGGATTTGGCCAATCGCTCCAAATTATTTTTTATTTTTTTCAACTGCTTTTCATTGAAGCTGTCCCAGTATCGGCAAAGGGCAAGCGCCATCCCTGGAAAATCAAACATGCTTTGATGCCTATTGTCAAGATTGTTGGTTATATAGGTCAATGCCCCTTCGTCCTGCGGATTGGACTCGAGACGTGCAATGGCTTTGGGAAGACCATGTTTTCCCCTTTCAACAAGTGTAACATCTTTTAGTGAACCAATAACCTGACCTTTACGTTCTTTATAAGATGTTTGATCTTGGGCAAAAAGTGTAGTCGAAAAAAGGACAAGAAATAAAGTAAGATTTTTCATGATAGCATCGCGATATGCCATAATAGTCTTAGGCCTCATAGAATACGGGCTTTATAGGTTTTATCTAGGAGTTCCGATTGTTTATAAATCAAAATCCCCCAGACAAAAAATTGTGTGTCTAGGTAAATTATAAGAAAGAAAAGAATCGGTACACATATGTACCGATTCTTATGAAAATACTATTCATCCAAGGGTTGGACAACTATGTTTATTTCTTTGACCACAGCTTCCTCTCCATAAACATTGCTCGCCGTCCCGACAAACGTTACCTTATATTCTCCGGCCGTATTGAACTGATATTCGTAATCGGGCATTGATGCCGCCATATTCTTAACCAATATTCCTACATCTGAGGTAACATGGGTCAAATCAATGGGTCCGGATATACACCAAGCCTCTGCGTCAGATGCCGTACCTTCATCAGTGGAGCCCGTAATCACAAAATTAGTGGAACTCACGGCCCAATTATAGGAATTGACAATATTTCGGCTAATCCATCCTGGACTTGTCGTGGAGGAAATCCCATAATTATTAATCGTTGAGGTACCATGATTCGCAATGATATACGAGGTACTATCCGGTAGATTATTTCGTACGGCTAATGATGAAATGGTCCATTTGTTTTGAACAGATCCCGGATAACCCCTATACTTAAAAGCCAAATAAACGGGTTTATCAGAAAAATCGGTCAAATCAATGTCTCCCGATGCTTTACTTTCTCCACTATTGGCCCACGCTGCCCGATCGGTAATATCTGACCAATTGGCTGTAGTAATTCCCTGGGCCACAGCAGCACTATCCCTTATGCCCTCAATGGAGAAATCCTGGGACACCAATAATTGAAGGGAGGATTCTTGGGTCCCATTTGCCAACTCCGATTTGAAACTCAAGATTGAGGTCCCTTTTTCGGAAGTACGCTCGAAGTATTCATATCGGTTTCCCACTTCCCCTGAAAAAAAAGTAACAAAGTCCGCATTACCCGTCAATTGAAATTGGGCAAGCTCACCTTCCAAATACTCCGTTTTATCCACAGAAACATTTAGAGTAGGAATGTCTACACTATCATCTTGGCAGGCGGTAAAAAAAACACTTGCCAGTACTATAATCGAATATATATTTTTCATTTCTATTTAATCTTTAAATTAAAATTACCAGCCTGGGTTTTGTGTCAATAATGGATCAAGCGAAATTTCCCGTACTGGAATAGGTAGGTAATAATCCCTTTCCGAAATATTTACCCCTGCCCGATTGAAAGTAATATGAGTCAATCCGTTGGCCCTATTAAAATCAACCATTTCACTCATTTCCTCCACCAAAATGCCCCATCGAATTAGATCCATTCTACGAAAACCTTCAAAACACAATTCGGTATACCGCTCATCTTGAATAATTTCTAGAAACTCATCCTTCGATGTAATATTTTCTATTTCAGAAATTTGAGCCCTGTTCCGTACTCGATTAAGATATTGATGCGCTTTGGGCGTTGGGCCATTCAACTCATTTTCGGCTTCGGCGGCCATTAATAATACATCTGAAAAACGTAATACCGGGTTGTTGGTTGAGTTATAATTTTTGATTTTATCCTCTTCCAGTTCATATTCCCTTCTAAATTTACCGATTCGCCTATATACTAATTTGTTCGGGTCTTCATAAGCCTCGCCTTCTTCATCGATCCAATATTCCTTTTCAGGTGGATTGGAATTACGGACAAACAGGTAATCGGCTATGCACCAATCCCTGCGCGTATCCTGATATTCCTCATTGTACTCAAATGTCTTGAACAATTTAGGGTGTAATCTATATCGTGCCCCAGAATATCCATATTGCGTAAGTTGTTGGGGAATACCATTATGATTCCCCAAATCCCCAATTTCTGATGACCCAAAGACTCCTGATGCACCGTCGGTAAAATGACCGATTTCGAAGATACTTTCTTTTGTATCATACTTGTCCTGTATTAGATTGATAAACACTTGGGCATAATCGGGGTTGAGGTCATGCAACCCTGAATTAATTACTTTCTCTGCCCAAAACAGTGCATTGGTATAGTATTCCCTTATTTGATCTTCTGATTTATCTTTTCTATTCAGGAATCCGGCCCTATATAAACTTACCCTTGCCAAAATTCCCTGAACTGCCGATTTTGTAACACGCTCTGCATAGGAATAATCGGTAATCGGGTTCACTAAAGATTCCGCTTCTACCATTTCGGCATAGATGAAATCATAAACTTCAGAGGCATTGGTTCGTGCAAAACTCACGTCATTAGCCGACTCCGTAGGCTCTGTTTTCAACGGCACGGCACCATAATTTTGGACCAACATAAAGTAATAAAACGCCCTAAGGAATTTTGCTTCACCAATAGTTACCATTTTTTGATCTTCATCCATTTCGGCATCATTAATATTTTTAAGCAAAATATTGGCCCTTTCAATACCTGTATACAAATCCCTCCATATGATACTTACACGAACATCGGATGCTGTATAATCATATACTGCAATTGAAGGGCTTGTACTTCCCCAAAACTGATCGGTAGCGTCAAATATAGTTGAGAGACAATCACCTCCACCAAATATATAATTGGAACCAATTTTATCATATACAGCATTAAGTGCATATTCAATTTCTGTGTCATTGCTAAAATAGGTAAGTGAGGATGCCATGTCCGTTGGCTCTGTATCTAGTTTGACACATGAGGTCATGAACCCCACAAGAAGTATATAAATGGAGTATATATATTTTTTCATAATATTAAACTTAGTTTGATTTAACTTAAAATTTTATGTTAATTCCAGTGATTAGGGTCCTTTGTCTTGGATAAGGAGAGTAATCAAAGCCAGGAGTCAAGGCTGAATTCCGAGTAGATACCTCGGGATCAACACCAGAATAGTCGGTCCATGTAATTAAATTTTGCGCAGAAACGTAAGTCCTAAAAGTTCGAATTCCCAATTCTTTCAAAAATTGTGATGGGATTGTATACCCTAATGAAACAGTCTTCAACCTAAGAAAAGATCCATCTTCAATTATTCTACTTGAAAAGAGTTGAGGTTCTCCTTTTGCCCTAGGAATATTTGATGTTTGATTTTCTTCGGTCCAACGATCCGTATAACTCTGATATTGGTTTCTACCTGTTAAGAAGGTACCTTCAAAAACCGACCGATTGGCATTCATTACCTCATTACCGTAAGAGAATTGGAAAAAGATACTCAAGTCAAGGTTTTTATAGTTGAAGGAATTGTTAAAGCCACCTACAAAATCTGGATTTGGATTACCCATAACGGTATAGTCATTCAAACTAATATTTCCATCCCCATCAATATCCTTGTACTTTGCATATCCTGGCAATATATTACTTCGTGTACTTCCGTTGGCAGGAATTTCCTCCTTTAAAACATAATTCCCGTTAGTTAACTGGTCGAAGTCCTCATATTGATATACTCCTTCATACAAAACCCCATAGAACATGGCAACCGGCCCACCGATTTTGGCTATATAACTTGGATTACTGTTATAAACCGCACGTGTAGTAGAAGTCAATGAGGACTGATTATCGGTCAATGCCAATACTTTGCTACGATTAAATGAAATATTAAAATCTGACTTCCACGTAAAATTATCATTGTCTATGTTTACCGTGTTTAAGGCTAATTCAACTCCTTCGTTTGACACAGAACCTATGTTTTTATAGGCCGTTGAAAAACCTGTTGCATAAGGCAATTGGGCATTTAGTAATAGATCCTTAGTTTCCTTATAGTAGTAATCACCTGTGAACGAAATCCTGTTCTCAAAAAAACCAAGATCAAGTCCAAAATTCAATTGAGAAGTGGATTCCCATTTAAGAGCGGCATTATCCAATCCAGACACATAGGTACCACGACCTGGATTTTCATCCCCAAAAGAATACCCTGAATAGTTTGTTGTTCCTATTCCCGATAAATAGGCGAAATCGCTAACTCTATTATTACCAGTAACCCCATATCCAATTCTGACTTTAGCATTAGAAACAAATTCGATAGGTTTCATGAAACTCTCTTGACTCAGGCGATATGCCAATGCAGCCGAGGGAAAATACCCCCATCTGTTTTTTGGTGAAAATTTAGATGAGCCATCCGCCCGAATCGTAGCGGTAAAAATGTACTTGGATTTATAATCATAATTTAAGCGAGCAAAATAAGATTGTAATGCCCAATTGGAGGAAGAAGCCCAAATATAGGTCGGCGTACCTACATCCAGCCCGCTCAAACCTAATTCTTCATCGGTAATCTGAACCGATTCACCACCAAACATAGAACTATTATTCTTCTGTTGTGAATACCCTGCCATAACAGTCAATGAATGAACCTTATTAAAGGTATTTCTATAGGTTAGGAGATTTTCATTTGAAAAGGTCGTACTACGATAAAACTTTTGATAACCGTTTGGCCCGCGAGACTGAGGATGATAGGGCCCACCATATCGTGTCTCTGAATTATAAAATGCATTGATTTCGCGCAAATTATCACTAGCTCCACCTGTAATCCGAAATTTCAATCCTTTTATAATAGCCCATTCCAATGAAGCATTACCCAATAAACTTCGAGAGATATTTTCACGTAATACATTTTCAGCTTCGATAACGGGATTTACCCGGTAATCTGTTGCAGGATTAACTTCTGGATCCACCAATTGATCTTCTAGATTCACATCATCCGCTGTGGTAACCGGACGATAACTCCAGATACTGTACATTAAACTGGCACTGGTTGACCCCCCATTGTCAGTAGCAACGATTCCATAATTTTCGCTCTTACTATAGTTCACATTGACCTTTGCTTTCAATTTTCTAGTAAGTTCTTGATCAAGGGAAATTCTACCCTGATATCGTTCAAACCCAGTGTTTATAAATATTCCCTCTTGTTCTAAATAAGAACCGGACATATAATACTTTGTTTTTTCGTTTCCTCCTGAAATTGACAAATTATTACTCTGCATAGTACCGGTTCGCAACACCTTATCATACCAATCAATCTTTTCGTACGTTTTATAATCCTCCAATGTTCTGCCTGGTTTTTCCAAGTAAACATAAGGTGAGTTCACTGGATCAATCTCCATCTGTAAAACAGCGAAGTCATAAGGATCCATTGTTTCTATCCTTTTCAAATCATTCTGCAATCCGAAATACCTGTCAAAGCTTATTGTCGGCATACCTTCTTTACCACTTTTAGTAGTAATCATTATTACGCCATTGGCACCACGTGCCCCATAAATTGCCGTAGCAGAAGCATCTTTTAATATGTCTATTGATTCTATGTCTGACGTATTGATAGAATTGTTGTCATTATCTTCAAGCGCAAAACCATCAACAACATACAAAGGAGAATTGTTTTGTGTAAGAGAGTTTCCTCCTCTTATCACTATTTCAGGAAGACTTCCAGGCTGGCCATCTCCTGAAACAACAGAAACTCCAGATATACGACCCGCTAAGGCTTCGTCAAATGACGCAACCGGGGTTTTTTCCAATTCCCCAATTTTCACACTTCCTACACTCCCTGTTAAATCACTCTTTTTTACTGTTCCATAACCAATAACCACCACCTCATCAAGGTCCGATACACTTTCCTTTAATTTAACTGTAATTTTGGTCTGCCCTTTAACGGGTACCTCCTTTTTCGCAAAACCAACATAGGAAATCTCTAAAATGGCGTTCCCGTTAGCCGTGGAAATATAAAAATTGCCATCAAAATCGGCCGTAACCCCATTGGTTGTGCCCTTTTCTACAATACTGGCCCCAGGTAAAGGAACACCTCCCATATCCGTCACGGTACCACTTACCCGATATTGCATATTTTGATCTACTACTATCGTCAACTCGCTAATAGTGGAATCTACCTGCTTTTTTTTAACGACTATGGTTCCTCCATCCGTAAAGTTATACGTAAAGCTTATGGGTGACAAGCATTTTTCCAAAAGCTCCCCAGCCTTAATGACACCCTTTTTTAAATCGATATTTGGGGCCTTTTTTATAAGGTCATGCCTATAAATAAACTTGTAATCGGTTTGTTTATTGATCAGCCGAAATGCTTGCCTTATTGTCAAGGACATATCCGTGTCAATAATAATCTCAGCATCTTGGGCCTTACCATTTAGGGGACTTAGTGCAAATGAAATCGAACAGAACATTAAAATAATGGATTTCATAAAAAGGTGTAAAAGAACTTTGCCCAATGGGCAAGGTGGTCGTTTGGTTAATTTAATTTTCATAAATTTGTACTGGTTTAGTTAAACATAGTTTTAATTGATCTACTTGGAAAAAGGCTATTGCTGTGGAAGGTGCTGGCCTTTTCCTTTTTTTATTTAATAATAATTGTATTATCGTTGATTTCAAATTGCAGTTGACCCTCGCTTGTGGCTTCTATAAGCTTAAGAATGTCATCTACCGCCTCTGTTCTTTCCAATATTCCCGTAAAAACAAATTGCTTTTGTTTGGCATTGGCAAATATCACCTCGGTATCATACCATCTAGAGAGGACAGTCATTATTTCCTCCAAAGGTTTCTCATTGAACGAAAACAAACCGTTTACCCATGAGATTTCCTGGGACACGTCTATTTCCTGTACAACTATTTTATCACTTTCTTGATTAATTCTCGCTTGTTGACTGGGCTTTAGGATTTCATTTACTTCTCCTTTTTTAATTCTAATTTTTCCTTCTACCAAGGTAGTGGCCATTATCTGGTCACTATTATAGGCCTTGATATTAAATTCAGTACCCAACACATCTATTTCCTGAGATTTTGTAAGCACATGAAATGCTGATCCCTTGTGAGCTGTACTTGGCGAAACTTTAAAATAAGCCTCTCCGTAGAGTAGTTCCACATTGCGGGTAAGACCCTCTACAAAGGTCACTGGATATTTTAATTTGGTTTCAGAATTTAACCAAACTTCCGTACCATCAGATAGCTGGACATAAAACTGGCCTCCCCTTGGAATGGTCAAGTAATTATAAGACTGCTCTTTTTCAATCGCATCACTTTGCCCCTTATCGGCATATACCAATTCCTCCCCATTGCTTTTGACTTTTCCAGTTTCAAACTTTTTCCCTTTTTCCAAAGCCACCTCATCCCCGTTTTCCAGGGTAAGAATAGCCTTATCTGTACCTGCCTCAATCACAATGGATTGTTTTTCAAATTCAGGTTTACCAACCTTATCAATATAGTAGAACTGATAAAAGGTAGCACCAAGTATCAGCACTAGCGAAGCAGCAACGGCCATTCGCTTAAATAGATTCGTCTTATTTTTCCATCGAACGACCTTAAGCTTATTCCTTATTTCCTTTTTTGCTTTATCAACATCGTATTTTGCCATGGAAAGTGTACTTAGATAATGTATTTTAACAAAATTATTGAAGACAATTGTCCCTTTCTCTTTTTTAATCCATTCTTCCAGAATTTCCAGCTCGGAACTATCTGCCTCTCGGTTCAAGTACTTAATGATTATTTTTTCTATTTCGGTCATTCCTTGTTCAACTTCTATACAACTAATACGTTTAATAATTACAAACCCCTTTATTTTTTATTCTTTTTTTTGAAAAATTACAAATATAAATCCACCCCATTAAGAATAACCTATTTATCACAGTGAATCAAAGAAAATATTTTGGATCTAGATATTAATTTAAAATGATTTTAAAACCTATAACGTTTTTCAGTCCCTATTATCAAAAATTACAACAATGTACTATGGTTAAGTCATGACAATAGGTTAATAAAAATCGGATAACCAGTTTGTTTTAAACATTTAACTCTTTATACAAAACCAATCTCTATTACAAACCATCATTGGAGGGGTACCGATAAAGCATCAGTTATTACCAATCATGGGGGGGGCTAAACTTCGAATGTGATTCCATTTTGGTATTTAAATCAAAGATCTAACTAGCCAAAGGGGTATAAATCTGAATCATGCTACAACTAAATAATAAAAAAACATAATCTTATCTATACCAAATAAATTAGAGCTCCATTTTAATTTCAGTGCCCACAATTTTCCATTGTTAAATAGTCACAAAAAGTCAGTATCTTAAATTTAAGAACAATTACAACAAAGACGGCAGTGGTCTTTTAAGATGAATTTGAAAACTTAATTTAAAAGTAAAGCACGGTTTCCCATGCTTTACTAAACTAAACTAACTCAAAACTAACACATTACCATTATACTTATGGTTGTTGCTCTAGAATATTTTAAATAAAAAAATCATATTAAATATTCATTAAAACGTTCAACAAATTTCTAATTGTTCTGGGATTACTTTATATACCTTAAAATATTGTCCTTTCGGGTTTAAATGAACTTTTCAGAAATGATAATTCCAAAAGAATAAATACTTTACGGTAAATCGAGAATATGCATGAAAATCCATCACAGCAATTAAAGGCAAACTGCCTAAACAATCCGAATACTCCTATTTCCTTTTTTACTCGTACCTATTGTATTATATAGTAACACACTATTTAGGAGTATATTTCAAACTATTAAGGTTGGAATTTTAAGACCCATGCATGTTTACTTCTAGGTTTCCTCTGCAATTCTGTAGGGATTTCAACGATAAAACCTTCTCCATTATCATTCCAATTTAATGGCTTTTTATAGCCAAGCAAAAACACTTGACTTCCTTTTTTAGGTTGCATGGAAGAAATAGCTATTTTTGCGGGCATTTTAGTTTCACTTTCTTTTGGGAGATAAAACGCATAAACGGCATCCTTTTTTTTAGTAAATACCAGTTTGGTCTCATGGTAGGGTGATATTGGCTTTGTTCCATATATTGCTTCGCTATTTATTTGCATCCAGTCACCAATCCCCTTTAACCGTTCATATGCCGTTGGATCAAAATCACCATTGGGCCCGGGTCCAACATTCAACAAAAAGTTTCCCCCTCTCGAAACGATTTTAACCAATAACTGAACCAATTCATAAACCGATTTGTACTCATCCCCTGGTTTATACGACCATGATTTCCCCATAGTCATACAGGTTTCCCATGGATAGTCCAACGCTTGATCCGGCACCTGTTGTTCTGGAGTTCTATAGTTCTCGTATTTAGTGTAGGTATGGCGGGCCACCATCAGTGCTTGGGGCTGATTCGCCTTGATCACTTTTTCAAAACGGGCCCAATCTACCTTTTTATCCTTTGATACATCGCACAGGTCGAACCATAACATCCCCAATTTTCCATAGTTACTCGTCAATTCATCCAGTTGATTGTAAATAAAGTCATTAAATCCCTGCCATTTTTCTGGGTATTTTTCTGGAGAATAGTTGATATGGCGGTCAAATGGCGGAAAATAATCCCACCAAAAATCGTTATGATGCCAATCAGAAATAGAATAATATGCACCGGCCATAAAATCCTTAGAACGAAAAGCATCAAATATTTCCTTTGTTACATCTGCTCTTGGGTGTGAACTGAAAGGGGTCTTAGGGCTAGTGATTTTATAGTCAGATTCTTGAGTGTCATACATATTGAAACCATCATGATGTTTGGTTGTGAATACCATATATTTCATCCCCGCATATTTAGCTGCTTCCGCCCATTTTTCCGGACTAAAATTTACTGGGTTAAATGTGGTCTGAAGTTTTTCATATTCCTTGACGTAGTCGTAATAATTTTGTCCTTCTGGACGTACTGATGTAAAACTTCTATCTTCTGGGCATAAGGACCAAGATTCAACAATACCCCACTGACTATAGGTCCCCCAATGCAGGAAAAGCCCAAATTTCAAGTCTTGCCATTCTTCAAGGGTTTCCATTTTCTTTTGCTCCTTCGGATATTGATACGGAGGGTGTTTGTCCTGGGCGTTTGCCAAACCCGTAAAAAGCAAAAAGGTCAAAAGCACATTTCTTAATTTAAAATTCATAATTGGTATTAAATAATTTATGTTTATTTCTTTGATTCCAAGATGGATATCACTAACAAAAGAATTGATATCCTGAAGTTTGTCATCTTGCCACTATTAATGGTTTTTCCTATTCTCTGTGAATTGTACTGTATTAAAAGATGCCATGTGACATGTTCAAGATCTTAATAATCATATTTTCTATTTTTAGGTACATTTTTAAAACTAATACGTTTAAAATTTGAATACCCCTTTATTTTTAATGATTTTTTTAGATATTTGTAAACATCAACCCTGCATATTAAGAATAACATACTTATATATGAAGAATAATAGAAATCAATTTTTGACCCAAAGATTAGTATCTGGTGATTCCAAAGCCTATGATATTTTAATGGATTCCTACTACCAAAGATTATGTTGTTATGCCCAATCATTATGCCACGACCCCAATCTGGCAGAAGATATCGTACAAAATGTATTTGTCGCCATTTGGACCAATAGAAAGAATATAAAACCCAATTTCCCTATCAAGAGTTATTTATACAAATCGGTGTATAATGAATTCATCAATCAATACAGAAAAAACAAACCTGTAATATATTTGGAGAAAAAATATATTGAAGCCATTGATTTAGTTGCCGAAATACAACAGGAAGAAATTGACGGACTCATAAAGTTGATGAACACCGAAATCGAAAATTTGCCCTCAAAATGTAAAGAAATTTTCTTATTGAACAAAAAAGAAGGTCTTACCCATACAGAAATCTCCGAATATCTTAATATTTCCATAAAAACAGTAGAAGGCCATATTACTCGTGCATTTAAAATTCTGACCGAAAAACTTGGGGCTAAAGCAGAAGCTGTATTCTTCTTACTTTTTGGTATCAACAAACAATTGAAAAATGACCTTTCCCTTTTAAACCAGGAGGTTTGAAAATAGATAATATTAACTTTGTATATGCCTGAGATAGCAAGATATTTCGGTGGGACAAAACTAATTAAATTTCAAAAAGTGGCTTTTTAAATTATGCTATCTAAGTCTGATAAATTCAACTACTTATTTAAGTCATATTTAACCCACCTACAGCAAAGTCTTTGTAAACCTTTAGTCAGAAATGGCACCTATAGAAATTCTTGAAAATTCGTCCGATCAATTTGTAGGCTTGTTCCATAAATAAAGTCTATTTCTCTACAACTTCATTATAATTATTGTTTTTAATTCTTTTGGTACTAGCCCCAAAAAATAATTTAAGTCCTCTATATAAGAGTGTATTTTAACTCCTTTTACATACTATTGAATAATACAGTCAAATTTAAAACACCTAAATTGCAAATCGAAAGTTACTTTGACATTTCATATCATAAAAGTTCACAAATCGTCAACACGGGATGTGAAAATTAGCAGAGCATCGATTCTCACTGGGCTAAGAGCCATAGGTTCAAATCCCAGCCAGGTCACTGAATCGGATATCATCCGAGACCAAAACCCTGCTAATCTTATGATTGGCAGGGTTTTAATGCTTTCTTCTATCAAATCAAGTGTAACTGTTTCTTTTAAGATTCTAACAGTTCTAATTTTATCACGATCACCTCGAAATATTTCAACAACCATTTCACCATTTTCATAAACTTCAATGCCTATTCCATCACGTTCAACATCACTTGCAATTATCACTTTGTTCTTGTCGAATCTCATATGAGTAAATTTAACAATCCTTTATTTGAACTTTTTAATTATAATCTGACTCGCCGAAAAAGTGTCCTATCTCATCTTTTGTCCTTCTAGACTTAAAGGCAATGATTTCGGATTTTAGATTGCACGAAAGAAGGGGAAGGCTACAGTAGAGCATTTCACCTTAGTCAAAGCGGCCTGGACGGGTGGCATTACACTTTAGATTTTCTGGGTTTTAAGTGTTGGTCGGCAAGCCAAGGCTATTGCTGGCCCCTCCTAACCAAGGTACATCGCACCTTGGTTGTTCGGTCCTGCTTCTTTTTTATTCATCGGCATGGCTATTGTTTTTTAACGGTATTCATGAATGCTATGCATTTGAGGCAATGCAAAAAAGAACAGAACACGAACCTCGGGATAGTTTATGCCTTCTTTTTCTAATTCACACCCAACTTTTGGGATTTATCCATTTGTTCCTAATTATTGAATCTATTAGTGCTTCCCAGGTTGGAACTTAGCTCGATGAACATGAAACCGGTTATTTTAATGAATACTACAAAATCCTATTCAGTCATGCTATTCTGATTTGGGATCTTTTCAAGAAATACAGAAAAAGATTAGTGCCAGTTTTCAGACTACTATGCGACCATTTAAGGATAAGGAGGAATAACACCAAATCTTTTGATAGGGTTAAAACCAGTGAGCTTCCAAAAATATCAGCTCTAACATAATCCAAAACATCTATATAAAAATATTCAACATAAAAATCAGCATTATTCAAAATGCACGACAGGTTAAACTAATTTTATTTCCCATCCTGGCTCGTAAGTTCTGGACCATAACTTCATGGCTTCCCGATTAAAAATACAACCTGTATTCTCATCTACCTCAAAAGACTGATTTATTCTAGATGCTATATTGGCATAATGTGTCAACATTTGGCTTATTGCGCCTTGCTCAATAGGAGAGGTTAATTCGGCCCTTCCTCTTATAGTGTCAAAAAAGTTAAGGGTATGAGCTTCCGTAAGACCACCACCACCGCCTAAGGTATTTCCATTTTCAAGTCCGGAAATTACATTTTCTTTTATCAATTCCCCCTTTAGGTTATATAATTTATAACCATCCCTATCTATGAAAACCGAACCTTCTGAACCAAAAATTAACGTACCTCTACCGAAGCCATATTTATCGTAACCGTTCCTACTTCGGCCGTCCCATTGAATGGTCCTATTGTTGGCAAAACGAAAGGTAGCCTCCATAGTGTCATACATTTCCCAACCATCATCTTTATAATGGAATTTTCCGGATTTCACTTCAACGTGTTCAGGGTATTTTACATCTAAGGCCCAACGGGCAATATCCAATTCATGAGTAGCGTTGTTCCCCATTTCTGCAGTACCATAATCCCATCCGTACCAGTGCCAGTTATAGTCCCAAGTGTTGTCCGTATATGGTCTTCTGGGGGCGGGACCTTGAAACAAATCCCAATCCAGACCCTCAGGTGGGTTTGTTTGTACTTGATTTGGTACACGGCCCCTTTTATTAGTGTAGAAAGCTATCGCGTTGTAAACGTCCCCAATAATACCGTTGTGGATTTCCTTGATGATTTCTTGGGACTGTAATGAAGAACGCTGTTGGTTCCCCATTTGTACTACTTTATCATATTTCTTTTGATAAGCGACCAACAGTTCACCTTCTTTAAGATTGTGACTACAAGGTTTTTCCAGATACACATGTTTTCCGGCCTGCATGGCCATACAGGCCCCTGGTGCATGCCAATGGTCCGGTGTGGCCATAAAAACGGCATCAACTTTTTTGTCATCAAGGATTTTTCTGATATCGTTTTCCAATTTTGGCTTATGATGACTGTTTTGGGTGACGAATGTCGCAGCTTTTTCACGCTGACTTTTCATGACATCACATAAATAGCTTAATTCTATATTGTTTTTTTTGTCAATAATGGGATTCATGTAGGAGCCATAACGTCTTCCTAAACCTTGTATGGCAACGTTTATCTTATCATTGGCACCGATTATTCTATTATAACTTTTGGCCGACATAGCATTGACACTATTGGATACAAATGTGGCACCTACTGCACCCATGGCGGTTTTTTTTATAAAATCTCTTCTGTTTGAACTCATTGCGTATGTTTTTTGTGATTATTTAAGGGGTCGGACTTTTATGTTCTTAAAAGAAACCAGATTTCCGTGATCTTGTAATAATATTTGTCCTTTTTCCAATTCACCGAAATTTGGCCATTTTACATATTTACTTTCGTAAACCAGTTTTTTGTAAGCATCGCTTTTTCGTTCATATTCCAAAACCTTCATACCGTTCAACCAGTGTTCTACATGGTTGTCTTTTGAAATAATATGTGCCGTGTTCCATTCACCGATAGGGTTAACGGGTTTGTTTGTATCGGCTTTTATCAAATCATACAGGGAACTAACTGTTCGGCTGCCTTCATGATTACCCAATTTAGCATCCGGGTGCAGATCATCATCCAATATTTGATATTCCAAACCAATGGAAGAACCGGCTCCCTTGTTCAACTCTGTATCCACATAGTATTTAATTCCGCTATTGGCACCGGGAGTTAATTTAAAATCGACCATGAATTCGAAATCACTGAACAATTCATTGGTTACAATATCGCCACCCGCTCTGGATTCCCCACCTCCGGATGATAACACACTAAGCACACCATCTTCGATAACCCATCCTTTTTCAGGGAAACCTTCCAATTTGGCACCACGCCAACCGTTCGTTGTCTTGCCATCCCATAGTAATTTCCAGCCATTTTTCTTTTCATCAATGGTCAACTGGTTTTTCGTGATGATTGGTTTAATGGGGGTCTTTTTGGAATATTGTGATAGACTATCCGTTAGTATATTCACGTTTTTCCAGATAATTTCCGTTCCCGCTGGTTTATCATCCTGAATACTATGCACTTGTAAACAAATAAAACCGCTGTCGGTTTTATCGTCGATCAAATGTGCTGCAGGCACATCGTTTATCCATGTTTTAATAGTGTCTCCGATAGCTTCAATTCGGTAATGGTTCCATTCGTTCTGTTTAAATGCTTTTTGGGCTTCCGGATTACCATCCATGGTATTCAACCAGCCACGTCGAGACTCGTCATAAATTCCGGCACTCCAAGCTCTTTCAGAAGGGTCGATTTCAATTTGATAACCATGAACGCGTCCATTCTTATAATAAGGGAAACTATTACTTCGAATCTGTATGCCCGAATTCATGCTCGAATCCACTTTAAAATCCACCTCAAGGATAAAGTCGGAATACATGTCGTTTGTCGTTAAAAAAGAATTTGGAGTGTCGTGTACGGTACTGCCTATTATCATACCATCTTTAACGGAATAATTAGCCTCACCACCTTTTTGGCTCCAACCGTTTAGATTTTCACCATTGAACAGGGGTTTCCATGGCGTGTTGTCTTTTTCTGCTTGGTTGCAACTGAGGAATAAGCCTACGATTGCCACTAGCAACATTTTACTGTAAAGTTCAGGTTTTTTCATGATTAGTTTTATTTTATAATTGATTAGCAAAATATGTTTTGGGTTTGATTTTTAAATGTAATCATCGTTCATAATATGGACTCATGGGTCAGTGTAAAAGGTTTTGACTTCTGCTTCTGTTCTAAAACATAACTATTTCAATCCATAGTTTATTTTATTATTAAAACCCCACAACTTTTTGTATTAAGTCACCAATTATATAGCGGTTTAATAGGTAAATAAAGTTTATATATTTATTCACTCGGAATTCTCAATTTCTAAATTATCCGATTTATGGCTAGAAGATCATTTAAATTGAAACATCACCGATTTTATTCCCTTTCTGCATATAATTGGGCCATCAAGCCCATTCCCATTTGTGCAATCACCCTATAATTCCCTTGTTGTAATTGTAGTCCACCTCTATTGTCCTGTGAAACTTCTTTTAATAAACCATCAGGCGTTAAATAGTTTTGTAATGCCGTCCAACATTTTTCCGCATGTTGCCTGTAAGTCGTGGGTAAAAAACCTTCTTTTACACCTATCAATATAGCTGCGGAAATACCAGCTGACCCAGATGTATCGGGCGCATTATCCGTATGCATAAACCCATTCCATAATCCATTCGCCTTCTGCATAGAAATAACATTATCTACTCCTTCCTTAAACTTATTGATGATTTCCTGATCTTGAATTTCTGCCTTTAGTTCAGATAGCGTCCTGGCAAATCCAAGCAATGTCCACGCAGCCCCTCTTGCCCAATTTTTATAGCTATATGATCCTTTATTATTATGATACCTAAGATTTAAATTACCATTTTCAATTAATACAAACCGATGCCGTAGTTGTTCGAATGCTTTATTTTTTAAAGCAGAATCATTCCAAACTTTACCAATTACAGCCATTGGGTAGGCCACTGTATAGCATCCTTCAGCGGTTATGGTAGGACCGCCCGTGACCATACCATTCTCTTGGGCATAACTATCCCAGGCCTCTATAACAGTTTTTAATATGGGGTGGTCTGGACTCATCCGGGCCAGGGTTGCATAGGGAATGGTGGACTCTATCCCATCAATTCTGTTATCCCTTGGATTATTTCTGGAATTCTCATACAGCAGATTCTTATTCCCATCAAAGAACAAATCAAAATGTTCCTTAATTGCTGCCAATGCCTTTTCTTCACCCTTCAAGGAATACAACTGCCATAGGCCATCCAGTACGGTACCTTCCCGCCAACCAAATGCCTGCACTGAATTAATCGACATAAAGCAGTTTAGAAAATCAGAAACTGTACCCTTGTCACTAGAGGATAATAGCAAATGTGGGGTGAATACACTACTACTTATTTCTTTTGAGGATTGCTCAAAAAAAGCAAAAGGTTTGGATGTAAGAAGCTTTACTTTTATACCGTACTTATTAATTAGAGGAATATGTTTACTATCAATCTTCAATTCATAAGGAACCAGAACCGATGAATACCTAATATCAAGAATCCCTAAATGGGTTTCCCCTTCATCTGGCACAGATACATGTAATATAGCCTGATACCACATTTCCAACGCTACGGTTATGCGTAAAAAAACATGTGCATCTTGAGATAACGGATTGGCATTCAGTAGAACTACATCATCAGGATTAAGTATGTACGGAGACCAGCCAAATGCAATCCTTTTATCACTTGAAATTTTAGCTGAACTGCCTATTACACTCAAGGGAACCCTAGTTGTACCTTTTATTCCTCTTTGGTTGGAAGAAGAACAAAGCGTTAAATTCGGAACAACAAAAAGTCCCAATCCTACCGGTGGTATTGTTTCTAAAAATTTTCGTCGTTTCATTTTTTTGGATAATTCGTTTAACCTGGTTTTCTTTTACATAAACCCTATGGCGGCATTAATAACTTCCAACTTGAAAGAACAATCTATTTTGAAGCGACCCTTCTTAAGAATCGAGCCGTTTTTTTTGATATTTCCTCCGGTCTATACCTTATTTTTTTGGGTGATTTTTCAAACAATCCCTTAAACCAAACACAAGCGGCCAGGTAGCAACCATTTTCGTTGGCGTGAGACCGATCATTCGAGCTCCAAAGATCGATACCTTCCTTTTTCTTCAAAGATCTATTAAAGGCATCACCGGATTGTAAAATGGGTGAGCTATAACGTTCGGATAGGACTTGATAATTTTTTTTAAGCCCATCGTACATTTGATCCGATGTAATCCCAAAGCCTTCCAAACGAGGACAATCAGGTGCATAGGCCCAGGTTTCATGAATGTAAATTTTGGCCTGGGGCGCATATTTATTTATGTAATCCCGAATTTCATCGGCATAAGGTTGATAGGTTTCTGACTTGAAACTAAGATGGCTCACCTGTTGAATGGTCACAATATCCCAGTCATCCGTCAACAACCAATCTTTTAACGACTTACCACTATATGGTTTGAGCGTTAAATCCAGTTCACTTTGCCTTATAAGGTCTGCATGTTTTTCCAGATAGCATCCGCCAATATTTGCCTTGCCAATTATAATATTGCAACCTTCTACGGTTTCTGTAATTTGTTTCAAATATTTACATGCATTATTCGCAAAACTATTGCCAATGGTCAAAATCCGGATGGTATCGACTACCTTATCCGGAAGGTCGTTCGTAAAGGCTTGACCAGGCTGGGTGAAAAATGTAAATAATAGAATTGCATAAAAATTGAAAGCTTGTTTTTTCATAGAATGATTCATATAGATTTAGATTTTTTAAATAAACAATTTATCAGCAGTGTCTTTCGTCAACCACCAATTGGTTCACAAACGTACCAATTAACTGGCACCATCAAATTTGATTATTCGATCTATCAATTCAATTCCTCCTCACTTCAAAGTTGGCTTAATTGAATTATTTTCCAATCCCCGAACAGTGCATATATTTTCTTGTTACGATGTTGCTGTAAAATCTATTTATTATTTAAGCCGGTCAGATCCGATTCAACAACAATTTTCCCACCGCCTGGAATAACTGTTGCCGAAAAACTGTCATTTACTTCTATATTGGAAGATGTTTTCAGAAAAATCTCTTTACCTTCAACGCTATTGGTCACAAGCTGTAACTGCCCATCATTATTGAATGTGCAACCATAAATATTGATCTGGGTCTTTAAATAATCGGACATGGATTTGTTACCGTGAAAACTGATTTTATTGTCCCTGATGCTTGAATTGCTAATAGTAAAAACATCAACAGGGGTATTTACTGAAATTAGGGGTATTGGTTGATCGTGCAATACCCGGATGTTATCAAATGTTAGCTGCTCTTGTATAGGAATTTCTGCTCCAGGATAATAAGAACGGCTATACCGGTCATTATCAAAATGAATAGAAAAGCTAGTCCGTGGCTTTTCTAGGAAGATATCGCGAAAAGAAACATTTCTCACCCCAGCAGAATGGACCGGATCATCCTGAACCATAACCCATGTAATGCCATCCAGTACTTGGCTGCCATTTTTATGTACCGGTCGAGTTACCGATTGATAAATCGTATTGTCTGGTCTACCTTTTACCCTGTAGATCGTTCCATTAGAAACCACAGCATCGGAATTCTGGACTTTCATTCCCGGCTTCCAGTCGATCCACCCGCCAGCCAGGATACGACAAAAATAGCCCACCTTGTCTCTGTCATCATCAAGATCGTAGCATTTTTCAACTATACAGTCCTCAATCCACCCCAGTTCAGGATTTGAGGAAGCATAGTCATGGGCATTGAGTGCTACGGCATCATCTAAGGTTTGGAATACCCCGTTACTAATTATAAAACGCTTGCCCTTACCTAGGTGAATCCCATCTTTCTCTCCTTTTACAATAACATCGTTAATACTAATATCTTCGAATGAACAGACATGGATGGCAAACTGACTCCCTGTTACATCCAAACACCGGAATCGTTCGATCCGTAAATCTTTGATATAGAAAAAAGCAATTTGTCCGCGTAATCCGAAAACTTCAGTTGAGGCTTTTACTATTCCATTGACTTCAAGGTTCAGCCCTTCAATTAAAACATTCTGATCATATGTTTTTGTTAACGCCCCTTTGTTTAGGAGCACATGCGTAAAACCTCCTTCATCATTTACCTTTTTTAAAAAAACATTATTCCCAAACTTTAGCGAAGTATTACTGCCAATGTAAACTGTACTTGATATTTCATAAGTTCCAGGGGTACTTACAACAATCGTCCCACCATTGTCCACCGCCCTTTGCAAGGCAAGTACATTTTCCTGACCACTTGCTTCAGGGGAAAACCCATAGTCTGCTGCATTGACAAAACCGTTTTGCACCTGTACATGGGGTATGGTTTTCGAGCTATTTTCCCCGTTACAAACTGATCCAAAAGAATAAAACAGTAGTAGTAGGGTTAATGTAATTGATTTAATATGAAGTAACTCCATTCTTCATTTTTACACTGATTAATTAAATTCAATTTTCTTTAGCTCGATAGTCCCCATAGAGCGGCCGGGCCTTGTCTTTATTTTGATTTTAAAGTCAATCGTACCATTATCGTTCTTGGTTAAATGTTGTGAATGATTAATTACAAACCTGTTATTTTTCTTTTTAGAAACAGCGTCCGGCACTACTTCCCCATTAACCGCAAAAGAGCTGTCTTTCAATTCAAGACCATACCCTCCCGTTCCAGCTTTCTCGAACGCCCGGTCATGATCAAGAACATTGAATTTCAATTCAAACTGACCGACATATTCAACCAGGTATGGCGCTAGGTCTACCGTATAATCCTGCCATTCCGAACTGAAACTGCTGCTGGTCCAGTCCCCAATTGTAACCGGGACATCAGATTGAGCGGATTGATGTACATCAGGATCTGACTTTTTGCTATGGTATATACTGAATACACTGATAACCGGAGTCGCAACAGCTTCCATAATCCTTAGTCTTACTTTGGAAGCTTTAATTGTTGAGAACTCCTCAATCCTCTTATTCCCGATTGAGGAACCAGTCTTAATTTTTACCCATTTGCCATCACTATAACCGTCCAATTCATACTTTCGGACACGTTGCCCTTTCGCAATATCTTCCTTAATGACAGCATAGTTAATTGGTTGTGTTTTACCCAAATCGAGCTCGATCACATAGCTGCTCCCATATGTTGAAGCAATAGGATGATTAAACCTTTTATCTAATTCTTTACCAAAAGCTTTATACCTTTCAACATGTGATTTAGGAATTAACCCTGTAGTATCAGGGGTAGAATTCAAAAGCAAAACACTTCCTCTACCTACCGATTTATGATGGATATCCATCAATGCAGGGACACTTAGCAACAAGCTGTCAGTATTCGGTGCCCAAAACCAACGGTACGCTTTATCAGTCATTAAAAAAGGAACATCGACCTCAACTGGCGCATAAACCTCGCCATCTGGATCGGAAGACAAGGCATGGGACCTCCCTGTGTTTAGCTCCGATCTCTTTAACGTGTACCAATTGGGGTATGGAGCAATGCCCCTTTCGTTTCCAACCCAACGGATGGTAGCCTGCGGTCCCGCGAAAATGACGGCATCGCTGGCATATTTTTCAAGAATATCTGAAACATCAATGACACAACTCCCGTCGAACCACACCTCCTTCATCGGTTTGTATTGCGACAACACCTCGGTTAATTGCTGACGAAAGACTTTATTATAAGCTTCCTGTTTTGAAGGGTCTTTAGTCTTCCCGCCGCTGCCGAGTCCTGCCCCCCAGGCTTTGTCGCCGGGATATATATAAACACCAAGATCCAATCCGTATTTTTCACATGACTTGGATATATCAGCAAGTAAATCGCCTTTGCCGTTCCTCCAGGGGATGTTTCTCGCGCTATAATCGGTAGTATTGGTCTGCCACCAACAAAACCCTCCGGAATGTTTCGCCACAAAAACAATCATTTTTGCTCCAAATGATTTAGCAGTCTTGCACCATTGGTCGGTATTGAGTTTTTCGGGATTGATTCTGTCCAACGGGAGGGAATTATCATCTTGCCCCAACCCAGTCCAGGTATTCGGGGCAAAGTGGACAAACATCAAACGCTCCTGTTTTTGCCACCTCAATTGAGGGGCTGAAGGTGTTGGTATCATATCCTGTATAGCCAGGTAATCAGTAACCATCAAGACAAAATCAACAATGGGTTTTGGATTTTGAAGACTGTGAGGGTGATGCCCGATTCCTGGTTTATGAATAACATTGATCAATCCTCCTGCTTCTTTTATTTTCTGCTCGAACGGGCCCGTATTTTCCGACACCGGGACTACATCATCGGCATCGCCCACCACATGCAACATTGGAAAACCAGCTTTGGCTATCTTATCCGCAAAATCCAAGGGGTTCCCCTTGAAGGCCAGTGCCTCCTTTTCGGTGGTAAAGTCAAAATCCTTCTTGAAGGTATCCCAGGTTTCGGGGCTGCCCTTGGACCTTCCATTGCCTCCCGGCCAGCTCTTTAGGTCCAACACTGGTGCATCTGCATAAACGCCAGAAACCCTTTCCGGATATTTTGCCGCCCATCGGTAGATATATACCCCTCCCCTGCTCATACCTTCCATAACCGATTTATTCGACAGACCGGCCTTTGTAAGAAGTTGATAAAAACCATCCCAAATGGCCAATGCCTTATCGTTACCGAACATTTCACCAACATCGCAATACACTATATGGAAACCCCTTTCCAGCAAGGCGATGTCCACCTGGGGCTCATGTCCCCAAAAGCGGGCGCGCCATACCCAAGGCCTACCGACCGCTACATTTTTGGGCATGACAATTTTGGAATTCCGGTCCCTAAAAGTAAAATCATGTCCCTTAAAACCATGGAAATTGAAAGTTTCCGCATCCTCAGGTAAATAGCTGGAGAAATCCACCGGTCCAACTGATTTCATTCTGACCACCTCTCCGACCCTTCTAGCCATGATAGTTGCACCCGCAGCAGAGGGATGGACCTTGTCCGGAAACAGTTCGGGAGATTCGATCAATAAATTGTAAAGGTTTACTATTTCACTGCCCGTATCATAGGCAACTTCCCTCACCATTGGCAGCAATTTTTCACGCACTATCTGCGCCGTTATACCGGTACTGTCGTTGGAAAAGACGGGAACGGGCAAAAGTAGGACCACCCGGGGGTTGCTGGGTAACTTTTTAAAGGATGCGACCAGATCCTTGTAATCCTGCACATATTCGTCCAAAAAGACCCTGTTGACAGGCTTGGTATCGTTGGTGCCCAACTTGATGAATACCCAATCCGGCCGGAAATCCATCGCCTTTTGATAGGCATCCGTCTTCCAATAGGGAAAATCGCCCTTACGCAACAAAGTGGTACCGCTGACCCCGAAATTTTGCACATCGTAACCATCGCCCAGCATGGACCCCAGTTGTGCCGGGTAACTGTTCACCTCCCTGTTCTCTATACGGGCACCATAGGTAATACTGTTGCCTACACAGGCGATGCGGACTTTATCTTTTGAGTAACCACTAATTGTAAAAAAAATCAGGAATAAGGTAACATTTATATAATTGAAATATTTTCCCGACACCTTATTTCTATCTGTATTTCCCATTCTGTATATATATTTATCCGTTTAAATTTAATCATACTTGCAAGTCAAATATTGCAGATTATAATTCATGCCCGTTTTATTTGTTATTATTTAGTTGCCTGTAAAATAAAATCTACAATAGGCTGTGGGTTGGCCAGGCTGTGGGGATGATGGTTTACCCCTGGCTTATGTATAACCTGAATGGAGCCGCCAGCTGCCTTGATTTTTTGTTCAAACAATGCAGTATGTTCCGAAACAGGGACCACTTCATCGGCATCGCCTACCACATGTAACATGGGGAAACCGGCCTTGGCTATAGTTTCCGTTAAATCCATTGGATTGCCTTTGAAAGCCAATGCTTCCTCATCAGATTTAAACCCGAAGTTTTTCTTGAAAAGTTCCCATTTTTGTGGAAAACTTGAATTACTGCCTTTGAAGTACAACTTGAAATCAAGTAAAGGCGCATCTGCGTAAACGGCAGAAACCCGGCCAGGATGAAAGGCCGCCCAGCGGTAAATATAACCGCCTCCCCTGCTCATACCCTCCATCACCGATTTATTCGACAGACCGGCCTTTGTAAGAAGTTGATAAAAACCATCCCAAATTAATAGGCCTTCTTTGTTTAAAAACGACTCAAACACATCACAATAAACCACATGAAAACCCCTTTCCAATAGCGCTATTTCAACCTGGGGCTCATGTCCCCAGTAACGGCTACGCCAAACCCAGGGTTTTCCGACCGCTACATTTTTGGGCTCGACAATTTTGGCATTATGATCCTTAAAAGTAAAATCATGCCCCTGAAAACCATAAAAATTGAAAGTACTCGCATCCTCAGGTAAATAGCTGGAGAAATCCACCGGTCCAACTGATTTCATTCTGACCACCTCTCCGACCCTTCTAGCCATGATAGTTGCACCCGCAGCAGAGGGATGGACCTTGTCCGGAAACAGTTCGGGAGATTCGATCAATAAATTGTAAAGGTTTACTATTTCACTGCCCGTATCATAGGCAACTTCCCTCACCATTGGCAGCAATTTTTCACGCACTATCTGCGCCGTTATACCGGTACTGTCGTTGGAAAAGACGGGAACGGGCAAAAGTAGGACCACCCGGGGGTTGCTGGGTAACTTTTTAAAGGATGCGACCAGATCCTTGTAATCCTGCACATATTCGTCCAAAAAGACCCTGTTGACAGGCTTGGTATCGTTGGTGCCCAACTTGATGAATACCCAATCCGGCCGGAAATCCATCGCCTTTTGATAGGCATCCGTCTTCCAATAGGGAAAATCGCCCTTACGCAACAAAGTGGTACCGCTGACCCCGAAATTTTGCACATCGTAACCATCGCCCAGCATGGACCCCAGTTGTGCCGGGTAACTGTTCACCTCCCTGTTCTCTATACGGGCACCATAGGTAATACTGTTGCCTACACAGGCGATGCGGACCTGGGCCTGACAAAAATCATTATTTGACAGAAAGAATATCGCAATAACGGTAAATACAAAATGATTTAGGCCATTCCTCCGAATACTTACGACATTTTGCACCATAGAGTTTCCCCTTCCCAAGCAGCCGGCCCTCTCCTTAAGAAACCCATAAATTTTGACAACTGAAATTTTCTCATTAAAACTCATCTATTTCTTTTTAGAATTCGCAATAGTCCTCATATTTTATCTTTATAAAACTTTGTTCAATCGTTAAGCAACGCTCCTATTATCCCACTTATGTATCCGGCCAATTTTTCATAGCCTTCTTCTTTGTAGTGCACATCCCCTTTGGAGGCGCTGTACTTCTCCAATTCGGGTTCCATCAGCCCATAAAGGTCAATGACTTGGATGCCGTTCCCTGCCATTATTCTGCGGGCAATACTATTCCTTTCCAGTATAATACCGTTCTTTTCCGGGTCTAATTTCTGATCCGGCTCCTTTGAGGGTACGGGGGTGGTCAGTGAGTAGAGTATCTTACAATCCTTGGATTTGTGCTTTTTAAGAAATTTCACAAACTTCTTTAAGCCTTCTTCGTACTGCTTCCCATTAAGGTGCCAGCCATGTAGCCCATTGTTGAAATGTATGACCGAATGGTCGTACCTGCCCATGGCAATCTTGGTTTCTTTTATCAGTGCAGGGTCCGCTATGCTCCTTGAAGTGGCATACCGGTCGCAGTTGGCCTTTTCGGATAATTTTGACGAAACCTTTTTAAAATACCCCCTTGTAATCGAATTGCCGATGAACAGTACCCGAGGTTTTGAAGTATCAGGCTCGTTCTCCCACCAGAAATCGCTCCATTCTATATTTTCCCGGATAACGTCCTTTGAAGTACCGCATCCATTGAGTATTACTATTAAGAATATTAGGCCGTATTGTATTTTGATTTTTTTCATTGAGATATTTTGATCAGAGTGTACCCTGTATATTTTTTACTTGTCATTTTTTGCAATAAATGGAATATCCAAACCCGTATTTCCAAACTACTATTTGAAACATTCTTCGATTATTGTTTTCGATAATTTTGAATGAACGCAGCTAAGGATACCCCCATGGTCGGATAGTTTTGGAACGGGTGTGGATTTCCAAATTGGACCGCTATTCGCCCATCCCCTTTATAACCGGAATAGGGCAATGTAAAAGTTGGATCTGTTCGAAACCATGTGCCATATAAATTATCAATGGCTATCCCACCATCCACAATGTGGATATTTTTATCTGTTCTATGATCAAACTTGTCAATAATATTTTTTCGAAGCTCCCACATGCACGCATTTTGCTTTGTAGTAAAAGCACCTGCCATATTATCCAATATTCCGCAGCTTGTAGATGGGATCATTAAAGCGAACCTCCCCGCTGGAACGGCTTTCAGATATGAGGCTATTACTTTCTCCATCAGTACGTTCCATTCAGAAAAATCAATAGAGGTAGGGTCCAATGCATTTCTAAAATCGTTCAGCCCCAAAAATTCGGCTAAAATTACGGGACTTTCCAAATCCCACATGGAAAGGTATTTACCGTAGTCAAAATCCCAAACAAAATCTTCGTATGCCGTTTTCTTCCATTTAGAGCCATTGTAGAGCATATAGCTCTCCAAAGCATTGTCATAAATAAGGTCGTTTTTGGCAGGGTTTAACTTATAGCCGGTAGCAGCATCGAAAAGCTCTGCATTGGAATGGTATCTACTGGCATTGTATTTCTCTTCAAAACTCCATTTCCTCTCAGGGTCGGAAGAAAATTCTTTGACCAAGTTCCAAAAAGCTGTTGCTCCCCAGTACCTATATTTTCCCTCAGGTTGCCAAAACCCATTGTAGGCCTGTGTCCGTTGGTTTGTCACACTAAAGTAACCTTTCAAGGTCCAACCACCACGGCCCTCGTCAAATTGTCCCGGACAACCCACAACCTCACGAAGACCGATCATCTTGGTTTTAGGGGCATAACCCTTTTCAAGCAAGGCATCCTTAAAGAATGCTCCATTGGTAAAACTGTCCCCGATAATTGATACTATGACCGTATCCTTGCCAACTCCAGCCTGGCCTACTACGATTGTTGAAGTAAGGGTCTTCACCGTTTTGAATTCGTCCTGGTTCACCAATTCCAAGGTAACCGTTGATCCTGCTACGGGATCGGTAATACTGGCAACACGTTGTAGTCGTCGCGAATATTCGGTTGAACCCGAAAACCTGACAACATCATTATAAGGTCTCCAGCGTTTGATCAACGGCTCAACAAATATGTCATTCTGCATACCTGAAAGCATGTAAAGCATACTGGGAAGGCAAATGTCATTAGTAAATAACATACCTTGATTTTGCGCCAAAGCAAAAAAGGGGCAAAGTAAGGCCAGTATAAAATACTTCCAAAGACGTATGGTCTTCATATAAAATTGTTCTTTGTGTATATATTGCTTTAATCTTGTATTCTTCTTAAGAAGGGTTGAGCAAATCAAAAACAGTTTAAACTCAATATAGGAATACCTTCGGAAGCGGTCACTTTGAGCCTTATGCCTAAAAGTGTTTGAGGGGTCAGTACTTCGATCCTCTTATGACCAATACTCTGGCCATTGCTCAATAATTCCCAACCTTTGTTGGTTTTTCCATAAATTTCGTATTCCCTAACCCGCTCTCCTTTAGCTATATCTTCCTCTATCACAATATGATTTACTTCCTGTGGGTTATTGAAGGTAATTGTCAACTCGTTTCCTTCTCCTGATATAGACCCTAAAGACTTTGAAAACGTCTGACCTAGCGTTTCACCAAATTCCTTAAGTCTTTCCACATCTTCATCAGGGACCAAACCTCGATTATCGATTACAACACCTAGTAACATATTTGTGTTGCGCCCTACTGTTTGAACGTACCTTTCCATAAGATCATCCACGCTTCGGATGGTCCCCTCTTCTCCCTCATGCCAGAACCAGCCTCCCTGAAAAGCATGTTTACGTAAAGCGAAATCTGCTTCCCCAGGGCTCCAAAATTGTCCGTCAGGATTTCCATTCAATCCCTTGATTAAGATCAGCCCTGACGCTGTTTTGGTTGAATCTGCCCTGGACCAGGTGGGATAAGCGGCCACACCATCTTCATTCCCAACCCAACGAATGTTATTGACATATCCGTAGGGACCATTAAATGCAACTGCATTTGGTTGATATTTTTCGATCAGATCAAGCATATCGATCCCCCCCTTTTCTGGTGGTAGAACACCTCCATCGAACCAAATCTCGAACAAATCCCCGTACTGGCTCCATAATTCCGTGAGCTGGGTTTTTACTACTTCATTATATTTTTCCTGTTCTTCAGGATCGCCTGACAAAACCAATCCTGGATTGTCAACGTGAAAATAAGCATTGGCAGAGGCACTGGCGTACAAGCCAGGCTTTACCCCATACTTTTTACAAGAGGCTATAAAATCCTTTACAATGTCGCCTTGTCCGTTTTTCCATGGGGAATTCTTTACACTGTATTCATGTGCAGCTGTTGGCCACAGGCTGAATCCACTACAATGCTTGGCGACCAATACGGCATAGGTTGCCCCAGCAGATTTAGCGGAACGAATCCATTGGTCGGTGTCCAGTTCTTGCGGATTAAAAACCGAGGGGTCCGGTTGATAATCCCTGGTCTTACGCCATTCATAATCCGGCTCGAACACCTGTACATCAAAATGGAACATGGCTCCGACTTCGGCATCTGCCCATTTGAGTTGAGCCTCTGTTGGAACTACCTGCTCAGTTTGTACACAAGATATTATTAGAGTCCCTATAAATGTGATTAGCAATAATTTTGTTTTCATAAAATCAGAATGAGTTATTTATTTTTTTTGAACTACAGTAAATATTACTTAGGCTATATGCTAAAATTTGTTTTTTTACCCATGTTTTTCTTTATTATTGTGTTAAACTAAAAGTAGACAAACCGGGTGTTTCATTAAAATGTTCTGCTAGGTTATTTGTTACTGGACAATAGTAAAAATCTATATCTCAATACTCCAAATCCATTCAACAAGTGCGGAAATTATCACAACTTTATTTTATTTATTTTTATTCTGAATTAGTGATTATCCCTCAATTTCCATACACGTATATAATCAATCTGGAAGGTATTGGGCAGGTCTTTCGAATCAGGCACACCCCACAATGTTTCACAGTCAAAAACTATATGAAGCGCAGTTTTAAAATAATCATTACTACGCGAAAAAACTTCCACCCCATCAACAAACCACTTCATTTCATCTGGGGTCCAGAGGAAACCATAAATATGGAAATCAGTTGAAAAATCGAAGGGCATTCGTTTTTTAGCCCCCTGATTAGGCAATGAGGGCCGATTCAAGTTGACAACTCCTTCAAGATATGGCGTAACAAAACGATGGACTGTTGTACTATATACACGCTCTCTATCCTTACGCAAGTCAGGAGTCGGGTTTCCTACTATTTCAAATATATCAATCTCTTCAGAAAAACTACCTTCTTTATATTTAGAAGGTGGATCAAGTGGGTCGTACAAAAAAAAAGCATTGCTTACATTTGCACTCATTGATTTACACCGTGCCTCGAAATATCCATATTTTACCCGTTCTTTACTTTTAATAATAGCTATTGTAAACTTGTCTAAGCTACGAAGCTTGTTCTCGTATGTCACCTCTTCAGGCTTTTGGATATCGCATGTAAGCTGAAGTGTACTATCTTGCACTTTTACATTTTTCGGGGAAAAAAGCGCACGAGTATGCTGGCGTCCATACCAAACGGGAACAAGATCCATCCATTTTTCTTTGTCAAGGCCAAACTCGTTAAATTCGTCGCTGAATTCCGGTGAGAATTTCCAATCACCGCCCATCGGACAAGTTGGTGCTGATGATTGTTGGGCGTTTATTTTAATGGAAAATAAAACCAAAATAAGAAGTAAATTTCTTCGCATATAAAAACATGTATTTTTCATGATGAGTATTATATTTCAGTTATTTGTGTTTTTTAATAAATCTCAATATTTGAGAGAGCAGGGCAAGCCCTTGAATCGGTAATATTAATCCTTACCTGTTCTGTTCTTACTTGCTCAATTTCAAGAATACGTTTAAATCCAATGGTTGTTCCCTGGGCAACTTGCTCCCATTTACCATTTTGAAGCACTTCTACATTAAACGACTTTACCCGCTGCCCTAATTCCAGATACTCCTGAATCAAAATATAATTCAATAGCGTTGGCTCTTTCAATTTTAACGAAATCGTTCCTGTTTTCACCTCGTCATCCGTTGCCCAGTATGTCTCTTTATTTTCATCAATTAATTTTGATGCATCAAACTTTTCGGAACTTCCCCGATACGAATCAACCTCAACTTTTGCGTTAATCGCCCTATTTGTCGCAAATGTTTCGTCTATTTTCTTCTTCCATCCTTGTAACGAAGCTATATCCTGTTCCGGAATCAGACCGTATCTATTTGGCGTTACATTTAACAACAAGGGTGCCCCCCGTCCAACAGAACTAAGATAAAGGTCAAATAACTGGTCAGGCGTTTTTACCAAAGTATCTTCCGTTTCATGGTAAAACCACCCCGGACGAATAGAAACATCTACCTCGGCAGGCATCCAAATATCTCCATTTATATCTCCGGTATTTAAACCGTTAGTACGTTTACTTCCCATTGCCAGTAAAGTGTCCGGATTAATCATATTCCAGTTTGTTTCTCCCATATATCCTTTCTCATTTCCGCACCACCGGCTCTCGCTCAAAGGATTTCTGGCATCGCCACGAACAAGGGTATTGGAGTTATGATCCTTTATTATTTTAAAGGCTTCATCCCATTTATAATAAACCTGGTCATCAATTTTTCGTGTTTCTCGTGCACCGCCATAATAACCATCTCCTCCATTTGCACCATCAAACCAAATTTCAAATATTGGCCCGTAATTATCTAACAATTCATTTAACTGATTTTGGTAATATTCCACATACTCAGGCCTGCCATATTCTGCATGATTTCTGTCCCATGGTGAAAGGTAAATGCCAAACTCCAGACCATTCTCGTCGCAAGCCTTTTTTAACTCGCCAACAACGTCACCTTTACCATTTTGCCAATTGCTGTTTTTTACGGAGTGATCGGTAAACTCACTTGGCCACAAACAAAATCCATCATGATGTTTTGCCGTAAGGATGGCCCCTTTAAATCCGGCTTCCTTCAACACTTTTGCCCACTGATTTGGATCAAAATCAACCGGATTGAAAATATCCGGATTTTCGTCACCATATCCCCACTCTTTGTCTGTAAATGTATTTACTGTAAAATGAATAAATGCGTACATCTCTTTTCCCTGCCAATCTAATTGCACTTGACTTGGCAAAGGAAGAATGGCTGCGGGTGGTAAAACTTCTTTTTGGGTACACGCAAAAACTAAAAACAAAAATATCCACATTGAATTTTTCATAACTAAAAACTTATTTAATTTCATCGAATACACGAACATAATCTACTGCAAAATAATCAGGCAATTTAACTTCCTTCAAAATCGGAGAAGCGGCTCCATTTCTATATCCGTTACATTCAGCCGAAACCAGAATAAACTGCTCGCGGTGAGAAACGGGCCCGGCAACTCGCCAAGTTTCTTTTCCATCCACATAAAAGATATAACCTGTAGGACTCCAGTCTAGACCATAGGTGTGAAATTCTCCATCGTTGAGGTTCAAATTCATTTTGCCAGAACCGGCATGTTTATGATCTTTCCCATATCCGTCCCAATGAATGGCATGGCTTACGGTTCCATTTCGTGTGAAATTTTCCATGATATCGATTTCAACACCGGAATCGAGGGGATCCAGAGTTGAACCAATAGTTGGAGACTGAAGCCAGAAAGCCACCCACCAACCTTCCTGGGCTGGCATTTTGCACCGTATTTCATAATAGCCGTATTTATGCAGATACTTTGCAGTTTGAAGGTTGGCGATGGGCCAGGTTAATTTTGATCCTGCGTACTGATTTCCCGGACGATCCATAAAATTACTTCCTGTCTGAAGTTGAGAGGTAAAGTATTCACCATCTTTTTCATAAACTTTTAATAATAGATTACCTTTTCCGTCAAATTCATATGCATCATCTGTCCATGTTGTATGCCGGGTTTGCATAATATGTTCTCTAAATCCCCATTTGGTAGTATCCAGTACTTTGCCATTAAACTCATCATTCCAAACCAACTTCCAGTTTTTGTCGGTTGGCAAGTCACTGTCAACTTTTTGTGCATTTAAAAATGAAGCTGATATACACAAAGCAAACAACAATACTGTTCTTTTTTTAGTCATGATTTAAATTATTAATTTGGTTATATATTATCTATATTCCTATCGTTTAGCGTGACTTAAAAACGTTCCATAATCATCATTACGCTGTCCTAAACCGGAAGATTTTTAAACACTACATTTTTCCCTTTATTTTCCCTGCCTGATTTATCGATTTCATACGTTTTTCTTGAAATTATAACTCCCACCAAACTATCTATTAAAAAATGATTCAGCGTCTTCTGGTCTTATATCCGTTAAGTTACCTTTGAAATGTCTAAGCTCTTTTGCAACATAAGGATGTTTTTCTATTTCTTTTTCATTAATATCAATACCCAAACCCGGATTATCTGGAATAATCATTTGACCATTTTTGAAAGTAATATCTTCATCACATATTTCGGAACGCCAAGAAACATCACTACTCATAGTTTCCAATAAAAAAAAATTTGATACACATCCAGCAAGTTGCAATGTCGCCGCGTTGGCTACAGGACCACTGGGATTGTGGGGACAGAACGGAATATGATAGGCCTCTGCCATTGCAGCTATCTTTTTAAGTTCCATGATTCCTCCAGCATGGCTAACGTCGGGCTGAATAAAATCCGCAGCCCTTAGTTCGAATAGACTTCTATATTCCCATCTATTATACAATCTTTCACCAGCAGATACTGGAACCTTAATCCTGTTTTTAACTTGTGCTAAACCTTCAAGGTTTTGGGGGGGGATTGGTTCTTCATACCAGAGAATATCAAAATCCGACAATGCATTTCCAATTCTTACTGCGGTAGGGATATCAAAACGGCCATGGGCCTCAATTATAATATCAGCCTTATCTTTAACAGCATCGTATACGGCTCCGATACAAGACATTGCCTCATTAAGTCCTTTTCTATCAATTTGCAAATAAGAAGATCCAAAAGGGTCCCATTTAAGTGCAGAAAATCCTTGACCTACTGCCTGCAGGGCTTTTTCTGCAAATTCATCCGGTGTTTTTGCTGGAGAGAACCAACCGTTGGCATAACATGGAATAGCTTCTCTCACCTTCCCTCCTAGCAATTGGTAAACTGGAACACCTAAATCCTTCCCCTTAATATCCCATAAGGCCATTTCGATGGCCGAAATTGCACTCATTAGAACTGCTCCACCCCTCCAGTACCCATCCCTGTATGCCTGATGCCAAAACTCCTCAATTCGATGTGGATCCTTGCCTATCAGTAAGCTTTTTAGTTCATTACAGGCCTGGGCTACAGTATGTTCCTTGTATTCTAGAGTGGCCTCCCCAACCCCGTAAAGTCCATCAACATTTGTATACAATTTAATAAACACCCAATTTGTCCGGTAAGCATGACAGATAAATGTTTTTAAGCTCGTAATTTTCATGCCTTCTAAGTTTTATATGGTTCTTTTTATCCCAGGAATTAATTCAAAGGAAGTTATATCTAACTTTTCACAAGCATGTATAAAAAGATTGGGGTCTTCAGTATTCTCGGCAAACATCCCATAATGCATGGGTATCGCTATTTCAGATTGCAGTTGATCAACCAAAGTAACAGCCTCAGACCAATTCATATTACCCAATTTACCATTTATACAAACCAGTATTATATCTATTTTTCCAAGTGCAAGGCCTTTTATTTCCTTAACAAGAATATCTGAAAAGGTAGTATCAGCACTTAAATAAATTTGTTTGTCATTTACCTTTAAAAGACATCCAACAGAATAAGGATCTGAGTGATATGCCGGAGTAATTACCATTTCAAATTTCCCGCACTGATAGGTCATATTTTTGGAAACCATATGTAAAACCGATTCGGAGAAATCCAGATCTTTAGCTTTTTTAATTACACTTTCTGGACCAATAATGGGTGCCTCAGAGTATTTCTCATGTATGATTGGGAGGGAAATAGGATCAAAATGGTCCAAATGATCATGAGTGATAAAAACATAATTGGGATTCAACTCACTTATTTCAAGGGGAGGGTCTATTAAGCGCTTCAGACCTTCACGTTGCTCAACAATATCACTAAAGAAAGGATCTACCAATAATCGTGTCCCATTTGCTTCAAATAAAAAACCACCTTGACCAAGCCAAGTTATACTTATAGAATTATTATTCATTATTATTGCTTTATAGGTCTATATCCATAGGTAAATGTTGCGCAGAACATCCTCCATCAACAACTAAACGTTCTCCACTAATATTTTTTGCTGCATCGGAAGCCAGGAAGGCAACAGCCTCTGAAATATCCCCTGACGTTGCTTCAATACCCAAGGGGATATTTTCCCTTCTTCGCTTTATAACTTCAGGCGAAAGTTCTTCCCAGCGATCAGTTAAAATATATCCTGGAGCGACCATATTAACGCGAATCCCCCTTGGGGCTAAATCTATCGCCATTGATCGAGTAAGAGCATCTATGCCACCTTTACTGGTAACATAGGCAGTTCGATCATGTATTGCCCTTGTCGAGACATTAGAACCCAAATTAACTATAACTCCTTTGGATTTCTGAGGTAGCATGATTTTAACCGCCTGTTGGGAAACTTGAAAGGTACCTAATAAATTTACCTTCAGTACCTTCAAGAAATCTTCGGAAGGCATAGTATCGAATTTCATCCCCAGTCCCTGATTGGCAGCATTGTTTATTAGTATATCGAGTCTCCCAAACTTTTGCTTAATTTGCTCAAACATACTTACTACTTGATCTATATCTGAAATGTCAGCCTCAAATAAATGAAAATTTATTAAGTCCATGGCATTTAAATGCGCTGCACCTGCCTCCAAATTTTCCTTAGAGCTACCATTGACACAAACTGTGGCACCTTCTCTTATAAACTGGGCAGCAATACCAATACCTGTATTTCTTGTGGCTCCCGTAACAAGAACTATTTTATCCTTAAATCTCAAAATCTTATATTTAAATAGTTAAAATCAGTTTTATAGTATCTTATATTTATATGAACTAAATCACCTCCAATCGTCAAATTAGTCGGGGTGGATTTTTTTATAATCCTTCATAAAATAAAATTTGTACCCTACCAGAAATAGGATTCCACAAAGCACCCAAACAATCGCCAAAAATGAGAATCCTAGTGATAGCCCTATAATTGGTTTAAAATAACCTAAAACAATAGACGATAAGGATCCTACCGAAAAACCGATCATCAACATAATTCCGGAGGCAGAAGAGTGATACTTTTCTGGAATAACATCATAAAGGACAGCATAAGTATTAGCGTCAAAAAAGGCACGGCCAAAACCAAAACCTGCAAAACCTATGTAAACGAGAAGCAAGTTATTGGAGATTGCCATTAAAACAATAAATGGTGATGCGACTAGAAGACCGATTCCTTGTATTAGCAAACGATTTGCAGGGTTTTTTTTCGCATATACATCAGAGTATTTACCTGCGATTATTATTCCAATGAAAGCGAATAAATGTGTGTAAAACATAGAGTGAAAACCCGCACTAGAGAGGCTCATACCAAAATTTTCATATAAATAGGTTGGTGTCCAGGTAAGATAGCCAACTAAGACAAAAATCAAACCACTAAAGCCAATCGTAAGAATGAATGCCGTTGGAGTCTGAAAAAGAATCTTTACACCTTCAGAAAATTTTATTTTTTCCTTTTTTTTATTGCTGTCATTATCTTCCTTTTTGTCTTTAAGTCGAAAAGCAAGAACAATACCGTGTAAAATCCCTATTGCTCCAAATACATAAAACGCATTTCGCCATCCATAGTTATCTCCTATGTATCCAGCGATAAACCCAGATAAGATAATACCAATATAATATGATGTTTGATGTAATGACATTGCTAAGGAACGAGTTTTCTTGTGATATTGAGCCAATAAGGTATAATTGGCAGGCCCAAAAAAGGCTTCTCCTCCTCCTGTGGCTATACTACGAAGAACAATGAACATTAAAATGGTACTGCTCAATCCGGTAAACATAGTAGCAAAACTCCAAAAAATAACACTTAAGGTAATAATCCACTTCCTACTAAAAATGTCTCCCGCATACCCGGCAATCGGCACACAAACTGCATAAACTAAATTGAAAATCGTACCAATTGCGCCAACTTCCACATCCGTTAAGTTAAGGTCCGTTTTAATAAGAGGGAGTACTACATTAAAAACCTGTCGATCTCCTTGATTGATAAGAAAAGCAAACCAAAGCAATCCTAAAACTTCCCATTTATAATCCTTAAATAATACTATTTTCATTAGTCTATCATCATTAATATATTTGTCAATATTATCATTTTCAATTTGACCATACCCTCTGCTTTTAATATTCTAAGAAACTCTTTGCCATACCCTCCATTTAAATAATCTACACCTTACTACTCTCAATACAGAACCTGTTAAAGAATCATTTGGTAATACAGAAACTTATTCAGTCAAAGCCTTGAAATATTGACTGTAAAATACTTTTTGCATTGATAATTCTTACCGCAACTCAATGGAAATGAATTCCGTTTTACAAGGCTGCCGTAAGACAGCCGCTATATTTTTAGAATAATTAAGCCACATCCTTAATTATCCCTTTTTGTTTGAATTTAATCTAGGCATGTTCTTAAATCAACCTCTTGGCGTTCAGCTATCATAACAGGACTATCCCACATGGGAAGGTTTTTAAATTTGGTATCCTCGCCATTAACTTCCCAATCTGATTTGGCAATTTCATAAACCTTTCCCGAGATAACTTCTACATAAACAGGATCTTTGAATCTCGTATCCTTAATGTCGAGATGTATAATATCCCATTTTAGTTCATCATCTGGAATTCGGTCACTATACCAAGCCAAAACGGCAGATGTATTCTCCTTTTTAAAACCAGCCACTGTTAATTTCCGATAACTGTTAGAATCATATTCCAATTCGCCGACAGCTATGACAGAATCATCAAAAAAAGATGCCATGTGCTGAACACCATGGTAAGAAGGCCTTTTATATATAATATCGTTTAAAAGATTGGCACGTAACAACCCGAAAGACTGAAGCATATTAGGATAATGTAAATCAACAATGGTAAAGATCGAACAAGGGATATTCCGAACCCTATCACCGGCCATACGTCGCATGAACCATTTTGCCTGACTGATCTCAGTCCATGGATAAAACGCAAGAGCATGGGTATATTCAAGTTGTGAAGGAGATCCGTTCTCCCCTTGGAAAAGTTTAATTTTTGGATTATAAGAATGGACAAGGGTTTCCAATTTTTCAACGGATTCATAACTATCATCCGGGTTTTTATTGTATGGATGATACGTTAAGTAATCTACAAGTTCTAACTTGTTATTCCGCTTTAATATTTCAAATACTTCTTCGGTCCATTTTAATGGTATCCGTGATAAAGAAAATCCTAGAATTTTCGCATCTGGCTGTACCTTTTTAATAACTTCAGAAGTTTTAATCAAAAGTTCCGCATAAGCTTCACTACTACCGTTTCTGCCATTTGGCTCATTCCAGACTTCCCATTCTTTGACAACATTTTTATAACGCTTTACCGTAGCTTCCACATATTTGAGCCATGCATCCATTGTTTTAGGGTCGGTAAATATTTTTGACCCCAAAGTTATCTCAGAACCATATATTGGATTTCCATAGGATAAACTTATCCATGGCTCAATATCCTGCTCCACTAAACCATAAACAGGCACATCTAACCATTCAAAATTATAAACTCCCTTTTTTGTCTCACATTTTGCCCACCCACTCTGTAACCTTGCTCTTTTTACACCTAGCTCACCTACATACTCCTTGTATTTATTGAAATCTGCATAATTTCTGTCGAGAGTTTCACAGCCTATGGACCATAGAGAAGATTTTTTTACCTCTTTAGATGTTTTAGTATTCAACCATCCTGTCTGCTGTAATCCTGGCCCTGAATATTTATACAACTCCCATGAACTGTATGCGTTCTGAGAATATGTAAATCCAATTGACATAATTCCGATTATGACAAATGATGCTAGTTTTTTCATCATTGTAAATAATTTTTATATTTATTACAATTTCGTTGTATTTATTTATTAAAGCAAAAACCATTTAACCCTAATAATCAGTCAGATAGAAAGATAATTATCTTTCTATCTGACCAAAAAATTAATACCCCGGGTTTTGATTAGTTGTAACATCTATTGCTCCATTGTAGTCGTATTCATTATTAGGTATAGGCCAAAGGTAACGGGCAGGATTTACTGTTAATCCCATATTTTCTTCTATAGCCTGAGCTAACTTGCCTGTGCGTTTCAATTCTAAAGTGCGCTTGCCTTCATCCATTTGCTCATACATACCTTCTTTTAAAACAAGGTCGATAAAAGTATCTGCATTGTAATCACTTAAAACAAAGTCAACTGAAGAGGCAACTTTAGTTTCCTGCCCATAAGCCCGTCTATGGATCATGTTTAATTTTTCCATTCCATCGGCAGTTGGACCATTATTCAATCTACAGTCTGCTTCAGCGTAGAATAATAAAATATCTGAGAATTTATAAGCGGGATAATCATAACTTCCATTGTTGTTTACAACACCCGGGGTGATAAATTTTTTGAATAACATGGTTGTCAACCCAAAACCTATATCTGCATTATATAAATTAAAATTTTTCCGTAAATCGTTGTAATCCCATTCACTGATCACCTTCGTATTCACACTATCAGCATACAAAGCATATACTCCATTTGTCGCATTCCAATATGGACTAGGTGAGGAATGTCGATAAGCAGCCATAGAATTTCCAGATTCTACACTATACTTGAAATAAAAAATCTCTTCTGGTGTAGTGATGACATCCGGTCCATAAATATTATAATAATCATCTGATGTGTTTATTTCAAGCAAAGAATATTTACCCGAGTTGATTAGGTCAAGTGCCTTATCTCGGGCATCAGACCAACGTTCTAATTGTAGGTAAACATGGGCCAGCACGGCCTTTGCCGCATCCTGGTTTGCTCTTCCTCCAATATCCTGATTAAGAGGTAAATTAGACTCAGCATATTCCAGATCACTTATAATAAATGCATAAACATCCTCCTCAGAACTCCTGGCAACATTCTCATCCAACATATTTTCAAAAGTCCTTAAGGGAATTGCTCCCCAAAGCCGAACCAAATAGAAATAATCTAAAGCTCTTATAAATTTGGCTTCAGCAACAAATTGGGTTATTTCATCATCTGTAGCCTCCAATGAATTTGGTGCATTCTCAATAACCAAATTGGCATTACGAATTGACTGATACAAATTTACCCAACCAGCGCTTGTTCTGGACTGATTTGATCCGCTAAGCGGATCCTGCCAATCAGTGAAATTCGTTAAGGAAGCCCTTCCTACGGCATAATCAACCTCCGTTCCAAGGCTTAACCAAAAAACATTTTTGAAAGCATTCCAAACAGGAGCATATGCAGCAAATACAGTAGATTCTATTTCATCAGCAGTTCTATAAAAAGTCTCAGTCGCAACGGCCTTTGGTTCTTCCTCCAAAACATCGCTACATGCTGTTACTAATAACAAAGTTGATATTAAAAATATGATATTTTTCATTGTATTATTATTTTTATTTTTTAAAAGCCTAACTTCATTCCAACGGTTATACTCTTTGTAATAGGATGGGTAAAGTGGTCTACCCCCTGTGTAATTGAAGACCCACCACCTGCCGAGTTAACATCCGGGTCCCACCATGGATATTTAGTGATTGTTAGTAGATTTTGTCCACTGACATATACCTGACCACGCTTTAACCATTTAATACTAAGATTGTCAACAGGTATGTTAAAGGCTATTTCAATATTTTTCAACCGCGTGTACGAACCATCATTAACAAAACGGTCTGAAATCTTAAGTCCGTTCGTAGATGCTTCTGATATTTTAGGATATTTTGCATTGGGGGTATCTTCTGTCCAATGGTCATAGAGCACCTCACTCAACATATTGAACCCAATCCCATAATCATAGTCGTGAGATATTGTACTGATATTAAAAATATCATTCCCTTGTGATCCTTGAATAAACCAACTGAGCTCAAAATTTTTATACTTCATTGTAGAATTAAAGCCATAAATAAAATCAGGATTGGGATTCCCTACAATAGCTTTATCTTCCGAAGTTATATTCCCGCTATTATCATTATCTTTGTATTTTATAAGTCCCTGTTCATCATAACCATCTTCCTGATAGGCATAAAACACGCCCAATGGTTCACCTTCCCTAAGAAGATTTACATAGTCGTTTACGATTGACAACCCGAAACTACCTCCTGTAATATCCTGCCCGTCATAAAGTTCTACTACTTTATTACGGTTAAAGGAAATATTGGCTGAAACATCCCATTTAAAGTCACTGTCAGCTATATTGGCGTCTAAAAGCAACTCTAATCCTTTATTTTGTATCTTTCCAACATTTCTTAAAGAACTACTATAACCGGTTGAACTAGGTAATCGCACCGGATTTAACAGGTCACGAGTGTTTTTAACATAATAGTCAGCTGTAAAATTAAGCCTGTTTTCAAATAAGCCTATATCCAATCCAATATCAGACTGGGCAGTTGTTTCCCACCTCAAATCTCCGGGAAAGGATGATGATGGGGCAAAATATGTGTAACGGTTATCACCAAATACTAACTTTCCTGATGACAACATACTAAGAGTACTATAGGGACTGATAGCGGTGCTACCTGTTTCTCCATAACCCAGTTTTAATTTCAAATTGGAAATTAAGTCAATATTTTTCATAAAACCCTCTTCGGAAACACGCCATGCTAAAGCCCCAGAAGGGAAATATCCCCATTTATTACCTTCACTATACCGGGAAGAACCATCAGCACGGAAACTGACGGTTGCCAAATATTTACTCTTATAGGAATAATTTAAGCGCCCCAAATAGGATAATAAATTCCATTTTGTATAAGAAGATGTTGGCGTATTGATTGTGTTTGCTGCTGCAATATCGTATGTTTCATAATCATTACTAAGAAACCCGTTTCCTGAAGCCCCAAGTGATGTTATGGTATTTTCCTGATAGGTAACCCCACCCATAGCAGTAAAATTATGGATAGAGTTGAATATTTTATTATAGGTAACAATATTGTCACTATTTAAACTTAAATTTTGGACCGTGTTTATTGTTGCCTCGCCTGGATTTGAATTTAGACCATCGTAGCCAACAGTTGAGATATAATAATCCTTACGGCTATCGCTATTCATAACATTCCCCGATATTTTAATTGAAAGGTCATCTATTGGTTTGAAAGTGGCGGCCAAATTTGCAATTATATTATTTGATCGATATTTATCAGTGCGTTCATTAACAAACAGTAAAGGATTACTAATAGAAAAAGTAAACGGATATGCAGTCCCTAGATTTCTATAACCATTATCATTATAAGGAGAAAGTGTTGGTGGTGCTGCAATTATTGAACTAAAAAGAGCAGTACCTTTTTGTCCTCCATTAAGGTCTTCACTCAGGTCGTCCTTATCTATTCGTGTTAATATTGCATTAAATAACAGATTTATTCTTTTGCTTATATTATGGTTCACATTGGCTCTTAAAGAAATCCTCTTAAATCCATCTATATTTTTCACAATTGATTTTTGATCGAAATAGCTTCCGCCAATTGAAAACTGTGTTTTTTCTGTTCCTCCACTTACAGTTATAGAACGATTTTGGAGCGGAGCTGATCGAAACATTAAATCCTGGTAATCAACTCCCGCCCCTGTATTGATTTCAGCTTGTGAAAAGTATTCTGCCCCATAATCGTTGAGTTGTTGGATATTCATCAATTGCATATATTCCGTTGGGTTTAATAAATCCAGTTTTTTTCTAACGGACTGCATAGTGTAACTTTCTTCATAATCGACCTTAGTAGTTCCTTCTTTTCCTCGTTTGGTCGTTACAATAATTACTCCATTGGCCCCTCTGGAACCATAAATAGCAGTTGCGGAAGCGTCTTTTAATACATCAAGGCTTTCTATGTCAGAAACATTCAATAAAGTTTGGTCACCAGGGAAACCATCTATAATCCAAAGCGGATTATTATCACCTCTGATTGAATTGGTGCCCCGTATTCGTATTTGCATGGCAGCTCCAGGGTCCCCGCTATTTTGGATTATATGTACACCAGATACACGTCCCTGCAAAGCCTGAGTAGCTGATGCATTTGAAAAAGAATTAATAACATCGCCTTTCACAGAAGCGATTGACCCTGTCAGATCGCTTTTTTTAGCTGTACCATAGCCAATTAGCACAACCTCATCCAAGCTTGCTGCACTTTCCGACAGGGTTAGATTTAAATTGGTTTGACCATTAACCATTACTTCCTTAGTAGCGAACCCTATATAGGAAACAATTAGGGAAGCTTGTTTATTGATCACGTTGATTGAGAAATTACCATCAAAATCGGCCGTCACCCCGTTTGTGGTTCCCTTTTCCACAATATTGGCCCCGGATAATGGAGTCCCGTCTTCATCGGTCACAGAACCAGAAATCGCAGTATTCTGAGCTGTGGCATTTGCACTGAGAAATGCAAAAATTAGAATAGGAAGTGCCCTTCGTAGCAAACCTAAAACGCATTTCTTAACATTAAATTGATTTGTGTTCTTCATAGTTGTTAAATTAGGTGTGGTGTGGTGTTGTTTTATACAAACATATATAAATAATTTTACTTTTAATATATTTTGTTGCTTTTTTTTTGTTATATCAACTATTTATCTGGGTACAATTGCAGTATTCACAATAGATTATATAAGCTTAGGTTGCCATCCCCCATACTATTAAGGAAATAATTATGTATTCATAGGGCTTGGGAAATAGGGTAAGTTACGGTATTGATACTACTCAACTCATTATACAATATATCATAGTTTCTCTTCCATTTATCCTGATTTTTAATCAACCTTCCCAAAAATGGGATAAAAATATATACGACTTAGATGAACTCTTTTTTTACAGCAACATTTATCGTTTTTTAGTTCCCAGCAGAATTAGGCTTCCATAGTCCATATTGACCGTTTTGTTAGGATTCCCAGCATACTAATAATGGGGAACATTGTATATAGGACCTGAGGATTTATTAAAAAGGCGATAATTATATACGGCATGAAACTTTAAACCAAATTTCAATTGAAAAACTTTTAATACCTTCTTTCCTTTCCATTTTAAAAATTTTACAAGAACTTTGCCCTAATAAATTTAATGTGACACGAACATATTCAGTGGTGTAGTGGGGTGTTGTTACATCGTTTTAGGGTAATAAATGAACCTTAATTGATTTAAAAATAACACCATGTTAATTTGCCTATATTTATATGAAAACTAAAATAGAAATTGATTTAAATTCCAAAAAACCTATTTATAAGCAATTGGTAAAGAATATCCAATACTTAATAGAGGTTGGAATTTTACAAAAAGGTGATTATGTTCCGTCCTTAAATGATTTATCTTCAGAGTTAAATATTTCTAAAGAAACAGTAAAAAAAGCATATTCAATTTTAAGACAGAAAAATTTCCTGGAATCAACTCAAGGAAAAGGTTATTATATATCTTTTGATGATAATCATAAAATAAAAATATTATTGATATTGGATAGATTAGGTACCTATAAACAGACTATGTTCAACTCATTTTCTGACAAATTAGGTACTAACGTCCAAATAACCATACGACTACACAATCAGGATATTACTTTTTTTGAAAATTTTCTTGAGGATAGTTTAGACCTCTATGACTATTACGTAATCACCTCTCATTTTCCTCTAATCCCAGATATTCAACAACGAGCACTCAATGCCTTAAAAAAAGTTCCCAATAGAAAATTGATACTGCTTGACCACAACTTGTCTAAACTACAGGGAAATTTCGGCTCTATTTATCAAGATTACGAACAGGATATTTATGACGGTCTCGAACAGGGGCTTGATTCCTTGAGGAAATTTCAGAAATTGAATATAATCTCAATGCCGGGAAGTCTATATGCTCCCTATCTCCACAACGGCATAAAAGCATTTTGTTCGGATTATGATATAAAGTACGAGTTCCACCGTGAGGTCGATCCAGAAAAGATCAATAAAAATGAAGTTTTTCTAATTCTAAACGGTCAATTGGACAACGAACTTATTGAACTTGTTGAGGCTGCAAGGTCCAAAGGGTTTGGTATAGGCAATGAAATCGGTATTGTCTCCTACAACGAGTCGCCACTCAACAAAATCATCCTGAACGGACTAACAGTACTTTCTACAGATTTTGAACAGATGGGTGAACTTGCTGCTCAAATGATACTAAATAAATCGTTCGCAAAAATAAAATGTGATTTTCGGCTAATCAAAAGAAATAGCTTCTAATTTATAGTAAATACCCTCTTAATGTATATCATATTTGATTTAGATGACACTCTGGTAGATAGTGAACAAGGCCATATAAAAGCAATCAACCTTATTTATCAGGATTTCTTCCCAAACGTGCAACCGACATTTGATATTAGTAGTATTTGGCTCAATATTACCAATCATTTTTTGGAATTATATTTTAAAGACGAACTATCACTAGAACAACAAAGAGTCGCAAGAATACAAAAATTTTGGGAAATTTGTGGATCCGAATTAAATAGGCGATCTGCTAAGGAAGTTTATGAAAAGTATGACAATTATTTTTTGAATTCGTGCCATAATTTTAACGACACCATTAAAACTTTACAACAATTATCAAAATTTGAATTATTGATTATTTCAAACGGGAGTTATGCCGATCAAATCTATAAATTAAAGAACAATAACCTTTTAAAATACTTTAAACAAATCTTTATTTCCGATAAGGTAGGATTTTCAAAACCGGACAAAAGAATATTCCAATATGCAGCTAATGAATTAAACACAAGTATGTCAAATTGCCTCTATATTGGTAATTCATACAAATTAGATTATATCGGTGCCCGAGATGCCGGAATGAAGGCTATTTGGTTGGATAGAAACAGTACCGGTTATGATATTGTAAATAACAAAATCAGCTCATTGGAACAATTGACCGAACATCCAATATTACAATCCAGTTGAACTTCACTCTATTAAAACCTTGTACTCTTAACTGAATATTGCTCTATATAATGCAATAATTAAGTCAAGTGTGAAGTGTTTAAGCAATAAAATACGATGAGTTATCAATCCGAATGTGATCGCCCCTCTTTCGTTTGAACAGTGAATCATAAACGGTTATTTCACTTGTTGGTGAAGTTAGTAATCTTAACTATACGTAAACCTTGGGACAAGTACAATTTCTGGGTATTTGGATATTCATGCAAATAATTGGGTCAATCTTGATCGGAAGAATCCTGTAATTCTAACGTCTCTGAATTGTGCTCTGAAAGCCTTAACCTTGGCATTAGATATTCCGGACGAAGCGTTGGTGTCTTAAAGCTCTTTTTCTACATAGACTTCCAGTTCTCCTAGTATTCCATATATTGAATGAATTCCGATTTTATCCTCAATTTGTCTACGTTTCGTATGCCACGGTTTTGTCGAAACTTTGGCTAGAATGGGCAATATACAATTCACCTCCAATTCCACAACTGGATAATTGACATCCGTTTTAGAAAGATGGAACAGAACAGTATATCCCCATTTCCTACTAGCAACTATCTTAAAGAATTTGCAGAAGTATAATTTCGAGTAACAATATAATCTGTTTATTTTTTCCTGATTATCATGGCAAGGCCAGAGTCTTTTTTTAATTTTTTATTAAATATAAATTTCTTGTCTATCTCTAATTTTTCAATAGAAACCGTATTGCTATTCAACTCCTTAGTACCTTGTGAATAAATGGTTGCCACGTATTTACTGTTATTATCCAAAAAATCAAAATTCAAATTCAAACTACGCTCCTGATTAGCTGCAAGACTTCCCAAAAACCATGTTTCTCCTTTTTTTCTAACCACGGTAGCATAGTTTTCCATATGACTTTCCAACACTTTGGTTTCATCCCAGACTACTGGCAAATGATCAAAAAATTCGAAACCGTTTTCCTCTTTTAATATTATGTCATTATCCCCGGCGCCACCCACCTTATGAGGTGAATTTGGGGGTCTATCATACCAATAAAGAAATTGCCATGGACTATATAACATTATGGATTTGGCCATTTGGGCTGTTTTTCCTCCCATTTTTTCGGATACCCTTGAGGCCAGATAGCAATTAGTGTTGTCCCCAGCTCCAGCGAGCATTCGTGTGAAAAGTGTAGTGATACTCTGAGAAACACTTGGACTTTCCTCATCTCCCCTAATTCCCTCCTGTGTTATTAAATTAGGATACGTTCTCGAAAATCCAGTAGGCCTGTATTCATCGTGAATATCCACCATTAGATGATGTTTTGCTGCTTTGCGGACAGCTTCGTGTAACCAAATAGTCGATTCTTGAGAGCCTACATTTACAAAACCATATTTTACACCCGCTATTCCCCAAGATTCATAAAGGGAAAGTGCCTCATCCAACTGCTTTGACATGGCCCTTTGATTAATGTAAAGTAGAATGCCTATACCTCTTTCTTTTCCATAAGCAATAACTTTATGCAAATCCAATGGTCCAGGAGATCGTTTTGGATCTACAGTAATGGTTGTGGCATCTTCAGAGTCTTCATATTCATGTCCGTACCATCCTGCATCAAATTCTACATATTGCAAATTGTGTTTTACAGCAAAATCTACGCAAGCTAGGCCACCTTTTGTGGTTAGTGTTACCTCCCGAATAACCTTACCTGGCCGAATCCATGAAATATCTTCCAGTTTGTTGGGTTTGTTCAAATTTTCAAGCAAGTAATTGTTTTCCAATAATTGCCCCGGGCTATTACCAACGATTACATAACGCCAAGGAGAAACATAGCCCGCTTTTTTCAGATTTACTTCCCCTTCCAAATCTATGAGCAAGGTATTTGTCCTTTGTGGGTCTTTCTTTAATTTTGCCCTTGCATACTCAACCAATCCAGCTTCACCTATGGCTAAATAACTTGAATCGCTCTTTTTTATGACCAATGGTCTTTCAACTGTATTGCTTATATTGTTGATGTTGGTTTTGGTATATAGTCCTTGCACATTACTAGTAACCCAAGCGCTGTAATCATTATCAAAACTAAATGATGTGGTTTCTTTGCTTAAATTTATATTTTCAAAATTTTTGGCATTAAAAAGATATCTAAAGGCGATACCTTCGTCATAAACCCTACAAATTACCTTAATCTCTTTTCCTGTACCCTGCTCGCTGATTATTGGAATTATTATTTGATTGTAAGAATCTTTAATTTCTTTTCTTTCACCATAAACGGGTTTCCAATCATTATTTTCTGATGAAAATTCTATCTTCCCTATGTTGTAGTCTTTGCCAAAGACAGTTGTATCCTTAATTATGGTATCCAGTTCTATTTTAACCATAATTTCTTCTTTTTTGGATATTAATAAGCTCAAATCGGGGCCTTCCTTTTCAACTTTAAGGGATAAATTTCCCGATGGACCTTCAACGAAAACCACATCCCCTTTATTCGTGTTACAGGAGAACATATTCATTATAATGACCAGTTGCAAGACATAGAATATACTTTTTCTCATTAGATTTAATTATTTAGTCAACAAACGCCTTACAAATATTGAGGCTGTTGGATTGGATTTAATACGATTATTTAATTTTAACTGACATATTCTATATTTGCCCAAACCACTTTTCATTTCCATGGCTGCGGCATATTCTCCTGAAATATCTACCCATGTAGTTTTTCCAGTTTTTAAAATTGGCTCCCATGAACCATCTACTTTTAACAATGTGGACAAAATTGGACTTACCAACCCTTTGGAATCATTGTACCAAAATTTGAAATCAAAAGGTTGGACATCTTTTACAATGGAATGGTCTGTTTGTGGAGAAACAAAATAGTACTGACCCATGACCGTTTTTTCAACGACTACTTGATCACGACCAATAGTAAATTCGCCTACAGGAAGTTCTAAAAAAACCACAGTCTTGCCTTGTTTGACCAGATTATCGATTTCTTGCTTATTCTCCTCATAGAAACTTATTTCATCTATTAATATTACCTTTGAACTCGCAATGTCCAAATTATTTTCCTCCCTTAATTCCTTTAATAAGTTTCCCACTTTACCTTTTGGGTTTGCAGTGAATACCTTTAGGTTTTCGTCTGTTTTTATTTCTGGAAATATTTCTAATTCAATAAGTGATTCCGAAATAGCTTCGCTGTTTTCATTAAATAGTGCCATACGTAAATTATAACTACTACGCTTAGTGACTTCGGGAGCTTTAAATTTTATAAAACCTTGAAATTTAGAACTGTTTAAGGGGAAATCAGGAATCGATTCTGATGAAGCGACTACTTTGCCTTTTTGTTCCAATTGCCATTTTATTTTATGATTTTCCGGAATGATATTTAAGTCATTCATTAACCATGCTTCAATGTTTATTTCTTCACCTTCATAAAATTTGTATCGATCTGTTCTTAGGTTCACCATTATAGGGGCTAACGCATCACGGTAGGTGAACCAAGCTTTTTTGGGTATCCGATCAACATCCATTAGGGCTTTCATCCAACCCGCCGGCCAAGCATCTATAAATAAGTGAATGGCGAACGACATCATATTAGGGTCTCTACGAAATGCTTCGGTTACCAGGCGTGTACCCCATACTTGATGGTTTTGGCTTACATTAATCCAATCTTTCAAAGTTACCGGGGTTGGATACCACATATAATGAAATCGATTTGTTTGTGCTTTAACAACTTTATCAGGAAACCACTGTTCGTTTTCATTCTTGGGCAACCATGTTTTTGGCCAATATTTCTTTATTACCTGATAACTGTCAAGAGCTTCCGAACCGAATTCCCCACAGGCGTAAAACCAATCTGGTTTAACCTTTTGCCAATATCCTTTATGTAGTTCTCCCAATCCTAAGGCGTGTCCGTTATACCAAATGTTATACATGTGGCTATCCGGTAGTCCTGGTGAAGGAGGGTCGTAATCCCCATCTGCAGGCTTGATTACACGATCAGGGTTTAGTTGAAGTACAATTTGATCACATGCCTTGTAAAATCGCAAATATTCCTCAACTTCGGACATATTTCTCTGTGGATGTCCTTCCCCATTAGGAAATCGTTCGTTCATATAGGTAACCATAATGTTGCTCGGATGGTTCCGTACCAACCTTTCCATTTCACCTGCTTGTTTAATCCCCTCTGCAAAAAGGTTGGGTCTTAGACTACCGAAAAGAGGTAAATCTGTTTGAAGCATAATCCCCAATTTATCCGCATATTCATAAATTTCTGGCTGTACAGGTCTTTGTGTCAAACGAATAAAATTCAAATTGCAGATTTTTGCCAATAGAATATCTTCTTTCAACTGTTTCCAATCTTTTTTAAAAACATCTTGTTGCATGTACCCCATGGTATTGGCACCACGAAGTTTTATTTTTTCGCCATTAAGATAGAACTGTCCCTTGGGTACGCTTATGGTATCTATGGCAAAAGTTCTCATACCAAATTGGGTAGCTTTGTTATCTGTTAATTTATCAGCCTTGTCAAACAAGTTTATTTGCAATTGATACAACCATGGATGTTCATTGTTCCAAATTTTAGGAGATTTCACAGGAACTTTCACCTTCAAAAAATTCACACCATAGCCCATTTCCAGTTGACTTGTTTGCCAATCCGAAGGTTTGGCCAAATCACCAACACCAGGGATATAGGTTGTAGAAGGTATGTATTCCAAATTTTGAAATATGGTATCCTTGAAATTTTGGCCATAAAGACTTAGGTTGAATTTTACCTTTTTGTACTCTTTGTGAAAATTATTGACCTCTATCCAGACTTCAGCAGCTTCTTCTTTCGGCAGTGGACGAACAAATACGTCATTAATATGAATAGGGTTTCTAGATTCAATATAACATTCCTGATAGATTCCCATTCCAGGGGGACAATGATGCCAGCCACTATCAGGGTCGTCCCAGCCTAAACCGGTTGCTGCATATATTTTATTGCCAATTTGTTTGGCCCCAACTGCATCAGGCGAGCCCAGCGTGGAAAAATCGTTTTCAACCTTGATCAAAACAGTATTGACACCGGATTTGATGTGTTTACTGATATTAAATTCAAAGGGAGCAAAAAATCCTTCGTGTACACCTACCAAGGCCCCATTTATAAAAACTTTTGTACGATAATCAACTCCCTTAAAACAAATAAACTGACTTTCAAAATTTAGCATTTCAGAATCAAGTTCAAATGTCTTGAAATAATAAGTGGTTGCTCTTCCCTCAGGAGGGCCATAATGTGGAATCTTTACATTGGTCCAATCCCCTTTCCCTTGTAAGGTTTCTGTAAAATTTTGCTGATCTTGAACGGTTTCAATGCGCCATTGCAGTTCATTAAATTGAAGTTGCTTTCTCGTGGCCTTTAGTTTTGGGGCGAAATTCGCCATAAAAGGGGTGAATTTAGCATCCATCAAACTTAGTTCCCTTTTAAGTTCTTCAGGGGTGTCCATTTTATCCATAGGTTGGAAAGCACTTTTTTTACCACTCATTTTAGGTAAATAAAGATTGGCCAATACGGGAGGTAGCTTTTCCTCTAGTAAATGAATTCTTGTGGAAGTCTTACGGGTTCCTATTTTGGAAAAATGATCTTCAGTCTTCTTTTTTTCCTGGCAATACCCTGAAAAAAACATAAAACTTAAGAGCAATGCTGTATAAATGTTTCTTATTTGCATTTTAATGGTCTAGAGTAATTACTTTAAATTTTTATTTACACCTATTTTATCAAAAGGAATCGATTTAAATCCTGGAATCTTTTTAAACGCCTTGGCGGTTTTTAGTAACATAAAGTTTCCCTTTTCTGCGTCAACAAATCCAGGATCTTCTTGGGTAACCCAATTGTCATTCAAAAAAGGCAACCATTCCTTATCACCATCAATAGTTTTTTTAACATTAACAAAAATGTTTTTTGAGACTGGGTTCCTCTTTGGGAGGGCCGGATTATCATCCCAATATTTACTTAAGTGGGGATATCTTGTACTGTATGGCGGTTTTTGAAAATTTATGGCGTTTAATCGTTTATCATAAATCCCATTTTCGTCCAAGACAGATTTGGACCAATTCTGATTGCGATTATCTATATGTATACCTAATTCTGCATCAATAAAAATATTATTAGTATAGGAATTGTCCATACCACCACCAATGAGTACAGGTATTTTTCCGGGTTTATAAAAAATGTTTCCATATACTTCCATGCCACAGGCACCATCATCATGATATACTGCAGAAGTGGCATGCGGACTGTTTAGATGATGAAAATAATTATACCTTACTTTATGTCCTCTTTCTGAAGGGTCTCGACCGTAATATAAAGCACCTTGATCATGGACTTTCCGACAGACATGGTGAATTTCATTATATTCGAATAAATGATCATTTCCATGCATTAAAATTGCCATACTGGGAGCGTTATAGATTTCACAGTTCATTATTTTATTCCCTACACCACTTATATTTATTCCTGCCCGATACGACTTTTCAATACGGTTGTAATCGTGAATCGTGCAATTCTCCACATAATTGTTCCCGGGTTCCAACGTTAAACGGTTACCTCCGCCCAAATGAATACCTCCGGCTCCAGTATTATATATATTACAATTCACGACCCCATTGTTATGCCCAGCTTCTCTATTAAATAATGGATCGGAATATATATGCTGTAGATAACTGCCTATTTTTTCTGAAGCAGGTTCTCCTTTGCCTTCATGAGCCAAATCCTTGAATGGTTCAATGCCTTTTCCAATACACACACCTACAATACCCAAATTTCTGAAAGTACAATCTTGAATCTTATTGTTTTCCGTGCGTTCCATATAAACCCCCATTCCTCTAGAACACTCAAATTGAATTCCAATAATTTGAACATTTGAAGCACCTTTTATGCTAATTAAAGGTTTTTTTAATACAGAAATTTCCAATGTCTTAATTTCTTCGGGTGGGTAGAAATACAATTTGCCATGGGTACGGTCTAAATAATATTCTCCTGGAACATCAACTTCTTCCAAGATATTATAAGCATACCAGCGCTGAAATTTTAGTCCGGATCCAAAACCATACAAAGATGGCTGCTTAGTTTTGAATATACTTTTAATGGTGTCGATTTCTGCCAACTCAACTGCATCCTCGGCCCAACCTCTAAAGAAATAGCCCGAAATCCAGATGTCACTATGGCTTTTCCAATTTTTGGGACGCTCCGTGCCAAATTTAAATGCGGCACCCCTATTACTAAAATCACCATTGCGCGGTATAGATCCCTTGTCCAATACTTCCCCCATAGCAATAGTGGAATCATTGGGCCAGCGAGCCAACGATAAAGGTTGTCCATTTACAAAAATTTCGGCCCATGAAGGACCAAATGGTCGTGCAAAACCTACAGGACGCATTTGTCCATAATCTTCTATTCCCAATTCCTTTATGTCTAGGCTCATTATTTTATCCCTAACACCTTTTTCAAATCTATTAAAGACCAATGAATCTTTAATATTTTCGATTTTTTCAACAGGTAATCCAAAGCCTCCATGAACAATAACTTTTTCCTTTTTATAAGCTGTATATACAATTGGATAATTCTCCTTCCCTGAATCCGACTCTAACAATTCGAAAGAGTTATCCCTGAAATAAGTTCCTTCTCGCAAATAGACATGAACTTTTTTTATTTTTTTATTTTCTTTTTTAAGTTGTCTTATTTCATCCCTAGCTTTCTCTAGGGTCCTGAATGGACTACTAAAAGAGCCGTCTCCAGAGAGGTCATTGCCATTGATAGCAATGTAAATATCAACATCGGGACTAGTACATGAAACCAGTAAAAATGTAGTTATCCCTAGAAATATTTTTAAAAACGATTTTATTTTATTGATCATATTAAACACAATTTTTGATTATAATACTACTTTGGAATTTAATTACCCCACTGCCTTGCGTTTTTGTGTACCATAGCCAATTATCACCACCTCATCCAAGCTTGTGGCACTTTCCGACAGGGTTAGAATTAACTTGGATCGGCCGTTAACCATTTCTTCTTTAGAAGTGAACCCTAAATAGGAAACAATTAGGGTAGCTTGTTCATTGATTAAGTTGATCGAGAAATTACCGTCAAAATCGGCTGTCACCCCATTTATGGTTCCTTTTTCAACAATATTGGCCCCCGGTAACGGAGTCCCCCTTTCATCCGTAACAGAACCGGAGACCACTGTGTTTTGGGCAGCAGCATTTGTACAGAGAAATGCAAAAATAATAATATGAAGTGCTCTTCGCAGCAAACCGAAAACGCATTTCTTGGCGTTTAATTCATTTGTGTTGTTCATACTTACTTTAAATTTACGTTAACATTGATTTAATAGTTTAGTTGTTCTAATTAGGTGTGGTGTAGTGTAGTATTTGAGCAAATATATATATAATTTTCTTTTCAAAAGAATTAGTTGTTTTTTTTTCATAAAACCAAAAACAACAAAGCATAATTACGTTATTCATAAAAGACCGAATAAGTTTTCAGTGTCATCCTTCCATTATTATTAATGAAATACTTAAGTACTCATAGGGCTTTTATTATCGGGTAAGAAACAGTATAGACAAGGCTCAACCCTGCTTATTGATCAATATCCATAATCCATTGCGCTTACTAATGATGGGTAACATTGTATGTGGGAACCGTGTTTTTTTTTAAAAGGCAACGGTCCTACACGGTGGGAAACCTTGGGTCCGGATTTCAATTGAAAAACTTTTAATCCCTACTTTTCTTTCAACTTTAAAAATTTTATAAGAGCTTTGCCTGATAAGTCCCTTACATAAAGACTGTATTCTGTGGTGTAGTGGAGTGTTATCATATCGTTTTAGGGTGATTGTTCGGCCATAATCGATTTGAAAATCCCAACCTTAAAATAACACCAAGTTAATTCGTCGATATTTTTATGAAAAGCAAAATAGAAATTGATTTAGATTCTAAGGAACCGATTTATAAGCAATTGGTAAAGAATATCCAACATTTAATAGAGGTTGGGGTTTTCCAGAAAGGCGATTATGTCCCGTCGTTGAATGATTTGTCCTCAGAGTTGAATATTTCCAAGGAAACAGTAAAAAAGGCCTATTCAATCTTAAGACAGAAAAATTTCTTGGAATCAACACAGGGCAAAGGTTATCATATATCCTTCGATGATAATCATAAGACCAAAATATTGTTGATATTGGACAGATTGGGCACCTATAAGCAGACAATGTTCAACGCGTTTTCCGACACTTTAGGTACCAATGCCCAAATAACCATCCGGCTGCACAATCAGGACATTACCTCTTTTGAAAGTTTTCTAGAGGATAGTCTGGATCACTTTGATTATTACGTAATCACTTCTCATTTTCCTCTGACCCAGGATATTCAACAACGAGCCCTCAATATCTTGAAAAAAGTACCCAATAGAAAATTGATACTGCTCGACCACAACTTGGCCCAACTACCGGGAAATTACGGCTCCATATACCAAGATTACCGACAGGATATTTATGACGGTCTCGAACAGGGGCTTGATTCCTTGAGGAAATTTCAGAAATTGAATATAATCTCAATGCCGGGAAGTCTATATGCTCCCTATCTCCACAACGGCATAAAAGCATTTTGTTCGGATTATGATATAAAGTACGAGTTCCACCGTGAGGTCGATCCAGAAAAGATCAATAAAAATGAAGTTTTTCTAATTCTAAACGGTCAATTGGACAACGAACTTATTGAACTTGTTGAGGCTGCAAGGTCCAAAGGGTTTGGTATAGGCAATGAAATCGGTATTGTCTCCTACAACGAGTCGCCACTCAACAAAATCATCCTGAACGGACTAACAGTACTTTCTACAGATTTTGAACAGATGGGTGAACTTGCTGCTCAAATGATACTAAATAAATCGTTCGCAAAAATAAAATGTGATTTTCGACTAATCAAGAGAAATAGCTTCTAATTTAATTTGCAATAAACATCCCTTAATGTATATCATATTTGATTTAGATGACACTCTGGTAGATAGTGAACAAGGCCATATAAAAGCAATCAACCTTATTTACCAGGACTACTTCCCCAACTTGCAACCAAAATTTAATATTAGTCATATTTGGCTCAATATTACCAATCAATTTTTGGAATTATATTTTAAAGGCGAACTATCACTAGAACAACAAAGAGTCGCAAGAATTCAAAAATTTTGGGAAATTTGTGGAGCCGAATTAAATAGGGGATCTGCTAAGAAAATTTACGAAAAGTATGACAAGTATTTTTTGAATTCGTGCCTTAATTTTGACGACACCAATAAAACTCTACAACAATTATCTAAATTTGAATTAATGATTATTTCAAACGGGAGTTATGCCGATCAAATCTACAAATTGAAGAACAATAACCTCATGAAATACTTTAAACAAATCTTTATTTCCGATAAGGTAGGATTTTCAAAACCGGACAAAAGAATATTCCAATATGCAGCTAATGAATTAAACACAAATATGTCAAATTGTCTTTATATAGGCAATTCCTACCCATTGGATTACATTAGTGCCCGTGATGCAGGAATGAAGGCTATTTGGTTGGATAGAAACAGTACCGGTTATGATATTGTAAATAACAAAATCAGCTCATTGATACAATTGACTGAACATCCAATATTACATGCCAAATAACTCTTATGATATCATAACCATCATTATTTTCCTTTAAAATATCTAATTATAAATAGTAGGAAGTTTAATTATTATTCAGTCTGACACTATTTTAATGATTTTATAATCCTATAGATTGTACGCTCCAAGCTCATAATGGTTAAGGATAATCTTTTCATGATTACAAGTGCAATATGATATACCCATTTCATCAGGACGTCGTCCCTTGGAAGAAGTGTTCGAATTGGCAGCACAATTGGTGCTATCGAGAATTCAGAAAAATGGTGAAACCATTCTTGAAGAAGATTTGAAATTACATTTTATTACACACCATGAAAAAGTAGGGATACTGAAGTAAACTTTCAACTATTTACAAAATTCACCTTTAGAAAAGAGTTTGTTGAGTTTGATAATTTTTGACAAGAAACTGGTAGCGGATTATTTGATGATAAGCAATACATGTCAATTTCTTCTATAATATGTTCATAGGTATATTTATCTATAGAGGTCAGTAGTTAAACCGTCTACATTTTTTTATCTTGACCTAGATTAAGGATAATTCCTTGCTTAGTTGATTTGACTTTCGTCTCAATTATTGTTTAACAATTTAAGACGTCAACTATGCGCTCTACCACAACATTTTCAATACTATTTTGGGTTTATTGCACTACGACCGCAGAGCTCTCTTGGAACTTAATGAAAAAATAACCCTATTCACAATTGGGCTATTATTTAAGTATTGTTCGGAAACTCAAGAAGCAGCTCCTACCACCTTCGCGAAAATCGTAGCAGAAAGTTTCTACCAGGGCGACGAAGCATCGTTAAAAAATCATACCACTCCCGAGGGATTCCAAACATTCTCAAGCCTTCAGAAAATGTTTGCCAAGCCTAAAAATTCGGGACCAAACTTCAAAATTATCGATAAAAGAATCAAAGGTGAAATAGCATGGGTAAAATACTCTACCTCTTATGATAAGACTCCGGGTATTTTCAAACTTGTGAAAGTGAATGGGGAATGGAAGGCTACGGCTAGGAAGCCTAGTGAAAAGGCGCCTTTTTGATTGTTTTCTTTAATCTTAAAATTCTATCGTTTATTTAAACTTTTAATTCTGATTTGGTTTGCCCAGCAAGTATCCTAACTAATTCTTTATCATTTATTTACATAAAATTATAGTTAATCAATTCTACTTTTAAACAGTTCGGTTTTAAGGGGAGCTTACAACATATACAGGGCAACCGACAAAGTACGGTAGCCCCTTCTACACCTTGACCCAGTTCATCGGTATGCACAAGATAAACATTATCGTACTGGAACAGGCCATCAAGGTGATACACCCCCCAGCAATCGCCTTTAACCTGAAGAAATACCTGTAGTTTATTAAAACACTCCATTAGCGGGGCGGAACAGCTTGCTTTTAAGGTTTTTGTCAAAAGTGTCGTTTGGGACCTGTTTACAGCTTCGCCAAGGAACCGAAAATTCACCTTCCAATTCAGTCCGTCTTTTTCTGAGAAAGGGCTTGCTCAACAGTTTCCTTTGTTATTACACGTCAATGATTAAATCTCAAATCCCCTTCACCTAAATCTATATTCGTTCACTTCCAGGCTTAGACATGAGGACTTTTAATTCATCTAGTTGTTTTTCATAAACTCCACGGGGAGAAACGTTTCGTTTAACACAAATTGAAGCGGCTTTGCCCACTATTTCCCCCATCATTCCGCAAGTACGCATTACACGGATTGGACCTATGCCATCTCTAGTAACGCTAATATCCCTACCGGCCATAAATAGGTTCTTGATGTTTCTACTGTATAGCGTTCTGTAAGGAGCCCAATAGATTCCTTCATAGGAATATCCCTCGCCTTCAGTTGCTTTTGAAATGAACTCTTGGCCTTTTAACCCTTCATCAAATTTATCATGAGGGGTATGTATGTCTATATGCCAGGAACAAGGGAATGCTGGGTCTGGGAATTGCTTTCGTAATTTGAAATTATCAGCACTTAGCAAAACGTCCCCTAATAGCCTCCTGGATTCACGTTTTCCAGCAATGAATGCGCACCAACCTAAACGATGGTTTGGATAGAGATGGTCAACATTTTTTAATGCATCCCAAGCTCCATACATGGCTCTAAAGTTTAGATCCCTAATTTTTTCAATATCAGTTATAGGGTCTTTATCAAAACCACTTTCCCAAAACCAACCACCTAAATTTCCCAATGGATCTTTAGAGCCCCATTGTCCTTTATAGCCTTTACGTCCAGGAAAGGGTTTATTGCTCAAGTCGATAGCCCAGGGACATCTTGGAAAAGGCTGTTCGACTTTTCCTATTTCACAAGACATTGTTAATGCTGTTTTGTCTTTACACTCACATTTGAGAACTTCTTCTTCATTTGCAGCATCAAGTACATTCCACAGATTAGACATTCCCATTATACCAGAACTGGATATTTCATAATCAGCACCGGCGAGGAAACCTACCGATGCATCACCAGTACAATCCGCAAAATATTTGGCATTGATACGTTTCCTTCTTGCTGTTTTCGTGTTTTGAATAACTATAGCGTTTATTTTATTGTTGCTATTTTCAACTGCAATAGCCCTTTCTTCAATCATGAGCGTAATTCGCGGTTCATTCTTCACAACCTCTAGTTTACGTTCATCATTATAGGCGATTCCACCGACAGCATTTCTTGAACCATACTTAGGTTGGGCTAAATCAGGGGCAATTTCATTTACGATATCCCCAATATGTGGAAAAGGTTCTTGTTGGGTTCTTCCTTCAGGCCATACACGTACTTCAGAACTTCCATTACCACCCAAAATCGGTCGATCTTGTATAAGTGCCACTTTCAGCCCATTCCTTGCAGCTGAAATTGCGGCACAAGTTCCTGCAAATCCCCCCCCTACTACAACGAAATCATAATATCCTCCTTCTTCTGGTTGTTCAGGGAGACCCAATAAATTTCTTCTGAAAGCAGTAAGGGTTTCCAATTCATTTGATGGTTCAAAATCTAAATCCTTACAAAAAAGAATAGAATCACAACGTCCTTCAAAACCTGTTAAATCGTGTAAAGCAATACTCGCTTTTTTATTTACATTTACAATCCCACCATCGTGCCAATGCCAGTCAACACCCTTAGTTCCAAATGTTTCTTCAAGTGGGGTTCCATCAACAAGTAATTGAAACTTTCCCGGTGCGCCTGGGACATTCCATGGAGCGACCCAATCACGAGTACGAACCCAAACACGGTATTTTCCAATTGATGGAAATTTCACTTCTGTCGAAGCATCTTTCACTGGAATCCCCAATCCATGGGCAAGTAAATAAGGCGAACCCATTTGATCCATAACTTGTTGATCCAAATCCCATCCACCTAGGTCTTTAAATTGTTCTGCTTCAAGAAAGACAAACTCACCATTCCCCTTCTTCTCTTTGAAGCTAGCATAAGCCACAGTTCCTCTTGTTAAAAGTAGTAGCAGGGAAGCACTTCCTGCTGTTCCTATAAATTGTCTTCTATTCATTTAATTAATTAATGCGCTCTATTTGTGGTACAACAATCACAAAGGATCATTGACGATATTCCACTTATATGACTACGTTAATAATCGTTTATTTATTCTTTTATAAAGTATTGCCCAAATTACTTTTTATGTCTTTCCCTGGTCCTTTCCTGAATTTAGTACAAGCAAGGGATTCCATCGAATTCGTAATATTTAAAATCACTTTCTACATCCCATGTCCGGAAATAGGTCAATCTGTTCTGTTCATTTAGTTCCACTATTCACCTATTTGTGTTTAATCCTTCAACAATTCAACTTAAAGCTAAATACGATCCATATTAGTTGGTGCTCTTTATTCTCTTAGCCAGAGGGACCAAATCGGTTAAGTCCGCTATTTTGACGGGATTCCCGGTTTCAATACTATTTCGTGCACCAATTCCGATAAGTATGGACATGATACCATCTCGAATACCTGCAGATCTAGCATAAGGATCTTCTATTTCCGGTGTTTTGAATATTTTATCATGCAAACGTTTATCCCCACCTCCATGGCCACCTTTCTCAGTAGGAACCGTTACGGTGTCAAAATCATTCCAAAGCTTATGTACGATTATGTTTTCCGTCATCGCCTCTTCCAAGGCATTTTGCTCCATTTCCTTGGCATGCATTTCTGCTTGGTCAACGTTGGTGTTTATGTTATAGGGTATATCCAAGGATGCTTCAATCCTACCTTTTGTTCCGTTAAAGGCAATCCTCCAACCTTCAAAAGGAGAATAGGTGGTCAATGAATAGTTTACGGTAACATCATTGGCGTATTTGATCTGTGCCGACATTTTATCATAAATATCTATTTCATCCCTGAACAAACAATTATCCCTTATATAACCATCGTGGTTTTCGTTGGCCACATATAGATCCATCATTCTTTGATTCTGGGTGATATCAAAATAATACTCACAATTTCCCTTATGTTCACAGGTCCTACAATTCGCACCTTTAAAGGGTCCATTTGAACCATAATGTTCCAAATTACCATATGCAAATACCTCACTGGGGTCTGCATCCAACCACCAGTTCAGAAGATCAAAGTGGTGTGTGGCCTTATGTACCCATAAGGAACCTCCCTTATCCTTTAGACCATGCCATCTCCGAAAATAAGAAGCCCCATGATAGGTATTCAGGTACCAATGAAAATCAACCGACGTAATATCGCCAATCGTATTGTTCATTAATAGCTCCTTGATTTTTGTGTTATAGGGACTCCATCGGTAATTGAAACCTACGATCAGGTTTTTTCCTGATTTTCTTTCTGCATCCAGGATTCTTTGGGCCTTAGTCTCATCAGTCGTAAGTGGTTTTTCCGTTAGCACATCACACCCGAATTCCAATCCTTTGATAATGAACTCATGGTGGGTTGCATCAACCGTGGTCACAATAACCAAATCCGGTTTGGTCTTCTTTAGCATTTCATCAAAGTTGGTGAACAAGGGGCATGTAACACCAATATATTCTTTGGCATAGTTCAATCTACCTGAATTCACGTCACTTAAACCTACGAACTCCAAGATATCGGAATATTCATCCACCAATCTTTTGCCCCAAAAACTCGTACCACGGACACCTGTCCCAACAAGTACGATCTTAAGTTTCTTCGATTTGTCAAAACCAAAAGATTGAATGGGAAAAGCACTGGCTGCTGCCAACATGCAAATTGAGGTTAAAAATTTTCTTCTTGAATTCTTCATATTTTATATATTATTTATTGCGTTCCTATTCAGTGAAAACAAATGGGCCGGTACCATTGGAGCGTTCTAGTGATTAATTCCACTAATATAATAGTCAAAGCTACCGTCCCCGTACATTCCACCTCCTAAACCATCCACACCAAAATATTTCTTAAGGATAATATCCAAAATGGAAATAAACTGATTTATAACTAAGCTGAAATACTCCATATTAAAAATTAATAAAATTAATCCGATATATACTTATTGAAAATCAACCAGTTTTCACAAGGAACTGTCCAAAAATTATTGTTTTCCATTGTCCCCATTCCAAAACCGTGTCCACCATTTTCATATATATGCATTTCAGCTGAAACATTATTTCTAATAAGGGCACTGTAATATGCCAAGGAATTCCCAACAGGTACGGACCTATCATCGGAAGCATGAACTATAAAAGCTTTAGGTGAATTTCCATCTACTTGAATTTCATTGGAGTATTTATCCAACACTTCTTGTTTGACTTCTGTTCCCAACAAATTTTTTCTTGAATTTTTATGGGTAATTTCTTCTTTCATGGAAATAACCGGATAAATTAAAATTGAAAAATCAGGTTTGGCGCTAATATTATCCTTAGGGGACACCAATTGATCAGCATATCGTGTTGACAAGGAAGCCGCTAAATGCCCCCCTGCAGAAAATCCCATAATACCGATTTTATCAGCATCTAGATTCCACTCTTTGGAATTTTGTCTGACTACCCTTATTGCCTGTTGGGCATCTTGTAGTGGTCCTATTGATTTATTAATCATAATTGCATCTGAAGGGAGTCTGTATTTTAAAACAAAAGCAGATATTCCTAATGAATTTAACCATTTAGCTACCAAAAACCCTTCTTTATTTAAGGCCAAATGGGAGTATGCCCCACCTGGACATATTACAACTCCAGTACCATTTGAATTTTTCGGATCTGCCAAAAAAACAGTTATAGTCGGCTGTGACACCTTACTTACCCCATTTATTTTTCCATCTTCAAGATAAGTAAACTGTTCTTTATAATCTAGGTTTTCTATAGCATTAGGTACTTTATCCCATAGATTTATTTCAAAATCCTGTGATAAACACAAGGTGGAGGAAAATAAAACAGTAAAAGAAGAAATAATATTAAAAATGGAAAGTCTATTCATCATGTATCTTATTGAATTATTTTATAAACCCAACCAAATCGGGTACCTTGATTCTTAATTCCTCAACCGCTAGCTCAGCTATTTCCGTAGCACCTAAAAGCGATAAATGGGTGTTATCGATTCTACCGTCCGGATAATATGAAACTTCACCCGGTTCAAAGTGTAAATGAAGCTTTTTTGAGCCTTCCATACCATAGGATTCTTCCAGTTGTTCTGAAAGATATTGCAGATCAATAAAAGGCACATTATATTCCAATGCTACCAATCGTGTTTCTAAAGGATAATCCCCATGAGTGTCAATTAAAGTACCCTGTTCATTGAAATTTCGTCTCACAATAGATGAAATCAATATAGGTATTGCACCTTTTGCCCTAGTTTCCAAAACATACTTGATTAAGTTGTGACGATACCCAACATGAGGATTAGTATATCTATTCGGCGATATTTTTTTTTGATCATTATGTCCAAATTGGATAAAAACATAATCACCCTCCTTTAAAATTTCAAGTATGGCATCCCAGCGCCCCTCAGTAATAAAACTTCTACTGCTCCTACCATTTACCGCTCTATTATCCAGAATTATATTCCCTGTCAAAAACTGAGGCAATACCTGTACCCAACCACGTTCTGGATTTTCTGCCGGATTCTCTTTATTAGCCATTGTGGAATCCCCAATGGTATAAATTGTAGTCTGTTGTGCCATACAATTCGTGACTGTTACCAATAGTATGACCAAATTAATTTTAATTCTTCTATTCATTTTGTATTAATTATATTTCAACCATTCCGTGGCTTTACAATCCATTCCTGCCATAAAGCGAATCCAGCGCGCCTGGAATGAAATCGGGAATTCCTATTCAAAACTTTGTCCTCCGGCAAGAGACACTTCCTAATTAGTCATCCACGGTCCATAGCCAATGGGTTCAACCTGAATTTTGAATTTCACCTCCACAGCTGATTCATTGGTCAGCACCAAACTACGCTTATCATAAAAGTTCCTGAACAGTTAAACAAGTCGCATTCGGTAGCTACTTCGCGGCAAAGGCGTAACATCCTATTATCTGCCAATGTTGTAAATTTCCCGTCACCTTTAGGCAAACGCCAGCAGCTGCCATTGTCCCCCACATCCAATACAGAAGCCTCATCTATAGTCACCACATTTTTCAGATGATTTCCTGTGGGAATAATAAAAACTTTTATTTTATCATTCAGTACTTGATCAGCAACTCTCATTAATCGAGCGATTCTAAATAATCCATTATCGAATAAGCTACGGCTTGCCCAAAAATCCTTGCGTTGTCTTTGGAAACCATAAGACCCGAAATATTGGCATATGGAAACTCTATAGTCGTTGCAAGACTTATACCCTCAAGACTACCTGCCCATTGAGTAAACCCCATTCCCTTTGAATAATTAGCATCCGTATTCCATGATTTTCCAAAAGGCAAAAAATCTTTGTGATACGATTTCAATTCTCCAACAGCGTTTTCTTCAAGCAATTGTGAAAAAACTTTTTGTTCTCGTTCCAATTTTGGATTAGACATCCCTACAATATAAATTGATTCATTACCTTCTCCGGAAATCCATGGGCAATGGATGTCCAGGGCCATTCTTAATTTATTATTGCTCCATGCTGGTACTACTGTGCGCAATGTGGCAGTCGAGTGGTGTTTGGAATCCCCGCTGTAGTCCCTGTTGTGGTCTCTCGGAATACGGTTCTTTCCTTGTTCCCCATTTTCGACCCCATCCTTATCCATAAAGGGGACTATCATAAATTCAACATCTTCTCGCAATTGTTGAAGATCCTTGTCATTTAATATACTTTTGATAATCCCTTCCAATACATAACTTGCCATCATTTCACAGGCATGATGACGGGAAGTTATCAACACTTTGTATTTTGGATCTTTATTCAAAGAAGGGATTATTATCTTTTCAATTGTCCGATTTTCGGGGGAAAAACATAAAGTGTCAATAATTAATGATTCCTTATTGGGCAAATCTTCAAGAAAATCATCTAAATTCTTCTCGGTATAAGGGAAAGCTATACTGAAAAAGCCAACCGTATCCTTCTCTGAAAAAGTAAAAGAAAAACTATTGTTTTTTATTCTGTTCTCCCCATACCATTTCCAATTTTCATCGTTGTTGATGCTGTATGCCGGACCATATTTCCCGAATACATTTTTTTGGTCAAATTTGAAGGTTACTGTTTTATTCGAGACTCCAGAAACTTTGAAGTACCAATAAAACCATTTCCCGCTGGTAAACGACAAATCAGGTTTCACCCATACCGTATCGCCGGAAACCTTGTTCACCACAATATTCCCTCCGGGAAAATCGGAGGACACCTTAATCTTGTTTTGTCCATATAGCAGACTGTTAAAAAGCAAAAAAATAATTATCAATATGTTTTTCATGAAATTTTAATATTAGAAATAAACCTATTTATTCATATTTTAGCCAAGCGGTTGCCCTACAATTTTTTTCAGCCACAAAACGTATCCAGCGCGCCTGGAATGAAATCGGAAATTCATATTCAAAACTTTGTCCTCCGGCAAGAGACACTTCCTTGTAAGTCATCCACGGTCCATGGCCAATGGGTTCAACCTGAATTTTGAATTTCACCTCCACAGCCGATTCATTGGTCAGCACCAAACTACGCTTATCATAAAAACCAATCAGATAGGGGTCTGAAGGTTCACCTTCTTTTACATCCGAATTTTTCCAGGGACCACCTTCCCCTACCGGTTTCCCCAGCTTCCAAAGATCGTCGATAACACCTGCCCACAAGGCTACTTTGCCATCTTTGGAACGAATGATATGTTCACTGGATGCAGGAAGTTCTGACTGGATTCCTGTCATGATAAGCAAGCCCCGATACGAGGCGTAATCATGTATCCGGAAATTATGCGACGCAATCGGCCGGATTTTGGCATATCCATCGGCATTTTCAGCTGGTAATTCATAAAAAGTTCCGGCACTGTTAAACAAGTCCCGCTCGGTAGCTACCTCGCGGCAAAGGCGTAACATCCCATTTTCGACCAATGTTGTATATTTCTCGTCACCTTTGGGCAAACGCCAGCGGCGGCCATTGTCATCAACAACCAATACCGAAGCCTCATCGATGGTCACCACATTTTTCGGAATAGCAAATTTCCCACGAATGAACGATGCTGTTTGCCGATCTTCCTTTTTCACAAGATTCAGATTACCATCCAATTCATAATAATCGGTTTCCTCAAAACCCGTATCAGTAGCGGTTCCGGCTAAAAAACCTAGGGTACGACGATTATCACCCAACCCCCAAAGCAAACCAGCATTGGACGAATCTTCATTCACTTCGGCTAATCCAGAAAAAATAGGATCAACACTTGTTTTTCGTATGTCTTTTTGTAGATAATCAAAATGAACGGTAGCCTTTGTCTCTTTATTCACCGAAACGCGCACCCATTCCCCTGTTTCTTTTTCAGAAAAAACGATATCGGTAGCTTCGCCAGGCTTTAACTTAACGGTTTTTAAAGACGTCCAAACATTGTTTCCTTCTTTGTCTACTTCAAAAGAAAAGCTGACCGTTGATTTGCCTTCGTTTTGTACCCATGCAGATCGTATGTCCCATCCTGCAAAAAGGAAAGGCTCAGAATATTCACCAGCTTTAATTGGTTCGGAAATCCAAACCGCTCCTTCGGCTGTGGTCGGCCCCAATTCATCAGGTTTATCTACTGAAGTGAACCATAGGTTCGAATTGGATTGACCAGGGCCTTCGATATTTCCCTTGACGTTGCGTTTGTTTAAAAATTCCTTTTGGGCCGAATCATCGCAACCAAATACCAGTTGGTCATTCCAGCGGGCAAAGTCACCGATTACCTTGAGGTAAGCCGAACGTGGACGAATACCTGCTGACGTATTTGCTGTAAAAGTTCCGGGAAAACGCCAGAACATTCCGTGCATGGTCATCAGATAGTCAGGCTTTTCCTCGATTCCTATATTCCGGATTCGTGGCCATTCGGTATTCCAGCCATGTGCCCCATCATAACTGTGGCTGGCTTTTGGAAGACGGTAAAAGTCCCACCCGGTCAATGGGTCACGAACACCGAGAAGCAGCGATTTATGATCCCAACCCGTAGCCCAAATCGGATCGGTTTCCGGGTTGGCATTCCCATAAATTCCACCCGGACCAGTCACTTCCACAAATTGATTGCGACGAACAACGTTCCAGTCTTTACCATTCCATTCAGCCAATACTCCTGCCTCAATATTGAAATTCGTCAACGCTTCGGGACCAGCTTCGCCGTTGTTTGAATACACCAAAACCTCCTGTCCTGAATACAACCCTTTCCCATGGGCACCAGGCAAAGCCGCCTTTTGGGGATTTACATCGGTATCGTTGACAATGTTCCCTTGTGTACTATTCCCATCTTTATAAAGTTCGATTGGCTGAAGCGTTGATACATCCACTTCATAGAAACCTTCTTCCATGGTGCCGTAATATATTTCTCCTGATGGATCAGTTAGATGGCGGGCATTCCCCGTGAGCCGACCAGGCATCCCAGAGGAAGGAATCACACGTACCTCACCGGAAGACCCGATTGCATACGGACCAATAAAAAGCTGATTACTTTCTTTGTGGATCATCCTATTTGCTGGAGTTCCGCCAATACTTTCAGCCCTTATGATTTGCTGTAAATCTGGTGTAATTTCGTATAATTTATCCGACGACCCATGCGGAAGATGTGGTCCATAAGTAATCACCCACAGTCGTCCGGCCCAAGGGACTACGGCTCCGGTTCCACATTCCCCTTCATTGTTATAAAATGCAAGATGGGGATATACACCACTAACTTGACTATGTATTGTACCTCCCCCCTGCATATCACAGCTACTCAATGCAGAGCCTAAAAAAATTACAACCAAATATCTAAATAATAGACCCATCTGTCTTCTATTTTCTTTAAACGAAGCTCCTACTCCATCGATTTTATCATTATGGCCTAACTCTTTCATATACTTTTACGTAATCAATTTCCATGTAGGTTCCATCAATCTTGTCTGTAACTTCGCCGGACCAGCTTATGATCGCCAGACTTAATAATATTGGTACTGGAGATTGGCAAAAATCATTTCTCTCACGACGGATTTCTTTTCCATCAACATAAAAGATCAGTTCCAGTTCTGTCCATTCAAGTCCAAATACGTGAAAGTCTTTTGAAAAATCCATCTGATCAAATTGTAAAGATTTATGAGAGTCAGGATGTTTCTTTTTGCCTTCCGGAGTATCGGTTATGTCAGACCAATTATGGATATTCGTATTTACTTCGCTGGGATAGTGTCCTTCGTTAATGTCAATTTCAAATCTTTTCCCTGTTGCTGGATTAGGGGCCGAAGATCTTGTCATCAGCCAAAAAGAATTATTGGTACCAGGTTGGGAGGCATATCGATATCGACATTCAAAATACCCGTATTTAAAATCATTTCTGGTCCACATACTCCCAGAGGTCCATTCCTGTCCACCACGCAATTCCTTTTTGTTCACTAATCGAACCATTCCATTGCCAACTTCTATATTTTCCTGCCAGCGACTACTTAAGATATGCGTATTAGAACCATTCTGGGATTCCCAAACTTTTAATAATTCATTCCTGCTTTCATAATTAAAATCGTCAATCCATACCAATTTCCAATCTTTTATATCTACAGTATTAAAACTGTTCTGAGTATATAAGGAAGGAACGATTCCCATGTAAAATAAACCTAATAAAAAAAATGTCCTCATATTAATTGCTTTTATCTCAAGTTCATACTTAATATCCAAATTATCCATTCCATTCCCTGACTGTCAAGTAAAGTTGCTCATTCAATTTCACCCCCTTGAATATTGAAAATCGTTCCTATACAGTCAAGGTTAAAAGGACGTCCTTAATTTAATTTTTATTCACAGAACATTTTACCAAAGAGACCAAAGATGAAACACTCTTGTAAACCTCTAACACTACAATTATTCCCTCAGAAAAATATTCCCTTGCTCTACTATACTTTTACTAATCGGGTGACTTTCTGGGAATATTGATTTGGCTTGGAACAACACATTATTGAGGATTGAAATCCATTTTAATTTGCCTCCTACCTGTTTCACAAACGAATCAGATTGACTGTTGTACAGGCTGTTTTTTACCAAAATACCTTCACAATCCTTCATTGCAAAACCTGCAACGGACTTGTCTTTGTTCAATAGCTGAATGTCTGAAAACCCGCCCCCGGAAACATTATCCAAAAAAAATGCAGGTCGTACATCTTCGGCAAGCGTTCTGATCTGTATCGATTTTAAAGTAATATTTTCAACATGTCTGATAAAAAACCCATACGCTGGCAAAGAATGTCCAAACATGCGGTTCTCAGGGTAATCTTTTTCGTTTTCTGGCACAACACGGTGGTACTGTTTTTCTGTACCCCCGCCTTTATATATTATATCGACATTGGAAATTTTTACATTTTGTATATTATTGCCAGGGTATCCCGTTATACTGCTTGAAATTAAGCTAGCGTTCCTAGCAATTATATTATTGATCTGTATGTTTTTTAATTGCCCAGGAATACCATTTTGTCTTTTCCTGTCACCTAATTTTATAAAAATAGGTGTTTGAACCCCGTCCATTACAATATCTGAAATTAGAATCTGATCCATAATCCCCCCATCAACGACTTCCAGTGCAAGCCCCGATATTACCGTTTTATCAGAATCTACACCTTCAATATTCTTATTCCAATGTCTAAAATTATCTTCTGCCGGGCGCTTTATAATACAATTGGTAACTGAAATATTTTTGAAACCCTTACGAGAAGTTGTGCCAAATTTTATACCATTACAATTGGAAGCCAAAATACAATTGGTAACGGTAACATTCTCACAAGGCAAATCTTGCCTGTTACTTTTAAAACAAAGCGCATCGTCTTCACTTTCAATAATGCAATTTGAAACTACTACATTCCTGCTATCGATATCTATCCCATCGTTGTTATGATTACCATAACTGTATATTTTCACTCCATTTATCCTTACATAATTGCATGACTGAAAATCTGAAACAGCACAGGCAGCATTGGTTAGGGTTATCCCATCGACCAAAACATTCCTACACTCAAAAAAATATATGATATTTGGTCGTCCTCCGGCATTGTCACCTCTTTTCCATACTTCCGAATCCCCAAGGCCATTAATGGTCCCGTTCCCAGTAATCGAAATATTCTTTTGACCCCTAGCGTTAACCAAGGCCCAGGCCCTCCATTTCCCCCTTTTATCATAAACTTCCGGGTTAGTACTACCGTAAAGGATCGCGCCAGTCTCTAAATGCAACCCAACATTATCCTTTAAATGTATGGGTCCAGTGGAAAATTTTCCAGCAGGAACAACAACCGTTCCCCCACCCTCTAAATAAAGCTGATCTATGGCAGATTGGATAATAGGTGTATTCAATGTGAGAGAATCAGATATTGCTCCCATGGTTAAAATATTGATATCCCTAGCATAACAATTTATACTACCCAAAAGACCAAATAACCCAAGGAATATCGATATCGTTAAAAACCTAATCCTATTATTCAATAAAGAGGTATACTTCATGATGAAAAATTTTAATTCCTATTTACAATTAACATAACACACAACCAACTAGCTTGATTTTATTATTGTTTTAGAATGAATAGACCTACCCCATTGGGACTTAATCGTATGGACATTCTTTCTGCCACAGTACCCAAATCATCTTGTCTCCAAACATCATAAACTTGGATGCTACTATTTAAACCCATCGTTTTTAGATCAAAATCAATCACCTTTTCATCAACAGCACTAGTATTAAATACTGCCAAAGCTTTTGACCCATCTGCCAATCGTTTTAACATGATAACTTCATCATTTTTATTTTTTATAGTTTCAGCCACATGTCCCAACGCATCCTGGTTAATATTCATTACCCCTGCATTCGCAAGTAATCTTATGGTAAACTCATCAATCTCATTGATATCGCAGGAAAAAAAGAATGGTGCACAAATTACCGACCATAACGTAACATATTGGTACCGTTGGTTTGTGTTCAATGCGATTTCCTGACTTGGATCTACCATTTTCCTAAAGTCACGAAGTTTATGGATGTACATAAAATCCGGGTCGTTCCATTGTCCTGGTTTACTATAGGCTCTCAATTCAGTGGATATTCTCAAAGCTTCTTTAAAATAATTTTCAACATGGTGGTTCAAATCACCACCCGTTCGCCAAGTTGAAATACCTAAATCAGGCGCCCATGTCCAAGGATCTTCGAATCCGTATTGACATAAATTAAATAGTATATCCCTATCCTGTAAGCTGAGATATGTGGCCATTGGCTGCCATAGTGCAGATTGCGGATATGACTCATTTATATTCCTGATGCACTTCAAACAACTATTCCCAGAACATAGATCATATTTTAACAAGTCAAATCCCCAATTTGCATATTGGTCCGCATCTCGCTTCTCATACCCCAAAGAGCCTTCAAAGTTTTGGCATGTATAAGGACCCGGGGAACTGTAAATACCCGCTTTTAAACCAAAACTATGAATGTAATCGGTCATTGCTTTCATATCGGGGAAGTTGCTATTAGGAATAACATTACCTTCGGTATTCCTTACTTCGCCAACCAAACCATCAAAACTAAACCCTTCGTGCTGTTTCTTTTTGTAGTCTTTTCGAGCTTCAAAACTTTCCTTACTTGTTTTCATCCAGCAATCATCAATCGAAATGTATTGAAAACCGACATCCGCAAATCCTTTTTCAACAAAAACATCAGCAGTTTTACGCATTATCCCATCGGTTACCATTAACATATGACCACCCCACGAATTCCAACCTGTTGGAGGGGTTAACGCTAATTTATCACCTACCACCAGTTTAAATTCCCGAGAAACCTTTCCATATTTGTTACTGGCAGTTATCCTCATAGGATATTCGCCTTTCCCTTCAGGAACATTTCCCGTTATAATTCCCTTGTCCGTATCCAGAATTAATTGGTTGGTTAATCCTACGATTTCAAATTTCATCGGACGCTCTCCCTGACACGGTATTCGGAATACAAACTCTTTACCTGGCCTAGCCCCATATACCTTCGGTCCATTGATTCTAGGCTCTTTGTTAGGTAAAGGTGTTAGTATTTCTTTTCCCCCAATACGTGCATCATATACCCTCTGCGCATGGCCATTGCTTAATGTTAATACTAAAATAAATAGACAAAGTAATTTTTTCATAATTGATTATTCAATTGAACTATACTGGTTTATAGTTCCTAAGTAACTTGCTGCCTATTAAGAAAGTCGACTTTTATTTGACTTTTACACCCCGAGGGTTTTACCAAATAGACTAAGATTGGAAGGCTTATGTATACTCCAATCAGAAAAATTATTGCTTTAAAAAAATGTTTCCTTGTTCAATTACACTCTTATTTACACGCTTTTCTGAAAATATTGATCTAGATTGGAACAACACATTATTGAGAATCGAAATCCCGTATAATTTTCCTCCCATCATTTTCACGAACGAATTGGAATCACCCTTATAGAAGCTGTTTTTTACCAAAATATGTTCGCTATCTTTCAATGCAAAACCTGCAACTGACTTACCTTCATTCAATAGTTGAATATCTGAAAACTGGCCTCCAGACACATCTTCCAATAAAAAAGCGGGACGTAAATCCTCGGCAAGTGTTTCTATTTGTATCGATTTTAATGTAATATTTTTAGCATGACGGATAAAAAATCCGTGCGCAGGAAGAATTCCAAACATAGTCCCTTCTGGGTAATCTTTCTCTTTTTCAGGAATCTCGTTATTGAAATCAGCCAAAACCCCACCCCCTTCATGTTTAAAAACTATATTATCTAAAACAATATTTTCAACGGGGTTGTCTGGAAGTCCGGTTATTGAACAAGCTATATTCTTTGCGTTTGAAATATGGATATCGCTGATTAAAACATCCCCTAATTTACCGACATTGGTGATTTCCATTCCTTCTTGATATGGTCGGGCACGATTCCCCAATCGAATAAAAAGAGGTGTATGAGTACCTTCAATTTTGATTCCTGAAACAACAATGCCTTCCATGGTTCCGCCATCAACTATTTCGAGGGATACACCTGAAATACCGATTTTCTGTCCGTAAAAAGTAGAGTTGTTTATAACAGATGGCTTTACAACACAATTACTTATGGAAATATTCCGGAAACCTCCATTCGATTCGGTTCCCATTTTTATGGCATTACAATGGCTACTTACAACACAGTTAGTAATGCTAATATTCTCACAGGGCCTTCCCGAAGCGCTTTTTAAAGTGATTCCGTCATCATCCGTATCAGAAATGATATCAGAAATGGTAACATTCTTACAGCCATCCACATCCAATCCATCGTTGTTGTAATTGTTGTGATTAAAAATCTTTATTCCCCTTATCTGAACCTGTTCACAAGCAAGATAATGCTGCATCCATGCACCTGAATTCTTAAGTGAAACATCGTAAACACCTACATTGTAACACGAAATAAACTGAATCATATGAGGTCGGTTAACCCCCTCATCGTTTCCTACCCTTATAAAATCTTTCCCTTGTCCGTTTATTTCACCAAAACCTGAAATTTTGATGTTTTTTACATTCTCGGCATAAATCAATTGTTTTACATAACCACTTGTTCTTAAAGATACATACTCAGGTTTTATATCAGGGTAATCATCAATATTCTTACTTCCTAAAAGTACAGCCCCCCCAGACACATGCAACTCTACATTATCCTTCATGATCAGAGTTCCTGTCAGATAGTTTCCGGCAGGGATAACCACTCTTCCTCCACCACTGGATGAGCATGAATCAATAGCAGCCTGAATTGCTGGCGCATTGTTCATACTCTCTTGTTTCGCACCAAAATCGAGGATGTTAAAATCCTGTGCCTGAATGTTAGTTACTGCCAATAGCAGAATCAATACAATTAAATAGTTTTTCCTTTTCCTCATTCTTACTCTTTTAATAATTTATAATCTGTTTATTTAATATAGTTTTCTAAAAAACCTGTGATATACGCAGCTTGTAAAGCACGGGCATTCTCCTTATAATGGACATGATCGGCAAACTGCCCAACACCCAATTTTCGAGTAAAATCATAAAGATCGATTACTGGAATATTTTCTTTTGCACATACCTCGTCAGCGATTTGGTTGTATATCGCTACGTCGGCGGCATAACGCCTAAACCAATTTTGATTCGCATTGTGGATACTATCCACAACAGGAGTAGTCTTCATCCATACTGCTTGGATCTTCTTGTGCTTCAATAGCTGAAAAATAGCTTTAAGATTCGTTCTATATTCATCTTCAGATATTTGAATTTTATTTGATTCCGGATTTCTTTTAATATCATGTAGTCCACAATTTAAAAGCAGATAATCAGGAGTAAACTGCCGATCCTGGACTTTAGTACGAAGGTATTCCAATACCATGCTTGAATCCCCTCCATTTGCCCCGGTAGGAATATCCAGGTTCTTCTCAGCACTTCCATCATCAACTTTGCGTTCGAACTGTACTTTCCCCTGTAGGTATTTTTCCAAAAATGGCCCATATTGAATGGATATGCTATCACCAATTAAAAATAGCTTGGGCAATGGTTTTACATAAAAAGCCGTTATCGCAAAAAAAGTAACAAGAAGCATGAGATTTAATACTGCTCTTTTCATAATGATTAGTTTAATGTATTTATCTCTTCAATATTGAATTTTTCATTTCCACTGTTTATTTCAATATTTTTTATAGTGTTTTTTAATCGATTATTCAGAAGTATGATATCATTGGAACCATTGCCATAAACGGATAGAAATACGGGCATTGGTTGTAAAGGGTAACACCCGGATATTAGAACCTGCCTCACATCATTCAGTCGGATAAGCTCTGGTGAGTTTGCGGTTCCCTGAGCCTGGAAATTGCGAATTTCAAGATCGGTAATATCCTCTCCGATAAAGGCAGGTCTTTCATCGGGTAACGATGATTTAAGTTGCATATCATCGAAAATGATATTATTAGCGTGGCGGACATAAAATCCATACGCTGGCAACACACCAAAAATACGACCATTGGGATATTTGTCTTCTTTCTCGGGGATATCCCTAAAAGATTCCTCAGCCTTTCCACCGCCCTCAAATTGTAGGTTAATGTTCTTAATCAATACATTTTCAATCGGGAAGTCTTTTGTGCCGGCAACAATACAAGCATACCCTTTTGAAATTCTGGTGCCTGTTACATTCTCGATGATAATGTCCTTTAGGTATGGAGTGTTAAGCTTTGTTCCTTTTCTATAAGACCTGAGTCGCTCGCCGGCCCTTATATAAATTGCCGATCCCTTTATATTTCGCAAACTGATTTTGGAAAATTGAATACGTTCCAGTTGGGCACCATCTACGGTCATCAGGCTGATGGCTTCGTTACGGGTATCGTAAACCGTACAATTACTTACCAATACATCCGTGATTTTCCCAGCTGTTTCTGTCCCTATCTTTATTCCTGAAGCATTTGTACTGACAATGCAATTGCTAATGGTTATGTCCCGACAAACTTTATCGGGTGACAGACTTTTTATACAGATACCATCATCACCACTGGAAATGAAACAATTGGAAATACGGACTTTCTCGCAATCGATGAGATCCAACCCATCCGTATTCCTTCCTTTTACTTTGGCAAAACGCTCTTTCTCAATATCCTTATTTGGATTGCTGTCAACCGTTACCCCATCGACTACCAGATTATAACACGATTGGTACGATTGCACCCAACTGGCAGAATTATACAGTGTTACATTTTGAACTAAAACGTTCTTACATCCTCGGAGGTGTATTATGCGCGGACGCAAACCCATTGATGGAAATCCGTATGGTCCTTCCACCCAATGATCGCCATTCCCGTCGATTGTACCCCTGCCACTTATGGATATATTATTCGCATCCTCAGCGTAGATCAACATTTTGTTCGTTACAAAACTTCCGTCATATGACGGATAATTGGAGGGCATTATTGGAAAATCATCCAGATTATCACTCGCTTTTAAAATTGTCCCCGATGCGATATGTAAAGTAATATTACCCTTCAGTAATATGGTGCCGGAAATAAAGGTGCCACTATGTAAATAAACTTTTCCCCCTCCTTTGGAATAACAATCATCAATTGCGGCCTGAATAAACTTGGTATCCAAGTTTGTACCATCACCCTTGGCTCCATAATCGTACGGATCATAAACGGACGACCGACTAGTTGAATCCACTATCAACGATTGGGAAAAGGGATTTACAACGTTTGATTTGTCGGCTCCCTTACATGGAACACTAAAAACAATCATTAAACAGAAAAGGTTAATTAAATTCCAAATCATTGACTCCTTATACCGCATGTATTACTCCTGTTTTAATTGTTTATACAGCCACCCATATTTAAGTTCCTGCTGCTCCGGGAAAGTCCAGTGCTGGGTTTCCTGGAAGATATGCAGTTCCTTTGGGGCGCTAATTACATTGTAAGCCGAATAGGCTGTAGTTGGGGGGCAGACATCGTCGTTGTAACCCCAACTGTACCACCCCGGAACGGTCACAAATCGGGCAAAATTTACCACATCATAATATTTTGAGGTTTCAATTTTTTCCGTTTTGTTGGTATATTCATTACGGAACATATGGGGCCAACCTCCAGTCCTTCCATGTAAATAGCCGGTTAAATCGCTCAAGGCCGGATGAACAGAAGCCAGATAGTCTATCCTCTTATCAAGGCCTGCAGTTATAATCGAAAGGGCTCCCCCCTGGCTCTGCCCAGTGATACCAATATTTTCACCGTCAAAACAGTCTAGGGATTCAATAAAATCAAGGGCACGAATACACCCCAGGTAAACCCGTTTATAGTAATACTGGTCTTTGTCATCCATATTGGTCGTCCAGTAGTTTTTTAGTGGCCCGGCCATTAAATCTTTGTAAACTACCGGATCCAGGTTTACAGGTATCCCGTGTATCCCCATCTGAAAAGTCACAAAGCCCTGCTCTGCTCCCTTAACATCACCGTAATATGGGCGGATGCCTGCACCCGGGACATGCAAAATAGCCGGATATTTCCCTTCTGCCTTGGGTTTACAAAGGATACCATATATTTTCCCTTTGATGTTATCAATGCTTACATGATAGACGTCAGCTTTATCGGTGCACCGCTCTGGCATTAAGGTTAATACCGGGCGAACTGGGATTTTTGAAAGTTCTTCCTTCCCTTTATCCCAAAACGCTTTAAAATCATCGGGTAAGTTGGTTGTTGGTTTTATCTTTTCAGGGGAAAACCCGGCAGTGGAATAGGAACTATATTTTTTTCCCTCAATTTCAACAAAAGCCCAGCAACGTAGAAACCCGGGGTCTTTAAATTTTGGTGCTTTTAGAACCGCTTTACCATCTTTCAATTTTACGGTACCCTCTTCCCAAACATCCATTTTTTCCGGTAGGATCCTGTATTTTACTTCAATACCATCCAACGGAACGCTGTTTCGCAACACTGAAATAGTGAATTTGGCACGTTCACCCGTCTGGTAGGTCCAGTCTGGCTGGTCAGGCGAAACAATTACTTGGACTAATTTTTTTGAAGGCTGTGCATTTATCTGCATTGCCGCAAAAACAATAAGCAATAGAAACACAACTTTTTTCATGTTCTTCATTTTTTGGTATTTTATAGTAGTTAAAATGTTTTTATTTTTCCTCAATATTCGGTTTAAGCGTCGTGCCATCGTATATGGTCAAACGGTACACCAATACGAAAACAGTAATTCCCAGTTTGGATAATCGCCTGGTAGCCCAACCATATTAATTGCAATATTGGCATTTTTGCATTCGATAAACTGAATAAACGGAGGACGCACTCTATCCATTTCTGTGTTACTAATCTCCCTATTCACATAAATAATAGATGATCTCCTGTTATTTAGATTCCTGACTCAATGCACGGCAAGTCCGTCTCCATCCTCCTTTAAATAAAATTCGCTACGCTGCTCTTCTCCCGCACTGTTCTTCCAGCTTATGATATAACGACCCTTGAATCCACGAAACTTGGCTATTCCATCTTTCCCAACCACAACTGTTGTATTGGTCTTCCATTCGTGGTTGATCAAATTATCCAAAGCATAAAAAGACGGTTTCGGTTTCATATCCCGGGAAAATAAACCGGACACGGAAGGCTCTCCCGCGGCGCCACAGCCGTCCACGACATTCCACCAGGTAATTCCCATCATAGGCTTGATACTGAACCATAAACGGTATAGGTTCCGTGCAATAATGGCCTGGATTTCCTGCCCTCGTTTGTCCCCACCCGGAGAGGTTATGGTTATTTCACTCAGATGAATCGGCAATCCGGCCTTGGAAATAGCATCCATTTTATCCCACTGCCACTGTGGCGTCTCTAGTGGTTTACCCTCAACAATATCAGAAATCTGCTGATCTTTAAATAAATGCATCTGTGTCCCTACTACATCAATCCGACTACCATGAGCGCGTAGATCCTTAACTTGGTCGGCGTAATTTTCAGCAGTACGCTCTGGGGTATCCTCCCTATTATAATCATTGATAAAAAGCTGGACATTGTCCGGGAATACCTCCCCGGCAGTTTTAAATCCCTTATAGGCATAATCACCGTGCACCCAACCAAACACACTTTTACCCACTACATCCCCGGTTACACTCTGACCAAGAAAATCCCCTGAGCTTTCATTTACCACGTCCCAGCTTTTGATCTGGTCACCATAATAATTTGCCAGTTCAACAATGCGCTTTTTCGCAAGCCTATTCATCGATTGAAAAAATACTGGCGCCAGTTTGGCTATCTCTTCAGACGGCATTTCCTTTATTTCCTCCTTGGTTAACTTATCTAGGTTTGCCTTTTCTTCTGCAGGCCAATATTGATCAAAAAACCATTTTGGCCAACTATGTCCGTTTCCCCATACGATGGTATGACCGTGCGTATGAATGTCTTTGCTTTTGCAAAATTCAACAATCGGGTCGGTCGCCGGACGCCTCCAATGTGGTTCCTTCTCAGGTTCTTTTACTTGGTTCCAGTATTCTTCAGTATCCCAATATTCTTCTCGGAATCGAGGACGATTAGGTTGCATTTCAAAACCTTTCCAGTAAAAAGGAATTGTGGCCGAGTTGAACAATGTTCCGTATAGCTCTTTGTACTTTGCATTCAATTCATTGGAGCCCAATTGGTTAAAATTGAATATATGGGCCCCGAAGCGAAAATCATGGGAAACCTGTTTTACGGTTATCGCTGTTCCGGCAGGAAGTCCCTTGAGATTCAATACCGCATCGGCTTTTCTATTTTTCTCAATATCACGATCAATTTTTGCCTGGACTTTGGAATTCCAAAGTTTCCAGTAGGCAGCACTCATTACAGTGTCCTTTTGTGAACTTGTTGCTTGTGTCTCCTCCTTTCCTATCCCATTTGCATATTGCGGGGTTTGAAACAAACACAGTAGTAGTACAATGTAGATAATCCTTTGATTCATGGTAATTCTGGTTTTAAGATTATTTATGTTGCATATTCTAGAGACCGTCTCCATCCTCCTTTAAATAAAATTCTATATTCTGTTGTTCTCCGGCACTGTTCTTCCAGCTAATGATATAACGGCCCTTGAATCCACGGAATTTGGCAATCCCATCTTTCCCGACTTTAACAGTTGTATTGGTCTTCCATTCGTGGTTGATCAAATTATCCAAAGCATAAAAAGACGGTTTCGGTTTCATATCCCGGGAAAATAGACCGGACACGGAAGGCTCTCCCGCGGCGCCACAGCCGTCCACGACATTCCACCAGGTAATTCCCATCATAGGCTTGATACTGAACCATAAACGGTATAGGTTCCGTGCAATAATGGCCTGGATTTCCTGCCCTCGTTTATCCCCACCCGGAGAGGTTATGGTTATTTCACTCAAATGAATGGGCAATCCGGCCTTGGAAATAGTATCCATTTTACTCCACTGCCACTCTGGCGATTCCAAGGGTTTACCTGCCACAATATCAAAGATCTGCTGGTCTTTGAACAAATGCATTTGCGTCCCTATTACATCAATCCGACAGTCATGAGCCCGAAGGTCCTTAACCTGGTTGGCATAATTTCCAGCTGTACGCCTTGTATCTACCCTATTATAATCATTGATAAAGAACTGGACATTGTCCGGAAATACCTCCCCGGCAGTTTTAAATCCCTTATAGGCATAATCCCCGTGTACCCAGCCAAACACACTTTTACCTACCACATCCCCGGTCACACTCTGACCATGAAAATCCCCTGAGCTTTCATTTACCACGTCCCAGCTTTTGATCTGGTCACCATAATAATTTCCAAGTTCAACAATGCGTTTTTTTGCAAGCCTATCCATCGCAGGGAAAAATACCGGTGCCAGTTTCGCTATCTCTTCAGACGGCATTTCCTTTATTTCCTCCTTGGTTAACTTACCAAGGTTTTCCCTTTCTTCTGCAGGCCAATATTTATCAAAAAGCCATGCGGGAATATGATTTCTTCCATTACCCCATATAATTGTATGACCGTGCGTATGAACGCCTTTGCTATTGCAAAATTCAACGATCGGGTCGGTCGCCGGACGTCTCCAATGTGGTTCTTTCTGGGGCTCTTTTACTTGGTTCCAGTATTCTTCGGTATCCCAGTATTCTTCGCGAAATCGAGGACGATTAGGCTCCATTTCAAAACCTTTCCAGTAAAAAGGAATGGTGGCCGAATTGAACAATGTTCCGTAGAGTTCCTTGTACTTTGCATTCAATTCATTGGAGCCCAACTGGTTAAAATTGAATATATGGGCCCCGAAGCGAAAATCATGGGAAACCTGTTTTACGGTTATCGCTGTTCCCGCAGGTAGTCCCTTGAGGTTCAATACCGCATCGGCTTTTCTATTTTTCTCAATATCACGATCAATTTTTGCCTGGACTTTGGAATTCCAAAGTTTCCAGTAGGCAGCACTCATTACAGTGTCCTTTTGTGAACTTGTTGCTTGTGTCTCCTCCTTTCCTATCCCATTTGCATATTGCGGGGTTTGAAACAAACACAGTAGTAGTACAATGTAGATAATCCTTTGATTCATGGTAATTCTGGTTTTAAGTTTTAATGGGCCACTCCGAAAAGTAGGATGGCAAAATTTAGTTTTTTTTAGTGTTAAATTGACCTTACATGGGTTCATGCATCATTAATTCCTCTATAGCATCGGTAACTATTTTATAAGGATATTTATGTACGAGAAAATAATGGTTGGCATTGATATTTGGATTCCACTGATTATGCCCATCCTCGTCAACCAAAAATTCACCAGGTCCACAAACATAAAAATACTTCTCTGGATCCCTTACGGCACAAAGGACTGCGGTTTGATCCCATGACCTTCTGTTTTCAGCGGGTTGATCACTATAAGTAGCTAAATTATAGGCATAGGCCCATGCAGCTGGATTGGTGGCTGACCCCGTTGCTGCAAGTTTATTTCCAGTTTTAATTGAATTTCCAATCTCAGCCCCGCTAATTAGGATGGGTGTTGGCCAATGTTTGAACGTGTAAAAGGAAGCTTCGGAATGCTTGTAAACATTATATTCACGCCCCTCTGGGAGATACCCGCCCATTGCTACCCATTTCTTTACCTTCTTGTTAACTAGCTCAATACCCGAGAGCGAAGAAAACTCATCGGGACCTGATTTTAGTAAATTTTCAAGATTTGTAGTAAACCCAACAGTAACGATTGTAACACTTTTGTCTGACTGGGATGATAAAACCTCTCGGTATACCTTAGTCGCCGAAGGATAATTTGGCGGATTTTTGAGTTCAGGGGCGAATCTTGCGATAGTAGAATCGTTCCAATTATTTTTATGGATCGAATTCACACCGTTTTTTTCAGGCACTCCTATAGGAATGTTCGGTTTCTTAAAGTAACGATTAAAGAGTTCGATAGTAGGGGCTACACTTGGATGACTATTGCACGAAATGGTTGCTAAAATTTCGCATTCACCACTATCGGCTAAGGCATGCAAAACAGCAATGGCTCCCACATCGTCGTAATCGGGTCCCATATCCGTATCAAAAATAACCTTAACTGGTTCAGGAGCCTTGTTTTTTTCTGGTGTCGTAGTACATCCCATGACCAAAATCATCAGCATAAATAGTATTGGTTTCATCATACCTTAAATTTTAGATTATCCTTTTCAATAACTGTTAATTTGTTGTTTATATATAACTTTCATTTTTATCAATATTGATATATATCGAACAATATCAATTGATTACCAATTAAGAATGTCGAAAGTTTAGCAATTTATGGCTGAATCCTTCAACCCAATATGAAACAAGCAACACCGACCAGTTCGCTTCATTTTAAATCGAACCCTGGCTATCAACTTTTTAGGGACAGCCTATAGGGCGTATAGCCATATTCCCATTGATTTTTCAAATTATAGGTCATTTATTGCCCTATCCGTTTGTCTTATGGTTTTTACGTTTATGACATCATGATATAAAAAGTCGATAATTTCATCAAAACCCTTAGACATTGATGATTCCGCCCAATTGTGGCCACCGTCATTAATGGTCGTAAAATAATATGACCCGCCTAAACTTTTTAAACGTTCAGCAATAGGTTTTGATCCATAAAGTATAATAAAACCTTTATCATTACCCTTACAATAACGATGTGGAGCAATGTTATAAGGCACGAGTTTATCTCCCGTCCCGTGAAAAAGTTGTGTTGGAATGGCCCTGTTTTCGTCAATTTCCTGTAGTGTTTTGATGGCACCCGCCATGCCAATGACACCGGCATATTTAAAATCGGATGGCAATATTTCATTTTCTTGAACAAATGCCATATTCAAAACCGTTTCAGCGCCTGCACTCGACCCGGCCAAAATTATTTTACCTTGGTCAATACCCAATTCTTGACTATTTTCTAGGATATACTTTATGGCTAAACTCACGTCATACGAAGCCGAATCAAAAGCTGCTATTTTCATACTGGACTCAACATCGCAACCAAAACCGATATCCTTCATAATTAGTCTATAGGATACAGAAGCAACAGCATACCCTCGTTGAGCAAGTTCCGTAGCAAAACCAACAACCTTTTCAGCATCCCTACTGCCACCTGAAAAACCACCTCCATGAACATAAACCACTAAGGGCATCTTTTCCCGAACAGCTCCAGCTACATAGAAATCGAATTGAAATGTTTCATTTTTTTTAGGACCGTAATTATATGTGGTCTTAGTGACTTCTGAAAAAACACTATCCAAATAAATAGTTTGGGCAACTGTGACATTTGTTGCAATTATAAATATGATTGTCGTTAAATATTTCATCGTTAGTTTTAATTATTAGCGTTTATTCGGGTATGCTACATGATGATATGGCTAAGGAAAGTAGCGCATGTAACGCTATCTTTTTCTTGCCGACATCATTATTACCCGGTTATGGTTTTATTTTTTCCTTCTGTAGCCCCCATTATACAACCCCAATTGTTTCTTTATTATCGGCCCTACTTGTTTTTTTCATACCCAAAACTAAATTCCTTTGAATATGAATGTTCCCTCTCCATGATATTGCTGATTTTTTCTACGATTTCAGGGTTTTTATCCGCAATATTATTCTGTTCCCCTATATCAGAGGCCAAGTTATAGAGTTCAATAGGTGCCTTGGCATTATTACCCATTTTCAAGCGTACCCCTTTCCAATCTCCAAATCTTACCGCTTGTTTTCCTCCTTGCTCATGAAATTCCCAATATAAATAATCATGGCTAACTTGCTTTTCCCCCAATAATTCCGGCAAGAATGAGATACCATCTATATTTTTAGGTGTTTCTATTTGAGCCATTTCACAAACAGTAGGTAAAAAGTCCCAAAATGCCGAAATGTGATTGGAAGTAGCATCTGCCTTGATTTTCCCTGGCCAGTATGCAATCATAGGCACTCGAATCCCTCCTTCATACAAATCACGTTTGTATCCTCTTAAATCTGCATTACTATTAAAATAATTTGGATCGGCCCCACCTTCCTTGTGAGGGCCATTATCCGAGGTGAAAATTATTATGGTATTTTCTGCAATGCCAAGTTCCTCTACTTTTTTTCTGATCTCACCTACTTGCTTATCCAATAGGTAGACCATGGCGGCAAAAGCAGTATGGGGTTCTTTTTGCGAACCATACCCACCATTCTTATACCGCTCACCCTCATCTATACCTTGGTAGTTTTTTTCAGGCAATAGTTTCCCCCGAAACTTTACCATATATTCTTCTGGCGCAACAAGTTCTGCATGGGGAATAATCGTAGGGTAGTACATGAAAAAAGTAGAATCTTTATTCTTTTCAATAAACGACATTGCCTTTTCATGAATAATATTAGGCGCATACGTTTCCGTTTTCTTCCCTTTATTTCCTTCTAATATGACTTTGGTTTGATTGTGCCAGAGGTGATAAGGGTAATAATTATGTCCTATGGTTTGGGAATTATACCCATAGAATTCATCAAAACCCTGGTTATTGGGATCTCCTTCAGAAGAAGGATATCCTAAACCCCATTTCCCAAAAGCACCTGTTATATAACCCTCAGATTTTAAAAGTTTGGAAACTGTAATTACAGTGGAATCCAGCGGGTATTGCCCTTCAGGTTTAACGCCTCTATTACCCCGAATAAAAGTGTGGCCCGTATGTTGTCCTGTCATCAACGAGGAACGGGATGGTGCGCAAACCGTTGAACCTGCATAATGTTGCGTAAAAAATAGTCCATCTTCCGATAATTTATCAATATTCGGTGTCGAAAAATTTTCTTGCCCCGTTAAGCTTAAATCACCATAGCCTAAATCATCCGCAAGGATATAGATGATATTTGGTTTTAGTTTCTGAATAGTTTCATTTGCCTTTTTTTGATTGTTACAACTACTTAAAACAACCAGGGAAAAAACTGCATACAAATTGCCTAAGAGCCGTATCAAACCTTTTTGGTAAAAATTATGTTTATTTATGTTTATCATTGATTGGTGCAATATCATTTATTCGTTCTTTGCAAAATCTCAAGAGCTAAATTATTTCCCGGTTCCAGTTGTTCTAACTTTTCGGCGTAATCTTTGGCAAAATGATAAACCCCAAAATCATAATATAATTTCGCCAACATTTGCAACACATTTATATTCCCAGGTTGCTGTTTTATTATAGCTTCGGATGTCTTTAATCCAACAATATCGGATTTCATCTCAGCGACTAATCGATTATCCAATTGCTGTACTGACTTTGAATTAAGAATTGGCAGTAATTCATCAAATGCCTTAGCATTGACACCTGCTTTTACACATTGCGCCAAAATTTTAATGTTGGGGTTCCGTTCAAATGCTTTTTTGTAATACATAAGGGCTTTTTTATGCTCCCCCACGTTGGTGGCAAATTGCCCTGCCTGTATCCCGTAGTCTAAATTCATTGGATATGCCAATACCAGGGACTCAGTTACCTTAAAAACATTATTGTATTGTTTCTTGTCCAGGTAATACTTTTGAAGTTTGTGCATAGCCTCCTCCCAGTCGATCTCTTTCACAGCCAAACCTCCGGCAAGAACTTCAGGCATACTTTTCCCTGTTAGATCGATATCAGGCATGGGTTCATTAAACGGCCACTGCGAACGTAAAATCAAATTGGTATATTGACCGAACAACGAATCCATTTCGGTTAGTGGCTGTTCTTCAAATGGCAGTGGCAAAACCACTTCTTCATCAGTCGTAAAATCAAAGTGTTCTATTAATGATCTGTAAAAACTTGTTGACATCAAATAATATCCCTTCAAATTTGGGTGGAGATGCTCCAACACCAGTTCATTACCAACAATTCCATGGGGAGAATTCGATTTAAAATCTTCTTCGACAGGAACCAGAATGGTACCAAATTCCTTAGCCAAGGCTTTTATGTTTTCATTGATAGCCTCAGGTGCACGAAACCGAAGTAAGTCTTCATCTTTGGCCCGGGTATAAAATTGGAGGGATTGTGTAAAATCATGTTTTTTTTCTGATTCTTTTGCCAACGTATAAAAGTATTCCGCATTCTCCTTGCTGTCCAAATCACTAATAAAGGGAGCTTGGTCTTTCAAATTAGAGAACAAGGTTCCCATAAATACGGGTATATTGTTTTTTTGATATTTGGCCAATAACGTAGCCATATTTTGCTTGAATTGATCAATCCCTTTTTCATAAAGCTCCGAACCTTTTGTTATTGATTGTTCTGCCGCCATACGTTTCATAAGGGTCTCACTTAAATCGGAAGATTCCTTTCTCGACATTCGGGTAATCAAACGAAAAAACAATTGCCCCAATCGTAATTTTCTAAATTGAATTCCCAATCTAACAATCGTCGGATTTAGACCTAATTTGCCCGAAGAACCGACTCCAAGCGCACCATAAAATTCGTTATGTCCGGCATAAATTAAAATAGCATCGGGTTGTTGCAGTAAAATCTCATCAGTAAAATCGAGCAAGGTATATGAATTTACCGCAGTCAATGATAGATTGATGATTTCAATATTTTTATTAAGGAAATTCTGGTTGAATTGGTACTGTAGCATTCGGTGAAATGAACCGTTGTTTTCATACGGAAAGCCATACGCTGTGGAACTTCCCTGCACAAATATTCGAACCGTACCTGGTTCTTTCTTCTTTTTGAAAGGTTCTATGTAACCCCGTGTGGAATTTTCATCCTTTACAAAATAACGTCTAGAGATATTTGGGTTCAGTATCAGATACTCCGAATTATCCGGATGTTCTATAAACAAACTTAAATCCTCTCCAACATTAAAAACACGAAGGGAAACTTCAGCTAAAAACAAAAACAAAAGTGGTAGGAGCACTGCAATCAGCTTGAACCAAATTGTATAATTTGTTTTTAATTTCATTTTTTTAATCAGTCAATATAAATAATAAAAAATCCAATGGTGTTGTAAAAAAAATATCGGCCGATTCAACCGAACCGGCCGATATTACAGTAGGCTTAAACATAGCATTTAAATGCCATCCTATTGATTAATAATCAGTACTTGGTGTAAGCGTAGGATTTGCTTCAAGTTCTACCAATGGGATTGGCAGATAATTGTCTTTAGGATCATCAAAAACTATATTACCAGAACGAATTCTTTCATATTTATCAGACTCTTCTTTTGCAATACCCCAACGGACAATATCGAACCAACGCTGACCTTCCGCAAATAACTCACGAAAACGTTCTTCCCTGATCGAATCGCGTAATACAGTACCCGTCAGTCCGGTATAATCAACCGCAGCATCAGGTGTATCCGTATCCACAGCATAAGCACGACGACGAACTTTATTCATATATTCCGAGGCCGTAACGTCTTCTCCCAAAACATTCAATGTTTCAGCATACAATAAATATACATCCGCCAAACGCATGATAAAAACATTTGCACCGTAATTCTGGTTGGTCGTATAAACAGAATAATCCAGTGGAACATACTTTTTATAGCTCCATCCCAAACCGTCTTCTTCATCTGTAGTGTATTTTTCCAAAAGAGTAGGAATACCACTAGCAGGAACCACATAATCAACACCTGGCTCTAAAGCATTAACATGCAAACGGGGATCACTACCAAAACGTCTGACATTTACATCATGGGGCCAGACATTACTCCATCCGGTACCTTTTGGTGCCATCATTAAAGCGATTTGACTTCCTGTTCCGCCATTCCATACATGTGTTTCCATATCAGTTGCAAAGTTGATCTCCCAAATGGACTCACTACTAAACTCTTCTTCTCCATGAAAAAGACCATTATATTTATCAGAGCTCACTAAAGAAAAAGGGCCATTTACCACTTCTTCCAAATATGGTTTTGCGGTAGGATAGTCTTCCTTATACATATAAACCTTACCAAGAAAACCTTTGGCAGCATAACTAGTAACCCTTGCTGCATTGTCTGAATCCCAGCTGTCTGGAAGCAATTCCTCTGCCAATAAAAAATCACTGATTATTTGATCATAAAATTCACCTACCGTAGCCCTGGTTGATTGCATATCCTCATTTGAAGCCGCTACTTCAGTAAAAAGCGGGGCCACCAATGCAGAAGTTTCAGTAGCTTTCCCTTCTCCCCAAAGCCTAACAATGGAAAAATTAGCATAAGCACGTAAGAAATAAGCCTGTCCAAGCATTTCATCCACTTCTGCTTCTTCCCCGGGTTTGATAAAATTACTCTCTTTATAGATTTTAGCATTGGCAATAAAATCATTTGATCTAGAAATAAGACGATACCACCCTGACCAACATCCAGCAACAACTGTACTATTACTTAATACTTCATTCTGACCTGTTTCGTTCCATCCGATTGTTCCCGTCCAATCCTGATTACTGGTGTGCGGAAGCATTTGCAGAACGTGTGGCAGATAATCACTACCGAATAACTCCCATGATTTAACCGCTGAATAAACAGAAGTTAAATTAAGGTTAACCTTCTCAATAGTGGTGAAATAAGTAGATGCATCCAGCGAATTCTCGTCAGCGATATCCAATACATCTTCAGAGCACCCTCCTGCAAAAAGAAGGGTAAAGAGAAAACCTATAATCAAACTATTTTTAAATATATTTTTCATTGTTTCCAAATTTTAAATTTTCCAATTATAAACTAAGTTCAACACCGACGCTAATTGTTCTAGCTTGAGGGTATGCATCGTAATCAACTCCCCGGCTAGTACTTCCACCTGCAACTTCAGGATCTATACCAGAATACTTTGTGAATGTCATAATATTTTCACCACTGATATAAACTCTTGCATTTGTCATATTAAATCTGCTTAAAATCGATTGTGGTAAAGTATAACCTAACTGAATATTCCTCACTTTTAGAAAAGAACCATCTTCAACAAAATAAGAAGATGAATTTGCAAAGTTCGAATTAGGATCGCCTTGGACTAAACGCGGCTGATTTGTTTGATTATCAGGCGTCCATGCATTCAAGACTTCTGTCGATGAATTGTAATCGGCATAAATTTGCTGGGTAAGCGTTTTATTCGCATTAAATACATCAACTCCTTGTACTCCTTGGAGGAATAAACTAAAATCAAGATTTCTCCATTCTAGGTTTGTAGTTAATCCATAAATCATTTTAGGCCATGGATTACCAAGATAAGTTTTATCATCATCAGTAATTTGGTTATCACCATTAATATCTTCGTACAACATATCCCCAGGAGCCGTGTTGCTTTGTTGATACAGACCATTAGGTGCTGCCGCATTTAAAGCATCTATTTCCGATTGTGAATCAATTATTTTCACATATTTATAACCATAAAAACTTGATAATGGATGACCCACTTCTGAACGTGTTGTACTTCCCAAAACCTGGCCACCATCACCACCATTAATATAAGCATTTTCAGTAAGTTTGGTCAACTCATTTTTCTGAAAACTGGTATTTGCACTAATATTTAATTTAAATTCATTGAAAGTTTCCTGATAATTAACTGCAAATTCAAAGCCCGTATTTTTCATTTCCCCAATATTCATACTGACAGCTTCCGGAGAGCCATGGGATTTAGAAATTCCAACGCTTAATGGTACAGTAACAGCATATAACATGTCTGAGGTTTTCTTAATGTAATAATCCATTACGATAGACACCTTATTATTGAATAACCCAAGATCAATACCAATATCAGTAGTCTTGATTTCTTCCCACTTTACGTCTGCATTTGGAAAACCACTCAAGAAAAACCCAGAAACCTTATTGGTACCATTCGAGTCGAATAGGTAATAAGAATTCGTTGAATGATACGATTTGGAATATAAAAAGTTGTTAATATTATCCGATCCCAACGTACCTGAACTCACACGTAGTTTCAAATTTGAAATCAGTGAATTATCTTTCAGAAAATCTTCTTGTGAAACACGCCATGCACCAGAGAATGATGGGAATACCCCCCAAAGATTATTCGACCCGAATTTTGGTGATGATGCATCCCTACGAATAGTACCCTCTAAAAGATATTTATCTTTATAACCATAATTTAAACGTCCGAATTGAGACAATATATAGCTTTTATCGATTGTGTTCACATCTGTAATACTTGCTTCTCCAGTTGCCGTAGCGAAACTATATGACACATCTTCCGTAAATCCGGTCTTAGTGGCATTAAAACCAACCCCGTCACCTTTGACTGCCTCATAACCGGCCATAGCCTTAAAACTGTGATCACCAATTGTTTTATCGTAAGTTAAAACATAGTTGGCTGTTAACGTATTTGCGTTATTGCTTGCATAAGTAAGTGAATTCACACTATTGCTATTCGTACCGTAGTTATAAGCCTCATCAAAATATCTTCCTAGCCAGGAAGTATAGTTGACACCGAATGTTGAACGGAATTTCAATCCTTTTAAAACATCAACTTCCAAATAAACATTTCCGTTAATCCTATTGTTTGTGTATTTTCTATGATGTTGATATTCATTGGCAACCATATTCCGTCCCGCATACCAGGATGGTCCTGTTCCCCATCCCCCATAAGTATTTGTCTCATCATAAACCGGCATCAACGGGGTTGATCTCCATGGTATACCATTAGCAGCATATGTAGGATTTTCGATTGTTCGTGAAAGCAGTACGGACTCCCCTATTTTAACTTTCCCATCAAACAATTTAAAATCTGAATTTGCCCTTAGGCTATAACGTTCAAATTCATTGTCAATCATCATCCCTTCTTCATTGTCATAATTTCCCGAAAGGTAAAAATTGGCTTTATCGGTTCCACTGGAAATAGACAGGTTATAGTTTTGTTTTATCCCACTTCCGCTATATAATTCATCGGACCAATTGGTATCAGCCATACCTGATACATTAGACCAAGAATCTTCGGGTAATTGACCTGAAGCTGCTCTTGATGCCGTGGCTGCCGCAATATATTGATCCCTATTAAGCATCGTAGGAAGATTGATTGGAGAACTTATTCCAGTGTTTGCTTTAAAATTAATGTTAGTTTTATTATTGCTTGCCCCACGCTTTGTAGTTACTAAAACTACCCCATGCGCAGCTTGCGCACCATAAATAGCAGAAGCCGATGCATCTTTCAAAATTTCAATGGACTCAACATCATTGGCATTAAAAAAATTAGATGTCTCCATCCGGATTCCATCTACGATCCAAAGTGGGCTTGTTCCCCCAATGGAACCAACACCACGAACGTTTACAGTAGGAGCAGCACCTGGTTTCCCAGAGGCCTGACTTACCATAACACCGGCTGCCTTACCCTGTAGGGCCTGATCAACACGGGTAACAGAAACCTTGTTCAGATCTTCGCTTTTTATGGAAGAAATAGCCCCTGTTAGGTTTGACCGCTTTTGCGTACCATATCCAATAACAACAACTTCATCCAACCCTTGGACATCATCCTTCATTGTCACATTAATGACTTGCCTGTTTCCTACGGTAACCTCCTCGGTAACAAGACCGATAAAGCTAAAAACCAGAACCGACTCCGGACCGGGAACCGTTATGGTGTAGTTACCGTCAAAGTCGGCCGCCACTCCATTGGTAGTACCTTTAACTACTACTGAAACCCCTGGTATGGGCATTCCTGACTCATCTATTACCGTACCGCTTACCGATTGTTGTATATCCTCCTTGATGTCGGAATACGAAGCGTTTGCTTGGAGATTGAAAAGTGCAAACGCAAACAATAGGATCGAAATCTTCATTGTTCTATTCTTGCTGGTTATGTTCTCCAATAAATTGGAAAACCAATATTTTTTTTGCATAATTTTTGATTAGTTTGATTAGTTAATTATAATTCTACTGTTAAACTAGATTAGTAACGAAAAACGTGATAACGTTCACCGTCTTTTTTATTTGTTGTCCCCCATACGCCTAAGTTTTAGTTTTAGTTTTATACTTCTATTGCTATTCATGATTGGTCGTCGAACCCTGTACTCTCTTTAAATGTCCCCAACAGAAATCCAGAATGGATTTTCTACCTTGAACTTTCCTAGGTGCCTGACAGTTTCTAAACGAGTTTAGTTTTTTTTTGATATTGATATTTTTAAGAAACACCCAAAAAGCAATTAAATCCTTATGGGTGTTTTCAACAAAAACTAACTCAACTACTTATTCCTAACATTAACCTATACTAATTATCTACTATACGGATAATAAATAATTCACACTACTTCTAATTATCAATCACTGATTGTATATGGGCCATACTCTGAATACACTAAAAATTCCCTGTTTTAATTCAAAAAAAAGTGAACCGATTACCGAAGATTCTAAACACCAATTTCTTTTCAGTTAAAATCAAAAAACAAATTCGTTTTTTTGCGCATACGTTTGTGCATATATGAAAAAAACACCCAATATTCTTCTCAAATATAAATAATATATTGAATGGAACAAACGTTTGAGCTATATTTTTTTGAGATATATTAAATATTCGCTTGTAAAATAGTATTACTTGCTAATTATATATGATGCAATTTAAAAATCACACAATACCTATTATACGGTGGTTATATTTTATGGGCTGCCACTACCCCAACTTCGGAAGGCTTAACCGGTTAAAGCGTTTTGGGGTGTTGATTAATTACCGGAGTCAAATTCACCAACCCCTCTAAAAGTCTGTAAATAATTTCATGTGCATCAAAAAACTAGCATAATCTGGAAACACAAAAAATATCCCCTAACGGTTTTCCCTTTGAAAAAACCCTGTCTCTTCTTTGCATATAATACCCCCACCCCAACATAGATGCGATGTAGTGTTGTCCTATATAATTTAAGCTAAATGAAGGCATCCTTGATCTTGCCTGAAGTTTCCAAGAAAGCAAAATTGAAGACCAAGTACTTGTTGAATGGTAAAGACCCATTTAGTGCCTCATATTGTCCTTTTTCTTTAAAACATAGTCCCCTAATACCAAATAATCCATTTCGGTATGCAAAAATCCTTTGAACGCTTCTTCAGGATTACAAACAATAGGTTGCCCCCTTACATTAAAGCTGGTATTAACAAGCACCCCATAGCCCGATTTCTTTTTGAAAGCTTGTAATAATTTCCAAAAAAGAGGATTACTTTCCTTGCTCACACTCTGAACACGGGAGGTGAAATCAACATGGGTAACAGCCGGTAATTGACAATGTGTTTTATTCAAAATATGAAGGGAAGGAATAAGATTGTTCCCTTTAACTTTAGGAACCCTTCCCCGAGTATCTTTAACATCTGAAACGAAAAGCATATATGGAGAGGGTTGGTCAAGCATAAAGAAATCCTGCATATCCTCTACAAGCACGCTCGGTGCGAATGGACGAAAGCCCTCCCTAAATTTTATCTTAAGATTTAATGTTTTTTGCATTTCGGGATTTCCGGGATCGGCCAAGATACTGCGATTACCCAGTGCCCTGGGACCAAATTCCATCCTTCCCTGAAACCATCCAACGACTTTCCCCTCAAATATTTTCCCTGCCATTATTTCGCACAGCTTATCCGTATCTTCAAAGAATTCATAAGTAGCTTGATGGGCTTTTAAAATTTTAAGAATCTGTTTATTTGAAAATTCAGGACCAAGATATGCACCTTTCATCGCGTCTACACCTCCTTGAATTATCCTTTCCTTTCCTTTCCATATATGCCAAGCGGCATAAGCAGCACCCAATGACCCACCTGCATCTCCCGCTGCCGGCTGTACCCAAATATTTTCAAATATTTTTTTCGACAAAAGCTTTCCATTTGCCACGCAGTTCAGAGCCACTCCCCCAGCCATAACAAGATTCTTACTATTGGTAAGGGCTTTTGCTGTTTCGGCAAGTTTCACAACCACCAATTCCGTAATATTCTGAATAGCTCTTGCCAAATTCTTATGCCCTTGATCAATTCCCGATTCCGGAGTGCGCGGAGGAATACCAAATAATTTTTCCCATTTGGCATCATTCGTCATTTTAAGGCCAATAGCAAAATTAAAATATTCCATATTCAATAGCATGGAACCATCATCGCGTATATCGACCAATTCATTCAGAATCTTTTCTTCAAATTCCTTTGTTTGCCCAGATTCCGCATTGCCATATGGGGCAAGACCCATTAATTTGTATTCACCACTATTCACTTTAAAACCAAGATAATAGGTAAAGGAGGAATATAGAAGCCCTAATGAATGTGGAAAATGCAGTTCTTTTATAATCTCTATCCCATTGCCCTTTCCCATAGATATCGTAGTTGTCGCCCATTCACCAACACCATCAATGGTCAAAATAGCGGCCTCGTCAAAAGGAGATGGGTAAAACGCACTGGCAGCATGCGATAAATGATGCTCTGGAAAAAGAAATGGAATTTTGGAAATACCGAGTTTTTTGAGCTCTTCTTTGAGTGTTCTTTTTAAGAATAGTTTTTCCTTAAGCCAAATAGGCATTGCCGAAGAGAAACTAGCGATTCCTTTGGGGGCAAAACCATGATAGGTTTCCAATAGTCTTTCGAACTTCAAGAATGGTTTATCGTAAAAAGCAACAGCCGTGACATCCTTAAAAGAAATCCCGGCTTCTTCCAGTACAAAATGTATTGATTTTTCAGGAAATGACGAGTCATTTTTTAAACGCGAAAACCTTTCTTCCTGTGCAGCCGCCACTAGTTCCCCATTTAATAATAAAGTTGCTGCACTATCGTGATAATAGGCGGATATTCCCAATATAGCTTCTCGCATATTGTATTATGTTTGGTTTAGGGGTGAAGTTAAAGAACAGTAAATCTAGAATACACTATAAATAAATGGGGCTAAAGCGGATTCACTCATAATTACTATAAGGAATCCCATAAGCAGTAGCACGATGATTAGAGGTAGTAGCCAAAATTTTTTTCTGTTCTTAAGGAATAGCCAGAGTTCGGTGAAAAATTCCATAGTATATATATTGATGTTTTATTTGTTGAGCATTTATTCAACCTTGTTCCTATCAAAATGGATTATCTAATTTACCTCCCAAATTAAATATATGTTGGCAAATTAATCATAATACAAATTACAAGACATTAAAAAATATAATTTATGTTGACTAAATCCCAATGTGAAATTTGGAAATACAATAGGGATTCAACCAAATTAAAATAAATGTTCCAGGTCCGAAGGGGTATAGGCGTGGTTTCTTTGTTTCATAACCGAGTCCGTACCTTTTTTAAAATCCTTAAGCCTAAGCGTATCTTTTCCTAAAATTCTTCGAAAGACACCCACTGGGGTAATTACTAGAAAAAAAATAATTGCCAAGATAATCTGTGAGTTTATCTTACCTAAAATTTTGGAAAACTTAAACCAAACCAATGTAAAAGGATAAAAAACAGAAGGAAAAAGAATGGTAAAAAGGGCAATTGCCAAGGCAAGAATAAAAAACATACTTGTATCAAAGCGAATTCCCGAAATTATAAATACCATAGTAACAATAATCCCGAAATCCTTAAGCTGTTCTTTTTTTATTTCCACAATATAATGTTTCTTTATTTCTGCCATTTTTTTTAAACTTTATTTTTTTTAACGTAACCTCCCTGATTTATTTACCTAGCCCCTCCTAGTTACTAACTTTTTTTACGACAAGTACAGTTGAATGGGGAACAGCTTCCATAATGCGTGCCCCATCAAGTTTTTTTCATGTATTGTACCACTAGCCCCTCAAAACAATCATTTTTCACTTTTGGGAAATTCAATCGATCGCTTTAACAGAACTCCTTATTTTCATTTTAGGTTTTAGAAGCACTTGATCTGACCTCAGTTTTTTATCGGTCAATATTGAAAAAATGAATTTTACGGCCTTTTTACTAATGTCTTTAATTGGGTGTGCGATACAAGTTAAGGGTGTGGCTAAGTAATCGAGGTAGGGATGGTCATCAAAAGTGATCAAAGAAATGTCATCAGGAACACTGATATCCGCCTCCTTAAAGGCTTTCATGCAGCCCATTGCGATTGTGTTACTTAATGCTAAAATTGCGGTTGGCCTTTGTTCTTGTTGAAGCAAATGCTTTGTTTCCTTATATCCGTTTTTTACGGTAAAGTCGTTGCCAACAATATTAGAGCTCTCTATATCAGACTCATTTAAAGCAGCCTTAAAGCCTTCCACCCGTAATATATTCGTATTGGATTCCTTGACACCTTGTATACAGGCGATGTTTTTATGCCCATTGTCCACAAAATACTTTGTTGCCAAAAAGGAGCTTTCATAATTATTGATTGAAACAAAGGGGATTTTCAAATCCTCAAAGTATCGGTCAATGCAAACAATTGGGAAATCTTGGGTATATAAATTATTAATATGTTCCCACTGGTTTCCACAAGGAACAATAATCAGTCCTTCGATGTTCCTGGACATTAATTGCTGTAACTCCTTTTTCTCTATTTCCTGATCCTCTCCTGTTTCGCCAATAATTGTTATATAGCCATATTTTCTGATCTCAGTATTAATTCTGCTGGCAATTTCAGCGAAGAATGGGTTGTTCAATGATGGAACTATTAAAGCAATCGTTTTACTTTTACCACTTTTTAGGTTAGCAGCGAATTGATTAGGAACATAGTTTAGTTCCTTAGCAATTTTAATAACTTTTTCCTGGGATTTTTTTCCAATTCTATACTCCTTAGCTTTCCCGTTAAGCACTCTTGAAACTGTTGAAATTGAGAGACCAGCTTTATCGGCTATGTCCCTAATATTTATTTGTGCCGCCATTAATTCTTTATTAGCTGATTACATATCTGATTTTCCCATCCGAAGTTACACGTTATCGTCAATACAAATCATCACATTGACTGTTTATGATAATATCATAATTTAAGGAAGAAAATCTATCGATTTATCTCGAATAACACCTCTAATCTACAATTTTAATAAAAAATATTAGAACAAACGTTTGTTTTAAATAAATAATTGTACTTATTTTAACCTCGAAATTAAAATAGGACAAAAATTAAAATCATTTTGCACAAACGTTTATTCACGTATTAGACCAATCACTAAACGACTTGATTTAACACATAGATATGTTTTGTAATAATCTGATACGAAAAAATTATTAAATTATACTTTTTGTAAAATGACAAATAGAAAGATATTTTTTTAGAAACAATTAGTTTTTTAGAAACAATTAGTTTTTTATTGGGCATACAATTCCTTATCGCCCAATCTACAAAAATAATTTTCTACAATAATAAAGATTCTAAAGTTGATGATGTTGAGGCATTGACGCTATTAAACGGTCTAGTGGCAATGGGGAACGGTGATACCAGTTACCCTTTACCTTTGGTCTGCACCAACCGTGGATGAAGTAAATACTTACTTTGACAAGCGTCAAATTGCGATGTGTCATCAAGACTTTTATTAACTAATAGCGAAAGTATGATTTTAGTGATTGGGAGTTCGAATACAGATTTTATTGCAACTATGAAAAAACTTCCTGTTTCAGGTGAAACGGTCATAGGAACATCATTTTTACAGGTCATGGGGGGCAAAGGCGGAAATCAGGCGATGGCGGCCCATAGATTGGGAGGAGACGTGCAATTCATCACCTGCTTAGGTAAGGATGTAAATGGTAAAAACACCATAGAATATTATAAAAAGCAAAAATTGGACGTTTCCTTAAGCTTGACTGTCGATAAAGTTCCATCTGGGACTGCCATGATATGGGTTGATGAAAAGGGGGAGAATCGCATTGTGGTAAATTCGGGAGCCAATGGAAAGCTATCCCCTGAATATATTGACCAATTGGAAGAAGTGATCGCGAAGGCATCCATAGTAGTTATACAAATGGAAATCCCTTATGGGACGGTCAAAAAAATATGTGAGATTGCTCATCGTAACAACACCAAAATTCTCCTAAATGTAGCCCCAGCCTGCAAAATAGATTCAGAAATCATTAAAATGATCAATGTCCTTGTGGTCAACGAAACCGAAGCGGAAATCATTTCAGGAGAAAGCATAGCATCATTGGGCGTAGCGGCTGTTGTGGACAAATTAAGGCTTATGGGAGCCCGAACTGTGGTATTGACCTTGGGTAAAAACGGATGTTTCCTTAAAAATGATGAAACTTTCTTTCGAGTACCCGCTTATGAAGTGGAAACTATAGATACCACTGCTGCAGGAGATGTTTTTTGTGGGGCTTTAGCGGTAGGATTATGGAAAAAGCAGAAATGGGAAGAAATCCTTGAGTTTGCTACCGCAGCATCCGCCTTGTGCGTGATGCGTTTGGGTGCCCAACCATCTATCCCCACTAAAAGTGAAGTAGACGAGTATTTGAATAAAAACGAAATGGTTTATAGAGAATAAACTGTGATAATTCCATATACTATAAAACTGAATTATTGACCGGAAGAATACGTTTTATTGTTTTGGATCCGACAGAAAAAGCAGTCAAGAAGATTTTGAAATGGGTGTCCTGAATGTTGTTATTACCTTGGAATCGAAAGGGGCACTCATTTTTATCGGACAACGCTCGGCACCTTTACCTTACCCCTTGGTTACGGTAAAGGATACTACAGCAGCAGGTGATTGCTTTAAGGGCTACTTGGCTGTTGCACTTTCTAAAAACAAATCAATGAAAGAAGCGGTCTCCCTTGCCTATAAGAGACGGCATCAAATTCGGTTACAAGAATGGGAGCGCAGTCATCACTTCCCTTTCGATAGGAAGTAGATGAACTAAAATTTTAAAACATTAATCTGTTCTAAATGAAATTAATATACTTTGCGCTGTTTCTTATAGTTTTTGGCTGCACTTCAAAATCGCCTAAACCCGATTCGTCAAAATCGGACGGGCCCGTTAAAATTATTTTTGATACAGACATGGGACCGGATTATGATGATGTCGGGGCTATTGCAATGCTATATGCGTTGGCAAATAAGGGAGAGTGTGAAATATTGGCCACAATCTCATGCGATCGCTACCCTACTATCGCACCTACTATAGCATTATTCAATACGTATTTTAAAAATGCAACTGTTCCTATTGGCGTGCCCAGTGAAAATGCACCAGATCAGTATGTAAAAAACCATTGGAACGATTCGGTTTTAAGCCGGTTTGGGTCAAAGGAAATAAAAGACATCACGTATCCTTCTGCTGTAGATGTCTATAGAAAGATCCTGACCAATGAGGAGGATCAAAGTGTTACTATCGTAACCATCGGTTTTATGAGCAATATTTCCGATTTGCTCAAATCCAAGCCCGATCACTATTCGCCATTATCGGGATACGATTTAGTGAAAAAGAAGGTGAAAAATTGGGTTACGATGGCAGGTAAGTTTCCGGAAGGAAAGGAATCCAATGTTGAGAAAGATTGGAAATCAGCTCAATACGCCTTTGATAATTGGCCTACCCCCATTTTGTTTAGCGGAGTCGAAATAGGGAACAGAATTTTGACAGGGAATAAACTCGCCTATGAAGGATCAACGGACAATCCCTTATCATGGGCATATCGCTACAATCTAAAAACGTACAGGCACAAAGTAGATGAAAACAAACAATCTTGGGATCAAACTGCTATTCTATGCGCCGTTCGTCAGCCTGAAAAATATTTCTATGTAAACGGCCCAGGAAAATTTGTTACGCTGGAAAACGGATACAATGAATGGGATCCCAATACCAATGCGAATCATTATTTCCTTACACACAAATATCCATATCAACATATTGCCGATGTAATTGATGATCTAATGATGTTTGAACCACGGAAGTAATGTAGCTTTATAAAAAAAACTTCAAAACCACCGATTATGTATATTATTTCGTCCTATTTTCTAGCTGTTGTCCTCTGTGTAATCACCATGCTTTGCTGGGGTTCTTGGGCCAATACCCAAAAATTGGCTCAGCGTTCTTGGAGGTTTGAATTGTTCTATTGGGATTACGTCATCGGTATTGTATTGACGTCTTTGATTTTTGGATTTACCCTAGGGTCTCACGGGGAATTGGGAAGATCCTTTCTAGAAGATCTAAATCAAGCGGATTTAAAAAACGTATGGAGCGCCTTTCTGGGTGGAATTATTTTTAATGCCGCAAATATACTCTTAGTGGCCGCCATTTCCATTGCTGGAATGTCAGTGGCATTTCCAATAGGCATTGGTTTGGCTTTGGTTCTTGGGGTGATAATCAACTATTTGGCCGAACCTACTGGTAATCCTGTATGGCTATTTGGTGGGGTTGCCTTGATAACTACCGCCATTATTTTGGACGCCTTGGCCTACCGTAAAAAGGTTGGTGATGGCGAAAAATCAATTAAGAAGGGGTTATTATTTTCGGTTTTAGGTGGAATTCTTATGGCCTTGTTCTATCGGTTTGTTGCCAATTCCATGGCAATGGATTTTGAGTCACCCGAGGCCGGGTATTTAACGCCATATACTGCTGTTTTTATTTTTGCCATTGGAGTCCTCGGAAGTAATCTGATTTTAAACACCATCTTAATGAAAAGACCAATTGAAGGCCTACCACTTTCCTATTCCGAATATTTTTCTGGAAATTTACGAACACATTTAACGGGAATTCTTGGTGGGGTAATATGGTGTATTGGAATGTCGTTTAGCATTATAGCAGCGGGGAAAGCAGGTTTTGCCATTTCCTATGGTTTAGGTCAGGGCGCCACCTTGGTAGCGGCCCTTTGGGGAGTATTTATTTGGAAAGAGTTTAAAAATGTCCGAGGGACCCAGGGTTTACTCGCGATTATGTTTCTATCGTTCTTAGGAGGCATAGCCATGCTAATATTCGCTGGATTATAGTGAAATATGCTATATCAAGATATAGCTTCGATAGTAATTATGGGAATAAACCTGGGGTTAGCTTGATATTTTAACCTTCCAGAAATTCCTTTACAAATGGTAACAAACACAGTTAAAGAGCATCCCTATAGCTTTTGGGCAACTTTTTTAACCGGCATCTTAATCGCAACATATTCCAGAATCAGGGATTAAGTGGTGAACAAAGGTCTGGACGTAAATATTATCGGATAGCGTTAATTTTACCCGAGAAGATTATAGTTTTAAACAAGTACCATCTCTTAAATACCTGTAAGTGAATTTTAATTTTTTAATGGGACAAAAACATAAAAGATTAAAAGGTTTGCTTTGGAAAATCGTCATTCTATTGATTTTTCCAGTAGCAACTGCCCAAATTGTTCCAAATTCAAAAAATGGATTTAAACCTCGAAACTCGAAAGATGGTAAATATATAACACATCCCTATATCGATAATGAAGATCCCCTATCGGATTCGAATATCGTTGAGTTCAGGGATGCCAATAACATCTCGCGATATTTTACGCGAAGAATACGTAAACCAGTTTGTCTATCACAGGTTTGCCAACCCATTTCATTGTATATCGTGTGGGACGGCTCCGGTAATTTTCAAAAATTAAAACTTATTAAGAACAAACCATTGTCCAAGACCGATCACACCGAATTTACGCAGAAAGAATATTTGAAATTGAACAGTATTTTGTCCGATGAACATTCGATTCTGAAAAATTTGCAAAAAGAAGATTTAATTTTGGAAGACAACAGGAATCTTTTGGAAAAGGGCATTGATGCTTATTCAGGGGCCACCAAACCATCCCTTTATGAGTATGTTGTAAGGGATGCCGTTTACACATGTTATACACTTTGGCATACGGTATACGGCCCAACACGCCAAAGAATCCTTCAAATCCTTGATGAAAAGGCCGATAGTGAATATTTGAGGACTATTTTTAATGAACAAGATATTGACTATACTTTTTGGGGCATCGATTTCTTGGAGAGACACCCCAAATATCAAAACGGATTTTATAAGGAAGTCGCTCAATACATAAACTCAAAAAATGATGAACTTTCGCAAAAGGCCTTGGACTACTTTTCGCCCAATCGATTGACTGAACTTGAAGTTCAAAAATATTTGGTGACTAAATGTAAAAAAGAAAAACAACTGGATATCATTTGGAAGCTTGCTTCCATAGAAAATTTAGACAGTTCAGTCATACTGATATTACTGGAAAAATACAACGTTGGTGGTATAGACGTAACGGATTTGGGCTATGTCTATAAAATGATGACAAAAGAACATTTGGCAAATGATAAAATCAATTTGATCATGAGAAATATTTTAAATGATGATAATAGGTATGTTAGAAATATCACCATGGAATGTTTGGATAAAATTCCGGAAAAATGATATTAGTCAGTTGCGTTTGCTAGTGGGTCAAGCATTCTTAACCGCACCTCCTTCCTAACTTCAATGCTAAAAATAAGTGTATTTAAAATAAGTTAAAAGCACAAAATTTATGAAAAATCACAAAAACCGTAGAAAGTTTCTGAAAAATAGCGCATTATTTGCTGTGGCTACTCCATTCTTTGGGTTACCAATAGATACTTTTGGAAACACGCCATCATACTCCAATAAGAATTTCAAAGAACCATCCAGAAACATTCCTCTTATTAAGGAAACGGATGTCATTGTTTGTGGCGGAGGGCCCGCGGGATTTGCGGCCGCAATTGAATCGGCCAGAAAAGGGGCTAAAACAACCTTGATAGAAATGAATGGATGTCTAGGTGGGGTATGGACTACCGGGTTATTAAGTAATATATTGGACTATACCAATAAACCGGGAATAATGAAGGAATTGGCGCATAGGTTGGAACAACGGGATGCACAGTATTCAGCAAAAGTCTACGATGCCGAATTGATGAAATATATTTTGGATCAAATGTGCCAAGAAGCTGGGGTAGAGGTCCGTTTGCATACAAGGGTAACCGCGGCTTATACGAATTCAAAAAATAAACTGGAATATATATTGACGGAAAGTTTTTCGGGACGTGAGGCATGGAAGTCCAAAGTCTTTATTGACGCTACAGGGAATGGTGATTTAGCAGCCCAGGCTGGTTGTGGTTTCGATATTGGCAATCCCGAAACTGGAAAAACCCAACCGGCATCTTTAATGGCCATATTGGTAGGTTTGGAAGAAGATCAATTGGTAAATGAAGGATTTATGGCCCCTAAAGGAAAGTCATCGGAACCTTCAAAGAAAAAATTATATCAGGAAATTAAAAGGGCAGGAATCAATGCCAGCTATACCATGCCCACCATGTTTGCGATAAGACCTGGAATGATGGCCCTAATGGCCAATCATCAGTATGGCGTATCAGCTTTGAATGCAGATGAAGTAACCTTAGCAACCATCGAAGCAAGAAGAGAACTCAACCTAATCGTAGATGGACTAAGATCACTGAATGGTATATGGTCGAATTTACGGATTGCCACCACAGGAGCTCAGATAGGTATCCGTGAAGGTAGGCGTATTCATGGCCTTTACACCCTGACAGCTGAGGACCTCATAAAAGGGACCCAATTTGATGATGCGGTTTGTACGGTAACTTTCAATGTTGATGTCCATTCTTTGGAGAAAGATTCCGGTGGTGGATATTCCTGCCATTCAGTTAAAGCAAAACCTTATCATATACCAATGCGCTCTTTAATCGCAAAGGATGTTGACGGACTGTTAATGGCGGGAAGGTGTATTAGCGGTGATTTTTTTGCGCATTCCAGTTATAGAGTAACAGGAAATGCCGTTCCAATGGGAGAGGCGGCTGGAAAAGTAGCGGCCACAGCCTCATTGCAAAATATATTGCCCCATGAAGTTAAATACAAAATCGAAAATTGAAAAAATTTTAAAAAGTAATTTTTTATTACAAGAACATGCTATTACTTCCCACCAATCATTTGCAGAAAGAACGTTACGATTCAAGTATGAAACCAAAATCAAAAAAAATAAAAGCAACAGAGAGAACTATACCCCGAAAGTCCAATGATCAAGTTGGTTAGATTATTGTTTCGATACAAAAAATAGGCGGGAAAGAAATGAACAATGGAATTTGAAAAGTATTTTAAGAAATCATATTTAAAAGTTCTATTAAGATAACCGACCCAATGCGAAATAATTATTACACAAACATAGCCTTCATTTCATCAAGTTATAAGCTAGTATAAATTTTGGAATCAGAGCAATTAAAACCAAACCCGATTTTAATAAATATCTAAATCCGCACCTTATATTTAAAAGAGATCAACTTCCTCCTTTCCACTATCTTTTCACTAAACTAATTTGCTCCTATTTACTACCTGGATTTTTAGAATTATATTTACAAATCGAAAGTCATTTTGTCAAATAAGAAATCGTAACGAGTTCACAAATCGTCAACACGAGTAGTGAAAATTAGCAGAGCATCGACTATCACTGGGCTAAGAGCCATAGGTTCAAACACCAGCCAGGTCACTGAATCGGATATCATCCGAGACCAAAACCCTGCTAATTTTATGATTGGCAGGGTTTTATGTTTTTTAGGTAGTCATATGAATTGGTTTAATATGTCTACAAATCGTCTACATTTTTTTAAACCGTCTACAAACCGTCTACATTTTTTTATCTTGACCTAGATTAAGGATAATTCCTTGCTTAGTTGATTTGACTTTCGTCTCAATTATTGTTTAACAATTTAAGACGTCAACTATGCGCTCTACCACAACATTTTCAATACTATTTTGGGTTTATTGCACAACGACCGCAGAGCTCTCTTGGAACTTAATGAAAAAATAACCCTATTTACAATTGCGCTATTATTTATGTCTTGTGCGGGAACACAGGATGCACCCCCTGCCGTCATCGCCAAAATCGTTGCAGAAAGCTTCTATCAGGGCGACGAAGCATCTTTGAAAAAACATACCACCCCTGAGGGATTCGCAACATTCTCAAACCTTCAGAAAATGTTTGCCAAGCCTAAAAATTCGGAATCTAACTTCAAAGTTATCGATGAAAGAATCGAAGGTGAAATAGCTTGGGTAAAATACTCGACCTCTTATGATAAGACTCCGGGTATTTTCAAACTTGTGAAAGCGAATGGGGAATGGAAGTCCACCGCAAGGAAACCTAGTGAGAAGGTGCCTTTTTGATTGTTTTCTTTAAGCTTAAAATTCTATCTGATTTGCCGAGAAAGTGTCCTGACTTATCGTTCTCTTAAAGTTTATTTATGGTCTCGTTTTAAGGCGCAAGATTCTTAGGGCATACACATTTCCCCCTTTGACTCAACGAAGTTTAAAACTTCGCATTTTATCGCTTGACTCTCCCTCTTACTCTTACTCATCACTCACTGCATTGCTACGAAGTCACAGACTTCGTATAGCGGGGTATTAATCGCAATAATCAGATAGCTACAAACCTTGAAATTTAGCTCTTTCCCTGCCATTACTTATACAAAATGTTATGTGCATGTGCTTTATTCTTTTTGTTTAGTTAGTGCGGCTATTTCTTCCCTGACTACAGGATTCCAAAGTGTGTATCCTAATGGATTCAGGTGCATTCCATCAGAAAGAAAAATATCTGAACGCAAACTATCATCTGACTTTAACATTGGATTTGTAATGTCAATATAGTGTAGATTTTTTTCATCATTACAATATTCACTAAGTTTTGTATTGGTGATTATCTTATTTCTATGTACATCTTTTCCCAGAAAGTCATCAATTAAAGTTGGTTTCATAGAAAGAAGTATAATCTGAGTTTTTGGAAAGTCTTTTTTAACTTTACTTACCAACTCTTTAAATGAATTTACAGCCTCTCTAGGTGATTTACCACGTTCAATATCAATATCACAATAAACAACCATTATAGATGGTGAGTGCTTTTTAATAATATCATCATAGTAATGAATGATTTCAGGAAGACTTGCTCCTCCGAAACCACGATTGATAATCGGAAACTCTGGAAATGCTAAAGATGTTTCCCAATGAACAATACTTGAACTTCCAATGAATAGGATAGGATTCTTTGCAAGTGTATTCCGATTGTCAAAACGACAAAAATTATCGATTACATCTTTATATCTATCAATTTTTATTGAATTATTCTGTTTGTATTTTTGCTGATTTTGATAAAATAGGGATAGTGCAATGTCATATTTTTCAGGATGTAGATTATAATCATATATGTGTTCTTTCCAATAAGCCATGGAGCGCTGGTGAAAATTCTTTGCGGTTTCGTCATTCACAGTATCACTCTCTAACGAATTTTCAAGGAAATCCAAAAATTGTTGATCGTTATCAACCATTTTTCCCTCTTGTGCATATATGGAAATACTTATACATAAAAATGTCACTAAAATTGATGTCTTCATATTTAAAATTGAATAATTATTAATATTGATAGTGCTCATTTTTGGTATTTTTTATTGGCATTGCAAATAACAATTGGACAGCATCATTGATGATATCCTACTTATATGACCAAGTTAATAATCGTTTATTTGAACTTTACTTTAGGTGCTTTGGAAAGTTCATCTTACCTCCAAGGACCCTAACTATGAAAATCCCTTTGCTGTGGATATAATAAAAAACTACATGTGATTTGTATCGATACCTCAGTAGCATTTGATTCTTAACAGCCACATATCTTCTACCCAACTCCGGATTTTTGGCCAATTCCCCCAAAACCTCTTTTAGGCTATGGGCATATTTTAAAGATTGCCGTTCCCCGAATTCTTTAATGGTGTATTTGGCAATGGTCTTAATATCGCTCCTTGCCTTGACACTTATTACACATCTATTCTTCGGCATTATGTTCATTTATGGCTTCCTCCCATATACTATCTATAGTCGCATCGGATGGCCCGCTCTCCATACCCTCGAAAAGTGCCTCGTTTAAATCCACTATGCGCTTTCTACGCTCTTGGTCCTTACGTATAATATCCCGTATGTATTCGCTGTCATTCGTATAAAAGCCCTGTTCAATCAAGCTTTTTACATAAGCCTCCTGTTGTTCTGTAAATGTGATAGATTTTCTAATTACCGCCATAATGAACCAATATTATTAATAATGGTTCAATTTATAAATAAAATTTAGACAAAGCAACTATCATTTTTTTGAACTTTACTCTTTGTTTAGCCGCCTTATTTTGTTCGCAATTTTCTCAATGCCCCTTCGCTCACCAGTTTCAATATATCTGGCGGCAATAGTATTACAAGAATTACACAAACCTTTTAGAATAACATCATTAAGGTCGTTTAAATAGCTTTTGTATTCAACCAACTTTTTAGTTTGGGCGCCACAATCACAGAAAATCGAATTTACTGCTATTTCTATATCCTCTTTCCATGAAGGACCGAACATTAATTGAAGTTGAAATGGTCCTATTTCAATTTCATCCTCATGAATGATATGTTCACTTCTCTTTCGTGCCATCCTTTATTTGAACTTTTATAAAGATAATGATTTTGGGTTTTGAACTGTACGAGAAAAGGTGAAGGCTACATTTTCAGGGAAGGCTACGCCTGTACAATACTTATGTACGTCATCCAAAATTCACTTTCAACTTCTAGGTCGGCATAAAAAAAGCCCCTTCAAGAGGCTTATATTGATGATTTTATGTCTGATTAAAAGCTTGTGCAACCGTTACCGGTGTTAGCACCTGTTTTTTAATCATTTATTATCTGTTGTTCGTTTAATGAAATGTCTGGCCTATTCGTGTAATCAACGCCAGATGCCTTCAGGAATTAACTTTTCCTCTACTATTTCTACGAGCAGGCTGTCAGGACCTCTAACAAAAAAACTATTCATACCATGAATAGGGTCAATTTTTATATCATGAACAATATCTAGCCCATTAGATCTCATTTTTTTTATTAGAAACTCAATATTTTCAGTTGAAAAACAAATATGATCGATTGAGCTACCATCTGTTGGTTTAATTTCTTCGTTAGACCACCATGATTCTTCTTCAGTTGGTTTGCCAAACACAATGATATTAATATTATTGACGGTTAGTAAATTCCATTTCCACCTAAGCTCGTTATTCTGCCATTGTTTTGCCTCTTCATAAACCGGAATCAAGCCGAGGTTAGATTCAAACCAGTCCATAGTTTTATCAACATCAGTTGATAGTAAGTGTATGTGTTCAAATCTGTGGTTTTTATTTCCCGTATATACCTCTATAACTTCTTTTTCTGGGCCAAGAAAGTACATCCAAAAATTATCGCCTAGAGGTGTGATTTCGGTATGTACCGCTATTCCCTCATTGACTCTCCAGTCAAACTCAGATTGACCATCTACACCTGACCAACCAATATGCCATAAACTGGAACCCAAATGTGTTGATGGTGCAGTATCGACATGGTTCATTAATAAAAACGATTTTTCCGTAAAAAGAGCATCCGTTCGATCTCGGTATTTTACTTGAGTTGCACCAAAGTATTTTTGATAATATGCAATAGTTGAATCTTTGTCTGTAACATTTAGATGGACATGATGGAAATTCACTTTACTTAACTTCTCTGTCTCTTCGGATTTTTCAGGTAACTGTTTACATCCAACAATTTGAAGTAATAGAACAGTGAAGACGATTAAGGTAGTTCTATATTTTATGTTATACAATGTATTCATTTTCAAATTGGTGCTAACAATGGGATATAATCATTGATGCTATCCCACTTATATTTATAATCCTTTATTTAAACTTTAGTCACGATAGATATCGCGATGTACTAGGGCTTTTCATAGGAGGTATCGTTGTGAGCAGTATTTCCGTTCTACTTTTTAATTTTATAACTATTCTCCAGATTATCAATATAAATTATATAGTCTTTAAAAAAACTAATTCCAATTCTTGGCTGACTTTGGACACCGATTTTTGTGCTAACATTTTTAAATTCCAAATCTCCTAATTTAACCAAAGGAACAATTCCAACTTTTTCCTTAATCGTTTGAAGTCCACCAATACTATACCTTTCTCGTTCGTTATCCTCGAATACATATTGCTGTATAAGTTGTTTTGCGAGTTCAGATTCTTTCGGTAAACTGAATTCAGATGACGATCCAAAATCAATAACTACTTTATATTCAGTTCCATTAATTGTAATAAAAGTATATGGAGAACCTCCTTTTCTTTTAATTTCGATTGTTTTAAACGTTTCATCAACCAAGTTTTTACTTGAAATTCGAAGTTTTTTATTTGGATAATCAATTAGCCAATTCGCTTTGTTTATTATTGGTGTACCAATTATACCTCCGAAATTTGGGATTTGTTCTTTTAGTCCAACCATATCCGTGTTAGATGCTACTGTGCCAACAAATTCAACGTTTCCAATCTTAAAGGATTTTACCACCTCACTTCCTGTTTCTACAGTACGATTAGATGCTCCATCAAGTGTCATTGATGAACCTATAATTGAATCTCTTTGAATAATCGAGTATTGTGCACCTGTATCAAAATAGAAATTTTTGGAAACTCCATTTATTTTGGATGGAATTATCATTACTGTCTTTACAGTAGTAAATTCCGTTTCAGAATCAAATGATTCAGGTTGTACAGTTCCTTTTTTTTGATAATGAGTTACAGAACAACTAAATGAAAGAAGCAGTATTAGGTTAAATAACAATAGTTTCAAATTCTTCATATTTAAATTCGGCCAAGGATTTAATCCTTTATTTGAACTTTCAAATCTATTCTAGTTTGCCGAGATAGTGTCCTAACTTATCTTTTGTCCATCTAGACTTAAAGTTAATCAATTCTACTTTTAATCAGTTCGGTTCCAAGGGGAGTTTACACAACACCTTTTTAAATCATCAACATAAGTGTCAACACTTTTATAAATTGGCTTAGATTAAGGACCATTCTTGCTACGTTGATTTGACTTTCATCTCAATTATTGTTTCATTTTAAAGACGAAAAACATGCGAACATCTTCAACATTCTCCATTCTTTTACGAAATCCTATTGTAAAGTTTCTTTAATGAAAAGAATATATAGGGATAAAAAAATATAAATAAGGTTAAATCAGGATATGGTGCAAAGCATGTTATTATAACTTTGTAAACCATGTACCTCAACGAACATCGTTATCTCATTGTGAGGTAAGTTCTATAATAATCAAAATCGACTCAATGAAATTATCAGTAATATCCATTTTCATTCTATTTATAACAAATGCTTTTGCCCAATCAGAACCTAAATGGGATAATTCCAAGAAAGAAGAATGGCCAAATGAGTGCCAGAAAGTTAGTATTCCATCTTCGCTGGACGGCGAGAAACAGTCCGCGATCTTCTATCCATCAACAAAGGACAATAGTCCATTAATAGTTAGTTTACATACATGGAGTGGTAATTATACGCAGAAAGACACATTAGTAATAGCTAGTATTAAAAAAAATTACAATTACATACATCCTGATTTTCGAGGTCCCAACAAAACTTATAAAGCCACTGGCAGTAAATATGTGATTCAAGATATTGAAGACGCTATTGCGTATGCCATTAAAAACGGCAAGGTTGATATTAACAATATTCATGTAATTGGAACAAGTGGAGGTGGGCATGCCGCGCTTCTTGCTTATATGAACACAAATTATCCCGTTAAGACATTCTCTGCATGGGTTCCTATACCTGACCTTAAAAAATGGTATTATGAATCAGAAGGTAGAGGAACTAAATATGCATTGGATATCGCCATGTCAACTGTAAATGATTCAAAATTCGACAGTAAAAACTATTATTTAAATGAAGAAGAGGCAATAAAACGATCACCCTTTTATATGCGAACTCCAGTAGAAAAACGCAAGAAAAGTAAGCTTTATATCTATGCAGGAATCCATGATGGATATACCGGTTCAGTACCAATATCCCAATCTTTGAACTTTTACAATAAAATAGTATCGGAGTTTAATAGCTTGGATACTGACGCTTTAATCCCCCAAAAGGACATTATGGAAATGGTTACTTCCAGAAATTTCGTCAGTGATTCCAAAGATACTATTGCCGACAGACCAATTCACTACAAAAAAACATATAAGGATTTAGTGAGAATCACAATTTTTGAAGGCACACATGAATGCCTGACGGATGTGGCCCTAAATCAAGTAATATCAAGCAATATTTTAGCCATAGGCGACTCTAACGGGGCAAAGCAAAATGGCTGGGTAAACCAACTGAAAAAGACAAACTTTCAAGATTTTATTTATAACACAAGCATTTCCGGAAATACCATAGGGTTTGACAATCTCAACCAAACCAAACTCAATACATTACGCAATATTGACAACTATATGGATGAGGCCAACAAGAAATTAGGAGGTCTTGACAAGATTGTTATCATGCTTGGAACAAACGATTGCAAAGCAGTATTTGAGAAAAGGAAACGAGAGATTCCCCACAATATGAATAAGCTGTTAAAGAAGATAAAAGCGCATCCTGCTTATATCAAAAATAAACCACAAATCTATGTGATTTCGCCTCCACCTTGTGGCGAAGATCATATAATGAAGGAGAAATATTATGGATCTTCCAAAAGAGTACATTGGTTGTTTCCCAAATTCCAAAAAGTTGCAGAGTCAAATGACTGTAAATACATTGATATTTACACAAAATTGTCTCCCCAGTGGCCTACATTAGCTAAAGACGGTATACACCCTGAAGAGGAGGGCCAGATTCTTATGTCGAAGCTGATAGATGAACAGATGAAACTACCCTGATCAATAACAATCGTTTTAATCATTTAACTCCACGAGTCAAATACTTTTGCTTCTTACGGGGTAGGAAGCAACTTTCCTATGAACGAAAATAACAGTTTAACCGTTGATATATCCTTTTGATCTGGACCATCTGAAAAGCGACCTTGTCTGGGGAACAAAAATAAAGGAACCAATGTTTTGGTAAGTGGTTTTATTGAACGGACAGTTATAGGGAATAGGGACATCAACCTTCTTCTCCGGTTCGTTCTTTTAACCGACCGTTTAGAAGGGCACATTTCCCCTTATCCAACTCTTTGAAAACCAAGTTGAACAAATGGTGAGGAATTAAAGAGATACACTTAATTCGCTATATTTGATATGTAATGGGAATAACAACCATATTATCTTTTTTTTATAACCCATGATAAAATTTTATCAAATGATTCAAAGATCCGTTCTTGGACTTATATGCTGCTTTATGTTTGGCATCACTTTTGGACAGGAGGCCAATACGAACAATAATCCAATTTTCGAAGGTTGGTACGCAGATCCCGAAGGTGCTGTTTTTGACGATACCTATTGGGTATATCCAACTTTTTCTGACGACTACGACAAGCAGCTGCATTTTGATGCCTTTTCTTCCAAGGACTTGGTCCATTGGGAAAAGCATAAACGTATTTTGGATACCACCAAAATCAAATGGTTACGTCAGGCCTTATGGGCACCTTCTATTGTCAAGAAGGGAAAGAAATACTTTCTGTTCTTCGGGGCCAATGATATTCAGAGACCTGGCAGGAAATCTTACGACCCCGATAATGATATCAATCATTTTGGAGGTATAGGGGTGGCCGTTGCCGATACTCCCGGCGGACCGTTTGAGGACTATTTAGGGAAGCCCCTAATTTCTGATTTTTATAATAATGCCCAACCCATAGATCAATTTGTTTTTAAGGATACGGATGGCACTTATTATTTTTTCTATGGAGGTTGGAGCCATTGTAATCTAGGGAAGCTCAATGCGGAATTTACCGGATTCATTCCTTGGGAAGATGGCAATCCGTTTAAGGAAATAACACCAGAAGGCTATGTTGAAGGTCCATTTATGTTCTTGCGCAACGGAATCTATTATTTTATGTGGTCGGAAGGTAGATGGACCAACGGAAGTTATAAAGTAGCATACGCCATGGCGGATAAGGCCACTGGACCTTACAAACGGATAGGTGCGATTTTAGAATCAAAGGAAGGAGATATAGCAACAGGGGCGGGACACCATTCCGTAATCAATAAACCTGGTACTGATGAATGGATATTAGTGTATCATCGAAGACCCATACCGAACGAAGACCGTGATCACCGGGTTACCTGTATGGATATCATGGAGTTTAACGAAGATGGCACCATAAAACCCGTAAAGATGACCTTTGAAGGGGTAAGGGCAAATCCCTTAAAAGAAAGAAAATAGGTTTCGTTCTCAATGGCCGACCCAGGTAGCGGTTTTAATGTACCTCATATTTTTTTGGAAACGTCAACTAGAAAAATTACTTTCTCAAAAGCGGAATACATGAAAAATATGTTCCCTTTTTTCATTCTGTCGTTCTCCCTTTTTTCAAGCAAACAGGAAGAAAATGAGAGGTAGGGCCAAAATCGAATAGCCAGTTCCAATTACATTCAGAACAGGACACCCCTACCCCCCCGCCTGATCTAGAAGTTTCCGTTTATGCCTTAATTCTATTGGGTTTAATAATGGTTTCCTAAAACAAACGTTTTTTGGGATTTCAGCCTACCCATTCATCAGGAATATTTTTTTTATTTGTAGGACTTAATCCCTAAATTATTTTCAATAAAACAGAATAAATAAGTAAATTAGAAGTTAAATATTATACCAAATCCAAACAGTAATTTAAGCCTGATGAATGCAATGAATGTCCAATGGTCGGAAAATGATGTGCTTGATACCGTGTTAATCTATGAATCCAACAAAACAAGGGATTCAATAATGCTAATTTGTTGTAAGTGGACAACAAAACTTTTTTACTTATCCAAAGTATACTACAGGATAATAATAAACTTCCGGATTTGATTCATGTAAAATAGGATTCCAAACAATAAGCGGAATATCTTTCCTGTTCCGGACATGACATCGTCTTCATTGGAATCCAAAACACGAACCCTTTTTTTTGAGAGACATACTTGGTGCTGTAGTAACAAACCTTCTGAAGTCATGGATTTTAGAGGTATAGCGCAAAATCATATAGTATTGGTTCTGCCTCGTTAACTAGCTCCCTACCAGAACAATTGTTTTTTCCTTATTGAATATCAATTGAGTAGGATGATATTTCTATTGATTGGCTTTTATTGTAGTTGGAAACACAAACGTATGATTGATAGCCCCAACCGCCCACACCAATGGATACTTCATCCTTCCCTTTTATATAAATCGCAATAGTAATGTTTAGAAATAGCGTTAAATTCCTCCCCTCCTTTCAGTTATTTGAAATTCCCCGAAAGGACTTCAAGTATATTTATCATTTAGCTACGTTTATATTCGATTCCCCTTCCGCCAAAGTTGAAATATTAAAATTACCCTATGGTTTAGGATCTTCCTTAAATCTTGAATTCAGCGGTTCCAACACTGAGGAACGGATTTTGGACCATTTGTGGAATTCACCAAATACGTTACTTGAATTAAATTCCCTCCCCAAAGGTTTGGATTTGGACAAACAAGAAAAAACCCAATCCTCAAAGGTTCCTGAATATATGATCGTCGCACCTTTACAAGATCCTAAAGGGGAAATCCTTGGGATTTTATGCGTGTACGACAATAACCCCATATTGCCTGATGATCGGAAAAAACAGGCCTTAAAGGTCCTGGCCGATCAAACGGTTTCCCTGATTACCCTTTATAGTGTAAATAAACGGGCCCTAACTACCGAAACTTTGGTTGATAATAAAAATATCGCCTTGGGAAATTACCTGGAATCCAATGGCTCCGCAAGTTGGCACTTTGATATTGCCTCGGATACCCTGTGGTTCAGCAGGATGTTTTTTGAAATCCTCGGCTATACCCCTGAAGAACTTCAGATGGAATCAATTGACAGTTGGATTGATTTGGTGTATATTTTTGATCAAGATAATTTTAAGAATACGTGGCAGAAATGGATCAACAATGATCCATCGAAAAAGGGATTGGAATTCAGGATGGTCCACCGGTCCGGGGAAATCATCTTTGTTACTATTGAAATCAATAATTCAAGAATCAACGATGCTGGCAAACCCATTTTTTTAGAAGGGGATATACAGGATATCACGACCCAGAAAAAAGTTTGGGAACAAATAGAACTCATAAACCCTAAGTATACCTCCGTGATCCAGGCCGGATACAATTGGATGGCCATCGTTGACTTGGAAGGAAACTATAATTATGTAAACACCGCCTTAAAATCGGCCTTGGGGTATTCCTCTGAGGAATTGATCGACAAATGTATTTTTGATCTTATACATGAGACGGAAAGAAAGAGGGTTATCAATTATTTTCACAAATTCCTTAATCATGAGCCCTTTGTCTCCAAGCCCTTTCGATACCAACACAAAAATGGGACGTGGAAATGGATTGAAATCCTATGTGTCAACCTAAAGGAAGACCCCATGATTGAAGGTGTTGTCATCAATGCCCGGGATATTACCAAAAGGGTATTGGAAAACAAGGAAATAAAAGCTTCGGAGGAAAAGCACCGTTTACTTTTCAATTCCTCCCCCTACCCCAAATATTTTCTTGAGTTGGATAGTTTACGTATCCTGGATGTCAATAATGCCATGATACAGTTTTACGGATATTCCAGGGAGGAGTTCCTAAACATGAATGCCGCCGATCTAAGGCCCAAGGAAGAAATCAACAAACTCCTGATCAGTCTGGAAAATTACCGAATCCCAAAGGAAACCTATGATTCCGGGGTATTTGTCCATAAAAAGAAAAACGGGGAATTGGTTAGAATGGATATTGTGGGACAGCATATCTATATTGATGGAAAACAATGTATCCTCGTTACATGCAACGATGTGACCGAAAAGCAAAAAAACCAAATCGCCCTGGAAAAGCAAAATAAAAAACTGAGGGAAATCGCTTGGATGCAATCCCATATTGTTCGGGCACCTTTAGCCCGAATGATGGGGGTAATCGAATTATTCCATGAGGATTTGGTGGATGATCATGAAAAACAGGAATGGCTTGGCCATGTTTATAACTCTGCATTGGAATTGGATACCGTAATCAAGGATATCGTCCAAAAATCACAATCCATCATCTCGAAAGAAAACCCTTGAGGTTATTCTTTTAGAGCTATGTTAAGGTCCATATTTTTTAATATTCATCGTTCTTAGATCTTTGGGGAACTGGACTAAGGCTTTTTATAGATTAGTACTTTTCCTCGAACGTCACCTTTTTGAAAATTATAGCCCTTTTTAAACTCCCTATTGAGCCACACTTTCTTCTTTTCATATCCATTCGCGTATTTTTAGTCACTTATTGCTCATCAAATATGCTTGTTTTGAATTTTCCGTATCCATTTTTTTATGGTGATGTGTCTACGTGCCATTGAACTTTTATAAAGCTGATGATTTGAAATTTTCAACTGTTCAAAAAAAAGGAAGTCCACATCTAAAATAAAAAAAACAAAGAGGTGCTTGTGTTTCCAATATTTTATATATTTGCCTTCGAATTTTACATGTGTAAAAACACATATGTTAAAATAATAAGACTGATGGATGAACCTATTAATATATTCAAAGCCCTTTCGGATGCAACTAGATTAAAAATAATTTGGCTGCTAACCAACATCGATGAAAAGATATGCGTTTCAGAAATTGTAGAGGTTTTGGACGAGTATCAATATAATGTCTCGCGCCATTTAAAGATATTAAAACACGCTAAGTTGGTAGAAGAGGTAAAAGAAGGAAAGTGGGTATTTTATTATTTAACACCGATTAAAAACGAATTTCGACAATTGATTCAGGAAGCCATAAAAACGATTCCCGAATCACAGATGAATAATGAAATACAGAAGTGTAATAGATTATTGGCAGAACGTCATAAGTAAAAATCAAATTTCACAGGGCTCTAAATAAAAGGAAAAATCAAGCATTCGCTTTTTTTTATAATAACATATGCGCTTTTACGCATATAACATAACTATTTAAATAAACAACATGAACGAAAAATTGAATTTAGCATTAAACGAATTTATACACGTAGGCGTAGTATTGGTATTCATAATTGCCCTTGTCTCCATAATCACGGGTTTAATAAGGGCCTTTATACCCCAGGAGAAACTTCAAAAACGGTTATCGAAAACGGGGAAATACAGTGGTTTAATGGGGGCCTTACTGGGAATCCCCACTCCATTCTGTAGTGCATCCATGGTTCCTGTATCCATGGGGATGATAGAAATGGGAGCGCCTTTCGCTATGGTGTTTTCCTTTTTGCTTTCCGCCCCATTGGCCAATTTTGTCGTCGTTGGATTTATATTCGGTGTTTTCGGATGGAAAGTGGCATTGGTCTATTTCCTGATTGTTTTTATGGGCTCCGTTTTTTTTGGTAGCATTGCCGGAAAGACATCCCTTAAACACAGTGTAAAACGAATTGATCTAAAGTCTAAAACGGCTACAAGTGCTTGTGCATCCCAACCGGCTGTTAGCTGTGGCACTGTTTCAAATAATGCAGTAGCATCTTGTACAACAGCCCAAAACCCGTGTGCAGATACACAATCGCCTTCTACCGGCTTATGTGGACAAACGCGTGCATCCCACCCAAAACTTACAGAAGCTTTTAATTTTGGCTGGGGCCTGTTTAAACGCATATTCCCCTATGTTTTACTGGGTGCGGTAATCAGTGCCATCTCTGCCGTATTTGTACCTGATGCTTGGGTCGAAAAATATCTTGGAAATGATAGTCCCCTTGCCATACCTATTGCGGCAGCCATTGGTGTTCCCCTATATTTACGAATCGAAATGGCTATCCCTATACTACAAGCACTCATTGTTAAGGGAATGAGTATGGGTGCGGCCATGGCTTTGATTATCGGCGGAACGGGAGCGAGTTTACCAGAGATAGCCATTATTTCCTCCATGTTAAAACCCAAAGCCATAATCGCATTTGTGTGTTCTGTCATGACTATGGCAATCGTCGGTGGTTTTATCTTTTACTTTTTCTTTTAAAAACAAATTGTATGCAATCCCTCTCTAATTTTTTTAAATCCCTTATCAAAGCTTGTCCGTATTCCCTTGTTGGAAAGAAATGTGTGGATGTTGTCAAGGGCAAACCAAGTACCCATAAGAAATCAAAAAACAAAGCATTATTGTTTAAAGCAGGCATAAAAACAGGGCGTAATATTTCACTGGTTGGCGTGTTTTGCCCTTTTCTTTGGTATGCCATATTATCGGGAGCCAGTAAGGATTTTATAATACTGAATTTAATACATTCGGGAATTATTGTAGTTATAGGGCTTATAGTGCTAGGTATTAATTACCTGGCATTATACTCCTATACAAAATCATAAGCGCACATCTATATCAAAAACAAAAGATATCAATACTCCATTTGGTTTAAAACCCCTTTTAAAAGGTTTGCCGAATGCTTCAGTTGTTCTTGCTCTTTATCATTAAGTTTTAATTTCAACACATGATTAACGCCTTCAGCATTTAAAACAGCAGGTAATCCAATGTAAACATCCTTCTCGATATCATAAACACCATCATTATAGACAGAAATCGGAACAATTCTATTTTCATCATTTAAAATTGAAGCGGTAATGCTTACCAATGTCATGCCAATGCCGTAGTACGTGGCTTTTTTACGTTTAATTATCTCATAGGCAGCATTCTTGACCGAATCATGTATTTCTTCCAAATCCTTGAAGTCGATACCCTCCAAGGATTCGATCATATCTACAAGCGGTTTTGCCCCGACATAGGCTTGGGACCAACAGACAAATTCAGAATCACCATGCTCACCCATGATGTAGGCATGAATGTTCTTCACTGAAATATTGACTTTTTTCGCAATCTCAAATCGCAGCCGTGCGGTGTCTAGGGAGGTACCACTACCGATTACCCTTGAGGAAGGAAGTCCAGAAGTCTTCCAGGCTACATAGGTCAGGATATCTACAGGGTTTGATGCCACCAGTAGAATTCCCCCAAAATCATTCTTCATAATTTGACCGACAACAATTTTCATGATTGCCGCATTTCTATTCAAAAGATCTATTCTTGTTTCCCCTTCTTTTTGTGAAACGCCAGCGGTAATAACCACAATATCAGCATCTGTACAATCGCTGTATTCACCAGCATAAATCTTCATTTTTCTTGGGGCATAGGATAAACCATGGTTTAAATCCATGGCTTCTCCTTCCGCACGTTCTTTATCGATGTCGATCAACACCAATTCTTTTACGGTTCCTTGGTTGAACAATGAATAGGCGTAACTCATACCCACCATTCCGGTTCCGACGATTACAACCTTACTTTTTGTTTTGGAATTATCATTCGTATCCATTTTCTTTGGTTTAAATCAGAAATACAATTGAAATTTAAGATGCTACAAAGTTAGGTTACATCGTACGGATGACGCTTTTCTATTCATTAATGTTTCCTTAAAAATAAAGACCACCGAATTTTTGAATGGGGTGGTCTTTTAGGATACTTACGAACCTTTTTGACGGTTCATCCAGTTTCGATGAAAAACGTGGGAAGATTGTTTTTTGGATTCTATATTTGAACTTTACAGTACTGGACTAAGGCTTTTTATTGGAGGTGTTGTGTACTGCCTTTTTTTATTCACCCGGTTCAACATGAATTAGTACGTGTCCTAAATTTGGTATTTCTTTTCGTAAATAGTCTTTTAATCTGTGTGCAATATCGTGACCTGATTTTACTGTAATTTCACTTTCGACAATTGCATGTAAATCAACGTGAAATTTCATGCCCGATTTTCGGATAAAACATTTCTCCGTATCTAATATACCTTCTACTTCTTTTGATTTTTCTCTAATTTCAAGTATTAGGTCGTCATAAAGTTGTTCATCCATAACTTCCCCTAATGCTGGTCGTAATATTAAATAACTATTATATAAGATAAATGCAGAAGCAAATAATGCTGCCCAATCATCAGCAGTTTCATATCCTTTACCAAATAGCAATGCTATTGAAATTCCGATAAACGCCATTATCGAAGTTATTGCATCACTTCTATGATGCCAAGCATCCGCTTTTAGTGAAGAACTATTCGTTTGTCTACTTTTTCCAATTACGATTTGAAATGATATTTCTTTCCATATTATTATTAGTCCCAAAACAATCAAAGTCCATGATTTCGGAGTTTTATGGGGTGTTTGAATGTTTTGGATACTTTCATATGCAATTATCGTAGCAGAAACAACAAGAAAAGCAACCACTCCGAATGTAATTAAGGGTTCAATTTTTCCGTGTCCATAGGGATGGTTTTCGTCTGCTGGCCGTTTTGCATATTTAAAACCCAATAAAACTAAAAATGAAGCAAAAATATCCGTTGTCGATTCAATCGCATCTGCAATTAAGGCATAAGAATTCCCGAAAAATCCAGCAAGTCCTTTTATCAAGGCTAAAGAAGCGTTTCCAATTATGCTGAAATAGGTTGTTCGTATTGCAGTTTGGTCGTTATCCATTCGTTTTTTTAGGTTGCACACAACGGTTTTGTGTTTGATTTCATTGTGTGTTTCAGCAACTAAATTAGCAAAAACAAACCAATTGGAATTCCGAAGTCCCGGAACGCGATCCCCAACGCTTTGGGGATTGTACGTAGTCAAGAACCAAACAATTATTCTTACACCGTATTATGTGTTCGTACTTTAGTATTATTTATCAAGTCGCTTAATATTTATAAATGGACTTATCAATAAATACCAAAAACCTTGTTTTTTGGCACCTTCAAATTCCATCAATCTATATTTTATTTTATCAACGGGTATTACTTTAAAGGTTCCAAAAATTTTGTCCCAAACAATAAACATATTCCCATAATTGGAATCTGTGTATTGTTGGTCTTGATGATGGTGTACTTTGTGAAAATTGGGTGTAACAAAAATAATCCCGAAAAATGAATCCACCCAAGTAGGAAATCTAAAACTACTATGGTGGGCAACGAACAAGGGCATATAAAGAATCCAGCGAAGAATAATGATATTTATATCCAAACCAAATAAAATTCCCGCTGCAATAACCGAAGCATTATCCAAGAAGACATCAAACGGATGCGCCCTAAAGGAGGTCGAACTGTCCATTTTTGTATCACTGTGATGTACCCTATGCAAACGCCAAAACAAATGCCATTTATGATTAAGGCGATGCGCCCAATAACCTACAAAATCAATAGCTATAATTCCAATAAGGATTTTCAATATATATGGCAATTCAATTTGGTTGAGTAAACCGATTTTATTCCCACTCACCCAGTCAAATACAATCACGAAAAGGGATGCGATCAGAATGTTCAAAAGGATGTAACCTGCCTGTAAAATAACACTATGGAAAAGGTGCACGCTATTTTTCTTAATAGCCGATCCGTTTTCCAATAATTGCTCGATAGTAAAGAATATTGCAAGTAATATCACGAACATTTTATCAGTGTCGATACTTATCAGGCTTTCAATTACATTGTTCATTTCGATTGGTTATATGTTTTGGTCGTATGACACACAACAATCGGATAGCTCCATTGATGCTATCCTACTAAGGTATCCAGGTCAATAATCGTTTATTTGAACCTTTCTAAAGATAATGATTTCAAATTTTGATGATTTGGGAAAAAGGGCAGCCTACACTACCCTGAAACTTACGTTCCAATTTTAGCTGGATAATCAGGAAATAAAAACTATGCAGAAACTTTAGGAATCCCATTTCGAACGTATGGACCTAGAATGACAATGTACCGGATAAAGGTAGAATTTATTTGTTTTTTAATTCTGTTCTTTGTTGGTAATAATTTTATTTCGTTTCGGTAAATAATTTTGTTCAATCTATTTACTCTAAATCATTCAATGGAATATTAGTTGCTTGTCGTGCAATCATCTGCCATTGATGATTTTTATACATCCAAATATCTACAAATCTTCTTTTCTCTGTATTTCCCATATTTCCAGTTAAACCAGTTGGTATCACTGTTTCTAAACCCATTCCTATGTCTTCAATAATTTTAAATTGGTCAATTTTTTGTTCATAAGATGAATAATTAATATAACCTTGTTTGAAAGCATCCATAACCACATTTAAGTCAAACACGGTATTTGTTGGAGCATTGACAATTAAATCACTTGCCAATATTTTTAGTATCCATCAAAAACATGGTTTCACTATTCCAATCAGAAGTGCTTCAATATTTGAACTGTTCCTAACCCTAACTCATCGGAATACCCATTGTTTTTCAACGCTGATTCAATGGCTCCTACCGTTGCGAGTAAATCACTTTTGTTTACCGACCCCATGTGTCCAATTCTAAAGTAATTATTTTTTAATTTAGGTAAAAGACCTCCAGCCAAAATAACTCCTTCTTGATTTACGCCCTTTAAAAAAGAGGAAGCGTCCATTTGACTTGGATATAAAGGGGCTGATAAGGTGTTTGCTGAAACCTGTTCGTTTTTTGATAATAATTCCAATCCTAACGCTTTGATTGCAGCCCGCATGGCTTTTCCTGCTCTTTTGTGTCGGTCGAAACGATTGTCTAGTCCCTCCTTTACAATGAGTTGTAAACTTTTTTCCAAAGCGATTACAAGATTAACCGCAGGTGTCCCAAAATAAGAGGCTTGTCTATTTTCATACGCTTTCATTATTGGTAACCAATTGGTCCAATCACCATAGTAATTACCGACAGGACTTGTTCGTTGTTCAAAGGCTTGAATTGCATTTGGGGAAGCAACTAAAAGAGCGAGTCCAGGAGGAACACCCACTGCCTTTTGGGAGGCAGTAAGTACTATATCGAGCCCCCAATCTTCTTGCTTGATTTCTTCGCCCGCAACAGAACAAACCCCGTCAAGAACTGTCAGTACCTTGTATTTTTTACCCAAGGCACCGATACTTTTAGCATCATTTAAAACCGCTGTCGATGTATCAACGTGTGTAAAAGTCAAAAGTTTATAGCTTTTGGATTTTAGTTGCTGATCTATAAGCTCCAAGGATACAATGTCACCCACTGGGGCCTCAAGTATATCCACTTCAGCTCCATATCTTTTTAAGATTTCGGCAAAACGCAAACCAAAGTAGCCTGTGGATATTACAAGTGCCTTATCTCCGGTTTCTATCAGGTTTGCCGCTGCCATGTCCATCGCAAGTGTACCCGTTCCCGCTACTATGAATGCCTGACCCGATGGGCATTGCCAAACCTCTTTCATTAGTTTTAAACTATTTGCAAAGGTGTCAATAAAATCAGGGGAAACATGGCTAGGAGTTGGTACTGCCATACATTGCATGACTTCACTTTCAAATTCTATTGGACCCGGTATCATTAATAATTTTCTCGATTTCATCTATTGCGTATTAAATTATTACCGACAATTACATAGCATACATTGATGCCATCCTCCTTATGGATCTAGGTCAATAATCGTTTTTTAAACTTTTATAAAGATAATGATTTTGAGTTTTGAACTATTTGAAAAAGGAATGTTGTAAACGCTGTAATTTACGTTCCAATTTATCCCGGTTAATCAGGAAGTAAACACAATGCAGAAAGCTTTAGGAATCCCATTTAGAACGTATGGACCTAGAATGATCATGTCCCGGATCAAGGAAGAATTTGTTTGTTTTTCACCTCAGTTCTTTATTGGCAATGGTTGTTTTACTGATTGTTCTTTTTCAAGTTGTATCGCTAATTCAATTGCGCTGTCTTTTTTGCCTTTCAAATCATTTGACAATTGGTCTAAAAATTCATCTTTGTCTTTTGAATATTCAATTTGATAATCTGCCGAAATTCCAATATTCTCGTAATTCCTACCTTTTAAATCTTGATAAACTTCATTAGATAATTCGTATTCCCAACCATTTGGAAGTTCTTTATCCAAAGTCGAAGAAAAAATCCCTTCTGTTGTCGAGCCAATTCTTTTAAAATTGGTGTTAGCCAAAGATGCCAAAACAAGAATTTCTGACGCACTCGCTGTTAAATGGCTGGTAAGTAAATATACCTTTCCACTGAAATGATTTTTTGACGGAATAATTTTAAAGTTTTGGGGATTTGCAAAACCTTTTTCTATTCTTGCTTTTTTCGTGTAAGCTAATTTTTCCTGATCTGAAAAATGGTTCAAAATATCAAGTGCAACCGCATCTTTTCCGCCACCATTAAAGCGTAAATCCAAAATATAGCTTTTCGCTTTTGGTAAGTCTTTAATTATTGAATTCAATATTTTGTTGATACCGTCAACTTCGTCCTGCCTTTGTAATTCGTCTTTCCTGTTTTCTGCTTTTTCCCAATATTGACCATAGAAATTTCTCAAATCCAAATCTTTCTGTAAGTCATAGTCAGCCAACATCAGCATAGCATTGATTTGTACATAGCCTACATTATCATTGATAAGTCCGTAACGAACCATTCCTGCATTATAATTTCGCAAGCTGTCAACATAGAATTCTGCGATTTCTTTATTGAGATTAAATTCGTCCAATTTGGAATACTTATCTTCTTGTTCCTCTATTTGATTTATATACTCGTTTTCAATTTGTTCGGGCACTTCCATTTTTACGTGTCCATCATTTAGAAGTGCAATCATTTCCCTAAAGATTGTATAAAGCTCTAAATCAGTAGTGTTGTCGTTTACCTTAGGTTCGTATATTTTATAGACTTCGTTCCAATCAATACCTTTAATATCAAAAGATGCATAATGTTCATTGAAAGTGTCCCAAAACACTTGAAAATTATGTTTTGGGTTGTTATTCAATTCGTTTGAAGTTTTACAGAGATTAGGCAACTTCCCTAATCTCGTAAATAGCCAATCATCATTTCCGTGCTGAATGATTAACGTGTCTTTTGAATAATTCTTGACTCTACCAAAATCTAAAATGTGTTCCTTAAATGACAAATTACAATCTTGCTTTGAAATATTATAAACACTTATAATTGTGTCGTTCAATGCTATAATGTTTCCATATCCAATTTGTTTCCAAATTCCGTCCGGTTTTGGTTTTTCGTTCGATACTTTTTCATTGCACGAAATAAAAATTAAAAATAATGTTAGAATTGATGAAATTTTAATGTTTTTCAATCTGTTTCTTGGTTTGGTTAATTACTGCCAAAGTCTCGGCTATGTTTGCGTTACTGACGCCGTCTGCAAAGCAGTGGGCGGGTTAATGCCCTGACGTCTGGATTTTTCAGCCCAAGACCAAGCCTTTGGTTAAAGTTAAGGATTTCCACAAAAGGAAATCCGCCCGCAATGGATTACGGCCAATTTTATGTGCCATGTTTTTTAACCACTATTGTATATTCTACCTTTTTGTTTCCGTTTATTAAAACCTCCAACACGATTGCTGTCCTGTCGATTAATTATCACGTACGCAATACGAGGCACTAACAGAAAGAGTCCAACGATATAAATTACATAGTATTCCGACTACCCTTAAAGGTTGGACTTATGAAAATGGGCATTATACCATGATGTAGGTAGTTTTATTCCAGAAAACAGAAACGAGCTATGTAATCAATGAAGTTGACTTATTTTTGGGGTAAACAAATATTCCTACTTGTAACCTAATGGTACGTTCTTAGGCTAATTTTTTCAATGCTTCAATAATTTCATCAGGCTCTGAACGGGTTCTATAGTCAACGTTAACATAGCGCCATGTAACCACTGCGTCCCGTCCTACAACAAACGTTGCAGGAATTGGTAATACATTACCGTTGCCATTGTTTATTTTATCCAAATCAAGTTTACGATCTACTCGCATGTGTTCCGCCAAAAACTCCGGTACTTCCCATGCAACACCATATTGCAAGGCAACCTTTGCGTCTTGGTCAGACAAGACAATAAAGTCCATCTTACTAATTTCATCATCTGTTAATGATCCATCCGGTACTTGTGGACTAATGGCCACCAATGTAGCACCCAATGCATGGATTTCATCCAGTCTAGCTTGTAAGGCCCTAAGTTGTAAATTACAGTAAGGGCACCAATTACCCCTATAAAAAGTAATAACAACCGGACCCTTCTCTAATAAAGCATTTAATCGGATTGATTCACCTTCAGGATTAGGCAGCTCAAAACCAGGGGCTTTCTGTCCAATCTTAATGGCACTTTTTCCTCGTTCAAAAGCTTTTTCTTGTTTAATAATGTCATCAACCCCACGCATGAACCCAGGATTGGATTGTCGTCCTGATTCTATTTTAGCATCAGTTAGTTCTTTTAATTTTTTCATTTAATTATTTTAGTCATATCCCCGTTTAGTTTGGAATCCTTTATGGTATGCGCTACCAAATTTCAACGTCTTATTATGGGGTTTGTGTACGATTTCGTCGCGTGGTTAAACACGTAATTTAGTAAATAAAAACCTAATAGCATTCCGAAGTCTCGTAACACGAGTCCCGATATTTCGGGGTTTATAAGGAGGCTAGAACCAGCAATAAATAAATCATATACGCTTACGTTTGATTCCCTTTAAATTGATAGTATAATCAGAAAGAAGAATTTATATGCTTTTTACTAAAGGTATTCCCGAAAAATCCTAGCCTTTACAATGATAAGTCCACCTGGGTTACTTTTATGTAACCCACCCTGCAGTTCGCGTTGTACGTAGTGCCCAAGCAAACCCGTAACATATTGATGGGCTATCTTCTAGCTTGCTGTTCTAAAGTATCCCTTGGAAAATGCCTTAACCATCTTGGTCAAGGTATGTATTCTCCGAAAGCCTAGTTTAGCCACCCTCCCCCAAGGGCGCGGTAAAGCTGAACCACGGCCTGCAATTCCTGTTGTTTGTCATTAACACCATCCAATTGTGCAGCCAATAGATTGTTCTTCGTGCTAAGCACATCGGTATAATTCGTAGAGGAAGAATATTCCAAAAGTGCCTGTGTAAATGCAACCGACTTTTCCAAAGCCGAAATTTGATGTGCTCTTGATTCCTGTTTTTCCTTAGCCTTCTTGTAAAGGAAAAGTGCGTTCGAAATTTCTCCTCCGGCACCTAACCATGTTGCCTTATAATCATAAAAAGCCTGTTGTTGTTTTGATTTGTCGATCTTTAATCGGGCCTTGTTTTCTCCATTTGCAAAAATGGGTTGGGTAAGACCACCCACTACATTGTAAAATAGGGAACCATCAAAAAAGTCAGATAAACTCAATGAAGAAAGTCCGCCATTTGCCGTAATAGTCAAAGAAGGATAAAAATAGGCTTTGGCCATATTTACATCCTCAAAAGCCGCTCTAAAGGCCATTTCCGCTTCTTGAATATCGGGTCGGTTTCGTAAAAGTGACGCAGGAAGCCCTATTTTCAAATCGGAATAGGCGGTTTGATCTTCCAGGGAGGATCTTTCTATGGTCCCTGGAACCCTTCCCAATACAATGGAAAGGGCGTTTTCTTCCTGTAAGATGCTTACCTCGATATCCTTTATCGTCGTCTCTATGGCATATCTACTGGCTTCACTTTGCACCACGGCCGCACCATCTACCACTCCCGATTCTTTAAGGAATTTCATGGTTTCTTGATCTTTGATCCTATTTTCCAATGTTCCCTGGGTAATAGCCAATTGGGCATCTAAGGCCAACAAATTGTAATAACCTTCTACTATATCCGATATCAATTGGGTTTGCACGGCCCTGGCCGCTGCTTCCGTTTTTAGGAAGGAAGCTAAAACCGACCGTTTGTTACTGCGCAATTTCCCCCATACATCGAGCTCCCAGCTACTACTTAATTGCCCTGTATAGGTAGTCGTATTTAAATTAACCCCACTTACACTACCGAAATTCAAGGCCGCTTCCGATGTTTTGGATCGCGCTACCTGGGCACTACCTTCCAAACTGGGTAAAAAGGAAAGTCTTGCCTGGGTCAAGCTAGCTTGTGCCTGATTTATATTTTCCAAGGCGGTCTTTAAATCAAGATTGTTTTGCAGTCCTTCTTCTATCAAATTTTGTAAAGTACTATCCGATATTATTTCTTTCCAAGGTAGCGTAGCAATAGAAGTACTATCTGTTACCAAAGTGTCCCTATAACTCTCAGAAAATTCTGCATCCGGCGTTACATATTTTTTATTCATCACACCACAAGAATTCAACATTAAAAGAATTAAAGTAAGCGGAATTATATATATTAAAGATTTAAATTTCATAACTGTTTTTTTATTTATTCAATGGAAACTATTCGTCCTCATCATCGCCCCAATCATGCTTTGGAACGCCTACTACGTTTTCTTGAAGATGTTGGAAAATCACATATAGAACAGGGATGATCAAAACCCCTAACAAGGTTCCTATTAGCATACCGCCAATGGCTCCGGTACCAATAGCCCTATTTCCCGTAGCTCCCGCACCAGTTGTGATCATTAGGGGAAGCAACCCGAAAATAAAGGCGAAGGATGTCATTAGAATAGGTCTAAACCTGGCAATGGCTCCATCTATTGCTGATTGTACAATAGTTTCTCCATCTCGCCTTCTTTGTATGGCAAATTCCACAATTAAAATGGCATTTTTAGCAAGTAGCCCAATTAGCATTACCAATGTAATTTGTATATAAATGTTATTACTAATTCCAAATAGGTTTGCAAAAATCAAAACTCCAGAAAGACCAGCGGGAACGGCCAATAAAACGGCTATGGGAAGTATATAGCTTTCATATTGCGCACTTAATAGGAAGTACACAAAAATGAAACAGAGCATAAATATATAAACGGTTTGACTACCTGCCGAAATTTCCTCTCGGGTCATCCCAGAGTATTCATAGCCATACCCTGTGGGTAATACTTCTTTAGCCACTTCTTCAATAGCAACAATAGCATCACCAGAACTATAACCAGCATTAGGAGAACCAGTTATTTTAGCTGCAGTAAATAAATTAAAACGCGTAAGACTTTGCGGACCATACACTCTTTTAAGCGTTACAAATTCGGTAATAGGCGCCATAACACCATTCTTGTTTTTTACTTTGATGGCATTTAAACTTTCTAGGTTGTCTCTAAAATCAGCTTCCGCTTGATAAATAACACGATATTGTTTTCCGAATTTATTGAAATTAGAAGCATACACCCCACTGAAATACCCTTGCATCACACTTAATACACCTTCTACATCTAAACCTGCCAACTTAGTTTTAGCAACATCCACTACAACTTCATATTGTGGAAACGTAGGGTCAAATGTGGAATTTGCATATTGTACTTCTGGTCGTTCACTTAAAGCGGTAATAAAATCTTGACTCACCTTATACAATTCATCCACAGTACCTCCACTTTGATCTTGTAATTGAATTTCAAATCCATTACTCATTCCAAAACCTGTGATGGTTGGTGGTGCAAAAAAGATGATTCTAGCATCTTTAATATGCCCTGTTTTAGCAAATAACCGTTTAATGATAGATTGCACATCTTGATCGTCACCTGTTCTTTCATCCCACGGTTTTAGTTTTAGTATGACCATACCATAGTTAGAACCCTCACCACTAATCATTCCACGACCTGTGGTCCGTAAAACGGCTCTTACTTCAGGAATATCTTGGACCAATTCTTGTACTTGCTGCACCACTTCTGCTGTTCTTTCCAAAGAAGATGCCGCCGGTAAACTAATGTCCGCCATAATGGTTCCTTGATCCTCATCGGGAACAAAACCGGTAGCAGTGGTATTCATTAAATACACGAACAGCCCTATAAAAACACAGAGTACACCAATGGCAATAGCTTTTTTGTGAATAAGGAAGGATATGGCTTTTCTGTATTTTGAGGTCGTTCTCTCAAAACCTACATTGAATGCCATATAAAAACGTTGGAAAAAACTCTTTTCTTTATGTTCATCGTGTGGTTTCAACAATAAGGCACATAAGGCAGGACTTAAAGTCAATGCGTTGATGGCCGATAAGATAATGGCAATGGCAAGCGTTAAACCGAATTGCTGATAGAACACGCCCGAAGACCCACTGATAAAGGTTACGGGTATAAATACCGCAGACATCACCAAGGTAATGGAAATGATAGCCCCTGAAATTTCATTCATGGCATCCAAACTGGCTTTTCGTGCCGATTTATAACCGGAATCGAGCTTGGCATGTACCGCCTCAACCACTACAATGGCATCATCCACCACAATACCAATGGCTAGCATCAATGCAAAAAGCGTTAATAGGTTAATAGTGAACCCAAATAAGTTAAGAAAAAAGAAGGTTCCTACGATTGCTACAGGAACCGAAATTGCAGGAATCAAGGTTGAACGCCAATCTTGTAAGAAAATAAAAACCACCAAAAACACCAATAAAAAAGCTTCGATAAGCGTATGAAGTACTTTCGTAATAGAGGCCTCTAAGAAGTCATTGGCATTCAACATCTCTACATATTTAATGCCTTCAGGAAAATTAACAGATGCTGCTTCCAAGGTTGCTATGGAATTCTCTACTACTTCTTGCGCATTAGATCCCGAAGATTGTGCTATGGCGATACCAACTCCCGCATGTCCATTAATTAATGTAGAGTTACTGTACGATTGCGAACCTAATTCTACTCTAGCCACATCTTTTAATCGTAGTATACGTCCATCCCCTGTTGTTTTTACAATAATATCTTCAAACTCAGATGCATTTTGAAGTTTTCCTTTATATTTTAAAGTGTACTGGTAGGCTTGGTCTCCTTGCAACCCTAATTCTCCTGGTGCTGCTTCCAAGTTTTGGTCGGCAAGTGCTGTGCTAATATCCGAAGGTTCCAAACCATAGTTAGCCATCATATTGGCTTTTAACCAAATACGCATACTGTAATCTCTAGATCCAAAGGTAGTCGCACTACCTACGCCATTAATTCTCTTTAGCGTTGGAACGATGTTTATGTTTGCATAATTCTGAACAAATTCTTCATCATAATCGCTATTTTCACTATAAAGACCAATAATAAGTACATTACTACTTTGCTGTTTTTTAGTGGTTACCCCAGATTGTGTTACTTCAGAAGGCAATAAACTGGTTGCCGTAGACACACTATTCTGAACATTTACTGCGGCAATATCGGGATCGGTACCTAGTGCAAAATAAACAGAGATACTTGCAGAACCACTACTTGCTGTAGAGGTCATATAGGTCATACCTTCTACTCCATTTATGGCTTCTTCCAAAGGAACAATAACACTGTTGAGTACCGCTTCCGCATTTGCTCCATCGTAAGAAGCGGAAACTTGTACCGTTGGCGGTGCAATATCGGGATATTGGGATACCGGTAAGGTCTTAATTCCAATAAGCCCCAAAACCAAGATGATGATGGAAATTACCGAAGAAAGTACCGGTTTTTTTATAAACTTTTTAAACATAACTATTTTGTTTCAGATGAATTTGTACTAACTGGACTATCTGTTTTTAAAGAAGCGACATCGGAAGCATCAACTGCAACCACTTTAATTTTCTTTCCGCTAGAAAGCGTATTAATACCTTCTATAATCACTTGGTCTCCTGTTTTTAATCCGCTAGTTACGATATACGCTTTACGAGAAACAGTGGGTGTTACTTCTATTTTTGTGGATTTTGCTTCCGATTGGGCATCTACTATGTAAGCATAAACCTTTCCTTGTATCTCGTAAGTCGCAGCTTGTGGAATAAGCAAGGCATCCTTTACGGTCTTGGGCAGTTGTATGGTGGCACTATTCCCTGTTCTTAATAAATTATCTGGATTATCAAAAATAGCACGGACATTAAAAGAACCTGTCTCTTCATCTACTTGTCCACTAACCGTTTGTATTTTCCCTTTTTGATCAAATAAACTGTAATCTGGCAATAAAAGGGAAACGTCATTATTATTGTTGAGTAAGCCTTCTTTGGAAAATTCCAAATACGTCTTTTCGTTAATGGAAAAATAGGCGTATACCTGTTTGATATTGGATACCGTCGTCAATGGTTCTGTATTGCCACTATTTACCAAACTCCCCAATTTATAGGGCAAGGAACCGATATAGCCAGAAACCGGTGCGGTAATACGGGTATAATTCAAATTGGTCTTGGCATTTGCCAAGTTGGTTTTGGCCTGTTCCAAGGCCGCTTTTTTGGCAATCAGTGTATTTTGGGCCGAAGCGAGTTCAAAACTGCTTATGATTTCCCTTTCTACCAAAGGTTTTGCCTTTTCCACACTTAATTGGGCCGAACTTACTTCCGCCTTGGCACTGTTTATAGCCGCCTGTGCACTTAAAACTTCTTGTTCGTATTCTGGGGCGTTAAGCAAAAAGAGACGTTGTCCTTTTTCTACATATTCACCTTCGTCTACCCATACCTTTTCTATAAAACCTTCAATCTTTGGTCTAATCTCAATATTCTCGATACCTTCAATAGTTCCTGGGAATTCTCTGTACAGTTCTATGGTTTCAGGTGAAACTTTTAATACTTGGTATTCGGCAACAGTTTCATTCTTATCAGCATCTTTATTGCTGTTACACGAGGTTGACAATAGCCCTATAAATAGGACAAGGTACCAAATTTTAAAGTTGTTTTTTTTAGTTTTCATTTATCAATTTTTGTACTTATTAATCTTGCTTGTTGTTGTTCTGTTTAAAAGTTTATTCTGTAATGAATTGCTCATTCGAATTAGCTATTTTTAATTTTTTTATTGAATATTTTTTGACAAGCAATAAGGATATAATAGCCGCTAAACTATCACTAACCACAAAGGCAATCCATACACCAACTAAGCCATAGCTATTATTTAATAAATATGCAATCGGAATAAATAATAATACAGGACGGAATATTGCTAAAAACGTTGCGACTGTATTCTTTTGAATGGCTTGAAAGTAACGAGTTACCACCACTTGTATCATAAAAAAAGGGATAGAGATCACAAATATTTCTAAAGCGGATTTTGTAAGCGATACAATTTCTACATTATCATCTATAAACACCCCTATTATTGATTCTGGGAAAATAGCTATAGCAGTAATCCCTAAAAAAGCTGCCAAAAGCACAAAAACCAATACATATTTTAATGTAGTTAAAGCACGAGCATACTGTTTTGCACCATAATTGTAACTGATAATCGGTTGCATACCATCTCCTGTTCCAAGGGCAGTCATCATAAAAAATACATTAATTCCAAAAATAATTCCCATAACCGCTACAGCATCCGATCCTCCAGATTCTAATAACAAATGATTGGCAAATGCATTTTGAAAGCTTACGGCTATATCCATGACAAATGGTGCTAAACCTACAGCAAGAATCGGTAGAATGATTTCTTTTTTAAGTTTAATCTGTTTCCAAACTAGTTTTACCAGACTTTTTCCGTTGAAGTAATAATTAAGAAGAAGCACGGCATTAGTTCCTTGGGCTATTACCGTAGCTAACGCCGCTCCTTGTACTCCCAAACCAAATATTTTCATAAAAACATAATCTAAACTAACATTGATCAGGGAAGAAATTAGAACGAGTTTTGCTGGTAAATGGGGATTTCCTTCTGCACGACTGGTAAATTCCAAAGCAATGAAAAAACTAAGTGGAAAGCCCATGACAATAATGAAAAGATAATCTGATGATAAACTAAGGAGTGATCCTTGAGCTCCAAAAACAACTAATAAATCTTTGTAAAAAAATAATCCTGCAGTTGTAAAAAGCACCATTACAATCAATAACCCTGCTAACATAGTACCAAATACTTCTTCGGCTTTATCTAAGCGATTTTCTCCTAAATATTTGGCGATTAAAACCCCTGCTCCACTACCAAAAAGTAAAACAAATCCAAACTGAAAAAAGTTGATTGGAAATACTAAGGTTACTGCGGATATACCTTCTGCACCAACAAATTGACCAACAAATATGCGATCTACTACATTATAAAGTATATTAACTAGCATCCCTAAAACAGCAGGACCAACAAAAACTATCAATAGTTTTAAAATAGAATCCTCTTTAAGAGAATACGCTTTATCATTTTTACGAAAGAGACTCACAAACACCTGTTTCTTGTCTTTTAAGAAAAGAAATAGTTTATGAAATATAGTCTTCAGATTACGCATGAGGCTTTTGTTGTTTTATGGGGACAAAGGTACAGAGACAAAGGACTGTATTATACATTGCTATTTCCGTATAATAGATTACTATTTAGGTTTTACATATCTTTAACGTTTTAAACGGAATAGGTACTGTAATGGAAGTCTTTAATGATATAAACAATTACTTTTTAAACCACTTGGAAGTTGCAAATGATTATTCCAATAGTTTTTACATTAGAAGAATGGAAAAACTTAAACATTTTGTAAAACCAGATGCTAAATTCAATGAACCTCACAAACGTGATTTCTTTGAGATAGCTGTTTTAGAACGCAATACGAAAAGTATTCAAATAGGAAATCAGACGCTTCAGGATTTGACAAATAGTTTGGCTATTGTTTCTCCATTTCAAGTCATTAATTATAATAAATTACCACCCAATGATGAGGACAAAGGGTATATCATTTACTTTAACCCTTTGATTTTTACGAGATTAAACCAATCTTATGGACTTCAAAACGAGTTTCCTTTTTTTAAAATCCATACCATGCCCTTATACCAATTATCCGATAGCGACTTTAAGGATGTTTTAAATGTGGCAGAAGAATTACACCATGAGTCCAGAAGCACAAAAGCACATAATCTTGAAATAGTAAGGTCTTTACTTCTTGTCTTATTGTACAAGGTAAAACGCTATACACAAGATAATAAAGGCATTGTTACCATGAATAGGTTTGAAGCGATCACGTCTAAATTTGAACAAGTCCTTCTTTCTAATAACCATCCATTCTTAAGCGTTAAGGAATATGCCTCCAAAATGCATATCAGTGCGACATACTTAACGGAATGCACTAAAAAAGCAACTGGCAAAAGTGCCCAAAAAATAATCATTGATTACAAAATATTGTACGCAAAAACACTCTTACACCAAAAGGATAAATCTGTAACCGAAGTAGCCGATACCTTGGATTTTAATGAAGTGGCCAATTTCAATCAGTTCTTTAAGCGCAATACCGGTATGACCGCTACCCAATTTCGGAATGGAAGGAATTAAGAAAACTTAAAAAAAATCACGATACACATTCAGTCCAAGTCACCAGAAAAATCACTTAGGCCTTCAACTTGGTATCCAAGGCAAAACTGTTCCTGTCTATATGTTGTATGAGATACGCAAAGAAAGCCACATGTATGAATTGAGGCACCAACGCCCCCCAATTCTCGATCAACGTGGTGCCGAATATGAGTAAAATCATCACTAGGGCCGCCACTATGGAGGATATACGCGTAAACAAGCCCAAAATAAGAAGTATTCCCAATACAAACTCTGCTATGGGCAAAGCATAACTGAAGGGCAATACCAGGATATCAGGAAGTATGGCGTTTTCAAATTCCTTGAGCATCCACGCACTGAATCCCTGCAATTTGGGAAGACGCACCAGTCCATGCCCCAACATACTTACCCCTACGGCCACTCTTAAAATCAGGTATGCGGTCTGTGTATTCATTGCTTTAATATTTAAATAGTATGGTTCAAAAAAACTTTTGGAGTGTACATAAAACGAACTACGTTTTCGATTGTGATCCCTAGCCATTATTTTTACACATCGTATTGCCCCCTGTGTGGGACTGTTATTTATTGCTTTCCAAAAAGCGGGTCAACTCAGCAGGTTCCGCCCTGTTTCTATAATCAGCATCCAAAAACGCGTAACGTATTGTTCCGTCTTCATTGATGATATAGGTTGCTGCCAGGGGCAGTTCGTGTGAATCATCGCCATTATAGGCACGCATTCCAAACGATGTGTCATACATGTCTGCTACCCCATCGGTAAGTTTAAAAACGATGCCGTACGTTTTGGCGATTTCATTTCCCACATCACTTAAAACCTCAAACTGCAGGTTATGTTTTTCCACAGTGTCCAACGATTTATCGGGCAACTCTGGCGTCAGGGCTATCAAATTCGCTCCGTTGGCCTTAAAACCGGACACTTCGCGTTGCAGTCGCTGTAAGGTCATATTGCAATAGGGGCACCAACCTCCACGATACCATGTTAAAACCACTTTCCCTTTTTTTAGGTAATCCTGTAATGACACGGGTTTCCCCAAGGCATTGTTCAGTACAAAATCGGGAGCCCTCTCCCCTACTTGTTTAGCTTTGTCCAGTATTCCGCTTTTCCTTACGGCATCTATACCTGCCTTATAGACCGTTTTCTTGTGGTCATCGGCATTCAATTCAAAGTTCGCCTTCTTCTCCTCCAAAAGTGATTTAAGACTTGCTGGACTATCTTGGTTATCTCCCATACTATTTAAAATCTTCTTTTGTCAAACCGTTGTTGAACTTAATATTCGACCAAGTAACCTTGATCCAAGGAGCATCGCTGACATCGGCATTCCAATTGGATTTTTTATATAAACGCTTTGTTGGCAATAACATGCCATCCACTTCCTCATATTGAAGCTTCATTAAATTGGGGGTTTCCAAAACCCCAAAATCGGCCACGGTAAACAAGAATTGATCCACCAATCCTGTTTTTTTATTGATATAAAGTTGATACGTATCGGTTGGTTTATTGCCTTTTGAATTGAAAGTGATCTTTACGACATCGTAGCGTATTCCTTCTATCGTTTCTTCCTTAAGGTATTCATAGTTGATTCCTGGATCCAATAATTTTTGCATCATGGTGAACCAATAAAAATTGGTAGGTCTGTTGAAGGCAACCCTTTTTAAGTGATTTTCATCATTTAAGGCAACACCATTGTGTTTTAACCAATACGTACTTCCATCAAAACCTTGCTCAATCAATCCTTCAAGATTGGGTAACGTTCTTTCATGGCGTTCATAGGCCCCATAGGACAACTCTCCCTTAAACAGATACTTTTCCGTCGTTACATCGGTTTTGCCGTCCGGTGTTTGGTAAGTATAGGTGTATACCACATCCCTTTTACTGCGAAGACTTTTGTAATCCCCAACTTTTTGCACCATTTCGTAAACGAGTTGTTGCCCCTTATTTTCGAATCCCGATGATGTGACACTTTCTTTCGCTGCTGTTGCGGTAACCGTTTTTGTTTTTTTACCATCATTGCAGGACACGATCATACATCCGAGAAGGATTACCGCTAAGAATTTAATTTTCATAGACTTTGTTTTTGACTGTTTGGTTGTTGTTTTTATTATCAATAGTAAATTAAACCAGAGCGCCATTAGCACCGATTACCTGGCCAGAAATCCATTTTGAATCATCGCTGGCCATGAACAGTACTACTTTGGCGATATCCAAGGGTTTTGCCAATCGGTTAAAAGCATTCATGCTACTGAGCATATCAATAAATTCCTGTGATTTTCCTTTTAAGAACAATTCCGTCTCTGTGGCACCTGGGGCAATCGCATTCACAGAAATCCCCCTCCCGATTTCCTTGGAGAATACACGGGTCATTTGCTCAACGGCCGCCTTGGATGCCGAATAGAGCGCGTATGTCGGAAACATCAACTTTACCGTACTTGATGATACGTTTATAATGTTGCCATTGTCCGCCAATTTACCATGTGCCTCCTGTAAGGTATTGAAAACACCACGTACATTGATCTCAAACTGCCGGGTAAAATCATCCTGGGTATTGTCCTTGATCGCTTTGGATATCATTATACCCGCATTGTTGACAAGCACATCGACTTTTCCATAGCGTGCTATGGTTTCATCAAACAGTTGGGTTACCTCTTGTCGGTCGCTTACATCGGCTTTGACACAAAAAGCCGTACCCCCACCTTCCATAATTTCCGCTACGGTTGCCTTAGCCTCGGCCTCACTATGGGAATGATTCACCACTACCTTGGCACCATTTTTCGCCAAGAGCAAGGCGATTTCCTTCCCTATCCCCCTGGAAGAACCTGTCACTATGATTACTTTCTCATTTATTTCCATCCTATGAATATTAACTGAATTATTTGATTGTCTTTAATCGATATATAGATATTGCTGCCAGGATAATGGCTATGACCACAAGTACCATCTTAGGTTCCGGCCTTGCAAAAAATTCCAACCCTAAGGCCGTCAACATCATCGCCAATAAAAAGAGAAACGCAAATTTCCCCAGCATGGCCCTTTTAGTGAAAATGAACACAAGCAACACAATGGCCAAGCCCAGTTCCGAAAGCCCTGTAAAAACCCTAAAAATATCGGCATCAATTTTCAAGGCTTTCCCAAAATGCTCGAATCCCGCCTTACTTTGAGGTTGTCCCAATAATTTTGGTATCGCAAAAAATAACATCATAGCACTAGCCACAATATTGATCCATTGATTTTTAAGTATTTTCATTTATTTCAGTGTTATTGATTTCATTGTAATGACCCTATAATCGATACCTTGATTTCCACTCCCATGCCCTAGGGCGTACACGGCCATTCAACTTATTGTTCTCCCCGTTCAACATGTCCAATAAACATACCTTATAGTATGTTTAATACCCATGCTAGGCGCTAATCTGTTTGATATACAATGAAAGTCCTGAGACATACTCATCCAAGATCAGATCATTGTCGTATAATTTACGAAGTCCACGCACCCCTTCGAAGGCACTTATCAAATAAACGGCAACCGATTTACTACAGATATCCTTCCTGACACTGCCCTCGGTTTTCCCTCTATCCAACACATACACCAAGGCGGATTTCCACTCTTCAATGATCCGTTTCAAAGCGTTTTGATAGGCAACTTCATGATCCCCAATTTCATTTATAAAATTATTGGTAGGACAACCATGCTGTTTTTCATATACCGTAAAGGACTTTAACCGCACGGAGAAAATGGTCTTCAATATTTCCAAAGCATCCCCGGAACCATATAATGGCGCCACCATAGCCTCATAGACCCTTTTCTGCAATTTCAAACCAATGACCGCAAGTGCCAATGCTTTCTTATTTTCAAAATGATGGTAAAAAGCACCCTTGGTCAAGTTGGTCGCCTTCATTATTTTATCTACGCTCGTGGTTTTAAAACCATTTTCATAAAATAGCTTAAACGATTCGTTTAGAATTAATTGCCTGGTAAGTTCTGACTTTAACTTTTGATCCATGGGCCAAAAGTATCCATTATATACTAGGTAGTATGTTTTTTTAAGAAAGGATTATGATTTTCCCTTGAATTCAGGAAAGCTTATGCCCTAAGCAGTTTAAAAGAGGAATCAAAAAAGTACCCGGAATATGACTTTGTCAGACAGGTATAAAGAATGCAACCTTATGCGTATCGAACGGAAGCATACTGAACAATCAAACGAGGAAATTGTCGTCCAGGTATTTCTGGAACTTTGGTTTGTATTGCTCACTGATGGGAATATAAATATTCTTATCAAAAACAATACGGTTACGCTCGACTACTGAAATTTTATCGAGATTTACGATATAGGATCGATGCACCCTCATAAAATGGTCTGAGGACAGAAAGCCTTCCATTTTTTTCATACTCATTAAGGCCATAATGGGCTTTTCGGTTTGTAGATGGATGCGTAAATACTCCCGCATGCCCTCGATATATTTAATATCGGCTAGGTTGATGCGTAATATTTTATATTCCGACTTAATAAAGAGGAACTTATCGTTACTATGAACCTCGGTAGTTTGTTCCCCTGCTTGCACTTGTATCCTGTCCTTGGCCTTGACCGCTGCCTTTAAAAAATCGCTATAGCCAATGGGTTTCAACAGGTAGTCGATGGCATCGACACGAAAACCTTCAATAGCATACTCACTATAGGCCGTGGTGAAAATCACCTTCGGTGGATTGGTCAAGGATTTAACAAAATCCATTCCGTTCAAATCGGGCATATTGATATCGACAAACATCAAATCCACCTCGTTATCCTCCAGGAATGAAATGGCCTGTAGCGCACTCTCAAATTGATTTTCCAAAACAAGAAATGGGGTCTTTTCAATATAACTGGCAATTTGTTTTAATGCCAAGGGTTCATCATCTATAGCAATACAGCGAATCATAAGGGAATGTTTAGGGTTACCGAATATTTACCCCCAACATCAACGATATCAAGGCTATATGTCTTATTATAGATTAGATCCAAACGTTTTTTAATATTTTCAATACCAATACCTGAGGGTTCTTCCGCCTTTTTGGAATGGTTACTATTTTCAATCCTGAAATTCAATTGATCATCAGTAAAGGACATCGTTATATGTATAAACGAATCTTTGTTATAACTTATTCCATGCTTAAAGGCATTTTCCAACAAAGAAGTGAACAATAATGGCGGAATCGATTTATCCGGTATTACATTGGGAATGTCTACCTCAATAACCACCTTATCGCTAAACCGTAACCGCATCAATTCAATATAACTTCGGATAAAACCGACCTCCTTGATTATCGGGGTGGATTTTTCCTCGCAATCGTACAAAAGATGCCGCATTAGATTAGAGAGTTTTATAATGGATTCTTTCGCCTCCTCTGAATCAATATCGACCAAGGCATGGATGTTATTGAGCGTATTCATAAAAAAATGTGGACTGATCTGGTTTCGCAAAAAAGCCAATTGGTTTTCCACATTCTCCTTTTGCAGCCTAAATTTCTCCTGCTCCAAATTCGCCCAGCGCATCGATATCTGCAGTCCTGCATCAAAACCCAACAAAAGAATCGAAAGCATCAGGAAATTGGCATATGCCGGAATGGGTCCTTGATTATTCCGTACCGGATGATTTGGGGGAGGTAACTCCCTTCCAAAATTGGCTTCGGGCAGATTCTCCATCGGTCTATCAATCCTTTCATGTGGGGGAGGAAGTCGTTGGGGAATAACCGTATTATTAAAAAGGTAGGTAAGCATTGTTCCCGCCAATATCAGCACAAAAATGAGGCTAAAATAGAGGACTTTCTTCCCCTTGAAAAAGAACAAAGGCATTAACACAAAACGATGAACCAAAAAAAGTGCAAGTAGCGCTACATGATTTTTCCAAATATCAAATACATGAATCCAATTGATTTCATCCTCAAATTGACCAAACAATAAAGGGGAAGCGAACAAAACGATCCAAAAGGTAAAAATTACAAAAGGTTCAAAAAGACCGATCCGCTTAACAAAAGCCTTGTTCGTATTACTATCACTCATGTATTCTGTACTGTTTTTCGAAGATAATGATTTCTAAAAGGCCTCGCATATTGAAATCAATAATTCTTTCTTGGTTGGTATTATAGGTTCCCCAAAAACTTTAATTCGGTTTTTGGATGTGCTTCAAATCACAAGAAACACCTTACCCTTAAATTATATCGACACCTTCGTTCGGCCATTGACCGAAAGGTTGTTTTTCAAACTGCATACTGCCGTCTTCCCCTTTAAAGATATTGATCCAGGCCTGCCAGTTTTCATTGTCCATTTCAGGATAATCCAGTCTATAATGGCTACACCTACTCTCTTTCCGCATCAAAGATGCCTTCAGTTTCATTTCGGCACTTACAATCATATTAGCTGTTTCGTGGGCCAATCGTAATTCATGAAAATTGGCTGCCCGTAACATCCCCATATGATGATCCCGTAATTCCTCTATATAGGCTAAAGCACCTTTCATTAAACTTTCCTTTTTGATATACAGTATAAAATTCGGAATCATGATACCTTGTAAGGTTTGGGTAACATAAGCCGGACTATACCCTGCCTCCCTTTTTAAAGGCGCCAAAATTTCCTCCTGAATTTCATTGATTTTAGGGTCTGATATTTTTATGTTTCCCACCTGCTTGCAATACTTGGCGGCAGCTTTACCTGCAACCCCACCTTGGACCGCCGAGCCTGCCAATGACGAACCGATCTGCGTATAAATACCACCCGACATATAAGACCCCAAGGCATCACCTGCAGCATAAAGTCCGGGTATATTGGATTCACATTGGTCATTGATAGGCACCAACCCTTCCGATTTATGGATGGCCATTCCGGCAGAGGAGCCCCCTACCCTATCACCGTCCATTCCTGGAGGTCCTCCACCCTCTTTAGGAGGTTTTCCACCTCCAGGTGGCTTACTACCTCCCCTAGGAGGTCTACCTTCTTCCGATTGGGGACCCTGATTTTGCTGGGCATTTTTCCTATCAAATTCAGCTGGCGTATAGGGTCCTCCCGATACGGTCGTTTTGTTTTCAGACCCCGGACCACCCATTTTCACAGGATTACCGGACGTATAGGCCATATAGTTCAAATCGACCCCAAGATCATGATGCACCTCAATACTAACCGTACTGGGTTTTTGTTCAAACATATTTCCCCAACCATCATAACTGGCCGCGGCATTTTCGGATTTCCCAGGATGGCCATCATTCCATTCCTTGCCGGTTACCTTGGCACCAATGTTATAAGCCATTATGGTACCGTCATGGGTTAAATCCCCTATGGGGAATCCATTAGGTTTAAAACCACCTGCTCCAGTACATAGAATGACACTTTTTGCCTCATAGATGATTACTTTCTGTTCATTGGTACTAAATCCGGCAGCCCCGACAATCTTTTCATCCTCTTTGATCAGATGGGTTACCACGATACGTTCCTGAACCGGTATGTTGCGTTCCTCAATAGGTTTACTAAAACTCTTATGATATACCGCTGAATCAAAGAATCCCCATGATTTCAGTTCATTTACCCGTGCCATTGAATGCTCCGCCATTTGTCTGGTATACACCTCATTATTACTTCCCATGGCCGAACGGGAAACTTTAGCAACAAATTCATCGATGCTCAATTTTTCATTACTGTGATCATATGCAAATATTCCTTTGGCAAAAGGTGTTTGGCCCGAAGAGCCAAGACGGCCTTTCGAGACCATCATAACCTTTGCCCCTGCGTCATGGGCTTTTACAGCTGCGAACAAACCGGCCATTCCACTACCAATGACCAATACATCCGTACTGAATTTATCCAGTCCCAATGCCTCAACATCGACCTCTGGACTATTCTCGGCCCATCCCATAGGCAATCCCATGGAAGCCAAGGCAACAGCACCCGCCGCACCACCGGCCAAGGCAATGAAGTTGCGTCGTGAAATACTCTTATTCTCTTTTGAACTAGACATTTTTGATTGTTTTTTGTGTAGGTTGTTTGACTAAATAGGTTCGTAACAGATAGAAGATTCCACTTGCCACGGCGATCACATAGAACATCGTGAAAGCACTATTGATATGGCGACCCAAGGTAATGACATGCCAAGTGGCGGCAACGATAAAAACCACAGTCAAATAAGCGTGAAAGGTTCTCCAAGTCTTATATTTCAAATGCAGCTTAAACCTAAAAAACGAAGTGACCATAATCACCAACATTACCGTATAGGCCAGCATACCAAGAACAAGTCCAATAGTATCGAAAGTGGTTATCAATCGTATAAAGGCATCCATGGGAGACACCGCATCGTCGAAGAATTTAGGAAGTATGATAAAAAACGGATGCAGCATGATAACACTAATAAATACATACCCTATGAGCTTGTGTATTTTCAATACATAGGACATCTTTACCTTCTTCACCAATCCCCTATTCGTTCTCGCCAAAAAGAATTGCGCCAATAGCAAACTAAAGGCTAAAATGGTCAACAGGGAAAGTGAATCCATAAGTAAAGTCCGTTTGGGAAAATCCCCCAAAAACCACAACAACAACGGTAGACCGATAAACGCTACACCCAGTGACAACAACTTGAATATTTTTCTTTCTTTTTGCATGACTAACCCCATGATACGATTACAGGAATGGTTTTTTCCGGAGTAAGCGTAATCGCATCAACCGGACAATACAACCGACACAAATGACATATTTGGCAATCCTCCGGAAAGGTAATTACCGCCTTTTTGGTTTTTGGATCTAACCGAATAACATCGGTAGGGCAACTTTTAATGCACTCTTCACACCCTATACATCCGTTTATACTTTCAATGGCCATTATTAAGTGCTTTTACAATTTCTATATCAAAGTAACAGCACTTCCTTTCCAATTGAAAAAGGAATCGACAGACCAAGGGACTTTCTCAACCAAACGGGGAATCACAACAACAAAGGAATCTTGGTCGATGCATTGGAATACTGATAGGAATATAAAAGGAGGATTCAACTTAAGGGTATTCCCCAATCGTCATTATTGACGCTTGTAGACCAGAACAGGGCCTTTATACGGGTTTAACCTCTTGTTGGTATAATAACGAAGTACAAAAAACAACACTAGTGTAAATACCAATAACACACTTACATACAGGAGATGCCCCCTATTCCAGGGGAAACCATCGGAAAGAATATATTTTCCATCCCTATTGACAATACACATGGAAAATTCATTGTCTGCGTTCAATATACTGCTCACATTTCCTTTTTCACTAAAAAAGCCAGTTACATTTTGTTGGGACCCGTTTTCCTCAAAAACGTTCAGTTTCACGGATAATTCATCAAAATCCTTGGGAATGCCCTTAAGAACAAAACGGACCTCTGCCTGTTGGCTTCCCAAACGGGCGTCTACAGGTAAAAGTGCTACCGAGACATCATCCGCTACCAAGTGGATATGTGTATTTAAATATTGGATATACTTTTCTTTATAAGCCGCTATGGACAGCATCGATATATCCTCGGTACCGTAATATTTTTTCAACACCTCATAGGTACCAACCTGTGAAGCGGATATATCCATGAACCAATCATTCCCGATCTTTTCGAAAATAATCGATGATGTATAAGGATTAAAGGCTTTGGCACTGGACATACCAAGGACCAAAGCCATGATCAAAACAAATCTATTTACATTTCCCATATCATTCCCCTTCACGATTCCATCCTTGTAATCAACTTGTTTCATATAATCGTAATCCTACTTTTTACTTAGACCTAGCCTAGGTTTTATTTAAGACAAAAACACTAATAATACAGTTAATGCAACCCCTACAATCGACACATAAACCCCTTCTTTCAGGGTCTTGGTTTTCGGTTTGAACATAAAAAATGAGGACACGACAAAGAAGAACAATGACACCCCAAAAAATATATTCAACCAAAACAAGGGTTGATTCGTACTTGCCTTATGCAATTGATTCAATTTCCTCAATACCGCCGGCAATTCATTTGAAGTATATTTTACATCCCCTGTTAGGCTGTTATATGTACCATTATCAAAATACTGGGTATTATCCTCAACGTTGGAAACTTTTAAGTTTTTCAAATGCAATGCTTTACCCAATGCTTGCGAAGACAAACCAACCGCTACTTTTTTCTCGATCGTTTGTTCACTTTTCAAAAAATCGGTCTCCCGGAATATGAGAATAATTCCACTAAAGGCATAAACTGCCATAATACCTGCCAAGAAAAAACCTAAATAGCGATGGACAATACGCATATAAAAGTTCATTGATTTTTTACCCTTCATCATTTTTTGTTTAAAACTCCCTTTTTAGACTGCTTTAATCCCTAATAGTTTAAAGTCGTCTGTTGGAATTTTACACTTTTTTTTCCTGATATCATATTCTAATAGAACCTTTAATTGGACAAATAACTATTTACTGCAGATGCCCGACTTGAAGCATGTGATTTAAGCGTGGAAATAGCCGAATAGAATGAACTACTACTATTTAAAAATGTGTATCCGTCTACTTCAGAGGTCGCATAGGGTTCTACTAAACTTGAGTACGTATCATAAACACCTTGTATATAACTTGTCTCAAAAGGGCCGTCTACAACAGCCTGTACATAGGCGTCGTACTTTGCCTTATAAACCTCGTCTTGATATAAGTACCCAATCAATGGCCAGGTAGTACTGGAGAGGTCAGAGAAATCGAGGCTTAAGGAGCCTCCCAATTTCCCCCCTTGTAAAGCCTCATTATTATCCCAAGGTATCCAAGTCAACAAATTATTGTCAGGATTGTTATATAAGTAATAATTATGTTCCATTCGTCCGTAGGTATCCCAATTTTGGATCACCGTATTTACGGCTAGGTAATTCAAGAACGTGTCCACATCGAAGACAGCCTCCAAATTGGTTCTCCACGCTTCTGGATCGGTAGTCCTATTGTCCGCATGCAGTGCGGAAAACAGGCTTTCAATATCACTCCAATCCGCTTCATCCTCGTTGGTTTTCTTTTCGAAACCCTCCTCATTGAAAGTTCCTTCGGCAAAACTAGCCCCATAATCCTCTGGTTTATAAAGATTGCCATCATCACTGGAGAATTGGGTATCGATAACCGTATTGTCAACCTCTTCTACCAAGGTGTACAGTCCAAAATACTCGGGACCATCACCATGATCGACATAAAGGGTATAGAAAGATGTATTTGAAACAGCCAGACCGGAACTTTTGAATATATCGGAAGCGACCTTTTCCCTTAAAAAAGAGCTGTCATCATAATTATTCTTTAAACTGAACTTTTTAAAACCATAAAAACGTTGGTTTTTGATCTGTGGATAGTCATCCTCATACTCATCAAAATCCATTTTAAAGGCCAATTTCAAAATACCGGACTGCCAAGCACTTTGCAAACTTGAATTTCCTTTAAAACGCAAACCTACTTTATACCATTCCGTACCATTGTAAAAAACCGAACCTGGCACGAAAATTGGATCTTCATCGGAAGAACTTGTTCCGCCACCGGCCATACCTCCCCCAGGACCACTATTAGTACCTCCTAAGGTTCCGTACAGATTCGTCATATCGGCTAACATGGCTTCCCAGTTTTCTTCAGAGATAACAAAGTCAAATCTTTTTACCTCCGAATTATCGAATACCTCATCAAAATCGGGATCGGCATCCTTGCTATGTGTATCGGTAGTCCAATCAACCGGTTCAAAATCAGGATCATCCAAGGATACCGTGGTATCTGTCCCTGATGATGTTGTCTCTTCAGATTCCCCAATAGTATCGGTATCATCCGAACAATTAATAAATAAAAAGGATACCAATACCGCCAGACTGGTAAATATTGATGTTTTTAAGATTGATTTTTTCATGGTTTTTATTTATGGTTTTGTCTTCATTGTACGGGCAAATCAACATATTCTTTACTGTCGAAGGAAAAAGATTCAACGAATCGGGGGATTTTATCTACCAAATTGAACTGCACTTATATCTATTGGTCAGAAGAACTAAAAAAGGCACGCCAATTCTTTCGAAACCAGCGTGCCTTTTTCTAAACTAACTCAACCAAACAATTATTCAACCATAGGCACTCAATTTTAAGTCTATCCTAAGGAGTTTGTTATAACGATTATCCATCTCCCTGGATTCCTAAACTAATTCGAAACAAATTTAAGGATGACCCCATTACCCCAGAAAAGGAATCGACAAACCAAACCAGTATATCAACCAAAGACTTGATTTCATCTATGAAGGAAACGGTAAAGATCAATAAGACACATTCAAAAAAACACATCATTCCGGGTTTGTGTCAACTATCCTTATCATACCCCAATTCGCGATTAAGTTTTAACACAATATCTTGGGTTCTACTCCTTAATTTTTTTGCCAATGCCAGAAGATTTTCCGTATGCAATAACCTAGCAACAATGCTATTTTGATATTTTTTATCTTGTAGCAATAAATGATATTCAGACTTTGCCCCAAGCCTTTTAATAGCATTGTATTTGATGTCTTCATTTGGAAGCATATCGGCCAAGGACAGGTGTTTTTCCAAAACCGGTTGAATATCATCGATGACAATCTTTTTTACTTTTGCATCCTCTATAGCCAAAACCCCTATTTCGGTTGGGTAGTTGGTAATGACCCTTTTTAATGAATTGCTTTCTATCATTTCAAATTTTGTAGTACTAATTACGGAATTCAGGGCCCCATCCAGTAGATTCAAATCCCTATACGTATTATGAACGATCGTATCCTTGGCCCCCGGTGTAATTTGTTCTGGGGGTAGCCCCACATAATTAACGATAGCCTCCAATTTTACGATATCATTGGCATATTGATCGATGGCGCTATTGAGGGATTTCATATTTAGGTCTAGCTCTTCATAAAGGCTATCATAAATCTTTAGCTCAATAATTTTATTTTTTCGAATCTCATTGAGGTCATTGATTTTCCATGCCAATAAAATACTGATTACTATAAGCACTATTTCCCCAAAGGCATATAGAAAATACTTTTTTAGATTCCCCTCTTCCAAATATTTTAACCTGAACTGTTTTCTGAAAAATTTCAACATTGTTCCTTTTCGTTGTATCTGAATTATCCTTAATAATGAAGTCGTATAAACTTTTTCCATTGGCTAAAAAAGGCACGCTAGTTCTAACCAAACCAGCGTGCCCTTAACTAAACTAACTCAACCAAACAATTAATCCATCATAGGCACTCAATTTATATTTCTTACCAATCTCACATAATTATAATAGCGCTCGGCATCCTCACCTGCGGGACCATCTTCATCCTTGGTATCGAAACGTACGGCACCTGCACCATGAAAATCCTCCCCTTCACCGTTTACCGCCCTACCAAAGGCAACATACCAGGCATAGTAATAAGGTTCCCCACTTGTAAACGGTGCTGATGTGCCTGTCCAATAATAGCCATAGTCATCATCATAACCTGCTTCTTGAACATCACTTGATAATTGCGTACATGAAAACAAGGGGTCAATGGCCGGACCAACATTCTCACTATCGGTTGCCGTAGGTGAATAGGAATAATCGACAATTCCTTGAAGCTCTTTTACATTTGGCAAGCGCCAGTCTGTATACCCTGCCAAATCCGAACCTTCGGCATAATCCAAAGCATCCTCCCAGTCCAAGGTAACTCCCTCATCATCCTGTGCCCACATTAGACCGGTATTAGTATCGGAAATAGTACCATCCCCATTGTTTACATAGTCATTGGTTCCGTAATCACCACCACGTACAGCTCTTACGTATTTTCCACCAACAGGTCCGCTTGCATTTGCAGAATATGCCTTAATATGTCCGGTTACGTGGTTTACTCCAAATGCTGCATTAGAACCACCTTCAACCGTTACACCGACATAATAGTTGTTAGCCCAAAATTGTTCGTCCTTGGTTACCTCCCCACTTGCCAAATTAAAATATCCCGTATCCAAATAGGGCCATCCCGAGCTAAAATCACTTATTGAAAAAAGCTCTTTTAAAGTAGGCATCCGCCAATCATCATAACCGGAAAGCTCAAGACCATCACAATATGTTACCGCATCGTCCCAGGAATAATCTTCTGAAGAAGGTACCTGCTGCCACATTAAACCAGTGTTATTATCAGTTACGGTACCATCCCCATTATCAGTATAGGACATGGTCTCCCCTTTTAAGTAGGTTGCATCTTGACCATAGAAATCCTCTCCCTCACTTATACTACTTACAACCGCACCATCATTATCATATAAGGTGATCTGCCCAGTTGCTATTTGCAAAAAATCGCTTATAATTAATTCATCACCCGATGTAGCATCATCATCGGTGCTATCATCATCGGTAACTTCATCCGTAATGTCATCGTCATCGTCGCTACAACTTGTAACAAATGTCATTGCCGTAAATAGCAGGAAATAGAAGCTCAGTAAACCTAATGTCTTTTTTGTTGCCATATTTTTCATGTTTTTGTTTTTAAAGTATTAATTACCTCCAGGGCCGCCAAGGCCGCCAGCACCACCCTCACCTGTTGGTCCCATTTCCCCTCCGATTTGTGTAACTGTGCTGTTTATGGTAAACGAATCACCTGAATCTGTTCCACCGCTATATGTTCCAGAAGTATATAATCCGTTGATTTGGGTACCATTGCTTACACTTCCTCCTGTATAGATAGTATACGTTTCCCCTGTTTCCAATTTTGCATTGGAATAAATAATGGTTACTACGCTATTCGGTACTTCATACGTAAGGGCTTCCGTACCATCCTCTGATTGAATATTCAATAACTGATTTGCATTTACCCCATCAAAAATCACTGAGTTTTGCGTGCTTTCGCTTTCTGTTGGAAATGAAGTATTCAATCCCAATCCTAAAATTGTTCCTCCCGTAATTTTAAATGTATTATCATCACAATCAAAACTGCCGTCCGGCTCATCGACCCTTGTTGCTATAGCAATGGTTGTACCACCTGTAATGGTCATTCCACCGTTACTATCAATGGCATCATTAAGTGTGGTATAAACATAAATATTTCCTCCGTTAATGTATATATCGTCACCAGCATTTAGGCCGTCATCGTATGAATTGATGTTTATGGTACCGTCATTAATGGTTAATGTTCCTTTCGCTTCCATTCCTTCACCTTCTGAAGTAGTTATTCCAATAGTACCACCATTAATAGTGACATAGGGCGTAATGGAATCATCTGGTTCTTCTTCGTCATCAATGTCATACGAAGCTGCAATTCCATCATCAACAGCATTTATACTAAATGTTCCGTCGTTGATAATAATATAGCCTTCGTCGCAATCCATTCCGTCGCTATCTGCCGTTAAATTAAGTGTGCCTCCATCTACAATGATGTAATCGTTGGTGTGTATGGCGTCCGATGCTGCTTCGGTAACTGTGATTGTTCCACTAATTACCCTAACATAATCATCACTTGCGATACCGTGCTTATAGTTTCCAGCAACATTAAGAGCTCCTGAACCGCTAAAAACCAATTGCCCTTCGCTAAAAAATGCTGCTTTTGCATCTTCTTCATCGGGGATATTGCTATAACTTGATGCATCGGTCAAGTTGTTCGTACCTTCCAATATCACAAAAATGGTTTTCGAAGATTGGACATTTATCGCAGGACCATCGGTATTCGTGATACTTAAATCACTTAACGATAATTTGAATTTTTTATCGCTATAAATCTTCAACATCCCGTCTGTCGTTGTGCCCGAGACCTCGTAAGCCACTTTGGAAATAGCTGAATTAATGGTAACATCGGCACCGTCTTGCGTAATTACCACATCATTGGGAACCGGATTGGTAATGGTAGCCGACGTTTCGGAAAATACAATCTGTACGGTATTTTCGAAAGTAGCGTTTTCCACTAAATCATCTTCATCGGCACCTGTATTATCAGTGTCTCCTTCAGCCGTGCCAGCTGGGTTAGTGTCCTTTATTACAATATCTCCTGAATTTGTGGTATCATCATCGACTGCGGATGAATCATCCTCAATGACAACATCATCCCCATCATCGCTACTACAACCTATCGGAACAGTTAATAAAGCCAGGAGTATTACAAAAACCCCCGAAAATCTAATTATCTTGTACAATGCGCTATGGTTCATGATTGTTATTCTTTATGTATTAATTTCCAAGAATTACCTGTGTGTTATCTTTTACCTTTTTTCTGGTTTTTCTTCTGATAAGCCTTGAACAGTTTCTGTTGCTCATCGGTCAATAGAGCATTTACTTCATCTTCAAAATCATTTTTTAAAGCCTCCATTTCATCCCTATCCGGCCTTCCTGAGGACGTTTTTTTCTTGACCTCCTTAAAATGCGCTGTATACAGGGCTAATATTTCCGTTTCCTGATCTTCGCTCAGGGATATCTCTTCAGCCAAATCACTGACCATTGCCTTGATTTCTTTTGAGGAGGGTACTGGTGGTGGCCCTTGTTGTCCTCCTCCTTGTCCTCCTCTTTGGGCAAAGATTGTTCCTGATATCAGCATTGCACACAATACCAATGTGATGTTTGTAATTCTCTTCATTGTTTTCATAATTCTTATATTTATTGTTTTATACTTCCTTTTCTATATTACCTCTTAACACTTGTTCGTAATGGGTTTCTTTACACAAGTCCTTAATGATTCCGTCTTCTTCTTTCCGGCTTTCGCGATATGCTTTTATTCCCCTTCTCGACAAAAAGTGTTACATACAATCCTAAAAGCTTTCCTTCCTGTTCTTGATGTGATGCGGTTTCCATCGTTGAATCATTTAGCCTTTTTTGCTTTGCTGATGTAATGGATGGCCCATCTTCTTGTCCACAAACCGAAGTCGTTATCACCAATGCGATAACGGCACCTTTCCACACTATTTTCATCATTGACTTCATAAGTCCTGTTTTATTTATGGTTCAAAGAAACTGAAGTATACCCTCCTTTAAAACCAAAATCAACGAACAGAGGTATTTCCTCTACCAATTTGGGATAATAGCGATTGAACTGATATGATATAGGGTCAATCCCAAAAGTTGGGTGCGAATTAGAAAAAGAAAGTATAAACTATCCCGAAGTTCGTGTTCTGTTCTTTTTTGCATTGCCTCAAATGCATAGCATTCATGAATACCGCTAAAAAACAATAGACATGCCGATGAATAAAAAAGAAACAGGGCCGAAAAACCAAGGTATCGCATACCTTGGTTTAGAGGAGCCAGCTGCAGCCTGGCCATTTTGCTGAGACCCATATTGAGGAAAGCAAGTGAAACCCGCGGCCACACCGTCCAGGCCGCTTTCACTAAGGTGAAATGCTCTATGGACGGCTTCCTCCGCCCAATGCGGAAACCACTTGATTTAAAACGAAATCGAAAATAGGCCGTTCCTTCTTTAGGATTCCGTTCAGAGCCGTTAGAAATGCTGAATATTTCCTATTTAGGTTAACTCGATTATTTGCATAAATATCCAAATACCCAGAAATTGTTCTTGATCCATGATATATGGCATAAAAAAAACGCTAGTTATCATTAAACCAGCGTCCTTGTAATCCAACCGAAAAATTCTTGTTCAACCCTACTTAATTAATTTACATTCCTAACCAAGCGTACATAATTGAATACACGTACAGCATCACCCTGTGGGCCATGACCATCTGCAAAATCACTCGGATTTCCTGATTTAGGATCACTACGTTGACTGCCTGCCCCATGAACATCAATCCAACTTGGAGTTTCATTTGTCGAACTTTCCTCTAGTCTTCTTGGCGGCGGACCACTTGGTCTTTTACTTGCCCCCCTTTTCATTCCAGGCATTCCTTCTGAAGGCCTACTAGGCATGTTTCCCATTGATTTACCGAAAGCTACATATATAGCGGCCGAACCACTGATCTTACCTTCTCGTGCATGTGTGGTACTACTCCAATACCAGGGATAATCAACTTCACCGGCTTCATTAGTGATTTGTGTACAGTTGAAAAGTGGGTCTATGGCTGCAGAATTTGTTGTCGCCGGTGATCGTTCATAATCCACAATACTTTGTAATTCTTTGGCATCTGGCAGGCGCCAATCGCTATAGCCTGCAAACTCCTTACCCTCTGCATAAATTAAAGTGTGCTCCCAATCCAAACCCTTACCGTTATCATCTTGCATCCACATTAGTCCGGTTGCCTCATCGGTAATCGTACCATCCGTATTATCCACAAAATCATTACTACCATACGATGTATTGCCCCGTACCAGTAAATAGTTAAATGTTTTATCCCCCCTACCAGGCATACCCAATCCATAACCTTTTATTCGACCATCTGCAAAATTGACCCCAAAAACCATCGAAGACACTTCTTTACTAACATACACCGTAGTCGTGGCACATTGCATATCTATCAATCTTTCCCCTGCATTCAAATCGCCATACGCAAATTCAAAAATAGCGTTATCGATAAAGGGCGTATGCCCTTCAGTAGATTTGTTTTCTGGTGAGGTATCCCTTCCACTAAAAACAATCAAGGAATACATTTCTTTTATGGTTGGCAAACGCCAATCGTCGTAACTACCGAAAGTAACTCCCCCATCACCAAATTTTTCGAGGATTGCATTATACGTAAGTTTATCATCAACATTAATCTTCCCATCACCGTTATGGTCGAATGATTGTTGCCACATAAGCCCAGTCACCTTATCTGTCACCGTACCATCCCCATTATCGGTGTAGGATGGCACATTCCCAGGATAGTTCGCATTTTGTCCGTAAAAAGGCTCTCCTTCGGAAGGCGCCTTAATTTCATGTTGATTGTCATAAAACGTACTTTGGTTAGTGCCTACGATAGGGTAATTTTGGGCAAAAGCCATTATTGGCAAGCATACCATGCTACTTATAAATATCTTGAAATTTGAAATTCCCATTCGTTCTTAATTTATATTTCTAACCAATCGGACATAATTGAATACTCTTACAGCATCACCTTGTGGACCGTTGCCAGTTGGGTAATCGTCAGGGTCTCCATCTTTGGGATCGCTGCGTTGTGCACCTGCGCCATGGACATCGGTCCAATCTACCGCACTACTGTCTGTCGTTGTCGTTGAAGTATCCCCCATAGGACCAGTAGGCATGCTTTCATTGCCCATAGCCCTACCAAAAGCTACATAAGCACCCCAAGCCCCATCGTTACCCGATGTCCAATTGGCATGTGTGGTACCGCTCCAATAAAATGGGTAATCGGCCTCACCAGCTTCATTCGTAATTTGTGTACTATTGAAAAGGGGATCAATAGCTGCTGAGCTGGTTGTTTGTGGTGATCGTGTATAATCGACAATACTTTGCAATTCTTTGGCATTGGGTAAACGCCAATCGGTATATCCGGCAAATTCCATCGACTCTGCATGACTAAGTGCTTCTTTCCAATTTACTCCTTCCCCATTATCATCCTGCATCCACATTAGGCCGGTAGCTTCGTCTGAAATGGTTCCATCGCCATTATCGGTAAAATCATTTACGCCATATGTGGTGTTGCCCCTTACGAGAAGGTAATTGAAAACTTTGTCTTGCCCCATCATGGTTGTCCCGTATCCTTTGATACGCCCATCGGCAAAATTGACCCCGAACACCATTTCAATCGCACTGCCTACAGAAACATTTGTTGACGCACATTGCACATCGATCAATCGTTCCCCTGCATTGGTATCACCATAGGCGTAATCAAAGTAATCCGTATTGATAAAGGGTGTTAGCCCGTCTGTGGATGTACCCTCGTAACCACTGATATCGCGACCACTGAATGCCATTAAAGAGTATTGTTCCTTTATGCTAGGCACACGCCAATCGGAATACCCTGCATACGTATAATTCCCTTCCTCTAAAGCTAAAATTTCATCATAGGTGAGTTTATCATCATAATCAATAGTTCCGTCCTGATTATGATCCAAAGTATTCTGCCACATTAAGCCTGTTACATTATCGGTTACCGTTCCATCCCCATTATCGGTATAAGAAGGTTGGTTTCCCTGGTAAGTGGCATCCTGTCCGTAAAAGTCATCCCCTACCGAAGGAGTGGACATCGAAGTTGAATTATCATAATACGTAGACTGATTCGTATCTACAATAGGAAATCCAGTGATATCGGGCAAATTACCATCCACCGATTCTTCGGTACCTTCATCTACGTTATCGTTATCACTATCATCGCTGCATGAAATTGCAACGGATATCAACATCAAACTAAAAAGAAGGGCACCCCAATTCTTTAGCGTATTTGTTTTGATTGTCTGTCTTGTTGATTCCATTATATTTTATTTTATAATTATGGATCAAAGTACCTGTATTAATCATCCCTACAGAAATCAAATCAATGAAGTGGCACTTCCAATCTACAAATTGGGAGGTTCATTCAACAAGAGCGTATGGAAGCATCGGATGGCAGTGTCGGCCCAAATCCCAATAATGGATAAAATAACAACAAATAGAGGTGCAGCTTGGTATAGGTGGGTTCACCCAAAGACCTTCCCCTAAGATAACATCCTTAATTTGTTTACTGGACTGGCGAATCGGTATTGACCTTTACAAATTGTAAGAAATCATCATTCTTGGCCAAAATGATATAGGTGTCCCCCTTCACTTTTAGGGTTCCCATATCCTTAACATCGCCTGGAGTAAAAAATCCACTTTCATAAACCGGAACCGGCTCAAAACCCCCTTTGCCATCACCCTTTAAAAAGAGGCCGTAACCGGCATCAATCCTTGCCGTTTCAATCTCCGAGCCGTAGAGGTTTCCTGCAATCAACGCATCCAAATGTCCGTCTTGATCATAATCATCGATCAAAATTTGATTGATGTTCGAAAGTTGGGCTTGATAAGGTAACTTATGGATTTCAAAAGTACCTCCCTTATTTTCCAAGTAAATGCTGGCAAAAGACCTGACCTGATAATGCAAGGCCTCATCCAGACTTTTTTGGGTATACACATCCTCCAATGTGGCATGGGAAAATTCCTCTGAGGTTTTGTATTTATATTTAATGGCCGGGATTTGTTGTGAAGAAGGCAATCTACCACGGAGGGGATATTGCACCCCATCTTCATAATAGGCCAAAACAATATCCATCTTGTCATTATTGTCAAAATCATGGGCGTAAACATCGAAGGTTTCATTTTCCGTAGCCTTGTATTCATAATTCAACCCATTATTCCCAACCAAATAATCCATATCACCATCCCCGTCAAAATCCCCTTCATTTATGCTCCACCACCACCCAGTGGTATCGGTTAGGCCCATTTCCCCGGAAACATCCTTAAAGCCGGTTTTGATGTTTTCAAATACCTTGATTGGCATCCACTCCCCAACGATCATGACATCCAACCAACCATCATTGTTGAAATCGGTAATAACTGCACTGGTGGCCATTCCGAGTGAATCAAATTGATCCCCAACAAAGGTTGAATACTCCTCGAATTTGACATTTCCGTTTGTACTGGTATTCTTAAGGATAAAACTTTTGGTAGGTAAAGGGTATTTACCTGGAACCTGTCTGCCCAAAACCAGAAGATCCTCTTTACCATCCTTATCAAAATCGGCATGGTAGGCCCTAGAACCACTGATAAGCATTTCAGGAAGGGCTGATTCTGGTGCTTTCGAAAAATGTCCGTTACCATCATTCACATATAACCTATCCTGTAGCAATTCAGGTTTGAATTCAAATTCATACCCACCACTAACAACATACAGATCATTATCCCCGTCTTGATCGGCGTCAAAAATCAAGGCCCCTATATCCTCGCTAGGTTTATCTTCCTCAAACGCCTCGCCATCTTGCTTTGTAAAACCTTCCGTAGATTGAAAAAAGATCGTTCCGGGTAAATCCCTGGCCCCACCAATATAGTAATCATCCAACCCATCATTATTCAAATCACCAACAGCCAAGGCAGGCCCGTAAGCAGACATTTTATGGGGAAGCAATACTTGTCTTGAATAATCATCGAAATAATTTTCTTGATGCCTAAATTCCGGAAAATCCTTGGTAACATCCGTAAATAAAGGTGCAGCTGGTGCAGGCTCTTCCGCTATTGGGGATGCGTTCCCATACTTTAAAACCAAGGTCTGATTTACGGCAACATCCTTTAGGATCTCGGAAGTACCATTGGTCCAGACGACTTTTAATTCATCTATTTTTTGTGTTTGATCCAGTCCGAAAATAATCTCCGGGGCCACGGAGGATTGAAAACCACGGGTCAATGTCAATTCGTGCATTTGGGTCTGCTCCCCTGTTTTCACATACACCCGGTTCCCCAGTCCAAACAAATTGTTCGGGGTTCCCTCAAACCTGATTTTGATAAAGTTCTTCTTGCTGGCACTTTTATTCTCGAAAATGGAAGCGGGATCATCGATATTATTGGTGATGATCTCCAAATCCCCGTCGTTATCCAAGTCGGCATAGGTAGCCCCATTGGTAAATCCCGCGAAACTCACCCCCCATTCCTTAGTGACGTGTTCAAAATTAAGGTCCCCATTATTCTTGAACATATAATTATCCAATCGTACCGATGGGATGGCCAAACTTCCTTCCAATAAATCACCCTGTGTGACTTTTGCTGTCCGAAGGTTATCAAAGTAATCGTTATTGTTCACTTCCCTTCGTGTACCATTGGCGATGAACAAATCCTTTTTACCATCATTGTCAAAATCCGCAATCAAAGGTCCCCAACTCCAATCCGTCGATGAAGTCCCCGTAAATCTTGAAACATTGGAGAAATACGGAATGCCGTCATTGAAAGCCCCTGAATTCAATTGTAAATTGTTTTGTACGTATTGATGGTGAAAACCGGCATTAATAAGTTCTTGGAAGAGCTTTCGCATGGTATTACCCATATTGGCCTTTCTTCGTTGGTCGGACTCACCATCCATGTCTGCTTGACTAATATCCAAAAAACCATCATTATTAATATCGGCTATATCGGCACCCATACCATAGTATGCCGTTTGGCCCATAGCATCTTTTACAACTTCCCGGAATGTACCATCCTGGTTATTGATGTACATAAAGTCCGGTGAATTAAAATCATTGGACACATATAAGTCGGGCCAGGAATCATTGTTCAAATCCCCTACCGTTGCACTGAGGGACAATCCATAACTACCTAGGTTGGCCTCTTTGGTCACATCGGTGAAGGTATCCCCATCATTACGATAAAGGTGATCACTTTGGTGTTTTTTGAAATTCTTCATTAAATGAAGATAGATATAGGTCGGGGTTGTGAAGGGCGTGGGAGGGTAATTGGCCACATACAAATCCAAATCCCCATCCTTATCGTAATCAAAAAAGGTTACCTGAACGGTATCCCCTCCATCGTCTATACCCAATTCAGCCCCTTTTTCAATAAACGTTCCGTCCCCTTTGTTCAAAAAGAGTTGGTTTATCCTTGGCTCGTACTTACCCCCCACCGAACAATAAATGTCCAAGAAACCATCACTGTTCACATCGGCCATGGTGACCCCCGTGTACCATCGATTATCACCAGACACACCGGCTTTATCGGTAATATCCTCAAATTCCAAGTTTCCTTTATTTAGGTATAGCTTATTCGATACTTGATTGCCCGTAAAATAAAGGTCTATCAGTCCATCATTATTTATATCACCGGCAGCCACACCGCCACCCTCATACATGTAGGGAAAGGTAAAATAGTTGAGCGAATCGGTTTCTGTGAGGATATTTTCAAATGCGACACCTGTGTTTGAAGCATCCAAACTTTCGAAAATCTTATTTTCATCGTTTTCCTTTGTACAGGAATAGTTAAGGAAAAACAGGCAGATTATAAATTGGAGCACACGATTTCCCTTCTGGGACATAGTGTTGCTTTTGCGTTTGAATTTACAATTATACGGCATATTCTGACTGGTTTTTAAGGTCGTTTAGTTTGATCATAACAAGGTAAGAAACAATTTAAAAAATCCTGAACAAAGGTTTTTTGCACCATTATCTTAGGCAATTGGTCTACAATTACAGGTTACCCCCTCTTCTATGGTCTGTGTCAAATTCATAGCATCCAATCTTTTGGTTCGGGGCTCCAAACAAATATCACATTTTGAAAAAAGTGACAAATCCCACACATCGGCGAATACCCTTCCTAATTGAAGTTGAATACCGTATTCCAAAACCGTTTCGAGGGATTGAATTTCAGGAACTTCAAAATGGCCCATTTTATGTAAATGCTCCATTGCCCCATTACCACCCCTAACGGGTATGACCGTACAGCATTCCACCCCACAACCAAAGGCATAATCAATGGATTTCTTGGCCCATTGGATGCCTTCCTCCTCCGATAGGAATGGTGGTTTTAAAAGTATGAACGCCCTTGAGGAAATTTTGTTTTGCGACAAAAAGTCGACCGATTTGGAAAAATCCCCAAGGGTCATACTTTTGTTCAACTTTAAAAGGACCTCAGGGTGTACGGTCTCCAATCCCAAGGCAACCTCAAGCTGAGGCTTAAGCATATCCCTAAAACCCAAACATTTTTCAGTAATGAATTTAGGGTGGGATTCCACGATGACGGTTTCAAAATCTTCCAACAAAGTGGCAATCTTGCCATAATCGGCTACCGGTATCGCCTTTTCATCAAAAAAACTCCCGCTATTATATAACTTAATATGCTTTACGGATGGCATTTGCGACAATGCCCATTCAATTTGTCGGGGTATGGCTCCTACAGGTACCGTTCGGTCCGTGGTATTTTTCCACAGATCACACATAAGGCATTTGAAAGGGCACTCCTTATTGGTCAGGAATATTATGGCGGTATCCTCAATTTCACCATTAATACTGCGCTCTTTCTCCACCAACCAAGCATACGGTCGATTATGATCGACCGTATTTTTGTTTCCCCTTTCGGAAGCTATCCATTTATTCGATGAAACAGCCTCGAAATCCTTACTCATATTTTGATAAAAACTGCTTTCTATAGGCTATTTCCTTTTCCGGGAAATGCTTCTCAAAATCATTCTTTGAAACTACACCATGTTGGAACCTTCTCTTTTCGAAGATGGGCATTTCCATACCTGTAACGGCCTTAACCCCCTCAAAAACTATCTGTCCTTTTAGATCATATAATTTTTTATGATCCCAATCGGTCATATCAATATAGGGTATGCCTTCTGATATTTCAATCACATTGGGTAATGTATACGGACTAAAACCTTCGAAATTATGTAAATCGGCAGGGGAGAAAGTCCTCATATACCCCCTACTTAGTCCACCAGAATATGTTAAGGAGTGTTTTATGGAATCTACTCCCCAACCTTCATGATACAACATTAAGTTATTCAATACACTACGAATGGTCAGTTCTGGATTCTCCTCAATCGGATAATCCTTCAGGTTCTCATCCCCTCCTTCCCCATCAATAATGTATTTCCAGTCCGGATATCGTTCCCTGATTCCTTTTAACAAGGCCAAACTCATAGTCGCCGATTGAATGTCCAAAGGTTTATAATCCTCCACCACACTAATCGCTTCTTTCCAATCCAACGCATTGTAATCCAACTCTATGGGTTCCAAGAAAAGTTCAAGATCTAGCGTTTTTAAAAATTTTCTGGCTTGCATCAAATCCGCCCCGTCACCGTCAACAGACAAGGTAAAGGCCTTTAATCTCGAAGGGCTCTCCCCAAGTTCCTTTAGCGCATGATAGGTTAGCACGAATATCGACCCACTATCGATACCTGCAGAGAAAGTGACCCCTATAGGACCCGTTTTAGCCCTGTATTGAAGCCATTTCTTGATCTCATTGTATACGGCCGTGATATATTCCTTACCAATTTGCTCCAGACTACCCCCTTCATACTTATTGCGTTCAGGGGTAAAGAATCTTGTATAAACGGGATTGGGATCCGGACATCCCAAAAGTTCTATTTTGGTGATATAATGGGCCGGAACCATTCGCGTATAGGACGGATGGAATTGATCATCCATTCCTTCTTTTTTAAGATAGTCATAGATAGTATCTATTCGTTCGGCAATGACCAATTGGGGTCCTACCGCCTTTTTCGCAATAAAATAACGTAAAGGACGGCCGATCGACCGTGCCATTCGTATGGTCTTATCCTCTACGGAAATCAAGGAAAACTGTCCGTCAATATTACGTACAGCCTCTACGTCCCCGGATTTGACAACCGCTACGGCTTCTTCATGGGACATGTTATAAATTATATTTTTTTCATGATTGGTCAAATCAACCACCTTACTAACGTACATACTGTTCATTTTCTTGAGTTTTATGAAATTACCTTTATTCGTTTAATATTCCTTTTCCCTGTGCTATGGTCAGGTATTGGTTTGGCACTATATTCTTAATGACTTCTATTTTACCATCAGGCCATTTTATTTCCAATTCCTTGATTATACTTGATTTACCAAGTCCAAAATGGGTCCTGGGTTCATTATTGGATAAATACCCGGTAGTCCATTGATTGATGCAAACCAATTTCCTATCCCCTGTTTTCAATGTCAATTTAGCCCCGATTCCGGAAGCCAATCCGTTTTTACCGGTGAGTTTGATTCCTAACCAATTATTGGTATTGCCTCCTTCATTATGCAGCAAGGTTGGTGTTGCCATTAAGTCGACATGGGAAATCATCACATCCAATTTTCCATCATTGTCATAATCCCAAACGGCCAATCCCCTTCCGGAACGTTTCGTTGAAAAATACGGACTCACTTCTTTACCCACATCCCTGAAATTCCCTTTACCATCATTTTCCAATAACACGGGATATTGTAAGATCAGTTCTTCCGCCGTTCCGTTTGCCGAAATAATATCCAGATCGCCATCATTGTCATAATCAAACAATGCCGTACCCCAGCTTCCCTTGCCAGCCAAGGACCTGGCCACACCGCTGGACTCTGTAATATCCTGATATAGCCCATTGCCCATATTTCGGTAAAGGGCCCCATATTTTAAATCGGCAACAAGCATGTCCACCAATCCGTCACCATCGACATCCCCTATGGTCGCATGCATGGAACCCGTTACCTGTGCTTGACTATTTACGGCAATACCACTGGCGATACCAACCTCCTTAAAGGTACCATTCTCATTCCTGAACAAAAAATTCTCGTGATGGTCATTGGCCTGAACAATATCCAGATCACCATCATCATCATAATCATAAACCGTTAATCCCATACATTTTGAATCCGGATAGTAGAGGTTTTCCCTTTCGGTAACCTCCTTGAACGTACCATTGGGCTGCTGTTCATACAACATTGATGCCTGGCCCCTATACTCCGAAGGGTGTGGCATCATTCCCGGGGTTTGGGTTGAAATGTATTCAGGATCAAAGGCCAAAAAATTACCTACCATGGCATCTAACCTTCCATCTTTGTTATAATCCCAAAATGAAACCCCGATACTCCATTTTACAAAGCCATTCAATTTTTCAGGACCGGTTAGTCCCAATTTTTTGGTTTGTTCGCTAAAGGTACCGTCCCCATTATTGTGATAGAATACATTCGGACCGTAATTCAACAAGTAGAGATCCTGATACCCATCATTATCCATATCGATCGCCCCGGCCGCCATACTCCAATGCCTATCGTCGACCCCAGCGATTTTTGCTACTTCCGTAAATGTACCGTCACCGTTGTTCTTATAGAGCTTGTTGGCCGTGTTTTTATACACCGCACCATCTTTTTGTGATATCCCCTCCAAATAGGTACCGTTCATCATATAAAGATCCATAAACCCATCATTGTTATAATCGAAAACGGTGATTCCTGACCCACTACTTTCCAAAATATTCTCATAATGCCGGTCCCCAAAAGTATATTTAAAGTCTATTCCCGCTTTTTCCGTTACCTCCTTGAATTTCACATCTTTCCCTTGTGCACAAAGCATTACAGGAAGACATCCGAATAAAATGGAATACATTACTTTTCTAAAAACGTTACTCATTATTTACTTATCTGTTTTTAAACTATTTCGATAACCCTCATTGGTTACCGTTCTCGTATTATACGTTGCATGGTATTTTTGCAATTCGGGTGTATTGGGATATATATCCTTTTCTGAAGGCGGATAACTACCCATACCATGATAGGGCAATGGAAGAACCGTATTACCATGGGCGGTATTCAAATCACCATCCTTCACCCAACCGACACTGTGTATCAAGAAATCCCTTGTCCATCCATCCTTTAATTCGGGCAGTTCATTGGCATTGAATTTTATGGTCGTTTCATCACCCGCATTCGAAATGATATAGGCATTGTCCGATGCTGTCAGCAGTGGCAACACATCGCCATACCGGGTATAATTACCAATTAGGTCCCGCCATTTTGTAGACGTATCCACGGATCCATAATCGAACCAATGTGGCCCGTATCGCCCTCCCTTTCTATAGCTTTCAGAGAAACCCCGATAGTGTAGATCGGCCTCGGTCGGATTCAAGATCGTTGTATTCGATTCTGACAGGGGATTATTCTGGGCAAAGAAAATTTGGTCCCAATAGATTTCCATATTTGTTTGGATCCTAATCCTACGGTCCTTGCTCAAGAATTTTCCTGAGAGATCGGCGATTACATTTTTATCTTTTCCCATTGGAAAACCAAGATTCGGAATAACGGTCTCCCATTCCCCTTTTTGATTGATTACCTGAATGCTCGGTGACTTTACGACCAATTCATCGGATTGCGATAAGGCTACATTTATACTGGCGTCCGTTGGAAAGATCCAACCATTAAGTACCAACCATAGATTATCTGTAGGGATGTTGGCCCCTGGGTCAAGAATCAAATCGTGCATTTCCGTGACCCCCTGATATTTGTCGGGCATAAAATTAGCGATATACCTATCATCCTTCTCTTTTATCAGGGACAAAAGGTCATTGCCATCACCATCTTTTGCCGAGATCGGGAAATATTTTTCGTTTACCTTGATCATATCGAGCCCAGGAAAAGGAGGTGGTGAAAACTGCTCCGGGACATAAACATCGACTGAAGCCGGATGATCTATGGCCACCAATTGCATTTTATCCATGTAGATGGTCTCCCATAATTCCGAGGTCATTTGTACGATATAAGCACCGTCTTTTTCCTGTAACATTTCACCAGGGATCTTAATGTAATCATCCGAAGCGTCGGCAAAGGAATATCTTGCCGTACCTCCCATGATCCCCAACGGCATACCCAATGCACTTCGCCAAGTAATATCCTTGACAAAGACAAATTCATCCCCATTCCATGTATACAGGAAGGGGCAGGAACCTTTCAAGGTTTGTGTCTCGATGAGGGACTGATCACTTTCTGGAAGTAGTATGTTTTGGGGCACGCCATTGGTCCATGTAATCCGGATAATATCGGCTTTGGTCCTATTACCGAGCCCAAAGTATATATTCGGATCATTGACCACTTTGGTTTGGTACAGGTTACCGGCACGCATTTCGACTTTCGCCCCTATTCCAAAATAATTGTTTTTCGCACTTCCTGTCCTTAACCCTACTAATTTCACATTGACGTAATGGTTCAGGTTACCGCCATCGTTCCGTAAAAGAAAGACACCACCATGCAAACCCGAAAGGACCAAATCGAGATCACCATCACCCTCAAAATCGAAAAGTGATATTTGTCTGGCCGATTTTGGTCTTTCCGGCAGTAAATGGGTAACATCGGTAAATTTGCCTTCACCCTCATTATGGTATAGGAAAAGGCCTTGATCATTCTTTTGATTGGGTTTCCCTGAAACCACGAGGTCTAAAAGCCCATCATTATCAAAATCGAAGAACTGGGAGTCTAAAACAGCTATGCCTTTCAATGCTTTGAACATTTTTTCAGCGTCACGCACCGGTTCAAAGACAGCATCCCGTTGATTGATGTACAACCTATTGCTTTCTTCATGGTCACCGGCTGTGAACAAGTCCAAAAAACCATCATTATTCCAATCCCCAACCGCTACGGAAGTACTTCCCTTGTCGTTTTTAAATGCGCTGTTTTCCAAGATATCCTTAAACACCCCTTGTCTTTGGTTACTGTACAGGTTATTATTCGCCTTTTCGTTGGCTACGAAAAGGTCTAAATCCCCATCATCGTCAAAATCACCAAAGGCGGCATCATTACTTTGTATATCGGCCCCGGCAAGCCCCATTGGCCCAGCCTGTTCCTTAAAGGTCCCATCCCCATTGTTCCTATAAACCAGATTGGTACTGGCGCTCAATTCGAAAAAATCCAAATCCCCATCATGGTCCATGTCAAAAAACAAAACCTTGGTACCACCTGTTCGCTCCCCTATTGCCGCCTCAGTGGTAACATCCTCATATTTTCCATTACCCGCATTGCGATATAATTTATCACCCTCCGGCCTCACGACATAAAGATCAAGGAAACCATCATTATCATAGTCGGCAAATGCAGCGGATGATTCTATGCCTGAATGATTGATTCCAACATCTTTGGAAAGGTCCCAAAACCAGTTTAGATCGTTATTGAAAAGGAAGTGTTTATAACTGGAATCGGCAGGGTCATAACTCCCCACATACATGTCGATATCGCCATCTAAATCATAATCCGCAATGGAAACATGCGTTGGGTTCCGTGATTCAATACCCCCATCGAGATCGTAAATCGGTACGGCGTCCAAACCTACATCACCAGTGACATCCGTAAACTTGATCAAGTCCAATGTAGATTCCGTATCATCTGTCAACGGAGAGTGCTTAAGGTCATAGGTGACCAAGGGAAAACCAATAACCGAACCCCGGGTCCCCTTTAAGTCCTTGATACCCGATTGGTAAGGAAATGTTACCTTAAGATAGTTGTGGAAAATCGTAAATGATGTTAATGCTTTTTCTGTATCCGAAGCTCGAAGAAGTTCTATAGTATCGCTAAAATAATCAACCGCTTCCTTTGGGAATTCCGGAAATTGCTTTTGTATATTCTCCAATTGGGCAATAGCTTTATCGCTTTCGCCCCCCCGTATGAATAATTCCGTAAGTTCCAAGGCGGGCACTATGTTATCAGGTACTTTTTCTGCCAGTTGAAGAACATATTTCTCGCGCGTCTTTCGGGTTTCCGTATCGGGTGATGTGGCGTATAACTCTGAAAGCATATACAAGGTCTTTGCATGATCTGGGGCAAACCCAAGTGAGTTCGTCAACACGGCGATGGCCTTATCCTTATCGTCATCCATTTGGTATACCGTCGCCAAGATCAAATTGATATCGGCATCCTTCCCATCAATATCAATAGCCTTGGCAAGTTGTTCTTTGGCTTCATCGTATTTACCCATTCGTAAATACACCAATCCTAAATTGGCATACCCCATTTTCTTGTCCGGGGCAAGTTCAATGTATTTGAGAAAGGTAGTCTCCGCCTCTTCCAACTTAAATGCCTCTAAAAAAGCAAGCCCCATGGTTTGGGTGGATATCAACTCTATTGCTTTTTGTTTTTTTTCTTCGGCACTCTCCTTACAACCCACAAATGTTGTCATTGATAGCAGGGAAAGAAAGAGGAAAAAATAGGTGCTTTTCATCGAACTATAATTTTATAAAAAGTAAATATACGTGGATTTATTGTTTTTGGGAAGTAGTATCTTCGTTAGCGATTCCCACCAATTTCAAATCACTACGGCGATTGCCGTTTTTATCGAATTGGACATTCCCTGTTACACCTTCAAAATCAGTCTTGGACATGGTTTCATAGACTTTATCCCGATCAAACCCAGAAGCTTTGATCGCGTTTATCAGCACGTTCATGGCATCAAATGTATAAGCCGCCATAGCATTGGAAATAGCATCACGCCCTACTGCCCCATGCTGTGATTGCAAGGTATTCGTTTTTAACCAATTTCCTGAATACAAGATTGTTAAATCCGATGGATTCCCACGTTCTGGGATACTTAGGTCCCGTACCCCCAACATGGGGATGGTTCCATAAAATGGTAGCTTTACCCCATTCTTGCGCAATACCCCCATTAGCTCCCAAGATTGTTCCGGATCACCTAAGATTATTAGGGCTTCTACCGCTTTATTCCGTAATTCCCCCATAAATCCTCCAGTATGGTCTAAACACTGAGCGAAAGTTTGGATCAAAGGTTTTGGCCCTCCCTTATCCACGAGCTGTTTTTCCAAGTACTTCAAGGCCGTTTTGGCATCATAATCTTCCTGTACGGCTATCGCAATTGTATTTGTTTTTTGAACATTGACTATTTCGTTGACCAAGACTTCCGCTTGTTGGATATCGTTCGGCACGCAATTATAGAACCATGGGATGTATGCTTGTGAAAGGGTTGGATCACTTGCCCACGCAGATAAGAAAACCACCCTGGTCTTGGCGATTACCTGTTCGGCCAAATGGGCATTTCTACCATCATGCGACCCTAAAAGGGCCCATACCTTTTCCTTAAAGACCAAGTTTACAGCCTCTTTGGATCCCGTACCCCATGGCCCTTCCATAGAGCGGGTGACCACCTTGAATTGCTTGCCGTTCAAACCTTGATCCTTGTTCGCTATGTGTATGGCCAGTTCCGCTGCATTCCTTGCTGCCTGTGAGGTATCGTCGTTCACCAACAAGCCTATGGTGATCACATCTTCTACCTCAGTATGTTGTGCGCATACCATTTGGGCAAAAAAAACATAAAATAGAATGGTGTTTAGAATGGTTTTGTTGACCCCCATAATGCTATTGCCCTCCGTGTTGTCCTTTATTGCCTTGACCTTCCGGCTCTAGATCGGGTGCTGGGGAGTACACGAATTTACCATCCTTCACTTTGGCCATAAAGATCTTTCCGATATCATTCCAGCTTCCATCAAGGATAATCTTTCCGGTAACCCCCTCATATCCTTGAAACGATTTTAAATCGGTCAATACATCCCGAATCAGTACCCGGTTCAACCCTTCTTTTTTTATGGCTTTAACAATCAAGTTCATCCCATCATATGCATGGGCCGCAAATACATCGGGTTGCATACCGAAACGTTTGGTATACGCTTTCTGAAATTCTTTTAATTTGGGATTGTCCGCTTCCGGGTTATAGGGACAGGTACTTACCAGTCCTTCAGCAGCATCCCCAGCAATATCCAGGAATTCCTGGGAAACGGTCCTATCGGAAGCATAGACGGGCTGTCTCATTCCCATTGATCGTATTTGTTTTAAAATCAGTGCGGATTCCTTGGCGTTTCCCCAAATAAGAATGGCATCAGGGTTTATTTTCTTGATGTTTTCGAGCTGCATGGTAAAATCCGTTTCCCCCATATCGAACCGTTCCTCGATCCTCATAGGGTGTCCTTTTCTAACGGCAAACCCTGAATATTCCATGATACCCACTCGGCCATATCGTTCATTGGAGCGTATTACCGCTACCCGCTCGTGATTCATCACATCAAAAATATACGATGCCAAGGCGTAACCACTTTGTCTGTCATCACTGATAACCCGAATTAACCAAGGTATATTGGTCTCTGTAAATGTCGGATCGGGATCACCGGTATTGACCATCATAATCTCCATTTTCAACGTTGCCCGTAAAGCGACATGGGAAACAATATCATCAATGGAACCCAACCAGGCCCATACCTTCTCCTCATCCATACGAACGACTTCGTTGGCCGCAGCACCCCAGAGTCCGACATCATTATGTACCATGAGTTTAAAAGGGAGGTTGTTATACCCCCCTTGATCATTAGCTTCTTCCAAGGCCAATATGGAACCATTCAACATTTGTTGCCCTAGGGTTACAATCGGTGAACCTTCCAAAGGACCTAAAAATCCTATCCGAATTTCGGTCAGGTCCTTGGGGGGTTGCTTTTCGCGACCTGCTCCATAAAATTGGACAGGTTCTATAAAATGATATTTATACGCCTTTTGAAATTTATGATAAGGGAACATCTCTTCAGATGTGTTACCATACATGGTCTTCTTTTCCTGTCCATTTAAAGTAGTGCATATAAGGACGAGGAGAAGAAAAATAGTTCCGATGACACCGTTGTTTCTTCTTATCATATCACATTCATTTAACGAACTTTACATACGGCATATGCCTCTATCTCAACAAGTAGGGTCTCCCAGCACAATCTGGCCTGGATTCCCGTAGCTGCTGGCAATGGATCTAACCCCAACCAGTTGTAAAAGGAAGTCCTGATTTTATTGAATTCCCCGTAATCACGTTCAATATCCCTAAGGTAATTGGTTGTACGTACCACATCGTGCCAAGACATACCCTCGGCTTCCAATAGATTGGTGATATTCACATAGGTTCGCCACAACTGGGCCTTAAAATCCCCAATATGCTCAGGCAGACCTTCTTCGTTTACACTCGCGGTACCCGAAATCACCAAAACCTTATAATCCCCAAGATCAAGCCGTAATGCCCGTGAAAAAGAGGATGGTTTTTGATAATCATAAGCCTCATTAATGGTATGGGGGGCATGTACAACATGTTTTTCAATAGGGGGTCTTTCCAAATGTATTGGAGGATATACCGTATTACTGATTTTGTGGTCATCTGTCAGGATTCCCAATTTTTTCATTTCCAAAATCTCTCCTTCTGTGAGTTTTGACAAGTCTATCAAAATCCTTTCCTTTTCTATTGTTTCCATAATATTTCCAAATTATTAGTTGTTAGTTATACTAGTTTTAGTTCGAATTCCTTATTTCATCAAATGGCCATGACTTACCCCTTTGGATGTCGCCACCCATATCTCATCACCTTCCACATCAACCCCTATGGTAAAATTATGTGCCAACGATGGTGATGTGGCCATTACCTTTTTATCATCACCATTTATTATTATGGTCTTGCCTTTTCGGAGGTTTTCATTTGTGGTATAGTTGACCCAATTTTTACCATCGGTCGTACTTAACCCCTGATCGGTACATATAAAGGCAATATCATCCTTGGCTTTTATATAATTGATGAAGTTACTGGTCAAACCGCTATCGTGGTCAAAATACCCTTTCCAATGCACGCCATCATAGCGACTCAAACCAAAATAAGTGGCCACCCAAAGCATACCGTTAGACCATGAGGCCCCTGTTGTGATATCGTGGACAACCCCATCATCGGGGAAAAGGTCAATTTCCATATTGCCATCGGGATCAACATAATCCCTGAATTTTTTTGTCTTTTTGGTGTATTCTATGATACCACCACCCCAAGCAGCGATATAAATTTTATCGTCACTGGCACAAACACCATACGTCCATGGCTCATGCATCGGTGCGTTTTCCTCTGTGAATATTTCCCATTTTCTGGTATAGGTGTCATAACATCCTGCCCCTCCCCCGGTGGCTACCCAAACATCCTTGCCATCGCAGGTAACCGCATAGATCAAATCATTGGGCATACCACTGTTCATTTGGGTATAGTTCTCGAATTTACCGGTCGACCAACGTGATAATCCCCCCATGGTACCCAACCAAACATCCCCTGTTAGCGGATCAACATCCATCGCCAAAATCCCGTTATGGGTAAGTCCGTCTTCTGTAGTATAGGTTTTCCAATTCCCATTTTCCAATACGGCAAGTCCTTCATGGGTACCGACCAAAACCCGGTCCCCATCAATTTTCACACAATACGCCTTATCACCAGGCAATCCGTTTTTGGAATCATAACTTATCCAGTTACCGTAAATCGGCATAGGCTTTTCCGATGCTGTCTGGTTCTTATCCCCATACGTCTTGGATGTGTCCTTTATAAATTCTGTTCGCTCTTTAGGTTGTACAAACCCCCATGAACTTATGACAAGCATCACAAAGAGGACAAGTAGGGTTGGATATTTGAGATGTATTTTCATTTTTATCAGTTATTTCTTCTTAAAAACTTGCGGTTTCTTGTGTTTGGGAGCTAATTTCCTCCTGCTCTGGACCTCCCAGGGATTTCAGATAATCGATCAGATCATTCAGTTGCATTTTGGTCAGATCATTCACATAACCATGTTTGTTATCCTCGCCATAGACTGTCCATATTTCTTCTAGGGTCGCTGCCCGCCCATCATGTAAATAGGGGGGTGAGGCATAAATATTCCCAAGGTGCGGTGTATCGAACAAAATAGAATCATCGGTGACCGCCAACGTACTTACATCCGCTGTTCTTAAATTGCTATAAAGAGGGGCTGGATGACACGTATAGCATCGATTGTTCTCCGGTATGACATTCCCGAAATTATCTTTTGTCCTGTTGTATATTTCCTTTCCCCTTTGTTGGGATTCTGTTAATTCACCGTGTGGATTGTACATGAGGTTCGGGGGATATTTTATCCCTCTTTTTATATAGGCCGTAATGGCGTCCAGATCATCATAACTGAATTGCTCCGTTCTCGTTAAGACCGTTGAAAACCGCATACCATCCTGCTTGTATATGGTTTGGTTCTTACCGTTCCATTTAAATGGGGGGGTATCCCCGATTTCCCTTAGGGATTGCGTATTGGTTACATTGCGTCCCATATCCTTGCCGGCCATGTTATAGACTAAGCCATCTTCATGATGATCCGGGTGACAGGTATAACAGGCATATTGTTTTTGAAATGTATGTCCCGCATTATTGAATAATCTTCTTCCTTGTCTTGCAACCGTAATTCTGCTGGGGCCACCAAGATCGATGGGGGCTTCCATTTGAAGGCTCTCCGTATCCAACACCCCTATTTTATCTTCCAATTGTTCGGCGATATAGAGTTTTTTACCATCTTCGGAAAGTGCCAGCCCTTTGGGATTGGCCCCCGTAGGCACTCTTTTGATCACAAACCGACTGCTCACCCCTAAATTATTCGCAATATTCTTGAGTTCTTCCTTGGGGGTTTCCTTTAAAATGGCCCGAATGGAATCAACCGAGATCACCGTAATGCGATCGGCCCCTGAATTGGAGACATAGGCTCTTTTACCATCGGGGGAAACCACAATATCAAAGGGATCGGAATAATAGGAATTGGGTTCATCCGTCAACAATTGTATGATTCTTCCATTTTCCCCTTGTTCTATAACCCCAATGCCGTGAGTCATCATCCAGCCTCCTTCTATCTGTACCGAAGGTATGAGGTTCTTGGGTCTTATCAAGGTCATCATGGCAAGGTCTCCAGAAGGCGTGAACGTAATATTCTCCATCATATAGGCCTCTTCAATATTATGATGTTCCCCTACCCTTAAGGTTTCTCCATTAATCTCGGTAAGATCACTCACCAAAGGTTCCCCATAAGGAACGATCTTAGATCGTCTACTGGTCACATACAATTTTTTTCCATCAGGGGACAGCGCGGTTCCGGTAGGATCACTTCCCGTTCCCAATCGCTTTAATTCCTCTTTTGTGGAGAGGTCGATGACCGACAGGTCAGAGCCATAGGTATTGACGACCTGCAAAAACGAACCATCCGCACTAAGTGTTAGCCCAGAAGGGCCATTTCCCGTTTTTATGGTATCCGTTACCTTGGATACCGCAAGATCTATAACCGAAATGTAATCGGACCACTGATTGCTGACGTAGGCCAGCGTATTTGCCTTATTCAATATTACGCTATGGGGATGGACCCCAACTTTTAGTTGGTGCAATACCACATTGCTTTCAGTGTCAACTATAAGAAGTTCATCGGTGTCTTGGGCCACAACATACAACCGGCTTCCATCGTGGGAAACTGCTATATTGAAGGGGGAATAATAGTCTTCATTGATCAAACTTGTGACAAACTTGTTTTTGGAGGTGTATACATGGCACGATGTACATTTTAAAGGGTGATCCGTTACCGCTGTTTTATCATTCACATGATGTCTGGCCAACATACGCCCCGGAAAGTATATGATGACCCCAAATAATATTAGCATCCATAAAAGTGTCTTGCGTTTTGCGTTCTTCATGGCCTACATCTTTAAATCTCTTTTTAAGGAATCTATTTCTTTTGGCGATGGCACCGGAATGGGATCCTTCCTAACGGCCAATGGTTGGGCATTTTTGGGCACCAACTCCCGGTTTTCATGACATCCGATACAGCCACGACGTTCATTGGGGCGTAGATATAACCAACTACTCGGCCCTTTGACGACATTATCATTCCCATCAAGGGTCTGCATCCTAAACGGGGTATCCGCTTGGACTTTAATATAGAAGGAACCATCCTCCTCTGTTTCAAAAGTGGCCATGGTTTCATCCATTCCCAATATTTCCAACTTGTTAGCCCTATTTGTCAAGGTAGTGGAATCATTGGATTGCTTATTCGAATAATTAATATCCTGACAGACGAGTAAGGCGGTCTTCACATTCAGATCAATCTCGCTCGGTAATTTCTTAGGTCGATCTCGCTTCACTACGGGTACGGCTTCCAAAACGTGATACTCCCCATCCTTATATATGGGCGTACCTAATTCATGACTTTGGGTATTGAATCCATAGAGGGCAAAGCGCCCTTCCTTATCGGAACGATAACTTGCCAACACCTTGTTTTCCTGATATGGACTAATAGCATAAAAATCACCCTTAATATGTGATGTCATATTTACCTTGGAATGCAACGGGCGATTATACGATATGGAGGTAATATCCATTTCATTATTAGCATCCGCCTCAACGAAAACAATGCTACCTTCATCCATTTCCCAAACACGACCCTGTAAATGATGGTTGGCTTCACTCTGATAAAACAATTGTTGCTTGGTTCCATCGGGCCTCATGATCATGAGTTTGGCATCCTTAACCTCAGGTATAAGGGTCCTTCCTATAGTAACCACACGACCATCATTCAATACGGTTGATGCAAAATAGGTACTGGGGTCATAGGTGATGCGGGCTAAATTAGAACCATCCAGGTTGCTGGTATAAAGGGTATACCCCTTTTCTTTTGTGGCAACATTTATGATTTCATGCTTACTGAACACCATTCGATCCCCTGGCAAATAATCGGGATCGATACAATTCCCATCCGAGGAAGTTATCTGTCTGGTTTTAAGGTTGTGTAAATCCATCTCCCATATCTGCCACACATCATTTTTATTTTGCTGTGCGGCAAAAAGCATGGAATTTCCATCATAGGATATCTTAGGGGCACAGGCGGATTGGAAATCCTTGGTCAATACAGACAATGGTTCCTCTGGTGAGTTCACATTCAGTGCAACGATTCTTGATTCGGGTATATGACGCCACCTATTGCCTGACAAATAATCCGGGGAATCAATATCCCCCTGACTTTGGGACATGACAATCATGCCTTCCAAAGACCTTGGTTTACATGACTGAACGGAAATAACCAAAACAATAATGGCTAGCAATGGGATAAAGGATGTATAAGGACTTTTTTTGAACATTATCCACTTATTGAGGTTCGTGTATCGTAAGTATTTGGTTGGCCTTTATTTTTTCCAAAACCTGATGTTTCCCCGAGGGCCATCTGATTTCAAGACTATCAACAAGGTCGGCGTTTGAAAGACCGAAGTGGACCCTTGGGTCATTTTGAGATAGATACCCCGTGGTGCTTTTTTTCTGTGCGGTCTGCACCTTGCCATCCGCAACCAATCGTATACGTGAGCCAACACCATCACGATTGCTGTGCTTGCCCACCAAATTCAAAGAGAGCCAGTTATTGGCATTCCCTTTATTATTTCGAAGAAATACCCCTATACTATCCAGGTTAACGATATAGATATCGATATCCCCATCATTATCATAATCCCCCAAGCAGGCGCCCCTACCCACATGTTCTTCCTTAAAATATGAGCTAAGGTCTACGGAAACATCCTTGAATTTGCCCTCCTGGATGTTCTCGAACAGTTGATCCTCTTGTCCATATAGGTGTTTTAATTCACCGTTGGATTTAAAAATATCAACGTCCCCATCATTGTCATAATCAAAAAAAGAGGATGACCAACCCACAAACTGTCCAGATGCCACGGAGATACCCGCGGGATAGGACTGATCGCCAAAGACGCCGTTACCCAAATTTTCATAAAGGGAGCAGTAATTATCATCCGAAACAAAAAGATCCAATAATCCATCCCCATTAAAATCGGCAAAATCCACGGACATGCTTACGGTGGCTTCCCCCGATTGACTAAAACCTGTACCAGACATGGTGCCCTTATCCACGAATCCCTTACCCCCTTCGTTATGCCATAGATAATTAACCGTATGGTCGTTTGCCACATAAACATCGACGAAGCCATCATCATCATAATCCGCGGCCCCAACACCCATGGCCCTACCATCAATATCCACAATCCCCATGGCTTGGGTCACATCACTAAAGGTTCCATCCCCATTATTATGATATAGTACATCGGGTTGACTGTCATACGCCAACGGACCGGGAAATCCGTCAGGAGCATAATAATATTTATAATCCGGATTGAAATTCAGATAGTTTCCTACATAAAGATCCAAGTAGCTATCATTGTCATAATCGAACCAGACAGCTCCAACACTACAATTTTTACCCCCGCCTACCGACGCTTTTTCGGTCTCATTTAAAAAGGTGCCATCACCATTGTTTTTATACAATGTATTAGGGCCATTGTTACTTACATAAATATCGGGGAAACCATCATTATTATAATCACCCACGGTAACCCCCATACTGTACCATGGTCCGCCAACGTTAGCTTTCTTGGTTACATCCTCAAAAGTACCGTTCTGGTTATTGCGGTAAAGATGATTGGTGGGCATAACCTTGGGTTTATCGCTTTTACTGAAACCTTCGACCCAAGTCCCGCTACAGACATAAATATCCATAAACCCATCTTGGTCATAATCCAGGAAAGCCGCCCCTCCACCAACAGATTCGATAATATTCTCCATGTGGTCAGCACCAATGGAATGCATAAAATCCAAACCTATCCCTTGCCCTATCGATTGAAAAAAATCATCATTAACGGCGGGTGGTTTTAATGAGGAAGGTTTTTGGTTTGAATTCGATGGCTTTGTTTCTGTATTACAAGCCGTAAAAGCACCTACCAAGAATAGCATATAAAAGATATTCTTGAACGCAAACGCCTTATTGAAAAACCGTGCAATTAATACTATCGAATTATTTGAGCAATGGGGAAATTGTTTTTGATTGTCAATCATACTATTTTTTACTTCAAGATTGATTTTGAAAATCACTTTTAAAACGTTGAAAAAGAACTAAAGCCCCCTCTCGTTAAAAGCATTCAAATTACCTTAATACCGAAAATGTAATAACATGATAACCAATTTTTTGAACAGTATTAATTGACCTTATTAGCAAATTGGACTTTTCATGTTCCTGCCTCAAAAATACATTTACCAATACGTAAGAAAGATGACAAAAATCATATAATTTAAGATTTTTTTAAGATTTTTTTGGATATTGATTGATTTTTGCCGCCCATTGCTACATATTCAATAATTAGCACCAACGATTTTTCTTACCGCGTTATTTTTGACAGCAGTCCATACTCCCAACAAGCATTTCCATAGACATTCCAAACCTATCCAAAAGCCACTATTTCCCATTTCCGTGAAAATCCGGTCGATAAATTTAGCGGTTTGGTCTAGTGAATACCCTGCTTTATCTATTTCAATATGTTTTATATGGACTCCTTTGGATATTTGAGTTGTATTTCAACCAAAATTGTATACAACGACATGAAAAAAACTATCATCATATTTCTGGTATTACTCGGACAGTTTGCGCACAGTCAGCAAACTTCAAGTGATATGAATAAAATCTGGTCCCTAGAGGATTGCATTTCCTATGCCTTGGAGCATAATATCACTGTAAAACAAGCCATTTTGGAAAAAAACAGCACGCTTCAGGATTATAAAGCGGCAAAATCTTCAAGATTACCCAATCTAAGCGGTTCGGCTTCACAAAACTTTACCAATGGTAATTCGATAGACCCTATAACAAGTGATTTTGTTTCCCAACAAATCAATTCGACAAGTTTGGGACTCAATACCCAGGTCACCCTTTTTCAGGGTAATCAAATCACCAATGGAATAATACAAAACAAACTTTTGGTTGATCAATATTCCTTTTATGAGGAGCAGGCCAAAAACAATATCATCCTGAGCATAACCGATAGTTATATTCAATTGCTCTATAGTAAAGAAAACATTACGATTGCCGAAAACAATCTAGTTGCCTCCCAAAAAGAGGAAGAACAGGCCAAGGCTCGGTTAGAGGCAGGTTCCATTGCTATGAAAGACTATACCGATGCGCAATCAAATACGGCCACGAATACCTATAATCTAATAACCGCCAAGAATGATTACGCCCAACAGTTATTGACCCTAAAACAACTTTTAGAGCTTCCGATCGGCACTTCATTTCAAATTGCCGATCCAACCGGCACAGGTGAGGATTTGATTCCTGATTTGAATCAAGTTTATACCCAGGCTGTGGAAAACCTTCCTGAAATAAATGCAAGTAAAACCAATATATCGGTTTCAGAAAAAGAACTGGATATTGCCAAAGGAGGATATTTACCCACACTTTCCCTAACAGGAAGCATTGGCTCCGGTTATACCTCAACACAGGATTTCGTTTTTGCAGACCAGCTCGATCTCAATTTCAACCAAAGAGTGGGCCTCTCTTTAAACGTGCCCATTTTCAATAGAAACAGAACAAAGACAGAAGTTGAAAAAGCTAAGATAAATATTGACATAGCCCAACTGAAATTGGCACAAGAAGAAAAGGACCTATATCAAAAAATAGAAACCGCCTGGCAAAATGCAACTGCAGCCCAGAGCCAAATGGTAGCTGCCGACGTCGCAAAAAATGCCGCAAGTGAATCGTATCGATTGGCGCAGAAACAATATGAACTGGGGGCTTTGAGCACCACCGATCTTGTGGTAAGCCAAAACACATATACCAATGCCCATCAAAACTACATTCAGGCAAAATACTTAAGCCTTTTGTATACCCAATTACTTCAATTTTATCAAGGAAACGACATTAAACTTTAATCAAATGAAAAATAAAAGAAACATAATAATAGGCAGTATAGTTATCCTTATCCTTGCCTTTGCGGCATACAGCTTTTTAAAGAGCAATGATGATGTGGTTATCGAAGCACAAACCCTTACCGCCAAAAAAGGGGATGTAACTACAATGGTTACGGCTACGGGTACCATAGAGCCCATTACCCAAGTGGAAGTAGGTACCCAGGTTTCAGGGGTGGTCGAAAAAATATATGTTGATTATAACAGTATCGTCAAGGAAGGGCAGTTGATTGCGGAATTGGACAAAACCAACCTAAAGGCCGCCCTTACCCAGGCACAGGCTTCCTATGACAATGCCGTAAGCCAAAGAAACTACATGCAGACCATCTTCGAAAGACAAAAAACATTGTACGAAAATCAGGTCATCAGTAAATCCGATTATGATGATGCCTTATATAACTATGAAACGGCAAAAGGCACGGTGACCCAACGCTTATCAGACCTTGAAAGGGCCAGAACCAATCTAAGCTATGCCGATATTTATTCGCCCATAGATGGTGTGGTACTTTCCAGGGCTATAGACGAAGGACAAACGGTAGCGGCAAGCTTTAGCACCCCAACCCTTTTTACCATTGCGCAAGATCTAAAGGAAATGCAAGTAGAGGCCGATGTAGACGAAGCTGATATAGGGGGTGTAAAAGAAGGACAAAGGGTAACCTTCACCGTTGATGCCTACTTAGGGGAAACCTTTGAGGGTACGGTAACCCAGGTTCGTTTGGACTATACCGAAACATCCAATGTAATTACCTACACCGTCGTAATCAAGGCTGACAATCCCGACCTTAAACTTAAACCCGGTCTAACTGCGACGATATCCATATATACATTAGAGTTAAAAGATGTATTGAGTACAGAGGCCAAGGCCATCAATTTTAAACCTACCCAGGCATTACTAATGGCCTACAACGAGCAACATAATTTACCTACCGAACCCCAAAAAGGTGGAGCAAGGAACAATGAAGAAGGTAAAACGAGGGTTTGGGTCCTTGAATCCAATGGGGCCATATCACCTAAAGAAGTAACCTTAGGTGCCAGTGATGGTGTCAATGTACAGATTTTAAGTGGTATTGAAGAAGGAGACAAACTGGTATATAGTTTAAAATCCGAAAGTCCTATTGAACAACAGTCTGCCGGTGGTGCAGATGAGAGTCCGTTTATGCCACAAAGACCAGGAGGGAAAAGAAAATAACAAACGACCATGAACAAGGAAATCATTAAAATAAACGATTTAAAGCGTGAGTTTACGATGGGCAACGAAATCGTACATGCCTTAAGAGGCATTTCGTTCACCATAAACGAGGGCGAATTCGTTACGATCATGGGTTCGAGTGGCTCGGGAAAAAGTACCTTATTGAATATCTTGGGATGCTTGGACCAACCCACCTCGGGAACCTATGAGATAGACAATGTAAAAGTAAAAGATCTTAGCAGGAATGAGTTGGCTACGATCCGAAATGAAAAAATCGGGTTTATCTTTCAATCCTATAACCTACTGGCTCGTACTTCTGCATTGGAAAACGTAGAACTACCACTTCTATATAATAGTAAGGTTTCTACCGAAGAACGTAAAGAACGTGCTTATAAGGCTTTGGAAATGGTAGGATTGGGCGATCGCATGGGCCATACCCCTTCACAGCTTTCCGGTGGCCAACAACAAAGGGTGGCCATTGCACGGTCTTTGGTGAACAACCCTGTTATGATATTGGCTGATGAAGCTACAGGAAACCTGGATACCCGAACCTCGTACGAAATCATGTCCTTGTTTCAAGAGTTGAATGAAAAAGGCATCACCATCACCTTTGTGACCCATGAACCGGACATCGCTACCTTTAGTAGTAGAACCATTGTCTTAAAAGATGGCAACATCATTAAGGATTACCTCAATAAAGATATAAAATCAGCAGCTACTGAATTGGCCGCATTACCTGTAGAAGACCATTAATTATGAGACTATTGAATTTATTTAAGATCGCCTTTAAGGCCATTGTTCTCAACAAGGTCAGAACCTTACTGACCATGTTGGGCATCATTATCGGTGTGGCAGCTGTAATTGCCATGTTGGCCATAGGCGAAGGTTCTAAGGAAAGTATTCGAAGTACTATTTCGAGCATGGGTTCGAACATGATTACCATTAGACCCGGGGAAGATGATAGAGGACCTGCAAGAGGAAGTGGTGGCGATGTGCAAACATTGACGCTTAATGACTATGAGGTAATAAAAGAAAAATCAACATTATTAAATTACATTACCCCTCTTGTAAATGGTGGCGGACAGGTAATCAACGGAGCAAATAACTGGCCATCTACCATTTATGGTGTAAACCCCGAATACTTGGACATTAAAGTGGTCGGACTTCAAAATGGAAGTATGTTCACCGATGCCGAGGTACAATCAGCCTCTAAGGTTGTTTTATTGGGACAGACGGTTGTTGACAATATATTTCCGGATGGTGAAGATCCTATTGGCAAACTGATCCGTTTTAACAGTATTCCGTTTAAAGTGATTGGGGTATTGGAACAAAAAGGGGAAAACACCTTTGGCCAAGACCAGGATGATGTGGTAATAGCCCCTTTTACAACCGTTCAAAAACGTATTTTGGCCATAGACTATTTAAACCAAATCCTGGCATCGGCCGTAAGTGAGGACGATGCACCTGAGGCTGTAACGGAAGTCACTGAAATTCTGCGTGCGCAACACAAATTATTGGACAATCAAAATGATGATTTTTCGGTACGTTCTATGGAAGAGTTGATTTCAACATTCAGTTCTACCAGTGAAATGTTAACCGTACTTTTAGTTGCCGTAGCCGGGATCTCTTTATTGATCGGAGGTATCGGTATCATGAATATCATGTACGTATCGGTAAAAGAGCGTACCAAGGAAATAGGTCTTAGAATGGCCGTAGGGGGTAAAGGCTCCGATATTCTAATGCAATTTTTAATCGAGGCCATATTAATCAGTATCACAGGAGGTATACTTGGCGTAATCCTTGGTTTAAGTTCTACTTATTTTATAGAAACATTCTTACAATGGCCAACAAGCGTGGCGTTGTATTCAATAATTATTTCATTTGCTGTATGTGCGGTAACTGGTATCTTTTTCGGGTGGTACCCCGCAAGAAAAGCAGCAGCATTGGATCCAATTACGGCATTGCGCTATGAATGATTAAATTTGATAGATGGAATTGAAACATAAAAAATACTTATTCCCTGTACTGCATGTTCTGGCATGGCTGATTTTGTTCAGTATGCCCTACTTGTTGTCCCAAGGTCAAAGCGAGGATTCCCCGGCGGTTCCCAAAGTACTCATCAATACTTGGGTTCCTCTTATTTCCTATGCTATCATTTTTTATTTCAACTACCTCTTTTTCATCGATAGATTCTTTTTCAACAAAAAAAACCTACTGTTTTTTGTCATCAATATCGTATTGATCACCGTTTTAGTATGGGCCAATCACGAACTGAAGGATTTTCTTATCCAATGGGTCCTTCCTGACGATAATCCTCCAAGGAGGCCACCGAGAACAATTTTCTGGTACCTCGATTTTTTCGGCTCCCTTGTACCCTTGGCATTTTCGATTGCCCTAAAGACAACGGAAAAGTGGATGAAGACGGAAGCTTTGCAAAAAGAGACAATGAACGTAAGACTGCAATCCGAAATCCAACATTTAAAGTACCAATTACAGCCACATTTCTTTTTCAATGCGCTCAACAATATTTATTCATTGGTCGATTACCAGCCCGAAACTGCTAAAAAAACCATTCACAGCTTGGGTAAATTAATGCGCTACCTACTCTATGATACGGAAACCGAAAAAGTACCCTTGCAAAAAGAATTGGATTTCATGACCCAATATATTGAGCTTATGAAACTACGCTTTTCGGACAAAATCAAAATTTCCTATTCCTTTCCGGAAATGGTCCCGAACATAAAAATAGTGCCCCTACTTTTTATCACCTTGGTAGAGAATGCATTTAAACATGGGGTTACAGCGAGTACATCCTCAGATTTATCCTTCAATCTGGAACTCAAGGAAACCCGTTTGACTTTTACGGCAACGAACCCCAATACCCCAAAAAACAATAGTGACAAGAGTGGGTCGGGAATTGGATTGGAAAATTTGAAAAAACGTTTACAACTATTATATCCCAATCAACATCATTTCGATTATAAGGTTGAAGGTGGTATCTTTACGGCCATCCTAACCTTAGAAATCTGATGTAAATGAAGTCTATCCAAATTAGCTGTATTGTTGTAGATGACGAACCCTTGGCATTGCAACTAATTGAAGGGTATGTGCTGAAGACACCTTTTCTGGATCTTAAAAAAAAATGCGATAGTGCCATAGAGGCCTTGACCTTTATGGAAAATGAACCTGTCGATTTGATTTTCCTGGATATTCAAATGCCCGACCTCACAGGAATAGGACTTTCCAAAATGATTCCGAAAAGCACACGTGTGATCTTTACCACCGCTTTTTCAGAATACGCCCTGGAAGGTTATAAGGTTGAAGCCTTGGATTATTTATTGAAACCTTTTGATTATGCAGAGTTCTTAACAGCAGCCACCAAGGCCAAAGAGTGGTTTTCGTTGTTCAAGGCCAAAGCGCAAACATCAACCATCAGTGAAAAAAATTTTTTATTCGTTAAGTCCGATTACAAACAATTAAAGATACACTTGGATGATGTTCTTTATTTTGAAGGACTCAAAGACTACATCAAAATTTGGCTTAAGGACCGACCAAGGCCCATATTAACCCTAATGAGTCTTAAAAGTCTGCAAGATGAATTGCCCTCCGATAAATTCATGCGCATACACCGATCCTTTATCGTGGCACTCAGTGCCATTGATGTGATTGAACGCAGTCAAATCATTATCAGGGAACAGCGAATAACCGTCTCTGAGAATTATAAACCGGATTTTCTGGCCTACATTGCCAAAAACAGTCTGGATTGAATTTGTTTTATGCCCTTCAGTCTTAAAAAAGGAATATACTATATCCCTAAATCTTTCTTGATACGACCTATATTGAGGTTTTGCAACAATGTCACCACATTGGGGTACATTTTTTCGTGATACCCAAAAAACTTATTTCTAAGTTCCGCAATGGCCTTTTCCTTTGTCCAATTTTCAAATACTATCCTATAGGCGGCAATTATGGCACCCGTTCTATCCGAACCATGCCAGCAATGAACCAGAACGGGACCTTCGGCGCCCTGAATGGCCTTTAAAGCCAAAATAATCTGATCTTCGGTAAGTTTACCTGCCTTCAAAGGTAAATTCACCAGCTGTAGTGAGGTGCCATCGGCCTTTCTACCGTTTTTATCAGACCTTCTTAGATTAAGTACGGTTTTAACATCCAAGGATTCAAGATATTTAAACCCTTTTTTACTTGGTTGTTCCGACCTGTACAAAGAATCGTTCAGGCGATATAGATTTTTAAAATTCCTGGAATCGATTTTTTGAGCATCACTTTCCTGGGCATACGACAACACACTTAACCCAATGAAAATAAAGACCACCCATTTTTTATTCATATCATTTTTAAAATTACCATACCTTTTAAGATAGGTTGCAATAAATATGCCGAAACATGTTTCCTTTAAAGTAAGGTAAAACTTCTTTAAGGCCTAAAAGCAAAAAGTAGGGATATGGCCGTTAATGACCGTATCCCTACTTAAATAGTTGTTCGTACAAAAGCCTTTTTGACTGTTTTTAATCCTCTACGATTCCTACAACCTCATAGGCCCTGGTACCATCCACTTGTACTCTTTCGTACAATACACCATTGGCTTCATATAGCAATTGCCCATCATACTCCACTTTTTCATAATCATCGGGCAATTGATAAATAATGGTTCCTATCTCAGGATAGACCACTTCATATTCATCACCGATTTGGTCATAATATATGCCATCATAATAAGCGTAACTTCTTCCGGCAAAAATAACGGTTCTAAAACCAGTGGGTAAAAATCCTATACGTAAACCTGCCTTAGGAGCAACAGCTATATAACGCCCATTATAGGATCTATAAAACTTATTGTTCGAATAATAATAATTCGTACCCTTTGGGGAAACAACCACCTTTTTATTTGGAATCGTTCTCGTTGCGACCACTTTTGCCTTGGATTTTTTATAGACCACCTTGGATTTTGGCACTCTTACGACTTTAGTCGTAGTCGTTTTTTTTGTTATGGTTTTTTTTGTTGTGGTTCTCTTCTGTGCGTTCACTTCATTGGTAAAAGCCACTGTCAGTAATAAACCTAACATCATTATAACTACTTTTTTCATAATAATGGATTTTTAATTGTTATCTATATTTATATGCTTTTGACCCTATTTTCTGTAATAGGTTTAACTTGATTCTTGCTATTAACAAAATTTTAAAGGCAAGACTGCTTATAAAATATCATTAATTGATCAATCTTTTTTGAAACCATAGATCCGCAAGGCTCAGGTTCAAGGTTAGCATATGGTAGTTTTCCTTAACGAGGATATTTTGGATCTGCCCTTTTGAACCATAGCTGTACGAAAGGTTCAGCATAGACCGAAGCCCTTGTCCAACCGGTATTCCGATACCGGCCGTAATATTGTAGCCATCGACTTTCACATTATTGATCGACAGATAACCATTGTCATAATTAAAACCTGCCCGGTAGTATATGCGCTGACCGTATTTATAACTTGTAGGGTCTTTTACATATTCCAAACCAAGGGAGTAAATATCCTGATCTTCATAGGTACCTAGATTTTCTTGTTGTCCGGTTTCACTCCAATAGTTCTTTTTGTAATCACCACTCACAGTCAATGATTCCATGAATTTTGCGCTGAAACCCATACCGACTTCCAAAGGCATGTCAAAATTATCCGTTGAACTACCTTCATTATCCTCTACGGTTATTTCGGAACCATTCAAATACTTGACTACAGAACGTTTAAGATTGCCTTCCAGGCTCGTCGGAAGTTGAATGGTACTACCCATGGTAATATTCTCCGTGATATCGAATTGCATACCAAGTCCCATTCGAATACCTGAGTAATTTGTTTTCTCCACCGTGCTGAAAGCACTTTGACTTATCGTAAAGGACTCTTCTTCTTCTATGCTACCGAATAAAAACGAGGTACTTAATCCAAAGCGTAAATTTTCGGTCACCGCGTAACCTAAGTTTACCCTAAGATCACTGAGTCCGCCAACACCCGATACATTACTTTTAAAAGTTTCGTTAGAACCATCTATGTTTGTTTCCAATCCGACTAGCGAGTATCCCACATCACTGTAAGGCACCATGGAAATACCCATTCCAAGCCCTTTGGCTATACGAAATGCAACAGCCAAATTGGAAAAATTAAAAGTTGTCTTCGATTCGTCGTTGGTTGCGTTACTATAGTTATTGTATTCCCCCTTTAAACCTATATCGTAGAAAAACGAATTTTGTGGTATTAAGGCGTAATTCGCCGCATTTAAATTGTTGATTTGGGAATCCGTCCTAATACCGATTCCCGTATATCCCAAACCATTGGTAAAGCCAATACTGGTCTGGTTTATTACGCCTAACCCATATAAGGAATAAGGGGAACTGGTCAATCCCTCGGATTGGGCCTTAACGGAATTCAATGCCAAAAAAATGACAACAATCGTAAAAAAAAGTGCTTTATTCATTTTCATCATAAATGGCATATATTAGTTCTAATTGGGTGCCTTCGTTGTCAGGATCCACATCCAGAACAAAGCGGTCAACCGTTGCGTTGTAGTCATAGGGTAAAAGAATCAAGGCATTGGTATTATCCATATCCGTTTCCAATAGCCCTTCCAAATAACTACTTATGGGTATCTCGTAATAAATATCATTGAATTCCTGATTCTCCCTATTTAAGATGGCCTGCATGGATGTCTGTACCGATAGATCATTATTTTGGTCCACCAAATAGACCGCAAGGGTATCCTTAAGGATTAAATTATCGTTATATGAAGCTTCTTTGGGCTTTATTCGCAGGGTCGCATCGAGCAACGTACCCACACCTTGTATATCCTTCACCGACTTTAAATAAGGAAAATCAATCCTAGTCGTAATACCTATTCCTGATTGTATAAAACTTTGGTTATCGGCATCCCCACTGTCAAGGATTACCTCATTATCCGTGAACCCCTGCAGGTATGCACTCCCTCCATCAACAGCTATTTGATTGAAAAAAGGTATGGGGGAAGTACTGGTGTTAATCGTGAAATCTGTAAAATATTGCACTGATTCGGTTTCCCCTTCAATACTGTAATAAAGCCGCATGTCCGACGCCAACGAAAATCCGAGTACCGTACCGTTATCATGCTCATCGGGCCTTATGGTAAATCCTTTAAAGCGATTAACAAATTCATCATAATTGGTTAGTTTCTTTTCCTGAAGGTTCTCGAACAGATCCAAACCGAAAGCATCACTTAACCTTACTTGGAGAGAATCGGTTCCCAAGGGTCTTGGTGTATAGGTTAAGGTTCCTAGATCCTCTTCATCGAAACCTATACTACTCGAATTATAAAAATCGGAGTCATCCGCTGGACTTAATTTTTCATTCAATTCCTTTATATGGATGGTGTTCTGCGTTAGGGTATCGTTATAATAGTAATTATCGTATCTAAGAATAAAGACAATACTATCGTATTCGGCATCGGTGTCTATCGTATAGCTCGATGGAAGCATTTGCACAAAACTTGAACTTTTTACATTCCCAAAGACCGGATCACTGTATTCCCCGATCAACATACGTGATCCTTGGGAGGTAACAATACTGTCGAACCTCATGGTCGACAACTTAGTGGTCAGGGTGTCTAATTGTAGCACACGGATATTACTATCGGTAAAGGTCACACCTGCCTCAAAATCGGAATCGTTCAAATTATCGGTACTGCAGGATACACACAACACGAGACAACATAATAAACCTAGGACGCTCTTCATAAAAATTTGATTTGACCGTAAATGTAAAAGCTATGACTCTAGGCAAAAACCACAATAGACAAACCGCCATAGTTAGAAGACCAAACCCTGTATTTTGACTATTAAAAACAAGATGAAGTTGGTAGATGAAATTGCAGGTTTCATATGTTAAATAGGCAACTTCATCTATTTCAGTTTCAAGGACAAGCATCGTGCTTTAGTTTTGAATAAAATTTTAACCGAAGCTAAAGTCAAAATAAAAAGAAATGATGAAAGAACTACATTACGATTTTAAACAAATAGCCTTTATGGTTGTTATGATCTGTACGCTATCCAGTTGCTCCAATGACGATGATGATGATTACGAGGGCAACTGGATTGACAGATCTGTATTTGACGGTAGTGCCCGAAGTGGCATTTCCGGCTTCACTATCGGCAATATCGGTTATATGGGTACCGGTTATGATGGCGATGATTATCTAAGCTCTTTTTGGTCCTATGATATCGACGGGGACTATTGGTCCCAAAAAGCCGATTTCCCAGGTAGTGCCAGAAATGCGGCCGTAGGGTTCCAAATCGATGGAACGGGATATATTGGCTCGGGATATGACGGACTTGACGAACTTGACGATTTTTACGCTTACAACCCAGGTTCAAATACATGGACACAAATCGCCTCTACTCCTGCAACCCCAAGACATAGTGCCATAGCCTTTGGAATTAACGGTTATGGATATTTCGGCACCGGTTACGATGGCGACAACGATCGTAAGGATTTTTGGAAATACGACCCTAGTGCTGATACATGGACTGAAATGGTCGGTTTTGGCGGGGACAAAAGAAGGTCTGCCACCACATTCACCATTGGCACTGATGTTTACCTTGGTACAGGGGTGTCTAATGGTGCCTACCCATATGATTTTTGGGTTTTTGATTCTACTACCGAAACGTGGTCTGCCAAACTGGACCTAGACGAAGAGGATGATTATAGTATTGCTAGAAGTAATGCTGTCGGATTTACAATAGACGGATATGGTTATATCGCCTGTGGTATTGCAGGAGGTACCCTGACCTCCGTTTGGCAATACGATCCAAGTGATGACACTTGGGACGATAGGACCAGCTTTGAAGGCACGTCACGCCAAGATCCCATTGCATTCTCTAACGGCTCCAGTGCATTTGTTGGACTTGGCCGTACTAGTAGCCTGTATTTGGATGACCTCTATGAGTTTTTCCCCTTTGATGAATACGACGATGAAGATTAGTACAAAATATTTAGTTGATTGAGTGATTGTTTGAGTTAGTTGAGTAATGGGGCGGTATTTTGAGTAAGTACCGCCCCATTTCATAAATATAGAAAAATGAAATCCAAATTAAAAAACATATTGATTTTTGTAGGGCTAGGCGTGTTACTACTGGGTGGGGCCCTTTATCTTGGAAACCAATCAGAACGAAAATTGCCTATACATGCAGAGATTTTTGTTGTGGACAAAGGATTTGGTTATCGTATCTTACATCAAAAAAAGTTGTTGATCCAGCAGGAAAGCGTTCCGGCAATACAAGGGAGTCACCCCTTTACCTCAGCCGTGGATGCGGAAAAAACAGCGGATCTGGTCATTGATAAATTATTGAATGGTGAAGACCCCAGGTTATCTATCGAAGACCTTGAACGGTTAGAGGTTCATATTCTCAAAACAAGATATTGAATGATTCTTCAAAAGAAAAACATTCCACAAATATTAATGCATGTCTTTATATGGTGCGCCCTTTACGGTTTGGTTTTATACCCCTTTCTTGCCCTATCGCGTCCCATGCCCAATTACGTTTTAATAAAAATTCCAACAGCAATATTGCTGTTCTATTTCAATTACTTTTTTCTGGTACCCCAACTTTTGCTCAACGGCAAAAAAAAGGTCTATATAACAGTCTCTATAGTACTTTTGGGGCTTCTTATCTATGTAATGCATAGGGTGTTCCCTCCTTTTGACCCGAAGGACCTTACGAATCCCATGCCCCCTATGAGACCTATGGCACCCCATCGGCAAGAATTTCTAGCCTTTAGGTTCCCCATGATGTCCCTGATCAGTTTTGGTGTCCCTTTTTTGTTTTCGACTATGCTTCGGGTCTATATGGGATGGCAAAAAAATGAAAACCTTCGAAAATCCATTGAGAAGGAAAAAGTAGAATCAGAACTACAATTTTTCAAGGCACAATTGAATCCGCATTTTCTATTCAACTCCCTCAATACGATCTATTCCTTGTCGGTAAAAAAATCCAACGACACCTCGGAAGCCATCATAAACCTATCGGAATTAATGCGTTATATGCTTTATGAGGCCGATAGGGGCAACGTTCCAATCAGTAAGGAAATTGAATATATCAGAAGCTATGTGGCCCTACAACGACTACGACTGGCGAATAGTGAAAATGTACTTCTGAAAGTTTTAGGCGACGATAGCAATAAAAAAATACCCCCTCTCCTCTTTATTTCCTTTATCGAAAACGCCTTTAAATATGGCACGGATTACCATGGAAAAACCATGATCAAAATAAACTTTTTGATCCAAGATAAGTCTATACATTTTAATATCGTGAACAGTATAGGCAATCAAAAACCAAAAACCAAAAGCAGTGGTCTGGGTCTGGATAATGTAAAGAACAGACTTAAATACCTTTACCCGAATTCGCATGAATTACGAATAGCCGACGATGGGGAAACCTATGAAGTTGATCTAATAATAAATCTCTGAAACCATGAACTGTATAATCATTGATGACGAACCCTTGGCGATTGAAGTATTGTCGGGTTATTGCAAAAAATTGGGTTTTATAGAGGAAGTCGGTAGTTATACCAATCCTTTGGATGCCATTTCGGTTATTAAAGAAAAACAGGTGGATCTTATTTTCTGTGATATTGAAATGCCCCAGATAAGCGGACTCGAATTCATAAGTGCTTTGGAAAACCGTCCCTATTTTATTTTTACGACGGCCTATTCCCAATATGCCGTTGAGGGTTTTGAGTTGAATGCCGCAGATTATCTGGTTAAACCCATTCCTTACCATCGGTTCATTAAAGCCGTTTCCAGGGTTAAGGAGCTTATGGCCCTTAAGGAACAACCCATAAAACCTATGGCTGCCAATGTTTTTCCTTCACACGGAGAAACTACTGAAAACCAAAAATTCATTTTTGTAAAGTCAGAACATGAAAGTGTAAAGATCAACCTAGACGACATTCAATACATCCAAGGTCTTAAGGATTATCTGAAAATACATATCGTGGACTCGAACAAGACCATTCTGACACTTTTAAGTTTTAAGGAATTGTTGGACAAACTTCCCCCGAACCAATTTATTCGTGTGCATAAAAGCTTTGTGGTCAATGTGAATTTTATTCGCACCGTGCAGCGGAACCGTATTGTAATCGACGATATTCGTATACCCATTGGTGACAGCCATAAGGCGCAATTCTTTTCCAGTTTGGGTATTTAAAAGGGTAAAGCCCCCATAGATTCGATGTATAGGGATTCAGATTAAATGTCCTATTAAATAAGTGCCCGCACTTTTTGAAAATATCCTATCAATTTACACCATCGGTATTTAAAGGGGTTTAAAATTGACTTACGCTTTTTAAATAATGCTGGAAGATGCCATGCTTCCCAACCGGAATGGATTTCTTACTTACAACCTTACCGCTTGTTCTTTCTTTTTTTGTTTTGGATCTTATCACCGCGTTTCTGTGGTTTTTTGTACTTCTGTTTTATTTTTCTCTCGTAGCTTTTTTCTTTTGCTCTTTCTTTACTGTTCTTGGCCGATTTCGCATGGAAGGAAGCCCCTCTTTTAATACCGGGATCCGTATCGGTCTCGTCTTGTGGATCTATTGGTTTTATTTCTTCCTCAGGGGTGAGCTCTGTACTTACCTCCACTTCCTTAGGCAATTCAAGGAATGGTATTTTGTAATTCATCAAACTTTCAATCGCATCCTTTAAAACTTCCTCCTTTTCATTATAAAAGAGGATAGACCTCCCTTGTTCCCCGGCCCTGCCGGTCCTTCCTATTCTGTGGATATAATTTTCAGGATAAAATGGCGTATCAAAACTGATTACGGTACTGATTTTTTCTATATCAATCCCACGGGCAATTACATCGGTCGCAATTAGGATCCTACTCGTGCCTTTTTCAAATTTATCTATGGATTTGATACGATGGTTTTGCTCTTTACTTGAATGGATTACCGAAATTTCCGATTCGAAATCCAATACTTCGGCCAGCCTATCGGCATTCACTTTGCTAGCGACAAAAATCAATACTTTACTATACTCTTCCTTATCTTTCAATAAATGGTTGAGTAAATTGACCTTGGTATAAAAATTGGGAACGGTATAGGTTTCCTGACTGATATTTTCTAAAGGTGTACCACTGATCGCGATGGTTTTCCTTATGGGATTGACCAGAAAGTCAGTCATCAATTCATCTACATAGGTCGTCATGGTTGCAGAAAAAAGGATGTTCTGTCGTTTCTCCGGTAAGTATCCAAAGATGTTCTTCAACTGTGTTTTATAGCCAAAATCGAGCATAACATCCACTTCATCAATCACCAGTTTTTTAATTGATTTTAGTCTCAGGACATTGGAAAGGGCCAGATCGTACAACCTTCTCGGCGTACCGACTACAATATCCTGTCCTTCGGCAACGGCTCGTTTTTGACGGTCAATATTATTACTGCCACCATAAACCCCAACTACCCTAATACTCATGTAGGGCGTTAATTTTTCTATTTGCTCGACAATTTGAATGACCAATTCCCTGGTAGGGGCCAGAATCAATACCCTTGGATGTGGTTGATCCGAAAATTTCAAATCCTGTAAAATAGGTAATAGATAGGCAATTGTCTTTCCTGTTCCTGTTTGCGCAATGCCTACAAAGTCAGCACCACCAAGAATAGGGGAATAAGACTTTTGCTGAATAGGTGTTGGTGCTATAAACCCTAGATCGGCAATGGCCTTCTTTAATTGCTTTTTAATTTTAAAATCTTCGAATTTATTCATTTTGTAAAGTAATCAAGAAAAATCGTATGGTGGGTATATATACGTCGATTATCCTTAAAAGTGCCTATTTAATCCCAATAAACCCAAAAAAGGACAAAGATATTCCTATGTGTTTTCCATGGTATCCACTTTTCATAAAATTCCGGACCGTAAAGTCTTTGATGTTTCATTGGAAATTCAAGACCCGATCCGTAAAATATTATACAAACACCTATTGAACCTCCTTCATCAGCACCTCAATAGATCGTTCCAATTGTTCATCGATTCCATTTGCGATCACTTCTGGCTGATTCTTAACAAGGATATCCGGATTGGTTTCATTGTTTTCCATCCACTCCCCTGCCTTATTCTTGGAACTTACCGGTACAACACCCCAACGCCCACCGTTCGGTAATTTCTCCCAACCTGCAAAACTACAGGTACCGGGCACAGGCATACCCACAGTCTTTCCAATTTTCAAATCGACATAACCACTGGCAAAACAAGAACCATCGCTGTACATCGATTCATTGAATATGGCCAACGTCGGTTTTGTATAACGGGAAGTGGGCTCCCCTCCAACGACTCTTGCCTCTGTTTCATAGGATAAAAACGGTACACCGGTGAAGAACATGGCCAAATCTGCCACCAAATCACCACCCCCATTAAAACGGGTATCCACGATTACACCCTTCTTATCATTGAACTTACCGAGCATCTCGTCATAAATGGTACGATAGGGTTCATCACTCATTCCGGGAATATGTACATAGCCTAGGGTGCCGTTACTCTTTGCAAGTACTTCCTTTTCATTCTTCCTCACCCATCGTTTATATAACAAAGCACCTTCATCATTCAAGGAAATAGGTTTTACCGTGATCTGTTTTCGCTTTCCGGTTTTATCCAATACATCCAATAATGTAAAATCCCCTTCTATGCGGTTCAAGTAAAAGGCCGCATCTATAGCACTATCAATGGTATTTCCATTGATTTTATCAATGATCATTCCCGGGTTCAACTTAAAGGCAGCCTTATCCAAAGGACCTCCTTTTATAACCTCGGTAATCTTTATTCCGTCACCTTTATATCCATAATCGAAAAACACCCCCAATGAAGCTGTTTTATCGCCATTATCAATATCATCGGAAAAACGTCCTCCTGCATGGCTTACATTCAATTCACCCAACATTTCGGATATCATTTCGGCAAATTCATAGTCATTTCCTATATGTGGTAGATACTTTTCATATTCGGTACGCATGGCCTTCCAATCCAAACCATGGAATGTAGCGATGTAAAAAATCCCATTGGTACGTAACCAGATATGGTCGAACATATAGCTGCGCTCCGCATCGGCATCCAATACCATTTCCGAACTTAGTTTAACCGGTTCGATCTTACCGGCTTTCAAATCGACTTTAGCGATTTTCCCATCGGCCAAAAGAAATAGGTTTTCCATTTTTGTGTCCCATTGCAAGCTTCCTTCTTTTGCATCGAGGGAAATGAGCATCTTGGTATTCTTGGTCCTGATTTCTGTTTCCCATAGGTTGAGGTCTTTTTCAAAACGGGTCAGATAATACAATTTCTCACCATCTTTGGATAGAACAGCATCGGCAAGTAATGACGAGTGTATGGTTAACCGGGCTTTTCTTTGCTCTACATCTTCCAAGTCAAACTGAAGCGGTTTTACCTCCTTGGATTCCTTTTTTGCCTCCTTTTTCTTTTTGTCCTCCGATTTGTTTGCTTCTTTTTTCTCCTTCGCAGCTTCCTCGATCATCTTCGTTAAGTCATATTCTTCCTTTGAGGTATTGAATATATCCCAAGCTTTTTGATTCAGGAACATGGAATAGACATCCTTTTCGGACTTACCGCTAGTTGCATAGCTTTTTAAGCCATCCCGGTTGGTGAAATATAAGATTTGATTTCCTTTATTCACCCATTTGGGGAGCGCATCGTGGTAGCCACTTTGCGTTAGGTTCTTACGCTGTTTCCCATCCTTTGAAATCAACAGCACTTCGGAATTACTTAATGATACATCCCAATTCACCAACAGCCATTTGCTATCGGGACTCCATGTAAAATACTTATCGCCATCCTCCATATGAAAAAGCTCTTTTGGCGTTAACAATGTATTTACCTCATTGGTTTTAAGATTCTTGACCTTTAATGTCCTTCTACCCTCAATATAGGCGACATAGGTGCTGTCCGGTGAAAACTCAGGGAGGTAAACATCAGTCTTGGCAGAAATCAAGGTATCTTCCTTTATTAAGGTCGCCGCAAAGAAATAAGGCTCTTCCGCACGTACTTTCGAAGCTTTGAAAAGGGTCCATTTGCCATTCCGCTCACTGGCATAGGCTACGGATTTACCGTCGGGCATAAACTTCAAAAAACGTTCCTGTTCCGGTGTATTGGTAATGCGTTTGGTCAATGAACCATCGATCGAGGTTACAAAAACTTCCCCCCTGCTAATAAAAGCAATTTCTTTTCCGTTGGGGGCCACGTCCATTTCTTGGACATCCCCATTAACGGAAATATGGGCGGTGGAATTCCTGTCCTCTTGTGTTCTGATGATGATATCGACCTTCATGGCCTTTTCGCCTGGAGTCAAGGTGTAAATTTCACCATCATAACTGAATGCCAATTTGTCGTTACCTATACTTAACGAACGTACCGGATGGGTCTTAAAATCGGTTAGGGTGTTGATTTGTGATGTATTATCCAACGACATGGAAAAGACATTGAAACTTCCCTCGCGCTCACTTAAATAGTAGATGGTATTCCCATCTTTCGAAAATACCGGATTACGGTCCTCTCCCTTAAATTGGGTTAATTTCGTGTGTTTGCCTACAGCAGGTTCAAAGATCCAGATATCCCTTGTGATGGAAGACACATGATGCTTTCTAAAAGGATCTTCATAGCCTTTCTTATCATGGTACACTAATTTTGTGCCATCGCCATTAACTTGAACATTCTCGGCCGGCACGGTCAAAACTTGGTCAACCCTACCCCCATTGACCGGGACGCTATACAGCTCCGGTTGTAAACTTGTTGGGTATTGTCTGTGTGCGACAGCATCCAATCTACTTGCACCAAAAAGTACACTGGTGTCATCTGCAGAAAAACTATAAGGTATTTCATCGTTACTATGATAGGTCAATCTTTTTGCCGGACCCCCCTGGGCATCCATCACATAAACATCGAAATTTCCATATCTGTTGGATGCGAATGCCAATTGCTTGCCGTTTTTACTCCATACCGGGGCATAATCATGGGCAGCATGAAATGTCAATTGTTTTGCGACACCACCCCCAGCCAAAACCGAAAAAACGTTTCCCTTATAGGTAAAGGCAATCGTATTCCCATCAGGGGATATTGCTGGGTAACGTGCCCATTTCGGACTTATTTGTGCGTTACATATATACCCCAGGCATATTGCCAAAGCAGTCAAAAAATAATTTTTCATGTAGTTATCTGGTTGGTGATTAACAGTTTGGAAAGGTAAGGATTTGGTTTGTTCGCCACAATACCTATTAAATTAAGGTTTTTTTTGTCAAAGACCTCTATACCCACCCCTCATATTTGAATGATTTGAGACGTCTTGACCATCGATACATTTCAATTCAAATACAGGTCGTCCATTGGAAAATATGTAAAATACCATGGCCTTCCTTTTAAACAAACAGTACAATTATTCGTAACTTTGTATGCTTGGATCGAGGTACCGTACTATATTTTAATGTCGAACCAATAACAGTGTATGACTTATAAACACTTAGTAGAGGAGATAAAACGAAATTCCCAACGTTTTAAGAGTAAAAATGCAATTCATTATAAGAATAATGAGCTGAATAAATGGGAAGGTATTTCTTGGTTGGATTTTGAAGACCGAATAGAAAGACTGTCAAAAGGACTTTTGAATTTTGGTGTTTCCGAACAGCAGAACATCGCCATTTTTGCTGAAAATATGCCAAATTGGATAATTGCGGATATTGCGATTATGCGTGTAAAGGCCGTAACCATACCCATTTATGCAACAAACTCTAAAAAAGAAACTGAATATATTATACATGATGCCAAGGTCAGTTTACTTTTTGTCGGCAATCAAAATGAATATGATAAGGCCTACGAACTTCTGGAAACTTCCAACTATTTAAAATTAATCGTAGCCTTAACCAATACCATTAAACTTCAGCCGTCAAAGAAATCCATTTATTTGGAGGATTTTGTTGCCTTTGAACCTTCGGAGCAGATAGACTTAGAACTACAAAAAAGATATGATGAACACGAATTGACTGATCTGGCGAGTATTATTTATACTTCCGGAACAACCGGTGAGCCCAAAGGGGTGATGTTGGACTATACTAATTTTGGATCTTCGTTGGAAGCGCATGATTTTGAATTGGACGTTTCTGAAAAGGATGTTTCGTTAAGTTTTTTACCATTAAGCCATGTTTATGAACGCAGCTGGGTATTCTTCTGTTTATATAAGGGAATCGAAATATATTTTAATCAAGATCCCAAAAAAATAGCAGAGGTTTTAAAAGAAGTAAAACCTACTTTAATGTGTACCGTTCCCCGTATTTTCGAGAAAATATTCGCGGCAATACAGGAAAAAAGAAAAGAGGCATCACCTACTAAAATGAAATTGGCAAGTTGGGCTTTGGGTATTGGCAACGATTATTACAACAAACATAAAAGGTTAGCTAAAAAAGTTCCATTGGCTTTAAAAATCAAATATAAAATTGCCGATAAATTAGTGTTGGGCAAATTGCGTGATGTTTTTGGGGGACGCATAAAATTCATGCCTTGTGGCGGTGCTCCTTTGGCAGCGGATTTGGTTTCGTTCTTTCATTCATTCGGACTTAATATCAAATGTGGATATGGGTTAACCGAAACTACCGCGACAGTAACCTTATTTGGGGATGCGCATTTTGAATTCAATTCAGCCGGAAAACCCATAGAGGGAACTCAAATTAAAATCGCTGATAATAACGAGATCTTGGTAAAAGGCCCAGGGGTTATGAAAGGATATTACAAAAAACCCGAAGCCACGGCCCAAGTTTTCAAGGATGGTTGGTTATGCACAGGTGATGCCGGTAAAATAGACGCTAAAGGCAACTTGGTCATTACCGATAGAATCAAAGATTTAATGAAAACTTCCGGGGGGAAATACATTGCTCCCCAAAAATTGGAAACCGCTTTGATCAGCGATTCGTTCATCGAGCAAATTGCAGTGATCGGGGATCAACAGAAATATGTTACGGCATTGGCGGTCCCTAGTTTCGAGAATTTGAAAAAATACGCTTTAGAACACAAAATCACCTTTAAGGACATAGAGGAATTAATTGCACATAATCAGATTGTAGAACTTTTTGAAAAACGATTTGAAGAACTCCAAAAAGAATTTTCCAAATTCGAAAAGATTAAAAAATTCACCTTACTCCCTAAGGAATTTACGATAGATGCGGGAGAAATCACCGCAACCTTAAAATTAAAACGAAAAGTAATCCAGAAAAAATACAAGGAACTTATTGACAATATGTATTCCGAGAAAGATGAGGGGAAAGATGGGGAGAAAGATAAGAAGAAAGAGCCTTGATATGTGTTGTTTTCTAAACCGTGATTTCTGTTTGATGCATTAGAAAACATGGATTACCGATTTTATCACACTTCTTGGTCGTGATGACAATAGGGTTCAACAAGGAGTGTTAAAGGATAAATAGAACAACCCGGCCCTGGATGGAACTTATATGAGTATCCCATTGAAACCTATATTTTGGTAGTGGACACCTTCTAGATATGAACTAAATTTAACCATTGGCAATTCCATGGTTACCCCTTCTTTTCCCTTACCGATATAAAAACGGATCAAGAACAATTTCTGGGTATTTGGATATTTATGTAAATAATCGAGTTAACCTAAATAGGAAGATTCTGTATTATTCACACCCCTGAACGGGGTCTTAATGAAGGAACGGCCTATTTTTGATTTCGTTTTAAATCAAGTGGTTTCCGCATTGGGCAGTGGGGAAGCCGTCCATAGAGCATTTCACTTTAGTGAAAGCGGCCTGGGCGGTGTGGCCGCGGAAAGTGCGTGGATTTAAAGAAATTTAAAATCAGCCTAGCGTTTTTTGCTTCTTTTTTGGGCAATGCAAAAAAAAACAGAACACGAACTTAGGAATAGCTTATGCTTTCTTTTTCTAATTCACACCCAACTTTTGGGATTCATTCATAAAAACTTAAGTTAGTAGTATTTTCCAAGTTTAATTTGTAGTGAATTGAAGAACCGCATGGTCTAACCATTCTTAGTTATTCCAACACAATACCATTCATTTCAAATCGGATAAAGCCATTGAAGTCTATAAAGCAATAAGCCGGAAAGATGCTGCCTAGAGAATGACCCGAAATGCTTTTGTCAGTACCCGTATTATAGTGATCGTGCAAAATGGGATGATTCCTGAATTAAGGCACTTCAAAAAAATTGCAGCCCCTCCAGTATTTGATATCCCTTAGGGCTGACCGAATTCCTTTACGGCATTCCTAATTCCCATATTATCAATAGACGGAAACAGTCAGTAATATCATGGTAGTGATCAATAGCATTAGGAAAAGTGGGAAAATAAATTTCAACCACTTATCAAAACCAATTTTAACAATCGCCAAAGCTGCCAGGATCAATCCAGTAGGATTGATTAAGTAAAACAAACCAAGTCCATATTGATAGGTATCAACGATGATTTCCCTTCCTATACCTACGGTATCAGCCAATGGCGACATAATCGGCATTGTCAATACGGCCATTCCAGATGAGGAGGGCATAAAAAAGGACAGCCCTCCATAAATGACAAGCATGACATTCGCAAATAGCCCTTTGCCCATGCCTTCGGTTATCGAACTTGCATGGAATAAAATCGTATCGCTAATTAGTCCATCCTCCATTAAAATGGTCACACCCCTTGCGATACCCACAATAAATGCAACACTTAATAATTCCCCGGCACCTTTTGTAAACACCTCAACGAAGACATTTTCCTTTATTTTAGCAATAAAGCCAATAATAATGGCACCTACCAAAAATGTGGCGGTCATTTCCACAAACCACCAATCAAGCATGGAAACACCGATGATCATAACCACAAAACACAATGAAAATATGACAAGAATGAGTCTCAGCCTATTTGTGAATTTTATGGTGGCACCCATTTCATTTACCCCAAATAGCTTTTCCAAGGCTTCTTTTTGATCATAAATAATAGATTTTTTAGGGTCGGCCTTTACCCGATTGGCATACCGTATAATGTATAGAATGGTAATTGTCAAACAAACAACCAACATAATGACACGATTGTCCAACCCTTCTGTCCAACTTATTCCAGCGGCATCAGAGGCAATGATCGTTGCAAAGGGATTTGTTGTTGAACACATCGACCCAATACCCGAACCAAGAAAAATGCATGCTAGTCCGACCATCGCATCATACCTTGCCGCGAGGAAAACAGGAATTAATATCGGGTAGAATGCCATGGTTTCCTCCGCAAGTCCGAAGGTTGTACCCCCCGCTGCAATAAGTGTTGTCACCAAAATGATCAGTATGTACTCTTTCCCCTTAAGCATTTTTGCCATCCAGGCGATACCGGCATCGAACGCCCCCGTAAGATTCATCACACCGATCAAGCCTCCAATAACAAGGATGAGAAAAATGATGTCGGAAGCAGCGATTATTCCTTTAATTGGGGATTTCACCAAGGCAGCCAAGCCTTGGGGTTTGGACTCGACTTCCTTATAGGTATTGGGAATTCCTATAGGCTTATAAATATCCCCATTTATAAATTTTTCAATTGGGATTTTAATATCGAGTCCATCTAGGGTTTCCTGTGTTACGGGTAATTCGACATTCCCGTTTATACTGGTTTTTGTAAATGTATTGCTTTGGGCATTGTAGGCTAGATTATCATATTGGCCCGCAGGCACCAACCAGGTTAAAACCGTTACAAATAGCGCTATAAGGATTAGGATGGTTTGGGCGGTTGGGAATTTCAGTTTTTTCATATAAATTATCATTTTCATATCCATGTGGGCCTTACGATACTATATGGCAACAAATTCCGCCATATCCCTTTGGGAAAGGACCAATGTTTGAACCGATAGCCCTATCGGTCCAACGTCGATTTGAATTCCCAAAATAAAATGTCCGATCCATAAACAGGACTAGGGTTTAACCATATAATTTTTCACCCAATCCTTTAAAGCCGATCCATGAATATTTTTTGCCACTACCACGCCCTGGGCATCAAGAATGAAATTGGCGGGAATGGTATGTACGCGTATCTTTTTTAGGATTGGGGTATCATCCCCCTGCAAATCGGATGCCTGCAACCAACGATCTGCCCCATCACGCACTACAGCACGTTTCCATCCGGACTCGTTGCTTTCCAATCCGTAGGCAACAATCTGCAACCCTTGGTCATGGTATGCATCCCAAATAGGGACTAAAACCTCCCGGTTTTCCAATCGGCAAGGAGCACACCAAGATGCCCACAAGTCAATAATCGTAAGTTTATGGCCCAATTGGTCTTTGAGCGAAAGTGTATCCTTGGTTATCATGGGTAATTGTAGATCAGGAAATACATCCCCTACCAAAACCGGTAGATTAGCGGGTTCACTCTGTTTGCAAAGCTCTTCTACCCATGGGTGTTGGGGTTGTTCCTTTTTCCATTTGTTACATTGACGCACTAGAAATTCAGGCACACGTTCATAATCATCCTGTGGACTTACCCATCGTAACGCCACGAGAGCAGGTATAAGATGACGCATACTATCTGCAAAGTTTATCAACTCGGTCTGGTATTGTAAAACCGAATGTTCCTTATCCATCAATTGCTTGCCATCTTCCACATGCCATTGCTTTCCTTCCAGATAGGTTTGATAAGCCTTTAGGTTGACATCCCTTAGTGCTAACAAGGCCCTGTTGATTTCTGAAGGATCTTCGATGGTAAAACTTTTTTGGAATTCATCGAAGTTGGCCGTGATTTCAAGTGGTTCTCCCGATTGCCATAGTATAGGCATATAGTTTGACCTGATCGGATCATCGGTATTTAAATAATTTGGGAACTTCCCAGGTTGATGCACTGCAATTTCCAACAATACGGGTTCTTTGAGTTTCGGTAAGTTGACAAATTCAAAACCACCATCAGGATTTACCACGGCAGAATCTATGACTTTCCCAAAATAGGAAGCAGCGACCTCCCGTAGGTTATTGGGTTGAATGAGGTAAAGCTTTGTACCCCCTTTTGCCACACCCTCCAATTTTCCTGATATATCCGATGGGGAATTACACGCAAAAAGCGTAAAGGTCAATACGATAAGACCAAGAATGTTCTTGATGGGGATGGTTCTCATTTCCGTTTAATTAAGGACAACAAAGGTAAATAGTTCCTATTACCCTGTTCCCATCAAAATTAACAAATTCTTGAAATTTAAGGATATGGGACTTGGACATAACGTCTATTTTAATCATCAGGAAAGTCAATATCCTAAACAATGGGAGTCCTACCACTTAACCAACCAATCCCGAATTTAAAACGATTCGCCAAACACCCCCTTTTTATCAATCAAAAATATTGTCTTTGATGGCACTGGCCCCATTCCAAGGCCTAAAGTAGATCAATCCGTCTGTTTGCCCCATGATAGCGAATAAATCCTCGATGTCTTCTGGGGTGTATTGGGATTTATGACACCTTGATGCTTCCTGTCCCAATTTCAAATTTTGCGCATCAAAAGGAATTCTATAGGTAAGAAATCTCTTTTGTGTAGTTTTCAGATTATCATTCATCCACTTAACCAAATCCGTTTTCAAATGTAGCCCCTTGTCCACAGCCTCATTGGGAAAGCCATAATAAAGGAGTTGTTGCAAGGACTCGGATGCTTCCCTCTGAAAAACTTCGGTAACGATATTACTGACAATACGATGGTCCGGATGTCCATATTGCCCTCCGGGTCCAAAGGTAATGACTACATCGGGCTGGTATTTTGTAAACAAGCTATCGATTTTGTCATCCAACGTATAGATGTTTTCCTTTAAGGCTAAATCCCCATCGATATAATCCAAAAATATCGGGGGATCAATGCCCAAGGTTTTTGTAACGCACAATGCCTCTTCCGATCGTACCTTAGCCAGTGCATCCCCGGCAGGGATATTGGCATGTGGCGTTACTCCCTTAGAACCGTCAGTTACAATAACCGAGTGAATATTTACACCTTCGTTGGCATATTTTGAAAGAATGGGGGAAATAACGATCTCATCATCCGGATGGGCGAATATGACCAGTAAGGACTTATCCTTATTACTTGCCAACCCGCTCTCCTGTTTTGTGCCGTTTTGTTCCTTGCAGGAAAACAACACAAGAATCACACTAAGAATTAATAAAGGAATTTTCAATTTATAGATTTTTGTTTCCGCTCAATTTCCCTGATGATCTTAGGTTCAATAGGAATCTGAACGTATTCGTAGTAAGTTTTTTGCGCAAAGACCAAGTTAACACATAAAGTTGAAAATAGTGTTCCGTAGCAAGGGTTTTTCCTGAGGAAAACCAGAAGTAACGAACACTACATAAAGTGCTGTACAGCGGGTAATTCACAAAAATCAAATTTTTTATAATGTCGTATTTAAATGTAGGGTATGGTGTATTATGGACAATGCTAACCTATCAACCATATGGGGGAAGAATGCACTTTTTTTTTGCATGCCGCAAAAAAGCACAAGTACTTAAATATAACCATTTATTCCCTTTACACCTTTACCATCCATAGAGTTTAACAAAACAACGAAAGGTTATCAAAGGTTGAGGAACTACGCCCGAAATCGTTTGGAAAGTATTACAGGGTGGCGTTTTCTTTCAACGTCACCCGTTTCTCGGAGGTATCGAGTTCCACTTCAATACCGACAGGCAAAGTGCATAGATTTTTGTCATGCCCAAATGGAAAATCATATAAAATCGGGATATTCAAATCTAATAACCGATCTTTTAAGGTCTCCATCAAACTCAATGAAACATCGCCTTTCCCTGGATTACAGTCGGCAAATTCACCCAAAATGATCCCACTCGCCTTTTTAAGGTTATTCGCTTGCCGAAGTTGGGTCAGCATTCTATCGACTTTGCGTGGTTTTTCACCAACATCCTCTATAAAAACCAATTTATCCGTAAAATCGTTATCATAACCTGTGCCTGATAAAGCGGCTAACAGACTGAGGTTACCACCGATCAATTTTCCTGTGGCTTTCCCTTCGGCAAGGGTTATCGTTTTTTCGGTTCCATCTATACTATGGCCCGCCCCTCCATCGAATACAATCGCCTTGACATGTTCTTTATTGAAGTTGGTAAAATCCCAGGCACCGATAGGGCCATGAAGACCAACCAATCCGGTTTTACGGTATATGGCGTTTATTAGGGCGGTAATATCGCTGAAACCGATCAGTATTTTCGGGTTTTCCTTAACCAAATCATAATCAATAAGGGGTAACAATCTATTGCAACCGTCGCCACCTCGAACGCACCATACCGCTTTGGTCCTTGTATCGGCAAAGGCCGCATGTAAATCTTCCAATCTTTGTTTATCGGTCCCGGCCATATATCCTCTTTTGGCCCTTATGTTTTTGGACAGCTTGACTTTAAGCCCTAAGTCCTCAAGGTTTTTGACTGCCAATGCTATCTTTTCGTCATTCACCGGACCTCCTGGAGCGATTAAGGTAACCACATCCCCTTTTCTGAGCTTTTTGGGTTTAATCGTTTTATGATTTTCACCTGTAATTACTGAATTCGCCTTCAATTTTGAAGCGGTGAACATGGCCGTCGTCCCTATTGCCAATGTTCTTAAAAATGGTCGTCTTTTCATCGTTATAATTTCTTGAAATAGTGTAATGTCATGAATTGCCGGAAGGCAAACGTTGGGCTTGGGTCCACGCCCATAGCTTTTTGTTTTGTACTGATCTTCATAATTACAAATTTAGGCCGGGATTGATTTTACATTTATTCCTATCCGAAAAAGAAAGTGTGTAAATACCTTCCTGGGAAAAATGTAAATCCTCCTGCTATTATTATTGCCCCGAAGTATAATAGAATCATTTTTCGTTTATGGGACTTAACATTTCCTTTCTTAATAGCCCAATAAGCAGTGGGGACAGTGTAGATTGTCAAAAAACTAAAACTGTGGATATAACCAAAATGATTTAAGACCCTAGGTCCAACTTCAGCAGGCATAAACAGGGTTATACCAGCGGTTATCAGCATAAGGACCATATATAACCTTCCTAAATAAACATGTTTTCTTGATCCCTTTTTTATAATCAACAAAACGGTCCCAATAACAAAAGCAGGAACTACTGTCGCTAAATGGAAATACATCAAATCAATATAATTCATTTGTTTTATTAAATATTATTCCATTTTGGTTTTTTCAGAAAGGGATGATACTATATATCGCAACAAGTTACACCATTTCTTTTTTTAGAAATAATCCATTATTAAAATTTTCAGTACCGGAAACCCCATAAAAAAACATTCCGTTTCATTCCCCGTTTTAGGCAAGCCTTAATTTTCCACGGCAACAATTTGTCGTATTGCGTCAATCGAACCCGACATATCGGGGGATATTTGTAGTAAGAAAATCGAGTATTAACTTTTAAATATTATCATATGAACGACAATGGAAATACATTATTGGGCGTCTTGGCCGGAACAGCAATAGGAGCCGCATTAGGAATTCTTTTTGCTCCCGACAAAGGCTCGGCAACACGAAAAAGAATAGCGGAACAAGCGGAAGCTACCCGGGATTCCATCGCAGAATCCACTATGGATTTAAGGGATAAGGCAGCCACTACGGTGGCCTCCAAACGTGAGACCCTAGACCACCAATTGGAAAGCATCGTCTCTGACGTAAGCCATAAGACCGAGGATGTCATTACCACCTTGGAAAAAAAATTGGCAGACCTTAAATCAAAGAATAAGAAACTACAGAAAACATCGTAATGGGCATTATCGAAGCATTGGACAATACCAGTACTGCCGCCGTGGATAAAGGAGAGGCCTATATAAAGACCACCAAGAAATACTACGAACTAAAAGTATTTCAACAACTGGCGCTTCTTTCGGTTACGGGATGCAAATTGGCCCTCTATTTTGGTCTTTGCATCTTGGGCCTCATCTTCTTAGCGGTTGCAGGCGCTTCAGCGATCGGTGATTATTTTGATAATGCATCCATAGGATACCTTATAGTCTCCGCAGCGTTCTTTGCCCTTATCGGTATCATCTACTTGGTTAGGCACCGAATTGAAAAATTGATACTATATAAACTCTCAGAAAACTTTTTTGACTAATGGACAGAAGACCCTACCACTCCCTAAAGGAAATAAAACTGGAACTTCAAACTTTGAATCTTGAGCGAAAAATCCAGATGGAAGAATTAAAGTTGACCAAACATCAGATCAAAGAAGACCTGCAGCCGATCAATTGGATTGCGACGCTCTTCAAAGGGGTTAAGAAATACGGTGCCCTAATACTCCTTAAAAAGATGTTACGCTGATTATAGATTGCCTATTACCCGAATGCCAATGAATATAGGATGATGTCATCCGACTTTTAAAATCCAACATATTAAAACAAACATATACTACCCATGAATTTAAGAATAGGTGAAGCCTGGAATAAAATGATCGACCGTATTGAAGGTTGGGTAGACCAATTGATTATAAGTCTGCCGAATATCATTATTGCGGTCATGGTATTCATTCTAGCCATAATCCTATCCAAATACATTAGCAGACTATCCCTTAAATTATTGGGTAAAAGTAAATTACAACCGTCTATGCGGCAAGTAATCTCGAAATTGGTTTCGGTATTCGTTATCTTGATGGGACTGTTTTTAATCTTGGGCATCTTGGATTTGAGCAAAACCTTGAACACCATCCTTACCGGTGCCGGGGTTGCTGGGTTAGCGGTAGGACTAGCGCTTCAAGGGGCATTGGCAAACACCTATTCCGGTATCGTTTTATCATATGTCAAACATTTGAAATTCGGTGATTGGATCCAAAGCAACAATTACTCCGGTGAAATCGTTGATATTGACCTCCGTTCGGTGACCATCAAGGAAATCGATAACAATCTGGTCTATATTCCCAATAAATTGGTATTGGAAAACCCGATTAAGAACTTTTCATCAACAGCACAGTCACGGGTAATCCTTGATTGTGGGGTAGCGTACTCCTCTGATCTTGAATTTGTTCGGAAATTGGTCATACAAACCATTGTGGAAAATTTCAAAGCGGTGGAAACAAGTAAAGAGGTCATCTTCCTCTACACGGCATTCGGTGACAGTTCCATCAACTTTCAAACACGGTTTTGGATCGATTCCACATCCGGACTCGAGGTCCTAAAGGAAAAGACCAATGCCATTATCGCCATTAAAAAAGCCTTTGATGCCAACGACATCAATATACCTTTCCCGATACGAACATTGGATTTCCCAAAGTCAATCGAAATCGCAGGAAACTAATCCATTCTATTTCAAAAATGCTATAACCATGGGGCTTTAACAGCTACATTGCTATGGCCATGATTACCCTATGGATGTTAAAAAGGAACCATCCGAAAAAATACCTTGCTAATTTAAACAATAACAAAATGAGTACATACACAGAAACTATTGGAGAAAAATTAAACAACCTATTGGAAAAAACCTACGATGCCGAAAAAGGCTATAAAAAAGCTGCGGAAAACACAGAGCATCCTTTGCTTAAACCTTATTTCGAAAGACGGAGTAAAGAACGTACCGATTTTAAGCAGGCCATAAAAACAGAAATCAAACAATTTGGCCAAAACCCGGAAACGGAAGGAAGCCTTACGGGAAAAGTACACCGCACCTGGATGGACACCAAAGCGTTGTTCGCTAGCGACAAGGCTGAGGCCATGTTGGAAGAATCGATTCGAGGTGAGAAATCCGCCGTAGATGAGTATAAGGAGCTTTTGAGTGATACACAGTTACCCCCGAGTACGGCCATAATGCTCAAGGACCAAATGAACCGTATCGCTTATGACCTAAGTACGATAAAGACGCTTGAAAATCTATCGTAAGACGCAATCCCATAGAACAAAAAAGGATGCCTTGGGGCATCCTTTTTTGTTACCGTAAGCAGGGAAAGTCGTAGGAATGGGAACGATACCTCCAACCTTCCTTGAGACGATTCCTTTCTTTTAGGATGACGATCATCAAAGAAATCCCTAATCAGGGCAAAAAAAGGGAACGAAAACATAAAACGTTAATAATCAAACCGATTGCGTCAACCGTTATTCCTGAATGTCATCATCTTTGTACCAAGGAAGTTGATAAGGCATCAACACCTTTTAACCTTTAAATCACTTAATATGTTACGTTGGACAGTTACTTTTATCATATTGGCTATCATTGCCGCAGTATTCGGATTTGGTGGAATCGCAGCCGGCGCTGCCAGTATCGCCAAAATCTTATTTTTCGTTTTTATCATCCTCTTTATCATCTCATTGATTACAGGAAGAAAAAAAGTATAAACAGAACAACCTTTATATTGGTTCAAGGTTAACGATGTAACCAATAAGCGAACTTAAAACCATTTATTATGAAGAAATTACCTATATATTTATTATTTGCATTTTTCACAGTTTCATTTGCTACCCTGACAAGTTGTAGGGAAGAGAAATCGGCCAAAGAAAAAGTAGAGGAAGGCGTTGAAGATATTGGAGACGGCATTGAAGAAGGCGTTGAGGAAGTCGAGGATGAGATCGACGATGCCACAGACGACAATTAACAACTACCGGTTTTATAGTAGGAACAGTTGCGGCGGGTTATTTCTTTACAGGAAATAGCCCGCCTGTTTTATACAACAACCCCATATCCCCTTGAACTTTAAATTTCCATCAATGGAATATCCTTCCCTTAATTTATGATCCCTCCCAACATCATCCAAGTAAAAATCCCATATTTGTCCTATCATCAAAAAACAATCCACTATTTGAAGACCAAAAAATGACCCTTTGGATAATTTAGTATCTTGACGCTATGACGCTGAACATCAAATTTGATTATAATTTTATCTGTAAGGCTATTTTACAGGAACAATTGGATAACTTAGGCTTGGAATACACTTTGCAGTCCCTAGGGGAAATAAAGTTCAAAAACAAGCTTACCCCTACCCAACGGGACCAACTCTGCCAAGCCTTTGGAAAATACGGTATTGAAATATTGGACAATCCCCAAAATGTTCTGGTGCAACGTATCAAAGATGCAATTACCGAGCTTGTAAATGACAGTGACAAAGCCCAAAAATACAATGTATCTACCTATTTATCAGATACATTGAACTATTCGTACCCCCATTTATCCACCATTTTTTCGGAAGCGACCCATTCCTCCATTGAGAATTTCATTATCCTTAAAAAAATTGATGCCGTTAAGCATTTGATTATGGATAAAAATCTTACCTTGACCGAAATTGCGCACAGGTTAAATTACAGCAGTGTAGCCCATCTGTCCGCACAGTTTAAGAAAACAACCGGTCTAACGCCTTCATCCTTTCAACGAATAATCAAAAAACGAAAAGAAAAGGGAATTACACCATAATCAATACAAGGGTATATGGCGTTGAGCATTATGAATATAGCGCTAGCTGACGATGATGCTGATGACAGGATGCTTTTCGAGGAGGCTATCGGCGAAATTGAAATAAAAACCAAACTATCACTTTTTTCCGATGGAAAACAGTTGATGGATTACCTTACCCAACCCCAAGCAATACTCCCTGAGATTATTTTTTTGGATTTGAACATGCCCATTAAAAATGGAATGCAATGTTTAAGGGAAATAAGGCAAAACGAATCCCTTTTACACCTATGTGTGGCCATTTACTCCACCTCGTCCTCTGAGCAGGATATTGAGGAGACTTTTGTATATGGAGCCAACATTTACATTAACAAGCCCAATAGTTTTGGAGCCTTGAAGAAAGCCGTGGAAAAGGCATTGCGCTTAAATTGGCAATACCATACCTCTGCTTTGAATAGGGATAATTTTCTACTTCGGCTATAATTTTATACGTCCACACAGAATTTACTGCTATTTTTATCCCTAAAGATTAATTCTTTGACCCGATTGCTTTAAGGCAATTTGAAATCTGGCAGAAGCACTTTGCATTCCGTACTTTAGCCATACTAGCTATGTATCTCTAAAAACACATCAAGATTTTGGGAAAATCATCGAAGGTATTTATCGTTCTCCTCATTGCGTCCGTAGCCATACTAATGTTTATCGGCAGTACTTCCTATCGACAAATCAAAGCGTTAGGGGAATCTTCGGAAATGGTGGCCCATACCCTCCAGGTAGAGACCGAAATACATCGGTTATTCTCACAATACACTTGGTTGCAATCAAAGGCCTACGAAACGAACCTTCTCAAAACCGCGCCCATACATAGGGGTTTTGAGGCCCAAAAAGATAGTATGGCGGACACCTTTGAGGGTTTGGTTCAACTGACTTCAGATAACCGCAATCTCCAACAAAATCTTCAGAAAGTACAGGTATTACAAGAAGAGCTGTATGGTATCCTTCCCCGAATTACCGATACCCAGAACGATCTTTATGCAGGAAATACGGCTATTGAAGCCCTTAACAAAACAATGAAGGCTTTGCAAACCGTTAAGTTCAACATGCTTAACGAAGTTGCATCACTTTTAAAAAAGTACAAGGAAGCACATCACTCAAACGTATTCCTAACACCCTTGATGATGCTTTTACTGGGCATCTTCGCCCTATGTGTTTTTCTCATTGCATTTTGGCGCTTAAACAATGAACGCAAAGAGACGAAAAGAGCCCAAAAGTTTTTGGAAAGCATCTTGGAGACCTCTAAAAATGTCATTAGCTACTTTGAACCCGTACGTGATGCATCAGATAAGATCATAGACTTCAATATGGCGTATCACCATAAGAACATTCACGATGTTCTGGAAAAATCGAAGCCGCCGAGGGAAGGAAGATTACTATCGAAAGCCTTTCCCCAGCATTTTGAAAATGGTGTTTTTGAACATTTTGTAAAATGCATTGAGCAAAATGAAAACCAAAATTTTGAAAAGCAGTACGACTTTGGCGAAAAACGGTTTTGGTATGATACGACCACCACGAAATTGAACAATGGTATACTGATTACTTCCCGGGATACGACAACAGAACGTATTGCGTTGGATAATTTATCCGTTTCAAAAAAACTACTTGAAAAACGAAATCTAGAGTTGTTGGATAATCGTGCCTTTTTAAGCAACATCCTGATGAGTATATCAAACGTGGTAATGCATTTTGATTCAGTTCGAAATGACAAAGGCCATATCGTGGATTTTGAACTCTTATATGTAAACGATGCCATTCATGATATAACTGGCGATAATCCGGCAGCGATAAAACATGAAAAAGCTTCTAAATTATTTCCTACTATTTTCACCAATGGGGTTTTTGAAAAATTAGTGACCTGTATTGAAGAGGATCGGCAAAGGGATTATGAGACCGATTATGAAAATGATGGAAAAAAATACTGTTTTCAGGCCACTGCCAGAAAGTTGAACGATGGGGTTACCGTCACAACCCGGGATATTACCGAAGAAAAATTGAAAACTGAACGCCTACAGGTTTTGAATGATCAGTTATCGGTGCAGAATTCCATTTTCAAGGATGCTGAAGGGGTAGCCGATATTGGAAGCTATGTATGGTATCTCGACACGGGTGATGCTTCGATATCCGATAATTTTTACCGTATTCTTGGCTATGAGCCCAATTCATTTGAAATCACTTTTGAAATGTATCGAAAATTCGTTCACCCCGATGACCTTGAACTTTATGATCGGTTGGGTGAGGAAACTACCGCAAAAGGGTCGTCAAATGTACATTCCTACAGAATTATAGCAAAGGATGGTAAGGTCAAGCATTTATCCCTAAACGGAAGAACTACGGAAAGAATGGGAAGACCGGTTTCCCTTGGCGTTGTACAGGATATTACAGAAAGTGTATTGGCCGATCAAGAGTTAAGGATGAAGAATGAAGCCTTGGAACGTTCCAATGCCGAACTAAGATCCTTCAATCGTGTTGCTAGCCATGACCTTCAAGAACCCATGCGTAAAATACAATTATTCGTCTCAAGGATTTCCGATACAGAACAGGATCGTCTTTCCGACAAGGGAAAAGTATATTTCGAAAAGGTCAGTAGTGCCGCTAACCGTATGCAGACACTCATAAAATACTTATTGGCCTATTCGCGTTTAAACAAAAAGAAAGATGATTTCAGTAAGGTCTCCCTCCATGAAATTGTTGCCAAAGTCTTGGATGACCTGGAAGAGCGTATCGCGGAAACGGGTGTAGAAATCGCAGTGGATAAACTACCAAAAATAAATGCGATTCCCTTTCAAATAGATCAATTATTGGGCAATCTGGTTTCCAATGCCATTAAATACCGAAGTTTGACCGAACCAGCGAGAATAGTCATCGATTGTAAAAAATTACCGCGGAATAAAGTGCCTGGGGATTTTGACAAGAAAAAAGAGTATTACTACCGACTATCGGTAATCGACAACGGAATCGGTTTTGATAATGCCCATGCCCAAAAGATATTTGGACTTTTTGAACGGCTACACCAAAGGGATGAATACTCAGGTACAGGAATCGGTTTGGCCATTTGCAAAAAAATAGCGGAGAACCACGATGGCCATATCAGTGCCGAAAGCGAAAAAGGGAAAGGATCGACTTTCTGCGTTTACCTGCCTGTATAAGGTACTGTTTCTCTTCATAACGGTATCCTATTATATTATACGTACACGGTTATAGCCCCTACGTATCGTCCGATCCAGACAATCGTACGCTGCACATCGATGCAATAAAGAGATAAACGCGGGCATACGGCCCCAATTACGCATAACCTTACCCTCCTTCAATTCCCCAAAACCGTCCATTCTTCATGATTTTTAACTTTTTGTTTAGACTATTCCGATAATTATATAACAGAATACGAAAATTCTATAACAGCGCAGGCAGGGTTGACAACTAACTTTGCATCAAGCATATCGGAAGATCGATTACGAACCCTCTAAAAAACAACACCATGAAAATCATTGAACTCAACACAAATACCATCGAGGATATCTTTAAGCAGTTACAGACCGATTTAGGGGGCACACTTGAAAGTTTACCTAAAGAGTATAGTTTGGTCCTTGATAATGAATTGGCCCAAGGTGAAATTACAGGGATTGTGGTGAACGATACGATATCATTCATGGAATACGATGTCATCTTTAACCATGATACCGTAATTCTAAACCATACCCCAGTGACCAATCCTATTTACTTTCTCTATTGTGCCGAGGGAAGAATGAACCATAGCTTTGGATTGAAAGGTATACAAAGGACCCTTAAACAATTTCAAACTGGAATTTTTGCTTGCGATCCAAATCAGGACACCGCGATGTTCTTCGAAAAAGAACAACGTACACGGTTTTCCTATATTTCCGTAGACACCCATTCCAAAGGGATGGTCAAGAACAACCTTCTCCAAACCCAGTTATTGGAAACCTTTATGCCCAAAGCCGGACAGGAGATCTTTGCATATATAGGCTCTTACAACCTAAAGGTTACCGAAAAGATGGAAGAACTACAGGCCATTAAACAACGGGGTATTGTACGAAGACTTCTGGTAAAGGGTATTGTTCACCTCATGTTGGCCTTGGAAGTGCAACAGCATAAGGAGGATATTCAAAATTTGAAGAACAACCGCGGGTCATTAAGTCAAAATGAGATGGAAACCGTTAAGGAACTATCGGACTTTATCCAAAACTATCCCGAACGGAAATTCAGTTTAAAAGGATTGGCCAAAAAAGCGGGTACCTCCCCTGCAAAATTACAAGAAGGTTTTAAACTACTCCATAACCGAACCGTATCTGATTATATCAGGAATGTACGTATTGAAACTGCAGAAAATCTAATTCGTACCACCGATATGAACATTTCCGAAATTGTTTATACCATAGGCTTGACCAGTAGGAGTTATTTCTCAAAGATTTTTAAGGAGAAGTACAATTGTAGTCCCAAATACTATCAAGACCATCAGGACGGGATTACACTATCGGCTTAAAACCATCCATACGTCACAATACCATATCCGTCTTTTAGGCGGATTTTTTATACCCCAAACCAAAGTGTACCCATAAAATAGTTACTATTACAAAATGGACCACGGCCCATGGAAACACCATTCTTTTAAAGGGCTATTCCATGGTGATGTCCCATCAAATGAAATCCTATACAACCCTTTGGGCATACCTTATGCTATAAAACAGCAGCAGCAAGGAAAAATCCTTGCTGCTGCTGAAATATGTAGTGTTGTTTTTAGACTATGAGAATGTTTTTAGTGAGGAGCGCAGCATCCAAGCCATTTGTTCGTGCATCTGCATGATGGCCGTAATAAAATCGGCAGTACCCTCATCATTATGTGCTTCTGCATTTTCACCGATATTCTCCCTTATAAACTGGATCATCGTATTGTGGTCTTCCAATAAAACCTCCATAAAACTAGCACTATCATTTGTTCCAGGCCCATTTTCCTTTAGTCCGGATAGTTCCAAAAATTGTTGCATGCTCCCTGGGGCATAAAAGCCAAGCATCCGAATTCGCTCAGCAACCGCATCAATCGTTTTTTCCAATTTTCCATATTCTTCCTCAAAAAAGACGTGTTTGCTATGAAAATCAATACCCTCAACATTCCAGTGGGCGTTCCTGTATTTTGTATACATAATGTATTCATCCGAAAGCAGTCTCTTTAGCATCTCAACTACTGCTTCCCTATTATCTTTTTTTATGCCAATGGCGGTTTCTGTACTTTCCATATATTTTGTTTTTTTAAGTTTATACCCAAATATAAGGGCACCTATCTGATTCACTTGACGCTAAAAATCAAATAATTGCCCCTAACAAAACCAACACCCACCCAAATGGATTCATGATCGGGCAATTAATCCCATAAGGGATTCCACAACTTTAATATTAGGTACAACAACGCTGTTCGATTGCGTTAAAATTCGAATGTATTGGGATATTGAAGATTTACCGAATATCATAGATTTGTACTATAAGTATATGACAATGATCCTCTTGGGGAAGAGGTTCAAACAAGTTAAAAGGGACGCGTGGGGCGTCCCTTTTTGTGTGTATCCAACATTTACAATGCAACCCATAGGAAAAGAACAACCTAAATAAAAAGGTTTACCAAAGCCCCCTGAGGTTATTGGTATGATTTTCTAGGTCACAATGTAGAAGTCAAACTACTTAAGCTTTACGATCTCTACATCACTGACCCCGTTAATCAATCGAAGTCTTGTATTTAAACCTATTTTGAAAACCTTGGACAGCCCAAAAACAGAAAATAGGAAACAAGTAAAAAAATTGATTTTATACCGAAACTTCCATAAAATATCTTTGACTTATCTTTATCCTATAAGTGGTAAATAGTAATAATAATGAAATTTATTTTTGTCCTTCTTCTTGCTTTACTAACTACACCTTTACGGTTATGCGGACAAAATCTTTTGCCGCCAATACACAATTATAAAATCTTTGAATATCAGGCAGACAGTAAGAATTGGGGATTATCGACCAATAGTTCGGGTGAGTTATTTGTGGCAAACAATAGTGGTCTGCTACATTTCAATGGAGAAAAATGGGAACTCTACAAACTCCCCAACAATACAACGATCCGTTCTGTGGCCGAGATTGACGGAAAGATCTTTACAGGTTCGTATGAGGAGTTTGGATATTGGGTAAAGAATAAATTTGGTGTTTTAGAATACACCTCATTAACCCATTTAATCAAAAACCATGTGTTTACGAGTGAGGAATTCTGGCAAATTTTACCCTATGGTGATGCTGTTCTATTTAGATCGTTCAATGGAATTTATGTTTTTAAAGATGATAAAATCGAGGTTATTGACCCTTCCTTTGTAGTAACCTTCATTACCGTATATAAAGATAGGATTTTGGTCGCCGGGGGTCATAACAGGCTTTACGAACTCATTAATGATGACTTGGAACCCTTGGAAGAACATGCGCTTTTTTCCAACAAGATCATTATCGCCATGGCTGAAATTGAAGAAGGCCTTCTTATTGGCACAAAACGGAACGGTTGTTTTATCATAAGTGATGGAAAGATAATGCCCTTTGAAACAGGTATCAATGCTCAATTAAAGCAATTTCAACTCAACCAAATTTTACCGCTTACAGAAAACATAATCGCTTTTGGCACTATAAAGAATGGAATTTACCTCTATAATAAGGATAAAAAAAGCAGCCAGAAGGTAAACCGGCAAGTGGGATTGCAAAACAATACGGTGCTATCGATGACAACTTATAAAAACCAATTATGGGTAGGATTGGATAATGGCATTGATAGGATTCAACTAAATTATCCTTTAACGTTTTATACGGATTATATGGGTGCCGTTGGCACCGTTTATGATATGGCCGTATATAAGGATGTCCTTTATATGGCCAGCAATACGGGCATCTATTATTTTAAGGATGATGTTTTGCAATTTGTAGAAGGTTCACAAGGACATGTTTGGGATTTGAATGTTACACATGGGGATCTTTTCTGTGGCCACAACACGGGTACGTTTAGGGTAAATGAAAGTAGTTTTGAGAAAATCTCGAATATTTCAGGTGGGTACCAGATTGTCAAGGTACCCGAATCCAATTCCTCTTTTATCCAGGGTACTTATATTGGTTTGGCCAAATATGAAAAGGATGGTCCCGACAATTGGATAGTTACACCAATTACCGGAATCAACAAACCTGTTAAATATCTTTGTTTCGAAGATTCCCATACGCTCTGGGTCGCTCACCCCTATAAAGGGCTGTACCGGATAACCCTGAATGATACCTATGACGAAGTCATTGAGAAGGTTGAATTCACTGCTGATGACATACCAACCAATTACAACGTTAAGGTGTTTAATATTAGAAATCAGATCGCCCTTGATATTGAAGGGGTTTGGCACAGGTATGACCCTATTCTAAAAAAAATCGAACTGTTTGAAGAGTTTCAAAGGTATAACCATAAAAATCTGGTATATCACGACGATGGGTCTTTTTGGTTTATTGATAATGAAGGCCCCAAAAAGGTACTCTTCTCCGATTTAAAAGAGGTCAATTATATATTGGATGATATGTTATTGCAGAAACGATTGACCCCTGAGTCGGAAAATGTAATCAAGTTAAATGATTCAATTTATTGTTTTACATTAAACGATGGTTTTGGGAAGCTCAACATATCTGAATTCCGTAACCAGTTTGAAAACTATGAATTGCAAAAACCCCAACTTGTCTCTTTTGAAGATAAAGGGGGCACATATCCCCTGGATAGTGAAAAGTTCAAAATACCCAATAAACTTTCACAGGATATAAGGATAAACTTTGCCTCACCGGCCTTACGGGATGCCAAGTATTATTATAACCTAAAAGGACCTTTGGCGCAAACCGCTTATATTGACCATGGGCATATCCATTTTCAAAATCTTCCTTTTGGCACGTATGCGTTGAACCTTTTCAGCGTAGGTATCGATAATGAACACTCAGAGGCCTATACAATACAATTTGAAATAGCACCTCCATGGTATTTATCCAAAGTAAGCATCGCTCTTTATTTCCTGGCTTTTATAGGAATCATATTTCTAAGAAGAAAATATAACAGGTCGAAAATGGAGAAAAGGCATCTAGCCTTGAAAACCAAGTTTCTTAAGGACCAAGAGGAGAGAATGGCCAAAATGGAAAAAGAAAAATTAGAAAAAGAAATCAAGAAAAAACAGAAAGAGCTGGCCCGGATTACCATGAACATGGCGGAAAAGAACAAGGTGATTCTCGAATTAAAAGAAATGTTACTGGTAAACAGGAGCCAGTTCTCGAATCAAAAGCGTTATGGAACATTCATAAAAAAATTAGACAATTCGATCAAGGACGATGACGATTGGAAACATTTTGAAGTCAACTTCAAGGAACTCCATGAAGACTTTTTTGAAAACCTCTTAAAGATGTATCCCAAACTAACACCAAAAGACCTTAAGCTATGTGCTTATTTAAAAATGAACCTTACATCAAAAGAGATTGCCCCACTCATGGCAATTTCGAATAGAGGTGTTGAAATACATCGATATCGCCTAAGGAAAAAGTTAGGAATCGACAGCTCCCAGAACCTTTCCAACTTCTTGATCAAGTTTAATTGATATTTTTTATGGGATTTCTAGTAATGGACCATAGAACCTACTACATCATTACTACATCAATATGTTAAAAATTAATATGGACTTAACACATCCACTACTGCAAACATCCTTATTATAGGGCCTCTGGAGGAATAAATAAATGATGTGTTTTTTATGTACCCCGTTGAGTTCCTCGACCACCGCCTAATTAGTAATTTGGTAAAAACTTAAACTAATAATTAAACATTATTCAAAATGAGAAATACATTATTAGCAATACTGCTTTTTTTGTTTCAAATAGCAATTTACGCACAGGATGGTGTTATGGTGCAGGGTACAGTTACCGATTCCGCGGGGCAACCCTTGCCAGGTGCCAGCGTTGTGGTTCAGGGAACTACTACAGGAACACAAACTGATTTTGATGGTAATTTCACCCTGGACAACGTTCCATCCGATGGCATTCTATCCATCAGTTATCTAGGATTTGTCACCCAAGAGATAGGGGTTAATGGCAGAAGTGCTATTTCAGTCGCTTTGTCTGAGGATGCCCAAGCATTGGATGAAGTGGTCGTTGTGGGGTATGGAACCCAAAAAAAATCAGACCTGACCAGTTCTATAGTATCTGTTGACACAGAGAGTATGGAGAAAGTCCCAACCGGGCAATTAATGCAGGCGGTTCAAGGTAAAGCCGCAGGTGTTCAGATAAGTAGCCAAGGTTCCCCAGGGGAATCACCGGAAATCATTATTAGGGGTGTAAATTCCGTTTATGGGGATTCGAATCCATTATTTGTGGTGGATGGGGTGTTCTTTGACAGTATTGATTTCTTGAACGCTAGTGAGATAGAGAGTTTGTCTATTTTAAAAGACGCCTCTGCTGCGGCCATTTATGGTGTTGAGGCATCAAATGGGGTCATCTTGATTACCACGAAGGGGGGTAAGTTCAATAGAAACGCAAGTATTTCCTATACAGGGTATACAGGGGTTCAAACAGCACAGAATGTACTTAAAATGGCGAACTCGGAACAGTTTGTGAATTTTGCATTGGAATCGGGGTCCGACTCTGAGATTGCCAGTGTAAACAGTGCTATGCAGCGTTTTGGACGTAGTAGGATCAACCCTAATGTACCCAACGTTAATACAGATTGGTATGATGAGGTTTTAAGAAAGGCAATGACCCAGAACCATGATATTTCGATTAATGGGGGATCAGAGAACATTGCTTATTCCGTTGGGGGTAATTTCTTTTACCAAGATGGTATCCTTGATATGAACAATAGCTATGAACGCTTTAATCTAAGGACTAAATTAGACATTAAGGCCAATGATTGGCTTAAAGTTGGTGGTAGTATCGTTTATAGTAATGCCACTAAATATGATGATGAGGCCTCGGCATGGCAGCTCGCCTATTTTGCCGTACCTATTTTACCGGTTTATGATTATTTATATACCGGGGCTGATCCCCTTCCCTACTCAGACGCCAAGGAAATTGGATATAGGGGCAGTCAAAACCCTTTCCCTCTTATGGACAATTCCGATCTTAATAGTAAGATCCGTAGGACCGTAGCAAATTTCTATGCCGATTTTCAGCTTATCCCCGATCAATTGAACTTTAAAACCAGTTTATCCTATAATCATGCGGGTACCACGGGGCGATCAATAAAACTACCTTATTATGTAACCGATGATTACCAAAGAAGTGTTGACGAATCTTCCATAACCAGAAGCCAAGTGACCGCTGAGTCCTATGTATTGGATAATGTTTTAACGTATCAAAATACATTCGACGACCATGATCTTACTTTAATGGGCGGTATGTCTTATAGGGACAACTATAATAGTTATTTCGGCACAACCGGTTATTTTGACCCAAGCGGGGCATTTGTTAGGGATAAGGAACAGACTTGGTATATTGAGAATACCTCCACGGATAGCCAAACATCCTATGATGGTGGTAGCCAATCGTATTGGTTCTCGTATTTTGGAAGAGCGGCGTATAAATATAAAAACAAGTATTTGGCCTATGCCACATATAGGGCCGAGGGAACCAATAAATATGATGAAACCTATGTATACCTGCCCGCCTTTGGTTTGGGTTGGGTCCTATCTGAGGAATCCTTCATGAAAGATGTCAGTTTTGTCGATTACTTCAAATTACGGGGTGGCTGGGGACGCTTGGCCAATGGTTCCGTACCTGCCTCTGACGGAGGCGTCGGATCTAGCACCGTACAGACTGTTTTCAATAATCAATACTACACTGGAACACAGTTTGAAACAATCTCCGATAATATTAGCTGGGAATTTACAGAAGAAACCAATATTGGTATTTCTGCCAAATTTTTGGATAGTCGTTTGTCTTTGGAAGCGGATTACTTTATCAAGGACACCAAGGACATGGTCATTCCCTTGTCTCCCCTTGTGGGAACCGAGGTCAGTTACCAAAACGTGGGTAGCGTTAGGAACAAAGGTATAGAATTGGCTGTCGGTTATAGTGGGAAGATAGGCAAGGACTTTGGCTATTCCGTCAATGCGAATTTCAGCAAGCTTGAAAATGAAGTCACCGATTTGTATACACAGCCTTATATAGAAAGAGGTTCTGCCGAATTCAGGCAAATGATCATCGAAGGGCAACCAATAGATGTTTTTTACGGATATGATATTGTAGGGGTCTACCAGACCCAAGCGGAAATCGATGCCGATCCGGTTGCACAATCGGCCATTGCGGGTGGTACCGACATTTCCCCTGGTTACTTTAAGTATAAGGATGTTGACGGTAGCGGCGAATTGGATGCCGACGATAGGGTTTATCTTGGTGCCCCGGTCCCTGATTATTTTTATGGGGGTAGTATCAATTTAAATTATAAAAATTGGGATTTCTCCACTTCGTTCTACGGACAAGGCGGCAATGTGATCTTAAACAGGAACAGGGCGGAAGTAATATGGACCACCGGAAGAAATGTCGATGCGGAGTTGGCCAAAAATCGTTGGACAGGTGAAGGATCCACCAATGCCTTCCCTTCCTCTGAGGGCTATAGACAATCTTGGAACCAGAAACTTTCCAACTTCTTTTTACAGGAGGGAGATTTCTTTAGGATCCAGAATATACAATTAGCGTATACAATCAAAAACGATAAATTACCAGAAATCCGTTTTTCACTAACGGCAGATAGACCATTCCTTTGGACCAAAGGTTACAATGGCTTTAATCCGGAAGTCGGTTTCGATGGCATAGACAGTCAGACTTACCCCATTCCTTCTACGTATACTTTTGGAATGAGCATAAAAATATAATCATATAAAAATATCAGACAAATGAAATCAACGATTTATATACAATGTTTACTTCTGGTTTGTGGTTTGTACTTAACCAGCTGTGACAATAAGTTAGACGAGGACGCAGAACTTAGGTCGTATCAAAATGATATTGATTACGCTAGCGAAGAAGGTGCTTATGGGGCTCTTGTAGGTGCTTACGAGACATTCCAAGATGTAGGTTGGGAACAGATTCCGTTATTAGCCGTTAGGGGAGATGACGTAAACGCCGGTGGGCTGGGAGACCAACAAGGTTTCGCTGACACCGATAATTACACCTATGACAATAATTTTTGGATGTACAATTCCCTTTGGGAGAACTGGTTCCAGGATATTACGCAAATAACATCCCAGATAGAGCAGTTGGAACTGTATAGGGATGGAGGTGTAAACAGTAGTTTAATCGATCAATATATTGCCGAGGCCAAGACCCTTAGGGGATTCATAACCCTCGAATTATCAAGGGTATTCGGTGATGTTTATAGGATTGAAAGTACGGATCAATCCGAGATTACGGTAGAAACCAAAGATGATTTGATGCAATGGATATCAGACCAAATGGATGAAACGATTCCAGATTTATTGGATGTAGCACCTAGCAATAGAACCGATATTCCCGGGGGTATCACCAAATACACAGCATTGGCGGTACAGGCCATGGCCAATTTAGAATTAAAAAACTATCAGGCAGTTGCTGATGCCACGGGAGAAATCATCAACTCCGGAAAGTTTGAACTATATGACGATTTTTATCAATTGTTCAAGATTCCCGGAAAATTGTGCAATGAGAATCTCTTAGAAATCCAATACTCTGATTTTGGCCAATCCTCTGGTGATAATGTAGCCCATTTATTTGAATTCTATGCTCCACAAAACTGGACCGCGGCAGTACCTGAGGCCACTAGCGGATGGGGTTTTTACGAACCTAGTTTTAAGTACATCAAATTTATGCTCGACCGTGGGGAAACCGTACGATTGGAGACCAGTGTTCTGTTTACCGATCGTGGCATCGCGGAAATACAAACAGATTCTGATTATTCCGATTTACCTGACTTTGTCACCAATACCACAAGGGATGGGGATATTATCAATGATTATTCCAGGGCCTATTTCGCGAGTGGTAAGCACTATTTGCCCTCAATCCAATTAACTGAAGGTAGAACAACTTACGGTACCAACAAAAATTATACGGTCATCCGTTATGCAGAAGTTCTTTTAATGTATGCAGAAGCATTAACGCGCGGCGCTTCCGGAACAGCCGGTTCTGCTGATGATGCCGTAAATCTGATTAGGAGCCGGGCAGGTATGCCGACCTTGAGTGGGGTTACCAGTGACGATGTCATGGACGAGAAATTTGCAGAATTGGCCATGGAATGGGGAATTAGGTATTACGACATGATACGATTGGGTGAAACATCCGAATTAAGCTATGATGGAAGGACCTTTACCATGGACAAGGCTTACTTGCCTTATCCATTGGAACAATTGGATATAAGTCCAATTCTAGACGAATATAATAACCAAAATAACTAAACGATATCATGAGAAATAGTATAAAATCCTTATTGTTTGTTTTAGGGCTCTTGGTAGTCTCCTGTGAAGATGGTATCGATCCATTAACATATGTGGATCCAGGAGAAGATGCTTCGGCGCCTCAAATCACGATCAGCACCCCTACCGATGGGATGGAAATCAAGGTTTTTGAAGATGTAACCTCTTTGGATGTAAGTATGGAGGTTACAGATGATATTGAAGTAAAGGATATCGTTGTTCTTTTGGATGGCAACGAAATAGCCTCGTTCAACAATTTTTTGGACTATAGAAGGGCTATTGAGGAATTTACCTATGACAACCTAGCCAATGGTAGCCATACACTCACCGTAACGGCGAGTGACCTTGATGGAAAAACATCGACTTCTTCAGTGGATTTTTCCAAGGCACCTCCTTATACCCCTTTGTTCGATGGGGAGTCTTTTTACATGGCCTTTGATGGCGATTATAGGGATCAAATAGGGTTCGAATTGGCAACAGAGATAGGTGCCCCAGGATTCGAAAATCCCGGTCATGACGGAATAGGTGCTTATTTAGGGGCAACGGATTCTTATTTGTCATTCCCTGCGGAAGGTTTGTTGTCCAATGAGTTTAGTGCATCATTTTGGTATAAAGTCGATGCGGATCCTGATCGGGCAGGTATATTGGTCGTTGGTGACGATGCCGATGATCGCCTTCAAGGATTTAGAGTGTTCCGGGAAGCTAGTGGTGATGACCAGAGAATTAAAATGAATGTAGGTACCGGTGTTGGGGAAAGCTGGAATGACGGTGGTCTTATCAATCCGTCTTTAGCGGAATGGGTCCATATTACCGTTACCATTTCCAATACCAAGAACACCATATACTTCAATGGTGTCGAGGTAAATTCTTCCGATATGTCAGCTCCTATAGATTGGACGGGTTGCGAAGAGTTCACTATTGGTTCTGGTGGCCCTACGTTTGATTATTGGGGACATGGTTCGGACAATAGTGCTATCGATGAACTTAGGTTCTTCAACAAAGAACTATCCGTTGAGGAAGTGGTTAACATTTATGGAGGGGAATTAGAGGAAAAATACCATGGTTCAACGTTGTATATCCCTTTTGACGGTTCCAATACCGATTTGGTCAATAATACCGTACCAACAATTGTGGGTACTCCCGGTTTTGCAGGTGAGGGTAAAGTCGGAACCAACGCCTATGCCGGCGCAACGGATTCTTATTTGACTCTACCGATAACCGGATTGTTCGGCAATGGGTTTAGCGGCGCATTTTGGTATAAGGTAAGTGCAGATGCCGATAGGGCAGGAATTTTAACGGTCGCCCCCCCGATGATCGGTACAGACAACGATCTTTCTGCCGGCTTTAGGTTATTCAGGGAAGGTAGTACTGATGAACAGCGTATAAAACTACATGTTGGGGCTGTTGAGGATAATGTTTGGAACGATGGCGATGTGATTGATGTTACTGCAGGGGAATGGGTGCATATTGCGTTCACCGTATCCGATACCGAGACCCAAATCTATTTCAACGGTACCGCTGTGGCAAACTCCGGGGACATGACCGATAAAACCATGAATTGGGAAAACTGTTCCATTTTATCCATAGGCTCCGGAGCACCCAATTTTATCGGTTGGAACCATCTATCGGATACCAGTTTGATAGACGAACTTTATCTCTTCGACAGGGTTTTGTCCACAGAGGAAATCCAGGCCCTAATGGAATGATAATTTATTGAACGATTTTAATTGAGTTGTTTGAGTTAGATAGTTTTTAAAATTGATTATGAGATTAATCTTGATTACAATGGCCGTTACTAGTTTGTTAGTTGGTTGTAACGGCCATTCTTCTAAAAAGAAAAGAGCAGTATCCGAGACCAAGGCTGACACTTTGTACTTGTCAGACAATGACCTATTAATGGATACGGTGCAAAAACAGACCTTTGAGTATTTTTGGGAAGGTGCGGAACCTGTTTCGGGCCTTGCACGCGAACGTATCCATTTGGATAACATTTACCCTACCCATGACAAGGATATTATTACCATTGGGGGTTCGGGATTTGGACTTATGGCCATTCTGGTCGGAGTTGAACGTGGATTTATAACCCGGGAACAAGCGCTGGAACGCTATGAAAAGGCAATTGACTTTTTGGCGAAGGCCGATCGTTTCCACGGTGCTTGGCCCCATTGGTTGATGCCTAGTGGAAAAGTAGCTCCCTTTAGCACCAAGGATAATGGTGGGGACCTTGTGGAAACGGCATTTTTGATTCAAGGAATGTTGACCGTCCAGGAATATTTTAAAGATGGCAATGAGAGGGAAAAAGAGCTAGTGGACAAAATTCAAAAGCTTTGGGAAGAAGTGGAATGGGATTGGTATACCCAAGGAGGGCAAAACGTCCTGTATTGGCATTGGTCGCCCACCCATGGTTGGGATATGAACTTCCCCGTCGGAGGCTATAACGAGGCCCTTATCATGTACATATTGGCAGCGGCCTCCCCTACGCATCCCATTAACAAGGAAGTTTATGAAAAGGGATGGGCAAGAAACGGAGCGATCAAAAAGGACACCGTCTTTTATGGTTTGCCTACCATCCTCGATCATTACGAGCACGATGCTTCTCCCGTCGGACCCATGTTCTGGGCCCACTATTCGTACCTTGGTCTTGATCCTAACGGACTCACCGATCAATATGCTGATTACAAAAAATTGAATACGAACCACGCACTTATACAGTATAAATATGCTGTGGACAATCCTAATGGCTATAAAGGATATGGCGAAAATTGTTGGGGACTGACTTCCAGTTATTCCATGGATGGTTATGCGGGCCATAGACCCGACAGGGATTTAGGGGTGATTTCCCCCACTGCAGCACTTTCATCCATGCCGTATACACCTACGGAAAGTATGCAATTCTTAAAATATATGTATAAGGAACAGGATTCCTTAATTGGAAAATACGGACCTTTTGATGCCTTTAGCCTTGAAAACAAATGGTATGTACCCCGATATTTAGCCATAGATCAAGGGCCTATCCCCGTGATGATAGAAAATTACAGAACAGGGATGTTATGGAAATTGTTCATGAAAAATGGGGATGTCCAAACCGGATTGCGAAAATTGGGGTTCAACTCCCCCTATCTAAATTAATATGATAAAGACCAAGGTTTACATATTTATACTATGCTCGGTATTGTGGTCATGTTCCAGCGGGGATGATTATACCTACGTTCCTACGGAATTACCGGACGAATCGGAGGAAACGGTTGAGGAACCAGAAATTACGGATGAGGAATTGTTGGACCTGACCCAAAGGGAGACCTTCAAATATTTTTGGGATTTTGCCGAGGCCAATTCTGGTTGCGCCAGGGAACGTTACCACCCAGACGATACTTCAAATAGTGCCAATGTGGTGACCACCGGAGGAACCGGTTTTGGGTTGATGGCCCTTCTAGTAGGCATCGAAAGAGGATTTATTTCGAGGGAGGAAGGTGTAGAACGATTTGATAAAATTCTGACCTTTTTGGAATCGGCCGACCGTTTTCACGGGGCCTGGCCTCATTGGATCAATGGCACCTCCGGCGAGGTAATTCCATTTAGTACCGAGGATGATGGGGGCGATTTGGTCGAAACGGCTTTTTTGGCCCAGGGACTTATCTGTGTTAAGGAGTATTTTAAAGAAGGCTCGGATACCGAAAAAGCATTGGCAGAAAAGGCCGATACGCTTTGGAAAGGGGTTGAGTGGGACTGGTATACGCAAGATGATAATGCGCTTTACTGGCATTGGAGTCCAAACTACGGGTTTAACATAAATCTAAAGCTCTCAGGGTATAACGAGGTGTTGATCACTTACATAATGGCGGCGGCCTCTCCGGATTATGGTATCAATAAGGAGGTATATTCCTCAGGTTGGGCAGGCAACGGTAGTATTTTGTCCTCGAACACGGCTTACGGCTATCCGCTTTTGGTAAAACATAATGGGGCGGAAAACTATGGGGGACCTTTATTCTGGGCCCATTATTCCTACTTGGGTCTTGATCCGAACGGACTCTCAGATGACTATGTAAATTATTGGGATGTCAATGTAAACCACTCCAAGATCAATTATAAGTTTTGCGTGGAGAATCCAAACAACTTTGAAGGGTATGGTGAGGATTGTTGGGGACTTACGGCCAGCTATTCCAGAAATTCGGATGGTAGTATGGGCTATGCCGCCCATAAACCGGAAAATGACCTTGGGATTGTTTCCCCTACAGCGGCCATAAGCTCAATGCCCTATACTCCGGATGAATCTTTGGCGGCCTTGCGCTATTTTTATAAGAACAAGGATAAACTGTTGGGCGTAGCAGGATTTTATGATGCCTTTAGCCCGGAATATAACTTTTGGGTGGCAGAAGCCTATTTGGCCATTGACCAAGGACCCCAGATTATTATGATTGAAAACTATAGGACCGGATTGCTTTGGGATTTGTTTATGCAAAACGAGGACGTGCAAGCTGGCTTGAAAACACTTAACTTTACTTATTGATGATGGTGCGTAAATATGTTTTTTTTTGTCTTTTGTTTTTAGGGACGGGACTTATGGCCCAAGCCCAAAACACCTCCCTTTTTAAGGAAGAAAAATTAATTGGAAACGGGGACACACTTTTATATCGTGTCCTGTACCCCCAAAATTTTGATAAAAACACCTCTTACCCTTTGGTCTTTTTTTTACATGGCGCCGGGGAAAGGGGAAGTGATAATACAAAACAGCTGACCCATGGCAGCACATTATTTACCAATGAAAAAAACCGATCCTTTTTTCCTGCCATTGTAGTCATGCCCCAATGTCCACAGGATGATTATTGGGCCCAGGTCAATGTAGATCGGAGTAATTATCCTATCCAACTTGATTTTCAATTTGAAAAAGGCCCGACAAAAGCCATGGGCATGGTCATTTCCTTATTGGAAGAATTTAAGCAAAAGCGTTACGTTAACAAGCATCAGGTTTATTTGATGGGCTTGTCTATGGGAGGCATGGGCACCTATGAACTTCTGGCCAGAAAATCCCATACTTTTGCCGCTGCCATACCAATTTGTGGGGCTGGAGATCCCAAACAGGTAAAAAACTACGCCTTAAAAACACCTATATGGGCTTTCCACGGGGCTAAGGATAATGTTGTAGACCCATTGCATTCTTTTGAAATGGTAACGGCATTGCTCAAAGAAGGGGCCTTTCCCCGATTCACGGTATATGATTTCGCAAACCACAATAGTTGGGACCCTGCATTTTCAGAACCTGATTTATTGCCATGGCTCTTTTCACACCAACTTAAAAAATAAAACACCGGAACTTAGATCAAATCTTTTCATTGGAAGGGGAAACCCTCAATGAAATTGGCTTTTGGATAAACTAAAAAATCATAATAAAAGAATAATTCAAATGAACAATTGGAAGACAATACATTATTTACCCCTATTACTTTTTTGTTTTGTATTCACCATAACCCAGGCACAAGAGACCAATCCGTTTGTCGAAGGACTCCTAAATAAAATGACCTTGGATGAAAAAATAGGTCAGCTGAATTTACCAGGGGGCGGTGATGTTATAACCGGACAAGCAAAGAGCTCCGATATCGCGAATAAAATTGCAGCAGGTAAGGTTGGTGGTTTGCTTAGCCTTACCACAGTGGAGAAAATAAGGGAAGTCCAAAAAATCGCTGTGGAAAAAAGTCGTTTAAAAATTCCGTTATTATTTGGTTTGGATGTTATACATGGTTATAAAACCACATTCCCGATACCTTTAGGGTTGTCAACTTCCTGGGATATACCCTTAATAGAAAAAACCGCTCGAATGGCTGCACAAGAAGCTAGTGCGGACGGTATCAACTGGACCTTCTCCCCAATGGTCGATATATCCAGGGACCCGCGTTGGGGAAGGGTGTCCGAAGGTTCTGGGGAAGACCCCTATTTGGGAAGTGAAATCGCAAAGGCCATGGTTCGTGGATATCAGGGCGATGATCTTACGAAAAACAATACCATTATATCCTGTGTAAAGCATTTTGCCCTTTATGGGGCTTCCGAAGCAGGGCGGGATTATAATACGGTAGATATGGGTAGGATACGTATGTATAATGAATATCTACCTCCATATAAAGCTGCAATCAATGCTGGGGTTGGTTCGGTAATGGCGTCATTCAATGAAATTGATGGGATTCCCGCCACGGGAAATAAATGGTTGCTGACCGATTTATTACGAAAACAATGGGGGTTTGAAGGTTTTGTCGTAACTGATTATACGGGGATTAATGAGATGATCGCCCACGGAATGGGCGATTTGCAGACAACTTCGGCTCTGGCCTTAAATGCAGGTGTTGATATGGACATGGTGGGAGAAGGGTTTTTAACTACCCTTTCCAAGTCCTTGGCTGAAGGTAAAATAAAGATCGAACAGATTGATAATGCCGTCCGTAGGATCTTAAAGGCCAAATATGATCTGGGCCTATTCGATGATCCCTATAAATATTGCGAGGTAAAAAGAGCCAAAAAAGAAGTTTACACGAAAGAAAACAGGGATTTTGCCAGGGAGGTCGCTACGCAATCCATGGTATTACTAAAGAACGAAAACCAATTGCTGCCCTTAAAAAGAACCGGTACCATTGCCCTTGTCGGGCCTTTGGCCAATACCAGTGAGAACATGGCGGGCACATGGAGCGTATCTACCGAACAAAGTAAATCAATCGCCCTTTTGGAGGGAATAAGGGAGGCGGCCGGCAAGAAGGTGAAGATAACCTATGCCAAGGGAAGCAACCTAACCTACGATCCCGAACTGGAGGAAAACGCGACCATGTTCGGAAAGAGCCTTAATAGGGACAATAGGTCCGATGCCGAGTTGCTGAACGAGGCCCTTGAGGTAGCCGAGAAGGCCGATGTAATCGTGGCGGCATTGGGTGAAGCGGCAGAATTTAGTGGGGAGAGCAGCAGTCGAACGAATATTGAAATTCCACAGGTACAAAAGGACTTGTTGAACGCCTTGCTAAAAACTGGTAAACCTGTGGTCTTGGTACTGTTTACGGGTAGGCCCCTTGTTTTGAAGGAAGAAAGTAAAACAGTACCGGCCATCCTTAATGTATGGTTCCCTGGAAGTGAAGCCGGTTTGGCCATTTCCGATGTTCTTTTTGGGGATGTTAATCCATCAGGGAAATTGACCGCTACATTTCCACAAAGTGTTGGACAGATACCAATTTATTACAATCACAAAAATACAGGACGCCCACTTCAAAACAAGGAAGGTAAATTTGAAAAATTCACTTCCAACTATATTGATGAACGAAACGAACCGGTCTATCCCTTTGGTTACGGTCTAAGCTATACTACGTTCAAATACGAAAACCTTAACATAAGCTCCGATACCATGCTGGAAAATGACTCCTTGGCGGTAACCGTAAACGTTACCAATACGGGCAATTACGATGGCAAGGAAGTAGTGCAGTTGTATATCCGGGATCTTGTCGGTTCGGTTACCAGACCGGTCAAGGAATTGAAAGGGTTTCAAAAAATAGCGCTGAAAAAGGGAGAAACCAAAAAGGTGACTTTTATTTTGACCCTTGAAGACCTCAAATTTTACAATTATAACCTGGACTTTGTCGCCGAACCCGGAGAATTCGAAGTTTTTGTTGGGGGGGACTCCAATGTGGAACAAAAAGTAACATTTACACTTAAATAAATTGGTGTATCGAAATCTAAACTATCTTAATATGCTTTTGATAAACTTTCTCAAAGGCTTCATTTAAGAAGGTTATATTTTGCTTATTATCCATAATTAAAGTTTCTCATAAGAAATAATCCATGTACAAAAGAACACTATTATTCGTTTCTATTGTAAGTATAGTCTTTTCATGTAAGCAAGAGAAAAGTTCAGGGATAGTCGATAAAAAAAGTCCGAATATTATTTTTATCATGTCCGACGACCATGCCTCCCAAGCCATTAGTGCTTATGGTCACCCTATAAGTCAAATAGCACCTACACCAAACATTGACCGTTTGGCGGCAAATGGGGCGTTGTTCAACCATAATTTTGTCACCAATTCAATCTGTGGGCCCAGCAGGGCCGTAATCCTAACAGGAAAACACAGCCATATCAATGGTTTTCGACAGAATGGAGACCATTTTGATGGGAATCAACCCACCTTGCCCAAACTACTAAAAAAAGCGGGCTATCAAACCGCTATTGTTGGCAAATGGCATTTACATGACTACCCTCAAGGCTTTGACCATTGGAAGATCATCGTCGACCAAGGCAATTATTACAATCCCGACTTTATTGAAAATGGCGATACTACCCGAATTAAAGGGTATGCCACGGATATCATCACCCACGACGCCTTGGATTGGTTGCAACATAAAAGAAATGATTCAACTCCTTTCTTTTTAATGGTACACCATAAAGCCCCGCACAGGAACTGGATGCCGGCCTTACGCCATGCCAATAAATACGACTCCGTGCAATTTCCTTTACCCGAGTCCTTTTTTCCGACCTTCAAGAACCAACAGGCGGCACAAGAACAATTGCAAACCATTTACAAAGACATGTACGAAGGACATGATCTTAAAATGACCAAAGCATATGGTAGCACCGAATTGGCCCACAATCCTTGGACCACGGATTTTGATAGAATGTCCTTGGAACAGCGTGAGCAATGGGATGCATCCTATTTACCAAAAAACAATGCTTTCCATAAAGCCAATTTGTCCGGTAAAGCACTGGCCGAATGGAAAGGACAACGTTATTTACAGGATTACATGGCTACCATTGCGGCAGTGGACGAAAGTGTCGGAAGTATTTTGGATTATTTGGAAGAAAGTGGTTTGGCTGAAAACACCTTGGTAGTTTATACTTCCGATCAAGGTTTTTATCTCGGGGAAAAGGGTTGGTTCGATAAACGTTTTATGTACGAAGAGTCCTTTGGTTCCCCTTTGTTGATGCAGTTACCCGGAATCATTACGCCCGGAACGGAAATCGATGCCTTAGTACAGAATTTGGATTTTGCACAAACATTCCTTGATTTTGCCAACCATAGCGAATTAGGGGTGGATATGCAAGGGCAATCCTTCAAGGGCCTATTGGATGGCAGCATGGATGAAAAGGATTTTCGGGATATTGTGTATTACCACTATTACGACTATCCCGCCTTTCACATGGTCAAAAAACATTATGGTATTCGTACAAAACGCTATAAACTGATTCATTTCTATGATGATATAGACACTTGGGAGCTTTACGACTTGGAAAAAGACCCCCATGAGCTTCACAATGCCTATTCAGACAGAGAATATAGTAGCGTTGTAGCCAACATGCACAGAAAATTGGATTCGGTGCAAAAAGTCTATAAAATAACGGAAAAAGAATATCAAAAAGCCCCAAAAGAAAAGATTGATAAGGCCTATAAACAGTTTAAAAGACTAAGAGGTTCGACAACGCCTAAACAATAAATAGGTATTGTGCATGCCTATCAATACGGGAAATACAAGGTGTTTTCAAACCCGTAACTTTCCCGAAAACATAGTTCATGTCTGTAATCCACCCCCTACTCCAACAACGAAAATCGTGCTTTTAATTTTTCCAAAATACCAACAATGATGGATTCTGGAACCTCTAGGATTCTGGAGATTTCGACTTCGTTCCGATTTCCAAAGGCATAAAGATCTAAAACCCATTTACTTCTGGGCGGAATATTATTGTAAAGTGCGCCAAAAGTCGTTCTGCGTTCCAATGAAGGCAAAAGCGAATCGTTCATCTCCATTTTTTTGATCAATTGTTGTTCTATGGTAGAGTCCAATAGTACTTCATTCGGTCTTTTGGTTGCCTGTTTATATGAAATATCATCAAGTTCAGTGTTCAATATCAAATCGCCATCAGCCTGCGTAGTGAACGCTTCATCCAAGGCATTCATCTCATTTTTAAGCATCTCTTCCGTGCTCACATATTCCGGGGTCTCCTGTTCTATTACTTTTTTCTCCTCTATCTTTTGAACGGCCTTTGAGAAAAGAATGGTCTTTAGTTTATCCACATCAATATAATCCAAAAACTCTTTAAAGACCTCGATATATATCTCATCCAAAAGTTCATCTGCACTATAATACCCCCTATCAATAACACCTTGATTTTCAGCAACCTTAAGGCTTCTCGCCATAAATCGCTTTAGGTCAGGCTCCAATGTTGCTATTTTACTGTAGAACTGTTCAAAATCGTTCTCTTCTTTATGACGGGCTAATTGTTTAACGACCATACTATTTGCTTTTGATATTAACAATTCACTTCCAACTACTTAAAGCTACAATCATTTACTTCCGATTAAAATGATAATTATCAGTCTTAAAAAATTCTATCCGACTGATCTGTGTCATTCCGATAGTTTGGACAGGATTTTAATTTTGGTCTCGAAAATGAATGTTTACCATACTATAAGATTATGTCACTTGTTAAATTCAAAAAAAGTAACCCTTTTGGCAACCTAGTTACCTCTGATTTATTTAAACCCAATGATTTCTTTGGGAATGGGTTCTGGAACCAAGGAATATTGAACGATAGTTTCTGGAATGGCAAAAAATTGGAACCCGCCTTGAACATCAAAGAGAATGAAGGCGATTATGAAATAGAACTGGCTGCTCCTGGATTTGCCAAAAAGGATTTTAAGGTTACCATAGATGATGAATGTTTGAATATTTCCGCCAAAAAAACATCAGAAGAAGAAGAAGAAGAAGAAAACTATGCCCGCAGGGAGTTTAGTTACAATGCTTTCGAAAGAACCTTACAATTACCTGAAAACATAAAAGAGGAAGAAATAAAAGCGAGGTACCATGATGGCATTCTTCGTTTTAAACTTCAGAAAAAGGAAGTAGTAAAAAAAGCAGAAACCTAAGGTTGTTGAAATAGGATAGTTCTCCGATACCTATTACGCCCCCTTTCCTGACCCATATATACGTCCATGTTCTGTAGCGGTTGGGGTTGGGGGTTTTTATTTTTCCCTTCCCCCCGAAGAATCCGTACTCTGAAGTATCGACGCAACATTCTCGTTGGTCAATTTTGCTTTGGCGGCCTCATAGCCCAAATTGAATATGGCATCCATATCCTTAGCTGTAAATGTCCCGACCTTCTTCAGTTCATTCGGGCATATAACCATATCACAATCCTTGAACTTTGATAAGGAATCATAAGCCGACCTGATTCTATAGGCGCGTTCCAAAACACTGAATGAATGCTTTAAATCCTTCATATCCTTTTTTTCAAACGGATTGACATATACCCCTATCATCTTATCACATTGACCCGAAATTAAATCAACCGGAAAGTTATTTAGGGTTCCCCCATCAATATAATGGGCCTCCCCGATTTTTATTGGAGTGAAAATCGCTGGAAAAGCCGCCGAGGCCAAAATGGGTTTTATCAACTCCCCTTCGTGAAATACCTGCAAGGTACCGTCGACCAAATTGGTCGCTGTTATATACAATTGCTTCTTTAGGACACTAAAATCATCAATCCCCAAAATATTCTTGAAACTATCATACATTTTCTCCGTATCAATGAACCCAGGCTTACGGAGGGCGAATTTGTTAATACTGAAAACCTCGGTCAATTTAAAAAAGTCAAGTATCTCTTCCCATGTGTTACCATTGGCATACAGGGCCCCAACAATGGCACCGGCACTGGTGCCTGCAATATAATCCGGAAAAATGTTGTGCTCTTCAAGTGCCTTTATAACCCCAATATGGGCTATTCCCCGAAAACCACCACCTGAGAGCGCCAAACCAATATTCATATATCATTATTTAGCCAAGGCACTAAATATACGGCTGTATTCATACAATGTCAATATTTGGCAAGGCTAAATAATTCAGGTGATAATTGGAGTCCTATTTTGGCATTTTGCTTATTGTTCTATTTGCTTTGCTTTCCTATAAGCGAGGAATCGCTGCAACACATAGGAAATCAAGGTTTTTTGCACCATGCCTTTTAATCCGCCCAACAGCTGACTGGGATATAAATCGGATTTAAAACGATTCACATTCAATTTAAAACCCTCCAAATCTATCTCTCTTTGAAGGTGTAGTATTTTCAATTGCTTATCAATTTCAGTAAAGGAATTATACTGTTTCATCTGTTTGAATTATGTTTTATTTCCTGTCAGATATAATTCGCCATAAACATCCATAGCGGGCGTCAAGAACAACAATGGTCCATTACATACCTATTCAAAATAATATTTGGAAAATTTACGGAACAATGGGCGATCGAACCTTTTTCGGAATACATAACAAAGTATGGCTACAATAACATAGAACCCTCCGACTATTGCCAAGCCAATATAGGTGCTTTCCAAAGCATTCCCGATACTGTAGGCTAAAGCCAACGATAATAGAAATATAGCCAAAAAGGCAATAGCCCCAACCACAATAACATGGGTAAATGAGGTTACTGCCCGCATCAATGCCTTGAATATCCTTAGTTTATAATACGCTTCGCTATTCTCCAGATAGGACCTAATATCGTCATCAGCCTCCTTTAAATCCTTCTTTAGTTCATCAAATGCCATTGTGCCTATTTGTGAAGTTGTGCGTTTTTCTCTTTTAATTCTTCCAACTTGCGTTCCAGGGAAACAATGATGTCATCGGCCTTGTAACTCATATTGGAAATGGTATCCTCCAACTTTTGTTCGAACTCGACCTTTTTATCATTGGCGGTCTTTGTAAGTTCTTCCTTGGCTTGCGAAACACGTTCAGAAATCTCGTGCTTGGTTTCCATAGCTTTTTCCTTGATTTTTTTTCGGGTTTTTGTGCCTTTGTCCGGTGCATAAAGTATTCCGAACCCCGCTCCTATTGCTGCTCCTGTCAATAAGGCCAGCAAAACATTTCCACTATCGTTTGTCATGATTGAAATATTTAAGGTGAATATTAAATTACGATAACAAATGTAGTACCCCATTAATCAAATCGGAATGATTTAAATCATTCTACCAAGCTTCTTTAGTTCGCTGTTCAAGGGAATTCACATTTAAATGACGAAGATCATTACATCTTTATGCCACATGGATTTATTTTAAGGTAGAAAAGAAAATCATCATGAAAAAACCAGTCGTTTTTTTAGGATTGTTATTTATGTTCGGTTGTGCCCCAATCGTGATTTCGTCCAGGCCAAATTACCATCCTCCCTCTTGGTTTTATCCAAACCGTTTAGAGGTTGTTCGTTATGTTTATTTTCCCGAATTCAGTATTTATTATGATCTTTCGGCCCATACTTATCTGTATTTGGATGGAGGGACTTGGGTAAGGCGTAAGGTACTTCCCCAGCGTTATCGCAATATCGATTTAAGTCGCCATAGGTATGAACGGATTAAGAATTACCAGGACGGGAATATTCAACGATATCATGAGGAACATAATGCCAATCGTGGAAGAAGCAATAAAAACACCCCCAAACGAAGTAAATGACTCCATTTGGGGGTAGTTTAGAGGTGTTTGGAAAAAGATGTTTTCGAAACCTTATATCAATGAAGCAATTGATAGCTCTGTTTGGCTATCTCAAGTTCTTCATTGGTAGGGATGACCAAAATCTTGACCTTAGACGAGGTCTTGTTAATTTCCCTTATACCTTTGGACCTTGTATCGTTTTTGGTTTTATCCAGTTCCAATCCAAAATAATCCATATCCGTACAGACCTCCTGTCTTATATAGCTTGAATTTTCACCAATACCGGCTGTAAAAACAATGGCATCCAAACCATTTAAGGCAGCCACATAAGCACCAATATATTTTTTGATTCGATAGACATTCATATCAAGTGCCAGCTTACAATCGGCATTCCCTTTTTCGGCTTCAGCCTCGATATCCCTTAAATCGCTATATCCGGTTAGGCCCAACATTCCACTTTCATTGGTGAGCATCTTATTGACCTGATCCAATTCATAGCCAAGATCATTAACCAAATAGAAAATCAGGGAGTGATCGATATCCCCACTTCGGGAACCCATGATCAGTCCATTACTGGGGGCAAAACCAAGACTATGGTCTATACTCTTACCGTTCTTTACCGCGGTTATACTGCAACCATTGCCCAAATGGACCGTAATGATATTCGTGTTGGATGTATTTTCTAGATAATCCCGGGCTTTTTCCGTTACATATTTATGGCTGGTACCATGAAAGCCATATAGTTTAATGCCGTGTTCTGAATAAAACTTATTTGGGATTGCATACTTACGGGCCTTGACCGGCATCGTCTGAAAAAAGGCCGTATCAAAAACCGCAATCTGTTTGGCACTGGCGAATATTTTTTCCGCTATTTCAATTCCTTTAAGATTATGGGGATTGTGCAAAGGGGCCAAATTCGTGAATTCCCTTAGTTTATCCTTTACCTCATCCGTAATCAAGGTTGTCGCGGAAAACGCATCCCCGCCATGGACCACCCTATGCCCAACGGCCTCGATCTCACTGGCATCTTTAACTACCCCCTTTTCAGGATCCATGATATTGGCAGAAACCATTTCCAAACCCTTTTGGTGGTTTTCTATTTCCAAGGTTTCCTTATACTCATTAGCATTGGTCTTATAGGTAAGGATTGCATCCTTAAAACCGATTCGTTCTACAAGTCCGGAACAGATAACTTCTTCTTGGGGCATTTCTATCAATTGAAACTTAATTGAAGAACTTCCCGAATTCAATATTAAAACTTTCATTCGTATTATTTACTTGTTGATGCTTGGGCTTGTATAGCCGTGATAATTACCGTATTGAAGATATCATCTACCGTACAACCCCTACTTAAATCGTTCACGGGTTTGTTGAGGCCTTGCAAAACAGGCCCGATAGCCAATGCCCCCGTTTCCCTTTGTACGGCCTTATAGGTGTTGTTACCGGTATTTAAATCCGGAAAAATGAATACAGTGGCCTCGCCTGCTACCTGTGAGTCGGGCAGTTTTACCTTACCGACCTTGGCATCAACCGCAGCATCATATTGTATGGGGCCCTCAATTTTTAAATCAGGACATCTTTCCTTTACCAATTGGGTCGCCTTACGCACGCGGTCGACATCCTCTCCTACCCCTGAATCACCAGAGGAGTATGAAAGCATAGCTATTTTAGGTTCAATACCAAAAAATTTACTGGTTTCCGAAGAGGAAATAGCAATCTCTGCCAATTGTTCCGCGGTCGGATTAGGATTGATGGCACAATCCCCATAAACCATAACACGATCTTCCAAACACATAAAGAACACTGAGGAAACCACTGACACATTGGGTCGTGTCTTAATAAAGAGCAATGAAGGAAGGATGGTTTGTTTGGTCGTATGTACCGCTCCTGATACCATACCATCGGCATGCCCCATATGAACCATCATGGTTGCAAAGTAAGAAACATCCTCCATCAAATCCTTGGCCATGGCCTGATTCACATTCTTATGTTTCCGCAACTCATACAATTCATTGGCATAGTCATCAAAATGAGCCGATTCTGTCGGGTTCTCAATATTGACTTGGTCCAAATCCAGATCAAGATCCATTTGAAAGACCTTTTCCTTAATCGTTTTGGGATCACCAAGAAGGGTAATCTTTACGGCATTGGAATCCACTAGCAATTTAGTGGCCATCAAAATCCGTTCATCGAGCCCCTCGGCCAGAACAATATGTTTTATATCCGATTTTGCCCTATTCAATAAGTTGTATTGGAACATTCGGGGTGTAATCCCTTTTGGTTCAAATGTAATCAACCTTTCGGTTAGTTCATCCTCGGGTACATGCATGGCAAAATCATGTATGGATGCTGTTATCTTCTGAATGTTCTCGGCATAAATGCGCGGCCGTATGGCCCCTATTTTGTTCGTAATGGAGAATGTGCCATCATCAACCGAAACTATGGGTACGATATCTGAAAGTCCCTCTATCAATTTGATTATGGAATCTTCAGGCAACAGGTTTCCTGTTAAGATTATTCCTGAAACATTCGGATAATTCACCGATAAGTTCGCTTGCAGCGCCCCTAATATTATATCTGCTCGATCTCCGGGGGTAATGACAAGACCATCTTTTTTAAGATGGGTCAGGTAATTGCGGAGCTGCATGGCCCCTACCCCGAAATGACCGGCCTGGTTATTCAAATATTCTTTTCCAAAAAGAACCTTACCATCCAAGACCTCAACAATTTCCATCATAGTCGGATTGCCCAGAATCGGATTCAATGGAATTACCCCTATCAAAATATCCTTGGGTAATTGGGCCTTAAGACCTTTTTGCACAATTTCAATATTCTCTGGCTTCACCTTATTGGCCACTACCATTAACACTTCGACCCCTTTATCCTTGAAGGAATCATAGGCCATGTAAATGTTATTGACCAATTCATCCAAGGTCTTACCTACACCACTACCTAAGATAATGGTCGGAATTCCAAGGTTTTTGGCCATCAGAACGTTTATATCCCATTCGATAATGGACCCCTCGCTTGAAAAATCAGTACCCTCGACAAGGACAAAATCAAAGCGTCCTTCCATGGCCTTATACTTTTCAATAATCGTATCCAAGACCTCATCTTCCTTGTTCTGATTATTCATATGATTTACTTGGCTCCGCGTTAAAGCGTAAGCCTCCTCATACTGCATATCAATATTGAAATAAGAGATTACTGTGGTGATATGATTGTCTGTGCCCCCATCGGGATAATCATCGATTATGGGTCTGAAGTAACCCACTTTTGCCGCTTTCCCCAGTAGCATTTGCATTAATCCGAGGGAAACAATTGATTTACCACTATTTGGCTCTGTAGTGGTAATATAAATGGCTTTGCTCATTAGCAATAAGAAAAATTTATTCCTACAAATTTATGGTTTCTTTAGGCACTAATGAAATTTATAAAAAGTATTATGTAAAGTGAAGAATATTGACCCAATACCATTCATTTTATTAAAAAAATATATCCATCTTTACTATGTAATGAAAGAAAATACCTTAAACTGCCGATTGTTAAATATCGGGTAGGACCAATAGCGGTATTTTGGAATGAAAGCCCATTTTTCTAATCACAGGTTCCCGCGTCAATTTTTCCATAAAAGTGTGAGGATAATGGATTAAGGCTATCAAATCGGCACAATTATCCTCGGCGAACTTGGTAGTTGCCTCTGCCACGTTGTTCTTCATTTCAATCGTATGGTAACTGTGATATACGCTTTTCAGACACCTCGACAATGTCTTCATTTGCTGCTTTTGACTTTCAGTTGGTTTTTGTTCCTGCCCCACTTCGAGAATCATTATTTCAGCCTTCCAATGCCCAACCAAATCCAAAAGCTGTCGCAATTCTGTTTTGCCATAATTATGTGAAAAATCGGTGGGAAAGACCACTTTCTTAAGTGCCTTGAAATCATATTCCCCTGGGACTGCCAGAATGGGGCAGTTACGGACCTTCTTTATGACACGGACCGTATTACTGCCCATAAAGACCTCTTTGGCCCCGGTGGCCCCTTTTGTACCCATAATGATCAGGTCAATATCCTTTTCGGCAACCATTTGTTTAACCGCATTTTCCATATTGTTGGAAATGGATTCAATCTCAAAGTCATGATTGTCCCTAGCATGGTTCTTTTGCAAATAGTGAAGGGTTTTCTCTAATTGCATCTTTGAGTTTTTATACAGGGAATCGTAAATAACACCCAATCGCTCCTTACTTTTGTTACCCAGTAGATTCGATATTTTGGGCTCATAGGAATTCAACAAAACAAAATTACATTCACTGGTTTCAAACATTTTGAGTGCCGTGAATATGGCATTCCATGCATTGTCTGAAAAATCGGTAGGCAATAGAATGTTTTTCATTTGTGACATTTATTTTACTGTATTAATTATGGGTATCGGGAATAACCAAAAATGGTATCTGCACGTGAAAACCAACTTGATCGATATGCTGTCTTTTCATCATTCGCTCAAAAAACGAGTATTTTTTACCCATCATAACCAAAAGTTCATAGTTTTTCTTTTCTAAGTATTCCATAATGGCATTTGGCATTTGGGTTCCCTTTACTTCTTCGAAGGAATGGGGTATCTGCGCAAGGTAGAGCCCTAGAAATGACTTGTTCTCCAATTGTTCTTTCGACATGTCGTACTCCTCCTTTATATGCAAGACGGTTATTTCGGCATGGTAGATCTTGGCAATCTCAATGGCGATGTAGAGTTGGTTCCTATTATATTCAATAAGATAATCCGTGGTAAAAAGTACACGTTCGATATGCTTATAGGTATAACCGGAAGGAATGACAAGAATTGGAACCGAGGATTTTCTAATGACATGAACGGTATTGGTCCCCAAGAAAATCTCTTTGATGCCTGAAGCCCCCTGAGTACCCATTATAATCAGATCGATTCCCTTTTTCGCATTTAATTCGTTGATCTCATCGGTCAGTACATTAAAGGCTGATATGGTTTTATAGATGTGCTTGGAATTATTGAATTTGGTTTTAACGGCTTCCAATGTTTTTTCCAAACCGGCCAAGGAGGCATCGACGCCCTTATCGGGAATAGCACTGAATTCTGGTCCGCCCAAAATATAATCCATACGATAAAACGCTGGTGTATATGTATGTAAAAAATAGAAAGCACAGCGCTCCTCCTTTAAGAACTGCATGGCAAAGGAAATGGTGTTCCACGCATTGTCTGAAAAATCGGTGGGAATGAGTATTGTTTTCATTAAAAGCGTCTTTAGTTCCATTAAAAGTAGGGTCTAAATCAAAATTTGGCCATGATATAGATCAGCCCTTACCCTAATTTGCTTTAATGACCAATATCATAAAAAATTTATAGGACGTATTGTATCTTTGGAAGATATTCTGTCGTTGGAATCGACACCTATTTAAACAAAACAACCATATGCAAATCCAAGATTACATAGACCATACGATCTTAAAACCAACAGCCCAGCCTGCTGATATTGAAAAGCTATGCCAAGAGGCAATAGCCCATAAATTCAAAGCGGTATGCGTGAATGGCTGCTATACGAAATTCGCAAAAGAACAATTGAAAAACAGCGGGGTAAACCTTGCTGTCGTCATAGGCTTTCCATTAGGGGCCATGAGTACGGAAGCCAAAGTTTTTGAAGCCAAGGACAGCGTCGCCAACGGAGCCGATGAAATTGACATGGTAATCAATATTGGTTGGTTAAAATCGGGTAAGACGGAATTAGTGGAACAAGAAATAGCCAAAATTAAAAACGCCATAGGTCAAAAGGTACTTAAGGTCATAATAGAAACTTGCTATTTGACCCAAGACGAGAAGAAAAAAGCATGTGAATTGGCCGTAGATGCCGGTGCCGATTTCGTCAAGACTTCCACGGGATTTGGTACAGGTGGTGCCACCCTTGAAGACGTCAAATTAATGAAGGAAGTAGTTGGCGACAAAGCCAAGATAAAAGCTTCCGGAGGTGTTAGGGATAGGGCTACCGCCTTAAAATACATTTCGCTCGGGGTTTCCAGGATAGGTACTTCCTCAGGCATTGAAATTGCATCAACAAAATAAAAAAACATGAGCGTACATATAGAAGCAAAAAAAGGTGACATTGCAGAAACGGTATTACTACCTGGCGACCCCTTACGCGCCAAATGGATCGCCGAAACATTTTTAGAGGATGCGTTCTGCTACAATGAAGTCCGTGGTATGCTAGGCTACACGGGGACATACAAAGGCAAGAGAATATCTGTGCAAGGCAGTGGCATGGGAATACCTTCAGCAATGATCTATTACCATGAATTGATCAATGACCACGGGGCCAAAAATATTATACGCGTTGGATCGGCAGGTTCATACCAAAAGGATATTAAAATCCGTGATATTGTTTTGGCAATGGCTGCTTCGACCACTTCAGGCATCAACAATTCGCGATTTGTGAATGCCGATTATTCCCCTACTGCCAATTTTGACCTTCTTATGAAGGCTTCATTATATGCCCAACAAAAAGGAATCCCAATTAAGGCCGGGAATGTACTTTCTGCCGATGAGTTCTATGAAGATGATAAAGAAGCCTATAAGCTTTGGGCCAAATATGGTGTACTCTGTGTTGAAATGGAGGCTGCCGGACTTTATACCATTGCCGCCAAGCATAATGTCAGGGCCTTGGCCATTCTCACCATATCGGACTCTTTGGTCACGGGAGAGCAATCTACCTCGATCGAAAGGGAATCCTCTTTTAGCGAAATGATAGAGATAGCCCTGAATATCACATAATCACCCCGGTAGTCCCGTACCTCCAAACGCAGTCTATATATCTGCCTAACAATGACCTAGGTCATTTGCCATTTACCCATTAGTTGCCAACTTTAAGGAAACTTAAAAGACAACACCATGGCACTAAATTTCAATCAATACGCAGCAGAGGGAAACACTTTTCTGAAAGACTACGCCAAGGAAATGAACCTTGGTGAAGACCGGGATAAAGCAGGGAGGATACTGTCCTCCATCCTACATGCCTTACGGGATATCATACCCACCGAAGAATCCCTTCAACTCATTTCCCAATTTCCTATGTTCTTAAAAGCCATTTATGTAAACGGATGGACCATTAAAAAGGAACGGCCCAAAATAAAAAAAATGCCCGATTTTATTGATTTGGTCAGAAAACATGATGGTGTTTCAGCTGTCAACGATTTTGAATATAGCGATGATGTGGCCGAACAGTATATCGACACCACTTTTATCCTATTGCGTAAATATATCTCCCTAGGGGAAATGGAAGATATCAGGGATGGTTTACCGAAAGATTTAAAAACGATGATCTATTCCAATATCATGTTCTAAAAATCAAAAACATAAAGTAATGAAAAATAGAATCGTATGCTTAATGTTGCTCATGGCCTTACCTTTTGCAACAATCGCACAGTCCGAAAATGTCTCCTATGATGAGATTGCACCCTTTAGCGAGGGATTGGCCGCAGTCCGGATAGGCAACCAATGGGGCTTTATAAATGAAAACACCCGATTGGTCATTGATTTTAGGGATGACCTGGTGTGGAACCAAAATGCCGACACGAATAAATCAGGTGTTCTGGGAATCCGTTATCCACAATTCAAAAACGGAAGATGCATGATCCAAAAGTTAAAGGTGAACGATATTCCCTTCTATGGGTTTATTGACACCTCAGGTGAAATAGTCATTCAACCCGAGTATTTGAATATTACGGAATTCGATCACAAAAATGCCATTGGCATCTATGTACGGGAAGCGTTCCAAGGTCAAAATGAAATAAATATAAGTGTTATCGATTATATTTTTACGGAAGTGGTGGTGAACACCAACGGGGAAATCATTTGGCCCATTCATGAACGGGAACATATCCTAACGGCAAAAAGAAGGTATGAGACACCTGAATTACATTCTAGATTGATTGGTGATGACCTTCTTATTTATAAGACAGAAGACAACAAGTGGGAAACCAAAAAATTGGATATTAGCATCTAGTCGATAGGCCATCCCATGATTGAAATAATGAGTCCACCCATAGGAAAGCAGTTATGTTACAGATAATAACATAACTGCTTCTTTATTCCTGTAAAGGCAAAATCCCTTTAGTTTTTATCGCATGCAAACCCTACATTACCTGATAAAACTATATCGGGACTTCCGCACTCAACTTCCAAAACGCACCAATTACCCTTATTCCCAAATAATTTGGGCTTCAAAATGGAATCCCCGTTAAGGATTCCGATAAACCAATAAAGAGGATTGCTGACCCCAAGTCCTTATCGCCTCCCATGGCCACATTGGCAACCATCCATTTAAATCAATAATGGGGCTATTGATGGAAAGTCCATCAATAGCCATTACAACCTTAGGTGATGTACTATTTCTTTCCTCGGGGCAAAACCTCTTCAGGGAAAGGAAAGAGAATGGTGGAATTTTTCTCAGCCGCTATATTCGATAAGGTTTGATACAATCGCAACTTTATGGCCGAGGGGGATTTATCGATTTGAAGTCCAGCTTCCAAAAGTTTACCTGCAGCCTGTTCCTCAGCTTCTGCCAAGATGATCCTTGCCCTTCTGGAGCGTTCCGCTTCAGCCTGATTGGCCATCATTCTTCGCATATTTTCAGGCAATTGGATATCCTTGATCTTAACATCAATAATCTCAATGCCCCAATGATGGGTCTCTGTCTCAACGATGGATTTGATGTTCTTACCCATTTCTTCCCGTTTCGAGAGGATGGTATCCAATTCAACCTTTCCACAAACATCCCTTAGTGCCGCTTGGGAAAGTTGGGTAATGGCAAAATGATAATCCTCGACTTCGAGAACGGCTTTTTCTGGATTACTTATTTTAAAAAACACCACCCCATCAATACTACAGGGCACGTTGTCCTCTGTCATTACTTCCTGGGATACGATGTTAATGGTAATGACCCGTATATCGACAACCTGTATGGTCTCAACAAGTGGAATAATCCATCGAAAACCAGGTTGTAGGGTTTTTACATACCTCCCGAAACGGAATTTCAAGGCTCTCTTGTATTCGTAAACGATACGGATCCCTGCCAATAAAATAAGAATGATAACGATGAAGAACAGATAAAGTGGATTCATGATTGTTGTTTTTAAGTTAATAAAAAATGTAACCCTTTTTTAATGTATTTCAGTACAACCTATTAACTACCTAATTCCTTTTGGTATAAAATACATTGGTTATAATGGGCATCGCCCGATTCAATCGTAATTATATTGATTTCATTTAAAATACAGGACATCGCGAAATTGTGTAATGATCTTGATCAGGTCTAAACCATTCCAAAACACAGTGCATGGTATGTAGCAGGTATCGTTAACCCTTACAAACTATCAACGACTCTCTTTAACTTATCCCCTACCTCCTCCGCGATTGTTGCCAAATCGATATTCTCTATACCTATCATCGATGCCATGGGGTCAACAGCAGCTACCTCTATGTCTCCGTTTTCCATTTCCCGTACAATGACATTACAGGGTAACATGGTGCCGATTTTGTTTTCTGCCTGCAGGGCTTTATAGGCAAAAGAAGGATTGCAGGCCCCCAATATCCTATAGTTTGGAAAGTCAACATCCAATTTTTTTCGCAAAGTAGCTTTGATGTCTATTTCTGTCAGTACACCAAAACCTTCTTTCTTTAAGGCTTCAATTGTTTTTGTGATGACATCCTCAAATGAGGATTTCGCCAGTATCTTATTAAAATAGTATTCCATTTTATCTTTTTTAGGTTATACCCAATTCTTTCAGGCCTTACTCTTTTTGCATCTCCTTCTGTTGTTTTTTCTCTAATTTCTTAAAATACCGTCGGGTAAGGAAATTGTGTTTCAATGCCTCCATATTTTCATTGAATTTCATGGACCCTTCCTCAATATTCCTCATGGTAGTATCCAACCTATTCACAAAAACCGTATCGCTGGCCAGATACCTTATAGCTCCTTTTCCTTTGCTCGCATCCTTAATAACAAGGTTCAGGTTATTCGTCATTTGGGTAATATCATTACTCGACTGTTCCAGATTGGTAAGCACATTCTGCATTTTCGATCCATTTAACGAATCGCTTAAAAGGGCACCTGCAACACTTTTATCCAAATCGATCTTGTCTAGCATGTTATTCAATTTTTGAATCGTTTCATTGCCATTGACACTGGCATCTTTTAACGCGTCAATGGTCTTCATTAAATCATCGGCCATAATCGTATCGTTCAATAATCGCCCCATGGTTCCTTTTCCTTTGATCAATGCTTGGGTCACCTTTAATAAATCGGAAGTTAAAATCGCAGCATTTTCATTTGTGGTATTCAAAGTGCTTAACATATCCTGCGTTGCGATTCGACTATAGGATTGTAATTCATCCCCCTCCTCGATAGGGGCTGCCGCGCCCCTACCCGGTAAGATATTAAGTATCATACTCCCCACTAAACCATCGGAACCAATGGCGGCAACCGCATCCTTTTTAATGTGCTGCTGGATCTTTTTATCGATAACCATATAAACCGCTATGGTCGTATCATTCGCCATTTCCAAATTTTTCACCGTACCTACATGAATGCCCGAAAAACGTACATTGTTCCCTTTTTGCAGTCCGTTCGCATTTTTGAATACTGCACTAATGGTTATGGTTTCCCCGAACATATTTTGTCGATTCCCAATCAAATAAGTGGCAATGACCAATAAAGTCATCCCTACTACCACGAAAATCCCAAGCTTCAAATTCTCTTTAGTTGTTTTTTCCATAACCTTATTTTTTAAAAAACGCCTCGACCCTTGGGTCTGTCGATTTTGACAGCTCCGTGTAAGAACCCTCGACATAATTCTTTCCTTCGACCAAAAGCACCATTCGTTCAGATATGACCCGGGCACAATCCACATCGTGGGTAATGATCAATGAAGACGTACCATACTTTTTCTGGACCCTCCCCATTAGTTGAATAATCTCCTTGGACGTAATCGGATCTAAACCACTGGTAGGCTCATCATAGAGTATAATCTTAGGTTTTAAAATCAGTGTCCTGGCCAAGGCCACCCTTCTTTTCATTCCTCCTGAAAGCTCTGAGGGCATTAGGTCAACCGTATGTGCCAGACCTACATTTTCCAAGGCTTCGAGCACCATCGGTGTGGTGTCCCGTATATTACCCAACTTTTCCTTATGCCTCCGCATCGGAAATTCCAGGTTCTCCCGAACAGTCATGGAATCATAAAGTGCACTACCCTGAAACAAAAATCCGATATCGGACCTTAAGGCATCCAACGTTTTACGATCCAATGTTTTGATTTCCTTCCCCATAACCGAAAGAAAACCACTGTCGGGTTGTATCAACCCTACCAAGCATTTGACCATTACGGATTTACCCGATCCCGATTTCCCCATGACCACAAGATTCTCACCCTTGTAGAGGGTCATTGAAAAACCGTTCAAGACATGGTTATCCCCAAAACTTTTATGCAAGTCACGTATCTCGATCACTGGCTCCCTTTGATCCAGCGAATCGATTTGTTCCGATATGTAATCCTGTTTTTCCATTTACAATTCAAAAAATATCCCCGAAACAAAAACAGCTATAAAATCCACCACAAAAAGGAGTAATGATGCTGTGACGACCGCTGTGTTTGCGGCAATCCCAACCCCTGCCGTACCTTTCTTGCTATAGTATCCCTTATAACAACCCACCAGACCAATGGTAAATCCAAAGAAAAACGATTTTATGGTGGCCGGTATCAAATCACCGAATTCCAAGGCGTCAAAAACAGTATTGAAGTACAGTTGAAAAGAGACATCGCCTTTAAGGTTTTCTACCAAAGCCGAACCAAATAAGGCTATCATATCCCCAAAAATCACCAATAAAGGGAGCATTAGCATTGTGGCGGTTATTCGGGTAACCACTAAGTATTTAAACGGGTTGGTCCCTGATACCTCCATGGCATCAATCTGTTCAGTCACCCGCATGGACCCTAATTCCGCCCCTATACCAGAGGCAATACGGCCAGCGCAAATAAGTGCTGTGATTACGGGACCAATCTCACGCACAATCGATATACCTACCATATTGGGCATCCATGAAACAGCACCGAATTCCTGCAATGTTGGTCTCGTTTGCAATGTCAACACCAAACCAATAATGAACCCAGTTACCCCTACAAGAACCAAGGATCTATTCCCCATGTGGTAACATTGCCGTAAGAGCTCCCTAAATTCCCAAGGAGGCTTCAACGCTTCTTTAAAATACCGCATGCCAAAATAAGACAACTCCCCTATTTCTATGAAGAACTGTCTAATCTTCTTTTGTGATTGTAATACATAGGCCATTCCTCTTCATATTCAAAAGTACATTGCCAAATGTAGTCCGATTACAGTTTTTATTAAATGACCTCGGTCATACCGTAGATAATGTCCCATTCATTCAAACCTCTTATGACTTAGCTCATTTCACGGAATATAAACTTGGAATAAATTAGATATAAGAAAATCAATACCATGAAAACAACATATGAAATACAACATACCACCCATGAACTCAATCCCAAGGAAATTAAAGGGCGACTTCTATCGCTCAAACATATCTGGAATGTGGAAGTCGATCAAGCAAATGCATTGGTTTCCTTTGAGTATTTAGACCACCCTGTATTGGAGATGGTCAGAAAAGAATTAACTGCAATGGGATACTATGTAATCAATGATTCGCATCATTTAAACAAAAACCTTAGACCTTAAGCTAAACACAACCGACCAAATGTCAAAAAGATTAGCCTATACCCTATCACTGCTCTTACTACTCTTGGTCAGTATTGCTATAGCCAAGTTAATAGAGGTCAGAACAATGCCTATACCCCCAAATAAAATCGTGGGTGAAGCCCTCTTCAAAAAACCGGAAACTATTGGTCCCATAATTATCAAGGATACGATCCACATTGCCGGGTATTTTAATTTTATCGACTCATTGATAACCGCCTATGACAGTATAACCAATTATCGGCTAACCGAACATCTTTTGATCAATGCCAATTCGTGGATCATAGATACCTTGGCCCATACGGATTACTATACTATGATCCAAAGGGATTCCTTTGTTTACGACCAACACCAAATGATTGTTTTGCGGCCAAACAACACTCTTTTGATACCAGATTCATTGGAAGCACAGTCGATTCTTGGGGCTTTCAAAAAAACAAAGATCGACATCAATTTGCCCGAATATAAACTAAGAATCCTCACCGATTCCGTTTTAATGTATTCTTTCCCAATCAGGATCGGACAAAACAAAAGAAAGTATTTGAAAATGGGGGATAGAATGACCGATTTAAGGACACAAACAGGAAAAGGATATATCATAGGCTTTCGAAGAAATCCTGACTTTTACAACCCCGTTACGGGTAAACAATTTTATTATACACAAAGGGATGATAAGAACATGACCTTAATGCCACAGATACCGTGGATAGAAACAGAAATCAACGGAATAAGGAATGGCCAATTGATACACCCGACCACAAATCCAAACACTTTGGGAAAAGCATATTCCAATGGTTGTATCGGTGTAAAGGAAGGTGACGCCTGGCGAATATACTATCATTGCCCAATCGGAACCCCACTGGATATACGGTATGATTTACACGTTCCTATGACACATGACTCTATATTGGTCTTAGAGGACGTATACAACATAGAATCATGAGTCTTTGCCCCTTATAAAATAAATATGCCAATAAGTTTTATCTTCTAATGCGCCTTCCTATATTTGCAGACCAATTTTATGCCCACGTGGTGGAATTGGTAGACACGCTACCTTGAGGGGGTAGTGTTCGCAAGGACGTGCTGGTTCGACTCCAGTCGTGGGCACTTAAGCTTCCCCGTAAAAAGGGAGGCTTTTTTCGTTTATGAAGTACTTCACATACATATTATACTCCGAAGCCTTCGACACCTTCTATAAAGGACAGACA
>NZ_JABTCF010000005.1 GCF_014596745.1 Maribacter aquimaris
GGGCAGAGCAGATCAATTAAAATCTATTGGAACCAAGGACCTCTCGACTGCGCTCGAGGGGACAGGTTCCAGGTAACCCAAAAACCGCTATAGGTTCCTTATTCAAATACCAATTGTTCGATGCAAGTCCAATCCTTGTCCGTTCAAGGGCAGAGCAGATCAATTAAAATCTATTGAAACCAAGGACCTCTCGACTGCGCTCGAGGGGACAGGTTCCAGGAAACCCAAAAACCGTTATAGGTTCCTTATTCAAATACCAATTGTTCGATTCAAGTCCAATACATGTCCGGTCGAGGGCAGAGGTGATCTATTAAAATCTATTGGAACCAAGGACCTCTCGACTGCGCTCGAGGGGACAGGTTCCAGGTAACCCAAAAACCGCTATAGGTTCCTTATTCAAATACCAATTGTTCGACTCAAGTCCAATACATGTCCGTTTAAGCGCAGTGGGGACCTACTAAAATCAATTTGCATCAAAGACCTCTCGACTGCGCTCGAGGGGACAGGTTCCTTATTCAAATACCAGTTGTTCGATATACCCTATTGGCCTACTATTCAAATCAAGTCCAATGCATGTCCGTTCAAGCGCAGTGAGGACCCACTAAAATCATTTGAAACCAAAGAACTCTCGACTGCGCTCGAGGGGACAGGTTCCAGGTAACCCAAAAACCGCTATAGGTTCCTTATTCAAATACCAGTTGTTCGATATACCCTATTGGCCTACTATTCAAATCAAGTCCAATGCATGTCCGGTCGAGGTCAGAGGAGATCTATTAAAATCTATTGAAACCAAATACCTCTCGACTTCGCTAGAGGGGATAGGTTCCATTTTTGGCCGATATTCCCTTAAACAACCTCAAGCCTATAAAACTGCTCCAATTGGGAGTTACAGCTAAAATTGACATTAAGATCTTTGACAATTCCCGTTCCAACACCATAAACCCATCCATGAAGGGAAAGGTCTTGACTTCTTTCCCATGCATTCTGTACGATTGAGGTTTTCGCCAAATTATATACCTGTTCCATGGTGTTGAATTCGACAAATCGGTCAAAAAGATCAGCATCTTTTTTTATTACCCCCAACGCAACTTGGTGTTGCCTATAAACATCCCTTATATGACGGATCCAATTATCCGCCAAACCATAAGATTTACCCCCCAAGGCAGCCTTTACGCCACCACACCCATAGTGTCCGCAAACAATGATATGTTTGATCCTAAGGACATTGACAGCGTAGTCAAGGACACTTAGCATGTTCATGTCGGAGTGCACCACCATATTGGCAATGTTCCGATGTACAAAAACCTCCCCCGGTTTCCCCCCTATGATCTCATTAGCGGGTACACGACTGTCGGAACATCCGATCCATAATAATGGTGGCTGCTGTCCTTTTTCCAGTTTTTTGAAGAATTCCGGATCACTATCCAATTTGGACCGAACCCATTCCTTATTATTTTCGATTAAACTTTTATAAAAATCTGATTTCATGCTATTTTCTTTTTAATATCAATGCTCCATTTGAAATACTTGATGCCCAAAATATTTTCTAAAACTTTCCGGATTGTCCAAGGTTTCCTTTTCCGCAATCATTTTAATATTGATGTTATTGTTTTTCGCCTTGATTGAAAATTCATCCAAATACTCCAGGATATCATAATCCAACACCTTGGTTTTCCTAAAATCCAATTCTAGATAAGCCCCTTTTTTCAAGGCATCCAACTCCTTAATGATACGTCCCTTGTTGATGAAGGTAACCTCCTCGGCAAAGTTGATATGAAAAAGATTTTTTTTCCCTTGGTACTCTTTTAGCAGTAAATGGTGCGAATTATAGTAGGATTTTAAAAGAACGGTGATCAGTCCTATGGTCAGTCCTATCATTATCCCTTTTAACAGATCAGTGGTCACAATACCAATAACCGTTACGATAAAGGGAATAAACTGGGTCTTTCCCAATTTATACATTTGGACAAAAGACTTGGGATTGGCCAGTTTATAACCGATCAAAAGAAGAACGCTGGCCAAAACAGCTTGAGGTATAAGGTTGAGCAATGTGGGTATCACAATTACACTTAACAAGATCAGGAGTCCGTGCAAAATAGCTGAAAGTTTCGTTATTGCCCCACTCATCACGTTCGCCGAACTACGCACAACCACTTGGGTTATGGGTATACCACCAATCAAACCTGAAACAGTGTTCCCGACCCCCTGTGCAATCAATTCCCTATTTGTAGGGGTCTGTCTCTTCATTGGATCTAGCTTGTCCGAAGCCTCGACACTCAACAAGGTCTCAAGACTGGCAACGATTGCGATGGTAAAAGCAGTAATATACACTGCGCTATTGCTTAAAGCGGAAAAATCAGGTAGGGTAAACTGCCCCATAAAAGAAGACACATCCTTAGGGACGGGTACACTGACCAATTGACTTTCATGAAGGGCAAAAAAACCGGATGTTCCCAAAGTAACATAGACAATGATTCCAAAGACCACAGCGATCAATGGGGCTGGAATGAGCTTGAATATTTTATTCTTTTTGGCGAGGATACCATCCCAAACCACTAATATACCCAACGAAATAAACGTAATCAATATGGCACCCGGCGTTATCTGATCGTGAAGTCCACTTAAATTGATCCTATCGGTGTTCACTTCACCACTAAACCCTATTGCTAAAGGTATCTGTTGTATAAAAATCATGATTCCTATCGCACTCAGCATTCCCTTGATGACTGCTGAAGGGAAATAATAACCAATGACACCCGCACGGAATATACCCAGTAAAATTTGGATGATTCCAGCTAAAATTACGGCAGTAAGGAAAAGCTCATAGCTTCCCAATTCGGTTATGGCGTTAAAAACGATTACCACCAAACCGGCCGCAGGTCCACTCACCCCTATTGACGAACCAGATAGGTAGCCCACCAAGACCCCTCCTACCAAACCGGCGATTAGTCCGGCAAACGGAGGTGCCCCACTGGCCAGGGCTACACCTAAGCATAAAGGCAATGCGACAAAGAAAACAACGAGACTTGCTGGAATGTCTTTTTTCCAGTGTTTAAATAAATTCATGGATTTATAAGTTTAGAATATAAGGTATCGAGACCATCCCGGATCAGTAGCAAACGGGTGGTCGTATTAGTTAAAAAAGCAGCGATGGCCACTTACCTTGACGTTCTGTTTTACGGTAAGGGCGAGGTGAATTATTACCCTATATATTCCGGAGGTGGAGTGGGTTGGGAAATTCGTATTATTTGAATATTCAAATTTAAATTGGTAGCTATAATGCCCCTATTTTCATTTGAGAAATCCTTCAACAAAAGTATTTGCCCATTTGGAAGATTATTAAAATCAAGTTCATCAACATCGGCTTCTGAATCATCTTGATGATCCTGATGATCCAACTCCAATACCATGGCGGTATCCGAAGCATATTTTATCGTAACCCCCTGAACCAGTCCCAACATAAAAATGAGGAACAGAAAGCTTGATAGCATATGTTGCGTCTTAATTTTCAATTTTTTACAACAAATATTAATATTCATTAAATTATTCACATCAAATTTATAATTATATCGAATTTTTTACATAAAAATGGTGTTAAATAGAATGTTAATTATATTATTCCTAAAATCAAGTATGTATTTTGGAGGTACAGGAATATTTTGAATATGTAAAGTCAGAATTCTTTAATTTCGACCTTTAAAAAAGGTTGTACAATGGGGAAACCCGTCGTTATCCTGCCTATTTCAAGGGAATGGGACTACACATGCATCAGGATACGGTAATGGCCCTAAGTGAACAGGGCTAAAACATGGGGTATTACATTGGGATACCTAAGTACCTATATGTTCAAAGGAATGGACAACCCCATGGATATTCACAGAATCAATTCCCGCCTATTTTTTTGAAATAAAAAATAAACACAACAGGCTATCAATAAAGCCATGGCAGCCGAAGCCCCATAAATGGATTTATAATTATCGGAAATGGATTCCATAAACGAGGATAGGAACTGACCTTCGAAAACACCCATGGAAAACAATCCCAGATTTTGATATGTAATACACTCAACTAACATATGGTGTAACAACGGAATGGCAAACCCAAAACCAGTACCGATAAAAACGCCTCTTAACACCAAAAAGGGCAAACTTGACGTAGTTGCCAAAACCAAATAGCCCAACACAAAAAACAAAAACCCAGAGCTACCGTTTTACCTCCTCCCAAAGCCTTTACCATTTTAGGTATTTGGCTGGAGGTAATAATGGAAACTAGAAATGAAATGACCGGCATCGAAACCGTAAGACAATATTCGCTAGAGCACTAGCTATAAAGAAAATCATCGTCAAACCGGCCTTCTTGGTTTACTTTCTTATCTTGTAAAAATATTTCAGTGGATATATCCGTCGATAGTAACCATTTGGTGCTATCGGATAAACGTTTATCCAGATACCATGTTCACCAACCAAAATACTCGAAATGAAAAAATACTTATCCCTGATCATGGGAATTTTAGCTTTGGGAGCCGTAATCTATAGTTTTATCGGTAATGCACCCACAAGCAAAATAATCGGGATGGAAGTAAATATTTGGGTTTACAGATTATTTTGGTGCATTCTTGCCATTGGGTTGTTAAGTGGGTATTGGAAAATGAAAAACAAATAATCTTTTTCAAAATAGTTTCACAAGGTCCTAAAGTGATGACATCCATCAATACGCCGATCATCATGGTTTAATTATCTTCTTTAAAAAAGCATGACCCTAGAAAAACAAATCGCAAAAACGTTCAATTTAGAAGGAGATAATTGGGCAAAACATGCCAATCCTTGGTCTATTTGGACAAGGTTTGCGACTTTGCCCTTTTTAATTTTAGCCATTTGGTCTAGGATTTGGATCGGTTGGTTTTGTTTACTCCCTATTCTACTTCTTATTATTTGGCTAAAAATTAATCCGACCCTGTTTAAAAAACCCAAGAATTTCGATAATTGGGGTTCAAAATCGGTATTGGGAGAAAAATATTGGAGCGAACGAAAAAAAATATCCGTTCCCAGGCACCATTATCTTCCCATTCGCATCCTTACACTATTGCAGACTATTGGGGGTGTAATATTGATCATTGGTCTCTGGAAACTCAGAATCGATTTAACAGCTATCGGCACAATCTTAATCTATATGGCCAAGATGTGGTTTCTAGATCGCATGGTCTGGATCTTTGAGGACATGAAAAATGAGCGCGCATCTTCACATAAAAACAATCCTGAATAACTACTAAACCGAAAAGAAGGCGTATAATAGCTTACACGATCATTGCTGAGATATTACGAACCATGGAACAAACCCCATCTAAAACTACTAGTGACCCTGCACTTAACGAACATTACACACTTTATGTCTTGTTGAAGGACAAAACCGTATTCGAATCCGAATTACGGCAAAACGGAATCCTATGGCGATCCGACTTTGATAATCAACCCAACATCGATGATGGAATCCGATATTATCTAAGTGAAATCGATATGCAAAAGATTGACCAGATCATTATCGAAAACGGAATTGAAGCGCAAAAAGACACTCCATTGGCGAATGATTTCAAAGACAAGAAGAAAGTAATGAAAATGTACCTTGTCGTTGCTATGGCGGTAGTGGTCCTTTTACTTCTTATGGTACTCGTTGAATATCTATCGCATTAACCCCCATACACTGTAGGACCTTAAAGAAAATACCCCCACTTTCTAGGTTACCAATACTATCGATTATCGGGCTATTTCAACAATTTGCACGCCCGAGTTTGCTTACTACCCCTTTTTATAGGAAATTTGGCCACCAAAGAAGGTTTTAGCCAATTGTTATTCGACATCGGCTATTCAAAAACAAACCCGTTTGCACAACATTTATGGAGAAAGAAATAATTTCCGAATATGAATTTGAAAGCAAACAGTCCAATTTAGGCTTGGAGATAATCCCCTTAAAAAAGGTCATTGATTTCTCCAATCAGAATGGATATGATCCGCATCGCCTGAATTTTTATCAACTTATTGTTATCACAAAGGGCCGTGGGATCCACGAAGTGGATTTTGAAACCATTGCCTATGCCGAGAATACGGTTATACCGGTGGCCATGGGACAAGTACAACGTTTTACAAACAACCCCCAGCTAGAAGGTTATGCGGTGCTTTTTACCCCCGATTTCCTGATCAAGGAAGAGCAGGACTATCATTACCTTTACGATTATACTATTTTCAACCACGCCATTAACCCTCAAAGCCATATCGCAAACAAGGAAGTACTGACGCTCTTGCAGGAAATGATTACCGAACAACAAAAGGGGCTGCTTTTTGACTCCGGTGAATACCAACGCAATCTGCTTAAAAATTTTCTGATCCAAATAGAACGCAACAAACGGGAACGGGTTGAAATAGTGTGTAACGATTCGCTCAACCTATACATGAGGTTTCGAAAAACACTGGAAGAAAACATCAACTATAAAATACGGGTTGCCGATATTTGCCAAAAGCTGAATGTAACCCCCAAACAAATAAACAAGGCCCTAAAGTTATACACGAACACTACCGCAAAACAATATATCGAGGACCGGGTGATATTGGAGATCAAACGCTTATTGGTCTATTCCACGCTCACCATAAAAGAAATTGCCTATGAAATTGGTTTTGACGACCCTACGAATTTCACCAAATACTTCAAGGCAAGGGTAAACACGTTACCCACCGATTACCAAAAACAGCATCCTTTATAAATTTACCATAGGGCGGCAGTTTTTTACCTTTTCGCCCCCTACCTTCCACTGTACTTTTGTTCTGTAAAATTTAAACATTAAAAAATTACAGTTATGAAAATTGCAATAACAGGGGCTACAGGCCAATTAGGAAGCATTGTTGTAGAACAACTGAAAAATAGGGTGTCTGCGGATCGTATAGTAGCATTGGCCCGCAATACGGAAAAAGCATCGGCCCTAGGGGTTGAAGTCCGTAAATTTGACTACAGTCAACCGGAAATCCTTACCGAGGCCCTACAAGGGATCGATCGCCTACTCCTCATTTCAGGCAGTGAAATCGGTAAACGTGCAGAACAGCATATCAATGTTATAAACGCAGCAAAGGAAGCCGGGGTTACATGGATCGTTTATACCAGTCTCTTACATTTGGAAACCTCAAGCCTCAACTTGGCAGGGGAACATTTAGCCACGGAAAAAGCACTGAAGGAATCGGGTGTCGATTATACCCTTCTTCGCAACGGATGGTATTCCGAGAACTACACTGCATCAATTCCCGGAGCAATGGGCGGAGGTGCCTTTTTAGGTAGTGCCGGGGATGGGAAAATAGCATCGGCCCCACGTGCGGACTATGCAGAGGCCGCAGCCCTTGTAATTACCGATGAACGCAATAAAGGAAAAACCTTTGAACTGGCTGGGGACACCTATTATACCTTGACCGACTTGGCGGCGATAATTTCCGAACAAAGTGGAAAAACCATTCCCTACAACAACATTCCGGAAGAGGAGTATGCCCATATCCTTAAGAACATTGGCCTACCTGAAGGTTTGGCCTTAGGTTTGGCCAGTTGGGACGTTAGCGCCTCAAAGGATGACCTATTTGATGATTCCCATGAATTATCCAAAATTTTAGGGAGACCGACAACACCAATCGTTGAATCCGTAAAAATGGCCTTAGACTTGGCATCGGTCTAAAATCCGGTCTTATAAACAAAAAGGGGCAGTCGATATTCGGCTGCCCCTTTTTTATTGCCCAAATCATATACCCCTAAATTGTCCTTCAATAAACAATCCTTTTTTATTACCTCCATACAATTTTAAAAAGCGGTATAATTATTGATAAAATTCCTACAAGATTTCAATATCAAAAAAAGGAACCAAATGAAAATAATTTTGCTGACCCTAACGCTTTGTGGACTTTCTTTTACCACAATGGCCCAAAACGCAAGTGTAGAACAATCTACTTACGGAATCCAGACTGGATTTCTGGGAATTTGGGGACATCAAGAGACAAAATTATCCAATCTAGTCGCACTGCGGACAGAACTTGGTTTCGATACAGGCATTTGGGGCGGTAGTTACTATGATAAAACCGGGTTTCTATTAACTCCGGTAATCACCCTAGAACCACGGTGGTATTACAATCTAAACAAAAGAGTGGGAAAGTCCAGACGTATTGACGGGAACAGCGGAAATTTCGTTTCCCTAAAAACAAGTTACCATCCAGATTGGTTTGTCATTTCCAATACCGATAACATCAGTGTTATAAGTGATATCTCTATAATTCCAACTTGGGGTATACGAAGAAACGTTGGTGAACACTTTACATATGAAGTCGGTATCGGAATCGGGTATAGATATATTTTTGCCAAACAGGCCGGATATTTAGAAAACGAAAGCGAAACAACTGCCAATCTGCATGTACGGTTAGGATACAGGTTTTAATTTAAAACGGTGTACAACTTCAATTAAGACCCCATCATTCATACTGAATATTAAGTCCCTCAAATTTGGTTACCTCCGAATATTATCAGAAATTTATGGGAGGTAATGAGATGATGTGCAATACCTAAATCCCCAAATTAGGCGTATTGCATAAAACGGTTTAAAATCTACGAAGAGGTTCGAATTACCAAATTCTTTTGAAACTGAAAATATATTGTATACCCATGGAAAATAAGAATCTACTTTTCCTATCCGTTGGACTTGGTATCTGTTCTGCCACCCTTTTGATTGAACGATTCGTCTTTACCATTCCCGATTGGGCGGCCATTGCGCTACTCTTATTGGCTAGTATAGCCTTGATCATCCATATTTTCACTTATAAAAGAAACCACCATAAACATTGATGGTTTTGTACGGAATCGAAAATATTCCGCCCATCTTGAAATAGTATTTAACGGCCCTAGCAGTCACACTACTGAAGGAGACCAACCTTAAAATATATTCCGGTCCCAATTTCGACAAGTTCGTTGAAGTCAACACCTCCATACGGTTCGTAAAGCGTATCGAAATGTTTTCCTGCCTACTTTCTTTTTAGTAGCAAATCAATGGCATAAACCAAACAAAAAGCCCCAAGAATGGTCTTGGGGCTTTTCGTTGTTTTCAAATCAGGGGATTATTTTCCCCCGTCCAATTTATCCTGCAATTTTTTTAATTCCGCCCATTTTCCTTGATCGGCCAATTTAGCCTGTTTTGGCCATGAACCTGGTTTATGCATGGTATAACGGGGTCCGGCTTCCTTTAAGATTCCTTCAAGCTTTGCAGCCGAGGTCGCACTTAACTTTTTAAAAGTACCGATACCTTTTTCCGTTAAAATAGAGGCTATCTTCGGACCTATCCCCTCTATTTTTTTCAGATCATCCTTTTTGGCCTTCTTTACGGGTTTTTTCACGGTTTTCTTGACCGTCTTTTTTACCGCTTTTTTTACGACCTTCTTTTTCTCTCCCACGGTGGTTAAATCGACCACCCCATTGTCTATTCCTTCATAGGGCGAGGGTACATAAGCATCCGCTGCGTGGTCATTGAACCATCCTTTGTCTTCACTCAAATAACGATACTCATAGCGTTTACCGTTCTTTAGTTTTATACGCTTTACATAAGTATCCCCTTCTTTTTCCATTTGGCATGAACTATCATTGGTCTGCCAATCGTTAAAGTCACCCAAAAGTAGAATGGGGGCCGTACTTGGAGCCTCATGCTCCGCAATCGTAAATGTTACCTCAGTTTGTGAGCCTTTTGTTTGTTTTGTTAATGCCATCTTTATAGTGTTTAATAGTACTATAAAAGTACCATAGAAATTCCTCCTATTCAAAAGATTAACGTAACAAATTGTATATTTAATTTTAGGGTATCCTAATTCACGTTCCTTTTGGGATGTAACACTGAAAAAATTCAATTAAAATACCACATGATCCCGCTTATCATCCTTACCGTACCCCCCAAAAAACCATACATTGCCCTACTTCGCGATATAGGTATCCATCACCATGATTTTTTCTTTCAATGCCTTGAACTTTTTGGTCTTCAATACCGGTAAGATCGATTCCCGAATATCATATCCGTAGCTTTAATACACAAAGGATGATTCTCCTTTTACAATTAACCTGTCATTCCGATTGAAGAACGAAGAGGAATCACACTAGCATAGGAGTATGGGATTTCCCGTCGCTCGTTCCTCCCTCCGTCGAAATGACAAGGTCCCAGGTGCTATGGATGCCTTCCTAAAACCAAAGTGGAAACCCTTTGATTTGCCACGAAAATAAAAATAGGCCGTAAAACCCTTTAGTAAACATAAAAACAGGTCTTCCATAGTTTTTAATAAAGAATGAAGCCCTCTTTATGTTAGCCTGTCATTCCGAATGAGGCACGAAGAGGAATCACACTAGCTTAGGAGTATGGGATTTCCCGTCGCTCGTTCCTCCCTCCGTCGAAATGACAAGGTCCCAGGTGCTATAGACGCCTTCCTAAAACCAAAGTGATAAAGCGAAGATGTTATGCCGTTTTATTAATGGGACAATCGCAAAAGTTTTGTATGAATTATACTAGAATTGCATGGAAATTAATCAATTTATTCGGCTTTTTGTTTCAATACTTTTTTCCATTGATGAAAAAAGTATCCAAAAAAATCTAGGCTGATTTTCCTTTTCTTGAAATCTACGGAATTTCCACTGCCACAGCGCCCAGGCCGCTTTCATTAGCGTGAAATGCTCTATGGACGCCTTCCTATTGCCTATGTGTAAATTCCTCGATTTACTGCGAAAACTAAAATAGGCCAAAAAACTTATCGATAAACTTCCCAAACCAAATGAAGACATTGATTTACAACGAACTGTCCGAAACTTGAGATGGTATATTTCGGAATCGGCCTCCTTCTGTAGTGCAGGCGATAGGGCCGTAAAGAATTATTGAAGCCTTGGAAATAATTTAGGCCCTATCGGCGGTCACAAAATTCCTTCTATTTTGTGGGCACCTAATGAAGGAGTGTCGTTTCTTTTGTTTCGTTTTCTTTAGACAAGTAAAGAAAATGAAAGAAGAAAGCATTCATGAACCTCCTTCGTCGGTTTAATTGGACAAGTAAAGAAATCGAAGATTCACGAAAATCGATAAAAAAACAATAATAACCACTTGAGTAAAATGAAAGAAGAAAGCATTCATGAACCTCCTTCGTCGGTTTAATTGGACAAGTAAAGAAATCGAAGATTCACGAAAATCGATAAAAAAACAATAATAACCACTTGAGTAAAATGAAAGAACATTGAAAATAGATTCGAATTATGGTTCCTGTCTAAGAAGGTTCTTTCCCATACCGATGACAGATGGATTAATTTACTCATTGCTTTAATTTCAGCTTCTTTTCTTTTTTGCATCGCCCAAAAAAGATTAGGGCCGAAAAACTAAGGTAGAATATACCTTGGTTTAGAGGAGCCAGCCGTAGCCTGGCCACTTTGTTGAGACCCATATTGAGAAAAGCACGTAAATCCACTGCCACAGCGCCCAGGCCGCTTTCACTAGCGTGAAATGCTCTATGGACGCCTTCCTATTGCCAATGTGTAAATTCCTCGATTTACTACGAAAATAAAAATAGGCCGTAAAACTTATCGATAAACTTCTCGAACCATATAGAAACATTGATCTACAAGGCTCACATTCTTTTAAAAATCAGCCTGTCATTCCGAATGAGGAACGAAGAGGAATCACACTAGCATCGGAGTATGGGATTTCCCGTCGCTCGTTCCTCCCTCCGTCGAAATGACAAGGTCCCAGGTGCTATGGATGCCTTCCTAAAACCAAAGTGGAAACCCTTTGATTTGCCACGAAAATAAAAATAGGCCGTAAAACCCTTTAGTAAACATAAAAACAGGTCTTCCATAGTTTTTAATAAAGAATGAAGCCCTCTTTATGTTAGCCTGTCATTCCGAATGAGGCACGAAGAGGAATCGCACTAGCTTAGGAGTATGGGATTTCTCGTCGCTCATTCCTCCCTCTGTCGAAATGACAAAATACGCCGTAAGATTACAAATCATGTTTAATTGTAGGACAAAATCATTACTGAAAACGGAATCGTGGCGAGTAAAGAAACACCATTGATTCCCGACTTTAGCAATCAGTGGAAAATAATGAAAACCTACCTTCCCGCAAACCCCAAAAAACCAGACATTGCCCTACTTCGTCATATAGGTATCCATCGTCATGATTTTTTCTTTCAATGCCTTGAACTTTTTGGTCTTCAATACCGGTAAGATCGATTCCCGAATATCATATCCGTAGCTCGATTTACTGGTAAGAATGATCGGCGGACTCTGCACCCTTTTAAAAACGTTTTTTTGAATGGTATCATAGAACCATTCCAGATCCCTCAAAAACTCCTTCGGGTCATCAATATGCCATCGCAACATCATGTCTAACCCAATACCCAGTTTTTCATGCAGGTTCCCCTCGACATACCAGGTCATGATATCCTCAATACTCTTTTTTCTAAAATTGGTTATCCCTTCCAATAATTTACAATGGTATCCGAATTTCATCGGATCTACCTGGTTGCTTTTCAATTCGGCGGTCGGTTGTATCTGCGCTTCCCCAAATCGCCATAAGGCATCGGGCAATAACAGTTCGGGAATGATTTCCTTTCCGAATACCTCATCGTTGATGTAGTGGCACATATCGGCAACTTCGGTTTTGGTCAAATCCCCAATGGGTGTAATCGCACCTCCCCAATCGCCGTACAGCGTGGCATACCCAAGGGCGATCTCCACCTTATTGCCATTGTTCGTAAAGAAGTACCTGTATTTGGCGGACAGGTTGGAAAGTATGGAAGCCCCACGTATTTTCGCCTGTACGTTCTCCAGATTGAATTCACTCAACGGTTTCCCGTCCAACTGTAAAATATGGGTGTTTGACTTTACCATGTCTTCAATCGGAAGTATCAAGTATTCAATTCCCAAATTTTCAGCCAGTGCCTTTGCCGCCCCTTTGGTCTTATCGCTATTGTATTGGGAGGGCATATTCACACCAACGACCTTTTCCTTCCCGAAGGCCAACACCAAGAGGGTCGCCACCAAGGAACTGTCGATACCGCCGCTTAATCCGATGACAAAATGGGGGTCATCGCCCAACATGTTCCTCGAATTTTTCAATCCGTTGAAAATGGCGAGGAATTTTTCCCTAATGGTATTACCCATAGGCCTTTTTTTAGGTAAAAAGGAAGCCTTTTCATCAATGACCATTAAATCCTCTTCCCAACCTTTTTCGGATAAGATACACGGGTCGCCCTCTTCATTATAGACCGTGGACCCCCCGTCGAAGGTAATCACGTTCTTCCCGTTGTTCTGTACCCCGACACAGTTTACATAATAGTACTTTACAAAGGATCCCGATTGTTCCCTTAAATACTTTACACGCCGGTCCCTCGCATTGTTTTTCATAAAGGTCCATGGAGATGCCGATAGGTTTACAATGCTTTCCGCCCCGGCTTCAATGAGTATTTTGGTGATGTTTATGGGTTCTCCGTCGGCCCTATAGTCATGGCACCAAAGATCTTCGCACAACTCCATTCCAATAGGGATTCTTTGGTCGCCTTTCGAAATCAAAAACGGGGACAATAGTTCACTCAGGTCTTTTCCATAGTCAATGGCGACATCGAATAAGGAGAAAAAATAGCGTTCATCATCGAAAAACCGATAATTGGGCAATAGGGTCTTGGGTTGCACCCCCATGGGCAGTATACCGTTCTCCTGAACACGATCGGCATAGGTGCCGTTTTGCATCACATATACGGCATTGTATTTTCTACTACGCCCATCCTTGTTGGGATGATGGCCCTCGGTGGACCCATTTACATAAATATTGCCATAGGCTATGGCGATGTCATTGCTGGCCGCCAGAAGTTCCTCGTTATAACTCATAAGCTCTTCGCAATACGCATCCTCAAGGAATTTATCGCCCAATAAATAACCGCCCACACACATTTCGGGAAAGCAGATCAAATCAACGGATTGCTCCTTCGCTTTCTGGATCATGCGTAGCATGTTGTCTACATTCAATCGGGGTCTCCCGGGAACCACATCCATTTGTCCCAAGGCTATTGTAAGTGTATCGGTCATTCTTGTGTCGGATTAAGAAAACGTATTTCAGTTTACAAAAGTAAGGAATCGATACACACCGAAAGGCTATGGGCAAATACCCTACCCAACCCGTTATCGTTTTTTTTAAAAGTTAATCGCTATCGATGCGGTCACCTCATTTATTTATAAGAAATTTATGGTAGCATACTGGTGTGGTCGGCACCTGGACAATAGCCCTCCGCGCTGCACCAAAAAAAACTAAAGACACCATGAAATATGGCATTTCCACTATTCTTTTCCTGATACTGATACATAGTTGCTTCGCCCAAAATCCTTTTATTACCCATATGTATACCGCCGACCCTTCTGCAAGGGTCTTTAACGACACCCTATACGTGTACCCCTCACATGATGAGGATACGGCTACTGGGTTTTCGATGAAGGACTGGCATGTATTTTCGACTACCGATATGGAAAACTGGACGGACCATGGGGTAGCTTTTTCCCTAAATGATATCAGCTGGGCCGAAAAAAAGGCCTGGGCTCCGGATTGTATCCAAAGAAACGGCAAATACTATTTTTATTACCCTGTCGAAAAAAGTATGATCGGCGTTGCCGTAAGCGATAAACCCACCGGTTATTTTAAAGATCCGCTCAATGCTTCATTGATCAACATAAACACAAAAGGTGTGGTCTGTAACCGCGATTTTATAGATCCGGCCGTTTTTATCGACACTGATGGCCAAGCTTACCTCTACATGGGCCAATTGGTCGTAAATGCGATAAAACTCAACGAGGATATGATCTCTTATGATGGGGATGTTCATTTGCTTGAGGGAACCGATGACTTTTTCGAAGCCATTTGGATGCATAAATACAACGGCACGTATTATCTCTCTTATGTTGGGGCAAGTGGGGAAATAAAGTACTGTATGAGTAATGACCCTTTGGGACCCTTTGAATATAAAGGTGTAATACTTCCCAAAATGAACAGCGGCACCAACCACCACTCGATTGTTGAATATAAGGGGCAATGGTATATGTTCTACCATAATTCCGATCTATACTATAGCAACCACCCCGATGTACCTGAAAAATTCGGTTGGGGCCATGATGGAAGTCCACATCCTTATCGCCGTTCTATATGTTTCGATAAGTTATATTACAATGAGGATGGAACCATTATACCCGTAATACCGACGAAATAATCAAACGGATGACCATATAGTACTGTGTATATGTAATGACGGGGGAATGGTGTACTTTGATTCTTTTTTTAAGACTTTGAAATCCCGACAAACAACCTTTTTGCACATAGCATTTTCCTAACAACTATCGATACGGTATAAGGCAGTGTTTTTTCAAAATTCAATCAAAATTAACCTCTCAACCCCTTATCGTTTTTTTCTCCAGGTTATCCAGGCTGAATTACCTATCGTAATATTTTGTAGGAATCTTACAATAAAATACAATAAGGACAACGGAATTTATGTTAGTATATTCTAACCAATACTTTATACCCGTATGACCGAAATATCGAACGCCATTTCCGATTTGGTATATAAAAAATACGACAAGATCAGAATCGCACAGGAACTTTTAAAAAGAGGATATTCGACCAAGGAGATCAAGAGTGCTTTGGATAAAAGTAAAATAGGAAAAACGAACATCAATGCGATAATTGGAATCCTGTTGATAGTAGTCGGACTCTTGGCTAATTTGTATACCAAATCAACGTATTTCAACAATCACTTTCGATTTGATTTTTTCTCACAGGCAGACTTTATGCTCTTTAATGAAAGAATATTGAAACCGACCATTACCCTATCCATGATTTTTTTGGGTATTAACCTTATCCTGAATAGAGCTAACGTCCATAAGATTGTCAAGGTCTTTTTGTTTATCCTCCTGGGGATATTCACCGTTACCATCACCGCTTACTATTCTTCCCTCGCCTTTGTCTTTAGTTTAATATCCTTGATGTTGGTATTTCTTATTGAATTACCCCAAAGAACCAAAAATCCTGAAATAGCGATAATATTCCCTTATTTAAAAAAGGTCTGGAAAGGCAGTGCTGGTTACATTTTTCTGCTATTGGGTACCGTTTTAGTGCATTCGGCAGACATACAGTTCAACTATGTGAGTACAGGCGAAAGAACCTCAAAAGCCGTATTGGGAATCCTAGATTATATCTTGATTTATTCCACGCCGATTTTAGGGTTGGTAGGTCTGGCGACAAGTTTATTGGTGAGCATTGACTTTTCGAAATTCAAAATTGCGTTCTACGCTTTAGCCACCATTGCAGCACTAGTCCTAATCGTCTGCCTATTGCATTCCGTCTTTCAGAATTTGATTTATGGATGTTCTATTCTGTTGATTACTTCCGTTTTTATGTATCTCAAAAACAAGAAATCACCAATTAAAAAAAATACTGTAATTGAGCCTCAACCTTAAAACCGATATTACAATAATCCTAACCCAGATCACCTTTTAGGACAATAGGCATTCATCCCGAAATATATCCGCCCCAACTTGCCTGCCTCTTATTATTGTCAGAAATTTACAATTCGAAGCATATGTCGGGTATCAGCATCAATGATACCCCCTGCTTTATATACGAAAAAGAGTCTCTATACCACGAAAAAAGTAACAGGATGAAAATTGCAATAATCGGAACAGGAGGAGTAGGCGGATATTTTGGTGCTAAATTGGCCCAAGCAGGATTTGACGTAACCTTTTTGGCACGGGGGGAACATTTAAAAGCGATACAAAAAAACGGATTACATGTAAAAAGTATTCTTGGGGACTTCCATACCGATCATTTAACCGCAACCGACAGTATCCCTAAAATCGGAAAATCCGATTTGATCATCCTTTGTGTTAAGGCATGGCAGATCAAGGAAATCAGTACTGATTTAAAAAGTCTAATCCACGATGACAGTATGGTTTTACCCTTACAAAATGGAATCTTGGCCTCAGAGGAATTAAAAGAAGCGATCGACGAAAAACATATCCTTGGTGGGTTATGCCGAATAATCTCCAAAATAGAAGCCCCCGGAACCATCAACCATTTTGGGGTAGATCCCATTATCGTATTTGGAGAACTTATTGATACCGATGCCAAACGATCACAAGAATTAAAAGCCCTTTTTGCCAAGGCGGGTATACGTTCGGAAATATCCAAGGATATTGCCTCCGATCTATGGGGAAAATTCTTGGCAATTTGTGTCAGTGGCCTGTTAGCCGTCACAAAAACAACGTATGGCGAAATAATGGAGATCAAGGAGACAAGACAGATGATGTCCGACTTACTGACGGAGATCTATGTGTTATCCCAAAAAGTCGGGGTACATCTTAAATCGGACATTGTGGACAAAACAATGGCTTTCATTGATTCCTTCCCGTATGAGACCACGTCATCATTAACCCGTGATGTTTGGCAAGGCCGCCCCTCTGAAATTGAATATCAAAACGGGACGGTCGTAAAATTCGGGGAAAAATATGGCGTTGATACCCCCATAAATAAGTTTGTCTATAACTGCATTTTACCCATGGAAATCAAAGCCAGGAAACCAAGGTCATAAGTCGGGCCATTAACGGAAAACACCAAAAAGAGTGGGATTACCGTACCCTTCCCTGGTCCAAAGTAGGGCTGCCACAAAATGCATTAATTATAAAAACGACTATTTACGTTAGCCTCCCTACAAACCCTAGTTTCGGGGGGGCACGGATTTTCTTTTCGGTTTGTATTTGCTAAATTAGATGCTTAAAATACGTAACACCCCCCTATACTAAGACGTTGGTCAATGGTATGACCCGTCCAGGAATATAAGGACAAAAGTTTGTCGTCTATAACGACAAGTAGTGATAGCACTACGACAATCCATGCTAAAACGATAGTAACAACATGAAAAACAATACGAAATTAACCGGAAAAAACGTTCTCATAACCGCTGGTGCCCAAGGAATTGGCGAATCGATCACCAGACACTTCATTGATAACGGTGCCAATGTGGCTATCCACTATTTTTCCAGTGCCGATACCGCGAACCAATTGGTAGCATACGCCATTGGCAAAGGACAAAAAGCGGTTGCCATTGGTGGTGATTTAACCCAAGAAGCCGATGCGAATGCCGTGGTCGAAAAAACCGTAGCGGCGTTTGGTGGATTGGACATCCTGATCAACAACGCAGGTTCCCTGGTTGCGCGTAAAATGCTGAGTGAAATGGAGGCTGGGTTCTGGCAGAAGGTCATGGACATCAACCTCACCTCCATGATGTTTGTAACACGGGCCGCAGCGCCTTATCTAGCCAAACATGATGACAGTAGTATTGTAAATCTGGCATCACTCGCCGGGCGTAAAGGCGGTCACCCAGGGTCTTTGGCCTATTCCACCAGCAAAGGCGCCATTTTAACGTTCACACGGGCACTTGCTTCAGAATTAGGTCCCCAAGGCACAAGGGTCAATGCCGTTGCCCCTGGATTGATCCTAGGCACTTCATTCCACAATACCCATACGACCAAGGAATCAGCAGCTGCTACAATAGCGGGCATTCCCATCCAACGGGCAGGTAACGCGGCTGACGTAGCCCGAGCGGTTGTTTATCTAGCCTCCGAATACGATGGCTTTATCACCGGTGCTACCCTCGACATCAATGGCGGTGTCTTTAATATGTAGTGTGCCCTTAAAAAATTTGGCCTTATTGATCAAAACCTATGCGAACACTACCACCAACACCGGAAAAAGTAGGATTGATCCGTGCTACCTGAAATTGACACCACAAAAACCGCCTTTTATGGCGGTTTTGTTTTTTAGATACTTTTTGAGGTTATAGGCTAATGACCCTAATACGAATAAAATTAACACCCCCTTTACGGATATCTGTAAGGCTTTGTAAAATATTGTTTCGATATTTATTAGATGAAAATTAATTTGGATATAAATGAATATAGAAGGGCTCCCTAAGACTATAAAAAAACAGGGTTGCCGGTTATCGGTTATATTTTAGGTTTATCTATTTGGGCTTGTTTACTTCATTTAATTGTAGGAAATTTATAGTGCTACTTTTATTTAGGGTTACAGCTATGATGCTTCAAAGATTTCCTCTTAAATCCAAATCATGACAAGAAAAGTATGACAAAAAACAATTGGACAAGGGAAGAAACTATCGTCGCTTTTAATGTGTATTGTAAAATACCCTTTAAAAGTAGTAGTAAGACAAACCCAACCGTTATAAAATATGCAAATATAATTGGAAGGTCACCTTCTGCATTAAATATGAAGATTGGCAATTTTGGAAGACTTGACCCAGAGTTAAAAAAACAAGGAATTAAGGGTTTGGCTAATGGAAGTAAACTTGAAGAAGAAGTTTGGAATGATTTTAATGGAAATTGGGAGGAATTAGCTTTCGAAAGTGAAGTATTGATAGCTAAATTTCAAAACAACGAAATTGAAACAGGAAGCTTTGAAACATTTCCTGAAGGAAAAGACAAAGAATCCACAATAAAAGCAAGAGTAAATCAGAATTTTTTTAGAAGTACTATATTATCAACTTATAATTCAAAGTGTTGTATTACAGGATTATCAATTCCAGATTTTTTGGTTGCAAGTCATATAAAACCTTGGTCAAAAGACAGAGAGAATAGAACAAACCCTCATAACGGATTATGTTTAAATTCAATTCACGACAAAGCGTTTGACAAAGGTTTTATTACAGTTACACCAGACTTCAAAATTAAAGTTTCAGATTATTTTGATGATTATTTAAAAGAAAAATCCGTTAACGAATTTTTTATAAAATATGACAATCAAAATATTATCAAACCAGAAAGATTTGTTCCCTCACAAGATTTTTTAGAATATCATTATCAGAATATCTTCATCAAATGAATACTTTACAAACAATAAACACTGAATATTTAAGAGCCTCAAGAACAATAGAAACTGTTCTTGTATCAAAAGTTGATTCAAACAAAATCTTCTTTGTTTATAATTATGAAGGAAACTCGTTTAGAGTATTTAAAAGTCACTTGGATTTATTGCATTTTTTTCAGGATAAAACTGAAAGTGATTTTCATTTTTGTACCGATGATGAACTAGACCAGTTTTTATCAACAATTAAAATTACAGGATAAAATTTTATACTCCATTTACATTATTAGGCGACACACAATTATTTCTAAGTGATAAAAACATAGGGCAATTAGAAGGCTTTAGAATAATAGACAGTTCTAACTAGGAGGAGCTTGCAATATAATTTACCATTGTAAAAATAAAATCATAAAACAAAAAGGTGGTTAATGAAAGAAGGTCAAAAACTTTGGACTAGAGACGAACTAATTTTAGCAATAAATCTTTATTGCAAACTCCCATTTGGTAGATTACACAGGACTAATCCACAAGTAGTTCATTTAGCAAAACTAATAGGCCGAACACCAAGTTCAATAGCATATAAATTAGTGAATTTTGCTAGCCTAGATCCAAGTTTACAAGCACGAGGAATAAAAGGTGCTTCCAATACAAGTAAATTGGATAAGGCTATTTGGAATGAATTTTATAATAATTGGGAAGAATTGCCTTATGAGAGTGAGGAGGTTTTATCCAAATTAGAGAACAAGTCAATTGAAAAACTCAACAATATTGATTTAGATGATCTCCCTAAAGGAAAAACAAGAGAACAAGTAATTAAAGTGAGGGTAAATCAAGCTTTTTTTCGTAGCTCAATTTTAGCATCCTACAATAACACCTGCTGTATTACTGGATTAAACCAAAGCGAACTATTAATCGCTGGACATATAAAACCTTGGAGTACCGATAAGAAAAATAGATTGAATCCTAGAAACGGAATTGCTATCAACGCCCTACACGATAAGGCATTTGAACGTGGTTTAATTACTATAACACCCAATTACAAAATCAAAGTTTCAACTACTTTATTGAAACAAAAAAAAACCGATTCTCTAGAGAAATACTTTTTCCAATATAATAATAAAGATATTTTTTTGCCATCAAAATTTTTACCTGACATAGAATTTTTGAAATTTCATAATGAAAATAGATTTCTACGTTAAGAAATGAAAAAAACACCCTACAACCATCTCTTTTTTATTACTGGATAATCGTAAAAAAACACCCTCCACGTAAGCCAATTATATGGTGCTAAAACTGAAAATAAGTACCTTTACCATACGATGTAACGGATTGATCAGCATATGTTCTACAACGCCAAACACCATCTATGTACACCATTCACAATAATCAAAAACCGAGGCGCTATTGAGGAAAAGAAAAAAGGTTCTACTTACTATACTGACCCTCTTGATCATCGGTTTTTTGATTCCACAGCATTTAAAAATGCCGGTAAAGGGAGCTACAAAATCCGATTATAACCCAAAAACGTTTTGGTTCTATCCTTGGGGAAAATCGGTTACCCACAAAGGGGTTGATATTTTTGCTACCTCAGGAACAGCAATCAACGCGGCCACTTCAGGTCTGGTGTTGTATGCCGGGGAAATACGTATGGGCGGAAAATTCGTTTTGGTCCTTGGTCCCAAATGGAGACTGCATTACTATGCGCATTTAAACAAACTAAAAACCTCATCATTCTCCTTCGTGACCAAAAATTCAATCCTCGGAACCGTCGGAACCAGTGGCAATGCCGCCGGAAAATCACCCCATTTACACTATTCCATTGTAACCATGGTGCCGTACGTTTGGAGAATGGATTCGGACAAACAAGGCTGGAAAAAAATGTTTTATTTAAACCCTATTGAATATTTGGAATTATGACCCCATCTAAAAGAGAAGACGTATCCGAAAGTGAAAAAACCTATCTTAAAACCTTAATCGAAGAACATATAACCCTTAACACCATTCACTTTGGCAAAAAGCCCAGAGGGGTCATACGATACGATAAAAGACCCAAGATGTACGGGGGCGATGGCACCGTATACCTCCTACAGATGTTCGAGGAAAAAGAAGAGCTGGTCCATAACCGGATCGGGGCCTATATGATCTTACCGACTTCCAAGGATTCCGTTGGTCTCCATACGCACGGTTCCCGAAAAGAGCAAGAGCTGTATGTTATTATAGCAGGCAAAGGCCAATACCTTGAAAAAGATTCTTGGGAAAGCCCTGAAAAAACATACAACGTAGAACGAGGCAACATTACCAGTATGAGAGGCAGTGGGTTTCACGGCATCAAAAATATCGGGGATTCCCCCCTGATCATTTTTGTGATTACCACCTACGAAAGTAGGGCCTAGCACCAATCTCGCAAATGCAGCTCAAATCCTTGAAATTAGAAAAAGAAAGCATAGGACGAATATACTTTTTAAAATCAGCCTGTCATTCCGAATGAGGTACGAAGAGGAATCGCACTAGCATAGGAGTCTGGGATTTCCCGTCGTTCGTTCCTCCCTCCGTCGAAATGACAAGGTCTTATGTGCTATGGATACCTTCTTAAAACCAGTATGGAAATACCTTGATTTGCTACGAAAACTAAAATAGGCCAGAAAACTTATCGATAAACTTCTCGAACCATATGAAAACATTGATTTACAACGAACTGTCCGAAACTTGAGATGGTATATTTCGGGGTCGGCCTCCTTCTGTAGTGCAGGCGATAGGGCCGTAAAGAATTATTGAAGCCTTGGAAATAATTTAGGCCCTATCGGCGGTCACAAAATTCCTTCTATTTTGTGGGCACCTAATGAAGGAGTGTCGTTTCTTTTGTTTCGTTTTCTTTAGACAAGTAAAGAAAATGAAAGAACATTGAAAATAGATTCGAATTATGGTTCATGTCTAAGAAGGTTCTTTCCCATACCAACGAAAGATGGATTAATTTACTCATTGCTTTAATTTCAGCTTCTTTTCTTTTTTGCATTGCCAAAAAAAGAAACAAAAAACGCTAGGCTGATTTTCCTTTTCTTGAAATCTACGGAATTTCCACGTCCACAGCGCCCAGGCCGCTTTCACTAGCGTGAAATGCTCTATGGACGCCTTCCTATTGCCAATGTGTAAATTCCTCGATTTGCTACGAAAATTAAAATAGGCCGGGAAACCCTTCGATTAGCTTTTAAAACCGAATGGGGCATTGATTCGCAACGGCTGACATTCTTTTTAAAGTCAGCCTGTCATTCCGAATGAGGTACGAAGAGGAATCGCACTAGCATAGGAGTCTGGGATTTCTCGTCGCTCGTTCCTCCCTCTGTCGAAATGACAAGGTCTTATGTGATATTGATGCCTTCCTTCATCCCTTATGGAAATACCTTGATTTGCTACGAAAACTAAAATAGGCCGGAAAACCCTTCGCTTCGGTTTTACCCCCTCGCTAGCACAATGAGCCTATACTGATTTATACCAAAGTATTGTGCGTGCCATCATGGTTCTGAATAAAATACCTATAGTGTCCTATTAATCACTCCCCCCTTTTTTCAACCATTCACTTCTATGACGTAATTGCTTTTTAGAAACCTTGGCCCCTTCCTTTTCCAACAGGAAAAGACGGTATTTGGGGTTGGATGCTAATACGACGTTGGTTTCCTTTTGCACACCGTAACGGTTAAAGGTGATTTTCAGGGTATCCCCTACTTTCAGTCCTTGAATATAAGTGCTAAAATGTTGTCCGTCAGGAAAACCCTGCCCATTGATAGCGGTAATCTCGTCCCCCTTATCCAATCCCGCCACATAGGCAGGCGTACCCATTTTAGGGTTGGAGCGTATCTCCCCATGACCATCCCCGTTCAAGGAAACCGAGGCCCCAAAATAAGGATCCTCTGCATCCTGTGCCAAGGTAACGCCCACAGTCTTTAAAAGTAACTTGTAGTCGGGCATGCCACTCTTGTAGATATAGTTATCAAAAAAAGTATCGGCAAAATTTCGGCCCGCATAGTCGGCCAAGGCTTGCTGAAGATTATCCAAGGTATAGGGTTTTTCAGATTTTCCATAGGCGTTCCAAACGAATTTCATAAAATCGTCGAGGTTCAAATTTTCCACCCGCAGCGATAGATCCAACGCAAGGCCGAGAACACTTCCGTAGGAATAATAGGAGATAAATGTATTTTCCCGATTTACGGGATCCACGGTGGTAGCCGCATCAACAAAGGGTGCCTGGTAACTCATTTCTATGGGATTGAAAAACTGACGTGCCGGGGAGTTCCATACATAATTGAACGTACCGGTAATGCTTTCGATATAGGCCTCTGGGGAAATAATACCCGCCCTGCAGAGGTTCAACCGCGTATAATAACTGGTAAACCCTTCGGCAAACCAAAGGGCTCCAGTCATATTCGCTTTTTCAAAATCAAAAGGCTCCAACCCTTTCGGACGGATACGCTCTACGTTCCAAGCATGGAAAAACTCATGGGATACCGTACCGATATTCCCTTCCGCACCACCATTGGCCAAACTGCGTGTGCTCGTTAGGATGGTGGAGTTTCTATGCTCCATACCATCACCCGAGGCATTGGGGACATAACAGGCCAAAAACGTGTAGGTACCATAATCAAAATCGGGCAATTCGCCATAGACCTCCCGCTCGGCCAGTACGACTTTCTTTACATTTTCGAAATAGGCATCCAATTCCTCCTCCGTACCATTGTGGTGGAGTACAAAGCGTATCTTTTGTTTTTTTCCATGGTCCTCCACCTCAAACTCCCGAACGGAAAAATTGCTTATTTCCGTAGGACTGTCCATAAAATAATAGAGGTTCGGGGCCGAATAGGTCGTGCCGGAAACCAAAGGCATTTGTGTGGCTACCTTCCATTTTAAATCTTCCCGAACTTTAAAATCCACCTCGATTTTACGATCTTCCAAAGCTGGGGCGTACATAAAGGTCGCCGGTATGTTCAAATGGGCATGGGTTTCATCCACTTGTGAATACGTACCCCCACCCCTATTGGCAAATAAAATATAACTAATGGTAATTGTGCCATCGTGACCTGTAACCAACCATTGGTACGGGTCTGGGCGTAAAACTTCCAATACTTTCCCCTTGCTGTCGATCGCCTTAAAAGCGTACACATTCTTGCCAAATTCATGCAGGGCATAACGCCCGGGGGAAGAACGGCTCATCCGAAAGGCCACCGTATCGGTTTTCAGCTCGGGGAAGGTTCCTTGTACCACCGCTTCGTGGTGTACGGCATTGTCAAAAGAGATTTCGTAGCGGTTGGTTTGGGCACACAACATACTACCAAATAGGAAAATGGGAAAGAGGAATTTCATTACTATGTTTTTAATAGGACGAATATACTATTTAAAATCAGCCCGTCATTCCGAATGAGGTACGAAGCGAAATCGCACTAGCATAAAAGTATGGGATTTCCCGTCGCTCGTTCCTCACTCTGTCGAAATGACAAGGTCCCATGTGATATGGATGCCTTCCTTCATCCCTTATGGAAATACCTTGATTTGCTACGAAAACTAAAATATGCCAGAAAACTTATCGATAAACTTCTCGAACCATATGGAAACATTGATTTACAAGGCTGACATTCTTTTTAAAGTCAGCCTGTCATTCCGAATGAGGTACGAAGAGGAATCGCATTATTATAAGATTTCTCGTCGCTCGTTCCTCCCTCCGTCGAAATGACAAGGTCTTATGTGATATGGATGCCTTCCTAAAACCAGTATGGGAATCCCTTGATTTACCACGAAAATAAATATAAGTCGTTGAGGATTATGGGTAATCACACGAACAATCAAATATAAATAGCACGCTAAGGTGTAAGCTTCCACGAAAAAAACCGAATAAATCCATTCGTCTATATTTGCAAAAAACTTTGGAATGGATATAATTCTTCAACCTTGGCCCTGGTATGTCACCGGGCCATTGATCACTTTGGTTATGCTACTGCTGTTCTACTTCGGCAAATCGTTCGGTATGTCATCGAACCTTAGAACCTTATGTAGTATCGGAGGGGCCGGTAAATATGCCGATTTCTTTAAATTCGACTGGAAAGCCCAACGCTGGAACCTAGTGGTCGTCCTTGGTGCTGTCTTAGGTGGATTTATTGCCGTGAATTTCCTGTCCGACGGGTCTAACATTGCGCTTTCGCCAGATACACTAACCGATTTGGAGACCTTAGGGTTCCAAAATGCAGGTGCGGCCATATTGCCCCCGGAAATATATGACTGGGATGCGGTCTTGACCGTTAAGGGCATGTCTATCCTCATTATTGCCGGCTTTTTGGTCGGCTTCGGTACCCGCTATGCCGGAGGTTGTACCTCGGGCCATGCCATTTCAGGATTGAGCAATCTGCAAAAACCTTCCTTAGTGGCCGTTATCGGCTTTTTTATCGGTGGTCTGATTATGACACACTTCATCTTACCCCTAATATTTACGACATCATGAAATTATTGAAATATCTATTCGTCGGTGTGGTTTTCGGAATCATATTGGTAAAGTCCGAAGCAGTCTCCTGGTATCGCATTTATGAAATGTTTAAATTCCAGTCCTTTCATATGTACGGCATCATAGGATCGGCCGTATTCTTGGGGATCATCGGTGTAGCCTTGATGAAACGCAGTGGACTCAAAAACATAGAGGGACATAAAATAAATATCAACCCCAAAGAAAGAGGGTTTACCCGCTATCTTCTCGGAGGTAGTATTTTCGGATTGGGATGGGCCCTGGCAGGTGCATGTCCAGGACCCATGTACATTTTAGTGGGAGCAGGCGTCTTTAGCATGCTCATTGTAATCGCTGCGGCCCTCCTTGGTACCTTCGTTTATGGGGTGCTGAAGGACAAGATACCGCATTAGGTCACCCCATTACCACTTGTACAGAATGTTCTTTTCCGGCTTCCAATATGGGCACGATTTTCGAATCGATTTCCGACCCGTTCACCAAGATGCGTTTTACGCCCTTACTGATATGGTTGGGATTCTGTACTTCGATATTATACGTGGCCCCACGATATTCCCGTGTCATTTTGAATCCGTCCCATTTTGCAGGGATACAGGGATCAATGACCAGTCCGTCATAATCGGTTTTTACACCGAGGATGTATTGGGTAATCGCAAAGAAGTTCCACGAAGCGGTTCCTGACAACCAAGAGTTTTTGGCCTCCCCAGGTTTGGATGCTTCCTTTCCGGCGATCATTTGGCAATATACATACGGCTCCACACGGTGCAGTTCCGAAATATCCTCCAAGAAACTCGGGGCTATTTTGGTGTAGTATTCATAGGCTTGTTCTCCCCTACCCAAAACGGTTTCCCCGATCATGATCCATGGGTTGTTATGGCAGAAGATACCCCCGTTTTCCTTATACCCTGCAGGATAGGTCGATATTTCCCCATATTCAATGTAGTATTTGGTGAAGGCGGGACTGTTCAAAACAATACCGTAGTCACAGTCCAAATGCTCTTTTACGGCATTCAACGACTTTTCTACCATCCCTTCTTCCTGTCCGATCCCGGCCATGGTACACCATCCTTGTGATTCGATAAAGATCTTGCCTTCCTCGTTTTCGTTGGATCCTATTTTCTTACCGTAATAATCATAGGCCCGTAGGTACCAATCACCATCCCAACCGTCTTTCTTAACGGCTTCGATCATGGCATCCACATGGGTTTCGGCTTCTTGGGCCTCGGCATCCTTCCCTATGCGTTTGCACAGTTTTACATATTCCTTTCCATAGACCACGAAAAGTCCGGCAATCATCAGTGATTCCGCCGTGCTTCCTTTTTTGTTCCCTGTGGTCTGGAAAGACTCATTAGGATCTTCGGAAAAACAATTCAAATTCAGGCAATCGTTCCAATCGGCACGCCCGATAAGCGGTAATCCATGAGGCCCTAAATTGTTTACTACATGGTAGAAAGAGGCTTTTAAGTGGTCGAAATGCGGTTTGGCGCGTGATGCATCATTATCGAAAGGCACCATTTCATCCAACAGTGAAAAATCCCCTGTTTCCTTGATATATTCCGTGGTGGATAGGATCAACCATAAAGGATCATCATTAAAATCGCCCCCAACGGCCGAATTCCCCTTTTTGGTCAAAGGTTGGTATTGGTGGTAGCACGAACCGTCCTCGAACTGCGTTGATGCGATATCAAAGATACGTTCCCTGGCCCGTTCCGGAATTTGGTGTACAAAGCCGATCAAATCCTGATTGGAGTCCCTAAAGCCCATTCCACGTCCGATTCCCGATTCAAAGAAAGAAGCCGAGCGCGACATATTGAAGGTGACCATACATTGGTATTGGTTCCAGATATTCACCATACGATCCAAACGATCATCCCCGGAATCTATATTGATCTTGCCTAGAAGTCGGTCCCAATAGGTACGCAGTTCCTCATAGGCCACATCGATTTTTTCAACGGTATCGAATTTTGCCATCATGTCCTTGGCCGGATTCTTATTGATAACCCCTTTGCTTTCCCATTTATCTTCGGGAGCCACTTCAACATAGCCTAACATAAAGATAAAATCCCGGGATTCACCCGGTTGCAATTCCACCTCAATATAGTGCGATGCGATAGGCGACCAACCATGGGCCACGGTGTTCTTTGGAGTTCCGTCGTTAACGACATCGGGATTATCAAATCCGTTATACAGGCCTAAAAACGATTCTCGATCCGTATCATACCCATCTATCGGGGCATTTACATTATAAAAGGCATAGTGGTTACGCCGTTCCTTGAATTCGGTCTTGTGGTAAATGGTAGAATCCTGTACTTCCACTTCCCCAGTGGAAAAGTTACGTTGGAAGTTGGTCATATCGTCCTCGGCATTCCACAGGCACCATTCGATAAAAGAGAACAGTTTCAGTTTTTTGGTTTCCGAAGAAGTGTTCTTTAAGGAAACTTTTTGAAGCTCGCCCCAAAAGCCCAAGGGTATGAATTGAAGGATCTGTGCCGCTACCCCATTCTTGGAACTATTGAATTTGGTGTAGCTCATACCGTGACGGCACTCATAACTATCCAATGGGGTTTTCACAGGCTTCCAACCTGGCGACCAAGTGGTATCCCCATCCTTGATATAAAAGTACTTTCCCCCATCGTCAATAGGCACATTATTATATCTGTAACGCGTTAACCTTCTAAATTTGGCATCCTTATAAAAGGTATACCCACCTCCGGTATTGGAGGTTAAGGAAAAGAAATCCTCATTACCCAGGTAATTGATCCATGGGTAAGGGGTCTGGGGGTTTGTAATTACATACTCCCTGTTCGTATCGTCAAAATGGCCGTATTTCATGTGTAAATGTTAGTGTTAGTGTTTGTGATGTTTGAGTATCTACCTTCTTAGAAGGAATACCCTCCGATGCACCAATGTCGTGTTGCGTCAAAGGATATTCTTGGATCAAGTCATTGTATTTTTGATTTTCATTCCTGAAGCCTTCGCTCTTTAAGTTCCAGGGTGATCTCATCCAATTTCTTTTGTGTCAATGGATATAAGAACATTAATCCCGCTGCCAGCACGGTGATCAAAGCGGGTACCCAACTCATCAGCATGATGATTCCGGGGATGGCCCCTTGTATGGAATCGGCATCCTGTCCGCTGTAATGAAACGCACCCAAGATCATTCCGATGATCGCCCCGGCAATACCTCCGCCGAATTTGGTGGCAAAGGAACCTGCCGAATAGATCAGTCCGGTAGCCCTACGGCCATTCTTAAACTCGGAATAATCGGCAGCATCACCCAACATGGCAAAAAACAAGGTTGGGAAAATGGCAGCGGCAAATTCGGAGATAATACCAATGGTGAATATGGCGGTAATATCTTCAGGACCGCAAAAGAACAATAGGGCATTGACCCCACCTGAAAACAATAGCGCATAAATAAACAGGTTGCGTTTGCCCAGCCTATTGCCTAAAGGTGCTGTAGCCATGGCACCCAATACCGAGGCGACCATAAGCCCGATCAAGAAGGAGGCCCCCAAAAGCTGATCGTTCAGATAATGCGTAAAGTAAATAATGACAATCCCCTGTTTGATGGAATTGTAGACGTTGAACAATAACCCGATAACCAATAACACCAACCACGGTTTGTTGGCAATAAGGTCTTTGAAATCCTGTCTAAGATTGTTCTTTTGTTCTTTCGGGGGTTGTATTCGCTCTTTGGTAGAATAGAAGGTCAGGAACATTAAGATCGCAAGAAAAACAGACATCAGGTACATGGCATTGCTATATCCTTGTTTTTGGTCGATAATGGTAATCTTGTCCTTGGACAGGTTTGGCTCCCCAGCAACGATAAAGGCATAGTCCTGATTGGCCTGCATGGAAAAACTCTTGCCATGGGTAGGCGTATTTTCTCCTGTGACCACTTGGCTATCATCCCAAGTGAACAAGGCAATCCCGTCTTCGGTCTTTATATTTACATTCTCCACATCGGTATGTGTGGAAACAACCACTTTATAAGTATCATCATCCAATTGATCAATGGCAATGGTTGGATCGACATTACCATAATAGGCCACGAGGAACAACAAGGCTCCCTGTACCAACATACCCCCACCAAAAGCACCGACCATGCGATAAGACCCCAAACTGGTGCGTTCTTTGTCGTCCCCTGTCATGACCGCCATCAACGCCCCATAAGGCACATTGTTGGCCGTATAGATCAACGTAAAAAAGATATAGGTAACATAGGCGTATACGATCTTTCCGGTCTCGCCCAAGTCCGGACTCGTGAACAAGAGGGACAGAATGGCGGCCAAGGGTATGGCGGTCCATAAGATCCAAGGACGGAATTTACCGTATTTTGATGTTGTACGATCCCCGATAATGCCCATGAGCACATCGCTGATACCGTCGCTAAAACGGGCTACGAGCATCAATACCCCAACGGTAACTGGACTCAATCCGAATACATCGGTATAAAAAATGAACAAGAAAGTGGCTACTCCCCGCCACGCAATATTCGCTGCACCATCCCCTAGGGCATACCCTATTTTTTCTTTAATGGAAATCTTTTCAAAAGTAGACATGGATTTTCAGATTGATTATATGTTAAAAATAATCAATCCGTATAGCGCCCACTAATGCAAATTAATCTATTAGTGCGCTAAAATCTAAGTGTTTATACTTTGGGAATTCGGCATTATCCCTATAAAAAATAAGGCTATAAAAAAACAGGGCGTGGTTTAAATCACACGATTTCAGCACTTAAACCTGCTTGCAACAAACGGCTGCATCGTGGTTCCAAATCTTTGTATTCGCCTGTTTTCACAGTACATTTACCATTGTAGTGAACAATCAAAGAGCATTGTTCGGCCTGTTCGGGCGTGTGCTCACAAACATCGATAAGGGTGTCGATAACATGATCGAACGTATTTACCTCATCATTAAAAAGTACAATTTCGTTTTGCTTTACTGTTTCTTCCTCAAGCAGTAATTCTTCCGAAATTTTTTCCTTAGTACCCATAATTCAATATTTTAATATCGGAATAACCTTCCCTAAAATACATATTTTACGGCAACCCAATTATTTTTTTCCTGATTTTTTTCAAACCGAAGGCCGAATTCATTACATTTTTCAGTGATAAGAGGGATGTCCTCCTTATAAAAACCACTTAGGAACAACTGCCCGCCCCCAGTCAGGCATTTGGCATATTCGGGAATATCGGAAAGCAATATATTCCTGTTGATATTGGCGATGATTACATCGTACTTTTGATCTTTCAACAAGGAAGCATCCCCTTCGTAAACCTTTATATGCTTACCATGGTTTCGCTCCACATTCTCCATGGCATTGAGGTAACACCAATTATCGATATCTATGGCATCTACGGACACTGCCCCCCTCATTTCGGCCAGTATGGCCAAAACCCCGGTACCACTTCCCATATCAAGGACCGTTTTGCCTTTGAAATCATGGTCTAAGATAAATTGCAACATCATATGCGTGGTCTCATGATGTCCCGTACCAAAACTCATCTTGGGTTCTATGACGATATCGTAGGTAACGTTGGACTTTTCATGAAAAGGAGCCCGTACCTCACAGACCTCCCCTACCGTTATGGGCTTAAAGTTCTGCTCCCACGTGGCATTCCAATTTTCCTGTTCTATTTCCTTCACTTCATAAGTGATGTCAAAATCCGGGTTTGATAGAATACCAACCTCGTTCAACATATCAGCCTGCCATTCCTCTTTTTGTATATACGCCTGAATACCGGTTTCGTTCTCGACAAAACTCTCAAAGCCAATAGCACCCAGTTCGGCAATCAAAATATCCGAGGTGGGTTGCAATGGGGAAATCCTAAAATTGTATTCTATATATATGGTATTTGACATGCGTAAGGGTTTCTAGGAAAAGAATGCCCCTTAAAGCAAATTTAAGGGGCATTTACAATATATAAATTAAAACTTAGATCGCTTTAACGATAGCAATGAAATCATCCGCAACCAATGCGGCACCACCAATAAGGCCTCCGTCTACATCCGGTTTGGAGAAAATCTCCTCCGCATTGGAAGGCTTAACACTACCTCCATAAAGAATGGATACGTTGTCGGCAATAGTCTGGTCAAAGGCAGTCGCTATGGTCTTACGTACAAAAGCGTGCATCTCCTGGGCTTGTTCTGGGGAAGCTGTTTCTCCAGTACCAATGGCCCATACAGGCTCGTAAGCCAAAATAATACTGCTCCAAGCGCTGGCATCCAATCCAAAAAGTGCATTTTTCAATTGACTTTCGACCACACTAAAATGGTTATCGGATTTACGATCGGCCAATTCCTCACCAAAACAGAACATTACAGTCATGTTCTTGGCTAGGGCAGCCTTTACTTTTTTCTCAAGAATCTCATCGGTTTCACCAAAATAGGCCCTACGTTCGGAGTGACCCAAAATAACGGTATTGACACCTATGCTCAATAACATATCGGCTGAAATCTCACCCGTATAGGCGCCACTTTCAGCAAAATGCATGTTTTGGGCAATGACCTCTATGGTAGAATCCTCCAAATGGTTTACGGCACTAGCCAAATTTACAAAGGTTGGGGATACCATAACCGTTCCAGTTGTATCTGGCAATTTAGCGGAAACCTCAGACAATAATGCCTCGGTTTCTTGCATGTTCTTATTCATTTTCCAGTTACCTGCTACTATTTTTTTCCTCATGATTTACTCTTTCTTAATTGTTTTACAATCTCTTTATCACTGGCCTTAATGGCCTTATATAATTTAATATTCCCTTGTGCATCCAAAACCATATATCTAGGGATCCAATCCAAATCGATATCCTTGAAAAGATCTGACTTCCAACCCTCGCTGGCCCAAAAATGTGACCCATTCGATATGCCAAATCGCTTGATGCCTTTTTTCCAACTTGCCGCATTCCTATCCAAGGAGATGTATACAAATGCTATTTCGGGAAACTCCTCTTTCAATTTCTTGACCGTGGGCATACCCACGACACAATCCTTACACCAAGAGGCCCAAATATCCAAAAGTATGGTCTTGCCCTTATGTGCCTTGATCAAGGAATCGAAGGTTACCTTATCACCGATCAAACTCACCAATGAATCATTCAAAGCGGCCTGGGAAAAGGTATGCTCCTGGGCACGGGTCAGTAGAACGGTTAAAAAGGTTATTAAAATAAGTGTTTTCCTAAGGTACTTCATAAAATCAAAATCTTAAATCTTCCAAATCATTATGGTGAACCTTCTGTGTTATGGTCCCTTTTTCCAACGTCAATACCCCGGGATTGGAGCGTACTATGGTCTTTAAAGCTGTTTCATCGGTAAAATAAAAGGAAGTGCCCAGGTTGTATTTCTTGACCCATTCTGCCGATTTTTCCGGACTTGAGGCTGACATCCCAATGACTTTATATCCTTTGTCCTTGGCCTTTACGATCGTCTCTGCCAATTTTGGAAAGGCGTCCGCATCACTTTTTGAAAGGTCATAGGAAACGATCATCATCAACTTTGGTTCCTCCAATAATGCAGGGGCAAAATCCTCCCCATTTTGCTCAATGGTAAAGTCATGGATCGGTGGTTCATATCCTTTTACGATTTCAGTGGTCTCCACATCGATGAATTCCCCATCAACCGAAGGGTAATCCCCATGGGTAACAATCACTTTTTCCGTTCCATCCACATTGAACTTCCAAGCGTACTCGAATACGGCTTCTTGTGCATCTTCCGGCATGACCATTCCTTCCTTGATATTCTCCCCAATCTTATAGGGTCTAAAATCGATTACTGGAAGGTGGCGCAATACATGATTTGCGAATAAGGCACAGGCCACTAAGGCCATTGCGGTTACAACCCTTCTTGTACCCGAACCGAAAATAGGCTTTAAATACTTTTTCCCGACAAGTAGGATGATAATGAACACCAATAACACCATATCCTTCGTAAAGGAGCCCCAGGGTGTCAAATTAACGGCATCACCAAAGCAACCACAGTCGGTTACTTTATTGAAATAAGCCGAATAGAAGGTTAAAAATCCGAAGAATACGATCATCAGGAATAAACTCCATAAGGTGAACTTGAGCCTAAAGCCCAGCAATAACATAACCCCCAGAAGAATTTCAAAAACAACCACAAAAAGTGCAAACCCTAGTGCGTAAGGCATTAAAAAGGTAAGATTAAGAACCGCCTCACTAAAATATTCCTCCAGTTTAAAGGTAAAACCAACAGGATCGTTAAGTTTTACAAAACCACTGAATATGAATAAAAAGCCAACGAATATTCTACTAAAACCCACTACGTATTTCATTCGGAATCCTCTTTTAAATGAATCATTGCGAAAACGGCATAATTTACCATGTCCTGATAATTGGCATCGATACCCTCACTGACCAAGGTAGCGCCCTTATTGTCCTCTATTTGTTTTACCCGCAACAACTTCTGCAAGATCAGATCGGTCAAGGAACTAACACGCATATCGCGCCAAGCCTCCCCATAGTCATGGTTTTTATCCTCCATCAATGATTTGGTGACCTTGGCATGCTTGTCGAACAAGGTCACGGCTTCCTCCTCCGATAGATCGGGTTGGTCTACCACGCCTTTTTCAAGTTGTATCAGGGCCATGATCGAATAATTGATGATTCCGATAAATTCGGAACGTTCATCCTCATCCACCTTTTGAACCTCATTTTCCTGAAGTCCTCGAATCCGTTGTGCCTTAATGAATATTTGATCGGTAAGGGAAGGTAATCTCAGAATACGCCATGCGCTGCCGTAGTCTTTCATCTTCTTCTGGAATAAATCCCTACATATTTTAATTACGGCGTCGTATTGTTCGGAAGTCTGCTGCATGTAATATTACTAATTTGCGTAAATTTCGCCTAAAATATTTTAAACCTCAAAGTTCGTGTTTTATGTTTGGTTTATCAAACTTTATAGGGGCAACTTTGAATCTTACTTTTGTCGTATGACCTTGAATTGCAATGGAAACCTTATTGATTTGTCCACCCCCAAAGTTATGGGCATACTCAATCTAACCCCCGATTCTTTTTATGACGGGGGAAAATACCGTGAAGAACGGCAAATCCTGACCCAAGTAGAGAAAATGCTTCTGGAGGGCGCCACCTTTATCGATGTAGGTGCCTATAGTTCCAGACCGGGAGCGGCGGCGGTAAACACGGAAGAAGAACTTTCGAGGATTACCCCCATTGTCTCCAAGCTCGTTAAAGCCTTCCCCGATATCATTCTGTCCGTTGACACCTTTCGCAGTCAAGTGGCCGATGCCTGTTTGGGTGAGGGGGCTGCTATCGTCAATGACATTGCAGCAGGCCTGCAGGATCCCCAGATGTTCAAGGTGGTCGCCAAACATCAGGTACCTTATATTATGATGCATATGAAGGGTACCCCACAAAACATGCAACAGCATACCGATTATAAAAACTTGATCACCGAAATGTTATTTTATTTCTCGGAACGGATCGCCAAGGCAAGGGAACACCATATCAACGATATCATTATCGATCCCGGGTTTGGCTTTAGCAAGACCTTGGAACAGAATTATAGCCTTCTCCAAAAAATGGATTTATTGCAAACCCTGAACCTCCCTATTTTAGTGGGCATTAGCAGAAAATCGATGATATACAAGGTATTGGACAAAACGCCCCAAGAAGCATTGAATGGCACTACGGCACTGCATATGGTGGCACTACGGAATGGGGCACAGATCCTTAGGGTCCACGATGTGGAAGCTGCCATGGAGTGTATACGATTGAATGATCTGCTAACTAAATAAACGAAGCGTATTTTGTTCATCAAATTTTGTTAATTTTACAAAAACGGCTAGGATTGGATTTTTTGAATTTTCTCGACTTTAAGATTACCGACATTATCGACATTATCTTAGTCGCCTTACTACTTTATTATATATACAAACTTGTTCGCGGGTCGGTTGCCATCAATATATTCATTGGCATCGTCATCATTTGGGGGTTCTGGAAACTTACCGAGTTGTTGGACATGAAAATGATAAGTAGTATGGTTGGCGGTTTTATGCAGGTAGGGCTGATTGCCCTAATTATCGTATTTCAACAGGAAATACGAAAATTCCTCTTGATGGTCGGCTCTACAAATTTTGCGAATAAACGAAATTTCATTCGCCGGTTCCGTTTCTTAAAACCGGATGACATAACGGCAAGTACTAATATCGATCCTATCCTAAAGGCCTGTGAGGCCATGGCGCGGACAAAAACCGGTGCCATTATCGTTATCAAACGAAATAACTCCCTCGATTTTGTAAAATCCTCAGGGGATAAGATGTTCGCCGAGGTCAACCAACCCTTATTAGGTAGTATTTTCTTTAAAAACAGCCCCTTACATGATGGCGCTGCGGTTATCGAGGATAATTATATCGTAGCCACCCGAGTAATCCTACCGGTTTCGAACGAACGCAGTATCCCTTTGCGCTTTGGACTACGTCATAGGGCAGCGGTCGGTATTACGGAGCGAACCGATGCTTTGGCTCTTGTAGTCAGTGAGGAGACCGGAAATATCTCTTACATCAAAAATGGGGAATTTGTATTGTTCGACGATCTTGTGGAATTGGGCAATATGATAAAGGAAGATTTGGTTTAGGCCGCTTCCTCTTCCATAAACTGGGATTCATAAAGCTTATTATAGTACCCACCTTTTTTGAGCAACTCACCGTGTGTTCCGGCCTCAACGATCTTACCCGCTTCCATGACCAAAATCTTATCGGCCTTTTTTATAGTAGCCAAGCGGTGGGCAATGATCACAGACGTTCTTCCCTCCGTAATTTTATCGGTAGCACGCTGTATCAATTGTTCGGAATAGGTATCTACCGAAGAAGTGGCCTCGTCCAAAATAAGGATACTGGGATTACTGACATAGGCCCTGAGAAAGGCTATTAACTGACGTTGGCCACTGGATAGCATGGAGCCACGTTCCTTTACATTGAACCCATACCCTCCAGGAAGGCTTTCAATAAATTCATGGACCCCGATTTCCTTGGCCGCCGCCTCTACATCCTCAAGACCTACATCTTTGTTCTTGAGTGAAATATTATTGACAATGGTATCGGCAAAAAGAAAAACATCCTGCAATACCACGGCGATGTGCGATCGTAAAGCTGCCAATTTAAAGTCCTTACTATCAACACCATCAATCAATATCTGTCCTGAATTAATCTCATAAAAACGATTCAGTAAATTTATGATCGTTGATTTACCGGCACCTGTTGCCCCAACAATGGCAATGGTTTCACCCGCCTTCGCCTCGAACGAAATACCATGAAGGACTTCCTCGTTTTTTAAATAACCAAAATGTACATCGGTAAAGGTAATATCACCCCTGACCTTGGTATTGTCCCCATAGGTTCCGGAATCATCCATCTTACTTTCAGTATCCAAAATGGAAAAAACCCTATTGGCCGCAACCATGCCCATCTGTAAGGTGTTGAACTTATCGGCAATTTGTCGCAAGGGTCTAAAAAGTATCTCGATACATAGGATATAGGCAAAAATAGTACCCGCCTCACTGCTAGAGATATTGGCGACATTCATGAGTCCCCCATACCAAACCACCAAACCAATGGCCAAAGAACTTACGATTTCGGCGATGGGAAAGAATATGGAGTTGTACCATACCGTTTTCAACCATGCCTTTTTATGCTTTTCATTGATTTCCCTGAATTTTTCACTCTCAATCTTTTCCCGGGTAAACAATTGTACGATTTTCATTCCCGCGATCCTTTCCTGTACAAAGGAATTTAGATTGGCCACTTCGGCCCTTACCTCGATAAAAGCAACCTTCATGGCCTTTTGAAACAATCGTGTTGCATAGAGGATCACTGGCAAAAGGGAAAATACGATCAAGGCGAGTTTCCAGTTCATATAAATCATCAATGCGGCAGCGGCGAACATTTTCAACAAATCAGCAACAATGACAAAAAACCCTTGACTGAAGATTTCCCCAATACGTTGCATATCGGCCACCGCACGGGTTACCAAAACCCCTAGGGAAGAATTGTCAAAATACGTCATCCTAAAATTCAGCATATGTTGAAACAGCCGAATACGGACATCCTTTATCACCGACTCCCCCAACCAATTCGCGTAATAATTAAAAAACAATTGGAAGGTGACCTGCGCCAAGAGCACAACCAACATCGCTATCACGAGAAAAAGCAATTTCTCCGGATTGGATTTCATGATGGCATCGTCGATAAGCATCCGTAATAAAAACGGGGTCATCACTGCAAAGGCCGAAAGTAGAATGGCGGAAACAGCTACACCATAAAAGGTTAGCTTATAGGGTTTCGTATACGTCATTAGACGCTTGAACAAACCGGTATCAAATGCTTTTCCTGTTTCTTTACTCATATTTTTGTAATGCCTCTGGGTAGCTAATTTTGGTCAAATATAATCCTTTTGCGGGGACAGAAGGCCCAGCTAACGACCTGTCCTTGCTTTTCAATACGTTTCTAACATATTCCAAATCCGATTTCCCGATTCCGACTTCGATAAGGGTACCCACAACGGCCCTGACCATATTGCGAAGAAAGCGATCTGCCACAATCGTAAACACCAATTTATCGGCATCCACGGTCCATTCCGCCCTTTTAACATCACAATTAAAGGTTCGTACATCGGTATTCGATTTTGAAAAACACTCAAAATCACGGTGTTCCAGCAGCAACCTTGCCGCCTCATTCATCGCCTGAACATCAAGACGATGCCTCAAATAGTGGGCACTTTCCGAATAAAACGGATTCTTTTCCTGCGTTATCCAATACTCATAAGTGCGTTCAATGGCATCAAACCTGGCGTGGGCATCTTCCTTAACCGCACGTATTTCGGCAATGGCAATATCATCGGGCAACAAGGCATTCAACCGGTAAACCAATTCATCCGCATCAAACTCCCCGTCAAAATCGAAATGGGCATACATTTGTTTGGCATGCACCCCCGCATCCGTCCTACCTGCACCGACCACGGATAAGCTTTGGCGCAACAATTTGGACAATCCATCTTCCAAAACTTCCTGTACCGTAATGGCATTGGGTTGTATTTGCCAACCGTGATACGACTTCCCGAAGTATGAAAAAACGATGAAATATCTCAAGTGAAACGCCTATTTTTGTGGTGTTCAAAGATACTTCGTTCCTTCTAAATACAGGGGCCAAACCCATATTTTTAAGCTTAATTTAAGTTTTATGACCAAAATACTTTTGCTATCGGACACCCATAGCCATATTGATGATGCCATTATAAAATATGTGAAGCAAGCCGATGAGGTTTGGCATGCCGGTGATATTGGTAGTTTAAAGGTCACCGACAGCATTGAGGCCCTAAAACCCCTAAGGGGTGTTCACGGAAATATAGACGACCATGTGATCCAGAAGGAATTCCCCTTGCACCAGCGATTCAAGTGTGAGGACGTTGATGTTTGGATCACCCATATCGGGGGATACCCCCCAAAATACAACAGTAACGTTTACAAAGACATAAAGGCGAATCCGCCTAAATTGTTCATCAGTGGGCATTCACACATATTAAAGGTCATGTGGGACAAAAAATTGGGGCTACTGCATATGAATCCCGGGGCATGTGGAAAACACGGATTTCATCAGGTACGTACCATGTTGCGTTTTGTGATTGACGGAAAGGACATCAAAGATTTAGAGATTATTGAATTGGGCAAACGTTAAGTTTACTCTATTTTTATGGTACAAATCAAGAGATACACCAAAACACTTAAATCAAAAGGAAGCATAAAGCTCCCATTAAAACCTTAAAGAATGAAAAAAATACCTTTGTACTCCCTAATGCTTTTATGCCTTTTACTTACCACCCCGGGCCGGGCGGAAGTGAAATTGCCCGCCATTGTATCTTCCGATATGGTTTTACAGCGCAATGCAACCGTAACGCTTTGGGGATGGGCCGAAGCTGGTAAAAAAATTACCATCAAGGCCTCATGGCTGAATACCCCCCTACAGATAACAACCGATAAATCGGGAAACTGGAAAACGGGGATACAAACCACTAATGACAAAAAACCGCAAACGATAAACATAACTGGGGATGGTTCGAATATTTTACTGGAAAATATTCTTTTTGGGGAAGTCTGGCTTTGTTCGGGCCAATCAAACATGCAACAACCGCTGAACGGCTATACCGGGCAACCTGTATTTGGGGCATTGGAAGCCATTTCCTCATCCAAGAATCCAAATTTACGACTGTTCACTGTAGATAGGATCGGTTCCAAAACCCCCTTAAAGGATGTTGAAAAATATACCGGATGGCAAGCCGCAAGTCCTGAAACCGTTAAGGATTTTAGTGCCATAGCCTATTTTTACGGACAGCGATTACAAGAAATCCTAGACGTACCAGTCGGAATGATCCACACCTCTTGGGGAGGAAGTAGCGTACAGGCGTGGCTAAGTAAGGAAGCCATGGAGAACTATCAAAAAGTGGACCTTGATGGGTTAGACATCACAAAACGCACCAACCATATTCCTACGGCCCTATACAATTCGATGATCCATCCGTTGATTCCATACACCATTAAAGGAGCGTTGTGGTATCAAGGCGAATCGAACCGCGAAGAACCGGAAAATTACAAAAAACTCTTTCCTGCCATGGTAAAAGACTGGAGAACACGATGGGACCTTGGTGATTTCCCTTTTTATTATGTGCAAATTGCCCCATTCATATACGATGGCAATGAGGTTTTCTCCACTGCCAACAATTCCGCTTTTATTCGTGAGACACAATTACAATGTTTAGACCTCATCCCTAATTCCGGTATGGCCGTCACCATGGATATCGGTGACGACTATTGCATTCATCCTCCAAAAAAGAAAGAAGTTGCCGACCGCTTGCTTTACATTGCCTTGAATAAGACGTACGGATTCAATACCCTGGACTATGTCGGGCCGACCTTTGCTTCTTTTGAAGCACAGGAAGATGGACTCCTTTTAAAATTTGACAACGCCGATACAGGCCTTTTTTCTTATGAAGGTTTGCAAGGATTTGAGATCGCAGGAAAGGACAGAGTCTTTTACCCTGCAGATGCAACCATCATTGACCGTAAAAACGTACTGGTAAAGAACACTAAAGTACCAAACCCTGCCGCCGTAAGGTATGCTTGGCGCAACTGGGTCGTGGGTACGCTGTACGATACCAATCTTCTACCCGCATCCTCATTCAGGACCGACGATTGGAACGATGCTACAAAAGCTACTGATTAGGAATCATTTCGAAACAAAAAGATTTATTGAAAAATAAAAAACCCCGATGCTTCCATCGGGGTTTACACGCACTAATACTACTAAGATGTTAGGCTTAACGCAAACGATCCACAGATTTTACAAGATCCTCATCCTTCTTAATAGCCCTGTTGGCCAGGACCAAAAAAACGATAGAAAATACAGGAATCAACATCCCAATACCCTTCTCAGAGACCAAGGTCTCTCCGGATAAGTTTAGCGATCGGTAAACGAAAAATCCTAGTAAAAAAAGATTCAATATCATGTTCAATCTGTTCAACACAAATTGATTTTGTCGTTTTTTATACAAGAATACGGCAATCAATGCCAAAGCTCCCGACCCATAAAAGATGGTGGAAACCAAAATATCGTTTTGGGCAAAAAATTCCATTCCCTTGGCATCCAACCAAAGATAGGCCACAAAAGGCGCCACGCCACCCAATAAGGCGACAAGAACAAGATAAATGGTCTGAATTCTTTGAATCATTGCTTTAATAACGATTTTCAATGGCAAAAATACATGTCTTTTAAAAAATATCCCCGAATAATTGAAAATAATTTGTAATATTGTTGCGTTATTAGTTATATCACTTACCAATACGGGATTCTTCCCTTAGTAAAACCCAAGTAATAATACACTTCTTAATTTTGTCTAAAGACGTATAATTTATATCACATTTAATGTTTGAGATTTCAGATTTAAAATCAAAAAAGCTTCCTGAACTTCAGGAAATAGCGAAAGGCTTGAAAGTACCTAAATTCAAGTCCATGAAAAAGTTGGACCTTGTATACCAAATTTTGGACGTGCAAGCGGCAAATCCCAAAGCCACCGAAGAAATAGCCTCGGTTTCCATTGAAAAAAAGCCTGTGGAAAAAAAACCAACTGAAAAGAGAGTCGCTGAAAAGAAACCAGCGGCAAAAAAACCAATAGAGCGTCCAAAACGAACGCGGGTCGCCAACGATAAGAAAACCGAGGGCAATACGACCACCGAGGACACAAAAATGGAAGCCCCTAAAGCTCCCACCCCCAGTGCCCCAAACACCCCCGAAGCTCCTGCAAAGAAACCGCAAGGCGAAAACAGCAGACCAAACCCTAGGGCCAACAACGGACAGAATGCAAAAAAAGGTCCACAACCCCATAAAAACCAAATTGCAAAAAAACCTACCCATCAAAAAAGTGGGCAGGATAAACGCAATAGTAATTTCGACAAAGACCTAAAGAACCGTTACAAGGAACCAGAATTCGAATTCGATAGTATCATCGCCAGCGAAGGTGTCCTTGACATCATGCAGGATGGCTATGGTTTCTTACGTTCTTCGGATTATAATTACCTATCCTCTCCGGATGATATTTATGTATCACAATCACAAATTCGATTGTTCGGACTTAAAACCGGGGATACCGTACTAGGAAATGTACGCCCACCCAAAGAAGGTGAAAAGTATTTTCCCCTGATCAAAGTGAGCAAAATCAATGGTATTGATCCCCAGGTCGTACGCGACCGTGTTTCTTTTGAACACTTGACACCTTTGTTTCCTGAGGAAAAATTCAATCTTGCCGATCGTCAGAGCAGTATCTCTACCCGTATTATCGATATGTTCTCACCTATAGGAAAAGGACAAAGGGGAATGATCGTATCCCAGCCCAAAACCGGTAAGACCATGTTGTTGAAAGACGTGGCAAATGCCATTGCGGCAAACCACCCAGAGGTATATTTAATTGTCTTGCTTATCGATGAGCGACCAGAAGAGGTCACCGATATGCAACGTAATGTACAAGGAGAGGTCATTGCCTCGACCTTTGACAAGGAAGCCACTGAACACGTACGTGTTGCCAATATTGTTTTGGAAAAAGCCAAACGTTTGGTTGAATGCGGACACGATGTGGTTATCCTATTGGATTCAATTACCCGATTGGCCCGGGCCTACAACACCGTACAACCGGCCTCAGGTAAGGTATTGAGTGGTGGTGTTGATGCCAACGCCCTTCATAAACCAAAACGATTCTTCGGAGCTGCCCGTAATATTGAAGACGGCGGATCACTATCGATTATTGCTACGGCATTGACAGATACCGGCTCTAAGATGGATGAAGTTATCTTTGAGGAATTCAAAGGAACTGGTAACATGGAACTTCAGTTAGACCGTAAAATCAGTAACCGAAGAATATTCCCAGCAATCGATCTTACTTCCTCCAGTACACGTAGGGATGACTTACTACTTGATGAAAGCACCATTCAGCGTATGTGGATCTTGCGTAAATACCTTGCTGATATGAATCCTATCGAAGCCATGGAATTCATTGAACAACGTATTAAACAGACCAAGAATAATGATGAGTTCTTAATGACCATGAATCAGTAGTCATTACAAAACATTTTTTTTACATCCCTTTGGCCACAAACCAAAGGGATTTTTTTATGCCCATACCCATATGGAATAGGGATGGATTGTTATTGTTTTCAATAGGTTCTAGGTAATACCAAAAGAATCCTATCCCAAAATAGCGTGATTTTTTTGTCCGTTTATCCTTATCATTTGAGAGCACCCGCTTATAAATTCGAATCCGTTTTTATGTTACTGCCGTAATTTTAATATCTTTATGTCGCAAAGAATGCTCTCCCCCACTTACTTTGCTTGAACATTTTATAACCTAAATCCTATGTCATGATCAATGCAAAAAAGTTTTTGTCCCATTCCCTTATGCTTTTTATTGTCCTTTTCAGCTTCTTGAGTTGTGAGGAAGAAAAGAAAAAGGAAGTAGCCCCCGAAGTTTTGGCCCCAGAACAAATTGTACATGTGGAACAAGCCAAGGAAATGTATGATTTCTATACCAAAAGGCGAGCACCCTTGATCCAACGTTACGAAGATTCTATAAATCGCAGGAAGAACGGCACCAAAATACAGCAAAAAAAGAAAGCCAAGTCGGATTCGGATGAGGCAAACGCGGAAAAAAAGTTTGATGTGGCCCGTTATGTCTCCTATGACTACAAAACCCTAAAACAATACTTGGCCTATATTGAACAAGAGGCCGAAAAGGCCAATGTCGAAATCTCAGGTCTTCGTATCTATTTCTCAAACTATCCCGACAAAGCATTTTTTGATGGCCAGGATAAGGATTCGGTTTTGCACCCAAGACAGAATTCCGTATTGCTATCCCCTACCTTAAAAAAAGGAAAAAGGGATTATCTTTTTTACATAGGGGAAGACAAGGCCCAACAGGAAGCCATATTGCTTTCCGATAGCTTTAAACCTATCAAAGCCATCAAAGGAATGGGCAACCTAGGGAATGTAGAATCGAAATCACATGCCTCTTTCATGCCAAGCCTCCCAAAATCCACAGTAAATACCACCTTAAACGCATCGTTTTATGCTGGAACAAGCTTGACCATGAACAAAGGTACCGGAGCACCCCCACCATTCCCTGAAGAGGATTAAGCCCGTATATTGATGTACGACTTTCTAAAAGATAATTATTTCATCCCGCTTTATGGGATCACCTTATTGATTTCCCTACTGCGCTATAACCGTTATTATAGCAGTATCCTGAAGTACTTTCCCCTCATCATCATTTACACCATGGTGTCGGAAATATTGGGATTCTTTATTAGGGACTTTGATGATTTCCAGATTGTGTATATTGAAAAGTATCAGTACGCAAACTATATTATTTTCAATATATACGACCTGGTGTTCTTTTTCTATTTCTATTTTATATTTTGGAAAGTAGTAAAGCGCAAAAAACACAAGGATATCATCAAGTATGGCGCTTTGGTTTACATTGTGGCGTCCTTGATCAATCCGTTTATCCATAACGTATTGATCTTCCCACAGTTTTACGCATCCACCATCGGATCCATAGTATTGATCATCGCCATTTTCCTCTATTTTCGGGAAGGTGGGATTCAAAAAGGGAATAGACACAATCTACTTACCTGGATAAGTTACGGACTTTTGATATTCAATATTTTCTTTCCTGTAATCTCGCTCCTTTCCTATTACAATTTCCCCATCTACGACAAATTGTATCTAAGGCAATTCCATTACCTTCTGATTATTGCAACGTACGTCTTTTTCATCATCGGCTTCGTACTTATGAAGCCCATGCGTGCCTTAGCGGAAGAATCATAAAACAAAAAATGCCCAGACGGAAACCATCTGGGCATATCTATAAACCGTAGAAAATCTTACAATGCAGCAACGTGCTTTGCCAATTTGCTCTTTAAGTTGGCCGCCTTATTGGCATGGATAACATTTCGTTTTGCCAACCTATCGATCATACTAACAACCTCAGGCAACAATTTCGAAGCATCGTCCTTATTTTCTTCACCGCGCAACCTCTTAATAGCGTTACGGGTTGTTTTGTGCTGGTACCTGTTGCGTAAACGTACAGCTTCGTTTCTTCTAATCCTCTTTAATGCTGACTTGTGATTTGCCATCTTTTCTTTAAATTATGTTTTTAAGACATTTGCCTTTTTACTTGGTAGTCCGTAGGGGAATCGAACCCCTGTTACCAGGATGAAAACCTGGCGTCCTAACCCCTAGACGAACGGACCTTATTTTCGGAACAAAAAACTACTTGTTGTTCCAATCCCAATCATTCAATATTACCTTGTAGTCCGTAGGGGAATCGAACCCCTGTTACCAGGATGAAAACCTGGCGTCCTAACCCCTAGACGAACGGACCATTACTCTGCACAAAATGCGGATGCAAAAATACAATTATTTTTAACTATCGCAACACCTGCTTATTATTTTTTTACTTAATCGCGAATATAACCATTTTTATTATAGAAAATAAAGCCTTTTTCAATCTAAAAAAACGATTCTGCGATCATTGTAAAAAGATTTTATCAATTATCAATAAGCCTTGGCGAACAAGACCCTACGGGCGGAAGGATCACCGGTGACCATACAATGCCCGGGTGTGGTATCCCCTTCAATGGGTATACAACGGATGGTAGCCTTAGTTTCTTCCTTAATTCTATCTTCCGTGGCCACGGTACCGTCCCAATGGGCAGAAATAAATCCGCCTTTTTCCTCCAAAACCTTTTTAAACTCCCCATAACTATCCACCTCGGTAATATGCTCTTTCCGGTAGTCCAAGGCTTTGTTGAATATATTTTTCTGCATATCCTCCATCAGGAACTCGATTTTAGCGATTACCTCATCCATGGGTACGGTTTCCTTTTCTAGAGTATCACGACGGGCCACTTCATAGGTGCCATTTTCCATATCACGTTGACCAATAGCCAAACGTACGGGAACCCCCTTCAACTCATATTCATTGAATTTAAACCCTGGTTTATAGGTATCCCGATCATCATATTTAACCGAAATACCCTTAGCCCGTAATTCCTTTACCAAAGGATCGACTTTTTTCGAAATGGCATCCAATTGGTCAAGTCCTTTATAAATAGGAACGATAACAACTTGGATGGGTGCCAATTTTGGAGGCAACACCAAACCATTGTCATCACTATGGGTCATTACCAAGGCCCCCATCAATCGGGTAGACACTCCCCAAGAAGTCGCCCAGACATATTCTTGTTTACCTTCCTTCGATGCAAATTTCACATCAAAGGCTTTGGCGAAATTTTGTCCCAGAAAATGGGAAGTTCCGGCCTGCAAGGCTTTTCCATCCTGCATTAATGCCTCTATACAATAGGTCTCTACAGCCCCTGCAAAACGCTCACTTTCCGTTTTTACTCCTTTTATCACTGGTACAGCCATATGGTTTTCGGCAAAATCGGCATAAACGTCCATCATTTGCTCTGCCTCTTCGATGGCCTCCTTTTCTGTGGCGTGGGCGGTATGTCCTTCTTGCCATAAAAATTCAGCCGTGCGCAAAAATAGTCGGGTACGCATTTCCCAACGCACTACATTGGCCCACTGATTGATCAACAAAGGCAAATCACGATAGGATTGTATCCATTTTCTATAAGTATCCCATATAATGGTTTCGGAAGTTGGCCTAATAATCAATTCCTCTTCCAGTTTCGCATCCTCATCCACGATGATACCACTTCCATCCTCGGCATTCTTTAAACGGTAATGGGTGACTACCGCACATTCCTTGGCAAAACCTTCAACATGACTTGCTTCCTTACTTAAGTACGATTTCGGGATAAGCAATGGGAAATATGCATTTTCATGCCCGGTTTCCTTGAACTTCTTATCCAAAGCCGCCTGCATTTTTTCCCAAATGGCGTAGCCGTACGGTTTGATGACCATACACCCTCTAACCCCTGAGTTTTCAGCTAAATCAGCCTTTACAACCAGCTCATTATACCATTTGGAATAATCCTCACTTCTCTTTGTCAATTTTTTACCCATTATGCGTAGTTTGGCACAAAACTTGTGTTATTATTATGTAAATAGTTCGGTAAAACTAACTATTTTTAATATGTTCAACAATAAAAATTGAAACCATGATACATTCTCTACCCCTCTCAAGATTTCGCACTGCGTCCCTTCTTGTTCTTGTAGGCATTTTGGCAGTCTCCTGCGGTTCGTATGAGCAAGCCTCATACTACGACAATGACGGGATTTACGCTGACGACAACGTTCGTGTTGTCGAAAGGGCCCCACAACAAGTAGAGAAGCAAAAGGAACATGACCCATATCAGGATTATTTTGGGCAAAAAGCCAATGAATATGATGAAATACTCGAAAGTGAAGTATTCACAGATATCGATTCATATTCCAGTGAATCCGAATATGACAGTATTCCCGAAAAAGGTGATTTGACCGATTATTACCAACCCGAAAATGACTACGAAGGTTATGGTGCCTGGGGTGACAATACCACTGACATAAGCATCAATATCTATGGCGGCGGTTATAACAACTATGGTTATGGAGGTTACTATGGTATGGGCTGGAACGACCCTTGGTTATATAACAACTGGGGTTACGGCGGATACTATGGCTCTTATGGATGGGGTGGATATTACAACCCATGGGCCTGGAACAATTGGGGTTACGGTGGATACTACGGATATGGTTACGGATATGGATGGGGTAGCTGGTATTCCCCCTACGGTCGTTATGGCCACTATGGCAATAGCTATTACAACAGACCTTATTCCCGATACGGATACCCAAGAAGTTACGCCTATAATAGAAGCAGACGAGGATACTACAACACCAACAACCTAAGCAGCAATGGTTCGGCCAGGGCGCTTAGAGGAAGATCCAATGCAACTACACGAAGTACTTCCCCTAGATATCGAAGTAACAGCACCACAGCAAGGACCAGTGGCGTGCGAAGCAATAGCACAGCAAGAAGTTCGAGCACATATAGAAGTGGTTCAACATCACGAAGAACCGTAGGTGTTGATCAAAATAAGGCATACCGCACCAGTAGAAGTACACGTGCCACCCCAAGATACAACTCATCATCCAGGTCGAGCTCGTACTACAACAGAAGTACTGCTCCAAGTAGTAGCACTTACCGAAGTGGATCTACAGGTACCCGAAGTTCATCAAGGGCTACCACACCCAGAACATCAACATATAAAAGTTCTGGAAGCCGTACCGGTACCTCCCGTTCATACAGGAGTTCTGGAAGCAGCTCAAAAAGCTCACAATCGTACCGAAGTACTGCTCCAAGATCAAGCAGCTATAAATCCTCTGGCAGTTCCAGTAGCCCAAGTAGCAGTAGCTACAGAAGTTCTGGGTCATCCAGATCATCATCATCGTCTTCGGGACGATCATCTTCAAGCTCATCAAGAAGTGGAGGAAGGGGTCAATAAGTCAAATAAAAATCAATACCGAGATAAAAATCATTTACAATGAAAAGATATTTAACTTTCATAGTGCTATTGGCTTGCGCGATGGCAAGTGCCCAAAATATGAATGACGTATTGCGTTACAGTCATGAAAATCTACAAGGAACGGCCCGATTCCAAGGAATGGGCGGCGCTTTTGGGGCCTTGGGGGGCGACCTCTCCGCCCTGAATATAAATCCCGCGGGCTCTGCCGTATTCAGCAATAGCCAGTTTACTATATCGGGCTCTAATTACAGCACGGACAATACATCGACCTATTTTGGCAGCAGCCTTGGTGCCACTGACAATGACTTGAATATAAACCAAGTTGGTGGGGTATTCGTTTTTAGAAGCAGAAGTGACTCTGACTGGAAGAAAATGGCCATTGCCATCAATTATGACTTGGTAGAGAGTTACGATGATGAGTTCAGGGTTTCCGGAAACAGCGACCAAGGCCTTGATAATTACTTTTTATCCTATGCAGGCGGTGTTCCGTTTGGATCCATCTTATTACGCAGTAATGAATACATTGAGGACGGTTATTTGGATATTGGTGCCACCCAAGGCTTCCAGGACCAACAAGCCTTCTTAGGGTATTACGGAGGTATCATAGACCCTGTAGATATGGATGACGCCACAACTACTTATATTAGTAACGCCCTATACAACACGGTAAGCCAGGATTACTCTCGATTTACATCCGGGTACAATGGAAAATTCAACGTTAACTTTGGCACCCAATACAAAGACAACCTTTACCTAGGGGCTTCCTTGAACTTCCATACGGTTTTTTACGATCAAATCGATGAACTGCGCGAAACCAATTACGATACGGATTCCCCCATCCAAAGAGCGGAATTTTCAAACTTTTTACACACAGAAGGTTCCGGATTCTCATTTAATTTGGGGGCTATTGCAAAGTTAAATCAAAATATTAGGGTCGGTGGTAGCTACCAATCCCCAACATGGTATCGATTGACCGATGATTTTTCTCAACGGATCAATTCCACTTTGGCTGCTGAGGACATTAACTTCATCAACCATGATATTGTGAATCTTTTTGAGGCCTATACGATTAAGACACCCGCCAAACTGACAGGAAGTGTAGCCTTGGTTTTCGGTAAGGACGGACTTCTAAGTTTCGACTATAGCTATCAAGATATGTCCCAAGCCGAATTGAGACCAGAGGGTGACTCCAGTTTTTCGCAGGTCAACTCTACCATCGCCAATAGTCTCGATGGGGTTTCTTCCATGAGACTGGGGGGTGAATATCGCATTGACCAAGTGAGCCTTAGGGCGGGATATCGTTTTGAACAAAGTCCGTATGCCGATGGCAACAACATAGGGGATTTAAACGGCTATTCAGGAGGTATTGGTTATAATTTCGGAGGAAGTCGATTAGATCTCGCCGTAAACAGAATAGAACAGGACTACAATATGCAATTGTTCGATGCCGGGTTTAGCACACCTGCTTTGATCAACAAGAAAAACACCAATGTAACCTTAAGTTACACCATGAATTTTTAACCTAAGGACATCCTATAAAAAAAGCCCCGGACATTAATGTCCAGGGCTTTTTTTATTAGTGCTAATCTCTTTTTATCGCTTCAATGTAAAATGGGTCCGTAATGATCGTGCCACGATCACGCCTTCCTCATCCCGTGAATATTCCATCTTAAACCAATAATCCGACGAAGGCATGGGGCGACCATTATAGGTTCCATCCCATCCTATGGTAGTGGCATCCAACTGTTTTATCAATTTACCGTACCGGTCGAAGATATGTACGACAGGATCGATAAGGGTCTCAATACCCAATATATTCCAGTAATCATTATAACCATCCGTATTCGGTGTAAAGAATTTCGGATAACCCACCACTAAGAAATCGATAGGCTCTGTTATACCACAACCATTGGTGTCATTGATGATAACGGAATTGATACCTGGAGGCACATCATTGAATATAGGGTCTTCTTGAAAATCACCCCCATTGATAGCATACTCATAGTCCCCATTACCCACGACATTGAATTGCACATTGTTGCTATCGGCCAAATCATCCAAAACTGTCACTTCATTCCCAGGTTCGAGAACAGGCGTTCCATAGAAGGTAATCAAAATACCTCCTATATCGGCTACTGTTGCCGGGGTTCCAGAAGCGGTTGTGATCTCAGCAAAATAACGACCTGAATTGGGACTTATTACCACATATTCCGCGCCATACGTACCTGTTCCTATAAGGGTGTCATCTATTGTACCATCATCATCATAATCCACGGTCCAGGTCACATTTGTAATATCCGGACCTGCTGGAGAATTCAAAGCGGTCAATACAATATCGGGATCCCCTTCACAGGCCACGATATCCAATCCTAAAAATTCATCACGTAATGTACAATCCAAGGCGTTATCCTGGTCGGCATCAACCGAACTGCCGGTAAAGGTCAATGAAAATTGTTCAGGATCATCGTCAAAATTGGTATTGAAGTTATTGATAAGGATATAGTAGATCTCACCTGGGCGTACATCCAACCATTCATCATAGGTGTTCTGGCTTCCCTTTACAAAGGGTCCGCCTTCAACCCCATTCTCGGGGTTGACACCTATCCCTGTAAAATTGGTGTCGTTAACCTCGTAGTTACATCGTATGGGATCGTCACCACTACTTATTATAGAACAGAAATTTTGTCCACTGGTCTGATCATAAGGACCATAAACCGCGAAATCCCACTCAGCAGTCGGGGTTCCCACACCACCTACCGGCAATGCCTCGATATCAAAACCTACCTGTCCCCCTGTACCGGCCCTAAAAACGAACCAAGAGGTATTGTTCTCAATATTGGCAGAACTAACACTACCTTTTTCCAAACAACCACTTTGACGAATTACATCGGGATCAAAATCATCGACATCCCCACTACCATCCACAAAGGGCATGATAGGTTGACCATCGGCACAAACGGGAATGGCACTTCGACAATCTGGAGAGTTTTGGGCATTTAACACTGTGGAAAACAGCAATAAACAACCAAGAACAAAAATAAGTGTTCGCATAAAAAATGGGGCTAACATTATACCTGTAACAATTAGTATAACTCTAACACCCCTATTTTATTATATCTTGACGAAATTTTATGCAGTTTATCGATAAAATACCCGCTAATTCCTAATTTACTGTAAGCTATCTTTTTATAGAGAAGTGGTTATTGACATACTTCGCGTTCATTCGTTGTCCGCTGGAATCGATATAACTCAATTCAAACCAATAATCCGATGAGGGCAATGGACGCCCATTATAACGTCCGTCCCATCCCGTATGGGTTTCATTGAGCTGTTTTACCAATTTACCAAAACGGTCATAGATATTTACAACGGGATTCCCTAGTTCGGAAATACCCACAATTTGCCAATAGTCGTTTCGACCATCACCATTGGGTGTAAAAAATTTAGGAAAACCTACGACTGTAATCTGTTCCGTTAGGGTTCCACAGCCATTCCGATCCGTAACCGTCACCCTATGCAAACCAGGAAGTACATCCAAAAACACATTGGATGCCTGAAAATCCCCATCATCCAACTGAAATTCCAAATCCGAAGTAACATTGGTCAATACGGTCACCGTATTATTCGTTTGTAAATCATCGATCAACACATCGGTAATCACTGGTGTTATCGACTTGACAACCTCTATGGTCCTAAAATCACTACAGGTCAACCCTCCTATCGAATTTGTTGCGGTAACCGTATAGGTTCCTTCTTGGGACACTTCAAGACTCGATGTGGTTTCCCCGGAATCCCATACATAGGTGTAATTGGGATTTGGCGGTAAGGATTCCCCTATGACCACGCTTAATAGTTGGTCGCAAAGATAAACCTCCGTATCAAAATCCATTATGGGGGATTCGAGATTAGTCAATTGAAAATACTGTGAAGCATCATAACATTTGGGATTGTCTATTGAGGTAACCCGCGCATAGATCGTTCGGGAACCACCGCCAATTTCAAGGGTTTTAGGCAATACACCCACACCATTGGCAGCATCTGCCATTGTATTATGGTAACTCACGATAAATTCTGGAGGATTTTGGGTTCCCAATACCTCGATATCCTTTTGGGAAAGATCATAACTCCTAGCCCCAGAGCACGATGCATCATCGGTAATAGGATATGCCACAGGCAAGGTCGAATAAAACACTTGAACATCACTAATCACCGTACTGCCATCGGGCATCCCCACATTCGCCCTGTAGGTACCGCTAGTAGTAACTTGAAGTTCTGCATTATGCTGCCCTACAATAGGTTGAAAACCAAGTCCGTTATCTTGATACCAATCATACGCAATGGCCGTACCCAAAGTAGCATCGAGCGTAACAATATCATTTTCACAAGCTGCTATGGGAGGTCCCAATAAATTACTGATAATGGAACAATCCAGTGCATCATATGGATTGGTCACAAATATATTCCCTGAAAATTGAATTGAAAATCCTGAATTACTGTTACTGAAATTATTGATCAACAAATAGTAATCCTCTCCCGGTTCAACCTGGAGCCATTCTTCATACTGCACATTGGACAAACCCCCTGTAGGGTCTTCTCCCATCCCAACAAAAGCGTCCCCATCCTTATTGTCAAAAAAGTTACAACGCACGGGATCCCCCAAGACATTGCAATCGCTCGTTTTATATAACGCAAAATCCCAGTCCTCCGATGTATCAAAACCGATATTAAAACCCAATTGTCCTGATGCCCCGGTCCTGAATCGATACCAGGCCGAATTCGACTCTATGGCCCCTGTAGTCGTTGCCTCCAAACAGCCTGTCATTTGTGCCCCATAAAAATCATCGACCCCAAAATCCAGGGTACCACCATTCACTGGGGTATTGTTACATATAGGTACGGCATTGACACAGTCAGGGGCAACTTGCGAAAATACGCAGGAAACCCCAAACAAAAAGGCTAAATAAATCCAACTACTCTTATGATTCATTCGTTGTTTGAACTTCTAGTCCATAAAAATAAAAGGCCGAATTCCTTAACACTAATTTATGTTGTGTAATAGGGCCATTACACTATTAAGTGCCATATAATGTATATCTTTGCCGTTCTCAAAAGTTTTTTTAAATGAAAATGGATAGCACATTGGAAGAGCAATATGAAGAAATCGGAAATGACCATGTCTCATCTGCCGAAGACACCCCATTACGTGATGATGCGTTCGTATTGAGCGATAATGAGAAGATAGAACGAATTAAGACGAACGTACGGGAAATCATGCTCACTTTGGGCCTTGATCTTGATGACGATAGTCTTATGGGCACTCCAAATCGAGTTGCCAAAATGTTCGTAAAGGAAATTTTTAGCGGCCTAGACCCTAAGAAAATGCCTAATTCCTCTACGTTCGACAATAAATACAAATACGGTGAAATGTTGGTTGAAAAGAACATCACAGTCTATTCAACCTGTGAACACCATTTACTGCCCATAGTTGGTAGGGCCCACGTGGCATACATTAGCAACGGTACGGTTGTTGGTCTTTCAAAAATGAATCGCATTGTCGATTATTACGCCAAAAGACCCCAAGTTCAGGAACGTTTGACCATACAGGTCGTCCGTGAACTTCAAAGGGTATTGAACACCGAGGATGTAGCTTGCGTCATCGACGCCAAGCACCTCTGTGTAAATTCAAGGGGAATAAGGGATATCGAAAGTAGCACCGTTACCGCGGAATACGGGGGCAAATTTAAAAACCAGGCTCTCCGAAGTGAATTTTTGGAATATTTGAATCTAGAAACCAAGTTTTAACCTTCTTCCTTTATAATGCAATTGTACCAGGAACAAACCCTCAGGATATCCAATTCCCTTACCGGTAAAAAGGAAATCTTCAAACCCATCAATGAAGGCCATGTCGGCATGTATGTTTGCGGACCTACGGTCTATAGCAACGTACATTTGGGAAACTGCCGGACTTTTATGTCCTTCGATATGATTTTTAGGTATTTACGCCATTTAGGCTACAAGGTCCGTTATGTGCGTAATATTACCGATGCCGGACATTTGGTCGATGATGCGGATGAGGGCGAGGACAAGATTGCAAAAAAGGCTCGATTGGAAAAAATCGAACCCATGGAAGTCGTACAACGATATACCGTGGACTTTCATTACATTCTGGATCAATTCAACTTCTTACCCCCTAGTATAGAACCAACAGCTACGGGACATATCATTGAACAATTGGAAATCATCAAGGAAATCCTTAAAAAGGGATATGCCTATGAAGTCAATGGATCTGTATATTTCGATGTAAAGAAATTCAACGAAAAATACGAATACGGCAAATTGAGCGGTAGGAAATTGGAGGACATGGTCGCCAATACCAGGGAATTGGCAGCACAGAGTGAGAAAAAGAATCCGCAGGATTTTGCCCTTTGGAAAAAAGCCGAACCCCAGCATATCATGCGTTGGCCATCACCTTGGGGAGATGGGTTTCCGGGATGGCACTTGGAATGTACTGCCATGAGTACTAAATATCTCGGCGAGACCTTTGATATTCACGGTGGCGGAATGGATCTGAAGTTCCCACACCATGAATGTGAGATTGCCCAGGCCGAAGCCAGCAATGGCCACTCCCCCGTCAATTATTGGATGCATGCCAACATGCTGACCATGAATGGTAAGAAAATGGCTAAATCGACAGGAAACAATATACTTCCTGGTGAAATATTTTCTGGCGATAACGATATACTTAGCAAACCATTTACGGCTTCCGTAGTACGGTTTTTTATGATGCAGGCCCATTACACTAGCATTTTGGACCTAAGCAATGATGCCCTTTTAGCTTCTGAAAAAGGATTTCATCGATTAATGGATGCGATTGACAACCTCAAGGATCTGCCAACCGCGGAAGTTTCCAATTTTGATATTCCCGAGTGGCGGCAAAAATGTTATGACGCCATGAACGATGATTTCAACACCCCTATTCTTATTGCCCATCTGTTTGAAGGTGTTAAGCATATCAATCTGATCAAGGAGGGGAAAGAAAAAATTACCGCCGCAGACAAAGTCCTGCTGCAGCAAACCATCAACGATTTCGTATTCGATGTTTTAGGTTTGGAACACAAGACAGAAAGCAACCAAGATTCCAATAAACTTCAAGGTGTTGTTGAACTGCTAATCCAATTGCGCAATGAAGCACGTAGCAATAGGGATTTTGCTACTTCCGACAAGATCCGTGACCAATTATCCGCCATGGGCATTCAATTGAAGGACGGCAAGGAAGGCACTACGTTCAGTGTTTCCTGAATCGAACAAAACCGTAATGGGTATGGCAACAAAAATCACGATAAAAAAAATACTGATTGCACCCTTTGTGCTATTGGTGCGGTTTTATCAATATGCCATTTCACCCTATACACCTGCGACCTGTAGATACAGTCCAACCTGCTCCCAATACACCGTGGAAGCTTTGAAGAAGCACGGACTCCTTAAAGGTGGATGGTTGGCTTTGAAGCGCATCTTCAGCTGTCATCCGTGGGGAGGAAAAGGATATGACCCGGTACCTTAAACACACTGGGAAATATTTAATGCCGTATTGGAAATTCAATCAGATGAACAAATACCAACATCGGCATAGGAAGTACTTTGCACTAAATACTTATCTTAGCGATTCAAATTTTACATATGCACTTTTTAGGCCTTATTTGGAATCCGAATGAAACACTGTTCAAAATCGGTTTCCTTCAGATAAAATATTACAACTTACTATGGATCACCGCTTTTGCCCTTGGATGGTTCATCATGAAACGTATTTTTACGAGTGAGAAAAAATCCATTGAGCAACTGGACTCCCTTTTCATTTACACCGTACTTGCCACCATGCTTGGTGCCCGCCTAGGTCACGTTTTCTTTTATGATTGGCCTTATTACCAAAACCATATTGCCGAGATTCTCTTGCCCATACGGGAAAGTGCGGGCAGCACCCTTTTCGGCTTTATCAACGGGTATGAATTTACCGGATTTACCGGACTGGCCAGCCATGGTGCCGCCATAGGGGTGATTATTGGGATGTACCTATATACTAGAAAATTCCCTGAATTTAAACTCCTTTGGATTTTGGACCGTATCGTTATTCCCGTCTCCATTGGTGCCTTCTGTGTTCGTTTGGGCAACTTTTTCAATTCGGAGATCAACGGTAAGATAACCGATGGATCCTTTATTTTCGCCACCAAGTTCATTCGCGATTCAGATGACATGCATCCTTCAAAGGCCTTGGCCATTACCAAGGAAAAAACACTGAACGCGGCATATGATGCCATAGAACACAAAGCCCAATTTTCGGAATACCTCAATCAGATTCCGTATCGCCATCCGGCCCAATTGTATGAAGGGGTCTGTTATATTTTCCTTTTTATACTCTTGTATTACCTGTACTGGAAAACCGACAAAAAGGATAAACTGGGATATCTTTTTGGCCTATTCCTAGTAGTGCTTTGGACCATTCGATTCTTTGTTGAATTCGTCAAGAAAAGCCAAGGGGGCTTTGAGGAAACCCTAGGGCTTTTGTCAACAGGACAGTGGTTGAGCATCCCTTTCATTATCATAGGCCTTTATTTTATGCTAAGACCAAGCACCCAAAAATCCTAATTTGACTGTAACTTGGTCCTTTCATCTAGACATCATGAAAAAACAAAGCCAGCTATCACTTCTTATTTTGATCATGCTTATAGGATTTGTTTCCTGTAAGGATGACACCAAGAAAGTCATCAAAACGGAAGCTGTGACCTTTACCAAAGAAGGCACGCTGACCATATACAAAGCACAGACCGATTCTGTCCTTACCTCTTTGGATATTGAGATAGCGGAGTCGGATTATGAAACCGAAACCGGACTTATGTACCGCAAGGGAATGGATGAAAACCAAGGAATGCTTTTCATCTTCCCCGATGTAAGGCAGCATTATTTTCATATGAAGAACACCGAATTTGGTTTGGATATCATATTTATTGATGAGAACCTGAACATCGTCAGCTTTCAGGAAAATGCCCTCCCTTTTGACGAAACGTTGTTACCCTCCCAGGTACCGGCAAAATACGCTTTGGAGGTAAATGCAGGCCTTTCGGAAAAATGGCTCCTTGAAGTTGGCGACAGGGTGGAGTTCAAAAAAGACTAGCAAAGTGGATTGTCTTTTACGCGGAGAGACGTCTGAAAGATTGATTTACAGAGAGCTGGAACCATCCGATTTCCATGATTGGCTCCCTTTCTTCTCCGACCCAACGAGTTCCGAGTATTGGTCTGAAGAAATATTACGCCCCGAAAAAGCCTGCCAAAAATGGTTTGATAAGGCTTTTTTTCGTTACCAGAACAATTTAGGCGGCATGAATGCCCTTATTCATAAAGAAACTGGAATTTTTATAGGGCAATGCGGATTACTCAAACAAACCGTAGACGGTATTGACGAGCTCGAAATAGGATACTCTTTACTCCCTGAACACAGAAAGAAAGGGTATGCCACGGAAGCGGCAAAAAAATGTAAATCCTTTGCCTTTGAACATAAATTGTCCAATTCCCTGATTTCCATAATCCATGTAGATAACAAACCCTCACAACGGGTAGCCCTAAACAACGGAATGTTATGGGATAAGACCACAACCTATAAAAACAACCCAGTCCATATTTATCGCGTCATCAACAAATAGGACCTACTCGTTTTCTTAATTCCACCCACTGATCAACCCGTATTACGATTGGCTCCTGCTATGGCATTGATTGTAAGCATAAGTTCTATTTGGGTTGTTTGGGCAGCCTCAGGATTATTGATTTTCTCCGTTCTCCACCGATCCAACAACGCCACTTGCTTCGCATGCAAACTATCCATCAAGGGTGCTCTTAGGTGATTGGAATAATACAGATCCTTTCGCCTTTCCTCTATAGGTTTCCCCGTTAGATCATCCATATGATGGTGCATTAACTTCAATTCATCCAAAAATTTTGTAAGGAACCTATGCTTCAATTCCGCATCAGGGACAAGCTCCGAATATAATCCCATAGTCTTCTCGTCGGTAGCAACAAGACTACTATCGACATTGGTAAATACATATTTTAAAAAGGAGTCTGTCTCTATCACCTGCTTAAGTTCTTGATATTGCTTTGGTCGTTCGGTCTTCAATTTTTTCAAGGCAGAACCCAATCCGTACCAACTGGTCATATGGTAACTGGCCTGACTCCAAGAAAAGACCCAAGGTATTGCCCTTAAATCCGCCAAGGTATTCGCCCCTGTCCTTTTGGAAGGCCTAGATCCAATCTTACTGGTTTCTATGGCATCTATAGGTGTTGCAGCCCTAAAGTACGCTATAAAACCATCGGAGTTTATTAGGCTGGTATATTGATTTTTACTCTCTTCAGCCAACCATTCAATAATCTCAGCATTATCATGATAGCTGCGATCATTGTTTTTATCCATTAATGTTTTGCTCAGGGTATTGGCCACCAATAATTCCAGATTAAAAGCCGCATTCACTTTATGGGCATATTTCTGGGCAATGGTTTCCCCTTGTTCGGTCAACCGGACATTTCCATTGGGGGAATTATACGGCAGTGCCTTAATAAAATAATGTGTGGGGCCAGACCCCCTACTGATGGAGCCACCCTTACCGTGGAAGAAACGTATATCGATATTATATTCCTCGCCCAACTGCGCCAATTTGTATTGGGCCTTGTACAAATGCCAGTTACTGGACATGATACCACCATCCTTATTACTATCACTATAACCAATCATGATCTGTTGCATAGGTCGTTTTAGACCTTGTTGTTCCTGATGGTATTTTAATGAACGTTGCACGATTGGATTTAAAAAGTAGGCTTCCAGGATGGCAGGACCATTTTCAAGATCCTCTATGGTCTCCAACAGCGGCACCACATGGATTTTTGAAACCAAACCTTCCTCTTCCATAAACGTGAGTCCGGCTTCTTTGGCCAAAAGATAAACGGTCATGAGGTCTGAGAACGAACGGGTCATACTCACAATAAACGATCCAATACAATTAAAACCATAGATGGCTGTGTGTTCCTCAATTGTTCGATAACAATCCATTACCGCCTTCGCTTCCTTGTCCAATGGCATCTTTACATGCACAAATGGTCTGGCATGTTCCAATTCCTTCAATAAAAAGGCAATTCTTTTTTCTTCATCCCAATCCATATAGGAACTTTCGTCCCAATGTGCCGCCTTTAAAAGCTGCCCAATGGCCTTATCGTGAAAATCACTGTTCTGACGTATATCCAACGCCGCAAGATGAAAACCGAAAACCTCCACAATACGCAGGGCTGAAGTCACTTCCTCATAGGCTGTGGACTTTGCCCCATACCCCAATAATTCTTTTTGCAACAATCGAAGATCCGATTGCAACTGGGAGGAATGTATATACGCCCCTTGGGTCTTCGATAATTTTGTAGCATGCCCGCGCTCTGTATCCACCGGTAATTTTGCGATCATCAAAGAGATCATTTGCCGAAAAGCCTCCCCTACATTACGGTGCAATACCTTAGCTCCACGTTCACCCAATTCGGCAACCATTTCGTAGGTGCGTTCTTGATAGGCTTTGGAACATTTTTCCAAGGGAACGCTAAAACTAAGCCGACGAACCAATTCATTCAATTTTCGACCGATGACCACAAAGGCATTAAGCCTAAGATGCAACAGTGTATTTTGTGTAACATCGGCAGTCACCAAAGGATGACCGTCACGGTCTCCCCCAACCCAGTTTCCAAAGGTGATTTTGGGATAGGCATGATTTCTTTGGATAGCACCCTTATTCAGGTCCAACACATCCACAGCCTGTTCCAACCGCTGATCTACGATTGGGATAACCTCTGGAAAAACATTCACCAAATAATGTACAATGTTTCGCAATTCGGATTCCACATCGGGTTTTTCCAAATAGATCTCACCGGTTTTCCAAAGACGGTACAAACTCAATTTTATGGTATTCCTGATATGGGTCTTTTCATGTTTTGAATACATGGTGTTCTCCAATTTCACCAACAACAGGTACAGCTCACGATGGTGCTCCAAAACCGTGGCCCTTTTAGCCTCGGTGGGATGCGCCGTAAGGACAGGCTCTATGGATATTTCCTTTAACAAAGGTATGATCTCCTTCTCGCCCATTCCCCTTTCCTTCAAAAATTTAAGGTTAGCGGCCCAAAGACCATTTACCCCCGCAAGATCGTCTTCTTCCAAAGACCTTCGGTTCTGGACTGCATTATTTATTTCTACCATATTCACCAATTGAAACACGAGCGAATACAATTGGATGGTTTTGGGAGTGATGGGGAGTTCATGCAGTTGGCCCTTATTGATCCAGGGGATAAACTTTGCTATATCAGCCTCGCCATTTTCAATCAAAACCTCATATAGGGCTTCAAGCAAAAACCGAAGCCCTTTATAGGCTTTACCCATTTCTTTCTCAACAGTATCAAGTGTCATCCCTTTTTCCATTTCCATATCATTTTAATCGGCTAAACCGAGCATGGAAAATACCTTATTATTTTCAAAAAACAAAGGTGACCAACCTTATAAACAATATAAAATCATTTCAATAACCTTATTATATCGGTTTGTTCAAAACAAGGGTAAAACCTATTTTATCAAACCTTTTAATATGCTTCCCTTACGACGTATATTTGACAAAAAATTGTTTCAAGGCATGAAGAAAGAGAAACATTGGGCTATTTTCATTGACAACACCTCCAACATTGGCAAGTTCACCGAGACACTTTTCAGTAGCTCCCCCGCTAACCCATTTGAATCACTTTCAGAACTAAGGGGAGCCTTATTCTCCAAACTGACCTTACTTAAATTCATCGATGAGGAAAGTCGACATGGCCATAGTGGCATACCCCATGGAAACCATCAAAGTTTGCATTCCATGTCGAGTGGGGAACAAAAGAGGGTACTTCTGCATCATTTATTGGAATCGAAACCTGATTATTTGGTACTGGACAATCCTTTTGACAATCTCGACAAGCAGTTTCAAGAAGCGCTACAAAAGCAGCTTAATGACATTGCCAAGCACACTACCATTATTCAAATCATAAGCCGGAAGGATGACCTTTTGCCCTTTATTGCCAACTATGCCAAACTTGAAGGGAATACCATTATTGAGCCAATAACTTTGGAATCCTTGACAAACACAGGGAAGGACCAGGTATTCACGGGTAACATACCCCAGCCTTTAAAACCAATGGACTATAAAGACGACTTGTTGATACAGCTCAACAATGTAAATGTCAGTTATAGCGAAAGGCCCATATTAGAGAACATAACCTGGCACATAGGAAAGGGGGAATTTTGGGAACTAAGTGGACCCAATGGAAGTGGTAAGACCACCATTCTTTCCATGATTACCGGAGAGAACCCTAAGGGTTATGGACAAGAACTCTATCTTTTTGGAAACAAAAAGGGAAGTGGGGAAAGCATATGGGACATAAAAAAGAACATTGGTTATTTTACCCCATCTATGACCGACAAGTTTACGGGATACCACACGTTGGAGCATATGTTGATTTCCGGTATCCTGGATTCTATCGGATTATATGTACAACCAACGGAAGCCCAATTACGATTGGCCAAAGAATGGTTACAACTTATTGACATGTGGCATTTGAAAGACACACTTTTCCACGATTTGACCATGGGCCAAAAACGTTTGGTGATGACGACAAGGGCCATGGTTAAACACCCTCTACTGTTGATCTTAGATGAACCTACTGCCGGACTAGATGATGAATCCGCAGCATTATTGGTTTCATTGGTCAATAAAATCGCAAAAGAGAGTCAGTCTACAATCATTTTTGTATCCCACAGGACTGAACCCAACTTGCTACCCCAATACAAATTCGTATTACAAAAAACCAAAGAGGGTTCTAAAGGACTAATTACAAAATCTTAAAGTTGTATTTTCACTACTGATGGATGTCATTTGGCAATTCCGCCCAAAAGGCTATATTTATTTACTTTTCCAGTTCAGCAACCTTACCGAATTAAAATGCCAGTAGAGCTTACCCATCAGATTGAAAATCCCTATTCAAAAATAGAATTGACCGGTGAAAGAACCGTAGGAAATAAAGCAAAGGGGGGTATAGGTATTTGGAAAAATATAACCGATCTTCGCGAATTATATAAATTGAACCGAATACTGGTTCGTTCTAAGACAGAAGGCCGATTACCGCCAACCGACATATTTGAAACAACTGAGGTCATCGTTAGGTATTCTTAGGGAAGAAAATTGCGCGGCCTTATTGAATTTCACGATTAAAACATTTACGCTGGAAGCAGAAGCCTTACAATGGCTACTAAAATAAAAAACAAACGCTTATGCCTATCTCTCTCAAACTGACCGTACATGATGAGTACCTGGAAGCTGAATTTAACGGCAGTCGTGATACTGTTGATGAACTGGGTGAAACCTTTGAAGCATGGTCAAAAATACCCATTGCGTGCGAAAAACACGGCCTCACCAAAATATTGGCCATATCCAAATTGGACAAAAGGCTCAAACTGGACAATACTTTTGTACTTACCGATAAAATGACCGACATCGGATTCAAACCCCATTACAAAATATCAGGTGTGATCTATGATGATCAACTGCATTTGGAATATGAGGTCACGGCTACCTTCATTCGCAATTTTGGTTTTCAGTGCGAAATATTCACCACAGAGAAAGAAGCCAAAAAATGGTTATTGGATTCTTAGTTAAATAAAAAAAGACCGCTCTAGAGCGGTCTTTTTTTTTATCGTAATGATTTTTGATTATTCTTCTATTTCCTCTCCTGAGGCAATCTTCCTTTTCAATGTATCGAACATGACAGGAGTCGCAATGAATATCGATGAATAAGTACCTACAACGACACCCACGATCATAGCGAACATAAACCCTCGCAGCGATTCACCACCAAAAACAAATATCGCCAATAACACGACCATTGTAGTTAATGAGGTGTTCAACGTACGACCTAAGGTACTGTTTACCGCAGAGTTAACATTGTCCCCACCGCGCCAGCCACGCTCTCCGATAATTTCACGTATACGGTCAAATACCACCACGGTATCATTCAGCGAATACCCAATTACGGTCAATATAGCCGCAATAAAGGCTTGATCAATCTCCATATTAAATGGCATAATCTTACCCGTTAAGGAGAAGATACCCAATACAATCAGCACATCATGGAATACGGCCACAACCGCACCCAATGAAAATTGCCATTTTCTAAAACGCAAAAGAATGTATAGGAACACCACCGCCAAAGAACCTAAGATGGCTAAAAAGGCATTCTTCTTAATATCATCCGCAATGGTAGGCCCTACTTTAACGGACTGCATGATACCTACCGCTTTATCCGCACTACCGACAATGAAATCGGATTTGGTAGTTCCGTCGGGAAGGTATTTTTGCAGGGATGTATAGAGTTTATCCTGAATCTCATTATCAACCTCTACCCCTTCCGCTTCCACTTTATAGGGAGTTGTTATTTTAATTTGATTGGCCTCACCATAGGTTTTCACATTGGTACCACTACCAAAAACCGTATTCAACTCAGAAGCAATCTCGGAAGGACTCACCTCATGTTCAAAACGAACTTGGTATGAGCGTCCTCCTATAAAATCGACCCCTTGTTGCAAACCAGGTCCAAAGAACAAAGAGAACAATCCTATTCCAACCATAACCGTTGAAATGATATATGCGATTTTTCGTTTGGCCAAGAAATCAATATTCATGTTTGTGAATAGATTCTTCGTTAAGGCAGTTGAGAAATCCAACCTTCTTTCCTTACCGCTCAAATACCAATCTACCAATAACCTTGTAATAAATATTGCAGTGAACAAGGAAGTAATGATACCTATCAATAAGGTAGTCGCAAATCCTTTAATAGGACCTGAACCAAAAAGGAACAAGATCAATGCTGTTAAACCAGTAGTGATATTGGCATCCAGAATTGATGAAAGGGCATTGCCAAAACCATCGGCAACCGCTTGGGACTTTCCTTTTCCCCTAGCTACCTCTTCCTTGATCCGCTCAAAGATAAGTACGTTGGCATCAACCGCCATACCTATGGTTAAAACGATACCGGCTATACCAGGTAATGTAAGCACCGCACTTAAGCTGGTCAGCACTCCAAAAATCAAAAGAATGTTCAACAACAAGGCAACATCCGCAAAGATTCCGGCCTTACCGTAATAGAACACCATCCAGATCAACACAATGGCCATTGCAATCAAAAACGAAGAAAAACCACTATCAATAGCCTCTTGACCCAAAGAAGGCCCTACAACATTCGATTGTATGATTTCCGCTTTCGCAGGAAGTTTACCGGCGCGTAATACGTTGGCAATATCCTTGGTTTCCTCAACGGTAAATGAACCTGTAATCTCAGTACCACCACCGGAAATACCACCTACAACGGAACAACCGGGAGCCGTATATACTTTATTATCCAGAACAACCGCAATACCTGTATTATTAACATTCGCATCGCTGGTTAATTTCTGCCATTCCTTAGCACCCCTTGAGTTCATACTCATTGATACCGCAGGCTTATTGTATTCGTCATAAGTATCACGTGCATCACTTACGACATCCCCACTTATTCTTGGGGAATTTGACCTATTTGATTTTAAGGCGTATAGATCAAGTATTTCCACATCACTGGTAGAAGGTCGCTCCCACAAGAACTTCGTATACTGGATATCCGCAGGCAATAACCTTCGAATTTCAGGCATCCTAAGGTATTCCCCTACTTTGGCAGTATCCTTAACCGCTGCCCTAAACATGGCATGGGTACCAGGATTGGCAGGCAATAGGATATCATATAAAGGATTTACTTGACTTGCAAGATCCAAGGAATCGGTTACATCGGATAATAAGGAATCCAATTCAGACTCTTCTTTTACCGGCTCTTCGATTTTTTCCGTTTTAACAAGTGACTTTAGTTTTTCATTGGCAGCAACAATAAAGTTTCCAAAACTAGGATTGTTCTGCTCATAGGTTTCCCAAAATTCCAACTGGGCGGTGCTTGACAAAAGCTCTTGGGCCCTTGCTATATCCCTTGCCCCTGGCAATTCGACCAAAATACGACCGGAATTCCCTTCCCTTTGAATATTAGGTTGTGTAACCCCAAATCCATCGATACGTTCCCGTAATACTTCAAAAGCGGAAACGACGGACTCATCGATCTTTCTTCGTATGATGGGCTTAACCTCATCATCGGTCATTTGAAAGTTCACCTCATCACTTAACCCTTTATTCGCAAAAATATCAGGTGAGGCCAATTTGGTATCTCCCTTAATATTATCGAATGCCTCAAAGAATAGATCTACATAAGTATCATCACTACTCTTGGATGCGGCATCGGCATCGGCCAAGGCTTTATTAAAGATAGGACTGTTTGTGTTATCAGCGAGACCTTTCAAGATATCCTTTACAGATATCTGCAGTGTTACGTTTATTCCACCTTTAAGGTCAAGACCTTTATTCAGCTCTTTCTGTTTAGCCTCATTATACGTGGTATATCCTAATATTGAATTGCCTCCAATGGAATCGAGATAACTGAGTTCAACTTCTTCCCTTTTCGAAAGATAATCCTCCTCGGAATTCGATATTTTATTGATTGCATATTCTTCAGCATCGTTTTCAATTTTAGCCGTAATAAACGTGTATGATAATTGATAGATACTAACGAGCCCGAATAAGAAGGCAAAAAGCTTTATAAGTCCTTTATTTTGCATTGGTAATGAATATTTTAAGTGTGCTTTTCTCAACAGCCTGCAAATATATGATTTACCCTAAGAATTGGCAATATATTTATGAGTTATTGTAAAAAACAAAGGCACCCCGATTTTTTTATCAGGATGCCTTGGATAACATTTTGCTTTACTTTGTCTTAAACGTCCAAAAGTCCGTTGGTTTTCGAAACACCTTCAGCACTCTCTTTCATTTTTGCTTTTTCGGCATCGGACAATGGAATATCAACGATTTTCTCTATACCGTTTTTACCTAAGATAACAGGAACACCGATACAAATATCGTTAAGACCGTATTCGCCTTCCAAGAAGGTAGAACATGGAAACATTTTCTTCTGATCGCAAGCAATGGACTGAACCAAGGCTGAAACCGCAGCACCTGGAGCATACCATGCGCTGGTACCCAATAATTTGGTTAAAGTGGCCCCACCAACTTTCGTATCCTCAACAACTTGTTGTAGACGGTCCTCTTTTATAAATTCGGTTACCTTAATACTATTACGCGTAGCGTGGGATGCCAATGGCACCATTCCTGTATCACTATGACCTCCTATTACCATACCATCAATATCGGAGATTGGCGCTTCCAAGGCTTCCGCCAAACGATATTTGAAACGGGCACTATCCAAAGCGCCACCCATACCAATAATCCTGTTTTTTGGCAATCCTGTTACTTTATGAGCCAAGTAGGTCATGGTGTCCATAGGATTACTAACAACGATCAAAATTACATTTGGTGAATGCTCAATAAGACTCATAGCCACCGTTTTGACTATTCCGGCATTAATACCGATCAGTTCTTCCCTGGTCATTCCCGGTTTTCTTGGAATACCGGATGTGATTACAGCGATATCACTACCAGCTGTTTTGGCGTAATCACTTGTGCTTCCTGTAATTTTTGTGTCGAACCCATTTAAAGAGGCTGTCTGCATCAAGTCCATGGCCTTACCTTCGGCATACCCTTCCTTAATATCCAATATCACCACCTCAGAGGCGAAATCCTTAATAGCAATATACTCGGCACAACTTGCACCAACAGCTCCTGCACCTACTACGGTAACTTTCATATGATTTTGTTTTTAGTTGTTAATTTTAACGGTACAAAAGTACTGAAACGTACGCAAAAAAATATGACAAAAATCAGTTTATATTATTCTTCCTTACCAATACAAACTCCTTTAAAATACGGCTTTTGTTAAAGAAAGGTACTGTTCAACGAAGATATGGCAAATTTAGTGTCATACATCGAATTTTAGCAATACCCAAACAGCCTTCATCGTTATATTTTTATTGACCCCGAATCTATAACAACATACTGATGAAAAAGCTATTTTCATTCCTTGCAATCGTAGGCATCATATTTGCCAGTAATTGCTCAAGAATACCAGAGAACAATGACCCCGTAATCGGAATATGGACTAGTTCATCCGCACTCACCTCTAGTGATACCGGAAAAGTATCCACACGTTTTGAATGGATTTTCAACGACGCCTACTTGGGTCGTTACCACATTAAGGAAAATGGCGTGGTTGTAGCCAAAACGGATTTTAGCTGGAAAGAAGTAGATGGCGTATATACCATCTGTTATCCCGGATTGGAAGACAAGCCAGACGATAAGGTTACCATGAAGGATACACCGGAACAAGCTTCACTTATCGATGATAAAGGAAACATCATTGCGGTAAGGGAATAATATCCCCAACTTATCGATTACATCCTTAAAACGATTAAGGATTCTTGGACTGAACACAATCCATCTTACTCAATTAAAAAAGCCACGATCCCCAAAATCGAGGCTTTTCTTTATTTTAATAATCAAATAAACCTACTTAATCAAAAGCCCTTCACACCTCCTATGAAGGTTTATCTTATTTCCTTCCAACGATCAAAATCCTTACCCCAAAACAGAACGTTGTAGAAACTCTTTATACAAAGACATACAGTATTTCAAAATAACATACTAAACAGAATCAAGAGAACGATGTAACACAATTCCCAATAAATTTTGTTTCCAAATTTTCAGCATCCAAAATCATTAGGTCCCCTTCTATTTGTTTTGTAACACATGCCGAATGTTTACCGAACAACCTTAAGACGTGATATTCATACCATTAGTATGAAGATTCGACAAACGGTTCAATTTATCGGTTGAAATGCATTTAAAAGGCCATGTGTTTTCGGATTAACAGCAAATATATCAGATAAACCGTAATGGACTTTTACACAATTCCCAATACAAACCCCACTTACAAGTACTTTAACCTGTATAAAACAAGATTAAATAGTAATGCTACTTTTGAAATTTTGAGGAAAGATTTAATCTGTAAGCCTATGAAAAAATATTGATTACCATAAAAGGAGGCTAATAAAAAAGCCTCGATCGTCTGTTAGGACAACCAAGGCTTTAAAACATAGTTCTGTTACCCAACACTACCTAAAACCAAAATTAATACCCACCGATAGGGTATTGAACTCTGCCAAGGTATAATCGGCATGCAACCTAAAGAATCCCAATTTTAATTTCGTGCCAAGGTTTGCGGTCATACCGCTAGCCTTCTTTTTAATGGAGAAGGGATCGACATATGTTTGTTGGAAAGGTCCTGACTGAACCCGGTAGGTACCTAGTACATCGGTAGTTGACGACCCGGATAGATACCCTAATCCACCATAAAAATTAATGATGGGAAGCTTTGTAGATACCACTGCTTGAAAAACCCAGGTATTAACATCAACCTCCAATTTCTGATCCGCACCATCTACGATGCTGGAATTGGAAAAATCATAAGACCCATCCAAATGGGTATATCCAATAATCGCTGATATGGCCACAGGTAAGATCTTATCCGCAGGAAGGAGTTTGGTGAAATCATGTTGGATTCCCAAACCATACATTCCTATTTTATACTCATCCGTACTGACTTTCGGCAAGAATCGCGCCTTTAACTCGGTACCTTTTATGAGTCCGACACTCGCTTGGATAAAAGCGGAGGGTACAAAGTTGATGTTTTCAGAGGCCAATCCGGTGGGCAATTCAATATCTTGCCTCAACAAGCCATTCTCATCCTCGATATACACATTGACCCCCTCAATATCACCCAAAGCACTGGATACTAATTTTGAGGTACTACCGTCTGAAAATTTCAGGTTGTCATAATCGGCCGTATTCAATTCAAAGGCCTTTTTATCATCCTTGTTCTTATAACCGGCCATATTCCCGATTATTGAAATCTCAAAACCTCCCAAAGGTTTGGCATCGGCCGTATTGTACCAACCACTGGAAAGACTATATATAAATCCTTCTGAAGCCGGAGCGAGATAATCGGTGGTGAATCTTTCGGCATCATTGAGTCCTGCTGCCAATATTTCATTGATATTGGATTGTGCTGCAGCCTGTAAACCAAAGGCTAACGCTACTAGGGATACTATTCGTTTCATTTGTATGAATTTTCCCTAAAACTAAAAATCCCGACGTTACCGTCAGGATTTTTGTTGTGTAACTACCGTTTCTTATGCGTCAATGTTCGCATAAACGGCATTTTTCTCAATAAATTCCCTTCTAGGGGGCACCTCATCGCCCATCAACATAGAAAACACCCTATCCGTTTCTGTAGCATTGTCTATGGTAATCTGACGCAAGGTTCTAAACTCAGGATTCATAGTAGTATCCCAAAGTTGCTCAGCATTCATCTCACCCAGACCTTTATACCTTTGTATACCTACGCTACCATTAAAACTTTTGGCAATTTCATCACGTTCCTCTTCGGACCAAGCGTATCGTTTCTTACTACCTTTTTTCACAAGATACAAGGGAGGGGTTGCAATATACACATGGCCCCCATCTATCAACTCACGCATATAACGGAAGAAGAATGTTAAAATCAAGGTTTCGATATGACTACCATCAACATCGGCATCACACATGATGACTACCTTATGATAACGAAGCTTTTCGAGGTTCAATGCCTTACTATCCTCTTCGGTTCCTATGGTAACCCCAAGTGCCGTATAAATATTCTTGATTTCCTCATTTTCAAAAACCTTGTGTTGCATGGCTTTCTCAACATTCAGAATCTTACCCCTTAGCGGTAATATAGCCTGGAAATTTCGATCACGTCCCATTTTGGCCGTACCCCCCGCGGAATCACCCTCGACAAGGTACAATTCGCAATTCTCAGGATCCTGGTCGGAGCAATCCGATAATTTACCCGGCAGACCACCACCTGACATCACATTCTTACGCTGCACCATTTCACGTGCCTTTGAAGCGGCATGTCTGGCCTGGGCAGCCAAAATAACTTTTTGGACAATGATCTTGGCATCATCGGGATGTTCTTCCAAATAATTGGTCAACATCTCGGATACCGATTGACTCACTGCCGAAGACACTTCACGGTTACCTAATTTGGTTTTTGTTTGTCCCTCAAATTGGGGTTCGGCCACCTTAACCGATACGATTGCGGTCAAACCTTCCCTAAAATCATCCCCTTGAATCTCAAACTTCAACTTGTCCAACATTCCAGAGGCATCCGCATATTTTTTCAAGGTACTTGTCAATCCCCTTCTAAATCCAGATAAATGTGTACCCCCTTCATGGGTGTTGATATTGTTTACATAGGAATGAAGATTTTCCGTATAGGAGGTATTGTATATCATAGCCACCTCAACAGGAATATCATTCTTTTCACTTTCCATGGAGATCACATTCTGGATCAAGGATTCCCGATTACCATCCAAGAACTTGACGAATTCCTTTAACCCCTCATCGGAGTAAAAGACTTCTGACACGTACTCCCCTTTTTCATCCTTTTGTCTTTTATCGGTAATGCTTATGGTAACCCCCTTGTTCAAAAATGAAAGCTCCCGCATTCTATTGGACAAGGTTTCATAACTATACTCTATGGTCTGTTTAAAAATTTCCGTATCAGGATGAAAAGTTACTTCCGTACCCCTTTCGGTGGTTTCCCCTATACTTTTTACAGGATAGATGGATTTGCCACGCTCATATTCCTGCTCCCAGATTTTCCCATCGCGATATACCGTAGCCTTGAGGTGATCGGAAAGTGCGTTTACCACGGAAACCCCTACCCCGTGTAAACCACCGGAAACCTTATAGGAGTCCTTATCGAATTTACCACCAGCACCGATTTTGGTCATCACCACCTCCAAGGCCGATACCCCTTCTTTCTTATGCATATCAACCGGAATACCTCGACCATTATCCCGTGTTGTAATAGAATTGTCTTCGTTTATGATCACACTGATGGTATCACAATGGCCACCCATGGCCTCATCAATGGAGTTATCCACAACCTCATACACCAAATGATGCAACCCTCGAACACCAACGTCCCCGATATACATTGAAGGACGCATTCGAACATGCTCCATACCCTCTAGGGCCTGGATACTATCGGCTGAATAATTCTTTTTATTTACTTCTTCACTCATAAATTAAGTTGTTGTAGTCATTATAATTTTTGCAATCTTACAAATATAACCAATACCCTATGGAATATAGGCCTTTGGCTTTTTTTTAACCTTGAAGTTATCAACAATAATTGTGGAAAATATGGCCCAAATTATTTGGTGTTTTTCAAGCAATAACTACTGGTTTGCTTTCCTTTTCCTCCCATAGGCCACAAACAGAAAAGAAGCATCAAATGAATGACACTTCTTTTTTGACTAATTCAACTAAAATCCGAAACTATACACCTCCCTAGGAAGGCTATCAGATTTTTTTATTTGCTTAAAATCGCTTACTCTTAATAAGCATCGTCATGAACATTGGCCACTGCCCTTCCCGATGGATCGTTCATGTTCTTGAACGCCTCATCCCATTCCAAGGCAATCTTTGTACTACAGGCCACTGAAGGTTCCTGGGGCACACATAATGCGGCGGCATCGGATGGGAAATGTGATTCGAAAATAGTTCTATAATAGAACTCTTCTTTCGTTGTAGGTGTTTGCAATGGAAAACGGAATTTGGCGTTCGCCAATTGCTCATCGGTAACTTCCGTTGCCACAACTTCCTTCAAAGTATCGATCCAACTATAGCCAACACCATCAGAGAATTGTTCTTTCTGTCTCCATGCCACACTTTCTGGAAGCATTTCCTCAAAAGCCTTACGAACCACCCATTTTTCCATGCGTTCCCCGTTGATCATCTTATCCTGGGGGTTGATCCTCATGGCGACATCCATGAATTCCTTATCCAAGAATGGAACACGCCCTTCAATTCCCCAAGCTGCCAACGATTTATTCGCCCTTAGACAATCGTACATGTGTAGTTTACTCAACTTACGAACGGTTTCTTCGTGGAATTCCTCAGCGTTCGGTGCTTTGTGGAAATACAGATAGCCTCCGAACAATTCATCGGCTCCTTCGCCTGAAAGCACCATTTTTATTCCCATTGACTTAATAACACGTGCCATCAAATACATTGGGGTGGAAGCCCTAATGGTAGTGATGTCATAGGTTTCCAGGTTGTATACCACATCCTTGATGGCATCTAGCCCCTCTTGGATGGTAAATTTGATTTCGTGGTGCACCGTTCCTATATGGTCGGCAACTTTCCGGGCTGCCGCTAAATCCGGTGAACCCTCCAAACCTACTGAAAAGGAATGTAATTGGGGCCACCAAGCATCGGTTGTATCATTTGACTCGATACGTTTCTGTGCATACTTTTTCGCTATGGCAGAGGTTACCGAAGAATCAAGTCCTCCAGAAAGCAACACACCATAAGGCACATCAGACATTAGCTGTCTATGAACCGCTGCTTCCAAAGCTTCTTTTATCTCTTGGATACTGGTTTCATTATCTTTAACGGCATCGTACTCCATCCAATCACGGGTATACCATTGCTTCAATTCCCCATCACTACTATGTAAGTAATGTCCGGGAGGGAACAATTCAATTTTGGTACAGGTACCTTCCAACGCCTTTAATTCAGAAGCCACATAGAAAGTTCCGTTCTGATCCCATCCCATGTATAAAGGAATGATCCCCATATGGTCACGGGCTACAAAATATTCGTCTTTTTCAGCATCATAAATGGCAAAACCGAATATCCCGTTCATCTCATCGATAAAGTCAACTCCCTTCTCTTGATACAAGGCTAGAATCACTTCACAATCGGATTCTGTCTGAAAATCATATTTACCCTCAAACTGCTTTCGTAGCTCCCTATGGTTATATATTTCCCCATTGGCGGCAAGCACTAACTTCTTATCAGGACTGAACAACGGTTGTTTTCCCGAGGCTGGATCGACAATAGACAACCTTTCATGAGCCAAAATAGCTTTCTCATCCGCATATATACCGCTCCAGTCTGGTCCTCTATGCCTGATTTTCTTGGACATTTCCAACAATTGAGGCCTTAAAACTTCTGTACTTTCCTTTACGTCAAAGGCACAAACAATTCCACACATACTTTAATATTTATATCAATTTATAGGCAAATATCTATTTAAACTTTCATTTAAAAAACATAATATCACATAATGATTACATTTTATTATCTTAAACATAGATTAAACTACATATTGATACCATTTATACGGAAAAACAAAAATAACCGCCCATTATGTAAGTTGGGATAATTTTAACGACTTTTTGTATTCCAATAAATAGAGAACTATTTAGTTTTGGAAAAACTAAACCTGAAACGAATTCAGGACAAAAAACAAAGACTAAAATGATTATGAAAAAACTAGCAACACTATCCCTTATCATGCTTGCCTTGATATGCACGAGCAATTTATCTGCCCAGAAGTTCAGCGGATTGGACAAAAGTCCCATGGACATGACATCATTCCCTTCCAGTTACAAAGTAGCCGACAAAGCGGTTCGTGTAACGTACAGTAGACCTCAATTAAAAGGTCGTTCCGTTTCAGAACTTGCACCCGCCGGTGAAGTATGGAGAACCGGTGCCAATGAAGCCGTTGAAATTACTTTTTACAAGGATGCCAATGTAGGCGGTACCGATGTAAAAGCAGGTACCTATTCCTTATTCACTATTCCTGGTAAAGGGGAATGGACGGTTATCCTAAACAGCAACCTCAACCAATGGGGTGCGTATTCTTATGACAAAAAAGCAGATGTAGTAAGGGTCAAGGCTGCGACCAGTAATGACAGTGAGTCTTTGGACGCATTCTCAATGGCCTTCAAGGAAGTAGAAGGTGGAGCACAATTGGTAATGGGTTGGGGAACCGTTAGGGTTAACCTACCTATTATGTTCTAAGACGATCGATCTAAATGATCAAGAATGAAAAACCGAAGCAAATTGCTTCGGTTTTTTTATGTTTAATGAACCCGTTTCCCGGCAATATAAGTCTGTTCTGCCATGATTTTTGGAACATTTTCAATAGATACTTCCATCAGGTTGTCGCTATACACCGTGAAATCGGCGAACTTCCCTACTTCTATACTGCCCTTCTCATCTTCCTCAAAATTGGAATACGCCGCCCAAATGGTCATGCCCTTTAAGGTTTCTTCGCGGGTCAATGCATCTTTCATCTGATAGCCTTTCTCGGGATAACCCTCCAAATCCTTCCTCGCCACAGCGGCATAGAACGTTAGGAACGGACTCACTTTTTCCACAGGAAAGTCGGTTCCCAAAGCAATAGTCCCGGCTTTTTCCAATAAGGCTTTATAGGCATAAGCTCCTTTTTCCCGTTCTTCCCCTATCCGATCCCCTGCCCAATACATATCACTGGTCGCATGGGTCGGTTGTACGGAAGGGATAATCCCATCCTTGAAGTAATCAAAATACGCTGGGGAAATAATCTGTGCGTGCTCAACTTTCCAACGTCTATCTTTTTTACCTTCCAAGGCTCTTTTATAAGTCCTTAAAACAACGGCATTGGCAGAATCGCCTATGGCATGTGTATTCATTTGGTATTCGGTTGCTGCAATGCTATCCGCCAAACGCTCTATTTGGGCTATAGGGGTAACCATGGCCCCATAATGTCCCGGTTTATCAGAATAAGGTTCGCGCATAGCCGCTCCTCTTGAACCCAGGGCCCCATCGGCATATACCTTGAAGGAACGCACATTCAGGTGTTCGGTTTTAAAGGGTTTACGCTTCAAATAATAATCCAAATTACTTTGAGAAGCGCTTATCATCGCATATATCCGAATGGATAGATCCCCGGTTTGCTGAAGGCTATCGATCAACGCTATGGTTGAACGAGCAAGTCCCGCATCATTCACAGTAGTCAATCCATAATCCAAACAAATGCTTTCGGCATCCTTTAAAGCTTGGATTTGGGCCTCCCTATCCATGGGAGGAATTACGGCATAGACCATATCCATGGGGTTATCGATCAAAACACCGGTCAATTTCCCATCTTTCTTGACGATTTCACCACCATCGACCTTGGTATCCGTATCAATACCAGCCATATCCAATGCTTTTTGGTTGACCAAGAGTGCGTGCCCATCGATTCGGATTAGGGCTACCGGTGTATCTGGAAACAAGGCATCCAATTTATCTTTAGTGGGAAATTCCTTTACCTCCCAATCGTTCTGATCCCATCCATCCCCAAGGATAAAGTCCATCGGATCACGTTCCTGAAACGCCTTGACTTTTTCAAGTACCTCATCATAACCCTTGGTCCCCATCAAATCGACCACTTGTTGTTTTTGGCCCAATCCGTAAAAATGGCAATGGGCATCAATGAGTCCGGGAGTAATGGTTTTTCCTTGGGCGTCCATGATAGTATCGGAAATATATTTCGCTTGAATTTCATCCGATGTGCCTATGGCTAAAAACTTACCATCATTTACCGCAAAAGCCTCGGCTTTGGAAAAATCCCCATCTACGGTATAGGTATTTGAATTGATTACGATCAAATCAACATTTTCCTTTTTTTGGCCACAGGCCATAACCAATAACAAAAAGAGTGGCAGTATATATTTCATAAACATAGGGTTGGTTGTTTAAAAGTTATATGAATTGGGGGATTATCAAATTTAAGCATAAAAACCCAATCGTTTAAACCCCCAAAAAAGCTGAACGCTACACTAGTTGCCTATACCTGCCCAGTTTATGAAAACCATGCCCTAAGACAACCTTCAAGAACGTCTTTTGCCCTTAACCATGAACGTTCCTTCATTGGTACTGCTTTTTCCCGATATCCCATCACTTGTGGCTGTCAATTCCACCGCTACGGTTTGCCCTTCTATAAAAAGATTGAATTTTATGGAATTCCCGACCACTTCAACATCCTTCCCTTCCAATTCACCTTGCTCCAACTTTATCTTAACGGTATATGCCGTATCTAACTTATCGATAACAATGAGCCCTTTACTATATTCATAGAGCACATTATCAACCGTATATTCATACGTACCGACCAACGCTTCGTTGAATGCTGGGATATCTATTGTTGTTGCATTTGAATTTTCACTGGACCAGGTAATAGATGAGGCCATCAGGAATAAGGCGAGGAATACTATTTGTGATTTTCTATGTATTGTTTCCATATGATGTACTTAAAGATTCTATCCTATAAATTTAGACCATAGAATATAGGTCATTCTTGTTTTATATTGAAACTTATGGACTTAAACCCCTATTTCTTTCGGGAGTGTGATGATTTTTTTTCTTTCACCTTTACATAGACCAACTTATTACGGCCCCGGGAATCCTCTCTACGGTCCAATTCAAAATTCTTAATAGCCGACATTAAAGGCGTCAACTTCTGAAAACCATAATTACGGGAATCGAAATTTGGATGTCTTTTTTGAAGCAAGCTACCTACATCCCCCAAGAAGGCCCAGCCATCATCATCGGCCACATCATCAATGGTCGAAGCTATAAGTCGAATATCCTTTGGAGTGATCTTATCTACATTACTTTCCGGAACATTCTCACTTTGGTTCGTCCCCAACGTTTCCTCTGATTGGGCTTTAAGAATCTCGATATAGATAAACCGATCACAGGCCACAATAAATGGTTTGGGGGTTTTCTTTTCGCCCATTCCTATCACTTGCATACCGGCTTCCCGCAATCTTGTAGCCAGACGCGTAAAATCGCTATCACTACTTACGATACAGAACCCATTGACCTTGCTGGAATATAATATATCCATGGCATCGATGATCATCGCCGAATCCGTAGCGTTCTTACCCGAGGTATACCCGTATTGTTGTATCGGGGTAATGGCATTTTCCAAGAGAACGTTCTTCCATTTACCCAAACGCGGATTGGTCCAATCCCCATAAATACGTTTGATCGTCGGGTTACCGTATTTGGCTATTTCCGCCATCATCTCCTTGACGTAAGCGGAGGGAATATTATCCCCATCTATAAGTACTGCAATATTTAAATCCATTTTATATTTTATTTTATTTTATTCTTTATTATTGAACGATTTATCTGGATATGCGGGTGGTTTTGGCACCTCCCTCGGGTCTTCCTTTATTAATTTTTCAAGGTGTGTAATAGCCGCTTCCAATTGGGCATCTTCCCCTTTGAAGGTTGCATGCGGCAGGTTATCAACTACAATATCGGGTTCAAAACCATGACCTTCGATAAGCCATTCCCCATTTTCCCCATAAACCCCCATCATGGGTGCCCTAGCCAAACCACCATCACTTAATCGATTCGCCCCGCTCAACCAGATTTCACCCCCCCAGGTACGCGTACCTATAGCCGTACCCAAGCCTAATTTTTTAAAGCCATCCGCAAATGCCTCACCATCGGAGGCCGTATTACCATCGACAAGGATAACGATATGCCCACGGAAGGCATACTGCATATTCCAATACGGCTTTCCTGAACGTGATTTCCAATACATCCAGGCTTTACGAAGCAATTTTTCCAATATGAAACTTTCAATATTACCCCCTCTATTATGCCGTACATCAATGATCAGTCCCGGTCTATCAAAAATAGGATAAAACTCCCTATACCATTGGTTTAGATCCCGACTGCCCATGGCCTGTAAATGCAGGTATCCCACTTTTCCTTCGGTAGCCTCCTCTACGGCCAAACGCCTGGAATATTCCCAATCGCGATATCGCAGACTGTAAATATTCCCCTTGGGTTTTACAATGATATCTTTTTTTATGGTGCCACGTTTTACCGTCAACCTTACCTGTTTATCTTCCTGGTTCCGGATCAATTCACCCATGTCCAAGGCGGACAATGCTGGCTTACCATTGACATCGGTTATGATATCCCCGACCTTAACATCGAGATATGGATCATCCAAAGGCGATTTTTCATCGGGATAATCCGGGTCTGCTTTATAAATATAATCAATACGGAAACCACCTTGGCCTTCATCACGAACCAATCTTGCCCCTAAGTCCGCAACAGGGATATTCACATCATCATTCCTCATATCACCACCCCTTACGCTGGTATGCAAGGCAGACAACTCCCCTACAAACCGACCTATGAGATCGGACAATTCACTTCTAGTGGTTATACGATCGGTTAAAGGATAATATTTATCATACATGGCCTTCCAGTTCACCCCATGCATATTCTTATCATAAAAATAATCACGTTCCATACGCCAGGCATCGGTAAAAATCTGCTTCCAATCCTCTTGGGGGGTTATCGCAAATTTCCATCCGGAAAGATCTATCTTATGATCATTCAAACTACTGACCTTATCGGTCCCGGCATCGACCATATAAAAATTGTTCTTTTGCCTAACCAATAATTTCTTGCCATCGGCGGTCATGTTAAAACTTCGGACATCCTCAACCATGGTTTTCAGTTTCACCTCCTCCTTATCGATTTTCAAAACCCCTAAATGCGTCTTCGCATCAACACCGGTTTCGCTGACCAAGGTGTAGATGGCTTCTTTGGTCACGGCCAATCCCCTATAATTACCGGGCTTCAACGGCACTTCCTGAATTCGTTCGACAATTCCTTCCTGATCAACAATCACATTGACTTTTTCCTTCCCTTTTTCCTTTTCATCATCCTTTTTGGTCTTGGGTACCAATTCATCGTCGGGTCGAAAAGGAGACCTAGTTCCTTTTTGTAAGGCAATATGATACAGTTTCTCACTGGCATCAAAATATGGTTCCGGTTGTCTTGGTCCCCACGGACTTCCCACTAGGGTCGTAAAGCTTCTATCTGAAAGAAAATAAATAAACTTGCCATCGGGACTCCATGCCGGATAATTACTGTTCGCCCTATTGGTAGTTATAGGAAAGGAGTTGCCCGATACCACACCGTATAAATGTACCTGCGCCATGGTATTATCCGCTACTTCGGTAAAGGCAATCCATTTACTGTCCGGTGCCCATGATAAAGCGTAAATACCTTCTTCGTTGGTCGATATTTTTTTACTTACCCCCGTGGCAATATCCAGTATAAACAAATGTCCTTCCAAATCATCATAAGCCAACCATTTACCATCGGGTGAAGGCTTGCCCGCATATCTTAAAACTTTACCATCTTGGGTAATCGATTTATTGGGTCCTACGCCATTACTGGGCATACTAACAAATTCGAATTCCCCACTTTCATCGGAAAGCACATAAATCCTTTTTCCATCGGGGGAAAAAACAGCATCCCTAAGCCTGACATTCTTCTTATCGGTAAATGCTACCCAACGGCCCGACTTCACCGGCACCACAAAAGTCCTTCCCCTAGCCGTGATCACTACCCTTTCCCCTTGGGCATCCGGTTTGACGGCGGTAATATATTTCGATGGGTCCTCTACCCACTTTTCACGTAATTGATCCAGGTCCGATGTCAATCGAATGTCTATTTTCTTCTTGGTTCCATCCGCAATGGTATAATGCCATATATCGGCTCCAATTTGATATACGATATTACCATTGTGAAGATTGGCATATCGGACATCAAAACCGGTATAATCGGTGTGCTGTTTTAGATCATTGCCATCCCCGTCCATAGACCAAATATTCATGATCCCATCGCGATCGGTAATGAAATAGACCCTTCCGTTATACCACATGGGATGATGGCTTTCACCGGCATATCCTTTGGTCAACTGAATGGCCTCTGGACTACCTTGGGTAAATTTCCAGATTTGTCTGGCCGTACCCCCTTTGTATCGTTTGGTCACATTGCCATGATAGGATGGTCTCACAAAAAAAACGGTGTTCCCCGAAGCATCAAAAGAGGCCTCACTGGCTTGACTCAAGGGAATTCGTTCCTTGATTTTGGTATTCATATCTACGGTCACCAATTGACGATCTGGCAACGTGGCATAGGCACGGGTATCATATACGATCTTCCCGTCTGGTGTCCAACCATTAGCTATCGAAACATCACTTTCATACGTCCAACGAACCGGAAGCCCTCCGGTTATAGGCATGGTGTATATTTCGGTAGGACCTTCGTAACTTGCTGAGAAGGCAATGGTCTTTCCGTCGGGGGATATGGCAGGATATTGTTCCTCCTCGGTATGGGTTGTCAACTTTCGTGCCAACCCTCCGGCCAAAGGAACCGTCCAAATATCACCTTCCGCGGAAAACACCAAGGTATTCCCGTGTACATCGGGATATTGATAATACCCTTCGAAACCCTGGGCATAAATCGATTGACTGACCATGCACCATAGCACCGCAAAGGTGCTTAATCGCCCAAAAATTCCATATTTAGATATCATATACCTTGTTTTTAATCTTTTTATTTATGTCGTACCGGAATCCAAATCTGCTCTTCGGATTCGGGGTGGTTGTTCTTGTACTTTTCCCCCAGCACCTCAAAATGGGGTCGATTATCCAAAATATAGTCCGAGTTGGGCAACCAAGAGGAAAAGATATACTCAAATATCCGACTATTGGTACCGGAACCTTTGTAGTCAAAAACAGCATATAAGCCTGCCTGTAAGACAAAAGTACTACATTGGCCGGGAACATTAATGAAATCAACCACCTCAACCATAGCCCACTTCTCGAATTCGATTGTGGGATCAAAATTATCAAAATAGTCTTTTGGATATACCTGTAGTGAAAATTTATTGTCTGAAATGGTGTTGGAAATCGTTTTGATCATTGGCATGAATGAACCCCACAGTTCCTCGGTCCTGTTTTGGGCCAACGACATTCTAAGGTGTTTACCTACCAATCTTTTTTCTTTTAAAGCTTCAATTCTTGGTTTCAACATAGGCACACTTATTCTTTGACCATTTTGATGTTATAGTCCAACAACCCCATTTTCCCAGTATTTCCGTGACCGGGTATCACCACTTCCACATCGGGATATTTCCTCTTTAAGCTTTCTACGGTATTTGACCATTCATGCAGGTTGGCATCACCAAGATATCCTTTACCGGCACCTTCGGACTTAATCAAACATCCTCCGAACAGGACTTTCCCATTGGGGTAATAGCTGACAATATTATCCTTTGTATGCACGGTCAGTTTCGAAATTATGAGATGCCCTGATTCGTAACTGGTATGGGTGCTGCTTTGCGACCTAGCCCCTATAAACAAAAAGGGGAATATCGGGAAAAGATTTTTTTCGACTTTCATATGCGACATCACGGCAATTTTAAAACAAAACCCACGTAAAGCAATTTAGAGAATTATTTAAAAAAAGCCTACAAAAAAAGCCTATCAATATTGATAGGCTCCTGTCTTAAAAAATTAAATAGTATATATTAAACTACTTTTACGTTTACCGCATTTAATCCTTTATTACCTTCTTCTAGATCAAATTCAACTTCATCGCCTTCACGAATTTCGTCTACTAATCCAGATACGTGTACAAAATGATCCTTGTCAACGCCTTCTTCAGTTATAAAACCAAATCCTTTGGCATTATTGAAGAACTTTACTGTTCCTTTACCCATTGTTAAAATTTTAATTAATTACTTTTCTTAAGACAAAGATAGCCCCAATAAATGTAATTGGGGGCTTTTTTAACCGTAAAGCACTATAAATAAATTATTTATACTGATTTTATTGACCTAAGGGCGAAATATTTTTTTTTGTCAATTATTGCGGATTATCTGCTTTTATAGAACCTACGACCAAAAAAAGCAAGAAAGCAAGAGCCAAATACCCCAATAACCCATACGAATCAAAGGTTGAAAAGCACAAACTAAAGACAGAGGGAGCCAAAGCGCTGGCGAATACAATCAACCCCATGATCTTCCCGGTTATGGCCCCTAAATGATCCCGTCCATAAAACCGCGGCCAGGCGATGGCATTCAACACTGCAAAAAAACCACCCAAGAGCCCAATTCCGGCAATCAAGAAATACATACCCATAGGGGAAGACAACATCAACAACCCCAAAGAAGCGATTATACCCCCAAAAAGCATTAAATACAAATACAGTTTTAACGAAAGGTAATCGCTTAGGTAATTGAAAATGCTCGAAATAGTAACAGCCACTACCGACGCAGGTAAGAAAATCGAAATAGCTTCTGATTTAGGATACCCTTCGTTCGCGAAAATCGAGACCACATGGAAGGTTAGTCCCGTGATAAAAAAACTATTGAAGGCCAACATTAACCCATACATCCAAAAAGCACGTGTAGCTTTTGCTTGCTGCAAGGTATATTGTTTCCTCTCCTCCTTAACTTCGGTCTGTGTATTATCCGGAATATCGGCCCCATCGGGCAAAAGACCATGTTCTTCCGGTCTGTTCTTATAAAACTGTAGAATGAGGATACTAAAAACCAAAAGTGCCAAGGCCAATATACGCCACGCCCCATCCCAACGATAGTCCTCAATCAGTAAATTGACCCATAGGGGTGAGGACGAAAAACCAAAGGAAATGGCAATACCACTAAAAGCATTTACCTTACCCCTGTTTTTATCGAACCAGATCATGATCATATTCCTAGAGGCCATTGTCAAAACCCCTTGTCCCGAAAAACGGATCAAAAAGAACAGCAAGGTCATTACACTAAAAGGGACCAACCAGGAATCGATAAGGAAGGTGGTCTTTACCAGATTGCTCATCTCAAGCGACAACGAACTTAGAAACAGGGCGAAAGCCAGAGTCAGTGCCGCAAAAAAGGCCGTATACCGTGCCCCATAGCGATCAAACCAAATCCCGGCCTTACCGATAAACAGGGAACTCAATATGGTCCCTATCATATAAGCGTTACTAAATTGATTTCGAGAAAGCCCCAAAGCATCTTTTACGGGATCGGTAAAAATCGAAACCCCAATAGTCTGTCCGGGTATACTGAAGTATATGCCCAAGGAGCCCACAATGAGGACAATATAACCGTAAAAAATTGGACTTTTGGCAGGATTTATAAGTGAAAAACGATTGACTCTATCCATAGCGAAATTTCAAAGGGCGAAATTACGTGTTTTGTATTAAACAACAGGATTGAAACTGTTTTAAATAACCACTACCGACCCCCAATAACGAACGGAAGTTATTCTTTTCAAATGCATCATTTTGATCGCTCTTATTGTAGCCTTACCCTAGTTCAACACTATAAAAAACCTGGCGAAATCGCCAGGTTTCCTGTCACACTTAAACCCCTAACATCGGTTTCCCTAGCTATTGTCCCATTCGTATTGCCTTTTGTATCATATCATACGTTAGTCTTAACTCTTCCTCGCTCATGGCCTGCATTTCAGGGTCATCGGCAGTTACCATTTCTTTCCAATCTTCATAGGACATATTTTTCACAAACTCCATATTCTCTTTCATTTCATCCATATCGACATCAAAGGATTCGCCATCCATAAAACTTTCTTCCGTTATCACAGGAAAGTCAGGAAGTTCAAAACTGGAATTTGGAAGACTTTGATTGAACTTTGCGCTAACAGCCTCTTTGATCGTGGTGATTCCCATTAAGGTACCTTCGGTTTTCAACAACACCCCTTTATACAACCATTGTTTTATGCCCATTAGATCCCAGATTTCACATTCATAGCCTAAAACCACTTCGGTTCCAATCAGTTTACCTCCCATACTTTCAAGAAGCTCCTTCCCCACTTTACCGGCATCTGCATCTTTTTGGAACATTTTGGTCATACCCATGGCCAAATCGTCCATTTGATGGATTTCCTTTCGTTTAAAATCAACCGAATAACTTTTGCCATTATCCAATTTGACCATCGTGTGTGACTCCGAAACTTCCTTGGCTGTTTTACCAAAGATAGTTGTGGTTGTGGTTTGGGCAGTCGCTTCTTCCTTGATTTCCATAGCTCCCCAGTCCTTAAAGAGTAGGGTTTCAGTACCTGTTCCCGAAATCGTTGTTCCCATTACATTCCCTGAAAGCACCGACTTATAACGAATACTACCCGACTCTATTTCGTATCGTTTTAACTGTTTATCCTGGATTCCATTGGTCAATGTACTATCCAAAGTAGCTTCATCCTTTCCTTTACAGCTTATCGTAACCAAGCATAACAAAAAAAGTGTTGTTAATTTTCCCATTGTTTCTATTTTTAAATTATCATATTCTTTATTTATTTTAATTCAAATACGCGGCAAAAACCGGAATCTTAGTTGGTATTTTCATCAATGATCTTTGAACTATATTTTACTGATTATCAACATCTACCGTAAACCCTTTGCCATTATCCAATTTACTGATAACGTGAGGTTATTCTTTGTCCTCCATTTTATCACCCAATCTTTATAACAAACAGTTTCTGCCATATCTCCAGACATGGTGCTTCCTAAGAGTTTATCATTACTTGTAAATTCATCTTTACAAAACCTCATTTTATTTGTTATCATTTCAATGCCCTTTTACCGTTGGTATTACACCCTAACAACGAAGCTTACAAGAAAATCAATAGGCTTGACTTTTTCATTTGTTGGGATTTGGAGATTATAAAGGATTTGCCGTAACTTCCAATTCAGCTGTGACTTCAATATTAAAATTCACCTCACTTTCATTTGAAGTAGTTTGTCCTGAAATACCAACAGTTATACTTTTGTTGTTTTTTAGTAAATCGGCCATACTATTTAGTTTATTAACATCCGTAATTTCAAAAACAGTAGCTGCATCATAAGCTGATTTCACATTAAAACCTTCTGTTTTTAAAATAATAGTGTTAGCATAAAGATCCACATCAACATAGGCTTCCGTATTTCCAGAAAAACTTATGATCTTGTACGTGAATTTTTTGATTTTTACATCCTTAATCTTGTCTAAATAATCATGGGTATCGTTGTTGTCCATGCTTAAGTCGACACTTTGGTCAATGGTTTCCTGACCTTGGTCAACGTGAGCAACAATGGTTGATTTTACGGTTGTATCAAAATCCACATCCAAGAGATCCTCATCACAAGATGTACATGCGAAACAAATAAGTAATGCAGATAAAACATTAACAGTTCTTTTCATAAGGTTATTTTTATAGGTTTTTTGTTCAAAAAAAGATATCACAATTTGGTAGCAAGCCTCTTATCCTTTTTATTTCCAATTCATTTAAATGATTTTCAGAAATATTAAGGTTGTATATATTAGTTAATTTACTGACTGATTGGGGTAAGCCGCTTAATTGATTGCCTTCCAAAGAAAAGCTGTTTAAACCGGTAAGGTTACCAATTGAATCAGGTAGGTTTACCAATTGATTATCTTCCAATGAAAGACTGTTTAAATTTGTGAGGTTTTCGATTGAATCAGGAAGATTTACAAAATAATTATTGTTTAAATTCAAAAACGATAAGTTATTAAGTTTCCCTACTGATTCTGGAAGCCCGGACAATTGGTTGTTTTCTGCATAAAGCATTGACAAGTTCATTAAGCTTCCAAAGGTTTCAGGCAACTTCTTAAGCTTGTTATTGGTAAGGTATAATTCTTGAAGATTGGATAAATTCCCAAAAGATTCCGGAAGTAATTCTAATTGATTTCCATAAAGATTAAGGATATAAAGATTGTTGAGGTCACCAAAAGATTCTGGAAGTGTTTTTAATTGATTAGCACTTAGATTAAGTTCATTTAATGTTATAAGGCTTGTAATAAACCCAGGTAAACTGTTTAGTTTATTACCACTTATATCAAAACTTTCCAAATTCGTTAACTTATTAAGCGATTCCGGTAAGTCTATAAGTTGATTATTACTAAATGAGATTTTGGTCAAATTAGTTAAGTTGTCAACCGATTTAGGTATTTTACTTATTTGATTATCTATCAGAAATAGTAGTTTTAGATTTGTGAGGTTCCCAACAGATTCCGGTAACCCATTAAGTTGGTTTCCCCCTAACGATAGTTCAGTCAAATTAGTAAGCTTGCCAATAGATTCTGGAATACTTGTCAGTTTACTGGAAGAGATATTGATAGTTTGTAAACTATCTAATTTACCGATGGATTCTGGAAGGCTCGATAAGTTACTTTGTGAAACAGAAATGCTTTTTAAATTAGTTAACTCTCCTATAGACTCCGGTAATTCGGTAATTTTACTAATGGAGATATTTAGGTGTATTAAATTTTTAAGATTTCCAATAGATTCTGGCAGATGGGTAAATTGGTTCATTCTAAATTCAATAATTGAAAGATATTGCAGTTTACCGATTTCTTCAGGGAGATTTGTGATTTGTGTATTGGCTATGGTTAGGTATTTTAGATTTTTGAGTTTCCTAATTGAACTGGATATACTGGTGATTTCCTGCCCACTTAATTCTAAATTAAAAACTTGATCAGGAGTTCTTAATGCCTCTTCAATGGATGTATAGGTTTTATTCTCCTGCGCAAATACACTTGCACTTAGAATAAATAAGAGTATACATATTACTGATTTTAATAGTTTCATTTTTAAAGTTTTTAAGTTTCACATAACCTAAGTGGATTGAAAGGATTACAATTATCTGATGAATTTTGATTGGATACTTGGCATTTACAATCACCATCTTCAGTAAAAAAATCTTCTTCTAAAAAATCAAGTATTGCATTGGATTCTTCTTGGATTCCCTCATGCTAATCGATTGTCTCGATATACTTTTTAAAACGATAGATTATGCCCTCCTTCCTATATTGCAGAGTATCGCTGCTTAATTCCAATATTTCAGCATTACCATTCAAGACCTTTTCATCGGCACTGGTCATTACAATCGTATTTTGATTTTCATCGTATGCCCAGGTTCCTACCTCCAATATCTCCTGCATATGAAAAAAACCCATTTTAAGCACCCCATTTTCAGCAAAAATCACCCCCGAATCAACTTCCTTTATTTCCTCCCCCTTTTGCATTTCAGTGAGCACCCACTTACCCATGACCAATGACTCCTGCTCTTTCCCAGATATTTTTCGTTCCACAATGAATATTTTGCCATCATTTTCCAACTCAAGCATATCATCAGTGAGCCTAACTATTTTGTTTTTACCAATTGGCATATTTTCACCACGTAAACCAATCATGATCAGAGACATGTCCTTCTTGTTAAAAATCCATGTGCCTTTTAGTTTTGTTTCACTATTTTCTGATTTCTGAATTATTGTAAATTCATCAGGTTCCCTAAAACTTATATATGAACTTATATATTCCGATGGCAGATTCTTAAACTGCCACATCCCATTGATATTGGACTTTTTATTACTTGCTGCGATTTCAGCCCTATCCAGTTTTTCGTAATTAATTTTTGTCCCATCCTTTAGAACAACCAACTCGGCACCTGTTAATTTTAAAATCTTTCCTTCCCCATTATAATCCTTATCAAAATCGGACATCATAATAATGGCATTACTTTTTTTATGGTAACCCCAGGTCCCTAACTCTTGCCCCATAACTTCCAATTTTCCATTTTCTTTAAAATTTTGAATGAAAAATGGCTCGTATGATTCATCTCCCTGTGTAATTTTCGTCACCAACCAATGGCCATTAATCTGTTCCTCTTGGGCGTTAGAAAATCCAACACAGGAAGTAATAACTATTACTATGAGATATATCTGTTTCATTGTCAAGAATTATATAGATTATGCTGTCTTTTTATGGTTTCGATTTAATTATATGTTTTTAAAAAGTTAGAAGAGAATACACTTAAAGGCATAACCAAGGGTCCATGTATTCTCTTCAGTTATATATATTAAATACTATTTGCTTTTATTACATGGTATGTTTCTCGTTATTCACAATTTACACGGGAAACAAGATTGGCTGTTGCCTCAAGCGTAAAAGAGTGGTCTACCAATGGGTCACTCATATACCAAACAGAACAATTAATAATTATGTCGTTGGTCGATGTTCTTGTTGCTGAACCAGCAGCAGAAGTATAAACCTCTCCCATAAACACTCCTCCTACTGAAAACCCATCGTTTTCCATACAAGTATTGTACGGACCCTCTTCCAGATACCTTACGTCACAAAAACTACGGGTTTCACCTACTAATATTTTAGATGATTGTATTGTTAAATTTGACTCATCTGGGGCCGTACCATTAATTATGAAATAACCATCCGGACAAACAGATATTTCACCTATAAATTCGGTTGCAGTAACACCATCTATTTTTAGTGTGTACTCGCCTACCTTGAAATCTTGATCGTCGTCATTATTAGAGTCATTATCACTGTTGCATGAGCTAAATGCCAAAATGGATATGCTTAATAAAACGGATAGTATTAGAATAGATTTTTTCATGATTTACTTATGATATGATTGATTCCTTGGTTTAAACGGATTTTAAAAACGATACAACATACCTGCGCTTAGTTGTAAGTATCCTCCGTTGTTTATTGCGTATTTAGCTTCTCCCAAACCGAATAAATTATCAGATAGTTTATAGCGCCCACCTACACCTACATTTATACCCGTATCTGTACTGCTTATCGTACCAGTTGATGCAGTAGGTTCTTCGTCATAAGGAAAATCATAATCTTCATAATAACCATCAAAACCTGGAATACTGACCCGCATAATATTTATGCCTGCAATACCATAGAAATCTAGATTATCGGTTTTTGAAAACACATAATGTGCATCAAGATCAAATCCCAACCATTTTATTTCATACGCTCCTTCTCCTTTTGGGAAGTAATAGTTAATCCCTAGAGAAGCTTCCCATTCATCGTTTATAAGATAAACGCCTTTAGCAAAGACGGCAGCTGAATTTATATCGGTTGCATAGGCTAAACCCCCTCCTGCTAAAATTTTAGAATCCTGTGCTTCTAGTTGTTGTGTTGTTATTGCAAGCATTGCAATCATTGCAGTTGTAAAAAATAATTTTGTTTTCTTCATAATTAGGTTATTCAATTGTTTATTTAAAATTTCACGAATTCGACTCTTCTATTGTTTGCTTTTCCTTCTGCTGAACCGTTATTGTCTATTGGTTTAGACTCTCCATCCCCATCATAACCATTTTTCCATCTTCAGTATTTTCGGCCATCATATAGGGATTTTCAATTTCACCGTTAACCTCAACCTTGGTCACCAACCAGCTCCCCACAATTTTTTCTTTTTGCGAATAGGCCGCAGTAACAAAAACCATCAAGAGAATTATTACATATTTCTTAATGCTATTATTTTAAAACTTTTAAAATTGTGGTTTCATAAGGGTAAAGAATCTCGCCACCATTTCTAAAATCCGCTTGGTCGGGTTCTACACCCTCATTTCCTGTGTCTAAATCACAAGTAAAAGTTCCTCGGATTTCCAAATTATCGGATTGACTATGAACGGATCCATTGTAGTTGTAGGTAACATATTTAATGGTAAGCTTATTATTGTCGTTTTTATCAATATCCAAAATCTGCATTTTACCCATATTGCCATCTGTAGTTGCATAAATGATAACAGTACTAGGTCCATTTACAATTCCGGAATTATTTGACATAGGAATATTGAAACTATCTGGTAGTGATTCCAACTTTGCTCCAATTGTTTTTTTATCTAGCTGATCAAATGTTGGATTATCGCTACTGTTACTGGTGTTATTTGAGTTTGAATTTCCAGTGAATTTCACGAATTCCACACGTCTGTTATTGGCTTTTCCTTCTGGGGTACTATTATTATCTATGGGCTTACTCTCACCAAAACCGTCAGATTTAAGTCTGTTTGCTGAAATTCCCATGGTAATAAGTTTTTCCATAACGGTTTTTCCTCTAGCTTTAGATAATGTCATATTTGTATCGTCTCCACCATCGCTATCTGTATGACCTTCTACACTAAAATTGATTTCGGGATTTTTTTGCATCAACTGATAAATTTTATTGATTGGTCCCATACTTTCTGCTTTTAGGGTTGCTTTGTTGGTGTCGAATTTTATTCCGTTTACCACAATTTTTCCTTCAGAAAGTACACGGTCATAATATTTTACACCACCTTTAGCGATGCGGATGTTTTTGATGTACATATTGTCATTACCTGCTTCAATAGTAATTCCAGAAGGATTAATTTCTAAGTGCGGAACATTTATTAAACGTGTATCATTAAAATAAGCTTTGAATTTCCCTTTGGTATAAGCAATAGAAATGTGTTTCCACGATCCTTCAAGTTCATTTGCCCATCCTATCTTTTCAGTTCCTGGATAAGACTTATCTGAATCCATAAACGATAAAGCATGAGGCATTACAACCAATCGTTCTGTATTTTGCCTATTGTTTTTTTGGTCACATAAATAAATCCATAATCTGTTTGATGTTGTGTATCCTTTTGCAAACCATACATCTAATTCTACAGTAAAAACATCGGGCAAATAATCTTCATTAGAATTTTTAAGGTAGGGTATAATGTAAGATTGGTGACTAAGAAACATAATCACATTTTCGCCATCAACATTCCCAATTTCAGCATTACCTTTATATAAATCCCACCGACTTGGAAACTCTCCATTTTCTTCGTCGTTACTTGGTCCATCTTCGAAAAGTACTGTATCTCCTGGTACATAATCGAACTTGCTCCATACCACGTTAGGACCTTTAGATTCTTGAAGCCCTACATCTTCTGCATCATTTTCCGAGGAACCTGACTGCGTCCCATTTTGTTTAGTAGTCCCCGTCGTGTTTTCTTCTTCTTTTCCATCGATGGCATCCTCGGCCTTATCGAATTCCTCATCGATTTTTTTATTGACCCTCTTTTCTGAACGGTTGTCAGCCTCACGCTCTATTTTTGCCTTGGCCTTGTTCGCTAGCTTTTTTAAAAATTGACCATGGGTAACTTGCGGTGCAAACAAGAAAATGGTCAACAGGACAGATAATCTCCAGAGTAATTTCATAGTTTAGGTTTTCTATTTGTTCAAGGTCAAAACTACCTTACCCTATGCTATTGGACGTCATCAAAAAGTGTGATTCATATCACCCGAACGGGTGATTTAAGGAAATACTTGGGGATAAATAGCCAATTTTATGAATAAAGGTTATATGGTAGTCACCTTTTTCATGGCTTGGACTCTATTCTTCACATCCAACTTGGTATAAATATGCTGAATATGGGTTTTAATCGTGTTTTTAGAAACAAATAATTTTTCAGCTATTTCATCATTGTTATAGCCTTTGGAAATCAATTGAAGTACGTCGATCTCCCTTTTGGAAAGATCGAATTGGTCCATGTTCGAAATCCATTCGTTTTCAACCTCATCTTTCTTGGTTTTTACCTGGGCCTGTAAATCCCTTATACGCTCAACATACTTCTTTATTTCCGTATTTTTTCCGTCTAAAACCAGTTCCCGGTTTTTGTGTAACAAATTGATCAACAACAATAGAAAGGCAATGATCAAAGCACTTACTATCGCCCCTACCCATAATGTAAGTGACCTTTTCCTTGTCTTTTCAAGGCTCAATTCATTCTCTACTGCCAACTTTTTTATTTGAGCATCTTTCTTTGCGCTTTCATATTCTATCTGAGCCGCAATCATACTCTTTTTTGATACTACATTCACAATACTGTCATGATATGTAGTGGCATTTTTATAGGCCAGTAAAGCTTCTCTGTAGTTATCTGTTTTCGAATGATATTCCGACAATGCATGATACCCCAGTTCTATATTCTCTCGCGAATGTACCTTTAAAGCATTTTGCAACCCTACCTGAATGGATTCCAATGCTTGGGGATACTCCTTAGAAGACGTCTTATTTATACCTATACTAATCTGGGTATTACTTAAATAACGCTTGTTATTGAATTTCATCAACAATGGTATCGCCTTCTCGTAATTTTCTGTAGATTCTTTGAAATTTCCCTCCTTTTGGGACAAAAGACCTAAAAAATTATAAATTAAAGCAACGCCTTCCTTCCTAGGATGATCAACTGCAAGTTTTAGGGCCCTATTAAAATAAGCCCTGGCTGAATCGAATTTTATATTATTAAGATAGACCTCTCCAATATTGGCATATGCATACTCTTGCCCCCTAAGATTGTTGTTTTTCCTTTCAATTTCCAGGGCCCTTTTAAAAATAGGAAGGGCTTGGCCATATTCTTCCGTATCCAAAAAAACATTACCTATGCCACTTAGTGCAATAGCAATACTCTTGTTGTCATTTGTAGCTTCTGAAAGTCGCAAAGCATGTAGATAATTGTTGTAGGCCTCACTCTCTAAATTCAACTTTCGGTACGAAACACCTATACTGTTCAGACATTTTATTTTTGACAAGGTATCCGTACTCTTCTCAAAATAATTCAATGCCCGTTTGTGATAGGTAATAGACTGAATATAATCATGATCATACCGTGCGGTGATTCCCATTCTGTTATAGCATTTCCCTATGCCATTGATATAAAATATGGATTCGGATATGAGCAGGGCCTCGTCCAATATATCTTTTCGAATGGCCCCTTGGCGAATTGAAGTTTTATAAAGATCGATGAGTTTCTCAACCTTTAAGGTATCATTTACCCGTGTTTTCAAGGCACTGAATTCGTTGGAAACAGCAACAGGGGTTCTTGTATCCTGGCCGTAAGATTTACCTAATAGTAAAACCAAGAACAATAAAAAAGAAGACAGATATTTAAAACGAATCAACAACAAAGGGAAACTACATTTTAAGCATGACCAAAGCTAATCAATTAACCGTTGTTTCTTTAAGATTTCTTTAACGATTTCACATAAATAAAACCGATTTCCAAACACTGCCTTTTCACTTGCGTTCGGCAATAATGAACTCTACCCTTCTATTCTGTTTTCTACCGTCTTCGGAAGCATTACTGACAATAGGCTTGGCTCCCCCATGGCCTTGCCAAAAAATCCGTTCCTTAGATAGACCCAGAGCCATAAAATATTCCGCAACCGCCCTTGCCCGCAATTCGGACAACAGTCGATTATAGGTCTCGGACCCTATGGAATCGGTATGGCCGTGAATCTCGATTTTCAGGGCAGTGTCTTTTTTCAACACCTTAAAAATACTTTGTATTTCCTCCTGGGATTCCTGCAACACCTCGGATCGGTCAAAATCAAAAAACACATTTTTAAAAATATGTTTTTTATCCAATGCAATATCCCCAACGGCCAAATCATTGGAAACAACCATGGGTTCTTCCACAAAATCATTGGGTTCGGCCGACTCCAACAACATCATATCCAAATAATAATACGCCCCTTGTTTCGCATTTCGTTTGGTTTTGAACAGGCGGGTTCGTTTGTTGTTCTTGAAATTGCCGAAGGTTAGAAACCGTTCCGTACCCTTGGCTTCGAATTGTGTATGCACTAAAATCCAATCCTTGGTGTCATCAATAAAATTGGAATACCCGATTTCCATATAGTGGTATTCATTTTCAGTGTCTTTGTACAGATGCATCTTGGAGAGTTCCTTTCGGATGGAAAAGTCCAATTTGTTTTTTGAAAACAGCAGTCCAAATTCCTTAATGGCAAAATCCGATCGCTCAGCCAGGCTTACATAAAATGAGATTTTATACTTCTTACCTTTCTTCAGGGGTTCCAATAATTCAGCTTGAATATATTCCCGATAATCCCCTGGGGCGTAAAGGTATAATCCGGCATACCCCACGCCAAAATCCGCGGGTTGTGATCCATTGAAATTTTCCGGGGTACCCATGGCGGTACTACACCCATTGAAATAATCCGTAGAACCAATTGTTGGTGTAGACCAGCTTTCAACATCCTCATTAAAACTGCCCAAGGTATTCGGACAAGCATTGTATATCTCGAAACTAGGATTTACAATGAGGTTTTGTGACACACCTATGGCCATGCTAAGGATGAGCACAACCAAACTGATATGTTTTTGAAGGGAATTCAATAGATCCAAGGCTACTTACGACTACCCTAAAGTAATCAATTTCTACCTATTATCACCTTTTGATCAACGGCTTTATGAGGTGTTTCCGTTTAAAACCGAGCGACCCGCTATACGGTACGGTTTACCCAAAAAGGTGTCACCACCCTGGAATCCGACAGGAACCTTTGAAAGCCAAGTCCCAAAATGGTTTTCCTTATCCTTAAAAATCAAATTTATAAGTGGCCCCTCCCAATATCTGAAAGCCCTGAACCGGGAAGTTCGCCCATTTCCGATAATCGTTATTGGATAAATTCGCCCCCTTTACAAAAAACGACAATTGATCGTTTAACCGATATCCCACATGGGCATTGGCATCAAAATAGCCATCCAACGTTATAAGGGTTGCATTGGCTATCCCTGGGGTAGGATTTTCAACGACCGTAGCCGAAAAATCATCACGTTCACCCACATAGAATAGATTAACACCCATATACCATTTTTCATCAATCTGATAATCCATAAACAAAGACCCTTTAATATCGGGTAGATTCCAAGCCGGGTTATCGGTTTCGGTATCATAATCATACACTTCGGCATTGACGCCCAATGTAAAATTCCGATTTACATCCACATTCAACTCCGCGAACAATCCCAATGTTTTTATATCATCATAGAACACCTGAAAAGAGTTTCCATAATAATACTCCTTTTCATCGTCCCTAAAACCGTTCTGTGGATTTAAATGGAACAATGGCCTGCGATTCTCGGCCGTATACGATCCTTTAACGTTATAACTTAAATTCGGCAACAACTGCCCTTTAAAACCAACATACGCATCGTATTGTGTATCTGTTGGCTGTATGGCCAAGGTAGGTGACACATAGGGGTTTTCCTCTACAAAACCGTAATACGAATTCTGTCTCAATTCCCCTTTTACCCCACCATAGGCAATGACGTTTTCGTCCAACAAACGATAGGAGGCCGCAATAGCCGGATAAATATAGAAATTACTTTCACTTTCTTCCATATCCATACCATAAACCAGGTTCATCCCCAAGTCCACGGTAAGATCATCCCTCAATATGCGCAATGTCGGGTTTATCCCTACCTGGAAATTACTGTAGTCGATGCCTTGGTCATTGGTCGGACTATTGACATCGGCATTGGCAAAACTACCTCCGACGTAATCGAGCTTTACATTGACACCTAAAGACTCATCCCCAACGGGCAGTTCCAATCCGGCACCCAATACGACCCTATTCTCCCCAGACTCAACAGCATCCCAAAATCGTCGGTATTGAATATTGGCATTCTTGAAATAAGCATCCTCAACATTTACATAGGCACCCACTTCACCCATAAAGTAATTTTGTTTTGCATCGATACCGTTAATGGTTTCCGCATCATAAGTTTCCTCGGGCAGTCCGTACCAATTGTACAATTGATGTTGTAAACCAACATCAGCACCCCAGTTTATATCGCGGTCCCTTTTGGAGTAAGATGCATCGATTTCGGTATTGGCATACTTGCTATCCAAGGCAACGCCATCGATATCGGCCAATGATGAATAATGATCAAAACCAAGATCCAAGCGTTCATCCCTATTGATTGCCCTACTGGTATAAAACTTCGCCATAAGATTACCCGGGTTTCCCAATCCGGCCGATGCATAGGAATTATACAACTCCGGTGGTGGTAATTTCTTCACTGCCGAAGCCTTGCCCTTAGCCGGTGTAAAGGTGGAAGCCACAGGGACTGAAAAAATATTGTATTCAATCTGTTTTTTCTGCAAAACAATCGAATCGTTTAAATTGGGAATGGATTTAAGCTTGAAGGCATCGGAAATCGTAGGCGAATAGGCCTTGGTAACCGTTACCGTTTCCGTACCAATGGAATCTTCCTCTTCCTGGGCCTGTACCAGTTGGGAAATTCCTAAAATTGCAATAAGAAGATATAAATGCTTCAACATAATGTGTTCTTTATAGGGATATTAATTTCCGTTGGGATCAACCGATGAGTTACGCTGGGCCTCCTTGGACTTGATGATGGCCAATTCACCCTTCGCCTCAGCCACAATCTCAGGATATTGACTGAAATTGGTACTGACACTTTCCAAAATATATGTGGCTTGATAGGCATCGTCCAAGGCGTAAAAGTTCTTTGCCATAAGCACCAAGCCCTTACCTCCCCATTCCTTATAACTCGAATAATCCTTGGCCAATTTTTGTACCGAAGTATTTGAGGCCTCGAATTGCCCTGATTGGTTTTTAAAATACGCATCGTAATACAGTGCCTCTGCTGCGGTTTCCCCACTGGCAATTTTCAACACTTCTGCATACGCTGCCTCTGCCCGCCCCATATCGTCGGTCTGAATGGCCGATCGGGCAATCATGATGTGGGCGTCACTTTTTATACGGTCGTCAATACTGTTAGTTGCCAAAACCTTTTCGGCATACGCCAAGGTTTGTCCGTAATTTCCTTGTTCGTAATACCCCTTCATTAAATTCGATTGGGCAAAGGTCCTGTTCTGTTGAATATCGGCCTGATCCTCCAAACGTTCCAAGTAGGGCAATGCCGTAGTATAATCTTTGTTTCCAAGATAGATTTCGCAAACCCTTGTCAGTGCCTGTTCGGCATACTCACTTCCTCCCAAGTCGGCTACTTTCCTAAAGTAGGGCAAAGCCTTTTCCTTTTGATCTTTTGCAAAATACAATTGCGCCAATTTAAAATTCGCGCTAACTGCGTGCATCCCATTCGGGAATTGCTTCAGATAACCCTCGTACCCCCTAATGGCGGCATTCGTATTGCCCTCTATATGTTGTTTATCAGCGGATTCGAAACTGGCATTATCCAATTCGGTATCGGTGACCTCAACGAAATCCAAATCGCGTACCCATGCCGCATACTCATCTACACGGCCCAGATCCACATATACCAATTTGGCCGTGGCAACGGCTTGAATGGCTTCCTGTGTATTGGGGAAATCACGAACTACCTGCTTGAATTCCTCCAAGGCTTTTTCATTTCGATTGGCATTATAATGAACCAACCCCTGTCGCATAATGGCCTGGGGCACCAATGAACTACCCTTGTACCCTTCAATTAGACGGTCGTAGGTAATCAGTCCCTTATTCTCCTGGCCGGCGGAAATATATGAATTACCCAATTCAAAAAGGGCATCATCCTTTAAGGTCGATTTTGGATATCTGGAAACAAACTTGTCCAACTCCTCGATCTTTGAATCGCTTTTACCCACAAAACCATAACTCAATGCTTTTTGAAAGGCAGCGTAATCCTTTTCGGGTCCTGTCAACGCCAAGGACTTGTTATACGTTTCAATGGCTGGCCAATATTTACTGGTCACAAAATAGCTATCGCCCAATCGCAGATAAGCATCATTCAATTTTGTTTGATCGGTAACCCCTGATTTGGAAAAACTATCAAAGTAACTGATGGCATTGCCATAATCCTTCAGTTTAAAATAGGTATACCCCATATTATAATCCACCTCCTTAGCCTCTTCTGTAAGCCGGGCGCTTGGGTTTTGTTTAAAATCGATATAATTGGCCAATGCCTCCTCAAAACGGTTCAAGGTATACAGGGCCTCTGCATTCCAATAATTGGCCCTTGCCTTAAAAATCGCATCTTCGGCGCTTGACAAGGATTTTGAGAAATTTTCGTGGGCACCTGTATAATCCCCATCGATAAACAATTCCACCCCACGGTAAAAGGCCACTTTTTGATAGGTGGACTTACTCGCATAATCGCGGTTTTTTTCGAGTAGCTCCATGGCCCCCTCAAAATTCTTTGAGGTTATATAGGAGTCTACCAACAACCCTTGCATTTCCTGGGCATGGGCATCATTGGGATATTTTTCCAAATAGCTTGATATAACCTGGGGTACCGGTTCATAGGCATTCCCGATTTCATAACTCAATCGCGCATAGTTCAAATAAGCATCTTTTTGTATCTCTTGGGAGAAATCCATTTGGGATGCATTACGGAACGCATTCAAAGCTTCCTGTTTTTTATCCAATTTCAAATAACATTCCGCCAAATGGTAATAGGCATTTTGGGAAACACTGTTCGTACCCCCAATGATTTTATTGAATTGCTGTATGGCATTCGCAAAATCGCCCTGTTTATAAAAACAATATCCCAACAAGTAATAATCGGTATTGTTCCATTTCCCCCTTTTTCCTTTATAGGCCTCTAAATATGGAATGGCATTTGCGTATTGTCCTAGGTTGAAATAACTCTCCCCGATGATTTTATTGAGTTCGGAAACCTCATTCCTGTCCGATTTGGGCAATTGTTTCTTGGCCACGGCAATGGCCTCCTCGAATTTTCCCAACTTAAAATTCATGTCGGCCTGATAATATGACAATTTTTCATCCAACAATTCCGGGTCCGTGATTTGGTCGAAACGCTCATTGGCCGCCTCATAATCATCTTGTTGATAAGAGATATACCCAAGGTAATATTTAGCCTGCGAACCATAAACCGGTGAACTGACCACCTTGTTCAGATATCTTTCAGCCTGCTTGCCCTTACCAGAGGAAAACAAGGAGTATCCGTAATTGAAATTGAACTTGTCCATCTCTTTTCGGGACATCGCACTTTGATCTACCTTATTGTACCATTTTAAGGCATAGGGATATTTCCCCGTTTCAAAATAGTAATCGGCCACATCGGAATACGCCGAGTTCCGTTTGGTTGAAGTCGGGTATTTTTCCACGAAATCCTCCATGAGGCGATCCGCCCCCAATTGATTTAAGCGTACGGCGGCATTGGCGGCATAATAGGCGCTATTTGCCTCGGTCTCATAATCTTGGGTCGACAGTCTTACCTTCTCGAAAATCGTCTGTGCAGCCTGGTATTGTTCATTGTTGTACAATGCCAGTGCATCTTGGTAATCCTTCTGTTCGTGGGTGTAGATTTTGGTCTCCTGGGCAGTGCCTAGACAAAACATCCCCATAAAAATGGGAATAAAAACGGTGATTCTTTTTAGCATAGTGTTCTAACTATTTTAAAAATTCCGTAGTGGAATTTAAAAACTCCTTAAACAAAATTCCGCCTTGGCGGAAATAACTTTTCAGTGATACCTTAGCGGTTAAAACAATAACGGCAAATATAATACCTAAGTATAACCTTAACATAATTGTAACAAGAACAAAGTAAAATATTTTTAACCGGGCGGCCTTTGATTTCATGTAGAACTTATTACTTTTATATCAACAATATAAATATGTCAGAATCTATTTTAGCATTGAAGGATGTCGGTGTTTTCCAAAAGGAGAATATGGTGTTGAACGAAGTAAGTTTAGACATTAAGAAAGGGGAATTCGTTTACCTGATCGGAAAGACCGGAAGCGGCAAGAGTAGCTTTATGAAAACCCTTTATGGGGATTTGCCCTTACGCCAAGGCGAAGGCAGCATCGTAGGGTTCGACTTAAAGACGCTAAAGGAGAATGATATTCCGTATTTACGTCGAAAATTGGGCATTGTGTTCCAAGATTTCAAATTATTGCCCGACCGCAACATCAACAACAACCTGCAATTTGTCCTTAAGGCCACCGGATGGAAAGACCAAGCCAAGATGAATGGGCAAATCGAGGATGTTCTGGACAAGGTAGGCATGAAAACCAAGGGATTCAAGTTTCCGCACGAACTTTCAGGTGGGGAACAGCAACGTATTGCCATTGCCCGGGCACTTCTGAACGACCCGGAACTCATTTTGGCCGATGAACCCACAGGGAACCTCGACCCCCAAACCAGTGTAGAGGTTATGAAAGTACTTCAGGATATCAACAAATCGGGAAGAACCATTCTTATGGCTACCCATGACTACGCCCTGATTTTGAAATATCCTTCAAAAACCCTGAAATGTGATGGCAGTAAGGTGTTTGAGGTCGTACAAAATGCCGTTTAAACAGACTACGATATAAACACCCCTTATCCTGTTCTCGATACCTAATAGACCTGAATAGATTCAACCCTAGGGCTATAATCCTTATAGTCTTCAAATGATGCAAGCATTTCCATGCTTTCCCGCTGTGCTACCCAATGCCTTAACCTATCCGACCCGTTGATGATATCCAAAGGTACGTTCGTATAATCATATTCATAAGGGGGATCCAACCATTGGAAATCCTCCCCCATCAAATGATACAACTCCCGCAGTAACCATTGCCCAACACGCCAGGGTTGAAAAACCGTTTTATCGGTCACATGGATCTGAAACCCGCCACATACGGACCCCTCATGTTTTTGAAATGTTGGCAGGAAGGTTATAGGTCGAATGGCCACTCCTTTTAATTTTGTTTCTTTTAACGCTTGTTTCAAGTGCCCTTCATATAAACCAAAGGGTTCAATTTTTGGGTGCCCGACAATTTCCAGGGGCTGGGTGGTTCCCCTACCCTCGCTTAGTTGGGTTCCCTCAAACAAAACTACACTAGGAAAGGTCAAAGCACTTTCTTGTCTCGCTAAATTAGGTGAAGGCAACAACCACGGTAAACCGGTCTCTTCAAAATACATACTACGTTCCCAGTTCCGCATTTTAATTACCCTATATGGTATTTGCTTATCAGCCCAATACCTTTGGTGCATCAGACCCACTTCCCCAATGGTCATCCCATGCCTTACGGGAATAGGGTGGCGGCCGATGAAGGAAGCGAATCCAGGTTCCAAAACATTGCCTTCCAACGTATTTCCATTCAATGGATTAGGACGATCCAGCACAATCACCTCAATATCCTTATCCATACACTTTTCCAATAAAAGTGTCAATGAATAGATGTAGGTGTACATACGACATCCCACATCCTGAAGATCTACAAAAAAATGGTCTATTCCTTCGAGCATTTCATCGGACGGGACACGAGTCTCCGAATAAAGGGAGTAAACAGGCATATTAAAATAAGGATGCACAAAGTGTTCCGTTTCGATCATATTGTCCTGGGCATCGGTAGAGAATCCGTGCTGTGGGCCAAAAAGCTTGACGAACCTAGGTCCAAAAAGGGATTTGAATCTTAAGGCGGCATGTTCAAATTCCCGGTCAATGGAAGCATTGTTACAGAGCAAGGCAACATTTCCCTTGAATTCTTTTTGAAGGTCCGGATCGTTCACCAAAACATCCAAACCAGTAGCTATCTTCATCATAATTACACGAATTAAAAAAGTCTTTATCCCCGTTATGCCTTATATTTCGGTTAATGCCATATGATTTACCCACTTTGGCCCTACAAGGTAATCCAAGACGATATGGACTGCCAACAACATCCATATTTCCCTTATAAAATTACAATTAATACAACCGTTTATAGCAAGAACAATTCATCTATTGGAATACCTTTCACTCTAAATCCATGAGTGTATATCGATTGCACTCTATTTCCCAATACCACTTCGAACAAAAAACACCAGGGATAGGCCAAATCAAACCAAGCTTACAGGATTTAGGGAACTTCCTACATTTTGAGCCTAAATCCTTTTCAACATATACTAACTTGTTAGTAAACTAGAATTGATTATGCCACAATTTGAATATATTGGTTTCAAATATGCCGAATATCCCTTTGCATATTTATACAAGGATGATAACGGTCAAAAAGGGGATAAAAAAATACATCAAATCATCTTTGGGGATTGGGTTGGGGTTTTGAAACCCAAAAAAACCGATGGGGACTATTTGTTCGTTCGGGTCCGTGGTGAAAATGGATGGATGCACAAAGATGCCCTTCGGGAGGAACGTGTTCTTGAAGTTGTCTTCTTGGATGTCGGCCAAGGCGATGGCGCTTTAGTCGTAACCCCGGATGATGAGCATATCATAATCGATGCCGGATTAGGGGATAATATGTGGCGTTTTCTCAAATGGCGCTATAATGAATTCAAAACCGAATGGACGTTCAAATACGCCATTGCCAGTCACCCTGACCAAGACCACTACGGAGGTTATCATTATCTGGCCGGGGAACCCAATGTGTTTTTCAATGAATTCTTACATAATGGGTTGCTTGAGTATCAGAAAAACATAAAACCATCCGATTTCGGGGACACCGTAAAAACTGACCGCACCTACTACACCGAACTATTCGACAGCAAGCAAAAAATCATGGATTATCTGGTTCATGAACCCAATTGGAAGCATCCTTCCGGCAACGAACAATGGGATAAGAATTATGCCAAGCTTTTAAAACGTATGCTCGACAACAATAAAATAAACGGAGAAATAAGAATGCTAAGTGAAACGGATAAATATCTCACTGGTTTTGAACAAAACAAACCCCTGAACATCCAAGTCCTTGGACCGGTCACCGAAACGGTCAATGGAAAAAAAGCGTTGCGTTCCTTAGGCAATAAGGGCAAAACCAAAAACGGGCATTCCATTGTCTTTAAATTAAACTATAAGGACATCAACATATTCCTTGGGGGTGACCTGAACATCAAGGCAGAGGAATTCCTAATGGAAAAACACACGGGTATTTCATTGGATTTTAATTCTGCCACCGAGGAAAACGAGTTTATTGAAAATGCCCGACAGTTTTTTGAGGCAGACGTCGCGAAAGCGTGCCATCATGGAAGTGCCGATTTCACCAGTTTGTTCCTCAGGTGTCTAAACTCGGTGGCTACGGTCATATCCAGTGGGGACGAAGAACAGCATTCCCACCCCAGACCAGACACTTTAGGTGCCATAGGCGTCAATGGCCGAGGGGATAGGCCTTTGATCTTCAGTACGGAATTGGCCCGCTCACACCGGGAGGATGAACGAAAGACTTTGGCAGAGATCAGTGAACTTGAAATAAAATTGGCAACCGCCACCACCAATACCCGCAGACTGAAACTAATCAACCAAATACAGGAAAAGAACGAAAAACTCAAAGAACGCAATGTCACGGTCTATGGATCCATAAATCTTCGAACCGATGGGGAGCGATGTATTATTGCCCAGAAACTGGAAAAAGGAGGCGGCAGTAAGGTTTGGGATATTTACAAATTGGAAAAAAACAATAATGGACGCTTCAAATACGTTCCCTAAATAGTATGATAAAAAAAGAAAAAGACAACCGACCCGATCAAAAAACCAGTCCGTTTATTGGACTATTACTATTCTGTATATCAATCCTACTACTAGTGATTACAGGTCCATTGGGCTTTATCTATGGTATTCTCCATTCTTTATTCACCAAGGGGTTTTCCGGTATTGGGGAGTTTTTATTGAAAATCGCCATATCCATCGATCAATTGGGCAATGTAATGATGCAGCATTTACTGAACCAACTTTGGATTAAAAAGGAAGGATATCGATTTGGCAATCGGGATGAAACCATTTCCAGTGTGCTCGGCAAGAACAAACAGAATGCTACATTGACCGGTTTTGGAAAGGCCATCGATAAAATCCTGGATACCCTTGACCCCAATCATTCCTTGAATTCCATCGATTATTATGTTGAACCGGAACATTAATAATCCGGCACACCTAAACCTGGCCGCTCAGATGGGTACAATACCCCTTTCTCAAGGCGAAATATATCCTTATAAGGGTCTGAAACCAACTCTAAATGTCCGTCAAGATCTGCATACTTCACATTTTGTCTCGACAAAGCAAAATGCAATCCTGCCGCTATTCCCAGACCACATTCGTCAATACACCCGACCATGGCCTCCAACCGTGCCGCCTTGGCAACGGAATCAATATGGGTTCCGACCATAATACCCCCTACTTTCTGAAGCTTGATATTCACCATATCCACCCGCTCATTCTGTGCCAATCGAAAAGCGTCGGTCAATGTCTTTAAGCTTTCGTCAGCCATCACAGGAATATGTACCTGATCGGTGACTTCGCCCAAACGCTCTTCCACTTCCTGCTTTGTAGGTTGCTCGAATATCTCTATCCCTATATCCTTTGTAGCCTTTACAAAAGCAACCGAATCCTTGACCGAATACCCCTGATTCCCATCAAAACGCAGGGTAATCTGTGGAAATTTTTCATGGATTTTGGTCATTTTTTCAATATCATCCTGAAGGTTATCGCCACCTTTAATCTTTAAGATGGAAAAACCTTGCTGCACATATTCCTGTGTATGCCTTAAGGTTTCTTCCACAGGCAAAATACCAATGGTAATACTGGTGGCAATACACTTTCGATATCCTCCCAAAAATTTATACAAAGGCACTTCGGCCTTTTTGGAAATCAAATCGTACAACGCCATATCGACCATGGCCAAGGCCGAGGATCGCTTGCCCAGTAGTTGCTTCAACTCCATCAACACAAAGGCGTAGGAAAAAGGATCCTTACCAACTAAATACGGAGCTATTATGGTGGTAATAGCATGCTCAACATCCTTAGGGTTTTCACCTGTCACCACCTTATCGGGAGCGGCACAACCATAGCCCAGCCATTGGCCATCGGTCTCCAATTTAAGAATAAAATTGGTCGTCTTGCTAATGGTCTCGTAAGCGATGGTGTAGGGAACGGAAAGATCAATATCCAAACGTTCGTAGGTAACTGCCGTGATTCTCATCAATATCTTTTTTGATAAAGTTCGTCCAAAGGTGTATTCTTGATCGATTCAACAAAACGCACCATATTCTTGATCATGACCTCCCACATTTTCTCTCCTTTTTCCTTAGTCGCTTTTGTGGCATCCCCCATGATTCCACTTTCCGAGATCTTATCGGTACGAACATACCAACTGATACTACGGTCATTGTCAAAATCGAGGTATTTGCTACCGAACTTAAGGGTCGATTCCTGGGCTTTATCCATTTGTACCATTTCCGGGCGAATCGCCAAGGTGGTACTCGTCTCAATTTCACCTGCATGGGCATCGTTAGGGGTCTCGACCATACCCGCCAAATCCACATCGCTGGTCTCACCGGTATCCACTCCCACAAAGATCTTTGCATCGCGGTTGATCATTTGGGCCGCATAACTCAATGTTGGGGCATTATCCCCATGGCCGTTTAGAATAATTATCTTCTTTACGCCGTTCTTTGCCAAGCTCATTCCCAAATCATAAACAAATTTGGACAAGGCATCATTGGTCACACTCAATGTCCCTTTAAAACCATCATGATGGTAGGATACTCCAAAGGGTATTGTTGGTAAAACCAGGGGTTTTGGATCCTCACAAGCTTCGGCTACTTTGTAGGCCATGTACTTGGCATCATAAAAATCAACATCCAATGGTAAATGTGGTCCATGTTGTTCTATGGCCCCACAGGGTAAAATCACCGTATCGACGGTTTTTAAATAAGCCTCAATTTCTGGCCAGGTAAATTCTTCCCATAGAAAACCGGCCTTTTTATTATTTGTGTTCATTGTTATTTTATTAGAAAATAAGGGGTTTCGTAATCCTCATTTTGCAAGGTGAAGGTATGCCATTTTCGGTCACGTAACTTTACTGACCCATCGGAATATTTTGCTAAAATTTCAAAAAGCGGTTTTCGAACATGTACAGGTAGATCACTCATCATACTTCGCTCATTATCAAAGCGTAACTTTACGATCTCTGGATGTTCCTTGGCCAATTTCAGGGTATGTTCGGTTTTATCGACCAACCCTTTTTCCATCAATAGATAGTACAAGTGCGATGCATCGCTACCGATTTGTTTTATACTACGGGCCGACAATGCCTTCAACCCTTTTTCAATCTGCTCCTCGGTGTACCCACATCGTTTGGGGTCTTCATCCAATGCTTTCAACATACCCACGATACGTCTACACTTTTCACAATTGCCACAGGGCAACATTCTACCATTTTCCTCATGGGCAGCATGGCAAGACACTTGATGGGTCTGCAATTCGGGATAACGTTTTACCAACACTTTCAAGATCAACAGTTCAGAAGTACTTCTTAAGATGGAGTATTGATACAGGTCCCAACCCTTCTTTTTATAATACCTAGTAAGTGCGTTGTCAAAATACTTACTCTGATCGTACAAGGAATTATAGTGTGATATTCCCTCATGGTTCCCCTTTACCGTAGTATCATATTCGTTACCGATGAGAACGTTCCCTATATTGCGTTTACGTACGATCGGGAGTGTTCCAAAAAGAAAAACCGCCACAGTCCATAAACGAATGGGATAGATATCGGCCCTGATGTTCTGAAAGTTCTCTTTGATAAAGGGCATCTGTTTCACCATCCAATTAAAAATACGGTCACTATTGCACCAAGGCTTCGCCGTATTGGGTTCGATTTCCTTATAGTATTTATGCGAATTGACCGCGGTAAACCAATGCCTACCGGATTCGTTGATAAAGACGGGATGGGCCTCACCAATTTCCTTTATGATTCCATAGGTCAAAAGGCTGTCCTTGCCCCCACTACTTAGAATCGCATATTTATTTTTATCCGTTTCATTGATTCTCCCTTCAACCTTCAAATGGGCATATTCGGTATTTATAAATTCAATTTTTGCAGCGGTATACTGCTTTAATTTCTCGACCTTCAAACTATCAAAGGGCGGTTTTAAAAATTCATTTTTATGAAAGAATTTATTGACCACTATTTCCCTAGAGGTATTCTCCATCATATCCCTCAGGAAGCTTTTATCGGTCTCGTCGAACAAACCATCAAATTGGATGGTTTCAAAAAAGAGTCCATAATTCAAGGCAACCTGTGCCAACATCATGGAGGCCAAGTTAACATCCTCGCCATTCTTCCTGTCAAAATACACCTTGTCATAGGAATAGATCAACTCATTTGAGACACTGGACCCATCCAGTTTATGAATGGTATAGGCCGCTTTCACCCTTTTGGGTTCCACAGTGACATTGTGAACCGAGAGTTTCGTAAAAACCACAAGTGACCGTATGGATGTCATTTCAATTGTTCCTTTAAGATAGCAATTAGTGGATCTGCACTGAATCGTAAGACGTCAAAGGCAGGTAATTTGGTCTCCAAGGTAATGTTCTTGCAGGCTTCCAAAATTTCTTCATCACTTTCCATCAACTCGTGGTTCACCGTTACAGCAATTACTTTTTTACCAGAGATTACCTCCACGGCATTGATCTGTTCTTTAAGGGAATGCAATTTGTAGCCCGGAAAACCATCATACTCCACTCTTTTGGGGGCGTGTTGCATGATTACAAAGTCGGGACGCCCGGCAGCCAATATCTCGAATCCGCCAGGGTATGCGGGATTCATAAGACTCCCCTGCCCTTCAATGACGATCACATCCGGGTTTTCATTTTCATAGGCACTAACGACCGCGTGTTCTATCTCACCAGAGACAAAATCGTTGATACAGCTGTCCATCACCATACTGTACTTGGCACCTTGCATCCATGCCGTTTGGCCCGTACCTACCATTTCTGCCTTGAGGCCTGCATTGCGGAAAGCATGGACAATGATCCATGCCGTGGTACGCTTGCCCAATGCGGAATCGGTACCCAAAATGGCCAGTTTTAGGCAATCGACCTTTTCAATATCCCCAGTAAAAAAATGAAGCTTATCCCTATCCGGGGTCTTACGTACATCACGGATCCTACAGTTTTTTTTCTTGGCCAATGCTACCATTTCGGGGTCATTGGTCAAAAAGTCGTGCAATCCGCTATCTATGTTCCACCCCATTTGCAGTGCCTTTTTAATGGTGCCCTTTGCCTCAAAAGGCAAACGTCCCCCATCAGGGGCCAAACCGATGACCAGGGTTTTCGGAATATTCGCCTTGGGAAGTCCTGCAACAGCCTCTTCCATATTCCCGAAAATGGGAATACCGTTCGCTTTTCCATCCAATACAAGACCGGCATCTTTCCCTGCATATTTTGTATCCAACACGCCCACGACCTCATAACGTTCGGTAAAACGCACCAATCCATGGGCTGTCTTCCCATTTGGGGTATTGAATGCCCCTTCGCAGTATACCAATGCCTTACCGTCTATTGTTTTTTTCATATCCGTTTATTTTTTTGCGGTCAATACCGCCACAAACCTACCAGGTTCAAAATTCAATTTTTCGTCCATTTCCAAAAGGGCAATAAGTCCGGCTGTCGCTGCCGGTAGAATTGTAAATCCTTCTTTTTTCGCCAACAAGGAAGTCATTTCCCTCATTTTTCTATCACTGATGTTAAATGCTTCCCCTTGTGATTCTTTCAAGGCATACAAAGCCTCTTCCCCATCAAAACTATGCCAGTTGATCAATGGTTCGTTGTATTTGGTCTCTTTAATGGCATCCGGTTTTAAATCCCTACAGTAATCAAGTCCAAGAATAAAGGACTGTACGATCGGATTCTTGCGACTCGAGGAAGCTGCTATCATTTTGGGAATCCTTGAGGTTTTACCCCGCTTATAAAGACTAACAAACCCCCTGTAGATTCCAGCGAACAACGTTCCGTTTGAAACCGGAACCGCACAATAATTGGGGGCATCACCCAAATCCTCATAGATTTCATTTGCAATTTGCGAATAGGCTGAAATCTGTAGGGGGGTATTGGACCCTCCGGGGTTGGCATCATACCAATCATTTTCAAGCGCTAATTCGCTACTCTTCATAACTACGTCCTCATAATTGCCCGGAAGCCTTATAATCTCGGAACCAAGGGCCTCCATTTCAGCTATACGATCCGTATGATAACTTTCCGGTATATAAATCTTACATCTTATTCCCGCTAATTTGGCCGCCAAGGCCACTGCCACCCCATAATTGCCACAGGTTGCCAAAGAAACAACCCCATAATCCCTTCGCAAGGCATCATAAATCTGGGCAAAGGCAATACGGTCTTTTTGGGTACCTGTAGGGTTATCCCCTTCATACTTAATGTACAATTGCCGAATACCGAATTCACGCTCCATGGTCTTGGCACGGTTCAGGCCCGTGTCACCGACTTCCAAATTGATGATGTCTTCGAACGACTCTAGGCGATCGACCATCGATTTGCTCTTATCCTTGACAAAAGCACTTAACTCTTTTGCTTCCTCGGACACATTATTTTCCGAGGTTTTCACTCCGTCTTTAAGATTCATTTGGCATTATTGGTTTACCTCTTTAAGGTATGTAAAATTTTCAAACGGGGCCTCGTATATTTAAATCAAAAATATAAGACCAAATTAGGGTACATAGGTAGTTAATTTTACGACATCCGGATAAAATTTAACATAGCTATATTTATACGTATTCAACATACATTTTGACTTTTATTTTTTCTTGTTTCAATGAAATCCCTTTAAAATATGGCTTTCCCGACCCCCAACAGACATATGCGATAAAATTGGCAACCTTAAAAGCATAACACTTTGTAAACAAGTTAATTACAACCCTATTGAAATGATTGAAAAAAAAGATAAAAAAAAGCGATTATTCAAAAAATTGTATTTCATTTGTGGTACAAAAGCAATACTAATTTTGCTTTCGTCACAGTATGAAAACCATTGGGCCACACCTGTCTTTAGGTAGTTCGATTCGCACTTCACTGTCGTCCGGTTTTATTCAAGAAAACAGGATGCCGGCCACTTCCGTTTTAACGGATATGATATATCACATTCCTTTCCTTTCTAATTCCCCAGTGAGGTAAATTACCTTAGTTGGGTTGGACTTCCGGAATGATGTTTAACCTTCAATAGCATTCGATTCTCTTTTTATTAATCATTTATTCATTATGTAATACCCATTATTATGAAAACACTTTTTATAACCTTGTTTTTAATCGTCTCCAACCTTGGTGGTGCAACCCTTCAAGAAACAGAAAAAATGACCGCCACCTTTGATGGCATTGAAGACGGAATTTACTATTTCACCGATGCTGACGGCTTTTCAAATGAATTTCAGCATATTAGTGAAGAGGCCCTTAACAACTTTGACCTTTCCGATGCCAAATACAAAGGGCAAACCTTTATCATTACCTATACTTCCGAGACTGAAACTGATGACCTTGATGAGGAAATCAGTGTGAACACCATTACCGGATTAAAATTGAAACAATAATCATAAGGGGCCTTGGGCCCCTTATTTTTTTATAAAGGTTTTTCTAAAATCCCCATTCAAATCAATTTCCAGCAAAGCTCTTTTCCTATCCCCGATTCTTTTTATTACTTTGCGAGTGAAACGTAAAAAATAAAAATGGTAGTTCTTGGTATTGATATTGGAGGTTCTGGAATAAAAGGTGCATTGGTTGATTCACTTACGGGTGAAATGCTGACAGAACGGCATCGTATACCGACCCCACCTTCTAGGAAACCCAAGGAAATGGCCATCGTGGTCAATGAACTTGTGCAACATTTCAATCACAAAGGACCGATAGGCGTAGGCTTCCCGACAGTGATAAAAAATGGCTACTGTAAATCACCTGGGAACCTACATAAGAAATGGCTGGGCTTAAATGTGCAGGAATTGTTTGCCGAGGCTACGGGTCTACCCGTAACGGTCATCAATGATGCCGATGCCGCGGGGTATGCCACCATGAATTACGGTATTGGCAAAGGAAAATTAGGCCTGGTAATCATGATTACCATTGGCACCGGACTTGGCAGTGGGGCCTTCTTGGACGGAGAACTCATCCCCAATTTCGAACTCGGCCAAATACCCTATAAAAAGTTCAAAAAAATCGAGTCATGGGCTAGTGCTGCCGCTAAGGAGCGTGAAGAACTCAGCTATGAAAAATGGGGAAAACGCTTTAATACCTTTTTGGGACTTGTAGAACTACTTGTTTCACCAGACCTGATCATATTAGGTGGTGGTACTTCTAAAAAATTCAATCAATTTAAACAGTGCATTACTATCGGCACTCCCGTAATTCCTGCCGAACTACGCAATGAAGCGGGCATTATCGGTGCTGCATCAGCCGCCATGCACCATGCCCCGAAAGACTTTGTAAAGGAATAAAAACAAATCAATCCATAAAAAAAGGCCTATTTAAAGGCCTTTTTTTATAATTGCGTTTTCAGGAACCGCAAAGAAATCGTCCTCGATATCTTTCACAAAATGGATATCGGAAATGTCAATTTGGGTAACGTACTCACCTGGCTTACCCTCTTTTGTCGTCCAATGGGTTTTCAATTCTTTAGGCAATAGTACGCCACTTACATCGATCAGCTCCCCAACTTCCATGAATTTTTCGGGATTGTGACCGCCATCTTTAAAATATTCCGGATAAGAAACAATGTATCTGTTTGCTGTCAATAAATGTGTTTCTTTATCAAATTGCAAAATATAATAATCATCCGGAGCATCTCCCGTACCTGCTTCGAAAGTTACCTTTACAACATCATTGATCTTGTTCTTATAGGTCACTTCGGGCAACAATTCCAAATTCACACCTTCCCCATCCAAAACAAATGGGTGTCCCATTAAATATAGGGGGGTCAATGCCCAGAACTTGGTATCATATACAAAGGCCGTGGAATCTTTCGCCACAACCCAAGCGGTTTTGCCATCCCAACCATATTTAGCCGTACTATCGGTAACACTCGTATGAACGGCCTTATTACGCCATACATCGACCACCTGATAACTGTCGCGGGCTGTTTTACCATCTATAGGCTGATAATTGAAACGAAAGGATAACGCCCCATTACCATACCAATTTTTTAAACCGCCATGTGCTTCCATAGCCGCCCAAACAATTTTCCCCGCATCGGACGTTTCCAGTCTAGCTTTCGCTTTAGAAACACGGTTATCGACCCAGGATCCGGGAATCGTATAATCTTGAGCCATTACCTGATTGGTTTCCTGTACCTCCTGCTTTTCTTCTTTGGATTGTTCCTTACATGAAGACAGTAAAGTTACCATTGCCAACATACCCGTTATCATTACTTTCATAGAAATCATTTACTATTTAAGGAATTCAGTCGCAACCCATCCTATTATCTTTCAAATTATAGCAATAAAAAGGCCCTGACGGTATCATCAGAGCCTTTTTTCTTATAGAATAACATCAAGTAGTTCTAAGCGGTCTTATTACGCTTACGATCCACTTCTGTCAAATATATTTTACGCAATCTCAAGAATTTTGGGGTCACCTCAACATATTCATCCTTTTGAATATATTCCAAGGCCTCTTCCAAAGAGAATTTAATGGCAGGCACAATTTTAGCCTTATCATCAGCTCCTGAGGAACGTACGTTAGACATTTTTTTGGTCTTGGTGATATTGATGGTCATATCATCACCACGTGAATTTTCACCAATAACCTGTCCTTCATAGATATCTTCTCCCGGATCTACAAAAAACTTACCCCTATCCTGTAATTTATCAATAGAGTAAGGAATGGCCTTACCTGTCTCCATAGAAACCAAAGATCCATTTTGTCTTTGTGGCACATCGCCTTTCATAGGCTGATACTCAAAGAATCTATGCGCCATAATTGCCTCACCCGCTGTGGCGGTCAATAATTGGTTACGCAACCCTATGATACCCCTTGATGGAATAATGAACTCACAATGCATACGGTTACCTCTAGCTTCCATACTGGTCATTTCCCCTTTACGAATGGAAACCATTTCTACAGCTTTACCGGAAACTTCGTCTGGCAAGTCTATCGTCAATCGTTCAACAGGCTCACATTTAACACCATCGATCTCCCTGATGATTACTTGGGGTTGTCCAATCTGCAATTCGTAGCCTTCCCTTCTCATGGTCTCTATCAATACCGAAAGGTGCAATACCCCACGGCCAAAAACCATAAACTTATCGGCACTATTGGTTTCTTCAACACGTAGAGCCAAATTCTTTTCCAATTCCCTTTCCAGACGCTCCTTGATATGTCTTGAAGTCACATATTTACCGTCCTTCCCGAAAAACGGACTATCGTTAATGGTAAAAAGCATACTCATGGTAGGCTCATCAATAGCAATTGTTTTTAAGGCTTCAGGATTTTCAAAATCGGCAATGGTATCCCCTATTTCAAAACCTTCAAGACCTACAATCGCACAGATATCACCGGTTATTACTTCTTTAACCTTTAATCTTCCAAGGCCTTCGAAAGTAAATAATTCCTTTATTCTTGATTTTACGATACTACCATCGCGTTTTACCAAAGAAATCTGTTGTCCTTCCTTTAGGCTTCCCCGCTGCAACCTACCGATCGCGATCCTACCCGTAAAGGAAGAAAAGTCCAATGAGGTAATCAGCAGTTGGGTATTCCCTTCTTTAGGTTCAAATGTGGGTATATGTTCAACCACCATATCCAATAACGGCTCAATGGAATCTGTTTCATTTCTCCAATCATCGCTCATCCAGTTATTCTTGGCTGAACCATAAATTGTTGGAAAATCCAATTGCCATTCCTCGGCACCCAATTCATACATCAAATCAAAAACCTTTTCATGCACTTCCTCAGGGGTGCAATTTTCCTTATCTACCTTGTTGATCACCACACAAGGTTTCAAACCAAGGTCGATAGCCTTTTGCAATACAAATCGCGTTTGTGGCATAGGCCCTTCAAAAGCATCAACCAACAACAACACACCGTCGGCCATGTTCAATACACGCTCCACCTCACCACCAAAATCGGCGTGACCAGGGGTATCGATAATATTGATCTTGGAACCCTTATAGACTACCGAAACATTTTTTGAAACAATGGTAATTCCACGTTCACGTTCCAAATCATTATTGTCCAAAATCAGGTCACCTGTGTCCTGATTGTCCCTAAATAGGTGACAATGATGCATAATTTTATCCACCAAGGTGGTCTTACCGTGGTCTACGTGTGCGATTATCGCGATATTCTTTGTTGACATAACTTTTATTTAATAGCTTGGCTATTTTCAGCGCGCAAAGATACTGCTATTTTTTGTAGTTCGTCACAAAAGAACCTTAATTCTTATTTAATTGATTCTGAGAGAGTTCAATCAAGATTATTTAGCACCAAAAACCCGTATCTTTGGACCGAAAATCCATACGCCATGAAACTTGACGAAATTCCACAATTAAAATATACCACAAACAGCAATTTCTTTCTACTTGCCGGTCCCTGCGCTATTGAAGGTGAGGATATGGCTTTGCGCATAGCCGAAAAGGTCGTAACGATAACCGATAAGCTGGAAATCCCTTATGTTTTCAAAGGAAGTTTCAAAAAAGCCAATCGCAGTCGTGTAGATTCCTTTACCGGTATAGGCGATGAAAAAGCGCTAAAGATTTTGCGTAAGGTATCGGAGACTTTCAAGGTGCCTACGGTAACCGACATCCACGAAATATCAGATGCCCAAATGGCGGCCGAATATGTCGATGTCTTACAGATTCCCGCTTTTTTGGTTCGCCAGACCGATTTGGTAGTGGCAGCAGCCCAAACAGGCAGGGTGGTGAACTTGAAAAAGGGACAGTTCATGAGTCCGGAAAGCATGCAACACGCCGTTAAGAAAGTTACGGATTCGGGGAATGGGCAAGTTATGCTTACCGATCGGGGCACCATGTTCGGGTATCAGGATATGATCGTTGATTTTCGGGGAATCCCCACTATGAAACAATATGCCCCTGTAGTCTTGGATGTGACACACTCCTTGCAACAACCCAACCAATCTTCCGGAGTTACAGGAGGTAGACCCGATATGATAGAGACCATTGCCCGGGCAGGTATTGCCACCGGGGTAGACGGACTCTTTCTAGAAACACATTTTGATCCCGCCAATGCCAAAAGCGATGGGGCCAATATGCTGCATTTAGACCATTTGGAAAAATTATTGACCAATTTAGTGGCACTTCGTAAGACCGTGAACGCTCTAAAATAATACAAATTACTTACATTGGGGCACCTATTAAACCAGCCTATGAAACGTATTAACGCCTATTCGATCTTAATACTTTTTATCTTTCATACAAATGCCTGTAAAGAACCTAAAACGGATACATCCAAGACAAAAAGACCCAATATCGTCTTTATCATGTCCGATGACCATGCGTACCAAGCCATAAGTGCGTACAGTGACAAACTGATACAAACGCCGAACATCGATCGGATTGCCGATGAGGGTATGCTATTCAGCAATGCCTGTGTCACCAACTCCATTTGCGCTCCATCACGTGCCGTAATCCTGACAGGAAAACATTCGCACATGAATGGGAAAATCGACAATCGCTCCCCTTTTGACACCACCAATGTCACCTTTCCCCAAATTCTCCAAGAATCGGGCTACCAGACCGCCATGTTCGGAAAACTACATTTTGGCAATAACCCGAAAGGATTTGATGAATTTAAGATACTTCCCGGACAGGGAGATTACTACAACCCAACGTTCATCACTTCAAAGGGCGATACGACGATTACGGGGTATGTTACCGATATTATTACCGACTTGACCTTGGACTGGCTAAAGAAACGAAGAAACCCTGACCAACCTTTTCTATTGATGTACTTGCACAAAGCCCCACATCGATCATGGTTGCCGGCCGAACGGCACTACAAGGAATTCACCCAAAAGACCTTTCCATTGCCCGAAACCCTGTTCGATGATTATAAAACACGTGGTGAAGCGGCCAAAACGGCCGAGATGAATATTTTGAACCATATGGTCTTGAATTACGACAACAAAGTCCTTCCTGGGATTATAGAGGAGTTACAGATTGAAGACCGTAAATTGCACGACCCCTTGGAAAGAATGAACCCCACCCAGAAAGCCGCCTGGGACGCCATATACAACCCGATAAACGAGGAATTCAAAAATGCTTATCCGACCATGAACGATTCGACCCTTATGGTTTGGAAATACCAACGCTACATGCAGGATTATTTAGGAACCATTGCAGCCGTTGACGAAAATGTCGGTCGTTTATTGGATTACCTTGATGATGAAAAACTTTCTGACAATACCATTGTCGTTTATACTTCGGACCAAGGCTTTTATTTGGGGGAGCACGGTTGGTTCGACAAACGTTTTATGTACGACGAATCATTCAAAACGCCTTTGTTGATTAGGTGGCCCAATGAAATCACCCCTGGGACCACGTCGGATGAAATGGTACAAAATTTGGATTTTGCCCAGACCTTTCTGGAGATTGCGGGCGTAATACCCCCCAACGATATGCAAGGTGAAAGCCTCGTCCCTTTACTAATGGGCCAAAAGGAAAAATGGGACCGTGATGCCGTGTATTACCATTACTATGAATACCCGGCCGAACATGCCGTAAAAAGACATTACGGTATTGCTACAAAAAAGTACAAGTTGATCCATTTTTATTACGATGTGGATGAATGGGAATTGTACGATCGGGAAAAAGACCCCACTGAAACCAACAATGTTTATGATACTCCTGAATATGCCAAGATCCAGAGCGATATGAAGCTGAAATTGGATGAAATTCGGAAAAAATACAAGGATTCTGATTCGCTTAGCAATGGTTACCTACAATGGTACAAGGATGAAGGTTGGATTGATTGGTTGTTGGCTACTGAAAGGCATATCCACTATACCCTGTCAACATTAAATGGTAATAAATGGCAAAAGGCGTTTTTCCCTGAATTATCGCTTTCCATTGCCCTTATTCACAGATGGGCAGTATAAAAGAGCCCTCAAAAATGCTTTCTTCCGCTATGGAGCTCGCTGACCGGTTCAATTTCATTTTTCCGGTAATCTCTGTAGCACTCAATGCAATTATCTCCACAGTGTTATCGATATTATTGAAAGGTATATCGTCCCCATCTTGGTCAACGATATTTATATCCTTAAAAACACCTACCCTATTGGGGACAACTGCACCAATTCTTAATTCAAAATCAAAAATCGAATCATCGCAATCGGCTAGAACATTCGTAAGATTAAGGCTAATACCGGGTTCATCATCAAAAGTAGTCGTATTAAAGGCTTTCCCTCCCTTAAAGGTAAATGGCTTTCCCTGTACGGTACCTGTCAATACTTGATCCTTAATGCCTTCCGAATCATTTTCTTCGTCACTGGAACAACCTAGTCCAACAACAGTTAACAGTAAAAGCAATACTATTTTTTTCATGATCAGGGATTTAACATTTTGTAATTAACGTAAAACCCCATCTAAAAGTATAAGTGTTCTTGATTTCCGTATTCCACAACCATCCATGTACCCATTGTACTATATCCTTTCATCAAACTTCAATATAAAACAGGTGCAATCCATATGCGGGAATTAAAAACGTTCACGGTAAATCAAACAAAGAAGATAAACTGATGTTGTTGTAGTTGAATAAATTCCATTCCTATTTGTCCCCAAATTACCCATCCGACTAAAACAGTAACCATACTACCCCCTGCAATTAGTATCCCATGCCACTTCCTCTGTATCTGATTAAAAGAATAATTAGGAATCCTCGAAATAAATACTAACTTTGTTTTTCAAAGTACTTTTAAAATGGAATCAAAAAAATACCTTGATGATATAACGGAGATTAAAGCTCTCATGACCCGTTCTTCCCGATTTATATCCCTTAGTGGCCTATCGGGAATACTGGCGGGCCTATATGCGATAACCGGAGCAATACTGGCCTATATCTTTGTAATGCCGGAAAGTGGGGAATATGTAACCTTACATAGTTATAAATTCAGATACCTTATTGCCATTCTCTTGGCTGTTGCAGCATTAAGTATTATAACCGCATTTCTCCTGACCACCAGAAAAGCCAAAAAAAACAAGGAAGCTATATGGGATATGACCACAAGAAACCTATTGGTCAATTTCTTGATCCCTCTTCTTACAGGAGGTATCTATATTATTATAAAACTAAATAGCCAACATTATGGACTTACGGCATCACTGATGCTTATATTTTATGGCCTGGCTTTGGTAAATGCCTCTAAATACACCTTGGGAAACGTAAAGTATTTGGGATATTCTGAAATCATCCTTGGATTGATCTGTGCAGCCTTGCCTGGATATGGACTTTTGTTTTGGGTGGCAGGATTCGGCATTTTACACATCATTTATGGGAGTATGGTTTACTTTTTAGAAGAAAAAAAATAAATGGGTCTCATTGATAACATCAATAAGCTTTTTGATCATCGGATACGGCTGGGCATCATGTCTATACTGATGGTGAATGAATATGTTGATTTCAACGGATTAAAGGAATTGTTAAACGTCACCGATGGAAACTTGGCCAGTCATACCAAAACTTTGGAAAATGCGGAGTACATAAAAATTGAAAAATCCTTTATCGGCAAAAAACCCAATACAAAATATGCCATTACCCCTTTGGGTAGAAAAGCTTTTCAGAAACATATCAATGCCCTTGAACAAATAATTAAACAACACGGATAATTTTTTTATCAATTTACTTTGTTTTTCAAAGTACTTTCAAATATAAAATATGGAAACAAAAAAGCAAAAAATCGGAAATTGGTTCAGAACAAGTATCTCGGCTAGAATGTTAGTGGTCGGATTCATTTTTCTTATTCTTCTTATTCCCCTTGGATTTGTCAAGGATTTAATTCGCGAACGTGAAACCAGACAAGTTGAAGTAATTGAAGAAATCAATGAAAAATGGGGTAACGAGGTTATATTAAATGGCCCTATTATCAAAGTACCTTATAAAACCTATACTGAAGAAAAGATCTTTGATGAGAAGACAAAAACCTTCATGAAGAACTACAAAGAGGTCTTGAACCATGCCTATTTACTCCCCAAAACACTTGACATTAACTCTAATGTAAACACCAAACAACTAGAACGTGGCATTTATGAAACCGTAGTTTACTCCTCTGATATCACAATGGAAGGAACATTTTCCGAGTTCGACTTTTCTACTACCGATATACCTAAAGAAGATATTGATTGGGAAAAGGCCACACTTCTTTTACAAACTTCAAATCTCAAAGGTATTCGAAATGAAATACGAATATCGATGAATCAAAAAGATCATACTTTAAAACCTAAATTCGATGAAGCCTATATGAGCACCTTGGAATCCGGGTTCATAAAAGACCAATTGAAAGGCAATGGTGATTCAAACTTCTCACTAAAAATAAAAATAAATGGTAGTGAGGCCCTTCGTTTTGTGCCTGTTGGGGCTGAAACCTCGGTAAGTATGTATTCGGATTGGCATTCCCCTAGTTTCAATGGAAACTACCTTCCCAACGACGAAACCAAGAAAATTACAAATCAAGGATTTGAGGCTCATTGGACCGTACTTGAAACGAACCGGCAATTTGGACAGCAGTTCTTTAACAACCTACCCAACTTAAATAAATTCGCCTTTGGCACCAGTTTGATAATCCCTATAGATGACTATCAAAAAACAGAACGAACCAGCAAATATGGTATCCTGATCATTGGACTAACCTTATTGGTATTTCTTTTGATTCAAATAATCAGTAAAATCCCCATCCATCCTTTTCAGTATTTCATGATCGGTTTGGCGTTGGTAATGTTCTATACCTTATTGATATCTATATCTGAACATCAAAACTTTCTACTGGCTTATTTTATCGCAGGTATAGCAGTCGTAGGTTTGATTACCGCGTACTCTAAAACTATTTTGAAAAACAAAAAATTCCCTTTACTGGTTTTGGGCTCATTGTCGGCATTATATGCTTTTATCTTCGTAATCATTCAATTGGAGAATTATGCGCTATTGGTAGGAAGCATAGGTTTGTTCATAATCTTGGCAATCGTTATGTTCACTTCCAAGAGAATCGACTGGACCAATCAATAATCCATCTAATAAAAATCAACTTGCCACCCTGCGGTAGGGTAAATTTCAGACAGCCACAGGATCTTGGGTCATCTTCTTTTTCGCATCGACCAATAGGGCATGCAAAATCTCTGTTGAGAGTCCATGCAAAGTAAGACGAAAAGCAGCTCCGTACGTAGGCAAGGGAATCATAGGATGCTTGTTATTGAGTCCGATCAATTTTTCGGGACAATCCATTATTGTTGTCGCATAGATTCCAATGACCTCATCTAGTTGCAATGAATTACTGGCCCTCCAAAAATCATTGTCGGTCAGGAAAAACTGATAGACCGGAGTGAATATCTCAATAGCCGTGGACAAATCCATGAAATTGGACCATTTGTCCCTAAAATCCTCGAAAGGTATTTCCCCTTCGGTCAGCGCACTAAAATCAGGTCGGTCAACTTTTTCCACTTTCAATCCTTTTTCAGCAATAGCTGCATTAAGATTGATGATAAAATTATACAGATTCAGGTCATGCTCCAGGAACAGGTCATCCTTTACTTCATTCACTGACAGTGGTTTTAGCGGATTCATGGGTATTTCCCCAGCGCCCTTGACATTGTCCTTTATAAACTTCAATATTTCCGAACCCAGGTAAAAATGCCTTAATATCAGATAATTAGCTTCCGGACTAACCATGTATTTCATACCTAGGTACAACGATTTGTGCAACAATTTCGGAGCATTTATGAGATTTGGGGAAATGGCCTTGAAAAGTTGCATCAAAATGATAAAGAACCTAGACATCACCCTTACGAAGGGCAACAGAAATTGTCTTGACTTCCTACCCGAATCATAAAGAAAAGCCGCTTTGGCGTCCGCACTGAAAGGAATACTTTTATCTAGATAAAGCGTATGCCAATGACTGGGATCCCTCGGGTCATTTTTCATATTCTCAAAATACTCACTCTTATGCAGCATAGGTCATTTTTTCAATAGTTACCGATTTCCTTCAATTGCATACGATACAATTTGGCAACGACCTTGGCGGTCTTCAGTATTTTATTTGCCAACTCTTGGGTCAAGGCATCTGAATTTATCGCATTTTCAAAACGCTCAAAATGGTTTTCGTTGCTATCGCTAATCTCGTGATAGGTAAAAAAGGAAACCTGATCATCATTCAAATGTAATAATTGTTGTACTGCCCTACCCCATTTACCAGCGATTCTGTTACCGAGCCCTTCAATAATGAACATGGCCCCTAGCAGATCAAAGGGGTTTGGTTTACTTGCGGTATGGAACATGAAAGCACTCAGTGCTTCACTTCCGATATTTTTCTCCCCACTGTAGAGTTCCTCTTTTGATCCTCCACAGTTGATATAATTTTTTTCCAGCATTTGATAATCACGGTGTTCATCCCTTGAATGGGAAATAAAGGAAGACCGTACATCGAAATATTCCATACTCACGTTCGAGGCGGCTCTGGCAATCCATTGGGATCCGTCGACCACTTGGTGTCGAAGGTTGAACAATAAGAGTCGATATTCCTCAAGTGTGATCGTACCGTTATATATCTTCTTAATAATCGGCACCCTGCGAAGGTCGTTTTCAAAATCCACCCAGACAGAAGTCAACCCCCTGACCAACCCTTCTTGTATGGGTTTTCCTTGAGTCGAAATCGAGGGGGCCAAAATTTCATCTTCGTACATCAAAGGCAACTCTTTCTTAGCGCTGGTTCCCTCCACCACCGTCAGCATCATAAACGAAGTAATAAACCGACCACTCTCAGGAACCATACAAAGAATCTTTTGGCCATCTTTAAGGTCTTTGTTGTACAATAGCTCTTCAAGCATTATAAAGATAGAGGCCGACCCTGTATTACCTTTTGTATGCAGATTGGTAAACCATTTTTCCTCGGGAATTTCGACACCGCCCTTTTGCAATAGGTCCAGTATCGGTTGCTTAAAATATTCCGAGGAATAGTGACAGAGAAACCAATCCAAATTTTTGGGATCTACCTTCCCTTCATCTATCAATTGAAAAAAATGTTGAACCCCCAAGCCCACGATATTGTTCACCAGACGAATATCTTGCTTAAGATTGATCGCCCCAGCCTTATCGGCCGCTGTAAAATTTTTATAATCGATCCATGATTTCCCCTGTCCGCCTTCATCGTTCTTGTTCATTCCCGCATACATACAAGGCTCAAAAAGTGTCGCATGCGATTTCAGTTCTATCCATTCCATTTTTAGGGAAAATGCGTCCTTTTTAGGTTTGTCCTGTAGTAAAAAGGCACCGGCCCCATCGGAAAGCATCCATCTTAAAAAGTCCGTTTCCAAGGGAAGTGACCCTTTTTCGGAGACTAAATCCTGATTTTCGAAACGTTGTGCCTTAAACATTCTACTTGCAAGTTCCCCCGCACAGGCGACCGCATTATCCACTTCACCGGAGCCTACATGCATAAATGCATTTTTAATGGCCATCATACCTGCGGCGCAGACACTTTGATGACTGGCTATGCCACAAATCGGCAATTCGGATTCCCCGTGCACCATGCTTGCAAAACCGGGAATGGGAAGATCCCCTTGTGTCGTGGCTGCACTCAAAAATTGAATGGCTTCTTTATCGATTGTACTTTTTTGCAAACATTCATTTATGGCCTTTACGGCCATACCTGCTACCGATTCTGTAGTTTCTTGGTCCTTGCCCAAGGCATAATAACGGTTCTTGATACCGTTTTGGGCCAGCATCCTACTTTTGCTTCGCGATGGTTTGCCATTGATCATCCCTAGATAGTTCTCCATCTCATCGTTATCTATAGGATTCCCTGGTAAAAATTTGCCAATGGCGTTTATGTAAACAGGTCTACTCATTTCATTTTATTTTTCGGTGTCGTTGTTTTAAAGCACATATCCAGATAGGGCAGCATAAAACCGAAATTACCTTTACTCCATTTATGGTGCATCGTATGTCTGAATGTAAATCTACCCAAATAATCGGGGTTTTTGGACGTTTCCGTTTCATGGTTCCAATGGCCTAAAAAGTTGAGCAAGATGCTCATTATCGGCAAACTTAATATGGATATGATATGGAAGGAATAAACAAGTATTGGTATAAAAATAACGGCGCCTAAGAGAAAAGCCTCGAACCAATGAAAACTATATACCGAATATAAGGTGGGTTCCCGGGATTCATGATGCTTGTAATGCACTTTCATAAAAAACCATTTCCGGTGCAGGAGCCAATGACTGGCATAAAAATAGATTTCGTTCCAAAGGAACAAAACAGGAATTTCCCAAAGTAGGTTCAAAGTTCCTGTATGAGCAAATTGTACGGCCCCATGTTGATACAATATTTGCAGGGGAATGGCCTGCAGGGCGAATATCAATATACTCACCATAGCGTTTTTGATCTCAACCTTTTCTTGTCCAGCTTTTTTGTAATCAACAATGGGACGAAGAACATTCTTCTCTTTTAAAATATTCAAAAGGTTCCGCATCAGGAAAATCCCCCCAAAGTATAGTACTGAAAAAAACAGGAAGGTAAACATGAAAGTTAACCACCATTCCGAAAAAACGTACGCTATGATCGAATCTATCATAAAAATACCCAATACCTTTTAAACGTTCAAATTCCGGTTGACGCACCTATGAACTTGACCATATTCACTTCCCATCCACATAATCCTGTAGATAAGCATAACGTTCGGTCAATTTTCCGTTTTGTGTCATACGGGCACGTTCCAGGACCCCATCCTTATCCTTATTGAAGAATGCGGGAATCACATGCTTTACAAAAGCCTCCCCAAACCCCCCACTGGCATCCCTTGGCAGTTCGGCTGGCAGGTTGTCCACTGCCATAACCGCTATGGCATTTTCTTTTCTAAAATCGGTTTCGGATTCCGATTGGGGATCATACCCGTAAATGGGGTCGGATATGGTCGATGCCCTTAAGGTGCTCGCTACCGGTCCATCAATATCACAACTGATATCAGCGACGGTGTTTATCTTGAATTCCGGTTGTTTGGCGTCATCCCGAGTGAAAAGATAAGGTGCCCCATCACCATGGAAATGACCGGCTATAAAGAAATCGGTTACTTTCGTAAATCGTAAAAAGTTAGATCTATACTCCTCTGGATTTGCGAAAAAATCGGCTTTATTACCACGTACACCGTCTTTTCGTTTATTATAATCCGAGGCATCAATCTGGCAATATACCGGCTCCTTAAAATCTTCCTCCAAATATTCATGGACATTGACTTTTCGCAAGCCCATACCATCGAGCATTTCACGGGCGCCATTACCTACCCTCCCCCTACCGGTAAGCAATATCTTTATATTGGGCAATGTTATTTTGTTCAACTCCTCGATCAAAGCCTTCTGATCTTTCACCAATTCCGCTTTCGGCATCTTATACAAGTTGTTTTTTAAACCGTAGGCACGAAAGCCATTATAGGCACCCACTATACCGGCATACCTACCAAAGGCCACCAAACGCACCCCTTTATCATTGGTAATGACCTCATGGTCGTACATTTCGATATTCTTGTCAAGTATGGCCCGTAACAAGTTTCTGTTGTACGGCTGCTTTTTAATGGTGTGGGAAAAGAAAAAATATTTCTTATTGGGAATCAGGTTTTTGATAGGTACTTCCTTTACCCCCAAAAGAACATCACATTCTTGCATTTTGGAAGCTACTTGAATACCGGCATCGCGATACTCGGCATCGGTAAAAACCCGAATGGGGGAAGGTTCTACCACGATTTGAGCGTCCTTATAATGGGAAAGGACTTTTTGACATGCCCTTGGTGACAGGACCACACGCCTATCTGGTGGGCTTTTACGTTCTTGAATGATTCCTATTCTCATAAATCGTAATTGGTATAAAATTTGTTCTAATGTAAGTGGAATTGTATGGGTACGCAAATTTTTCGGGCATTGCCAGATAAATGTTATCTTTGCTGCCCGCGTTAGGGATTGAGGTGAGTACCGTGTACTGCCGAAAGCCCGACCTGAAATCCTGCAAGGTTTTAAAAACCTTGTAGGTATTGAAGGAAACGCCCAGATAACCTCGATTCACCATTTGAAAACGAGGTTCTCGAAGCAGTTTAAGTTTAATGAAAAGGGAACAGAAAAAGGTTCTTTGGAAGAAAGGAACGTAGATTGAATCAGTTTCTTGGAAGAAAGGAACTAAAATAAGTTCCTTGAAAAGGGAACCGAAGAAGTTTTTTGAAAAGAAAACAAAATAGTTCCTTGAAAGGGGGACAGAAAAAAGTTCATTGAAAAAAAAGATGGGAAAATCCAATCCTGATGAAAATTCGGGAATGCATTTGATCCTGACGTTCGCCTAAAGGCTCAGTCAGGATTCAATTCGATAACGGCTCGCTTTGCGAGCCTATCTCATTGAAGGGGCCGACTGGTTTTGACAGCGAGACCAATGGCAATGTAAGCATGTCGAGCGCTGGGATACAGCTCGTAAATCTCATTTTCCACACTTTTAATTGGCGAAAATAATTACGCTCTTGCCGCTTAATCTGAATTATAGTAGGATAAGCCTCGTCCCTACTAGGTAGGGAAGCGAGATGTTCCTGAATAGCCTCTGTCGACGGCGATTCAATCCGGAGCACCATAAATGTCGATATAAGGGTAGTATTCGCTTTGGTACTACCACCAAAATCTTAAGAAGCTAAGTATGTATTAGGCTGTTTCCGGTCAGGTACATATCGAAAACCAATTGGAAACTAAACATGTAGAAAGCTTTGTAATTGCTTGTTTGGACGAGGGTTCGACTCCCTCCGGCTCCACCTTCGCCCACCATAGCTCAGTGCAACTGAGCTATGGTGGGCTTTTTATTTTAAATAATAATTTTCTAGGAGCGAGAAACAGCGGGCTACGGTGTATATGGATCTACTCTAAAAACCACCTTATGGGTGGTTTTTTTATTACCAAATATCCCCAAAAATAGCGAAGGGACAACCCGACAACTTGGTTTAGAACATAAATAAGTGGAAGTACATTATTTGTCGTGGGGTTGAACTGCGTCCTCCTGTTCTATGGTCTTGAACAGATCACTAAGAACGGCATCTGACAAGGGTTTCACGATAAAATCCTTTACAATAGTATAGGTATGGGCCTTTTCAATATCCCGTTGATCTATCGAAGAGCTTACAATATATAACCTAGGGATATTTTCGAGGGGTAGTTTCACAAATTCATCCAAGAATTCCCATCCATCCATAACCGGCATATTCAAATCCAGGAAAATAACATCAGGTAATTGCTCGCCCTTATTGATCATTGAGGTAAGATCCTCCAAAGCCTCCTGTCCGTTCTCATGTACAATGACCGTGGTGCAAAAACTGCAGTTGTGGTTCAATAAAACTTTTGTTCCATAAACAAAAATGGGATCATCATCAATAATGCAAACTGTTTCAATCTTCATAACCTTCAAAAGTGTAAAAAGGCACATTCAAATCAGCTGTGAACTAATTTTAGGATATGATGAAGGCCGATGATATCCAACCTACAATATCGATATAATTATTACGAACGATTTGGCAGTTCCTATTGTGGTAAGTCTATAATTTTAAATTGTAGTATTTTTCTTATTTATTTCGCTTTTTGGCAAATGTAACATAAAATTAAATACAAGTGTTGATTTTTTTGCGCTAACCCCCTAAATTCCAACAACAAAGCCCTTATTTTGCACTAAATCCAACAACCGAGCACCCTACATCCCTCTATAGAAACACAAAACGCTACCTTTTATGGGTAGCGTTTTGGTCTGCTGTTGCTTGTTATAGTATCCAATACGGATTCAAATTGATGTGAGGGCCATTGTAGTCCTGAATCAAGTGATTCATTCTTTCCATGGACAAGCCTATTTTATTTCCAATACTTTTCCGGGCATATCCCCTGTAGGCACCTTCAAATCCAATGTTTTTAAAATGGTTGGGGCAATCTGATTGCTATACAACTGTTCTTCCTTGGCAACCTCCCCTGTATCGGAAACACCTTTCCCGAAAAGTATCATCCAAACACTACCAGACCCGGCTATTTCATCCCCATGGCTTTTCCATGTTTTCAAAGGCATGGTGCCACGACCATGATCCGTGGTTACAATAAACAGGGTTTGGTCTTTATAAAAAGGATCCTGCTGGGTAAACTCCCATAGCTTTTTTATAAACCCATCCGTGGTATGGGCTGAATTCAAGTAGGCTTCATAATCCCCATCGTGGGCAAAATCATCGGTCTCCCCATAGGCTATATACAAGAGTTCGGGATGGTTTTTCTTCATTTCCTCCAAGGCATAATGATGGGTAAAGGCATCCAAGCGAACAGAATTCCATGGACTCGGAACATTGGGTTGCAATTCATTCAGGAATTGTTCCCGCTCGGAAAGATTGTTCCCTTTGGCCAATTCAAATCCAGCATTTACGGGTACCCCCGACCGTTCTTCATTGATAATGAACGGAAAGACATCCCAACTCCCAAAAGCAGCAACCTTTCCCTTATACCGCCCATCGTTATTCGCAATTTCCAAAAAGGTGGTATTGGGATTATTGACTTTTTTATTGCTGGTTATACGGATATCGTCCGCCTTACCGGTTAAAATTTCATTGTACCCTGGAAAGGAAAACCACATTTGATTGGTCAGATCCACGGTACTGCCCAGGGCCCTATTGCCATGTATCTGTCCTTGATCAACGATTTGGGTCCATACAAAAGGCAAAAGGGCCTCCCTGCGCTGTTCGGCGGTTTCCCTCCAAAATTTATCCTTTAATGCCGTGGTATCATGTACATAGGTTTTATTGGTGATCAATAAGGGATCGGCTCCCGTAAAAAGTTCCTGCCAACGAAAACCATCCAAGGTAATCAGCACTACTTTGGTATTGTCCTTTTGGGCATATACACCCAATTGTAGGAATAAAAAGGCGATCATTACTATATTTCTCATTTCATACTGGTTTTAAAAGTTGCTGTTTGCGACCATTGGCTCCAATTCAAATGCTGATCACGGTATCTCACCCGCCAAAAATAGGTGGCATTGGGCTTCAATCGGTTGGTAGGCTCATCGGTTAGGTCATCCCCTTTTTGTCTATCTTCCAAATAATACCAGTTTTCCGATTGTTTCCAGCTATCGAAAACCAAAGTAGTGAAATCAGCGGTTGTGGACACTTGCCAATGTGAGGCCGCATGATAGGCATCGGCAAACGTACTGGTAAAGGGTCCCGCTTTCAACAAGGCGCCGGTAATGGGAACTTCCGAGTCAATGGGAGCAATTACCGCTGGAGTTTCCGGTAGATGATCTTTCGCATAGATGGTGATCTCATCGGTCTGTTCATTTTGTCGAAAAACATTTTCGTTACCCCGGCTTATTCTTTTTAGGGTGAATTTTGGATGTTCCTTGCTGCCATCGACCTCAACCATTACAAAACCGTATTCATCCTGTGTCACTGTAAACTCATCATAGTCCCTACCTTCAAATTCACCCCAATTATCGATAGCGCCTCCGGCTGAAGCCACATTGACCCATAAATGTTTATGGTCTTTGGACTGACCGCGGGAGTACCCATGGGTATGCCCGAAAAAGTGAATACTGGGCTTCCCTGTCGATGTGGTGAAATTCTCCAACATCTTAACCACCTTCCCTGTGGATTCCTCTTCCCCGGGAATCCATAATTCCGATTTATGGGGATGGTGCAGTTGGGCAAATACAAAATCGATATCTTCATTCTGGGCTGTTTCCTCCAGCACTTTTTCAAGCCATTCATATTGCAGTCCTATATCGCGATACCCATCATTCGAATTCAATCCGATGATACGTGTATTGCCATAATCCTTATACCACCAATGTTCTGCATAGGCCGGCGTTCCGTTCTTTGGAAGGCTGAAATACTTAAAATAATAGGTGGAATTGCGTTCGTGATTTCCCAAAACCGGATAGACCGGTACTTCCGCGAATAATTTTTGGGCCGGACCGAAAAATTCATCCTGCCATTGTTCATAGGTAGAGCCCCGATCGACCAAATCGCCAGGTATCATCACCAATGCGAGGTTATCAGGCACCGATTTGCCGTATTCCTTATGCAAATAGGGAATGATTCCCTCATTGACGATCTCGCTGAACTTATCGGGATTCTGTTGATCTCTTTGCATATCGCTCATGGCCAACATATTGAAGGATTTGTGGTCACTGGCAAAGGGCGGTGTCTTAAACTGAAAAATATCGGAGACCCATTTTCCCGTCCTTACCCTGTAATAGTATTCGGTAAAACGTTTTAAGCCGGTAATCTTGACCTCATGGAGGCGGTTATCGGTAAAATTCACATCGAATGAAATACCCGATTGCTTTTTACCCAACTTGGGTGATGCACCCCATTCCACGATACTTTCCTCCCCTTCCGAAGTCTCCCACATAATAGTCATCCTATCGGGGCCCGCATCCTGGAGATACGGTTGTACCACAAATCCCACGTCGTTGCCCTGTGCCGAGCAAAGTACGCCGGTAATCAAACATAAAAAACTCAAAATACCTCGTGCTCCCATAATTTTCATTTAATTAACCCCATGGGCCAAAATCGGACCCAATCATAATCCATTATTACCGGACGGGACCTAAAGGCCCGACCGACAATTGTTTATTTCCCTAAAGTATAAAAATCCTCATTCCAACCAACATAGAATACAACGAATCTTATCATTTCCTATCCCCAACTGTCTTTCTATGTTTGCTGCCGTATTCGTTGTATTACAATTAAACCGGAATTTGGTTACATCCATTTTAAAGAAGAAATAGCTCCCGGCGAATCCTCCCAAAAGATTACCACAATTCGGGCGCTTTGTCTAACAAAGGTCAACATCGGTAGTCGATACCAAAAAGAAGGGAATGAAACGGAAATAGACCTAGGGAATAGACTTAAAAACGGTAGTAAAAAAAGAAGCCTTCCCCAAAAAAGGGAAGGCTCCATCAAAATTGTATCCAAGACTGTTGGCCGCATTGGATAGGATTTCCATTTATTTTTTGGCCCCATAGCCATAGCCATAGCCATAATTGTAATTCTTGGAGTTCCCCAAGCCCACATTGTTGAGCACAAAGGCCATATGATGCAGTTTCTTGGTGGCGTCCAGGTTTTTCGCAAATTCGATAACCCGCTTGTCGGTAAAACCGGCCCGTACTACAAAGAGGGTCAGATCGGCATATTCGGATATCAACAAGGTATCGGTCACCAATAAGGTCGGGGCCGTATCGACGATGATATAATCGAAATCGGCTTTTGCCTTGGCGATAAAATCGCCAAACCCATCGCCGGACAATAATTCGGCCGCATTCGGGGGAATGGCGCCACTGAAACACACCTTGTGGTAGTCCCCATTCATGCTGCCATCACGAATTATAGCTGACCAATCCATGGTCGGATCACTTAGGTAATCGGAAAGCCCTATACTTTTCTTACTGTCGAAATGGTCGTTCAAGGCAGGGTTTCGCAAATCGGCCCCAATAAGCAATACCCTTTTCTTCATACTGGCATAGGCCAAGGAAAGGTTATAGGCGACCAAGGTCTTGCCTTCGCCTTTGACCCCGGAGGTAACGAAAACCACCTGTGCCTGTCCTTTGTCGTTCTTGGGCAACATATAGTTTACATTCGTACAACCAATACGGAATGATTCGGCCAAGATCGAACGATCGTTCGGCCCATCAAAACCCTTTTTCCCTTTTATGAAAGGTACCTCGGCAATGATCGGAATATCCGCTTTCAATCTTTCGATATCGGAACGATCATGTACTTTGGTATCGAGGGTAAAACGGATATATAGCAAGGCGAAGGGTATGAACATCCCAGCCAAAAGGGATACCGCATAGACTATCGTCTTCTTTGGTGATATAGGTATGTCATTCGTAAGCGCGTAGTCCACCACCTTAACCGTAGGGGCCGTAACGGCATAGCTGATGGCGGCTTCCTCCCGTTTTTGCAAGAGCAATAAAAAGAGGTTTTCCTTAATGCTCTGTTGGCGTTCTATGGAGCGTAGCATTTTTTCCTTTTCCGGTAATCTAGAAAATACGGAGCCTGCCCTGTTTTCTTCACGTTTCAGTTGTTGGAGCGAATTTTTTAATTGGGTACCGTAGATATTTACGGATTTTATGATGTTGACTTTGGCACGTTCCAATTGGCCATTCAAATTCTGAAGCGTAGGGTGGTCACTCCCCATGCTCGGCAATAATTTCTCTCTTTCAAGGGACATTTCGTTATAGCCAACCACCAAATTGTTTAGACTGGAGTTCTCAATTCCAATATTGGCAGGCAACAAGCCGAAATTACTTTGATTAACGACCGTTTCTTTAAGGATTTGTGAAATGGATATCTGGTTTTCCAGCTGTATTACCTGTTCCTCGGTCTCTGATTTCCGTTGTAGGCTCATTCCTGCATCTGCCTCAATATAGGAGAGGCTGTTGGAGCGCTTAAAAACCTCCTTTCCCCCTTCAATGGAATCCAGTTCCTGCCCTAGGTAAAGGAAGCGTTCATCTATAAAGTTCAGGGTACGTTGGCTCACTAGTTGGCGATCCAAGACCCCGTCTTGGTTAAATTTTTCGATTAGGGTATTAATGATGGCCTCGTTAAGATCCATACTTTCACTTTCTAAGGTAAGGGACAAAATTTCACTGTTCTTACTCGTGGTCTCTACCTTAATATCCTTTACCAATTGAAGTACCGTACTTTTCAGAGGGTTTAATACCGCTTTATAGGTAATGCCCTCGTAAAAGACAGGGTCAATTCCTGGCACCATTTGGATGTCGAAGGGGAGGCCTTCCACCGATTGCCCTGGTTCGTTAATATTTGACGTATATGTCTTTTTATCGGCGTCTGTAATGCGAATCCCTTTTTCGCTTAATTTAATGATATATGGCTTTGCCCGCCCTAAACTATCCGCATCTATATGTTTTGTAATCTGAAAAGGTGGGGCCCAAATTCGACTGGTTTTTATATTGCCCACCTCATAGAATGAAATGTCAAGTTGTAATTCATTGACCACTTGCGATAAAATACGATAGGATTTTAGAATTTCAATTTCATTTTCCAGATTGATTTTGGAGCCTCCCCCTAAAAGTGACATGGCCTCTGAGGCAATATCCACTTCTTGGGATTCGTCTATGATCTTTATTTTGGCTGTGGATTGATAAATGATCGGGGCATATCGCATATAGACCACCCCCAACCCGATGCCAATGATAATTGCCAAAATAAACCAAGGCCAATATCGCAGGTATTTTAACAGGATATCCTTTATGGCGAAGGTATCATCGGTATCCTCAAAATCCAGATTAAAAGGAGTTTCTTTCATCTTTAATATTCAAATATAATTATGCTTAAAATAATTTAATTACAAATGTACATATTTACCTACTTCCAATATTATCCATTACGGGTCATAAGCACCATAAACAACTTATTTCTCAACTATCCGAGTATTTACATAGTACTTTTTAAATCCATTTAAGGACCATAGATATAATAAGTAAAATGAGCGGACAAAACTTAGTTTTTCTACGTCCCGATACACTTTCCAAACATAGGGGATTAGTTTTAGTTTATTTCTGGATATAGAATCCTTCCGCATTCTGTAAATTACCATAGGCTCTATAATGCCGTAAGCATATTCAACTTCCTTTAAAACCGATAGAAAGAAACACCAATCTTGTCGTTTCTTCAAATCGGGCATGTAGTGTTTCCCTATCCGACGTATATCAATAAACGTACTGGAACATAATATAGGACAAGATTTCAAAACATCCTTATAAGTGACTTTTTGAGGAACTATAAAATCACTGATCAAAGAATTTAAACCCTCATCTCTTCTTTCATAGGAAGAAAAGACAAATTCATAGTTATTGACCAAACAAGTATTCAATGATGTTGCCAAAAAATTGGGAAACCAAAGATCGTCACTGTCTAAAAAAGTGATAAAGGTACCCTTTGCAACCGAAATGCCTTTGTTCCTCGCAATACCAGCACCGGATTTCTCAAGATTTTTTATCAACTTAAAGCGCCTGTCTTTTTTCGCCAATTTTTCAATAATAGCTACCGACCCATCTTCGGAACAATCATCGATCAAAATCATTTCCCAATGGGAATAGGTTTGCTTTAAGACCGTTTCAATTGTTGCTTCAATAAATTGAGCCGAGTTGTGCACTGGGGTGATGATACTTATTAAATGCCTCTCCATTATCCTATAGTAGTTATAAAATCGTTTAATTTTTCTTCCATATTGTGAAGGTTTTTACCATAAAAAATGTTAAAATCGATTTCATCTTTAAAATACTTTTTCAACTCCTTTTCCAATATACCTTCGGAGTTTTCCTCATTTTGCTCAATATAAAGATCAACCACACCTTTCATGTGTTGCCTTGCTTGATAATTTAAAATAATGCCATGTTCGATGGATAAGTTTTTTATAACATTGTAAATCATCCTTCCTGGGAATTCCTGGGATTTTCCAATTATTTTAACCCCTACCCGCCCTTTAATATTTAAAATAACAGGGTGTGCCCTGCCACAGGAACATTTAAAATCCTTATCCGCCAACTCTATCATATCTCCCAACCGATATCTAATAATTGGAAAAGATTTAGACAACAGATTTGTTACCAAGATTTCACCATCCTCTTCCTCTACAATAACGTTTTCCATAGCAATATGCATATTCCCTTCTGGACATTCAAAGGCTATGACACCTGATTCTGCGGACCCATACTCGCTAAGGATTTTTAATCCAAATGCTTTTGTCACTTCTTCCTGATAAGCGTCAAAAATCATTTCGGAGGTCCCTTTAATCATTTTAAGTTTATGATCAATTTTCAATCCCGATCTGTTCACCAGTTTGGCCACTTCATAGATCATTGAGGAATACCCGTGCAAGTACCCTGCGCCTTTAAGATTCTTGGCAAAATATTCTATTTCCTTGGTATTATAAGAAAATATTCTAAATCTGTTTTGCAAACGATCCAACCATTTGATTCTTAGGGCTTGTTTTGGATCTATATTGTAACCCCAAAGATATCCATTCTTATCTGCGGGATGTACCCCGTACCAACTATAGCCCCTAAACATGGCTGCCCGATTACTAGAATCCCATTCTTCATTCTTCAAGAATTCCAAGGATTCACCAGTAGTACCGGAAGTCAAGGCCGGGAATACTTTTTTAAAGGGGTAATCAGAGTGTATTGAACTGTTATATCTTATCAAGGCAGTCTTGGAAATCGTTGGCAATAGCTTCATTTGTTCCAAGTCCTTAAATTCCGAGGGCTTAAAGTTAAGGTCATCAAAGGTGGTCTTGTAAAAAGACGAATACTTATAAGCAAACTCCAAGAACTCCTTGCACTTTTTAGTTTGATAAGCAATCAACCTTTTATGGGACCAACTATCGGATTTCTTCAAAAACGAAAGATAATCATATAAGGATGGATTCCTTAAACGTACACCATATTTAAAAAGTAACTTATGCATCATAGTATTTTAGTCCTTTTCACATGCCTATCCTTTTTGTATTTGGCTAAGCTTAATTCTATATTCGTATTTATGGATTTTTATTTGATTTTATTGCCTCATTAAAAACCGTATGTAATATGACAGGTAGTTCTTCTTGAGATTTTATTTTTTAAAAGCAGCATCAAAAACAAATCGATCTTCAATTTGATGCAAATGATGTATGGATATTATTCCTGCATGAAAATCGGGTTCAACGATGCTACTGATTTCCTCTTTATAGGAGTTGATCGTTAATTCCTTGATCTTATTAATATTCAAGGCCCTACCATAAATACCATCTACATTTCTTTGGGAAGGCCTATAAATTTCATCACCATAACTAAAAACCGCCCCACCATTCCTACCTGTTCTAGAATCTATAATAACCGGATTCTGTGCATGTGGGATTAATCTTTTGAGTTTTATAGAATCAACCTTATAAATAAACAACTCACTGTTTAGCGGCAAATTCTTAATTTCCTTTTTATTGACGAACAACCATTTTTGCCCCTCATTATCAGTGTAAAAGGATGGATCTGCCACCATCTCCCCCTCAAAGGCCGTTGTATATAGTTCCCATTTGTCTGGAAATCTAATGCATTTGTAAATCTCCAGCCTTTTGTTGTCCATAGTTTCCGGCATCAAATATATTTGCCCCTCTTCCTCAAAAACAAATGGGTAGGACAAATGATAGTCCAAATCAAGAATATCAATAATATGGGTCAATTGGTCTTCCTCAAGAATACCACAAGAAAGTTTTCCCTTTTTTGTTTTATAGCAAAAGGTTTCAAAAAACACATAACATTGATTGCCGTAGCGGAATAGAAAGGGATCTGCCCAAAATTCATCTTTTGGGGGTATTGTAGGCGTTAATTTAGAGAGTTTAGTGTTTAAAAAATTTCCTTGGCCCAAGAACAAGCTCCACCTTTGATAATTTGCCCCGAACAACGTGGTATTCATTGATTTATATAGCTTTATGGTAAGTGCCTTGTAAAACCTGATACAGTACTTCAAAACTTCATTGATTTTTGGCCGAGTAGGAATTGAATTGGAGTTACTCCGTTCAGTGCTGTCTAGATTTATGCCTTTACTTAGTAACCTTAAATTTTTAAGTAACAAAGAAACCGACCCCTCTAAAACAAGATCTCTTGTTTTTACCAACGACCAATGTAGACTAAAATAGGCCCTATCGATCACAGAATACTGGTTGTTGCCTAATCCTATCTGTTGCAAGGCCACTTCAATGGCCGGTTCTTTATATAGTAATTCAAAAAAGCCAATATAATTATAGTGATGTACAGAATTTTTAGAATGTAAAAGTGACCATACACCCAGTTGTGCCAAGGTGGCTGTTTCGGCTCCAATGTTTTGATGGCCCAGCTGTAACAGTAAATCCAAATCGTATGCTTTAATTTTTTTCAAATCCTCAGGCACAAAAGCATTTATCCCCTTTTCATCTTCGTCTTGTAACTTTATAGTAGCGCAAGTATTTAAAAAATCATATATGTTCTTTTTATTTATGGTATTGATTTTCTTAAAAAAGAACTTTCTTTCAACTGCCAATTGCTTTTTAAAAATCCATTCCCCCAAACCCCATTTTGGTACAGTTCGGTGCTTAAATCGTGCTTCTCCATTTTTTTTATTACTCCTAGGAAATCCAGCATCCAAAATTATTAGAGATAACTCAATTTCAGGATCCTTTCTTATCCCTTCTATTATCCGAAGCTCCCAATTCCCAAGGCTTTCAAGTTCATTTATAGATACACCTATTCTCATGTTTTTTTTCAAAATTTTTGTGCTTTCCAAGGGTATGTGATCCAGGCCCTCAAAACCAAACCAGTGTTAATTCTTTAAAGTGGTGATAAAGTTTTTGAGTTTACCATCCATTTTATGTATGTTTTGGCCATATCTTATGGTAAATTCAATATCATCTTTGAAATAATTCCTAAGTTCCTTTTCAAGAATAGGTCCATTGCCAAGTTCTTCTTGTTCAATATCCATATCCACAAGTCCTTTAAAGTTTTGTCTCAATTGATAATTCAATAATATCCCATGTTTCGTCGTTATACCTTTAAAGAAAATATTCAATAGAACACTCGGATATTCATGTACTTTACCTATTATTTTCTCTCCAAGACGGCCCTGGACGTCCAGGATAACAGCATGTGCCCTACCACAGGGACATTTATAGTTTGGATCTGCCATTTTTATACTGTCGCCCAGTCTATAACGGATAATGGGAAACGATTTTGACAATAAATTAGTGACCAAGATTTGACCATCTTCTTCTTCAACAATAACATTTTCCATGGCTATATGCATATTGCCCTCCGGGCATTCAAATGCTATTGCCCCTGACTCTGCTGATCCATACTCCTCGATTATTTTAAGTCCAAACGCCTTCTTAACTTCTTCCTGATAACTATCATAAACTTTTTCTGAGGTCCCCTTTATCATCTTTAAATCATAATCATCTTTTAACCCTGATTTATTGACCAGTTTGGCCACCTCATAAATTACTGAAGAATACCCGTGTAGGTATTTGGCCCCTTTAAGATTACGGGCAAATTTTTCAATTTCCGATTGAGTATAGGAGAAAAGTCTAAACCTATTTTGAAGCTTATCCAAAATCTTGATTTTCCTTGCTTCTTTTTGGCTAATGTTATACCCCCAGAGGTAGCCGTTTCTATCCCATGGATTAACACCGTACCAAGAGTACCCCCTAAATATTGCAGCCCTTGTCCCAGAATCCCATTCTTCATTTTTCCAAAACTTCAATAACTGTCCTGAAGTTCCTGAAGTACTCGATATGAACAACTTTTTAAATTGATAATTAGTTTGGATTTCGTCATTGTACTTTATAAGGTTCTCTTTTGTAAATGGCGGCAATTGCTTTAATTGCTCCAAGTGTTTAAATTCTGAGGGCTTAAACCCATTTCTATCAAAAAATCCTTTAAAATAGGGAGAGTACTTATAAACAAATTCCAAGAACTCCTTGCATCTTTTGGTTTGATAATCCAATAACTCCTTCTCGGACCAACCATCTGATTTCTTCATAAAATCCAGATAACCCATTAAGGAGGGATTTCGCTTTTTTACGCCAAAATTAAAAATAAGCTTCCTTAGCATCTCATCATATTTAAATAATCAATATACTATATTATCAATGTTAGCTAATGCCAACTTCATTTAGCCTTATGACAGCAACTTTTCCCATTGACCGCGAACATGATTCCAATCATACTCCTCTGCTTTTAATCTACCCTGTTGGGACAGGCCATGGGCCAGTTTTTCATCTGTGATCAGTTCCTGGATTTTATCAGCAAGACCCGTGGCATCATTGGATGCCACATACAGCACCTCCTTATGATCGGTTACCAAATAGGGAACCCCCCCTACATTGGTTGTAATTACGCACATCCCAAGTGCCATACCCTCTAACATACTTACTGGAGTATTGTCAATTATTGGGTTGCTTACCATAATATCAAAATCTTTGGATTCTTCGATCCAAACCGATTTTTCTTGCTTGGGCAAAATTGTAACACAGTCTTGAAGATTATGCTCAGAAACATAAGTTACGACCTCATTATAGTGCTCCTCATCAGTATTCCCCAATAGTCGTAGTTCAACAGGAATCCCCCTCTTTTTGAGAATATGAATCGCCTTTACGGTCATTAGAGCGTTATACACCTTTTTAAAGCCTCGTAAAGCCAATATTTTTGGGCGAACTTTAGCGCGTTCCAAATACGGATATTGTTCCAATTGAATAATATTGGGTATCAATTGCACCGTATACCCCTTAGTTTCAAAAAAAGTTTTTAGGTAATGTGAAGGAGCTACAATATGCAAAGCTCCATTAAATAAATACTTCATCGCCTTCTTTCCCTGACTGAAAACCGCTGGCAAATTCCCCCCGTGAAGTACCAGTATGTAGTTTTTCTTAAAAATCCGGGACAACAAACCAATCATCTCGGCGTAGATAAGTGCCTTGGTAGAATACACATCAATGACTATATGATCGGCAGCACGTACATTTGTCAAAAACCCCATTAACATATCGAACAATCGAAATAGTTTATTTACCTTATCGGAATATGTGCGTATATGCACAATTTTTGACAATAAAGGTTCTAAAGTTTCCAAGGTAGATTTTGCACTTTGGAATTTCGACGTCTTATTTCCGAAATAAACCACTTTTTTCATCCTTACTCTGGTGTTATTGATATGGTTGATGGCCATTATTAGTTTGTTATCACACTTTGATTCTTGAAACATTCAACATTAAAAAAACACAAATTTTCCTCTTAACACTTTGTCTTACATAAAAACAAATGTTTGAATTCAACCCGACTTCACTTTTTTATCCCCAAGCAATGTTAAATAATTTTCAATCAATACTTCGCTATTAAATAATTTATCAGCCAATATTCTATTGGTATCACCCATTTTATTAAGTTGTTCCTTTTCCGCTGCCAGTAACTTTTTTAGGGCATTAGAAATTGAAACGATGTCCTCTGGATTGCAGAAAAAACCATTTTCATCTTCCTTTAGTAATATTGGTATATCCGAAACCGTACTACAAATGACTGGTTTATTTAAGATCATCGCTTCACAGATTATGTTGGGAAAACCCTCATAATGACTGAATAGGCCTACCACATCCGATTCCTTAATTTTAACATTCACGTCCTTGATTGGCTCATGAAAGGCAAAAACATCAACCAATCCATAACGATCTATTTTTTTCAATGCCTCCAGGTCATGATCTTTTATATCTCGCTCTCCATACCAGTTTATCCGCAATCGCTTTCTTTCGTTTTCCCCCAACATATTAACGGCCTCTACCAAACCATTCAGGTTTTTCAACTTCCTTTGATTGGCCAGAATAACCATTTTGAGTTTGTCTTTAAAGAAGTTTGATTTATTGATATTTGCAGTATCATTGATCCTTAGCATATTGTAAATCACCTTACACTTCCTATTTGGCATTAAAGGGTTTATGCGCCTTACCATCTCCAAATTGGTCTGCGAATTGGCCACCACATAATCTGCGAATAAATGCACCCAGCGATAAAACCTCCGCTTAAAGGAAGAAAGAATATTCGGATCGGCACTTCTTTCGCCAACGACCAACTTCCATTTTCTATATGGGAATCCGGAGACCGTTGCAATAAAGCAGGGAGCCTCAAGAAAGGCCAACACAGCATCATATTGGCCACCCCTTATGAACTTTCTCATCTTTAAAAGTCTTTTTAAATAATTGGGTTCCACTAAGAAGGTCGTCGGAATATCATTTTCCAGTAATTCGGACGTATAGAAATTTTCATTATGATAAGCCAAAAAAGAAACCTCATGACCATTCCTTTTAAACCCAATGGCTAAATTTATAAGCTGTCGTTGTGCCCCTCCGGGACATAAACTATTAATTACACAGAGGATTTTCATGAACTATATTTTATAAAAAAATAAATTACCGATAAGGCTGAATAAAGGGCTATGGACGAATAAGAATAATACATTCTCTTCCTTTTCGGTAACATGTGCCTAATGTTCAGGTAAAGAATAAAGATCAACGGATAAATACAGAGAATCCTACGGGTATTCATTTCCGATGAATTTCCCAATAGAAAAACCAAGGCGATTACCAACATCACTATATTTTCTTTGGACAAATGTTTTCTAACCTTCTTATTGGTAAAAGCAAAAGTCATGAACAAAAACAGACACGACCAGAAAATGGCCCCACAGCATTCTATCAAGGAAATAATATATTCAAAGCTTGTTTCCGAAACCAAAAATTTCCCCCAGGCAGGAAAAGGCATTATTTGAGAAAAAAAAGTGACAGCAAGTTGCTTTAGACCTACGGGCAACTCATATAGCATTGCGCCTAATCCACCCCCTAAGTTCTCCTCGGTATAGCTGGAATAACTTTCAAAAGATTTTAAGGTAGCTTCAATTGAAGTGACCAAGAAGTTTAGAATCATCCCAAACACCGCAACACCTACAAAAATAAAACTTGTCAAAAGGAATTTATAATTTCGATGTTTTTTGCCCCTGAAATAAAAATAATATACGGGCATGAAAAAGCTAAACAACCCCATCTCCAACCTAAACTCCAAAGTGACAATTATGAGGGGAATAAATAACAAGAGCCTTTTTATGGTAAACCGGGTGTGCATCATATAAATGCCTATGGCATACAACAAGGCTATATGAACATCCCTTAAGATCCACGGGGCATAAAAAAACAAAGGTGAAAAAAAGGCAAATAGCAGTGCAAATTTTAATGCCTCGGACCGGTAGGTGTGAAATCGAATGGTTTTGTATAGAAACAAATTTAAAATCATAGCCATAAAACCAACATGCAAGGATTGCAGAAGAATACTATTGCCATCAAAATATTTATTGGCAACAAAGCCAATGAGGCCAAAAATAAAATATGCCCCTTCATTTTCCTCATGAATTCGCAGGATAAAACAGTCCTGAAAAATTTGGGATAAACCAGTGCCTTTACCTAAGGTTTCACCCACTTCAAAAAAGAGTGTTTGATCTGGAAATAAAAAAAAATCATTGATGGCGTTATAATCCAAATAAGACACCAAGGAAAACAACACATAAGCCACATAGGATGAAAAGAATATTTTCAACAAGTTCAACCTATCCCTTCTGTTGCCTTTGGTTAGCCAAAAACTGATTCCCGTACCAAGCGTAACAAAATATAGCAAGGATGTGGCAATGGAGGTACTGCCCGTTAGAACGATGACCCCAGCCGACACTAAAACCGCTAATAATATTAATATCACCATCAAAGGATTGTATTATTACTTCTTTATTACTTCTTTAAAAATTTCCCGCCATTGTCTTACTATGTTATCTGGAAGAAATTTTTTTACATGTTTTAAAGCTTTGGCAGAAAGTTCCAATCTCAATTGTTCATCATTTATTAGTCTAATTATGGCATTTTCTAACTCTTTTAGGTTTTGGTTTTCCACCAAAAGACCACTTTCATCGTTAACAATAATCTCCCGTGGCCCTGATATACAATCAAAACTAATACAACCACAGCCTTGCGACATTGCTTCAATGAGTACCATGGGCAAACCTTCAAATCTGGACGATAATACAAAAATCGATGTTTCTCTCAATACCCTATCAATATTTGGCTGAAACCCAATAAAATTAATCCGAGTCTCAACATTATTTTTTACACATAATTCAAAGAGATAATCAAAGTTGTTTTGGCTACCCTTACCTGCTATTTCCAGAGTCCATTCTGGATAGTTTGCAGCTATTTTCCCCCAGACACGAATTAAGTTATCAAAGCCTTTATGTTTCCATCGATCTAGACTTCCTACAGCAAGAATATTTTTTTTGCGCGATGTTTGTCCATTATAAATTGGAAAGGAAAGAGGATTATGAATTACAACCTTAGAAGGTAACTTGGTTCCAAGAAAATCATAATCGTGATGTGTAAGTATAATTAGCTTTCTTGCTAATCTACTAATCCAAAACCGCATAATATATTCTGAAAAAGTATGACGTCTATGAAGCGTATTATGTTCCGATGCTATGACGGGAATTTTCATACCTAGTGTTGCTATAAGCACAAAAGAGTTCATTTCGTACATAAAAGAAATTATGATATCCGGATGCACCTCTTTGGATATCTTTTGTATTCTTTTAAGTATTTTAATTCTATTTTGAAGAGGGGTTGGGCTGCCTTCTTCTGAAGGGTATAGGTCATGTAAATTTATACAAGATTCTAATTTATAAGCAAACGGAATTTTAGTATCGGTAGCCAAATGTATTTCATCATTGGAAGTCGCTAATTGATTGCACAACGTCGCCATTACACGCTCCGCACCACCACCATTTAAAGATGAAATAAAAAACAATAACCTCATCTCTTTTTAATTTTTAACTTAAATTTTTCCATACTCTTCATTGCCTTATTTCTTTCTGATTTATTTAAGCCAATACCCCAAAATAAAAAAACTATAAAAATAACAATAATCAATATAGAGATGATCGTGGTACTTAAAGAGTTTGATAACGTTAATAAATAATATACTAGAGGAATGGTAGAAAGAACCACCAAAACACAAGGCAATATAACGTTGGTAAAATAGCTCTTGATATCGAAATTCGCAACTTTATTGGCTAATAGTAAAAGGCAAATTAAATTTATAATTTCCACAACAATCATAACATTAAAGACTACAGAGAACTCCAATCCAAGTTTAAGTAAAAAATAGGAAAGCGGTAAATTCAAGAGCAGAATTCCACTATCGATTAATTGATATTTTTTAATCTTTCCCGTAGCCTTGAATAGGGTGTCCAAAGGACCATGAAACACGCGTATTAATACAAAAACTAGAATAAGACGAACAAAGATAAGGGTGTGTTCTGGAATAATTTCAAGCCATAACTTTAAAATTATATCCGCATAAACTAAAACCGGTAAAGTAATGGCAAACAAAAGGAAAAAGGAAATTTTGGAACTAAAAAAGATTAAATCCATGACAGGTTTATACTTTTTTTCGGCGTATTGTTTAATTATTTGGGGATTGATCGCCATCATCATGGTACTAGTGACTTGCGTACTTACATTTCTAACTTGATAAGCAACTGCGCGAGCTGCATTAATAGGAGTACCTCCAAAAATATTAAGTAATATATTGGTTCCCTCATTCGTTAATACAAAGGCAGAATTTCCGAGAAAATTCCATCCAGCAAAACTTCCCATTTCCTTGAACAACTTGGGATCCCAAAACAATTTAAATTTACATTCCCTAAAATTCCTTTTACAGTACCAAGAACTCAAAAATCTAATAATCAGTGACACCAATAGTACTAAGAAGCTATATAATACTAGTGGATTATTGACGACGCTATATGATAACACTAAAATAACCCCAATCTTTAGAAGAACATCGAGGATAGATAAATAAGCATAAACATCCATTTTTTCATTCGCAATTATAACAGCGTCAAAAGGAATGGTCAAAAGGGTAACCAACGAAGTCAATATAGAAAATTGATAAACCAAATTGGCAGAAGATAATCTTTCCGGATTAATCACTAATTTATTATTGACAAACCAGAGACCTACTGTTTCCGCGAGAATTAAAAGCAACAGTGCTAAAATCAAGTGAATTATAATACTTTTATTAAAAATTCTGTTTAGGCCTTCTTCATTTTTTCTGCCCATCTCAAAATTGAGAAACCGTTGCGTCGCCGAAGCAAAGCTACCTCTTAATGAAGTGAACATGGCCACAACCCCTCCCACAATGTTATATATTCCAAAGTCTTCTACCCCTAATTCCTTAAGCAGAATACGCGTCATAAAAAAAGCAACACCCATCATTAAAAGCATCCGGACGTATAACATCACGGTGTTTTTGGCTATTCTTTTATTGTTTGAATGGTTATTGTCCATAAATTCACTTCCCTATTCCAAATTTTAAAATTCAGGCTGCCGATTCAGTGGAATCTTCACTTACTCCTAATTTTACCAAAAAATATTGTTCCTGACCTGTAAATTGAATATAGTATGTGCTTTTCTTAATTTGATATTTTCTCTACCATTTACAGGAACAAGAAGCGTGCAATATCTTTAGAATTTTCTCGATTCAGTTATTATTCCTATAAATTACCATAAGCCTTATTGTTTTCGAATATGATTTATATATCCTTCTGTAGGATTGTCCCTGGCTAATATTTTAGCAGGATTTCCTATAACAAGTGAATTATCAGGCACACTTTTATTAACAAATGTATTGGGAGCGATTAAAACATTATTCCCAATGTTAATATGCCCTACTATAACAGAACCTGTGCCTATCCAAACATAATTACCAATTGTCGGGTAACCTTTTAATTTACCTCTATTCGCTTTTCCAATTGTTGTGCCATGAGCTATATTACAATTCTTTCCGATTTCAGCTTTTCCGTTAATAACAATTGTGCCAAAATGACCAATATAAAATCCTTCTCCAATTTTTGTATTCACAGGTATTTGGAATCCATATTTGTGGCTATATCTTTGAACGAGTAATCTGTAAAATATCCCGAAAGGCGATTTCTTTCTGTATTTAGAAGCCTTCCGTAAAAAGTACATGTATTTAAACCCCGGCACTCTTAACCCCTTTAAAACAGAGGTTTGACTGTCATATCTATACAAATCTGCTTTTATAATATTCTTCATTTACGCAAATAAGCCAATTTTCACTCCTTATAATTTACCATCTACCTTATTCCTTAAAACACCTTTTACATCGTACACCACAGTGTCCTTGTTTTTTAAGGGTTCTAGATCCAAATCCATAAATTGTTTATGGGCCACAGCGAGGATTATGGCATCGAATTGCCCATCCGGCACATTTTGGGTGGTAACCAGCCCATATTCGCGGCTCACTTCTTCGGGTTTTGCCCATGGATCATAAATGGTTACCACGGTATCAAAATCACGTAATTGCGCTACCACATCCACCACCTTCGTATTTCTTACATCGGGGCAATTTTCCTTAAAAGTAATGCCCAACACCAATATCTTGGAACCTTTTACTTTTTTATCGGCCTTGACCAATAGTTTAATAACCTCATGGGCTACATGTCCCCCCATGGAATCGTTTATTCGTCTACCTGCCAAAATTATTTCTGGATGATAGCCCAACTCCTGTGCCTTTTGCGCCAAATAATACGGATCCACACCAATACAATGCCCCCCTACAAGCCCGGGTTTAAAGGGTAGGAAATTCCATTTCGTCCCAGCCGCTTCCAAGACATCTTGAGTGTTTATGCCCATTAAGTTGAATATTTTGGCCAGTTCATTCACAAAGGCTATGTTGATATCCCGCTGTGAATTTTCAATTACCTTGGATGCTTCAGCAACCTTTATACTCGGTGCCAAATGGGTTCCTGCGGTTATTACCGATTTATACAAGCCATCAACGAGTTCACCTATTTCAGGCGTTGAGCCTGCGGTTACCTTTAAGATTTTATCCACCGTATGTTCCTTGTCCCCTGGGTTTATCCTCTCCGGGGAATAGCCAGCAAAAAAATCCTTATTATACGTAAGTCCAGAAACCTCTTTCAATACGGGCACACATTCTTCTTCCGTTACCCCAGGGTACACCGTGGATTCGTAAATAACCACATCGCCTTTCTTTAAGACCTTCCCCACCGTTTTGCTTGCTTGATATAGGGGGGTTAAATTGGGGCGGTTATTTTTATCCACTGGGGTTGGAACGGTAACGATATAAATGTTACAGTCCGCAATATCTTCAACATTTGAGGAGCAATACAACCCAATTCCATTATGAGGATTTTCATCCATAGCGGGCTGGGCAGTAGCCCCAACCACTTCAGCAACCATCTCGCCCTTTAGGGATGGAACAAGAACTTTCCTAAGCACTTCATCCGAAATCTCCAAGGTGCTGTCATGGCCATTATTCAACTGTGTTATCCTATCGACATTGATATCGAAGCCTACCACGGGATATTGGGTTGCAAAAAGTCTGGCCAATGGCAGCCCAACGTAACCTAACCCTATAATACCTATTTTAAATTGTGCCATATCAGAATATTGTGTATTGTAACTTTTCCGCATTTAAGAACGAACCAAAAAACCAATGATCATGCTTCTATCATATCCTGTACATCCATACCTTATACACCTGTTAATGAAGGGCAATGCCTTTAATTCGCCACCCTCTTTATCGGAATTTTGGGCTTTTCGGATTTTTTGATTTCGACGATGCCTTCTTCCCCCAACCGTATTTTCTTTGTCGCTATTTCCTTAGCAACCATCCCAGTTTCCTTAGGGCCCATAAAAACAGGTTTTAGTGTTTCCATACCACTAGTTCTAGTCTCTTGCCCCTCCCCTATTATTTTGCCTTGTTGGGTTTCCACTATTTTACCCACGATGTGCTTTTCAAAAAACCTTGAAAACGGTAAGAGGTAAACCAATGACCCGACCAAAACACTGATAAAGAGTTGCACATTAATGTACAGATCACCCATAAGCAGCACTAACTCGATAAGCAACACATTACTCACCGCGATATATATCGTCGCCTGAACATGGGAAAGTCCGACATCCAATAGGCGGTGATGGATATGGTTACGGTCGGCAACAAAAGGACTGCGCCCTTTGCGAATCCTTAGGATAAAAACACGTAAGGTATCGAACAACGGAAACGACATGACGGCCATAAGTAAAACCGGGGATTTAGCGAATACAAAAGACGTGCCCGCACTCTCGTTCATGCCCAAAAACCCGATCCCCAGATAGGTCAGCAGAAAACCGATAAACAAGGATCCCGAATCGCCCATGAACAATTTTTGCGTCTTGGAAAAATTAAACCCTAAAAACCCGATGATGGCCCCGGTCAAGGCAAAGGAAACCATGGCCAAAAAGAGTGCTTCGTTCAAGGCAAAGAACACCCCGAAAAACAGACTTGCCACGATACCGGTGACACCCGCCAAACCATCGATACCATCGATAAGGTTATAGGCATTGACCATCAATAAAAAGACAAAAAAGGTAAAACCGACCGAAACCCAATAAGGCAGTTCCCCGATCCCCAAAAGTCCCTCAAAATCTTGAATCCGAAGATCCGTGGCAAAAATGACGATCCCAGCCGCTATAAACTGGCCTATGAATTTTTTCCTTGGGGAAAGTAACACCAGGTCATCCTTGATCCCTAGGAACAACAGGATGATTGTAGCCCCCAAAACCGAAAGGAGCTTGACCAATTCGGGCCTTCCCAGCCCAACGCTAATTGCAAATAGGATCATGGTCAACGAAAATGCCAGGAACAAACCCACACCACCCAAATTGGGCACTTCATGGGTGTGCGACCGCCGCCCTTCCGGCACATCGACCAGCCCTTTGGTCTGGGAAACATAAATGATTACGGGATACATACGGATGCTTAACACCCAGGCTACAAAAGCAACCGCGGAAACAATGAAAAAAGTGTTCGAAAACAACGCTTCGATGTGGAACATAAGGGTACTTTTTTATACTTTTTAGCCAATTATCCACAGCATCCGCGACGTCAACAAAATCGGTTGAAAAAATACGCATCGAATGTATTCCATATAACTAGATTAACTCGTTTTAATCGACGAAAGGCATTAAAATGGGATAAACGTAAATAGGCCTATTCCTCTTCCTCAAACCTAAGACATTACCAGCACATTTCATTACGGAAATCCGTAATTACCCTGTTTTTATTTTTATATGAGGGTCATCACTTCCCTTTACGCTATTAGTTGAAAGAACCTGTTTTAGGAAGTACTTTTTTTTATACCAAAAAGAATTAGGGTCCACCTTATTTCACCGTGACCACCCCAACCTCGGCAAAAGACGTCTGATAATCATGCCCGGCCACTTTAATACCCCTTAGTTTGATATATCTACCCTGGGTAGGCTTGAACATTACTTTTTGTTCCGTACGATGGTTGACTATATTCGGGAATTCACCGCGAACAACCCTTTTCCAACTTCTGTTATCGGGACTCACATAAAACTCAAAATTGGTAATGATGCCAAAAGGATAACGTTGTTGTATGGGCCAATAAGTGAACCCTTTTAGATTGTAGGTCTTACCGAGGTCAATGATGACCTCCTGAATGGTAGAAACCCCATCGTCCGTCGCCCAGTATGTAATGGGATCGTCATCAAAGGCTTTGTACGCCTCGAACATATTCCCTGTGGTCGTATATACGATATTCCAATTCGATTTTGCGATATCGTACTCCTTCCTGGACACTTCGGTCCTGGCCTTGGTTTTGGAATCATAGGCGAAGTACTTGACGGTAGTGGGTTTGCTTACCCGAAATGGCTTTTTGTATTTGTTGGAGGAGATCGTAGGTTCCCTCCCATCCAGGGTATAATAGATTTCAACCTCCTCATCAGGGACCGTAAGACTTACCATCCCTTCCCGTGATCTTTTGATAACCGGGGGCGTCAATAAATTGGGAGCCCTATACAAGGCTATGTTCGAAAGGGCTATCGGTCCTTTTGCATCCATGATCTGTACCTTGATCTTATCCGCCTCAACGGTTTTGAACCTAAGGATACGCTTGTATCCTATGGTCGTCTGACCATCGATTTCGTGCCATTTGCCATCGATTTCTGCCGATACGATAAAATTCTTGATGCGTTGGCCCAAGGGAATATATTCCTGTAATAGGATACGGTTTACCTTCGTTGGGACATTGAATTCCAAAATGATCGAAGCCCTGGAGACCCCATCATTGGTCGCCCAATAGGTCTCCGGATTCCCATCGTTTACATTGGCGGCCTTATATTCGCTTTTATCACCCCGTTCATCGGTGGCCGTCAATTTGATTCCTTGGGCAAGTTCGGTGCCAAATTCCAGATCCAACCGCCGGCGAAAATCAATTAAGACCTCAACTTCGCTTTCATGTATCAATCCGCGCTTGTCTACCGGTAGGTTCAATAATAAGGAGGTGTTTCTTCCCACGGAATTGTAATAGATATCCAACAATTGGGGCAAGGTCTTTACCTGATGATCCTCGGCAGGATGATAGTACCACCCCGGACGCATGGAAACATCAGCCTCTGCGGGCAACCAATGTGTGCCATCCTCATGGCCAGAACGCAATTCCATATAGCGGGGCCAACCGGGATACATTCCATCCCTACGCATAATACTCCAATTGGTTTCTTCGGCCCAACCCTGCTCGTTGCCTACCCAACGTACATCCGGGCCTCCATCACTGAAAATCATGGCATTCGGTTGCAATTCACGTACAATGGCCACAGTCTTATCCCAGGCATAATACGTTTTATTATCGACCTTACGCACCTCATTGGCACCGCCATAATATCCTAATCCCCCATTGGCACCATCGAACCAAACCTCAAAGACCTCTCCGTAATTGGTCAATAGTTCCCGAAGTTGTTCGTGAAAAACATCTATATATTCCAGCTTGCCGTAAGTGCTATGGTTCCTATCCCAAGGGGAAAGGTATACCCCGAATTTTAGTCCGTATTCCTTACAGGCTTCCGAAAGATCCTTGAGTACATCGCCCTTGCCATCCTTCCAAGGCGAATTCTTGACGGAGTGCTCCGTGGTCTTGGTAGGCCAAAGACAAAACCCATCATGATGTTTGGCGGTAAGGATAATACCCTTCATACCGGCCTCCTTTACGACCTTGGCCCATTGCCGGGTATCCAATTCCGATGGATCGAACTGCTTAGGGGATTCACCCCCTGTACCCCACTCCATATTGGTAAAGGTATTCATGTTGAAATGGACAAAGGCATAATATTCCAACCCGTGCCAAGCCAATTGCCGTTCCGAAGGTAGAGGTCCTATAGATTCCGGTGATTCTATTTCATTGCAGGACTGGGCACAGACAAAGAGCGATAAAACCAATATTCTAAACCGTACCATATTCCCTGAAATATCTTGTGTAATCCGCCCCTACGTTATTCAACAAATGCTAAAACCAAATTTTCACATACCTAGGGAAGGCACTATTATGATTTCAATGTAATAAATTAATGTGAATTTTACACTTATAAAAGTCCATAATCCAATTCCCTTTGCCTTTTGGCTATAAGGAAATCCTAAAAACACAGGGGAACACTTCCCAATTGAAAACTTTGCCATAACTTTAATGTTCCAATTCTAATTAGCACATTATTTGTACACGATAGTCGATATAGAGACCACAGGAAACGGTATCAAAGGAAACAAAATCACTGAAATCTCCATTTTTAAGTATGATGGCCATAAGGTAGTGGATGAATTTACCTCCTTGGTCAATCCCGAATGTGAAATTCCGTATTTCATTACCGGGTTAACGGGCATTGACAATGATATGGTCCGTAATGCGCCTACATTGGACAAGATCGCCGATAAGATTCTCGAAATAACGGACGAAACCATTTTCGTGGCCCATAGTGTGGGGTTTGACTACAATGTGATAAAGAATGAATTCAGCTCCCTTGGGATCGACTTTGTACGAAAAAAACTATGCACGGTGCGCTTATCGCGAAAGCTCATTCCCGGATACAACTCCTACAGCCTCGGCAAACTATGTTCCGCCTTGAACATTCCCTTGACCGACAGGCATAGGGCCAGGGGTGATGCCCATGCCACTACCCTCTTATTCCATAAATTGTTGCGTACCGATGGGGCAGAGAGCGTTTTTAAAACCTTTCTGAATGCCCGGTCCCAAGAGACCACCCTTCCCCCTTCATTACCTAAAAGCATTTATGATGAATTGCCCACCACTCCGGGGATCTATTATTTTAAAAACGCCAAAGGCAAGATCATTTATATCGGTAAGGCCATAAACATTAAAAAAAGGGTTTTGAGCCATTTCTACGACAAGGCCACCAAAGAAATACAAATGTGTGCGGAAACGGCGGATATTGACCATGAACTCGCAGGCAGTGACCTTGTTGCCCTTTTGATGGAGTCGGCGGCCATAAAACACCACTACCCGCAATACAACCGTTCGCAAAAGAGAAACATACAACGGTATGGCATCTTCACCTATGAGGACCGCAATGGCATTCTTCATATGGCTTTCAATAAGATTAAACTGACGCCAGACCCCATTACCATTTTTTACAATACCACGGATTGCCGCTTGTATTTGGAAGAGCTATGCAAGACCTTTTCCCTATGCGCGAAATTCTGTCATTTACAGGAAAACGTGGCTACCTGCTCGCACTATCGTATAAAGAAATGCGATGGTATTTGTAGCGGTGACGAAAGCGTAGAGGATTACAATAGTAAAGTGAAAGAGGCCGTGGCCCATGCACGCCATAAGGAGGAAAGTCTGATGCTAATTGAAAAAGGACGGAATTTTGGTGAACATGCCTTCGTGATGATCAAAAACGGCATCTATTCGGGGTATGGATTTGTGGACAAGGACATCCAAATCAACACTACCGAAGACTTGGAAGCTTTCCTAATACCCCAAAAAAGCACCTTGGAAAGTGAGCGTATCGTTAAATCATACCTTATACGAAATCCACAAAAACTACAGGTATTGCCGGCTACCTAGGGATTAACCCCAAAAGTTGGGTGTGAGTTAGAAAAAGAAAGCATAAAATAGGCCGGGAAACCATTTGACTAGCTTTTTGACCCGAATAGGGCTATGATTTAAAAGGCTGACATTCTTTTTAAGGTCAGCCTGTCATTCCGAATGAGGCACGAAGAGGAATCGCACTAGCATAGGAGTATGGGATTTCCCGTGCTCGTACCTCGCTCTGTCGAAATGACAAGGTCTTATGCGTAAACACAACAATTAGTCATGATTTCCACCTAGGATAGATACAGTATCTAATCGTCCAATTTGTTGTACATACGGATGACAAAGATCATCCATATCACAAAAAAGACAGTAACGATAATAGAGTAAATGAGGATGAACTCCATTACTTCTTATATTTAAGATAGTTCATAAAGCCCAAAATAGTTGGAGCCCAAAAAGCAATGAAAATAGCATCCAACTTATCCCCTGTAAGAAAGATTATCTCCGAAACTATGATTATTGATAGAACGACGAGCAACATTATGAAGTTCATAACACCGATGCGCTCAATAAAATTTTTCATCATCACAAGTGTATTACAGCAATCAATATAGCCAATAAAAATATATTAGCGTAATATAAATTACCTAAAACCAAAGAAAATAAGGTTGTAGGATGTACTATACAACCGTCAAAAAACTTAAGAGAAAAATCTATCCAGGATTCACAAATACAGACAAAATCTTAGTTTTTGTCCTTTTTTCCACTATTCATGAATATCAAGAGCGTAACGACCAAACCTATTACCACAGCGCCAAAAACGCCGATCATAATAATTCCGTTACTCCAGTTTACCAAGGGTAGTATCAATGCCATACTATTCTGTTTTAAATCAAGATATTGTAAATATAACAGTCCATAGCAGCACAAAATATGATAAAAATCAGCTAATTACAAATTGGACGATTCCAAAAAAGTAGAAGTTTACTTTTTTCTACGGCAGGTATCCACTCCGAAAATACCGTACAATGGACAAAAGCCCACCAAACTTGTCAGCACAAAAACCGAGGCAAGCGCCAATAATATATAGGATACAGTACCATCTACCACACCAAAATAAACCAAAAGTCCTGCTATTAGGGCCAAAATTACCCGAACCAATTTGTCGATACCTCCCATATTTTTTTTCATATTATTCAGTTTAAAGTCACTACATATTCTATGGTCAATACGACCACAGAAATTATAGCGACACATAACATACATGCCATTGCAATCCTTATTCCCTTGGGTATATTCATTTATAACGTGGTTGGACACACATAATCCGTGACTTTGATACCTGATTCCTTAATGGCCGAAAAACCTTCAGCTATATCAATAATATTATGGATACCCCTACTTTTCAGTATCGATCCCGCAATGACAGAGCGATAACCCCCTGCACAATGCAGTAAAAAGGTACGGTCTTTTGGGAATTCCGCCAAATGTTGGTTCAATAATTCGAGTGGGGCATTAATGGCATTTACCACATGTTCCGATCCGTATTCACTCTCTTTGCGAACATCAAATACGGGTACTTCATTCGCGTTGATCATTTCACTTACCTCGTGTGCCGTAACTGCGGTTATCGTATCATAATCCTTGCCTTCATCCTTCCAAGCTTCGAATCCCCCTTTCAAATATCCAAGGGTACCATCAAAACCTACCCGTGATAAACGAATAACGGCCTCCTTTTCCTTACCCAAAGGGGCGACCAATAGTATAGGCTGTTTCACATCGGCGATCAAAGCGCCTACCCAAGGTGCAAAATCACCATTCAAACCAATGAAAATGGAACGCGGAATATGTCCCTTTACAAATTCATCCTGATGTCTAACATCCAAGACCAGTGCACCGGTTCCGTTGGCGGCTAGTTCAAAGGCATCCGGGGTCAAAGCGCTATTGCCACGTTCGAGCACATCCCCAATATCCTCATAGCCTTCCTTATTCATCTTTACATTCAAAGGAAAGTATTTTGGTGGGGGCATCAGTCCTGCTGTCACTTCCTCCACAAACTCCGCCTTGGTCATATCGGCACGCAGGGCGTAATTCATTTTTTTCTGGTTCCCCAAGGTATCCACGGTTTCCTTCATCATATTCTTACCACAGGCCGAACCTGCGCCGTGGGCCGGGTAAACGATAATATCATCTGCCAATGTCATTATTTTGGTCCTAAGACTGTCGAACAAAATACCTGCCAAATCCTCTTGGGTCATATCAGCGGCCTTCTGTGCAAGATCTGGGCGACCAACATCACCTAAGAACAGGGTATCCCCAGAAAAGATGGCATGATCCTTTCCGTCTTTATCCCTTAAAAGATACGTAGTACTTTCCATCGTATGCCCGGGGGTGTGAAGCACCTTAATCGTAAGGTCCCCAATTTTAAATTCCTGGTTATCCTCGGCTATAATAGCATCAAAGGAAGGGTTTGCCAAGGGTCCGTAAACAATAGATGCCCCGGTATTCTTGGCCAAGGTTACATGGCCACTGACAAAATCGGCATGGAAATGGGTCTCGAAAATGTACTTGATTTTCGCATTATCGGCCTTTGCCCGCTGCATATAGGGTTCTACTTCCCGTAATGGATCAATAATCGCAGCTTCCCCATTACTCTCAATATAATATGCCCCTTGGGCCAAACAACCCGTATATATCTGTTCTATTTTCATTTTTTCTTTCAAAATACGCTCAAAAATAAGGTTTTATCCTTCCCTATTTTGTAACATAGGTTACTATCGGGTTTTCCTTTGATGCGCAATTTTTCGATCGGTATCCTGAATACTTTCTGGATTATCAAAACAGGCCACCGCCTCTTTAGTCCTTACAAAAAGGAAATCCTTACCCAATACCTCGGCAATGCCACTATTGAAAATGATATCCCGAGTAGGACCAATGGCACCTGCAATATAGAACCGTATATCCCGATTGTGCAATTCCTCAATTACTGAGATCAACATATTCGCTGCGGTGGAATCGATGTAATTTATGGGTTCCGCATTTAAGATAATCCCTTTTAGTGTCTCCCCTTTGGCATTGACTTCCGCCAACAAATGTTGCTTGAAAAAATTCTTGTTCCCGAAATACAATTGCGAATCGAAACGAACGATAAGCAGGTCGTCCCTTTGTTCGATATCTTCCCCGAACCGATTGATATTTTTGTAATACTCCGACCCCCGAACCTTTCCCAAAACGGCAAAATGGGGTTTTGAAGTACGGTATACCATCAACAGCAAAGAAATGAGCACCCCTATAAGCACCCCCTCCTTGATACCCACAAAGAGGGTAATCAAAAAAGTAAGCATCAAAATAATATATTCATCCTTCCGATATTTAAGTAGTGTTTTGGGATACTCAAAATCTATCAGGCCAAATACCGAAACCATGATGATACTTGCCAGTACCGCATTGGGCAAATAATAGAACAAAGGCGTTAAAAACAAAAGGGTCACTACGACCATAATAACACTGAACAAAGCAAAACCCTTGGTTTTACCTCCAGCATCACTACTGATGGCGGAGCGGGAAAAACTAGCCGTAATGGGATAGGCCTGAAAAAACGAACCGACTATATTCGATGTACCCAAAGCAACAAGTTCCCGATTGGCATCTATGTTGTCTTCCTTGATTTTTTCTTCCATGGATTTCCCTATTGATATCGTCTCAAGATATCCGATCAAGGCCAAGGTCAAGGCTATAGGCCATAGATCCATGCCCTTTTTTAAATCAAAATCGGGGAACTGGAAATTAGGCAGTCCTTGTGGAATATCCCCAACAACCCGAACACCGTATTGTTCAAGATCCAATACATAAACGGCCAAGACACCCAATACGACCACAACCAATATCGACGGTATTTTTCTATTCCATTTTTTCAGTAACACAATTATAAAAATCCCAAGGATCCCAATAGCGAAATCATAGGGATTGGTATCCCCTACCTTTTCCAAGGCGTATACGACCAACTCATGCATTTTACTGCTTTTTTCGATATCGACACCCAGCAGATGCCTTAATTGACTAAGGATTATAATGCATGCGGCCCCAGAGGTGAAACCACTGATTACGGGCTTGGACAAAAAATTGACCAAAAAGCCCATTCTCAAAAACCCCAGTAACAATTGGATCGACCCGACCATAAAGGCCAGAAAGATGGCCATGGCGATATAGTTTTCGATGCCCGTTATGGCCAAAGTACCCAAACCGGCAGCCACCAAGAGGGAATCCATAGCGACGGGACCTATGGCCAATTGCCGGGAAGTTCCCAAAAACATATACACCAAAACTGGAAATACCGATGCATACAGACCGTATACAGGTGGGAGTCCGGCTACCATGGCATAGGCCATGCCCTGTGGTACGAGAATGACACCCACTGTAAGTCCGGCAATCAAGTCCTTTAACAGATAGCTTTTTTTGTAGTTAAAAATCCAATCTACAAATGGTAAAAACTTTTGCATTGTCCAAAATTAAACAAATCGCCCAGTATTACTGAAAAATTATTCCATCAGTAAAAACCACATCTGGGAATATCGCCTAAATATCCCTATGGTAAGACCGCTATATGACCCAATGGAAAACCGATTCCTTTAGGCCGTACATCACGAAATCGCCCTATGGAAACCGCGAATTAGTCAACAATCAAACAAGTGCAACCCGAAATACAGTACATGAACCCGCTAGGCCATTTCCTTCATTTCCACCAATTTTCGTATTTCAAGTGATAACAGCTGTAATCGCTCTTGACAATTATCCAATTCAGCAAAAATCTTGTCCTTTGAATCCTTAAAGGCTTCCGTTGAGGAATCGAACATTGATTCGTAGTACGCTATACCCTGATTAAGGTTCTTGACGAAAGTGGTAAAATAATTCTCCTGTTTTTTATTGGCAATCGCTTTGACCTCATCAATTTTTCCTTTCAGGTAATCGATATAGATCGATAGTTCCTTAACGAACATATTCGGACGTATACCATCGGCAATCACATTGGTCCTTCCATAAATATGATCTGTCATCTCCTTGAGGCTCATCAGTTTTGAAAAATAAGCCATATTGGGACCGGGACAGACCGAAACCCCTTCACCCTCAACCTTATGGTCTATTTGATTGACCATTAGGGCCGATGCACTCAAACCTACGCAGATACAGGATTTTTCAACGATTTTATCAAATTGTTGTTGATATGATTCTTTGGGCAAGTCCTGCGCATCCAATTCCTTCAATTTCAGACGTTGGTACTGTCTTGAAGCTACACAGATATCCTTTTCGGTAAACTCGTGGTTTAGGGATAAATATTGGCGTGGGCACGAACTTCCCGGTCTTCCCTTGGCTATCAATGCATCTTTTTCCAAATCCTTGGTATTTCCCCTAAGGCTATTGAAAGGAACCCCTAAAGGTGATATATTACTCAAATACAAATCTTCTTCCTTGGCTTGCACCAATTTTTCCAAGGTAACCTTATCGACCGTTGTGACCTCGGGTACCAAAAGAAAGGGAGTACCCCAACCTACGGAATCCAGCTCATAGGTATCGAGAAGGAATTGATGCTCCTCTGCCGTACCTACACCCCCTTGGGCCGTAACCTTAAGCGGTAAGGCTGTCTGGGGAACTATGCGATCCTTATTTTTCAAGGCCTGAACAAGGACTTCATGGGTCGATGAAATAAGTTCATCCCTTTTTTCCTTGAATTCCTGCAATATGGGGCCTAGCAAATAGCCATCACTGGCAAAGGCGTGACCCCCACAATTCAATCCTGACTCGATACGGTATTCAGATACCCAAAGCCCTTTTTTAGCCAAGAACTTCCCTTGGATCATGGCTGAGCGGAAATCACTTACCTTTAAGATGATCTTCTTTTTCATTTCCCCATTTTCATTGGGGTAGAAATCCTCAAAACGCTCCATGTACCCATATAACCTAGGGTTCATACCCGCGGAAAGGATTACCGAGGACTGTAGGTCACTTTCCGCAAACCCCCTTAGTGCGGCATGGGCATCATTATACTCGGAAGGCAATTTTTCGCCATTCCAATAATTTGCCTTATCCACTTTGGTCATGATATTCACATCGATGCTACCTAGGGACAAATGGTCCTTGATCCAATTCCCGGCCTCACTGATATGCATTTTTTCGGTAAGGTTCTTAAACTCTTTTTTTAAAGAATTCCCATCGGGCAACATACTGATGTATTGTTTCAACTCATTGCCTTTGTTAATGGTCGTATTTTTTAATTCCTCGAATTTCTGCTCTGTCAGGTTATTGATCAGATTGAGGTAAGAGGTTATGCGTTTGGCCCTAAAATCCTCTATTTTATCCGTAATTTCCTTATAGGGTATTTCATGTAGTTCGCAGTACATTTTCCTCAATTTCTCAAGAAGTACATCATCGACAATGGAAATAACCGAATCGATACCATATTGGGCTACTTTCAAAGGAGTATCTACCGTAAATCCTATGCCCATTACAGGAATATGGAAAGAATGTGCTTTTTTCATAAATTCATTGATTGTTAGATTGAACGGGAATCAAAACCCGTCTATGGCATCCATAAAAATCGCCAAAAAGGAAACAAATTTAATTAGTGAAAATGAAAAAAAACATGATAAATATCATTCAATCATAGCTTGTTCAAAACTTTTTCGAAACACACACTATTTTCAATATCGATATATGGCCCGTAGTTGGGAATGACCATATAGTCGTTTCTTTGGTATAATTGGATCGCTTCCGGCTGCTTTTTTCCGGTTTCCAAGACGCATTTTCCATAAGACATCCCGGCCGCCCACCTTTCAAGTTCCGTCAATATCCTGGTGGCAAGACCTTTACCGCGATACGCAGGCAAGATAAACATCCGCTTAACCTCCATAACGATCGGGGTCATTTCCTTGATGGCCCCACAACCACAGGGCTTTTCATCCTCATACAACACCACAACGTGTCTTAGGGCATCGATTTTATTGAATTGTTGGTAAAAATCATGGTCTTCCCCATCACGAACGGCCAGATCGGCATCGAGAAGCTTTACGAGGTTCTTAAAATCCGTATTTTCCGAGTTCGTCCTCACCAATCGTACCATAGCTCTTATTCCCTTACTTGTCCCGTGAACATGTTCACCTTTGCATTGAATGGATTACCATCGGAACGACGCATCATTACAATTTGGCCCGCATGCCATACCGCATCCTCGATCGGGCCGTTAATTTGATACCAAAATGGAAACTCGGTCAGCCCTTTTTTATTCTTATAAACGATCTTATGTGCTGACAAGTCTTCCGAAGTCTTGAACAAATTACTTGCCGTTTTCAGATTGATCAAGGTCTGTACCCTTAATTCATGCCTTGAAGGCTTTTCTTTTTCCACTGTTCGATCATTGGGCACCTTTTGGGCCGAATTCAGGATCAGTACCGACAATCCGTAAACATGCTCCATGGTTTCCGCGATGTTCCTGCCTTTTTCACTGGGCCTGTAATCCATATTCCCTTCCGTTAGTCCTTCCGTCGCCCAATAATACCGAAAGCCGAGGCCATCGATCATTCTGGATACGACGCCACCCGCCGAATAGGTTGTGGGAGCTTCGGGTATGGAAGCATAAGGCACTTCTTTGGGTTTCATTTCCTGAGCGTTTACGGTAACCACCATCAATAGGGTCAATAACCCAATATTCGTTTTCAAGGATTCCATATTAGTTGTCCGGATGCAAATGCACCTTAAAGTTATGGGTATCCTTGTTCAATTCAAGAAATCCCTGATGCAGGTTTTTCTCTTCCACGGCATAGGGGTAAAAAGTTATGGGCTCTATACAAACCATATTGTCAACTTCGGTCCATAACATGAAATTGCCATAACCCTCGGTCGTAATGGTCAAGGTCCTTTGATCCTTAAGGACGATTGAACTACAATTTGGAATTTCCATCGCCCGACTGCCAACCTCGATGATTTCAGGTATGGTAATCGACCTTCCCTCCGCTTCGATAGCTACATTTTCACCATGCAATTTAAAGGCTGGATGGTACCCCAACATAAAGGGCATACCGTTTTCCCCTTCTATGGCAAAGGTGATATACAATCCATCTTTTTTTAACTGAAAGGATTTTGTAAATGTAAAATCATAGGGCCAGAACAATTCAGCTGCTGTGGATTTTTCGGGATATTTAGCGTTCCCCACCTTGGCATCGGCCTTATATTCCTTTACTAGGATTACGGAATCCCCGGATTTATCGGCAACCACATACTCGAGTTCCCGAAGCAACCCGTGTTGGTCCTGAACGGCATTTCCCTTGGGTGTCTTGACCAAGAATCCGGCATCGGCCGTAGGACCTATGATCGGAAACATTTCGGTGTCCGCATTTCTCCAACCGGGGCTCCCTTTTTGATGGATGTACTCATAGCCATCAACATTATAACTTACCAGTTCACCTTTCTCGATTTTTACTGTTTGATTCCCTAATTTTAAGTCCACCATCTTCACTTGATTAATTCGTATTCGATTTGGTCTGGTTCTTTATTTGACCAACACATCGATTCTATTGGGTTCCACATTCCTTTCCACAGACCGATTCACTTTCCATGTATTGATTTCCACTTATTATAATCCGTCAATGGCACCATCCAACCAAATTAGGCGATCATCTATCCAATTTTTCAAATAGCTGATTTCCCCATCATAATTATTACCGATATAATTGTTTGGCCACACGTAAGTTCCCAACACATCCCATTTTTCAAAATTGGATGCTATAGCACCAGCATCCTTTAAGGTTTTGACGTACCCATCAATTTTATCATGGATACCTCCTGTTGAAAATGTACTTCCGCGTAAGGTGTTCCATCGCGCTTTTAAGGCGGTCACAAATACGGGGTCCTGCAAAAGTCTATCCCACCAAAAAGGCACTTGCCAATAATCCTCGGAACAGCGTTCATTAAACTTATATGCCCATACATTGGTCGCCCCACCACTACAATAATCGGCATTACCAAAGGCCAGGTTAAAATCCCAAATAGGACCCATTTTCAATTTTTCGTTTTTATCCTTGTACATATAGGTACTCAAACGATAACCATCTACATTATTGGAGATTTCGTTCAATAAAAAGAAATCTATAAAGCTATCGACATCCATATAGGCGGCATAACCCAATTCGGGATCCGCAAAATCCTCGGAGGCCAAAGCGTTTTCAAACTGGTTGACATAATCGGAAATATAAACTTTCTGCTCGGGGGTAATATCCTCCGCGTCGGGATATTCATACAGGAAATCAATAGTTTGCCCCATACTGGAATTCATCGGGGCATGGGATGACGTAAACGAATTTTGATCATTGAGTCCACCCCCCAAATTACTCCCTGCCGTTTTATCAATCTTCAATATATACCCTCCCGTAAGATCCTCTCCTGAATTCTCATCATCTTTCAATTTATTGATATCAATTCGATTGCCATCCCTTTTCAGCTTTTCCATAAAAACATAAACGCCTTGGTAATCATCATTAATGTTGAGTTCAGCAAATACCGTACGACTGGCATAAACATCGATTTCCCGGGAAAGGTCATATATCAATTTATTTCGGACAAGGGTTTTATCACTATACGGACCATAAAAAATCCAATCTTCTTCCTCAGGAAACCCAAATAAGGAAACATCGTAATCCTCATTATCTGCATCCCTGGTTTCCATTCCATAGGATTTCTTGGGAAACATTTGGGAGGAAGCCCCCCTGATCTCAATCCCGATTTTACCTGTATAGGAATCAACATCGGCCGTTGTGATGGTCATTTCGGCATCTATCTTCGGCTCATCCAAGATTGCCGCCCCATTGGTGCGTATTGTAATCAAAGGAAGTTTATCTTCTGGGGAAACAATAGTTTCGCCAGGTTCTTCCCCTTCAGTTCCCTGCATTGGGGAACCATCGTCCGAACTACAACCTAAGAAAGTAAGAACGGAAAACAGAATCAATAAGGACCCATAATAAAATGTATGTTTTTTAATCCGTTTCATTTTAGAATAATTTCACCCCAAGTTACCAAAACCAATCCATAGACCCAACGCCCCCTTACCATGAAAATCGAATATGCCATCCCATAGACCGCAATAAAATCAATATGGATTGTATGTATTGATTACTTTGGCCGATACGTCATCACAGGACCCTATCAAATCATTTCCGGTCTATTCGAATTTTATGGCCTTGACAGGACTGATCCTTGTTATGATATAGGAAGGCACCAACAGCATTAACAGACACAGCAACAATACCCCTAAATTAAGAAGCCCTATTGTAACGACATCAATATGCACGGGTATGTATTCCATATAATATTCTTGGGGGTTCGGAAACTTCAACAAGCGGTATTTTCCTTGTATCCATATAAAACCCAATCCCAACACATTACCCCAAAAAAGTCCAATGGCAATCAAATAGGCCGCATTGTAAAGGAAGATCTTACGTATGCTCCAATTCACAGTACCCAAAGCCTTTAAAATCCCGATCATTTGGGTGCGTTCCAAAATCAAAACCAAAAGGGCCGTGATCATATTTATGCCCCCAACGATAATCATGATTCCAATGATCAAGGCAATGTTGAAGTCGAACAACCCGATCCATTCGAAAATCTTGTAGTACTTATCGGTTATCGTCTGTGTATCCAAGGTGGATAATATCTGCCCATAAATCTCTCGATTCTTCTCCTCCAAATCATCAAAACCGTTCAAAAACACCTCGAAGTTCCCTACTTGGTTTTCATCCCATTTGTTCATTCGTTGAATATGGCGAATATCGACAAACACATACATACCATCGATCTCCTCAAATCCACTATCGTAAATACCCACTACCTGAAAACGTCTTTGATTCGGCTTTAACGGATCTTCCTCTTTGGGAAAAAAAGCCGAAAAGGAATCACCAACCTTCAATTTTAGCCTATTGGCCATTAATCGTGATAATAAAACCTCTGTATTCAAGTCCCCTGAATAATCGGGCAATGTACCTTCGACCAAGTATTCCCTAAGAACCTCCCAGTTATAATCCGCCCCCACCCCTTTGGCGATAAAGCCCTCAAAAGTATCCTCGGTACGGATTATGCCCCCTTTGGTCGCAACGGCCTGAATGTGTACAATACCGTCTACCGTAGTAAACTTGGGGTAAAAATCCTGTTCCTTGGAAACGGGAACCACGGATACATCCGACGTATTATTATCATAATTATATATCTGGATATGCCCGTTGAAGGCAGCGACTTTTTCACGTATTTTGTGTTTAAGTCCGACCCCAGTGGCAATAGCGATCAGCATCATAAAAACACTAATGGCAATAGCAGCGATCGCTATTTTTATTATTGGTGCAGATATGCTAATTTTATGCTCCTTTCCCTTAATGAGTCGTTTGGCTATAAAATATTCTAAATTCAAATTATGGCATTTTTATCCAGTTTCAAAAGTACAGTTTTCTTGTGGTTTTTAATTGTGTCATCCTGCGGAAACACTGAAAAACAACCTAAAAACAATACGATATCGCAAAACAATCCTATTGAAACACCCCAAAACAAGCCGATTATTGTTGGTGCCAACAGTACCCAGGATTATATCGGTATGTTAAAAGGAAAGAAAGTGGGCGTGGTCGCGAACCTCACCAGTGTCATCTTCAATGAAAATGGACATACGCACCTTGTGGATTCCTTATTGGCCTTGGACATCGATATCAAGAAAGTATTTGCTCCCGAACACGGATTTCGCGGACAGGCCGATGCCGGGGAAAAGGTAAAGGACGGATTGGACACGAAAACGGGATTACCTTTGATTTCGCTCTATGGAAAAAACCGCAAACCTTCCAAAGCGTTATTAGAGGATTTAGATATTGTCGTTTTCGATATTCAAGATGTCGGGGTTCGTTTTTACACCTTTATCGCCACCCTTCAACTGGTTATGGAAGCTTGTGCGGAAAACGATATTCCCATTGTGGTTCTAGACCGACCCAATCCGAATGCCCATTATGTTGACGGCCCAACCATGGAAAAAGAACATACCGGTTTTTTAGGCATGACCACCATTCCATTGGTCTATGGAATGACCATAGGGGAATATGCCATCATGATCAACGAAGAAGGCTGGCTTACAGATAAGGTTAAGGCAGATTTGACCGTTGTTCCCTTAAAGAACTACACCCACGATTCTGAATACAACCTACCCATTCGTCCTTCCCCAAACCTTCCTAACAATACTTCCATCAACCTTTATCCCAGTCTTGGTTTGTTAGAAGGCACAAACATCAATGCCGGTAGGGGCACCGAATTTCAATTTCAACGGTATGGGGCTTCGTTTTTAGACAGCACCCAATACCATTTTAAATATCGCCCCAAACCCAATTTTGGATCCAAAAGTCCCAAAGAGAATAACAAGGTATGCTATGGGGCGGATCTTTCCGAAATCCCTAGCATGAAAGAAGTTTCCTTACGATGGATCATCGATGCCTATACCAACACGACCGACAAGTCCAAATTTTTCAATACCAGTGGATTTACCAAACATGCCGGTACGGCCAAATTACAACAGCAGATAGAAGCTGGGCTGTCTGAGGAAGAAATAAAGGCCACCTGGCAAGAAGACCTAAAGGAATTCAAAGCCATTAGAAAAAAACATCTCTTATATCAGTAAACCTGCTTGTATTAAGACAATTATCTAAAAACCCACACGTTACTATATGGACTAACGTTGTGAAAAAATGAAAGTACGTATTCCCCAAATCAGTAGGTTTTTCAATATAATGGTTTTCTGTACGATGATGCTTACTATTGTTAATTGTTCCAAAGACAGCGATTCAGAACCGAGCATAGAAGTTCAAAATCCATTGGCAAATCCTGAAAACGGACCTGCGGCCGGAAATCCCGATGGCGACTCCCCCATACCTGCTGAAGCAGGGACAGAAGACGTAACCAATCCTGATACAATAGTTGGTGATGGCACCCCCGAAAGCTGCACCTGTGATGCCGTCGTTGATGCTGTGGCCAAAGGTGGCAAGATCACTTTTGATTGTGGTCCGGACCCTATCACTATTATCATGGATAAACCAGCCAAAGTCGTCAACAATGCCAATGAAGAAGTAATTATAGATGGCGGCGGACGGGTTACCTTAAGCGGAAACGGAACTACAAGAATACTGTATATGAATACCTGTGACCCTGATCAAGTCTGGACAACGGACCATTGTCAGAACCAGGAGTACCCACGGCTTACCGTCCAGAACATCACCTTTGCGGACGGTAACTCCATCCGTGAAACCGAATATGATGGCGGTGGTGCCATTTGGGTACGCGGGGGTCGGTTTAAGGCGGTGAATTGTCGATTTTTCAATAATATTTGCGCAAGCACTGGTCCGGATGTCGGCGGTGGGGCCATCCGTGTTTTTAGTCAGTACAACAATTTACCGGTATACATTGTAAATAGCACCTTTGGCGGACAGGACGGTTATGGCAATTCGGGCTCAAATGGCGGGGCCATTAGTAGTATCGGTGTCTCATGGACCATCATCAACAGCTTGTTCTCCCACAATAAGGCCATAGGGAATGGTGGTAATCCCGCAGAATCCGGATCTCCCGGAGGTGGCAGTGGCGGAGCTATTTATAACGATGGGAATACCATGACATTAACCCTTCTAGGCTCTTCGATAACACAAAACGAAGTAAATGCCTATGGTTCATCCCTATTTTTTGTCAGCAATGACCATTCAGGAAATATCAAAATTGACCATTCTACCATCACCAATAACATAGGGGGCTCTTGGTATCCCGTATACCCCAGTATCTCGATGCATAGTGATACTCCGATCGAGGTGACAAATTCGGTTATTGAATAGGTTTAGGGCAGCCTTTTTTTCATTTCCTCCACAATATTAAAGGCAGCCGGACAAATGGCTACATTCTTTAAGGTAAGGTTACCGATCTGCTGGAATTTTTTTCGGTCGGTATGCGGAAACTCCCTACATGCCTTCGGTCGAACATCATAAATGGAACAGCGATTATCTTCACCCAAAAAAGTACAGGGAACTTCTTGCAGTACATAATCATTGTCCTCATCGACCCGTAAGAATTGGGCGATGAACTTCTGTGGTTTCATTCTAAAAAATTTTGAAATCCGCTCAATATCCATATTGGTAAAAAGGGGACCCGTGGTCTTGCAACAATTGGCACAGGTCAAACAATCCGTTCTTTCAAATTCGGCTTCATGCAATTCCTGCATCACATAATCCAAATTCTTAGGGGGCTTCCTTTTTAACTTGGTAAAGAATTTCTTATTCTCCTTATGTTTTTCAGCGGCCTTCTTGGGCAACTTCCTTAAAATCTCATCCATTGTTAAATAGTCCCATGGAAATTCCGTAAAGTTCGCGACTCCAATTTTCGGATGCCATCGAAATTTGCTTGGTAAGCGCCTCCCGTTTATTGATGATTTTCTGACCCACGATGGTATTGTAAAAAGAATTCAATTCCTCTTTGTGCACCGTGGTCATCTTTGAACGATCTGTTGTAAGTAAGACTCCTGTCTCTGTTTCATAGAAAGCGGCCATTTGCTTGATATCCTCGTGGGAAAAATGTTCTTTGTAAATAGGCACCAACATATTTTTTATATCCTCCATAGCCTTGACCTCATGCTCCTCCAAAAACGTCCAGCTCTTTAAATTACCTTCGCTCTTGGGGTAACGACTTTCCATCATTTGCATCAACTGTCCGTAGGCGTATTCATATTGTTTCATGGTGCCGTTATGCTCCAGATAATCCTTAACATCCTTTGAATAGTCGGTCTCTTGTGCCGTGAAGCCGATTGGGACCATTAGGAAACAGAAAAGTAATATTTTAAATTGCTGCATATTCGGTTTTTTATAATGGAGTAAAAGTCCCACTTTTGCTTGCAAAGTACGAATTATATGGAAACCGATGTTTTCGGCAAGGCCTTATTGGATTATCTCAATGGGGATTATAGTGAGGATATTACCACCCATTCTTCCCTGGATGAAGAAGATACCATTCCCATCCCCTATCTTTTTAGAGGCTATACGGAAATGCCCAAAATAGAACAAAAGGCCCTGGACTTGTGTTGTGGAACAGTCTTGGATATTGGTTGTGGGGCAGGAAGCCATAGTCTCTACCTTCAGGAAAAAGGGTTGGAAGTTACGGCTTTGGACCATTCCGTTGATGCCATTGAAACCTGTAAACTAAGAGGAATCAGAAACACTGTCCTAAGCCCCGTATTAGACTATAAAGGCCAAAAATACAACACCCTACTCCTACTTATGAACGGTATCGGGATTGTAGGCAGACTCGAACTACTAAAAACCTATTTGGAACATTTTAAAACGTTGATGGGGAAAAATGCACAAATATTGTTGGATTCCTCGGATATCATCTATATGTTCGAGGAGGATGAAACCGAGGAGGATTGGGACGAAACCAATGATGATGGGGAGATGCCCGTCGATGAAAATAGCTATTATGGGGAAGTTGATTTCACCATGACCTATAAAGGGGCCTCAAGCAACTCGTTTCCATGGTTATATTTGGATTACGCGACCTTGCAGCAGGTGGCATCGGAATGTCAATTGCATTGTAAATTGATTAAGGAAGGGGAGCATTACGACTATTTGGCCCGCTTAACCTTTAAGTAATACCAAACACATGAATTTATTCGTTATCATTTAAATAATACGTTATGAGCAATCGTTTTTGGATAGTACTGATTCTATTTTTGGTTTTAGCGGGCAGTTGCTCAAAAGACGCCAATGATTCTACCGATCAGAACAAAATCGATAATTCGGCCAACTATAAAACCTCGGGGTCCTCTGCCAATGACATCCTCTCGAACAACACCTTTGATAAACTTCGGATACAAATCGCCTATGTAAAAACAGACGATCAAGACTACAGACCCACAACCAATGCAATGACCGATTTTGTTGCTTTCCTAAAGGAGCATTCACATAAAGAGGATATTGAATTGATATATACCGAACTACCCTCTCCTGATGAAGAAACATTATCATTGGAAGAAATAGATGACTTGGAAAAGGAAAACAGAACGGTCTATAACGATGGCAAGACCCTTGGTATTTACATCTATTTTACCGATGCCCCCTCTGAAGATGATGATGAAGAAGAAGACCTGGTCACTTTAGGTGCCGTGTATTGGAACACCTCTATGGTCATTTACGAAGAAACCATCAGGAACTTGGCCAACAAAAGCTTTGCCGTGGACATCGATGATGTGGAAACAGCAACCTTAAACCATGAATTCGGACATCTGATGGGACTCGTTAACCTAGGTACGGAACCGGTAAATGATCATGAAGGAACCACTACGGATGACGACGACAACGAAATAGGTGATAACCACTGTACGGAAGAAGGATGTCTTATGCGGGCAGAACTACAGTTTGGCCCCAGTATGAAAAAAATGTTGGAAAAAAGAACCTCTAAAGGTTTGGTATCCATCCCCGATTTGGGAACAGAATGTCTTTTGGACCTTCAGGCCAATGGTGGTAGATAGCAACCAAGACTTTGCTCGCTTAGCGCTAATCGCATTTCGCCTATCGCTTTTCGCTGACCGCTTAGCGCAGAGCGCTTATTGTTAATTGCTCATTGATAATTGTACACTGCTTATCGCTGACCGCTATTCGCTTAGCGCAGAGCGCTCATTGTTCATTGTTCATTGCTAATTGCACATTGCCAATTGTTCATTGATAATTATACACTGCGTACTGCGTACTGCTTACTGTTTACTGCTTACTGTTTACTGCTTACTGTTTACTGTTTACTGTTTACTGTTTACTGTTTACTGTTTACTGTTTACGGAATATTCAAATACTTATGGGTCTGCAAGGATACCTTCCATTTCGGATTTTTCATGACAAAATCGACGATCATAGGCATCACCTTGTCGCGTACACTCCATTCCGGTTGTAGATATAATATGCAATCCTTATTGACCTTCGCTGCCTGTTCCTCGGCAAAAATAAAATCGTGCTTATTAAAAACGATGACCTTCAACTCATGCGCCTTTTCATAAATGACCCCAGTAGGTAATTTATTCTTTTTTGGGGACAGACAGATCCAATCCCAAGTTCCACTAAGCGGATGGGCTCCGGAAGTCTCGATATGGGTCTTCACATTTTTCGCTTTCAGTGCTTTGGTCAAAGGCCCCATATCCCATGTCAGGGGTTCCCCTCCCGTTACAACGATCGTATCGGAATAGGTTACCGCTTTTTCAACAATACTGGTTATATCCGTCGGTGGATGCGTTTCGGCATTCCAACTTTCTTTCACATCACACCAATGACAACCCACATCACAACCCCCTACACGAATAAAATAAGCAGCCGTTCCTTTATGGAAACCTTCTCCTTGTATGGTATAAAATTCCTCCATTAATGGAAGCATCAAACCCTTGTTGACCAATTCTAAAACCTCATCTTTCATCATTGGGCAAAGATACTACTTACCAATCGTTTTATTGTTGCCTAAAAATGCCCTATTTTTATCAAAAATTTGACCTTATGAGCACCAAAGACGATTTCTTTGCACATATCGAAAAAGGATATACGACCAAAGGCGATTCAATTACCATGGGTGCTGCAATGCTCAATGGTGAAGCTGTCACCAACGCCCTAGTGAAAATTCCGCTGAAAACCTTGAACCGTCATGGTTTGATTGCAGGGGCAACAGGAACAGGAAAGACAAAAACGCTCCAGGTACTCGCAGAGAATTTATCGGATAAGGGAATCCCCGTTTTACTTATGGATTTAAAGGGTGACCTTAGTGGACTCGCACAACCCAGTCCAGGACATCCTAAGATTGATGAACGACATGCCAAAATAGGCATTCCCTTTGAGCCCAAGAGCTTTCCCGTGGAAATACTGTCGCTTTCAGAACAGGATGGGGTGAAATTACGCGCCACGGTTTCTGAATTTGGTCCAACACTCCTATCGAGGATATTGGATCTAACAGAGACCCAGGAAGGTATTGTTGCCGTAGTATTCAAATATTGCGATGACAAAAAATTGCCGCTGTTGGATTTGAAGGATTTTAAAAAAGTGCTTCAATATGCCACAGGAACGGGTAAAAAAGAATTCGCCAAGGAATATGGGCGGATTTCAACAAGTTCAACAGGCACGATTTTACGTAAGATCATTGAATTGGAACAACAAGGTGCCGATTTGTTCTTTGGGGAGAAATCCTTTGAGGTCGATGATCTCACACGCATCGATGAAAATGGAAGGGGATACATAAACATCCTACGCTTAACGGATATACAGGATCGGCCCAAATTATTCTCAACCTTTATGTTGAGCCTCTTGGCTGAGATATATGCCACCTTTCCTGAACAGGGCGATAGTGATAGACCCGAACTTATATTGTTTATTGATGAGGCCCATTTGATTTTCAAGGAAGCCTCAAAAGCCCTATTGGATCAGATTGAAAGTATTGTAAAACTAATTCGCTCCAAAGGGATCGGGCTTTACTTTGTGACCCAAAACCCAACAGATGTCCCTAATGAGGTATTGGCACAATTGGGACTCAAGGTACAACACGCCTTACGTGCTTTTACGGCCAGAGACCGAAAGGCCATAAAACTGACTGCAGAGAACTATCCCATATCCGATTACTATGACACGAAGGAAGTCTTAACATCACTCGGAATCGGGGAAGCATTGATTTCGGCCCTGGATGAAAAAGGACGTCCCACCCCATTGGCCGCCACATTGCTTCGAGCCCCAATGAGCAGAATGGATATACTTACTGATAGCGAGTTGAATTCGGTCATTAAAAGTTCGGACTTGGTTGTTAAATACAACAAAGAAATCGATCGGGAAAGCGCCTATGAAATACTGAATGAAAAAATAGAGAAAGCCGAAAAAGAGGCAGAAAAAGAACGAGAAAAACCAACAAGCAGAAGAACATCTACAAAAAGGAGCACACGACAGAACCCCATCATAAAGGTTTTGACCAGTGCCACTTTTATCCGTGGAGTCTTAGGAGTGTTAAAAAAGGTTATGAGTTAAAAAAATGAAAAAGTTATCTGTAGTAATTGGCATCTGTGTCCTTGCCGTAGTCGTGCAATGCCAAAAAGAAAAAGACACAAGCTTCATCATTACCAACCACAATGTGGGCAAACTTGAAAGAATTAGTTTAATCCGTGATTTGGATCTTATTTATGATGGGGATTCCATCGTCAGGGACACCATGCAATTAGCCTCCGGCCTTGGGGCCAGAAGCATCAAAATCTACGAAAAGGGAGGGAGCCATTTATTGACCCTGACCCCAAGTTCGGATAGTATTCCGAAAATCCAGAATGTACGGATCAACGATCCACGATTTGAGACTGAGAAAGGTATAGGCCTGAACAGTACGTTTAAGGATATCAAGGAAAAATATACGATTCAAAAAATCGTGACCTCTTTAAACAATATCATCATTTTCGTAAAAGACAGTGATGTCTATTTCACCATAGACAAGAGTCAATTGCCCGAAAGCCTACGCTATGTATCGAGCCCTAATATTGAACCTGTACAAGTGCCTGATGGGGCTAAGATAAAATATTTAATGATTGCCTGGGACTAACAGACTCTTACTAAGAGTTTTACAAGATACCCCTAAATCCCTCAAAATAAATGCGCAAATATCTAAATAAATATCTTCCCCTTTTTTACGGTGCCTATTTTAACACCTTATCCTACTTCTCCACAAAAAAAGCCGCTGAAAAGGCTTTTTTCTTATTTTGTACCCCAAGAAAAGGTAAGGTCCGTGAAGATCAGCAGGATTTTTTAGAGGAAGCCAAGAGCGAAAGGATCAAAACGAATGGCGTAGAACTCCAAACCTATCAATGGAAGGGCAATAAAGAGTCGGTTCTGCTTATCCACGGATGGGAAAGTAATGTGTATCGATGGAGAAATTTAATTTCATACTTAAAGAAAGAAGGCTTTAATATCATTGCATTTGATGGTCCTGCCCAAGGATATTCAACCGGCAAAGTATTGAATGTACCCTTGTATACCGAATGCACGCAAGCTATTGTTGACCAATTTAAACCAAAGTACGTTATTGGACATTCCATGGGCGGTATGACGACCTTATACCACCAAGAAAAATACCCCAATGACACCATAGAAAAGATAGTTACCATCGGGGCTCCTTCCGATTTGGAAGACATTATGGACCATTACCAAAGACTACTGAGGTTCAATGATACGGTATATGTAGGTTTGGATGAGTACCTTCAGGATAATTACGGATTTGGAATCCGTGACTTTTCCACTTCAAAATTTAAAGGCCATTTATCAAAAAAGGGGCTGGTTATCCATGATAAGGAAGACCCGATCGCACCTTTTATCGCTTCGGAAAAAGTGCATGCCAAATGGAAGAATAGTGATCTGTATGTAACCCATGGCTTAGGACATAGTATGCATCAGGACAAGGTAAACCTAAAAATCATGGATTTTTTAAAGTCCTAGAAAAAAGGTAGTTTTAATCTTATGATGATCCTTCAAAAGGAATCCCATTAAAGCCAAAACTTTTGCTCATGCACGATATAGCTCCTTTCCACATTGCCATCCCCGTCCACAATTTGGCCGAATGCCGTAAATTTTACGGTGAAGTATTGAATTGTAAGGAAGGACGCAGCAGTGAACACTGGGTAGATTTCAATCTTTTTGGCCACCAATTGGTCATTCACTATAAACCTAAATCCGAAGCCGTATTACATACGAATGCCGTAGACGGGAAGAATGTCCCTGTCCCCCATTATGGCGTAGTCTTACCTTGGGAAACTTTTGAAAGCTTTGCCAAGGATTTAAAATCCAAAGGGGTGGAATTTGTTATTGAACCCTATATACGGTTTAAGGGACTTCCTGGGGAACAGGCCACCCTATTCTTTTTAGATCCGGCCGGAAATGCATTGGAATTCAAGGCCTTTAAGGATACGGGGCAATTGTTCGCTAAATAACCGAGTCTTATCCAATTACAAATGAGTCATTTACCCCTTATTTATCCCAGTATAAATACCCAAAGAAATCATTGTTTCTTTTTTTTCGATTTCTCCCTAAACCAAATAAATACCCCATATAAGAGACCAAAGACCATGCCCTCCAAGATTTCCCTAATAACAATGGCCTGTGAATAATCCTTTTCAAGGACCAGCGATATAACCACATAAAGCAAGATTGCCGCAAATACCTGTACCAATAATCTTTTCTTGTTCATAGTACCGAATTAATATTGATGGAATGCCTGTGATACAAACTCCAATACCGCGGGTAAGGATTCCCGCCAATACGTCCAACTATGATGCCCTTCCCTTACCCGATACTCATGGGGAATCTCTTTCTTTCGCATAGCGATATGCATCAAACTATTTCCTTCGTAGAGGAAATCATCATCCCCACAATCTATATACCAACGAACGGACTTTATATCCGCAACGGGGACACTTTCCATTAGGTTCAAGGCATTGTGTTTTTTGTAATACGCAACGACTTCCCCATCGGTGTATTCTTCTGAGATGACAGCATACCGTTTTCTTTGCTCCTCCATGGTCAAAGGACCGACATAAGCACTCAAGGGACAAGCCGAGGAAAACAGTTCTGGGTGATGCAGGGCATACATAAAAGAACCACCTCCCCCCATTGAAAGTCCGGCTACGGCCCGATATCTTTTCTCTCCCTTTATCCTATATTTCCCCTCAACGTAAGGCATGAGTTCCTCAAAAAAGAAATCCTCATAACGCCAATCCGCACCTTGGTTAAAATACCCCCTTTTACCGGTATTGGCATCTGGCATAACAATAATCATGGGCGTGGCCGTACCGTCTTTTATGGCGTTATCGGTAATACGCAATAGCTCACCGAACTGCACCCACCCCGTTTGATCGTCCCCTGCACCATGCAATAAGTACAATACCGGATAACTGCGTTCCGAGGTTTGATAGTCCGGAGGTAAATAAACGGCATATTTCCGTTCACTTTTTAAGATTTTACTGTCCATGGTAAGGTTGTCGTATACTTTTCCCGATTGCGCGTTACTACAGAGGATGCCCACCAAAATAAAAAAGGGTGCTATTAGATTTTTTTTGATTCCTAACATGGTATGGTTGTTTAAAATAAGCGCATACAAGATAAGGAAATGCAGTTAAAATGCACCCCTAAAACGCAACCAACAATGCACAAACGGATAAACGCCCCAGTACTTCAACCGATGATCAAACCCCGCCTTCTGATCCAAAGGTAGGCGAATACCATATTGGGCACCCAACACAACCAGGCCACCAACCGGTAGGCTACAACATAATCATCAAAAACGAAATGTAAAAGAGGCAACCAAATACGAAGGGTAACAGCAGCAAAGGTCGCTGCATAGCTATAGATCATAAGCCCTTTGTGTAGCTCCATATCCTTATTTCTAACGGCACGATATGCATTTACAGTCGTTAGCACCCAAATAATTGCCAAACCCATAAAACCCAAGGTACTTATCCACCCTCCCGTCGCATAAAGCGAAATATAACCAGCACATACCCCACTGACCAAAACAGAGACAACATAGAGCTTTCCAATACTCCTGTGCAACCTCATATAGGTGTTCCTGATCTTTTCACTGAATTGTATCCATCCTATCAACAGGGCCACCCCGCCAAAAACAATATGTCCATAGAATCCAATATTCCAAAAAGTATTGTTCAGTAATTGTTCGCCCTTAGCCGGCAAAAGTCCAAAATCCCTTCCTATGACAAAATACAATATGGGATACAACCCAATACTCACGGCCATAACCACGAAAACTCCCCATGCGACGCTATTCGACTTGTTTTTCATATGCTATTGATAACGCCAAGAAGTCAAATCAGCACCTTTGGGCGCACTTTCTGCAATGCGTTTCATGATTTTCGGAACATACATGGTATTATACCGCATACGACTTATGGCATTGGGTTGGCTAGGATCCCCATTCCAGCAATGTTCCGCCTTATCACCATAGGCTACTTCCCCACCATAATAAGGTTCCGTGGTGCTTTCCAGAAAATCTTCCATAAGATATACGGCGTTATTGAGATAGTAGTTATCCATGTCCCCACAATAAATATGGATCTTGCCTTTTAGGTGCTCTCCCAATTTGTCCCAATCGCGTTCCAAAATATGCCGCAGGTCATAATTCTGTTTCCAATATTCCGCTACCTGATGATCAATATCACCGGACATTTTATCCCAAAGGCGCACAGGATAACCATCTTCCCCTTGGGGTGAATAGGTAGCTTCCCAAATATCCCATTGTTGTCCCGATCGGGATTTATCCCCCAAGACCAATTCCAAGTGATTTCCTTGGCGTAATGTGGATTGGATTTGCCCTAGATAGTTCCGATGTGATGGCACCTCCAATTTTTTGTGTTCACTATCATAATAATACGCATTATCATCCTCATAGATATTGGTTAGGCAATAGGCCCTGAAATCAATAGGGTCAGGACAAGCCGCAAAACAACCATTATATTCATCCGGATATTTGACCTGTACGGCCAAGGCTTCCCAACCTCCCGTAGAGCCTCCATATAAAAAACGGGACCAACCTTCCCCCATACCGCGAAATTGCCTTTCGATCTCCGGTATCAACTCATAGGTAATCGCATCGCCATAAGGACCCTGACTTGCCGAATTTACGGCATAGGAATCATCATAATAAGGTGTTGGATGCTGTATCTCTACAATCAAGAAGCGTGGAAAATCAGGTTCGTTCCATCGTTTATAAAAATCATAGGACTCTTGGGCCTGTACAATATTATAACCTTCCATATCAAAGCGTGCTGAATATTCGGGCTTCATATTGGGATCGGGTGGTGTGGTACTGAAACCCCCAAAATCTGAGGGGAAATGCCCATGAAAAACCATTAAAGGATATTTGGCCTCTGGATGCTCATTAAAACCTTTGGGCAACAATACATGGGCGCCCAAATAGACATCCCTGCCCCAAAATTCAGACAGTTTTTCCGATTTCACCTTGATATGCTTCACCCATTCGGTATCCGCGGGTTCTTCAATAGGCGGAATAACCTCATCCATAACCACACGTACATCCTGAATGCCTTTTTCCGTTACCGTAATCTTAAAAGGTTTGCTGTATAGATTCCCGGGGGACTTGTTCCATTGTTGGCCTTCACCATTGTCCATGGGCAATTTTACGGTATGGCCCGTCGAAAGATCAAAGGTTTCATACACATGCAACAGGGCCTGTACATTGTACTCCCCTGGGGGCACCTCAGCCAAACTCGCATAGGGATATCCAAAAACAGCATCGTCAAAAACCATGTTCTCCCCTGCTGACATTCCTTCCACGTTCATTCCAAAAATCAATTGGGTATCGAGTCCGTCATTGATTTGGAAACGGGGTTCCTTTTCATCGTTATTGGAAAGCATCAATAACAAACGGCCATCCAATTTTTGATCATTTAAGGCTTCATCAAAGGAAACGGCAATTTGACAGTTGTTCTTAGGATCGTTTTCACATCCCAATAAACAAAAGAGTAAGAGAAAGGATAAAGGTATCGGGTTTTTCATATTTCAGGTTGATTTTCAACAAAAGGTACTGAATTAAGGTCAATCAATCAAACCTTCCTACAGAAGGCGGGTAACAATTCGCCAATTCTTTCGTTATGCAATAACATAAATCTTGTAATTAAACCTACTAAAATTACTCCTTATGAAAAAGATATTACTCGTGGGACTCATCCTTTCAGGTATCATTGGAATGAGCAGTTGCGACTACGATGACAGCAATGACCTAGATGTGCTGACACCCAATGATAGCACAGCTACGGGAATCATTCAAGAGAATCCATAATACTAAAAAACCCCAATTTCAACAATTGGGGTTTTCTTACACTACGAATTATTTATAGGTATTCCTTACCAAATCTTTACCCGCTCCTCTGGTGCAAGATATAATGAATCGCTTTCCGTTACGTTAAAGGTTGTGTAAAATTCAGGTACATTCCTGACTACACCGTTGACCCTAAATTCGGCCGGTGAATGGGGGTCTGTATTCACTTGTACCCTCAAGGCTTCATCCCTGGCTTTATTCCTCCAGGATTGCGCATATCCGATAAATACCCGTTGTTCTCCGGTAAATCCATCCATTACAGGCGACTCTTCACCGTTCAATGCCATTTTATAGGCTTTCAATGCAATGCTTAAACCACCAAGGTCACCAATGTTCTCCCCGAGGGTAAATTCGCCATTGACATTCAAATCGGGCAAAACCTCAAAACCATTGTACTGCTCTACCAATGCGCCTGTACGCTTCTTAAATTCCTCCCGATCGCTTTCGGTCCACCAATTCCGCATGGCACCGTCCCCATCGAAACTACTACCCGCATCATCAAAACCATGACCGATCTCATGTCCGATAACGGCTCCGATGGAACCGTAATTAACGGCATCCTCGGCATTCATATCAAAGAACGGTGGTTGCAGGATCGCTGCCGGAAAAACAATCTCATTCATTGTGGGATTGTAATAGGCGTTTACCGTTTGTGGTGTCATTCCCCATTCCGATTTATCAATAGGTTGCCCTAATTTTGCCAATTCCCTTTCGTATTCCATAAGAGTAGAACGTCTTAGGTTTCCGTAAAGATCATCTGCCTTAATTTCCAAATCGTAGGATTTCCATGTATCAGGATACCCGATTTTAGGGGTAAACTTACTCAACTTCTCCAAAGCCTCCTTTTTGGTTTCCTCGCTCATCCAGTCCAAATCCTTGATACTGACCTCATACGCCTTCAACAGATTGTCGACCAATGTTTCCATTCGGGCCTTGGCTTCCGGTGGAAAATGTTTTTTCACATAGACCTTACCGACTACTTCACCTAGCGTCGCATTGACGGTAGAAACACCCCTTCTCCAAAGCGGACGTTGTTCTTTCGTGCCACTAAGTTCTTTACTGAAAAATTCCCAGTTTTGTTTATCAAGGGCCTCTGTCAATCGCGTAGAATTAGCATCCAAAACACTCCACTTCAAATAGGTTTTCCAAGTATCCAAGTCCGTATCCTGGATAATTCCATCCAATGCCTTGGTGTAATCCAACATCAAAACCCCTAATTTATCCTGATTCCCAAGTCCAGCTTCCTCTAGGTAATTCGACCAATTAAAATTGGGCATGATATTCGACAAGGTATCAACCGGGAGCATATTGTACAAACTGACCAAATCCCTGGTTTTTTCCTTTTCCAGTTGTTTGCTGGCAATTTTGGTTTCCAAAGCCATCACCGTCTTAGCGGCCGATGCCCCATTGGGCAAATTGGCCAATCCGAACATTTTTTCAATATGTGCGACATATTTGGCCTTTATTTCTTTGGATCGTTCATCGTCCTTTAAATAATAATCCCGATCAGGCAAACCCAAACCGGATTGCCATGTATATACCGTATATATGGTTGGATCTTTAAAGTCTTGGTACACAAAAAGGGACATAGGTACGTTAATTCCGTACTTATTGCCATAGGCAAAATAGGTGGCCAGTTCATCGTAATCTTTGATGCCCTCTATTTTGGAAAACTCATCGGCAAGGGGAGTAACCCCCAATTTATTTCGGGTTTCCATATCCATATACGATTGGTAGAGTCCACCAACTTTCTGCTCGTCAGAGCCCTGTTCGAAATCGCCTGATGCCGATTCCTCGATAATTTTCTTGACATTATCCTCAGACTCTTCGTGAAGGATGTAACCGATTCCGTAGGATGCTTTATCCGCTGGTATTTCGGTGTTCTTTATCCAAGTACCATTTACATAAGCCGTAAAATTATCCCCGGGATTTACGGAGGTATCCATAAACTCTTTATAAACACCGGAAACAAGTTCTTTCTTATCCGTCATTTTTTCTGCTTCACCTTTACATCCTACAGCAAAAATTATAGCCAAGGCAGATGAGTATTTTAGCAAACCCATTTTTCTCATATTGTTCTTTAATTTGATTTAGTTTTACAATAAGTGGTTTAAAGTAATAATTTGTTACAGATATAACTACAAAAAAACAGCAAAAAAAAAGCCTCAAATAAATGAGGCCCAGTTTTTTACTTTCTACTTCTATGCCTTTCGCGGGCCAATAAGGTGTTTTTCATCAGCATGGCTATGGTCATGGGACCTACCCCACCAGGTACCGGTGTTATGTAGGAAGCCTTTTTACTCACATGCTCAAAATCGACATCCCCTGTAATGTAATATCCCTTTTCCTTGGTGTCATCGGGCACACGTGTAATCCCCACATCGATTATCACTACATCGTCCTTAACCATTTCGGCTTTAAGGAATTTGGGTACTCCCAAGGCAGAGATAATGATATCGGCCTGGGAAGTTATCTGGGTGATATTCTTGGTTCTACTATGGGTAAGGGTTACCGTAGAGTTCCCAGGAAACCCTTTACGTCCCATTAAAATACTCATGGGACGCCCAACAATATGGCTTCTGCCGATTACGACGGTATGCTTTCCTTGGGTCTCAACGCCATAACGTTCGAGCAATTCCAATATACCGAAAGGGGTAGCCGGAATGAAGGTGCTCATATCCAATGCCATTTTACCAAAGTTGGTAGGATGGAAACCATCGACATCCTTATCCGGGTCAATGGCCATAATCACCTTTTGGGTATCAATTTGGTCGGGCAATGGTAATTGCACGATAAAACCATCGATATCCGTATTCTTATTCAGCTCCTTTATCTTTTTCAACAACTCGACTTCCGAAGTCGTACTTGGCATTTGAACCAGTGTGGATTCAAAACCGACCCGTTTGCATGAACGCACTTTACTGCCTACATACGTGAGACTCGCCCCATCATTACCGACGATAATGGCAGCCAAATGAGGGACTTTCTCCCCATTTTCCTTCATTTTGGCGACCTCGGCCGCAATTTCATCCTTGATTTGGTTTGAGATTTTCTTCCCGTCTAGAATTTCCATAGTATTTAAGTTGGCAGAGGCAGTTTGCTGTATTTATACTGCAAACTTGCCAGTATTGTTAATCATGTACCCTATTAGTTTGCCAATTTCCTGGCTTTCTTTTTTTTAAAACTCACTCTTTATAAACTTTCACTGCTCACTCTCCACTGCCCACTGTTAAGGCTTCATCCCTTTCATTCCTCCCATCATTTGCATCATTTTCTTACCGCCACCACCTTGCATCATTTTCATCATTTTACTCATTTGGTCGAACTGCTTTAAAAGTTGATTGACTTCCTGAATGGTTCGACCACTGCCTTTGGCAATACGCTTCTTTCTACTCGCGTTTAATTTTGAAGGGGTAGAACGTTCGTCTGGGGTCATCGAATGGATGATCGCCTCTATATGCTTAAAGGCATCATCATCGATATCCAATCCCTTCAAGGCCTTTCCCGCTCCGGGAATCATACCCATAAGGTCTTTGATGTTTCCCATTTTTTTGATCTGTTGGATCTGGTTGAGGAAATCATCGAAACCAAATTTATTCTTGGCGATTTTCTTTTGGATTTTTCGGGCTTCCTCCTCATCAAATTGTTCCTGGGCCCTTTCGACCAAGGAAATAACATCCCCCATACCCAAGATACGATCGGCCATTCGCGAAGGATGGAAAACATCGATTGCTTCCATCTTTTCCCCTGTACCAATAAACTTAATGGGTTTATCCACTACGGATTTAATCGAAATGGCGGCACCACCTCGGGTATCACCATCCAATTTGGTTAAGATCACCCCATCGAAATTCAAGACATCATTAAATGCCTTAGCCGTATTCACGGCATCCTGACCTGTCATGGCATCTACCACGAACAACGTTTCCTGCGGTTTTATCGCATCACGGATGTTCGATATCTCGGCCATCATCTTCTCATCAACAGCCAAACGTCCTGCTGTATCAATTATGACCACATTATGACCATTTGCTTTCGCATGGGCCACACCTGCCTGGGCAATGGCCACAGGATCGTTGTTTTCACGATCCGAATATACCTCGATTCCAATTTGGTCACCCACCACATGCAACTGATCAATCGCTGCAGGACGATAAACATCACAGGCTACCAACAATGGTTTTTTGCCTTTTTTGGTATTAAGGTAATTCGCCAACTTACCGGAGAAAGTGGTTTTACCCGAACCTTGAAGACCTGACATTAATATAATCGATGGTGTCCCTGAAAGATTGATACCTTCCGTTTCACCCCCCATTAGCTGGGTAAGCTCATCCTTGACGATCTTGACCATTAACTGGCCTGGCTGTAAGGTCGTCAGTACATCTTGGCCCAAGGCTTTCTCCTTTACCCTATTGGTAAATTCCTTGGCTATCTTAAAATTGACATCGGCATCCAATAAAGCCCGACGGACTTCCTTGGTGGTCTCTGCAACATTAATTTCGGTAATCTGCCCATGTCCCTTAAGAACGTGGAGGGCCTTATCTAACTTTTCGCTTAAATTATCAAACATATGCTTTCCTTATTAGCGGAGGATTGCAAAGTAAAGAAATATAGCGCCCCTAGGCAAGGGAGTGTTGATAACAATAGTCGATTGTTCAGTATTTCACAAATCGTTGACTACCTGGATCATTGAATATTAAAATAAAAAAGCACCCATATCAAATGAGTGCTTTTCCAAAAAATTGTGGGGCAAAAAAGAGTATGGTTTTATAAAAGTCAAATAATCGGAACCACTATCCCCATTATAATAATCATTATGTCCGATTTCTAAAGCCGAACTTTGTTCGTGACACTTCGTAAAATAGAGACCCCAATGCACAAAGACATCGTGATTTTCTTGAAATTATTTTTTCTCGAAAACCAAATGATCATAGCCCCCATAATCATTCCCATGCTTCAACTCCAATCTGTTTTCCTCTACCTCAACGATGAGATAATCATTCCCTAGCGGATAGAAATTACTTTCAGAACCAAAACGAACGATCATTTCCAATTTACCATCACTGTTTCGGTACACATACCAGTTACCTACACTGATCGCTACCAAATCTTGATCAAGGACCGATATAGTTCCATCCTCATTGAATTCATAGGTAAATCCATCAAAAGCTTCAGTAAGTGGATCTTCATTTTGGGAGAACAATGCCATTTCCCACTGTGAATCATTGAACAATCCCCTAATCCAGGTTACATCCTCATCATCATCATCGTTATCACAGTTTCTTTCGAGAATCAGTTCATAATCGGTTTCCGCTATCTCAAACTTCAACCGGTCATTTCCTAAATGGGATAACGGCCATTCAAAACTTACAGCTTCTTCATCACCCATGGTCACGGCCATTACCAAACGACCTTGTGCATTGGTAGTGATTTCCCATGTTCCTTCAGAAACAACATCGTTATTACTAAGCGTTACAACCCCTTCAGCCTCAAAATTCAATTCAAACCCCAAGAGTCGCTTGATTTCCTGTCCATCATTATAAACCTTCTTAATGATCCAGCTACATTCCCTTAGTGCTCCGCTCAGTGTATCCGGGTCTTCGTTTATTATATCGCATCCACTTTTCAGGACTATCCTATTTCCATCACTTACATATAGCTTAACCATTCCTTCTCCCTGATCATATAAGAACCATTCCATATTAAAATCGACCAGCGTATCAAAATCCAATTTAAGAAGCAATCCAAATTCAGTTTCCCTAGTGCTCCAAGCACCTGTCATGTCGTTCCCTTCCCTGTCCTTAACCGTTACTGAACCATCGTCTTTAAAGTCCATTACATAGTCTAAGTATTGTTCGGTTTGCGATTGATCGTTCCGCTTTACCTCTTTGACCAATAAAGGACATTCGATTAAATATTCCTCTAAACCTTCTTGGTCAAAATCATCATCATTATAGTCATTGTCATCATCCTCATCACATAATTCCTTGGCATTTTCAATGGCATTGGCCAACTCTGCATTGGAGTTCACCTTAATATCAGTCCCATCATAGAGTTTTAGGGTAATGGGAAAATCAATCCCTATCAAATTATCCTTATCCAATCCTGCGAAAAAACGACGAAGCCCCCTATCATCCGCTACAGCGATATTCCCGGTGGTCTCATTGTTAAGATCAAAAGTGTAAAGGGTTATCGGGTAAACAAAATCGATACATTCAATATCGTCATCCTCACCACCTTCCTTGCATTGCTGCGCCATTTCCCGTAGGTCATCGATACCGTTTATGGTAATTTCGGCATAGTCTGCCATGGTAATGGTCACTGGAAAAATGATATCAAGAATATCCTCGTCATCCTCCAAAGCATCAAAAACCTCTTCGATAACCTCAAGATCTTCCTTCCCGTTAACGACCAATTCAACACCATCCAATTTTACCGTATAAGGGAAATTGATATTGAAACAACTGGACTCATCCACGATATTATCAAAAGACCCATCATTGGAACAGGTATCCTCAATTAATTTTGCGGTTGAGGAATTTGCCGTAATCGATTCTGTTTGGGCCCCTTCTTCAGGCAGGGCTTCAAATTCCTCCTGACACGAAGTAAAGCTTAACACCATTACCAGTAGGCCCAAGTATAATGTGTAACTAAAAAACTTTTTCATAACGATTTGGTATTTTTTGTTCGTACCTCTTTGAAACAACCCACTTAAAAAATACCCTACCCCATTTATTCATTTTTTTCAAATATCTTTGATACAAACCCATGTTTTGAAAAAAGAAATCAAGGATAACGTATGTGAGGATGAGGTTTACAGTAACCTCTTCAGGGCAAATTCCAAAACGGTTTTTAATTACATATATTATAAATTCGGCAACGAGGAAAAAGCCTATGATGCTGTGCAGGAAGCTTTTGCACGACTTTGGGAGAACTGTTCCAAGGTTACGCCCACTAAGGCAAGAGCCTATGTATATACGATTGCGAACAACCTTTACCTCAATGTCCTAAAAGCAGAAAAAGTACGATTGAAGTATGCGGATCGGGTGAATACGACTAATCATGAGACCCCTGAATATGTCATGGAGGAAAATGAGTTCAGGAAAAAGTTGGACGCCGCATTGAATGGGTTGCCTGAAAATCAACGCACCACCTTTTTATTGAATAGGATTGACGGAAAAAAGTATGCGGAAATAGCCGAAATGGAGGGGGTCAGTATAAAGGCCATCGAAAAACGGATGCATTTGGCATTGAAATCCTTGAGGGAACAAATCGAAGGGATTTAAGGGGATCGGGTGTTGGCGCTCAATGGCACAAATTGAATTACACCATATAGGAAATAGGTGTTCTGGGAATGTCGATTACCAATCGACGGTTTATGGCCCCCACACAAAGTAGGGTTTTTATACCCTTGATTGTTATACTAAAGTAAAGGAAGAAATCATGCAAGAGAATTACTTGGCTAAATGGCTCAATAACGAACTGACAGAAGAGGAGCTCGCCGCATTCAAAGAATCTGACGAGTACGCCTCTTACCAGCGTATTATTGAGGCTTCGGACACTTTGAAAGGTCCGGATTTCGATATGGAGAACGCCTTAAAGGCTGTTAAGAACAAGAGAACCTTGCATGAATCGAAAGTGGTTCAATTGAAACCGTTCAGAAGGTTCCTGCAAGTTGTCGCCGCGGTAATCATCATCATGATCGGCTCTTATTTCTATTTAAACACCCTGAACGAAAGTTTCTCTACCCAATATGCCCAAAATGAGGAGGTGACACTACCCGATTCCTCCAAAATCATTTTGAATGCCGATTCCGAAATTTCGTTCAACCCAAAAAAATGGGACAAAAATCGAAATGTAACCTTAAAAGGGGAAGCATTTTTCGAAGTGGCCAAGGGCAAACGATTCACGGTTGCCACGGACCACGGGACAGTGGCCGTTTTGGGCACCCAATTCAATGTTGAAAATCGCAACGGCTTTTTCGAGGTAACCTGTTTCGAGGGATTGGTGGGCGTAACTTATAATGGTAAGGAAACCAAATTACCGGCCGGGACCTCTTTTATGGTTGTCGATGGCGATATAATCGCTTCGGAAACCCCTAAATCATCAACCCCTTCTTGGCTAAACAAGGAAAGTACTTTTAAAAGTATACCCCTAAAATATGTCTTGGCCGAATTTCAAAGACAGCACGATATACAGGTGGAAACCCAGAATATTGATTTGGGCAAACTATTCACCGGCACTTTTAGCAACACAAATACGGATTTGGCGTTACAAAGTATAAGTGTACCTTCCCAACTAAAGTTTAAATTAGATGGGAAAAAAGTGTTATTCTATGCTGAAAGCACACCATAAACCACTTTTTATATTTTTCACAGGTCTGCTATTGTTTTTTTCGACCCCGAAGATAATGGCCCAGGACAAGATTGCCGACACCACAAACCTTATCGTCTTATTACAAGATCTTGAAAAAAAATTCGATGTTAAATTCTCCTATATCGATGGGGATATCCAGAATTTATCGGTATCCATCACTTCTTCCAAAGACCTCCAAAGCATTATCGAAAATATTCAGGACCAGGCCCAATTAAAAATCCAAAAACTCAATGAACGGTATTACACCCTTTCAAAAAGTACTACGGTCGATGTATGCGCAACGGTCATGGACAATTACAAAGAGAATACCGTAACGGGTACCTCTGTTGAGGTCCTAGGCACTGACATTGCCACCATTACCGATAGCCAAGGGCAATTTTTACTGGAAAACATACCCCGAAATTCCATTTTGCAGATAAAACATATTGGTTTTAAACCCAAGTTTATCCCTGCCCAGGAATTAGCAAGGCACAATCCGTGCAAGACCCTATTACTGGACCTCAACTACGAGGCGCTTGATGAGGTTATCGTATACCAATTTTTGACCACGGGCCTAAGCAAGGAAATCGATGCCAGTATTCGGTTGACCACAGCTGATTTTGGGATTCTTCCCGGACTCATAGAACCTGATGTATTACAGACCATACAAGCCCTACCAGGCATAAAAAGTATTGATGAAACCGTGTCGAACATCAATATCCGAGGGGGCACGAATGACCAAAACCTTATTCTTTGGGACGGAATAAAGATGTACCAGTCGGGCCACTTTTTCGGACTAATTTCCGCATTCAACCCATACCTTACCGACAAGGTTACGGTAATTAAGAATGGCACAAGTGCCCAATATGGAGATGGCGTAAGTGGCGTCTTGGATATAGAGACCAAGAATGACATTACCGGTGATTTTTATGGCGGGGCCGGTTTTAATCTGATCAATGGCGATGTGTATGGTGAAATCCCCTTATCCCCAAACACTGCGTTCCAGTTTTCGGCCAGGCGATCATTGACCGACTTTTTTGATACACCGACCTACACGAGTTTTTTTGACCGGGCCTTCCAGGACAGTCAAATTAAAAGTGGATCAAGCCAAAATGACGAGATCAAAAGAAACGAGGATTTTTACTTTTACGATTTCACGGCCAAACTTTTATACGACTTGAATCCCCTCCATAAAATCAGGGTAAGCTTTATAAACATCAACAACCACCTGTATTATAACGAACAGAACCTAACCGCCCCAAGTGAGACCCAAAGTCGTTTAAACCAGACCAATCTTTCTTTTGGAGGGAGTTTGGAAAGTGAATGGAGCGATGTTTTCTCCACAAAAATAAATGCATATTACACACGCTACAATTTGGATTCGGAGAATACAACGGTAAATTCACCCCAATTACTTTCCCAAGAAAACGAAGTTATCGAGACAGCCTTGAAACTGAAGACCTCCTATAAACTAAGGGATGCCTTAAATTGGCTCAATGGTTACCAAATAACGGAAACGGGCGTATTGAACTTTTCCGATGTGACCCAACCGCCATACAGCAACAAAATCAAAGGTGTCATGAGAACGCATGCCCTTTTCTCAGAACTGGAGTACAAATCGCCCAATGGAAGGCTCTACGTACGTGGAGGTCCCCGCTTTAGTTATATTGAAAACCTAAATACCTTCAGTGAGTTTCGAATTGAACCGAGACTCAATGTCAATTATGAGTTTATTGACCACTTAAAAATGGAACTGCAAGGCGAATTTAAAAACCAAACCACCCATCAGGTGGTTGACCTGGAACAAAATTTCTTGGGGATTGAAAAACGTCGTTGGTATATCGCGGATCCCGATAACCCCTTGTTACCCCTACCCATTACCAAAAGCAAACAAGGTTCTTTCGGTTTAAATTACGACCACCATAGCCTTTATGTAGGCATTGAAGGATTTTACAAGCAAGTTGATGGTATTAGTGCCCGCACCCAAGGGTTTCAGAGTGAGGGGGAGTTCAATGGGGAAATCGGCAATTACACGGTCAAAGGTTTGGAATTCCTGATCAACAAAAAAACAAAGGATTATAGTGCCTGGTTGAGTTACGGTTTTAATGTGAATGATTATACGTTCCAGGAGATAGTCCCACAAACCTTCCCGAACAATTCGGATATTCGACACACCGTTACCTTTGCGGGCAACTACACCTATAACCGTTTCAAATTCGGAATAGGGTTAAATTACAGAACGGGGAAACCCTATACGAAACCAGACGGCAATAATCCGGTCGACGCATCCTTTGTTCCCAGTAGGATCATCTTCGAAGAACCGAACAGTAGTCGTTTGGACCAATACCTAAGGGCCGATGCCTCGGCTATTTATGATTTTAGCTTATCCCCTAGGATAAAAGCAACCGCTGGTGCCTCTGTCTTGAATTTCACCAATAGGAGAAACATCCTCAATCGGTATTACCGCATTAATGACAATGATGAAATTGAAACTGTGGAAAGTATTTCTTTAGGACTGACCCCCAATATCAGCTTTAGGGTTAAGTTTTAAAAACAGGCCCATGGCAATAACTTAAAAAACCAATGCTAATGGGGCATCCGATAAAACCCGAAATTAAGCATCCGTTTAATGATTCGATATAATCTTGGGAATTGGGCTTCGAATGCAGCAGGGGTTTCCACAAAATTTTCCACCGCCACCGCGAAAAATTCATGGACATTTGTTTTACCATATGCCCTGAAATAACCGGATTGCCCCATTCTTCGATTGAATTCAGGATTTTTGAACAACCATTTGATTTTTTTCATTCCGATAAGAAAGACATAAGAACGAATGTATAGTTTGTTGGCCACATTAAAACTGATCGCATGGGAAAACTCATGTACGGCCAAATTCCTATTATCGTTTGGAATACGAAATCCTTCCAATAAGTGATCCGCGGAAAAAACAATCGTCTTTAATCCTGGATTATACTCCCCATAATGGTCCTGCTTTGTTATTCGGGAATAATATTGGGTGGGGTAAACGATGATTCTTTTTATGGATAGGATGAGAAAATCAGCCATACCCAAAGTCAGCATCACAGCGGTAGCACTTAACAATAAGGTGATTTTATCCCTTTCTTGGACATCCTCATGAAAGTCTATCCGCTTACGTTTCCGAAATCGAACGATCCTTTTTTTGAACTTTCTTTTTTTGGATAGCGATAGGTGATCGTAAAAAGGCAAGTGCGAGGCAATCAATTGTTCTTCCTGTGATGTCAATGCCGGTATTTTTTGAAAGGGATTCAGGAAGAAAAGATCTAGGGTATAATAAACGATGTACAAAAAGTAGCCCAACAACAAAGCTAAACATACCAGTGGAAAGATATCGTCTACTGAAATCATTAAATCAATGACCCCTACCATTTACATGCGTTCAGGAACCTGTATCCCCAATAACAAAAATGCGGATTGAATCACCTCTCCCACTTTTTTGGACAACTGTACCCTACGTATTTTTTTCTGGGCATCGGATTCCCCCAATATCGAAACCTGCTGATAGAACGAATTAAATTCCCTCACCAAATCATAGGTATAATTGGCAATCAAGGCTGGACTATAGTTCTCAGCCGCCAATTGAATGGTCTCTGGAAACAATTGTATCTGCTTCAAAAGTTCCTTTTCTTTTAAATGCAATGGCATGGAAGTATCCACGGTACTAGACCAAACATTATCGATTTCATTCGCCTTTCGTAAGATCGACTGTATCCTTGCATATGTGTATTGGATAAACGGACCCGTATTCCCTTGAAAATCGACAGACTCCTCAGGATTGAACAAAATACGTTTCTTGGGATCTACCTTTAAAATATAATATTTCAAGGCCCCCAATCCGATCATTTGATACAATACCTGTTTTTCGGCATCCGTATATTCCTCCAACTTACCCAATTCCTCAGATATCGTTGCTGCCGTCTGGGACATATCATCCATAAGATCATCGGCATCGACTACCGTACCTTCCCTACTTTTCATTTTACCACTGGGCAAATCGACCATTCCATAACTAAGATGATGCAATCGCCCAGCCCATGAAAAACCTAATTTTTTCAGGATCAAGAACAGTACTTTAAAATGATAGTCTTGCTCATTCCCGACCGTATAAACCATTCCCGTAACATCAGGATAATCCTTGACCCGTTGAATTGCGGTGCCGATATCCTGGGTCATGTAAACCGCTGTACCATCGGAACGCAATACTATTTTTTCATCCAACCCTTCCTCGGTAAGATCGATCCAAACGCTTCCATCCTCTTTTTTATAGAAAACCCCTTTTTCCAATCCGTCGGCAACCACATCCTTCCCTAACAGATAGGTATCACTTTCAAAATACAACTGGTCAAAATCGACCCCAAGATTTTTATAGGTTTCCTCAAAACCTTTGTACACCCAACCGTTCATCCTTTTCCATAGGGTAACTACCTCATCATCCCCAGCCTCCCACTTTCGAAGCATTTCCTGGGCCTCTTTTAAAAGCGGAGCTTCTTTTTCCGCAACTTCCTTTTCAACACCCCCAGCAATCATTTCGGCAACCTCAGCTTTGTAAGCCTTATCGAATGCCACATAATAATTACCTACCAGCTTATCCCCCTTCAATCCAGAACTTGCCGGTGTTTCCCCATTACCAAATCGCTGCCAGGCCAACATACTTTTACAGATATGGATACCCCTGTCATTGATGATTTGGGTCTTATACACCTTTTTCCCAGAGGCCTTAAGGATTTCAGCAACCGAATACCCTAATAAATTGTTCCTGATATGGCCCAAATGCAATGGTTTATTGGTATTGGGGGAAGAATATTCTACCATCACCGCCTCATTACCGGTTTCGGGCACATACCCAAAATCACGTTCCCCTTTTATTTTATTGAAAAACCCAAGATAATAGCTGTCGCTGATCACGATGTTCAAAAAACCCTTGACCACATTAAAACCAGATACCTCTTCTACATTTTCCTGCAGAAATTCCCCCACTTGCTTCCCGATGAGTTCGGGATTCCCCTTTACAAAACGAAGCATGGGAAATACGACAACGGTGACATCCCCTTCAAAATCTTTTCGGGTAGGCTGAAATTCAACAGTAGGCAGTTCCACGTTAAAGATTGTGAAAATGGCTTCTTTGACCTTAGCTGACAGGACTTCTTGAATATTCATTACTTATTGATTTTAAGCTGCAAAACTAAACATTTTTTAGGCTTTAATGATATAGCCATTCCTAAATCATCTGGATTTGGCTAACTTTAGTACAGCTAATGAAAAAGAGACAATATGTTATTGAATGTTTCCTACAGTCGTATTGAGATTACGAGAAAGGTCGATGCGGAAGTCGGAAAGCCCTTTACCTTAAAAGAACGATGGGCCTTGGGTGGTATTGGATCCCCAAAATTATTCATTACGGCCGCCAGTATGCAAATCAGGAATTTACTCATCCTAGATAACAATATTGACTGTTGCAATATCGAATTACGGCCCAAAGGAATCATTGTACGGTTCCGTTCCTTACTGGAGTCCTATGCCTTGGTTATCCCCTTTTATAAATTGGTGATTTACAAAGGTGATATGGCCATGTATACGATATACAGAGACAATTACTTTATAAAAGTACGTTCGGATACCAAGGCCATTCAAAAGTTCTTTAAAAAGATTCTGGATTACAAAACCGATAACAAACCCACTTCAATAGAGGACTTATGAAAATACTGCTCACTGGTGCCAATGGATATATAGGAATGCGATTATTACCCCAACTTCTGGCGTTGGATCATGAAATCATCTGTGCGGTCAGGGATAAAAACCGTTTGTCTATCGATGATTGGACCAAATCCCAAGTACAAGTAATCGAACTGGATTTCTTAAGTGAATTTTCACCCGACATACTTCCCAAAGATATCGATATCGCCTATTATCTCATTCATTCCATGAGCTCATCCACATCGGATTTTGATAAAAAGGAAGCCCAATCGGCCTTAACCTTTAATCAATATATGGCCGGGACCAATGTAAAACAAGTTATTTATTTAAGCGGGATTGTCAATGAAGAGAAGCTGTCGAAGCATTTGAGTTCACGTAAAAACGTAGAGGACATCCTATATAAGGGCCATTTCAACCTAACCGTTCTTAGAGCCGGCATTATTGTGGGATCGGGCAGTTCTTCCTTTGAGATAATACGGGACCTATGCGAGAAATTACCTTTTATGATCACCCCAAAATGGGTATTGACCAAAACCCAACCCATTGCCATTAGGGATGTTATACGTTTTTTAACCGGGGTTATCGGCAATGAGAAGACCTATAACGATTCCTTTGATATTGGCGGACCTGATGTATTCACCTATAAAGAGATGCTGCATCAGTATGCAAAGTCCCGCGGATTTAAAAACTGGATTGTTACCGTACCCATTATGACCCCGAAATTATCTTCTTATTGGTTGTATTTCGTTACATCGACCTCTTACAAATTGGCCATTAATCTTGTAGATAGCATGAAGATGGAAGTCATTGCCAAAGACCAAAGGTTGCAGGATATATTGGGAATCAAAACCCATAGCTATAAAGAAGCGATTGGCATGGCCTTTAAAAAAATCGAACAGAATTTGGTCATCAGCAGCTGGAAGGATAGTATGGTCAGCGGACGTTTTCAAAAAAATCTTGAAAAATACATACAGGTCCCTAAGTATGGTATCCTAAAAGACGAACAAAAAAGGAAGGTCACCGATGTAGAGGCCGTTTTGGACAACATATGGAAAATAGGGGGCGAAAACGGATGGTATTACGGCAACTGGCTGTGGAAGATCAGGGGATTTCTTGACAAGTTGAATGGTGGGGTTGGGCTAAGAAGGGGGCGAACCCATCCTGATAAGATTTTTCCGGGTGATGCCTTGGATTTTTGGAGGGTTCTTTTAGCCGACAAAAAGGCCAAACGGTTATTGCTTTTTGCCGAAATGAAATTACCCGGCGAGGCTTGGCTCGAATTTAAAATCGATGAAAACAATATACTACACCAAACGGCCACCTTTCGACCGCGAGGATTAAAGGGCCGTTTGTACTGGTATAGTATTGTACCCTTTCATTACTTTATCTTTGGCGGAATGATTCGAAATATCACCAAAACATAAAATATCCAAACCTATCGAAATATTCAAACTACTTAAGACAAATCCTTTACTTTCCGTTTCTTTGGCCCTTTTACTCCTGTTTTCGGGGATTGTGCTGTTCGCTACGGAATTCAGCTATAATGCTATCGAATCGGCCTCGCTATGGGTTCGTAACTACTTTGGCTATTTTTATTTGTATTTGGGATTGGGATGTGTCTTATTTCTATTTGCGATAGCACTTTCCCCTATTGGGAGGATAAGGCTCGGCTCAACGGACTCAAGACCGGAATACTCTTCCTGGTCATGGATAGCCATGCTCTATAGTGCCGGAATGGGTGCAGGTATTCTTTTGCGTGCCGTTCAAGAACCCGTATTCATGCAACAACACCCACCCTATTCCTCTACCCTATCACCGGATATCCTGGCCTTGGAATTCACATTTTACCAATGGGGCTTTACGGCCTGGGCGTTTTATGGCCTCTTTGCCATGGTCATCGGGTATGCATTGTTCGTCAAAAAAAAGAAAGTCAGGGTCAGTGCCTCCATTGAGGATTCCATCACCAACCCATTGGCCCGAAATGGGATTGACATTATAACCATTCTCACTACGGTTTTCGGCCTTATTGCAGCAATAGCCTTGGGAACCGCCCAAATAAAAGGAGGCATCAACCATTTAACCGGAAATGATTTTGGTCTGGGAGCCATGTTGCTACTGGCCGTATTCATTTCCTTATTGGCTTTTTACTCTGCATGGCAGGGGGTGAACAAAGGAATCAAAGTTATATCCCAGATCAACATCCTTGTTGCCCTTTCCCTTTTACTGTACATCTTCTTCACCAGTGATATGACCGCGATTTTGGGTGCTTTCTCAAAGGCCACCATACAGTACCTTATTGACTTTTTACCTATGAGCCTCGCCTACGGGCCATACGATCCCGGCATGGCCTTTCTTACGGATTGGACTTTTTATTACTGGGCGTTTTGGTTGGCCTGGGCCCCTTTTACGGGTATTTTCATTGCACGTATCTCAAAAGGCAGAACATTACGCCAAATGGTATTGGGTGTACTACTGGTTCCCAGTATCGGTACTTTTTTCTGGTTTTCGGTATTTGGCACTTCGGCTTTTCAATTGATTGAGGGTTGGGGGGGATACCATAGTGAATTCGATAGTGTGTTTTCTTCCCTGTTTGTCTTTTTCGGAAATTACCCCATGGCCAGCGCACTCAATATCATTACTCTTTTCCTATTGATAGGTTTTTTGGTGACTTCGTTGGATTCCGCGGTTTTTGTACTTAGTATGTTCACTGATCAAGGAAGGAAAACACCCGCAAAAAGCCATAGGCTACTATGGTCGGTTTTTATTCTCTTAGCAATCATGGCCTTATTATGGCTCAGTAGTTCAAAACCTGAAATCGATATTCTTATCGTAGTGCAAAAAGTACTGATAATAACATCCTTACCCTTTGCCTTATTCATGGTAGTGATGACGGGAATTTTCCTAAGGAACGTTTTAAGAAAGCAATGATCAGGCCTTTGCGGTATCACTCCTTTGGCAGGAATACCTCGGCCATCATACAACGGGCACTGCCACCGCCGCACGTCTCAATGGTATCCAAAGGACTATGGATTATTTCACAACGTTTTTCGATTTGTGCCAGTTGATTGGGATCAAGACTGTTATAGGCTGCTGAACTCATCACCAGAAAACGTTTATCATCAGCTCCCCGCACCTCAAGCATATTTCCTGCAAATTGATGCATTTGTGCTTCGGTGATCTTAATCAGTTCCTTTCCATCCTTTTTTAAATGCGCGACAACACTTTTACGCTCCTTCTTATCATCGATCGTATCCACACAAATGACCGCAAAATCCTCACCCATGGCCATCATTACATTGGTATGGTAAATCGGTAAACGCTGGCCATCAACGGTTTGATTGGCCGTAAAGATGACCGGAAAACAATCAAAGTCCTCACAGAATTCAATAATCAAATCCTCATGGGCCCTATCTGACAAGGCACAATACACCTTCTGGTTCATCCTATCCATCAGAATGCTACCGGTACCTTCCAGAAAGACACCTTGCTCCTCTGCGGACGTATAATCCACAACATCCTTAATCTTGAATCCCTTATCCTCTAGGATATCCAAAATATCCTCCCTACGTTCATTCCTTCGGTTTTCGGCGAACATCGGATAGATAACAACGGTTCCATTTTCATGGAAGGATATCCAGTTATTAGGAAAAACAGAATCCGGAGTATCGAACTCCTTAGTATCATCGATTACAATTACCTCTACACCTTTGTTTCGCAGGGCGTTTACAAAAACATCAAATTCCGATTGTGCCTTCACATTGATCGCCTGATTTCTCAAATCCATTTCTTCCATGAAATAGTTGTTCACGGCGGTTTGTTCATTCATCCTGAAGTTGACAGGACGAATCATTAATATGGTATTGGTAATCTGCATCATTTACGTGGGGTATTTCGGCAAAAATAACTTTTTGACCTAGTATTGGCTACTTAAAAACACAAAATCGTATGCAATTGTTAATAAACACACTACTCCCGAACCAATGGTAGGGTACTGCATCGGAGCAACCCCCCTTGTTTTGAGATTTCAGCGTAGGGAATTTCCTCTACAGTAAAGCCCTGATCCCTGAGCCATACATTCAATCGTTTGAAGTTGCGTTCAGAAACCACAACATCGGGAGCGATTGAAAACACATTGCAGTACATGTGGTACATTTCTTCGGGAGAGATTTCAAAGATATTTTCCTTACCAAAATAATCCACCAGCCATTCATACTCTTCTTCGACCAAAAAACCGTTCTTATGAAGGATTGCCTTATCATTGCCTACAGGTTGAAAACAACAGTCCAAATGCAGGGCATTCTCTTTAGGGTTTGTAATCGATTTTCTCAACTCAAAGGATTTTACCTTTTTGTTGGGGAACATTTTCCTGACATACTCCACGCCGGCCTTGTTGGTCCGTGCGGTTATATAATCCGGATAATCCTTTCCGGTATAGGTGCCTATAAAAATATAGTCGTTCCACGGCATCACATCACCTCCTTCAATATGGACCTCCTCAGGAGGATACAAAATATTCTTGGGATCAATTTTATCAACTACATGGAGTATGGCCTCGAATTCCTCTTCACGATCAGGAAGAATATTGGCCTTGATTAATTTATCCCCAATAACAAAGGCAATATCCCTTGAAAATATCTGATTACAATCACGCAGGACTTTTGGGCGAAAAACCTGCACTCCATACTTTTCAAAAACCTTTGCAAATGTTTCCATTTCCAACACCATATCCGCTTCTTTGGGATAAGTTCCGGCAAGGATATGCTCTAAGGATTTAGGATCATACGCCTGTTCCGGTAATGGTATTGGCCCACATTCCAAAGCTGTACCCAAGACGACTGTCTTAAGTTTTGAGGTTTCGTTTTGTATATGAAGATTCAACATGGTTTTATTTTGGGCAAATATAAGAAATCGGAATTTTGGACCATAAAAAAACACCCTTATCCAACCAGAAAAAGGGTGTTTATAATTATATACGTAAGGTACGATTACCTTTGTTCCACAGGAACAAAAGGTCTGTATGTTTTTCCAATATAAACCTGTCTTGGTCTACCAATAGGTTCATGATTCAATCTCATTTCCCTCCATTGTGCAATCCAACCTGGAAGTCGTCCCATGGCGAACATCACGGTGAACATTTCCCTTGGAATACCCAAAGCCCTATAGATGATTCCTGAGTAGAAATCAACATTGGGGTATAGATTCCGTTCCACAAAATAAGGATCTTCCAGGGCTACTTTCTCTAAACTCTTGGCTATATCCAAAATAGGATCTACAATGCCTAAATCCTCAAGGACTTCATCAGCCGCCTTTTTAATGATCCTTGCCCTTGGGTCAAAGTTTTTATACACACGGTGACCAAAGCCCATCAATCTAAATTCATCGTTTTTGTCTTTTGCCTTATCCATATATTTATGGGTATCGCCACCATCGTTCTTAATGGCTTCCAACATTTCTATGACCGCTTGGTTGGCACCTCCATGCAAAGGTCCCCAAAGGGCGGAAATACCAGCTGATAATGACACAAACAAACCTGCATGCGAAGAACCGGTAATCCGAACCGCTGAAGTTGAACAGTTCTGTTCGTGATCCGCATGAAGAATCAACAATTTATCTAGGGCATCAATTATTATTTTGTTGCATTTATATTCTTTACTCGGCTTTTTGAACATCATTTTGTGAAGATTCTCAACATAGCCCAAATTGTCATCACCATAATCAAGGGGTAACCCTTTCTTTTTACGCATGGTCCATGCGACCAAAACGGGGAATTTACCCAAAATCTTAACAATGGAATGGTACATATCCTTTTCAGATGAGATATTCACCGATGTTGGATTAAAAGCGATCAAAGCACTTGTCAAGGATGACAAAACCCCCATTGGATGCGCCGATTTTGGAAAACCATCCAATATCTTCTTCATTTCCTCATCCACTTGGGACTCCGCTTTTATATCCTCATGGAAAGTATTCAATTGTTCTTTGTTCGGTAATTCACCAAATATCAACAAATAGGCAACCTCAAGAAAATCAGCCTTTTCAGCCAGTTCCTCTATCGCATATCCTCTATATCTAAGCATTCCCTTTTCACCATCCAAAAAAGTTATTGCACTCTCACAAGAACCTGTATTCTTAAACCCTGGATCGATGGTTATCATCCCTGTGGATGACCTTAATGTTTTGATATCGATGGCCAATTCATTCTCAGTATCTTTGATTACTGGAAATTCATATCTCTTGCCATCGTATTCAAGAATTGCTTTATCTGACATTTTTATATTTTAATGAATTAATGTTGGCGGTAAATTTAAACAAAACGCATCATTTTAACAATTCCGCAATTGTTAATAATATCCCTAAAGATTACTATAAGGTATTTAAGTAAAAATATATCGAAAATCGACTAAGAACCACATAAATATAACAACTTGTAGTATGCGTCCACGGATTTCTCCCAAGTAAACCTCATTTTTTTAGCATTTTCTTGGATCCGTTTCCATTGGGCCTTGTCATTATTATAGACATCAAAGACCAAATCAAAGGAGGCTACCATATTTTTAATCTTTTCATCATAAGTGTCCCCGTCAAAACTAAAACCTGTTCTTAGGTGCTCAACGGTATCTTTTAAACCACCCGTATGATGCACCAAACATGGGTGGCCATTTCTCATGGCCAACATTTGGCTAATACCACATGGCTCGAACAGACTTGGCATAAAATAGAGGTCTGTTTCCAGATACAAAGAATCAATAACATCCTCTGATTGGGCATTTATAAAAATAAGATTGGAATATTCATAGCTAATTGCCCGCAGCAACTCTTCATATTCGGGAGCACCGGTTCCCAAAATCATTAGGACCCCGTTTTGGCTCTCCAACTTTTTCAATATTTGGATCAACGCTTCCGGTGAGCGTTTAAAAAAATAAAATTTCTGTTCTGTCAATCGTGCCACACTGGAGACGACGAAACTGGGTGGCTCAGTTAAGAACTTAACGACCTTCTCCCCTGTATGGGCCAGAAAGTCCGCCTTATATTTTTTAGATTCCTCCTGCAACCATTGAAAAATGGCCTTTATGATATTCTTATAGATGGTATTTGTTTCAGCCTCACGGATATTGGCGTAATTACTTCCATTCAAAATACCGAACAATCTCCCTTCATTATCGGCCCTCTGCAAATCCACCTCAAGACCTTCCCCTCCAATAAATTCGGGCGGGGCACTAGGCAACAATACATCCTCTTTATACGAGGGGGAAACGGTATGTACGGCATCGGCAAAACGAATACCTACTGCCATAAGGTTAATACAATCCTGATATCTATAATCCTTTAATTGTTCCGTATCATAATCAATATCGCGAAACCAATTTCGTAAGGATGCGTAATTATTCTCAAAAGGACGAATGCCTTGTATGGCTAAATTATGTATACTATATACATATCTAATTTTCTTTAAATCACTGTATGCAGGGTGGAAGGTCTTTAAGAATAATACCAGACTTGAATGCCAATCGTGCATATGCACAATATCCAACTCCCCGAAAGCTCCCTGTTTTATAGCCTCAGCGACTGCAGTACAGAAAATCACATACTTTACAAAATCCGAATAAAAAGGTTCTACGGGATTATTGTGATAGATTTGGGCTATATCCCCTGCTTCTATTTCTGGATGATGGATTACATAATGGCTAATATTCGGAAACTCTTTCTTTGGGACAACCTCATATAATTCTGCAATATAGATCGTTCCCCTTAATTGAAAATGAAGATTGGTTTTGAAAGTCCCTCCTATATGCAATCGCGAATACGCAGGCACCACCACATGTACTTTATCTCCCCTTTGCGCTATCTGTCTGGGTACATCACGGACGACATCGCCCATACCACCAGCTTTACACTTATTTAATCCGTCGTTTTCTGCGGCAACAAAAAGAAAATTCGTCATGTATTGAAGCAATCATTAATTAGTAGTCAATATTCCATTAAGTTAAGTAAAATTAGGCATAGGGCAAAAAAAAAGCCTTTCGAATGAAAGGCTTTTTTAAATCTATTAAGATTACTGATTTACCTTAAATGCTTTTTCCTGCGGAAAATAGGCCGTACTTCCTAATTCTTCCTCAATACGAAGCAATTGATTGTATTTTGCCATCCTGTCTGAACGGGAAGCAGAACCGGTTTTTATTTGACCAGTGTTCAAGGCTACTGCCAAATCGGCAATTGTATTATCCTCAGTCTCACCAGAACGGTGTGACATTACGGAAGTGTACCCAGCATCCTTAGCCATATTTACGGCAGCAATGGTTTCGGTTAAGGAACCAATCTGATTTACCTTGATCAAGATTGAATTGGCAATGCCATTTTCAATACCTTTTGCCAAACGCTCTACGTTTGTAACATAAAGGTCATCCCCAACCAATTGTACTTTATCCCCAATCATTTCCGTCAAGACTTTCCAACCATCCCAGTCGTTCTCATCCATACCGTCTTCTACAGAGATAATGGGATATTTAGCGCAAAGTTCAGCCAAATATTTAGCTTGTTCCTCTGAAGTACGAACAGCTCCTTTGTCGCCTTCGAATTTTGTGTAATCGTATTTTCCGTTTTCATAGAATTCGGCAGACGCGCAATCCAATGCAATCTTAACATCCTCTCCAAATTTATAACCGGCATTTTCAACAGCTTTACCTATAGTTTCAATAGCATCCTCAGTACCATCCAAAGTAGGGGCAAAACCACCTTCATCACCAACAGCGGTACTTAGTCCTCTATCGTGTAATACTTTTTTTAGGTTGTGGAAAATTTCCGTACCCATTTGTAAGGCATGGGAAAAACTTTTTGCCTTAACAGGCATGATCATAAATTCCTGAAATGCAATAGGGGCATCTGAATGCGAACCTCCATTAATGATGTTCATCATAGGAACAGGAAGTGTATTGGCGCTAACACCACCTACATATCTGTATAAAGAAATTCCAAGCTCATTTGCCGCAGCTTTGGCTACAGCCAATGACACACCTAAAATAGCATTTGCACCAAGTTTTGATTTATTGGGGGTTCCGTCCAATTCGATCATTGTTTGATCGATAAGGTTCTGCTCAAAAACAGACATTCCCAAAATTTCCTCTGCAATGACCGTATTGACATTCTCAACAGCCTTACCAACACCTTTACCCATAAAAGCATTACCGCCATCACGCAGCTCAACTGCCTCATGCTCACCGGTGGAAGCTCCCGAAGGAACCGCGGCACGGCCCATAATACCATTTTCTGTAATTACATCTACCTCTACTGTTGGATTGCCCCGAGAATCAAATATCTGTCTCGCATGGACACTAAGAATAATACTCATATGAATTTGTTTTAGTATTGATTTTTTGAAGGTACAAAGATACGAAACAAGCTACTTTTTAGAGGCATTTGAACCCTATTTTTACATGAAAATAACGATAGTTTAAACTTCTATTTTTTTCTTTGCAGATTTTTCGATCAAATCGAAAAATTGATCAAAAAGATACTCTGCATCATGGGGGCCAGGACTTGCTTCGGGATGGTATTGTACGGAGAAAACATCCTTATCCTTCATTCGTAAGCCAGCCACGGTATCATCATTTAAATGTACATGGGTTATCTCTAGCCCAGGATGGGATTCCGTCTCTTCCCGATTGATGGCAAAACCGTGGTTTTGACTCGTGATTTCCCCCTTGCCGGTCAGTAAATTCATTACAGGATGGTTTATACCACGATGTCCATTATGCATCTTATAAGTAGACACCCCATTGGCCAATGCAATTACTTGATGTCCCAGGCAAATACCAAAAAGTGGTTTGCCACATGCAATGATATCCTTAGCTGTTTTAATGGCTTCTTCCAATGGTTCGGGGTCACCGGGGCCATTGGAGATAAAGTAACCGTCAGGGCTCCATGCACTCATTTCCCCAAAGGTTGCGTCGTACGGAAACACCTTAATATAACAGTCCCTTTTCGCAAGGTTCCGAAGAATATTCTTTTTGATACCAATATCCAAGGCAGATACTTTATACGTGGCATTTTCATCACCTACGAAATATGCCTCTTTGGTCGAAACTTTCGAAGCAAGCTCCAGTCCTTCCATACTCGGCATTTTCGCAAGTTCAGCCTTAAGGTTCTCTATTTGATCGACCTCTGTGGATATTACGGCATTCATTGCCCCATTATCACGTATATAGCCAACCAATGCCCTAGTATCCACATCGGATATCGCCAAGGTGTTGTTTTTCTCTAAAAATTCCAACAATCCACCATCAGCAGCAGGACGGGAGTAATCGTAACTGAAATTCTTACAGATCAATCCGGCTATCTTCACAGAATCCGACTCTACTTCTTCCTTATTGGTTCCATAGTTACCGATATGGGCGTTGGTCGTAACCATAAGCTGACCATAATAGGAAGGATCCGTGAATATTTCCTGATAACCCGTCATCCCCGTGTTAAAACAAACTTCACCAAATGATGTTCCTTCTTTTCCCCCTACGGACTTTCCATGGAAGATGGTTCCATCGGCCAATAATAACAGTGCTCTTTTCTTGGATTGATATTTCATTTATCTGTTTTTGGTCTTAAAATTCAATTTTTGATATGCTATCTGTAATGTAATTCCCAATACTTCTTATTCTAAAAAACAATTTCAACCCTCTAGGCCGATAAGGCGATATAATACTTTAAAATAGTTACAATATCATGAAGGTTGTTATATTTTAAATTATTCTTCTTTACATAGGACTGCACCACCTTTTGTTGGTTCTTGGGTATTAGATCCAAAACTGATTTTTTTCTGAACTTAATCTTCTCCAATTTCTCATTGTCAGTTTTAAGCACATAGAAATCCTCATTTTGTAATAACTCCGGCAAACCTTCAGGCACTTTCGTCAATGGATTGATATTAGGTTCTCGAAGTGTCGTATAATATTTTCGCAACAACAGGAAATTGTCAGATTTAAATATCTCTTCAAAATAAGAGTTACGCTGATATTCCGGATCCAAATACCTTTTAAAGGCCCTATTCAAAATCACCACTTTATCAACACCCTTCGGATTTATAATATAAACGGAATCCTCAGAAACTTTTGCCTCAAAACGTTCTGCATAGGCATTATAATTGAACATATTGAAAACATAAACCTTATTATCAAGGTACACTTTGGCATTGTTATCCCATGATTTGAATAAATAAGGGGACCCATCTACTGTTTTTTTACTTTTAGCATTCTTCTTATCCACTAGATTCAAGGTAAAAGACCCTCCTATTCCTGCAATTTCACTTGCCGTTAAAGGTATATTCTGTGAACCAACACCTTGGGCACGTACAAAGCCTGAAAGTCCTAGAAAAAATAATACAAATACTACTCTCATAAATTTTAATTTATATAAAAACATTTAAAAGCGAAAATAAACAATTCTTTATTGATTCCATATCCCAATCCAGCAATCACTTTTTAAGAAAAGGAAACACAAAACCCAGTAAAACCGGCTTACACCCCAAGTAAACCATAAAAAAACCATAAAAAAAAGGATAAACTGTTAAGTTTATCCTTTAATAAATATTCTGGTAATAACATTTTATTCTTCTGAATCGTCAGTTTTGTTATCAGCTACAGGAACCGGCGGAACTTCCGTTTTGGCACCACCACCTCTTCTACTACGTCTTGTAGTTTTCTTGTTAGGCTTATCCGCATTGTAGATTTCATTGAAATCAACAAGCTCAATCATTGCCATATCAGCATTATCACCTAAACGATTTCCTAACTTTATGACTCTCGTATAACCCCCTGGTCTATCACCAACTTTCTCAGAAACCTCACTGAACAACTGGGTAACCGCATCCTTGCTTCTTAAATATCTAAAAACAATACGTCTATTATGGGTTCCTTTATCAGCAGTTAGGTTGTTCTCTGCCTTTGATTTTGTGATCAAAGGTTCAACGAACCGTTTTAAGGCTTTGGCCTTTGCTACAGTTGTGTTGATTCTCTTATGTTCGATCAAAGAACAAGCCATATTGGCTAACATAGCCTTTCTATGCGCTGCTTTTCTTCCTAGGTGATTAACTTTCTTACCGTGTCTCATTTTCTAATTTTATCATCTTGCTACAAATCCTGACAATGACGTCAGAAGAGCAAAATATGATTACTTAATCTTTATCTAATTTATATTTTGAAAGATCCATACCGAAGCTAAGACCCTTGTTGATGACCAACTCTTCCAATTCCGTCAAGGATTTTTTACCAAAATTCCTAAACTTCATTAAATCGTTTTTATTGAATGAAACCAAGTCACCCAATGTATCAACTTCCGCTGCTTTTAAGCAATTCAAGGCACGAACCGAAAGATCCATATCTACCAATTTTGTTTTCAAAAGTTGGCGCATATGCAATGATTCCTCATCATATGTTTCAGTCTGGGCGATTTCATCAGCTTCCAAGGTAATACGCTCATCAGAGAACAACATAAAGTGATGTATCAAAACTTTTGCCCCTTCTGTCAAAGCATCCTTTGGATGGATGGAACCATCGGTAACGATTTCAAAAACCAATTTTTCATAATCGGTCTTTTGCTCGACCCTAAAGTTCTCAATACTATATTTTACATTTTTTATAGGTGTAAAAATAGAATCGATGGCTATGGTACCTAAAGCAGCATTTGATTTTTTATTCTCATCGGCTGGAACATATCCTCTACCCTTATCAATAACTATTTCCATATTGATAGCGACTTTGGAATCCATGTTACAAATAACCAAATCAGGATTCAATACTTGGTACCCTGAAATGAATTTTTGAAAATCACCGGCAGTCAATTGATCTTTTCCACTCACTGAGATTGAAACAACCTCTGCTTCAGAATCCTCGATCTGCTTTTTGAACCGAACTTGTTTCAAGTTCAGGATCATCTCAGTAACATCTTCTACAACACCAGGAATTACCGAAAACTCATGTTCAACTTTATCAATTCTTACCGAAGTAATGGCATGGCCTTCCAAAGATGAAAGCAATACTCTTCTTAATGCATTCCCAATGGTTAATCCGTAGCCAGGTTCCAATGGTCGAAATTCAAATTTCCCTTCGAAATCTGAAGAATCGATCATTATTACTTTATCGGGTTTCTGAAAATTAAATAATGCCATAATTGGATCAGTGTTGTTTTATTTTGAGTATAACTCGACTATTAATTGTTCCTTGATATTTTCAGGAATCTGCATTCTTTCTGGAATCGAAACGAAAGTACCTTCTTTCTTTTCTGTATTCCAGGTAATCCATTCATACACATGATTGCTGGCTGCCAAAGCATCTTGGATAGTCTGTAAAGACTTGGATTTCTCCCTAACTCCAACAACATCACCGGGCTTTAAGGAATACGATGGTATGTTAACCAACTCCCCATTTACGGTAATATGTCTATGTGAAACCAATTGTCTAGCCCCTCTTCTTGATGTAGAGATACCCATTCTATAAACAACATTGTCCAATCTTGATTCACACAATTGTAAAAGTACCTCACCGGTAACCCCTTTACTTCTATTGGCACTGGAGAACAAGTTTCTGAATTGGCGCTCTAATATACCGTAAGTATATTTGGCTTTTTGCTTTTCCATCAACTGGATAGCATATTCTGATTTTTTACCTCTACGACGATTTTGTCCGTGTTGTCCTGGAGGGTAATTTTTCTTTTCAAAAGACTTATCGTCTCCAAAAATCGCTTCACCGAATTTACGGGCGATTTTACTTTTTGGTCCTGTGTATCTTGCCATCTTCTTTTAATTTGGAAATGTGATTATGAATTAAGGCTTAATCCTTCGATAATCGTAACTACACTTCCTATGAATTAATTTTAATTAAACTCTTCTTCTTTTTGGTGGTCTACAGCCGTTATGTGGCATTGGGGTAACATCGATGATCTCTGTCACCTCTATTCCGGAATTATGTATAGAACGAATTGCGGATTCCCTACCATTTCCCGGTCCCTTAACGTAAACCTTTACTTTTCTAAGACCTGCTTCATGGGCCACTTTAGCACAATCCTCAGCAGCTACCTGAGCAGCATAGGGAGTGTTCTTTTTAGACCCTCTGAATCCTTGTTTTCCGGCTGATGACCAAGAAATAACATCTCCTTTTTTATTGGTCAACGATATAATGATATTATTGAAAGATGCCGTAACGTGAGCTTCTCCAACAGCATCTACTATAACTTTACGTTTTTTAGCCGATTTTGCATTTGTCTTTGCCATAATATGCTACTTATTATTTAGTTGCCTTTTTCTTGTTGGCGACTGTTTTTCTTTTTCCTTTTCGGGTTCTGGAGTTGTTCTTAGTCCTTTGCCCTCTCAATGGTAGACCGGCTCTATGACGAATACCCCTATAACAACCAATATCCATTAATCGCTTAATGTTCAATTGGGTTTCTGATCGTAATTCACCTTCAATGGTGAACGAGGCTACCGCCTCACGAATACGACCGATCTCATCATCGTTCCAGTCAGACACCTTCGTATCTTCACTAACCTGGGCCTTTTCTAAAATCTCTTTAGCTCTACTTCTACCGATACCAAAAATATAGGTAAGGGCTATGACCCCTCTTTTCTGTTTTGGTATATCTATACCTGCAATTCTTGCCATAATTATCCTTGTCTTTGTTTAAATCTAGGATTCTTTTTGTTGATTACGTACAACCTGCCTTTTCTGCGTACTATTTTGCAATCGGCACTTCTTTTCTTTACTGAAGCTCTAACTTTCATTTTACTGTCTTAATATCTATATGTAATTCTTGCTTTGGTAAGGTCGTATGGACTCATTTCCAACTTAACCTTATCCCCAGGGAGCAATTTTATATAATGCATCCTCATTTTACCTGAGATATGCGCAGTGACCACATGGCCATTCTCCAATTCTACCCGAAACATTGCATTTGATAGCGCCTCTATAATAGACCCATCTTGTTCTATTGCTGCTTGTTTAGCCATAACCTATGCTACTTTTCTGTTTTTACCAGATTTCATTAAACCATCATAATGTCTGTTCAACAAATAAGCGTTTACCTGCTGTACCGTGTCAATAGCCACACCCACCATAATCAATAAGGAAGTACCTCCATAGAACATGGCCCAACCGGATTGTACATCCAGAACCTTAACAACAATAGCTGGCAACACTGCCAATAAGGCCAAAAAGACCGACCCTGGTAATGTGATCAATGACATGATCTTATCAAGAAAATCACCGGTTTCCTTACCTGGTCTTATACCAGGGATAAATCCGCCACTTCTTTTCAAGTCATCCGCCATTTTATTCGTAGGCACAGTAATAGCCGTATAGAAATAGGTGAATATGATGATTAACAATGCGAACAATATGTTGTAAGCCAATCCAAATATATCCTGGAATTGCACTTCCATCCATTGTCCTATTGCCGTATTATTGAACGTTCTTCCTATTAATCCGGGTGCGAACATTATTGCCTGCGCAAAAATGATAGGCATTACCCCTGATGCATTTAATTTCAATGGAATGTATTGTCTAGACCCCATTACATTCTTCTCATAACCACCAGAAGCAGTTCTCCTAGCATACTGTACTGGTATCTGTCTTGTTGCCATTACCAATAATATACTAGCTAAAATTACAAGGAACCAAAGAATCACTTCAATAAGAATGAACATTAGTCCACCGTTATTATTGGCAGTCCTAGAAATAAATTCCTGTGCGAAGGATTGTGGAAGTCTTGCAATAATACCCACCATAATCAATAAAGAGATACCATTACCAATACCTTTATCGGTAATTTTCTCTCCCAGCCACATCGCAAAGACACAACCTGTTACCAATATGATTACCGAAGGGATGATAAAATCCAATCCTTTACCCAAAACAAATGCACTATCCGGAACACCCAATGCACCAAGGCTATATAAATAAGCCGGTGCTTGAACAATACAGATACCGATGGTCAACCATCGGGTAATTTGATTGATCGTTTTTCTACCACTCTCTCCTTCTTTCTGTAACTTCTGTAGATACGGAATGGCAATACCCATCAACTGTACAACAATCGATGCAGAGATATATGGCATAATCCCCAATGCAAAAACGGAGGCATTCGCAAAAGCACCACCCGTAAAGGCATTTAGAATACCCAATATACCACTGTCGGTACTAGAGGTCAATTCGGCCAATTGTGCCGTATCGATACCAGGAAGAACGATTTGACAACCAAAGCGGTATACCAAAAGAAGACCCAAGGTAATGGTTATTCTATTCCTTAGCTCCTCAATCTTCCAAATATTGGATAGTGTCTCGAAAAATTTCTTCATAGTAATGTATTGTCTGCCTTATAAATCTATTGCTTCACCGCCAGCTGCCTCAATAGCTGCTTTTGCAGTAGCTGTAAACTTATGCACTGATACTTTTAAGGAAGCCTTCAATTCCCCTCCTCCTAAAATTTTCACTAAATCGTTCTTTCTTACCAAGCCCAACTCGACAAGGTTATCAAAAGTAACAACATCCTTGATTGCTTTGTTGTCAACCAGTTCTTGAAGTTTATCAAGATTGATGCCTTTATATTCCTTTCTGTTGATGTTGGTGAAACCGAACTTGGGTACACGCCTTTGCAATGGCATCTGCCCTCCTTCAAAACCGATCTTCTTGGAATATCCAGACCTAGACTTAGCTCCTTTATGTCCTCGAGTTGCAGTTCCTCCCTTACCGGAGCCTTGACCTCTTCCTACCCTTTTGCCATCCCTATTGACGGCACCTTCAGCTGGTTTTAGATTACTTAAATTCATTACACTATATGTATATTAAGCCTCCTCTGTGGAAACTAAGTGTTTAACTTTATCTATCATGCCAATAATATTTGGCGTGGCATCGTGTTCTACTACTTGACCAATCTTACGCAGTCCTAAAGCCTCCAAAGTCCTCTTTTGGTTTTGTGGACGCTTAATACTACTTTTTAACTGTTTTACTTTAATCTTTGCCATTTCTCTTAGTATTTCGAAGTTGATATTCAGTAGACACGAATGGGAAATCCAAATCGTTTTACCTATACCGAAACCTCTTTTTATCCTTTAAAAACCTTATCCAATGAAACCCCTCTTTGTTTGGCTACCGTACTGGCACCTCGCAATTGCAATAGTGCATCAAATGTAGCCTTAACAACATTATGTGGGTTGGATGAACCTTGGGATTTGGACAATACATCATGTACACCTACTGCTTCCAATACCGCTCTCACAGCACCACCAGCAATTACTCCTGTACCATGGGATGCAGGCTGGATATAAACTCTGGCCCCACCAAATTTTCCTTTTTGTTCATGTGGTAAGGTATGCTTGTCCAAAGGAATCCTAATAAGGTTCTTTTTCGCATCTTCGATAGCTTTGGCAATGGCAGTGGCTACTTCCTTGGACTTACCCAAACCATGACCTACGACTCCTGCCTCATCACCTACCACTACGATAGCAGAAAAGCCAAATGCCCTACCACCCTTGGTTACTTTGGTCACCCTTTGCACACCAACCAACCTATCTTTAAGCTCTAAACCTCCTGGTTTAACAGTTTCTACGTTTTTGTATTTCTGGTACATACTCTATATTAAAATTTTAGTCCTGCTTCCCTTGCCGCCTCTGCAAGTGCTTTAACCCTTCCGTGATATAAATTTCCACCTCTATCGAAGGCTACCCTTTCTATACCTGCTTTCTGACATTTTTCAGCTATGGCCTTACCCACTAGTTTAGCAATTTCAGATTTACTTCCTTTAGCCGATGCCAAGTCCTTATCCCTAGAAGAAGCAGCAATCAAGGTGTTTCCACTATTATCATCGATTACTTGGACATAGATTCCTGTATTACTTCTAAACACAGCCAATCTTGGCCTTTCAGCGGTTCCGAAAGAGACCTTTCTAATTCTCCTTCTAATTCTAAATTTTCTCTGAGTCTTTGATAATCCCATGATACTTATTATTAAGCTGATTTACCTGCTTTTCTTCTTAATTGTTCTCCTACGAACTTGATTCCTTTTCCTTTGTAAGGTTCTGGTTTACGGAAAGAACGAATCTTTGCCGCTACCTGCCCTACCAATTGTTTGTCAAAAGAGGTAAGCTTTATGATTGGGTTCTTTCCTTTTTCTGAACTAGTTTCAATTTTCACTTCCGGAGCGATGTCCAAAACTATATTGTGTGAAAAACCAAGCGCCAAATCCAATTTCTGTCCTTGATGGCTGGCCCTATAACCAACACCTACCAATTCAAGCTCCTTGGTCCAACCTTTGGAAACTCCTTCGACCATATTTAAAACAAGTGATCTGTAAAGACCGTGTTTTGATTTGGACTCTATCGAATCCGATGGTCTTGTAACCCAAGCTTGTCCGTCTTCAATCTTTATAGCCACACCAGAAAACTCTTGAGTCAACTCACCCAGTTTACCTTTTACAGTAACCACATTCTCTTTTACATCTATAGTCACTCCTTCTGGAATTGCTATCGGATTATTACCTATTCTTGACATTTTTTTACTCTTTATATAGTATTAATACACATAGCATAAAACCTCGCCACCTACGTTTTCCTTCTTGGCCTGCTTACTGGTCATTACCCCATGGGAAGTAGAGACAATTGCAATTCCCAAACCGTTCAATACCCTGGGCATATCACCGGAATTGGCATATTTACGTAGACCTGGCTTACTAATACGTTGTATTTTCTTAATTACAGGTTCCTTGGTTTCTTTGTCATATTTCAAAGCAATCTTAATTGACCCCTGAACTTTGTCATCTTCAAATTTGTAACTCAGGATATATCCTTGATCGAACAATATCTTAGTTATCTCTTTCTTAACATTGGAAGCAGGAATTTCAACCACCCGATGTCCGGCTGAACTGGCATTTCTAACTCGTGTTAAATAATCTGCTATAGTATCTGTTACCATTTTTATTAAATTCGGTGACGGTTTTTAGCAATATCGCTAAACCTGAAACCAGTTTATTTATTTTTAATTACCAGCTGGCTTTTTTAACTCCGGGAATCAAGCCTTGATTGGCCATTTCCCTGAACGTTACCCTTGAAACACCAAAAGTCCTCATGTACCCTTTAGGTCTTCCCGTAAGCTTACAACGATTGTGCATACGAACAGGAGAAGCGTTTTTTGGCAATTTTTGAAGTGCTTCATAGTCACCTGCCTCTTTTAAGGCTTTACGCTTTTCAGCATATTTAGCAACTGTTCTTGCCCTTTTTCTTTCACGGGCCTTCATTGATTCTTTAGCCATACTAATTCTTTTTAAAAGGTAATCCTAATTCTGTTAATAATGATTTTGCTTCTTTGTCTGTTGGCGCGGAAGTCACAAAGGTAATATCCATCCCATTGATTCTATTGATCTTGTCAATATTTATCTCAGGGAAAATTATTTGTTCGGTTACACCCAAACTATAATTACCACGACCATCAAAGCCCGTTGCTCGAATTCCTTGAAAATCCCGAACCCTAGGCAAAGCAGAAGTCACAAGGCGATCTAAAAATTCGTACATTCTCTCACCACGTAAAGTTACTTTGGCACCTATTGGCATCCCTTTACGTAATTTGAATGCAGCGACATCCTTTTTAGACATGGTTGAAACTGCTTTTTGACCTGTTATCATAGTTAATTCATCAACTGCGTGATCAATCAACTTCTTATCGGCCACGGCAGCACCAACACCTCTACTAACCACGATTTTCTCTAATTTAGGTACTTGCATTACATTTTTGTAACCAAATTCCTCTTTAAGCGCATCTACGATACGCTCTCTATATTCTTTCTTTAATCTTGCAACGTAAGCCATAACTAAATTACTTCATTGGATTTCTTAGCAAACCTGATCTTCTTACCATCCCTAACTTCCAAACCTACTCTAGTAGCTTCGCTTGATTTTGGATCAATCAACGACAAATTGGAAACATGTATAGGAGCTTCTTTCTTAACAATACCACCTTGAGGGTTGTTAGCACTTGGTTTCTCATGTTTGGAAACCATATTGGCTCCTTCTACGATAGCCTTGTTCTTTTCGATAAACACCTTTGTCACTTTACCTTCGGTACCTTTATGGTCTCCGGCAATGATTCTTACGGTATCTCCTGTTCTTATCTTTAACTTTTTCATTGTAGTATTAAATATTAAAGCACCTCTGGGGCCAATGATACAATCTTCATGAATTGCTTATCGCGCAACTCTCTGGCCACTGGTCCAAAAACACGGGTACCTCTCATTTCACCGGTAGGATTCAATAATACGCAAGCATTGTCATCAAAACGAATATATGAACCATCCGGTCTTCTAACTTCTTTTTTTGTTCGTACCACAACTGCGGTAGAAACTGCTCCTTTTTTGATACCCCCATTTGGCGTAGCCTCTTTAACGGAAACAACTATTTTGTCCCCAATAGAAGCATAGCGTCTTTTTGTACCACCGAGAACTCTAATGGTCAAAACCTCTTTTGCTCCGGTATTGTCTGCTACTTTTAGTCTTGATTCTTGCTGTAACATATTATTTAGCTCTTTCTAGGATTTCTACTAACCTCCAACATTTGGTCTTACTCATGGGACGGGTCTCCATAATTTTCACGGTATCACCGATATTACAATCGTTCTTTTCGTCGTGAGCAACATATTTCTTTGTTTTCAAAACGAACTTACCGTACATCGGGTGTTTTACTCTTTTTACTTCTGCCACAACAATGGATTTCTCCATTTTGTCACTAGTAACAACCCCTACTCTCTCTTTTCTTAAGTTTCTTTTTTCCATAAAGCAGAACCAATTATTGGTTTTCCCTATTAGTTATTTCAGTAGCCAATCTTGCAACCGTTCTTCTTACTTTCTTTATCTGAAGCGGATTCTCCAACGGAGTAACAAAATGTGCCATTTTTAAATCAGCATATTGCTTCTTATACTCAGCAAGCTTTCCCGTAAGTTCCTCGACAGATAACTTTTTAATTTCTAAATTTTTCATGATTCCTTACGATTAATTCTCATCTGTATAATCCCTTGCAATGACAAACTTTGTCTTTACAGGCAACTTCTGTGCCGCCAAACGCAAGGCTTCCTTCGCAATTTCCTGGCTAACCCCACCAATTTCGAACATAATCCTACCTGGTTTTACCACGGCAACAAAATATTCAGGAGCACCCTTACCTTTACCCATACGTACTTCCAATGGTTTTTTGGTAATTGGCTTATCTGGGAATATTTTAATCCACAATTGTCCTTCCCTCTTCATAAATCTCGTTGCCGCAATACGGGCTGCCTCAATTTGACGGGAAGTCAAAAATGATGAATCCAAGGATTTAATGCCAAACATACCATTCGAAAGCTGATGACCCCTTCCGGAGTTACCCTTCATACGGCCTTTCTGCATTTTACGAAACTTGGTTCTTTTCGGTTGTAACATTTCTTTACTTCTTTAAAAAATTACTTTCTACGACGTTGCTTTCTCTGACCGTCTTGCTTCCCACCTTTTCCACCTTGGCCTTTTTGCATTCCAACCAATGGGGAAAGTTCTCTCTTACCATAAACCTCACCTTTCATGATCCACACTTTAATACCTAATCTTCCATAGGTGGTGTGTGCTTCATGCAAAGCATAATCTATGTCAGCCCTGAAAGTGGACAATGGGATACGACCATCTTTATATGACTCGGATCTAGCCATTTCAGCACCATTCAAACGTCCTGAAATCTGAACCTTTATTCCTTCTGCATTCATTCGCATTGCAGCAGCGATGGACATTTTAATAGCCCTTCTAAAGGAAATTCTACTTTCAATCTGTCTCGCTATACTCGCGGCAACCAAATTCGCATCGACCTCTGGTCTTTTGATCTCAAAAATATTGATCTGAACTTCTTTATCGGTAATCTTCTTGAGCTCTTCTTTCAACTTGTCGACCTCTTGACCTCCTTTACCAATAATGATACCTGGTCTAGCCGTTGTAACCGTAACAGTTATCAACTTCAACGTACGTTCGATAATTATCCTAGAGACACTTGCTTTAGAAAGACGTGCGTGAATATACTTTCTTATTTTATCGTCCTCAGCCAGCTTATCACCATAATCATTTCCACCGTACCAGTTAGATTCCCATCCTCTGATAATTCCAAGACGATTTCCTATCGGATTTGTTTTCTGTCCCATTCTAGCTTGCTGTATTATTATTAGATCCCAATACCAATGTTACATGGTTTGAACGTTTTCTTATTCTATGCGCTCTACCTTGTGGTGCCGGACGCAATCTTTTCAACATGGTTCCACTATCTACCCTTATCTCTTTTACGATAAGTTCAGCTTCTTCCATATTGGCATCTTCATTCTTAGCTTGCCAGTTTGCCAAAGCTGATAAAAGCAATTTCTCCAATTTCCGAGAAGCTTCCTTCGAATTGAACTTTAAGATAGCCAAAGCTTTCTCAACTTCAACACCCCTGATCAAATCAGCTACCAACCTCATCTTTCTTGGCGATGTCGGGCAGTTATTCAATTTAGCGAAAGCCAATTGTTTTTTTTCAGCCTTGATTCTTTCGGCCATTTGTCTTTTTCGAACTCCCATAGCTTACTTTTTACCTTTATTCTTAGCCCCTGCATGACCTCTAAAAGATCGTGTTGGAGAAAATTCGCCTAATTTGTGACCTACCATATTCTCAGTAACATATACCGGAACAAATTGTCTACCATTATGAACCGCAACTGTCAATCCTACAAAATCAGGAGTAATCATTGAAGCCCTTGACCACGTCTTTATGACGCTTTTCTTACCGGAGGTTACAGTTTGTTGGATTTTCTTTTCCAAGCTATAATGAACGTAAGGTCCTTTTTTTAATGAACGTGCCATTTCTTTTTCTTTTTATTTCTTTCTACGTTCTAATATATATCTATTCGTGCTCTTGGTTTTAGAACGAGTTCTAAATCCTTTTGCAGGAATTCCGTTTTTAGATCTTGGATGACCACCGGAAGCCCTACCTTCACCACCACCCATTGGGTGATCCACAGGGTTCATCGCTACAGGTCGTGTTCTTGGTCTTCTTCCCAACCATCTACTTCTACCAGCCTTACCGGAAACCAACAATTGGTGATCCGAATTGGATACAGCCCCAATAGTGGCCAAGCATTCAGACAAAATAAGTCTTGTCTCCCCTGATGGTAATTTTACGGTAACAAACTTACCTTCTTTCGCCATCAACTGGGCAAATGTACCGGCACTACGTGCCATAACAGCTCCTTGTCCAGGCCTTAACTCTATACAAGAGATAATCGTACCCAAAGGAATACTTTTCAAAGGCAAAGCATTTCCAATCTCTGGAACAGCAGTCTCACCAGACGATACTGTCTGACCAACTTCCAAACCATTTTGTGCGATTACATAACGCTTCTCTCCATCAACATACTCCAACAACGCTATAAAAGCAGTTCTGTTCGGATCATACTGAATTGATTTTACAGTTGAAACAACACCTTGTTTGTCTCTCTTGAAATCAATGACACGATACCTTCTCTTGTGACCCCCACCTCTATGGCGTATGGTCATCTTTCCTTGACTGTTTCTACCTCCGGACTTTTTTAACGGAGCGAGTAAGCTCTTCTCCGGCTTATCAGTAGTAATGGCGTCAAACCCATTTACTACTCTAAAACGCTGTCCTGGAGTGATTGGTTTTAATTTTCTAACTGACATTTTTTGTCTTTATAGATTACTGTAAAAATCAATTATATCACCTTCTACAACATCAACGATCGCTTTTTTAATAGCATTCGTCTTACCATGCTGAATACCGGTTTTGGTATATCTTGTCTTTCTGCTAGGACCATAATTCATGGTTCTTACCTTTTTCACAGAAACACCGTAAGTTGCCTCTACAGCATCCTTGATTTGAATTTTGTTCGCCTTAGGATCCACAACGAAACCATAACGATTATGCAACTCGCTATCCGCAGTCATTTTTTCCGTTATAATTGGCTTTATCAACACACTCATGGTTTCCTATTTATTTAAGTTCGTTTCAATTCCTTCCAAAGAACCTTCCAACAATACTATATTATTTGCGTTTAATATCTTGTAAGTGCTTAATTCTGTGTTAGTTATAACTTCAGAATCTGCCAAATTACGCGAAGACAAATATACACCATTATTTGAATCACCCAACACAAATAAAGATTTTTTGTCTTGAAGCCCTAAAGACTTCAAAATCTGAACAAAATCCTTGGTTTTGGGAGCGTCAAAATCAAAATCCTCAACAACCATGATAGATTGCTCTTTTGCCTTAAGACTTAAAGCGGATTTTCTGGCCAAACGCTTAACGTTCTTATTCAATTTCTGGGTATAATCCTTAGGTCTTGGGCCAAAAATTCGACCACCACCCCTAAAAATAGGCGATTTAATACTACCTGCCCTTGCTGTACCCGTACCCTTTTGCTTTTTGATCTTACGTGTACTACCAGAAATCTCACCACGTTCCTTAGCCTTGTGCGTTCCTTGTCTCTGATGAGCCAAATACTGCTTCACATCAAGGTAAATCGCGTGATTGTTCGGTTCTATAGCGAAAACATTATCCAAAAGGTCTACCTTTCTTCCTGTTTCTTTTCCTTTAATATCTAAAACTGCTACTTTCATTACTGCCACCTTTTAATGGTTACATAAGCGTTCTTATGACCAGGAACACAACCTTTTACCACTAAAAGATTTTTCTCTGGAACTATTTTTAAAACTTTAAGGTTTTGAACTGTTACCTTATCACCACCCATTCTACCGGCCATTTTCATTCCCTTGAACACTCTCGCAGGATATGAAGCGGCACCAATGGAACCTGGAGCTCTAAGCCTGTTGTGCTGACCGTGGGTCGCTTGGCCTACACCAGCAAAACCGTGTCTTTTCACAACACCTTGAAAACCTTTACCTTTTGACGTTCCAATTACGTCAACAAATTCACCTTCCAAAAACACATCAACTCCTACTGTGTCTCCCAATTTGTACCCATCTGCAAAACCTTGGAACTCAACGACTTTTTTCTTGGGAGAAGCACCTGCTTTTTTAAAGTGACCGACTTCGGCCTTATTAGCACGTTTTTCTGCCTTGTCATCGAAACCAAGTTGAAGGGCGTTATACCCATCAACCTCTTCGGTTCTGACTTGGGTAACTACGCATGGTCCTGCTTCTATGACCGTACAGGGAACATTCTTCCCATTCTCGTCAAAGATGCTGGTCATACCTACTTTTCTTCCTATTAACCCAGACATATTATTACTATTTATTAATTACTATTGATTATTTTCAAAAAAACAGGGCCAAAAATAATTCAGCCCTGAATTTATCTTTGTTACCGTTTTTCCCTCGCACGCAGCTTGGGACATGTTAGCCCCACTTCTATCTGAAGCGGAACATTTACTTAGACCTTGATCTCGACCTCCACACCACTAGGAAGCTCTAACTTCATAAGGGCATCGATGGTTTTTGATGAAGAACTGTATATATCCAACAATCGCTTATAAGAACTCAATTGAAATTGCTCCCTTGATTTCTTATTTACGTGTGGAGAACGCAACACAGTAAATATCTTTTTATGTGTTGGCAAAGGAATAGGTCCTGTAACCACCGCACCTGTAGTCTTTACCGTTTTAACGATTTTCTCAGCAGACTTATCCACCAAGTTATGATCGTAAGATTTTAATTTTATTCTAATTTTTTGACTCATCTTCTAAAAATTAAGCGGTTATCCCTCTTGCTGCTTTAATTACTTCTTCTGCGATATTCGATGGTGTCTCAGCGTAATGTGAGAATTCCATAGTAGAGGTTGCCCTACCTGACGAAAGTGTTCTTAATGAAGTAACATATCCAAACATTTCCGAAAGAGGAACCGTACCTTTTACAACTTTAGAACCTGCCCTATCTCCCATATCGGAAATCGTACCCCTTCTACGGTTAAGATCCCCAACAATATCACCCATGTTTTCTTCTGGAGTCAATACCTCCAATTTCATTATAGGCTCCATGATTACAGCACCTGCAGCTTTTCCTGCGGATTTGTAACCCATTTTGGCAGCTAATTCAAAAGACAATGCATCAGAATCCACAGGGTGGAAAGAACCATCCGTAAGAACAACCTTCATTGTATCCATTTCATAACCGGCAAGTGGTCCATTCTTCATGGCAGCTTGGAAACCTTTTTCTACAGAAGGAATAAATTCCTTTGGAATTCGACCCCCTTTGATTTTATCTACAAACTGTAAACCTGTACCTTCGAAATCATCATCCGCTGGACCCATTTCGAAAACAATATCACCGAACTTACCACGACCACCTGATTGCTTCTTATAAGTCTCCCTATGTGCAGCGGTTTTCGTTAAAGCTTCTTTATATTCAACCTGAGGCTCACCTTGGTTTACCTCCACTTTGAATTCGCGTCTTAATCGATCTACAATAATATCCAAGTGAAGCTCACCCATACCGGATATGATTGTTTGACCTGAAGACTCATCTGTTTTAACCTGGAATGTTGGATCTTCCTCAGCCAATTTAGCCAAAGCCATACCTAATTTATCCACATCAACCTTCGTCTTAGGCTCAACAGCAATACCAATAACCGGATCAGGAAAGTCCATACTCTCCAAGACTATCGGATGCTTTTCAGCCGACATGGTATCACCGGTCTTAATATCCTTAAAACCAACAGCGGCACCTATATCACCTGCTTCAATATAATCGATAGCATTCTGTTTATTGGAATGCATTTGATAAATACGTGAAATACGTTCTTTCTTACCTGAACGGTTGTTCAAGATATAAGAACCGGCATCCAAACGACCTGAATACGTTCTAAAGAAAGCCAAACGACCCACAAAAGGATCCGTAGCAATCTTAAATGCCAAGGCAGCAAACGGCTCCTTAACATCTGGCTTACGAGTTTCCTCTTCACCGGTATCAGGATTTACACCTATGATAGCCTCCTTATCCATAGGGGATGGCAAATACCTACATACGGCATCCAATAAAAACTGAACACCTTTATTCTTGAATGAAGAACCACAGATCATAGGAATGATGGCCCTATCCATTACAGCAGCCCTTAGCGCAGCATGCACCTCGTCCTCTGTAATCGAATCCTCATCCTCGAAAAATTTCTCCATCAAATTTTCATCGTACTCCGCAACAGCCTCAATAAGGGCTGCCCGATACTCATGAACCTCTTCCTTCATTTCCTCAGGAATATCCACGACATCAAAAGTAGAACCGAAATTATCCTCATGCCAAACTATAGCCCTATTCTTGGCCAAGTCAACAACACCCCTAAAATCCGCTTCATCACCAATTGGCAATACGATAGGAACCGCATTGGAACCCAACATCTCTTTTACTTGCTTACAAACCATAAGGAAGTTAGAGCCTTGGCGATCCATTTTGTTCACAAAACCGATACGAGGCACTTTATAATTATCAGCCAATCTCCAGTTAGTCTCTGATTGTGGCTCAACACCATCCACAGCACTAAAAAGAAAAACCAGACCATCCAAAACCCTTAACGAACGGTTTACCTCAACGGTAAAATCAACGTGTCCGGGAGTATCTATAATGTTAAAGTGAAAAGGTTTGGTCTCATCGGTAACCTTTCCGTTTTTCATGGGAAAGTTCCATTCACAGGTTGTAGCCGCAGAGGTAATGGTAATACCACGCTCTTGCTCCTGCTCCATCCAATCCATGGTAGCCGCACCATCGTGCACCTCACCTATTTTATGACTAACACCCGTATAAAATAATATACGCTCTGTAGTCGTGGTCTTACCCGCATCAATATGCGCCGCAATACCTATATTTCTTGTATATCTTAAATCTCTTGCCATTCCTGATTAAAATCTAAAGTGAGAGAATGCTTTGTTCGCTTCGGCCATTTTATGGGTATCAACCCTTTTCTTAACCGCTGCGCCTTCTTCTTTTGAAGCTGCCAAAATCTCAGCCGCCAACTTTAGAGCCATACCCTTTTCATTACGCTTACGCGCAAAACTGATCAGCCATTTCATAGCTGTGGATATTTTTCTGTCGGGTCTGATCTGCATAGGTATCTGGAAGGTAGCACCACCAACTCTCCTACTTCTTACTTCAACATGGGGCATCACATTGGAAAGTGCATCTTTCCACAACTCCAACGCTGTCTTTTCTTCATCAGTATTCTTTTCCTCAACTATATCTATAGCATCATAAAACACGTTAAACGCCACTGATTTCTTACCATCCCACATCATCATATTCACAAAACGTGTCACCAACTGGTCGTTAAACCTTGGATCGGGTAAAATTGGTCTTTTCTTTGCCTGTCTTTTTCTCATTGCTGTCTTTTAAAAAAAGTTTTGATTACTTCTTAGGTCTTTTTGCTCCATACTTAGACCTACGTTGGGTCCTACCAGCAACACCGGCAGTATCCAGAGCACCTCTGACAATATGATACCTAACACCTGGCAAATCTTTTACTCTTCCGCCCCTTACCAATACTATCGAGTGCTCTTGCAAGTTGTGTCCTTCACCTGGAATATAAGCGTTAACTTCCTTTCCATTGGTTAACCTTACCCTAGCCACTTTTCTCATGGCAGAGTTTGGTTTCTTAGGAGTTGTTGTATATACCCTTGTACATACACCTCTCCTTTGAGGACACGAATCCAAAGCAGCCGATTTACTCTTCTTGGTAATCGTGGCCCTTCCTTTTCGTACTAATTGTGAAATTGTTGGCATACTATATATAAATGTATAAATATTTTACCCTTCGTTTAAGGGCTGGCAAATGTAGCAATATTTCATTATAATTCAAATACATATAGATTAATTTTAAAGTTTTTTTGAATGCATGCAAAAAAACAAGAATATTTTTCCTCAACACACCCCCACTTCAAATCTTCAAAATCCCCACCTTATATATAAGGATTAACGCCTAACAAAAATGCATCCCAAAACCCATTTTTTTGAATTTTCAATTTCAAAAAATTAATAATATTATCATATTTTCATTATGATTGAGTTTCCTTGAACTATCCATATTTTATAACAAAAACAATTAGGAAAGTTGCATTATTTGCAACAGATCTTAAAATATTATTAAAATAAACTTGCTTTATTAACTTAATATTAAGATTTTAGCCCTCAACTAATTCAAATATTATAAAAATGAAAACAAATTTGAGTGGAATCTTAACGCTGCTATTGGCGTTTGTTGTGCACATATCGTTTGCACAGGAGAAAACGATTTCCGGTATGGTCTCAGACCAAAGTGGCCTGCCACTACCGGGAGTAAATATCGTTGTGGTAGGTACAACCAATGGTACCCAGACCGATTTTGATGGTAATTATACTATTAAGGCATCAGAAGGTCAAACACTATTGTTTACCTATATTGGTCAAAAGGAAACGCGCAAAAAAGTGGGTGCAGGGAACAGCATCAACGTTCAAATGGAAGATGACGCACAAGCCCTTGACGAAGTAGTAGTAACAGCGGTAGGTATAACTAGAAGTCAAAAAGGCCTAGGTTATAACGTACAGACCGTAGAGGCCGAGGCCATTAGCGTAAAACCTAATGCTGACCTTGTAAACTCCCTTTCAGGCGCCACATCAGGTGTCCAAATTGTAAGTGCCTCAGGTGAAGCCGGTGCTTCTACCTTTATTACCATTAGGGGGTCGTCTTCAATTACAGGAAACAACCAACCTTTATTTATTGTCAATGGCCAGCCCATTGATACAGGTGGTGGAGACAGTGGAACCGGCGGAGTGAATACTTCCAATCGTACCATTGACATCAACCCTGATGATATCGCCAGCCTTTCCGTATTGAAAGGTGGTGCTGCAACAGCCCTTTACGGGGTACGTGCTGCCAACGGAGCGATTATCATCACTACAAAATCAGGTAAGAACCTGACTGAAAGAAGAATTGAATTCCATACCTCGATTGGTGTTGATGTAGTATCCCATCTTCCTGCAAGGCAAAAGAAATATGCCCAAGGACAGAATGGCGCATGGATAGGAGGTAATGCAGATTCTTGGGGACCTGAAATCTCCAGTTTGGAATATGATGGTGACACTTCCTACCGATGGGATCCCAACGGCAGTTTAGTACCTAAGGGCACAGGAAATGGCACCCCTGCCCAATACTATGACCCCTATGATTTTTTCGAAAATGGATATCAATTGAACAATCGCTTCAGCATCAGTAACGGTACGGAACAGGGCGATTATTACTTTTCAATGTCCAATTTGGAGCAGACAGGGATCATACCAAACAACACCTATGGAAGAACGACAGTTCGCTTGAACGGTTCTACCAAAATTTCTGACAAGATCACGTTTGGAGCAAATATGGCCTATACCAATTCCAGGTCCGTACAAATCCAAAAAGGATCCAACGTATCCGGTATTATGCTCGGACTTTTAAGAACAGCAGCTAGTTTTGACAATAGTGCAGGCTATGAATTCGCTGATGGCACACAACGTAATTATAGAAACGGTGGTGGGTATGACAACCCATACTGGACAGCGAACAACATCGCCTATGAGGAAGATGTAAACCGTTTTACAGGTAATATCAACCTTAACGTTCAGTTTACCGATGAATTAAGTTTGGTTTATAATACCGGTATCGATTGGTACAACACCAAATATACAGATAAGTTCAAAATCGGTTCTAGAGCTCAAACCGGAGGATATCTTGGTGAATACATGGATTTCAACAGCGTCTTCAACTCGGATATTTTATTAACCTATAGAAAGGATATTTCGGATAAATTCAACATGAGTGCTACCATCGGTAACAACTTCTTTTCCGATTACAACAAGTATCTATTCGGTGATGCCACAGGTTTGGAAATTCCTGATTTTTATCAGTTGAACAACTCCAGTGCCAATACCACATCGACCGCAACAGCGAATTACAGGACTTCTGCAGTTTTTGCAGACTTACAATTCTCGTATGACGATATGATCTTTTTAGGATTTACCGGCAGGAACGATTGGGCTACGACAATGCCACAACAGAACAAATCAGCGTTCTACCCTTCGGCCAGTTTAGGTTTTGTCTTTAGTGAAATAGGAGACTTAAAAAGTGACTTCTTTAGTTTTGGTAAATTAAGGGCTTCAGCCGCGCGTACCGCGAACATCGCACCTGCATACAGTACGAGTAACTACTACGAGGCAGCTGACGGCGGTGATGGTTGGACCGGTGATGACAATGGTATTTCATACAGATTTCCATATCAAGGTCAAACCGCCTTTTTCGTTGATGACGATTTAGGTAATGCCGATTTGAAGCACGAGACCCAGGATACTTGGGAAGTTGGTGCTGACCTTCGCTTTTTCAAAAGTAGGTTAGGAGTTGATTTTACATATTTCAAAAACGTCAATACAGACCTATTAATGCCAGTACCTATCGCTGCAACATCAGGGTTTAATTCAGTTTTCTTGAATGCTGCCTCTATGGAAGCCAAGGGTATTGAAATCAGCGTGAATGCCACTCCAATAAGAACAGAGAATTTTACTTGGGATCTTGTTGCCAACTACACTCAATTCACCAATATCGTTACAGCTTTAGCGGATGGTGTTGACAATGTCTTCCTAGGAGGATTTACTGTACCTCAAGTACGTGCCGTTGTTGGCGAGGAATACCGAAGTATCTTTGGGGAAGATTGGTATAGGGATGCCAACGGAAACGTTTTGATTAATGATGACCCCACGGATAGCTTTAGGGATGGGTACCCCATGAACAATACCGCCCAAGGTTTGGTGCCAATCGGGAACTTTAACCCGGACTGGACAGCAAACATCACCAACTCCATTTCCTATAAGAATCTATCCTTGTCTTTCTTGATAGACATTAAAAAAGGAGGGGTAATGTACAACGGTACTGCTTTTGCCATGAATAAATTCGGGGTAAGTAAGCGAACCGAAAAAAGAGAAGTTTATTATAACACCGATGGAAGTATCAATTTTGACACAACGCCTGCTGAAAATCTAGTTGTGATGGATGGAGTTTACGGTCACGTAGGCGCTGATGGCGAGGTGGTTTCCAGTGGTGTTGCCAACGTAACGCCCGTAGTCCAAGACCAAGAGTGGTTCCAAGGACAGGGAAGTAACTTTGGCGGTGGACCCTCTATTGCGGCTATGGAGCCAGCAGATTGGGTACGACTAAGGGATTTGACCTTTGCTTACAACCTACCCGAAATTGGTGACGTCATTAAAGGTGGACAAATATATTTCTCAGGTAGAAACCTTTGGATAGACACCCCTTATTCCGGTATCGACCCAGAAACCAATCTAGGTGGAGCTACCAACGCCCAGGGTATGGATTATTTCAATAGTCCTGGTACCAGGAGCTATACCTTAGGCCTTAAATTGACATTCTAAAAAAAATAGATCATGAAAAAAAATAGAAATATAACTTATAAAGGGCTGGTACTTATTCTGTCAGTATTTGTCCTAACCATATCTTGCGAGAAGTGGAATGATTCCGACATCAATATTGATCCGGACAAACCATCTGATGTATCGATGAGCTTAATCCTTCCTGGAGTTCAACAATCCATGGGATTCAACCTTGTTGGGAACAACACGGTTAGAACCAATAATATTTGGATGCAGATTTTCGAGGGGGTTGACCGTCAGTCCTTTACCGAAGGAAGATACCAAATAACGGCTGCCGATACTGGCAACGGTTTCGAACCTATGTATACCGAAATGATGATGAATCTAGGTATTATCATTGATAAAGCAAATGATGAAGGCGTTGAGTCTCCTCATTTTGAGGGTGTTGCTGAAGTCCTTATGGCTACTACCTTAGGTATTGGCACCGATTTATTCGGGGACATGCCCTATACAGAAGCCTTTAAAGGAGGGGAACTTATTTATAGCCCTGTATACGACACGCAGGAATCCCTATACGGAACGGTCAATACGCTTCTAAATCAAGCGATCGTTAATTTAAATAACGCCACCAACGTCATCGATGTTGAAGGAGATGTGATTTACGACGGTGATATTGACAAATGGATAAAAGCAGCCAATTCCATCAAAGCCAGACACGCAATCCAATTATCTGCCAAAAATGGCAACGCTGCCTATACGGCTGCTTTGGCCGCTGTTGCCAATGGATTCACTTCCAATGATGATGATATGTTGGTTCCATGGGAAGAAGCAAACAAAAACCCTATCTACCAATTTATGGATGAAAGGACGGATATTAGAATGGGAGCCTATTTAATCGACTTGTTATTGGCTACTGACGATCCAAGATTACCCTTTTATGCAGAAAAAGACGATGACGGCAATTATATAGGAAGCGCCCTTAGAGCACAGAACGCAAAGGCTTCCCACCCAGGTTCTAATCTTGCGGGCTCTGATGCCCCAACCAAGTTGATGACCTTCTCCGAATTGAAATTCATCGAAGCAGAGGCTAGATTGGGTCTTGGCCAAGCAGGTGCCCAAGAAGCATATGAAGAAGCCGTAGCCGCATCAGTATTGCGAGTGACTGGTGATGCCAACACAGCTTGGTTGGATGCCAATATCAATGGCGATCCTGTTACCTTGGCAAAATTAATGATCCAGAAATATATTGATGGCGCTGCCACCAACCAACCCTATGCAGATTACAGAAGAACAGGTCTTCCAACCCTAACTTTGGCATCGGATGCAGTTCTTAGCGAAATCCCGTTAAGATTTCCTTACCCACAATCCGAATTGGACTATAACTCCCAAAATGTACCTTCTGTTACACTATTAACCAAAGTTTGGTGGGATCAATAATCTTTAAAAACTAAAAAAATGATGAAAAAAATAATAAAACGTTTTGCTTTTGTAGCAGTTTCAGCGGTTCTCCTCGTATCATGTGATTGGGATACCGATAATTTCGAAGCGCTATCAAATAGTCCAGATCCAGATGCCACTTATTATGTTCAATTTAAGGATGCTTCCAAAAGTTTAGAATCAGGCGTTTCTGAATCAGGGGATTTAGTAGACATAGAAACCACTGTAATTGTTGGTTTATTGGGATTACCACAGGCTCAGGATATTACTATTAACGTAACCCTTGACCCTGCGTCAACAATCGATGAAAGCATGTATGATTTATCCGCTACATCGATTACCATTCCTGCGGGTTCTGCAGCTGGGTCTGTTATACTAACCACCAATACGGAATTAATGCCGGTTGGTGAACCTTTGGATTTGATTATGAACGTGGACGCAGGCGCCAATACGGCAACTGCTGGGACCCAATTGAATTACACCCTGTCACGAATAGCTTTTTGTCCTTTGGAAAACGGAGCTGCTGATTTGGAAGGCACCTACACTGCCACCAGTGACCTTAACGGCTATGGTGATGGCATTACCGCTGTTGCAGATGGGGAGACCCTTATGATTTCCGGACTGGGAGTTTCATTCATCGAAGGCTTCTGGGGTGAACCCGTAATTGCCAGTGAAGCAATCTCTGCTGAAGTTGCTGGAAACGGTGGCATAACAATTCCGAGACAATACATCTACACCACAACCTATGATGGCGCTCCGTATGACTACGAAATTGCCGGCACTGGAAAGTGGACGAATTGTGATGCCAAACCAACATTAATAATTGATTACGATATTTATTATGTTGGTGATACTGCTGGTCTTGGAAAACAATATTATCCTACCTATTTAGCATCAGAGACCTTAGGAGGTACTTTTACAATGAACTAAGTTTATTTTACATTCTTAATAAAGACCAAGGGGCATTAATTAAATTTAATGCCCCTTTTTCTATACCCTACTACCAGATTAAGGAAACTCAAATCATATACTGTTTTACATCGTACACCAAAAAAAGTAACCATAACCCATAATACTTTCCCAAAACTTAAACCATTTACAAGGCATATAAAATCAATCAAAAATCCATTACAGGTTTTTGTATTAAAAATTTGATTTAACATCCTTTTTTTTCCGTTATCGACAAACAGAATAACCCCAAGCTCCCTTCAATGTCAAAACAACAACTAAAAAAACGCCTACAAGGCCCCAAGAGGGACGACCTATACAAAAGACGAGCGTTCCCGCCATTCACACACAAAAACCCCTAAAAAGTTTCCAGGGCAGCAAACAAAGCTTAATCTTTAGAAAGCTTTATACACACTTATTAAGACAAACAGTCCCATAATAAATTTAAAAGTACTTCTAAAGGAAAAGAAGCCATGTTCCTTTATTCACCTGAACTAGAATTCGAGAATCCTATTCCAGCCTAAACGACTGCTCAAACCGACATACACACAGTCCTCTTACAACTTTCAGCAAATACACTTTGACAAACAAAGGGAGATTGGTGAACGTAACACACCTATGGGGCCTTCACGTGAAATTATAAGTATAATCCAAAGATTCCAATCCATACCTTACTTCCAAGAGCTGAAAACAGCCAGAAAACAACCTAAACCAACGAAAAACCATTGTATCGAAATTTTTTCCTACAAAATACAACAACCTAGATTCCAATTAAACTTACTTGCAAAACCCAACAGTTATTATTCAAACTAACAAAAAACAGTCCTTTGTAAACAACCCAGCACACCAATAATGCTAGACCAAAAAAAACAACACTTATAAATTCCAAAAAGAGTCCATTTCCTTAGTATTCGAGACCCCCAAAATTATAACCTTTCTTGGTTGGAAATCCCCAAAAAGAACCTTAAAAGAAGAAATCGATTATTGACACCTTACGATTTATCAGAAAAATTCGAAATTTTAACAATAACCATGCCTTAATTGGACATTATATTCATTAACAAGTCCTTTTCCTTAAGTTTTATTTGTGTTTTTCCTTAATTTATTGGATTATTCCTCGTTGTAAATTTTCATATCCTTATTTGAACAGCTTTTTGAAATAATTTATTTTCCATATTCTTATTTTTTTCACCTTTTTATTACGTTTATCATATTTTGTAATGTTTCTACACTTTTTATAACTTTTTATAACTTTTTTATTGGTTTTTGTTATTTTTTTAAGTCTATTTTCTTAAAAAACCCTTAACATTAATTGGATGGCCAACATGAAATAGTGAATTTTGCACCTACTAAATCAAATAATCACCCGAGCAATGAAAACAAATCTTAGTGGAATCCTTACGCTTTTATTAGCGTTTATTGTGCACATATCATTTGCACAAGAAAAAATGATTTCCGGTACTGTAACAGATCAATCCGGTATTCCGTTACCAGGCGTCAACATTCTAATCCAAAACACCACACAAGGTACCCAAACCGACTTTGACGGCAATTACACCCTACAGGCTGATGTAGGACAGACAGTTTTATTCTCCTACCTCGGTTTTAAAAACACTTCTATAGTAGTTGGAACCTCAAGTACAATCAACATACAAATGGAGGAAGACGCACAAGCACTGGATGAAGTTGTCGTAACGGCTTTAGGTATTAAAAGAAACCCGAGATCACTAGGTTATTCGGTGAAGTCGGTCGAAGCAGATGCCATCACAAAAAACTCTGAACCGGATTTAATAAAATCACTTAACGGCAAAGTGCCTGGGGTTAACGTCAATGTATCCACTGGTGTTGCCGGTGCCTCCAACAAAATAAGCATAAGGGGTACTACTTCGTTCCAAGGAGGCAACCAACCTCTCTTTGTTGTTGACGGAACCCCCTACAGTAACGACCAAATAACTACTTCCAGTCAAGTCACTGGCGGCGGCGGTTATGAAACCGGTATTTCATCCTTAGACCCCAATGACATCGCCAATATAGAGGTCCTAAAAGGAGCGGTAGCCGCGGCACTCTACGGTTCAAGGGCCGTAAACGGTGTCATTGTCGTTACCACCAAATCTGGAAAATCAGGTGGATTGTCAAATAAAAAAATGGAAGTATCACTGAACACTGGTGTATATTTCGAACAAATTGCCAATCTTCCAGATTACCAAAATACCTATGGAAACGGTTCCAATTTCAACTATAGTAATGCGAATGGTTCTTGGGGGGCAAGATTCGATTCCATGGAAACCATACCGACATGGCCAAATTTACTTAAGGCGTTTCCCGATCAATTTGGACCTACCGTGCCCTATATTGCACAACCAAATAACGTAAGGGACCTATTTAAAACCGGGTTTGTAGCAGATAATTCAATAAATATTAGTTCTGCCAACGAAAATTCCAATTTCAACCTTACTTTTTCCAATTTGGACCAGCAGGGATATATTCCGTATAACTCCTATAAAAGGACCAATATTTCCACTGGGGGTAATTTCAAATTGGAGAATGGCCTACAGGTGGGGGCCAACATAAGTTATTCAGACAGCTACCAGGTAGGCCCTTTCCTTGGGGAAAACCAATACTCCGGTGCCGCTTCCTCTTTCGCCAGAACACTGGTACTCGGTAGAACATGGGACCTAAGCCTTCCTTACGAAGATGCCAATGGAGCACCGGTAGCCCCGAATGATGGTTGGGACCACCCCCTATGGTCTTGGAAACATAACCAAATTAGGACCAGTGTAAACAGGACCGTTGCCAATATAAATTTCGCATACGACTTTAACGAACATATCAATGCCAGATACCAACTCGGTATCAACAAATACGATTTAGCCCGTATAGAAATAACCGATAAAGGCTCTAGAGCCGCTTCAGGTACAGGTAGGGTCATAACTGACGACTATGGCAGTGAAGAAATTGAATCGACCTTCGTAGTTACCTTCAATTATGATTTGACCGAAGACCTGAACATGAACTTTTTGGTAGGAAATAACGTAAACCAAATTTCAAGCCATCGCGTAGGATACACAGGAACGAACCTCATTGCAGATGATATCTTTACCATCAATAACACAGCTAATGTGGTATCCGATTACGATTTGACCAAAAGAAAAAGAATTGTGGGTGTATTTGGTGATTTGGGATTATCCTACAAAAAATATCTTTTCCTAAATACTACCGCAAGGAACGACTGGTCTTCCACACTTCCTAAGTCCAACAACAGCTTCCTATACCCATCTGTTTCTTCCTCCTTTATATTCACAGAGGCTTTTGGAATAGAGAATGACATTCTTAGTTACGGTAAGATCAGAGGTGGCTGGGCCAATGTGAGCAGGGACGCAGACCCCTACCAAATAAACAAAATATTTAGTGTTGGAACAGTGTATGCCGAACAACCCTCCGTATACGTACCGTATACACTGGGTAACCCTGATTTAAAACCAGAGAATACTGAAGAATTCGAAGTAGGTTTTGACTTGGAATTGTTTAAGAAAAGAGCCATTGTCGATTTTACGTGGTACAAGAAAACCACAACAGACCTTATTTCCGAAGTAAATGTTCCAACCTCTTCAGGCTATTCCTCCCTTCTGACGAATATCGGTGAAATGGAAAATACGGGTATTGAAATTGGTCTAAAACTGATTCCCATTCGAACCGAGAACTTCAAATGGTCGACTTTCACATCATTTACCAAAAACAAGAACATGGTAAACAAATTGATTGAAGGCCTTGATCGATTTCCAATCAACGTAAACGAGATTGCCTTTGTTGACGAAGGCCAACCCTTTGGTGTATTTTACGGTTCCGCTTTCGCAAGGGATGATGAAGGGAATTATTTGATCGAAGAAGGGGCTGGTGGTATCCTTCAGGCTTTGGAAAATCAAGTAATAGGTGACCCCAATCCTGATTTCAAAGTAGGCTTCACCAACACATTGAAGTACAAAACAGTAAGCCTACAGGCTCAGTTTGACTGGAAAGAAGGAGGGGACATTTCCTCTACAACAATCGGTTCCCTTTTAGGAAGAGGTGTCACTAAGGACACCGAGGACCGGGAAGGCACCTTTATCATTCCAGGAGTTTACGGAAACCCCACTACAGGGGAAGCCATTCTTGACGGGTCGGGAAATAAAATTCCGAATACTACCCAATTAACAATGAACAACCTGTATTTCTCCCCTACAACCAATAGTAACACTTTCGCAATCAACTCCGTTGATGAAGCCTCTATTTATGATGGCACCGTATTTAGGTTAAGGGAAATTTCATTGACCTATGACATTCCAAAAGCGTATTTAGAAAACACCTTTATTGGATCCATGACTTTTTCATTGGTAGGGAACAACCTTTGGTTTTATGCCCCCAACATACCCAAGTACACTAATTTTGACCCTGATGTAAATGCATATGGGTCTGGCAACCTACAGGGTATTGAAGTCCAATCCGCACCAAGTTCAAAAAGATATGGATTTAAACTAAATATAAAATTCTAATAAAAAAAGCATGAAAAATATATTTAAAATCAATCTGAAGAACCCCAGCCTGCTCATCGTAGTATTGGCGTCTTTACTGCTCTGCAATTGTAGTGACTATTTGGATGTAAATACAGATCCGAACAATCCAACGGTTGCTCCCTTGGACCAACTTTTGACGGACACACAGAGAAACTTCAACAGCATTACCGAATTTAGGTTGTATATGGCCGAGGTGCTTTCTACCTATGTACATCAACTTACATCCAGGGAGGAACAGGATCAATACGGCACTAAGCCAGACAATGCCAATATCCATAATTCATGGGACGATGCGTACTCTATAATAACCGAGGCAGATATCATCATTGAACAAGGTACCACTGAAAACGAAATGATCATTGTTGGTATGGCCAAGGTCCTCAAAGGATACACCGCAACCATTATTGCCGATATTTGGGGCGATGCCCCCTTTTCTGAAGCTTCCAAACTGGCCTCAGGAACAGTTAGTCCAGTATTCGATGACCAAAACTCCATTTATGCGAGTGCCCTTTCACTAATTGATGAAGGTCTCGCCAATATCAATAGTGGACAAGGATCGAATCCCGACACACAGGATTTATTTTATAACGGAAGTATCCCCCAGTGGAACAAATTCGTTAACACCCTAAAATTAAAATTGTATAATGAGATTCGGTTATCCCCGATGTTCGATGCAAGCAAACTAAATACCTTACTAGCGGCCAACAATTTCATGGAGAGCAGCAATGATGATTTTGAATTTCCTTATTCCACCACACAATCACCTGCAGAGGAAAGAAACCCACTTTTTAGGGCGTCTTATTTAACAGGACAAACCACCCACTATGCCAGTCCATGGTTCTACGAAATCCTAAAAGGATGGAACCCCAGCATACACAATGGCATTGAAGACCCCAGGCTTCCTTATTATTTCTTCAATCAACTAACCCCTGGCCAATTACCCCCCGATGCCGGAGACCCTGAAACAGGTGACCCAAAAGCCGATTACTGGGACAGAAGCACTGGTTTTCATTCCATTAGATTTGGAAGTGTGGGTCCAAACAGGGACTTTTCCAGTAGAAAATCATCTACCTACCCAGGAATATACCCTTGCGGGGGAAGATATGACGATGGTTTAGGTGGTGATGCCGATGTTGACGCTGGGACCGGTGCTGCCCCCCATAGATTGCTGACCTATCACGAATCTTTGTTTATCATGGCCGAATTAATACAAGCCGAGGTAATCCCAGGTGATGCTAGAGCCACTTTGGAAGAGGCTATGACCGCGGCATTCAAGAAAGTGGATGATGTAGTCGCAAATTCCGAAACCACGCAAACAGTACCTAAACTTATTGGGTCCACTGCCGTAGATGATTTTATCACAGGAATTCTGACAGAATTCGATGCTGCTTCCGCAACCAAGAAAATGGAGATTATCATGACCCAAAAATGGGTGTCTACTTTTGGCGACCCATTTGATCAGTACAATGATTACAGGAGAACAGGGTTTCCTATATTGGCAGACCCACTTGGCACCTCCCCGGAATACCAATTGGACAATGGGGACGACTGGCCCTTGATCGATAGTGAAACCACATTGACAAGACCCTTTCAGGCCTCCTTATTCTGGCCACAATCCGAATTGAACGTCAATGAAAACGCACCTGCCCAAAAAGATGCAACCGCCTATAAAATATTTTGGGACAATTAATCCATAAAAACCTCATAATGAAAAATCTATATATTTTAAGTCTCCTTTTAGCCCTATTTGCGCTCAACATATCCTGTGATGACGATGGGGGAACTTCATCGAAAAACTTAAGCAAAGGGGCATTAACCAATCTCACCTTGGCAAACGGGAGCCCTGAATTCATTATTAATAGCACTTTTGCCAATACCGAACTTAAGTTCAGCGTGGATTTAAGTTTCGGCGACCCAGAATCCTTTGATTTAAAAGCACTCTACAAAACTTTTGGTGGGGAGTTCTACGGGCCTGTAACCATCGATGCCAATGTAGGCAGTTTCCCAAAAGACTATGTGCTTACGGGATCCGAAGTCATAAGTGCCTTTACCGAGATCAATTCCGTATCCGATATGAATGCCGGGGATAACATATTTTTCTATGCCGCATTCACCATGAAAGATGGCACAGTCTTGGAAACCCTAAATACTAAAGGAGAACCGAATTACTACGCCGCTGATTTCAATCAAATTGGAGACAATAATTATTTCCTTGCCTATCCTGTGACTTGCGCACCACAACCTGGGGTCTATAGAATTGAAATGCATGATGCGTATGATGATGGATGGCAGACTAATGATGACAACGGTGGAAACGGAATCCAATTGATTTTGGATGGTGAACTTACAGCAGAAGTTGGACTGTGCAATCCGTATGTAGATAGCCCTTATAATTGTGTAGGGGATTATACCGATGGTATTGACACGGTAACTATCCCGGAAGGAACAGCCATAGCCATATGGCAATTCCCAGGGGACCAATATGGTGAAATCAGTTTTGAAATTTACGGCCCTAATGACGAGCTACTATTGGCATCCGGACCAGGTGAAGCCGTATCGGGCCCCTTAACGGTGATTTTATGCGCTGAATAACCAAATTACCTTTATTTTATTTACAAAAACCACCTTGGATAAGGTGGTTTTTTATTGCTTTTTACTTAAGGCCTAAGCAACCCGAATAAACCATTCTAAACAACCTTCAATAGCGTAAAAGAAGCTATAAATCTAAAAAAGCCAAGTTCCCAAATTAAGCGAAACCAATCATATTTCAAGTCCACAAAGATGTAATGAAAGAATGAATACCACTTTAAATAAAGCTTGATATCATCTAAAAGGCATTCTAGCAGGGCCAATTATTTTTCCTCAACTATAATCCCAACACTACTAATTACCTATTACATTTTGAATAAAACCCATCACAATAAAGGTTGCCATCAGGCCTTTTTAGAATCGAAAAGTCAGAATATTCGTATTAAAATCAAACTCGAATTATTAAAAAGGGAGATTTATAAATTATATGAGGCAATTCCAGTTACTTAAAACACAACCTCTCAAATTGATGACGATAACCGAAAAAACGATTTAAAATAAAAGAATCGCCCAATGGCGATTATAGGTCACAAATAAGTTTTAAGCCACTTAATTTTTGAATATCAACAACTTAGAATCGACTTAAAATCACGTTTAGATTTAAAAGGAAAAAACAAAAAAAATAGAACGTAACAAAAACCACTTGATATTGAATATTCCATGACCTTTGAATACCCGAATTCAATTTATTTCAACAACCATGCCACTATTGTAATTTTTCTGAACCCGAAAATCTATTTTATTGCTTTTTTTTAATGTTTTATGTTAAATCGCGCTATTTTTGTCATTTTTAACATTATCATATTCTTACTTTTTCGTCGATATAATTTAACATACTGTCCATATCCACAATTTATCATAGTATTTTTTTTATTATATTCACTGTTTTTAATTTTTAATAACAATACCGTAACACAAAACACATTCTACTGCAGTTGTTATAATTTTTACAACAATTCCTTAAAGTTTAGCTAACATTTATTGGATTATTAACATGAAATTGTGAATTTTGCCTTTGCTAAATCAAATAATTATAGAGAAATGAAAACAAAATTAAGTGGAATCTTCACGCTATTATTAGCGTTCGTTGTGCACATTTCGTTTGCACAGGAAAAATCGATTTCCGGTAATGTTACAGACCCGGATGGTCTTCCGTTGCCAGGAGTCAACATTTTAATTCAAAACACCACTCATGGTACCCAAACCGACTTTGATGGTAATTATGATCTTAAGGCAAGTGTAGGCCAAACATTGGTTTTTACCTACATTGGGTTCAAAGAAGCGACAAGAACGGTTGGCAGCTCCAATACCATCAATCTTCAAATGAAGGAAGATGCGCAAGCCTTGGATGAAGTCGTTGTAACGGCCTTAGGTATTTCCAGAGAAAAAAAATCGCTCGGTTATGCCACACAAGAATTGGACAACTCTGAAGTTCAGTCCTCATCCGATGCGAACTTCATAAACAACCTTTCTGGGAAGGTTTCCGGGTTAAGCATTAGAAAAAGTAACAATATGGGAGGGTCTTCGAATATCATAATTCGCGGCGCAACTTCTTTGACAGGAAACAACCAAGCGTTGTTCGTGGTTGACGGGGTACCAATTTCCAACAGTAATACAAACACAACTGATCAAAAGACAGGTGCTGGAGGTTATGATTTTGGTAACGCTGCTTCTGACATCAACCCGTCCGACATTGAATCGGTCACCGTTCTTAAAGGTGCAGCCGCAACTGCACTTTACGGTTCAAGGGCTAGTACCGGAGCTATCGTGATTACCACTAAAAAAGGTAAATCTGGAGATAAATTAGGCATTACAATCAATTCATCCGTAACCATTGGTAAATATGATAAATCAACCTTTGCCGAATACCAAAAAGAATATGGCCAGGGCTATTATGGAAACTATTTCACTAAAAATCTAGGCCGTGAAAATAACTTCCGCCAAGTTGATGTCGATGGTGACGGAGTACTGGATAACACCACATACACCCAACATGACGCCAGTATAGGGGAAGCATTCAATGGTCAACAAATCTACCAATGGGATGCTTACTACCCTCAGTTAAGCAACTACAAGACCTTAACGGAGTATAAATATGCAGATAATGATCCTTCTTATTTTTTCCAAAATTCGGCCACTTATGAAAACAACATTGCTGTTTCTGGTGGAGGTGAAGGATATAGTTTCAGAGGAGGGTTTGGAAACCTACAACAAGAAGGAATACTTCCCAATAGTTTGATCAGAAGGAATTCCATGTTCTTGAATTCCGACTTTGACCTATCAGATAAATTAAAAGCTTCATTTAGAGGAAACTTTATTAAAACTGATGGTACCGGTCGTTACGGTACTGGTTATAATGATAACAACCTTATGGGGAATTTTAGACAATGGTGGGCCACTAATGCAGATCTAAAAGACCTTAAAAATGCTTATTCCTCAACTGGAGAAAACATTACTTGGAATCTCAATGGCTATGACGCAGACACCGACGAAATGGATTTAACCCCAGCCTATTGGGACAACCCTTATTGGACAAGATATGAAAATGCTTCCAAAGACACAAGAAATCGCTTTATAGGAAGTGGCGCTTTAAGCTATGATGCTTATGACTGGTTAAATCTAACCGCTCGGGCCTCAGTAGACACCTATGCTTCTATTCAAGAAGAATTCGTTGCCGTAGGCAGTCACGATATACCTGCCTATGAAAGATATAATTACAATTTTTCAGAGTTTAATTACGATTTCCTTGCAACTGCCAATAAACATTTTGGCGATAATTTTAATATTACAGGTTTATTGGGCGCCAACTATAGACAGACTAAAATCAATAGCATACGGGCCATCACGAATGGAGGACTGGTAATCCCCAATGTCTATGCTTTATCCAATTCAGTGAACCTTATCGAGTCACCAGACGAAACTGAAACTACTGAAAAGGTCTATGGTATATTCGCCAGTGCCTCATTAGGATACAAAGACATGTTATATTTAGATGTTAGTGGTAGAAACGATGTCTCTTCAACTTTACCTGACGGAGACAACTCTTATTTCTATCCTTCCGTATCTACCAGTTTTTTATTCTCTAAATTAGTTGATAAAGATTGGATGAGCCTAGGTAAATTACGTTTGAACTATGCGGAAGTAGGATCTAGTGCCCCCACCTTAAGCCTTCAAAATGTCTATATTGCAGAAGCTCCTTTCGGTGGTTCTTCCTTATTCAGAAATCCGACGACGTACAACAATGCAGATTTAAAACCGGAAAGAACCCGTTCTTATGAAGCTGGTTTGGAAATGCGATTTTTACAAAACAGAGTTGGTTTTGACTTTTCGTACTATAACACCGAAAGTGACGACTTAATTGTGCCTGTTTCCATTTCTACTGCATCGGGTGGATATTACAAATACTTTAACACAGGTAAGATCACCAATGAAGGTTTTGAAGTTTCAGCCAACTTTGTTCCAATTCAAACCAATGACTTTAAATGGAATATGATTTTAAACTGGTCGAAAAACGAGAACACCGTCAACAGTTTATTTGAGGATAACACGAACTTGGTTATTGCTAGCCTACAGGGTGGTGTATCCATCAATGCCACAGTAGGTCAACCTTATGGAACAATTAGAGGCTCTGCGTATGATAGGGACGAGAATGGAAACAAACTTATTGATACGGATACAGGGGGCTACCAAATTGTAGACAACCAAGTAATCGGTGATGCCAATGCCGATTGGATGGGAGGAATCACCAACCAATTTACCTACAAGAACCTATCTTTTTCTTTCTTAATCGATATTAAGCAAGGGGGAGACGTATTTTCCTTGGATCAATGGTATGGACAGGGCTCTGGGCTTTATCCTAATACAGCAGGTCTAAATGATCTTGGAAACCCACAAAGAGCATCATTAGAAGAAGGTGGTGGTGTAATCTTACCAGGGGTAAAACCCGATGGGACCGAAAATGACATTAGATTGGATACCGGTGATGGCGCAACAAGTTTTGTCTACGGTTATTACCAAGGTGACTTCCCTAACGAGGAGTATGTCTACGATGCTTCCTATGTTAAATTGAGAGAAGCTACCTTAACTTATAAATTCCCTGAAAAGTTATTTAACAAACTTGATGTATCATGTAGTCTAATAGGCAGAAACTTATGGATTATCCACAAAAACCTACCTATGGCCGACCCAGAAGATGCTTTAAGTTCAGGAAATGTCCAAGCATATCAATCCGGAGCATATCCGTCGGTTAAGGAATATGGTTTCAACTTAAAAATTGATTTTTAAAAAAAACAACATGAAAAAAATATTTGTCCTATTAATGGTTTTTACAGGTCTAATGTCCTGTAATGACGATATTACCGATGTAAATGTTGACCTAAAGAATCCATCAGAGGTTCCCGGCGAATATACATTTACTTACGGCACAAAAGAGCTGTTCGATCAAATGGTCAACACAAATTCGAACCTCAACCCTTTTAGGCTTCTTTCCCAACAATGGACAGAGGTTCAGTATACCCAAGAGGCTAATTATCAATTTAGCGATAGGGATGTAATGGGAAACCATTGGAATTACCTATATGCAAGGGCTTTAGGAAATTTGAATTCTTCAATTCTTACACTGGAAGAATTAGGTGTCCAGGTTACTGATGAGGGTGAAGCCACACGACAAAACCAAATTGCCATGGCCATGACGCTAAAGGTTTACGCTTTTCAAGTTTTGGTAGACACCTTTGGTAATGTTCCCTTTTCTGAAGCTTTGGATACAGAAAATGTTACTCCTGTATATGATGATGCTGCCACAATTTATTCCAGTTTGCTTTCTCAAATAAATGAAGCCTTAGGAAAATTTGATTCTGCAAACGATATTTATGGAGGGGACCTTATCTATAGTGGTGATATCTCCAAATGGATTAAATTCGCCAATAGCCTTAAACTTAGAATGGCGATTAGGCTAGCGGATGTAGACCCTACAACATCCAAGTCCATGGCAGAAGCAGCCATAATCGATGGTGTAATGACCTCTAATGATGACAACGCTACCATTATGTACGAATCCGCTTCCCCAAACACCAATCCATTATGGGAAGACTTGGTTGAAAGTGGCCGTGATGATTTTGCACCGGCAAACACCATTGTTGATATTATGAATGATTTGGATGATCCACGAAGAACCGTATATTTCACAGATTTGGATGGGGAATACGTGGGTGGCGAATATGGATTGGTTTTGGATTATGGAACCGTTTCCCATATAGGTACGTTATTTTTAGACCCAGAACTACCAGGGGTAATCATGGATTATAGTGAGGTAGAGTTTCTTTTGGCCGAAGCTGCTGCCAGAGGCTATTCAACCACTTCCAATGCTTCGGTTCATTACGAAAATGCAATTAGAGCCTCTTTTGAATTTTGGGACCTGGCTGATGACGCTGATACCTATCTCCTAAATGCAGACGTGGCATATGATGCCTCTAATTGGAAAGAATCCATTGGAACCCAAAAATACTTGGCGCTTTACAATAGGGGCTTCGAGGCTTGGTCTTCATGGAGAGCTTTGGATTACCCCCAATTGAACCAAGCTGCTGGAACACCTTTAGCTGTACCAGTAAGATTGGTTTACCCATTGGACGAACCATTGGTCAATGGCGAAAATTATGACCAAGCAAGTTCAGCAATTGGTGGTAATGAATATGAAACCAAAATTTTCTGGGATGTAAACTAATTTCATCCTTTTGATATTATTAGAAGAAAACCACCTCAATTGAGGTGGTTTTTTTATTTACCTTTGCCCCATGGAAAAACCCACCCAAATTTACGGTATCAGAGCCATCATCGAAGCGATCAATGCCGGTGAGACCATTGATAAGATCTTTATACAAAAAGGACTTAAAGGTGATTTATCCAAGGAATTGGAAGGCTTGATTCGAAAAAACGGTATCAATGTATCCTATGTTCCGCCTGAGAAATTATACAGACTTACCAAAAACAACCACCAAGGGGTTATTGCAAACATTTCACCGATTACCTTCTACGAACTTGAAACCCTTGTAGAAAAGGTAATCGAAAACAAAGAAGCCCCTCTATTCCTATTGCTCGACCAACTTTCCGATGTTCGTAATTTCGGAGCCATTATCAGGACCGCTGAATGTACCGGTGTTGACGGCATCATTATCCAAAAGAAAGGTGCTGCGCCCGTGACTGCCGACACCATCAAAACATCTGCCGGTGCAGCCTTTAAAGTTCCTATTGCGAAAGTAGACCATATTAAGGATGCCGTCTATTATCTTCAAGCTTCCGGAGTCTCAGTAACGGTTGCCACTGAAAAAACCACCAACACCGTTTATGATGTTTCTTTTAAGGAGCCTACTGCCATTGTAATGGGTGCCGAAGACAAAGGTGTTTCCCCTTCTGTGATCAAAGCAGCCGACCAAACCGCCAAGCTTCCATTGCTGGGTGAAATAGGATCATTGAATGTTTCCGTGGCCTGCGGTGTATTCCTTTACGAAGTGGTTCGCCAAAGGATGGATTGATCAATCTTTTGTCACATCCCTTCCTTCTTCCGGCTTGTAATGATAGGTAACCCGAATGGGTTCATCTCCCTGGTCCATTATTTCGGGCTTTGTTTCAATAAAATTTCCGTCTTCATCAAAATGTTTTAAAAACTCGTCGGCCTCCTCATTATAATCCTCATGTTCCCAATCGAACTTTTTAGGCGAGGGTGTTTTGGCCTTCATGAAAAAAGCCAATAAAAGTCCGGCAATGAATCCGCCCAAATGTCCTTCCCAGGATATACCATCCTCAATAGGAAAAACATACCACAAAAGACTACCATAGATGAATACAACGACCAGTGAAAGTGCCACCAATCTGTAGTACTTTGAAAAAATACCCTTGAAAAATATAAAACTGGCCAATACGTAAATCATACCACTAGCCCCAATATGGTACGAAGACCGCCCAACAAACCACGTAAACAATCCCGAAAACAACAAACCATATACCAACACCCTAATAGCAATATCCTTGTAGAAATAAAACAAGGATGCCGTTAATATGGCCAGCGGTATGGTATTGTTGTACAAATGTTCGACCGAACCATGGATAAACGGACTTAGGAATATCCCCCTCAAGCCTTTCAAGGTTCTAGGATATACCCCAAATTCATTAAAATTGGTATGTAACTGTAGTTCTAACCAAAAAACGGCCCATATCAAAATGACCCCTACCAAAGGAGCAACTACGACCGAGTTGGTGAACTTAAAATATTTACTATCAGACATTCCTTCTATATAACCTCATCATATTCAAAAAACCTACCACAATCCACAAACATGTTAAATTGTCATTTATTCACTATCCAATCCTTAATTTGTTTACAATACCATATACTTAGAAACGGCTCAATCACAACTTTGTTTTAAATTTACCTTATGAATGAACCATTGGCAGAAAGGGTACGCCCAAAAACCTTAGAGGACTATATTAGCCAAAACCATTTGGTCGGTGAGCAGGGTTCTTTGACCCACCAAATTAAAAAAGGAATAATTCCATCCTTAATATTATGGGGGCCTCCAGGAACCGGAAAGACCACCTTGGCCAATATCATAGCCCATGAGAGCAAAAGACCGTTCTATACCCTGAGCGCCATCAATAGTGGCGTTAAGGATATTCGTGAGGTTATTGATAAGGCCAAACAAAGTGGTGGACTCTTCACGTCTAAGAATCCTATCTTATTTATTGACGAGATCCACAGATTCAGTAAGTCACAACAGGACTCCCTATTGGGCGCAGTTGAAAAAGGCTGGGTAACCCTCATTGGGGCCACTACGGAAAATCCGAGTTTTGAAGTAATTCCCGCCTTATTGTCCCGTTGCCAAGTGTATGTTCTGAACGCCTTTGGCAAAGAAGACCTAGAAGCCCTTCTGGCAAGAGCCATGCAACAGGATACCTTCCTGAAATCAAAGAAAATAAAGCTTAAGGAGACCGAGGCATTATTGCGATTATCAGGTGGTGATGGCCGAAAACTATTGAACATCTTTGAATTGGTGGTGAATTCAGAACAGTCCGACACCATTACCATAACAGACAAGTCGGTATTAAGTAAAGTGCAAAGTAATACCGTGCTTTACGACAAAACAGGGGAACAGCATTATGATATTATCTCAGCCTTTATCAAATCAATTCGGGGAAGCGACCCCAATGGTGCCGTGTATTGGTTGGCGCGAATGATTGAGGGCGGAGAGGACATCAAGTTCATTGCCCGAAGAATGTTGATTTCCGCCTCCGAAGATATAGGTCTTGCCAACCCTACTGCTTTGGTTATCGCGAATAACACCTTTCAGGCCGTAACGACCATTGGTTACCCAGAAGCACGGATAATCCTAAGCCAATGTGCCATTTATCTTGCTACTTCAGCAAAAAGCAATGCCAGTTATATGGCCATCAATACGGCCCAGCAGGCCGTTAAACAGACAGGCAACCTATCGGTTCCCCTACCCTTGCGTAACGCACCGACCAAATTGATGAAAGATTTGGGTTATGGCAAGGATTACAAGTACGCCCATGAATATGAAAACAATTTCGTGGATGAAGAGTTTTTACCAGAAGAGCTAAAAGGAACAAGCTTCTACAAACCGGGTAAAAACCCACGGGAAAATGCCATTGATGATTTTTTGAAAAAACGTTGGAAAGGCAAATATGATCTTTAGAATTTTATATTCAATGCCTCAGTTGTCATGGTACCGTTGGTATTATACTCCAAATACCATTTCCCTTCTTTTTTGAATACCATACCATTCTTTTCATTGGCCACTGTAAAAACATCGGGGATGGAAGTTCGATATATCTTTAAACGAATTTTAGGGGTACTATCTACCAGCTGAAAACCGTTTTCTATTTCCTGAGCGTACAATATGCCGGAATAATCTTCCTTTTCTGCCATTACCACCACTTCTACAGGCTCCGCTTGTTCAATATTTGACACTACAGGCTCCTTACTTCCATACGCTTGGTTTTCAGGGGTAGCAACCTGCTGAACAACCCCTACGTTAGGCTTGTTCTTAGGTTCAATTTGCTTTTCAACAACCTCCGTAACAACAACTGGCACGGAAACTTCCTCCGTTTCTGAAGGTGAATAGGTATAATTGGAGGCTTTGATCGTTGTAAAGGCCTCTGTCAATGCTTCCCTATATGAACTCTCATATTGTTTCTTCTTACTGGTTCCCATCATCGTCGTCAACACTTCCTTCGAAGCACAGTCCTTCAAGGTCAACGATGTTTTAGTGGTGAACATGGAGGACTCATCATTCAACAAGACCTGTAATCCCAAACAACGATTCCGTTCCAGATCAGGTGGTAAGGCATCATCATAAACAGCATCAAAACCATTCTGGGTGAATAAATATTTGATCAACGTACTGGTTTTATATTGGTTTTCCTTTTTGAAGGCATCGAATTTTTTAGGTACGATGATATATTTATAGGCATTTAAATTTTCTTGGGAATACCCATAGGATATACCAAAAACAACAAGTAATACGATAAGTTTTTTCATGAAATCCGTTCTATCATTTCTTACCCCAAGATATGATATTTAATCCGAATTGGAAAGATGTATAATTACTATCTGCTATATTCCTATAAGCGAGTAAATTATCCGCCATGAGATAGAAATTAACAGGTCCGGCCTGGATGCTTGCCCCTAAACCTATATTGGTGAACGTGAATTTATCGGCAGTATAGGTAGTCTTAATGGCCATAAAATTTCCAAACCTACGCTGATAAAATGCCGTAATGGCACTTTGGGGACCTCTGGGCCTATTGATGACATAAAGTTGGCCACCCACACTATTGCGATATTTGACCGTATTGGGGCCTTTGCCACTCGTACGATAATCACAATCACATTGTGCAGAACCCTGCATGGGTTCCCCAAAATTATAACGAATTGAACCGTATAACTTGGTAGGCCTAAAAGTGAGATAGCTTGTCGTTTCCTTCTCAAAAGGAATGAACCCTTCTACATCATCCACAAGATTTTGCCAAAAATCCTGATTGGGATCTGACAAGGCATCCGGCAATATAATTTCCATGCCTTCAATCGTTGCACTTCCTTGCAACGCAAAATTCTCAACATCGTTTGCATGATAAACGAACCCAAGATCCAATAGGCTACCGGTCAATACCGTCTGGGAATTTAAATAATAGGTGAAACCCAGGTCAACCCCCAAACCAAGATCACCTCCAAAAAGCCCCCTTTTGATCACTGTTGCAGGTATATTATCATCATCATGGGCATGATCAATGGCATTTACCCCGGAAGTCCTAAGCTCCAAATCAGCATTAAGCGTACTTGCAAAAGTATTGTTCTGACCTTCAGTGGTTACAAAATAGCCTTCATTATTGACCGAATTAAAATCGAATATACTGGAGTAAATCTTTCCCCTAGCCCCTAGAATCAGATCACTGCTTACTTTCTTGTTGACCCCAAAATGAAAAACATTGAGCATTTCACCACGTGTCTTCAAATGGCTCAGGTCAAATCGTTGATTAAGTCGATCTGCATTGCCTTCGTAACCTAAAATAGCATAATCCCGGAACCAATATCCTATGGCATCCCCTTCATTGTACAATCCAAAAGAATAAAAAACACTTGGATCCTTGCCCCGGAACCCCCCATTGAAGATTTCCACTTGATAGGTCCCACTCAACTCATCCTGAACGGACATTCCGTATATGGCCCTATCACGGACTTTATCATTGATATTGAGCCCATCATCCGCAAAAATATCATTGACCGAAATACCGCTGGATCCGGCTTGAAACGAAATTCCGGATAAAGCAGGAATCCCGGCATACCATGAAAAATCGGTTTCCATACCCGGATTGATCATCAAAGCTTGGGGCACTTCCGTGAAATCATATAATAATTGTTTGTTCTGGGCATGCACAAATAGTCCAGCCCATAACGCGGTTATGATAAAATATTTCCTTGCTATCATTCTTTTATTCGAACCTTGAATTTAGCGCTACTCTTAAGGGTAACCATAGGATTTGCCTGGGAGGATGTACTTAAAGTATCCCCAAGGTTCGTGGCAGTCACGAAAATACTGGAGGTATTTTTAATAATATTGATATCCTCACCATAAGGACCATAGTAGGTTTCATTGATCAAAACCGCAGTAGGCTCCGGACCCAAAACAAATTGTTCGGTATCCAAGACGGTTCCTGCCTCATCCAAAAACTGGATTTTCACCTCCAAAGGTTTGCTTGTCGTATTCTCGACCTCATACGTAAGCACGCCATCAATCACCCTTTTTGAAAAAACATCCTCTGAAAAAGCATCAAAATTAAAATCGCGGGAGTAGACATTCGTTCCGGTCAATTGGTTGATCGATCTTTCCGGAACCTCCAAATAAAGTATACTGGCCTCATAGGTCGGGGTCACACTAAGGTCTTCATATTGATCAAAATCCTGTTCCTCAACACATGACATAATCATTAGGGTTGCGAATACAACCCACAAATAAGTTCCAATCCTTTTCATTCCTTCATCCCTTTAGCGATAAAAAAGCTTATAATGTTATACTATGATAACTCTACAAATATCTTTTTATTTCACTTAAATCATGAATCATTTGACAAATTTCGTGCTCTGGTTCATTATGTGCGTTAAAGTGCAACGCATGAAAGCCAACTGCCTTGGCCCCAAGGATATCCGCCTCCAAACTATCCCCTATCATCATGGAACTTTCGGAGGTAGTATGCGCCCTATCCAATGCCAATTCAAAAATCCGGGGGTTCGGTTTTTTGACCCCGGCCATTTCAGAATTGACCACCTGATCAAAATAGTCCCGAATATTGGAATTTATCAACTTTTTCTCCTGTACTTCCTCAAAACCATTGGTAATGATATGAAGTTTGTATTTTGGCTTTAAATACTCCAACACCTCCAGAGCATGGGGGAAAAGATGGTTAAATGAAGACAGGTACTCGATATAATCAATGGCCAATTGATCTATAAGGGAATCCGGAAGCTTATAATCCAGGTCATCAAACACGGTTTTCAAACGTTGGTAACGCAATTCCGATTTCGATATTTTTTCTTCCCGATATAGCTTCCAATAGGCCAGATTTATGGGAATATAGACTTCGAGAAAATCATGCAAATCGACCTCAACATGATGTTCTTTCAGGATTTTCTCAAAAGTAAGTGCAGAGTTTTTCTCAAAATCCCAAAGGGTATGATCCAAATCAAAAAACACATCCGATATCTTTTTACTATACATGGTAATTCTTGATTATTGCCTCATAGGTCGCTTTCCAATCTATATGGTGCTCGGTTCCTAAAAGTTCGTTCGAAAAAACCGATATCAGGTTTCCATTTACTTTCTTCACTTCCCGGTATAACGATCTTACCTTATCCAAAATATCTTCGATGGAGTCCTCCCCATGAAGTGCATAATCATGAAAGGCAAAGGAATGTACCCTTATGGGCTGTTGCAACTCCATATTAATATCGTACAAATAAAATGGAAATGAGGTGCCTGCCCTAAATCCTATTTCATGGGTATACCCCATCGTAAAGTCGTCTGTAAATTCGGCATCGACCAAATTTCGATAGGTTTGGGGCACATCTACCCGATTATACCGCATTCTTGAATACTCCACTTGCCTATTGATTACTTCAGCAAGGTTTTTCTTCTCCCTACGCAACACTTCCACATCATTGAACGAGCTATAGGAGGCCGCCAGGGAAACCTTGCAATAATCCGCTATGGACTTAATCAAAAAACGAAAATTGTTATTATTGGGAGACACATTCTTATCATAAGTGGAATACATGGCAAACTGAAAAAAGAACATGCAATTGATATCGTATTCCTTCTTTTTTTCTATTAAAAATCCAAAATTATCATAGGGATCCTTTTGTGGGTTGAACCACACCACAACCCTTTCGAACAAACGTTTAAACTTGAGATTCACCAAATCGAGAAGAAAACCGGCAAGACTTCGTGTGAATCCCCGGTGTGCAAAACAATGTGATGTGTTCACATCAATGATCGAAGTGTACTTGTAAATAGGTTTCTTGACCTCCATATCGGGAAATCGCTCCAGTAATCTATCCAACAATTTATTGGCCCAGATATCGACTACCGGTAATGTCAAAAAATCATTCTGGTAAGCAACACTATCCTTTGGGGAAAATCTACCGTGTATATCCTTTACATGTGGAAGATATTCCTCATAACGGGAAAGCAAATAAAAACTCGCGGAAAAAATATCAAAAGGCAAGGCACTGTTTTCACTCGTAGTAAAAAAACAGGGCACGCCTTCCCAATCCGCCACATTGATTTGGATATCATTGATCCCCTGTTCAAAGAGCAAATCATTGCTTCTTACGAAGAACTCGTTCTGCAAAGGTTGTTTCGTATAGGTTATTTTTGCCCCGGTATGTTTTATGAAATCCTCGACCTTGGTCGTGTACGACACTTTTATCCCCAAGATCCGGGTAAACACCTGACGCATGATGTAACTAAACCTTGGTGTTATTCTATGGGTGTAGATCAGTAACATCTGTGCTTTATAAAAATTTATAGAATTGATTGATCAGCAAAACTAAAGTAATCCTTTTGGGTAATGATCAAATGATCCAAAATTTTTATATCCAAGGAAATACCCGCATTCTTAAGTTTTTGGGTCAATTGTTTATCCGCTTGACTTGGTTTTAAACCACCTGATGGGTGATTATGGGCCAAAATAAGGGCTACAGCCCCTAGTTCCAAGGCCTGTTTCATGACCAGACGAACATCTACCAAAGTACCTGTAATACCCCCTTTGCTCAATTGGGCAGTATGGATCACTTTGTTGGAATTATTGAGGTATACAATCCAGAATTCCTCATGGGGCAATTCGCCCATATTCGGTTGCAATAACTCAAAAGCATCCTTACTACTTGTAATCTTCGTTATTTTTTGGGCTTCTTCCCCCCTTCGCCTTCTCCCAATTTCCAAGGCCGCCGCAATTGTGACCGCCTTAGCCTCTCCAATACCCTTAAACTGCATCAATTGTTTAATGGAGAGTTTCCCGAGCTCATTCAGATTATTGTTCACTGAGGACAAAATGCGTTTCGATAATTCCACGGCACTTTCATTTCGACTCCCAGACCCGATCAAAATCGCGATCAATTCGGCATCGGACAAAATGGATTTTCCCTTATGGACCAACTTCTCCCTGGGCTTATCATCATCAGCCCAATGCTTTATAGAAAAAGAGCTTGATTTTTCTTGCATCCGTTAAAGATAATGAACAAATTTTTTCGATGCGAACAACTCCTTGATTTTCATGTTCAAAGTTATTCACCTGTGGGTATCATATGCTCGTTAAGGGAATAAAAACAATCGTTTGAATAAACCCCAAAACCAAAAAGGGTTTATATTTTACCCTTCAACCAATCGCTTCACCGCCTTAAGGTCAAGTCCCCCATAGTTTCCCGAACTCATAAGAAGCAAAACGGAATCATCATAATTTTGACCAAAAACGAATTCTTTGAAAGCCTCGGATTCCGTGAAAATCTTAAGGTCATCGCGTTCAAAGGCTTCCGAAATCTGGGCCGGGGTCACTTCCTTTAATTTTTTAATCTTCACTGATTCCGGCAAAAAGAAAACAACCGCCTCATCGGCTGCATCCAGCGCTCCTTTATATTCCTTCAAAAAATCGGCGTTAAAACTGCTGTACGTATGCAATTCCAAACAGGCAATCACTTTTCTATCCGGGTATTGTTCCTTGACAGCATTCGTAGTTGCCATTACCTTGCTTGGTGAATGGGCAAAATCTTTGTACACCACGCAGGATTTACTTTCCGCAATTTTTTCCAAGCGTTTTGAAGCACCTGAAAATGTCGCTATAGCTTCATAAAAGTCATCTTCATCAACACCCATGTTTTGGCAAATCCACTTGGCACCCGCCAAATTACTGAGGTTATGCTTTCCAAAAATCTCAATAGGCATAGGTCCTTCCGGGGTTTCCAAAAGGGTTTGTCCGTCTTCCACAGTATATTCAGGAGTTCTATACGGTAACTTTCGTATCGCATTTTCAGAAGCCTCTACAACCTTTTTTACCTCCAAATCCTCTTCATTATAGGTTATACTCCCTCCTTTAACGATACTATCGACGAAGATCCGGAATTGCCCTACATAGTTTTCAAAAGTTGGAAAAACATTGATATGATCCCAAGCTATGCCGCTCAACAGGGCGATATTGGGTTTGTAAAGATGGAATTTTGGACGCCGGTCTACAGGGGATGAAAGATACTCGTCCCCTTCGAGCACTATAAAATCATTTTCCTCGGTCAGATGAACCATTCGGTCAAATCCATCCAATTGGGCCCCTACCATATAATCGACCGCTATGTTATGGTAGTTGAGCACGTGTAAAATCATCGAAGTTATGGTCGTTTTCCCATGACTGCCCCCAATGACGACTCGGGTCTTATTTTTCGATTGTTCATAGAGAAACTCCGGATACGAATAAATGGTAACACCCAACTCTTGTGCCTTCAATAGTTCAGGATTATCCGGTTTTGCGTGCATCCCAAGTATGACGGCATCTAAACCCGTATGTATTTTCTCTGGATACCAACCAAATTCAGGAGGCAGTAGGCCTTTATCGGCCAAGCGCGTTTTTGAAGGTTCAAAAATAACATCATCACTCCCAGAAATGATATAGCCTTTATGGTGAAGCGCTAGAGCAAGATTGTGCATGGCACTACCCCCAATAGCGATAAAATGTATTTGCATGAAGATTGATTTATGCCACAAAGATAGGCATTGATCTCTCAGAAAAAAACATCAAAAACAGCTGCAGATCACCCATACACATCATCGATAAAATACCAAAATAATCGACGAAAAACAATATAATTATGATCTCGGCTACTCAATTCGTAAGATTCACCCTTCAAATCCATGCTTTGACAACATTTATTATCGTACCCTATCCCTCCGACTTACATTTGTTCAATGACAATATGCATCTTTCCAGTAATAAAATAAAATGACCGACCGAAATTATATAAGAACCATTATGCAATTGGCCCTGTCTTTTTGCCTTGTTCTTTTCTCCGTAAATACAATGGCACAATGTGCAGGTACCGATAAGACCGTTACCATTTGCACAAAAGACGCCGATGATGCCAATAAAACCTTTGACCTTTTCACCCAACTCGGTGGCACGCCTACCCCTGGCGGCACGTGGTCAACCAATGACCCAGCCAATTTTTATGCCCTTGACCGCATTAATGGCATTGTAAACCTTTGGGAAGTTAAAAATTCTGGGCTACATGAGTTCACCTACACCAATACTTGTGGTGGCGTGAATGAATCGGCCACTGTGACCATCAACCTGGGTGGATACCCTGGCGAAGATAATATTGATGGTTCCGCTGATGCCTGCGGTGACGACCCCAGAGTAAACCTGCATAGTTACATAGGTGATGAAACAGAAGGTAAATTCCAAGACTTCAATGGCTCTTGGGCCGCTGTCACACCGGAAGCGGCCCCATACTTGTCCCTAAATTTTTTCGATGCCGAATCGGCAGGTCCGGGCATTTACGAATTTACACACACCGTACCTGCTGTGGGTCCTTGTCCTAGTAGACAGGCTCGACTGCTTCTTGAAGTGCAAAGACCTGCCCATTCAGGTATAGGTTCCAATCTTACTGTCTGTACAACAGACGACCTATCGGGTTACACCGATTACGATTTAAATGATCTATTGGCCGATGAGGACATCAACGGTACTTGGTCCGAAGGATCTAATACCGACCAATTATCAGACCTTACCGACCACCTCATAGATATACAAGCTATTAGGGACCGCCACACCTTTGGTTCCTTCACTTTCACCTATACCGTGTACCCAGCGCACGCCGTTTGTGATATTCACAGAACCCAGGTGGAAATAACAATCCTCCCAACGTTTCGTGGCACCATGAATGCATCAAACTATTGCTCGGGCGCAACCAAATACCGAATCGATATCAGTGATTATGATGATACTTTGATTGCCGATGGCACCTATGATATCTCATATTTCCTTACCTCGGCCAGCGACACTGCCACCGGAGATAGCGAACTTGTGCTTTTAAATGACAAAACTGGCTTTTTTGAAATAGATGCGAACCTCATCACAGTGAATGAAAACACCACTTTGAGCATTACCTCATTGGGCGATGCTGTATGTGCGGATATTGAAGTCACCCCCATTTCACTTTTGGTGAGTGACCCTAAAGCTACTGTAACCGATACCTGTGAAAATGAAGACCTAACCGTCTCCCTAAGTACCATTTTCGACCCCTCTTTAAGTCCGGCAAACGGCCCATACGATATAAATTATACGATAACCGAACCAAGTGGCACCAAAACCACATATCAAGCCAGTGCTGTACCATTTAATTCGGGAAGTGCCAATTTCACCATACCTGCTTCCCAAATTTCAGAAACAGGGGAACATACTTTTAGTTTCGAAGTAGATAGCGGTTTTCCCTTGGATTGTGAACTAACGGATACGGCAATGATCACCCCCATACCCGAAGCCATTGATTTGAATCTTTTGGTCGATAATTCATGCGACGCCACCAGTATAGATGTAGTGATCAGCGCCCCAACATTAGCTGATGGCACGTATATGGTCACGTATGAGGTAGTTTCACAAGAGACCAATGCGGTACTTATAAACAACTCGATCAACTTTAACGGGGGTACGGCAGATTACGAAATAGATGTTGCCACCCTGGAACAAGGCAATTACACTGTCACGGTAAAAAGCACCCAAAACGACACCACTCCTTGTAGAACGGAATTTGATTTTGAGGTAAGCGAGAATTTTGCTGTCGAAGGTATTCCTGCAATGCCCGAAGCCGAAGCCCAACAGACGTTTTGCCTGGCGGCCTTCACACCTGAATCACCCACTTTGCAAGATATCGTAGTGAGCGCCAACGGTGAAATCTTATTCTATGAAACCGCAACGGACATGGATATACTGCCTTTGGATACCCAACTCATTGATGGTGAGGACTATTTTATATCGAACATAGACCCCAACAACAATTGTGAAGGTTCCGATAGGATTCAGGTTACGATTACCCTCTCCGACCCTGAGATGCCCACACTACTCGATGCAAATCCTGCCTTTTGTGGTTCGGAGAATCCCACGGTAACCGATTTGAACACCAGCCTAACCAGTAATGGTGAAATAGTGTGGTATGAATCAGCTTCTGACGGAACCGCCCTAGAAGACAATACATCCTTAATAGACGGAAAGAGTTATTATGCCGCAACGGAAATCAATGGACTATGCCAAAGTTCCGGACGCATCGAAATTATTCCTACGGTATATGCATTGGAACCGGCTTCCTTGGAATTCTCTACATTGGCCCTTTGTGGATTGGACAATCCTACCATAGGAAACTTACGGGATGCCGAAAGCAATAATGCCTATGATGTGCTTTGGTACGACACGGCCGAAAATGGCACTCCTTTGGATGAAAGTGAATTATTGATTACCGGAACCGTCTATTATGCGGAAAGCTACAACCCCGATACGGGCTGCATGAACCCAGATCGTATGGCCATTACTGTTGACCTTACCAACTGTAACCCGGAAGATTATGGATTTTTCATCCCTGATGGATTCTCCCCGAACGGCGATGGCAGAAACGATACTTTTTTTATACCGAACATCGAAGTCATATTTCCTGAATTTACCCTTGAGATCATAAATCGCTATGGTGCGACCTTATTCAAGGGAGACCGGAATAATCCTGCTTGGAACGGTAAAAACGGAAACAGCACAGCCCCAAACGGTGTGTACTTCTACATTATTGATTATAACAAAGAAGGTCATAACCCCGTACAGGGCAGATTATACCTCAACCGCTAAACCATGAAAGAAATAAAACAATATTTTATTTTCCTGATGCTGGTGTGTGCTGCGGCCCATGGGCAACAAGACCCTCAATATACACAGTACATGTATAACATGAGCGTCATAAACCCTGCCTACACCAACAATGAACTGGGTATGTTAAATTTTGGGGCACTCTATCGCTCACAATGGAAAAATGCTGTGGGCAGTCCTAAAACGTTAACCTTTTTTGCACATGCCCCCATGAGCGATAAAGTGGAGATGGGACTCTCATTCATAACCGACGATATTGGCGATGGCGCACTCAAGGAAAACAACATCTATGCTGATTTTGCCTATATCCTGAAGTTGGATGAAAAGAGCAACCTGTCCTTAGGATTAAAAGGTGGCATCACCACTTTCGAGACCAATTTTAACGGTTTTATGCTTCCTGAATTTCAGGATGACCCTGCTTTTAACGAAAACCTGAACAACACTTTTCCGAATGTAGGTGTAGGTGCTTTTTACCATCGACAACATTTTTATGCCGGAATTTCCGCTCCCAACTTATTGACATCAAAACATCTGGAAAACAAAGACGGAATCAATCGCATCGGTTCTGAAAAAATACATCTTTTTATGACTTCCGGCTATGTTTACGAACTGAACCCAGACCTTAAATTAAAACCTTCGGTGCTGGCAAAAATGGTTCAGGGCGCTCCATTGACTTTCGATGTTTCCCTTAACGCCCTCTTTCTAAATCGCTTTGAGGGCGGATTATCGTATCGTTTGGAGGATTCGGTAAGTGCCATGTTCAATATTGCGGCCACACCGGCCCTACGTATTGGCTATGCATACGATTACACCTTATCAAACCTAAGTACCTATAGCTCTGGCTCCCACGAAATATTCATTCTTTTTAATCTCGATTTACTGGGCCTCGGCAAAGGATACGACAAATCACCAAGATTCTACTAAACATGAAAAAAATACTATTCATACTGTTTACGCTGGGTCTTATGGTTCAAACCTTTGGCCAACAAGAACTCAAACGTGCAGACACCTATTTTGAACGCGCTTACTACAGTGACGCCATTCCCCTTTACGAGCAACTACTACCCCGTAATAAGAGCTCAAAACTTATAAAGAACCTGGCCGATTGTTATTACCACACCTTCAATATGAAGGCAGCCGCCCGTTGGTACGGCTATCTGGTTTCCAATTATGGCGAAAGCGTTGACGAGGACTATCGTTTTAAACTCAACCAATCCTTAAAAGCCATTGGCGAATACGAAAAGGCCCAAAAAATACGTATCGATTTCTATTCCGAACAAAAACAGGACGATAAGGTATCGCAGCTTACAAAGGATTTCACCTACATTGAAAATATACGTGCCATTGGAGATCGCTTTAAAATTGAAAACCTTAACATCAACACGGCTACCTCTGAATTCGGTGCAGCGCGGATAGACTCCAATTTGGTATATAGTGCTTCGCGAAAACATGCTCCGGCCTTACCCAAGCTATACCGGTGGAACAACGAAAACTACCTGGATATCTATTCCCATCCAATGGATAAAATCAACTTGGGAGATAGTTTGAGCACTTCATTAAGCAACAACATCAATTCTAAAATGCATGAAGGCACCTTTGCCATCACCAAGGATCGAAAAACCATTTATTTCACCAGAAACAGCAAAAAGAAGACCGAGGACGACAAAATCAGCAACCTAAAAATCTACCGTGCCGAATATATTGATGGTGCTTGGAAAAATATCATAGCCCTCCCCTTCAATAGTGACGATTTTTCTACGGAACACCCCGCTTTGAGTCCGGATGAAACGAAACTCTATTTTTCATCGGACCGTGAAGGCGGTTTCGGATCGTTCGACCTATATGCAGTCAGTATCCAAAAGGACGGTTTCTATGGCAATCCGATCAATTTAGGGAAGGAAATCAATACCGACAAAAAAGAGCAGTTTCCGTTTGTGGACAAAGAAGGTAACCTCTATTTTGCCTCTAATGGGCATCCCGGTTTCGGACTATTGGATATTTTTATTTCGAAAACGGAAAACGGAAATTTTGCAAAACCAGACAATCTCGGACTCCCCGTGAATAGCGGTTATGACGATTTCTCCCTGTCTATGGATCCCGATTCGAACACAGGCTACTTTTCATCGAACCGACCCGGAGGGAAAGGGAGCGACGACATCTATTCCTTCACAGAAACAAAACCACTGGTCATTGAGGATTGCAAACAGTTTATCGCCGGAATCCTAACGGACAAAACCACCAAACTACCTTTGTCCGATGCCAGTATTGTACTTGTTGACGCGAACGGAAACCGTATCGAAGAGATTACAACCTCAAAGGATGCTTCATTTAAGTTTCAGATCTCCTGCTCCAGCGAATATGGTATAAAGGCCCATAAGGAAGGGTATGAAGACAATTCAAGAAACATCGCTTCAGACATCGAAAGAAATGCCATAAAAGACGGCTCCCTTACGCTATACTCCATTGAGGAACGGGAAGCCCAAAAAGCAAAAACGCTATTAGCCAAGAAAGAAGCTGCGGAAAAAGCAGCCTTGGCCGAGATTAAAAGACAAAAAGAACAGGCAAAAATCGCAGCATTGGAACGCCTTCAAAAAGAGCAGGAAATAGCCCACCAACAAAAGGCCGACCAAGAAAAGGAAAAACGGGAACGCCTTAAAAAAATAGATGCGATCATTGCAAAGGAAGATGCCATTATTAAAGAAAAAGATCTCATCGTCATTAAAACCGAGGAAATCCATTTTGATTATAGTCTTTGGTATTTAAGACGGGAAGCACGTGAACGTTTGGCAAAGGTCATTGACATTATGAAACAAAACCCCGGTATGGTCATCGAAATCGGTACCCATACCGATATTCGTGGCAATGCGGAATACAACCGTAACCTCTCCCAAAAACGCGCCGATTCGGCCAAGGAATTTATGGTCAAAAACGGCATTGCCAAGGAACGGATCATTGCCAAAGGGTATGGCGAATCACAACCCATTGTCGAATGTGAGACCGTAGCGAGTTGTACTGAGGAAGACCATGAGTGGAACAGAAGATGTGAGCTCATCGTTGTAAAATGGGAGTGACCCTTACCAAGAATTGAACAATTCATAAAAAATTATATCCACCCCGGACTTTGCCCCAAACCAGACTTATGGTTTGGGGTTTTTTCTTTTCTGTCACTATTCTTTATATCTTCGTTAGCCAATACAAACACGATGAACCTATCCGATATTCCTTCCAAAGAAATTATGCCGGGCTACCACGGTAAACTGGTACATTCCGAAAATATGTCCATGGCCTTTTGGGAGGTAGAAAAAGATGCTGAAGTTCCCGAGCATTCCCATATGAACGAGCAGATCATGCATGTAATGGAAGGTGAATTTGAATTTACTTTGAACGGTAACACCAAGGTATATGGTCCAGGGGATGTGGTCTTAATTGGTTCGAATGTTCCACATAGTGGCAAAGCCCTTACACCCTGTAAACTAATGGATGTATTTAGTCCAACAAGAGAAGAATACAAATAAAGCGATATGAACATTTCACTCAAAGGTAAAAACGCATTGGTAGGTGGTAGTAGCCGAGGTATCGGAAAGGCCATTGCCGAACAACTGGCCGAAAGTGGGGCCAGTGTCACCCTAATGTCTCGCAGTGAGGAAAAACTTCAAAAAATAATAGCCGGCCTGCCTACCGATCGAGGTCAAAACCATGGGTATCTCGTGGTTGATTTCACAGACTTTCAAAGCTATAGCAAAACGATTAATTCCTTTTTCGAAAGCAATCATGTGGATATCCTGGTCAACAACACCCAAGGTCCTGAGGCCGGAAGTGCACTAGAAAAGAATATTTCCGATTATCAAGAGGCCTTCGATCTACTATTTAAAACAGTTGTCTATACCACCGAACTTGCCTTAAAACATATGAAGGCCAATTCATGGGGTCGGATCATAAACGTAGCTTCGGTATCCGTAAAGGAACCATTGTCCTATTTGGCCCTTTCAAATACCATCAGGGCCGCTGTAGTTACCTGGGGCAAGTCATTGGCCAACGATGTAGGTCCGTTCCAAATTACAGTGAACAGTATTCTTACCGGATATTTCAATACGGAACGCATTGAACAACTAAACGCAAAAAAAGCGGAACAGCTAGGTATTTCGGAGGATGACATTCTCGAAGATATGGAAGCCAAAGTACCCATAAGAAGAATCGGCGACCCCAGGGAATACGGGTATCTTGTTACCTTTTTGGCCTCTGACAACGCCGCATATATTACCGGTACCCAAATCCCCATTGACGGCGGGTTATTGAAGTCCCTATAGAACAAATGCCTTTTTAACCTGGGCGTGTGCGTGTTGAATGATAAAGCCGGAAAGTAGGCATAACTTTTTCATAGCACCCTTTAACTCATCCTACAAACCCGATTACTCATTTATTATTGTCGTTGGCATAGGTTTTGCACATCTTTGTTTACTAATTTTATGACTATGAAGCATCTCATTGTAATACTAACCGTAATCCTGTTTTCGCAAATGTCACATTCCCAAAAAAACGATGAATCGTATGAGGTGCTATGGAAAAATGTATCCCAATTTGAAAAGGAAGCCTTGACCAAGTCTGCCCTAGGAGTGGTACAAAAGATATCCAAGAAGGCAAAAAAAGAGCATAATTCCACCCAAATCGTCAAGTCGCTGCTTTATCGCTCGAAATATGCCATGACCTTGGAAGAGGATGCACAACTACAGATCATCAATGACTTTAAGTTAGCGATTGCCCAAGCGAAATCGCCAACCAAAAATATATTGGAGGGTTACTTGGCCAATCTATATTGGAAATACTTTCAACAAAACCGCTATCAATTTTACAACAGAACCAAAACCGAGACAAAGATTGATTCGGTCGACTTCAGGACTTGGGACCTGACGACCCTCTTTGAGGAAATCAACATCCATTTTGAAAACGCATTGGCCGACCCTAAAACATTACAACAAATCAAGGTCGGTTCCTTTAAGGAAATCCTAAACAAACAAGAAGGCTCGGAAACCTTCCGCCCTACCCTTTACGATTTGCTTGCCCATACCGCACTTCAGTTTTACAAAAGTAATGAAACCCATATAACGCGACCCGCCAACAAATACGAAATCAATGATCCGGAAACCCTATGTGAGGCCTATCAATTCGTTCATCAAAACCTTACCACGACCGACGAAACCTCTTTACAAGTCAAGGCACTCAATGTATATCAGGAGTTGACACGGTTCCATTTTGACGAACCCCGGTTAGAAGCTTTGGTCATGGCCGATATCGAGCGCATGGATTTCGTGTACCAGAACGCCACTTTCCCTAATAAGGAGACGTATTACGAGGAAACCTTAAAAAATTCGGCCGAACACCTAAAGCACCATAAGCTTTCAGCACTATACAACTATGAACTAGCCAAACTGTACAACATTCAGGGGCAAACTTATCAGTCTAACAGCAACAAGGAACACCGTTGGGAACAGAAAGAAGCACTTAGCTTATGTGACAAGGTTATTGCCGAGTTTCCCGATAGTATGGGAGCCGATAAATGTAAGGCGCTACGGTTACAGATTCTAGCCCCAAGCCTTTCTATTGTAACGGAAAGCCATATTCCGGTGAACCAGCCTTCAAAACTATTGGCAAACTATAAAAACCTAACGGAATTACAACTGACCGCCTATGTGGTCAACAACGACCAGATCAAGGAACTAAACAATCTTTATCCGCAAAAAAAGCAATTCGACTTTATTCAAAAACTGAAACCGGCAAAAACTTGGTCGGCCCCGTTGCAAAATGAAAAAGACTACCAACAGCACAGTATAGAGGTATTGCTTCCTCCGTTGGAAAACGGACAATACATCCTCTTAGCTTCGCCAGAAAAGAAAAGCGATAAGAATTTTGCCTTCAGTCAAGTCCAAGTGTCCAATATGGCCTTGACAGAAATCAGTAGCAGTTCGGAACAGCGCTACCAAATCATCGACAGAACTACGGGCCAACCCATTTCAAATGCAGAATTGACGTTTACCTATCTTAAAAATTACAACAAACCCTATCTCTCCAGGACAGAACATACCGATAAAACGGGATTTGTAACCATACCCCTAACCGATGAAAACTGGAACGATGTACATATAAAAGTGAACTATAATGGGGAGACCGCCTTCTTTGGGGAATATTATGTGAACAATAAACAAATAGAGCACAAAAACAACGATGTTCAGAACCGCATCTTTCTATTTACCGACCGAAGCATCTACAGACCAGGGCAACCGGTTTACTTTAAAGGGATCCTTATGGAAACTTTTAAGGAAAAATCAGAGGTCGTGGCGAATGAAACCGTATTTGCCAGCCTGCATGACGTGAATGGCCAAAAAGTATCGGACCTTGAGTTCACCACGAACGAATTCGGTTCTTTTAATGGGGAATTCATGTTACCGAGCTCAGGCCTTACTGGGGAATTTCATATCGAAACCACTGCCTTTTCAAAAACGGCCCGGTACACCCAACATTTCTCCGTAGAGGAATACAAGCGCCCCAAATTCGAAACCTCGTTCAAGCCGGTCACCGAAAGCTACAAAGTAAACGATAGCATCACCGTTACAGGTGTCGCTACGGCGTATGCCGGAAGTAAAATTACCGATGCCAAAGTGAGCTATCGCGTAAAACGAGCCGTATATTTTCCACGTTGGTTCTATTGGCGCATGCCCTCTTACAACAATTCCCCCCAGGAAATAGCCCATGGTGAAACAACTACGGATGCTTCAGGCAACTACGACATCATCTTTAAAGCCATTCCGGATAATAGTGTATCAAAAGAAAACCTGCCCACCTTCAATTATGAAATTACGGCCGACGTTACCGATATCAACGGAGAGACCCATAGCACCACCACCTTTGTATCGGTAGGTTACCATTCGGTAGTTGCCCATATCAACGCTCCCGAACATTGGGATAAAATCAAAAACGAAGATCAAATACACATTTCGACCACAAACCTAAACGGACAGCCTGTTCCTTCAAAAGGAACATTGAAAATGTACAAACTGCAAGCCCCCGAGCAAGTTTTGCGAGACAGGCCATGGCCAACGCCGGACTATAAAAACTGGAGCAAGGAGGAATACCGTACATTGTTTCCGCATGAAGCCTACGACAAAGAGGACAAAGCCGTAAACTGGAACAAAGGCAAACTGGTCTGGCAAACCGATTTTGATACTGAAAAATCTACGCAGTTCAGCATCAAGAACCTTAAAAACCAGACATCGGGGAAATATATCATAGAACTCGAAACCGAGGATAAATTCGGCCTGCTTGTTCAAGAAAAGACCATAACCACGCTTATTGATGAAGACGACAAGCAACTAGCGGACAACCGCTTATTCGATATCAAAACGGACAAAGAACGCTATAGTGCTGGTGACAAAGTAAAAGTCACACTTTACTCCAATTCAGAAGACCTGACCGTAACGGTTTTTGTTGAAAAAGGAAAAAAGGTTGTCGACATCCACAAAGTACATTTGAACCAAAACTCAAAGTCCATTAGCATACCCGTGACCGAAGACGATTTGGGCGGCTTTGCCATCACCTATATGTATTCTGCCTATAATTCATTTCAATCGGGCAATATTTCGGTGGTCGTGCCTTACCCTGAAAACCAACTTGAAATTGAAACCACCACTTTTAGGGACAAATTGCAACCCGGAACCAATGAAACATGGTCATTTAAAATAAAAGGGCCTCAAGGCGAAAAAACATCGGCAGAACTTTTGGCCAGTATGTACGACGCCTCCTTGGATGTTTATCGATATCATTCATGGAATTTCAATCCGCTTGCACGCCGTTCGTATTACGCTTCCCTTTATGCCAATGCACGTACCAGTTACGGAACAAGCTCATTTCGCACCTATCTTGACATACCTGGTCATAGCTATGCTCACCAAGGGTTTGACTCTTTTAACTGGTTTGGATTACAATTTGGTTACAACAATTACTCCCGTGACTTCTTATCAAGAAAAATGATGAAGAGCCGGGAAGCTCCCCTAGGTATAATGGCAGAGGATTCCGAATTCGAAGGAGTTGCCGAAATATCGGCCCAAGCTCCCCAAGGGAATGAAATGGATAAGGAGACCCCAAGTCCCGCACAGGCACAATCCAATTCAAAAAACGACCCGGAAGCTGTGCAAATCAGAAAAAACCTTCAGGAAACAGCCTTTTTCTTTCCTGAACTTCGCACGGACAAAGAGGGTAATGTTTCTTTTAACTTCACCACGCCCGAAGCCCTTACCAAATGGAAATTACAATTGTTGGCACATACCAAATCTTTGCAGAGTTCGGTAAGATCCCTTCAGACCGTGACCCAAAAAGAGTTGATGGTCATGCCCAACGCACCTCGCTTTCTGCGGGAAGGCGATAAGATTACCTTAAGCAGTAAAATTGCGAACCTAAGTGATAAAAAATTATCGGGACAAGCAAAGTTGGTTCTAGTCGATGGTATTTCGGGGAAGGATATTTCCGATCAACTTTTAAATGCAAGGACCGAATATGCCTTTACGGTGGATTCCTTAGGAAACACCCAGGTTTCATGGCAATTGCAAATACCTGAAAACCTACAGGCGGTCCAATATACCGTAATAGCCAAAGCAGGGGATTTTAGCGATGGCGAACAAAGTGTACTTCCTGTCTTGACCAACCGCATGTTAGTGACCGAGACCCTACCGCTATGGGTGCGAAGCAATCAGACCAAAACCTTTGTATTGGAAAAGTTAAGGGACAATACCTCAACCACCCTTAAAAACCACAAACTCACCCTTGAGGTGACTTCCAACCCAGCATGGTATGCCGTACAGGCGCTCCCCTATCTTATGGAGTACCCGTACGACTGTAACGAGCAGACCTTTGCCCGATACTACGCGAACAGTTTGGCAAGCCACATTGCAAATTCCAACAAAAGAATTAGGGAAGTGTTCGACCAATGGGCCAATTCCGATGCCCTGATCAGCAACCTTGAAAAGAACCCAGAGCTGAAATCACTCTTGATTCAAGAAACCCCATGGCTAAGGGATGCCCAATCGGAAACGGAACAGAAAAAACGCATTGCCCTATTGTTCGACCTCAACAAAATGAAGAACGAACAGGCCAATGCCTTGAACAAACTCCAACAAAACCAAATGTCCAATGGGGCCTGGCCATGGTTTAATGGTGGGCATGAAAACCGCTTTATCACCCAACATATCGTCACCGGACTGGGTCACTTGAAAAAACTTTCCGTCGTGCCCCAAGAAGAAGCCAAACAGAACGAAATGATTGTTAAGGCAGTTCGCTATTTGGATGATGCTTTTGTAAAGGAGTACGAACACATGAAGAAATATGCTTCCAACCTAAAGGATGACCATTTAAGTCAGACGCAAATCCATTATTTGTATATGCGCAGTTTCTTTAATGACATTGAAACCTCTAAGCAAGTCGATAAAATCGGATCTTATTACCTCAGTCAGGCCAAAAAATATTGGACAAAGAAAGGTCTCTATGCAAAAGGAATGTTGGCCTTAATACTGAATAGGACGGGCGATACTTCCACTTCCAATAAAATTTTAAGATCTTTAAAGGAGAACAGCATCGTTTCTGAGGAACTCGGTATGTATTGGAAGGAAAATACGGCTTCATGGCACTGGTACCAAGCTCCTATTGAAACACAGGCGCTCTTGATCGAGGCCTTTTCGGAAATAGAAAATGACACCACTGTGGTTGACAACCTTAAGGTTTGGTTGTTAAAGAACAAACAGACCAACCAATGGAAGACCACCAAAGCCACAAGTGACGCCGTGTATGCACTATTGTTGCAAGGCAGCGATTGGCTTTCGGTTACCGATGCCGTAGACGTTCGCTTGGGAGGTACCGAAATCCGCCCCGAAAAGTTGGAAAACACCAAAGTCGAAGCTGGAACGGGTTATTTTAAAACTTCATGGAACACCAATGAGATAGAGCCAAAAATGGCTGAGGTACAGCTTACCAAAAAAGGCGAAGGTATTGCCTGGGGTGCCCTATACTGGCAATATTTCGAGGACCTGGATAAAATAACTTCGGCTGAAACACCCTTACAACTCAAGAAAAAATTGTTCTTAAAAAGGAATACCGACACAGGAGAGGAAATTTCGGAAATCACCAAAAGCACTCCTTTGAAAGTGGGTGATCTGGTACGCGTACGAATCGAACTTCGTTCTGACCGAGATATGGAATTCGTTCATATGAAGGATATGCGCGCCGCCGGTTTTGAGCCTGTGAATGTAATTTCAAGGTATAAATGGCAGGATGGTTTAGGCTATTATGAAAGTACAAAAGACGCCAGTACCAACTTCTTTTTCGATTATTTACCCAAAGGGGTATTTGTTTTCGAATACGACCTCAGGGTAAACAACGCTGGGGAATTCAGTAACGGCATCACAACGATCCAAAGCATGTATGCTCCTGAGTTCTCAAGTCATTCCGAGGGGGTTCGTGTTAAAGTGAACAGTAATCAGTAGGCAGTTTACAGTGAACAGTGGACAGTAATCAGTGAACAGAGGGCAGTGGACAGTAATCAATTTACAGTGAACAATTAACAATGAGCAGTGAGCAGTGAGCGGTAACGGTAAAAACAATGATGATGATTCTTGAGGGATATTCCTTAATTTGGTCTGAACATCCTAGGATTTAAAATATAGTTTATCCAAATTACTGATTTTCATTACCTTTAAGCAGTAACAACTTAAACCCATGCATTATGAACCCGAAAGTTTTTATGGTCTTACGAATACTTCTTGGCTTATTTGTCCTGGTATTTGGACTCAATAAGTTTTTCAACTTTATCCCTATGGACAACAGTGCTATGAGTGAGGCTGCCATGGGGTATATGGGTGGTTTGGCAAGTTCGAAAACAGTGATATTGGTAGGCGTCGTGGAGATTTTGGCTGGTTTGGCCTTCCTATTGAACAAATACGGTGCTTTAATGGCCCTTATCTTGATGAGTGTTTCAATAAATGCCGTTCTTTTTCATGCCACCTTGGAACCAAGTACTATCATGGGGTCACTTATTCTTATTGTCCTAAACATTGCCATGCTTATAGGGTATAAGAATAAATACAGGGATTTGCTTAACGGATAAATCACAATTCTTTATTAAGTAGGGACTTATTAATTCTTTCAAAAAAACAGCTTGTTTACTTTCTGGATTTTGGAGGGTACTTCGACAATACCTTTTCCACAATTTCCTGAAGTTTAAGTTCCCGCTCGACCGGTGTGTTATTTTCATTGAAACTGCTACTACTTACAGCTTGCCAAAACAATTGTTCTTTTTGGCTATCGATAAAATCGAAAATGATTTCGCGTTGTACTTTTGCCTGTCCGATAGGAATGCCAACAGAAACACCCCCACCGACATTTCTTCCGGCTCCCCCTACCCCTAATCCAACCGTATTGTTGTTTGGGGCTTGAAAGATTTCACTTTGGATATTGATAAAAAAGTCGGGCTCTTCAGAAAGCAGTAGCCCTTTACCTTGCATGGCCGCATCCAGAACCTTGATCAATCGTTTTTCCTCCAATGCACCCAAACCTGTTTCCAGGTCGCCGTAATAATTGTATGTGGCATAATTGGAGAAATCGGTATCCTTTTCATAATCGGTCTGCACACGTACCGCTTGGCACGACGCAAACAAAAGGACTATTAGGAGGTAGTATATACTTTTCATCGCCTTTTAATTACCTAAATGTAAAGAAAAAACAACCTATATTTTAAGAAACAGCCTTTATTTCGATTAACTGTTGAGCATTTTCCAAAGTTTATCCTTCAACTCTTGGATCCCAAACTGGGCAACGGAGGAAATGAACATATATGGTACATTGGCAAAATCCTTGTCTAACTCAATCTTCATTTCATCCATCAATTCCGTATCGAGCATATCACATTTAGAGATGGCCACCAATCGTTCCTTATCCAAAAGTTCAGGATTGTACCGTCTTAACTCATCCAAAAGGATCTCATATTCCTTACTAATATCATTACTATCCGCGGGAATGAGGAATAGAAGCGTGGCATTTCGTTCTATATGCCTTAAAAAATAATGTCCAAGACCCTTCCCTTCCGCAGCACCTTCAATAATACCTGGAATATCGGCCATAACAAAACTTTGAAAATCGCGATACTCAACAATACCCAGATTGGGTTTTAACGTGGTAAACTCATAATCCGCTATTTTGGGTTTTGCGGATGTAATGACCGACAACAACGTAGATTTTCCTGCATTGGGAAATCCTACCAAGCCCACATCGGCCAATAACTTCAATTCCATGGTAACATCGACCTCTTGTCCTTTTACCCCTGGTTGTGCATAGCGTGGTGTTTGGTTTGTGGAGGTTTTAAAATGCCAATTGCCACGACCTCCCATACCTCCTTCGACAAGTATTCTTTCTTCCCCTTCCTCAGTGATTTCGAATAGGACCTCGTTGGTTTCACTGTTTTTAAAAACCGTACCTAGGGGAACATCCATATACACATCTTCCCCATCAGCTCCGGAACTTCGGTTTTTACTGCCATGTTCACCGTGACCGGCCTTAAAATGATGTTTGAACTTGAAATGCACCAAGGTCCACAGATTTTTATTACCCCGAACAATGACATGGCCTCCACGGCCTCCATCACCACCATCAGGACCACCCTTGGTAATATATTTCTCCCGATGCAAATGCACAGACCCCTTACCTCCATTACCAGAACTGGCATGGATCTTCACATAATCAACAAAATTGCCTTCGGTCATTATTTAATGTATTTGTCATTAGCGCGACATGTGTTGAAACTATTTCAGCACGTCAGCAATCTATCTTCATGAAGATCAAGGTTTTTGACGATGATAGAAGAACTTAAAACAAGGTTAGGTTGGCCTACAGCTCCTCGATTACCTTACCCAAACGACGGGTAATATCCTCGATAGCACCAATACCATTAACACTATGGTATTTCCCTTGGGTTTCATAATATGCCTGCAACGGTGCTGTTTTTTGGTTGTACTCCTCAAAACGATTCCTGATCTTGGACTCGTCCTGATCGTCTGTTCTACCGCTGACCTTACCACGCTCCAAAAGTCGTTGTATCAATACTTCGTCGTCCGCATCGAGGGCAAGGGTAGCGTCAATTCTCATTTCCTTGGTCTTCAAAAATTCATCCAAGGCTTTAGCTTGGGCTACGGTCCTTGGAAAACCATCAAAGATAAAACCACTGGCATCGGTATGTTTTTCAACCTCATCCTGCAACATTTTAATGGTTACCTCATCGGGTACCAAATCGCCTTTGTCCATATACGATTTGGCCAAATTCCCCAATTCTGTCCCGTTCTTTATATTGTAACGGAATACATCACCCGTTGAAATATGTTTTAAATTATACTGGTCTTTAAGAAATTCAGCTTGCGTACCTTTTCCGGCACCTGGTTTGCCGAAAAGAACTAGATTGATCATATGTTTTTCATTTAATTGGTAAACTTCTCTGAGGTTACGTCCCAACTCGTCATAATCGAGCCCGTATCCCACAATAAACTTATCGGGTATATCAATACCTATATAATCTATCGCATACTCCCCATTATACACTTCGGACTTGTAGAACAAACTAGCGATTTTATACTCCTTTACATTGGTATTGTTGAAAAGGTGTATCAATTCCTTGAGCGTTCGCCCCGAGTCGATGATATCTTCCAAGATAATCACGCTCTTTCCCTCTAAATTATCCGGTGGATCCAACAGTGTCTCAACAATTCCTGTTGAGGTCAGACCTTGGTATGAACTTAATTTTATGAACGACACTTCACAAGGATGCTGATATTCCTTTAAAAAATCCGCTACGAACATAAAGCAACCGTTCAATACCCCTACAAAAACAGGCGTCTCATCCTTATAATCCGCAGCCACCTTTTGGGCAACCGATTTTACAGCCGCAAGAATCTGCGCTTCACTTAAGAATGGCTTAAAATATTTATCGTGTAGTTTTATCAATGGTTTAGGCTTTTTAGGATTGCAAAGATACCATTTTGATTTCTCTTTTTGAATCACAACCATTCAGTTTTAAGAATTCGATGTATTTTTGTTACCGATATACAACGAACATTAACCCTAACCACACGAATCGATACACATGGATTTTTTCTCATCTGACTTTAAACTGGGGATATTAGGAGGTGGCCAATTGGGCAAAATGATGTTGTATGAAACCCGGAAATTCGACATACACACCAAAGTCATGGATGCCTCGAAAGATGCCCCGTCCAAAATAGGCTGTGACGAGTTTTTCATCGGGGACCTATTGGATTTTGATGCCGTCTACAATTTTGGAAAGAAGGTCGACGTACTTACCATCGAGATTGAGAATGTAAATACCGAGGCGCTCGAAAAGTTAGAACAAGAGGGCGTAAAAGTATATCCTCCAACATCGGCATTACGCATTATACAAAACAAGGCCAAACAAAAGTTGTTCTATATCGATAACGATATTCCAACAGCGCCTTTTTCGCGTTTTGCCTATGCCAGTGAAATGAAGGATAGCGTTGAATACGAAAGCCTTTCTTTTCCCTTTGTATGGAAAAGTGCCCAGTTCGGATATGACGGACAAGGGGTGAAAATCATACGCAACATTGGTGATTTAGAAGGATTACCCCCTGGGGAGTGTATTACCGAGGACATGATTCCCTTTAAGAACGAACTCGCTGTAATCGTCGCCCGGAATGCAAAAGGCGATGTGACTACCTATCCCGTTGTTGAAATGGAGTTCCATCCTGAAGCAAACCAAGTGGAATACGTTATCTGTCCGGCGCGGATTGATGACAAAGTTGCCCAAAAAGCCAAGGAAATCGCGTTAAAGGTTTCCAATAGCATACAACATGTTGGTCTATTGGCTGTCGAAATGTTTCAGACCGTAGAAGACAAGATCCTGGTCAACGAGGTTGCCCCAAGACCACACAATAGTGGCCATTACAGCATTGAAGCCAGCTACACCAATCAATTTGAACAGCATATTCGGGCCATTTTGAATCTTCCCTTGGGCAGTACCGAAAGTAAGGTAGCAGGGATAATGGTCAATCTAGTAGGTGCAGAAGGATATACCGGTGATGTAGTGTACCAAAACATTGAAGAGATTTTGAAGTTGGATGGGGTTACCCCCCACATTTATGGCAAAAGACAAACAAGACCCTTTCGAAAAATGGGACATGTGACCATTGTAAATGAGGACCTTCAGGAAGCCCGAAAAATAGCCCAACAAGTAAAAGAAACGATCAAAGTAATAGCGCGTTAAGTGCCATAATCAAATACCAAGCCCTTGCACAATGGGAATTTGGATTTAAAAATTTTGAACTTTATGAGCAAAGTAGCCATAGTTATGGGAAGCACCAGCGACCTGCCGGTAATGCAGGATGCCATTGACATCCTAAAAGGATTCGATATTGAGGTTGATGTCGATATAGTTTCGGCCCATCGCACCCCGGAAAAGCTGTTTGATTTTAGTAAAAACGCCCATAAAAACGGGATATCGGTGATTATCGCCGGTGCCGGCGGCGCGGCCCACCTACCGGGAATGGTGGCCTCTATGTCTCCCCTGCCCGTAATTGGCGTACCTGTTAAAAGCAGTAATTCGATAGATGGGTGGGATTCCGTTCTTTCGATCCTTCAGATGCCAGGAGGTGTCCCCGTAGCCACCGTAGCCTTGAACGGAGCCAAGAATGCAGGTATCCTCGCGGCACAAATCATTGGCAGCTCGGACAAATGCGTGCTCGATAAGATCATTCTTTACAAAGAAGGCCTGAAACAAAAGGTAATCGAAGGTGCGAAAGAAGTAAAGAAGATTAAATAAAAAAAGTATTAGACATTCAACGAAAAAAGAAAATAAAACCTGCTTTAAGAATGAACTTTCCAACCATAATTTGCAGTCTTTTTGCCCTTTTTTCACTCATAACCCTATTCGTTTACAAGAATAGTTTTAATACACCATACTTAACAAGCCTTTATAGAGGTGCATTTCTCTTTTTTACGGTTTACCTGATTATTCAGGTTTCTGTTTTTATCAGATGGGAGTTTTTTATAGAAGATGGAGCTTCGGACACCGCTCGTAATTATAGTTTTATAACTGGAGCCGTATTCGCTTTATTCTTCACTTTGCTCTTTCTTGTAATCGACCTATTCCGTACTTATTTTAAAAACAAAACATTAAACAACACTACAATACATTAATCTTTATGAGCAACCCACTTCTTCAATCTTTCGATACCGCACCCTTTTCCAAAATAAAAAACGAACATTTTAAACCTGCCTTTTTAGAAGCAATCGAGGATGCCCGGGCAGAAATTGATGCGATAACAGCGAATACCGCTGCACCAACTTTTGAAAATACCATTGAGGCATTGGAGTTTTCAGGACAGGAATTGGACAGGATCTCAAGTGTGTTCTTCAATTTGAATTCCGCTGAGACGAATGAGGAAATCCAAAAAATAGCCCAGGAAGTATCGCCCTTACTATCCGAATTCAGCAATGACATAACGTTAAACGAAGCACTTTTCAAGAGAATAAAGTCCGTTTACGAACAAAAAGACCAACTTGACCTCACGGTAGAACAAGATACGTTACTCGACAAAAAGTACAAAAGCTTTAGTCGTAATGGGGCCAATTTACCTGAAGACAAAAAACAACGCTTACGAGAGATAGATACCGAACTCTCCAAACTCAAATTAAAATTTGGAGAAAACGTTTTGGCCGAGACCAACTCCTTCGAAATGCATCTCACCGATGAAAATGACCTGGACGGATTACCGGAGGGCGAAAAGGAGGCCGCTGCACAAATGGCCAAGTCGAAAAACAAAGAAGGTTGGTTGGTAACCCTGGACTACCCCAGCTATATTCCATTTATGAAATATGCCAAGAACAGGGAACTCCGCAAAAAACTTTCCTTAGCCTTTGGCAGTAAGGCTTTTCACAATAACGAATTTGACAATCAGGAAAACGTACTCATGATCGCCAATCTTCGTCATGAAAGGGCTGTTCTCCTAGGCTACCCATCACACGCCCATTTTGTTTTGGAAGAACGTATGGCCGAAACACCTGATAAGGTTTATGATTTTTTAAATGAACTTTTGGTCAAGGCAAAACCCGCAGCTGAAAGGGAGTTTAAGCAATTGGAAGATTTCGCCAAGGAATTGGACGGCATAGATCGGTTGCAGAAATGGGATGGCTCTTACTATGCCGAAAAATTGAAACAGAAGCTTTTTAACCTTGATGACGAAAAATTAAAGCCCTATTTCAAGTTGGAAAATGTAATAGCCGGGGTTTTCAAGGTTGCCGAAAAATTGTTCGGATTGCATTTTACCGAAGTCTTTGACATAGACACGTACCACGACGAGGTAAAAACGTACCGCGTAACCGATGACAAGAATAACCTTATTTCCTTGTTTTATGCCGATTTCCACCCAAGGGCCGGCAAGCGTGGTGGCGCATGGATGACCTCCTTTAAGCCCCAATATGTAAAAGACGGAGAAAATGTTCGTCCACATATCTCCAACGTTTGTAATTTCACCCGTTCAACACCGAGCAAGCCTTCCTTATTGACCTTTAATGAAGTCACCACCTTACTCCACGAATTTGGCCATGGTCTACACGGTATGCTTGCCAACACGACATATCCAAGCCTTTCGGGCACTTCGGTATATTGGGATTTTGTAGAACTCCCAAGTCAGGTTATGGAAAATTGGTGTTATGAGAAAGAAGCCTTGGAGCTTTTCGCCACTCATTACGAAACCGGCGAAACCATCCCTATGGAATTGATAAACAAAATAAAGGAATCCGCTACTTTCCACGAAGGCATGGCCACTTTACGCCAATTGAGTTTTGGATTTTTGGATATGTCTTGGCACGGTGCCGACCCTTCGAACATCAAAGACGTAAAAGCCCATGAAAACAAGGCCTTCGAAGGTACCCAACTCTACCCTGATACTGTAGAAACCTGTATGAGCACAGCCTTTTCACATATTTTCCAAGGTGGTTACTCCTCTGGGTACTACAGCTATAAGTGGGCCGAGGTCTTAGATGCGGATGCCTTTGCCTATTTTAAGGAAAAAGGAATCTTCAATAAAGAGGTTGCCACAAAATTCAAGGAACATGTCCTATCCAAAGGGGGTACTGAAAAACCGATGGTTTTATACAAACGCTTTAGGGGTGCCGAACCAAAGGTTGAAGCCCTGTTAAAGAGAGCCGGATTATTATAACCCGGACCCAAATACGCACCGTTCCCCACGACATGGAAAACGAGCAGCGACATGTAGCGGGATAGCCTAAAAAAACTTGTCTGTAGTATGGAAGAAAGCCACAATCGGGAAAATCCTCGATTGTGGCTTTCTTCATTTTCCGATATCGTGCGATAAAAGGTTATTGCTGCGCTTCCTTATACGCTACGTAACCTCCTTTTAGACTATACACCTGCTTGTACCCTAATGAATCCAAATATCTTGTGGCACTAGCACTGCGTTTACCACTACGGCAATACAGGTAAATGGTTTTATCCTTATCGATTGTTTCGAACCCTAGCTTAAAATCATCGCTCTTCCAATCAATATTCATGGCATTTACCAAATGCCCATCATTATATTCCTTTGGTGTTCTAACATCTACCAATAAAATGGTATCCAATTCCGTCTGGGGAACTTCCGTTATATGCTTTTCCTTGATTTGTGAACAGCTTACGCTCACAAATAACACAATACCCATCAATAAAACTATTCTCATATTGGAATCTCTTTTTTTCAAAAATAGGTATAATCATTAAATTTAAATTATTTTTGATGGCAGCAATAAATTCATGACAGACCACCAATTACATCCCGAAACTTGGGTAGACAGATACGCTGACTATCTTTTCAACTATGCAGTGACCCGGGTCAGTGATGCGGAAATTGCAAAAGACCTGGTACAGGAAACCTTTTTTGCCGGTTTAAAATCAGCTACCAATTACAAAGGTACCGCTGCCGAACGCACTTGGCTTATTGCCATTCTCAAAAGAAAGGTAATCGATTATTATCGAAAGATCAATTCAAATAAAGGCAAAGCTGAAGTGCGCATGGGCTACAGCAGTCAAATGGATGCTGATGGTGATTGGCTCGAAGAACAGGTTGCCGACCCTTTAAGCATACTTGAAAACGATGATATCGAAAACGAGGAATTAGGCTTGGCCATCCAGGAGTGTATTTCAAAATTGCCCAAAAAACAATCCTTGGTATTCACCTTGAAAACAATTCAAGGTATGGATACGGAAGATATTTGTAAAGAACTGGACATAAACCCGTCTAATCTATGGGTGATGATCCATAGGGCTAGAACCGCTTTGATGGACTGTCTTAACAAAAATTGGTTTTAAATATGATATCGTGCGAAGAAGCAGCTATTATCTGCAACAAGGAACAATATAAGGAGGCAACTTTTACCGAAAAGTTCAAATTGATCATACATCTTTTCTTTTGTAAGACCTGCTCCAAATTCTCTAAAAAAAACTCCGAACTCACATCACTCTGCGACAAGGCCCATTTACACGCATTACCTGAAAGGGACAAGGTGAAAATGAAAAAGGAAATCAACGAAAAGATTTAGAACAAATATACCAATACCCAAATAAGTCCGCACCACAATAAAGGAATCGACTCCACCCAAAAGGAAGAAAAATATTTAGACTGATTCCGTTTGGTCACGAACATGAGTCCACCCAAGACCAAAAAAAGCACCCCTTTTGCAATCAGTTCACTTTCTGAGATCACATCCTTGAAATACGTTAAGATAAAAAACAAAAGTACCAGAAGGGCCCCAAAAACCTTCGTTCGCATCACCCCGACACGCTGAGGAATCGTCTTCAATCCAGGTTCGTCATAGGCCAAATCCCTAATCTCAAACGGAATCAGCAATACCAATACCAAAAGAATACGCTGCACCACCTCTACCCAAACGTCCCAAACCAAAACCTTTTGTGTCCCGACCATGGGTAAAACAACCGTAATTCCGGACCAAACCAAGGCGACTACCAATATCTTTAGTCCACCAAGACTTCTTAAATTGCGGGCCCTTGGCAATACCGGCAAAGCATAAAAACCGGTCAAGACAGCCAATATGGACAGAATCAACCAGGTATCCATACTTAAAAACCAACCGTGGTAACAGGTAAGGACAAAACAAATAAAACTGAAAAATTGGATGTTTTTATGGTATCTATTTCCTACCAATAAATACTTTTCGGCCTCAACCCCGTATTTGATGAAATTATAATTGACAATGGTACCAAAAAAAACAAAATACATGAGGTGACCATCCAATTCGACATTAAAAAAAAAGGTCGTGGCCTTTACCAATGATACTACAGCCAAAGCTACATGTATACTAGCATCCAGATAAAAATCGAACAGTCGCTTCATGAAGTTCATCGGGCAAAAATAACCAAACTGTTTATAACCCTTTGATTTCGTTAAAAACTTTAGTCCTTTAGACCAACAATACACTTAATTTAGAAGGATTAAATTCCTAAGTTTGCCCATCAAAATACTGCAGATTATGAGAACAGATTTGTTTGCTTCGCGCCATATTGGAATCAATGAAGGAGACCTTCAAGAAATGCTTAAAACCGTTAAGGCCGAAAGTTTAGATCAAATAATCGATGAAACCATTCCTTCGGATATCCGATTGACCCAACCCCTTCAGTTATCCAAGGCGATGAGCGAGCACGGATTCCTATCGCACATCAAAGCATTATCCTCAAAAAACAAACTATTCAAATCGTATATAGGCCTTGGTTATCATGAGTCCATCACTCCTTCCGTCATTCTGAGGAATATCTTGGAAAATCCAGGGTGGTACACGGCATACACCCCATATCAGGCCGAAATCGCACAAGGCAGGTTGGAAGCTCTTTTAAACTTTCAAACCGTCATTGCCGATCTCACCGGAATGGAACTGGCAAATGCATCACTTTTGGATGAAAGTACCGCTGCAGCCGAAGCCATGTCCATGTTATTCGACGTTCGTACCAGAGCACAAAAGAAAGACAATGTCGTTAAATTCTTTGTATCCGAGGAAGTCTTACCACAAACCATATCCTTGCTACAAACACGATCTAATCCGTTGGGCATCGAGTTGGTCATTGGAAATCATAGTCAATTTGAATTTGGATCGGACTTTTTTGGGGTATTATTACAATACCCAGGTAAATACGGACAGGTTTATGATTATTCCCCTTTTGTGGCAAAGGCCAAGGAGAACGAAATAAAAGTAGCGGTTGCCGCCGATATCCTAAGCTTGGTCCTTTTGACCCCTCCAGGGGAATTTGGGGTTGACGTGGTCGTAGGTACCACCCAACGTTTTGGGATCCCTTTGGGCTATGGTGGTCCACATGCAGCCTTTTTTGCCACCAAGGAGGCGTATAAAAGAAATATACCCGGACGGATCATTGGCGTGACCAAAGATGCCGATGGACAGCCTGCCTTGCGAATGGCGCTACAAACACGGGAACAACATATAAAACGCGATAAGGCAACCTCCAACATCTGTACCGCCCAGGTACTTTTGGCGGTCATGGCGGGAATGTACGCTGTATATCACGGTCCAAAGGGATTAAGATATATCGCAACCAAAGTGCACAACCAAGCAAAAATCCTACACCAAGGTCTTTTGGGATTAGGTTATGAAACCTTGAACACAGCGTTTTTCGATACACTTAAAATCAATGTTACCGATTCCGACAAGCTTCGGGCAATAACTGAAGACAAAGGCATCAATTTCAATTATATCGACAAGGGCACCGTATCCATTTCAATACATGAAGCAACGGATGAACAAGATCTGAATTCCATTTTCGCTTGTTTTGCACAACTGAAAAACCAACAGGAAAGCCTTTCTTTTTCCGAACCATTTAACGAAGTGATTCCCATCGCACTTTCGCGAAAAAGCGCTTTCTTAGAAAATGAGGTATTCAACAAGTATCATTCGGAGACAGAACTGATGCGCTACATCAAGAAATTGGAGCGCAAAGACCTATCGTTAAACCATTCTATGATTTCGTTGGGTTCCTGTACCATGAAATTGAATGCCGCCAGTGAAATGCTGCCCCTAAGCTGGGCAGAATGGGGCAATATACATCCTTTTGTTCCTTTGGAACAAGCCCAAGGCTACCAAGAAGTTCTTCACGAATTGGAAAAAGACCTGTCGACAATCACAGGTTTCGCAGCCACCTCGATACAACCTAATTCCGGTGCCCAAGGTGAATATACCGGATTAATGGTCATTCGGGCCTATCACAAGTCCCAAAAAGAAGACCACCGTAATATTTGCCTAATCCCTGCATCGGCCCACGGCACGAATCCAGCATCGGCTGTCATGGCAGGCATGAAAGTGGTCGTAACCAAAACCGATGAAAAAGGGAATATCGATATTGTAGATCTAGAGGAGAAAGCCAAATTGCATTCTGAAAACCTAGCCGCATTGATGGTCACCTATCCATCTACGCATGGGGTTTTCGAATCATCGATAAAACACATCACCAAGATCATTCATGACCATGGCGGGCAAGTATATATGGATGGCGCCAATATGAACGCCCAAGTAGGACTTACCAATCCGGCCACTATCGGTGCGGATGTATGCCACTTGAACCTTCACAAAACCTTTGCCATTCCCCATGGAGGTGGTGGTCCCGGCGTGGGCCCCATCTGTGTGGCCGAACAACTGGTGCCTTTCCTACCCGGCAACCCATTGGTCAAGACCGGAGGAAGCCATGCGATTACCGCCATCTCAGGAGCCCCCTGGGGCAGTTCGCTAGTGTGCTTGATTTCCTATGGATATATTAAAATGCTAGGGGAACAAGGGTTGACAAACAGCACTAAAATAGCCATACTTAACGCCAACTACATCAAAGAACGACTAAGCGGTAGGTTTGATGTTCTTTACACCGGGGAAAATGGTCGTGCAGCCCATGAGATGATCATTGACTGTCGTCCGTTCAAGCAAAACGGCATCGAAGTTACCGATATCGCCAAGCGTCTTATGGATTATGGATTTCATGCCCCCACCGTTTCCTTCCCGGTTGCAGGTACGCTGATGATCGAACCTACCGAGAGCGAAAGCAAAACCGAATTGGATCGTTTTTGTGATGCATTACTGGCCATTCGCAATGAAATAGATTTGGCCGTGGAAAACCCCGAAAACAACCCCTTAAAAAATGCCCCCCATACCATTGCGATGCTAACGAGTGAAGATTGGGCATTTCCATATAGCCGACAAGAAGCGGCTTTTCCGTTACCCTATGTTTCTGACAACAAGTTTTGGCCAACGGTAAGAAGGGTTGATGATGCCTATGGAGATCGTAATCTTATTTGCAGTTGCACACCCATTGAAGCCTATATTGAATCTGAATAACACTATAAACCCCCGTAAACAGATGCCATTTTATTAATCTTTAATACATTTGTTTAATAATTTATTTATATCAAATAATCTTGAACATCGTATTGTTACACCGTTTTATTTCCCTCTAAATTTAGGGATTGGGTAACTTGCGTAAAATTTTATCAATAATGAGCATAGCCATTACCGGAACAGGGTCTTTTAGACCATCCATCATCATTGAAAACTCATATTTCGAAAAAAACACTTTCTTGAATAGCGATGGGACCGTCATCGAGGGTCCGAACGACGTCATCATAGAAAAATTCAAATCAATTACGGGTATTGAGCAAAGACGCTACGCAAAAAAAGAGTTGAAAACCTCTGACTTAGGTCACTTAGCAGCAGCAAAAGCTATTGAAAATGCCGGTGTTGACAAAGAAACATTGGACTACATCATATTTGCCCATAATTTCGGTGACCTGTCCGTTGGCCAGATCCAAGGCGACACCCTTCCAAGTCTCGCCACACGTGTAAAGCATAAATTGGATATCAAAAATCCAAAATGCGTGGCTTATGATATGCTTTTTGGTTGTCCCGGATGGATTGAAGGCGTCATACAGGCCAACGCATTCATTAAAGCGGGAATGGCAAAAAAATGTTTGGTTATTGGTGCTGATACACTTTCAAGGGTGGTCGACGAATATGACCGTGACACAATGCTATACTCAGATGGTGCCGGTGCCGCAATTATTGAGGAGACTGAAGGCAAGGGACAATTCCTAAACTTTGAAACAGCTACTTATGCCAATGACGAGGCCTTTCATTTGTTTTTTGGGAAATCGTATAACAAGGACCTTAAAGAAGATAGACGTTACATAAAAATGTACGGTCGAAAAATTTATGAGTTTGCCATATCCCATGTACCACAAGCGATGAAAGAATGCTTGGATAAAACCGGAAGGGACATTTCCGAAGTCAAAAAAATATTCATCCATCAGGCCAACGAAAAAATGGATGAGGCCATTGTAAAAAGGTTCTATAGACAATACAAACTTAAACCCCCAACAGGTATTATGCCAATGACCATTGGCAGATTGGGAAACAGTTCCGTTGCCACGATACCCACCCTTTATGACAAAGTAAGAAAAGGGAACATTGAAGGCCACAGTATCCAAAAAGGTGATGTGGTACTATTTGCCAGTGTGGGTGCCGGCATGAACATCAATGCCATGGTATACGAAGTTTAAATTTCGCACACATCCTAAATAAAGAATTGCAGAGGTATATGGTTATGCCTCTGCATATTTTTTTAACTTCGTACCTACTATAGAATGACCAACCTTTTATTAGGGGCATCAAAATAACGCTTAGTTTAGATGTACGAAAAAACATTTCCCAATAAACGATTCGAGAAAACCCTGTCTTTTTTAGAAAAGCACATCACCACCCAAGAAACGATTTTGGACTTAGGGGTTGAAAATCCATTTTCCAAGATCATGAAAGAACATGGATATACGGTCAGCAATACACAAGGAGAGGATTTAGACCTGGATTTCGAGACAATAACCCATAGTAAGACCGATGTGGTCACGGCCTTTGAGATTTTTGAACATCTTATCGCCCCATTCAATGTGCTACGTGAAATAAAGGCCGACAAACTTATTGCCAGTATTCCATTGCGATTGTGGTTCTCCCCCGCCTACCAAAGCAAAACCGATCCTTGGGACAGGCATTATCACGAATTCGAGGATTGGCAATTCGATTGGCTATTGGAAAAGGCCGGATGGAAAATCATTGACAGGGACAAATGGACGAATCCCGTTAAAAAAATAGGATTTAGACCCCTTTTACGAAGCTTTACCCCAAGATATTATATCGTTTATGCCGAAAGGATAAGATAGGCAGCGCATAAAAACACTAATTTGAAGTATTACATTGTTATACCCGCACATAACGAAGAAGCCTTTTTAGAGGAAACCTTAAGGTCGTTGTCGGTACAAACCCTACAACCCAAAAAGGTTATCATCGTCAATGACAATTCCTCCGATGGCACTGAAAAGATCATTGACACTTTCTGCAACAAGTACAACACCTACCTAAAACTGAATACGAGCTCGTCTAAGGAACATCTTCCGGGCAGTAAGGTAATCAATGCTTTCCGCAAAGGATTGGCGCTCTTAGACGATGAATATGATTTTATCGTTAAGCTCGATGCCGATCTGATCCTTCCCAAAAACTACTTTGAAACCATTGCCTCGGTTTTCAACGAAAATAAAAATATCGGTTTAGCCGGTGGATTCGTGTATGAGCTCGATTCGAACAACGAATGGACCCTGAACCACCCCATGAACAAAAAGCACGTACGAGGTGCTTTTAAAGCCTATTCAAAGGCATGTTTCAAAAGTATCGATGGACTTAGAAATGCTATGGGTTGGGATACTGTGGATGAATTATTGGCACAATACCACGGTTTTGAGATCAAGACCTTGGATGAGTTAAGGGTAAAGCATTTGCGACCCACAGGAAAAGCCTATAATGCAAAAGCGAAGTTGATGCAAGGCGAAGCCATGTACGCCATGGATTATGGATTCTTACTGACATCCATAGCCTCTTTAAAAATGGCTTTGAAACAGAAAAACACAAAAACCTTTTACCATAACATGAAGGGCTTTTTCAAGGCCAAGGCAAACAAGCTTCAAAAAATGGTCTCCCCAGAGGAAGGAAAGTTCATTCGCAAGCTCCGATGGAAAGGTATTAAGGGAAAAATCATTGCCTAAAAAAAAAACATCCTAACAATAATGCTAGGATGTTTCTTTATTATTTTTTTTAAAGAATTAGAAGCCCAATTCCTTTTTAACTTCAGGAAGAAGGTCTTTACCTTTCGCCACTATCAATCCACCACCGGCTTGGGCATCGATCACGTAATCGAAACCTTGTGCTGCCGCTACCTTTTCAATAGCTGCTTTTGCTTTTTCGGAGATTGGAGCGAACAATTCGGCTTGCTTCTTTTGAAGTTCTTGTTGGGCATTTTGTTGTGCCTCACCAATGTTTTTCTCGAACACTTGCAATTCCTGTGCTCTTTTTTGGTTTTCCTCTTCAGATTTAGAGGCAGACTCATTTGAATACTGAGTGTATTTGTTTTTCAACTCTGTCATAGAGCTCTCGATATCTGCCCTATAGGTTTCTTGAAGCTTCTTTAATTCGGCTTCTGCTGATTTCATTTCAGGCATTTGGGACAAAAGTTGGGTTACATCAATATGGGCAACTTTACTTTGTGCTTGTACAAAACTTGTTGCCGCAACGAACAAAACCAAGGCAACTACTATTTTCTTTACTTCTTTCATGATTTCCAATTAAAATATTTGAGTATTAATTTAAGTTAATGATTCTTACTTGTTATTTGTATCTTCTTCTTCAATTTCCTTTTCCCGTTCTTCAATCTTGGCCTTCTTTTTGGCCTCCCTTTCCTCTAGGAGTTTCTTCCTTCTTTCGTCATAGGCCTTTTTACGCTCTTCCCGAATCTTCAATTGTTCCGCCCTTTTTTCCTCAGCGGTCTTTGTTCTGGCCTCTTCTGCCTGTTTGGCCATCGCTTTTCGCTCTAGCAAGGCATCACTCATCTCTTCTTCCTGCACGTCCCCATCTTCAAAATCGGACAACCTATTCTTGGCATTTGTTTTCCTAGGCTTACTTATTTTCCTGGTCCTAGCGATACCCCGCAATACCAGATCACTGATATCATGTCTTTTTTCGGAATACAACATTACAACATCCGCAGATTTATCAAAAATAAAATCATACTTTTTATTTGCCCCGATTTTTTGTACCTCATTAAAAACCTGATCTTGAATCGGCTGGATCAATTGTCGCTTTTGCAAGACCAAATCACCCTGAGGACCAAAACGATCTTGTTGGTATTCGATCATCTCCTTTTCAAGAATCTGTATCTCCTCTTCCCGTTCCGCGATCAACTCATTGGTCAACAGCACTTTTTCAGCCATTAGATCCTTCTTCATTTGCTCAACAACACTCTGTTTTTGCTCAATCTCAACTTTCCACTTTTGGACCTTATTTTCCAATTGGGCAGTCGCATCACGATATTCCTCAACATTTTCCAGTATGTACTCCATATCCACATAAGCCATTCGAACACCCCGCTGGGCAAACGAATGCAATGTGCAAAGCATCAAGAATACGATTATAAGAACTTTTGTTTTTGGTTTCATTTTGATTCCGTTTTAATACATAGAAAATATCGTGCCAAAAATACTAAAACTTTTAAAATGAATGGTTTAGCTTATGCCACGATTCTTAAATTAAAACTGTTGGCCAATAATGAAGTGTGTTTGCCATCCACTAGGTCCAGTTGAACCTGAGCTATAGTCTTCATCGAAGCCATAACCAAAGTCAATTCCCAGTAAACCGAATGCCGGCATAAATATACGTAGCCCCACTCCAGCCGAACGTTTTATTTCAAACGGATTAAACTCCTGAAAATTGTTGAAACCATTACCACCTTCCATAAAAGCCAAGCCATAAATCGATGCTGATGGCTTTAAGGTCAATGGATATCGTAGCTCCATAGAGAATTTATTGTACACTAAGGCACCATCCAGCTGGCCGGTATCCGGATTAAATGGGGTCAACGCTTGGTTATCATACCCTCGCAACTGCACTACATCCCTACCATCCAAGGTAAAATTACCCATACCATCACCACCAACATAAAAACGTTCAAAAGGCACATCGCCCACGGCACTGTTGTAACTACCCAAGAATCCTAACTCGGCATTGGTTCGTAGTACCAAATCACCAACAAGCGTCGTATACCAATCCCCTTTGAATTTTACCTTATAGTATTCCAACCACTTAAAACGTTCTTGATCCACTTCTTCCAATCGCGCCGTATCCTCGGCATCCAATCCACCTTCTTGGGCCCTTTGTATCGTAAGATCCGTACTCTCTTCTTTCAAGCCACTGTAATCCTTATTGCTAAACAAGGAGTAAGGGGGAGTGAATTTACCCGTAATCTCAAAATTGGAACCTCCCCTTGGGAATATCCTACCCCCAGCGGTGGCATTTCTTGAAATACCCAATGTATAGGTAAACGCATTGGATTTACCATTACCGAAGTTGAACAAGCCCAAACTATAATTGTTGAATTCATAGAGTTGATACCCCAAAGAATGTGAAATCACGAAGAAATCATCGGGCCATTGTACTTTTTTCGCCAACCCTGCTGAAATTCCCGTAATGGAAAACCCTTCGTCCTTATTTACATCTATACTACCTGAACTGGTATAACTGGCACGGAATTGCTTGGTTTGGGATAATGAGAGATTAAAACGTACCGGTTTTTTACCACCCAACCAAGGTTCCGAGAAGTTCAAACTGTACACCCTATAGGTCTTACTGGCCTGCAAACGTACCGCAAAACTCTGACCATCACCCATGGGCACGGGCTTATAAGCTTCCCCATTAAAAATATTCCGCAAAGAAAAATTACTGAAGGATAGCCCTAAGGTACCGATGAAACCACCGCCCCCATATCCCCCTTGGAGTTCGATCTGGCTCGATCCCGATTCAACAAGACCATAGTCCAAATCCACAGTACCCTCATTAGGTTTCGGATTGATAATATCCGGTTTGATCTGTTCCGCATCGAAGAAACCAAGTTGCCCCAATTCACGAATACTCCTTATAATATCTGACTTGTTATATTTTTGACCGGGACGGGTCCTTAATTCCCTAAAAATAACGTGGTCATTCGTTTTGTCGTTCCCATTGATCGTAACATGATCCAAGAAGGTTTCCTTACCCTCTACAATACGGATCTCAAAATTAATCGTGTCATTCTCAGCAGAAACCTCTACTGGGTTTATACTTGAAAACAAATAACCGTTATTTTGGTACAAGCTTGTGACATCATTGGCATCGGGCTTGGTATCATCGGCAATACGCTCGCGCAACAACACCCCATTATAGGTAGACCCTTTTTTAATGCCCAAAACACGGCTTAATACCTGATCCGAATAGACACTGTTACCCACGAAATCAATATCACCGAAATAATACTTGTTTCCTTCTTCAACATTGATCTTGATATTGATATTGTTCTCATCAACATTAATGATGGTATCTGAAAGAATCCTAGCATCCCGGTAACCGTTCTCCGCATATTTATCCATCAATAGCGTCAGATCGTTTTCATAATCATCCTCGATGAACTTGGACTTCTTCCAAAAGCGGCCCAATTTCTTTTTCTTGGTCTTCTTAAAGGCTTTTCGCAATTTTTTTGCAGGTAATTTTTCATTGCCTTCAAAAACAATATCCTTTATTTTAACCTTATCACCCTTATCAACATTTACGACCATACTCCTAGCATTGGTTTGCGAGGTATCCTTGACCGTAATAATATTGACCTTAGTATTAAGGTATCCCTTTTTCTTGTATTTGTTAGTGATATAGTTTTTACTATTCGCAATAAGACTTTCGGTTATCTTTTTCCCTTTCTTAAGATCCGTATCCTTTAAAATCTCATCGATCTTACCGTCTTTTACACCATTCATCTTCACCTTGGACAAGGTGGGACGCTCAATGATGTTCAATTCCAGGAATACATTCTCCCCTTGGACATCGGTAACATAGAATGCGATATCGGTAAAAAGTTCCAATCCCCACAGTTTGTTGATGATGGCACTGATCTGTTCCCCGGGAAGGGTAATCGGCTGCCCTACCCTCAAACCGGTATAGGTTTTTACTGTCTGCTCATTATAACTTTGTAGCCCCGTTACTTCGAGACCCCCAAGAATATACTTTTTGCCATCTTCATAAGAAGCTTCCTGTGCAGAGGCAATAGTGACAATAAAAAATAATAAGAAAGTAATAATGGGTTCAAGGGACATGAACCTTTTCATATCGCTAGTTGAGTTGTTCGCTAGTTTTTCCAAATCTTCGTTCTCTGTTCTGATAATCTATTATGGCACCTATTAAATGATGTTCTTTAAAATCGGGCCAAAATACATCTATGAAATATAATTCAGCATACGCAATTTGCCATAATAAAAAATTGCTTATCCGGTGTTCTCCACTGGTTCGGATGAGCAAGTCCACATCAGGTAAATTGTGCGTGTAAAGATGGTTATTTATAATGGTTTCATCAATATTTTCAGGAGAAATTATATTATTTTTAACTTTGATAGCAATCTGTTTCACAGCGTTCAACATTTCGTCCCGGGCCCCATAACTCAGTGCCAAGGTCAAGGTCATTCCTGTATTTCCCTTGGTTTTATCCATTACTTCAAGAAGTTCTTCATAGGCCGTTTTTGGCAACGCCTTAATATCCCCAATCGTATTCAACTTCACATTGTTCTTGTTGAATGTCTTAAGCTCTTTCTTGAGGGAAGACACCAAAAGCCGCATCAAAGTATCAATTTCAAATTTTGGTCGGTTCCAGTTTTCGGTGGAAAAAGTGTAGAGGGTAAGGTAATCCAAGCCGATTTTAACACAGCTCTCAACGGTTCTTCTTACGGTAGTAACGCCATTTTCATGGCCAAAAACCCGAAGTCTACCTTTCTGTTTGGCCCAACGACCGTTACCGTCCATAATAATGGCGATATGCCTTGGTAATTTTTGGTCGTCGATTTCTTCGATAGTATTCATGTAAGTATCACTCAAAACAATCGGAACAGGGTTTTCTGCCAAAGGTATACGTTAATGTAACCCCTGAGAAAACATACCAATCGTCACTAAAAATATTTCCAAAATCAACATCCAATTGTTGATTCACATTCGATTTTTCAGGATTACTGGCATCCAAATTGTCGGTAAAGGTATACCTTGCCCCAACTTCCGCACCAATAATCAAGAACTGATTCAATCTCTTTTTAAGTCCCACGACCATAGGAATGGCCAATGAACCATCCTTTTGATCGATACTCAATTGCTGACCTGCATCTATATAGTCGTAGTCATATCTAAAATAGGTAAACCCTGTATATATATATGGCGTAAAAGCAGTACCCAACCGATGTAAATTATAATCAATAAAATTAAACTCCAGACCTGCCGAAGCTTCAAAGATGGAATTATTAACCACATAACCCCTTTGTTGTCTAGCGGTCATACTCGATTTTGAATCGTCGGCTGTAAATTTACCATAAATTAAGCTAGCACGCCAAGCATAACGTTTACTTTTATTCCATTTGAACAATCCCCCAATGGCAATATCCGAGGGTGCTATGAAATTTGTCCTACCAACATCACCAATGTTATTGGCACCACCAACAAAAGCCCCTATCTCATAAGTCTGTGCATTCAACGAAACACAAAGCAAAAAAAGAATTGAAAAAAAATAATTCTTCATAAATTCAACATAGTTTGCAAATTAAACCCTAATAGGGACATACCCACATTAGCAATACATATATGTACCCACATGATAAACAGCTTTTGGGCACAAATATTGTTTTCTATGGCTCAATTGCGCTTATCTTCCCCCCATAATAATTTATTACGCAGTGTATTTAAAAAACTATCGGAAGTATATTCTATCATATTTATGGTAAAATGTGCCTTTCTAATTTCAATAACCGTACCGTTCTCCAATGTAGCAATCCGGGAATCCAAGGAAATAAGATGATGGTCTTCCCGTCCTAAAACCTTTAATCGAATGACCGTGTCATCGGAAATCACCAAAGGCCTAGCATTCAGGTTATGCGGGGCAATAGGGGTAAGCACCAAGGATTTTGCCGTAGGAACTATCACAGGCCCACCACAACTCAGGGAATACCCTGTGGAACCTGTCGGTGTGGAAACAATGAGTCCGTCTGCCCAATACGAGGTCAGATACTCCCCATTAAGATGGGTTTCTACCGTAATCATAGAGGTGGTATCCTTTCTACTTACGGCAATCTCATTCAATGCGAAATTCAGCGGCCCTATTTCATCGGACTGGGTTCCGGCATCGACCTCAACCAAACTTCTTTCCACTATCGTATAGGCCCCTTGCACAAACTCCCGCACAACTTTACGGACATCCTCTTTCTTGATCGTCGAAAGAAAACCCAAACGCCCGGTATTGACCCCAACAATGGGAATACCCAAATCGCGCACATAGGTTGTTGCCCTTAATATCGTACCATCACCCCCGAAGCTAACGAACATATCATAAGAACCATCCAACCCGGTGGTTTCATTAAACGACCTGCAATCACCAACATTCGATTTTTTGGACAAATGGTATTTAAATTGTTCTTCAATAGCTACTGTCGCCGATGCCTTTTTGAGCTCATCGAGCAACTCACCCACATAATCCATCGTTGAATCCTGGTATACTTGTCCGTATATAGCAACTTTCATCTATTGTTTTTCTTATTTCTTTCATCGACCAGACGCATGTAACCACGTACCGACCTATAAATATAATGGGGATTTATAAAAGCTCGCCCACACCGATGAAAGCCCCGATCAACATCAAGGACAATCACGGTTTTTCTCTAATTAAACGTTTAGGTATTTATCCAAGTAGTCAGACCTTTGTTTAAGGTCATCAATAAACTGATCTTCCACATTCCCAAAAAGGATCGTGTAATTATAGCGCCTGAAAGTATGTAGGACCTCATTCATACTCGTACCACTTATTTTAATCGTAATCTGTACTACCCCGTCCCGTATCTGGGAAATAAATCCTCCTATGAACTTACTATTGTTACTTTCAACAATCTGTACAATCTCACTAAAGGAATAATCCCGCTGTTCCTTGGCCACTACCAGAATGCCTCCTGGTTCCGTAAAAAAAGGCATATCGATAAAAACACTGACAATATCGGTAATATCATAATACCCGAGAACGTCATTACCCTCACTTATAACCGGTACCAAAGTAGCCTCATTTCTCGCAAAAGTCTCCAATACATCGAACCAACTGGTTTCTTCACGAACAAAAAACGATTCCAGATTGTATTTGAAATCCTCAATTTTCTTGTCCACGTCAAAATGCTCCAAATCATTTTCATTGAACACCCCCAAAAACTTCTTCCCATCTACAATGGCAATATGTGAGTAGGTGTTCTCCATGAAGAACTTAACCAAATTACCTAAAGGCTCATCGACCTCAAAGACAGGTATTGTGGTAATTATGTGTGTTTGAATCTGCATAGCTCAAAATTAAACGCAAAATACTAATTAAATATATCAAAAGGCATGCCTATTTCGTATTTTTGCCATGAAAACACTAGATATATCCCAATGACCAAGCTCAGTGTAAATGTCAACAAAATTGCAACCTTGAGGAATTCAAGGGGAGGCAATGTACCGAACCTATTAAAGGTAACCAAGGATATCGAATCTTTTGGTGCCCAAGGAATCACCATACATCCCAGGCCGGATGAAAGGCATATCAGATACCAAGATGCAAGGGATTTGAAAAAATTGGTGACCACGGAATTCAACATTGAAGGCAACCCTATCCAAAAATTCATGGATTTGGTTCTGGAAGTACAACCTACACAAGTCACCTTGGTTCCCGATGCCCTGAATGCCATTACCTCCAATGCGGGTTGGGACACCATTACCCATAGAGGTTTTTTAAAAGAAGTGATCACTACCTTTAAGCAAAACAACATAAGGACATCCATATTTGTTGACGCCGACCCCAAAATGGTAGTGGGGGCCGCTGAAACCGGTACAGATCGTATTGAACTCTACACGGAAAGTTTTGCAGAGGCTTTTGACAAAGGGGACATGAAAGGCATTGACCCTTTTATTAAGGCTGCCCAAACAGCAAATCAATTGGGATTGGGCATAAACGCCGGCCATGATTTAAGTTTGGACAATATCAAATACTTTAAGGACAACATCCCGAACTTGCTGGAAGTCTCCATTGGCCACGCATTGATTTGCGAATCGCTCTATATGGGATTGGAGAACGTTATAAACATGTATTTGAACAAACTAAAATGAACCCCGTATTACATTCAAATATTCTAGGAAGCGGCAAACCCCTATTGATATTACATGGTTTTTTGGGAATGTCCGATAATTGGAAAACCTTAGGGTCAAAATACAGCGAACATGGACTACAAGTTCATTTGATCGATCAACGCAACCATGGCCGAAGTTTTCATGCTGAAGAATTCAACTATGATATCCTAGCCGAGGACCTCAGAAACTATATTGAACAACACGAATTAAGGGATGTCATCATCCTCGGGCATTCCATGGGAGGAAAGACCGCCATGCAGTTTGCGGTACGCCATCCCGATCTAATCCAAAAATTGATCGTTGCCGATATCGCCCCTAAATACTATCCGCCCCACCATGAATACATCATCAACGGACTGAACCATCTTGATTTCGGGGCAATCAAATCCAGAGGGGAAGCCGATTCCGAATTAAGCAAATACATACAGGAAAAAGGCATACGCCAGTTTTTATTGAAAAACCTCTATTGGGTCGAAAAAGGAAAACTTGCCTTCCGGTTCAACTTAGAGGTCCTATCCCATAAAATGGAAGAAATAGGGGAAGGCCTCAGCACCATAGACCAATATAATGGTCCTACCTTATTCCTCCGTGGCGATAAATCAGAATACATTACCCCTTCAGATAGCGAGATCATTCGCAGACATTTTCCGAACGCGGTCATTGAGTCAATCGATCATGCCGGCCATTGGCTTCACGCGGAAAATCCTACCCAGTTTTTCAACAAGACCTTTGATTTCATAAAGTCGTAACAAATTCCTCTTTTTATTATGCGTGCATAATTTTTTTACCATAAATATTGCGAATCTCATAATTTTATTTAAATTTGGATTTATCGTAAAAAACTAATTAACTCAACGACATAATGAAAAAGATTCCCTTAATACTGGCTATTTTTGGCTTATTGATTATTTCCTGTAGCGATGATGACCCCGTAGTGGACCCCACACCAACTGACCCTGTTGAAGTAACATACACCAGTGGGTCAGCCGATTTCTCCAACTATGTAGCCGTAGGCAACTCTTTGACAGCAGGCTATTCCGATGCTGCCCTTTTTATAGACGGCCAAACCAATTCGTTCCCTACCATGCTAGCTTCCAATTTTGCTTTGGCAGGTGGGGGTGACTTCAACATTCCATTTATGGCCGACAACTTGGGTGGCGCCACCTTAGGGGGCACGCCGCTCCTAGGCAATAGACTGATTTTGTCTTTTGCATCAGGTTCCCCGACCCCTACCCCAGTATCAGGTACAGGCTCCACGGAAATAACAAACACCCTGTCGGGCACCTTTAACAATATGGGGGTCCCCGGAGCGAAAAGCTTTCACTTAGGAGCTCCCGGTTACGGAAATGCCGCCGGAGTCGAGGCCGGATTGGCCAATCCTTACTTTGCACGATTTGCCTCTAGTGCGACGGCCACCATCATTGGTGATGCTGTTGCCCAAAACCCAACATTCTTTTCCCTTTGGATAGGCAATAACGATATATTAAGTTACGCTACCGGTGGTGGCGTGGGCGTTGACCAAACAGGGAACTTGGATCCCTCTACCTATGGAGGTTCGGACATTACCGACCCCAATGTTTTTGCAAATGTCTATGACGGACTTTTACAGGCATTGACCGCCCAAGGTGCCAATGGTGTAGTGGCGAACATCCCCGATATCACCACCATACCTTATTTTACAACGGTACCACACAATCCTTTAGACCCGACCAATCCCGATTTCGGACCCCAAATACCCACTTTGAATGCGACATTCGCACAATTAAATGGGGTTTTTGAATATTTAGGCGTTCCGGAAAGAGCCATTGAATTCTCAACGACCAGTGCTAGCTCCTTGGTTATCCGCGATGATTCGCTAACCGATTTGTCCGCCCAAATCACCCAAGTTCTAATGGGAGGTGGACTTGATGCCGGTACTGCAGGGGTTTACGGTTATCTATATGGACAAGCCCGTATGGCAAACGAAGATGATTTAATAGTGTTCCCTAGCCAAACCGTAATTGCCAAATTGAATGAGGAAGCCTTTGCCACTTTACAGAACCTAGGTTTACCCGCTGCCAATGCCGGACAATTGGCCATTAATGGAATCACATATCCCATGGATGACAAATGGGTACTCACCCCAGCAGAACAAATGTCGGTTGCAACCGCCCATGCGGCATACAACCAAACCATAGAAACCTTGGCAACCCAATACGACCTGGCATTTGTCGATGTCAATGCTTTTCTGACAACGATTGCCAACGAGGGAATTCAATTGGACGACGGAAGTACGGTCACAGCCACTTACGCCACAGGCGGTGGATTCTCACTTGACGGTGTACACCCTTCACCTAGGGGTTATGCCTTATTGACCGTTCTTTTTGTCAAATCCATAAACGAAAAATACGGATCTAATCTACCCGGTGTAAATCCATTGAATTATAAAGGTCTTTACATTAATTAATAGAAAAAAAATTATACTTTTAAAGGTATCGGGAAATCCCGATACCTTTTTAATTTATAAACACGTCTTTTATGAAACTAATCTTACGCATTCTCTTAAGCGCCTTGGCTGTGGTAATTCTCGCAAAAGTGCTCCCCGGCGTTGGGGTTGATACCTACACCACTGCTATAATAGTGGCCATAGTATTGAGTCTTTTGAATTTTATTGTCAAGCCTATTTTAGTGTTATTGACCTTACCTGTGACGATTTTGACATTGGGACTTTTCCTTTTGATCATTAATGCTATCATCATTTTATTGGCCGATAACCTAATAACCGGGTTTTCAGTGGACAATATTTGGTGGGCGTTATTATTCAGCCTACTTCTTTCCTTTTTACAATCGATCCTTTTTTCTTTACTCAAAGAAGACTGACCAGATCGATTTACAGATTGGAATACAGCTACTTAAAAAGTTGCTCGAGTATTTAAAATATACTACTTTTGCATCCCATTTTAATTAACCGATTAAAATGCAAGGCTGGTCCCCACCATATTATTATAACGGGTGCCATTAAAAAAATAACCCCTTGCTTCCGGTAGACAAAGCTATCGAGAAGAAGGATTTATGCTAAATTAAGATACGCAAATGAATATCACGAAAGAGCAGATTGACGATTTAAATGCAGTTGTAAAGGTTGCCATTACCAAAGAAGACTATCAAGACAAGGTTGAGAACATTCTAAATGATTATAGAAAGCAGGCCAATATCCCCGGTTTTAGAAAAGGCCATGTTCCTATGGGACTTATCAAAAAACAATACGGCAAAGCTGTTTTGGTTGACGAGGTCAATAAATTGATCCAAGACAACCTAAACAAATATTTGACTGAGGAAAAATTAGATGTCCTTGGAAACCCATTACCAAAACAACAGGACAATTTTGATTGGGAAAACGATCAATTGGACTTTGAATTCGAATTGGGCCTAGCTCCTACTTTTGAGGTTCCTTTAAAGACCAAAAAAGCCTTGACATACTACAAGATCGTCGCTGACAAGAAAATGATCGATGAGCAGGTTGAGCGTATTCAAAAACAATATGGCAAATTGGTCAATCAAAAAGAAGTAGCCAAGGATTTTGAGGTTATCGGTACTTTTAAAAACGATGCTGAGGAAATTGAAAATAAAACAACAATAGAACTTGATAAGGTCAAAAGCAAAAAAGCCTTAAAAAGCTTTTTGGGCAAAAAAGTGGGTGAGGAAGTCACTCTTGCCACCAAAGGCCTTTTTAAGGAAGATTACCTACTATCAAGTGTATTGGGCGTATCCCAAGAAAAAGCCAAGGACCTGGACATTGAAGTTGCCTTTACTATTGAGGAAATCAATGAAAGGGAACCAGCGAAACTTGATCAAGAATTGTTCGACAAACTTTTCGGCAAGGATGTTGTTAAATCCACTGAGGAGTTGAAAGACAAAATCAAGGAAGATTCCGAGAAGCAATTTGAACAACAGTCAGATCAAAAATTATTGAATGACATTACCGAGTATTTCATTGAAAATACCAAATTTGACCTACCTGCGGAATTCTTGACCAAATGGATCAAAATGACCGGTGAGGAACCACTTTCCGATGACCAGGCGAATGAAGAGTTTGAAAAATCGGAAAAAGGATTGCGCTACCAATTGATTGAAGGTAAGATCATCAAGGATCACGATATTCAAATCCAATTTGACGAGCTTAAGGATTTTGCCAAAGGATTCATTAAGACACAAATGGCCCAATTTGGACAATTGAATCCCCAAGAAGAGGAATTGGACAATATTGCCGCTCGGGTATTGGGTAATCAGGATGAAGTTAAAAGACTTTCTGAACAGCTAATGAGCCAAAAGCTGCTTACCTTATATAAGGAAAAAGTGAATTTAAAGACCAAAGAGGTCACTTATGAAAACTTCGTAAAAGAAGTTTACGGATAAATTTTGGGCCAAAAAGCAAAATCCTTTGCTATATATGTCTCATTAAAATAAGTATCTTTACGGTGCCGAAGCTTTGGTTTCGGCACCTTTTTTATCTAAAATATTGAAGACAAACCACATGGATTACGGAAAAGAATTCAAAAATTACGCAATAAACCATCAGGGAATCAACAGCATGTATTATGATAAGATCATGAGCAGCATGTACCCGATGAACATGACACCAAATATCATTGAGGAAAGACAATTGAATGCCATCGCCATGGATGTCTTCTCCCGACTAATGATGGACAGGATTATTTTCCTTGGAACTGGAATCAACGACCAAGTTGCCAACATTGTACAAGCACAATTGTTGTTCTTGGAAAGTGCTGATGCCTCCAAAGACATACAGATCTATATCAATTCACCAGGTGGTAGTGTTTACGCAGGACTCGGTATTTATGATACCATGCAATTCATTAAACCCGATGTTGCCACTATCTGCACAGGCATGGCCGCTTCAATGGGCGCGGTTTTATTATGCGCCGGGCAAAAAGGCAAGCGCAGTGGTTTAACCCACTCCCGTGTTATGATCCACCAACCCATGGGTGGCGCACAAGGGCAGGCGAGTGATATTGAAATTACCGCAAGGGAAATCCTAAAATTAAAAGATGAGCTTTATGAGATCATCTCCAAGCATTCCGGACAAACTTTGGAAAAAGTACAAGAGGACAGCGACAGGGATTACTGGATGAAAGCAGAGGAAGCCATGAAATATGGTATGATCGATGAGATTCTAGTAAGGGATAAAGACTAAAAACGACTAAGAAACAAAGAAATATTGCCCATGTTCCCATGGGCGATAAACCAAAATCAAAATTCTATCGTTATTCTTGATAGAAAATAAATGTTATGGCAAAAGAAAATTTAGAATGTTCTTTTTGTGGAAGGAAAAAACCAGAGACCAATCTATTGATTGCTGGTTTGGATGCACACATATGTGACCGATGTATAGAACAGGCCCATGGTATCGTTGCCGAGGAGTCGAACCAATCGAAAAACAGTGATCTGTCTTCGGAGTTGGTTTTGAAAAAACCCTTGGAAATAAAAGAATTCCTAGACACATTCATCATAGGTCAAAATCAGACCAAAAAAGTAATGTCTGTAGCGGTTTACAATCACTATAAAAGATTGTTACAACCACTCGGAAAGGAAGATGACATAGAAATCCAAAAAAGTAATATCATAATGGTAGGCCAAACAGGTACAGGTAAAACCCTGATGGCCAAAACCATTGCCAAGATGTTAAATGTTCCTTTGGCCATTGTTGACGCCACCGTACTTACCGAAGCTGGTTATGTGGGTGAGGACGTGGAAAGCATATTGACCCGTTTACTACAAGCCGCCGATTATAACCTTGAGAAAGCCGAACGCGGTATTGTTTTCATAGATGAAATAGATAAAATTGCGCGTAAAAGCGACAATCCTTCCATAACCAGGGACGTATCCGGGGAAGGTGTACAACAAGGACTTCTTAAACTCTTGGAAGGCACCATGGTCAATGTACCGCCTAAAGGTGGGCGAAAACATCCCGATCAAAAATTCATTGAGGTAAACACAGAGAACATCCTCTTTATCGCCGGTGGTGCTTTTGATGGTATTGAACGTGCCATCACAAAACGATTGAACATGCAAGCCGTAGGTTACAGTGCCTCTAAGGCCGATGACCATATCGATGAGGACAATATTCTACAATACATCATTCCTAGGGATTTAAAGGAATTTGGACTTATCCCTGAAATTATTGGAAGGTTACCCGTATTGACATTCATGAATCCTTTGGACAAGAAAACATTACGATCAATCTTAACCGAGCCTAAAAATGCCATCATAAAACAATATGAAAAGTTGTTCGCGATGGATGGCATCACGTTCACAATAACAGAGCAGGCCTTGGATTACATTGTCAATAAGGCTATTGAATATAAATTAGGTGCAAGGGGTCTCCGATCATTGTGCGAAGCCATATTCACCGATGCCATGTTTGAAATGCCCAGTAATGGTGAAACTGAATTCAAGGTATCCAAACCTTATGCCGAGGATAAATTATCCTTTGAGACCATCAAGAAACTAAAAGCGGTTTCTTAAGTTGTACAACTTTGGTTTTCGAAGCGGTTTTATGGGTGGCAAGTGATAAGAGATCTTTAGCTATTTTCTTGATGATTTCATCTTCCTTATAAAGATCATGTCCGAAATCAAGGATGATTTCGGTATCCATTTCCAATTCACCCAATTGGTCTTCGGATGGCACATTGGCATCCAGATCACCATAAACCAAGGTTGTGGGAATGGTCGACCCTTGGCCATCATCATATAGACCAGAGGCAGATACAGCATATAATGATTTCATGGGAAGCCCTTGCAAACCGGCTTTCCATGCTATCTCCCCTCCAATACCAAATGCCAAATATTGACAGGGTTCCTTCTCCTTTTGCTGCAATCGACCAATTGCCGTTTGAAGTCCCCCGTGTACAAATGCATCCTTTAGATGTTTGTCTGAACAATCAATGTCAACGTCAATATTTGCCAATTTCTGGCTATCATAATAGGTGACCTTAAAATACTGCTGAAGATATACTAAATAAGCAGTAGCCCAAACTCCTTTTTTTGCACCCCACATATCCGATATAACAACAAGTTTTTCTGCCATGATAGGAAAAATCATTTAGTTAATAGTTAGCTTGACTACTAAATTCTTCCTTTCATTTCAAAAATCACTATTTATTGGTTTATCTGAAGTAATTCCTCGATATAGTCCCTTTTGTTGGATAATCTGGGTATTTTATGCTGCCCCCCCAATTTATTCTTTGACTTCAACCAATCATAGAACAGATTCTCCCTTGCCGCATGTACCACGGGCATTTTCAAGGTAATGTTATTATAACGTTTTGCCTCATAATCAGAATTGAGCGATTTCAGGGCATTGTCCAAAACCTCGGTAAAATAATCCAGATCTTCCGGCGCTTTCCTAAATTCAATAATCCATTCATGAGCCCCCTTGTCCCTTCCAGACATAAAAATCGGGGCTGCCGTATAATCCTTTATTTCCGCCCCTGTCTTGGCACAAATCCTTTTAAGGGCCTCCTCGGCATTCTCAATGATCAATTCCTCCCCAAAAACGTTGATAAAATGCTTTGTTCTGCCGGTAATACGAATCCGGTATGGGTTGGTCGAGGTAAATCGAACCGTATCCCCAATTTTATAACGCCAAAGCCCTGAATTGGTCGTAATAATAATGGCATAATTCTTTTTCAGTTCCACTTCCCAAAGGGGAATGGCCTTTTGTTCCGGCGTATTATAGGTATCCATGGGAATAAATTCATAAAAAATACCATAATCAAGCATCAATAAAAGATCATTGGCATTGTTCCTGTCCTGAATGGCAAAGAAACCTTCCGAGGCATTGTATATCTCATAATACTTGAAATTTTTCCGCGGAAGCAAATTTTGATATTGCTCTTTATAGGGAACGAAACTCACCCCTCCGTGAAAATAAACCTCTAGGTTTTCCCATACTTGAAACAGGTTATCCTTTCCTGCATCCTGGAGTACATTGTTCAATAGCACCAACATCCAAGAAGGTACACCGGCCAAACTTGTTACATTTTCCTGGGTACTTTCATGAATAATAGCCTTAAGCTTGCTCTCCCATTCACTCATAAGCGACACCTTGTTGCTCGGTGTACTGCTAAATTCTGCCCAAAGCGGCATATTATCAATCAAAATCGCCGATAAGTCCCCAAAGAACGAATCATTGTCCTTATACAATTCCTTACTTCCCCCCAAGCGGAGACTTTTCCCCGTAAACAACTGGGAATCTTCATTATTGTTCAGATACAGGCATAAAAGATCCTTCCCGGATTTATAATGGCAATCTTCCAAGGCTTCCGAACTTACTGGAATAAACTTACTCTTGGCGTTTGTAGTACCACTGCTTTTCGCAAACCACTTGATCGAGGTCGGCCAAAATACATTCTGCTCCCCTTTCCGGGTACGTTCGATCATGGGTTCTATTTCCTCATAGGAGGTAATGGGCAAACGTTCACGAAAGGTTTCATAATTGACAACCGTCTCAAAACCATAGGTCCGGCCAATTTCAGTATCCTCAGCAATTTCCAACAATTGATGCAACACCTCTTCCTGCACCTCGGCTGGATATTTTAAAAAAAGTTCGATTTGGTGATAACGTTTTTTGAGCAACCAGCTTGCGATGGAATTAAACAGGGGTATCGGCATTTTTTGGGTATCTTTAGCAACCTAAAATTAACGTTTATAGTTATCATTTTCAAATAGAATATCGAATAAGAATTTCTTTTATGCAATACGAGGGAGTACTACGAAAAATGCAGACTGAAATGGGACAACCCATACAGTATTACATGCTTTTTAAAGACAATTTTCTTAATGTAAACCAGGTCTTGAATCGGGAAATACAGATTGATTTCATTAAATATGAATGCCTTAATTGTGGTAGGGACCTACCTATTTTCAGACAAGGATTTTGTAAATCCTGTTTTTTTGAAACACCTTCCGCGGGAGATTGGATCATGAGGCCCGAATTAAGTACTGCCCATTTGGACAAAGAGGATCGGGACCTTGCCTATGAAAAAAAGGCGCAATTGCAACCGCATATCGTTTATTTGGCCAATTCGAGCAATATTAAGGTAGGGGTTACCCGTAAGTCCCAGGTACCGACACGTTGGATCGACCAAGGTGCCCATGAGGCCATAGAAATCGTGGAAGTACCCAATAGGTATTTGGCAGGAATTACGGAAGTCGCCCTAAAAGACCATATTGGCGATAAGACCAATTGGCGTAAAATGTTGACCAATACTATTGACGATGAGGATTTAATTACGTGGCGCGATAAACTCAGACCCTACATCCCCGAAGAGGCTGCTCAATATTTCATTGAAAACAACCATGAGACCCATATGGCGTTTCCCGTTCTGGAATATCCTGAAAAAGTAAAAAGCCTAAACCTTACCAAAACACCCAGTTACAAAGGGGTGCTAAAAGGTATAAAAGGGCAATATCTCATCTTCGAGGACAATACCGTTTTCAATGTCCGTAGCAGCGAAGGTTATTATGTCTCGATACGTATTAGTTAACCGAATCCTTTTCCGTTTCAGTTTCCTTTTTATTTTTACCACTTAAAAGTCCACCTAAGATATTCTTGGTCGCTTCCTTCACCGTATTGGTAGCCGGTGTAGTAGTGGTGTCACTCTTTTGGGCAACGGTATCTTTCTGGGATGTTTTACTGCCTCCTAAAATATTCCCTAAAACCCCTTTTACAGCCTCTTTGGTATTATCCTGTGAAGTGGCGGTGGAATCCTTATCCTTTGAGTTTCCTCCTAGGATATCACCAATGAGTTCATTGGCCTTATCCTTGCCTTGATTGAGCAGCTTCTGTTTTTGTACATCCACTAATTTTGTAGTCAAACTTTTAACCCCTGAAGTTAAATCGGTATTAACCTCTGGACTTGTATAACTGCCGCCGATTGAAGCAGTAACCGGAATAGTAAGGTTTTCAAGTTCCTTATCATCAATTTTAGCGATTAGCGAACTTACTTCGGTTCCTAAATATTTCGCAGGAACATCCAAGGTAGCGGTATAACTGAGTTTTTGATCAAAGGTATGGCTACCATCAACCTTAATGGCAATATCCTGATAGGCGATGGTAAATGGCTTGACCTTTACAACACCGTCCTCAAAGGATAGTGCTGTCTTCAAACCTTTCAAGTCCAACTTATCCATATTGATGAAATTGAACTTACTGTCTAAAGCAGAAAGTACTTTAGCCTGACTGGTATTGATCTCAGGTGATAACAACTCTGCCAGCATATTACCCGTAATCGTGGTTAGGTCTGGTGTAAAATCATCATTAAGGCTACCCGACAATTCAATATCGGAATTCAATTTACCTTGTATGGCCCCTGCTATCGGTGCCAACACCTTGAACAATTCCATCGACTTGAAACTTTCCCCAATACCCAATTGGTCCATTCCCAATTTCATGGCAAAGGTCGGTGTCCCATTCTTTGTAGAAACCTCTCCATCAAAAGCTACCTTACCATTAAACAATGAGGATGTCATATTGCTAAGTACCGCTTTTTCGTCATAGATCCTTAAAGTACCCTTTACATCCTTCAAGGTCAGGTTATCATAAAGCACCGTTCCCGCCGATGCATTGATAGTACAATCCAAGAACGAAGGGATTTTCAATTGTTCTTCAGGGTTGGAACCCCCTTCGGTCGAACTGGCATCTTCGGTAGTCATAAAATCACTAACTGCAAAAGTGTTTGAATTCAAATTGAAAACACCTTCAACCTTTTCATCATTGAACATAAAACCCAATAGGTTATTAATACTACCTTTCGCACTAAAATCGGTCTGCCCCGTTTTACCTTCCAAACTATTCAGGGTAACTGTTGAGGGATTAAAGGTCATTGCCGCATTTTTTATACTTACGGGATTCTTAAACTCCGGGGAGCTATATTCAAAACCACTGAGTTGCATCTTACCTGATGTCTTGGTGTTTTCATACTGTTTTTTCTCTATTGAGGCCATATCAAAGGCGGTGGTCACATCGGCATCCAGGATACCCGAAAGTTTCATGTCATCACCAATGGGATATGCCTTGGATATATTGGCGAGATCCATTTTACCATCCAAATGTGCATTTACCTTGGTATTGCCCATAAGGTCCTTGATTTTTGAGGAAAGATTGAATTTATCCCCATCGATCATAAAGGAAGCCTTCTTGATTTCAACATAAGTATCCTCGGTAACACCCGTAGTATTGAACAATGTTACGTCCAATTGTATGTTCTTCACGGTTTTGGGCAAATCCGGATATTTAAAGGATGCATTATCGGATGCAATTGCAATCCTGAATGTTGGTATATGCCCTTCGTCTACAATACCCTTAAACTCCCCTTCAACGGTACACGCTCCCGTAGTGGTCACATTTTCGATGCTTTTCGTATAGGCTTCAGGAATCAACGCAAGAAAGTTCTTGAAATCCGAAGAAGGGGTCTTGAAATTAATATCCACTTCCTGGTTTTCATCATTTAACTTCACAAAACCATCAAAGACCAATGGCAATTGATTCACCATAGCCTCATTTTTCAAGAAGGTATATTTGTTTTCTTCAAGATCGACCCCTATCATGGCATCTAGCTTAATTGTATTGTCACTAAGGTATTCCGTGCTATCCATCGAAAACGACACCAATGCCTCCGTGGTCGTATCGAATTCTGATTTGGCCAATGATAAATCCCCAGAGCCCTTATGCTGAAGTTTACTCAAAACCAAGGTCATACCCCCTGCCAGATCATCATAAACGATTTTAGAATCCGTAATTTCATAAGACTGTAACTCTAACATAAAGCCTTCGGACGCAGATTCTTCCGAAGAATCATCTACACCTTCTTTACCTACATCATAAGACGCTTTGCCTTCGGCATTTACCTTAATATTCAAAAGTGCCCCATCAACCGTCAACGATTTAATGGCAATCGCTTCCCCGGCATTTTTAAAAAGCTCCCCAATGCCCATTTTTAACGCCATCTTATTGGCAGCAAAAAGGGTATCGCCTTCGAACGGAGCCTTATTGATAAAGGAAACATCATTTAAGGTTACTTCGGCACTAGGAAAACTTTTGATCAGGCTCAACTTGGCTTCTGAAAAGTCCAAGGTGGCATTCACATTATTATTGACGTTGTTTTTAAGGATATCGCCAATTTTAGCCTCCAAGATGAAAGGTGCGGCAATAAGGATTCCTACGAAGAGCACAAAAATCACTCCTACTATTTTCAACATTTTCTTTTTCATATTACAATAGCTTATTAATTAAGAATATAACTCTAGGAACCAAGGATTATTTTATACTTCCAAATTTATTTCTTCCCCCAATTTCAACCCAAAGCGTTTCCTTAGCAGATATACGAATAAATATAGAAAAGGGGTGTCGAGAAAGGCAATTAAAACTTTGAACAGGAAACCGCTGACCACCAAGCCAAAGAACATGTGCCAGGGCAACACCTTGAACAGGCACAAAAGGCTGACCACCGTAAAGGTATCTATGAATTGCGACAAGAAGGTAGAGAAGTTATTCCGTAACCAAAGGTGTTTGCCATGGGTCAACCTTTTCCAAAAATGATATATGGCAATATCGACATATTGGGCGAACAAATACGCCAACATCGATGCCAGAACCGCAATCGGTGATAGGGCGAACACCTTACTGAAGGTAGTATTGTCCACTGGTGAGTTCGCTATTGCAGGAACATGTTCGGCCAAAAGCACGATACCCATTGAAAAAAAAGACGCAAAAATACCTGCTGTCACTATCTGATTGGCCTTCTTCTTCCCATAGACCTCTGAAATAAGATCGGTAATCAGGAATGTAATGGGATAAGGCAAAATACCCACAGAGATTTCAAAGAGATTCGCCCCAAAAACAGTAAAGTCCCCGAAAGGTTTCCAATAAAAGAATTTTTGGAAAATCAAGTTCGAAACCACCAATGAAGTAATGAACATAGCGCCCAAATAGAGATAAACAGTAAAAGCAAACCTTTTATCCTTAGGATTCATAGGCTATTTTATATCCAATACAAAAGGCATTCTTGCCTGGATTCCTTCTTGCTCCATTGCCGACTTCATTTGTTTTAGTATATCGTATGTTTCCACTCCGATTTCCTCCTTGACCAAATTTTGTCCTATTTTTGTTTTGGCACTGTTCACATCTTCCATAAAACGTTCAAAACCGGACTTATACTTTGGGTATTTTTTTATGCCATAGGTATTGATTTCGGCCAATTCGGCTGCAGCAGCTATGGCATCATTCAAATTACCCAGTTCATCGACCAAACCTAATTTCTTGGCTTCCGCCCCACTCCATACACGGCCTTGGGCCAAGCTATCGGCTTGTGCTACGGTAATATTACGCCCTTGTGCCACACGATCCAGGAATGTTCCGTAAATCTCTTCAATTCCGTCCTGCACCACCTTTCTGAAATTATCGGTCATGGGCTCAAAAACGGAATAATCGACCGAATTTTTGTTCGTACCCACCTGCTCTGCATTAATACCGATTTCCTTCGCCAATCCATTGATATTCGGAATGGTACCAAATACCCCGATTGAACCCGTAATCGTAGTGGGTTCCGCAAAGATCTTATCGGCCCCTGCCGCGATATAATATCCTCCCGAAGCGGCAACGTCACCCATTGAAACCACTACCGGTTTCTTTTCCTTGGCCAATTCTATTTCACGCCAGATGATATCCGAAGTCAATGCGCTTCCCCCTGGGGAATTGACCCGTAGGACAATCGCTTTCACCTTATCGTCCTCAACGGCTTTTTTCAAGGCCTTGGTAATAAGACCTTGACCAATAACATCAGGACCTCCTTCACCATATAATATTTCCCCTTGGGCAAAAACTACCGCAATCTTGTCATCCCCTTTTTGAATGATTTTTTTATTGGATCTTTTTAAATAATCGACCAAGGCCACCATATTCATCTCATCCCCTTCATTCAAGGACAAGGCTGAACGAAGTTTCGTCTCATATTGATCGTAGAACAAAGTATCATCTATCAATCCCGAAGCCTTGGCATATTTTGGGGACCTACCCCCCAAGGTATCCGCGATGATATTCACATTCGCCTCACTTATATTCCTTCCATCGGAAATACCGGCGACCATGTTACCCCATAACGAACCCAACAATTCCTTGATCTGTGTCCTATTCGCCTCACTCATTTCATTGGCCAAAAAAGGCTCTACGGCACTTTTGTACTTACCGTGACGGATGACCTCCATTTTCACCCCGGTCTTCTCTTGCAAATCCTTATAAAACAACACTTCAGAGGAAAGCCCCTTAAAATCCATTCCTCCAACGGGATTCAAAAAAACCGAGTCCGCCACACTGGCCAAATAATAATCCTTCTGTAAATAATAGTCTGCAAAGCTGTAAATGAACTTCCCACTTTCCTTAAAATCCTTCAATGCCTTACGCAACTCTTGGGTCTGCGCAAGACCGGCCATCAAAAAATTATTATTGATACTTATCCCTTTGATATCCGAATCCGTTTTAGCTACTTCAATCGCATGCAATACCTCATCCAATCCTAGTGCCTGACCAAATAAACCGGCAAATGGATCAGCCTCATTATCCCCAACATAATCATTCACGGGTTGTTGTAGTTGTAATTCCAAAATCGATTTCTCCTTGATTACGATTCCATCACCTGCATCCGCAATCAAACTTAAAAAAATCATCCCCATAAATAACATAATCCCAAAAGCGATCAAACAACCAATTATGGCCGCCAAAAGATTTCTCAAAAAATTCATTGTAAACGTATTATTATTCGCAGCCAAAGATAACCAAAGTGAATTTGTTTTATTTACTTTGTCCCATTATTATGGACAAACTCAAAAAAGCCTATATTTCAATTGGCAGTAATCTGGGGAATCGCCTACAGAACCTACAAAACGCCATATTTCTATTAGACGCCGAAGTAGGTCGTATCCCTTTGGTTTCCAGAGTCTATGAAAGTGAATCCTGGGGGTTTGATGCAGACGATTTTCTAAACGCCTGTATCGTAATCGAAACCTATTTGACGCCCCAAGAGGTTCTGGAAAAAATATTTTCCATTGAAAAAAAACTCGGTAGGGAACGCAGCTTGAAAAACGGATATGCATCAAGGACGATTGATATTGATATCATCTATTTTGAAAAGGAAATACTCCAAACCGATGCATTGACCATTCCACATCCGAATTTAAGGAAGCGTAAATTCGTTCTCTTGCCGCTGGCGGATATCGCCCCCCAATTTTATCATCCGATCTACAACAAGGATACACGCAACTTGATACAGGAATGCAAAGACCAAACCCGGGTAGAAAAAACCAAACTCAAACTCCATAAGACCAAAAAAGAGCTGTTTGCCTCCTTGAACTTTATGGCCATCGAAGGTAATATTGGGGCAGGAAAAACCACCTTGGCCCATAAAATAGCGGAAGACTTCAATGGCAAGTTGGTCTTGGAGCGTTTTGCCGACAACCCTTTCCTACCAAAATTCTATGAAGACCAAAGCCGTTATGCCTTTCCGTTGGAAATGTCCTTTCTAGCCGATCGATACCAACAATTTACCGATGATACATCACAGTTTGACCTTTTCAAGAATTTTATGGTCAGTGATTACGATATCTACAAATCATTGATTTTTGCACAGGTAACGTTACAGAGCGATGAGTTCAACCTTTATCGAAAACTCTTCAACCTAATGTACAAAGAGGTGCAGAAACCAAGGATTTATGTTTACCTCTACCAATCTACCGAAAGGTTGCTCGAAAACATCAAAAAGCGCGGCAGATCCTATGAACAGAGCATTGAATCAACCTATTTGGATAAGATAAACAAAGGTTATTTCGATTTTTTCAAAAGTTATCCTGAGCAGAACACCCTCATTATCGATGTTGGGGATTTGGATTTCGTTGCCCACCCACAAGACTATGATGCTATTCTTGGGAAAATCCAGGATTTTGCCATCGACTTAAAATTTTAAGAAATATTTCACATATTACTTGTTTAAAACCATAGGTTTTCATTAATTAGCACCTGCTATTGAGCAACTAACTAACTCAAACTATATATCGGAAGACCCTGATGGAAACATCAGGGTTTTTTATGGGTTCATTTTAGACCAAAGATCCCAAATAACGATTCCCGCACTTACAGAGATGTTCAAGGAATGCTTGGTACCATATTGCGGAATCTCTATCACCCCATCACTGGCATTCACCACTTCTTGGTCAACCCCTTTTACTTCGTTCCCTAAAACCAAGGCATATTTCAATGACGCATCGACCGAAAATCGATTCAGTAGTTCAGCATTTTCGGCCTGCTCCACCGATATCACCTGATAGCCATCCAATTTCAACTGCGCCACCAATTCCAAGGTATCCTTTCGATACTCCCATGAAACACTCTCAGTGGCCCCCAAGGCCGTTTTGCGTATATCTTTATGGGGAGGGGTGGCCGTAATTCCACAGAGATATATTTTCTCGACCAAAAAGGCATCTGCCGTTCTGAAGACCGAACCTATGTTATTCAAACTTCGAATATTATCGAGTACTATGACCAAGGGTGTTTTTTTTGCTTCCTTAAAAGCCTTGACATCCAATCGGTTTAATTCTTCATTCTTTAATTTGCGCATAGTTACTTTTTTGGCGTCTCCGGATGTGATAAAGCCGTAAAACTTTTCCGAAAATATCAACAATCATTTCTAATGCCTATCAAAAACTGTACATTCGTTTTCGATAGATTGGGCACAAAAATAAACTAATAAATTCGCTTTTGGCAGACAAGAAAAAAACAAAGAAGGTCACCCCCTTGATGAAGCAATACAACACCATCAAGACGAAATATCCTGATGCATTGCTTTTGTTCCGGGTTGGCGATTTTTACGAAACCTTTGGCGAAGATGCCGTTAAGGCCTCCAAGATCCTGGGCATCATCCTTACCCATCGTAACAATGGAGGTGACCGTACCGAACTGGCTGGTTTTCCCCATCATTCTTTAAACACCTATCTCCCTAAATTGGTAAAGGCAGGGCAACGTGTTGCCATTTGCGACCAATTGGAAGACCCTAAACTCACCAAGAGCATCGTAAAACGCGGTGTTACTGAATTAGTGACCCCTGGGGTCGCCCTGAATGACGATATCCTAAATGCCAAAACGAACAATTTCCTATGTGCCGTCCATTTTGGAAGAAAACTGTTGGGGGTTTCATTCTTGGATATTTCCACAGGTGAATTTTTAGTGGCCGAAGGCAATGAGGAACAGATAGACAAATTGCTGCAAAACCTGGGACCCAATGAGATTTTGGTATCCAAATCCCACAAGACGGAGTTCCTATCTGTTTTCGGCAACCAATACCATACTTTTTTTACCGAGGACTGGTTGTTTCAAGAAGATTATGCCTTGGAAACCCTGACCAACCATTTTAAGACCAACTCTCTCAAAGGATTCGGGGTCGATCAATTGCGAAACGGGATTATTGCCGCTGGGGTGGTCCTCCACTATTTGTCCGAGACCCAACACCGGCAATTGCAACACATCAACACCATAAAACGCATTGCAGAGGAAGAGTATATTTGGATGGACCGCTTTACCATCAAAAACCTTGAACTCTACCATTCGCCCAACAACAATGCCGTGACCCTTTTGGAAGTTATTGACCATACAATTTCCCCTATGGGCGGCAGAATGTTGAAACGTTGGTTGGCACTTCCCTTGAAGAATATTGAAAAAATCCGTAGACGACACCAGGTGATTTCCTATTTGATCAAGGAAGAAACCGACTTTGGAAAATTACGCCAATATATGAAACTGATGGGTGATTTTGAACGGTTGATCTCCAAGGTCGCCACTGGAAAAATAAACCCGAAGGAAGTCGTACTGCTTAAAAACTCCTTGGAGGCCATACTTCCCATTAAACAACTGACCAAAGACTGTCCAAATGAGGCCCTGCGCCTTATCGGCGATCAATTGCATTCCTGTGATATGTTACGGAGCAAGATCAAGGAAATGATCAACGAAGAGGCCCCAGTAAACGTTAATAAAGGGAGTGTCATTGCCAAGGGATATTCCGAGGAATTGGATGAACTTCGAGGCTTGGCTTTTTCCGGAAAGGAATATTTGGATAAAATGCTGGAAAGGGAGACCGAAAAAACCGGTATTTCCTCATTGAAAATCGCATCCAATAATGTTTTTGGCTATTATATTGAGGTTCGGAACACCCATAAGGACAAGGTTCCTGAAACATGGATACGGAAACAGACCTTGGTCAATGCCGAACGCTATATTACGGAAGAACTAAAAGAATACGAGGCAAAAATACTGGGTGCCGAAGAACGCATCCTGACCCTGGAACAACAATTATTCGCCCAATTGGTGGTCTGGATGCAGGAATATATAGTACCTGTACAAAACAATGCTTACCAAATCGCCACCTTGGATTGTCTTTGCGGATTCACCCAATTGGCCAAAAGCAATGATTACAACGAGCCAATGCTCAATGATTCCACCGAACTGGAAATCATAGGGGGCCGCCATCCGGTCATAGAGAAACAACTGCCCCTTGGGGAAGCCTATATCACGAACGACGTTATCCTCAATCGGGAAAACCAACAGATCATTATGATCACGGGGCCCAATATGAGTGGTAAATCGGCCATCTTGCGACAAACCGCCTTGATCGTATTATTGGCCCAAATGGGTAGTTTCGTACCTGCCGAATCGGCCCAAATCGGATATGTGGATAAGATTTTCACCCGTGTGGGCGCCAGCGACAATATTTCCATGGGTGAATCTACCTTTATGGTTGAAATGAACGAAACGGCATCCATATTGAACAACCTCTCGGAGAGAAGTCTCATTCTTTTGGATGAGATCGGGCGTGGCACCAGTACGTATGACGGCATATCGATTGCTTGGGCGATTTCAGAATATCTGCACGAGCATCCCGCGAGGGCGAAAACGCTTTTCGCCACCCATTATCACGAACTCAATGAAATGGCGTCGACTTTTGACCGCATCAAGAATTACAATGTATCGGTAAAAGAGTTGAAGGACAAGGTGCTATTCCTACGAAAGCTTACCCCTGGGGGCAGCGAGCATAGTTTTGGGATCCATGTAGCAAAAATGGCGGGAATGCCACAACAGGTCATACAGAAAGCCAATAAGATCTTAAAAAAATTGGAGAAATCACATTCCAGTGAGGAGCTGACAGACAAGTTGCATGCCGCACAAGATGAAATGCAACTGAGCTTTTTTAATTTGGACGATCCTTTATTGGAACAGATCAAAGAGGAAATCATTCACTTAGACATCAACACCCTCACCCCGGTAGAGGCTTTGATGAAGTTAAATGAAATAAAAAGATTGCTTACCAAAAATAAGAAGGCTTCGTCCTAAACCTACAAGGTTTTTAAAACCTAGTAGGTTTAAATCTTTGGTTTATGAAACCTTGTAGGTCTGGGGAATTGGGGACGAAAACCCAGCAATTTCCGTGGAATTTGAGAGTTTGAATATTTTAAAAGGAAATTTCTTTGCTTTTTATAGAATTGTATTAAATTTGCATCCGCATCACAAACGATGTGTAGTTCTTTTAAATGCGAAAATAGCTCAGTTGGTAGAGCATCACCTTGCCAAGGTGGAGGTCGCGGGTTCGAATCCCGTTTTTCGCTCAAAACGCTGCTTGTCAGCGTTTTTTTATTTGAGTCCGTTTCAAGTAGTGCTTCCGAAGGCTTTCGGGAGACAAACACAACTTAGAAGGCCGACCAAAGGCTCGAGTGGTGGAATTGGTAGACACGTTGGACTTAAAATCCAATGGACATTAGTCCGTACGGGTTCAAGTCCCGTCTCGAGTACAGAAGAAAACCTCAATCATCTAACTATCAAGATGTTGAGGTTTTTTGTTTTTACTTTTTGTACGATTATTGTACTTATTTAAATTCTACCCGGTTTTATAAAATCATTTGAGTCCTTTTTGAAAAATGTTTTTTTTTAGAACTGCATTAGTACACAATAATTTTTTATTTAATTCAAAATCAACTACTTAAATAATGTAGTTACTACATTCCATCCCATTATTGCGGTGAAATTTTAGGGGAGGGGGTCCCCATCCACACCATCGGCGCGTTGTTAGATTGTATAATCCCATCAAATAGCCTAAATAGATTGAAAGCAAGAAAAACCCCTCACAGTTTTTTATTTAAAACCGGGAGGGGTTGCCAAGAGCAATTTAAGAATGAAACCTATTTAACCAAAGGTAGGAACGCTTTAAAATTCTCTATCAATCGATTAACCTCAGCATCACTTTTAACCCTTCCAAATCCGGAAGCTTTTAATACCATAGTCCTAAAATATGGAAGTACGTCCTTTGTTTTGAGTGAGGTAAGCCCGAATTTATTATCTAGGCAGTTCAGATAAAGATTATTCCTTTTATCTCTAAAAAACTGAATACCGATTTCAAGGGCAATACCCGCGACGATTTGCCCTAGTCTCTCGATTGTATCAATACGCTTTAGATTTTCGTCGAGGTTTATTTCAGCATCGATAACCACCTCTATCAATTCATTCAAATAATCCTCGGAAGATTTCCTCTTGCCTTGTTGCATTTTATACTTACCGGCTTCCGTAATAAGCCCGTTATAGAGCTGATATTTATCAATCTTATAACCGGACCATTCGGTCAATTTTTGCGCCGCTTCTTCAAAATCAGTTGATTTCATGTGTGTAGTGCTTAATCCCTTCACTTGTGCGCTGATATTATAGTCGTCTTTGATCAAGAAAATCACGCCATTCTCAAGAGAGGATTGGAAAGCGGCCTCAAATATTATTTGCCTGTTTTGTTGTTCCGAATGGTTCCTGTTTAAGTCCGCCTTAGGTAAGCTCTTTGTTGTTGTCGCGGCTATTTTAACGGCCATTTTTGCTCTTGCTATTTCTTGCATTTGTTTGAAATTTTTCATTTTTTCCAGTTTTCAAATTCATCTATTAATTGCTGCGGATCAATTTGCTCCGCTTGGCTTATTTTATTCAAAATCTTCATATATCGCTTGGTAGGTCTGCCCCGGCAATACTTTTTGAAGTACTTATCATTAAGCTGGTCATAACATGAATCAAGCTCAAAGTAAGCTGCAAAGCGTTTATCCATCTCTCGCCATTTATGGGATCGTGTTTGCTTCCTATAAAGCGCTCCCGGCAGAACAGAGAAATGAACAAATCGCCCACCGTAAAAGCTAAGTTTACGAGCCTTTTTCCCGCTAATCGGGCAAATAAACTCGTAAATAGTCCCCTTGCCTAGATTTGATAGCCTTGATACCAAAGGGATTGTATCCCTTATCCTTTGCCCCTCATAATTATAGCCTATTTCAAGGCGCGAATCATTATCGTTCATAACCCCTACGGCCCTTACCTCAACCCCTCCTACATAAAAGAAACCTCCGTTTAATTGCCCTTCTTTAAAGAATCCGGCTTTTCTAAGAGGCCCGGCGGTTATAGAGGGGAGTTCGTCAATAATAATCGGCAATCTACTTTTCCGTCCCATAAATATCAGCTATATCTTGCCCATCCGAACAGTTAGTATCTTCAACGTATCTACTAATTGACAAGCTCTTAACTAACCCTTCTATTTTAGCCCCTTTAGCTTTCCAGTCATTGAATTCCCCTTTATCAGGAAAAAGAACAATATCCCGAGACTGCAAGCCTTCAAAAAGCCCAGGCTTTAAATTTTGCTTGCTACCACAAGCAAGCCAAAGATGCTGGGGACAATGGATGCTCATAATTATTGCGGTTTTCTCGCTCTCAACTATACAAACGGTCTTATCGTAATCGCTTGTAAGCAAATGCCGCCCATACAAACATTGCTGTAAATTGAAAGTATGTTCTTTATCAACGTTGTGAATCCAATTAATATGGGGGTAGGGTTCTTTTATCCTTTTCCCTGTTTCCGGATTATAGAGCATCACTTTACCGGCGTGGATCCGTTCTTGCTCATCTATTTGCCAAAAGACTGTTGAATTGTCCCAAAAATGGTTAGTCCCGGTCAATAAGTACTCAACGCAAGCCGTATTAACGGCGTCCTTTGCGAAGTTTGCCTGCAAGTAGGTAGTAAGGTTATCCTTTACCTTGACATCAATTAGCTCTAAGCTATGATAGCTTGGTTTCGGTTCTTCATACACAACCGCTGGGATTGTTTTAGGCTCGTCCTCCCCAAAGTATTTGATATCAGTAGTTGAAAAGGTTAATTTGCTATTGCTTAGAAACCAATCCGTAATATAACAGAAAGCATCCCCTTGCTCAAATATTTGACTCTTAGGCACAATCTCAATTATTCCTAATGTATCTACAACTTTCATGGCTTTGGCTGAAATGCTCCGTGCCGATAAGAAATCAACACGGTTGCATTTTCTGCCTTTGATAGCTGGGGATTTGTGGTAACCACAAGAGCTTTCCCGATCACAACGCCCAAGGTTTTGATCGTCTAAGTATTCATTTGTTTTGACATCCACATACCTAACAAAACGACGTTTGCCGCAACTAGGGCAAATATGCTTTTTGGGGCTTGGATCTAATCTATATCTAAAATTCCCTTGATTCATCACTCAATTTTTTAGATATAAGAACAACCATTCCGGGAGCCATCCGCTTAGAGTTGATATTGTAATGAGCCAAGCGCTTGGAAAAATTAGTCTTGCTAACTGGCTTAAAACCATCTTCGGAGCAAAATCGCCTATACTCTTGGTAAAGGGATTTTAACAAGGTGTAGGCATTGTTAGATGGCTCGTAACCCTCCTCATCAATAAATTGTTTAACGCTATCACTTTGCTTTTTATATTGGTCGAGGGCCTTTTCAATCGCTTCGCATTTCGTATAATCCGATTGAGCTAAAAGCCGCTTCAAACCATCCAAAACCCAATTGAAGACCCCTGACAACTCGTTTTGCGTTATCTTCTTACTAAGGTTCACATCTTTTTTATTGTCTGGAATCGATACATCAAAATGAATCACAAGGAACCTTCGAAAAAAAGCTCGGGTGTGTTGAACATCTTTAGGGAGTTCATTACAATTGAAGATTAACTTTGCGTAATCCTTAACATTTAACGGTTCTCCATAAGGTAAACGGGCTTCAACCGGCTCACCACTTGCGAGTTGTTTGAATAAATTTATTTCCAAACGCCCGTTCATTTCGCTAGCATAGTTTACCAGTACATCCGCAATTTTGGCCCGGTAATAACCAGAATTATCGGTTAAGGATTGTAACGAATAATTACTTACATTTTCCTTTCCCAAAAGGGCGTTGATAATTTCAAAGAATACGCTTTTACCATTCGCCCCTTCGCCATATAAGATCAACACTTTTTCAAGCTTCAATACGGATGTAGATATAAAAACGCTTGCTATATATTCGGCTAAAACTTTCTGTTTATTAACATCGGGCAGAACCTCATCAAGATACTTTTGAAATAAGGGGGCTTTTGCTCTCGGGTCATATTTAAAAGGTAACTGATGTTTTAAGAAGTCGCCGCGATCAAAGGGTCTTAATTGCTGTTTGGTTGCGCTAATCTCAAAGGTTCCGTTTTGCAGATTGATAAATACCTTTTCTTTATCAGCTTCCGGCGTTAGCAAATAAGCCACGGCCATGAACGTCCTATATAGATCTTCTGAGAACTTAAAGGATTTAGCCGTAAACCTATCGACACCCATTGCCATGGCCGTACGGCCTAGGAAATATTGAAAACGCTCTTTGTCAACCGCTTTCCAGTATTCGCCGTTGTAGATATAAATAAAGCCCGACCTTTTACAAAGGCCCCAATCATTAGTTTCTGCGATCGTTAATAGTTGTTCAATACACAATATCAAATAGTGATTTCGGTTAAGCTTATAACTCCCTAATTGTTTTTGAAGTTGCTGGTATCTCTTTACCTCCTTTGTATTCTTTTCAGAGTAACTACCATCTTTTTCAAAGACAAAAGTTTTTAGCTCTTTTATCTCGGCCTTAATTATCTCAATGTCCGGAAAGGCTAACAATTTAAAATCAATCGGTCCAATTTGATCGAGAAGGATATCTAGTATATCGCTTGACTTACTAGGGGTTTGGGCAGAAACAATCCTTTCTGCTTTCATAATTACATCTTCCATGTTACGCAGTTTTTTTGTTGATTCCAAGTTGTTTTAAAATGCCATTGCTAACCTCTATTATAAATGAACGGCTTTTAAATTGTTCCCAGGAACAAGCGAACACCGCGACACATTCCCCGTTGATTTCGGAGCTTACCAAAACATAGCCGGGAATGAAGAACTTTCTTGCCTTATGTTCAATGAATTTTATATCTTTGCCCTTATCGCCGCGAAACGATATTGGGCCTTGTTTACTCTTTGTATTCATGGCCTTTTTTATTTTTTTACAGGGGTTAAAGATTCAAGTAATTCGGATTTTTTGTAATAACGGCGGTTGCCAATCCCATAGGCTTTGACCTTTCCTTTATTGGTCCAATGCCATAGCGTGGAAGAATCGATTTGGAACAATTTACAGACCTCATCCCGACAAAGGAGAATGTCCCCAATTTCTTTTTTAACTAAGGCTGAATTTAGTTTTTCCAAGCCCTGTGATAGGCGCTCATCGATTAACTTGCCTAGATCCTCCTTAGACAAGTTTTGCAGTAAAATTGAATTTGACATTATTAAAATTTTAAATTAATGCCTCAAAATTACCCTTCACGGAAAGCAATTAAAAGACCAGTTTTCGATAATAATCAACGGAATTCAATCTAATCGAAAGATGGTAGTAATAGTTGTTTGAAATGGCTGGTTTTCAGTAATTTGAAAATTTATAAATTTTTTTTAGTGTTGATATATTGGTGTAAGCCACCCTTAAAACCGAACTGTTTAAAAGTAGAATTGATTAACTTTAAGCCTAGATGGACAAAAGATAAGTTAGGACACTATCTCGGCGAACCAAAAAAATATTGAAAGTTTAAATAAAGGATTTGTTATCTTAGTTCCTCGCATAAAAGATATATAGATCATTTGATCTATATTCCTACGTTACCGCCAATTAAAAAAAAATTAGTGCAAGAAACAGAACGCATATCAAAAGAATTATTGGGAGAAGAAGCTTCCATTTGGTTTACGGAACAACTTAATGATTTAAGTATTTTGATAAAGGCTCCAATCAATACTTGTAAATCATTAATTAATGACTGCGGAGCAGAAATAATAATAGGAAAAGATAATACGTTAGATAAACCAATTATCCATACAGGAATAAGAATACTTGATGATAAGGTTAATCCATTATTATTAACAGGTTCTCATAGATATCGTGAAGAAAACAATGCTCTTATAAAAATTCTAAAATCAAAATTTTGTTTAGTTGGATTGTATAATGAATTAGGTGTTTTGGTAGCAACAGGTCAGGTTATTTTTAACTCAGATACTAAAAAAGCTATTGAAATGATTGGTAGCTTAGACGGCCTATTTTTTGGTGATTTCACCAAAGAAGTTACGGACTCTCTCGACTCTTTTGATTATACTATTGATGATTCAAGGCAATTTGAAAATCCATACTCAATTGATTTAATGACTTTAGACTGTGAATTTAAAGTTTGGAATCATGTTGACACTCATTTTGTTGGGTTATTGGAGCAACCACAGACAAGAATTGACGATATAGAAGAAGGAGCCACTTTAGAGAAACATGTTTGGTTTTCAATTGAGAGTTTATTCCCTTATAATATTTATTTAAATCCCAAGTTTAAAACCAATAAAGGAGATAAGGAATTAACCGATATTCTTGCTTCTTACGATTTAGGATTTTTTCTAATCGAAACAAAAGGACTTTCTATTTTTGCTCAAACGAAAGAGAAATCAATGGATAAAAAAGTTGCAACACTGCAAAAGCATATTAGAAAAGCAATTAAGCAACTAATTGGAGCAACAGAAAACATTGAAAGAGGAACTGAGTTCTTTAACTCCAAAGGGGAAAAAATAGATTTTAAAAGAAATGTAGTTCCTCATTGTATAGTTTTAGTTGCTGAATTGCTTCAATTTGGAGACTGGAAAAACATTCAAAAAGAAATACGAACAGCAATGAGAGAAGCAAAACTGTATTTAAACGTGATGGATTTCAGAGAGTTTATGACCTTAGTTAAAAACACGAAAGGTAAAAAAGAGTATCTTGACTACTATCTTATGCTAAGGGCGGAAAAGTTTATTGAACATGATAATATCCATTTAAGATCAGTAATAACTGGCGGTAACAAACGCTAAATTTAATTGCCGTTATTGTTCGGACAATCAACTGTATAACCCGCAGCAACAGCGGTGGGGCTCGACAGGAAATCACTCCGCAATCGGCAACTAAACTTAGCGCAGCCGTTGTGTGTAATTAGAAAAACTGAAGATTAACTGAATATAAATTTAAAAATAGAATATTATGTGGGCTAGAGATAAATATACAGGACCAGGCGGAGGACTTTATACTGGACCTGGTGGTGGAATGTACACTGGACCTGGTGGAGGAGCTTATACTGGACCTGGTGGAGGAATGTATACTGGACCAGGAGGTGGAATGTACACTGGACCTGGTGGAGGACTTTACACGGGACCTGGCGGAGGACTTTACACTGGACCTGGAGGTGGAATGTACACCGGACCTGGAGGTGGAATGTATACTGGACCAGGTGGCGGACTTTATACTGGACCTGGTGGTGGAATGTACACTGGACCAGGAAAATATATGAGAAATTGCCCACCGATTCATATCTTAATCCAAGAATTAGAAAATCGCGAAATGTTTGGACAAGCTGAAATATTAAGAGGCTACGGTTTTTGAAAAAATAACTACACACAATAACTAAGCATATGGCGCGCCGATAGGCTAGCGCTATATGACGTGTTGACTGATCCGGGGTTTGGGATAAGGGGGAATACGAGAGGTTTGCCTAGCCCTTGGCAAAGAAGAAGGTT
>NZ_JABTCF010000006.1 GCF_014596745.1 Maribacter aquimaris
AGATCGTCCTTGACTTTTTTTAAATACATATTCTTAAGGTTTTTATCAAACAGTAAGATAACGTACTTTTATAAACAAACTAAAAGCTTCCGAGGTACGAGGATTAGTTCAACACCGTATAAAAATAATTGCGGTTTAGTGCTTAATCAAAGGTAGTTGCGTGCTTGTAACGTCTGATTTTCCTGCGGAAAATCCTCACATACAAACCCGCAACTATTCTTATACATAAACGTTAGCTGTAATTTAAAAGCAACAATCCGTCTATCGAATAATCAGGAACAATTAAGTGAAAAAAGAAAGAAGAAAACTACCATCAGAAATTTTAAGAAAAGCAACTGGAATTGACGAAATACAAGACGGAATAATTTCAGGTGCAATATCCACCATTCCTTGGCTTGGACCAGTAATGAATGAAATATTTATTCAAGTCCCGAACAGAATTCAACAAAAAAGGATTAATGAAACTGTTCAGATTTTACAAGAAAAGGTAAGGAGAATAGAAACAAACGAGTTAATTGAAAAATATATTCAAAGTGATGACTTTTACGATTTTAATGTCGGTTTCTGGAAATCTTCAATGCGAGTAAGAGATGAAAAAATACGAAATACTTTAGCTAACGTTTTTATGGATTCCGTCTTGACTCAAGAAAATTATGAATTAAGTGTAAATAGACTATTTCTTGACTTTTTAGTGAGTTTATCACCAATTCAAATAATACTTATTTCTTACATTAATTTCAATGAGAAATTGCTGGAAAAAATCGAATCTTATGACAACTTCTTTGCAAAATATAATGAGTACGACAAAAAAATAGTGATTGACCAATCTGAATTTAAGTTTTATTGTCTAGACATAGAGAATAAAGGTTTAATTACAACAAATGGAGGTTTAAGGGATTTTGGAGTTAAGGACTCTATTTTATATGACCATACATACGTTGAACCTTCTGTAAAAATGACAGAACTGGGAAAAAGATTTATGGAATTTATTATAAAATGAAATAAAAACTACAGCTAACACAGGCTATAGCAAATAGGGCAAAAAGTGCTATATTTAAGGGCTTGGGCTTGTTTACTAAGTCCGCCAAATCTTTTGGATTTGGCAATTAAAAAAGAAAAAATAATTACAAAACAAAAAGCTCTGGCTCATAGTTCAGACGGAAACGAAAAGTTTCCTTGCCTGCCCTACTTGCCATAGCCCAACCGTTGTGCTCAATTAAAATAGAATGGAAACTAAAATTAAACTAAGCAGATTACCAGATGAAGAATTCGTCTTTAACCGAATAAACATTCTATTAGGTGCAAATGGTACAGGAAAATCCAAACTTCTAAAGGAATTAAGAGACCAAGCTCCGAACTACTTTGGAAACAGAACCGTAATTTTTGTCGAAGGTGGTCGTACAATTAAACTGACTAACTCACTTCAACTAACAAGACATAACTTTCAACAATACGGAACACTTCAGAAAGCGAATCAGACATTTCAAAGTAAAAGGAAATCCACTCTTTCAGATAGAGTAATGGACGCGCTACTTTTGTTGGACAGAATGGGTCAAGAAATTAGAGGACAACATTCGGACAAAGTAAATGAGTGGCAAAAAAACGGACAAAATGGCCCAATGCCTTTAAGAGAAGAACCACCGTTAACAAAGCTGTTTACTCTTTTTTCTGAAATATTCCCTTCTATCGAACTCAATTTAGATTCGGCAAACAAATCTATTACTTGTACAAAAAATGGAAGCAGTCCATATCCACCGTCAGAACTCTCTGATGGAGAAAAACAAGTTCTTTCAATTCTTGCTGATATCGCAATACTTGGTGATGACAGCAGTCTAATTCTTGTTGACGAGCCTGAATTAAACTTAAACCCTGCTTTGGCGTGTCGTGTTTGGGACACCATTGAAAATGACCTTCCAGATTGCGTTTTTGTCTATACTACACATAATGTTGGCTTTTCAATGAGAGCTAATGTGGATAACGTTCTAGTCTTAAGCAACACTAACGAAAACATAAGTGAAATAAGCAACATTGGCGAGATTGATGGTAATGATTTAAGAGCACTATTGGGTAGTATCCCAGCAATTCTTTCGACTTCAAATGCCTTAATAACTGAAGGACGTGAGACTTCTTTTGACTCAATATTTTATCGATGGTTAGTAGGAAGAACAGATATTGAAATTGTACCTATGGGAAGTGGAAGTGATGTTCAAGCTGTAGCAAATCGTTTAGGCATTTGGAATGCAATTGCACCTTCCGTTAAACTCATGGGTGTTTTCGATAGGGATTATAAATCAAATGAAACAATTGATAGTTTAACTTCTGATAATTGTATTCCTCTGTTATTTCATGAAGCTGAATCTTACTTCTGTATTCCAAACGTGGTTGTACAAATAACCCAAAATATGGGCTTAAAAGAGGCTGTTCCTACTGCCGAGGAAATTGAAAATTTAATAATCTCAGAATTTGAAAAATTAAAATTAGAAATTGCTGCTCAAAGAGTATTTGACAGAGCCAAGATTAATCTAGCAGTTTCAATTCCAAAAACAGAATTGAAGCAAATTGATACAGTTGAATCACTTGAATTAAAGCTAATTGAAGAATCCAAAAGCCAAACTGAATATGCTAATGAAAATCTTGATGAAGCTAAAATCAAGGAAATCTTAAAAACAGAATTGGACTTTTGTGAAAAAGCAATAAACGAAAGGGATATCGAACTGATCCTAAGTCTATTACCCGGTAAGTCATTAATTGCTAAAATAAGTTCTATTTCAGGAGCTAGAAATCCTTCAGACTATGCCAGGGCGTGTACAAAACACTTGTCAATTGACGAATACGAGCCATTTAAAAAGTTAAAAGAATCACTGAAATTTGAATAAAATAACTGAGCACAACAACAGTAACCGTTGCACAAGCCTTTAATCAGACATAATATCATCGATATAAGCCTCTTCAAGGGGCTTTTTTCTTATCAACTCAGAAGAGAAACACCAATTTTAGATGCTTTGTAGAAGTACCGAACAAGTATTGAAAGGCACTTTTCACTAAGGTTGTCAAAGCAAGCTGCCCGGCCCCACTTTTGGAGCGCTTTTCAATGAATTTCAGGTATTTCTTCAGGTTGCTCATAAACTTCCTTGCATGCTTGTTGTGCCTGTGTAATCGAATGTAGCAACAACATTTTTTATGTAATTGATATTTAAAGAATTACAATATTATCATGTATTTATGTAGTCCTAAAAACAACTTTTAAATAAGTCAATCGAAATATTTATAAGATTCTACAGCTAAATCAAGGTTTGATTTTTTGATATAATTAAGAAACATCTTTTCAGAGCTATGACCCGTTATATTTATTAAAAAAGTAGTTGGGACTTTGCCGTAATAATTACTCGCAAATGATCTTCTACCAATATGGGAACTAACAAGCTCCCATTTTTCAAAGGTATCTGATACATCTCGATAGGTTTTATCCTTTACCTTGGTTCGTTTCTTTCCTTTGACCAATTCATTCAATCCGGCTTTTTGACAAACAACTTTGATATAGTCATTATACTTTTGATCTGAGATAGGTCTAGGGAACTCCCCTCCTCTTTTCTTCAAAACTTCCCTAGCTTCTTTTGACAAAGGTATTACCATACGTTTCTTTGTCTTTTGCTGAGTGAATTCCAAAAAGTATTTACCTTTCTCAATCCTAATATTTTCTTTTGTGAACCTCATAAAGTCCGAAACCCTTTGACCAGTATAACAACTAATCAACAACCAATCCCTAGCATTATCCAAATACCCTGTATCCAGCTTTAGATTTTTGATTTTTTCAATCTCACCAAAATTTAGAAAAATATGATTGACTGGCTCTTTTGCTATTTTCAAACTATCTAATTGAACATGAGTTTCGAGTCCTGAGTATCTAGCATGATTACAAACCGTCTTTATCAATGACAGTTCCCTTTGTTGTGTGTTCTGAGAGTATTTCTCATTATTACAATAATCTTGATATTTGATTTTAAAGTCCTCGTTAATATCCTTGATCAAAATTATTGAACCAAGATATTCCTGAAGCCTAACCATTTTATTCTTTGTTACCTTTATCCTTCTAATTCCTTTTTCGTCAAGCTCGTTTCTTCTGTATTCAATATAATGATCAAAATATCCAATTAAATCAGTTGGGATTTTAGGACCATCATTTGAGGTCGGGTTATAGTACTTTTCAAGAATTGTGTTGAGCCATTTTTTATCAATAACCTCTTTAGAATCTACCTTATCAAATGCGGAAAGAATATGGTCCTCAATCCTCATTAACTCCTGATTGGTTTCTGTATAAAGATTCCTTTGGTCTACATCTTTAATATCCCGGAGGTTTTTCTTATGAGTTTCATCCCAGTAGTATTTAGATACTTTCAGTTTTGTTTTAGCCCCTAGGACAAAATCCTTATACCCTTTCTCGTAGTCTTGGGACACAACCCTATAAAGCAACCTTACATTTAAGAAAGCCTCTCTTTTTGTGGACCTGTACAAAAAATTCACTGATGCCATATATTTGTATTATTTTTGTACGGCAAAGTTAAAAATTATTCAAAATAATTCAACAGTATTCAATGTGAATATTTTATTAATCCTTCCTAAACCATTGTATACAAAGGCATATTTTAATATTTACGGTAATTTCAAGAAATTGTATTATTGAATAATAGTGTTCCCGTCTCGAGTACAGAAGAAGAAAGACCAAAGCGAAAGCTTTGGTTTTTTTGTTTGTGGTTTTGCCGAATTTATTCGAGTAATAATGCGAACAAACTACCAGTTCACAACACAAAAAAACTAATAACAAGAGGGCTTTTCCAATAATAACACGATCAGGAGGAATCGATCACAATACAATCCCATCCCAAGCATTTTCCTATCCTATTATTGGACACCCTCTAGTAATAAAGCATTTCGAAATACTGGGTGTATTTTTGGGTCATAGTAACATTGCGGTTTGGAAACATCAATGGCAGGAATAAATCCGTAGGACTTAGATCGATTTCTTTTTCGGTCTTGTCGTTCAGAAGACCGTCCTCTTCTTTTTCGTTTTCCTTGATAAAGCCCGTGGAAGCATAAAAGTTCATTTAATTCCCCCACCAATACCGACCCTCTTCAAAAACATAAAACGTTTCAAGTAATTGTCTACCCAAACCACAATTTAAAAAGTACCGGGAATTCTTAAAAGAAATCGGAGCGCCTGACAACAACGCCTGGTTACTTTATTTAGCAAAAAAGTTTAATGATTCTTTTACTCCTCCTTCTGATAAAGGGGTTTTGATTATTTTCAATCTATGTTTTGGATGTAGTTCTACAAGATTGAGCAGCTTGTAATATGGTAAACTTCCCGGAACACTAAAGAAAGCTTCTTCTGGATTATAATATTCCTTGGTAATGCCTTCCGGACCAGACAAATATTGGTTGATTACTACTGATCTATCAAAAGGATTCTTGAGCGCTATGTAATGAAGGAAGCTAAAACTTGCAGAATTTTCAATCATGGCATGCAATTTCCTCTTTTTATTCCGGGTATCTTTATGAATAAATTCCACAATCAGATCTATGGATTCTGCCTGAATACCTGTTATACTTTTGCCTACCAAATTTGCACCGAACAGATAATTTAAGGGCACCTGTTCAACAATTCCATCTCCTGAAAAGTCAGGATTAGACAACTCCCCCATTCCTGGAAGGTCGGCCGAAACTACCGTATAACCCTTATCCATTAATTCATTTACAAATGTGCTCTCCAATATAATTTCTTTTCCCTTAGGATGCAGCCACAATAGCACCTTATCAGCTTTGGAATCAGCTTTGGTAGCTACGTACACCGGCAAAGCATAATCCCCTTTTGTATTTTCAAGAAAATACTTCTCTACTTCCATTCCATCTTTAACAATTTTTCCGGTAAACACAGCCGATGATAACTTACGGTCGAGTTTTATCCCCGCCAATTCAGCCGAATACTCAGGCAAAAAGAATTCCGAAGTTCCTTTTTTACTAGCATATTCCCGGTTTAAGTTAAAAACCGTTTTACATTTTAACGAAGAGCTAAGCTGACCGGTTTGCGTTGACCATAGGTCTTCCACAGGGAAAGGTTCTATTTCAATGTCATTAGAATCCCCAGGCAGGGATAAATGCTTTTGAAAGAAACCATACATTGCCATCCTGTTTAATTTGGTCGATTCATGTTTTCCCATATCTTCTACCATTTCAACATTATCCCCTTTTCCAAGGGCTACATATGATTTCTTTACTTCATCAAATGTTTCACGTGCTCCCTGGATACTGAAAAAATCATTAATAGTTGTGATAATCAGGCTTGGCTTGGGCATCCTAACATGTAAAAAATCAGGGTGGTCAATTCCTTTAGAGATTCCATTATACAAATTCTGCTCGGCATCCTGAACACCTACGGACTGTAACAACCTCTTATAATTCGTAATAAAAGCTTCTGGTGCCGCTGCATAAATACGTTCGTCGCAGGCAGCTATCATAGCTGTTTGTGTACCTCCCCCGGACCTTCCCGTAATCCCGATACGCGATACATCAACTTCAGGTCTCGTATAAAGGTAATCCACTACCCTTATACCATCCCATATAAAATAGTCCGATAGTGAGACTCCCCACAACAGGGCTTGGGCTCCTGCATAAGAATGTTCCAGTGTAGGACCTCCTATTAGGGAGTTTCCTGTTTTTGAATCTAGGTACTGTAATCTTTCACCTTGTCCAATAGGGTCAAACGCCATTACAATAAAGCCTTTGGATACTAGGTTTAAAATAACATGTTGATATCCTTTACTTCTAAAGCCAAGACTAGTATGTCCTGAAGTAAAAATAATAGCAGGGGCAGGGTCTTGTCTTTTGTTAGGAAGAAATAGGCTGGCGGTAACATAAAATCCTGGATGGGATTCAAAAATAATTTTTTCAACTCTAAATGCTTCCCGTTCTATAGTTCCCGTAATCTGCGGATTCAGTGGTGTCTTCTCAAATTTGGAAAGAGGGGAAATCAATATATTCTTTATGCTATCCCTGTAGGACAACCAATCTGATTTTGTCTTTAAACCATCAATCGTTCCTTGCCTCTTTTCTAGATATTGAAATGCCGCATTATTGATTATCCGTTGTAGCGCATCATCATTGGATTTGTGAGAAATCCATTCATTGGTCTTTCCTCGGTTTACGTGAAAAACAGACTCCACAGGAATTTGAGCGTTCAAAACATTACTAACTAAGAAAAAATTCAAAAGCAATAGCGTAAACCTTAAACTCCTTATTGAAAAAAATACCATGTTGAATTTGTTTTTTTTATAAATGGATATAATTAATATTGGCTATTCAAGAAATTTCCCGACTTTCTATTTTGTTAAAGGAAATATCCCTTAGATTTTTCATTTTACCAATAATATATCCCCATTACTATCATAGAATGTAGAGTCTTTTATTGGTGAATCTTCTAGCCCCTCCGCATGAACAACCCTCTTGGCGTACAATTTACAATCAATTGAATTCATAATCGCATGAGAATAAAACCATCTCAATTTATTTTACAATAGTATCTGCTATTGTAAATTTTGTCTAACCAATTGTTACACCCTTCTACCTACTGACATTACTACCATCTAAAAAGAAATCTATCTTGACTGATAACCATATTTGGCTACAACATTCCTTGTTGTTGATAAATCATTCAAAATAAAAATATCGTACTTATTACCTCCAGGGTATACTCTGATGGCAATGTGCCCATTTTTAGACTTAAAAGCTTTGGAAAGGGATTCTCCCAAATATTGTTCGTTCACAGGATGTAGCGAGTTGGTAAACAAATCCCGTTCACCTGGATAAACATATGGACTCATAATGCATCTCAAAACATCCTCCCCCGGATGTCGAATGGTCCAGCTTTGACTAATCCATACTCTTGGTTGTAAACTACTAATAAAAAATTCATTCTGGGAATCGCGATTACCATGATGGTTTAGTAAAGCCACATCAACGTTTCCTATAACCGGGGCAACATGTGATTCCATGCTTTCGGGATCGAGGGAACTCGTATGTCCGATCCCGGGAATATCACCCCCCCGTATAAAAATCGAATAAACCGTAGCTTATACGTATGCCTAAAGAAAGACTATTTTCCGAAGGGTGATCAACTGGTTTATACTTACGAAATGCTACCCTATTACCTGTTGCAGAAGCGATTTCTCCATTTGCAAAAAGACTCTTGACAACAAAATTGGGAAATAAGGATGAATACACGTTGGAGCGCAACATAAAGATGGTACATCGAGAAATTCAAAAGCTGCCCCCAAAATGCAAGGCAATATTCCTTCTCAGCAAACAAGACGGACTTACCAACCTAGAAATTGCTGAGTACAAGGGGGTTTCAATAAAAGCGGTCGAGGCTCATATTACTAAGGCCTTTTCTATACTTAGGCAAACCATTGGAAATGAAGTACATCACCTTTTATTCCTTTTATTCAAATTCAAAAAAAGCAATTGACTTTAGTCAAACCATTGGTAATGGTACTATTTCAATCAAAACATTGCTCTATCTTCCCTTGTTGCCAGAGACCAAAATTCAGTACGGACACAGTACACAGTTTTATAGTATTTACCATCTAAAAGCGTAAAACTTTGGGATTTTATCAAGCCCATTACCCGAAAATCCCGGGTGCGCATCTAGATTTAATAACAAATTGCAATCCCTTAATGCCTGGCTTACTCTCCCTATTTTAATGCAATGGAAATTATAATGCCCTCCTTTTATTCAGAATTCGCCCCATGTATAATAAGGGCAAGGATAATAACGAAACAATTTTAAGAAATAGAGTAAAGGAATGATGGGTTAATTTGTCCATATCGTTAAAAGCTCCCTGCTTTTTCCAATACATCATCTGCTTCCCTATGCATAAAATTCGCTTGGCAATTGAATGTCGTCGTTACCGAAGAAGACAATATGACTTTTATAGTATCTGAAAGGGAATCTTACCTCCTACTTCGTTGTCGAAAATAAATCTAGCCATATGCCCGTCATTATGTATGATAGATTGTTGTGTGTTGTGTTATTCATTTTCATCTTGAAATAAAAGCTCTTTTCCTTTAATGGATATATTATTAAAACTAGAATTTTCAGTATTACTGAATTCTGATTTGCTATTCTCTTTTATTACCATAATATTTTCTAATACAATATGATGTATTGGTTTATTGATTAAACCTTTAATATTTATCCCTTTGTCTTTAGCACTACTACATATTATGTTCTTCAATTGAATATGATGAAATTCTGAAGGGGAATTACCTCCTGCATAACTGTGGTAATTGTTTGTAAAGAATATTGCTGTTTTCGTTTGGTCAATATAAACACCATCGAAATATATATTACGGATAAAACCACCCCGATCTTGATTTGATTTAAATTGTATGGCATTTTGTTCTACCGTTTTCATAATAAAGTTCTCAACATATACATTTTCTATTCCACCCGACATTTCACTACCAAAAGCAATTCCATGCAAAACATTCTCAGCGATGCAATTTCTGATGACTATGTTTTTACTTGGACGATTAACCCTCCATGCATCGTTATCTCTACCCGATTTTATCGCTATAGCATCATCCCCTGTATTAAAAATACAATCTTCAATAAGGACATCTTCGCTAGAATCAATATCGATTCCGTCATTATTCGGCATGTGACTTTTTATTTTCACATCTTTAATGGTTATACTTTTACAATATGTAGGTTGTATAATCCAAAAAGGTACATTTTCAATGGTAATATCACTAATTAGAATTCGTTCACAATTAAAAAATTGGATAAACGAAGGTCTTAAAAAATGACCTTCCCCAAACAAACGCTGATCAACGGGTTTGAGTTCCTTACCCATTTTCCTAAGACTTTCTTGCGCTGTTTTTTGTAAAGGTTTCCAAGCACCCATACCCCCTTTAGCATTTCCATCAAACTGTCCCTTTCCTGTAATGGCAATATTATTTTTACCGTTAGCATATATATACGGAGAATAATTATATATCTCTACTCCTTCCCAACGAACTAGTTTCATTGGTAGATAATCTTTAGGATTCTGACTAAATACGATTTTTGCACCTTCTTGGAGATGTAGATTGATATTGCTTTCAAAATGTATGGGGCCTTCAAATAAATACACCCCTTCAGGAACAACAATTTTTCCTCCCCCTTGCGAACTGATTTCTTTCATTAAAGAATCCATTAATGGTTTGCAATTCATTTCACCATCACCTTTTGCTCCCAATTCCTTAAAATTGCTTACGGATTTTGCAATACGCGGTAATTGTATACTTTTTATTATCTCTGTTTTAGAAATACTGCCACTATCAATTGCATCTTGCGTATTGCCTTTACAACCTAATATTAAAAGAAATAATATATTAATGGATATAAATAAGCGAAGGGTCTTTATGTAATTTTTCATTTTGTTATAGTTTGATTCAATAACTAATAGATCATATGTTCGTAAAGGCAGCTAGTTTACAAAGTTAAAAGGATATAGTTTATACCATATTTTGACTTACCCTTATTATTACTTATTTATTTTTAATCTTATTTTCATTAAAGAAACCTGAAATTACGTTTCAAAGGAAGACCTTCCAAATGTCCGTTCCCATATCCTCTATAACCATATATTTACCTTTGAATACTGCCGTTAGATACACCTATTAGTATGACTTCTGTCTTACGGCCCCATTTTGGCCTGCCTTCAATACTTTCATATTAGATTGATCATTGGATTTAGGTATTCTTTCCGGAAAAGGTCTATTGGAAAAATCATGAATAGAAACAGGGGTTTCCCATCCCAAACATATTTCTATCCTATTGGGCACCCTTTAGCGAAATAGCATTTCGGAATACAGGGCGTTTTTGTTTATTTTGCCCCTAATACTTTTCTTATTTGGCTACCTTTACAATATGGGTAAAGTGTTCACAATGGGATTTTTAAAAAAGGTAGGTTTACTGATCGCCTGTGTACTATTACTCATTTTTATCTGTAATTTGATTATTGAATCGGGCGCCAAAGGCAAAACATTCTCATCGCTGAACACGGTTCCCAAAAACCGTGTAGGCTTGGTCCTTGGTACTGCCAAAAAGCTCGTGGGTGGCCAACCCAATCCGTATTATTCCAATCGTATAAAAGCCACCGTAGAACTGTTCAATTCCCACAAAATCGATTTTGTATTGGTAAGCGGTGATAATGAGACCATTTATTACAACGAACCTAATACCATCAAAAAAGACCTCATTGAACAAGGCATCCCCAAAGAACGCATCTATTTGGACTATGCAGGCTTTAGGACCTTGGACTCCATGGTAAGGGCCAATGTTGTTTTTGGCTTGGACAGCGTTACCGTCATCTCACAAAAGTTCCATAACGAACGCGCCATTTACATTGCCAACCAAAAAGGATTGCACGCCATAGGGTACAATGCACAAGGTATTCCAGGAAAGGGAGGATTCAAAGTGCAAATCAGGGAATATTTTGCCCGGGTAAAGGTCTTTATCGATCTTCTTTTAAAAACCGAACCTAAATTCTACGGTAACACCATCGAAATAAAATAGCCCCAAGGTATTTCGCTTAAAAAGATTATTTTAGGATGATTATTCGCGAACACCCAATGTCAAAACTCAAAATACTATTCAGAAATCTGGGCCCCGGCCTTTTGTTCGCAGGCATGGCCATAGGAACGTCCCATTTGGTATTATCCACAAAGGCAGGCGCCCAATATGGTTGGATAATGATTATCCCTATTGTACTCGCCAACATCATTAAGTATCCGTTCTTTGAATTTGGGGTGCGCTATACCAATATTACCAATACATCACTGATTGAAGGGTATTTAAACCGTGGCAAGGCCTTTCTCTGGTTCTATGCCTTGATTACCTTGGTGTCTACCTTTACGATCCTGGCCGCTTTATACACGGTTACCGCAGGACTTTTCATCAATCTATTCCAGATTACCAACATTCCCATAAGTACGATAGCCTTAGGCCTTTTTGCGTTTATATCTTTACTGTTGATCGTTGGACGGTATAAGCTTCTGGAAATATCCTTGAAATTCATCGTTACCATTTTATTCGTGGCCTTAATGATCACAACGGTCATGGTTGCTTTTAAAGGTAGGGTCGATGCGGTTCCCGATTTTAAACCGATTCCGATTTTCAATGAGGCAGGTATTTTGTTTTTGATCGGATTAATGGGATGGATGCCTACTACCGTGGAAGCCTCCACTTGGATCAGTCTCTGGAGTATCGAAAAATGGAAGAGCGGAAAACGCAAGCCTACTTTGAAAGAATCACTGCTCGAATTCAATATCGGATATATCCTAACGGGGGTATTTGCTGTTTTCTTCCTTATTATCGGATGGTTCACCTTGTACGGAACCAACACCGTATTAAGCGGGAATGCCGTAGATTTTGCAGACCAGGTCGTTCAATTATTCACCACACATATAGGGGATTGGGCCTATATCTTCATTGCTACGGCTGCTTTTGCCACCATGTTCAGTACCTGTATGTCGGCCCATGATGCCATAGTGCGGGTAAGTTTGGATACGTTGGATCTACTATCCCCAAAAGTTCGACTACAAACCAAAAAATGGCCTTTTGCGGTACTGGTTGTCCTACTCTCAACCATCAACCTGATCGTGATCTTTGGTTTTGGTTCGAATATGGGAAAACTGGTGGCCCTGGCTACCTTTGTCTCTTTTGTAGTCGCACCGATTATAGGTTACATGAACCTGAAGAATGTCATGAGTAACGAAATACCACTGCACTTAAGACCCAAAAAAGGATTACAGGTATTGACCTATGCCGGCATTCTCTTTTTGGCCCTGTTTTCGGTCTATTATTTTTGGATCGTGATTTTTTGACCCTCCAATTAAAGGGTTACATCCTCAAATAATACAACCTATAACTCCTGGGCATTCTTCACTACAATGAGTGTACGATCATTCTGTTTGTGCAGAAAGTCCAAACAATAGACCCCATCAGCACATTTATTGACCAGATTTTCCTCTCCGTAGCCCATGGCGGAAACGATATTGGAACTGGCAACACCTTTACTTACCAAATAGGATCGGATGGCATCGGCACGCTTTTGGGAAAGCTTTAAATTCGTTGCTTTGGCCCCTTTGCTATTGGTATATGTTTCAATACCCAACTGCAAAAGAGGGAAACGTTGAACCGCCTCTACCACTTTATCAAGTTCGGTCGCAATCGCCGCAGTTATATCGGCCCTACCCCTTGCAAAATAGAACTTCTGTAATTTCAAGACTTCCTTCCCTTCCTTTTCGGTCAAAACATCATCGATCATCGATAGTCCCATCTGAAAACCTTTATCCTCTAGACCGGCATAATCATTTTCTTTATAAGTAACCGAAAAATTGGAAAAACGTTCTTTTGAAGCCTTGACCGTAACTTCATCTTCCCAAGGAATCTCAATTCTAAATTCACCCTCCTCATTGGCGTAAACCTCGGTCAAAACAGCTCCTTCCTTATCAAACAACTGTACCAGGGCCTTGCCAACCGCTTGATTGGCCTTAAGGTTAACCACGCGACCTTTTAAGGACAGGGTTTTTAAACCGAGCTCTTCCATAGATTTAAATCCATAGATATCATCATTACCCTTGCCCCCTTTTCGATTGGATGAAAAGTAACCCAATAGGCCTTCAGGCCCATCCTGTTTTATGATAAGACCAAAGTCATCCGCTGTTGAGTTGATCCCCTTACCCAAATTGATGGGTATACCGAAAGACCCGTCTGCGTACATCTTGGCCTTGTACATATCCATACCTCCCAAACCATAAAATACATCGGAAGAAAAATACAGGCTCTTTTGGAAAATGTACGGGGCTATCTCATTTCCTGGGGAATTGATCCTTGGTCCCAAATTTCGGGGTTCAGACATGATCTGTCCATTGTTGGTCACCACATAATAAATATCGGTTCCCCCATAGCCCCCTTCAAAATTGGCTGCAAAATACAACCTCGAAGTCGCGGCTTCATAAAAAGGATAGTAGAACGAGACACTCAGGTCCTTGAGCAAAAAACGTTGGTCACCCTGACCCCCGGACATGGCAATGGCCAAGGAATTTTTACCATTATCATCAAAACGCAGTTCCCCATCATAGGTATTGGAAGTCACATAGAACAATTTGTCCAACTCCTCGGAATAATAGGGAGTGGCCTCATGATATCCACTTTCCGGAATGCCGATAAAGGTATTGGCGTTCAATACATTACCATCGGAGTGCATCCTCCCTACATAGATATCCAAATATGCCTCCCCAGAGGGTTTATACACCTCTTTGGATTTCTTTCCCCGTCCGCTACTGAACAATAACTTATCCTTATAAAAACTTGGGGCAAAATCGGCTTGTGGACTATTTGCGCTTACATTGGTTGTTTGAAGCCCCTTATTTTCGCTTTGGCTGGAATCCAACAAACTGTAATTGAAATCGGCATTTTCCAGCAACTCATTGGCAAAATCATTGCTTTTTGAACCGAGGAAGGTCCGTACCCTTGCCACGTCGGATGTTTTTGCCAAACTCTGCAGCATCATATTAAAGCGAAGACCGGACATTATGGTATCTTTCTTATGGATATCCAGATATATTTTTGAAGCATCGGCATAATCGCCTAGTTTGTAATAGGAATCCGCCATGTTCAATAACTGACTGTTTTTCAAGGGTCCCTTCGCCATTTCCTTTTTATACTCTACAATCGCACTTTTGTAATCATAGCCATAAAAAAGAATGTCTGCCTTTGACTTTTCCTCTTGGGCAAATGAATGTGCCAAGATCATAAAACAGCATAGTAGTAAAGCCTTTGTTCTCATGTGTGTATTTTCAATATGTTTTCCCGTCATAGCCACGCCTTGATCACTTTTATACCATTTACATTGCTGTCAATGGTCTTGTTGTTCCTCTGGATGCTATGGTATTCCCTTCTATAATTCCTAAAAGAACCTTGGACTATCTATTTGCTTTGGTTTGCCCTTAGCGTTATTGGTTTTGGGTTCCCTACTTCGGTTATTTCCTTTTCCTAAATAAAATTTGAGAATGACCTCGTGTGAGCCATTGTTATATTCTCCCAAGCCATTCGTATTGTAATCATAGGAATACCCTATAAACATACTACTTGAAGCCTGAAAACCTGCCAGAGCGCTCACGGCATTATCCACTCTGTAGGACGCTCCCAAGGTTACTTTATCATTGATCAGGAAGTTAGACGATATATTAATGTTCACTGGTGACCCCTGAAGGTAATTGACCATGAACGCGGGTTTCAATTTCAAGGTCTTTGATAGATCGAACACATAGCCCCCAATAAAATTGAACTGTACCTTATCCTCAACCAAAACAGCCACCTCATCCCCATATATACCATTGGTCAGAAAATTTGGAATGGACAGTCCAGCATACCAATTATCGGAATACAAAAATGCCCCGGCCCCGATCGTAGGGTAGAATTTATTCACGGTTTGCTCGTTGAGCAGCGGTTCATTTTCTATTTCGAAATCCCCTTTATTGAAATCAACGTTCAAGAAAGACCCACCTACATCCAAGCCGAAGGAAAGTTTGGTATCGTCCGAGACACTTACCTGGTACGAATAGGCGACATCAACATAGGTTTGGGTAAACGGTCCCAACTGATCGCTGACCACGTTAAAGCCCAATCCGTTCTTTTCGTTGGAAAAAGGAACATTGACCCCGAACCTCATCGTTCTTGGCGCCCCAGGGATATCGAGCCATTGCGCCCGGTACAACCCGATGATCTCGGGGGTTTCGACCGTACCGACATAGGCAGGGTTGAAGCTCCCAATATTGTACATGTACTGGGTATATTGCGGTTCTTTTTGTCCATGCGCCATAAAGGATACGAAGAATACCATTAGGGAGACAAAACAGATTGTTTTTGCAGCAAAAGTATGTGTTGTTCTGTAGTTCATTATCGTATTATCTTATGATTTGGATCCAACCTTTTTTAACTTCAGACCCATCGGCCAAATCCAAAATGTAGAAGTAAGTCCCTTTCGGCAATTCCTTATTATTACGTGTTCCATCCCAAGTATTGTCATAGTCCCGGGTCGCAAACACCTGATTCCCATAACGGTCGTAGATTTCCAACGAGTTACCCGCATATTCAGGGTTGGTGATACAATTGATATACAAGAAATCGTTGGTGCCATCGCCGTTAGGTGAAAACTGGTTGAACAGGAATCCGCATTCATTGTTACTGCGTTCCCCGACCTCTATGGTAACCGTAGCCTCATTATTGTCCGGGTCAATATCAAATGGGGAAACCGCTGTGATCGTGGCCGTATTATCGTAAAAACCTGATGCTATGGTTTCGACCAAGATTACGAGGGTAACACTATCCCCTGCATTCAACAAAGGAATATCCCAAGTACCTGCCACTTCATCATAAACCCCACTACCGACTCCGGTAAAATGTGAGATATAGTTAAAGCCCATCGGATCGAGGACTTCACTCACCTGAATGGAGGCCGCATCTTCCATAGAAATATTATTTACCGTTATGGTAAAGGTCATTTGTTCGTTTATCCTCAGGTAATCGACATCGGCCGTTTTTGTGATTTCGAGATCCACGGTAGCCACACAGAATTCGCTATCGGGGTTTGGCAAACATGGGTTGGTATTCGCAGGATCCAATTGATCCACGACACCATCCATATCGGTATCGTCGATATTGGAATCCAAGGCATCGATGATGCCATCCCCATCTTCATCCAAAGGATTGGCGGAATCGTCCCCGACTTCGACGCCATCCTCGATACCATCGCCATCGGAATCCACGTTGTTTGGATCTGTACCCAGAATAGCCTCAACACCATCAAAAAGTCCATCTAAATCACTATCCATATCACAATCATTGACCGTTATGGTCACTTGTGAGGTTACGTTATCACAAAATGGTGCGGTTGCATCATCGGTGGTATAGGTAAACACATAACTCCCTTCTGTCAATCCTTCAAAATCAATGATATTATCACTGCCTAGCACTATTGAATTCGAGGGGTCGGTGGTAACACTCCAGCTACCACTACCTTGTCCCGTTATCAAATCATCCAAATCCCTAATGGAAGTCCCATTGGCGGCAATACTACAGGCCGAAGTATTGGTTGTAGTGCCTGCCGAGGGTGCAGGATAGATCGTCGCTACCACTTCCTGTCGTTCAGACACACAACCGTTGGCCGTAGCCTCCACAAAATAACTGGTTGTGGTTGAGATATTATCGGTAAAGGTAAGCCCTGTACCAAGGAGGTTCCCCCCTGTTGCACTATCGTACCATGTAAAGGTTGGCGGGGTATCAGCATCGGCAGCGGCATTGGCCGAAAGGGTTACTTCCCCTGGACCACATAATTCATCCCCAAGGGTCCCGGCGATGACCGGTATGGGGTTTAAGGTCAATTCCACTTCGATGGTACCACTGGCACAATTATTGTCCGCGTCATAGAAGAAACCATAATACGAACCCCCATTGGCCGGATTATCAACTTCCGAAGGAAGCAAATGGGCCCCTGTATTTAATGGATTGGAAAGTAAACTCCATGTCAGTACCGTTCCTGCCGGTGGTGTTGAATCGGTATAATCGTTTAAACTCATAGGCGTACCATCACCGTAGGTAAACGTACCGCAGAAGGTGGTTTGTACATCGGTATTTAAAATGGGTGCGGCAACGCAGTTATCATCATCATTGATCGTACCGGTCGCAGAACCACCTGCAACAAGACTAACACCATTGGTAGGTGTTCCCAATTGCACGGTAAACGTCTCTGAATCCTCTAAAATAGCATCATCCACTATAGGTACTATGATTTGCTCAATCTCACCGGTAGTACCATCAAAAGTGATCGAACCCCCGGCACTATCAAAATCAACTCCGCCACCTGTGGCCGTACCATTTGAAAGCGTATAATTTACGGTTGTCCCTCCCGAAATGGCATTACTCAATGTTACATTAAAGACTATGGTTCCGCTTGCGGCATTTTCATTATTGGCTGCATTTGTTATTGACAATGAAGCCACATCATCATCGACATTGGTCACTGCTATGGTTTGGTTCGAAAGACCATCGAAACTATCGTCACTATCGTTATCGGATACACTTACCGTTATATTGTAATTTTGATCACCATCTACCTCAGTATCATCGACCGGATTTAAGGTAACTGTTTGAGGTATACTATAACTCAGAGGTGTAAAGGTCAATATGGCCTGTCCAGCGGAAATAGTACCTTCACCCGTATCTCCAGAGGCGACCAACAACACTACATTACTCTGAGGCTGGGCATCCAAAACCACCGTAAAGGTCTCACTAGTGCCGTTTTCCGTTGTGGAAAGCGTAGTGGTGGATAACGTAAAGCCTGCGGTGTCATTGTCTACAATATTTAAACTTGCACTGTTTGCAGTACCAAGATCGTAATCGGCACTTCCTAACAAGGTAAGAGTAACCGTCTCCGTGCCCTCTACAATCACATCGTTTACAGGATCAATGGTCACTGTAGCTGTTCGACCACCATTAGGTATGGTTATCGGAGTGCCAATGAGGACATAGTCTGCCGTAACTGCAGTTCCTCCTATGGTATAATTTACGGTTACAGGGTTTCCTGAAGCGTTTATCGCACCTAAATCAATCTCGAAAACACCATTGTTATTACCTGCTTCCGCTCCAGTAGCATCGGTGGCGGAAACTGTGGCTGTAAAAGTATCATTATCAGTGATGTTGACCGTAGCCGTTCTATTGGCCACTGCCCCCAGATCATACCCCGCATCTGCAAGCAAGGTCAAAACAACAGTCTCTGTTCCTTCCACTACCGTATCGTTAACAGGATCAATGGTTACTGTAGCTGTTTGATCACCATCAGGAACAGATACTGACGAACCTATTGTGAAGTAGTCGTCGGTATTATCTGCCGTACCAGTAATAGTATAATTCACTGTCACAGCTGATCCCGTGTCATTTACAGCTCCTAAATCAATCTCGAAAACGCCATTGTTACTACCCCCTTCCGCTCCAGTGGCATCCGTTGTAGATATTGTTGCCGTAAAGGAATCATCATCGACATTCGTGACTGATACATTCTGGTTCGGTAATAGATCAAAGGCATTATCACTACTTGCATCCACTACCCTGAGCCTAACATTATAAGTTTGATCACCGTCAACTACTGCATCATCCACTCCCGTTACCGTTACTATTTGTGGCGTATTCCAGTTCGCGTTGGTAAACGTTAGATTTGCTAGATCAACAGTGCCTTCATCCGTATCTAACGAGGTTACATCGATGACCACATCGGTTAGTGGCTGTGCATCCAATACTACCGTAAAACTATCCGAAGTACCCGTCTCATTCGTTAACGTACTACCACCTGATGCTACAACAGTGAACCCAGGGATATCATCATCAACATTCGTCACGGACACATCCTGATTTAGTACGGGATCAAAATCATCGTCGCTACTTGCATCTACTACTCGAAATCTTACATCATAGGTTTGATCATTATCAACTGCCGTATCGTTAACCCCCGTTACCGTTACTGTCTGTGGCGTATTCCAATTAGCATTGGTAAACGTCAGGTTTGCAGGGGCAACCGTACCTTCACCCGTATCTAACGAAGTTATATTGATAACTACATCCGACAAGGGTTGTGCATCTAAAACAACGCTAAGATTATCAGTAGTCCCAGACTCATTGGTCGATGTACTACCCCCAGATTCAGTTACCGTAAAGCCAGCAACATCATTATCCAAAATAGTGATTTCGGCAGAAGCATTACTTAAATCTATGCTATAACTACCTAAATCTATCTGCCAAATAACGTTTTCATCATTTTCAATTAAGTTATCATCCAAAACATCAAGAGCAACTGTAGTTGATGCATCTCCAAAAAAATTAGGAGATAGAGAAACAGAAACAGGAAGGGCCGTATAATCATCACCTGCAGTCGCAGTACTTGATGGATCTACAGATAAAAAAACGTTTACTGGATTAAGGAATGTACCTCCAGTTAAACTTATGGTATATTCCCCTGAAACTGGCCCATCTTCTTCAGCAGTAGCCTGCGAAGCTGTTATGGACACCGTCTGCCCATACCCGCTAACGGACAACAACAGAAACGCACCAAAAAACAATAACTTTTTGGAAATCTTGGACATCGCTTGAAATGGGGTAACCATGGTATCTTTTCTTTTCTTTTTCATAGACCGTTTTTTTGAACCTACCGCACCAAAAAATAGTTGATGAACCTGTATGGTCAAACCAAAAAATAGGGAGTCAATATTACTAAAAAAAAAGCGATCACCTTAATTCCTAGGATTAAAACAGGCTTTTTTGGCTCAAATGCAATATACTGGGTCAAGACCCCTTAGGATACCTCTGCCGAAACGGCCTCAACCGTGGGTTCAATTTTCTTGACCAAGCCTTGTAATACCTTACCGGGACCTACTTCCGTAAACAATGTAGCCCCATCCTTTACCATATTTCGCACACTCTGCGTCCATTTTACGGGGGAAGTCAATTGGGAGATCAAATTCTTTTTAATTTCAGCAGGATCCGTCACCGCCATGGTCGTTACATTTTGGTAAATCGGGCATGTTGGCGCTGAAAATTCAGTGGCCTCGATGGCCGCAGCCAATTGTTCCTCAGCCGGCTTCATCAAAGGCGAATGGAAGGCCCCTCCCACAGGAAGCACCATGGCCCTACGGGCACCCGCGGCCTTCAAACTTTCACAGGCGGCGTTAATGGCATCCACTTCCCCGGAAATCACCAATTGTCCAGGGCAATTATAATTTGCCGCTACCACAATCCCTTCGGTCTCCCCACAGATTTTTTCAACCACCTCATCTTCCAACCGCAATACGGCCGCCATGGTTCCCGGTTGCAACTCACAGGCCTTCTGCATGGCCAAAGCCCTTTGTGAGACCAATTTCAATCCGTCTTCAAAATTCAAAACCCCGTTGGCCACCAAGGCTGAAAATTCCCCTAGGGAATGTCCCGCAACCATTTCAGGTTTAAAGGCATCACCCATAACCTTACTCAAAATCACCGAATGGAGAAATATGGCAGGCTGGGTTACCTTGGTTTGTTTTAGATCCTCGTTCGTACCTTCGAACATGATATCGGTAATTGGAAAACCCAAGATCTTATTGGCACTTTCGAACATCTTTTGTGCCAATGGGTATTTTTCATAAAGATCCAATCCCATTCCTACGAATTGGGCTCCTTGACCGGGAAATATATATGCATTCATAATTTTAAATTTTGGTTAGCAAAAATAGGGAATATTCTCGCACAGACGACAGTACGACACAAAAATACCCTTCCTTGGCCGTCAGCCATAAAAAAGCCATTGCTTTGAAAACAAACCAATTACAACAAATTAATCCGTGGTGACCAAATCCAATACTTCAGCTTTTGGAAACGTCCCCAAACCGAATAACGGGATAAGGACTACTCCTCCTTAAACCAACTGGAGTATTTTATATAGGCATTGGCAATCCTATCGATCTCGCCCTTGCTCAATTCCGGACTGATATCCTTTATTTTTTTTGCGGGCATACCGGCGAAGATAGAACCTTCGGGTACGTGGGTACCTTTGGTCAATACGGCCCCGGCCGCAATGATACTATTGCTTTCGACCACGCAATCATCCATGATGATGCTTCCCATCCCTACTAGAACATTATCCTTGATGGTACATCCGTGCACCAGTGCATTATGCCCTATGGAAACGTTATTCCCAATGGTGGTGGGTGATTTCTCGTACGTACAATGTACCACGGCACCATCCTGAACATTCACCTTATTTCCCATTTTGATAAAATGCACATCGCCCCTAAGGACGGCATTGAACCAAACACTACATTGATTGCCCATGGTTACTTCGCCCACAATGGTGGCATTTTCAGCTATAAAACAATCTTCTCCTATTATTGGGGTTTTCCCCCTAACCGATTTCATTAACATTGGTTGTATCGTATTTTATTTTGTAGTTCAAAAATACGCCAATAATTCCTTCTTTTTGGATGCGGAAACCAAAAGTTCCCTCCCATTTGATACGACCACACTGCCCCCTTTTCCTTTTTTGTATTTCACGACCTCATTCACATTCACCAGATACGATTTATGGATACGTGCAAAGGGAAACCCGGAAAGTGCCTCCTCAAAATACTTAAGGGTCTTACTCACCAAGATCTTCTTGTTTTCCAAATGGATTTCGGTATAATTATCATCGGCTTTGCAATAGAAGATCTCGCTGACATTGAGCACCTGGAAACCGTCTTGCTGGGGAATGGTGATCTTTCCCTCCACACCCGGCAATTGGGCATTCAACACCTTATTCTCCAAGTCCGTCTCCTTGGTCTTGATTTCGGAGACATAGTCCACCGCCTTGATCAATTCATCGATATTGATGGGTTTCATCAAATAGTAGGCCGCATGGTTGTTCAGGGCATCCATGGCGTATTGATTGTAGGCCGTGACAAAGACCGTTTCAAATTCCCTATCCGGCAATTGGTCCAGAAGGTCGAAGGCATTGCCATAGGGCATTTCAACATCGAGAAAAACCAGGTCCAACGCATTGTTTTCGATAAAATCCCGTGCTTCCTTTATTGAGGCGGCTTCCCCTAGGACCGTAACGTTTTCACAATATTTCGACACATAGTTTTGAAGTATCTCCCTACTATTGGCCTCATCCTCTACAATAAGCGCTTTTAATTTCATGTATCCTTTTTTAACGTGAAGAGGACCTTGGTTCCACTACCATCTTTACTTAAATCGGTGATATGAACGTCTACCTTGTCCTTGTACATTTCATTGAGGATGGCAATTCGTTTACTGATATTGCCCATTCCCTTTGATTTTTGTTTTTTCTGGTTTTGGGTCTTCAAGGCAGCGGATTTCTTTCTTCCGATACCATTGTCCTCAATACTGATCCGAATGGAATTCTTATCTATGTTTTCCAAATGGATGCGCAAGCTGCCTTTGTCCTCCTTGTAGCGCAGACCGTGCCATATTGCATTTTCGATATAGGGCTGTAAGAGCATAGGCGGAATTTGATAGCTTTCCAAATCAATATCCCGATCCACATCCAAGGTATAATCGAACTTATCGGGAAAACGGGAATGCTCCAATTTTACATAGAGCCGCAACAATTCCAATTCCTTGGTCAGGGGAATGAAATCTTCCTCGGAATTCTCCAATACCGTCCGCATCAGGGTTGAAAAATCACTCAAAAACCTGTTGGCGCTACGCTCATCACTCTTGGCGATATAACTGTTCACCGAGTTTAAAGCATTGAAGATAAAATGCGGGTTCATTTGGGAACGCAAGGACTTTAAGGCCAGAAGGTTATTGGCCAATTTTTGTTGCTGGTTGCTCCGGTAGAAAAAGAAGGCCGCCACCCCCAATAACAACATTCCAAAAAGCAGGGAATAGATCACCCAATTTTTTCTCTTGTTACTTTCCTCCTGCAATTGTTGATCGGTAATCGCCAGGTCGTACTTGCTCTGTGACAATTGCCGTTCTTGTTCCAAGCCATCGATACGGCTCTGTTTCGACGAAATTTCGCGATTGAGTCGCGCAGCACGGGAAATTTCCTGTTCTTTTCGGATGTAGAGGGTATCGACCACGGCCACATAGTCTTGATAGGTCTCCAAGGCCTTATTGAACTCCCCCTTGTACTCATAGGCCTCTGACAACTTTCGCGTGGCATCCTTTTGAATGATCAAATCGTCCTCACTGTCGGCCTCCACGATACTCTTTTGTAAATAGGGAATGGCCTCATCATAATTTTCCTGGGCGATATAGGCGTTTGCGATCTTGTAATTGATCCGTTGGGAGGTAATGGAGTCAAGGGATTCCGGTTTATCGAGACTCACTTTGGCCCGGGCCGGTAATTCCCCGAGTTCGTTCAGACTCTCTTTACGCAATTGGATTTCCTCATCGAACCGGTTCTTCTTATTGTAAAAGTCAGCCACTTTCTCCTTTTCCTGTATTGATCGTTGGGGCGCCTGACGTTTGGCCAATTGCAATGAATTGGAATAATACCCCTCTGCCTCGATATTCCGATTGCCTTTTACATAGGCATCGGCGATCCTCGAGTTCAGATCGGTCACTTTGGGGGCTATCTGGTTTTTCTCGGCGATGGTCAACCCTTCCGAATAAAATGCCACGGCCTTATCGATATTCCCCATGCCCAAATAGGCATCCCCCAAATATTCATAGAGTTCCACTTTTTGGAATGGAACCATTTTATTGATCTTTGTCAAGGGCAACAAGGTTTGCTCTGCCTCCCCGAAATCCTTATTGGCCACATAAGCCTTGCCCAATAAAAAAATGGTTCTAGTTGTGGATTGGGCATCTAGGGCATCGGACAAGTTGGTAATGGCCAGGTCGTATTGCTTATGATAGAGATACACCTCGCCGAGAACCGTCAAAGACCGTGAAAGCTCCCCTTTATCGGCCCTTGGCCCTAAGTGTGTGATTGACTTTGTAATGTAGTCAATACTTTTTTCAATATCGTTCTTCTTAAAGTAATTGGCAGAGTCTAGATATAGCGCGTGTAGCGACAAGCGGTCAAGGGAACTTTTACTTCCTCTAAAACTACCGTTGCTTTTAGCTACATACCCCTTGACTTTCACATCAACATCCTCATTGCTTCGAATCCGGTGACGCACCGTTTCAAAATGCGGGCTTTGGAAGGTGAGTTCCTCCCCGATGTACGCATCAATCTTAAATTCACCAAAGCTATTGGTCAAGGTATAGGATCCTGAATCTGTGGAAACCCCAACACCGGAGATCGGCGAATCGTTCTCCATTCCTTTCACCGTTCCCTTGATCTCGACCTTGGCCTGTGCCATCAAAACCTGTGGGAGACAGGATAACGCCCCTATGAGCAGTAGCAGTATGATGTGGTTTATTCTTTTCATTATTCCTTAAACACAACGTAAACTTAGCTGATTTATGCGGCAATAAAAAATGCCTAAACAGCCAAAATAGGCAATAAGATAGCCTTAATGTGGACTTTACAGAACCAAAGGGACGCTTTACTCATTGAACAGGGGCTTTGCCTCATTCCTTGTTTTTTCGCAAAAAGCCTAGAGATACATTTACCCAGTACAATGAAACCACTGGACATGAAAACAACACGAAAGCTTAAAGTTAAAAAAACAGTATTTATCCTTTGCATAGGGTTCTTCGCCCTCTTTGCCTATCGGTTGGCGACAGCAGGGAAAGAAACACCTACACCGGGACCGTTTATCCATCAACCCGAAGTTTCGGAATCCAATCTAGATATCCGCAAGAACTATGCGACCATAAAACACAAGGTACAATCCGGACAGGCCCCCATGCGTATCGATCAGAAATACGAAAAAATCGCCGATATCAAATCGTCTACCAATCGGTTCGATTTGAATGAACAACGGATCAGGAAACAGATTTTGGATTTTAACGGACTCATACAGTTCGAGAACAAAAATGGGAACACTGGTTTCCGCAACCTGAACCTGGTCATTGGGGTACCTCCCAAGCATTTTGATTCGATGTATCAGCGACTTATCGAAATTGGCACCGTACAGGCCAAGCAAATTACCAAAAAAGACAAAACCAATGAATACAAGGAACTCCGCGCCAAAAAACTATCGCTAGAAAAAATCAGAAGTTCCCTGATCGCCCTTAAGGGGGAAGGGGGCCGTATTGAGGAATACATGCAACTTGAAAACAGGATCCTTGAGATCGAACAACAATTGCAAGACCTCGGGGTGAGCTTGGGGAACTTTGATGAGGAAAATGAATTCTGCACCGTTAAACTCTCACTTTCCGAGGTCCAAGTACATCAGATGGATTTATTTGAAAGGATAACGTCGGCCATAATGTGGACCCTCGCGACCTACCTTAAACTTATGCTAACCTTAACCCTAATGGCAGGTTTCGCTTACTTGACCGTAGCTGCCATAGAAAAATTCCGTCAAGGAAAAACAACAAAATAAAAACAACTATTATGAAAAATCTACATCGAATTCTAGGAATGTGCTTATTGGCAACAACGATCCATACGGCCTATGGCTGTGAATTAAGTCCAAAAAACACGAAAAGCAATGCTGTTATAGCCGAAGCCATTGTTCCTGGGGAAAATGAAAAATCAGATAACAACACGGTCAAAATCGCTTTGTTATTGGACACCAGCAACAGTATGGACGGGTTGATCAACCAAGCCAAATCGCAACTTTGGGATATTGTAAACAAGTTTACCCATGCCAAATGCGGCAACGACATACGCCCTAAATTGGAGATAGCCCTATATCAGTACGGCAATGACAATCTATCATCCCGAGAAGGGTACATTCAGCAGGTCCTGGATTTTAGCAGTGATCTTGATGAAATCTCTGAAAAACTATTTTCATTGACCACCAATGGAGGTGAGGAATTCTGTGGACAGGTCATTCAAACCTCATTGAAGCAATTGGACTGGGGGAAGAACCCTGACCATTTGAAGATGATCTTTATTGCCGGCAACGAACCCTTTACCCAAGGAAAATTGAATTATAAGGATGCTGTTGCCAATGCCAACGAAAAGCAGGTGGTTGTGAACACCATATTCTGTGGCAACTATGAACAAGGCATAAATTCGGCCTGGAAAAAAGGGGCCACCATGACCGGAGGGGAATATTTAGCCATAGACCACAACAAGCGTGTCGTACATATCGACACCCCTTATGATGACATCATCATTAAATTGAATGGCAAATTGAATACAACCTACATCTCGTACGGAAGTCTCGGCGCCTCCAAAATGGCCATGCAGGCAGAACAGGATGCCAATGCCGAGGCATTGGAGGAAGTGGTAATCGTGAAAAGGGCCGTAAGTAAAAGCTCCAGGATGTATAACAACGCATCGTGGGATTTGGTCGATGCGGTGGAAGACGAGGATTTTAATGTTGCGGCCATCGAAAAAGAACAATTACCCCAAGAACTGCAGAATAAATCAACAGCGGAAATAGAAGATTATATCGAAACAAAAAAGTCGGAGCGTGCCGGTATCCAAAAAGAGATACAGGAACTCAATGCAAAACGGGATGCATACATTGCCAAAAACCAAAAGGAAAACACCGCTGGCGAATTGGAGAACGCCATGTTGGAAGCCATAAAAAAGCAAGCTGAAAAGAAAAACTATAGGTGGGATTAACAGACCCTAACGGGCTTTACATCAAACGCTATATACCCTTACATGGGTATGTGGCGTTTTTGTGTTTGGGAAACCTATTGCGCAGCAGGGCAATAACAATCGTATCTACGTTCCGATTGCCCAAAATCGTACCCCACGGTAATCTGATGGAATCCTCCGTTATCAAAACGCACATCCCCCATTTGATAGGAGTAATTATAGGAAACCATAAAATTTTTGAAGTTCGCACCTATAATCGGGGTTATCAATTGCAGTCGTTGTTCCCCAAAGGAACCATCGACCAAGAACTGTGCCCCGTCGAAACTTCTTCTATAGGATAAACCACCCCAAATTCTACCAAAATCAACATCCTTATACACCTTGGCATTGATATCCATGGTCTTTTCTTCCGTAAATTCGGTAAGTTGAAAAAGAACAGACGGTTCGTATTGCCATTCGCTCTTTCCAAAAACATATCCTGCCGATATCAGATATCGTCTTAGGTTATCAAATTCAATGGCCGAATACAGATCCCTTCCGCTACCCAAGGCATTCAATACGGAAAAATGCGCATAAAAGTCCATTAAACTATACGACATCCCTAAATCCACATTAAAATAACTGACACTATTATTACCTCCGGTTATAACCGGATCGGGAATAACGGAACGAAATTCGGATTCATCCAGACTACTTTGTAGCAATCCACCACTGATACCGAAAGACAATTGGTTTAAATAGCGCACATCGCCACCCAGTTTTAAGTGATGCGCATAGGTAAGCTTTAGACCCGTTTGGGAATGATATCCATTGGCGTCGTTAAAAAATATGGCCCCCACACCGCTTGGTCCGTCACCAAGTCGAAAATTGGCACTCAGTGTTTGTAGGTTCGGGGCTTCATCCACAGAAAACCATTGTTTCCTAATCGTCCCCCTAATCTTACCACCTTCCCCTATACCCGCCATTGAAGGATAAACCAGATAATAGTTATCGGACAGATAATCAAAATATACGGGAATGCCTTCTTGGGCCAAAGACCTAAAGCCAAAAGCCAAAAAAACAAAGATTAGCAGCAAGCGAAATTTCATATAGATACTGGGGATTTCCAATTTAATATCGACCAAACATAACATATAACGGTTGAATCGCAACATTATTATATTTCGACAAAGTACGAATAAGTTCGTACTTTTGCCGAAAACATAATTATATGAAGTCGTACTCAATAGCTGTAAAACAAACGAACAACCCTGCGGTTGTAAAATTTGAGACCAACCATTTCATTACCAAAAACAATAATTACGAGTTTAAAAATATAGATGAGGCCAAAAAATCACCCCTGGCCCAACAGTTATTCCATCTTCCTTTTATCAAAACCGTTTACATTTCGGGTAATTTCATAGGATTGGAACGCTTTAATATCATCGAATGGGCCGATGTCCAGGATGAAGTCGCACAGCAATTGGCCGACTACCTGAATTCCGGGGAGCCTGTTGTCATCGAAGATGACACGACCAACACCAATAAAGTACCCATTACCGTTTATGCCGAAGTGACACCAAACCCATCGGTCATGAAATTTGTCTGTAACATGCGGATTGTACCGGCCACTTTCGAATTCAAGAACATCGATGAGGCCAAAGACTCTAAATTGGCGAAACAGCTCTTCCAATTTCCTTTTGTAAAAGAAGTATTCTTGGATGAGAATTACGTTTCCGTAAGCAAGTATGATGTTGCCGAATGGGATGACATTACGATGGAGCTACGTGAAATGATCCGGGAATTCATAGCCAATGGCAATGAGGTGATTTCGGAAAATAGCATTGCTGTTTCCAAGGCAGAGACCGCAAAAGCCGATGCCCTTCCCGATTTCTTGGACGACACATCCAAACAGATCATCGACATATTGGAAGAATATGTAAAACCTGCGGTAGCCAGTGATGGTGGCAACATCCTTTTCCAATCCTATGAATCGGAAACCAAAACCGTCAATGTAATCCTTCAGGGGGCCTGTAGTGGATGCCCCTCATCAACCTATACCCTAAAGAATGGCATAGAAACCATGCTTAAGAATATGATGGGTGACAAGGTCAATGAGGTTGTTGCCTTAAACGGTTGATTTTCATGTTTTGCATTAGCCTTTCTTCTTTTAATTCGTTAACTTGAAGGAAACAATAAAAAACACTAATTATGTCAGTTTTAAAAGTTATCGAAGTATTGGCCAATTCTGAGAAGAGTTGGGAAGATGCCACAAAAAAAGCAGTAGCGGAAGCCTCTAAAAGCGTTAAGAACATTCGTTCCGTATACGTTCAAGAACAAAGTGCCAGCGTAAAAGATGGTGAGATATCCGATTTTCGCGTTAATGTAAAGATCACTTTCGAGGTTAAATAACCCTTGCTTGAATCGAATACCAAAGCGTCCTTTTCGGGCGCTTTTTTTGTGGTATACGTTATCGACCCCTTGCCAAGGATTGCACCATTGCCATAATCCTCCAAGATTAACAATTGTTTAGTGCTTATAATTTGATAGGGGAATGGAATTTTATTTTTTTTGCACAAAAACCATATCACGTGAATATACTTAACGATTACGAAGAAAGTATTACAAAAGCCCAGGAATGGCTGTGGGAAATTCTTCCAGGACTGGTCACTTCCATAGTTACAGCCGTCCTTATTTTAGTAGTTGGGCTATGGATCATTAGATTAATCAATAAAATGGTCAGGAAGTTCTTCCTTAAGGCGGATTACGACCCCTCTCTGGAAACTTTCCTGCAAAGTTTTATCAGTATTGGTCTAAAAATAATGCTTTTTGTATTGGTAATCACCCAATTGGGTGTACACTCCTCTTCGTTAGTCGCAATTATTGGCGCGGGCGGACTGGCCATTGGATTAGCCCTTCAGGGTTCCCTGGCCAATTTTGCGGGCGGGGTACTTATTCTGGTCTTTAAACCCTTCAAGGTGGGTGATTTTATCTCCGCCCAGGGTATCGATGGCACGGTTAGGGAAATCACTATTTTCACCACCAAATTAAGCACCTTTGGCAATCAAATCGCCATAATTCCCAACGGACAACTATCCAACAACAACATCATTAATTATAACGCCCAAAATACCAGAAGGGATAAAATAACGGTGGGAATAGGATATGACTCCAACATAAAACAAGCAAAAGATATTTTACTTGAAATATGCGCAGAAAACAAGGATATTATGGAAGATCCCGCGCCGGAAGTCTATGTTGAGGCATTGGCCGACAGCTCCGTTAACCTCTCCCTGCGTTTTTGGGCAGAAAACGACGTATTCTGGGCAGCGCATTTCCATGTAATGGAAGAATTGAAAAATAGGTTGGACGCGGCTGGAATAGAAATCCCCTTTCCACAAAGGGTTATACACCAAAAGCAGTCCTAGGGCTTTTTGCGTTGCATCATGAAATCCTTTAGATAATAAGGCTCAAAATAGGCTACATCCTCAAAGTCTTTTTCCTGATACTTCCTAAAGGACAATATCCCCATCTCACGAGCAGAGGGGACAACCGCTGTATTGTAGGTCACATTTTCGTGTTCTATGACTCCCATACATTTTTCAGCCCCACTGCCCAATAAAAGCACCTTACCTTTACTTGCGTACTCTTGGAAGGAATCCTCATCAATGATTTCCGCCTTCGTCTCACGCACTTCCATCAAATCCTTATCAAAAACCATGGAGTACACTTCCATTCTACGGGCATCCAACAATGGGACGATAAAATCAATTTCGGAAGCCTTGGCCTGTTCCGCCATACTTCGGAGGGTAGGCACCGAAATCAAGGGTAAATCCAAGGCATAACACAACCCTTTTGCTGCGGATACGCCAATACGCAATCCTGTATAGGAGCCGGGGCCTTTACTCACAGCAACCGCATCAAGATCATCCTTGCCCAAGGAGGCTTCCCGCAGCACCTCTTCAACAAAGACATGCAATTGTTCGGAATGGGAAAAATTAGGCGTATTGTGTTCCTTAATCGCTACTACGTCCCCATCTTTCGCTATGGAAACAGAGCAATTGGTCGTAGCGGTCTCTAAATTCAGTATCAAAGCCATAGCTTGCAAAGATAGACCTAATGCCCTAAATATAAAAAGGCCCATTACGAATTCCAGTAATGGGCCTTTACTTATTCCAACAAAGCTTTTAATTCAATGTAAGTGGTATGCCAAAATAGAATTCTAGGATCTTCAACCTGAAAATATAGGCATATTTCGTCCGTACCACATCGGCTTCCGCATTATCGACCCTGGATTGTGCCTGGCTGTAGTTAAAGGAGTTCATCAACCCCACATCAAAACGTTCCTTGGCATAGTCATAAGCCAATCTTCTCGCTGCCAATGTTTTTTCGGCAGCCTCGTAAGACTTAGAAAAGGTAGTAACATCCACATAGGCCTGATTTATGCGCGTCTCCAGATCTAATTTGTCCTGTTCGAACTGTAGTTTGGATTTCTCCAAACTAATTCTAGACCTGCTTACATTATTTCGTGTGCTCCATCCGTTAAAAATAGGGATGTTCAATTGAGCCCCATAGGAAATACCATCGAAAATCCACAATTGATCCTTAAACCCAGGAGTATACGGCACCCCGTTACTGTCAGGAATTGCGGTAACATCGGAATATCTTGTCCCGTACTGTAAGAACCCCGACAAGGTTGGAGCGTAGGCCCCTTTGGCAATCTCTAAATCCTTTTCTGCAAGCTCCACATTGGACTTGGAGAATTTAATGTCGTTCCGAAATTCCAAGGCCTTGGCAAATATGGTCTTCGGGGAATTATTCAATACTTCAGAAGGTGGAATTTCAAAGACTTCCTCTGCCACGTCAAAGTTTTCATAATCGGTAATCTGCAATAATTGCGCAAGGTTGATCCGTGAAATCAACACCAAACTCTCATTATTCACGATCTGTTGTTCCTGATTCGCCGCTGTGGCCTCAATCTCCAACAAATCCCCCTTGGCAACCACTCCGGATTCAACCAACTCCTTGGTCCGTTTTAAATCCTGTTCGGTAACCGCATATTGGGCCTTTGACACCTTTAGGGCCTCCTTGTTCGATAATATTTGAAGATAGGCATTGGCCACGTTCAATCGAATATCATCCTTTAAATTATCCAATCGATATTGACTGGATAACGCCGCCATTTTCGCCCTATTCAACCTTTTGATATTCCGTAACCCATCGTACAATGTAATGCCCGCACTTAAACTGGCGTTTACATTGAATGCCGTACTATTCGTAGGAAGGTTATTGGTCGGATTGATAGAAAAACCCGTATTACTCGATGCCGATGTCGATGCATTTAAACTTGGCAACAAACCGCCCAAGGCATCCTTTTCGTCTATCTTAACATTTTCGAGATCCAACTCATATTGTTCTACGGTCAAGTTGTTCTCAACGGCATAGGTAACACATTCTTCCAAGGTCCACTTTTTCTGCTGGGCCGTTGCCCATCCAACGGTAAATACCAGGAGTATAGCTGTTAGTTTGAATTTCATTTTATGATTTTTTGATTACTGATTGATGATTTATTCCTCACTTTCCTCGGAGTCTTCTTCTTCCTCCCCCTTTTTGATCGGTTCGGTCTTGTTCCATTGTTTTACTTCGTCATCTTTAGTGAGACCGGAAACGATTTCAACGTTTACCCCATCAGAAATCCCTATTTCAATATCCTTACGCTCGAACTTTTGGTCCTCCACATTTCCAACCGCTACCTCTACATAAGGCTTATCCGTTTTATTATCAAATTGTAACAAGGCCTCTGGAATGACCATAATACTATCTTTCTTTTCCAAGACCATCGATGCATTGGCGCTGTAACCCGCACGGATGAAAACATCGTCATCTACCTCGACATCCCCTTCGATCTTAAACTGTACGGCACCGGTTTCCTCGACGCCTTTAGGGGCAATAAAACGCAATTTCGCATCCAATTCCTTTCCTTCAATAGCACCAAGGCTTATTTTCAGTGGTGTTCCCAATTTCAGTTTCCCTACCTCTCCTTCATCTACCTTGCCCTCGAAGATCATCTTGGTCAAATCCGCAATGGTGGCAATGGTGGTACCGTCATTGAAGTTGTTACTTTGAATGACCTGAAACCCTTCCTCTACAGGAATCTCTAAAATAGTGCCATCAACTGTCGCCCTTATGTTCGTATTGGCGCTTGCCGAGCCTCCTGCAGAACCCCTTTTGATGATTTGGTAATCGCTTTGGGCATTGCTAAGCTCTTGTTTGGCTTGATCAAACTGTAATTGTATATTGTTGAAGTCTTGGTTCGATATGACCCCCTTCTCGAACAAGGCCTTATTCCTATTGTACTCAATGGTCACATTGTTCAACGCCAATTCGGCATTCCTCACCCGGCCACGAGCTTGGTTCAAAGACTGTTCATTCGGCACTACCTTGATCCTGGCAATCAAATCCCCAGATTTCACTTCAGCGCCTTCTTCCAAGAAGATTTTCTCTATAATTCCTGAAATCTGTGGTTTGATCTCAATCTCATCTTCGGGAACAACCTTTCCTGTAGCCACGGTTTTCTTTTCAATATTGGCAATGAACGGTTTCATGGTTTCATAGGTAACCGCGGATTTACTGTTGGATTTTATAAAAAATGCCGCAGCCCAAAGCGCTCCTAGCACTAAAAGTCCAATCAACGAATATTTTAAAATTTTGTTCATTTTAATAACTTTTTATTTATATACTGGTTTGTTGTTTATTTTCTATTCTTCACGCAAAGCATCAATGGGTTTAATGCTTACCGCCCGATGTGCCGGTATAAGCCCTATCAATGTCCCCAATACCACCATGATGGCCAGGGCTCCCAAAACATAAGGAATGGGCACCGTTGGATTGGTATATGGAAAATCCAGATCCTTTGTCATATTGTTGATTAGGCTCAACAGGCCTGCCCCGAGGATTACCCCAATAATTCCCGCCAAAACAGTCAAGAATACAGACTCCAGTATTATTTGGGACCTCACCTCATTAGGTGTTGCACCAAGAGCCCTTCGCACCCCTAATTCCTTGGTACGTTCCTTGACCGATATCAAAAGGATATTGCCAATACCGATTACCCCTGCCAAAATAGTGGCTATCCCAACGATTAGGGACACAAAGGTCAACCCCTTGGCAAAACCGGAAATCTTGGTGAACATTTCCCCTAGATTGAAGGAACCAAAGGCCCTATCATCATCTGGGGCCACCTTATGGATACTTTTCAAGATCGACTTTACATCCTTCTCAACCTGTACAACGTCCGCATCATCATAGGCGGCAATACACATATACCCAATATTATCCCCGGAATTGTACAATTTCCGATACGTGGAAAAGGGGATGAAAATATCTCCATCGTTATCAAAACTGACGCCTTGTGCCATTTTATGGACACCGATTACTTGAAAATACACACTACCGATCCGAATATACTGGCCTACCGGATTTTCATCTTTTTCAAATAATTCCTGTAAATTCCGTTCCCCTATCACGCAGACCTTCCGCGCCTGTCTGATGTCCTCATCATTGATAAACCTACCCCCATCGAATATTTTCTTGGTGGCGATTTTGGTATACACCGGATAATCGCCGTTTATGGTATACGTTCCTGATTTTTGACCACGAACCGTATAAATCGGATCGGAACCAAAATTGCCCAATGTAATTCGGGGTGCTATATATTGTATTTCGGGAATCCTGTTTTGCAATTCCGTTACATTATCCAACTTTAATTGCATTTGCCTACCGGTTTTAAATCCGCCATACGGCTTGCTCGTACTCTGCCCCCAAACGAACATACTGTTCATTGAGACTGTTTTGAACACCTTTTCAAAACCGTTGTCCATTCCTTTTGCGGCCCCGGAAAGACCTATATAGACAAAGATTCCCCACAGCACCCCAACCATGGTAATAATCGTTCTGGTCTTATTCTTTCCAATAGAACCAAAAATCTCCTGCCATGTATTTTTATCGAATAAGAATCCCATACTAATCGTCTCTTAATGCCACTATTGGTTTAATTCTTGAAGCACGCCTAGCGGGTATATACCCAGCAATCGCACCACATACGATCAACAAAATCGTCGCAAAAATCGCCAACCCTAAATTTATGTAAGGATTGGTAATAAAATAATCCTTCAATTTATCGCCCATGAAACTTAAAATCGCCATCCCTAAAATCATCCCGAACACCCCCGAAACAGTAGTTATAAAAGTTGACTCCAACAATATGGAACCAACCACCGCCCTAGGCGTGGCCCCTAGGGCCTTCCGGATTCCCAATTCCTTGGTCCGTTCCTTGACCACGAATACCATGATATTACTGATCCCTATGATTCCTGCCAAAATGGTTCCAAAGGCTATCGCCCCTCCTATAATGGCCAAAACACCCGCAAATTGCTGATTTTGTTCATATTGGTCCATCACATTCCGGATATAAATCCCATTTTGGTCCTTTGGACTTATGTACTTCTTTTCCCTAAGGAAATTATCGAGACTTTTATCAAAGGCCATGGCCCCTGCATAACCTATTTCCGGTTTAAACCCGACGACGATTTGGTTAACCTTGTCCGTATTCTTTTCGATCAATTGCCTTGTGGTGTACGGAATGTAAATCCTACGTTCCTCATCATCACCCCCATCATCCTGAAAAACACCGATAACCTTAAAAACGCTCCCTGAAATATCAATGTATTTGGCGATGGCATCCTCATTCCCAAACAAATCCTTCTCAACCAACCTTCCGATGACCGCATATTTAGCCTTCTTTTTGACATCCTCAAAATTGAGATAGCGGCCTTTCATAATAATGGTCTTCTCAGCAAATTGATAGGACTCACTTACGGCCCTGGTCGTATAATTATTGGATTCATTATTGTATTTCACCAGTCCACTACGATCGATTCTCGGAGAGACATATTGGACAAACATCGAGAAATTCTTACCAATATCGGCTAAATCGCTATTGTCAAATTCAATCTGTCGGTTTGATTTATAGCCTTTATACGGCATGGAAGTTCGTCCCGGAAAAATAAAGAAGGTATTGGTAGAGTCATCATTGAAAAACTCATCGAATGTGTTTTGGAGTCCGTTGGTCAAACCAACCAAAGAAACGAATATAAGAATACCCAAGGCTACGGTAAAGCCCGATAAGAACGTTCGTAATTTGTTCTTTTGGATCGTTTCGAATATTTCCTTCCAGCTATCCCTACTAAACATATTGCGAAGCCCTTACCTGAGTAACTTTCTCGTCCTTTTCGATAACCCCATCCTTTAAATGAATGATCCGCTTGCACATATGGGCAATATCATCCTCATGGGTCACCACCAAAATCGTATTTCCTTGGTCATTTATTTTTTGGATAAGATCCATCACCTCATACGAGGTCGTACTATCCAAAGCACCCGTAGGCTCATCGGCCAACAGCACTTTAGGTTCCGCTGCCATGGCCCGGGCAATGGCGACACGCTGTTTTTGACCTCCGGAAAGTTCACTGGGCAAATGGTGTGCCCACTCCTTTAGGCCCACTTGCTCCAAATACTTCATCGCCCTTACCTGACGCTCCTTTCTTGGAATCTTTTGATAATACAGGGGCAAGGCCACATTTTCCAAGGCACTTTTATAATTGATCAAGTTGAACGATTGAAAGATAAACCCCAAAAACTTATTGCGATATTTGGCGGCTTTGGTCTCATTTAGATTTTTAATGGGCACACCATCCAGGGTATAATCCCCTGAATCGGCCTCATCCAACATTCCCAGGATATTCAGCAAGGTTGATTTACCTGAACCTGAAGACCCCATGATCGCCACCAATTCACCTGCCTCTGCCGTAAAATTTATTCCTTTTAGTACATGAAGGGAATTGCTTCCCATTTTATAGGATTTATGAAGATCTTTTATTTCAATCATGTTGGTTTGTTTGTTGTTTGGAATTATCACTAATCGAATCCAAGGATATGACTTCGAAGTTGTTGAAATGTTACAACAACAACTCCAAATATTATGTTAAAAAACTTAAACGGACACCCGTAAGCCTTTAAACCTGATTTCTGGGTCCACTTTCATTTATTTAAGAAAGGCCTTTAATCTTCCGATTCCTCAGGTTCTATCTCATTCCAGACCTTGATCTTATCGCCTTCTGAAATTCCGGATTTGACCTCCACAAAGATACCATCACTAATTCCCAATTCAATATCCTTACGCTCAAAATCCTGTTCCCCTTTTTCAATCTCGACAAAGGGTTTTTTAGTATCCACATCAAACTGCACCAAAGCTTCCTTAACGGCCAAAACACTGTCGGCCCTTGCTAGAATTATAGAAGCATTGGCACTAAGACCGGCCCTAATGAATACGGTATCCTGCTTATCAAGGGTTCCTTTGATCTCAAATTGGATGGCCCCGTTCTCTTCCTTCCCTTTAGGCGCAATATAATCCAGAACCGCATCAAACACCTTATTTTCAATGGCTCCCACGGTAATTTCCAAGGGGAGGTCCTCCTTGATCTTGCCCACCTCGGACTCATCTACCTTACCTTCAAAGATCATTTTTTCAACATCTGCGATGGCTGCGATGGTCGTACCTTCATTAAAGGTATTGCTTTCAATCACTTGATTGCCCACTTCAACGGGTACATCCAGGACCATACCACTGACCGTGGCCCTGATCATGGTATTCGCTGTATTACCATAACCACTCGTCGTCCCAGTCTTTACAATATCATAGCGCTTGTTAGCCGCACGATAGGCCTGTTGCGCCTGGTCAAAGCTAAGCTGCGCCCGCTCTAGATCGACCCTTGACACCACCCCCTTGTTAAAAAGCCCTTTTTGACGGTCCAAATTCCGTTTTTGATCATCAAGGGCAATCCGGGCTTCATCAATATTGTTCTTGGCATCATTTAAAGCATTTAAGTTTGGCACTACCTTTATTCGGGCCAAAAGGTCACCGGACTTAACATAATCACCCCCTTCAACGAAAACCTCTTCGATGACTCCCGAAATATTAGGTTTAATGAGCACTTCCTCCAAGGGAAGAATACTACCTGTTGCGACAGTTTTTTTAATGATGTTTTTCTTGCTTGGTGTTTCGGTTTCATACACCACGGGATCTTCAGCATTCTTATGGTATAAGTAATACATAGCCCCACCGAATAAAACGATGATAAGCACTAAAATAATTCTTGTAACCGACTTTTTCATTTTTGATTATTTTTCAGTTTGATTGATGTTATTCTATTCGTAATGCCTCAATAGGTTGGATCTTAATGGCTTTGTTTGCAGGGATAAATCCAGCCAATAGCCCTGCTATCACCAAAATGCCCATTGCTATTAAAACCACACCCAGACTTACACTTGGGTTTAAAAACATATTGACGGGCCCAACCGAATCCAAAACGGCATTGATACCATAGATGGTGAAGGAACCAAATATGATACCCACCATCCCGGATATAATGGTCAGAAAAATAGACTCCATCAATATTTGTAGTTTGATTGACCATGGGTTTTCCCCTAGAGCGCGACGAATACCTATTTCCTTCGTACGCTCCTTTATGACGATCAACATGATATTACTGACCCCAATAACACCTGAAATAAGCACCAATACACCCACAAAGTAAGCGATAAAACTTATGGCGCCAAAGAGGCTTTCTACGCGATTATACTGTTCATAAAGGTCAAAATACCCAATGGCCCGCTCATCATCCGGGTGTACTTTCCTGCTTTCCTTTACCGTTTTCAATATCGTCTTGTTCAGTTGACTTATCGATTTTCCATCCTCAGCCGTTATGGCCATCCATCCTACATTATCAGCCCGGTTGTAAGCTTGTGAAAATGTCGTAAATGGCATATAAATTTGGCGCTCACTGTCCTCACCCCCACCATTACTCGATTTTTCCTTATAAATTCCAACAACCATAAAATTGATACCACTTATTTTTACATAGGTACCTATAACCTCTTCATCGGTATCATAAAGATCATTTCTGATGCCGTTTCCAATAACAACCACCTTTCGTTTCTCCTTGATATCCTTATGGTTTAAAAAACGCCCTTTTGAAATGAATATGGAATTCTGCTCTATAATTTCCGGATAGTCCCCAAACACACGATATTGTCCGCCTTCCGTGCCCCGAATCACATTATCGCCATCTGACCTCCCCATACTATTTCTTGGGGATATAATCCGTAGGCCGGGGACATTGCGGCGAATCAAATCGACATCCTCCAATTTAAAACTAAACTCCCTACCCTCCGGAAGCCCTTGATAAGCCATTGAGGTCTTCTCTGACCACATAAACAATGTATTGGTGGCCACCCCATTGAATTCTTGTCGAATACCATTTTCGAGGCCTTTGCCCGCAGCAAGTAAGACAATCAAAATGAAAATACCCCAACCCACCCCAAATGCCGTCGCTACGGTTCTGAGCACATTGCTTGAGAGCACCTCCATTATTTCTTTCCAACGATCTTTACTGAACATTTAATTTCCTAGATTAAGGTAATGGTATTATTATTCATCGCGTAAGGCCTCAATAACCTGAACTTTTACCGCCTTCCATGCAGGGAAAAAACCCGCCAAGGAACCAGCGACCATAAGTAATAAGACGGTTGAAACCGCTACATTGAAATTAACTGATGGATTTAATATATAATCGACCTCGACATATGGACCAACAATCTCCAACAGTCCCATACTAAAGATCAATCCAGCGAAACCCGATATTGCCGTTACAAATATTGCCTCGTGCATTATCATTCCTATAATCGACCATGGTTTTGCCCCCAATGCCTTTCGTATTCCTATTTCGCGTGTACGTTCTTTAACGACAATCAACATGATATTGCTAACACTTACCACCCCAGCTACAATCGTAAAAAAACCTATTACCCAGAAAAACAACTTAATACCTCCCATTAATTGATAAAAACGCTCTGCATCATGTATAGGGTTCCAAATATAAATGGCACGGTCATCTTCGGGCGCAACACCATGGGCCTGCTTTAAATAGGTCAACAGTCTTGCCGTAAAATCATTGTTCTTTTGAACGGTAGCTTCAAATGATTCCATTTCCGGAAGCATAAAGTTCAGGTTACTGATCTTGTCCGAACCACTAAATGCAAGTTGGGCAGTGGAAATAGGAATGAAAATACGTTCCTCCTCACCTTCTTCCTCGCCGTATTCGCCAAATACACCTACTATTTTAAAACCTGCACCTGAAATGGAAATGTATTCCCCAATAGGTGTATCCAAATGACCAAAAACCTCCCTCTTGATCTTATTACTAATGACAGCTACCTTTGCGTTCTCCTGAACATCCATCTCATTGATATACCTACCTGCGGACAGAAACTCATTTTCAATGCGCTGTAAGTCACCATTGGTACCTACCACATCATATACCAATAGATCATTATTATAGACCACTTTGACATTGCTTGGGAAATAGAGGATGGATGCTTTTTCATAATCACCATCAAACATAGATTGTACGGTTTGATAGTTTTCGTTACGCAATTGAACACGCCTACCTGGATTAAGACCCTTATACTCAATTGTCGTACGCCCAGGCCATACCCATATACTTGTTACGGCATCTCCTTTAAATTCCTCTGAGATACCATTTTGCATGCCTTGCCCAAAACCCAATAAAATAACCAGGATAAAAATACCGGAAGCGACGGAAAGCCCCGTCAAGAAGGTCCGTAATTTATTTTTACGGATAGTATCAAAGATTTCCTGCCATCTTTCGATGTCGAACATAGGGTTGATTTTGATTGATGAATACAATAATCAATATTGTACTACCATAAGACTACAAAATCTGCCAAATGTTACAGTAAGACCTTAATTAAATCATAAAAAAGAAACCGATCATGTTTTCATTTTTCTGTAAACGAAATAGAAAACACCTGCAACCAGGATATACGGAATGGCCATTAAATAAACAATCCCATTGTTTATTCCTTCAGCAGCCGACATATTACCTTCGCTTTCAAGAACTGCCCTACACATGGCACATTGGGCCTCACTGTTCTGAGGAACCATAAGAAAAACAAGAATCAGAAGTAAGATAAGTTTTGTTTTCATTGCTACACATAATAAGGTGAAATCATCAAATAAACCACAACCCCGGTAACGGCCACATACAGCCAAATGGGAAAGGTAATCCTTGCCAATGCCCTATGGGCCTCAAACTTCTTTAAATAAGCCCTGGCATACGTTCTTAAAACCAATGGTATGATTACGATGGACAAAATAATATGGGTAATCAATATGAAATAATATACATATCGTATAGGCCCTTCCCCACCAAAGGTCGTAGAATCGGAGGTCATGTGATAAGCGATGTACATTACCAAAAACAGGAGTGAAAGTACAATACAGAAGGTCATCAATTTTTGGTGAAGTTCCCTTTTCCCATTTTTAATGGCCCAAACGGCAATAATCAGGACAAGGGCCGTAAGTCCGTTTATTGAGGCATAAATAGGAGGCAAAAAAGACAATGGCTCCACATTTGGGATTTTCACCCCGAACAATATCGCAACCACAACTGGAACGGTTATGGAAACCACAGTTATCAACTTATTGAATTTTTTCTCCCTTATATCGACTGAATCCATGCCAATTATTCCTTTAAAAGTTTTTGTATATCCTCCTTTAAAATGGATATCTGTTCTTTCTCACCTTGACTGTTCTCACCTTGACCCTCGGTTATGGTACCTCGATAATAGATAATCGGGTTTCCAAAACCATCCACCCTAGAGCGCAAGAACCCTTTCTTATCGACAAGAGCGAATAGACCTGCGTGCTCAAAACCACCGGGGGCATCGGGCATCTCTGAAACAAAAATATTGAATCCTTTATTGGCCAACTCATAAATGGCCTCTTGATTACCTGTCAACAAGTGCCAATCTAAATTGGTAATACCATGTTTTTCTGCATACGCCTTCAAAACCATGGGGGTATCATATTCAGGGGTAATCGTAAAAGAGGCTACCCCAAAATTTTGTGCTGTCTTAAACGCTGCCTGAATGTCGACCAAATTCTTCGTCATTATAGGGCATATTGACGGACAGGAAGTAAAAAAGAACTCGACCACATATACTTTTCCTAAATAATCCTTGTCCGTGATGACCAAACTGTCTTGATCAATAAACTCGAATGCCGGTACGCGTCTTTTTTTTCCATTCAAATAAAGGTATGCCAATCCAGCCTTGTTATCCTTTAGGCTTATACGATCGTTCTCCACGACAGTACCCGACCCAATTCGATCAACAATCCTAGGAATAAAGATGATACCAAAGACCAGGATCACCAAGGATATCCAAACATAGGTGTATTTGTTTTTCATACTTTTTTACTTTTACCTCCTAGCATCCGCAAAACCAAACCTATCATTATTCGCTACGGACAGCCTACTTTTTATACCCTAACGGGTATTAAAAGGATAGTTTGGATTTTAGCAATATTGCATAAGACCAATGCTTTCTTATAGATTTTTACGTTCGGCATTATTCTTTTTTAATGCCAAACGGTATTCTGCCAAAATAATTTTTACATCATCTTCCATTTTATTGTTCAAATCGGCAACCGAAGTGGCATCAAAACCAAATTTAGTCCCTTCATCCTCATCATTGGTCCTTCCGCGAAGATTCCTGTCCTTATCAATAATAAAAACATAAGGGGTGGCCATATTTCCATCCAAGGTTAAATCTGTTTTCAATCCATCGAACAACGCCTGTATCCGTTCCTTATCCCCATAGACAAAGTTCCATTTAACGACATCGGCCAAATTACCCAATTCGGATTTAAGGGCCTCGACCTTACTTTCACTACCATTGGGCACTACCATTACAAACTGAAAGTCATTGAACTGATAGAACCTTTTATAAATTTTCTGGTTTAGATTGAACGCAACGCCTTTTTTGTTTTCCAGATCACTACCCAAAAACCCCAATATCGTAATCCTATCCTGAAGCAGGATATTTGCATCAACATCAGTGATGTCAGGTATATTTTCCGTGAGGATAGGAAGCTTTCCGAAATTATTAATGCCCGAGGCAAAAAAGAGATAAGCTACGATAGGCAGGATAAACAATACTACTAAAACTACGGTCTTTTTCATTCTGGAAATGTTGCCCTTTTTCGGCAAACGAATATAAGATGCTGAATTCATTCCAGCATATACAAAAATAAAAAAGACGGTCTTTAAACCGTCTTTTAATTTGTTAATTATATCTTAGTTGAAGTCCCAGGTTATAAAACCATCCTGAATAACATTGTGGATGTAATTCCCTTCTACCAAAAGGATAAAGACCAGATAGGCGACCAAAAATAGCGGGGTCCAAACAACTGCCCTTCGTAACGAGCTTTTTTCATCCCGTAAATGCATAAAGTCCCATGCGATATAATAAGCCTTAACCAAGGTTAGAATAATGAATATCCAGTTTAATACTTTCATCCCCAACACATGGTTATGTGTCAGTACTGTCGGCTTGGAAATACCCAAGGCAACCTCAATTCCCGTTACTATGGTTAAAAACACAAGGACCCCCCAAATTTTTTGGGTATTCGACTTGAATTTTAAAAGTCCCCTGAAAATCTCCAATTTATGTGCGTGTGCCATGTTAAATCTATCTATTAAATTTTAAATCAATCCTTAAAAAGTTACCTGAAACAAATCCAGATTAAACCAAATAAAAGAAAGTAAATACAAATACCCAAACCAAATCCACAAAATGCCAATAGAGTCCGACTTTCTCAACCATTTCGTAATGACCTCTTTTTTCATAGGTACCCAAAGCCACATTAAAGAAGATAATGAGATTGAACATCACCCCCGAAAAAACGTGAAAACCGTGGAATCCTGTTATAAAGAAAAAGAAATCCGCAAATAACCGACTCCCATATTCATTGTGTATGAGGTTGGCGCCTTCTACCACCTGGGTTGCATTTTTAAGTTTCGCCAAGGATTCCTGCCTCGACAATACCTGCTTCACTCCTTCTTCATTAATAACTTCGGTACGTACAAGAATATTGCTATCGGCCTTAAAACCTTCCAAAACCTCATTTACCGAATAACTGGGCTGGGATCCTTCATCGTAGAACCATATTCCATTTTTATTCTCGTGTACGACCCTTTCGTCAGGTAGTGTCATGGCAAAATCAGCCAATGCCGCCCTTTCACCGGTATCAGCATTCACAAATTGTAAAATACGTCCTCCCTTGGTTTCCACTGCCCCATAATCACCACTTATGAAAGTAGCCCATTCCCAGGCTTGGGAGCCTACGAAAATCGCACCCCCGATAATGGTCAGGAACATATACCAAATTACACTGTTCTTTTTCATTTTATGACCCGCATCAACGGCAAGAACCATTGTCACAGAGGACATAATCAATACAAATGTCATAAATGCGACATAGTACATGGGGTAGTTGCCATGAAAGAAAGGCACGTGAGTAAACACCTCGTCGGCAATCGGCCACGTTTCCATAAACTTAAACCTTGAAAAACCATATGCGGCCAAAAAACCGGAAAATGTCAAAGCATCGGAAAGAATAAAGAACCACATCATCAATTTTCCGTAGCTCGCTCCCAGAGGACGGTTACCACCACCCCCCCAAACGTTTTCTTCCACACCCGTTGTTACCGTAGAATCCATAAATTAGTCAGTTATCTTACAATTAGAATTTTCACAAAAATACATTTTTTCATAAGATACAAAAGTCTAAGACCAAGAAATCAAAAAAAAATGGACTTTTAATCGACCAAAACCATGAAAGAGAGTAGGTAGACCCATAGAAGATCAAGAAAGTGCCAAAATGTGGCCCCCAATGACAGCCCTAGGTATTCTTGGGACGAATACTTCCCCTTTTTCTGATTGAACAGCACGACCAACAAAGAAATGATACCTGCCACGACATGCACGACATGGACTGCTGCAATAAGGAAAATGTAAGACATTTTAATACTACTTGTGGGTCCGGTGAAATAATAGCCTTGGGCCACCATTTCCGAAAAACCTTTAAACTGCAGAGCAATAAAGGCCAACCCCAATAATAAAGTAAGGAACAACCAATTTGTACATACCTTAACAGCATCCCTACGTATGGCCTTCTTTGCCAACATATATGTAATACTACTTAAAACAATGATCACCGTACTAAAATAAAAAGCAGATGGCATCTGTATATTATCAAGCCAATCCTCCCGCCTACTACTTACGATATAAGCACTGGTCCAACCGGCAAAAGCCATGAGTAAACTCACGATTCCGAACCATAGCATCATTTTTTTTGACCTATCATTCTTTTCCTTTTGGGTTCCTTGAGTTAAATCCATAAAATCCGATTCATAAAATTTATTACTTAAAAGTCGATATTTCCCTATTTACCACAGGGTAACAATGAGCAATCCCTTGCCATTAAAAGAGGGCCGGAATATATTTATCCAATACATACACCACTTGCATAAAGGTAATATAGGTTACGCTGGCCAGCATTAATTTTCTTGCGGATACATTGTCCCTTTTTTCATACAACCTAAATGCAAAGAAAAGCATTACACCCCCCATAATGAATATTATTACGGCAGCGGGAATGGACAATTGCAAGCGACCTGTTATCCCCAATACCGGAACGACGGATATTACCATCATCCAAATAGTGTACATAATTATCTGTAGGGCCGTACCCTTGTCTTTTTTACCTGTAGGAAGCATCTTGAATCCCCCTTTTTTATAATCATCATCCAACATCCAAGCCAATGCCCAAAAATGTGGGAATTGCCAAAAGAACTGAATCATGAACAAGGTACCCGGTTCAATACCAAATTCGTTGGTAGCCGCCACCCAACCCAACATAAAGGGAATAGCACCTGGAAAAGCCCCAACGAATACCGAAAGCGGGGTCATGGTTTTCAGGGGGGTATAGACACTGGTATACAAAAAGATGGAAATCGCACCGAACATGGCCGTCTTGGGATTCAGGAAATATAAGGATACAACCCCGAGGACTGTCAACACAATCGCAATGGTCATTCCTTGGTTCACCGACATCCTACCTGAGGGTATTGGCCTATTCATGGTCCGCTTCATCAAAGCATCCAGATCCTTTTCGATAATCTGATTATAGGCATTGGAAGCCCCTACCATACAATACCCTCCAAAGGCAAGTAACAATAAGGAAACAAAACTGATTTCGTCAGCACCCAACAAATAGCCGGCAAGGGAAGAAAAGACGACACTGACCGCCAGTCTTACTTTTGTAATTTCCTTAAAATCAGCAAACCTCATAGACCATGAGGTACTTTTTGCTGGTTTAATCACGGTCTTCATTATCATTTTTATCAAAACGCAAATATAATCGTAGTAAGCAAGGTGTGCAACGAAATACCAAGGTTTATGATTTCAATGAACCAGAGACGTAAATTCACCACAAAACACTATTTATCAACACAATACACCTAAAACACCCCCACAAAGGAACTGTCATATACATTACAGTCCTTAAAATGAAGTCAATCAATAGGCCTATAAACCAACACAATGGGCAAGCCCTAATTGAATGGTACAACAACCCAATTCAGGATCAACCGATCGAAAAACGGAATATCCGACTAAAGGCAAAAAACAGTATCAAAAAAAAATCCTGAGCCAAAGCCCAGGATTCTGTACATTAAATATGAAGTCATTCCTATACTACTGATACAAATTCAGTTTGTATAGTAATGGCAATTATTGCAATCTAAAGGTAATAGGAATACTGAAAGGTACCCTTACAGCCCTACCCCTTTGTTTTCCTGGAGTCATTTTAGGAAGCTTAGCGATAATCCTAGCAGCTTCTTTCTCCAAGTTCTTATCCGGGCCACGCATTCTTACGCCTCCGATACTACCATCTTTTTGGATAACGAACATAACGTTTACCCGTCCTTGAACACCCATTTCCTGGGCAATTTCAGGATAACGGAAATTCTTGGCGATATGCTTTTGCATTTTCTGTTGAAAACAATCACGCATGGCTTTTGCCCCTTTACCTTTTTCCCCTTCACAACCTGGGAAAATCGGTACATCCTCGATTACTGCGAAAGGCACATCGATATCTTCTTCTACCTCTTCTACTTCAACATCCTCAACTTCAACAATCTCTTCTTCCTGACTGGTCTCTGTAGATTCGATAACGGTTTCCTCAACTTCTACCTCATCCTCAACGATCTCGATAATTTCAGGTGCTGCTGGTGGCGGTGGTGGCGGTGGAGTCTTAATTTGCTCAGTCATTGGAACCTCTTCGTCCAACATATCCTCAACATTCATGGAGACATCATAATCATTACTCTTCTCATAGGTCTTCCATTCCAATCCCCTCCAAACCAAAAACATCACAACGGCCAGTCCTATAACGAAATAGGTGCCGCTATTTCTTCTTAAATCCGCTTTTGGGTTCTTTTTTAATTCCATATTTAATTTTTTAATGTTCGCTAATTTAACTAAATAATTGACAAAAAAACAAGTAATACTTTATTTTAACCCTCTTTGGCCGTAAAATTGGGACAAAATGATAATGAAACCCACGGCCACACCCGTACTATTCGCCATCGCATCAAACACATCGCCAGACCTATTCACTGTCAAGGTACCCTGAATAACTTCAATAACCATACCAAAAACAACAAGTAAAAGAGCCAATTTTATGATTTTAACCAAAGTTTTGGCCCAAGGGTTATTTAATGATAAAAAATACAGTGATCCCAAAATAACCGCTACAAAATAAAATGTAAAATGCACGATTTTATCTGCGTAAGGAATACTGAATGTCGGCAAATCATCCGCCTCAAACGAATATAAGCTGGAAAAAGTGACGAACACCATCCAGCCTATAAACAAAATTGCGAATAAGTGCCTTTTATGCACTTATCAATGCTTTATAGTCTACATCACTTAGTAAACTATCAATTTCTGTAGCATCACTTATTTTTACCTTGATCATCCAACCTTCCCCATAAGGATCCGTATTGACATTCTCCGGTGCATCTTCCAAGCCTTCGTTAAATTCGATTATCTCCCCGGACAATGGCAAGAACAAATCGGAAACGGTCTTTACGGCCTCTACCGAACCGAAAACCTCATCCTTATCCATGGTTTCATCAACGGTCTCAACCTCTACATAAACGATATCCCCCAGTTCTCCTTGGGCGAAGTCCGTAATTCCAACGGTAGCGACATCGCCATCCATCCTTACCCATTCATGGTCTTTGGTGTATTTTAAATCTGAAGGTATATTCATTATATGAATTTTTATTATTAACGAAACAAATGTAAACGATTCCTAAAAGGTATTCAAAAAAATCAATTACAAGTTTTACCTACCTACAGTTAGAACGGTATACAAAAAGCAAATTCCTATTTTGAACCTTAAGACCGATACCCCTTAGAAGGCGTTTGGACAAAACATCATACGGGCATCACTTTCTAATAGGCAAGACCACTTGGCATGGACAACCTTAATTACCGAAATTATATTTGATCGTGAACCCGGTATTGATCGTTGTCTGTGGAAATGCCGTTGAAACCGCGAATTTGGAGAACGAATGATCATAAAAGAACAAAGCATTCAAACTTTTGCTCAAGGCATAATCGGCGGTGAATTTGAGTGAGAATAAATTTTGACCGGAAGTTATCTGGTTGTTATCGATATCCAGATTTCGGATGATCGTAATATTATCGCGAAGTGTAACATCCGTTTTAAGGTTTAAATCCCCCTTCAACCTTGTTTTATTACCTCCGACATTGGTCACGAATTTAACGTCCTTGATTCGATAACCCAAACCAACCGTATATTCCTTTCCATTGATCTCGGTCATCAGGTTATTATCAAAACTCAAGGACAAGGCCCTATCGGTACGAATCTCCGCCAAGACACTTACTGAGTTCTTCATCTCAAAATCGACACGCACCAATGGATTGAACTGATCGGTCAATACCAAATTGTTCAAAATAAGATCAGGCAACCTATCCCCAGTCTCGGCATCGAACTCCGTATTCTGTTTTTCAAGATTTGTCTGAAAGGAATTGATACTATAGGAAGCCCTATATCCATGACTCAATGAAAAACGCTTGAATTTCTTTTTAAACCATTTGTTTCGCATTAGCCCTGTAAACTTAATATTCCAATTTGGAATGGGAATCTGCCTGAAGGCATCCAAGTTCACACGGTTTACATCCTGACCCGTATAAGCGGCAAAGAAAGCCGGAAGCAGCACTTCTTGTTGGGTTTTTCCGTATCGTTGTGGAAACCCATCTTCATCCAACGTTCCTGGCAATTCCCCTCTATCGGAAACCAGCCGGTTGGCAATTGTAATCCGATTCTGCTTGAATGTTTCGAAAAGCTCTGAACTGAACTCATCGCTCTTACTGAATGCCGTTCCGATCATCATGGTCGAAATACTGAAATTACCGTATTCATTACCCAATTGGTTAATGTACTCATATACCCCATTACCCAGATCACTTACTTCAAAATTTTCTTGATAGCTACTGGTATATTGTCGATCTGCAGAGAGATCTATGGTCAAATCTTTCAGGGGCTGTGCGGTAGCGGTAACATTCAATTGCTTATTGGTCCTTTTGATAAACTGCTCATTGAAGTCCGCAAAATTCGTCAACCATCCATTCCGAGCCGCCTCATATCGCACATCGGACTGACTACCGAACACAAATCCTATCGTTGGACGGGCCGTTCCAATAAAACCAACGGACTGGGTATACCCCGGAAGTACCGTACCACTATTCTCATTGTAATTTATGTTCAATCTTTTGACCATGGTAAGAATATCGACAGCGGTATTGAACAATGCCCCAGTTTTTTGCTTAGGGCCTTTTGTATCGGAAGCCACATTGCCGGCCTTATCCCTTCGTACCGGCCCTTGGTTCGTGATTCCTTTTCCATCACGTTTTTTAAGTCCAATAAGATCATAAAACTTCTGCATTGCCAATGTTGCGGAAATGTTATGGGTACTTGCATTCTGAACCGTATTGATCGTTGTTTCATAGCCAAGGGACTCGCTAGCAACCTCGGCCAAGGCATCACCCCCACGTTGCCAATCAAAATTACTGGTATACGAATATTGGGCACTGATAAAATCCAAAGCCGGAATCTTGTTAAAAGGAAGTTGGTAATTGAGTTGCATCTGTTGCGAATGCCTGTTGGGTTCCCCTAAATCCCAGAATCCGTCCCACAACCCCAAAGCTTGGTTGATTTCAGAATCCGGATTCCCTTCCTCCGTATAATAATTACGAACGATATTATTGTTACTTGCCGTTAGATTGAGGCTTAAGGATTTCGAAAGACTATAATTAATGGCGTACTGCCAATTGAACATGTAATTACGTTGTTGAAGGAACGGCAAGTCCAATGCTTCTACACCTTCCTCAAAAACATTCCGGAATTTCTGTTGGTTGAACTGTCGATTGATGTTCGAATTTACCGAAACACTGGCTGGCAGAAGATTGAAATTCAAATCTTTCAACCATTGCCAATAGGCCCCTGTGAACAATGAATCCTTCTTCGCAAAAGGCGCCACCTCTACCGGTTTAAAACTATGATTATAGACAAAGCCCGTAACCACACTCTGATCTTGCATATTGGCAATCTCATAATCGCGATGCTCTGTTTCGTTATACGAATAATTAAAGGTGAAATTCTCAATATCATAGAAATTGGCATCGGCATCCTCACCCCGATCCTTACGAACCCCGATCAAATTAATACTGGTTCGTTTCGTATAATCCTCTGCCTGCTCCAAAATCTTATCGGCAGCTTCCTCCGTGGTAGCGGCTGCAATCCGATCTTCCAATTTCAAATCATCGTATACCGGATCAAACTCAGGAGTGATTATCTCTTCGGAAATGCCATAATTGAAAGGAATCTGTACCCCCCATTTCTCAGGCAACAATTGACCTACATTGACATTAGTGACCAAATCATAGGAAACGGCATCTTCACGCGATCTTTCATTCGGCGTTTGATCTATAGACCCAAAACCTGATGTACTTTTACTTCCTGTTGCCGAAACGTTCGCAAAGTCGGCAATATTCGCATCGACAGATGCTATGGCGGCCCAGCCCCCATCATTATCCAAACCTGCCAAACGCAATTCATTGAACCAAACTTCCCCCCGGGCAGGAAGGTCATCGATATTCTTTACACCAACCATCATATTCCTGATGCTTCCCAATGATGGATTCCCTTTTATACCGATCCTTAATTTCCCCAAAGTCCGGGATGCAAATTCATCAACAGCAACTGCCTCGCTGCCCTCAATTTCATAAAACTGAAGTTCATCGAGAGGAACATCCCCAATATTGGCAATCCGTAAGGATTTTACTTTATTCAAATCGCTCAATATAACCTCCATCTCATTGGAATCGGGCCAAACATCCTCATCAAAGGATGCCCCGAAAGGCGTGAATTGTAAAGGCAATTCAATTTGATAGTAATTCTCTGAAAGATCGGTTCCAATTCGCAGAAACCCTACCAATGGTGTGTCATCATCAGAGTAATCACCATCGCCAATTTTTTCCGCATGCATGTACATCTTCAGTTTTTCATATTGACGAATATCAATATTCAAACTTTTGAAAACCCCTCGCGAATCCTCAGATTGCAGATTCTCAACCTTGAAGGACAAGGATTGTTCATTTTGACGTATAATCGTATTATTATTGTTCAACTGCTCGCGCTCTACTCCTGGAGGCAAAACATAAGGAATTGGCGACCTGGAACTATTCTCTTCTATGTTAACCGTATTCACATCGACGATAGTGCCATCATCCGAAGGGTCACTGTCAATCAACTCATCCTGTAAGGTCTTGGTGTAGGTACGCCAATCGCCACGCACCAAATCCAAGGTAGCAAATCGGAGTACGACATCGCTACTAAAACCGGTAAGGTACATTCGCATAAAACTGATAGACCTGAAATCGGTAATTCCTCCGATTGCATCCGTAAAATCACTTAATGGAATCTTATATTGGATCCACCTACTATTTAATTGATTACCGTTAGGCAAATCAGGTGTAAGTCCTTCATTAATATCGGTTACGTATTTATCATCTATACTCGTATTGGGCTTAATGGGAATGCGATATTCATAATAGCTATTGACCGTATTCATGGTCAAATCACGATCCACATCCTCTACATCGGGCAATGTGGTTGAACCACGGTTAGTATCGGTAACCTGTACAGGGGAGTTACCCTGGGGGTTATTAAAATTCAAATACCTTTCCAAAATACTTCCTTCCCGATTGAGGTAATATTCATAATTATCCAACGCTGGGTCTTCCCCAGGACCATAAATGTCAGCTTCCGCTGAATCATCCAAGCCGTCGAAACCAACATCCTGCAACACGCGATTACTTTCATTGGCATCAAAGGCATACACCAAGGCTTGTGTTGCCGGAACGACACCCCAAGAAGGTTTATAAATCAATCCATCATCATCTACCGGCAATCCATTTTCATATTGTTTTCTACCATCCTTTAATATGTCCTCTGAAATGTTCCCTAAGTTTATAACAAGTTCCCCCGGATCAGTTGCTATACCATCAACATAGGGGTCTAAAACCCAGAATTGCACAAACTCCACATTCGACTGTTCAAAGTCGGTGCTACTTAATGAACGCATAATACCTGCCCATTTATCATCGGGATTCTCAGTCTCAAAATCCGAATTGGCATTATAAGGTCCTTTAATATTGGGGTAATACACCAAATCCAAGGTACTTTGCACCGTCGTTTGCCCTTGGGCAATATCTGTCTGTGGAAAGACCTCATCTACGAACACCCTTCGGGTCGCATTAGTAGAGACATCATTGTCGCTAACACTTGAAGGCCTTTGGTTGGTATAAAAAATCGGATCAATCGTATACCATGCCATTTTAGCCCGCCCATACCCATTGATAAGGTTCGCGGGATCTTCTGGGGAACTACCCGAAAGTACTCCACCTGGTGCAAATTCCAATGGTGTACTGGCCAGTGACCAACCTAGGGAGGAACGAATATCTATTAACGCCTGGGCGCCTTCAAAATCATCCAAATAGGTTGTGGTTTCACCCTCAAAATCAGCATTTTTAGGAGAGTTTGGCTTTAACCAAGCCACTTCACCCCGTACTGAAAGATTCGAAGGTACGTCTGTATCTATATTAGGAAGTTTATTTGCCAAGCGTGTTAAGAAAGGCACTTCCGTAGAGAAATTTCCGTTCAATCCGAAAATCGTGTTGTTTACAGGTTCAACGCCATAGTTCGATTTTTGTGTCAAGGGCCTTTCGTTCAAATTCAATAAGGTAGCCCCCAAGATAAAATTGTTGTTTACCTGATGCTCAACATTGATACCTGTAAACCTTCTCGTCTGTTGGCCAAATACGGCATTATTCTCCACTGAAATATTAATGGGGGTATCCGATGCTTCCAAACTAGGGTCCAAAATCTGTACCGTACCCGCCTGATAATTCACGGTATAATCTACACCTTCCCGCAACGTCCGACCCCCCGCCGTAACGGTCACAGAACCTTGTGGCACATTAAATGCCCCTATTGAAATACCATTGCTGCCTTCTGACTTATAGGTACCCTTTATCAAGAACTTGTTCTTAACCGGGTCTTGTAAGGCAGCCGCCTGGGTAAGCTCATACATTTCCCTAAAGACGTATTTTCCTTGATTCTCGTTATAGGTCGTCTCATTATCATAGTTTCCACCACCACCCAGTTGGTTGTACAAAAACTCCCCAAAGGGTTCGACTTTGGTAAAAATAATCCTTCCGTTTTGGGTATCCACGGTAAGGCCAGACACAAAATCAAAAAAGCCATCACCACCAGGTTGTACGTCTTTATACGCATTAAGTCTATCAAAATTGAACACTTCCAATAAAATCCTTTCCTCAAGAGGGCCATCTGCACTGGTTTCATCAGGCCATCCCGAACCAGGACCTTCGGCAACCGGTGAAATGTAATTTCTTGGGGTGGGATCCGAATACAGGATATTCATTTTAAAATCATCCTCACTCAAACGATATGCACCTGTCGCATAAATGTTCTTCATCATCAAATCCCAAATAGGGTCGGTGATATTGGTGATATTACTTTTTAGCAATTTCAAAACCAAGGTATTGTTGTTTACCACAGGATTCACACCCCCGGAAACCGTCGTTGCATCCAATCCGCCATTGGCGAATTCCCCTACCTGATATACTTCCCCGTTATAGGTATATTGATAAGCAACCGCCAAGACCTCATCGTTACTCAACCTTTGATTCAAGGAGATGTAACCCAATTGGGTATTGAATTGATAATCCCGATCCACTTCAAGTTTCCTGGCATTTTCCAGAATGGCATAATCAAAACCTTGATTAACTTGGTATCCTGGTATATTGAATCCCGATTCCACTGTTGCAATATCCCGAATTGAAGAGGTCAAAGCCCCTCCCGAACCTATGGCTGCGGGATCAAAATCATTGGCGTTATTTCTAGGCAAGGCATTACTGGGGTTATTGAAAAACCCAGCAGGATCACCGTTAGCGATGCCGATTCTTGTTCTTTCCTCCTTCGATTCACCCAAATCCTGAAGCGCCACAACATTACGCACATTCAAGGTTTGTTGACTCCTATTGGTAACCCATACTTCCAAACGGGTTATCTGCACCTGACTTTGAATGTACGGGTAATTGGCTAAGGCTCCATCATAAGCATCCCTAAAATATTGACCTAGGAAAAAGTGCCTGTCCTCATCATAATCCAAGGCGGTAAGTGAAAATTCGTTGATTGTACCTCCACCCTGGGCAACCACCGTATTATTTTGGGATTGTTGTTCCGAGAATACCGCTGTGACCTTGGTCTTGCCGAATTGTAATTGGGTCTTTACCCCGAACAGGCTTTGTGCACCCGTGATCAAGGAACTATTAAGCGGCATATTTACGTTACCCACTTCTATTTTCTGAAGAATATCATCCTCTGTCGGTGTATAGTCCAGTTTTACAATATTCTGGAAATCGAAAGTGGCTTCGGTGTCATAATTGGCCGTAACCTGAAGTCGTTCACCAATTTTACCCAACATACTCAAACTAATACGTTGATCAAAATCAAAAGATAGATTGGTACGGTTTCTTGGGGAAAGTGAAGGATTATCGTTTTTTTGCCAAATCACCCCTAAATCCATCGCAACAGAACCTTGGGGAATCACTTCGATGGTATTACCCCCAAAAACAGATTCGAAAAAGTTGTTATTGACATAGAAATTTGGCAATAGATTCTTTCTAGCATCCTCACTCCCTTCCTTCTTTCCGGAATAAGCATCATGTTTCTCCTTAAAATAATCCTTGATACCTTCTTTACGAACAAGTTCATAATACTGGTCTGGTGTAAGGATAATAGGATAGCCAATATTGAAGTCACCTACCTTCTCGGAATAGATATACCTATCAAGATTGGGATCATAATTATATTTGGAAATAATGCTCTCCGGATTATCCATTTTTAACCTTCCTAAGGAAAAACCGGTTTTCACAGAGTCTTGCACTTGCTCAGTATCACTATCGCCCTCAGTATCTTGTGCGTAGGATTCCTCAATGCACCCGAGTAAAAAAGCGTATAGGAATATAAGCTTAAATGAAAATTTAAGAATTTTTTTTGCCCCTTTTTTCAAACTTATTACAAATTTTTAAGCGCCAGTTTAATAATGTTCTCTACGCTTAGTGCAGGTTCTTGGCTTACTACCTTGTCAACAACCTTTTCAGCTTGTCTTCGGACAAATCCTAGAACCTCTAAAGCAGATAACGCTTCTTCTTTATTTGTATTGTTTGAACTGATGGAAACTTCGTCAATATCGTACACCTTTAAAATCTTATCCCTAAGATCAAGAATAACCCTTTGGGCCGTTTTAGCCCCAATACCCTTGATACCCTGAATCGTTGCAACGTCACCATTGGCGATTGCATCCCTGATCTGGGCAGGTGACAAGGAGGAAAGCATGGTTCTGGCCGTACTCGCCCCAATCCCGGAAACCGATAACAGCAACCTGAAAATCTCCCGTTCCGATTTCTCGGCAAAACCAAAAAGTGTATGGGCATCTTCCCGAACCTGCAAATGGGTAAACAGGTTGATGTTTTCCTGATCCTTTATATGCGAAAAGGTATTCAAGGATATGTTCACAAAATACCCTACCCCCGCACATTCGATAATAACATGGGTTGGATTCTTTTCAACTAATTTTCCATTAAGGTGGTGTATCATGGGGAATAATATTTCAAATTCAAATAGTCTTGGCAAGTGCCCCAATGGGTTGATTGCAGTTTAATACGTCAATGTGTTCCAAAACCCAAAGGTATAGATTTTCACTTCGATAATCGCTTACACGACCTCGCCCTATACCCCAAGACATTATGCCTTCATTTTTTATTAATCCCTCTTAAAGCGCTTGCGTTTTTCCCTTTCCTGGGCATCGATAACGGCTACCGCCGTCATATTCACCATTTCATCGACATCGGCCCCTAATTGCAATACATGTACCGGTTTATTAAGTCCTAACATGATAGGCCCTATGGAATCGGCCCCATTGAGCTCTTTCAATAACTTATACGTAATATTGGCCGAGTCCAAATTTGGGAATATCAAGGTATTGACCTTCTTGCCTGCCAACTTTGAAAATGGGAATTGGCTTTGGTGCAATTCCATATTCAACGCAAAATCTGTTTGGATTTCACCGTCAATCACCAATTTAGGATAATTTTTATGTAAAATCTTTACCGCTTCGGTTACCTTTTTCGCATTTGGATGTGATGAAGACCCAAAATTGGCATAGGACAACATGGCCATGATAGGTTCAAAACCAAAGGCTTTTGCCAAATTTGAGGTCATAACGGCAATCTCAGCAAGGACCTCCGCCGAAGGATCGATATTAATTGATGTATCAGCCAAGAACAATGGCCCTCGTTCTGTATTCATTATATTCACTGTGGCCGCGCGCCGCACCCCCTTAGTCCTTCCGATTACCTCAAAAATGGGTTTAATAACCGTTGGATATGCCCTTGAATAACCTGAAATCATTCCATCGGCATCACCCTCATTTACCATCATGGCCGCATAATAATTACGTTCCCTCATATTGGTCTTTGCCCCATACAAAGTCAATCCATGCCTTTGGGTCGCTTCCCAATGTTTTTTGGCGTAACGTTCCCTTGTCTTTAACGAGTCCTCCGATTTCGGGTCAATAATCTTGACATCGGCATTGAACCCTATTTCCTTCTTCAATTCCCTGATCACCTCTTCCTCACCCAATAAAATCGGTATAGCGATACCCTCCTCATAAACAATCTGTGCTGTTTTTAGGACATCCAAATGGTTGGCTTCGGCAAATACGATCTTTTTAGGGTTTATTTTTGCCCTTTCATGCAGCAAGCGTACCACTTTATTGTCACTTCCGGAGCGTCTTAATAATTTTTCCTTGTATTTTGCCCAATCCTGAATAGGCTCTTTGGCCACCCCACTTTCCATGGCCGCCTTAGCTATTGCCGGCGGAATCTCGGAAATCAACCTAGGATCAAAAGGCTTGGGAATAATATAATCCTTGCCAAAAGTCAGCCTGGTCTCCGAATAGGCAATATTCACTTGTTCGGGCACTGTTTGTTTTGTCAATTCCGCTAAGGCGACCACAGCCGCCATTTTCATTTCCTCATTGATCTTGGTAGCCCTTACATCGAGTGCCCCCCTAAATATAAAAGGAAAGCCCAGTACATTATTCACTTGGTTAGGATGGTCCGATCTACCCGTAGCCATTATGATATCCTTTCTGGTTTTTATGGCCAATTCGTACGAGATCTCTGGATCTGGGTTGGCCAAAGCAAAAACAATGGGATTCTTGGCCATGCTTTTCAGCATTTTGGGAGTAACTATATCTGCAATGGACAGTCCGATGAACACATCAGCGTCTTTCATGGCCTCGGCCAAGGTCTCTATTTTTCTTTCAGTCGCGAATTCGAGCTTCTCAGGGGTAATGTTCTCCCTGTTTTTATGAATTACGCCTTTACTATCGCACATTACAATATTTTCGGCCTTAGCCCCAAAGGCCTTGTACAATCTAGTACAGGAAATTGCCGCTGCCCCAGCGCCACTGATTACAATGCGCGCATCCTCGATCTTCTTATTGGTAACCGTCAAGGCATTCAATAAGGCTGCGGAAGAAATAATGGCCGTTCCATGTTGATCATCATGCATTACGGGAATATCCAATTCCTCCTTTAATCTTCTTTCTATCTCAAAAGCCTCGGGTGCTTTTATATCCTCAAGGTTTATACCACCAAAGGTTGGTGCAATGATCTTTACCGTTTCAACGAATTTGTCAACATCGGTCGTATCCAGTTCAATATCGATTGCATCTATATCAGCAAAAATCTTAAACAAAAGACTTTTACCTTCCATTACCGGTTTGGAGGCTTCCGGTCCTATATTTCCCAACCCCAAAACTGCCGTTCCGTTGGTTATGATGGCCACCAGATTCCCCTTGGAGGTGTATTTGTATACATCATCTACATTTTTTGCTATCTCTAAGCATGGTTCTGCTACCCCAGGGGAGTATGCCAATCCCAAATCGCGTTGGGTGGAGTAGCTTTTTGAAGGTACTATCTTAATTTTTCCAGGTTGGGGTTTCGCATGATAAATCAATGCTTCACTTCTTAACTTCTTGTCGCGCATAGTCATAAATTGTATGTCAAATTTAGGGGTAATCTTTGAAAAAAATAAGTTCCAAGTACAAATATTACCGATATAACTACATAATAGACCCTATGTGCCTATGACATAATTATCCATGGACAATTTGAAGCATTCGTCCTTAACCACAATATGAATATTATTATTGAGCTTTCTTCCCTATTTCCTCCTTGGAAACGTTCAACCGCAAGGTGAAGGCCGCGGCGATAATGAAAAAGACTCCGGCAAACAACATGGCATTTACCGCGTTGGCCCCTAAAATATTTTTGAAAATAGGTCCGAAAGTCAAGGTTTCAATCCCCATGGGGATTACAATCATCATATTCAGGATACCCATATAAACACCGCGTCGTTCCTGGGGCACGATTTTGGAAACCATAGTATAGGGAATCCCCATCATTGCCGCCCAACCTATACCGAATAAGACCATGGGAATCAACACATAGATCGGATCACTTATGTACGGTATGGACAACAGGGCCAATCCCGTACCCAATAAACTGGCCGCATAAATTTTCTTTCCCCCGTATTTCAAGGTGAGCGGAACAAGCATCAAGGCCACTACGATTGTTGCTATATTATAGGTGGTACTCATTTTAGCCGCCTGTGCAGCAGCTTCTGAAAGATCATAGCCCATAGTTGTCCTGAACAAGGGCGTTATGAATTGCCAGTACACAAAAAGGGCATACCATTGAAAAAGGTACACAACGGATAATTTCCACATAAAAGGAGGCATCTCTTTCACTGCCTTGGAAATCTCAACAAATGGCATTTTAAAACGTTCAGCGAAAGGCAAGCCCTTATGCGCCTTAATATCTGCAAGCTCTTCTTCGGAGGGTGGAATTTCAGGGGTTTTCAATACCGACCATAAAATGGTGCCCACAGATAGTACCGATCCAATGAAGAACGAATAATACAACCATTTTGGTATCGATCCAACCACTTCCGAAGCGGCATCCCCTCCGAACCAATCCTGAAACAAAAAGATAGAGGCATTCGCCAGTACAATCCCGGCCCCTACGAATAGACTCTGCATTTGATACCCCAAACTCAACTGTTTCTCTGGTAATTTATCACCAACAAACGCCCGATAAGGTTCCATGGCCATATTATTGCCTACATCCAAAATCCAAAGTAACCCTACGGCAAACCATAACGCCGGACTCAAGGGAAATGCAAACAGACATATACTTCCAATGATGGCACCTATAAGGAAAAAAGGTTTTCTTCTGCCCCAACGCAGCGACCAGGTCTTATCCGAAATTGCACCGATAATAGGTTGTACGACCAAACCTGTAACCGGACCGGCAATATTCAAAATAGGCAACATATCCTCAGGAGCCCCTAGAAAAAGAAATACGGGATTGATCGCTGTTTGTTGCAGTCCAAAGCTGAACTGGATTCCCAAGAATCCTACATTCATATTGAAAATCTGCCAAAAACCCAGGTTTGGTTTTTTTATAAGGGCCATGTTTTTTTTGTGGTTTGGTGGTTAATCTACCCAACAAGATACCATTTTATGCTCGACCATAAAGAAAACTCCAATATAAAGCCAGAAGCAGGGCCACTTCAAACGTTTGCGTGTGGAAAAGTTTATTTTAAAAACCGAATATTCCGTTTTAATCCCGAAAATTTGGTTCGTTTTACCGCGGATTTTTTAAAGATCGTATTAAAGACCTCTTGGGTTATCTCTTCCCAATCTTTTTTATCGTTTGACAACAAATCAGGATGGGGGTTGAATAGGGGTTCGTTGTGCGATTTTGAAAACCGGTTCCACGGACAAACATCCTGACAAACATCACAGCCGAACATCCAATCATCAAACTGACCATGGAATTGGGCAGGGATTTCGTTCTTCAATTCAATTGTAAAATAGGAAATACATTTGCTACCGTCAACCACGCTGGGCTCAACGATCGCCTGTGTGGGACAGGCATCGATACATGCTGTACAAGATCCACAATGGTCGGTGACCGGATGATCATAGTCCAATTCAAGATCTACGATCAATTCCGCGATAAAATAAAACGAACCGACTTGTTGGGTCAATAGATTACTATGTTTCCCAATCCACCCCAAGCCACTTTTGGCAGCCCAAGCCTTATCCAGGACAGGGGCTGAATCTACAAAGGCACGCCCATTGACCTCTCCTATTTCCGCAGTGATAAATTCCTGCAACTGTCTTAGTTTTGATTTTATGATGTGATGATAATCCTGTCCGTAGGCATATTTTGATACCTTATAAGTACCTTCTTTTTGTTTGTCTTCCGGATAGTAATTCAACAATAAGGAAATAACCGATTTTGAGCCCTCGACCAATTTGGTAGGGTCTAATCGTTTGTCGAAATGGTTCTCCATATACTGCATTTCCCCATGCATATTTTGATTCAACCATTTTTCCAACCTAGGGGCTTCCTCTTCCAAAAAGGCTGCCTTGGAAATACCGCACGACAAAAAACCGAGGCGTTCGGCTTCGGTTTTAATCAAGGAAGTATATGACGTTTTAGTGCTCAAGATTAGTTCGGCAAAGCTAAAGAAAAAACAGAGGTCTCCTATATACCACTACCCGATCTTCAAAAAAGGCAACTCCGTTTGTATTCTCTTACTTGTAATTTACACAAGATTTAACCTATGTTATACATATATACAACAAGATCACTATTAAATTTAATATTTTCATGAAATTCATAACAAATCAAACTTTAAACCCATGAAAATTATTTTAAGAATTATATTATGTTTTTTTGCTGGAAGTGCATTGATGCTAACAGGATGTTCCAAAGATGGGGAAGTGGGTCCCATTGGCCCACAAGGACCACAGGGTGAACAAGGCATTCAGGGCATTGAAGGGGAACAAGGAATCAAGGGGGATACCGGAAATGCCAATGTAACCCATTATGATTTCATCGTTGCAAACACAGATTGGTCCGAGAACCTTCACTTTGGGGCAAACAATGAATATCGCTATTATACTGTTCCCGCAGATAGTGTCGGAGGGGTAGGCTTATACACTTTTTATGAAGAGGGAAATGCAATTTTGGCTTATGCCACGCCTATTTATGCTTCAGAATCAGGAATGGGTACTGCGACAAACATGGCAAAACTATTACCCTATACAGGAATGGTTTCGACGTCATTGGATAAATTTGGCCTATTGATTGACCTGCAGGTTAACGGTAATCGACTTTTATTGGCAAAAACGATCAATGGTTATGAGCCTGACCGAATTCCAGATGAAGAGGTACCGACCACTATCAAGTTCAGGATCGTACTCATCGAATCTTCCAATGGAATAACAGGAACAACCGGTAAGGCAAACCTTTTAGACAACCTGAAAGAATCTGGTGTGGAGATAAGCAATTATAATGAAGTGATGAATTATTTTAGCCTATCCCATTGAATCCTTAATAGTGTATCAATAAAAAAACCGAGGCGTTCTGCTTCGGTTTTGATCAATGGCATATAGGTTGATATCAAGCTCAAAAGAGTCCTGGTTGCGTACCTCCCTTGATTCTCCCTAGGTGTTTATAGGCCAATTCGGTAACTTCGCGCCCTCTAGGAGTTCGCATGATAAATCCTTGTTGAATCAGAAAAGGCTCGTACACTTCCTCAATGGTCTCTGAACTTTCCGAAACCGCGGTAGCGATTGTGGATATTCCAACCGGCCCTCCTTTGAATTTATCGATAATGGTTGTCAGGATTTTGTTATCCATTTCATCCAGACCATGGGCATCGACATTCAAGGCTTTTAAACTGTATTTCGATATTTCCATATCGATACTACCATTCCCCTTGATTTGGGCAAAATCGCGAACCCTTCGCAAAAGCGCATTGCAAATTCGGGGTGTTCCCCTACTACGGCCTGCGATTTCAATGGCAGCATCCTGGGTAATGGGTACTTTCAATATTTCCGCACTCCGTTCCACGATAGTCGATAACAATTCAGTGGAATAATATTGCAGTCGACTCTGTATACCGAAACGTGCCCGCATGGGTGAGGTTAATAGGCCCGACCGGGTCGTTGCCCCGATCAGGGTAAAAGGATTTAAATTGATCTGGACAGACCGGGCATTGGGACCTGTCTCTATCATAATATCTATTTTATAGTCCTCCATTGCAGAATAAAGATATTCCTCAACTATCGGACTCAACCTATGGATCTCATCAATAAAAAGCACATCCCTTTCCTCTAGATTGGTCAAAAGACCCGCTAAATCCCCTGGTTTATCCAATACTGGACCTGAAGTGATTTTTATACCTACCCCCAACTCATTGGCGAGTATATGGGCCAAGGTTGTTTTCCCCAATCCCGGAGGACCATGGAACAAAGTATGGTCGAGGGCCTCATTCCTCTGGTTAGCAGCCTCTACAAAAACCTTCAAATTTTCAAGCACTTGATCCTGCCCTGCAAAGTCATTAAAAGTTACGGGGCGCAATGCTCTTTCCAAATCAATTTCCTCAGGCGAAAAATTGCCTGTGGTGGGATCTAAATACTCATTCATATACGAACAAAGATAGTGAAAATCAAATGTTAAAATTCACTTGTAGCGTACCAACTATATCGTTATTGTTCTTTATCTTGTAGCATTCATGATAATTGTCATCTTTTGTGAGGTGATTATTATCAATCTTTGCGCAGAATTAAAAAAAATAATTTTTAACAACCATTTTAAAGCAGAAAACAATGTCAGCAACATTTGATCTTAAAAAGTATGGTATCGATACCGAAAAAATCTACAGGAACAGTAGTGTCCCTGTTTTATATGAACTTGGACTCCGTTTGGAAAAGGGAACCGCCATTTCCGATGTAGGAGCCTTAATGACCTTCTCTGGTGAAAAAACCGGTCGTAGCCCAAAGGACAAAAGAATTGTACGCCACTCAGATTCTGAAAAAAATATTGATTGGGGAAAAATCAATATGGGATTGGACGAGCACACATTCATGGTCAACCATGAAAGGGCCCTTGATTACTTGAATACACGTGATCACCTTTTTGTCGTTGATGCTTTTGCCGGATGGGATCCAAATTATAGAATCAAAACAAGAATCGTTTGTACAAGGGCTTACCATGCATTGTTCATGCAGAACATGTTGATTATGCCTACTGAGGAAGAATTAGCGAATTTCGGAGAGCCTGATTATGTGATCTTCAATGCAGGTCAGTTCCCTGCTAACCGTTACACTTCTGAAATGACCTCCAAGACCAGTGTTGATTTGAACTTGGAACGTAAGGAAATCGTGATTTTAGGTACGGAATATGCCGGTGAAATGAAAAAAGGTATTTTCTCGGTAATGAATTACCTAATGCCTTTGCAAGGTGTGTTACCAATGCACTGTTCTGCAAACGTTGGTGAGAAAAACGATGTAACTATCCTTTTTGGTCTATCAGGAACAGGAAAAACCACTTTGAGTGCAGATCCTAAGCGTAGATTGATTGGTGATGACGAACATTGCTGGACTAACGAAGGAACTTTCAATATTGAAGGTGGATGTTATGCCAAAGCAGTTGATCTTTCTGCTGAAAAAGAACCGGATATCTATAATGCCATCCGTTTTGGAACCGTTTTGGAAAATGTGGTTTATGACAAAGACACAAGGGAAGTTGATTATACAGACACAACAATAACCGAGAACACCAGGGCTTCTTATCCTATCAATTACATTGATAATGTACAGATTCCTTGTGTTGCCGGACATCCTGAAAATGTCATATTCCTTACCTGTGATGCTTTTGGTATATTGCCTCCAGTAAGTAAACTAACCCCTGAACAAGCGAGTTATCACTTTATCTCTGGATATACTGCAAAGATGGCAGGTACTGAGATGGGAGTAACAGAACCAACGCCTAACTTTAGTGCATGTTATGGAGCTGCCTTTATGATGTGGCATCCTAACAAATATGCTGAATTATTGGCTGAGAAAATCAAAAGCCACAAGGCTAATGCTTGGTTGATCAATACAGGTTGGACAGGTAGTGGTTCAAGAATGAAGTTGAAATATACTAGAGCCATGGTAGATGCTATTCACCACCACGATTTTGACAATGTAGAATACGTGAAGGATGAAGCATTCGGATTCCAAATCCCTACAAGTTGTCCTGGTGTACCTTCTGAGGTATTGATTCCAAGAAACACTTGGGAAGACAAAGCCAAATATGAAGCTACTAAATTGAAACTTATCAATCTTTTCAATGAAAACTTCAAGAAATTCGAAGCGAACACAAACCCGGATATTATTGCAGCAGGCCCAAAAGCCTAAATAGCTTTATTATCCAAACCAATACTTTCCTTTACTGTAAAATCCCCATTGCAAATGCAATGGGGATTTTCTTTTTTCCTACCCTTTTTCAATAAGGGGAACCCCTAGATTAATTTTCCTTAAGCAATTGGGAAGTATCCAAGAATGCTTCAATGCTAATTTTAGGGTCACCATAAAGCTGTGTTTTTGAAGACCCCCGGGAAGCTAATTTAAATTCCTCCAAAGCCTTGATCTTAACATTTGGGGAGCCTTTCATGTCAGCCACAACGGAAGTTGCTTCCATTCTTTCCGCCTTTAAGCTTGAATTCCCCTTGAGTTTTACATTCAGGACATCTGCATTTCCTTCCATACTTGCACTCGCATTGTCAGACATCCAAATGGTATTGGACATCCCAACAGCATAGATGCGGGCATCAACCCTATCCTTTAGGGAAATATGCAATGAATCACTTGCCAAATTAAAGTCCCCGGAACTCATCCCCTTCATATTCACAGTCATGATTGGGGCCGTGGCATTCAATTCCAACCGTGACGGACCTTCGAGGTTAACCGTAAACCTATCGGATGAAATAACATCCTTCATGTTGACCTTACCGTCTATCATCGATATGGTTTCCAAATCGGTATAGGTTATGACCATATCCAACTTCTTCTTCGAAGTAATCTTATAGAATGAACTAATAACCAAGGTACTGTCCTCTACCTTGAATTTGAGCACATCGATTAAATTATCGTCCGCATTAATGGTGTATGCGTTATTTGAGCCTTTCTGAAGCACCAACTCCAAATCGTCAACCAATTTAATGGCATTAAAGAAAGGGAGCTCCTCTTGCACCTCTATGACATTCTTATTTCCTTTTATCTTAGGTTTTCTCTGCGCAAATGTTTGGAAGCAAACAAGCAACACGATAAGGGTTATACAATTTTTCATTTCAATGGTTTGTGTTCAATAACGGTCCATATGCTTTATATGGCACCCTTTAGTTTATTAAATATATTACAAAAAAGCCAAATCGACTTTTAGTGATATATCAAAAAAAATGCCCAACTTGATAAGTTGGGCATTTTCCTATATGTTGATTTCGAAATCCTAATGGTTTTCTTCCTCCTCGTTATCCTGTATAGGTGTGTTCTGTGGAATAAAATCCTGCCCCGCAATGATGTATTCACCATCTTCCCCAGTCTTACTATAATCGTAAGCCCAACGGTATACCTCTGGAATAGCTCCTGGCCAATTTCCGTGAACATGTTCTTGAGGTGTTGTCCATTCCAAGGTATTTGATTTCCATGGATTTTGAGGTCCTTTCTTACCATAGAACATGCTATAGATGAAATTCCCCAAGAAAACCAACTGAGCTAGTCCGGCTATCAAAGCAAAGACAGTCATCAATACCTGTACATCGGTCAATTCGTCAAACATAGGGAATGCCGTGTTTTCATAATAACGTCTTGGCACTCCTGCCATTCCAACGAAATGCATCGGAAAGAACACCCCATAAGCACAGACTGCAGTTATCCAAAAGTGGATATAGCCTAAATTTTTATTCAACATCTTACCTTCGAACATTTTAGGGAACCAATGGTACACCCCAGCAAACACTCCGTAAAGTGCGGAAATACCCATTACCAAGTGAAAGTGGGCAATCACAAAGTACGTATCATGGACATTGATATCCAATGTACTATCCCCAAGGATTATACCGGTAAGTCCACCAGTGATAAAGGTTGATACCAAGCCAATGGAAAACAACATAGCCGGGTTCAATTGTAAGTTACCTTTCCAAAGTGTAGTGATATAGTTGAAGGCCTTTACCGCTGAAGGAATGGCGATCAATAAGGTCGTAAATGTAAATACAGATCCCAAGAATGGGTTCATCCCTGAAATGAACATATGGTGGCCCCAAACGATTGTCGATAAGAAGGCAATCGCGATAATAGAAGCAATCATCGCACGATAACCAAATATGGGTTTACGAGCATTGGTAGACATTACCTCTGAGGTTATACCCAATGCAGGTAGCAATACAATATAAACTTCGGGATGTCCCAAAAACCAGAATAAGTGTTCGTACAATACTGGGGAACCACCTTGATAATGCAATACCTCACCTTGTATGAATATATCAGAAAGGAAGAACGATGTTCCAAAACTCCTATCCATTATCAACAATAGTGCTGCTGATAAAAGTACCGGAAACGAAACCACCCCTATAATTGCGGTAACAAAGAATGCCCAGATAGATAAAGGCAATCTAGTCATTGACATGCCCTTTGTTCTAAGATTAATAACCGTTACAATATAATTCAATGAACCTAAAAGGGATGATGCGATGAAGATAGCCATCGCCACCAACCAAAGGGTCATACCTAATCCTGATCCCGATTGCGCCATGGGTAATGCACTCAACGGTGGATAAACCGTCCAACCCGCTGCTGCAGGCCCAGCCTCTATAAAAAGAGAGGAAATCATGATTACACAGGATAAAAAGAACAACCAATAGGAAACCATATTCAAGAAACCGGAGGCCATATCCCGCGCTCCGATCTGTAATGGAATAAGCAGGTTACTAAAGGTACCACTTAACCCAGCTGTAAGCACGAAAAAGACCATAATGGTACCATGAATGGTTACCAAGGACAAATATATGTCCGCATCCATAACCCCTTCCGGGGCCCATTTGCCCAACAAGGCCTCAAAAATCGCAAACGACTCTCCTGGCCATGCCAGTTGCATCCTAAACAATAAGGACATGGCTATACCAATAAAGCCCATAACCAGAACGCCAGTAATCAAATACTGTTTTGCTATCATTTTATGGTCCTGACTAAAAATGTATTTGGTCACAAAAGTCTCCTTGTGATGATGCCCATGATCATCAACGTGGTCTTCAATATGTGCATGTACTGTGGCCGACATAAATATTTCTTTTTTTTTATTTTTTAAACTTAACTCTATTGAACTGATACCATCGATTGTGAAAAGGTTTGCTGTTCAGCAAGCCATTTATTGTATTCTTCCTCCTCTTCAACAATAATCTTCATTTGCATATTGTAATGGGATTTACCGCAAATCTTATTACATAGCAATATATAGTCAAATTCCCATGGATCTGAATTTTCAGCTCCTGCCGCAGCCTTTTTAGCCCGTATAGCATTGGTTCTTTTTACCTTTTCTATAATTTCGGGCTTGTTCCTCATATCGGCAGTCGTGATTGTCGGCGTAAACGAGAATTGCGTGATCATACCAGGAACACAGTTCATCTGTGCCCTAAAATGAGGCATATAAGCGGAATGAAGAACATCTTGTGAGCGCATTTTAAAGTTCACCTTTCTGCCTACGGGAAGATGTAGTTCCTTAACGATAATGTCATCCTTACCATAAGTATCCGATTCGTCAACACCTAGGATATTGGCCTTATCAATATCAATCATCCTAACATTGGCACCTCCCAAAACATTGTCTGCCCCAGCATATCTAGCCGTCCAATTGAATTGTTGTGCATAAAGCTCTACAACTATGGGGTCGTCATCATCGTTTATGTCCATGATACTGGTCCATGTATAAAGTCCCCAAAGTATCAAACCCGCCAAAACGATAACAGGGATGATTGTCCAAATAAACTCCAATCTATCATTATCGGCATAGAAGAGGGCCTTATTCCCTTTCACACCTCTGTATTTATAACCGAAATAATACAATAATGCCTGGGTAATTGTCTGCACGAAAAATATAATCGCCATAGAGACAAGCATTAAACTATCGTATTCAGCTCCATGTGCTGATGCTGCCTCAGGTAAAAGCATTTTTCCGTACTTCCAGAAACTAAATATGGTAATGCCATAGATAAAAATCAAAAACACAAACAACAAATACCCATTGTACTTATTATCATTGTCATTGGCGATTTGGGAGTCCACTGCTTTAATTTGTGACAATTCAAAAATCTTGGTCATTTGCCAAATGGCAATTGCCACTAAAACCAAAACGGCTAAAATCAATATTGTAGTCATTGTTATATTTAAAATTTCGCTTTAAACTTAGTAAAAAAAACTTAAACCCACTATCCCCGAAGTAACACCCTTCAACGATGGGCAAAAACATTTATCCCCCACTACCCAGCAAACACTGGGAAGGAGGGTATATATTTATTCTAAAATTAATAATGAAAATGTCTACTTTCTTCGATAAACGGGTTGCGTTTAGGTTGAAGAGGTGCTTTTGTCAGTGCCCTAAAGACCCAGAAGATAAACAATCCGGCAAAGAACAGAATGGCTCCAATTTCAGGAATTCCGATAGACCATTGATCACCTACCGTAGAAGGCATGATCATATTGAAAATATCCATATAGTGACCTGCTAGTATAATAATACCGGTAAGGATGACAAACCAGTTGATTCTTTTATAGTCACTATTCATTAAAAGTAGTAATGGCAACACAAAGTTCATAACGACCATTCCAAAGAAAGGAAGTTTAAAATCCTCGATACGGGTAACAAAATACGTTACTTCCTCAGGTATATTGGAATACCAAATAAGCATAAACTGTGAGAACCAAAGGTAGGTCCAGAAAATACTGAAGCCGAACATGAACTTGGCCAAATCATGAATATGGCTATTATTAACATCCGGCAAGTAATCCTTTGATTTCAAATAAATCGTTACCATGGCAATAACGGTAATCCCGGAAACAATCATACTTGCAAACACATACCATCCGAACAAGGTACTGAACCAGTGTGGATCCACACTCATAATCCAATCCCAAGACATAATCGACTCACTGATCAAATAAAACACCAAAAATGCGGCGGATATCCTAAAATTCAATTTGAAATTCGAGTTGTCATCCGAGGCATCCTGTTTTAAGGAAAGCTTTCTGGAATATTCCCTATAGAGTATCCAGCCTCCCAAGAAAATAGCTGCACGAATCAAGAAGAAAGTAGGATTCAAATAACCCGACTTGCCCATTAACAATTTATCATGCGCTACAACATCAGCGTCCATCCATACAAATAGATGGTTCATGTGCAATACAGACAATACCAAAATAACGAATATAATAATCCCCCCAGGGACCAAATAAGAGGTTATCCCTTCCATTACACGGAACAGCAATGGAGACCAACCGGCTTGGGATGCCCTTTGTATAGCATAAAATGCCAAAACACCCAATGCGATCATAAAAAAGAAGAATGCTGCCACATACAACGCTGACCATGGTTTATTCTGCAATTGATGCAAAACATGTTCATCATGTGCTGCATCGTGGGCCTCAGCATGCTCCCCATGGGCATTTGCCTCTGCGAGTCCTGCCGCTTCGGCATGTGCATCACCATGACCCTCATCGTGACTGGCCACCATGGCCTTAGCCTCTTCAACGGTGCTTGGGGCCGACATAAAACCAATTCCGATACCTAATAAGCCTACAATCATCATGATGAAGGAAGCCATTCTTAGTCTGCTTGAAAACGTGTACATATCTTACTCTATGTATTATTTTATAAATCTTGTTTCAATTTCATAACGTATTCGGCAACTTGCCAACGTTCTTCATGGTTCAATTGTACGGCATACGATCCCATAGAGTTTAAACCATAATATATTACGTGATACGTACTCCCCACTGTAATATCGCGGGCTGCATCCGCATAATTGGGAACGCCCAGAATTTTCTCCCTTTTCACCAATGTACCTTGTCCATCCCCTTTTGGTCCGTGACAAATAGCACAATAGATATTAAAAAGCTCTTTGCCCTTTGCCAAATTGGCCTCACTTTTCAAGGAATCCAAAGGACTGGTCTTTAACCTGGAAAGTTCCTTCCCTTCAATGGTATTCTCCAACCCATAAGGCATCCAACCTCTTGGAATTGTATTATCCGGTGGCAACATGGCTTCCGAAACACCTTTGAACAATGCAATCCTAGTGACCTCATCCTCATTGAAACCTTGGTAAGTCTCATAGCCCACTGGTTCATACATATTAGGCATATACTGATAATTAGGTCTTCTCTTATTGGAACATGAAGCCATCAACAGTACCAAACCAAATGCTATTCCTACTTTAATAAAATTGTTCATCATTTTAGGACTACTTTTCTGAAACATTAATTTCTACCGCACCGGTATCCATCAATAAGTTCTTTAATTCTTTTTCGTTGTCGTGAATGGCCAACTCCATAACAAAATGGTCGTCGGTAGTTCGTACATCAGGATTCTCAGCCTTTTTAAAAGGCCACAACTTACTTCTTAGGTAAAATGTGATTACCATTAAATGCGCTGCAAAGAAAACCGTTAACTCAAACATGATCGGAACGAATGCCGGCATGTTTTCCAAATAGCTAAAACTAGGCTTACCACCTATATCCTGGGGCCAATCCTGAATCATGATATAATTCATCATAACTATTGAAACCGCAAGACCAACACACCCATAAATAAAAGAGGTTATGGCAATTCTAGTGGGCGCCAGCCCCATGGCCTTATCCAATCCATGAACTGGAAAAGGACAATACACTTCCTCTATATGATACTTGGCGTCCTTCACCTTTTTGACGGCATGCATCAGCACGTCGTCATCATCGTAGTATGCATGTATAACTTTAGATGCCATATCTTCTTACTTGTTATTTAATTTTTTTGCCTGACTAGCCCAATCATCACGTTGTGCCCTACCTGGGAACGAACCGGTAATTGAGTCCAACAAATTATATTCCTTCTCGGTCATTCGACTAACTTGGGCGAATGTATAAATACCTATTTGGTTTAAGGTCTTCTCCATTTGAGGTCCAATACCCTTTACCTTCTTAAGATCATCTGCCTTCTCCTTGGAAGCATCGAACGTTCCTATAGAATCCAATAGACTGGAAACACTCTCTTTTGCACCAGAAGGTTTTTCCTCTACAGGTTCGGCCACCGTTTCAACCACATCTTCCCTGATTACGGTATTCGCATTAATTTGATACAAAGGCTTACCTGCCTCCCTTAGTTTTTTATATTTTTCCCCTGAGGATTTTAAAATCGTCTTCACTTCCGCCTGCGCAATTACAGGGAAGGTTCTTGAATACAAAAGGAAAAGTACAAAGAAGAACCCAATGGTACCGATAAATGTCCCTATATCTATGAACGTAGGGGAGAACATACTCCATGAAGAAGGTAAATAATCCCTGTGCAATGACGTTACAATGATCACAAAACGCTCAAACCACATTCCGATATTCACGATGATCGAAATAAAGAAAGAGAACATAATACTAGTTCGCAACTTTTTGAACCACATGAACTGTGGTGAGAACACATTACAGCTCATCATTGCCCAATAGGCCCAGGCATAAGGTCCTGTCGCCCTATTCAAGAAAGCGTACTGCTCATACTCAACCCCGGAATACCATGCCATAAACAACTCTGTAATATAAGCACAACCTACAATAGAACCTGTAATCATGATAACAATGTTCATCAATTCTATATGCTGAACAGTGATATAAGCCTCAAGACCAGAAACCTTTCTCATGATTATCAACAAGGTATTCACCATGGCAAAACCTGAGAATACCGCCCCAGCCACAAAATATGGTGGGAATATCGTGGTATGCCATCCTGGAATGACGGATGTAGCAAAGTCAAAAGATACGATGGTGTGTACAGAAAGTACCAACGGAGTGGCCAAACCAGCCAATACCAAGGAAACTTCCTCAAAACGTTGCCAATCTTTTGCACGGCCTGTCCAGCCGAAGCTCAATATGCCATATATTTTCTTTTGAAAGGGAAGCACTGCCCTATCACGAATCATTGCAAAATCGGGCAACAACCCTGTCCACCAGAAGACCAATGAAACAGATAGATACGTCGAAATCGCAAATACATCCCAAAGCAATGGAGAGTTGAAGTTCACCCACAACGAACCAAATTGGTTTGGTATCGGCAACACCCAATAAGCCAACCAAGGTCGACCCATGTGAATAATAGGAAACAGACCTGCCTGTACAACAGAAAATATGGTCATCGCCTCCGCTGAACGGTTAATGGCCATTCTCCATTTTTGCCTAAAAAGCAATAGTACGGCGGAAATCAAGGTTCCTGCGTGACCTATCCCTACCCACCAAACAAAGTTGGTAATATCCCATGCCCAGTTTACGGTTTTATTCAAACCCCAGGTACCGATACCGGTAGAAACAGTATAAATTATACAACCAATCCCCCAAAGGAATGCTACCAAAGCTATGGAAAAAACTATCCACCAATGCTTATTGGCTCTTCCTTCAACAGGAGCGGCTATATCCACTGTTACATCGTGATAGCCTTTGTCTCCAAGTACTAAGGGTCTTCGTATAGGTGCTTCGTAATGCGACGCCATAATCTTTTATAGTTACTTTGCTAAATAATATTTTTACGCTTCGTTGTTATTTCTCACTTTAACGTGATAGAATACATTTGGTTTGGTCCCAACATGCTCCAATAGATGATACATACGATCACTCTCTTTCAACTCAGCGACCTTACTTTCCTTATCATTGACATCACCAAATATAATGGCTCCATTACTACAGGCCATGGAACAGGCCGTTTGGAATTCACCATCTTTTATCACCCTACCATCCCTCTTCGCATCAAGTATGGTTTTCTGTGTTTTTTGGATACACATAGAGCATTTTTCAATAACACCCCTTGACCGAACAGTAACATCTGGATTAATGACCATTTTTCCCAAATCGTTGTTCATATGGAAATCGAACTCGTCATTGTTGTTATACAAGAACCAGTTGAACCTACGAACCTTATAAGGGCAGTTGTTGGCGCAATACCTAGTCCCCACACATCTGTTGTACGCCATTTGGTTTTGACCCTGACGACCATGTGATGTTGCGGCTACTGGACAAACAGTCTCACAAGGAGCATGGTTACAGTGTTGACACATTACAGGCTGAAAGGCCACTTGAGGATTAATTGCTGGATGTTCCAATTCACCAAAGCCTCCAAGGGAACCTTTCTCCCCAGACAACCCACTGAACTCATCCTTTTTGGTGTTATCACCCTCAAAGGAATCCTCAGAGGAATAATATCTATCTATACGCAACCAATGCATATCACGGGAACGTCGCACTTCTTCCTTCCCGACCACTGGTACGTTGTTTTCTGCACTACATGCCACAACACAAGCACCACAACCCGTACAAGCGTTCAAATCTATGGACATATTGAAGTGATGCCCTATCGAACGATCAAAACTATCCCATAAATCAACTGTTGTAGCCTCTACTTCCTGATGGTTTAAAGAAACCATAGGCACCTTGTTCCACTCGGCATGATCTTTAGTGTTAAAGATCTCCAAAGTGGTCTCTTTTATGATATCACCCCTACCCATAAGGGTATTGTGTAATTGCATACAAGCAAATTCATGCATTCCGGCAGCTTTCTCAATGGTTACCGATTGCACATTATTGAATCCTTGGTATAACGGATAGGCATTCACCCCTGTCTGCATCTCGGATTTCATTCCGACCTTACGACCATAACCCAACGCCAAACCTATTGACCCTGGGGCCTGACCGGGCTGAATCAATACGGGCACCTGATCCAAGGTCACCCCATTCACGGTTAACTTGGCATAACTACCATCCAAACCTCCGTTGGCAGCGTGCTCATTAATCAACTCCAAACGTGTTGCATCCGCTTTGGAAACGGTAACATAGTTATCCCAAGATACTCTGGAAATCGGATCCGGAAACTCCTGTAACCATGGGTTTCCAGCCTGTTGTCCATCACCCATACCAACCTTCGAATACAATGTAAGCTCAAGACCTCCACCACTAACGGCATTTGACAGCTTTTTCACAGCAGAGGAAACATCCATACCAGAAGTATCCCCACCATCAAGACCTACCGCTGAAGCCACGGCCTCAACAATTTCCCCAACAGCATTGGAACCTGTCGATACATAAACACCATCATGCAAGGCATTATTCCAATCGTTTTCAGCCAATACATCCGTACTCCAAGTTTCCTTTATATAATCATAATAGCTTTTATCGCTATCCATCCACTTCAATAGAGCCGATTGAAACTGTCTTGTATCAAAAAGCTCTTTTATCGTAGGCTGGATTAAACTGAAATGCCCTTTTTTAATCTCTGTATCGCCCCATGATTCCAAATAATGGTTAGCAGCAGCGGCATAATCCGTCAATTCCGTAGTCTCATTCCAGTTGCCTGAAAAGGTAACGGAAAGATCAACCTTGCCAAGTCCCTCTTCAAAATCAACAGCATTAGGCAACGTATACATTGGATTGACACCATCCATGATCAAGGCACCAACACGACCAGCCTTCATATCCACCACTAGGGCATTCAGATCCTTAACACTACCCTGTCGGACATATTTGGGAGCTTTGGCATCGAAAGCCCTACTTCCCAACATCTCGTTAATAGCCAAAACAACGGCCTGGGCATCTACATCCTGCAAACCAGTAACTACAACGGCGGCACTTTTATTCTTATTGATCTCACCAACAACCCCATCAATGGCCTGTTCTGCATATTCAGGAATTTCACCACCAACGGAAGACCCATTTAATTTGGCATACAGTTTGGCAAGTGCTATTTTTTGTTGCATTGGTGTTAATGGCACTCGTTTATCCGCATTGGCGCCGGACAAGGACATATTAGCCTCGAACTGTACATGCTTTGACATTTTCCCGTTTTTGGGAACACGCCCTCTAGAATAACCACTATCATATCCGCCCCCTTGCCAATCCGCAAGGAAGTCAGCCCCAAAAGAGACTATTACCTCCGCTTTTTCAAAATCATAATCCGCCAATGCCCTATCGCCATAACGCGCTTCAAAAGCGGTTAACGCAGCATCCTCGGAAATTGCATCGTAAACCACGTGGTTTACCGCTCCATACATTTCCTTGAATTCAGCTATAAGTTTGGCAGTCGACGGACTTGCATAAGTCTGCGTCAACAAAGCAATCTGTTTTCCAGATGCTTTCAAAGTATTCAACTTGGCCTTCACCTCTGTATCAAGAGCAGTCCATTCAACCGGCTCACCAGCCTTCATGGGACCCTGCAGACGCGTACTATCATATAAGGACAATACAGAACCTTGAACACGGGCATTTGCACCCCCATTCACTTTGGCATCGGTATTATTCTCGATTTTTATCGGCCTACCCTCCCTCGTCTTAACCAGGACACTAGCAAAGTCGAACCCGTTGGCTATAGTGGTTGCATAATAATTTGCAACACCAGGAATTATGCGTTCTGGCTGAACAACGTAAGGAATTGATTTTCTTACCGGTCCCTCACACGCCGCCAATGATGCCGCAGCGGTACTAAAACCAACATATTTTAGAAAATCCCTTCTGTTCGTATTTGTTGAAGACAAATTCTCTTTGTTTCCCAAAAATTCATCAACTGGAATTTCCTCAACAAATTCATTTTGTCTTAGCGCCTCAACAATGGAATCGTTTGGATTTAACTCCGCTTCGTTTTTCCAATATTTTTTGTTTGATGCCATACGATCTATCTGTAATTAGCTACTTTATTTTATTAATAATGACATTTTCCACATTCCAAACCACCCATCTGGGCAGCGGTAAGCTCTTCAACCCCATATTTCTTGGAAAGCTCTTCATGGATTTTTGCATAGTACTCGTTATCCTCAACCTTGACATTGGTTTCCCTATGACAATTGATACACCATCCCATAGTAAGTGGAGCAAACTGTGACATGATTTCCATTTCCTCAACAGGACCGTGACAAGTCTGACATTCAATTCCCGCAACAGAAACATGCTGGGAGTGGTTGAAGTAAACCAAATCAGGAAGATTATGGATCCTCACCCATTCCACTGGCTTACTTTCCCCGGTGTAACTTTGATTATCCTCATCCCAACCAACGGCCTTATACAATTTTTTAATCTCACCTGTATAGAACTCATTCGTATACCCATTGGCCAAGTCCTCTTGTGAAGGACCCTCAGGGTTACCTTTATACTCATAAATGGATTTATGACAATTCATACACACATTCAAGGAAGGAATACCTGAAGTTTTGGAAACCCTAGCCGATGAATGGCAGTACTTACAATCTATCTTATTATCACCCGCATGCACTTTATGCGAATAATGTATCTCCTGAATTGGCTCATACCCTTGGTCAACGCCCACTTGCATCATCCATCCATATACAAAATACGCACCCGACAACAACAAAAAGACCACAGTGACCAAAACCAAGAATTGATTCTGGGCGAATGCTTTCCATAAAGGCAAGCCCCTCTCCGATTTGGCTTTCTCCAAATCAAGACCATTGGCCACCGCTATTCGCTTTAAGGTTCCTTGCACCAAGACCAACATCATCACCAAAAGACCCAGTATAATAACCAGAGCTCCTAAAATCATCTCGTTGGATATTCCTGAAGAAGAACCACTCCCACCCCCTTCGGCTACAGCAGCACTCGCAACAACCGGTTCCGGTGGCGGCGCAGCGGTATATGCCAAGATATTATCAATATCGTCATTCGACAAGGTAGGAAAAGGAGTCATTGGAGCTTGATTATACTCACTGAACACCTTATTGGCATAATCATCCCCAGATTTAATCACTCCAGGACTATTTTTAACCCAAGCATAAATCCATTCCCGATCCAAACCTTCATCGGCATTAAGACGGGATTCCACATTAGCCAAGGCCGGCCCTGTCATCTTCCTGTTCAACGCATGACAAGCAGCACAATTCTGATTAAAGAGTGCCTTTCCTTTTGCAGGGTCACCAGAAGCAACAGCCCCATCCTGTGCAAAAATAGAAACGGAAAAAAGCAGAAAAACTACTAGACTAACACCTAAAACCCTGGAAAATTGATTGCGGTATGTTACCTTTTTCATATATAGAATATTTCAATCGAAATTTTTGGCACGGTTATTACTACATCAAAAGATAAACACATTTAAAAAAACCGTACCTGCATTGACGGCAAAAATAAGGATTAGACTTTATCTGCAAAATGTTAATGTATTGATAATACTAATTTATAATTATTCTAAATAAGATGGAAAAGCTTTCAATAATCATTAAAAATTTACTTTTGTGCAAAACGAACATACCTTATAAACATATCGTAATGAAGTCACTGTTAATTATCGGGATTATCACTTTCTCCACCACAATAGGCCTTGCACAGCAGGGACAGGTAAACATTCAACAGGATAACCGCATAGAGGACCTACTGGATATTTACAAATCCTCCAATGAAAATCACGACTATTATAGAATACAAGTAGGTTTTGGCTCTTTTGCCAAGGCCCAAGGCATCAAAAAGAGTGTGGAGGTTGATTTTCCCAATCTATTTTCGAAGATCGATTTTGACTCCCCTACGTATCGCGTAAGGGTTGGCCGCTTCAAAACAAAACTTGAAGCCGAGCGCAAATTCATTGAGGTTCGGGAAAAATACCCAGATGCCATGCTTTTAAAACCAAAAAAATCGACTTGAAAAAGCCGATTTTTTTTTAACCTATTTATAGAGTAACCACTATCTTGATTTCAATTTCTTTTTAACTGCCACCTCTTGGAAAGCTTCAACGATATCGAGTTCCCTAATATCATTGTAATTCTTAACCTGCAATCCGCAATCATACCCTTTGGCGACTTCCTTAACATCGTCCTTGAATCGTTTTAACGATGACAATTCACCCGTATAGACAACAACTCCATCCCGAATCAATCGAATATTGGAATTCCTGAATATTTTTCCATTGGTAACCATACAACCTGCGATGGTTCCGATTTTGGATATTTTAAAGGTTTCCCTGATTTCAGCCGTACCCGTAATCTCTTCCTTCATTTCTGGAGACAGCATACCTTCCATGGCATCCTTAAGGTCATTAATGGCATCATAGATTATGGAATACATTCGAATATCGATTTCCTCTTTTTCAGCCAACATCCTGGCATTACCCATTGGCCTGACGTTAAATCCTATGATAACCGCATCGGAAGCAGAAGCCAAGAGCACATCGGACTCTGTAATCGGCCCAACACCTTTATGTATGATATTGACTTGTATTTCCTCGGTGGATAATTTTTGGAAAGAATCGGTCAATGCCTCAACAGAGCCATCCACATCACCCTTAAGGATAATATTCAATTCCTTGAAATCACCCAAGGCAATACGTCTTCCAATTTCATCCAAGGTAATATGCCTTTGTGTCCTAACGGATTGTTCACGTTGCAATTGGGACCTTCGGGTCGCAATTTGCTTCGCTTCACGTTCATCCTCAAGTACATTGAATTTATCACCTGCCTGAGGTGCACCATCCAATCCAAGTATGGATATAGGTCGTGAAGGCCCTACCTCACTAATCTCTTTTCCTCTTTCATCATGCATGGCCTTCACTTTACCACTACATGTACCTGCCAAAACGTAGTCCCCTATTTTCAAGGTACCCGCTTGAACCAATATTGTTGAAACATATCCTTTTCCTTTATCAAGGAAAGCTTCCACTACCGTACCCGAAGCTAATTTGTCCGGATTGGCTTTCAATTCCAACAGTTCCGCTTCAAGAAGTACTTTTTCCAATAACTCCTTCACCCCGTCACCTGTTTTTGCCGAAATATCATGGGACTGTATTTTACCTCCCCAATCTTCAACCAACAAGTTCATTTGGGCAAGACCTTCCTTGATCTTATCCGGATTGGCCGTTGGCCTATCTATTTTGTTTATTGCAAATACGATTGGCACCCCTGCGGCCTGTGCATGACTAATAGCCTCCTTCGTCTGCGGCATTATATCATCATCAGCAGCGACCACAATAATGGCGATATCGGTTACTTGGGCACCACGTGCACGCATTGCCGTAAAGGCTTCGTGACCAGGAGTATCCAAGAAAGTAATTCTTTGTCCGCTTGAAAGTTTCACCCCATAAGCACCAATATGCTGGGTAATACCACCACTTTCACCGGCGATCACATTCTCTTGTCGAATATAATCCAATAAGGATGTTTTACCGTGATCCACATGTCCCATTACGGTTACGATAGGCGCCCTAGGTTTTAAATCCTCTGGAGCATCGACTTCCTCTACAATACTTTCCTCTATATCGGCAGTAATGAACTCAACCTCATAGCCAAACTCATCGGCTACAATGGACAATGTTTCGGCATCCAACCTTTGGTTCATGGTCACCATGATTCCCAAAGACATACAGGCGGATATCACCTGGGTCGTGTTAACATTCATCATGGTAGCAACTTCACTCGCTGTAACAAACTCGGTTACTTTAAGTATTTTGCTTTCCAATTCTTGTTGTTCAAGATCTTTTTCGGTCTGTTGACGGTGATGATCTCTTTTATCCCTACGGTATTTTGCACCTTTTCCTTTCTTGGATTTACCTTGTAGTTTTTCCAAGGTTTCCCGTACTTGTTTTTGTACATCCTCCTCAGTAGGCTCAACCTTGTTTACAGTTGCAAAACGTTTTCCGCCTTTTCTGTTACCGGGCGCCCCAGTTCTTTGTGCCGGACCTCTATTTGGTCCACTACCAGGACTACTGACAATTCTTTTTCTTCTTTTCTTCCTATCGGCATTATCGCCGGAAGCCTTAGGTTCTTCTTTCTTCTTTTTGGGCCTATTGAACTTACTAAGGTCAATCTTGTCACCCATTATCTTAGGACCACTAAGCTTTTGATATTGGGTTTTTATTTTTTCTTCTTTGGGGGACTCCTCAGTCGGTGCCGTGTTTTCCTTGGCCTTTTCTTCCTTAGCAACTGGTGCTTCGGCCTTTTCAACCTTTTCAACAGGTTTCGAAACAACCTCTTCCTTTACATCCTCCTTCTTAACCTCAACTTTTTCGACCGCTACTTCCTTGACTTCCTCTTTCTTAACGGCTACTTCCTTGACTTCCTCCTTCTTAACCTCTTCTGGCTTGACTTCTTCTTTCTTAACAACCTCTTGCTTTACTTCCTCTTTCTTCTCCGCTACAACAGGTTGTGATTTTTTCTTGGGATTCAGGTCGATCTTACCAACAGTCTTAGGACCTGGAAGCTCTACTTTGGCCTTGATTATCCGCTCAGAAGCTTGATTTCTTTTTTCACGGGCCAGCCTACGCTCTTCCTGCTCCTGCTCAAGTTGCAATCTTATGGCTTCCTTTTCTTTGCGCTTTTCCTCACCAACTTCCTTAGAAGCAACCTTCTTGCTCATATCGGTTTGAAACTCATCCAATAGCACTTGGTGTACCGCTTCGGATATTTTTGTGGTGGGTCTCGCATCTACCTCATGCCCCTTCGACTTTAGGAAATCTACTGCCCTGTCCAAAGAGATATTGAGCTCCCTTAAGACCTTATTAAGTCTGATTGTTGCATTGTCTGCCATAAATATTACTTCCTTATTCTAAAAACTGCCGCTAATATATAGCTAATCTTCTAATTCTTCCTTAAGTATACGCACAACTTCAGAAATCGTTTCCTCTTCCAAGTCTGTTCTTTTCACTAGATCATCAACATCTTGCTCCAATACACTTCTTGCCGTATCCATTCCTATTTTCTTGAATTCCTCTATAATCCAAGCATCGATTTCATCCGAGAATTCAGTCAATTCAACATCTTCCTCAACTCCTTCACGGAATACATCTATCTCATAACCCGTAAGTTTTCCGGCAAGTCTAATGTTATGACCTCCCCTACCTATGGCTTTAGAAACCTCCTCCGGCCTTAAATATACTTGGGCCGTCATTTTCTCGTCGTTTAGCTTCACTGAAGAAACCCGAGCAGGACTCAAAGCCCTGGTCACCAATAATTGAGGATTGTTCGTCCAATTGATAACGTCTATATTCTCATTACCCAATTCCCTGACAATACCATGTATACGAGACCCCTTCATACCCACACAGGCACCAACAGGATCAATACGATCGTCATAGGAATCAACAGCCACCTTAGCTTTCTCCCCAGGAATACGCACTGCTTTCTTGATGGTAATCAAACCATCGAAAACCTCAGGTATTTCCTGAAAGAAAAGTTGCTCCAAGAAACGGGGTGAACTTCTCGACATAATGATTGTCGGTTTATTACCTTTCAGTTCAACACTTTCGATGACACCACGAACATTATCCCCTTTTCTAAAGAAATCAGAAGGTATCTGACGATCTTTAGGTAAGATAATCTCGTTACCCTCATCATCCAACAAGATTATAGCCTTATGCCTAATATGATGCACTTCAGCAGTATAGATCTCACCTTCCAAATCTTTAAACTGTTTGTAAATGGTCGTATTGTCATGCTCATGGATCTTCGAGATAAGATTTTGGCGCAAGGCTAAAATCGCCCTTCTACCCAAATCGATCAATTTTACCTCTTCCGACACATCCTCTCCGACCTCAAAATCTGGTTCTATCTTACGAGCCTCCGACAAAGAAATCTCCTCATTGGGTTCCTCGACCTCTCCATCCTCAACCACGATACGGTTTCTCCATATCTCCAAATCCCCTTTGTCAGGATTTATAATAATATCAAAATTATCATCAGAACCAAATTTCTTTTTAAGCGCATTCCTAAAAACATCTTCCAAAATCGCCATTAGCGTAACCCTATCTATGAATTTATCGTCTTTAAATTCCGAAAAAGATTCAATCAGCGCAATATTTTCCATTTGTATACTACTATTAATATTTTAAAATAACTTTTGCTTCCTTAATTTCAGAAAATAAAATTTCCTTTTTTTTCTGAACCGTGGTTTTCCCTTTTCCTATGGGTTTGGGTTCCCGTGCCTTCCATTCCAGTACAATGCCTTCCGCATTGGCCCCGGTAAGACTGCCTTCATACAGATCATCTTGGGTCTGTACCTTTATTTTTCTACCAATATTCTTTTTAAACTGTCGAGGACACACCATTGGGGACGCGGCTCCTGCCGAAGTCACAGTCAAAGAAAAATCCTCTTCATCACGATCTAGGTTGTGCTCTATGGCCCGGCTAACTTTTATACAATCCTGTACACTCACACCATTATCACCATCCAAAACAACATGGATACTATTGTCGGCACCCATTGAAAAATCGATTAAAAAGAGTGATTCGTCCTGGTCTAGGGCGTCATCCAAAAGTGTTTTGACTTTATCCTTCAACATAATTTTCAGTAACAAAAGAGGGGACAAATTGTCCCCTCATGAATACCTTAATATCCTTTCAGTGATGCAAATATACAACATTTTTATATCCACAACAAGCTTATTTCAATGATGTGCAGATATATTAACACTCCTGCCAAAAGTGATATTTAAATACTATTTTTAGTTTTTATTCAAAAGATCTTATTTTATGGAAATTTTTTCTTCATATAACATAATAATCGAAGCTTCGATCATTGTAATCCTCTCTTTCTGGTTCAATAGCCTTTCGAAAAAGACCAACATACCGTCCGTACTAATGCTTATCGCTTTAGGCATTATCCTGCAATACGCCATGGGGTATTTCATGCCCGACAAACCCGAGTTCGACGGCGCCCTCGAAATTTTGGGCATTGTAGGGTTGATCATGATCGTTCTTGAGGCCGCCTTGGAACTTGAACTCAAGAAGAACAAAATCATACCCATCATCAAAGCAATGGGTATCGCACTCTTAGGCCTATTGGGGTCTGCCTGGGTTGCCGCCATTATCCTGCACCAATTTATACCGGAAATGAGCATGCAGTCGGCATGGCTATACGCCACTCCCCTTTCAATCTTATCAAGCGCCATAATCATCCCCAGTGTAAACGGACTTAGTGAAACCAAAAAGGAATTCCATATTTACGAAAGCACTTTTTCAGACATTATGGGAATCATGATGTTCTATTTTCTTATTGGGGGATTAAACCCTGCGGAAGACACCGGGTTTTCCGGTTTTTCAATCAATCTACTGATTACCATTGTCATTGCACTGGTCGCCAGTTATGCCATTATCCTGATTTTCCAGAGAATCAAAAGTCAGGCAAAACTCTTTTTGTTGATCGCCGTACTCTTATTGTTATACGCCATAGGAAAGAAATTCCACCTTTCCTCCTTGATCATTATCCTGATTTTCGGTTTGGTCATCGCCAATGTCAAACTATTCTTCCCTGGGCGATTGTCTACATATTTAAAAAAAGGGAAGGTAAGCCAAATGTACCACGAACTCCATATCATTACCTTGGAAACCGCCTTTATCGTACGTACCTTTTTCTTTGTGATATTCGGACTCACCATTGCCATTTCCTCCCTTTTTAGCCTAAGTGTCGCTTTGGTCAGTGTTTTGATCATCGTTTCTATTTACCTGATACGATTCGTAATACTCCGAACTTTCTTTGGCAGCGACATAATGCCCCAATTATTCATAGCACCCCGGGGATTGATCACCGTTCTATTATTTTATGCCATACCCAAAGAGGCCCAGGTTGCCAATTTTGAATCCGGTATTTTACTATTTGTGATTATAGCGACAAGCTTGATCATGACATGGGCACTGATCAAAGATGGCAAAAAACCAGGTGTTCTGCTGGATGAAGAACTAATGGACAGTACACAGGAAACAACCCCATCGCCGAATTTGGAAGTCACCAGCACCGAATCCAAGGAAGACACCCCTTTGAAAAAGGCTATTGACGATTCGGATATCACCGAAGAATAAATGGGTACTTTCAAAAAAAGACAGATAATTTCCACAAACACAACATTTGATCTTACCCAATAAACTTCCCACCCCAGCTTTTCCCTAAAATGAAAAAATCCCGATATCATTGGACATCGGGATTATACATGAAATTTGTTGGCCTACTAGGACTCGAACCTAGAACGACTGGACCAAAACCAGCTGTGTTGCCAATTACACCATAGGCCATTACCTCATCTAAAGTCATATTCCCAAAACAAACAAGAATAATTTCAGCTTTAGAGCGTGCAAATTTAAAACAAAGTTTGGTTTGAGCAAACATTTTTAATACAATCGCCCAAAAAAACCAAAACTAGCCCTGTTAAAGGTTTATCAAAATTGTATGAGGATGTCTATATTAATTACTAAATTCGCCCCCAAGGTAAAACCAAAAATTGCATGTTTTCTAAGAATTTCGAAAAATGGGACACCATACTCGGATGGGTAGTCTTCTTTATAGCCCTAATCACATATAGCATCACCGTAGAGCCCACCAGCAGCTTTTGGGATGCAGGGGAATATATCGCAACCTCAGCCAAATTACAGGTCGGTCACCCTCCGGGAGCCCCCTTATTACAAATGCTCGGCGCCTTTTTCGCCATGTTTGCCCTGGACCCCGATCAAATTGCCCGTATGGTCAATTACGTTTCCGGGGTGAGTAGCTCCTTTACTATTCTTTTCATGTTCTGGACCATTACAAACCTTACCCGAAAACTAATCGGTCAAAAGGAAGTATTGACCGATAGCAAATCGATAGCCGTTTTAGGGAGTGGACTGGTTGGTGCCTTGGCATTCACCTATTCCGATAGTTTTTGGTTTAACGCCGTAGAAACCGAAGTATATGCAAGTGCAAGTTTTGTAATGGCATTACTACTTTGGCTAGGTCTAAAATGGACGGACAATTTGGATACCCCTCGCGGCAATCGCTGGCTTATCCTTATTTCATTTGTCGTGGGACTGACCTTCGGAATACAGTTTATGGGCTTTTTGGCCATACCGTCAGTAGGACTCCTTTATTATTTCAAAAAATATAAAACCACTACCGTAAAAAACTTCCTTTTGGCCAATATTTCGGTGGTTGCCGTTTTAATGTTGGTATATAAGTTTTCATTGACCTATGTACTTAAACTTTTTGGATGGGCCGAGGTCTATTTTGTCAACACCATAGGGTTGCCATTTAATTCAGGCTCCCTGATTATGGGACTCCTATTTATAGCCACATTCTATTTCGGATTAATGTATACCCGGAAAAACAATTATCGGGACGCCAACACCATTGTATTGTGCATCATGTTCCTGTTCTTTGGTTTTTCCACCTGGTTACTCTTACCTATCAGGGCGAATGCCAATGTGGTGATCAACGAAAACAACCCATCAGACGCTAGATCACTGTTGGCTTACTACAATAGGGAACAATACCCTGGCGTGGACAGTCCCGTTTACGGGGCATATTACTCCGATATTTTCGCTCCTGCGGGAAAGGAAATGGATGACAAACCCAAATATGAAAAAGACCTTGAAAAAGGAAAATATGTTATCGTAAACCATTACAAGAATGCATTACAGGACTCCAATGAAAAGCACAAGGGAATCTTACCCCGCATGTGGAGCGGCCAACATGCAGAGAACTATATGCGGTATTTTGGTCCCTTGGATTTCAAAATGAAAAAACCGAACGATGAACTTCGTGAGGCCGTACAGCAAGTAAAAACCGGATATGCCAATGGGGAGATAGATGCCGAACAATATATAAGTTTCCTAAAACGGTTCGATGAATATCTCGAAGTGCAACCCCCATCAGTTTGGGACAATGTAAAATACATGTTCGAATTCCAATTCGGCTACATGTACTGGCGCTATTTTATGTGGAATTTTGTCGGAAAGAACAACGATGTCCAAGGTCGCTACGACGAAAACGGCAAATGGCTATCGGGTATTCCCATCATCGATAGTGTCTTTCACGGAAGCCAGGAGAACCTGCCCAGTGACATCAAAAACAATAAAGCCCGGAATACCTATTTCTTTTTACCCCTGATCCTTGGTATTATCGGAATCCTCTTTCAAGTATCGAGAAACCCCAAACAATTTTGGGTCCTGTTTATTTTCTTTTTATTTACGGGAATCGCCATACAATTTTACACGAACCCCTACATATTCCAACCGCGGGAAAGGGATTATTCCCTTGTGGGCTCTTTCTATGTCTTCGCCTTGTGGATTGGTCTCGGGGTCTACGGATTGTTCGATGAATTTAAAAAATGGCTCTCACCAAAGATATTGGCACCAGCGGTGACCCTTATATGCTTATTGGCAGTACCTACCGTAATGGCCGTACAGAATTGGGACGACCATGATCGATCGAATCGTTTTACAGCGGAATCCTCGGCAAAGGCCTATTTGGATTCGTGCCAAAAGGATGCAGGTGCCATCTTATTCACCATTGGGGATAACGACACCTTTCCACTCTGGTTTGCCCAAGAGATCGAAAATTACAGGACTGATGTACGGATTGTCTGTACAAGTCTTTTCGAGACCGACTGGTATGTAGACCAAATGAAACGAAAAGCCTACTCAAGTGACCCTATACCTTCCCAAATAACCCACGAGAAGTATAGATGGGGCTCACGGGATGTTTTGTATTTCCAAAATGTTGACCCCCTATTCAATCGTGAAGTATCCAAAAGCCGATGGAACATAAAGGATTTTATCGACTGGATCGACAGTGACAAACCCCAGACCAAATTCAAGTTTTTCTTGGAAAAACAGGATATTGATGTAGATGAATACCCTGAGAACACCCAAAACCTGGTGTACTACCCCACCCAGAAAATCCGAATTCCCGTCAACAAAAAGAATGTACTTGAGAGCGGTTTGGTAAAAGCAAAGGACTCTGCACAAATTGTAGACTATATCGACATCAACCTACCTAGTGCCATTACCAAGAAAAGCATGATGATGTTGGACATTGTCGCCAACAACGATTGGAAAAGACCCTTGTATTTCTCTGGTGGAAGCTTCGATGATGCTGAATTCATTTGGATGAAAGACTATCTTCAATTGGATGGAATGGCGTATAAATTGGTCCCTATAAAAACCGAACGAAGCAATTCGTTTGATATGGGTAGGATTGACACTGAACTTATGTACGATATCGTCACCAAATGGTATTGGGGTAATTCAGGTGACCCTAGAATCTACCATGACCCACAAACCAGGGTCCAAGGTATTTCGTATCGCAGCAACCTTGCCCGTTTAATGGAGCAATTGATCAAAGAAAACAAAATTGACAAGGCCAAGAACATCATTGATTTGGCCATGGAGAAAATACCCGTGGAATACTTTGGCTACTACCACTTTGTTTTACCCTTCATAGATGGTTATTACAAAGTCGGGGAAACCAGCAAGGCCCATGAAATATACTCCTCGCTAAAGAAAATATACCAAGAACGATTGGAATATTACGAAGGGACTCCCTTGGATCAGCAGTACAAGAAAATCGATGACATCATCTCTGACATGGAATCCTATCGAAGGTTGATCGATGTACTTATCGAGAACAATGACCGTGAAATGGCAGAAAAGGAAACTATGATATTCAATGAATACATCGATAAATTCAGTCATTTCTATCAGGATGAAATCCCAGAGGAACCATTGATCAACGAAGGCAATCCTGACGTATCGGACACCATTGCCATTGACACTATGAGCACTATTGAATCTGTCGAAGAATAATTGGGATTCCAGAACCAAACAACCTATTGGCAACTGCTATTTGGTCAAAATTAAAAATCACACAAGTGACCCTTCAATTTTGACCAAATACCATGTCAATTGAATACCTTACCCACAGGCCAGATTACCAGTAAAAAAAAAGATTAGACGTATTCGTTTAGAATACCGATTAGGGTATTGGCATCCTGTTCGCCACTTTGGCGCCAGACCATTTCCCCTTTTTTATAAATCATCAAGGTAGGCAACCCCTTTACACGAAGTGCCTGGGAAAGTTCCTTGTTTTTATCCACATCGATTTTTATGACCTTCCCCTTATCACCAAGGGCGGCCGCCACATCCCTAAGTACGGGATGCATTGCGGTTGATTGTTCGTTCCACTCAGCATAGAAATCCAACAATACTGGTACATGTAAATCTATCAGTTCACCAAACTTAGACATATAGAGTTGTTTCGGTTACAAATCAAATGTAAGAAAAAATGTTAAAAAACCAGTTTTTGCCGCTATTTTGTGCTCCTAGTTGGCCGTTAAAATCATGTTAACGCCTTTTTTCTTAAGGTAATCACCGTAATTTCAGGCCAAATTCCAACCCTGCCTGGATAACCCAAATACCCAAATCCGCGATTGACATTGATATACTGCCCCATTTCCTTATAGATGCCCGCCCAATACTTATAACGCCATTTAATAGGGCTCCATTTGACCCAACCCGGTATTTCAATCCCAAACTGCATACCATGGGTATGACCACTCAAAGTAAGATGGTAATGATAGTCATCATCAATAACGACATCTTCCCAATGCGACGGGTCATGGCTCATTAAAATCTTAAAGTCATCTTTTGAAATGGTTTCAGTAGCTTTTGAAAGATCACCGGCTTTTTTAAATCCGCCCCTACCCCAATTCTCAACACCTACCAAAGCAATCTTATCGTCTCCTTTCTTCAAATACCGGCTTTCATTCAACAAAAGATCAAAACCGATTTCGCGCTGTATAACTTTAAGGTCCTCGAGATTCTTACTTTTCAATTCCGGGGTGTCCCAATCTACATAATCGCCGTAATCATGGTTCCCCAAAATAGAGAACTTACCTTCCTTTGCCTCCAATCGCGCAAAGGTCTCTTTCCAAGGAATCATCTCCTCGGCCATATTATTCACCAAATCACCTGTAAACAAAATAACATCACTTTTTTGTTTATTAATAAGGTCTATGGCATATTCTATTTTTTTTCGATTGTCAAAACTACCACTATGTATATCGGAAATCTGTGTAATCTGATAGCCATCGAAAGCATCGGGAAGATCGTCAAATTCCAATTGGTATTTCAACACTTGAAAATTATACTTGCCCCGATACATACCGTAAAGCAATGCCCCAAATGGCAAGGCGGCTATTCCCATGGCAATCATACTCAAAAACCTTCTGCGTTCCGGAAAAGTAAATTCCTTATTGCCCCCAAAAAACTTATTGTAGGTGCCACTCAAAAAACGAAAGAGGTCTTCCGAAAAAAGAAATATCACCGTAATGACATTAAATGTAAGGATGGTCAACAAAAACCCAAAGGCATAACTCTTGGGCCGGCTCAAAACCCTTCCCGCATCATCACCCCAAGCAAATTGATAGATGAAATTCAACAATACGACCAAAGAAATACCAATATAGGTAAAATAGACCCATGGGTATCTAGTAACCGCCCTAAGAGCCTGTAAGGCATAGAAACCAAGTGCAGTATAGAGGGCTACAAAAATTATCCAACGTAACATAATCCTATTTTTAGCAAAGTTATTTCATCTAAGGATGCCATGAACACCATTTACGGTTTATTTAACTTCTTTCAATACGTTCCGAATCGCTTCCACATTGGAAACAAAGACACCTTGATCCTGTAAAAAAGAGGCTGAATTCATAGAAACCTTCGGATCAACCTTCAATCGAGGCACAAAGGATGTTCCTGATAAATGAACCACCTTAAATCCACTATCCTTGAATTTATGAACATTACCCGCATTTACCCCTCCGCCCGGCATTACCACACATGAGGTAGCTATATCATTTAGGCGGGACAATAACGCTATCCCTTCCAAGGCGGACTTTTCCTGACCGGAAGACAGAATGTAATCGATACCCAAACCTTCCAATTGTTTCATGGTCTGTAATGGATCCAAGACCCAATCAAAGGCACGATGAAAGGTGAATTTCAAACCTTTCGACAATTCGACCAATTCTTTGGTACGCTCCACATTCAACCTAAAATCGGTATGTAAAACCCCCGATACGATTCCGTCGAAACCCATTTCAACACAAAGGGCTATATCTTGCTTCATACTATTGAACTCACCATCGGTATAACTGAAGTCACCACTACGAGGGCGAATAAGCACATGCACGGGAATACCGATATTTTCCTTAACGCTTTTCAACAATCCAAAGGAAGGTGTGATTCCACCAACCGCCAACTCGGAACACAACTCGATCCTATCCGCTCCTGCTTTTTCAGCATTCATCGCAGATTCCAACGAATTGGCACAAACTTCTACTAACATATTCTTATATTTAACTCCCTAAAATTAAGTAACACATATAGATGAAACGAAGAAAGTTCCTGAAAAATTCAAGTACGATTACCGCCGGATTGGTTTCCGCCCCGCTATTGGCTTCATGCCAAGACATCAAAAAGATTGAAACTAAGACAAATGACATCCCTACCGAAATAAAACCTATAGCTATTTGCACATGGAATTTTGAAAACGCCACAGCAAAAGCATGGGAGGTATTGAAGGTCGGAGGAAGCGCCTTGGATGCCGTTGAGCAGGGAGTCATGATTGAGGAAGCTGATGAAAATAACCAAACCGTAGGTATTGGGGGACGGCCTGACCGTAACGGAAATGTGACCTTGGATTCCTGTATCATGGACAAGGATGGAAACTGCGGCGCAGTATTGTGCATGCAGAATATCGCACACCCGGTTTCCGTCGCCAGAAAGGTCATGGAAGACACACCCCATGTAATGTTGGCTGGCAAAGGAGCTGAACAATTCGCTTATGAAAAGGGTTTTGAAAAAGTAAACCTACTTACCGAAAAATCAAAACAGGAATGGTTGGAGTGGAAAAAGACATCGCAATACAAGCCCATCATCAACATTGAAAACCACGATACCATCGGTATGTTGGCCATTGACAGGAACGGCGACATCTCAGGAGCCTGTACCACAAGTGGCATGGCTTACAAATACGCTGGCCGTGTTGGGGATTCGCCCATAATCGGGGCAGGACTCTTTGTCGACAATGAGGTCGGTGGCGCCACTGCGACCGGTGTTGGCGAGGAGGTCGTACGCACCGTGGGAAGCTTTTTGATCGTAGAATTGATGCGTCAAGGAAAATCGCCCCAGGAAGCTTGTGAGGAAGGCGTAAAACGGATCATTGCCAAAAACAAGGACAATACCGATTTTCAAATTGGCTTTATTGCCATCAACAAAAAGGGGGAAACCGGTAGTTTCTGTATACAACCTGGGTTTACCTATCGGCAATATTCGGAAGCCGGACATATCAACCATCCTTCCGATTCATTCATTAAATCTTAAAAAATAAATAGGTACGAAAAGAAACTTCGTATTTTTAACTTCGCACAACTAATTATCTAAAATGGCCGAACAAAAACGACTTTTTTTATTGGATGCCTTCGCTTTGATATTTCGCGGGTACTATGCACTTATAAAAAACCCAAGAATAAATTCCAAAGGCATGGACACTTCTGCCATTATGGGGTTCACGAATTCCCTTTTTGATGTCATCAGACGTGAAAAACCGGACCATTTGGCCGTTTGTTTTGACAAAGGAGGCAGTGCCGAACGCACCGAAATGTTCCCTGAGTACAAAGCAAACCGTTTGGAAACCCCCGATGCCATAAAAATCGCAGTCCCATACATCCAAGAAATCTTGAAGGCCATGCACATTCCCGTAGTGGTCCAAGAGGGCTGGGAAGCCGATGATATTATCGGCACATTGGCCAAACAGGCCGAAAAAGAGGAATACAAGGTTTTTATGGTTACCCCGGATAAGGATTTTGGCCAATTGGTTTCAGAGAATATTTTTATGTACCGCCCAGCACGTATGGGTAACGGCATCGAGATTTGGGGCATCCCCGAAATACAGAAACGTTTTGGGGTTGAACGCCCCGAACAAGTGATCGATTATCTGGGTATGATGGGTGATGCCAGTGATAACATCCCAGGCCTTCCTGGCGTTGGGGACAAGACTGCCAAAAAATTCATCAATGAATTTGGTTCTTTGGAAGGACTTCTTGCCAATACCGACAAGCTCAAAGGCAAAATGAAAGAGAAGGTCGAGGAAAATGGTGAACTCGGCATACTTTCAAAAAAACTGGCCACGATTTGCACTACTGTCGATGTGCAATTCGATGCCAAGGATTATGAAATGTCCGAACCGGACAATGAAAAGGTTCAAAAAATATTTGACGAGCTCGAATTTAGGCGGCTCAAAGATCAATTCGCAAAAATATTCGCTCCCGACGCTCCCCAAGCAAACGAAACCAAAACTGGTTCATCTTCCCCAAAAAAAGCAGCATCCGAAGCCGGTATCGGACAGTTTTCCCTATTTGGAAACGACGGCAATGCCCCTGCGACCACCTCGGAAACCTCAGGCAGAAAAACAATTAAGGATGTTTCGCATGTCTACCAGAGTGTCACAAGTCCTATGGCCATGAAACTCTTTATGCAGAACCTGATGAAACAACCATCGGTGTGCTTTGATACGGAAACCACAGGATTGAACCCGTTAACAGCCGAATTGGTAGGGATCGCATTTTCTTGGGAAGCAGGAAAAGGATTTTATATTCCTTTCCCGGACAGCAGGGATGAGGCCCAAGAACAAATTGAGCAATTAAGACCTTTTTTCGAGGCGGAAGACATTGAGAAAATCGGACAAAACCTGAAGTACGACATCAAGGTATTGCACAAATACAATATTCAGGTCAAAGGCAAATGTTTTGACACGATGTTGGCCCACTACCTAATCAATCCCGATATGCGCCACAATATGGACATACTCTCGGAAACCTATTTGAATTACACCCCGGTTTCGATAACCGAGCTCATTGGCAAAAAAGGCAAAAACCAATTAAGCATGCGTGATGTGCCTTTGGAAAAACAAACCGAATATGCCGTTGAGGATGCCGACATCACCTTTCAACTTGCACAACATTTTAGGCCCGAGTTGGCCGATGCCAAGACCGAAGAGCTATTCAATACTATTGAAATACCGCTTTTGCACGTTCTGGCGGACATGGAACTGGAAGGTATCACCCTGGATAAGGAATTCTTACACTCCCTTTCCGAGGATCTCGACAACGATATCCTGAATCTTCAAGAAAAAATATACAAGGAGGCCGATCAGGAATTCAACATCGCATCACCCAAACAATTGGGCGAAATACTCTTTGATAAATTGAAGTTGGTCGACAAGCCCAAAAAAACCAAAACCGGACAATATTCCACCGCTGAGGATGTACTTTCGTACTTGGCCAAGGACCATGGGATTGTTCAAAATGTATTGGATTATCGCGGACTCTCAAAATTAAAGAGCACTTATATCGATGCCTTGCCAGAGCAGATTGAACCTTCAACCGGGAGGGTACACACCGATTACATGCAAACCGTAGCGGCCACGGGACGTTTGAGCAGCAACAACCCGAACCTACAGAACATCCCCATACGAACGGAACGTGGGCGTCAAGTACGCAAAGCCTTTGTTCCAAGGGATGAAAATTACATCCTGTTGGCAGCGGATTATTCCCAGATCGAATTGCGGATTATTGCCGCCTTAAGCAACGAGACAACCATGATTGAGGCTTTTAAGAACGGTGAGGACATTCACGCCTCCACGGCTTCCAAAGTCTTCAATGTTCCGTTGGCCGAAGTAACCCGAGAACAACGTAGCAATGCCAAAACCGTGAATTTCGGGATCATCTATGGAGTATCGGCATTTGGACTAAGCAACCAAACCGATCTTTCCCGTTCTGAAGCCAAGGAATTGATAGAAACCTATTACAAAACCTATCCCAAATTACGGAGCTTTATAAGTGAACAGATCGATTTTGCCCGCGATAATGGTTACGTACAGACCGTTTTGGGCAGACGCAGGTATTTAAAGGACATCAATGGCAGTAATGCCATTGTCCGAGGAGCCGCAGAACGGAATGCCGTAAACGCCCCGATTCAAGGGAGTGCCGCGGATATCATTAAAATCGCGATGATCAACATCCACAGAAAACTTGAAGAAGGCAATTACAAATCCAAAATGCTTTTACAGGTACATGATGAATTGGTTTTTGATGTATACAAACCCGAATTGGAAGCGTTACAGACCATGATCAAATCGGAAATGGAAAATGCCTATAAACTTGCTGTTCCCTTGGATGTTGACTTGGGCATTGGGCAAAATTGGCTCGAGGCGCATTGATGAACCCAATGAAAGAAAACACCCCAAAATCCAACGCTTTCATTTTTAACCTTTTATTAGCAGAACAATAACACTAAACATTCCATATTCCACGTTATTGACAAAGAGGTAATCCAAAATACCGAAGGAAGATGGGAAGGATGGTATTGATTTGTATGGTCGTTTTAATGTGCTCCTATGCCGGGCAAGCGCAAGACAACACCCTTTCGGGAAACCAAGCTTCCCAAAACGAAACAGTTCAAAAAATAAAGGTATTTCCCAACCCGGCAACCAATGTGATCAATATTCTTGGGTTAAAAAACAGCGTTAGGGCCGATATTGTTATTTCTGACATCTACGGAAACACCCTTTTAAAGTATCAGTGGCAAATAAAGACCAATGCCTTGAACATTCCCGTTGCATCATTAAATGCAGGTATCTATATGGTAACCATTATTTCCCAAGAGCAAAAAGTACAGACAAAATTTTATAAGAAATAAAAAGCCCTGACTGATAATCGGGACTCTTTTTCATCTTCAAATATCCTACTTTACCTTCTCGCAAAAATCAATTCACCACCTTCATTGAAATTGGGAATATCAAGATCGGAAGCATCGATAATCATGGTATCCCCATCGATTTCCACATCTACATTGACCGTTTCCCCTTCGCTATCGACGATTGTCAACACAGCTCCATCAAACGTATAGGTACTCGTTTCAACATCACTTTCAGTAGGACAGGGAATATCCAATCCGGTCCCGGTTGAATTTACATTGATCTCGAGATAGTTCGAAGAATTATGCGCTGTAACAGTCAAATCGCTCTTAAATGTAAAAGCCAGAATGTAACAATCCTTTGCTGTTAAAAAGTCAAGTATATCCCTTGCATTTTTTGCATCATCGCTTGCTGTTTCGCTATCTATCATTAATCCCGTGGCATCCCAAGTCCCAACGATCGAAGTGGCATCCAGCACATCATCCTCCTTATCCGAAGAACAGGATAAGGCCGTAAACACAAGTAATACAAAGAAAAATTTATAATGTTTCATCTCTTATTTCGAATTGATTTTCAACAAACCCTAAACGCAAAAATAGATGTTCTATTATACTTCTTGCCAATACACCCTATAAAATAAAACGATAAGTAGCCTTTATCAAGAAGATATTCTGTGGTTTCTCGTTATTGAAAACATTATCCTGTAGGTCCTGAAAAAGCATTTCCCGCGGATTTCCCGTTTGTGATAAATCCTGCGACCAGACCAGGAAAATTTCCGACCCAGGGGTGTATTCCCAACGAAGTACCAAGTTGGAACGGAACTGTACAAAAGAGAAATCAGGGTTATCAAAACTAAAATCGGAAACACCATCCAAATCATCATCAACCGCGTATTCATTATCGGAGAGTGTGATCTGATTCTCCAAAAACGGGGAAATACGATTTTCGAAATTCTTGGCCAAAGGATCGGTCACTTCCTTGAAATCGCTATATCTTCCGCGAGAGATAAAGGGTTGCCCCCAATACTGAATGGTAAGATTTGGGTTTATGGTGTAATTAAGACGGAATGACATGCTCAAGGTCCTTTGATCCACCGTACCATTTAAATATCGGGTTTGACCCTTCACATCCAAATTATCGATGTACTGTAATTTGTTTTTATTGATGCCATATTCAGGCGATGCGGAAATCCGCAACGAATTAAAGGGTTGATAAACGATACCGAATTCCGCGTAGTAGGAACTAAAGGAATTGTCGGCAGCTTTATTTCCATTATGAAAAAAATCAAATCTCAATTTTTTTCGCCCATCCATTTCAATACCATTCCAAAAGGATAATTGGGGGGATTCCCTAAGTCGGGGTCCACCACGTAAGGCAAAATTCGAGTAGGAAATGGGTTCATAATTGAACCCAAGATTGCTATACCAATTGTTTTTCCAATTTTGCCATGAATTGGTATTGAACATTAGGCTGTTAAAATTTCCTCCAAAATCCCAAACACTCCAATGATTATAATTGACACCCACCTTCCGAAAGGTATTGTCCGGCTTCAAGGTCTGATAGCCTACCCAGGTATAATGTCGAATATCATCGGAACGTCTTTGAAACCCTATATCATTCAACTCGAGTTCCGGTGAACGCCATGTCGCCCCGGTCTCAAATTTCCAATGTCCATTCCCGATTTTTCCAAGTTGTAGGTTCCCTCCTGTTCCCGATAGTGAGGTTCTAGTGGAATCTAACCCAACATGGCCTGCACCAATCCTCTGAAATAAATGTGCGATGGATTCCTGGGTGTTTTGGATTGCCTGGGCACTACCCTGTACATGACTCCAAATAACATCACCCCCAACATACCAATCACGATCATTCCATTGATGCTTAAAATCAAAACCGCCCGTGAATGCCGACTTATGTAAAAAATCAAGACCGGATGTCAATCGTTCCCTATTGGTTGCCGTGAATATGCCACCAATATAACTGTTACGATTGTTGAAGTCTTTTTGCAAACGACCTACAAAATAATTGGTCAAGGGTTCAACTACCTCTTTTCTACGGACCCCTTTGTCATCTATCGTCGCTTGTTTTCTTGCCGTAACACTCTCTAAAACACCAATAGACCATCCATTTTTTGTCTTGCCACTAAATTTGACAGCCCCCAAAATATTGGTGTTCTCGGGTTGATCAACAAATTCATTGTCAGACACCTCAGGGTTTCCTTGGGGACTACGTCCGATACGGCGCGAATAGAAAACGTTGTCCGAACCAAAGGTATTTCCGGCTTGGGAAGAAGACACACTATAGTCAAAAATGTTCTTGTTCTCCACAAAGAACGGGCGTTGTTCCTCAAAGAAAATCTGAAAACCGTCCAAGGTTATGGCAGAAGGATCTGCCTCTACCTGGCCAAAATCAGGATTAATGGTCAAGTCCATAGTCAAATCATTGGTGATTCCGATTTTCGCATCAAGGCCAACAGCCAAATGACCATCGTTTCCATCAAGAAAGGGGTTACCTTCCTCAGCCTCATACGTTTTTAAACTACCTACCGTGTACGGCTGTATTTCCAATTGCTTTTGGGGTTCCAAATCCATTAAACCATGCAACTCACCAAACTCACTCACAAAACCACCCGTATCAGGTGGTAGGCGCTGCCACACGGAACGTTCCTCCTCCCTAAAATGCCTTCGCATCACCTCAAAACCCCAAACCTGTTCCTTGGACTTCCCGAATTTTAACTGACTTAACGGAATCTTCATTTCCGCATTCCAACCATCTCCATCAACACTGGTTTTGGTATACCAAATCGGATTCCAACTATCATCCTCGTTCCCCCCGTTATTCGATTCAAAAACGTCCCCTTTTACCCCAGCGGCAGAAACAATAAAACCAAAGGCAGTCCGTTTATCATAATAACTGTCGATAAAAATACCGACCCAATCCCCATCGAAACCATCACGACGTGAAAGACGTTTGACAATTTTTTCCGGTTCAGTATCCAAACATTGTATACCAACATATACAAACTTTTGATCATACGTAATCTTAAATCGGGTCTGATTGCTCGGGGCCGTATTCTCATCGGGCCGCGACTCAATGAAACCATCTTCCCAAGCTACATTATTCCATGATTCATCATTCAACTTCCCATCGATCAGTGGCGGTTTTACATCATTTAAAGCTTTCGTAGTATAAATCCTTTTCGGTATGACGACTGTCGAATCCTGGGCAAGTGAAGTTGTTTGTACAATAAAAATTGAACAAAACAATAGAAGGCTGGTCTTCATCTAATGATTATTAATTGATTGATGTTGTCCTAAAGACGATCGCAAAAAGGAAAAGTTACAGTTCAGCCTGTAATCACCCTTTTTACGATAATATCCAGGGGGTTTTCGCCTATCCAGTAACAGAAAAAAAAGAAGTACTTGACAAACTCTTTTTTAAATCGAAAAAATATTACGATTTTTGCATTTGCATTTGTATTTCTGCATATTAATTGTACATTTGCACCCCGTTTATAGGGATTGAAGTATTTAATCAATAAAAATATTAGTGTGGACACATTAAGCTACAAGACTATTTCTGCCAATAGAGCTACTGTTAATAAACAGTGGTTATTGGTTGATGCTGAAGGAGAGACATTAGGACGTCTAGCTTCTAAAGTTGCCAAATTACTTAGAGGCAAACATAAACCTAATTTCACTCCCCATGTTGATTGTGGAGACAACGTTGTTATCATCAATGCTGAAAAAATTACCCTAACGGGAAATAAATGGGACAGCAAAACGTACAGTCGCTACACAGGTTACCCAGGAGGCCAACGCACTACAAGTGTGAAACAGATGTTGGAGAAAAATCCCGGAAGAATCGTTGAAAAAGCAATCAAAGGAATGCTTCCTAAAAATAGGTTAGGTGCAGATCTTTTCAGAAACCTTAAGGTTTATGTAGGTGCAAACCACGATCAAGTAGCCCAAAAACCAACTGTAATAAATTTAAACGACCTTAAATAATGGAAGTAATTCACAAAATAGGGAGAAGAAAAACGGCCGTTGCCCGAGTTTATCTTTCAGAAGGTAAAGGAGATATAACGGTTAACAACAGGGATGTGACCAACTATTTCCCTACAGCGACCCTTCAATATAAAGTGAAGCAAGCATTTGCATTGACCAACACGGAGGACAACTACGATGTCAAGGTTAATGTTTATGGTGGTGGTATAACTGGACAGGCAGAAGCCATCCGTTTAGCACTTTCAAGAGCTTTATGTGAAATTGATGAGGAAAACAGGATTGCCCTTAAACCTGAAGGACTATTGACCAGGGACCCAAGAATGGTTGAACGTAAGAAATTCGGTCAAAAGAAAGCCCGTAAGAAGTTCCAATTCTCCAAACGTTAATATCAAATTTTTCAGGTGCTCTTTTCGAAGGGCACCTTTATTATATTTTCTAACTTGTTCATTGAAAGTCCCTCTTTTGGGTCAATTAAAAAATCCCGATTCCCATTTCTAATGGGAGTTTACGATATAAAAACCATATCGTTCCCGGGTAAATTAGTTTAGCATCTAAATGCTGGAGGCTTTGCGTTATTTCGCAATACCACTCCAACATTGCTAATTCAAAAGAACGTAAACTAAATTTAAAATGGCGAAAGTCGAAGTAAAAGAATTATTGGAAGCAGGTGTGCATTTTGGCCACCTAACAAGAAAATGGAATCCTAACATGGCGCCCTACATCTACATGGAGCGTAACGGAATCCACGTCATCAACCTTTACAAAACAGTAGCAAAATTGGATGAGGCCAACGAGGCCCTTAAAAAAATTGCTGCATCTGGCAGAAAAATACTTTTCGTTGCCACAAAAAAACAAGCGAAGGACATCGTTGCAGATAAAGTAGCCAAGGTAAACATGCCTTACATTACTGAAAGATGGCCTGGAGGAATGTTGACCAACTTTGTAACCATTCGTAAAGCCGTTAAGAAAATGGCCTCCATTGACAGAATGAAGAAAGATGGCACCTTCAACACACTTTCCAAAAAAGAACGCTTACAAGTTGATCGTTTAAGGGCTAAATTAGAAAAGAACTTAGGTTCCATTTCTGAAATGACCCGTCTTCCTGGTGCTCTTTTCATCGTAGACACCATGAGAGAACACATCGCCGTTAAGGAAGCCCTTAAATTGAATATTCCAATTTTCGCCATGGTAGATACCAATTGCGACCCTAGGGATATCGATTATATCATTCCTTCCAATGACGATGCATCAAAATCCATTGATATCATCATGGGTCAGGTTACCGATGCTGTTGCCGAAGGTTTATCCGAGCGTAAAGCCGAGAAACAAAGCGAAGCGCCAAAAGCCAAAAAAGAAGAAAAATCAACACCAGCTCCTACACCTGCACCAGCACCTGCAGTAGTTGAAGAAAAAGTAGCTGAGGAAAAAGTAGTCGAAGCCCCTAAAGTGGAAGCTACCGAACCAACAACCGTTGAAGCCGACGACCTTACCAAAGTAGAAGGAATAGGCCCTAAAGCCGCCGAAGCCATTGTTAAGTCAGGTATTAAAACCTATGCGCAATTAGCAGAGGCCAACGCCGATAACATCAAGGAAATCTTGACAGAAGCAAGTTCTAGAATGGCACACTTAGACCCAACGTCATGGCCTAAACAAGCCAAAATGGCTGCTGATGGCAAATGGGACGAACTTAAAGAATGGCAAGACAACACCAAAGGTGGTGTTGAATAGTTTTTCGTTAAGAAGACATTAAAACAAATAACAACATTGTCATAAACCTATGACAGAATTAAATAACAAATAAGATGGCTAAAATTACCGCCGCAGAAGTAAATAAATTAAGAAAGACCACTGGAGCAGGGATGATGGACTGCAAAAATGCATTGGTTGAATCTGAAGGGGATTTTGAAAAAGCAATTGAAACCCTTCGTAAAAAAGGTCAGAAAGTTGCTGCTAAAAGAGCCGACAGGGAATCCTCTGAAGGAGCTGCCATAGCTAAGGTAAATGCAGATAACACTACCGGTGTTATTATTTCATTGAACTGTGAAACAGATTTCGTTGCGAAAAACGAAAGTTTCGTAAGCTTGGCAAACGACTTGGCCACTTTGGCCTTGGATTGCGACACTAAAGAAGATTTTCTTGCTGCAGATTTCAACGGTATGAGTGTTCAGGATAAACTTACTGAACAAACTGGTGTTATCGGTGAGAAAATTGAAATTGGAGGTTTCGCCAAATTAAGCGCAGCTTTCGTTGGATCCTATATTCATGCTGGTAACAAAATCGCTACCTTATCGGGTCTTTCCGCTGTTGTAGATGGTGCTGATGTTGTTGCAAAGGATGTAGCGATGCAAGCCGCAGCAATGAACCCGGTTGCCCTGAATGAAGATGGTGTTGACCAAACTGTAATTGACAAGGAAATCGAAATTGCAAAAGACCTATTGCGTCAAGAAGGTAAACCAGAAGCTATGTTGGACAACATCGCCAAAGGAAAACTTAAACGATTCTTTAAAGACAACACCTTGGTGAACCAAGCTTTCATCAAAGACAGCAAACAAAGTGTTGCCGAATACGTAAAATCAGTAGACGCTAATTTAATTGTCACAGGATTTAAAAGGGTTGCTTTGGGCTAAACAAGGCTTTCCAAAAACAATAAACCACCATATATTCGTATGGTGGTTTTTTTTTGCCAAATCCCAAAGAAACAAACCTATCCCCGTATGCATGTAAAAATGGCAACGCACGATAAGTTTTTTTGACTATTTTTGTTAAAAATATACACTAGGCATGCAATACAAAAGAATACTTTTAAAACTAAGCGGCGAAGCCTTAATGGGCGAGAAACAATATGGTATCGACCCAAAGAGACTTGCTGAATATGCTGCGGAAATAAAGGAAGTGGTCGAAAAAGGCATGCAAGTAGCCGTAGTTATCGGCGGTGGCAATATCTTTCGGGGATTGGCCGGCGCCAGTAATGGCATGGACCGCGTTCAAGGAGACCACATGGGTATGCTCGCAACCGTGATCAATGGCTTGGCACTTCAAAGCGCACTTGAAATCGCAGGGGTGGAAACCCGCCTACAATCAGCCATAAAAATCAATGAGGTGGCTGAACCTTTTATTCGCAGACGAGCCATGAGACATTTGGAAAAAGGCAGGGTAGTGATTTTTGGTGGAGGAACCGGAAACCCATATTTTACAACAGATTCCGCTGCAGTATTAAGGGCTATTGAAATAGAGGCGGATGTAATCCTAAAAGGGACAAGGGTTGATGGCATATATACTTCCGATCCTGAAAAAAACAAAGACGCCACCAAATTCGACACCATATCCTTTAATGAGGTACTCAGTAAAGGATTGAAAGTTATGGATACGACCGCATTTACTTTAAGTCAGGAAAACGAACTCCCTATCATCGTTTTCGATATGAATAAAAAAGGGAACCTTCTAAGGGTACTCGATGGTGAAAATGTAGGCACAAAAGTAAATTTATAGTTTGGAACACTTTGTGCTAATTTGATTATTAAATTAAAGATTATGAACGAAGAAATTACATTTATTTTAGATACTGCAAAAGAAAGCATGGATGCAGCCATCATTCATCTTCAAAAAGAGTTTATTAAAATCCGTGCCGGTAAAGCAAACCCTTCAATGCTATCTTCCGTAATGGTAGATTATTACGGATCGCAAACCCCATTATCGCAGGTAGCCAACATAAATACCCCAGACGGCAGAACACTATCTGTACAACCTTGGGAAAAGGCCATGCTTCATGAAATAGAAAAAGCCATCATGAATGCCAATCTTGGGTTCAACCCCATGAACAATGGCGATATGGTCATCATCAATGTGCCTCCATTGACCGAAGAGCGCAGGATCCAATTAGCTAAACAGGCTAAAGCAGCAGGTGAACACGCAAAAGTTGGCGTACGAAATGCCAGGCAAGACGCCAATAAGGAAATACGCGATCTGGATGACGTCTCCGAAGACCTTCAGAAAAATGCAGAAGCGGATATTCAAGCCTTAACCGACAAATACATTAAAAAAATCGATGCTTTCCTATCCGTAAAGGAGGAGGAAATAATGAAAGTATAAGACTGTTATTTAGTATTGGAATCACAGAAAAGGCGACCCGTGGGTCGCCTTTTTAGTAAACGTTACCTTGAAATTTTATTTCATAGCTCCAATTTAGGAAGACAACCAAGCATTCTTTACCTTTGCGCTCGTAAAAATCCCAGATGGTAGCTAAATTAACACAAGGCTTTTGGGCACGGATCGCCCGGATTATTTTAAGGAATCGTATTTTAATTCTGTTTTTGGTCGCCGCCCTGACTTTCTTTTTGGCCATGCAGTGGGGAAATATGCGCTTCAGTAATTCCCAAGCCAATCTATTACCTGATGATCATCCGGTAAATATCGAATACAATAAATTTTTACGTCAATTTGGCGAAGAGGGCAATGCCGTGGTATTTGCCGTTAAGGATAGTGCCCTTTATACCCCAAAGAATTTCAATCGATGGAATAAATTGAGCAAACAACTGGGGGCATTCCCTGAGGTTGATTTTGTACTTTCCACAGATAACCTTCAAGAGCTTGTCAAAGACCAGGAAAATCAAAAATTCATCTTTGAACCCCTCATAAAAACCGAAATAAAGACACAAAAGGATGTTGATACCCTAATAAACCATCTTTTTAACGACCTCCCTTTTTATGACAATTTATTGTTCAATAAAGAGAGTAGGACTATTCGAACCGTCATGTATTTGGACAAGGATATTGTAAATACTTCGGTGAGAAAGGATTTCATCCTGGAAGACCTCACCCATCTCATTGACAATTTCGAGGAAGAAACCGGTTTGGACGTAAGGGTATCGGGTATGCCCTATATCAGGACAATGAATTCACAGAACATTATCGACGAAATTGGCAAGTTCATTCTTGCTGCCCTTGGCGTAACTTCGTTGATATTCTTTTTCTTTTTTAGGAGTTTCCGCGCCACCCTTATTTCAATGTTCGTTGTAATCATTGGAGTGATGTGGGCCTTTGGTATTTTAGGTTTATTACAGTATGAAATAACCGTATTGACGGCATTGATTCCCCCATTGATCATTGTAATAGGAATCCCCAACTGTATTTTCCTGATCAACAAATACCAACAAGAAGTCAAAAAACACGGGAATCAGGCACTCTCCCTACAACGGGTAATCTCTAAAATAGGGAATGCCACTTTGATGACGAACATTACCACAGCCTCTGGTTTTGCAACCTTCATTATAACCGACAGTAAATTGTTGAAAGAATTCGGTATTGTAGCCTCCATCAATATTCTTGGTATATTCGTTTTGTCACTTCTTATCATACCTATTGTCTATAGTTTTATGCCTTTGCCCAAAACAAAGCACTTAAAACACCTTAACAAAAAATGGATTGATGCTTTTGTGAATCGCATGGAGCACATCGTACGTGAAAAACGCATTACCGTATACATCACATCCATTGTCCTGTTGGTCGTGAGTATTATAGGCATCTATCAAATAGAAATTTCGGGTAGCCCTATCGAAGACATGCCAAAGAAGGCGCAATTTTTCAAGGACATCCGTTTTTTTGAAAAAGAATTCGACGGTATCATGCCTGTTGAAATTGTTGTGGACACCAAAAGGCCAAAAGGGGTACTTAAGCCCGCCACACTCAAAAGAATGGATCAACTCAGCACTGTGATCGATGAGATCCCCGAGTTATCGAAGCCGATTTCAGTCGTGAATTTGGTCAAATATTCGAAACAAGCTTTTTACAACGGCATTCCCAAGTACTACCAACTTCCCACAACCCAGGAAAACAGTTTTATAATGGATGTGGCCCGAAAGTCTTCGAACGACGGCAATTTATTGAAAAGTTTTGTGGACAGTACGGGGCAAACAGCAAGGATAACGACGTTTATGAAGGATGTGAAAACCGAGCGCATGGAAGATATCGAAGCCCGGTTATTGGAGAATGTCGCCAAGATATTCCCTGCTGAAAGGTACACTGTTTATTTGACGGGAAGCGCTTTGTTGTTTTTGAAAGGCACTAAATACCTGGTTAAGAACCTGGTACTTTCCTTGGCCTTTGCCATCTTCCTCATCGCCTTGTTCATGGCTTTTCTTTTCCGATCCTTTAAAATGATTGTCATATCATTGATTCCCAATCTATTGCCCCTTGTAATTACGGCGGGAGTCATGGGATTTGTCGGGGTACCCATAAAACCTTCCACCATTTTGGTATTTAGCATTGCCTTTGGGATATCGGTCGATGACACCATACACTTTCTTGCCAAATACCGCCAGGAACTGGCAACACACCAATGGCAAATTAAAAAATCGGTCTATGCCGCCTTACGGGAAACCGGGGTCAGTATGTTCTATACGTCAATTGTCCTCTTTTTTGGGTTTTCTGTTTTTGTCATCTCCAACTTTGGAGGCACTGTAGCCTTGGGAGCATTGGTTTCGGCCACCCTTCTATTCGCGATGATGGCCAACTTAATCCTGCTTCCCTCGCTATTACTCTCCTTAGAACGAAGTATAGCGAATAAGCAAGTCTTAAAGAAGCCACAGATAGACATTCTTCCCATAGAAGAAGACAACACCAAGGAATAGCCGTAATCGGAACAAAACTTTCCATGGGTCTTCGGTAAATGAATTCCCCTTCTGCCCCATAAACAAGCTACGCCTTGATGTATTTACCAGTCATCGACCCCAAAGTGAATCCCTAAAACAAGGAATCCCTTACAATAATACTCTTAACTCGGTTTTTTATACATTTTAGAACTCGCTTCTTTTTGTGCAAAAGGCTATATTTGAACTTTTAATTTTTATTTGACTTAAAATGAAATCTCCAAATGTAAAAGAACTGCTTTCTATGGCTCCAAAGCTTCAGGAAGTGACGGTAAATGGCTGGGTCAGAACCTTTAGAAGCAATAGGTTTATCGCCCTCAATGATGGATCAACAATAAACAACATCCAATGCGTTGTTGACTTTGAAAAATTAGAGGATGGCGTTTTAAAAAAAATAAATACCGGTTCCGCTTTGAAGATAAGTGGCACATTGGTCGAAAGTCAAGGTAGGGGCCAGAATGTTGAAATTCAAGTAAGCGACATATTCGTCCATGGCGATGCCGATCCGGAAACCTATCCTATTCAGCCGAAAAAACACTCTTTGGAATTCCTAAGGGAAAAGGCCCATTTACGCATACGGACCAATACCTTTTCTGCGGTAATGCGTGTACGTTCAGCATTGTCCTTTGCCATACACCAATATTTTAGACAGAATGATTTCTATTATTTCCATGCGCCGATCATCACGGGCTCCGACGCCGAAGGTGCGGGTGAAATGTTCAAGGTAACCACATTGGACAGCAAAAATCCCCCTTTAAATGAGGAGGGTGAGGTAAATTACAAGGAAGACTTCTTTGGCAAGGAAACCAACTTAACTGTTTCGGGACAATTGGAAGCCGAGACCTATGCCATGGCATTGGGTAAGGTATATACCTTTGGCCCTACCTTCAGGGCTGAAAACTCGAACACTTCCAGACATTTGGCCGAATTTTGGATGATCGAACCCGAAATGGCCTTTTATGATTTGGATGCCAATATGGATTTGGCAGAAGACTTCATCAAATATGTGATCAAGTATGTTCTTGAGAATTGTAATGATGATTTGCAATTTTTGGAAAAGAGGTTGCTGGATGAGGAAAAATCGAAACCTCAGGCAGAGCGCAGCGAAATGGCGTTGATCGAGAAATTGAAATTTATTTGCGAGAATAATTTTAAAAGGGTTTCCTATACTGAGGCCATAGACATCTTAAGAAACAGCAAGCCCAATAAAAAGAAAAAATTCCAATACACCATCGATGAGTGGGGTGCTGACCTTCAGAGCGAACACGAACGCTATCTTGTTGAAAAACACTTTAAATGCCCCGTAATACTCTTTGATTACCCAGCGAATATCAAGGCATTCTACATGCGACTTAATGAGGATGGAAAAACAGTTAGGGCCATGGACATCCTATTTCCAGGAATCGGCGAAATTGTGGGAGGCTCCCAAAGAGAGGAACGTTTGGATGTACTCAAGGATAAAATTGCAGCGCTTGGTATTGATGAAAAGGAACTATGGTGGTATCTCGATTTGAGGAAATTTGGTTCTGCAGTACATAGCGGATTTGGCCTGGGCTTTGAACGTTTAGTGCTATTCGCAACTGGCATGGGAAATATCAGGGATGTAATTCCTTTCCCAAGAACGCCACAGAATGCGGAGTTCTAATCTGAAATTGCTAACTTTATAAGGCAACAATCAATATCAATGCTCAAACAACACTTACAGTTTAAATTATCGCAAAAGCTATCGCCCCAGCAGATTCAGTTGATGAAGCTGATACAACTTCCTACACAGGCATTTGAACAACGCCTGAAACAGGAATTGGAAGAAAATCCGGCTTTGGAAGGTGGCAAAGAGGAAAATGACAGTATTGATGATGAATACGATGACCTATATGATGACGAGCCAGATGGCGACAGTATCAATACGGAGGATATAAATATCGATGAGTACCTCAGTGACGATGAGATTCCTGATTATCGTACAAAGGCTAATAATTATAGTGCCGATGATGACGAGAAGAGCGTGCCATATGCGGCAGGCACCTCTTTCAACCAATACCTGTTGAACCAACTGAATACCGTTTATCTTAATGATGAAGAATGGAGTATTGCCGAATTTTTGGTAGGTAGTGTGGATGAAAGCGGTTATATAAGGAGACCCTTGGCCGACATTATGGATGATCTGGCTTTTACCCAAAATATTTATACTGACGAAAAAACCATTGAATCTGTGTTGAAGGTGGTTCAGGCCCTCGATCCACCCGGAGTGGCGGCACGCTCTTTGGAAGAGAGTCTGATTATCCAATTAAAAAGAAAGGAACCCAATGCCCATATTGAAAGGGCTATTTTAATATTGGAAAAATCATTTGACCAATTTACCAAAAAACACTACAAAAAATTAATTCAAAAGCATTCTATTACCGAAGACGAGCTAAAAGGCGCAATTTCGGAAATTGAAAAACTAAACCCCAAGCCGGGTGGTTCCTATGCCGGGAACAATCGCATTGTTGAACACGTAGTCCCTGACTTCTCGATCAGAATCGTCGAAGGCGAATTGGAACTGACCTTAAATGGCCGGAATGCACCGGAAATGCATGTTTCCAAAGAATATAACAACATGCTCAAGGGCTTTAAGGACTCCAAGGAGAAGTCTAAATCCCAAAAGGACACGGTTATGTTCATTAAACAGAAGTTAGATTCGGCGAAATGGTTTATAGATGCCATAAAGCAAAGACAACAAACGTTGTTGATAACGATGAGTGCCATCATGGAATATCAAAAAGAATATTTCCTGACCGGGGATGAACGCAATTTAAGGCCAATGATCCTTAAAGATATCGCCGACGAAATCCAGATGGACGTTTCTACGGTTTCAAGGGTCGCCAATAGCAAATATGTTGATACCCCCTATGGCACCAAATTAATCAAGGAGTATTTCTCGGAGTCGATGAAAAATGAACAAGGCGAGGACGTTTCGACCAAGGAAATCAAAAAAATACTGGAAACGGTAATAGCCGAAGAGGCAAAGAAAAAGCCACTCACCGATGACAAACTGGCGGCAATATTAAAAGAAAAAGGTTATCCCATAGCACGTAGAACGGTAGCCAAATATCGCGAACAATTGGGCATACCCGTGGCAAGATTGCGTAAACAGATCTAATGAGGAATTTTCAAAAGGCAATTTCCTATATTTTCCACCCACTTTTTATACCCATTTCCGGGACCTTTGCCTATTTCCTGATCACCCCAAAATACAGTCCCTTAGAACTACAAAGTGGCAATATATTACCCATTTTCATCTTAACTGTCATCATACCCATTATCACCTTCCTTATATTAAAGAATATAGGCTACGTACACTCAGTCCAGTTGCCCACTGTCAAAGAGCGCAAATACCCTTTATTCATAAACCTGGTACTTTTACTCATGATCGTACTCAAGGTTATCCCCAATAATTATGTCATTGAGCTGTATTTCTTTTTTGTGGGTCTTGTAGGTGCCACCTTCGCCACTATGGTTCTTTTGTTTTTTAAAATTAAAAGCAGCATGCATCTATTGGGAATGGGTAGTTTGTTGATGTTCTTGATAAATCTTAGCATTCATTTTGAAATCAACATCACCATTGCGATAAGCTTTTTCATTCTAGCCATTGGCCTGGTAGCTACCTCTAGATTATATTTTAAAGCACATAACAAAATTGAATTGTTGATCGGACTTTGCCTAGGCCTAATTTCACAATTACTGACGGTTAAATACTGGCTGTAAGACTCTACAAAAGCCACATACACCCACTATTGGCAATTTTCAACCGCATCTTGGTTTTTTTAAGCAATGACCTACTCCGGGTTATCGCCTCCAGACACCATTGGGATACATTCCTTAATGCCCCATATGATTCAATAAAGTTACCGGAATGGTATTCCCACTTTCTATATACATCTTGGCCAACAAACATATATCAACACCCCATACAGTATGGCTACTCTGTTGTGGTGTTGTTTTCAAACCCCTATCCATTTATCCTGGTCCAATTTACAGGGGTCAATCAGTTCGTTTTCACAATCACATGACATAGTGCCCCCTAATGGATTTCCCAGCGTTAGAACGCTTGTATTTTATTCTTGCCATACATTTGACCATATAGAGGGTCAATCCCAAAAGTTGGGTGCTAATTAGAAAAAGAAAGTATAACCAATCCCGAAGTTCGTGTTCTGTTCTTTTTTGCATTGCCTCAAATGCATAGCATTCATGAATACCGCTAAAAAACAATAGACATGCCGATGAATAAAAAAGAAACAGGGCCGAAAAACCAAGGTATCGCATACCTTGGTTTAGAGGAGCCAGCTGCAGCCTGGCCATTTTGCTGAGACCCATATTGAGGAAAGCAAGTGAAACCCGCGGCCACACCGTCCAGGCCGCTTTCACTAAAGTGAAATGCTCTATGGACGGCTTCCTCCGCCCAATGCGGAAACCACTTGATTTAAAACGAAATCGAAAATAGGCCGTTCCTTTTTTAGGATTCCGTTCAGAGGCGTTAGAAATACAGAATATTTCCTATTTAGGTTAACTCGATTATTTGCATAAATATCCAAATACCCAGAAATTGTTCTTGATCCCATATAGATCGTATTCACTTCCCCTACCCCTGACCTATTCCTTCCATGGATTAAAAGGCAATATCCCATATTAGACCATTTTGAATACCTAAACCTATCACTATATCCGAATACCGTAATAATCCAATCGAAATGGATTCTATTAACGGAACTTATATTTAATCAGGGTATTCCACAAACCTATAGGGAGAACATTATTCATAAGAAATCCTCTTGGTTGCAAAGAACACACCAAAAACATGCTTGACAACCAAATAACCCAATGGACCTAATTACAGAATATAGAAAATAAAGCCAATGCGTAACGGCTTTAAATTAATGGACTCCGAGCCTATCATAGGGCCATCCTCAAAAAGATTACTGAGGGAGTAATATATATGTGCATTGAACGTATTGTATCCAATGTTAAGCATAATCCCATATTGGAACTTTGCAATATCCGGATTAGCGAAAGAAGTTTTATCCGCATCAGTAACCAATTTAGAGCGGGCAGCAAAAATATAACCCAACTTCATACCCGCATAGATCCTGGTAAATTTATATTCCTCAAGCGTGGAATTTCTCCATCTTAGCTCAAGAGGCAATTCAAGTACGTGGGTTTCCAACTTGTTTCGATCCACTTGAATGGTTTCATCGTCTATAACAATTTCATCATCAATTATTAGGCTATAATCTATTCCTTCCGAAGATTTAAATGCCCAAAGATTGGAATAATATGAATTTACGGCATACCCTAGTCCAATACCGATAGCAAAGGTTCTGCTGGAATTGACAGGAATATCCTTTATAATACCCCCCTGCAAACCATAAGAAAGGTTTCTTTGGGTAAAGTCATCAGGTTTGTCCCGAAAAAAATTATAGGTAATGCCCAAATAAAATTGATCTTCAAGATACCTAGAATCCAAGGTTTCGATTTCCTGGTTGTCTTGGGCATACAATCCCATTGCACAGCATAAAAGCAATCCAAGAATCAATTGTTTCATTACCAATATAATTAAGTTAGACTGTAAAAAGGTTTCATAAAATGTACTTACACCAATCAAATACCATTTTGGGGAACTAATTAATAGTCAAATAAAAACCCGGAAGCGATTAATCGGTTACTAAGAAAACACCCTGAAATAAACCTTTTACCTAAAAGTAAAAATAATGAAATAAAAAACGTCCTGACGGTATGGCCAGGACGTTTTTTAAGTTTGAAATATTGTATTACTGCAAGTTCCTAAAAGCATCGCCTTCATAAGTGGTGTAATTCACCTTAAGGGCGTTCACTTTTCTTAACTCTTGCTTTATATCGGATATCAATCCCATATTGGCATTCTTATCCACTTTTAAAGCTGTAGTCAAAACGTTTTGCAATTCTTGGGACTTTTTGGCCCTCTCTGCCAAAATATAATCACCAACTTCAGAAGGATTTGCGAATTTATCATTCAATTGAATCTTTGGTTCAGAACCAAAGACCTTTTGGAATTCTTGGGTTGGTTTACCAACATAGATATAAATCACACGATCCTTTTTCTCCAACTTCTTAACCTCATTAGCGTTAGGAAGTACGTTCTCTACCTTTAGTGAACTATCTTTCATAACCGTAACCGTCATGAAAAAGAACAACAGCATAAACACGATATCGGGTAACGATGCCGTAGACACTGGTGGTAGTTCTCCACTTTTTTTCTTACTAAATTTAGACATAACTTCTCTTTAGATATTATTAATTCGCGGTTGAGGTTTCAGCTTCTGATAGTTTCTGTGGAAACAAATCCTGTATCTTCTTTACCTTTTCCTTTAGGTCGTCCTTAACATTTTGTGCTGTTTCAGGGTTAAGATACTCCGCTTCCATGTCAGTAAATTTTCTGCCATATAGACGTTGTGCCTCCCTATTCCGCAAATCGTTATAAGCACCTACCAATTCATTCTGAACCGTGATATAGGTCCCGTATTTGGTTTCCCTATCATTCTTCAAGGAAATAATCGCCTTGGTTGGATTATCGGAAGATTCAGAATTCTTTTTGCCCTTGCAATAGTTGCAAGATCCATCACCGCCATTATCCAAAAAGGCCATTGCTTTTGCCCTTAAACTCTTTAGGTCAGTCAATTCCTCGTCGGCCAACAATTGGCCATTCTTATTGATATTCACCTGAAAGATGTTCTTTTGTTTAATAACAACATCTTCCACATTCTCTGGCGGCTCCATCGGTGGCAACATACGATCCAAACCAGCATCTGTCTCGATGGTCGTTGTAACCAAGAAAAAGATTAATAGTAAGAAAGCTATGTCCGCCATAGATCCAGCATTTACTTCTGGTGCTCCTGCTCTTCTAGCCATAGTTTATTTTTATTTACTGAACATTCTTTTAATTCCTGGCAAAATAATTGCCAGAATAGCCACGATTGTAAGAATAAAGAATACATTAAGTCCCATTCCTATTTTCTTCACTGTGCTCTCATCCGACATGGCCATATAGTCATCGGAAATATCCGTTCCACTTGCCAAAACATAGGAAATCAAAACAACCAAGATAAATCCACCTAACACAAATAAGGTTTTCTTAAGACCAGCTGGATTTGCAAAAAGGTTCTTCAATGTGAACACTAAACTAGCGACTACCGCAATACCCAATAAAAGGTAAGTAATCATGAACATTGTGTTCATCGCCCCACTTTGGGCGGCTTCTGCCATTGGCATATCCTTTTCTGGCAACATGTACCAGAGTACTGCGGATATAATACCAACAATTAACAAAAATATTTTTAAAAATTTATGCATGATACTATCTGTATTAAGTCCTACTTATTTCTTGTGGTCTACCAACATATCAATCAAAGAGATTGATGAATCTTCCATATCATTAACAATACTATCGATTTTTGCAATGATGTAGTTATAGAAGATCTGAAGTATGATAGCCGTAATAAGACCAAATACCGTTGTTAACAATGCTACCTGAATATCACCTGCGATCAATGAGGCACTCAAGTTACCTACTGCACTAATTTTCTGGAAGGCCTGGATCATACCAATAACCGTACCCATGAAACCAAGCATTGGGGCAATAGCGATAAACAAAGACAACCAAGAAACATTTTTCTCCAATTGACCCATTTGAACACCACCGTAAGCTACAACTGATTTTTCAGCAGAATCGATACTTTCATCAGCTCTGTCCAAACCTTGGTAGTATATAGAGGCAACAGGTCCTTTTGTATTTCTACAAACTTCCTTGGCTGCTTCAACACCGCCGGACGCCAAAGCATCTTCCACTTGTTGTTTCAATTTCGTTGTGTTGGTTGTTGCCATGTTCAAGTAAATGATCCTTTCAATGGCAACTGCCAAACCAAGTATCAAACACAAAAGTACGATACCCATGAAACCGGCACCACCTGTTATGAACATTTCCTTTAAAACCTGCGTGAAACCTTTAGTAGCTTCTGGTGCTGTTTCCTGAACAGCAACCATTGCTGAAGCAACGTTTGCACTTACCGTATTTGTACCTGCTACAAATAACCCAGCTACAGCTAGGGTAGAGAATAATCTTTTCATTTCTTTCAAACTTAAATTTAGTTAGTTAATAAGGGTTAAAGATAAATAAAAAACATAACAAAAATAGTATTTTTTTTTGCTTTGGGCAAGGGGAAAACCGCGTAGTTCCCATAACCTTCAATTTAGTAAAAACAAGCATTCCAAACCGCTGATTTACAGCTTAGACTCGCACATTAAAAAAAATGTTGAAGCCAACTCCCCATTTGTTTTTACGCACCAATGCTTTTTGCAGAGAGGAAGGGATTCGAACCCTCGATACACTTTTGGTGTATACACACTTTCCAGGCGTGCGCCTTCGACCACTCGGCCACCTCTCTAAATTAGCCCAAAAGGTGGGCCAATTAACAAAAAAATACTCAAGTAATGAAATTTAAAACGTTATTTTTATTGCATTTCTCCACGTAAGGAAGTTTCAAAAATCGTTTTAAACAGCTTTGGGGAAACATTGTCCCCCAATAAGTACATCAGCTTCGTTATAGCGGCCTCTGTCGTAATATCCTTACCATTAATGACTTGCATCCGCATCAACGCCCTGCTGGTTTCATACCTTCCCATGATAACACTACCCCCTGGACACTGTGTAACATTGACAACATGAAGATTTCGTTCAATGGCTTTTTTTAAGGCTTGCAACCACCATTTTTCCGTAGGAGCGTTTCCTGCCCCATAAGTTTCCAGAATCAGCGCCTTTAAGTTCGGCGCATTGAGCACGCTTTTGACCACCGATTCATTCAATCCCGGAAATATTTTCAAAATAGCCACATTATCATCCATGTGTTTATGAACCTTTAGCTTTTTTGTGGTTTTTGGCTTAAAAAGGTATTCATCATGCACTTTTAAATGCACACCGGACTCCGCCAAAGGCGGATAATTAGGCGAATTAAACGCTTGAAAATGCTCTGCGTTGATCTTCGTGGTCCTATTCGCACGATAAAGTTTATACTCAAAATACAGTCCCACTTCCTGAACAACAGGTCCCTTCTTCCCTTGCAAGGCCGCGATTTGTATCGAGGTAATCAGATTCTCTTTGGCATCGGTACGCAAATCCCCAATAGGCAACTGGGAACCTGTAAAAATCACTGGTTTCGCTAAATTCTCGAGCATAAACCCTAAAGCCGATGCCGTATAACTCATGGTATCACTGCCATGCAAAACCACAAAACCGTCATAGCCTTGATAATTATCCTCAATCAATTCCGCAATCCTCACCCAATGGTTCGGATTCATATTGGACGAATCTATCGGGATATCGAACGAAACGGTTTCTATGAAACAATCCAATTGGTTCAACTCGGGTATATTCTTCATCAAGGCACCAAAATCGAACGCCCTAAGGGAACCCGATTCATAATCCTTGATCATTCCGATGGTACCCCCAGTGTAAATCAGTAATATGCGTGGTTTATCTTTCATTTTTGTCAAATACCGAATACTTGTTTTGAATTTTCCGTGGTAATCTTGGCAAGTTCGTTTTTATCGATACCGTAAATGCCCGCCACCTTATCCGCCACAAGGTCCAAATAAGCACTTTCATTCCGTTTTCCCCTAAAGGGTACGGGAGCCAGGTAGGGCGCATCGGTTTCCAAAACGATATCCTTCACATCCAAATACTGTAAAAAAGTATCTATCTTGCCATTTTTAAAGGTCACCACCCCTCCGATACCCAATTTCATATTGTATGAAATAGCTCTTTTGGCTTGCTCCAAGGTCCCTGTAAAACAGTGGAAAATACCATACAAATCGTCCCCTTTTTCACTTTCAAGCACCTCGAACACTTCCTCAAAGGCCTCCCTACAATGAATCACTATGGGCAAACCATGCTTTTTCGCCAACTTAATTTGAAATTGGAAGGCTTCCTGCTGTTCTTTTAGGAAGGTTTTATCCCAATACAGATCAATCCCTATTTCACCAATCGCATAAAACTTCCTATCTGACAACAATTTCACGACATGTTCCAATTCATCCTTGAAATTCCCTTTGACATGTGTCGGATGAAGCCCCGTCATCAAAAACACATTTCCGGGATAAGCCGCCTCCAATGCGAACATTGCCTCGGTATAGGTCGAATCTATGGCTGGAATAAAAAAACGATCCACACCTTTTTCCATGGCATTTCGTATCACCTCATCGCGGTCTTCATCAAAAGCCTCGCTGTAAAGATGGGTATGTGTATCTGTTAAAATCATCTATAGTTATTTAATTATCCATCTTGATGCCCTTATGGGTAATTTGATGCGCACCAACCACCATAAAGCCCATTTCAAGGAACAAAAATAGCCTTATCTTTATCAAAAAAATAAATGTTGAGCCTCAAAAAGTTTTTACATAAAAAAAACTACATTAGAATACCCTTGGTATATACCGCCACCAACCATTTTGAGGTCGTCGCCAAAATCAACGGCATTCCCGGTCGGTTTATTCTTGACACAGGGGCATCGAACACCTGTATCGGATTTGACAAAATTGAATTTTTCAAATTAGTTTCCAAGGAATCGAAAATAAAGGCAGCCGGGGCTGGGTCCTCCAATATGGAAACCATGATATCGACCAAAAACAGGATTGAAATCGGAAAATGGAGCAAAAAAAAACAGAAAATCGTTTTGTTCGACCTCACCCATGTAAATGAAGCGCTCACTACCCATAACGCCCTACCCGTTGATGGAATCATCGGTGCCGATGTCTTAAAAAGAGGAAAAGCTGTAATCGATTACAACGGGTGTTTTTTATACTTGAAATTGAAATAACAAAATCATTCTTCGCAACCGATATTCCTACCAACAACCCCTACGAGAACCGTGATTTACAATCACCGCGAACGCCTATAGCCCCCCAGTGGGCAAGCAGGGGAAAAAATGGGTCAATCCCAAAAGTTGGGTGCGAATTAGAAAAAGAAAGTATAAACTATCCCGAAGTTCTTGTTCTGTTCTTTTTTGCATTGCCCAAAAAAGAAACAAAAAACGCTAGGCTGATTTTAAATTTCTTTAAATCCACGCACTTTCCGCGGCCACACCGTCCAGGCCGCTTTCACTAAAGTGAAATGCTCTATGGACGGCTTCCCCGCCCAATGCGGAAACCACTTGATTTAAAACGAAATCGAAAATAGGCCGTTCTTTCTTTAGGATTCCGTTCAGAGGCGTTAGAAATACAGAATATTTCCTATTTAGGTTAACTCGATTATTTGCATAAACATCCAAATACCCAGAAATTGTTCTTGATCTAAAAAAATCATCCCCCTTAAGTTACATTTCCCAAGAATTAAACGATCTATAGCTTTTTGATATTGATGACCCAAGTTACAATCGCCCCCGTATAGATCATATCCTGTAATAGACTTTTGAACGCTAAAAAATCCACTGATAGATTACCCCCATTTTAAACCCTGCATCGAATCCAAATTGAAATTCACCGTATTTTCCACAAAAAAATGGTGCTGGTCAATCCATTATTCCCAAAACAAAGGTCTTTGGCAAAGGGCATATGCAATTGCAGCCCTAAGTTATCCCACAAACCATATCGAACAAGGACATTGGGGATATTCCAGGTGGTGTTCTTCAATATGTCTTAATATGGATGATATTTGGCATAAAAAAAATCCTGAACCATAAAGTCCAGGATTTATATTATAAAGGAAAACGGTGTTACTAAAACTCCAACGCCTTTTTCACGTCATTGTCCATCAACAATTCCTCCGGATTTTCCAGAGCTTCCTTGACGGCGACCAAGAACCCTACTGACTCTTTCCCGTCAATGATCCTATGATCATAGGACAAGGCCACAAACATAATGGGGGCAATCACGATTTCACCATTTCTGACAATGGGGCGTTCAACGATATTATGCATACCCAAAATCGCACTTTGTGGTGGATTGATTATAGGAGTCGATAGCATTGACCCGAATACCCCTCCATTGGTAATAGTGAACGTTCCTCCAGTCATTTCATCCACTGTAATCTCACCTTCTCGGGCACGAATCGCCAAACGTTTTACTTCGGCCTCGACACCCCTAAAGGTTAATTTTTCCGCATTGCGTATTACAGGTACCATTAATCCTTTGGGACCTGACACCGCGATACTGATATCAGCAAACTCATAAGAGATCATCTCTTTACCATCAATCATGGAATTTACAGTTGGATACATATCAAGTGCCCTGACCACAGCCTTGGTAAAGAATGACATAAACCCTAGACTTACGCCATGTTTCGCCTTAAAATCCTCCTTATATTTTTTTCGAAGTTCAAAAATGGGTGACATGTCCACTTCATTAAACGTAGTCAACATGGCTGTTTCGTTCTTCGCCGACACCAATCGTTCGGCCACTTTTCTACGCAACATGGAAAGTTTTGAACGCTTTTCCCCACGACTGCCCCAATTCGGTGTAGTCCCCATTGAAGGCACAGCATTTACAGCGTCTTCCTTGGTGATCCTACCGTCCTTACCTGTACCTTTTATTTGCGCCGTATCAAGATTCTTTTCCGCCAATATCTTTTTAGCCGCTGGCGACGCTGTTCCTGTTGCATAGGTAGTTTCCTGTTTTGCCTCCACTTTTGGTGTTTCCACTTCCGGTTTGGCAGCTTCCGGCGCCACTGCCTTTGATTCCGACCCTTCCGGTTTAGTAGCGGATGTATCAATCAAACAAACAACAGCTCCTACTTCAACCGCATCCCCAACTTCCGCCTTCAAAGTGATAATACCACTTGCCTCTGCAGGAAGCTCCAATGTTGCCTTGTCAGAATCGACCTCGGCAATTGCCTGGTCCTTTTCAACATAATCGCCATCCTCAACCAACCATTCCGCAATCTCAACCTCGGTAATTGATTCTCCCGGTGAGGGGACTTTCATTTCTAAAATCATTCTTTAAATAATTAGATGTTTTATTTCTTTATTTAGGTCTTGTCATATTATCCATGCTCTTATCAAAAACAAAATCCAACACTTGTTGATGTCTGTTCTTGGAGCGAACGGCACTACCCGCCGCTGGTGAGGCATAGAATCTTCGCGATGCCACCCTAAAGCTATCCGATTTAGGATAATGCATCATAAGATGGCTCCAGGCACCCATGTTCCGTGGCTCTTCCTGTGCCCAAACCAGATCATCAGCTTGGTTATATTTTTCTAAGATAGCCTCTATTTGGTTAATGGGCAACGGAAATAGTTGCTCTATCCTAACCAATGCGACATCATCCCTATTCAATTTTTCCCTTTCAGCCAAAAGGTCATAATAGAATTTACCGGTACAGAACACCAAGGACCTTACCTTTTCTACGTCTGCCAACCCATCGTCCAAAACTTCCTGAAATCCACCAGAAACAAAGTCATCAACGGTGGAAACAGCTTTTGGATGGCGCAAAAGGCTCTTCGGTGTAAAAATAATCAATGGTTTTCTAAAACCAACCTTCATTTGCCTTCTCAAGATATGGAACATTTGGGCCGGTGTGGTTACATCGGCAATGTACATATTATCCCTAGCACATAATTGCAAATACCTTTCCATACGGGCCGAAGAGTGTTCTGCACCCTGCCCCTCATAACCATGGGGCAAGAACATTACCAATCCGTTCTGCAACTTCCATTTATCCTCTGCCGCAGATATGTATTGGTCGATCATTATTTGGGCGCCATTACTGAAATCACCGAACTGGGCTTCCCAGATGGTCAACGTATTTGGGCTTGCCATGGCATAGCCATAATCGAAACCAACGACTGCATATTCCGATAGCAAGGAATTGTATATCTGAAAATCACCTTGGTTTTCGGATATATGGTTCAAAAGCATTATCTCCTCTTCACTTTCTTCGACTTTCATAACAGCATGTCGATGGGAAAAAGTACCCCTTTCCACATCCTGACCCGACATACGCACCCCAAAACCTTCTTCGAGAAGTGCTCCATAAGCCAACAACTCACCCATGGCCCAATCCAGCTTATCGGTTTCAAAGAACATTTTTTTTCGATCAGCAACCAATTTGACCACTTTCCTGAGAAATTTTTTGTCTTCAGGGAGGTCGGTCAGTATTTTAGCAATTTTACTCAACTTATCCCTATCATAGGTTGTATCCACACGATCCAACATTTCCCATTCGCGAACCGAAGTAAAATCCTTCCATTCATCGGCCATGAAGGGCGTTATTATCGTCTTATCCTCTTTTCTGGAATCTTCGAGTTCCTCTTCCAAGGAAGCTTTGTAGTCTTGCTCCAATTGCCTTACATGCCCCTCTTCAATAACCCCTTCGGCAATCAATCTTTCAGCATAGATATCCCGAGGGTTTTTATGTTTGGCAATAGCCTTATAAAGTTTGGGCTGGGTAAACCTAGGTTCATCACCCTCATTATGCCCATATTTTCGATACCCCAATAAATCAATAAAAACGTCAGTATTGAAACGCATACGATACTCCAGCGCAAACAATGCCGCATGGCAAACCGCCTCTGGATCATCCGCATTCACATGCAATACCGGACTTAAAGTAACCTTACCCACATCGGTGCAATAGGTTGAAGACCTTGCATCCAAATAATTGGTAGTAAAACCAATCTGGTTGTTCACCACAATATGTATGGTACCATTCGTCTTGTAGCCATCGAGCTTTGCCATTTGCACCACTTCATAAACAACCCCTTGACCAGCTATAGCCGCATCACCATGGACGATGATCGGTAGAACCTTTGAAAAATCATCCTTATAGTGGGCATCTTGTTTGGCCCTTACGATACCTTCGACCACGGGTCCTACCGTCTCTAAATGCGATGGATTGGGGGCAATGTTCATTTTAATCTTATTGCCATTATCCGATTTCCTTTCGGAAGTCCAACCTAAATGGTATTTGACATCACCATCGAAAATCTCTTGCTCGTAATCCTTACCGTCAAATTCACTGAAAATAGCTTTCGCCGATTTGCCAAAGATGTTCGTAAGAACATTGAGCCTGCCCCTGTGGGCCATCCCCATGACAAACTGTTCGACCCCCATTTCGGCCGCTCTTTCAACGATGGCGTCCAAAGCAGGAATCAACGACTCATTCCCCTCAAGGGAAAATCGCTTTTGACCTACGTATTTGGTATGGAGAAAACTTTCAAAGGATACTGCCTGATTCAGTTTTTTTAGGATATGTTTCTTTTGATCATTACTAAAATCAGGATGGTTATCATTTACATTCACCCAATTCTGGATCCAATCCACAAATTCGGGTTTGCGGATATAGATATACTCAACCCCTATGGCATCACAGTAAATCCGCTGTAAATGTCCAATAATATCACGCAATGTATTGGGCCCTAACCCAATAACCTCACCAGCAGTGAATACGGTATCCAAATCCTGGTCACTCAACCCAAAATGTTCCAAATCCAATGTGGGAACATATGTCCTACGCTTACGAACCGGATTGGTCTTGGTGAAAAGATGGCCCCGGGTACGGTATCCATTGATCAAGCGAACTACCCGAAACTCTTTTTGCATGTGTTCAGGTACTTGACCCTCTGAAATCAAGGATGTAGTCCCATCCCCATTTTGAAGTGAATCACCGGTTTTATCCGATGAACTTTCGACCCCAAAATCAAAACCTTGAAAAAATGCCCTCCAACTAGGCTCAACACTATCGGGGTCCGTTAAATATTTGTCGTACACTTCCGCGAAATAGGAAGTATGCGCCGCATTTAAAAAGGAATATTTATCCATGTATGTGCTCTATCTTATAATAAGAAGCAAATCCCATCTAGTGACGAGACTAATTCTTTCTAATTTGTTTGAAATAATGATTCCTGAATTTCAAATATGGTTTCAATAACAAAACCTGATCAAAAATACAATATTTCCTATATCTAGGCGTATCTTCATTGGTAATATTGCCCAAAAGGCAAGAACAATCATTATAATATACAAAATCAATTCGAAATGAAACATTACATTTTATCCCTGTTTTTCCTCATCGGGTTTTCCTGTTTAGGCCAAAAGACTTCCCATGATTTCTGGAACAATGTGCGTTTTGGAGGCGGCATCGGTTTGGGCTTTACCAATGAAAGTTTCAATGCTTCGATTTCACCAAGTGCCATATATCAAGTGAATGACCAGTTCGCCACGGGGGCTAGCCTCAATTTCAATTATGCCAAATTCAACGAAGACAAATTATTTGCCTATGGCGGTAGTATATTATCGCTTTACAACCCTATCCCCAACATTCAATTATCAGGGGAACTGGAACAATTGAGAATCAATAGGACGTATGCACTGGACGGGGGCAACAGGGAAGATAATTATTGGTCCCCGGCACTTTTCCTCGGTATAGGTTATAGCAACCAGAATGTGACCTTCGGTCTTCGATATGATGTATTATACGATGATGACAAAAGCATTTATGCCAATGCATTAATGCCTTTTGTACGCGTCTATTTTTAGGAGGAGTATTTATCTTTTAACCAGACTTTTTGGAACTCCCTTTTCAAGACCAGCAACGAAACCTGTTCGGCAACCTCAACGGCATCGGTTACATGAATCTGTTTAAAGGATTTTTCCGGTACATCGACCACATAGAGTAGATTGAGATAATCGGTGAATTTCTCCATGATCAAAAAATAAATCTTCTCATGCATGAAGACCCGTAGGTGTCCAGGGGAAACAGTATCGGCAAGGTCAATGGGGATATTCGCAAGCCCAAAATCCTTCTTTACCTGAATCACCAACTTGCCGTAAAGGTTTTCAGATTCGGCGTTCGCCAAAAGCTCATTGCTATCTACAAAATCAAGTTCCATAAACTAAATACGTTTCCCAAACTGTTTTTGGTTTATTCCTTTCTATCCCAACCTATGAATCGGCTTTGCAAAACAGACAGGAATCACCCCTTACATTCAGCTTCTAATCTTTTGTTCCCAGTCCCAAGCTGATTTCATCGCCTCATCCAGGGTAAATTGTGCTTTCCATCCAAGCTCTTCATTGGCTAGGGTGGTATCGGCATAGGCCGAAGTGATGTCCCCAGGTCTTCTATCCACAATTTTATAATTGAGTTTTTTACCTGACACCTTTTCAAAACTTTTGATTACCTCAAGAACAGTGCTTCCTTTTCCCGTACCTACATTAAATACCTCGTAATTCGTCTTGTTCTTCCCGGCCAATAAACGCTGAAGTGCAACAACATGGGCTTTTGCCAAATCCACCACATAGATGTAATCACGTACACAAGTACCATCTGAAGTAGGATAATCGTCACCAAAAACCGACAACTGTTCCCGTAGCCCCATCCCCGTCTGTGTAATGAATGGCACGAGGTTTTGTGGTACCCCAATGGGTAATTCCCCTATCTCGGAACTGGGATGGGCCCCCATAGGATTGAAATAACGCAAGGCAATGGCATTTAAGCCTTCGGTGACCTTGCAGGTGTCCCTGATGATCTCCTCGCCCATTTGCTTGGTATTACCATAAGGCGATTCTGCAGCCTTAACAGGAGCATCCTCATTAATAGGCATAGTATCTGCCTGACCATAAACGGTACAACTAGAACTGAATATGAAACTGGATTTCGATTTCCTTGATAGTTCCTTCAATAAATAAATAAGGGTACCAATATTGTTTTCATAATACAACAAGGGTTTTTCAACACTTTCCCCGACGGCTTTTGATGCCGCAAAGTGAATTACACCTTGCACATCGGCATGTCTTTTGAAAAACTCCTCCACCTTTGATTTTTCCTTTAAATCAATTTTTTCGAACAATGGTCTCTTCCCTGTTATCGCAGTGATACCATCGAGTACTTTTTCAGAGGAATTGGAACAATCATCAATAATAACGACCTCATACCCTTCATTCTGAAGCTCTACTACGGTATGGGAGCCTATAAACCCCAATCCACCTGTTACCAATACTTTCATCTAATCTTGTTTATTTTGAAATTCAATTCTATTAAAAGTGCGTTTATTAGCCATTAACAAAATGGATAACCGTTTCTGTGATAAAATCTATTTGTTCTTCATCGAGTTCGGTATGCATAGGAAGTGAAATAACCTCTTTCACCAATTGATTGGTCACAGGGAAATCCGCTTCACTATACCGTTCATCCGCATAGGCTTTTTGACTATGTAATGGTATGGGATAATACACCCCACATGGAATTTGTTTTTCCCCCAAGTGGGCTACCAAGGCATCCCGTTTTCCATTGGTAATACGCAACGTGTACTGATGAAAGACATGACAGTCACAGGTATCACAAATTTCACCACAATTGTTCACGGTCACAGGAACAACAATATGTTCTTGACCTTTAAATGCTTTTGAATATGCCCGTGCCGCTTTTCTACGAGCATCGCAATAGCTATCCAAAAGCGGAAGCTTTGCCCTAAGGACAGCGGCCTGAATGGAGTCTAGACGTGAATTCACACCCACAACATCATGATGGTACCTTTCGTACATACCATGGTTCACAATGCCCCTAATGGTGTGCGCCAAAGCATCATCATTAGTGAAAATCGCACCTCCATCGCCATAGCATCCCAAGTTTTTAGAAGGGAAAAATGAAGTGGCACCCACATGACCAATAGTTCCGGCCATTTGTTTTGAACCATCGTCCCACTTATACGTGGCTCCAATGGCTTGGGCATTATCCTCAATAACAAATAAATCGTGTTTCTTGGCCAAGGCCATAATGGCATCCATATTGGCACATTGACCAAATAGGTGTACGGGGACAATCGCCTTTGTCTTTGGGGTTATTGCCCGCTCTGCTGCTTCAATATCGATATTAAAGGTATCTTTTTCGACATCGACCAAAACCGGTGTCAATTGGAGCAAGGCAACTACCTCAACGGTGGCCGCAAAGGTGAAATCCACGGTAATAACCTCATCACCGGGCTGCAATCCTAAACACATCATGGCTATTTGTAATGCATCCGTACCGTTGGCACAGGGTATCACATGTTTAACCCCTAAATATTCCTCCAGTTCCTTTTGAAAGGCGTGCACTTCGGGACCATTGATAAATGCCGAAGTATCCAGAACATTTGATATCGATGAGTTTATTTGCTCTTTGATGGATTGGTATTGACCATTTAGGTCAACCATTTGTATTTTTCGCATCTGCAAGTTTTAGCATAGTAACAGTGCAAAAATAAGGAACAATTCTGGAAAGAAACGTATTTTAGCCACAAACCATAACCAAGTGAATCATATCTACAATCTTATCGCACAAATCACGTGGTTCTTCTTGAAAATAGTAGCATTTTTCCATCCAAAAATCAAACTATTCGTTCAAGGCAGAAAAGACACTTTCCCTATACTACAAAAGGCCATTGATAAAAAAAGGGATGTTATCTGGTTTCATGTTGCCTCATTGGGGGAATTTGAACAGGGCCTTCCTGTCATGGAAAAAATCAAAGCCGAATACCCTAGTTACCAAATACTGATCAGCTTTTTTTCCCCCTCCGGCTACGAGGTGAAAAAAAACACACCCGTGGCAGATGCCGTCATCTATCTACCCATCGACACCCTGGACAACGCCAAACGGTTTATAGCCTCGGTCAATCCCAAGCTAGCGATATTCGTCAAATATGAAATTTGGCCCAATTATTTAAAAGTTTTGGGCGACAATAACATCCCGACTGTTTTGATATCGGCCATTTTCAGAAAAGACCAAATATTTTTCAAATGGTATGGAGGCATCATGCGAAAAGCACTTGACACATTTACCCATTTCTTTGTTCAGGATGAAAAATCGGTAAACCTATTGAAAGGGATAGGCCTCAACAACATAACACTTAGTGGCGATACCCGATTTGATCGGGTTTCCGAAATTCTGGAAAGGGACAACAAACTTCCTTTTATGGAGCAGTTCAAAGGAAGTTCCCCCTGCTTTGTTGCTGGAAGTACTTGGCCCGAGGATGAAGCCATTATGCTCCCGTTCATCAATGAAACCCAATCCCCATTAAAATTTGTTCTCGCCCCGCATAACATAAAACCGGAACACATTACGGACTTAAAAAAATCAATCACCAAAAAAACCTTGCTCTATTCCGAATGGGAAAATAATGACCCCAGCCAGTTTGATGTATTGATTATTGACACCATAGGCCTTTTGACCAAAATATACAGTTATTCGAATATCGCCTATGTTGGTGGTGCTTTTGCCACTGGGCTGCACAACACCCTCGAACCGGCTGTTTTTGGCATCCCCATTATCATTGGCCCGGACTATTCGAAATTCAATGAGGCAAAGGCCTTGGTGCGCAACAAAGGTATTTTGGTCATCAAAGACAGTGCTGAATTCGACACCACGATAACCCGATTATTGGAAAACCCGGATTATTTAAGGGAAACCGGTCAGATCAATGCGGATTATGTAAATGGGAACAAGGGGGCTAGCATCCAAATTATGGCATACGTTCGTACATTACTATGACACTAATATGTAGCCACTATGAGAATTCCCCAAATTTTTATGCTTTTGGCCTTGATAAGTATATTGACAAATTCTTGTGGTAACCGACATTCGAGAAAGGACAATCTACCCATTCAAGAGGACAACACCCCTTCTACCAAGGAGCTCCAAAAATTGAAATCCGACCCCAACGAGAAGAACAAGGCCGTTCCGAACAGGAACTACCAGGATAGCATTTTAAAAAAGCGGAAGAAATCAAGGGGCCTGGACTCCCTAAAACCAAAAGTGGCCATGATGGGAACATAAGGTCATCTTGGGCTTGGGCATTTATCCCAAACCAAGGAAATATACCTATGAATCCCAAACTTTCCGGAATTTCGCTTACCATAGCATTATCCGGATTTTTATTTGGTTTTGATACCGTTGTCCATAGTGGGAACAAGACCCATAAAGGGACTTTGGAACACCCCCCTAGGACCAATAATCGACAAACTATGCAAAGACCCCCATGAAAACTGATTTAAAAATCCGTGCTTTTCATCGAATAATCAGGCAATACATCCAAGAAACATACTAAGGAACAGTCTTTTAGTCGAAATATTGGCAAAAACAGATGGATTTTAAACGGTATTTGCTTAAATTGTAATAAATTAATAAAATCATGGAGCAAGAAATTACATTTGGCACCAAAATGCTCAACCTTTTTTTGGGTATAATGGTTGTGGTTTTAATCGCGATTTTGCTATCCGTAGTTGGTGGACTTTTATTGGCTGCCGTTGGAATCATTTAATGCGATTAAACTGAGAATCCCCCAAATATTACCTCCTAATTTGTTCTGAAAATAACAAAGTCCATTTTTAAATGGACTTTTTTTATGCCTTGACCAAGCCTTCCTGCCATAGTATTTCACAATTCCCGTCAGGTTGATGGGATCTATTCGATCTTATCCGATAAAAAAGACCTTTAAACAATGCCAGGGGACCGTTTACGTATGATTTCAACAGGAATATGATTCCATACCCTATTTTTCCATAAAATGACTTATTTAGGTAGCTCCGATCAAACTCCCCTTTTTTAGTGGGTATATGTTGGAATCAAAAAATATCCAAAAAGGGATATCCGGAATGCAGTGTAATAACCACAATTATTTTTCCTGACCCGTTGGGTTGGATCAATCCCAAAAGTTGTGTGTGGATTAGAAAAAGAAAGCATAAACTATCCCGAAGTTCGTGTTCTGTTCTTTTTTGCATTGCAAAAAAAAAGAAATCAAAAATAGGCCGCTCCTTCTTTAGTACCCCGTTCAGTAGGGTGAATATTATAGCATTCTTCCTTTATAGATTAACATTGATCCTTGCATAAACACAACAATGGGTCATGACCCCTATTTAGGTTAAACCAACTATTTGCATAAATATCCAAATATCCAGAAATTGTTCTTAATCCCTATTGGGACGCGTAAACAGTATAATTGAAAAACAAAAAAGCCGACTCCTAAAAGTCGGCTTTCGCTTTGTACGGGCGGAGAGACTCGAACTCTCACACCTTGCGGCACTAGATCCTAAGTCTAGCGTGTCTACCAATTCCACCACGCCCGCAAAACAATAATCCCTAATCCTATTTGATTATCGGGATGCAAATATAAAGCAAAATTTCAATTTACGATACTCTCGCTTTAAAAAGTTCTTTTTGTAATTTTGAATTTCTAACAAAGCCTTATACATGCAAAATAGTAGAGAGTACGTAGCGAAGAACAAAGAACGATTTTTAACCGAGATTATCGAGCTTCTCAAAATGCCTTCCATCAGCGCAGATTCGGCATTTTCGCAGGATGTGATCAACACTTCGGAAATGGTCGGGAAAGCATTGGATGAAGCAGGATGTGATCATGTGGAAATATGTGAGACCGATGGCTACCCAATTGTATATGGCGAAAAAATAATCGATCCCAACCTACCAACCGTTCTGGTCTATGGCCATTATGATGTTCAACCCCCCGATCCCGTTGAGCTTTGGGACTCCCCTCCTTTCGAACCTGTTATCAAAAAAACAGAAGAACATCCTGAAGGGGCGATATTCGCAAGGGGTGCCAGTGATGACAAAGGTCAGATGTACATGCATGTAAAAGCCCTGGAGTTTATGGTAAAGACCAACCAACTCCCCTGTAATGTAAAATTCATGATCGAAGGGGAAGAAGAGGTTGGCAGCGTCAATATAGCGACCTATGTCGCCAATAATAAGGAGAAATTAAAGAATGATGTCATCTTGATTTCCGACACCGGAATGATCAGTAAGGAATATCCTTCGATTACCACAGGCTTGCGTGGTTTGAGTTATGTTGAAGTAGAAGTGACAGGACCCAATCGAGACCTGCATTCCGGATTATACGGAGGGGCTGTAGCAAATCCCATCAATATCTTAACGAAAATGATCGCTTCGCTGCATGATGAGGACAACCATATTACCATTCCAGGGTTTTATGATAAGGTAGAGGAGTTGTCTTCCAAGGAAAGGGCTGAAATGGCCAAGGCCCCTTTCGATTTGAATGCTTACCAAAAAGCATTGGATATTGAAAGTGTATATGGGGAAAAAGGATATACCACCAACGAACGGAATTCGATTAGACCCACTTTGGACGTGAATGGGATATGGGGCGGCTATATCGGGGAAGGTGCCAAAACCGTAATACCGAGTAAGGCCTATGCCAAAATATCGATGCGTTTGGTTCCCCATCAGGAATGGGAAGAAATTACAGACCTTTTTGTAAAACACTTCACCAATATCGCGCCAAAAGGCGTAAAGGTAAAAGTAACGCCACATCACGGTGGCCAAGGTTATGTGACTCCTATCGACACCATTGCATACCAAGCTGCCGCCAAAGCTTATGAAACAACATTCGGCAAAACGCCCATACCCCAGCGTAGTGGTGGCAGTATTCCCATTGTATCACTTTTTGAAAAAGAACTGGGCAGCAAATCGATATTATTGGGCTTTGGTTCCGATAGCGATGCCATACATTCACCCAATGAGCATTTTGGGCTCTGGTTTTACTACAAGGGAATTGAGACCATTCCCTATTTTTATAAATATTTTACGGAAATGAATTCATAATAAATGCCCGAAAAAAAAGAAATCCCAAATCCCATTCACAAGAATTGGGATTTGGGATTTTGTAATTAGGATTTTATTTTAGATTTTCTTCACGTACTTTGTGATTATCACGATTTGCTGTGGCCCTACTTTGCCTTCAATATATTCGGCATTTTCCCTATCCAAGGAAATACGCCGTACAGCGGTTCCTTGTTTGGCCACCATACTAGATCCTTTTACCTTCAAGTCTTTGATTAAGACCACACTATCCCCATTTTCCAATATGACACCGTTCACATCCCTGTGAATGATCTTCTCAGATTCATCCTGACCTTCCCCTGTGGCCTTCGCCCAAGCCAATAGCTCATCATCCAAATACATCATATCGAGCAGATCCTGGGGCCATCCTTCAGCTTTCAATCGGGAAAGCATGCGCCAGGCCACTACCTGTACAGGAGGATGTTCGCTCCACATACTATCATTCAAACAACGCCAATGGTTAGGGTCTACCGCATCCGGGTCCTCAATCTGACTTAAGCAAGTTTCACAACCCAATAAACTACCATCAACACCACCTGTCGATACCGGGGGTACTTCATAAATTTTTAAATTTTCCGTTGCCCCACATATTTCACATTTTGCACCGCTTCTCGCTTGTAAGTCTTCCAATAAACCCATTATATATATTTTTTTTAAGAGCTGCAAAGCTACATATATTTAGGAATATGGATTTTGGATCAACTTAAAATTATCATCAACCTTTAATCCATTCCCTTTTAACGACATAGGACAAGCATATAAATCGAATGAAACATCAAGGGAATCCAAGCATAATCGAAACTTATTATATTATGAAACCTCCTTAATTTATAGTAAACCATACATTTTATCCTAAAATATTGCCCAAATTCATAGATTTAACAGCTTTTCCTGTAACAAAACCCCACAGATGGCGTTCTAATTACCTATATGAAACATTTCGCAGTACTACGATCAATTCGGATTTAGTATAGAACCAAGATCAAAAGTTCTCGACTGCGCTCGAACTGACCGTAGTATTGCCATCATCAATCAAAATCGGAACACTATGTTACAACACTTTTTTATCCTCTGCTCAGGGGCAGATGCTTCTTTGCTTTCAACCTGCTCCCAAGGTGAACAAAATAAATATGCCGGTATCGGTGCCACAGTCTTTTTTACTGCCGTGATGGCCTTTCTGGCCAGTGCCTACGCTTTATTCACCGTTTTTGACACTATTTACCCGGCCGTTTTTTTTGGACTTATTTGGGGGCTGTTGATTTTTAATTTGGATCGTTTTATCGTTTCAACCATAAAGAAGCGCAATAGTTTTGGCAATGAACTACTACAGGCCACCCCACGGATTATTTTAGCCGTGATCATCGCTGTGGTTATTTCAAAACCTTTGGAAATGAAAATTTTTGAAAAGGAAATCAACCAGGTATTATTGGAACAAAAAAACGAGCTCACTTTAGCCAATAAAGATCAAATAGCACTGCAGTACAACCCCCTGATCGAAAAATTGCATCAGGATATAGCCGCTTTGAAAAGTGAAATCGATACACAAGAAGCTGAGACCAATGCCCTATATAACACTTATATATCCGAGGCTGAAGGAACGGCAGGTACAGGCCTTTTGGGAAAAGGTCCCGTGTATGCCGAAAAGCGCGAAAAGCACGATGCCGCATTGGCCGAATTGCAACAATTGAAGACAACCAACGCCGAAAAAATAGTGGCATTGGAATCGCAAATTGCAGCTTTAAATACCGATTACAATAGTGCTGTAAACAGCTCCCAACCCATTATCGATGGTTTTGACGGACTCATGGCTCGTATTAATGCCCTAGGTAAGTTACCGTGGTTCCCCTCATTCTTCATTTTTCTTTTGTTCCTCGCCATTGAGACTTCGCCGATTATAGCCAAATTGTTGGCCCCAAAAGGTGAATACGACATAAAACAGGAAGAAGAGGAAAGTATTCTAAAAACATGGGTAGCCCAGAAGGTTCAGCAACGCCAGCAGATTTTGGCAACCGACATTTCTTTGAACACTAAAATCTACAACGAAATTGAAGCGGAAGAAGCGGTTTATGCCCATAAAAAGAAAAAAGCTGAGGAACTCCTTAAACTACAGGCCGATGCTTTTCATGATTTACAGGTAAAGCGATTGTAAATTATCGGATTTGCAATTATTCCACAATTTCCATCTTTTTCAACAAGAAGGAAGCATTCATATTCTGACAAATACCTTTTTTAAGCGTATAATCGAAATGAAGCTCATTATCGATGATTTCGGCATCAAAATAATAATTGGCAACTTGTGGTAAATCCTTAGCTACCTCACAAAGACTCAAGTCATGGGTGGCAATGATTCCTGTGGATTTGGATGCTACCAATTTCTCCACGAATTTTCGAGATCCAATGGCCTTGTCCGTGCTATTGGTGCCCTTTAAAATTTCATCCAAAATGATAAAATAACGGTCTTTTTGAATTTCATCCACAATGAATTTCAGGCGTTTCAACTCAGAGAAAAAGTACGATTCGTCATCGGCCAAGGAATCCGAGGTCCGCATACTGGTAATCAATTTTATCGGAGCGTATTCCGAAGTGGAGGCACATACGGGCAATCCTACGTTGGCCATAACAATCTGAAGGGACACTGTTCTTAAAAAGGTACTCTTCCCAGCCATATTGGCCCCGGTGATGATAAAGAATTGCTCCTTATCTATTTGAAAATCATTCAAAACACTTTTCTTCGGATCCAGTAAGGGATGACCGGCCTTAGTTGGTTTTAGAACAACATTTTCATTTTCGATCTTTGGAAAAGCGTAGTGTGGATGGTTATAAGCGAAATTGCCCAAACTATTATAAGCATCAAAAAAAATGACAACATTGAACCAAGCTTCCACATTGCCTCCATGGCTTTGGATCCAATTCTCCAACTTAAAAGATTGCCGTAAATCCCATAGCAAAAGGCCATTCCCCAAAAATCCGAAAATCATATTGTTTCTTTGGTCAAAGGCATTCAAGATCTTGGAGAACTCCTCCAAGATTTTTGATGTCGGCTCTTTATCCCGCAAAACGGCAGTTTGCTGTTCTTTCAATAATCCGGCTGAAAATTCGGTGCTTTCCAACTGCATTATCAATTTTTGATATTGGTGAAAAGTACTTTGCACCTTCGAGGTATCTGCGGATAATTTATTTATCCTTTTTAAATACCGCCCAGTAATCCCAAGTCCTAAAAAGTACCAAAAAACAACGCCCCATCCATTTAGTAAGTCCATGAAATACAGGGTGACCAACGCCACCGAAACCAATGAGAAAACGGTTGGCAAAAAGGACATGTATTTCGGCACAAAAACCTGATATCCTTTCAACCATTTGATAATGACGTTAAATGGCGTCTCTGTTTTTACCAAGCTCGCCACGGCAGAAAACCCTTGTCTCCATTTTGGTTTCTGACCCAATTCATCGATAGCTTCCTGTTTGGCGGGAATGCCCTCAATATCATTTTCCAACAATAATGATGAAAAATACGCTCCCCCTTCCTTCAAGGCTGTTCGGTTTGCATATTGATAAAAAGACCCTTTCCCAAAAAGGTCAATATCCTGACAAAAGTAATGATCGTCCCTATTGAATTCCTTACCCTCCGGTAGATGATGGAATTTGCGTTCCAACACTTCAATCTCCGTAGTATTTATGTGAAGCAGGGCCTTAATCCGATCCCGCTTATATTGCAAATCGGAATGTCGTGAAACCAAGAAAATGAAAAGCACAATAGTACCTACGATGATACCTGCCACTAATTTTCCATTCCCATAAGCAAAATAAATACCGACAACCGCGATACAAAAAATAGCCAATCGCAGCATACTCGATGCATACAATCGCTTTTTTACTTGGGATAACTGATGTTTATATTCTGAAATCTGTTCGTTGTAGAACGATAAAGGCTCTTGCATTGGGGCGGTAACTTATTTGATTGGTAAATATAAGGAAACCATCCTAGCTTTTGGTCATGCCACTAAGCATTGCAATCTGTCCCAAATGATAAATATCGTGTTGGGAAACACTTCTTAGAATAACACCGAAAACATAGTTTTTACCGGGTACTTTTTTATTTAAAACCGAATCATTACTATCCGCCAATAGCCCCAAAAGTTCTTTTTGTGTTTGCCTGATCCCCTGTTTTAACCGTTCCCATTCCTTTTCGTTGCCAACAGTGATCGGGACCCAGTTGTTCAATGTATCGATAATGACATCATAATCGGCATCACCCTGTAATTTTTTAATGACAAAAATGCGCCAATTGATTATATGCTGTAACACAACGGCAATCGTCTTATCCCCATACATTCGATCATTGACAATATGCCAATCGACGGTATCGAGTTTTGTCATGACAGCATCCCCATACCCGGGCCTGCCATCAAAGCATTCCTTTAAATCATGGATTATGTATTCCAAATTCGTCCGCATAACTCATCCTAAGGCATCAAATTCCGCCTTAAGCTTTTTGGTGAATTTCGAAACTACCAAATCATGGGAATGATCCACCAAATCCAATATCAACTTCGGCGGCAGATTCCCCAGAAGAACGGTATTCCAATGCACCTTACTCATGTGATAACCGGGAATAACATCACCATCATATTCTTCCCTTAAGGCAATGGCCCGTTCAGGATCACACTTTAAATTGACTTGGGACGGAAGCCGCTCCAATGCAACCAAAGCAAACATCTTGCCCATGACCTTGAACACCAAGGTCTTTTCATCAAAAGGAAACTCCTCGGTAATCCCTTTTTTGGAAATGCAATACTCCCTGAATTCCTCTATGTTCATATCCTATATATCTAAATACCTTTGGAATCGTACACTACGACCTTGGCCCAAAGGTGGCCTACCTCCTTTATAAACAATTTATGGGGTGCCTCATCCTGGTATTTTTGCTGTGCCTCTGCAGATTCAAAAGTAACAATCAAGGAATAGGTAAAAGAACCATCGACCACATCCCTACTGGCCCTTGGAGGGGTACCAATGAACTTGGTCTTGGCATAGGCCGAAGCCTCCATAAATTTTTGTAGGGATGTTTCAAAAGCCGCACGGTCTTCCTGGCTATCAGGATTGTGCAACCAAAAATAAACGGTATGTACAAAACTAGTATCGAAATTCCCCATAGTATTGTCTGTTTGGCCATAACCGACCATGCTGAAGGTGATAAGCAATACGGTTAATACGATTTTCATAAGTCCAATAATTTTTTTTGTTTTCCTTCTATCTTCAAAGCGGAGTAATCCAATTTCCACCCTATGGTCTCAACGATCTTCTCAATCAACAATACTGCCTCCAAGGCCTCTCGTTTTGCCGTTTCCATTAAGCCGCTCTCCGGTATTTTCTCCATGATATGCTTTCTGGCCTCCTTATTCAATGACGTAAGATCATTCGGGGTAAACGTATTGAAGAGTCCGTTTTGGATATCATAAAACTCCAATTCGGGCTCTATGGAAAGTACTTCGGGATCAGGAAAATTCGTCAGGATGATTTTCTTCTTATCGTTATCGGCATGCATCAATATCTTCTGTAGATCGTATCCGATCAGGGCTTTGGCATTGATGACGATCAAGGCTTTCTTTTTACTGCTCACCAAGCTTAGAAAACGCTCCTTGGTATTTTCGTACTTATAGATTTCGGCAAAATCACCTTCCACCGAAATGAGCTTACAAACACTTTTTATCTTTTCCAAAAGCACGGTCGATTGATGCTCTGTAAGCTCCTTGCTCTTCTTTTTCCTGAACATGGAAAACATCCAATACATAAGTATGGCACCAAGGATGAGCCCTAAAAATATCTCTAAAATACTATCCATTTTTATTTCCGATTTCCCCTAAATGGGTATACTTGAATCCCTTATTATATTTTAACCCATATCCCAACACCCTATCCAACGCGGCATGGGAAAATACAATAACCCCTATCAATTGAACAATGGGGGATGAAAAATACATTCCGGCAAAATATAAAATTATGGCCAAACCTTTATGATGAAAAAGGTTATACATCATTGCGCCTATTTTATTTCCAAACAAATACCCTGCCATTCCAATATCGGGGGTGAGTATCAAAACCAAAAACAACCACCATGGGTACCCCAATAAACCGAACATGAAAATACCGAGGGTAAGCATCATGAACTCTTCCAATTTTATCAATGTTTTCATCAACTTGCTTTTAAATTCGTCACTACTAAGGCCAAACAAAGCATTGGCAACAGCACCAAAGATAACACTCCTACCTATTCGGACACTTCTATGTTTGCGTATAATACCGGTCTACTGGGCGATGCGTCGTTCTCAAAAGGCGCCACTTGTAAATTAAGGAAATATGTGCCGTCCTCAATACTATTGTGCACATAAATGAATTCAGTTATGGTTGCTTGCTTTCGCATTTTACCATTTGCATTCCAAAAAGCCCTATGGGCTCGTAGTTCCCCACCATCCCTTTCCCTGTCTATCGAGGGCAGATCGACCAATAGATGTTCCACACCCTTATCGACCAAGAATTTAGCGGCTTCCTCTGTTATATAAGGAGGATTCGTTTTCGAATACTGCTTGGAGAATTTATCCCTTAAATTGGGTAAGGTGCGTATGATAATCGCATCCCTTTTTTTGTTCCCAAAAGCATATTGTAGTTGTTTTTTCGAAATTATAAAATCTTCATTCACCTTCTCAGGGGCAATGGTTACCACCTCAGCATAAAAGAAATATCGATTCAGGTTTTTATTCACGGAATGGAATTCCTCTGTAATATGTCCCACACATTCGGTATGCGTCCCATGCGCATGCGGATTAAACCAAATATCGTTGAAATTGACAGCAGCCCCTTGGGATACCGCCCCAACAAAATCGCCTAGGGTGTGCGGTTCTATCCGAGGGTGCGTAATATACCATGCATTTACATTGGATGCATTACCACGTATGGGAATGGATATATCAAGTGGATTTGAAAGATCTATCGTATGGTTTCTGTTATTAACTTTCAGGGTTGCAAGCATATAAAAAAAGTCTCGTCGAGCGCAGTCGAGACGTACTGGGTTTAAGGGTTATTGGTTCTTGACCGCGCTCGAACAGCCAAAAACCGATGTAAAAGGCTTCCTTACAATGATGGAACAATGTTCAGCATACGTGCAGTAGGAAGCAAATTTTAATTTCAACCTAAATTAATCATAAACAAATCGCTGGCAATCCCATCGACCAAGAACTTTCCTTTTTTTGTGGCAATCAGATGCCCATAAGTCACCACCAACAATTCCTGTTCTAAATATTTTTCCATCTGTCGGGTGATATATACATAGTATTTTTCACCGAATCCAGATCGGATCCTATCTAAAGAAACACCCCAAATGGTACGCAAACCGGTCATGACATACTCATTGTACTTATCGGTCAGGGATAGTAGTTCACTGGTATTGGGCAACTCCCCTTCCCCAATGGCTTTAAGGTATTTCGGATTATTGGCTATATTCCAACTTCTGTTTTTTCCATCGTAGGAATGGGCAGAAGGACCAATACCCATATACTTTTCACCCAACCAATAGGCTGTGTTATTTTTAGAATAGAATTCTGGTTTTCCGAAGTTGGAAACCTCATAACAATCAAAACCAGCCTTGGTCAAAACATCGTAAAGTGTTTGAAAATGGATCTGGGCGAGCTCGTCATCCAATGGCTTTATCAATCCTTTTTTAATAAAAGTAGCCAATGCCGTTTTTGGCTCCACCGTCAAGGCATAGGAAGATATATGTGGAATGCCGAACGACAGGGCTTTTTGTATGTTTTGCCTCCATCGTGCATCACTCATTCCGGGAATACCGTAAATAAGGTCTATAGAGATATTATCAAAATATTTCGTCGCCTCCCCTATGGATTGCTCCGCCTCTTTGGCACTATGGGCCCGGTTCATCATTTTCAAATCTTCCTCGAAAAAGGATTGGACCCCAATGCTTAAACGATTAATACTACTTTGGGACAATTCCAGAATTTTCCCCTGTGATAAGTCATCGGGGTTGGCCTCTAAGGTAATTTCCGGATTTTCGATGACTTTATAATTTGAGTAGACGGTTGCTATCAGATCATTGATCTCGGTCGTCGTCAATACGGATGGTGTGCCCCCACCAAAATAAATGGTCGCTATAGTATCACCCTTGAATTCATCCTTTCGCAATACCAACTCTTGCTTTAAGGCTGCTATCATCGCATCTTTCTTCGCCATACTGGTCGAAAAATGAAAGTCACAATAGTGACAGGCCTGTTTGCAAAATGGAATATGGATGTAAATGCCGGACATAATTCAGTTTTCAGTAGTCAGTAGTCAGTGGTCAGTAGTCAGTTTTCAGTGGTCAGTGGTCAGTGGTCAGTGGTCAGTGGTCAGTGGTATGGACATAATTATTTAGAGCCGAATTTCGCAGGATTGTTCATCATATAATTTATTAGTTTTCCAACTTCTTTACTTTTTAGAAACAAATCATCATATATCCCTTTATTAACATATCCGCATCCCAATGCGAATTCCAACCAACTTTGAGTTTCAAGATTTTCTGAATCGGCATCTGTTAATTTACTAATAAAATGTTTTGGGTAAATCCGCTTGGCGTAAGACTCTGCAATATTTGCCGAAACACTTCGTGATGATCTTCTTATTTGATCAGTTAACGAAAATCTCTCTTCAATAGGAAAATTTTTGGAGACCTCAAAAATGCGCATGGCAAGAGCAAATGATTTTTGATATGCTAAAAGTTCTTGAAATTTCATTTTAATATTATCAATTTTTAATACACCAGCTTTCTATCCTCTGCTAACTGTTTACTGCCCACTGTTTACTACCCACTGTTTACTGTTCACTGTTTACTGTTCACTGCCCCCTTCACTTCTTCACCCTTTTCTCATTTTGTTTTACAAAAGCATCCCAGCCCGAATAGCTTTTTCCGATATCTATCTTACCCTCATTGTAAAAATGGCACACCGCAGCTGCGAGTCCGTCGGTACTATCCAGGTTTTTCGGTAAGGATTTCAATCCTAGGGTACTTTGCAACATTCGTGCGACTTGTTCCTTACTCGCATTTCCATTACCGGTAATCGCCATCTTTATTTTCTTGGGCAGGTATTCCGTGATGGGAATCTGACGGGATAAACCTGCGGCCATCGCAACCCCTTGGGCACGACCCAATTTTAACATGGATTGTACATTTTTTCCAAAAAATGGGGCCTCTATGGCTATTTCATCGGGATGATACGTATCGATCAATTCGATGGTGCGCTCAAAGATGAGTTTAAGTTTGGTATAGGGATCGTTATATTTCTGAAGTAATAATTCGTTCATTTGAACGAACTTCATTTTCTTGTTCTCCACTTTGATGATCCCAAAACCCATAATCGTGGTTCCTGGATCGATTCCCAATATGATTTTTTCGTTGGACAAATTTTTAAATATTAAGTGTTAGAAAACTACGTTGGCAATCTTAAGCTTTTCTGCGATGTACATTAATTGGCACTGAGCACAATGGGTATCCTGAATTTCGCACGTACGGGTATACCCCTTTTCAATGCCGGTGCCAATGGTGGTAAGTTTCGTAGACTCTGTGAAATAATTCCGTCGAAATCGGGCATTGTCTTTTCGATCCCCTTATCCTTTTCAATATCCACGACGGTTATCTTCCCCTCTTGATCTATTAAGAAATCTACATAAACCGTGGTATTCGTGTCAGGATCGATGACAAACTCGAACTCTTGTAAAGTTGCCGAAAAATGATTGAGCAATTCCCTCTCAAAACATTGTCGTTGCATTGTTTTTGAAGTTGACTCATCGCAATTTTCAAAAAGCGGATAGTTGTCAACATCATTCCAATCAATAGTAAGCATTTCCTTATTGACCAATTTTTGGGTCTTTGCCTCCTTGGATTCGAACAAACCGCAAGAAAAACAAGAACATAAAAGCAGTATGGCTAAAAACTTTCTCATGAACCCCATTTCTAGGGCGGAAATTACGATTTTTTAAGGAGCTTCACCAACTCCTTAATATACAAAAAATAAGCCCCATTCATAAATGAGGCCTATGCCTTTCCCTCCGACATAAAATTGCCTTGCCCCTGCCTTGTCTATGTTCAACTAATTTCTTTGTTGAAAAATGGATAATAAATCCGCCAGTGTAGCATACCGGCGGACTTATATTTAGAATGCTACTGTTACTTTTCCCCTCAGATAGAATGGCGTACCCGGCGTAAAATGGATTTCCTCCACAGACTCCGGTTCATTGAACAAACGGCTTTCGGTGGCGAATTGCGTTTCGTTCCATTCCGCATCGAAAATGTTTTCCACAATCAAACCAAACGTCCAATTATGTATACTGTAATTCAATGTTGCATCGGTCACGAAATAACCCTCGGCGGTAATTGAATTATCTTCATTGGCAGATCTATCATCGATATATCTATAGTTAAGTCCCCCTGAAAAACCTTGATTCCCACCTAGGGTTATACCTCCGGCCATGGTAAAATCCGGTGCAAGCGGAATAAAATCCTCCCCATCTGCCTCTTCGGTACTTCGCGCATGGGTATAATTCGCATCAGAATACATATAGACCCAATCAAAAGGTTGATACCTGGCTCCCACCTCAAGTCCCATTCTTCGCGTTTTCCCACTAGGCTCCACAATACCCGCATCACCTACATACACAAACTCCTGATCTAAAAACAAGCTCCACAAAGTGGCATTCAAAACCAATTTATCCAAAGGTCTTATGATGGTTCCCAAATCGATCCCATAAGCTGCCGGTAGAATTTCCTCCCCACCATTTGCCACCACTACCCTAGTATCATTGGAATGAAATCCAATTCCTGTTTTCAGGAATAGCTGTGTCTTTTCCGTTGGACTATAAATAAAATTGAACTTTGGACTGAACGCCACTTTTTCTTCACTCTGGCTATCGTAAATTTCACGCATCTTGTTGTTATAATCAAACTTAAAATAATCCAAACGAACCCCTGGTTCAAAAGTAAATTTGCCCGATTTAAAAGTGGCTCCCGCAAAGGCATAACTATTCACCTCATCTACATCGCCATAAGCGAAACGCTCTAACAATTCTCGTCGATTTGCGGTGTGCGACAACTGGTTATCGTCCACATTATCGTACCTGAAACCAATCCCGATATTGTATTTAAAACCCAAATCCCCCAAACTTGCCGAATTGTTATTAAATTCCGTTTTTGCCCCAGCCAATAAACGATCTTCATATTGTTTGATCTGGTCCCCATTGACCGGGTCTTCCAAGAAAAAAGTAAAATTGGAATAGAGCTCAAAATCATAATGGGACACAAAAGCCATTGTGTTCAAGGATTTACCCGATCCTAGATTTTTGTTATGGTTCAAAAGGAAATTGGTTCTACTGGTCTGTCCACCCTCAGTGTCATCAATGGCCCCAAAACGACCTATCAACCCTTGGTCAACCGCTCTTTGCGGAATTTGACCGGATGCATCCCATTTGCTGGAAAAGTGGGAAGCTGTCAACATTAACTCTTGTTCCCCAGGCAATGCGTAACGGTATCTTCCCAACATATTGATGCGATTAAAATGCTGGGGTGAATCAAACGGACCATCCGTCAAATACAGTTCGGAAGCTAGATAGGCATTGCTGTTCTGGCTATCGATTACATTGAACATCCCCATAAACCTTCGAGCTCCATATTGCCCCACTTCGGTAGACAACATACTTTTATCCAAACGCTTTCTCAACCTCAGGTTCACGTAACCTGCCGTATTAAAATTGCCTTGGTCGACATAATAGGGTCCTTTCCCAAAGTTTACATTTTCTATGGTTTCAGGAATTACAAAGTGCAGATCGGCGTAACCTTGCCCATGGGCATGGGAAACCATGTTTACAGGCATTCCGTCCACATTAATTGCCACATCGGTACCGTGGTCCACATCAAAACCCCGTAAAAATATTTGCTCAGCCTTTCCGCCTCCTGCGTGTTGACCAATGATAAGCCCTGGAACTTTTCTGAGGATTTCCTGCGATGATTTCACAGGGTTCGTCTTTACATCCACATCTACCAATTTACTCAAGGCATCCACCTCTGATACCAAAACCACTTGATCTAAAGAAATCGCACTTTCTTGGAGTATGACCGTTATCGACCCCTCCATATCGGCAGGACTCACCACCCTGGTTTGGGTAGCATACCCCAGTCTGGAAAAATAGACCGTATCGCTAACCGAAGTCCTATCAAGAACAAAATGCCCTGTACCATCGGTATGGCTATGTTGGCCACTGGTTTTGTTAAATATGCCCGCGTCCCCTAATGGCGAACCGGATTCATCAATCAATTTTCCTTCCAAGTTTTGTGCAGCAATAGTGCACATGAACAGCATGGAAAATGCCGTCATAAAATATTTCATGTCGTTGTTTTTAAATTTGATTTGTACAAATAAGCCTGAACAATTAGAAGCCTAGACCCTGTTCCCTTTAGTTTGGAAACTGTTCTTTAAAAATTTTGGCCTGGCCCATGTTAGCTATTTTGAGGAGGGGGTGTACGCACACCTTCGTACCAAAAAGAATTTACACTTTTGTATTCCCAATTGTCATACTGGACAACTGTAGCAGTTCGTTCGGATACAAAATAAGATTCTTCAACGATGTGTTTATCCAGTTTAAGATTGGTTTCACTATTGGATTCTTGTTCATCCTGCTGATTGGCCTCCAACAACTGCTTTAAAGCCTCCAAAGCTTCGTGCGAGTGCCCTGCCATTGCTTCCAATGAGGAATAATCCATCCGTTCATGACTGGATGCAAAATTATGGTGGTGTATTTTTGGCCCTATAATATGTGAAACCTCATGCAATGTTTCCAAAACCAGACCATTAAACAGTCCCAATAAATAGAACACACAAAGTACTGCACATCCCATTCTTGCCAATCTGGAGTTTCGAGATGTTCTGTGGGGTTTCATTTCTTGATCCAATCTTATTCAAATTTACTTATCAAATTTGAAATGAACAGGACAATTTGATTTTGTTTGTAACATTTGTCGGTTACATTTGTCCAATAGTAAAAACACAACCATGGATATTGCTTTACTGATTTTCGGATTTATTTTTATGTTGATCGGGATTTTGGGTAGTTTTCTACCGGTACTGCCCGGTCCCCCTATAAGCTGGATCGGACTATTATTGTTATATCTGACCAAGGCGGTTCCCAATGATTGGGTCTTCCTGGGCATTACCTTAGTGATTGCCCTGATTGTTTTTGCACTCGATTATATCATTCCAGCCGTTGGGACCAAAAAATTTGGGGGTACCAAAGCCGGAATGCTAGGTACTACGATAGGACTTTTGGTTGCCTTGTTTTTTCCTGTCCTGGGACCTTTTGGTATTATAATCTGGCCCTTTGTCGGGGCTTTTGTCGGGGAACTTTTGAACAAGGCCGATAAAAAAACGGCCACTAAGGCCGCTTTTGGTTCTTTTATAGGATTCTTAACCGGGACTTTCCTAAAGTTTATGGTCACAATCGTTTATTTAGGACTCTTTATAGCCACGTTTTGGGAGTACAAAGGAGCCTTGTTTCCCTATTTTAATTGATCGAGCCAAACCACCTTATCCTTAATCGGATTTCGTTGGCCAATCGCCAATTCCCCTTCAAAAAAGCCCATATATAAAAATCCGAGACACTTCTCCCCTTCGGCCAAATCAAAAAATTCATCCATATAGGTGATTAAACCGGGAGAACTCCAATAGCACCCGATGCCGATTTCTGTACAGCTCAGCCACATATTTTGCACGGCCATGGCCACAGCAGCGACCTCTTCCCATTCAGGTACACTCCCATTGGGGTCACGTTGCATACAAATGGCTATAACAACGGCCGATTTAGTCGGATTTTCCTTCAGTTTTTTAATCTTTACCTGCTTCGGTCTTTCTTCAACCTCCTGGTATTTTGCAGAAAGGAAGGTCCCCAATCTTTCCTTGGATTCCCCCTGCATTACCTTAAATCGCCATGGTTCCGTCTTTTTATGGGAAGGTGCCCAATTGGCGGCTTCCAGGATTTGATCCAAATCTTCCTTGGAGATGGGGATATCAACATATTGGTCAGGAAATACCGAACGCCTATCTTTGATTAAGTCAAAAATCATGTATTGCATATTTAGATTTTAAAACTACTCTTTTATCAAGCTTACTTCAAAAGTAAATCCATACAATTTTTCAAAACGGGGTTAGCGTTATCCTTTTTCCATATGGCAGATAATAAGGCGCGTTGGTCAATATCCCTTAATTCAATGAATTTTACCCGCATCTGAAAGCCCGATTTCAAGGCAGTGGGCACAATGGCAATTCCCATATTATTCTCTACCAATTTAAAAATGGTATGCGCATGAACCGTTTTGTGCGACACCTTGGGAACAAAACCGGCATCGGAACAGATACTCATGATCGTTTCAAAATAAAAAGGGCTGTATTCCTTACTAAAGAGTATAAAATCATCGTTGGAAAATTGATGCATTCCCTCAAAATTCCGTGTAAGCATGGGGTAATTCTCAGGAAGTACCAACGAAAACGTATCCCTATAAACCGTTGTCATTCCCAAGGCCTTGGGAACCCTGGACAACCTTACAAATCCTATATCCAACTCATCCTTTAAAACGGCCTCTACCTGTGCCATATTCGAACGCTCTTCCAAGGACGTTTTTATGTTAGGGAATTTATCCTTGAGGCTTAAAAGCAAATTCGGAATTACACTTTGCATGGCAGACCCCAAAAACCCGATCCGGATTTCCCCTTTATCCCCTTCCCCAATCAATTGCAATTGCCTTTTTGCTTCGTTTATCTGATGGAATATGGCCTCCGCCTGGCCTTTTAGATAATGCCCCGCTGGCGTTAGAATCACCTTTTTTTTATCCCGAACGAACAATTGCACTTGTAATATCCCCTCCATTTGCTTGATCTGCCTACTCAACCCCGGTTGGGATATAAATAGCTTTTCTGCCGCTTTCCTAAAATGCAATTCCTCGGCAACCGCCAAAAAATAAGTGAAATGCCGAAGCTCCAATTGATAACCCATGGTAATTGAATATTGATTTTATTGGTATTAGTAAGTATCAAACTTAATCAATAAATTTAGGGTTAAACAAGAAAATTGATGGTTTCAACTCCAAAAAGGTTCAAATTAGGGGAAGATTGGTTAACTGCCAGTACAGCGATTGCCATTGCCAATGGCCAAACGGAAGTATGGTTGTCCAAACCGAGTAGGAACAAAATCAACGAAAGTTGGAAAATCGTGGGGAATATTGTCGAGAAAGGCCTGCCTGTCTACGGAATCAATACGGGTTTCGGGCCTTTATGTACAACGAAGATATCGAAAGAAGAAACCCAAATATTACAAACGAATATTTTACAAAGTCACAGTGTTGGTGTTGGTAAACCTATCGACAAGGAAATTGCCAAGTTGATGCTTATCCTAAAAGCGCATTCCCTTGCCAAGGGCTTTTCCGGGATTTCCGAAACGACTCTAGAACGTATCCTTTGGCATATTGGGCACGATGCGATTCCCGTCGTTCCTTCCCAAGGTTCCGTAGGGGCCTCTGGGGATTTGGCCCCGCTCTCCCATTTGTTCCTTCCCTTAATTGGTTTGGGAAAGGTGGAGTATGATGGTGAAACACTGACCACAGCAGAACTTTTTAAAAAAACAGGACTGAAAGCCATTGCCCTTGGGGCAAAAGAGGGGTTGGCCCTGATTAACGGCACCCAATTCATTGCGGCGCACGCCATAAAAGTGGTTGAAAAATTGCACAGCTGTCTTTCACAAGCCGATATTATCGGGGCCATGATGATCGAAGGTTTGCAAGGCTCGATAAAACCTTTTTACAACGAACTTCATAAACTGAGGCCCTTTAAAGGCAACATCCATGTGGCCAAAAGAATCAAACGCTTATTGAAAGGGTCGGAAATCATGGAGGCCCATGCCAACTGTGAACGTGTACAGGACCCATATTCCCTTCGATGTATCCCCCAAGTACATGGGGCTTCACGCAATGCGTGGTTACACCTGAAAGAATTGCTCGAGATTGAACTGAACTCCGTTACCGACAATCCCGTTATCATTGACAATGACCTTACCATCAGTGGTGGAAGCTTTCACGGACAACCTTTGGCAATGGCCTTGGATTATGCGTGTTTGGCCGCCTCTGAAATTGGTAATATCTCGGACCGCAGGATTTATTTGGCCTTGGAGGGCAACAGCCCTGGCGTACCCAAACTCCTGATGAAGGACACGGGAATCAATTCCGGCTATATGATCCTACAATATACAACGGCCGCATTGGCCAGCGAGAATAAGGGATTATGCTTCCCTTCAAGTGCAGACAGTATTCCTACCTCCCTAGGCCAGGAAGACCACGTAAGCATGGGGTCGATAAGTGGTCGAAAGGCATTACAGGTATTGGAGAATGTTGAGAAAATCTTGGCTATAGAACTTTTAACCGCAGCCCAAGCCTTTGAATTTCGAAAACCCTTAAAATCGGGTATATTATTGGATGAAGTACATAAAGCGGTACGTAAGAAAGTTGCCTTTGCGGCCAAGGACAGGGTCTTTGCCGATGACATAGCCCTCGGCATCGATATGATAAAGGACAAAACCATAATGAATGTTATCGATGCAACCAAAAAGCAAAAAAAGATTTCGTTCAAGACACCCTATTCAGACGAATTTGAAGTATTTTAAAGGATATGCCCAACCGCTTTTCCACAGAAATGGGAATCTTTTTACAATTAAAAAACACGCATGAAATTAATAGGACCATTTAAACAAATCATCCCCATGACAGGGCTTTCCCTAAAGGGACCCATCGCAGACCAAGACCTGAAAACCATAGAAAATGGGGGGATTCTTATTGAAGGTCAACATATAAAATCCATAGGGAAATTCGATGCATTGGCAAAAACCGTTTCCACGGATACGGAAATCCATGAACTGCAGGGGGACCACACCTGTCTACCAGGCTTTATTGATACACATACGCACATCTGTTTTGCTGGATCAAGGGCCAATGATTATGCCTTACGCAATTCCGGCAAGACCTATATGGAAATCTCAAAAGCCGGTGGGGGTATCTGGGATACGGTTACCCAAACCCGTAAGGCCACCAAGGAAGCCCTGATCAAAGGCATTGTAAAAAGAGCGAAACGGCATATGGCCAATGGGGTAACGACGATTGAAGTTAAAAGTGGTTATGGACTTTCGATTCAAGAGGAATTGAAAATGCTATATGCGATTAAGGAGGCCGATGCCCTGCTACCTATTGATTTGGTTCCTACCTGTCTGGCCGCACATATGGTTCCGAAGGATTTCGATGGCAACCCTGCCGAATACCTGGAATTGATCATAACCGAATTGCTACCTATCCTTAAGGCCGAAAAACTCACACATCGGATCGATGCCTTTATCGAAGAAGGGGCCTTTTACCCCTTATTGATAGAACCCTATTTCAATAAAGCCAAGGAACTTGGTTTCGATATTACCGTACATGCCGACCAATTTACCACTGGGGGGAGTGAAGTCGCCATAAAATACAAAGCCATCAGTGCTGACCATTTAGAGGCCAGTACCGAAGTGGAAATAAAGCTTTTGGCAACAAGTGATGTGATTGCGACCGCACTGCCAGGGGCTTCCATAGGGTTGGGATGCGCTTTCGCCCCAGCCCGTAAAATCCTCGATGCCGGTGGTGCCCTGGCCATTGCCAGTGACCATAACCCAGGTTCGGCCCCCATGGGCGATTTATTGACGCAAGCGGCCATTTTGGGAACTTTCGAAAAATTGACCAATGCCGAAGTACTCGCAGGAATTACCTCAAGGGCAACTGCCGCCTTGAACCTTTCCGATAGGGGTCAATTGCAAACTGGTTTCCTGGCCGATATGTGCATATTCCACACAGGAAATTACAAAGAGATCTTATACAACCAAGGAAACTTCAAACCATGTATGGTATGGAAAAAAGGCGAATTGGTCTATAATAAACATAAGCACTGATTTAAGATGCAAAAAAATAGCCCATCATTGGATTTTAAATCCCAAATAATTCAGGGTATTCCCAAAGTGTTACCCAAAAAAAGGGAAAGATCCTCCGCTGTCAGCCATGCGCCAAAGCGAAAGGACATCCTCTCCCTGGAAGAAAAGAAACTGGCCATTCATAATGCCTTACGCTATTTTCCAAAAGATTGGCATTTAGAATTATCCCAAGAATTTGCGCAAGAGCTCCATGATTACGGCAGAATTTACATGTTCCGTTTTAAACCGGAATACAGGATTTATGCACGGCCAATTGATGAATATCCGGCCCAAACCCCGCAAGCAGCCGCTATAATGCTGATGATCCAAAACAATCTAGATCCAGCTGTCGCCCAACACCCTGAAGAATTGATTACCTATGGTGGCAATGGCGCCGTATTCCAAAATTGGGCACAATACCTATTGACCATGCACTATTTGGCCATAATGACCGAGGAGCAGACGTTGCATATCTATTCAGGGCATCCCATGGGACTTTTTCCTTCTTCCAAAGAAGCGCCAAGGATTGTGGTTACCAATGGCATGATGGTCCCCAACTACTCCAAACCGGACGATTGGGAAAAATACAATGCCTTGGGAGTTACCCAATACGGACAAATGACCGCCGGCTCCTATATGTACATTGGTCCACAAGGCATCGTTCATGGTACGGCCATAACGGTAATGAATGCCTTTCGTAAAGTGTTGGGAAAAAATGAGTCGCCCAAAGGAAAAATCTTCCTAACCGCCGGATTGGGGGGCATGAGTGGAGCACAACCCAAAGCCGGAAACATTGTCGGTTGCATCACCATTTGTGCGGAAGTGAATAGGGCCGCAGCACAAAAAAGACATACACAAGGTTGGGTCGATGAATTAATTGACGACATGGAGCAACTGGTTGCCAGGACCCAAAAAGCCATTGCCGAAAACGAAGTGGTTTCCTTGGCTTTTATCGGCAATATTGTCGACGTTTGGGAACGATTTGATAGGGAGGACATATTCATACACATCGGTTCGGATCAAACCTCCCTGCACAATCCTTGGTCGGGCGGGTATTACCCTGTCGGACTGAGTTTCGAGGCATCGAACGAAATGATGGCCACCGACCCCAATACTTTTAAGGTTGAAGTACAAAAATCATTGCGCAGACAGGTTGATGCAATCAACAAACATGTTGCAAAAGGAACCTATTTCTTTGATTATGGCAATGCTTTCCTACTGGAAGCATCACGGGCAGGGGCCGATGTCATGGCTGAAAACCGAATTGATTTTAGGTACCCGTCCTATGTTCAGGACATCTTGGGGCCCCTATGTTTTGATTATGGTTTTGGACCTTTTCGATGGGTTTGCACCTCGGGCAATCCGGAAGACCTTCAAAAAACAGATGCCATTGCCCTTACGGTAATGAAACAAATTTTGACTGAAGCCCCCCAGGAAATCCAACAACAATTACAAGACAATATCACCTGGATCCAAGAAGCCGGACAAAACAAACTGGTTGTGGGATCCCAAGCGCGAATCCTATATGCCGATGCCGAAGGTCGCAGTAAAATTGCCGAGGCATTCAATAAGGCCATAAAAAGTGGGGAAATTTCCGCACCGATCGTCTTAGGTCGTGACCATCATGATGTCAGTGGTACCGACTCCCCCTTTCGAGAGACCAGCAATATTTACGACGGCAGTAAATTCACCGCGGATATGGCCATTCACAATGTTATCGGGGACAGCTTTAGGGGTGCCACCTGGGTTTCCATCCATAATGGTGGCGGTGTAGGTTGGGGCGAAGTTGTTAATGGCGGCTTCGGAATGGTCTTGGATGGCTCCAAGGATGCCTCAAGACGATTAAAGAACATGTTGTTCTATGATGTCAATAACGGAATTTCACGTAGAAGTTGGGCTCGAAACAAAGAAGCCCTGTTTGCAATTAAACGGGAAATGGAGCGTACTCCTGAACTCAAGGTTACCCTACCTAATTTAGTGGACAACAAATTATTGAATAATTTATTTGATTGATTATGGCTAATTACAAAAAACCAAACCGAAACATCTGGACGGGAAGAACCTCTGACCAGAAACTCTATCTGCATGAAAAAGTTGAATGTACCGATTTTGATAAAATCAGCGCAGGTCGAACCCAAAAGACAATTGCCTTATTAGGCTATGCCTGTGACACCGGGGTAAAACGCAATCAAGGGAGAATAGGAGCCTTTGCCGGACCGGATGCCATTAGGGCCCAATTGGGAAAAATGCCCAACCATATGGATGAAAAGTCGCAAATACTTGATTGCGGCACTATTGAATGCGTGGATGATGATATGGAGGCTGCGCAAAGCCTATTATCACAAAAAGTATCCAAGTTATTGGAGCTACATACATTTCCGATACTCCTTGGGGGCGGTCATGATATCGCCTATGGCCATTATAATGGCTTACTTGACCATATTGAAAAAGATAAGACCATTGGCATTATCAATTTTGACGCCCATTTCGACCTTCGTTCCAATGAAAAAGGGAATAATTCAGGTACCCCCTTTTATCAAATCGCACAAGACGCCACTGCCGGCAAACACAATTTTAAATACTTGTGCCTAGGCATTCGTAAAGATGCCAATGACAGAAACCTCTTTGAAACAGCGATAGACTTCAATGTTGAATTCTTGCGAAAAAAGGAATTCAATATGCAACATTTGGATGCTGTGAGACAAACCATCAAAGATTTTATCGCTGGGGTGGATTACATTTATACGACCATAGATTTAGACGGATTTTCATCGGCATACGCCCCTGGGGTCAGTGCAGCATCCCCTATGGGTTTTGCCCCCGATATTGTACTTAAATCCTTGTGGACGATAATCCGATCCAAAAAAATGATAGGTATGGATATTGCCGAGATGAACCCAAAATATGACAGGGACGACCAAACCGCCAAACTGGCGGCCTCCTTGATCCAATATGTACTGCATAGGATCTAAACTACCATGATGGGTGGTGAGGCCTTACAAGGCGATACTCTCTTAATACGGCACTTCCTTTGGGCGTTCAACTTTCACCGTATTGCCTGCTTTAGCGTGGGAGATACCCATAGAAAACAGAAAAACCATGGAAGTCACCCTACTCCAACCAGGACTGGTAGTATTTTCCATCATCAATATCCAAGGCGGTCTGGGTGAGTTGTAACGGTTTAAAGGTATCGATCATAACCGCGAGCTCCTCCGTTTTGGTTTTTCCGATACTTGCTTCATAAGTACCTGGGTGCGGCCCATGGGGTATTCCCGCGGGATGTAATGAAATATAGCCTTGATCAATATTATTTCGGCTCATAAAATCGCCATCCACATAATACAACACCTCATCAGAATCTATGTTCGAATGGTTGTATGGTGCCGGAATGGCCTTGGGATGGTAATCGTACATCCGGGGCACAAAGGAACAGACGACAAAAGCATTCGTTTCAAAAGTCTGGTGTACTGGTGGCGGTTGGTGTACCCGTCCGGTTATCGGTTCAAAATCGTGTATGGAGAAACCATAAGGATAATTATATCCGTCCCAACCCACAACATCGAAAGGGTGCGAGGCATAGACCAATTCGTGCAACTGACCTTGCTTCTTTACCTTCAATACAAATTCGCCCTTCTCATCATGGGTCCTTAAATTTTGGGGCAGTTTAAAATCGCGTTCACAGAAAGGTGAATGCTCCAAATGTTGTCCAAACCAATTGCGATATCGTTTGGGGGTATAAATAGGGCTATACGATTCGGTGACCAATAAACGATTATCCTCGGAGTCAAACTCAATCTGATAGATCATTCCACGGGGAATCAAGAGATAATCCCCATACCCAAAATCGATTTCACCCAAAAATGTTTTCAATGTACCGGTGCCTTTATGAACGAACACCAATTCGTCGGCATCGGCATTCTTGTAAAAATAATCAGTCATAGATTTTCGTGGTGCTGCCAAACCCACATTCACATCGGAATTGAAAAGTACTATTTTCCTACTATCCAAAAAATCATCTTCAGCCTGGACCTGGAAGCCCTTCAGCAATCTCGACTTTATATTGTGTTCCACTGCCGCCTTGGGAGACACATCCTTGGTCGCCCCAACTTGCTTGACCATCGTTGGTCTATGCAAATGATAGAGCAAGGATGACATACCATCAAACCCAATCGTTCCGAACAGCTGCTCATAATGCAAAGAACCATCTGCCTTTTTGAAAACCGTATGTCGTTTATGGGGAATCTTACCCAATTTATGATATAATGGCATGATCGTGGTATTGATTAAACTTTCTTAAAAATACGATAAACCATCTAACCCTAGAAATCCAACTCAATTATTTAGATGAAGAGAATGACTGGGAATGCTGTGTAACATCTTGGAAAAGTGCATAAAAAAAGCCTCCCAGTAGTAGGAAAGCCTTTCATTGGTAGATGCCCTAAGGCATTTTCACCATAGCCTCAACCGAAATCGAAGCTCAACACAACATTACAAATATACAAAGGTTTTTCGTATCCGGGATATAGAATTGCACAATTCAGGCATCTACTCCTTGGGTTTGTATGGCCGTACTATCAAACGGGCCGCCTTATCAAAATTAATATAATTATACACCCAATTGAAAAAGACAATCACACGATTTCGAAAACCGACCAAGGCCATTAAATGCACGAACATCCAAATGTACCAGGCAAAGAACCCCCCGAATTTCGCCCTTTTCAAATCGACCACAGCCTTATTTCTCCCAACAGTGGCCATAGTGCCCTTGTCATAATACCGAAATGGTTTCATCTCCTTACCGAGCAATAGGCTTTTTAAATTTTTAGCCAAGAGTTCCCCTTGTTGTATGGCGGGTTGGGCCACCTGCGGATGCCCCTTTGGATATTCCTTGGTCTGCATCAACGCTATATCACCAATGGCGAAAATATTCGTATATCCTTCAACTTGGTTGAATTCATTCACCTTATACCTATTAATCCGATCTACCAGCACGTCCTTATTGAATCCTTCAATGGCCGCACCGGTGACCCCTGCTGTCCAAATACAGTTCTTACTTGCAATGGTTTCCCCGTTCTTCAAGGTCAGTGTTTCCCCATCATAACCTTCAACAATCGTATTCAAACGCACTGTAACCCCTAATTTACAAAGAAACTGAAGGGCTTTTTTCGAGGCTTTTACACTCATGGGGGGCAAGATCCGGGGACCGCCTTCAAATAAATGAATTTGCATTTCGGAAATATCCAAATGACGATAATCCTTGGGAAAAACATTATTCTTGAGTTCTGCAAAGGCCCCTGCCAATTCCACCCCGGTAGGCCCTGCCCCTATGATACAAAAATTCATCAGGGCATTACGCTCCTTTTCATCGACACAATCGTCGGCCTTTTCAAAATTCTGGAGCATAAGACTTCGAATATTCAATGCCTGGGGAACACTCTTCATGGGCATGGTATATTTTTCAATATCCTTGTTCCCGAAATAATTGGTTTTTGTACCTGTGGCCAGCACCAAAAAATCATAGGACAAATCCCCTTTGGATGTTATGACACGTCGCTGTTCGGGGTCAATTCGCTCCACAGTGGCCCAGCGAAAATAAAAATTATTGAGTTTACGCAACACCTTTCGCAAGGGATAGGCTATAGAATCAGGCTCCAATCCACTTGTCGACACTTGATATAACAAAGGTTGAAACGTATGGTAGTTTTGTTTGTCGAGCAATACCAATTGCACATCCAAATCCTTGAGTTTTTTGGCCAATGATATTCCGGCAAAGCCGCCACCGATGACCACAACCCTTTTCTTATCTGTCTTGGGAATATTCACTCTTTTTTTTGTAAAATTACGCAATCCCAAGCGCTTTCGACACTATTACAGCCCCCTTTACCATGTCCTTAACATCAGCGTAACATCCGAACCAAACAGGGGCACCCCAATGGGTTACCTATCAGGGACAAGTTGGGCAGCCCTTATAAGGAAAACCTTTTTTTAGTATTTCCTTAACCCTGAAAAACCACCATTTTCGTATTTTGTAAATAAAACATGAAAAACTCCGCAATGTTCTGGGTGGCCAACACCACCTTAACCTTAGTCGTCGTAACGATTATGGCAGCAATGAATTTCTCTTTCAATTGGGTATTTTACATCACTGTACTAGGCCAGTCAATGGTCGTTTATATGGTGTATAAGGTTTTAACGGATAATTACACCACAAAAAAAACATTCAAGGATTTCTACGAAGACCATCCTATGGGAAAAGCTTCCTAATCCATTACTGCATTTTCCCTATTCGATGAAGATTTCAAGGGTGTGTTCATACCCAGTTCAGGTACGACCAACAAGGGTATTTGGGTATGGAAAGCCATACGCTTCACCACTGCCTCACGAGTCATTTTCTCCATATAGCTATGTTGGTAATTCAACATGGCCAATAAATGGATATCGAGCTCTTTGGCAAAAACCTCCAACGTCTTCGACACGGAGTTCAATTCGGAAACCGTATGCACATAGTGCTCAACTTCATTCAAGTACTTACGCAACATATTTAAATTGAACATTTGAATCTCTGTCAATGCCTTTATCTCGTATTGCACATGAACAATGCGCAATGACGCCTTAAAAGTCTTGGCCAAATCGATAATCGGTTGAAGCTCGGAAAGCGAATAGAACCTATTGAAGTCCGTAGCAAAAGCGATTTCAGTAGGACTCGCATATTCAAAATGCTGTGGAATGGCCAATACGGGACAATTTTTTACGGACTTGATTATTCGTACGGTATTACTACCCATGAATACCTCATCCAAACCTGATGCCCCCTTGGTTCCCGTGATTATAATATCTATACCCACTCTTTCAACAATATCCTTGATTTCGTCAACGAGAAGGCTAAAAGATGAGATGGTTTTGAAACTATGTTTGGGGTAATTGAAATTCTTCTTTATTTTACCCAAGAGATCCTTTAATCCCTTTTCCGAATTATCACGAACATTACTTTCCTGTACATGACCCATACTGGTCCCCATAAATCTACTACTAACAATGGCAGGGGTATAGGTGTTGAGTAAATGAAAAACACATTCCTCATCTTTGAACAACTCAATAGCATACTTAGTGGCATTCCAAGCATTCTCTGAAAAGTCCGTGGGTAGTAAAACATTTTTCATTCCAATCCATTTTATAAGGTGTAAAATTATCGGAAGACGTTCTGGCAAACTATGATTTATGTCAGTTTTTCATAAATGCGCCAAACCCTTAATAAAACAGAGGGTTTATGAGACATACGGAAGCTTGGGAATAGAAGGATAAAACGGGCTTATCAAAAGCCCTCAATAAGATCTTGGAGTAATTTTTCATTCAAAACCCCGATTTTTTTACCGGAGGTCTTGATCATTCCTTTTTTCTTGAATTCGGAGATTATCCGGATGGCGGATTCCGTTGCGGTACCCACAACATTTGCGATATCCTCTCTGGAAAGGGTCAGTTTTAAAAAGCCTTGATCATCCTCCCCATAATTGTTCTTTAAATAAACGAAGGCCTCGGCAATACGCTGTTTCACCGTTTTCTGGGACATATTCACTATTACATCATCGGCTTCCTTAAGGTCGTGGGCCATATGCCTCAAAACCTCAATGGCGAAATCCGGATTTTTACTCAAGGTATGAACGATACTGTCCTTTGGGATAAAACACACTTCCATGTCACTGACAGCAACGGCACTTAAATTGGTATATTCTTCGGCAATGACGGATCTTTGACCCATCACCTCACCTTTACTGGCTAACTTTATGATTTGATCTTTACCGTTAGAACTCAATTTGGAAAGCTTGGAAACACCTTCCCGAACACAGAACACCCCATCGAGTTTGTCCCCTTCCTCGAAAAGAGCCTCCCCCTTTTTGATCTTTTTAGTGACCTTTGAGTCAGAAACCTTCTTTAATTCGGCCTTACTCATAGCACGTAAAGAGTTGAACTGCCGTACAATACAGTTCTCACATCTATTCTGTTCTGCCTCATCCATAAAGTAATCTATTTGCTCTACCCTAAATATGGTATAAAAATATCGAAAAGATGACAATTATCATGAATTATTTCAGGAAAGTTCTAGATATTTGTTGTAGGTATATGCAAATGTAAATGGAGAAAGTCCGGTGTTATCATTGTGGTGACGATTGTGGCAGAAACCCTATTGTTCACGATGGGAAGAATTTCTGTTGTAATGGCTGTAAGACCGTATACGAAATTTTCTCCTCCAATGACCTGTCCTATTACTACGACCTACAATCCTCTGCCGGTTCCACACCTAACGTTGTCGAAAGTAAATACGACTTTTTAAATGATTCCAAAATCATCGAGAAACTCTTGGAATTCAATGACGAAAACCTACAAATCGTAAACCTATATATTCCACAAATACATTGTAGTTCCTGTATTTGGATTCTGGAAAACCTCAACAAATTAAATCCCGCGATCAGTAGTTCCCAAGTGGATTTCCCCAAAAAGACGGTACGTGTCATCTTCAACCCCGAAAATATGGGACTTAAAGACCTTGTCATCTTACTGGCACGTATCGGATACGAACCCTATATCTCACTAGAGGATTTTGATAAGGGCAAGAAAAATATAGATCGGGGGATTATCTATAAATTGGGCGTGGCAGGTTTTGCATTCGGCAACGTAATGTTTCTTTCCTTTCCAGAATACTTTGAGGTCAATGAGTTCTGGCTAGACCAATACAAAGGGCTATTCCGATGGTTGATGTTCGCTTTTTCACTGCCTGTTGTTTTCTATGCCGGGCAGGATTATTTAATCTCGGCCTTTAAGGGCCTTCGTTCCAAAATACTGAACATCGATGTTCCTATTGCTCTGGGAATCCTGGTTTTATTCCTTCGGAGCACCGCAGAAATCATTTTTGATTGGGGAACTGGTTTCTTCGATAGCTTGACCGGACTCATATTCTTTCTACTAATAGGGAAGTTTTTTCAACAAAAAACATATTCCTTTCTCTCTTTCGAGCGGGATTACAAATCTTATTTCCCCATCGCTGTCACCAAAATATCAGAAGACCACAAAGAAGAGACCGTCCAGGTTTATGACATAAAGAAAGGCGATCGTCTCTTAATCCGGAATGAAGAACTGATTCCCGTTGATGGCATACTTATCAATGGTAGGGCCCAAATCGACTATAGCTTTGTCACGGGTGAGTCCGAACCGGTGTTCAAGGAATCGGGTGACAAAATCTACGCTGGGGGAAAACAATTGGACGGCGCCATAGAGATGGATGTACTAAAGACCGTTTCCCAAAGTTATTTAACCCAATTATGGAGCAGCACGGTATTTAGCGAAAATAAAGAGAGTAAATTCCAAACCCTGACCGATAGTATTGGAAAGCGCTTTACCTGGGCTGTTTTGACCATTGCCTTTTTAACCACAGCATTTTGGCTCTATTACGATAGCAGCAAAGCCATGAATGTGTTTACGGCAGTACTTATCATTGCCTGCCCATGTGCCATTGCCTTGGCTGCGCCATTTACCTTGGGCAATATGCTTCGGATTTTTGGACGCAAGAAATTCTACTTGAAAAACACCCAGACCATAGAGCAATTGGCCCAAATAGATACGGCCATCTTTGACAAAACCGGAACCATTACCACCACCATGAAAAGCAAGGCTACCTATGAGGGCATGGAGCTGACGTTGGAAGAAGAATCACTTTTAAAAAATACCCTAAGGGCCTCCAACCATCCATTGAGCAGAACCCTGTACGACATGTTGGCAGCCCACAATATCGTACCTCTTGACGACTACCAAGAACATCTGGGCAAAGGGATCGAAGGACAAAAAAATGAAAGTCATATCAAGGTGGGATCAGCGGATTTTGTCGGGAATACCACCGATTATGATTCCGAAACCACTTCGGTTCATATTAGCACCAACAATACATACAAAGGGCGTTTTGTATTCCACAATCACTACAGGGAAGGTGTTTCCGATGTTTTTAAGGCCATGCACCAGCATTTACATTTGGCCATTTTATCCGGGGACAACGAAGGGGAAAAATACCGGCTCGAAAAAATATTACCCCCGCTTACCCCCATGTATTTCAATCAAAAGCCCAAGGACAAGTTGAATTTCATAAAGACACTGCAAGAGCAAGGCAAAAAAGTAATGATGGTGGGTGACGGACTCAATGATGCCGGGGCGCTGGCCCAAAGTAATGTCGGTATTGCCATTTCAGAGAATGTCAATGTTTTTTCACCGGCATGTGATGGCATATTGGACGCATCAAAATTTGACCAATTGGACCAATATATCCTAGCGGCCAAGAAAGCAATGAAAATTATTAAGTTAAGTTTTCTATTATCACTTGTTTATAATGTTGTTGGTTTGTATTTTGCGGTAACCGGGCAATTAGAGCCCGTTATAGCAGCAATCCTAATGCCTTTAAGCTCTATAAGCGTGGTAGGTTTTACCACCTTGGCCACAAATGTTTTAGGAAAAAAAGTAAATTAATTTAAAAACATGACAAAAATCATATTTTGCCTTGAGGCGAATACATATGTTTGAGTCGAATTTCAGGTAAGGTATGAGTGTTATTTATGTGCTATTGACTATTAGCATCATTATTGCTATATTCTTTTTCACAGCTTTTATTATTTCAGTGCGCAGTGGGCAGTACGATGATTCGTATACGCCATCTGTTCGCATGCTCTTTGATGACGAGTTAGTGAAAGACGACACCGCCTTAAAAAAAGAGGACAAGAATAAATCAAACCAACTAAATAAAAGTCAAAAATTGTAATTATGGAAGTACAACAATTCTATTACGATAACAAAATCGTAAAAAATTTCCTCTATGCTACCATGTTCTGGGGAGTTGTGGGAATGTCGGTAGGCCTACTACTGGCCTTCATGTTTCTTTTCCCAAATGTAACCGATGGCATTGCATGGTTAAGCTTTGGTCGTTTAAGACCCTTGCATACCAACGCCGTGATTTTTGCCTTCGTGGGTAATGCTATTTTCGCAGGGGTATACTATTCCACACAGCGATTGTTGAAAGCACGTATGTACAGCGATTTCCTAAGTAAATTTAATTTTTGGGGATGGCAATTGATTATTGTCGCTGCCGCGATCTCACTTCCATTAGGGTATACTACAACCAAGGAATATGCAGAATTGGAATGGCCGATTGACATCGCTATTGCAGTTGTTTGGGTTGCCTTTGGTGTAAACTTGATAGGGACCATGTTCAAAAGAAGACAACGTCACTTGTATGTTGCTATATGGTTTTACCTAGCCACATTCATAACGGTTGCCGTATTACACATTTTCAATAGTTTGGAATTACCTGTAAGCGCAATGAAAAGTTACTCCGTGTACGCTGGTGTTCAGGATGCCTTGGTACAATGGTGGTATGGTCACAATGCCGTTGCATTCTTTTTGACAACGCCTTTCTTGGGGCTTATGTACTATTTCGTACCTAAAGCCGCAAACAGACCTGTATATTCATATCGACTATCGATAGTGCATTTCTGGTCTTTGATCTTTATTTACATTTGGGCAGGACCCCACCATTTGTTGTATTCCGCCTTACCTGATTGGGCACAAAATTTAGGGGTTGCCTTTTCTGTAATGTTGATCGCCCCATCTTGGGGAGGTATGATCAACGGATTGTTGACCTTACGTGGTGCTTGGGACAAGGTTCGGGTAGATCCTACCCTGAAATTCATGGTAGTGGCGATTACCGGTTATGGTATGGCCACATTCGAAGGACCCATGCTTTCCCTCAAAAACGTAAACGCCATTGCCCACTTTAGTGATTGGATTATTGCCCACGTACACGTTGGAGCCTTGGCTTGGAACGGTTTCTTGACCTTTGGTATGATTTATTGGTTGGTACCCAGAATGTTCAAGACCAAATTATATTCCGTAGGCATGGCCAACTTCCATTTCTGGATTGGCACCCTAGGGATCATCCTTTATACATTACCCATGTACGTTGCCGGGTTCACCCAAGCATTGATGTGGAAAGACTTCAATCCTGACGGAACATTGGCCTATGGGAACTTCTTGGAAACCGTACACGAAATCATGCCAATGTATTGGATGCGTGCCATTGGTGGTAGCCTTTACATCCTAGGTATGTTCACCTTGGTCTACAACATCATTGTGACCATTAGATCAGGTAATAAGGTTGAGGATGAATTGGCCGAGGCCCCAGCCCTGACCCGTGTATCGAGCAAAAGAACCGCTGGAGAGACATTACATACATGGTTGGAGCGCAAACCTGTTCAAATGACCGTCTGGGCCACCGTCGCCATCTTAATTGGCGGTATGATCGAGATAGTCCCTACCATCATGGTAAAATCAAATATACCTACAATTAGCAGTGTTAAACCATACACTCCCCTAGAACTGGAAGGAAGGGATCTTTATATACGTGAAGGCTGTGTAAGCTGCCATTCCCAAATGGTGCGCCCTTTCAGAAGTGAAGTGGAAAGATATGGGGAATATGCCAAAGCTGGGGAATTTGTGTACGACCACCCATTCCTATGGGGTAGTAAACGAACCGGGCCGGATCTTTTAAGAATCGGCGGCAAGTATTCAGACAACTGGCATTTCAATCATATGTATGACCCCCAAAGTACTTCCTCAGGGTCAATTATGCCGGCCTACCGATGGTTGATTCGCAACAAACACGACCGTAGTAACATTCAAACCAAAATGGAGGCCATGGTTAGCCTAGGCGTTCCTTACTCCGAAGAGGAAATTGCCAATGCTTACGAGTTAATGGACACCCAAGCGTCAAAAATCGAGAAAAACCTTTATGCAGATCCCGATTTTGTAAGTTCTTATGAGGCCGACAAAAAATTTGCTGAAGAAAGCGGAGAGGAGTTCGTAGAAATGAAAGATCGCGAGATCGTTTCCTTAATAGCCTATTTACAGCGATTGGGAACTGACATCAAGGTCAAGGAGACAGGCGAAGTTTTAACCCAAAACAAATAAAGTCATGCTGAAATTCATTAAAGGACACATGGAAAGTATAGATGGCGTAGCCACCTACCCCATGATATCATTATGTATATTCTTCCTCTTTTTTGCCATCCTTTTTTTGTGGGTATTCACCGCACGAAAGGCATACATCAAGGAGGTAAGCGAACTCCCTTTAGAAGATGATAACAACCAAAATAACCAACTAGAATTATGAAAAATATGTCACCTTGGTGGATTAGAATCCCCGTAACCTTCTTCATCATTTTCGGATTGATGGAGTACTTTATAGACGCTGGCGATAAATTGGCCATCATAGAATACCCCATTACACAATTCTTTATGTTGATGGTGTTATTGATTCTGATTGCCATTGAGTTGATTTTAAAGTCGATTGAGAATGTGATGTTCCAAACGCTTAACGAAGAGGCCAAAGAACGCTACTTATCGGCAAAATCAAAACAATGGGAATGGCCTTGGGCCAAAAAGGTATGGGCCAAGTTAACAGCTAACAAACCTATTGCAGAAGAAGGTGAGATCATTCTAGACCACAATTATGATGGTATCAAGGAGCTTGATAATGAATTACCACCTTGGTGGGTATATATGTTCTATGCGACCATAGTCTTTGCCGTGGTCTATTTGATCCGTTTTGAAGTTTATGGGGATTATGACCAAGAACTTGAATACCAACAGGAAGTTGCAGCTGCCAACTTGGCGATAGAGGAATACAAAAAAACAGCCAAAGACCTAGTCGATGCCAATTCAGTGGAATTATTGACCGATGCATCGGATCTAAATGCTGGTAAAGCAATTTTTGAAACCACATGTGTAGCCTGTCATATGGCCGATGGTGGCGGTGGAATTGGACCCAACCTAACCGATGACCACTGGATTCTAGGTGGTGGAATAAGTAACGTCTTCAACACCATTTCAGAAGGTGGTCGTGATGGCAAAGGTATGGTTGCCTGGAAATCGAACTTCAAACCTGCTGAAATTGCCCAAATAGCCAGTTATGTACTGAGTCTTCAGGGTACGACACCCGCAAATCCAAAAGCTCCGGAAGGTGATATTTGGGTAGATGAGAATGCCCCCGCAAAGGAACAAACACCAGAACAAGCGACCGATTCAATTACAGTGGCCGTTAATTAATGAATTTCATTCCATTTAAAAGGAATAAATAATGGCAAATCAAGAAAAGGATAATTTCAGGGATTCCATAGGCACCATAAGGGAAGATGGTAAACGCGCTTGGGTCTTCCCCAAGAAACCCAGTGGAAGGTTTTATAAATACAGGAAGTTGGTCAGTTACTTTTTATTGGCATTCCTGATTTTATCACCTTTTATCAAAGTAAATGGGAACCAATTTTTAATGTTCAACGTATTGGAACGTCGTTTCAATATTTTTGGATTCCCTTTCTGGCCGCAGGATTTTCATCTTTTCGTGATTTCAATGATCATAGGCGTTATTTTCATCGCCCTTTTTACCGTCGCCTTTGGTCGTATCTTCTGCGGATGGATCTGCCCACAAACCATTTTCATGGAAATGGTTTTCCGTCGAATCGAATTTTGGATCGATGGGGATCGTCCCGCACAAATGCGTTTGGACCGACAACCTTGGAACAGCGAAAAAATAAGGAAGAGGGTCACCAAATGGATCATCTTCTTTCTGATATCCTTTATCATAGCCAATGTCTTTCTAGCCTACTTGATCGGCAGTGACAAACTGATACAATATGTATTCGAGGGACCCATGTCACATGTGAGTACCTTGGTAGCCTTATTGATATTCACAGCGGTATTCTACTTCATATTTGCATGGTTTAGAGAGCAAGTATGTATTATCGCTTGCCCTTATGGTCGAATGCAAGGAGTATTACTCGATAATAAATCGATCATTGTCGCTTATGACCACAAACGGGGTGAAGGTGAAAATGGAAGAAAGACATTCCGGAAAAATGAAGACCGTGAAGCGCTTGGCCACGGGGATTGTATTGACTGTAAACAATGTGTCCATGTATGCCCAACCAACATCGATATTCGAAACGGGACCCAATTGGAATGCATTAACTGTACTGCCTGTATTGACGAGTGCGACACGGTAATGGAGAAAATAAACCTCCCTAAAGGCCTGATCCGATATACCAGTGAAGACGAGATTACCAAAAAGGAAAAATTCAAGTTTACACCAAGGCTTAAAGGTTATACCGCTGTTTTGGTCATATTGACCGGGGTGTTGATCGGTATGCTTTTCTTGCGTAATGATTTGGAAGCAAACATATTGCGACTTCCCGGACAACTATACGAACACAAAGAGGGCAATATTATCAGTAATGTCTTTACCTATAAATTGATCAATAAGACAACCAAGGATATTCCTGATGTAAGTTTTAAACTCATGTCCCACAAGGGTACCATAAAATTAGTGACCTATGATAACTTTGTTGTACCCGCCCAGGATTTGGCGGAAGGCACCCTATTTATCGAAATAAACAATTCGGCACTGAATGGCGATAAGGATAAGCTGAAAATCGGAGTATATAGTGGGGACGAACTAATCGAAACCACCACAGCGCGATTCTTGGCACCAAGGAGTTATAATTAAACCATGCATAAAGCAATAAAAAGAGTCATATGAAAATTAATTGGGGAACAGGAATTGTACTGGCATTCATTGGCTTTATAAGCTTTATACTATTTTTTGTCGTTCGAATGAATATGGATGACCATGCGAATCACGATTTGGTCACTGAAGAGTATTACAAGGCGGAATTGGGGTTTCAAAAAGAGATTGATGCCGAGACCAATGCCAATAATCTGTCTTCAAAACTTATATTACATAAAACCCCTGAAGGATTGCTCGTTCAATTTCCTGAAGAAATAGAACCTGAGAAAATTAAAGGCACAGTGTCCCTATACAGACCGTCCAATAAACACTTGGATTTTGACTTACCCATAAGTTTATCCAATACACATTTGCTCATACCTGACAAACGTTTGTTGGATGGTCGCTGGGACATTAAAATTTCATGGGAATACCATGACCTTCCCTATTTATTTAAAAAGAGCATCACCTATTAATCATGTTACTATCCGCATTGGCATTGGGTCTTATGGGCAGTCTTCACTGCGTAGGTATGTGCGGCCCGATTGCATTTATGCTTCCTGTCGATCGCAACAATGGTTTCAAGAAAGTGTTACAGATTGCATTGTACCATGCAGGCCGCCTTTTGGCCTATGGTTTGATTGGATTGGTCTTTGGCCTTTTAGGCAAGGGGCTTTATGTTTTTGGCATGCAACAAAAACTATCGATCATCATTGGTGTCATTATGATAATTGCCGTTCTTATCCCCTACAAAACCTTTGCGAAGTACAACCTTTCGAAGCCCTTATTCAGGGTTATATCAAGAATAAAGAGCCGACTGGGACAAGAATTGAAGAAAAAATCGCCGGACACATTTTTGACCATTGGCTTTTTAAATGGCTTTTTACCATGTGGTTTGGTTTACATGGCTCTTTTCGGGGCTATAGCCATGGGTAGCGCTATTGAAGGCAGCCTTTACATGATCTTATTCGGACTGGGCACCGTACCCCTAATGACCACAGCGATTTATATGAGTGGTTTTTTACAAAGTTCGGTCAAAAGAAAAATACGACAACTGATTCCCGTTTTCGTGGTGGTCATTGGCGTCCTCTTTATTTTACGTGGAATGGGTCTTGGCATCCCCTACATTTCACCCAAACCAATAGGCGAAATAGGTACAAGCCCCATGGAATGCCACCCATAAAAGGTTCCTTTCCAATTTCCTTCATAAGGTTTACCAAACTTTTTTTTATTTCCAGGAACACCCTCCTGAACCCCATTGGTCCGAACACTTTTAAACGAATCCGACGTTACGCTTAGCACTGGCATACACCATTTATGAAGAATAAAATCCAAAAATTATTCTACTTGCGGATTTTTTTATACATTTGTTAACCATTTGGTTAAACCATTTAGTTAATGAAAGATTCCAATACAGAGCAATCTATTTTAAATGCCGCCATAACCATTTTCGAAAAGAAGGGTATGGCTGGGGCACGCATGCAAGAAATTGCCGATGAGGCAAAGATCAACAAGGCCATGCTACATTATTATTTCAGAAATAAGCAACAATTGTTCGAGGCTGTCCTGATGTCGGCCTTTCAAAAACTGGCTCCTCAGATGAACATCATTTTCGCCTTGGAAATAGACCTCTATGAAAAAATAAGAAGGTTTACATCAAGCTATATCGATTTTATATTGGAGAATCCGTATTTACCGTCTTTTATAATTCACGAACTCAACCACAACCCTGATTTTGTAAAAAAAATAATGTCACACCCCAACAAACCCGATCCAAAACCTCTCCTACGGCAATTTGAAGCGGAAATTGCAGCAGGCAAAATAGAAAGAAAATCCCCTAAACAATACGTCTTGAATTTGTTCTCGCTCACCATCTTCCCTTTCGTAGGGGAAACACTGCTTAAATTGGTATTGGATATTCCAGATGCAGAATATAAAAAGTTACTTCAGGAACGTAAAACGTTGATTGCCGAACAATTCATAAATAGTATAAGCGTATAAATGTCGGTCCCATAAACCATAACAGTATGAACACATCAATAAATAAGGGCGTAACCAAATACAGTTTCATTCTCTTACTATTCTTACCGATAGTTCTAGTAGGGCAACGCACGCTGACCTTGGATGATTGTTTCGATGGGGTAACCAAAAATTATCCCATGGCCAAACAATCCATTCTACTTCAAAACCAGGCCGAGTTGGATATTGCCACGATAAAGAAGGACAAATTACCAAAATTGGATGCGAATGCACAAGCCACATATCAATCTGACGTAACACATTTACCCATTGAACTCCCGAATATAACGGTTACACCTCCCAATAAAGACCAATATCGGGCCACCTTGGACGCCAGCCTCCTCATCTATAATGGCGGACTCATAGATGCTACCGCCAAGGTAAAGGAAAGCAACTCGAAAGTCTCGGAACAGGAGGTTAACGTAAATCTTTACGCCTTAAAAAACAAGGTCAACGAACTCTATTTATCGCTGCTTCTCTTACAGGAAAACAAGTCTTTATTGGAGGCTAAGGAAAAACAATTGCAAAGCCGTATTGAGGAAGTAAAGGCTGGTGTATTGTATGGCACCTTGCTTCCATCATCCGCAGATGCCTTGCAGGTAGAACTATTGAACATTAAGCAGAAATATGCCGAAATCGATTATTCCAAAAAGGGTTTGGTCCAACGTTTGGCGTTGCTGATCGGAAGTGACCTCAGTACGGATGTCATCCTACAGACCCCCATGGTTCCCACCGAGAATCAAACTGACTCCCAAAGACCGGAATTGACCTTGTTCGATCTTAAAAAAGAGCAGATCGATTTTTCAAAGCAGCAACTGACCAAATCGAAATTACCCAAATTGAATGCCTTTGCACAAGGAGGCTATGGCAATCCCGGCTTGAACATGCTCGATAATTCCTTTAAGACATTTTACATTACAGGACTAAAACTCAATTGGAACATCTTTGATTGGAATAAAACCAAGGGTCAAAAACAATCCCTCGAGATCAACAAGGAAATCATAAATACCCAAAAAGAGACTTTTGAACTTAACACCAATCTTGAACTTGTTCAACTTCAATCTGAAATAGATAAGCTACAAGACTTCATGGACATTGACAGCGAAATAATCAAAATTCGTGAAACCATGGTGAAATCGGCAGCTTCCCAACTGAAAAACGGAGTTATCACCTCCTCTGCCTATATCACCGAATTTACCGATCTATATGAGGCCAAGAGCAATCTTGCCTTACACAAGACACAACTATTATTACTCCAGATACAATATCAACTGACAAACGGAACTTATGGAAAATACTAATTCCCAAGTTATTATAAAGCCCAAAATGATGAAAATCCCAACAATATTCCCGGCCCTATGTATTGGAATCCTAATGCTATCCTGTAGCGGTAACGGTGAAAAAGCGGATGGCTATGGAAACTTCGAAGCCACAGAAACGATTATATCTTCCGAAGCGAATGGCAAACTTTTGTTTTTCAATGCGGAAGAAGGCCTCAACCTTGAAAAAAATACGATAGTCGGCGTCGTGGACACGGTTCAACTCTCTCTAAAAAAAGACCAACTGTTAGCGAATAAAACGAGTGTTTTTTCCAAATCGAGCAATGTTCTGTCCCAACGGGAAGTAATCAAGGAACAACTAAAAGTTGCCGTAAAAGACCAAAATCGGATTAAAAACCTAATCAAGGAAAATGCGGCCACGGAGAAACAACTGGACGATATCAATGGGAAAATCGACATTCTGAAACAACAAATGCGAAGTGTTGAGACCCAAAACGCCCCAATCGTCAATGAAGTAAAAAGCATAGAGGTCCAAATACAACAGATTGAGGACCAAATCAAAAAAAGTATCATTCAAAATCCCGTAAAAGGGACTGTTCTTGTAAAATACGCAGAACCCAATGAAATCACGTCTTTTGGAAAACCCCTATATAAGATTGCGGACTTGGATGAAATGGAGCTTCGGGTATACATCAGTGAGACCCAATTGGCCAACCTTAAAATAGGAAAGGAAGTGGCTGTACGGGTAGATTATGGGGACAGCATGAAATCCTATAAGGGAACGGTATCGTGGATTTCCGAATCCGCCGAGTTTACCCCCAAGATAATACAGACCAAGGAGGAACGTATAAACTTGGTTTACGCCGTAAAGGTCAAGGTGAAAAACGATGGTAGCCTCAAAATCGGAATGCCAGGGGAAATGTGGATTAACAACGAAAATCAGTAGTGTTGAACCAATTAACATCATGAAAATATTATGAAAACCACACGAATTATCGCATTAGTGCTTGCCGGGGCCATAGGAACCATGTCTGTTCTCTCTGGAACATCGGTATTATTGGGTCTTCATAAAGTCGATTATACGGTCTTGAATGGACTGGTGGTATACAACATAGTCGTTGGGGGCCTATCCATGATTACCGCATATTTGATTTGGAAAAACTTCCTGCTTTCAAAAAAATTGATATCGGTGATCCTTCTCTTCCATGCCCTTGTCTTGGCCTATCTCTACTTTTTCATTGATACCGTCGCCACGGAAAGCATAAAAGCCATGGCCTTTAGGGTAATTGTTTGGCTGTTGATATTCCTGCTCATACAATTAAAATTGGTCAAAAAAGGAAGTTCAACCAAAACCTGGAACACATGAAACGAATCATCATTATTTCAATAGCACTCCTGATGGGACTTATTGGTTGCCAGGAAACCAAGAAAGAGCAGCCGGGAACGACGGAAAAAATAAGCGAAACCAATCATCAGGCCGACTCCAAAATGTCCCAAGAACCCGACAATGCATGGATCAGTGAAATTGTATTGGACAATGGCGTCAAATGGAAGGCGAACAAAGAAACTACCGATGGGGTCGTGTTGATGCTATCCTACATAAACGAACGTCAGCCAACCACTAGCAACGAATATAGGGCCTTAGGGGATCGTCTCAATACAGTAAAGAACACCGTGGTCAAGGAATGTACCATGGATGGGGCATCACACGACAACCTACACATTTGGTTGCATCCCCTCATCAAAAAAATAGCGATGCTCCAAAAAACCCAAAACCAGGAGGAAGGAGCGCTATTACTATTAAACCTAAAAACGCATTTAGAAGGATATTACGATTATTTCAACTAAGGAAAATTGGAACGGAATTATTTAATCAAAAGACAAAATGGGCATATCCGTCAAAAATATAAGTAAATCGTACGATAAGGTAATGGCCTTGAAAGACATCTCCTTTGAGGTAAAACCAGGGGAATTGTTCGGTTTAATAGGTCCGGACGGAGCCGGCAAAACCACCTTGTTCCGTATCCTTACCACTTTGTTGATTGCGGATAAAGGTGAGGCCACGGTAGCAGGTTACAATGTCATCAAGGAGTATAAGTCCATCAGAAACCATGTTGGCTATATGCCGGGGCGATTCTCGCTCTACCAAGACCTGACCGTAGAGGAGAACTTGAATTTCTTTGCCACCATTTTCGGAACGACTATCCAGGAAAATTACGATTTGATCAAGGAAATATATGTCCAGATCGAACCTTTTAAAGATCGAAGAGCGGGTAAACTCTCAGGGGGAATGAAACAAAAACTGGCATTGTCCTGTGCGCTGATACACAAACCCAAGGTGTTGTTCCTAGATGAACCTACAACCGGAGTAGATCCAGTTTCCCGTAAGGAATTCTGGGAAATGTTGAAACGATTGCAAAAAAAAGGAATCACCATTTTGGTATCTACCCCGTATATGGACGAAGCAGCACTTTGTGATAGAATAGCCCTGATCCAAAATGGAAACATTTTAGAGATCGACACCCCCGAAGTGATTAAGAATTCCTTTCCCAAAACGCTTTTCAAGGTAAAGGCTGCCGAAACCTTCAAACTAATCCAGGATCTAGGCAGCTACGAGCTAACGCATAGTGCCTATCCCTTTGGGGAATACATACATTTCACTAGCAACAATGTTGATTTCAATGCCAAGGACTTGGTTCAGTATCTGGAATCAAACGGACATACGGACATTGAGGTGAATGAAACAGCTCCTACCATAGAGGATACTTTTATGGAATTGTCGAAATAAGTACAAACAGTCAGCGCAAGAAAAAAAATGAACAAGGAAAATGCCATAACCGTTAAAGACCTGACCAAAACATTTGGCGCCTTCACCGCAGTGAACAATATATCATTCGAAGTGGGAAGAGGTGAGGTCTTCGGCTTTCTTGGAGCCAATGGCGCAGGAAAAACCACTGCCATGAAAATGCTCATTGGCATTCTAAAACCCACATCGGGAATAGCCACTGTGGCCAATTTCGATGTCATTTCCCACGCGGAGGATGTCAAAAAGAGTATCGGGTATATGAGCCAGCGGTTCTCTTTGTACAACGACCTTACCATAAAGGAAAACATCACTTTTTTTGGTGGGATCTATGGTCTTAAGAAAACGGATATAAAAGTAAAGACCCAAGAATTGATCGAGGAACTGGGACTGCATGATGAAGCCAATAAACTGGTCGGGGCATTGCCCTTAGGGTGGAAGCAAAAAGTCGCTTTCTCGGTGTCGCTTTTGCACAATCCGCAAATCATTTTCTTGGATGAGCCCACTGGCGGTGTAGACCCGATTACAAGACGGCAATTTTGGGAAATGATCTATCGGGAAGCACATAAGGGAAAAACCATTTTCGTAACGACACATTACATGGACGAGGCCGAATATTGCGATCGGGTATCGATTATGGTCGAAGGTAAAATAGAGGCCCTGGATACGCCAAAGAACCTAAAAACCCAGTATAAGGTAGACACGATGAACCAAGTGTTCCTCAAATTAGCGAGAAATATAGAATAATAAAAGGGATGAAACGATTTATAGGATTCATACAAAAGGAGTTTTACCATATTCTACGGGACAGACGGTCTCTGTTCATCCTCTTTGGTATGCCCATTGCCCAAGTGTTACTCTTTGGCTTTGCCATAACCAATGAAATAAACAATGTGGACATTGCCATCCTCGACCATTCGAAGGATGCAACTACCAAGGAAATCATATCGAAAATAGCGGCTTCCAAATACTTCAGCATTAAACAGGTCATTGATAATGAAGCTGCCATAGCGACTGCCTTTAAAAAAGGACATATTAAGGCGGTATTGAATTTTGAAAACGATTTCAGCAAAAAACTGATATCCGAAAACAAAGCGACCATACAGATATTGACCGATGCCACAGACCCCAATACCGCGAATACCATAAGCAACTATACGGCCTCCATCCTAAAAAACTATCAAGAAGACCTCAATAAAGGAGCTACATTATCCTATCAGATTGTACCAAAAACCCGTTTGGCTTATAACCCGGAACTTAAAAGCGTTTTCATGTTCGTACCAGGGGTCATGACAGTCATTCTAATGTTGGTCTCCGCGATGATGACCTCCATATCGATAACCCGTGAAAAAGAATTAGGTACCATGGAAATCCTGTTGGTGTCCCCCTTAAAGCCCTTTCAAGTCATTATTGGAAAAGTAGTGCCCTATATACTACTTGCGGTGATTAATGCCATAATCATCATTTTATTGAGTCTTTTCGTTTTTAAAATGCCCGTACAGGGGAGTTTCTTCCTTTTGGGGGCGGAAAGCATCCTGTTCATCATCAATGCCCTATCCTTAGGTATATTAATCTCTACCATTTCAACTTCCCAACAAACCGCTATGATGATCTCACTTATGGGGTTAATGCTTCCTGTAATTTTATTGTCCGGATTTATCTTTCCTATCAGCAGCATGCCCCTACCCTTACAGCTGTTAAGCCATATCATTCCGGCCAAATGGTTTATTATCATCATTAAAGGCATAATGCTCAAAGGGGTCGGAATTGAATATTTATGGAAAGAAACCTTGATCCTGATTGGGATGACCTTGTTCTTTATTGCCTTAAGTATCAAAAAATATAAAATCAGATTGGAATAATGAACATCATCCGATATATCATTCAAAAGGAGTTTAGGCAGATCTTTAGAAATAAGGCCATGCTTCCCATTATTTTTATCATGCCCATGATCCAACTGATCATTCTTTCGAATGCGGCAACGTTTGAAGTCAATAACATCAAGTTTGGATATATCGATAATGACAAGACTTCCTTTTCAAGGGAATTGGTTGAAAAATTCAATGCCTCGACCTATTTTAATGTACTTTCCGATTATCCTACAGCCAAATCCGCCAAATCCGCCATGCTCAATGGGGAGGTCGATGTCGTCCTTGAAATCCCCCAATATTTCAGTCGTGACCTGATCAAGGAAAAAAAATCGGACCTATCATTGACCATTAATGCCATTGATGGTGCCGCTGCTGGGGTTGAAAACGTATACGTGAGTCAAATCGTTCAACAATTCAACAGTAAAATAAGGGTAGGCCTTATGCTTCTCGGTACTCCCGAGGCACAGCCCCAACTCATAGAGACCATTCCCCTGTTTTGGTACAATGAGACGTTGAATTACAAAACCTTTATGGTCCCTGGAATTTTGGTGCTGTTGGTAACGATGATTACCCTCTTCCTCTCTGGAATGAACGTGGTTCGGGAAAAGGAAATCGGTACCTTGGAGCAAATCAATGTCACCCCGATCAAAAAACACCAATTCATCATTGGCAAACTATTCCCTTTTTTGATATTGGGACTCGTCCTTTTGACGGTTGGACTGATTATTGCCAAACTAATATTCAACATTCCCATGGTAGGGAGTATCCTGCTTATGTACGGCTATACGATTATTTATATCCTTGTGATCCTCGGTATTGGATTGTTTATCTCAAATTATACCGACACCCAACAACAAGCCATGTTCATCGCTTGGTTCTTTATGGTTATCTTTATCTTGATGAGTGGTTTGTTCACTCCCATTGAGAGTATGCCCGAATGGGCCCAGATATTGACCGAGTTCAATCCCATCAAATATTTCGTTCAGGTCATGCGGATGGTGATGCTCAAAGGTGCAGGAATTTCCGATATTTTTCCCCAAGTGTTAAAGACGCTCCTATATGCCATTGTAATGAATGGCCTGGCCGTATGGAGTTATAAAAAGGTCAATTGAATATGTATCAATATAGCACAAGATCAATTGGAAAGACAACTTAAAAATAGTTTGAACTTGATTCTTGAGTTGAAACTTGATACTCGAACTTTACTATGAATAATAATAACAGATTACAGACCGAAGAATCCTTATTTCTGAAAGGGCCCTTGTCCAGGTTCAAGGAATTGTTCTTCACATTTAGGGTAATGTTCAGTTTCATCAAGGGTTTCCGAAAAATGCACTTTATCGGACCCTGTGTCACTGTATTCGGGTCAGCACGTTTCGATGAATCAAATCCGTATTATATTAAAGCCGAGGCCGTTGGTGCTTCTTTGGCAAATCTAGGTTTTACCACCATGACAGGTGGCGGCCCTGGCATCATGGAGGCTGCAAACAAAGGAGCCTACGAAGCTGGTGGCTATTCGGTGGGTTGTAATATCATCCTACCCTTTGAGCAAAAACCAAATCCTTATTTACATAAATGGATCGATATCCGTTACTTTTTTGTCCGCAAGTTCCTTTTGATCAAATATTCCTATGCTTTTGTGGTGATGCCTGGAGGAATGGGTACTTTGGATGAACTGTTCGAATCCATAACACTGATCCAGACGAAGATGATCCAAGATTTCCCCGTGGTCATCTTCGGAACGGAGTACCATAAAGAACTCTGGCAGCATATAAAAATAATGGCAGAAAATGAAAGCATAAGCCCAGAGGATATGAAATTACTTTTTGTTACAGATTCCGTTGAAGATATGGCAGAACATATCAAGACCTACTCCATCAAAAAATTCAAATTGGTCAAAAAGGAACAAAAACCTAAGTGGTGGTTCGGGGAAAGTAACCAAAAAGTTGCCGCAATACATAGAACAAAATGAAAAAGGACAAAATTTCGGGATTCCTTACCCAATTGGTCTTCTTGGCCTTTATCTTTCTGACTGTAATATCATTTGATTATCCTATTCAAAAAAAGAGGAACACTTTAATTATAAAGGTTGAAGAACTTCGTAACTCTAGGGGGGTAGTACAGTTTACCTTGTACAATAAGGAAGGTTCAATTCCCGATACTAAATTCAAGGCCTATTATAAAATGGGAAAGTCCAAAATAAACAATAGCTCATCTACCAAAATTTTCACCGATCTTCCCAAAGGAAGATATGCGATCAACGTGTTGCACGATGAAAACGAAAATGGTAAAATAGACAAAGGATTGATCCTGCCGACAGAGGGTATTGGATTTTCCAACTATACCAGCATCGGGTTGTCAAACCGTCCTAATTTCTCCCAAGCGAGTTTCGAACTGCATTCCGATGCTACGGTGTCCGTAAAAATAATTTACAAATGAGAAGGTATGGCTACATACTGATCCTATTCTACTTTTTGGCACAGGTAATCCATGCACAAATAAACGACTCCCTGCCCAATCTTGACCTCGCAAAAATAGCGCAGGTCAACCAGAGTGATAGCTATATCACATTTCCTACGGATATCGGCAATATGGAACCCCTGATGTTCGAGGCCAACGTTAACCCCAGTTTTGTCATCCGTGAACAGAAAGATTCACATTTGATGGCGGTGCTAACGTCTCAGATTACCATTAGAATGTATAATGAAGAATCGTATCCCGTAAAAACGCCCAGCTATATTCCGCAGATAACCTTTTACTATTTGATGGGGGATAAAAATCTAGAAGACCATTATACATTTTTCGGCAAATTTGCACACCATTCCAACGGCCAGGACGGCAATTTCTATAATACCGATGGCAACATCAATGTACAGAACGGCAACTTTTCCACGAACTTCTTTGAACTGGGTCTGATAAAAACATCGTTTAGCAAAACGTTGAACGCCTCCAAGTTTTTTAAAAGTTCCCTTGAAGTGCATCCCCGAAGTTGGATGCTTGACGAATTGCACGGCAAGTATAGTGGCTTTCGTTGGCACAATGCCTTTTTCGCTTACAAACTCCCTGTAAAAATGGGACATCGTGGATCGGTAAGAGCAGATTTCTCATTAAAGGCCGAAACCACATGGATGATTGACAATATCAATGATTGGGACACCTTTAATTTTAAAAGATTCAATATCGGATTGACATTCTACTACCATCCTAAATTTTTGGAGGATATCGGCTTTTTCATACAACTATACCATGGTATGGATTATTATAACATATACTTTCAACATCGATTGGATATCGTTCGATTTGGGATAATGACCGAATTGTTACGCTTTTGATTCAAAAAAAATATGGACAAAAACAGATTATCCATCACAAAGAATTCAGGTGAGAAGGAACCCTTCTCAATGGAAAAGTTTAAAGAATCGCTACAGGTCTGTGGCGTAAAAAACGACGAGGTAGAATCTATTGTTCAAACTATGGAGCCACAGTTATATGATGGTATAACCTCTAATGAAATCCATAAAAGAATCTTCCCCCTTTTAAAGAAATACAACCGTTTGTACGCTTCAAAATATAATCTAAAACGGGCTATTTTTGATTTGGGACCTACTGGATATCCTTTTGAGAAAATGGTAAGTGCATTGTTGCATCATAAAGGATACAACACCAAAGTAGGTGTAATTTTACAAGGAGAATGCGTTACCCATGAAATAGACGTTTTGGCAGAAAAAGACGGGGACGTATATGCTATTGAATGCAAGTTTCATTCCAAGTCCGATTATTCAAGTAACGTTAAAACGCCCCTATACATCAATTCGAGATTCCTGGACATTCAAAAAAAATGGAACTCGGACACCAAAAACAAAACGCATTTAAAACAGGGTTGGCTGGTTACCAATACCCGTTTCACCACTGATGCCATCAATTACGCGAAATGTGTGGGTCTAACATTATTGAGTTGGGACTACCCAAAAAACAACGGGATAAACAAAAATATAGATGAATTCAGTTTATATCCTGTTACGGCATTGACCACATTGACACAACATGAAAAAGAACAACTGATCGCAATGGATGTAATCTTAATCAAGGAGCTTAGTGAAAAAACCAATATTTTGGGACAACTCAAATTTTCCCCAAACAAAATAAAGCAAGTACTGTCAGAGGTCCATCAGCTATGCCGCATTTAAATAAATGATCAAAAACACTCTGGAAAACCAAAAAAACAAGATATATGCATTATTTTATGAAATAAACGCTCGCCTTCATTCTTTTATATGCGAACATGGCATGTAATAAAAGAAGCAGGGAAAGCCCTAAGGACTTTTTTAAAATCGATATTTTTACCACGATTGTCAGTGAATAATTGGGAAGGATTATTGTCCTTCCTTAACTATAATATAAGGAACGCCATGCAAACGAAAAAAGACATAAAAAATAGGGAAGATGTTTCCTTGTTGATAAACACCTTTTATAAGAAAATACGGAAGGACGAAATACTAGGACCTATCTTCAACAACATTATTTCGGACTGGGATGCCCATTTGGAGTTGCTGACCGATTTCTGGGAAACACAATTGTTCCTTAAGCGGAAATACTATGGCAACCCTGTAACCGCACATCAGGAAGTAGACGACAAAACAAACCATACCATTTCATCCGAGCATTTCGGTTTTTGGCTAAACCTTTGGTTTGAAACCTTGGACGAATTATTTGAGGGGGAAACTGCCTGGGTTGCCAAGAACAGGGCCCAAAAAATGAGTACTATGTTATTCATGCAAATGTATCAACATCGGAAAAAGTAATCTGCCAATTTCAAAATACCCCTCCTCGCATAAAACTTTTGGACAGCCATTCATGCTACACAAATTTTAATTCGGATATTTTTGTCCTATTTAAAAATAATACTATCTTTGTACAGGTCTGGATTAAGGAAGTGCAATGCCGACAAACCGTGGAAACGTGTTGACCTACGATGCTGGGTAATAAATCAACACACGAACCCCGAGGGAGGGCTTAAGCTATAAAAAACCAAATCATCTTAATCTTAAATAGGACAATTTTATCCTATTCAATCATAAAACAGTCAAAAACAAAATCAAAGCTATCATGGAAAATACACTTAAAACAAACATTGGCGAAATAGTGGCCGAAGATTATCGAACCGCGCAAGTCTTTAAAGCGCACAATATAGACTTCTGTTGCAGGGGTAACAGGAGTATACAGGAAGTGGCCGAAAAAAACAAACTGGATGCGGATAAACTATTCAAGGAGATTGAGGAGGTATTGAATCAAACCCATGCCGATACTATTGATTTTAAATCATGGCCCTTGGACCTACTTGCCGACTATATTGAGAAAAAGCACCATCGCTATGTAGAAAAACAAATTCCCGTATTAAAACAATTCTTGACAAAGCTATGTCAGGTTCATGGGGAACGCCACCCAGAACTATTTGAAATTAGCGATCATTTCACGAAGTCCGCTGATGAATTGACCAAGCACATGAAAAAAGAAGAGTTAGTGGTTTTCCCTGCCATACGCAAAATGGTAAAAGCCACACAAAACGCCAGTGTTTTGGACAACTTTCATTTTGGAACCATTCAAAATCCAATCCAGGTGATGATGCAGGAACACGATAATGAAGGTGAACGATTTAGGCAAATAGACGCCTTAAGCAACAACTACACCCCTCCGGCAGATGGTTGCACCACATACAAAGTAGCATTTTCGTTGCTCAAAGATTTTGAAAATGACCTACACAACCATATTCATTTGGAAAACAACATCTTATTTCCAAAAGCTGAGGAATTGGAAAAACAATTGGGCGATCCACGATAAAGGCCATACGAAAGGATGAAAACATCACCCATAAAAAGGAGTAAGGCATTAATGCCGGTAAGTCGTGACCATCATTACGGCTTACTCCTTTGTTATAAATTACGGACTGGCTTCAGTAAGAACATAGCCCCTGAAAGAATGAAACGGTACACCGATTGGTTCTTTAAAACGCACCTCATACCCCATTTTGAGGTGGAGGAAAAATACATTTTCCCCATTTTAGGCAACCAACATGAACTGGTAAAAAGAGCAATTTCGGAACACTGCGCAATGGTTGGTCTTTTTGAAAATACCCATGACATTGAACTATCGTTGCATCAAATAGAGGAAACCTTAAAACAACATATACGTTTTGAAGAACGTGAATTGTTCAATGCCATAGAAAAGGTCGCCACCCAAGCCCAACTAGCTTTAGTTGCTGAATTTCATAAAGATGAAGATTTCATAGACAACCAAGACGATCCTTTTTGGGAATAAAAAGACGAACAAACTTAATTTTTACTTAAAGCGCAGGTCGATTCCTATTGACAACGCATTCGTTGATGGCATAACCCCCCAATACCACGGTTATCTTTTGGCATTCAAAAGTATTTTGGAAAGTACCTTCCCTTTTAATGCCCTGTAATTCCTAAGGTGCTCAAGATATAGGTTACGATGCTTCTCATGATTATTCAGATAGAAGGCATCACAGGCCATATCATCGCATTCCTTTGCATTCCGCATCGCGGTCTCATAACGGTACATTGCCCCGGATTTCAACGTATTCTCACGACGCATGGCCAATAGTTGGGCATAGAGATTGGCATCGTTCAACATGAGGTTTTCAATATCTATAAGAAAATCCAATTCCTGGTTGATATACTCCAAACTTTCCGTCCACCCCTCCAGTTCTTTTTTATCCTTCTTGAACATGATCCTGCTGTCGGACTCATGTTCATAAAATAGTCGTGTGCTCATAATACCATGCTCGCATTTAATTTTTGATTCCCCTGCTCCACCTTCTCAATCGTTAAGTTCTGTTCCCCCGCAGGAAACTCCCAAACAATGGTATCGCCCTCGGCATAACCAATAACCGCAGAACCCATAGGTGTCAACAACGATATCTTACCGTGCTTTACATCACTTTCCGCGGGTGTGACCAAAGTGAATTCCTTATTCCATCCTTTTTCAGAAACTATAGTTATAGTACTATTAAAGCGAATCACATCCTTGGGCATATCCTTTTCGTCGCATATTTTTGCGGATTCCATCTCACTATTCAACTTTTTAATGGATTTCCCCAAGGTAACATCCTTGTAATACCTCGAAAGATTCATTAGCTTTTTCAGCAGAACATATTCCTTCTTTTCTATGACTAAATTTCCGTATTTCATTTTTTTATTATTTAAGTTTTAGGCTACCTCCATTGATAAAAAGGGAGAAACCCAATTATTTACCAATAGACATAGGATTAGTAGGCCCAAGGATTGAACCATCATCCTTATTCGGGATATGGTCAACGCCCTGAGCCTACCCCCCACATGGGGAAACAATAAGATATTGACTATCTATTTACACTCTTTTTCCCGTTGATGTATCATGGGAAAATTCCACGTTGCTCATACGCTTGTTCCAATCGTTCTATGGCAATGATAAAAGCAGCAGACCTCATATCGACACCCCTTTCCTTGGATGTTTTGAGCACCCTGCTAAACGACCCCCGAAGTTTCTTTTCCAACTTTTCCATTACTTCTTCCAGATGCCAGATCTCCCCGTTCCTGTTTTGGAGCCATTCATAATAACTACCGATAACACCCCCGGAATTACATAATATATCGGGAATGATATCAATACCTTTTTTCAACAAGATCTTCTCTGCCTCAACATCAGTTGGCCCGTTGGCCCCCTCAGCAATCAAGTACGCCTTGATGCTTGATGCATTTTCCGCAGTTATTTGGTTCCCTAAGGCGGCTGGCACGCAGATATCACAATCCAAGCCAAAGAAATCCTTGTTCTCTATCGCTTGGGCATCCGCGAAGCCCAATATGCTACCTTTATTGGCTTGGGAATACTCCAATAACTTTTCGACCGAAATACCATCCTCGTTGTAGACACTACCAAAAGCATCTTGGACAGCGGTCAATATCGCTCCTTCCTTTTCAAGAAAATAAGCAGTCCAATACCCTACGTTACCAAAACCCTGTACGATGAATTTCTTGCCTTTAAGATCGACTTTCTTGTTTTCGGCCCAAAACTTGATATTTAGGAAAACCCCAAATCCTGTGGCTCTATCCCTTCCCTCTGAACCTCCAACACCTAAAGGTTTTCCGGTAACGACATGCATGTTCTTTGACCGCTCATTAGGCGATTTGGTAGACATATACGTATCCAAAATCCATGCCATTACCTGTGGATTCGTATTTACATCAGGTGCAGGAATATCCAATTCCGGCCCTATGTTATCCCCCAAGGCATAAGTAAACCTACGGGTAATCCGTTCCAATTCCGATTGGCTGTATTTAGAAGGAAGCAATTGTATTCCCCCTTTGGCCCCACCGTAAGGCAAGCCTGCCAAAGAAGTTTTCCAGGTCATCCACATGGCCAAAGCCCTTGCGGCATCAATATCAACCGTAGGGTGATATCTCAATCCTCCTTTATAGGGACCCAACGCGTTATTATGCTGTACCCTATACCCAGTGAAAACCTCTACTTCCCCATTATCCATTCGGACGGGAAAATGCACGACCAATTCGTTATTGGTCACTTCCAATATTTTACGAATATTGGCGTTTAGGCCGATTATATCGGCGGCATGGTTGAACTGTCGCATAACGTTGTCCAACATACCCTGTTTTTGTTGCCTTTTTTTCTTTGGCGTTTTTGTTATCATCTACTTATTATTTAAAACTAATTGTCTTTGGTTCTTACTCCTTTTAAAATTACCATTATTATGCTTACCGTAAGCTATTCCTTCATCCAAATAATGCTCATAATCACTGCACAAGGTAATATTACTTTTGTCCGTTGTCAATTCACAAAAGGATACAAACCGGCATGTAGAGCAAATACTTCTATTATATTTTTGTCGCATCCAAATTCTATTTAAACCCGTATTAATATCAGAAATACCTAACCGACTCTCCCTATTAAAACCAAACAAATTCACTTTCGGGAAAGCCGGATAGATAACACCACCAAACTAACTATTTTGAACATCGCCAACATGACTGTGCATTAATTTCAAAGTCATCGGATATAAACCTGTGGTTACCTAAGAATTGGCGACCTCCATTATGTTTGACCCTAAACTGCATTGTACCGTATTTAATTATTTACTTCAGTAACTACTATTTTGTTATCCGCAACACGTTTTTCGTAATTTGGACTACCCTCCCAATCTATATGAATTGATTTTTTGGATATTTAGGCAGAACGTTCGTGAATACTTCTTCGGAAATATTCACTTTAAAATGTTTGGGGCTTTGTTTAACCCTCTTTATTTTAAGTTTAATAATATTGGAAGGCAAACCATAATTGATACAATCACCCTCTGACAAACCTATTACAGAGGCACCCAACGTACTTTGCACGGATAATTTATCCTTTTCTATATCCTTTTCCGAGGGCAATACCAACTGGAAGGTTTTACACCACCCCAATTCGCTGCGCACGGTAACAATCGAATACAGCCTAACAATATCTTCCGGAATATCTTCCAAATCATATATCTGGGCATCTGACATATTCTCCTCTAAAGCCTCCAATGCATCTTTATGGGCATAATCCTCGATATAGTGATTCAGCTGTACATAGCGCTTTATCATCACAAAATCCTTCTTCTCAAAAACCAGACTTCCATATTTCATTTTTTCTTCCATATCCCCCCTTTATTGTTCCATCGATCCATACTGACCGACGTACCATTTACGGCTTTCCATTTCCCCTTTTGTATTAGATGGGCCCTAGTCCTTCGAATAGCCTGCACAAAGAATTGGGTCATCATAGGATGCTGTTTTCCCCTATTGGGCAAAAGGCATGCCCAAGGCATGAACAAACGATCAACTAAAGCACAACCACCTGATTATAAGTATGTTATAAAACTAAATGAAATAGGGATCCAAAAAGTAATCGGGGAGTTTTACCCCTGATGGGGAATTTTTACCCAGTAGGTTATTTCAATTTCTCACGCAAGGTCTTACGATCGATCTGAAGAATTTCGGCCGCCTTAGTCTTGTTTCCTTGGGTATGGTTGAGCACTTTTTGAACATACTCTTTTTCCATCTCTTGAAGGGAACGGAAATTGGAATCGGGAAAGTCAATTTGAAATTTCAACTTATCTGGCAAGTCACCGACACCTATAGTGCCATCGCTCATAATGACGGCCCGTTGAATGACATTCTCAAGTTCACGTACATTGCCTGGCCAAGGGTATCTTTTCAATATCTGAAGGGCATCTGGTGAAATCCGCAACAATCGGTCTTTGTATTCGATACCGTATTTTCTTATAAATTTCTCGACCAAAAGCGGTATGTCCGATTTTCTTTTCCGCAATGGTGGTACATCAATCTCAACCACGGTCAAACGATAGTACAGATCTTCCCGGAACCTTTTGTTTTCAATTTCTTCGAGCAGATTGGAGTTAGTAGCGGCTATCACACGTATGTCTACCTTTTCTGTCTTCCTAGCACCTACTTTAGAAACTTCCTTTTCCTGTAATGCCCGTAATAATTTACTTTGAACTGCTAGTGATGCTGTTCCGATTTCGTCCAAGAACAAGGTACCCCCTTGGGCTGCCTGAAAGAATCCGTCGCGGTTTTCATTGGCCCCTGTGAAGGCTCCCTTCACATAGCCGAAGAATTCCGACTCCTGCAAATTTTCAGGAATCGCCCCACAATTGACCGCTATAAAAGGAGCTCGGGAAAACTTACCCGAATAGTGGATAGCCCTTGCCACCAATTCCTTTCCTGTTCCACTCTCCCCTTTGATCAGAACCGTAGCCTTATTGTCTTTTACCCGCTCGATAATATCGGTGACTTTGCCATATGTATCGGATTTACCTACCATATCGGGGTACAAGCCATCTTGGTTGGCTCTAATGGTCTTCTTGGAATCCTTTCGTTTAGAACCTTGTTCAAAAGCCTTTAACACCCCTTTTCGTAGCTCCTCCTTGGTAAAGGGTTTGGTCAAATAATCGGTAGCGCCTGCCTTTATGACCTCCAAAGCCCCAGAAACGGAAGGATACCCCGTAATGACCAATTTCGGCATTTCGGGATAATGTTCATCGGCAAATTTCAACAACTCCAAGCCATCAACCCCAGGCATCTGAATATCGGTGATCAACAAATCAATATAGGTGTCTTTCAAAATATACAAAGCCTCCTTTACAGAAACAGCCTTATAGGTATGATAATCCATGGATTGTAGATGGCGCTGTAATAGCTCCAAAATATCGATATCATCATCGACCAATAAAATATTCTCCTTGTGTAGCATAGTTACAATTTAGGAAAGTTGACGGTGAATACAGTACCCTTAGGATGATTTTGCCTATGGCTTATACTTCCCTTGTGGCTACTGATAATACCATGTACCACACTTAGTCCCAAACCAGAACCATCGCCAATCGGTTTCGTGGTGAAAAAAGGTTCAAAGATCTTATCCCCTATCCCAGGATCAATACCTGGACCTTCGTCCTTTATATGGATTTTGTTGTTGTTCTTGTTTCCTTCCACCTCAACGGTAATTTTCCCTCCCTCCGGTGAGTAATAAACCGCATTCATAATGAGGTTAAAAAGTACTTGGGTCAATTGAACCGTATCGGCCCTTAGTTGAATATCCGCAGCGCCAAAAGACTTTACCAATTGTATTTTCTTTGCCTTTAAGGAAGGCTGTAATAGCTTTAAAACGTTATCTATAATCGGGTTCAGCTGAATGACATCCATTTCTTGTGGCATCTCGCAGGCGAAGAACATCAATTTCTTTACGATCTCGCGACTAAAGATGGTATTGTCAACAATCTTTTGCAAGTCCCTAGAGGCTTCCTTGTCCGATATCCTCTCCTTTAACAATTCGGTGAACCCTAAGATATTGGCCAAGGGGGTGTTGAGCTCATGGGCAATGCCGGCAGTAATCTCACCCAAAATGTGCAACCTATCAGTCCGTTCCATTTGCCGCTTTACCTTCTCCTCACTATCCTTTATCTGTTTTCGCTCCAATAGGTTAGACACTGCCAGACTAATATTATCCAACAGAACCTCTTCCTCCTCCAAAAAATCGGATTTCGAATATTTGTATTCCGGGTATCCCACCAAAATATGACCATCAACCTTATTAAAGACCTTGATTTCAGATTTTATGGTAGTCATTAAAGTGCTGAAACCCTTTGTCTTCACCCTGTAAACACCACTCTTTATCTCGACCTCCGCATCCTTATCAAATTGCCAGGCTTTTTTTAGGCAGTAAGCAATGGCCTCGAGTGAAATATGAAGTTGATCGTAATCTGAATTAACAATGATCGAGGTTACTTCATGAAGACAAGTAAGCTCCTTGATCCGTTCTTTTAATATAGCCTCGGTTGAATTCATCCGTACTAAAATAATAGTTAGTAATGGTGGGATTTGAAAATTTCAATAGATCATTCCAATTCCCCTTGCCCTTTTCGTACAAGCAAGGTAACCAAACTTACAAAAATCAGTAAACTCGCGAGGGCCAAACTTCCAAAATAGCCCTTAAAAATACCAAAACCCAACCAAGCGGCGATACCCTTGTAGAAAATCAGACCCTCGGTAAGGACAAATCCAACAAAAAACAGAAAGAACGACCCTACCGACAATCGCAATAATTTAAAATAATCAAGGAACAGGAATAAACCCATGGATACCACACCTAAAAATGTCAAATGCAAATACCCTATGGTAAAATCGGTAATCGTAGCTGCCAAATTTGCAAAATAGGGAAATGCCGATACCAATTGCAGGAACATTTTAAGTGCCAAAAGCACTCCAATGGTAAACACTATTTTCATCTGTAACCGATTGAATACCAAATACATTACTTCTTTATCACCCCTACCGAACCTAAATAGGACAGTCAATGCCACAATCTGAAGCATTGCGCCAGCGCCACCAATGATATATAGAAAAATAGTGGGTTTGATCCAAAGGGTAGAAAGAAAGAACGAGGCCATTATCCCTACGTTGATTGTCCAGAAAAAAAGCTTGAAGGTCTTTGGTGGTATCTTCATCCCTTTCCTTTCGAGAACATAAACAAACAACCCCAAAAGGGCAAGAACCATCCACCCATTATATTGAAAATGGAGGTAAAAATATATCGACAATCGGTACCAAATAGACCCAGCACCCAAGGTATTCATTATTATACCCAAACACCAAGGCCCTATACTTGATAATACCATGTACCATAGGGCCAATTTTATACATTGATAGGAATTTGTAGGTATGTTTTTCGCTGGGATATGCTTTAAAAAAAACCATACAAACCAATACGAGGCCAATAGGAACAAAGTTGAAAAAACAATGGAGAAAAGGGCATAGCCCTGAAAAGGGAATGTCACCAACATACCTACCAAGGTCAATTGGGTAAACCAAAAGATACGTCGATATTTCACTTCAAGGGCCTTATTGGCCAAGAACAACTTATATAACAGGGTGGTCAAACCCATATAGACCCAGCCCATCAGGGCAATATGGGAATGTCCATGCACGACGAACTTATAATTGATGGGAATTTCAAAAGAGTGGAAAGACCGTAATACCACCCCAAAAAAAGCTGCTATTACAAAATAACCCAGCGCTACGTTTATATGCCTCTTAAGATTCATATTGCAAACAACTTCTTTGAAGCGAATGTAGTCTAAAAATCCTTTCTCTTCGATTTATAGGCCAATCTCCACACGGGAAGAATTGTCCATAACACCAGCATGCCCAAGGAAACGAACAACCCTAAATTGGTTCCGAAATAGGATTTGAATACGGCTCCAGTATAACCCAGCAAAGCGGAGATATCCAATTTCAACAAAATCAGGGTCCTTGACAAATCAATCGGGTTAAAGGTCGTAGCCGCCAATGAAAAGGAATCCAACGGATATTCCTCAAAAATTATCAATGACAATAAAAAGAGTCCATCATAGATAACAGCCAAGAACAACCACATGAGAACGGCATAACCAAAACCCTTGATTTTATTTTCATTGGACAGGGCTATATTAAATGCCAATGCCGTGAAGATCATGGTCAAGAATGCCCCAGTGACCAAGAGCAACGAAAAATCCCAAATGGCATCGCTACGGAACAATCCGTAGAGCACGAAGGGAATTCCCAATCCCAAAACCAGACTCAATGTAAGGGAACCTGCAACACCCAAGTATTGCCCCAAGAATATGGAGGTACGCTTTAAGGGTTGTGCCAACAGCAGTTCTGTAAATTCCTTGGAGTTATAAAAATACATAACCCCGAAAATCGTACTGATCAAGGGTACAAGAACAATGATCACATTCATTAGGGTGATGACCGCCTTCGAAAGATCCTGGTTCAAAAAAAGAAGGACAAAACCCAATGCCAAGTAAAAAAGGAAGTACACATAACTCCATCGACTTCGCATTAAATCGTAAAAACTATATTTAAGTATCTTAAGCATTTGTAGTATGGGTTGATATAGCCGCTATGGCATGTTCAAAATCACTTTGTTCGGTTTTGGCCATCAATTCATCAATCGTGCCTTTAAAGTAAATGTTACCCTCTAGAAGGTACACTATCTTATCGGCCATTTCTTCGACAAATTGCATAATATGGGTCGTAATCAAAATAGTTTTTCCCTTGCCCTTTTCCTGCAGGATCAATTCCTTTAATTTGATCAGTGATGCTGGGTCCAACCCCGTAGTCGGCTCATCGAGAATAATCAATGGACTATCGAACATAAAGGTCAGTACGATATTGACTTTTTGCTTGGTCCCTCCTGAGAGTGTCGCCAATTTCTTGTCTAAAAAGGGTTCTAGGCCAAAAAGCGTTATCAGCTCTTGTTCCCTACTGGGTTTTTGACGTAGATCCTTGATCATACGAATCAGCTCCCTCACCTTAAGATTACCAGGGAAATTGGCAATTTGGGGCAAATAGTCGATTTCTTGTCGGTACTTCCAATTTTTTCTAACGGACGCCCCCAAGACCGTAAGGTTCCCTTTGTTGGGGACCACCATCCCCAAAATACTTTTGATCAAAGTCGTTTTTCCTGAGCCATTAGGACCTAAAACGGCAAAAATCCCCCCTTCATTAATATGTAGGTCCAAATGGGAAAGCACTTGGTTCTTTCCAAATTTCTTATGTAGATTCTCTATCTCTATCATTCTGCTTTTTTCATTAAGGGTAAGGTATCCAAAAGATTATCGGGTGTAAATACGGGAGATACTTTTTCGGAAAAATCAATGATATCCATAAACAAACTGCGCAATAGCACGATCGTTTCCGGTGTCCGATTCACAATGTATGAAAACAATTTCACGGGGCGATAGGGCACATCACCTATCCCGTCTTTATCCAAGTCATAACCTGTATAATTACTCCAATAATTATTCTCGAACTTATTATCGTTCAGCTTGCTATTATAGGAAATATCAAAGGAATTGTACAGGAAATTATTATGCTCGAATGAATTGGTATAACAAGCCCCAAGAACCTTTACGGCCCAACCGTTATTGATAAAATCGTTATTCCTATAGGTAATACGGTTGGAACCTTCAATGTTGATCCCTATGGTATTCTCTTCAAAAGTGTTTCCGATAATCTCTGCATCGTTGATTTCCTTGAGTAGCATACCAAAGGCTGCAGTACCCCAATTTTGTCGAAAGGTATTACCGACCATTCTAATGCGCTTGGAAAACATGACCGCTACACCTGCGCCATTCTTCTCGAAAGTATTATTCGTATAAACATCATCATCTGAAAACATAAAATGCAGGCCATACCTAAGGTTATTGGTACTCTCATTGTCATTGATGGTTATGTGGTCTGAAAACTCCAGGTAAATACCGTCCCTTACCCCTTGAACAATATTTCGGTCAACCTCAACATGGTGCGAATACCACAATTGAATACCGTTGCCGGAATTATACTCATCTACGGCATCCCCAACAATCTTATTGTGATACACTTTACCGTGATTAGATTTTTCAAGATAGATGCCAAAAAAAAGCTTTTCCAACACCACATTCTGTATAAGGAAGTTTTCGCTTTTGACCACCCTAATGGCGGCATAATCGGTCGTATAACTCGTACCAACATTGATAATGAATAGTCCGTCTATGGTAACGTTATCCGAAACGACCCGTATGATCTCGCCCCGGTCTTCCCCATCGATTACAGGAAAGTTTTCACCCAACAAGGTCATAGGTTTGTCTACAAGAAGATTAAATTCCTTGTACGTCCCTTTTTTGATCAAAAGTGTATCATAATCCGAGGCTATTCCAATCCCCTCTTTTATTGATTTCACCTTACAGTCAGGACAGACCGTTATGGTTTTGGCCCACAGTGAATTCCCAATCAGGAAAAGTAGGACCAATAAATGTCGATTGTAATATCCCATTATCGAATGACCAAAAATTTAGAATTCACCACCGCTTCCACCCAATGTTTTTCCTCTTTTGGGAAGTTGAAGTACTGTTGCTCCTTTAATCTATGGTTCTCTCCCTTGATATGGAAAATTATCTCCCCTTCCAATACCACTAAATGTGCGTGGGTGGGTGAGGTATGTTCCGGAAAAACCTCCCCTTTTTCCAAACTGATATTGAGTATTTCATAATTTGGTGACTTTACCAACTTTTGTAATTGGAATTTATCAAAACCCTGTTCAACTATTTGGTTACTTATTTCATACATGGTATATCGTCTTTTTTTAAATAATGGGAAATAGGAATCAAGGAACATTTTATGTCCTTTCCTTCTGCCTTTCTATACAGGTATGATCAATGCACCTTAAACCTTGATTTCAACGCTTCCCATGTAAATAATTCCCCTTGGTTCTCCGCTTCAATCAGTTCTGCCTGTTCTTGGGTGTAAAAAGCGGATAGGTATTCGCCCATAGGGCTAGGTATACTCTTACTGATCAAAAAAGTTGCATCCTTAGCGTCGATTAACGTACCGGGAGCATGAAAATCATTAACCAAAAATAGTTCAATTGTCGTAACATCGACTTCTTTCAAATGATTCATCATGCACTCTACAGCATCAAACTTAAAGGCCTTCCCTTTTTTCGTCACTATTTCAGCCGCATGCTGCTTATCAACAATTGTCATTGAACAGAAATGACATCCATCAGACCCGTAGTTGATGGGTTTTGGACTAACCTCACAGGATACCATGGCCAATAGTACCACCGTTAAAAAAATGTATCTACTTATCATAGGTATTAACTTTTATAGGATTTATGGTTTCTTAGGTGTTCTTAATCTTACCCGCTTCCTTCTTGCCGACAAAGAATGCCACAACCGTCAACATCATACCCACGAACATCATATAAGCCCCTACATGCGGTAGCGAGGTAACATCAAAATTCAACATTTTTTGATATCCCAATAATGGCGGCTTATAAGTCATGGGTGTACCATCTGGATTGACCACCTTTATGATGGCATGTGGATCTAGATTGGACCCATAATCAAGCAGCCAAGCATTGAAATCATACATTCCCAATACCCCCAAAATACTCATAAGTACAAACCAGCCTAAAAACCATTTATAACTTACTTTGTTCATATAGCCTAATAGGCCAATAATAACGCCTAGTAATACCATCCCCCCAATGACATAGGGGAAAACAGTGAACTCCCACATCTCTTCCGGCTTTGGAATGACTTTCATACCAATATAGTGGTTGAGTCCGTCAATATTCTGAAGATCGAACTCAGACACTCCCTTAATTCCGGTGATGTGTATATTCATTCCCAAAGGATCTGGGTATTGCGGTGCACCTAACATGATATTCCATAGTGGAAAAAAATACAATCCCAAAAGTAATAATGGGCCAATAATCATTAAAACACTTGCTTTTTTCATCAGTTATACTTTTTGATGGTTTACGAATTGCGTTTGGCTGTGATAGGTTGCTGTAAAATTGTAAAAAGCGGGCAGGTCATAGACGCAGCCCGCTTTTATTATTGAAATAAATAAATGTTCTTCTATAAATTATTCACCTAAGGACCATGTCAGGTCAACATTTGAATTGGTCGGCGATACCCTAACATAACCTTGCATTTCTTGGTGTAAGGCCGAACAGAAATCGGTACAATAAAATGGCCATACCCCAACTTGCTTAGGCTCCCAAACCAATGTTTTGGTTTGACCCGGCATGATCAACAACTCTGAATTGTTGGCTCCGATCATTGCAAAACCGTGTGGTACATCAAAATCCTGTTCATGGTTGGTAATATGGAAGTATACCTTATCGCCCACCTTTATCCCTTCAATATTATCAGGGGTAAAGTGACTACGGATCATGGCCATATAAACATGCACTTCGTTCCCATCACGTTCCACTCGAGCATCATTTACCCCAAGTGTTGCCCTAGGATGTTTATTCTCGGCAAGCTTATATATTTTTTGGGACTTCGGTGCTATGAGTTCCGCAGGTATTCCCGCTGCATAATGCGGCTCACCATGTGTTGGGAAGTCATAGATCAACTCCATTTTATCCCCGGAAATATCATATAACTGGGCAGAATGTTCCAATTCAGGACCCGTAGGCAAGTACCTATCCTTGGTAATCTTGTTCATGGCTACCACATACTTACCGAAAGGTTTTCTGGAGTTACCACCAGGAATCATTAAGTGACCCACAGAATAATAGGTAGGTTTTCTATCGACCACTTCCCAAGTACCCAATTTCCACATTACCACTTCCGAAGATATAAAGAATGTAGTATAGGCATTGCCCTCACCGTCAAATTCGGTATGTAGGGGACCGAGGCCTCCACTTTTCACGGTTCCTGCCAATACATCCTCGAATTTAAGAATTGGAATGCCATAGGCCTCTCCATCGAATTTTTTGCCTTCAATAGCAGCCAACATCTTATCAAAAGAGTGTACAGTAAGGTCAGCGGAAAGCTTTCCGTTACCGATAATATAACTACCCGTAGGATCCACATCACAACCATGGGGTGATTTTGGGGTAGGCAAGAAATAAACAGCTCCGGGAACCTTGGTGGGATCCACGGTCAACACTTCTTTCTTCATGGTTGAAACAGCCGTATGATCCTCATCGCTATATATGTTATGCGCGTAATTAGCGGGTATTTTGGTACCACCCCCATTGTTTACGTACTCTTCGATTTTCTTCCAATTAATGGCAGCGATAAAATCCTTGTCATTCTGGGAGGCATTAACCTCTAACAAGGAATTCGCTTCCTCGGTATTATAGGTGGTAAAGAAGAACCAGCCATGTGATTTTCCACGTCCAGGATGTGAAAGGTCATAATTGAAGCCAGGCATCAATATTTGAAACTTAATATCCATTTCCCCATCTTCCGGATCTACACTGATAAAGGAAAGTGCCCCTTTAAAATTGCCTTTGTATTCATTGATCGGCATATCCCTTTGGGGAACCGGCACGGAAAAACGTGTACCTGCGACAACATACTCGGTGTTTTCCGTAATGAAAGAGGAACTATGGTTACCCGCACTATTGGGTACCTCTATAATCTCGGCCGTCTCAAACGTTTTTAAGTCGATCCGTGCTATACGGGGTGTATTGTTTCCGTTGATGAAAATCCAACGACCATCCAATTCACCATTGGTTTGTGATATATCAGGGTGGTGGGAATCATCCCATGGCACAAAACCAAAGGAAGTATTCAACATGGGTTTTGTTTCCTCGGAATAACCATAACCATTGGTAGCAAATTGCGAAAATACCGGGATTTCCTTGAACATTCGTCCTGAAGGCAAGCCATAAACCGTTAGGTTACCACTATACCCACCTGACATAAATGCGTAAAATTCATCTTGTTCCCCTGGTGCCACATAAACCTTCTCGGCATTGTTGGAGGCCAGTGCCCCACGGGATTTCTTACCCGAATCATTGCAACTGGTAAAGACCATCACCAGCCCTAAAAGGGAAAGTATCGAATATTTGATTTTTCTCATTGTATTTGTATTAGTGTTTATTAAAGTTGATTATTCTTTGGTTGGCGGCAAAATAACCTTATCAATGACATGTACGATACCATTACCCGCTTTTATACTTGCAATGATTTTGGCACCACCAACATATACGTCATCACCCTTAACTTCAACAATCGCATCTTGACCATTGGCCTGACCTACTTTTTTGAACTTCTTCAAAAAGTCCTTACTATAGTTCCCAGGGGTTACATGATATTTGAGGATATTTGCCAAGGCTTCCTTGTTTTCCGGTTTCAATAAATTTTCAACCGTCCCTTCTGGCAAAGCCTCAAAAGCTGCATTGGTAGGAGCGAAAACCATTAATGGTCCCGCATTGACCAATGAGTTTTCCAGTCCGGCCGCTTGTACCGCAGCTACCAATGTGGTATGATCTGGCGATCCGATAGCAATCTGCAATACATTGGGTGTTGACCCATCGTCCTCTATAAAGGCCTGCCCTTGTTTCACTACTTCTTCAGAAGTCTCTGTAGAAGAGGCCGGGGCAGCTTCCGTTTTGGCTTCATTCTTACATCCGACAAATAATATCAGCATAAGAAATGAACCAATCAATAATCCAAGTTTGGTTGTTGTTTGCATAATGGATAGGTTTATAATGTTCTGAAATACTCAAGAACAGCGCGAGCCTGCTCTTCCGTAAGCCCCTGATTGGCCATAGGAGACCCATTGAATTCCGTCAAAAGGTCTTTGGCCAAGGGATCTTCCTTAACCATTTCTTGAGGATTAAGTATCATATTCATTACCCATTCCGGAGTTCTTCGTTCCAAAACACCGTTAGGTGGTGGGCCAATGAATTTTTTGCCGATCCTATGGCATGCCAAGCACATTTGGTCATACACTTCCTTACCTTTTGCCGCCATCGCATCATCAATGGTTTCATCCAAGGTAATCGATTTGATGGGACCCACACCCTTGTTGGTCAAATCAACACGTTCAGATGCCTTGTCACTTGAGGCAGCAGGGGTTTCAACGGCCTTTTCGGTAGTTGTTGTCTTTTGTGGTCTTACACTAAAACCATCTTTTTTCTTTTCTTCCTTGCCACCACAACTAAGCATTAGTAATGACATTAAAAAGATTGCACTTTTAAAAGGTATTTTCATAGTTTTTGTATTAGTTACAATTATTGCGGTAAAATTATTCTTATTAAATCTCCCAAAAAATGACATTAGTCATATTTCGGATAAAAAAGTCTTTTTATTTTTGTTGCCATTAATACCATACGTTCCATGTTATCCAATTCTTCCAAGTACGCCATAAAAGCGGTCCTCTATCTGGCCGTAAACGCCAGTGAATCAAATAAAATAATGGCCAAGAACATTAGTGAACCCATTAATGTACCCCAAGCTTATATTTCCAAATTGCTCCAAGACCTATCCCGGCACAATATCGTTTCCTCTACCCGCGGCCCCAATGGCGGATTCTATTTAAGTGAGCAGAATTTAAAAACCCCATTGATCAACATCATAACGATCATCGATGGTGACAATAGGTTGAATTCGTGCTTATTGAGCATCGAAAATTGCCACAGCGAACGACCTTGTCCCCTACATGATTTTGCCGCTTCTTACCGAAAAAACCTTATTGACAACCTAGAGCATAAGACTATAATCGATCTAGCGAATGACATAAAGGCCGAAAAATCATTTTTGCCTTTATGAAGATACATTATTATCATTCATTTTCCAACAAAAAAAAGCCTTAACTTTCTGCTATTCAATCCGTTCGGCCAACCCTACGAAAAAGAAAAATCGCAAGCCCTTTCTTGAGGGCTCTTTAAGTATAGGTACCGTGATCTATGGGTACTTTTAGGTGCAACCACACTACAATAAAATACATCCTAGAGCCATATGGTTGTTTTTGGGGATAAAAAAAGAGGGAAGTCCAATCGACTTCCCTCTTAAAACAACCCTTATTTGGATTGGTATATATTAAAATTCAATTTCAAAAAACAAACTACTGGCTTCATTTTCATCAGTAACATCCTCACCTTTAAGCAACGTATCGTCATCATCCATCACTTTTAAATTGATCTTCCAATAGCCCGTCATGGTCAACGATAATTTACCGTTGTACATTTGGGATGTGGCATCATACGATAAATCGACGTTATTGGGAGAACTATGGTTACCCATACTTGGCATTCTAGGGTCGATCATTATAGCATAATCCGCAACATTGGGAAAACTCATCATACTTTCCATCTTGAACAACATGGCCGAAAAATCATTGACGGCCACTTGGGGATCCAAGGGCATCATGGCCAAGACATAACGAACATCGTCACTTCCTGTAAAGACCGTTACGCGTCTTTTATCATTGACAGGCGCAAGTACATCGATTTTCTCCGTAAGGCTGTACGATGTGCCATCAATGCTGTAATCAAAGGTCATTTCCCAATACTCCGTATCATTGCCTGGCATTTGGAATACAACATAACCCGAATACACCGATGTATCATCGGTAACACCGACACTGGATTTCGGACAGGAGTGCTGCATTTCGGTCATGTGCATAACAGGCATCCACGACACCTCTGCATTCGAAATATACGTGTCCGCCGCATCATCCTTAATCCTAAAAAACAACTCATTGTACCCTATGGTGAATTGATCCTGCTCCGAATAGATTTCAATAGAATGGGTGTTGGCCGTCAACTTGGTCAACATATTGTACCCTTCCAATGGGTTTACCTCAATAATGATGTCATCATCGTTATTGTTATCACTACAGGAAACAAAACCTGCAGCAACTATAATTGCGGCCAAAAATAATTTAATTCTCTTCATTTTTTTCTTTTTGATTTGTGTGTTATAAATGTTGTTGATTATAATAGAACTAGTTGATCGCATAGGAAACGTTCATAAAAAAATTACGTCCCATACGGGGGATATTCTTCCAGTCGGTATACGTTGAATAATATTCATCAAAAATATTCTCCACCCCCAACTTCACATACAGTGTATTGGAATCAATCGTAAATATTTTTCCCATGGAAAGGGAAAAAACCATATATGCATCGGTCTTATCCTCCCCAAAATCGGGATTAAAATTCTCCTGACTGGCGGCCCCTTTCATCGATATAGACCCCGTATACCCTTGTTGTGCATACTGGAGTCCGGATTTGTAGGTCAATGGACTTATGAAAGGCAAATTACGATTGTCATCATCAACCCCTCTGTGATAGGACAGTATACCTGTCCATTTTAATACCGGCGTGATATCATATTCATTTTCCCATGAAATATTGAACAAATGGGCATATTCAAGATTCTTATAAATCTTTACCCCCTCGGCACCAATGGTCATTACACTCAGGCTGGGATCGACTTCCCCCAATATATAATCCTGCATGAAAAAATAGTTGCCTTCGATACTTGTACTCAACCTATCCCCTTTAAAGGAAACCTTGGCGTTGGCTTCAAGGGCCTTCTCATTGGACAGCTCGGGATCACCAATATAATCGTGGTTATCAAAACTGTTGAATAGGTAAAACCCGTAACCTTCGGAAACCGATGGTGCCCTATCCCCATAGGAAAGCCCTGTATTGACATGAAACTTATCCAGGTCCTTATAGTATTGCAAAGAGACGCTTTTCAAGAAACGGTTTTTGCGTTGTGGCATATCGGGATAGAAGATTCTTAAGCTATTCAACCCGAATTCATCGGCCACATTACTCATATTGATTGCCAAGCGCGTGGAAAGTTTCAAATAACCCGTCTCGAATGGGATCATATCCTCCGAATAAAAACCGGAATTGAAGGTTCGCACATCGGGCCAAGTAAGCATGAACATGGAATTCTCATCAGGATCCTCGGGATACATGGTCATTTCGGCCAAAGAACGGTTGTAATACCCATCCAACTTCAACAAGAATCGATGTGATTCGAGCCTTAGATTCGCTTGGGTATAAAACCCATAGGTATCACTCCATCCCGGCATATCCATCCGGATAGGCACATCCGGCCTTTTGGAATCATCCATGACATGGGTAACCTTATTGGCGTACAATTTGGTCTCCCAGTCTGTAAAATGTTTTAAGAATGATTTCTGCGACCAACTGACCGAAGCAATATACGCCCGTGCCAATGAAACATCCATAGGCAAGGCCGGATATCCCACATCGCGGGCTTCGTCAAAAATAAAAGAGGCCGAAAGCTTCTTTCCTTCACTGACCCGATATCCAGCATTGGTTGAGAGGTTGTATTTTTCATATTGTGAAAATGCAACTTCATCACCCCCACCCGCTGAATAATTATCCGCTTTACGGTAAATGGCATCAGTGTCCACATAGAATTTGGAATCCGAATAATTGAGTTCGCCCCCCAAAATCCGTGCGGCATTGGATGTTTCCCCTCCTGTCTCCACAGAACCAAACCATCCTTTTTCAACAAAATCGCTCTTTTCCAACTTTAGATCAATCGAACCACCGATGACAGAACCTTGTTCCGCACCTTGTTGACCACCCGAAACATGGACTTCCTTAAGATTGGAAACATCAACATAGGAAGTCACCGGATCCATCTTATCCGTACATGCCCCAAAAATCCGCATACCATCGATGGTCACCGAAAGTCGCTCAGAGGACATGTCGTTCAAGACGGGCTCCCAAGCATATGCCCCACGCTTGATCATACTCACCTTTCTCGAAGACTCCAAATACTCGTCAAGGGTTGAGAGTGGTTTATGCTGCGACCTATGTTCCAAGGTATGGTCATAAGAAGCCACAATAATGACTTCTTCCAAATTTACGGGCAGAATACTATCAATGACCGATTCAACTTTCTTTTCTTGGGCATGCGTTTGAATCGCAAACAACAAACAGCACAGAATTCCCAAAAAGCATATAAAACGTTCGGGCCTAACCCCAATAGAATATTGCGGCACGACACCAATTTCAATTTGCATTGGTTATATTTTTTCTTAACGTATAGGTTGAAGGGTGCCTATCCTAGGAAAACAACCTCCTAAAACACTGGCACAGTCTATGGCGTTATGCCTGCTCTGGAGGCTCGGAAATATCTGAAGTATACAATTGGGCCAAAAATGTATGGCCTATTTTAAAATTATCCTGCTTTGCTGTCGTAAAAACCATCCCTAAATCAACCTTTAAAAACGATTGAAAAAACAGGATCGAAAGCACCTCGTTATTCGATTTCTTTTCACCGAACGGATTATCCTCGTTCTGATCCATCTCTTTCGCCAACTGTTTGGCCAAATAGCATTTGCCATCGCAATGCAGTTGGGGCCTCGCTTTGTTTTCACAAAGTACATTCGCTATATAGTTGTAATTCATGACATACTCGGCAACGGGCCAAAGCGGCTTGACCAGCATTAAGAGTGCGACAAAAAGAATCACATAGGCTTTCATTGGGGCAAATATAAAAAAGTGTTCCATTTTTCTACATGATAAAAGTCATAATAAAGGATATTAACGTCTTTTTATTCTATTTCACGTTTCTTGCATTTTTACGAATGAATCGAGCCCGTAGTGGTAGAGCTTCTTCAATGATGTGTGGGGATAGGGTACAAAAAAAGGGAAAACCCATTATTAGGTTTTCCCTTTGAATATATATTCGCTATAAAACTATCTACTATATCTTAAAAGTCACTACGGGAACATTGGAATGGTTGGCCAGGTCCTCACCGATACTTCCCATAAAGAAATGCGAAAGTCCTTTTCTACCATGTGTAGGAATACCTATGATATCGGCACCGATTTTATCACCATAATTCAATATGCCATTTTCCACACTGTAGTCATTATAAATATCGACCTTAGTGTCTACACCTGCCTTGCTCAAGAACTCTGAAATCCTAGTATGGGCATCATTCGTACTAAGGAAATCATCGCCTGGGGTGTTGATATAAACTAATTTCAATTCCGCGGAAAGCATACCTGCAAACTGTTTCGCTTTTTGAAAGGCCTCGACGCTTTCTTCCTTAAAACCACTGGCGAACAAGAATTTTTCCGCTTTAAAGTTTAAATGTTCCTTTTTAATAACAAGAACGGGGATATCGGAATTACGAACAACGCGTTCTGCGTTAGATCCCACAAAAATCTCTTTTAAACCATCAGTACCATGGGAACCCATTACGATCAAATCGGCATTATTCTTTGAAGCCACGTCATTGACTTCGCTGAATACTTTAAAATGTTTTACAATAGGTGTTATTTCAATGCCACTTAAATAGGGCTTGTCCAAAAACTCCTTAAACCGTTTTTCGGCCAATTTGATAAGGAATACGATTTGTTCAGGATGAAAACCCTCTGAAGAAGTAACCATCGCCTGGTTCAATTCCAACATATGGAGCGCCAAAATCTCAGCTTTGTGCTTTTTTGCCAATGAGGCTGCAACTCTTAAAGCATATCCTGACTGTTCCGAAAAATCTACGGGTACTACTATTTTTTTCATAATGTAGGTATTAAAACTAAGTTCAAATATTTAAATTGTCATAGAAAATAATCTGGTCTCAGGTTCTTTTCTATGTAATAGAACGTCAAAGGCCATACAAATATTACGAATAAAAGGCTGGCCTTCCGTTGTTACCCTCAATTCATCTATTCCAAACGCCACCAAACCGTCCTGTTCCATCTCAAAAAGTCTATCCTTAACCATTGAAATCTCAGGAAAATAGGTTTCATCTGTCCCCCATGAAGTTTTAAATCGGCACATTAGATTCAAGATGTGCTTTCTAATGATCATGTCTTCCCCAGTTAGTATATGTCCCCTGTAAATTGGGATGACATCATTATCGACCAAATGCCTGTACTCTTCCAGGCTTTTCACATTTTGGGCAAAACTATACCAACTATCGCTAATACTAGAGGCTCCCAACCCAATCATAACCTGTGTTTTGGATGCGGTGTACCCCATAAAATTCCGATGCAGTTTGCCCGACACCATAGACTGGTGCAAACTATCACTTTTCAAAGCAAAGTGATCCATTCCTATTTCTTCGTACCCTACTTTGGTCAATAACTTCTTTCCTTCCTCATATTGTTTCCTCTTGGCTTTTGCACTGGGCAGGTCTTCATCTTTAAACCCTCTTTGTCCATTACCCTTTAACCATGGCACATGGGCATAACTATAGAAGGCCAACCTATCGGGTCGTAGCGACTTGGTCTTTAAAATAGATTCCTCAACATGCTCAAGGGTTTGATGCGGCAATCCGAAGATAAGATCATGACTTACCGAAGTATACCCTATTTCCCGAGCGGCTTCGGTAACATATTTAACGTTTTCAAAAGGCTGTAGTCTATGTATGGCCTTCTGTACTTTTTCATTGTAATCCTGCACCCCATAACTCACCCTACGAAAACCCACATCGTACAAGGCCTGTAAGTGTTCCTTGGTGGTATTATTCGGATGCCCTTCAAAGCTGAATTCATGATCCGGTGCCTTAAGCGCAAGTTTAAAAATACCATTGATCAACCGTTGTAAATTTTCTGGAGAGAAGAATGTCGGGGTACCACCTCCCAAATGCATCTCTTTGACTATAGGTTTTGAACCTAGAAGATCACAATACAGTTTCCATTCCTTTAAAACAGTATCGATATAGGGTTCCTCTACATCATGCCTTTTGGTAATGCGCTTATGGCAACCACAAAATGTACACAGGCTTTCACAATAGGGCAAATGAATATAAAGGCTAATCCCCTCCTTTTCATTGCTTTCGTCAAAACTCTTCTTTAAGGTGCTTTTCCATGCATCACCAGAAAATGTATCCTGGTCCCAGTAGGGTACGGTTGGGTAACTTGTATAGCGCGGACCTGGAATATTATATTTCTGTATCAGTTGGCTCATCGATATTTTTTGCGTTATACAAATATACAATGGAAAGGTGTAAAAGAATATGACAATTATCAGATAGGGGCCGTAAGGAGTCCGCGCCCAAGTCAATCCCTTTTATAACACCGGCAACAATATCCATGTATTTCCCCAACCCTCCCCATAAAACCAAAATAGGCGTATCGGAGGTACTTAACCTTGTCTATTTAAAACCAATTAATCGGGTGTATATCGAAAATTGGATAGACTTTGTAATCAAAAGGTTTATTTTTACCCCAATAAAATCAATCACATGACATTATTATTAATGGCCGCCGGCCGAGGAAGCAGATACGGAAAATTAAAACAATTCGATGCATTGGGACCCAACGGGGAGTTCCTGATGGAATTCAGTATTTATGATGCCATCGAATATGGCTTTGACCATATTGTGGTGATTACACAACAAACCAATGTTGAATTCCTGACCGATCATCTTTCATCAAGATTGCCCAAACACATAAAATTGGACGTAGTTGCCCAAGAACTAAGCGATTTGCCCGAAGGTAGTTCTTTTAGTGGTGAACGTGAAAAACCTTGGGGCACGGCCCATGCCGTATGGTCGGCCCGTAAGGTCATCGACAACCCTTTCGTTGTGATCAACGCAGATGATTATTACGGCAATTCAGCGTACAAAAAATCTGCCGATTTCATAAAGAACAATACTACCGATTATGCCCTGGTAGGCTACACCCTAAAGGACACCCTATCAGAACATGGTTCGGTTTCCCGAGGAGTCTGTACCACGGATAACGCAAACAACCTGTTGTCTGTTAATGAACGCACCAAGATCGAACAACTATCGGAAACCATTAAAGACCTTGATTCCGGATTGGAATTTACAGGGAACGAACTTGCCAGTATGAACTTTTGGGTATGCAACCCTTCCTTATTCAAGAGTATCGAAGATGATTTCAGAACCTTCCTTAAAAACGATTCGAATATCAAAAATGGGGAAATTTACCTACCTTTTGTTATCCAGGAAATGCTGGAAAACAAGAAAATAGGTGTCAAGGTAATTCCCTCCGGAGGTGAATGGTTTGGCGTGACCTATGCCAGTGACAAAGAAAAAGCGATGGTCCTTCTTCAAGAAATGAGTGAGCGAGGGGACTACAAAGCTCCACTATGGAACTAAACTATTTATCAGAGAATACACGAGTGATTATTTAAACCATATTCTGGAATGTTCTATCCCCGATAGAACATTCCGGATTTCCCAAATCCGTATTGGTTTCACTAATGATTCCTATTTGGTTTCCGGCTTCGCATCAAATGGATTTTATACAGCGAACCCTGAATGGAAAATTAATTTAACCCAAAGGGATTTTTCGTGTGGATTCCCGCACGATCAAACTTGTTTTAACCACCTTGGTCTCGAAATTCCCCGGAGAACCCAGGCCTTCTATCCGATCAATCAATCGGTGGGCACAGGTTTCACCGATATATGTACCATGCTGACTTACCATCGTCAATGCAGGGGTAACATATTTTGATAGTTGACCGTTTGTAAATCCTATAATGGCAATATCATTGGGCACATGGTATCCCCGCGCTTTTATAATAGCCATGGTCTTTACCGTGGTAATCTCATCCAAAACAAGAATACCATCAATATTTTTATCGTTCAATATGAATGACAAAATAAAGTCAAGATCATCCTTGGCCCCAATTGGGGTAATCAATTTATCATCAAAGGGAATATCCCTTTCTTTTAAGGCCCTTTTATAGCCTCCTATTCGCAACCTACCTATTTTGGTCTTGTTGATTGGGGTAATTATCGCAATGGTCTTGCACCCCGTTTCCAATAAGTATTTGGTCGCCTTATACCCGGCCTCAAAATCATCAACAATCACCTTATCACATTCGATGGCGTCTATAACCCGATCGAACATCACCAAGGGTATTTGATAATCGACAATGCTCTTGACATTCTCTATATGCTTGCTTGTTTGTCTTTCCGAAGCAACCGATGAAATTATGAGTCCGTCGACCGAACCACTACTCAACATTTCCAAGGTCATGGTTTCTTTTTTAAGGGAATGGTCGGTAACACAGCTAATAATGCTATATCCCCTTTCGTTGGCCACCTTTTCAACACCATACAACACCTGGATGAAAAAATAATTAAGGATATCGGGGATTACCACCCCAATGGATTTCGTACTTCGATTCACCAAATTCAAGGCCACCTTATTTGGCCTATAATGGTTCTCCTTGGCAAATTCCTGAATCCTGTGTTTTAACTTATCACTAATTTCATGACTGTCGTGCAGTGCTTTTGAGACCGTGGAAATCGAAACCGAAAAATGGTTGGCAATGTCTTTTAGGGTTAATTTTATCATACACCATGATCTTTGAACCAGTCAATATAAAACAATTTAATCTTTATGCCACATTTTCTCCATTTCTTCCAATGTCTTTCCTTTGGTTTCCGGCACAAACTTCCATACCAGGAACATGGCCAATAATCCCATGGCACCATATACCCAATAAGAGAAACCATGATTGAATTTTTCCAACAAATAGCTGTTCTTGTCCATCATTGGAAAAGTCCATGAAACCAGATAATTTGACACCCACTGGGCCGCAACGGCAAAAGCCATTGCCTTTCCCCTGATTTTATTTGGAAATATCTCGGATAACAATACCCAAGTAACAGGACCCCAACTCATTGCGAAACTGGCGACATAGCACAACATGAAGACAAGTGCGCCAATACCCACCGATTCCAAAAAGAAAGTGGTTCCCAAGGCAAACATTGACAAAGCCATACCCAAAGCCCCGATGATCATCAAAGGTTTTCTTCCAAACTTATCAACCGTCAAAATGGCCAAGACCGTGAAAATTAGGTTTACCGCTCCTACTATAATGGTTTGCAATAGGGCCACATCGGTTCCCGATCCCATACTCTTAAATATTTCGGGGGCATAATACAATACCACATTAATGCCCACAAATTGTTGGAATACCGAAAGTAATACCCCGATAACCACAACGGTCATGCCAAAGGAGAAAAGCTTTCCCGAATGACTCGTTACCGTATTCTGTATCTCATGCAGGATCTTTTTGGCATTTTCCTCATTGTTCACTTTGGTCAATACGGCAAGTGCCTTCTCAGGCTTCGACTTCAAAACCAAGGACCTGGGCGTATCGGGCACAAAGAACAACATGATCAAAAACAAGGAGGCCGGGATCACTTCCGAAGCGAACATCCAACGCCAACCTACGGTATTCAACCAAGTGTCATCGCCTTGGAGGGAGATATAATAATTCACGAAATAAACAACCAACATACCAAAAATAATGGCAAACTGGTTCATCGAAACCAACTTGCCCCTACTTTTGGCGGGTGCTATTTCCGCAATATATAAAGGAGAGAGCATTGAGGCCAATCCTACCCCAATGCCTCCTAATATCCTATAAAGAATAAAGATATAAATGAAGGTATGGTCCGCTTCCCCGATGGGTTTTAAAAATAGTTCGGGCATTGCCGACCCCAAGGCTGACAACAAAAACAAAAATGCGGCCAAAACCAGTCCGTTCCTTCGTCCCAGTCGTTTACTAACCACGCCCCCAAAAACACCTCCGATCACACAACCTATAAGGGCACTGGAGACCACAAGTCCCAATCGGGCATTTGCGTTCATTTCATCCAACCCAAAAGGCATCACAAAAAAGCTATCCAATGAACTCACCGTTCCTGAAATTACAGCGGTATCATAACCAAATAACAAACCTCCCAGTGTTGCTACCACTGTTAACCTTAATAGATACAGGGTATTTATTGATTCCTTCATTGGATTTCCTTTTATAAATTATATATACTGATTGATGATGTTCTCGAACAATTCCTGCTTACCACTTTTAAGCTGAAGCTCACCATTGTTCTTCGCCAATTCATAAAGATCTGTCATGCTTAACTTTCCATTTTCAAAATCCTTACCCTTTCCGGCATCAAAAGAACCATATCTTTCTTTACGTAGTTTTCTGTAATCCGAAGAGGAAAGGATCTTATCGGCGGTCAAAAGTGCCCTTGCAAAGGTATCGGCACCCCCGATATGTGCATGGAATACATCATCCAAATCGGTAGAATTCCGTCTTATCTTGGCATCGAAATTAACACCTCCACCTTGTAGACCACCAGCTTCCAAGAACACCAACATGGCTTCTGTTGTTTCAAGGATATTATTGGGGAATTGGTCTGTATCCCATCCGTTTTGATAATCGCCACGGTTGGCATCCAAACTACCTAACATTCCTGCTTTTGCAGCAACTGCAATCTCATGTTGGAAAGTGTGCTGAGCCAATGTAGCATGGTTCACTTCGATATTGATTTTGAAATCCTTATCCAACCCATATTGCTTAAGGAAGCCTATAGCGGTAGCCGAATCGAAATCATATTGATGTTTCATAGGCTCCATAGGTTTAGGCTCTATAAAGAAATTCCCTTTAAAACCTTGGCTACGGGCATAGTCCCTTGCCATGGCCAAGAATTGTCCCATATGATCCAATTCGCGACCCATATCGGTATTCAACAATGACATATAACCTTCCCTACCTCCCCAAAAAACATAATTTTCACCGTCTAGGGCCATGGTAGCATCCAAGGCTAGTTTAATTTGTCCCCCTGCTCTTGAGACTACATCGAAATCCGGATTGGTAGCGGCACCGTTCATGTACCTTGGATTGGAAAAACAATTGGCTGTTCCCCAAAGCAATTTTACCCCTGAAGCGGCTTTCTTTTCCTTAAGATATTCCGTTATTGTGGCCAATCGCTTTTCTGACTCAGCAAAAGTTGCCCCTTCTTGTACCAAATCATAATCATGGAAACAGAAGTAATCAAAACCCATTTTAGTGATGAATTCAAAGGCTGCATCGGCCTTATCCCTTGCTGCCTGTATTGGGTCTGAGGCTTTGTCCCATTCAAAATTCTGGGTTCCAGGTCCAAATGGATCCGAACCTTGCCCACAGAAGGTATGCCAATAAGCAATTGCAAATTTGAAATGTTCGCTCATAGTCTTACCCGCAACTACCTGTTCAGGGTTATAGTATTTAAATGCCAAGGGATTATCAGATTCCTTTCCTTCGAATTTGATTTCCCCGATTCCTTTAAAGTATTCCTTGTTTCCTATCAATGCCATGATATCCTTTATTTATTTATTATTAATTTCAGTTCTTCTTTCCAATTTTGATATGCCTCGACATAGGACGATTTGTCCTTATCGGGCTTAAAGGTCTTTACATAATCATTTTCCATGATATACGACCCGAATTTTTCGAAATCACTATCGTGCAAACCTGCCGCCCTAGCGGCTCCTATCGCACCAGTGGTATTGTAAATCTCGATATCCTGTTCAAGCAAAGTGGCTATGGTATTCGAAAATATTTCCGAACGGAATAAATTATCATTGCCAACCCGTAGTACATTGATCTTAATTCCATCCGATTTTAGAATCTCCATACCGTATACGAACGAAAAAGCGATTCCCTCAAGCGCCGCCCTACAAATATGGCCCTTACCATGATTGTTAAAATTAATATTCACGAGCCTTGACCCCACTTCCTTGTTATTCAACATGCGCTCAGCCCCATTTCCAAAAGGAATCATGCAAACACCATCGGACCCCACAGGGATTTCCGAGGCCAAATCGTTCATTTCGGCATAGCTTTCAACATCCAGATTATTCAAAATCCAACGATACTGTATTCCGGCACCGTTTATACACAATAACTTTCCTATACGTGGTGATGCACCTTTTTTATAATTTACATGGGCAAAATTATTCACGCGGGAACTTTCCTTCACAGAGAGACTATCGGTCACTGCATAGAAAACCCCCGATGTACCACCTGTACCGGCAACTTCCCCAGGATTGAATACATTTAGTGAAAGGGCATTGTTGGGTTGGTCCCCCGCCCTGTAATATATGGGTGTACCTGCCGCTATTCCACTTTCTTTCTCCCCTTCAGCGCTGACACTACATTGCAAACCAAAAGTTTCGACAATATCGGGTACCATTGATTTTTCAATACCGTAATGGTCCAGAAGAAAATCGGCAATCTCGTCATTCTTAAAATCCCAGAAAATACCTTCTGACAGGCCAGGGATGGTCGTCGTCATTTCATTGGATAACCTGTAGGCAATATAATCACCAGGAAGCATGAACTTATATACCAGTTTATAGATTTCGGGCTCATTATCCTTGACCCATTTTAATTTTGAAGCTGTAAAATTGGACGGAGAGTTCAATAGATGCCCATTGCATTTTTCCTCCCCAATTTCCTCGAATGCACTATTCCCTATTTCAACGGCCCTGCTATCACACCAAATGATCGATGGTCTTAAGGCATTACCATTCTTATCGACCAAAACAAGTCCGTGCATCTGGTATGAAATACCAATACCCTTTATTTCCGATTTCGGAATATTATAATTGGTTTCGAGTTTTGAAATGGCAGCACAAACATGTTTCCACCAATCATCAGGGTGTTGCTCGGCCCATCCATTTTTAACGGCCAACATCCCCATTTCCGTTTCAGGTTCCTGCACTACCCCGACACTCTTTCCTGTGGCCATGTCAACCAACGCTGCCTTTATTGAAGAACTACCAATATCCAATCCTAAATAATACATAGTTTTCTTGAGTTTTTATGTTTAGAAGGGTGCCAAAAGGGTTACACCTTACCCAAATGTATTATAAAGTTCCCTTGAAACGAAACCTACGGGCGTAGGTCGGCAAAAGCACCGTTTACCTAAATTCATACCCAGTGACCCAATAACACGAAAAAGCACGGTTTTATAGTGGTTTCAGGAACAACCCACATTTACTAAAATTTTCGAAAGCGATTTCGTAAATAATTCAATTTTTACACTGATTATAAGGTTTTTTAAAAAAGAAAGGCCAATAATTACGATTATACCCCTTATTGATTGCAAAATATTTGAATTATGTAAAACCTTATACGAAAATTTTAGTACCTGGATTAATACAACTATACTAAAATACCCTTAGTATCCTTTTTCCCAAGTCTACCCATTGTACTGGGCAAATTGCCTCCATTACTCAAGAATATAAGGTAATATGGGTATATAGAATAGGGGTAATCGAAGCTTACTTTTTAGGCTTTGGAATGTTTTCGTTTTCCTAGCCCTTACCTCCCCCTCCTAAACATAGGATATAATTTTCAATTTCCCTATTGGCATGCTCCGAAGAAAAGCCTAGGCCAATGGCATATTTATAAATCATTTTACGCTCTTGTACATCAATAATGTAATCTGCGTTAATGATTTCAAAGAGATCATTCAACCGTTCAATGCGATTTTATAGTATGGGTATTTCTGGGTAAACTAGGTGTAAATAGTTATTCCAACAATGACTTAAATCAGTGGTGAAGTATTCTGAAATAAAAATCCATAGCCCTGAGGGGCCTTTCCCCCATTAACCCCAATGGTTAAATTTTAATGATATCGGATGGGGTTTCCACCAAAATCGTAATATCACCCCGTAATGCAATCGGCTGTTTCATGATTCCAGGGTTGTTCTGAATCATTTTTATCCAATCTTCGGATGATAAATCGTGATGTTCGAATTTCATAGTATACGAAGGATGGTCTTGGTTGACCAAATCCCTGATTTCAACACCCAACCTGTCGGACAACTCCACGATTTGTGTTCCTGTTATCTTGGTTTTAAGCATATCGACTACCAAGACGGGTACCCCCTCTGCTTTGGCAAAGGCCAAGGTCTGCTTTGCCCTACTGGAATTGGAATTGCAGTATAGGGTAATCTGTCTTTCCGATGTAGCGATTTCTCCCATTTTTCTATAGTATTCCGTGAACCTTCCTATGTGTCTTCAAATGATTGCCCAGTAATTGCTGCAAACTTTGCAAATAGTCCTCAAGTTCATTTTTATCTACTTCAGGATGAGGCTCCGATGGCAAAGTCATTGGATTCTCTTCCAAAAGACGATACAACTCCGGATAATCAGTTTCAATCTCTGTAGTCAGTTTTACAATTTTTGTAAGTATGTCATTTGTATTGTTCATGTTTCTGTCTTTAATCCGTCTTATAGGTACATCCCTCAAACAAACAAAAATAACCAGCACCGGTCATAATCAAAATGACCTATATCATCCCTTACCTATTTCTTGACTGACGCACATCATTTCATGGGCCTTCGGCCAACATTATCTTTAGAGCATTAAAAAAACAAAAGATGAAGACTTTCTTATACGCTACTGATTTTTCTCAAAACTCAGTGGCCGCTTTACTTTTTGCCCATGCACTTAGCCAGGAACTGCATGCCAAACTTATTGTTCTTCACGTCTTTGAATTACCGATGACGTTAGCTAGCACGGTTTCAAACACCTATTCGCGCATGGAAGTAAGGTCCTTTGCCGAACATCGTGAAAAGTTATTGGCTTTCTGTGCTGAACATTTGAAGCAAACATCCGGGGACCTGGACATTACATACCAAATAGACGAAGGAAAACCCATAGGTGAAATCATCATTAAAAATGCTGTGGAAGTCAAAGCAGACCTTATTGTTGTTGGCGCCAAGGGGGGAAGTCGTTTAAAGGAGGCATTTCTTGGCAGCACTACCGCGGCCTTGATCGACACGGCCCCTTGCCCTGTATTGGCAGTGCCTTATGATGTGGATTTCCAAGGCATTAAAAAAATGGTGTATGCGACCGACTTTGAAGGTGCGGATATTTTCACCGTTGAAAAAATGATCCAATTGGCCGAACCCTTGGATATTGAATTACACTTAGTACATATTTCATCCAAGGACGCAACCACCAGTGAAGATCAAATGAAATGGTTCAAAGACATGTTACACCATAAGGTCATTTATGAAAACATCCACTTTGATCTTAGATATGGTAAGGATGTCTTTGAAACCTTACAGTCGTACATTGACGAAGTAGCCCCGGATATGGTGGCCATGCTCGAACGTGAAGGCCATAGCCTTATCAAGGATCTTAAACATAGGGATCTGGTTCAACGGATGAAGTCTGAAAGCCATATACCACTTCTTAGTTACCATAAAAAAAACATCAAAAACTAACCTTAATAAAACTTTGCGCCAAAAGATTTTCTGACCGGTACCTTATTTAACATCGATTCACATAAAATCCGATATGGACAAGGCAATAAATTTTTAAATAATGTCAGAATCATTAAGAATCAACAAATCATTCCCCATTAGATTGGAAGACGTTGAATTGGAGGGGAAACTGGTCGTTCCCGAAAAAGCAATTGGCCTCGTTATTTTCTCACACGGTAGCGGAAGCAGCCACCATAGTCCCCGAAACAATTTCGTTGCCGTATTACTACAACAAAAAGGTCTTGCAACCTTACTCTTTGATCAATTGACCGAGGAAGAAGCCCACAATGCTGAAAACCGTTTAAACATTGACCTTCTTACCATGCGCCTTATCAATGTTACCAAATGGATACAACAACAGGCGGAAACCAAACACTTACCCATTGTATATTTTGGAGCCAGTACTGGGGCGGCATCTGCCTTACGTACTGCCGCATTCCTTGGTGACGAAATAAAAGCCGTGGTATCACAGGGCGGAAGACCCGATATGGCTTTACAGGATTTAACGATGGTAAGCGCACCCACCTTATTGATTGTTGGGGGATTGGACGTTGAGGTGATCAAACAAAACGAAAAGGCCTATCAAAAATTGAACTGTACGCGAAACCTTGAAATTATTCCGAATGCCTCCCATTTATTTGAGGAAGCTGGAAAATTGCAGGAAGTCGCCCATATAACCTCTAATTGGTTCAAAGAAAATCTAGTGCAGGAAAAAATTGGAGGCCATGTTTAAAAAACAGAATGGAAGCAGGGAGCCTATACTTTAAAAAGAATCATGCCCTTAACCTCATAATCCGCTATAAAAAAAGGGACTCCAACCACCTATCATACGGATATGCATCCATTTCCACAAACCGTAAGGCATTACACCCAACACAAAAAGGCACATTTAAAATTTGAAACATGCCTTTGAAAATACAGCGATTTCTAGGAGCGACCTCAATCTTGCATAATACCAAAACTGACTTTGGTGTTTATCCTGTATTCAGCAATCTGATTGTCCTTAACAGTAACCTGCATATCCTGAATATAGACCGATCTGATGTCCTTAACTGTAGTTGAAGCCTCTTCGACAACATTGCGTACAGCATCTTCAAAACTGACTGTAGAATTTCCCAGAATTTCGATAACTTTTAATACTGCCATGATACATTATGTTTTATGATTAATACAGGGAGCAATGTACCTCGGAAAAACATCCCATGAAATGATCTGTATCACTATGGGCCCATTTTGACGAGAAACGGATTTTTAAAAACCCAACGATTCGTTTTACCGAATCAATAATCCAATTTAGATTGCAAAAGGATAAATTCATTGATGTTTACCATATCAATGGCGCCAACGAGTAATCCCTCATTATCCAGTACGGGAAAAAAATAGGCTTTCTTTAGTTCAACCGAGCGCAATACATCCTTAAGTTGTGCATCCCATTTGATGGTCTTAAAAGAAGTATTCATGATTGTCCTAACCTGCTCTTTTCTATTTTTGGAATTTTTGATAATGTCGGCATTTGTCAATATTCCCACGGGTATATTATGCTCCTCTACAATAAAATCCCTTTCTGTCCCGGAAAGAATAAGATCTACGACCTTCTCCATGGTATCATCAGGCCTTAACAGCGTTATCTGGGTCAACATCGCCTCTTTTACGGTATGTCCTTTCAATAGTGTCAATTGCTGCACCATCTTATTCTCACCATATGCCCCTAAAAAAATGAATAGGGCAATAATTATCAAAAACGGATTGAACAACATACCCAGCAATAGAAAAACAACGGCTATAGCCTGACCTATATTCGCTGCAATCTGGGTTGCCCTAACCCTATCGGTCCTCATGGCCAACAATGCCCGGAGAACACGGCCCCCATCCATGGGAAAGGCTGGGATAAGGTTAAAAACCAAAAGGCTCAAATTCGCTAAAAAGGTATAAAAGAGAAAATTACTCAACGTTAGCTTGCTCAATGCTTCGAGCAATTCCGCTATATGCAATTCCAAAAAACCTTGTACGGGAATGGCAAAATACAAAACCACCGCTATTAGTAAATTCACGAAGGGACCGGCAAGGGAAACCATAAGTTCCTGTTTCGGGTTTTCGGGCACCTCTTCCAAACTGGCAATACCCCCAATGGGCAGCAGGGTTATCTTCTTGGTCTTTATACCAAAACGTTTTGCCATCAAACCGTGACCCAATTCGTGAAGTACCACACAGAAAAAAACCACTAAAATAAAGGCCAGATTGAACAAGACCGTTTCCAGAGTACCCCCTCTTTCCATTTCCAAAAACACCACCCAAACCAAGATGAACAAAAATGTCCAGTGTACCATTATCCTTATACCGGATACCTTCCCTATTTGTAATGATCCTTTCATCCTTCTACTTATTTATCGCATCCCATTTATCAATACCTCAAAATCATACGTAATGCACTTCTCCCAACCGATATAAACATCTTCCTTCCATTATGAAACCCGTATGGTTACCGAGTGCATATACAAAAGCCACCTACCTATATTATTGATTTATTTCGGGTTAAGGTATTATGATCAATAAAAATTTGAAATGATATGAATCAGGAGGTTCCCTAACCAAAATACAAATCATTCAGAATCTTTGTAAGACCATTGTATGGGCAGCGTCGCCTAACTGATCTGTATCATTGTAAAACCAGTGAAAGACCAAGAACTTTGTCCATTATAAAACAGAAATCATCGCGTACTAGGATACCCATGCCATTCATGGCTGTCCAGCAACCACATTGTAAAGGAGTTCCTAAAATATATCAAATGAAAAAGATAATCACACTTACCATGAATCCTGTTGTAGACAAGGACACTTCTGTGGCAGGAATAGTCCCCAATAAAAAATTGAGATGTGCGACACCCTCCTATTTTGCGGGGGGCGGTGGCATCAATGTTTCGCGTGCCCTGAAAAAATTAGGGGGGGACTCACTATGTATGTATCTGGCAGGAGGACCTACCGGAGCCCATTTACAACACTTGGTTGCCGAGGAAGGAATAGAACAGGAGGTCATTCCTATAGAAGGTTGGACCCGTGAAAACCTATCGGTTACCGATACGAATACCCAACTTCAATATCGATTTGGGGTACCCGGACCCAAGGTTAAGAATGAAGAACTATTAGCCATATTGACCTTCTTGGAAGAAAATTTACAATCCGATGACTTTATGGTCGTTAGCGGAAAACTACCCCAGGATGTCCCCGTGGATTTTTATGTGGAAATATCCAAAATCGTAGATAAAAAAAATGCGAAATTCATATTGGACACATCAGGTGTAGCCTTACTACCCAGCATGAAAGCGAACATATACCTTATGAAACCCAATTTAGGCGAGTTAAGCACCATAATGGGGGTTCCTTCCATCTCGGTACTCCAACTCGACACCTTAGCAAAAAAATTCTTGGAAATATACAAATGCAAGGTATTGGTCATCTCATTGGGTGCGAAAGGAGCCCTTTGGGCCCACGGCAATAAATTGGAGCATATACCTGCCCCAACGGTGCACCAAGAAAGTACGATTGGCGCTGGGGACAGTATGGTCGCAGGTATTGTCCACAGCCTGTCAAATGAAAAATCGTTAGGCGAGGCCATAAAATATGGAGTCGCCTGTGGTACAGCGGCAACCCTACACACTGGCACACAACTTTGTAACAAGGAGGATGCTGACAAATTATACGAATGGGTTTTGGGTAATAATACCAGAAAAGAAAGGGAAAAAACCCCCAAACTGATCTAGGTCATTTTAAAGCCGGAATAGTCAGACTACTTTAGCCCCAAGATTAAAATAGTAAGTTCTTTGAAAAGGAAATGGGTCTTTTAGGGGAAAAATGCAAGACCCCATGAAAAAGAAGAGGTGTACAAATCTGTTAGACCATTTGAATCTTAGTAGGGGTTTAGTGATAAATTTGAATTAAGGTCAGTGTCAGCGTACATCAGATTGGAAATCCACTTCTTAGAAACCGGGACATTCCGATGTTCCGGTTTCTTTTCCTTTTAAATTAACGAAACTGATGTAGGTCATTGCAACCCCTTGGAATGTACTTTATCTTTGAAATTATAATCAAGTTCCTTGAAAAAATGAATTCTTGGGTTTTGGGTCGTGGGGATACCGAAATCCGTAGAAAAAGAAGAAGTTTGAGAATATCAATCTGACTTTTTAACCTTGAAAAAATCGATAATGGATTTGGACAAGGCACGGCAAGGTCAAAAATTGGTAGCGAGAACATCTTCAAAGAATCCGGGATATTTGGGTATTCCGGATTCTTTAATAAAATTGATTGTCATGATGGCAACAATGCAGTGATGATCATAATAAGGACCAGGATGGAATTAAGATGTTGATCGGTTGCTTGAATCGTATTAGCGATACTATGATTCAACAGATTGAGAAACGAGATTGATGAAATCCCTGTGTTTATGGAAAACAGGAAACCCAGGTTTCCTGTTTTTTTTCTTTGAAAATAATGCATGGACTTCTAAGCAGTAATGCCTTAGTGGTCCTACATGGTATCACATCAAATCCCAAGGTTATGACTCCTTGGAAATTGTTCTAGGTTTAAGTTTGGCGATAGGCCAAAATTAGCGTGATACCCGAAAAAGGACTGGTGTATTTCACATATAGCAGTCCTTTTTTATGCCTAACGGTTATGAACCCCTCCCGAACAGATTTAGCCAAACCCGCCAAAAACAAAAACTACTGTCAGTTTTCAACCAAAATGGCCGACCCCGTCAAAACAATCCCTTCTTAAACTGACATTCATCATACTTATTTGATGGTTTGCGGAGTACATTTGAGGTACTAAAAGGCACATGAAAATGTTTACAATCCTATTACCCACCGATTTCTCGGACAATGCCCAAAGAGCCATTGACTACGCCATAAGACTATTTGAAAAGGAAGAATGTACGTTCTGTATACTCCATGCCTACCATGATGCTCCGTCAGGATCTAAAAGCAAGGCTGATTTGGAAATCGAACTAAAAAATTTGACCGAATCCATACTACAAAAAGAGCAAAACCCCAAACATCATTTTAAGCCTGTTTTTGTAATGGATTCCATAGTAAACGCCCTGAACATTGCCATGACAGACAACGCAATCGATTATATTTTCATGGGCACCAAAGGAGCATCATCACTGTTCAATGTTTTTATGGGCAGCAATACCGTAAGGGTGATACGACATCTGCATACCTGCCCTATTGTCGCAATCCCTTCAGATTATGTTTTTACTGCACCAGAAGAAATTGTCTTGGCCAATAATTACAAACACCGGTTCAGTAACGAGGAACTATTACCACTGATCCAATTGGCCAAATTATGGGATTCTAAAGTATTGGTCACCCACATCTTTTCAAAAAAAACCTTGAGTAAAGACCAAAAGCAGAATAAAGAAGAACTGAGCCTGCATTTAAAGGAAATAAGAACAAATTTTATAGAGGCCCAAATGGGCGTATCGGTCACCTCTTCCTTGTTCACATTGAAAAAAGAGAATCCACAAATCGGCATGGCGGCACTCTTAAAGTCCAAACACGATTTCTTTGATGCCCTACTACGGGAACCGGTGCTGCGGAAAATGGCTTTCAATACCGAATTGCCACTATTGGTCCTTCCGCAACTAACCTAAGCCTCTTGTAGGGTTAAGGAGGAAATCCCTTCCGAACCAAACATGTTGGGAGGATACGTTTCTATACTACGCTTATGTATGGGATACCCTAATCGGGACAACTCCTGTTTTACTTTTATTAAGGCAACGGGATTGATGTATAAGAAATGTAAGATACCCGTTGCAACATCAATATCGATGACCCGAACATCCATTATCCTACTAAGGTTTCTTAAGATTACCCTTTTCCCTTCATCACAGTGAAGGTTTTTAATATTTAACACAGCTTTCATATATTGACTTTTTTAGGTTATCCCTTAAAATAGGGTAAGAAGGTTTGCCTGAAAATGATGTAGGTCAGTTTAAGGCATATTCCATTTCGCATTCGAATAAAAGGAGGACAACTAACAACCCGTTTGAACCCTTACAGCTTCAACATGAAATCGGGACAAAAAATCGGAAGTACAAAAAACACGAATAAAAAGAAGAGGAACGCCCAAAGTATTCCCATTAAAATCGGATACAGAATAATACCCCCCTTTACATTTGGGTTAAGTGAATGCGCTATCAAACCATGAATACCCATACTCAACAGGGTAAACAACACCCCAGAGGTGACAATCAAAATAACATTGGAAAGTGATTCCCTTACACTATACAGGTAGTATCCTAAACCCAATGAAACCAGTAACAATATGCTATAAATTTTCTTCGCCATATCAATAGGATTTAAAGTGCTTTTTTAAAATAAAAGAGCTGATGGTGGCTTCCCCTCATACTTAAGAGGGGAACTTTACCATATGATTCCATTTTTTTGACCAAATCCTGATGGAACCATTTATTGATAAAACCTGCCTTTTCCCTTTCCAACATCACGATTAGATCTGCATTCGACTTGCCAATATATAATCGAAGCGTTTCAAAGACATCCTTTGAAAAAAGCAATTCAAAGCCGATATGTTCATACGTTACCTTCTGCAAGAGCATCTCTTTAAACCATTCCATTTGCTTTTCACCCTTATATTCCTCCTTGGATGAAATATGTACCACCTTGATATTAGCCTCGAATTGTTCGGCCATCTCGGCTAACTTACGAATGGCGAATACATCTTCCTCCTCAAAACCAGTGGCGTATACAATGGTTTTGGGCAACCTATAACTTGTACCTGCCGGAATGGACAGAATGGGACAAGGTCCTTTCTCTATAAGAAGTTTTGTGGTACTCCCCATAAGTATTTCACGAAATGCACTGCCCCCTTTCATCCCTGTAACAATCAAATAGGCATGCCATTCGGTAGCAACAGCGATAATCCCCTTAACGACCGATTTGTTTTCTGCCGGCTCTATCTGAAGATTTGGATTTTCATATCCACTTCCTAAATGTTCCCCACAGAATTTTTCCAATTTGGTCCGGTGTATCCTAAAGGCATTGTCCTCTAAATGGGGAAAAGGCTCATCCAAACCCGCTGTACCCAAAACGGTAGGATAATCAAACACATGGGTGACCACCAATCGGGTTCCCATATGGGTCGCCATCTTGTGGGCATATTTCAATGCGGCCACAGAATTCAAGGAATAATCGGTAACATATAGGATTGTTTTCAAGGTATGCGATGTTTTGGTTCAACCTAAAGTTATGGCACAACTCCATTTTCGCCAATGACCTAGATCATTCCAATTTATCCAAAAGGAATCTACATTTATTTTTAAAATTTTATAGTCATGAAAAATAATAACAAGAACGACCTTCTTCAGATATATCGGACTATGAAGACTTCCCGATATTTTGAGGAACGTATGGAAAAGGCCTATTTGGAAGGCAAGCAACCCATCTTCAATATTGGTGCAGGCCCTGTGCCCGGGGAAATGCACCTTTCCAACGGACAAGAACCTGCTGCTGCGGCAATGATTGTGCATTTAACAAAGGATGATACGGTTACGGCTACCCACCGACCACACCATCAGGCGATTGCCAAAGGTGTGGACCTTAAAAAAATGACTGCTGAAATTTTCGGCAAGAAAACAGGATTGGGAAAAGGAAAGGGCGGACATATGCATTTATTCGACCCTACCGTGAAATTTTCCTGTGGGGGTATCGTGGGAGCTGGAATTCCACATGCCGTGGGTGCTGCTTTGGCCAACAAGAAAAAAGGGGAAGACTGGGTAGCCGTCGCATTCATTGGTGAGGGAGCTGCCAATTCCGGGGCTTTCCACGAATCACTGAACCTCGCCGCCCTTTGGAACCTGCCTTTTATCTTGGTCGTCGAAGATAATTCATGGGGTATCTCGGTCGCGAAGAAAAATTCGACCAGTGTACCTTCCAATGATATAAGGGCGAAAGCCTATGGCATTAAAGGATACTTGGTAAAGGACAATGACCCTTTGGAAATGTACAAGATCAGCAAAGAAGCTGTTGATAGGGCCCGAAACGGAGGAGGACCTTCAATCATAGAAATTGAGACCTATCGCTTTTTAGGCCATTTCCAAGGGGATCCCGAATTGTACCGGAATAAGGAAGAAGTCCCAACCCTACGGGGCAAAGACCCTATAGAGCGGTTAAAAAACCATTTATTGAAAGAAGACTTGGCTACCCCTGCAGAAATCAGCGCCTTGGAAAACAAAGCCTATGAGGTCGTGGATGATGCATACGAATTCGCCATACACAGCGAATACCCTGAACCTAAGGAAGCATTGGAAGATGTTTTCTGTTAATATGCAATGCTAAAGCCAGAACCACAAAAGATTGAAAAATGGAAACTATACAAGCAAAAAAGAATAAAATAAGAAAATTGACCGGTAGCAAAGCCATGGTACAGGCTTTGGAACAAGAATTGACGCGGGACAAAAATATCTTTGTCATGGGTGAGGATGTCGGTAAATATGGTGGAATATTCGGTTCAACCACCGGTTTGTACGACAAGTTTGGCCCAGAACGTATCATGGACACCCCTATTTCCGAAACAGGGTTCATCGGTGCCGCCATTGGTGCCGCCGCCGCAGGATTACGACCTGTGGTAGAATTGATGTTCGTCGATTTTCATGGTGTGGTCATGGATCAAATCTATAACCACATGGCCAAAATTCACTATATGAGTGGTGGAAATGTAAAATTGCCCATTGTACTATTAACCGGTGTCGGTGGTGGCTATAGTGATGCCGCCCAACACTCCCAGACCTTATATGCCAGTTTTGGGCATTTGCCAGGCATGAAAGTTGTGGCCCCTACCTTCCCTGAAGATATCAAAGGAATGCTGATTGCCGCCATACGCGATGACAATCCCGTTGTGTTCATGTTTCATAAAACACTTCAAGGTTTGGGTTGGATGGATCAATTGGAAGCCTCGTTAGGACCCGTTCCTGAAGATGCCTATACCATTCCATTAAATAAGGCTAAAGTGGTGCGCGAAGGTAAGGATGTCACCATTGTTGGAGTGCAAATGATGACCATTGAGGCTCTTAATGCCGCAGGAAAGCTAGCGGAAAGAGGTATTGATGCTGAAGTTATCGACTTACGATCCATAAAACCCATCGATAAGGAAACCCTATTGAAATCCGTTGCCAAAACGAATCGTTTGGTCGTGGTCGACGAGGATTACCTATCATACGGAATTACCGCCGAAATAAGTGCGATCATGGCCTCTGAAGGCTTCCATCATCTGAAGTCCCCCATAGTCCGTTTGGCCATCCCGGATGTCCCTATTCCCTATAGCAGGGTGTTGGAAAAATACGTAATACCTGATGCACAGGATATCATTAACGCGGTGGAAAAAATGATTACAGTTTGAATTATGGAAAAAATGAATGAAATCGTACTCCCAAAAGAATTGGGGGAAGACGCGGAAAGCTCCGTAGTACTTTGGTATAAGGAAATTGGTGACGCTTTCGAAAAGGACGAGACCCTCTTAGAGGTGCAGACCGAAAAGGTAACCTTTGAGGTACCTGCCCCTTTCTCGGGAATTCTCAAGGAAATAAAAGTACATCGTGGGGAAACGGCTAAAACAGGTGACGTTATCGCCTTGGCCGAGGTGGCCTAAAATATCGTTTTTTATTTCTTTAAAACAAGGCGGAGCCCATACCATTGGTTATGGGTTTCGCTTTTAGGTGTATTGTATGATCGTGATCGATTATGATGCCTCTAATTAAACCAGTCGATAGGATTAAAGGACCTGGGTGTTATCCAACCATCGTTGTATAAGGAATTCATTATGCGAAATATCGACCAAATGAAATTTGGTGAATTTTTTAAAAACCCGGGCGTCTTTAAGACTTTCAATACAAACCGATATCGGGATGAGGTAGTTGGAATGGATGAGGAACAATTCACCATTCCTTTTTAGAAGGTACCCTACATGCCCTGTATCAAAACCAATAAAATAAAGTCCCTCTTGGGTAAGGCCGTCAATTTCCTCAAAAGCCGTATCATGGTCCTCTTGTTCCACACTGTAAATTTCCGACCCACAACTTAAGGCCATGGCCTCGTCCAGAGGTGATTTTTGGGCCAATTTATAGCGATTCAACTTGAGCCCCATATCGCGCAAGGTGGTAGAAATAAAATAACCGCAAGCAATTTTCCCTTGATTGGGTATGGCCGTATGCCCGCCAAAACTCCATGGGGTACCGTACCAATGCGGAATTAAACCATCAACCAAGTGCGTAGTGAATTCGTTCTTTATCCCTTCCATCGAAATTTGTCCCTGCCGAAATCGTTCTCCCAAATTTTTCCGTAGCTCCCCAATGCTCGTTTTGGCATCGTCATAGGAAAGGGTATCAGGATTAACAGCCCAATCGAATATGGTTCCCTCGTTCTCCCCTTGGGTTCCTATCGGATCAAGCCAAATCCCATTTGTAAAAACATCCTCGCGCAACGGTTCAACTTTTAAAAACAGGTCATTATGAAGCGTAAAAAGCATCAATAGTGGGAAAAATATCATTATAGTCTTTTAAATCAGTGTATTAAGAATGTAACGAATAGATTTGAATTGCATTTTATGTAGAATGTTAAACTTTTGTGGATCTTTTGCCATACACAAAGTCATATAGTGAGATTAACAGCCCACCAAACCTCATAATCACGTGGTAAAAGGGGTCTATAGCTTTGAAAACCTTGGTCCGCTATGCGAATCCCAACAATCCCATTCTTTTCATTACGTACATAACCGAGGAAAATAAAGGAATGCCCGTAGGGATCAAAATCCTTTTTATCCACTCCTTTTACAACATCCTTATAGTCCTCCCTGAACCTCCAAACCTGCACGAGTGCACCAGGTCTGAGTTCACCACCCCAAATGCCATCCGAATCTATCAAGGTTCCCATCCCCGCATATGCGATTGCCCCGGCATTACCCTTGCCCCTATATTTCCTAGGCAAGCTTCTCCAGCCCCTATGTATGCCAGAGGCCGAAACATAAAGGTTATCGAAGACCTCAGGTGCTGAATAATATTTTGTCGCCATATAATCAGGTAGATCGTTATATACCGAATGGCCATAAACAGCCTTATAAGCATTCATAAAACGCCTTTTGCTTACCGCCAAGCAATTCCCCCCGGGTTCTTTGTTCTTAGCGGTCCTATAATTCTCAACAATTTTATCGGCAACCCTACTTTTGATTCCCCAACCATAGGGCAATTCGGATTCATCGGTCAACACCTCAGTCGACCAAACTTTTTGCCCATCAGCGATGGGTATAATATTTAACAACGAATCCGCCTCTTTGTCAATAGTGGTGATTTCCGTAGGCCCCTTGCTTAAAATCGATAAATGGTCATCGAACCCCAAGCTGTCCGTTCCCATTTCATCCAACGTCGGCCCATATGTTTGGTCGGCACCGGTTACATACCCCCCATTCTTAAGCGGTTTTGAGGAACTACACCCTGTTTCAATCCCCGAAATAAAAGGGACCAAAAAGATATATAAAAACAACCTTCCAAATAGGGTCAACCTAGACCCTCTAAAAATTTGAGCCTTTAAAGCGTTCATTTTGTATTCTTCTTTCCAATAGTATTCAAATATGCATTACCGTGGTGAATTTTATGGAACAATAACCCATTGGCAATCCTAAGTAATACATCAGGTTTACCTGAATAACCCATCATCACCACAAAGTTACGTGCATAAATCCCGAAATTTATATTCTACCCTAATAAACCAAAACAAACCGCGTACCAACATGATGTAAATCATTCGATTTCCCATCCTAGTCCACTAGCTTTGACATAGTAAAAGCCAAAGGGGTTTAATAAAAAACACAATCTTAAAAGCTGTATAAAATGTTACATGACTATTCTAAAAAATTCAATGATTTAAGTCGAAAAATGAACGAATTGGGCGTTGAAATACCCGAAACCATGAAAGGATTCTCCGAACTGCACAAAGCCAGTATTTCAGAAGGTGCCCTTTCTACAAAGACCAAGGAATTGATTGCGTTGGGTATTGCGATAACCATTCGATGTGAAGGCTGTATTGCCTGCCATGTACACGATTCTTTAGAAGCCGGTGCAAATGCTGAGGAAATAAAGGAAACTATAGGTGTGGCCATTCTCATGGGTGGCGGACCATCCGTGGTCTATGGTTGCGAAGCCATGGAAGCCTTGAACCAATTCGGAATTTTTGAACAAAATGAAGCAGTCCACTGACAAAAAAACAGAAAAGAGTAGCGCGGATCAAAAGCCTCCCCTTCCGGGTGCAGGTTTCAATTGGTTCTATCTACTCTTGTTTGCCTTTTTATTGATATTCTCCTTTTTTTCGAAACCAGTGAACAGCACCAAGGAAATAAGCTGGTCCTTTGTTCAGGATTCCCTTATTGCCCAAAATAAGATTCAAAAAATCGTCGTTGTCAACAAGGAATTTGCAGAGTTCTATGTCAAAAAAGAGCCCATAGACAACACGAAAAACAAGGATGCAAAGGAAAAGTGGCTCCAAACGGCAGACATCCCACTATACTGCATGACCATTGGGTCGGTCGATAGCTTTGAGGCTAAATTGCAAAAGGCACAGGACGCGGTCCCACCAACCAATAAAATCGATATACAATACCAAAACCGTACGAGTTGGGCCAGTATTCTTTCATGGCTATTACCTTTTGGACTCATTATTATATTCTGGTTATTCATCCTAGGTAAATTGGGTGGCGGCGGAAAAGGGCATAATCCCCTTTTCAATTTCGGAAAATCCACGGCCATCCTCGCTGAAAAGGATTCCATAAGCCCTGTCAGCTTCAAGGATATTGCCGGACTCAAAGAAGCAAAGGCCGAGGTGATGGAGGTTGTCGATTTTTTAAAGAACCCGGATAGATATACAAAACTGGGAGCCAGTATCCCTAAGGGGGTCATGCTTATCGGCCCTCCAGGAACGGGAAAAACACTAATGGCCAAGGCGGTCGCCGGTGAGGCCCAAGTTCCCTTTTTCTCCATGTCGGGTTCCGAATTCGTAGAAATGTTCGTAGGTGTAGGGGCATCAAGGGTTCGCGACCTGTTTAAACGCGCCAAGGAAAAATCGCCCAGTATCATATTTATTGATGAAATAGATGCTGTAGGCCGTTCACGTGGCAAGGTCAATGCATTTCAGGCCAATGATGAAAGGGAAAGCACGTTAAACCAATTATTGACCGAATTGGATGGCTTTGGTCCCAACACGGGTGTTATCGTATTGGCGGCCACCAACCGCCCCGATGTTTTAGACAAGGCCCTCTTACGTCCCGGTAGGTTTGATCGCCATATTTACTTGGAACTACCGTCCAAAGAGGAACGGAAAGAAATATTCGGGGTCCATTTGCGCCCCTTAAAACTTTCCAAGAATATCAATGTGGATGAATTGGCAAAATTAAGTCCCGGATTTTCCGGTGCCGATATTGCCAATATCTGTAATGAAGCCGCCCTTATCGCTGCACGTCATAAAAAAACCGTGGTTGCGCAGGAAGATTTTATGGAAGCACGTGATCGTATCATTGGGGGAATGGAACGAAAGAGCAAGATTATTTCCCCCAAGGAAAAAGAGATTGTGGCCCACCATGAGGCTGGCCATGCCGTGGTAAGTTGGTACCTGAAAAATGTAGCCTCCTTAGTAAAGGTTTCCATTATCCCAAGGGGGAAATCGTTGGGTGCTGCCTGGTACCTCCCCGAAGAACGACAGATTGTGACCAAGTCGCAATTCATAGATCAAATGTGTGCCTCATTGGGAGGACGCGCCGCAGAGGAGGTCATTTTCAATGAGATATCGTCCGGCGCTTTGGATGACCTTGAAAAGGTTACCAAACAGGCATACACCATGGTTTCATATTACGGGTTGGATAAGGAGATAGGTCCGCTCAGTTTTTACGATTCTTCAGGACAGAACGAACATATGCTGGGTAAACCCTATAGTGAGCATATGGCAGAATTGATCGACAAGGAAGTTCAGGAATTAGTGTATTCCGCCTATGAAAGAACCAAAAAAATTCTGATCGAACACAAAGACGAATTGCTAAAACTGGCAGAATTGCTCCTCAAACAGGAAGTTGCCGACTTCGAAGACCTTGAGAAAATATTAGGAAAAAGAAAGGTGCAAAAACCGGACCCACTTCCCGAAACGGCACCTATCATAATTAATTGAATCAATAAATCATAAAAAATAATCCTAATGGAAAAGATCAAAGAAATAGTGTACAACGAAAATCTGCACTTTGAACATGAAAATTGGAAATCGGAATTGGCTTTTTGGGAAGATGAATTAAAATCCTTCACCAACAGATTAAGTGAATTGGTCACCCGTTGGACAACCGATGAGGTACTTAAAGAATTAGATCATTTTCAAAATGAATTCGTATTACACGGTGCGGTCATCGATGACCTTGAGGAGGCTATTGAGGAACACGAAGCGAGCATTGCCGGCCATAGCCAAGCAGGAAAAGAATCCTTGGATATCGTCTTAGCCAAAAAACATAATGAATTCAGGTTGAAAATGGAAAAACAAAGACAGATATACGCCGATTTGAAAAAAGATTTCTTCCGGTTTTTATCCAAGTACATGTAAAAATGCCGGATACAATCCCCTCTAGAACCCGTAAACTTAAAAGGTACAAGAAGCTTTTTAACATCTTGGCCAAATATGGCTTTGACCAGGTTATGGCCCAAAGTAGAATCAAAAATATGATTCCAACCTGGGATGTAAGGAAACACTCCGATCATGACAAGGCCATAGCCTTTTCTACCTATGAGCGAATACGTATGGTTTTGGAGGAATTGGGGCCCACCTATATTAAACTTGGCCAAATTTTCAGCAATCGGGAAGATATGTTACCCCCTGCGTTAATCAAGGAACTTGAAAAATTACAGGACCATGTTCCCAAGTTAAAGAATTTTGATGTTGTCAATACCATAGAACAGGAACTCAACATCAAAGCGAACGACTGTTTTCTTTTCATCGAAACAGAACCCATTGCGGCCGCCTCTTTGGCGCAAGTACACAAGGCCCAATTATTAAACGGCGCATGGGTGGCCCTTAAGATCCAACGCCCGAATATCCTGGAAACCATCAATGCGGATATCGATGTAATGAAGCAGGTGGCAAAAGGTCTCGAAAAACATAGTGCCCAGGCAAAAGCCTTTCAACCCATGCAAATTGTAACATCCTTTGAAAAAAGCATTCATGAAGAGCTTCATTTTTTACGTGAAATGGATAATATGGAACGCTTTGCCAAGAATTTTACAGACAATGAAGTCATGTATGTTCCCAAAGTGTACCGTAAATATTCAACGGACAGCCTCATTTGTATGGAGTTTATCGATGGTATTAAAATTTCCGAAATAGAATCATTGACGGCATTGGGCATCGATTGCAAGGCTGTGGGCCAAGTGGGCGTCGACCTTTATTTGGAACAGGTATTGGATTACGGCTTCTTTCATGCCGACCCACATCCTGGAAACATATTCATACTACCGGAGCAAGATCGTATATGCTTTCTCGATTTCGGGATGATGGGCAACCTTTTACCTAACCAAAAAGAACAATTGGGGGACCTTTTGCTCTCCTTTACAAAAAAGGATATCAAAAAACTGATTCCTGTTTTGGAAAACATAGCCGTAAAAGCCGAGATTCCCGATTACAAAAAATTGGAACAAGACCTGCAAGCCTTGGTTCAAGGCATTAGTGATACTTCCATACGGAATATTAAATTGGGTACCACGCTCACCCAATTCAAAGGCATCCTATACCAAAACAACATTATCCTCCCACACGAGCTGTACCTATTGATTCGTGCTCTGATCATTATGGAAGGGGTTGGTCTTAAACTCGATCCCGAATTCAATATAACGGACAATTTGAAACCCTATATGGCCAAATTAACCCGCAAAAGGTATAGTTTAAAACGTTTGTTCCAAAAAAACATGTCCCGCTTAAAGGACTACAATACCCTTCTCGATAACTTTCCTGAAGATCTTAACAGTATCCTAAAAAAAATAAAGGAGGGCAAACTCGTGGTAATCCATGAGCACAAGGGGCTAAAGGAATTCCAGGCCGCATCGAACAAGGCCATCAACCGATTGGTGATTGCCGTGATCATCGCAGCCCTATCCATTGGTAGTTCCATTTTGGTATTGGCCCAAATGCCCCCTTTGATCAAAGGCATTCCCTTATTGGGGGCCATAGGCTTTACACTTTCGGCAATTCTTGGTTTTGTCGTAATCCTATCCATTTTTAAAAATAAACAGTTCTAATAATGAGGCCTTTTTTTTATAAAATCATAGATACTTATCGTACTTTGCTTACCCCATAACCACCCAGTCAAAAAGTCCATATGTCAATAGATCATTTCGATATTAAAGGATTGACTACCGAGGAAGTACTCCGGGCGAGGACCACTTATGGAAAAAACACATTGGAAGGAAAGAAAGAGGTTGGTGTTCTAAAAGCCTTACAGAGTTTGGCCAGGGAACCTATGGTCCTCTTGTTATTGGTGGCATCCGTAATCTATTTCGTATCGGGAGATTTCGGGGACGGTATTTTCCTTGCCTCCGCCATTGTCTTGGTATCGGCTATTTCCTTATACCAGGATGGGCGAAGTCGCAATGCCCTAGAGAAATTAAAATCATATGCCCAACCCAAGTGCAAGGTCATTCGCAATGGGAAGGTGATTGAAATCAAAAGTGAGGATGTTGTTGTCGGCGATAGCCTCATGGTCGAAGAAGGAACCACCATTATTGCCGATGCCACCATAGTACATTCCAATGATTTTTCGGTAAATGAATCACTGCTTACCGGGGAGTCCCTATCGATCTATAAGGATTCCGAAAAAAACAGCAATACGATTTACAAGGGCACTACGGTTGCAAGCGGACTTGCTATTGCCACGGTTACGGCAATTGGCAATAAAACCGAATTGGGAAAAATAGGTAAAAGCTTAGAAAGCATACAGGAAGAGAAGACCCCCCTTGAACGCCAAATCAACAACTTTGTCAAAAAAATGGTCATTGCCGGGGCCCTTGTTTTTGTCATCGTATGGGGAATCAATTTTTACAATTCCCGGGATATATTGGACAGCTTGTTAAAGGCACTCACTTTGGCCATGTCGATCTTACCTGAAGAGATCCCTGTAGCCTTTACCACATTTATGGCATTGGGTTCATATCGGTTAATGAAAATGGGCGTTATCGTAAAACAAATGAAAACTGTCGAGACTTTAGGGAGTGCTACCGTTATCTGTTCCGACAAAACGGGAACCATTACCGAGAATAAAATGGCCTTGACCAAACTATGGTCATTATCCTCAAAGGCGATAACCGATATCAAAGGGCCTTTGGATTCGGCCGAAAGGGACCTAATAACAACAGCCATGTGGGCCAGTGAGCCCATACCCTTCGACGCCATGGAGATTGCCCTTCATGAAGAGTACAAAAAAATCGCCGCAAAAGATGACCGCCCAACATATAGTATGGTTCACGAATACCCCTTGGGTGGCAAACCACCTATGATGACACATGTTTTCGAAAATAAGGATGGGGATCGGATCATTGCGGCCAAAGGTGCAGCCGAGGCTTTGATCGCGGTTTCCAAACTTTCCGAGAACGAGATACAAGAGGTCAATACCGCCATTAACGAACTTGCCAAGGAAGGGTTTCGAATCTTGGGTGTAGGCACATCGAAATTCGTTGGCGATTCCTTTCCTAGAAAACAACAAGATCTTCATTTTGAATTCAAGGGAATCGTTGCCTTCTACGATCCTCCCAAAAAAAATATTGAATCAGTGCTTCAAGGTTTTGATTCGGCCGGAATAAAAGTCAAGATCGTAACAGGGGACAATGCGCTTACTACGGCTGCCATAGCCAAGGAAATCGGGTTTAAGGAATCTGGGAAAAGTATTTCGGGTATGGACTTAATGCACTTGAGCGACACCCAACTTCAAGCGCAGGTAGAAACCAACCACATATTTACACGGATGTTCCCTGAAGCAAAATTGAAAATCATCAATGCCCTTAAAGCCAATGGGGAAATAGTGGCGATGACAGGGGATGGTGTTAACGATGCCCCAGCGCTAAAAGCGGCACATATCGGGGTGGCCATGGGTAAAAAAGGTACGGAAACCGCCAAAGAAGCAGCTTCATTGATCCTGCTCGAGGACGACCTATCCCGAATGTTGGATGCCATAGCCATGGGCAGACGGATTTATAAAAACCTAAAAAAAGCCATTCAGTACATTATCTCCATTCATATCCCGATAATATTGACCGTGTTCTTTCCCTTGGTTTTAGGTTGGACCTTCCCCAACATATTCACCCCTGTACATATCATTTTCCTAGAATTGATCATGGGCCCTACCTGTAGTATCATTTATGAAAACGAACCCATGGAGAAAAACACCATGATTGAAAAACCCCGGCCGTTTACCTACACTTTTTTTAATTCGGTAGAACTGGCCACAAGCGTTCTGCAAGGTTTAATGATCACCGTAGGCACATTGGCTACCTATCAGCTTGCCATACATTCCGGTTTTGACGAAGCCACAACCAGGACCATGGTATTTGTCTCTTTGATCTCGGCCAACATTGTATTGACCCTTGTCAATCGATCATTTTATTATTCCATCCTTACAACCCTAAAATACAGGAACCCACTGGTTCCTATAATCATCATGGTCACCATTGTCTTAACGGCCATGCTCCTTTTCATACCTCCCCTAACCCGATTTTTTGAATTTTCCTCCTTGAATGCTAACCAAATATTATTAAGTTCGGGGGTAGGGTTTTTATCGGTAATCTGGTACGAGTTTATTAAACTGTATAAGCGAAGTATTGGTAATCGCGATAGATAAATCTTATATTTGATACAACAAACCCAAGACAATGAACATCATCTCATGGAACGTGAACGGCGTACGCGCCGTAGTCAAAAAGGATTTCTTTGAATCCATTGAAAAAATCAATCCTGACATTCTCTGTCTTCAGGAAACAAAGGCCCAAGACGACGAAACAAAAAAAGCCTTGTTGTCTATGGAAGGGTATCATAGGACATACAATTCCGCTGAAAAAAAGGGATACTCGGGCACTGCAATATTAAGCAAGCGTGAACCCATTGCCGTTACCCTTGATATGGGAATTGCCGAACACGATAGCGAAGGCAGGATCCAATGTGCGGAATATGACGACTTTTATTTAGTGAACGTCTATGTGCCCAATTCAGGTCAAAAATTGGACCGCTTGGATTATCGCAAAAAATGGGATGCCGATTTTCTTGCCTATCTTAAAAATCTGGAAAAGAAAAAACCGGTCATTGCCTGTGGGGACTTCAATGTTGCCCACAAGGCCATGGATTTGAAAAACGACAAATCGAATTACAACAAAACCGCGGGTTATACACAGATTGAAATTGACGGTATGGATAATTTTATCAATGCCGGTTTTGTAGACGCCTTTAGGCAATTGCACCCTGATGAAATTGCCTATACATATTGGAGTTATCGGTTTAAGGCCAGGGAACGCAATACAGGTTGGCGAATCGACTATTTTTTGGTCAGTGCCTCCCTTGCAGACAGCATCAAATCCGTCACTATTTACTCCGAGGTATTGGGCTCGGACCACTGCCCTATCGGGTTGGAAATAGACCTATAGACCTTTTTACAAGTGGGTTGTTTTGGTCAAAGTTTCTTTACATAACCGAAGACCATCTTTTTGAATTCCCTAAAATCGTTTTCAAAAAGAACCATACTCTCGCCCAACCTTCTATGCTCATCCCTGTATGCCCCATCGGAAATACCCTTTTCCCCTTGATTAAGGCGCGACAGTAATTTTTCATGCCTCATTATATCTTCCGAAAGATAATTGAAGAGATTTTGATGCACCTTTTCAAGATAATCCAACATCTTGCCATATTCAGATTGCGTGACTTCCCGTTTATTCAAAATGTTGGAAAAGAACTTGATTTCGTCTTTCCAAAAAGCAATGGTATCGATCCATTCACAACTTTCCTGATGGAGGACATCAAGTCCAGCTCCTAAAAGTAATTCCGTTTTCGGATTTGATTTTGTAGTAATCATGCTATTGAATTTTATAACGGTTTCAATCCTAAGTTGTTCATCGCCCTACAAAAATGCAAACTTACCCGTGTTCCTAAAATGATCTGTATCATTTTGGCATTTAAAGTATTACATTAATTTTCGGTATGTTTTAAAATTCATTTGGGTAAAATTATCCAAAGGGTTAATGGTTTAAGTAGAAGTGAATAAAAATGTCTTGTTTTATATTCCCCATTGCAAGGATTGACCCATTAGTACAAACGATTCCAAACTTTTAAAATCATGTCATCGTCACAAATAAAGCACAATGAAAAGTTGCTTTTTCCTATTTCGGGAATCACCAAGGGAAACCTGATCGATTATTACAATTCCGTCGCGGGGCATATGCTACCCTATCTCAAGGACAGGCCATTGACCCTGCACCGCTTTCCAAACGGTATTGCTGAAGAAGGTTTTTTTCAGAAGAATGCATCGGATTATTTTCCCCAATGGATAAAAACAGTAAAGGTGAAGAAGAAAGACGGATGGGTAAACCACGTCATTTGCAACAATAAGGAGACTTTGGCCTATTTGGCCTATCAAGGCACTATAACCTTTCATATTTCCCTTAGCAAGATCGATAAGCTCGATTATCCCGATCGATTGATTTTCGACCTTGATCCTTCCGGACATAATTTCGGGCAAGTTCTAAAGGGTGTACAAATACTACGCGGTTTATTGGCTGAACAATTAGGGCTGCCTGCCTATGTTATGACCACCGGTTCTAAAGGGCTGCATTTGGTCATACCCCTAATGCGGGTCGAACATTTTGATGAAGTACGGGACTTTGCCAAAAAAGTCGCTACATATCTAGCAGAAAAGCACCCTGAGGATTTTACCATAGCAATCCATAAAGACGAACGTAAGGGACGCCTGTTCTTGGATTACCTTCGCAATTCATACGGCCAAACCACGGTTTGCCCTTTCTCCGTTCGGGCCTTGGAAAATGCACCCGTGGCTGCACCCATTTTCTGGAAGGAACTGTATGAAATAAATGACTCACAAGCCTTTAACATCCATACTGTTCCTAAACGTTTAAAGCATATGAACGACCCCTGGGAAAACTTTACCAAAAACGCAGTGATGTTGAGTGATGCGAAAAAGAGCATGGAAAAATTGATTTCCGGATGAACTTAGGACTTCCTTTTCATTCACCCTTCCTATACTTGCCATCCAATCCTTTGACCGTGAGGCGCCCTTAATCATCCCTTGAGACTTTACCCAAAAGAAGATATTGGCCTTCCCCCAATTTCTGGATAGCTTCCGACGTTTTTTGGTCACTAAGCCCCAACCCTCTTAAAACACCATAAATACCCTGGGAAAGGGCTCCCAATTTCTTACCATCGACTTCCTGTAGGAACAATGACGAATACGGGCCCGCAATAAAAATGGTGCCAATATCCTCATTAAAAAACAATCCAAATTTCATAGATGGCCCCAATAAATGCTTCCAATAATTTATAAATCCCTTATTACATGCAGCTGATTTACTTTTCTGTTGATCGTACTGTCCCAGTTTCAACAACACGGTCAATGGGGAATACAGCCTATTCCCCGCTATACGACCAACAAGCTTTTCTACATTTTCCAACTGCGGGATTGTTTCGAAGAACGTATGTTGCCTTCCGGTTATTTTCAATTTTGATATCATGGGACTGTCCTTAGGAAAACACTTATACATAGGTAATGGATTATTCTCTGTTCGCTAAATTACCACAAGGATGGGGCCTAGTAAATGATCTACATCAATTGGCCCATAAAATCGCCTTCCCCTACAGGAATCAAAACAGCTAAACCTCCCCTATGCCCCTATATACAATAACCTCTCCCCCTAATAGAGCAACCACAATCGTTTTTCTTCCAACATATATATGACCAAAGTCATTGGAAAATACCTACAACTATGTTAAATTTATCTTATGCCACTAAACAGTAATAAAGCACAATGAAAGACAACCCCAAAGACCTCTCCCTTTTCAAACATATTTTCGATGCTTCCCTAGAAGGTATCCTTGTGGTGGACCAAGATGGAAAAATACTAAAAACGAATACTGCTGTTGAAACCATGTTCGGGTATGGTAAAGGGGAGCTATTGAATGAAAACATTGAGGTTTTATTACCTAAAAGACTAAGGGAAATCCACCAAAAACAGCACATGGATTTTTCCAAGGCCCCTAGAGCACGAGCTATGGATCGAGCCCTTGATTTATGGGGACAAAAAAAAGATGGCACTGAATTTCCCCTACGAATAAGTCTGAGTCCCATAATGTTCAATAATGAATCCGTGACAATTGCATACGTCAGGGATACTATCGATCTAAAAAAAGGGCAATATGCGTTAAAAGCCAAAGAAGCTAAGAACAAAGCCCTTTTAGACGCACTGCCCGATATTATGGTCATTCAAAACTTTGAGGGGGACATCGTTGATTTTTATGCCCCGGAAAACACCATGGCACAAGTCCCAAAAGAGGAAGTCATTGGCAAGAACATCAAACAAATCGTTCCGCAGGCAATATCAAAAAAAATCCTAAAAGCCCATAACCAAGCCATTGAAACCCAAAAAATCCAAATTCGGGAGTATACCTTGGACATCAATGGCAAAAAAACCGATTTCGAATCGAGGACCGTCCCACTCAACAATCATAAACTATTAACCATTGTACGGGATATCACCGAGAAAAAAAGTACTGAAAGGGAATTAAAGGAAAGTGAGGTTAAGAACAGGGCTGTTCTGGCAGCATTACCCGATTTGATTTTTATACATGATAAGAAAGGTAGGATCCTACAGGTAAACGCTTCGGATTATTCACCCATCGTTGGCCCTATTGAAGATTTGGTCGGAAAGAATTTCAAGGAAATCCTACCCCCCAAGATAAGTGTACAAATACAAAAGGCCATTACAAAGGTCGAAGAAACCAAGAATACGGTCTTGCAGATCATTACCGTACCCATAAACCAAAAACCGACCGACTTTGAAACTCGGTTTGTTCCCCTTGAGAATGAGACTTTCCTCTGCGTATTAAGGGATGTTACCAAGACAAAGGCCATCCAGGATGTCCTGAATGTACGAAATAGTGCGTTGGAAGCTGCCGGGAATAGTATTATCATTGTTGACGCCCGTCAACAGGACCTCCCCATTATTTATTGCAACGATGCATTTTGCAAACTAACGGGATATGAACGCAGTGAGGTTTTGGGTAAAAATTGTCGTTTTTTACAAAAAGGTGATCGGGATCAAGAAGGTATCGACATCATTCGCGAATCCATAAGGACCCGTAAGACGAGCCGGACCTTGCTTCGGAATTATCGCAAGGATGGTACGCTCTTCTATAACGAACTTACGATTACCCCCGTCATCAATAAGCATAAACAACTGACCCATTTTATTGGTGTACAGAATAATGTGACCGATCGTATCAAAGAATTACAGATCAAGGACCAGATGCGCCAAATCCTTGAAATGATCGCAAAACAGAAATCGCTGGAAAAAATCAGCAAAAAAATAGTGGAGGTATTGGAAAATCATTTAGTCTGTTGCTTTGCTTCCATCTTTGTGTTGGACCCCATGAAGAAAACACTTCACAAATTGGCCGCACCCAATCTACCGAAAGGGTTTTGCAATATTATTGAAGGCGCCCCCCTAGGACCCGACATGGGTCCATGTGGTATGGCGGCCTATTTAAAAAAGGAAGTGATCATCCCGGATATTACAACCGATCCACATTGGGCCGGCTACCATGATGCCGCGATAAAACACGGTTTGGTATCGTGTTGGTCCTATCCCATATTTTCTTCGGACCAAAAGGCTTTGGGCATATTTGGTATTTATTGCCAAAAACAAAGAATACCTACAAAGATAGACAAGGACTTTATTCTTGAACTCAACCAATTGATCGGTATTGCCATCGAAGAACATCAGATCCGGGAGCAGTTGACGAAAAGCCATTATTTGTTGGAAAAGTATACACGGGAACTGGAACAAACAGTTAACGAACGCACGAATGAACTAAAGGCCACCGTTCAAAAAATGATCGAGGCCAACCTTAATCTTGAAGATCAAATCAAGGAAACCAAGGATGCCGAAAATAGGGCCTTGGAGAGTCAATCAATGTTTACCGCAATAGCCAAAAATTTCCCGAAAGGTATCATCATTGTCTTTAATGCCGATTTTGAAATCGATTATATCGATGGAGGGGAAATGCGGCGAATGGGCATGGATAAAACTGATTTTGAAGGTAGGTGTATCGATAACATTACGGTTTTCAAGAAAGAACGGATCCATAGGGTCAAAAATGATATAAAACGAACCATGAAAGGGGAGCACCTATCTTTCGAGACCCAGTTCAATAATAAATATTACACCGTAAACACCTCCCCTTTAATGGGTGGAAACGATGAGGTGAAATGGACCCTTTTTGTTTACAATGACATCACCAAACAAAAACAGGCAGAGACTGAAATCCGCAAAGCCCTGGTACGTGAGCAGGAACTCAACGAGTTGAAATCGCGCTTTATTTCCATGGCTTCCCATGAATTCAGAACGCCATTGAGTGCCATTCATTCCTCAGCCATCCTCATTGAAAAACAAAATGTCCCTGGAAAAGAGGCCAAGCGTGAAAAATATGTGACCCAAATCAAACACAACGTAAAGGCTTTGGTGATCATTCTAAACGATTTCCTTTCCTTGGGTAAATTGGAAGAAGGACGGGTACGACCCAATCCCGAAATAATGGATTTGGTTGACTTCTCCAAAAAAATCATATCGGACTTTGAATCGAATCGGAAAAGAGGGCAAAAGATCAAAGTAATCGCACATGAAAAAACCATTGAAGCGTATCTCGACCTCAAACTAATGAGTCATATCTTAACCAATCTGTTAAGCAATGCCATTAAATATTCCCAAGAGGGTCAGGAAATCCTGGTTACCCTGCTCAAAGAAAACCGTACAGTATCGATAAAGGTATCGGATCAAGGCATTGGTATTCCCAAAGATGAACAAGAACAACTTTTCCAAAGGTTCTTTAGGGCAAAAAACAGTGTGAACATTCAAGGAACGGGATTGGGCCTTAATATCGTAAAACAGTACACCGAACTTATGGGGGGCAGTATAGGCCTGGAAAGTGAAGAGAACAAGGGGGCAACCTTTTGGGTCTCCTTTCCCGCATCGAATAAAACAGGGGACATATAATTTAAAAAAGAAAAGTGACTTAAAAACAAATACAGATGGGCATATCGTTCCATAAAGGGAACGAAGTAATACAGATAGTTGGCCGTTAAATATACCATAGATAGCATTGGGGTCTATGGAGTGTATAGAGAGGACTTACCCAAATAGGTCTGTACAAAAAGGATGTATACCAATAACGTTACACAAAATGCCATGAAAAAAATCCTATTGATTGAAGACCATGTAGATGTACGTGAGAATACAGCAGATATATTAGCGCTTCATGATTACGAAGTGGTGACCGCTGAGAATGGACAAATTGGTATAGAAAAGGCAAAACGGTATTTACCCGACCTCATCCTTTGCGATATCATGATGCCTATAAAAGATGGTTATGCCGTGCTGGAAGAATTAAGCAGCAATCCCAAAACCCTAGGGATACCCTTCATTTTTTTAACCGCCAAAACAGAACGGACAGATTTCAGAAAAGGAATGAACCTTGGGGCAGACGATTATCTGACAAAACCCTTTGAGGAACACGAACTCCTCGAAGCCATCCAAACCCGGGTCAAAAAGAACGATTTCCTTAGAAAGGAATTTTCAAAAAGCATGAAGGGCATCAATGATTTTTTTCATGATGCCTACAACTACCTCAATCTAGAGCATATTGAAAAGGAATACCATCCTAAATTATATGACAAGAAAGATTTTATTTTTAAGGAGGAGGATGGTGCCCATACCCTATATTTCATTGAAAGTGGAACAGTGAAGACGTACAAGTCAACAGAATCGGGAAAAGAATTCGTGACCGGCATATACAAGGCCGGTGATTTTATAGGACAGCTTTCATTGCTGAACCCCAAGGGAACCTATCTGGAGACCGCCATTGCACTCGACGATACCGAGGCATACGCCATCCCGAAATCCGATTTTATACATCTTATCAATGACAAGAAGGATGTCTCCCAAAAATTTATGGAAATCATTTCCAGCAATCTTATCGAAGTTCAGGATCAATTGGTGAATATGGCCTATTCCTCCGTACGACAACGTGTGGCCCAGGCACTATTGACCCTTCATAAAAAAGGTGTAATTAAGGATTCCTATTACGAGGGTTTGGATATTCCCCGGGAAGACTTTGCCGGTATGATCGGTACGGCGACGGAAACCGCCATACGGACCCTCTCTGAATTCAAGGAGGAAAAACTGATAACCATGGGACATGCCCGAAGAATCATACTCCTTGACAAGGAACGCTTACAAAGTATTGCGGATAATTATTGATGACCTATTTATCATTCCCCCACTTCATTTGATTGCAATTGGATTAAGAAACCCTAAACCAATGGGTGGAAGCTAACAGCCTTTTCAATAGCTGCGCAAGTAATAAGGACCCCAAAGCGAACACTAGGACTATTGTAAAAGTCTCGCCTGACAGATTTTTTAAAGAAAGGGCTTCCGCTATTGGCGCTATAAGATAGGCCAAGCCCGTAATTGCGATTGACAATAAAATAGCGCTCCATACCCACGGGTTCCTTGTAACTTCATTCACAAAGAATGACTCATGGCTTTTAGGCATATTGAAAACATTTAGAAGTTGTGCCAAAACCAGCGTATAGAAAGCCAAATTATTAATGATAATAGGCTCTAATCGAAGTACAAAATGCGCATATGCCACCATACCCATAACCGAAGCACAAATACTTAACCCATAAATGATGATAGCATACCATTGAATTCGGTTTAGGATTGGGGCTTTAGGATTTTTAGGTGGTTGATCCATAATATCTGATTCCCCTTTTCCTAGACCGAGGGCCAAAGCGGGAAATATATCGGTGACCAAATTCAAAAAAAGAATCTGCAATGGCAACAATGGTAACGGTAGATTCAGTAATGCAGCGAAACCAACAGATAGGATTTCCGCCAAATTACAAGACAATAGATATACCACAAATTGGCGAATATTCTGAAAAATGACCCTTCCTTGATGAATGGCAAGTTCTATGGCCGTAAACTTGTCATTCTTAAGAATAACATCGGCTACCTCCCGTGCTGCCTCTGTTCCCCGAATCCCCATTGCAATTCCTATATCCGCTTTCTTTAAGGCAGGAACATCGTTGATACCATCCCCGATCATTCCCACGATATGGCCGTTCTGTTGATAGAAAGAAACGAGATTCAATTTTTGTTCCGGTGATACCCGCGCAAAGATCGTGACATTCAATAATCTTTGAACACGTTCTTTATTCTGACTGTTTTCCAAACCTATGTCATTTCCCCTAATGATTTTAGTAGGGGACGCATTTGCCTCTAGCAAACCTACTTCCTGGGCAATTTTTTTTGATGTACTTGGGTGGTCACCCGTAACCATTACCACTTTTATACCGGCTTTTTTATAAACATCAAGGGTGGCCTTTACATCTTTCCTTGCTGGATCCAAAAAACCGATAATGCCCAAAAACACAAGTTGGTTCAAAATATTTTCTTCTGTAGGGGCTTTTTCCGTTTCCTTATAGGCAAAAGCCAAAATACGCAAACCCTGGGCTGCCAAGGAATCAATTTTTTCATTCCATTCTTCCGTATTTCCGAAAGGTTTCTTTTCGTTTTCATCTTGGTAGTATCGGCAATGGGAAATCAAACTCTCAAAAGCCCCTTTTGCATAGACCACGAAATCACCATTATGATGTACGGTGGCCATTAATTTTCGATTTGCATTGAAGGGAAGCTCCATACATTCCGGATATTCATCCTTTATGGCGTTGACATCATAGCCTAGCCCACGGGCAAAATCAATCAAGGCCAATTCAATGGAATCACCCGTGGGATTATCGACATTTACATCAATATTATTGCAAAGAATGGATGCCTGGATTATTCTATGCAATACGGGATCATGCTTTACCCTACGTTTAAAGTCTCCCCCCGCCACATCCAACACCTCCCCTTTCGAAGAAGCAAGACTATAAACTTTCATTTTGTCTTCGGTCAGTGTACCTGTCTTGTCGGTAAATATGACATCGGTAGCACCTAAGGTCTGAACGGCCTCCAGTTTTTTTATGATCACATCCTTTTTGGACAATCTATACATCCCTTGGGCCAAAGCAATGGTAGCAACAATGGGTAAACCTTCAGGAATCGAGGCCACGGCAAGTGCCACACCGGTCTCAATCATAAAAAGAAGTTCCTTCCCCCTAAAGCAGCCTATCAAAACTATAAGAAAGGTGAGCACAAGGGTCAGCCATATCAGCCTTTTGCCCAATTGGTTCAATTTTGTTTCAAGCGGGGTTCTTTCCTTTTCCGCATTTACACCCATCTGTTGTATCCTTCCAAGCTCTGTGTTTTTTCCTGTTGCGGTAATGATGGCTTTTCCAAAACCTGTAAGAACCGTAGTCCCCCTATAGATCATATTGGTTCGTTCCGTTAAGGAAGTATTGGCGGGCAGTATATTATCATTTTTAAAGACAGGAATACTTTCGCCAGTTAAGGCGGACTCTTTTATGGATAGGTTATCCACAAAAAACAATCGTCCGTCGGCAGGGACAACACCCCCTCTTTGTAAGCAAATGATATCACCAGGCACTATTTCCGCTGCGCGAACGATCTGTTTCTTTCCGGAACGTATCACTGTGGTTTTTACCTCTCCCAATTTACGCAAAGCCTCTAGGGAACGAACAGCTTTCAACTCCATAAAAAAACCGATACTTATGGATATCAGCAATACCGATAATATGGCCAACCCCTCCATGATATCACTAAAGACAAAGGCCAGTAATGCGGCTACGGCGAGGATATATACTATGGGGTCAAATAGCTGATCTGCCAGAATTCGACTTCTGCTTTTGGGTTTATATTGGGGTATTTGATTATGTCCATATTTTTTAAGAAGTAATCGGGCTTCGTCAAGGGAGCGTCCTTGATTCGGATCAACATCCATAAGATCCAAAAATTCACCGGAAGATATCGTGAAAGGTTTTTGAACCATAATCCTATACTGAACAATTATTCTTTAATGGAAAAATGCCCAAGGACCAAACCTAATCACATGGACATATTTTCGGTTGTGGCAAATGGGCATTTTATACTCAGAACTTTATCTTTAAGCGATCTCTACCACTTTAGGTGGTTTTTTCTTGGCTTCCTCTTTTTTAAGAAGGTCAAATTTCAAAATACCATCGTTATACTTGGCTTTGATAGCCTCTTCCTTAACGGTTTTTGGTAATTGCAATGAACGTTCAAAGGCATTATAACTAAATTCCTTACGGGTATAATCATCCTCTTTTTCCTCTTCTGATTTTGTTTTTTCAGCAGAGATGTTCAAGCATCCATCATCAATCGTTATATTAAAATCCTTTTTAGCGAAACCAGGGGCGGCAAGTTCAATTTCGAATTTGTCATCGGTCTCCTTAATGTTTAACGCTGGTTCTGTGGTTTTACCATTCCAAAAGGTATCGGGTAACATATTCCTCACCCAGGAACGATTGTCAAAAAAATCATCCATGTCGAAAAAATCCTGATGTACAAGATCTCCAAAAGGCCTTTTTTTAAATTTTACAAGTGACATTACAATGTGTTTTTAGGTTAAACAATCCTTTAATTACGCCGCTAAATTAAGTGGGGTTACGACCTTACGAAATGACCTAGGTCATTACCTGGGAATTTTAGGGAATCCTTTACAAATCCATTGCCGAATTTACCATGGGCCCAACCTCCTTTTTTTATGTTTTGTTATTTAAAAGTCTTATTACCAATTCTTTGCGAACCACAGGATAACTTACTATACGTATGCCCCTATTTTCCATACAAAAGCCCCTATACTGATTTTGGTCATAAGAATAATTAAGATTACACCTTAATTTTAATAGTGCACAATCATACCCAAGAATTCGGATAAAACTAAAGAGATGAAAAAGTCAAAATGGATTATTTTAATGATTTTGGCCATCGCCCTGCTAGGTTATGTGTTTTTAAGACCCAAAATCAATATCAAAAAGCTTGATTATAACTATACCGCCTTGGAAAAGGGTAATATAGAGGCCAATGTATCGAGTACCGGTACCGTTGAAGCCATCAATACCGTGGAAATAGGCACACAAATATCGGGCACCATCAAAAAAATATATGTGGATTATAACGACCAGGTTACTGCGGGGCAGATTCTGGCAGAGATGGACCTTAAGTTACTGAACACCAACCTTACCAGCGCGAAGGCCAATCTGGGTGTTAGTGAAGCCCAATTATCCCGGGCCAAGGATGAATACGAGCGAAATTTGGTTTTATATGAAAAAAATGTGATCTCGACCAAGGAATTCACCGATTCCAAATATGCCTACAACCAAGCGTTGAGCACCAAAAAAGCCGCCGAAGCCGCGGTGGACAATATAGCGGTAAGCATGGACTATGCCCATATCACCTCACCCATAGACGGCACCGTAATTGAACGTAGCGTGGAAGAAGGCCAAACGGTAGCTGCTTCCTTTGCGACCCCTACCCTATTCATCATTGCGGAAGACCTTTCAAAAATGCAGATTCTGGCCGATTTGGACGAAAGCGATATCGGTTACATCAAAGATGGTATGCCAGTTCGATTTACGGTACAGACCTATCCTGAAAAAGAATTTTATGGTTCGGTAAGTCAAATACGACTACAACCCATAGAGATAAACAATGTCGTCAATTACCAAGTGGTGGTTGATGTGGACAATAAAAAAGGATTACTATTGCCCGGCATGACCGCAAACCTCGAATTCATTATAAATGCCGCCAAAGATGTCTTATTGATCAATAACTCGGCCTTACGCTTTAGACCTACCGAGGCCATGCTGAAAGAGATAAAACCGGTATTGGAACAAAAGGCGGGAACAGTGCTCCCCGATTCCGTACAACAGGGATTCATTGAGGCCCTAAACCATGAAGAACTATTTACGCCGGCCAATTTTAAAATAAACCTGCCTGCCACCATAGACGGCTATTTTTTTAAGAACGAAAAGGATGAATTGGATTTTAGGTTTATTGAAACCGGAATCAAGACCGGACTCCACACCGAGATAAAACATCATCTCGATGATTCTCCATTACAGGAAGGGATCCGTGCCATCAATGGTATAAAAACCAAAAATTGACCGCCATGGCCACAAAACGAGTCATAGAGACCAAAAACCTGAGTCGCACCTTCCAAACCGGGGAAATCGAAGTGCGTGCCCTCACCGATATTGACTTGGTCATTGAAGAAGGGGAGTTTGTGGCCATCATGGGGGCTTCGGGATCGGGAAAGTCTACATTACTCCATATTATCGGCTGTTTGGACCGGCCAACATCCGGTGAATATTTTTTGGATGGCATTCAAGTGAATGCGTTGAACAAAAACCAATTGGCCGATATACGCAACCAGAAAATCGGTTTCATTTTCCAGAGTTATAACCTATTGTCACGAACCACGGCATTGGAGAATGTGGAATTACCCCTCATCTATGACAGGACGGGACAGTTCCCAAATTCAACAGCCCTTGCGAAACAGGCACTGGAGCAAGTGGGGCTGGCCGACCGAATCTACCATAAAACGAATGAACTTTCCGGTGGACAACAACAACGGGTAGCCATTGCCAGGGCCTTGGTCAATAATCCTGCCCTAATACTGGCCGATGAACCTACCGGAAACTTGGATAGTAAAACCAGTTTCGAAATTGCCGATCTTTTTGTGCACCTGAACAATCAGGGCAAAACGATAATTATGATCACCCATGAACCCGATATCGCCCAGTTTGCCAAACGCATGGTGTATTTGAGGGATGGTCGGGTGCTTTCGGATACCAGGATCGAAAATAGGAACACCAAGACCGCTGCCCTTAAAACGCTGGAAAAACCGATAAAAACCTAATAAACGTGAAATGGGACGATTCCTCAAAATATTCAAGGTAGCCTTCCGGTCTATTTACAAAAATAGAACGCGTAGCCTATTGACCATGCTCGGTATCATCATTGGCGTAGGCGCAGTGATCATGACCATTTCGGCCGGGGAAGGGGCCACCATGGAAGTTGAAAACCAAATATCGGGATTAGGGACCAATCTACTTATGATTCAGACCAAATCGGAACATAAGGCCGGTATTAATGTAAGGATGGGTAGGCCCATAGACCAAAAAGATCTTGAAGTATTGCAAAAGAACTCCGTTTGGATGCCAAGACTATCCCCCTTACTGGCTATAGGTGCACAGGCCATAGGCCCCAGCGGGTATAAATCCACCATGGTATACGGCGTTTCCTATGATTATTTCTATATCACCAGTCGGGAGTTACAATCCGGTAATTTTTTCACCGAAGAGGATGTACGCACGGCCAAAAAATACTGTGTTATCGGCGAGACCATACGGGAGGAACTTTTTCCGGGCCAGGACCCTATTGGAAAACAGATTCGCATCGATAAAATACCCTTTACGGTCATAGGTCTTTTAACCGAAGAAGGTTCCGGTGGTATGCAAGACATGGATGACATTGTATTGGCCCCCCATACCACCATCCAAAATCGCCTTTATGGCCACCAAAGGGGATACACCATGATTATGGCAAGTGCCCTGAGTGAAGACCATATTACTGATGCCAAGGTAGAAGCAACGGAACTCTTGCGGGAATCCCATAAGATAAAAGCAGGGGATGAGGACGATTTCGAGATCATGACCCAAGTCGAACTTCAGGAAATCACAAGTAACATTACCGGTATCCTAACCATTCTACTGGGTGCCGTTGCCAGTATTTCATTAATTGTCGGGGGCATAGGTATCATGAACATCATGCTGGTTTCGGTTACCGAGAGAACCCGTGAGATCGGCACCCGATTGGCCATTGGGGCCAGGGAGAGTGATATTCTCACCCAATTTTTGATAGAAGCCGTCGTGCTAAGTCTGGTAGGCGGCCTACTGGGCATTGTCCTTGGTGTTATCGGAAATCAGATCATCTATAAAATCACTGATTTTTTCATTCCAACAGCCTTTTATTCCATAGTCATTGGCTTTTGTTTTGCGGCCTTGGTGGGTGTGACTTTTGGATACTTTCCTGCCAAAAAAGCCGCCAAACTAAATCCCATAGATGCGTTGCGATACGAGTAGACGCCCTAGGTTAATAAATAGTTGGTATTGGTTAAAATCATCTTAGGCTTATTATAGGCAATATCACTATCTTTAATATTTATTTTTCATCCCTCTCGATTATCGAAAAACCACCGTTGAAAACGCTGAGGAAATAACGCAAAAAATACTGAAAAAGCATGCAATTTTTAGACCATTTCAAACCAGAACTTACCATTGAATCACCGGGCAGGATAAACATAATCGGAGAGCATACGGATTATAATATGGGTTTTGTACTCCCCACAGCCATAGAAAAGAAAATCACCTTCCAGTTTCAAAAAAACGGCTCGGACAAAACCTGCCATGTGTACAGCAAAGGCTATGATACCGGTTTTGAGTTGTCGTTGGATGCCATTGCGATAAGCAAGGTGGAATGGGAAAATTACATTTTGGGAGTACTGAACGAAATTTCCAAACGAACCGATAAACTCCGGGGATTCGATTGTGTCTTGGAGAGCCATGTCCCCATTGGTTCTGGGGTTAGTTCCTCCGCTGCCCTGGAATGTGGTCTGGCCTTTGGCCTTAATGAAATGTTCGACCTTGGGTTAAGCCGAATGGATATCGTAGAGCTATCGCAAGCCGCCGAACATACCTATGCGGGCACCAAATGTGGCATTATGGATCAATTTGCCTCGGTAATGAGTAAAGAAGGACACGTAATTCTATTGGATTGTGAATCCTTGGAGTATTCCTATATTCCCATCCATATACAACCCTATAAGATCCTCCTCCTGAACACCAATGTCTCCCACAACCTGGCGTCTGGGGAATACAATAAAAGAAGGGCGCAGTGTGAAGCGGGGGTTACCGCCTTGCAAAAGCGCCATCCAGAAGTCAAATCGTTACGAAATGCATCCATGGAAATGTTGGATGCCGTTAAGGATACTATCGATACTACGGTCTATGAACGCTGTGCCTATGTCATTCAAGAAAAAACCAGGGTTTTGGAAGCCGTTGAGGCCCTTAAAGCCAATAATCTCAAACGGGTGGGTGAACTACTCTATGAAACCCATGACGGACTGAGCCATCTTTACGAAGTAAGCTGTCCCGAACTTGATTTTTTGGTTGAATTCTCAAAAAACAACGATGCTGTCTTGGGAGCCCGGATGATGGGTGGTGGTTTTGGGGGTTGTACCATTAATCTGATTCACGAGGATGCCATCGAAGATTTTGTGGCAGCGGCAGCCAAAGCCTATGAACAAGCCTACAACCTTAAACTAACATGGTTCGAGGCCAGTCCAAGCCAAGGAACATCGATTTTAAAATAAACATATGACTACTGAATTCAACGAAAACCCGCATAGAAGGTTCAATATTTTAACAGGGGAATGGATTTTGGTCTCACCCCATAGGACCAAAAGACCCTGGCAGGGAAAGACCGAGAAACAATCCTTGGAGACCAAACCCAAGTACGACCCCAACTGCTATTTATGTCCGACCAATGGAAGAATGGGGGGTGCGGTAAACCCCGATTATAAAAAGCCCTTCTCTTTCGTCAATGATTTTTCCGCCCTTTTAAAAGATGTAAAGGAAGAAAAATATGAAAACGGATTGCTGTATGCCGAATCCGAATCGGGCATTTGCAAGGTCGTTTGCTTTTCCCCGGACCACTCCCTTACCCTACCTTTAATGTCAAGGGAAGAAATTACCGATGTCATTTCCCTATGGCAACAAGAGTATAAAGAACTTGGGGCCATGGATGGGATCAACCATGTACAGATCTTTGAGAACAAAGGGGATATCATGGGATGTAGCAATCCGCATCCCCATGGACAAATATGGGCGCAACGGAGTATTCCGCAAGAGGTACAGAAAAAATCGGATCGGTTATTGGACTATTGGAACAAACACCAAAAAAGTATCTTGGAAGATTACATTGCCCAAGAGCTAAAATTGGATGAACGTATTATTCTTCAAAACGAGCATTTTGTCTCTTTGATCCCATATTGGGCCGTCTGGCCATATGAAACCATGATAGTCCCTAAAAGGAAGATCGGGCATATTGGGGAACTTTCCGATGAGGAGAAAAAGGCATTTGCCGAGATATTGCGAAAAACCACGATTCGATTGGACAATATTTTCGAAACGTCATTCCCCTATTCGGCAGGAATACACCAAGCCCCTACAGACGGCAAGGAACATCCCGAATGGCATTTCCACATGTCCTTTTATCCACCTTTACTACGTTCGGCAACGGTGAAAAAGTTCATGGTCGGGTATGAAATGTTCGCCAACCCACAAAGGGATATTACGGCCGAACAAGCAGCGAATACAATCAAGGAATTATCCGACGTGCATTATTCGAAGCAATAAGGAAAGACAAGCAGAGGTCTTTACAAAAACTTACTTTTTAAATCAAGACCCTGACGTACCATACGTTGGGGTTTTTGATTCTATTCCCAAGAACTACCTCAATATCAAAAAAACCGATCAAGAACAATTTCCGGGTATTTAGATATTTATGCAAATAATCGAGTTAACCTAAATAGGAAGAATTCTGTATTTCTAACGCCTCTGAACGGGGTTCTAAAGAAGGAACGGCCTATTTTTGATTTCGTTTTAAATCAAGTGGTTTCCGCATTGGGCGGGGGAATCCGTCCATAGAGCATTTCACTTTAGTGAAAGCGGCCTGGACGGTGTGGCCGCGGAAAGTGCGTGGATTTAAAGAAATTTAAAATCAGCCTAGCGTTTTTTGCTTCTTTTTTATTCATCGGCATGTCTATTGTTTTTTAGCGGTATTCATGAATGCTATGCATTTGAGGCAATGCAAAAAAGAACAGAACACGAACTGCGGGATAGTTTATGCTTTCTTTTTCTAATTCACACCCAACTTTTGGGATTGATCCAAAATAAGCGCTTGGTATCCAGTGTATCCCAAAAAGGCTTTTATAACACTGCCAATAGGCCATTCAGGCCATGCCATCACTTTACATAGGACTCGGGATTATCCGTATGCAGGGGCACATACTTCTGTATCATATAGGGGGTAATCGCATCCAATGTTTTCCCGGTTACGGGATGAAGTCCGGGTGCCGTAAAATATTCTATTTCCCCTTCCTTGGTTTTATGGTACCAAATTAGGGGCCGTTGGTTTACTTCGGAAAAAAACGGGGTTGCCATGGTCACCTCAACTTTCTTAAAGTTCATGATTTTCGATTTGTCGTAAGGCACTACGGCCATGCCATTGACCCGAGAGGGTTGCGTACTACAAGGGACTTCCTCATAATGCGTTGCTACCCATGTCATGCATTTCGGTTCTTGGTTGATCCGCACCAAGGATGTGATGACAAACACTATCAAGGTCATACCGAGCAAGTACAGGATCCATTTCATTTGAACGCCACCTTTTCCAGGTGATCCCTGCTCCGACCCATTATTGGGAAACGCATTCTTACTCACATAATCGGCATAGTGTTCGTAGCCCAAATAAACACATAAAAAATCCACACTATCTGAATTTGGGGCCCATTTTTCCCCATCCCCTTTTTCCTCATCCCCGTTGATATATTTATCATAGGCCCTTTCCAGGGTTTTGGAGCTGAGTCCCGTAGCCTCGCTTACATACTTGGACAACGCATATCGGGAATGCGAAACGCATCCGAATTTTGCCTTATCGAATACCCTGCGAACAATTTCTTCAATCCTAGTTTCGTCCATCGCCCTAAAAGTACAAATTTCCCACCGACAAATTTACACAACAAGCGCCCTAAAGCGCTGGATTCATTGGTGTCTAAAAACTGTCTAAAACAAGTCGGGTACCTGTCTGCAATACCGCCACCCCCTTCCCTTTACTTTGTTCATCGAATGGTTATAGCGATGCATTGCTAACATCGCAATTCCAGGAAAACCATTCGTTCGGAAATCGACGATGCGGCCAGGGTTTGGCCCGATCGGGAAGTTGGTCAGGACCTGCCGCATTTCGATTTCCACTTCCCGAACCGGAAGGGATATCCCTTCACATTCCATAGCGATAGATCATCGCGGAAATCACTGAATAATAACCCGGACAGCCATAGGTATGCCCGATTTTAAATCAATAATCATGAAAAAAGTCCTTATAGCCGTAATGGTCGTAGTATTGAACACCTTCTTGTTTTCTTGCAACCCCGATTCCGTAGCCGAGTCAGATGCCCTGTATACTGTACAGGCCACCGAGGGTGATGATAGTGACATTCCACCCCCACCCCCAGAGGAGTTGTAGGAAGAACCTCTATTTATTTGGGCTATACCATTGGGGTATAGCCCTTTTTTGAATACTTTTAACGCAAAAGTATTTTCTTGAAAAGGTTTCTGATTTTAATTAGCATCACACTGTTTGTTTCCTGTTCAACAAAACATAGGGACCCTACGGCAAGAACAGGAACAACAAACGATAGCGTTCTTTATTATTATACGATCGCCAAGGATAGGAACAATCCCTTGACCCAGCGGCACAATGCCGTGAACAAGGCTTTTCGTTTTTTAAAGGAGGACCAAAAGGACACGTTGTATTTCCCGGTCCTCTATCAAAAAAGCTTTATTCACTTTACCGCAAAGGAATACGATAGCCTTCTGGTTTTCAACGACCTTTTGATCGGTCAGCCTTCGAAAAACGAGGACAATGACATCCTGGCCCGGCAGCACTATTTAATGGCTTACTATTATGATCATATCGCCTACAAACCCAAAAAGGCATTTCACCATTACAACAACTCCAAAAACTATAAAAAACGCATTAACGATAGCAGTTGGATAGGTAAAACCCTGTGTAATATGGCGATCATCCAAAAGAACCACAACGATTTTTTTGGCAGTAAGGAAACCATTACCGAAGCCTTGCACTATTTGGATGCCAAAAAGGATTCCAAATACATTTCCTCCTCCTATAATGTCCTAGCCACGGATCACAGGAAATTATTGAATTACGAGGAAGCGATCAAATACCATCTCAAGGCCATTGCCACCACCGAATCGGACAGGGACCGTCCTTTATACCAAAACAACTTGGCCGCTACCTATATCGATGACCATAAATACCAAGAGGCCCTTACCCTGCTCAAAGAGATCACCAAAGATTCGACCCTACGGCGGAACAAGCCAGAATATGCCCGCGTGCTCGACAATCTCGCCTATGCCCAATGGTTGACGAATAAAAAGGTAAAGGAGGAAGCCTTTCTTCATCCGTTGGACATCCGTAAGAAGAACAGGGACCGCAGGGGACAAATCGCCAGTTATACCCATTTGGGGGAATATTATATAAAGCGTAACCCCATAAAGGCAAAGGCCTATTTCGATTCGGTCATCCAACTATCGAAAACCTTGAATATCCCTAGGGCGGAAAAGGATGCCCTAAAACATTTAATGCGCCTCGCCCCCACGAATGTGGCCCTCCGGGATCGCTATGTTTTTCTCCAAGACAGTCTCTATGCCCAGGAACTGAAGGTAAAAACCCAATTTGCCAAATACAAGTACGATGACACCTTAAAACAAGAATCCATTCTGCAGTTGGAAAAGGAAAATGCCGAGCGTGCCCTGGAAGTAGCCAAGCAGCGCAACCAAAAGATCATTTCATATGCCACTTTGGGGCTGCTCGTATTGGCCTCCGGTTTTATAGGGTATTTTTTAATGCAACGCACCCGGCGTATCCAACAGCAAAATAAAATCGCCGTCTTGGAAGCCACCTATGCAACCGAAGCGGCGCTTTCCCGAAAATTGCATGATGATTTTGGCGGCAAATTGAACCACGCCATGATGTTGCTCCAAAATGGGGCGGATTCGAATGAAGTTCTCGATATCGTAGAGGTATTGTACAACCAAAGCAGGAATTTTTCGAGAAAAATCAACGATGTGGATACCGGACCCCATTTTAAGGATCTGTTATTCGGCATGTTGGGAACCTATTGCAAAAACACCAAATTATATGTTACGGGAAGTAAGGAAGTCAACTGGGACAAAATATCGGGAACCTCCAAAAAGACCCTGTACAAGGTATTTCAGGAGTTAATGACCAACATGCAAAAACACAGCTCGGCCACCATGGTTTCCATAGATTTCGAACAATCGAAGAAGGCCCTTGGGGTAGCCTATGTAGATAATGGGGTCGGCGCTTCAAAAGCGGACATACAAAATAAAAATGGATTATGGAATACGGAAAAGCGTATTGTAGCCATAAATGGAAGCATTAATTTTGAATCTGAGAAGGGAAATGGTTTTAAGGCCCATATCAAAATTCCGAATTAAAGTGTACAGACCATGTTTAAAAAAATACTGATTGCCGAAGATTTTCAAGACACCAACAAAGGCATAAAGGATGCCTTGGAAGACCGATTGCAAATTGAAAACATCCAAGAAGAGTTGTATTGTGACAAAGCCTATAACCGGTTTAAGGTAGCCCATACCAATGGGGAGCCTTATGATCTTTTGATCACCGACCTCTCGTTTAGGGAAAGCCATATAGACCGCAGGCTTACCTCGGGACCGGAACTTATAAAAGCTGTTCGCAGGGTTGATCCCGAGATCAAGATCATCGTGAACTCCATGATCGACAACCCCGCGGAAATAAACCCCTTGTTCACCGAGCATAGGATCAACGGCTATGTATGCAAAGGCCGCAATAGCCTCAACGAGTTGATCACCGCCATACAGGAAGCAGGACAGAACCGCACCTTTGTATCGCCCCAGATCAACCTCAACACTGCCAATAATGTTATTGAGATGGACAAGTACGACCTAATGATCCTCAAAGACCTCGCTAACGGATTGACCAAAAAAGAGATTTCCAAAAAGCTGAAGAAGAAAAACATCTCCCCCAATAGCGAAAGTACCATCGATAAAAAAATGAGTCGGTTGTTCGATGAATTCGAAGTCAAGAACACCCACCACCTTATCGCCAAACTTATCAAACAGGGTCGATTATAACATCCGTCTAGATTTTTTTGGATACTTTTTTCAGCGATGGGAAAAAGTATTTCCCGGCCTTCTTACTAAAAAGATAATTGTGAAATTCATCAATTAGGCAAGCCAGGCCTTTTTTCAATGATGTCGCGATTCGTAACTGACCGACTTCATTCATTCCTAAGAAAACGTGTTTGGATCCATGTATATTGACCTGCACCCCTAAAACCCAAACCGTATATAAACCGGTAAATGATCGGACAGTTTTCTGGCAGCCTCCAACCCATCACAAAAGCGTACAAAATCGATGACACCACTTTTGGTCTTTCGAATTTCCTTCGAGTAGAAAATATTGTCAATGGCATGGTTGAGGTAGTTGGTACCATCACATACTTTTTTAAGCGTTGTTTTTTGGTTGGTGATCGCGGCCTTGAATCCCTGGGCCTTAAAACCATCGAATAACGATTGGGACTCCTCCATGTTGAAATCGCCTGCTAAGACCATAGGCGAAGTGATGTTTGCCATGACATACCCGGTCAGGGCGTTTATTTCGCCCTCTGGGTTTTTGTTATAAGGCCTGGAATGGAAATTGACCAAGGTCAGTTTCTTACCGTCGACAAATACGTCCAACAGAAAAGGTTCCCGGTCAATAAGGGTATCCAATGCGTTGATCAAATATCCCCTATTCTTGATTTTTATGTGTTTTGTCTTCCAGATATAGGCATAGCGTTCGGTCACGTATTTGGGACTGTTCGTGGGGTTGCTGATCACATAGTCCCACTTGCTTCCCTTTCGGTTGAGCACGTCGTTCAATCGGGCCACCGCCTGGGCACCCCCATAGCCGGACACGACCTCTTGGATTATCAGAATATCGGCATCGCGGACCATCTCGGCCATTTGTTCCAATTCAGCTGCATTCTTGGTTTTCCCAAAGTCCTGGATGTTCCAGGAAACCAGTTGTATTTCCCGGTTTTGGGAAAAGACTCCCAATGATAAAAAGAGAAATACCCACAAAAATAATTTTCGAAACATCATAGCGGTTTTAGAACATGGCAAATGTAGGTAAAGTACGGGGTCCTGGATTACGGAAAACCGTAACGGCTGCCTGTTTTCCCGAATACGCTCAAGGTATGGAATACGTTTGTCGATGATCACCGGTCGATCACATCCGATAGGGTTCTTGGGAAATCCATTTACGTTTTTTTTTAATTCCCTTACGGAAAACCGTAAGGAATTGTCATTTTATGGTCATAATTTTAGGCTGTTGAATCATAAATATCGCCATGAAAAGACATTTTTTCTTATTTGTGCTCTTTATACTGCTCCTCTCCTGCACTTCCCCGATGGAACGGAAATTCAATAAGGAAACGTCCAAGGCGGACATTGAGGCGCTAAGGGAAGAGCTCGATTCCGCAGCGTTCATGCTCCTAGCCGGATCCTTGGTGCGGTTGCAATTGGAGGAAGTTCCTTTGGAAACCATGACCTATGCCGAAATATTGGAGAACGGTAAAAAGTGGCAGGCAGCAGAGGCCGAAAATCGAAAAAAGGAAATCGGCAGTCGCATCGATAGGCGCCGTAATTACCCGAACGAATAACCAAATACAAACCCATAACCCTACCCATGAAAAAACCAATCCTATTACTAACGATTTTATTTCTATTGCTACCTAAACACAACCATGCCCAAGACAATGGCGCCGTGGTCGCTGGCGCTGTTGGTGCCTTGGCGGCCATAGGCGTTGGTGTCGCGGCCGTAGGGCAGATGAAGGAAAGTGGCATAAAAATGCAATGGTTCAATACCCAAACCCTAAAAAATATTCTAAATCAATGTTTAACCTAAAATCAATTAAAATGATTAGAAAATCAATCAAGATGATGGCCGTATTATTTGCCTCATCATTTTTATTAACCTCTTGCTATTCGTATACCAGTGTTGTAGGGCAAGGAGCCCAAGGGTATAACCAAACCACGAAATGGAACCATTATGTAATCTATGGTTTGGCTCCCGTTGGTGTTTCTGACTCCAAACAAATGGCCGACGGAGCCGAAAATTATACGGTACATACCAGACAGTCTTTCGTAAACGGACTAGTTTCCGCGTTGACCTTTGGAATTTATACCCCAACTACTACTACGGTAACCAAATAGCCATACTCAAAGAGGGTTTGCTTAAACACAGCAAACCCTCTTTTTACTACTATTATGATAAAAACAATATTTTATATTTCGGTCGGTATTTCAATACTATTATTTGTAAATATCATGGATATTCTGATCTCTGATCTGGATAGACTTACCAATTACGGGTATGGGTATTTGGTAGGGCAAATACTGTTACTCCTTATCTTTGTTTCAATAACCTTAATGACTAAAAAACACCTGTTTAAATCCAGGAAATAGTGCTTTTTGAATTTTAATTTTTTACTTTAGATACAAACCTATCGCGACAAAAACTTTAAAGTATTAAAACCCAATAGATCAGTACCCGTAAAAGAAATAAACGTACCATGATACGATTTTTGGCATGAATTAAAGAAAACAAACATAAATGGAAAATAACGACTCTAAGGTTTTAAACCTTTACCCAATCGATTACCCTTTTGAAACTTTAGTTGGAAGAGTAAATGCTGAACCTCCAAAATTAATCTTAGACCCCGATTTTCAAAGAAAGTACAAATGGGATAAAGAAGGTTGGGAGCGTGCTTCTCGCTTCATTGAATCTTGTTTAATGAGAATACCATTACCAGCATGTTACTTTGCTGAAACTGATGATGGAAAACAACTTGTAATTGATGGAGTGCAGAGAATTACAACTATCAATAAATTCTTCAAGGATGAATTTGCTTTAGAAGGTCTGTCGACATTTAAGGAACTCGAGGGGAAAAAGTTCTCCGAGATTGGAGAATACCAAAATGAATTAGAAAGCACCACTATAAGGTGCATTATTCTTAGGAAAGAAAATCCAAAACACCTTATTCAGGAAATTTTTTCACGCCTTAATCAAGGAGCTGTAAGCCTCTCAAATCAAGAGATAAGACATGCAATATACCAAGGTAAATTAGATGGTTTACTTTCAGAATTGGCTAAGAAAGATATAATAAAGGACTTTGGAATTGGCCAAAATAGCGAGAGAGAAAAAAATAGTCTCGAAGGAGAAGAACAGATTTTGAGATTTTTTGCGTTGCAAGAAGACTTAAGTGATTACCAAGATAAACTAAATAAGTTCCTAGACAATTACATGGAACAAAACCAGAATCCATCTGACAAAAAAATAACTGAATTAAGAAGATTGTTTAATTCATCAATTGAACGTGTACTTAATGTATTTGGCGATGAATCATTCATAGATATCAACAAGGATAGGAAAAGACAAAGCATGGTTTATTATGACTTATTAATGTGGAGTTTTTCAGATAAGACGGATGAATATATTGAATCAAATAAAGAGCAAATTAGAACACGATTCAAACAATTATGTGCTGATGTTGAACTCCAAAGAACTTTATCCGGTGGACTTCAGAATAAATCATCAATTCTAAAAAGAAGGGAATTATGGGCAAAGAAATTATCTGAAATTGATGACTGATTCAAACATATATTCCGACTATAAAAGTCAATTGGGGAAGTTAAAAGAGGTAGTAAAGAAAACCAATGCAAATAGTGTTGCAGAATCTCCTGATCCTTATTTTGAAGAGAATATCAATTTTTTCACAAAATCGTTTTTGGTAACTATTTGCGCCTACCTCGAGTCTTTTATAAAGGATATCACATTTTCTTGCATTGAAAATATAAATGCAAGAATTAAATCGACTGAGATACCACATAACCTCATTCTTTGGGACTTAAACTACGATAAAGAAATAAAGGATAAGTCCTATAGTTTTAAGAATCTGAGAGTACGTATTAAGAAAAAGGATTTGGACGATCACATTTCGGGAAGTCCATTCAGAACAATAAAGCTCTTCAGAAATATAGGGGTTGACCTTGAATCGAATGATGACTTCAACACTGTCAAGGAGAAAATAAATATGATAGTTGTCAAAAGAAACAAAATCCTACATCACAACGATGATGCTTCGGATATTTCATTTTCTGATGTCCTTCAATACATAAAAGATATTGACAAATACATGAAAATACTAGACGATTGTATTGAAGAAATAAAAAAATAACTCATGCCAATAACTAAGCATATGGCGCGCCGATAGGCTAGCGCTATATGACGTGTTGACTGATCCGGGGTTTGGGATAAGGGGGAATACGAGAGGTTTGCCTAGCCCTTGGCAAAGAAGAAGGTTGT
>NZ_JABTCF010000007.1 GCF_014596745.1 Maribacter aquimaris
AATGGACAGCCCCAACGGCAGGCGTAGTTCTTACCACTACGGCAATTGACGGCAATGGACAGGCTGGTACACCTTTAGATATCGCCGACGATGCAATCACATCTTCCAAAATCGCGCTAAATACCATTATCGCGGACGATATCAACACAGGAGCGGTAACGACGGATGAGATATTGAACGGTACAATCCTAGCTGAGGATATTGCTGATGATGCGGTAACATCCGCCAAGATTGCACCGAACACCATTATCGCCGACGACATCAACACAGGAGCCATAACTACGGACGAGATATTGAACGGTACAATCCTATCAGAAGATATTGCGGATGCAAATGTTACAGAGGCCAAGATCAATCCATCGACTACCAATGGCGAAATCCTGACAACAGTCGCTGGGGTGGCACAATGGACCGATCCAACTACAGTAAGTCCATTTCATGCTTTAGGGAAAATAAATATTACTGCAATTGATAATTCTACGAATATTTCCGGCATAATAAATATAGGTCCAGGCAATTATCAAGTTAATTTTTCCTCTGCAGCAAGTTCTGCAAACTATGTGATTCAATTAACTGTATCAAGCCCAGGTAAATCCATATATGTTACAAATCAAAACTCAGGTAACTTCAGTGTTCAAATTGAGGATTTGGCTGGTTTACCAACTGATGCAATATGGTTCTTTACAGTGACAGACTTTTAAAATATGAAAAACCTATTCCATATATCGTTTTTCCTGTTCGGGGTGTTGGGCCATGCCCAGACCGCCCTGTACAACAGTGGTAACATCCGCATCCACGACCAAGGGCAACTCGGTTTTCATACCGACCTGATCAACGATGCCGCCTTTGACGAGAACCAAGGGCTGGCCGGGTTTTACGGCAATGACCAAATCTATGTTTCGGGGGCCTTTGCGCCTACCTTTTACGACATGGAAATCGCCAACCCTACCGGGGTATTGCTGCAAACGGGGATCAACAACCTAAACAACACCAATTTTGTCGTCGGCGACTTCCTTACGGTGCGAAACCAGTCCGACGTCTACTATAACTTTTTACAGAATGCCTTTTATGTGGGCGATAGCGATATATCGCAGGTAGATGGGTATGCCGCCGTGACCCAACAAGCGAATTTCACCTTCCCGATTGGTGACGGTGTACAATTGCGGCCGTTGATCCTGCAATCGGAAAGCGAAAACCCTTTGGCCAAATGTGCCTATTTTTTCGAGAACCCGGGGAATCCGACTTCCATTGACGACAGTTTTGACCCCAGCATAGCCTCACGGGAACTGGGCGGGGTAACCGGTGTGGAATTCTGGCGATTGGAAGGTAACATTCCCTCCATTGTCAGCATCAGCTGGAACGAACGCAGCAATATTGCCGCCCTTACCGAAGAGGTGGCCAACCTTATGGTCGTCGGTTGGAGCAAGGCGGAAAAACAATGGGTGCCCTTGGGCCCCACGGCCGGTGTGGGGGAACTGACCTCAGGTTTTGCCTCCTCCGAAAGTTTTATTCCCGATGATTATGAGGCCATTACCTTCGGGACCTTGGATGTACCCGAGGATTTTCTGGATCTGGAAAACTATATCGTTTCGGCCAATGGGGACGGTATCAACGATATACTTATGATTCCCGAACTGTTGGAGCTCTCCCCCAACAACCATCTGAAGATCTACAACCGTTTCGGTTCCCTGGTTTTTGAGCAGGAGAATTATACGGATCAGTTCAAGGGCTACTCCAACGTGAGTAATTTTGTCATTGACCGGGAACAAGGCCTTCCGGCCGATGTCTATTTCTATATCGTGACCATGGATGACCTGGGGTTGGATTTTCAGGGCTTCCTCTATTTGACCCGTTAAATCGATTTACGAATAACACTATAGTATTCAGTCACTTACAAAAAATCACACACCTTTAACGGGCCTAACCGGACATCCCAAAAACGCCACTTTCCGATCCTATTTGGACTACCACCCATGTTTTGTAAGTGATTTCCTTGTAAAAACGATGTATTTGACTTGTTTTTAGGGAATTATCCTGTGCAATCCATTACAATACAATAACACGCACATTTTCAATCATTTACGATACACTATCTTGTTTCGACGAATGGTTCCTTTTATCGATTAAAACCGAGCCTACTTGCCTTTCACAACATATTCCCCGTACCTGACAACATATATTCCATTTCGGGAGTCCTTAGGATTATTTTTGAACGATTAACAAAGTACCCCAAAACTCCATCGGAATGAATTTTAAGAAAATCACCCTCCTACTACTCCTATTCGGCGCACAGTTTGCGTTGGGCCAGGTAAAAATAGGGGAAAAACCAAGTGTTATAGATCCGTCCTCCATTATGGAACTCGAAAGCACGGACAAGGCTTTGGTATTAACACGGCTCTCTACGGTGCAGATGCAGGGCATTACCCCATTGAACGGGGCCATGGTCTACAACATCGACACCCAATGCATCCATTATTACGATGGAGCGCAGTGGAACAACCTTTGTAACTCGGGAAGCACTGCCGGTACAAGCAGTGCTACAGTGATTGATAATGGCAACGGAACCTTTACGTTCAACAATGGAAGCGGAAGTCCGATTACCTTCTACGGGGCTGAGGAAACCCCTACTACCCTAATCAACAATTTCGACGGAACCTTTACCTATACGAATGAACGCGGAGCGCACACCACGTTTAGTGCCGGTGGGGGCAATCCGGATATAACGACGGATGGTTCTTCAGGGAATATTGGAATTGTTGGGGGAAATACGATTACCTTGAATGTGGACGATGCCGATGCGGACGCAGGAAATGAAATACAGGATTTACAATATACAGGAGGTGTCATTTCCTTGAGCAATGACCCTGATGCAACGGTCGTGGACCTTTCTGGTTTCGATACGGATGCTACGGATGACTTTGATGGGGAATGGACCAGCTTAAACAACATTCCTGCCGATATCGCTGATGGTGATGACGATACCCAATTGACCAATGCCCAGGTGGCAACGGCTGTCAATACAGAGTTCCCAAATCTGGATACGGATGCTACCGATGACTTTGATGGCAGCTTCAACAATCTTACCGATGTTCCTGCAAACTTGGATACCGATAGTACCGATGATTTTAATGGGGAATGGACCAGCTTAAACAACATTCCAGCTGATATCGCTGATGGTGATGACAATACGCAATTGACCGAAGGGGAAGTGGCAACGGCGGTGAACAACCAATTCCCAAATCTGGATACGGATGCTACAGACGACTTTGACGGGGAATGGTCCAGCTTAAACAACATTCCAGCCGATATCGCCGATGGTGATGACGATACCCAACTGACCAATGCCCAAGTGGCAACGGCTGTCAATACCGAATTCCCGAACTTGGATACGGATGCTACCGATGACTTTGATGGCAGCTTCAACAATCTTACCGATGTCCCTGCTAATTTGGATACCGATTCCACCGACGACTTTGATGGGGAATGGACCAGCTTAAACAACATTCCAGCCGATATCGCCGACGGTGATGACGATACCCAATTGACCGAAGGGGAAGTGGCAACGGCGGTGAACAACCAATTCCCAAATCTGGATACGGATGCTACAGACGACTTTGACGGGGAATGGTCCAGCTTAAACAACATTCCAGCCGATATCGCCGATGGTGATGACGATACCCAACTGACCAATGCCCAAGTGGCAACGGCTGTCAATACCGAATTCCCGAACTTGGATACGGATGCTACCGATGACTTTGATGGCAGCTTCAACAATCTTACCGATGTCCCTGCTAATTTGGATACCGATTCCACCGACGACTTTGATGGGGAATGGACCAGCTTAAACAACATTCCAGCCGATATCGCCGACGGTGATGACGATACCCAATTGACCGAAGGGGAAGTGGCAACGGCGGTGAACAACCAGTTCCCGAATTTGGATACGGATGCTACCGATGATTTTGACGGGGAATGGTCCAGCTTAAACAACATTCCAGCCGATATCGCCGATGGTGATGACGATACCCAACTGACCAATGCCCAAGTGGCAACGGCTGTCAATACAGAGTTCCCGAATCTGGATACGGATGCTACGGATGATTTTGATGGCAGCTTCAACAACCTTACCGATGTTCCTGCAAACTTGGATACCGACTCCACCGATGATTTCGATGGGGAATGGACCAGCTTGAACAACATTCCAGCGGATATCGCTGATGGTGATGACGATACAACGTACACTGCCGGTACAGGTTTAGACCTTACTGGAACGGAATTTTCCGTAAACGACTCCGAAGTGAATCCGGAATGGGGCAATATTACAGGTGTCCCTGCAAACTTGGATACCGATTCCACTGATGATTTTGATGGGGAATGGACCAGCTTAAACAATATTCCAGCCGATATCGCCGATGGTGATGACGATACCCAATTGACCAATGCCCAGGTGGCAACGGCCGTCAATACAGAGTTCCCGAATCTGGATACGGATGCTACCGATGATTTTGATGGCAGCTTCAACAATCTTACCGATGTTCCTGCAAACTTGGATACCGATTCCACCGACGACTTTGATGGGGAATGGTCCAGCTTGAACAATATTCCAGCGGATATCGCTGATGGTGATGACGATACCCAATTGACCAATGCCCAAGTGGCAACGGCTGTCAATACAGAGTTCCCAAATCTGGATACGGATGCTACCGATGACTTTGATGGCAGCTTCAACAATCTTACCGATGTCCCTGCTAATTTGGATACCGATTCCACTGACGACTTTGACGGGGAATGGACCAGCTTGAACAACATTCCAGCGGATATCGCCGATGGTGATGACAACACCCAATTGACCGAAGGAGAAGTCGCAACAGCGGTGAACAACCAGTTCCCGAATTTGGATACGGATGCTACCGATGATTTTGATGGCAGCTTCAACAATCTTACCGATGTCCCTGCTAATTTGGATACCGATTCCACTGATGATTTTAGTGGTGACTTCAATGATCTGACCAACGTTCCAGCAAACTTGGATACCGATAGTACAGACGACTTTGACGGGGAATGGACCAGCTTGAACAATATTCCAGCCGATATCGCTGATGGTGATGACGATACACAATTGACCGAAGGGGAAGTGGCAACGGCGGTGAACAACCAGTTCCCGAACTTGGATACGGATGCTACGGATGATTTTGATGGCAGCTTCAACAATCTTACCGATGTCCCTGCTAATTTGGATACCGATTCCACTGATGATTTTAGTGGTGACTTCAATGATCTGACCAACGTTCCAGCAAACTTGGATACCGATTCTACTGATGACTTCGATGGGGAATGGTCCAGCTTAAACAACATTCCTGCCGATATCGCCGACGGTGATGACGATACACAATTGACCAATGCCCAAGTGGCAACGGCTGTCAATACAGAGTTCCCAAATCTGGATACGGATGCTACCGATGACTTTGATGGCAGCTTCAACAATCTTACCGATGTCCCTGCAAACTTGGATACCGATTCCACTGACGACTTTGACGGGGAATGGACCAGCTTGAACAATATTCCAGCCGATATCGCTGATGGTGATGACGATACACAATTGACCGAAGGGGAAGTCGCAACGGCGGTGAACAACCAGTTCCCGAACTTGGATACGGATGCTACGGATGATTTTGATGGCAGCTTCAACAATCTTACCGATGTCCCTGCAAACTTGGATACCGATTCTACTGATGACTTCGATGGGGAATGGTCCAACTTAAACAACATTCCAGCCGATATCGCCGATGGTGATGACGATACCCAACTGACCAATGCCCAAGTGGCAACGGCTGTCAATACCGAATTCCCAAATTTGGATAAGGATGCTACGGATGATTTTGATGGGGAATGGACCAGCTTGAACAATATTCCAGCCGATATCGCTGACGGTGATGACAATACCCAACTGACCGAGGCGGAAGTCGCAACAGCGGTGAACAACCAGTTCCCGAATTTGGATACGGATGCTACCGATGATTTTGATGGCAGTTTCAACAATCTTACCGATGTCCCTGCAAACTTGGATACCGATAGTACAGACGACTTTGACGGGGAATGGACAAGTTTAGCCAACAGACCAACAGGATTGGATGATGGTGATGACGATACCCAATTGACCGAAGGGGAAGTCGCAACAGCGGTGAACAACCAGTTCCCGAATCTGGATACGGATGCTACCGATGATTTTGATGGCAGCTTCAACAATCTTACCGATGTCCCTGCTAATTTGGACACCGACTCCACCGACGACTTTGACGGGGAATGGTCCAGCTTAAACAACATTCCAGCGGATATCGCTGACGGTGATGACGATACCCAATTGACCGAGGCGGAAGTGGCAACGGCGGTGAACAACCAGTTCCCAAATCTGGATACGGATGCTACGGATGATTTCGATGGCAGCTTTAACAATCTTACCGATGTCCCTGCAAACTTGGACACCGATAGTACAGACGACTTTAGCGGAAGTTTTAACGACTTGGCGGATGTCCCTGTGAATTTGGATACCGACTCCACTGATGATTTTAGTGGTGACTTTAATGATTTGACCAACGTTCCAGCAAACTTGGATACCGATAGTACAGACGACTTCAATGGGGAATGGTCCAGCTTAAACAACATTCCAGCGGATATCGCTGACGGTGATGACAATACACAATTGACCGAAGGAGAAGTCGCAACAGCGGTGAACAACCAGTTCCCGAATTTGGATACGGATGCTACCGATGATTTCGATGGCAGCTTCAACAATCTTACCGATGTCCCTGCTAATTTGGACACCGATTCCACCGACGACTTTGACGGGGAATGGTCCAGCTTGAACAATATTCCAGCGGATATCGCTGATGGTGATGACGATACCCAATTGACCAATGCCCAAGTGGCAACGGCTGTCAATACAGAGTTCCCAAATCTGGATACGGATGCTACCGATGACTTTGATGGCAGCTTCAACAATCTTACCGATGTCCCTGCTAATTTGGATACCGATTCCACTGACGACTTTGACGGGGAATGGACCAGCTTGAACAACATTCCAGCGGATATCGCCGATGGTGATGACAACACCCAATTGACCGAAGGAGAAGTCGCAACAGCGGTGAACAACCAGTTCCCGAATTTGGATACGGATGCTACCGATGATTTTGATGGCAGCTTCAACAATCTTACCGATGTCCCTGCAAACTTGGATACCGATAGTACCGATGACTTTAGTGGTGACTTTAATGATTTGACCAACGTTCCAGCAAATTTGGATACCGATTCCACTGATGACTTTGACGGGGAATGGACAAGTTTAGCCAACAGACCAACAGGATTGGATGATGGTGATGACGATACACAATTGACCAATGCCCAAGTGGCAACAGCTGTCAATACCGAATTCCCGAACTTGGATACGGATGCTACCGATGATTTTGATGGCAGCTTCAACAATCTTACCGATGTCCCTGCTAATTTGGACACCGATTCCACTGATGATTTTGATGGGGAATGGACCAGCATAAACAACATTCCAGCCGATATCGCCGATGGTGATGACGATACACAGTTGACCGAGGCGGAAGTGGCAACAGCGGTGAACAACCAGTTCCCGAATTTGGATACGGATGCTACCGATGATTTTGATGGCAGCTTCAACAATCTTACCGATGTTCCTGCAAACTTGGATACCGATTCCACTGATGATTTTAGTGGTGACTTTAATGATTTGACCAACGTTCCAGCAAACTTGGATACCGATAGTACAGACGACTTTGACGGGGAATGGACCAGCTTAAACAACATTCCAGCGGATATCGCTGATGGTGATGACGACACCCAATTGACCAATGCCCAGGTGGCAACGGCCGTCAATACAGAGTTCCCGAATCTGGATACGGATGCTACCGATGATTTTGATGGCAGCTTCAACAATCTTACCGATGTTCCTGCAAACTTGGATACCGATTCCACCGACGACTTTGATGGGGAATGGTCCAGCTTGAACAATATTCCAGCGGATATCGCTGATGGTGATGACGATACCCAATTGACCAATGCCCAAGTGGCAACGGCTGTCAATACAGAGTTCCCAAATCTGGATACGGATGCTACCGATGACTTTGATGGCAGCTTCAACAATCTTACCGATGTCCCTGCAAACTTGGATACCGATTCCACTGACGACTTTGACGGGGAATGGACCAGCTTGAACAATATTCCAGCCGATATCGCTGATGGTGATGACGATACACAATTGACCGAAGGGGAAGTGGCAACGGCGGTGAACAACCAGTTCCCGAACTTGGATACGGATGCTACGGATGATTTTGATGGCAGCTTCAACAATCTTACCGATGTCCCTGCTAATTTGGATACCGACTCCACTGATGATTTTAGTGGTGACTTTAATGATTTGACCAACGTTCCAGCAAACTTGGATACCGATAGTACAGACGACTTCGATGGGGAATGGTCCAGCTTAAACAACATTCCAGCGGATATCGCTGACGGTGATGACAATACACAATTGACCGAAGGAGAAGTCGCAACAGCGGTGAACAACCAGTTCCCGAATTTGGATACGGATGCTACCGATGATTTTGATGGCAGCTTCAACAATCTTACCGATGTCCCTACAAACTTGGATACCGATTCCACCGACGACTTTGATGGGGAATGGACCAGCCTGAACAATATTCCAGCGGATATCGCTGATGGTGATGACGATACAACGTACACTGCCGGTACAGGTGTAGACCTTACTGGAACGGAATTTTCCGTAAACGACTCCGAAGTGAATCCGGAATGGGGCAATATTACAGGTGTCCCTGCAAACTTGGATACCGATTCCACCGACGACTTTGATGGGGAGTGGACCAGCTTGAACAATATTCCAGCGGATATCGCTGACGGTGATGACGATACCCAATTGACCGAGGCGGAAGTCGCAACAGCCGTGAACAACCAGTTCCCGAATCTGGATACGGATGCTACCGATGATTTTGATGGCAGCTTCAACAATCTTACCGATGTCCCTACAAACTTGGATACCGATTCCACCGACGACTTTGATGGGGAATGGACCAGCTTAAACAACATTCCAGCGGATATCGCTGATGGTGATGACGACACCCAATTGACCGAGGCGGAAGTGGCAACGGCGGTAAACAACCAGTTCCCAAATTTGGATACGGATGCTACGGATGATTTTGATGGCAGCTTCAACAATCTTACCGATGTCCCTGCAAACTTGGACACCGATTCCACTGATGATTTTGATGGGGAGTGGACCAGCTTGAACAACATTCCTGCCGATATCGCCGATGGTGATGACGATACCCAATTGACCAATGCCCAAGTGGCAACGGCTGTCAATACCGAATTCCCGAATCTGGATACGGATGCTACGGATGACTTTGATGGCAGCTTCAACAATCTTACCGATGTCCCTGCAAACTTGGATACCGATAGTACCGATGACTTTAGTGGTGACTTTAATGATTTGACCAACGTTCCAACAAACTTGGATACCGATAGTACAGACGACTTCGATGGGGAGTGGACCAGCTTAAACAATATTCCGGCCGATATCGCCGATGGTGATGACGATACCCAACTGACCGAGGCGGAAGTCGCAACGGCTGTCAATACAGAGTTCCCGAATCTGGATACGGATGCTACGGATGACTTCAGTGGTGACTATAATGATTTGATCAATGCACCTGCGAATTTAGATAATGATGCCACAAACGAATTCAATACCGGGGTTTCCTTTGACGGGACCAACCTGACCGTGACCGACCTTGGTGGTGACAAGTCCGTCAACATCGGTGGACTTGCCTATGACGATACTGCCCTTCAAGCTGAAGTGGACCAGAACACTACCAATATCAGTTCCAATGATACGGACATCGCAAACAATACTTCTAAAATAACGACCAACACAAGTGAGATTGGCGTAAACGAAACAAACATCGCTACCAATAAAGCGGCAATAACCTCCAACGATTCCGACATCGCAAACAATACTTCTAAAATAACTACCAACACAAGTGAGATTGGCGTAAACAAAACAGACATCGCTACCAATAAAGCGGCAATAACCTCCAACGATTCCGACATCGCAAACAACACTGCTGCGATAACCACGAACACAAGTGAGATTGGTGTAAACGAAACAGACATCGCTGCCAATAAAGCGGCGATAACCTCCAACGATTCCGACATTGCAAACAATGCCGCAGCCATCACCGCACACAACACGGCCGATGGGGATTTGAGTGCTACGAACGAACTATCAGATTTAAAATTGGATGCTTCGAATATACTTACACTTACGAATCCTGCCACTGGCTCGAATCAAGTGGATTTATCCGGTTTTGTTTCTTCGGATAATCAATATCCAGATAAATTTGCATTGAATGGAACTTTTCTGGAATTATCCTTAATTCGGGATGGACTTTCGGATCGAACCGTTAACTTGGATGGTACTTTTGCTACCGATGCACAAGTAAGTACACAGATCAGCACAGCGATTACAGCTTCAGAAACTTTGGATAAAGATCAAGTAATAGGTAATGAATCGGTTACCGCCTTATCCTTTGACGGAACTACCTTAACGCTAGAACAAGATGGAGCATCAAATAAATCCGTAAATTTAAGTTCCGTAAGTTCTGACAATCAATATCCCGATAAATTTGCCTTGAACGGAACCTTTCTAGAATTGTCTCTAATTCGGGATGGCCTTTCTGACCGAACAGTTAACTTGGATGGTACATTTGCTACCGATGCACAAGTCAGCACAGCGATTGCGGCTTCTGAAGCATTGGATAATGATAAAAGTGCAACGAACGAACTATCAGATTTAAAATTGGATGCTTCAAATATACTTACACTTACCAATCCCGCTACTGGCACGAATCAAGTGGATTTATCTGGTTTAGTTTCTTCGGATGACCAACAAGTTGAATTATTCGCTTTTAATGGCTCAACTTTTGAATTATTATTGGGAATTGAAAATGATGCAACGACCAGGGTAGCAAATTTATCATCCTTACATGCGGATGGTACTGAAACCAAAATTGTTGCAGGGGATTCCAATATACTTGTTACAGGTGATGGATCTTCAACCTCCCCTTATGGTATTTTTAATAATTTCACCGAAGTTGATGGAAGTATCACAAATGAAACAAATACCAGTTTTTCTACCGTAACTGTTTCCGGTACCGATTATTTAAGAATATCGGATTCCAATAGCGATTTAGATGTTCCTCTATCGGATTTAGCGCATAGCGGCACAACAGGTTCTATATTTTTCGCAGGATCGGACGGAAAACCAACAGAAAACAACTCACAACTATTTTGGGATGCCTCCGATAATAGATTAAGTATAGGTAATCCTTTATCAGGAACAAATAAACTAACGGTAAACGGAGCAACGCGAACCAGTGGCTTAAACAACTCCGATGGAACTGTTGGGCTACCATCATACAGGTTCTCGGATGATTCCGATACAGGAGTTTACAGTCCTGGAGCAGATAGAATTGGCTTCACTGTTGGTGGAACCGAGGCTTTGGAAATCAATGAAGCATCGGGTGAAACCAAAGTTACAGTGAACGAAACCTTGGAATTGGAAGGGGCCGTATTGGATAGTAACGATTCTGCAGGCACAACGGGTCAAGTCCTCAGCTCCACGGCAACGGGCACAGAATGGGTAGACAGTTATAATCCCATTAAGGCAATTGGCAAAATCAGCTCTACCGGTACGGTTACCAAAGCAACTCCAGGTGTTTCCGTTACAAGAATAAGTAAGGGTTATTACCGGGTAACATTGCCAACGGGCTCAGTATCCGATGCAGACTATATCATTCAATTGACCCAACCCGGTAGAGGCGGGGTCGGAAATGACGATCCAGGTATCTCCTACTCCAACCAAACCGCAACAAGTTTTGAGGTTATCATTGGGGACAATGACAATGGGGGTACGGACAGAAGTCGATTTGATTCAGAATTTATGTTTACCATTTTAGATTTATAATAAGAATATGAAAAAACAATTTCTACTTTTTACCTTACTTCTCATAACCGGTTTTTCCTATGGGCAGATTGAAAGCGGTCTTTTATTCGGTCTTACCAAAGGGACAACTGCCGAGATCAATGCCATTTCCGGAATGGAAGAAGGGCAAATGCTTTATAATACGGATACCCATGAAATATACGTTTATACTGGTTCCTCATGGGTAAAAACAGCAAACTCCAATTGGCTTCAAAATGGAAACACCTCATCCTCAGGTTCTTTTCTCGGTACAACGAATGATGTGGGGATGGATATAAAATCCAACAATATTAGCCTACTGCAATTCGGCAGAAGACAAACCTTGGGCCTTACCCAATCGTATCCGGATTACAATGACAATGACCAATACCTGACCTACGTTAAAGGGAACAACGGAACCTCAGCCTTACAATTTCAGGCAGATGCCGCCGATTTTTACAAACCCATGTTCTTTACCGACTCTAATGGTAACTTCAGGTTAAAAGGAAGTGCGGCAAGTACTGATTTTTTCGAACTTGGTTCCGCTGGTGTTTCCAATGCAGGGATCATGGAATTTATAATTGGGGATGATGGAGCAGAGCCCTTTATCTTCAAACGTTATGATTATAGGGACCAACTGACCAAGGAACTATTTAGGATCCAAGGAAGTGCGGACAGTCAGAATGCCTTACCCAGGGTAGGCATCAATACGGGGCAATTGGCCAATTCAACCTTGGAAGTCAATGGATCGGTCGCAACGGCCATTACCTCCCCGAGCTCAAGTTTAACCTTGGATGAAACACACCATACGCTTATCATTACTTCAAACAGCAGTGTTACGCTCCCCGCAGCCAATTCCTGCGAGGGTAGAACCTATATTATCAAAAACACCTATGGTAGTGCTGTTAGCATCTCGAATTACCTGGACAATACCGGAACCAACGCGAACAAGATCCCATCAAATTCCGCCATACAAATACAAAGTGATGGTAGTTCATGGCATTCGATTTCAGGTTCTGACACAAGCGCATCAGCTTCAACAATGGTCTCTACCGATGCCGACAATATTATTACGGTCGGAACCGATGGAGGGGCTTATTTGAAAATAAATCAAGGAGCAAGATGGACAAACACCGATACTTCAACTAATTTAAATAACGATAATACTTTAGTGCCTATTTTTGGCAATGAAGATTATAATGATGACAACAATTTATATCAAGTAACTGGCAATGAATTAATGGTGAAGGAGGCCGGTAGGTATGATATTAGATCCAATCTTGCCCTTTACGCGGTTAAAGATAAAACAAGCGTAACTTTTAGAATAGAAATTAATGGATCGCCGGTAGGTGCCGTCGGGGCAACAGGTTTTCTAAAAGAAAGTAATAAGTTATTACCATCTATTGCTATTAATGAAATATTACAATTAAATACCAATGATGTTATCACCATCAATGCAGATAGAGTAGGAAAAAGTGGGAATGTTTATTTATCCGGAACTGGTACTTCCAACTTCATAATCAACAAAATAAAGTAAGTACATGAGAATTTCGGTATTTATAGTATTATTTTTTTCTTTACATGCTATTATTGGCCAAGATGCCGTGCATAACTATGGTTCCATGCAAATACATGGTTCAACCATGGTCGGTTTTCATATGGATCTGATCAATGACGGCGACTTTGACCAAAATTCAGGGTTGGTAGGTTTTTATGGTTTTGACAAATCGATTATCGTTTCCGGTAGTCGTATTCCGGTATTCTACGATGCCGAAATCGCCGTGGACAACGGTTTGTATTTAAACACCCAAATAGATGTGACCAACAATGTAAACTTGGTCGTTGGTGACGTTATCACCCCAAGGATCAACGCCGATGTATTTACCAATTTCATGGAAAATGCCTTCTATGTGGGTGAGAATGACGTATCCCTAATCGATGGATATGCCGCCTTTACCAATAAAGACAGCTTTACCTTTCCCGTGGGAGATGCTGAAAGACTCAGGCCTTTAAGCATCACTTCCGATGAAGTCGATCCACTCGTTAAATGTGCCTATTTTTTTGAAGATCCCAATTCCCCTTCCGTTTTTGCAAAGAGTTTTGAAACCGAGAAAATTGCCTCCGAGTATATGTCGGTAAGCGATAAGGAATATTGGCATTTGGAAGGCGAGGTATTGACCACCGTAACCCTAACCTGGGATGAATATAGCAATATTGGTTCCTTGGCAGAATTTCTTGGTGACCTTAAGGTTGTGGGCTGGAGCAAAGAACAGGACGAATGGGTAAACCTGGGAAACACCAATGTTGAAGGAGGCCTTGTACGGGGATCGGTCACCTCCGAACCTTTCCTACCCAATGACTATGAAATATTGACCTTGGGCGGTAATGCGGACATCGTGGAAAAATTTGACACCGTTGAACTTGATAATTATTATATGACCCCGAACGGGGATGGTAAAAACGATTATTTGGTCCTTGATGGGCTTGAGGTTTCACCCAACAATTCCTTACAGATATTCAATAGATACGGAGTACTGGTCTATTCCAAGGAAGACTACAACAATGAGTTCAATGGTACTTCGAATAGAGCATCGGTAATTTCCCGTGATAAAGGATTGGCCACGGGTATTTATTTCTATATCATTACCATGCATGATCTAAAACAGCGCCACCAAGGATATCTATATCTTTCCCTGAAACAATAATCATACATTGACAAAGATCGAATAAATGCCTACATCAAGGTGGGGTTTTGGAAGAACACCTACGATTTGTTTAATTTTAGGGCATTGAAAATCACCGGTATACTTAAAAAATAAAAAAGGTCTAGCCTTTTAAAACATCAAATCGTGATAAATTACGTTATAGGTATAGAATGGCAACATATTTGCAAATAGCCTTTCAAAAAACACCTTGGATTAAATCAAAAAAGCATGAAAAGAAGATCATTCATAAAAAAAAGTAGCGTTTCTGGATTGGCCTTGGCCTTGGCACCATCACTAATGGTTGCCAAAGACCGTGAATTCGAATTTTCAGTATTGGAATTAATGGGAAAAGCGGATATAGAACTCTTTGGTAAAGGAATAAACCTTAGAAAGGAAGCCCATGACTCCTTTTTGGCCATGAAAAAAGCTGCTTACAGTGATGGAATAGATTTGAAAATAGTTTCCAGCTATCGCAGTTTCGATCGTCAGGAATTGATATGGGAGCGAAAATATATCAAGTACACTGAAGATCAAGGTATGAATCCGCTCGATGCCATTGAAAAGATCATAACGTATTCGACCATTCCCGGTACCAGTAGGCATCATTGGGGGACAGACATCGATGTTATTGATGGATACCGAAAGACCAATGGTGATGTCTTGGTTCCCGAAAAATTTGAAGCCGGTGGGCCTTTTGAGGATTTTAAAAAGTGGATGGATGGGAACTCCGAAAAATTTGATTTCCATTTGGTATATACCAAGGACCCCAAACGCAGAGGGTTTAAATACGAACCATGGCATTACAGTTACGCGCCCATTTCCATACCCATGCTAACGGCTTACCGTAGGTTGAATTTAGTTCAATTAATGCGTGATGAGACGTACTATGGCAGTGAGCATTTCACCTCCCGTTTCATCAAAAATTACTTCCAAAATAATATTTTGGACATAAATACCGCACTTCTTTAGGTTTTTTATATATTGGGCCAACACTGAACACTACTAACCATGAGAAGAGGCAGTTGGAAAATCAGGATATTCATCGGCTTGGCCATTGTGGCTTTTGCCTTTATCCAGAGATGCAGCAATAAGGAAGAAAACCCATATACCGGCAGGGAACAGACCATCAACATGACCTCTGAGCAGGAAATCGCCATTGGCGTGCAAAGTGCTCCTGAAATAGCCCAACAACACGGTGGACTATATCCTGATGAGCGCCTACAGTCCTTTGTGGATTTTGTAGGTGAAAAATTAGTCGATAACAGCATCGCCCGGGAAACCCCTTATGAATATGATTTCCACTTATTGGCAGATGATCAAACCATAAATGCCTTCGCCCTACCCGGTGGTCAGGTCTTTATTACCTATGCCCTATTTTCACAACTGAACGAAGCTCAATTGGCGGGTGTCCTTGGTCATGAAATAGGACATGTCATCGGCAGGCATTCCGCAGAGCGCATTGCGGAGAGCAGTTTTTGGCAAACCATTACCATGGGAGCCTCGGTGGGTGCGGATGCAGGTAATATCGTTGGCAGTATAGGACAGAATACCCTATTGAAAAATGGCCGTGGCGATGAGCTTGAAAGTGATGAACTTGGCGTTCTTTTCATGATAAATGCCGGCTATGACCCGATGGAAATGATCGAGGTCATGAAAATTTTAAAAGCAGCTGCAGGCCCCAATCGTGTGCCTGAATTCCAAAGCTCCCACCCTGACCCTGAAAACCGTATAGAAAAAATACGGGAGGCCATAACCAAATATGGCGGATAGTCTTTTCCAAAATTAACATTATCCTGTTTGATTTACGCTTTATTTTAGTATCTTTGGTTTTCCCATAAATCTTTATATCGCCTCAGATTTAACCCTTATAGCTTTGATTTATTATCACTTAAGCAAAACTATATGGGAACACTATTACATTTTAAGAACATTTACACCGAAGCTTTTGAGAATTGCAAACCTGATTTTGTAGTATTACTCCTAAAAGCGTATTTCATTTTCTGCGTTTTAATGTTGACTATGGCTTTCTATGCTTTTATCTATAGGGTAGCTACAGGTTTCGATTTTTAAACTTCGAAGATTCACTCTTTTACTTGAACACTATTTGAAGTGAATAAAAAAACCATCCCGCCTGGCGGGATGGTTTTTTTTATAGGATAAACGATTCCTCAACTTTGCATTTCGGCATTGAGCACCTCCAAGGCCTCCTTGGCATTGGAAAATTGTGCTATTTGGGTAATGGTATGCCCTTTATTGCTTTTGATGCTCAAATCCGCCTTATTGGCAATCAAAAGTCTCAATATCCCAACCTTGTTATAGCGGGCAGCGAACATAGCCGGGGTCATACCCAATGATTTTTGGTTAACATCCTCCCCCATTGCAATTAACTTTTTCACTAGGTCCAGATCCCCTTTCATAATAGCCTTACAAAAAGAATTGATTTCGGAATTTTTAACCGAAATAAGGTGCACATTCGAATTCCGATTTGTGTTATGATGGTTTGCCATCATAGCAGGAGCCGCGAGCATAAAAGCAGCGGCAGCAATTAAAATTGTTTTTCTCATGATGATTGTTTTTTTTACCGGGTAGTCCCCAGTAACGATTGATGATTAATTTATATTACTATTAAAGAGACCCACAATGATGAAAATTGTTTCAGCTTCAACTGTTAAATAACGAAATTTTAACATTTTGATTATTGATGACCACACGAACATCATCGGTGTACAATGTTAAAAAAAGCCCCTGAAATAACTAGTTAAACTTATTGGAACGCCGTATTTTTGCAGAACGAAATCATACATCATGAACAAAAAAGTAATCTTAATGATTTTGGATGGTTGGGGAACATCCCCAGATCCAAAAGTTTCAGCAATTGACAACGCAAACACTCCTTTTATAGACAGTTTATATACTAAATACCCTAATGCAGCATTACGTACAGATGGGTTGAATGTGGGGCTGCCAGAAGGCCAAATGGGAAACAGTGAAGTTGGTCATATGAATTTAGGTGCCGGAAGAATTGTTTATCAAGAACTAACCCGGATTAATCTTGCGATTGAAAACGACACTTTAAAGGACGAAAAAGTCTTGGTTGATGCATTCAACTATGCGAAAACAAACCATAAAAAAGTACATTTCCTAGGATTATTGAGCAATGGCGGTGTTCATTCGCACATTAGCCATTTAAAAGGCTTATTAAGTGCCGCAAAGGACAACAACCTCGACAATGTATTCGTACATGCCTTTACGGATGGTAGGGATGTAGACCCAAAATCAGGAGCTTCATTTGTTGCCGATTTAGAAGACCATATGGCAAAAACAACAGGTAAAATTGCCACAGTGACAGGTCGCTATTATGCTATGGATCGTGATAATCGATGGGAAAGGGTAAAACTGGCTTATGATGTAATTGCCAATGGAATTGGTGACACCACCGATAATGTGGTTGCAAGTATAGAAGCCAACTATGCCAATGGAGTTACCGATGAGTTCATTAAACCATTGGTTGCCGATAAAAATGGTATCGTAGAAGAAGACGATGTTATCATCTTTTTCAATTTTAGGACAGATCGTGGAAGGGAATTGACCAATATGTTGTCCCAAAACGATTTTCCTGAGTACAATACAACAAAACGAAAATTATACTATGTTACCATGACAAACTATGATGATAGTTTTAAAGGTATCCGTGTTATTTTCAATAAGGATAATATCACTGAAACGATTGGTGAAGTATTATCCAAAGCTGGTAAAAAACAAATTAGAATAGCAGAGACAGAAAAATATCCCCATGTAACTTTCTTTTTCTCAGGAGGAAGGGAAGAGCCTTTTGAAGGTGAAAGTAGAATTCTAAGAAACTCACCTAAAGTAGCCACCTACGACTTAAAGCCCGAGATGAGCGCTTTTGAATTAAAAGATGCTTTGGTGGAAGAATTAAAGAAGCAAGAAGCTGATTTTGTATGTCTCAATTTTGCTAATGGTGATATGGTAGGTCACACCGGTATTATGGAGGCTGCCATTAAAGCTTGTGAAGCTGTGGATATCTGCGCTAAGGAGGTCATTGAAACAGGCCTGGAAAATGGGTACTCGACCATATTGATTGCTGACCATGGCAATTGTGAAACGATGATCAACCCTGATGGTTCCCCGAATACGGCACATACCACAAATCCTGTTCCTGTAATTTTAATTGATAAGGATATAAAAGAAATAAAAGATGGTGTTTTAGGTGATGTTGCACCAACCATTTTAAAAATGATAGGTGTTGCACAGCCAGAAGCCATGACAAGAGCGTCATTGGTTTAAAATACTACGTATAAATGCACAATAGAATAAAAGACCAACTTGGAAGAACTACGGTTTTACCTAGTTGGCCTTTTCGTATTATATCCCTAGTTCCCTCAGAAACTGAATTACTTGTAGATTTAGGTCTTGAAGAATATATAGTGGGAATCACTAAATTCTGTGTTCATCCAGCTTACTTAAAAAAAACGAAAACCATTGTTGGGGGAACCAAAAAAGTTTCCTTTGATAAGATTGCTGAATTAAACCCCAATATTATCCTTTGTAACAAAGAAGAAAACACAAAGGAAATTGTGGAGACCCTCGAAAAAAAATACGCAGTCCACGTCTCTGAAGTAAACAATATCAAAAACGCCCTACACTTAATAAAACAATACGGAACCTTGTTCAATTGTGCCGAAAAATCAGAAATTTTAGTTTCTGGGATTGAACGAAAACAAAAAAGTTTTAAAACCTTCATTGAACATAAACCCCAAAAAAAAGTACTCTATTTTATTTGGAAAAAACCATGGATGCTTGCGGGAAAAGGGACTTTCATAGATGCTTTACTCCAATTGAATGGCTTTATCAATATGAGCCCCGAAAACCCTCGATACCCGACAATTGACGACAATCTATTAAATAACACCGAAGTAGACATGGCCCTACTTTCTTCAGAACCTTTTCCTTTTAAAGAGCAACATATCAATGATTTGGAAAATACCGGTATTAAAGGAAAGGGCCTTCTTGTGGATGGTGAATATTTCTCCTGGTATGGTTCCCGTCTATTATTGGCTTTTGAGTACTTTAAAAGCCTGCATTAAAACATTTCAAAAACCTTATAGATTGACCTCTTTAAGCTTCCTAGCCTCAAAGTAAATATTTACCTTTGCATCTTATGATTATAGTTAAAACACCCGAAGAAATAGAGTTAATGCGGGAAAGTGCATTAATCGTTTCCAAAACTCTTGGGATGCTCGCATCAGAGGTAAAGCCCGGAGTAACAACATTGTATTTAGATAAATTAGCAGAGGATTTTATTAGAGACCATGGAGCCGTCCCCGGTTTTTTAGGACTATATGATTTTCCGAATTCACTATGCATGAGTCCGAATGCCCAAGTGGTACATGGCATTCCGAATGCTACACCACTAGTCGAAGGCGATATAATTTCAATTGATTGCGGCGCCTTTAAAAATAACTATCATGGTGATCACGCCTATACTTTTGAGGTAGGGGAAGTTACTCCTGAAGTTAAAAAGTTACTCGAAGTCACAAAGCAGTCCTTGTACATAGGAATCAAAGAATTTAAAGTTGGCAACCGCGTTGGGGATGTAGGTTACGCTATTCAAAAATTCACCGAAGCGCATGGGTATGGCGTGGTACGTGAGCTTGTAGGCCACGGTCTTGGACAAAAAATGCATGAAGACCCTGAAATGCCGAATTACGGTAGAAGGGGCCGTGGCAAAAAATTTGTTGAAGGTATGGTTGTTGCGATCGAACCTATGACCAATATGGGCACAAAAAGAATAAATCAACTGAAAGACGGATGGACCATTCTCACCGCAGATGGCAAACCCAGTGCGCATTTTGAGCATGATGTTGCCATTGTTAACGGAAAACCGGAATTACTTTCCACTTTCAAATATATTTATGATGCCTTGGGTATTGAAAGTGACGAAGAAGATGAATTCCATCAAAAGGAAATTCAATTATAGCCGGCTATAACCGATTCGCTTTTTAAAGAAAGGCAGGATAAATGGAGCAGGGATGATACATGAAAAAAGTATTTAAATATTTCCTAAATGCCATTCCAAGACCCTTGCTTATAAAAGTGAGTTACTGGATCAGGCCTGTTATGGCCCTTTGGCTTCGCGGAAATAAATATACCGATCCTATCGACGGTAAACGGTTTAGGACTTTTTTACCTTATGGCTATGAAAGCCCAAGGGACAATGTGCTGTCTCCCTCTACCCTATCCTTGGAACGCCATCGCCTATTGTGGCTGTTTCTACAAAAGGAAACCGATTTTTTTACGGAACACCTGAAAGTATTGCACTTTGCCCCGGAACAGGCCTTTTACAAACGCTTTAGAAACCTGGGGAACCTAGATTACACGACTACGGACCTTAACTCCCCCTTGGCCGATGTTGAAGCCGATATCTGCAATCTACCCTTTGCCGATAACACCTATGATGTCATTCTATGCAACCATGTTTTGGAACATATTCCCGATGACGAAAAAGCGATGCAGGAATTATACCGGGTCCTCAAACCCGGGGGATGGGGAATCTTTCAAATACCACAAGACCTAAACAGGCAACACACCTTTGAGGACGATAGTATTACAGACCGAAAGGAACGGGCCCGAATATTTGGACAATACGATCATGTGCGCATCTATGGCAGGGATTATTTTGACAAACTTCGGAACATAGGATTTGAAGTAAAGGAGGTAGCTTATAACAAAAACCTTTCTCCAGAGGAAATAGACCGGTATCGATTGGCGGCCACTGAAATAATTCCTTTCGTTCGAAAGCCCTAGTCCACAACCAACTTCGTAAAGCCATCGGTCATATACTCCTTGGTTTGCCCCTCTTCATCAAGATAAACGACATAAGCCTCCAATTCCTTCCTTGTAGCCAATATCGCCTTGGTCTTCTCCAAATCCATCGCCATGAAGGCCGTTGCATAAGCATCGGCAACGGCGCATGAATTCGCAAGTACGGTCACACCCAAGGTACTGGCATTCTTCGTATATCCCGTTTTGGGATCAATGGTATGCACATATTTTTTTCCGGTAAGCGAATCAATCCTAAACTTTCGATAGTTTCCTGAAGAGGCCAAGGCCTTATTCTTTAACTGTATCAGGATTTTCAATTTTCGACCCAACCCAATCTGGGGATCATCGATACCAACCACCCAAGGTTTCTGTTTTATTTGATTAATACCTTTCCCAACGAGTTCGCCCCCTACTTCCAAAAGATAATCCTCAATACCCTTTTGGTCCATCATTCTCGCCAATCGGTCAATGGCATACCCTTTGGCTATGGCATTGAAATCCAAATAGGTATTCGCATATTCCTTTTGGATCTTATTGTCAGCTGTTAGATTAACCTTGGGGAGGCCAACATATTGCATCAGGCTATCGACCTTAAGGCTGTCCATCGCCACCTTTTTTCCTGGACCAAAGCCCCAAGCATTAACCATAATACCCACGGTTGGATCAAAATAACCCTCGGTGTGTTCGTAAACTTCCTTTGAGAGCTTAAAAACCTCTTGGAACATAGCGTCAACGGTCACGTCGTCATCCCCTTGATTGATCCTAGAAATATCAGACGTTGGGATATAGGTTGACAACGAATGATTGACAACATTGAAAACCGAATCGATGGCGTGCTGGTAATCCAACTCCCTATCCGCAATATACGTGATGCTATAGGACGTTCCCAAAGCTCCCCCTGCATTGGAATTCTTAACCAAGTTTCTTGGCGTATCGGCACAGGACAGGACAACCATCACCATACACATAACAACACCTACCTTCAATCCTTTTTCTTTAAAATTCAATAAGTCCTTCATAATCGACAATATATTCCTCATTTAAGTATACGGGTAAATTTCGGTCCTTGGCATTGTAGAGTCCAACACCTGCATAGTATAATTTTCCTTTTTGGCTTAGGGCATGGTCTTTCATTCTTTCCATTAAAGCAACATCGTATTTTCGTGGGTCTTGGGGATGCTCCACATTCCGCACCACGATAAAATGAAGTTCCTTATCCTTTAAGCAAACGAATTGGGGATTTTTTTTGGGTTTACTATTCACCCCCATAAACTCATATCCTTCGGCCTGAAGTTGCCTTCCAACGATATTCATGGCCAAATTATGTAATTCCTGTGCACTAAGTGGTTTCATCAACGTTATTCATTAACTAAAAAAACCTGACAGGTCTTGAAGATCTGTCAGGTTTGTAATTTATATTTTAAAAATCAAGATGTCTATCATTATCCACCAAAATCATCAAAGCGGATATTCTCATCTGGGATACCAAAGTCCTCACCCATCTTCTGAACAGCCTTGTTCATCAATGGAGGTCCACAGAAATACAATTCAATATCCTCAGGGGACTCGTGCTTGCTTAAATAATTATCGATCACACAATTATGGATGAACCCGACAAAACCATCACCAGGGGCATCTATGTCCGCCTTAACCTTCCAATTATCCTCTTCCATAGGTTCTGAAAGTGCCAAATAGAATTTGAAGTTCGGGAATTCCTTTTCCAATTCGTAGAAGTGATCCAAGTAGAACAACTCCCTTTTGGAACGACCACCATACCAATAGGTCACTTTACGGTTCGTTTTTAAGGTTTTGAACAGATGGTACAAATGCGAACGCATTGGTGCCATACCTGCCCCACCACCGACATAAAGCATCTCGGCATCGGAATCATTGATAAAGAACTCACCATAAGGTCCTGAAATCACAACCTTATCTCCTTTTTTCCTAGAGAAAATATAAGAGGAAGCAATACCGGGATTAACATTCATCCAACCATTTTGAGATCGATCCCATGGTGGTGTCGCAATACGTACATTCAACATAATCTCCCTACCCTCGGCAGGATAAGAAGCCATGGAATATGCCCTTTCGACAGTCTCTGGATTTTTCATCACCAATGGCCAAAGGTTGAATTTATCCCATTCAGCCTGGAATTTATCCGGAGTCTCATGTTCCTCAGGGTGTGCCGTAATATCTATATCGGCGTATTTGATCTCACAAGGTGGGATTTCAATCTGAATATATCCACCTGCTTTATAATTCATATCCTCAGGAATCTGAACAACGAATTCCTTGATAAAAGAAGCTACGTTGAAATTACGCACAACGGTACCTTCCCACTTCTTAATACCGAACACCTCTTCAGGAATGGTAATCTCCATATCCTGTTTTACTTTTACCTGACAGGCCAAACGTACCCCCTCATTCAATTCCCTTTTTGAGAAATGCGGTGTTTCTGTAGGTAAGGCTTCCCCTCCACCAGACAACACATGGCATTCACACTGAATACAGGTACCCCCACCACCACATGCAGAAGGAAGGAATATTTTTTGGCTGCTTAGTGTCGTTAACAACGAGCCACCTGAACTCACTTTAATCTTTTTCTCCCCGTTTATGGTAATGGTAACCGGACCAGAGGGCGAAAGTTTTTGTTTGGCGAACAATAAAATGGCCACCAAAGCCAATAATAAAATCAGGAACGAGATTACCGTTATTAAAATTGTTCCACCTGTACTTGTAGCTAAAATCATTTTTACTTGTTTATAGCGTCATTATATGAGACCTCTTTTTCATCAATCTCCTCTTTATTCTCTTTTTTCTCTACCTTTTCGATCTTCGCAGCAGTCGTTTTTTCCTCAACAGCAGCCTCTTCATCGCTACCGCCTGTCAACATACCACCAAAACTCTGGAAGCCGATACCCATCAACCCTGTAATGATAAAGGTTATACCAAGGCCCCTTAACGGCGCCGGTACATTTGAGTATCTGATTTTTTCACGTATTGCCGCAATGGCCAAAATAGCCAAGAACCATCCAATACCGGAACTGACACCATAATTAAAGGCCAATCCCAACGTCGCGATCTCTCTGGATTGCATAAACAGGGATCCTCCTAAAATTGCACAGTTTACAGCGATCAACGGTAAGAAGATACCCAGTGAATTGTACAGTGAAGGAGAAAATTTCTCAACCACGATCTCTACCAATTGTACCATAGTCGCGATTGTTGCGATAAACAGAATAAAGGATAAAAAGCTTAGGTTATAATCCGCATATTCAGGTCCCAACCAGGCCAAGGCCCCATCACGAAGCAAATACTGATCCAATAGCCAATTCATGGGTACGGTTACGGCCAAGACGAAAATAACGGCAGCCCCCAAACCTACGGCGGTCGCCACTTTTTTCGATACAGCTAAATAGGAACACATTCCCAAGAATACTGCAAACACCATATTATCGATAAATATGGACTTAAAAAATAATTCTATATGCTCTAACATGTTATTATCTTTAAATGACTATTAGTTGTCTTCTATCAATGCTTTGTTCCTAGACCGTTGTACCCAGATGATGATACCAACAACGATCAAGGCCGCTGGTGGAATGATCATGAATCCGTTATTTTCATATCCAAAGGCATAAAGTCCGGTTTTGTCAATAGGGTTACCCAAAACAGGGAAACCAAATAAAGTGCCCGATCCCAAAAGCTCCCTGAAGAACCCAACGATCACCAAAATAATACCGTACCCGAGGGCATTACCGATACCATCGAGAAAGGACCTCCATGGTCCATTGCCCAAGGCAAAAGCCTCAAAACGCCCCATAATGATACAGTTGGTAATGATCAACCCGACAAATACCGAAAGGGTCTTACTCAATTCGTACGCAAATGCCTTTAATACCTGATCCACAATGATCACCAAGGTCGCAACAACAATAAGTTGAACGATAATCCTGATTTTTGAAGGGATGATATTCCGCAATAAGGATATGGCCACGTTACCCATACCCAGTACAAAGAGTACGGAAACAGCCATTACAACGGACGCCTTTAACTCGGCGGTAATTGCCAAAGCGGAACAGATACCCAATACCTGAATGGTAATAGGGTTATTATCCGCCAAGGGATCCTTAATTAAGTTCGCATCTTTTTTTGAAAGTAGTGCCATATTATTTAACTCTAATCGTTTCTAAATAGTCCTTATAAAGATTTACACTCTCGCTGATCATCGCAGATACCCCATTACCGGTAATGGTAGCTCCAGCAAGTGCGTCTACCTCATTATCGTCCTTAATTTGGTTCAAGGGATCGTTATTGCCCTTCGCCACAGTAATGCCCGCGTACTTTGTTCCGTCGAGAATGGACTCCCCAACAAAATCATCCATAAAATAACGTTGCTTGATATTGGCACCAAGACCAGGTGTTTCACCGGCATGATCGAAATAAACCCCTTGGACCACCATTTGATCATCCAACGCGACAAAACCCCAAATAGCATCCCAAAGTCCTTTACCCCTCATAGGAATGATATAGAATGTTTTCCCATCCTTATCCCCTATGAACAAAGGCAATTTTCTCGTCTTTCCAGCTTTGGCGGCCGTTGACTGCTTTTTAAGATCGATCAAATAAGCCTGATCATCCTTGGTGATCTTATCCCCTTCGATAACCAATTGCTCCTTAATGTATTTTGAAAACTCCCCTGCCACCTTATCGGTAGGCACAAAATCAACACTACCCTCACCGGAATTCTCATTAACCCCCATGGCATATAGTATGTTCTGTTGTTTTTCCAATCGTTTATTCTCTTCGATCTTGCTACTCAAAGAAGACGACACAAAGGCCAAAATGGTACCAACAATAACAACCATAACGGCTGCAAAAATTACCGTGTAACTGTTCTTTTCTGTATTTAATGCCATGATTAAATTGTTTCTGCTTTTAATTCTTCTGCTCTGCTATCTGAATCCTTGGGTAGAATAGTAGCGTTCTTGAATCTTTTTAGACGTTTATTGATATTCGCCTTAACCACATAGTGGTCAATAGTCGGTGCAAATACGTTCATCAGCAATATGGCCAAGAACACACCCTCTGGATAAGCCGGATTGAAAACCCGGATCATCACGGACATAAAACCAATAAAAAAGCCATAAATCCATTTCCCTTTATTCGTTTGCGAACCTGTAACGGGATCGGTAGCCATATAGACAATACCAAAGGCCAAGCCACCAACCAACAGATGCTTCCAGTATTCAAAACTCATTAAACCGTAAAAATTACTGGCCTCTGAAATAACACCCAAATCAACAACCATGTTGAAAATGTAGCCCATAACCAATGAACCGATCACGGCACTCACCATAATTCGCCAGCTGGCTATTTTAGTATATATCAAGAACAACCCCCCCAAAAGAATCAGGAACGTTGAAGTTTCACCTACCGAACCAGGGATAAAACCAAAGAACATATCGGAAATCGAATAATTGAGTTCCGCCAAATGGTTTTGGGCCAAGGCCCCTAAAACGGTTTCCCCAGATATGGCATCGGGTGTTCCCGTTCTTTCCACAGCTTGGTAAACCCAGACTTTGTCACCACTCATCCAAGTAGGATAAGCGAAAAACAAAAATGCCCTTATGGTCAAAGCCGGATTCAGGATATTCATACCTGTTCCGCCAAATACCTCTTTCCCTATAACCACACCAAAGACAACGGCAACAGCCAACATCCAAAGCGGTGTATCGATAGGAACGATCAAAGGCACCAACATCCCGGTAACCAAATACCCTTCTTCAACCTCGTGGCCTTTAATGATCGCGAAAATGAATTCAACAAGTAATCCGACACCATAGGAAACCACGACCAAGGGTAATACCTTGATAATCCCTATCCAAAAATTATCCCATGTAAGGAAGCTTTCCCACAAGGAAAATTCACGGGATACATTGTTCGCCACATCGATGGCAGCATAATATTGATATCCAGCATTGAACATGGAAAACAATAACACCGGAATCAAAGCCATTATCACCATATTCATGGTACGCTTTAAATCATCGGCACCGCGAACATGGGCCCCAGAATGGGTCGTATCATCAGGAGAGAACAAGAAAGTATGGATTGCGTTGAACGCAGGCGCCATTTTCTTATCCCTATAATGATGCTTTAATATGTGCAGTCTTTTCTTAAAGGTCAGTCTTTTATCACTCATCTCTTAGCCTATTTCTTTATATAATAAATCCAATCCCTCACGAATGATCTTTTGGTGGGGCTGCTTGGAAATGCAAATAAATTCAGTTAAAGCAAAATCCTCAGGAGCCACTTCATAAAGCCCCAGTTGTTCCATTTCATCAAGGTCCTTGATCATGCACGCTTTTAGCAATTGCATTGGAAAAATATCCATAGGGAAAACCTCTTCATATTGTCCCGTTACCACAAATGCCCGATGCTCGCCATTCGTATTGGTATTTAGGTCGTATTTCTTTTTGGGGTTTAACCATGAGAATGTCAATGCCCTGGTCGTAGATACTTTATTGAATACCGGTAGTGCCCACCCGAACAATTCATAATCATCCCCTTCCGGAATAGCCGTGACCGTATTATTATAATACCCCAAGTGACCATCCGGTCTACTTTTTGAGCCGGTCAACACATCCCCATTAATCACCCGGAAATTATCATTGTTGACCCCACTACCATATAGGAAGGTGGCTATCTCGGCACCAATTTTGGTAATGAAGTACTTAGGTGTCTTAACCGATGACCCTGCCAAAGCAACAATTCGGTCGGCATTGAACTTACCTGTTAAGAGCAGCTCCCCTATCAAGACCAAATCCTGGGGTGAAACCGTCCAAACCACTTCTCCCTTGTTGATTGGGTCTATTTTATTTATTTGGGTGCCCACCAATCCTGCAGGATGCGGTCCTGAAACCTTATGCAATTCCAATCCACTTAGTCCCGAAAGGGGGGAATTTGAATTGGCCCCTACGGAAACATGTACTGCACCCGGTGTCAATTTACCCAAAGCCGTAATTGCGGCCTGAAGTTCCTTTTCCTTACCCTGTAATACGTAATCACTATTGGCAGCCAAAGGCGCTGTAGTATACCCAGAGATAAAAATCGATTTTGGGTTCGTATCCGGGTTCGCTATGATATCGTAAGGTCTTTGTTTTATAAAAGGCCAACACCCTGTTTTTAACAGATGGGCCTTTATTTGTGACGAAGTCGCCTTGGCGGCATCAAAAGCCCCATGTTCGACAACTGCCTGCGTCTTATCGGCAAGTATTTTGACGGACAGGATTTTTCGCCTCGCCCCACGTTCTATTTCGACTAGCTCACCACTTACCGGCGACACAAACAACATTTCCGGATTGCTTTTATTAAAAAACAACGCTTCACCAGCCTTAACCTCAACACCTTGTTTTACAAGCATTTTGGGTGTGATTCCGTGAAAATCCTCAAGATTTATGGCATAAACGTTACTTAAAACCGCTTTGGCCGTAGTTTGTTCGGCAGCTCCTACCAAGTTAATGTTCAAGCCTTTTCGTATTCTGATGTCTTTAGACATAAATTGTAGACCTTAGGTTAACAAAATTTCGGGCAAAAATAGCACTTAATGGAAAGTAATCATAATTATCTCCTATAAATTTGGGCAATTCATCGATGTAAATTTGTTAGGAATGGTTTTTGTTTACCTTTACTTTAAAATTGAAGCATAAATGCGGTTTTTCATTAAACAATTATTACTTCTACTCTTTACCCCATTTTTATTCGGGCAAATCCAAGAAGAAGTAAGTCCTCCAGACCATATCAGATCCATAGTTTTCAAGGGCGAAAAAGACGACCAATTCCCAGTTGTTCAGATTGGGGAACCCATTTTTTTGCAGTTTGATGACCTAATGGCCAATGAACAGGACTATTATTACAAAATCGTTCATTGCGATTACGACTGGAAACCCTCCCGACTACTAAAATCACAATATTTGGGTGGCATTGACAACCAACGTATATTGGATTACGAAAACAGTTACTCAACCCTACAACCCTATTCCAATTACAGACTGACCATTCCCAATGACAATGTGCGGATGAAAGTTAGCGGCAATTATGTTTTGGAGGTTTACAATGGCAGCAATGAGCTACAGTTTTCAAGAAGATTCGTCGTCTATAAAGATCTGGTCACTGTAGGGGGAACCGTTAAGCGTTCAAGGGATTTCGAGTTTATCAACGAAAAGCAAGTCGTACAGTTCAATGTGAACGCCGGAAGCCTTAGATTGGTAAACCCCAAAAAGGAGGTAAAGATAGCCATCCTTCAAAACTACCATTGGCCTACTGCCCTTTACAATATAGCCCCACAATTTACCATAGGAAACGAACTGGTTTATAAATATGACCAGGAAACCAGCTTTTATGGCGGCAATGAGTATTTCTATTTTGACACCAAGGACCTTAGGGCCCCAAGCTCTGTCATCTCGCGTATAGAGATCGGGGACCTATACAACCACTATCTATTTGCCGATCAATATAGGGCCGATAGACCTTACACCTACTACCCAGACATCAATGGCGACTTCATGATACGCACACTACAAGGCAATGACGCCTCTAGGGAAGCCGAATACACCTTGGTACACTTTAGTCTCCCTTATTCGGAACGCATTGGTCTTGACAATGTTTATGTCTATGGAAAATTCAACAATTACGCCTTAACCCCACAAAATAAGATGACCTATAACAAGGAGAATGGAATGATGGAGGCTGTCTTAAAAATGAAACAGGGGTTTTACAATTATAAATATGTCATTGAGCGTGAAAACGAAGTCATAGAATTGAATACCATTTCCGGTAATTTCCATTTTACCGAAAACACCTATCTAATATTGGTCTATTACCGCAACTTCGGTGACATCTACGATAGCATCATAGGGGTAGGCTCAACCAACTCCCGAAACATCAGTAATTAACGTATATTTATCACCCTGAGTGACAAATATGGACAAAAAATTAATTTCTTTTACCAAGAAAAGGGACCAACAGAAATACAGGGGCACAAGCTGCAAGAATTGCGGACACCCCTTGGATATCAGCGACAAATTCTGTCCCAACTGCTCCCAAGCGAACAGCACAAAAAAAATGACGCTTAGTGACTTTTTCGACGAGTTTTTCGCGAACGTCATTTCGTACGACTCCAAACTTCTCAAGACCCTATCGGCCCTATTGCTGCACCCGGGAAGCATTACCAAGGATTACATCAATGGAAAAAGGGTCTCTTACACCAATCCCTTCCGATTTTTACTCAGCTTGGCGATCATCTATTTTTTGGCCATAAGTTTTAACAGTGATTTTTCAAAATTCGATGACTACGCCCTGGACCAGGATGCTTCTTCCTTCATTGGCGAAAACGGTGGGTTTAATTTGGATTTCGGGGATGACGAACAACAAGAGGAATTGTCCCATGTCATGGATTCGTTAAAATTGGCCGACAATATCCTAAAGATATCCGAGCAAATAAAAAAAAGGGATTCCACCCTACTGAGTCACCCTACACAAAGCTTCAAAACATATGCCGATAGCACTTTTGCCATTCGGTTTTCTGGAAAATACAAGATCACCAGTCTCTTGATCAACAAGAAAAACATAAAATCATACAGTAAATTAATCGAAGAATACCACCTTTCTGACACTTACGAAAACAAGATCGTCTTCAATACAGCGAAGAGTGTAAGCAAGTTTTCCAAGCAACCCGGAAGCTTTTTGAACGAACTTATATCAAAGCTCCCTTTAGCCACTTTCTTCTTTCTTCCCCTCTTTGCCATCTTCATTTGGCTGGTATACATCAGAAAAAGATATACTTATACCGATCATCTCATATTTAGCTTTCACAATCAATCTTTGTTGTTTATCTTGCTCATTATTAGTTTTTTAGTAGACTCCATATTTACCGTGGACAGTGGTTGGATTTTTATTGTCATTTTTTCCATCTATTTATATTGGGCCATGCGGAAATTCTACGGACAAGGAACTTTTAAAACAATCGTTAAATATCTTTTTTTGAACACGATTTTTTTTATTTTAGCAGGCATTTCAGTTATACTGCTGTTCACTGGAAGCTTAATTACATACTAACATGAGGACGATAACACAAGTTACGAAGGGAATAAAGATATCAGTGAACACGAGTTTCGAAGGCACCTTCTTCAAAAATTATAAAATGCATTATGCATTTGGCTATACCATTACCATAGAAAATCAAAGTACGCATTCAGTTCAATTAACTTCGCGACATTGGCAAATTTACGATTCATTGAATGAGATTGAAATGTTGGATGGGGAAGGGGTCATCGGCAAAAAACCGGTCATTAAACCCGGGGAATCCCACACCTATAATTCCGGATGTCTTTTAGCCTCGACCATTGGAGCCATGAAAGGACATTACAATATGATCAATATTGAATCCTCGGAAGAGTTCAGGGTCTACATTCCTACCTTTAAATTCAGCGCTCCCTTTGCCTTGAATTAATTCTTTTTACCAAATATTTAGTTTTTTATCCATTCCCAATTCGGTACCTTTGGTCTGTTTTTCAATTTAAAAGATACAACTATGGGTAAAGGTTTTTTTCAGGTACCAACGGCTATCAATGAGCCAATTAAAAGTTATTCTCCCGGCAGCCCGGAAAGAAAGGAAGTATTGGACCAATATAAAGCATACTTCAATGGCAATGAGGACATTCCTTTCTACATTGGCAACCAAGAAATAAGAACAGGTAACACCAAACCGATTTCACCACCACATGATCATAAGCATATTGTTGGACAATATCATTTGGCGGAAAAGAAACATGTAGACCACGCCATTGAAAATGCCTTGGAATCCAGAAAGGCATGGGCCAATCTAACATGGGAGCAGCGATCTGCAATTTTCATAAAAGCCGCGGAATTGATTGCCGGACCCTATAGGGCCAAAATCAATGCAGCTACCATGATCGCCCAATCCAAAAACATACACCAGGCAGAAATCGATGCCGCCTGCGAACTCATAGATTTCCTTAGATTCAATGTGGAGTATATGTCGCAAATCTATGAAGAACAACCTGATTCCGCGGAAGGTATATGGAACCGTGTTGAATACCGTCCTTTAGAAGGATTTGTTTATGCCATTACCCCGTTCAACTTTACTGCGATTGCAGGTAATTTACCTGCCAGTGCGGCAATGATGGGGAATGTTGTTGTCTGGAAACCCAGTGATAGCCAAATATTTTCGGCAAAGGTAATCGTTGATGTCTTCAAGGAAGCAGGACTCCCTGATGGTGTTATCAATGTAGTATATGGTGATCCCGTCATGATTTCCAAAACCGTTTTGGATAGTGCCGATTTCGCCGGATTACACTTTACCGGTTCCACACATGTTTTTAAAGAACTCTGGAAACAGATAGGAAACAACATACACACCTATAAGACCTACCCAAGAATTGTAGGCGAAACCGGTGGCAAGGATTTCATCTTGGCCCATCCTACCGCAAAACCAAAACAGGTAGCTACGGCAATAACCAGGGGCGCCTTTGAATTCCAAGGTCAAAAATGTAGTGCTGCCTCTAGGGCCTACTTACCAAAATCAACCTCAAAAGAAATCTTGGAGTTGGTTAAGAAAGATGTCCAATCATTCAATAAACCAGGTTCCCCTGAGGATATGACCAATTTTATCACTGCGGTCATACACGAAGGTTCTTTTGACAAATTGGCAAAGTATATTGACCAAGCCAAAGAAGATAAGGATGCCGAAATTGTTGTTGGTGGCAACTATGACAAATCAACGGGTTACTTTATCGAACCTACAGTGATATTGACTACCAACCCGCATTATACCACTATGGAAACCGAATTGTTCGGTCCGGTAATGACCATATACGTTTATGATGATAAGGATTGGTCGGCAACCCTTGACCTGATCGACTCCACATCGGAATATGCTTTAACCGGAGCAGTCTTATCCCAAGACCGTTACGCTATTGACGAAGCCACAAAAGCATTGCAGAATTGTGCCGGTAACTTCTATATCAATGACAAACCAACAGGTGCGGTCGTTGGCCAACAACCTTTTGGTGGCGCCCGAGCTTCAGGAACCAATGACAAGGCGGGATCGGCCCAGAACCTGCTTCGATGGGTATCCCCAAGACTGATCAAAGAGACATTTGTAACCCCAGAAGATTACAGATATCCATTTTTAGGTTAAGCACATAATACCTAATACCTTACACGGCCCCTATTTTCCCATGGAAAGTAGGGGCTTTTTTTTATTTTCAATATACCCACTACGCTAAAGGAACAAACTACAAAACCCTGAATCAAAATATCAACCCCTATTTTCGGGCAGCAAATTCTATTTTTACAAGCCCATGCCATATTGCACTTTTAACGATATTCCCACCCTACATTGAACTGGGTTCAAGAAAAAAAAAAAAGAAGGAGTCCAAATGGCGCTAAAAACCTCCCCAATCACCTTGTTACAAATACTTTAACACCCTTGAATTTGTAATTCAAGCAATTTTTATGTAAATTTAACGTTAACTTAATGTAAAGTTTTAGCATTTAGGAACCTAAAAAGCAAGATTATGAATAAAGACAACAACTCGAACACCCCTATAACCAGTATGTTCACGTACTTGGATAGAGTGCAGAAATATGTGAAGAAATACGCAGAGAACTGCAGATATTCGTTTAATTCAATGTTTCAAATCTAAAGGATCAACCTTTGAATTTCATAGGTAGATAGACTATTTTTTTTGTTTCAAAAAAGTCTTCCGTAAAATAATCGGACAATTCAAAAGTCTGGGCACTTTTATAATTTTTAAGCTCTTCCGCCAAATCACCTCCCTTTAGATAAAGAATCCCGTTACGTCTGTCGTGCACCGATTCCTTTTTTATTTTCCCTTTTACCCAATGTACGAAGGTCGGCATAACGGCCACTGCCCTACTTACTATAAAATCGAACTGTTTATCCAACTCTTCAACCCTGCTATTCACAGGGGTTACATTCTCTAGTTGCAATCCTTCAACAACTTCTTCCACCACCTTGATCTTCTTACCTATTGAATCTACCAAAGTGAATTTCGATTCGGGAAAAAGTATGGCCAAGGGTATTCCCGGAAACCCACCACCGGTACCCACATCCAAGATTTCACTACCGGGTTTGAACATTTGGACCTTAGCAATTCCAAGGGAATGCAAAACATGACGCAAGTACAATTCTTCAATGTCCTTTCGGGAAACCACATTGATTTTCAGGTTCCAATCCTTGTACAAATCTTCGAGCTTTTTAAGCTGATATTGTTGATTATCAGTTAAATTGGGAAAATATTTAAATACTATCTCAGCTTTCATTCTTATCTTTGTATCTTGCAAAAATAGCACATAAAGAATTCCCAATTAACGAAAAGGATATTATTAATCTGCTTTCAATGCCTTATATTTACATAAAGCTTACAACAAATGGATACAAAGACCGTGCGATTCTCAAGAAAGGATTCCGCCCAATTTTTTAAAACTTTAAACAAAAGAGTAAACGAATATTTTAAGGAAAACCATAAGAAAAAAACAGGCGATTGGCGCTTACATTTAAAGACGATCGTCATGTTCGGCCTGTTTCTTACACCTTACTTTTTAATATTGACCTTAGGCCTACCCAATTGGGCGAATGTGCTATTGACGATTGTCATGGGCATAGGAATGGCCGGTGTCGGCATGAACGTGATGCACGATGGTAATCACGGCTCCTATTCCTCCAAAAAATGGATCAATAAGATCATGGGGGGAAGTATTTACATCCTTGCCGGGAATGTATATAATTGGCAGGTTCAACACAATGTATTGCACCACACCTACACGAACATCCCTGAACATGACGAAGATCTGGAAGCAGGCCGCATATTGCGCTTTTCCAAACACGCAGAATGGCGTAAATACCATAAATTCCAACATTTCTATTCTATTTTCCTTTATGGACTCCTAACATTCAATTGGGCCATCACCACTGATTTTCAGCAGATGTACCGTTACATGAAGCGTAAACTTTCATTCGGAAAGCTACCCAGTCCCGTTGTAAATTGGAGCACTTTACTGATCACCAAAGCTATCTATGTGACGATTTGGATTGTGTTGCCTATGCTTATTTTGGACATTGCCTGGTGGAAAATATTAATTGGTTTCTTTATTATGCACTATGTAGCCGGGGTGATCCTCAGTGTTGTCTTCCAATTGGCACATGTTGTCGATGAAGCTGAAACGCCTTTACCTGACGAGAACGGTACAATGAAAAATACCTGGGCGATACACCAATTGTTCACGACCGTGAATTTCGGTACCAAAAACCGTATCGTGAATTGGTTTACAGGAGGTCTTAACCATCAGGTTGAGCACCACATTTTCCCTAACATCAGCCACATACATTACACAAATATTTCGAAAATTGTTAAACAAACAGCAAAAGAATATAATTTACCCTACAACGAATATAAAACTACAAGAAAAGCTATAATTTCGCACTTCAAACATTTGAAGGAATTGGGCAGAAAACCCCAATTACAGATTCAATAAATTTTAGCACTAAATGAACAACCATTTATCTGAGCGAATTAACAATATGGCCACTTCGGCCACATTGGCCATGGCCGCGAAAGCCAGGGAGCTAAGAGGACAAGGCAAAGACATCATTGGATTGAGCTTGGGGGAACCCGATTTCAACATTCCTGATTTCATTAAGGATGCCGCCAAAAAAGCGATTGACGAGAATTACAGTAGTTATTCACCCGTTGATGGCTATGCAGATTTAAAACAGGCCATATCCAACAAATTCAAGAGGGACAACAATCTTGATTATGGGTTAAGTCAAATTGTGGTTTCCACTGGAGCCAAACAGTCCCTGGCGAATATCGCCATGGTCATGTTGAACAAAGGGGACGAGGTTATCCTACCTGCACCCTATTGGGTTAGTTATAGTGATATCGTTAAACTTGCCGAAGGTGTTCCTGTTGAAGTACCTACAAGTATTGATACGGATTTCAAGATGACACCCGAACAACTCGAGGCTGCCATTACCCCAAAAACCAAAATGATGTGGTTCAGCTCACCCTGCAACCCTAGTGGATCGGTTTATAACGAGGAAGAACTGAAAGGTTTGGCCGAGGTTTTGAAAAAACATCCGAATATCTTCGTGGTATCCGATGAAATTTACGAGCACATCAACTTTAGGGGAGGCCATATAAGTATCGCAGGTATTGAAGGTATGTACGATCGTACCATTACCGTAAACGGGGTATCGAAAGCATTTGCCATGACAGGTTGGAGAATCGGGTACATTGGTGCTGCAGAATGGATTGTCAAGGCCTGTACCAAGTTTCAAGGACAAATTACGAGTGGCGCCAATGCCATTGCCCAAAGGGCAACGATTACCGCCTTGGAGGCCCCTGTGAGCAAAATTCAGTTCATGATCGACGAATTTCATAAACGAAGGGATTTGATTCTTGGACTTTTAGGGGAAATCGAAGGTTTCAAACTCAACGTTCCAGAAGGTGCCTTTTATGTATTCCCTGATATTTCCAGCTTCTTTGGCAAAACCTTGAAGGGTACAAAAATCAACAATGCATCTGATTTTGCGTTATACCTGTTGGAAAACGCCAATGTTGCCACCGTAACCGGGGAGGCTTTTGGTAATCCGAACTGTATAAGAATATCCTATGCCGCTTCCGAAAAGGAATTAAGAGAAGCCATTTCGAGAATAAAAGCAGTATTATAAAAAACGTATTTTTAAAGAAAAAAACCCGCGATTGCGGGTTTTTTTATATGTCTTTCCAGAAATAGGGTGTCAATATAATCAGTACGGTAAAGAGTTCCAACCTTCCCAAGAGCATCAGAAAACCACACCACCATTTTCCCAACATCGGCAACCCATTAAAATTACTCAACGGATGAAGAGATCCCAAAGCAGGACCTACATTACCCAAAGAGGAAGCGGCACCCCCGACCGAGGATTCAAAATCCAGCCCCAAGAAACTCAACCCTAAGGAACCAATGATAAACAGTAACATGTACAGTACAAAAAAGGCTATTACATTGTAAACGATATGCTCTCTTACGGTTTTATTGTTATAACGCACGGGGATCACTGCATTGGCATGTAAGGTTCTTTTAAACTCCAACAACCCATTTTTAATAATCAGTAGGTGACGCATGACCTTAATACCCCCTGCCGTAGATCCCGCAGAACCCCCAAGAAAGAACAATCCGAAAAAGAAGACCTTGACAAATGGGGTCCAATTGGTAAAATCGGCCGTAACAAACCCGGTTGTCGTTATCACCGAAACGACCTGAAAAAGCGCATGCCGAAAAGAACTTTCAACCTCACCATACGGCATAGGGTGATATTCCGATACAGGAACGTTTGCCTTATAAAGAACCACCAAGCCCACAATAATTGAGAATACTATGATAAAACCAGTGTAGAACCTAAACTCCTCATCCATTAGCACACGTCTTACCTTTCCTTTGAAGGCAAAATAACTAAGCACGAAATTACTACCCGCCAGAAACATAAAGAGGATGACAATATACTGTATCAAAGGTTGGTCGTTCCAATAGGCCAAACTGGCATTTTTGGTTGAAAATCCACCGGTTGAAAGCGTGGCCAAAGAATGGTTCAAGGCGTCGAAAAACGACATTCCCGCCAGCTTCAACAATATGGTTTCGGCAACCGTATACCCCACATAGATATACCAGAGTCGTTTTGCCGTATCTGTAATCCTAGGATGTAACTTATCGGCGCTAGGACCAGGGGCTTCCGCGGCGAATAATTGCATACCCCCTATTCCCAAAAGCGGAAGTATGGCTATAGCCAAAACAATGATCCCCATTCCACCAATCCAATGGGTAAGACTCCTCCATACCAGAATTCCTTCAGGCAAAACCTCTATATCATCCAAAATAGTGGCTCCCGTAGTCGTATACCCTGAGATGGTTTCAAAAAAAGCATTGGTAACATCGGGTATCGCCCCAGAAAACAAATAGGGCAACATTCCGGAAATGGACATAATAATCCAACCAAAGGTTACAATGATATACCCTTCCTTACGTTTGACCTCTTTTTTATGGTTTCTGGTAAAATACATTGCGGCCACCCCAGCGAACATGGTCACAATCGAGGCCAAGGCAATATCCAAGGTCGCTCCATCACTATAAACACCACTCATTATGGCAGCAAAGAGCATGAACAAACCATTGAAGAGCAGTAGCACTCCCATTAAATGGAATATGATTTTCGAGTTCAAGGACATACTATCGGAATAAACGTTCTATTTTTGGAATAGCTTCCGGTAGGCAACAAACCACTACCCTATCACCTTCCTGAATTTGAAATCCACCAAGGGCTATTATCCCTTTCTCACCCCTAACGACCCCACCAATGGTAGCTTCCCTTGGAAAGTCTATTTCGCGGATAAGCTTACCGGTAACCCTGGATTTCGGTTTAACCTTAAATTCCAATATTTCGGAATTGATATTATTGAGACGCATCAATGCAACCACCTCCCCTTTGCGAATGTGTCTGAAAATATTGTTCGCCGCCAATAATTTTTTATTGATAAGCGTATCGATACCGATAGAGTGTGAAAGTTGAAAATAGTCCATATTCTCTACTAGGGCAATGGTCTTTTTTATATGTTTCGACTTGGCTACCAAACAAGACATGATATTGGTTTCCGAATTACCCGTTACGGCAACGAAAGCATCCATGGATTCCAAACTTTCCTCCTCTAACAATTCCACATTCCTACCATCCCCATTGATGACCAATGCGTTAGGAAGGTCGTCGGCCAAATCAAAAGCCTTTTCCTTGTTTTTTTCAATAAGTTTAACGTTGAATTTTTTGGCACAAAGGTCACGTGCGGTCTTAAAACCGACTTTACTTCCGCCCATGATCATGACATTCCTAATTTCCTCTTTCCGCTTGTTGGTCAGCTTGTACAATTCATCAACCCCTTCCATGGTGGTAATGAAATAGACTTGGTCACCTTCCTTGAAAACGGTGTCCCCACGTGGTATCACCGTGAACTGTGTCCCCAACCGTTGTAATGCGATGGGCATAAAATGGAGTTCAGGGAATATCCGGGCAGCTTCTTTCACCATTTTACCCACAAAAGAGGCTTTCTTCTGCAATGACACCCCTACCATGATCAATTTACCCCCTTCAAACTCGTAGGTATCATTAAAGGCCGATTTATTCAATAAAAGTTGAATTTCCTCAGCGGCCAACTGTTCAGGGGAAATCAGCTCATCGATGCCCAATTCGGAAAAACGAATGACATCCTTATAATGTATGAACTCCGTATTCGAAATCCTGGCAATAGTACGTTTACAACCCAATTGTTTGGCCAACATACAAAAAGTAATATTGGTGGTTTCGGACGATGTAACTCCAATGACCAGTTCGGATTGATGCACCTCAGCTTCCTTCAATATCGAAATAGAAGTGGCATCGCCGCGCAACACTTTTATATCCAAATGGCTATCTGCATACATCAAACTCTCTTTCTCCGTATCAATCAGTGTTATGTTCTGAGATTCGTAGGAGAGTAATTTGGCTAAGTGAAAACCCACCTCGCCAGCACCAGCAATAATAATTTTCATTGATTAAATATATTGATTTCACAACGAAGACAATCATACCTTAATTGTGTTACAAAAAGAAATATTACAAGAAGTAAGACGCCTACTGAACAGTCCATTAGATGAATACACCATAAAATGCGCAACAAAATTACGTATTTTTTAGGTTCAACCTCATTTTATGACGTGAATAGTTTAGCTATCGGCTAAGTTGTATCTTTGCCGAAATTCATTATATGACCAAAAAAGTAACCCCATATCAGGATTCAGATTTAGGAAAAAAAGAACAGGTAACCCAAATGTTCGATAAAATATCAGGAAACTATGATGGTTTAAACCGGGTTATATCCTTTGGTATCGATATTAAATGGAGAAAACGGGTAGTCGCCATCCTAAAGAAAAAGAAACCTGAAATAGTATTGGACATCGCCACAGGAACCGGGGACTTGGCAATCAACCTTGCCGAGACAGGTGCCAAAAAAATCATCGGTCTCGATATTTCCCCAGGAATGCTGGAGGTCGGCAAGAAAAAGATCATCGAGAGGAAGTTGGCGCAAACCATAGAAATGGTCGAAGGGGATAGCGAAAACCTACCCTTTGAGGACAATACCTTCGATGCCGTGACCGTCGCCTTTGGGGTACGTAATTTCGAGACCTTGGAAAAAGGTCTTGCCGAGATCCATCGTGTATTGAAGCCCAAAGCGACCTTTGTGGTTTTGGAAACCTCCGTACCCACTAAAACACCCTATAAACAAGGCTATGCTTTTTATACCAAATACGTACTTCCTAAAATCGGAAGGATGTTTTCAAAAGACGATTCGGCCTATGCTTATTTAAGCAAATCGGCATCAGTTTTTCCACATGGGGAAGCGTTCAACAATATTTTACGTAAAATCGGGTTTATAGATGTAGTGAACAAACCTCAAACGTTTGGGGTTGCATCTATTTACATTGCCACAAAATAAACTATGAAGAAAATTGTAGTGGCCTTGATCGTATTGACCTGCTTAAGTCAATCGGCAATGGCGCAGTTTAACGAAGATCCGATCATCAACCTAGAGAACGAGGATGAACCCCTTTTGAACTGGGGATACTTTCTCGGTTTTAACCAATATGACTTTAAATTCGATTATAAGAACGATGCCAAACATATATTGGTAGATAAATCGTTTGGATTCAATGTCGGACTTATCGGGGAATTGCGTATCAATGAGTTTTTGGATGTTCGCCTAGAACCCGGCCTACTGTACAACTCCAGGACCTTGGGTTTCCCTGGCTTTACCGAGGAAAGCGATGCCATTAGGGAAGTTAAATCGACCTACATCAACTTTCCTTTACTTTTAAAGGCAAGTGCCAAAAGACTTGGCAACTGGAAGCCCTTTTTAATAGGTGGCGCCTCGATCTCAATGAACCTAGGCAGCAATGAAGATAGCTTGGACGACAATTCGGCCGGTACCTTTAGAATGAAAAAAATGGTCTACAATTACGAGTTGGGATTCGGTATCGATTTTTATTTGGAGTATTTTAAATTTACCCCTTCCATAAGGGGCGTTTTTGCCATAAGCGATGAACTCGTACCTGACAATGACCCCGACAGTCCATGGACGGGAAATTTAGCGGGGATGCGTACGCGCGGACTCTTCATCAATTTTACTTTTGAGTAACACCATCTATCCCACACAGCTTATTTAATACACCCTCCTATCGCTGCAAGGGTTAATTCCCAGTTCTTTTGATTTCATTCAAGAAGATGGCCGTCGCCGTAGCGACATTAAGACTTTCGGTACGCTGGTCACCAAATTGGGGAATACTAATCCTATGGTCTACCAAGGCCTCGATTGCACTCGATATCCCATTGGCTTCATTACCCATCACCAATATCCCTTTTTGGGGCAATGGGGTGGTATGAACATTATCCCCATCCATAAAAGTACCATAAACCGACAACGATGATTCATTTATGAATTGGACCAAATCGGTATAAACAATATTCACCCGGGTTATTGAACCCATGGTCGCCTGTAAGACTTTGGGATTAAAGCAATCGACCGTATTGTTCGAACACACTAAATGCTGAACCCCAAACCAATCACATAGCCGTATTATCGTTCCCAAATTCCCTGGGTCACGAACATCGTCCAAGGCTAAAACCCAACCCTGCTGGTCCACGGGTTTTTCTTCAGGGAACTTAAACACCCCCAACACCTTATTGGGACTCTTGAGATTGCTCAATCGTTTCAATTCCTGTTCGGAAACCAACTCGGTGTTCATGTGTTCCGCGTTGACAAGTACATCGCCGACGGTATAGATGATATGCGCTTCAAAATTGGAATCCAAGAGCTCTTGGACCGTCTTTAACCCTTCCACTACGAACATACCATATTGGTTTCGGTACTTTTTTTGCAGTAAGCTTTTTATAAACTTTATTTGGCTTTTACCAACCATTGAAATAATGTATTTTTGATTTCTATGAGGAGATTATTTCGTATTAATAACCCGAGCGCTAAAATAAGCTTATTATTTTTTGCCATAGTGCTTGCCTCTTGCAATGCGCTCAAGCGTGTTGACGAAAACGAACTTCTCCTTACAAAGAACACCATTTATGCCGATGGGGAAAAAGTGAACAATGAGGATATCCAAAGCCTTATCATTCAAAATCCCAATAGCACATTGTTGGGTTACCCTCTGCGATTGAATCTATATAACCTTGCCAAACAGAATCCGGATTCCTCCTTCCAAAATTGGCTCTACAAAAAAGAAAAAAGAAAAGACCGGTTGGTCAAGTTACTCTCAGAAAAACAAGTGGTCAGACTTGGGGAATCCTTCTTGGTCAAAGGAATGAGTGAATGGCTGAAGAATATCGGTGAACCCCCAGCCGTCATAGACACTTCAGACACACGAAGAACACTGGAAAGGCTTAAGGCCTATTATAGCAGCAAAGGGTATTTCAACAATAACACCACTTATGAAATCGACACCCTTAAACGGGAAAAAAGAGCAGGAGTCGACTATAAGATCGCTTTAGGCCAACCCTATATGATCGACACCCTATCGAATAAAATCTCCTCAAAAACCGTAGACTCAATCTATCATTTGAACAAGGCGCAATCCTTTATAAAGGAAGGGGAACAATTTGATTTGGTAAACTTTGAGAATGAGCGCAAAAGGTTAACCTCTATTTTTCGGAACTCGGGAATCCGTAATTTCCAGGAGAGCTCAATCAACTACGCCATTACAAGGGACTCCACCAAATCCGGGAACGATAAAAGTATGAATATCAGTCTGAATATCCATAATTTACGCACTAGAAACAACAATGACATTACCACCTCGGAATATCAAATTGAGAAGTTCAAAAAAATCAACATCTATACCGACTTCATATTTGAAGGCGAAGGGGAAGAGGACGGGAACAAAATCATCGAATACGACGGATATACGATTCACTACAAGGATAAATTGAGGTTTAAGCCCAAAACCTTAGGCGATGCTATTTTTTTCGAAAAGGATAGTATCTATAGGGAGGTTAACCGATCTAGGACCTATCGGCAGATTACCAACCTGAATGTTTTCAAATACCCTTCCATTGCCTTTGAGACCGACAGCTCACAAACAGGGCTTACCGCAAACATATATTTAACCGAACGACCAAAATACTCGTTGGGAATGGACCTGGATGTCTCCCACTCGAACATTCAACAAGTAGGTATGGCCTTTAGTCCATCCTTGCAGGCTCGAAATCTATTTAAAGGGGCAGAAAACCTTAGTTTAACGGGAAGATTGAATGTGGGGTCATCGAACGACCAGAGCATAACGGTTACCGATAACCGTTTTTTCAACCTGTTGGAATTTGGTGCCGACATCAACCTGACCATTCCCAGGATCTGGTTCCCTTTTGTCAATACCGGCAAGATCATACCCAGTTACAGCCTACCCCAAACAAGGCTCTCCCTAGGTACAAGTTTTCAAAAAAACATTGGACTTGACAAACAGACCTTCAACACCGTCCTGGGATATAATTGGACACCCAATGACCAAAGGCGACATAGTTTAGAACTCCTTAATGTCCAATTTGTAAACAATGTAAACCCAGATCGATTTTTCAATGTTTACGAAAACACCTATGAACTTTTGGATGAAATAGCGGACACTTATGATGATTCCGATGAATATCCTGAACTTGCCGATTATTTTGAGACCAGTGAGGATAGTGATGACCCTAATTTGATCATACCCTCTGGCACGTCCGGATTCACCCAAGCCATTATCGATGGTACTGTTTCTTCGACCAGTGATGATTATGACGATGTACGCAGCATTGAGGAAAGAAGAGACCGGCTTACAGAGAACAATCTCATTTTCGCTACGAATTACACCTTTAACAAAAACAACAAAAATGGGATTACCGATAATAGTTTTCACAGTTTTCGATGGAAAGTGGAAAGCGCAGGGAATTTACTTTCGGCCTTGACCACTATTATACCATTCAACGAAAACAGTGATGGAGACCAGTTGGTTTTCAGCGTGCCCTACTCCCAATATATCAAAACCGAATTCGATTATATTAAGTATTGGGATTTAAGACAATCCAAGGTTTTGGCGTTTCGAAGTTTCTTTGGCATAGCCGTACCTTATGGCAATTCAGACAACATTCCTTTTGTACGTAGTTATTTTGCGGGAGGCTCCAACGACAACAGAGCATGGAGCCCCTACTCACTCGGGCCTGGAAAAACAGATGAAGTCAATGATTTTAATGAGGCAAATCTAAAATTAGCCTTCAATCTTGAGTATCGGTTTCCTGTAGTGGGCGATATAAAAGGAGCCCTTTTTGCGGATGCAGGCAACATATGGAACGTATTTGACAGTGAGGTTGACCCAGACAAAACCTTCAACGGTATCGATTCCCTTGCAGATATAGCTTTAGGAACTGGTTTCGGTATTCGGTATGACTTCACTTATTTTTTAATTAGGGTAGATTTGGGCTTTAAAACCTATAACCCAGCCGAAGAAACCTCGAAAAGATGGTTCAGGGACTATAATTTTGCAAATTCGGTACTACAAATAGGTATAAACTACCCCTTTTAAACTTAATTATTTCTTACTTTTGTGCTTCACTTTTTTAATAAATTTAAAGCCAAACAATTATGGGCCATAATATTAAACCTGGTGTAGCCACTGGGGATCAAGTTCAGGAGATTTTCAAATATGCAAAGGATAAAGGATTTGCTCTTCCAGGAGTAAACGTTATTGGTTCTGACACCATCAATGGTGTTCTTGAAACCGCTGCTACCTTAAACTCTCCCGTAATCTTACAATTTTCAAATGGCGGTGCTCAATTCAACGCCGGTAAAGGGTTGTCCAACGAAAATCAACGCGCTGCAGTTCTTGGTGCCGTTGCCGGAGCCAAGCACGTACATCAAATGGCAGAAGCCTACGGGGCAACTGTTATTCTTCATACAGACCACTGTGCAAAAAAATTATTGCCTTGGATCGATGGTATGTTGGATGCCAGTGAAAAACACTTCGCAGAAACTGGTAAACCATTGTTCAGCTCCCATATGATCGACCTTTCCGAAGAGCCAATCGAGGAGAATATCGAATTGTGCAAAGGATATCTTGAGCGAATGAGCAAGATGGGCATGACCTTGGAAATAGAATTGGGTATTACAGGTGGTGAGGAAGATGGTGTTGACAATTCCGATGTTGATGATTCCAAATTATACACCCAACCAGAAGAAGTAGCATACGCTTACGAAGAGCTTTCAAAAGTAAGTCCTAGATTTACCATTGCAGCTGCTTTTGGTAACGTACATGGTGTATACAAGCCTGGCAACGTAAAATTAACCCCGAAAATCCTTAAGAATTCCCAAGAGTACATCACTAAAAAATATGGTGTCGAAGACAATCATATCGACTTTGTATTCCACGGAGGTTCTGGGTCTACAGTAGAGGAAATTAGGGAAGCCATTGGTTACGGTGTTATTAAGATGAATATCGATACCGATTTACAATATGCCTTCTTAGCCGGTGTTAGGGATTATGTTCAGGACAACAAGGATTTTCTACAATCACAGATTGGCAATCCTAATGGCCAAGATGAGCCCAACAAAAAATATTACGACCCAAGGGTATGGTTACGCGCAGGGGAAAAGACCTTTATCGACCGTTTGAAAAAAGCATTTGAAGACCTTAACAATGTAAATACTTTATAAAAGTAGTTAAACCCAATATGGAAGATATGTCGTTGTGGTTCAAAAGAAAGGAAAAAGGAATACAAACAGCCACTGAGGAAAAAAAAGACACCCCAAAGGGCTTGTGGTACAAGTCCCCAACAGGTAAGATCGTTGAATCCGAGGAATTGGCCAAAAATTTCTATGTTAGCCCTGAAGATGATTATCATGTTCGAATTGGCAGCAAAGAATATTTCGAGATTCTTTTTGACGACAACAAGTTTACCGAATTGGATGCCAAGTTGCACTCAAAAGACCCCCTTAAATTCACCGATACAAAAAAGTATACGGATCGATTAAAGGCTGCACAAAAGAAAACCGGACTTAAAGATGCCGTACGCACGGGCTTTGGCAAATCCTTGGGAAAGGATGTCGTCATCTGCTGTATGGATTTTAATTTTATCGGGGGTTCGATGGGTAGCGTTGTAGGTGAGAAAATATCAAGAGGTATAGATTATGCCATTAAAAAGAAAGTGCCTTTTGTCATGATTTCAAAATCTGGGGGAGCCCGAATGATGGAAGCTGCTTTATCTTTAATGCAAATGGCCAAGACTTCTGCAAAAATAGCGCAGTTGGCTGAGGCCAATTTACCTTATATCTCATTGTGTACAGACCCTACAACGGGAGGCACTACGGCATCCTATGCGATGTTGGGCGATATAAACATTTCCGAACCTGGTGCATTGATTGGATTTGCAGGACCTCGTGTAGTAAAAGAAGCAACGGGCAAAGATCTGCCCGAAGATTTCCAAACTGCGGAATTTGTCCAGGAACATGGATTTTTGGATTTCATAACACATAGAAGGGATTTAAAGAAAAAAATAAACCTTTATATTGATTTGATCCAGAATAATCCGGTTCGCAAATAAAAAACACTATGCGTCTTGAAACCAAAATTATTAGTATCTTTGCGCCCTGATTGAAAATCAATCATATACATAAAAATCATTTAAAATAATATTGGAATGTATCTAACAAAAGAGATTAAGGCCGAGATATTCAAAAAACACGGCGGTAAAGAAGAGAACACAGGTTCTACGGAAGGTCAAGTTGCTTTATTCACACATCGTATCAATCATTTGACCGGTCACCTTAAAAGAAACCACAAAGATTATAACACCGAACGTTCATTGGTAAGACTGGTAGGTAAAAGAAGAAGTCTACTGGATTACTTGAAAAAGAAAGATATTGTAAAATATCGTGAGCTTATCAAAGAATTAGGTATTAGAAAATAGAACTTAAAAGGGGAAGCTAGGCTTCCCCTTTTTTATACACTCCTAAGTCCAGGATTCAAAAAAGGACAAATTCAAAAAGCTGCACTCAGTTTTTCATTGGTCAACACACAACAACACAACAACATCCGACCAGTAAGAATGGCGGATAGACCATTGTTTAACAAACCTGAAAAAATCAGGTTTTAAATCGTATTTATGATTCCAAAAGTATTTAAAGAGGTCATTGACCTTGGTGACGGTAGGGAAATTTCCATCGAAACCGGAAAATTGGCAAAACAGGCCCACGGTTCTGTTGTTGTTCAGTCAGGAAAATGTATGTTATTATGTACAGTCGTTTCCAATTACAAACAATCTGATGTTGATTTCTTACCCTTAACAGTAGATTATCGAGAAAAATTTGCCGCCGCTGGTCGTTACCCTGGTGGATTCTTCAAAAGAGAAGCAAGACCTAGTGATGGTGAAGTATTGACCATGAGACTGGTAGATCGTGTATTGCGACCACTATTCCCTAAGGATTATCATTCTGAAACCCAGGTGATGATTCAATTAATGTCGAATGATGAAGAGGTTATGCCTGATGCCATGGCTGGTTTGGCCGCATCTGCCGCCATTCAATTATCCGATTTCCCTTTTGAATGTGCCATTTCAGAAGCAAGGGTTGGCCGTATCAACGGAGAGTTTGTCATTAACCCAACAAGAGCGCAATTACAGGAGTCCGACATTGATATGATGATTGGTGCCTCAGCTGATTCCGTAATGATGGTTGAAGGTGAGATGGACGAAATCTCAGAAGAAGAAATGGCCGATGCCATCAAATTCGCACATGAAGCCATTAAGGCACAATGTGCCGCCCAATTACGTTTGGCCGAAGCTTTCGGTAAAAAGGAAGTTCGCGAATATGAAGCGGAAAGGGAAGATGAGGAATTAGCCAAAAAAATTCATGATCTAGCTTATGATAAGGTTTACGCAATTGCCAAGGCCGGTTCATCCAAGCACGAAAGAAGTGCTTCATTTGCAGAGATCAAAGAAGAAATCAAAGCATCCTTTTCTGAAGAGGATATAGCGGAATTTGGGGATTTGATCTCCAAATATTACAATAAAGCGGAAAAAGCCGCCGTACGTGACCTTACCCTTAAGGAAGGTTTACGTTTGGACGGAAGGAAAACCAACGAGATCAGACCTATTTGGTGTGAAGTTGATTACCTACCTTCTACGCATGGTTCTTCAATTTTCACCCGTGGTGAAACCCAAGCGTTGGCTACTGTTACCCTAGGTACCTCTAGAGATGCTAATAAAATTGACATGCCTTCTTACGAAGGTGAAGAGAATTTCTATTTACACTATAACTTCCCTCCTTTTTGTACTGGGGAAGCACGACCTATTCGTGGAACGTCACGTAGGGAAGTCGGTCACGGTAACTTGGCACAACGTGCCTTGAAAGGAATGATTCCTGCGGATTGTCCTTATACGGTCAGAGTAGTTTCTGAAGTATTGGAATCCAATGGTTCCTCCTCAATGGCAACGGTTTGCGCAGGCACCATGGCTTTGATGGATGCAGGTGTACAAATGAAAAAACCCGTTTCCGGTATTGCAATGGGATTGATTTCCAATAGCGAAACAGGGGAATATGCCGTACTTTCAGATATCTTAGGTGATGAAGATCACTTGGGTGATATGGACTTTAAAGTAACCGGTACTGCAGATGGTATTACTGCCTGTCAAATGGATATTAAAGTAAAAGGATTGTCATACGAAATCTTAGTGAATGCATTGCAACAAGCTAGGGAAGGTCGTCTACACATTCTTAAGAAGTTGACTGATACGATTCCTGCTCCGGCTGCTGATGTGAAACCACATTCACCGAAAATGGTTACCCGTACGATTCCTAATGAATTTATTGGTGCACTAATTGGCCCAGGAGGCAAAGTTATCCAAGAACTTCAAAAAGAAACAGGAACTACCATTGTTATCAATGAAGATCCCGTAACTGAGGAAGGTATTGTTGAAATCTTAGGTACAGACCAAAATGGTATCGATGCCGTATTGGCAAAAATCGATTCGTTGATGTTCAAACCTCAAGTAGGAAGTGTTTATGAAGTCAAGGTCATCAAGATGTTGGATTTTGGCGCTGTGGTAGAATATGCCGAAGCTCCAGGAAATGAAGTATTATTGCATGTATCCGAATTGGCTTGGGAACGCACCGAAAATGTTAGCGATGTCGTTAACATGGGCGATGTATTTGACGTGAAATACTTAGGTGTTGATCCAAGGACCCGTAAAGACAAGGTTTCTAGAAAGGCTCTTTTACCAAAACCAGAAGGTTATGTCGAAAGACCACCAAGAAACGATAAAGATCGTGGACGTGGAAGGGATGATCGACGTGGAGGCGGAAGAGATAACCGTGATCGCAAACCAAGAAGGGATTAGTTGAAAAACACCCTTTTTGATTAAATATTCAAGCCCTGACAGCATCGTCAGGGCTTTTTTTATGGATAGTCGAAAAATAATTAACCCCGTTTGTAACATTTGATCCTTTTCTACGTATAAATATATGCAGTCTATGCAAAGTGAACTTAAATATAGTAGATGAGACAGCTTAAGATTACAAAACAGGTTACCAATAGGGAAACCGCATCTTTGGACAAGTACTTGCAAGAAATTGGCAAAGTGGATTTGATTACCGCAGATGAAGAAGTAGAATTGGCACAACGAATCAAGGCAGGCGACCAGATCGCTCTTGAAAAACTTACAAAGGCCAATCTTCGATTCGTAGTATCAGTCGCCAAACAGTACCAAAACCAGGGACTTACTCTACCTGATTTGATCAATGAAGGAAACTTGGGATTGATTAAAGCAGCACAGCGATTCGACGAAACCCGTGGATTTAAATTTATCTCATACGCCGTATGGTGGATTCGTCAATCCATATTACAAGCATTGGCCGAACAATCACGTATCGTTCGTTTGCCCTTGAACAAGATTGGATCGATCAATAAGATCAACAAAACCTTTGCCTTTTTAGAGCAAGCGCATGAAAGAATGCCTTCTGCCGAGGAAATCGCCAAGGAATTGGACATGACCGTTGAGGATGTAAAACAATCCTTGAAAAACTCAGGCCGTCACGTATCTATGGATGCTCCCTTGATTGCCGGTGAGGACTCTAACCTATACGATGTACTTCGAAGTGGTGAATCCCCCAATCCAGATAGGGAATTATTGCATGAATCATTGCGTACTGAAATTGAACGCGCTTTGGAAACCTTGACACCTAGGGAAGCCGATGTTATTCGTCTATACTTTGGTTTGGCCGGACAACATTCGATGACCTTGGAGGAAATCGGTGAAACATTCGACCTTACAAGGGAACGGGTTCGTCAAATCAAGGAAAAAGCGATTCGACGCCTAAAACACACTTCAAGAAGTAAAATTTTGAAGACCTATCTAGGATAGGTTAATTGCAATATCAATAACGTTAAATTCTCCTTAAATTGGAAATTTGGCATATATATTGTAATTTTATAGATAACAACAGTTTATCATGACTGTTCGTTTTTTGATTGATGAATAAACTCCGGCTGATTACCGGAGTTTTTCATTTTATACCTTTTCAAAAACCAACCCTAGGGTTGTCAAAAGAAAGATCAACGGCAATTGTTGTGTTTATACAAAGATTTTGTCAATCTATAAGGAATTTATCACATCCCTGTACTGAGTCCTAAATGCGGCTCATCCTTAATTATTGTTTTTTTAATCGTTCGTCTTTATTATTGGGAATACGGGTAAAACTTATATTCAAATTATTTTTTCATTTTATTCAAGTGGTTTCCACATTGGACGGAGGAAGCCGTCCATAGCGCATTTCCCCCAAGTGAAATCGGCCTGAACGGTGTGGCCAGGGGGTTTATTTACTTGCTTTCTAAATATGGGTCCCAACAACGTAGCCTAGCTGGGGCTGGCTCCTCTAAACCAAGGTATACCATACCTTAGTTTTTCGACCCTGGTCGTTTTTTATTCATCGGCATGTCTGTAGTTTTTTAACGGTATTCATAAATGCTATGCATTTGAGGCGATGTAAAAAATAAACAGCACACGAACTGCGGGATCTTTTATTCTTTCTATTTCCAATGCTCAAACAACTTTAGGGATTGGTTCCAAACGAACTTATCCTACCGGTATCCACACCCTATATTTCATTGTTAATGAATTTATAAAATACTGTATATGTAACAATTGTGGCTTATATCCACCCTCCTTCCAAAGTATCTTGTAGAGAACAAAATCAAGTTATCTATAAAATAAAAACAAAACCATGGAAGAACAATTGGAACAGGCAATCAGTATGCCAAGAATTGGCGATCCCGCCCCAGCATTCAAAGCTGTAACCACACAAGGAGACATTAACTTTCCCACAGATTATAAAGACAGTTGGGTCATTTTATTCAGCCACCCTGCCGACTTCACTCCCGTATGCACGTCAGAGTTTATGACATTCGCTACTATGGAGGAAAAATTCAACAAAGCAAACTGTAAACTGGTAGGCCTTTCAATCGATGGCCTCTATAGCCACATCGCATGGTTAAGAACCATTAAGGAAAAAATAGAATATAAAGGCATGAAGAATGTCGAAGTAAACTTCCCCTTGATCGAGGACATTACCATGGAAGTTGCCAAAAAAATACGGCATGATACAACCCAATGAAGATTCCACCAAAGCCGTACGGGCCGTATTTTTTATTGACCCCAAAGGAATTATCAGAACCATCATCTATTACCCATTGAGTTTGGGAAGGAATTTTGATGAACTTTACAGGGTAATCATCGCCCTTCAGGCTGCCGATGAATTCGATATTGCCACTCCTGCAGACTGGTATCCCGGAGATGACGTAATCATTGGCCCTGCTGGTTCCTGTGGAACGGCAAAAGATAGGATGGACGACGGGGACATCGATTGTAAGGATTGGTTCTTCTGTACCAAAAAACTGGATAAGGACACCGTCATGGACAGGATACTTAAAAAATAACACATATCCATGTTAAGCTACAAACAGGCAACAGGCTTACAAAGACCTGTTGCCTGTTTGGTTTTATAATGCAGAACAAACAACTACATTTGTCACAAGTTTTGATACTATGGAGAACACACAACCCAATAACCCGTTACACGGCGTAAAACTAGCGGACATTTTGGAGTATCTTACCCAAAAATATACTTGGGAAGAATTGGCCAATCAGATCAACATCAACTGCTTCAAAAACAATCCTTCCATTAATTCATCATTGCGTTTTTTGAGAAAAACACCTTGGGCCCGTGAAAAAGTGGAACAATTTTATTTACATTCAATTCGACAATAAATGCCTTTGAACATCGTCCTCATTGAACCGGAAATCCCTAACAACACAGGCAATATTGGTCGTCTTGCCCTGGCTTCCGGCTCCAACCTACATCTCGTAAAGCCCTTTGGCTTTGAAATAAACGATAAGCGCCTAAAACGTGCCGGCCTGGATTATTGGCCCCATATCTCCCTATTCATCTATGAAAACTTAGCGGATTTTTACGCAAAACATGAGGATAAGAATCTAGTGTACTTTTCGAGCCATGGAAAAAAGGACCATTGGTCAATCGACTTTGAAAATGATATGTTTCTTGTATTTGGCAAGGAATCGGTGGGACTACCAGAGACCATTACCCAACGCAATCCCGACAAACTCTACAAAATACCACTCTACAGTCCGCATATTCGAAGCCTAAATTTGGCCAATGCCGTAAGTATTGCCGTATACGAGGGTTTAAAACATCTTTAAGATTTCGATTTTATCAAAATTGGCTCCAATAAATACTTCTCCAATACTTTTGATAACTGTTTTTTGAAAAATATTCAAACCTGGTTTTTGAAGAAATCCAAGACATTAAAAACGATAGCAAATCATTACTTTTACATAAAATTCCAGGAATAGCATGATAAATAACATTAAAATAGCGCCTTCCCTCCTCGCTGCTGATTTTGGCAACTTGCAACGGGATGTTGAGATGGTGAACAATAGCGAAGCCGATTGGCACCATATTGATATTATGGACGGTGTTTTCGTTCCGAATATTTCATACGGAATGCCCGTATTGAAAGCCATTCAAAAGCATGCCACAAAACCATTGGACGTGCATTTGATGATTGTTGATCCCGATAGATACATAAAGACCTTTGCCCATCTGGGAGCAAGTGTATTAACGGTGCATTACGAGGCCTGTAACCACCTTCACCGCACCATTCAGGCCATAAAGGCTGAAGGGATGATGGCCGGAGTTGCCATAAACCCACATACGAACATCAGCCTCTTGGAAGATACGATCAAAGATATTGACCTCGTCTGTATCATGAGTGTGAACCCCGGTTTTGGCGGACAATCATTCATTGAGAACACTTACGAAAAAACCAGAACGCTCAAAGCTATGATCCATGGCAAAAGGGCAAAGACCCTCATCGAGATCGATGGAGGGGTCACCTCTAAAAACGCCAAGGCCTTGGTTAATGCCGGAGCCGATGTTTTGGTCGCTGGTAGTTTTGTTTTTAAAAGTGACAACCCAACACAGACGATACACGAACTAAAGGAAATTGTAGGCTAATGGATTATTTTGATATTGTAATCGTAGGAGGTGGCCCTATTGGCATCGCATGCGGATTGGAAGCACAGAAAAACGGACTTAGTTATGTGATCATAGAAAAGGGACCTATTGTCAATTCCCTTTTCAACTATCCCGTTAATATGCAATTCTTTTCCTCCTCCGATTTATTGGAGATCGATAATATTCCGTTTATAAGCAACGAGGCCAAACCCAAGAGAAACGAAGCCCTGGAATACTACCGAAGGATCGTTACCAATAATGCCTTAAGAATAAACCTTTTTGAAACGGTTGAAAATGTCAAAAAAGTAGCTTCCGGATTTGAGATCAAAACCAATAAACAATCGTATAGCGCATCGTACACCATTATTGCCACAGGATTCTATGACATTCCCAATTTACTTGACATTCCTGGGGAGGATCTGGACAAGGTCTCCCATTATTACAAAGACCCCCATTTCTATGCCAGTCAAAAATTGGCGGTCATAGGCGCAAGTAATTCCGCTGTGGATGCCGCTTTGGAGTGCTATCGAAAAGGAGCGGAAGTCACCTTGATCATTCGCGAGCCCGAGGTTGGTCAACGCGTTAAATATTGGGTCCGGCCCGATATTATCAATAGGATCGAAGAGGGTAGCATCAAGGCTTATTTCAACTCGAACATTAAAGAAATCCATCCTGATAGGATATTGGTGGACACACCAGAAGGCACTATTGAATTGGAAAACGATTTTGTCCTAGCCCTGACGGGTTACCAGCCTAATTTTGACTTTCTTGAAAAATTAGGTGTTCAACTTTCGAATGATGAAAAAAAATTACCACAATACGATAAAGAGACTATGGAAACCAATGTAAAAGGTCTTTATCTCGCGGGTGTTATTTGCGGCGGCATGGAAACCCATAAGTGGTTTATCGAAAATTCAAGAATACACGCACCGATGATCATGAATTCGATATTGGGTAAAAAATAAAGCAGGGATACCGCTTAAAGGAATTGACCGGGACCTTCTCTTTAAAACCCCAAATTTTATAATATTACAAAGACCCAAAATCAAAAAAGCAAGCAATATAAAATTGCTTGCTTTTCGACTTATTAGTGACCCCGGAGGGATTCAAACCCCCAACCCTCAGAGCCGAAATCTGATGCGCTATTCAGTTGCGCCACGGAGCCATTAATTATTCAACACTCGGTTAAGAGCGCGCTAAGATAGTTTATTTTTTACAATAGTGGAAATGGTTTTTCCATCTGCTTGTCCGGCCAATTCCTTTGACACCATCCCCATTACCTTACCCATATCCTTCATACCTTCTGCCCCAACGGCATCAATGGTCTGCACCACCACTTTCTCAATTTCCTCTTCGGTCAATTGTTCGGGTAAAAATTGTTCTATAACAGCCGCTTGTTCCAATTCCGGGGCAGCAAGGTCCTCCCTACCCTGTTCGGTATAAATAGCCGCACTATCCTTTCTTTGTTTTACCAACTTTTGGACCAATTTGGTTTCATCGGCTTCAGATAATTCACCACTTGCCCCACTGGTCTGCGCCAAAAGCAAAGCGGATTTTATCGCCCGCAACGATTCCAAGGCTACAGTATCCTTAGCTTTCATTGCAGTTTTCATCTTTTCCATTACCTGTTTTTGTAAACTCATAACGTATACATTTTGAGCCTACGAAGATAAAAAAATAAACCCGAAAATTGGAGAAGTTTCGGGTTTAAAGCAGGCTGTTCAACATGTGGTTAATCCACGTTATCGTGCAAAAATGAGTTATTGGAACGCAATTGGATGTCTTCATTGCTATCCTCGCTCAAAGTTGTTCTTGAAACTTTATTCTGAATGGGTTTATCATTTAAACTAACACCTTGACGCTTGTAAGCAGGCTCCTTTTCAATCTCATCGATATTACTCAGATTGTTTTGGAATTTGTAGTTGAAATCCTTTAATTTTCTTCTGCGCTCATCGGCACGTTGCTTTAACAATTCCTCAATTGGACTATCCATAGGATCTGTTTCCTCAACCTGCTGTGGAGCGGTTTTTATGGTTCTCTTTTGAAAGACCAACTCATCCTCGATAATTTTAGGCTCGAACTCCTCTGCCTTTGATTTGGCACCTGTCAATTGATTTTCCAACTCCATATAGTCATCAAGACTATAACGAGTCTCACCTTCCTTACTGTATTCTAAAACAGGAATAACCTCTACATGACCATTAACATCCATGTCCTTTACTTCATCATCCAAATTAAAGGTAATGACATTGGCGTTTTCCTCTTCATTCTTTGTATCGTTCAAGGGCATATCAAAACTAATGGCAAACTGATCTTCTTCCTTTTTGGTTGAAACAACTTCAGGCTCCACTACTTCAATGTCATTGATCGTATCCTTGGCCTCAAAGATGACAAAATCATCCTCCGAAACATTTTTCGCAACGACTTCCTCATAGAAAACATTGAAATTCCTGATATAATTCGTAGTTGGAATCAAATCCAAACCATCACCTTCCTCAAATTCGAATTTAGCTTTCGGTTGGACAACTTCCTCCTCTTGATCCTCGACCAATTGGTGAACAATGTTCTGAGGTGTCAGATTCTGTACTGCCTTTTGTTCATCTTCCAACGTATGGATGATTTTTTTTGATTCCGTATTTACAATATCATCTTGTTGATCGATATTAAAACCCGTGGCAATAACAGTAACCGCGATGGCTTCCCCTAAGGAATCATCCTCACCAACACCCATGATGATGTTCGCACCATGACCGGCTTCACCTTGAATGTGATCATTGATCTCACCAATTTCATCTATAGTAATCTCCTGTGCCCCAGAAACGATCAACAGTAAAACATTCTTTGCCCCGGAAATTTTATTATCATTCAATAAAGGCGAATCCAGAGCCTTCATTATAGCCTCATTGGCCCTTGAAGAACCTGAAGCCATGGCAGAACCCATAATTGCCGTACCACTATTTGAAAGCACGGTTTTGGCATCACGTAAATCGATATTTTGTGTATAATGGTGGGTGATGACCTCGGCTATACCCCTTGCGGCGGTTGCCAATACTTCATCTGCTTTTGAGAAACCAGCCTTAAAACCTAAATTTCCGTATACTTCCCTTAATTTGTTATTATTGATGACGATGAGCGAGTCAACATTGGCACGTAATTTCTCAATACCCTTCTGGGCTTGATCACAGCGCATCTTTCCTTCAAATAGAAAAGGCATGGTTACGATACCCACAGTAAGAACATCCATTTCCTTAGCTTGCTTGGCAATAACAGGGGCAGCACCAGTACCTGTTCCCCCGCCCATACCAGCAGTTATGAATATCATTTTAGTGGTCGTATCCAACATGGCTTTAATATCCTCCATGCTTTCTATGGCAGCCTGTTCACCAACTTCGGGATTTGCACCCGCACCCAACCCTTCGGTCAAGGATACCCCTAATTGTATTTTGTTGGGAACCGGACTATTGTCCAAAGCTTGGGAATCGGTATTGCAGATGACGAAATCCACTCCGTTTATCCCTGCCTGGAACATGTGGTTAATGGCATTGCTACCTCCACCGCCAACGCCAATGACCTTAATTACATTGCTTTGGTTCTTGGGTAAATCAAAAGCGATACTATCCATTTCAGTGTTCTTGCTCATACTGTTTATATTACTGGTTTTTTTTATACGTGTTTATAGTTTCTAATCCTTATTCGGCATTGTCCAAGAAATCCTTCAATTTTTCAGACCATTTATCAAATACGGATTTTCGTTCCCTTGATTGTCTCTTGGAATTGGCGTTTTCCTCATCATGATCGGCCAATACCATTTCTTCCTCTTCTTCCGTTTGGTGGGACACCATTATCTTCACATCATTCTTCACAGCATTCATAAGCAATCCTACAGCCGTCGCATATAATGGGCTAGCCACCTCTTCATCCGTATCCCCGGCCAAGTGTTCATTGGGATACCCTATTCTTGTATCCATACCGGTGATATATTCCACCAATTGTTTAAGGTGGTTTAATTGACTACCCCCACCTGTGAGGACAATACCGGCAATCAATTTTTTCTTTTGTTCTTCGTGACCATAATTCTTTATCTCAACATACACCTGTTCGATAATCTCCACAACCCTGGCGTGAATGATCTTCGAAAGGTTTTTGAGTGTTATTTCCTTGGGTTCACGACCTCTTAATCCAGGAATTGAGACAATCTCATTGTCCTTATTTTCCCCTGGCCACGCCGATCCAAATTTGATTTTCAATAACTCGGCCTGCTTTTCTATGATCGAACAACCTTCTTTAATATCTTCGGTAATCACACCCCCACCAAACGGAATTACCGCTGTATGTCTGATAATACCATCTTTAAAAATCGCCAAATCAGTAGTGCCACCGCCTATATCGATCAAGGCAACACCGGCTTCTTTTTCTTCCTGACTTAAAACCGCATCCGATGAGGCCAATGGCTCCAAGGTAATCATACCTAGGTCCAAGCCCGCACTCTTAATACATCTGCCTACATTCTTTATGGACGAAACCTGTCCTACAACGACATGGAAATTGGCTTCCAACCGGCCACCATACATCCCAATCGGTTCTTTGATCTCGGCCTGACCGTCAACTTTATATTCCTGTGGCAATACATGAATTATTTCCTCCCCGGGAAGCATTACCAATTTATACACCTGATTACAAAGTCTATCCAAATCATCCTCATTGATCACCTCCTCAGAATCGGCCCTTGTGATATAGTCACTATGCTGTAAGCTTCTGATATGCTGACCAGCAATACCGACCACTACGGAACCAATTTTCAATCCCGAATTGATCTCAGCCTGTTCAACGGCCTGTTGTATGGATTTTATGGTTTGTGTGATATTATTGACCACACCCCGGTGCACGCCCAAACTCTTTGACCTACCGATACCCAGTATTTCAATCTTCCCATATTCGTTTTCCTTACCGATTATGGCAACAATTTTTGTAGTTCCGATATCTAAACCAACTGAATATTTACCCTGTTCCATTTTTTAATTATATTTTGGTGCACACTACTTGATTGTTAAACTCCAGACTTACAATGTTATATTGTTCCAAGGTCTCATCCTTGTTCGCCTTCGTATAAAATGCCTTAAAGTTGTTGAATTTTTCCTCCAGATTATCTACGCCACCCAAGTTCACTACGAACTGCTCCATTCTAAACCTCAATTGATACTTCGCTTCACTCGCTATATGAATGCCTATTACATTTTTTCTTAAAAAATCATCTTTATTTATATATTTCAAAATTTCATAAACATCCTCGAGGCTTTTTCCCGTTACCTTTCCGGTAATAATTGGGACCCTCGCAGAATGACTCGTGGATAATGGCATACGATTTCCGTCATCATCCAGATAAAACTTCGATTCCCCTTCAATTCTTCCGATTGGCTTGCGCTGTACGATTTTCGTCGTAAGTCCCCCATTTACAGCAAGATAAACTTGGGCACTTTTAACCATTTCATTGGCCTCAACGACCTTCTCCATAGTATTCAAATCTAATTTTTCTTTAGACTCATTTACAAGGGGACCAAATTTTTGTATTAACAATTTATTAACCATGGCCTGAGTGATATATAGATTATGGTCACCGACGAATTCTATATTAAAATCATTCACTGTTTTCTGACCACTTCTGTGATTCGAAAATGCGTAAAGCCCAGTGATTACCACCAAAAGAGCTATAAACTTTATGTAGTTCCAATTAACCCGCATATTCCAATTCCTTTTTGATTTTCGAAACTTCCAATCCAATGTCCCCTGCCCCCATAGTCACCAAAACCTCAGGGTTCTGTAATTTTATTTCATCGATAAGTTTTGATTTCTCCACTAATTTCTTCATGGGGTTATCTATCATATTGAGCAACCATGAAGAAGTGACCCCTTCTATAGGTTCTTCCCGTGCCGGATAAATATCCAATAACACGATACTGTTGAATTGCGATAAACTCTTTGCGAAATCATCCGCAAAATCCTTTGTCCTTGAAAACAGGTGTGGTTGAAAAACAGCCAAAACCTTTTTATCGGGATGCATCTCTGAAATCGCATGAAAAACCGCATTTATCTCTGTAGGATGATGGGCATAATCATCGATGAACACAAAACCATCTTCCTTGATTTTATAAGAGAACCTCCGTTGCACCCCCTTAAATGACTGTAAGGCATTTGCCAAAAGCCTTGGCGAAACACCTGTCTCCGTAGCCATTGCAAATGCAACCAAGCCATTAAGCAGGTTATGTCTTCCTGGTTTATTGAACTTCACTCCTGTCAATGTCAATTCCGGAGTAACCAAATCAAAAATATAGGCTCCCTCCTGAACCCTAAGGTTTCTTATACAAAAATCCGAGTCATCTTCAATACCATAGGTAATGCCCTGTAAGGGTAAACCGTTACGTACATAAAGCTTTCCACCGGATTCCAATTTATCGGCAAATTCCCCGAAAGACCTTATTAGTTCGTCATTGCTGCCATAAATATCCAAGTGATCGGCATCCATTGAGGTAATACATGCAACATTGGGCTGCAACTGCAAAAACGAACGATCGTATTCATCAGCTTCCACTACGGAATATTCAGTCCCCTTAAACAGGAAGTTACTATCAAAATCTTCTGAAATACCACCCAAAAAAGCGGTAAACGAAGTTCCAACCTCATTGAGCAAATGCGCCAAGATACTTGAAGTTGTCGTTTTACCATGCGTACCCGCAACAGCAAAACAGAAGGTGTCCTTGGTAATGATACCCAGTACTTCGGACCGCTTCTTCACGGTAAATCCATGCTGTAAAAAATACTGGTATTCGGTATGACTATCCGGAACGGCAGGTGTATAGACAATCAAGGTGTTACTAGGGTCCATATACCTCTTATTAACGGAAGCGATATCATCGTTATAATGAATATGGATTCCCATTTCGGAAAGTGCCTCGGTGAGAGGGGTCTTGGTCTTATCGTACCCCGCAACACGCTTCTTAATGAACATAAAATAACGTGCCAGGGCAGACATACCAATGCCTCCCACCCCAATAAAATAAACGTTATGTATATCCTTTATAGTCATTTAGTCCCTTATCAATTTTTCAATTTCATCAACTATGGCGGCCGTTGCATTGGGCATGGCCAATTTCCTTATGTTATCCCCCAATTGTACTTGTTTTTCCTTTGACTGGAACATTTCCTGAAAAACCTCATCAAAGTTTGCGTCCAACTCTTTCTCCCCGACCATTATAGCGGCATTTTCACGAACCAAGGCCATGGCATTTTTTGTTTGATGATCCTCGGCAACATTGGGCGAAGGAATAAAAACCACCGGTTTACCTACAATACATAGTTCGGATACCGAACTTGCCCCTGCCCTTGATATAATAAAATCACCTACCGTATAGGCATAATCCATTCTATTCAGGAAATCAACAACCTTAACATCTTCCGCGTTGAACTTTTTATATTCTTCAAAATAGAGTTTACCACATTGCCATATCACCTGCACACCCAGTCCTTTGAAATAGTCCAACTTTTGCGCAATCAGTTGATTGATTCTCCTAGCTCCAAGACTTCCTCCCAAAACCAACAGGGTGGGTTTACCCATCCCCAATCCGAAAAAATCCAACGCCTCTTTTTTGTCTTTACCCAGCGTTACCAGGTCCCCACGTACGGGGTTTCCTGTTTTTACAATTTTCTCCGATGGAAAAAAAGCTTCCATACCATCATAGGCAACACAGATCTTAGCGACCTTATCCTTCAATAATTTATTGGTGATTCCTGCGTAAGAGTTTTGTTCCTGTAAAACACAAGGTATTCCCCTACCGGAAGCCACCTTCAATAGGGGACCACTGGCAAACCCTCCCGTACCAACAACGGCATCGGGTTTGAATCTTGAGACTATTTTACCTGCTTTGAACAAACTACTAATCAATTTTATCGGAAACATTAAATTCTTAAGGGTCAGTTTCCTTTGCAACCCAGTAATCCATAATCCCTCAATGGTGTACCCAGCCTGGGGCACTTTCTCCATCTCCATCCTATCCTTGGCTCCAACGAACAGAAACTCAGCCTTAGGGTGTCTTTTTTTCAACTCATTCGCTATGGCGATTGCAGGATATATATGTCCGCCAGTTCCCCCGCCCGATAATATAAACCTGAGCGCTTTAACCGGGTTATCCCCATTTACCACATTATGTTCTGTTGAACCCATATAACCAGTTCTATAATTGTCCGCTTAATATTTCCAAAGGATTCGCTTCATCAACATTCTTATTTTCCTGAACCTCATACTTTCTGCTCGCACTCAACACTATCCCTATGGCCAAACAAGTCATCCAACTTGATGTACCCCCACTACTGATCAATGGCAAGGTCTGTCCGGTAACCGGAAACAACTCTACCGCTACGGCCATATTTATCATGGCCTGAAAGACAATAGGCAAACCTACCCCCAGCACCAGTAATTTTCCAAACACCGAATGATTACCGTTGGCCACCACCACGATGCGAAACAACAACAGCAAATAGAAGAACATGAGCACAAAACCACCGAGCAAGCCGTATTCCTCAACGATTATTGCATAGATAAAATCTGAGGAACTCTGGGGTAAAAAGTTTTTTTGGACACTTTTTCCCGCTCCTTTACCAATTACACCCCCAGAGGCTATTGCAATCTTGGCCCTCTCAATTTGATAATCAGCCTCAGTATCTTCCGGATTTGCAAAACTCTCGATCCGACTGATCCAGGTATCAACACGATTGGGAAACAAATCAGGCACCGCCTTGGCCGTTAAAATGAACAGGGTGAGGCTTAATATTCCCACACCCACAATTCCCAGTATATATTTTATGGGATATCCCCCTAAAAAACACAACAGGAGCACCATGGAAAAGATAATGGCAGCCGTGGAAAAATTCGCAGGCAATACAAGTACTACAACCAAGAATACCGGAATCCAAAGCGGCAAAATACTTTCTTGGAAGGTCACCACCTTATCCTTGATCTTGGATAAGTACCGCGCTACATAGATCATTAAGACCACAGCAGCCAAGTTGGATGTCTGAAAGGTGATACCCACTAGGGGTATACGAATCCATCTACTGGCATTGGCCCCATCGATTGTGGTTCCTTGTGCCAAAGTGAATATCAACAATACCAAAACTATGGGCATAGCAATCAATGATAAGCCCTTAAAAAAATGGACTGGAATTTTATGTACCCCATATATAATTCCAAAACCTAAAAACAATAGAAAAGCATGTTTTACCAAATGTCCGCCAGTGGTACCATTACCAACGACATACACCAAATTACTACTGGCGCTATAGACAGGTAAAAATGAAAATAAGGCCAAAAGCGACACTACGGCCCAAATGGTTTTATCCCCTTCTATATTTTTAATAAAATCCAACACGTTTATAAATTTTTAATCGCTTCCTTAAACTGGTTTCCCCTGTCCTCGTAATTTTTGAACAAATCAAAACTTGCACAGGCCGGGGACAATAAAACAGTATCGCCTCGTTCTGCTATTTTATACGCCACCTTCACTGCTTCTTCCATAGCGTAGGTTTCCACCAATAAATCGACGACATTGCCAAATGCATCAACAATCTTCGAATTATCGGAACCCAAACAAATAATGGCTTTCACCTTTTCCCTTACCAAGGGCATCAACTCCTTGTAATTGTTCCCTTTGTCAACCCCTCCAACTATCCAAACCGTTGGCGAACTCATGCTATCCAACGCAAAATAGGTAGCGTTTACATTCGTGGCCTTGGAGTCATTGATGTACTGCACATGCTGAATTTTCAGCACCTTTTCCAATCGATGTTCCGCTCCTTGGAAATTGGCTACACAATCCCGTATGGTCTGCTTTCGTATCCCTACAAGTTTGGCCGCCAATGAAGCCGCCATGGTATTCTTTAAATTGTGTTTTCCTTCCAGTGCCAATGTGCTCGTTTTCATTTTTATTATCTCGTTATTTATCTTAATCACTATTTCATTGTTCTTTAAAAATGCCCCTTGATCCAATTCCTTTTGAATAGAAAATGGCATTACTATGGATTTGACCGGGTGCTTGGCCAGCCAAGACACGATTACCTCATCATCGGCATCGTAAATCAGAAAATCCTCATTCGTCTGGTTCTTTGCTATCCTGAATTTAGAAGCCACATAATTCTCAAATTGATAATCGTAGCGATCTAAATGATCAGGAGTAATGTTCGTCAAAATGGCTATATGTGGCTTAAAATCAACGATGCCGTCCAACTGAAAACTACTTATTTCCAAAACATAGCACTCGCATGCCTTTTCAGCCACCATCTTGGCAAAACTATCGCCAATATTACCCGCCATACCAACATTTAAACCGTCTCCCTTTAAAATATGGTGGGTGAGCATTGTCGTTGTGGTCTTCCCATTACTCCCCGTAATCCCGATGATCGTCGCATCGGTATATGGTGATGCAAATTCAATCTCGGAAACAACAGGTATGCCTTTACCTACCAGTTCAACAATCAAGGAAACCGTATCGGGTATACCTGGGCTTTTCATAACCACATCGGCATTCAATATTTTTTCCTTGGAATGTTTTTTCTCTTCCCAATCAATCCCATAATGTTCAAGAACGTTCTTATATTCTTGCTTTATTTCACCTTTATCCGAAACAAAGACTTCATATCCTTTCCTTAATCCCAAAATAGCGGTACCTACCCCACTTTCCCCTCCACCAAGGATTACCAAACGCGCCATTTAGCGTATTTTTAGGGTAACAACCGTTATAATGGCAAGCATGATCCCTACAATCCAGAAACGGGTAACGATCTTACTTTCATGGTATCCCCTTTTCTGATAATGATGATGTAGTGGGGCCATCAAGAATATTCGCTTCCCTTCCCCCAACTTTTTCTTGGTGTATTTAAAATATCCTACCTGTAACATCACGGAAATAGATTCTGCGAAGAATATTCCACATAATACAGGGATCAACAATTCCTTACGTATGATTATCGCTATAACAGCGATGACCCCACCAATTGTCAAACTTCCCGTGTCTCCCATAAATACCGTGGCAGGGAAGGCATTGTACCAGAGGAAACCGACCAAGGCCCCTACAAATGCCGTTACAAAAACCAACAATTCACCAACGCCGGTGATATACATGATATCCAAGTAGTCCGAAAAAATGATATTACCCGACACCCAAGTAAAAATACCTAGGGTAAAAACGATTATTGCCGATGTACCCGCTGCCAAGCCATCTATACCATCGGTAAGATTGGCCCCATTTGAAACGGCAGTGACAATCAAAATGATCATAGGAATGAAAATCAACCAAACATAATCCTTTGCGCCCTCACCGGCCCATGCGATAAGGTTGCCATAATCGAACTCATTGTTCTTTATAAATGGAACCGTTGTCTTTGTTGATTTGATATCCATACCTTTTATATGCTCTACTTCATATTGCTTGGTGATGATACTTTTGTCATGATCACGCATGGTTACTTGAGGGTGGAAATACAGCGTGGCACCCACAATCAGACCCAAAACCACTTGACCTAAAATCTTAAATTTTCCTTTGAGCCCTTTTTTGTCTTTTTTAAATATTTTGATGTAATCATCTATAAAACCAATGACCCCCATCCATAGGGTAGTCACGATCAAAAGGATGACATAAACATTGAGGATATCGGCAAACAACAATACCGGAATCAAAGTCGCCATAATGATAATCAAACCTCCCATCGTCGGGGTACCTGCTTTTTGTTCCTGACCTTGCAATCCTAAATCCCGTATACTTTCCCCAATTTGCTTACGTTGCAACATGAGAATCACTTTTTTACCGTATACAGTGGCGATAACCAAAGAAAAAAGAATGGCCATGACCGCCCTAAAGGAAATAAAACCAAATAGGCTTGCCCCTGGCAACTGGTATTCTTTTTCTAAGTAGTCAAACAAATAGTATAACATTCCTGGTATGCTTAATTCAATTATTTATCCAATGCCTTTAATACTTCCCGTACTATTTTAAAATCATCAAAATCTATCCGTTCCCCATTGGTTTCCTGATAGGTTTCATGCCCTTTCCCCGCGATTAGGATAATATCCTTGGGAAGCGCCAATTGACATGCCGTTTTAATGGCCTGTTTACGATTTTCTATGGACAATATCTTCCTGACATTCTGAGGTTCTACCCCAGCTTCCATTTCCTCTATGATCAACGTGGGTGATTCCGATCTCGGGTTGTCCGAAGTGAAAATGGTTTTGCTACTCAATTGTGAAGCGATTTTGCCCATTACCGGACGCTTAGACTTGTCTCGGTCGCCACCACACCCCACAACGGTGATGACGTTTTCATTTCCAGTCCTCAATGTGTCAATTGTCTCGAGCACATTTTTTAAGGCGTCCGGCGTATGGGCATAATCCACTATTGCCGTAATTTTTTCCTTTGATATAAAATATTGGAACCTGCCGTCCACATTATCCAATTCACTCAACAAACGAAGTGTTTCCAATTTTTCAAGACCCAATAGGTCTGCCGTGGCATAAATAGCCAAGACGTTATAGGCATTGAAACTGCCGATAAGTTTGGTCCATAACTGATCTTCATCTATCCTCAACAGTTGGCCATCGAATTGACTTTCCAAAATCTGTGCCCTATAATCCGCATAGGATTTTAAGGCATAGGTAAATTTTCTGGCCTTGGTATTCTGCAACATTACCGACCCATTCTTATCGTCGATATTGGTCAATGCAAACGCCTTCTTGGACAAATTGTCGAACAAGGACTTTTTAGTATCTCGATAATCGGCAAAGGTTTTATGGTAATCCAAATGATCATGGGTGAGATTGGTGAAAATAGCACCTTCAAACACCAAACCTTCCGTTCTTTTCTGATGGATCCCATGGGAACTCACCTCCATAAAACAAAACTCAACACCTTCGACACTCATAAGCGCCAAGTGCTCATTGATGGCCAGTGCATCCGGAGTGGTATGGCTTGTCGCATATTCCTTATCATCGACCATGATTTTTATGGTAGATATCAATCCAACCTTAAAACCGGTTTTTTTGAACAACCTATACAAAAGACTACTAATGGTCGTTTTACCATTGGTTCCGGTAATACCCACCAATTTCAAGTTCTTCGATGGGTTGCCATAATAATTGGAAGCCATTATGGCCAGCGCCTTGTTTCCATTGTCTACCTCAACATAGGTCACCCCATCCACTATTTGTTCGGGCATGGTTTCGCAAACAATGCATACCGCCCCCGAATCAATAGCCTTTTCTATATATTTATGACCATCTGTCAATGTTCCCTTTATCGCAACAAAAACATCATCCAACCCCACTTTTCGCGAATCGAAAGTAATGGCATTGACCATGGTATTAGTGGAACCACTAACTGCCGAGAGGCTAACCCCGAATAATATGTCTTTTAATAAATTCACGAAAGTTCCAGTATTATTTTTTCAACTTTACTAATATCCGTCCCTTGGGAGATGGATTGTTTCTTTACCTTGCCATTGCCTTTAACCTCCACGGTTATCCCAAGATTTTCAAGAATAGAGATGGCATCCATACCACTCATCCCTTTTACGTTAGGCACTTTCTTGTATTTTTTTTGGGCTTCGGCATAATACTTCTGATACGATTGCTCCAATTGTTCATCCTCCCCCTTCATCATTTCCACCTCATCGATCAAAGGATTGGTGGCATATACTTTTTGTGCAACGGATTTAAAAACCGGACCGGAAACATCAGCCCCGTAATACCCCACACTTTTATCGGGCTCATGAATGACTACGATACAGGAGTACTTAGGCTCCTCTGCCGGGAAATACCCCGCAAAGGTTGAAATATACTTTAGTTTGTCTGGATCCTTTGAAACATAATCCTTCTGTGCAGTACCAGTTTTTCCGGCCATTGAAAAATTCGGGGAATACAACCTATGCCCGGTACCGTGTTTTTTCTCAACCACATCCTTCAACAACTGTTGCACTTTGGCCACTGTTTCCTTCGAACATATCGAAGGGTTGATGACTTCCTTCTCAAATTTCACAACCGTCCTGTCCCATTCCTTTACCTCTTTGATCAACCGTGGCTTCACCATTTCCCCATCATTGGCAATGGCATTATAAAACGTTAAGACCTGTAAGGGTGTCATTGAAATCTCATAACCATAGGCCATTTGCGCCAATGAAAGTCCCGACCATCCCTTATCGCCCGGAGATCGCAATACCGGCTTACCCTCTCCTTTTATGGGCAGCCCCAACTCGGTCCCGATTCCCATATTAAGAAGATGATTTACATATCTTGAAGGATTCTCCTTATATCCATTGTGAATGGTTTTCGCAAAGGCCGTATTCGAAGAAACCTCAAAAGCCTTGGCAATTGAAATTTTTCCATAACCCCCATGTTTGGAATCCTTAACCCTATGATTATAAATTTTCCAATATCCCTTTTCAGTATCAACAACCGAACTGGTATCGATGACCTTATCGTCCAAAGCCGCGACCAAATTCATTAGTTTAAATGTAGACCCTGGTTCATGGGATTCACCAATAGCGTAGTTCAGGCGCTCGTAATACCTGCCTTCCTGGGTTCTACCTAAATTGGAAATAGCCTTTACCTCACCTGTTTCGGTCTCCATGACTATTACGGTGCCGTGATCGGCCTTATAATGTTCCAGTTGCCTTAACAAGGCATGATGGGCAATATCCTGTATATTGATATCTATTGTTGAAATAACGTCGTAGCCATCTTTTGGCTCAACGATATTGTCCATACCTATGGGCTTCCATTGACCTTTGGCAATTTTTTGCTTTAAACGCTTACCCTCTACCCCTCTTAGGTATTGACCAAAAGCCCCCTCAAGACCTACGCGGGTATAATATCCGTTTTCATCCTTGCGCTCATAACCTACACTACGTTCAGCAATTTTTCCTAAAGGGTGTTCCCGAACCGTTTTTTGTTCAACGATCAAGCCTCCCTTATAAGGTCCTTTGCGCAACAACGGAAAATCCTTCACATCCATATATTCTGAATAATCCAGATTGCGCACCAGTAGGGTATACCTGTTTTTATTGGCCTTGGCCTTACGTAAAAGTTGTTGGTAATGGGACGATGATTTTCCCGTAAGTTTTGCAAGTGCTTCGGAAAGCGGTTTCACATTTGCCTTAAAATCAGCATCACTAACCGTCACCGCGTCAAAGCGTATGGTGTATTTCGAAACTGAAGTAGCCAACAAACTACCATCGTCGGAATACAGGTTACCCCGGTTCGGGGCAATCGTAAACATTCGTTCGGTGCGCTTATGCGCCAGGTCCCTGTACTTATCGCCATGAACCAGCTGAATACTCACCAACTTAAAGAGCACAGCACATGCGAACAGGAAAAGAAATCCCGCCACAATGTATAATCTGTTCAATATGCTCTTTTCGGTAACTGCCATTACTCCTTAACTGATTTTACCTTTATTTTTTTGGGTGGTGTCTCCGAGGGAAACAACCCTTTACTTTCAACAATTTTCGTGATTGTGGATTCCAACTTTAAACGCTGTACATCCGAACGCAGATCCACGAATTCACTCCTGAGCTCCTTTACCTCCTCGTTCAAAGCCGCTATTTGATGCACTTTTCTATCGGCACTATGGGAGCTTCCTATCATAACCGTAGCCAAAAACGAAATAAAAATTATAAACAACCAATGTTTAGGAGCGTCACCGCTTACCAAAAACTTACCTCTGAGTACGTCTAAAATCCCTTTTTTCATTTATGTATTCAAATACGTTCCGCTATTCTTAATTTTGCACTTCGTGCCCTGTTATTCTTTACTATCTCTTCTTTCGACGGCACTATCAATGCTCCAACTTTTTTCAAGGGAACATCGATGTTCCCATATAAATCCTTTTCCGGCTCACCCTCGAAAAGTCCTGCCCTTATAAAACGTTTCACCAAGCGATCCTCGAGGGAATGATAACTAATGACACTCAATCTTCCTCCCGGGACCAACAATTCGGGTACCTGCACCAAGAACTCCTTGATTACCTCAATCTCCTGATTCACTTCTATACGAATCGCCTGATAGATCTGGGCCAGTATCTTATGCTCCTTATGTTTCGGCAAAAACCTTCCCAAAACCCCTTTTAATTGGGCCGAAGTCTTTATGGGTGCCTCTGCCCTGCTTTCTATGATCTTATTTGCCATGGCATTTGCATTTCGCAAATCACCATAATGAAACAAAACCCTTCTTAAATCATCGTACTGATAACCATTGACCACATCATAGGCCGAAACAAGTCCCTTTTGACTCATTCGCATATCCAGATCAGCGTCGAACCGGGTAGAAAACCCTCGGTCTGCCTTGTCGAACTGATGTGACGAAACCCCAAAATCAGCTAGAATACCATCTACTTTCCGAATGCCATAGAACTTTAAAAACTGTTTTATATACCTGAAATTCTCATTGATCAACACCAGCCTTTCATCATCAATCTTATTCACCAAGGCCTCTTCATCCTGATCAAATGCAAACAATTTCCCTTCAGGGCCAAGCCTTTCCAAGATCTCTTTGGAATGCCCACCTCCGCCGTAGGTTACATCCACATAAACCCCGTTTTGCTTGATGGCCAGGCCATCAACAGATTCTTTCAGAAGTACAGGGTTATGATACATCGGGAATATTTTCACCTAAACCACCCATTACATCCTCAGCCAAGACCTCAAATTCCTCATCGGTAATCTCAATGGCCTGCTCATAACTATCCTTATCCCATATTTCTATAATATCAACAGAAGGACTCAAGGCTATTTCCTTAACAATACCCGCTATCGACATTAAATTTTTGGGAATCAACAACCTACCCGCATTATCAATCTCCACCTCCTTGACACCCGCCATAAAAATCCGGATGAAATCATTGTTCTTTTTTACAAAGCGATTCAGTTTTTTGATCTTAAGCATCATCTCATCCCATTGGGACATAGGCCAAAGCTCCAAACATGCACCGCTCACCGAACGCTTTAGGACGAAGCCATCCTTCAAAACAGGCAAAAGCCTATTTTTTAGGGCAGATGGCAGCATTAACCTACCTTTGGCATCTGCTTTACAATAATATGCTTCGTTAAAATTTATCACGCTAAAGTGCTGGTTTCTCTATTTAAAACTCAAATATATAGAATTTATTACCACAATTTACCACTATTTACCACTTTGTTGATAAGTTCATACCTTTTGAACCCACATATAATCGCACCTTACCCGATTAATAGTTGGCTCCCATAGAAAAAACAATCACGACTTTGTATGCAGATATGCACTAAATACTAACGGAGCAATGGAGGCGTATTTTAAGGAATTGCCTATCTTTGTTCATTAAGACCAGAAGAATTCTTAATGGAAGAACAAATTATTATAGAGGGCAAATATCGATATATAGAGAAGGGAGAGGGAGTCCCCATTATTATTTTGCATGGTCTTATGGGAGGGTTGAGCAATTTCAGGGGTGTCTCTGAACATTTCCCCCCAAAAGGATACAAAGTATTGATTCCAGAACTTCCGATATACAGCATGCCGTTGTTGAAGACCAACGTCAAAAGTTTTGCCAAATACCTAGAAAGATTTATTGAGTTCAAGGGATTAAAGGATGTCATTCTTTTAGGGAACTCCCTTGGTGGACATATTGGCTTACTGCACACCAAACTATATCCTGATATGGTAAAGGCCTTGGTCATTACCGGTAGTTCAGGCCTATACGAAAGTGCTATGGGCGATGGTTATCCAAAACGCGGGGATTACGAATTCATAAAGAAAAAAGCGCAGGACGTATTTTACGATCCGGCAGTGGCTACCAAAGAGATTGTCGACGAGGTTTTCGCAACGGTCAATGACCGGGTTAAACTGGTAAAGACATTGGCAATCGCCAAAAGCGCCATTAGACACAACATGTCCAAGGATTTACCCAAGATGAATACACCGACATGTATAATTTGGGGAGAGAACGATTCTGTAACCCCCCCCAATGTCGCAAAGGAATTTCATGAACTGCTGCCCGACTCCGATCTTTTCTGGATCAAGAAATGCGGCCATGCCCCTATGATGGAGCATCCCGACCAATTTAACGACATTCTCGATGCTTGGTTAGAGAAACGGAATTTCTAAACCCATACCTTATGAAAATCAAGTCGGCCGACTTCGTTATGAGCAATTCAGATGTTGCCAAATGTCCGAATGAACCCCTACCCGAATATGCGTTCATTGGGCGGTCCAACGTAGGCAAATCATCCTTGATCAATATGTTGACCGAACGTAAAAGTTTGGCCAAAACTTCCGGTAGGCCTGGAAAAACACAACTCATCAACCATTTTAAAATCAATGGGAATTGGTTTTTAGTTGATTTACCCGGATATGGCTATGCCCGTGTTTCCAAAAGGGACAAAAAAACCTTTCAAAAATACATTACCGATTATTTCTTAAAGCGAGAACAATTGGTGAGTGCGTTTGTATTGGTCGACATTCGTCATTCACCCCAAAATATCGACATGGAGTTTATGGAATACTTGGGTGAGAATATGGTTCCATTCAGTATTGTATTCACCAAAGCCGATAAATTGAAACCTGCGATTATTGAAAAAAACGTAGCCAACTATTTAAAAGAATTGATGGCTGGGGCTTGGGAAGAAGCCCCTAACCATTTTGTAACCTCATCCTCCAAAAACATCGGCCGTGATGAGCTACTCATATACATCGACGAAATTAACCAACAGTACTTCAAGGAAAACAAATAGCGGTTTTATATCCGGCCTGTAATCAAGCGCATTAATCCTTCGGGACTTTCGAGTTTATCCAATTCATCCTTCGCAACAAGAACCTCAAAGCCACCTTTTGAGCCAATCAATACCACAGGGAAATTGAACTTATACCCAAACTTCGACGCATATAATGCCTTAAATTCGTCTTTGTGCAGAAACTCCATTTGCAATAGGGATTTCTCCCTGAATTCCTTCCATGCCTTCTTTTCCGAGAATACCCCATAGGTAATATCGCAAAGATTACATGCATACGTATCCGGGCTGAAAATTTTGTGTGCACTATCGAATATCTTATTGCGAATACCCGAATTGGCATTATAGATAAAGATCAATCTTTCTTGATCTGACACTCCCTTGTTTTTTGACTCCATAGGCTTATTGCTGTACCCTTTAGGTCTCTAAAAACAAAAAATACTTACAGCGTAAAAAAATAGGAAGCAGGCAAACCCAATAACAAAATCCTTCTACAAAAAGACAACCATGGTATTATCTCATTTCGAAGGGCTGCCCGGTACTTTCCAAAGCTGCAAACCAAAAACCACCTTCCATATTGATTTTTTTCCTAGTGCTGGTTACCGCCGTAATTGGAAGATAAACATACTGATTGTTCACCCTACCCACAACGAATTTTGTTTTACCGGCCATGGCACCATGCAAGGCATGATAGGCCAAACCACTACAAAATACGCTATCCCCAGGATTGGCAGGAGCACTTCTGATAATATAGCTAGGATCGATATATTTAATGGTCACCTCATAATCCAATTTCTTGAAGAAGGCTGAAATTTCACTTTTCAGTAAGAGCCCAATATCATCATGCTGTACATTTCCGGAAGCATCGGTAACTTTTTCTTGCCCGTCCTTATTGAATAAATTCTGACCCGCACCTTCTGCCACTACGATAACCGCGTGTTGTTTGGTGTCCAATCTTCTTCTGAGGGTTTCCAAAAATCCATTCTCCCCTTCCAGCTCAAAATGCATTTCAGGCACAAGGACAAAATTGACCACAGGCATTGAAATTGTCGCCGATGCAGCGATAAACCCACTGTCGCGACCCATAAGTTTTACAATGGCGATACCGTTGTAAGCACCTGTCGCTTCATTATGCGCATCCCTGATAATCGGGCTGGCCACATGATAGGCGGTTTCAAAACCAAATGTTTTGTCTATGATACTGACATCATTGTCAATAGTCTTGGGAATACCGATGATCGAAATATTCAATCCCCGCTTGGCAATTTCCTCGCCAATGGCATTGGCACCTTTCAACGTGCCGTCACCTCCGATGGCGAACAACATGTCTATTCCATTATCATATAGGGTGTCTACCATGGCACTTACGTCCTGACCCCCTCTTGAAGAACCCAAGATGGTTCCCCCAAACTGATGTATATCTTTTACGTATTCCGGAGTTAAATCCACAAAACCATGACCATAAGAAGGAATCAAACCTTCATAACCATAACGCACCCCTAGTATTTCCTTAACCTCATAAAAATAATGCAATCCCATGACCAAACTACGTATCACATTATTGATCCCAGGACACAAACCACCACAGGTAACTATGGCTGCTTTGGTCTTTTTCGTATTGAAGTATATCTTTTCCCTAGGACCTGCTTTCTCAAGAGCAACAGGTTCCTGTTCGCCCTTGATGCAATTATTGTGGTCATTTAGAGAGATGTATCGTAAAACCCTATCCTTATCGGTAACAAAGTTAAAGATATCATCACCCTTCCTTTTACTTAATCCCAAAGGCGATTCATATTGTGCTTCGCCTAAAACATCGATATCAAATTTCTCTACGTCTTCCATATTTCGATAGTTTATTGTTGTAACTAAAACAAGCTTCAAAAGTACTACAATTGCTCAAAATTAACGCACTGAATCAAGTCAATCTTATACTAAATTTTGCTTTTTTTTGAGGTTTTTGGGCATAAGTAGAATGCACATAACTAAAACGCATTAGCACTATAGACCGATAACCCCTTCCAAAATCGGCAATACTAAAACGGCATTATTTGTTCAATTCCAATTTTTCGGCAAAATATTCGCAAAAATCCTTCATGGTAGCCGTCATTTTTTCATCCTGGGTAGCTTTCATAAAGCTATCGGACATGGACACCAGCGTTTGATGAAAAAAGACCTTCATCTCATCTACCGGCATATCTTTGGTCCAAAGATCGATTTTCAGGGATTCCTGATTCTTGCTATCCCAAACAGAAAGCATCATCGCCTTGGCCTCTTCATTATCTATTCCGCCGTCCTCTGCGGACCAAGTAAGCGTTTCGGGGACCCGATTCTCATCCAACCCCACTTTTAAACGTATCTCTGATGTATGTAATTTTGCCATTTATTTATTTGGTTTGTAATTGGATTTCTTAAATATGTCCTCCGCGGGTAGATTCATGAGTTGTTGCAATGATACCTCGTTTTTATCCATAAAGGATCGCACAATCTGCCAACCCACATAACGGCCCAGTCGACCTGGGGACTCATTATCGAGCTCCAATCCGAATTTTGAAAAAGGAGCTGGATCCAAGAATCGCAAGGTTAATTTATTATCGGTACTGTAGAGTAATTCCCGTTCAATGAAATGCCTCCACATAGGTTCTTCATTGGCTATTGCCCAAGCCAATTCATCTTCGGAATAATTGATTTTCTGCCCATCGGTTTGAAAAGGCATTATTTTATCCTTAAGATACAAAATCTTACCATAGTAGATCATACGATCCAAAAATGTACGCCCTTGAGATCGAGGAACAACCTTCTGCGCAAAAGCATTGGCTATATCACTGACGATATACTTCCGATCCATACCGGCAGCGATATATTTTTGTATTCCGGTATAATATCTATGATCCGCACCCAAATAATTATCCAACCCTACCAACAAAAGACTGTCTGTCAAAATTATCCGGTTCTCATGATCAACGTCATTGGTCACCGTTATTATCTTAGGTGCGGCATACTTTGGAAAGTAATATTTTATATACTTAAAAAGCAATTCAATATCTGCAACCTCTTTTTCGAAATCACTGAATTCATCCATGACCTCGCCCCGCAATTCAATTTGAAGGGAATCCTGCAATTTTGCCACCCATACACTATCCGGTGCTGGAAAGAAATAAGGGTATACCCTTCTTAGTTTGGGAATATCGGATGGCGTAGCTTTTGCAAATTCGTTATCGAATCGCGAAACCTTAACAACCAAGGGTATTTTTTTTACTTCTGCCTCGATTTTATCCTCATTTTTACAACCTATGGCGACAAACGTTAACAATACCAGTAAATAAAACAACTTTTTCATTTAATTGAAATTTTGATTTTTTCTTTTAACGAATAAAAATAGTTTGTATCCATTTCAAAGAAAGATCTTTTAAATTTTAATCTTAACCTGTAAGGCTTTATTTTTATCGGGCAAAGTTAGTTGTTTTAACCAAATAAAATATTTCATGAAAACCGAAAAAGTAATCGACCATATTGTTGACTGGCTTAAGGATTATGCAGACAAGGCGGGAATCAAAGGATTCATCATCGGTATATCAGGAGGAATAGACTCCGCGGTCACTTCTACACTTTGTGCCAAAACGGGGCTAGACCTGCTTTGCCTGGAAATGCCCATTCACCAAGCCGAAAGCCAAGAAACGAGAGCCTCACACCACATAGATTGGCTCATTGGCAATTTTGACAACGTAAAACGTCAGGCGGTTGACCTTACCCCGGTTTTCGATAGCCTTATTGCCGCACTACCAGCCGTAAAAAATGAAGAAGACCGTTTTATGTCCCTAGCCAATACAAGGGCCAGGTTACGCATGACCACTTTATATTATTTTGCCGCTTTAAACGGTTATTTGGTCGCCGGCACGGGAAATAAGGTCGAGGATTTTGGCGTTGGTTTCTATACCAAATATGGTGATGGTGGGGTAGACCTATCCCCTATTGCGGATCTTATGAAAACCGAAGTATATGAAATCGCCCGGTTTTTGGGTGTTAACCAAGATATTGTAATTGCACCGCCAACTGATGGACTTTGGGGGGATGACCGTACCGACGAAGATCAAATCGGGGCCTCATACCCTGAATTGGAATGGGCCATGAAAATGAATGACGAGGGAAGGACTGTATCTGAATTTTCCGACAGAAAAAAGCAAATTTTCAGTATCTTCAAAAGATTGAACGCCGCCAATCAACATAAAATGCAACCCATACCTGTTTGCACGATACCGAATGACCTGAAATAACCGATTAACTAAAAATCAGGCACATAAGACGAGTATAATGCATTGTTTCATTAAATAAATTGAAATTTGCCTATTAAATTAGAGAAATTACCACTACATTACGTGTCAGTATTTAAACACAACCAACTCGGTAAAATTTCTAGAAAAAATTTAACAAAATGATTAAAGTGCTAATTGCGGATAACCATCCTATTATTAGAATGGGTGTTAAACAAGTATTGAACAATGCAAGTGGATTTGAGGTTTTAGATGATGTTTCAACTACTTCGGAGCTTTTTAATAAGCTTGAAACAGCCTCTCCTGATGTTGTAATTTTAGAAATGGACATTCCTGAAATCAATGGTATCGCCACTTTAAGAAGGATGAAAAAAGAATATCCTGATGTAAAAGTATTAATGTACAGTGGACAATCTGAGGATGTTTATGCCCTCAGCACCATTAGAGCTGGCGCATTCGGTTACCTTTCCAAGGCTTCTGACGTTGACTACATCCTTTCAGCCGTTAAGAAGGTAAGTGAAGGAAACATGTTCATCACCAATGAACTTGCACAACGACTGGCTTTTGATGAAGGAACCCAAAAACCCCGTAGATTCTTTAGGAAATTATCTACCAGGGAGGTTGAGGTCCTTAAATTATTAGCGAGTGGCAAACGTAACAAAGATGTTGCCCTAGGACTTAATCTTAATGAAAAAACGGTAAGTACCTATAAGGCCCGACTAATGAAAAAATTGAATGTAGATAACATGGTCGACTTATTACAACAAGCCAAAGCATTGGAGTTGTATTAAAAAATAACGGTTAAAATATGTAAGAAACCCCTGACTGACTGGTCGGGGCTTTTTTGTTTATTGGGACTACATTTGACTTAATAGTCCGAAATCAGGAAAGGACCCTATTCAATTTTTTATTCAATAACTTGTTCAGTTGCAAATAGTTCATGATTTCCTCTAGGGTCTCCCTATTATCTATCGTACTATCCTCAGTACTATTTTGCAAAGCCTCCATTCTTTTTTTGATCAAATAACAACGCAGTGTCAAAATGGTCTCGCTGACCAATTGGGCCACCCCTATTTTCTTATCCTTGGGATAAATATCCTTACTTTCCCAATTATGCAGGGTGTACTTTTCCTCTTCCATTAAAATGGATGAAATCTCGGCGACCATTTCTTGATCCAAATCGGCAATAAACGTATTGATTGCGAAATCCTCCGTCTGGTTCAAAGCTTCGATCAATTTGTAATAAATATTTTTGAATTGTGGATTTGTCAACTCAATTTCGTCATCCTGAAGGTCTAAAAATATTTTTTCAAAGACTTTGGATTCAAGCGATTCCGGTTCCAAAACCAAATCACCTTCCTCATTCTCCTTCAAGATCAAATCCTCAAATTTTTCTTGTCGATTTCCATAAAGCAATAACAACTCAATAATCTTACGCTCCAGTTCGTATTGTACATCGACCTTTTGGGGCAAAGGCTCGTTTTTGACGACATCGAATGCCTTATGTTCCTGCTTTACTTTTTTTGAGGCATCGGCAATATCCTTTTTACTGATCTGCGCCAGGGTATTGAACAAGACGGCCTCAGAAATGTTCATAATCTGGGCACATTCCTGTATATAGATCTCTTTTTGTATTCGATCGGGAATCTTGGATATACTATGTACAATGTCCCTAACGGTATCAGCCCTTTTTATAGGGTCATTGGCCGTTTCCTTGACCAACAAGGAAGCCTTGAATTGGATAAAGTCCTTTGAGTTTTCCTCAAGGTATTGGGTAATTTCCTCCAATTCGTTGTTCTTCGCAAAACTATCAGGGTCTTCCCCTTCTGGAAACGTGCAAACCTTTACGTTCATACCCTGCTCCAAAATCAAATCAATACCTCGGAGCGATGCCCTTAAACCTGCTGCATCCCCATCGAACAGTACTGTTATATTCTTGGTCAACCGGTTAATAAGTCGAATCTGTTCAGGGGTCAGCGCTGTTCCACTGGAGGCCACGACATTGTGTATTCCCCTTTGATGAAACTGGACCACATCGGTATATCCCTCAACCAAATAACAGTTGTCCTCTTTAGCTATGGACTGTTTGGCATAATAGATTCCATAGAGCACCTTACTCTTGTGGTAAATATCACTTTCCGGGGAATTCAGGTATTTGGCGGCCTTTTTATCATTGGTCAGGATCCTCCCCCCAAAACCCAACACCCTTCCACTCATGGAATGGATCGGGAACATGACCCGTCCTTTGAAACGATCGAATTTCCTGGGATTGTTAGGATTATTGGCATCCTCCTTTACAATGGTAAGTCCGGTTTTTTCAAGATATTTGAGCTTATATCCTTTGTCTAGGGCGGCATTGGTAAACCCATCCCATTGATCCAAACAATACCCCAAACCAAATTTCCTTATGGTCTCATCAGTAAAACCCCTTTCCTTAAAATAGGTAAGCCCTATAGCCTTTCCCAGCTCTGACTCCCATAACATTTGGGCAAAATGGGTCTGGGCAAATTCAGAAACCAGATACATGCTCTCTCGCTCGTTAGCTTCCTGCTTTTGTTCGTCGGTACGCTCGGTCTCCTCTATCTCAATATTGTATTTCTTAGCCAAATACTTTATGGCCTCAGGATAGGTGAAATGTTCATGCTCCATCAAAAAGGCCACGACATTACCCCCTTTACCACTACTGAAATCCTTCCAAATCTGTTTTACGGGAGACACCATGAAACTCGGTGTCCGCTCATCGGAAAACGGACTTAGTCCCTTAAAATTGGAGCCGGACTTCTTCAGTTGTACAAAATCACCGATAACCTCCTCCAAACGGGCGGATTCATATACTTTGTCTATGGACGATTTTGAAATCATTGGTTTTATAAAATAGCCAATAAAAATAGTCAATTTTAGCTTATCTTAGTCCATCTATTCTACGCAGATGATACTATTCCTTGGTACACGTCCCGGAAAGGAGAAAATACGAAAACTACACAACTTAAAATGTAGTTTTTGTGGACAGGTCAATACACTTACCGCATACATCCAATCGACCTACTTTCATTTGTTTTGGATCAAGCTTTTTAAAATAGCCACAAACGAAGTCATCGAATGCTCCCATTGCAAACGCGTATATTACAAGGAGGAATTTACCGAAGAAATGAAGGAGGCCCTACAACGGAAAGACCTTATACACTAATCCCCACTTAACTGGATAAAAAAGAAGAACCCTTGGAGCTTATGCCGCAGGGGTTCTTTATAATTAAAGATCAAAACGAAGACCCAGGGAGATAACATTTTGATTCATCAACTTTCGAATAGAAGATGATGTTTCAAATTTAAGATATAAAGAATACTCCCCATATCCTGCATAAGCACTAAGCCCTCTAACCGTAGTTTGTTCATCTTTATAGAAAATATTGGATAGATTTTGAACTGCTATTTGAGTTCTGTCTGAAAACTTAACCTTTTGAATTGTATTATAATTTATACCCCAATAACCTCCAATACCAAATTTGAAATTTTTATCGGTACTATATCTAACATATTTTCCATTTACCTTTTTGTTCGAAGGCCCAAACTCAAAATGAATTGGAAAAATAAAACTATCCATTCTTAGCTTTGATTTTTTTATTGTAACATCACTTCCTGTGGCTTCATTAAAGTCTTGTAAAATAATCGCATATGGATTCCCTAAATCTGTATTTGTCATATAGACATACTTATTATTCGGTTTGAAACCATTGAATTGGAAAGAGACGCCATACTTGAGCCTAAGCCAGTTAGTATTCTTAAAAACCCTAGTATTCCAAGCATATCCGATTTCAAAAAATTTACTTCCTGTTATTTTAAACGGTGACCCCGATAATACATTCCCATTTGATTCATTGTTCAATCCAAAGGCTACGACCAAATCTGAATATGTACGTTTATCATACACTATTTTATTCTGATTCCCGGAATTATATTTTACACCGAATAATCTATTTCCATGATCATCCTCTGCATTTATGCCAATCATTAGTTGATTACTATCCGTATTCAAATCAACAACTCCATTACGCTCTAAAAGGGCAATTTGACTATCTATAATAGTTAATTTATTTTCAATGTTCTTTGCATGTTTTTCAGCATATACTTTTTTTTGTTTTTGTGCTTCCTCTTTAGATATATCATTCTTGTCTAATTGCTGATTGATAAATTCCAATTCGGTTTTTAATGCCTCTTTTTCAAGGAGGATAATTTCTGATTTGGCCTTTTCCAATTGTCCGATTTTATACTGTAAATTTTCATTCTCTTCCTGAGCGAAAATTTTTTGAACACCAAATGACATAAACAACACCATTAAATAGATAATAACAACTCTCATATTAATTTGATTTTAAGGTCTTCCCTATCCTCCCCTCCATAGGGAGAGGAGGAATAAGAAAGATAATTATTGATTGATGAATATTAATTGTTCCGGTCAGCAAAGGCCGTTCTGGTCTTAAGGAATTTTTCTTTTAAAGAATTGAAAATATGTTCACGAAATGACTGATCCAACTCATCCTCTACATCGGTAAGTAAGGCCATTGCATCTACTTTGTTATCTTGAATTAGATTGTTTCGTAGAATATCGGCCATGGCCATTCGTAAAAGAGAATCAACTTCGGCATCGGTCACCTGAAAATCCGAAGCCTCCAAAAGTTCTACTTGCACAGCCATTTCTGCGATTTTAGCATTAATAAGTTGATCTGTTTTTACTTTAAGATCAGTCTCCATATTTTTTTTCACCTCTTTAGGTTCCAAGACAGCAACTTGGGTTTCGTCTTTTATCATTGCTTCTGGTGGTCTAACCCCTGGGCTATCCCCTTTCTGGATTACTTCCTTTTTGACCCCCACCAACTTATCCTCCTCTTTTATCGGCACCATCAAATCCTCTTCCTTTTTAGGGACGTTGATTTCCTGGGGCGTTTCTACAACTTGAATTTGTGTTTCCGAAGGGGTCTGACCTCCTTTGAAATAAAGTGTTGACATAATCAATACCCCAATAAAAACGGCGGCTACACTATACCAGATAAATGTATTCTTTTTCTTGGGAGCAACTACTGGTAGTTGTTCCGACAAGGTATTCCACGCTCCTTCCGAAGGGGTAATTTCCCTTTCATTCAGTTTCTTCTTTATGTGTTTTTCGAATTTATCGACTTCCATAACCTATTATATTTTGGTATTGCAACTGCTCTTGCAACAATTTACGCGCTTTGAACAACTGCGATTTTGAGGTGTTTTCCGAGATCTGCAAAAGTTCCGCTATTTCCTGATGTTTGTATCCTTCGACCACATAAAGCACAAAAACCATCTTATATCCTTCTGGCAAGGCATCGATCAGCCTTTGGATATGCTCAACATCCATATCCGTGGAAATGGTATTGGTTTCAATTTCATTTCGTTCATACAAATCATCATCATACACCACAAACTGTTGTTTTCGGATGTACGAAATACTTTCCCGTATCATGATCTTGCGAATCCACCCCTCGAAACTCCCTTTGAACCCAAAGGATCCCAAGTTTTTAAAAACCTTAAGAAAACCACCGATCATCACGTCTTCGGCAAAGTGCAGATCTTTGACATATTGCCTACAGACCCCTAACATTTTCGGGGCGAACTTTTCATAAAGTCGCTTCTGCGCTTCCTGATGACCAGCAGCTGCTTTTTTTATGAGTTGTTTCTCGTTGTTATATATTGTAATGATCTTCAAAATGGTTTAATTGGCTTCTATAAAGATAGACGCATAAAGAGGGAAGATAGTTGCCTGGAGAATGAAAAATAAAATTATTAAAACATAATTAACTATGTATAAGCTAATTGCAGTTTATTTTTTTCTATCAACAACGTAGTTGACCATAAGTTCCAAGGAGTCCCGATAATTCGTTTGGGGATAGGTTAACAGTATATCCAATGCGAGTCGTTTAAATTCGTGCATTTTGTTTTCGGCATAATCCAGTCCACCTTGGTCTTTTACGAATTGGATTACTTCCTTTACCCGCTTTTTGTCGCGATTGTGGTTTTTGACCGAATTGATCAGCCACTTTTTTTCTGTTTTGGAACAGGTATTGAGTACATGGATCAAGGGCAGGGTCATTTTCTGTTCCTTAATATCTATACCTGTGGGTTTCCCAATTTGCTGATTGCCATAATCAAAAAGGTCATCCTTGATCTGAAAGGCCATTCCACAGTACTCCCCAAATTTCCGGAAGGTTTCCACCTCCTCGGAATCAGGCTTTACCGAACAGGCACCCATACTGCAACAGGCGGCGATCAAGGTTGCCGTTTTTTGGCGTATGATATCGTAATACACATCCTCAACAATATCCAGTCTCCGGGCTTTTTCGATCTGTAATAATTCCCCCTCGCTCATTTCACGCACCGCTACCGAAATAATACGGAGTAGGTCGAAATCGCCATGGTCCAGGGATAACAACAACCCTTTTGAGAAAAGGTAATCCCCTACCAAGACGGCTATTTTGTTTTTCCACAACGCATTTATAGAGAAAAATCCACGCCGTTTATTACTTTCATCCACAACATCATCGTGCACCAGACTTGCCGTATGTATAAGCTCAATAATCGAAGCCCCACGATACGTTCGTTCATTGACCTCCCCATTATTCAATAATTTGGCCGTCAAGAAAACGAACATGGGACGCATCTGTTTCCCCTTACGGTTGACGATATAATAAGTTATACGGTTCAACAAGGCAACCTTTGAGGACATGGATTCACGGAACTTTTTTTCGAAAAGTTCCATTTCCAGGATAACAGGGTCTTTTATTTGAGATACTACTTTCAAGTAAATTTGCTTTATTGTCCCACTTGGTTAGGTGGTTAAATTTAGGGAAAATTAAAAGGATATAGCGCACGTTTTTGTGACAGGGGCACTTTTAACAATAAGTACATCACAATCAATCTGTTACTGACCACAAAATTTTAGATCTTTTTTTGGCCTACGGGGTGGACCCACCGATGATGATGCCCTCTTCTAAATCTTATTCGCCAGTTGGCCACAGGCCGCATCAATATCCTTTCCACGGGAACGACGTACGGTAACGGTAATCCCTTTACGCTCGAGGGTTGCTACATACATCTCAATGGCTTTGTCGTTTGCTTGTTGAAATTGACCATCATCAATAGGATTGTACTCTATCAAATTTACTTTTGAAGGGGCGAAACGACAGAATTGAACCAAGGCGTCCGCATCTTTTTGACTATCATTTATCCCTTTCCAGACTACATATTCATAGGTAATCCTGTTTTTGGTCTTACTATACCAATATTGTAAAGCTTCCCGTAGATCGGCCAAATTCATGGTAGCATTGAATGGCATTATCGAGGTGCGGATTTCATCTATGGCAGAATGCAAGGAAACGGCCAGATTGAATTTCACCTCCTCGTCAGCCATTCTTTTGATCATTTTGGGCACACCGGAAGTAGAAACAGTGATTCTTTTGGGGGACATCCCCAAACCTTCCGGGGAAGTTATCTTATCAATGGCCTTAAGCACGTTGTTGTAATTCATCAATGGTTCACCCATTCCCATAAACACAATATTGCTTAACGGTCGGTCAAAATATAAACGACTTTCATTATCTATGGCAACCACTTGATCATAAATCTCATCAGGATTTAAATTCCGCATACGTTTTAACCTGGATGTGGCACAAAACTTACAATCCAAACTACATCCAACTTGACTGGAGACACAGGCCGTTGTCCTGGATTTTGTGGGAATAAGTACGGACTCTACCACTAGATCATCATGTAAACGGACCGCATTTTTTATGGTACCGTCCGAACTCCGTTGTATTTGGTCTACCTTAATGTGGTTGATTACAAAATTGGAAGTCAAAAGATCACGGGTTTCCTTCGAAATATTGGTCATAACATCAAAGGTATGGGCAGACTTTTGCCATAGCCATTCGTAGACTTGATTGCCACGAAACGCCTTATCGCCATTATTGACGAAAAACTCGCGCAATTGGTCTAAGGTCAATGCCCTTATATCCTTCTTTTGGGTTTTCTCTTCCATTTGATTAAGGTAGAAAAATAGAAAATCCCACATTCAATATTCATCGCAAAGTGGGATTTTACTATTCGGTATCTATTTAATTTCCGCTACTGCGGAAGTGCTCTCCTGATTATAAAATCAACATGGCATCACCATAAGAATAAAACTTATAGCCTTCCATAATCGCTTCCTTATATGCCTTCTTCATTAAATCGTGCCCCACAAAAGCAGAAACCATCATCAATAATGTGGATTTTGGCAAGTGAAAGTTGGTTATCATACAAGTCGCAATACTGAATTCATAGGGTGGGAATATGAATTTGTTCGTCCAACCATTAAAGGTATTCAGTGTATGCACCGAGGAAACAGCACTTTCCAAACCACGCATGGCGGTAGTACCTACGGCACATACCTTTCTTTTATTGGTTTTTGCGGAATTCACTATCTCAGTTGCTTTTTCGTCAATGATCAGCTCTTCGCTATCCATTTTATGTTTGGAAAGATCCTCAACCTCTACCGGATTGAAAGTACCCAGACCAACATGTAAGGTAACCTCGGCAAAATCGATTCCCTTGATTTCCAATCGTTTCAAAAGGTGTTTGGAAAAATGAAGCCCTGCAGTAGGTGCTGCAACGGCTCCTTCATGTTTTGCATAAATGGTTTGGTAACGGTCTTCATCTTCTGGCTCAACATCCCTTTTAATGTACTTTGGCAATGGGGTTTCACCCAATTCCTTAAGTTTTCTTCTAAAATCCGTGTAGGAACCATCATATAAAAAACGTAACGTTCTTCCCCTAGAGGTAGTATTATCGATAACTTCCGCAACCAAACTCTCGTCTTCCCCGAAATACAGTTTATTTCCAATACGGATTTTACGTGCCGGATCGACCAAAACATCCCAAAGACGTTGTTCTTCGTTCAATTCCCTTAAAAGGAACACTTCAATACGCGCACCCGTTTTCTCTTTATTACCATATAATCTTGCAGGGAAAACCTTGGTATTGTTCAATACCATTACATCCCCTTCATCAAAATAATTAATAAGGTCCTTGAACATTTTATGTTCGATTTTCCCCGTTTCCCGGTGTATGACCATTAGTTTGGATTCGTCCCTGTTTTCAGAAGGATACTCGGCCAACAATTCTTTTGGAAGTTCAAAATTAAAGTGTGATAATTTCATATAGTGTACGTATTGTATTTTTTTTTGGCAATTTTAGCGGCTGCAAATATACGACCTCGAAATAGGGGTTGTCAAGTAAAACGATGATTAAATGACAATTATAGTTCCCGAGCCTGAAAACCCAGTTTTTTAAGGTCTTTCCAAAAATCGGGATAGGATTTTGAAACCACTTCGGCATCATTGACCACAAAGGAGGTTTTTAGTGCCAATGGCGCAAAGGCCATGGCCATTCTATGATCGTTATAGGTATCTACAGCCACCTCCGATATTAAATCAAAGGAAGGCTGCAATAGGAGTGCCCTATCGGTAACCGCTACCTTAGCGCCAAATTTTGATAATTCGGCCTTCATGGCCTCTAACCTATCGGTTTCCTTGATCTTTAAGGTATGCAATCCCGTCAACTCACAGCCCATACCCAATCCCAAACAGGTAACCGCAATCGTTTGGGCTATATCGGGTGCATTGGCCAAATCACAGGTAAAAGATCCAAGTTGATGATTCCGTGCCTTTTTTAAGACAATTGAATCTGCCGTGAACGTTGTTTCAACCCCGAAATCGGTATAAATCCCGGCAAGAACACGATCACCTTGCAAACTATCGTTCTTATAGGACCCCAACTGTATTTCGGAACCCACCCCACTTAAGGCGACAATACTGTAAAAATACGAGGCTGAACTCCAATCCGATTCCACAACCAATGCTATGGGCTCTACTTCCTTCATTGGGGAGACTTTTATGGTGTTCCCCTCAAATGATGTTTGTACCCCTATTTGGTTTAATAACCCTAAGGTCATTTTTATATAAGGAACAGAGGTTATCTTACCGACCAACTCCATTTGCAAACCATTTTCCAAGCTGGGGGCAATCAACAAAAGTGAAGAAATATATTGGCTACTGATATCCGCAGGAAGACTCACCTTGCTCTCCGTTAATTTTTTACCCTGAATCACAATCGGGGGATATCCTTCTTTATCGATGTATTCAATATCGGCACCAAGACTGATCAAAGCATCGACCAAGATTTTCACCGGTCTTTCCTTCATTCGCTTGGAACCGGTCAAAACAATATTTTTACCCTCCTGGGAAGCAAAATAACCGGTTAAAAAACGCATTGCGGTTCCTGCATGGTGAATATCGACCTCCCCATTCTCTATGGCAAGTCCCTTTTGCATAACCTCCGCATCGTCCGAATTGGAACGATTACGGATTGAAATACCCGAATATAAGGCCTGTAACAGCAAAGCCCTGTTCGACTCACTTTTTGAACCTGTAATCTGGATACTGGATTTTACGATATTCCCTGACGGACCAATTAGGTGTAACTTCAAGTTGTATGGTTTTTTTATAGAAGCCTCAAATATACTATTATTTGAGTTTTTCGTTGTTTTGATGCCTATCGTGGTCCCGCTTGGTCTTTATATCCATTTTTTTATCAAAAGCAGCTTCTAAATCTATCCCCGTTTGGTTGGCCAAACACAGGACCACAAAAAGTACATCGGCCAACTCTTCCCCAAGATCCTTGTCCTTGTCCGATTCCTTTTCACTCTGCTCGCCATATCGCCGGGCGATGATCCGGGCTACCTCCCCTACTTCCTCTGTGAGTTGGGCCATATTGGTCAGTTCGTTAAAATAACGAACACCATGCTCTTTGATCCAATTATCTACCTCCTGTTGTGCTTTCTGTATTCCCATTGCCTTCTTCTTTGGACAAAACTACTTTTTCTAACTGTTTTTCAATAATAGATTTGTAATAATTCTTGAGAATGGTATAGTTTTTAGCTTGGACAATAGGCACATTCATCTGTTCTTCAACGTATAATTGCACGGAATTCCCGTTGACCCCCAACCTATAGACGAAACTTCCCTGTTCTTCGGGCATTACCAATCTAATGCCCTCTGGTATATAAGTTACCTGATAACCTTCAGGGATATCTATTTTAATCCTATACTTTTTTTTGACTGGATACGTGAAATCTATAGGATATACCCGTTTCTCCAACTTAAAGGGATTTTCTTTCCTGGCAAACCATAATAGTGGGGAAAAATAGATCTTATCCCCTATAAACTCAACCAGATCATCTCCATAAAAATGAAAATTCTCCATTACGGGTTTGCCTATATTGAGTTTATCCTTAATCGAATATTCAGAAATCTCTATGCCATTATAATTTTCCTCCAACTTCCCTAGATAACTTTCCTCATCCATGGCCTCATAAGAATTCCTGAATATGTACGCCGCATAATCATCTTCCAAAACCCTTCTTAATGCCCCATTCAATTCACCCGTGTCCGATAATTCGGCATCGAGCATTATCATCTCATTTGCTCCAATTTTAGGCGATAGGGAGAATTCCTTTGAAGAACCATTTTCATCTACAGCACGTCCTAACCAATTTAATGCCCTAGTGGGTAACAGATTAGGTTTTGCAAATTTATTCGTAGCATCGAGAAGAATAGTACTGCCATTAATTTCCACTGAGGCCGCCACATAATTAAAACCTTCCAACGTAGGAAATATGGGTATGCCATGGCTTCTAGTGCTGATCAAAATAGGATTGACCTTCAAACCAGCTGCGCGAAGCATTCCTACCAAAATCAAGTTGATATCCGCTATATTACCTGTCTTTGAATCATAAGCCTTCTTTACCCCCTCATCAGAAGTATAACCATAATTCCCGTTCCAGTTCATTCTGTTTTTCACATATTGGTAAATGGCTATCATTTTATCCTCATTCGTTGTCTTGCCCTGAAGCAAAGTATTCAGATCATCTTTGAAGTATCTAGACGTATTCAACTGTCCACCAAAGGTTTCAAAATCATAAATCTTCTTGACAACCTTTTCCCAATCACTGGTGTAATTCTGAATGGTTGAATTTGGGAACTTGGTATACTGTAGTTCAAATTTAATTGAGCTTCTATAATTGTTGATATTGTTGACATAGGGCTCTTCCTTCAACGCCGGAACATTATTCATTCTAATCAAAGAAACATTTTCAAAGAAGTCAACCGAAGAACTTGAAATAGAGGTCCCCATGGCATTAAACCCTCCACGTGAAGTCCTATTGGTCGATGTAAAACTTACACTTCCCGACCCTCTGGACTTTTGAATATCGAAAAACAAATACCCCTTGGTACGCTCATTAAATACAAAGTACTCAGGTATGGTCACTTCTATCTCTTGTTGAACAATAGGAATATCATATTGCAGTAGGATTTCATCAATATTGTAGCTAAAGGGTGAAGAAATCCTATATTGATATTCGATTACACTACCTTCCTTTAAATTAGGCATAGTGAACTTTTTGTGAAGCCTATATTTATTTACTTCCTCACTAAAGACATCCTTTTTATCCAATTTGGATTTAACAATCTTACCTTTCTCTAAATTATAGGTAACCGCCTTTATTGCCCCAAGTGACTCACGATCGGAACCTGACTGATAGAGGCTCTCCGAGATTGTTCCATATTCAAAGCCTTCCGCAGAGAATATTTTTATACGTTCATAAACACTTTTATCTACACGAAAACCAACACCCTTAACGTAATCATAGGTTATATCCACTTTCCGATAAGTGACCACCGCCGATGCCGCTGGATCCTTTACATATTCTTTTTGCGCCAGTTCCTCTTTGGTGATATCACCAAATTTTGGTTCCTGTGCAAAAACGTTCATAAAAAAAAGACCTGTGACTAATAAAATAAAATTGGTACGCATAATGTAATGTGCTTAATATTCAATCTTGCCTAATGTTCTTCACCAAAGCGACTTTTGCCTTTTCCACCTTGGCTATATTTTTTCTGAACTCCCTATAATCATTATATTTATTAGGTGCATATAACCCAGCCTTCAATGAAAATGTTCTTCTGTATTGCAAAGTTTCCCCATCGATTACTTTTACAGACATCCTATAAGAGCCAAACTCCGAGGATATTGTTGTAGCCTCAGGCATTGCTTCAACCTTGTAACCTTTCGGTAATTTCACATCATACACATCCGTATCCTCATAGCCCCGGGAAATTTCAAAAGGTCTTTTACGCACACGATACCGCTTAGGTATATAGTCCGATCTATTAAAAGCATTCAACACGAAAATCATTCGTTCTTGACTTAGGGTACCATAACTTTTAGCGTTTAAAACCACATTTTCTTGGAAGGAAATCCCTTCTTTGTCATTCGTAAATTCGAATGAATCAATATTCAGGTTATTTATGGTACTCCAATATTTTTTATAGTGTTTTATGACATCCTCATCGGTTTCATCTTCCAAATAAAACCTTCTATCGTATTGCACGCCTTTTGTTTCTATTTTCACTTTGGCATTGATCGCCCCTTGGGAAGACAATGAATAGGATGCCGTTGTACTTTGTTTATTCTCTTCATTTAAATAAGCGATAGTTTTGACAATTTCGCCACCCCCGGGTTTGACAACCAAAACATTCCTGTCGTCGGTAAAATCCCCTATGAACCCAAAAGGTTGTACCTGGGACGTACAATCGATCCAATAATAATGATCTTGGTATGGTATGGCCAAAATCACATGGTTACCTTGTAGCACAGGAAAATCCTTGTCAAAATCAAATTTCCCATTACCTGCATGAACGACTGTATAATAAGCCTCAACCCCTACCTCGTTCAGCAGGGCCTTAGTGTAATTTGACAACCCCTTGCAATCACCATACTTCACTTTATCGACCTCGATAGCACTAATGGGTTGCCACCCCCCTATTCCAATTTGAACACTGATATACCGCGTATTCTCCTGAACATAGTTGTAAATGATTTTGGCCCTTTCCAAAGTATCATCAACCCCTTTCACCAAATCCTGCACGATTCTTTTGGTCTCCATTGACAGTTCATCCCTACCTTTTAACAAATGACCATCGATCCAGGCCCCTAAATCGTTCCAATCTGTCACATTGGCCTCAATTCCCTTTAAACTGAAGTTTTTCAACCTTACTTTCAATCTTGGTGCTATATCGGCGAAATTCGGACTTAGCTGTTCATGTTTAAAGGCCGGTATGTTTACCGCCTCGTAAACAATCTTGCCGGGTGCATTGGTTTTTTTGAAATCAAATTCAGCAAGGTTATATTCCTTGATATCAGGCGCTAAATTTGTGTCGGAATAGTTAATCCCATATTGGCTTTTCTCAACACTAACCCCATATCCATAAATAAAATACCATGGGGGAAAAAAGCCTGTATCACTCGTTTCCACCTCGTAGTTGAACACCAATGTATATGGATACTGGATCGGGATATAGTTATAATACAATAATCTATCATCCCTATATAATGAAAATCCATCCGCTGCACTTAAGTCCTGAAAATCCTTTCTTTTAATCCGCTTTATTTCTTTTCCGTTTTTATCATAAATGAAAGCTTCAATACTTTTTATTTTCTTCTCTTTGTCATAATTCAATTGGGTATTGGAATAGCTATTACCCATTTTATTCAAAACGGTCACGACCTGTTTTACTTCGTAAACCATGGAATGGTTGGATAACACCTCGATCTTTATCTCATCCAAACGAACAACCGCATTCGCATCTTTGGTCAGAAGGGGATTGAGGTTTAAAGCTTGGTATGTTTTTTCTTGGGAAGAAATAGAAGTAAACGCCAAAAGGGCGCATAGTAGATAAGGTAAGCGCATTAGTCAGGTATGGTTGAATTACTATACCTCTAATTTAAATATTTTTCTTACATTTTTTAAGAAAAATTTAAGAAATTTACTACTCCCGTGATTTTGTATCAATAATGATGGTTACCGGTCCATCGTTCAATAAGTCCACTTTCATATCGGCCCCAAAGACACCTGTACCCACATCCTTTGCAAGATCTATTTGAAACCTTTGTACAAACTTTTCGTATAAGGGAATGGCGATATCCGGATTGGCCGCTTTTATGTAAGAAGGCCGATTTCCTTTTTTGGTTGAAGCCTGTAGGGTAAACTGACTCACCACAATGGCATCCCCGCCCTGTTCGACCAATGATTTGTTCATGACTCCATTTTCATCATTGAATATTCGAAGATTTACAATTTTCCGGGAAAGCCATGCTATGTCATTTTCGTCATCCCCATAGCCAACACCCAATAAAACAAGTAATCCATTACCTATTTCGGAAATCGTTTCCCCATCCACCGAAACACTTGCGCGTGAAACTCTTTGTATAACAGCCTTCATGACAACACCACTACCTTTTAGATTGAAATAAATTTACGGTTTCTCAAAAATATCGATTCTGTAGGTATCATCATCCCCAGTTACCATTTGAACATAACTTTTGTATCTGCTCCAGGCTACCTCATTATTTTCAAGGACTTCCTTCACTGCACATTTAGGCTCATCCAAATGAAGGCAATTATTGAATTTGCATCCACCTTTAAGTTTAAAAAACTCAGGGAAATAGTCACCGATTTCATCCTTTCCCATGTCAAAGATACCGAACCCCCTAATCCCAGGGGTATCAATGATTCTGGCATTAAAACTTAGATCGAACATTTCAGCGAAGGTTGTGGTATGCTGCCCCTGTAGATGTTGTTCCGATATTTCGGCAGTCTTTATCTGTAACGTCGGCTCCAAAGCATTGATCAATGTAGATTTGCCCACGCCGGAATTACCAGAGAACATACTGATCTTGCCGACCATTAAATCCCTTACCTTATCGACATTCTTACCTGTGGTAGCCGATATACCGATACAGGTATACCCGATTTCCCGATAGAGGGCTGCTAGGTATTTGACCTCCAACAACTCATCCTCATCATAGGAATCGATTTTATTAAAGAGTAGAACCGCAGGAATATGATAAGCTTCTGCCGTGACCAAGAAACGATCTATAAAGATGGTATAGGTCTTTGGATTTTTAAGGGTCACCAACAAAAACGCCTGATCTAGGTTAGCCGCGATGATATGGGTCTGCTTGGAAAGTTTCACCGATTTTCTGACGATATAATTTTTCCTATCCTCAATTTCGGTGATGATCCCGATGGTTTCCTCATCCGCATTTTCCACCTCAAAAACAACATGATCCCCTACGGCAACGGGATTGGTACTTTTTATTCCCTTAATACGGAATTTACCTTTTATACGACATTCGTAAAAATCCCCATCTACCGATTTCACGGTATACCAGCTGCCAGTCGACTTATAAACAATGCCTTTCATTAATTAACAAATTCCCTTAATTTACAAAGTAACTGTTTTTATTAACATAAAATACTATATTTTTGGCGCAGTTCCATGAAAACAAAATCAAAAACAAAAACAAAAATGAATTTAGTAAAGAAAACTATTTACCTCCTATTATTTACCTTTTCAGGCGTATTGGTAGCACAGGAAACGATTACCAATGAATCTGTTGTACAAATGATGGATCTCGGTTTCGATGATTATATGATCATTGACAAGATCAATACATCAGATGTAAAATTCGATGCTTCCATCGCCGCATTGGGCAATTTGAAAAAAGCCGGGGTTTCTTCTGAAGTCATTTCGTTGATCATGGATAAATCCAAACAGAACACCAAATCCAAAACAGGTATTTACTATTTGGCTGAAAATGGTGAGGATAAGTTGATCCATCCCAGTGTTTTCTCCGGTTCAAATTCAAATGCAGTAGCCCAAAAATTGGTCTCTGGATTGATCAATTCAAAAAAGAAAGCGCAATTACCCGGTATACATTCAAACAATGTTCTCAACACCAATGCACCCGAGTTTACTTTTATATTTGACCCAAGTGTTACGGAAGTAGACAACATGCAAAACAACCAAGGAGGTGATACTGGTATTTTCAACTGGTGGTTTAGAATGGCAAGCAACCCCAATGAATTTGTCTTGGTGAAACTGACGGTTAAGGACAGAAAAAATCTAAGGGAAGTTATTACGGGCAAGGATAGTTGGATCACCAGTAGCAGTGGCATCGACCCAAAATACGCACTTAACTTTTCAATGGAAGAAATAGAAGGAAATAAATTCAAGGTGACTCCAGATGCCCTAGAGCCTGGAGAGTATTGCTTTATTTACCAAGGACAGGTACCACAGGGAAGGGAAAACCAATCGGTTTTTGACTTTTCCGTTCAATAAAACTGCATTTAGAATGTAAACTGTTAAAGAAACCTGGCCCTTTCGCCGGGTTTTTTTATTCCTTTTTATGATCTTTGGGTACCGTTATATACATGAAACACACATAACCTTAAACTATTATATCATGAAAAAGAGCGTTTTACTTTTTTGTCTTCTAGTCTTAATGTCCTTTGGGTTAAGTGCCCAGGAATACACGGTAATAACCAGTGTAGAGTCTATAGTACCAAGTGGCTTGGGACGTTCGAGGCTGATCAGCACCCTTGAAAAAAAGGATTATCAAGAATTCACCAGTGTGCAATCCGAAGAGGATAAGAGTCGCAATAAATCGAAAAGGGGTGAGATTAGGGTAAAGAATTTCGAGGAGACGAAATTATTGAACTTTTTCAATATTGGGGGAATCCGTTTTCAGAATATCGCTGCAAATGATGCGGTAATTTCCTCTAAAATCAATGCGATGGTTGCCGACGGATGGGAATTGGCATTTGTGACCAGTGCGGTTGAGAGTGATGGCGGCAAAGGGGATGGTCAGGGTATTTTCATTACCCGATACATTTTTAAACGATAAAAAAAAGCCGGTTTATAACCGGCTTTTTTTATGATTCAGTCTTTTATATGAACCCTGCCACCGGCCAGGGTTTTTTTATTGATGTCCTTGGGGTTTCCATACACATAGACATCCCCACCTGCCCTTACATTGATATCGACTTTTTCCGATGCATATATCTCAGCCTCACCTGCTGCGGTTATTTTCACCTGCGTATTGGATGTTTTAAGTTCACGACCTTCAAAGACACCCCCTGTATTCAATACAATCGATTGGTTTTCCGCTAAACCGGACAACTCAACGATGCCTCCTGTTACAGCCCTGACCTCCAGATCGACTACATCCAATCCTGCCTTAATTTGAGCTCCTTCCTGTGAACGGATTTCAAGATGGTCTTGCTGAACCAATTCGTTACAGACTATCTTGGCACCTTCATTACCATCAATCACATCCAAATGTTTGTAAAAGACCTCTATAAAGGTATCCTCACCCGTAAATTTCTTGTCCAATTGCATTTTCAACTTCAGGGTACCATCCATATTCACAACCTTAATATCATAAACATTCTCACCTTTGATGGTAATCCTATTTTCATCGGATTTTATGAGGTTCACCTCTATGAGATCAAAAACCTTGATCTTATTGAAGTCTCCCACTTCTTTATCGATCATTCTTTGGGCCGATGCGGTTATAGAACTAATTACCGCCAAAAGGAATAGTATTTTTTTCATCGTTATTCTTTTAGATTTATCTAAAGATATGATACCGCTGCCAGTGTTACAGTTTTCAAAAAAAAATCCCGATTTAAAATCGGGATTTTTTTTAACCTTGCATTATCTTCTCTTGATGATTGATGGATTCTTGGTGAATGGCTTTAAACATTCTTAGTATAAACTCCTCACTCAATCCTTTAGACTCCCCTTCCAGAATCATACTTCCCAGAATAGAGTTCCATCGATTACTTTGAAGGATGGCAACATTCTTTTGCTTTTTAAGGCTCCCTATTCCATCAGAAATCTTCATTCGTTTCCCAAGCATATCGATCAATTGGTTATCGATGATATCAATTTGCGTTCTAAGGTTACTCAGCTTGCTATTGAATTCCGCTTCCTCATCGGTTTCCTTACGTATACGTAAGTCCTTCATGATCTGAACCAAGGCCTTTGGTGTTACTTGCTGCGCAGCATCACTCCATGCATTATCCGGATCGAAATGGGTTTCTACGATAAGTCCGTCAAAATTAAGATCCAATGCGGTTTGGGAAACATCAAAGATCATATCCCTATTACCTGTAATATGCGAAGGATCATTAATCAACGGCAAATCCGGGAATTTCGTCTGTAGTTCAATGGCCAACTGCCATTCAGGAATATTTCTATATTTGGATTTTTCATAGGTAGAAAAGCCCCTATGGATCACACCCAACTTTTTAATGTTCTTACTATATAATCGTTCCACTGCCCCTAACCACAAAGACAAGTCTGGGTTAACCGGGTTTTTGACCAATACAATCTTATCAGTACCCTCTAGGGCATCTGCAATTTCCTGTACTATAAATGGACTTACCGTTGAACGTGCACCTATCCATAATAAATCAATATCATGTTCCAAGGCCAATTCCACATGGGCTTTATTGGCAACCTCGGTAGCGGTCTTCAATCCTGTTTCTGCCTTTACCCGTTGTAGCCACTTAAGACCCAACGCCCCAACACCCTCAAAGTTGCCTGGTCGTGTTCTTGGTTTCCAAATACCGGCCCTAAAATAGTTTACATCGGTATCCTTAAGCTCGTGGGCTATTTTCAAGACTTGCTCTTCGGTCTCTGCGCTACATGGTCCTGCAATTACCAAAGGATGATCTAGTCCCAAATCATCCAACCATGTTCTCATTTCTTTTGAATTCTCCATTTTTACTTTCCTCTTATTTGTTCAAAGGTATTCCTTTTAATATTTCCTTTATTTTATTCGTATTGTTCATTTCATCGTAAATGCCCTCATAATCATCTTTGAGCAGCAATTGTTTAAAGGCCTCAAGATTTTCGATATACTCGTCCAAACTCTCAACCACATTCTCCTTATTCTGCTCAAAAATGGGTGCCCACATCGCCGGTGAACTTTTTGCCAATCGCACGGTACTTTCAAATCCACTTCCCGCCATGTCAAAGATATCGCGTTCATTTCTTTCCTTATCGATTACCGTCTTACCTAACATAAAAGAACTGATGTGTGATAAATGTGATACATAGGCAATATGCTTATCATGTGCCTCAGGGTTCATATATCTTATTCGCATACCAAGCTCCTGAAAAAGTCCCAAAGCCTTTTCCTGTAATTTAAACGCTGTTTTTTCAATCTCACAGATAATATTGGTCTTCCCTTGAAACAAATGATCGATAGCTGCGGCAGGACCAGAAAACTCTGTACCAGCAATAGGGTGGCAAGCTAAGAAATTTCTTCTTTTTGGATGATCGTCCAAAATTTTGCACAACGTCGCTTTTGTTGAACCCGCATCGAAGACCACACAATCATCATTCACTTGATCCAATATCCGTGGCAGCTCGGTCAGCATTGCATTTACCGGGATACCCACTATGACTACATCTGCCAAATGCAAATCATCATAACTAGCCTTATTATCGATCAAACCAAGTGCCAACGCCTCTTCTAAATGTGATACATTGGTATCTACACCATGAATCGTGACTTCGGGGACCAGCCGTTTAATATCCTTGGCCATACTACCCCCGATCAAACCTACACCAATTACAAATACATTCATCTTAAAACCTTTCTAGTGCTTCTTTAATTTTTTCCTCTTTCACACAAAGTGAAAATCGAATATAACCCTCACCATTGCTTCCGAAAATCGTACCTGGAGCGATGAATATATTTTTTTCATCTAGTACATTATCAATAAAATCCTCAGAATCTGAAGCCCCTAGGGGTAATTTTGCCCAGACGAACATCCCAACAGCATTTTTGTCATAGGTACAATTCAATTTGTCAGCTAATTGCAACATCAACGCCTTCCTTTTTTGATATACCTTATCCAAAGCCCTATACCAATCATCACCACTTTTTAAAGCTGCAATGGCTCCTTTTTGAATACCATAGAACATGCCTGAGTCCATATTACTCTTTACTTTGAGGATGGCATTGATATGTTCGGCATTACCCAACACCATACCTACGCGCCATCCGGCCATATTAAAAGTCTTGCTCAAGGAATTCAGTTCCAAGGTTACTTCCTTTGCCCCATCGATGGCCAAGATACTTGAAGGCTTTTTGTTAAGCACAAAACTATATGGGTTATCATTCACAAGAAGGATTCCATTGTCTTTTGCAAACTGGATCAATCGTTTCAATTGGTCCTCATTGGCCAAAGCCCCAGTGGGCATGTGCGGGTAACTGACCCACATTAATTTCACTTTGGACAGATCTTGTTGCTGTAGGGTCTCCAAATCGGGAAACCAACCATTTTCCGCATTAAGATCATACTGCTTGGGTACCCCTCCGACCAATTTGGTGACCGAAGTATATGTAGGGTATCCTGGATTAGGTATCAAAACCTCATCCCCAGCATTCAAAAAAGCCATACTGATATGCATAATTCCTTCCTTGGATCCCATAAGGGGTAATATCTCAGTGGTTGGATCTGCAGACACCTCGAATTTCGATGCGTAAAAATCAGCAATCGCCTGACGCAATGCCGGTAGCCCTTGGTAACTCTGATACTGATGCGCGCCGGCATCGTCCATTGAATCCTTTATCGCCGTTAAAACCGCTTCAGAGGGGGCAAGATCCGGACTGCCGATTCCCATGTTTATTATAGGTTTACCTTCGGCAATAAGCCCACGGACCTCCCTAAGTTTTTTTGAGAAGTAGTACTCCTCAACCGTTTGTAATCTATCCGCAGTACGAATCATATTCTAGCATTTTTATATTCCCCCAAAACCCTAAAGTCATCTGACATGATTTCTAAAAGCGCCTTGGCCTTTGCAAAATTATTATATTCATCGAAGGTCACATCAACAAAAAAGGCATATTTCCATGGAGTTTCAATAATGGGCAATGACTGTATTTTGGTCAAATTCATGTTACAATCGCTCATCACATTCAACACTGTTGCGAGACTTCCTCTTTTATGATCGGTCACAAAGCGGACCGAAGCCTTGTTTATTTCAGTTATAGGCCACTCCTTATTGGTGGTCTTTACAATAATAAATCGGGTCGAATTGTTCTTTATCGTCTGAATATCCGGAGCAATGATTTCCAAATCATATAAATCGGCAGCCACTTTGGGAGCTATGGCCGCAACACCCTTTAAGTGATTATCATGTATTTGCTTGGCGGTCTCTGCGGTATCAACATCCTCGACCACTTTTATATGGGGATATGTCTTTAAAAACTCACGACATTGCAGCAGGGCCATCGGGTGGGAACGGACTTCATGAATATCCTCGATCGACTGTCCCTTTAAGGTCATAAGATTATGGTGGATGTTCAAATAATACTCCCCAATAATATGGAGTTTCTTATCATTAACAAGTGCGTAATTGGGGATGATTGACCCCGCAATCGAATTTTCAATGGCCATTATCCCTTTATCCGCTGTCGCATCAAGCAGGCAGTCCACCAAGCCATGAAAGGACATACACTCCACTAAATCAACCTCCTCCTTAAAATAATCCAGGGCCACCTGATGATGGTTAGACCCCTTGATTCCTTGTATGGCTATCTTTAAACCCATTTTTATCCGATATAATAAAACTGATATTTTTCAACAAAAAAAGTCCCGTTTTTCACGGGACTTAATGTTATATATAATGTTTGCAATACACTACAACAGTCCCGTCTCCCTCTTATAAAAGAAGAAAAAATAAAAACCGTTAAAGAAATACTGCTTTGTCATTGTCATGTAAATCTGGGACTAAGGTAATTATTAAATTTAAAAAACAAATTCAAAGTCGTTCTTTTTTTGATTTTTTTTACAAAAACTTATTTAATTGCATAATTTTCTTTAAATCAACCTTTATTATTGGGAATCAGCAAGGAAAATATCGATCATTGCATCCAAGACATCCTGAATACGAGGGTTTGTACAATTCGTCAGAATGGAAAAAACCATTTGTTCATTAGGGTAAATAAAGAGATTGGAGTAACCGCCCACGCCATTCCCTACATGACCAAAATAAGGTCTTCCCTTTTTATCCTCACTAACCTGCCAACCCAAGCCATAATAGGTAGCCTTTCCATTTATCTTTTCGGTAGTGAGAAATTCGGAAAATACAGCATCGTGCAAAATCTCCTTCTTCAGATACGCCTGTCCGAACTTGGCCATATCATCGGAAGTTGACAAATATCCACCACCAGCCAGTTTATAGGTGTTGTTTACAGGCATCGCTTTATAAAATCCTGATTTTCTTCTTGAATAGAAGGTAGCCAGATGGTCGTTCTTCCCATCTGTCATTTCAATTGCACTAGATTCGGAACCCTCACCAAAAGTATGGGTCAACCCAAAAGGCCCAAGTACCTTTTCGTCAACATAGTCCCCAAAGGGTACCCCACTTGCTTCTTGCATGGCCAAAGAAATCAATACCCAATCATAACTATTGTAATGATAATCGGTCCCTGGTTTAAAAAGTAGGTCATCATTCTTGAATATCCGTAGGCTATCCTTTATGGAGTACGGTTCGTTCAAACCGTATTCCTTTCCTTTATACCCACGAATCCCCGCCGTATGGCTTGCCAACTGTCGTATAGTGAAATCATATTCCTTCTTCGGGAAATAAGGAACATAGTCATATAGGGAAGCATCCAAGTCAATAGCCCCCTCCTTAACCATTTGGGCCAAGGCGGTCGCTGCAATATTTTTGGAAACACTGGCAATCCTGAAGATGGTTCGTTTCGGATCTACCTTTACCCGTTTCCCTACATCCGCATAACCATATCCCTTTTGAAATAAAACCTCTCCTTTCTCAAGTACCGTGATGGCGAGCCCTGGAATCTTTTTTTCAATTATAAGGCCGTTGAGCAGGTCATCTACCCCAGTTAATCCCTCCAAAGTTGGATGTAGTTGCTTTTCACTTTTGGAAGTGAAAAGGTCTTTCAGATATGTGATAAAGGATTTCAATACCGTACAATTTTTTATGCCCGCTGATAAAGAATCGAGCGTCCTGATTACCCCTGTCCTAAAAAGACCGGGATACTTTGCCGTTCATATACCTAGGTAGAAAACAAGTCCTTTTTAATTCAATCCTTAAAAATAAGCTTTCCGGTATACAATTCCTCAATATCGACGGTATCCGGCTGGTGGTAACTAATGACATCACCCGTACCCCTAATTATCCCGGAAATCGATTCTTGTGGATTTATTTGGATATCGTTGGTTCCACGATGGTTTAAACTTACTGCATTGGCGATTAGGTTTTCGGCTTCGATCCTTGAATCCCCAGCAGCAATATTGATATACAAACTATTTGTAGTTCCTTTTAACTTGAAATAGGCAATACCATTGACGGTAATAGACAGACTATTGGTATTTAAATCCAAGTCAAATTCCCCATCCGTGGTTTCCGCTTCTGGATCGGTGAAACTCTCTGAATACAATTTAAGACTTTCATAACCTAGTACGCCGTCACTGGTAATGGGTAACCCCGTACTACTTCTGATTTCAGTAATGTTCGGTGCCGTCACATACACTTTGGTGACACCGTAATCCCTAAAAAGATTGCAGCCATTATCATTGCGCAGCAACAATCGTCCATCCTCAACTTCCGCCGTAATATTTTTTTGTAAAAATTCACCAGTTTCAATCTCAACCTTTTGAACATCACCCTGTTTCAAAACTAGACTAACCTTTTCAAATACCGTTATTTTAGAGAAACTTGATACCTCTATTTCGGTTCGAACAATCTCCCCGGTATCTTTAAAACAATCCGGGGCATCCTCACTGTTGCAAGAAAAAAGGAAAAACACGAAAACGACCATGAGCCCCTTGAATGCCCCATAGTATACCTTGTTATCTATGAACTTTGTTTTTTCCATTTGCAACATTACATCTTTTATAACCTAACCCCTATTCCAAATTCAACAGCTTCAGCCTTTGCCCCATGGGACTTTAAGGTTACCGCCCCGAATACCTTATTGCCAAAATAACGTTTCAAACCGACCCTATTGTACATTCGACCTTCAAAATCAAAAGGATAATATACATAGTAGCCCAATTGGGTTATGACCGACATTCTATTAATGAATAGTTCATGACCTAAAAAGACCCCTACACGCTTATAGTCATCATCTGCCGAAACCCCATTCTCTGGAAAGGCAATAGACTGAAAACGAATCAATTCCTTTAAAAAACGGGAAAAATAGATGTCACCCCCTAATTGGATCGCACTTTTTCTCCCCAATCGCTTATCGGCATAGGCTGAGACAATATAAAAGGGGTATTGCCCCATATCTATAACATCGCTCTCATTCAATCCGGCCCGGAAAACCAAATTATATTTAATAGGTTCTGTTATTTTTTCTTTTTCCCGTGTCGGTAAAAAGGCTATTTCCTCCCCTCCGTCCAAATCATAGGTCAAACCCGCATTCAGGGCAAAGGTATTGGTCGATGTGTTGGGAGCCCTAAAGTTCGCATTGGAATAATGGATCAATGTGATACCCGCTTTAAAGCCCAGCCCTTTGAATATATTTTCCTTATGGTAATTCAACATTAAATACGTCGAACTCAACAAACGGGAACCATAGGCATTGTTCCGGAAGTTATCATACTTATCATATGGATTGGTATTGTACGCAATACCCTGCCCAATTCGGAACTGCATTAAACGCTTAAAAAAATAGAAATTGTAATGGGCATAAAGTCCGTAATTTTCACCCAAAGTACTATTGTTCATATTCTGATAAATGAACGACCCCCCGATATCGGGATAATTAAAATCTTCTTGCCAGGCCTCATCCCCGTAAGTTTTGCGATTATAACTAAAGATCAACCCTGCCGGATGATTCGATATTAAGTGGGAAATATCGGTATTATGAAGTAATACCGAACCATAAAACTGATCTAGACCAATAGTATATTTCTTTGTTTTTCCATTGTTCTGGGAAAAACCAATAGTACATACAAACAGCAAAACGGGGAGTAACCTTAGGTTCATGAAGTGCAAAAGAAATTTTATGGTGCTTTAGGCACGGCGCGAAGTTAACACATTTGTTTTACACCTTGTAATACCAACCGCCGTTGAACGAATTTCAAAAAATCAAAACACCTCTTTGGCTATGGCATGGATATTATCCGATTTGCCCATAGAATAGTAATGCAAAACCGGAACCCCATATTCCTTTAATTCTTTTGACTGTTGGATGGCCCATTCCACGCCCACTTGGCGAACCGCCTTATTATCAGTACAGGCATCAACGGCATCGATTAAATCCTGGGGTAGGTCTATTCTAAAAACCTGGGGCAACAATTGCAGATGTCTTTTTACCGCAATCGGTTTTATCCCTGGAATAATCGGAACGGTAATCCCCATATTTCTAGCGGCTTCAACAAATTGAAAGAACTTTTGATTGTCGAAGAACATCTGAGTTACCACATAATCGGCACCTGCATCAACCTTCTCCTTTAATCGCTTTAGATCGGATTGTAGGGAGGGGGCTTCCAAATGTTTTTCAGGATACCCTGCCACGCCGATACAGAAATCCGCATGCTCATCCTTTTCGATGACTTCGTGAAGGTATTTCCCATGATTCAAATCATTGATCTGCTCCACCAAATTGAGGGCAAAGGAATGTCCTCCTTTGGTAGGTTCAAAATATTTCTGTTCCCTTCGGGCATCTCCTCTTAATGCCATCACATTCTCTATACCTAGATAATGGCAATCAATCAGCACATATTCGGTTTCTTCCTTGGTAAACCCTCCACATAAGATATGTGGAACTGTCTCCACTTGATATTTATGCTGTATGGAAGCGCAAATACCAACCGTACCAGGGCGCATACGTGTCAATTTCTTATCCAAAAGTCCGTCACGATCAATATAGACATATTCTTCACGAGAGGTCGTAACATCTATAAACGGCGGCTTAAACTCCATCAAGGGGTCTATATTATTATATAATTCCTGTATGTTTTTTCCTTTTACAGGCGGAATCAATTCAAAGGAGAACAAAGTCTCTCCTTTGGCATTTTTTATGTGGTCCGTTATTTTCATATATGCTGAACTTGTTTCAGTATGTAATATTCATTTTCATTTTAGTGATAACCCTACTTGGTTGGGCTATCCGTTTTTTTTGCGATTTCTGCGAGATTTGTTATATACCTACAAGGTTTTAAAAACCTTGCAGGAATCAAATCTCGCAGAAATCAAACCTCACAGGAATCAATCTTGCAGGACCTAAATCTCGCAGGAATCAAACCTTGCAGGAATCAAATCTTGCAGGAATCAAACCTCACAGGAATCAAATCTTGCTGGAATCAAACCTTGCAGGAATCAAATCTTGCAGGAATCAAACCTCACAGGAATCAAATCTTGCTGGAATCAAACCTTGCAGGAATCAAACCTCACAGGAATCAAACCTTGCAGGGGCAGAAAAATACCGCTACCCTGCCATTCCAATCGCAGTCAAGAACCTTGAGGCAAAACGATGCTCAATCCTCACTAATATTTGGGGATAACCATTTCTGGGCTTCCTCGATTGGCATCCCCTTTCGCTCCGCAAAATCCCTTACCTGATCCTCCTTTATTTTCCCTAATCCAAAATAGCGGGCCTCGGGATTTGCAAAATAATACCCGCTTACACTTGCAGCAGGCCACATGGCCAAGCTCTCGGTAAGTTCAACACCTATTTTTTCCTTAACCCCCAAAACCTCCCATAGGGTCAATTTTTCCAAATGGTCGGGACAGGCAGGATACCCAGGTGCCGGCCGTATACCTTTATAGCTTTCGTTTATCAATTCCTCATTACTCAATTCCTCATCCTTTTCATAGCCCCAATACCTCATACGAACCTCTTTATGCAGATACTCTGCAAAGGCCTCTGCCAATCGATCGGCCAAGGCCTTGATCATTATGGCGTTGTAATCATCATGGTCCTTTACAAATTCATCGGCCAATTCGGCCGTACCAAATCCTGTACTTACACAAAAACATCCAATATAATCCTCTATTCCTTCATCCTTGGGCGCAATGAAATCCGACAAGGCAAAATTAGGTACTCCTTCCCGCTTTTTCAATTGTTGCCGTAACGTACGGAAAACAAATTTCTTATCCTCCCCCTCTATTTCAATATCATCCTCTTGGACAGTATTCGCCTTGAACAAACCAAAAACCGCTTTTGCTTTCAACAGTTTATTCCGTAATACATCTTTTAACATATCCTGGGCATCAGAAAATAGTTCTTTGGCCTGCACACCGACTACCTCATCGGTTAAAATAGCCGGATACCTTCCGTGGAGCTCCCAACTTCTAAAAAAAGGTGTCCAATCTATAAAAGGCAATAGTTTACCAAGATCTAAATCTTCTATGACCTGAATACCCATGGTCGTAGGCTTTACGATATTCGTGTTCTTCCAATCAATCTGGAATTTGTTCGCCCTTGCATCTGCCAATGACCGATACTCTTTATGTTTCGCACGGTTCTTAAATTTGTCACGAAACGTTTCATAATCCAACTTTATCGATTGTTTATACGTGTCGGAAGTTTCTTTTTGCAACAAATCGCCAACGACGGTCACTGCCCTGGACGCATCGTTTACATGCACCACCGCATTCTGGTATTCGATATCGATTTTCACTGCGGTATGGGCCTTACTCGTGGTCGCCCCTCCTATAAGCAAGGGTACATTGAAATTCTGACGCTGCATTTCCTTGGCCAAAAACACCATCTCATCCAACGACGGAGTAATCAGACCACTTAAACCAATGATGTCGACATTTTCCTTTTTAGCAGCCTCTATAATCTTTTCCGGGGGAACCATTACCCCAAGGTCAATGATCTCATAATTATTACAGGCCAAAACAACACTCACTATATTTTTTCCGATGTCATGTACATCGCCCTTAACAGTTGCCATAAGGATTTTTCCTGCCGCACCCCCAGCAACCGCATCTGGATTGTTTCTTTTCTCCTCTTCTATATACGGCAAAAGATAGGCCACTGCTTTTTTCATGACCCGGGCCGATTTCACAACTTGTGGCAAGAACATTTTCCCACTTCCAAACAGGTCACCAACTACATTCATACCTGTCATTAAATGTCCCTCAATAACCTCTATGGGTTTGTCGACACTTTTCCTGGCTGTTTCAACATCCTCTACGATATATTGGTCAATACCTTTTACCAAAGCACGGGTGATCCTATTTTGTAATGGTTCTTCCCTCCATGATAGATCTATCTTATTTTCCTTGGCTTTTCCGACAACCGATTCGGCAAAATCGAGCAATCGCTCTGTGGCATCATCCCTACGATCCAGGATTACATCCTCGACATGTTCCAATAAATCCTTTGGGATATCATCATAAACCTCCAACATCGTTGGGTTCACGATTCCCATATTCATCCCTGCTTTTATCGCATGGTACAGGAAAACCGAATGCATGGCCTCCCTCACAGGATTGTTTCCCCGAAAACTAAAGGAAACATTACTTATTCCCCCACTGACACTACTGTAAGGCAAATTTTCCCTTACCCATTTCGTTGCCTCGATAAAGTCGATCGCATTCCGTCTATGTTCATCCATACCCGTCGCCACTGGGAATACGTTCAAGTCGAAAATAATATCCTCGGGAGCGAATTTCACTTCATTGACCAAAATGTCGTAGGACCGTTTGGTAATCTCGATCCTGCGCTCAAGATTATCGGCCTGGCCGACCTCATCAAAAGCCATCACCACGACGGCAGCACCATAACGCCTGATCAGTTTGGCGTGCTGTACAAATTGCTCCTTACCTTCTTTAAGACTTATGGAGTTTACAACGGATTTTCCCTGAACGACCTGTAACCCTGCCTCGATAATCTCCCATTTGGAACTATCGATCATAATGGGCACCCGTGCAATATCGGGTTCTGCCATTAAAAGGTTCAGGTACTTTACCATAGCCTCTTTGCCTTCAATCAGGCCATCATCCATATTGATATCGATGACCTGGGCACCTCCCTCAACCTGATGGCGGGCAACGTCAAGGGCTTCCTCAAATTTCTCTTCTTTGATAAGACGAAGGAATTTCCTTGATCCGGCCACATTGGTCCGTTCCCCTACATTAATAAAATTGCTTTCAGGTGTAACTATCAGGGGTTCAAGACCACTAAGCTTGAGACATCTGTTCCCTTGATGATTGCCGACCCTTGATAGTATGTTGGCCTCTTCATTTATCATCGAATATTGTTTTTACACTAATTGATAAATTCATTTTGCGATTTATTACTCTTTACCACTTTTCCTACGAGGGTTTAATACCTTCCTTTTTCAAGGAATCCTTATCTCTATGGATATTGGGACTCCCTTGTAGCGTCCCTTTCCAAACACACCCCATACCGGAACTATATACTACCAACCTTTCTAGGTTTATAATCCTTCACCAATGCTGCCATGGCTGAAATATGTTCTGGGGTTGTTCCACAACAACCACCCACAATATTCACCAAACCCTTTTCCATATATTCCTTAATTTGGGCTGCCATCTGCCCTGCAGTCTCATCGTATTCCCCAAAGGGATTTGGAAGACCTGCATTTGGGTGGGCAGAAACGGCAAAATCCGTTTTTGCCGCCAAGACCTCTAAATGTGGCACCAATTGACTTGCTCCCAAGGCACAATTAAAACCTACCGAAAGTATTGGAATATGTGATATTGAAATCAAGAATGCCTCTGCTGTTTGTCCGGACAAGGTTCTCCCGGAGGCATCGGTAATCGTACCACTCACCATCACAGGAATATCAATATTCCGTTCTTCTTTCACCTCTTCAATGGCAAAAAGCGCAGCCTTGGCATTTAAGGTATCGAAAATAGTCTCAACAAGTAACAAATCAACACCACCGTCTACCAAAGCCTCTATTTGCTGTTTATAGGCCAATCGCAAATCATTGAAGGAAACAGCCCTGTACCCTGGGTCGTTAACATCGGGGGACATACTTGCTGTTTTATTGGTAGGACCTATACTACCCGCAACAAACCTAGGTTTATCGGGTTCGTTATCCGTAAATTCGTCTGCCACTTTCCTAGCAATTTGGGCTGCTTCATAGTTAAGTTCATGTACCAGATCCTCCATATGGTAATCGGCCATGGCTATGGTTGTACTGGAAAAGGTGTTGGTCTCTATAATATCGGCACCTGCCTCAAGGTACTTTGCATGAATGGCGGCAATGGCCTCTGGTTGTGTCAGGGATAAAAGATCATTATTACCCTGTAACGGACTAGGCCAATCCTTGAATCGTTCACCGCGAAAATCAGCCTCAGTGAATTTATAACGTTGTAGCATGGTACCCATGGCACCATCTAAAATCAAAATTCGCTCCTTTAATATTTTTTTTATGTCTCTCATGCATTCTATTTGCAAAAAATATACTGTATTATTTTCATCTTTAATTGCGTTAGGTCTTTCGACTGCGATTGGACTTATTGTTTGCAGTGGTATCTTTTTGTAATCCTACAAGATTTTAGTAATCTTATTGGTACTACAAAAACCACACATTGCAAAGCCTGACCATTTACAGGTATGAAAATGGCAACGCACTACTTTTATTTATCGATCAAGGAAAGGTGTAAGACAGATGTCTTTATTAGGGTTATCTTTCACGCCTTAGCTGTGATAGAATGTAGCACCTTCTTACCCCGTTATACAGTAGGGAAAGGGTTGCCAAGGTTTCATTGGGTCTAGTCCCTCCGCCTTTCTTGATAACTATATCAACATAGTAAAGAACTCGTTGCAAATAAACGGTACTGTTTGTTTAAAAACAAGGAATAACCTTAGTTTTAGGCTATTGCTTGTCAATTTTTTCTTTTGTGGGCAAAAGGCTTTTGGTTACTTCGTTCATTTTTTCAACCTTCTGTTCAAAGTTCCCCTTGAGGGTATTCCTAAAAGCATTTAAATTAAGGACCATTTGATTTATATCCTCAGGGATGACCTCCTCGAAAAACTGACGCAACCTTTTGGCTGTCGTCGGTGATTTACCATTGGTCGAAATAGCGATCTTGACGTTACCTTTTGTTACGATTCCTCCCATATAAAAATCGCAATAAGGGGGATTATCGGCCACATTGACCAATTTATCAAGTGCACGGCAATCTTCATATACCTGCACATTGACCTCAGGTTTATCTGTGGTCGCAATGACCATATGTTTTCCTTTGAGATACTTTTTATCGTATACCTCGGTAATCAACTGCACATTGTACTTTTGGGCCAACTCCAAAGTGCCTTTGCCGTATTCCGGGGAAACCATCGTAACATTGGCATCCGGACTTGATTTGGTCAGGAAAGTGAGCTTTTCCTCGGCTACATTACCGCCACCTACAATAAGTATGGACAGATTTGACGTCTTGAGAAAAACTGGGTATAGATTATTTCTTTCCATCATTGCCTAATATCTAATGGCCTCTGAAGCCTAAAGTCCTTTGAGGTCTATTTTATCATGCTCAACCTTTTTGCCCGGATATACAGGAAGATCATTTTGTGAATAGTTCTTTTGCAACTCCAAAATACGTTCCCGATGCTTTACCACATCACCGATAATAATTATGGCCGGGTTTTTCAATTCCTGTTTAGCTACTTCTTCTTGAATTGTCCTTATGGTACCAACCCCTACTTTCTCATTCTCCCGTGTACCGTTTTGAATAATGGCAATGGGCGTATCGTCTTTGCCTTCTTGTTTAAAAAGATCTACAATAGCCCCTAATTTACTCATACCCATAAGGATGACGACGGTGGCATTGGACTTAGCTGCCAAATGGACATCGGTAGATAATTTATGTTCTTTTGTCGTTCCTGTAATTACCCAAAAACTCTCGGAAGAACCTCTTTTGGTTACAGGGATATGTTGGGAAGCAGGTACGGACACCGAGGATGAAACCCCAGGAACCATAGCCACTTCAATGCCTTGGGCAGCGGCATACTCCATTTCCTCGGCACCTCGTCCAAATACAAAGGGATCCCCCCCTTTTAATCGGACCACATGACCATGGCTGAATGCCCTGCTTACAATAAGTTCATTGATTTGATCTTGCTCATAGGCATAACAACCTCTTCGCTTGCCTACAAAAATATGTTCCGCATTGGGTGCATATTCCAATAGTGTATCGTCTACCAAGGCATCGTACAGAATCACATTGGCGCTTGCCAAGGTCTTAACCCCTTTTATGGTTATTAAATCGACGTCACCGGGACCAGCACCGACTACCGTAAGTTTGGGCTGCTTAAACATTTGATAAATCCAGTTTTCTATACGTTTCAACACTCTCCATAAAGTCCTGTGCTTCTTTTAAATAGCTTTTTGCGAAATCTTCGGTAGGCTCGCTCGATTTTATCTGAAGTACCATTTCGGAGAAACCACCCTCGACTTGTATTCGATTGGATTGGACAAAAATCTCATCAAAATCCTTGATGATACTGATATGGGTATTCGTTTTCGTTTTCTCCGAAGTCAACAAAGCCTTAGCCGCATTGACCATTGCCGTATACGAATGATATATACTAGCGGCCCATTTTCCTTCATGGATTGCTGAAATCGCATTGACGATCTTTTCATCACTTTCGTATAACAAGGTAGCCACAAGATCAATGACCACTCCAGCGCACTCCCCGACACCAATGGCTTTTTGGTATTTTTCTTCTGATCCCCAGTCAATATAATCGCTTGGTGTTATCGTATCTAAATCGCCTAAAGGCTTCAATAGGTCATAGAAATAGGATTTTCCTTTTTCAGCATAATACGTAACATAAGAAGCCCCTTTCCCATTGGCTTCAAAATCGTTCAATATCAACCGTAGCGCCTCAGGTCCCCGCTTACTGGGCACTTTGAGCACCTTATCGGCAAACGCACCATTTCCGTCCCCTAAGTTACCTCCACCCAATAAAATCTGTAAGGCCGGGGCAACCAATTTGTCCTTGGTTTTTATAGACATTCCCTGAAAACCGATATTGGCCATATTATGCTGGCCACAAGCATTCATACAACCACTTATTTTGATGAGCACATCGGGGTTGTTTATATATTGGGGATATTCAGCCTTGATGACCCGTTCCAATTCCCTGGCAATACCCGTACTACTTGCAATACCCAGGTTGCAGGTATCCGTTCCTGGACAAGAAGTAATATCACCAGCTTTGTTATACCCCATATGGGCAAAACCTAATTTTAAGAGTTCGTTATAAAAGAAAGGCACCAATTCTTCCTTCACATAGGGAATTAAAATATTCTGGCGCAGGGACAAACGCAGTTCCCCAGCGGCATATTTCTCAACCAATGTTGCCAACAAACGAGCTTTATCCGTATAGAAATCACCCAATAGTACTTTAATACCAATCGCAACATATCCTTCCTGTTTTTGGGGAACCAAACTGGTTGATTTCCATGCCTCAAAGGCTTCTTTGTCTGCAATTTCAACGTCTGGAATATCGACAACGTTTGCAATATCCGCTTTTGGATAAGCCTCGGCATCGATAGGATAGCTTTTTATAGGTATTGCTTTTTGTTCTTCCTCGACCAATTGCTTAAACCCGTCCAAGCCAACATCCTTCAATAAGAATTTCAATCTTGCCCTAGACCTGCTCTTACGTTCACCATAACGGTCGAATACACGAACAACACCTTCCATCAATGGAATGATTTTGTCTGCAGGCAAAAACGGAAACAACAAATCGGCATGTCGGGGTTGTGACCCCAAACCACCTGCTAGCATTACCTTAAATCCACGTACCCCATTTTGCGATTTGGCAATAAATCCTAAATCGTGCATATAGGACAATCCTGTATCCGCATCACTGGCTGAAAAGGATACTTTGAACTTCCTACCCATCTCCTGACTAATGGGGTTTCGCAAGAAATACTCAAAAAGAGCATGCGCATAAGGTGAAACATCAAAGGGCTCATCAACATCGATTCCCGCGGTTTCACTAGCGGTTACATTACGTACCGTGTTACCACAGGCCTCTCTCAAGGTTATGTCATCTTTTTCCAATTGGGCCCAAAGTTCAGGTGTCTTATCCAAATCCACATAATGTATTTGGATATCCTGTCTTGTGGTAATATGCAATCTCCCCGTAGAGTATTCATCAGAAACATCACAGATTCGTCTTAACTGGTTTGAGGTCACCTTACCGTAGGGTAGTTTAATGCGAATCATCTGTACACCAAACTGGCGTTGCCCGTATATGCCACGTGCCAAACGAAGACTTCGGAATTTTTCCTCATCCAATTTTCCCCCTTTAAATTGGCGGATCTTGGCATCCAATTCGATGATATCCTTTTCTACTATCGGATTTTCTATTTCTGTTCTAAAACTTCGCATATTCTTTTCTTGAAAAATCTTGGATTAATGTATCACTAAAATTATTATTCTATTATACCTATCGTTTTAATAGGTAATTATTGCCGCAAACCAAGGCAAAACCCTGGTCATTTATCAATCTATTCAGGAAATCAATTGATAAACCCTGCGCCTACGGTATTATTCGATTGTGTATCTATTAAAATAAAGGAACCATTTGTTCTATGGTCCTTAAAGGCATCGAAGAAAATGGGTTTGTTCAATTTAAAGGACACTTTGGCGATATCATTGATCTTAAGGGAATCGACCCCTTCATCAATACCAGAATAATCCGGATTGATTTTATGATGAATGTTATCCACTTTGGCCAAGACCTTATTTACACCATGTTGTATGATGTATTTACCACCGGCGTTCATGTTTTTGGAATCCATCCAAGAAATAGTGGCCGTAAACTGCTTATCGATTTTTGGCATATCACCCACCTTGACCAACATATCTCCCCGACTTACATTAATTTCGTCTTCTAGGGTTATGGTTACCGATGATCGTCTCGATGCGGTTTGGTATTTTTTATCGTGAAAATAGATTTCCTTGATTCTGGATTTGGTTTGGGAAGGCAATGCCACAACCTCATCCCCCACACTCAATTCACCTCCATATACTTTGCCTGCGAACCCCCTGAAATCATGAAATTCATCGGTTTTTGGTCGAATAACAAATTGTACAGGAAATCTTGGGGTACCCGCATTGAATACATCCTTCCTATCCAATTGCTCTAAATGATCCAACAAAGTCTGCCCCTTATACCAAGGCAATTTATCTGTCTTATGAACCACATTGTCTCCCTTAAGGGCACTTACAGGTATAAAGGTGATATTTTGCTCTTGATAATCACGCTTACCCATCAAGGATTCGAAATCCTTTTTGATCGCGTTATAAATTTCCTCGGAATAGTCGACCAAATCCATTTTATTGATGGCCACGATAACATTCTTAATCCGCAATAGGTTGTTGATGAAAAAATGACGGTTCGTCTGTTCAATAACCCCCTTTCTAGCGTCGATTAAAATAATCGCAGCTTGGGATGTTGAAGCTCCCGTAACCATATTCCTGGTATACTCCACATGGCCTGGGGTATCTGCTATGATATAACTTTTTTTAGGTGTTGAAAAATAGATATGGGCCACATCGATGGTTATCCCCTGTTCCCTTTCGGCTACAAGTCCGTCTGTGGCCAAGGAGAAATCCAAATAATCATACCCTTTTTGTTTACTGGTTTTTTCAATGGCTTCCAACTTATCGGTGGTCAATGATTTGGTATCATACAAGATTCTTCCTATCAAGGTGCTTTTACCATCATCCACACTACCTGCCGTTGCAATTTTTAGTACTTCCATTTCTCTATATACTGTTGGCTCTTAGCTTTTGGCCACGAGCCTAATTTTAATTCATTTTATGATTTGCTAAAGGCTGTAAGCCATGAGCTAAAGGAAAAATTTTCGTTTTAAAACTTCAAAAATATCCTTGTTGTTTTCTTTTTTCCATAGCTGCCTCTGACCGCTTATCATCTATTCGCGCACCTCTTTCAGAGATGGTAGACTCCCGAATCTCCCGAACAACACTCGCTATATCCGAAGCTTCAGAAAAAACCGCTGCCGTACAACTCATATCACCCACAGTTCTAAAACGCACCAGTTCTTCCAATACCTCTTCATCTTCCTCTTGGTATACGTAGTCAGAATGCGACCAAATCATCCCATCCCTTAAGAAAACCTTCCTTTTATGGGCGAAATAAATCGATGGAATTTCGATGTTCTCTTTTTCGATATAAGACCACACATCCAATTCCGTCCAGTTACTGATCGGAAAAACACGCACATTTTGACCTAGGTCGATTTGCCCATTCAACATATCGAACAATTCGGGCCTTTGATTTTTCTCATCCCATTGGCCAAAATCGTCCCTTACAGAAAAAATACGTTCTTTGGCCCTAGCCTTTTCCTCATCACGTCTTGCCCCACCGATACAAGCATCGAACTTGAATTCCTCTATGGCATCCAAAAGCGTGGTTGTCTGCAAGGCGTTCCTACTGGAATATCTTCCGGTCTCTTCCTTTACCTTTCCTTGGTCTATGGAATCCTGAACATTACGTACAATCAACTCCAAACCGAGCTCTTTCACCAATCGATCGCGAAATTCGATGGTTTCAGGAAAATTATGCCCTGTATCAATATGCATTAAAGGAAATGGAATCTTTGCAGGGTAGAATGCTTTTTGCGCCAATCGTACCAAGGTTATGGAATCCTTACCGCCAGAAAACAATAGAACAGGTTTTTCAAACTGTGCCGCCACTTCACGAATAATGTAAATAGCTTCGTTCTCCAGTGGGTTAATATGTGATGTATCTTTAATCAATGCCATGCTATTACGCTTTTATATGCTTCATTAAATGTGCAATCCACACTCCCGGTTCTCAAGCACCTTGGTGGGATCAAAATATTTATGTTCATTCGGCAGGTTTCTTTCCTCCAAATACGTATCCAATTGTTCATCCGTCCAGGAATAGAATGGACTAACTTTCAAAACCCCATCCCTACTAAGACTAAAAATATCCAAGGTATCCCTAAGGGCTGTCTGACCTTTCCTTAAATTGGTAAACCAAACATCAGGTTTTATCTCGGCCATAGCCCTTTTAAAAGGCTCCAATTTTACTTGTTCGGTAAACTCCGCATGCCTTGGGTCATCGATGCCTGGAATACCCATAACAACATCACGATGTGCAGCGGTTTGTTTGGGAACATATAATTTTATATTCAAATCCAAAGTAGCTATCAACTTCTCGGCATGGGCATAGGTCTGGGGAGTATTGTACCCCGTATCGCACCAAACTACAGGTACATCCTTCCGCACTTGGGTAACCGCATTGAGAATAGCCACCTCGTAAGGTCTGAAATTCGTGGTGACCACGGCATTTTTGGAATGTCCAATCGCCCATGAAATTATTTCTTCCGGTTGGGCTTCCTTAAATTGGCTATTGTATTTTTTGATATTCTCCTCGGTAAAATCCATTGTTCAAATTTTTAAGATAGGTATTCTACTTTTTTCCCCAAGTAACCATATTCCACGCTCTTTCGTGAAAAAAGTAAAGAATCATCTTGGTCACAAAATCGATTGAGGCGATAGAGGCCGCTACAGCGATCTTACCCGTTAAGAGGTAAGATATCAATAACGTATCCAACGTCCCAACCACTCTCCAACTCAACGCTTTTGCGATACTGCGAACTGGACTTTCTGATTTTCTGTCGGTATCAAAATCACTCTTGGCCGTTTTTTTATTTAAAATCAATTGGTCTGCAATCATGAAGTTTATATTTATTATCCTATCGATTTGATAGAGTATGCAAATTTAGAATTATATATGAAAAACGCATATTAAAAATAAATAAATATTAGATTTACCCTATTGATTTAGTAGATTATTAATTTTTAAGTCGATTTTCAATAGAATTATCAATCAATAATTGCAATCATTGATGAATCTTCCAAAAAATTTAGAAATTGATGTATTCCCCTGAAGTGATGGGGTTTACTTGATTAAATCAGCCAAGGTATTATGGCGGTATACGGTCAATGCACTATCCCTAACCTGAAGCATTAATTTATGTACGGAACAACTGGCCTCATCCGGACAATCCTCACATTTCTCATAAAAATTAAGACTAACACAAGGTACCAAGGCTATGGGACCTTCGAGAATACGCATTACATCGGTCATTAAAATATCCTTGGGATCCTTAATGAGATAATACCCGCCTCCCTTGCCTTTTTTAGAACCTAAAAGGCCTGACTTTCTTAGGGTCAAAAGAATACTTTCGAGAAATTTCTGGGAAATATTTTCATGCTTGGCAATTTCAGCGATCTGAACCGGCTGCCGATCTTCCAATGTAGCCAGGAAGCTCAAAGCCTTTAAACCATATTTTGTTTTCTTGGAAAGCATTTAGCGAATATATGCAAAATCTTAGATTCATTTTGCCTATAACAACAAAACTAATCCAAGGCTTGTGCAATATCCTGAATTATGTCCGAAATGTTCTCGAGACCGACTGAAATCCGAACCGATCCATCACTAATGCCCACCGCTTTCCTTTCCTCTTTGGAAAGTTTACTATGCGTTGTAGATGCGGGATGGGTGACAATACTTCTGGTATCCCCCAAGTTGGCCGATAACGACAACAATCGGATTGAATCGAAGAACTTACGCCCCTCTTCCAATCCACCCTTGACCTCAAAAGCTACGACACAACCCCCGGCTTTCATCTGCTTTTTGGCAATTTCATATTTCGGATGCGATTTTAAAAATGGATACTTGACCCAATTTACCTTTTCATGTTGTTCTAAAAATTCAGCCAACTTCAAGGCATTCTCACAATGCCGATCAACCCTAATCGCCAAGGTTTCCAGACTTTTAGACAAGATCCAGGCGTTGAAAGGTGACAATGCCGGTCCAGTTATCCTGGAGAAACGATAGATCTTATCAATCAGTTCCGCATTACCAACAGTAATGCCTGCCAGTACGCGCCCTTGTCCATCCATTAATTTGGTTCCCGAATGGATGACCAAATCGGCCCCAAACTTAATCGGCTGCTGTAAATAGGGCGATGCAAAACAATTATCAATAATGAGAATTAAATTGTGTTTTTTGGCAATCTTGCCGAGCTCCTCCAAATCCAACACATCAACACCCGGGTTGGTCGGGGTTTCAGCATATAGGATTTTGGTTTGGGGTGTCACCATATCGTCAATGGTATGCAACTCATCAACCTGAAAATAACTATGCGAAATATTCCAATTGGGGAAAAAATTCATGAACAGGCTATGTGTCGACCCAAAAATACTACGTGCCGAAACAATATGATCACCACTACGCAAAAGGGCCCCCAAGGTTGAAAACACGGCTGCCATGCCCGATGCAAAAGCAAAACCATCCTCAGCACCTTCCATCTTACATACCTTTTCCACAAATTCAGAGGAATTCGGATTGGAATAACGGGAATAAATATTTCTGTCTTTTTCCTCAGCAAAGGAAGCACGCATATCCTCTGCATCCTCAAACACAAAACTTGAAGTTAAATATAAGGGTGATGAATGCTCCAAATATTGTGAACGCTCCATCTGTGTTCTGATGGCTTCAGTTTCGAATTTGTGTTTCTTTTCCATAACTATCCTTTTTCCGCAATTCGTAAAATATCCCCAAAGACACCCCTGGCAGTAACTGCCGCGCCTGCACCGGCCCCTTGTATGACCAAAGGATGTTCCCCATAGGATTCCGTGTAAATCTCAATTATGGAATCGGAACCCTTTACCTGCCCTAAAGCACTTTCTTTCGGTACCGATATCAATTTCACTTCCAAAGTCCCTTTTTCCTTGGTCAAATCACCATGCAAATCACCGACATATCGCAAAACATGATTCGGTTTTTGGTTTTTCTTCAACACATTAAAGGTATCGTTGAGCACATCCAAATTGCCTAAAAACCCGTCAACAGATTCATTTCGCAAATTTTCAGGAATCAAATTTTGAATCTGTATATCAGAAAACTCATTGCTCAGGTCCAACTCACGGGCAAGGATCAAAAGTTTACGACCCACATCATTACCCGAAAGGTCCTCCCTGGGATCCGGTTCGGTAAAACCTTTGTCCATGGCATCCTTCAGGATGTTCGAGAAGGGGGCATCCGCTTCTGAAAACGTATTGAATATATAACTCAATGAGCCCGAAAACACCCCTTTGATACGCGTGATGTTCTCACCGGAAAGATGCAACAGCTTTATCGTATCTATCAACGGTAATCCGGCACCGACATTGGTCTCGTATAAATATTGTTTTTGCTTTTTATCCAATTCCTCACGCAGTAATTGATAATAATCAAAACCAAGGGTATTGGCTATCTTATTGGATGACACCAAATCGAATCCGTTTTCAACAAAATCGAAATAATTAGCCACAAAATCCTCACTGGCCGTATTATCGACAGCAATCAAGTTTTCAAGGTGGTTCTTTTTGGCATAATCAAAAATATCCTTTATTTGATAGGCGACACCATCCTCCTCAATGGCCGTACGCCAATTCTTTGGTATTCCTTTTTGGTTAAGGAGGACTTTTCTTGAATTTGCCACCGCAAAGACATTCAAATCGATTCCTTTTCTTTTTTCGATCGTTTTGGAAGATTTCAGAATCTGATCCACCAAGGTTCCCCCCACATTTCCATGACCAAAAACAACCACGTTCACTTTTTTACTGATTCCGAAAATCTGTCCGTGCATAACATTCAATGCCTTGTGCAGATCGGACTTCCTAACGACCAAACTCACGTTCTTACCCGTAACCGTATTATTAAAAAGCAAGGGTACGATCTGGTTCTTTATCAAGGAATTGTAAGGTTTGTGGAACGTACTCAAATCCTGGCCCACAATGGATATCACTGACACATCGTTGACGACGGTTATCTGATTGATATCCTTGGATTGAAAGTCGTGTTCAAACTCCCGTTGCAAGGCCATCTTGGCCCTTTGTGCCTTATTGGCATTGACCACCAAACCAATACCACGTTCCGAAGATCCCTGGGAAACAATACTTACACTTATGTTATTATCCCCAAGTGACCTGAATATTCGGGCATCTACCCCGACCTTGCCCAATAATCCCCTACCTTCAAGATTGATTAAGGCGACATTCTCTATGACCGATAATGATTTTATACCTTCCTTGTTCGACTTGGCACTTATCAGTGTTCCCTCATTATCACTATTGAAGGTGTTCAATATTCGCAAGGGAATATTCTTTTCGATCAAAGGAATAATGGTCTTGGCGTGTAATATGGTTGCCCCGAAATTCGCCAACTCATTGGCTTCACTATACGACAGTTCCGAAATTCGTTTAGCTTCGGATACATAATCGGGATTCGCCGTAAAAATACCATCAACATGGGTATAGTTCTGAAGCTCCTCGGCATCCAAATAATTGGCTATCATCGCCGCCGAATAGTTGCTTCCATTTCTACCCAACGTGGTAGTTTCATCTTCCAGGGTAGAAGCGATGAACCCCGTTATCACGGGAACGGTATCATGGCTTAATTTGGAAAATTCCCTTAACACATTTTCCTTGGATATCGCCTCTATGACATGGGCATCACCAAAGGTATTATCGGTCTTGATCAATTTTCGGGAATCCATCAATTTAGCGTTGATTCCTTTACCGATCAATAGTTTGGTGATTAATTTAGCGGAAATAACCTCCCCATAGGCCAAAACCTGATCCCTGATTTTCGGACTGTAATCCCCTAAGAGCGAGACCCCTTCGAACAATTTGAACAACCCTTCATATTCCTCCGCAAGGTTGACATTCTTAAAAGTATGGGTCTGATATTTTTCGAAAGCGGTAAAATCCTTTGAATAATCCTCTCCCCGGGCCGCCTTCTCAAGCATGGTCTCCAATTGATCCGTCGCTTTCTCACGTGCCGAAAGCACAACAGCTATATTTTCACCATTACCCACTTTATCGCCGATAATGTCCAATACATACCCTAGACCCTCCCCGTTACTCAATGATTTACCTCCAAATTTCAATATTTTGATGCGATCGGACTTTCCGTTCGTATTGAAAATCCCATTGAGAAGTTTTTGCATTTGCTCAAACTCGATCAAAAAAGCATCATGCCCATGCAACGACTGTACTTCACCGTAAGTAACATTACTTTTGGCCTGTGCCAATTGTTTGAAGGTCTCCTTATTCTCCTTGGCGGTAAAGAACAGATCTGAATCGACCCCAATAATATGAATATTGGTATTACTGTTTTGAAGGTCAACAAAGGCAGTTTCCCCTGTTCGGGTGATATCGATCGTCTTCAGTAATTGGTTCATCAACTTATAAGCCGAAACCTGAAAACGGTCCTTCAGTTTTTCTCCATGGTGCATCAACCAACTTTCGACATTAAAAACCTGCAACTCCTCATTGGTACTTCTCTTAAACCGTTCCTTGAAAGACTCTGGCGTTCTATAACACAACATGGCGTGCATACGGGCATCATGAACGGGTTGCTTGGAATTGACCAGGAACTGTTCCTGAATCTGACAATTTGCAATGAGCCAGTCGGTAGATTTCCAATCTGATGCCACAGGAATCAGATGCGTGGTCAAATTAGGGTTCAGGGCAGCCATTTCCCAAGCAATGCCACCACCCAACGAACCTCCCAACAAAGCAAATAGCTTTTCTATTTTCAAGGCTTCTAGTCCCAATAAAAAAATCCGGGCCATATCACCAGCCACAAAATCCTTATAGTTTTCGATCACAAAACCGTCATAACCATTACCCGGTATATTGAACGCCAGTATGGTAAACTTATCGGTGTCGATACATTTCCCTTCCCCGATAACCGCTGACCACCACCCGTCAGGACCTGTGACATTCGAGTTTCCGGTCAAGGCATGATTTACCAGTACTATGGGTGCTTCGTGAAGTGGCCTTCCAAAAAGTTGATAAGACAGCGAAATATCTTGTGATACTCCACTTATTGTCGTGAAATCTTTTAATTCTAATTGATGTAGCATTTGAAAATTCTATATTAACCTTAACATCTCTTTAAAAAAACCGGATAAAGGGATATGTAAATTTACAATAAAACCTATTGTTCTATGGTAGAAAAAGCCTGCTCTAAATCCGCTTTAAGATCTTCGATATCCTCTATACCGACCGATAGACGAATCAAATCCTGACCTACCCCAGCGGCATCCTGTTGTTCTACCGTCAATTGTTGGTGGGTTGTACTTGCCGGATGGATAATCAAGGATTTTGTATCACCGATATTTGCCAATAAAGAGAATATCTTAGTTGCATCGGTGACTTTTTTAGCGGCTTCAAATCCGCCTTTAAGACCGAATGTCACCACCCCACTTTGTCCTTTTGGCAAATATTCCTGCGCCAGATCGTAGTATTTACTACTTTTCAAACCTGGGTAATTCACCCATTCGACTTCTTGCCTACCTTCCAACCAAGTAGCCAAAGCCAGGGCATTCTCACTATGTTGTTTTATACGTACCGATAATGTTTCCAAACCTTGGATAATCTGAAAAGCATTGAACGGACTTAGCGCGCCACCGAAATCTCGTAACCCTTCCAAGATCAATTTAAAAGTGAATGCCGCAGCACCCAATGCCTCGCTATAGACTAAACCGTGATAACCAGCGGAAGGTTCGGTGAATTCAGGAAATTTTCCGTTTGTCCAATCAAAAGTGCCTGCATCGATAACAGCCCCACCCAATGAGGTACCTTGACCACCGATATATTTTGTAAGTGAATGGATAACAAGGTTTGCCCCATATTCGATAGGGTTCAACAAGGCTGGTGAAGCAACTGTATTATCAACGATGAAAGGTACTTGTGCCTTTTTCGCCTGTGCTGATATCGCCTTTAAATCCAATACATCCAATTTTGGGTTCCCCAAGGATTCCACAAAAATAGCCCTCGTATTGTCCTGTACCGCTTTTCCAAAATTTTCCGGATCGGAAGCATCGACAAACGTAGTGGTAATACCCAATCTTGGCAAGGTAACATTCAATAGATTAAAAGTACCGCCATACAAACTGCTGGAAGCCACAATATGATCACCTGCTTTTAAAAGCGTCAATAAACTTGTGGAAATCGCAGAGGCCCCCGAAGCAAAAACCACAGCCCCGACACCACCTTCTATGGCTGCCAATCTATTCTGTAAAATTTCATTGGTAGGATTGTTCAACCGTGTATAGATGAAACCCAGTTCAGCCAATGAAAACAAGTTAGCCGCATGATCCGTATTATCGAATACATATGATGAAGTTTGATAAATAGGTACCGCACGTGTCCCTCCTGTTTTGGTTGTGTCGTGACCTGCATGTAATGCGTTTGTAGAAAATTTTTGATTACCCATGATTTTAATTTGTTTATGTTGTTAATAAAATAAATCAAAACACTAGTTCCCTAATCGCGATTAGCAACTAGGAATAATCAAAAAGTTAAAAAGAAAGAGACAATTACAAAAATGTAATTCGTTTCGTTATCTATTCTTGCCTAAATTAAAGGATACTGAAGACGTTCAGCCTCAAGATAGAATTTAGCACCTTCTTTGCACAGGAGGCAAAGGGTTGCTAAGGCTTCACAGGGTCTATTCCCTCCACCTTTCTTGATAACAATTCAATATGTGTTTGAACTTTTGAACGGCAAATATAAGGCCGTGTGTTTGTTTTTTCCTAATCTTTTTTAAAAAATCACATTTTAAATGCCTTCTTCACAGCATCTACCATATCCAATTTTTCCCAAGTGAACAATTCCACTTCCTTTTCAATCCTACCATTGTAGGGAGATTCAAAAATTTTCGTAATCACTCTAGGTTCCTTGCCCATATGTCCGTAGGCAGCGGTTTCCAAATAAATGGGATTGCGCAATTTCAAACGTTCCTCAATGGCAAAGGGGCGCATATCGAACAATTGTGAAACAATTTTTGCGATTTCACCATCTGAATACGAAATCTTTGAAGTGCCATAAGTATTCACAAAAATCGAAGTAGGCTCTACTACGCCAATGGCATAGCTAACCTGTACCAAAATCTCATCGGCCACTCCGGCCGCTACCAAATTCTTGGCTATATGACGGGCCGCATAGGCTGCGCTTCGGTCTACCTTACTTGGATCTTTACCACTAAAGGCACCACCACCATGGGCGCCTTTGCCCCCATAAGTGTCCACAATGATCTTTCTTCCCGTAAGCCCGGTATCACCATGTGGTCCACCAATCACAAATTTCCCTGTGGGATTGATGTGGTATTTTATTTGATCATCGAACAATGCCTGGTCACTCTCGGGCAATTGCCCAATTACCCTAGGCATCAAAATTGAAATAATATCTTCCTTGATTTTCGCCAGCATTTTATCATCGTTGGCATCAAAAGCATCATGTTGCGTGGACACAACCACAGTATCTATCCGTTGCGGCACATTATCATCTGAATATTCAATGGTTACCTGGGCTTTGGCATCAGGCCTCAAATATGATATCTCTGTACCTTCCCTCCTTATAGCAGCAAGGGTTTGTAAAATCCTATGTGAAATATCCAATGCCAAAGGCATGTAATTTTCCGTTTCTTTCGTAGCATAACCAAACATCATTCCCTGGTCACCGGCACCTTGTTCTTCCTTTGCCCCACGGTCAACACCTTGATTAATATCCTGGGATTGTTCATGGATCAAGGAAATAACACCGCACGAATCGCCACTAAATTGGTATTCCCCTTTGGTGTAGCCGATTTTATTAATGACATCCCTGGCGATATTCTGAACATCCAAATAGGTATCACTTTTAACCTCTCCGGCCAAAACAACCTGCCCTGTGGTTACCAAGGTTTCACAAGCTACTTTACTTTCTGGGTCAAAAGCTAAAAAACTATCCAATAATGCATCACTGATTTGATCGGCCACTTTGTCCGGATGCCCTTCACTAACAGATTCTGAGGTAAATAAATATGCCATTTTTACAAAAATAATTAGGAGGAATAACAGAAAGATTGCGAAAAGGGCGAATATGCTGAATAAAATCAGCTATCACTGCTTTAGCATTTTTACAATACCGAACTTGTTCAGTATCCAATTCCCTTAGGAACTAGGCCCTAACGTGAATTTAGGGCTACGAGGTTGCAATCAGTCAAATCTTTCCTCTTAAGATTGGGGACAAAAGTATAAAAAATGTTTTTCTTATATAAGATAAACCGATTGTAATTTATCAAACATTTTTAAAATGATTGTCACGAAGGGCTTGTCTGGAGGATATATCAAATTTTATCGCAAAATAGCCCTCAGCTTAAAAAAACAAGACCCTTTGACACTATAACGATTCCATGCCCCGGCTTCGTAAACCATCAGCTTTACACGTCCCATACCCATGCCAGTAAACATTCATCTAACTTCACCATGCCATCTATCGATACACGATACGGTTCAGGAAACATCTTATTAAGCTATTGAGGCCTTCCTCCTTTTTAGCTTGAGAATTGCCCCGGTGATAAGTGCGGGAATGCCCATAAGAACGGAAACCTTCAATAATGGCAGAACGTAAACCATCCACCCCATTGGCATTTTCCCACCGTTTTCACCATTCTGAACATCCGAACCGATTCTAAAAGAGTCGGCCCATGTACTATAGCCAAAACCCCAAATTACCAGTGATAGTATGACACTTATACCAACAAGAATCAATAGTTGGCGAGCATCCTTTTTTAAAATGGTACCGACTTCAGACACATGGTGAAAATCCGTTTTGAATTTAAGTTTTCCAAGCGCCCCTACTATCCACCTCCAATGTAAAGCGATATGAACCCCTAACATTGCCATAAATAGTGTAGCGCTAACGTCATGGATTACCGACCAAAACCCATCCGGCGAAAAATGAATCCCGAAAACAGGCAATGCAGCCTCCGATATTACGATACCGGACACAGTTACTACAAGCATAAACAGGTAAAGTAGCCAGTTAAAAAAATAATCAAACACCGTTTTTTTGAACTGCCTCCCCATAAGTTTTTTAGAGTTCGCAGCTATCCAATTCCAATTGATTATCAGGTGTAACAAAAACGGTATAATCAGAATAAAACTTGCCCACTCATGAATTGGAACCCCCGTTGTTTGGGGAATTAACACCATTACCATAAGAGTGAACAGGAGAATATCCACATACACCCTGACTTTTGATGTTTTCTTTTTGCTTTGAATTTTGACCATTTCTTGTTTATTTGTTCTTTTATTATTTTTCATGCAACCAATACTTACTACTAAATGTTGTTCAGTTTACACTACGATCGAGACTATGCCATTCTAAATATCATACTTTATCGTAAATAAAACATACCTCGGCTGCACATAATAGGATTGGGTCGTAAAATAAAGTTCATTGGTACTGTCCTTATTAAGCGTTGTGGTGTTTAAAAGGTTAGTGCCTTTGATACCAAACTCCCACTTACTATCTTTCTGTTGGTATGTCAAATTGGATTCCAAAAAACTATACTTATTACCAATCGTACCCTCTTTGTCTGTATAGTTGTAATAATCATAGTCAAGCGTTACAATAAAGCTCTTCAAAAATGCTGTATCAAACCGGGCATAGGGCCTTTTTGTGAAATAGGTTGTTTCCCGCCCACCGTTGTCATAATTGTTCACACTATAGCGGTATCCTACTTCAAGATTGGGTGCATTTTTGAAATTGGTGGACAACGCTCCCTGATAGCTCTGGGTAAATGCATTGGAGGTGAGTTGTGCGTTATCAACTAGGTTATTGGTGGTTGACCATGCCAAACTACCACGAACCGAACCCTTTATTTTCCCAAAAGTACGCTCATAACGCCCATTGGCGGAAAATGACTCATCTTCAAAGTTGGAATTGATTGTCGTACTGATTCGGTTGATCCCCACAATTTCAGCACTGCTTTTTAGGGCATCGATCCTTTTTGTATAGGAGACATTACCGAAAATATTGGTGAAATTGAACATATTAAAACTGAAAAAATTCAAGGATAGATTGTGGTTAAGGGCACTTTCCAAATCCCTATTTCCCTGGTAAGCCGAGTTATAATTATTGAGCACGTAGGCTTGTGCAAATTTATTGACATCGGTAAAGGAACGTGTCACCCGATAATTAAACCTCAGGTTTTCCGACTTTTTAAGCTGTGCATTTATATATACATCAGGCAACAAGGAAGTAAGATCGTCTTTGACCACATTCCCCAATTGATCGTTCTTTACATTATACTGATGCAAGGTAACCCCAGGGTTAAAGGTGAAAATTCCCGATATCACTTTATAATGAAAACCCAAATACAGATCAGAGACATTAAAGTCCACATCGTTTTCATAATCAGAGCCCTCCATATCCAAAGTGGTTCCCCCATCCAAAACTTGGAAAATCCCCGAATTGAAATTCTGATGGCTCTGGGTAGTACCCATGGTAAAGTTCAAATTACTTTTATCTCCCAATACATAATAATAATCCACTTTGGCATCCACCTTATTGGTAACTACATTCTTGACTTGATTTATATTATAAACATCCTGGTTTTCGTCTACTGGAAAAACATCGACAAAGGCAAACTCGCTACGAATTGCCTCATAGAACGGGTCTTCATCTTGATACAAATGCTGGGCCTCTACGGCAAAAATATTCTTGTCGTCCAAGGTATAATACAGGTTCAGGTTCTGGTTTACCGCTAAGGGTTTCTGCCTTTTAACTTCAGAAATTTCATCGGTGATATCCGATATGGAGAGCACATCCACAGCCTCATAATCATCGGATTGCTTTAACAATGCATCATAATCTATCTGGAGGTCAGCATTGGGTTTGTACCTTGCACTCAATTTTGCCAATCCCAAATGAACGGTCTGATCGGTATTCGTGGTTGCATTCTCAATATCATTACTGGCGATATAGGTTGTGCTACTTATTGACTTCATCAGGGTTCCCGTATGGGAATAAATCCCAAATCCACTCAAATCCAATGACTTCGAAGGGGCATAACTAAAGTTAACCGCCGCAAACTTGGTATCTATATCGTTTGCCCTATTGTTTTGCCCTGTGGAAAGCCCTAGTCCGTCAGAACCAACATCTATGGAACTCCCGCCCCTTGCGTTTATATCCCTGAAGCCACCCGTAAATTTGCGATAATCGTTACGGGTAAAGGGGACTTCCCCCAAATTATTCAAATCGGTTATTATATTGATGCTATAATCAGGACTGTAATAAAATAGTTTAGGGTGCGCCAAGTATCTGTTATCCGGTCCGTAACCCGCCGTGAGCTCCCCAAACCAAAATTTCTTTTTACCTTCTTTCAACCGAATGTTCAGGGCTACATTATCATCATCATTCGTTAGGCCCTTCATTTGGGACACCTCATTATAATTTTTCAGCACCTCAACCTTACTTAGGGCATTGGCCGGAATATTCTCAACGGCAATTTTGGAATCCCCATCGAAAAAATCCTTTCCCTCTACCATTACCTTGGTTACCGTCTTTCCTTCAACCTCTATTTGCCCATCATCATCGATTTCAATCCCTGGTAAATTTTCCAGTACATCCTTCAACTTTTTTTCAGTACCCGAAACAAAGGAATCGGTATCATAAACAATCGTATCGCCTTTTACGGATACCGGCATTTCATAAGTTACCTCCACCTCATCCAACTGGGCGGCCTGTTCTTGCATTACAACATCCTTTACCGCATCAACATCACCAGCAGTAAGGGTAAAGGATTCGGTCTTCAGACCTAGATAACTTACTTTGACCGTATACTGACTGCCCGTTTTCAACTTTAACTTATACAATCCTGCATGGTTGGTGATCCCATAGGATTCCAGTCCCTTTGTCTCCGTATTGATAGCGATCACATTCGCCATATCAACACCTGTTCCCGTACTATCCTTAACAATACCCGTTAAAGAAATTTCCTGGGCCGAACAAAAAAAGCCAAAAGTCAAAAAGACTATGAAATGCAATGTAATTCTCATCTAAACTTGTTTTGAAGGAAATTAAAATCGTTTGTTATTTAAGCGCCGATATTAGAATCTACCACCTCGACCACCGCCACCTCGACCACCTCGGAAATTCTCGCGCATCTCTTTCATTTTTTCGCGGGAGATCTCATCGTATTCCGTTTGGGTTACCTTTTTCCCTTTCTTGGGTGCCTTAATTTCGATTTTCTCTTTGGGGTTCAAAGTGATTTTGGAACAAACAATAGTGGTCACATCATCGCTTACGGCCAAAATTAACCCTGGCAATCCCCAATATTCCGAAGGCCCCTGATTTACTGGGATTTCAGGTGTATACCACGCCACAATCTCGACCTCCTTCTCTATGAATTCCTCCTCTTTTTTTTCTTTCGTGTCTTGCCCTTCCTTTTTGTCGGCATTTCGATCATCACTATTTCTCCCCCGGAACAAGGCTTGCATATTGGGTCTTTTTACCGTCTTTATTGCTACTGCCTTATATGCTGTATATTTCCCTATTTGTTTGGTGTCACTTTCCAGTTTCCAATCCAATTTTTCAAGATTGTCCTCTATTAGGAATATCTTTCCGAAAAGCTCGTTCTTGATCAAATACCTTCCTTCCTCAATATTCTTATACAGGTCACCGCCTGCACTTCCCATAGCTCTAAAGCGCATGCCCCTGCCACTGTTACCTCCAGGCTGTTCCAATTTTTCTTCCTCCTCATATAATGATTCCTTTGCATTGAACACAAGTTCATACGTTTTCTCATTGGCCTTCTTCATACGTTCCATGATTTCCTTCTTACGGTCTTCTGGAATCTGTCTGTTTCCAAAATCCATATTCACCTGGGTTTTACTCTCGTAGGTGGCCTTTCCTTGAAAATTCTGCGAAAAACCGTTATACATGGTAAAAACCATCATTAGAACCACTATCATTTTATTTCCCATCTGTTCGACTTTTGGTTTAATGAAGTATTTTTGAATCTTTGATTTTGGTCAACTCCCAAAATACCATCCATCATCAAAAGTTCTTCATTGAATATTATAGCGTTGGACTCTTTTGAAGGTATTTGGTTTAATATGTCGGTAAAAAAAATAAAATGCCACTTGTACATTTTTTTCCCGATATTGATATAAAGGTTTTTACTTCCTATAGTAATCTTGTATATTGTACCCTCCATTAAACTCAATTGATATAACACTAATCACAAATCAGAATACCTTATGCATATTGCCGTTGCAGGAAACATTGGCGCCGGAAAGACCACACTGACAAGACTTCTGGCAAAACACTTCAAGTGGGAAGCCCATTTTGAGGATGTTGTTGACAATCCTTATTTGGACGATTTTTATAACCAAATGGAACGATGGAGCTTTAATCTTCAGATTTACTTCCTAAACCACCGATACCGTCAGGTCCTTAGTTTTAGGGAAAGTGGCAAGGACATTATTCAGGACAGGACCATTTACGAGGATGCCTACATATTCGCGCCCAACCTTCACGCGATGGGGTTGATGACCAATAGGGACTTTAAGAACTACTCAAGTCTTTTCGAATTGATGGAAAGCTTGGTGCAACCACCGGATCTTCTAATTTATTTAAGAAGTACCATTCCCAATTTAGTAAAGCAGATCCATAAACGTGGGCGTGATTACGAGAACACCATTTCAATTGATTACCTAAGTCGATTGAACGAACGGTATGAAGCTTGGATCTATGGTTATGAAAAAGGAAAACTACTGATTATCGATGTGGATAACCTTGATTTTGTTGACAACCCAGAAGATCTCGGGGAGATCTTAAACAGGATAGACGCTGAGATCAACGGTTTATTCTAAAAACCACCCCGTATGACAAATTGCCTACTTGCCAGTACATCAACGATTTTCGGAGGATCCTATTTAGACTATTTATTTGATGCCTTGGGTGAATTGTACCAAAACACTGAAGAGGTAATTTTCATCCCCTTTGCAAGACCGGGTGGTATTTCCCATGATGCCTATAGTGAAATGGCCGCTACGGCATTTCAACATATAGGCAAAAAACTAACAGGTCTACACACATTTGACGAACCTAAAGCCGCCCTAAAATCCGCAAAGGGCATCTTTACCGGGGGCGGCAATTCCTTTGTACTCGTCAATAGCCTTTATCATCATCACCTAATGCCCACACTGAGGCAGGTAATTTTGAACGGGACACCTTATTTAGGCACTAGCGCCGGTAGTAATATTGCCGGGCCCACTATCAAGACCACCAATGACATGCCGATTGTTTATCCTCCTAGTTACGACACCTTGGCTATAATTCCAATGAACATTAATCCGCATTATCTTGATCCCGACCCTAACTCGACCCACAAAGGGGAAACGCGGGAAACACGTATCAAGGAATTCCATGAATTCAATACTACGCCGGTTATAGGCCTTCGGGAAGGAAGTTGGATTCGCGTGCAAAACAAGGAAATCACACTCCATGGAGGCCAACTTAGCGCCCGTATATTCGAAAAAGGAAAAGATGCCTACGAAATACCCGCAGGTGCCTCGCTGGATTTTTTAAAAAACCAATAACTTTTCATTGTTTTAACCCCATTATATCCCAATGGGATTGCTCTCCTAAAACACCTGCCTTTCCCAAAAGGGCATTTTACACACTGAACATTACCTTTCACTCATTACGGATTTCAAATAAACAGGTTAAACCGTAGCTTCATTCAAACATTCAACAAGCCTAAAAACACCTATATCAATTCCGGATACCGATATAGGGGACTTGTAAACAATTGTATAACCCTGCCTTTCCCAAGAATGGCCAAAACTTTTGAATGATGAAACCAAAAAAACACCCTAATAGGGATTTAAACAAGAACAGCGGACTTTATTTTGTAATCGGATTGATCCTTGTAATGGCATGTACCTACATGGCCTTTGAGTGGAAAACCTATGACCAACCAAATTATTATGGTGAGGCCATAAACATGCCCGATGACCCCCTAGAAGAAGTACCACCCCTTATTACCCTTGACGTACCACCACCCCCTCCAGCACCGTTCATCCCGGATGTCATAGAGGTTGTCATAAATGAGGACCCAATTATCGAAACGGATGTCGCGTCTTCGGAAAGTGATCCATACAAGGAAATCCTGGAAGTAAAGGACATTGATGTTATCGATGATCCCGTAGACATGCCACCCGTACCCTTTTCGGTCATAGAAGAGGTTCCGGTTTTCCCTGGTTGTGAAAAGGCTGTCGATAAAAGAGCCTGCTTTCAAGATCAAATGAACAGGCATATTCGAAAAAATTTCAGGTATCCCGAAATTCCCTTGGAAATGGGCATACAGGGCAAGGTATATATGCAGTTTATGATTGAAACCGATGGAAGTATCGGACATATTCAAAAGCGCGGACCGGACAAACACCTAGAAGCCGAAGCCACGCGCATAATCAAGCTGCTTCCCAAAATGCAGCCTGGGAAACAACGGGGCACTCCTGTTAAAGTTCCATTTAGCATTCCCATTAACTTTAAGCTTCAATAATCAATAACCACAAAGGTTCACTGATTTGCATAAAAAAGCCCTGACCGTTTGGTCAGGGCTTTAAAATTATTTGAATGTCCCTAAAAAAGTTTTATTCTTTCCCAACAACTTTCCCTATAACCTCCTCATCGATGGTATCTGCTTTAGCAGCCTTACCCTTGAAGGTTTCAACTTTAGCCATCACATCTTTCTCCGATCCTGAAAAAACCGCTTCATCAACCGTTTTTTCACCATTATCAGTTGTAGTGGTCGTTACTGTTGCCGTCATTGTAGCATCATCATTCTTTGTCATTTCAACCCTAACCTCTTTTTGAACTTCCTGGGCCACCAATTCGGTAATAACCTTTTGTTCGTTATAAGCCGTTAAAGTATCCGGTGTCAACGCAATACTTGGTGCGATTACCAAAGCTACCACTGACATTAATTTCAATAAGATATTCAAAGAAGGACCTGATGTATCCTTGAATGGATCACCAACGGTATCACCTACTACTGCTGCTTTATGGGCATCAGTACCTTTTCTTCCATCCGATTCGATCATCTTTTTGGCGTTATCCCATGCACCACCTGCATTGGATTGGAAAATTGCCATCAGCACCCCACAGGTTGTTACCCCTGCAAGTAGTCCGCCCAACATTTCCGCTCCTCCAATAAAACCAACGGCAACTGGAACCGCTATTGCCAATAAACCAGGCAATACCATTTCCCTAATTGATGCTTGCGTGGAAATGGCCACACATTTATCGTACTCGGCCAATCCATCCGCTTCATCAAAAATCGCCCTTTGTTCAGGCGTTGCTTTTGTCATGTCGGAATCCACAGCCCGCATAACTTCCAAGGCAGCTTTCAATTGTGGGATATCCCTGAATTGACGTCTAACTTCCTCGATCATGGCCATGGCAGCACGCCCAACCGCATTCATCGATAAGGCAGAAAATACAAATGGCAGCATTCCACCTACTAAAAGTCCAGCCATTATGGTTGGTTTGGATACATCAATAGAATCAATTTTTGCAACTTTCATAAAAGCGGCAAACAAGGCCAAGGCCGTTAAAGCTGCAGAAGCTATTGCAAACCCTTTACCAATGGCTGCAGTTGTATTACCTACCGCATCCAATTTATCTGTTCGCTCGCGAACTTCACTGGGCAATTCCGCCATTTCGGCAATACCACCGGCATTATCGGAAATTGGTCCGTACGCATCCACTGCCAACTGAATTCCCGTATTTGCCAACATTCCAACCGCGGCAATGGCAATACCATATAGTCCAGCAAAATGATGTGACACCAAGATAGCGGCAGCGATCAATAAGATTGGAATCATGGTCGACATCATACCGACACCTAATCCGGCAATTATATTCGTTGCAGCCCCAGTCTCAGATTGACGAACAATAGAATTTACTGGTTTTGTTCCTGTTCCTGTATAGTATTCCGTGATTTTCCCAACACCCAAACCAGCAATTAAACCGGCTAAGGTGGCCCAGAAAATACCCATGGCACCACTAGGTAGACCTTCAACGGTTTCGGGAATCATTGCCGTAATGATAAAATAGGAGGCAACGACCATTAGACCGGCGGAACCAAATTCACCAATATTCAAAGCCGTTTGTGGATTTCCACCATCCTTAACCTTTACGAAGAATGTTCCGATGATTGACATTATAATACCCACGGCCGCTAAGACCAATGGCAGATAAACGGCCCCTAAACCGGCAAAATCCGGAGTGATAATAAAAGCCCCCAACACCATGGTACCGATGATAGAACCTACATAAGACTCAAATAAATCGGCTCCCATACCGGCAACATCACCAACATTGTCACCAACATTATCGGCAATAGTGGCAGGGTTCAATGGGTGGTCCTCAGGAATACCCGCTTCAACCTTGCCCACCAAGTCGGCACCGACATCAGCTGCTTTCGTGTAAATACCACCACCAACTCTCGCAAACAAGGCGATGGATGATGCACCCAAGGAGAATCCTGATAGCACATTCAGCACCAATGACAAGTTATCCGCACCTGGCCAAATATTTTGGTAGATCATAAAAAGGCCACTCAGACCTAAAACGCCAAGTCCGACAACACCAAGTCCCATTACGGCACCGCCGGCAAAAGCAACCTCAAGGGCCTTACCCAATGATTTTCTAGCCGCCTGTGTTGTTCTTACGTTAGCTTTGGTAGCCACTTTCATTCCGATAAACCCAGCCAAGGCAGAACAAATAGCCCCAACCACAAAGGAAACAGCAACCATACCATGTGACCCTACCTCATTACTTCCTTTGAAGTAAAGAAGAATCGCCACGGCAATAACGAAAATTGCCAGTATTTTATATTCCGCTTTTAAAAATGACATTGCCCCATCGGCAATATTCTTGGCAATTCTTGCCATTTTTGCGTCACCAACTTCCTGTTTTGAAACCCACATGTTCTTGACAAACACGAATATTAGAGCCAAGACACCGAAGGCTGGCAAGAACTTTACGATTAAATCCATTGTTTTTTTAGTTATTTAGTTTTTTTTTAATGCCAGCTAAAGTAGTGAAATCAAATAGATAAAAAAAGTGGCTTTTCAATATTGAAAAGCCACTTTTTAACCCTAAAACTGGGTTTTAAATAGTGAATGTGCGTTTTTTCTTGTGCTCGCTTTTATCGTAACGCTCTAGACATTCATGATATATCCTGACGGCTTCTATGGAATCGCCCCAGCCACCTACATCAACTTTTTTCTCTTCGAGGTCTTTATATACCTGAAAAAAATGTTCAATTTCTTTCAATCTATGAGGATTAACATCCGAAATATCATTTCTCTTACTCCAAATAGGATCCGAAATCGGTACGCAGATGATTTTCTCATCCGGACCTTTCTCATCGGTCATATGAAAAACCCCAATAGGCTTTACCTCTACCACTACCATTGGAAAGGTTGGTTCAGTACACAAAACCAAAACATCCAAGGGATCCTTATCCAACGCCAAGGTTTCAGGTATAAAACCATAATCACCAGGATACATCATCGACGAAAACAAGGTTCGGTCAAACCGTATTTTATGTAAAGTAAAATCGTATTCGTATTTATTTCTACTTCCCTTAGGTATTTCAATAAGTACATCAAAGGTAAGTCCTGCTTTTTTACTCATATTCTAGTTTTTTTCTACCACAAAGATATTGAAAAGATTGAATTAGCTTTTCTTCATTGCCTAAAATACCTTAAAAATGGAAGCCAAATTCCCCAGTTACACTAAATCGTCTTGCGTCAGGGTTATCAAAGTAATTTCCCCTGAAATTAAAATCTATCCTAAAAAATTTCAGAATATTACCAACACCTACGGAATATTCATAATAGATTTTCTTGTTTGGGGCTTGCAACGGAATGTTCGTTGGTGCACTTAAGTCCATATTCCCTTGGGACAACTCCCCCCAAACACCCCTTAACCCTACAAACTCCCTTAAATTCAATTTTCGGATCAGTGGTATCCTTGAAAATATTCGGCCATTAAAATTATGTTCAAAATGTACGGCGGTATACGTATCTGTGACAAATTCATAAAAATCAAGATTGGGGAATGTGTTATAAATGGTAAACAAGGTCTGGTTCCCGGGCACAACGTTCAAAAGACTCAAAGGCACCTCCCCAAAGGTCTTGCCAACCTCTACGGTACTTAAGAGCCGGCCAAACCCACCCAATTGCCATGGTTGACTGTACGAAAACTGCAACTTGCTATAATTGAAATCACTTTCTAAAAAACCTTCAAACCCATGGGTGTAATTCAATAACAAGGTACTGTAGGTGTCATTGATATTTCTCCGCTCAACGCCATAACCAATGGTTCTTCTCCCTGGGGTATACACCACCATGGTATTTACATCGAACTGTTTTACCTCGGATGAAATGCCTGTGGGCGACTCTGGGTCGATATAATCCAAGTTAAACGCATCGGGCAAGGCCGAACCCAAAGTTCTTAGCGAACTCCCTACACGCACCCTAAAATTCGTTATGGGTTCAATCTCCAAATTGAAGGTACTCAGGTTAATATTGGTCAGCCGGTCATTGGAACCTACGGTAAGCACTGAGGAAGAGGCGATACTCCGACCCATCACGTCGTTGGTTGACGTAAGGCTAAGTCCCAATTGCTCCACATCGCGCCGATTACCCCCTGATATGATCAAACGACTTTTTTTATCGACCAGCCATTTGGCGGAAAATCCGTGTTTTACCTTTTTATCCATAAAACCATAGGCCATATAGCCTTCTAACCGCCATGGATCATTTTGACCGAAATACGTACGTGCCCCACCTCGAAGTCGAACACCCTCGGCATCATTATAACCGAATACACTGTAGACATCCCCGAGATCGACATTCCATTTATCAATCTCTACATAGCCTGACCCCAAAATACTGACGATATTATAGAACGATTTAAACTTGGGGACCGTCCTTAAGGTATCCAATAATTGGTACACTCCTTTTTCATCCTTATTCAGTGCCTCTAGCCGATTATTCTGCCAAAAGGTACTGTCCCTATTCAAGACCAAGGGATTGAAATCATTACTCTTTGTCTTATAGAATTCCCGGGGCTTGACCCTATCGAATTGATAATCATCATAAACGGTCGTACGTTTACCATACACGCCTTTGGATTCCTCCTTTTTCTTTAAACTGAAATCGGTCAACATATAATCCCTTTGCAAGAGAAAGACGGAATCATTGACGACCTGGAAATCCTGTTCTATATAAATTTCCTTAACCCAGTTGATATTCGCACTTTTGGTCACTTCAAGATTTATATTCTTTATGGCATAAGTTGAATCGTTCACCCAAAAGTCGCCCTTAAAGGTCAATTCATTCTTACGTCGGGGATAATAGGTGATATTGTAGCACCACTTATTATCTATATAGGCACTGTCGCGCAGCACATAGTTATAGGTATCTATACCTGTTTTCGAGAGTGGACTGGTAAAACTCTTATCGAAAAATTTTAGGTAATTATCATAAATATCATAATCCTGGTAAAGGTCCTCAACAAACGCTATGATAGCTTGATTGTTCTCAAAACCCGAGTTTTTGTTCCCCAATACATCCTCCTTTTCAACAGTTATGGTATTGTCGCCATACACTTTTGAAAACGTCTCATTTAGAAATATAGGTAGATAGGTTTTACCCGTAATCCGTGAAGTATCCAAATCCTGGAATACAAATTCCAATCCTTTAAAGATCTTCTTTTTCATCAAAGCGCTATCGATCGTATTTAAATCAAACTCTACCTTTTCATATTTATCATACTGGTATTGTTTGAATTTGCGAAGACCATTTACCCGCTTTTTAGCCCATATTTTTCTCAGGATATCTATTGCCGGATTGTTCTTTTTGGGTTGTTTACCCCCAAAAACAACTACCTCCCCCAATTGTTGGCTCGACTCCAACAACTCTATACGCATTTTGTAGTTTACTTTAGCGGGAAGTGTGATTTCCTTAGTTTCAAATCCCATAAAGGAAACCACCAGGATTTCATAGGTAGAATCCGACTCCAAATAAAAATTACCATTCTCATCGGATATCGTCCCCTCGGTAGAGTCCTTAAAAAGAATATCGGCAAAGGGGATTGGCTCGCCCATTTCATCAACGACGATACCCCCAACCTTTGTTTGGGCTAAAGCCACCACGGTAAAAAACAGAAAGAAGGGCAGAAGAAATTTATTCATTTATATGGTATTCAAGACAACTTTATGATACGGTAAAGTATAACTAAAAAAGCTTCGCCAACACTTGGTCGGAGAAGCTAAATTTCCTTTACAATTTTGTACCCCTTATTTGTATAGCACTTTCTTAACCGCCTTGATTACATCTTCATGGTTCGGCAGCCATTCAGCCAACAAGACTGGTGAATATGGTGCTGGGGTGTCAGCAGTATTTATTTTTTGGATAGGGGCATCCAAATAATCAAATGCATTATTCTGTACATAGAAACCTATTTCGGTAGCAACGTTACCAAAAGGCCAAGCTTCCTCTAAAATGACCAAACGATTCGTTTTCTTCACTGAATTCAAAACGGCCTCATAATCCAATGGCTTAACCGTACGTAAATCGATGATCTCACAACTGATTCCTTCTTTTGCCAATTCATCAGCAGCTTTATCGGCCTCCTTGATGATTTTGCCAAATGATACAATAGTAACGTCCGAACCTTCCCTTCTAATATCCGCTACCCCTAAAGGAATAGTAAATTCACCTTCAGGTACTTCGCCCTTATCACCATACATCTGCTCAGACTCCATGAAAATAACGGGGTCATTATCCCGTATCGCGGATTTCAATAATCCTTTGGCATCGGCCGGATTGGATGGTACAACCACCTTTAATCCCGGACAATTTGCAAACCAACTTTCAAATGCCTGGGAATGCGTGGCCCCTAATTGACCCGCAGAACCTGTGGGCCCTCGAAAAACGATTGGACAACTAAACTGCCCACCGGACATTTGCCTGATTTTGGCAGCATTGTTTACTATCTGATCAATACCGACCAACGCAAAGTTGAAGGTCATAAATTCAATAATCGGCCTATTGCCTGTCAATGTAGAACCCACTCCAACACCTGCGAAACCCAATTCAGAAATCGGCGTATCGATCACACGCTCAGGACCAAATTCGTCCAACATCCCTTTTGAAGCCTTATATGCGCCGTTGTACTCTGCAACTTCCTCGCCCATTAGATAAATGGCCTCGTCTCTTCTCATTTCCTCTGACATGGCCTCTGCTATGGCTTGCCTAAACTGTAATGTCTTCATTTAATACTTATATTAATGGTTATCCACTTCGGACAAAAATGAAAGCAAAAATAGCAAATTATATATCAATTTTCGGGCTGATGGAATTAAAAAAATGACAAATTTTACTATGCATGCATAGTATTTCCGAAAAAGATTACCTATCTTAGCTCAATTCTTTTAAAGACCTGAAAATATTACGTTTATGAAGATATTAGTTTGTATAAGCAATGTACCCGACACCACATCAAAGATTAATTTCACTGATGGCAATACCAAATTTGACACTAACGGCGTACAATTTGTGATAAATCCAAATGACGAGTTTGGACTTACCCGCGCCATGTGGTTCAAAGAGAAACAAGGTGCGACCGTACATGTAGCATCTGTAGGAGGTTCGAGTGCTGAACCCACAATACGAAAAGCGCTTGCCATTGGTGCCGATGAGGCTATTCGTGTGGATGCGGAACCCACAGACGGATATTTTGTCGCCCAACAATTGGCTGCAGTAGTAAAAAATGGCGGTTATGATTTGATTATTGCCGGAAGGGAATCCATCGACTATAACGGTGGCATGGTTCCTGGTATGTTAGCCACCCTTTTAGACATGAATTTCGTGAACACCTGTATCAATATAGAGGTTGACGGCAATAACGTTAAGGCGATGCGCGAGATTGATGGCGGAAAAGAGAAAATCGAGACCACCTTGCCCTTGGTTATAGGGGGACAGAAAGGCCTGGTAGAAGAAAGTGATTTACGCATACCCAATATGAGAGGCATCATGATGGCTAGAAAAAAGGCCTTGAATGTAGTTGCCCCTATCGATGCGATTGCCGCTACCACCGATATAAAGTTTGAACAACCAGCCCCCAAAGGAGCTGTAAAATTGGTTGATGCCGATAACGTGGGCGAATTGGTAAACCTCTTACATAACGAGGCCAAGGTAATTTGAGCCTTGTGCCCCAATTGTTTTAAAAGTTTCCCAACCCTTAATTCAACAATACTTTCCTGCATCATATCCAGGATCATAAATTAAAGAAAAACATATGTCAGTTTTAGTCTATACAGAATCAGAAAACGGTAAGTTCAAAAAAAATGCCTTTGAAGCTGCCTCCTATGCCTATGAGGTTGCCCAACAATTGGGCACCACGGCAACGGCCATCTCGATCAATGCCAATGAAAACGAAAGTCTTGGCAATTACGGCATTACCAAAGTATTGAATGTCTCGAATGACAAATTGAGTACCTTCAATGCCAAGGCATACGCAAACATCATCGCTGAAGCAGCTAAGAATGAGGGTGCCAAGGTCATCGTGGTCAGCTCAAGTTCTGACACAAAATTCCTCGCCCCGTTATTGGCCACTAAATTAGAGGCCGGGATGGTTTCCAATGTGGTTGCAGCGCCGGAAAGTACAAGTCCGTTTATCGTAAAACGTACTGTTTTCAGTAATAAGGGATTTGCCCACACCCAAATCAATACTGAAATCAAATTGATAGCAGTATCAAACAACGCCTTTGGTTTGGTGGAAAACACGACTTCGACGACGGTTGAGGATTTTTCCCCTACCGTAAGTGACGCTGACTTCTCAACAAAATCAACAGAAATCGATAAGGTCGTCGGCAAAGCAACCATAGCGGATGCAGATATCGTCGTTTCCGGTGGCCGAGGACTCAAAGGTCCCGAAAATTGGGGAATGATCGAAGAATTGGCGGATGTACTGGGAGCGGCCACCGCATGTTCCAAACCTGTATCGGATATGGGCTGGAGACCCCATAGTGAACACGTAGGACAAACGGGTAAGCCTGTTGCAAGTAATCTTTACATTGCCATAGGTATTTCTGGGGCCATTCAACATTTGGCCGGGGTAAGTGCCTCAAAAACAAAAGTGGTCATCAATACCGATCCAGAAGCCCCATTTTTTAAGGCAGCCGATTACGGAATTGTAGGTGATGCCTTTGAAGTGGTACCTAAACTCATCGAAAAATTAAAGGAATTTAAAGCCCAAAACGCTTAATTTTTGTTAATTTGCGCCTCTGAGGGGCTGTTCAATTGATTGGCCATGCCTTTTTATTTGAACAGCCCTTTGAGGTTTATTATATCCTATGAGTTTAGTACGATTGAAAATTAAGGGAATTTCCTATAGCCAAACCCAAAATGGTGCCTATGCCCTTATATTGAACGAAGTGGACGGTGATCGCAAACTTCCTATTGTCATTGGAGCATTTGAGGCACAATCAATTGCCATTGCCCTTGAGAAGGAAATAAAACCGCCGCGACCATTGACGCATGATCTTTTTAAGAATTTTGCGGATCGTTTCGATATTGTGATAAAACAGGTTATCATCCATAAATTGGTTGACGGGGTCTTTTACTCCAGCATTATTTGTGAAAGGGATAAGATTGAGGAAATCATCGACGCAAGGACCAGCGATGCAATTGCTTTGGCCCTTCGTTTCAATGCACCAATATTTACATACAAGACCATTCTTGATAAAGCCGGCATCTTCTTGAAATTCACCTCCAAGGAAAGTGAAAAGGAAGAAAATGACGACAGTATCATGGTCGATGAAATATTACAGGAAGGGGAAACCGTAGAGATTGACCAAGGGGCCACCGACGCCTTTACCGAATTGACGATTGACGAATTGAACAAAGAATTGGAAAAAGCCGTTGCCAACGAAGACTACGAAAAAGCGGCAAAATTAAGGGATGAAATCTCCAAACGCAACTAAACTAAAAGCGCATTCTGACTATGAAAACTAATTATTTGGTGCTTGTTTTAGTTTTTTTACTATCCTTTACTTCCTTTGCCCAAACAACAGCCGCACAAGACACCTTGGTCGCTATTACCGAATCGGTTATTTTGACCCCAACGGACATGGCCCAAACCGAACATATTATTCCCAATGCGGGATTTTCAATCAATAGTTTATGGAGGGGTATTTTAGGGATGTTATCCCTTATCTTTATTTCATTTCTTTTTAGCGCGAATAGAAAAGCCATAAATTGGAGAACCGTAGGTATCGGACTAGGCATCCAAGTATTGTTGGCCATTGGAATACTACAAGTGACTTTCATCCGTAGGATCTTTGAATTTTTAGGAATGATCTTCAATGAATTATTGAATTTCACCTTGGCAGGAAGTCAATTCGTATTGGGAAACCTCCTCAATCTCGAAAACCCGAACATCGGTTATATATTTGCTTTTCAAATACTTCCGACAATCATCTTCTTTTCCGCATTGACTTCGGTCTTGTTCTATTTGGGAATCATTCAAAAAATAGTCAAAGGACTGGCTTGGCTTCTTACAAAATCCTTGGGTATCTCAGGTCCGGAAAGTCTTTCTGTTGCCGGTAACATATTCTTGGGACAGACCGAATCACCTCTTATGATCAAGGCCTATCTGGAAAAAATGAACAAGTCAGAAATCCTGTTGGTCATGATTGGCGGTATGGCCACCGTCGCTGGTGGTGTATTGGCAGCCTACATAGGATTCCTGGGAGGAAACGACCAACAGTTACGACTGGAATTCGCAAGACACCTGATTGCCGCCTCAGTGATGGCCGCTCCCGGAGCCATTGTCATTTCAAAAATACTTTACCCACAAACCGAACCCGTCAATACCGACGTCTCCGTCTCCTCGGAAAAAATAGGGGCCAACATCCTCGATGCCATTGCCAACGGAACAACAGAAGGGTTAAAACTAGCTGTTAATGTGGGTGCCATGCTTTTGGTTTTCGTAGCCTTTATCGCAATGATAAACGGTATATTGGGATGGACCGGTGATATTACATCACTCAATGATTGGCTTGCCGCCAATACATCCTACCAACAATTTTCCTTGGAGTCTATTTTAGGGACCATCTTTGCCCCATTGATGTGGTTAACAGGGGTGCAAACCGAGGATATAATGCCAATGGGTCAATTATTGGGTATCAAGTTGGCAGCCAGTGAATTTGTAGGATATATTCAATTGGCTGAACTTAAGGATGTTGCCAGTGCAACGCACTTAACCTATAACAAATCGGTGATCATGGCAACCTATATGTTATGCGGGTTTGCCAATTTCGCTTCGATAGGCATACAGATCGGAGGTATCGGATCATTAGCCCCTGGGCAACGAAAAACGCTTTCAGAATTCGGTATGCGTGCTGTACTTGGTGGATCTATCGCTTCTTTGCTCTCAGCCACCATTGCCGGAATGATTTTGGGGTAAATCCCTTGTCGTTGATAAAATTTCATAAGAATAATCAAGAGCTCCGAAAAATCGATTGCCATTTCATTATTTTTATCCCATAAATTGGAATGATAACTTTTGAAAGCCCACGAGTGGGATAGCACTTTATATGAAACAATACCACGATTTATTAAAACAGGTTTTGGATAACGGTAGCCAAAAAGGCGACCGTACAGGAACAGGAACCCTAAGTATCTTTGGTCATCAGATGCGATTTGACCTCAGTCAGGGATTCCCTATGGTAACTACCAAAAAGCTACATTTAAAGTCCATTATATATGAACTCCTATGGTTTCTTAAAGGAGACACCAATATTGCCTATCTACAAGAAAACGGGGTACGCATATGGAATGAATGGGCCGATGATAATGGCGACCTCGGTCCCGTATACGGTCACCAATGGCGTAATTGGAACAGTGAGGAAATTGACCAGATCAAAGAGGTGGTACAAAGCTTGAAACAAAACCCGAACAGCAGAAGAATGTTGGTATCGGCCTGGAATCCCAGTGTGCTTCCCGACACCTCAAAATCCTTTGCCGAAAATGTGGCCAACGGAAAGGCGGCGCTCCCCCCTTGCCATGCCTTCTTTCAGTTTTACGTGGCTGATGGTAAATTGTCGTGCCAATTGTACCAACGCAGTGCGGATATTTTCCTAGGCGTTCCTTTCAATATTGCCTCCTACGCATTATTCACTTTGATGATGGCTCAAGTCTGTGGGTATCAACCCGGGGAATTCATCCACACTTTTGGGGATGCCCATATCTACAATAACCATATGGAACAAGTAGAATTGCAATTAAGCCGTGAACCTCGGCCATTGCCTAAAATGGTCATTAATCCTGAGGTCAAGGATATCTTCGATTTTAAATTTGAAGATTTTACGCTCACGGATTACCATCCGCATCCACATATAAAAGGAGCCGTAGCAATATAGACCAATATGCGATAGGGTTAAGAATAGATTTTATACGGTCCTTGGTTAACTGGTTTTTATAGGAATTTTATATAGGTAAGTTATGCACATTTACCCCGACCTATTTATAAAACGCAGTTAACTCCTAGAATCAATGGCAACACTTCATCCCGATTTTTCAAAATTAAAGGCCCTTTTCATCAATTGTACCTTAAAAAAATCCCCTCAAAAAAGCCATACCCGTGGACTTATGGAGGTTTCCATGAACATCATGAAGTCGGAAAACGTAGCCGTAGAGGTTCTGCGACTCGTTGATTATGACGTACCTGTTGGTGTGCAGCCCGATATGACAACGGAAGGGGCGGAAAAGGATGATTGGCCCGAAATCTATAAAAAAGTATCGGATAGCCATATATTAATTATCGGTACACCCATTTGGTTGGGGGAACGATCTTCAATCGCTACCAAGCTCATAGAACGATTATATGCGATGAGTGCCATACAAAATGAAAAGGGACAATACAGTTACTATGGAAAAGTGGGGGGTTGTGTCATAACCGGTAATGAAGATGGGGTAAAACATTGCGCCATGGGATTACTATACGCCCTTCAACATTTAGGCTATTCGATACCCCCGCAAGCCGACTCCGGTTGGATTGGGGAAGTCGGCCCCGGACCCAGTTACCTCGATGAGGAGTCCAACGCCAGGAATAATGACTTCACCAATCGCAATACCACGTTCATGACCTATAACCTATTGCATTTGGCCCAATTACTCCATGACAACAATGGATATCCTGCCTATGGCAACTCCCGGGCTTCATGGGACGATGGCAACCGCTGGAAATTTGGGAATCCCGAGTACCGTTAATATCGAATCCTAATAAAAAAATCACCACCCCTAGGGATAATGTTAAATTTATAGATGTTTGTTTTGAATTCATCAATAAATGACATTATTTTAAAGAAAGACACTAAAATTTGTTTATGATTACTCCCGATTCCCTATTGCGTTTTTTTCTTGAAACACGAAAACATACCGAGGCCATTTGTCAACCTTTGGAAATTGAGGATTATGTAGTGCAGCCCGTGGCCGAAGTCTCCCCCCCGAAATGGCATTTGGGTCATAGTACCTGGTTTTTCGAAGAGTTTATTTTAAAACCACACATCACAGGCTATAAAGTATTCGATAATGATTTTTCGTTCGTTTTCAACAGTTATTACGAATCCGTTGGCGAACATGTCATGCGCTCAGACCGCGGCAACTTATCGAGACCTTCCGTAGAGAAAGTATATGAATATAGAACGTACGTGACCAAGGCAATTAACGATGTCATGGAGGAAAAACAGGACAACCACCTCTACGACCTTATCGAAATGGGTATACATCATGAAAAACAGCATCAAGAATTGTTGCTTACCGATATTAAGTATATACTCGGAAACAATCCACTGCTCCCCCCATATTCAAAAAACCTCAAGGAACACCAAGAAGAAACCCATGACCAAGAATGGATTCCCATTGCCGAGGGTATTTATGGTATCGGACATGATTCAGGAAACTTCAGTTACGACAATGAACTAGGAAGACATAAGGTTTACCTGAATGCCTGTGAAATATCCAACAAATTGGTCACCAACCAAGAGTTTATCGAGTTCATTGATGGCAAAGGCTACCAGAATTTTGAACTTTGGCATGCTGAAGGATGGGATTGGGTAAACAAAAACGACATAAAAGCACCCTTATATTGGCACAAGATCAAAGGGGAGTGGTTTCATTATACACTCAATGGGCTACAGAAGATAACACCCAACACCCCTATAACCCATATCTCCTATTTTGAAGCTTTTGCCTTGGCCCAATGGAAAGGTTGTAGACTGCCTACCGAATTCGAATGGGAAACGGCACAACAATATTTTACCTGGGGACAACGCTGGGAATGGACCGAAAGTGCCTACCTGCCCTATCCAAATTACAAAAAAACCGCAGGCGCCTTAGGGGAATACAATGGCAAATTCATGGTAAACCAAAAAGTACTCAGGGGAGGATCCGTGGCTACCCCCATAAAACATACAAGACCCACGTATCGCAATTTCTTTCCCACCCATACAAGATGGCAATATAACGGTATACGATTAGCCAGATAATTACGCACAATTTTCATGAAAAGAAAAACCAATATGGTCGTACCGACCGAATTTGAAAAAGAGGTATACGAGGGTCTCACCCATTCCCCAAAACATTTGTCATCAAAATATATTTATGATAGCTATGGGGATAGGTTGTTTCAGGAAATTATGGATATGCCCGAGTACTATCTTACCAACGCCGAACATCAAATTTTCAATTCACATAAGGAGGAAATTTCAAACATCTTCCAAAACGGGAATGAAAAATTCAAATTAATTGAATTAGGTGCTGGGGATGGAAGAAAAACAAAAATACTTCTAGAACAGTTAGTAAAGGACAAGGCCAATTTCAAATACCAACCCATTGATATCAGCCATAGTGTACTTGCCCAACTCGAAGCCGCTATACAGAATGAAATTCCTGAGGTCTGTATCGAAACTTTACAGGGCACTTATTTTGAAATATTAAACAGGATAAACATTGAAAACGGAACCAAAAAGGTAATCCTATTCTTAGGTTCCAATATTGGAAATCTTTTACATGACCAGGCCATTGATTTTCTAAATCACTTACGTGACTTTATGCACGATGACGACTTGTTGTTTGTTGGCTTTGACCATAAAAAGAACCCACAGACGGTATTGAACGCATACAATGATCCTGCGGGAATAACCTCCGATTTCAATAAAAACATCCTAGCACGGATCAATAGGGAGATGGATGCGGATATTGACCTTGATCAATTCTTGCACTGGGAAGTCTATGATCCCGAATCGGGAACGGCCAAAAGTTATCTGGTCTCTAAAAAAGATCAATCGGTTTTCATCAAAAAATTGGACCTGAAAATCAATTTCAATGCATGGGAAACCATACATACCGAAATCTCCCAAAAATATGATGACCATACCGTAGAATGGCTGGCGGAACAATCAGGTTTTCAAATTGAAAAAAAATTCGTGGATACCAAAGGATATTATCAAAATTATGTCTTTGCCATAAAAAATGAACTCAGGACCAATCATCCATGAATGTAAATTTTGGATGTAATATACGCCTAAGCACATAAATTTATTTATGTGCGATAAGCTGAGACAATTCCCGTTTTATATAAAAAACAAAACCCTAGAAAATGAAAGCAATCTGGAACAAAACCGTAATAGCGGAAAGCAACAATACCCTAGTTTTGGAAAACAACCATTATTTCCCTGCCGATAGTATAAAGGACGAATATTTTAAACCAAGTGGGTCACATACTACCTGCCCCTGGAAAGGTGAAGCTTCTTATTACACCTTGGAAGTAAATGGACAAAGAAATGAAGATGCGGCGTGGTATTACCCCGAGGTTAGTGAACTTGCAAAAGGCATAAAAGGAAGGGTCGCCTTTTGGAAAGGTGTACAGATTGAAAAATAATAGAAAAGGCCCGAAAGTTTTACCTTTGGGCCTTCTTCCTCTTAATTTTCTTTTTCTATTCTAAAGCTCCAGAACCGCATTTTCAGTCCCGGCATACTCATTCCATTGGTAACGATCAGCTTCCGCTTCGTTCACATAATCCCCATCCACCAAATATCTAAACTCATAGGTGTTTTCTTTGGGAAGATCAAACGTACCCTTAAAGGTCCCGTTTTTTAATTTTTTCAAAGTACTTCCTTTAGGGTTCCAATTGTTGAAATCACCAACAACGGCTACTTTCTTGGCTTCCTCAGCAGGTACTGTAAAAGTCACTTTACATATTGGCTTACTTTTTAAATATTTTTTTGCAATTCCCATAACGTGAACAATTTAAATTCAATACAAAATTAAAGCATTAAATCCCTCATTCCCAATGATTAATACCATTTTTATGATTTTCTTAATATAAGTACCCCTTTTAAGTTGGCTTCACAAAAAGCCATCCTCCTAATTGCCATCTAGGTAAAACCTATACCCGCTCTTTAATGATTTCAACAATGCGTTCAATATCATCTATGGTATTGTAAAAATGGAAACTGAATCGAATCCCTATTCCTCTTTGGGAGCATAACACCTTATTGTCGGTTAAATGCTGAAACAACGTATCATCACCTTTTATATTGAAAATAGTACTGTGTTCCTTACGTGATACCACTGCATCCTCCAATAACCCCATAGCTGAAAATTCCCTTTTACCCTTATCGGAAAGCACCTTCAATTGCTGGGTTATTTCCTGTTTCCCGATTGTGGTCATAAAACCAAGTGCCTGTTTAAGCGTTCCGAAATTCAAGGTATCCAGATGTCCTGGCTCAAAATGTTTGGCAAATCGAATTTTATATTGATTGTCCTGATTTGCTCCTGCCGCATTAAAACCAATAGTTTCAACCTTTGAAAACTCCTTAGCCCGATCTTTAAACAGGAAAAACCCGTTCCCATAACCCGATAAAAGCCATTTATAGGAGCTTGCCCCTAACACATCAATGGCCGATGAAGTAAAATCAAATTCAGAAGTACCACAAAATTGAGTGCCATCGGCAATGATAAACAGGTCTGGAAAATCTTTTTTCAATCGAGAAAGAAAACCGATATCTACCTTAATCCCATTTACCCATTGAACGAGGCTTAAGGCTAGAATAGCTATTTGGCCAGCTTCGATCTTACTGCGTATATTTTCTTCCAGATCCACATCGATCTTGCAATATGAAATAGGAAAGCCTCGATTTTCAAAAGACCAATTGACCGAAGGGTAATCATTCTCAAGGAGTAATACATTTAAATTTTTATCCATTCCTTCCAAAAGCATATTAAGACCCAAGGAAAAATTTTGCACCAATGCCACATTTTCTACGTCACAACCAAAAAAGGTCCCAACTGCTGCCCGGGTTTCCCCAATGATATTGGCATTTGTCATTCTGAACATACTGGCCCCATTAAGAAAATCAATATCGTGCTGTCTGCGCCAGTCGATCACGCTTTCGTGTATTAGTCCCGATGAGGCGGTATTCGCATATATATATTCCCCAAATATGGGGAAACCCTCCTTTAAATTCTTCATAACCTTAAATTCCATTGTATACCAAATGCTTTATCTTTGTGATTAAAGATAGCTATTCGTATGTTTAACAAAGGTAAAAAGCAGACGGAATTGGATTTGGAGCAACATGACCTGCTCGAATCTGCCCAAACACGTATAAAACAAAAAAAACGTTTATATGTACACTTTGTCATATTCCTGATTGGCAGTGTCTTCCTCGTTTTAATCAATAAAATCCTGAAATTCGGGGTTGAATATGATTGGTTTATTTGGGCTATTACCTTTTGGGCCTTTTTATTCGTAATCCATGCTTTCAATGTTTTCGTTACCCAAAAATTCATGGGCAAGGATTGGGAAAGACAACAGCGCGAAAAACTGGTATTGAAACAGAAGCAAAAAATAGCTGAATTGCAAAAGGAAATTGAAACGGACTTTCCGCTTTCCAAAATCAACAAAAAGGACATCAATCAAGAATAGCGTCCAATGGCATTATTAAACTGCCGGAACAAAACAGTTTAAATACTACCAACATATTGATCGGCCCACTTTTTGTACCTTACCCACTGAATTTATTAAATAAGATTTATCGTGCAAAACATTACCATGATAGCCGCCGTTGGCGAAAACAATGCATTGGGAAAAGACAATGACCTTCTTTGGCACCTTCCCGATGACTTTAAGCGCTTTAAACAGTTGACAACGGGGCATTTCATCATCATGGGGAGAAAGACTTTCGAGAGCTTCCCCAAACCCCTTCCCAATAGAACCCATATTATAATTACCAGGGATAAAAGCTACACTGTAGCCCACGAGGATTGCATTGTCGCGCATTCATTGGAAGATGCCATAAAACTTACCGATGGTGATGACCATCCTTTTATTATTGGGGGTGGGGAAATTTACAGACAAGGGGAGCAATTTGCCCAGCGATTGGAAATTACAAAGGTGCATTCACATTTTGATGCTGATACCTTCTTTCCTGAGATTGATGAAACCATTTGGCAATTGACAAGTTCCGTACATCATCCAAAGGATGAAAAACACCAATATGATTTCACCTATTTAACGTTTTGCAGGAAATAATGGTTTAGAACTCCTGATATGTTATTTTTAAGGAAGCACTTCTATCTACAAAAAAACCTTTTAGTATTTCAACATCGGCATTTGTAATAAAGTGATGCGATCCCAAATTGATGGAATTGGAGAGCAATTCATTTTTTTCCAATATTGCCTTGGTTTGTCGTGCCACCGCTTCCCCAGAATCAATGATTTGTATATGGGCAGGCAATATTTCTTTTAATAAGGGGATTAAATAGGGATAATGGGTACATCCCAACACCAAATAATCGATTCCGGCTGTGACCATAGGACGAAGATATGCTTCCAACAAGGCTTTTGTTTCGGGCGAGTTAGCCTTTCCGCTTTCGATCAAGGGAACCAAACCTGTCCCTACTTGTTCATAAATGCGTATTCCTTCAGCAAGATTCCCTACCGTACTATGAAAAAGAAGACTGGACAAGGTACCCTTAGTGGCCAATACCCCCACTTTTTTTGATTTTGATTGTAATGCCGCCGGTTTTATGGCGGGTTCTATGCCTATAAATGGCACTTGGTACTGCGCGCGTAAATAGTCTATGGCATTGGTCGTTGCCGTATTGCAGGCCACCACGATGAGTTTACAACCCTTACCCAACAAAAACTCCGTATTCTTTATCGAGAGTTGGACGATTTCCTCTTTCGTCCGTTCCCCGTATGGGGCATTCTTACTATCGGCCAGATAAATGGTGTCTTCATGGGGAAGCAGCGCATTGATCTCCTTCCATATGGATGTACCACCCACACCAGAATCAAAAACACCAATGGGATGATTATCCATATTATATTGGAATAAATTTATTCGATAACTTTGGTTATGGGCGTGCCTATATTGCCACTGGGAAATGCAATTCCCAATAGCGCCGATATGGTCGGGGCAACATCCGAAATCTCGGTTCGCTCAGTAGTACTCCCTTTCTTAATGCCACGACCATAAAAAAGCAATGGAACATGGGTGTCATAAATCTGAGGGGAACCATGGGTAGAACCGGTGATGGGATAATTTATGGTTCCAGGCTTCAAGACAATCAGAATATCCCCTGAACGCTTTAAATTGTAACCATTCTGCAAAATAAAAGGAACACCTTGTGTATAATCATTCTCCCACATTTGTTGGCCTGTGTAGACCCTATCAATATCCTTATAGGTCATTAGTTCCCTTGCAATCTCCTCCTCTACATCCCCCAATTTCAAATCGAGGTTTTTGATAATACTGTGATCAAGGAACATTTGATTGTTGGAACTATTCTTTACTATATCCGTAGTGCCATATTTATATTTCAGGAATTCACTGAATTTTGTTTTCAGGTCTTCCCCTTCCATATAACCCGCAGGAATATGATGATCCCTTAAATAGGCCGGTACATTTATTGCCGCATGGTCGGCGGTCAAGAAAAGCGTATAGTTATTTTCACCTACTTTTTTATCCAAGGCTTTGAACAATCTGGCCAAATCCCGGTCCAATCTCAGGTAGGTATCCTGAATCTCTTTTGAATTGACGCCAAATTTATGGCCCACATAATCTGTACTTGAGAAGCTCACCGCCAAAAAGTCGGTAATGGCATCGGTTCCCAAATTCTCACCATCCAAAGCGGCGATGGCAAAATCCGCGGTAATACTGTTACCATATGGTGTTGCCTTGATGATGTCAAACCCTCCATTGGCATCCCATAAACTGGGTAGATCATGGGGAAAGGTCGGTGCTACCTCACCTTCAAACAACCCTTCATATTTGTTATTGTCAGATCCACTCTCCAGATAAGTATTTATGTCCTTTAAGGCTGTCCATGGTTTTTTATATCCTTCAGCCACATTGGAAGCATTGAAGTCAGTGACCCATTTCGGTAACGCATCCATATAGAACGAACTTGTTATCCAATTACCTTCATTATTTCCGTAAAACCAAAAAGCTGCATTGGCCGTGTGTCCCCCAGGCAGAACAGCTCCCCTATCCTTTAAGGCAACGGCAATAGTCTTGCCACGCATTTGTGTATGTAAGCGTAATTGGTCGGTTACAGTGGTCACCATCATTCTATGGGGGGACATTTTACCTGCATCCGAACTTGTTCCAACAGAGTTATAGGCATCATCGGCCGCACAGTACACTGATTTATCCAATTCTTTGTCGTACCAATCATTGGCTATAATACCGTGGGAAGCAGGCGTTGTACCCGTATAAACCGAGGTATGTCCTGGACCCGTATATGTAGGTGCATAATTGAAATGATTGTTCTTACAATTAAAACCATCATTGATCAGTCTTTTAAAGCCATCATCCCCATATTGATCCCAAAAACGGGTAAGGTAATCGTAGCGCATCTGATCCACCACTATACCTACAACCAACTTGGGTGTGACACGTAAATGATCTGAATTTTCAACTTTATCCCCTTTTTTTGATTTTTTTTGACCCACTGAGTCAAACGGATTGAAGATAAGTGCGACGAGGACCAAAAGGAGGGAAAATCTATTCTTGTACATTGTTTCAAAAAAAATATTAGTGACACAAAAATATATAAATAAAGCCTTAAAAGATTAAATGAACGTTAAAAGACATTCATAATTCCTATTTTTACAATCACAAGCTTATCCCATTCTATGAATTACCTAGCATCAATCGGCAGTTATGCAATAATGATCAAAGAGGTTTTTAGGAAACCCACGAAATGGCGCATAATGAAGTCTTTGATTCTCAAAGAAATAGATGAACTCATTTATGGTTCATTGGGTATTTTAATATTCATTTCCTTTTTTATCGGTGGTGTTGTTGCCATACAAACGGCATTGAACATTACCAGTGAACTCATTCCTAAAAATTTGGTGGGTTTTGCCACCCGACAATCCATTATTTTGGAATTCGCACCAACTTTCTGTTCGATTATCATGGCAGGTAAGGTAGGTTCCTATATTACGAGTAGTATTGGCACCATGAGGGTTACCGAACAGATTGATGCTTTGGAGGTCATGGGCGTAAATGCCTTGAATTACTTGGTATTCCCAAAGATCATTGCGCTGCTCCTTTACCCTTTCATCATAGCCATCGCAATGTATGTCGGTATTTTTGGCGGATGGACTGCCGGTGTTTTAGGAGGTTTTAGTACGAGTGCTGACTTTATTGAAGGGGTACAATTGGATTTTATACCATTTCACGTTACCTATGCTTTTATTAAAACTTTGATATTCGCCTTTGTTTTGGCGACCATTCCTTCCTTTCATGGTTTTTATATGAAAGGCGGGGCACTCGAAGTTGGTAAGGCTGCCACGACTTCCTTTGTATGGACGAGTGTGGTCATCATTATATTGAACTATATTCTAACACAACTCCTATTGGGCCAATGATCGAAGTAAAGGACATATATAAATCTTTTGATGGCACCCAAATATTAAAGGGTATCAGCACTGTTTTTGACAAGGGAAAAACCAACTTGATCATTGGACAAAGTGGCTCGGGAAAAACCGTATTCCTAAAATGCCTTTTGGGACTTTTTAATCCGGACAAAGGTTCTATAAGCCTTGATGGTAAGATTTACCCACAACTGACACCACGTGAACAACGAGACCTTAGACAGGACATGGGGATGGTATTCCAAGGAAGCGCCCTTTTCGATTCGATGACCGTAGAAGGCAATGTGATGTTTCCCCTAGAGATGTTCACCAACAAATCCCGATCAGAAATGCAGGATCGTGCCGATTTTGTGTTAAAAAGGGTAAATCTTGATGATGCCCATAAAAAATACCCATCTGAAATATCGGGTGGAATGCAAAAACGGGTAGCTATCGCCAGGGCCATCGTCATGAATCCGAAATATCTTTTCTGCGACGAACCCAATTCCGGATTAGACCCGAAAACAGCCATCGTAATCGATAACCTCATTCATGAAATAACGCTGGAATACGACATAACCACGGTCATAAATACCCATGACATGAACTCGGTCATGGAGATTGGCGAAAAAATCATCTTCCTGAAAAACGGTATCAAGGAATGGGAAGGCACTAAAAAAGACATCTTCAAAACGGACAATGAGGCTGTGACTAATTTTGTATACTCCTCGGAATTGTTCAAAAAGGTACGCCAAATGTATATCGAAGAACGTAATTAGTCTTGAATTATCTCTTTCAGCTGAATTGTACTATCCTTTAATCTTAGTTTTAACCAAGCATGTAACTTTTTAGTATCCTCAGCGGTCTGCAACCGTTTGGCATCCTTTTTCCATTTTACCTCAAAGATGGGAATGGTATCAATCTTATTGAAATCGGTTTGGATCGTAGGCGAAAAACCAAGCGATTCCAAATTCGTATAATTGGTTTTGGCCTCAATACTCACATCAGCAAAGGGTATGGACAGTCGAGCCAATTTCCCCAGCTCCACCTCCAACAACTTAATGCGGGAATCCTTATCCGCTAACTCCGTTTTCTGGGTCTCATATAGCTGATCTACGTATTTGAGTTGATCCAATTGCTCGTTTTTTGCCCCTTGGATAATATGTAGCTCTGTATTCTTCAATCTATCAAAACTACCCTCATCCTCCTTTTGTTTGTTCCAAGTAGCAATAACATTATCGGGTATGGTCTCATTACCCATAAACACCAATTCTATAAATGGATTTTCCCCTTTATTAAATTCGATATCCGTAAAGTCGTCCATAAATCTCCCGGAACCTTCAAACTGATACGGTGCTATTTTCTCCTCGACAAAACGTTGTGCCTGCTTTCGGAACAAGGATTCCTGAAGGGCATCCCAAAAAGTAATACCTGCAGGGATCATGACCAAAATCGCAAAAAGGGAAGCTACCCTACCAATTAACCTCCGTTTTTGTGAATTCACATATCGAACCATTGGAAAACGAAGCAATTTCAACACTAGAAAAGTTGCCAAAGCGATAAAAATGGTATTTATACTGAATAAATACATGGCCCCTCGGGCGTAATCGTAATTGCCGATGGCCAAACCAAAACCTACCGTACACAAGGGCGGCATTAAGGCTGTGGCAATCGCCACACCAAAGATAACCGAGGCTATCGTGCCTTTTTTAGCCCTGGCAATGACAAGGGCAAGTCCACCAAAAAAGGCAATTAACACATCCCGTATATCGGGAGCCGTCCGTGCCAAAAGTTCCGATGATTCATCACGCAATGGGAATATGGCAAAAAACAAATAGGCCGTCAACACACTGAGTACGACCATAACGGTAAAATTCTTTAAAGACCTACGCAGGGTATCCACATCATTTACAGCCAATGAAAGTCCAATTCCCAAAATTGGCCCCATTAGGGGAGAAATCAACATGGCTCCAATAACAACAGCTGTTGAATTGGCGTTAAGTCCGATCGATGCGATAAAAATGGAACAGATCAAAATCCATGAGGTGTGGCCTTTAAAGGGGATATCGGCAATAATGGCCTCCTTCGTTGCCTCTTGATCGGTGTTACTGCGAATATCCAAAAGTTCAGAAAGGAACTTTTTTGTACTACCCAATAAACCTTGAATATCCTTTTTTACCTCCTCCCCGCTATCGGTTTGGTTTGGTGGACTATTTTTTTCTTCGTTGAGATTTTCATCCATAATTAAGCATACTTATCGCCAAACTTTTCTTTTACCTTTGTCAACACTTGTTTTATATCCTGTTCTTTCGATTTTGGATAAATCAATAATACTTCCTCCTTGTCAACTATAATGTAATCCTCGAGCCCGTCTACCACCACAATTTTACCCTTAGGGGTACGGATCATGTTACCGTGGGCGTCTTGGCTCAATACCTGACTGTTGACAACGGCATTGTTGTCAATATCCTTATCCAACTTGTCGTATAAGGAACCCCAAGTTCCCAGATCGTTCCAATCAAAGCTAGCCGGTCGAACATAAATCGACTTGGATTGTTCCAATATAGCATAATCTATTGAAATATTTTCAGCTTTAGGATAGTTGCCTTTTATAAATTCCTTTTCATTCGGAGTATTATAATCGGCCATCCCTGAATTGAATAATGCATATTGCTCTGGCTGATATTTTTGAAAAGCCTTCACTATACTATTGATACTCCACATGAATATGCCCGCATTCCACAAGAAATTTCCTTGTGCCATAAACTCTTTGGCCGTTTCGTAATCCGGTTTTTCCCTGAATTGATGAACCTTTTTAAGATTGGAAGTATTCGTTTTCTCAAATTCTATATATCCAAATCCCGTATTGGGGAAAGTGGGCACAATACCCAAGGTACAGAGTACATCCTCTTTTTCACACTTATCAAAACACTCAACAACATCCTTTTCAAAAGCATTCTCATCCTCGATCCAATGGTCACTGGGTGCCACGATCATAACACCGTCCGGATTCATTTTTTGGATCTTCATCGCCGCGTATAAAATACAGGGTGCGGTATTCCGCATTGCAGGTTCCAAAACGACCTGTTCCTGTTTTACCATGGGTAACTGTTCCAATACCAAGTCATTATATCGCTCATTGGTCAAAATCAATATATTCTCAGTAGGGACAAATTTGTTTAAACGTTGAAAAGTCTTTTGAATCAGGGTTTGTCCAGCACCGAGCATATCATGGAACTGCTTAGGGTTTTCTGTGGTACTGATCGGCCAAAAACGGGAACCTACCCCTCCAGCCATTAAAACTGCATAATAATTCTTATTCATAATTCAATCCTTTATTAATTCCACTTCGGCATTGGGTTGAAACAAATAAACCTTTCCCGAAGCCACTTCAACACATTCATAGCGTTTGACCCGTTTATTTCCTTTTTTAAAAAGTTTACCGTTATATATACGGAAAATACTGCCCAAAGGTAATTCAAAAACGTACGTTTTGTTAGGATGTTGTGGATCGTATTGTTTTAAGGCCAATGACAAAATAGCATCGGTATCGCTACTTGCCTTAGGGTTTTTGAAATGTCTCGCTAAAACAGGAAGAAGCTTTGAGGGGAAAACCTCGGGCCTGATAAAGGGCAACATGAGGTATTGAAAAGTTTTCTTCCACTCCAATCCATGGGGTTTTATATTCCTTCCGTATTGTTCAAAAGCGGCTAAATGGGCTATTTCATGTACCAATGTTATCAAAAAACGATACTTGTTCAAGGTTGCATTGATGGTAATCTGATGCAACCCATTGGGTAACCGTCGATAATCCCCATGACGGGTAACCCGGTTATTTACAATCTTAAGATTGACCCCAGAGGTTTTTATTAGTTCTAAACATGGCGCTACCGCCCTTTCGGGCAAATACTTTAGAAGAATATTATCCATTACCACAAAAATAGGATTTTTAGGGCTTTGTTGATATTGTAAAAAGACATTCGCCAAAATATAGTACTTTGGTCTGTTTCAAAATATGTGTTAAAATGCCCAAGCCTGTTTATCGCGTTTATGTCATCGAATTGTCAAAAAGGGTTTTTACCGAAAATGCAAGGTTTAGAGCCGCCAACCCCCAGTTCAATGGAGTGTTGCAATGCCTTTATGTAGGCATGACCAGCAAAACCCCGAAAGAACGTTTTGAACAGCACAAAACAGGATATAGGAATAAAAAAGGGCATAAACTTTCTTCCAATATCGTTGAAAAATACGGTATGTATCTTCGCCCTAGTCTTTACAATCATCTAGCTCCCCTAAATTCTAGGGAAGAGGCCCTAAAACTGGAAGGGAACCTTGCCTTGGAACTGCGCAGAAAACGTTATGCGGTATGGTATAATTAGCTGAATTACAACGACATTCATTTTGATATCTTATGTCGATACAGTAAATTTAAAGCTGCATTATCAAAACACACTAACTAAAACAACTACTATGAAAAAAAACATGGGATCTTCGGATAGGATGGTCCGGTTGATTATTGCTCTAATTTTTAGCGTGCTCTACTTTACGAATATCATTTCCGAAACAATAGGGCTTATCCTTTTGGGCATGGCAGGTATTTTCCTATTTACCAGTTTTATCAGTTTCTGTCCTCTTTACGGACCTTTTGGACTTTACACCTGCAAGAAGGAAGAAGAGTAAACAACTAAAAAGTTTGCTACCAAGGTAGCAAACTTTTTTATCCTAGGATTCACACGAAGTACAATTTCATATGCTACCCCACATTGATCTTATGCCTAGGGCGTACTATTACTTACCTGTAACATCTTACCATTGAACATTTTATGTCCGTTCAAAGCAAAATCCTTAATATATAAGGCCATTTCCAATGCCGTAACCGGAGCTTTGTACCCTGGGAAGGCTTCTTCCAACATTTCCGTCTGTACCGCCCCTAAGGCCAAAACATTGAAAGACGGACCTGTTTCCTTGAATTCCTCGGCCCATAGTTCGGTCAAGGTAATCACAGCACCTTTACTTGAACTGTATGCTGACAACCCTGGAAATTTCATGCTGCCTTGCACCCCTCCCATGGAGCTTATGGTCACCACATGCCCATTTTTCGGCATTTTAGGCACGACCAACTTGGTAAGGTTGGCAACCCCAAAAACATTTACTTGGTACACCGCTTCAAATTCGGAAGATCCGGTTTCCAAAAAAGGTTTATTCAGTAACCTACCCGCATTATTGATCAAGACATCCACCGTTTTCCAGTGGGAGTCCAAATAAGACTCAACCTTTTTCAAATCCCCTTCCTTAGTAATATCAAACGGAAATGAGTCGATATTTTTATGCTTCAATCGGGAAATTGATTCCTCATTTCGGGACAAGGCCAATACACGATGACCTTCGTTGGCGAAAAGCTGTGCCATTTCAAAACCTATACCCCTACTCGTACCGGTAACGATTATGTTTGCCATTAGTTATATTTTATTTCCTGTTCGGTTGCATTGGCTATACCTGCTACAACAGGAATGAATGTGTTAATTAAGGTCGCCATATGATCAAAATCCATTTCAGAAACCTCATCACCTACTTTGTGATAATGGTCAAAATTAGTGAAATCAAAGGTTGAAAACGTTTGGGAAGGTACATTGAATTCCTTATGGAAAGGAAAGTTATCAGAACGCATGAACAGATTAAATTCCTTGGCGGAAGGCAGAAAGCCGGCCACATTACCCTGGGCATACCTATTACAGACCTCGGCCATGTTGGATTCATGGTAACCTGTCAGGTAGGCTAAATAATCCTTATCCGCCATGGGTACCCCTACCATTTCAAAATTTAACATCGTATAAAGATTGAAATCCTTTTCTTTTAATCGCTTGGCCAAATGTTTCGACCCCCACAATCCTTTTTCCTCTGCAGTAAAAAAAGCAAAAACCAGACTGCGTTTATTTGTCTTAGCTTGCGCAAAATAGCGAAGCATTTCCAATACCGTGGTGGTTCCCGAAGCATTATCATTGGCCCCATTTGCTATGGTATCCCCGTTAACGGGAGTTGATGTACCGATATGATCATAATGGGCCCCTATCAAAACAAACTCATCCTTCAAATCAGGATCGGTTCCTTCCAAAACCCCGACAATATTGTACATCGGCTTATCATAATTGTCTAGGGTATCCCGAAAGGTCGCAAAGAAGGGCCGAATGCCATTCTTGCTGAAAATACCTTCAATATACTGTGCGGCCTTTTCAATACCAGGGCTACCCGCATCCCTCCCATTCAATTCGTCCGATGCCAAAAAACCCATAATCTTCCCAACGCTATCGCTATTCGCGAATACGAGACCAGGAACAGCGGTTTTAGAGGCTACTGCCTTATCCAAGGTTTCTTTTCCATTCTCCGATATTTCGCCGTTTACGACGCTACCTTTGACACCAGAGGGGCCACCCGGAACTCCCGAATCCCCATTGGATTTTGATTGTGTGGCACCGCAACCAATAAGCAGCAGTACAAAAACAAATTGAATGATTTTTTTCATGGAACACGGATTATGGTTTTTAAAGATAAAAAAACATCCGCCATTGGCGGATGCTATATTCTTATAAAATTTTGAAATGTTCAACTACGCGAGCATCGTCACAGGATTTTCAAGGTAAGCCCTTAAAGTCTGTAAGAATTGTGCCCCTGTAGCGCCATCAACCGTTCTATGGTCACATGCCAAGGAAAGTGTCATCGTATTACCCACTACAATCTGTCCATTCTTTACGACTGGTTTTTCAACAATTGCCCCTACGGACAAAATCGCTGAATTGGGCTGATTGATAATGGAGGTGAATTCCAAAATCCCGAACATTCCCAAATTGGAAACTGTAAAGGTACTTCCATCCATTTCGGCCGGCGTCAATTTTTTAATTCGAGCCCTTCCTGCAAGATCTTTGACAGCTGCACCTATTTGTGTTAAGTTCATTTGATCGGTGAACTTGAGTACCGGCACTACCAAACCATCTTCAACGGCAACGGCAACACCCACATGAATATGATGGTTATACCTTGTAGTATCCCCTTTCCAGGACGTATTCACTTGAGGATGTTTCTTAAGCGCCATGGCACATGCCTTCACCACCATATCATTGAAGGACACCTTGGTATCTGGCAAATTGTTGATCTGTGCACGGGAAGCCTTTGCATTATCCATATCAACCTCGATAGCCAAATAGTAATGTGGAGCCGTGAATTTAGACTCGGACAATCTTTTTGCAATGGTCTTACGCATTTGCGAATTCTTGACCTCTTCTGAACTTTCCTCCCCTACAGGCAAAGCTACTGGAGCTATTGCTGAAGCTGCGGAAGTTGTTTCCTGGGAAGTGGCGGCTGGTTTTGCAGCCTGTTGGACAGGTACAAAATTCTCTATATCTTTCTTTACGATCCTGCCGTGCTCACCTGTACCTTTAACATCTTTTAGATCAATGCCTTTTTCCTTGGCTATTTTCTTGGCCAATGGGGAAGCAAAGATCCTTTGCCCATCATTGGAAGGTGCATCAACAGCGTCTTGACTTGGTTCAGCTGCTTTTTCTTCTTTCACTTCCTCTTTCGCAACCTTATTGGATTTACCGGCAGCAGATTTTGAGGCCAATACAGCATCAACATCGGTACCTTCTGGTCCAATTACCGCAAGAACAGCATCTACTGGAGATGATTCACCTTCCTGAAGACCAATATACAACAAGGTTCCTGAGTAAAACGACTCAAATTCCATGGTGGCCTTATCGGTTTCGATTTCGGCAAGAATATCGCCTTCCTCAACCTTATCCCCCACTTTCTTCAACCAGGAAGCAACAGTACCCTCTTCCATGGTATCACTCAAACGCGGCATTTTTATTATTTCGACACCTTCTGGAATATCCGCTGAACCTGAATCACTAGAACTACTAGCGACAGGAGCCTCTGCGGTATTTTCGGCTACAGGTTCTACTTTTGCCCCATTGGAGGCATCAGCAGCTCCACTGATCAAACCTGAGATATCCTCACCCTCTTCACCTACGATAGCCAAAAGCGAGTCAACCGGAGCTCCTTCCCCTTCAGGAATACCTATATATAATAAGGTACCCTCATGAAAGGACTCAAATTCCATGGTTGCCTTATCTGTCTCTATCTCCGCTAGAATATCTCCTTCTTCAATTTTATCACCAACTTGTTTAAGCCATTTTGCCACGGTACCTTCCTCCATGGTATCACTCAAACGAGGCATATTAATCACTTCTGCCATCTAAATATTATTTATGTTGTACAAATGGGTAATCCTCTTGATCGTAGACCACATCATATAATTGACTCACTGGTGGGTATTCGGATTCCTCTGCAAATTTCTCACATTCAGAGACCCGTTTTTTAACCTCCTTATCAATTTCCTTCAGCTCTTCTACCGTTGCATATTTCTTATCCAAAATCACTTCCTTAACCTGTGAAATCGGGTCAATTTTCTTATACTCCTCTACCTCATCCTTAGTTCTATAATGCTGGGCATCCGACATGGAATGACCTCTATAACGATAGGTCTTCATTTCCAAGAAAGTAGGTCCGCCTCCACTTCGGGCACGTTCAATGGCCTTACTCATTTCCTTGGCCACAGTAACTGGATCCATACCATCAACTGGTCCACAGGGCATTTCATAACCCAATCCCAATTTCCATATATCGGTGGAATGCGACGTTCTCGCAACCGAGGTTCCCATGGCATAACCGTTGTTCTCACAAACGAAAACCACAGGCAATTGCCAGAGCATGGCCAAGTTGAAACTTTCATGGAGCGAGCCTTGGCGTACCGCGCCATCACCCATATAACACAAGGTCACTGAATCCCTTTTGAAATACTTATCGGCAAATGCCAAACCAGCCCCCAAAGGAATCTGGCCACCAACGATACCATGCCCACCATAAAAACGATGTTCTTTTGAAAAAATGTGCATGGAACCTCCCATACCTTTGGAAGTACCCGTGACCTTACCATAAAGCTCAGCCATCACCTTCTTTGGGTCAACCCCCATACCTATTGGTTGAACGTGGTTCCTATAAGCGGTCAACATTCTATCCTTCGTTAAATCCATGGCATGCAATGCACCAGCTAAAACAGCTTCTTGACCATTGTATAAATGAAGGAATCCCCTAACTTTTTGCTGTATGTATACGGCTGCTAATTTGTCCTCGAACTTCCTCCAGAACAACATATCTTCGTACCACTTCAGATAAGTTTCTTTGGTGATTTTTTCCATTAATCGTAATTTAGTTAAAAGTTATTATTTCATGAAGCCACTAAAAACAGACTTTACGGCTTCTAAAAACAGCGGAACAAAAATACACATATTAATCAATCGGTAAAAAAATAAAGATAAAAGCTTATCATAAAAATCAACGGTTATTAATCATAATAACAAAACCGGTCGATAAAATGATATTTGAAACCAGACATCGCCTGCTTTTCCAATTTATAAATAGGTGTTATTAAAACCTAAGGGAAGAATATCGGACAAAGAATTGCATTTAATAACTTCCCCCTTTTCCCCCATCATAAGTATGGAAATAGGTTCATTTTGCCTGAACTCATATTCTGAAATAGCTTGCCGACAATTACCACAAGGTGCTGCCGGAGAGTCAACCATATGATTTTCAGACATCGCCGTAATGGCAATCGATTTAATTGCAATCCCCGGATATTTGGCCCCAGCTTGAAATACGGCCACCCGCTCCGCACATAAACCGGATGGGTAAGAGGCATTTTCCTGATTATTCCCTATGACCACAACACCATTCTGCAACAATACAGCGGCTCCGACATTAAATTTGGAATATGGTGCGTAGGCATTTTTTCTTGCCTCAATAGCCGACTGCAACAGCTTTTTGTCCTCAGGATCCAATTCATCCATAGCCTCAAAAACCTGTAGCTCAAAGGATATCGTTTTTTTTCTCATGTCATAAAAACATTTCGTATAGGCCTAAATTAACAAAACCTGCCCAAAGGCAGGTTTTTGTTCCAATATATATTTTTTAATTAGTCATTATAAAACTCTTCGCCCAAACTAAAGGTCAAGGAAAAACGCAAGGTATTCTCCAATGGATTCTTGACTTGGGAAGTAGAGAACAAATAGGAAAGATCGATCTGGGCTGCCTTGAATTTGAATCCGGCACCCATCGTAAAGAATTTTCTTGATCCTTTTTCCTCGCTCTCATTAAAGTATCCGGCGCGGACCATAAAGGCATCTTGATAGGCATATTCCGCCCCCAAAGCCCAAGTAAACTCTTTCAATTCCTCACTAAAACCATCCGGGGCATCACCGAAGGACTTAAAAACACCGTTTAAAAATCCGATTTCTTGATACTCCTCATTATCGGTTGCATCTACAACGCCATCCTCATTAAAATCCTTGGGAGTTGGCACCAATAACTTGTTGAATTCAGAGGTTATCCCGATGGTATTGTCTTGATCCAGAATAAAATCGAACCCAGCACCGAATTTTAAATTTGTTGGGAGGAAGTTTTCTTGTCCCCCTTCATCATAGGACATCTTTCCCCCAAGATTGGAAATATTGAAACCGGCCCTCCATCTACCATCGAAATTATCATAGGCGATTTCCCTTGAACGATAAAACCCCGCAATATCAACTGCAAATGTGCTGGCGGCCTGCGAATCTTCACTTCCATTCTGTGGCAGTTTCAGGTTTGACCGTATAAATCTACCACCAACGGCCATAGAAAAGGTAGGACTCAACTTTAAAGAGTAAGACCCGTCCAAGGCCAGTTCATTTGGTTTGGCCAAAGTTCCTGGATCATTCGCAAATTGCCTAAGTTCAATTTCACCTAATGTGAAATAACGCAGACTAAACGCAAAAGCGCTTTGCTCATCTATTTTATTAAAGAAACTCGCATTTAACAGCGATATATCCGTAATCAGGCTTTCCAAATAGGGTGTATAACTTACCCCAATACCCATTTTTCTTTCAGCAAAAGCAAACTTTGCCGGGTTCCATTGTTGCGAAAAGGCATCCGTAGAAGTCGCCACACCCATATCCCCCATACCGGCAGACCTAGCATCGGCCGCAATGGTCAGGAAAGGGACGGCCGTGGTTATAACCCTATCCTCCTGGGCCGAAATTTGCACAGCAAAGGCCAATAATATCAATAATGGAAATTTCTTCATCAGCATTGGTCTTATTTTCATTATGAATAAAAGTATTAGTAATTCCCCCAAAAAAAACTAGGACTATTGTATTGGTAAACGGAGTTTTTAAAAATATCTTATACCGTTCATCGAAAATATTCAAATCATGGATGCCACATTTGGCAAGATTTTACTTTTTGCCATGACAATTTTATCCTTTTTAACCTTTACACCTTATATATAGTATCCCTAGCACGTAAAAGAAATCTTCAAATCCATACTATAATGGCAATTACGCCGTTATATTTTTTGTATACACACTTTTTGCATCATTTAATATGGCAAACACGGAAATAATTTTTCAGTGACAAAATATTATGACCAAAACATCGTTTAATATGCCGAAAGTGACACCAAATTAAATCAGAATAAAAATTTCAAACTACGTAAAAGGTAGTTTAAATATTTGAACTCAAGTCCTAATTATGAAAAAACAGTTTATCAAAATTGTACTTTCTTGTGCAGTAATAGCGGGAGGTTGCACTGTTACAAGTTGTAGCAAAAAATCCTCATCTTCCAAAAATGTATCAAGAGCTACAGGTTGGAAAATCAATGCCAAGGAAGGTGGTTTCCAATACAACACAGACTTTAAAGAGCAAGAGACTGCTCCCGGTCTTGTTTTCGTGGAAGGTGGTACGTTTACCAAAGGTAAAGTGCAAGATGATGTTATGCACGACTGGAACAACACAGCTACTTCCCAGCATGTACAGTCTTTTTACATGGATGAAACCGAGGTTACCAACGTAATGTACTTGGAATATTTGGATTATCTAAAGAGTGTATATCCTCCAGAAAATCCGAAATATGCGAATATTTATAAAGGTGCCTTGCCCGATACCTTGGTATGGAGAAACCGTTTGGGATTCAATGAAACCATGACCAATAATTACCTAAGGCATCCTGCATATGCAGAATACCCCGTAGTTGGTGTCAACTGGATCCAAGCCACACAGTTTGCCGAATGGAGGACCGATCGTGTAAATGAGGTGATGTTGGAAAGGGAAGGTTATTTGGCCAAAGACGCCAAATACCAGGCAGCTACTGGTGAGGTCGCAGGTACATTCAGTACTGAAGCCTACCTTAATAGACCAGAATCTGTCTATAACGGACAAATTGATTCGTTACAAGGAAAAATGAAAAAGGACAGCGTTAACACATACGCCAAAAGAAGTACGGGTATAATCATGCCGGAATACCGATTGCCTACGGAGACTGAGTGGGAATATGCCGCCCAGGCCCAAGTTGGTTCAAGGGAATACAATAACTATAGAGGTAGAAAAAAATATCCATGGGACGGTGATTACACCAGAAACGGTCAACGTGTTGGTCGAGGTGACCAATTAGCAAACTTTAAACAAGGAAAAGGTGACTATGGTGGAATCGCAGGCTGGTCAGATGACGGCGCTGATATTACAGCACAGGTAATGTCTTACAAACCCAATGACCTTGGTCTTTATGATATGGCCGGTAATGTTGCCGAATGGGTAGCTGATGTTTACCGACCTATAGTGGATGACGAAATCAGTGACTTCAACTACTACAGAGGTAACATATATATGAAAACTGCCATCGGAGAAGATGGTAAAGTGAATATCTTGAGAGACTCCGTGGTATATGACACACTTCCTAATGGTAAAGTCGTAGCGGTAAATCTTCCAGGTGAGATAAAAATGGTACCTGTCGATGAAGAAGAAACCTATTTGAGAACTAATTTCTCTGCTAGTGACAATAGAGGATATAGGGACGGCGAACCAAGTTCTTCAAGATTCTTCGACAGATTCAGTGATGAAGATGATAGCGAGAATACCAAAAAAATGTACGATTCCCCTAATCACAAAGTAGAAAGGGATTCTTTAGGAAAATTGATTCGCCAATATGACCATTCGAACAACAGAACTACATTAATCAATGATGAAGTGAGGGTATACAAAGGTGGCTCTTGGAAGGATAGGGCTTATTGGTTGGATCCCGCACAACGTAGATACCTACCACAATATATGGCCACAGACTACATCGGCTTCCGTTGTGCAATGTCTAGGGTAGGCTCGAAATCAAAAACAAAAAACAAAACAGTAAGAGGCAAAAAAGCCAAATAGTTTTACTGAAGTTATATAAAAAGCCCTGACCATTTCGTCAGGGCTTTTTTTTATCTTTGACTTATGAGTATAAGCGCACTTCACCAGATTTTTCAGCAGTTTCCCACTATTTGTACCGACACTCGTAAAATCACTGACAATTGTATCTTTTTTGCCTTAAAAGGCGACAACTTCAATGGCAACGAATATGCTGAGTCAGCCTTGCGGGAAGGAGCCGCCTATGCGGTAGTCGATGACAAAAAATATGCCGGTTTCGATAAGGTGTTTTTAGTTGAGGATGTTTTGGAAACCCTTCAAGAGTTGGCCAAATACCACAGAAACCACCGTGCCGCCAAAATCATTGCCCTAACGGGTAGTAATGGCAAAACAACCACAAAGGAACTGATCTTTTCCGTCCTTTCCCAAAAATATAAAACAGTGGCCACTGTTGGCAACCTCAACAACCATATCGGTGTTCCCCTTACTCTATTATCGATAAAGGAAGATACCGAAATCGCCATTGTTGAAATGGGTGCCAACCACTTAAAGGAAATCGAATTCCTGTGTAGCATTGCATTGCCCGATTTCGGTTACGTCACAAATTTCGGAAAAGCCCATTTGGAAGGTTTTGGAGGTATTGAAGGTGTTATTAAAGGTAAGAGCGAACTTTATGAATTTATTACGACCCACAACGGGATAGCTTTCTTAAACGCGGATGACCCTATTCAATGGGAAAAATTGGGAACCTATATTCACAAATATGGTTTTACCCAGAACAAAAAGGATTATTACAAAATTGAATTCCTAAAGGCCGACCCCTGTGTTTCCCTAAAGGTTGAAGACACCTGCATTCAATCCCATCTTATAGGAAGCTACAACTTTACAAATTGTTGCGCGGCCATTGTAATGGGCAAATACTTCAACATTCCCCTAGATGCCATCAAGTTGGCCATCGAAAGCTATGTACCACAAAACAACAGGTCCCAGATTATCGAAAGAAACGGCCGGCAAATCATCCTTGATGCCTACAATGCGAATCCTTCGAGTATGAAAGTTGCCTTGGAAAATTTCAATAAGCTAAAAGGGAATCCAAAAATTGCTTTTTTGGGTGACATGTTCGAATTGGGGGAATCAGCTGCAACGGAACATCAAATCATCGCTGATTTATCGTCACAGCTCAATATTGATAAGGTGTTTTTATTGGGGGAAAATTTTGGCAGAACCGACAGTCCTTTTACAAAATTCAAGAACTATGATGACTTTAAATCACGTTTCAAGGATTTCGGGTTACCCGAAAACGGCAAAATCCTAATCAAAGGTTCTAGGGGCATGGCCTTGGAACGCCTGCTCGACTTACTCTAGTTTATTTCGGATGATGTAAAGGAAAGAAGTGGGACATACTGCCCCGAAGCGTCGGGGGAACCAGTGACATCTATAAAAGAGTGGGATATACTGGATTCGAACCAGTGACCTCTGCCCTGTCAAGGCAGCGCTCTAAACCAACTGAGCTAATATCCCAATAAAATTTCAGGGCGCTAAGGTATGACTAATTTTTTATTCCCAAAACTAACCTAACAAGAATGATCGGTTTATTCCTAAATATTTTTGTGTCTTCCCCGAATTTGTAGGGAAATCGATAAATCCAATATTTCGATCAACGCAAATTACTTTTGGGTATACGCGTCTTTTCACTACACACTTTTAACCTCATCATCGAACTGGACATTACCCGGTTATTTATTTTCCGCTTTTATACTATCCATTTCCTTTCGGAACCTTAGGATCATAAGGCTATCAAATTGTTGCTCAATACTATCACGCATAAACCTCCAGTTTGATGATGTCATTTTCAAATTATAATCCCTGATTTTATTGAAACGGGCAATATTGAAACGATTCGCGCGCCAGGCGGCCTCCGTACTCTCTTTGTGTTTAAGGTCCTGAAGATATATCCCTATACAAAAACCCAGCACAATAACAACCAACACAACGATCCAAAATCTTGAATTTGTCTTCATAATATCCTTGGTAATTTAGGGCATTGCATGGCAAGGTATAAATACAGAAATCCATTACAATAGATGAATAAAGTTAAAGCATTGCCGCATAACGACAAAACATATCCGCCCATCTTTATAAAATACGGACGAAAACCCTGTTTGGGTTTCCTACTTTCTTAAAAAGCACTTCCTATCTTTGAGGTTAGATCTTTTATCAAACATGGTGTGCTCAAAAAAAACCCATCCCTTATCAATCGAGCCGCTACAATCCGGCTTTTGATACCATACCATGAACATTTCCATCACGGTAAACCATTACACGATTTAACTTACCGAAACCTTAAATCGATAATTACCCCCTAATGGGGATTTGCAAATACCTTGAAAATAACTGTTTAGGATTTCAAAATGACCTAAAACCCCTTACAAATCCACAATCTTAATGTGTACGTAAACATTTTATTGTATGTGTACGTACACATTTTTTGTTATAATCCTTTGAAAATAGAATTTCAACTACTACTTTAGCAACAACAATCACCGGATAACCTTCTGGAAAAGTCAATAAATGAGGCCATCGATTAGAATTAAATAAAAAATAATCCACCCATGCCTCCAAATATGCCTTTCTGAAGTAAATAGACACTATCAATAAATACGCAGGTTATAGCTAAATAAAAGTTGGTCCCTTAAGGCAAAAAACAAAACTATGGATTCAAGAAGAACCTTTATAAAAAAATCAGCATTGGCTGGCATAGGTCTATCACTCGCTCCAGGGTTCACTTATGGAAATTGGAAAACAAGTGACAAACTAAAAATCGGAATGATCGGTGTAGGCCTTCGTGGCACAAGCCATCTCAAAAATCTCTTATTAAGAAAGGATATTGAGGTAACGGCCATATGTGATATAGACGCTGACAGAATAGATTTAGCCTCTAAATTAATTTCCGAAGCTGGACACAAAAAACCCCAATCATTTGGAAAAAATGATCTGGACTACCGAAACCTTCTGGAGTTGACCACTGTTGATGCGGTGGTTATCGCCACACCTTGGCTCTGGCATACCCGAATGGCTAAAGATGCCTTAAGAGCTGGCAAATACACCGGCTTGGAAGTGTCCGCAGCAAACACCATTGAAGAATGCTGGGACCTTGTAGAAGCCCATGAAGAGACTGGATCCCATCTCATGCTTCTCGAAAATGTAAACTATCGCAGGGATGTTCTTGCCGTATTGAATATGGTAAAACAGAATGTGTTCGGTGAACTCGTTCACTTTAGATGTGGCTACCAACATGACCTGCGTGATGTAAAATTCAACAATGGAATACAGCCTCATGGTGGTGGGGTTGAATTTGGACAAAAAGCTATTTCAGAAGCAAAATGGCGTACAAACCATTCCGTAAAAAGAAATGCAGATGTTTACCCTACCCACGGTGTAGGACCTATCGCTGCCATGTGTGACATAAATAGAGGCAATCGCTTTGTATCGATAACCTCCAATGCCAGTAAAAGCATTGGTTTGCATAATTACATTGTAAAGAACGGGGGTGAAGACCATCCGAATGCTAAAGTGAAATTTAAACAAGGTGATGTCATTACATCAACTATAGAAACAGCTAAAGGTGAAACCATAATCGTAACCCATGATTGTAATCTTCCTCGCCCCTATTCCTTAGGATTTAGGGTTCAAGGAGCTAATGGTCTTTGGGAAGTCGATGGAGACCGAATCTACATCGAAGGGCAGTCAGAACCCCATACTTGGGACAAGGCCGATTCCTGGTTGAAAAAGTATGATCATCCTTTATGGCAAAAATATGGGGAATATGCCCAAAATTCCGGTCATGGTGGAATGGATTTCTTTGTCATCAATGCATTCGTAGAATCTGCAAAAAACAATATTGCCCCTCCAATAGACGCTTATGATGCGGCTGCGTGGAGTGCCATAACCCCCCTATCCGAAATTTCAATAGAGAATAATGGGGAACCACAGGATTTTCCTGACTTCACCCGTGGAAACTGGATGAAGAGAAAAACATATGAATGGATAAAAGACGACTATTAATAACTTAGGACAGAAAGGACAATATAAAATGTGTTTAAATTTTCTTTAAACGATTACCTATATAGGACATATGACAAACATCCCATATGGTGAATTTTATATAGCGGTCAGCTAGTCAAGGAAAATCCTTGACGGATCAGGAGTGATCGTAATGGCCTCGAGCATAGTTTCCCTGGATGAAAATACCAATGCCGTTGAATTTTACATTCCCTGAAGACGGCCCGTTTATTACCGTTGAATTATAAGTTGAGTATACATAGTATTAGTTTATTGAGTTAGTTTATTGAGTTAGTTTGTTGAGTTAATTTGTTGAGTGGGTTCGTTGGTTTGTTTACAATGAGCTCGATGCCTTGGTTGACAATTGGAAACGATTGTTGTCAAGGCATTCTTTTATACCATAAAATATGGTCCAATGAAAAATAGCCCTTTATCGAACGACAACAGGAATCATCAGGATAGTACGCTTAGGGATATGGAACTTCTGGTATTCCATTGTGAAGAAAATTGGTCGAGCCCCTTTAAACTATTTTCAAGCAGAATTTTTTTATCTTTTTGACACTTCTAATTTGGGCATGGATTTATAAAAATATAAAATCTTTCTATACATTAAGGGTCATAGACATGAATGCCCATACCATGTATGAACTATCAAATAAAATAGATTTTCCAACAATAGTCGAAGGATTGCGATATGGTTTTGGTCAAAATACCGATCCTATCATAAAGCACCTACCCTACTGGATAGGTCTCTTATCCTTGGTCAACTTTTACCTTATGTATTAATCCCACAATAGATACCACTGCGGTAACAAGGATATCATCAGCTATCTTGGGGCTGTACACCCCAATCCAATCTAGGGAATTCTTTCTCTAGATATTTTTTGACCGCTACAATATCCTCCTTAGCGGTTAGATCAGGTACATGTTCAGAAAAAGGAATTCCTATTGAAGTGCCAGGATTATCCTTTAACATATTCAGGAAAGCGGTTGGTAATTCCTTCTCATTACGTTCTGTATGAATTGGACAATCCCTTAGATAGGTGAACATTTTTGCTCCATCGAACTTAAATACATTCATACTAACCCTCAATTTACCAAAGTCGTCCTTATACTTTTCAATTTCAGATGTATCGGGTTTTTCAATAATATCCAATAAATACCCATGCCCATCCAATTTTGCCAAGGCAAATCTCGAAATACGCTCTGTGGCAAATAGTAGTGCATCACGGTCATAAGCGATAAAAGCATTTGGTGCGGAAATATTCCGAAGTGCCATGAAAGCCTTTACGGAATAAAGATTGTCACTATTGCAAACTGTGAAACTACCCTGACGTAATTCCGGAAATTGCTCCATAGCCTGAAACAAAGCATCGGAGGTACCAAAAGGTTTCACCCTTTCTTTTGGCACATGTTGAACCGCAAAGGAAACCTTCAATCCATTAAAGTCGTTTTCTTTGTCCTTATTTCCATAAAACTCTTTGAACAAACCTGCTTGTTCACCGACTATGATAAAAACATTTTTATACCCGGCCTGCTTGGCGTTATAAAGGACATAATCGAGCAGCGGTCTACCATTTTTCCCAACTCCGATGAGTCCCTTACTCCGTTCATTCGCTTGTTTTAGCTCTTCTTTACTGAGTCCTGTCTCAAAAGAAGTATCTTTCTTCATTCTTGAGGAAGCCCCTCCCGCCAAAATGACCAAATTAGAATGTGAATCCATACTATAACTGTTTTTGGGTTATCCTTACACCAGGATCAATATCAACCGCATAGGCATCTTTCGCACCTGTGTTCATTATTGCCTTTCTTATTCAGGGCTCTACTTCCCGTGCCATGGCCACGATACTGTTTAACTTATTGGTTGTGTTTACTTGATCGATGACGTCCATTTGTTTACGTAAATTGGGTCTTAAATTAATGGACCCCCCTAGATTATAGTGCAAGATAAGAAAAAATGTGTACGTACACACTAAATACTGTTATCGTACACATCATTTAATTTTCTTTTTTGGATATATTTGTAATACCATGAAGAAAAAGATAACCATCAAGGATATTGCCCGAGCGGCAAATGTTTCAATCGGAACAGTTGATCGGGTCATTCATAAAAGGGGGAAAGTTTCCGAAACTGCCTTGCAAAAGGTGAATGATGCACTAAAAGAATTGGACTACAAGCCCAATCCCTTAGCGCGAACCCTAAGGAACAATGTTGTTTACAAAATAAACATCCTTATCCCTAATCCTGCCAAGGATCCGTATTGGGTACCATGCGAGTTGGGAATAAATGCCATTATTAAAGAGTATGAGGCTTTTGATATTGAAATTTCAGTACTTCTTTTCGACCCCACTAAACCTGAATCATTCTCCCAAATCGGCAACGATTTAGTTGAGAAAGGATCGGATGCCCTCTTATTTGTGCCTTTATTCGAAAAAGAGAGTAATTTTCTACTGGAAAAACTCAATAGAAAGGGCATTCTGACCGGAACTTTCAATAGCCTGCCCAGCAAACATGTAGACCACTATGTCGGCCATGATCTTTTCTTGAGTGGTAGGGTTGCCGCCAAACTCGTTTCCGATTTTATCCAACCTTCTTCAAGAATCGGAATAATACACATCAACGAAGCCTTTAATAATGCCATTCACATGCGCCAAAAAGAAAATGGTTTTAGGGCTTATTTCAAGGACCATCATGTCGATTGTGAAATACTAACCAAAAATATAAATACGAGTAATGTTACTGAGGCACTACGAAATTTCATTTCGGAGGAAAAAGTGAACATCTTTTTCGTGACTACCTCAAAAACATACGAAGTTGCCCTTGCCTTAAAACAACTGAACAAAAAAGCAACTGTTGTAGGCTATGATCTTTTACCCGAAAATGTTTCGTGTTTACAAAACGGTGAAATTCAATTCCTAATACATCAGGCACCTAGGTTACAAGCATCCCTATCACTCAAAAGCCTTGTAGAAAAACTACTGTTCAATAAAGAGTTTCCTAAAAAACAATTATTACCCATTAACATCATCAACTCGGAAAATATAAAGAGCTACCTCTGAAAATAACCCTTCTTAATGCCCTGCCTTAACCCCCAATCCGATGGCAGCGGTTTATATGTTTTTTTGAAATGATTCAACCTTTCCCCATACATCAACTATTATCCGGAAAGTATTAATAAGCGTTTAACACCCTCCTTGTCCCTTCAAAATACGGCACCTATTGGCAAGTTTTAAATACCGGATCATTATGCCTTCACAAATCGCATCAAACAAGTCAATTTCTTATTATTTTCAAATTTAAATCCAATAATATTGAATTTTAAAGGTCATAAATTGATGATTTTATAATTATTCCCTCCGTAATCCAAATATTTACGAAAACCCTTTCGAAAATATCCACACACCAAACTATTTAACGTTACTTGTTGATTTACTGCTTTTTATACAAGTCACTTAATCCGTGACCTGGATTCAAAAGACAACAACATTACCAATGGGTATGTTAAAAATGGAAGAGTTCATTATTATAAGAATAATTTTGAAGGAATGATTTTCAATAATTACCCGATTGTATTCGGAAAATACCAGAACTATCATGGGGGCAACTTACAAATTGACATCAGCAGTTACTACAGAACCGAATCAGCTACGGCATGGTGCCCCTACAAATAAAAAGTTTTCCGAATTTCCACAGTTACAACTTTTAAATAAAATTATATATTCCATTTAACCACAGTAAAATCAAGCTTATGAAATTTTTTATAGATACCGCGAACCTAGACCAAATAAAGGAAGCCCAAGCATTGGGAGTTTTGGACGGAGTAACAACAAACCCTTCATTGATGGCCAAAGAGGGCATTACCGGGAAAGCCAACATCCTAAAGCACTATGAAGCTATCTGCGATTGTGTCGATGGTGATGTTTCGGCAGAGGTAATTTCAACCAATTTCGACGGAATGATAAAGGAAGGGGAAGAATTGGCTGCCCTCAACCCTCAAATTGTGGTTAAATTACCCATGATTGCCGATGGTGTAAAAGCCTGTAAATATTTCTCGGACAAAGGCATTAGAACCAATGTTACCTTGGTATTTTCTGCAGGACAGGCATTACTTGCCGCAAAGGCAGGTGCCACCTATGTATCCCCATTTTTGGGAAGATTGGACGATATTTCAACAGACGGTCTTAATCTTATTGCCGAAATAAGACAGATTTATGACAACTATGATTTCGACACCCAAATATTGGCAGCCTCTATCAGACACACCATGCACGTGATCAACTGCGCGAAAATCGGTTCCGATGTAATGACGGGTCCCCTTTCTTCAATTGAAGGCTTGCTTAAACACCCCTTGACCGATTCTGGTTTGGCCAAGTTTCTTGAGGATGCAAAATCGTTTGATTTGTAGATTCACTAGCCAAAAAGCATCCATACAAATACATGTCAAATCCAAAAGAACCTTCCGCTTTGCAGCCAATGTAACGGAACGTGTTCTATTGGATTTGACAATACTATAATTTCCTGTATACGACCATACACAAGACCCCGATTTTACATCAATAATGTTCAGACCGGATGGACTTTAAACTCACCTTCCTTTTCAAAGTCCCAGGACGTCAATCGAATGAACGAAATCCCCCAATCCTCAAAACACGAACACATACTTCTAAGTATAGGAAGGGACCAGATAAACATCAAAAAAACTATCGGGAATTTCATATCGGATCGATCTTCTGAACGAGTTAATAAGAAATACTGGCCTAAAAGCCCCTAAAAAAAGCAAATGCAACAAATGTATTACAGTTTGCTTCAATAATAACACCCCCAAAATTATAGTCAAAATACCTTTATAAATTCATAACGACACCTTAGGCTAATTGTTCGTTATACTTATTTTTTTGCCTTACAAAATTAAATGACCCGACTAAAATAATTTTCTATTATGACCATGACATATAAAATCCGTGTATTTCTTATTCTTTTCGTTTTAGGCTTAAGTGCTTGCCAAACCAACAATAAGGAATCAAAGAAAGATACCACCAAAGAAGAAGTCTCTATAAAGGAACATTTTAAAGGAAGCTTTTTAATAGGGGCCGCAATCAACGATAACCATATTGACAGATCGGATTCGCTTGGTATTCAACTCCTGAAAAAAGAGTTCAATTCCATTACCCCTGAAAATATAATGAAATGGATGTATGTCCACCCTGAAAAGGACTCTTATTTCTTTGACACTACAGATAAATATGTAGCCCTCGGCCAAGAGAATGGAATGTATATCGTAGGTCATAATCTGATTTGGCACAGTCAGTTGGCGGATTGGGTCAATCCTATTAAGGATAGCCTCGAAATGGCCATTATGTTAAAGGATCACATTAACACTATTGTCAGCAGATACAAAGGAAAAATCGATGCCTGGGACGTTGTAAACGAAGCCTTGAATGAGGACGGAACCTTAAGGGAATCTGTTTTTTCCAATACCATGGGCGATCGCTTCCTGGAACTGGCCTTTAAGGAAGCTGCCAAAGCCGATCCGGATGCAACACTTATATATAACGACTATAATCTTTGGAAACCCGAAAAAAGGGACGGGGTAGTTCGTTTGGTAAAAAAATTACAGGATAATGGCGCCAAAATCGATGAGGTCGGTATACAGGCACATTGGAGCTTGGAAGGCCCTTCCATTGAAGATATTGAAAATAGCATCATTGCATTTTCAGAGCTTGGTGTCAAGATTTCGTTCACCGAATTGGATGTCACGGTCTTACCCAATCCTTGGGAGTTGGACGGGGCTGCCGTTAATCAAAATTACGATGAATTTGAAGGAGATCCCAAAATGAACCCTTATCCCAACGGGTTACCGGATTCCGTTAAACTGGAACTCAGTAAACGCTACCAAGACATTTTCAATCTTTTCACAAAACATAAAGACAAGATAAGCAGGGTTACCTTCTGGGGCGTTCAAGACGGACAGTCATGGCTTAATAATTGGCCCATAAACGGCCGTACAAACTATCCGTTGTTTTTTGATAGAAATTATCAACCCAAGAAAGTGTACACGGATATTATCAGCGCTAAAAACAACTAATTGTTTATATCATATACGACCTACTAAATGGAAGATTTAAGTAATGAAAAATTATCGATAAAAGAAAAAATAGGCTATTCCTTAGGTGACCTTGCGGCCAATCTGGTATTTCAAACCTTGGTAACCTACCTATCTTACTTTTACACCGACATTTATGGGTTAAAACCAGAGCACGCAGCCATAATAACCCTAGTTGTAGGCCTAATCGCGGCATTTGCCTTTAACCCGATCGTTGGCGCCCTAGCCGATAGGACCAACTCTAAATGGGGTAAATTTAGACCGTGGATATTATGGACGGCCATTCCTCTGGGAATTGCCTCCTTACTCGCCTTTAGCACCCCAAATTTCGATTATCAGGGCAAGGTGATTTATGCCGTTGCCACCTATTCCCTATTACTGTTACTCTATGCGTCGAACAATTTACCTTACTCTGCTTTAAGCGGTGTGATAACCGGTAATATGAAGGAACGAAATAGTATTTCGGCCTATAGATTCGTTGCCGTTATGTTCGCGCAGTTCTTTGTGCAGGTATTTATGTACGACTTGATCCTAAAAGCCGGGGGCGGTGACAAAGCCATGGGCATGGAAAAAGTCATGACCTTCTTGGCCGTAATCGGTACGGTTATGCTTTTGATCACCTTCTTTACCACCAAGGAAAGGGTAATCCCTAAAATCGAACAACAATCGAGCTTAAAGGAAGATTTAGGCGATCTATTCAAAAACAAGCCTTGGATCATTATGCTGGTCACCACTACCCTAGTGTTTATAACCCTTTCCCTTAAAGGTGGCGCCTATGTCTATTACTTTGAAAACTATGTAGACAATTCCCAATTAAAATTGTTTTTAGATCCTTTAAGACCCTATTTACCCACTTTTGAAAACGAAACTTCCTTTGGTTTGGGCATCTTCAACGGAGGGGGTATTCTCTTTGGTTTGATAGGTATTATGTTATCAAAAAAATTCGCCGATAAATACGGTAAAAAAATCGTTTTTTCGACCACGCTTTTTATCTCCACACTTTTTATAATCCTTTTCTACTTTTATCCTCCAAGATCCATTGAATTAATATTCGGGACTCAAATTTTACATGGATTCTTCTATGGTATATGTACCCCTATTTTATGGACAATGATCGCCGATGTTGCCGATTACTCCGAATGGAAGAACAACAGAAGGGCCACCGCTATCATATTTTCCGCAATGATGGTAGGTCTCAAAGGGGGGTTGAGTATCGGAAGCTCACTTTTAGCCTGGATACTAAGTCTCTACGATTATGTTCCAAACAACACGACTATTGGGCAGGAGGAACATACCATAAACGGAATAAAAATGTTGGTCAGTATTTACCCGGCCATTCCTTTTTTAATCGCTATCGGTCTAATGACATTTTATGAAATAAACAAGAAAATGGAATTAAGGATTGAAGCTGATCTACGCGAAAGAAGAAACCAATAATTCAATAATATAAGTATGCCAGAAGAAAGTATTGAACATATAGATTTTGAAGCGCTTAATAAAAAAGCCATTTCAAAGCCGTTGGTAAAACATATGTATACCGCGGATCCTTCCGCACATGTCTTTGAGGGAAAAATATACATTTATCCCTCCCATGACATCGATGCAGGTATCCCATTCAATGACAACGGCGACCATTTTGCCATGGAAGACTACCATGTTATTTCCATGGATACGGTTAAAAGCGAGGCCATAGACCATGGAGAGGCCTTACATGTAAAAGACGTCCCTTGGGCCGAAAGGCAAATGTGGGCTCCGGATGCAGCCCATAAAGACGGAAAATACTATTTGTTTTTTCCGGCGAGAAACAAGTCAGGTCTATTCCAAATCGGGGTAGCCATATCCAATTCCCCCACAGGCCCCTTTAAAGCGGAACCCTTGCCTATAGAGGGCAGTTATAGCATTGACCCTGCCGTTTTTGAGGATGAGGATGGTAGCTATTACATGTATTTCGGTGGAATTTGGGGCGGACAGCTTCAAAAATATCGAAATAACGTCTATGATGAAGCGAATGAGCTGCCTAATCACTCCGAAGCGGCCCTATTACCAATAGTCGCTAAAATGACTGACGATTTATTAGGCTTTGCCGAGGAACCAAAGGGTATTGAAATCGTAGACGAAAATGGGGATTTATTGTTGGAAAGGGACAATGAAAGACGGTTTTTCGAAGCCTCATGGCTTCACAAGTACAACGGGAAATACTATTTTTCATACTCCACCGGTGACACCCATTTTATTTGCTATGCCATAGGGGACAACCCATACGGACCATTTACCTATACCGGCAAAATATTGGAACCTGTCGTCGGATGGACATCCCACCACTCTATTTGCGAAGTAGCCGGCAAATGGTATTTGTTCTACCACGATTCTAGCTTATCCAAAGGAATAACCCATTTAAGATCGGTTAAGCTTGCAGAAATAACACATCATACAGACGGTACGATAAGTACCTTAAAGCCATATTTGGATTAGTTTAATTTGGAATGGGAAAAGGAGTATTAAACAACTTAATACTCCTTTTAACTATTGTTCAACATTATTGTTTTCCCTATATAGATTTACTTGTTATTCAAGACATTCTAAAATTGCCTTTCTCGCCAATTTAGGCTGCATATTTCTATTGTACAAAAGCGGATAATTAGTCCTGTTTGGTATGGGATAGTCATTTTTCCAGGACATACCATCATGGACTCCCCAAAAAGTGACCCTATCTATTTTATCACTGTTCTTTACAAAAATTCCAAATAATTCTTTATAACGGTCAGCAAGTTCCTGTTCTACGGCTTCAGGCAAACCCTCTTTGTAGGGGTCCAAAAATGTTTCGAATTCTTCCAATTGAAACTGGGGCTCCATCATACTACGCCCTATTATCTGACCTTCCTTAGTCAGTGGCAACACATCAACATCCAGTTCCGTAATCATAACTTTAACCCCTAATGCAGCATAAGCATCGATAGCTTGTTGAATATATTCATTCTTGGGGAAATTCAACCCCCAATGCGCTTGAATTCCTATACCATCAATTCTAATTCCAGCATCTTTAAGCATCTTTATCATACGAACGATTCCATCTCTCTTTTCAGGGCGCCAAGCATTAAAATCATTATAATATAGTTCTGTATCAGGAGCATATTCACTTGCATATTTAAACGCAAGTTTAACCATCTCATCACCATCCCCTATGCGCTTTACCCATGTGGTAGATCTATAAGAGCCATCATTATCGATAACTTCGTTTACGACATCCCAAGCTTGCACTTTTCCTGCATACCGTCCCGCAACAGCTTCAATGTGTTTACGCAATTGCTCTTTTTGTTCTTCAGATGAATTGGGTTCCCCTTTTGTATTGGTAAAAAACCAAGCAGGTGTTTGATTATGCCATATCAAGGTGTGTCCAATAATAAACATGTTGTTTTTTTGACCAAAGGCAACAAACGCATCTGCTGCTGTGAAATCATAAACTCCAGGCATTGGATTTACCGTTTCAGCTTTCATACAGTTTTCTGGAGTTATGGTATTGAACTCCTTTTTTACTATTTGCCTTATTGTATGATCCTTATCCGAAACATCATCAACACTTAATGCACTTCCTGTTAAAAAGTGCTTTTTAAAAGCAGTTTTTAATCCGATATCCTGATTTTTATTTGCTTCTGGTGAAGTTGTATTTTCTATAGTCGCTTTATCATGGCATCCTATTAATACAAGTAAGGCACAAATTGCTATAGATAAATTTTTAACAGAAAGATTTTTCATATTACTGTTTTTTTTTAATAATTAAAGTGATTTTATAAGCTTTTTTGAAGTAAAACCCATCATTAAAGGAATAAGACCGACGCCTATATCATTGATTGAAAACGCTTTACAAGGTTATCAATTTACGAAGCGTAAACCATGATAAGGCATTCCCAATATTCTATAAATACTACCAAGAATAATTTATTTAGAAGCCCAGTATATGGCCCCAAAAATGTGATTCAAAAAGTTTTTGTCTTTAAATGATTCCGGTTTATGACCTAAAGCGGTGTAAAACGATCTTCCTCCATCATATTCCTGATACCAGGAAATAGGATGTTTCGTTCCCATGCCTTTTAACGGAATGTCATCATAACCCGCAGTAAAATCATAAGAAGCTTCATCAACAGTCATTAGAATAGTTAGTTTATCCAAATTCATGTTTTCAAAGTTATACCACTCATCACTACGAAGCCATTTATTTGGCAGATGCCATGTTGCCGGAAAATCATGATTCACCACTTTTACAATAGCTGCTTGTAATTTTGGATGATTCACAAATTTTGCTCCAACAAGACCATCAAACCAAGCATTATCATTCTCTCCATCTGCTGTTCCGTGTATGCCAACAAAGCCTCCGCCTCGTTTCATAAATGCTTTTAAAGCATCCATATGCTTTGTGGTCAAAAAATTGGCATTGGCGTTCATAAATATGACTACATCATATTCCAGTAAACTTTCTATAAGATCATCTGGCCTTTGTGTCCAATCAAACTTAAACTGATTTTCTACTGCCATTTCTTCAAAAGCCTGAACTGCAACAGGGATGGTATTGTAATGCCAATCATCATGTTGGGTAAACAATAAAACTCGAAACTGGTCTTGCGCGTTTGTTTTCATCATTGTAAGGACACATATAGTTAATAAAAGAGACTTCATTGTAACGGGTTTCATAATCAAACGTTTATTTTAATAATTCATAATAAATATATTCCCAAGCTAAACCAACACTAAATAAAGGCGGGAAACTATACGCTTCAACTTCAGATAGGATGTATTGAACTCCAGCTATTTCTTGATAGTTGAAAATATTCTTGAAATCTATTTTACCACTTTCGCCTAATTCCTTATAATCTTTCACATGCCAACTAATAAAACGTTTAGGATAGGTTTTAAAATAATGAACAGGATTTACACCGCCCACCTGCATCCAATATACATCCGATTGAAAATAGACATACTCAGGATTGGTGTTTTGAAGAAAATAATCATAAACGGTTACGCCTTCTACCTTTAAAAATTCATCGGCATGATTATGATACACAAACTTAAGTCCGTTCTCCTTACACAGTTTTCCGATTTTATTATAATAATTGCAATATTCCTGGAGTTCTTTAATCGTCTTAATGTTTTTTATGTTGCTATTTGAAGTAGAAAGATATTCGACACCTGCATTTTTATGGTCTTGTATCGTTTTATTCCACCACGTATGTATGGCGGTATCATCATTTTTATTTTCAGGATCGAAAAAAGTCATAGAGCCCAAAAATTCCATACCTGATTTTTCTACTACAGCCTTGAATTCCTTCGGGCTATATCCATAAAAACGACCTTCTCTATAAACAAAAGTTTCAACATAACTATAGCCCATCCTACCTAGTTGAATTAAGGTTTTTTCTGGGTTTTTAAGCATCTCTTTGTGAACAGAAACGAGCTGAATACCAATATTTTTGTCTTTAGGATTATTTTTAATGTATCTGGTTTTCCATAAACTCTTTTCATTAGTATCAAATCCTTCAACTATAACATCCGTATAATTTTGAAAGTCAAAATCAACCTTCATGGTTTTATGACCATTGAGATCTTTGTCTTGCATCGTCCAATGATTTTCTGAAGAGAACTTACCTTTCCCTATAAAAAAAGCACCTTCCGTATTATGACCTGCAGCAAAGACAGTATCGGTAACACTATCATAACCAATAATTTCATGAAGTATAGGATTGTATCGATCACTACTATCTTTTTGTAAAACCTTAACGGTGAGCGAATGATTATTGAAATTATTCAAACTACTCATCTTTATCTCTGGAAGTTTTGCAACACTATCCGTATTAGGATCCATAGCACTTATCCACTGCCCAGAATACTGTCTTAATCTATCTTTTTGAGAAGATATACTATAGTTTTCTTGGGCTTTCATATGTACCGTATTCATAATTACAACTACTAACAGCGCTATTTTCACATAAACCTTCATGTCGTAATTATTTTTGATCGTTGTTTCTAATTTCAAACCAATTAAAAGAAGCTGTATTATTACTTTCCTTACTTAAAGAAGTAGTATACATGGCGTAATAACAGCCCACAAAACCACCTGCTGTTTTTGTGCTTAAAAACGTAGCATCGACCTTTTCGGCGATAGGCCTCCAATTTTCGCTATCGCTTGAAAAATAAAAGTGATAGAACCCATTGTCCGCCATAATCTTGAGATATACTTTTTCAGAATCCATTTTTATAGTGTTCATCGTTTCAAGATCACTTCCGTCTGACTTTAATAATTGAATGACATTTTCCCCATCTTGATACGATTTGCACAAATAATAGAAGTGTTCAGCATTCTGGAAGACGACCAAACCAGCTTTCTCATTCGTTCTTGTGGTCCCAAAATCCAAGGCCGTGGAGACTTCACCCTTCAAATGGGATTGCCTAACCCCAATAAAACTTGGATTCTCCTTATTGGAACATGTTTCGGGCCGAGTCCTCAATGTTATCCCTTCGCTACCCATCGTATACCATTTAGTTAAGGGAGTTCGTAAAAAATTATATTTGAAGTTTAATTCTTCCCCTGTGAAATCATCAAAAAACAATGAGTCCCTCTTAACTTGGGTCACCTCTTTTGGAACTTTGATCTCATATCTTTTTTTGACCACTTCGCCCTGCAAATCAAAAACAGGCCAGTTATCTTTCCAAACGACCGGGGCCATGAACGTTTCCCGCCCCGTATTAAAATGGTTTCCCGAATAAGGCCTACATCCTAAAAAGACACCCCACCAATTCCCATACCCATCTTCGAAAATATCGGCATGACCGGTTGAGGTCACTGCATTTTCCCTATCCTCTGGTAAATGACGCTGGGTCAATATTGGGTTTTGGGCATAGCTTTCATATGGTCCGGTTACCGATTGACTCCTAAACACCACTTCTGAGTGGTCCTCAGCAGTACCACCCTCTGCCGCCATTAAATAATAATAACCGTTTTTCCTATAGATATGTGGACCTTCTATCCAAACAGGTTTTTTCTTAATATCGGTACCTCCATTTATTAAGATCTCGGGTTCCCCAATCACCTTCAATCCCTTAACATCAAATTCCACCATTTTAATCGTTCTATGTCCGTCGTATAAAGGGGTCTTGTCTGGAGCATCACTATTATAAATGATATATACTTTTCCATTATCATCAAAAAACAGGGAAGGGTCTATGCCTTCCACTTCAGGAATCCAAATGGGATCGGACCAGGGACCTGATGGATCGGTAGCGGTAACCACAAAATTATTCTTTCCTCCTACAATGGTGCATGTAATATAATACACCCCATGGGCATAGCGTATGGCAGGGGCAAAAACACCCTGGGAAACCTCTAGTCCACTTAAATTCAATTGTTCCGGCCTATCGAGCACATTACCGATCTGTTCCCAATTGACCAAATCATCACTTTTGAAAATAGGGATTCCAGGAAAATAGGCAAAGGTTGAATTTACCAGATAATAAGAACCCTCTACCTTACAAATACTGGGGTCTGGATAAAAACCTGCCAGAATAGGGTTTTCGTATGTTCCTACATCAAACAATTGCCCAGTAGGTTGTTCTTTCTTAGGGGAACAACTTGTGATGACAAGGTTAAGTACAAACAGTAAAACAAGCGATTTCTTCATAACTTATAGTTTTTCTTTTAATCCTTCCAAAAAACCAAAATAAGCGGGTTTAGGCTGCAGGTTCCCGTCATAGATCGTTGGCCAATCCTTGAGATTGAAAAAAGGTTTGATCCAAGTATCCCGGTCTGTAAAGTCCCAAAAGGTTATTCCGAATTGTTGCTCTTTTGGAACAATGGTACGATACATTCTTACGAGACTTCTATATTTAGCGGCCTGTGCCTGTTTCATTTCTTCCGTTAATCGATCATACACCTGTACGCCACCATTTCTGGTATCATCATGGGTATTGAAAATAATATCCACTTCGGAAAGATGGATTTGCAACCCCGTTTCAGCTGCCTTTTTGAGTGCGTTTGCAATCACCTCATCGGGAATATCCATTCGGATGTGCATTTGAAAACCAATTCCGGAAATGGGTACTCCCTTATTTCTCAAACTTTGTATTACATCGAGGGTGGCTTTCAATTTTACCGTATCCCTTTCGATATTAAAATCGTTATAAAAAAGAATGGCATCGGGATCTGCCTCATGTGCATAGGTAAAAGCCTTGGCTATATAATCCTCACCTATGGCGTTGTACCAAATTGTTTCGCGCATGGCACCCCCTGCGGATTCCAATCCTTCATTGACAACATCCCAAGCCTTTACTTTTCCTTTATATCGCCCCACATAAGTTTCAATGTATTCTTTCATAAACCCATCAAGCCATGTGCTATCGGCCAATGCCTTTTCTTCTACCCATTTGGGTGTGGAACTATGCCAAATCAAATTATGCCCGAACAATCGTTGATTATGACTTTGGGCATAATCAAGTATACTATCGATTCTACCCCAATAGTAGGCCCCTTCTTGGGGAAGGACCCTATTCATTTTCATATCACTGGCAGAAGTGATACTATTAAAATTCCTTGTCTCCAATGCCTGTAATTCAGCATCCTTTGTCAATGTTTCGATACGGATGGCCGTTCCTATGGGAAAATCGGCGTAGTCCTTCAAACCGGAATCCATATCCTGACTTAAAAGACCCTCTGAAAAAAAAGATATGGCCATAATTGCAAAAATATACCTGTAATTGAAATACTTGTTTTCCATGATAAAAATTGAAGAAAAAGCCTAAATAATTAAATTTAGGCTTTTCGAATGTTTATGTAATATTCATTTTAAAGCTTACTGTAAACCTTCCACATACCCTTGATAGGCTTACTTTTTGTTGTAATTTTCATCGAACAACAAAGGCCAATCAAGATTTCCCCAGAAGTCGATCAACCAAGACTCATTGTCCCTTAGCCCCCAAACGGTCAACGCGAACTTATTGTCCAAGGGAATGGCATTGTAGATCTGCACTACTTCTTTATACTTCGCCTTTTGGGCAGTTGCCCTCTCGTTGGTCAATGTCGTTTGATCCCCTTCGGGATTCGCTCTTATATCCAACTCAGAAAAATGGAGTTTCAATCCCCTACTGACCGTAGCATCCGCAACACTTTGGATATCTGCCGCGGAAGGACCGTTATAGGAAATATGCATTTGTGCACCCACACCATCGATAAGGTTTCCTAAATCATCAACCAAATCAAATATGGCTGTACGTTTGCTTGAACTTGCCGCAATGTTATAGTCATTGTAAAACAAGAGAACATCCGGATCAGCATCCCTAGCCCATTGAAAACACTTTCTGATATAGTCATCACCCATTTTATCCTTGAAAACAGAGCTTCTAAGTGGATTACCAGAACCATCATCTATAGCTTCGTTCACAACGTCCCATGAACGTACTTTTCCTTTGTACCGGGTTACTACCGTGGTAATATAATCCTGTACTATGGCCTCGAACTCTGCATCGGTTCCTGAAAAATCAGTGACCCAATCCGGGGTCGCATTATGCCAAATAAGGGCATGCCCATGAACATTCATGTCATTTGCCTGCGCAAAATCCACGATAGCATCCGCAGCGGAAAAATCATAGTTCCCTTCCGATGGATACATGACGTTCATTTTAATTGAGGATATTTTTAAAATATTTTTTTTCTAAAATGATTCAATTATATACCCATAAGTTTCTCTATTTTTTTTGGTAAATCTGTATTATCGAAATACTCAGAAAACTCTTCTTGACCTTTACCAATAACTCTAACAGGAATCGGTGTACCAGAATGATCGCCAGAACCCCAACTTATTCCTGCCTTTTTATTTAAAATATAGGCTGCTGTTTCTCCAATTGATTTTACCTTAGTTTTAGTTAAATAATCAGCATCTGCGTTTACTTTTTTATCTCCTTTAAACTGTTTGTTGTAAGCTGATTTTAATAAGGCTAATTCTTTATCATCTAAAGACAAAACGACATCACTGTTTCCTAAACCAAAATCTGCCTGTACTAAATCTAAAATAGTGTTAAAAGAAACTTCTGGATTACTATTTTTAAGTTCTGTCATTTTTCTTTTAAATTCTTGAACTGAAATTATTTGGTATTTCAACAATTCAGGATGTGTGGCATAATTTATCCCTGTAGATAGAGCGCCTGTTTCATGGTCTGCAGTAACTATTATTAATGTTTCATCTGGTCGTTCTTTATAAAACTCATAGGCTTCTTTAATAGCATCATTAAAAGCAAGTACTTCATGAACCATGGATACACCATCGTTTCCATGACAGGCCCAATCAATTTTACCTCCTTCTACCATCATAAAAAAACCTTTATCATTGTCAATCACTTCAATCCCTTTTTTTGTAAAATCGGCAAGAGAAAGCGCGCCTTCTTTTTTATCAATGGCCCAGTAAAATTCTCCTGAAGGATACATTTCAGGATTTATGGCAATTATTTTTTCATCACCATTTTTTAGTTTATTAAATTCCTTATGAGAATCTGCAATGGTATAGCCCTTTTTAATAGCATTTTCAAAGGAATCTGGTTGATCTCCTTTTTTTCCTTTAGGATGATGAAAGCCTCCGCCTCCAAAATAATCAATATTATAATTGGGAAGCTCCATGCTAATTTCGTAATACATATTGCGAGAATTTTGATGCGCATAAAAAGATGCTGGAGTGGCGTGATCTATCATTACACTAGATAATATACCTACTTTAAAACCTGCTTTTTTTGCTTTTTGAGATATATTTTCATACGCTATTTTTTTGTCGGGTGATTTTCCTATAATACCATTATTCGTTTTAAATCCTGTTGACATTGCTGTTGCTGCTGCACAAGATGTAGTGACATAAGAACTAGCTGAATAGTTAGTCATATTCGAGTTAACCGGAAAACTATTCATTAATAGTTTGTCAACTTTAATCTCGTTAGGTTTTGCATTTAAATACATTTCGGTAGCATAAACTTGATTTGCTCCCATACCATCTCCAATAAACAGAAATACATATTTTGCATTTTGTGTATTTTGACTATATCCAAAAGCACAAAAAAAGGCTATTGAAATTATCATAAGTTTTTTTATCATATCTTATTTATTTTTTTAATGGTATTCTAGTTATGTAGTGTTAATTATTTGTTTTGTTTTTTTGAATAAATATTTTGAAGTAAATATATCATTAGTTGAAAATTTTTGATAAAACTAAATAAGCATATTATCAAAAATATGTTGCATTGGTTCATGTAAATAGGTTCTAAAAAGTTTGTGAAAAATCTATTTATTAAATGTCCAATATATTCCACCAAAAATGTGATTCAAAAAGTTTTTATCTTTAAAAGATTCTGGTTTATGACCTAAAACGGTATAAAACGACCTTCCACCTTCATACACTTGACACCTTGAAATAGGATGCCTCTCTCCCATACCTTTTAACGGAATGCCATCATAACCAGCAGTAAAATCATAAGAAGCTTCATCAACAGTCAATAGAATATGACGGCTGCTCTAATTGTACAATCACATCATCATCGTTTGAACAAGAGCATAAAAACAACGTTGTAACGAATAATAGTATTAATTTATTTTCATGATATTTAGGTATCAATAATGTATACTCTTATTTTTTTACTTTGAAGATCGCCAATAATAGATATTCTCAATGAAGTCAACATATCTCAAGAAAGATGAATTGAAACAACTTAATTCATCTTTAGAGTTTTCTTAGTATAGATTTACTTGTTATTTAAGACTCTCTAAAACGGCCTGTCTCGCCAATTTAGGCTGCATATTTCTATTGTACAAAAGCGGGTAATTAGTCCTGTTTGGTATGGGATAGTCATTTTTCCAGGACATACCATCATGGACTCCCCAAAAAGTGACCCTATCTATTTTATCACTGTTCTCTACAAAAATTCCAAATAATTCTTTATAACGGTCAGCAAGTTCCTGTTCTACGGTTTCAGGCAAACCATCTTTGTAGGGGTCCAAAAATGTTTCGAATTCTTCCAATTGAAACTGGGGCTCCATCATACTACGCCCTATTATCTGACCTTCCTTAGTCAGTGGCAACACATCAACATCCAGTTCCGTAATCATAACTTTAACCCCTAATGCAGCATAAGCATCGATAGCTTGTTGAATATATTCATTCTTGGGGAAATTCAACCCCCAATGCGCTTGAATTCCTATACCATCAATTCTAATTCCAGCATCTTTAAGCATCTTTATCATACGAACGATTCCATCTCTCTTTTCAGGGCGCCAAGCATTAAAATCATTATAATATAGTTCTGTATCAGGAGCATATTCACTTGCATATTTAAACGCAAGTTTAACCATCTCATCACCATCCCCTATGCGCTTTACCCATGTGGTAGATCTATAAGAGCCATCATTATCGATAACTTCGTTTACGACATCCCAAGCTTGCACTTTTCCTGCATACCGTCCCGCAACAGCTTCAATGTGTTTACGCAATTGCTCTTTTTGTTCTTCAGATGAATTGGGTTCCCCTTTTGTATTGGTAAAAAACCAAGCAGGTGTTTGATTATGCCATATCAAGGTGTGTCCAATAATAAACATGTTGTTTTTTTGACCAAAGGCAACAAACGCATCTGCTGCTGTGAAATCATAAACTCCAGGCATTGGATTTACCGTTTCAGCTTTCATACAGTTTTCTGGAGTTATGGTATTGAACTCCTTTTTTACTATTTGCCTTATTGTATGATCCTTGTCCGAAACATCATCAACACTTAATGCACTTCCTGTTAAAAAGTGCTTTTTAAAAGCAGTTTTTAATCCGATATCCTGATTTTTATTTGTTCCTGGTGAAGTTGTATTTTCTATAGTCGCTTTATCATGGCATCCTATTAATACAAGTAAGGCACAAATTGCTATAGATAAATTTTTAACTGTAAATTTTTTCATATTGCTGCCTTTTCTAATAATCAAAGTAGATTTAGCCATAGCAACGATAGCTATGGCTTAATCTATTTAAGCATTATAACTAATTTATAAGTTCGTTTGTGTTAATTTCTTTTAGCGGAATTAGTAACCCCATAACTTCTGATTCACTTGTACTTAATGTAAGATCCACATCTGGTTTAAATCCAGGGTTATTATTATGTCTGCTTATTGTATTATTTAGGAAATAATCAAATCCTCTACGCCTGTTGTTATGCGCATCTTCGCCTTCGCCAATTAATTCAAAACGATATTCCATCATTATCGCATCTCTAAAGTCTTCTTTAGACCCTAAATATCCCGCTTGAGGAGTAACACCAACTCTGTTCAGTAATTCATTAACATAGCCTAATTGTTCTCCATTTTGTAATTCGTTAGAAATTTCGGACAGCATAATAAGTAATTCTCCATAACGATAAATAATGATATTCTGATTATTGTATTGATTTGTGCTCGTTGGGTCTTTTTCAGAAAACTTAAATAAAAACGGATGTGCTGCATCGTAATCAGCTCGTCCTGAATCAGCTGGGTAAACTTTAAGGATATCACCAGTGTTAGCATCTGTATACTCACTTAAATAAGTGCCGTTAATTCTAGGATCTCCAGGATATGTTGAAGCATGTAGATCATAAACATCGGCATGTACTTGAAACCAACCAAAAGCTTGTGCTGCCTTATAGTTAAGTGGGGTAAAATTTCTCCCCATTTGAGAATTTGCGGCATCTTGGCTAATTTGCAGTTCAAAAATAGACTCTGAAGAATTTTCATTAGAATCGGTAAATAAGCTACTATAATTAGGCACTAAAGCATATTTTCCATATACTTTCATAGCTTCAGTATATGCCATTTGCCAATAGTCCATTTCTGTTAATGAACCTTCTTGTAAATCTGAATTGGTAGCCATTGTCATATACAATTTTGCCAATAGCATATTAGCAGCATATTGCTTAGGATAACCATTACCACTTGCTCCATTTAATAAACTAGCGGCTTTTTTAGCATCACTAATAACTTGTGCATAAACCTCTTTCGCTGTTGATTTTGATTTATTTAAATTTTCAGAATCAGGAAGTTCTAACCATAAAGGAATATCTCCAAAAAGTCTTACTAAAGAAAAGTATGCCCATGCACGCACAAAATACGCATGACCAGCAATATCGCTAAAAAGCAATTCATCATTAGTAGAAGGATTATCAACAACTCTGATTGATTTGATTGCTGAATTTGTTTGTGCTATAACACCGTACAAACCTCCCCACATGTTTTCTGAATCACTATCATAATTTGGCTTTAGTGAAAATAAATTTGCATTATTTTTATTATTTATATTGTTTCCATTCTTATTTGTATTAAATAAACCTGAAAAACCATTGATTACAAATAAACGGCGTTCTAGCGTATTGTAATTAGTTAACCCTTGATAAATACCATCTAAAGCGGCAGACGCACTTTGTGGCGTATCATATAATGTTTCGTCTAAAAATATTGGGTCTTCATCTAAGTTACATGAACTAGATAAAAAACCAAATATCAATATTAAAATAAATTTAAAATTTTTCATGTGTTTCTGTTTTTTGTTTTTTGCAATATTCAATTGTACTTAGAAATTAATATTTAATCCTAATAATATAGTACTTGCATTTGGCGATCCATTCCAATCAACACCATTTATAAGTCCTGTATATAAAAAGTTTGAAATCTCAGGATTGTATCCGCTATAATTTGTCCAGGTTATTAAATTTTGACCTGCGATATACACATTCAAACTTTCAAAAAACGTACTGTTTTCAACAGGAAAATCATATCCAATAGTCACATTATTTAATCTTAAATAACTGCCATCTTCAATAATACGGTCTGAAATAGCAGCACGGCCATTTGTGCTAAATCCAATTCTTGGATACGTGTTTGATTGACTGTTTGGTCTCCAAGCATTATTATAGGCTGCTGGTAATATATTATTGAGTTCTCCTTCAGCATTTCCTAACTGTAATAAGTTACCGTTAGCAATATCATTACCGTAAACACCATTAAAAATGAAATTAGCTGTAAATCTTTTTAATTTGAAATTTAAATTAAAACCATAAACAAAATCTGGGTTTGGATTTCCAATAAGTGTTCTATCCGATAAATCGATATTGCCATCGTTATTTTGATCTACAATTCTTACATCACCAGGTACAGCACCTGATGTTAAATCTGTATCTTCGGTCTGATAAACCCCATTGGTTTGATAACCATAAAAAAGACTCATTTCTTCACCTTCTACAAATACATTTGCTGGTGATTTGAATATATCTCCTCGACTAATTTGATCTCCAAAGTAGAAAGACCTTTGTTGAGCAGTACCATCTATATAAAAATCTTTTAAAGGAATCCCTAAAGTTTCAATTTTAGTTTTATTGAATGCAATATTTGCGCCTATATTTATTTGAAAATCATCCGTAGAAACAGGTGCTACATTTAATGCTACTTCTAATCCTTTATTAGAAATGGTTCCTCTATTTATAAGTATAGAACTAAATCCTGAAGATGTTGGAATTGGACTACTTTGTAATAGATCCTTCGTCGTCTTATCATACAAATCAATAGAACCCGAAATCTTATTATTTTTAGTTGCAAAGTCTAAACCAAAATTTAGTTGTTCGGTCGTTTCCCAAGTCAAGTTAGGATTTGCAATATTGTTTAGCGTTAAAGGCACACTCGTTCCATTTCCAGGAGTCCCGTACTGTGATCCGTTTATTCCATAATCAGATAATGTTCCGTAAGGCGAAATACCATGATTTCCTATTTGTCCCCAGCCAGCTCTTAATTTTAAATCCTCAAAAACATTTAAGTCTTTAATAAAATTTTCATCGTCAAGTCTCCATGCCAGTGCAAATGATGGAAAAACACCATATCTGTTATCCTCTGAAAATTTTGACACCCCATCTCTACGGAAAGAGGCTGTTAATATATATTTATTATCAAATGTATAATTTATACGCCCTAATAAAGAAAAAATTTGTTGATCTGATTTTATGAATTGTAGTGGCTGTGTTATTATAGACGCTAAAAATGGCTGTTCTATAGTAAGTTCTGTTGTTACAAAATCTTCAACCGCATAAATACTATTTTCTACATTTCTAACATCATAGGTAACACCTGCAGTTGCATTTATTCTATGCTTATTATTAAATGTTCTATTGTATCTTAAAAAATTATTGATTTGATACGATGTTGCATTTAAAGTTGATATTTGCAGTGCCCCGTTTGCATTAGCACCTTGAAAAGTTGTTAGTCCGTAAAAACGTCTTCTATCTTTTGTTCTTATATCTCCTCCTGCTTGTATTTGATAGCTTAAACCTTTTACAGGAAGTTGATAAGTAAGTCCTAAAGACCCAATATATCTTTTTTCTTTAGAAAAATCAGAAAAATCATCTACCCATGATTGAGGGTTTGAAGCTTCCAAATCTCTACTAAAATCATCAATTTCTTCAGTAATTACAGGTCTAAATGAAATAACATTTTTAATAAAACTTTGTTCGGCTCCAATCAAATCTCCTGATTCTGTAAAATCGGTGCTATTAAAATACGCACTAACCCCTACTTCTAATTTTAAGTTTTCATTAAGATCTTGATTTAAATTAATTCTGAAATCACCACTTTTAAGACCCGAATTAGCAACAATCCCCTCTTGATCGTCAAACCCTGCTGATATATAATAATTTCCATTATCACTACCTCCAGCGGCAGACATTCCGACTTTAGTGCTAAACCCTTGTTGGTATAATTTATCTTGCCAATTTAAAATTTGAGCAGGACTATTTGAAACTGTTGGATTATTTGCATTATCATAAGTAACTCCAAACACCTGAGAACCATTTATTTGGTATCGTGGATTTACACCATTAAATTCATCTGCTTCAATTTGATACTTAGCATAATCAATACCATCTAAAACGTCATATTTTTTTGTGACAGTCCTAATAGAGGTTGTTATAAACGAATTGATTTTAACCTTACCTTTCTTTCCTTTCTTTGTTGTTATTAATACCACCCCATTTGCTCCCCTAGAACCATAAATAGCTGTAGCTGATGCATCTTTTAAAATTTGAATACTTTCAATATCCCTTGGATTAATCCCATTTAAACCATTTTGAGTTTCCTGACCTGAATTACCTACGCCTCCGGAAGCTATTACATCTTCTCCTGCTGAGGATATAATAACACCATCAATTACATAAAGTGGCTCATTGTTTCCCCTTAAACTATTAGTACCTCTAATCTTTACGCTAATACCAGATCCTAATGAACCTGAATTTTGAGTAACTTGAACTCCTGCTGCCTTACCCTGTAATAATTGGTCTACAGACGTTAGTTGATTAGCTACTTCAGCATCAACTTTCACTGTTGTAACAGCTCCTGTAACATCTTTTTTGAGTACCGTACCATAACCTATTACAACAACTTCATCGAGTGCCTCTGCAGACTCTTCTAAAGTAATATTTATGGTATTTTTGTTACCTACAAGTATGGTTTGCGAAAGCATACCAATGTAACTAAACACTAATTGGTCTGTTGCATTAACATTTTCAATTTGGTAGTTACCGTCAAAATCTGTGGTAACACCATTTGTCGTTCCGACAACAAGAATTGTTGCCCCTGGCAAAGGCACATCAGACTCATCTGAAACAGTACCGGTCACCGTTTTTGTTTGTGAGAAAGCACTTTGTGTACAAATCATTACCAACGCAATGACTGCCAATTTAAACTTCATTTTCATGTTAAAATAGTTTTAGTTAATAATTTAGTTAGTTGTATTTTATTTAATTTATTAGTGATATTATTTTTGTAATCACTCCACTTGTGGCGGGATCTGCAACTCCTTTAAAACCAGGTTGCTTTCCCCCAACGCTTATTTCTAATGATCCTGGTTCTACTAAAAATTCACCATCCTCACTTATTAAAGCGTAGCTTTTTGGGCTTATACTAAAGGCTACTTTTTTTGCTTCGCCAACTTTTAAATGAATCCTTTCAAAACCTACCAACGTTCTAGTAGCAGCATTTGCCTTGCCTTTGTGAAAAAATCATCACAACCGCGATAATTGCAATTTTCAATTTGGTCATCCTTGAGTTTGTTTAAGTTAATTTTAGTTTATTTAAAAGGTTGGTTTCTTTGAGGGAATTCCAGTTCCTTCAAATCACATACGTAAAAAGAAATCCGATAAAAATCAAGATCAAACCTATAAGCAAGACTTCTCCTAAGATTTTAAATTTTGAATATTTTTTCTTCATCCTGAATACCACTATGCACCACTATCAAAAATATATTAGTATTATAACCTTGAATGCCAAGTAATGAGCAGTAGGTGAAACTAATGTTGCAGATGGGCGGCACCCAACCTTTTACACAACATTCGTGTTAATTGACGCAACATTTGTTGCAAATGACCATGAATCATTAACATGAAAAAAAATATAAAGTGGTAAAAGCGCTAATTAGTTTTAGGGAAAGTTAAGGTCTCACTACATCTGTCGGAAGGACCCCAAATAGTGCCTTGAAACATTTTGTGAAATAGGAAGGGGATGAAAACCCTACTTGATAGCAAACCTCGCTGATGTTTATTTCCTCATCGGTTTCAATGATCTGCTTGGCTTTCTGCAATCGTACGTTTCGTAAAAACTCATTTACGGTCTGTCCCGTTAGTGTTTTGATTTTTCTGTATAATTGGCTGCGACTTAGATTCAGCTCTTTGGCCAATAACTCCACGCTCAAATCGGGATCACTTATGTTCTCATGAACATAATTCAACACCTTTTGTATAAATCCTTTATCCAGTGAGGTGTTATTGGTGTTTTCATCACCACCACTGATATTCCTAAAATACTTATCAAAGATGATTTGTCGACTTGTGATCAATTGATTGAGCCTAAGCCTTAACAACCTCATATCAAATGGCTTGACCATATAGGCATCGGCGCCGAATTCGATTCCCTCGATCCTATCGTCTATTTTAGCTTTTGCGGTCAGCATCAATAAAGGTATATGGCTGGTCCTCAAATCCTCCTTAATAAACTTGCAGAACATAAACCCATCCATATTGGGCATTATGACATCGGTTAAAATAATGTCCGGTAAAATATCTTTCGCGATTTTTAGCCCTTCTTTACCGTCTTTGGCCACGACTACCTTGTATTGTTCCTTAAACTCATCTTTTAGATAATTCCGCAATTCGGCATTATCCTCAACGATCAACAGTGTGTAAGACTTATATTTAGGGGTTGATTTTTCATCTTGCTCTTCTATTTCCCCTTTTTCACTATCAATTACCCCAAAGGATTCCCTAGAAGAAGGTCTCAAGGCCTTCGATTCTTCCAAAAGAAGCTCATTTTCATTGAAATACTCCATCCCATTGGGTAAAACTATTCTAAATGATGTGCCTTTTCCCAACTCACTGGTCACCTCAATCTTTCCTTTATGCAACTGCACGAAGCTCTGTACCACCTCGAGCCCTATACCGGTTCCCCCATAATAGGTTTCATTAAGGTTTTTTACTTGATAGAAACGTTCGAATATTTTCCCGACCTGTTCTTCCGTTAATCCTGGTCCTGTATCGGAAATAACTATTTCGACAACCTTTATCGGTTCATTTTCATCAACCAATGGCAATTTTTCAAAAATATCGTTTGATACAATATCCAAGGTTATACCCCCACCTTCATTCGTGACCTTCATCGCATTGGAAAGAATATTGAAAATGATTTTCTCCAACATTTTCTCATCGGCGTAAATGGGAATATGATCTTGGTCTTTATCGATGGTCAAGTGTATGTTCTTGCTTAATGCCTCCGCTTCGAAATAATCTATCACCTCATTCGATAATATACTTAAATCAAGTTCCTTTACCTTAATATTCAATTTGTTATGTTCCAGTTTCCTGAAATCCATAAGCTCATTGATTAGCCGATAAAGCCTATCCGTATTTTTATAGATAACATTGTGTTTATTCCTGATCTTAGCCGGTAGGTTAAGGCTCTTATCCCCAATAATATCTTTAAGAGGGTTTATTATAAGTGTCAAAGGGGTTCTGAATTCATGTGAAATATTGGTAAAGAATTGTAGCTTCTGCTTATACAATTCATCTTCCCTTACCCGCTGGTCCCTTTCGGCACGAATCAGTTGTTTTTCTTTTATACGTTTCTGTGTGACCAAATTCAACAGATACACCCCTAACATGAATAAACACAGATAACAAAGAATTGCGATATTCGTTTTCCACCAAGGAGGCAGTACGGTAATTTTTAGTTCTAAGGGAGGCTCATTCCAAATCCCATCATTGTTCGCTGATTTTAACTTAAAGGTATATTCCCCTTGATCCAGGTTGGTATAGGTTGCACTTCTTTGACTCCCTACATAATTCCAAGAATCCTCCAATCCTTCGAGGTAATAGGCATATTGATTCTTTTCTGGTCGCGTATAATTAATACCGACATAGTCAATGGTGAAAACAGACTGGGTATGATCTAATGTAATTTCTTTTGTTTCAGAAATGACCTTTTTCAAAGGGGATCCTTCCTCATTAGCAACCACCCCCTCATTAAAAAGCTTAAACCCTGTCAAATATAACCTTGGAACCCTTTTGTTTTGGCTAATCCCATTGGGGTCAAAAAAATCAATGCCTTTATAATTCCCAAAATAAAGGATACCTTGGTCATCTTGTAATACCGCATTGAAATTGAAATCATCGGAAAGCAATCCATCGTTTTGGGTATAGTTGGTAAACTCCCCTTTTTCCAGATTGATTTTGGTAATGCCCGAGTTACCACTAATCCAAATATTGCCATTTTTACTTTCCAAAATACTGGAAACCGTTTCATCATTTAAACCAAGGATCTCATTGTAAAAAACATATTCATTCGTTTCATCATCATAACTACATAGGCCCGAGCCCCTAGTGCCTATTAAGATTTTCCCATCCTTACTTTCATATAAGGAAAGTATATGGTTGGCACTGGTCTTATTTTGACTTGTATTATGAACCTTTTCCGCAAGGGATTTCACAACGAACCCTCCCGAACGTTCCTGAGTGACCTTAAAAAGACCTTGGGTCGTACCCAACCAGAGGTTATTCTTGGTGTCGACCAATACTTTTCGGATAGCGCTGGTATGAATCTCATTTTGCACGAATGGTTCTGAAATATGCCTAATAAATTCCTGGGTTTCCGGATTGTATGAAATGAGTCCGTCGTAGAAGGTCCCAATCCAAATTGTACCGTCGGCACCCTCCGCAAAGCTCATTATCCGATTGGAATTGAATACATCAGGCAGGTTTTGGCTACTGAAATTTGTAAAAAAAGATTCCCCTTGCCTTAAGAGAAATAGACCATTTTGCCAACTTCCGGCCCATAGATTTTTTTGACTGTCAAAAAATATGGTTTGAATATCCAAACTTTTTAGCCCGGAATACTTGCTTTTTCCCCTTCCAATATGTTCAAATATGTTCGTTGAAGGATCATAGGTGTCAATACCACCACCGTCCATACCTATCCAAAGCTTACCGTCATCATCCATTAAAATCCCGGTAACAGACCCCACTTCCAGTGAATTCGTTTCATAGGGCAGACTTTCAAGTCCCTTGAATTTATCGTACAAACTGTCGTAGACCGATATGCCACTATTGTAATAGCCAACCCAAATCCTGTCATCCGCATCCAACAACAATGCCCAAATAGAATTTGAGCGGATACCATTTTTATCGGTTTTGTCCTGAACATACTTACTGATAAGCTTCCCATCCCCATCAATATGTAATAGACCATCATTCTCTGTACCGACCAAGACGGTCCCATCGGTAAGTTGGACCATATCCAGTATTCGTTTGTCGGTAATATCATAATGGCTAATGGTATCCAAGCCACCCATCTTATTTATGCCTTTTACAATTTTATAGACCCCTTGCGATACTGTCCCAATCCATATAGAACCGTCCTGGGCCAACAAAATGGACTGAACCTGATGCTTAAAGGGAACCATGCCTTTATCGGTATTGAAATACGAAAAATCAAACTTATTGTCCTCTTTAAGGTATTCCTCCAGACCCAAACTGGTACCCGCATAAATTTTGCCCTCCCCACTAACCTTTATATCATTGACATTCACAATATTCCTTGAGGAAGCAAAATTGGAAGCCACCCGTCTAATAATCGAATCCCCTGCCGCCAATCTGAAATAACCATTCTCAAAACTCCCAATGAAGATATTATCTGAAGCATCGCCATAAATCGTAAATGCCGAAAAATTGGAAATACCACTTTTATTGTTCTTTTCAAGTGGAATCCGTACGAATTTATCCAAGTCCCTATCATAAAGGTTCAACCCGTTCTCGGTGCCTATCCAAAGTCTATTTTTCGTATCTAAATAGGTACAGTGTATTAAACTACTATTTAAGGAAGTGGAGTCATTAATCCGATGTTTATAGGATGTATAATCAATGCCATCGAATTTATACAGGCCTTCGCCATTGGTTCCCATCCAAATAAAACCATTCTGGTCCTGAATTATGGTAGAAACCGCAACCTTGGAAATACCATCCTTGATATTCTCAAATTCAAAGCGCTTGGTTGCTTCCTGAGCCATCACAAGCACAGAACCCAGTGTACTGAGAAATACAAAAAAAAGATTTATCCTATTTCTATTGCTCATATATACATACTAGGGATTATTCAGGGGTTATGCTACTATCTGTGGTAAGAATCCATCTATCCATTTCGAAACCATCCTCCCGCATTGAAAATGATATTATATAATCCCCTGGTGAATCAAAATTAAGAAAAATAGTTTTTGGAATACCGCAATGGTTATCGGAAACCCGCTGTGCCGATGACCATGTCCATTGGTTCTTGTTTTCACACCATTGCATCCTGGCGCCACTTTCGGGCCATGCACCATCAACCCCAACATGCACCCCGTTATCTTCGGATCCACTCGAATAGGCACTTACCCAAACATAATATTTTCCTGGAGTATTTATTTTGACCTTATAGGATACGATACCGCCAATAGCCGCTATAGGGAAAAAATTCACACCGTGCACCAAAGGATCGTCATGTGTAACCCTAGTGTCGGGTAAAGCTTCAATATAAGCACCATTGCTGGATGTTTCTAGATGGTGTTTTATTTCGGAATCGGAAGATTCCTGTGACTGTAAAATCCAATCGCGCTTAGTGCCATTATTCGATTTATAGTGAAAGGATTCTGCCTCTACCTCCAAATACCCATTGTTTTCCTCAAATGGGGCTACATTCTTCAATTGTTCCTTTACAGATAGTCCGTCCGGAACCAATTTAAGGGCATTCCATCGACCTCTAGACCAAGCGGTTTCCCCATTTTCCGGTATTTTTCCATTGGTCATGACCTTTGATTCTATTTGGATGACATCATTGGTATATAAGTACATCTTATCCACAGCATGCCTAATGGTCTTAAAGTTTTCAGTGACCTCCGGATTTACCAGTGTATCCAGTACCGTTCCATTAACACGGACAATATATTGTGATTCCCCATCGTTTTCAGCCATACTGATAAAGGATGCCTTATACAGGCCCTCCTTACCCGTAAAAACGGCATATGCAGAAGCAAAACCATTGCGTTGATCCTTTTGGGATGCATCAATGGCCAAAACCCCGTTTAATTCATCGCGGTAAAGCGAAGGTTTTCCATTATTCTGTTCATATACAAAATCACTCAAGGCATCCAAGGTTATAACCTCCGGTTTAGATTTTGCTTTTGTATCTACAACTTTCTTGCTTTTTATAAGGGCTACCCAATCCCCTACTTTGCTTGGAGGGTAACCAATATCCACGGCTTTCCCTCCTTTGATTTGTTTTAATGTCCCTTTTTGGAGTTTCCCTCCGGTTCTCGGATTGAACCATGCTACCGTAAACATTGATGCCGTATTCAATATATCGATGGTTGTTTTCTGGACCTTTGGAAGGTATATGGCATAGATTTCCCTGTTTTTTACAAAGACATAATCATCATCATTACTTGTTAGATCATCCGCACTATGCATATCAGAAAAAGGGAGATGGTCATGAAAAAAATCAAAGGCAATTTTCGTTTGGTCCCACAAGGCATCCCGCGACCTCCAGTCTTCACAATTCAAATCCATATGGGCAAACTTGTACCCAAAATACCATTCAACCCCAGCACCCCCTGCCATTAAATTACCCCAAAGCACCGGGCCCCTTACTTCATCATGAGCTGGGTCATCCGCATCGGGTTTTGCCCCGACATCGGCAGGGCCTATCTCATCGAGATTCACTACCCATGTTTTATTGGTTTTTAGGGATTCCTGAATCCACTTTTTAGTTGTTTCATGCACCAGATGCGGATCATGGATTTGGATGGATGGTCCATCTAAATATGGGTTACCAAGAAGCGGTCGCAGTATTTGGTCTTGCTCTTCAGGAACTGAATGTGTGTGCAAAGCCACAAAATTTTGATAAGGATCATTACGCTTAATGTACTCCATCATTGCCTTTCTATCTTCATCATCCTGCCCTTTTGGCGACCAATGAACGGGACCGTTCTCTTCACCCAAATTCCAAGTAACACCCAAATGGTGGGAAAAACGGGCTATTAATTCCCGTAAGTATAACTTTCTTTGCACACCCAACTGTCCTATATCCAACAACAATTCATTTTCTGTCTCTTGCAATACTATATGGAGCATCAATCCCAGTTTGTCCATATGATCAAAAACAATCTCCCACTGATCCAACTTGCTACAATCGAATCGATACCTTTCATTTTCATGAATCCAAGGCCAGACATCCTTTCCATCCCCTTGAACGTTCATGGTTAGAAAATAAACAGCGTTCATTCCCTTAGATGCCAAATAATTCAATGCGCCTATTATATTTTTTCCCTTATTTCCCTGCCATACCGGATCACCTTGTTTCCAATCCCCGGCATGAGGCCCATATTTGTGCGAAGCAGGGGTTTGATCAAATTCATAATATCCCAAAAAATCCTCAGGGCTATCTGCACCTCCTTTTAAAAAAACCTCTTTGGTTTCGGCATAACTTAAATATCGGTCCCCTGTATATAGAATACGCCCTTTGGATTCCGGCCCCAATGAAACTTCTTCCATATCGGCAATCACAAACGAACCTTTGGCCCCATCAAAAAACACGGGGCTCCCTGCTTCCACTGAGTCGTTTACCGCAATGTTCTCTCCCTTCCTAAATGAAACCTTATACTTCCATTCCCCGATTTTATCGGGTCTGAATCGGACTTTCCAAATCTTCCCCATGGTTGAACTGCTTTCCGATGCATTCCCATCAGCAGCATAAAAACCGGGTATAACATATTCGGTATTCCCATTTTTAAAAGTAACGTTGAGGCGATAATTCAAAAAAGGATTATAAGCGTCATCCTCACTCAAATCTTCCCCCTCAAAAGTTAAGGTTACTTTATGCCATTTCTGTAATTCCCCTTGTATCCTTACCTCTTGCCCAAGCAGATTATTACAGCTGAAAACAATGATGAAGAAAAAAAATAATGCCTTTGTACTTCCCATTAATAATATCATTTAGCCGTTACGTTCGACGAACACAATTATTATTTGTAATAGCCTTTAAAAATATTAAGTTATCCATATCATTCGTAGTACGCATGAAGCATCCTATGCGACAATTGTGGCATTTTAAATTATAAACCCTAACAGGAAATACGATATGGGATTTCAATTTGGGATTTCTAGTTTTTTACCGCTAATCAACATGAAGGTAATTTCCCTTTGAAATTTAAACAACTAATGGGGTACAGTGAAGATTATGGACAAAGTAGCATGTTATTAGAAAGGGATTGGCCAAAGGCATATTATAGTGAATTACGCCTTTAATGTTATGGGACATGAACCGTAGGGAAAAGGCATAAAATACTAGAATCAAGGATTCTTAATCCGTAATACTTTCTATGCCCATGCTTTTTTCCGACTACCTTTGATACTCTTTCGTTATAATTCTATCTGAATAAATTCAATGGTTAAATCTATCTTCTACAGTCTTAGGTTTGCAACTTGGGAAAATGCAACCTTCACTAAAAATAGTTTAAGTTACAGAACGATAGTATTACTGTGGATGAATGAATGTATAAAGATTTTTTTAAAATTCTATTTCACTAACTTTATCCATAATTAACTCCAATTCCTTCAAGCCCAATTCTATTCATGCAGAAAAATAATTTGCTATTAATTACTCTGTTTGCTTTTATCACCTTTACTTCAGGTGTGGGACAAAGTTTCGATTACAAAATCAATTCGCTTAGTGATAAGTTGAGTATTACCGACAATGTTACCTCCTCTTTTTATAAGGATAAAAAGGGCTTTTTATGGATAGGTAAGATGGATGGGTTATATAAGTACAATGGTTATGATTATGAAATTTTCCCAAATACCTTTAATGGTGAAACCGGGTTGAGCAACCCATGGGTGACGGCCGTAAATGGTTTGCGTGATTATTTGGTGGTCGGCACCAAGAATGGCTTGAACTTATTTAATAAGACCAATCATACCTTTACTTACATTTTTCCATCGGAAACCAATCCGGAACAAAGTAATTATATCACTTGTTTGGATGTTGACGGTAATGAAGACGGTATTTATGTAGGCACGACAAACGGATTTTTTCGGGTTAGACTAAAAACAGAAGGCTCCTATGCTATCCAAGAAATTGAATTTGAAGGATCAAAGACCATAGGACAAACCCCAGAGGTTTATCAAATAATCACTATGGCCGGGGGGGCACTAATAAGGACTTCCAAAGGGCTTTTTTATTTAAGTGTGGATGCCCCCGCTGCCAAACCTGTTTTGGTGGAAATGGATCAAGATGATAAGACACTTAAGGAGTTTAGAACCCTGTATCTTACCAAGTCTAACGATTTACTGATCTTTGCGGATGGACAAACCTACTTTTCAAAGCTGAATATTGGTGCCTTTGTCAATGGCGTTCCTTTAAAGGTTCAGAATATCTCAAGTATATACAGTAATTGGCCCAATCCTGAACTTATCAATAATTTTCTAGAGGACATAAATGGGTCTATATGGATTGGCACCGAAGGGGAAGGATTATTCGTGTACCATAAACAAACAGATAATTGGCAGAACTATAGGCATAAAATCAATTTTGCCAATGTACTGAACAACGATTTTGTAAGAACATTGTTTGAGGATCCCTCGGGAATGATCGTTGTTGGTACTGATGCTGGGGTAAATACCGTGGTTACTTTGGAGCAGAGGTTCCATATTATCAATAAAATTGACAAAGGTGATAGGGTTGGAACAGAAATTGTCAACGTTCATGGAATTTTGGAAGATAACGATTCCAATTTATGGATAGGAACCCGCGGGAAGGGACTTTTTGTATTGAAAGGGGAAAAACAATTAAGTGTAGGCGCAGATGTCAACAACGCATTGGGGCATGTTAGATCAATAATTCAAGATAAAAAGGGATCTATTTGGGTGGGAACCCAAGGAGGGATTTATATCATAGAGAAACCGATACGGGATAATGAAGACCTCAAAAGGCAATTTCACCTTAAAAAACCAAGCCTTTTACCAGGAGAGAGTGTTTATGCCATATTGGAGGATAAGGATGCCAATAAATGGATTAGTACTTCCAGTGGATTGTATGTATCTACAGCCTTGGGAGAATTGAAACGGATAACAAACACTTCGATTGGAACTTCGCTAGACAACAAAATCATTTATTCCTTAATGCTCGATAGTAAAAACAGGATATGGTTGGGGACATTGAACGGAAGGATAGCTTATTTGGAGTATAAGGATTACGGCATTTACATATCAAAGTATAAGAATCTAGGAAAACCATTGAACTTTAAGATCATTAGGATTGCAGAAGCCTATAAAAAGTATTTTGAGAACTATGAATCCTATAATCTATGCGAGGTAGCCGATAACACCATTTTAGTAGGTACCAATTTTGGTATTTGTGAAATAGATTTGCCAAATAAGGAAATAAAGCCATTCCTTTCGCTAAAAAGGTCATCCAATCCGTTAAAGGTTGGTATGGGGTATGTATACGGGCTATTGTATGATAAGGACAAGAATAAAATATGGGCGAGTTCGAATAATGGATTATTCACCTATGATTTCGATTCATCCGAAGAGGAACGGTTTGGTATTAAAGATGGATTGCAGTCTTTGGAATTTAATGGCAACTCTGTTTATGCGGGTAAATCGGGGAATTTTTATTTTGGTGGTTCCAGCGGTTTGAATAGCTACGATTCATCGATCAATATCAATAAGAACGACTACCGTCCGAATCTTGTATTGACCAAGTTGATCGTCAATGGCAAACAAGTCCGGGTAAATGATGACAATCAAATACTGGAAGAAGAAATATCATATGCCAAAAACATTAGGTTAAAAGCAAAAGAAAATACGGTCGGACTCGAGTTTGCTTCATTGCATTTGCCATATTCCAGTAATAATATGTATCAATGCAAATTGATCGGGGTTGACGATGATTGGCGCTATTTAGGTAATGAACGATCCATTAACTATGCAAACCTTCCCAAGGGGGATTATCAGTTTCATCTAAAGGGAACCAATAATGATGGGGTTTGGAATGCCGAAGAGCTTGTTGTGCAGATTGAGGTTATGCCAGCATGGTATGCAACATGGTGGATGATGTTCCTTTGGTACTTGATAGGGATCGGGATCATTATTTCATTCGTTTATATCCTAATAAAGAACCGGGATAGCCGTAATGAGCTGAAAATACAGGAAATAGAACGAAAGAAACTATCGGAAATATATGAATCCAAATTAATATTTTTTACGAATATCTCCCATGAGTTAAGAACACCACTGTCGTTGATTGTAGACCCTATACATAGTTTGATCCAACAAAAGCATGCAAATCGGAACAACGAATTATTGGGTATAGTTCAAACAAATGTAGAGCGCTTAAGAAGATTGGTCGACCAAATAATGGATTTCAGAAAATATGAATACGGAAAATTGGAGTTGAATATAGGCGAAGGTGATATAGTGGAGAGTGTTCGAGTGATAACCAATTCGTTCGTACATGTATCAAAAAACAGGAATGTCGATTATGAGATCAAACTTCCCAAACATCCTATAATCATGTTCTATGATCATGATAAGGTGGAAAAAATCCTATACAACTTATTGTCCAATGCATTCAAGGCCGTGAAATATGGAGGCCAAGTACGCGTTTCGATAGGGGTTTTAGACACTAAGAAAGGAAGGTTTGGGGGGCGTGGATACAAGCTGATCTGTGGCAAAAAGGAATACTCCGACAAGGACAATCATATTTTCTTGAAGGTAAAAGACGACGGAGGTGGCATTTCCGAAAAACATGTGCAAGATATTTTTACCCGTTTTTATCAAGATGACAGTGTAAACTCAGGTACAGGAATTGGTCTATATATGGTAAAACAGCTTGCTGAAATGCACTATGGATCAATATTATTGAAAAGCAAAAAGAACAAGGGAGCCTCTTTTGTGGTATTATTACCCAAGAACAAAGATCTTTATAAAGTTTCAAAAACGGTATCACCATCAATAATACCGGCGAAAAGTCAAGTGGAAACACTAGTCGTTCCCGTTTCAGAAGAATCACTGGCCGTTGACAAAATTAAGCAGTATAGTGTGGCCCTTATTGAGGACAATGACGAATTGCGCATGTATTTAAAACGGATACTGCAAAATGATTTTAATGTTTATACCGCCAATAATGGTCTGGAAGGAATAGATTTAATTCGGGAAGAAACCCCTGATGTGGTTGTCAGTGATATTGTAATGCCTGAAATCAATGGTATTGATCTTTGTAAAAGGATAAAAGGTGATTTCGAGACAAGCCATATCCCCATAATCTTGCTCAGCGCCAGGGCTTTCGACCAGCAAGTGGTTGAAGGTATAAATTCAGGGGCTGATGCATATATTACCAAACCTTTCAACAAGGATATTCTGATTGCCAAGATCAATAACCTCATCAAAAATCGAGAAAAGCTCCGATTAATGTTCCAAAATGCCAAAATATTGGAACCTTCAAAAGTTACGGTAACCTCCATTGATGAAAGATTTCTGCTGAAATTGAAACAAACCATCGAGAAAAACATCCAAGACCAAAACCTGACTTTGGAAATACTGGCCACCGAGATCGGTGTGAGTAGGGCCCAGCTATTCCGGAAGGTGAAGGCGCTGACCGGACTTACCCCTAATAACTTTATAAAATCAATTCGGTTAAAATATGCCGTCCTATTGTTGGATGAGGATAAATTCCAGATAGCGGAGATCGCTTTTCTCTCCGGTTTCAAAGAACCGAGTTATTTTTCAAGATGTTTCAAAGAAGCGTATGGATGTAGTCCAAAAGAGTATAAAAAAGACATCTAGAAAATCATCCTAAAATATCCATCCATTTTCCATAGTAATTTCATCGTATTTGTCGATGACCCCGTTAAACTTCGATTATATGGGGCCTATGGTACTATTTTATACGTATTTGATACGGAATTATAAGTTTTCAGGCCAATGATTCCGATAATTTTACAAGAAGCAAATCCACTTTTTTTATTGGGTATTTGTTGAACCGAATAGAATAGGTTCTGAACAAACTAACTAAAAACTTTAAATCTATGATGAAACAAATTAAAAGCGTGGTCACTAAAGCCAGGATTCTCGGCTTTTTAATCTGCTATGTAGCTTTTGTATCCAGCGCAAGTGCCAACTACGGTCCGGCATTCTCGTTGGACAGCAAGGAAAAGGAAGTAAAAGGTAACGTTGTCGACGACCAGGGTATACCCTTACCTGGAGCGGCTATTGTAATTAAAGGTACTACAGATGGTACGACTACCGACTTTGACGGTAATTTCAAAATTCAAGTACCTTCAGAAAGTTCAGTATTGGTAATTTCTTATTTAGGATATAAGACCCAGGAAATTATCGTGGGTGCACGAACCAATATACGGGTGCAAATGGAGCCAGAAGCCAATTCCCTTGAAGGAGTCATGGTTGTGGGTTACGGTAAGCAAAAAGTCAAAGATCTGACAGGGAGTGTCGGTTTTGTCAATGAAGATGTTTTAAAGGAGAGTTCCGTTCCTACGGTGTCCCAAGCGCTTCAAGGAAAAGTTGCCGGGGTACAGATTACTGCGGATTCCGGTGAACCGGGAGGAGGAGTTGCAGTGAGAATAAGGGGTACAGGTACTTTTGGCAATAATGATCCATTGTACGTTATAGATGGGTTTCCGACAAAATCGGGAATCAGTTCAATCAATCCATCGGATATAGCCTCCATTTCCATTCTTAAGGATGCTGCAGCTTCCGCCATTTATGGTGCCCGGGCAGCCAATGGGGTGATTATAATTACGACCAAAAAAGGAAAGGCTGGGGTTTCCAAAATCAGCATCGAGAGTTATTATGGTTTTCAACAGGCTGCCAAGCAGATTGATGTGTTGAATTCTCATGATTATGTTATGATAACAAAAGAGGCTTACAGAAACTCAGGTCTACCTGACGATGCGTTTTGGGGAGATCCCAGTGAGTACGGTCCAGGTACGGCTAATCCAACCGATACCAATTGGCAAGATGAGGTGTTTCAAAATGCACCCATTCAAAACCACCAATTTACTTTTTCAGGAGGGTCTGAAAAATCGGATTATTTATTTTCTTTAGGCTACTATGGCCTGGATGGTATTGTTATAGGTAGTGGTTTTGAGAGAATATCGGCCCGTATTAATGGTAGTACCAAATTTTCGGACAAGTTTAAGGTAGGAACCAATTTATCGTTAACTACAAGTACACAAGATGTGGTACCCGACGATCATTCTTGGACAAGTGTTCTTTTTGGGGCATTAAGGGAAAGACCCATGGTACCCGTTAAGGATGCCGATGGTAATTGGGGAGGAAACATAGGCCCGGCAGAGTATGTTGGAGATGGAGGAAATCCTGTGCGTTTGGCTTTGATGAATTATGATACCAGAAAAAGTTATCGGGTCTTGGGTAACTCTTATTTAGAGTATACACCTATCTCCGATTTTACCTTCAAAAGTTCTTTTGGATATGATTTCCTATACTCTAAAGGAAAGGATTTTGATCCTACATATACCGAGGGTAGCTCACAAGCCATTCAAAACCAGCTTTCCGAGACATCATCATTGTATACCACTTGGGTGTGGGAAAATACGGTTAATTATACCTTTGATATAGGGCAAGACCACCATTTTGATGTTTTGGCAGGTATTACCAAAGAGGAAAATAGATATGAAACCTTAAACGCCAGTAGAAAGGATTTCCCCAATAACCAAAAATATATTTGGTATTTAGGTGCGGGAACAGGAACTAGGGACAACAGTGGCGGTACTTCGGAATATGCACTTATGTCCTATTTAGGAAGACTAAACTATAACTACAAAAACCGATATCTTTTTCAAGCGAATGTAAGGCGCGACGGCTCTTCCCGATTTGGGGAATCCAATCGCTTCGGAACCTTCCCTTCCGTATCGGCAGGATGGATTATAAGTGAAGAAGGTTTCTTCGATAACACGAAGGCTTTTAACTATGTTAAGCTACGTGCGAGTTATGGTAAATTAGGGAATCAGGATATTTACAGTAACTACCCTTGGGCGAACAATCTTGATTTGGTTTATTATCCTTTTGGCACCTCACAGGGGACTGTGCCAGGATACGCTCCCAATGCCGCTTCCAATCCGGATGTTACCTGGGAAACTACCATTCAAAGCAACTTTGGTCTAGATCTTAAAATGTTCGATAATAGTGTTTCTGTGACTGCGGATTATTTTATAAAGGACACAGAGGATATGTTGCTGACCTTGCCGGCACCGGCTACTTCGGGTTATTCAACTACGGCCTATACCAATGTCGGTAAAATCAGGAATAGTGGTATTGAGTTGGCCTTGGATTACCAGTCACCTTCCGATAAGGAATTTACCTATAATATCGGGGGTAACTTTACCAAAATAAAGAATGAGGTAAAGGACCTTGGTACCGTAGATTATATTTGGAGTGACCAGGCTTATTTGGGGGAACGCTGGACACGTACCGAGGTAGGTATGCCCATTAGCCAGTTTTTTGGTTATGTTGCGGACGGACTTTTCCAAAACAATGCCGATATTTTGGCACACGGGGTGCAACCTGATGCCAAACCGGGCGATATTCGATTCAAGGATGTCAATGAAGATGATGTTCTGGATGATAAGGATCGTACCTATATTGGTGATCCCAATCCCGATTTCACTTTCTCGGCCTACGCACAGACCAATTATAAAAACATTGACTTTAGTGTACGCCTTTACGGTTCTTACGGTAATGATATTTACAATGGTATGATTCGTCAGGTAGAGACTGCTTCGGAACCCTACAACAAATGGACGAACATTTTGAACCGATGGACAGGTGAAGGGACTTCCAATTCAGTGCCAAGGGTAACCCGTGATGATGTGAACCAAAATACAAGAAGCTCTTCACGTATGGTAGAGGATGGCTCTTTCCTAAGAATCAAAAATGTACAATTGGGTTATTCTATGCCGGAAAGTATCCTTGAAAAGTTAAAAGTAGACCGTCTGCGTTTTTATATTAGTGCCGAAAACCTCCACACCTTTACTTCTTATCGCGGTTTTGATCCGGAAATGTATCAGACTAAAGGGTCAAGGACCGACCTTGGGGTCGATAGGGCCAAATATCCTGTGGCCAGTTCTTTGGTACTTGGCATAAACTTATCCTTATAATTCAAATAAACGAAACCATGAAGAAATACATATATATCACTTTACTGGCTTTAAGCGTATACGCTTGCGATGACTCTTTTTTAGACAAAGAACCCTTGGGTTCATTAAGTGTGGGTACTTTTTACACCAATGAGGAAGAGGCCACACAGGCCGTCAATGCCATTTACGACGGAATCCAAGGTTATACCGTCTACGGTGCAATGTCGATCGTAGAAGACGTACAATCCGATGATGCGGAAAAAGGAGGGGGCGGCCCCTCTGATCAACCCGGTATGGATCAAGTGCAAAAATTCATTGCATCTGCCGATAACCATATCTACGTAGACAAATGGAAAGCATATTTCGTTCCGGTGTTCAGGGCAAATCTGGCTATCCAGAAAATCCAGGGAATGGCAGAGGAAGATATAGATTCGGACATTAAGAATACATTATTGGCCGAAGCCAAGTTCCTTAGGGCATTGTGTTATTTTGATTTGGTCATACGTTATGGCGATTTACCCATTGTAACAGAACCCAACAGCCCTGAGGATTATGACATTTCAAGAAGTCCCGAAAGTGAGGTTTGGAAGTTTATCGAAGATGATCTTAAAGCAGCGATGGAAGGACTAAAAACGCCTGACGGTCTTTCTGACAACGATTTGGGAAGGGCTACAGTAGGAGCGGCAAAGGCCCTATTGGCCAAGTCTTATGTCTTTCAGAAAAAGTGGAAGGAAGCCGATCCATTACTTACGAGTGTGATCAACGATTATGGCTATGGCCTTTCTGATGATTTTTCCGCCATTTTCGGTATCGGAAACGAAACGAACAAAGAAGTGATTTTTCAAATAAACTTCCAAACAGGGGGAGCCAGTGACCGTGAAGGATATAACCGTAACGGATGGATGTCTCCAAGATCCTCGGATATTGATTGGGGTGGAATCGGTTTTATGTTGCCGACACAGGATTTGGTAGACGAGTTTGAACCCGGTGATATACGATTGGAGGCCTCCGTACTAAGGGATGGTGACATTTTTAGTGGTGATGTCTATAAAGGGGAATGGTCTCCTACTGGATATAACTGTAAAAAAGGATTGGTGGCTTTTGATGACTATACGGCCGGAACACCATATTTTGTCGATAATAATTATGTAGTTATACGTTTAGGGGATATTTTTCTCCTTAAGGCTGAGACATTGAATGAACTTGATCGTACAGGTGAGGCAGTCGACTTCATCAATCCCATTAGAAAACGTGCACAAGTGCCGTTTGTCGATGCGACCATTTCCAAAGAACAAATGAGGGAAGCTCTTTATCACGAAAGAAGGGTTGAATTATGTTTTGAACAAAAACGATATTTTGACCTTGTTCGTTGGGGCAAGGCAGCTGAAGTAATGACTGGCAAAGGGTACGGTTTCGTAGCTGGTAAGAACGAATTGTGGCCCATACCGCAAAGTGAGATTGATATCAATCCGAATTTGGCACCCAATAACCCTAATTGGTAAGTTAGAATTTTTAAGAATTGAGTTAGTTGTTGTTAGTAGTAGAAAGAACGTTTCCAATAGGCCTTGGAGCATCTGTGATACCGAGGCCTAAACGTTCTTTTCTACTAAATTTTTGGGCAGGGCAAACAAATTATTGTGTTCTTTTTAGGAAAGTACCAAACACAACAGTTTTATTCTTTTATTAAAAAATTATATAAAAAGGATTCAAGGGCATTTAAGCCTGTAAATCTTAAGAATTATTAAATAGATGAAGAAAACACTTCTACCTTGTTTGAAGGGGAAGATTATTGCAAGTTGTAAACTAAAAAGCTATAAAGAACGAAGCTATGGTGAATACTGGGCTAGTAGATGAATTATCAAATGATAATAATCCAAAGGGGTATTACGTCCAATTGAGTGGGGGTTTTGTAGGACATATCCAAAAGGAATTTTAAACGCTCATTGTTTTTACCCTCCTTTACATAGGGATATTTTTCACACAATCTTCATATATATAACAAGAACCATCTATTAACTTTTAAAAATGCAATTTTTCAACTTCTCCAAGAAAAAAATATTGTTGGTTACCTTATCCATATTATGCTATGGACTATACGCACAGACCAATAAAAAACCAAACATCGTTTTTATCCTAGTTGATGATTTGGGATGGATGGATATTGGCGCCAACGGCAGTACCTTTTATGAAACGCCCAATATTGACCAATTGGCTAAGGAAGGCGTTCGCTTTACCCAAGCCTATGCTGCTTCACCGGTTTGTTCCCCAACAAGAGCTTCAATCCTAACCGGGGAAAATCCTGCTCGTATTCACCTCACTCAATGGATTGGCGGACCTGGGAATCCAAATTATGTAAAAAACCTTCCTCTCGAAGAAGTACTGTTCCCCGAAGTTCTAAAGGATGCTGGGTACAAAACTATTTTCTTGGGAAAATGGCACCTAAACAATGAGGCAGGCGAAGGCAAGTTCTGGCCGGACAAACAAGGTTTCGACATTAATATAGCTGGGCACTTTAGAGGTGGACTGTATATAAAAAACAAGTATTTCGCTCCATGGAACATACCAAATTTAAAAAATGGCCCAGATGGTGTATATATGACAGACCGCTTGGCAAAGGAGGCCGTTGACTTCATCGACAAAAATGCAAATGAGCCCTTTCTTCTGTATTTTTCCTTTTATTCTGTCCATGCTCCTTTTAGTGCCCCGGAGGATAGGATTAAAAAATATAACGGGAAAAAGGAAAAACTAGCCTTGACCGATGAAGAGCGATTTGAAGAAGAAAAGAATGGAGGAAAACCGTTTGTCTATAGAATAAAACAAGATCACCCCACTTATGCGGCCATGGTAGAATCCATGGACATAGCGGTTGGTAAAATACTCCATAAACTTAAAGACAAGGGCATTGCGGATAACACGATCGTAATCTTTTTTTCTGATAACGGCGGACTATCCTCTTCAGAAGGAACCCCTACCGCAAACACTCCCTTAAGAGGAGGTAAAGGCTGGTTGTACGAGGGGGGCATAAGGGAGCCCGCTATTATTAAGTGGCCAGGAACAACAAAACCTGGAACCGTATCCGATGCTATCATCACCAGTATGGACTTTTATCCCACCATTCTTGAGATGACGGGGCTGCCTTTACGTCCAGACCTACACAAGGATGGCAAAAGCTTTGTACCTATTCTTAAAAACAAAAAACAAAAAATCCATAAAGCCACCTATTATCACTATCCCCACCGTTCCAACCAAAAAGGAGGGCCAAGCAGCGCCATACGTGAAGGAGATTACAAATTAATTGTGTTTTTCAAGGATAACGGATTAGAACTGTACAACATAAAGAATGATATTGGCGAAAGACATGACCTATCTTCGGAATTACCAGGACTCAGGAATCGCCTTTTTAAAAAAATCAATAAATGGTGGAGCGATGTGGATGCCCAATTTCCTAAAGAATATACACGAAAATAACCAACTCGAAGGTTGATGCCTGTAGCTCCTGTAAGGTGCTAAACGTACAACAACGATCTAACAATATAATTTAAATGAAGAAAACACTCCTACTTTGTATAACTATCGGCAGTTTAATGAGCTGTAATAACAAGAAAACGGCAAAAAATGAATCTGTAAAAAAAACCGACTCATCCCAGGTAACCATAAACAAAGAAGAAATGGAAAACCTCTACATTACGCTGCGCAATGATTTTGAACGGCAGTCCAAAAAAGTAATACAGCCCGCCGAAGGATATTTGGAATATCCATACCTCATACCTTCCGGTTTTTATAAACAAATGTGGGATTGGGATGGTTTTTTTATGGGAAACTATTTTGTGAGCAAGGGAAAACCGGAATACTTGAAATATTGGGCGTTAAACCTAATCAAAGGAATTGATCAAGATGGATATGTGTCCGGTTGCGCAACTACCAAGGGCCCTCGACCTATTTTTGGTAAGTTCGCGATGAAACCCTTTTTGTCCCAAGGCGTATATCTAGCCTCAAAAGGATTAAAGGATTTTTCCTGGGTAAAGCCTTATTATGGGCAGTTGAAAAAAGTATTGGAATACAGGGAACGTACGCAACAAGACGAAAAGACCGGACTATTTTATTGGGATATTGCCATGCAAAGTGGAGCGGACAACAATCCTGCCATGAATTATTTCCAAGAAGACAAACGGTCCTTTCTTGCTCCCGATGCCAGTACCCTTCAGTATAAGGAATATAAAGCCCAAGCGGCTATAGCCAAGGTACTGGGTATGGATATGGATGCTATCGTCTATACTGAAAAGGCAAACAAATTGAAAAAAGCCATCAATACCTATCTTTGGTCAAAGGAAGATCAGATTTATTATACCATTGATCGGGAAACAGGCGATTTTTACAAAAGGATCAGTTATTCCTCGTTTGTGCCCTTAATGGCGGGGATAGCCCCGGAAGTAGAAGGTAAGGCAATGATCGGGAAATATCTTTTGGAACCGTCGCACATGAAAGCGAAATATGGTTTTAGGTCACTTTCCGCCAAAGATCCAGATTACAACAACAAAAATATAATCGTGCCTTTTTCCAATTGGCAAGGCCCTGTGTGGCCTATTGCAAATTACATTTACTCCATTGGCCTCAAAAAATATGGCTTTGATAAAGAAGTGGCTTGGTTGGGCAACACGGTAGGTACTTTATTGTTGAAGGATATGGAAAGGCACGACACCATGCATGAAAATTATAATGCCGAAACAGGGGTGGCTTTAGCCCCTAGTGATGACCATGTTGATGAAAATGGGAATATTGTTGGTTTCGTTAGTTGGAATCTATGTATAGAAAATGTTCTTGATGGGGTGGTAAATGATAATTGGATGTTATTGGATATTAATTGAGGATGATATAATTTCTAAAATCGAAAATGATGGTAATTAAGAATATATTGGTGATTTCAGCACTACTGGTTTCTCAGTGGCAGATAGCGCAGGAAAAGCATTGGAGTATTAATAAATCCGATGAAATACGGCTCGATGTTACTCAAAGTAACAATCACCCATATCAAGATAATATGGAACTTTCAGGAAAAAGGGTCTCTGGTATCGTAACCTATGCCATTAATGACAAAAGGGAAGTAGCGGTAAGCCGTGAGATATTTTTTCCGCAACTACGAACATTTTTAAAGACCAACGACCCGGATTGGAAAGCGTATCGAGCATACCTTAAAGAAACATATTCGGACGAAATTCTTCCTTCCATAGCCTTAGGTGATAGAATTTATGTACCTGGACCCGTTTCAGAGGTTTCCATTAATGGCATGTTGACATTAAAGCACGAAGCTGTTGACGGGGTCGCACTGACGCGTACTTTTTTCCCCTCTATGAGTCAACGATTATTCGTAGAACAATGGACCTTGACCAATACCGGCACATCATCCATTGTATTAAAAGGGGGGCGTAAAGAAACCAAATCGATGACCGAAGGGGCAAAAGGCAACTATGCCATTTATATCGATTCCAACATTAAGGACGAAGTAACCTTGCTCCCCGGTAAATCATATACTTTTTCAATTGGGATCTCTGCTACAATGAACGATGAGGAACGCATTCAGATATCCGGGAATGAATTTTATAAAGAGCGACTAAGTTTTTTGGACCAAATGAAGAATTCTTTGGAATTGGTTACTCCCGACCCCACCTTGAACACCTTGTTCGGTTTTTCCAAGATTAGGGCCTCTGAAAGTATTTTTGAGTCAAAACTAGGTTTAATACATTCTCCCGGTGGTGGCCGCTATTATGTCGGTTTTTGGGCCAATGATCAAGCGGAATATGTAGGACCCTTTTTTCCTTATTTAGGATATGCCACCGGAAACGAGGCGTCTTTAAATGTTTATAGGATCTTTGATAAGGAAACAAACGATTCATACACCAACCTCCCCTATTCTTTTGAAATGGAGGGCGATGCACCCAAAAGCACTTTAGATAGGGGTGATGCCGCTATGATCGCTTATGGAGCCACACAATTTGCCTTGGCAAGTGGGGATAAAAATATCGCAAAAGAGCTATGGCCTTTAATAACATGGTGTTTGGAGTACAATAGAAGACAATTGAACGATTCGGGCGTGGTTGTTTCGAAATCCGATGAAATGGAAGGAAGGATTCCTACGGGGACGGCCAATTTATCCACTTCCAGTTTGTACTACGGAGCCTTGGGATTGGCAGTAAGTCTAGGCCGTTCGTTAAACGAGAACAGTAAGACGTTACAAACGTATTCCAGACAGGCCAAAACCCTTAAAAAGGCAATCGAATCTTATTTTGGAGCGACTATTGAGGGCATAGAAACCTATAAGTATTATAAGGAACATACCAAATTAAGGCATTGGATATGCCTTCCTTTGGTCGTAGGTATTTACGATCGTAAAGAAGGTACCACAAAAGCCCTTTTTGATAAACTGTGGTCAGAGAACGGGGTGCATGTCGAAAAAAACGATGAAAACAAGGCTATTTCCGAAATTTTCTGGGACAGGGGAACCTTATATGCCCTTAGGGGAACATTCCTGGCCGGATCCACGGAAGAATCACTGGAAAAACTGGATGAGTTTTCAAACAAACGACTTTTAGGCGATCGGGTACCATATGTGGTAGAGGCTTTTCCCGAAGGTAACATGGCACAATTATCCGCGGAGAGTGGTCTTTACTGTCGCGTGTTCACCGAAGGAGTCTTTGGAATCGTCCCTACAGGGCTCCACAGTTTTAAAAGCACTCCCAGATTGCCCAAGGAATGGGACCATATGGCCTTAAAAAAAATAAAGGCCTTTGGTGAAAATTTTGATATCTCTATCGTAAGAAAAGCGAAAAAGCTGCACGTTAAAGTCGTCGATGGAGGGAATAAAACAATATATGAAAAGTATATAAGGGAAGGGGATACCGTACATGTACATTTCAAATAATGGAATAATCGGTCCTATTGGATTTGTTTATCACAGTTAACGTCCAAACCCAAAATAATGTATAAAATAATGATCTAATAGTCTACTATGAAAATCAAAACAATTTATTTACTACCCATACTTTTTGCCATTGTCTTTGTGGCCTGCAAAAACCCTAAAAAAACAAGCGAAAACACGGCAACTTGTGGGATCGAGGGCAAGGATGTTAAGCAACCGAACATCATTTATATTATTGCCGACGATCTAGGTTATGGGGACTTGGGTTGTTTTGGGCAAAAGAAATTCAGTACATCCAATATTGATAAATTGGCTTCAGAGGGTATGGTCTTTACCCAACATTATGCAGGCACGAGTGTATGTGCCCCCTCCCGATGTTCCCTAATGACCGGATTTAACACAGGGCATACCGTTGTTAGGGGAAACAAAGAACTAGAGCCAGAAGGCCAGTATCCTATACCCGATAGCACCTACACGGTCGCCGAAGCCCTAAAAAAAGTAGGTTATGTAACTGGGGCCTTTGGAAAATGGGGACTGGGATATCCTGGTTCTGAAGGTGATCCAACCCAACAGGGCTTTGATGTATTCTATGGATATAATTGCCAACGACAGGCCCATCATTATTATCCTGACCATTTGTGGAGCAATTCAGATTCTATTGTGCTTTCGGGAAATGAAAATGGTAAAAGGGAAATATATGCACCCTCTTTAATCCAGGAGAAGACGCTCCAATTTATCGAGAAAAATAAAGACAATCCCTTTTTCTTGTTTGTTCCTTCGGTAATTCCCCATGCGGAATTGGCTGCCCCAGAGGATTTAATAAAGAAATATTCGGGAAAATTCCCTCCGGAAAAACCTTATAAGGGCGGCTATTATGGCGCCCAGGCAACACCGCATGCCGCATTTGTGGCGATGATTGAACTTTTGGACCGACAGGTAGGTGAAATCGTTCAAAAGGTAGAGGATATGGGCATTTCGGACAATACGATCATTATATTCACTTCCGATAACGGTCCCCACAATGAAGGAGGTGCCGATCCAGAATATTTTGATAGTAATGGTCCTTTAAGAGGGATTAAAAGAGACCTGTATGAAGGTGGAATCCGGATTCCTATGATTGCCAAATGGCCAGGAAAAATCAAATCCAACAGTAAAACGGAACTAGTTTCCGCTTTCTGGGACGTACTACCTACCTTCTCGGATATTGCTGGTGTCGATACCCCCCCGAATATTGATGGAATCTCCTTTGTACCCACCTTGTTAGGGGAAAAGGATAAACAGGTCAAGCATGAATATCTGTATTGGGAGTTTCATGAAATGGGTGGACGAAAGGCTATACGCATGGGGGATTGGAAGGCGATTCGTAACAATGTGTTTAAAAACCCCAATGCACCGATGGAATTATACGACTTAAAAAATGATATTGGCGAAAACAATGACATCGCAGGGTCACATCCGGATATCGTTAAGGAAATGGAGGATATTTTCAATACGGCCAGAACCCCATCCGAGGTCTTTAACTTCGATAAACATTAATGCGTGCTACGTATTTGAAATCTTAAAATCAATCTAGGGAAAATGAATTATAGAACACTTTTTACGATACTTCTTTTGGCACTTGTACTTCCTGTAACCGGCCAAACCGAAAAGGACAAACAATACAATCTTGCCGTAGGGTTTAGACTAGGGTTGCTCATGGATCCAACATTGGAAGGGAACTTTGAAATGACGAAAAAGAAGATCCTTGAATATGATGTGGATGAAGTACGGATTTATGGGGGAGGCAATGCGATTACCTATAAATACATCGATATAAAGGGTTTTCCTGAAATAAAACAGCAAGGCAATCCTGAAGAGTTGGACAAATATAAAAAGGGATTGAAATGGTTTAAAGACCACGGAATCCGAATTACTTTAAGTGGTGGTGAACCCAGTTTGCCGGGAATGGATTACTACAGCAAGGACAAAAACAGTTTTTTCAACCTTTATCCAGAGGCAAAATATTTGGAAAATGGCCTGCTTTGGAAATTTTACGAGGAAAGGACCTATGCCCTTTTCAAAACGTTCCCCCAAGTAGATGCTACTGATTATTTTCTTTGGGAAACCCCGATTTTGGATGACCTTAATTATTTTCCGGGTATAAAATGGCAAAAACCCATTACTTGGCATAAAGGCGAGAATCAATATTATTCCCTAGCGGATTATTTAACCGAATTCATGGCCGCCGTTATTAGGGGTGCCAACCGTGCAAAAAAGGATTTCTCTATTTTGACTTTTAGCCATTATCCATATCAGGAAAAATTATTGTTGGAGTCTTTGAAAGAACTTGAACGAAGAAATGAATCCTTTTTAATGGTGCATAAGTCCCAACCAGGGGATTGGGATCCGTACAAAGGGCCAAATAATATCATGATGCAGACGCAAACCAAAGCTTCCCTACTATTTGATGGTGTTGGGGAGTATTGGGGAAGGTCCCTCGTACCGTATTGTTTCCCTGAAGAGATACAAACCAGGGTTCAACATGCCATTGAGCACAATAAAAGTATTCAAACATTGGCCATGCGTACCTATTGGGAAGACGACCAGACGCTGTTCAATAATTATAACGAGATAAATTTGTATGCGCTTGCACGCTTTGCCAAAGACCCCTATATCGATGTGGAGGAAGTATGGACCGACTGGGCAAAAGGGAAATTTGGTGAGGTAGCGGCGCCTACAATGATAAAGGTCCTGAAACGGACCAATGATATTGGTAACTTGGTCTATTATTTTAAGGGGATTTGGGTGCAGGAGCATAGTAAAATCGCTTCCCTTGATTATATGACGGGCCAAGTGTTACATACAGGTAAATCAATGATCAATTGGAATCCTGATGATATCAAGAACAATGCGTTGATCGAGGCGTTTGTTTACAATCCTACAGAGGAAATAATAAAAATGGCGATTGCCGATCGCAAACAGGCTTTGGCTATGTGCCAAAAATCGATTGCAGATGTAGCATCGATAAAAAAATCACTTTCAAAGGAAGAGTATCAAAAGATCAAAGTGGAACTTTTGATTATGGAAGATTTTGTGAAGGTGAGCTTGCCCCATATTGAAGCCTATCTACGATATATAATCAACCGGGATCATCCTACAAGTCAAAACTTGGTTTCATTATCGAATTGTCTTGAAGAATTGAAGGGAATGGCCCTTCAAATGGATAAAAAATACGGAGCTGAGAACTATTTGATTTCAAGTGATACGATTTTAAAATTTGTTACGGATATTGAACAACGTGTAGCAACGTCACAGAGCAAATAACCAAGTAGTGGATTTGCACCATATTCCTAGTGGATATGCTAAATAGATTGTAGATAAGTTTGTGTTCAGGGATTTTGAGGCGGTACTTATTCTTGTAAAAGAAAATCCGGGACCTTGGGATTATTAGGCTGACCTGATATGGTTGATTTTAACGGGCAACCCGATAAGCTTGGTTTGTTTGCGGAGATCACCAATTTTTTATCTGAAGTAAGCAACAAAAATCAAAAGAAATAAAAAACACCCAACCATTTTTTTGAATGACCCTTTATAACCTAAAAAATTAATAATGAGGATACTATCAATAACGATCTTTATGCTTTTTTTTATTTCCTGCGACCAAACTACGTCATTTAAAAAAGAGGATTTCGATACGAATATTATTCCACAACCTAAAATGATCGACAAGGGTAGCGGAGTGCTCTTGTTATCCGGCCAAAGCAAATTGTATTCTCCCCAATCCGATGTTTATCCTTTATTGGACCTATTCATATCGGAAATAAACAAAATCACGAACATTGAACTTGGTACTACCGACACTAACAACCATGAGGCAGATATTCTTTTTCAAATTGATGCCTCAATGATTGGCGAAGAATATTCCATTGAAATAGGTAATACGATCAATGTAATCGGAGGAAATTACAAGGCTTTGGCAAAAGCTAAATCAACTTTGCTGCAGCTGTTAGGTAAGGAGGAAGGAAAACTGATGTTTCCCATAGTTACGATTAAAGATAACCCCAATGCTTCCTATAGGGGATTATTGGTGGATTTGGCCAGACAATGGCATGAAATCCATACGATCAAGAAATTAATTGATTTGGCCGCATATTACAAAATCAATTATTTACAGTTGCATTTCACAGACTATCAATCCTATACATTGCCGTCCACCAAGTATAAAAATCTATCAACCCCTAACAGACATTATACTTTTGAGCAGCTAAAGGAACTCGAGGCATATTCACAATTACGGGGAATAACTATCATTCCTGAGATCGATATACCGGGCCATTCAAGTCAGTTCGTAAGAAAATATCCTGAAATATTCGCTATCAAAGATACCGTGACAAATCCTTGGATAATAAACATGGGAAAAGAGGATGCATATGAGGCCTTGGATTTTATAATTGGGGAAATCTCATCCATATTCGAGGCTAGCCCCTATTTCCATATTGGTGGGGACGAAGCTATTTTTGATAAAGTTAGTGAAGACCCCTTTGTCCAAAATTATATAAAGACACATCAGATAGACAATGATGTGCATGAATTATATAGGCACTTCTTGGTAAGGATGAACGGAATTGTAAAAAAACACCATAAACAAATGTGTGTTTGGGAAGGTTTTAGACCCAATGGTAAAATAAAGATTCCCAAGGATATCATTGTTTTTGAATTCGAAACCAATCGTTACTTGCCAAACGAACTGATCAAAGATGGATATACAGTAGTCAATACTTCTTGGAAACCACTTTATGTGGTCAATGAAAAGAAATGGGAACCAAAAACGATATATGCATGGAATATGTGGAAATGGGACAATTGGTACGATAAGGCCCCTTCCTATAATCCTATACAAATGGAAAAATCCCCTTTGGTGATCGGCGCCCAAATGTGTTCGTGGGAACAATCGGAAAAAGTAGAAATACCAAGCCTCAGAAAACGATTGCCCGTATATATGGAAAGAGTGTGGAATACGGACAAAAAAATACCTTTTGAAGAAGTCATGAACCATATTGATATCTTGGATGACCGCCTTTCTAAATTGATCAATGACAATGAACAGGATAGTTTGTTACACGGTCATAATTTTACAAAGGATACCCAATAAGATCCCAGTTCACTATAGCATCCTCTGTAACCTTCAACGCAAAAATAAAAGCTTTTAGGGCACAGTTCAGAGGCGTTAGGAATATAGAATTCTTTCTATTTAGACTATCAAATATATTTGCCTAAATCCAAAATCCCACAACTTTTTGACTTGATCCCTAATAGCCCCATAAAACAAAAGTTTTTTGGGCATTCAACCCAAAATTAGTTTCAATTTTTCCATCAGTGAATATAGAGTTCAAATATTATTCCTATTTAACTTCTTAACAAGGTTTTTTTAATTGTAATTAACTTTTCATTTTGAGAAAGTTTTTACCTAGTATTCTATACCGTAATAATCACAAACAGCTTTGTAATCTTTTACATCTACACCAGCTTGTGCAAGCTCGTTAAGAACCTGTTCTTTTTTGTTGGTAGAATTACCTTTTAGTGCCGTTGTACTTGTAGACTCTATTATAATTACTCTACCAGAATCTAAATCACCCGCAGAAATATTTACACTAATACCATCACTATCTGCATAATCAAAATAAATATATCCAACTCGCAGATTTATTTCAACAGCAAAATCAAACGACCAAGCATCTGCAGGACAGGGTACGGGTGTCCAATAAGTCCCACTATTTAAATATGTTAAAATAGCATCGTTATCCAAAACATCCTGTGTAAGTTGAGGAATGGTTAAATAATCATCAAAACCTGAAAAACTAGAGGCATCAAAGGTAAAGTTTCTCACATTTGCATTACCATCATCACCGTCAGCTCCATCTGCTCCATCTGTACCGTCAGTTCCATCAGCTCCATCTGTTCCATCTGCACCATCAGCTCCATCTGCACCATCTGCTCCATCTGCGCCGTCAGCTCCAGCTATTCCTTGTTCCCCTTGAGCGCCTTGTAGTCCATCCATTCCATTTTCCCCATCTTCTGAAGAACAAGAAAATTGAACAGAAATTAACAATACTAATAGGAAGTGAACAGCTCCTTTTAAATTTTTTCGAATTGATTTTGATGAAATTACCATGAAAGTTTGATTTTTATAATTTATCGCATTAAATATCCTAATATTACATTACAACATGGCTGTTTATTGTATGAAGGACACTTTATATTGTATAAATTACTATTAATTGGGCTTGATCCGTTTTTAGGGCGTAGTTCAGAGGCGTTAGGAATATAGAATTCTTTCTATTTAGACTATCAAATATATTTGCCTAAATCCAAAATCCCACAACTTTTTGACTTGATCCGTAGAATTCTTCCTTTATAGATTAACTACAATCTTTGCATAAACACAACAATTGTTCTTGATCCAATGTTTCACCCTTGTTTCACCCCTGCCAAAAAAGAAAGGCCCCGCATTTCTGCGAAGCCTTGTCTTTGTTACTGTGGGCCCTACTGCCCCGAAGCGTCGGGGGAACCAGTGACCCTAAGATGCTCTGGAACAACAAACCCTCATGCCCGAAAACATCCTTCCAACATATCGCTGGCAGGGACCTACCTAGTAAAAATCTATCTTTTTTGAATACAATACGCGGAAAGAAATTGCACATAAAAAAAAGGCTCCCGATTTCTCGGAAGCCTTGTCTTTATTACTGTGGGCCCTACTGCCCCGAAGCGTCGGGGGAACCAGTGACCCTAAGATGCACTGGATCAAAAAAACCTCATGCCCGAAAACATCCTTCCAACATATCGCTGGTAGGGACCTACCTAGTAAAAATCTATCTTTTTTGAATATAATACGTGGAAAGAAATAAAAAAGGCTACCTAAAATTTAGATAGCCTTTGTGGGCCCTACTGGATTCGAACCAGTGACCCCCTGCTTGTAAGGCAGGTGCTCTGAACCAACTGAGCTAAGAGCCCTAACGGGGTGCAAATATAGAATAGTTTTCGTTTTCCCAAAAGAAAAAAACAAAAAAAATCAAACTACTTCAGCTACCGTAAAAGTACTACCCCCAATAAATATAAAATCATTCTTTCCTGCTTTCTTCTTAGCCGCTTTAAAAGCCTTATTTACAGAATCATAAGCTTCCCCCACCAATCCTTGTTCCCTAGCCTTCCCTACCAAGGTCACAACCTCCAAACCACGCATTATATTAGGACGGCAAAAATAATACTGCGCATTTTTAGGAAAAAGTGGCAATATACGGTCTAGGTCCTTCTCCTTTACAAAGCCAAGAACCAGATGTAAGGTCCTGAACTCTTGCTGCGCCAACTGTTCGGTTACGTAGGCTAGTCCCTCCTTATTATGTGCCGTATCGCAAACAACCATTGGTTTTTTATCAAGAATCTGCCATCGCCCCAGCAGACCGGTATTCGCGACCACTCGCATCAATCCTCGTTTGATGTGTTTCTTTTTGACGTTAAACCCCTTTAGTTCATCCAAGACAGAAAGTACTCCCTTCACATTCCTGATTTGATAATTCCCTAATAAGGAGGTCTTGTACGTTTTGTGTTCGACATGATCCGCAAAAACGATCTTCGCATGCTTTGATGCTGCAATAGCCGAAAAGACTTCTGCGACTTCTTCTTGATATTCACTAACGACAACTGGGATATCCGTTTTAATGATACCTGCTTTTTCCCTAGCGATTTTCGAAAGGGTATCTCCAAGCATATCCAAATGATCCATCCCGATATTGGTAATCAATGCCACTTCGGGGTTTAGGATATTGGTCGAATCCAACCGACCTCCAAGTCCCACCTCAACCACGGCTATATCGACTTTCTTGTGGGCAAAGTAATCAAAGGCCATACCTACGGTCATTTCAAAAAACGATAATCGGTTTTCCTCTAAAAAGACCTTATTCCCCTCAATAAATCGCACTACTTCCTTTTTTCGAATGGTCTTCCCATTGATTTTTATACGTTCTCTAAAATCCTTTAGATGTGGGGAGGTGTATAAACCCACCTTATACCCTGCTTCTTGAAGTATGGAGGCCAACATATGACTACTGGAACCTTTTCCATTGGTACCTGCCACATGTAGACTTTTAAATTTTGTTTCCGGATGCTTTAAAAAGGTTGAGAAAGCTTGGATATTATCCATTTTGCCATTATACGCGACTTTCCCTTTTTGCTGATAGACGGGAAGTTGTGTGAACATCCAGGCCAAGGTTTCTTTATAGGTCACTTATCCCCCTAATTTAAAATTGACCACCACAAAACCAATTTGTTGGCTAGGTGCGTTGGAATCCAAATTCCACTTATGCTTCAATGCAGTTTTCTTTGCGGGTTCCAATAAACAAGGATCATTATTGGTTGTGCCCTTAACCCCTGGTATTGCACTGATTACCTTTCCTGTGCGGTCTACAACTATTTTTACAACGACCCGGCCTTCTTGGTTGCATTCCTGTTGTACCGCGCCCTTACTGACCAAAGATCTTCCATTTAAACCATACCCCCCTGTTCCACTTCCAGAACCAGGACTCCCGTAATAACTTGTTGCATAGGGATCACCATCGGGTTGCCCCTTGTCACCAGGTCGATTATCGTCGCCTTCACTACCTGAAGCCGTACCATCGGATTTATTGAGTCCCCCCATAAGCTTATCCAATTCCGCTTTTTTGGCCTCTTGTTCCTTTCTTTTTTGTTCTTCGGCTTCCCGCTTTTCACGTGCAACCCTATCTGCTTCCGCCTTAGCTTTCTTCGCTGCCGCATCTGCCTTACGTTTGGCTTCTTGCTGTTGTTTGATCTTGATGGATTCCTCGCTTTCTTGGGTAAGTACCTTTTCTGTCGGCTGTTCTTTCTCCACTACTTCTTCCTGTACCTCTTCAGGTACGGCTTCCAGTACTTGTTCTTCCTGCACATTGGGAGGTTCGGGAATGTCCAAGGGTTCCGATCTGATTTTTTCTTTGGGTTGGGTATCGCCCATACCAAAATCCATTGTACCAAAATTCACCGAAATACCATTTTCGATGGGCGGATCCATATAGGTCAGACCAATATAAAAAAGCAATAGTACAAGTGCACTCAACAAAGCTGTTGTGAGTGTAAATGATTTTTTCTTGTGTCTCGTATCTAAAAACGACATTAATTAGGTCGCACGGCCAGAATAACCTTATAATTGTTCCTATTGGCAATATCCATAACGTGTACTGCCTCTTTTATGGCAACGCTCTCCTCTGCCCTTAGGATTATTGTGGGTTTATCCTGTCCTTTCAGTGCCTTTTTTAATTCAATTTCAATGTATTCTCCGTTGATTCTCTCGTTGTTCACAAAATACTCCAAGTTCTTATTTATACTGACGGAAACATTTTGTGTATTCGTGGATTTTCCTTTCGCCTTTGGCAATAGTAAATCCAACGCATTGGGCGAATTTGCCGTTAACATAAAAAATATCAACAACAAAAAAACAATATCTGTCATAGACGACATACTGAAGTCCGGACTTACTTTATTTCTTCCTTTTAGTTTCATATTGCTCTGTTACAGTGGTTCGTTCAATAAATCGAGGAACTCAACTGCATTCGCTTCCATTTTATGGATTACCTTGTCTGTTCTATTCACCAAGTGGTTGTATCCGATATAAGCAATAATCCCTACAATTAAACCAGCAACCGTCGTTGTCATCGCTGTATAAATACCCGATGCCAAGGAACCCATTTCGGCCTGCCCACCACTGGTTGCCATTTCATGGAAAGCCAAAATCATACCAATAACGGTTCCCAAGAAACCAATCATGGGAGCTGCCCCGGCTACCGTAGCCAAAACACTTACGTTCCTTTCCAATTTGTATACTTCCAACGTACCGGCATTCTCGATGGCGGTGTTGATATCATCCAAGGGTTTACCTATTCTAGAAACCCCTTTTTCGGTCAAGCGGGCCACCGGTGAATCGGTTTGGGCACACAATAATTTTGCGGCCTCCAATTTCCCATTGGTCACATGATCCCTGATCTGGTTCATAAAGTCCTTATCTATTTTTGAAGCCGCCTTAATAGCGAAAATGCGTTCAAAATAAATATAAAGGGCTACAAACAACAACACAAATAAAATTGCAATTATGACAATACTCGCCGTACCACCACTAAAAATCAAATCTATGACCGAGAGTGTCTTTTCCTCGGATAAAACTTCCCCAGCTGTTGGGTCTTGTGCAAGATCTTGTAACATTGACATATAATTTCTCTTCTTTAAGTTGCCTTAATAACGGTGTTTTATCTATAAAATTATGCGTTTAACACAAAATCTCTCATTAATACAAAGGTTGCTGCCCCGGCCAAAAATCCGATCAAAGCCAACCATGCAATCTTCTTAAGGTACCAAAAGAAATCTATCCTCTCCATACCCATGGCCACAACACCTGCAGCCGAACCAATAATCAACATACTTCCTCCCGTACCGGCCGAATAGGCGATGAAATGCCATAAAGGATTATCCAATCCTTCGGAGAACATACCCATACTTGCCGCTACCAACGGTACGTTATCGATTACGGCAGAACCTACCCCAAAGAGCATTACCACAATATCAGTATTGGGTATGGCCGTATTCAAACCACCCGCTGCATGGAAGAGTATACCCAATGATTCCATTGCCGCAACGGCCATTAAGATTCCAAAGAAGAACAAAATACTGGGCAATTCTATCTTTGACAGTGAGTGATGAACAGGACTGTGATGACCAACAGAACCATTCTCGTGACCGTCTACATTTGAAATATTGAACTTTGCATTACTGTATATTTCAGCGAATGTTGCTACAACAGCCAAGGAAAGCATCATTCCCACGTAAGGAGGCAAATGTGTTACCGTTTTGAAAATAGGCACGAAAACAATAGCAGACAATCCTAAATACAACATGGTAGGCCCAAACTTGGATTTCAGACCCTCTTCCTCATTCATATCCCCTTCGATATTACCTTTAAAAGCTTTATTTCTACTGGCCAATAGTACGGGTACTACCATACAGATAATAGAAGGTAGCAATACATGCTCTATCAATTGCATGGCACTTACTTTATGGGCTATCCATAACATCGTTGTGGTCACATCACCAATAGGCGACCAAGCCCCACCCGCATTTGCTGCAATTATAATCAAACCCGCAAACCATAAACGGGTATTCCTATCATTGATCACTTTCTGTAAAATGGTAATCAATACAATAGTTGCCGTAAGGTTGTCGATGATGGCGGAAAGTACAAAAGCCAATAAGGAAAATAACCAAAGTAACTTTTTCTTACTCCTTGTCTTGATAAAACCTTTTATTGCAGAAAAACCATCAAAATAATCGATAATCTCAACAATAGTCATTGCCCCAAGCAAGAAAAACAATATTTCCGCTGTCTTTCCCAAATGGTGCAACAATATCTCATCCAAATGGGTCGGATCCAACTCCCTAAGTTCCGCATTGACCTCAAAAACCGGCATATGGGCCAAGGCAATAACAGCCCAAAGTAGGGCCATCATGGCCAAAGCTGGAATCAGCTTATCAATTTTGAGATTGTGTTCAAGTGTAATAGCAAGATATCCTGCTAAAAAAATCGCAATAATAATGGTTTCCATATATGTGTAATTTATTTATACTAATTGCTTTAGGGCAATTTCAAATCCGGTTTTACTTACATTCAGTTTTGATTGATTTTGTTTAAAGATATTTAAAATTGCTTTTCTAATGGTATCGGAAGTATCTTTAAATATCAATTCATCATCCATTCCCACCCTTTTCTCCATAAAATAGGCGAAAACCCTCGCCATTCCACAATTGGAAATAAAATCGGGAATCAGACTTACCTTGCCATCGGCATATTCCATAATTGGCCCAAAGAATATCTCCTTGTCAGCAAAGGGAACGTTGGCCCCACATGAAATGACTTCAAGCCCTGTTTCAATCAAGTTGGAAATCTGGTCCTTGGTTATAAGTCTCGAGGCCGCACAAGGCGCAAATATTTCGGTCTGAAGACCCCAAATCACCTGATTGATCTCTTCGAAGGGAATCATTTGATCCGCACTTGCCATCAGATTATTCCCCTGTTTATTCAAATAGAATTCCTTTATTTCCTCGAAAGAAAAACCATCTTCCTTGACAACTCCCCCTGCCCGATCTAAGATCCCAACGATCTTTGCCCCCATTTGGGCCAGATAAAATGCGGCAGCACCACCTACATTACCAAATCCCTGGATAACCGCCCGTTTACCCATTACGTTACCTCCAAAAATATCGTAATAATGGCGTACAGCCTCTGCCACACCATAGCCCGTTATCATATCGGCTACCGTATATTTCCTAGTAACGTCAGGTGAAAAACGATTATTTTCAAGTGGTTTTATCACCCCCAACCGCAATTGCCCGATCCTATTTATCTTATCGGCTTCCGTGGGTTTGAAATGACCATTGAAAACCCCTTCCTGGGGATGCCATACCCCTGCGTCCTCGGTAATGGGAATAACCTCCTTTGTTTCATCAACATTTAAATCCCCCCCAGTACCATAATAACTCTTCAATAGTGGCGAGACGGCATGGTACCATCGTTCCAAGACCCCTCTTTTCCTAGGGTCATGGGGATTGAAATTTATTCCTGATTTTGCACCGCCAATTGGAGGGCCGGATACTGTAAATTTAACTTCCATGGTCTTCGCCAAAGACAGCACCTCGTTGAGATCAAGACCTTCCCTCATTCGCGTGCCACCACCGGCAGCCCCCCCTCTTAGTGAATTTATAACCGTCCATCCTTCCGCTTCAGTTTCTGGATCTTTCCAATGAAATATGATTTCTGGTTGCTTATTCTCGTATGCCTGTAGTAATTCCTTCATGATTTGACTTTATCGATTATGTGACCTTGATTTCATTTTCATATTCCTGTCTGACCAAAATGTACTCCCCAAAAGAGGTTAGTGCTGTCTCATAATCTTGTTTTAAATCAATTTAAGGATTTCTACCAACAAATATAAAATACAGAAATTAAATAATGGCCCTTCCACCTTTTAAACTTTAATAATCGACACATCTAAAACATCTTCCCAAAGCAGATGGAATTATATAACATAACTGTATATTTGTTAGTACTAACTTAAACTCAACATAATGGATTTCACTCTTACTGAAGAGCAATTAATGGTTCAGGAGGCCGCTCGTGAATTTGCCCAAAATGAATTGTTGCCAGGGGTTATTGAACGTGATGAAGCACAAAGATTTCCAACGGAACAAGTCAAAAGAATGGGCGAACTTGGCTTCTTAGGCATGATGGTCGACCCCAAATATGGAGGTAGTGGCCTAGACACCCTTTCCTATGCCCTGGTCATGGAAGAATTATCCAAGATCGACGCATCATCATCGGTGGTCGTATCGGTCAATAACTCATTGGTATGCTACGGCCTTGAAGCCTATGGCAGTGAAGAACAAAAACAAAATTATCTAACACGGTTGGCCAGCGGGGAAATTATTGGTGCCTTTTGCCTTTCAGAACCGGAAGCGGGCAGCGATGCCACTTCGCAAAAGACCACGGCATTGGATAAAGGGGACCACTATATTCTCAATGGTACCAAAAACTGGATCACGAATGGCAATTCTGCCTCTGTTTATATCGTGATTGCACAGACCGATAAGGAAAAAGGACATAAGGGTATTAATGCCCTGATCGTGGAAAAAGGAATGCCCGGATTTGAAATCGGCCCTAAGGAAAACAAACTTGGTATTCGAGGAAGTGACACCCATTCCTTGATCTTCAATGACGTTAAAGTCCCCAAGAAGAATAGGATCGGGGAGGACGGATTTGGATTCAAGTTCGCCATGAAGACCTTGGCCGGAGGTAGGATCGGCATCGCCGCGCAAGCTTTGGGAATAGCTTCTGGTGCCTACGAATTAGCAAAGGAATATGCCAAAGTACGTAAGGCCTTTGGTACCGAAATCGTTAATCACCAAGCCATTGCCTTTAAATTGGCCGATATGCACACCCAAATTGAGGCAGCAAGACTTTTGGTCTACAAAGCCGCCAAAGACAAGGATACAGGTGCCGATTATGATCTTTCTGGGGCCATGGCCAAATTATACGCCTCACAGGTAGCGATGGACACCACGATAGAGGCTGTCCAAATCCATGGTGGAAACGGCTTTGTCAAAGATTACCATGTTGAACGATTAATGCGTGATGCCAAAATAACCCAAATATATGAAGGTACTTCAGAGATACAGAAAATCGTTATTTCGCGGAGTATTACGAAGGATTAATTTCATCCCCACCCCTATTACGATCTATTGACCCATACCATAGATTGCAAAGGTCTACATAAACGACTGTTTATTCGGGTTATTTTTCTTTTTGGATTATCATCAAGTACAACTTCACCAAACCAAGGTTGTGGATTCTTATATAATCGTTTGCGGAATTCTTAATAAACGCCATGTAAAAATTCGATATTGAAGTTATTAAATCAAATATTTAAAAACGTTGGTTTTTTTTGTTACAAAACGGTCGAATGATAAATATAATTCATATAATGTAATATTTTTGCGTAAATACCATAATTTATGAAGTTGAAAAAACAAGGGTTATACCTGCCGGAATTTGAACACGATAATTGTGGCGCCGGTTTTATATGTAGTCTTAAAGGGGAAAAGTCGAACGACATTATCCATAAGGCTTTGGAGATTTTGGACAAACTAGAACATCGTGGTGCGGTAAGTGCTGATGGCAAAACCGGTGATGGGGCCGGCATACTTATTGACATCCCCCATGATTTCTTTGTCGACGTATGCGATTTTGAACTGCCCTCTGCCGGGGATTATGCCGTAGGCAACATATTCCTTCCCCAAAAGGAAAACCAAAGGACTTTCTGTATCAAGGAGTTCGAGAAAAATATTGAAAATCAAGGATTGCGACTACTAGGTTGGCGCGATGTACCTGTAAACCGTTCGATTCCTGGCCGAATCGCCATGGAAACAGAACCTTTTGTAAAACAGGTCTTTATCGCCAAAGAAAATGCCGAACAGGATTTCTTTCAGTTCAACTTAAAATTGTTCATTGCCAGAAAAATAACCGAGCATGCGATTTTAAATTCAAAACTATCTGAAAGCCAGTTCTTCTACGTACCAAGTTTATCAACGAAAATAATCATCTTCAAGGGGCTTTTAATGCCGAAAGACATTAGCCTTTATTATACCGATTTAATGGACTCCAGGGTGGTCACTAGACTTTCCTTGGTACACCAACGTTTTTCTACCAACACCTTCCCTACATGGGATTTGGCACAACCCTTTAGGTATATGTGCCATAATGGTGAAATAAATACTTTACGTGGTAATGTATCGCGTATGAAATCAAGGGAAGAGTTGCTCGAAAGTGAGTGGTTCGGCGAGGATATCAAAAAAATACTGCCGGTCATACTTCCGGGTAAATCCGATTCCGCCACTATGGATATGGTTGTGGAACTACTTTTAATGACAGGACGCTCACTACCTGAGGTAATGATGATGTTAGTGCCAGAGGCATGGGAAAAAAACAGCGAAATGTCGGAAGCAAAACGTGCTTTCTACGAGTACAATTCCTGTAGTATGGAACCTTGGGACGGACCAGCTTCCATACCTTTTACCGACGGTAACTATATCGGTGCTCTTCTAGACCGGAACGGTTTACGCCCTTCAAGGTATACCGTAACCAAAAATGGCAATGTCATCATGTCCTCTGAAACCGGGGTCATCGACATAAAACCTGAGGATGTTGAATTTCACGGTAGACTCGAACCTGGTAAAATGTTCTTAGTGAACATGGAAGAAGGTAGAATCATCAATGATGAGGAAATAAAGGAAGAGATTGCCCAAAGGCACCCTTACAAAAAATGGTTGGATGAAAACCTGGTTCACCTTATAGACATCCCTTATAATGATTGCCCACTCTTTTTAGGGGAAGCCTCCTTGGAAAAACGCAAGGCTGTTTTCGGTTACACCCTAGAGGATATCAATACCCTTATCCTCCCTATGGGCAAAACGGCGAAGGAACCTATCGGATCAATGGGATCGGATACCCCTATAGCTGTTCTTTCTGAACGTCCACAACATATTTACAATTACTTCAAACAATTGTTCGCCCAAGTCACGAACCCACCCTTAGACGGGATACGTGAGGAGTTGATAACCGATATCAGCCTTACTTTGGGAAGTGACCATAATCTATTTACAATCACTGAAAAACATTGTAGAAAACTTAAGATCCAAAATCCTGTTATCTCAAAAGAGGATTTGGATAAAATAAAAAATTACGATGCCAGTCCTGACTATAAGGTAGTTTCCATTCCTATATTGTACGAGATCACAAAAGGTTTAAACGGATTGGAAGACGCCCTTGAATCAGTACTACAACAAGCTTCCAACGCCATTGACGATGGTGCGAACATCATTATACTGTCGGACAGGAACACCAATGAGGAAATAGCCCCCATACCTGCCCTATTGGCCTGCTCCTATGTGAACAGTGGCCTTCAAAAAAATGGTAACCGTTCGAATTTGAGTATAATCATTGAATCTGCGGAACCTCGTGAGGTCCATCATTTCGCCCTCTTATTCGGCTTTGGCGCCAGTGCGATAAACCCTTATTTGGTCAATGAGATTATTGCTGAGCAAATAGAAGAACATGATATTACAGAGCTCACCGCTGAAGAGGCTATAAAAAATTACAATAAGGCTATTGGTAAAGGAATACTCAAGGTCATGAACAAAATTGGTATTTCCACCTTAAATTCATATCGTGGATCCCAGTTGTTCGAATGCATTGGGATCAACACCAAGGTGGTCAATAAATATTTCCCGAACACACCCACCCGAATCCAAGGTGTCGGACTCTATGAAATAGAAAAGGAAATTGCAAAAAGACATCACAAAGCCTATAACAAAAGTGAAATTGCCGCAAACCTCGATTTAGAGGTCGGCGGAGAATACCGATGGAGAAGGAATGGGGAAAGACACATGTTCAACCCCCTATCGGTCGCTAAGCTCCAAAAAGCTGTTAGAGGCAACGAACCGGACACCTATAAGGAGTTCGCAGCCATGGTGAATGAACAATCCAAAAATTTAATGACCATTCGTGGTTTATTTGAGTTTTCCAATTTCGACCCCATTCCCTTGGATGAGGTTGAGCCTTGGACCGATATCGTAAAACGGTTTAAGACAGGAGCCATGTCCTATGGATCGATCAGTAAGGAAGCTCACGAAAATCTGGCCATTGCCATGAACCGTATTGGAGGTAAGAGCAATTCCGGTGAAGGTGGCGAGGATGCGGATCGTTTTTATAAGAACCAAACCGGTGAATGGCGGAACAGTGCCATTAAACAAGTTGCATCCGGTAGGTTTGGGGTTACTTCGAATTACCTAACGAATGCCCAAGAAATACAAATTAAAATGGCCCAAGGGGCCAAACCTGGTGAAGGGGGACAATTACCGGGTCCCAAAGTGAATCCGGCTATTGCCAAAACCAGAAATTCAACCCCATATGTAGGATTGATTTCCCCTCCACCACATCACGATATTTATTCTATCGAGGATTTATCACAATTGATTTTTGACCTTAAATCCGCCAATAGAAAAGCCCGTATCAATGTTAAGTTGGTATCGGAAGTGGGGGTAGGTACCGTTGCCGCAGGAGTTTCCAAAGCCAAAGCCGACGTCGTCCTTATTTCCGGTTTTGATGGAGGAACAGGGGCATCTCCCCTAACATCATTGAAGCATGCCGGACTCCCTTGGGAATTAGGTATTGCTGAAGCCCAACAAACACTGGTCTTAAACGACCTAAGAAATAGGATTGTCTTGGAATGCGACGGACAATTGAAAACAGGACGTGATGTAGCCATTGCATGTCTTTTAGGTGCTGAGGAGTTTGGTTTTGCAACCGCTCCATTGGTAGCCTCCGGCTGTGTAATGATGCGTGTATGCCATCTAAACACCTGTCCAGTAGGTATTGCAACCCAAAACCCGGAATTGCGTAAGAAATTCAAAGGGAAACCTGAACATGTTGTAAATTACATGTATTTCGTAGCCCAAGAGCTTCGTGAAATTATGGCGCAACTCGGATTTAGGACTGTCAATGAAATGGTTGGTCAAGTCCAAAAATTAGATCGCAAAAAGGCTATTGACCACTATAAGGCCAACGGAATAGATTTAACACCTATCCTACATGAAATAGATGTTCCCAAGGGTACTAAATTTTACAATACCCAAAAGCAACAGCACGATGTCCACAAATCCATCGAATTCAAAATTCTGGAGAAAGCCAGACCGGCTTTATTCAGAAAGGAGAAGATATCGTTGGACTTTCCTATAAAGAATACAGATAGGGCTGTTGGAGCCATAATAAGTAATGAAATATCAAAGGTTTATGGTGCCCAAGGATTACCGATAAATACCATAAAACTCAATTTTACAGGTTCAGCCGGACAAAGTTTCGGGGCTTTTGCAACACGCGGCCTTACCATGACCGTGAATGGCAATACCAATGACTATTTAGGTAAAGGACTGTCCGGTGCCAAATTGGTCATAAAGGTACCTGAAAAATCAACCATCATTCCCGAAGAAAATGTCATTACAGGCAACGTTACCCTGTATGGTGCAACCGCAGGAAGGGCCTATATCAATGGGAAGGCTGGTGAACGTTTTTGTGTTCGTAATTCAGGGGCCAAAACCGTCGTAGAAGGTATCGGAGATCATGGCTGTGAATATATGACCGGAGGGGTTGCCGTCATTCTCGGTGAAGTGGGTCGAAATTTCGGCGCTGGAATGAGTGGTGGTATTGCTTATGTTTACGACAAGAACAAAACCTTTGAGAAAAATTGCAACAAAGAGGCACTGAACCTATTAGCTGTCGAAGAAGACCAGGATATCAAACAATTAAAGGAACTTATCGAAAGTCATTACAATTGTACAATGAGTCCGCTGGCACAGCGCATTCTTGAGCATTGGGAAGAATGCCTTCCTAGTTTCATTAAGGTATTCCCTGAAGAATACAGACAGGCATTGATTCGTTTAGAAAAAGAAACATTACAAACAATTTAAATCGAAACATGGGAAAGATCACAGGATTTTTGGAATTCGATAGAAAAATAGAGGAATACGCTCCCGTGGAAACACGTGTAAAAAACTATAAGGAGTTTACCATTCCATTAAAAGAATCAACACTGAAAGAGCAAGGAGCCCGTTGTATGGATTGTGGTATTCCTTTTTGCCATAGCGGATGTCCTTTAGGTAACCTCATACCTGATTTCAACGATGCCGTATACCGTGGCAAATGGGAAAAAGCAGCAAAAATATTACATGCAACCAACAACTATCCTGAATTTACAGGAAGATTATGTCCTGCTCCGTGTGAAGAAGCGTGTGTACTAGGGATCAATGAAGACCCTGTTACCATTGAAAATATTGAAAAGAACATTGTTGAAACCGCTTTTGCAAATGGTTGGATCAAACCCGAACCGCCTAAGGTACGGACAGGAAAAAAGGTAGCCGTTATAGGTTCTGGTCCCTCGGGATTGGCTGCCGCACAACAATTAAACCGTGCCGGACACCTCGTAACCGTTTTCGAAAGGGATGAAAAACCGGGTGGACTTCTACGTTATGGCATTCCTGATTTTAAAATGGAGAAAAGCGTTATCGATAGAAGGTTGGAAATACTCAAAGAAGAAGGTATTGATTTCCAATGCGGGGTTCACGTTGGCGTAGATGTAAAAGCCGATCAATTAAAGAATGAATATGATGCCTTGGTATTATGTGGAGGAGCTACGGTAAGACGAAATCTTCCCATAAAAGGTGCAGACCTTAAAGGTGTGGTGCAAGCTATGGATTTCCTAGGCCAAAATAACCGTAGGGTTGATGGCCTAAAGTATCAAGGGGAAGAAATATTGGCTACTGACAAAAATGTAATCGTTATTGGAGGCGGTGATACAGGATCAGATTGTATTGGTACTTCGATCAGACATGGTGCAAAATCAGTAACCAACTTTGAAATCATGTCCAAGGGAACACCTGAGCGTCCAGAAGGACAACCATGGCCATTTTGGCCTATGCGCCTACGTACCAGCTCTTCCCACAAAGAAGGTGCCGAACGTTATTTCAGTATTTCAACCAAAGAATTCGTTGGGGATAAGGAGGGTAATCTTACTGGACTGATCACTACTGAGGTTGAATGGATTACGGCACCGGGAAAACGCCCTATACTAAAGGAAGTAGAAGGCACTGAGAAAGAATGGAAATGTGAACTGGTTCTATTGGCCCTTGGTTTTACAGGTTCTGAAATGACCATTGCCGAGCAATTGGGACTAGAAGCAGACCCAAGAACAAATATCAAGGCTTCTGAAAAAGATTACATGAGTAATATCCCAGGGATATTTGTCGCAGGTGATCAACGCAGGGGACAATCCTTGATTGTTTGGGCTATTTCCGAAGGGAGACAAGCTGCTTACCATGTAGACACTTACTTAATGGGTGAATCGGAATTACCTCTAAAAGGGCCAGGGGATTTACCAAGAGTATAGCTAGTTCTATTTATAACATTAAAAAAAGCCACTTTTAAAAAGGTGGCTTTTTCGTTTCCCTTATTTACCTTGTATTACCTTCTATCCCCCTTAATTGATGAATCAAATCAATATGCCTTATATATTCTAATCCTTAGCCAATGTAATCAGTGCCCTTACTAAAGGTCTATCACCATCTTTTGTTGAAAAATACATAGTTCAAAGTATTACGCTTTTTTAGAATAAGCAGTACATACAGTACTTTGACTCAAATCTAGATAGGATTCCTTTAGAAAGTAGGTACACTAAAAAGCTGTAGCAACGCTTTATTAAGTGTTTGGCGTGAGCAATCAGTTCCTTAATAGCCCCATAAAAAAAGTCTTTCACATATTGTGGTGGGGTTTCAAGAGGGTACCGACGCTTTAGGTCGGGCTGTACCAAGGGCGGCCTATTCATTATGCTGCCCGAAGGGGCAGGTCATCGGTCCTACAAAAATGGGTCAAAAAAAAAGAGTCCCTCACATTGCTGTGAAGGACTCTCGAAAAAGGCGGCGGCCTACTCTCCCACTTAGTGTAGCAGTACCATCGGCGCAGA
>NZ_JABTCF010000008.1 GCF_014596745.1 Maribacter aquimaris
TCTGCGCCGATGGTACTGCTACACTAAGTGGGAGAGTAGGCCGCCGCCTTTTTCGAGAGTCCTTCACAGCAATGTGAGGGACTCTTTTTTTTTGACCCATTTTTGTAGGACCGATGACCTGGGGTCAAGAACAATTTCTGGGTATTTGGATATTTATACAAATAGTTGGGTTACCCTAAATAGGGATCATGACCCATTGTTGTGTTTATACAAATCTTGTGGTTAATCTGTAAAGGAAGAATGCTATATTTTTTACCCCCTTGAACGGGGTCCTAAAAAAGGAACGGCCTATTTTTGATTTCGTTTTAAATCAAGTGGTTTCCGCATTGGGCGGGGGAAGCCGTCCATAGAGCATTTCACTTTAGTGAAAGCGGCCTGGACGGTGTGGCCGCGGAAAGTGCGTGGATTTAAAGAAATTCAAAATCAGCCTAGCGTTTTTTGTTTCTTTTTTGGGCAATGCAAAAAAGAACAGATCGCCAACTTCGGGATAGTTTATGCTTTCTATTTCTAATTCACATACAACTTTTAGGATTGATCCTTTTTTTTGACCCATTTTTGTAGGACCGATGACCTGCCCCTTCCGGCAGCATCATGCATAGGCCGCCATTGGTACAGGCCGACCGAAAGCCTAGGTGCCCTCTTGAAACCCCACCACAATATGTGAAAGTCTTTTTTTACGCAATAATGTGGACTATTTTGTAATTTTGTCTGCTTAATGGGTAGTCCAACATGACTAAGGAATTGACATATCACAAGGAAGAAAAATGGAATGCTATCTCACATGCATTAGGAATCTTTTTTGGTGTTTTTGGATTGTACTTTCTGCTACAACATAATGCACATAAGACCGTGTATGCCCAGATGAGCATAATCATCTACAGCATATCCTTTATCGTGCTGTTTTTGGCCTCAACGCTTTACCATTCGGTTTCCAACCCCGAATTAAAACGCAAATTGAGGGTATTTGACCACATCAGTATTTATTTGTTGATAGCGGGCACCTATACCCCCTTGGCCTTAATAACATTGGAAAATGGCAAGGGATGGTTGATATTCTATGTGGTATGGGGAATTGCTGCCGTAGGTACCTTATTGAAGATTTTCTTTACCGGGAGGTTCGAGGTACTTTCCTTGATCCTATACTTGGCTATGGGTTGGTTGATCGTAATGGACTTTTCCAATATCATGGCCTATACATCAAGGCTTGGTATACAATTGCTTTTTTTAGGAGGGGTATTCTATACGATCGGTACTGTTTTCTATGCTTGGAAACGTATACCTTATAACCATTTTATATGGCATTTGTTTGTGCTGGGAGGGGCTATAAGCCATTGGCTTTTTATATACTATGATGTGGTTTGATCATATATGGCCAGAAAGGGGTCAGTTTTCGATTATTTCCCGATATTCCAAAAAGAATGCTTCAAATAGGAGCATGTTTTTGTTCAAAAATTCCATCGTTTCCCGCCACGTATCCTTATTGTGGATGGAAACATTGTTCAATACAACGTATGCCCTTGAAATTTCTTTCCCATTATCCAGAATCTGGGAATCATTAAAAATAACCTCGGGTAAATAGTCATTTTTCACTATCGATTCCAGGGATAGTAGTTTGTCCCATAGTTCGATACGTACGCCAAGGTCGGAATGGTCAATATCCAACGAAACCATGGCCTTCTTCAGTTCAAAATGAAACTTTAGGGAAAGTCCCTTTATCTTGGTATTGTACAATATCCATTTACGGGGAAACGATTTACCAAAGGAAATCCAGAATTCTTGCCGTAATCTTTTCGATGCTTCCTTACTGAACATTGTTATAGGGAATATGCAATTACGATCCCAAGTACGATGACCACCAATTTTCTCAAATTGAATTTATGGCCTTCCGAACTTTCAAAAAGGATAACCGTTGAGATGTGTAAAAACACACCTATGACCAATGCTGTTATGGGGACATAGTATTTCATGGCAAAATCAAAATGGGACGCCATATAATTGCCTAATGGCGTCATTAAGGAGAACAAGACCATAAAGAATATGGCATAGACCAATTTAATTTTGGAGTTCAGTAGGAAAATGCTCAAAACTATGGCTATCGGAATTTTATGGATCAGGATACCATAGATTAAATGGTCATGTTTTTCAATGGGAAAGCCTTCCAACAATGAATGTATCGACAGACTAACGAACAATAACCAAGGGAATTTCGAGTTCTCAATGTCAAAATGCATATGGCCATGTTCGGCACCTTTGGAAAAGAACTCCAGAAAAATCTGTAATAAAATCCCGAGCATTATATAGACCCCTACCGTCTTCGAATCCGATATGGCATAGACCGAGGGGAAAAGTTCAAAAATGGTCAAAGACAATAAAAAGGCACCACTAAAGGCCAGTAAGAGTTTAAAATTCCCATTGTTGGTTGGTTTTACGAAGTATACAAAGGCAAAACTCAACAACACCCCGAGAATGAGCAATACGTAAGTCATTAAAGCTGGTTTAGTTGCGAATACTAATTAATGCCACGTGTCGTGGTTGGCGTAAAATTACTGTATTTTTGTGGCAATCTTTATAAAGCATATGAACAATAATTTTAGAATGGTGGCCAAAACCTTATTTGGTTTTGAAGAACTTTTGGCCAAGGAATTGCGTAACCTTGGTGCTAGTAATGTGAAAGAGGGTGTCCGCAGTGTTTCATTCGAGGGTGATACCGGTTTTATGTACAAGGCCAACCTTTGTTTACGTACGGCCATAAAAATCATAAAACCCATACATTCGTTTACCGTTCGTAATGAAAATGAGTTATATAGAAAGATCTATCAAATGGATTGGACCGAATTTCTTTCGACCGATTCAACGTTGGCCATAGATACTACATTGTTTTCAGATGTATTTACCCACTCGCTCTATGTCTCACAGAAAATCAAGGATGCCATCGTGGATAAATTCAGGGATACTGATGGGCAAAGGCCCAATGTGGATGTCAAGTTTCCCGACATTCGTATCAATGTACATATTCATAAGGAGCATTGTAATATATCGTTAGATAGTTCGGGGCGATCCTTACACCACCGGGGATATAGGACAGCCACGAATATAGCACCGATCAACGAAGTTTTGGCTGCTGGATTATTATTGTTGAGTGGATGGGACGGACAATCCGATTTTTTGGATCCCATGTGTGGTAGTGGAACATTTTTGACCGAGGCTGCGATGATTGCCTGTAATATACCGGCTAACATCAATAGGAAGGAATTCGCTTTTGAAAAATGGAATGATTTTGATGAGGAGCTTTTTCAAAAGATCATTGAAAGTAGCTTAAACAAAACCCGTGAGTTTCATCATAAGATTGTAGGGTATGATAAGGCACCTTCTGCGGTACGGAAGTCCATAGACAACATAGCCAATGCCAATCTTTCGGAATATATTACGGTAGAACGTAAGAGTTTCTTCGATTCAACCAAGTTCACCGATGCCCATTTGCACATGGTATTTAATCCACCTTATGGGGAGCGTTTGAATCTTGATATGGAGGATTTCTATTCGTCTATCGGTAATACGCTAAAGCAGGAATACCCAGGTACAGAGGCTTGGTTTATTACATCAAATTTGGAGGCCCTTAAGTTTGTGGGCTTACGGCCTTCGAGAAAGATCAAGGTTTTCAATAGCCATTTAGAGTCACGTTTGGTCAAATACGTGATGTATGAAGGGAGTAAAAAGGCCAAATACCAAAATAAAGACAACGATTAGTCTATGAAACCAAAAACACGTGCTGTAGTATACAATTTTTTAGGCTTTGCGATACTTTTTCTGGTCTTACGTTTTGCTTTTGGCTATTTTTTTGATATAAGCCGATTTTATTTGGCCTTGGCGGCGGCAGTTTCCGCCAGCTTTTTAGCCCCAAAATTTGGGGTTGTGGAAGGTGATGGGCATGCAAAGATTATGATGAAATGGATTTTCATCAAAGGCTTTCGTGAAATCTAAGGGTTCTTCTCGGGTTACCGAAGTACTGAAAATTTAATTCCGAGGTCCGTCATTGGGCTTTTCAGGTCGTTCAGGGCCCTGTTCCATTTCAGGTTTTTCCTTTTTTCGCTTGTTCGCCTTTTTGTACAACGGTATCATATAGGTGATGGAATAATTATATCCTATTCCGAATTTACTGTCATCGGTAACTTTATTGAAGCCTGGTATAAATAGATTGGGGAAATCTTCCGACTCCTTGTTGTTGGTCAAAAAAGCAATACGAAGACTACCACCCAGATATAAATTGGTGAACAATTCGGCTTTTAATCCAAAGATAAATTCGAGCCATGAGGCGTTTAAGCCATCAAATTCCTGGGCCTCTGAGGAACCATTGGGGAATGCGTCAGTGTTCCAATACCTACTGGTGTCGTAATAGTCAAAGTTGTTCAAGGTCTGACTAAAGGAACTTAGTGCAAATCTTCCACCAATAAAAATGGAATTGTTCATACCGTACCAATTTTCATAGGTATTATAATCAATGCCCAGTTTAATATAACTACCCGATGTGGTAAAATTGTATAGGTCCTCTTGAGATGTTTTGTCCTCAGTGCCCATCTCTCCGGCGATGTATAATTTTTGGTTCAAACGATAATCCGCGACTATTTCGAGTCCTTTGTAATCATCACTGGTCTGGGTAAGGATGATACGGCTAAGGTCAACCCCGACCCTTAAACCATAAGTTTGCTTGTGTACAACGGTATCTTTGGGCTGTAGGTCAATGGTTTCTTCTTGAGCCCATCCAGTAAAGAGGAACATCAGAAGACTAAGGCTAGTGAAATATCTTAACATGGGCTGTATCTGAATTTTCTATCGTGGGGTTGACAATCTCAATACTCTTAATCCAATTATCGGTATCGATGGTTAAATCGGTATCTGAAATTTCGTAGTTGGCAACAAATCCACAGGCTCGGGAAATGTATACTTCCTTTGTCTCATAGGAGTAGGTAAGTACATCATAATTTACAGGGCCATCATCGGTCGTTTGTTGGGACAGGACAAAGGTGGTGTTTGTAAAATCGGACCGTAAGGGTACAGCGATTGAATCTGACGCAGCGTTGGTGATAATATCCAGGGTGTCTGGGGAAACAAGTCCCCTAACGACCAAGTTGGAAACATCCTTGAATTCGGTGGGATCGGTGGCGTCGTAAAAACGCATTACCAAATGCGGCGTATCACCTTCGACGCAGATATCATCTTTTTCGCACCCAGCGAAGGGAACGATGCCGATTAAAATGAAAAAAGCAATTTTTATTTTATTCATGAAGCTATAACTTTTCCAAAAGTACAACATTTTCTACATGATGCGTTTGCGGAAACATATCTACAGGTTGAACTTTAGTTACGCTATATTGATGTTTCATCATCTCCAAGTCCCGGGCTTGGGTCGCACTATTGCAACTTACATAAACGATTTTTTTTGGGGCGATGTTTAAAATCTGTTGAACAACGTCCTTATGCATACCATCCCTTGGGGGGTCTGTAATTATGATATCGGGGGTACCATGGGTTTCGATGAAGTCGGTGTTGAACACATGCTTCATATCGCCAACAAAGAAATCGACATTGTCGATATTATTATTGGCCGCATTGGCCTTGGCATCTATGATGGCTTCAGGAACAGATTCTATACCTACGACCTTTTTGGCATTTTTAGAAACGAATTGGGCAATGGTACCTGTTCCGGTATACAGGTCATACACCAATTCTTTTCCGGATAGTCCCGCGAAATCACGGGTGACCTTATACAACTCGTAGGCTTGCTCCGAATTGGTTTGGTAGAATGATTTGGCATTGATCTTAAATTGAAGACCTTCCATTTCCTCTATGATGTGGTCCCTTCCTGAAAAGCAGATGATTTCTTGGTCATAAATGGTATCATTCTGTTTCTTGTTGATCACATATTGCAAAGAGGTGATTTGGGGAAACACGCTGGTTAGATGGTTCAGTAATAGTTCCCTTTTAATCCGATCCTCTTCAAAAAACTGGATCAACACCATGATTTCCCCGGTAGAGGCAGTTCGTATCATCAAGGTACGCAACATACCGTATTGATTTCGGGGATTGAAAAAAGTAATGTCGTTTTTCTGGGCAAAATCCTTTACTTCCAATCGAATGGCATTTGAAGGGTCTGCTTGAAGGTGGCACTTTTTTATATCTAAAATCTTGTCCCACATACCTGGAATATGAAAACCTAGGGCGTTCTTGTCTTCAATTTCAACGTCGGATTGAATTTCCGCCAAGGTCAACCAACGACTATCGGAAAAGGAGAACTCCATTTTGTTTCGATAGAAGTACTGGTCTTTAGAACCTATAATGGGGTTTATACTGGGTAGCTCTAAATGCCCAATACGACGAAGGTTGTTCTCTACTTCCCGTTGTTTGTAGTACAATTGGTGCCCATAACCCATATTTTGCCATTTACAGCCGCCACAAATCCCAAAATGTTCGCACTTGGGTTCCACACGTTTGTCGGAGTAGGAGTGGAAATTAATCGCCGATCCTTCAAAATACGCCTTTCGCTTTTTAGTGGTCTGCACATCAACTACGTCACCGGGTACGGTGTTGTTCATAAAGATGACCCTGCCATCGGGTGCTTTTCCCACTGTTTTGCCCTTGGCCCCGGCATCTATTACTTCTATATTCTCGAAGACCTGTCTTTTGTTCTTTTTACGCATGGCGCAAAAATACTAATAGGTTTGCATTTATAGTAGGTATCTTTCGTAGTATACTAATAAAATAATCCTAAAAGATGAACCTTTTTTAATTTCATAGGCTTTTGCTAATTAAATCAATGCAAAACTACCTAAAGTAGAATAAGGTATAATAGGGTAAAAAAAAAGGGTTCCGAATTTTGGAACCCCTTTTTTTGCTAAATACAAATAATCTATACGATTACTGTTTTTTATGATTGAACCTATCTAAGATACGTTCCATCTGTTTTCCTGCTGCAGCACGACCTCCAAGACCAAAAGAAAGAGCTATGGTTGTGGCTACTGTAGCTAAGGTAATACCAAAAGCCATGTTTATGATTTCATCGCCAATACCCATTGTTTTAAGACCCATTGCCAAAAAGATGGCGAGTATACAAATTCTAAGGATGGAAGCAACAAATTGGTTGTTGTTGCTTTTTGAAAGACTTTTATATGCGATACCTGAAATCCAGTTTCCGATAATAAGAATGATCAATCCGAAAAGGATGTTACCTGCTACTCCTGAGATAGTATTTAAGATTTCGGTAAGTTTTATGAACTCTAATTTTTCAATGGCGGTCATTAAACCAAAAAGGACAATAAAGAAGAAGGCAAGATTACCTACCAATTTAGGTATATTGGTTTTCGAAGAGATTCCTTCAAGGTTCATGCTGCTCAGCAATTCGTTTATTTTTAGGTTTTCCAGTAAGTCACTTAATAATTGAGAGGCGAAACGTCCTCCGACTACAAAGAAAATCAATATGATAACAGCAACTAAAATTCTTGGAATAGCAGCAAAAAATTGCTCAAGCATAACGGTTGCCGGTTCAGAGATGGTATCCATATTCAAGATGTTCAAGGCAGTGATCAACATTGGTATGAAAATGAAGATGAAGACCAATTTTTTCAAAATTCCCACAAGGTTAAGATTATTAGGTAGTTTTAATTTGGGAACGAAATCTTGGATAGTATCACCTGAGAGGCCTACCAATTCTGATACAATGGTCGCCAACATATAACCAATATAGCCTACAAGACCAGCCCCTACGATATTAGGTACAAAAGCCAAGAAGTTATTGAGTAAGTTTTTAACTGGCTCCAAAACATTGGTCATTCCTAGTTTTTCAAGAGCAAGCATAAAAACAAAGATCATAGCTAGAAAGTAAACTAACTTTCCTATAAAACTTGAAAGTTTCATTTTATCCGAACTAAGCTTATCATCTATTTTGGTTTTTTTGATGAGTTTTGTGATAAGCCTTTTTATGAATCCGGCAATAAGGGAGCCTATAATCAATATTAAAATTGCTGCAATTGTGTTAGGTAAATAGTCTCCAAGTGAATTGGATAAACTGTCTAAAGTGTTTTGTAAATAATTCATTATTGGTGTTTGTTTAATGGTTACAACTAAAAATATATTTTTCAAAAAGGATTAAATCCTGATTTATAAAATCTTATGTCAAAATCGACAATAGCCCATTAATTATCGATGAAAGGATATTATTTTCTATTTTTGTGTTCTACAGTAGGATGATTTCTCTCCCAAAGAAGGAATTGCTAAAGTTTTATTTAAATAATCAAGTAACATGTCAGTCTTAGAAAAAATCAGCTCTAAAGCGGCTATTGCCTTGGAAGAAAAGTACGGAGCACATAATTACCATCCATTACCTGTTGTTTTAAGTGAGGGAAAAGGGGTATATGTTTGGGATGTTGAAGGAAATAGATACTATGATTTCCTTTCAGCCTATTCCGCGGTAAACCAAGGGCATTGTCATCCTAAAATCGTTAAGGCATTACAATCGCAAGCAGAAAAATTGACCTTGACTTCAAGGGCTTTTTATAATGATATACTTGGCAAATACGAAAAGTATGTTACGGAGTATTTTGGTTTTGAGAAGGTGTTGCCGATGAATACTGGGGCCGAAGCGGTCGAGACAGCCATTAAATTGGCCCGTAAATGGGGGTACGAGAAAAAAGGAATACCCGCTAACCAAGCTAAGATCATAGTTTGTGAGAACAACTTCCACGGGAGAACGGTGACCATTATTTCGGCATCTAACGATCCAGTGGCTACAGAGAATTTTGGGCCTTTTACACCTGGCATCGTCTCTATCCCTTATAATGATATCAAAGCTTTGGAAGAAGCCTTGCAAGATGAAAATGTAGCCGCATTCTTGGTGGAACCTATTCAAGGGGAAGCTGGCGTCTTTGTTCCTGATGGGAATTACCTTAGTGAGGCTTTACAATTATGTAAATCGAAAAACGTATTGTTCATTGCAGATGAAGTACAGACAGGAATTGCAAGAACGGGTCGACTTTTGGCCACCTGTGGCAATTGTTCATGCCCCGATAAATCATGTAGCGGTACTCCAGAGGTTAAACCCGACGTACTTATTTTAGGGAAGGCCATTTCAGGGGGTGTTTTTCCGGTATCCGCTGTATTCGCTAATAATGATATTATGGAGGTGATAGGCCCTGGAAACCACGGATCTACTTTTGGTGGCAATCCATTGGCTTGCGCTGTGGCTATTGCAGCTTTGGAGGTTGTAAAGGAAGAGAAGCTTGCCGAAAATGCCTATGAATTGGGAGTGCTTTTCAGAAATGAAATGGAAAAATTGATCGAGCAGACCGATTTGGTTTTGAAGGTACGGGGTAAAGGCCTTTTAAATGCTATTGTAATCAACGATACCGAGGATAGTTCTACGGCCTGGGATTTGTGTATGGCCCTCAAGGAAAACGGACTTTTGGCCAAACCTACCCATGGTAATATCATACGGTTTGCCCCGCCATTGGTGATGACCAGGGGGCAGCTATTGGATTGTGTTTCGATAATCACCAAAACAATAAAAGAATTCAAATAACAAAAAAATCCCCTGAACATTTGTTCAGGGGATTTTTTCTTACCAGGTCAGAATCTATAATGCCCAGTCGGCACCAGAAGCAGATCCTGCAATTATCGCTGCAATTACCCCAAAATAGAGGACAGTGAAAACCAGCAATATCGCCGCTAAGGCAATACCTATATAGGATAGGATCCTACCCGTTTTTACATTCTCAATCCCAGAAAACCTGTCAGGTTCCGCATTATACATGCGCTCGGCCTTTTTCGCCTTTGAAAGGCCAATAATTCCGAAAATGCCCCCAAAGGGACCACAGCATAATATAGTAAGCACTATTGATAATATACCAAAAGTCAAAGCATTGCCCGAGTCTGGTAAGGTTTCTCTATTCATATTCATTGTATAATGGGTTGTAGGTTTATTGCCATTGTTCGCTCATCTCCTGAACTTTCTCCATGTATCCTTCCCATCCACCCATTTGGGAGATTTGGAAAAAGGTATATGCAAAATATAAAACCCCTATAGCCAAGGCAACGATAGCAAGTATTTTCGCCGTTTTAAGTTGACTGTAATTTGAGTAATCTTCTGGACTAGCCTTATATTTCTTTTCATCTTTAAGGGCTAACATTAAAGCGATTCCTCCAAAAAGGATTCCAGGTATCCCTGCAAAGCAGCAGCAGACGTAACCTATAATGGATAGCACAATGACTATTGTAACATTGGGTAATTTTTGTTGTTCCATAATTTAAAAGTATTTGGTTGTTATATAAATTTCAAGATATAGTTGCCCAGAATCAATATGACGCTGGATACCATTAAGGTAATTATAATCGTGTTGGAATGTTTAATCGTAAAAAAACTATCAGCCAATAAAAAAACCAATAAGGGAATAATGGTAAAAATAGCAGGGTACATGGCAAAGGCATCGGCAAATTCACCTTTGAATAAGAAGGAAATAGCACGTTGGGCCCCACAACCCGGGCATTCGATGCCGAAAAATTTCTTATTGAGACAAGGAAGCATATAATCATCCAAAGAAATCATGAAATACCGCAGTTGCATTTTTCCTTAAATTTATTTCTTAGGGCAAAATAACCATTATTTTTGTGGTAGAAAACAAATTTATGCGGCTTTTTAATATAGGTGATAGGGTAGAGGTGCTTGACGAGATGATGAGTGGGGTGGTCGTGGCTGTTTCCGGTAATGAAATCACCATTGAAACCGAAGATGGCTTTGTGATGCAATTCGCCGAAAATGAATTGGTTGGAAGACCCGATACCGATGATATAAGGGTAACCAATTATGAGGTGGCCAAAGTCAAGGCCGAAAAGGAAATTGGCAAAAAACGAAAAACTACAATATTAAAACCTAAAGAACGAAATGCCCCGAAAATGGAGGTTGATCTACATATCAACCAATTGGTCAAATCATCAAAAGGTATGAGTAACTATGAAATGTTGAATTTGCAAATGGAAACAGCCAAGCGACAATTGGAATTTGCCATGCAAAAACGCATACAGAAAGTGGTTTTTATTCACGGGGTAGGGGAAGGTATCTTAAAGGAAGAACTGAATTTTCTCTTTGGAAGGTACGATAATGTACGATATTACGATGCCGATTACCAGAAATACGGTCTTGGTGCCACCGAGGTATACATATATATGAATACTTGAGTCAACTATTGTGGCACAATCAATTGGCAGTGGTAGTGATTACCCCGAATTCGCTGATCTGCAGATCGGTGATCCTTTGATCGGTGGAAGTGATAAAGGTGATTCCACTTAACTCCAAAGTATGTTCGTACGTATCTGTTGATCCCTCTGCCAAGGTAGTGGTGATTAAAACCTCGCCATCCTCTGCTTCAATCTCTTCCATTACCGTAGGTGTGGCGGTTGGTATGTCATCACAAAAATAATCACTGTCAACATCATCCGAGAATATCCTGTAGGTTAATTGTGATTTGCCGGGAATGGCACTGCTGAAGGTTTCGGAAACCTCATTTTTGAGAACTCCGGATTCCAATTCAAGAATTAAGGCTTCATTATCGCTTATTTTAAAGAAAATTGTACTCGATGTTGTTACGGTCGATTCACAAGTGCTGATGTCAACACTGTCGAAATCTATGGTCTCTATTTGCAACTCACCATCATCACAGGATAGGGATAAGGTTAAAATGCATAAAACGAATAGGTTCTTCATGCTCCAAATTTAAAGGAAATAAACAATAAGTTTATCTTCTTTGGGATAGATTTTACATTTTATTCGGTTATTTTTGACCCGCTTTTACTATAGCACTTACCCATGAAAAATGTTTATCTAGACAATGCGGCCACTACCCAGATCAGGAAGGGGGTCATCGAAAGAATGCAAAAAGCATTGACAGACTATTACGGTAATCCTTCATCTACCTATAGTTGTGGGCGTACGTCGAAAACCGCCATTGAAAGTGCGCGGAAGACCATTGCCAAAGCATTGAAGGCGCATCCTTCCGAGATAATTTTCACTTCGGGCGGAACCGAGGCCGATAATATGATTCTTAAAAGTGCTGTGCGTGATTTGGGGGTTAAAACGATCATTACCTCCAGAATAGAACACCATGCTGTTTTGCATACCGCCCAGGATTTGGCCAAGGATTATAATATCGCCTTGAAATTTGTTGATTTGGATGAAAACGGTACGCCACAACTTCCTCATCTAGAACAATTGTTGCAGGAAGATGACACCAAAAAATTGGTGAGCCTAATGCACGTAAACAATGAGATCGGTAATTTATTGCCTATTGGGGAGGTTGCTGAAATGTGTAAGGCCAATGCGACCTTGTTCCATTCCGATACGGTACAGTCCATTGGTCATTATGAATTGGATGTGACGAAGGTTCCCATCGATTTTATGGCAGCCTCTGCCCATAAGTTCCATGGGCCAAAAGGTGTGGGTTTTGCCTTCGTGCGAAAAAATTCGGGACTTAAACCTTTGATTTCAGGAGGGGGGCAAGAGCGGGGACTTAGGGCAGGTACCGAATCGGTACATAATATAGTTGGACTTGAGGAGGCGTTTCAACTGGCCTATAAACATCTTGACAAGGAACGGGCTTATATCGAGGGGCTTAAAAAATATTTCATGGCTAGGTTAACGGAAGTTGTTCCTGATGTTGTATTCAATGGACTTTCGGGTTCACTGGACGAAAGTACCTATACGCTTGTAAATGTGGGATTGCCCATAAGCGACGATAAAACAAGAATGCTTTTGTTCAATTTGGATATGAAGGGCATTGCATGTTCAAAAGGTAGTGCATGTCAATCAGGAAGTGATGCGGGATCCCATGTGTTGAATCAATTGCAAAAAGGGGAAGGGTCTAAAAGAACCTCATTGAGATTCTCATTTTCAACATACAATACCACCGAGGAATTGGATTATACGATAACGGTGTTAAGGCAACTTATTGGGGCTTAATTTTTATTCTTGTTCTTGCCTTTTTTCTTTTCACGATCATAAGGGAATTTTCGTGTGGCCAATTTCATCATTCGGTCAATAAGGTCATAGGTATTCTTGCCAGTTTTTTTATTTATTTTTTTCTCATATTTCCAAAGCAACTTGCCGGTATTGCCATCACTTATCTTAATGCCTATTCGGCCATAATTGGAATCCCCAAGAAAATAATCCATAAAACTGGATTCTGTGGGCACCCCGTTTGAAAGAAGGATGTTAAGGTCCATATTACCGCTGATAATACCATCTACCCCTAAGATTTCGCTCAATTGTTTTACCGTATAAACATCAATGTCCTCATAGGTGATATTGTTTTGGGCCAAAATGGCATTGGTGTTTTTGGTATTCTGGAATTCCACTGAAAATTTCTTTTTGCTTTTTCGTTTGGAAAAATAGGTTTCCAAGGCATTTTGAACAGCATATCCCTCCTTCTCCTTTAATAGTTCCAAATCATTTTTAGACATATCATGTTTCAAATCCAAATTGGTTAAGAAGGGGATAATGGCCAGAATTTTATGGTCTTGACTTAGACGGTCAAAATTTTTATGTTCATAAATATTTTTTTGGGCACTTACCATAAAACTGCACAAAAGGAGCATTGACACTAATAACTTTTTCATCACATATATTTTTTTCGGGTACCATTACGATCACAACCGAATTTTGAGTCGTAGGTTCAATACACGACTTGTCATATAATTGGGAACCGCATATTCATTTCTGCTTTCAACATCCCTGATCCACGTATTGGTAATGGAGTTTTGGTTATTGAAAAGATTGAAAATCTCAAAACCAACACTCAACTCCTTGAAATGATGTAACCAGTGGTTCTTTGGATATTTTTTTTCCGCGTCTACAAAAATATGGGAAATTCCTAAATCAGCACGCTTATAATCCCTTAATCTATTCTGAAAGATATAAGGATCCGCATAACTGGGGGATCCCCCAGGTACTCCCGTGTTATACACTAAATTAAGGTACATCTTTAAATTGGGAATGTTAGGAACGTAATCCTGAAAAAGAATGCCCAACTTAAGGCGTTGATCCGTGGCCCTTGGAATATACCCTTGGTTCGCTATATTTTCCTTGGTAGTCATATAACCCACGCTCACCCAGGATTCGGTTCCGGGCACAAAAGCCCCGTTCAATCTCATTTCTGCACCGTACACATAGGCCTTAGCGTTATTGTTGGCCGCATATCGTATGCGAACGTCGTTCAATGTGTACGGATTCACATGGTCCAAGGTTTTATAATACGCTTCGCTTATCAGTTTAAAAGGGCGTTCCCAGAGCAGAAAACTGTATTCATGGCCCAATACATAATGTATTGATTTCTGTGCTTTGACCTTGGGTTTAGCCGTTCCGGTGGCATCCCTTAACTCCCGATAGAAGGGGGGTTGATGATAAACCCCGATGGCAGTCCTAAAAAGCATGTCTTTCTCCCATTTTGGTTTAATGGCAAATTGGGCCCTGGGACTAAAAACCGTTTGGGAGACCTTGTCTATATCTTTGCCGCTGACCCGCCAATAATGGGCCCTTGCCCCGATATTGAAATAAATATCCCCGATCAGTAATGATTTGCTTTCACTGAATTGGGTATAGGCAGAAAACCTATTGGTCTTCACAAAATTTCCTGCAGCGACACCTTCATAGGCAATTAAGGGTTCTTCGAATGGAACTTCAGGTTGGTTGTTCCCGTATTCGGGTAGTGGTGGGCGAACGGAGAACCCCGCGGAATCCAAAAAAACGGATTCCCGTAATTGGTCCCGGATATCTTCATGGGTGTATTTTATTCCCCATTGCAAATTTCTTTTTCCTATCGAGGCACTACCTCGTTGTTCCAAATTAAAGATCAGGGCATCCAATTCATTCCTTGCCCTTGTGAATTGCCCCCCAACACCTCTGACCGTAGTGGGTTCACCCACAGTAGGACTACCCAAATCGGAATTCACCTCTCCAAGGGCATAGCGCGCGATTACGTCTGAATATTCCCGCTCTGTCGTATGATAAAGTGAGGCTATCAATTTCAGGGTCACCGTTTCGTTCAAGAAATAATTGGCCTTAACGGCACCGAGGGCTGTTGCATATCTATTATTCTCACTGCCGCTATAATTTATGATAAGTGCCTTAGGGGCTGAAAGTGTTCCGAAATTCGTCTGCCTATCCAAAGGCTCGTTTTGATAATCATTGATTGAAAGGTTGCCAAAAAAGTTAAGGTGTAGCTTGTTTGAAAGTCTGTAGGTAAGATAACCCTGAATGTCGGCGAATGTCGGGTTGAAATTGGAATTAGTCTGTTGACTGTTGACGAAGAGGCTGTTGTTTCGGTATCTTATTCCGGTCACGCTGGAAAGCTTTTGGTTCTTGGAAACTGTTTCCATAGCCAAGCTGGCCCCTAAAAGACTTACATCCATTTGGGTGCCAAATTTGGTTGGGTCTTTATAGGTGATGTCCAATACCGAGGAAAGCTTATCTCCGTATTTGGCTTGAAATCCCCCTGGGGAAAATGCTACTTTACGAATCAGGTCGTTATTCACAATACTCAATCCTTCTTGTTGGGCGGCACGGATCAAAAAAGGCCGGTATACTTCTATTTCGTTGATGTAGACTAGATTTTCATCAAAATTCCCACCACGTACTGAATACTGTGTGCTGAGTTCATTGTTCGATGAAACACTGGGTAATAGTTTCAAAATATTTTCAATCCCAGCATTGGCCCCAGGTATTTGACGGGCCATTTCCGGGGAAATACTCTTGATGCCTTGAACCTTCTTTTCTTCTGCAGAAACGGTAACCCCATCAATCTGGGTGATTTCTGTAAACATGACGGGGTGGAATTCAAAGGTTTCATTGCTGTTTAGGATCAATCGTTCCAAAACAATGTTTTTATGTCCTATATGGGAAAAGATGATTCGGTTTTCTTTTTCAGCAATAATGGGCAAAATATAAAACCCAGTATCATCAGTTGTAGTACCACCTAGGGTCGAAGTGATATTTACTTGGGGAATAGGGTTGTTGTTTTCGTCGAATACGATACCCGTAAGGGTTGCTGTTTGTGCCCTAATGTTTGTATACAGACATAGGAAAAGGATAATTAAAACTATTTTAGGGCACTTCAAAGTGTTTATTTTCTATAAAAGGTGACCTCGTGCGTATTCGTATTCCCTACATTATCCGTCACAGTGACTTTAAGAACGCATTGTTTTTTATCCAATATACGATCATCAAAATTATAGGTAATGGTGTTTTTTTTCGGTTCGTATTCCATTAAGATCCACTCGCCGTTCAAGGTGGCGGAGTAGGTGTCAATACCACTTAAGTCGTCAGCGATGGTCAGGCTTAGATAGTGATAGTTGGTCAACCATTGTTTATGTTTGAAATTCTTTGTGCGTATTGTGGGGGGTACGGTATCCCTTGCCAAGGTGTAGGTGCCTAAATTACGGGTTCTTGTTGTAAATGTATTGCCCCGTTTATAGGTGGAGGTATAACTAGGTCTTGAATTTTTGTCCAATCGTGCGATAAAGAGTTGTTTGCGCTCTGCCTCGGAATATTTTGAAACATCAAACGTTAAGGTGAAATTCCTATGGGCCGGTACCCGATTGTTGTGCACCATTACCGTGTCGCTCCCTTTTCTTAAATCGATATAGAAATCTTCATAGAAGGTATTGGCGGGGAAATAGACTTTTGCTATTCCCAAATCAAAATTGTTGGGTCGTTTGGCAACGATATAGTTATCGGTTTTTGGTGTTTCCTCATCAATTTTGAGCGGCTGGTTTTTCCCTTCGACAGGAATCACCAATTTTGTCAAATTGCCTTCCAAATCATAGATCAATAGTTCCACCGTGTATGAAAGCCCTTCCTTAACCACGATTTTTCCATCGTTCACCAATTTATTGTAGATGCTCAAATGGTTTCCAGGGGATTTAAAACTTTTTTGTATCCGCTGTCGGTATTTGCCGAAATGTCCATAATCGATCAAGGTGTTGATGTAGCGCGTTTCTGAGAAAGAAAAAGATTCAAAATCATAATCGCTATAAACTTGACCGTTGACCACCTGGCGCACTGAATATACCCCGTTTTTATTGGCCGCCAGATCTTGGCGGTCAAAACCCACGAAACCAAAACCTATGGTGCCCAATGCCGTTACCTTATCGGCCAGTAAGGAACCATCTTTTTGTCGGGTAAAATTGATCTGTGATTTTGTGTTACTTTGGTTTAATTGGGCGTTTTTGGATAGGGGATAACCATAAAGTCCGACCACAGTGGGGTTGGTGGCATCCCTAACTTCATAACCGTATAAAAGTGGATTTGTTGGTTTTTCAGATATGCTACTCCTGATCTCGAAGTGCAAATGGGGTCCTGATGAACCTCCCGTATTGCCACTATAGGCTATAACTTCACCTTTTTCGAGTTTTATTTCCCCGTACTCGGGGAAAACTTCCACCTCATAGGATTTCTTCCCGTATTGTATTTTTTTAATGTACTCCTCGATCTTGGGGGAGAACTTTTGTAAATGGCCATAGACCGAAGTATACCCGTTAGGGTGTGCCACATACAATACTTTTCCATATCCCCATAAGGAGACCTTTATGCGGGTAATGGTGCCATTGCCTATGGCGTATACGGGGAGTCCTTCCCTTTGCTGCGTCTTGATATCGATTCCGGAATGAAAATGATTCGATCGCAATTCACCAAAAGTGCCTGCCAAGATCAATGGAATGTCCAAGGGAGGTCTAAAAGCTTCTTTTGGATAAGTGGTTTCTTGGGCTGATATGCCCATGGATGAAATCAATAGAAAAATAAGAAATGTTCTGCCCATAGTATTCTTTAGTAGCTATAATGTAAACCCAAATACCTTTCTTTTATTTTATGAAAGTATAGGAGGGAAACGCAAATAAGCGATAAAATTAAACAGATGAATATAATTAACCGCCTAGAACCGTAAAAAATCTGTATCTAATTACGATTGTTTTATACTTTAGAGGACTTAATATCAGTATTTAATGTTATACGCAAAGAATATTTTGAAAAACTATTGCCCAGTCCTTATATCTATGTTAACTTTGTGTAATACGCATTGAGTATTGTATATGAGTGAATTGGTGAAAATTGTTGATTCCCTGGAAAACAAAATCAGTAAGTTGTTACATCATTTGGAGGTGTTGCAGCAGATGAACAAAACGTTGGAAAAGGAATTGGTTTCAATCAGAAACCAAAAAGATTTAACCGAAAAATCCGTGTCCGAATGGGAACAGAAATATAATTCGCTTAAACTTGCAAATTCGATGCTTGGCAGTAATACAAATAAAACAGAAGCTAAGCTTAAAATAAATACATTGATTAGGGAATTGGACCATTGTATAGCCCAACTTTCCGAATAAGTTTTAAATTAAATGTCAGAAAGGCTCAAAATTAAACTTTCCATAGCAGATAGGGTTTACCCTTTGACAATCGACCCTAGCCAAGAGGAAGGGTTGAGGAAGGCAGCAAAGAATATTGAGCAATTGGCTAAAAAATTTGAACAGAACTATGCCGTTAGGGACAAACAAGACGTGCTTGCCATGTGCGCACTGCAATTTGCCTCTAAAATTGAACAACGCGGTATAGATCAATCAGAAGGAAACCAAGAGGCCACTGAACGGTTAAAAGCATTAAACGAATTGGTGAACTCAAAGCTTGGTATAAAATAAGTTCTTTTAAATAACATTAAGTTACTGCCCACATTGGTATTATCTTTTGACAAACTCAACATTAATTTGTTTAAGAAGGGTGAGTTTAGATTGTAAAAGCAGGCCTTACCCGTATAAGGATCCTTGATCAGTCTGTTAGCCCTAAACCTGTTTTCTGGAGTTTGTACAAAACTTCCCCAATGTGGGTTTTTTTATATTAAAATTTGAAATTATGGACAGTACCACACTTATATTAGTCGGATTAGCAGGACTTATTATCGGATTCATTGTCGCGAAGATCCTAGAAAAAGGAAAAGCTTCAAAGACCGTTGCCAATGCAAAAAAGGAGGCCGGCACAATCCTTAAAGAAGCAAATATTGAAGGGGAGAACGTAAAGAAAGACAAAATTTTCCAAGCCAAGGAGAAGTTCTTGGAACTAAAGGCCGAGCACGAGAAAGTAATTATCAATAAGGATAAGAAAATCGCCGAGGCAGAAAAACGGACCAGGGATAAGGAATCCCAAGTAAGCAATGAGCTGGCAAAGAGCAAAAAACTCAATGAGCAACTTGATAGTAAGATCAAGGATGTTTTGCATAAAGAGGAGTTCCTCGAAAAGAAACAAGGTGAATTGGAAAAACTGCATAACAATCAGGTGCAGCAATTGGAGGTTATTTCCGGACTGTCTGCCGAGGATGCTAAAAGCCAGTTAATGGAGTCTTTGAAAGAGACCGCGAAAAGCGATGCCATGGCGTATTTGCAGACTACCCTGGAAGAGGCTAAGCTAACGGCACAACAGGAGGCAAGAAAAATAGTCATCAATACCATTCAGAGAATAGGTACCGAGGAAGCCGTGGAAAATTGTGTTTCCGTCTTCAATTTGGAATCTGATGACGTCAAAGGACGGATCATTGGCCGTGAGGGTAGGAATATCCGAGCCATTGAGGCCGCAACTGGGGTAGAGATCATTGTCGATGATACACCGGAAGCCATTATTCTTTCTTGTTTTGATTCCGTTCGAAGGGAAATAGCGAGATTGTCGTTACACAAATTGGTAACCGACGGAAGGATCCATCCGGCACGTATTGAGGAAATTGTACGTAAGACCGAAAAACAAATTGAGCAAGAAATCGTAGAAATAGGAAAACGAACCATTATCGATTTGGGTATCCATGGATTACATCCCGAATTGATCAAAGCGGTAGGTAGAATGAAATACCGTTCTTCATATGGCCAAAACCTTCTGCAACACTCTAGGGAGGTTGCAAAACTTTGCGGGGTAATGGCGGCAGAATTAGGATTGAATCCTAAATTGGCGAAAAGGGCCGGACTGCTTCACGATATAGGTAAGGTTCCGAATACCGAGGCTGAGGTAGAAACACCACATGCAATATTAGGTATGCAATGGGCAGAGAAGTATGGTGAAAAACCAGACGTTTGCAATGCCATTGGGGCCCACCACGATGAAATTGAAATGAAGACATTGATTTCTCCCATCATTCAGGTTTGTGATGCCATAAGTGGTGCAAGACCGGGTGCGAGACGCCAGGTATTGGATTCGTATATACAAAGGCTTAAAGACTTGGAAGAAATTGCCTTTGCATTCAACGGTGTTCAAAAAGCCTATGCGATACAGGCCGGTAGGGAACTTCGTGTAATCGTAGAAAGTGAAAAGGTGAGCGATGATAAGGCGGCACAATTGTCCTTTGAAATATCCCAAAAGATACAGACCGATATGACCTATCCCGGTCAAGTAAAGGTTACAGTGATTCGGGAAACCCGATCCGTTAACGTCGCGAAATAAGGTATTGAATTACATATAGAATTAAAAAGGGGCCTCAAAGCCCCTTTTTTGTTTGGTATGCTGAAGTACAATTGGGATAAAGAATGATCGATGTTATTTTTTTATAGGGCAGATTGACTTAAATTTGTGGGTATTTTAAAGTCTTGTGATGAACCTTAAGGAAGAAATCGAAAAACTCAAGAAAGAAAAGAATGCGGTAATTTTGGCCCATTATTACCAATATCCTGAAATTCAGGATATCGCTGATTATGTGGGTGATAGCTTAGGTTTGTCGCAGAAAGCGGCTGAAACCGATGCAGATGTCATCGTCTTTGCCGGTGTCCATTTTATGGCAGAAACCGCAAAAATCCTGAATCCCGAAAAGAAGGTACTACTGCCCGACCTCAATGCAGGGTGTTCTTTGGCAGACTCTTGTCCGCCCGAGCAGTTTGGGGAATTCATTAAGGCGCATCCGGGACATACCGTGATCACCTATGTGAATTGCTCTGCCGAAGTCAAGGCCTTGACCGATATCGTATGCACTTCCTCTAATGCCTTGAAGATAGTGGAATCCTTACCCAAGGACCAACCCATTATTTTTGCACCGGACAGAAATTTAGGGAAATATATTCAGAAAGAGACAGGTAGGGATATGGTCTTATGGGATGGTAGCTGCGTAGTCCACGAGGCCTTCAGTTTGGATAAATTGTTGGAGTTATTCAAAAAACATCCAGATGCATTGATCATCGCCCATCCAGAATCTGAAGATCATATTTTAAAAACGGCCAACTATATTGGCTCAACGGCAGGAATGATAAATTTCGTCAAAGAGCATCCCAAGAACAAATTCATTGTTGCCACAGAGGTTGGTATCTTACATAAAATGAAACAAGAGGTTCCTGAGGCTGAATTGATTCCGGCACCAACACAGGAGGACAATACCTGCGCCTGTAGTGAATGTGCCTATATGAAAGTAAATACCCTTCAGAAACTTCACGATTGTTTACTTAACGAAACACCAGAGGTAAGTGTCCCAAAAGAAATAATGGAGAAAGCCCTGATACCTATTCAACGAATGTTGGACCTTTCCTAAGATTATGGTTAAAACAAATTATTTAGTTATTGGCTCCGGGGTTGCCGGACTTACCTTCGCGGTTAAAATGGCCGAAAAACACCCAGAAAGGAATGTCATCATTGTCACTAAAGGCGATGAGGACGAATCAAATACCAAGTACGCCCAAGGTGGGATTGCCGTGGTCTTGGATATGGAAGAGGATTCCTTTCAAAAACATATACAGGATACCTTGGTTGCGGGTGATGGACTATGCGATAAGGATGTCGTGGAAATGGTCGTTAAGGAAGGACCAAAACGACTTAAGGAACTGATTGCATGGGAAGCCAATTTTGACTTGAATTCGGAAGGTGATTTTGATTTGGGCAAGGAAGGTGGACATTCTGAGTATCGGGTTGTACATCATAAGGATGTTACTGGTTATGAAGTAGAACGGGCCCTCTTAAAACGCGTACATCAATTACCGAATATTGAATTATTAGCGTACCATTTCGCTATTGATCTAATTACCGATCACCAGTTGGAAAAACAAAGTAGTAAGGGTATTTCATGTTATGGGGCTTATGTGTTGAACCAAAAAAACGGGGAAATACTTACGATAAAGGCAGACCATACCTTATTGGCTTCTGGAGGTATTGGCCGGGTGTATGGGCATACGACCAATCCTATCATTGCAACAGGTGACGGTATTGCCATGGCCTATAGGGCAAAAGCCTTGATAAAGGATATGGAATTCATTCAATTTCATCCTACGGCATTATATAATCCGGAAGGAGGGTCTTATTTTTTGATTTCTGAGGCTGTTAGGGGATTTGGAGCTTACCTGCGTAATAAGGCCGGATATCGGTTTATGCCCGATTATGACGATAGGGCAGAGTTGGCGTCTAGGGACATTGTTTCCCAATGTATCGATAATGAATTGAAAAAAAGTGGGGATACACACGTTTTTCTTGATTGTACCCATCTAGACATGGTCGCATTCAAAAAACATTTCCCCAATATCTATGATAAATGTCTGGAATACCATATTGATGTCGAGAAGGATTATATCCCGGTCGTTCCGGCCTCCCATTACCTTTGTGGCGGAATTGTAGTTGATAAACAAGGAAAGACATCCATAGATAATTTATTCGCTTGTGGGGAATGTTCAAGAACCGGATTGCATGGGGCCAATAGATTGGCATCCAATTCGCTTTTGGAAGCCTTGGTCTATGCCCATAACATTTTTAAATATCTAAGTGTGGATACCTTGGATTCAAGACCCTTGAATATTCCCGATTGGAATGATGAGGGAACAAGCATACCCAAGGAGCATGTTTTGATCCAACACAATTTGAAGGAATTGCAGGCATTAATGCGTAACTATGTCGGAATTGTACGTAGCAATAAAAGATTGCATAAGGCCATTGCCCGTTTGGATTTGATTTACAGGGAAGTTGAGGAATTGTATAAGGAATCCAAAATCACCACAACGCTTTGTGAACTAAGGAATATGGTTAACGTTGCCCATGTGATCATCAGTCAATCCCTCGAACAAAAAGAAAATAGGGGCGGGTATTTCAATAAGGATTATCAGAAAGAAGGGAAATGATATTCTCACTCCTTTGGAACATGCACGATAATTTGTTCAATCGTACCCTCCCGTTTAAACACCTTGCGACTTAAATCCTTATCCAAATACAGGTCATTGTAATTTTTGGAAGTCCCATCCTTTAATAAAACGACCAATCCCTTCTTGTCCATAAGTTTATATACAATTGGTATTTGGCAATAGCTAAAACACAATGAATCGGCTGATAAGGATATTTCCTTGGGTTCCCCATCAACGGTGACATACCTGAAAACTTCGTCGGTGTTTAGAAACTCTTCTTTTCGCAATAGTTTTGGTTTAAACTGTAGCTTCCCTTTTACAACAAAAGCACCCAATTCACCGAACCTACTTAAAATATCCTCTTTGACCTGTCCGGTCATTCCAGGTTGTTGGGCACCTTTTCCAGCAGGGGTGTGGGAGTAGGGGTCCGTAGGGAATGCCCCGTACAATGCTGGGGATTTGTGTACCCCAATCCCTTCAAAGATCTCATAATAATGTCTTTTCAATCCTGTAATAACCCCGTCATTTTCATTCGCGTTGATGGCCGTAAGACAATTTTCCTGAACCGCCAATAACAGCTTGGAGACCATATGCCAATATATAGAGCCTAATCCTTCATAGCCAAAAAATGTTCCAGATCTTCCTGTGAACGATTTATGGTCAAAGACATTCTCAAATGCCTCTAAAAGCAAATCCGTATCCTTTTCCACAAGTGGTCCATAGGTATCAGTGTCCAGCTTAGATAAGGCTTTCTTAAGACTATTGGCGTTATTGAAATTACCGTTGAAATGATAGTGTCCCAAGATATCCTTTTCAATGATTTGGGTATTACCGCCCTTTAAAAGCTGCTGTGCAAGTTGCGATTTGGCAATAAAATCCTTGGGGATGTTGTTTTTGTCCTTAAATCGTTTTAATTCCTTATTTGGGTAGAGTATATAACTATTCTGGTCTGCTCGGTATAAAGCACTCTGTTTTAACGCATCCAATAGTTCCAGGGCCGCTTTTGGACTTAATTTACCAGAACTTAAAACGGCAACCTGCCCTTCGAGCATTTCATTCAAATAGGAAATTGAGATTTCGCTGTCATCCACAATCGTCATTAGATTGTATGAATGGTATAATTTATCAGCTCTTTGATTCGCTTCTATCGTATGGTCGAAGAATTTTTCGGCAATCGCCAAGAAGGATGCCAATTCTGTTTTGGAAACCATCTCTTTTTGGTTCGAAAAACCGTTCGCATAAATCGAAGATCTATAGGTGCTACCTGCATTACCCAAACCATCCAGAACAAGTTTTCTGTCCCTATCGGTAATCTTACCAACTAGAATATGCTTGTGGGTTTCCAAGGTTGCGACCACTTGGTCAAAAAACAATTTGAGTTCTTTAGAGATTGGGGCGTCTTCTGGCAAGGCCTCTATCAGTTTCCCGAAGAATTTGACGAAACGCCTTAGATAGTAGAGCGTAACCATTGACACGCCATTACCGACCAGGGCATTATTGGCATCATTCCATTCGGGCCGTTGTGTATTTAGCCAAATTCCGCCTTCGGGAATGAAATTCGACACTTTGGACAGGACGGTGGCCAGTAGTTTTTCAATCAGATTCACATGATAAATACCTTTATCATCGATAGTCAGTAAGGCACCATCGGCACCCAACTTGTTTTTTCTTTCTACCAATTTGAGATCCAAAGGGGCATCGAACCCAATAGTGTCTTTGGGATTCTCGAGCGTATCGGCATAGCTCTTTATTTTATAAGGAACATTGGCGTAAACGAATAATTCCTGATTAAAATAACTCGCTAGTTTATTCGGTTTGTGGTTTTCTATAAACTCCAAAAACCTTAGAAGATAAATAATCTGATGATCACCCCAATACCCTATAAAGGACCAAGGGTCGTTTTCTTCTATGACCTCCCAGTCAAATCCGTCTTTGGTTACACGATAGGGATTGTACCCTTCAAAGGTAGTGGCGTTAAGGAATTTATGGATCATATGCTCTATAAACTCAGGATAGGAGTGGGCCAATGCCTCCCAATTTTGAAAAATATCCCTCCAATTACCTTGGTAATCCAGGATTTTGGAGCCGTCCAATTCACTTTTGGTATTTATGGAAAACTTGTTCCAAGGGCGACTTGGGTCCCCATGTCTTCTACTGAATTTTAGGGGTAAGTATTCAAAACAAAGTCTTTTAAAGTCGCTATCATCACTTTGTCCTGCCATTTCCTTTACGGTGGATAAAGAAAAAATACCAGGTAAATCATCAAGTAAATCTTTATGCTCTTTAGCTACCTGCTTGTTGGCTTTTTCAATGTATGGGATAAAATCCGATTTTTCAATTTGGTAATTATGGTCAAAAATCCCACCACGCATAATATTGAAAAGGGTATTGGAAAAATGCCTTGTATTGATCAATCTGTCCGCTGTGAGTTGTAAACCATCGGCAGCTATGGTAAGATCGATCAATTGCCTTGTTCCATTGGCGATATCCTTTTCAATGGATTCAATAAGATTTCCTTCTTTATGAATCCTTTCCGATAATAGGTTTATCGCGGATATGGTTTGGTTTACATCAGCAATGATCATCCAATTTTTTTCCGATTTTGAATTCAGGGAAATGTCTGATTTAATAAAATAGGCTCCTTTCTCTGCCCGGATGTTGATTTCGGATGTTATGTTTTTTCCGCGTCTAAAGGCTTCCAGTTGTTTGGATGATAGTAAATAGGTGTCAACATCGATTCCGAGGGACCAAGCGATGTTCGATTTTAAAGCTTCACTTGGTTCGGCCTTATCAACGATTATAGCACTTAAGGCATATATACCCATACCTGTATCGACTTCCAGTTCACTTTTCTTATAGGCATCGACCAAATTGCTGCGTGTGTTTTGCATGGCTTCGGGTACGCCGTATGGCATGATATTCTGAATGCCATCCAGCACGGAAACTTCAACCTTATGGTCTGTTTGGTTGAGGATTTTCGATTTTTTCACAAAACCGAATTCGTTGCTCGAGTTCCATTGGTATTGAAAAGTAAGACCAAGGTCGTTATGGGTTTCCTCAAAGATCACCTTGTTGCCGTAGCTGTTTTTGTAGAGGTTTCGAGTGATATCATAAATGTTGGAATATCTCTCGGCGAAGGGCTCCCAGAGAAAGGTCTTCCCCTTTGATTTTACGAGAAGGATGGTCTTGCTACCTGTTGATTCTGCAAACTCAGTAATCTTATCATCGGTATAGTAAGGGAAAAGTGCATTATCGCTATTCTTACGACCAGCGGTTAGGCCTCCGTTGCTCGATAGGAACATCCAATGGTTGGAATCGCTGACAATACTCATGAAAAAAGGTCTCATAGCATTGCTATTCGATATTTTATAAAAGCTTTCATTATCGATTTGGACGAATTCACCTTCTACGTTCAATTCCTTTATAGCGGATATGTTGTTGCCAATGTATAAATGATCGATGGTCATGGTCTAGGTTGCGTTTTGATTTGATAAAAGGGGAAACCCTGATAAAAGGTGTTATTCTTTAATTTATTGAGGTTTCCCTATTCAAAAGATTGTGTTTGTTAGTCTACCATAAAAGGGATATTGGCGGTAGCCGAATGGTTTTGTCCATCATTGGCATAAATAAATAGCCTATAATGTCCTTTTTTCGGGGCTTTGAATGAAAGTTTTCCTGGGCTATTCCCGATACTATCCAAAGTAACGGCCTTAGGACGTTCTTCATGATCGCCTCCGTCCTTTAGGTCGGTGCTCTCTGGTAAAATCTCCCACTTATAGGTAATCGGGTCATTCTCAAAATCCTTGATCTCAACCTTGGCATGGGCTACTTGATTGGGTTTAAGGATAACATTGTCAAGAGCGGTTTTATTATCTATGGAATAGGATACGATCTGCGGTGTTCTATTTGCTGGCCAAGTGCCATTCCAGATATAATGCATTACATCAACAGATTCGGTTTCCTTTCCATCCTCAAGAAAAATACCATACCAAGTTGGGGTGCGTTCTTGTTTGTTGCCCCATAAGAACACATAAGATCCGATGCATTGTAGGGAATCGGCTTCGATGCCCCCTTTGTAACGTTTAAGGTAATTCGCTGCTTTTACCGTGCTGTTGTCCTCGATGGGGGCTCCCCATTTTGTTTTGGGTACTTCCCAATGGCCGGTAGCCCCCCATTCGGTGACCATATAAGGACCGGTCCAACCAAATTCCCTTACCAAATTCGGAAGGTCGGGAAGGTCACCGTACATTTGAACCGAAAGGATATCCAAATCGGGACATTTTTCTTTGATTAAGGTGACTTCCTTTTGGGAAATTCCGGCCAAACTTGTGGTGGTCAAATGGTTGGGGTCCACTTCGTGGATCATTTTGGAAATGTCGTTCACGGCATCCCATACTTTCGGATTGGTGTAATGGAGATTCAATTCATTACCGATACCCCAAATCAAAAGGGCAGGATGGTCCTTTAAGCCAAGTACTTGTTTTTTGATATCTTCCAACTGATTTTTTACAGCGACCGAATCATTGTAGTCAAAACCATGGCGTTCCCTTCCTACCTCTATACCCATGGAAACCATAAGGCCATTTTTTTGGGCTTCATCCAATATTTCCAAAGCAGGTCTTTCCCCGTTGTCGGTACGCCATGTCCTAAAGGAATTGCCGTTGTGCTGGGCCAATGCTTCAATATTGCCAAATTCCAATCCTGCACCTTTAATATAGAATTCCTTGTTATTGACCAGTAATCTGTATTTACCGTCCTTGTTCTGTATTTCCACTTTTGCGGGACCATTTGGTTTTTCGGACTCGCTTTCTACTTGCTTGTTGCCCGTGTTCTCTTTGCAGGAGAAAAGCACCAAAAAGGAGAATAGGATCAATATATGCTTCATTTTATGTTTATTTTCTAATTAATAATTCTTCTACCTCTTCTAAGGTTTTCCCTTTGGTCTCAATGACAAATTTGTACACAAAGAGTATGGCGCAGAACGATAAGAGCGCATAAATACCGAATGTGGCTGTGGGCCCAAGGGATGAAAGTTCCCATGGAAATACCTGGGTGACCGAAAAACTGACCAAGGAATTGAAAAAGCCAACTACCGATATGGCAATCCCCTTTATTTTATTGGGGAATATCTCAGAAAGCAATGTCCACATAACAGGGCCCAATGAAATAGCGAATGAGGCCACATAAAGTAGAATGGCAATTAATACCAAGGTCGCATTGATTTGGATAAAATTGGTAATCTGGTTTCGTTTGAAGTCCAAGAATTGTTCTTGATTCAACTTCGGTTCAATTTCGGCAAATAGTGCGGCTTGGCTGTTAAAGGATTTTCCTTCCAAATCGATCAAGGCATTTTTTATTTGGGTATCCCCGATTTTCGACAAAGTGGTTTCACTAAAATCATAGGTTGCATTATTAAAGGCCATAGCAGCCATAATTAGGGCTATGGTCATAAAGGATGTTCCAATCAACAATAGGGGCTTTCTACCGAGTCTGTCAATCAGCCATATGGCCACCAAGGTGAACACCAGATTGGTGAGTCCTACCACAATGGCCTGAAGAAAGGATGAATCCGTACTGCCACCAGCCTGTTCAAAGATGGTTGGCGCATAATAAAATACGGCATTAATCCCTGTTATTTGTTGAAAGAACGCAATACCCAAGGCAATGATCATTATGGTTGCATACTTACTTTTGAAAATATCCGAAAGCTTGCCTTTTTCCTCTTTTTTGTCAATACCCCGTTGAATTTCGGCAATGGTTCCTTCGGCATAGGCATCACCACCGATTTTTTGTAATGTTTTTTGCGCCAATTCCACTTTGTTCAATTTTAGGATCAACCATCGTGGACTGCGGGGTACGGTCCATAGGGATAGGAAGTAAATAAGTGCGGGAATGGCTTCGACCCCTAACATCCATCTCCAACTTTCCCCTTCCAGATTCACCAAAAAATAATTGGAAAAATAGGCCACTGATATCCCAATTACAATATTCAATTGATTGAAGGATACCAAACTGCCCCTTAATTTGGGCGGGGCGATTTCAGCAATATAAATCGGGGCAATTAAAATGGCACCTCCAATACCGATGCCACCGATAATCCTGGCAATAATGAATTCGGTATATCCAGTGGCCATGGCCGACCATGTTGCCGAGATGGTAAAAAGAGCGGCAACAACAATAAGTACTTTCTTTCTGCCGAATTTATCAGCCATAGGGCCTGCCACGATGTTTCCGGCCATCGCACCGAAAACCACACAGCCTACTGCAAAACCCAACATCAATTCGGTCATCTCAAAATAAACCGTTATTCCCTTGACAGCACCCGAAATAACGGCGCTGTCAAAACCCAATAAAAAACCTCCTAAGGCCACAATGAGACTTATAAGAATGGTATAAGTATTATTCATTTTTACAACGGGATCGGCTTTTTGCATGGTAATGGTATTTTAGTGGTTAATTGATTCTGATTACAATCGCTTTTCTTCTCTAATTTAAGTCTTTTCTTCGGATAATAGGATGGTCTGAATGCCATGGGCTGGAAGGTCGATATCGGCCTTGTTTTCAGCTATGGTGATACTATACTGCAATGTCTTATCACTCTGATTCATGGCTACTATGGCAATACTGCCATCCTTATTGATGAATGCGGTAGACAGTAAGCTGTTTGAGGAGGAAACACTACTGATTCTTTTTGCGCCGGGCCGGATGAACTTGGAGAAATGACCAATATAGTAATAGGAATTCGTAAACAGTAGGTCCCCTGTCTTGGTATTTCCATGAACCGGGGCAAAACATAGGTTGCCTACATGGTTTGGCCCCCCGGTTTCATCCAAGAGGATATTCCAATCCGTCCAGGCCACCGTGCCGTTGTTGAAGTCATTGATCATAGCCCTGCCGTAACGTTCTGCAAGTCTAGGTTCCTCTATTTTGTCAAAGTCAAATGCTTCGTTACATCCTTCCGTGAATATTGGATTTTTATCGGGATAGGCCTCATGTACCCTTTGGACATTATCGAACATGGGAATACCGTCTTTCCAATCCTCATACCAATGAAAACCGGTGCCCCATACATATTTTGCGGCATCAGGGTCATCCAGGATAATACTTGCCCTTTGGAAAAGCAGGTCCCTGTTGTGATCCCAAACGATGATATTTTTGTCACCCATAGTGGCTTTCTCCAAGGTAGGGCCTAGGTAATTCTTTAAAAAATCGCGTTCTTCCTCTGCCGTATAAATGCAGGATTCCCATCGCTGAACGGCCATGGGCTCATTTTGGATGGTCAACCCCCAGATAGGAATACCTTCCGCCTCGTATGCCTCGATGAACTTCACATAATAATTGGCCCAAGATTGATAAAATTCAGGTTTTAGTTTACCGCCCTGTAACATGTTGTTATTGGTTTTCATAAATGCGGGTGGACTCCAGGGACTCGCATACATGGTCAATGTCCCCCCAGCAGCGGTAATGGCCTTTTTTGTAAAAGGCAAGCGATATTTACGATCATGGTCTATATTGAACGTATTCAGTTCGGTATCACCCTCTTCAACGTAGGTATAACTACCCGAGGAGAAATCACAACTATGTATAATGGTTCTTCCCAAGGTGTAACCGATACCTTTGTCCTTATCGAAATAGGCTTCCAGGAATTTTTCTTGGTTATCTTTCGAAAGTTTATAAAAAGTTTCTGCAGCGGCATCGGTCAATGCCGCACCTATACCCACTAATGATTGGAATTGTTTGTTCGGGTTTACGAAAATATCGATTTCAGTTTCCAAGGGCTGTTTTTTTTTGATAAAATCCAATTCCCCGGTCTTGCTAAGTTTAAGTTGGGTCTTATGGGCGGTGGTATAGATAACGCCCTTCATTTTCTTGACGTGAACATTTTTGGGAGTATTGGATGTGACGATTATTTTGTCTTCCGGATTCCCTTTGCCCTTGGTCGTACAGTTGGCCAATAGTAGGGGTAGTATTAACAATGCCGTTGCGCTTGATAAAACATTCCAAATTTTTAAGTGTCCCATTATAATCATGGTTAAGATTAATTTCAATAAAATAGTAAAACAGGAGTTGTTTCTTGGGTTTTGATAAATGGCATATATAAAGGTCTTTCTTTCAAGCTTATTATTGTTGTCAATGGTATATTCCTTTATAATGGATGTCTGTGATAACAAAGGTTAGCTGTTGCACTAACCTTTGTTATAGCCTAAACAAAAACTAATCTTACCCTTATTGATAAACCCTTACGTAATCAACCTCCATCGTTGCTTCTGTAAAGGATGCATCTATGGCTCCTCCGAAGTTGCCACCCATGGCAACATTCATGATAATGAACTGGTCGGTGTCAAATGGCCAAGTATCCCCATCTTTTGGGTCTGGGCTGTAGGTATAGAAAATCTCATCATCTACTAAGAATGAAATCTCATCTTCTGACCAGTTTACCGAATAAACATGAAATTCGGAAGTAGCATCGCTTACTGTTGTTTCACCGGTATTTACAGTAGCACCGGAACTTGAAGCATTGTGAATGGAACCATGCACGGTGCCTTCGTCGTTACCCACATGCTCCATAATATCTATCTCCCCACAAGCTGGCCAGTTTACGGTTTCAAAATTCGCTCCCAACATCCAAAGGGCAGGCCATGTTCCGCCCCCTGCTGGTAATTTTGCTCGAACATCGACCCTACCATGGGTAAACTCAAACAAGTCTTGGGTTTTCATTCTAGCAGAGGTATATTCAGACCCTTCGTAACTTTCCTTTTTGGCCGTAATCTTTAAGGTACCCTCGGATATGGTTACGTTATCGACTCTATTGGTGTAATATTGGGATTCATTATTGCCCCATCCATTGGAACCTGTTCCAATATCATAGGTCCATTTGGTAGTATCCGGAGCCCCATCGGTATCGAACTCATCAGACCAAATTAAATTGGAATACGTTACATCAACGGAAGCCTCTTCGGTCGATGGTTCATCCTCGGAGGTTAAAATGCCAAACCAGCCTAGGCCATCTGCGCCAATAGTTTTTATCGTCATTTCAGTATCCGTGCGTTCAAGAATGGCGTAGCTATGATCGCCACCCACATAGAAGCCATGGAAACCATTGCCATCAAAATTCAAGGTTTCTTGACCCTCGGGAGCGGTTAACGACCAAGTATCCGAAAATTCATCAACGGGATAATTTTCATATTCGCTATTTGAATTGGCTTCCCATGATATTCCATAATCCGCATCCAAAGCAGCGGCTTGGCCATACATTGTACCATTGGTTGTATAGGTAACCGTGCCGTCGGACTTAAATGTTATTCTATCGTCATATGCCCCGAGGCCGGATTTATCATAAGCTGGAGCAGCCCACCAGTCAGGTGAAGTACCGTCTGCGGGACCTACGCCGAAATGACCTACGGACTCAGCTTTAACCCTCCAGGTCTTTTCCCCATCACCATATAACATCTCCAATAGGTCGTCGGGAGCGGAATAAAGGGCTAATACTTCCACTTCGATAGTTTCCGTAGTACTAACGCCCGCTTTGCCAAAGGCTTGAACGGTTACATTGTAATTATTTATACCTGTAGTGGAGAAGTCAATGGTCAATTCCCCCGTAGGTGCCATTTCTTCCTTGCCATTATAAATATATTTATAGGTTAGGGCGTCCGCTGCCGATGCTGTGAAATTTACGGCACCAGAACCATCCCCATAAGGGTTTTCCGTATCCTGACCTACAATTACAGAATTGATGTCCAAATTCGATGGAGCGATAATATCCCCGAATTCATACTCTTTTTCTTCGCACGAAACCAAGAGGGTCGTCAGTGCCAAGAAGATGGTTTTAAATAATATTTTAGAATTTTTCATAAGTTCATTTAATTATTTAGACTTATTAGTTTTGTGAAATATCATCAACGTAGATGGTATAATCGCTTGATCCATCACCAACTGTTCCATTATCCATGATCAATACCAAATTGTAATATTCTAGACTGGAATCAACACCCGTAATGGTATACGTTAGTTCTTCCCAAGTATTGGCAACTGTGGTAGCGACGGCAATTTCATCTGTAGCCGAAGTGTCTGGCCAAGCAGCGGCATCCTCGAATTTCATCAATAAATTCAATCCTGCCCGTGGTGACCATACCTTGATCTTGATCGTGGTGCCTTCCTCGATATCGAAAGGTTCTTCTACGGTTATTTTAGATCCTGCCCAAGTTTGACCAGCACCTTTGACCAACTGTGCTACCGTAGCGGAAGTATTGCCAGAGGTATCTGGATTTTCAACTGTAGCCATAGCTCCACCATCAAAAGAACTCATGGAATAATCTTCTTCAAAATCCAAGAATGAGGCAATTGAAATGTCATCAACATAGATTGTATAATCATTTGAACCATCACCTACGGTTCCATTATCCATTATCAATACCAAATTATAATAATCAAGACTGGAATCAACTCCTGTAACGGTAAACGATAGTTCTTCCCAAGCATTGGCAACAGTGGTAGCGACGGTAATTTCATCTGTAGCCGAAGTGTCTGGCCAAGCAGCGGCATCCTCGAATTTCATCAATACATTCAATCCTGCCCGTGGTGACCATACTTTCATAGTAACTACAGTGTTCTCAGATACATCGTACGGATCTTCTACGGTTATTTTTGATCCTGCCCAAGTTTGACCGTCACCTTTAACCAATTCCAAAACCGTAGCGGATGGGTTTCCAGAAGTATCTGGATTTTGGACTGTCGAAATAACGCCTCCGTCGAAAGAGCTCAGTAAATAGGCGGATTCAAAATTTATAGGAAGTGAGCCATCTATCTGAGCCGTCGATGCTCTATAGAAATATAGGTTGTCAATAAAGACTGTTCCTCCAGCCCAAGGGGTGCCTACAAATTTAAGTTGATGAATATCGGCCACGGTTAAACCTTGGTCTGTAAAAGCGGAAATAGGAATATCGATACTTGTCCATTGATCGGCGGTTAATTCTGAAACCACTGGATTTTCACCATTGGTTAAGCTGATCAACGAGGTTTCCAAGGTTTCAACATCCGCGGTCCAAACATCCATATGTAAGTATTCCATGGAGGTAAGATCCTCTGCTGCTGAAAATTGAATGCCCTGATAGCTCAGGTTAATGTATTGTAACATGGTATCTCCATTCAGGTCGAACTCCGCATAACCACTTCCTTGACCTGATTGCCCCCAATCGGGATTGTAATTCACATCCGTGATGTTGGTGTATTTTGAGGAATAAATAGATATCACATCAACCTCATTTCTTGTTGGTGGCGTAGCGGCCGATGCTATGGGTTGTACTATGGCCACTGCTTCAAATTCCTGTGTATATTCGGTAGTTTCAATGGCACCGCCTTTTGCAACCACCCTTATGGTGTAGGTGCCAGGTTCGGCATATATATAAGAAACCGTTTCACCTATATTACCGGAAACAGGATCGTCATTACCTTCTTCCCCAAAATAGACATCAAAGGAAATGGCATAATCGGCATTTGCAGTAACGTTCACTTGTTTTGATACCGCTTCGTCATTGGCAATGGTGACCTCTAAATTTTCAGGGGCGTTGAACGATACTTCTAAAGGCAAGGTGGTTTCTGAAGATTTGCCTGTGACACCATAAGCAATAATCTTTACTGTATAAGAACCTTCGGCATATGTGTGGGTTGTACTTTCCCCTTGTGAAACCGTCTCGGCCTCAGGGGTGTCATCGCCATAATAAATGGAATAGGAAACCGCGCCTTCACCATTCGGGGTTATCGTCACGAGTCCCGTATTGTCTTGGGTAGCACCGAATAATGCAGAAACATTGGTGGGGGCCACCGCCGACCCAACAAAATCGAGATTGTCAAAGTTATCCTCCTCGCAACCCCAAAAGGTGGTCAAAAGGACAATAGCACTTAAAATATATTTTAATGTTTTCATTTTAAAGTCTTTTTGTTATTAGTAACCATCGTTTTGGGTAAGATTGGAAATTTCAATTTCATTCTGTGGAATGGGGAAAAGTCCGTTGGTAGCTGAATTATATCCGCTTCCTAAGACCGAAGCAGCTTGTCCCGTTCTTACTAGATCAAAGAATCGATCCCCTTCCATAGCCAACTCCAAACGTCTTTCGTTCCAAATCGCATCGACTGTGGCAGTAACCCTATGGTCTGTATCGCCAAAGGCCCTATCGCGTACTTGGTCCAAGTAGCCTTGTGCTTTTGGCACATTAGGTGTGGCCGATCTCAAATTTGCTTCTGCAGCCATTAATAAAACTTCGGAATAGCGAATTATGCGGTGGTTGTTTTCGTAATTCAACTCTACCTGTCCGCTGGTTTGTCCTTTTCGAGGTAAATACTTTTTGTTGTACAAATCAGTATTTTTATAGGGAGCTACCTGATAGGTTACGTTTAAACTAGGATTGTCATTGGCATATGCTTCCACATCGAAAACCGTAGCATTTTTTCTTTGGTCCCCTTCTTCATAAGCAGCAGCAAGGTCTTGGGTTGGCAGATTCGTGCTCCAGCCCGAGTTGTAGGGCATCTCTGCTGTTCCATTCAAACCTCTTACACCGCATTGTTGTACGGCATAATTACCTTGACCCCTTGTTTGGCCACCCCAGTTGTAATAAGGTTGTCCGTTTGAATATTGTACTTCGTATACCGATTCCGGTCCGTTTTCACCTTCCAATAAAAAGATGTCATCAAAATTGGACACTAAGCTAAAAGGCCCGTTTACCACATTCTCTAGCATTGCAGCTGCCTCCGAGAATTTCTCTTGATACAGATACACCTTACCCAACAAAGCTTGGGCCGCATATTTCGTAATCCTTCCTTGTTGCGATTGTGTTGTTGGTAGAACACTGATAGCGTCAAGGAGGTCTATTTCGATTTGTGCGTAAACATCCTCTTTGGGGGACCTTTGTAAAGTACCAAAATCCGATAGGCCCAGCTTATGGTCGGTAAAGAGCACCACGTCCCCGAACATTTTCACCAAGTTGAAATAGTAATAGGCCCTTAAGAAATAAACTTCGCCATACAGTGCTTCCTTTCCATCGAATTCAACGATTTCGCCTAGTAGGTTAACATCTTTATAGCTGATAAGGTAATTGGTTCTGTTGACACCCTCGTAAGCTGATTTCCATAAATCCTCAAGGGTGCTGTTATTGGTTAATATGGCATGGTCATCTATTTGCTGTAAGGCAACAACATCGGATGCGTTTTCACCACCTGCCACGGCATTGTCCGATGCGATATCGCCAATAACCACCAATTGGTTGAGCCATTGTGTGGGTGTATAGCAACTTACGGCCATAGTTTCGTAGTCGGACGCAGTCTGTAGATAGTCCACCTCAGTTACTTCGTATTCATCATGTGGGTCAAATTCAACCACGTCTGAACAACCGACGAAGGTCGTAAGTATGATGATTAGGCTTATACTGTTTTTTATATTTTTCATACTGATATTATTTCGATGTTAAAATTTAAGATCCAAACCGAGTAAGATAGTTCTAGCTTGTGGATAGGCGCCTCTGTCAACTCCGGTTTCCAAAATACCCGAGTTATCTGAGTTGTCCGATATTTCAGGATCATAACCTGTATAATCAGTCAAGGTCAAGAGGTTCTTGGCTTGTGCATAGATGCGTATTTTGCTGAAAAAGTTATTTGATGATTCCGGTAGGGTATATCCCAAAATCAAACTCTTTATTTTTATAAAGCTTCCATCCTCAACATATCTATCGGAAGGTCTGATGTTACTGTTGGTGTCGGCAAATGTATACCTTGGGGTAGTTGCATCGTTGGTAGTGCCTTCACCGGTCCATCGATCTAATATATTCCTAAATTTGTTCGAATATTGTGCATTACGTTCGTAAGCCCTATATATATCATTTCCTACTGAGGCATAAGTGAACATACTTAAATCGAAGTTTTTATAGTTGAAACCTACATTCCAACCTAAAGTGAATTCAGGGAATGGATCACCGATTTTTGTTTTGTCATCGTCATCAATGATCCCATCGTTATTGTAGTCGACAAAACGAATATCCCCGGGTTGCGCACCGTCTTGGGTGGCATGGGCATCGATTTCGGCTTGATTTTGGAATAACCCATCGGTTTTATACCCATAAAAATATCCAGGGGTATAGCCTTTTTCAAAACGTGTTATATTGTGACTTTGTCCATTGAAATAGGAGCCTCCTGATACAAATGCCGTTCCGTCGCTATTGGTCTCGGTAACTTCGTTCTTGGAAGTTGTAAAAGTCAGGGAGGTATTGAATTTAAAATCTTGAGCCCCGTTGTTGCTATATCCCACGGTAAAGTCGATACCCTTACTTTCGGTACTACCTATATTCGATGTTACAGGTTCTGATGTACCGGCATATAATGGGGGCGCATCTGTGAACAATAATCCGTCTACGGATTTATTAAAGTAATCCGCGGTTATGGAAATATCCTTGAATAAGTTAGCATCGAAGCCAATGTTGTATTGGGTCTGTTCTTCCCAACTCAAGGTGGGGTTTTCAAAAGAGTTTACCGTGGCACCAGAAACGAATTCCGTTCCGAAGGTATATCCATTGCTATTCGCTGTGGAATTATAACTTGGACCTCCTATAGTGATTTTAACATATTGAGGGTCTACGTTTTCGTTACCTACGGTACCGTAACTTCCCCTGATTTTCAAGAAATCAATGGCTTCGGAATTGAAGAAGCTCTCATTGGTTACGACCCAACCCAAAGAACCCGCGTAGAAATTTGCGAATTTGTTGTCGTTACCAAAAGCAATGGAACCATCGCGACGGGCAGAGAATGATGCTAAATATTTGCCTTGATAATCGTAGTTGATCCTACTGAAGTAAGATACATTCCTGCGTTCAAGGTCTTGATAACTATAACCTGTGTAAGCATCGGTATTCAATTCGGTATTCACCCCGGTAGCAGCACTTATGTCTGCCCACTCCCAAGCGTTGTCCCTAACATCCTGTCTTGTGGTGCCAAAGCCATATCCTGTTGATTTACTTCTGGAAATACCCAATACAGCATCAAAATTGTGCTTTTCATTTAGGGTGAAGTTATAGCTCGCAAAGGTCTCAAAGGTGTAACTGAAGTTGGATACCGTGCTTTCCGTAACACTATTGTGGAATGAGGGAATGGTTGAGGTTGTGCCGTCACCATTGTCCACTTCCTGCGTTTTTACCGTACCGTCTGCGTAATAATCACTAGATACGTTGTTCGGACCATAGTAGGCCAAAGGGGTGAAACTTTTACTAACCTGATCCCATTTGGTATAACCAAAACGGGAGGTTATCTTAAGGTTATCCAGGATGTCATATTGCAACTCCAATTTACCGTATAATTTATCCCCATTACTTTCATTATGGGTGTCTTCCAATCTTTGTACTGGATTGAATATTTCCGATAACAATAGATTGCTGTACCCATAAGAGGCATAGTCGTTGGGATCGGTATTGTAAACAGATACCGTAGGGTCGAAGTTCAATGCGTTGCCAATAATGGAGTTGAAAGAGTTCTCAGCTACAGTTTGACTTTTGATATTGGCGTAACTGGAATTAAGAATGAATTTCAATTTTGGCGTTAATTGAACATCCACGTTTGCCGTGAAATTCAATCTATTGAAATTGGATTTATCATTACCACCTACAATACCACCTTGGCTTAGATAACCTGTGGACAAGAAATAGCCTATACTTTCCGAACCACCTCTTGCAGATAGGGAATAGGAGGTTACGGAAGCATCTTTGAAGACTTCATCCTGCCAATCAGTACCCTGGCCTAAAGCGGAGATGTTGGGAAATATCAAATCCCCTCCTGCGGTTACGCTACCTTCATTGATCATGCCAGCGTATTCCGAAGCATTTAAAACACCTATTTTTTTGATTACGGATTGAAAGCCTGAATACGTGTTGAAACTGAATTCTGCCTTCTCATTCTTTCTACCACTTTTGGTGGTGACCACAATAACACCGTTCCCCCCTTTTACACCGTAAATGGCTGTGGAGGCGGCATCCTTTAATATATTCAATGATTGGATGTCTGCCGAGTTGATGGAATTTAAATCGTCTAAACTCTGGGGAACACCATCGATAATAACTACGGGGTCTGTTCCTGTAAATGAAGGAATACCACGAACCAATACGGTTGGTTTGCTTCCTGGGGAACCACTTTGGATAACCGATACACCTGAGGCGCTACCTTGAAGGGCTTCCTCAACGCGCAACGGTTTCAGTCTTTCAATCGATTCTGACTTTACGGTGGAAATGGCACCGGATACTTTGGTCACCTTTTGAGTACCATATCCGATAACAACAACTTCTTCCAAAGCCTCCGTGTCTTCTTGCATAATGACATTAAAGGTTTGGTTACTGCTGGTAACTGTAACTTCTTTGGTTTGGAAACCTAAATAGGAAAAAACCAAGGTTGCGTTAACGGGAACTTCATTTAAGGTGAAAATACCATCAAAATCCGTTGCTGTTCCCTTTGTCGTGTTTTTCACGATAACATTTACGCCCGGAATAGGCATATTGCCCGAATCTGAAACGGTACCGGACACATTGGTCGTTTGACCGAATGTAAACGATGTTACCCAAAACAATGTGAGAAATAAAATTTTTGACTTCATCTGTTAATTTTAGTTAGTTTTTAATTTTTCAGATGGAATTCGCATAAACAAGGTTTCCTTTTGCCATGGGATCGTCGTTATGCGCATTTCATTTTTGATTACTTTTCGTTAAGGTAAATTTAACAGGGAGGGTTAAGGATTCCTTAGAAAACACCACAACAAAAAACATACATCCCAAAAAAAAGGACATAAATTTGATTATTCGCAGTTGTTTGCCTTGTAGGTTATGTGGATTTACAAGGAATTGGAAGTTGTTGAAATAACGCTTAATGCGCTACGAAATCGTTTTTGTATAGGTAATGTTGAGGTGATGAAGTACCCTCCTGTGTGGATTACAGATTTAGGATGTAGTCCGTTAGACCGGATTCGTGCTGAAGTTGCATCTTTTTTCGAAGTCTGTAGCGCTTGACTTCTACACTTCGAACCGAAATATTGAGTAATGGGGCTATTTCCTTTGAAGACAGATTTAGCCTTAAATAAGCACAAAGCTTCAAATCATTGGGGGTAAGGTCTGGATGTAATTTTTTTATCCTTTTTAAGAAATCCTTGTCCGCATTATTGAAGGCTTCTTCGAAAAAGGTCCAATCATCAACATTATTGATATTCTGATTTATGGTTCTTATGACCGATTTTATTTTAGGGTTGTCCGCATTTTCCTTTAACTGATCTCGTATGGCACTTAAGAACTCATTCTTTTTGATTATGCTCATGGTTGAAATGGCCAGTTCCCGGTTTTTATTGGCAATATCCTGACGTAATTGTTCATTCTTTATTTCAACGATCTTTCTTTGGGCCTTTAATTTTTTACGCTTTAATTTTTTGGTGTTCTCCTTTAATAACCTTTTGTGTTGTCTCCTGTAGTACGACTTGTATAGTTTATGTATTATAAAGGAAATTAGGGCTATAATAAGAATGTAGCATGCTATGGCGACATTGGAATAGTACCAAGGCCTATTGATGATGAATTTGAAGCTTGCTGTATTCCGGGATTCCTGATCGCCTATTTTAGCCTTGACCTTAAAGGTGTATTCGCCAAAACTTAAATTTTCAAAAGAAATGTTCGGAGTGGAAAACCAATCGCTCCATCCCGTGTCCAATCCATCAAGTTTGTACTGATAAATTACTTCGGCATATTTATCGTAATTGGGAACACTGAACGAGAAGCCAATGTTGTTTTCCCTCGAATGAAGTTCGGCTTCCTTATCCAATACAATCCCCACTTTGGGGGCATTCCGAAATTCATTATAGGCCTCTGTAATTTGGATGGTATGGGTTTGGGATTTTATTTTGTCCAAATTGAGTGTTGTGTATCCGTCAGAACCCCCTATCAGAAAAGTGTTGTCCTTTAAATGGGTTATATATTCAAAACCGGAATTACCCATACTTCTTCTGAAATTCCTGGGAATTGAAATTTTTATGGTTTCCGGGGTGTCACTGAATTTGCCAGGGGTGGTATATATGATATTATTATCGCTGAATCCCCAAAGTTTATTTGTGTCATAATCGGGTATCAATATACCTTGAAGGTCGTTATCCTTGCCATAAAATATGTTCGTAAGGACCGAATCGACAACGAAATTATGTTGATCCTTAGTGTACATTAAGATATGTTGGTTCGAATTTTGGGAATAGAGTACCTTATCGTCATAGGTAACCATACTCGATCCAAAACCATTGGCAGGTTTATTATTTGCATTAATGATGGTATTGAAGGTAGGGTCAACGGTTATTTTATATATACCCTTATATTCATTGTTTACGATTATTTCAAGGTCATCGGTAAACTCGAAAAAACGACTGGAAAAATCAAACCCTTTTATTTTGTTTCGAAAAGACCATTGGCCATTGGTCTTTTCGAGTATACTCAACCCTTCATAGTTGCCCTGTAACAATAAGCTGTTGTTTGCTTCGATATTTTTAATATCCCAAGTTCCTGGGAAATCTGAAATTAATTCCGCAGTCTTATTTTTTACTAAAAAGGTGCCTCTATTATGCCCGCAGAACAAAGCATGGTCCTGTTCAACAAGACACCATACCTGGCCTTGTGTGCCATTGATCAAAGTAAACGAATCCTGACTATCGGCCTCTTTATAAAAAAGGCCCTGATTTGTCCCTATGTAAAATAGTCCATTAAAAATCTTAGCGGCATATACATTTCCTACTTCACCTTTTAAATCATTGAACTCCTTGAATTGGGAGTTGTAGTTTATAACACTCAGTCCATTGTCCAAACCGAGCCAAAGGTTGTGGTCAATGTCTTCGAATAAAGACAATATGGTATTATTGTGGAGCCCTTTTTCCTTATTGATTTTGTTTATTACCGACCCGTCGCGACCGATGTGATATACACCGTTGGATATGGTGCCCAAAGCAAAACTACCATCGCTCAATTGAATGCTACTGAACAAGGTCACCTTTTCCAATTCCTTGTCAGCCTGAATATTCCATTTTTTGGGTCCGTCTTCCTCCAAAAAACAGAATCCCCCTTTTTCGAAAATAAACAGGAGCTTCTTATCAATCTTCCAAATGGCGAGGACAATGCGATCCGCAAAGATGGAATCCTTGGAGACTAACACAGGGTTTCCATTTTCAATCTTAAAAATACCTTCATTGGGTTTTTGAAAATACACTTCATTGTCTACATTGAAAATCTGGGCCCTCGTGGTTTCAGAATCTATTATACGAAAGGATCCATCCAAGGTGTTGTAGCTGTAGATTCGGTCGAGTGATTGAAACAGGACCCAATCACCAACTTTAAGTATATTCCAGAATTGTTCATCATCAATCAAAGGCTCGTTAAGTTTGGGGATCAAGGAATGATAAACGAGACTGCCTAGTTCATTTTTTTGCCAATAACCAAATTCCATATAACAACCCGTGTATACCAAATCATCTATGACCTTTACAGAACGTATTACGGAACTGTTGGGCGAATTGTATAGTTTGAAACGGGCACCATCAAACTCCAATAAGCCTGAATTATTCGCGATATAGATTTTTTTATCGGAGCTTTGGGATATCATCCAATTCTGATTGTCGGCCTGGTATTGCTCGGGAGGGTAGGTGGTGATAGGAGGCAATTCCTGGGCGATTGCATGAATGCCATTGAAGAGGAAAATAATCAAAAATACTTTCAGGTTCATAGGGTTGAAAATAACTTCCTAGGTTAAGGGTAAAAAGAGATTCGTAAAGATACCTAAAAGTAATTTATTTATTAAGTAGGGGGAAAGGATCGCCGTTGCCATTGATAAGGGGACAGTGTTGTGGGAATTTTCATTATTATCTAATGTAGGTCCCGTTCGATTGGCATTATTGATTTTATAAAAGTAAGGCCTACATGATTTTTATCATACTTTACGGGAGTATTACTGATTATTTTTAGTAATGTAATTTAAACCCAAGATTATGAAAAAAGGAACTCCCATCGCGACAATAATGACCAAGAATGTCATTACTTTAAAAGCTTCGGATAACCTGGAAAGGGCGGAACATTTATTTAGAAAACATCATATTAGACATATACCTGTAGTCTCGGGATCTAAAATTATCGGTATGTTAAGTTACACTGATTTATTGCGAATCAGTTTTGCGGATGCTGTTTACGAGGATGAGGAAGAAGTTGATTCAATGGTTTATAATATGTTCAGCTTAGAACAAGTGATGGCCAAAAATTTAGTTAGCGTGTCCTCGGACACCATTGTAAAGGATGTGGCAGAAATACTATCTAAGAAGGAGTTTCATGCCCTTCCTGTTGTGGATGATGGAGAACTTGTAGGGATGGTTACCACAACCGACCTAATCAACTTTTTGTTGCAACAATATGAGGATTAATGCCTAGTACCGTTTAGGGAAAACTTAGTATTGGATCTTGGAAAAAAAACAAAACATGGCACTAGGCCATGTTTTGTTTTTATGATTATCCAGTGATTTTAGCTTGTTTTGTTAAAACCTTTGTCCGTTTGAATCGAAAGGATGTAGGTGGGTTAAATTTTCCTATGCTTCTTCTTGGGATTCCCCCGCTTCCTCATCGAGTTCTTCCTTTTCCAAATTACGTTGCATAATGTTCAATTTTTTCAATTTGGCCATCCAGGTGTCCAACGCCTCTTTTTGTTTTTCCACTTTTTTAATGACATCCTTTACCAAGGGATTGTCTTCGGAGGCATTTGAAAAGAATTGAAGATTGTTTTCCAGTTGGCGAATTTCATTCTTGCTTTCATCGATCTTTTTACGAATGAACGAACGTTCATTTGCGATGGCCCTGTCGTTTTCCGCATTGGCCAATTGTTGAATTTTATTACCGTATTTCAATAGCTCGGATTCTTGTCTGTCAACATCCAGTTTTTTGAAGATGGCATCTAGGATTTTATTGAATTTCTGATTGATGTTCTTTTTGTTAAAAGGTACCCGGCCATATGTTTTCCATTCCTCGATAAAGGATTTTATGGTCGCAAGGTCGGTTTCCCTTTGGCCCGTCAATTCAAAGGATTTCAAGCGTTCTAGGCAAGCATCCTTTTTTTCATAATTTTCAATCTCATCCTTATGGGACTCATTTTTTGAAGCGTGTAAATGGTCAAAATAATGGTTGCAGGCATCTTTGAACTCCTTCCAGATCTTATCGGAATATTTACGGGGTACATGACCTATTTTTTTCCATTCATTCTGAATGCGCTTCATTTCGGAAGTGGCCATATCCCATTCCTCACTATCTTTTAGTGAAATGGCAAGGTTCAATAATTCACGTTTTTTATCTAGATTTTCCTGTTGGTCCTTTTTTAGGTTCTTATAGTAGGCGTTTTTATTTCTGTTGAAACCACGTACCGCTTCCTTAAATTCCGCCCAAGTCTGTTCGTTGACCTTTTGGGGTACTTTTCCGGCTTTGAAGAAGGCATCGCGCAGCTCTTCAATTTTTTTTATTTGTTGTTGTAGGGCCTTATGGTTACTGGCAATATTCTCAGAGATGTCCCTAATGGCATTGATGATCTCTTTCTTTTTTTCGAGATTCTGTTCATGTATTTTATCAAGGTCTTTATAGTAGTCCTGTCTTCTTTGGTGCAATACCTTGGTGGCATTGCTGAAACGCTCCCAGATTTCTTCACGGTGCTCTTTGTCAACGGGGCCAATATCCTCTTTCCAGATTTTATGCAGGGTCTGTAATTCACGAAAAGCCTTATTAAGGTCCTCTTCTTTTTCCAAGGCCTCAGCACGTTCCACCAGTTTTATTTTCTCATCGAGGTTGTGCTTGAAATCAAGATCACGTAATTCCCTGTTTATGTGTAGAAAATCATAAAAGATTTCGATATGGTGATGGTAAGTACGCCAAACGTCGTTGTAATTATTACGGGGAACAGGTCCGGCATTTCGCCATTTTTCCTGTACCTCCTTAAATTGTTTGTAGGTGGTATTGATGTCTTCCTCGACATTGACCAAACTTTTCAATTCTTCGATAATCGCCAATCTGTTGGCCATGTTATCCTTTAAACTATTCTCAAGGGTCTTGTAATATTGATTGCGTTTTTCGCGATATTCAGAATAAACTTCGTTGAATTGTCTTTTTGAGACCGAGTTATACCTAAAGTCCAACTCATTACCGCCATTGTTTATGAAATCCTCCTTTTTCTGTTCTATGAATTCCTGGAATTTAAGGTCAAATTCAGATTTGATTCCATCAACATGTTTTTTGATGGCCTGGACTTTTTCGTTTCTAACCAATCGCTGTAGTTCCCCCACCAAATTCTCCATAGACATGGCATGGTAATCCAACGTGGGAATATTGTGTCGATGTTGGTTGTCCTGGTCCTCAGCATCCTCCGCATTGGACTCATCGATCTCGTTTAGGACATCATCATCCTTACCATCCATTTCTTCCTCTGTGGGTGTGGGGTCTGTAACCGCTTCTCCGGGTTCGGCTTTTTCGGGTTCAGGGCCATCCACTGTCTTTGGGGTCTCAGTCGGACTTTCAAGGTGCTCCCCAGGAGCCTCCTCAGTCGTTTTTGTGTTATTTTCACCACCGTCCGTCTCTTCCAATGCGGGTGTGGAATCTGTAACCGCTTCTGTCGGTTCTGTCTTTTCGGGTTCAGGGGGATCGACTGACTTTGGAGTTTCAATCGGACTTTCAGGGCTTTTCTCCGGAGTCTTTTCAGTCGTCTCGGTAGTTTCTGAATTGTTTTCACCACCTACAGTTTCCTGCAGTTCTTGATCTTTTTCTTCTTGCATTGTAATTCGTGTTAGTTCTGCTTAAGAATGCTAATGTAATATACTAACAACCGAATGAATACCAAAGCTTATGTAGGTTCTTTTTTAGGGACTTCCTATGAATTCCAGATTTTCCAAGCCTTTTCGGCCTGTAACTCTAGCATTCTTAACCCATTACATATGGATGCACCTTGGTTTTCACCTTCGAGTAAAAAGGCTGATTTTTCGGGGTTATAGATCAAATCGAAAAGTAGATGGGCATCCGTGATCCATTGGTATGGAATGTTCGGTTTTTCCTCGATATTGGGGAATGTACCCAAAGGGGTGCAGTTGACCAATACCGTATATTCCTTCATTGTTTTTTCATTTAAATCGGTATACTGCAATTGGTTCTTCTTAGGTCTTCTTGAAACAAACTTAAACTCAATGCCCAGTTCCCCAAATACGAATGCTACGGCTTTCGATGCCCCCCCTGTACCCAAGATCAAGGCTTTGGTATGATTTTTTGTCAAAAACGGTTTTATTGATTTTTTGAATCCGTAGATGTCTGTATTATACCCTTTTAGTCCCTTTTTCGTAAATTTTATGGTATTTACGGCACCTATTTTTTTAGCTTTTTTGTTGAGTCTGTCCAAATAAGGAATCACGGCTTCCTTATAGGGAATGGTGACATTCAGTCCTTTAATATGTTTGTTTTGCTGTATCAATGGAGTGAAATCCTCTATTTGGGGCAGGTCAAAATTCCTATAGGAATATCCCTTTAGACCCAATTTCTTGAATTTTTCTTCGAAGTAGCTTTCTGAAAAAGAGTAAGCGATGTTCTTACCCACCAAGCCGTAGTTATTTTTTTCTATAATCCCCATACCATTCCAATCCTAATAAAATAAATATACCCAAGATGACAAAGAATATGGCCCACCACGTTTCTGTCGTGGTAAAATCAGGTAAGTACCTTTCATAATTCAGGATTATTTCCTTGCCGTTTGAATCCAAAAATAGCTGTCCGTCCCCATCTGTTTTGAAAATGGTTCGTTTCCAGGGCCATACCACTCCCAATGATCCAGTGATGAATCCAATGATTACGGCCGTAGTAATGTGTTTAAAGTGCTTTAGTACATAGGTAAGTATGTGTGAAAGGGTAACTAATCCCGTGGCAGACCCTAGCGTGAATACCGCAAGGATCTTCAAGGTTTCCAGTCTTTCATGGTTTCTTACAAAACTGAAATCACCCCGTAGCATTTCGGCCATGGAGTCATATAGGGCGTTAACGGAATCAACCAAGAGTAGCACATAATTTCCCAACAGGATAAGGATAAAAGAACCCGATAATCCAGGCAGGGTCATGCCCGAAACACTGATCATTCCGCATAGGAAAATGAACCAAAGATTGTCATTCTCCCTGGCGGGACTCAAAAAACTTATGGATATGCCGAAGACAAGCCCTAAGATACCGGCCGTCAGTGTCTTTCTGTTCCAGTGTTTGAAATCTTTTGAAATAAAGTAGATTGACCCTAAGATCATTCCGAAAAAGGCGGCCCAGACAAAAAGTTCCTTTCTTTCCAGGAAATAATCTAGCAATTTGGATACACTGAAATAACTAACGAGCATACCAAAAATGAGAAGGGTCAAAAATTGGCCGTTTATGTAGCGATAGAAACTTCGGAACCTACCGTTCAGAAGCAATTTGATGGCTTTAAAGTTTATTTTTTGTAGGGAATAGATGAATTCCTCATAGAACCCACCAACGAAGGCCACAATGCCCCCAGAGACCCCGGGCACCTTATTGGCAGCACCCATGGCAAGGCCCTTGATAACCAAAAACAATTTATCCAAAAATGTTCTAGGCTCGTGCATATGGTAAAACGCTTATTTTTTTGAGGCAATTTTTTCGAGTATAAAAATAAGGGAAAAACCGATGGTGACAGCAACAATGGCCAACATTAAGTTTGGTTCGCCTTCGAAATGGAAAGGGGATACGTTTTGTTCTTTTAGGGTAATGATCTTATCGCCAATGGTTTTGGTTTCCAAAATCAATTTCCAAGGCCAAATTTTATTTAGCGATCCCACAATAAATCCCGTCAATAGGGCCAAGGTCAAATTCTTATAGTTGCTGAACATCCATTTTAGGAGTTTGGCAAAGCTCAAAAGTCCGAATATCGCTCCCAAGGCCACAGTAATGATCACTTTCACATCCCTTTCATGAACGGCGTCCAAAATGGTTTTATACGACCCCAATAACACTAAAATGAAAGCCCCCGAAATTCCCGGTAGTATCATGGCACAAACGGCCAATGCCCCGGACATAAATAAATAGGGAAGGCTTGTTGCGTGCTCTGATGCCGGTAGGGTAGTTACAAAATAGGCAACGGCAGCACCCAATAACAAGATTATCACGGTAGCTGGATTCCACTTCGTTATCTCCTTTCCAACGAAAAAGATACTTGCGGCAACCAATCCGAAAAAGAAAGACCAAAGCAGTATAGGTTCATTTTCCATTAGCCAGCTTACCAAGGTCGCCAAAGAGAAAAGGCTAATGAAAATACCTAAGAACAGGGCAACCAAAAAATTACCGTTGAGTTTTTGCCAAGAGGCTTTAAACCCTTCGTTTTTCCAGGTTGTTATCAGGGACGGCTTAATATTGTTGATCGACGTAATCAATTCTTCATAAATACCCGAAATAAAGGCAATAGTCCCCCCTGAAACACCAGGTACGACATCTGCCGCCCCCATGGCAATTCCTTTTAAGGTAATGAAGATATATTGGAGTAAGTTTCGATTTTCCATAGACAAAAAAGCAAAAATAGACTATTTATCGAGAAGCTCTTTTGTTATTCGATATTATGTTCTGAGTCCATTCTGTTTTGAAGTATGTGGGAAATTCTTCTTCGAAAAGGTGTAATTTTTCAGAGTTCTTGTTCAAGGCATCTATTAGACCGATACGCGCATTTATTTTATCATTGGCCAAGAGGTGTAGACCTGCGGTCTTATAAAGGATCTCTGAGCTTTCCGGATAAAATTCACGCCCTTGTGCCAAAATATGGATTCCTGAGATGTAGTCATGGTTTTCCTTGGCGACATTGGCCCAGTTTAACCATGTATCCAATTCGTAATTGCCAAGGTCAACGGCTTGTTTAAAGGAAAAATCGGCCTGATCATAATTTTCCAGGGCGGCATTGATGTTGGCGCTTTTTTTCCAATATGTTGGGTTCTCACCGTCAATGTTCAATGCTTTGCTGATATAATGCAGGGCTTTGTCAAAATCACCTTTTAAAAAATAGAAGTCCGTTATGGCCAACCAGCCTTTGTCCAATAAAGGATCTTCATGCACGGTTTGGTAATAGTAATATTTGGCCATTTCGTCATTGCCAAGACGTTCATAGCACTTTCCGATTCTTAAATAAGCATGGGAAGTCGGGTCTTCTATTTGAATGGTAATCTCATAATTTTCTATGGCTTCACTGTATTTTCCCAACTTTTCGAGGACTTTGCCCTTTTCAAAATACGCCCCAATAAACGAATCATCAGAGATGATGGCGAAATCAAAAGCGGTCAACGCTTCCTTGAACATGTGTTTGGAATAATACTGTTTTCCCAATTGGTGCCAGGCCACTTCACAATAGGGATTTCGATCCAGATAGTCATTGAGGTATACAATCGCACCTTCAAAATCCTCTAGAAAATCGAAGCAATAGATTACATTGTAAAGCGAGGAATAATCCTGATCATCGAAATCGACGCATCGCATGAAGCATTCTTTGGCTAACCTAAAATCATCCATAAAGAGGTATTCCATACCCAACAATGAATGAATATCATAACTTTCTTCAGAAAGGTTAAGTGCTTTTTTAAGCAATTTGACTGCAGCTTCGTGATTGTCTTTTTTTGAATAGATGTTCGCTCTTTGAATATAAATCTCTTCGTTTGAACTATCCAGCACCTGTAGTTTATCCAATAAATCCTCTGCCCGATCAAGATTGTTCTCGAACACAAGAACCTCAACATCCAAAAGTTTCAACGCAATGGAGTCGGGGTGTTGTCTCAAGCCAATCTTTATGGCTTTTTTTGCCAAAGCTATTTTTCCATGGTTGAGGTAATGGTGTATGATATCCTCAAAATCCTCTGCATCAAAAAAATAGACGTCGTCTGTCTTCAGCATGGATTCAAACTTGGCAATGGGCTTATTTGGCCTTTCGTTGGCTTCTAACGCCATAGGGATTTTTTGGTTAATCTCAGGCTTAAAAGTACTCTTTTGGGACTACGTTTTCCTCCTGAATTGGGCTATATTATTAACAAATTAGTTAACAAATTATTGCCTGTAATCGTTCAATATTTCTAGAATGGTATCGCACCCTTCCTTAAGTTCCTCTAATGAAACCGTTAAGGGAGGGGTTATCCTAACGGCTTTTGTCTCAAACAATAGCCAAAAAAGGATGAGGTGTCTCTTGGCTGCGGTCAGTATAAGGAAATCCGCAATTTCGGAGCTTTCCATGATCAACGCCAACATGAGACCTTTTCCCCTGATCTCTTTGATGAACTTGTGTTTTAATAAGGAACGAACGTATTTTTCCTTGGCCAGGGTGTCAGCCATGAGGGTACTTTCGACAATACATTTGAGTGTGGCCAAAGCGGCGGAGGCAATGACCGGGTTACCACCAAAAGTGGTGATATGACCCATTTTGGGATTGTCCTGTAAGGTTGACATCATTTCATGGGAAGCCGTAAAAGCACCCACGGGTAGACCGGAGGCCATGCCTTTGCCCATGACCAATATATCGGGAATACAATCATAATTTTCAAAAGCGAACAATTTTCCTGTACGACCAAAACCCGGTTGGATCTCATCGAGAATCAAAAGGGCTCCCACTTCAGAGCAACGTTTTCTTACGTTGGCCAGATAACCATTGCTTGGCTCAATAAAGCCAGCTCCCCCTTGTATGGTTTCCAAAATGACCGCGGCAGTCTTTTGGGTTATCTCCCCAAGATCCGATGGTGCATTAAATTCAATATACGAGATATCCGGGATCAAAGGTCTAAAGGCTCCTTTCCGTTCTTCGAGTCCCATTAGGCTCAAACTCCCCATGGTATTGCCATGGTAGGCCTTTTTTCCAGCGATTATCTGACTTCTTCCGGTAAATCGCCTCGCTAACTTCAGAGCCCCTTCAATAGCTTCTGTTCCTGAGTTGACCAAATAGGTGGTTTCCAAAGAGGGGGGGAGCAATGAAGCCAAAAGTTTGGTATATGCCACTGGCGGTTCTTGGATATATTCACCGTACACCATCACATGCATGTACTTATCTACCTGATCTTTTATGGCCTTGGTCACTTCAGGATGGCAATGCCCCAAGCTGCAGGCAGATACGCCTGCTACAAAATCCAAATGCGCATTCCCTTCACTGTCATGGATATAGGACCCCTTGGCATGGGATACTTGCATGGCTAAAGGATGTGGGGATGTTTGGGCCTGGAATTTTAAAAAATCCTTTTTCATAACACCTATTAATTGGCTTTTTCTTCCTTAGAATTTTTCTTGGGATTTATGGCCTTATCGTTTTTTGGTGGGATATTATTGACGGGGTCACCTTCATTGGAGCTCCGTTCCTCTTCTTCCGCATCAATATCGATGGGATTTGAAATACCCCTGATAATGGGTAGTATCAGGTTGTTGTCATCCTCATCAAAAATATCCTCTTTTGTAATGATCTGTTCATCACCCCGCCAAACGAAACCTTTTAATTTCCGGCTGTTCTCGGGAAGTTCTGTTTCAGGGAATATATCCCCATCGGGCTTGGTGAAAAAAGTAAGTTCCTCAATATCGTTCTCGGCCATTTTTATACGAATGGCACTGCAGATTGTTTTGTTGATTCCAATGAGTTCATCATCATCATTGTACATATAATAGATGACCTCTGTGTTCTTGATTAAATCGATTAGGTTGAGTTGATTGTCCTTGAATTTTCCAAATAAATCCTTTCCTTTTGCCTGATTGTAGCCTTCCATGCTAATACTGTCCAGGGAAATGATAAATGCATTGTTCAATACTTTAAGCGAATCCATTTTTTCGGTCTTTAAATCGGATTTTAAATGGATACTGTCTCCGGTCATTTGATTGGGGCCGTTCCATATGATCGGGTTGGTTATCAGTTGGGTGATCCCGGTTTTCTGGTCAGCATGAATGGAGTCGCATTTACCGCTTAGGTCGGTCTTGTAGAATTTTGCATTTCTAAAGGCCCTTAGAATCCTGTGTTCTGGTTTGCCGGTCAGCATTAACGTATCGCCGTGCATGTACAACGAGTCCTTCTCCATTACCGATATTGATACCGCCCGCCGAGTGGCAAAAACCGAATCCTTGGCCTTAAAGACCTCTGCATAGTGGGCCTTGATCACCCCGTTGTTCAAAGTGTCGATGACCTTGATGTTATTGGTTGCCGAGGCAAATTCCCTAGCCTTGTTGAAATATACACTATCACCTTTAATGATGCGATTGTTGTAATCGATCCTAGTGTTTTTAATAAAGTACCCCGTTTCTACCTTTGTGTCATAAAACCCGCGTTCACAATATATTTTATAGGTTTTTCCCGTTATTGTCGATGGCCCGTAGAGGTAAGCGTTTTTAGAGGTTTCGTAATAATCCAATTGTTCAGAATCCAAAATATAGTCCGGGTTTACAATATGGACACTGTCTAAAAACTGTAGCTTTTTATTTTCCAGAAAATACCGGCCTATTTCACTGGTCAAGGTGTTGACAGAGTCGATCACCGTACCGAAATCCTTATAATAAGCCTGCTGTTCCAACCTGTTGAAACGAAGGGTGTCGGTCTTTAAGGTCATTTTGGTGCTACTGGTCAATACCACGTTCTCCCACGCTTTTGCCATGTTTTCGTTACCATCATAGTTGATCTTTCCACTGGTCATTTGAATGGAATCTCCCTGTTGCAGGCGAATATTGCCAATGGCCTTTAACCTATTCTCTTTCTGATAGTAGATGGCGATATCGCAAAACAGATCGGCTCCTTCGTGCTCAAATTGTATTTGCCTATTGTCTTTACTGAAGATGGAAGCTCCTGGATATTGTGCCTCATCCTTGGTGAAGTTGGCCCCATAAACAATATTGATTTGCTTTGGGGGGGCTTCTTGTGACAATAGGGGTAGTGAAGCCAATACAACCAGTATGTAAATGATTTTATTGAACAAGGTTATGAATTTTGCCCAAAAATATGATTTTTTGAGGGAGTGTAATCAATGATTGGGATAGATTTAGTAAACCGATAAAACGTTGCGGAAGTTTTTTAACTTTTCGATGCTGGGTTTTTGCCTTTTCTGTGGTTGAATCCATTTTTTAAGGCATCCAAATGCAAACGTATAATAGGAGGTATGGACAATGAAATGGACGATGTTGTTCTATTGCTGCCATAACGTAAAGAAGACCGTCAGGAAAAGGTGGTTTTGTAACTTTTTAGACTACAAAACCACCTTGAACCTAAAAGACGGTCTATGGTTTGATCTTCTTTAAAAATCCCGATAAGCCGATTTCAAATACTGGTTCGCCTCTTCTTCTGTGAATTTGGCCTCATTATTGTCCCAATGTAAGGTCTTGTTAGGGAAACGACCTGCTATTACACCCAATAGGATTGTTTCGGTAAGCCTTGACGCATAGGAAAAAGGGGCACTACATTCTGCTTGGCCCAGACAGGCATCCACAAATTGATGGTAGTGTTTTTGTCCTTCGGAATTGTAGTTGCGTATGGGCTTGCCCATATTGTTCTTTTTTTCTATACGGGCAATTTCGTCGGAAATGTCCACGTATTTTCCATCAACGATCTTCTTGGGCAATTCCATAAAGTGCGGTAGTAATAAACGACCTTTATCACCGATGAACATGGCACCTTGATCAGGTAATTTGCCAGCTCCGGTAGCCTTGGTGTCCAAGGACATTTTTTCTTCCACGGACTTTTCTTTTTTATCAACGTTTGTGGCCGACGTAGCATCTTTTGCACCAGGAAGTATAAGGTCTTTATGCATTTTTGGAGCCCCAGGGCCATCATACCAAACCCAAGTCAATTTTTCTGCGGTATGTTTGGTGCCTGGGAATTCATAAGTTACGATGTTGTTTTCGGGAAATCCAAAACCGTTGGGTTCCCTACATTCATTACGTATGGTCCTTGGCACATCCAATTCAAGGGCATTATAGGGGGTGTCAAAAATATGGACCCCCATATCTCCAAGTGTACCACAACCGAAATCCATTAATTTTCTCCAGTTTCCGGGGTGGTAAACATCCTTCTTATACGGTCTTTCTGCCGATGTGCCAAGCCAAAGGTTCCAGTCCAACGTTTCGGGAATAGGATCGCTGCCTTGTGGTTTTGGTCCGTCATATCCCCAGTTTTTTGGGGACCATGCACGTACGGTATGTACTTTGCCGATTATTCCGGATTGTATTAATAGCGTCGCCAATTTATAGTCATAGAACGAATGCACCTGAATACCCATTTGGGTAATCAGGTTTTTGTCCACAGCCAATTTTTTCATAGCCCGGGCTTCGGATACGTGATGGGTAAGTGGTTTTTGGCAATAAACCGGTTTACCGAGATCCATCGCCATCATTGAAGCTGGTGCATGCGTATGGTCTGGTGTTGAAACGATGACGGCATCAATTTCGTTTTTCATTTCGGCCAGCATCACACGATAATCGGAAAATACCTTGGCCTTAGGGTGTAGTTTTTGGGCGGCAGCCAAATTGGTGCTATCCACATCGCACAAGGCGATAACATCGACCAATTTATGGGATGAAATGGCCTTTAAGTCTTCAGACCCCATTCCTCCCACACCAATATGGGCCGTTCTCAAGCGATTCTTGAGTCCAAGCCCCATGTTTCCCAAAAGGGAAGGGGCAATAGCCATTCCTAATAGGCCTAATCCACTTTTTTTTACAAAATCCCTACGTTCCTTATTGTATGCGCACATAAATTCTTTAATTTTTGGTTGATAAATCCTTTATTCTGATATTTTTAAAACGGACGACATCGCCATGACCTAGAAAGCCAATATGTCCGGATGTTCGCTCTAACCCTGGGTGGTCTTTATGATCCAAGGTGCCATTTTTACTGGCTTTTATGTAATCCCCATCTACAATTACACTGCCATTTAAAATAACCTTTATTTTTGAGCCTTTTACATAAACTTCCTGTTGGTTCCATTCCCCAATGGGATTTAGAAATCCTCGTTTGGCTGGAATGATACCATAGACTGAACCATGGTATTGATAGGGTTGTAGTTTTGCATATTTATCGGCGGTATTGTCCAAAATCTGTAATTCCTTGCCCACATATGCGGCATCCCCTTCCAAGGGGGCGTGAATCCCCAATCCGTTATTACTCCCAGGGGTTAATTGAAATTCAAATCTTAAGACAAAATCACTGTACTCCTGTTCGGTAAAAAGGTTACCTCCGCTATCACTTCCGTTGGGGTCAACGACAATCATACCATTTTCTGCCCGGTAAGCCGATGTATTGCCTACCCAACCATCTAGATTCTTACCGTTAAAAAGGGCTTTGAATCCATTTTCATTGCTGTTTTTATGGGATGCACATGAAGTAATGGCCATGATGGATAATAAAACAAAAAAGGATGAAACATGGAATTTTTTAAACATAGGTTGGTTTTTTATTACGTTGATTTTATGAAATAATGGCTAATGGGTTGGTGTCTTTCCAGTTACCCCTTGTGAAGTCTGGAAAATTCTGGGGGGCACCGCCACTTGCAACGGATCGTTCACTTAAGGGTCCCACGGCACTCCAGAAACAACCTTCATAGAGGTTTTGGTCTAGGGGAAGTCCATTTTGCAAGCATTCGACAATGCGATACATCATCATACCATCCATGCCACCATGACCAGTGTCTTTGGTAGCCTCATTCAATCTTTTGTACAATGGGTGGTCGTATTTTTCGTATATGGCTGCCAATTGTTCCCCTTGTGCCCATGTGTGATGGTTATCGGTTACACCTTCCACACCTCCTTCCAAGGCAATCCTTGTCGGGAATCCCGCCAGAATCCCTTTGGTACCTTGAATCAGGTTCAATCTTGAGTAGGGGCGTGGACTTGTTTCGTCCCATTGGACCATTATGGTACGGCCAACCTTTGTTTTTATTATGGAGGTATTTAGGTCTCCACCCTTATAATCCAGTTTATTCCATTTATGATCGGCCGGATAATTTTTTTCAGCATATAATTTTCTTCCCAAGGCTTGGGTAGAAAAAGAAACCAGACTGCCAAAGTTATCATCACTACGTCCTAAATTCATGTATTGGGCAACCGGTCCTAGTCCGTGGGTTGGGTATAGATTACCATTTCGATTGGCATAATGGTACGTTCGCCAAGAGCCCGTTCCACGTTCTTGGTCTTCCATTTGGGACCGGAGTTCGTGAATATAGGAAGCTTCGGCATGTAAAAAATCCCCAATAACACCCTGTCTACACATATTAAGGTACATCAGTTCTTCCCTGTTATAATTGACATTTTCCATCATCATACAGTGCTTTTGGGTTTGCTCTGAGGTATTTACGAGTTCCCACATTTCTTCAAGCGTAATGCCTATAGGTACTTCTACAAAAGCATGGGCTCCTTTTTTCATGGACTCGATAGCCATGGGTGCATGGTTACTCCAATTGGTTGCGATAAAAACCACATCGGGTTTAACCTCGTCCAACATGGTCTTCCATTGATTTTCATCACCGTAATATTGGGCTATCTTCTTATGGCGTTTTCCCTTTCCGATTGCTTTGGTCTCTTTACTCCACTTTTCAGTAAAATCTTGATATAAATCGCAAATCGCAACCACTTCGGTTCCAGGAAGAGAGGCAAAGAATTTAAGGTGTCCAGGGCCCCTTGACCCCACGCCAATGAAAGCAGCCCGTACGGTCTCTAACTTTGGGGCAGCGAAATCACCCATGTATTTTGCCCCATAAGGGCGTTCAGAATTGGAATAGGCACCTTTGGCTATTGCCGGGGCTATCGCCAATGCGGCACCGGCCAATGATGTCTTACGTATAAAATTTCTTCTGTTTATGTTTTTCATAATCTAATTTTTCGTGATGATGGCGGAGTACCCCCCACCACTGGATAACTTTAACTTTAGTTTTGTGTTTTGGTCAACGTCTTTCTTTGTGATCTTATAATCCTGTGCATTCCTAGATGCGTTTACCCCATCTTGGTAGCCTTGCATAGTGTAATTGCCCTTTTCCAAAAAGGAAAGGTCTATTTCAAAGTCCCTGGCCGTCCAATCGGTCATTGCACCAAGATACCAATTATCACCCTTTCTACGGGCCAGGACAATATAATCGGAAACTGCTCCCTCGAGCACAACGGTCTCATCCCATATTGTGGGTATTTGTGTTATGAAATCGACGGTTTCCTGTTCTTTGTAATAAATGGTCGGTGATTCACATAGCATTTGAAGTGGGGCTTCGAAGACCGTATACATGGCCACTTGGTGGGCCCTTGTGCCATAGCTCATTGGTCTAGTGAATAAAGGGGCGTAATTGGGTCCACCCGTTTCATAATCCAATTGGTTCATGTTGACCATGGCACCAGGGGTGAAATCCAGCGGACCAGCGGCCATGCGAATGAATGGTAATGTCACATTGTGTTCTGGCGTAATTGCATTAGTCCATTTGTTATTCTCATTACCCCGGACACCTTCGTAATTGATGATGTTGGGCCACATACGCTCAACCCCGGCAGGTTTGAAAGCACCATGATAGTCGACCAACATTTTATATTTGGCGGCAATTTCCGCAATTTTTTCATAAGATTCAACGACGTATTGGTCACTGCGCTGCATAAAATCCACTTTAATGCCCACGGCACCCCAACTACTGTATAATTTCAGGATTTCTTCCGGGTTCTCATAAAGTGGTTTCCATAAGACCCATAAAATAATCTCAACATTTTTGGATTTGGCATATTGAATCAATTCAGGGACATCCATGTTTTCATTGTCATCCATGATTTCTGTGGTGGATTTTGTCCAGCCTTCATCCAATATCACATATTCAATGCCATTTTTAGAGGCGAAGTCGATGAAATATTTATACGTATCCATATTGATGCCTGCCTCAAAATCGACACCATAAACGTTATTTGCATTATACCAGTCCCAAGCGACTTGTCCGGGTTTTATCCAGCTGGTATCAGTGATTTTTGATTTGTCTGATAATAAGGCCACAAGATTGCTTTCTACGAAGGTTCTGTCATCATCACTAATGATAAATACCCTCCAAGGATATGCTCGTTTACCATTGATTTTTGCAATGTAATCGGCCTCTTCCTCGATGATTTGGTTCCGATCGGGGCTAAACGCTTCATTAGGGATAGCTTTTAAAACATATTTGGGAAAAGTGGATGTCATCGCACGGCCTGTGGTTTTGGCCAAGAACATTCCAGGATAATTGATCAACGAGGCTTCTGTAAAAAGTACTTTGGCCGTTTTTGTATTGAACATTACCGGTAGGCTGCAAAAGGCCCCTTTTTGCATATCTGCTACACTTTTTACTAAATAATCACGCTCATTGTGTGAATAAAAAGATTCCTCCTCTGGGAAGAACGATGAGGTTCCATCAGGAAAAAACAATGTCATTTCTTCACTAAGAACATGTTTGGTTTTTCTGTTTCCATCAATAAACCGGTATGCGATACCATCATTGTATGCTCGGAAGATCAATTGGTAATTACCCTTGAAATCGAGGGTCAATTGATTGTACTCGCTGTTGATTTTAGCATCCTTATTGGGGACCACAGGGATAAAGACTTCATTTTTGCTAACCATACTTTGGTTTCGCAATTTGGGGGCGTTACCCAAGATCCTGCCTTCACCCATGTCCATGGAAATGACTGCATTGTCAATAATATTGGAACCTTTAAGGGTTACATTCCACGAAATGTTGTCGGCGAGGTCAATGACCACTTCGAGTTGCTTGTCAGGAGAGCTTAATTTAACGTTCTTTTGGGCCATGCTCCAATTACCGAATAGCAATAGGGTCACCATAAAAAGTAATTTTAAGGTAGGTCCAGGTTTGGTTGTGTTATTCATATAAAATGTTATTATATTAGGGTTTCTAGGTGTTATAAACGAGGAAATGGAACGAAATACATTATGCAGATGGAAGGAACCGATTAAGTCTTGATTGGATTTCATTTTGAAGTTGGTGGATATTTCTACAATTTACGTAAAACGGATCAATTAAAAAATTGAAATCACACCTGAAATACACAAAAGGTGAGAGTCGTATTTTTTGAGGTATTGTAAAAAGAAAAGTGCCTTTAAAGAATAAACTTTAAAGGCACTCCAATGATTTTTGTTTTCGAGTCGGTCCCTACCTATGAATTGTCTGGGTCCTGTCTGGTCCCACGGAAACGATCTTAATGGGAACCTCAAGTTCCTTTTCCAAAAAGTCTATATAATCATTCAAGGTTTTAGGAAGTTCCTCTGCCTTACTCATTTTGGTAAGGTCTTGGGACCACCCTTTCATCTCGGTGTAAATGGGTGTAACATTTTCAGCTTCGATGTTATAGGGAAAGTGCGTAATGACTTCCCCTTTGTAATTATAGGCCGTACAGACCTTAAGCTTTTTGAATCCACTAAGGACGTCACCTTTCATCATCATAAGTTCGGTTACCCCATTTACCCTGACGGCATATTTCAAGGCAACAAGATCGAGCCATCCACATCTTCTGGCCCTACCTGTGGTAGCACCAAATTCATTACCGACACTGGCCATGGTCTTGCCATCCTCGTCAAATAGCTCTGTAGGGAATGGGCCACTACCAACACGGGTGGTATATGCTTTGAAGATACCTTTTACCTCGCCGATTTGGTTTGGTGCCACACCCAGTCCGGTACAGGCACCTGCGGCCGTAGTGTTGCTGGAAGTTACGAAGGGATATGTACCGAAATCAATATCCAATAACGATCCTTGTGCACCTTCCGCCAAAATCTTTTTCCCGGCTTTTTGGGCTTGGTATAAATATTCCTCACTATCGATAAAGGTTAGTTCCTTAAGTGTTTTTATAGCGCTGAAGAATTCGTCTTCAAGTTCTTCCAGGTTATATTGGATATCCACATTGTAGAAACCGATCATGGCCTCATGTTTGTCTGCCAATGCACGGTATTTTTCCTTCCAATCAGACAACTCCAAATCACCGATTCGCATACCGTTTCTACCGGTTTTATCCATGTAGGTTGGACCAATACCTTTTAAGGTCGAGCCTATTTTCGCTTTCCCTTTCGAGGTTTCGGAGGCAGCATCCAACAAACGATGGGTCGGTAGGATCAAATGTGCCTTTCTACTAATGAATAGTTTTGATTTTACATCTATATCAAAGACGTCCAAGGCATCAAGTTCTTTTTTGAAAATAACAGGGTCAATGACGACACCGTTACCGACAACATTTATGGCTTTCTTATGGAATATCCCTGAGGGTATGGTATGTAAAACGTGTTTAATACCATCAAATTCCAAAGTATGTCCGGCATTTGGTCCCCCTTGAAAACGCGCTATAATATCATAGTTTTTTGTGAGTACATCGACGATTTTTCCTTTTCCTTCGTCTCCCCACTGTAATCCCAACAATAAATCTACTGCCATTATTTAATTTGGTTAGTTGTTTGTGTTACCTTCTTTGTTCTTTGTTCCGTAAAAGTATAATGAATGATTCGTTATCTTAATATCGAAAACCTCTTCGATGGTCTTTTTGATGGATTGTATACGTGGATCGCAGAATTCCATCACCTCACCCGTATCCGTTAGGATAACATGGTCATGTTGACGATCAAAATAGGATTTCTCGTACTGGGCCTGATTTTTACCAAATTGATGTTTTCGTACCAATTTGGATTCCAACAAAAGCTCAATGGTATTGTATAGTGTAGCCCGGCTTACCCTGTAGTTTTTGTTTTTCATGTTGATATAAAGTGATTCTATATCAAAATGTTCGTCACTTTCGTAGATTTCTTGAAGAATAGCGTAACGTTCGGGTGTTTTTCTATGCCCTTTTTCTTCTAAAAAGGTGGTGAATACGTTTTTTACAATTTCCTGGTTTTTATTAGGAGGCATAACAATAATCACTGCATTAATGCACAAATGTACGGCTAAATTTTAATTAAGTTTCTAAACTCGGGTGACTTTATCAATGCCATTGATAAGCTTTAGGTTTTGGATCAATTTCTTAAGAATATTATTGTTCTTTACAACGACGGTGATCCTACCTGTGAAAGTACCACCCTCAGTACTGAAATTCAAGTTTTGCATGTTGACATTCATATGGGTCGAGATTACCGAGGTAATTTCACTGATCAATCCCAAATTGTCTATTCCCGTTAATTGGATTTCCGATCGGAACTCCTGTTGGGACGAATCTATCCATTTCGCACCAATAATCCTATAAGCGTAATTCGATTGCAGCGAAATAGCGTTAGGGCAGTTTTTCTTATGGACTTTTATGCCTTCGTTAACGCTTATGAACCCAAAAACGGTATCGCCCGGAATGGGATTACAGCATTGCGAAAGTTTATAATCGAGTTTTTCCTCTTCGTTACCAAAGACCAGCATATCATATTTTGCCGTAATCTCATCCTTGTCAATGTTTTCAGGAATAGGGGATCTTCTTATCTTGCTCTTGAAGAAACTGATGAATGCATTGCTGTACGATGACGCAAAGTCTTTTATTTTTTGATTGTCTATAGCACCTATACCTACGCGATAGAATAAATCCAGGCTGGTCTTAAGCTTAAAGAAAGTGACCATTTTGTTAATGGTATCCTCGTTAAGGTTTATCTTTTGTGATTTAAGCTTTCTTCGTAAAATTTCCTTGCCCTCGTTGGCGACGGCTTTCTTTTCTTCCCGTAGGGAAGATTTTATTTTTGCCCTTGCCCTTGCCGTCGTGGCATAATCGAGCCAGTTTTGGTTCGGTTGAGCCTGGTCAGAAGTGATTATTTCAACCTGATCGCCACTTTTTAGGGTGGTGTTCAATGGTACAAGTTTTCCATTCACCTTGGCTCCCCGGGTATGCATGCCCACTTCGGTATGTATGTTAAAAGCGAAATCAAGGGGTGTGGCACCCTTTGGCATCGATTTTAATTCGCCCAAAGGGGTAAACACAAAAATTTCCTTTGAGTATAGATTGAGTTTGAATTCCTCTACAAAGTCAACAGCATTGGCATTTGAATTTTCCAAAGCCTCCTGTAATTTGTTCAACCAGACTTCTATACCTTGTTCTTTTTGGTCGCCGTGTTTGTATTTGAAATGTGCAGCATAACCTTTTTCGGCAATTTCATGCATACGCTCACTTCGGATTTGCACCTCGACCCATTTACCCATGGGACCCATTACGGTAATGTGCAAGGCTTCGTATCCCGTGGATTTCGGGGAGGATATCCAATCACGTAAACGTACCGGGTTCGGTGTAAAGTGATCGGTAACTATTGAATATATTTTCCATGCCAGGAATTTTTCGTTGGCCCGGTCCGATTTGTATATGATTCGGATTGCGAATTTATCGTAAATCTGGTCAAAGGAAACATTCTGGACCTTCATCTTCTTACGAATGGAGAAGATCGATTTCATGCGGCCTTTAATGTGGTAATTGAGAGATTCCTTGTCCAATGAATCACGGATAACACCCGTAAAATCGTCAATATATTTTTGTTGATCCTCTTTGGATTCCTCTATTTTACCCAAGATATCCTTATACACCTCGGGCTCCGTGTATTTTAAACTGAGGTCCTCTAACTCGGTCTTAATATTGTATAGGCCGATTCGGTGGGCCAAAGGGGCATAAATATATAAGGTTTCCGATGCCATTTTCACTTGTTTGTGTTCAGGCATCGCATCCAAGGTCAACATATTGTGGTATCGATCCGCAATCTTAATGATGATAACACGGACATCGTCATGCAGGGTCAACAACATTTTACGGAAATTCTCCGCTTGCTGCGATATGTTCATGTCCTTTTTAAGGTGGGATATCTTGGTGAGCCCGTCAACAATGCGGGCCACCGTTTCCCCGAACATACGCTCAATATCGTCGAGGGTGTAATCGGTATCCTCTACGACATCATGTAATAAGGCGGAAGCAATCGATACGGCATCCAGGCCTATTTCCGAAGCGACGATCTTGGCCACTGCTATTGGGTGGAAAATATAAGCCTCACCGGATTTCCTTCGTTGTTCCTTATGGGCATCAACAGCGATTTCAAAGGCGTGCCGAACCAAAGCCTTATCATCGTCAGACAGGGTCTGGTAGGTTATCTTCAGCAATTCCTTATATTGCTTTGCAATTTTTTTATTTTCCTGTTCTATAGCTTCCTGAGTCATACTCTAATAAAATTACACAATCCCCTTTAATACACAACAAAAATTATGCCTTTAAATTCTTGACTCGTGCTATTAGTGGGGGATGTGAAAAATGCATAAAAACATAGGCAGGATGGGGTGTAAGGTTGCTTAGGCTGTTTTTGGATAACTTCTTCAGCGAGGTGATCAGTGGTTTGGCCGCGAATGTATTCTTGGCAAAATCATCGGCTTGATATTCAAATTTCCGCGACAGGTAATTCATGATCAAACCGGTTACCTCGGAAATTGGGCTGTATAGAATTCCAAATCCGATCAGTGCGGCATGAAAACTTGGTTGTGAAACCCCTATGGCCATAGAAACCTCAGGACTGTTGATGAATAGGGATAAAAGAAAAAGCGTGAATCCCGTCAACAAAATGGAGGAAATTAAATTGAAAACTATATGATGGCGTTTGTAATGACCTACCTCATGGGCCAAAACTGCCACAATTTCATCTTCATCAAGATCATTGATAAGCGTATCGTAAAGAGTTACCCTTTTTTCTTTGCCAAAACCTGAAAAATAGGCATTGGCCTTTGTTGATCTTTTAGAACCGTCAATAACGAATATATTACGGATTTCGAAGCCTACCTTTTGGGCGTACCCTTCAATTTTGGTTTTAAGACTTCCTTCCTCCAAGGATTTCTGCTTATTGAACAGGGGCACGATCAACCTGCTATAGAATAGGTTCATGAACAAGGTGAAGATAGCCACGACTGCCCAGGCATAAACCCAAAAGTTGGTTCCAGCCCATTCAAAAAACCATATAATAAGGGCTGTAAGCCCTCCTCCGATAATAGCCATCATCAAATACCCCTTTAGCTTATCCGTAAAAAAGGTGGTTTTTGAGGTTTTATTAAAACCGAATCTTTCCTCAATAACAAAAGTCTTATAGTACCCGAACGGGGTGGTGATCAAATCACTGCCGATCATGATGATGGCAAAGAACACCAATGCGATTATAATGGGGTTGTCCGATACACTCCGTGCCCAGGTGTCAATCCATTCGAACCCACCCAAAGAAAGGAATCCTAGGGTTAGAAGCAATGAAAAGGTTGAGGTAAGAAGACCGAATTTGTAATTGGTCTTTTTATATTCTTGCGATTTTTGGTATTCCTCTGCATCAAAAACATCCTGCAGATCATTGGGTATAGGGTCATTGTACCGTTTTGAATTTAAATGATCCAGTGTGGTTTCAATAATGAACTCTATCACCAAGATGGCTATAATTATATAAAACAAGCTTGTTTGTGTCATTAAAAGGTTTTTGGTGTTTAACGGAAATAGGGTCGATGCTAAAGTGATCTTTGCCGTTTGGCCTCAAATATAAGTATTGCCGCCGATACTGATACATTCATCGAATCTATTTGACCTTCCATGGGAATAATGATGTTTTTTGTCGACGCTTTCAGCCAAGCTTCCGAAAGTCCGGTTGATTCAGTGCCCACAACAATTGCGGAAGCTCCCATGAAATTGGTTTTGGTATAGGTTTCGGAAGCCGATAAGGCTGCACAATATATATGTATTTGCTTTTCCTTTAAAAAAGCCAATATTTCACTGGTGCTCCCTATACCTATATTATTGGTGAATAGACAACCAACACTGGAGCGGATGATATTGGGATTGTACAGGTCACCCTTAGGATTGGCAATCAATACCGCATCCAAGTTTGCGGCATCCGCCGTACGTAGCAGGGCACCGATATTTCCTGGTTTTTCCGGGGCTTCGGCAACAAGAATCAGGGCATTCTTATTTTTAAGTTGAAGGTCATGCAATGCATGTTTTTTGGTCTTTACAACGGCGATTACACCTTCTGTAGAAGTCCTATAGGCCAATTTTTGGTATACCGCATCCGAAACTTCTATCAATTCTGGTTGTTTTCCCGCATTTTTGACCAGATCCAAAACCATCCCACTTGAAATAATGTCTGGTGAATACAGCAATGATTTTATCTCATAGTCAGCTTTGATTGCCAAGGATATCTCCCTTTTTCCTTCTATAATGAATGCGTCTTGTTTTCTCCTTTCGCGGGATTTTTCCTGAAGCAGAACAAGTTGTTTGATCATTGCATTTTGTGGACTGCTTATATGTTTCGATATGTTCATTGGTACAAAAATAGCGCAATGAACTCGTTTAAACTTTTTCAATTGGTTAAAAAATTGAGCTGAGGTATTCGGTTTTTGTTATTTTTTTCCTGCCTTAGCATTGCTGTGGTACTAGAGATAGACCACGATCCGGCATAAAATTGCGAATTGTCACTTCAACCCTAAAAGTTTATATTGGTTCCCTATGTAAATTATAGGAAAAGCAAGCGACCAATTGCGAAATCTAAAAACAAAACATGAAATATCAGGTAACCCTTATTCTTTTAGTCCTATTTTTTTCTTGCAAGGAAAAGCCCAAGGAAGTACAGTCCGATGTTACGAAAATTCCTGAAAAACATGTTTCTACAGAAGAAAATGAATATCCCGAAGCTCTGGACAAAGTGTTCGATGCCCATGGGGGACTTCAAAATTGGAGAGGTAAAAGAACATTGGAGTTTGAAATACCAAAACCCGATGCTAGGGAATGGCACACCGTCGATTTGTATTCAAGAAAAGATAAAATTGCTTTACCCGATGCAACTTTGGGCTACGACGGGGAAAATGTATGGTTGTTGGATGAAGCCAAAACCTATAAGGGCAATGCGGCCTTGTACCACAATTTGATGTTTTATTTTTACACGATGCCTTATGTCTTTGCCGATAAAAACATCAATTATAAAAAAGCGGAAGATTTGGTGTTCGAGGGGAAATCATACCCGGGTGTGCATATGAGCTATAATGATGGGGTTGGGGCCTCTTCAAAAGATGAATATTACCTTCATTATGACCCGGAGACCTATCAAATGGCCTGGTTGGGGTATACGTTTACCTATGGCTCGGATGAACCATCTGACGATGTTCGCTGGATTCGATACGAAGATTGGATGCGCGTTTCAGACATGGTACTCCCGAAATCGATTACGTGGTATGCCTATGAGGGCAGGATGATAAAAGCGCCCAAACGCACCGTATCATTTGAAAATGTGACCGTCAGTGAAAAAGCCAAACCCGATGGGTTTTATAAGAAACCTGAAAAAGCGGGGATAGTAAAGGGTAAAGGTTAAAATGACCTAATCTAAGATGCAAGCCGCTTTTTTTATTTAAATTTAAGATCATCTTTGCAATATGGAAGTATTATTGTTTGGGATAGCCAAAGACATTGTCGGGAAATCTGAAATCCGGTTTTCGGAAGCAGATACCTTGCCCGGTTCGGTGGGCGACCTAAAACGCCGTTTGATTGCGTCGTATCCAGAATTCGGTAAGCTTTCTTCGCTGGCGGTGGCCGTGAATAGTGAGTATGCCACGGATGCGGTGTTTTTGACAAAGAATGATGAGATAGCAATAATTCCACCTGTAAGCGGAGGCTAATGGAGAAACCAATAATTGAGATCGTTGAAACCATTGACACCGCTAGGGTGTATGATGAACTATCTGATGCTAAAAGTGGGGGTATTTGTGTGTTCGTAGGTACTGTGCGGGATTTCACAAATAATGAATCGGTTATATCCCTGGAGTTTGAAGCTTATAAGTCCATGGCATTAAAGGAAATGGAAAAGATCGTTGATCAGGCGGCCGAAAAATGGTCTATGAACAAGGTGGTCATTCGCCACGCCGTTGGTCTTAAGAAAGTACAAGAACCCGTTGTGGTCATTGGCGTTTCAACAGCACATAGGGATGCATGTTTTGCAGCATGTAGGTATATGATCGATACACTAAAGGAAACGGTGCCCATTTGGAAAAAGGAAATGTTCGAGGATAAATCAGTTTGGGTTTCTGCCCACCCATAATATATGTTGATAGATAACCATAACAGGAAAATTAATTATTTGCGTTTGGCGGTCACAGATCGTTGTAATCTACGCTGCAATTACTGTATGCCGGAAAGTGGGATAGATTTTTCGAAGAAGGATACCCTTTTTACCCTTGAGGAGCTATCGCGATTGAGCAGTATATTAGTATCCCAAGGAATCGATAAAATAAGGATTACCGGTGGGGAACCCTTTGTGCGAAAAGACTTGATGGTCTTGCTTCGGAACCTTGCGAACATGAAAGGTCTCAATGATATTTCCATTACTACGAATGCCACATTGATAGGCCCTTTTATTGCCGAGCTTAAAGCTCTAGGGATTAAAAATATCAATGTCAGTATGGATGCCATAAATCGGGAAACCTTTAAAAAAATCACTAGGAGGGATGAGTATGACATAGTCTATGAGAATATCATACGACTGATCAATGAAGGCTTTAATGTGCGTATTAATTTCATCGCATTGACGGGTCAGAATACGCAAGATATCATTCCAATGCTGGCACTTACCGAACAATATGATGTTTGTGTTCGATATTTGGAAGAAATGCCTTTTAATGGGGGTTCCCGACATTTTGAAGGCAACGCTTGGGATTATAAACGGATTTTGGCGCATATCAAGGAAGCCTATCCTGATTATAAGGAAATTCAGTCGGAAGCAACATCGACCTCAATGAATTATAAGATTCCGGGGTTTAAAGGCTCTTTCGGGGTCATACCCTCGTTTAGCCGAACGTTTTGCGGTAGTTGCAATAGATTAAGGATTACGGCAACCGGTGATGTGATTACCTGCCTGTATGCCCAGCCCTGTATGAATATCAGGGATATATTACGAGGGTCATCATCCGAGGAAAAAGTAAAGCAACAAATAATGAAGGCTATTGGCAGCAGGGCCAAAACTGGCTTTGACGCCCAAAAACAGCAAAAAGGGACCTACATGAATTCGATGACCACAATTGGAGGATAAATGAACAAGAAACTTTCACATATAGATGAAGCAGGTAATGCTTCCATGGTCGATGTATCCGAGAAAAAAGTTTCATCCCGAATGGCCATGGCCTCAGGTAAGGTGTGTTTTCCGAGTACGGTGTTTGAAACCTTGAAGGCACAAGATTTTTTGGGCAAAAAGGGCAGTATTTTACAGACAGCCATTATCGCAGGTATCCAGGGGGTTAAGAAAACATCGGAACTCATACCCTTGTGCCATCAACTCAATCTATCCAAAGTACATATCGATATAAAACCAGGGGAAAACACTTTGAATATAACCTGTAAGGTGAAATGCACAGAGCGTACTGGGGTAGAAATGGAGGCCTTGACAGGGGTTTCGGTAAGTGCCCTGACCATTTATGATATGTGTAAGGCCTTGTCCCAGGACATTACCATTTCAAATATTCAATTAGAACATAAATCTGGAGGAAAGCATGACTTCAATCGCTAAAATATATGGATTGGTCCTCTCAGGGGGTAAGAGCGTACGTATGGGTAAGGATAAGGGAATGATTGCCTATCACGGTGTTCCCCAACGCGAATACTTATACCGATTGTTAGAGGAAGTGTGCGATAATACCTTTATGAGCATTCGAAAAGAACAAACCAAGGAAATAGGTGCCACATTTCAAACTATTGTGGATGAGGATGTTTTCAAAGGGCCGTTTAACGGGATATTGTCCGCACACAAAGCATATCCGGAAGTGGCTTGGTTGGTATTGGCTTGTGATTTACCCTTGATCGATGAAAAAGCATTGCGCAACTTAATAGCTTCCCGTAAAAGCAATGCCTATGCGACTTGCTATGCCCTGAAGGAGAATCCATTGCCAGAGCCTTTATGTGCCATATGGGAACCTTACGGGTTAAAAATGGCGACAAGTTATATGGAGGCTGGTAGTAATGGATCTTGTCCTCGCAAATTCCTGATCAATAATGATACACATTTGGTTTATCCGGAAAACGAAAATGTACTGATGAATGCCAATTCAGAATTGGAATATCAGGAAGCCTTGGCTAAATTGGCATAAGTATGAATGGTGAACGATATTCCAGACAAACACAACTGAAGGATTTTGGTCCAGAAGCCCAAGCCAAATTGGCAAGTGCCAAAGTATTGGTCGTGGGGGCTGGTGGTCTGGGTGTTCCCGTACTTACCTATTTGAACGCCATGGGCGTAGGTACTTTGGGCATTGTTGAGGAAGATGAGGTTTCACTCTCCAATTTACATCGGCAGGTGTTATATTCAGCGGATGAGGTAGGGCACGCCAAATTGGACGTTGCCATCAAAAAATTAAAGGCGCAAAATCCGGATACCCAATTAATTCCTTATTGTGAATTCCTGACTTTGGACAATGCCCTTTCGATTATCGAGGGGTATGATCTGGTAATTGATGCCACGGATAATTTCCCGACGCGCTATCTGATCAATGATGCCTGTGTGATACTGAAAATACCATTTGTATATGGGGCCTTACATAGTTTTGAGGGACAGGTAAGTGTATTCAATTATAAAAACGGACCTACATATCGATGTCTTTTTCCAAAAATGCCTTCTGCCCACGAAGTCCCTAGTTGTAATGCACATGGTGTACTTGGGGTAATTCCTGGCATCGTGGGCAACCTTCAGGCCTTAGAGGCCGTTAAGGTGCTTACGGGAATAGGGGAGGTGCTGTCCGGAAAACTACTATTGTTCAATGGACTTGATCAAACGTTTCAGAAGATAAAGTTCAGTGCAATTCCATCCAATTTGACATTAACAGGACTTCAAGAAAATTATGGTTTTGAATGTAGTGCCAATTCCGATACGATAGAATCGAAAGATTTTGAAAAGCTATTGTCCAACGATGCGATTCAAATCATAGATGTACGTACGGTTGGGGAATTTAGGGAATTCCATCTCAAAAATTCTATTAATCTACCATTGGAAGGTATCGAGGATTGGAAACATACACTTGAATATGATCAACCGGTTTATGTTTTGTGTCATAGTGGTTCACGAAGTCTTGAGGCCCAAGCGATACTTGTAGCCTATAAAAATGAATCCGATATCATTAATGTGAACGGTGGGATTGAGCAATTGAAAAAGTATGCTGTTAAGTATTGAGGGATTGGTCCTTTTATGTCTCGGTTTTTTTGTGGTTTCTACCTTGTATTCCTCTGTTGGTTTTGGTGGAGGTTCCAGCTATTTGGCTTTGTTGACCCTGGTATTAGTCAATTTTTTTGCCATTCGTTCCATCGCACTGGTCTGTAATTTGGTGGTGGTTTCCGGAAGTACGTTCCTATATTTAAAGCATGGTCATACACGTTTTAAGGACTTTCTTCCATTCGTAATAACCAGTATTCCCATGGCATTTTTAGGGGCATCCTTTCGCTTGAAGGAGGAGGTGTTCTTTATTATCCTTGGGATTGCTTTGATTATTTCTTCGGTATCATTGCTTTGGCAGACCTCAGGGATAAAATGGAACGAGCCTACGAAGACGTATCCCAGCTCGCTGAGTTATGTAATCGGAGCAGTCATAGGGTTGTTGTCCGGATTAGTGGGTATTGGCGGGGGAATTTTTTTAGCCCCTATCCTAAATCATATCAACTGGAACAAATCCGTGAAGATTGCTGCTTTGGCCAGTTTCTTTATCTTGGTGAATTCCATATCCGGTTTGGTGGGACTACTGATCGCAGGTACGATTGAACTCCCATGGGTAGAAACTTTGGCATTGGGGGTCACGGTACTGATTGGCGGACAATTGGGAGTAAGGCTAAGCCTTAAAAAATTGTCCGCCAATAGTATCAAAAGAATAACCGCGATCTTGGTGTTGATCGTTGGTTTGCGGGTATTACTCGTAAATGGGTTACAGTTGCTCTAGTTGATGTATGTCGCCAGGATTATTCGGGCATCTCATAATTTTCAACTATAAAATCAAGATCCTTATCACCCCTGCCGCTTAAATTCACTAAAATGGATTTTTGAGGATCCTTCTGGGCCAATTTAAAGGCATATGCAACGGCATGGGCACTTTCCAATGCCGGTATTATACCCTCTAGACGACTAAGTTCAAAGAAAGCATCAATGGCTTCCGTATCGGAAATGACGTCGTAGTTTACCTTCTTTAAATCCTTGAGCATGCTATGTTCAGGGCCAACACCAGGATAGTCCAATCCACTGGCTACGGAATAAACAGGGCTAGGTTCTCCGTTTTCATCCTGTAGGGTATAGCATTTAAATCCGTGGATAACACCAGGTCTCCCTAAGGTCATTGTAGCGGCATGTTCCCCATGTTCCAACGAACGTCCACCGGGTTCTACACCGTAAAGGCTGCATTCGCTATCCTCCAAAAAGGCAGAAAAGATACCCATGGCATTACTTCCACCACCGACACAGGCCACGACATTGTCTGGTAATTCCCCGGTCATATCGAAAAATTGTGCTTTGGCCTCGATACCAACGACACGCTGAAAATCGCGTACCATCATAGGGAAAGGGTGTGGTCCCACAACGGAACCAATGCAATATATGGTATTGATCGGGTCTTTCATATAGGCTTCAAAAGCCGAATCAACAGCTTCTTTCAAGGTTTTCAATCCGTGGGTAACAGGTACTACCTTGGCTCCAAGGATATGCATACGTACGACATTTGGACGTTCTTTCTCCATATCAACCTCGCCCATATGAATTTCACATTCCAATCCAAAATACGCGGCAGCCGTCGCCAATGCCACGCCATGCTGGCCGGCACCGGTTTCCGCAATCAATTTCTTTTTGCCCAAATGTTTTGCCAAAAGAGCTTCTCCCATACAATGGTTCAATTTATGGGCTCCGGTGTGGTTAAGGTCTTCCCTTTTTAAATAGATTCTTCCGCCATATTTTTCAGAAAGGCGATTGCAATAATATACCGGGGTAGGACGGCCTTGGTAATGCTTGCGTATGCTTCGGAGTTCCGAGATAAAACTATGGGATTTACTGATGGCATAGTAGGCATCAGTGATTTTCTTCATCTCCTCTTCCAACATGGGGGGTATAAATGCACCCCCATATTCATTGAAAAATCCTTCTTTATTCGGATACGTCTTAAAATAATTTTCAGTCATAATTTACTATCTTGAAAGTAATCAATCATTTTTTACATTGGTTAGTTAAAAATACATAAAATGACAGTGAAATCGATAGTAAATACCCTACCTTTTTTGATGGGGTACACTTGTAGATACCGTTTTTTCAATTGATGGAACTCTAATTACTATCTTTGGTTTTTACCACTTGTTTAAATTTTTAAAGCATGATACACTTTAATGATGCTTACGGCAAAGTATTGGAACATACTTTGGGTCTAGGTACGGAAACGATTCCATTGGACAGGAGTTTGGGAAGGATTCTTGCCGAGACCATTTATGCGGATAGGGATTTTCCTCCTTTTGATCGTGCTACCAAGGATGGTATCGCCATTAATTCCAAAGCTCTCGAAGAAGGAATAAGTTCTTTTAAGATTGAAGCCCTTGCCAGTGCAGGAATGCCACAGCAAAAATTGAAGAACATCCATAATTGTATAGAAGTAATGACGGGTGCCGTGGTGCCCGAAAACACGGATACTGTAATAATGTATGAGCATTTGGATATCGAAAATGGCCATGTTACCTTGTTGAAGGAAGCTAAAAAAGGACAAGATGTACATCCTAAAGGCAGTGATGTTATATCAGGTACAGTTTTATTACGGGCAAATACGTGTATCGGACCTGCTGAAATTGGTGTTTTGGCCACTGTTGGCAAATCTGTATTTAGGGTTAAAAAACTACCAAAGGTCTGTGTGGTTTCCACAGGGAATGAGCTGGTTGAGGTTATGGAAAAACCTTTGTCCCATCAAATACGTAAATCGAATGTACTTTCTTTATGTGCAGCTTTACAGAAGGAAGGAATAGTAGCGACCTCAATGCATCTTAAAGATGATAAGTCTGCTATAAAAAAAGAACTTAGCCATATTTTAGAAACGTACGATGCGGTTTTGTTGAGTGGGGGAGTGTCTATGGGAAAGTTCGATTTTATTCCCGAGGTTATGGAAGATCTTGAAGTTGAAAAAGTGTTTCATAGAGTTGCCCAAAAACCAGGAAAACCTTTTTGGTTTGGGGTGCAGCCTGTTCTTAATACCGTTGTTTTTTCATTTCCAGGCAATCCGGTTTCCACGTTTGCAAATTATCATGTGTATTTTTTACCTTGGTTGTATCGCACTTTAGAAATTGAAATCAGCAAAAAAGAAGTTTTATTGGGTACATCCATATCCGTGCAATCACCATTGACCCGATTCGTTCAGGTGAAAACCGAAAATAAAGGAGGGTGCGTATGGGCTAGCCAGGTGCGTGAAAATGGATCGGGCGACTTGACCAGTTTGTCCCATTCTGATGGATTTATATGTTTACCTCCTCGAGATAAAGCTTATGGGATAGGAGAGGCAGTACAATTTATAAAGACCTAGTGTATTTTGACTACTCCCAATGAACCATTGCAATTTTATATTTTTCCCAATAATAGGTTTTTGATTTATAAATATAACCCATCATATTCTGGATTGAAGCCGTATTCGATATTTCTTGTTTGGTTTTATCGACCTACCCATTCCTATTTCCAACCAGGCATTTCATCACGTGTAATTACACGTGGTTGATTGTAAATATTTTGTATTTCTTCAACGGAATTTGTTTCCTTTACCAACTCGGCCCAAGGCATAAAAAATACCCACTTTGGCTGGGAGATAAGAATATCTGGACTTGGTAGCTTTGAACATTCCGCAATTGCAATCGGTTTATCCTCAACTATGGTAAGAATGTATTCGTACCATGAAGAATCGTATCCATTATCATAAATATCAAAACCAAAAATATCCCAATATTCATCACCGGGATTATACGCCTCAAAATCCCAACTCATGTCTTGCATATCCCAAACCCAAACTAGGTTTGATAGCTTCTTTACATCGGTGAAATAATGATGAATTAAACGGTAGAGTTGGGCAGTGCCATTAGGGCCCGGTCTGCCACCCCACCAGAATAAACCTTGGTTCATCTCATGCAATGGTCTAAACAAGACTTCAACCCCGTTATCTTCGAGAAATTGAAGATAAACGGCTATCTCATCCATCCTACTTTTCCATTGTTCGTTGAGCGGTGTACCGTTGGTTAGAAGCTCATGCCATTGCTTGTCTGTCAACTGGGCATTGAGTATCCCCGGGTCCCACCCACAAGGTTCTCCCTGGTCAGGAGGGCAAGCATGCCACATTATATTGATTACGGCACCATTGTCCCATTGCTTTTTTGCTTCATGGATCATCTTCCAACGATTATCTATATTTTCTTGTTGAAAAAGGAAATCGCCACTCCACAGAGCGGGATATTTTCCTGTAGTCTCTTTAATATAATCCGTCCACATGGCAGGTTTCGCATTAGGCTCTTTATTATGCTGACCGGCAAGGATAGTTTTTCCAGATATAGAATGTAGGTAGCTCAATACCTGCGAGGATTGGGCAAAGGACTCTGAAGAGATCATCATCAAAACCAGGATAAATCTTAGTGTATGTTCTTTCATCTTTATTTATTTAAATAGTAAAGGAGCTAGATTCCTTAAATTTTGACGCCAAACCATCCAGGTATGCCCTCCCGGTGCTTCGCTGTATTTATATTTAATTCCGGCAGCATCAAATAATTTAAGGGTTTCCATTCCATTTTCATAAGCAAGGTCTTCAGGTCCTCCTTGGGTGAAATATAGCAACTTTACAGTTGTATTGAAATCAGCTGCAATTTGCTTTAGATGGGCAGCTCTTTTTACTTTATCGTCAATAACCCCTCTTTCCCTCGCCCAAGTATCACTGATCCACCAACCCGAACTCAATATGTTGATGTAATCAAAATCATCATAATTTGTCATTACGATTTCCAACGTTTGTAAGCCACCTAAGGAAAGACCCATTATTGCTCTATGGGCGCTATCGGTATAAACGTTATAATTAGATTCTATAAAAGGAATAACCCCAGTCATCATATCATCTTTAAAAAGAGGAACTCGATCTAATATTTTTTCGGTTTTAAAATTTCCATTGGGCATTACAACGATCATGGGTTCAATTTCACCTTCAGCCAGGAGGTTGTCTAAGATATTACCTGCAGCGCCAATTTTAGACCAAGAAATATCGGTATCACCACCACCGTGGACTAAATAAAATACAGGTAGTTGTTCTTTTGATTTTTCATTACCAGCAGGCGTCCAAACATGTAACCTCCGGGTTTGCTTTAAGGCATTTGAATAATAAAAACGTTGCGCAATTGCACCGTGTGGGATGTTGTCTTTCATGTCAAAAAAATCATCCCCTGAGGAAATCACCAATAGGGCTGGATTATTTTTGGCAGCCGGAGCCTGTGGGTCATAAACGTTTACGCTATCAACAATGAAACGGTACCTGTAAAGTCCTGGCGTTACATTTTTCCATGTGCCTTCCCAAATGCCGAGAGTATTCTTTTTAAATTCAATGTTCTCCCATCTGTCATCTGAACTGAGTTTAACGCTCTTGGCTTGTGGAGCGAAAATTCTAAATATAGCCTTGTTCCCAGGAAGTACTTCGGTTGTCGTGAGCGAATCATTTGGGGTGTATTGACCCTGTAAGATGGTTTGAGCGCCAATTAAGCAAAATAAACTTACAATCAGTAGTCTCATATGCTATTTTTTTTGGTGTTATTATGGATATAAAGGGGGTATCCGAATATACCAATTTTAATACTTGAAAACTAATAAGTAATCTGTAAATTAAAGCCACATTTTAATATCTCTGTATGGTGAGAATGTATGTTTGGAAGAAAGGTCCTCAAGTGTAGAAAGAACTAGAAAATATTTTAAAGTAGGTGTTGTTTCTAGTCATACATGAGTTCCTTTAATTCCTCATTCTTATCAAAGATTTTTTGTGCATATGAACAGAGAGGTAAAATTTTCAAATCATTTTTTTGCGCGAATTCTACCGATTTCATGACAAGTAGTTTGCCAAAGCCCTTACCTCCAAATTTCTCGTCTACCATGGTGTGGTCGATAATGAATTTTGTTTTTCCAGCCCACGTATATGTCATTTCACCAGCAAAGACATCATTTTCATAAACAACGAAACGCCCTTTTTTTTCATGGTCTTCCTGTTCAATTTTCGTCATAACCTATTTATTTGACAATTATAGTTTCCTTTTTGGCCCCTTAACGCTTAGGACCTTTTAATTCAGGTTTTATCCGGATTTCACGGCCAATGCGATAATGTGGTTTTACAGGGAACCTGTTCAATATGCGAATTTAAGGTTTCTGCTTTAAGATCAATTGATATGGGGGCTTAATGATAGCGAGTGGCTCGTTATGGGTGGGTATAAAAAGCCCAATGGTCGCGACCATTGGGCTTTTGTTTGTTAGTGAATGAGTTTAATCCGGTTGTTAATGGTTTTTGACCAATTCTCCATGGATAGGAGCTCCCCATTAGGTTGAAAACTAACGTCGGCATTGAAAAATTCCCATTTGACCTCGGGTTTGTCTTTAACGGAGGGGCTAAAACCCAATTCAAGCTTATCGGTTACCTTTTTGTGCCCATCTTTACTTTTTAAGGTTCTGTCCGTATTGATAACCTTACAGTTCTTGATTTTAGTAAGATCGACATATTGCTCAATCATTTCATCTTTGAACTGCCGGCAAAAGAATACGGCATTGTGCTCTTTGTCCATTCCAATGGCGAAGGTGCCGAATATCTCGTGTTGGTTTATTTGGCAATTGTACTGGTTCGCAATGTTTGAAAGTGATTGTAAAAAATGTTTTTCTCTTTTTCTTCTGCTCCTGCCTATTAGAATAAAAGGTAGGATACAGATGATTAATATAATAGCGCCAACTATGACACTTCCTAAATCTATGTTCATTTTTAAGTATTTTGAATTATTTACAGTAGTGATTTGGCCATGTGAAAACAAGGCCTAGCGTTAAAAGGTCATATCCTTGGATAAGGTATGACGACTTAAAAATGAATTACCAGAAATAATGAAAGGGAAAAATGATATCAGTAGCCCCTAGCTGTATTGGGCAACTTCTAATAAAGTTGTCGTATTGTTTGAATACGGCTTTAAACAGATGTTCGGTGGCCTTCGTTGTTGCCCATAATTTACCAAATGGACTTTCAAAATTTGGGGCAGGAATATTGTTTAGACTATCTACCGTACTTTCAAAGAAAGATAAATGGTTAAAGTAGCTGTTCGAGACAACGGGATGATTTTGTACTAGGTTTGTAGAATCATCACTGATGTGATCTAGATCAACGGAGATATGCATAACAGCACTTACTGCTAAGCAGTATATGGCCATTACGATGGTTGCTCCAAATATCCGGACCTTAGTTTTCATTGGGCAAAGGTAAAACAATTCTTTTTTGAAAGTATAAGAAGAACAACAAAACAATATTATTGATGCAATGGAATCTTAAGTACATTGTAGACATCATTAATGATCTCTGGTCTTTCTGCAAGAACGATCAGGGTGTCTTGGGATTCAATCTTTGTTGATCCATTCGGGGTTATATAACTATCATCCCTTTTGATCATTGCGATTATGGCATTTTTAGGAAAGCCCAACTCCACTATTTTTTTATCTACAGCGAAAGAATCGGGAGTGATAAGTATTTCCTTCATTTCTGTTTTTGGGATTTCCGCAAGCAATAAATCGGTTGGTGAAGGTTTCTTGGCCTCTCCGGGTAGGGCCACTCCAAGCCATTTAGCAACAATGGAAAGGGTGGTGCCTTGAATCAAAACAGATGTAACGGAGATAAAAAATACGATATTGAAGATCAAATTGGCTTTGTCAATTCCCGCTAGAAGGGGGTAGGTGGCAAAAACGATAGGCGCCGCTCCCCGCAAACCAACCCAGGAAATGTAAAAACGTCTTCGAAGTTTCATCTTAAAGAATAACAGACTAATGAACACCCCCACAGGTCTGGCAACAAAAATGAGGAATAGGGAAATAAGCAACCCAATACCGATAATGGGGACAATTTGTGTTGGGTAAACGAGTAAGCCCAAAGTAAGGAACAAAACAATTTGCATAAGCCAAGCTAAACCATCGTACATTTTTAAAATGGTTTTTTTGTGGATCAACTCTTGATTTCCGAGATAAACCGCACATATATAAATGGCAAGGAAACCATTTCCGCCCATAAAATCTGTGGCAGAAAAAGTAATGAACATAAGGGCAATGACCAGTACAGGATACAGTCCTTCAAAATCGAGTTTAATTCGATTTATGATCACCTTGCTGACCCTGCCAAATGCCAAACCGGAAATACCGCCTATGATCATTTGTTTTAAGAATAAAGGAATGATGGATACAATGCCAAGGTCTTGGTTGATCACCAAGGATAGAAAAGCAAGGGTCAATACATAGGCCATGGGGTCGTTACTTCCGCTTTCCAATTCCAGAGTAGGTCTTAGGTTGGTTCTAAGGGCAAGGTTTTTGGAACGTAGGATAGAGAAAACCGCTGCCGCATCAGTCGAAGAAACAATAGATCCCAATAATAAACTCTCATAAATCGTTAATCCGGTGAACGACCATACAAAGACACCCAACGAAACGGCGGTAAGCAATACCCCTAGAGTCGAAAGGGCAATACCTTCCCAAAGAATAGGCTTTATGGCCTTCCAGCTGGTGTCAAGTCCACCTGAAAACAAAATGAAATTTAGGGATACCACACCAATGAATTGGGTGATTTTAGGGTTGTTAAAATGTATTCCGCCAATACCATCGGAACCGGCTAACATACCAATGGTCAAAAAGAGCAATAAAGTAGGGACCCCGAACTTATAAGAGGTCTTACCTGCAAGAATACTGATAAGCAGTAATAAAGAGCCTACCAATAATATGTTTTCAATGGTTAAATTCATTCTTTCTTTTTTCCTCTATATGTTGTGTTGCAAAGTTAAGGTATTGTAGGCTTACCTCTTTTATGGGACAGGTCTTAATTGAATGATTTTCAAACATTATACAATGTTTTTAGGTCCCTTTGGAAACCGGATTGTGAAGGTGGGAAGGGAAAAGCGTGTATGGTCTTGGAAATTAAAATATTAAGATTTCCAAGTCTGGATTCTTATGGGGTGAATGATGTAACATGTACTGAAAATTAGATTTTGTCGTAAGAATGTTTTGTTTTTATTTCATTCAAGTTCCAAGTTCCAAGTTCCAAAGATCAAAAACCACGGTAGATTTTAATAGTTATAGGAATTCGTGTTCGCAATATGGTTAGTGTATTATGTATAGCAATGAGAAGACAGAAATGAATACCCATAGAATCAAAGCGAGAACAATGGGTTTTACGCCCGTTGCTTTTAAGTCGGTTATAGAAATGGTAGAGCCTACAAGGAATAGGGTTAATACCAACAATCGTTTAGAACCCGACACGAGTACACTTGTTATCGAAGTAGGCAATACGTGGTAGCTGTTTATGATAATGGCTATGATGAACAACATGATAAAATAAGGGATTTTAATTTTCTCTCCTTTGGTCTTGAAAAGGAACATGGAGAAAATAGAAACAGGAATTATCCATAATGTTCTCGAGAGCTTTACGGTTGTGGCTATTTTCAATGCTTCTTCCCCATAACCCATCGCAGCACCAACTACCGAGCTGGTATCATGTATGGCAATAGCACACCACAAACCAAATTGTTCTTGGGACAGGTGAAGCAAATGGCCGATACTAGGGAAGATGAGTAAGGCAATGGAATTCAATAAAAAAACGATGCCCAAAGCAATACTTATTGTTTTGCCGTTTGCTTTGATTACCGGTGAAATCGCTGCAATGGCACTTCCTCCACAAATAGATGTCCCTGAGGTGATCAAATGTCCCAATTTAAGATCCATTTTCATTGTTTTTGAAAGAAGGAGTCCTAAACTTATCGTTAGGATTATGGAGAAGAAGGTTAAACTGAACCCTGCTTTTCCCGTTTCCAAGGTTTCCTTAATGAACATTCCAAAACCCAAACCTATTACCGATACTTTCAAGAGGTAATTGATGGCCTTATGGCTATACAATTTGAACGGATTCTTAAAGCATATGGAGAATGCAAATCCAAAAACCAAGGCGGTCGGACTATTGATGACCCCAAATAAGGCGGCAAATACAATCAGGGAATAAGTGAGTATTGCAGGCATTTTTTTCATATCGCAAGAATTAATCGATACAAAAGTATGTCTACTTAATAACTATTAAGCAATTTAATATGCTATATGGGATAACTAAAAGTTATAGGTGTTCAGGATATAATTTTCGAAAAAACGCATTAAATCGGATTGAAAACCTGTTCGGGAGACAAAATAGAACCATCTTTCTATCGTTAAATCCTTGACATCGATAATTTTAAGTTTGTTGTTCATTAACTCATCCGTAATGGCGTTGATAGAAATAAAAGCATAATTATCAGAATGGAAAAGGTAATTCTTAATGGCTTCCGTACTGTTCAGGGTTACAACGGTATTCAATTTTTTTATATTATTCCTACTCAAGTATTCAAATACGATTTCCCTTGTACCTGAACCCATTTCGCGCATGACCATTGGAATGTCCTGTAATGTTTCCAGGTTCATACTACCCTTTTTGAACGCATTGTTGGTGGCATGTGTAACGAGTACGATTTCATCCTTTATGAATTGGGTAAAATGCAATTTACGGTTGGTGTTCTTTCCTTCCGTTATTCCAAAATTCAATTCCTGGTTTAAAATGAGGGTGGCAATATCGTCTGAATTTCCACTGGTAATATTAAAATTTGTTTTAGGGAACTGGATCCTGAATTTGGCGATTACTTTGGGGATGATGTAATTGGCAAGGGTTGTACTAACGCCGAAATCAATGATGTCTGGGAATTGTTCTTTCTGGTGTAGGAAGCGTTGCTCCATTTCATCATGGATCTCCAAAATCTTATTGGTGTAAACTAAAAATGCTTTGCCTTCATTAGTTAAGGCTATTGAGTTCCTTTTCCGTAGAAACAAGGTTGTTTTATACTCATCCTCCAAATTTCTAATTGACTTTGATACGGCGGGTTGGGATATGAATAACTGCTCGGCAGCTTTGGTAAAGCTCAAATGGGTGGCAACAATCTTGAATATACGTAACTTGGTTTTCATTGGTTTTTTGGATAAAAACTTGGTGTTTGGCTAAAAGTAAGCCTAAGTCATGGGTTTTACATTGGGTCATCATGAATTTTGGCAATTTGGCAGAACTTTCAGACGAATGTGGCTGAAACTATCTTAAATGATGGAGGTTGTTTGCCTTGGGTAACTGAAGAAGATCCATTAAGGCCATATTAAAAAATGTATGTCCCTACATTGATCTCCGCTAAAAGGTTTTTGTTCATCGGGATATAAGCATCACTTTTTGGTAATAGCACATAAATGGGGTCAATACAATTGAAACCTTCTTTTTTTAAATCGAATTTTTTCATTTTATGGGTGTGGGTAAAATCAATATCATCCTTAATTCGAATGAAGATCGGTACGGCATAGCTTGGGAGTTCTTTTTGTAAATGTTCGGTAAGGGATGTTAGATTGAAATTTTTAGTTTCATGTTTTACAATGGTAACCATGCCGGCCCTGCCATCATTGTTGGGAATCTGTACGCCATAGACCGCGCACATTTCAACACCATTGACTTGCCCAACAATGCCTTCAACTTCAGCCGTTGCCACATTTTCGCCCTTCCATCGAAAAGTGTCACCGATCCTATCCACGAAACGCGCATGTCGAAAACCGATATCCTGAAGAAGATCCCCACTGTTGAACCACATATCACCGGTTCTTAATACGTTGCGAAGAATTTTGTCTTCATTACGTTTTTTGTTCACATAACCATCGAAAGCCGATTTTTCACTTATTTCGGAAATCAACAATCCGGTTTCCCCTTTGCGGACAGGAATGCAAAATCCATTTTGATCCTTCATGGTGGTATCGTTCTCGACATCGTATTTTATGATTTTGAACTTTTGTGGACACCATCCGATAGTGCAATCGAAATTCAAGGTGTTGGTGAAACTGGTATTGCCATCGGCAGCACCATAAAACTCATAGATGTTCTTAATATGAAAACGTTCCTTGAATTGGTGCCAAATATCGGGTCTTAGTCCATTACCCATTATTTTTTTGATCCTGTGTTTTGTCTCTAGGTCCGAAGGAGGGGCATTCAGTAAATAGCGGCACAACTCCCCAATGTAAATAAAAGCGGAGACATTATATTTGGAAACATCTTCCCAAAAATGGGAAACAGAGAACTTTCTTCTCATTACCATGGTACAGGAAGCAGCAAGTGCTGTAGGCCAACCTACAATAAGCGAGTTGGTATGGTAAAAGGGTAGGGGAACATACATGACATCATCGGAGTTGAGGTTCATGTTCACTTTTCCGAACCAATAGTATGTTGCCATCCATTTTCTGTTCGTTTGTCTTGATGCTTTGGGTAATCCCGTGGTTCCCGAGGTAAAAACATTGGCGTAAACTTGACTGGCCTTTATGTTTGATGTTGTCTTAGGGTTGGTCGTATCAACTTTCAGTAATTCCTTTTTCAGTTCAATGTAGTCTTTGGGGCAACCCGAAATGTTTTGGTCACTGACCCAATAATAACTTGGGTTGGTCAAGGTTGTAATGGTGTTTTTGACGTCTTCGAAAAAAGGAACCAGTTCTTCACCGATAATTAGGTGTTTGGATTTTGTCAGCGCTATGGCGTGTATTAGTATTTGTTCCCTTTGATTGGGATTGATAAGTGATATAATAGCGCCAATTTTTGCACATGCGGCTATTAAAAAGAGCAGTTCGGGCCTGTTTTCCAAGAAGACGATTACCGTTTCGCCATTTTGGACCCCTTTCTTAAGCAGGTAGTTCGCATATAGGTTTATGGTTTTATTGAATTCGGTATAGGTATAACTTTGTTCCTCGAACCTTAGGGCAACTGTATTACCATGTTTGGTGGCATTGGCTTCTATGATTTTACCAATGGAGGCATAACTGTTGGGATTTATACCCTTCGCTTTTCTGACATTCTTTATAATTTCGGGGAGTTGGGGGGTAAGTTTTAATAACTTCCCCATCAGTCCGGTTAGGGTTGGGTTATGGTTTTGGTAGTTTGTGGCCATTGGTTTTTAGCTTCGCTTGTACTTATTTTATTTTCCCTCGTATTTACCCATATACCGTTTCCATAATTCGGTTTGATGGGTTTCCAATGAAATATTTCGTCCATCGATGAAGGCATGGGTGAGTTTGTTGCCTTTCATATCTAGGGCGTCTCCTTTTGATATAAACAGGGTGGCGCTTTTGCCAATTTCCAGTGTGCCATAAGCGTCATCGATACCCAATATTTTCGCACTGTTACCTGTAATGAGTTGCAGTGCCTTCTCTTTTTCCAAACCTTGTGCGACAACCTGTCCGGCATAAAAGGGCAAGTTCCGGGTTTGAAAATTAGCGGCATCCCCATTCTGTATGGCTACCAAAATTCCGGCATCGGTTAATAACTTTGGTAATTTATAGGGTAAGTCGTAATCTTCGTCATCGAAGACAGGTAGGCTTTGGGTGTGTTGCAACAATACTGGGATATTGTTTTTCTTTAAGAAATCCATAACCTTATACGCATGGTATCCTCCAACCAATACAACATCCATGATGCCGTTCTCCTTTGCCGTTGTTATGGCGTCGATAATCTCTTTTTCATCATTGGCATTGATAAACAATTTTTTGGAACCGTCGAAAAGACCTTGCATAGCCGCAAAGGCAGGGTTCAATTCCGAATTGCCCACAATGTCGTAAGCAGCGGCATTTTTTAAAAAATGTTTTATTTCTTCCAGTTGTTTGACATACTCTTTATTGGGCAGAAACCCTCTGGGTTCCCCCATCCACCAGCGACCTTTTCGAAAGTTGGTGGGCCAGTTCATATGGATCCCATCATCAACTTTAATGGCGGCATCTTCCCAGTTCCATGCATCAAATTGGACAATGGATGAAGTACCTGAAATCCGTCCGCCTTTTGGGGTTATCTGTCCTATAAGAACACCATTGGGACGCATACTCTCCACGACCTGTGATTCGGCATTATAAGCAATCAAACTGCGCACATGTGGAATCATTTCCCCAATCTCATCCTGATCATTGGTGGCGCGAACCGCATCGACTTCAACCAGTCCCAACGATTTGTTGGGGGCGATAAATCCAGGGTACACATGTTTGCCATTACCTTTAATGACGGTTCCCCTTCGGGCTATTTTTGTCATTGCACTCCCAACAAAGGTGAGCTTGCCTCCCTCGAACATGATCAAGGCATTTTCAATGACCATTCCATTGCCCAAATGTGCGGTGGCACCATCTATGGATATCGCTTCCACTTGTGGTCCGGCAGGGGTTTGCTGGGCCGTTCCCAAGAAAAAGGACCCGATAAATACTATGGTATATATTAATTTCTTCATGATTTTTTTGTTACAGGCTATCGCAGTGAAACTTTTCTTTTTTGTTGTTTTTTGGGGCTTGGGTTTTGTTACCACCCTCTTTTTCCTTTAGCATCATGCGAATAAGTTTGTTGCGTTCTTGGGTGATGGCTTTTCGTTGTTGTCGGTCTTTTTCCAAATCGAAATAGGTAGCTCCTTCGATCAATGTTTTTTCTGCCTTGGCATAAATGGATAAAGGGTTATCGCTCCATAAAACCAAATCGGCATCCTTTCCTTCCTTTATACTACCCACACGATTGTCGATATGCAAAAGTTTAGCTGGATTGATGGTGACCATTTTCCATGCTTCCAACTCGGAAACACCACCGTATTTCATGGTTTTGGCAGCTTCTTGGTTTAGCCTTCTCGACATCTCGGCATCATCACTGTTTATGGCAACGGTAATCCCTTGACTATGCATTATGGCCGCATTGTAAGGTATGGCATCCTTTACCTCATATTTGTAAGCCCACCAATCGCTAAAGGTTGAAGCGCCGACACCATGTTCCACCATTTTGTCGGCTAGCTTGTAACCTTCCAAAATGTGTGTGAAGGTATTTATCTTAAAGTTGAATTTATCGGCAACTTTCATCAACATGTTGATCTCGCTTTGTACATAGGAATGGCAACTGATAAATCGTTCCCCATTGAGGATTTCGACCAAGGTCTCCATTTCCTCATCATGACGATAAGGTTTCCCACTTTTCTTTTTGGCCTCATATTCCTTGGCCCGTTGAAAGTAATTCATGTATACTTGTTCAACACCCATACGTGTCTGTGGAAAACGACTGAAGCTTTGCCAATTACTTTGTTTGACATTTTCGCCCAAAGCAAATTTAATGAATTTGGGGGAGTTGTCGTAAATCATGTTCTGGGCAGTTTCCCCCCATTTTAATTTCAGTAGGGCTGACCGTCCTCCAATTGGATTCGCTGAACCGTGCAATAATTGTAAGGAGGTGACCCCTCCTGCCAAATTCCTGTAAATATCGATATCCTTGGGGTCTATGACATCCTCCATTTTTACTTCAGCAGAGGAGTTCTGGCCGGCCTCGTTAATAGCCAAGGCGGCTAAATGGCTATGCTCGTCAATAATACCCGCTGTTAAATGTTTTCCGGAAGCATCGATGACTTTCGCCCGGCCGGCATTCAGGTTTTTACCGATTTTGGCAATTTTACCGTCTTTGACCAAAACATCGGTTTGCTCGAGAATTCCCGCTTCCTCACTGGTCCATACGGTAGCGTTTTTGAACAAGGTACTCTCCGATTGGGGAATACTTTGATATCCATACCCAATATTCGGATAGGTAATCGGCACCATTTCCGGCTTTTTGGATGTTGTGTTTTCTTTTTTGTTTTGATCAAATGGTTTGGACAGGGTTGCTACGAAAGAGGATTCATTTCCATTGGGAAGTACTAGTTTTCCTGTAAGGGGATTGCTTTTGTCCTTTACCAATCCCGTTAAACGGTACAATTCATCATCCTTTGAGAAAGAAAGATTCATCCATTGGTCTTTGTAAACTATTTTGGAAGTGTATGTACTACTGTCTTGGGTAACTTTCGCCTTAGGTTTTCCTGGCTTTCCGGTAATGGATATTGTAAAGGTTTTGTCCCCTATTTTCATAGTGTAATCACCACGAATATCGATAAGGTCCATGGTGTTGACAACGTTCTTACTGCCTTGTACCCAGTTCTCATAGAGTGTTGTTCCTTTGTCGAAAATATCCCCAGAGGTAATTAAAAAGTTGGCATAACGACCTGGTTGTAATGAGCCGACTTTATCGGTTTTGCCTACGATTTGGGCGGGAACGGTGGTAAGTGCTTCCAAGGCCTTCGTTTTTGATAGTCCGTACGTAATGGCCTTTTGTAATTTTTCCATCATTTGGGTGGGCGATTTCAATCCGTTCAGGGTAAAGGAAAAAGTAACCCCGTTTTCGGCAAGGATCTTGGGATTGGCCGGGGCTTGGTTCCAATAACGCATATCCTTAAGGGCAACATAAGAGGCCTGGTTGGGGTCACTCACATCGTAAGCCTCTGGAAAATCCAAAGGAATGATCAGCTTTGCTTGGGTGTTTTTTATAGCATCAATGATTTCATATTCGTCTCCGCCCCCTAAAATGGAATATTGTAAACCGTTGGCATCACCAATACCATCAGCCCTTAGGACATTTCCGTTGTTGCCGGCGGCAAAAATCTGGGGTAATCCCATATTGGCGTTCAACGCTTCTAAGGAACGGTCTTTCGTATCCACATTCCCTTTGGCATACCAATCGGCATCGGTATACATTTGTCGCAGTAGGGCCATGGCCCCCATCAAGGAGGTTGGATAGCTTTGTTTTGAAGCCACACTCTTTGAAAATGAAAAATACTGTGCTGATCGATCATCAATGATTCTTTGGGAGTCCCCTCCTTCAGCGTTTAAGGTTAAAAGAACACCAGTGCCCCGGGCAATTCCATCCTGTATATGGGAGTTGACTACACCAAATCCCGCATCGCGCAATTCTTTCGCTTTCTTATCGTCAAACTTAAATGTGCTTATGGCATTGTTTTCAGGCATAATATGATCGTTCCAATAAAAGCCTTCCCTAGAAGGTTTGTATTGGGGGGAACGTCCAGAACCTTCGGCCCGTTTAGGTTTACTGACCCCAAAATCGGAAAAGACATCGATAAAGGAAGGATATACAGATTTCCCCGATAAGTCGATAGTTACTGTGTTTTTTGGGATTGCCACTGATTTTCCGACCTGGACAACCTTTCCATTTTGAATTAAAAGGGTTCCATGGTCAACGACCTGTGTAGGTGTTATATAGATTTTGGCGTTTGTAAAAGCCGTGTAATTATTGTTTTTTGATTTTACTCCCTCATTGTCCGGAAAGTAATCTTGGGCAAATAAAGTTGCACCACACCATAGCAGGGTGAGTGCCAGTAGTTTCATTTTCATAAAATTGGTTTAGCTATTTAAAGTAATTAAAGATATAAGAAGCGGTGGGAATATAAAGGGCATTAACTTTTTTTAACGTTTAAGAATCAAGGGGTAAGGTTAATTGCTTTTCGCATATCGCCTTTCGCTTATCGCATATCGCTTTCCGCCTATCGCCTATCGCTTTTCGCTTTCCGCAGAGCGCAGAGGGCTTATTGTAAATAGCCAAAGGTATATTGTACAGTGCTAACAGCTAACAGCTAACAGCTAACAGCTAATTGCTAATGGCTAATCGCCAACTGCCAACAGCCTACTGTACCGGATGGTCTTTATGATAGGTAACCATAAGTGAAACCACTGCATTATAGCTTTTAATGCCTTGGGTCTGGTTGTTTGCCTTTAGGAAAGAATTGAAAATGGATTTAAATATGGGTTCCATCGGGTTTTCAAACGATTGCCAGAAATGGGCCATTTCTTCAAAATTCCTTCGCGTCCCTGGGTTTATTAGACTGTACAGTTCCTTGAATTTAGCTTCATCATTTCTTCGAAGATCACTGAGGCAATAGGTTAAGGCATAGGCATACGCGGTATACTGAAAATAGCGGTCGGGATTATTGAGTGTGACCAAATACCCTATGAAATTGGTCTCATTCTCCGCGGAATACCCTACTTGATGTCCTATCTCATGCCCAGCGACTACCGGAAACCTGAAATTGGGAAGACGTCCGTTTACTTGCCCTTCATGGGTAAACGGATTCAGGTAACCACCATAACCCATATAGCTTAGTCCGGTACTAAAGAGTGAGGTTTTTATGCTCGGGTGTTTATAGGCAAGAAACGGATAGGTCTTTTGAAGATTTTCATATCCAATCAAGGTTTTGTCAAAAATCTCTTTTTGGGTGTAAGGGACTTCAACGGCCAATGCTGTATCCTTGGTAATGGAATATTGCAATGCATTGGTTTTATGGATGAGGGCTTCCGTCAGTGTCAGCAGTTCCTTCTCTGTATGTCTATCTTCAAGCCCAAATCTTTTAGCAATAGGTTCCCGGTAATAATTGAATCCCCAGAGCAAATGAAAGGTGAAGTAGGCAATCGAAAGAATAAAGATAATATTGCGCAGAAAGAGTAGGGGGTAGGTTTTGATTTCCAACCAGTACCTGTAAACATATCTTATCGCTAAAAGTGATAGTGTAAAATAGAGGATATCGCCCACTGAGAAAGGAATCCATCCATATAAAATCCTAAAGAAACCTGATATCCATATATAAATACCCCTGCTGTAATAGCTTTCGATAATGTCAGGATGGTTTCCAAGCCATTTAACGAGGATTATTTGCGGAATTATCGATACTGCGACCCAATTTTTGATTTTATCAACCATGGTTTCAAAAATAGGGATTAATACCCTAAATTTCATTCGCATGATGTACTTTTGAAGTGCAAAAAGAATATTATGAGTCAAGAAGTAAGACAGCTCGAACCACAGTGTGTTTGGAATAAATTCGCCGATTTAAATGAAGTGCCAAGGCCTTCAAAGAAAGAAGGGCGGGTAATACAGTTTATGTTGGATTTTGGTACATCCCTAGGTCTGGAAACCTTTTCGGATAGTGTAGGGAATGTAATCATACGAAAACCGGCCACAGTTGGTATGGAAGATCGCAAGAAAATAACCTTGCAATCCCACCTCGATATGGTACATCAAAAAAATGCGGATACAAAATTCGATTTTGATGTTGAAGGTATTAAAATGTATGTTGATGGGGATTGGGTAAAAGCTGATGGCACAACCTTAGGTGCGGATAACGGATTGGGAGTGGCCACGATTATGGCGCTATTGGAAAGTGTCGATATTCCACATCCTTTTTTGGAGGCCCTTTTTACCATTGATGAAGAAACGGGAATGACCGGTGCGATGGGACTTGAAGGTGGCGTGTTGCAAGGGGATATTTTATTGAATTTGGATACCGAGGAGGATGACGAGATAGATATAGGATGCGCTGGAGGTATCGATGTAACGGCAACAAGAAGTTATACCGAGGAATCGGTGGATGCTGATTCGGTAGGGTGCCAAATTGCAGTAAAAAATCTTCAAGGTGGCCATAGTGGTATGGATATTCATAAGGGATTGGGAAATGCCAATAAGATTATGAACCGCCTACTTTTCAATGCCATGGAAGCATACAGCATACAGATTTCCGAAATTGATGGCGGTAGTTTAAGAAATGCCATTCCTAGGGAAAGTTTCGCGAAAATTGCTTTAAAAAGAACCGAAGCCCATGATTTTGAAAGATCATTTGGGAAATGGGTAAAGGCCATAAAAAGTGAAATGTTGGTGAATGAACCGGATTTAACCATTACCATGGTCTTATCGGAGACGCCAGCCAAAGTAATGCCGAAAACGACACAGGAAAAGTTGGTACGTTCGATTTATACAGCCCATAACGGAGTATATGCTATGAGTGCCGCTATTGCTGATTTGGTTGAAACCTCGAATAATATTGCCCGTGTTGTAGTGAAGGGTGGAGCGATAAAAATTGGATGTTTGACCCGGTCATCGGTAAACTCGGCCAAGATGGATTTGGCAAATGCCTTAAAATCAGCCTTTGAATTGGCGGGTTGTACCGTGGAATTCGCAGGGGAATACCCAGGTTGGAACCCTAATCCGGATTCGGTGATTCTTCGTGTCCTGGAAGGTAAATATGAATCACTATTTGCGGCAAAACCGCAAGTCGTAGCTTGTCATGCCGGACTGGAATGTGGCATTTTGGGACAGAATTATCCTGAAATGGATATGATCAGTTTTGGTCCAACCATCAAAGGGGCCCATTCCCCTGACGAACGGGTTTGTATTTCCTCTGTACAAAAATTTTGGAAGTTTGTGTTGGAGATACTTAAGGACATTCCCAAGAATTAACAATTACACTTACAATTAAGCAATGAATTAACATAAACAATAAACATTGCTTATTAATTTTTCTGTAACTTTCGTTAAACGCAAAAAAAAACGATAGTTATGGGTATAAAAAGTTTTCAGGGCGCAAGAAAGAATCAAAATCTTACAGAAGAAGTGCCACTAAAGGTCAGTGACTATATGACCACAAAGCTTATAACTTTCAGACCAGAACAATCTGTGGAGGATGTTATTGATGCATTGATTCGGTATAAAATTTCCGGAGGTCCTGTGGTTAATGATAAAAATGAATTAGTAGGTATTATTTCCGAGGGGGATTGTATCAAACATATCAGTGATAGTCGTTATTATAACCTGCCTACAGGTGGGGATGATACCATTGAAAAAAAGATGGCTAAAAATGTAGAGACCATTGATGGGAACATGAACATCTTTGATGCGGCGAATAAATTTCTAAATGATAAGCGCAGACGGTTTCCCATTGTTGAAGGAGGGAAATTGGTTGGACAGATTTCCCAAAAGGATATTCTAAAGGCTACGATGCAATTGAAGTCCCACAATTGGAAAAAATAATCTTTTTTTTATGGGATGTGTTTTTTTAATCTTGGCTATAAAGATAAGATGGTATACTGGTCGTGTTAGGTCCTTGAGGAAATTAGCATAAAAAAACCGAAGCTTTCCAAGCTTCGGTTTTTTTACTTTTAGTCTGATTCTAGGATTATTCGGCGATACCCGTTATTTCCAAATCAAAAATCAAATTGGCATTTGGAGGAATAGGACCTCCACCTTGCTCACCATATCCCAAGTGGGGAGGAATGAACAAACGTACCTTATCGCCAACTTTCATCGTTAAAAGTCCTTCCTTGAATCCAGGGATCAATCCCGCATCAGGACTGTAGGGCATGGGTACTGCTTCATAGCCACCACCTGCTTTTCTTCTCTCGTCGTATTTCATGAATTTTTTGGCAACCTCTTCGTCGTTGCTGTCAAAAAGAGACCCGTCTTCCAGATAACCGGCATACATGACCTTTACCTTTTGACCGATTACGGGGCTTTCGCCAGACCCTTCAACAAGCCTTAATAATTGCAATCCTGATGGTAAGGTCTTGGCTTTCCCTTTGTCAGCGGCCAAAGCGGCTACAAATTCAGGCATCATCTTGTCATAAGCGGCTTTTCTGGCCTTGTTTTCCTTTTCTTCGTCAGCCAACCTCTTTTTTTCTGCATTAAAATAATCGGTCATGATCTGTACGGCATCGAATTTTCTGGCAGCTTTTCCATTTCGGATGATTTCTACGGTATTCATGACTACATCAACTTCAGGTCTGTCTTTTTGTGGCGCTTGTAAAGTCGCGACATTGGCAATGGAATCAACAACATCCATACCTATGACAACTTCCCCAAAAACAGTATGTCTTCCATTTAAGAAAGGGGTTTCCTTGTGTGTGATGAAAAATTGGCTACCATTGGTAGCTGGACCCGAATTGGCCATGGATAGGATACCGGCCTTGTAATGGGTCAATGAATCATTGAACTCATCCTTGAATTTGTAACCAGGTCCGCCACTGCCTGTTCCGGTAGGATCACCACCCTGGATCATAAAATCCTTGATAACCCTGTGGAAGATAACACCGTCGTAATATTTTATACCTTTAAACTCCTCATTGACAAAGGGGTTGTTCCCTTCGGCAAGGGAAATAAAGTTCGCTACGGTGATAGGGGTTTTATCGTCTTCCAATTTAACGACGATATCCCCTTTAGTGGTTTGTATGTCAGCGAAAAGACCATCGCCCAAATCAGCGTATTTACTCGATTTGCAACTGGACAAAGCCATTGAGAGGGTCAGTAAAAAAAGAAAAGTTTTTTTCATTATCATTATTTTAATTTTGAGTACTATCTTGTTGTTTGTTAATGGCTAAAAGGGTTACGGTTGCCTTTATCGGAACGTTGACCCCAATTTTATTGTCGTCCCCATGATAGCCGTAGGCCAGGGAAGAGGGAAACAGGAAAGTTGCAGTCTCTTTCTCTTTAAGAAGTTTTACGCTATTCCGTAATCCCGGAAAAAGTTCCTGTTTGTCTACTATGTAATTGAAAATCCCAATTTCATCCTGGGTGTATATGGTATCATTGTTGAACCCCATAACAGTATAGGTCATTGTGACCATATCATTGGGTTGGGGGGTGTAGGTAGCCTCATCATTCTTCTGAACGTAGTAATACCAGGCACCGGTGTTACTATGGGTATATTCGTTTATTGAATCCTTTTTGATAATTGCCTCAATCATACTTTCCTCAAGTACCAAAAGTTTTTTACTGCGCTCAATGGAGGTGTTTATGGTTGAGGTTTTCATTTGTACTGGGCGCCTAGGTTCTGGGCCACCACAGCTGGCCAAGGTGATAATCAACAAAATCAATGGTAATTTTTTCATGCGTTCAATTGCGTCTTATAATCCTTTAAGAGTGAAGTGAAATATTCGGTGGTTTCCTGCAAGGATACGTCGCTACGTCCGCCTGCCGCATTGGTATGTCCGCCCCCATTAAAGTGTTTTCTTGCAAATTCATTTACCGAGAATTGCCCTTCGGAACGGAACGAGATTTTTATAATGCCTTCTTCTTTGTTTTCAATGAATATCACGGCAAAACATATTCCATGAAGCGTAAGACCGTAGTTGACAAATCCCTCTGTATCCCCTTTTTGATACCCATAGGTGTCCAATTCGTCCTGGCTAAGGGTAATGTATGCCGTATTGAAATCCTTTAGGATAACCATATTTTTAAGGGCACAGCCCAAAAGATGCAGTCGGTTGGGTGTGTTGGTGTCATAAACCAGGTTATGGGCCTTGGTGTTTTCTGCCCCTTTGTCAATCAAGGCAGCAACAATCGTATGGGTTCTACTTGTGGTTGAAGAATATTTGAACGATCCCGTATCGGTCATTATCCCTGTGTAAATACAATTGGCCATCTCTGGGGTAATCTTATCATCATCCCCTAAGAATTCTATAAAATTGTAGACCATTTCACAGGTTGAACTCATGAGCACATCCGAATACATATATTGGGCATAATCGGAAGGGGCCTGGTGGTGGTCTATCATAATAAAGGTAGCGTCACTCTCCTTAAGTACGGGCTCCATTTGTCCAATACGACCCAAATGATTGAAATCCAATGTGAAAATAATCGTCGCTTGTTCGATCAATGTCTTGGATTGTGAGTTCTCCCTTTCAAAATTCATTATCTGCTCGTGGCCGGGCATCCATTTTAGGAATTTCGGGAAATCATTAGGAGCGATAATATGCGCTTCTTGTCCCCTGTTTTTTAAATAATGCCATAGGGCCAATGTGGAGCCAATAGCATCGCCATCAGGATTTTTGTGGGGTACAATGACTATTTTCTGGGGTTGGGCCAGTAGATTTCCAACCGCTTTTATATCCTCTAAATTCATGGGGGCTAATATAGTAATATAGCATGGAATTTCACTATTATAGGCCATTTTTAGCTCTTTTTTAAAGCTTGTAAATCGGCATGGGAAAGAGCAACTGCTTATAAATTCAATTGTTTTGGTGTGGCTTTTGATTTCTATTGGAGGGTTGGTTCGAAGAATATGCCTTTCGCATGATGGACTAAAGTTGTCCCTCAGGTTTTGGGTTTATGTGGATTGGTTTGGATTTGAGAACATTGGGTTTCTTTGATTTATGGCAGGTCAAAGTTGGTCGTTGGGGCTGAGGCAACAAACGAATTAATAGTTGTGGTTTTAGGAATTAAACGTATTTTTGCCAAAATTTTTACAAATGACGACAAACAGAACTTTTACGATGATCAAGCCTGATGCGGTTGAAAAAGGACACATTGGGGCTATCTTGGAGAAAATCAATTCTGCCGGATTTAAAATCGTAGCCATGAAATTTACCCAGTTGAGCAAAAGGGATGCTGAAAAGTTTTATGAAATACACGCTGAACGTCCATTTTTTGCAGATTTGGTTCAATTCATGACAAGGGGACCCATAGTTGCTGCAGTTTTGGAAAAAGAAAATGCCGTTGAGGATTTTAGGGCCTTGATCGGAGCGACCAACCCTGCAGAGGCAGCGGAAGGTACCATTCGAAAAATGTTCGCTACCGATATCTCTGAGAATGCCGTTCACGGCTCTGATAGTGATGAAAACGCTGCCATCGAAGGAGCTTTTCATTTTTCAGGAAGGGAAATGTACTAAGTTAAGAGCGTACGAAGTATATAAAGTTTTAAGACCTACTTGGTTGCTGCAATCCAGTAGGTCTTTTTTTATCGTAAAACGATTTTCTTTACGAGGTCCTTTCCAAGTTCTTCGTTCAACATTTCCACAATTTTGGACTTGCCCAAGCTTAGTTCCTCACGAAGAACCGATGAGGATAGGGAAACATACAGGGTATCCTTACGTAGTTCAATAGCCGTGGTATAATTGTTTACCCCGTTCCCCATTAATCGTATCCATGCCTCACGTGCATTAACCTTATCAATGCCTTGTTGAAGTTTGTTCTCCTGAATGAAATCTTTTAGGGCTTCACTTAGCGGTATATTGTCATTGTTTCGCTTGGCCATTATTTTTGCACTTTTATAGGTTGAAATCGTTTATACGTATAGGTGATCTTATCCGTATTGGTCACCGAAAAGGAATCTTGATCTAAGGTGTTTAAGGTTTCGACCCATTCACTTAGGTTTGTTTTATAATGAAGTTCAATTATATTATTTTGGTTCACCACGGTAAATTCCTCAGTATCATTTGAGGTGTCGAAGGTGCCATCCAATTTGGGGTAAACCTTTTTTCGAAACCCTGATAAATCCTTCATCTCGATATAATCGACTGTGGTATTGATGGTATATTCCTTGGTTTGCCCATCGGGCATGTTCACTTTTGCTATTTCCCAATAGCCATTCAAGAAAGGCAAGTCTTCCTGTGAGACGTTTTTCTGGCAAGCTGTCATTAGAGATAGAAATCCGAAAAAAAGTAATCGTTTCATTTTACAGTTTAATGATTTTATAGGATTGATGTATATTCTTGACGATATTCTCTGTACGTTCGGCATGGGTGTCACTAATGAAAATCTGTCCAAAATTCTCATTATTGACCAATCCGACGATATGGGCCACCCGATGTTCATCCAACTTGTCGAAAATATCATCAAGCAATAGGATCGGGTTTGTTTTGGCCTGTTCTTTTATAAAATGGAATTGGGCAAATTTCAAGGCGATCAAGAAAGATTTTTGTTGTCCCTGACTTCCGAATTTTTTAATGGGGTATCCGGCAATCTCGAAACTGAGGTCGTCTTTATGGACGCCTACACTCGTGTATTGTAAAATTCTGTCTTTCTCTATGTTCTTGGATAGTAATTCAAGTAAATCATTCTGTAGCAATTTACTGTCATACCCCAACATTACCTCTTCATTACCTCCTGATATAGCCTTGTATTGTTCTTTGAAAATGGGAATGAAGGTTTCGATGAATTGTAATCGTTTTTTAAATATGGTGGAGCCGTAGGTGTGTAATTGCCCATCGTATACTGAAAGTGTCGATGCATCGAAAGTTTGGTTGGCAACAAAATACTTTAGCAGTGAATTGCGCTGAAGCAATACCCTATTGTAGTTGATCAATGTTTGAAGGTACTCCTTGTCCGACTGGGAGATTACCCCATCGATGAACTTTCTACGCGTATCACTGCCTTCAATGATCAGATCCCGGTCTGCAGGTGAAATAATGACCAAGGGCAAAAGACCGATATGGTCCGATAAACGGTCATAGGCCTTGCCATTGCGTTTGATAATTTTTTTCATGCCCTTTTTGACACTGCAAACGATTTTTTCCTCACGGTCCAAATTTTCAAATTCCCCATCGATTACAAAAAACTCCTCCCCATGTTTGATGTTCTGTGAAGCGACAGGATTAAAATATCCCTTCCCGAAAGACAAATGGTAAATGGCATCCAATGCATTGGTCTTTCCAATTCCATTAGGACCGACAAAGCAATTGATCTTGCCGTCGAAATCAAAGGTCTGTGAATCGAAATTTTTATAATTTATCAGTGATAATCTCTTGAGAAACATTGTGGGAACCTCTATTTTTTGAATATTGAAATAAGGATATCTTGTGAATTATCAAAAATAACGAATAAATACCGCTTCGGATTTCAATAAAAACTTTATTTTTGCGCGATTAATAAAATTACCAATGGCAACATATAAAAAGCGGGGTTTTAAACCAAAAAACAAACTTGAAGAGCAAAAGTTCGATGAGCAGGAAAGTACAACGGCTGAGGTATTCAGTACCTTGGATGAAAGTGCTTCGAAAACTGAGGAATGGGTATCCAAAAACCAAAACTATATCCTTGGGGTCATTGGAGTTATAGCTGTAGCGGTTTTAGGTTCTTTGGCGTACAATCAGTTTGTACAAAAACCAAAGGACGCCGAAGCGACCAATGAGCTTTTATATCCACAACAGTATTTTGAGCAGGCCTTGAATACAACCACGGCTAAGGATTCACTGTATAATTTGGCATTGAACGGGGCTGAGGGTAAATATGGTTTCTTGGATATTATTGAGGAATATTCCGGTACCAAGGCGGCTAATTTGGCCAACTATTCTGCAGGAATGGCATATTTGGACATGAAGAATTATCAGGGAGCCATCGATTATTTGGAAAAATTCTCGTCGGATGATGATATTCTGGGTGCCCTTGCCAAAGGTGGACTTGGGGATGCTTTTATGCAGTTGAATCAACCGAAAGATGCATTAGGGTATTATGAAAGTGCTGTTAAGCATAGTAATAATGACTTTACTACCCCTAAATTCCTATATAAATCAGGGGTTACCGCTCTTGAATTGAAAGAAAATGACAAGGCCTTAAAATATTTCCAAAGAATCAAGGATGAGTTTCCTTCTTCCAATGAAGCGAATACCATTGATGCATTTATTGGAATGGCCAAAAGTGCGGAATAATGGCAACAGCAAATAAGAATTTATCGGAGTACGATAAATCAACAATCCCAAACGCGAAGGATTTTCGGTTTGGGATTGTTGTGTCTGAATGGAATTCGGAAATTACAGAAGGACTTTTTGATGGGGCCTACAAAGCCTTGATCGACTGTGGTGCCATCGATGGTAATATCATACGGTGTAATGTGCCTGGAAGTTTTGAACTGACCTTTGGTTCAAAAAAAATGATTACCGCTGAGAAGGTTGACGCGGTTATCGCAATAGGTAGTGTAATTCAGGGAGAGACCAAGCATTTCGATTTTGTATGTAGTGCCACAGCCCAGGGAATCAAGGATTTGAACGTGCTTTACAATACGCCGGTCATTTTTTGTGTGCTCACTGATAACAACTTGCAACAGGCCATAGACCGAAGTGGGGGTAAGCATGGTAATAAAGGGGCAGAAGCCGCAATAGCGGCCATAAAAATGGCAGACTTGGCCAAGTAGTGTCCTTGTTTATTTTCGACTATATTTTTCCAATATTGTACTGTTAACAAATTTTGGGAATACGTATACGCCATATTTTTTGATTTTAAGTAACTTTGGGAGTTGTGAGTATACTGAAGAAATTTACGCGTATAGGGAAGAACAGAAAGTTCGATTATAAGCCTCGTTTTTATGACGATAAGGGGAAAGGTAACCCTTATAAGATAGAACCTAGATTCGATAAATTTCGTTCCACTTTAAATGCCCCAAGAGGAATCAAGGGTAAGTTCAATTCAGCCATTGACGATGTAAAGACCCAAGGTGATAGAAACTTGAAGATTCGAATGGCTGTGATTCTGGCGGTTTTGATTCTTATTTTTCTTTACATAATCGATTTTGACATCTCAATATTCTTTAAGTAATAATGGCGGACATTATAAAACTTTTGCCAGACCATGTTGCCAATCAAATAGCTGCAGGTGAGGTAGTGCAACGACCTGCATCCGTAGTCAAGGAACTACTGGAGAATGCTATTGATGCAGGGGCCGCTTCCATAAAACTTATTATTAAGGAAGGCGGTAAAATCCTTATTCAGGTTATTGATGATGGTATAGGTATGACGCCAACAGATGCCCGTATGGGTTTTGAACGACATGCCACTTCCAAAATACAAAAGGCTGAGGACCTCTTCAGTTTGAACACCAAAGGATTTCGGGGTGAGGCACTGGCCTCAATAGCGGCCATTGCCCATGTTGAATTGCAGACAAGGCCAGAACAGGATGAAATGGCTACCCATTTACGTATTGAAGGTAGCGAAATCAAGTTCCAAGAAGTTTGCGTGGCGCCCAAAGGCACATCGATGTCTGTAAAGAACCTTTTTTTCAATATCCCCGCAAGACGTAATTTTCTTAAATCGAACCAAGTGGAACTTCGGCATATTACCGATGAATTCCATAGGGTCGCTTTGGCGCACCCCGGTATAGCCTTTAATTTTTACAATAACGGGAGTGAATTGTTCAATTTGCCGAAAGCAAACCAAAGGCAAAGGATCGTTCATATTTTTGGAAGTAAGACCAATGAAAAATTGGTACCCGTCAATGAGGAGACACAGGTGGTCAAGATATCCGGATTCATCATTAAGCCGGAGTTTGCCAAAAAGAGTAGGGGAGAGCAATTTTTCTTTGTGAACAACCGGTTTATTAAAAGTCCGTATTTGCATCATGCTGTATTGGCGGCTTTTGAAGGACTCATAAAATCAGACGCCTACCCAGGATATTTTTTGTATTTGGATGTGGATCCCGCATCCATAGACATAAATATACATCCCACAAAAACAGAGGTTAAATTTGATGATGAGCATACACTCTATGCCATATTAAGATCAACCATTAAGCATAGTTTGGGGCAGTTTAATGTGGTGCCCGCATTGGATTTTGAACAAGATCAAAACCTCGAGACGCCCTATGATTATAAAGATAAGAATGCGGTGCAACCTAATGTAACTGTTGATCGCGCCTTCAACCCTTTTCAAGAAGTAGGTCAAAAATCATCTATTGGTCGCAACTATAAAAAGCAGAACACCGATGGGTGGGAGAACCTATATGTGGGAATAGATTCCAAGGTGGGGCAAGACGATGATTTCAGTAGTGTTCGGTTTGAATCCGAATCAAACACGGGGTCTTTTTTTGAGGGGCATCAGGAAGATCTGGAATCTTTGGCCACTACTTTCCAACTGAGAAGAAAATATATTGTTACGACCATCAAATCGGGAATGGTGGTCATCGATCAAAGTAGGGCCCATCAAAGGGTGCTATATGAGCAGTTTTTGAAAAATATAACGGTGAACCAGGCGATTAGCCAACAATTGTTGTTTCCTTTGCAGTTATCCTTCTCAAATGCTGATATTGCAATCTTAAAGGAGATCAAAGAAAGTCTAACAAGCATTGGTTTTGTATTTTCGAATATTGATAAGGAAGAAGTACGGATAACAGGAGTGCCTCCTTTGATTTCGGAAAGTGAGGTGGGTATGGTTTTGGATCAATTGATTTCCGATTTTCAAATGCAGATCACCGAGGATAGTTTTTCCCAAACGGATGTATTGGCAAAGACCTTGGCAAAAACCTTATCGGTCAAGACCGGGGAAGTATTGAACAATGCATCACAGTTGGCCTTGGTAAACGATCTTTTCGCCTGTAAGGAATCGAGATGGAGTCCGTTTAATAAACCTGTATATGTGACCATAACCGAAAATGATATTGACAAAAAATTTATTTAGATGGGTAGGATAACAGATGCTATTAAGCATTTATTGATTGTAAATGTTCTTTTTTTCGTGGCCACCTCACTTTATGGTGACCAAATGTATGAATGGTTTTCACTTTGGTTTCCAAAAAACGAAAATTTCGAACTTTGGCAAATAGTCACCCATATGTTCATGCATGGTGGTTTTGCCCATATTGGGTTCAATATGTACGCCCTATGGGCTTTTGGTACACCTTTGGAACGTATGTGGGGCAGGAACAAATTCCTGTTTTTTTATTTTTCTGCGGGAATTGGAGCAGCGCTTATCCATACAGGGGTGAACTATTACTACTTTAATGAAGGTATACAGGCTTTGGTGGATTCCGGGATTGACAAGAGTCAGATCATGGAGATTATTAGTGGTGGGCAATACAGTCCCGCTTGGTATGATATCGCCTCAAAAAGTACTATTGATAATTTTTTAAGTGCTTATAATACCCCGGCAGTTGGGGCTTCTGGTGCCATTTATGGTGTGCTGGTGGCTTTTGGCATGTCGTATCCCAATAGTGAACTCTTCCTTATTTTCTTGCCCATTCCCATTAAAGCCAAGTATTTTATCCCTGTATTGATAGGACTCGATTTATTTTCAGGAGTAACAGGGTATTCGTTGTTTGGAGGAGGTATTGCCCATTTTGCACACGTAGGGGGTGCCATTGCCGGATTCATTATGATGTGGTATTGGAAGAAAAATCAATTCAACAATAAACGTTGGAATTAAATATGGTCACAGGAAATTTAAAATATCAATATGCTAGGCTGTCCGTTGCGGAGAAACTCATCGTAGTCAATGTTCTGGTGTTCATCCTAAACGGATTGATTACATTATTGTTCCGTACAAATCCTGATATTCTGGTGCAGTGGTTTGAGTTACCCAAGGATTTTTTTGATTTCTTGATGCAACCATGGTCACTGGTCACCTATTCCTTTTTCCATGCCGGATTTGGACATATTTTTTGGAATATGTTGGTGCTCTACTACGTGGGAAGGATATTTCTGAATTTGTTTAATGGAAGACGCTTCTTAAATGTTTATTTTCTGGGTGTTATTTTGGGAGGCTTGTTCTTTATGGTGGGATACAATGTTTTTCCTGCCTTTTTTAAGGTGAATGCGGCGTTGATTGGAGCATCTGCTGGGGTGAGGGCCGTTCTGATCTTTATCTGTGCCTATATGCCAAACCAGGAAGTCCGTTTGATCTTCTTTAATCTCAAACTTTGGTATTTGGGTGCGTTTATTGTGGTGATGGACTTGGTTCAATTATCCATGGGATTGAATCCAGGGGGGAATTTCGCGCATTTGGGCGGAGCTTTATTGGGTTATTTCTATGCTCGGCAATTGTTGAAGGGTAAGGATATTGGAGAGGGTTTTTCGAAAATGATCGATGCTGTGGCCAATCTCTTTAAGAAGACCGAGAAAAAGGCACCGATGAAAACGGTCTATCGAAATAAAAAGGGAGCTTCGGGGACTAAGGTAAGTTACAATAAAGAAAGCCACCAGCGCAAAATAGATGCTATTTTAGATAAGATCAGCAAGTCAGGATATGAAAGTCTTTCGAAAGCAGAAAAGGATTTTTTGTTCAAAGCAGGTAAAGAGGATTGATTTTGGGGAAAGGTCTTGGCAGATTCAATAAATTGGTATTTCTATTCAATGGGCTGGCAGCTTTTTTGTTGCTATTGGCATGTATAAACCGATTTTTATTTTGGGGAGTTTTTTCATTCCTGTCCTTCCCCAGTCTTTTGCTACCTCACTTAGTATTTGCTAATTCTATTTTTTTAGTGTATTGGGCTTTAAAGGGAAAAAAGCAGATTCTATTATCCATAGTAATTCTTCTTTTCGGTTACCTGACCCAAGATTCATTCTTAAGGATTTTTGATGCTAATCATGTACCCGGTAAAGAGGATATTAAAGTGTTGACTTTTAATGTGCATGGTTTCAATGGGATTGAAGGGATGAAGAATCCTATATCAAAAGACAAAATCATCGACTTTATAAGTCAACAAAATGCAGATATCATATGCCTTCAAGAATTCGATAGTAGGATGAAAGGAAAATTCGAAAATTATCCGTTTAGATTTATCATCCTAAATCAGTCAGATAAAAGTCCACAAACGATTTTTTCAAAATTTCCCATTATCGATAAAGGATCATTGGATTTTCCCGACTCGGCGAACGATGCGATCTATGCTGATGTTTTAGTAGGTCAAGACACCTTAAGGGTATACAATGTACACCTACAGTCCTTTCAGGTTCGGCCTAGGTCCTTTAAGAGGGAGGCTCCTGATCGGTTGTTGAATCGCCTTAATAAGTCGTTCCAAAAACAACAGGAACAGGCCAATATAGTGAAAGCGCATGCCAGTAGGGTGAGCTATGGAAAAATCATCTGTGGGGATTTCAACAATACCCAATTTTCCAGTATGTACAATACCATTAAAGGAGAAATGAACGATAGTTTTGAAGAAAAGGGTTATGGTTTTGGGAATACCTATCTTTTTAAGTTTTTACCCTTTCGAATTGACTTTATACTTGCAGATCCAGAATTGGAAATTAAATCCCATCAAAATTTCGATGTTCGATTGTCGGACCACACTCCCGTGATGGCTTCATTCCGATTGAAGGAATAACATGATGCAATCTACCGTATCGGCTAAAATATGGATCATTAAGGCAATACCGATAATCCGGGTTTTCCTAAAAAAAAGAAAAGTTATATACACCAATATCGCCAAATAACTGTGCAAAGGATGAAACCCTATACTGCAACGGTTGGGGTCAAAGATGGGATTGGCAAAGAGGTGGTCAACATCAATGATTATTCCTAATAAAAGTATAATCGCTACTTTCAAACTTTGGCCTTTAAAAAAATAAAGAGCCACAAAAATGGGAACCACAAAATGAATGCCGTAATGCAGTAAAAATCTAAGCATTCAGAAAGTCGAGGTTGAAACTGTTCAAATAGGACTTGGCATTGGTTCCTTCGTTGAAGAGGAGATCCAAAACGCTTACGTTTTTTATAAAACCATGCCTATCACCAAATACTTGCACATAGGCTTCTTGTTCAAATTGCTTTTCGTTTTTACATTGCACTAAAAAACGCCCGTCTAAAATACCATCCGATAAATCAGTTGTATAGGAGTTGGTTTTTTCTGTTTGGTTATCAATCTGTAAACATTCACTTATAACAGCAATGGTTTTAAAATTGAAATCCAGTAGAAATTCATGGGGTTTGTCATATAATACAGCGAATTCATCCTCATAATATTCAAAGAAAGGGGAGGTGCGATACGCGGTTTGCAAAGTGCGCCAATGTTGCCGTTGCCAATGGTAATCGTTATCCAATCTTACATCCTTGTATTTTTGTCTTCCTTGAAGGCCGCCAACATGCTTTATGGGGATACTCAAGGAATGAAGTCCCCTATCGGTACAAATCTGACAACGGTTTCTATAGGTCTGTTTTTGGTAATTGTCTTCAGCTTCCCAAACCACTTCGCTTTGTACCATAATCGAAGCAGTGACTATACTAGGGAAGTAGGTAGGGTGTAGAATTGTTTTCAAGGGATTATTTGTTGATGTGTAAATATTCCGATTAAGATTTCAGCTAATAGGGTTTATTTGGTATACGATGAATTCATTTCAAACATAATGTTTAAATCAATCTTGGGTTTTCTTTCTTCGTTTTCTGAAAAAGTCGAAAACAAACCAACCGACCAATGCCAATATAAAATACTTAAAGTAAGAAATAGGTTCTCCCGAGCCATTGACCGTGGTAAATACACGATCCCACCGTATACTCCAATTGCGCCAACCATCCCTGAAATTATCGATGCTCATCCAAATAAAGATGGGTGTTCCCACAATATGGTCCTCAGGTACATACCCCCAAGTTCGACTATCTTCGGAATGATCGCGGTTATCGCCCATCATCCAATAATAATCTTGTTTAAAGGTATAGGAGTCGGTTGCCTTACCATTAATGCTTATTTGATTTCCGTTGACTGAAAGGGTATTACCTTCATAATCTTTGATGATTTTTTTATAGAGCGGCAAAACCTTAAGGTCCAAGTCAACCGTTTTTCCCTTTTCAGGAAGATAGATGGGGCCGAAATTGTCGTTGTTCCAGGCATAGGAATTATCCTGGGGAAAGATATTATACCCTTTTTCCCCCTTAGGGGTAATCATTTTCACAACGGAATCTATTGCCGCATTATGTTTTAATTTTTCAGCCAGGTCCTCGGTCATCGTCAATAAACGTTGTCGATCGGTTTGTTCCTTTAAGGATAATCCCGCTTTTCGAATAGCACTGGTTGGTATACCGAGGTGATTGGTGATAAGATCTATATTTCCAGATTCATTGCGTCTACTTCCTAATAAATAGGGTGTAATCTGGTTTAATTGATTTTGATTTATTTGGGATGTTACGTAAATACGATTGAAATCCGTGACCCCGAGTTCTTTTAGTAATTTCGAGGAGACCCCTTTTTGGGCATAGGCCATATAATCGTATTGGGGTTTGGCCCTGTCGGGTAATACGGTCTGTTTTCCGTTAATGTATACATAACCATCGATTACGGCCAAGGAATCACCAGGGATGCCCACACAGCGTTTTACATAATTCGATTTTTTATCAATCGGTTTTTTTACACCCCTTTCTTTCCTGAAAAAACGGTATACGGTATCGGCAGGCCAGCTAAAGACCACAATATCATTTCGGTCTATCTTGGTAACACCGGGTAACCGCATGTAGGGAAGGTGTGTTTTGTTCAAAATGGAGTTTTTGTAGGTCTTTGGGTCCACATCGGCAACATAAGAACGTATGCCCAATCCGGGAATGGTATCATGGACCATGGGTGCGGCAATCGTTGTTATCGGTACGCGCGCTCCATAATGGAATTTGCTTACGAAGAGGAAATCACCGATGCGAAGTGTTTTTTCCAATGATCCGGTGGGAATTACATAAGGTTGTATAAAATAGGTGTGCACCAAGGTAGCGGCTACCACGGCAAAAACAATGGAGCTTACCCATTCGCCTAATGCTGTGGTCGGGTGTAAACTACGGTCCTTGATGTATGTTACATCCAAGGTATAATTCACATAATAAATATAAAAGCCAAGTGTTAGGACCACCAACCAGGATTCCATAAGGCTTTTTCGGCCAAAACTTCGAATGGTCTCTACCCAAATCACCGGGAACATCAAAAGGTTGATGATGGGTATGAAAAGTAAGATCACCCACCATTTGGGTCTATTGATAATCTGCATCAACACAATGCCGTTATAAATGGGGATGGCAGCTTCCCAAGCCTTTCTACCAGCCTTTACATATAACTTCCAAGTTCCTAGGAAATGAATGACCTGAATGATCAATATGAAAATAATCCAATGGGTACCGTTCATGTAATCTTTAAATTATGGGCTATTATACCGTTCTTGTTAAATTTGTTCAAACCGCTATGCAATTACGGATTTTATGTCTTGTGTATTGTTTGTGTTAACCAAGGTTTAACACATCCCGCATCGAAAAAACGCCTGTTTTGCCAATAATCCACTCTGAGGCGATTACGGCACCAAGAGCAAAGCCCTCACGATTATGTGCGGTATGTTTGATTTCAATATTATCTACATTGCTATTATATTCCACAACGTGTGTGCCGGGTACATCGTTCTCCCTTTTTGCCGTTATGACAAGCTCATTGTCATTGCCTTGGTCGAGACTCCAGTTTTTATAATTTGAATTCGCTAGGATTCCTTCTGCCAGTGTAATTGCCGTACCACTTGGGGCATCCAGTTTTTGGGTATGGTGGGTTTCTTCCATTCGGACCTTATATTGGTCCAAATGCTGCATCATTTTTGCAAGATAAGCATTCAATTCAAAAAATATATTCACCCCCAAACTGTAATTCGAGGCATAGATAAAAGCTCCCTTTTTTTCATTGCAATAGGCAACAGCATTGTCATAATCCTTGAGCCATCCTGTAGTACCTGAGATAATGGGGACCTTATGTGCTATGCATTGTTTGATATTCCCATATGCGGCATTGGGCATACTGAAATCTATGGCCACATCCATTTTAGAAAAATCGATTTCAGTGGTGTCCACATCTATTTTGGCAACGATCTGGTGTCCTCTGTTCAAAGCGATTTGTTCTATCATCCTGCCCATTTTTCCGTATCCGAACAAGGCTATATTCATAAGCTTAGAATTTTATGGTAAATGCAACCCCATAATTGGGGTCTTTGGTAATCGGGTTCAAATCGAGATAAGGTTTTATGTCGAAACTTAAATCCTCATCAACATTGAATTGTTTTAGGTGTGCATCAACATTGGCATCAATGATGTTCAAGGCGTACATGGCTATGGTAATGACCAGGGCCAAATCACGGTCTCGCTGATAATTTTCCTGTTGTCGTTCCAAATCGTCTACATCCAAGTCAGGATCGGCACCTTCGGCATTATCCCCATTGATGTCGTAAAACTCATCGTCGGTAAAACCGGCTTGTCTTCTTTTGAATGCCGTTCGGAACCGATCGTAGAAGTCATCATTGAATTTGTAGGAGTAAATACCTACCCCTAAGACCGTATAGACTATAGGAACCTTCCAATAGCGTTTGTTATAGATTTGTCCCAATCCTGGCAATACCGCCGAATAAAAAGCGGCCTTACTGGGGGCCAGGGGATTCATGACCTTTCTTTTATTGACCACGACATCTTGAACGACGATGCCCTTTTCCTTTAAATCGATATCCAAGGAATCCGCTGCTTTGGGAATGGAATCATTTTCCTGTGCGGATAATGTCAGAATAGTCAATACCAAGAATAAGGAAGTGAGAATAAATTTATTCACCGACGATTAATTTTTTAATACGTTGGAATTCTTCTTCGGAGTTGAAAGGAATCGTAATCTTGCCTTTCCCTTTTTCCGTGGCATTTACGGAAACCTTGGTCGCTAAATGATTCCCGATGTCTTGGGAAGCTTTTTTGACAAATGCTGGGGCTGTACTGCTTTTTTTTACGGTTTTTTTTGTGTCGTCCCCCTCGCGATAGGCCTTTACGGCACGTTCGGTATCGCGAACAGATAGATTTTCACCGATAATACGCTCGTAAAGCGCTATTTGGTCCGTTTTCTTCTCAATATTGACCAATGCCCTACCATGGCCCATACTTACGAATCCATCTCGAATCCCCGTTTGAATGATCGGGTCTAATCGTAAAAGACGCATGTAATTGGTGATTGTAGACCTTTTTTTGCCAACGCGATCACTCAATTTTTCCTGGGTCAATTGAATTTCATCAATCAATCGTTGGTAGGATAATGCAATTTCAATGGGATCAAGATCTTGCCTTTGAATATTTTCGACCAAGGCCATTTCCAAGGATTCTTGGTCATTGGCGATTCGAATGTATGCGGGAACGGTCTCCAAGCCTATCAATTTAGAGGCTCGAAAACGTCTTTCACCCGATACCAATTGATACTTGTTGAAATCGAGCTTTCGCACGGTAATAGGTTGGATGACGCCGAGTTCCCGAATTGAGGAAGCAAGTTCTTCCAAAGCCTCCGTGTTAAAGCTGGAACGGGGTTGGAAAGGATTGACCTCAATGGCCTCAATATCCAATTCCACAATATTGCCCACCACTTTGTCCGCATTTTTATCCGAAGCGGTTTTTATATCGTTCTCAGGGTCCTTGAGCAGGGCGGAAAGTCCTCGGCCCAATGCCTGTTTTTTTGTTGCCTTCGCCATTTAAACGGTTTCCTTGTTTTTTTTCAATAATTCGTTTGCCAAATTTAAGTAGTTGGTGGCTCCCTTGCTACTGGCATCATATTTTATGATACTCTCGCCATAACTGGGTGCTTCGCTCAACCGTACGTTACGTTGGATAATGGTATCGAAAACCATATCGGAAAAATGTTTGCGTACCTCTTCGACCACTTGGTTCGAAAGTCTTAACCTAGAATCGAACATTGTCAATAAGAGTCCTTCAATATCCAAATCGGGATTATGGATTTTTTGAACGCTTTTGATCGTGTTCAGTAATTTGCCCAAACCCTCCAAGGCAAAATATTCACATTGGATAGGGATGATAACCGAGTCTGCAGCCGTGAGGGCATTCAGGGTCAAAAGACCCAAAGACGGGGCGCAATCAATGAGGATGTAATCGTAATCGTCCTTAAGATCCAGGATAGCCTTCTTCATCATGTACTCACGCTCATTCTTGTCCACCAATTCTATTTCAATGGCGACGAGATCGATATGGGAGGGAATCAAATCCAAATTAGGGGAATCCGTAGCAATAATCGTTTCCTTGGCATTTTTTGTATGCTCCAACAATTGGTAGGTTCCTATTTCTATTTCCTCAACATTAATACCCAATCCTGAGGTAGCATTGGCTTGTGGGTCAGCATCAATAAGTAACACTTTTTTTTCCAGAACACCCAGCGAGGCGGCTAGGTTTACAGTAGTGGTAGTTTTGCCTACTCCACCCTTCTGATTTGCTATAGCAATAATCTTGCCCATATTCGTAGTAAGTTAGGGGTTAAAAATACGATTATTTATGGCGTTAAAAAATCAATTTTGTTAACACGGCGTGAATAACGCGGATTGAGGTCGTTAAATTGCGTTAAAGTTGATTGTATTGTATGTTCGCTGAAGTGTTGTCTTGATTTATAAGGCTTGGGGTTTGCCATATTACCAACACTTATTTTGTATCGCCTCGGGGCGTGTTCATAAAATCGTTGGAATACGAATGATACCTAAACAAGAGGGGGGAATGTTAATGGTGGTCTATTCGTGATTTTTAAGCATATGATTGGATAAACCGCTAAATGGAAAGATGCTCGTTTATGTCGATTATGACGGGTTTCTTTAAAGTATGTTGTTGTGCGATTCAGTCCTGATCATGGGCCTCCTTAAGTTTTAGGCTATCCTCGTATTCGATCAAATAGATTTCCTCGTCCTTCTTCTTTAGGTAATAGTGTTCCCTAGCGAACTTTTCCAGTTCATCAGTGTCCGATAATTTCTCGATGATCTTTTTGTCCTTTTCAATTTCGTTGCGTAAAAAATGCTGGGTTTTTTCAAGATTTTTGATCTCTTTTTTCAATTCCCTGTGGATCAGCAAGGAGTTGGTGTCGAAAAACAGCATCCAAATGACAAATACGGTCAATACCAAAACATAAATGTTGGTGAGTATGGCGAACCATTTTTTCTTTTTAAGATTTTTGAGACCCATATCCTATTAAACCAATTTTTCTGTGATGATGGTACGCACAATATCAACGGCTACGGTGTTGTATTTGTTGTTTGGAATTATGATGTCGGCATATTCCTTGGTCGGTTCAATAAACTGTAAGTGCATGGGTTTAAGGGTCGATTGGTACTTGTCCAAGGTTTCATTCATATTCCAACCGCGTTCATTGACATCCCTTTTCAACCTTCTGATCAATCGTTCGTCGGAATCTGCATGTACATAAATTTTTATATCGAGCATTTCACGGATTTTGGGATTTGTCAAGATCAAAATGCCCTCAACGATCATCACCTTTCTCGCGTTTGTTTCGACTGTTTTCGAAGTTCTGTTGCAATCAATGAACGAATATACGGGTTGTTGTACGGATAGCCCGGATCTCAGTTCAGTCAAATGTTGTACCAATAGGTCGAAATCAATGGATTTAGGGTGGTCGAAATTTGTTTTTTTCCTTTCGACGAGTGGTAGGTGTGATAGGTCGTTATAATAGGAATCTTGAGAAATAACACCAACCTCATCGGTTGGTAGCTCATTGATTATTTGGTTCACTACTGTGGTTTTTCCACAGCCCGTTCCTCCAGCAATCCCGATGATCAACATGTTCTGATTTTTTTGTCAAAAATAGCGATTTGGGTTGAAATCGCCATTCCGAAATGTACTTCTTCCCATAACTTGTTTTTTTTTGGTCATCGGCAACAGAATTTGATCGGTGGTCTTTATTTGAACCAAGCCCCCTGTTGAATGGGTTAAAATCAAAAATAAAGAAGGTAAAAGGAGGGTCAAAGTAAATATTTAATGATTCCATTATAGTTGAAATTGGCATTTGTACCGAACTTTTAATAGCTTTATAAAAATGCAAAGGATTATATGGGCAAAAAATTGAATCTTTTGTATTTAAAATCATGGGCTTAAATGGGCATGGACCATGAATTTAACTTTTTAAAATAATCATTTTATGACATCTGTCATAAAATCGGGCGGAACTTGGCGGTAAATTTGTCGCTTATTTACAAAATAAAGGGATTTTAAGAAGTATTTTAAAATAATCAATAACAAACAAAAGAAAAATTCTACAACCATGAACATTTCCCATATTGAACATTTAGGAATAGCAGTTGAAAACTTAGAAGAGTCGATCAAGTATTATGAGGGGGTATTAGGACTTAAATGCTATGCGATAGAAGAGGTGGCCGATCAAAAAGTGAAGACGGCCTTTTTTATGGTCGGTTCTACCAAAATTGAATTGTTGGAAAGTACGTCACCAGATGGGCCTATAGGCAAATTCTTAGAAAAGAAAGGACCAGGGATACATCACATGGCATTTGCAGTGAAAGATACCGATGAGGCACTTAAGACTGCTGAGGAACGCGGTGTTAGACTTATTGACAAGGTCTCTCGAAAAGGTGCGGAAGGATTGAATATCGGTTTCTTGCATCCAAAATCTACCCATGGTGTATTAACAGAACTATGTTCTAAGAAACAATAAGCAAACAAATAAATAATATTGGCAATCAAATAACCAAATAAATAAGAATGGCAAATCAAGAAAAAATCAATGAACTCATTGAGAAAAGGGCCGAAGCCAGATTAGGTGGTGGTGAAAAACGGATTGATTCCCAACATGCTAAAGGTAAATTAACCGCTAGGGAACGAATTGATCTATTGTTGGACGATGATAGTTTTGAAGAGTTTGATATGTTCGTGACACACAGGACCAAATCATTTGGTTTGGATAAGCAGCGCTATCTTTCGGATGGGGTTGTAACCGGTCATGGTACTATCGACGGTAGAATCGTTTATGTGTTTTCACAGGATTTCACCGTTTTTGGGGGTTCACTCTCCGAAACCTACGCTTTGAAAATTTGTAAAATCATGGATATGGCCATGAAAATCGGAGTTCCTGTAATCGGACTCAATGATAGTGGTGGGGCTCGTATTCAAGAAGGGGTTAGATCCTTGGCAGGGTATGCGGAAATATTCCAAAGAAACATTATGGCTTCAGGGGTAATACCTCAGATTTCATCCATATTAGGTCCTTGTGCAGGTGGAGCAGTATACTCGCCAGCGTTAACGGATTTTACGATCATGACCGATCAAACCAGTTACATGTTCGTAACCGGACCAAAGGTTGTGAAAACAGTTACCGGAGAAGAGGTTACCGCTGAACAATTGGGTGGTGCCAATATACATTCCACAAAATCAGGTGTTTCACATTTCTTGGCTGAGTCCGATGAGGAGAACTTGATGTTGATTCGAAAATTGATCAGCTACTTGCCTTCAAATAACCTTGAGGATCCACCATCTATTGTTTGTGATGATCCAATTGATCGTTTGGAAGATGCCTTGAATGAGATCATTCCTGAGAATCCAAACCAACCCTATGATATTGTTGATGTTATATCAATTCTTGTAGATAACGGTGAATTTACCGAAGTACATAGAAACTATGCTCGTAATATCTGTGTTGGATTTGCTCGATTCAATGGTCACTCCGTAGGTATTGTTGCCAACCAACCAAAATATTACGCAGGGGTTCTTGATATAGAAGCTTCAAGAAAAGCGGCTCGTTTTGTGCGTTTCTGTGATGCCTTTAACATTCCTATCGTTACTTTGGTCGATGTGCCTGGTTTCCTTCCTGGAACAGGACAGGAATATGGCGGAATTATACTCCATGGGGCAAAATTGTTGTTCGCATATGGAGAGGCCACTGTTCCTAAAGTGACTATTACGCTTCGTAAATCTTATGGTGGGGCACATGATGTGATGAGTTGTAAGCAATTGCGTGGCGATTTGAACTATGCATGGCCAACTGCTGAAATTGCGGTAATGGGGGCCAAGGGGGCCGTTGAGGTTCTCGAGGGAAGCAACATTCGTAAAATCGAGGATGCCGAAGAAAAAAGCAAGTACATTACGAAGAAAGAAGATGAGTATACCGAGAAATTCGCCAATCCGTATGTGGCAGCCAAGTACGGTTTTATAGATGATGTTATTGAGCCTCGAAACACTCGTTTTAGAATTGTTAGGGCCTTGGAGTTACTGGCTAATAAAAAAGAGGTCAATCCTCCTAAGAAACACTCAAACATACCATTATGATGTTATTGAATATGAGTTTGCAAGCAGATCAAATAAGTGAAGGTTATGTTATTTTATTAACAGGGCTTCTAATTGTTTTCAGTGCATTGTTGATCCTATCATTGTTCTTCCAATTTGGATTGCCTTTGATGTTGTATGTCTATCGAATCATAACCAAAGGAAGGGATAAAAAGATAAAGGATATCCCTATGAGTGCCGATGAGAATTTTACAGGTGAAGTCGCGGCGGCTATATCAACGGCCATTCATTTATACCTAAATGAACAGCATGATGACGAAAATGCCGTATTGACCATAAAACAAGCCAGAAAATTATATTCTCCTTGGAGTTCCAAAATTTATGGCACACATCAAAAACTAAAATAAAAATATTGGTTTGCCGTATAATTTTTAGCAGATCCGGTAACAAGAAACAACCAAAATAATGAAAAATTTTAATTTTAATATTCAGAATAATAATTACAATGTTAGAATTCTTTCGCACGAAGGAAACGTCATTGAAATGGAAGTCAACGGAACCTCCTATTCCGTTAAAATGAAGGAAGAGACCAAGAAGGCCAAAACGCCTAAATTGGTCCGTGCCGCTTCAAAAAGACCGGCAGAGCCCCTTAAGGTTAATCCAAGTTCTTCCTCAACTAAGATCGTGGCCCCCATACCAGGGGTTGTACTTTCAATTGATGTGAAGGTAGGGGATACCATAAAACTGGGAGACCGGTTGTTGGTGTTGGAGGCCATGAAAATGGAAAACAATATCGCCTCTGAAAAAGCAGGTACAGTTACAGCGGTAAAGGTTACCGTGGGACAGCAAGTATTGCAAAACGAAGTAATGATTGAACTAGAGTAGAAATTTCGTAAAAGTAGGTGTTGATATGGACTTAAAACCAATCGATACCTCGTTAATACTAGCAAAAAAACATAAAATGAAGAAAATACTTTTAATATTCGGAGTGCTATCACTTTTGATCTTTATCCGACCAGCATTAGGTTTTAGCAGTGATGCGAATCCAAAGGATGGGATTACTTCCGTAGAGGCACAACCAAACGTAGACCAGGGAGAGGGCGTTTTTACGAATGCCGTCCACGGTATAGAACAGTTTTATAACTATACTGGTTTTGCAAATGCCACTTGGGGACATATCATTATGATCCTAATTGGTATTGTATTTATCTATTTAGGTATAAAATTTGATTACGAACCTCTTTTGTTGATACCCATAGGTATTGGTGTGATTATTGGGAATATTCCCTTTGTTGCCGGTAACCAAACAGGGATTTATGAAACAGGGTCTGTATTGAACTACCTATATTTTGGGGTGGTCAAAGGGGTATATCCCCCATTGATATTCCTGGGTATAGGGGCAATGACCGATTTCTCCTCATTGATCGCCAACCCAAAACTGATGTTATTGGGTGCTGCCGCCCAAATAGGGGTTTTTGGAACCTTTTTGGGAGCATTATATTTAGGATTCAGTTTGCCAGAGGCGGGAGCTATTGGTATTATCGGTGGGGCAGATGGTCCTACAGCGATATTCCTATCCTCAAAATTGGCCAATGGTATCAATATTCTACCTGATGGAACGACCGTTAAAAACCTTATCGGCCCTATAGCCATTGCCGCTTATTCGTATATGGCATTGGTTCCTGTTATTCAACCGCCTATTATGAGGTTGTTGGTAAACAAAGAGGATAGGAAAATCCGAATGAAACCACCAAGGGCGGTTACCCAAAAGGAAAAAATGATTTTCCCTGTTGTGGCCTTATTGTTGACTACCTTTATTTCTCCTAGTGCATTGCCACTATTGGGTATGTTGTTCTTTGGCAATTTATTGAAGGAGTCAGGAAGAACAGAACGACTTGCAGATACTGCCAGAACCAAACTTATCGATATTGTTACGATATTGTTGGGTGTTACGGTAGGGGCTTCCACACAGGCCGATATTTTTATCACAAAGGATTCAATGATGATTTTCGCACTTGGGGCTATTTCTTTCGTAATTGCCACAATGGGAGGATTGCTTTTTGCCAAATTCATGAACCTATTCCTTAAAGGGGATAATAAGATCAATCCGTTAATCGGAGCCTCAGGGGTTTCCGCGGTTCCGGACAGTGCTAGGGTTGTACATGCCGAGGCGCTTAAATCAGATCCACATAATTATCTATTGATGCACGCTATGGCGCCCAATGTTTCCGGGGTTATAGGGTCGGCAATCGCAGCGGGTATTTTGCTGAGTTTCTTAGCGTAATTGAAAGGACTCAGATCGAAGAATCAAATAACTAGAGATTTAAAAAATTTAAAGAAATGAAAATTCCAAATTTGATGTCAGCTGATAAGGCTGTTAAATTAATAGAGTCTGGAAATAGGGTATTGATACAAGGTGGATCTGCCACACCGCAGGCCTTGATAAAAGCGATGGTCGCCAGAGCTCCCGAATTAAGAAATGTTGAGGTTGTCCACTTGCATACCGAAGGGGAATGTGGGTATACCGATCCTGCATTAAGGGAAAGTTTCCACACCAATGCTTTTTTCATAGGTGGCAATATTCGTAAAAGAATAGGGGACACAGCGGATTATATTCCTATCTTCCTTAGCGATATTCCAAGTTTGTTTCGCCAGGGATATATGGATCTTGATGTTGTTTTGGTTAATGTTTCACCACCGGACAAGCACGGTTTTTGTTCCTTAGGGGTTTCCGTTGATATTGTGATTTCGGCAATAGAAAAAGGCAAGAAAGTAATAGCACAGATCAATCCCCGGATGCCAAGAACCTTTGGGGATGCCTTGATCCATGTAAATAATTTTGCGGCTTGTGTCGATGTCGTAGAGGAAATCTACGAAATGAATTTTGTAGATCCAACTGAAACTGAAAAAGCAATTGGTAAAAACATAGCGGGAATTATTGAAGATGGTGCTACCTTGCAAATGGGTATTGGTGGAATTCCAAATGCCGTTTTGACGTTCTTACACAACCACAAGAACTTGGGTGTACATACTGAAATGTTCTCTGAAGGTATCGTCGATTTGGTCGAGAAGGGAATTGTTAACGGGTCACAGAAAAAAACGAACCCTTATAAAATCGTTTCCGGCTTTGCTATGGGGACTCGTCGTTTGTATGACTTTATGGATGACAATCCAGAAATAGAAATGAAGGATATTGCCTATGTCAACGATACAGCGGTTATTCGACAAAATCCAAAATCAACCGCCATTAATTCGGCCATTGAGATAGATATTACGGGTCAAGTATGTGCAGATTCCATAGGTACAAGAATGTTCTCAGGAGTTGGGGGACAGATGGACTTTATGCGGGGATCGGCATTGTCCGAAGGAGGTAAACCGATCATTGCCATAACCTCAAGAACAGGAAAAGGTGTTTCCAAAATCGTACCCATGTTAAAGCAGGGTGCAGGTGTGGTAACCACTAGGGCACATGCCAGATACGTGGCTACCGAATTCGGTATTGCCGAATTATTTGGAAAAAATTTAAATCAAAGGGCAAAGGCATTAAGGGATATTGCCCACCCTGATGATAGGGAAGGGTTGGACAAAGCTATTTTTGAAAGATTCGGCAGTAGCCTTTCGGTTTAATTAAATGTAGAATTAGCAAATAAGTATTTTACTACTATAATAGCACATATTATGAACGATAAGAATAAATCACTTTTTTCCGAATTCCCTCCGATTACTACGGAGCAATGGATGGAAAGAGTGACTGCAGATTTAAAAGGAGCTGATTTTGACAAAAAACTTGTTTGGAAGAATCTTTCAGGAATCAACATTCAACCTTGTTATAACTTTGAAAGCAAGATTACACAGCTTAAAAATACAGGGGAGAATTCGCAGTCATTGGTCAATTACCGTAGCATTGTGGTTGCAACTGCCGAGAGCGGTAATAAGCTAGCCCTAAAAGCGGTTGAAGAAGGAATGGACGGAATCATTTTCCAATTAAAGGAAAATGTTTCAGCGGCTACCTTGTTAAACGGAATCGATTTAAATGAAATTTCGGTTTCTTTTGAATTGGCTGCCAATGCTGTTGCCTTTACTGCTGACGTAGTAAAGGTGGCCAAAGGGAAAGACCTAAAAGGATATATCGACACAGGAATAATCTCCAAGTATGTTACCACAGGTTCTTTTGATGGGAACCAAGTTGAGGTTGCCGCTGAATTGGTGAAAATGACTGCTGATTATCCTAATTTCAAGGCCATTACGATTTCAGGGACTGAATATTTGGATTCTGGTGCGAACCAAGTGCAAGAGATTGCTTATACCTTGAATTCCTTGGTTTTCCTTATTGAAAGGTTGACCGAAAAAGGTATTGATACAAAAGCCATCTTCAACAACCTAAACTTTAAACTGGCGATTGGTTTAGAGTATTTTGTTGAAATAGGTAAGTTTAGGGCCTTTAACAGTTTATTGGCTGAAGTGGCTGCCAAATATGGTGTTGCTGAAGTTTCTATAACGGTTATGGCAAAAACTTCCATCTGGAGTAAGTCCATTACCGATGCCAATACGAATATGTTACGTGCTACTACCGAAGCCATGTCCGCAATATTAGGAAATGTAGATGGGATTTTAATTGATCCTTATGATAAGGAATTTAAAGAGCCTTCCGATTTTTCAAGTAGAATAGCGGGTAACATTACAACAATTTTAAGGGAGGAATCTTATTTTGGTAAAGTAACGAATCCGGTTGATGGCTCTTACTACGTTGAAGAAGTTACTTCAAAAATTGCAGAAAAAGCTTTGGAATTATTTAAGTCCATTGAAGCTGCAGGAGGTTTTTATAAGGCCTTTGAAAATGAAACGATTCAACAACAAATCGCTGAAATCCGATTGCAAAAATTAAAATTGATCAGTCAGCGTAGACTTCCAATGGTCGGGGTGAATAAATATCCTAACCTAATGGAGACTGTTTCTGCCGATTTGCTTTCCAAAGGTTCGGCAGACAATCCAAAAGTATTGACTCCAAGAAGGGCTTCATTGGAAATAGAAGCTATGCGTAGGAAAACCGAGGAATTGGTTGCAGAAACCAATGTTAGACCTGTAGTGCAGTTGGCAAGTTATGGGAATTTGACCATGCGTAAGGCTAGAGCGGCTTTTGCTTACGATTTTATCGGTGTTAGTGGTTACGACGTTCATCAAGAGGAAAGTTTTGAAAGCGCTGCGGTTGCTGCTGCAGAAAGTGCTAAATCCGATTCCCACGTAGTTGTTATTTGTAGTTCTGACCAGGATTATGATGAAACGGCACTTGACTTTATAAAAGCATTTAGGGCTATTACTGCCAGCAAGGTATTATTATTGGCCGGTGCCCCTAAAAATTTGGACGAATTGACTGAAGCAGGTTTAGACGGAATTGTAAATATGAGGACTGATGTTCTGAAGACACTTTCTAGTATTCAGGAAAAAGTTCAAAAAACATTAAAATCTTAAGAAGTATGAAACCAGATTTTTCAGATATAAAATTAAATTCTGCTGTTAAACAAACGGCAGCAACTTCAGAGAATCATGAAGTGTGGAATACTCCTGAAGGAATACCGGTAAAAAAACAATTTACAGCCGAAGATATTAAGGATGCGGAACATTTAAGATATGCAGCGGGTGTGCCACCATTTTTAAGGGGACCCTATAGTGCCATGTACGCCATGCGTCCTTGGACAATCCGTCAGTATGCAGGTTTCTCTACAGCTGAGGAATCCAACGCATTCTACCGAAGAAACTTGGCCGCAGGTCAAAAGGGACTTTCCGTGGCATTTGATTTGGCCACACACCGTGGGTACGATTCCGATCACCCTCGTGTAACTGGTGATGTTGGTAAGGCCGGGGTTGCCATAGATTCCATTTTGGATATGGAAATCCTGTTCGATCAGATTCCTTTGGATAAGATGTCGGTATCCATGACAATGAACGGTGCGGTATTGCCTATCATGGCTTTTTATATTGCCGCGGCGAGAAAACAAGGGGTTTCTTTGGACAAACTTTCCGGGACGATCCAAAATGATATCTTAAAAGAGTTCATGGTGCGTAATACATATATTTACCCACCCTTGCCTTCAATGAAGATCATTGGTGATATCTTTGATTACACCACTAAGAATATGCCCAAATTCAATTCCATTTCAATTAGTGGTTACCACATGCAGGAAGCTGGTGCAACCGCCGATATTGAATTGGCTTATACTTTGGCAGATGGTATGGAGTACATTAGGACTGGATTGAAATCCGGTTTGAAAATCGATGAGTTCGCTCCTCGTTTATCCTTTTTCTGGGCTGTAGGGATGAACCATTTTATGGAAATTGCCAAAATGCGTGCCGCACGTATGCTATGGGCAAAAATCATAAAATCATTCAACCCGACTAATCCAAAGTCAATGGCATTGCGTACGCATAGTCAGACTTCGGGATGGAGTTTAAGTGAGCAAGATCCTTTCAACAACGTAGCCCGAACTTGTATCGAAGCTATGGCTGCTGCATTAGGTGGAACACAATCCTTGCATACCAACGCGTTGGATGAAGCAATTGCTTTGCCCACCGATTTCTCTGCACGTATTGCACGTAATACCCAGATTTATATTCAGGATGAAACGCAGATGACCAAAGCAGTCGATCCTTGGGCCGGTTCTTACTATGTTGAGTATCTAACCCAGGAGATTGCCAAAAAAGCTTGGAAATTGATCGAAGAGGTTGAAGAACTTGGTGGAATGGCCAAAGCCATAGAAACCGGGGTGCCAAAAATGCGTATCGAGGAAGCCTCGGCCCGTAAGCAGGCCCGATTGGATTCCGGTCAGGATATCTTGGTTGGTGTCAATAGATTCAGGACCAAAGAGAAATCGAATATCGAGATTCTTGAGGTTGATAATTCCGTTGTTCGCGATTCACAGATAGAACGTCTTAAAAAGCTTCGTGCCAATAGAGATCAATCCGTTGTGGATAAAAATCTTGCTGCATTATCGAAATGTGCTGAGACAGGTAAAGGAAATTTACTGGAATTGGCCGTGGAAGCTGCCGAGAATTTTGCTACTTTAGGTGAGATTTCAGATGCTTTAGAGGCTCATTTTGGTCGTCATAAAGCGAATACTAGATTAATCAGTGGTGTATATAGTAAAGAAGTGGATAACGATAGTACTTTTGCAAAAGCGCAAAAATTGGCCGATAAGTTTGCCGAAATAGAAGGTCGTCGCCCTAGGGTGATGATCGCTAAGATGGGTCAGGATGGTCATGATAGGGGAGCCAAGGTGGTTGCCTCTAGTTTTGCCGATTTAGGTTTTGATGTAGATATGGGCTCTTTGTTCCAAACTCCGGAGGAGGTTGCGAAACAGGCTGTAGAGAACGATGTTCACTTTGTAGGGGCTTCCAGTTTGGCAGCAGGTCATAAAACATTGATTCCACAGTTGATCGGTGAGTTGGAAAAACTGGGCCGACCAGATATCATGGTGTTTGCTGGTGGAGTGATTCCCGAACAGGATTATAACTATTTATTGGAAAGAAAGGTAGCTGCCATTTTTGGCCCTGGTACCGTTATTTCCGAATCAGCCATTACCATCATGGAGAAATATCTAGAACAATAGAAATTTTGTTCTAAAAAACAAGGGTTTGTTTAGGCACTCATTGTGCCAATAGCGAACATTGAAGCTGACATGTATATTTTGCACGCCACTATTCAATTTTATATTGGGTAGTGGCTTTGTAATTTACAGTAATGCTTGTACCCTATAATGGTAGCTTAATCATTAAGATAGCCCAATTACCAATGTTGAAACAAAAAACGTATTTAAATTGGAGTAGTGGTAAGGATGCTGCCTTGGCATTGTACTACTTACTGAAGGATCCCAATTATGAAGTGGAATACATACTTACGACCGTCAACGCACATTACAATCGTGTAAGCATGCACGGTCTAAGAAGGGATTTATTGGAACAACAACTACAGTCCATTGGTATTGCCAATGGTGTCGTAGCATTGCCTGAAACCCCTTCAAACAATGATTATGAGGAGCTGATGGGGAGAACAGTAAGGCAATTGAAGACTGATGGCTTTGAATATGCTGCCTTTGGTGATATTTTTTTGGATGACCTAAGGACGTATCGGGAACAGCAGTTGGAAAAGGTGGGTGTAAAAACCGTTTTCCCACTATGGAAAAAGGATACCGGTCAATTGATCCACGAATTCTTGGATAAGGGTTTTAAGACTATTGTGGTCTGTGTCAATGCCGATTTACTCGATGCTTCCTTTGCAGGAAGGATTATTGATGAGGATTTTATAAACGATTTGCCCGAAGGAGTAGATCCCTGTGGTGAAAATGGGGAATTCCATACCTTTTGTTTTGATGCTCCCTATTTTGAATGTCCTGTTCGATTTACGATAGGGGAAAAGGTGTATAAGGAATATAAAAATGGGGGAACAACTAACGGATTTTGGTTCTGTGATTTATTACCGATAAACAAAAATGAATAAACACGAGGAAAAGAATTGCCCACGATGTAATACGGTCTTCGAATGCAAGGTAGGCTCTATATTATTATGCCAATGTACTACGGTAACCCTCAATGAGGAAGAACGTACTTATATGAGGGAACAGTTTTCCGATTGTCTTTGTGCACCATGCATGAAGGCCGTCAAGGCGGAATATCACAACAACTTATTAAAGGATAAAATCGACAAATTAGCAGGCAAGTCAAAGGGCTTATAATCTTTCCTGGTGATGTTGGCGGTTTAAAACGACGATAATGACTTGTGGGGTAATTATCTGCCGAAAATCCATAGTTTTACATTAATGCTTGGTTCTTGGGGTATTGATCCTGTGGACTTTTTCACATCGAAACCGGGGTCCAACCATTAAAATGAGTCGTTACGACTTATGCCCAAAATCTTTTTGGGTTGGTTGATATTGACCTTCCTTCCTTAGTGTATGGAATCAATTTCCTTACTTAAAACAACAAGCCCAAAAGCTGAGTGCAAATAATCAAAAGCACCATGGCTATGGGGTAAACGGTTGCGTAGGCAATTGATGGGGCATCGGTTTTGGTCATGGTATCCACTGCTGCCAAGCCTGGGGTACTGGTCATTGATCCCGTTATGGTTCCCAATAAGGTCAAGGCATTGATTTTAAAAAATATCCGAGCAACGATCGCAGCGATCAACATGGGAAGAAAAGTCATAACCCCACCAACCAAGAATAGTTTTATTCCATACTGGGAATAGGTTTCCACCAAGGTGGCACCCGCATCCGTACCTACCACGGCCAAGAAAAGCATTAAACCGAATTGCCTTAAAAGCTGATTGGCATTTCCACTCATCATCCATAATATGTTACCGGTTTTACCAATACGGCCCAAAACCATGGCAACGATCAAGACCCCTCCGGTAAGACCCAGATTAAAACTGAAGGTGTCACCAAAATTGATGGATACGCCTCCGACCAAAATTCCGATAACAATACCCAATGCCAAAGGGAAAAAGTTGGTGTCGGAAAGTTCACTTTTGTTATTGCCGATCAACCTTGATATTTGGGAAACATTGTCCTTTTCGCTGGAGATTACCAATTTGTCCCCAATCTGGAGTTTTAGGGTGGAATTTGGGGATAAGTCTATGCCACTCCTACGAATTCGAGTTATGGTCGCGTTGAAATTTTCCCTTAGGTTTAATTCACCCAATGATTTATTGACCAATTCAGTACGGGTCATCAAATACGATTGGGACACATATTGTTCCCCAAAAGCGATTTCAACATCGGATTTAGGGCCTATCAGTAATTCAACGCGCCTTAACGATTCTTCAGTACCCACAACCCGTACATAATCACCTTTGTGTAATACGGTGTCTTTCTTAGGGGTAAAAGCCTTTCCTTTGTGCATAACCCTTGAGATGACACCCTTGGTCATTGAACGGACCCTGAGTTCACCAATGGTCTTGTTTATGGCCCCGTCGTGCTCTACCAAAAAGTTGGCTCTTGTAATGGGTTCGTAATGGCTTAGGGCTTTGGCTTCATAGTCCTTTTCTTCCTTAGAAAGGTTGATTCTCAAAATTTTAGGGAATAATTTCACGAATAGAATAACCCCGATGACCCCAAATGGATATGCAATACCATAGCCTATTGATGCCAGTGGCGAATGTGTAATATCGATGACCGTTGCCAAACCTGGTGTACTTGTCAAGGCCCCGGCCATTAAACCAATCGCAATTGATTTGTCAATGTCCAAAAACATAATGGCAAGTAGCGCCAATAAGGCAGCTGTTATGATTACGATTGTGGCCATGATCATTAGGTTTTTACCATCTTTCCTAAAGGAATCGAAAAATCCTGGACCCGCCTGTAATCCTATGGTGTAAATAAAAAGGATCAATCCTATTTTCTGTAGGATATTGGGTAGGGAGACCCCAAGATGGCCAAAAAGCAGGGCAACAAAAATAATAGCGGAAATATCAAGGGAGATTCCCTTTATCTTGATGTTGCCAATAATAAATCCAATACAAATGATTAAAAATAATACGAGGTAGGTAGTGTCTAAAAAATACATGGAGAATTATTTCAAAATAAGTGACAAAAGTATATTATTAATAAGTTGTCATAACTGATATTTGTTATTTTTCTTGCGAAACGAAATCAGTACAACGATTTAAAAATTTCATTAGGGCCTTATATGGGTGGCCCAGTGCCCTGTTGGCCCCTTTTATGGCAACTGTTTTAGTGATAGGCTGGCGTTAAATGCATCAAGGGCAGAGGAAACCGTTGCGGCATTCGCTTCGGATGGTTGGTCCCATACCACACCAGGTGCCTTGGCACCCCCGATCATACCTTTTTTCCAGATTGCCGAGGTGTTCTTTGCTATGAATTTTTTATAGGATTTTTTTGGACTGTATTCGTTTAGGTACATGAGGTGGCGCATGAAAATACCTTTGAATTGTTTGGCATCCGGCCTACAAGAATCGGGTTCACATCTTTTTTCAACCAAGATCCCATCAGGATTTGTCATGTGCTTCAAGGTCGCCTTTACAAGATCATGGGCGCTTTTTAAATAATGGTCTTCCCCGGTTATCTTATGTAGATTGACCAGCCCTGTCAAAACCACGCCCTGATTATAGGTCCATACATTGCTTGTTATGGATTCCTTACCGTCCTTAAAACGTATGCCATCCTGTATGTTCCCATTGGAATCCAACAATTGCGAATCCATCATCCATTCCCAGATGGATGTGGCCCAAAGCAGGGCGGACTTTCCATTAACGGTTTTAGTGCCGGCCAAATGCAAGCGTGTGGCCAGTGTCATCGCAAGTCCATTACTAATAGCGCCTTTAAACTCCAATCCTTTTTTCCAGTAGAGACCACCGTCTTCATTCCATCCGGTTGTTATGTCTTCGAAAATGATATTGGCCATGTCCAAATACCTTTGCTCCCCCGTATATTCCCAAGCATCCAACCATGCAAGGGCCCACCAGCCCTCATCGTCATAGTAATCATTGATGTAGTTCTTACAGATCCAGGCTGGTTGTTTCTCCGTGGCGGGAACTTCGAATTCTTTGGTCTTGTCAAAAATATCCGCGATATTATTTTTAAAATCGGGGTTCTGGGTTAGTCTGGCATTGTTTATTTGGGCGGTTAGGATATTGGCAGCGTTCCACCATGAGGTGGTTTCCCATTGCCCGGTATCCTCATTGTACCAATGGTCTAGATAATGGATTAATTCCTTCGCTTTGTCTTTTGGGGTGTACTGCCCATAGGATTGAATGTGTATACCCACGATTAAAAAAAGGAAAAGAAGTGATTTCTTCAAAGTAAAACTATTTAATTCCAAATGCCCAAGAGCCTGGAAATGTAATTATATCGATTTTTTGAACTCTTCAATAATGCTTTGTGCAGCCTTTACCGGTGATATTTTTGCAGCAATGATGTCCTTTTCCAAAATCGATAAATGATCCGCTATATTTTTGGATCCATAGAATAATTGTTTTAATTCCTCATTGATATTGTTGTACATCCATTTAATTTGCTGGTGGTTCCGGTTTTTAATGAAATAACCATTTTCATCGATCAGTTTTTTGAACTTGGTTATTTCTTCCCATACGTTATCAATACCAATATGTTTTACGGCAGATGCTGTGGATACGACTGGACTCCAACCTGAATCCGCCATAGGGAATATATGTAAGGCATTTTGGTATTGTCGCTTCGCAATTTCACTTTTTTTGATGTTGTCACCGTCGGCTTTATTGATCACGACCATATCGGCCATTTCCATAATCCCTTTTTTAATGCCTTGAAGTTCATCACCTGCCCCGGACAACATTAGTAGCAAAAAGAAATCGGTCATGCCATGCACGGCAGTCTCAGATTGTCCGACCCCTACGGTTTCAATTAAGATCACATCGTATCCGGCGGCCTCACAGAGCAACATGGATTCTCCTGTTTTATTGGCTACTCCCCCTAGGGTATCCCCTGTTGCGGAGGGGCGTATGAAAGCCTCTTCCATATTCGCCAATTCCTCCATCCGGGTTTTGTCACCCAAAATACTGCCTTTTGAACGTTGGCTACTGGGGTCGATGGATAAAATCCCTACTCTATGGCCTTTACTGACTAGATACATTCCAAAAGCCTCTATAAATGTACTTTTGCCTACGCCGGGAACACCGGTTATGCCGATTCGAATCGAATTCCCCGAGTGGGGTAAAATGCCTTGGATGATCTCTTTGGCTAATATTTTATCACTTTCAAGATTGCTTTCCACGATGGTAATTCCCCGGGACAAAATAACCCTGTCCCCTTTTAAGATACCATCAATATATGCTTTTGCCGTTAATCTTCCCTTTGGTTTGTAGTTTGTCATGGAGTGCGGAATAAAATCAAATTAGCTACTTATTTTAAATAAATAATCCTCTCTTTTTAATGAAAAAAAGATGGATTTTTTAACAGGATTTAACTTAGTGAAATCGAAAGGGCAAAGGTAGTCATAAAGCCAAAAGCACCATAATTATGATTCATGTTTATAAGTTTCCATGGTGTTGTATTTTTGATAATTCAGAAAATCATGGATCATTTTGATATTTTGTAAAAAATTATAGGTATAAAGTATCAAAAAATGATAGAATTTATATTTTGTTTCTTTTTTTATATTTATACTTGTTAGGTTCGTTATTGTGGAATATGTATGATTATTGGAAGTCCAAATAGATTTGTTCAATCCTAGGGTAAATGATAAGTAACAGAAAAGGAATACAGTCTATATGGATAGGTAGCGGAAACCCTCGATTACGTTTTTAGGATCGATAGCTTTAGTGATAAAACAATACTGATAATTCTAAATAATGCCATACATGAACAAAAAATTCAAGGTAAATGTTAACCATGACCTGTCCTTCAATATTACCGATCAGGATATTGCAGGTTTGGATGCATTGCCAACCTCAAAAACAGCCTATCATATCTTACAGGAAAACAAACCGTTTTTGGCAGAGATACTTGCTTCTGATTTTAACAAAAAGAAATATACCGTAAAGGTCAATACCAGTACGTATGAGACTGTCATTTCCGACGACTTGGATCTTTTGATCAAGGAAATGGGATTTTCCCTAGGGTCTACAAAGAACATAGACGTAATATACGCCCCTATGCCCGGACTTATTCTTGAGATTAATGTATCCATCGGGCAAACGGTGAAGGAGGAAGACCCTTTATTGATATTGGAAGCCATGAAGATGGAAAATGTTATCGCATCCCCTAGGACGGGAACCATAAAGTCGATCTCGGTAAATAAGGGGGAAGCCGTTGTTAAAAAACAATTATTGATAGAGTTCGAATAAACAGGTTGTACAATGATGCTACAATTTTGTCATTAAGTACTATGGCAAATTATTTCTGGTAATAAATAGAAAAAGGAACAGATGAAAAAAATATTAATAGCCAATAGGGGGGAAATTGCCATACGGGTAATGAAAACCGCCCAGCGAATGGGCATTAAGACCGTCGCGGTTTATTCAGAGGTGGATAGAAACGCACCCCATGTAAAGTTTGCCGATGAGGCGGCATGTATCGGGGAAGCACCTTCCAACCAATCCTATCTTGTAATTTCAAAGATCATCGAAGTGGCTAAGAAGCTGCATGTAGATGCCATACATCCCGGTTACGGTTTTTTGAGTGAAAATGCTGAATTCGCAGAGGAAGTCGAGAAGAACAAAATGATATTCATTGGCCCTAAAACCCATGCTATCCGAATCATGGGAAGCAAATTGGCAGCGAAAGACGCTGTTAAAAAGTATGATATTCCGATGGTTCCCGGTGTTGATGAAGCCATAACCGATATTAAGAAAGCCAAGGAGATCGCTAAGGAAATCGGATTCCCTGTACTGATAAAGGCCTCTGCGGGTGGTGGAGGTAAGGGCATGCGGGTGGTGGAAAAGGAAAAAGACCTGGAGGCACAAATGAAACGGGCAATCAGTGAGGCCACTTCCGCATTTGGTGATGGTTCTGTTTTTATTGAAAAATATGTGACCTCCCCAAGGCATATCGAGATACAGGTAATGGCCGACAGTCACGGTAATATACTCCACTTTTTTGAACGCGAATGCAGCGTACAACGAAGACACCAAAAGGTAATCGAGGAAGCTCCCTCAACGATTTTAACCCCTGAACTTCGCGCAGAAATGGGCATTGCGGCAACCAAGGTGGCCAAGGCTTGTGATTATTTGGGAGCGGGTACCGTTGAATTCCTGATGGATGCAGACCTGAATTACTATTTCTTGGAAATGAACACTCGATTACAGGTAGAGCACCCGGTAAGTGAGCTTATTGCGGGAGTTGATTTGGTAGAATTACAGATACGGGTTGCCCGTGGAGAGGCCTTGGCAATGAAACAGGAAGAACTGAAAATAAACGGACACGCCTTGGAACTTCGAGTATATGCCGAAGACCCATTGAATGATTTCTTACCGAGTATCGGCACATTGGAAACCTATCAGCTGCCAACAGGTAAAGGGGTTCGTGTTGATAATGGTTTTGAGCAGGGGATGGATGTGCCCATCTATTACGACCCCATGCTCTCAAAGTTGGTAACCTATGGGGAAACTCGGGATGAAGCGATTCAAATCATGTTGAAAGCCATTAGTGATTATGTCATTAGGGGAGTACAGACGACCTTGCCTTTTGGAAAATTCGTTTTTGAACACGAAGCTTTCCGTTCAGGAAAATTTGACACACATTTTGTAAAAGACCATTATTCTCCTGAAGTACTCAAGGCAAAAACCCATGAGGAGGCAAAAATAGCAGCGATCATCGCTTTGAAAAAATACAGGGAAGACCAAAAAATCCTAAGAACCCCAAGACAATAAATTATGGATCCAAGATTGAAGAAATTAGAAGAAAGGGTGGCTCTGGCCCATAAGGGCGGAGGTAAAAGACGTATCGATAAACAGCATGCCAAAAAGAAATTGACAGCAAGGGAGCGAATCGATTATCTATTGGATGAAGGTTCGTTTGAAGAAATGGGGGTTTTGGTCACGCACCGTTCCACCGATTTCGATATGGAAAATAAAATGTATTTTGGAGATGGGGTTGTCACGGGGTATGGTACCATCAATGGACGATTGGTTTATGTGTATGCCCAGGATTTCACGATTTTTGGTGGAGCCTTGTCAGAGACCCATGCGGAGAAAATATGCAAAGTAATGGATTTGGCCATGAAAGTTGGGGCGCCCATTATCGGTTTGAACGATTCCGGTGGCGCGCGTATTCAAGAAGGGGTTCGCTCTCTGGGGGGCTACGCCGATATATTTTTCAGGAATGTGCAGGCATCTGGGGTAATTCCGCAATTATCCGCAATCATGGGGCCATGTGCCGGTGGAGCGGTTTATTCACCTGCGATGACCGATTTCACCCTCATGGTCGAAGAAACAAGTTATATGTTCGTAACAGGACCCAATGTGGTAAAAACGGTGACCAATGAAGAGGTGACATCGGAAGAACTGGGTGGTGCCAATACCCATGCGTCAAAATCAGGTGTGGCCCATTGTACTTCGGCCAACGATATTGAATGTATGGAGGACCTTAAGAAATTGTTGGGCTATCTTCCCCAGAACAATAAGGAAACCACCCTGAAATTGCCCTTTGAGTTTAAGGACGAGGTGCGGGATGTCCTAAAGGATATTATTCCGGAAAATCCCAATAAACCTTATGACATGCATGAAGTTATTAAGGGGATTATAGATGAGGCTTCCTTCTTTGAGATCCATAAGGATTTTGCAGAGAACATGATTGTGGGCTTTGCCAGGTTAGGGGGTAGGAGTATTGGAATAATTGCCAATCAACCCATGTTTCTCGCAGGGGTTTTAGGGGTGAAAAGTTCCATTAAGGCGGCCCGTTTCACTCGCTTTTGTGATGCTTTCAATATTCCGCTTTTGGTTTTGGTCGATGTGCCTGGGTTCTTGCCGGGAACCGATCAGGAATGGAACGGGATCATCGTACATGGGGCCAAATTATTATATGCCCTTAGTGAAGCCACCGTACCCAGGGTTACGGTCATTACCAGGAAAGCCTATGGTGGGGCCTATGACGTAATGAATTCAAAACATATTGGCGCTGATTTCAACTATGCATGGCCTACGGCGGAAATCGCGGTGATGGGGGCCAAAGGGGCTAGTGAGATAATTTTTAAAAGGGAAATTTCGGAAGCGGAAGACCCTACGGCCAAGTTGGCGGAAAAAGAAGCGGAATATGCCGAGAAGTTTGCCCACCCCTACAGGGCGGCAAGAAGGGGTTTTATCGATGAGGTGATACGACCTGAAAATACGAGGCGAAAATTGATCAAAACCTATAGTATGTTAGAGGGTAAAGAGGTAATCCGCCCCGATAGAAAACACGGCAACATACCTTTGTAATCGGTTTGGCCATATGCAATGCGGGTTCATATCCCCATCGAGGTTTTTTTTCGTTTACGAATTTGATTTTTTATTAATAATTAATTAAAGGGGATATGGCTACCTTTGCCAGATGCAAAATGAGAAAGTAAAACCCAATTTTGAATTTGTAGCCCTTATGGCAGCATTGATGTCCATTGCGGCATTGGCCATTGATGCTTTGTTGCCTGCACTTTCCGAGATTGGTGTGTCTATAAATAGTTTTGATGCTACCGATCATCAACTATTGATCACCATGATTTTTTTGGGGTTGGGAATTGGTCAATTGTTTTTTGGACCTTTATCGGATACGTTTGGAAGAAAGCCAATGGTCTATTCCGGATTTACGGTCTTCGCCTTGGCCAGTGTTGTATGCCTATTTGCCCCTTCCTTGGAATGGATGATTGTGGGAAGGATATTCCAGGGCATAGGATTATCGGCGGCAAGAACCATATGTGTAGCGATTATCAGGGATACCTATAAGGGGGATTATATGGCAAAGGTAATGTCATTTGTCACAGCCTTTTTTATAATGGTGCCTGTTGTGGCACCTGCTATCGGAAAAGGTGTAATGATTGCTTTTGGATGGAAAGCCATTTTCTATTTACAATTGGTCCTCGCTTTGGTTGTATGTATATGGTTTTGGAAACGACAACCGGAAACCCTTCATCCTGAATATAAAATTCCATTTTCGAGCCATATTTTTGTTGATGGCCTAAAGGAATTGCTCAAGTATAAGGAGACCATGGCATTCACTATGATTTCTGGATTGATTACGGGCTCTTTCCTGGTTTATCTCAGTGCCTCTCAACATATATTCGAGGATATTTATGGACTTAAGGATACTTTTCCCTTTATTTTTGCAGGTTTGTCAGTCTCCATAGGGTTGTCTACCTTTTTGAATGGTACTTTGGTGTTGAAATTCGGTATGCGAAAATTATCATTGACTGCCCTTTCGATCTTCAGTAGTATTGCACTATTGTACGTACTATTGTTTTGGAATGCGGACAATCCGGATATAGTCGTACTGGTCAGCTTTCTTTCTGCCCAGTTTTTTTGCTTAGGCTTTATGTGGGGTAATTTTAGATCCATTGCCATGGAACCCATAGGGCATATTGCTGGCATCGGGGCAGCCATCACTGGTTTTGTTTCCACATTGTTTTCGATTCCAATTGCGGCCTATGTAGGTAGTTTTATACAGAAAAGCGTATTGCCTATGTTTGTGGGATTGGCTATTTGCGGATTGGTATCCCTCGTTATTTTTCTGCTAATGCGAAGAAAAATCTCCAAGCGCGCGAAACTTTTGGTTTAGCGTTGGCTTACATAAAAGAAACCGTTCCTAAGGAATGCCTTAAGAACGGTTTCATGTTTTTACGATCTTCGGTTAAGGGTACTATAGAACGTTATCCATAATTTCCTTAACGACTTCAGGATTCAATAAGGTACTGGTATCTCCCAGGTTGGAAGTGTCATTACTGGCGATTTTACGCAAAATCCTTCTCATAATCTTACCGCTTCGTGTTTTTGGTAGTCCGGACACAAATTGAATTTTATCCAATTTGGCTATAGGGCCAATAAGTTCGGTAATCTGTTGATTGATTTCCTTACGAACGTTATCCCTATCACGACTTTCACCGGTTTCCTTCAGGATAACATAGCCATATAGGGCATTTCCTTTAACGTCATGTGGGAATCCTACGATTGCGGATTCTGCCACAGCCTGGTGTTCGTTAATGGCATCTTCAATAGGGGCAGTTCCCAAGTTATGTCCAGATACGATAATCACATCATCGACGCGGCCTGTAATCCTATAATACCCTACGGCATCCCTATTGGCACCATCACCTGTAAAGTACATGTTTTTGTATGCCGAAAAGTAGGTGTCCCGATAACGCTCATGATTGCCCCATATGGTCCTCGCAATCGATGGCCATGGGAATTTAATACACAGTCGTCCCTCTACCTGGTTGCCTTTGATTTCTTTGCCTTCCTCATCCATTAATGCTGGTTGTACGCCTATAAAGGGTAAGGTGGCAAAAGTTGGTGTGGTTGGCGTAACATAGGGGATAGGGGAAATCATGATACCTCCCGTCTCAGTTTGCCACCAAGTATCAACAATCGGACTCTTTTTCTTACCTACATTATTGTTATACCAGTGCCAAGCTTCCTCATTAATGGGTTCACCCACTGAACCGAGGACTTTTAAGGATGATAGGTCATGTTTTTCTAGATAATCCAAATTTTCCTTTGCCAAAGCCCGGATAGCGGTAGGTGCCGTATAAAACTGATTCACCTTGTGTTTTTCGATCACTTCCCAAAAACGACTAAAATCAGGGTAGGAGGGAACGCCTTCGAACATTATCGATGTAGCGCCATTGGCCAAGGGTCCGTATACGATATAAGAGTGTCCCGTAATCCAACCAATATCGGCCGTACACCAGAAAACATCTTCTTCGCGATATTGAAATATATTTTTAAACGTGTAGGCGGTATAAACCATATAACCCCCACAGGTATGAACCATTCCCTTTGGTTTTCCTGTGGATCCTGAAGTATAAAGAATGAACAACGGATCCTCGGCATTCATGGTCTCTGCCTCGCAAACGCTATCGGCGTCATCCATCAAAGGGGCCAGCCATTTATCCCTACCTTCAACCATCTCAATGTCACTTTGGATCCTTTTGGCCACTAATACGGATTGTACACCAGGGCATTCTTCCAAGGCTTTATCCACGATTCCCTTAAGATCGATTGATTTGTTTCCACGATAAGAACCGTCTGATGTTATCACCATTTTACAATCGGAATCATTGATCCTGGAAGCAATTGCATTTGAGGAGAAACCTGCAAAGACAACGGAATGGATTGCCCCAATACGCGCACAGGCAAGAAGGGCATAGGTGAGTTCAGGGATCATGGGCAAGTAAATACAAACACGATCGCCTTTTTTTATACCATTGTCTTTAAGTACATTGGCCAATTTGCAAACCCTTTCATGTAACTGTCCGTAGGTGATATGCTGTGCCTCTTCCTCAGGGTCATTGGGTTCAAAAAGGATGGCGGTTTTGTTCCTGCGGGTAGCCAAATGCCTGTCGATACAGTTATCGGTAATGTTCAATTGGGCACCCTGAAACCATTTGACCTCCGGTTTGGAAAAATCCCATTCCAATACGGTGTCCCATTTCTTTCGCCAGATGAAATGTTCCTCTGCGATTTCTTCCCAAAAACTCTCGGGGTTACGAACGGATTTTCTATAAACTTGATAATATTCCTCTAGGTGTTTAATGTGATAATTACTCATTGGTCTTTGTTTTTAGTTTGATCCTATTTTATGCGTTTTGTAAACGTTCTCTATTTCATCGATTATTTTTGGGTCATCAATTGTTGATGGTATTTTATAGTCGTCATTATCCGCTATACTGCGTAACAATTTACGTAGAATTTTTCCAGAACGTGTTTTGGGCAATCGATCTACCAAAATCACTTGTTTTAATGAGGCAACCGGTCCAATTTGATTTCTAACTTCCTTGATGACCTCACTTTGGATGACCGATTCCGCGATTTCATTTCCGGATTTGGTCACGGCCAAGGCTAAGGGGATCTGGCCCTTAAGGTCATCATTGATCCCGATTACGGCACATTCGGCCACAGCCGGATGGGAAGCGACGATTTCTTCCATTTCAGCGGTGGATAACCGATGTCCTGCCACATTGATGACATCATCCACCCTTCCGGTGATATAGACATAACCATCCGAATCCCTATAACCGCCATCACCTGAAAAATAATAACCGGGAAAACGTGCTAAATAACCTGCTTTGAATCTTTCCGGATTTTTCCAAATATTCTTCAGGTTCCCTGGAGGTAAAGGTAATTTTACGGTTACAAAGCCTTCTGAGCCCGCCCCTAATATTTCACCGTCATTACCCAGTATTTGAATATTATACCCACAGACAGGAAAGGTGGCAGAGCCTGGTTTTACCTTGGCCAATTCCACTCCGGCCATATTGGCCAACATCGGCCATCCGGATTCTGTTTGCCACCAATGGTCAATGACGGGTACCTTTAATTTTTCCTCGGTCCATTTTAAGGTGGATGCATCACAGCGTTCCCCAGCTAAAAATTGGAACTTAAGGCTTGAAAGGTCATAGCCTTTCATCATTTCCCCATTGGGATCTTCCTTCTTGATGGCCCTGATTGCCGTGGGTGCCGTAAACATTACTTTTACCCTATGTTCACTGATAACCCTCCAAAATGTCGAGGCATCGGGAGTCCTGATGGGTTTGCCTTCAAAAAGAATGGTGGTGTTCCTATTGATCAATGGTCCATAAACGATATAACTATGTCCTACAACCCAGCCTACGTCACTGGCCGCCCAAAACACATCCCCGGGCTCTACCCCATACACGTATTTCATTGAGAATTTGAGTGCAGTCGCATACCCTCCAGTGTCCCTAATGATTCCTTTGGGTTTACCCGTGGTACCCGAGGTATATAGGATATATGAGGGATGGGTGGCTTCAACCGCCAAGGGTTCTGCTGGTGAGGCATTCTTGACAGCTTCCAGATAGTCGATATCATAGGGTTTCCCAGGGGTGTCGGCCCCTAAATGTCTTTGGAAAAGAATGACCTTATTAGGTTTGTGCGCGGCCATTTCAATGGCTTTGTCAACATAAGGTTTGTAGGGTATGATCCGGTCGATTTCTATACCACTGGAGGCGGTAATGATGACCTTTGGTGTGCAATCATCTATTCTAATGGCCAATTCATGGGGGGCAAATCCGCCAAATACAACGGAATGTATAACACCGATTCTTGCGCAAGCCAACATGGAATAGAGGGCTTGGGGTATCATGGGCATATAGATGATGGCCGTATCACCCTTTTCGAGTCCTAAATCCTTTAAGGCCCCAGCGAGTCTTGAAACTTCTTTGTGAAGACGATTATAGGTAATTATCTCTTTGGTATTTGTGACCGGTGAATCATATATTAGGGCATTCTGACGTCCAAATCCATCTTCGATATGTTTGTCTATGCAGAGATAACTCAAATTCAACCTACCATCGGCGAACCATTGCGGATACCCATCGTCATCTTTTGAAAGTATGTGTTCGGGAGCCTGATGCCAGTGAAGGTTCTCAGCTTGTTCTTTCCAAAATCCTTCTGGATTCCCAATGCTCTGTTTGTAGAATTCCTGGTAATTCATGACTTGTTTTTTTTGGGGTTGAACAGTCCAAACCAATTCGGGTTAAGTACCTTTAATTTGATCAACACCCACAGTATTACCACAAAACAAATGCCCATGACAATGGAGTTCATTGGACTGATTGTTGTTTCACTTTCATATTTAAAACGCAGGTAAAGGGATACGATGGCATATACACAGATAAAGATATCCGATGCCAAAGGGTTGAGACGTAATTTCATATTAACTTACATTAATTAGACATAGGTGTTGTTTGCACACAAAACCAATGGTTAATTAAGTAGTCCAAGTATCTCTGAAACTATTTTTTTAATTGAAAACGGCTTGGTTAAATATTTATCAGCTCCAAGTTTTAGTCCTTTTTCAATATCTGAAATTTTATTTTTTGCTGTCAGGAACACCACTTTGGTGTTCTTGAGGGCCTCGTTTTTCTTGATATGCTCCAACGTTTGGTAACCATCCACGTTCGGCATCATTATGTCCAACAGAACCACATCGGGAATGCTTGTTTCCAGAATATGCATGGCCTCACCACCATCCCTGGCTATATACACTTCAAAGTCTTTTTTCTTGAAAGCGTATTCCAATGTCATTACAATATTTGGCTCGTCATCGACGATTAATATTTTTTTCGTTTTCAATAGCGTGTACAATTTAATTAAAAGGCAGCTTAAATCCAAACGTTGAGCCAACTTTGACACCTTTTTCCAACCAAATCCTACCGTTGTGTTTTTCGATTATTTGTTTGCTTATCGCCAGCCCTAGTCCACTGCCTTGGGGCTTAATCGTATTTTGGTTTTTTGATTGGTAGAATTTATCAAAAATATAATTAATATCCTCATCGGGAATGCCTTTTCCGTTATCCTTCACGTAAACCTCGATACAATTGTTCCCTAATTTATAATCCAGGGTTATAACACCCTTTTCGGACTCACAGAATTTTAGGGAATTTGAAAGTAAGTTCGTCAATACCTGGAGTATCCTGTCCTCATCATAGGGTAATTCAAAATTAAAGCTATTGAGGTTCACTATTTTGATTTCTTTTTTGGCAGCGATATGTTGAATGTTACCAATGGCTTTCTTTAAGGTCTTTTGGATATTGTGTTTTTTTAAGTTCAACTGTTGTCTGCCGGTAGAAAGCTTTTCAAAATCAAGGATATTGTTGATCAGTCGCGATAGGCGGTCAGAATCACTGACGATATTCTTAAGGAAGGTCTGTCGAATTTCCGGGGGCATGTCGTCGTTTTCATCCATCAAAAGTTCGGAGGCGGCCCGGATACCCGTAATGGGTGTTTTTAATTCATGGGCGACGGTATCCAGGAATTCATCCTTTTGTTTATCCTTTACGATCAATTCCTCATTGGCCTCTTTTAGTTTACCCGTTAAATCGGTGAGTTCGATCGATTTTTCCTGTAATGCCTTGTTACTGCTTATGGTTTCCTTTGATTCTTCCAAAATCTTCAATACTTCGGTCAAGCTGATCTCTTGTTCCTTGACAACGCCTGCAATTAGGATCTTCGCCGAGGCACCGCCGATACTTCCTGTCAGCAGTTTTTCTGAAAAATTGATCAATCGGGCATCTGCCATTTGGGTGTCACTTGGTATGTGGTATTTTTTGAAGAAAAGTTGCAGTGCACGCTGAGTCCTTGCTTCCCCTAAAAATTTGGTCAGGACATTTTTGATATCCGCGACATAAGCTTCCCCTTTCCATACGAGGGCGTTATCCTGTAGCGAGGAATAGTTTTTGCTGTCGACGAACATCTCGGCATAATTCCGCTCCCTATAGTGCCCCTTAAAAGCTACGGAGATGGTCAAATAACATACTATGTTGGCAGATAAACTCCAAAAAAATGCATGGGCGGGTGGACTTAGAAAGTCAATACCAAATAACGCATAGGGCTTTAACGCTGCAATCCCGAAAAGCCCTAAGTCGGTAAATTCACTGCCCCCGGTAAATGCCTCTATGGTAAACGGGAGGATCAAGGTGTAGGTTGAAATCGCAAACCCCAATAAAATACCTAGGATGGAGCCTAAGGAGGAACCACGGTTCCAATAAAGACCAATAAAGAATGATGGGGCCAATTGGGCGACGATCACAAAGGAAATCAACCCAATGGAATACAGGGAGAGTTCTATGGAGAAATTAGTGTAAAAGAAATAAGCGAGAATAATGATGGTAAATATCGATATGCGTCGAATATTCTTGATATAAAGGGCATTCTCCTCGGGTTTCGCTTTTATGAACTTGTCTAGGAAACCATATGGAATGATCAAATTGTTACTGATCATTTTCGACAGGGCCAATGTAGAAACGACTACCATTGATATTACAGCCGAAAACCCTCCAAGGAAGACCAAAAGGGCTAAAAAGGTATGACCACTGTTCAATGGGAGTAATAGGGTATAGTATTCCGCATTAGCGTTTTCCCCAAATGTCAATTTGCCGGCCCAAGCAATGAATATAACGAAGACGTTAAAAAGCAATAGGTAAAGGGGGAACATCCAGATGGCTTTCTTAAGATGTTTTTCCCTGCTATTTTCCAGAACTGAAATTTGGAACTGTCTGGGCAATAGAAAAATAGCAGTGAACGAGAGCATTAACATAAAGAACCAATTGAACCCACTTTCCAGGGTGGGTAATTTAATCAAGGAATCGAAGTTGGGCTCTGATGATATTTTATTATAAATATCCTCCGTGCCGTCAAAGAGGTAGTAGGTCACATAAATACCAATGATCAAAAAGAAAGTCAATTTCAATAGGGATTCAAAAGCTACCGTGGTAACAATGCCCTTGTGTTTTTCAGAGGCATCGGTAGCCTGGGTGCCAAAGAATGTCGCGAAAATAGCCAAAATCAGTGCGATGTAAAAGGTAGAATCGTCAAACATACCCAAACCTATGGGATGGGGTTCATTCGTCATTATGGAAAAGGTGTCGGCAACTGCTTTAAGTTGTAATGAAATATAGGGTACGGTGGCCGTAATGCACAAAACCGTGATCAAGGCCCCTAAAAAACGATTGTTACCATATCGAAGCGAAATGAAATCAGCAATCGACGATATCTTATGTTGTTTTGATATCCGTATGATCTTACGTAGCAGAATGATCCATATTGGAACGGCTATGGCCGGACCAAGGTAAATGGGAAGGAATTCCACCCCGGAATTGGCAGCCGTACCAATACTGCCATAATACGTCCAGGCGGAGCAATATACGGCCAAGGATAAGGTGTAGATATAGGGGTTGTTTACCCATTTGCTCTTGGCGTTCTTTTCGGCGATGAACGCAATGTAAAAAAGCACTGCCAAATAACAGAAAATGATTATGACCAATAAATAATTACTCATAGAACCTATTAAGTATGATATATGAAATTACTATGGATACGAGCCAGACGGAAAATATGTAGAAATAAAAATAGGGGATGCCGAATAGGGCACCATCAATATTAAAAACCCATAAAAGAGGAATATTGAAGAGCAGTAGCATGCCTATCGATAGGATTATCAATTTCTGTTCGTGCCGTTTTTTCATGGTTTTGGGCTATAATTATAAATATATGAAAAAAGCAGTACTCCAAGAGGGAGCACTGCTTTTTTCAACAATCAACTAACTATCTTAATGGGAACTGGCTTCTCCTGCATTGCTTGGTATTCTAATGCTTTCAACCATTTCCTGTACATTTTCTGGTGGAGGGGCGGTCATTCTTGAAACCACTACCGATACGATGACATTAACGATCATAGCAACCGTACCGAAACCTTCAGGTGACGTACCGAACCACCATTCACTGGCGGGTCGGGCATCCATGACACCGACAAGTCCTGTTTTATACCGAATCATATAGAATAGCATTAAGGTGATACCCACGATCATACCGGCAATGGCCCCCTTACTATTCATTCTTTTATCAAAAATACCTAAGATAATGGCAGGGAAGAATGATGCGGCAGCAAGACCGAAGGCCAATGCGACAACCGCGGCCACAAAGCCTGGCGGATATATTCCAAAAACACCGGCGATAATGATCGCAACCAAAATAGCGATTCGTGCCGCCATTAACTCTCCCTTTTCCGAAATATCGGGTTTGATTTGCTTTTTGATCAAGTCATGGGAGATCGATGTGGAAATCACCAATAATAATCCTGCTGCCGTTGATAAAGCTGCAGCCAGTCCACCCGCTGCAACCAATGCGATTACCCAGTTTGGTAAATTAGCGATTTCAGGGTTGGCCAATACCATGATGTCCCTATCGACATAAAGTTCATTGGACGATGTATTTGCATTGGAGATCAATCGTTCCCCATTGGCACCACGAGCATCGGTGAATAGCGGTTTTTTTCCTTCTAAGGCGTTACCGGCGACATATTGGATTTTTCCATCATTATTCTTATCTGCCCAAGCAATTAAACCAGTGTCTTCCCAGTTCTTGAACCATTGTGGTATTTCGGTATACGACTTGTTGTCGACCGTCTCGATGAGGTTTGTCCGCGCAAAAACGGCGATAGCGGGTGCCGTGGTGTATAAAATGGCAATGAACAGTAAGGCGAGTCCTGCCGATTTACGGGCATCCTTCACTTTAGGTACGGTAAAGAATCTGACAATTACATGCGGCAATCCTGCAGTTCCCGCCATTAAGGCAAGTGTAATTGCAAAAACGTCCCAAGTTGATTTTGTTCCGCTGGTATATTCATTGAAACCTAGTTGGGTATGCAATGCATCCAATTTATCCAAAAGAAATGTCCCACCTTCAACTTTTCCACCCATTCCCATTTGTGGGATAGGGTTTCCGGTCATTTGCATGGAGATAAAAAATGCGGGGACCATAAAGGCAAAAATCAATACACAATATTGGGCCACCTGGGTATAGGTAATCCCTTTCATTCCGCCTAAAAAGGCAAATACAAGAACAACCGCCATTCCGATGATGACACCTAAATTGATATCGACCTGTAAGAATTGTGAAAATACGATTCCAACCCCCCTCATTTGTCCCGCCACATAGGTAAAAGAAACGATCAAGGCACATATAACGGCAACTGTCCTCGCCGTGTTGGAGTAATACCTATCCCCGATAAAGTCTGGTACTGTAAATTTCCCGAATTTTCGAAGATAAGGGGCCAGCAGTAGTGCAAGAAGCACATACCCACCGGTCCAGCCCATGAGATAGACAGAGCCATCGTAGCCTGCAAAAGAAATGATTCCGGCCATAGAGATGAATGATGCGGCGCTCATCCAATCGGCGGCTGTTGCCATACCGTTGGCCAATGGGGAAACTCCGCCACCGGCTACATAAAATTCCTTAGTGGAACCAGCCCTTGCCCAGATGGCAATTCCAAAATAAATGGAGAACGTAATCCCAACTAAAATCCAAGTCCATAATTGAACACTCATAATTTTTAATTTTTTTGGTTAGTTATTAGATTACTCGTCGTAACCGTATTTTTTATCTAGTTTGTTCATTAATCGTACATAAACGAAGATCAAGATCACGAATACATAAATAGAACCTTGTTGGGCAAACCAAAAACCTAGTTTGAATCCTCCTAACCGAAACTCATTTAAAGTTTCCCTGAATAGTATTCCTGCACCATACGATACCAGAAACCAAATAGATAGAAGAATAATCAGGTACTTTAGATTTTCCCTCCAATACGCGGTGGCCTTTTTTTGTTTTTCACTCATAATTGTTTGGTTTTTATAAATAAATCATTGCTTGTAGGGTTACTGTTCCCAAATCGGAATCCCCGAATTTTTGGTTTTTGTATTCCATTGTTAATTTGGAGTTATGTCCGTTGAGATAGGCATTTATGCCTAAACCGAAGATATTCCTATTGTCATCGACTACATCATAACTGTTGGAAGCAAAGGAAACATAGGGTTGAAACCTTGTCTTTGTTTTGTCTCCCGCAAAAACATAGCCCAAATGGGAGTAGATCATACTTCCCGTACCATAGGCACTATACAGGTAATCGGTACCGTAATCGTTGCTTTGATACGTGGCATATGCGGTTAGGGCACTTCCATCATCACCTAAAGGGGTGTCATAAAAAGCGTCAATACCGAAGATACTTACATTTTCTTTCTCCAGATTTCCAGTGGCATCAGCGATTACCGATCCCCCAGGATGTAAAAAGAACCCTGCACCAATATTGAATACCTTCTTGGTTCCCAGATAAGAACCTACTTTAAAAGGTAGGAAATTAGACTCCTGATCCAAGAAATTAAAATCGAAATAACCTGCATAGGCTTTACCGGAATCTTTGGAGCCAAGTAGTCGTTTGCCTGCGTATACCGCTGCACCATTGGGTTCGGGTGTACGTGTATCCAAGCCATTGGTGATTGCGTCATTGATGGCAACCCTGTATTGCAACTTACCGAACTTACCTTTGGCAAATATACCTATGTGCCTCGCAAATTGGTCGGTTAGTCCTAAAGTAGACCATGACTGCCGATTGTTGTCCAGTGTCATGAAATTAAGGGTACTTTGATTGTTCAGTCTTGAGATGCCGTTAAAGTAGTGTAGGCCACCACCAACAACATGGTCCTCACCCACATTGTATTGTGCCCATACGTCATGAAAGAACAATTGGGACCCATCTCCCTTTCCTGTGGGGGATAGTGTTCCACTATTGAGACTATTCAGTCCGAAATGGGTAAGGATCAAGAACTTTTTGTTGATTTGGGCAAACATCAAAACACGGGCTCTTCTTAAGTTGAAACTCGTGCTACTGGTGTTGTCGGGTACATCACTGTTGTACGTTCCTTGGACTTGGGCCCAGGAAATAATACGAAGGTATTTATTGCCTTCTTCATCAAATTTTACTTTAAGGCCGCCATTATAATCAGGTGACCCTTGCGAATGCAACATCTGAAAGGAACCAAATAAACCTAACAGAAGTAAAGCAATTTTCTTCATGATTTTTAGGGTTTAGTTAGTAACAAATTGGTTTTGTGTGCTTTGCTAAACTCCTTAAAAGAAAGTCACGATAAAAAAATGATATATATAAATGGTAATTATGTATAGTTAATCACGGAATCGTTCCCATTTAATAAGCATGAACTTATCCCCTAGTTCGGTAACCACCACTCCTGCGCCCGATAGGTTGTCGGTATTTTGGAAATAGTTGGACAATTCGCCTGCATTGAGGATTTTATAGGTGGGATGGTAGTTGGGATTGTACGGTCTTTTGATGTTGTATTTTTTTACCCAGTTCATGATACTTACATGTGAAATGCCAAGGATGCGTTCAATTTCACGATAAGACAATCCCTCTAGATATAATTGCAACGCTTTATTCACGTAGTATTGGTCAATACTCTTACCTATCTTGTTGACCGAGAAGAAATAGTTGCACGATTTGCACTTGTAACGTTGTCTTTGGTTGATGATTCCACTCTTGACGAATTGTTCGGATCCACAGTTCGGGCAGCAATCAATTTTCATATATATAAAATTAGCATAAATATATCAAATTAGCAATAAATAAGGATTATGGGTCCAAATGGTTTGATAATTTCATGTAATATTGAATGATATATGGGTTGTTTTATAGCTGAACATCATTGTTTGTTCCTAAGTTCCTTCCTGTATTTTAGGTCTTGGGTTACGAGTCGATTTCATTGATTATCTTTAACTTATGAAAAATACGATAGCAGAACGTATTTATGATTTCCTAAAGGATTTTCCGCCTTTCAATGCGTTGGATGAAGGACAATTAATGACCATTTGTGAACAGGTCAAAATTGGTTATTACGACGTGGGGGACTATGTTTTTCAGAAAGAAGATGATTTACACGATGTTTTTTATGTAGTAAAAGATGGTGCTGTCGGTATTTTTAGGGAAGGCGATGTTCTTGTTGATGAATGTGATGAGGGGGATATTTTTGGTCTTCGGGCACTTATACGACAAAGTGCTTACCTATTAAGTGCCAAGGCTATTGAGGAAAGTATCGTATATGCGATATCCTCGGATTTGTTGGAAGCCTATATAACGAGTAATATTGATGCTAATAAATTCATAATGGCCAGTTTTGCATCGAATACCCTGAACCCTTACTTGGATAGGGACATAGGACGGCCATATTCCTTGGAAGGTGAATTCAATCAGCAAACAGGGCACTTGGCCTACTTACAGAATGTAGGGGTTAAAAAAAATCCGGTTACCTGTTCCGAGGACACCAATATAATGACCGCGGCAATCACAATGACCGAAAAAAAAGTCGGATCGATCATCATCACGAACAATGACAAACCTAGGGGGATAATCACCGACAAGGATTTACGGACAAAAATAGCAACGGGAAAATACAGTATATCCAATTCGGTCACGCAGATCATGAGTTCGCCTGTTATTACCGTACCTGAAAATATTTCGATCGCCGAGGCACAAATTACCATGCTTCGAAATAAAATCACCCACCTTTGCGTAACCAAGGACGGTACAAACGATTCTGTCTTGGTCGGAGTCCTTTCCGAACATGATATTGTTGTTGCACAAAGCAATAATCCCTCATACTTGATCAAGGAGGTTAAAAGAGCGGAAACCGCCATTAAACTGCATGAGGTTCGTCAAAAATCCCAAGGATTGATGCAGCGTTACCTGGATCAACATATTCCTGTTAGTTTGGTTTCGAAGATCATTTCGGCCATTAATGAGGCTATTTGCCAAAAGGTAATCGAATTGAGTATTGATGAAATGGGCCAACGGCCCCCCACTGCTTTTTCATGGCTTTCTTTGGGTAGCCAGGGTAGGGGTGAGCAACTGTTATTGACCGATCAGGATAATGCACTGGTTTTTGGGGATGTACCTCCTGAACATCAAGAAAAAACAAAGACATACTTTCTCGCATTCGCGCAGTTGGTAACGGAAAAATTGAATGTGGTGGGATTTGAATTCTGTCCGGCCGAAATGATGGCAAGCAATTCCAAATGGTGTTTGTCACTGACCGAGTGGAAAAACCAGTTCAATGATTGGATTACCAAACCCGATGAGGACAAGATAATGCTCTCAACCATTTTCTTTGACTACGATAGGGTGTATGGCGATGCCAATTTGGTTGATCGGATGTCCGATAGTATATTCCAATCTATTGATAATTACGGGATTTTCTTGAACTTCCTAGCTTTGAATGCGATAAAAAACCCACCACCACTAAGTTTTTTCAGACAGTTCCTGGTGGAATCGAGTGGAGAGCATAAGGATCTTTTCGATATTAAGTCCAGAGCCATGATGCCCTTGGTGGATGCTGCTAGACTCTTGGTACTTTCAAATAGTATCAAGGAGCATAACAATACCATTAAAAGGTTCGAGGTGCTTGCAGGGTTAGAACCTCAGAACAAGGATTTGTACAATGCTTGCATAGATGCCTTTAAGGTCCTACTGCGCTTTAGAACGGTGGAGGGACTAAAACACAACGATTCGGGTAGGTTTTTCGACCTAAAGTCACTCAGCAAGGCTAACCGTTTAAAATTGAAAGGTTGTTTTGGTGCTATAAAGGATATTCAGGAATTGATTAAAGTGCGTTTTAAACTAGCCCAAATAATGTAAATGTTCAAGGAGATTTTTAAACGGCATAAACCGGAATTTTGGAAGGATTATACGGGTCATTTCAAAAATAAACAGCCACAGGAACTGAATGCTGTCCGTTTTGTCGTATTCGATACCGAGACAACAGGTTTGGATATTGTGGAGGATCGCATATTATCCATCGGGGCCATATCGATTGTAGATTTAAGGATAGACGTTGGCGATTCCCTGGAAACGTATGTTAAACAAGATGTTTTCAATGTTGGGACCGTAGGTATCCACGGCATCCTAAAAGAGGGGAATATTCATAAATTGTCTGAGGCAGCGGCCATAAAGGGTTTTTTGGGTTATGTGGAAAATGCGGTTTTGGTTGCCCATCATGCCGCTTTTGATATTGCGATGGTCAATGCGGGATTGGCCCGAATGGGGTTGCCCAAACTTAAAAACAAGGTGTTGGACACCGGTGTTCTTTTTAAGAAAACATCGCTCTGTGAAAAGAAACAAGACCATTATTCCTTGGACCGTTTATGCGCGGTTTTCAACTTGAAGAAACATGACAGGCATACGGCCTCAGGAGATGCCTTGATAACAGCCTTGATTTTCTTAAAGGTTGTTTCCCACCTATCAAAAAAAAGGAAACCGAATTTGGGTGATCTTCTTTTTAATTCGGACCGTAGGGGGTTATGGTAATCAATACGGCGTCAATTGGGTAGATAAACCACACCACTTGAAGAATCCCTTTTGGCTCCGGTCACCGAACATAGGACATTGATTTCCCTTTCAATTCTCAAAACACCCATGAGGGCAAAAACCAGGGCTTCCTTGTTTTCAATCAATTCTTGGGAGGGTACGATAACATCAACAGCTTCCCCTAATTTGGTTTTGAGCGTAGCGATGAGAAAATCATTCAAGGCGCCACCCCCGGTAACCAATAAATTCGATTTTTGTTTTGTGGTATTACTTTTTACCTGAAGGGCAATTTGTTCGCATAGGTGGTGGATCGAGGTGTGCAAAAGATTTTCAATGCTTTCATCGGTGGCATCGACTATGGGTACAACCTTGTCCTCAAACCATTCAAAGCCTGTTGACTTTGGGAAAGGTAATTTGTAATAATCCAAGGCATTTAAAGCGTCGAGCATTTTTTGATTAACCGATCCGCTTTCGGCCAATTGACCTCCTTTGTCGTAATTCAAATCGATTTTTTGGGTAATATAATTCAAGATCATGTTTGCCAATCCAATATCGTAAGCTATACGTTGGCCGTCTTTTTCGAAGGAGATATTACTTATGCCCCCTAGATTCAAACAAAAATCATATTCCCCGAACAACAAACGATCCCCGATGGGAACGAGAGGGGCCCCCTGACCGCCCAAGGCAACATCATTGGTGCGGAAATCACAAACAACCTTATGCTTACAGGCATTGGCCAAATGTTGTCCTGATCCAATTTGGTAGGTGAGGCCATTTTCTGGTTGGTGGTGTGTTGTGTGTCCATGACTTGCTATAAAATCCACTTCTAAGGCATTGGTTTTAATGAACGACTTTACCTGTTCACCGAGCCATTGGCCGTAGGTGTTGTTGAACGTTAAAAGCTCATCGGCGGAAAGGTATATTGAATTCTTCAATTTATCCTTCATGCTTTTTGAATAGGATATGCTTTGGGTTTTTGTAATTCGATATGCCCAGCGATCCAAAGTTCTTGTAAAATGGCAATAGGTGAGGTCTAAACCATCCAAAGAGGTGCCAGACATGAGTCCGATGACTTTAAATGTTTTCATTGTTTTCCGTTGTTTTATGCTCAAAAAAGAGAATTGAAAGATAGTCAGTTTCAGATTTAAAAGGAATTAAACCTGGATTTTTTTAATCATAGATTCCGCTGTTTCTGTGAGATAGGGAATTTGTTGGTGTTTATTTGAATATTCTAGCATTTTTTGCTATTAAATTTTGACAAAAATGATTAATTTTAGGATTAATTAGTTTCCAAAGGCTATTCGTGTTTATTCCAGAAAATCGAAGTATCCGGATTCTTAAAGGGTTTTATGATTCTATGATGTATGGAATAACCATGATTATAACCGATTCACTATTTTTTTAACCAATTTTAAAGTTATGCAATATGAGTAAGATTAAGAAAGAGAACACTTTAACACGCCGTGATTTCGTTGGCAAAACCTTGGCTGCCTCCGCTGCTTTTACGATTGTACCGTCGTATGCCGTAAGTGGGCTTGGCCATGTGGCCCCAAGTGATAAATTAAACATTGCCGGCATAGGTGTTGGTGGTATGGGACTGGCTAATTTAAAGAATTTGGAGAGTCAGAATATTGTTGGACTTTGTGATGTGGATTGGAAGTATGCCAAAGGGGCATTCGACAGATATCCAAATGCCAAAAAGTATTGGGATTGGCGTAAGATGTTCGATGAAATGGGTGATGAGATTGATGGTGTGGTTATCGCTACTGCGGATCATGCACATGCCGTTATTGCAGCCAATGCAATTACCATGGGTAAACATGTGTACCTTCAAAAGCCATTGACACATTCTGTTTATGAGTCCAGGTTATTGACCAAATTAGCCGATAAATATAATGTTGCGACCCAAATGGGGAACCAAGGTGCCTCTGGCGCCGGTGTTGCGGAAACTTGTGAAATTCTATGGAGTGGAGCCATAGGTGATGTGACCAAGGTTGAATCATTTACAGACAGACCTATTTGGCCACAAGGATTGAATACTCCCGAAAAAGGGGATTGGGTACCCGACACTTTGAATTGGGACTTGTTTACTGGCCCAGCGAAAATGCGTCCGTTCAATGAGGTTTACCATCCATGGAACTGGAGAGGATGGTGGGATTATGGTACAGGTGCCTTAGGTGACATGGCTTGCCATATACTTCATCCTGTGTTTGAAGGATTGAAATTAGGTTATCCTTCCAAAGTTCAGGCGAGCTCTTCATTATTATTGAATGATTCAGCCCCGGTATCCCAAGCAGTGAAACTTACCTTCCCATCTAGAGGTGGTAGGCAAGGAAAGATGAAATTGGGAGAAGTCGATGTAAGTTGGTATGACGGTGGTATCAAGCCTATGTTGCCAGACAATTGGCCTTCAGGTAAAAATCCTAACAAAAGTGGTGGAGGAACCTTCTTTTATGGAACAAAAGATATCCTACACGTAGGTTGTTATGGTGTGGAGCCAGAATTGTTGTCCGGTAAGAAGATTACGGCAGCAAAAACTGAACGTAGGGTTGAGGACGAAATTGGTCTTTCATGGAATAAGGGAGCCCACGAAATGGATTGGGTACGTGCATGTAAGGAAAGTGCTGATAACAGAAAACCTTGTACTTCTGATTTTGCGGAGGCTGGTCCTTTCAATGAAATGGTCGTAATGGGTGTATTGGCAGTTCGCTTACAGGCATTGAACAAAACACTTAAATGGGACGGTGAGAATATGAAATTCACCAATATAGGCCCTAATGAGGAAATCAAAACTGTTATTAGGGATGGATTTAAGATTCACGATGGTCACCCAACCTTTAATAAGGATTGGACCGAACCAATGAATGCCGTAGCTTATGCTGAAGAGTTGGTGAAACACACCTATAGGGAAGGTTGGTCATTGCCAGATATGCCAGCTTAAGAGTTGAATAATAATTAACAGTAATCAAATAAGCAGAACCATCCCCCAAAGGGGCTGGTTCTGTTTTAAAAACCAATAAATAGTTACCAATGAGAAAAATAAGTTTAGTTTTTATTTTCGGATTGATTATGCTTCCTGTACTTAATAGTTGTAAGGAAAAAAAATCAGAACAAAAAGAAGAATCAGCTACAGAAGCTGAAGTAGTAAAGGAAACCAAGGAAGAAGCCCCTATGAACGGACTTTCCGAAGCTGAAAAAGCCGATGGATGGGTTATGCTTTTCGACGGAAAAACATCTGAAGGTTGGAGAGGATATAAAAAAGACCATTTTCCTGAAGGTTGGGAAATTATCGATGGTACCATACATATGGTCGGCTCCGGAAGGGGTGAGGCTGGGTCAAAAGACGGTGGTGATATTATCTTTGATAAGAAATTCCAAAATTTCACGCTTAGTATGGAATGGAAAATTTCTGAAGGAGGTAACTCTGGTATCTTTTACCTAGGAGAGGAAAAATTGGATTATATCTGGAAAACCGCTCCTGAAATGCAGGTATTGGACAACGAGAGACACCCTGATGCCAAATTGGGCAAGGATGGCAATCGTATGGCTGGATCTTTATATGATCTGATTCCAGCTAAACCACAGAATGCAAAACCTGCCGGTGAATGGAACAAAATAGAGCTTACAGTCTTTAAAGGTACTGTTATCCATAACCAAAATGGTGAAAATGTAGTTGAGTATCATTTATGGACCCCAGAATGGAAGGAATTGGTCGCTGGTAGTAAATTCCCAGGTCTAAATCCTGATTGGGCAGAAGTTCCTGCCAAGGGTTATATCGGATTGCAAGATCACGGTGATGATGTTTGGTTCCGAAATATCAAGATTAAGGAATTGTAGTAAGACGTATTACAATAATAAGCCCCACATTATTCAATGGATAGTGTGGGGTTTTTATTTGGTGATATGCCGAGAATGGCATAAAAAGTATTATTGTAATTCCACTGGTAGTTTGCCTTTAGCGGTGATACTACCCTTAAAATGGGACGCTGCCACTTCTTGGAATACCTTGAAGTTTTGATAGGCCACAACGGTTGAATGTGCTTTGTGATAGTCAAAAAGTTGCAGTGCATAGGGATTCCCAAAAAGGTACAATACAACATTCCCTGTGTTTAGTAATTCATTGATCTTATTGATTTCATCGTCTGTAAATCCAAAATTATGGGTGGGTTTCACTTGGGGAGGTTCAAGCGATAGCAGAATGTTTCCTTCCTTTTCGATACCCTCAAGGGAAGAATCCATGGTGACCTTTAATGAATACGTACGAAAATCATGAGGTCCGTTTAACATTCCCAAAAAGGATTTATCCACTTCTGTACTATTGGTGATACCTATAAAGCCGTCCTTCCTAAAATTGGCAATGTCATCCTTATTCCCTTGGACCATGGTGATGCTTGCTTTGGCTATTTCGGTATTCAGGTAATCAGGGTCGCTGAGCTCAGAACGGGAACCAACTTCGGCCCGTATTGCTTTTTCCTTTAATGACCATACCCGTTTAAATGCTTCCTCGATTTGCGTTTGGGTGGTCTTTTCCGAAATCGTTCTTATTCCGGCAGCAATATGTTCGGCAAAGCAGAGGATGTCGTTTCCAGCATCAAAGGCCAGCCATTCCAATTCCCCTTTTACAGGGTGGTTTTTGGATACGGCATGCATATTCAGTGCATCGGAAATAACGACGCCCTTAAAACCAAGTTCATGCCTTAAAACGCCTTTGATCATGTCTTTGGAAATACTTGAAGGTATCTGTTTTCCCTGGGATAAGGCAGGGACACAAAGATGTCCGACCATTACCGAATCAACGCCTTCTTCTATGAGTTTTCGAAAGGGGTAAAGTTCATTGTTCAATAATTCTTCTTTGGATTTTTCAATGATGGGTAACCCTAAATGTGAATCAATGGCCGTATCCCCATGACCCGGAAAATGTTTGATGCTCCCAATGACACCTTCACTTTGTATTCCTTTAAGATAGGCCAACGAATTCTTGGTGACATTAATCTTGTCCTCACCAAAGGAACGATAACCGATAACAGGGTTTTTGGGGTTGTTGTTGATGTCAACAACCGGGGCCAGATTATAGTGGATACCGGCTTGTTTGCAATCGTGTGCTATGTTTTTCCCTACTTGGAACACCAAATCGGTATTGTCCTGAATGGCACCCATTGTTACTGCGTATGGGTATTGTGGTGTATTCTCGATACGCATGGCAAGTCCCCATTCGGCATCAATGGCAATAAGGAGCCTATGTTTTGCCTTTTTTTGATAGCGTTCAACCAAATTTTGGAGCGTCCTAAAACTTTCCTTATTATAGAGGACCTTTTTTTTGCCTTCAAAATTCGTCGCTGCACTCGACCTACTATGAAAAAAACAAAGTCCACCTACATGATTTTCACAGATGAGTTGTTCCAAGGCTTGGATTTCTTCTTCCGAATCATTGATAAATGCGGCAGGCATAAATAATTGACCTATTTTTTCAATAAGGCTCAACTGATGGGATGCTTGTTGGTATGACAGTATTTTAGGCATCGGTATCTTTTGTTTTTTTGCCAAAATCGGCAGGATAGGTAATGAATTTCAGTAAAAATAGGGCAGGGAGTGAGGCTAGGACCACCCAAATGAAAAAGCCGCCATATCCCAACCATTGTTGGATATAGCCACTGATCATGCCGGGCAACATCATTCCCAGCGCCATAAACCCTGTGGCAATGGCGTAATGCGATGTTTTTGATTTTCCTTCGGCGATATAGATCAAATACATTAAAAAGGCTGCAAATCCAAAACCATATCCAAATTTCTCAAAGACTACGGTTGTTGTTACTGCCACGACATTCGTAGTTTTTGTAAATGCGAGTAGGGCATAGAGTATATTCGGGATATTGAGGGAGAGAACCATGGGCAACATCCATTTTTTTAATCCGTCACGGGATATCAAAACTCCACCCAAAATACCACCTAATGATAAAAAAATCACCCCAACGGTTCCAAAAATGGTTCCCAGTTGTTCTGTCGAGTAGCCTAAACCTCCTTTATCTTGGGAATCCAATAAAAATGGGGCAACCATTTTTACCAGTTGTGATTCGCCTAGTCGGTATGTTAAGATAAACGTCAGGGCAATACCAATGTTTGGTTTGTTGAAGAAAGAAGAGAATACTTCCAAGAAACCCTTGGGCTTGTCCTTGGCAAAGGCCAAGGAGGATTCAAATTTTGGTGTCACGAAAAAGTTGGATAGGGTCAACGCCAACATCAAAAAGGCCGTGGCGATCATGGTCATGCTCCAAGCTTTGGTATTGTCCCCATACTTTTGTTCTAAAAAGCCCGCCAAGATAACAATGAGTCCCTCCCCAGTGACCATCGCCAAACGGTAAAAGGTACTCCGTATGCCTACAAAGAATGATTGTTTCTTTTCGGTCAACCCGATCATATAATACCCATCGGAGGCAATATCATTGGTGGCCGAGGCAAAGGCGGCCATCCAGAAACAGGCCAGGGTGGTCATAAAGAACATTTGGGTAGGTAAGCTTAATCCCACTCCCAATAGTGCTATGGAAATCAATAATTGCATTGCCAAAAACCATTTTCGCTTGGTGCTTTTTAAGTCAACAAATGGGCTCCATAGGGGTTTTAGCACCCATGGCAAATATAGTAAACTGGTGTAGAGTCCGATATCCTCATTACTGACCCCTAATTTTTTGTACATGATTACTGATACTGTTACGACCAGTACATAGGGGAGTCCTTGGGTAAAATAGAGAATGGGTACCCATGCCCATGCCCACTTGTCTTTTTGTATCATCTATATTGTATTTAATTTAAACGTAGTAGCATAGGGATGCTTTCATGTCCGTATTTGTCTATAAATGTGACAGCTATTCTTTTCTTGCCCTTGAGGTCCTCTTTAGGAATGATGACACTTTCCCCGCGTTCAATGGTGGTTTTCATCAGTAATTTTTTTATGGGATAGAAGTCCTTTTTCTTTTTTCCTGTGCGGTATACGATAGCATATCGATAATCCTCTGAATTCAAAAAATTCAGTTCATAACTTTCATTATTAATCTCCATGGATTTGAATTGAATAGGGTTATCCTCCATTTTTGGGGCCAAAGGCGAAATAGGGGATAGGGCCGGGCTGGGATAGAATTTTTTCTTGAGGAGGTCTACGACATCATGATTATCGTTCATTAGGCTTTTGGCACTAAAGAAAACATTGCCTTGAACCTTGGGGTTTTTTCGCGCCAGTTTCAATTGGTTAGGGAGTTCTTTAATGTTATCCCATGCCTTATCGCTATTGTTTCGCACTTTGTAAGCCCCATTACCAATATATAGATTGGTGTTTTTGGAATTTTTCGACCACCAATCGACAATTTTGGTGTGTGACGCTACAGGGAGGTCCATACTCCAATATACTTGGGGAACTAAATAATCGATCCAACCTTGTTCCATCCAGGTAAGTGGGTCGGCATAAAGGTCCTCATAAGTCGTTTGTCCTGCCCTGGTGTCAGATCCACGTGGGTCCGTGGAATTATTTTTCCATACCCCAAACGGACTAATACCGAATTGCACCCAAGGTTTAACCTGTTTAATGGATTTATGTACTTTCATGACCAGCGAATCGATATTGCTACGACGCCAATCGTCCAAGGATTGATGGGGTAGTGCATATGCGGAATAGATGGTTGAATCTTTCAATGTTTCTCCCTTGATTTTGTAGGGATAGAAATAATCATCAAAATGAACGGCATCGATATCATAATTGGAAACCAATTCGGTCATAACTTCCACCATTCTCTTTTGAACCTCAGGAAGCCCTGGGTTGTAATAGTATTTTTTGCCGTATTTGACCATCCATTCAGGATGCAGGTTAAAATCATGGGTGGGACTCAGGATTTCAGTCTTCAAATCAAAAGTGGCCCTATAGGGATTCAACCAGGCATGGAATTCGATTCCCCTATTGTGCGATTCATTGATCATCCATTCCAAATAATCGAAATCATTCGCAGGTGGCATGCCTTCCTTAGCGGTTAAAAACCGTGACCATGGAGCATATTCGGAAGCGTAAAATGCATCTCCGGCGGCACGCACTTGAACAATAATGGCATTGAAATTCAAGGCATCATAGAATTCGAGTATTTTCAGAAAGTCTTTTTTCTTTTTTTCGATGGAATCCGCACCATTTTTTGGCCAGTCGATATTAACCACCGTTGCTACCCATGCACCCCTGAATTCCGTTTTTGGTTGGGGTATGGGTTGTAGTATACTACAGGAAGTAGTAAGTAAGACGACAAGGAGAAAGCTTATTTTTTTGGTCATTTGGGTAAAAAAAAGGCCTATTTATACTAAAATAGGCCTTTATGAGCTATTACTTACATAATTTTAATCCATTTTATATCGAACAAAAGCTTCAATGGCTGCATAATCGGCTAAACCAAGGGCTTTGTATTTGGCAGCTGTGTGCTTATTTCTTTCTTCTGCCCGCATCCAGAACTCCCTAGAGTCGTCGCCTTGGAACATAACCCCATCCTTTTGGGATTGGTGGCAGAAAATAGCATATCGTTTTTTCAATACCTGATCTGGACTCATCGGTACTGCCATTTCAATTTCATTGATGTCCCACTCATGCCAAGCTCCCCGGTATAACCACATCCAGCAATCTTTCATAAAAGATTCCTCTTTAAGTCTTTTCAAGGCTTCGAAAATCGCATCCAAACAAACTTTGTGTGTGCCATGGGGATCTGCCAAGTCACCTGCTGCAAAGATTTGATGGGGCTTAATCTCATTGATCAGGTCCACTACAATATCAATATCCGCATTGGACAGGTTGTTTTTCTTGATGGTTCCTGTTTCGTAAAATGGCAAATTCAAGAAATGCACATGTGAATCATCAAGACCTAAATAACGCGTGGCGCCATAGGATTCAGATCGTCTTATCGCTCCTTTCAAGGTTCGGACCTCTAAGGCATCAAAAGTATTTTCATCCTTGTTTAAGATGGCTTCAATAATATTTTCTGATTCTTTGGAAGGGGTTATTGTATTTGCTATTTCCGCAAATTTCAATGCTTCCTTGTCAGAAACGGCGATATTACCAGAGGTTTGATAGGCAACGTGTACATCGTGCCCCTGTTCTACCAAACGATCGAAAGTTCCGCCCATCGAAATAACATCATCATCGGGGTGCGGACTGAATATAATAACGCGCTTTTTCGCAGGTTCGGCCCTTTCTGGCCTACTTGAGTCATCAGCATGGGGTTTTCCGCCTGGCCAACCCGTAATGGTATGTTGTAGCTTGTTGAACATTTTAATGTTCAGGTCATAGGAGTCTTCCAAGGACAAAAGATCTGACATTCCATTGTCATTATAATCCTTATCGGTTAAGCTTAAAATGGATTTACCAGTTTTAGCGCATAACCATACGATGGCCTTGGAGGTAAGTTCTTCGGTCCACTCGCATGACCCAACAAGCCATGGTGTTTTGTTTCTTGTTAGTTCGCTACCGGCACCTTTATCAAGGACAAAGGTTGCATTGTTGTGCTCTTGAAGATAGGTCGCTGGTACATGCGATGAAATTTCACCTTCAATAGTTTTTTTAATGATTTTGGCCTTGTTGTTACCCCATCCGAGTAGTACGATTCTTTTTGCACTCCTGACAGTGGCTATACCCATTGTTATCGCCTTTCGAGGAACATTATCGATGCCCAAAAAGGACGGTGCGGCATCAACCCTGGTTATATGGTCCAATGTAATGATGCGGGTTCCTGAATTATAATGGGATCCCGGCTCATTGAATCCGATATGTCCGGTTCGGCCTATTCCCAGTAATTGGAAATCGATTCCGCCATGATCCTTTATCTTTTTTTCATATGATAAACAGTATTCCACTACATCTTCTTGGGGAATACTACCATCAGGGATGTTAATGTTTTCTTCGGGAATATCGACATGATTGAACAAATGCTCATGCATAAAGTAATAATAACTCTGCATATTGCCCTTGTCCATTGGCAGATATTCATCAAGGTTAAAGGTGATGACATTGGAGAAGCTCAACCCTTCTTCCTTGTGCATACGAACAAGTTCTTCGTAAACCTTAATCGGGGAGGACCCTGTTGCAAGACCTAGGACACAATTTTGCCCCAAAGCTTGTTTTTTTCGAATCAAATCCGCTATTTCCTGTGCTACTTGTACGGAAGCCACATTTGAATCCTCGAAAATTACATTGTGTATTTTCTCAAAACGGGTTTCTTCAAATTGACCTACAGGTTTGTGACTGATGTCTTTTGTCATTTTTGCAATTAGTGTGCTCATGGGCTGTTCTTAAATTGATTGTAGGGCAAAGATAGGTGATCTGTTTATTATATTGCCGTTTTTTGCCGTTTTTTTTGCGACTTTGTGCTGCAAAATTTTACATATTGAATTAGTCTTTGTGAAAACGGTATAAAACGGCAATGAATAGTTTTCTTATCTTTGCGGAATTAAGTACAAAAATATGTTGAAAGAAGAACGTCATCAGGCAATATTGTCCCAAGTTGAATTGCATAATCGGGTCTTACTTACCGATATAGCTGAAAAGTTGGATGTTTCTATAGATACGGCACGAAGGGATGTTAAAGAATTGGATCAAGTGAATAAATTGCGGAAAGTCCATGGCGGGGCCATTTCCCTTGGATTCACAACCAATAGTACCAGGAACAATAACATCTACGCGCTTCCCCAAAAAATAACCATAGCGGAAAAGGCAGCTTCCTTGATTAAGAATGAAGGGGTTATCTTCATCGATGGTGGTACCACTTGTATGGAATTGGCCCGTATAATTCCGCCAGAATTGAAATTGACCTGTTTTACCTTGAGTTTACCTGTGGCCATGGAATTGAATACCAAACCCAATGTGGATGTTATTTTCATTGGGGGGAAGATTTCTAAGGATGCGCAGATTGCTATAGGGGCGAACGCTACCCATGCTTTATCGGAAATCAGGGTTGATTACGGTTTTATAGGAACGGGTTATGTTGATGCCATTGAGGGTTTAACCGATTTTGATTGGGATGTGGTACAATTGAAAAAGGCTGTGATAAAGGCCTCCAAAAAAACGATACTTTTGAGCATATCCCAAAAGTTGAATTCGAGACATCGTTATAAAACTTGTGATATGAATGCAATCGATACAATGATTACTGAGTTATCACCGGATGATGACAAATTAAAACTTTTTAGAAATAACCAAGTACACCTTATTTGATACTTATGGAATATAAGAAAATTACCGAAACACCTTCTAATTATGATCGTTTAGAGGAGATGAGCACTTCCTCGATACTTGAGAAGATCAATAACGAGGACAAAAAAGTGGCCTACGCAGTGGAAGCTGTTATTCCGCAGGTCACAAAACTGGTCGACGCATTGGCGGAACGATTTGATAAAGGGGGGCGCTTGTTTTACATAGGGGCTGGGACCAGTGGAAGACTGGGAATCTTGGATGCCTCCGAAATACCCCCAACTTTTGGTATGCCGCATGAACGGGTAATTGGATTGATTGCTGGTGGGGATATAGCCATAAGAAAGGCCGTTGAAAATGCGGAGGATGATATAGATCAAGCGTGGTTGGATTTACAAAAATATGGTGTTAATGAGCACGATGTGATTGTTGGTATTGCCGCATCAGGTACCACACCTTATGTCATCGGTGGTTTAAACGCAGCTAAAAAGAATGGCTTGCTTACCGCAGGGATTACGAATAATCCGGGATCCCCATTGGCTGTTGTTGCGGATATTCCCATCGAGGTTAATGTAGGGGCTGAATTTGTAACCGGTAGTACACGTATGAAAAGTGGTACTTCCCAGAAACTGGTTTTGAATATGATAACCACCGCCCTTATGATTAAGATAGGTCGTGTAAAGGGTAATAAAATGGTGAATATGCAATTGACCAATACCAAACTGGTAGACCGGGGTACAAGATATTTGGTAGAAGATCTGGGCATCGATTATGATGCAGCGGAAATGTTACTTAAAAAACATGGTTCTGTCAAAAAGGCCCTTGATGCCGAAAGATCATAACGGGATTATTCGGAAATAGCAGCTACCTCTTCAACGGTTACGGGATCGTTCGAGGAATTGCCCCATGAATTCAAAATATAATTCATGACATCGGCGATTTCCCCATCGTCCAATCCCATTGGGGCCATTGCACTGCTATAAGTAATACCGTTTACGATCATTTCGCCTTCATTACCGTATTTTACCCCTTTGATACTTGCTGTTCTATTTTTTATTAAATAGTCGGATTTAGCCAATGGGGGGAAAGCAAAGGGAACCCCTTCACCACTAGGCAAATGACAGGTGATACAGAAATCATCGTATATGGCACTTCCCCTTTGAATGCTGGATAGTAATTCGGGATTCTGCCCCATTGCATTGGCTGCACCCAAAAGCAGGGGCAAGAATAATAGGATTGTTTTCTTCATTTTGCAGTTACGATTTAGGAATTAGCCTATAAATGCCTTTTCCCTCAATGGCGACATATATCAAGCCATCCGGTCCTTGACGCACATCACGGACCCTCCCCATGTTTTCCAGTAACTTTTCGCGATTCGTGACTTTTGTTCCGTCCAAGGTCAAGCGTTCCAAATATTGAAAAGATAACGAACCTACCAATAAACTACCTTTCCAGCCCTTGTATTTGTCGGAGGTCACAAAGGCCATTCCACTTGGTGCTATTGATGGAACCCAATAGTGAATGGGCTGTTCCATGCCTTCCATTTCGGTTTTGTCGGTAATGGGAGTTCCACTATAATTGATACCATAGGTTATAATAGGCCAACCATAATTCGCGCCTTTCTTGATAATATTGATTTCATCACCACCGCGAGGGCCATGTTCGTGATCCCATATAGCTCCTGTTTCCGGGTTTTTTACCAATCCTTGGGGGTTTCGATGTCCGTAACTATAAATTGCTGTTTTTGCATTTTCCTCACCCATGAATGGGTTGTCTTCAGGAATACTGCCATCATCATTCAGTCTGTAGATTTTCCCTCCGTCCCGGGTGATGTCCTGCGGATTTTCATCCCGGGCACCACGTTCCCCAATGGAGAAATATAGGTATCCATCATTATCAAATGCAATACGGGAACCAAAATGTTGCCCTTTTGTAGTGTTTGGACTGGCTTTGTATAGTAATTCGTTGTCATACAATGAGTTGTCTTTTAATCTGGCACGCATCAAGGCAGTATGTCCTCCTTTTTCATTTCCTTCTTCAGAGGCATAGGTGATATATATCCAACCGTTGTCCTGATAGTTCGGATGTAAGAAAACGTCCATTAATCCTCCTTGGCCTCTTGCATACACTTTGGGTGTATTGGCTATAGTTGCTTTTTTTCCATCTTTAAAATGGATTAGGCTTCCTGATTTTTCGGTAATCAACATACTCCCATCAGGAAGAAACGCCATTGCCCATGGAATTTGTAGTCCGTCTACCAGCAGTTCTTCGGAAAAAGGAATATCGCTGGGTGTATTTGCTTTATTTTCAGCATCCTGGGCGCATGAGTAATTTAGCGTTACAACGAATAAATAGAGATATACTATACTATATTTCATAATTTGACGTTAAAATTAAATATTATATGAAAGCCACCTTTGGCCTAAAGATAAATAGAAATATATAAGTTTAAATAAATACGCTAAAGAATATACTTTAATCCCCAATTCAAGGATATTCTTGCCAAAACTGACTTAACCTATGTTCCCAAAAAGCCCACGGCATATTTTATATGCGCTATTGTTGTTGCTGTTTTCTGCAGTTTGTACATCGGCTATCGCCAATTATGACCACAAGGTGTTGGCCGGGATTTCTGAAGCCTTTGAAGAAGCTGTCTCTATTGAAGATTCCAGTTCCAAGACCAGAATCGCGGAAAATTATAATGCTCCAGCTCCATTGGAACATCAAAATAAGGCAAGTACCTCGGCACCCTTGCCTATGTTCATGACTATCATTCAAGGCGCCGATCTAGAGGTGAACTGTACGAATGACGGTAGTACCATTGCACGATTCAATCTTTGTGGGGATTCCGATGATAGGGTAGTTTCCTTGTCCGGCGGCCCTTATAGTTCAGTTTCTTGGGAAAAGTTGGGGGGCGCGTGTAGCGCGGATATCAATGAAAATTGTCCGGAAACGAGTAATTCGTGTTATACCCAAGTCGGTATCGCACAGAATTTCACTATTGACGCAAGTACCATTTCCTCTACAACTGGAGGAGAGTTTAGGGTGCGGGTCAATGGTTCAGGTCCATACTATTATTTCAAGGTAAAGAAAAGTACGATTACGCAGACCTATGTAAAACAAGATAATATCTGTGGGGTGCCTGGAAGAATCCAAATTACGAATCTTTCAAGTGCTTATGAGTTCAGTATCGATAACGGTAGTGGTTTTGGCCCATGGCAAGGTCCGATTTTCAATGATTTGGCGCCAGGAACTTATATTGTAAAGGCAAGATTACAGAACACACCCAATACCTGTGAGTACCCTTATGAACCCATAACCATAGAGCAGTTGGATATTGCCATAGACGTTACTTTTACCGATGCCCTTTGTAGTGGGGATACAGGTACAATTACAGTAACGGCGAACAATGTTCCCGGTCCATACAAATATACTTTGTTGGATAGCAGTGGTGTTGCACAGGAATTTACGGCATTTATATCCGATAACCCCTATACTTTTTCAGCTGTGGGATTTGGCACGTATACCGTACAGGTCGAAACACAACAATGTACAGGAGACCCATTGAATGGTATTGATCCGCCAAGGGAAAGTTTTGATACTAGTGGAAACCCTATAGTAATAGGTAACGGATTATCACCATTAGATGCCTCAACAGAGGTACACAGTAGTTTTGGATGCTCAACAATTACCGATGTAGATATTACAGTGAATACTTCAGGTGGTTCTGCCCCTTATACTTTTACGGTCAATGGGGGTTCATCACAACCTTCTTATACAGCTACTACAACGTATACGGCTACTAGTCCAGGTTCTTATGATTTCTTGATTACGGATAGTAATGGTTGTACCATTTCCGCCTCGGCGAATGTTGAAAACCTTTTACCACCGGTAGTTACGGCAACGGGACTAGATGGAACATGCTCCAATGGAGGAGCAAAAATAATCTTTAATGTTACCGATGCACGTGGATATAACCTTAGTTATAGGGTCAATAGTGGAGATCCATGGGAGACAACCCCTGAGATTTCAGTCCCTGCGACAACATCAGGCACCTTATATGACCAAATAGAAGTGCGTTATCAACAAGGTGGATTCGAATGTACCTTGCCTTTGGCCGATGTTACGGTATCAAGTGTTGGTGTTATTTCAGGTTCAGCGACCAAGATAACAGACCGTACTTGTGATGGTAGCGGGGGAACCAATGGAGGTCAGATCGACTTTGTGGGACCTTTCACCGGAGGCTCTGGAAGTGGATATGTCTTTAGTATCGACGGATTGAATTTTACAGGAACCACCTCATATACGAATCTCGCACCAGGAACGTACACGCCAATTATTAAGGACGGTGGCGGATGTCGATTGGAGCTGACCCCTATCACTATTTTAGATGTTGATCCTCCTTCCGATCTCGTTTTTGTACAAAGTAATATCAATTGTACTGCAGGAACTTCTGATGTAACATTGACAGCAACTGCGAATGCTGCAATTGCTCAATATGTTGTTCTTAGTCCTACCCCTGGTTTCGATACTGATGGGGATGCCACCAATGATGTGATTACAGGATTAAGTACCAATACTTCCTATATATTTCAGATAACCGATGTTAATGGTTGTACCTATACAGAAGGCTTTACGCCAGCCCAAATCAGTTCTATACGGGCAAGGGTTAAATCTGGGGGGGATTTGAATGTTTGTAATGGAGCCACAGATGGTACAGGAACTTTTTTAATCGATGGTTTTGCGAATAACTATACGTGGGAAATCAATGGTGGTTTATACTCCGGTGGCCCACAGAGCGATTTGGAAGTAGTTTTACCTCCTTCTGGTGCTGGCACCTATACAATTACGGTAACGGATGCCGATACGGGATGTACAGATACAAACTCATTCGATATACAGGAAGCCACACCGATTGATTTAAGTACCAGTGTGGTAACCCCTATGACCTGTGCCAATGGTAATTTAGGTCGGGTTGTTGCCAACGCTACAGGGGGCTGGGGAACCTATAGGTATACCTTGCTTTATCCTGATGGAAGTACTACCGTAGGTCCTAAGTCAGGTAGAACATTTAGTAATCTCAGTCAAGGAACTGATCCATTGGATCCTTCAGATGTATATACCTTAACCGTGGAAGATTCCGAAGGTTGTACAGACACCTTTTATTTTGATCTTGAACCTTTGGATGCTCCAACAATAAATCTAGATGCAGCTGCATCCGATTTTTGTTATGTGCCTGGGGTGGGGGCAACCGCAACCGTAACATCCACGGCCGGTACGGCACCATTGGGGAGTCATCAATATCGTATCAATAATGGAACACTCCAGGCAAGTCCGACATTCACGGATCTAACCCCTGGAAATTATATAATTGAGGTTGTTGACGGTAATAATTGTAGTGATGATTTATCCATTACCATTGAGCCACAGTTACGTGTTTCTACAAGTATTGAAACTGAAATTCCATGTGGGGGAACTCCAGGACAAATTCGTGTGCGTGTAAATGGAGGTTATTTCTCGGGACCGGGAACCAAACAATATCAAGTAAGTTCTGACAATGGGGCTACTTGGAGTGGGTTGACCACCTTTACATCGAATAATTTTTTATATGATACGACGGTTGACGGCAATTATATTTTCCGCATTTTTGATGAAAACATGACCAATAGTGCTTGCTCTGCGGAGTCCGCAGCAATTTATTTGGCGCCACCGGCCTCTTTGGATCCACCAACAATTGAAGTTTTTGATGTAAGTTGTGGTGCTACCGACAATGGTAGGGTGATCATTACCCCGGATGCGACCAGTGGGGTCCCACCTTATAAAATTAGAATAAATGGAACGGATTATGGTTATCAAACTTCGTTTTCCAATCTTTCTGCAGGTATATATACCGTTGAAATAGAGGATGACAGAGGTTGTTTGTATACCGGACCCTTTACAATTAATACCAGTATTACGCCAACACCGGATGCCAATATTTCTGAAATACCCGCTACCTGCTCGCTAAGTGCGGTCAGTGGCGGTATTCTCATAAACAGTGTTACTGACGGTACAGAGAATTTCAGTTTTATCATTGAGGATAGCTTTGGTAATTTTATCACAAGAAAGGATGATGTAGCTCGATCTTCCTTACCTTACTCGATAACCGATTCAGGTTTAGTGCCAGGGGAATACAGGGTAATTACCTTGGATGCCAATGGTTGTATGGATGAGGATCAAATAACTATTACGCAGCCAAATATAACTGTTGTTCCTGATCCTGTTCCGCTACCAGTATGTTCAATAACTGGTTTTAGTAATACTGTTGAAATTTTTGGAGGTACAGGTCCTTTCTTAATCCGATTGGTTGATGATCCAAATCCTCCTGTTTCTCCAAACCCTGGGCCGAGAAGACATACATTTTCGGGGTTACAATATGGTGTGACCTATACCGTTGAGGTGACCGATACGCAAGGGGATCCGGATCCTGCAAACTGGTGTGTTTATTTTGAAGAAATACCACCGGTCGAGGGGCCTTCTCCTTTGGATGTCAGCACTAGCTCTATTCCAGCGGGGTGTTATCCCAGTACAGATGGGGAAATTATATATTCTATTACTGGATTTACCATTGGTGATGTATTACAAATTGATTTGTTAAACGACCAGGATGGTTCGCTAACGCCATTGGAGACTGCTACGACTACTGCAATTCCACATACAGGAAATGTTTACGCCCCTGAAGGTGACTATCAGATTATAGTTACGAACTTAACAGATCAATGTACCGATGCAGCAGTAGCAACAATTGAGCAAAACCTACCCGCTATAGATATACTAAATACGACCCCTGCGAATTGTAATGCCGATGGGTCGATTACCGTACAAGGTAGGGGAGGTGATGGAGGTCCGTATACTTTTGCATATATGCCACAGGGAAATCCGCCAAGTGCTGGGGATTATGTCTCCGAAACGACTTTCTTTGGACCAGATGGGGACTATGATGTTTATGTCTTGGATGATAGTGGCTGTAGCTCTTTTGCGATTGCCAGTATTATACCTATTGATGATGCTCCTGTTATTAGTACAACGGTAATAAACCAATGTGATTATACATCCACAGCTTTCGATATAACAGTAAGTGTCCCATTTACGGTAGATACACCTCTATTTACCTTAGGAGGGGACGAACAATATGGGGTTCTGAACGGTGCAGGGACTTTATACGAATATACTTATGTGGTTTCTACACCTGGAGATTATGCAATAGAGGTTGTCGATGCCAATGGATGTATTGGAACTGCTACGGCCCATGTCTACGAATTTTTGTCGGCTTCAGGAAGTTTTACGACCGCAACTACCTGTAACGATGCCGATGGGCAGATAACCATACAAACCACGGGTGGTAGTGGTGATTTTACCTTTGAGCTTACCGGTACCGACTATAACTCCAATGCAGTTACAACAACACAAACTTCTAATGTGTTTACGGGATTGTACCCAGGGGATTATTCTGTTCATGTAGTGGATAACATTATGTACGATGGTACAAAATTCTGTGATTTCACCATATCCAATATTCATTTAGATGCAGCTGTTACTCCTGTGATATTACCTACTACACCACATGATGTTACTTGTTATGGGGATAATGACGGTAGTATCGATATTGTTTTACAAGCTGGAACTGACGTCGATGGACCTATAACTTATCAGTTGGTAGACTTTGCCACTAGGGTTCCAGTAGCACCCAACAATAATTCTGGGTCTTTTACGAATTTAGGGCCAGGTAATTATGAGGTTGAGGTAACTTCCGCAAGAAATTGTGTTGCTTATTCAGGGGAATTGATAATTGATGAACCAGATGATTTTGCCATTACGGCAAGTGCACCACCCTTCGCTTGTGAAAATGGAGCCAACCGATATAGTTCAACAACGATTACAGTAACCGTAGATCCCTCTAACCCGGGAACGGTAGGGAGTGGATATCAATTTAGTATTACAGGTTATTCGGATTACCAATCATCAAATACCTTTGAAATCGTTGATAATGGTTCACCTCAAAGTATCACGGTTTATGCTATCGATGGTAATGGTTGTCAAACTTATTTCGACTTACCCCAATTGGATACACCTGATGATATCACTTCAACCATTATCGAAGTGGATGCCTTAAACTGTAAGGATGATGAGCGGGTGCGTATCCAAGTATCGGGTACCACTGATTTCACGGTTTCTGCCGTATCAGTAGCACCAGTAACACCACAGACAAATATATCCGGTAATGATTATGTGGATATGTACTTGCCTGCTGCTGGGGACTATATTTTCGAAGTCACTGACAATATTGGAGGATGTACCTACCCCATGCCTGTACATACGGTTGTTGAACCTATTAGTCCAACAGTCGTAATCAGTGAAGCTAAAGCGGTAACTTGTTTTAATCCTGGAAATGATGGAGAATTATCTATAACGGTTACCGATTATGTCGGAGCCTATACGTACAATGTTTATAGTAATAATGATCCTGGAAAAACCACTGTTTTGGCTACGGGTAGTTTTGACACGGCCAATAATCCTGAAACCATAACCGGTTTAACAGGGGGTAATTTCTTTGTGGAGGTCATCTCGGATGGAATTCCGTTCTGTTCGAGCGATAGTAATTCAGCCACGATCAGAACACCAAATGGGGAATTACAGGTCAATGCCATTGAAGTAGGGAATACCGGATGTAATGATAATACAGGAAAGATTGAGGCGAATGGTCAAGGAGGATGGGATGGTTCTGCCTATGAATATCGACTATTGGTCAGTTCAGATGGAGGGGCAACCTATGCCACGGAAGTTGTACCTTTCTCAACAACCGCTACATTTGAAAACTTACCAAATGGTGATTACCAAGTAGAAATCAGGGATGTAGAAGGTTGTACGGATACTTTCGAATTGAATTTGGCCCCCGTACCGCAGATTGATGCCGGTATTCGGGAACCCCTTTCTTTACAATGTCCCGGTGGTAATAATGCTGTTTTGGAAGCTTATGATCCTACCTCAGGAGATGCTACAACAGCAGTTGCCGGGGCAACAGGAGGATATCCAGGCGCGGGGTACAACTATCGATTATTGTATTTGAACAGTAACGATAATACCGATATCGCTGCGACCAGTGGGTTGCAGAATACCCCTACCTTTATTGGTGCCACAGGTGGTTTTATCAGTGAGGGATGGTATGCGATAGAGGTGTCCTCAAGTTTCGATTGTTTGTTCGTCACTGATCCTTATTACGTGGATCCACCTCCAGCAGTGCAACCGAGATTGGTTCAAACCAGGGTACCAGGATGTGGAGGTATGGGTGAAATACGGTTGACCATCGAGAATCCCGACCCATTATTTACATATGAGTACATGGCCATTGAAAATGGCGTCGCTATTGGCACGTTTGTCGATATGACGGGGACTTCGGAATTGTTCCCTGGTGTTGCCGGGATTACGTATCAATTTGATGTAAGAAAGAAAAATGCGTTGAATGTGTGTCCGGCTGTTACCTCGAATGGTATCACCATGACCGATGCAACAGGAATAACCTTATTACCTAACCTGCCGGATGACATTTCATGTGCTTCTGAACTCGATGGTAGGATAGAATCGTTTATTAACGGTGGTGTGGGGGATAACCAATTCTATCTATACGCAGGGGACCCAGTTGACGCCTTTAGTCCGTCAGCGACCGCAACCCTTGTTAGAGGTCCACAAGACCATGGGACTTTCGAAGGTTTGGATGCTGGAACCGATTATTATATAACCGTTACGAGTGGGGCCACATGTAGTGATATTGCAGGGCCTTTTGAAATTGTACGACCACAGCCCATATTGTTCAATGCGACCCCGATTCCGGTTAGTTGTTTTGGAGAAGAGGATGGAGGCGTAACGATTGAGGTTACTAGTGGGGGTGTTGGCCTTATACAGTTTGCCATAGAACCTAATTTCAATGAATTCTTTAGTGACCCGTCAAATCCAGGAAGTTATACGTTTGATGAATTGGCTGCAGGGGATTATGAAATCTTGATTCAGGATGAAAATGGATGCTTCGAAAAGCAGACCCTTACCGTAATAGAACCTGCAGTGGTCAGTATTGATGATGTTGCTACGACCCCTGAAACATGTATCGGTTTTGCTGATGGTACTGCACAGCTAACCGTGTCTGGAGGTACGCCTTTTGTAGACCCCATAACCATGGTGTCCTATTATGAGACCATGTTGGTAGGTCCTGATTCGGATGGCAGTGAAGTCTTCGTTCGCAACGATGATTTAACTTTCAATGGTCTCGAAGGAGGCGAAACATACATCGTATTTGTCCAGGATGCACACATGTGTGGTACCGATGCACTGATCCCAATAGAAATCGGGGTTGATTTAACCGCTGAAGCTATTGTGCAATATGGTTGTGAAGGCATATTCCCAAATAGTACGGTATCTGTTGAAATGCAAGAAAGAAATCTGTTGCCTAATCTATTGTTCTCATTGGATGTCGATGACATAAACTTGGCCGATACCCAGACCACTTGGGGCGACCTGCCTGCTGGTGACCATACGGTATATATCTATCATGAAAATGGTTGTACCAGTTTTGAGGAGTTTACCATTGAAAATTATGAACCATTAACCTTAAGTGCCATAAAAACAGGTCCGAATGAGTTGGTGGCAACGGCCACGGGAGGCTTTGGAGGGTATGAGTATTTCTTCCAAGGGCAATCCTATGGTAGCGATAATATCTTTACAACCAATGAGAGTATGACGGTAACGGTCAGGGTGGTAGATCAAAATGGTTGTGTTGCTGAGGTAACGGTCCCATTTGAATTTACCGGTATGTTGGAGATCCCTAATTTCTTTACACCGGATGGAGATAATAAAAACGACGTTTGGGCACCCAAGAACCGCGAGTTCTTCCCGAATATCGAGGTTAAGATCTATGACCGTTATGGTAGGGTAGTGGCCGAACTCGATGCTGTAAGTAATTGGGATGGTAATTACGACGGTAAACCTGTGCCAACCGGAGATTATTGGTATGTGGTCAACGCCAATGATAAGAGCAAGATTCGTTATGTTGGTCACTTTACGCTATACCGTTAAAATCAAATAACATACTATTGAATTGAAAATGCCGATTTTTTTAATCGGCATTTTTGTTTTGTATTGAGAACTGGGTTAAAGGACTTATGGCAATATCCGGTTGGATTCCAGTAGGAACATATGTATTGCAAGAAGATTTTATTTTAAAAACAATCCATGATAAAATGGTTATATGGTCCATTTTGGAAAATGTGTAATTTTTAGTATTAAAGTGATAATATTTTGGAAAACAATCTGTAGGTTTTGTGGTAACTTCATGGCTATATTAAAATAGTTTTGAAATGAGATATTATAATTATCGATTTGTATGGATGCCATTACTTCTAATAGTTACATTATTAGGTTGTAAAGAAAAATTGCCCAACAATACAGGGAATTATACAGATCAAATTCGTTTAAACCAGATAGGGTATTATCCAAAGGCCATAAAAAGGGCTGTAATTGTCGATGCGGGTAATCTGGACAAATTCAGTTTGGTAGATACAAAGGCCGATAAAGTTGTTTATTCAGGAAATCTTACGGACACCCAAAATTGGGAATTAGCTGGCGAGAAAGTCCAAATTGCGGAATTCAGTGATGTTACCGCTGAAGGCGAATACGTTTTGTATGTTGAAGACCTAGGGTATTCCTATCCTTTCAAAATTAAGGAAAATGTGCTTCAGGATGTTTTTCTTGGGTCGATAAAAGGGATGTATTATCAAAGGGTCGGTATGCCTTTGGAGAAAAAGTATGCGGGAAAATGGCATAGACCCATGGCCCATCCTGATGATAGTGTTCCTTATCACCCTTCCAGCGGTAAAAGTAAGGGGTATATTTCTTCCACCAAAGGCTGGTACGATGCAGGGGATTATAATAAATATGTAGTCAACGGAAGTTTTCCTCTAGGTCAATTTTATATGCTTCAAGAGCAATACCCAGGGATTATTGCCGATAAAGCCTTGAACATCCCCGAAAGTGGTAATGGAAAAAGTGATTTATTGGATGAATTGAAATACGAAATGGATTGGCTTTTGACCATGCAGGATGATGACGGTGGATTGTTTCATAAATTAACCACTAAGAGTTTTGAAGGGATGGTAATGCCCAATAAGGCCACAAGCCAACGATATATTGTAGGGAAAGGCACTGCTGCTACGTTGGACTTTGCAGCCTGCGCGGCACAAGCGTATAGGATATTCAAAGAGGTTGACCCAAGTTATGCGGACCAATGTCTGGTTGCGGCAAAAAAGGCGTATAGTTGGGCTGTTGAAAATCCAGAAATAGAATTTTTAAACCCCGAGGATATATCTACAGGACAGTATGGGGACAAGGATTTTGAGGATGAATGGTTTTGGGCCAATGCGGAACTATATATATCGACTAATGAGCCTCTATATTTGGATACATTAAATGAAGGTTCTTTGGATTTTAAGTTTGCAAAAGGGGATAATTGGAGAAAGTTCATGAGATTCACAGGAATGTTCAGTTTGTTGAAAAATAAGGATGTGATTCCTGAAGCCTTATTTGAGACCCTTAAAAATGGTATTATCGCTAGTGCAGATGAATTAACCGCTAAGGCAGGGGAATTGGATTATTTTCAGCCCATCGATGATTTTCAATGGGGTTCTAATAGCGATGTTTTGAATGTGGCCATAATTATGGCCCAGGCCTATCGTTTAAATCCAAAATCGGAATATCTCAGTGGGGTACAACAATGTGTTGATTATATTTTCGGAAATAACGCTACAGGATATAGTTTCGTTACTGGATTCGGGGATAAGTACCCAATGCATATACATCATCGCCAAAGTGCGGCCGATGGAGTGGAAGAACCGGTGCCAGGGTTACTATCGGGAGGACCTAATTTCGGAAAGCAAGATGTAATTAATGGTGTTGTTTATCCCGAGAACGCCGCCCCAATGAAAAGTTGGGCCGATCAAGAACCTAGTTATGCAAGCAATGAGATTTGTTTAAATTGGAATGCTCCCTTAACCTACATCCTTGGCTTCTTGGAACAGGAATCAAAATAATCGATATATGAAAACAATTAGAACTTTAGTATTTACTTTGAGCTGTTTGGTTTTATTTGGGAATAGAGCCTATGCCAATTATGATTCTGATACTATAATTTCCCCGATAAAAAAGGTAAAAAAGAAGCCCAGGAATGTCATATTCATCCTAACCGATGATCATCGGTACGACTATATGGGCTTTACGGGTAAAGTACCATGGTTGGAAACCCCAAATATGGATAAATTGGCCTCCGAAGGGGCTTACTTGCCCAACACCTTTGTTACTACTTCATTATGTTCCCCAAGTAGGGCTTCCATTTTGACCGGACAATTTTCGCATTCCCACACCATTGTGGACAATCAGGCACCCGATCCGGGCAATCTTACCTATTTTCCACAATATCTGGAAAAGGCAGGTTACCAGACCTCCTTTTTTGGAAAATGGCATATGGGAGACCATGGTGATGAACCGCAACCGGGCTTTACCCATTGGGAGAGTTTTCGGGGGCAAGGGGTGTATTACAATCCTACCTTGAATATCAATGGTACCCGGGTTTCGTACAAAGACTCTACCTATATCACTGACTTACTAACCGAACATGCTGTGGATTGGTTGGATAAACGCGATAAAAAGAAACCATTCTTTATGTATTTGTCACATAAAGCCGTACATGCAGCCTTTAAACCCGCAAAAAGACATAAGGGAAGATATAAGGGAAAAAGAATAGAACTGCCTTCAACCTATGATCAAACCAAAACCGGAAAATACCGTGATTTAAAATGGCCCCAATGGGTCGCAAACCAACGTGTGAGTTGGCACGGGGTCGATTATATGTATCATGAAAACGATGGTATCTATGATATGGTCGTCGATTATTGTGAAACCTTGCTTGGGGTTGATGAGAGTATTGGAACGATTATGGATTATTTGAAAAAAGAAGGTTTGGATGAGTCTACCCTAGTAATTTATATGGGGGATAATGGATTTAGTTGGGGAGAACACGGCCTAATCGACAAAAGGCATTTTTATGAGGAATCGGTAAAAGTACCTTTATTGGTTCGGTGTCCTGAACTTTTTGAAGGTGGGAAAACGCCCAAACAAATGGTACAGAACATCGACATAGGACCTACGGTTTTAGCTGAAGCGGGAATAAATAAACCCGATAACATGCCAGGGGTCTCCTTCATACCTATCCTGACAGGGGATTCAAGTACTCCTTCCCGAAAGGAAGTGTTTTATGAGTATTACTGGGAATATGATTTTCCGATGACCCCTACCGTTTTTGGTATGCGCACAGATCGATACAAGTATATTAAGTACCAAGGTATTTGGGATCGTAATGAGTTGTATGACTTACAAAATGATCCCGATGAGATGTACAATTTAATAGCGGACCCGGACAAACAAGAAATAGCCAAGGAAATGTCAACGGCAATTTATGATTGGTTGGAAAGGACCAATGGGATGCATATACCCCTTAAACGCACGATTAAATATCGTTTTGGGGATTATAAGCATATGAATGAATATTGATGTTAGCATAGCGATATGGCACGTGTAGGGAAGACCTTGGTGCTTGTGTCCAACCCATTGATAAGTGATGCCATTGTAAAACAAAGAATCATCCAAGAGTTAATGACAACTCGATGGATGATTCTTTTGGTATTCCTGTAAAGGATCAATTTTTCTGAAAAACTTTTAACTTACCCCGATTTTGGGTAGCAATGATATAGGGATCCGTTCCATTGGCAGGTTGTATTGTAATCATATCCTTGGCATCTCCAGGAACCAGAAAACCGGATTCTTGGGTTTTGATCATTTCAAAACCACCTTTTCCATCCCCTTTAAGTAATCCTCCATTGAAGGCATCGAGTCGGCCGACAAAAACCTCATTCCCGAAATTATTACCGATAAGTAAAAGGTCGCTTTTGTCATCGTTATTGTAATCTGTGACCACCATACGGTTGATGGGGGCAATTTGAGCTTCCAAGGGTAATGGATGGCATTTAAATGTGCCATCACCCATATTTTCGAAATAACTGCTTTTGTCATAGTTGACCGTCAACTTCATAGCCTCGTTCAACTCTTCCGGGGTTAATAATTCTTCCTGTGTTGTTCTGGCATATTCCTTGTATGAATTGAATTTTGCCCTGAATAATGGACTTTGGCCATATAAGTCACCCCAAAAATTGATTGGAAACGACTTGTAGGTTTCGTCTTCGAAGTTGTTCTTGAAATAGGCGAACATTACGGGGTCTACAGTGCCATTATTGTCAAAATCCTTAGCGAGCAATGTAACGGGCCTTTCTTTGGAGGGATGATAGAAATTGTTGGCGCCAAGATTGCCTACGACAAGATCAAGGTCTCCATCCCCATCAAAATCGTGGGGTAAGAGACTTTCCCACCAACCATTTAGGCTGTCTAGACCTGTTTCTTTTAATTGGCGAAAGGAAGATCGTTCATTTTTTAAAATAGTGATGGGCATAAATTCACCGGTCAAGATCAAGTCACTAAGTCCGTCTTGATCCATATCGGCCCAGGTCGCATCGGTGATCATGCCCAAATGGCTTAAGGTAGGGCAGAAGGTCTCGGTAACATCCTTGAGCGTGCCATTGACATTCTTTAGAATAAAGCTCCTTTCTGCGGTTGGAAACTCGGCAAATGGCGTTCTACCACCTACAAAAAGGTCCACGTAACCATCACTGTCATAATCATGGGCTTTTACCACGGAGCCACTAGCCTTGATTTCGGGCATTTTATCCATGGCCAATGAAAAGTTTCCCTTTCCATCGTTAACCATTAATCGATCGTTATAAAAGTAACTTCCTTTTTTAAATTCGTTGCTTCCTGAAACCAGATAAAGGTCTAAGTCACCATCATTATCTAGGTCGAAAAGGGCCATCCCTTCTTCCTCATATTTTTTATCCCTTACTTCGGTAAAAAGTGGGGTTTTTGTAAAGGAACCGTTTTTTTGCTGTAAAAAGATTTCCGGGGAGTATCCTGAGGCGCTTCCCACAATGAAATCCTCTGTGCCATCCCCATTTAAATCACCGGCCACCAAGCAAGGTCCGTTTTGGGTCAATTTATGCGGTAGGATCCGTTGTACATTGTAATCGACCATATCCTTTTCTTCATGTACATAATCAATTCCGATGCTATCGGTAATGTCATTATAGATGGGTTTTATTTTTTTGGGAACAAAAGGGAATGCAATTTCATTGGGGTTTACCAGCGTTGCGTTCTTATGGTCCAGGGTAATGGTTTGATTGCCTTGAACATCGGTTAATTTTTGAAATTTACCATCGGGCCAAATGATTTCAAGGGATTTTACACTATCGGCGGATCCCAGACCATAGTGTGCAATATCCTGTACCGAGGACATGTAGCCCCTGTTTAAATGGTGCTCGTAATATTGAAGGGTACTGTCTTGGAACCGAATGGCAATTTTCGCCCCGATACCTGATGTATTGTTATTAGGACCTTGTACATCCACTTTTAAATAGTTGTGGGTAGTATCAGGATTTTTGTCCAGGGTGTTTTCAAAAAGGAAGGCTTCGTCGTTTATGTTATTCACTACATAATCCATATCCCCATCATCATCCAAATCAGCGAATACCGCTCCATTGGAAAAAGAGGGAATGTTCAAGCCCCATTCTTTTCCTACATCGGCAAACAGTCCGTTTCGATTGTTTTTATAGGCGTAGTTGGGTATTTTCACTTTAGGGATAGAATCCAGGATTTGCATGGGTTTTAGGTAACGTCGCACATTGAATTCGAATTCCCCAAAGTCAAGATCGGTAATATCACGTGGAAATCCGTTGGTAATCAATAAGTCCCTATAACCATCATTGTCCATATCCACAAAAAGGGGAGACCAGCTCCAATCGGTTTTCGAAATCCCGGCCATAAGTCCTATTTCTTGAAAAGGAATCCCAACCCCTTGACCAGTCTGTAGCATATTTCTCATGTATTGGTATTCATAGCCGAACTTTTCGTTTAAGACATAGTCATTATATTTAGTGGACCGGATCGTTGTTTTTAGCCGATAATTATTTTCACCCAACATATCCAAGGTTAGAATATCCAAAAACCCATCATTGTTATAGTCCGAAATATCATTACCCATAGAGAATCTGCCTTGATGCTTAAGGAGTTCGTCAATTTTGTTGGAAAAGGTGCCATCACCGTTATTGAGATAAAGAACATCATTGGTGAGATAGTCATTACTGACATATATATCGGGCCAGCCGTCATAATTCAAATCGGCAATAGCGAGTCCAAGACCATAACCTTCAATGGTAATCCCGGCCTCAAGGGTTACATCGGTAAAGGTGTTGTTGCCATTATTATGGTATAACCTATCGTTGCTCAATGCGGAACCATCTGTAATTTTGATCCTATAGTTGGAAGGTAGTTTGTGGATATCAGTGTTGTTGAGCACATATAGGTCTAAAAATCCATCCTTGTCATAATCGAAAAATGTGGCGTTCATGCTGTTGCCGGTATCGGCTATCCCATACGCTTTGGCCATTTCCTTAAAGGTGGGGATTCCGTTTTCATTCAGGCCCTGATTCACGAAAAGTAAATTTGCCATTTCCGAGGAGCTAGGGAACATGGCTGCACAGACATAGATATCCAAGAAACCATCATTGTTGATGTCGATCAGGGAAACTCCCGTTTTCCACTTATTAAGAGCTTCAATACCACTTTCTGTTGAAACATCCTTGAATTTAAAATCGCCTTGGTTCAGATAAAGTTTGTTGGCTACTTGGTTTCCGGTGAAAAATAGATCTTGTTTATTGTCATTATTGAAATCACCTACGGCCACACCACCTCCATTGAAGATGTATTCGGATGTTAGGATGTTAAAGCTATCGGTCTCGACGATTTTATTGTTGAAGGTTATTCCGGAATGATCCGATGAAACTTTTGAGAACAGGGTGTTATCTTTTTTCTGGCAAGAAATTACTGCTGTCAGGACAAGTAAAAGCAAAGTGATTTTTTTCATTTTTAATTAAAAGGTTTTTAAGGACTGAGTGGATAAAGACCAGATAAAGGAATTTGATAGTATCTTGAAGAATTTACAATTCTTTCAATTCACAGGAAAGGTAAAAAATAGATATCGATATTTAAAATTAAAATATAATCATGTTTTATTTTCTTAGGCTCACGAATAAAAAAACCACCCCGCAGCAAAAGTGCGGGGTGGTTTAGTATTTACGACTTTAAAAAAACGTCAGCACAATACAATTTCTATTATTCCATAGATTCTATGAAATCAATAGCACTCTTAGGTAGTAATACCTTATCAATAATATGAGCTACACCATTACGTGCTAAGACATCAGGAGTGGTTATATTAGCGTTTACGTCATTGGTGGCATCGCCGATAACAAAATTATCCGTTCCAACAACACTAATGATTTCAATATCCTTTTCAGAAGCAGTGGTTGCCACTCCGGCCTCTAAATCCTCACTTACTACTTTTCCGGCCAATACATGATATAGAAGAATTTCAGAAAGAAGTGCTAGCTCTTCTTCAGTATCAAAACTTGCTATGCTAGTGTAATCAGGCCCTAAAGCGTTAAATAAATCTTCAAAAGCAGCATCTGTAGGGGCAAAGACGGTTGCTGGTCTATAATAAGTGAAATTGGTAGCCTCATCATCCTGAACATTTGTCATATCAACAAAGGCGCCGGCCAAATCAGTAGCAATCAAAGCTTCTTCCAATACGCTCAATTGAGGGGCACCAGTTACAGTAGTTGCCAAATCGTCAGAATCTAATAAGGTCGAAAAGTCCAATGCCGCTTGCGGTAAAAGAACTTTGTCTATTATATCAACAGCACCGTTTTTAGCATCTATATCGGCAGTAATTGTATTTGCAATATCAGCTGTGGCATCTCCAAATGCAAATCCACCAACTGCAGTAGTTACATCAACAAAGTTTTCATCTAAAAGCGTTGTTGCCGGACCTACTGTTAAATCGATAGAGTCATCTACAGGTGGTAACACATGATATAAAAGGATTTCACCTAGCAAAGCGATTTCTACTTCATTGTCAAAATCATCAAGACTATTGTAATCATCTCCTAGTGTTTCAAGAAGATCGGCGAAAGCTTGATTGTTCGGAGCTAGAACTCTTGCGGTATCCAATGCTGCAATGGCATCTGTCAAACCAGCTTTTTCAATAGAACTTGCCAATAGGCTAAGATCGTCGGTTCCTGTGGCCCAATCTATAATAGTTGGTCGAATATCAAAATCCAAAGCATCAATGGCAGCCTGTGGTAGAAGAACTTTGTCTATAAAGTGAACAATACCATTTTCTGCATATCCGTCTGATTGAACAATCGTTGACACGGGACTCGTTTCTGGTAACTTTGTGGCATCCAATAATTGAATATCTCCATCTTCTGAAATTATAACAGAAATTTCATCTCCTAAAACAGTGGTTAATGTTGCTCCATCTGAAAGCGACGCTGCTTCCATAGAACCTGCAACTACGTGATAAGTCAATATCTGTGAAAGTAGCGCTGGGTCAATACTCGCTAATAAGGCTTCACTGGCCGAAACATCATCTGTGGATTCAAAACCCAGTGACTCTGCCAAGTTAGCAAATGCAGTGTTATTAGGGGCGAATACAGTGAACGGGCCTGTGCCTTCCAAGGTTCCGGGAAGGTCACCGGTGGCTATTTTAAGAGCTGCTTCCAAAGACGTTGAACTTCCGCTAGCACTAATTCTGGTATGGACTGTGCCCGGGCCGATAATTGCGCTTCCGGGGGAATCGATGTCATCGTCATCACAGGAGTTCAGTCCCAATAATGCGAACATCGAAAATATAATACCTATAGTTCGAATTTTATTCATATCTATATTTTTTAATATTTAATTGCTTGAGTTTTTATTAATAACCAGAATTTTGTTCTAAAATACCACCACTTAAATCAATTGCGGTAACAGGAATTGGGAACAAATTATGAAAATCTGAATAGGTTTTCACTTCTTCTCCGAAAGGAATGATTGTTCGTCCTTCGTTTTCAGCGTATTCGGTCATAACTTGTACATAGTTACCCCATCTTCTAAGATCAAATAAACGATGGCCTTCCATACCTAATTCCAAACGACGTTCAAAACGGACTGCTTTTCTGGCATAAGAAGCATTTGGGAACGAAGTATAAAGGTTAATCTCATAGTTGGCTGCATCATCACCAGAATCATCAACTGCCTTCATATAATTAGAGCTTTTTGCTCTAGCACGTACTCTATTTACATATTGTAAAGCTAGATCAAGGTCAGGACTACTTTTTTCTACTGCAGCTTCCGCGGCCATTAATAAAACATCGGCAAAACGCATGATATGATAATTTACCCCTGAAAGTTGTTCACCCCATGAACCTGTAGAAATATTACCTGTTTCACCTACCCAATATACATTTTTCTTAGGAAGATAGGTCCCTGAGATATCACTATTTTCCGCTCTAATCCAATCATTACCAGGATGCTCACCATAGCCATTGTAATCAATGCCTCTTCGGCCTACAGTATAATCCGCTCTTGGGTCCAAAGGTCCCTCAAATGGAGTGAAATCCTCACTAGAGGCAATTCCGAAATCACTATTAACATCAGTCTGATTGTAGGTATCCAATAATGGTAATCCACTATTGGTTTGAAATGCATTCAACAAATCTTGGGTTGGTGAATAAAAACCACAACAAGAACCAAAAGGCCCTGGGTTAGGAAAATTCAGAGCGCCTTTAACATTAGCGTTATATGATTGGCCATCATCGGTAGTAAACTGTATGGCAAAAATAGATTCTACGCTATTGTCCCCTGCCAATCTGAAATTGTCTACATAATCTGGTAAAAGATCATAAGGTCCACTAGTAACCACCTCATTCAATAAGGTAAAAGCAGTATCCCAATCAGATTGGTATAAATGGGCTTTGCCCATAAATGCCTTCGCAGTCCAAGATGTTGGTTTACCTACCTGTGCTTGAGTTGCAGGCAAGTTATCAATAGCAAATTGAAAATCAGTTTCAATTTGTTCCCAAATATCACTGGTGTTTGGCTGGTTGAATTCAGTTGCCGCATAATTTTCTTCAGAGATGTAAGGAACTTTGCCCCACATTTTCTGAAGTTCAAAATTATAATGACCCCTTAAAAAACGGGCTTCTGCCAATTGGCTAGAAAAATCACCTTCTTCTATGGTTTCAATTAAAGCAATGACGGCATTGGCTCTGTTGATGCCAGCGAAAATGGCTCCCCATTTCCCATAGAAATAAGAACTACCTGTAGCCCATGTCATAGTTTCTAGGTTATAGAGTTCTTGTTGATCACCGTCAGTACTTCCCTTATGGGCATCATCGGATAATACATCCATAACCCAGTTGTCACCGGACATAGACCATCCTTCTCCAAATTCATTGGCCCGAACCCCATCTATTGCAGAATAGGCTCCAACGAGCATTAAATCAACTCCGGTTTCATTCTTAAGTGATTCATCACTTAGTGCCCCTATTGCGGGTGACTCAGTGAATTCGTCACTACATGCTAATATAGCAAATAGCATTATTAAATAAGTTACTGTTCTTTTCATCTTTTTTTTTTTAAAATTTAATATTAGCACCCAAAGTAAATACCCTTGAAGCAGGATATACCCTACCATCAATACCCAAACTTAAGTTGGCACTTTCTCCACTACCTATATCGGATACAATTTCGGGATCGAAACCTTCATAATCCGTTATAGTAAATAAATTGGTGGCCTGGATGTATAATCTCAAAGATTTCATACCAATTTTGTCAGAAACGGTTTTGGGTAATGTATACCCAATTTGGGTGTTCTTTAATCGTAAATATGAACCGTCTTCAACAAAATATGAATTTGGCTGACCTTCATTATTGACAACTGATGTTGATAATGCAGGTAGTGACGCATTCGTGTTGGTAGGTGTCCAAGAATCCATGACCCTAGTACTTCTATTACCATTCACGAATGAAGGAAAATCAGTATAAAACTTATTAAAGTTGTAAATCTCATTCCCTTGAGATCCATTAAAGAAAAGAGAAATGTCAAATCCTTTGTAAGCCGATGTCAAGTTAATACCGTAAGTAAAATCAGGGTGGGGCGAACCTATATTGGTCCTATCATCATCATCAACAGTACCATCACCATTTACATCAGCATACTCATATCTTCCTTCATCGGTAAATCCAACTACTTTACGACCATAGAAAAAGGACAATGGCTCACCAACCTCAGTTCTGGTAGCGTTTTGGCCTCTTAGGGCTTCACCAGTTCCAGTAACAGGAGCTCCATCAATTAAACTAGTGACTTCATTTTTGTAATGGGATAGGTTCGCTGTAATTCCGTATGACCAACCTGAGGCGGTCTCGTCATGATAACCCAACACTAAATCAAAACCAGTATTTTTTATGTTCCCTAAGTTTACGTAAGGGGCACTGGCGTCAATCGCAGTAGAACTAATTGCACTAAAATCCTGGGTAATTAAATCCTGGGTCGAAATATGAAAATATTCCGCTTCAAAAGTCAATTTGTTTTCTAACATACCTAACTCTATACCAAAGTTTGTGGTTTCACTGGTTTCCCATTTTAAATCAGTATTCCCTACTTGGCTTAAAATAGCACCTGTTGCAATACTGCTTCCACTCAAGGAATAATTTGCATACTGATCACTTAAGTTAGAGATATTTGCAGTAGGATTATCTACAGGTAAAGATTGGTTACCTAATTTACCCCAAGACCCTTTAAACTTTAATCTATTGACAAAAGAATTTTGTGGATAAAAATCTTCATCACTGACTAACCAGCCTCCACTGAAAGAAGGGAAAATATCGCTTTGGTTATCCCCTATAAACCTGGAAGATTTATCATTACGTATGGTAGCAGAGAGGAAATATTTATTCTTGAAAGAATAATTTGCCGTACCGAATACGGAAAACAAGGTATTGTAACCATCATAAGCATAATTTACACTTGGAGCTGCAGTACCGTTACTCAATAGATAAAAATCAGGATCTTCAAATAAGTATCCGGAACGGTTTATCTGTTTGCCTTTACCGGAACCCTTAAGAGCTTCAACACCTAGTAAGGCATTAACCGTATGGTCTCCGAAAGATTTGTTGTAATTTAAAGTATTCGTCCAAATCCAGTTGTAGTTGGTTTGATCTTGTTCTGAAAGAGATCTTGAGGATATCGGTTCACTATGTTCAGGGTCCAAGGCAGTAAAAGACCTGGAATCAAAAGTATTGAAACCGCCTGCCAGAGTTGTTTTAAAGGTCAACTCATCCAGAATGTTATAGGATAAATACATATCACCTATTACAGCATATCGCTTATTGTAATTATCCCTGGCTCTATAATTTAAGGCAATCGGATTTCTACCATTACCCAAACCTGGGGCAGCAGAACCGGCAAATTCTCCTTCGTCGTCATAAACAGGAACTAAAGGGGACATTCTCAAGGCCATTTGCATGGCCTCATTATTTCCTGTTCTTGTATTCGAATAGGAAACATTAAGGTGTTCCCCTATTTTAAGGCGTTTCCCTATTTTGAATTCAGAATTCAATCGTGTACTAACTCTACTGAATCCTGTTTCATTAATAATACCATCACTGTCCAAATAACCAACAGACATGAAGTATTTACCGGATTCCGTTCCGTTAGCAACGGATACTGACATATTTGAAATAGCTGCGGTACGGGTAAGTTCGTCGATCCAATCAGTACCACCTGGCTGTACTGTGGCATTCAATGCCCCAACAGGATAATAAACAATTGGGTCATAAGATTGTACTCTAGTATACCCTATGATAGAGGTAGGGACAACAGGATTTCTACCATTGCCATATTGGGCGTGCGAAGGAATAGCACCATCATTAAGTTGACTTTGGAAAATCATATCACCATGCTGTTGTGTGCTTAGCAAATCCGGAGCATTTGTAATTTGAGAAAAACCTGTATACATATCAACAGAGATTTCGGCAGAGTCCATATTGTAACCACCACCTTTGGTGGTAATAATTACAACCCCGTTCGATGCCCTTGCCCCATAAATGGCCGCGGCGCCATCCTTAAGAACGTTCATCTGATCGATATCGGAAGGGTTTATGTTGTTCAAGAAACTGGCATCATCTGTCTGTACACCATCTATAATATACAGCGGGTCAGTATTGTTGGCAGTTCCGAATCCTCGAATATTAATTTTAGGTGCAGCACCTGGAGTGTTGTTGTTTACAACGGTAACACCAGAAGCTCTACCTTGTAAGGCTTCAGCGGCGTTGGTTGTAGGTGCTTTTAAAGCTTCATCCATATCAACAGAAGCAACAGATCCGGTGATGTCCCCTCTTGTTTGGGTGCCATAACCTATTACAACCACCTCTTCGAGTAAGCTTGCATCTTCAGCCAAGATTACATTGATTGTTTCATTGCCATCCAAAGCAATTTCCTGTGTATGATAACCAATATAGCTGATGACCAAAACGGCATCGCTGTCAGCCTCAAGTGTGAAATTACCGTCAAAATCGGTTTGGGTACCCTGGGTCGTCCCTTTAATGACGATACTTGCACCAGGTAAGGGTCCTGATGCATCAGAGACCGTTCCCGTAATAATTGATTGAAAAGAACTTTCCACATCAACCTTCAATAATGATGTTTCAGAATTTGCCAGAGCCATTTGGGCACTTAGGCAAATCATGAACGATAAAAGCCCAATTCCAAAAGAAGTAAACCTTCCTTTGGGCTTTAACGATTTGTAATCGTGTTTTTGATTCATAGTAACTGTTGTTTGTTAGTTTAATTAAAAATTCAAGTAGATAAAAAAAGCGTAATTTTTTGACACCATATTTATGTAGTACGCAAAATATTATGCTAATATTAACAAATTTATAGGAAGGATGGTAATATATCATGTCGTATTTTGTCAAATGATGGTATTATATATTTTGTTAAATTTAACATAAACCATCATCTGGAATGTTCTCACTAAAACGTTTTCGTAATGTTTGTAGGGCCTTAGAGACAAAAGGTGTGGTTATTTCACGGAAATTATCCCCATTTGACAAAAGAAAAGGTGTCTTTTAAATTGTTTAATTTAGAATCGGTCTTTGTTGAATTAAGGGTTGATTTCCAGTTATTGGAAGTCATTGCAGGATGACTTTTGAAGTTTTGATGACGGCCAGTTGGTTGTTTTGTAACCGCGTAAAGAATAAATAGACTTCCCCACCGTCTTTGATTTTGTGCTTTTTTCGGATAGTGGTAACACTTTCCGGGAAGTTTCTTACCGTGATATTCGCCTTGGTGCCTATTAAGGGTTTAAGTTCCTTTTTGGAATAGCCAATGACATCCTCAATGTGGAACACCCTGCCTGGGAATTCCAACAAATCTTTTGATGTGAACAAATGGGAATGTTCGTGAAGTTTATGGACTCGAAATGCTTTTGAGGTGATTTTGAAAGCCCCGGCTTTCAATAGGGCGACATTCGGTTCGTATAAATAGTTTTGTGGAAGTTCATAGGAGGGTAAGGTGTCTTTTTCGTCCGTAAGGTTAAAGCTAAAACGTTGTGGTTTGGGTGGGGTTATATTTAATGTCCTTATATGTGTTTTACCTTGATATTCCCTTTCCAATACCCAGAGTAATTCCTTGACCTCATTCTTTAAAGCCACGACATGAATCTCCTTCACATGTGCTAATTCGTTTAAGCCAATCGTAATATCCAAAAGGGGAGAGGTCTTGATTAAAATATGCTTTGATTTTTGAAAAAGCAACGGTAGGTGTTCAACAATATTTGGGGTACAATCCGATAGCATAAAAACCTTTCCCTTGCTTTCCGATCTTCGTGAAGGGTCAACATATAACCAATCGAAATTTTGATGTGATCCTTCTAAAAAATCCATACCATCCATCGAGCTGAAATCGATGTTTCCGACTCCTAATATCCCAAGATTATGCGCGGCGATTTCGGAAAGATTTTGATTGATTTCGCAATGGAAAACCTTCTCTATTTTTTTACTGAAAAAGTAAGTATCCACTCCCAATCCTCCGGTTAGGTCAACAAGGGTTTTTCCACTAAGGATACTCGCCTTATATTTGGCCGTGGTCTCAGAAGAACATTGTTCAATGTTCAACTTGTTTGGGTAATAAATAAGAGGTGTGCTGAACCAGTAGGGGAGTTTCTTTTCGCACTTTTTCTTGGCTTGTATCTGTTCGGCCAATTCTTGGGACGAAATATTATGGAAAGGACTCTTTTTAAGGATAACTGACATGATGTCAGTATCTAAATTATTGTTTATAAAATTTTGAACACCAGTATTTAATATGTTTTTATTCAAAGTGATACTATAGGTTTTTGGTCAATGATTTCACAATCTTGTTTTCGGCTAAAAATTCCTTTAAAATCACTTTGATTGCCGTGTAACCCGGTACTGCAATGATCATTCCCGTGATTCCGAATAGTAAGCCTCCTATAATGATCACCAAGAAAATCTCCAGGGGGTGTGACTTCACACTATTGGAAAAAATATAAGGTTGCGAGAAGAAATTATCTACCAGTTGACCAATGATAAAACCAATCATTACGTAGATGGTTTTGGGTAGGATTACGGTGCTGAAATCAGCCCCTAAATTACTGGTCATTGTCAGGGTCAACATGAGAGCTCCACCGATGATCGGACCTACATAAGGAATCAGGTTCAGCAAGGCACAAAGAAAGGCGATAACGATGGCGTTTTCAATGCCGAAAATAAACAGGACAATGGAGTAGATTACAAACAAAATAAGGATTTGAAAAACCAGTCCAACGAAGTATCTCGATAGTAGATCCTTGATGGTGTCCAAAGATTTTTTTAAACGGTTTTCCTTGTTCTCCGGTATAAAAATCAGAAGGCCATCCTCAAACAATTTACTGTCCTTTAAAAAGAAAAAAGCTATAAAAAGTACACTGAACAAACCTATACCAAAACTGCCAAGAACACCGACAAATGAATTCAGGAAATTCGGTATAAAGCCAAAATCCAAGTTGGTAAATATTTTAGATTCTTTTAAACCTTGTTCAATTTCGTTCGAACTCAATCCGAAATATTCGGTTACTTGTCGATATATATGTTCTACATTGGCCTGAAGGGCATCTATATCCAATAAAGAAAGGTTTTGTCCTTGTGCGATAAGTAGCGGGATGAATAAGGCGATGATACCAGCAATGAGCCCAATAAGGAGCAACATGGTAACGATGACCGCCAAGGTGTTGTTGAACTTAAGTCTTTTGCGCAGGAATAATACGATAGGCCTTCCTAAAAGTGACGCTACCAAGGCTATGGCCATGTAGGCCAATACCGATTGTATTTTGTACAAGAATAATAAGACCAAGAAGATACCGACAAGGATAGCTATCGCTCTCAAAATGCCGTCTGCAATTGTTTTGGATGTCATTGATTAACTTTTAAAGGCATAAGATATAATATTGGCTCCCATTTGCAAGGCCTTGGTTCGTATCGCTTCCGGATCGTTGTGAACCGATGGATCCTCCCAACCATCACCCAAATCGGATTCATAGGTAAACAGAAGAACCAACCGCCCCTCAAATGTTATTCCGAAGGCTTGGGGTCTTTTACCGTCGTGTTCGTGTATTTTGGGTAGACCTTCAGGAAAATTATAATGTTGTGAAAAAATAGGGTGGTCAGCACCTAGTTCTTCCAAGGTTTCATTTGGGAATACCTTAGCGATTTCCTTACGTAAATAAGGCTCCATACCGTAATTGTCATCGATATGCAAAAATCCACCAGAGCGCAAGTAAGTCCTTAGGTTATCTGCTTCCTCTTGCGAGAACAATACGTTGCCATGCCCTGTCATATGCAAAAATGGGTATTGGAAAATATTTATATTCCCAACGTCCACCGTTTCGGGTTGTTCTTTGATTTTAGTGTTGATATTGGCATTGCAAAATTGTATTAAATTGGGCAACGCCGTGGGGTTGGCATACCAGTCACCCCCGCCATTGTATTTTAGGATGGCGATTTCCTGACCGTTGGCCATAGAGGCGTAGGCTAATAAAAATAGTGTGCAGATGAGTTTCCAATATCCCATTCCCTAAATATACGAAGATGGATTTAACCGTTGTTTATCAAATTTACTGTGGTGCAGGCGACGATGGCAGCAGTTTCAGTGCGCAGTCTATTCTGGCCCAAAGAAACAGGTAAAAAGCCTTTTTCGTATGCCTTGTTGATCTCTTTTTCAGAAAAATCGCCCTCAGGACCAATAAGTATGGTCACATCCTTGTCCGGGGCTACCCTTCTTTTCAATTCCATTTTTTCGTCCTCTTCACAGTGGGCGATAAATAAGAGTCCTTCCCTTTCCTTTTCCACAAATTCCGTGTACGTCGTAATAGGGTTCAACTTGGGTAAATACGCTTGCATGGATTGTTTCATGGCCGATTGTAAGACTTTTTCCATACGTTCCTGTTTTACGATCTTACGCTCAGACCTGTCACAGATAACCGGTGTAATTTCGTCTACGCCTATCTCTGTGGCTTTTTCTAAAAACCATTCGAATCTATCATTGCTTTTTGTGGGAGCGACGACTAAGTGAAACCAATACATCTTTCGATGCTTTTTTGTTGATGAAATGATCTGTGCCTTACACTTTTTGGTGTCGGATATCATGATCTTTGCCTCGAAGATGTACCCTTTGCCGTTTGTTATAAGTAAATTATCGCTTTCTTTTTTGCGTAGTACTTTTACGATGTGACGACTCTCTTCCGGGGTAAAAACAAATTGGGAGACGCTACTATCCAGCTTTGGGTTATAGAATAATTGCATAGTTATAGGTCGTTTCTATTTAGTGTTCTTTAATTTTTTTTTAGCGTGTTCCAGTCCCAATTCAATCCAATTTTGGAGTTCCTCCTCGGTGGTGTATCCCTTGGAGGATACATAAACGAATTCTTTCATGGGCCTTTTGGCAAAATCCATGGGGCGAACGGCTTCCATTTTCATGATTTCATCGATTTTCTCTGCTACAATACGCACCATAAGATTCTCTTTAATGATGCCGACGGTCATTTTGCCCTTGAACAGATAGGCCAATCCTCCGAACATTTTCTTTTTAAGGATTTCATTGGCGATGTCTTTAGGAAACAACTTAAATGCATAATCAAGTCTTTTTTCCAAATCTTCATTATAGGCCATGGGTTTGTCATTGGATGATATATCGTGCCTTGGCCGTTATATCCTGGGATGCGAATGCCTTCTGTTTATATTTATGATAGCCCACGATGCCGATCATGGCAGCATTGTCTGTACAATACTCAAATTTAGGAATATAAGTGGACCAACCGTATTTCTTTTCTGCATTTTTCAGTGCGGAGCGTATGCCCGAATTGGCAGATACCCCCCCGCCAATGGCTACGCGCCTTATTCCGGTTTCTTTTACTGCTTTTTTAAGCTTGTCCATTAAAATGTTGATAATGGTGTATTGTATGGAGGCACATATATCATTAAGGTTCTCCTCCTTAAAATTCGGGTTCGTCTTGGTTTCCCTTTGTATAAAATAAAGGATACTTGTTTTTAATCCGCTAAAACTGAAGTTCAGGCCATCTACCTTCGGTTTCGGGAAAGGGAATTTTTTAGGATTGCCAAGCTGTGCGAATTTATCTACCAGTGGTCCACCAGGATAGGGTAGCCCCAGGATTTTGGCACTTTTGTCAAAAGCCTCCCCAACCGCATCATCCAAGGTTTCCCCAAGGATTTCCATATCGAAGAAATCATTCACCCTGACAATTTGTGTGTGGCCACCGCTGATGGTCATGGCTAAAAATGGGAACTCTGGTTTTGTGTTTTTTTCCTCTGCAATGAAGTGCGCTAGGATGTGCGCTTGCATGTGGTTTACATCAATAAGGGGAATGTCTAGACCAAGTGCCAAAGACTTGGCAAAAGAGGTACCCACCAATAAAGAACCCATAAGTCCCGGTCCGCGCGTAAAAGCTATGGCGGATAACTGTTTTTTGTCGATATTTGCCCTTAATAAAGCTTGGTGCACCACAGGTACAATATTTTGTTGGTGCGCCCTAGAGGCAAGTTCGGGTACAACACCCCCATATTCCTCATGGATTTTTTGAGTTGAAACAACATTGCTAATGACTTTGTCATTGCGTAAAACCGCCGCGGAGGTGTCGTCACATGATGATTCTATGGCAAGAATATAAATGGTTTCTTTTTCCACTAGGTTTGGAATAAAAATTGAGGTACAAAGGTAAAACATTATAGCCCTATTAGAAAATTGAGAAAAATACTTGTTAGAATACTCTTGGTATTGTTGCTCATTAGTGTATTGGGCACGATAGTGCTTTCTATGCCTTTTGTCCAAACCCGTTTTGCAAAATATGCCACGAATTCAATAAATGAATCGTATGGTACGAATATCAATATCGACGGGATTCGTCTTTCATTGATCTCTTGGGACGTGGCCATCAAGGGTATTTATATTGAGGATTATCAAAAAGACACTTTGTTTTACATCAATGAGTTGGGGACATCGGTTTTAAGTGCCCGTAATTTGACAAAGGGAAAACTGGAGTTTGGACATATCGATATCGATAAGCTCAATTTTAAACTGAAAACCTATAAGGACAGTTCGCTTACCAATCTGGAAGTGTTTATAGACAAGCTCGACGACAAACAACCCAGGAAACCGGGTACACCTCCCTTTTTTTTCTCATCATCCAGTGTTGGGATAGCCCATAGTAATTTTAGGCTGATTGATGAAAATCTAGAGAACGAGGAAACGTTGGACTTTAGGCAGTTGAACATTTCGGCTGGGAATTTTTTGATTTTGGGACCTGAGGTGTCCACGGATATAAAGGCTATGTCCTTTATAGATAAACGCGACATTGAAGTAAAAAAACTCGCTACCAAGTTTAAATATACCAAGCAGCAAATGCGTTTTGATACCTTGAGTATTGAAACGCCCAAATCCCAATTGACCGGAAATCTTGTTTTTGATTATGATCGAAAGGATTTTAAGGATTTTTTGAATAAGGTAAGGTTAACAGCTGACTTTAAGGATTCTAATCTGTCCCTGGATGATATAAACCTGCTTTATAAACAATTTGGTGCCGGAAAAGTAGTTTCGTTCTCAGGGGATTTCAACGGGGTCTTAAATGACCTTAGTGCCGATAACCTTTTCCTGTTGTCTGAAAACACCGGGGTGCGGGGTGATTTCAATTTTAAGAACCTTTTTACCAAAAAAGAGCCTTTTGTAATGAAGGCCCAAATGAAAAACGTAACCAGTACCTACTATGAGTTGCGGTCTTTGATGCCCAACTTCATGAGTAGTAAGTCGATGTCCTCAACGTTTAGTAAACTCGGACAGTTTACCGTACGGGGTGAGGCCACGGTAACAGAGAGTTCGGTAAAAACCAAGGTCAATTTGAATACGGCCGTAGGTAGTAGTTATGCCGATTTGGAATTGACCGACTTCAATAATATCGATAATGCCGCCTATAAGGGGTTTGTCTCTTTGATTGATTTTGACCTGGGTAATTTTGTGGATAATGAAAAATTGGGGAAAACTACCCTCGATTTTAATGTTGAGGGGAAAGGTTTTGTGCAGGAAAAGCTGAATACCGAAGTCATAGGGGAGGTGTATAGCATACAATTCAATAACTATGACTATAAGAACCTGAAGGTTTCCGGTATTCTTAAAGAGCAACTTTTTGACGGTTCGATCTTTAGCAATGACCCCAATATCAAATTCAATTTTAAGGGATTGGCCGATTTTGGGGAAGAAAGCAACAACTTTAATTTCATCGCCAATGTTGAACACGCCGATTTAAAAAAATTGAATTTTATCAATGATAGTGTCTCTATTTTCAAGGGAAAAGTAAATATTGACATTACAGGGAATTCCTTGGACAATATTGTGGGCGATGTCAATTTCACCAAAACGATTTTCCAAAATAAGAACGATACCTATTATTTCGATGATTTTAAGGTTACATCATCCTTTGAGAACGATTCTATCCGTACCATCGATATTAACTCGCCAGATATCATAACAGGTTATTTAAGGGGTAATTTCAGGGTCAAGGAATTGGGACAATTGCTGCAGAATTCCTTGGGGAGCATCTATACCAACTATAAGCCTTTCGATATATCCGGGGGGCAGACCCTGGCTTTTAATTTTAAGATATACAATAAAATCGTTGATGTCTTTTTCCCTGATGTCAAATTTGACCCCAATACCTTTATCAAGGGGAACATAATTGCGGACGAGGGGGATTTTAAATTAACATTCAAATCGCCCAGTATCTTGGCTTTTGGCAATGAAGCGGACAATATAGATATTAAGATAGATAACAAGAACCCATTGTTCAATACCTTCATTTCCGTAGGGGATCTGTCAACCAATTATTACGATGTAAAGGACTTCAATCTCATCAATACCACATTGAAGGATACACTTTTCTTTAGGGCAGAATTTAAAGGGGGTAGCGAGTATAATGATAGTTATAACCTGAACTTTTACCACACCTTCAATAAGGAGAACAAATCGGTGATAGGTTTAAAGAAATCCGATATCAGTTTTAAGAATAATACCTGGATCTTGAATAGGGAAGGGAACAAAAAGAACAAGGTCATTTTCAATAAGACCCTTGATAGTATCGTGATCGAGGAAATTGTAATGAACAATAGCAAGTATGAACAGATCAGGTTAAAGGGGCAATTGGCCGATTCTACCTATAAGGATCTTGAGTTGCAATTCAAGATTGTTTCCTTGGACAAGATTACTCCCGCAATCGACAGTTTAAGGTTGGAAGGTGAGGTCAATGGTACTTTGAACGTATTGCAAAAGGATGATGTGTATCTACCTTCGTCGAATTTGGGCATAACCGATTTTTCGGTCAACGGATTCCGTTTGGGCGATTTGACCATGGGTATTGTTGGTAATCGTGATCTTACCGATTTTGTGGTCAATACCCAAATAACGGAAAATGGGGTTGAGAAGTTAAGCGTTATTGGGAACATCCTGAATAAAACCGAATTGCCCCAAGCGAACCTAATGGCCAATTTCAATGGGTTCAGTCTAGAGCCGTTTAGTCCGTTGGGAGAAGGGGTGATAACGAATATCAGAGGGGAATTATTTGGTAGTGCTAAACTGACGGGCGACATTGACAATCCTGTTTTTAGCGGTTTGTTGACGCTTGATAATGCCGGTATCGCAATTCCTTATTTAAACGTTGATTATGGATTTGCCCAAAACTCCCGTGTTAGACTGTCCAATCAGTCCTTTAATTTTGAGGAAATCAAGATTACCGACGTGGCGCGTAAAACCAAGGCTACTTTGGATGGTTCCATAACACATAGTTTCTTCAGGGATTGGGCGTTGGATTTGAATGTGGATACCAATAATGGTCCTTTCTTGATTTTGGACACTCCGTTTGAGGAGGAGGTGTTATATTACGGTACGGGCTTTTTAAATGGCTCAGGGCGTATTTTTGGGTCTACAAGGGCATTGACCATTAATGTGGATGGAAAAACAGCAAAAGGCACCTCGTTGAAGATACCATTGAGTGACGTGGCTACGGTTGGGGATTATTCCTATATAAAGTTTATTGAAAAGAACGAACGTGAAATCGATCGGGGAGAACGGGTGTTACGGCAAATACAAGGGTTGGAAATGGAATTCAACCTGGATGTTACGCCAGATGCCGAGGTCGAGATCGTTACCGATCAAAAAACAGGAAGTTCCTTAAAGGGGACTGGGGAGGGGTTGCTGTTGATCCGGATCAATACCAAGGATAAATTTGAGATGTTCGGTGACTTTGTTGTGGTTACGGGGGAATTCAACTATAAGTTCGGCGGGGTAATCAACAAAACTTTTAAGGTAAAACCGGGGGGCACTATAGTTTGGGATCGCGATCCGCTCTCTGCAACTTTGAATATGGAGGCCGTATATTCCTTAAATGCGAATCCAGCACCTTTACTCGATAATGCTGGTTATACCCGAAGAATACCCACAGATGTGGTCATACAGTTAACCGATGAGCTCCAGAGTCCGGAAATAGACTTCAGTATTGAGTTCCCGGGCACAAGTTCAATTGTGAAATCAGAATTGGAGTATCGGTTGCAAGATCCCCAAGTGGAAGAAAAGAATGCTATTTTTTTATTGGCCCAAGGGACTTTCGTGAATGATCAAAGTGGAATTAATTCACAAGCCGTTACGGGAAACTTGATCCAGTCGGCATCGGGCTTGTTGAACCAGGTTCTCAGTGGGGGTAATGATAAGTTCAATTTAGGACTCTCCTATGAGCAAGGAATCCAGGATACAAGTGCCGATATTGAAACGGAGAATAGGATAGGGGTAACGGTGTCCACAAGAATCAGCGATCGCATCCTTTTGAACGGTAAGGTCGGTGTTCCTGTCGGTGGGGCTACTGAAACCGTTGTGGCGGGGGATTTTGAATTGCAATTGCTCTTGAATGAGGAAGGGACCTTGAGTGCGAAGTTCTTCAACAGGGAAAATGAAATACAGGCTTTGTTGGGGGAACGCCAAGGATATACCCAAGGAGCAGGTTTATCCTATGAAGTGGATTTCAATAGTTTTAAAGAGCTTATGCAGAAAATGTTCAACAATAAGAAGGACAATGAAGGGCAAGATGAAAAGCAGCTTATGCCGATAGAGGTGATGGGTAGGGATAGTTTATTGCTATTTCAAGAGAAAACCAGGAAGCCTTGATGTAATGTAACAATTTCGATTTGATATGTGTTATTTGGAACACCGGGGTGTTATTTATTAAACGAAAACGATTGAGGGTGTTTTTCGGTTGATATTAAGGGTTAAATCAGTTCTTTTTATGGAATAAGTTTGTTAATTTTGTTGGCTTAATTTTCTATATGGCGAATATTGGAAAAATAGGTGTTTTTACTTCAGGGGGAGATTCCCCAGGAATGAACGCAGCAATACGTTCCGTTGTTAGGACCTGTGCTTATTTAAAGGTCGAATGTGTTGGTATCTATAGAGGATATCAAGGAATGATCGAGGGGGATTTCAAACCCATGGATGCCAGAAGCGTCAACAACATTATCAATAAGGGTGGTACTATCTTGAAATCCGCCCGTTGTAAGGAATTCAGGACCAAGGAAGGTCGTCAAAAAGCATACGACAATTTACGTAAGGAAGGTATCGACGCTTTTGTGGTTATCGGCGGTGACGGTAGTTTTACCGGAGCTATGATTTTCAACCAGGAATTTCATTTTCCCATAATCGGAATTCCGGGCACTATTGATAATGATATCTTCGGAACGACATTTACGTTAGGTTTTGATACCGCCTTGAACACGGTGGTTGAGGCCATAGATAAAATTCGGGATACGGCAAGTTCCCACAACAGATTGTTCTTTGTAGAGGTAATGGGCCGGGATGTGGGTCATATTGCTTTGAATGCCGGTGTAGGCGCTGGTGCTGAGGAGATATTGATCCCTGAAGAGAATTTAGGAAGGGAGCGATTGTTGGAATCCTTAAAAAGAAGTAAGGAGTCGGGAAAATCATCGAGTATCGTCATCGTTGCCGAAGGTGATAAAACCGGGAAGAATATTTTTGAGTTGAAGGAATATGTTGAGGAGAATTTCCCTGATTATGATGTAAGGGTTTCCGTTCTTGGGCATATGCAGCGTGGTGGTTCACCTTCTTGTTATGATAGGGTATTGGCCAGTCGCATGGGCGTTAAGGCCGTAGAAGCTTTGTTGCAGGGCAAAACCAACCTTATGGTAGGTGTTCAGGATAATGAGCTTATACTAACCCCGATACACAAGGCCATTAAGGGTCATACTAAAATCGATAAAGAACTCATTAGGGTTTCAGATATAATGTCAATATAATTTTAATTTAAATAAGTAAAAGATGTCAAAATTGAAAATAGGGATAAACGGATTCGGTAGAATCGGAAGGTTGGTCTTTCGTGTTGCTGCTAAAAATGACAATGTAGAGGTTGTAGCCATCAATGATTTGTTGGATGTAGAGCATTTAGCATATTTATTGAAGTATGATTCTGTTCATGGTAAATTCGATGGTACCGTTGAGGTGAAGGATGGTCACTTGGAAGTTAATGGTAAAACGGTTCGTATTACTGCGGAAAGAGATCCTAAATCTATTAAATGGGATGCTGTTGGTGCGGAAATCGTTGCGGAATGTACTGGTATCTTCACAACTTTGGAAACTGCTCAATACCATATTGATGGTGGTGCCAAAAAAGTTGTTATTTCAGCGCCTTCAAAAGACGCCCCAATGTTCGTCTATGGTGTTAACCATAAAGAGATGAAAGCATCTGATACCATTGTTTCGAATGCATCTTGTACTACGAACTGTTTGGCTCCATTGGCTAAAGTGTTGAATGATAACTTTGGTATCGAAGAAGCCTTAATGACTACAGTCCATGCAACTACGGCTACACAAATGACCGTTGATGGTCCTTCCAGAAAAGACTGGAGAGGTGGTAGAAGTGCCATGTTGAACATTATCCCTGCTTCCACAGGTGCTGCAAAAGCGGTAACGAAAGTAATACCAGCTTTGGAAGGTAAATTGACAGGTATGGCCTTTAGGGTGCCTACTGCAGATGTTTCTGTTGTGGATTTAACTGTAAAGGTTTCTAAGGAAACTTCTTTAGACGAGATCAAAAAAGCATTCAAAGCTGCTTCAGAAGGAGAATTGAAAGGTGTTTTAGGATATACCGAAGAGGCAGTGGTATCCCAGGATTTTGTTGGGGATTCCAGAACCAGTATTTTTGATGCAGAGGCCTGTATTGAATTGAACCCTGGTTTCTTTAAACTTATCTCTTGGTATGATAACGAAGCCGGTTTCTCCAATAAAATGGTTGATATGATACAATATGCAAACAGCCTATAAGTTTTAAATTAATTAGTATATGTAATCCTGAAAATTATTGATTTTTAATAGTTTTCAGGATTCTTTTTAAATGGTGATCTATGATATTAATTGTTGATAGTGGTGCTACGAAATCCGATTGGATAGCACTGGATGAGAAAGGAAATCAATTGTTCATGACCCAAACCCTAGGTTTGAGCCCAGAAGTTCTTACACGCCCAGTAATTGAGGATCGTTTGGCCAATAATTTTGAACTTTCAAAGAATAGCGAAAAGGTAACTAGGCTTTATTTTTATGGTGCCGGTTGTGGTACGGATAGGATGAAAAATTTCCTTAAGGAGATTTTTACGGATTTCTTCCCGAACGCCAAGGCAAATATTAAGGAAGATACTTATGCAGCCATTTATGCAACAACCAAAATAGGTCATCAAGCAATTGTCTGTATCCTAGGTACGGGATCCAATTGCTGTTATTACGATGGTAACCAAGCCATACAGAAAGTAACTTCCTTGGGTTATATACCGATGGATGATGGTAGTGGTAACTTCTTTGGCAGAAAATTGATCAGGGACTATTATTTCCATAAAATGCCACAGTCTTTGGGGATGAAGTTCTCCAAGGAATACGATTTGGAAGCTGATGTAATCAAAGAGAATCTTTACAAGCAGCCGAATCCAAATACTTATTTGGCGACATTCGCAAGATTCTTGATCGAAAACAAGGAGCACCCTTATTGTAAAGGGGTCATCGACAAAGGTTTTCAACAATTCGTCAATAACTATATCATGCAGTTCGAATTGGCCACTAAAGTGCCAATCAATTTTGTGGGAAGTATAGCATTTTATCTAATGGAAGAGCTTACCACCGTATTGGAACGTAATGATTTGATAGTTGGTGAAATCCGCCAAAAACCGATTGAAGGTTTAATGCACTTCCATCAGCAGAATATATAGCGTTTTAAACAACGGCGATCATCGAGATCTCCACATTTACGAATTTTGGTAGATTGGCCACCTCTACAGTTTCCCTTGCAGGGGCTGTGGCTGCATCAAAATAATTGGCGTAAACATCGTTTATTTCCGAGAATTGGTTCATGTCACTAATAAAAATAGATGACTTGACCACATTTTCAAAAGTCATTCCGGCTTCAAGAAGAATCGCTCTGAGGTTTTCCATGCACTGCTTGGTCTCCTTGGCTATATCGCCTTCAATGAGGTTACCGGTCTTTGGGTCGATGGGTATCTGTCCGGATATGTATAATGTGGTGCCAGAAAGAACTGCTTGGTTGTAAGGTCCTATTGGTGCCGGGGCGTTTTTGGTGTTTATTATTTTCTTCATTTGTGTATTGTTTTTGGAATATTGGGGATTTTATAAAGCTCGTTAAACAAATATATAAGATTTGAGTAATGTTAGTAGGTCGATTACTTACTTCTATTCTCCCATTTAAGGTCCTTGAGTATCGAGCTTTTTATCCCAATAAAGAAGTACCATCTTTTATAAGTGCCAAAGGGGGTCCAGTTAAAGCGCATCACAAAACTTTTTAAATCACGTTCAAAACGTAATTGCGTAAGGGTAAATCCTTTTCCTTTAAAGTCATAACCAGAGGAACCACCGACCTTCCATCGGGGCGAGAGCTCTATGTCACCGGAAAACATCAATGAATGGCTACTGAATTCATTTTGCCGGGCAGAATTGGAGTATGAAGCGGAATAGGCAAGTCTAAGATTCCATGGGATTTTAGTGCCGTAAATAGGGTTTTCCACATCTTCGCCTTCTTTTGATTCGTTCATTGGGTTATCCTGAAAATTATCGGCACGGCCAAAGAGATCATCCGTACGACCTCCACTTTGGGCAACGTAGTCATAAGGGTTCTCATCCTTCTTTTCATCCTTTTTCTTGTCTTTGTTGAAAATCTCGCTATCCAAGGAGTATCCAACGTTGAAATTGGCCCGGGTTAAGCGAAAAAGACTTCCTCCATTTTTTACATTAAAGGTGTTTATTCGTGTTCCATTGTTGTCAATGGCATAAGGATCTAATCCTGCTGAAAAGTTTATCGACATTTTGCTGTCGAGGATAGAGGTACCGCCATTTACACTTAATGGACTTAGTTTAAGGGAGTCCGATTCAAAATTATAGCCCGTTGAAATATTGAAATTACTAAGGATCGGAACCTTTTTTGGTTCCGTGGCAGTTGAATCCTTGTCCCGTACTTTGGCCTCCAGGGTATTGGCCAATGAAAAACTAAGACTGTTCGATTTGCTTAAGCTGGGCGATCCGTATAAGGTGTTCTGGAAACGTGTAAATTGAACCACATCCCCATCCCCATCAATATACTCATCATAAAACTTCTCAAAGGAAGGGGCGTAACCATAACTCAATGAAGGACGCATGACATGGCGTATGGCCTGTATTTTTTTATCCTCCCCAAGGTTGAAAGTACCATATAAAGTGGTTCCCACGCTGGCGCTGAAATTGTATTTGTTAAATCGGTCAAAACCACTGACCGTATCGGTCACAATCTCTTCAAGGTCATTGTTATAGCTTTTGTCATAGGTCTGCATGGTCCAAACATCCTCATAACTACCTCCTACACTAACACTGAAAAATTTCGCAACCTTAAAGTTCGTGGTAATCGGAATAGTATGTTTTGCCCCCATTTTGGCCCCATCGAACATTTCGCTTTTCAAAAAATCATCATCAGTGGTTGAAATCTTGTTCGCGGCACTCAAATCGTACTGAAAGTTGATGTTTTGAATAATACCTTTCTTAATGCCATCCCTTTTGGCGAATGGATAGATTCGTTCCATACTGGCCTGTAAGGTAGGTAAGGTCAATTCAATGGCCTTGGTATTGGTGTTTTGACTATGGGTAGCCGTTAAACTCATATTCACTGAGGGATAGGCCGGGAAAGTCTTGGAATACGAAATCGAGGAAGATAGCGTATTGTTCTGGGTACTAGGTAAATTACGTTGTTGCAATGAATTTCTGTAATACTCACTACTACCCATATTCACGGAAGCGGAAAACCTGGAGTTGGGACTCGCTTTTGTGTCCTGGGAGTGCGAAATTTGGATGTTCCAGTTTTTGGTGAGGCTATAATCGCTAAAGCCCTTTTGGCTGGTGACCAAATTTTCGAACCTGAAGTTAATGTTTCCACTGTATTTATAGCGCTTGGAATAAATTGATTGGGTCTTGAAACCCCAACTACCGTTGGTGTAAAAATCCCCGGTAACCAATATATCGGCATATTCACCAATAGGGACATAGTAACCCAAGTCCTGAAGGAAATATCCCCTGTCGGCTTGGTTTCCGAATGTTGGCATCATAACCCCCGCAGCCCTTCCCACGGTCAAGGGGAAATAAGCAAAGGGCATGGCGATTGGTGTTGGTACATCAGCAATATAGAGGTTGCTGTAACCCGCTATAACCTTTTTCTTAGGAACAAACTTCGCCTTACGGATCCTAATGTAATAATCAGGGTTTATCGTGTCTGTCGATGTGGTGATCTTTGCTTCACTCAAAAAATAGACCGAGTCATTTTCTTTCTTGGTAACATCGGCATAAACTTTCATGGCATCACTACCCAATTGTCCAAGACCAGCCTGTTGTTCTGTCCTCGAATTCCAAATAATGGCTTTTTGGGTATCGAAATTAAAGCGTATGGAGTCTGGAATCACCTCATTCTGCCCCTGTTTGAAATAGGGGAGTTGTGTATAATTGCCAAGCGAATCCTTTATACGTCCGGCATATACTTCATTCTTTACGTAATCCATGACAATGATACCGGCCCGTAGTTCGGTATCCTGATATTGGATTTCAGCCTCATTATAGAGATAGACCTTCTGTTCCTTTTGATTTAGCCTCACATAATCCGTTGCCTTGTACTTAATGACGTCCAATAAAAGCGGAGGTTTGGTTTTTACGGTATCGACAGCGGTGGAATCATTCTTTGAATTCTTTAAGAGTTCGGCCTCAGTGAGCAAGGGTGCGATAATCGTATCCTGCTCAGCTTTAATGGGTAAAGGAATGATTTTTCCTTCTTGGGCATGACCAAAAACACCACCGATTATAAGTAGGAATAGGAAAAGTAAATAGTGTTTATTTGATTGCAAGGCTTTATATCCTATTTTTGTAAAAGTATGGCTTGATTTTAGGAAGTCAAACTTACATATATTTTTTGTTCCTCTTATAGGGTATTACAATAAATTTAACCAATTTAAGATTCTCAAATCATCTTGCGAATATGAATTTCAAACGTTTTTTTCTTACCGTTTTATTACTATTACCCTTTTTATATTCTGCATATGCCAATGATAATGGACCACATAGGAATGATGGTAAGTTTGTCGTGGTTTTGGATGCGGGTCATGGTGGACATGATCCCGGTAATTTGGGAAATGGGTATCTGGAAAAGGACATTGCGTTGAAAATAGTCCTGAATGTGGGTAAAATTTTGGAGGCCAACCCCGATATCAAGGTTATTTACACGAGAAAGGACGATACTTTTGTCGATTTGTTCGTGCGTGGCGAAATTGCCAACAAGGCCAATGCCGATCTTTTTGTTTCCGTACATTGTGATTCCCATTCTTCAGATGCCCACGGTGCGGGTACATTTGTTTTGGGGTTGCATGCCAACAAACAAAATTTTGAGATTGCAAAGAAAGAGAACTCGGTAATCTATCTCGAGGACAATTATGCGGATAGGTATGCGGATTATGATATCAACTCCCCTGAATCCATTATTGGGCTTACCATAATGCAGGAAGAGTTTTTGGATCAAAGTATTGCCTTGGCCAAAATGATCCAGGATAATTTCACAGGGAAGTTGAAACGTGTGAATAGAAAAGTAAAACAAGCAGGTTTCATTGTATTGCACCAGACGTTTATGCCCAGTGTTTTGGTAGAAACAGGTTTCCTTACCAATAAATCGGAAGGGGCCTACCTGAATTCGAAAAAAGGTCAGGCCGAAGTTGGAAAGGCCATAGCGGATGCGATCCTTATATACAAGAAAAATGTGCATACCGGTATCGGTTATGTTCCAAACAAGGGGATTGAAAAGGAATTGGCCCCCAAAGAGGCAGTGTCAATACCGGAGCAAAAGGAATCCCCCGTTGATGCAGTGGTAGTGATCCCTAAAAAAGAAGTGCCACCGAAACCAAAGCCCGTAGCGGAGGAAGTGGCCAAAGAACCAGTATCTGGATCCGATGTGGCAACCACTGTACAAGAGGATCCTGATAAAGAGAGGGCTGCGGTCAAAGAGGAAGCACCAACCGTGAAGAAGTCCGGAATGCCCCAAATATCCTTCAAGGTACAAATAATGGCAACTGCCAAAGATCTTGAATTGGTTCCTCAAAATTTTAAAGGGCTTTCAAGGGTGGCCCAGGAACCCTTTAAGAATCTCTTTCGCTATATGTATGGGAATACCCATTCTTTTAGAGAGGCAAAAATGCTAAAATCAAATGCTGATATTAAGGGTTTTTCCGGTTCCTATATAGTTGCATACAAAGATGGTGTGCGAATTCCGGTTGCCGAAGCGCTTAAATACGTTTCGGAATAATAACAGCAGTCTCAATTTTATTTCTAATTTTGTTAGAGCTTGTTTTTAAAATAAAATTGGGTTATTATACGTTTTCCATGGGGAAAAGTGTAAGAAAAAAATCCATAGAATTTTAAATAGGCGTTTAACAACAATAAATAAATCCATTTGAAACTATCCAGGGAAATTAAAACAGGAATAATCGTAGTGGGGGGTATCCTACTTTTTATTTTAGGTTTCAGCTATTTAAAATCAACACCCTTGTTTGATAATAGCAAGACATTTTATGCTGTTTACAAACATGTTGGAGGTCTTCAACCTGGTACCCAGGTTTCGATTAACGGTTATAACGTGGGCATTGTAAATGATATCAAATTCAAGGATACTTCGGGAGATTTACTCGTTACATTCTCAGTGAGCAATGATTTCACCTTTTCAAAGAACAGTAAGGCCGAATTGTACGATACGGGAATTATTGGGGGTAAGGGTATACAGATACGACCCGTTTTTGACGGAGCTCGCGATGCAAAGTCAGGGGATACGTTGGTTACCGCTACGCGTCCAGGCTTGACCGAACTGGTGCAGCAGAAACTTACTCCGTTACAACAAAAGATCGAAGGGGCCTTTACCAATGCGGATACATTATTGATGAATGTAAACCAAATCTTGGATGCAAAGACCAAGAATGAATTAAGGGAGTCTATCGCAGGTCTCAACCAGCTTATGGGCAGTTTGCAGGGAAGTGCCAAGATCTTAAATAATCTATTGGAAAAAAACCAAGGAAAATTGGACAGTTCCCTAACCAATTTCACAGAATTGTCTTCCAACTTCGCAAAACTTTCCGATTCATTGAACAATGCAGGCTTGGGACGAACAATGGCCAGTCTGGAATCTACGGTTTCCAATTTGGATAAGATTCTTGCCAAGATAGAAAACGGGGATGGTTCCATGGGAAAATTCATGAAAGACGAGGCACTGTATAATAATCTGAATAATGCTTCAAAGGAATTGGATTTATTATTGCAGGATTTCCGTTTGAATCCTAAACGATATGTAAATGTTTCTGTTTTTGGGAAAAAACAAAAAGATTACACATTGCCCGATAATGATCCTGCCGATAAAATAGAACAGCCATAGATGGAATATATCACTAACATTGCTTTCGCCCTGATCCTTCTCGTGGGGATTGTTTTTTTTGCCCGGAATGTAAAGAAACTTATTAGGAATATTAAGTTGGGAAAGGAAGTTGTGGTCAATGATAATAAACCGCAACGTTGGAAGAATATGTTCAGGATTGCCTTGGGGCAGACCAAAATGGTCGTTAGGCCTATTCCCGGAATATTGCATATTCTCGTATACGTAGGTTTTATTGTGATTAACCTTGAGGTCCTTGAGATTATCTTGGACGGACTTCTAGGTACCCATAGGTTATTTGCAGGTCTAGGGGTCGTTTATAATGTGTTGATCGCCTCGTTCGAAATTTTGGCTTTTTTGGTTATCGTAGCCGTGATAATTTTCTGGATACGCAGGAATATTATAAAGATTAAGCGATTCATGAGCCCGGAAATGAAAGGGTGGCCCAAGAACGATGGTAATATGATCTTGTATATAGAACTGGTTTTAATGTGTCTCTTTTTGACCATGAATGCATCGGATTTTCAGTTACAACAAATGGGTGCGGCACATTATGTTCAGGCAGGTTCCTTTCCTATTAGTCAATTTTTGATTCCGTTGTTCGATGGAATGTCCGTACCAACGCTCATTATAATTGAAAGAAGTGCTTGGTGGATGCATATTGTAGGCATCCTGTTCTTTTTGAATTACCTCTATTATTCGAAACATTTACATATTCTGTTGGCATTCCCGAATACGTATTTCGGAAAGATTGGCCCAAAAGGAAAATTCAACAATCTGGATGCCGTTACCCAGGAAGTCAAATTGATGATGGATCCCTATGCCGCACCCGCAGAGGATGCCGGTGAGCCTGGTAAATTTGGGGCTTCGGATGTTGCCGACCTTAGTAGGGTGCAATTACTCAACGCCTATACCTGTACGGAATGTGGCCGTTGTACCAGTGAATGTCCCGCAAATATCACGGGGAAAAAACTTTCCCCAAGAAAGATCATGATGGATACCAGGGACAGGCTCGAGGAAGTCGGTAAGAATATTGATGCCAATAAGGGCAATTTTGTTGATGACGGAAAGCAGTTGTTGGATGATTATATCACGCGGGAAGAACTCTGGGCCTGTACGTCGTGCAATGCCTGTACGGAAGCCTGTCCTGTGAGCATTGATCCACTATCGATTATAATGGATATGAGGCAGTATTTGGTGATGGAGCAATCCGCGGCACCATCAGACCTGAATAATATGATGGGGAATATAGAGAATAATGGAGCACCTTGGCCTTTCAATCAAATGGATAGATTGAACTGGAAAGACGAAGCATAAAAAATAATTGATCCTTACTATGGGAAGTGAATTGAAAGTACCGACAATGGCAGCGCTTTTTGCAGCAGGAAAGCAACCTGAAGTTTTATTTTGGGTCGGCTGTGCAGGAAGTTTTGACGATCGGGCAAAGAAGATTACCAAGGCGTTTGTTAAAATATTGAACAAGGCCAACGTATCTTTTGCGGTTTTAGGAACAGAGGAAAGTTGTACAGGGGATCCGGCAAAAAGGGCAGGAAATGAATTTTTGTTCCAAATGCAGGCAGTTACCAATATAGAGGTGATGAATGCCTATGGAATAACCAAAGTAGTCACGGCTTGTCCACATTGTTTCAATACCCTTAAGAACGAATACCCAGGATTGGGAGGCAATTATGAAGTGGTACACCATACAGAGTTTTTAAAGAAACTGTTGGATGATGGACGGATTACCTTGGAAGGAGGAACCTTCAAGGGGAAACGAATCACCTTTCATGACCCCTGTTATCTAGGAAGGGCAAATGGTGTTTATGAAGCTCCAAGGGATTTGATCAAGAAGCTGGATGCCGAATTGGTCGAAATGAAAAACTGTAAATCACGAGGATTATGTTGTGGTGCAGGTGGGGCGCAAATGTTCAAGGAACCGGAAAAAGGGGATAAGGACATTAATATTGAACGAACGGAACAAGCCTTGGACACCCAACCGGAAATAATTGCAGCGGCCTGTCCGTTTTGCAATACCATGATGACCGATGGAGTGAAAAACAAGGAAAAGGAAAAAGACATTAAGGTTATGGATATTGCGGAGCTAATCGCTACCGCGGAAGATCTTTAATCAGGCTTATATCACAATACCCAAAATCAAAAAAAAATATGTTAGTAGAATTCAATGCTTTGCCAGATTCATCAAGAATTTGGATATTCCAGGCCAATCGTAGCTTTTCGGAACAGGAACTACAGGAAATCAGGCAAGCGATGGAGGCATTTATAGCGGAATGGACAACCCATGGTAGTGATTTAAAGGCTGGTTACGAGATACGGTATAAAAGATTTATCATTTTGGCTTTGGACCAGACAAATGCATCAGCGTCGGGCTGCTCCATTGACGCTTCGGTACATTTCATCCAACAATTGGAAAAGAAATACAACGTGGAGTTACTCGATAAAATGAATGTTTCCTATAAGCAGGGTGAATTCGTTGCCTATAAGGCCTTAAATGAATTTAAGAAAATGGCGAAGCAAAGGGCAGTTTCGAAAAATACCATTGTGTTTAATAATCTAGTGACCAATAAAGGGGAATATTTGGAACATTGGGAGGTGCCGGCATCTGAAAGCTGGCATAGCCGTTTCATGTAGAATTTTTTTGGTATTGTATTTGCAACCGATATTTCATTGTATTTTGAATATCGATGAAATGCAATATTACTTTTGCTTTTAAGTTATTTCCTTAGACCTGTCCAATATGCGATTGTATAGCATTTTCTTTTTCTTATTATTCACTGTTTTTTGTGCAAATGCCCAACTTGATCCTTTGGTGGCAAAGGATAGTGTGGGTCAGCAAAAATGGGTCGATAGCAAATACGAGGCCATGAGCCTTGATGAAAAATTGGGGCAATTGTTCATGGTGAGTGTGGCTTCCAACCAAGACAAGGCAAGTATTGCCAAGGTTACATCACTTATCAAGGAACATCATATAGGAGGTGTTATCTTTTCGACCGGTGGACCCGTTAGGCAAGCAAAACTTACCAATTCATTTCAAGCTTCATCAAAGATCCCTTTAATGGTGGGAATGGATGCGGAGTGGGGGTTGGCCATGCGATTGGATTCTACTTACGCCTTCCCTTGGAATATGACCTTAGGAGCCATTAAGAACAATGCGATTGTTGAAAAAGTAGGTCGGCAAATAGGGTTGCATGCCAAACGTTTGGGCGTGCATATCAATTTTGCCCCTGATATCGATATCAATACAAATCCTTTGAATCCCATAATCGGTAATCGCTCCTTTGGGGAAGATCGCGACAATGTGGCCAATAAGGGAATCGCCTTTATGCAAGGAATGGAAAGTGCAGGGGTGCTTTCCAGTGGAAAACATTTTCCAGGGCATGGGGATACGGCAACCGATTCCCATAAAGCCTTGCCTTTGATCCCCTTTTCCAAAGAGCGCTTGGATAGTTTGGAACTCTATCCGTATAAAAAATTGATCAAAGCCGGACTTAGTAGTGTCATGGTAGCCCATTTGAACGTACCTAGCCTGGAAATCCAGGAAGATTTGCCATCTTCCTTATCCGAACAGATCATTTCTGGGATTTTAAAGGAACAATTGGGGTTCAATGGTTTGGTTTTTACCGATGCCTTGAATATGAAAGGGGTCAGTACCCAAGGTAAGGATGGGGATGTGGAATTGGCTGCGTTTTTGGCTGGGAATGACATATTATTAATGCCTACGGAAGTAGCCAAGGCCAAGAAAAAGCTTTTGATGGCTTACGAGAGTGGAAGGATTACAGAGGAAAGGCTGGCAAGCTCCGTCAAAAAGATATTGATGGCCAAATATAAGGTTGGTTTAAATTCTTATAAGCCTATTGCCATTGATCATTTGTACGAAGACCTTAATGATTTGGAAAATGACCTAATTTATGAAGAGGCCATAGAGAATGCAATAACCGTCGTAAAGAACAATTTCTATCTCTTGGGAATCAAAAAATTGGAGAACAAGAAGATAGCCTATGTGAAATTTGGGGATGCCGATAGCCAACCCTTTATTGGGGAATTGAACAAATACGCCAAGGTTACCCAGGTAAACGGAAAGGATATAGCTACGTTAAAAGAAAAATTAAAGGAATTCAACCTCGTGATCATAGGGCTTCATAAGAGCAATGAAAGTCCATGGAAATCCTATAAGTTTTCAAAAAAGGAACTGGAATGGCTCCAAGAGATTGCCAACCAAAGAACCTCTAACTTGGTGTTGACCGTATTTACCAAGCCTTATGCCTTAATGGATGTAAGTTCCTTTAAAAGTATAGATGGGGTAGTGGTCGCTTATCAAAACAGTGTTCTTGCCCAACAAAAAACCGCACAGCTCATCTTCGGCGCGATTGAGGGTAAGGGGGTCTTGCCGGTTTCCGTGCATGACAGGTTTCCGGTGAATACTACGGTTAAAGTAAGTTCATTAAAACGACTTGGGTATAGTATTCCCGAACGGGTAGGTTTAAGTTCGAAAGGTTTGGCCGAAGTGGACAAGCTCATGAAAAACGGACTAGATTCGTTAATGTTCCCAGGGGCCCAAGTTGTAATCGCCCGTAAAGGGAAAGTTGTGTATAATAAAGGGTTTGGGAAACCCACCTATACATCCGACAAGAAAATAACGACGGATTATATTTATGATTTGGCTTCATTGACAAAGATCCTAGCGACCTTACCCGTATTGATGAAGATGGAGGAAAGTGGTAAAATTGCCTTGAACGATACCTTTCAGGACCTTATTCCCGAGTATTCCGAATCAGCACTTAAGAATGTTACCGTATTAAAAGCGTTGTCGCACTATGGACGATTACCGGCATGGATAGCCTTTTATGTAAGTACATTGGATGAAAAAAGGAAACCCTCTTCAGAGTTTTATCGCCATAAACCTACGGAGGGGTTCAGTATCAAGGTAACCGATAACCTGTATTTAACCGATGCCTACAAAGATTCCATCTATAACCGCATAGGTCGACAAGATTTAAAATCGAACCGGTATCGATACAGTGATGTTGCCTATTATGTGATGAAAAAGTATATAGAGGATACCTATAAAACCCCATTGGATAAACTGGCCAATGAGTTTTTATATAAACCTTTAGGGGCTATTAACACAAGTTATAATCCACTGGAAAAATTTCCTAAAAATAGGATCGTACCCACAGAGGAAGACAAGTATTACCGCTATCAAACCGTTCAGGGGTATGTGCACGACATGGGGGCCGCCATGCAAGGTGGGGTAGGAGGACATGCGGGTTTGTTCAGTAATGCCAACGATGTGGCCAAGATCATGCAAATGTACCTTCAAGGTGGGGAATATGGGGGAACACGTTTTCTGGATTCAAGGACCATTAAGAAATTCAATACCTGTTACTTTTGTGATAAGAATGTTAGGAGAGGGGTCGGTTTCGATAAACCCCAGTTAAAGCATAGTGGCCCTACATGCGGATGTGTCTCCCGTAAGAGTTTTGGTCATAGTGGTTTTACGGGTACCTACACATGGGCAGACCCTGAGGAGGAGATTGTTTACGTGTTTTTATCGAACAGGACTTACCCAACATCATCGAATACCCTTTTAGTTAAATCTGCGTTAAGAACAAGAATTCAGCAGGCTATTTACGATGCCATTATTAATTAAGAGGTAGTTTTGTAAAAATGAAATTGCGATATAAAGGGTGATCAATTTGTGTTTATCACAGAATGATTGTTTTTTATTAAGGATAATGGGGAAATACCGACTAAGGTACTTTAATGTTTTCCTTATTTCTTTTCTATTTAATAAAAATAAAATTTTCAACAAGTGAAAATAGCTATTGTATGTTACCCGACTTTTGGTGGTAGTGGTGTTGTTGCGACTGAATTGGGCATAGCCTTGGCCGATAGGGGTCATGAAGTCCATTTTGTAACCTATCGCCAACCGGTTCGATTGGATTTATTAAGCCAGCGAATACACTTTCATGAAGTTCATGTGCCAGAGTATCCGTTGTTCCATTATCAGCCTTATGAATTGGCCTTATCAAGTAAATTGGTAGATACGGTGAAGTTGTTCGGGATAGAATTGTTACATGTGCATTATGCCATTCCGCATGCCTATGCCGGTTATATGGCCAAGAAAATGTTGGAGGAAGAGGGTATTTACCTCCCTATGATAACCACATTGCATGGTACTGATATCACTTTGGTGGGTAAGCATCCTTTTTATAAGACTGCCGTAAATTTCAGTATTAACCAATCGGATGTGGTGACCTCGGTATCAGAAAATTTAAAGCAACGTACCTTGGAATTCTTCGATATTAAGAAGGAAATAGAAGTGGTCCCGAATTTTATCGATATCAGTAAATATGAAAATCCGTCCTATACCGATTGCCAGCGATCTTCCATGGCAAAGGATGATGAACGTATCATTACCCATATCAGTAATTTTAGACCGGTAAAGCATATTCCGGACGTCATACATATCTTCAATAAGATCCAAAAGGAAATACCCGCGAAATTGGTTATGGTAGGTGAGGGGCCCGAAAAGGAAAATGCCGAGTTCCTATGCGAACAATTGGGTATTATGGATAAGGTTCATTTTTTGGGGAACAGTAATGAAATCGATCGGATTCTTTGTTTTTCAGATTTATTTCTGTTGCCCTCCAAGGCGGAAAGTTTTGGTTTGGCGGCCTTAGAGGCTATGGTGAATAGGGTTCCTGTGATATCAAGTAATGCAGGGGGAATACCAGAGGTCAATATACAGGGGGTCACCGGTTATTTGAGCGATGTTCGCAATGTGGATGAAATGGCGAGTAATGCATTGAAAATCTTAAAGGATGATGCGACCTTGGAAAAATTCAAGGACAATGCCGCAAGAGTGGCTAAAAAGTTTGACATTCTCAATGTGCTTCCCTTATACGAGGCCATATATTTAAAGGCCTATAAAACGAGATTGGATGCAACCTTAAAATAAGATGAGATATCTGTCTATAATCATTTTTACAATTATATTCTCTTGTAATGGGCAGAAAAAGGTGGCTATGGAAAAAGGAGAAGCCTTGAATAAAGGCACGGAAAAACTTACCATGGTATTACAGGACAACTACAGTGGGTCAAGTAGTCCGGAAACCTTGATCATTAAAGACCGTGAAACCTTAAAGAAATTCTTTATACAAGTCAATAAGACCCGTAAACCTGGATTGCCGGTACCTGAGGTAGACTTTACCAAGGAAATGGTGTTGATCCATTGTAGTGGGGAACAGCCCCTAGGTCGGCAGGTTATGCTATCCATCACCGATGGGAATGAACATGAACTTATTTTGGGTACTTCGATTGAAGAAAAGAAAGGGAAATCCAATTCCCCGACAATTGTCAGTCCGTTCAAGGTTTATAAAATGCCACTGACATCCAAGAAAATCATTTTTCAGAAAGCGTTGTAGGATTGTGTTTTAGGGCATGTTTTATGCAACCTAACGAAAATCCGTGCAGTTCGCACAACTTATTTGTAGGGAGCTTTATTTACACATTACTTTGTTTTTTTAAAGCCTAAATTTTAACCTATGAAGAATAGTATGTTGTGTGTCTTGGCATGTTCAATGCTTGCCTGCACCCCGATTTTTTCACAAGACGATTTACAATTGACCGCAAAGGACAGTATCGTCCAAAGCTCTTGGATGTTCGGTGTGGGATACAATATCGTGGATGATTCCGGTGATGTTTTCGATAAACTGTTTTCGGTGGATGAACAATGGAATGCCGTTGCCTTTCCTTCCAGGGTAAGTATAGGAAGATATTTCAAGAATGGGCTGGGCTTAGAGGCTATTGGAACCTACAATAAGTATAAGGAGGGTAAAACCATAGACAACAAGGTAAATACTGTAGAAACCACCTATTTGGGACTGGATGCAAGATTGACCTATGACCTGAACAAATTGATAGGGGAGACCGGTTGGTTCGATCCATACGTTGGGGTTGGGGCAGGATATACCGACGCCAATGATCAAACAAGGGGCACGTATAATGCTGTAGTAGGCTTTAGAGCGTGGTTCTCTGATCGATGGGGCATAGACCTAAGTTCTTCGGGAAAATGGGCTATGGGCAATGATGAGGCTACCAATCACATTCAACACGCTGCTGGAGTGGTGTATCAATTTGGCATAGAAAAAGGATTATCCAAGAAAGGGGAGGAGAAACTGGCATTGATCCAGGCCATGGAAAAGGAAAAGCAGCGCATTGCGGATTCCTTGGCCAATGAGCAACGTATCAAAGACGAGGCCGCTCTGGCGGAACGTTTGGCCCGAGAAAAGGAAAAAGCTAGATTGGCAGCGGAAATCGATGCCGAGAATCAGCGCAAACAAGGAATAAAAGACGCTATCACTGCCTTAGGTGATGTTTATTTTGATTTTGAATCGTCTTCTTTGAATGCGTCATATAGGAAGAAATTAGATCAATTGGTCGTAATTCTTAAAGAGAACCCTACAGTGACCATCTTGATCGGGGCCCATACCGACTCCAGAGGGGCGGCATCCTATAATTTATGGTTATCGGAACAAAGGGCCGAACGAACCAAGAACTATTTGGTAGCTCAAGGAATAACTGCGGATAGATTGCAAATCGAGGCTTTTGGGGAGACCCAATTGGTCAATGAATGTGATGGTACCGTCCGTTGTTCTGAAGCCAAACATAGGCTGAATAGGAGGTCTGAGTTTGAGGTGGTGAAGTTTTAATAGGGGATATCCCTGAAGTCAAATTAGCCTTTCATTGTTTGGTCAATAGCTTTGCCCAGATAGATAGTATAATTCTATTGGGCTAATTGTATCATATTCTTGTTATTGGATTTCTTCTTGTTTTAAAATTTACACCTGTAGCCTTATTCTTTTTAGGGAGGGCTACAGGTGTTGGTTGTTACCTATAGATAACTAACATATGATTCTATGGAACTTCCAGATACTAGCTTAGACTTCCCCAGGGACAGGTTGGGACGACTAGACAATTTAAGAGAAGGTTACTACTTGTAGTACTGTGGAAAATATTTTGGATGTATAGGCTGTCGAATTTTCAAAGGGCAATTGGTAATATTTGATTTTCAATAATTGCGAATAGCCCATATTCTTACAAGAATTTCTTTGATTTGACCTAGACTATAGGTTTTTATTGGATATTTTTTTCCATTGAGAAATTTCCCAATAAATGTATTTCTGACTAAGTAGTGGTAACTAATGAAACATATCATACTGGTTGTCGTTAGCACAACTAGAGCTTTTAAAGGAGGCGGAAAATTCCAATCGGCTATCATTCCCGGTATGAGTTGGGTAAATGGAAGATGAATAAGATACACCCAATACGAGGCGTCGGATATGTATCTCATACCTTGGGAATGTTCACTTCCATATCTAACGAACAGACCGGTAATACCAAAGGATAAAGACCAAACAGTTAGGGCGTTCAAAGCCATAATAACCTCGACTGAAAGCTTGTCTTTATACAAGAAGGAAACCGTTAATAATAGAATGCCAAAAATTGTGGATAGAAAATCATATTGCATGAATGTTTTTAGTAAGCCTTTTGATTTAAAGAGAAGCCAACCGAATAGGTAAAACACAAAATAGAAAACGAAAGTTTTGATACTTGGCTTAAAATAAGTAGAGGTACTCACCCAGGGTTGATTCATGACCAAAAGCAAGCCAAAGGTAATTGCTGAAAACATCAATAATCTTGCATATGGTTTTTCGACTATTAGGTGGAAAACATAATTGATTTTAGTCGATAGTCGAGGAAGTTTTTTCAACATCATGCCGAGCCCAAATGAAGTGAATACAAATAGCATTAAATAATATAGAAACCATAAGTGCATTGTTGTCGAAGGAAGGAAATCACTTAATTCACCAAAAGCATTCAATGATTGGCTTAAAGCGTTTTCCGTGCCCGAAAAGACAAGATTTGTATAGGTGAAGGTAAAAAGCATTGGGGGCCAAAGAAGAAACAGGAAAAGAATGAAAGGAAATAATACGCGTTTTATCCTATTTTTAATCATCATTTCTGGACTTCTCTCATAGAATAAGAGTGCTCCAAAAAAGCCTGTTACTATAAAAAAGATGGGCATTCTGAAGATATGTATTAACCAATATAACCATGTCATAAAGTTAGACGTGTAAGCAATATCTTTCAATAGCCATTCACCAGGGTGTATAATCGTATCGTAGGTAATTATGGAGTGTAGAACAATTCCGAGCATCATCATTATCGCCCTTAAAGAATCTAAAGAGTGTAGTCGGTCCGTTTTGTGTGCTGGTGTTTTCAACTGTTAAAAGCTTTAAAAACATAATCAAAGTAGATTGAAAATCTAGATTAATAAAATATATACGTTGTAGTATAAGTCATAATCGATAAACTCCATATATTCCATATAGGTTTTAGAATAAAGGGATTAATCACCTAGCATATCGATTTAATTGTTCTGTTTGCCGGAAAAAGGTTGTTTGGATAAGTCTGTTTTATATAGCAGAGTGTTCAAATTAGGTAATGGTGAGACAGTCATAAAAGTCGAATAACTCTTATATGGTAATTTCAATACCCTGTTGTCACTCGTAAATAAAATCCAATAAACCAGGGTTGCCATTAGGGTTTGGTAACAAAATTTTAATTTGGGGACACTCAAGAAAAATGGTTCATGCCGCTGGGGAATACCGGCTTTATTTTAAAATGGCTTCCTTGTAATCTTTTAAGAAAGATCAGACTTTAAACAAAGTCAAACCCCCGTTATTTTTAACTTAAACACTTATTGGGATAGGGTCTTTTCATCGAGAATTATATGTTATAATCGATTATAATTCTTTAGGCAACCAAATCAAATTATTTTAAATGAAAAAGCATGGATATCCAAGTTCTTCCGAAAAAGTTATTTCTAAAATTATTAGGAGTTGTTCTAGTGCTTTTGGTTCTGAATATTATTTCTATACTTTTTAATGTACATTATATACAACCTCAGATAGAAGACCTTCAACAGGTATTTGGTTTTAATTATATAAAGTTTTTGGTAGATTTATTTGATTTTAATTTGGAGAAGAATGTTCCCACTTTTTTTTCTGCGTTATTATTGATTTTATGTTCATTTTTTCTTTTTTTAATTGGTAAAAGCGAAAGAGTTATTCATAGGAAATATGTTCCTTGGTATGGATTAAGTGCTGTATTTCTGTTTTTATCGATAGATGAAATGACCTCTATACATGAACTTTTGATCAGTACGACCAAAGCACAGTTGAATGTATCGGGATTATTCTTTTTTGCATGGGTTATACCCTATGGAATTGCCTTATTGGTCTTAATGGTTGTCTATTATAAATTCATTGTTGGTTTACCAAAGCGAACTGTACGGTTGTTTGTTTTTTCCGGTATTGTATTTATAACCGGAGCACTTATTATCGAAATGCCGGAAGGTTGGGTTGCCGAGAATTATGGTTTTTATAGTCCTTTATTCTATATATTATATACCTGCGAAGAGTTTTTGGAGATGTTAGGTCTAATTATATTTATCTATGCCCTGACATCCTATAAATCTTTTTCCCTTAAAATAAGTTAGTTTTTTAGTATTATCATATTCCTTAAAATATGGAATTGATCAGTACGGAATTAAACAATAGTTATGTTATAAAAGACCTAATTAATCTTGAAGGGTTGGGGGATAAAAGCTGGTATTTGTGTGAGGAATCAGTTCATGACCTTGCAATGTGCACTATTTATTAATTCTCCGTTTTATAATGAAACATGAAACAGTAAGGATTAAAAGCAGTACGATAGAAACGAAGTACTGATTGATGTTAGCATTAAAAATGATAAAAATGGCAATAGAATTAATACACAATTGAACACCGGCGAATAGGGCGGCAACTTGTAGGTGGGTTAACTTTGTTTTCTGCGTAAGTACTTGATATAGGTGACTCTTATGGGGCTTGAAAATATTCTCTTTTTTCAGGAGCCTTTCCAAAATCGTCAGACCACCGTCTACGAAATAGACAGAAATAAATAGGGCAGGGACAATAGTGTTCAATTGAACACAAAAGAGCATCATCAAATAAAGTAAGAAAACCCCAATCGCAATGCTCCCGATATCACCGGCAAAGAAAAGTGCTTTTTTCCTGAAATTGAAAAACCCGAATACAGCAATCCCTATAAAGGCATAAACTAATAATGCATTATCAATGAAGGGGTTTATCTGATTGAGATATATAAAGGTGCCAATGGTCACTAATGAATAAAATCCAGTAATTCCGTTGATACCGTCCATGAAATTGAAAATATTCAACATTCCCAAACAGAAGATAAAAATAGGAATGACATACCAGAATGGTAATTGAAAGAGGTTGAGTTGGTATAAAATAAGACCTATACCCATAAATTGAAAAACAAGTCTGATTCCTGTACCAAGGGATCTAATATCATCAATAAAACTAATAATCGCCAATATGGCTATGGCTGCTGCCAGAAATGGATAATTAAAAGAATGGGTAATAAAATAGATGATGAGTGCTACAACAAATATAATCCCGCCTCCCCGTATTGTCTTTTGGCTATGCGAACTTCTTTCGTTGGGCACATCCTCTATACCCCATTTTTTTGCCATGAATATATATACATATGAAAAAATGAAAAGTGCAAGGGTTGTAAGAATGTAAAGAAGTAATGGGCTCATATCGATTTAGTAGCAGGAATATGCAAGTTTCCTTTGATTAATATTGGATTTTTATGATCCTAACGTAATTTTTGATCTGTAAAACATCTTGGTTTTATATCCCATTCCTTTTGGTCATAAATATTTGTTGTTTGGCTGTATTTTGATTTTTTCACAGAATATTTAGACTATATTTTTAGATTAGAAAATAATAAAACTACCAATTTAAGGAGGCCTTGGTGTTTACTGAGTATATATCTCCCTATGATGAACTATAATTTTGAAAAATATTTTCCAATTTTGAAAACAAGTTGTCTTTAGAGAAATTATTTTGATAATATTCCAAAGCATTAGTTTCCATTTTGTTTCTTTCCTTTTTAGATAAATTAAGTAGTTTTATTGCTTTTTCTGACAAAGATGAAGAATCTTCTGCCGCCACGGCATAACCACATTTAGATTCATTGATTAGGTCTTTGCCTTCACCGTTAATCATTCCAAGTATCATTTTTCCTGAAGCCATATATGCTTGAATTTTTGCAGGAACTGTAATTCCAAAAACAGGAGTATCCTTTAATGCGACTAACATTGCATCCGCCTCTTTAAAAAAATGAGGCATAGTTTCCAAGGGGTATCGACCTAAGGGAAATACATTATTTAAACTTCGTTCCTTTATTTCTTTTTTAACCCAATTTAATTTTCGTCCATCTCCAACTATTACCCAATTGATTTCCTTGTCCTTTGTCTTTTCAGCAGCATCCAAAATTGCCTCAAAGTCTTGTGATTCCCCTACATTACCAGCAAACATAACGTTAAATCCTTTGGGTAGTTCTGGGATTTCAATACTTGTCTCCCTTACGTTGACAAAAACATCTTCCGCCCAATTGGGGAAATATTGGATATCTTTGTTTAAGTTTTCACATTTGTTCTGAATACTCTTTATAAAAGATTTTGAACTAACTAAAATCACATCGGATTTTGCGTAAATATTTCTAACTAGCTTTTCTATAAGATCAATAATCTTACCTTTTTTTAAACTCGTTGTTGCTATTACACTTTCAGGCCACAAGTCCAGAACCCACAGAATTATAGGGGTTTTTTGTTTTTTCTTCACCCAAAGTCCTGGCAAAGCCATTGTTACCGGGGATAACTGTTGAATGAATATTACATCGTATTTCTCTTTGATTCTAAACAATACTGTAAAATAAGAAAACCAAATAAAGGATAAATAATTAAGAATCAAAGGAATGGATTTTCCGCTTTTTCGGGGAAAAAGAGGCGTTCTAATGATTTTAACTCCTTTGATTGTTTCTTCTTTTTTTCCAAAAAAACTATAACCCTCATAAAATTCTCCTTTAGGGTAATTGGGTTTTCCGGTAAGAACAGTTATATCATAGCCTTTTTGGGCAAAATCAAAAACAATTTCATTCCCTTTAAAAACCTCTGGATAAAAATATTGAGAAATAAAAAGTACCTTCATCTTAATTTTTGGACCAAACAACTCTATTTATATAATCTACATAGGAGATAATGATTCGCACCACTTTTTCGCTCACATTAGGCATTGAATAATCACTTACGGGCCTAAAATTTCGATTCGGATTTCTATCTTGGACTTCCAATGCAGCCAATGCTTGCATGATTCGTTCAGAATTCATCCCTACCATCATTACAGAGGCCTCCTCCATGGCTTCTGGCCGTTCATGGGCTTCCCTGATATTTAGGGCCCTAAAATTCAAAATAGAGGATTCTTCCGATATAGTCCCACTATCGGACAAAACTGCAAATGAATGGTATTGTAGGGCATTGTAGTCCGAAAAACCCAAAGGTTTTAAAAATTGAATATTTTTATGGGCTTTAATGTTTTTGGTATTCAACATATTCCGGGTCCGTGGATGGGTGGAAACGATTACTGGATAATCATACTTCTCCGCAATTTGGTTCATAGAATTGATAAGCCCTTCGAAATTTTTAGGATTGCTAATGTTTTCTTCCCTATGGGAGGATACCACAAAGAACTTTCCTTTTTCAAGGTTTAATTTTTCAAGTACATCAGAGGCTTCGATTTTCGCTTTGAATTTGGACAATACTTCGAACATAGGACTTCCTGTCTTGATAATCTGATCAGCCGGCAACCCTTCCCTAAGAAGATATTCCCGGGCAATATCACTATAGGTCATATTTATATCGGCAATATGATCGACGATTTTTCTATTGGTTTCCTCAGGGACCCGTTGATCAAAACATCGGTTACCTGCTTCCATATGAAATACCGGAATTTTCCTTTTTTTAGCAGGAATGGCACATAAGCATGAATTGGTGTCACCAAGGACCATAAAGGCATCCGGATTAATTTGCTCCAAAATAGGGTCGATCTTAATCAAGATATTTCCAACAGTCTCCGTTGCATTGCTGCCTGCTGCATTCAGGAAATGGTCTGGCTTACGAATCCCTAGATCATCAAAAAAGATCTCATTGAGTTCGTAGTCATAATTTTGCCCGGTATGCACCAAAGTATGGTCAATGGCCTCATTGGCATCCAAGGCATTTAAAACACAGGCAAGGCGTATTATTTCGGGTCGTGTTCCTACAACAGTTACAACTTTTAACTTCTTCAAAGTAATGGATTTATGGTTAGTTATATATTAAACATTTTCAAAATAGGTATCCGCATCTTCTGGATCATAAGGTTCATTGATCCAAAACAAGGTAATCAATTCTTCCTCCCCGATATTCTTGATATTGTGGGTATACCAAATCGGCATATCTACATAGGCAGGTTCATTGCCATCTAGATAATAGTCAATGACTTTGTCTGTACCTATTTTTCGTAATTGAATCAATGCTTTTCCACTGATAACGGCAAAACGCTCTGCTTTTCGTGTATGAAAGTGGTTGCCTCTTGTTATTCCAGGGACCGTTGTGGAGTATGAAAATTGTCCACTGGTTTGGGTGCGAGCAATTTCCACAAAACTTCCGCGATTATCGGTGTGCTTGGTATATTTAACAGGGTAATGGCTTTCGGGAACGTAACATCGAAATGTATTGAACAATGCTTTTTCAAAGGCATCCTCCAAGTTGGGAAAGACACCATTCTCCATGTAGTTTTTCTTATAATCAAACAATAGGGACAGGATTTCCGAAACCTTTTTCGTGTAGGTTGGGGCAATATCTACCTTATTGCTGTTTATACCGATATTGGTTGCCTTCGCCTTCTGATTCATCGCATCTATAAAAATCTGGACCAATTCGTTAATGTATATGAGACCTACCTCTCCATCATTGATAATGGTCGGTTCTTCATTGCGGGCTACTTTATGGCAAAATGTAGCTACTACCGAATTGTAATTTGGCTTTCCAAAGGGTCCAAATACATTGGGAATCGTCAATGAAGTGAATTCCCCTCCATTTTTGGCAGCCCAATCCATAAATAATTGTTTACCTTCTTTTTTGGACTTTCCGTATAGATTGTCACGTTCTTCCTGAGAAGAAGAAGAAAACAAAATGTGTGGCCGGACATCCTGATTCGTGCAGGCCTGCAGTAGTTTAGAAACTAATTCCAAGTTAGTGTCATATATGACTTTAGGGTCCTCATGCCTATTCATGGCAGCAAGGTGAACAATAACATCACATTGTGCTACAAATTCCTCCAATTTGACACTATCTGTAAAGAAAGCTCTTTCAAAAGGAACCAAGCTTACTGATTCATCCAGTGAGAGGGTAGTGTAGAGGTGGTTTCCCACAAAACCAGCTTGTCCGGTTATACCAATTTTCTTCTTCATTTATGAAATAATTTACAGATCAAGCTACAAAGAACTACATTTTAATTAGCAATTACCATTCTGCCTCCCATTTTTCGATAGGGTAACGAAAATCATCGTTTTTTGATTCATTCAGGCTGAAATCGGAAAATACCTGTAAGGTCGAACCTTCTTCAATGGCCTTGAACCCGGTAGCATACCCTCCGGATAATTCCAATATCGTGGGGTTTTTAGCTTCCAAAACAATTCTTTTAGGTTTCAACAGGGCCGACGGCTGCTTAAAATCATCTATTTCTATAAGTTGCATTACAAAAGCCCCCGTATGGCAATAGAACCATTTCATTTCATTTTTATGCGCCTGCCATGCCCTTATGATATCAATATTGTCATGTTTTATCTCATAGACCCTGACAATCGACGCCATATCAAAAGCATTGAAAAAGTTCAGTTGTCCCCTTTCATCTGTAAATGTTGCTCCGGAAATCAGTTTATGGTAAACCATTTAAAGATTTTCTTTAATGTAGTCGAGGTTTAACAGTGTTTGTTTTAACTCTTCATCCGTAAGTTGGGTCGTATTGTGTGAGTGGTAATCGGCAATAATACTGATATCCGTTTCCCCTTCCGAGAAATATCGACTGTAATTCAGATCGCGATTATCTGCGGGTATTCTGTAAAATTCCCCCATATCCTCGGCTTTTTGCATTTCTTCCCTGGTACACAGGGTTTCATACAACTTTTCACCATGTCGGGTGCCAATGACCTTGATCTCATTATCCGCATTAAAAATACTTTTAACGGCTTTGGCCAAATCGCCAATGGTACTGGCAGGGGCCTTGTTGACGAAAAGATCGCCTTGGTTCCCATGTTTAAAAGCAAAAAGCACTAAATCCACAGCATCTTCCAAAGACATCAGAAAACGGGTCATATTGGGGTCGGTTACGGTTAGGGGTGTTTTCTCTTCGATTTGCTTTACAAATAAAGGGATGACCGAACCCCTGGAAGCCATGACATTCCCATAACGCGTTAAGCATACAATGGTATTATCATCCTGGATATTTCGTGAAGCTGCCACTGCCACTTTTTCCATTAAAGCCTTGCTGATTCCCATGGCGTTAATAGGATAAGCGGCCTTATCGGTACTAAGGCAAATAATGCGTTTTACGCCATTGGCGACTGCGGCATCAATGGTGTTTTGGGTGCCGAACACATTGGTTTTTGCGGCTTCTATGGGGAAAAACTCACACGAAGGTACTTGTTTAAGGGCTGCAGCATGAAACACATAATCAACGCCGCGCATGGCTTTGTCGATACTGTTATAATCACGTACATCACCAATATAAAACTTCACCTTCTCATTTTTGAGTTGGTTTCGCATATCGTCCTGTTTTTTTTCATCCCGACTAAAAATGCGTATTTCCTTTATATTGGTTTCTAAAAACCGGTTTAACACCGCGTTCCCAAAGGAACCAGTACCGCCTGTAATGAGTAGTGTTTTGTTTTTGAACATGATAGACCTTGATTTATTTTATATTAACTCTGTTTTTGTGATTTCTTTGTCAATTTAAATCACGTTGTAAAACTGTTTCTATTAAATTTGATTGATAGTAGGGATTATATTTTTCATCTATTACTTTATAGCAATTTTTCCTGATTTCATTCCTATTCTTAGTGTTATTCGGGTCGAACCATTTATGGATTTTTTCGCCTAAATCTTTTATTGAATCCATTTCAAAGTAATCACCATTTTTGCCTGGAATAATGGCCTCTGCCTCGGGCATTTGATATGCGAAATTACCATGGGTAATTACAGGGGTTCCATAACTAAAACAATGAATTACTGTTAAACCGACATTTCCTGGTGATATACATAAATCTGATTCAAATATTAAATCCGATAAAATAGATTCATCATAACAGGAACCATAGAACCATGTTTGGGATTTAATGCTACTTGAAAGAGTTTTTAAATTATCCATTTCCTCCCCATCCCCAATCAGTACTACATTAAATTTTTGAGTATCACTTTCAATTAGTTTAATGGCTTCGAATAATTGATTTAGTTTTTTTTGTGGGGTTAACCGACCAATGAACAGTAATACTGGGGAATCATTATTAAAGTGTTTCTTGAACACCCCTTTTTCTATTTTTTTATTCCTTTGTTCTTTGTGAAAATCATAATCCAAGGAATTATAAATCACATGTAAATTGTTTTTGTTTATTCCTTGTGATTGTAATATCTGCTTAGAATGGTTTTCATATAAAAAAATACCATTTGGAATAGAAAAAAAGAGTTTCTTGATAAACATTTCAATTTTCCCTTCTTTACCATACATACCATGTGTCCAAAAATATACTTTCTTTCCCAATATCCTTGCTAATATACTAGTAATCCAAGTGCTCATTCCCCTTGGATTTCCACTAAAAATAATGGCATCATACTCTTTGAATATAGAGTTAAATACTTTTTTTTGCCAATAAAATTCTTTTTTAAAAAATACATTCTTAATTTCTATCCACTTGAATTTCTCATTGAGTGTTTCCAATGGTATATACTCAATATTACTATGTGTGTTTTCTGATTCTAGGTAGAAAGTAAAATCAAGGTTTTCTAGACTATTCATATTATCCCATACGTAAAGACGATATAATGGGGATATCATAGGAATCATGGCAATTTTATAAGTCATGTTTGGTAGGTTGGTTTAATTTAATAGTCAAGATATTATGTTTATTTAATCTCCTTAGGAAAATATTTTTCCAAGATGTTTAAATCAATTTCTGGTTCTCTAAAAAAATCAATGTTTTTTTGAATTTCATCATCACTGAAATCCCACCATTTTATTTCCAATAAACGATCAATGATATCTTTACTAAATCTATATTTTATTACCTTTGCAGGTACTCCTCCAGCTATAGCATAGGGTGGGACGTCTTTTGTAACTATGGCACCAGTGGCAATCACAGCTCCGTCACCAATGGTAACTCCATCCATTACCGTACAATTTCGTCCTACCCAAACATCATTTCCAACACTTATAGGTAAGGCCTCCTCGAAATCAATTTCCCTTACCCAATCGTTCTTCATGTTGTTGTTTTTGTAAAAAATAGACTGGGTAGAGGCGTAATTTAGTGGATGTCTGCCTAGACCCATTACAGTATTCTTTCCGATAGCAGAAAAGTTACCTATGGTAACCCATGCGAATTGACAAAAAGCATTAACACGCGTATACTTCCCAATATGTGAATGATGTAATTTGGCAAACCACCTTATTTCCGAAAACTTAGTAAAAGAAGAGGCAGTATCCCAATATGCGAAAAACGATACCGCTTTATGCGTTACTTTTTTGATTGAGAAAATAGATTTAATATAACTCATTTAAAGGTATTAAAGTATTTAATAAAGATTAAGTCAAAATTTAGTTCTTCGAATGGAAGAAAACCATAGTAATAATAAGGTAGATATTTTAAATGCATTTTTCTAAGACAAGGGGTGTTTTTTTAGAATTAAGTTATAAAAGTATATTCAATATTTTAATTGGCATACATATTTTTGAGGTGTTCTACATTTTATTCGGTGAAATGAACTAGATTAGTTAAGGATATAAAAAAAATATAACCTCCGACAAATTGAAGTATTAGAGTTAATTTAAATTTAAATGAAGCTTATCAATCATTTAGTTTTATGGAAATTAAATAAATAATCCCAAGAAAGGGGGCAATGTAGTTTTAAATTTAATTATCGATTAAGTTGTTTAATAATTTCGTCCATTTTTTTAAGACAGTGTCCATTTTATATTGATTGATCAATATTTCACTAGCCCTTGAAAAATTAATCCGCAGATCTTGACAATCAATCAACTCTTGTATTTTTTTTGCCATATTGGGGCGATCGTAAGGAACTATTAAAAATCCACTCTTGTCGTTTTGTATTATTTCATTAGGTCCGGTCTGAATATCAAAACTGACCAATGGTAGTTTATTGACCATCCCTTCCAATAAACTCATGGGGAATCCTTCATATGAAGAGGTCATCACCATAAGGGAATATTTGGAATACTGCTCATATAAATCAGTAACATTACCTTCAAGAATTACTTTCCCAGTTAAACCAAGTTTATCAATATTTTCCTTGATAAGATCATGTAAACTACCTTTGCCATAAATATGCCAAGTATATTCCGGGTTTTTAGATAACACCATTTGGGCAACCTCCAATAAATAGCTTTCGAAATTTTTTGGATGATCTAATCGGCCTACACTGATAATTTTATTGGTATTTGGATTGTAAGGGGAACTTTTTAGAAATAGGTTTTCATCAATGGGATTGTATATTTGAGTTACCTTTTTTGCCAATGTTTTTTTTCGATAATTAAGTTTATCAGCCTTTGTTAAAGAAATAACTACTTTAGAACAAATTGCCCCTATATGTTCATTTATTCTTTTAAAATGATTCACCTCCCCGTAATAACTTGAATGGGACCAATAAATCATCTTTGTATTTGTTCCCAAAACGGAAAAGCCACCTAAAGGGCAACATAAATGACCACAAACGATAAGTATATCAATGCTATTATTTTTAAGATATTTTCTTAATTTAGGGACAGCTTTAAAAATACCGGATTTCATGGATTTCCTTTCTTTCATGAGCTCGAAGAAAGTAACTTTTTCACTCCATTCATACACTTGTTCACGATCTCTAGGTTGAAATGCCACGGCATGTATTTCTGCTATTGCTTTTTCGGCAAATGTACTGGCTAAAAGTGATGTGACCCTTTCAATACCTCCATGAGAACATGTACTTCCCAATAAGAAGGCAATATTTGGTAAATTTCTATTCACAAGTTCAAAGTTTTAGAATTCTAAGTTAATACTTCAGAAACGTTGATTGTTATAAAAAAGTGCCTTATTATAGTTTTTATATTATAACTAAAAGGTAATTTGTTATAATGGTTAAATATAAGATATATAAAAGTATGTTTGAATGTGAACCAAATTTGATTCGAGGTTTCTAGGGAAGTATTATAGCGAATACTTTTTTATTAAAAAAATATCTTAAAGGGGCTTCGCAAGATCTATATCATTCAATGTGATTTGTAAGCAAAAAAAGTAGACGATTTTAGCAACTGAAATTTTGCAGTTTCATTGAATTTCAACCATAATAAGATGAATAAGTAAACAAAGGTGGAGGTAATATCTATCTTCATACTTTTCATTATGTAGATTTTAACAATTTTAGGAATTCTACAAGAAATTAAAATGAACATCAATGAGAAATAATCAAGTAGATAATATTGAAAATGGTCCACTTTTCATCTAATCATGTAACTCCAAGTGATTAATAACATAAGGTGTTTCATGGGACGGTATCATCGTGTCAATGTAAACCATATTATTTTCACACAATCTCATTAAAAAAAAATAGGATACCCAAAATAATCTAGGTATCCTTTTGTAATTCTTTTGTGGTAACCAATTATGGTTTGAATACAACTTTGTTGTTAACTCAAATAATAATTACTTTTTGAGTATATTAATATTCGTAGGCTCCTATATCATATCCTCCATTGGATCCTCTAGCTTTGCCTAAGATATCATAAGCGGCTTCCGTTTTTAATGTACTACCGTCCATACCTATATCTTTTAAAGGACTATTTGGTTGTAAGGAGAAATCATTGTCGGCGATATTTTTAAAAGAAGGATTATTCGTCGTTATATTAGTGCCTGCAATAGCAGGAAAGGCATTGTTGTAATCATTACAGTTGGTGAAAGTTGCTTTATATGAACCTGTAGCATTATTATAACCGGAATAGTATGTATCGATGGTTGCTTTCGTTCCATTGCTAAATGATGAATTGTAAAAATGGATAGTTCCAGCTCTGTTAGCGTTTATTATCCAAGGAAAATTATCCGCAGTCAAACCTATAATATAATTAGTGCCACCCGTTAAATTCGTACCCGCGGCATCCAATCTATGAAAACTGACTAACGCATTTCCATTAAAAGCAGGTAAATCCCGAATAATAAAGTTGATAAAATAATTATTATCACCAGACGAGGTATGAGGGGTTCTTTGGTTTTCTGCTCCAGTAATACCAAGGAATTGAATTCCTTCTCCTGTCATTTCCCAATTAATGAATAAATTATTATCTGATTGCCCAAATAATTGAAGGCCGCCACTATTCATAAGACCTTGAGCACCTTCAGAATATACATCCCTTAATACATTGTTTCTCGAATTTTCGACTTGAATTCTGGCATTTTTAGCTTTAAATCTTTCCAAAATATTATTGTCTGAGGCAGCTTGAAAGATTAATGCCCTAGAACGATGATTAACTTCATCCTTGTAAGTTCTTTCTGCATAACAATCAGTTATAGACGAATTGGAAGTATTGAAGTAATCGAACAAATAATCCGAGCCATTACCTCCATTATAAGCATATGCTTCGGACCATGAAATATTTATGTTCTCCGAAAAGGTTGGAAAATAGGCAGCTAATCCTGCATCTATTATCAATGTATTTGAAATGTTAACATTATTAGCTTTGGTGGTGTAAATTCCATAACCTGTACCATTATCACATCCATATACACCAGCATTATTCCAGCAATTACTATTACGAGACCAGTTGCCAAATTGAAACCCTATAATGTTGTCTAAAATAACATTACTAGAAGATACCTGAATGCCAACTCTATATTCACTCAACATAAAATTGTGAAGTTCAATGTGTGAATGGTTAATGACAAATCCCCTATCTGCACTTTCAGGGATTTGATTTATTGGATTAGCTTCCAAGTGAGGCATTATATTATCGGGTAAATCTTGTCCATTTTCCAACCAATCGTCTTTTGTATATGTTGGCCCATTGGTGGCGGTAATATCACCAGGGGTAGTATTGTAACCGATAAACTTGATCGGGTTGCCACTTGTTCCACTTCTTTTAGAAGTTATATTCACTGAAGCATAATTCCCGGCTTTTACATAGACGACATCACCTGCAACTGCAGTAGCGAAGGCATGTTGAATACTCCAAGCCGTTGCCTCCGATCGACCATTATTGTTAGCTTTTCCAGTTATTGTAACATAATATACGTTGTCACCGGTAATGGGCGCTTTATTTTCAGAAGTAACCGTTACATTTCCGGTTCCTGTGGATACGGTTTCATCTTCATTGACCACCTCGGTTGTATAGGTAAAGGTGTCTTCAATTTCCTCAGTCGTCTCAGGAGTGGTTTCTATGGGAGTGTCAGGGGTCGTTTCTGCAGACGTGCTGGTGGTTGTTTCCGGTGTGTAGGTGAGGGTGTTGTCCGTATTAATAACAACCGTGCCGTTTTCAGGCTCTGATGTTTCCGTAATGATTACGTTTTCTACATTTTCGAAGCCATCATTGGCTAAGACATCCAGGGTGATACTTTCTCTTGAGTTAATGAAAAAGGTATCGTCAAGAATGAGTTCACTTAAATCCAAGGTGTTTTGGGTTTCAGACAGAACATAGTCCGTTATTAGGTCGGAATCCTTGGAACAGGAAAATTGGGAAACAATAAAAATGCTAAGTAGGAACACTTTTAGTGGGGCTAGTGTTTTAAAATTCATGGGTAATTTGGGATTAAGTGCGATAACAATTATCATTTGGGTTTAACAAATCTATTTAAAATTTAATATAGTCCGATGAAATTCATGTTATTTTCGATGAAATGCATCTTTTGTATTAATCCTAATACGGACGAATACCGTGACTTGGATTTTTGTCGATGGTTTATTCGATGAACTACCTCTTTTTTTAACAATTGTAGTAAGAATTATTAAGATGGAAATTAATTAATATGTTGGACACAGTTTGGTTTATAGGGAAGGGGTGTCTATAATCCGGAAATAAAATATAGGATTATTGATTGATTATTTCATCAATTTAAGTCTGTAGTTGTTTAGAAAAGTTACTATTTGACAGAAAAAAGGTTCCATGCCTCTAATCAAGTACCTCTCAAGATATTTTTTAATTGTTGTGTGGTCTTTCTTAAAAGAAAGGCCCTCCTGTTTTTTTAAATAGTATAAAAATCCATCGAATAGATATTGTTTGAGCACGGTCCCAGTCCAAAGTAGAGCAACTTAGATAAATGAAAAGAGGATTACTATTCCTGATTTTTTGTCTCCAATAACTTATAGTGTATGCCTATCATAAGGAAAAAGAACATCATGGAATTACTTGCCCGGTAAAAAACATAGATGTTGTTAAAGAGCAAAAAAATAAAAAAGAACAACAGACTTAATTTGTATTCCGGGTTCGATTTGTTTGTCAAATACAATCTAAAGGACTTAAAGAAAGGCAGAAAAAAGACGGCGATTATCAATAATCCAATAAAAAAACCATGTTCCACTAAGGCTTCTGTATAATTGTTATGCGTCATATGTCGGGTTGGGCTATAATTAATAAAATTGCCCGCACCCACACCGGTAATTGGATGGTCTAAGAAAACCTCAATCCCCCTTTTGATAAGTTGCCCTCGTGACTCCTCATTAGAGGTGGAAGACATACGGTTTTCAATACTTGAATTAGTATAGATATTTATGAATTGTAATACAAAGGCAAGAGAAATCAGAAACATTAGTACCTTTCGGAAGATGGCATAGATAGGGTTCCTGATTTTAGTTTTATTGACCCAAAACCAGAACAAGGCATTAATAAGGATAATAAAAATCAAACCAGATCTTGATTGGGTGGTAAAGGAAATGGCTATTGCTAAGATAGGTATTACAATCAATCCCCCGAGCGTCCACGTATTCCTGTATTTGAGGTGCAACCTAAAAACAGAAAAATTGGCAAAAAGTGCTATATAAGAATAATAATTGGCATTGTATAAAAAATCACTGCGAGCTGCAGAAGGCGCATAGAAGGTAACGGGATTAAAAGTACCCAAGCTGTACTCGGCGAATATTATTAAGATGAGGACCAAAATATAGGCAATATGAAAGTAATCCTCCAAATCCAATTTATTACAAAGACCAATACCGATGTAGGCCCCCATAAAGGCCGCTAGGATTTTCGTAATGGTAAAATTGAATTTTTCAAAATCAATGTTGGGATAAAAGACCGCTACAAATGAAAATATTAAAAAAAGCAAAAACAATAACATCTCTTGCCTTTGGAATATTGATGCCGATTTGTCTATGGCTAATGTAATAACGAATGTTAAAGGAAATAAAATACCGAAGCCCAATGACTGAAGGCCCCAATGCAGTCCGGCATAATACAAGACAATGGTCGCCATCAATAAAAAGCCTATGAAAGGTCTGAGTCTGTTTAAAAGCTGGATATTCATTTTGACTGATTTTGTAGTGTAATTCTGAGGGTGTTAATTATTGACAAATACATTCAGTGCTAATTTTTGGAAGACGACGACAGAAGGGAATTAAAACAGAGAATTAAACATAGGGCATTTTTTGGCAATATAGTATTTTCAAATAACATAGGAAGATGATCTTAAAGGCTTTTCATATAACAAAGTATAATAGACTGTTTAATTGTTGGTTTTAATTGTAAACTTCGTCAATTCAAAGTTTATAAATTAATTGCTTTTATATACCAATTCCATAATTTTATTCGCGACATGTGGTTTGTAATGAACGGATTCATAAAAATTGGAAATCGGTTCTGAAAAAACATTCTTTCCTGAAAAATCATAAATATTTTCTTTCCCGAATATCTGTTGCAACAATTTCAATTGTTCTTCTTCCATTGGTACTTGATCGTATGTTGGGCCAATAACAATCTTGTAATTGGTATTGTGTTTGTTGAATATCGCTTTTATACTGTTCAATTGGGTTATTTCCTTTTCTGTAACTGCACATTTAATAGGTTCTGCCACTGGTCTTTCGTAAAATACACCTTTGTTCAGCTGCTTGTTGTAATAGCCCAAAGAGTCCTCTTTGATTTCCTTATTAACACCATACCAAATATCACCATTTTTATCGTTAACCGTATGGCCAAATTTGTTAGGGTTGATCAAAGGGCCCATATAGCCTCTATGGGTTTTGAATATCGTATAATCCAAATAGGATATCAAGAATTTCGGATTTAAGGACGCCTTTAAAAAAGCGCCGTAATAATCAACTTCTGATTGTTTTGAAACACAGGGCATGGAAATGAATAAGTGTCCATCCCGTATGTCGGTTATCCTTAAGACATCCCTGTCAATCAATACCAAAGCATTTTTAATGGTATCCCCAAGTTCATCTATGTATTCTATTTTTTTTGAAATCCCCCATATGCCCTCACCCGAAGCATCAAAATGAAAAGGTTTGGAGTTCTCTGGTAAATAGGGTGCCCAATTTTCGCATTTATAGGCTTGTGACCTTGAACTTCCAAAAATAAAGGAATCAAAGTTCTCTTCTTCCCTGTAATGATTGAATGTTTTGGTCGTGATCATTTCACGATTCAAACCAATGGTCTGGGTCGCATAATAATCCTGAAACCCAAATACTTTGAAAAAATCCAACCAAATAACCAATAAGGTCAGAATAATTACGGGTAGGATGAATACTAGTATATTACGAATAAATCTTTTCATAGGCTAAAATTGGAAATAAATAAACTGTTGTTCATTGCCGCCAAACCAAATAATCAGTAAAATTATTGAATAGTACATCAAATGTCTCATTATACGATTCCATTTCAATCCAATTTTTTCAATTGCATATTGCCCCTCCCGTCCAATCCATTCGATGAGTATAAACAAACAAATAAGCTTTAAGACGGTCAAAGCATCTCCTTTTTGAGCAAAATTGGGAATTTCAAATAAAGAAGAGGAAAATATTTCCGAGATGTAGGCCATGGCATGACCAATATTCTCCGCCCTGAAAAATATCCATGCAAAAACGGTCAGTCCAAAGGTCAATACCATAAGGGAAAATTCTTTGATACCGGGTAGGTATCTTCCTTGGGCCACGGTCTCCAAATTGTTGCGGTTATTGTTGGTCAAAAGCAGGGGAAGGAAATATATGGCATTCAAAGCTCCCCAGACAATGAAGGTCCAGTTTGCACCGTGCCAAAAACCACTGACGATAAAAATAATGAAAGTGTTCCTGACCTTCATCCAAGTACCACCCCGACTGCCACCTAAAGGAATGTATAGATAATCCCTAAACCAAGTGGAGAGCGAAATATGCCATCGTCTCCAAAATTCCGCGATATCCCTAGAAAAGTAGGGGAAGTTGAAATTCTGCATTAAGTCAAATCCGAATAATCGGGATGTCCCTATGGCTATATCGGAATATCCTGAAAAATCACCATAGATCTGGAAGGTGAAAAAGATCGCTCCCAGGACCAGGGTACTTCCGTTCATATCGGCTGAATTGTTGAATATTTGATTGGCAAATTCAGCACAGTTATCCGCAATGACCACTTTTTTGAACAATCCCCATAAAATTTGACGCATGCCATCAACCGCTTTGGCGTAATCGAAGGTTCTTTTTTTATAAAATTGAGGGAGCAGGTGCGTTGCCCTTTCGATTGGTCCTGCCACCAATTGGGGAAAGAAGCTGACAAAAGCGGAAAAAGCTATAAAATCCTTTGTGGGCTCAAGTTTACGTTTATAGACATCTATGGTGTAGCTCAATGTCTGAAAAGTGTAAAAACTTATGCCAACAGGTAGTATTATGTTTAAGGAGTTGACGGTTATCTCTTTCCCAAAAAAGGAAAAAGCGGCAATAAAATTGTCCAGGAAAAAATTATAGTATTTAAAAAATCCTAAAAATCCGAGGTTTACCAAAATACTCGTCCATAATAGGATTTTTCTTTTGCTTTGGTCTTCTGTTGTCCTTAATTTTCTTCCGACGGTATAATCGACAATGGTGCTAAAAAGAATCAACGAAAGGAACCTCCAGTCCCACCAACCATAAAAAACGTAACTGGCAACTACGATCAGTAGATTCTGAAGCTTCAGGTTTTTGTTGGTCACAAACCAATAGAGTACGAAAACAATTGGAAGGAAAATCGCAAAGTCAAGGGAGTTAAAGAGCATCTAATTATCGTATTCTGATTTAAATTAATTGTGTTGTCGATACTTTCGCCATATTTTCAATAATAGAATATGGATTGTATTGGTATAATATGCTTTGGGAGAACTTATTGTCTATGACACTTTTTGAGATAGTCAATTTGTACAGAATATTGAAAACCTTATTTTGTGAAAATAATACATTCCGGTTATACTTTTCATCGTATAATCTTTTTTCTTTTTTCCTTGGTTTTATAAGGTTCATTTGATTCTCAAAAACATTAACTTGCTTACTGCCGGAATATTGTAATGGGAACGTGCGAATTTTAGAAATCAAGGAATCACTATAAAACTGATACTCCTTTAAGTAGCGGGGTTTATGTTTGTGATTCCATAAAAGTAAAATATTTTTGATTTTATTTTGTTGTTTTCTGGGCACTATCGTCCATTCTTTAGTCCACGGCCAAAATTAGGGTAATTTATAGGCATGTAAAGAATATCTGGGATGAAACGAAGAGTATATCGTTAAGATGGTCCAAACAACGGATAATCTATTTTTCATGGATACTATAAGCAGAATAAATTTAATATTAAAGAGTGATTTTCGTTAATACAAGAGATATCCATTTAAGAATGAATATAGGGATCAAAGCCTGGCGTCAACACGTTCCTTAACTATACCCTTGACATCATAGAGCACCCCATATTGGGTCAGCATACTCCTAAGATTCAGATTTAAGAATTCCGAATGGGCAACCGTAAGTACGACAGCGTCATAGATGTCACTAGGTTTTTCTTTGGTGGAGGTCAAGTCGTATTCCAATTTAACCGCTTCTGGGGACGCCCAAGGGTCGTATACCGTTACTTCGGCCCCGTAACTTTTTAAGTTGGTTATCAGATCCACAGCTTTGGTATTTCGGACGTCCGGACAATTTTCCTTAAAGGTGATGCCCAAGACCAATATTTTAGAACCTTTGACCTTAATGTCTTTTTGGACCATCAATTTCACCACTTCCGAGGCGATATAATGACCCATTCCATCGTTCATTCTCCGGCCTGTCAATATAATTTCTGGATGATAACCGTATTCCTGGGCTTTCTGAGCCAAATAATAAGGGTCAACCCCGATACAATGTCCACCGACCAATCCTGGTTTAAAGGGAAGAAAATTCCATTTGGTACCGGCCGCTTCCAACACTGCATGCGTATCAATGTGCATCAAATTGAATATTTTGGCCAGTTCATTGACAAAAGCAATATTGATATCCCGTTGGGAATTCTCGATAACCTTTGCAGCTTCTGCTACCTTTATAGAGGGGGCAAGATGGGTGCCTGCCGTGATGACCGAAGCGTATAATCGATCTATTATTCTGGCTGTTTCCGGGGTTGAACCAGAGGTTACTTTAAGGATTTTATCAATAGTATGTTCCTTATCGCCCGGATTGATACGTTCTGGTGAATAACCCACAAAAAAATCTTCATTATAAATCAAACCACTTGTTTTTTCAAGGACAGGGACACATTCTTCTTCCGTGGCCCCCGGATAAACGGTGGATTCATAAATTACGATGTCTCCTTTTTTCAATGCCCTGCCCACGGTCTCACTGGCTTTGTACAACGGGGTCAATACCGGGCGATGGGTACTGTCAACAGGGGTAGGGACCGTAATGATATAAAAATTGCAATCTAGAAGGTCATCTATTTTATGGGTGCAAAATAGTCCGGATGCCATCTCTGGACCTTGTCGTAATACTTGGGTCAAAAGGGTGTCATCAATTTCCAGAGTGCAATCTTTTCCGGATTGCAATTCGGAAATCCGATTTTGATTAATGTCAAAACCAATGACAGGGTATTGGGTGGCAAACAAGCGTGCTAGGGGTAAGCCTACATACCCCAGACCGATTACCCCGATTTTGGGTTCGTTCATAATCCAATCATTTCTTTCCAATTTGAAAATATTCAAAACCAAGATCTTGCATCATTTGATCATTGTATTGATTACGACCATCAAATACGATAGGGGTATTGAGCTGTTGTTTCAATTCCTCAAAATCAGGTGATCTGAACTCCTTCCATTCGGTCAATAGAATCATGGCATCGGCACCCTGTAGGGTTTCGTATTTTGAATGGTAGTAGGAGACAGCAGGAAGATCTTTTAAGTAAAAATGTTGTGCTTCATCCATAGCTTTGGGATCATAAGCTTGGACTTTCGCACCTCGCTCTACTAAATCCTTAATAATATATATGGCAGGTGCTTCACGCATATCATCTGTTTGCGGTTTAAAGGCCAAGCCCCATATGGCAAATGTTTTGCCCGTAAGGTCTGCTCCAAAACGATCTACTACTTTCTTGGCGATAACCATTTTCTGTCGGTCGTTAACATCTTCCACAGCACTGATCAAATCAGCGGTATAACCATGTTCCTGGGCCGTTCTTTTTAGGGCTTTTACATCTTTGGGAAAACAAGATCCACCATACCCACTTCCGGGATAGATAAAACTATAACCAATGCGACTATCGGAGCCTATACCGATACGCACTTTGTTGACATCGGCCCCGACCAATTCGCATATATTGGCCACTTCATTCATAAAGGATATTTTGGTGGCCAACATGGCATTGGCGACATATTTCGTCATTTCAGCCGAACGTACATCCATCGTAATCAATCGATCCATACTGCTTCTAAAGAAAGGACTGTATAGGGTGCGCATTTTTTTAGTGGCTGATTCATCATCGGAACCCACCACTACGCGATCAGGTTTCATAAAATCACTGATAGCGTCGCCTTCCTTTAAAAATTCAGGATTGGATACCACGTGAAATTCAATATTCAGTTTTCTTTTTTCCAGTTCATTCTGGATCGCTTGCCGTACTTTATCGGCTGTACCCACAGGAACCGTCGATTTATCAACTATAATCAAGGAATGTTGCATATGTTGTCCAATTTCCTTGGCGACTTGTAGTACGTATTGTAAATCGGCAGAACCATCATCTCCCATGGGAGTGCCCACAGCAATAAAGGCAATATCACATTTCTTAAGATGTTCGCCTAAATCAGTACTGAAATGAAGGGTTTCGCCTTCAATGTTTCGTTTTACCATGGCTTCAAGACCAGGTTCATATATAGGAATAATTCCCTCCTTTAAACCCTTTATTTTTTTCTCATCTACATCAATACAGGTGACCCTATTACCCATTTCAGCAAAACAAGTGCCACTTACCAAACCAACATAACCAGTTCCGATTACCGTTAAATTCATTTTTTTTATTTTAAGTTATTCCAGTACCAAGATACTGCTTCTTTTAATCCAGTTTTTATATCGAATTGTGGGTCGTAGCCCATCATTAATTTCGCTTTTTCAATGGAGGCTAGGCTATGGGGGACGTCCCCTTGCCGACCAGGACCATATAGAATAGGTATGTTTTTGATTCTTCCATCAAAAACACTTAAATATTCTTTAAGGAGGTTAACTAATTCATTTAATTCGGTTCGCTCCCCATAGGCTACATTGTATACCGTGTTAACAGCTTCTTTATGAGTGGTGGCCATCGATCGAATGTTCATTTCAATAACATTATCAATATACGTGAAATCCCTGGAATACGTACCATCCCCATTAATTGTCGGTGATTCGTGACACATCAATTGCATCACGAATTTGGGAATCACGGCGGCATAGGCGCCATTCGGATCCTGTTTGCGCCCAAATACATTGAAGTACCTGAGGCCAATGGTTTCCAAGCCATAGGTCTTACTGAATATATCCGCATACAACTCGTTCACATATTTGGTAATGGCATAGGGAGATAAAGGTTTACCTATAATTTCCTCTACTTTGGGCATATTTTTAGAATCCCCGTATGTCGATGAACTTGCTGCATAGGTAAAGCGCTTTACTTTGGCGTCCCTAGCGGCAACCAGCATATTTAAAAAACCGGAAACATTGACATCATTGGACGTAATAGGGTCGTTGATCGATCTTGGAACAGATCCCAAAGCTGCTTGATGCAAGACATAGTCTATATTCTTGCAAGCCTTTCGGCAATCTTCCATGTTCCGAATATCCCCTTCTATAAGCTTGAAATTCCTGTATGGTTGTAATTGGACTATATTCTCTCTTTTCCCTGTCGCAAAATTATCCAAACAGGTAACTTCATTGCCATTGGCAACAAGGGCTTCACAAAGGTTCGAGCCAATAAAACCGGCCCCACCAGTAACCAAAATGTGATGTTTTGAATGTAACCCAAGTTTGGAGATATCCATATGTATTAAAAATTTTAAGCTGCAAATGTCCGTAAAAGAATTTGAAAAAGCAGATCATTTAATTTAAAGTGCCTTAAAACCCGTTGAAATGAATACAGCAATGGAATATTAAGTGACATTGAATAATTTATCTGTAATTATGACATTTGAAAATTGGTTGTCGCTTGTTTTAAGAGGGTAACGCAATAAATTCCAGAATAGTGCAATACATACTTTTTAATCTTGTGGATGCTACACGTCATTGATTAGGTGGTGGCTAATCTTGGCTTAATGCGATTTCTCAGTCGTGCCTCCTTCGAAATGTTGGGGAAGTCATTCCGAATGTATAGGGGAATCACATCATGATTTTTAACTACAATATGCTTTTAAAGATTTTGACTCGCCGTAATGCGATTTCTCAGTCGTTCCTCCTTCGAAATGACTGGGAGGTCATTCCGAATGTATAGGGAAATCACATCCTGATTTTTAATTATAATGTATTATTTTGAGATTTTTGCTCGCCGTAATGTGATTTCTCAGTCGTTCCTCCTGCGAAATGACTGGGAGGTCATTCCGAATGCATATTGAGGAATCACATCCTGCTTTTCAATTACAATGAGCTTTTTAGGATTTTTACTCGCCGTAATGCGATTTCTCAGTCGTGCCTCCTTCGAAATGAC
>NZ_JABTCF010000009.1 GCF_014596745.1 Maribacter aquimaris
CCATACACCAGTTATAGGATATCAAACGATATCATCTGATACCATATAAAATGAAAAGAGCTGCTAATCAATAGATTAACAGCTCTCTAGTACCACTTGAAAAGTGGTTCGTCGGGGTGGCAGGATTCGAACCTGCGACCTCCGCGTCCCAAACGCGGCGCGATAACCGGGCTACGCTACACCCCGATATGGTTATCTTTTCAAAAAAATTGCGGAGAGAATGGGACTCGAACCCATGCGACACTTGCGCGTCGACAGATTAGCAATCTGCTCCGTTACCACTCCGGCACCTCTCCTGAATATATTTTAATGAACTTTGCTGTAAAGCGGTTGCAAATGTACATTTTTCCAATACTAAAAAGCAACTATTTTGGTACTTTTTTTTTATGAATTTCATAAATGCCTTATTCTGGGTATTCTACCCTTAAATGATAGATATTGGTCAACCGATGTTTAAAGATTTTTTTAATCGTTTCGATCTCCCTAAATGTTATGTCCGCATTCAAGAATTGATTCGCCGCCATTTGGCCTCCGATAATCTTATCCACGAATTCATCCAATACTTTGAACGTAGGGTTCTTTAAGCTTTTTGATGCCGCTTCCACAGAGTCCGCCATCATCAGGATTGCCGTTTCCTTTGAAAAAGGTATAGGCCCTGGATATCTGAAATCCCCTTCCTTCACTTCTCCGCTTATTTCCTTTTGTTTGGAATAAAAATAATACACCAAGGTGGTACCGTGGTGCGAACGTATGAAATCTATGACCCTATCGGGTAAATTGTTCTTTCTGGCAATTTCAATTCCTTCAATCACATGGTTAATGATAATCCGGGCACTATCCCTGGGCTCTAAATCATCATGTGGATTTGCGTTGGTAATTTGGTTCTCCGTAAAATAGGTAGGGTTACCCAATTTACCTATATCATGGTATAAGGCCCCCACACGCACCAACATGGCATTCGCTCCTATCTCATTGGCCGCCGCTTCCGCCAAGTTCGCTACTTGTAGGGAATGGTTAAAGGTCCCGGGTGCCTTGTTGGAGAGCTCTTTTAACAGTTTCGAATTAGTATCGGACAGTTCCAACAAGGATACATCCGAAACCAATCCAAATATCTTTTCATAAATATAAATCAATGGTTGTACGAACAACGTAATCATTCCGTTCAACAGAAACAAGCCCAAGGTCAACCAGATGATATTATCAAAATTACCCTCGTGGATAATATGGAATGCCAAATACCCCGCAATATAAATCAAGGTGATCTGCCCTACCGAAATAAAGAGATTCGCCCTCTTATAAAGCTCAGACACCGTAAGAATGGTTACTATGCCCACGATAATCTGAATAAAGATGTACTCAAAACTATTGGGCACCACAAAACCCAAAATAAGCACCGTGAGCACATGGACAAACAATCCTAGCCTTGCATCAAAAAATGTTTTAAGAATTAAGGGAAGAATACACAAGGGCACCACAAAAACATAAGCTTCGTTGTATTTTACCACCAGCGTGGTCACAAATACCATAAGCAGTATATTGATGAATATAAAGGTGACCTTTGTCCCATTTTCATAAATATCCCGTCTGTATTTTTTTAGAAACAGGAAAAGCATCATCAACACCAATGCCACAAGCACGGTATATCCCCCCAGGATAAAATAGTAGTTGTTGGAAGCCCAAAGTTCGGATTCAAACTCACCCTTTAAGGACTCCAGAATTATATAATTATCGGATTCCACAACTTCCCCCTTGGCGATAATCAGTTTACCCTCATCAATGGCCCCCCTGGTCAGGGATATTTTTGACAGTTCATCGTCCAATGCCTTTTGCGACAACTCTTCATCATAGGTCACATTGGGTTTTATCAAATTAAAGAAAAGCGCCTGATACGCATTGGAAAAACGCCTCAATTGTCTTGCTTTCAAAACACTGTCCATGACCTCCTCAACATCACTGATCCGATACAAACCATCGAATTTGATTTGATTGGCCTCATTCTTTTTAATAAGATATACCTGTTCCCCCTTTTCTTGGGAATTTGTTTTTTGTAGGATTCCATTTTCATAGACAACGTCTAGAATACTCTCCCCTACTTTTCTCAACAGTGATAATTCCGCAGGATTATGTTCCTCGGACCCAAAGGTCTTTTTAAAGGCAGTATCGTATTCTTGATATACCGACTGGGCAGTTGCCTCATCATAACGATAATAATGCACTTGGTCATCTATGACCTTTTGCTTTTCCGAGGCAATCTCCTCTTGGGTTTTCTTTACCGAAAAATCAAAAGGGGCATATAAATTCTCATATTGCCAAGGTTTACCTTTCTGAAACTCATATTTGAATTTACCTCCCTTGGGAAAAAAGAAGACAATACAAAAAATAGATACAACGTAGAGGAAGTATTTATAAATGACGGATTGGTTTTTGTATAGTCTGTCCAACAATCGGGTATATAGTTTGTATCTAACCTCAAAAATAGAAAATATAATAGAGCTTTTGCCACAACATGGATATTGATTGCACTTTAATTTATTAAATTCGCAACTATAAAAACTTATGTATATGCATGATGTTGTCATAGTTTCCGCAGTTAGAACGCCTATCGGAAGTTTTATGGGTGGCCTATCCACAATACCCGCACCCAAATTAGGTGCCATTGCTATTAAGGGCGCCTTGGAAAGAATCAAGTTAGACCCCAAACAGGTCGATGAGGTTTTTATGGGCAATGTTGTACAGGCCGGAACAGGCCAGGCACCTGCCCGACAGGCAGCGATATTCGCAGGTATTCCCAATACGGTACCATGCACAACAGTAAACAAGGTCTGTGCCTCAGGAATGAAATCGGTAATGCTGGCTGCCCAAGCCATCGCCTTGGGCGATATATCGATTGCCGTCGCCGGTGGTATGGAAAACATGAGTCTTATTCCTCACTATGCACACCTTAGAACAGGTGTGAAATTTGGTCCGACCACATTTATCGATGGTATGCAAAAAGATGGACTTGTAGATGCCTATGACCAAAATGCCATGGGTGTATGTGCCGATACCTGCGCCAAGGAATACAAATTCACAAGGGAAGACCAGGACAACTTCGCCCTTAAGTCGTACCAACGATCTGCAGAGGCATGGAAATCGGGTAAATTCGCCAAGGAAGTCATACCTGTGGAAGTACCCCAAAGAAGAGGGGAACCAATCATTATCTCCGAGGATGAGGAATTCAAGAACGTGAAAATGGAAAAAATACCTGTGCTTCGTCCTGCATTTACAAAAGATGGAACGGTAACCGCGGCCAATGCCTCAACCATCAATGATGGTGCGGCAGCCTTAGTGGTCATGAGCTTGGAAAAGGCCAACGAACTGAACCTTACTCCCTTAGCTACCATTAAAAGTTATGCCGATGCCGCACAAGCACCGGAATGGTTTACCACTTCCCCTTCCAAAGCCTTACCAAAAGCTTTGGACAAAGCCGGAATCGGTTTGGATGACGTTGATTATTTTGAATTCAATGAGGCCTTCTCGGTAGTAGGTTTAGCCAATATGAAGCTATTGGGATTGGACGATTCAAATGTAAACATCAATGGTGGTGCTGTCTCCTTGGGCCATCCGTTAGGATGTTCCGGAGCACGGATATTGATAACCCTATTAAACATATTGGAACAAAACAATGCCAAAATCGGTGCTGCCGCTATTTGCAATGGAGGTGGTGGGGCTTCGGCCATGATTTTAGAGCGAAACTAACTTATTACCGCAATTAAATCCTATGCAGTACGGTATTTGTCATTTGAGCATTGTTCCTATTCGATCCAGTGCAGAAGAAACAGCAGAGATGGTATCCCAATTGTTGTATGGGGAACATTACAAGGTTCTTGAACAACGGAAACATTGGAGTAGGATACGTACTGCTTTTGACAAATGTGAGGGATGGATTCAAAACCTGCAACTTACCTTCATTGAAGAAACGCTATACAACGAGTTAACCAAGGACAAATACCCCCATTTTACGATTGACCTGGTTTCTTATATCGAAATGGACAAGAACAATCTATTACCGATTGTCCTTGGTTCTGTATTTCAGCCAAAGTGGAACCACATTCACGAAGGCGCCTTAATCACTTCCAAACAAAAAAAATCAAACCTAATCAATACCGCCCTTCAATATTTGAACACCCCTTATTTATGGGGCGGAAAAACACCATTCGGGATAGATGCCGCTGGTTTTACCCAAATGGTCTATAAAATCAATGGCTATCATTTGCTTAGGAATGCTACAGCGCAGGCTACCCAGGGCACTGCCTTAAGTTTTATCGAAGAGAGTGAGGCTGGGGATTTGGCCTTTTTCGACAATAATGAAGGTATCATTGACCATGTAGGAATCATTATGGAGAACAATTATATCATTCATGTGCATGGAAAGGTTCGTATAGACCGATTGGACCATACAGGGATTTTCAATAATGACACCAAAACCTACACCCATCAACTGAGGGTTATCAAAAAGATCATATAAAAAAAGTCCTGACAAAATTGCCAGGACTTTTTCCTATTATCAAGGATTTTGTTATTCTCCCAAAAGTTTTTTTAATCTCATGAAATTTTCATTGTCGCCCATAGCTCCGTAGATATTCTTCAATTGTGTAAGGATACCTTGGTTGTCTGGGTTTGTTTTCAAGGCCTCTTCCAAAACATTGGCACCTTCCTGGAACAAATCATCCTTCTGTTGCTTCAACTCTTCGTAACGGGCTATATCGGCCCTAGAGTTGCCCAAGGCATTCATCTCATCAATCAAACCATTTCCCTCATTCACGTAAGTGGTTGATAAATTCAATTGCGCATTGGTATATCCAGGATTGATTTCAAGGGCCTTTCTATAAGATTCCCTCGCTTCTTCAAGATTTCCCTGCTCCATATTGATTACACCAATGTTATAATGTAAATCTGGATTATCAGGAGCAACAGTCGCTGCTTCCGCCATTAAGGCTTTGAATTTTTCCTTATCACCCAACTTATAATGTAAATTAGCTTCATTCAATATAAGGTTAACATCCTTTGGATTGCTAGCCCTTGCTTCTTTATAGGCATTCAATGCCTTATCATCTTGACCTAATTGGGTATAGATCAAAGCCATATTTTTTACGATTTCCGCTTTTTTGGAAGGGGCTTTTTCATCTACAGGGTCTTTATAAGTACCTGACTTTACCATCAAGTCCCTCTGAACCTTGTCCATAACCTCTTCTTCCCCTGTCGCAACATTGGTAGCCTTGTATTCAATACCACCACCATCGTAACCAACTTCCTTAAGTTCGTTATAATAGGTTAAGGCTTGCTCATAATTACCTCCATTTACAGCACTACTTGCCGCATAATATAGGTAAATAGTGTCCTTAGGGCTGAGTTTATAGCTCATATACAGCTTTTCTCCAGCTTCCTTAAACTTTTTATCCTTATTATCCGCAACGGCAGAATTTACCATTTCACCCGCAAGGGCAGATAATTCCTGGGTAATCAATTTGCCATATTTGACTTTGCCACTACTCTTTTCTACCTCATCGGCTTTCTGATAGGAGGAAACCGCTGTTTCAAAAGCTGTATCATCACCTTTTTTTGCTAAGTCGGTATAGACTTTACCGCGTAAATAATAGTATTGGGCCTGCAATTTTGCGTCTGCCCCGGAAATTGAGCCGGCTGCAGCCTCAAGAGATGATTTGGCACTGGCCGCATCTCCCCCTTTGAGGGCCTTTTCTGCGGCTTTGATTTCTGTTTTTTGCGCAAATCCCACCATTGAAAAGGACATGGCCGCAAGTATAAAAATTTTGGTCTTCATTTCGATTTAATTAAAATATTAGTGTTTATTGATTACTCTTTTGTTTCATCAGGACTATCATCTGTCTCTTCTGCACTATCATTATCAATAGCCGTGCCATCTTCGGATTGGACCTCTATATCCATTATATCGACTTCTTCCACAGCCTCATCGTCCTTCATCACTTTTGCCACCGCGGCAATACTGTCCTTACCTTTGATGTTGATCAACCTAACGCCCTGGGTAGCCCTACCCATAACGCGTAAATCCTCTACACTCATACGTATGGCGATACCTGATTTATTGATGATCATTAAATCATCGGAATCGGAAACATTCTTAATGGCTACAAGTCCACCGGTCTTTTCGGTAATGGATATCGTCTTAACACCCTTACCTCCTCGATTCGTGATCCTATAATCCTCAATACTCGAACGTTTACCATAACCATTCTCAGAAACCACAAGAATCTCCTCGTCCAAATCATGGACCGAAACCATTCCTATGACCTCATCTTTTTCATCGGCTAAGCGAATACCCCTAACCCCCGAAGCATTACGTCCCATAGGTCTTGTCTTTCCTTCCTCAAACCTTATGGCTTTCCCTGATTTCAATCCCAGGAATATCTGACTGGTACCCGTTGTCAATTTAGCTTCCAATAACTCGTCATCCTCTTTAATACTAATGGCATTGATACCATTCTGTCGTGGTCTAGAGTATTGTTCCAAGGAAGTCTTTTTCACGGTACCTTTCTTGGTAGCCATGATTACATAGTGACTATTCACATATTCCTCATCCTTGAGGTCTTGAGTACAGATAAAGGCTTTGACCTTATCATCTTGCTCTATATTGATCAAGTTTTGTATTGCCCGTCCTTTAGATGTTCTACTACCTTCGGGTATTTCGTAAACACGCATCCAGAAACATTTTCCTTTTTGGGTAAAGAACAGCATATATTGGTGGTTGGTGCCCACAAATAGATGTTCCAGAAAATCCTCATTTCGCGTCGATGATGCTTTTTGGCCAACACCACCCCTATTCTGGGTCTTATATTCTGATAATGGTGTTCTTTTGATATAACCAGCATGTGAAATGGTGATGACCACTTGCTCATCGGGAATCATATCCTCGATACTCAAATCGCCACCTGCAAAGTTTATTACAGAACGTCTTTCGTCACCGTATTTTCCTTTGACCTCGATCAACTCATCCTTAATAATCTGCATTCTGCGCTCCTTACGCTCCAAAATATCCTTAAGATCCTCAATGGTCTTGATGACCTCATCATATTCTGTTCTCAACTTATCCTGTTCCAGACCGGTAAGCTGACGAAGCCTCATTTCCACAATCGCCTTGGCCTGTATCTCGGACAACTTAAATCGTTCCATCAAGTTCTCCCTGGCCTCATCGGCATTGGAAGATGCCCTTATAATCGAGATTACCTCATCGATATTATCAGAAGCGATGATCAATCCTTCAAGGATGTGTGCCCTATCTTCCGCTTTTTTAAGCTCAAATTTGGTCCTTCTGACCACAACTTCATGTCTGTGTTCCACGAAATAGTGGATCATTTCCTTAACATTAAGCATTTGCGGCCTACCGTTCACCAAAGCAATGTTGTTCACACTGAAAGAGGATTGAAGCGGTGTATACTTATATAAGGTATTCAATACGATATTCGGAATTGCATCCCTTTTAAGTATGTATACAATACGCATACCGTTCCTATCCGATTCATCGCGAATGGTAGAAATACCCTCAATTTTCTTATCGTTAACCAAATCAGCGGTCTTCTTGATCATATCCGCCTTATTGACTTGATAAGGTATTTCAGTGACGATAATACACTCACGTCCTTGGACTTCCTCAATTCTGGCCTTGGCCCGGATTTTCACCCTTCCCCGTCCGGTATGGAAAGCCTCTTTGACCCCATCATATCCATAAATAACACCTCCCGTAGGGAAATCCGGTGCTTTAATATGGGTGATAAGCTCATCAATCTCAATATCATTGTTATCGATATAGGCTATCGTTCCATCAATAACCTCGGAAAGGTTATGGGGAGCCATGTTCGTGGCCATACCCACCGCAATACCGGAAGCACCGTTTACCAATAAATTGGGAATACGGGTAGGTAGTACTTTAGGTTCCTGTAAGGAATCATCAAAATTCAACTGATGGTCAACGGTATCCTTGTCGATATCAATCAACATATCGTCCGCGATCTTCCTCATTCTGGCCTCGGTATAACGCATGGCCGCTGGGCTATCCCCATCTATTGAACCAAAGTTACCTTGGCCATCGACCAACATATAACGCAAACTCCACTCTTGAGCCATACGCACCATAGTGTCGTAGACAGAGGTATCGCCGTGTGGGTGATATTTACCTAAAACCTCACCGACTATACGAGCTGATTTTTTATGCGCACTGTTTGACCTAACGCCCAATTCATGCATACCATACAGTACCCTTCTGTGAACAGGTTTCAATCCGTCCCTGACATCTGGCAAGGCACGTGACACAATGACCGACATTGAATAATCAATGTAGGCAGACTTCATTTCGTCTTCAATGTTAATAGGAATCAATTTTTCTCCTTCTGCCATTCTAATATTTTATCTATTTATCTTCTTTAAAAAAGCAAGGCAATATACGTATTTTGACAGCCATAAAGACACTTATCAAACACTTTATCCAAGAATTTATTAACACTTGCCCACACGGCTATAGTTGATAATTTACACGTTAATTATTTTGTAAATAGGGGCTTTTTTCGTCATTTAGGTCATGTTTAACGATTATTGGGTATGGTATTTGGTCTAGATTAGTATAGTTTTACTAATTTTATTGTTGAAAGGATAATATATGGATGATAATTTTTCACCTCGGGTAAAGGATGTAATTGCTTACAGCAAAGAGGAGGCATTAAGATTGGGACATGATTTTATTGGTACCGAGCATTTGATGCTTGGTCTACTGCGCGATGGAAATGGTAAGGCAATTAGCATTTTGGATGCTTTGGATGTTGACTTGGACCACCTGCGTAGAAAAGTAGAAATACTCAGCCCTTCCAACCCAAACCCAAGCGGGGTACAAAAGGACAAAAAAAACCTACATTTAACAAGACAGGCAGAACGCGCTTTAAAAACGACTTTTCTTGAAGCAAAGCTTTTCCAAAGTTCTTCGATAAATACAGCCCATCTTTTGTTGTGCATTCTCAGAAATGAAAATGACCCAACTACCAAATTACTTCACAAAATGAAGGTGGATTATGATGGCGTTAAAGAACAATTCAAATTTATGATAACTAGCGATGACGATATTGTAGATTCCCCAACTTCGGAATCTTTTCCCAGCGACTCCGACGAACCAAGTAGTGGCAAGGAAAGTTCTTTTGGGGCTACAGCAGGCCAAAAAGGCAACAAAAAATCCAAGACCCCGGTTTTGGATAATTTCGGTAGGGACTTGACCCAAATGGCCGAAGAGAACAAATTGGACCCTGTCGTGGGGCGTGAAAAAGAAATCGAAAGGGTTTCACAAATCCTAAGTCGACGAAAAAAGAACAATCCCCTGCTGATCGGAGAACCCGGTGTAGGTAAGAGTGCCATTGCCGAAGGCTTGGCTTTGCGCATCATCAACAAAAAAGTATCGAGGATCCTTTACAATAAAAGGGTCGTTACCTTGGATTTGGCTTCCCTTGTTGCGGGAACAAAATATCGAGGCCAATTCGAAGAACGGATGAAAGCCGTCATGAACGAGTTGGAAAAAAATGACGATGTAATCCTTTTTATTGACGAAATACATACGATAGTCGGTGCCGGTGGAGCTACCGGAAGCTTGGATGCCTCGAATATGTTCAAACCTGCCTTGGCGCGAGGGGAAATCCAATGTATCGGAGCCACAACCTTGGACGAGTACAGACAATATATCGAAAAGGACGGTGCTTTGGAACGTAGGTTCCAGAAAGTCATTGTAGAACCAACGACAGTTGATGAGACCATAGAGATCCTCCAAAACATCAAAGGCAAATATGAGGACCACCACAATGTATCCTATACCGATGAGGCTATTGTTGCCTGTGTCAAGTTGACCAATCGTTATATGACCGATAGGTTTTTACCGGATAAGGCCATTGACGCCTTGGATGAAGCCGGTTCCAGGGTGCATATCGTGAATATGGATGTACCCAAACAAATCCTTGAGTTGGAAAAACAACTTGAAGATGTAAGGGAGCTTAAGAACAGCGTGGTCAAAAAGCAGAAATACGAAGAGGCTGCCAAATTGCGCGATGATGAGAAAAGGCTGGAAAAAGAACTGGCCGCTGCCCAAGAAAAATGGGAAGAGGACAGTAAACTGCACAAAGAGGTTGTTTCAGAGGACAATGTTGCCGATGTTGTTTCCATGATGAGTGGCATTCCCGTAAATAGGATAGCACAAACCGAAAGCAATAAACTGGCCGAATTGCCAGAACTTATAAAAGCGAATGTCATAGGTCAGGACGAAGCCGTTTCAAAAGTAGCCAAGGCTATCCAAAGAAACCGTGCCGGACTAAAAGACCCGAACAAGCCGATTGGTTCCTTTATCTTCCTAGGGCAAACAGGTGTCGGAAAAACCCAATTGGCCAAAGTTTTGGCCAAGGAGCTTTTTGACTCCGAAGATGCCTTGATACGGATTGACATGAGCGAATACATGGAGAAATTCGCTATTTCAAGACTGGTAGGCGCTCCTCCGGGATACGTAGGTTATGAAGAAGGCGGACAGTTGACCGAAAAGGTCAGACGCAAGCCCTATTCGGTGATTTTGTTGGATGAAGTTGAAAAAGCACATCCAGATGTCTTCAATATGATGCTACAAGTGTTGGATGATGGTTTCCTAACAGATAGTCTTGGAAGGAAAATCGATTTCAGGAACACCATTATCATAATGACCTCCAATATTGGAGCCAGACAATTGAAGGATTTCGGACAAGGTGTAGGTTTTGGTACTGCAGCAAAAAAATCACAGGCAGATACACATCAAAAAAGTGTCATTGAAAATGCTTTGAAAAAAGCCTTTGCCCCTGAATTTCTTAACAGGATTGACGATGTAATTGTCTTTAATTCTTTGGATCGGGAAGATATACATAAGATCATAGATATCGAATTAGCGAAACTTTTTGCCCGAATCAAGGATATTGGCTATAATTTGAACCTTACCGAAGAAGCCAAGGATTACATTGCTGAAAAAGGTTTTGACAAACAATACGGGGCCCGCCCTCTGAAAAGAGCCATCCAAAAATATATTGAGGACGCCTTGGCTGAGGAAATCGTGAATTCAAAACTAGATGAAGGCGATAGCATCTTCATGGATCTGGATAAGAAAAATGAAAGCCTGACCATAAAAATCAAAAAGGCCGAGGAATCTTCCAAAACCTGATTTTTTTTATAAATTCAAGAATAAAGGGAGTCACATTTGTTGACTCCCTTTTCTTTTCCCAAAGGTCTTAAAAGTAGGAAATAAAACACAAGACCCCCTCTGCCATGACAGTATACACGATATTTAAGCCTTTAGTCTAATATTTTATTTATTCAATATACTTAAATCTATTTTCGTCACAGACACTATAATTTAGATGAAATGAGCGTGGGATCAACTAAGAAAACCATCATTGTAAAAGAATACAATTTAGAAATTGGGGTAATACAGGTATACGATAACTATATGGTAGCAAAATTTGAGGAAGGGGCAACCTTAACCCTCGAAAGGGCATACCAGATCATAGGTATTTCAGAAATACACTTTAGGGACAAACCCTTCGGCTACATTAGTCTTCGTAAAAATTCCTATGCCATAGACCCTACGATATACACCTACCTGAGGGAATTAGAGAACATGAAAGGCTTTGCAATTGTTTCCGTTAAGGAAATAGACATGCACAATTTTAAAATCGAAAAACTGTTTTATAAAAAACCAATGAAGTTTTTCATTGAATTTGACAACGCCTTGTCATGGATCAGGAAACGGGTGAAATCAGCAAAATAAACCTAGGTACACCCATTTTCCTATAAGGATTCTTCTTGTCCTTTCCCTTCTTGTTCTGGGACTTCCGGCATTTTGAATAAATCGATGAATGCCATACCAATGGCATCGATTATTTTTGAGGCCGTCAATGCTTGGTAACCCGTTTGTTCCAGGGCGATATCCCCTGCCCTACCGTGTAGGTATACACCGAAGATCGTCGCATCCAAAGGGGAATACCCCTGAGCCACCAAACCGGAAATAATCCCTGTCAAAGTATCACCACTACCGGCAGTTGCCATACCTGGATTACCCGTTGCGTTCACATAACCATGACCGCCATAAACCGTTATACTATGAGCTCCTTTGATGACAATGATCACGTCATGTTTCTTTGAAAACGCTTTGGTCTTTTTCAACTTTTCAAAATCGTCCTTCCAACTACCGATCAATCGTTCAAGTTCTTTAGGGTGAGGAGTCAATATAGTTTTTGGCGGTAATTTCTTAAGTAATCCCTTATGTTTTGACAGTAAGTTCAATCCATCGGCATCAATAACCAAAGGAGACTCGACCTTATCTAGAAAACCAGAAAGCGCCTCCGCAGTTTCCGGCGAAGTACCAAGACCTACCCCGATACCTACCACCGTTGGTCGAATATCGAATTCAATTGACTTTATACAATCATCATCCTTATCGGTAATCACCATCACCTCCGGAAGTGAGGTTTGAAGGGGGATATAACCACAACGGGGTATATAAGCCGTCACCAATCCACTACCTACGGTCAAAGCCGCCTTAGCAGCCAATGCAACGGCCCCAATCTTACCATGACTCCCCCCGATAATCAATGAATGCCCATAAGTCCCCTTATGCGAGAATTTTTCCCTTGGCATGTACATAGGCAACACCTCATTCTTACCCATCAAATCAAATTCAGTTTCAGTGGCCGCCAAATATTCCGGATCAAGACCAATATCCAAAACTTCCCATTGATTACTGAAAACCCCGGTTTCCGGCAAGAAGAAAATCAACTTGGGTGCCTGAAAACTCAGAACATGGTTCGCTCTGATTACGGCGTTCGTATCCTCTATGGCTTTATCCATAAAGACGCCTGAAGGCATATCCACGGCCAATATAAACGCCCCTGAATGATTCAAATGTTGAATAAGTTTGGCTACCCATGAATCCGGGTTTCTATTAAGACCAATGCCGAAAATCGCATCGACAATGATATCATCCCTACCAATTTCAGCAAACTCACAATCCCTTTCCAAAAAGTTAGGCCAGATTTTAAGGTCTTTTAAACGATCAAGATTGATTAAAAAATCCTTAGACCGTTTATCGCTATAGTTCACCACGTTAACCTCAATATTGTACCCGTGCTCTTTCAAATGCCTTGCCAAAGCCATACCGTCTCCCCCATTGTTGCCAATACCACAGAATAGATGGATCTTCACCTGGGCTCCCTGCATTCGCAAATGAAGCCAATTGAATATTTGCACGGCAGCGCGCTCCATAAGTTCATTGCTGGATATTCCCTGTTTTTCCATTGTGGATTTGTCAGCAGCGTAGATCTGCCCTGCATTAAAAAATTTCATTCAGTAAGAATTTTTGGTAATTTTTATCAATTCCGTAAAAATTGATCGAAACGTTTGATTAGCAGCCCAAAAATACTACTTTTGAAGCTTACAACGAACTATGCCTTTGAACATTTCGAACATAGCAACCTTATTTTCTCCATTGACCAATGGATGCAATACCACCATTTTGCGTACGACCCCTTTGGGGTAACATGCTACATATCATCTATCCGTTTTTGCGATTTATCGCCCAAAATACTTCAGTACCAGTTAATCAATATACATCATGAAAGTTTTAAAATTCGGAGGCACTTCGGTTGCCAATGCCCAAAATATAACCTTAGTCAAAAACATTGTCTCAAACTCGGAAAGTGACAAGAATATCGTGGTGGTTTCTGCTTTAGGTGGAATAACAGACCTATTATTGAATGCAGCCAACCTTGCCGCCTTACAGGATGACACCTATCAGTCATTTTTAAAGGAAATTGAGCAAAGACACATGGATACCATCAAAAAGCTTATCCCAATTACTTCACAGAGCAAGGTGTTAAGCAAGGTAAAAAGTGAACTCAACACCTTGGAAACCCTTTTAGAGGGTGCTTTTTTAATTGGTGAGACTACCCCAAAACTTTCAGACAAGATCGTCAGTTATGGGGAATTATTATCCTCTTATATTATCGCTGAGTTTTTTACAGAGGAAGGATTGGATGTAATCCATCAGGATAGCCGTGAAATCGTAAAAACCAATACGGTAAACAATAAGACTGTCGTGAATTTCAACTTGACCAACACACTTTGTCAAGATTTCTTTTCGAAAGACAAACACAAGACTGTGGTCATGGCCGGCTTTATTGCTTCTTCGGAAAACGGGGACTCCACTACCTTGGGTCGCGGCGGATCGGATTATACGGCTGCCATAGTCGCAGCTGCTGTGAATGCCGAATTATTGCAGATATGGACTGATGTAAGTGGTATGTATACGGCAAATCCGAAATTAGTGAAGCAAGCTAAGGCAATTCCACATATCTCCTATCAGGAAGCCATGGAACTTTCACATTTCGGGGCCAAGGTATTGTACCCCCCAACGATTCAACCGGTACTGGCCAAAGGAATTTCAATTCAAATAAAAAACACCTTTGACCCTGATAATGAGGGCACCATCATTACCAAGAACAAAAACGAAAAAGGAAAAACCGTCCGCGGAATCACCCATGTGGAGAACATTGCCCTATTATCCCTTGAAGGACCTGGTATGGTGGGTATTCCTGGAATATCAAAACGTTTCTTCGAGGTGCTCTACCAATCGAATATTAGTGTTGTCCTTATTACCCAGGCCTCTTCCGAGCATTCGATTTGCGTAGGTATTTCTGCCGACGATGTCATCCAAGCCGAACAAGCGGTGAATGAAGCCTTTGAATATGAGATGGGCAGCGGAAAAATAAACCCCGTAGTGGTTGAAAAGAACCTTGCCATTATCGCCTTGGTAGGGGACAATATGAAAAGCCACCAGGGACTCAGTGGAAAAATGTTCAGCACTTTGGGAAAAAACAACGTGAACATCAGGGCCATTGCCCAAGGTGCTTCTGAGCGAAATATTTCAGCCGTTATTAATAAGGAAGATGTAAAAAAAGCCTTGAATTCCCTCCATGAGGAATTCTTTGAAGAGAATATAAAACAATTGAACCTCTTTGTGATGGGCGTTGGGAATGTCGGTGGAAAATTCCTAAACCAGATAAAACAGCAAAAAAAATACCTAAAAGAAAACCTTAAACTGAATGTAAGGGTTATTGGTATTTCCAATTCGAGAAACATGGTTTTCGATGAAGACGGGATTTCCTTGAAAAATTGGGAAACCTTATTGACCGGGGGAGAAAAAGCCGACAAGGCCAAATTCTTCGAAAAAGTGAATAAATTGAATTATCGCAACAGTATTTTTGTGGACAATACGGCCAGCGAGGAAGTTTCCAATACCTATAGCTCCTATTTAAGCAATAGTATTTCGGTGGTAACCTGTAATAAGATCGCATGTTCATCAAACTACTCAAACTACCTAAACCTTAAGCAATTAGCACGAACTTACAATGCCCCATTCCTGTTCGAAACCAATGTAGGTGCCGGACTACCGATCATTGACACCCTTAAGCACCTCATCGCTTCAGGGGATAAGGTTCAAAAAATACAAGCCGTACTTTCTGGGAGTCTAAATTTTGTCTTCAATAATTTCAACGATAAGACCACGTTTCATGATGTGGTAAAACAAGCCCAAGAAGAAGGCTATACCGAACCGGATCCAAAAATAGATCTGAGCGGTATCGATGTAATGCGAAAAATACTCATACTTGCCAGGGAGAGTGGAAACCAATTGGAAATCGATGACATTCAAAATAATCCATTCTTACCCCAAGAAAGCTTGGATACCACCAACAATGAGGATTTCTTCACCACCTTGACCAAAAACGAATCCTCTTTCCAGGAATTGTACCAACAAGCCGTGAAAAAGGACAGCAAATTAAAATATGTTGCCCAATTTGAAGATGGAAAGGCTAGCGTGGGATTACAAGAAATTCCCAAAGGACACGATTTTTACAATCTTGAGGGCAGTGATAATATTGTGCTGTTCTTTACCGAACGCTACCCCAACCAACCTATGATCATTAAAGGGGCAGGTGCTGGTGCAGATGTAACAGCGTCTGGTATTTTTGCGGATATAATAAGAATCGGTAACTTTTAGAAATGGAAGAACTAAAAATATTCTGTCCGGCCACGATTGCCAACATATCCTGTGGATTTGATGTCCTGGGCGTTGCTTTGGATTCGGTCGGTGATGAAATGGTCATTCGGAAAACTTCGAAAAAAGGCATCTTTATTACTAAATTGGAAGGTCAAGACCTTCCGATGGAGACCGATAGGAATGTGGCCGGCGTTGCAGGATTGGCCTTTTTGGCGGAAAGTGATTACGAAGGAGGCTTTGAAATTGAGATCTATAAAAAAATCAAGGCGGGCAGCGGCATAGGAAGTAGTGCTGCCAGTTCTACAGGGGCGGTCTGGGCCATGAACGAATTATTGGGAAGACCTTTCACCACTTCCAAATTAGTGGAATTTTCTATGGAAGGCGAACGATTGGCGAGCGGTGTGGCACATGCCGATAATGTAGCCCCTGCCCTATTTGGTGGGTTTACACTGGTACGCAGTTACGACCCCTTGGATATTGTTCCCATTAACTGTCCAACTGAATTGTTTGCCACAGTGATTCATCCACAGATAGAAATCAAAACCTCTGATTCGAGAAAAATATTAAAAACTAATATCACCTTGAAGGAGGGTATTAAACAATGGGGAAACCTAGGAGGGTTGATCGCAGGCCTATTTACCGAGGATTATGATTTGATTGGTCGATCATTGGTCGATCACATAGTAGAGCCCATTCGCTCCATTCTAATTCCAGGATTCAATGAAGTCAAAACCAGCTCTTTGGCCGCTGGGGCATTAGGATGTGGTATTTCTGGTTCCGGACCGTCGATTTTTGCCTTTAGCAGAGGCGAGGCTACCGCAGAAAAAGTAGCCCAGGCAATGAAGGATGTTTACCAAGAAATCGGGATTGATCATGACGTACATATTTCAAAGATCAATACCGAAGGAATAAGAAAAATTAAATAGAACAACATATTAATTCGTTCCCTTAGTATAAGGAAGCGACTCCACTAAAACCATGAATTTTTACAGCCTAAACAAAAAAGCCCCGAATGTTTCATTCAAAGATGCCGTTATCAAGGGAATCGCTCCCGATAAGGGATTGTACTTTCCTGAAAGTATTACACCTTTACCCCAAAGTTTTTTTGAGAATATTGAAACATTATCCAATGAGGAAATAGCCTTTACGGCCATACATCAATTCGTAAGTGCTGATGTTCCCGATGACGAACTTCGAAAAATCATTAAAAACGTCCTTGACTTTGATTTTCCCGTTGTTGAAATTGAGGATAATGTAGCAACACTAGAACTTTTTCATGGCCCTACCATGGCCTTTAAGGATGTGGGTGCCCGTTTTATGGCGCAATGCCTGGGGTATTTTTCCGAGAGCACGAGTAATGAGGTAACCGTATTGGTGGCCACTTCTGGAGATACGGGAGGGGCCGTTGCCAATGGTTTTCTTGGAGTCGACGGTGTGAAAGTGGTAATCCTTTATCCCAGTGGCAAAGTTAGTGACATCCAAGAAAGACAGCTGACTACATTAGGCCGGAATATTACCGCCTTAGAAGTCGACGGCACTTTTGATGATTGTCAAAAAATGGTAAAGACGGCCTTTTTGGATGATGTTCTTTTGCAGAAAATGCAACTGACCTCAGCAAACTCCATCAACGTTGCCCGTTGGCTGCCCCAGCTCTTTTACTTTCTTTTTGCCTATAAGCAACTCAAAGCGAAAGGCCAGGAATTAGTATTCTCGGTACCTAGTGGTAATTTTGGGAATATTTGTGCGGGTATGGTCGCCCAACGATTGGGCATGCCCGTAAAACACTTTGTCGCAGCCACCAATGTCAACGATACGGTTCCCGAGTTTATGCAAACCGGGGAATATAACCCCAAACCTTCATCCGCTACCATTTCCAATGCCATGGATGTAGGCGACCCTAGTAATTTCATTCGAATACAACATTTGCACAACGACGATTTCGAGGTATTGAAAGCTAATCTAAGCGCTTACCCCTTTACCGACGAAGAAACCAAAAAAGCGATGCTGCATATCCATAAAACCTCCCAATACATTGCGGACCCTCATGGTGCCGTAGGTTACTTAGGGGTTCAGGAATATCGAAAACACCATCCTGAAACCTATGGGGTTTTTCTGGAAACGGCACACCCCGTAAAATTCTTGGATGTTGTTGAGGAAACCATTGGCCACACCCTGGAACTTCCCCCACAGATTGAGAAAGTAATGGGCCGGGAAAAGAAGTCCATCAAAATAAAGCGATATGAGGAACTAAAGAACTATCTTATAAAGCGTTGATAAAATTCAGGAATACACAAATAAAAAAAAGCCTCTTAAATCAATAAGAGGCTTTTTTTATTCCAAATACTGTATTTAGTTATGTGTGACTTTCAATTTGCTGATTCCTACCAAGCCAAACGAAGACGCATCATAGGAAGCCTCTTTAACCGATTGCAGATAATTACCGACCTTAAAATAACTGGTATCCCCTGAAGTGTTCAACTTTCTCTCAAAAACCACCTCACCATCTACAAAAACCGTTATGTTTCCTTCTTCCATAACGAGTTTGAAATCATAAACCGTATTCAATCTATACCCGGGCAAACTAATAGAACCTCCCTGATTTTCTGTGATATAACCGCTTATCTTTAAATCCACATCCCCGGTTTTCTGGTTAGGTTCCCCTCGAAATTGTAGCCGTATGGTATCATCTACATCCACACCGTCATCATTAAAGCCCTGATCCTCGCTAGGGCCATGAATTTGTCCAAAACAAAGCACCCCATCAGTGCCACTGGTGCTTTTGGGCAGCTGATCCACCCGCACCGTCCATTCCATACTATGAGTACCAGTATCTCCATCCCAATAATTGTTTTCCCCCTCTTTCAATTCCCGAAGTTCAACCCTAGGATTATTTGAATTTTTTGAACCCCCTAAACCTCTATAACATTTAAAATAGGTAAAACCATCTTGCACATAAAAATAATTAATATCCACATAATCATCGAATGTCGTCCCTAAGGCCTCCAATATATTGTCTTCATAAACCGCCTCTTCCCCGATACCATTGAAACTATTCAATTTCCAATCGGCCGAGGTAAGTCCTAATACCTTACCTGGGATTTCGGGAGTGGACTCCTCCCCTGTTTCAGTTTCGGTTTCGGTTTCGGTTTCAGGCTCTTGAACGATATCCCCAACGACAGTGTCGTCATCAGTACCATTATCCGAACAGCCAGAAACAAGCACTACAGCGAATAGCATAATCAAAAATGTTTGCAATCTCCCTAAAATAAATTCTTTATCCATAAAATAAACTACTCTTAAATACATGAACATTAAATTGGTTAACCAATTTAGTCAAGACGATTATATTTCCGACTATAAACTATGTTAAAGTCGATAAAAAACAAGAAACATCAACATTAAACGCCTTTCCAAGGCTGTATCCACAAAATAAAACATTGGCGATTGGGTAAATCGAAAGCAACTCCTTTTCTATCCCTAAATTATTCAATAGCTTTGCCGCACTAAATAGTCGATTATGAAAGATACCGCCCTTACCAAAACCCACGAAGCCTTAGGTGCTAAAATGGTGCCTTTTGCAGGCTATAACATGCCTGTTTCCTATGAAGGAGTAACTGCCGAACATGAAACCGTTAGGAACGGAGTCGGTGTTTTTGATGTTTCCCATATGGGGGAATTTTTGATTGAAGGTCCGAATGCCTTGGACTTAATTCAGAAAGTTACTTCTAACGATGCTTCGAAACTTAGTATCGGGAAAGCCCAATACAGTTGTCTTCCCAATGAAAAAGGTGGTATTGTTGATGATTTGATCGTTTACAGAATCAAGGAAGAGACCTATCTTTTGGTGGTCAATGCATCCAATATAGAAAAGGATTGGAACCATATCTCCAAATACAATGAAAGTATCAATGCCGAAATGAAAGATCTTTCAGCAGATTATTCCCTATTGGCCATTCAGGGGCCAACGGCTGTGGAAGCGATGCAAAGTCTAACCTCGGTTGATTTAAGCAATATCAAGTTCTACAATTTTGTGGTTGGTGATTTTGCAGGTATCGACCACGTTATCATCTCAGCAACAGGATATACCGGTTCTGGCGGATTTGAAATATACTGTAAGAACAGCGAGGTACAGCAAGTATGGGACAAGGTTTTTGAGGCCGGTGCCGATTATGGCATAAAACCCGTTGGGTTGGCCGCCAGGGATACACTTCGTTTAGAAATGGGCTATTGCCTATATGGAAATGATATTACCGATGAAACCTCCCCTTTTGAAGCAGGTTTGGGGTGGATCACAAAGTTCTCAAAGGATTTTGTACATAGTGAAGCCTTGGCAAAAGAGAAAGCACATGGTCCCGAAAGAAAGCTAGTTGGTTTTGAATTGGATGAACGTGGTATTCCACGACACGGTTATGACATTGTTGACAATCATGGAAAAACCATAGGTGAAGTGACATCGGGAACCATGTCTCCCTCCTTGGGAAAGGGAATTGGACTGGGTTACGTGCCTGTCATATTCTCTGAAGTAGGTAGCAAAATCAATATTCAAATACGAAAAAAAGCGGTACCGGCTACTGTAGTTAAATTACCTTTTTATAAAGGCTAGGCATGTATAAGCCAAGGAATGCTGTTTGATGGTGGAAGGAGGAAAAAAAATATTGATATTGGGGGCAAGTGGTTTTATAGGTAACGCCATTTACAGGGAGCTGCGTTCCTATTTTGACACCTATGGCACTTATAATTCCGCTAGAAGATCATTTGAGGGCAACCAGCAGTTTATTAAATACGACCTGGAAGCCGATGATATCTTCCCGGTTTTAGAAAAGATACGTCCACAAATCGTCATTTCCGCCGTACGTGGAAATTTTGCCTCCCAAATACAGGCGCACCAACATTTGGTGGAATACGTGGCTGAAAACAATTGTAGGTTGATCTTTATATCATCGGCCAATGTATTTGATGCTTACAGCAAATATCCCTCATACGAAAATGACAAAACGCTTTCGGAAAGTATTTATGGTAGGCTTAAGATAAAAATCGAGAACATGATGATGCGCTTGCCAAGCGACAAGATGGCCATCCTTAGGGTCCCCATGGTCTTTGGCAACTCTTCGCCCCGTATAAAGGAAATAAAGAACCTTATTTGGGGTAATGAACCCATTGAAGTCTTTCCCAATTTAATCATGAATGTCACCCATGATGATAAATTGACCCAACAAATCCATTATTTGATCAACCAAAACAAAAGTGGTATTTATCATTTAGGGAGTAAGGATCTGGTACACCATGAAGACTTCATCAAGGAAGTTGTTGAACGTATCGGTAAATTCAACCCTATCTTTAAAAGGGTTTACACCACCAACGACGATCGTTATCTGGCTGTTTTGGCCAAAACCAATAAACTCCCCAAAAACCTCCAAACCACGTACCAAGAAATCATAGATCATCATATTTCGATATAAGGTCGCACTTTAAGCGTATGGTTTTATAACTTTGGTCAAAACCAGAACCATGATAAAGCTAAGTGAAACAGAAATTCAACAAAAACTACAGGAACTAGAGGGCTGGGAATATATCGATGGTGCCATCGAAACCACTTTTGAGTTCAAGAACTTTAAAGAAACCTTTTCCATCATGACCCGCATTGCCTTTGAATGCGAGGCCCAAAACCACCATCCTAACTGGAGCAATGTATACAACACCCTCAACATTCGGCTGAACACCCATGATGCCAACGGAGTAACCCAAAAAGATTTTCAATTGGCACAAAGTATTGAGGGGATTATTGATAGTGAATAACGCTCGTTGGCCACTGGGGTCCCTACCAACCAAAACAGGCTGATGCACAAGGACTTTCACCAATCGTTGAAATCCCTGAATCCATAATTCATAAAGACTCCTTTGAAAATTTGGAAAAGAACATGTTCTTCTCGTCATTCTTGGATTGCTTTATGGGCCATTACTTTGTAAATTTTCTTAAATTTACAGCCGTTTAACAATATACATCACAAATTATGGGAAGAGCTTTTGAATTCAGGAAGGCACGTAAAATGAAAAGATGGTCCGCGATGTCCAAGGCGTTTACACGTATTGGGAAAGACATTGTAATGGCCGTAAAGGAAGGTGGTCCCGATCCTGATTCAAATTCAAGGCTTAGAGCGGTTATACAGAATGCCAAATCCGTGAATATGCCCAAGGACAATATCGAGAGGGCCATCAAAAGGGCCACCGATAAAAGTCTCGGTGATTATAAAGAGGTGCTTTTCGAGGGGTATGCCCCCCATGGTATCGCCATATTGATTGAAACGGCAACGGACAACAATACAAGGACCGTAGCGAACATCCGTAGTTATTTTAATAAATGTAACGGTAGTCTAGGTACATCGGGTTCTGTTGAATTCATGTTCGACCATACCTGCAATTTTAGAATAGATGCTGAAGGAATCGACCCTGAGGAACTTGAACTTGAAATGATCGATTTTGGCGCGGAAGAGGTTTTCGTCGACGATGATGGTATTTTGATCTACGCCCCTTTTGAAAGTTTCGGGGCCATTCAAAAAGAACTGGAACACAAAGAAATAGAGATTTTATCCTCGGGATTTGAGCGTATTCCACAAGTGACTAAAAAACTTAGTGAAGAGGAAGTCGCCGACGTTGAAAAATTATTGGAAAAAATCGAAGAAGACGATGATGTACAAAATGTATATCATACCATGGAGGAATAAGAATCCTTATGACAGTTCAGGTTTTTTGCCCACAACACCTTTGAAGAACTCCTTATAAATCTTAAAATCCGCTTCACTATTTTCCGTGGGGGTATAAGGCTGTGAGAATTTTATTTGCTTTCGACCATAATCAAAGGCAACCAAAACAATGGGCACGTTCGCGGCTTTGGCAATATAATAGAACCCTGTTTTCCATTGATCGACTTTTTTACGGGTACCTTCCGGTGAGAGTGCTAATCTAAAAACTTCCTTTTCTTCAAATATTTGGGCAATAGCCGATACGGTATCACTGCTTTTTGAGCGATCTATGGGCGCTCCACCCATCCACCTGAAATACCATCCAAAAGGAGGTTTAAACAGACTTTTTTTAGCAATAAAGCTCATATCCTTATTTATCACCCTTCGAATCAGGAGTCCTAGAAAAAAGTCGACCCAACTGGTATGGGGCACAACGACCAGCATACATTTCTTTAAATCGGGAAATTTCCCGATGATTTTCCAACCGAGTAACTTGAAGTAAATAAATTTTGCGAGTGTATGCATTTTTTAGGCTTAGATCTTTTCGTAGATCGATTTCAATTTGGCGGGAGTAATGGTCTTTCTCCACTCTTTTCCCAATGCATTTTCCCATAAAGGTTCCATGCCCATAGCGACAGTGATCATCGTATCGAATTCATCATCACTTAAATTGGCGCACACTCCCTTAGGTAAATGAATGCCATGTTTTTCCTGCATTATCTTGAACAAGATCACATCTTTTGGATAGAACTCTTCCAAATGTTGGAAAACAAGGCAATTCCCTATACCATGTTTTACACCCAAGAGATATGAAAGTCCGTAACTCATGGCATGTGCAACCCCAACTTGGGAATAGGCGATACTCATACCCCCATGCCAAGAGGCCATCATTAATTTATCCCTAGCATCATCTTCGGACAACCCCTCAAGGAATACTTCCTTACAAAGCTGAAAAGCCTTCTCTCCATAACTTTGACTGAAGGCGTTCAAATAAGTGCCATTCAAGGATTCCACACAGTGGATAAAACAATCCATACCTGTATAAAACCATTGATCTTTTGAAACCCCTTTGGTCAAATCAGGATCTAAAACCACTTGATCAAAGGTTGTGAAATCGGAATTAATCCCTAGTTTCTTTTCTGGACCCAAGAGAACGGTGGTTCGTGAAACCTCGGCCCCTGTTCCACTAATGGTAGGGATACCTACATGATATACCGATGGTTTGTTCACCAAATCCCACCCCTGGTATTTCGCGGCACTCCCCTCATTATTCATCATTATGGCAACGGCCTTGGACAGATCCATTACCGTTCCCCCACCAATACCGACGATACCGGACGGAGCTTCCTGAAAATCAGTTTTAATTTTTTCTACAAGGGCATCTACCTGATTGGTCTTAGGCTCCTCGTCAGCTGAAATAAAAATAATACGATCATTGCATATAGCCGGTATGCGCGCTACCAATGCCTTACCTTCAAAAACATCGTCAACCAAAAAAATGAATGGAGCTTCTGAATTTAACCGTTTGACCATTAATATAGTCCCCAATTGATCAAAACAACCTTTGCCAAATACCACGCGAGGTACCATAGGAAAGTTCCTATATCGCTCTTTTTGCATCGGTAAAGTATCTTCTGCTACTACACTATTGTTCTTTAACTCCATAACACTAATTCAAATAGTCTAGAATATCCCTTAAACTATTTATTTTCAAATATTTATAATCATCCTTTTCAATCGACACCTGCTCATGTTGCCAGGTAGTATGAAAAGGGACATGTACTGCTTTGGCCCCAATATTCAGTATCGGTAATACATCTGATTTGAGGGAATTCCCGATCATTAAAAATTCATCAACCTCTATTTCAAGATGTTCCAAAAGATTCTTATAATTGGCTTCTTTCTTATCGCTTAACACCTCGACATGGTGAAAATATTCAGAGAGTCCAGACCTTTCAAGCTTTCGCTCCTGGTCCAACAAATCCCCTTTGGTCAAAACGATCAATCGATATTTACCGCTCAATGCCTTTAGAACATCCTTAACACCATCCAATAATTCCACTGGATGGGCTATCATATCCTTTCCAAGATTCAGGATTTTATGAATCGTTGCTTGTGAAACCCGATTATTTGACAATTCCAGGGCCGATTCAATCATGGAAAGCATAAACCCTTTAATTCCATACCCGTAGAGTTCCAAATTGTCCATCTCCTTTTTAAAAAGTTCCTGGTCAATTTTATTCTTGGTCTCAAAACCCTCTAGCAAATCAGCAAAAAGTTCTTCGGTATCGCGAAAGTATGTTTCGTTCACCCATAGCGTATCATCGGCATCGAAACCGATCACTTTTATGTTCTTGAAATCTACTTCCATGCAGCCTGGGCCTTTTTCAAATCTTCGGGGGTATCGATTTCGATACCTGTAACCTTGGTTTCTACCATTTTTATTTTTTTGCCATACTCCAAATACCTTATGGCCTCTATTTTTTCCTTGGCTTCCAAGGGCATCATCGGCAATCGGTGAAAATCCATTATGGCCCTCTTCCGAAAAGCATAAATCCCTTTGTGTTTATAATAGATATCCGTAATACTGGTATCTCGAGGATAAGGTATTGGGGATCTCGAAAAATAGATAGCAAAATTACGATTATCAACAATAACCTTTACCGTGTTCGGATTCTTAATTTCGTCCCAATCATTGATTTTCACCATAAGTGAGGCCAAATCGATTTCGGCATCGGTATCATCCTCAAACACCTGCAAAACACTTGCCAAACTTTCACGATCCGTAAAAGGTTCATCCCCTTGTACATTGACAATGATATCGACATCCATATCCGCGACGGCCTCCGCAATACGGTCACTACCACAATCATGCTCCTCTATACTCATAATTGCATTTCCTCCGGCATTGGTTATCGTGTCGTAAATGACATCACTATCGGTAACGACATAAACTTCATCGAACAATTGCGTATTAATGGCCGCCTCATACGTTCGAAGTATGACCGGTTTTCCTGATAGATCCTGCATTAACTTAGCAGGGAATCTCGAAGCCGCATAACGTGCGGGAATCATGGCGATAATTTTCACTCTTTCCTATTTAGTTGATTGATTATGATTTTTTCCTTGGCCTTAGTTTACGGTATATCGCAAAGATGAATACCAAAATTGCCACGACCAAAAAAGCCGCCAATATGGGGGCAAAAATCGAAGCTGCCGTAACCACTACCGCAGTTCCTGTTTCGACAGTTGACACCAATGGATTTGCTATTCCACCAGTTGTGGCTGTCGATGCCAGACGGGTAGAAGCACCAGCTCCCTTAATCGCCGTGGCGGTACCACCCCCGGCGATTATTGCCAAGGACCAAGTAACCACGGGATCCAAATTGGCCACCGTTGATACCATCACCGCTGTTCCTGCGATGGCCGCCAAAGGTATGGCAATACTATCTAATAAATTATCTACCCAAGGAATAAAATAGCCGAATATTTCAGCCAAAGTGGCTACCCCTAAGGTTATTAACGCTGCGATGCTTCCTATCCATTGCCAATTGTCATTTAATTCCCAGACCCCGAAATAAGAGGCCAGGCTCAATGCGAACAATGGCAGAAAAATGCGAAAACCAACAGAAGCGGCCAGTCCTATACCCAAGAAAATACTGATGATGGTTTCAGAGTTCATTTTTATACTTTGTACTAAAATAGGTTATTCCGTATCAACAAAAAAATCGGACTTAAAGCCTATGAGATACAATTTTTTCTTGGCTCTGGTGACTGCGGTATACAGCCAACGCAGATATTCCTTATCAACACCATTGGGCAAATAGGGTTGCTCCACAAAAACGGTGTTCCATTGCCCCCCTTGCGACTTATGACACGTTATCGCATAGGAAAACTTCACCTGCAAGGCATTGAAATACTTATTGTTCTTTACTCCGAGGAACTTCTTATACTTTGATGTTTCATGGGCATAGTCCTTCATTACTTCCTGATACAGCCGATTCCCGTCTTCATAAGATAACGATGGGGTTTCCGCTTTTATGGTATCGAGCAACAATACAGTCTCAAAGGGCTGTTGATTTGGATAATCGACCATTTTCACCGTAACCTCTGCAAATTTGAAGCCATACAGCTCCTTGATCGCAAAAATCTCGAGCACCTCTATAATATCTCCATTGGCAATAAATCCAGCTTCCGAAGTAGGTTTCAACCAAAAGTAATTATTCTTCACGACCATCATATAATCCCCAACGGCCAGATCATTTTCCAAATAAAGAATTCGATTACGGATGTTTTCATTATATAGGTTGGCCCGCTTGTTGGAACGTACGATAATAGCTGTTTCTTCCTTCCCGTTTTCCGAATACGACGTATCAATGGCTTCCTGTATTTCATAACCATCGACCAAACGGACAATATCGGTATAGCCATTGACATCAAACTTGAATCCATCAAAAAAACTACCTTCCAGTTCCTCCCTAAGAAGGGTGGCATTCACCAAAATACCCGAATCCTCAGCTTGACGCACCACTTCATCCAACTCGATCTTGGTTACTTCCTTATTATAATTCAGTTCCAATTTCCCTTCATCCAAGGCTGGACTTAGATCAAGGTGAACCGGTGGTAACTGTGCGGTATCCCCAATCAAAATCAATTTGCAATTATGGCCCGAATAAACGAACATCATTAAATCATCCAAAAGGGATCCATTTTCAAAAAGCTTGGAGTCTGCCGGGGTATCAGGGATCATTGAGGCTTCGTCGACAATAAAAATGGTATCCCTGTGCTTATTGGGAGCCAAAACAAATTGCACCCCTCCCCCCGATTGTTTTTTGGGGAAATATATTTTACGGTGGATCGTATAGGACTGTGTATTGGCATAATTGGACATTACCTTGGCCGCCCTTCCCGTCGGGGCCATTAAGACAGACTTCATGGTCGTACGCCAAAGGTTACTTACCAAAGTCCCAACGATAGTGGTCTTGCCCGTACCCGCAAACCCCTTTAGCAAGAACAATTGCTCTTTCTCTTTGGAAAGTACATAACTTGACAATTGCTGTAGGGCAACCGACTGTTTTAAAGTTGGCTCATGCGGAAATTTTTCCTTAAGGGTCATAAAAAAAGAAGAAGCTGTAAGGACTTTCATAGAAAACAAAGATAAACATGATTATTGGTCAAATACACCTTTGCCCTATTATTCTAATTGGAAATTGAAAAAGGAACACCCTAAACACTTCCTTGGGAGCACTAATTCAAAAGCTATACCAAGTACCTGATTTATTCAGCCTAGACCTAACTACTTGTCCGTCACATTTAAATTAAAATTCGTGTATAATTACAGCAATAAAATATTAGGCGGTTTCTAAAAAAATTGTAGATTTGTGTTAACCACTAAATAAAAATTAACACGTAAGAAATGAAGACCATAATACAAATTGTACTTTGGATTGCCTGTATCGGATTTGCATACCTTATTTATAACTCTGTAACAGGACCTATCGAATTCAAAAAGGTGAAGCAAGAACGTTTTGCGAAAGTTGTCGCCAAGTTAAAAGACATTCGTAATGCGCAGGAAGCCTATAAAACGGCGAATGGAACGTATGCAAACGATTTCAAAAGTCTTATTAGCTTTGTGGACACTGGAAAATATACCATTACCCAACAAAGGGATTCATCTTATATGCAGATGGACAAAACCTATGGTATTGAACTTTTAAAAGAAATCAAGATTATCGATACTTTAGGATTTGTTTCTGTAAAGGATTCATTATTCAAAAATGATGATCGTTACAAAAGCTTGATGGATGTACCTTATGCTCCGAATGCGGAGAAATTTGAGATGAAGTCCGCAATTATTGACAAAGGCGGTTATAAAGCACCGGTTTTTGAAGCCAAAGTCAAAAAGAGCGTCGTACTATACGATCAACCCAAAGATTTATTGACTCGTGAAAACGCCCAAATAAGTGTTGAGGAAGTAAATGGTGATGTGATAAGAGTAGGATCATTGGATCAAGTGAGTACGAGTGGTAACTGGCCTCCAATCTATGACAAAAAAGAAGATCTTTAATACTGGCGATATCGCATTGGAAAAATTTAACAAACTGTCCATTCAAGTTAGCTTGAATGGACTTTCTTTTTGTGTTTTGGATACTATTTCCAATACGATCACCAAATCCGATAGGCAAATTTTTGACCGAACACAAACTCCTTACGAGCTGCAGGAAAATCTAAAAAACCTTTTGGAAACGCACGAAATCGACCGTGCAACTTTTTCCGAAGTAATCGTGGTACACAGCAACGGTCTTTTCAGTTTTGTACCCAAGCCCCTCTTCGATGAAAAGGAACTGGCCAACTATTTGAAATTGAACGCTAAAATTCTGGCTAACGACCATATGGCCTATGACCTATTGGAGAACTACGATATGGTCAATGTATATGTCCCTTTTATGAACATCAACAATTATGTTTTTGAATTGTTTGGGGAATTTGAATACAAGCACAATGGTACCGTTTTGGTCGAGGCTTTATTGAATAATTCGGGAAACAGCAAAGAACCTGTTTGTTACACGCATGTCGATGGTCAACAAATGAGTATTACCATTATTTCCCAAAAAAAACTACTGCTCCACAACAGCTTTACCTTTACCTCAAAAGAGGATTTCATCTACTATCTACTATTCACAATGGAACAATTGGGACTGGAAACGGAAACAACAAAACTCAAGCTTTTCGGCTCTATTGAGGAAGATGATGAAATTTTCAAACTGTGTTATCACTATGTAAAGGACATCACTATTTTTATACCCTCGGTAAGCGCGTATCCCATGGCAGAAACAACCCAAGACAGTATAGATTTCACCGTAATCAGCGCCTTATAATGCGGATTATCTCTGGAACACATAAAGGAAAAAGATTGATAGCTCCCAAAAGGTTGCCGGTTCGCCCTACGACCGATATGGCCAAGGAAGCCCTTTTCAATATTTTGAACAATAACTACTATTTTGAAGATACCACCTTTTTGGACCTGTTTGCCGGCACCGGTAATATCAGTTTCGAATTTGCCTCAAGGGGTTCCACCGATATTGTTGCAGTGGACACCGATTATGGCTGCATAAAATATATTGAGAAAATCTCAAAGGAACTCGATTTTGGAATCTCAACAGTTAAAAGTGACGTTTTTCAATTTTTAGGCAAAACATTCTTTAAGGCCGATATCATTTTCGCCGACCCACCCTACGATTTCACTGTTGAGGAATTTGCCAAAATACCTGAATTGGTATTCAAAAATGATCTCCTAAATAAAAATGGGGTACTGATCATTGAACATTCAAAACATACCGATCTTTCACAATTGGATCAATTCACCAACCAACGGAGGTATGGGGGAAGTACTTTTAGCTTTTTTGAACAGTAGACCACATTCACTATAGCACTTTCCAACTCCCTTTTTAAACCCTTAAGTCGGGGTACTTTGGTTAATTTACCTGCGCATTTTTCTACAGAAAATGGATCAATCCCAAAAGTTGGGTGTGAATTAGAAAAAGAAAGCATAAAATATCCCAAAGTTCGTGTTCTGTTCTTTTTTGCATTGCCCAAAAAAGAAACAAAAAACGCTAGGCTGATTTTGAATTTCTTTAAATCCACGCACTTTCCGCGGCCACACCGTCCAGGCCGCTTTCACTAAAGTGAAATGCTCTATGGACGGCTTCCCCCGCCCATTGCGGAAACCACTTGATTTAAAACGAAATCAAAAATAGGCCGTTCCTTCTCTAGTACCCCGTTCAAGAGTGTGAATATTATAGCATTCTTCCTTTCCAGATTGACATTGATCTTTGCATAAACACATCAATGGGTCATGACCCCAGAAAATGGATCAATCCCAAAAGTTGGGTGTGAATTAGAAAAAGAAAGCATACACTATCCCGAAGTTCGTGTTCTGTTCTTTTTTGCATTGCCTCAAATGCACAGCATTCATGAATACCGTTAAAAAACAATAGACATGCCGATGAATAAAAAAGAAACAGGGCTGAAAAATTAAGGTATCGCATACCTTGGTTTATAGGAGCCAGCCGCAGCCTGGCTACTTTATTGATACCCATATTGAGGAAAGCAAATAAACCCACTGGCCACACCGTCCAGGCCGCTTTCACTAAAGTGAAATGCTCTATGGACGGCTTCCCCCGCCCATTGCGGAAACCACTTGATTTAAAACGAAATCAAAAATAGGCCGTTCCTTCTCTAGTACCCCGTTCAAGAGTGTGAATATTATAGAATTTTTCCTTTCCGGATTGACATTGATCCTTGCACAAACACAACAATGGGTCATGGCCCAGAAAATGCTGTCAAAAATAATAAGCTAGATGAAAAAGACCCTGACTTTAAACGTCAGGATTAATTCGACAACGCATTTTCCACAAGAAAATGCTGTCTCATTAAAAAAAGCAGGTCATAAGCCGGATTCTGTTCATACTGAACTTACATCAAAATCACTCCCAACAAAGTCCAATATGCCCTTATCATTTATCTGGACCTTTGGTTGCCCAAAGGCTCTAACCGCCTACCCTTCAGCTCGGGCGTGCAGCCCTCGAACACTGATTTACATGACGTTTCACCGTATAGAGTTTACCTGGTTTCACTACAGCATTACCTGTACATACTTTCTGTTGCACTTGTCCGTCCCGCTTTAACGGGAGACGGGTGTTACCCGCTATACTGCACTATGGTGTCCGGACTTTCCTCCCTGATATTTATCATCAGGGCGATAAGGTGACCTGCTAACTGCAAATTTAGTTCAATTGTTGATAAAAAAGTGTTTAATCCATCTTAAATAAACGGCTATAATCCTCGCTATTTCTATATTTGTAAATAAGCAGAGGCTTATACCTAATACCTTTAAAGAGAAACGAATTGGAGCCATTTATTGTATCAGCACGTAAATATAGACCACAGACATTCAAGGATGTCGTTGGGCAACAGGCGATAACCAATACCTTGCTCAATGCCATTGAGAACAACCATTTGGCCCAAGCCTTATTGTTCTGTGGACCTCGAGGGGTAGGTAAGACAACCTGTGCCCGTATATTGGCCAAACAAATCAACCAAGATGGTACGGAACGCGAGGATGAGGACTTTGCATTCAATATCTTTGAATTGGATGCCGCGTCGAACAATTCCGTAGACGATATCAGGAACCTTATCGATCAAGTCCGTATTCCTCCCCAAGTGGGCAAATACAAAGTGTATATTATTGATGAGGTACACATGCTTTCCCAGTCAGCCTTCAATGCGTTCTTAAAAACCTTGGAAGAGCCCCCTAAACATGCCATATTTATTTTGGCAACGACGGAAAAGCATAAGATCATCCCTACAATCCTTTCCCGATGCCAAATATTCGACTTTAAACGTATTACGGTTAAGGATGCCGCATCGTACTTAAAATATATTGCAGAGAACCAAGGAATCGAAGCTGATGATGATGCACTGCACATCATTGCCCAAAAGGCCGATGGAGCCATGCGTGATGCACTTTCCATTTTTGATAGGGTGGTAAGTTTCGCCGGAAAAAACCTGACCAGGAAAGCGGTGACCGAAAATTTGAATGTCCTTGATTACGACACCTATTTCACTGCTACCGATTGTATTTTAAAACACGATATACCCGGTTTATTGCTCCTATTCAATAAAACATTGGCTTTAGGTTTTGATGGTCACCATTTTATTTCGGGCCTAGCTTCCCATTTCAGGGACCTTATGGTTTGTAGGCACGAAGAGACCATTGAATTATTGGAAGTCGGGGATACCGCCAAAAAGAATTATTTGGAACAATCCAAGCTAACCTCAAATGTCTTTTTATTACAGGCGCTGAACATTGCCAATGACTGCGACCTAAAGTACAAAACCAGTAAAAACCAAAGACTTTTGGTTGAGCTTTCACTTATGAAATTAGCGTCCATTGACTTTGGAGCTGAAAAAAAAAACCCTGAATCCGTCGCCTTAGCCGATAGTACCATTGAATTTATTGCCCCCTCAGCATTTTACAGGAATAATTTCCCGGTATCACCGGCAAATACCAATCAGCCGGGGATCGAAAAAAGCACCGAACCACTAGTTGAAAAGCAGATAGACGCTCCTGAGAAGGATGTGGAAGTCCCTAAAATTGAGACTGACAAGGAGGAAGCTTCCGTCCCTGCTCCCGAATTGACTACGAGTGCCCCAGAACCACCAGCACTGGAGACAACCAAGGAGAGCAAGCCTTTGAACATTACCATCGGAGCACATAAAAAGCGTGTTTCCGGACTCTCGCTATCCAGTTTAAAAGCTAAAAAAGAGCATCAATTAAACAAGAAGGAGGATGTTATTGATGAAAGCAAATTACCGAGGGATGCCTTTAGTGAGGAGGAGATGCAAAAGCATTGGATGGATTTTGTGAATAAAATGGAAAGTGACGGCAGAAAAATATTGGCATCCAATCTTCATACCGATGTTCCCAAACTCTTGAATGACCACACCATTTGGATAGAACTACCCAATGGCACCATGAAAAAAGAGATAGAAAGGGAGCAGTTTGATCTTATGGAATATTTACGAACCAACCTGAATAATTACTTTATCAACCTAAAGATAACGGTCAATGAAGAGGTTGCAAAAAAATTCGCATTTACCCCAGAAGAAAAATACGAAAAGCTCCGGGAGAAAAACCCAGCCATAGACATCCTTCGAAGAACCTTCGATTTAGACCTCTGATCTATTCCCAAACCTGATTCGTAACGCCAGGACGAACATTACAACAGCAATGATCAATAGGCCAAAAGCTTCCCGAGCTTCCTCAATGTTCTTTATATCACCTTAACCAATCACAAATCCTTCAAACTTTTCAGGTAACACATAAAAAAATCCAAAAAGGCCCAACACACCCAAAACAAAAGGCAACCATGATGGTACCTTCTTAAAGAGAAAACCAAGGGTAACCAACATCGCCAAACCATAAATGACCATCCAAAGGAAAGGATCTGGATCGTTGTATTGCAACATGGCCGAGATTGAAAATAAGACAACAAATAGCCATCCCAGAAAATTAAAGCACATTTTCATAGGATAAATATAGCGCCCATATTTTGAAACGGATGGCATTCCTGTTATTTTTGAAAAACATAAACAGAAAATATGCTTGGCCTTAAACTACCCACAGACCCAAGATGGGTCAATATTGTTGAAAAGAACATTGATGAAATCCTTACCGACCATGCCTATTGTGAACAGAAGGCTGCCAGCACGGCCATCTCCCTGATAGTTTCCTTTCCGGAGTACACTGAGCTTATACAAGAAATGGTTGCCCTTTCGCGGGAAGAAATGGGACATTTCAAAATGGTTCACGATCGCATTATCGCAAGGGGACAAACCTTGGGACGCGATAGAAAGGACCTCTATGTGGTTGAATTGATGAAATTCTTTCCAAAGGGAGGAAGCCGCACCAACCAATTGATACATCGATTATTATATGCTGCCCTAATTGAGGCAAGAAGCTGTGAGCGCTTTCGCTTGTTATCCGAGGAACTTCAGGATAAGGATTTGGCGGCATTCTACCATAAACTTATGGTCAGTGAAGCTGGCCATTATACCATGTTCCTAAAATTTGCCCGTCAATATGGCAACCTGGAGGAAGTAAACCAAAAATGGCAAGACCTTTTGGAATACGAAGCCAAAATCATGAAAGATCTTGGCACCAAGGAAACGGTTCACGGATAGGAAATCATAACCTACCCCCGGATTATTCTATATTGGTATAATATAGACTTTTTATGATACCATCTGAAAGTCCGATTTTCGGTACATGGATTTTTTTGGCCCCACTCCATTTGGCCGCCATCAAAAAGATACGTGTTGCCGGAATGATTACATCGGCCCTATCGGTATTGAGTCCCAATTCCGAAATCCTATCCTCATAACTCAGGCTGTTCAAAAAATTATATTGCGCATTCAACCAAACGTAGGATAAATGCTCCCCTTCTTTTCTTCCCGACATTTTATGAAGCTTATTGATGTTGCCCCCAGAACCAATAATCGTAATTTTTTCGGTATCGGAAGTATTCAACTTAACCCAATCCTGTAGTTTTTTCCAAGTGGCCTCACCTACCATATTGTTCAGCAAACGTACCGTCCCCAATTTAAAGGATTTTGATGTTTTTATCATGCCTTCGTTAAAAACCGTAAATTCCGTGCTTCCCCCACCAACATCGATATAAAGGTATGCTTGGTCTTTTTGTATGAGTTGTTTCAAATCCGTGGACGCAATAATTTCAGCCTCACGCTTACCATCTATCAATTCAATCTTAATACCCGCCTCCTTATGGATTTTCTGAATGATTTCCATGCCATTATTGGCCTCCCGCATGGCAGAAGTTGCACAGGCCATATATTTTTCAACCCGATTAACCTCCATCAACAATTGAAATGCCTTCATTGATTTTATGATTCGCTCAGCATTGTCTTCCGAGATTTCCCCAACGGTAAACGAATCTTCCCCGAGCCGGACAGGCACACGCACCAACTCACTTTTGGTGAATACGGTCTTTTTACCTTTTTCCTCTATTACATTATTAATGAGCAACCTTATGGCATTCGACCCTATGTCGATGGCTGCGAATTTTCGAACTTTCAATAGCTAGTAAATTAAGAATTAAACTTTTCTGCATAATAATCGTACAGCGCAAATTGGGAACGCACTTTGGGTTTGTTGTTCTTTCGATAGGCATTGTCCTGTTTTTCGGAAAAGATACGGGCCTTCACATTATCGCTCCAACAGATCTCAAAGGCATCGATCAATTCCTGTTTGATATCCTCGTCATAAATAGGACAACCTACTTCTACCCTATTCATTAAATTACGGGTCATCCAATCGGCCGAGGAGATAAAAACCTTGGGACCATCTTCATGGGCAAAAATGAAAACCCTGGGATGCTCCAGAAATTTATCCACCACACTGATGGCCTCAATATTCTCGCTCATGCCCTTGACTCCGGGAACCAAACAACAGATCCCCCTTATAATCAATTGTATTTTCACCCCTGCATTACTCGCCTCATACAGTTTGTCAACCATTTTATAGGATGTTAAACTGTTCATCTTTATTTTAATATACGCTTCTTTTCCCGCCTTCGCATTGGCAATTTCGTCGTCGATCAATTTTATAAAATAGGACTTGGTATAATGTGGAGACACCACCAGATGCTTGTACTTGTTTATTTTATAAGGTGTATCAAAGAAATCGAACACCTTGTTCAACTCCCTTAAAATAGGGGCATGGGCTGTAAAAAGGGTATAATCGGTATATATTCGGGCTGTTGCTTCATTAAAATTACCTGTACTTATAAAGCCATATCGTTTTATCCCATTTTCTTCTTCCCTTTCAATCACGCATATTTTACTATGTACTTTTAACCCTGGAACCCCAAAGATAAGTTTCACGCCTTCTGCCTGTAATTGTTCTGCATATTCTATGTTGGCCTGTTCATCAAAACGTGCCCTCAATTCGATCTGCATGGTTACTTGCTTGCCATTTTTAACAGCATTGACCAATGATGCCGCCACTTGGGAGTCGGCCGCAAGGCGGTACACCGTAATTTTTATACTCCGGACCTTGGGATCCAAGGCAGCTTCCCGCAAAAATTTGATTACATATGAAAAGGTGTGGTAGGGCGTATATTGCAAATAGTCCTTTTTGGCTATCCTTTCAAAAAGACTACCTTCCATACTGAGGCCTTTTACTGGAAGGGGCGTTATTTTCCCATACATTAAATCCTCCCTGCCCAGACTTGGGAACCCCATATAATCACGACGGTTATGATAACGCCCGCCTGGAATCACACTGTCAATGTCCTCAATATCCATTTTTTCCTTAAGAAACTGTAACGTGTCCTTACCAATCCTATTATCATACACAAAACGAACGGGATCACTGATTTTTCGACCTTCGACACTCAATGAAATCTTCTCAATAAAACTTTTACTTAGATCGCTATCGATATCCAACTCCGCATCCCGGGTTATCTTTATCATATGTGCCGTAATCGATTCAAAAGAAAACATGGTAAAGATATTCCGCAGAGAATACCGGATCAAATCATCAAGAATAATAATATAATCCTTATTGTCGATTTTTGGCAAAACCACAAAGCGATCTATTCCTTTCGGAATTTCAATAAGGGCATATTTGACATTCTTTGTACCTTTTGCCTCTCCCTCTTCTGGAATCAATACCATTTTCACAGCAAGGTATGCTGCGGTGTCCTTCAAAGTTGGGAATTCGGTAAGGTCATTCAAAATAATCGTCATGAGTACCGGACTCACCTTTTGGGTGAAATATGATTTTATGAATTCTTCATGCGCCTCACTTACATGGGTCTCATCAATCTGAAAAATATTCTGGGCCTCAAGTTCCTTTCGTATCTGCTTTAATATATTGAGACTCTTTTCCTGTTGCTTGATAACAACATTGGTTATTTCGGCCAATAGGTCCTTTGCGGTTTGCCCCCCTAATTCACTTTTTCCGGTTTTGCCCGCTTGGACAATACGTTTTACTGTGGCGTAACGCACTTTAAAGAACTCATCCAAATTATTGGAAAAAATACCTACAAAACGAAGACGCTCAATCAGTGGTACATTTTTATCCGCACTTTCCTGCAGCACCCTTTCATTAAAACTCAACCAGCTAATTTCCCGGTTTATATATTGATTCTTAAGCTTTATCATTATTTTAAGTGTTTAGGGAAAATAATATTCGATGTAATTCCCGATCCAACGTCATTCCAATTATCGATTTCAAAGGTCATATGAACCAAACCGCTAGTGGGAACGTTGTCTATGTATTGACTACCCAAGCTATTTGCAAGATGGGTAAAAGCGTGGTTATGTCCAAATAACATGACCGTATTAAGGGAGTTATCCATTTTCTTAATAAACCGCATAACCTCATCCCCCGAAAAATCGTAGAGCTCGTTGGAAATCCCAAATTGACCCAAAGGATACTCAAGTTTTCTTAAAAAAATAAGACAGGTGTGCATGGCCCTAATGGCCGGACTCGAAAAAATCACGTCAGGCAATATCCCCGTCCTATCAAAAGCCTCAACCACCAAATGACCATCGGCAATGCCCCTTGGCAATAAGGGGCGGTCCTTATCATTTACGGAATATTCCCATGAGGATTTACCATGCCTCACCAAAACAATTTGTTTCATTTACCTATTCGATTTAATTGAATCCAATAAAGTTAAACAATCAACAAAAGTATACCGTAAAAAGTCAAGGTAATATTTGGATTATGGAGCCAAGCGTTCGATTTTCCAATCAAAATCCTCCTGCAGGACAAATCGGATCCTATCGTGCAATCGGTTAGGACGACCTTGCCAAAACTCAATGGAAACCGGTCGCACCAAATACCCTCCCCAATACTTGGGACGTGGAATATCCTTTCCTGTATATTGTTCTTCCAGCTCTTTTAAACCATCCTCCAAAACCTCCCTCGAAGCTATAACCTCACTTTGATGGGAAACGATAGCCCCTAACTTACTCCCATCGGGTCGGGATTCAAAATAACCATCGGACAGGTTTTCCGAGATTTTTTCAGCAGTCCCCTTGATGATTACCTGACGCTCCATGGAATGCCAAAAAAACGAAAGGCACACATGTGGGTTTGCCGCAATGGCCTTGCCCTTTTCACTCGCATAGTTGGTATAAAAAATGAAACCTTCGTACGTGTATCGTTTTAAAAGCACAACACGACTTTTGGGGTACCCATCAAGTCCGATTGTTGAAACGGTCATCGAATTAGCCTCATCGACCGTATTGGAAGCCTCTACCTCATAAAACCACTTTTGAAACAGCTCCATGGGGTTATCCGAGATTGCATCTTCCAAAAGGGCGCTTTTTTCGTAGGATTTCCTATAATTACTTAAATCTTTTTCCATTGTATCGTAATCTAAAAGCAAGATATACAAAGTTCCTTAAAAGATTGGTAAAAGGGAAGGCTTCCGATGTATTTATTACGAATTATCCAGAGATAAAACAGCCCACCCTAAAAAACAACGCATCAATGACAGTTTCATTTAAGGAACCACCTTTTCAAAGGTCATTTGCGTAGGTACGGGAGCATCCGCTGGGTAAGAAATATAATACAATGTCAGTTCATCATCCGCGATTCTAAATTTATTACCATAAGCTTCCCCGCCCAACCTAGTGGTCTCCGGGTCTGGTTTAAACCCTTCTTCCCAAGAGGTATTGGCCACTGCTTTTATAAAAAGGCTATCACCCCTTACCTTATAACTACCGACATTCTCGGATGAACCGATAATCGCTTCAGGGTTTTCATCCTCAAACCCATAAAAATCAACGCGATATGAATACGTTTTATCCGAATCGAACGTATAGGTCGTTTTTACATCAAAATATCGTAAATCGGTGTTGGTTACACCACTTGGAACAACATCGGTCCTACTCCAGGCACCTATGATTGCAGACTCAAGAAGATCCACGGCAACGGCATTCTCCTTTTCACAAGAGCCTAAAAGAAAAAATAAAGTAAAAGCAATCGAAAAGCGCTTAATCCGCATTACAGGTTTTCTAGATAGATACCTTTTTTTACAAGAGTTGCGTAATTACCCCCAATTACATCTCGAACACCTTTCCGTCATCGGCCAAAGCCACGTTGGGAAATATCTCCATTGCTTCCTCCCTGAAAAGGTCAATAGTCTTATACCGTGTGGAATAGTGTCCTAAAATCAACATGCCCACATTGGCTTTTAGGGCAATGGTTGCAGCTTCCTTGGCTGTTGCATGCTTGGTTCTTTCAGACAAATGTCCCTCAGAATCCAAAAAAGTGGACTCGTGATACAAAACGTCGACTTCCTGTATTTGCCCAATAATTTCAGGGAAGAAACTTGTGTCACTGCAAAACGCATAGCTTTTGGGTTTTGGGGGGTCGAATGTCAGTAAAGTATTGGATAACCGTGTACCATCATTCAAGGTGATATCCTTTCCGTTTTTGATATTCTGAAAATAGCACTTGTCTATTTTGTATTGGGCAACGGCGCTTACATTGAGCTTTCGTTCCCCCAATTTTTCCTTAAAAAGAAAACCGTTGGTGTAGACCCTGTGGTTCAAAGGAATGGTTTCAACCGTTATTTTATCATCCTCAAAAAGGAGTTCGGGTTCCTTTGATGTCAATTCATGAAAAAGCAAAGGGTAATTTGTCCACGAATCACCCAATTTCAACAACAAAGTGATCGCTTCTTTAATTCCTTTGGGGCCATAGACATGCAATTCCTTGTCCCTTCCCAAAAGTCGAAAAGTGGAAATCAATCCTGGCAACCCAAAAAAATGATCGCCATGGAGGTGTGAAATAAAAATATGGTTGATCCTGGAAAATTTAACCTTATGCTTACGTAGTTGTACCTGTGTCCCCTCCCCACAATCGATCAAAAACATATGGTTCTTGATTTCCAATACCTGTGAAGTCGGGTTTGTTAACGTACGTGGGGTCGCAGCATAACAACCCAAGATCTGTAGTTTCATGAAAATGGAAATTAATAGGTTAAAGATTGTAATTGATACAACCCTATGAAGGAATCATGTTTCATTATGGCTTTTCAGAGATCAAGATCCCTTTCTATTTCTTCCATTTCGATAATATCCTTGGCTTCCCGTATGGTGGGCACCACGGATAATTCTTCGGGAACTTCGTCAAAAGAAACTTTATCGGTCACCAATACAAATGATTTTTTTGTATCCCTATGCCTGTTTGAAATAGGCAAAAATTCCAAAATATCACCTGAAGAAAGCTTTGAGAATGAAAACAGGTTAATAATGATATTATCGTTTTTTATCTTGTTGTAACCCGATTCAAGATTCTTTAAAAATTCCTGAATTGAAATATTCTCTTGAAATACGATGGTTGTAGTACCCTCTTTATCAAATATCATAGGAGTTATTTTATTTTTGAGGCCAATAAATAAATCACGGCCATACGTATGGCCACCCCATTTTCAACTTGGTTCAATATAATCGATTGTTTTGAATCCGCAACATCACTGGTGATTTCCACCCCACGGTTAATAGGGCCAGGGTGCATGATTACGATTTCTTTGTCCAACGAATCGAGTAAGGCTTTATTTACACCGAATTGCTGTGTATATTCCCTTGTCGTTGGAAAGTAACTAATATCCAAACGTTCATTCTGTATACGTAGCATATTGGCCACATCGCACCAATTCAAAGCTTTTCGCAAATCGGTCTCTACTTCAACCCCCAATGACCCAATATGTTTGGGCATCAATGTTTTTGGCCCACATACCTTCACTTGGGCACCTTGCAATTTCAGTGCAAAGATATTGGAGAGCGCCACCCTGGAATGCAGGATATCACCGACGATAACAACTTTCTTCCCTGCAACATCCCCGAATCTTTCCCGTATTGAAAAAGAATCCAACAAAGCCTGTGTAGGATGCTCATGTGCACCGTCTCCGGCATTGACTATGGCAGCCTTGACATGTTTTGATAGGAATATACCCGCTCCAGGATTGGGATGCCTCATAACCACCATATCCACTTTCATAGATAGGATATTATTCACGGTATCGATCAAAGTCTCCCCTTTCTTTACGGAAGACTGGCCTGCAGAGAAATTTATTACATCGGCAGAAAGTCGTTTTTCGGCTAACTCGAACGACAGTCTTGTCCTTGTACTATTTTCGAAAAATATATTGGCTATGGTAATATCACGTAACGAAGGCACCTTCTTAATAGATCGATTGATCACCTCCTTAAATTGATCGGCGGTTTCAAAAATGAGCTGAATATCTTTTTCGTTGATATATTTTATACCCAGTAAGTGATTTACACTCAGTTCGCTCATTGCTTATTTATTTATCAGATAGATTTGGTCTTTACCATCATTCTCTTCCCAAAGCACAACAACTTTTTCATTGTTTATGGCGTCGACCTGTCGTCCCCTATAGGTCGGTTGTATGGGTAGGTGCCTACTGAATCGCCTATCTATCAAGGTCAATAATTCGATTTCTGAAGGTCGTCCAAAAGATTGAATGGCCGTTAAAGCCGCCCGGATACTTCTTCCGGTATACAGCACATCGTCAATCAAGACCACTTTCTTATCCTCGACCAAAAAGTCGATATTGGTCTGATTGGCTTCAAGAGGCTTATCGCCCCTTCTAAAGTCGTCCCTATAGAAGGTTATATCCAGGAATCCGACTTCAATATGTTTTACTTTATATTCCTCTTTAAGGATTTTGGTAAGTCTTTCGGCCACGAACTTGCCCCTGGGTTGCATCCCGATCAATACCGTATCGGCAAAATCAAGATGATTTTCAAGTAATTGGCAAGCCAACCTATGTAAGATGATATTAATTTCTTTTGAGGAGAGTAGTACTTTTTGACTCATAGTAGGTCAGCAACACTTTTGTTTGACAAAAATAGGGAATTATTACAAATATTCATTTATAAGAATGAAAACAAAAAAGCCCTGACGATACCGTCAGGGCCTTCGAATCCCTATTTGCATAGGAAAATCAATTAAATAAAAGCTTATTTATTTTTGGAATTAGCTTCCATTTTATCCTTCAATGCCTGTAATGCCTCATTAGCATCCCCTAAAGTAGGTTTAGCCTCATCAGCACTGGCTGCAGCTCTTTTTACTGCGGCTTTTACATTGCGTTGCTCTTCTTCCCTAAAGATAGCGGTATGACTGGCAACGACACGTTTGAAGTCTTTATTGAACTCAATGATCTTGAATTCGGCTTCTTCGCCCTTACCTACTTTCTTACCATCCTCTTTTTCCAAGTGACGTTGTGGAACGAATGCAGTGATATCCTCGTTAAAGTCAATCGTTGCACCTTTATCTACGATATCGGTGATGGCCGCTTTATGAACGGTACCAACAGCAAATTCAGTTTCGTATTTGTCCCAAGGGTTCTCGGTAGTCTGTTTGTGACCTAAACTTAATTTACGTCCTTCAACATCCAATTCCAATACTTCCACTTCCAAGGTATCACCAACAGCTACAAATTCTGATGGGTGTTTGATTTTCTTGGTCCAAGAAAGATCCGAGATATAGATCAAACCGTCGATTCCTTCTTCCAATTCCAAGAATACACCGAAATTGGTAAAGTTTCTAACGATTCCTTTATGTTTAGATCCTACAGGGTATTTGGTAGTAATATCGGTCCATGGATCCGGAGTCAATTGCTTAATGCCCAAGGACATTTTACGATCTTCCCTATCCAATGTCAACACTACAGCCTCTACTTCATCACCGACTTTTACAAAGTCCTGTGCAGAACGCAAATGGGTTGACCATGACATTTCAGAAACGTGGATCAATCCTTCAACACCTTCAACAACCTCGATGAATGCACCGTAATCAGCTATAACAACAACCTTTCCTTTGACTTTGTCACCTATTTTGATGTCTTCGCTCAAGGCATCCCAAGGATGTTTCTCCAATTGCTTAAGACCCAATTGGATTCTTGATTTGTTCTCATCAAAGTCCAAGATAACGACATTCAATTTCTGATCCAATTCAACAACCTCATTCGGGTGGTTGATCCTGCTCCATGAAAGATCGGTAATATGTACCAGACCATCAACACCACCAAGATCGATAAAGACTCCGTAAGAAGTAATGTTTTTAACAACACCTTCAAGTACCTGTCCTTTTTCCAACTGGCTAATGATCTCTTTTTTCTGTTCTTCAATATCAGCCTCGATAAGTGCTTTATGCGAAACTACTACGTTTTTGAATTCGTGGTTGATCTTAACCACTTTGAATTCCATAGTCTTATTGACATACTGATCGTAATCCCTAATAGGCTTAACATCGATCTGTGAACCTGGTAAGAAAGCTTCAATACCGAATACATCGACGATCATACCTCCTTTAGTCCTACATTTCACGAAACCACTAACGATTTCTTCATTATCATGTGCGGCATTCACCCTATCCCAAGCCATAATGGTTCTGGCCTTTCTATGTGAAAGTACCAATTGACCACTTTTATCCTCACGGATATCGATCAACACCTCTACCTTATCACCTACTTTCAGGTCTGGGTTATAACGAAATTCGTTCAACGAAATAACGCCTTCTGATTTTGCATTGATATCGATAATAGCTTCCCTATCGGTCAAGTACACTACGGTACCTTGTACAACCTCTTCATCCGCTGTATCGACAAAGTTTTCGGCGACCAATGTTTCAAACTCTTTAAGTTTAGAATCATCAACACGTTCAATGCCTTGTTCGTACTTTTCCCAATTAAAATTTTCTAAAAATTCCTTTGGGTCCTGTACAGGTGTTTCCACCTTTGTTTCCGGAGTAGCTTCGATAGCTTCCTCTACTGCTTTTGTTTCTTTTTCTTCAGCCATTTGCTGATTTAAATTTGTATTCCATAGTGCCACAAGAGTTAAACAATTACTACAGAAGATGTTATATGAATTTTTGTTTTCTTCCCCTTTCCTCTTGATTCTCTGTAAAAAAGGAGTGCAAAACTACGATTTTATTATGTATTTACAAACAACCAAGGCACCACAATTGACAGTTAAGGGAGTATTTTTTCGTTTTTCCATAAAATAACGCATAAATCCTTATCTTCACACCAATAAATATTAACCATAAGTAAATTACAACTATGAGCGTTAAAGCAAAATATCAGCCCGTTTTAGACCTTGGCGAAGAATTGTCAATCAAGGACGGTAATGTTACCGAAGAGAATGGTGTTTTAAAAATAAAAGGTACGGCCAATACCCAATACGAGAAGAATCTTTTATGGGATAAAATCAAGGAAATAGGTGGGGAACAACCTTCTGACCTAAAAGCCAACATTTCCGTTGCCGACGAATCCATATTCCATAAACACACTGTAAAAAGTGGGGAATCATTGAGTAAGATTGCCAAGAAGTACTATGGTGACCCCATGAAGTACAAACAAATTTTCGAGGCTAACACCAATATCCTTAAGAACCCGGATGTGATTCACCCCGATCAGGTTTTAGTGATTCCTAACCTATAAGGAATCGTATGATTTAAATTGAAAAAGACGTTCTAATGAACGTCTTTTTTTTGTTTGTTGATGACCCGATTCGCAAAATCCAGAATCCTTGAGAACTGATCTTCAAGTCCCATATCACTGTTGTCGAAAACAATGGCGTTCCCTGCTTTCCGCAGCGGTGATATTTCACGATGCGAATCAACATAATCGCGATGTTCCACATTCTTCAACACCTCACTGTATTTCACATCCTCCCCTTTATCCAACAACTCCTTGTACCGCCTTGTGGCCCTTTTTTCGGGGGATGCTGTCATAAAAATCTTTAGTTCCGCATTAGGGAACACAACGGTGCCAATGTCCCTTCCGTCCATGACAATGCCTTTTTCCAAGCCCATTTTTTGCTGAATGGCCACTAATTTCTGTCGCACATCCTCAATGGTGGCCACCTTGCTCACCAATTTAGAGACTTCCATGGTCCTGATTTCACGCTCTACGTTCTCATCATTCAGGTACATCTCGGCAAAACCCACGGCGTCATTATAAACAAATCGAAGTTCAATATCATGTAGCGAAGCTATCAATGCCTCAACATCACAGGCATTCTCGCTTACAAAACCATTCCGCATGGCATAAAGCGTCACAGCCCTATACATAGCACCTGTGTCTACATAAATATAGTTAAGTGCCTTTGCCAATTGTTTGGCAATGGTACTTTTTCCGGTTGATGAATACCCATCAATGGCAATGGTAATTTTTTCCATAGGTTAAAAATAGACAGAAAAAAGGACGTCTTAAAATACTAAAGCTTTTTTGCGTTCTTTACTTTCTGGTTTGTAATGGCCAAATCGATAACCTCACTCATATCGGTAACATAATGGAAAGTTAGTCCCTTAAGGTATTCCTCCTTAATTTCCATGATATCCTTTCTATTATCCTCGCACAATATGATCTCTTTGATCCGGGCTCTTTTCGCCGCCAGGATCTTTTCCTTGATTCCCCCTACGGGAAGAACTTTCCCCCTTAAGGTAATCTCCCCTGTCATCGCCAAACTTTTCTTTACTTTTTTCTGGGTGAACAAGGATACCAGGGACGTTAACATGGTAACACCGGCACTTGGCCCATCTTTGGGTGTTGCACCTTCAGGCACATGGATATGTACATTGTATTTGGCAAAAACCGCTGGATCGATACCAAAACTTTCGGCATTCGATTTTATATATTCCATGGCTATGGTAGCCGACTCCTTCATGACTTTACCCAAGTTCCCGGTAATATTCAACATACCTTTCCCTTTCGACAGGATAGATTCAATAAACAGAATATCACCACCAACACTGGTCCATGCCAGTCCTGTTACCACTCCGGCTACATCATTATTCTCATACTTATCCCTTTCCAATCGTGCCGGACCAAGAATTTTTTCAACATCATCATTACTTATTTTGACGTGGTATTCTTCACCTATGGCAATCGATTTTGCAGCATAACGCACCATTTTGGCAATTTGCTTTTCCAGGGCACGCACCCCGGATTCCCTCGTATAGCCCTCAACGATCTTTTCCATCTGGGGTTTTCCGATTTTAAGGTCTTTCGTGGTGAGTCCATGTTCTTTCAATTGCTTGGGCAACAAATGTCTTTTCGCTATCTCTACCTTCTCCTCAATAGTATATCCGGTAACATTGATGATCTCCATACGGTCCCTTAACGCAGGTTGAATGGTCGATAACGTATTGGCTGTGGCAATGAACATGACCTTTGAAAGGTCATACCCCATTTCAAGGAAGTTGTCATGGAACGCACTATTCTGTTCCGGATCCAATACTTCAAGCATCGCTGAGGAAGGATCCCCTTGATGACTGCTGGCCAATTTATCGATTTCATCGAGGATAAAAACAGGATTTGAGGTCCCTGCTTTTTTGATACTCTGGATAATTCTACCGGGCATAGCCCCGATATAGGTCTTTCGATGGCCTCTAATCTCTGCCTCATCGCGCAAACCACCTAAGGACATTCTCACATATTCCCTACCTAAAGCCTCGGCTACCGATTTACCCAATGAGGTCTTACCAACGCCTGGGGGGCCATATAAGCATAGGATAGGCGACTTCATATCATTACGCAATTTCAAAACCGCCAAGTATTCGATAATACGTTTCTTTACATCTTCCAAACCATAATGGTCCCGATCCAAGATCTTTTGGGCACGTTTTAAATCGAACTTGTCCTCTGAGAATTCGTTCCAAGGCAATTCCAGGAACAGATCCAAATAATTTCGTTGGATGGAATATTCCGCAACCTGCGGGTTCATACGTTGTAATTTCGCCAATTCCTTCTCAAAATGCTCGGCCACCTTGGCATCCCATTTCTTGTCCACGGATTTTAAACGCATTTCCTCAATTTCCTCATCATAGGAAACCCCACCCAATTCCTCTTGAATGGTTTTCATTTGTTGATGAAGGAAATATTCACGTTGCTGCTGATCCATATCGCTCCTGACCTTGGATTGGATTACATTCTTCAATTCCAATTTCTGAAGCTCCACATTCATATACTTCAATGTGGCCAATGCCCTATCCTGTAAATTTCCAATTTCCAATAAATCCTGTTTCTCCTTCACGTCAAGATTAAGATTGGAGGAAACAAAATTTATCAAAAATGAATTACTTTGAATATTCTTTATGGCGAAGGATGCCTCACTCGGAATGTTCGGGTTATCCTTAATGATTTTCAAGGCTAGATCCTTAATAGACTCTATAATCGCCAGGAATTCCTGTCCGTCCTTATCCGGGCGCTCCTCAGCCGTTTCCCTAACGGTCGCCGTCATATAAGGCTTTTCGGTAAGTACTTCAGCCAGTTCAAACCGTTTTTTTCCCTGAATGATGACCGTGGTATTCCCATCGGGCATTTGAAGTACCCTTAAGATACGGGCTGCCGTACCCAAAGTATGTATATCATTGATTCCTGGATTCTCGGTCTTTTCATCTTTCTGGGCAACCACACCGATGACCTTTGAACCGTTATTGGCATCCTTGATCAATTTTATCGATGCATCCCTACCTGCAGTTATCGGAATAACCACCCCAGGAAACAGTACGGTATTGCGCAAAGGCAATATGGGTAAAGTTTCGGGCAGCCCCTCATTGTTCATTTCCTCTTCGTCCTCGGGGGTCAATAGCGGTATCAGTTCCGCGTCTTGGTCAATACCTTGTAAGGACATATTGTCAAAATTTGAAAATTTAGAATCTCCCATAGTATATTTTCAGCCATTCTGTCATATTTCTAACAGCAATAGGCAATTTTTAGTATTAAAAAAAAGTTTTATATAGGCCTTTAGCCTTTGTTTCTGGGCATCAAGACACTTCATAACAACCTATATTTGGCAATTCCTGTGCCAACAGCCCTAATTATTTTTTATAAACTGTAACATTGGGTAATTTAGGACATCTATTAAACAAATCAATCACTTTTTGAGCCACAAAAAAGAACATACTGATGACTTGATACCATTGTGTCTTGCCGGAAACCAAAGTGCGCAAATGGAAATTTACAATCGTTATTACAAAGCCATGTACAACACATCGGTACGTATTGTAAAGGACAGCGCCGAAGCCGAAGATATTATGCAGGAATCGTTTCTAAACGCGTTTACGAAACTGCATACTTTTAAAGGTGAAGTGACTTTTGGATCCTGGTTGAAACGCATTGTCATAAACAACAGTATCTATCATTACCGAAAGCAGCAAAAGAAAAATGAGGTTGCGTTGGATGATATAATGTACAAGGTCGAAGATAATGACGGAATTGTTTCGGATCATGTGTTTACCGAACTGAAGGCTCAAAAAGTGATGGAAACCATGAAACAACTAAAGGATAATTACAGAATTTCTTTGACCTTATACGTAATAGAGGGGTACGATTATGAAGAAATAAGTAAAATAATGAATATAAGCTATGCCAATTGCCGCACAATGATATCTAGGGCAAAGGAAAGTCTACGTAAAAAAATGATAAACACCTACTAATGGAAAAAGATAAATTAAAAGAGCTGTTCAATGGCCTGGAAGGCACTTTTGACACCGGGGAACCCAAAGCCGGGCATCAAGAGCGGTTTCTTGAAAAACTGAACCAAGCCAACAAAACAATAACCTTACATAAAAAGAAGAGAAATTGGTGGAGACCCCTTTCTATCGCTGCCTCTGTGGCCGTTATTAGCTTATTGGCCATTGGGATATATACATCCCGGCCTTCCTTAGACGAGCAAGTCGCAAAGATTTCCCCCGAGGTAAGCAATACACAGGTCTATTTTTCCAGCCTTATCGAGGACCAGGTAAAACAGCTTGAGAAAGAAAGTTCCCCTGAAACACAAAAGATCATCAGTGACACCATGGATCAATTAAAAAAACTGGAAACCAATTACAAGCAATTGGAAACCGACCTGATCAATGGAGGGAACAACAAACTGATCTTAAGTGCCATGATAACAAACTTTCAAACACGGATAGACCTCTTACAGGATGTCATCATTCAAATTGAAGCAATCAAAAATTTAAAAAATCAAAACGATGCGAACTTTATTATATAAATATGTTACCGTGCTATTTTTCATAGTCCCCATGATCCTAGCCGCCAGCGATGGGGAAATCAATGGGAAATACACCAAGGAAAAATCCATTAAGAAAGAATACAGTGTAAATTCAACAGCCCTATTCAAAGTGAATAACAGTTACGGCAACCTAAATATCTCCTCCTGGGACGAAGACCGTATCTTGATCGAGGTACATATCAAGACCAGCGGCAACAATGAAGAAAAGGTACAAAAAAAATTAGATGATATCACCGTTGATTTTGAAGCCTCAATGGATATGGTCTCCGCCAAGACCATCTTCAACAAAAACAAAAGTAGTTGGGGCTGGAACTGGGGCAACAACAACGTGAATATGCAAATCAACTATACCGTAAAATTGCCCGTAAAAAACAGTGTCCATCTGGATAACGATTATGGCAATATCATTCTGGACAGGATCGATGGCCATGCCAAGATCAACTGCGACTATGGAAGATTGGAGATTGGTGAACTCCATGGTAGAAACAACTATTTGAATTTTGATTACACCTCCAAATCCAGCATTGGCTATATCAACAGCGGTGAAATAAAGGCCGATTATTCGGGGTTTACCATAGAGAAAGCAGGGGATTTGATTTTAAATGCCGATTACACGAACTCAACCATACACCACATGGAAAACCTTCAATACTCCTGCGAGTATGGGAATATTGAGGTTGGTGAAGCCAATAATGTCGATGGTAACGGGGATTACATCAATGTTAAATTAGGGACCATTCACGGTAATGTGGACATCAATTCGGACTATGGCTCCTTACGGATAAACGAAATGGCCGAAGATGCCGGCAACCTCCACATAAGTTCTGATTATACGGGAATCAAAATTGGCTACTCCCCACAATATTATTTTGATTTTGAAGTCCGAGCCGAATATGCCGGGGTAAGTGGTAAGGATGATTTCGAAATAAACGTCAGTACTGAAAAATCGAACAACCGTTATTACAAAGGCTACTATGGCGCTGCCAATAGTGGTAATTACATTACCATCAACAGTGAATACGGAGGCATCTCCTTCACAAAAAAATAAATATAAAACCAGGATTAAATTATAAAAGATGAAAAAAATAGCAACATTAAGTTTGGTGGCTTTATTCACCCTGTCCTGTTCGGCACAATGGGGCAAAAGAGTCAAAGGGAACGGCAACGTGGTTACCATAGAACGATCAACAAGGGATTATGATGCGATCTCGGTTTCAGGATGGTTTGATGTTGACCTTGTTTCAGGCAATGAAGGGGATATTTCATTAAAAGGGGAAGAAAACCTGTTGGAACATATCATTACCGAAGTCAAGGACGGCAAATTGGTCATCAAGGTTGAGAAAGGGATGAACTTGAAGCCATCGACATGGAAAAACGGAATCCTCATCACCGTACCGATAGAAAGTATCGATGCAATTTCACTTTCCGGTTCTGGTGACATAGTGGGCAAGACCACAATTACGACCGATGATTTTAAAACTTCAATGTCTGGTTCCGGCGATATTACGCTTGACCTTAAGACCCGTTCCATCGATGCCTCTATGTCAGGTTCAGGGGATATTACCCTCAGTGGGACAACCTCAGATTTCGAGGCCACTATTTCAGGTAGCGGGGATATCAAGGCCTATGAACTGGAAGCGGAGAATGTTGATGCCACCGTGTCGGGATCAGCGGACATTAAGGTAACCGCGAACAAAAGTCTAAAAGCAAGGGTCTCCGGCTCAGGGGATATCCGCTACAGGGGCAATCCTGGAAAGGTAAATACCAAAACCTCGGGGTCTGGTGATATCACAAAAGCATAACCTGTTTTTATACAGGCACATCAAAAAGCGAATAGCAATCATGGGAAATGCCTCTTTTACAAAGGGGCTTTTTCTTTTGGCACCCGAAACAATAAAATAATACCGGCCAAGAAGAAAACAAACAGGAACAATATGGCATATCGCATCGTACTGATCTGATCCACCAAGGCAAATATGGCCATACCTATAACAATCCCTATTTTTTCAGCCACATCATAAAAACTAAAATACGATGTGGTGTCCTCTGTTTCAGGAAGGAATTTCGAATAGGTAGACCGCGCCAAGGCCTGTATGCCCCCCATTACCAAACCAACCAAACCCGCTGCGATATAGAACTGCATGGGTGTTATCATAAAATAGGCATAGAAGCATAGACACAACCAAATCATGTTTACCACAATCAAGGTTTTGATATTCCCAAATTTATCCGAAGCCCTGGACGTGACAATGGCCCCTATCACCGCAACCAATTGTATAACGAGGATACTGATGATGAGTCCTGTTGTTTTTTCGGAATCCGTAGTCCAAGCAATCTCTTTCTCACCAAAATAAACCGCCATGAGCATAATGGTTTGAACAGCCATACTGAAAACAAAAAAGGCCCCTAAATATCGTTTTAACCTGACATTCTGTTTCAACTGCCACCAGACCGATCTTAATTCGCGGAATCCGTTGAGAAATACCCTACTCGTAATCTTATGTCCGTTGGAAATACCTTTAGGAAGTACATAAAAGGTATATTGACTGAATAATACCCACCATAGACCGACAGTAATAAAAGAGACTTTCATGGCCTTGATCTTGGACAGCCCCAGTTCTTGCTCCGTAGTCCCTATATCAAATCCAAACCATTCGGGCTTCATAACCATGGCCAAATTAAACAACAGAAGAAGCACACTACCGATATACCCCAACGAAAACCCTTTGGCACTAATACGATCTTGTTGGTCTTCATAGGCAATATCGGGCAGGTATGAATTATAGAACACCAAACTGCCCCAATATCCGATAAGCCCCATAAAATAAAACAACAGGCTCATATGAATATTTTCGAGACTAAACCAATAGAGTCCGATACACCCCACTCCCCCAACATAACAGAAAAACTTCATAAAGCTCTTCTTGTTCCCCACATAATCGGCTATGCCCGACAAAATTGGCGATAAGATAGCAACCATTAGAAAAGTAAAAGCGGTAATGATCGAGATCAATACCGTTTGCTTCATTTCGAAACCAAAAGCGGATACTAGCTGCTCTTTCGATGAAAATAACGCAGAATAATAAATAGGAAATATCGAAGAGGCTATTGTTAAGGTGTATACTGAATTTGCCCAATCATAAAAGGCCCACGCATTCAATAGTTTCTTACTGCCCTTTTGGGCCAAAGTTCTTGTCATATGTAAAAATAAAAGCTGCTCTTTTACAGAACAGCTTTCAATATACAATTATTACCCAAAACCTTGAACGGATTACTCAAAAGAAGTAACGCCGAACTTCCTGGCCTCTTGTTTCGCGGCAGGGGCCCATTCTGTTAAATTGGCGATTCTGGTATCATTCGAAGGGTGTGTACTTAAAAACTCCGGTTGGGCCTGACCATCACTATTGGCTTTCATTCTTTTCCATAATTCAGCCGCTTCCGCTGGATCGTAGCCCGCAATGGCCATGATCTGAAGACCAATTCTATCTGCTTCGGTCTCATGACTTCTACTGAAAGGAAGCATTAAACCGACTGAAGAACCCAACCCATAGGCCTGATTGAACATATTTCTTTTCTGTTCATCCTGAATGGCCACATTTCCGGCAACGGCACCTAATTGTTGTAAAGTACCTGCACTCATTCGTTGTGCACCGTGATCAGCCAGGGCATGGGCGACTTCGTGTCCCATAATCACTGCTATTCCCCTTTCTGATTTGGCAATGGGCAAAATACCCGTATAAAAAACAATCTTACCACCGGGCATACACCAAGCATTTACCGTCTTGTCATCAACCAGGTTATATTCCCACTTATAATCTTTCAAATATCCGGCATAACCATTGGCAGACAACCATCTTTCCGCTGCGGAGGAAATCCGTTGGCCGACTTTGGTGATCATTCGGGCATCGGGTGTATCCTCGATAACCTTATTCTCAGTCAGAAACTCATCATATTGGGCAAAAGCCGTTGGGAATATTTGACTGTTGGGATAGAAATTAAGCACTTTTTTACCTGTAAAGGGATTAACCTTACAAGCCGCCACCCCCATAAAAATGGCAATGACCAATAGAAATTTTTTCATTTTATTATAGTGTTTAGTATAGTTAAAATACAAAAAATTATTTCCCTTTGATAATTACTTGTGTGAAATCCTTACCAATTCGAATGACATCATCCCCATTGGGTTTTACATCCTTCAACAAAACCTCCTCATTATCCACCTCAACCGATTCGATTGCAAAGGGCAATCCATGCAAGTTGATACGGAAAGTATCATATGAGGTTATGAATGCGCCATCCTTAAACTGTTGTATGGCAAGGCTATTCGCTTTTCCATTCAATTTGAAGTTCCTCAGACTGAAATCCCCTTTATTGTAATCATATCCATCCTGATCATCCTCATATACTGTAGAGCTCTCTGTTCCCAATTTATAGTAAACATCCAAGTCCAATTCCTCAATGACCAATTCCCCAACATACTGCTGTACCGGAAACTTAGGAATTATGGAACCTTCCTTAACGAATAGGGGCATAATATCAATATCAGCATCTACCCATTGCTCTTTCCCTCCTTTCACAATTGATTTATTCCAATAATTGTACCATTTTCCCCTTGGGATATACATACGCCTTCCTTGGGCATTTGGTTCCTGTACAGGGCAAACCAATATATGATCGCCAAAAATGAACTCATCGGTCCGGAAATGTGTTTGTGGGTCTTCTTGGTCGAAATAGACCAAGGGTTTCAACATGGGCTCCCCAAATTTTGAATATTTCCAGAACATGGTATAGATATAGGGAAGATGTTGGTAACGCAGCTCTATGAACTTACGTACAATATCGGTTACATCGGTATCAAAGGACCAAGGTTCTTGATCGCCATGGTCACCACTTGAATGTACCCGGCAGAAAGGATGGAAAACCCCTAATTGGATCCATCGGGCAAAAAGTTCCCCATTGGGTTGTTCGGCAAATCCGCCGATATCGGAACCAACGAACGACATTCCGCTCATACACATCCGTTGTACCTGAACATTGGCCAACCATAAATGCTCCCACGTCGCCACATTATCCCCAGTCCATGTAGATGAATAGCGTTGTGTGCCGGCATAGGCTGCCCTTGTAATCACAAAGGGTCTTTTGGGGTACACGTATTTCTTGATTCCCTCATAGGTCGCCCGAACCATTTGCATTCCGTAAATATTGTGTGCCTTACGATGGGTACACGGGTGCCCGTCGTAATTATGCCTGGTATCCAAAGGTGCCGTTTTAGTAGGCACTTCCATGACAGCAGGTTCATTCATATCATTCCAAACCGCATGAACGCCTATTTCGGACATAAACTCCTTATAGAGCTCGGCCCACCATTCGCGAACTTCTGGATTGGTAAAATCGGGAAAATGGCATTCCCCAGGCCAAACCTTGCCTTTCATATAGGGGCCATCACCCCGTTTACAGAAGTAATCCTTCTCCATGGCCTCCTGGAATATCCAATAGTCCTTATCGATTTTAATACCTGGATCAATCATAACGACAGTCTTAAAACCGTCCTCATACAATTCAGAAATCATTCGTTTTGGATCGGGAAACTTCTTCTTGTCCCATGTGAAACAGCGAAATCCGTCCATGTAATCAATATCGAGGTACAATGCATCACAGGGTATCCTCAATTCCCGAAACTTACTGGCCAATTCCTTTACATTACTTTCCGGGAAATAACTCCATTTCGATTGATGGTACCCCATAGCCCACATCGGTGGTAATTCAGGTGTACCGGTTAAGTTCGTATACGCTTTCACTACTTTGGACATTTCCGGCCCATAGAAAAAGTAGTAGTTCATTTCGCCACCATCGGCCCAAAAACTTGTTACATTTCTTCGTTCATGGGCAAAATCGAAATACGTCCTAAAGGTATTGTCAAAGAAAATACCATAAGCCATATTCTTATGTAGGCCTACATAAAATGGAACGGTCTTATAAAGAGGATCTTGATCCTTACCGTAGGCATATTGGTCCATACACCAATTATTGACCCTTTTCCCTTTGAGGTTAGAGTGGGTAGCCTTGTCACCCATACCAAAATAACTTTCAGCATTTTGGGTGATCTTGCTCATTTTCACCGTATTGCCCCCATATTCATAGTTTTCCTCCCAGTGAAAACCAATTTCATCCTCATTGATGATATTACCTGCATGATCGGAAATTTGGATTCGCAAGGTTGATTTATCGACCAACACCTTAAGTTTACTCGTGATGATAAGATAAAACAATTCTTTCTCCTCAACCTCCAACTCGCTATATCCCTTACTGGCATCCTCACTTATGGCATAGGAGAAATCAGGTTCAAATACATTTTCTGTGGCATATCTAAAACGTAAAGCACTATTACGTAAAACAGTAATCTGTAAGATAACCCCATTCTCGGTAGTGAAATAGAATTTATCTACATCCTGTTTAAAATCCACTATTTGATTGGGATAAAGGTTGCCCTTATACTCCAGTTCTGTATTAGTTATCATATTTGATTAATTTAAAAGCATGGCAAAATACGCACATTACCTTGTAATTAAGAAATGTAAAGCGTCCAATTGCCTACAAATGCGATATAATTGATCGGTTTATTGAAAAATAACGATTCCCAATGGGGGAATTGTAATTTCGATGGAATCATCAAAACCATGCCATGATACTTTTTCTGTTTTCACTGAGGATTTCCTAGAGCCGGATCCTCCATATTTTTTTGCATCACTATTGAAGACTTGTTTCAGCGTGCCACTTTTAGGGACACCTATACGATACTTTTCCCTTGGAACCGGGGTGAAGTTTGCCGCAATAATCAAATCGTCTTCCTGTTTATGCCCTTTTCTAATATAGGTTAAAACCGAATTTGCCGCATCACCATAATCGATCCATTGGAATCCTTCCTGACTAAATTGCTTTTCATATAAGGCAGGGTATGATTTGTATATTGTATTGAGGTCCTTGATCAATTCCTGAATGCCGGAATGTAATTCGTATTGGGTCAAATGCCAGTCCAAACTTTGGTTATAATTCCATTCCGAGGTTTGGGCGAATTCACCTCCCTGAAAAATCAAATTCGTACCTGGATGGGTAAACATATAGCTATACAACAATCGTAGATTGGCAAATTTCTGCCATTCATCACCAGGCATTTTGTATAAAAGTGATTGTTTCCCATAGACAACCTCATCATGCGAAAACGGTAGCATGAAATTTTCCGTAAAGGCGTAGGTCATACTAAAGGTTAGATCATTCTGATGGTGCTTTCTATAGATCGGTTCCTTTTTAAAATACTCCAAGGAATCGTGCATCCAACCCATCATCCATTTCATTCCAAAGCCCAATCCACCAATATTCACAGGTTTGGACACCATGGCGAATGAAGTGGATTCCTCTGCAATGGTCTGTACATCGGGGAAGTTCCCATAAACAGTCTCGTTCAATTCGCGAATAAAGGAAATCGCTTCGAGGTTCTCGTTATTACCATAGATATTGGGTTCCCACTCCCCTTCTTCCCTAGAATAGTCTAAATAGAGCATCGAAGCCACAGCATCTACCCGTAAGCCATCGACATGGTATTGATCTAACCAAAATAATGCGTTACTGATTAAAAATGCCCGTACCTCATTTCTCCCATAATTAAAAATAAGGCTCTTCCAATCGGGATGATACCCTCTTCTTCGATCAGGGTGTTCATATAAATGGGATCCATCGAAAAATCCAAGTCCGTGGGCATCTTCCGGGAAATGGGAAGGTACCCAATCGAGGATTACCCCGATACCGGCCTGATGCAATTTATCGACTAAAAATTTAAATTCCTCAGGATTCCCAAATCGTGATGTAGGGGCAAAATAGCCCGTTAATTGGTAGCCCCAGGAAGGGTCGAATGGAAACTCCATGATTGGCATGAACTCTACATGGGTAAAGCCCATCTCCTTGACGTATTGGACCAAATCCTCAGCCAGTTCCCTATACGTCAGAAAATCATTGTTTTCCTTGCGCTTCCAAGAACCTAAATGCACCTCATAGACCGAATAAGGTTTGTCCAATGAATTTTTATCCCCACGGACATCCATCCATTTTTCATCTTTCCATGTATAATCCCCATCCCAGACCACAGAGGCCGTTTTTGGTGGATGCTCACAATACTTGGCGAAAGGATCTGCCTTTTCAGTGACTATTCCAAAATTATTGGAATGTATATTATATTTATAAAGGGTCCCAGATTCAATTCCGGGTATGAATCCTTCCCAGATACCACTACCATCCCAACGCACGTTAAGCGGATGTTCCAAATCCCTCCAATCATTGAAATCCCCTACCACGGAAACGGAATTGGCCGTTGGTGCCCAAACAGCAAAATAGGTACCTTGTACCCCGTCCAATTCGATTGGGTGCGACCCCAATTTCTCATACAGTTTAAAATGCTTACCCGATTTGAAAAGATCAATATCAAAATCAGAAAAAAGAGAATGTACAATAACTTTAGACATAACCAGGTTATATTTTAATACAAAGCTAATCAACTTTGTATAAAGTGTGTGGGATTAAAGTATTTACTTTGGACCACGATTGATTCGTAAATATAAAAATAAGAAGAATTATAAAAATGGAACACTTTTTGAAGAAATACCAATAAGACTATTGAAACAAACAATTAAAACCAGAATTTATGAAAAAATTTAGCTTAGTACTTGGAGCCTTTTTAACACTATTTATTGTTGCTTGCGAAGGTCCCCAAGGCCCTCCCGGGTATGACGGACTTGATGGATATGACGGATTGGACGGCGAGGACGGAATCCAGGGCCAGGTTTTACAGATTGATGGGGTGGATTTTGAATATGACCCAGATGCGAACTTATATTCAAGCCTTTTAACTTTCTCGGATTATACTGATTTCGAAATATTTGAATCTGATGCTGTTTTGGTCTACAGGTTCGATGGCCTTGTCGATTTCCAAGATGGAAGCGATGCCGATGCATGGAGTTTGATACCCCAAAACTTCTTTTTGCCAGAAGGAATCATACAATACAGTACGGCACACACCTTTATTGATATGGAACTATTTATCGATGGTGATTTTAATTTGGCAAATTTAAACCAGAATTTTACCGATAATCAGTTTTTTAGAATTGTTATTGTTCCGAGTGTATTTTTAGATGGTTCCGATGTGGATAAGTCAAACTTTGGAGCCGTAATGAACTCCCTTCAGATTTCAGATAAGGAGATAAAAGAGATTAGCATAGATTAACGGAAAATTGTGTATCGACAAAAACCTGCCCTGATAAGGCAGGTTTTTTTATTCCTGAATCCTAAAGCCCCATTAACAAAGCGTTAATGCTTTTATACCTTGCATTTGATTATATTTGAAAGGATGGTCGCCTTTCATCGACCTAAGACCAAAAAGAATAGATGATCAAGAAAATGTTTTTTGCATTATGCCTCGTCCTAATGGGGTGCAAAGGTAACTCCCAGGATAATCCGAGTACCCAGGAACCCAATACTTCAGGGGAACCCACTTACCAAGTGACCAAAAGTGATACGGAATGGCGTAAACAACTTTCGGACCTACAGTATTATGTATTACGAAAGGCTGGTACCGAACCAGCGGGCACCAGCGATATTTTAAAGAACAAGAGGAAAGGGGTTTATGTCTGTGCAGCCTGTAATACCGAACTTTTCAAAAGTGAGTACAAATATGATTCCGGTTCGGGGTGGCCCAGTTTTGACCGCGAAATCAAAGGTAATGTCGCCTTCGATGTCGATTACAAAATTGGCTATAAACGCACAGAGGAACATTGTGCCGTCTGTGGAGGGCACTTAGGCCACGTTTTTAATGATGGCCCGCAAAAAACCACAGGGCAAAGACATTGTGTCAATGGGGCCGCACTCAAGTTCATCCCTTCAAACGACCGGTAGCTACAATATAATTGTTTTTGGTATGGAGTTTATCGATCATTATTTAAAGAGCGTACGTTTTGAATTTCACAAGTACAAACAAATGGGTGATAAGACATTTTCCCAACTGTCCAACGATGAAATTCTATGGAAATACAATGACGACGACAACAGTGTTTCCCAAATCGTGAAACATATTTCCGGAAACCTATTGAGTCGGTGGACCAACATTTTTACAGAAGATGGTGAAAAACCATGGCGGGATAGGGATCAAGAGTTCGAAGATCCCTTTACCTCAAAGGAAGACATGATCGGTTCCTGGGAAAATGCTTGGCAATGCCTGTTCAACACATTGGCAACCATTAATGCCACAAATTTTCACGAACAAATAAAAATCAGGGATGAAGAACATTCATTGATAGAGGCCATAAATCGTCAAATGACCCATTACGCAGTCCATGTCGGACAAATCGTGTTTCTGGGTAAGATGATCAAGGGTCAGGAATGGATATCCCTATCGATTCCCAAAGGTCAATCAGAAACCTTTAACAAAAGGAAATTCAACCGTTAATCGCTTTGAGCCAAAACTTTACTTATTTACCGATTTACCAATCCCATTTCAATTTGTTATTTTAAAATGCAATTTTTAAATACCTCGATTTGGTTTTGTATTTTTGCACCTGCTTGTCGGCAGGCAAGCCTCTAATTAAAAAATCAAAGACTATAAATATGAGCAATTTTGATGTTATTGTTTTGGGGAGTGGCCCAGGAGGATATGTTACTGCGATACGTGCCTCACAACTTGGATTGAAAACCGCAATTATCGAAAAGGAAAAATTAGGTGGTATTTGTTTAAATTGGGGCTGTATACCTACAAAAGCATTATTGAAATCGGCCCAGGTTTTTGAATACTTGCAGCATGCCGGTGATTACGGACTTTCCGCTGAAGGTGTTGACAAGGATTTCAATGCCGTGGTCAAAAGAAGTCGTAATGTTGCCGAGGGCATGAGCAAAGGGGTTCAGTTTTTGATGAAAAAAAACAAGATTGAGGTTATCAATGGATACGGTACCCTTAAACCCGGTAAAAAAGTTACGGTAAAGGATGCCGAAGGCAAGGAAACCGAATATAGCGCCGATCATATTGTGATTGCGACCGGAGCCCGTAGTAGGGAATTGCCAAGTTTGCCCCAGGATGGCAAAAAAATCATTGGGTATAGAGAGGCTATGACCTTAGAGAAACAACCCAAGAAAATGATTGTTGTGGGTAGTGGTGCCATTGGTATCGAATTCGCCTACTTCTATAATGCCATGGGTACTGAGGTAACCGTAGTGGAATATTTACCAAGAATTGTTCCTGTTGAGGATATCGATGTCTCAAAACAATTGGAACGTAGCTTTAAGAAAATCGGGGTAACAATAAAAACATCCGCGGAGGTTACTGGCGTAGACACTTCCGGAGAGGGAGTAAAAGCTACAGTTAAGACCGCCAAAGGGGAAGAAGTACTAGAAGCTGACATTGTACTTTCCGCAGTAGGTATCAAAACAAATATCGAAAATATCGGTCTTGAGGATGTAGGTATTGCTACCGATCGCGATAAGATCTTGGTCAACGATTACTACCAAACCAATATACCGGGTTATTACGCCATTGGGGATGTAACCCCAGGACAAGCCTTGGCGCATGTTGCCTCAGCAGAAGGCATTCTTTGTGTTGAAAAAATTGCAGGAATGCATGTTGAACCATTGGATTATGGCAATATACCAGGTTGTACCTATTGTACACCGGAAATTGCCTCCGTTGGTCTTACCGAACAACAGGCTATAGATGCCGGTCACGAAATAAAAGTTGGTAAATTTCCTTTTTCAGCAAGTGGAAAAGCAAAAGCATCCGGCAATTCAGATGGATTCGTTAAGGTAATCTTCGATGCCAAATATGGGGAATGGTTGGGTTGCCATATGATTGGTGCCGGCGTAACCGATATGATCGCAGAGGCTGTTGTGGCCCGTAAATTGGAAACCACAGGTCACGAAATCCTTAAAGCCGTACACCCTCACCCCACTATGAGTGAGGCGGTTATGGAAGCTGTTGCCGATGCCTATGATGAAGTTATCCATCTATAAGATCAACCATTAACGTAAGCCCCAAATGATTTGGGTAGTGATTCCGTATTTTTTCAGGGAAGGTACGGTTGACTTCAAATCATTTGGGGAACGTTGGTTTTAAGATTCCAAAACCAGCAAAAAAATCCAATTGGATATCATCTAAGCTATGCTAAAAACCTTCAGATATACTGCCATTTTAGAGGGCATATCGTACTTGTCCCTATTCGCTATAAGCATGCCTTTGAAATACTTGGCAGGACTTGGTGAGCCCAACAAATACATAGGGTACGCCCATGGTTTCTTATTCATTGCCTATATTATTTTGGCTGTGGTATTGACACAGTCCCAAAAGTGGGGATTTAAAAGATTGATGGTACTTTTCGCGGCTTCACTCCTACCCTTTGCCACATTTTATATTGATAAAAAATACCTTAGGGAGTAAGGAAATAGCCCCCTTACCCATAGTGGGTTTATGTAAGACTTCCTTTCAAAGCAATTAAAGTTGCCATTTTACTAAAGAAAAAGTGGATGGCCAAGAGTTATAAACCCGTAAACCATCCACTCCTTAACAAACAACCACTATTATTTTTCCTTATCAAAAGGCCAAGCCGTAATTCCACCTTCCAGCACTTTTACCTTTGTATATCCATGGGCTTTCAATAGAACAGCCGCCTCATACCCCCGTAAGGATATTTTACAATACGTGATGATTTCCATATTTTTATCTTGAGGCATTTCATCGAGTCGCATTCTCAAGGTCCCCAAGGGTATAAGGGTCTCACCCAAACCTAGGCGTGTTTGTTCATATTCATCCGGACCACGTACATCCAATAAGAAAATATCCTCCTTATTATTTAATTTCTCCATTAAATCGACCCCGGAAATTCCCTCAAAAACACCATTCATCTTATTCTGTAAAATATGCGCAGAGGCTATACTATGGTCAATGGCCAAAGAAAACGGTGGTGCATAAGGAAGATCGGCATTTACCATATCCTCAACGTTTAAATTCCCTTTTATGGCTGTAGCCCAAATGGCCAATTGTTTACTTACATCGCCCGGACCAATACATTGCGCCCCTAAGATCTTCCCTGAATCCTTTTCCGCAATAAGTTTGGTAATAAGCATTTTACCCTCCATAAACCCAGGTTTATCCGGACTCGCATTGATTACTTTCACAAAATCGAAACCAGCTTCCTTTGCCTTGGTTTCCGATAAACCCGTAATACCGATTCCGTAATCGAACAATTTGCATATACCGGTTTGAATCGTACCTGGAAAGGAGGCCACATTCCCCTTGATCACATTTTCCCCTGCGACACGTCCTTCAAGATTGGCCAAGTCACCATAGGGTGCAAGGACATTCTTACCCGTTATGATATTCTTTATCTCACAACAATCCCCCACGGCATATATATCGGGATCCGAGGTTTGCATGTATTCATTTACGGTAATACCCCCAAGGCTACCTATATCGAGGAGCGCTTCTTTGGCAAGTCCAATATTTGGGCGAACCCCAATGGCGACCACTGCCAATTCACAGGGGATTTCAGTTCCATTTTGAAGTTTTACGCCGGTAATTTTCCCGTTTTCCCCTTTAAATTCGGCTACTCCATTTTTGGTAATAACGTTAGCTTTGGTTTTTAGATAATTCTGGACAAGTTTGGCCATTTTCCAATCCAGAAAAGTCAATAATTGCGGTAGAAGTTCAACCATGGTCAACTCAATTCCCGCCAAATGAAGTGCTTCAAGGGTTTCGATGCCGATGAGTCCACCCCCAATAACCACTGCTTTTTTAATTTTGCCTTCATCCCTTATTTTTCTCAAATAGTCAGCATCTTGCATGGATTGCAGGTTGGTGATACCGTCTAAATCCGAGCCGGGTATTGGAGGCATATTGGCAGTTGCCCCTGTGGAAATAATCAACTTGTCATAGGATTGACTCCCTTTCTTTCCAGTCACCAAATCCGTGAATTCAACTTTTTTATGTTGCCTATCTATTCGGGTGACCTCAGTGTTCACTTTGGCTACAATACCTTTGGCATTCCAATAGAACTTAGGATCGCGGACCGCTCCGGCCGGTGTACATAGCAGTTTATTTCGGTCATCAAAAAAACCACCTATGAAATATGGGAAGCCACATGAGGCCATAGAGAGATCCGGGCCTTTTTGAAACATGGTTATTTCGGCGAATTCATCCATGCGGCGAGCCTTTGCTGCCGCTTTAGGCCCCGCGGCGGAACCACCTATCACAATTATTTTTTTACTCATTAGATCAACCTATTATGTTCACATTTTGTTTGAATACACTCCTTTCAATTTATTTTTACACAATGAATTATCTTCCTTGCTTATAGTGTCAAAACCATACCGGTTTTAAGCTGGGAAATTGAAAAATCCTTGGAAAATGCCAGTAAGGCAGGCAGTTCCGTACAGTGGGAGGGAAAAACACTTTGGATATGCAACTTCTTAAAACACCGAATGGCCGCTTCTGTCTGCTTGTTGTCTTTTTTTAAATGAAAACCACCAATGACGGTTTTTACATTATGTACCCCTGTTACTTGAATTGCATAATTAACTATGTTGCATATGCCCGCATGGGAACAACCGGTCACTACATGCAACACATCATCCTCTACTATGGCCAAAGCTGAATCATCAGGGACAAAATCAAGTGCTCCTTCCTCATTAATATGTTCGGACGTTTTAGCCTCAAAATCGGTCAGTCGCGGTATTTCCCCTAGAAATATGATATGTTCATTTATCTTATATGGTTTTTTGGAAGTGATGACCTTGAACTTTTCTGACAGCTCTTCCTTGGACAATTGCAACCCTATCGCCGAATGGTCTTTTTTTCGATATCGTTTCATAAAGGAATCGGGATGGGTTATCAATGTTTTATTACCGATAAACCGAAGTCCATTTCCATGGTCCCAATGCCCATGACTAAGGACAATCGTATTGACCACCTTATCGACATCAATACCAAGTCGTTTCCCATTTTCTAAAAAAACATCGCTACTCCCTGTATCGAATAAAATGGTTTCCCCTTTAACCTCAATTAAATAAGACAGTCCGTGTTCAGCCAAAAAACCAGGTCCGGCAACATTCTCTGTCAAGACGGTGAGTTTCATATTCCCTATTATTTTATTATGTCCTAACTCGTTTCACTAACGTGTCAAATTAACTATGTTTCAAATGATTCAACAGATGGTTCATTCTCCCCTGCTTGGTCGTTAAATAATCCACATTGAATTTATTTTGCTTTATTTCCAGTGGAATACGTTCTTCCACCGTAATTCCGGCCAATTCCATTCCTGATATCTTATCGGGATTATTGGTCATTAGCCGCACTTTACAAACCCCAAGTGCTTTCAAAATATCAGCCCCTATGGTATAGTTCCGCTCATCGGGCTTAAAGCCCAAATGTATATTGGCATCTACGGTGTCATACCCCTCTTGTTGTAGTTTGTAAGCCTTGATTTTATTCATTAACCCGATGCCCCTACCTTCTTGTTGCAGATAAACCAAAAGCCCTTTTCCTTCCGCTTCAATGCGTTGAAGGGCCATTTCCAACTGTTCTCCACAATCACATCGCAACGAACCGAACAAATCCCCTGTGGCACAGGCGGAATGTATGCGGGTCAGTATCGCTTCATTGGGGGTGAAATTACCTTTCACCAATGCGATATGCTCCTCATTGCTATCCTTTTCCAAAAAAGGGATGATTTCAAAATAACCATATTTCGTAGGGAGTCCCACTCTTTCACCTTGTTTGATCTTTCTATTATCAGCGCTCATCTATTCCCTTTTTATTCCATTTCATTTTTTACACCCACCACCGTACCTTATTGAAGTACAACATCTTGACTTACTTTAATCTTATTCCAAATCTCCTGTATCTGTCCCGATATTATTGAAGTTGGATTGTACTCAATAATGGTTTTGCCCAAAGTCATTGATTTTACCATCTCAACATCGAAAGGAATCTTGGCCAACAGGTCTATATTTTCAAAAATCAGATATTCCTCAATGTTCTTGGTCATGGTCAGGTTAATATCATATTTATTGATAACGGCATATGTGGGGATATTGAAAAGCCGAATCAATTCCACCAACCGCTGGGCATCATTAAATCCCGATATCGTGGGCTCTATAATAACAAGCACGGCATTGCTTCCCGAAATTGAGGAAATGGTTGCACAGCCAATCCCTGGAGGGCCATCATTGATTATGTAATCCGATTGGGTGTTTTTAGCTATTTCCATAGCTTTTTTTCGTATCTGGCTTACCAATTTTCCTGAATTCTCTTCCCCCGGGCCCATCTCGGCATGCACAAAATCACCAAAGCGGGAAGTGGATACAAACCATTGATTGTTAGTGTTCTCCACTGCACTTATGGCTTCCTCTGGACATACCCGTTCGCAAAGCCTACACCCTTCACATTGATAAGGATCGATGACCAAGGTACCCTCATTGTTATAATCAATAGCATCAAAACGACAATGATCCATACAAATACCACAATTTGTACATTCCATTGAGTTGATCGAGGCCTTAGTACCACTACTAAAAGGAAATACTTCCTGTATATCTGGCTGAAAAATCAAATGGAGGTCCGCCGCATCCACATCATTATCGCAAAAAACGGCCTTCCCTGCTATGGAGGCTAGTGCCGCGGTAATTGAAGTTTTACCTGTACCCCCTTTACCACTTAATACGGTTATTTCCTTCATGATGCGTTATTTTTTGATTCAGTACGTCGAGTATTTCCGTATAACTTTGGTGAATAGCATCCGGAATAATCCCTGTTATTTCCCCTACTGCATAGAGACTTGCATATTCTTTATCAAAGGGTATTTTCCCCAATACTTCAATGCGTTCTTTATCCAAATAATCATAAATAGCATTGTCTCCCAACCCTACTTTATTAATTACCACACCGAATTCCAATCCCAATTCCCTAACCAAGGCAACCATTAATTTTAAATCGTGCAGACCGAACAGAGTGGGCTCGGCAACCAATATTAAGTAATTGACATCATGAATGGTCTCTACCACTGGACAACTGGTACCTGGAGGGGCATCATAGATTATGATATCGTTTATACCCGGAATGGCTTTCTTGAGTTCCCGGATGAGCATGGTCTGCATCGTAGAACCTATCTTTAATTTACCTTCCACCAACCCATTATTTTCATCGGTTTTGTAAAAATTCAACGTACCGATGGGTTTAGGGTGCTCTGTAATGGCCCCATCCTCACAAGCTACTGAACAGGCTCCGCAGGAATGACACAAACTAGGGTTTATCTCAGCAAAAGGAACTGGCGGTAAGACCACGATTGCATTGAACTCACAGTACTCCACACACTTTCTGCAAAAAGTACATTTTTCACTATCAATAACAGGAACCATTTGCGACACTTCCTGTACATCAACAACTTCTGCATCACAGAAGAATAAGGCATCATTAGGCTCCTCAACATCGCAATCCACCAGTTGCACCTTTTTTCCACGAAGCTCATTGAAGCCCTTAAAAAGATTTACGGAAACCGTCGTTTTACCGGTACCACCTTTACCACTTGCTATGGCAATTTTATAGGACATACTTTAAATGCTTATGGAAGTTCATCTGTTTTAAAAACCAGGGAGTTCATCACAAAATCCCTGGTGGTTACGCTTTGGGGTTGTAGTATTTACGATCAGTGGCCACTACAGCCTTCCTCGTGTTCATGGTCACAATAATTGGCTGTAAGACTCAATGTATTGCCCATAAAACCCTGTACCAATTCGAAGGATGATTTTTGTGGTGCCCCGACAAAAGCATTTACTCCTCTTTGATTGAATAAATCCAAGGCCATTTTCCCCATACCTCCGGTAATAATGTCGGTAACGCCCTTATCCGAAAGCCATTTAGGCAATACCCCAGGTTCGTGGGGTGGGGGTATTATTCTGTCTTGGGCAATAATTTGCCCATTTTCCTCGGTAAAAACCATAAAGAACTTGCAATGCCCAAAATGAGCATCAAGCATTCCTTCCCCATCAACTGGTATTGCGATTTTTTTCATTGTTTACATTTTAATCCCCAAATTGTATTCAGGGTTTGGTTTATCGATTTATTTTATTGTGATTGATTTATCACCGTATTCACTTTTTAAGGGATAAAAGGAAAACTACCCTTCATTGTCGATCGAACTACTTTTATGCTGTCCGCATCCACAGCCGCGACCTTGTCCTCTTCCGCGACCTTGTCCTCTTCCGTGTCCTTGTCCCCTTCCTGAGGTACTAAGACCATCTTCGGCCAAATTGTCGGCATCATTGTTCCTGTTTTTGGAATTGCATTTCCCTAATCCCTTGCCCGTACGTGGACCTTGTCCCTGTGGGCCTTTTCTATTTAATCCTGACATCGTTTTTACTTTGTTAATTTTTCAATAATCCCTTGGACGGTTATATCATTATCCTGAATAATGACCATTTGCACATTAAACTTGTCCAAAAGGTCTTTGGCCTTAGGACCAAAATCACCGGAAATGACTTTTTGGACATTCATGGAGACGATTTGTTCCGCGGCCATTGTGCCTGCCCCGTTGCTTGAATTGATATTCTTGTTCTTTATGAAAATGGTCTGCTTTGTTTCCTCATCAAAAACACAGAACCAAGCGGCCCTTCCAAATCTTTTGTCGAATTGGGCCAAATTATTCTCACCTGAAGATGTTATTACTGTTTTCATCTATTTAAATTTTATTCACCTGAATATGAGGGTGATTTTATATTATGTATTTAAAAGTTCAATTTGCTCCGATTTACACATCGGACATTGATGTTCTTCTATGGTCTTCGGTATGGTAAACCTAGTTTGGCAATCATCACACACATACCAATGTTTATCCAACAGCGCATCCCCGTAAACGGTCTTGATTTCAATGGCCTCGACAAAAGCCTTGGCGATCTTCCTTCTTGCCGTTTCATAAATCCTTGCAAAAGTCGGTCTTGATATTCCCATCAATTTCGAAGCTTCCAAGTGATTCATCAAATCATAATCAGCCAGTTTAATAGCTTCATACTCCTCATATAACAATTCTACGGAATCCTTGGTCCCCGTATGGGTTCCATAGGGCTTATATCCTTTAAAATTGGGTGGTGCGACTACTTTACGTAATGTTTTTGGTCTTGACATACTGTCAATTGGATTATTGATTCAAATTATTGACACAACAAAAGTAATGAGAATATTCTCATAATACCGAAAAAAATAAGAATATTATTGCATTCCTATTTTCCCACATGGGTGTCTGGCATTTTAAAAATCCATGGAACCGGAAGCATGGACAGGATTGATTTTGGAAATAGGGGTTTGTTTCACCAACAGCACCAAAACAACACCCTATTGATAAACAGGGGTTACCCTTGTTATTTGGCAGAATGGCACTTTAGGAATTCAAGCGTCCATTCGAGCATTACCGACAATATTATCCTCCTTGACTATGGTAAAAACATGAAGTATTGTATGGATAAACATTTTCTGTTTATCGTTTATAGGGTTTTAATTCCTCAAAAAAGAAATCATCATTCGGTACGTCAAAATCAAAACCGAGTACCTTTAAATTATTGTCGGTCCTTAATTTGATGGTACCAAAACCAAACCATGCCTGGGGGTGGTCCCAATGTATTTCCCAGACATCATAATGCCAATGGGTGAGTTTTGCGGACAATAAGGGATGATCATCAAAGACCAATCCCAACTCCCCATTGTTTTCTTCAATACTGATCTTGCCACATAAATCAGAAATGTAATCCCCTACCATTTTATCTAACGCTACGGAAGGTTTGGTGTCAAGGACCCTTTTTGCCTTACGGTCGGCAATACGGGTATCGGAGGCTGCATGTTTATTGGTCCTTTCCAGTAAGTCGGTAGACCAATCCTTGCCATTTTCGATACCTAAAAAGGTATCCAAGGCATAATAGGATGCCGCCATGATCGGACTTTTCACTCCGTTCGTTAATACAACCACGCCCAAATTTTCATCAGGAATCAAATTAATGGCAGTGATAAATCCATCATATCCCCCAGTATGACCTACCCGCATTCTCCCATGATAATCGCTAAGGCCCCATCCCAGTCCGTAACCACTAAAATGCCTATCGAAGTCGTTATCGGAAGTATGGTCCACTTTAAAATTGTTGTGGGGTGTCCATACCATATTCCGGGTGGCCTTGGACAAAAGGGTATCGCCGTTATGAACACCATTGTCCAAATTAAAGATCATCCATTTTGAAATATCCTCGACGCTCGAAATGAGTCCGCCAGTAGCCCCCACATTTTCCCAATCTACCCAAGGAATCACATAATTTTCATCATTCTTTCTGGCATGTGGTTGGGCATAGTTGCCCTTACTATCCAGATCTTTCAGGGAATAGATGCTACGATCCATCCCTAGGGGTTCTAAAATGCGTTCTTTTACATTTTGCCCCCAACTTTTACCCGTTATGGTCTTAATGATTTCACCAGCCGTAATATACATTAGGTTGGAATACCCATAACCCGACCTAAATTCGTAGGCCTGTGGCACATATTGGATCCGTTCTATGATTTCTTTGGCTGTAAAGTTCGACTTATACCAAATATTATCACCACTGAAAGTACCCAAACCCACACGATGGCTTAGAATATCCCGAATGGTGATATGTTCGCTCACCCAAGGATCGTACATGGCAAAATAAGGCAAGTATTTTTTTACCTTATCATTCCAGTCCAATTTACCTTCCTGTACCAACATCCCTATAATGGCCGAGGTAAATGCCTTGGAGTTGGAAGCAATGGCATACAGGGTCTTGGCATTGGGCTTTCCTTTCTTCCCTTTTTCCAAAACACCATAGTTCCCGGTAAAAATAAGATTCCCATCCTTTACCACACCTATTGATGCTCCCGGCACATCCCAATCCTTGACCATTTTGGCAAAATAATTGTCAAGGGCCTTAAGATCTACTTGCTTTTCTTCCTGTCCTTGAATACCTATCGAAATAAACAAAGAGAAAATAAAGAGATAAATAAACTTTTTCATGGTATAAAAATTTAGGTATTGTTATTATGGTGACCGCCCTATGGCCCACTACAAGGGTAAACCTATTCCAACCCTTTAAAGTTAACTTATTAGAACGAAATTGGGAACATAACAGAAAATAGGATGTATAGAAATAGATTATACTATTTTCCGTTTACATAGATTTTACAAATACCTAGATAACCAATAATGATGACCTAGGTAACCAAGGTTACACTTGAACATGAGGCTTGAAAGTACCTTTACACCTATAAAACATAAACATATGGAAACCTTGGAAGTAACATCAGTAAAAACACAGGATTATAAAACTACAATATCCAAAGCCCTAAATGCACTCTTATCCGATGCACAAATCTACAATATGAATTTGAGGGGATTGCATTGGAATATAAAAGGAAGAAACTTCTTCTTATTACATGAAAAATATGAGGAATTGTACAATGAGGCTGACGAAATGATCGATGAAATCGCAGAACGTATTTTGGCCGTTGGCTCAAGCCCCCTGCATACCTATGAGGATTATTTAGCCAACAAAACCCTTGAGGTCGCAAAGCACGTGTCCGATGGGGAAGAGGGTGCTGCATTGGTATTGGGAAATTTGAAATTGCTATTGCGAAAAGAGCGGGAAATATTGGAAAAAGCCTCTGAAAGTTCCGATGAAGCCACTGCCAATTTGGTAAGTGATTTCATTTCCACACAAGAGAAACACATTTGGATGCTCGAGTCCTTCTTAAGTTAAGTTAGGAGCGCATCCATAAAAAAAAGCAAGAACAGATTGTTCTTGCTTTTTTTGTTATTTACCTAAGTGCTTCTTAAAAAATTGGGGGGCTAACTCCTAGGTCTTCTTCATTGGTCATTTACATGACTGCCCATCTACACTCCCATATTGATCACCGTTCTTCCCTTTAATTTTCCAGCAAGCATTAGGTCGATCTTTTCATCCAATTCTTTCAATGTTATTTCAGTACTGGTATCCGCCAATGTTTCGGGTTTCCAATCCTTGGCCAATTTTTTCCACACTTGTTCCCGATAAGCCATTGGATAATCCTGAGAATCTATCCCAATCAATGTTACCCCCCTTAAAATAAATGGAAACACTGTCAGTTCAAGCTTGGGCGAAGCCACATTACCGCAGGAAGTAACCACTCCCATCGGTTGGGTCGCTTTGATAATATTCTCTAAAATAACACCGCCCACCGTATCTATACCACCCGCAAACAAAGGTCTTAACAATGGTTTTTTATCAAAATTCTCAATTTCGTTACGCAATAGTATTTCTTTGGCCCCCAATTTATGGAGGTAATCACGTTCCGCTTCCTTTCCGGTAATCGCTACTACGGTATATCCCAATTTACTCAAAATGGAAACACTTAAAGCTCCAACGCCACCCGTAGCTCCAGAAACAACGATTTTACCATCTTCCGGTTTGACCAATTGCGAAAGTCTTAAAACTGACATTCCCGCAGTCAAACCCGCCGTACCAATGATCATCGCCTCTTTCATGTCCAAATTTTCAGGCAGTTTAACCACCCAATCTTCAGGAACTCTAATATACTCCCCAAAACCGCCATCGGTATTCATTCCCAAATCATAACTGGTAACAATGACCTTATCCCCAGGCTTAAAACTTTCGGAGTTAGAAGTTACAACCGTTCCTACCGCATCTACGCCAGGTGTATGCGGATAGTTTCTTGTTACCCCTTTGTTACCACTAGCCGACAAGGCATCCTTATAATTAAGGGCAGAATAATGTACTTTTATCAACACATCCCCTTCTGGCAAATCATCTACTGTCCTCATTTTTATTTCCCGTACATAGGCTCCATCTTTCTCTTCAACTACAAACGCTTTGAACGTAATGGTGTTTAGCTTCATCTTTAGTATATTTAAAAACCCTTATATTTGGCAAATATCAACATAAAAGCATTAATTGTCAACAACTTACAAATTATACACTTACGAACATTTAGTTCCGAATTGAACATTTTCAACGCTTTGAAGACAGAAAAAAAAATGGAAAAAAGTTATTGCCCGATCGATACGTTTGTAAATGTGGTTAAAGGAAAAAGAAAAGCTACCATTATTCTTCACCTTTTTCAAGGCAACAAAAGATATAATGAATTGGCTAAATTGTTGACCGATATTAGTGAACGAATGCTCACCAAACAGCTTAAGGAATTGGAAGAGGATGGTTTAATAGACCGAAAAGCATATCCCGAAGTCCCACCACGTGTGGAATATAGCTTAACGGACCTGGGCAGGGAGATCCACCCGGTTCTAAAAGGAATGTACAAGGGCGGAATCCTTTTTGAAAAAAGTATTGAAAATTCCTGAATCGTTACCTTCGTACTACACGAAAGGTTAGGCAACTTCTTTTTCTAGCCGTACCTACCATTCTATATTTTCATCGATAAACTGAATAAGGCCTTGGGACAACTCCTTCTGCTCGGCTATATTCGGATGCCCGGAAGTATCTTTATATGGTGCAAAATGGGTGTATATCATCGGATCATTCATCATGTCAACAGCCCGTTCAACATATCCGGGCCATTTAGAGCCTTCTTTGGTAGCATCCATACTTCCCAACATACAGATAATATGTGCCTTGGGATATACTTTTCGGATGTTACGTACAAATTGTGCATACGCATCCACTATAAACTCCTCGGAGGGCGGTTGGGTGCCAAATTTAGCCTTGAATTCCGCATGATCAGGCATCCCTACCAACCAGGAATCGTTCTGCATCAAATTGATTACTACAATATCGGGAGTGTAATTTGAAAAATCCCATGTACTTGTCGGGTCTTCGGGATCCAACCTATCATAGATTTCAGGCATTATCAATGGAAACCAACTGATGGTAATCCCAATACCACTTCTGCATATGCAGCTATATTCCGCATCAAAATATTTTGCCGTTAATCGTGCATAACTACGATAATTGTTGGTATACGTACTATCTGGGGAATCCGAACCCGAAGTATCCTCAACAGCATAGCCCGCCGTAATGGAATTACCGTAAAATTCGATTTTTCTTTTCTTGGGTACTGGTTTGGGTAATACGGCCGCTTTCCCTTCTATACTAAAACCATAAAATAGGGTCTTTCCCCGATTCCATTCGGTTCTTTTAAAAATCTCTATGGTATGTTTCCCTTTTGATAATCCAGATGCCAAAGGATAGGGTCTTTTAATCGTATCGGGACGCAAAATAAATGGCGCCTCATCATCAATGATCACGTTGTAATAATTATCCCCTTCTTCATCTTGCATGATCGCTTCGATCGATCTCCCCTCAAAATTCATTTTCATCGAAGTTCCTGACCAATACAATACCGCAGCCCCACTTTTTGTCGTATCGATCCTCCCTTCGTACTGTATTTTTGAATGGGAGTAATCCACTACCTCTACTTTCTTAGTACTCGAACAAGCCGCAATGACCCATAGTCCCAATAATACGAAAATGCTTCTTTTTCTTGCCAACATCCTTTTTGTATGCGTATTTAATTCAATAATCCATTCTTGGAAATCCGTTGTACTCCCTAAAAAAAGCAAGTTACTCCAAAGAAACCATTTGGTCAATCGATTTTTGGAATATGCGTTTAAAATTAGTCGGACTAACGGCGTAAAGCTGTATGGTTTTACATTCATTGAATTGCTTAAAAGCCGTCAACTCCTTAATAAATGCCGCTACAAAATCTTCAATATCAGTAAGTTCTGGCTCTAAAAAAATCGAATGGATATGGAGTACGGAACTTTTCCTGTCCGCCTTACAGTCCATACGGGCCATCAACCTACCCTTCCACAGTATCGGAAGAACAAAATATCCGAATTTTCGTTTTGGTCCGGGCACATAACATTCGAGTAAATAGTCGAAACCAAACAGCTGCTTTGTGCGTTTACGCTGAATAAGAAGATTATCAAAAGGTGATAATATTTTGAGTTTACTTTGACCCAAGGGTCTGTTCAAGAGCTCTAGTGATGTTGCTAAGGCATAGTAAACGGTATTGTTGACCATAATTTGGAGTACTTCCCCATTCAAGGTCATTTCTTCCAAGGTATGGCACACCTGCTGCTTGGTGTTCTTTAACAAATAGGTTATTTCAGAAGCTAGTCCCAAACCGTTTGCCCCAAGGAATCGGGTAATCAAAAAACGTGCATATTCGGCTTCACCCGGCATGGTCGTATCTACATGTTCGGGCAATACCCGTTCGGTCAGGTCATAGATTTTGTGAAAATTATTTCTGGATGAAACCATGAGCTCGCCTTGCATATACAAATTCTCTAAGGCCTGTTTGGCCAACTTAGTCTCCCAAGCCCCTAATTTATTGCCTTTGTGACTAAAGTCCTTGGCCATCAAAGGTCCTTCATCAGCTATTCTACGAAGTATCGACTGCATTAACCGTTCGTTACGTTTATACCAATGGTTCTCCTTTCCCGTTGCAATAGCCTGTTTTCTTGGCAAGCTAAAACGAAAATCCTTCATTGGTAAATAGGCCGCCGCATGGGACCAATATTCGAAAATCCGTTTTTGCCCCATCAACGTTTCAAGGTGGGTTGTTTTATATCGAGGGTTACGACTATACAGGGTATGGTGATGTGCCCGTTGAACGGCCGATATTGTGTCGATCTGTATATACCCAAGATGCTCAATGGCATTTAAGGTTGCATCCAAGGCATTCCCTTGGTGTTTTATCGGTGGGACCCTTTGGGACAGTAACACCAATTTTCTCGCTTGTTGAATCGTAAGTGCTTCCAAATTCTTGGTCATTGAATACTTCTTGCAGTAGCAATATAATGATTGTTATTGCTTCCCGCTACAACTCCAGGCACTTAAACTTGCCTCTAATCCAAATCAACAAAACAATGCTCCCCTGGCACAAGCTCAACGGTAGTCATGTTTTTATTTCTTTTCTTTCCTTTTTTAAAGGTTAGGGTTGTTTTTGAATCCCCCAGCAACCGCGCTTCCAGTTTGTTCCCTTGTAATGAAATATAGAGGTCCGTTTCTTGGGAAGCCTGAATGGTAAGCTGCTCAAGTTTTACTTCCCTTATTCCGAAGAGGAAGGCTTCATCCCCTTTATGGATGACATTTGCACTTGATCCTTCCAGCTGCCATTTACCATCATTCACCACCCAATCATTGAGCAAGACCTGCTGCTTGGTTTCATCAATACGATTACTATAACCTTTGTATGGAAAAATTAGGGTCAGGAAGTTGAAATCCCCTTTCTTAGCTTTGGAGACCACTGTCCAATTCTTACCACGGGCCCCTAAGGTCATTGCCGTATCCACCCCATTCAATTGAAGTATATCACAACCTGCCGCATCCGGAAAAGAGGCCCGTAAGATTTTTGGGGCCAATTCGGTAGTATAATGTCCCTGCCAGATTTGTTTGTAATCGTGGGCTCCATTCGATTGGAAATTGTCCTTGACAATCCAGAATTCATCCTTACAATAAACAACCTGCCTTGTATAGGCAACATCCTTTGTTTCGAACCCATCATGACTTCCCACAAAGAGATCGAACGATTCATTACTTTCCCATGCGATTACTTTCGGATGCGGTAATTCCTTAAACTTACCAAATCCACTCCCTCCTTTATTGGAAGTCCATTGCTTACCCTGTAATTCATCATCAATAAGGGCCACATTTTTCACCATTGAATTTTTGAACAGTTCAAAATCTTCAAGGGAGTAACGTACCTGGTAGTTGGGCAAAACAACCTGACCGTTGGCAATCGCCTGTATTCCCAACATATCGCCATGTTGGTGGTCCGGTTTATCAGCATCCAATCCGGCACTGACCACCATCATTTTATCATTGGGCTCCCACCCTTGCCTCATGATGTAATAGTGGGTATCCTCTAAAGCAAGTGAACCGTAGGATGGTCGATTTTTCCCAATATCCCTTAATTGTTCTACTTGCTGATTACTTAAAAACCAATACATGCCTTCATCGACCTTATCTGTCGCAAAGTATCCGAATTCAGGATCGTTGAACAAAACATACCCGAGTGTCATTGCCCCTGAGATATCATTTTTTTCCGCCCATGGAATTTCAGTATCATCCTGAAGTACAGGAGCACTCTTGTCCGGATACGCAATTTTTACAAGGGTACTGAACAGGGACTTGAGTTTTTGCTCCCAAGTTTCAGCAACGGTTATCTTATTGATTTGAGCCAATTGATACACATAGAAATAATTGTTGATATCGCTCATATGATAATGTACTGACCTTTCGAACTGGAATCCATCCGGATTGATCTCTTTATCCAAATGCTCGCTTAACCTCAACATTGCCCTATCGTACCATTTATCGGTACCTTCAAAATCACGAAACAGAATCGACAAAACGGCTAAACCTGACATTCCCTTGGTTTGGTGATTGCCTGGCACAAACCCTTCATTACGTTCGTATAAATGTTGGCCATGTTGCAATAAGGTCGCAACCGTCTGTAACTGGTCTGCATCGGTATATGCTGGTTCACTTAAGAACATATTATGGATCCAAAGCCAATTCGAGATCCGATAACCAGAACGAAAGGCTTCATAAATGCCATTTCCATCTTCGATTTTTTCATAATCGCCCGACTCCAACGCCGTATTCATGGACTTCATCTGATTCACAAAATACTTGATGTATTTGGGATCCCTACCCTCATTAAAATACAGCAAAGCTAGGTCTACCATTTTATGCTGCCTTGCCAAATGACGTAACGCATACGCATTTACAGGCTCCCCATTCAAATAATCAAAAGGCAATACCCACTGGGTGACGGCAGGGTATTTATTAAAGTGATCCATGGCCCTGGCTTTATGCGCAGCTTCATTCCCATAAAGCGTATTGTAGGTCTCAAGACGACCATCAAACCCTTTGTAATCATAAAAGAAACGTTCCGAAAAACGTTCCCGAAAATATGCGGCCAGCGATTCCGTTGTTATTTCCCCGTTTGCCTGTAATTGTCCACGCGTCTCGGGTTTCAAATAATCGGCAAGCGTTTCGATGTCCAATACCCGTTGATCAGGTAGTACCTGCGCCTTGACTTCTGAATGAACAAGAGTCAAAAAAAGAAGTAAAAGACCTAGTCGTTGATAGCACTTCATATTAATAGAGTAAATTGAGTTTCAGGTTTTCTTCTACCGATATTTTTCCTGAGTTATTGATTTTATTGTTGGACTGCGTATTGTTCTTCGCTCCCCAAAGTTGGGCTATCAGTTTAACATTATTGTCGACAAATGTGTTTCCTGAAATATCCACATTGACGATACCGTAGGTATTCAATAAAATGCCATTTTTCTGCTCTGCCCCACAATTTGAAAACGTACTGTTGTTGACCAACAACGTTCCTCCTACGGTAGACTCATCATAACCTCCCCGGTAATAATCTATTACATTTTCTTTTACCCCATCGAAATAACAATTCTTAATCGTGATATTTTCCGCATTGTATTCTCCCTTATCCTCCGTTTCCTCGGATAATTCCATTCCGTTTTGGCAATTCTTAAAGATGGTGTTGTTAAAGGTAATATTTTCCGCAAAGGAGTATTTATACGCTTTTAGGATATAATCAAACGTTTCGATGTTACAATTTTCAACCGTTAAATCGTATTTGCTGGACATGTTTTCTTTTAGACTGGCAAATGCATATTGTTCCATATCCCCGCTAAGGCTCACTCCTTTAAGTGTAAGGTTTCCTTTAGGATTCATTTGGAACAAGGGTGTTCTCATAGCTCCTTTATACAAAAGTGTGGCACCTCCGTCGGATATACCTGATTGAATGATCAAGGTTTTATCAATATTCAACGAAGAACCGATTTCATAATCACCTGTTTCAAGAGTTATAATATCACCATCTTGGGCATTTGAAATAACATCTGCCAAGTTCATTGAAGGATTCACCACATGTGTTTTTGGCTCCGCTTTAGACGGATTTGCATCATACCACGTTGGACCATAATTGCCATTATCAAAGATAGATGGGGCTTCATTGGGTTTTCCTACGATTGCTCCCACAGCATTATTGTCCTTTCTAGAGACCCCGAACAGGTCTTTTTCGAATTCATCAAATCCAAAACCATTATAGACGGGTACGTCTGGAAAATCCGTACTAGGCACCCAAATATTTTCACTTAATTCAGTTAAAACAAAGGATTTTGCCTCAAGTGCATCACTAGGCTCAAAAGCCACACCCTGATTGTTGATGATATTATTTTTGAATTCGATACCATCAAGAAGGTCATGGGCGACAATCGGGGCTTTGTCCCCTTTCGAATTATAGATAAGGTTATTGGCCACTAGAGTCCTAATTGGTCGGGCAGAACGGATCTCGGAAGCAGGCAATACATCTTTCTGGCTCACATTGGTTCCAACACCAAATTGCCATGGCGAAGTACAATCGACCCATGAATTATAAGCAACAACGACATCGGTCACTTGTATATACCTGTTTAATGGCGACTTGGGTATTCCGTTCATTACAGCCAATGGACTCCTAAAATTTTGCCCTCTTAGATTATAGAAATAATTATTGGTCGCTGTATGCCCAGTACCTATTAACCTAATTCCACCATAATTCGGGGACACTCCGTCTCCAATGAAGTAATTACCATCGATGGTACAGTAATTTCCATGTCTGGTGACCAAAGAGCCTTCGCTCTTATAAAATACGTTGTTCCTAAATTCATTGAAGTTTGTTTTACTGGATATAATCTCAACCTCACCGTTACACTTTTCAAACAAATTATTCGCTACCAGCGTATAACTGGGACACATGGAGGTAAAACTATTACCCAGTTGAATACTCTCGGCGCTGGGTCCTCCTTTCGGTGGTCGTGGACCAAAATGGTTGTTAATGATCTTGTGATGGTTGTTTATATTCTGGTTACCGGCCAAATCTACACGTACCGTTGGCCCTCCATTGGACTTACCTGCCAAATAACTATGGTCCAATTGGTTGTTTCTCCCCTTGAACAAGACCCATAGATCCTTCAGGTTTCGTTGTGGTTTATTAAAGTCTTTGATTACACAATTGGTGACTATGCTATGATTGGCCACGCTGTCTTTACTCACTGCGTACTCTATTACCGCATTGGAGGGGGAATGACCATTGACAAAGTACAATCCGTCAACGATAAGATAATCGCCCCCTAATTTGAGGTCAGACTCTCCTTGAATCAAGACTTGTCCCGATGTTTCGGCCCTTAAGGCAATTGGTTTATCCTTTGTGCCACTGGACGTCATGCGGATTTCAACGTCTTCCCAAACCCCATTGGCGAGTACTATTTCATCACCGGGCTTGGCGTTCGTCAGCGCATTATGCAGCTCGTCTTTGGTAGTGACCATCGAGGAAGATTGGGTTCCTGAATCTTTACAACTGCTGATTAGAAGAAAAACAAGAGAGAGGATTAAAGAATATTTCATGAATTTATATAATTGATTTGTTATGTTTCTTTTTGATGATCGGTGACCGCCATTTAAAGCTAGATGAACAACATTAAAGTCGTAACACCTTCTTTTTAAACCAATAGCTGGTATGGGGCTGCTCGGCAACCGCAAGGGAATGGACTTTAAAACCGATTTATTTACTACGGATATTCTAGAATAAAACATAGGTTTATACGATACACGAAAATTGGTTAACCAATTTTTATTTTATAAATGTACAAACATTATTCAGTTAGCCCAATCATTGGCTAATTATCTTGTCAATTATATTAGAATGTTTATAGGTCGGCACCAAACACCGGTGTACCCTGTGTCCGAAGTTGGCAAAAAGTGAAGTCCAAGTATTAAAAGGCGCGTAGTATAGCTTATCAAAACCCACTTGTTTCCTAATACCCACTTGTTGATTATTGAATTACTTTGCAGTTACAATACTGATGCATGACTGGTTTAAAAAAACATTTAAAACAGAAAAAAACATGTTTCAAAACCCTGGAACAGGTTTTTACATATCACTGTTTACGAATTGTATTCTTGTTTGATATATGATCCGAAAAGTTTTTTTACGCTGACAACTCCATTATCTTTTTCCAAATACTGTTGTTGACAGGGATTCCCTCCTTTAGATTCCGTGTTCGGGTCATTGCACTCCGCTCTCCTGGATAATAGATTTTATCCCCGGGATTCATGGGCGCTACATCATGGGTATATGCTATGATTTCGTCGATGAGCTTTTGCTGTAGGTTTTTATCGCCAAAAACCGCAGGGTAGATACAGAGATACACCTGGGAAATCCCTGTTTCAAATTCCCTTGTCCCGATTTTACTTGTAGAGTCACCTGCTGATAATAAAGTGGCCAGCATATCCAAAACTATGGAAAGGGCGGAACCTTTCCAATAGCCAATGGGCAAACCACGTTCTTTTGTCAGAATCTTTTCCGGATCATTGGAAAGTTCATCGTTGGCATCCCAACCTCCAGGGAAAGGCAGTTTTTCACCCTTTAACCTATAGTCGTTGATCTTACCGAATGCAAATTGTGAAATCGACATATCCAACACCACATGCCCCTGTTCCCTGGGTATAGATACGACAAGAGGATTATTGCCAATACGGCTGTCCTTTCCTCCCCAAGGCGGCATGTTTGGTTGCGTATTTGTAAAAAGGATCGAAATACAATCGGCATCTGCTGCCTGCCTTCCGTATGTACCTCCCCTCATCCAGTGATTGGTATTGCGTAATGCCACCAATCCCATTCCGTTTGATTTTGCCAATGTTATGGCTCTATCGGTACATATCGTTGCATTGACAATGCCTGGGCCAAGATTACCATCCCAGCGTTCCAAACTACCAAAAGTCGCCACCTTTTCCGCTTCGGCATCAATTTTTACCAGCCCTTTTTCGACATAATCAATAAATAGGGGTAGCCTATTGATTCCATGGGAATTTACGCCAACCAAAGTGCTCTCCGTGAAGACCTTGGCCAGCAATTTGGCTTTCCCTTCCGCGAATTCATATTTTACAAACAGTTTGTAAAACACATCCTGCATTTGTTCGGATGTAATTCGCATGGCTTCCTCGGTCATCCTTAAATAGTTTTCAACGTATCTGTATAAAAATAGTTCGTCAATTCATCAAATGAATCAAATCGTAAATTATAATCCTCCGTGTCCCCAAAGCCATAGCTTACAAATCCAAAGGGGATATCCAACAGGTCACATTGCTTTCTGTCCGAATCGGTATCACCAATATATATCGGTGCCTGTAAATGATATTTATCGATGAGGTATTTTATATTTTCATGCTTTGGTCTGTAATTCATACCATGGGCCATGGTATCCGTAATATATGCTCCAATATGGGCCCAATCCATAAAGTATTGGATTGTAAATTCCGGACAATTACTAACTATAAATAGTTTGTGTTTTTCTGCCAGTTTTGATAATCCCGCCTTTACACCCCCATACAATTTACCCCCATCGATTTCAATACGTTTATATTGTAATTCGATTATTTCTTGGTAGACAGCTTTTCTTTCAATGGCTGTGAATTCTGGAAGGATCATCGCCAAAAAGGGTTCTTCTTCCATCCCCATATATTTGAACAAATCCTTTTTTGTGACTGTTCGGTTAATTTTATGGGCCTCAAAGAAATCATTGAATCCTTGTGCATAAGCATTTACACCATCCCATAATGTCCCATCCATATCGAATAGTAAAGCATCAGGTTTCATTATTGTACTCCGTTCATCCATTTCTTTTGTTCGTTATAAATACACAGCCAAGATCACGTACTGCGTATACGATCGGTACGGCTTTGAAAGTAAGGATTCCCCCTTCCAAGAAACAGCCATAACACAAAGTAAGCACAGCGCTGCGAATAAACAATATCCCAACAATAATTTTATTCCTTATTGTGGCCAGGGCTATTTTTCAGGTTTTAGGTTGGGATCTCAAGACCACAATCAAACGATTACTTTTCGATCAGATATCCGACCCATGAGGATTTCGCGTTTCCAAAAAGGGAAATTCCATCCCCGAGTATAATCGGAATCATTTTTAGCTTCAATATATCGATCAATCCAGGGTCTAAAAGCCATCCCGCAAATTGACCACCACCACATAGGGAAACAAATTTGCGTATATCATCATTAATAATACCAGCAATACCCATCCAGGGAGCCCGCCACATAATAAATTACCTTTTGCATCATTTTCCCCGTTTTGATATGAACATTCCCATTTTTATTATAAAGGTACCGGACCAAGGCGTATTACCCTTTGGGGTTATTCTTTTCAGCATAACTTGATTTCACATGTAAATCCACTTGGGGGAAGGGTATTTCGATATGGTGATCCGTGAATTTCCTGCTAATACTTCTTCGTATATCACTTTTCACCTTACCTATTCGGAATATACTTTGGCTAAAAAACAAAACCTGAAAATCCAACGATGAATTTCCGAAATTCACTAATCGCGCCTCTGTTGATTCCCTATCATATACGTCTGGATGTTCAAATGCACTTTCCTCCAGAATCTTTATGACCAGATCAATATCACTACCGTATGCCACGCCTACGTCAATTCTAAAACGTGCCTTCATTGTCTGATGGCTCCAGTTGATAACCTTATTGGTCGTAATCAATGAATTTGGAATAATTATGGAAACATCATCGGTATTTAAAGCCTTGGAGGTTCGCAGTCCAATACTTTCGATCTTTACGATATCCCCATCTATTTCCAAGACATCCTCTATTTTTATGGACTTTTCCGAAAGCAGGATTATCCCCGACAGGATATCGTTGAAAGTTTGCTGTAATCCCAAACCTATACCTACAAGTAAGGCTGCAGACCCAGCTATCAATACTGTTAATTTAATTCCAAGGGTTTCTAAAACAAGGGCAAGGGCAATCACCCACAACACATATTTAATAATCTGAAATAAGGCATAACTGGATCCCTTGTCAAGTTTCCCATACCTACTTCTGAAAAGTGTTTTCTTAATTAGGGATAATAGCAATCTAGTCATTAGAAAAATCATCAAAATGGTTACGAGTGTATACACCCGTAGATTGAATTTCCCTATATGAATCAACTCCAATTCTAAAAAATCCTTTATTGTTTCCATATTGTATTTTGCTAAAGCCCTATCCTGTCCGGGAAAAAACAAATTTATTTCGTTTTACCCCTTGGAAGGATTTTTATTAGGAGTTACCAATGTACTTTAATCGCGCCTATAATCATCTTTTAATCAGAAAAAATCCCTTCCTGAATCAACAGGATGATTCGGGGAAAATACCCGTACCCATACCCCTATTTGCAACACCTCCCATTTCAACGACCCAAAGGTATTCCCTTCTATTTTTAAAAACTGTTGTTGTATAAGATTAAAATCTGCTGAAAAATTGCCATATCAATTCATTTGAATTTAATCCCGAATTATCCATTGTTGGTAAATCATGGCCAAAATCCTCTAATTTATAATACCACACTTCGTTATCGTTTAAACCATTGGTGTAATGATAAGCGTGTATGTTGGGTGAAATCGATAACGTATCCACTTGGCTACACCCATTGAATCGCCCCCAATAATCCATTATGGTATCCATATGCGGTGCCCCACCCCAACCGTATTCCGTTGACATGCTTCCATCTATGGGGACAATGGTATCGGTCATTCCGGATATTTGCAGAACGGGTATGGGGTGAGGTGTTGAATTTCGGTTTTCCCAAATATGACCGGTCATCGTTCCCGTAACGGAAGCGAGTGCCTTAAATACATCCGGGGACTCACAAGCCAAGGTATAGCCCATAAAACCACCATTGGAAATACCACAGACGAAAGTCCTGTTGGAATCAAGGTTATACTTGGTTTGCAAATGCTTTGCCAAATCTGTCAAGAATCCCACATCATCAATTCCGGAAGAAGGCAAACCGCCGGTCCAATATGGTTTTCCTGTATTGACATCAATTGTCCCTTGGGGATAGCACACCGCAAATTTGTTTACCTCAGCGATGCTATCAAGTTGTAAACTTTGCATATGGTCCTTTGCATAACGCCCATAACTATGAAGAACAAAAACCAAAGGTGCGTTCTCCGGCAAATTGACCGGTTTATACAGAAAGTACGTTCTGTCCAAATCATCATGATTGTAAATAGCATGATACACGCGCTTATTGCAAGAATAAAAAAATATCATTACAAAAGCGATACCATAAAGAAACTTCGGTATCAATTGGCCCTTTAACATTATGATTGACAATTTGTGTACAAAACACTGATTATAAGGTATGTTGTATTATAAAACCAAACCACTTCGTTTGTATTAAATTTACTTATTTTTAAATAAACACACCTGTCCAATGCCCTTATTTATAGTTGTGGTCCGCTCTTTATGCAATGGTAGGGTCGACATTCCTATTGCTTTAGCAAAGGTAATAACATCTTCAAAAACCTTAGGATCTGTAACCGGGTACCCCATAATTTCCCCCGTATTATGAATCCAAATACCATTGGCAAAGTGCAATGCTAAAAATTTTGTGGCTCTTCCGGTTACTTGGACAAACTCACTTGGTAAGAGAGCTGAAGAATTGGTAGCGAAAATGGTTTTTTCAGGGGCGACTTTTGCTGATTGTTCATAAAAACTATTTTTTATTTGTGGGTTTTCAGGAACAGCTTCAATCCGTACGTCAGCATTTTTTAAGGTTTCCTTTAAGTTTGAAGTGTAACTTAAATTCGAGAATGTTTGATCTAATTACTTTGTCATTTCTGTACATAATGTTTAAAATTATGTAGCCTTTATTCAGGACGGGTCATTTTATTAGACAACGTTAAATAGTATGTTCAGTGACGGATGGCGTGGTATTTACCTGCGGAAACCCGAAGTAGCTTTAGCGGGCTAAAATATTTTATGTTTGTCACTTTACTCCCTTTACGAATTCAAAGTGCTAACTGTTTTTGTTTAAGTTTGATTTATAAAAAAGCTTACCAGTAACCAAAAGACCCACAAAAGTAAAAACAGCAAAAAACAAACTGCTATACGCCAATTGCATTCCACCAGATAATATATGTCCACTGGTGCAACCTCCTGCCATTCTTGCTCCAAATATTAAAATAAACCCACCAACAAAAGACCAAATAATTCTTTTAAGTTTTGAATCCCCTTTATATCTTCTCCAATTATCATGAATAAGGACAAGTTTAAAGTCTTTTTTAATTACAGAAATAGATAGGGCGGCAATAAATGCTCCTGCTAAAAATATCATTTCCCAGTTCCCTGCACTCTCTATTTTTGTAAAGTAATTATTATGGGTAAGTCCTAAAAGTAAATCGCCAACATATGGAAAAGCTGTAGATGCCCCTATTGGTCTGTTTGTAAGTACTGAAGAAAAAACAATACTATTAAGAATAGCCAATACTATACCCGAGAATATCCATTTTTTACCTTTTACCTTATCTACCTTTTGTAACCAAAATGATGCGGCAATAAAAACAATTGCAAAAATTGAACTTAATATGTAATACATTGTGGTTGAACCAAGTGTTGTGTTTAATGATAGCGCACCCAAATCCGGACCAAGAATTGGCTGAATAAAAGGTAAAACCAAGGAGTAAATAAGTCCTCCTGACAATCCACCAATTATTCCGATTAACGCATCTATAGAACCTTCCCCCAATGATATTGCCAAAGTACCAGGGCAATATCCTAAAATTGCCATACCCATGCCGAAAATCAACCCTCCCAAAATCAATCCACCAACAACAAAAGGTTTTATATGAAAGGATGCAAATCCAAATGCTATTTCAAAATTTAGTAGTATAATCCCAACTCCAATTGCTAATGCTATTGCTTTTACAACTGATAAGTTTTCAAGAATCGCTAAACCACTAATCACATTAAATTTATTCAAACTTGCATATTGTAATGTTAAACCGAATAAAATCCCTAAAACAAAAATCATTATCATCATCGTAATCTCATTTTAAATATTTAACATCATGTTAGTTTCAATCAGCCTTAATAGCAAACAACAAAGTTATATTTATACTTGACCTCCACCTATTAAACCGGACATATAAAAGTAAGATATATCAGGTTTCTTGAATGTTTAACATTACTACCCTTATTTGCCTGAAAAAATCCAACTTATTCTTCAATCCAGCCCATAATGGCATTGGCTACAAAACGAGGTTCTGGTGGCAATGAGTAAATGTCTTTCTCATAATTCTTATTGTAAGGTGATATATTCAAGATCTTACCATCAACGACTAAAGTGCTACTTCCTCCTGGATCAAACCCCATGGCTTTATCCATACCATATTTTAAAAGAATGTCTACCATATCAAAATGGGTCGCACCTACAGATTCCCTAATTCTACCATTCACCATAAGCACCATAAGTTTGCCTTCTTTGGTAATTCCTACTGCTATTTTTGGCCCACGCATATCTGTAAAATCCAAACGTGCAGCTTGTGTTTTAATAGAGTTTGATGTTTTCCAACCTTCATCTTCCATATTCAAAGCTTGTTGTCCTTTATCTATTAACATAGGACCCGCTTCAATAGCATAGGATATCCCATCCCAATTGTAAGGGTTGGTTTTTGGTTCTAATAATTGTATATCTAATTGTATACCTTCTTTAAATATGTCGTTAGAAAATAAATCAGAAGGAATAGACAGGGTAATACCAACGGGAATAACCGGTACAACCTCTTTATCCTTTGTTTTAATAATTTGTTTTACCGTATTTCCTGCTATTCTTATAATCACATTGCCATGACCTATAAGCGTGTCTTTAGAATAAGATAAATCGTAAAAGCAGGGTTCGGAATCACTATGTTTGTTATAGTTGTCCGCATTAAAAACAATATGCTCTTGTTTACCCTTTATGATCAAACCTGCTTCACTGTTTACCTTTCTTATATCCACATTACCATTTTTATAAATTATAAAGGCTGGTTTATTGAATAACGGTGGACAAAAGACCTTATTATTCATAATCAACAAACCCAAAGGCGAGCCAATATATGTTTCAGGCAAACCTAATTTACCGACTAACTCGGGATTTAATATGTAACCACCATTCCAAGCTAATTCAATTTTATTAGGGTTATTACTTTTCTTCTTATACTCCTTAACGAGTGCAGGTACATTTTTCGGTTCCTTATTCGCAATATGTGCTGCAAACTTCCATTGGTGCTTTTTGGTGTCTATTTCAGCCAATACACCACCCCAAGGTAAACCATCATCATAGACGCCTCCAGCAAAGGATGCTTTTACTTTTTTAATAGTCTTGGTTTCTTTTAAACTTTCTTTTATCTGTTCTAAAAGCTTACTAATTGGAGTACCATTTTCAATGGCATCTTTAGAAATAATATGCAACAATTCCTTTTCTCCAATCGTGTTTTTCAATTGCCTATATAAATCGCCTTTCAAAGCCAAATCAAAATCCTTTGCTGTTTGAATAGGTGTTGGATATGCCAAAGTTGTACGAACACCTGCGGGAACAAACTGAATGAAACCACTATCTTTTGGAATCCCCATAATTTTTGCCGTCATTTCATACAAAACCTTACCAATATGGAAATGATCGATTTCGATAATATCCGTCATCATTGCAGCATACTCTCCATTGGTGATTATAAAGCCATTAGACTCTTTTATTCTTCGTAAGATCTTAATTGCCTTGGCTCCCATTTGTGGAAAATGAACGCCTTCCGACCATTGCTTGGTTTCTACTATTTGAACCACACCAGCTTTATAGAGCAATCCTAATTCAGGTTCTTTCCCACTCTCTAGATATTCCTTGATATTAGCACTTGAAAACCATTTTGTTATTCTTGGCTCATGAATGAAAATATATACTTTTTCCAATTCCTGACCTCTTGTATCGAGTACCTCTGCTGTAAGTTCCTCTTCTATTGTAAGTTTCAATTGGGCACGAATAGGTTGTAAAACAAAGTATTCCAACTCGTGTTTTATATAACGCCCAGGAAAATAACCTTTAGGCACATTCTTCTTTAAATTTGTAGTTAATATTTTTCTGTCATCAATACCTAAAAATTTACTGTTGGTCAATTGAAATAAAGCCAATTCCCAATCAGCGAAAAATTGTGGTGCTAATGTTAAATCGGTTAAATATTTTGGTTTGAAAATATCATTGTAAATCATATTAACCAGACCTGTAACTTCCTGGAAAGTAAAGGCTTGATACGCATATGATTTTTTATTCCTATGTCGATATGTGAGCGCATGATCATGTCGGATTGAAATCTCCCCATCAACATATTTAAAAATATCATCAATGGCATTGTAATATTTATGAATGAGTTCTAAATTGGTATTTACCAAATCAGGAATGTCATTTTCCATCATCCTGGCATAACGCATTACTTTTCCTTTAACCAATTGTTCTTCAACCCTGAAAAAGCTTGGATCTATTAAAGATTTCAAGTACAGCATAAAAGACAAACGACCGTAACCTGGTAAGTAATGTCTTGTTTTCTTATTAAGAATCGCATCTAGGTCGTCATTTTCAAAATTTACAGATACTTTGTACTTTTTTAATAGATCGACCACCTGTGGATTATCTTCAACGGTGGCAGAAACCAACTGAAAATACAACCGTTTTAGAATATATTGCATATTTTTTTGCAACGATTCTATGCTGTAACGTTTGTTAATAACACTTCTGTTATGTGTCACATCAACCATTCTATTTTGAGGATAAAATACATGATCACATATTTTTTCAGCCAATTGTTTTGGTACTTTGGAGCCCTTGAACTCTAAAACATTGAGACGAAGGGATTCATCCAAATGGCGACCAATAACTTGGTCATAAACCTCTCTTGGTTCATATTGTCTACAAAATATCGGTGTGCCACAGGCTGCGGCTTCTATAATAGGTAAACCTCGCCCTTCGGTTTGACTTGGCAATAAGATCAGGGAAGCGACGTCGTAAAGTTGTTCAATATCTAATGGTTTCTTATATTTTTTCTTAAACTCATTTTTATCAAACTCACTAAACAAAAACCCAAGAAGTACACTTGACCTAAACTCTTTTGGAAGCTCCTTAAGGAAATTTGAAAAGTCAGTTTTTAAATCACAATAATAATTTTGTTGCCCATGAGGTATTGGGCCGGAAACGATTAAGGATAATGTCAACTGTGGATTTGTACTGAATTTTTCAGCAAATGAGTCATAAGAAAACAATCGTTTTATAAGCTTAAAGTTAAGTTCAATGGACTTTCTGCTAATTACCCTTGTAGGCTGTAAAAAAACAATGTTATTGTTTACAAAATCAAACTGTTCAATTCTTTTATAACCTAATAATATAGGTTTTAAAGAACGCTCACTATCTTTATGATTGGCAGCAGTGTGTACTGTAATCGTATCTTTTTTATTTGCAAATATGGTAGACACTTGCATAAACGCTTTTATAATATCGCGCTTACTCATTTGATGCATTTTGGTATCTACAGCTGTACCTAACAAAGCTACATTCGCCGGATTATGCCCATTGATATTTATAAGGTGGTTTTGTTGAATCTTATTAATATTCACATTCATCCAAGAGCGACTTTCCCATGGGTACACCGTTTCAATAATTGAGAAAAATTCGCCAACATGGGCATTATGAAAAAAGAAATCCCTCGGTCCTTTTTTTAGGCCCTTCTTTTTAATTTCTTCCTTTCTATTACCACCTTCCCAATAAAAATCATGATTATTATTTATAACCGGAATTCCTAAATATTCAGAAATTAAAACCGTAGCCAAAGCCAATGAAACATTCCCTGGATTAGAGCAAACATTAATAAGGTACAACAGGGAAATATCATTTTCTTCAATATAACCCCCTAACTTTTCTACAAGAACCAAAACCTCTTTCCAGAACTTACCAATTAAATCATTATAAGCATTACTCCCTCGTTCCATTTTGATATTAAAGAAGTCATTGTATAATGGCCAGGCATCAAAAGCTTCCATTTCTGGTATTACTTTTTTAATGACATCCTTAGGGATGAGTTCATCAGCCTCCTCTTTGATTTCCCCCGCTACAAAGTGTATAGGGATATTTGGGTATATGTTTTTAAAGGTTTTGGCATACTTTTCTGTTTCTACAGTGATCCCATCTATGGTAAAATAGAATGTAAGGAAGGCTATACCTCCTTTTTCTATTTGCTTATCAAAAGACTGCGCATCACCTTTAAAGGCTGATTTTGAATTTTTATCCTTGAATTTATCGATAAATAACCCTAGATCAAACCAAGTGTTTATTTTTTCGTTTTTCAGTTCCGTTAAAATAGTTGTGATTTTCGCCGTCTTAGTTTTAGTCATTTATGGTTTCTTAAAATGTAAATAGGCTATTTAATTTTTCTTCAAGTACATCAAATGAAAAATATTTTTTACCAAGGTTAAAGTTATATTCGCCAATCTCTAAACATCGTTTTGGGTTATAAATGATGTCGGACATTTGTTGAACTTTTTTGTTTGTGAGAATACCATCCTCTGTCATAACGGTTTCAAACCCTTTATTGCCTATATCTTGCATATACACAGGTTTGTAGTTGTTTACAAATATTGGTTTTTTAGCAAGAACGCATTCTACAAAAGCGTTCCCAAAGCCTTCATAAGTACTAAAATAAGTACAAGCCCTACCGTGTGCATAAATATCAGATAAATCCTTGTGGTCCAAAACTTTATCCGCAGCAAAAATAATTTGACTCGATAGATTCAAATTATGGATTTGATCGATTAATTCATTATAATACTCTTTGTTTTCATCATCATTATTATTTCCCGTAATAACAAGTTTCAACTTTTTATCATCTAGCTTATCAATTAAGGAAATAGCGGTTTCAATACCTTTACGCCTTACAATTCGGGTCACTTGTAATAATGCGATTTCATCTTTTGTTACTCCGATATCTCTCAGGAAAAACTGATTTTCTGCAGTTGGAACACCATAAATGCGATTAAAATCCATAACGTTTGGTACCAAGGTCGCCTCTATGTCAAATCGCTTTTTAAAGGTTTCTACTCCAAAAGTGTTAATGACGGCATGTTTAACGTTAGGCAGTAATAATGGAAAATTGTCATCTACATATTGGTTTATTTCTTTGTGAGTAGAAACATAACGCTTACCGCGTTCCCAATGAAAATCGTGATCATGGGTTACGATTGGTAATCCTGTAGTTTTAATTAACTTTTTAATGGCAACACCCATAGACAGGTGGCAAGGTAATGCTGAAGCGTTTTCTGAAAGTATAACGTCAATTTTCTTTTGTGCAACCCATTGCTGCATAGCCTCAAATATGATATTGGAAGCATTCTCAACATGCTCAAGTAAAGGACCTGGATCTTTGTCGGGTTCATGAAAAGCTTTACGTTGTTCCCACTCTGCTTCTACCGCAAAAAAAGACAATTCAGGAAACAGATAGTCATGTTCATCATCCATATTCCAAGACTCAAATTCCCCAGACATGATAAACACTTCATGACCTAACTTTTTTAAAACATCTATCCATTTCTCCGTTTCAAGGGCTACACCATCAACGCCACCGATTCTTCCAATAATAATACCTATTCGCATGTTTAATATATAAAAGGTTGTATCCTCCACAAGATACATTATTCAAGAAAAGATTAGATTGGTTTTGTAAGAATGTGTTTAATAAATTATATCTACGGAATTATAAGCAAGAATAAATTATGTGTTATAAAATTTAAGACCCTAATCTTGATAAAATGATAATTGTACTTTTAAATTTAATAATAGAATAAGGCTATTTTTCTAAGTATTTTATAAGTTTGATACCTAATTGAAATTTTCTAGCCAAAAAAATATTTTTATTTTGAAATCTCTACATTGAAAATTCATTTAAAATCAACCGTACGTATTAAGTAGGTAATTTGTCATAATTCCTGTTTTTTTGATTCAATTTCATTTACTATTTCAAATTAAAGAATAAAAAGCAGGAGACCTGATGTAAACCCAAATACCGCGCCTCAATTTTGGATCCTTCATTAAACTTTAAAAATCGCACTAAGACTTATCTTTTATAAATACTGTTGGTTAAGGTTATTTTTGTAATTTTAAAAATTGGTTAACCAATTTAGGTGATCAGGTTAAAGATAAGAAGGGTTGTGCATGTTCTTATTTTAACAATCAGTGTAATGCACAATTCAAATCTTAAAAAATGAGTAAAGAAGGCAAATCGAATCCTGAACAGAGCAAACAGAGTAGAAAAGATACCATACAATATATTAACCTACAATTATCGGCACTTGGGCAACCCATTTACCAAGACGACGATAATTCAGAAGAAAAGTTCTGTAATCCGAAATTCCAAGAGTTGACGAACGGATTGATCCAGAATTTTCGCGAAAAATCAAGATTGTTATCAACCCATCTTTCCCCTGCAGATTCCAGGATCCAACAATTCCTGAATGATTATTTGGCCGACGTATTGGTGGGAGACACCCTACGCTTACCCAATAACACCCTGGTTTTAAACCAAAAAGGGCATGCCAGGGAAGTAAGTCTACCTCCTAATGGCACCACGTTTATCAGTGACGATATTTCATCTTACCGTATAAAACAGGGTATTTTAAATAACCCGGTCAATGACAAAAGGACCACCAAAGGAACGTTCCATATCGTTGAAGGTGCACTTCCTGTTCCATTAGACAAAAAGGAAGTGCCCAAAGTAGCCTTCATGCATTTTTTGAAGGCGGCCTTCAACCCCTCGGATAAACTAAAAATATTGCCTTTTACCGCTAATCAAGAAGATCGGGCCAAATTGATGGTTTCACTTTTAATGCGCCCTATGGTATGTCCCGAAGTCAAGGGTGTTATTTCTAAAAAGAGTTTAGAGGTTCGTTTTTTTGCCCCAGGAAGCCTGGTCAGTAATTTGGATTTTGTGGAATCCATTTTCGGAAATGCCGGCGACCCTTATTTGGCAGAGAATGATGCGGCATTGGATACCGAACATTGGACCGGACACACCGGTTGCATCGTACTTGCCCCCCAATTAAAGACCCTGACCAAGAAAGAAGTAGGCTTACCCCATTTTGATGATGCGACGGAGCGTCAAAAAAATGACGGAATGTGTTGGAAGGATGAAAAAGAGTTGTACAACGATGGCAGTGCCTTTAAAATAACATGTAGGGATGATCGAGGTGTGGTCGTTACGCTCATTGCCGACAATTATTTTGGGTATTCCAAAAAGGAAATCAAAACCCAGATCAGCTATTCGGCAAATTTATTCGGTTTGGTCGAAGAAGAACATTCCGGTGGGGCAATAGCCTACCCAAGGGGGGTTATGGGCGACATTGTCGATGGCAGTGCCTTCTCGGAAAAATTCGGGAACAAGTTCAGTTTTGAGGATGTTAAAACATTATTGGGTGATAGGATCGAGGTTAAACCTTCGAATTATGCGATTGACAGGAAATATCCAAACCTGATCTATATCCCTGAAGATGCTTATATCAACACTAATACCAATAGCATTACCTGGACGTACAACAACAAGACCCAAAAACTGATCTTATCACCGCTTAAAACATATATACACCCCACAGGCAATAAATTCAGATTAGAGAAGCACAAGGCAATTTCATTATGGCGAATTGTCAACACCTCTCCCGAAGGGGTCTTTTGCCACAAGCCCTGTACGGTTTCCGGAGGAGGGAAATCAGAGATCTCCAAATCGATGTTGAATGCCATAACCTATAATTCGTTCAATGTCATAAATATAGAGGAGGACTTTAAAAAGGCTGATGAGATCATTGAATATGATTATTCAACACGCTGGAAAGATTACGACCCTACACTTCCTCCTTCCAGATCTTTTTTGGATAAAGGAAGAACCTTGGGGTCCGCCGTTAAATTATTGACACCATCGGATAAGAACAATGATGAGTACAATGCATTCATATCCAATATTCCAGTGCATATCAGGTCCTTGGTCTTATTTGTAAAAAGGCTATATCGACAGGATCACGATGAGTTGAACTGGAAAGACTGCATGTCCGTTCAAATCATTAACGGACAAAAAGGGACCGAACTATGGTATTACAACAATCCGGTTGTCGGTAGCTATGTGCGTATAGGATTCAACCAAGAAGGAAGTTGGATGCTGAACAAACTACGGTCCGACTTCTCCGCTTCAACGAAAATCCAAATGGAGGACGACATCTCGGCCTCGATTACCCTACCTAGGAATCAGCTTAAAAATTTAAATCCGTTATATCCGAACAAAAGTCTTAAAGTCGTTGCCAACTGTGAATCCTATTTGTTTCAACGACCGGATGAGGCTATTGTAAGGGGTTATGATGAGGGTGCGGAACGCGATTTGGTTTCCGACAATGTATTCTTGACCAACTATGAGTTGTTGACTAAAAAAGATGCGATTGAAATTTACGAGGACACGATCAATTTTGACAAATACACCCAACCTGTAAAAGACTTGATTGTAAGCGTTGTAAATAGTCCGAATGAAGAGGAATATTTCGCATTGCCCTCCCATACAAGGATCGTTAATGGCGAACCTACCAAAAACCCCCGGTATTTAGAACCCAATATTTTTATAGATGAAACCGAGGATAGTTATTTAGGCGAAATAGGCGTGCGTTTATACCGAAAAGTAAAATCGGAAGATCCCGTGACCCATGTCGTAAATGCGGTTTTGCCAGGAAGAAGGAACAATCCTGTGGATAAAAAAGCGGGTATACGTCCTTTAGCCGTCTACAACCCCATCCATTACCAGGAAACACCGGAGTTGTTCATGGACTTCATTTGTAGTCTAACCGGTAAATCTCCCTCAACCACTGGTGCAGGCTCCGAAGGTGCCTTAACGAAAGGACCATTTAATATGCTCACCCCTACAAGTGATTTGAACAATGCCCTATTATCCCATATTTTAACGGAGTCCAATGCATTTAGTACGGCCGCCGGTTATGTGGGGGGACAAAATAAGGTAGATCATGACATCAGTCTTTTGATCCCTGAAATCTGGGCGCGCCTAGAAGCCAAGGATAGGGACCCCAAGGCTTTGATTGCGAATGGTTCACTGGAAAAATTGGAGGACTTTGAGTATAACGGTAAAAAAGTATTGGCCAGTAGATTAGGGTACCGCATTACAAGTACCTTCTCTTTACGCTGTTTAAATCGATTGTTCGATGAACCCAATGCCGTGTTCAACGAAAAGATGCTGAAACCTGAATTACAAGGCATGGAAGACTTTGTTGACGGTATTGCCAACATTGTAGAAGCGCAACAGAAAGTTGCACTGCGGTATTTTGAGGATGGCAGTATCGAGGCCGCGATACCTCCCTTGAAAATAGTATTGCATGTCATGGCTTATGGCCATTATGAAGGTAAGGACATGAGTGACCCTGAATTACGGGGATATTTTGAAAGGGAGTATATCATCCATAGCGATTGGTATGCCGAACGGTTAAAGCTAAAACAACAGAAGGACATCCAATTTTATACCAAACAAATCAATTATATAAAAGATTTTATCTCCGACCCCAACAATGAGGTATTGGTTGCGAAGATGGATTTGAACACCCGTTTACAGCATGTAGAAGAATCGCTTAAGGAAGTCAGTTCCCCCACCTACCTGAAAAGCCTGGAAGGTACTATTGGCGCCGATCCTTTATACAGAAAATAGGTTTTTTTTAATAGCATAGGTAGCAAATAGCCCCTTTTCCGGGCATTGTACGCATTAAGCTTAAACGGGGGTTTGACGTTATTAGGGTCAAACCCCCGTTTTATTTATAATAAAAACAATTGAAGTGGATCTTCCTTTGGTTCCTGTATGGGACAATTTAGGCTCCCTACCAATGCTACCCCTACTTTTAAGGCCATAGGCCTACATGTCGCGAGAGTGTGCCTGTATTGGTATTTGGTTTAAACAATCGTTAACTCAACACCCAATTCGACCAATCTGTTCTTTGTTTTCTCATCAATACCATCATCTGTTATGATCTGATCTACCTCATCCAGTCCACAAATCCTTCCAAACCCCTTTTTGTTGAATTTTGAGGAATCGGCCAAGACAATGATCTTATGTGCCGCTTTTATCATTTCCTTATTTAAGGAAGCCTCCATAGAACTTGTGGTCGTGAGTCCATATTCGAGATCAATCCCATCAACCCCTAGAAACAATTTGGTAAACGTAAATTCGGCCAACATTTTTTCACCAATAGGCCCCACAACGGAGGAGGAACTCGATCGAACAATGCCTCCCAATTGCATAACATCAATCTCTTTATGCTCGGCCAAGATGATGGCTGTGTTCAAAGAAGCGGTTAGCACAGTCAATCCCTCAATAGGCCTAATATGCCTGGCAAATTCGATGACCGAGGTTCCAGATGCAATAATAATACTGTCATACGGTTCTAGGGCTAGGGCAGCAGCTATCGCAATCTTGTTTTTTTCCTTGGTATGTATTTTTTCCTTGATATTTACGGGGTGTTCCGTAATGTATGGATTTACCGGAATAGCTTTCCCGTGCGACCTGAACAACAGCTTCCTCTCTTCAAGTAACTTTAAGTCCTTTCGAATTGTCACCAAAGAAACATTAAACTCCTTACTCAATTCGTTAACGTTTACAAAGCCATCCTCTTCAAGCTTCTCCAGGATAAGCCTGTGGCGATCGATAATATTCAATGACATTTTGTTTCGTTTTATACAAAGGTACAACATCAAGTAATCAAAATAAAGCTTGGATATCACTTTTGACCGAACTATCCGTAATCAAAACGAAACCACTATACCTCATATTTCCCTAAAAAAGAAACAATAAATAATACAAAAATTGAAATATTTCGATGAAATACCCATTTTTGGAACATTTGGCTTCGATTTTATGACAAAAATCATGGTTCATAAAAAATAACAATTAATAACTAATAAGAGGTTTTGTTTTGTTTCGTTTTATTGTATATTTATATCCAATTAGAAAGCAATATCAAAAAATAAAAGAGGAATCATGAACAGAAAAGCAATGATCGATAGGTTAAAAGAGGAATCTAAAACGTACGATTTCATAGTTATAGGAGGCGGGGCAACAGGCATCGGCATTGCTCTTGAGGCATCTGCCAGAGGGTACTCCGTTGTATTATTGGAAAAATCGGATTTCACAAAATCCACATCAAGTAAGGCAACCAAACTGGTACACGGTGGTGTGCGATATTTGGCACAAGGTGATATAGGTTTGGTTAGGGAGGCCGTAGTAGAAAGAGGGCTAATGTTGAAAAACGCCCCCCACATCACTAAAAGTCAATCCTTTATAATTCCAACACATGGATTATATGACGAAATATTATATACCGTTGGATTAACTTTTTATGATCTATTGGCCGGAAAATTGAGCCTTGGACGATCTAGACGTATCTCAAAATCCAAAACCTTAAAACGTATTTCGTTGATCAACCCGGATAAAATTTCAGCTGGTGTGGTTTATTATGATGGTCAATTCGATGATTCACGAATGGCAATTAATACCTTGCAGAGCGCTGTTGAGATGGGAGCGATAGTATTGAATTATTGTGCCGTTGATGGTTTGGTCAAAGATAACGATGGCAACCTAACGGGTGTTAAGGTACATGATGAGGAAGAAGATGTATCATTCGAAATCAAAGGAAAGCAGGTTGTCAATGCTACCGGTGTTTTTGCGGATGATGTTTTACAAATGGATTCCCCAGGGGCTGAAAAAACCATTGCCCCAAGCCAAGGGGTACATTTAATATTGGATAAATCCTTTTTACCAGGGGATGATGCGATTACGATTCCAAAAACAGATGATGGCAGGGTCTTGTTTTTAGTACCATGGCATAATAAGGTAATTGTCGGTACTACAGATACCCCGATCGAAAAAGAATCATTGGAGCCCGTGGCACTGGAAGAAGAGATAGGTTTTATCCTTAGTACGGCAAGTAGGTATCTAACCAAGGCACCGAAAAGAAGCGATGTATTAAGCGTATTTGCAGGTTTGCGACCTTTGGCGGCTACGAAAGGCAAAGGAAACAAAACGAAAGAGATTTCCCGAAGCCATAAAATCTATACATCCAAATCCGGACTACTGACTATCGTGGGGGGTAAATGGACAACTTTTAGGAGAATGGGTCAAGATTTGGTGGATAAGGCTGAGAAGAACCACGAATGGAAACACATTCCCACAAAAACAAGACACCTTAAGATCCATGGTTACAAAGAAAATGTAAACTTTGACAACCCTTTATATTTCTATGGCAGTGACGAAGAAGCCATAGTCGATCTTGCCAAAGTGAACGGGTGGAACAAAACCTTAAGTACCTCCTTGGGGGTTATAGAGGCCCAAGTGGTTTGGGCCGTAAGAAATGAAATGGCACGTACTGTGGAAGATTTTCTTGCACGTAGAACCCGTTGTCAACTCTTAGATGCCAAAGAGAGTGTTAGAATGGCTCCTGAAGTAGCCAAAATTATGGCGAAGGAACTTGGAAAGGATGCCGATTGGCAAACCAAGCAAGTTGCTGACTATATTGAAGTAACCACTAACTATATTTTATAAACCACGGTTTTAATTGTCCCCTAGAAACAATTAAAACTACTTAATCAATTAAACATGAAGAACAAACTGATTTTAGCACTTGATCAAGGGACGACCTCCTCCCGTGCGATTTTATTCAATCACGACGGTGAGATTGTTCGAGTTTCCCAAAAACCGTTTGAACAGATTTTTCCTAAACCGGGATGGGTAGAACACAACCCCAATGATATTTGGTCTTCCCAAATTTCCGTTGCGGCCGAGGTAGTGGCCCAGCAAGGTATTTCAGGCGATGGTATTGCGGCCATAGGTATTACCAACCAAAGGGAAACCGTCGTTGTCTGGGACCGTGAAACCAGCGAACCCATATACAATGCGATCGTATGGCAAGACAGAAGAACCTCGCGATATTGCGATGAGTTAAAGGATGCCGGTCATATCGATATGATCAAGAAGAAAACAGGATTGGTGATCGATGCCTATTTTTCAGCAACCAAACTTAAATGGATCTTGGACAATGTAGAAGGTGCCAGGAAAAAAGCGGAAGCAGGGAAACTTTGTTTTGGGACCATTGACACGTGGCTTATCTGGAAACTTTCAAGGGGAAAAATGTTCATTACCGATGTATCCAACGCAAGTAGGACTATGTTGTTCAACATACATACCATGGCGTGGGACAATGAATTGATGGAGTTGTTCAACATACCAAAAGCCATGTTACCCGAGGTTAAAGAAAGTAGTGAGATTTATGGTACTACGGCTACCACCCTATTCTCCTCCAAAATTCCGATTGCGGGAATTGCAGGGGATCAACAAGCAGCCTTGTTCGGTCAAATGTGTACCAAACCGGGAATGGTTAAAAATACGTACGGCACAGGATGTTTCCTATTAATGAATACCGGTGATAAAGCGGTGTACTCAGAAAACAATCTTTTAACCACCGTTGCTTGGAAAATCAACGGTAAAACCACCTATGCCCTTGAAGGAAGTGTTTTTGTTGGTGGAGCCGCTATCCAATGGTTACGCGACGGCGCAAAAATGGTGAAAACAGCCCCAGGCATCAACCATTTGGCAGAAACCGTGGAAGATAACGGAGGTGTTTATTTTGTACCGGCCCTAACGGGATTGGGAGCACCTTATTGGGACCAATATGCCCGCGGTGCCATGTTGGGTATCACCCGGGGTACCACAGATGCCCATATAGCAAGGGCAACGATAGAGGGTATAGCATTTCAAGTATACGACATCGTAAGGGCCATGGAAGCCGATGCAGGTGAAAAAAGTATTGAACTACGCGTAGATGGTGGTGCAAGTGCCAGCGATTTATTAATGCAGATCCAAGCCGATTTGTTCGGATTTAAGATCATACGGCCCAAAACTTTGGAAACAACAGTTATGGGCGCCGCCTATTTGGCAGGTTTGGCCGTTGGTTACTGGGACAGTATCGATGATATCCAATCCCAATGGGTTGTTGATAAGGAATTCTATCCAGAAGCTCCTAAAGAAAAAGTCGACAATATGTTGCATTACTGGCATAAAGCCGTTAAGTGTGCACAGCATTGGATCGAAGAGTAATTAGTCATCAACAACTATAAAAACAGAAAATCATGTCAATTTTAGTAGCAGAAATATTAGGCACCATGCTTCTTATGCTTATGGGTAACGGAGTTGTGGCCAATGCAGTATTGAAGGGCACCAAGGGTAATGGTGCTGGATGGATCGAAATCACCACAGCCTGGGCTCTGGGTGTCTTTATAGGAGTAGTCGTGGCAGGCCCCTATAGTGGCGCGCACTTGAACCCAGCGGTAACCATAGGTTTGGCAACTGCAGGTAAGATTTCTTGGACTGTCGTCCCTGAATATTTAGCGGGTGAAATGATCGGGGCCATGTTAGGAGCGTTTTTAGTGTGGTTCTTCTATAAGGATCACTATAAAATCACTGATGATGAGGAAGGTATGTTAGCTTCTTTTTGTACGGGACCGGCCATTAAGAACACTTTTTCCAACTTAATGAGTGAGATTATAGGAACCTTCGTTTTGGTCTTTGTAATATTCTATTTAGCTGGTCCGGAATTAGATATCACAGGAGATGTAGAAGCTCGTGCCATCATAGGTTTAGGCTCTATTGGGGCAGTACCCGTAGCCTTTCTTGTATGGGTCATTGGTTTGTCCTTGGGAGGAACAACAGGCTATGCCATTAATCCTGCCCGGGATCTAGGGCCCAGGATCATGCATTCCATTTTACCCGTAAAAGGTAAAAGTAATTGGGGTTATGCTTGGATACCCGTAGTGGGTCCTATCATCGGATGTGTAATTGCAGCCTACTTATATATGGCCTTAATGTAGCATATTCCCCTTATAGTAAACTACAATGAAAAAAATACTTATAGTATTCGTAGCGCTGATCACAGTGCAAATGGGCTATGCCCAAAAAACAGAATCGAAAGACAGTCCGATAGACTTTAATGTTGATGTAAAAACGAACCATTTATGGAGGGGTTTGGTCATTACCGATAAACCCATGGCCGCTGTTTTCTCTCAATTGAGATTGAATGAATCGGGTAGTTTCACCACTGGTTTTTGGGGTGGAATGTCGTTCTCCAATGATGCCGACGGTACTTATTACAAAGAAATAAACTACTATATCCAATATGCCGAAAATGGCTTTTCCATTGGTCTGTGGGATTTATTCAATACCCGTAACGTAGCTACCCCTGATGTGTGGAATTACGATAAGAACACCACCACGCATTTATTGGATCTACGCACCTCTTATACCTTCAACGAAAGTTTCCCTTTACGTTTGGAAGCCGATGTGTTATTGTATGGTAGTGGCGATGCCCAATTGAATGATGATGGTGATCTAGAACAGCGCTATTCTACCTATGTGGAAGTGTCTTATCCGTTGATCACAGAATCAAAAGTGAATTTAAGGAGCTTTGTAGGTGGTGCATTCTCTTTTAACGGGGATACGCATTTATACGGTGATGGTAAGCAGAATTTCGATTTTGTGAATGTAGGCTTAACAGCCTCAAAAACCCTAAAATTTTCAGACGTAAACTTCCCGGTTTCAGCAACAACTCTATGGAACCCTTCTCAAAAAATAGCAAGGGTACAATTAGCGGTTGGCTTATTTTAATATTAGGTAGTTTCCCCAAACTTAGCATAAAACCCGTGGTTCGAAGGTATGTTCAAACCGCGGGTTTTTATGTTCATAACTAAAATGACAAGACCTAGTCCAACGCTATTCAATAGGGACAATACAAACAACCGCCTTTTTCAATTTACCCTGAACCGAGCGCTTTAATTTCCTTTTTTCTTATCTGTTTTTAAATAATCCGATCATTTCCATGGGGGATATATGCGGTCTTCCAGAGGCCTTTTCGAAATCAGATGGTACATCATTGGATCCATTCTTGATCCCTTCGTAAATTCCGGTGATGATGGTTCCCATGAATTCCCCCAACTCCTTTTTTCTGTCTTCCGCATAAGCTTCAACTGAAATAGGATTATAAGACAGGCTTGTCCCATACGCTTGATTGATCAATTTGGCCAGGTACTCTTGGGTGATTGGCTCACCTACCAAATTGTACACCAGCCCATTATGCTTTTCATGCAACAGCATTTGTGCATAGGCGTAACCCAATTCCTCCCTACTGGTATAGGCACATTTCCCTGTCCCCGCACAATTCTTGATTTCACCCGCTTTGACATACTGGTCTATGTATTCCAAATCGGGTTCGATATAAATTCCATTTCTACCAATGACCCACGCAAGGCCCGATTCCTGTATATCCTTTTCGGTTTGGCGATTACTTTGCACGACAGGACTAAAGGCCGTTTTATTTTCGTCTCCAATAATGCTGGTGTAAACAATCTTATGAACCCCGTTCAGTTTTGCCGCTTCAATGACATTTCTATGCTGTTGTATCCTTTTCTGTGGGTCATCCATACCTGAAACCAAAAGAACCGCATCAATACCTTGTAATGCTTGATTAAAATGCTCTCGGTTATTGTAATCTCCCTCTCGGATTTCGATTCCCAGACGATGTGCTTTTTCGGGGGTCCGTGCAATACCTATAACATTCTCTTTCCCGATTTCCTTTATTAGTTGCCGTACGATGGCCGACCCCAAATGCCCGCTAGCTGATGTTACTGCAATCTTCATATCCGTTATTTTTGCTTTGACTTAATGATCTCCAACTCCTTTTCAAGTTGCTCTGCCTTTGCTTTGAACTTTTCCATGGCCTTTTTAAGTTGACCTATTTTCTGGAAAGCTTCTTCATCTTGAATTGCCTGATAGGAAACGACCCCATCCTCTTCCTTGATCTTTGATTTACCGCCACATTTGGGGCACAATGCTACTTGACTCATAATTTTATTTTTTACAGGACAAAGTTCCGTTGTGTTTATCCTTTTCAAAAGGTAAATCCTTGCCTAAGAATGGTAAATATGGGAATAATATTCAAAAAATGGGGTTTTGCTCTTCAGCAATGTTTACATACGATAGCTAAACATCCTATACCAACATCATTCCTGAAACCTTTCACTAATGTATATTTTGACATCCAAGTCCTAATCGTGATTTTTTCCTTATATCTTGGATACCACTCCATTTGCATCATCCCAGAAACTAAAACCCAACCAATATTTTGTCCTCCCTATTGATACAGGCTAGGGTTAATGGAATAACAATGTTCTGCTGCCGTTTCCTCCAAAAGGGTTAAGATGGTCGTCGGCAATGCAAAACCATATTCGTTTATTTCAAAATATCGTAATTCAAATTCCTTTTCAAAATAGTTCTTGATCATCTTTCCTTCCCCTATTGAATATTTCACTTATATGATGCAAAAACAATTGTATATCAGTACGATTAGGATGTAAACCATTGATCTTACCAACACCCCTAATTCAATCGATCTTCAAATTATATCGTTGATTTTAAAGCACCGATCCAATGTTTTTCATTGGCCCCATTAGGTACTGCCTCGATGTTCAAAAGGAATTTACGGAATCATTAATCGGTTTTTAAAACGGTTTTTATTTCGTTTAAATCCCCATCGATTTCATTCGGGATTTCAAGACCTAAAATCTGACATACCAAAGGATAGATATGGATGTTTTTTATGGAAGGGATAACATAACCTTCCTTAAATGCGGGGCCATTGGCGTAAAATATACCATGCATGTCCTTATACTTGGGATCGTATCCATGTACTCCAATCGCTGTAATCGATTTTTTCCTCAGGGTTTCAATACGTTCCTTACCCGAAAAATAATATCCAAAATCGGGGATAACCTGAATGCTTCCCCAATCCTTGTTTCGTGGCTTATATTCAAAACCGGGGGTGTTTTCGGTCGTATAGACCTTAAAATGGTCTTCCTTCGGTTTTAGGTATTCTAACATAGTATCCGTTGAAGTATTGTTTTTTGGATGAACGTTGAGAATCGCCCCATTGTCGACCACCGTATATAGGCTATCATTCACAAGATCCCCAACAGGTATCATATTCGCTGTGGGTAATGTTGCCATACCGTGGTCGGAAACTATGATGACGTTTATGGGCAGACCGGTTGCTTCAACACCTTTAAACAACTCCCCCAAATTTTCATCCAAAGCGAACAGGACTTTTTTTAATTGCGCATCATTATCTGGACTAAACTCATGTCCCACATCATCCATATCGGAAAAATACAAGGTTATCATATGTGGTCTTTCCTTTTTGGGCAACGCAAACCATTTTAAGGTCTCGGCTACACGAACCTCATTTTTGATTGCTCCATCGTACACCTGATAATAGGTGGGTCTTACGCCTTGTATATCAGCCTCTGAACCTACAAAAAAATAACTCGCAGATACCATATTCGCCTTATCCGCCTGCACCCAAAGAGGCGTACCGCCGTAAAAGGTGCCATCCTCTACCATTTCCCTATTGCCAATCTTATAGGTGACATCCTTTTTATTACTATAAAAAGAATTCCCGATTATGCCATGCTTATCAGGGTACATCCCGGTTGCGATGGTGTAGTGGTTCGGAAATGTTTTGGAAGGAAACGATGGGATCAACGACTCGGACCGTACCCCTTTCCCAATAAATTCGGTAAGATGGGGAGGTTTGTATTTATCGACATAATCCCAACGAAAACCATCAAGGGAAACCAAGATCACATAGGGTTTTTGTAGTGAAGCTTTTGAATTCCTGGTCAATGTTGGTTCCGTTAGATTGGAACTGGATTTACAGGATGAAAAATTTAAGGTAATCAAAATTACGATAAGGGGGTATATGAAATTTCTTTGTGCCATTCAATTCAGTCTTTATGGTTTCCAGCGTAGTGGAAAGATTTGTTGATGTAATACACGGTTCGAAATAAATCCTGATTTCGACACCGCACATGTAGTTGATTTTTAAAAAAACCAAGGCAATTTAATTCAGGGTCAGGCCTTTCTTATGGTCAGTCCATAGCCCGTTCAATTCCCATACCGATCAAAAAATTCCCCAACATCCTTGATATCCCCGATACCTAAAATGGAGCAAACTTCAGACAAGTCGGAGAAATCCAATCCGCCTGCGGAAACAGCATGATTATTGTACCTCCCATCCTTTCCATTGTATTGATTTGACAAATCTGTGGAAAGCCCCCATATTTCTTTCAATTTAGGATTCCCGACGTTATCTTTCCAATTGGTATAATCCGCATCACGAAATCCTGGGGTTCCATTTCCCACTGCATTACCATCCGGTATTTTCCAATAATCCGTGTTTTTCTTTACGAAATCGAGGTCCTTTGGGGAAGTTGATTTTTCATTCCAATCACTGTGCTGCACGACATGTATGCGCTGTAATGTGTTTATTTTAGGCAAATCCTGTTGAATGGCCTTGACAAGTTCAGCCGTAAAATCGGATTGGCCCGCCTCCGCTATCCAGACATCCCCCTTACGTCTAAGGATTTTCTTTACTATGTCCTTGACTTTTTGAACGGCTAAATCCCTATTCTTATGGGCATCTGTCCAATTGTTTCCAAAAGAGAGCTGCATGAGATCATTTGGCGGAACGTATAAACCCTCTTGAATTCCATAGGTTCCCGCAACCGCATGGTACTTCAATTTTGAAAAATCGGAATCAGCCACTAAAGTTGCCAATGCCGCCGCCGTATGAAGATCATCTACATCGGTTTTACAATCCAACTGTACCAATAGCAAGTCCTTTTTAATATTAAAGTCCTTCGATTTTATTTTCATGGTATTGATACTATGGGTTGTAAAGGATAATAACGTAGTTGCCATTGCAACGATTAGAAGCGATTTTGATTTCATACGTATTAAAAATTGAAATTTTGAAATAGATTTTATAAAGTTAAGACGTTGTAGGGAAAATTGACATCCAATGACCAACAAATATTGGTGCCTGAAAATCCTTTTTAATAACACCACTAATTTAATAGATTTTTAAAATATCCCTCAGGTTTTAAAGCACGGAACAGTGCCCTTTTTTAAGACATTTTGTTGATTGACCATAATACCTTCACTTTAGTCTTTAAGGATAAATTATCATATCAATCAAAAATATGATCCTCGTAGGCTTTCCACCATTTTTCAATATCGACTTTTGGTTTTCTACAAATATAAAGTGGGATACCGTTCTCTTCGTCAATGGCATATTTGTGGGTGATTATCTTAACCAATTCAACGTCCTCAAAAACATGTTCCACAGATGGTTTTTCGTTGCCTAAACTGATCCAAACCTTGGCATCCTTATTGCCATAACCCCATGTCCAGAAAGTTCCGTGCCTACTAATGGGATCGGGTAGTCCATATTTTTTGCCCAATATTTTCAATGCGCCGGCCTCCCCATAATTTTCCGCCCAGAGTACACAATGTTCCCTTTCATCAGCGCCCAAAGCGCGGTACACACTATCGACCAATCTTACTTGTTCTTCCCAACCGAACATATCGGCATAGTCACTGGTCAATGCTATCCGCCCATTTTTATCTTCCTTAAGGCCCTTATAGGCCACATATTGTTCTATGGGCAATACAGGGGTTAGTTGTGGTATAAAATAAAGGGAAGGCGCTAAAACAAACGTCGCAATCACATACATCCAGATCGGTTTTTTTAAAAGCAAGGCCTCCAATTTGACCGCCCCGGCCGCAAAAAGGACCGGATATATACCAAACACATAATACGCCTTGGAATGTAGCGCCCATAGGGTGCAAAAAACAACCAAGACGCCTACCCCTACCCCCCTGTATTTGCTTAGGTTTTTACCGAATATCATGGCCCCTAAACCAAAAAGACCTACTATCAGGGTGAACGGAAAGTCCAATTGCCCCAAACCGAAGGCCATCGGGTCCATATCATTCAATTGATAGACATTAAGGGCCTGTAAATGGGCTAAAAGCGGAAAGTCGTGCTGCACCTGCCAAATAAAATTGGGCAAGAAAATAAGCAGTGCGATCAAAGCCGAAATATAGAACCATTTGTTTTTAAAGAGGTTGCCTTTTTGATAGAAAAACAGCCCGATCAATACCCCAAAGGCCCAAACGAACATGGTGTATTTGTTCAACAGCCCCAGACCTAAGGTAATGCCTAAAAGAATCAGGAACCTTTTGTTTTGGGAATTGATAAACCTAATGATAAAGTAAAAACCCATGGTCCAGAATAATTGGTCAAAGGCCACGGGTTGAAACAAGGTGTGGTTGCGGTAAAAAGGAAGAAATGCCAATACACAGATTCCTGCAAGAAACACGGCCTTAAAACCACCTCCGAGTTCCTTGGCCATAAGACAACAAAGAATAAGGATGGCAACCCCTGCAAGTGTAGGAAATAGGCGTACACCCAACAGGGCGTAATCGAAAAACCAGTACGACAATTTACCAAGGAAGGCGATAAGGGGCGGAAACTCCATAAAGCCCCAATCGAGGTGCTCACTCACCGATAAATGCAATAATTCATCACGATGGAAGCCGTAATTCCCATTCCCCATCCATTGAACAATGAACTTAAACAATGCAAGAATCAGGATAATCGGTGCATATTTTTTCATGGATAGGTTTTGCCGTAAAATACAGTACCATGGATTTGGTCTTTATTATACCGTTATAAATATAAGCGATTCATTTGTGAAGGGAAAGGGGAACAAAGGTCATACTGGAAAAGTTCTATCAAGAATAAGTATTGGATGGTCTTAGATGACCGGGCAAAGGTTTTTTATACAGCAGGCTGTTGGGACTGCTTATTACCGAACTTCGACTTCAAAACCTTCAGTACTTTTTCCTAAAAAAAGACTTATACCTCTTGTGTTACAAGGCTATGGATAATAACTGATATTCTGTTAATTGGGTTTTAATAACCTATCTTTGGAATAGAATTGTTCATCTGTTGATATTAATTGTCTCTTCGCTCCACTTCAGCGAATTGCCGAGGCTTTTTGTTTAAGCCCTTATTTTGGATTAATGAAACCCTAGTAGCTACTTAATGCCTGATTACTAGCATATAACTATCTGATGTATTTTTAATATTACGATTTGCAAACGTCATTACCCTGCAACTCGTTTCAATTCCAAGAAGATATGGCTTTATTAAAAATGGGTGTTATTGGAACTTCCAAAAAAGAAGATGAAAGGCGGGTACCTATCCATCCAGAACATTTAAAAAGAATTCCGGAAACCATTCGAAGACAACTGATTTTTGAGAAAGGTTATGGCGCACCTTTCAAAATAGAAGACGAAGAAATCAGTGCCTTAACCGGTGGCATAGCCACACGGAGTGAGATATTATCAGACATTGGTTCTGCCATAATCGCCAAACCTATCCTATCCGATCTGGAAGAGCTGAAAGATGGCGGCACTATTTGGGGATATCCGCATTGTGCACAGCAAATGCAAATTACACAAACGGCCATAGACAAAAAATTAACCTTGATTGCCTTTGAGGATATGTATGTGTGGTATCCCACTGGACAAATGGGAAGACATACCTTTTACAAAAACAATGAATTGGCCGGATATAGTGCCGTGAATCACGCATTGCAGCTAAGAGGAATAAATGGTCATTATGGAAACCAAAGGAAAGTGATCATCTTTAGTTTTGGAGCAGTAAGTAGAGGAGCCATTTATGCCTTGAAATCACAAGGCTTTAGGGATATTACCATCTGTATCCAAAGACCGGATCATGAGGTTAGGGAGGAAGTCCTTAATGTACACTATGTCCGAATTAGAAAAGGAAACGAAAATGAACCTCGACTGATAGTTGTGGAGCACGATGGTTCAGAGCGACCTTTGCTGGATTTAATAAACGAATCTGGAATAATAATCAATGGCACATATCAGGATACGGATGACCCCATTGATTATGTCCAGGAACATGAAAAATCCATGCTTAAACCTGGGACACTAATCATAGATGTTAGTTGTGATGAAGGGATGGGATTTTATTTTGCAAAACCTACAACGTTTAAAAACCCGATCATAGCAATCGATAAAATTGATTACTATGCCGTGGATCACACACCAAGTTATTTTTGGGAAAGTGCTTCCCGATCTATTTCAGCCGCATTAATGGTTCATGTGCCAGCTGTGGTATCCGGCCGCGAAAGTTGGGATGAAAATATGACTATTAAAAATGCCATTAATATTGATAAAGGCGTCATCTTGAAAGACACTATTCTAAGGTTTCAAAATCGCGATTCCAATTACCCGCATTTAATAAATGCCCCATTGAATTAACATAGTCGTTTTAACACTAAAGATAGAGTCCTTCACGTACCCGGCCCTCAAAAGGATATTTAATCCCTATTCTTGCCTGAATTCCTTTGGTATAGTAATGATTTATTTCTTTCATTTCAGTAACCAGATCAGCAAATTCAATCAGCTGGTCAGGAGCGTATCTTCCTGTAATTATTACCTCCAATCCTTCTGGTTTTCCCTTCAATAAATCCATCAGTTCTTCAACACCGAATAATCTGTAGTAGTTAGCAATATGGGCTTCGTCTAAAACCAAAACATCATATTTTCCGGACAAAATGATTTCAGAAACTTCAATAAACCATCCCTTTAACAAATTGGGCTAAGAAACTTTCTTGTCCGCACCAACTGCGCGTATGGCAAGCCCCAAGGCAGCCGTTGTTTTTACTTTTCCATTACCTGGATCAGTAGAAAAAAGGCTAAAAGAACCTCGTTTTTGAATCTATGGTTTTAGAACAATAATATCCTGGATTACGAAAGAATTTGTTTGCTTTTAATTCCATCGGCTAATGTGAAACGGCTTTTAACCCAACAATTGAGATAATCAAGGTCGTCAGAAACAACAGCCTTAAAAATGTTGTAGGTTCTTTAAATACAAAAATCCCAACCAATACGGTTCCTACCGCCCCAATCCCTGTCCATACCGCATACGCAGTTCCTATTGGTAAAGATTGGGTGGCCTTGATTAAAAGCACCATACTAAAACTTAGGGCTATAAAAAATCCGACATACCATAGGTACATTTCATTTCCGGTTGACTCTTTTGCCTTTCCAAGACAGAAAGCGAATGCGACTTCAAAAAGTCCTGCAATTGCCAATAGTATCCAATTCATAATTTTGTTCAGGTAGCAGCTAACGTTTTTACATAGGGTTTGTTGCGTATTTCAAACACCAAATTTAGCAATTATAAACGGAATGGAAGTCCACGAAACCCAACGCTTCAGGGCTTATAAGAAGGCTTGTGCCAGCAATGGGTTTTAAACGGCCTAAGTCGGGATTGGTTATTTATTCCCCTTCCCCGATCCATCTTCCAATTCCATTTTGATAAGATGTATGATTTGTTCGCCTTCTGATTTAACATTTTCAATATAATCCCTTACTTTATAGGCATATGAAGGTTCAAGATTAACCAATTTCCTGAATTCAACGGACGTAAAGGATTCCATCATTTTGACTTTTTCGAACTTTGAAATAAAACTTGGGTTTTTAGTATCAAAGGGACGTAATCCTGAGGTATGGTTTGAAAAGTTACAAGCGTTTATTTTCACCCTTTCTTTCACCGCATTTAAATATCCATAGTAATTTGCGACAGCGTTTTTTATTGTATCATTTTCTAATGAGCTGTAAATTCCCAGTATTTACCAGTTCATCATAAGTACTTCTCTTACCAAAATCATATCCACCTGCCCCCCCACCATAGGATACACGATTTAAGAATTCCAATGTATCGGTCACTATTATTTCATTCTCACAATATTTTTTTGCCAATGTAAGGCCTTCCACTTTTTTGGGTAACCTACTGATAATTATTGACTGGTTTAGGTAATTATTATATATCAACTCCTTATCAATACTCTTCAAATACTTTGTTTCCGCTATCCGGTCTAGCCTGCTTTGGTTCCAATTATTGATTTGCAATGCAATTAAGATTCCAATAACCACAAGCACAATTTCCCCTATAGCGTATTTCAGATACTTTCCTGTTTTTCCTTCAGAAAGGAAGTGCTGGCGGATACCCCTAAAAAATATTATCCTCTTTTTTACCTTTAATTCCAGCGCTGCAGGCTGGCTCGTTTGTTTAAAATACTACCCAGCTGTTTAACCTTGTTGAAGTTGCCTTAAGATCTGCTCGTCCAGTTTATTCAACGATTCAATTATTTTCTTGTAGGATTTAATATCCAGTGTTATACCCTCCATTTTTAAAGTTACGTTATTCCATAACTCGAGGTCATTGAAAAGAAGTTCAAAATTTGTTGGGGTACCTCCTGGTATAAGCCCCTTTCTATATAAGGGTAGTGCAATTTCACTATAGTTCAGGTTTTTGATGATATATGGCTCTATACGATCATTGTATTGACTGGAGGTGAATTTTTCCATGATATCAATTTCCTTCATTGAATATACATAGTAATTGAATGCCAGTTTAACACTGTCATTTTGAACTTTTGATAAATAACCTTGATTTAAAAATTCTTCTGTCACCGGAAAATTCACGTCTAATGTCCAGGAGGTTCCTAGAGCACCCAAGGTTTCTTTTAAAACAGGAATGGAATCATAGTTTTTAGAGGCTAAAACCTTCAACGTCCTTTTGTTTAAAGACCCAATGTACTTCGCTTTTTCCGTAAACGATTCCACGGTCTTGATACCCTCTTGAATTTCGCTATGAATACGCTTATAATAATTAGCTACGGTCGCACGATCTATCCTATCTGAATTCCAGTTGTTTATCTGGAGCGCCATCAAAATACCGATGATGACCAAAACAATCTCCCCTATGGCGTAAGTCAGATATTTCCCGAATTTGTTTTCTATTAAAAGCTGTTGCCTGATTTTTCTAAAGAATTTTATCATTTGGTTATTGGTTGGTCATCATAAAGCATAACGGCTAGCCCCTATGTTCGGTTATGGATTTAAAGATAAGATAAAAGTGACTTTAGGGAACTGGACTAAGACTTTGCATAGGAGGTTGTTGTTGTAAAGCGCTTAATATAATGCTAGGTATTTACCTTCGCCAAAATCTTTCTACGTTAATATTTTAAATTTCATCTATTATTGATTCTGTCTTTTAATGCAACACAACTTGTTTATATAGCTGTAAAATACACCTTTACACCCCTCTATGGGCATACTATGGTTTATTCACTATATCCTTTACCTTCTACAAAAAACTCTGTATGGCCAAATCATAACTCTGCAGGCCAAACCCTAAAATAACGCCTTTGGCCGCTGGTGAAATATGCGATACATGACGAAAGGCCTCCCGACCGAAGGTGTTGGAAATATGTACTTCGATAACTGGGGTGGTAATACCCCGGATGGCATCGCCAATACCGATCGAGGTGTGGGTATAGGCCCCGGCATTCAAAATAATACCATCATAGGAAAAACCGACTTCCTGGATCTTGTCAATAAGCTCCCCCTCGATATTCGATTGGTAATAGGCCAACTCTACCGTTTTGAACTTGGTTTGTAATTCGGTAAAATATGCCTCAAAAGTAGTACTTCCGTATACTTCAGGTTCCCGTTTGCCCAAGAGGTTCAAATTGGGTCCGTTGATGATCATTATCTTCATTATCCTTGTTTTTATGGGCCTTATGACCCTCGATACTACTACAGCACGTGTAACAGCACCCTCAGCAGCATACCACTTGGAGCCTGTGTGTGGCTTTCATTGCATAAATGTATCGATTTATGCGAAATAAAAAAAGGGAAGCATGATCGCTTCCCCTTCCCTATGGTTATTTTTATGGTATCATCGGTTTAGATCATCGACTGCGTTTCGATTTAAAGGTATACAAGACACCGAGATTCAAGGTGTTCCAAGAAGCCCCATCGAGCTCTACTGTTGAATATGAAAAATTGACCTCGGTACTGGGGCCCATAAGATACCCGATAACGGGTCGGTAATAGAGTCCACCATCATTACCGTCATTAATACCTACGGCATACCCCCCATCTACACCAAAGGAGAACGAATTGGAGGTCCATATACGAACCGAGGCGGCCAAAGGAATAAATTCCACATTGGGAAAATCGGCTTCTATAGCCTCTGAACTGAAGCTTTCGCCAAAGCCATGTATAAATCCCGTGGCGATACCGATATCGATTGTTTCGTTCGCAGCATACATATAGCCCGCATCCAAAGCGAGGGTCAAGGTTACGGCATCATTAAAGTCGTTGATGGGAAAGCCCCCGTGAAACCCGAGTTTAAAGCCTTCTTGGGCAAAAATTCCGGTTCCCATTAAAAGAAAGATCAGGGCGAATAGGTTTTTGTGCATTGTGGTTTGGTTTTATAAAAGTGATTGGTTTAAACTACCTACGAAAACGCAATGCATCGATTTTTGTTGCAAACCAACCAATTTTAATTCGGGCAAAAGACTTGGCTTCCCTTATAAATTCAAAAGAAAACGACCCGTTTCGGGGTCGCTTTATACCTTTTAATATCGTATTGGTAGTCCTTCCATCGGAAAACAAAACCGGTTGTATCCTTACATTAAAACATAAAGGCTACACCGACCTGTAATGCAGACCCCTTAATATTGAGTACGCCACCAGCGGGATCAGAATACCTATCGGTCAGTTCGAAGGAATAACGTGCCTGGATCGTAAAATTATCGGTAACATCGAAACCGGCCCCCACGCCTAAATCCACCCCGAGGTACGGAGTACATCATCAACATCGCCATTGGTACCCAAAAGTTCCTCGGCATCGCGAATGGTATTTTTAATATCGTCGAGATTTGAGGAGAAATTCAATTGGGGTCCGGCCTGTATGTGAAATTTAGGGGCTACATAATATTTGGCCATGATGGACAAATAGACAAATGAAAGGTCTTCGGACTTCCCATAGGTCAGTTCTGGCTGTAGATGGAATTTTTCGGTAGCGGCAATATCGACCAAGGCCCCTATATAAAAACCGATATTGTTGATGTTCCCGTATTTTTTTCGACCCCGACAAGGTTCAAAAGGCAATCAACGGAAGAAGTAATGATTTTTTCATAATCGTATAGTGTTTAGTTCATAAAACACGAATCGTGTACACTACCTAATACAAATACGATGTCTAATCCAAAAAAGGGCATAAAAAAAGCGAAAACTGGATTTGTTTTCGCTTTTCGTATGATTGAAAATATGTTCTATAGATTGAATAGTACGCCTAGGTTGATTGTAGACCAAGTACCACCATCCAAACTAATTCCGGTATAAGAGGCATTGATTTCCACACCATCACTAACGGCATAACCTACGGTTGGTCTGTAATAAAAACCACCATCGTTACCATCGTTGATACCTAAGGCATACCCTAAATCGGTACCGATAGATAATTCTTCGCTAGCTTTGTACCTGGCGACTCCTGCCAATGGCAAAAATTGCACATCTGGGACTTCATAAGTATATTCGCCTTCCCCGATTTCCTTACCAAAAGAATTGGTATAACCGGTAGCGACCCCTAAATCGAAATCACCTGCAGTCTCGAACATGTACTGGGCATCCAAACCAATACTAAAGCCTGAAAGATCACCGGCATCACCAGTGGGCAAACCTAAATTGGCCCCTAGTCTAAAGCCGTCTTGGGCATTCATTGAAAATCCGATTAGCGCAAAGGCCAATACTGCTACTACTTTTTTCATAATTGATTGTTTTAAATTGATGGGGCAAACTTAGAATGACTTACATCATTCGACTAATTTTCGTTGTGTAATAATCCAAATATGTTGTGTAATATTGTTTTTTCAGCTTTTTGGAATCGTTTGACGCATATAAATTGAATATTTGTAAAATGAAATGGAAACAAGCTTTAGAAGATTACCAAGACTATCTTAAGCTAGAACGCGGCCTGTCTGACAACTCCATTAAAAACTACCTTTTGGATGTGGCCAAATTAATTGGCTTTCTTGAAGCCAACACACTCTCTGTAAGTCCTTTACTTATTGACAAGGAAACCATACAACGGTTTATCTATGAAATCGCGCAAGACGTAAATCCCCGATCACAGGCCCGTATTATTTCGGGCTTAAAGAGTTTCTTCAACTACTTGACCTTTGAGGATTACCGCACCGACAACCCTATGGATTTGCTTGAATCGCCCAAAATCGGCAGAAAATTGCCCGATACCCTTTCTGAGGACGAAATCGATAAGATCATTGGGGCCGTAGACCTTTCCAAACCCGAAGGGGAACGCAACCGCGCCATGCTAGAGACCTTATATGGGTGTGGACTCCGGGTTTCCGAACTCATAAACCTACGTATATCGGACCTTTTTTTTGAGGAGGATTTTATAAAGGTAACGGGCAAGGGGGACAAACAACGCTTTGTACCGATCAGTGATTTCAATAAAAAATATATCAATATCTACCGAAATGAGGTTCGGGTGCACCAAAACATACAGAAGGGGTTTGATGATATCCTATTTTTGAACCGCAGGGGCAAACAACTTACCCGTGCCATGATCTTTACGATCATCAAACAACTCGCTACCAAAATCGAATTGGGCAAAAGTATTAGTCCACATACCTTTCGGCACTCCTTTGCCACCCATTTGTTAAAAAACGGGGCCGACCTTAGGGCCATTCAACAGATGTTGGGCCATGAAAGCATTACCACCACTGAGGTGTATGTGCACGTCGATCGCTCCCACTTGACCGAGGTCATGGATAAATACCATCCGAGGAAATAGTTGGTAGTTGCTGTTCGCTGCTGGCTAATCGCTGTTCGCTAATGGCTAGTGGCTAATGGCTTTGCGCTTTGCGCTTTGCGCTGCTGGCTGTTCGCTATTCGCTTTGTGCTAATTGCTAATTGTACATTGTTCACTGCTTACTGTTCACTGTACACTGTTCACTGCTTACTACTATGAACAAAAAACTTTTAACTTATAACTCCCAACTTGGCTGTTCGCTTTTCGCTGCTGGCTAATCGCTGTGCGCTATTCGCTATACGCAGACCGCTTATTGCTAATGGTTAATGGCTAATGGCTGTTCGCTTTTCGCTGTTCATTGTTAATTGATCATTGCCCACTGCCCACTGTTCACTGTTCACTGTTCACTGTTCACTGCTTACTGCTTACTGCTTACTGCTTACTGCTTACTACTATGAACAAAAAACTTTTAACTTATAACTCCCGACTTATAACTTCCAACTTGGCTTTTGGCTTTTGTCCCTTGGCTGTTCGCTATTCGCTTTGTGCTAATTGCTAATTGCTAATTGTACATTGTTCACTGCTTACTGTTCACTGCTTACTGTTCACTGTCCACTGTTCACTGCTTACTGCTTACTGCTTACAGTCCATTGCTTACTGCTTACTACTATGAACAAAAAACTTTTAACTTATAACTCCCAACTTGGCTGTTCGCTTTTCGCTGCTGGCTAATCGCTATTCGCTATACGCAGACCGCTTATTGCTAATGGTTAATGGCTGTTCGCTGTTCATTGTTAATTGATCATTGCCCACTGTCCACTGCCCACTGTCCACTGTCCACTGTTCACTGTACACTGCTTACTGCTTACTGCTTACAGTCCATTGCTTACTGCTTACTGCTATGAACAAAAAACTTTTAACTTACCCCTTATAACTTCCAACTTGGTTTTTGGCTTTTGTCCCTTGGCTGTTCGCTAATCGCTTTGCGCTGTTCATTGTTAATTGTTCATTGTCCACTGTTCACTGTTCACTGTTCACTGTCCACTGTCCACTGTCCACTGTTCACTGTACACTGTACACTGTTCACTGCTTACTGCTTACTGCTTACTGCTTACTGCTTACTACTATGAACAAAAAACTTTTAACTTACCCCTTATAACTTTAAACTTGGCTGTTAGCTGTTTGCCATTCGCTGTTCGCCAATTGTTAATTGCTTATTGGTCATTGTTAATTGCTCACTGCCCACTATTTACAGCTCACTGTCCACTGCCCACTCTTTACTGCTCACTGTCCACTATCCACTGCCCACTGTCCACTGCCCACTGTTCACTGTTCACTGTTCACTGCCCACTGTTCACTGCTTACTGTTCACTGTCCACTGTCCACTGTTCCCCCATCCTTTTCGCCTAAATCCTTTTTTTTCTGACCAAAGTGTAACATTTTTGTAAAACGGACTACTTATAACGTAACAACCACCAAACAAAATCGTGAATAAAAAACTGGAGCATCAATTTGTGACGGAGCTTGAGAACAATCAGAATATTGTTCATAAGGTCTGCACCCTGTACACCAACGACAGGCATTCACACAATGATCTGTTCCAAGAAATAACCATACAGCTTTGGAAGGCGTACCCGAAATTTCGGGGAGAATCAAAATTCAGTACTTGGATGTACCGGGTTGCGCTGAATACAGCGATTACACTATACCGAAAATCCAAAAGAAGTATACGGACACAGGATTATGACTCGGTCATTTATAAAATCACGGCCAATGAGTATGATCCCCATGAAGAGGAACAACTGAAACTCATGTATGCCGCTGTAAAGCAATTGGGAGATATAGAAAAAGCGTTGGTCTTCCTGTACCTGGAAGACAAGGATTATCGGGAGATTGCGGAAACCCTAGGTATTACCGAGGTGAATGCGAGAGTGAAGATGAACAGGATAAAAAAGAAATTAAGAACCATATTGAATCCATGACGATATATGATTGACGAACTCGATTTATTAAAAAAAGATTGGCAGAAAAGAGAAGAACACCTTCCTAAGTTGTCCTTTGATCAAATCCATAATATGATCTGGAAGAAATCTTCCTCAATCGTACGATGGATATTGATTATCAGTATTCTGGAGATTACATTGCCTAATTTAATCTACCTATCCCCCTCATTTAGGGAAAATCCCCTATTGCGCGATGCAGGAGGGTTCAATACGATTTATATTGTATTGAATGTATTTTATTATGCGGTTGTTCTTTATTTTATCTTTCAATTCTACCGAAGGTATAAGGAAATTTCAATCTTGGATAGTGCTAAGAATTTAATGCGACAAATAATCAAAACAAGAAAAACAGTTAAACACTATATCATTTTCTGTCTTACAATGAGTCTTGTTTTTTTCGCATTGTTCATCGTCGGTATCTATCTAAGTGATGACGTTTTATTGGCTTTCGATGGTATCGCTGAAAAAAGCAAGGAAATTCCTTTGGAAAAAATCAGAACCACGACCATATGGATCCTATCTATTGGAGCGGTTGTCTTTACTGCTTTTATTGCTGGAATCTACTTTCTGCTCTACGGCTTATTGTTACGAAAGCTTAAAAGGAATTACAAGGAATTGAAACAATTGGAGGTTTAGATTTTCTTACTATTGCGAAATCTACGTAGTTCATTCTCTTCTTCCAAGGCCAGCAGATCTTTTTGGGAGATTACCTTTAAGAAGGAAGGATGTTGCTCTATGGCATATTCCAGCTTTTCAATGATCGCTTCATAGGATTCATTTTCATAATCGATATCCAATGGTTCCTTGATCACCATATTCTGTAGGATACCCTTTTTCTTAACCCGTAGGCCTTTTTTATCAAAGGAACGTCTAAAACCATCAATAACAACAGGCACAACAATCGGTTTGTATTTTTTAATGATATGGGCCGTACCTTTTCGTATCGGTTTCCAAGGGGTAGTGGTCCCTTGGGGAAACGTAATGACCCAACCATCGTTCAGTGCCTTTCCGATATTCGAAATATCGCTCATTTTTACCTGTCGTTTTACGTCCTTACCCTCGGCCCTCCACGTACGTTCTACACTGATCGATCCGGCATAAGCGAAAATCTTGGTCAACAGACTTTTCTTCATGGTCTCCGCAGCCGCAACATAATACACGTTCAATTTGGGATTCCATAGGTAACCTACATTCTTTAGGGAATCATCCCTACCGCTTAAACTAGCATTGAATACATGGAACATGGCAACGACATCGGCGAAATACGTTTGGTGGTTACTGACAAAAAGTACATTTCTATCCGGAAGGTTTCGTATAATCTCGGAACCCTCAATCTCCAAAGTGTTGAAGCCTTTATAACGTTGGTGGGTGAATACACCCAAAATACGGATTAGCCATCTTTTTAAGAAAAGAATGTGACCAAAAGGATTTTTTTTGAATATACCCATAGCTACAAAACTACAAAATAAGCATTATAAAACTTGCTTCAAAAGCTCCTTGATTTCGTTCAGCATCATGGCCGTTGCCCCCCAAACCGTGTAACCATTTAATTTAAAGGCGGGTACATCCATGTTTTTCGCATAAGATGTCGATAATTTTTGGATAAATACCTTGGAGTCATCCATGAAATCAATCAAAGGTACCTCTACCAATGCTTCAACTTCGGACTCTTGCATGATAAAGGGACAGGGATTCGCCATGAGTCCCATAAACGGCTTTACCTCAAAATTACTGGGCGGAATATAGATTTCACTCAATGATTTAATAATCGATACCTTTTCGGGAGGCACGCCTACTTCCTCATATGTTTCCCGCAATGCGGTATGCAAAATATCAGCATCCTCTTTTTCGGACTTCCCCCCGGGGAACCCTATTTGGTTCGAATGTACCCCCTCATAGGTCTTACGAAGGATCAACAGTAAATGGGTAAGGCTTCGCTGATCGGGGTAGAACAAGGCCAAAACAGCGGCTTTTTTCGCATTTTGTTTTTTAATCTCACCGGCTTCCAACTCCTTTAATCGAATTGAAGGGGCCATTTTATAGTGGGAAGCACTACCTGGTAAGGGCAGATTTTTTATTTTTGAACTACGTAAGGCAAAATCATCAAAATTCATGATATCCAAAAAATTCTATTCCACTACAATATTACTACTTATATTTTTGGTTGCCTGTAAGGAAGAACCTAAACCTACCACTGAAAAAGTAACAATTGTAACACAGGATTCCGTAGCACCAAAAGAAGAAATAAAAAAAGAGGAAGAACCTTTTAAACTGACCGATGAAAACGCTATTGATTTCTTCTTTAATTACAATAAGACCCTAAAAGATGACAAGGTAAGGATCACGACCACCTTGGGCAGTTTCACGGTTCAGTTGTATGATAATGTCCCTTATCACAAAGCGAACTTCATCTACTTGACCAAAAAAGGTTATTTCAACAATACCCAGTTTCACCGTGTGGTGAAGAATTTCATTATTCAGGGTGGTAATTCCGACGATAAGGCCACGGCCCAAAAGCGTAATGCTATAGGTAGATATCTACTACCGCCTGATGCGAAAAAAGGATATAAACACCATCGAGGTACCATTTCCATGCCCAGTAGTGAAGTGGATAACCCGCATATGTTGGCCTCTCCCTATGAATTCTTCATTGTGGTCACCAAACCGGGATCTTACCATTTGGATGGGGAATACACGCCATTCGGGAAAGTAATACAAGGTATGGATGTCGTTGACAAAATCAATGCGCAACGTGTCGGAAAGGGCGATTGGCCGTATCAAAACATTTACATTACCAAGGCGGAGGTGGTGAAGTGAATAATTGGCTTTTCGCTTAGCGCTGTTCGCTGTTCGCTAAACGCTTTGTGCTAATTGCTAATTGTACATTGTCCACTGTTCACTGTTCACTGCTTACTGTTCACTGCTTACTGCTTACTGTTCACTGCTTACTGTTCACTGCTTACTGTTCACTGCTTACTGCTTACTGCTTACTGCTTACTGCTTACTGCTATGAACAAAAAACTTTTAACTTATAACTCCCGACTTATAACTTCCAACTTAACTTTTCGCTTAGCGCTTGACGCAGACCGCTAATCGCTTTTCGCTAATGGCTAATGGCTGATGGCTACTGGCTACTGGTTACTGGTTACTGGCTACTGGCTACTGGCTTTCCGCTAATCGCTAAACGCTTTGTGCTAATTGCTAATTGTCCACTGTTCACTGTTCACTGCTTACTGTTCACTGCTTACTGCTTACTGCTTACTGCTTACTACTATGAACAAAAAACTTTTAACTTATAACTCCCGACTTATAACTCCCCACTTGGCTTTTGAAATTTGGAATTTGCTAATGGCTACTGGCTACTGGCTACTGGTTACTGGTACTGGCTACTGGCTACTGGTTACTGGCTACTGGCTGTTCGCTAAACGCTTTGTGCTAATTGCTAATTGTCCACTGTTCACTGCTTACTGTTCACTGCTTACTGTTCACTGCTTACTGCTTACTGCTTACTGCTTACTGCTTACTGCTTACTGCTATGAACAAAAAACTTTTAACTTATAACTCCCGACTTATAACTTCCAACTTAGCTTTTCGCTACTGGCTACTGGCTATTGGCTTTCCGCTAATCGCTATTCGCTTTGCGCTAATTGCTAATTGCTAATTGCTAATTGCTAATTGCTAATTGAAATTTAGAATTCACCTTTCCCTTACTACTTCTTCACCTTATAAATATTAGGCAAGGCGATATGAAACTTTACAGCCAATAAACGGAATACAATAACTATCATAATAGCAACGATATAGGAATACGCGGAATCGATTGGGGTCATAGCCAATAAAAAATACGATACCCCTCCCAAAATACAGGCTGTAGCATAGATTTCCTTTTGGAATATTACTGGAATCTCATTACAGAGGATATCCCGAATCACCCCTCCAAAGGAAGCCGTTATGGTTCCAAGGATAATACATATGGGCGGTGCCAATTCGGCTTCAAGTCCCTTTTCTATACCTACCATGGTGAACAATCCTATACCGATGGTATCGAATAAAAAAAGCGTTTTCCTTAAAAATTTCAATTGGTTTACGAACAATATCGCCAATATGACCGCCCCCAATATCGTAAAGAGATAGATGGGATTCAGCATCCAGAATACAGGCTTATTCCCAATAAGCACATCACGCAGTGTTCCTCCCCCAGTAGCCGTCACAAAGGCAATGATAAGCACCCCGAACAAATCGAGTTTCTTTTCCATGGCCACCAAAACCCCAGAAATTGCGAAAGCTGCCGCACCTAAAATATCAATAATCAAATAAAGCATCGAAAAATAATTTGGAGCGCAAAAGTATGTAATTGCACTGAACTATTTTCAAAAATTTTTAGGTAAAAAAATCACCTAAGTATTTAAAGGACAAAGGAATAATGGAATGCTTTTTTGGAGGCTAAAGTTGCTGGGTATAATAACTGTAATCCTTAATTATGGAGTCCACAAAATCGAGAGGTTTTTCCGCTGTTGTAATCTGGGTCACTTTCTTGATCTGATTGCTCAAGGATAGAATGACTTGGTGATTTCCATTCCTTCTCGCCTGATCGTACAATTCCTTGATTGTCTGCATTTCCCTATCCTCAAAAATCGTAACCTGGGGATACTTGGGTGCATAATCCTCAGGAAATTCCCGTAAGAGGGTGTCTTGCAATCCTACCCGTTTCTTTTCACTAATGACCGTTGTCCCTGCCGCAATATCCCCGACACGTTGACCGTTGCCACGAATCAAAATCGTTAAGACGGCCAACCCCCCAGAGGTTAAGACAACATCAATAACACGAAGGATCCACCGAATGAAATAACTGGAAAAGCCCGGTTTGGAGCCATCCAATTTCACTACCCGTATTTTCATCAACCCCTTACCAATGGTTTTACCATCCATAAAGGTTTCAAATAAAAGATAATATAAAAACGCCGGTAAACCCATGAGCATATATAGGGCCCACATATCCTCCATATCAATGTCCATGCTTATGAGCATAATAATCATCAATATCGTATAGGCCATGATCACAAAACTATCGATCAGGTAGGCCAACATGCGGTCTCCCAAGTTGGCCGTATTTTGACTTATACTTATATTTTGGGCAGTTTCTATTTGAAATTGTTCCATATTTTAGTTCCTTTGGATAAAATCCGGTATTAAATGCGAGAGGCCGCCTTTGTTAAGCAAAATAAAGACAAATGGATAACTTTTGAAAACGCCCTGTCGAACAAAACGAAGATAGCACCTGATGTATTGTCCAATCTGTACATTGAAATAACGGATCATTTGAGTTATGCCAAAACATTTTATGCTGGCAGCAATACGGAATTCTACCTCAACGCACTTGCATCCCAGGCCCACCAAAAGATCTACAAAACCAAAAAAGAACCCAAGAACCGTATCATTTCATTTTGGAAAACGGAATTCCCTACCCTATTCTATCACCATCAAAGAGAGCTTCTGATCGCCTTTCTGGTTTTCACCTTCTTTACGTTGGTCGGGGCTTTCTCGGCCGCCAATGAGGGTGATTTTGTGCGCTCCATTCTTGGTGATGGATACGTGAATATGACGATGGACAACATTGGAAAAGGGGATCCCATGGCCGTTTATAAGGAAATGGGGGAATTCAATATGTTCATGGGTATTACCATCAACAACATTCGTGTAGCCATGATGGCTTTTGCCTATGGGATCATGCTGGGCATAGGAACCTTATGGATCATGATGCAAAATGGGATTATGTTGGGTAGTTTTCAATATTTCTTTTATGAAAAAGGATTACTATGGGAATCCGCACGTACCATATGGATCCATGGGACCATCGAAATCTCGGTCATTATCATCGCAGGCTGTGCCGGACTGGTTCTTGCCAACGGTATGCTGTTCCCAGGGACTTATACCCGGTTGGAATCATTTAAGAGAGGGGTTAAGAACGGACTTAAAATCATGTTGAGTACCGTTCCCTTTTTTATCATCGCGGGGTTCTTGGAGGGTTTTGTGACCCGACATACCGAAATGCCCGATTGGTTGGCCATATTGATCATTTTAACCTCTTTGGCACTAATTCTATTTTATTACGTTATATACCCATATCAATTACATTCAAAACCCAACCAAAATGAATAATTATATCCATTTTAAGAAACAGCGTGAATTAGGTGAGATCCTTTCAGACACCTTTGCTTTTCTTAGATCACAATTCAAACCTTTTATCGCCACCTACTTTAAGATCGTTACCCCCTATCTATTGATCATGTTGATCGCCGTAGGATTTTATCTTTATGCATTCAGTTCGGTCTTGAATATTGGGTCCAGTTCCGGTTCGCTTGTTAGTGGTGTCACCATGATGATCAGCGGCCTCGTTTTCTTGGTAGCCATGATTTTGGTATATGCCGTTTCACAATCAACCGTATTACACTATATAAAATCCTACACAGAACTTCAAGGACAGACCGACTTTGACAAAATAAGAAGGGAAGTCTATGATTCATTATGGAGTTTCATTGGCTTGGGAATCATCGTGGTGTTATCCATCGTGGTGGGATTTATCTGTTGTTTCCTTCCTGGAATCTACTTGGCCGTACCCCTTTCACTCTCCTTTAGCATAATGATCTTTATGAACAAAAGTGTTGGGGAATCTTTCAGTTATGGCTTCACCTTGGTAAAGGACGAATGGTGGATGACCTTCGCCACACTTTTGGTTGTAGGTATCATCGTAGGGGTTGCAGGGTATGCCTTTAGTTTGCCTGCCCAAATATACCAGATTGCAAGTATGGGTATCTTTTCCGGTGAAATGGATGCCTTGGACGTGAACTCCGGTTTTATGGATCCAGTGTATATCATCCTATATATGATAAGTACCTTGGCCCAGATGCTTTTGAATACCATCTCTATTATTGCCGGTGCCTTTATTTTCTTTAACCTCAACGAAAAAAAGAATTTTACCGGCACCTTTGAACGCATTCAGAACTTAGGAAAAACCAACGAGGAATAATCAAATGTAAATTAAAAACACCTGTGGATAGCCCCTTTTTGAATTTAGACCCAAGAACAACGCCCGATCATGCTTAAAAGGCTGTTCTTCACTCTATGTATGGTACTGGCCGCTCCTGTTTTGGGGCAGCAAGACACTACCTTGCTGCGATATGACAATAGGGAGTTAGAGGTGCAGACGATTACCGAGGAAGACCTTGGGCCTTACCGGAACAATCCCGATTTCGATTATGAGGTCGTTGAACCTGACATAACTTGGTGGGACAATTTCACAACTTGGCTCGGTAACCTCTTCCGTCGTTTTTTCGAATGGTTGTTCGGGGCTGAAAAAGCCATTGGCTTTTTTGCTGATTTCCTGCGTATACTGCCATATATTCTAATTGGCATCCTTCTTTTTCTATTGATCAAGTTCTTCTTGAATGTAAATTCAAATGCACTATTGTATTCCAAGTCCAATGAGGCCGTGGTATCCCTATCCGAAGAGGAACATATTATCAAAAATGAGGATATAGACCAATTAATACAAAAAGCGCTGAACGAAAGGAATTACCGCTTGGCCATTCGCTACCAATACCTGTTGATCCTCAAGCAAATGAGTGGAAAAGAACTGATTACTTGGGAAATCCAGAAAACCAACGACGATTATATCAATGAATTGAAAAAGGAAGAACTAAAAACACCTTTCAGGGTCATCACATGGTTATACGACTATGTCTGGTATGGGGATTTCCCCATTGATGAAGCCAAATATTCAAAGGCCGAAAATAAATTTACGTCCCTTCGTAAAACCTTGGAAAACTATGCGTAAAAAAGGCTCCATATACTTGATCATTGGCGCGGTCACCCTAGTGATCCTTATGGTCTTTCAATATAGCAAACCCAAGGAAATCAATTGGTTCCCGTCTTTTGTGGCCCAACATAAAATTCCATACGGCACCTATGTCCTTAATGATTTAATGGAAAAAAAATACAAGGACAACCTCAAACAAATCACCCAGCCCCCTTTTGAAGTACTTCAATCAGCGGATAGCCTTCGCGGCACTTATGTCTTTGTGAACAATGATGTCTTATTCGGAAAGGCCGAGCTCAATAGCTTATTGGATTGGACGTCTAAGGGAAATACGCTTTTTATCGCTTCTAGCAGTTTTGATGAGCAGTTACAGGACACCTTGAATTTTGAGACCTCGGCGTTATATGCAGACTTTGGCGAAAACCCAAAGCAAGTGCATGAATTACTGAATCCAAAATTTAAGAGCGATGCCACCTACACCTTTAGTAAAGATGACTATGCCACGTATTTCAGTAAGATAGATACCCTGAATACCACGTTAATCGGACAAGTAGACTACCCTGTTGAGGATGGTTCCGACACACAAAAACATTTTAATGTCATTCAACAAAATTTTGGCAAGGGAACCATTCTCCTCAATGCCTTTCCGAATGCCTTTACAAATTATTTCATCCTAAAGGACGACAACCGGGATTACATGGCCGGACTCCTTTCCTATATCGATGGGGATCGACCCATTTATATGGACAACCATCATAAATCGGGAAAATCATTTTATACCTCACCCATGTATATCTTCCTTAACAACAAGGAATTGAAATGGGCCTATTACATTGTATTGATCGGGGCACTGGTCTATGTGATTTTTGAAGGAAAACGCAAACAAAGGGCGATTCCCGTTATTGTACCCTTAAAGAACCAAACCCTTGCCTTTACACGTACCATTGCCGATATGTATTTTGAAAAAGGCGAGCAAAAATCGATCACCGAGCATAAAATAGCCTATTTTTTGGAATATATACGTTCCCATTTCTACATGGATACCATTAAGCAAGATGAAGCATTCTATCGCAATTTGGCTGCCCGGAGCAATCATTCCTATGACGAAGTGAAAGACTTGTTCCTGTATATGGAAAAACTAAAGAAAGGTTCGGTTATCACCAATGCCGATTTAATAAAATTGAATACAGAAATTGAAAAATTCAAAGTGAAAGCCCATGGAAAATAACGAGCAAACCAACAACGACCTCAACTTCGATAATAGAATTCCGCTTGAAGAACTAAAAAATGCGGTTTCCAACATTAAAGCCGAACTGGCGAAGGTCATTATCGGGCAAGAAAATTTCATCGAACTAATGATCGTTTCCCTTTTGGTGGATGGGCATGTCCTTATCGAAGGGGTACCCGGTATTGCCAAGACGATTACCGCCAAGCTTTTTGCCAAAACCCTTAAAACCGATTTTAGCCGTATACAGTTTACCCCTGACCTCATGCCCAGTGATATTTTGGGCACCTCGATTTTCAATGTAAAAACATCGGAATTCGAATTTAAGAAAGGTCCTATTTTCTCCAATATCATATTAATCGATGAGATCAATCGCGCACCCGCAAAAACCCAAGCGGCCATGTTCGAAACAATGGAAGAACGACAGGTGACCATGGATGGCACCACCTACAGCATGGATACCCCTTTCATGGTACTTGCCACCCAAAACCCAATTGAACAGGAAGGCACCTACGCCCTACCCGAAGCACAGTTGGACCGTTTTATTTTTAAGATCAAAGTGGATTACCCTTCGGTTGAGGAAGAAATAAAGATCATACAGACCCACCACGAACGGAAAGGAAAAAACCCACAGGAAAAAATTAGTGGTGTGCTGACCCCGGAACAACTGGCCGACTATAAATCGAAGATACAGGATGTCGTGGTCGAGGAAAAATTAATTAAATACATTGCCGATATCATAACCAAAACGAGGAATCATCCCCATTTGTTTTTAGGGGGATCCCCGAGGGCCTCCATCGCTACCCTGAACGCCGCGAAAGCCTTTGCCGCAATCAAGGGAAGGGATTTCGTGATACCGGAAGATGTAAAAAAAGCACTGGTGCCCATTTTAAACCATAGGATAATCCTAACCCCTGAACGTGAAATGGAAGGTATGACCACCGAAAGCGTGATAAACATGATCGTAGAGTCCGTAGAAATACCCCGGTAGTGTTATGCAGTTTCTAAAATCACTCTACATACACAACACCTTTTTTAGGTATATCGCAGTCCTTGCCGGCTGTTTTATGCTTTCCTTCTGGATTCCCGTCCTCTATCCCACTGCTTGGATATTGACCCTATTACTGTTGGGATTGTTCCTGTTCGATATCTATCTACTATATACCCATTCCAAAGGTCTTGTGGCCAATCGGGTATTACCCAAAAAACTATCGAATAGCGACCCTAATCCTATTTGCATAGTCTTTGAATCCTTCTATCCGTTTAAAACTTACATCTCCTTGATCGATGAATTGCCACAACAGTTTCAAAAGCGTGACTTTGAATATAGAACGAGTTTGTTTAGAAACGAAAAAAAAGAGTTTGAATATACCGTCCGTCCCGTGGAACGAGGGGAATATGTTTTTGGAAACTTGAATGTTTATGCATCCTCGGCCCTGAAAATCATAAAAAGGCGTTTTGTGTTCCAAAAAAACCAAATGGTGCCCGTTTATCCAAGCATCATCCAAATGCAGCAGTACGACTTTTTGGCCATTAGCAATAACCTAACCCAGATCGGACTCAAGAAAATAAGGCGTATTGGTCATACCCAAGAGTTTGAACAAATAAAGGAATACGTCGCAGGAGACGATATTCGCACCGTAAACTGGAAAGCCACCGCAAAACAAAACCAGTTGATGATAAACCAATTCCAAGACGAAAAGTCACAACCTATCTATTCCATCATCGATACGGGAAGGGTAATGAAAATGCCCTTTAACGGACTCAAATTGTTGGATTATGCGATAAATGCAACCCTCGCTTTTTCGAACGTCGCCCTTAAAAAGAATGATAAAACGGGAATGGTTTCCTTTTCAAAAAAAATAGAAACCTTTGTGCCTGCCGTTCAAAAACTGACCCATCTCAATACGATACTGGAAAAACTGTACAACATCACCACGGAATACACAGACTCCGATTTTGGATTGCTCTACGCCCATGTAAAACGAAAGGTAACACACCGGAGCCTATTGCTTTTATACACTAATTTTGAACATATTTCGGCATTAAAAAGACAATTGCCCTACCTAATGGGTATGGCCAAAAAACATGTCTTGGTAGTTATCTTCTTTGAGAATACCGAGCTGGAAGAACTCATTAGTGCTGATGCCGAAGACCTACAGACCATATATCATAAGACCATTGCCGAAAAATTCTCATTGGATAAAAGATTGATGCAAAAAGAATTGCAACGTTATGGTATTCAGACCATCCTCACCAAACCCGAAGAACTGACCATTAATACCATAAACAAGTACCTCGAAATCAAATCGCGCGGTCTTCTTTGATCATTGCATGTCCGGTAATTGAAGAATGCGCTGGGATCGCAATGTCGAGGTTATATTCCTGGATGCAGAAATTGTGATATCCACATAGCGGAAATTCCCTGTTTTAGGCAAAGTCAACAATGCTGCATAACAATTACAAGATCTGTATTTTCTTCTTTTCTTAGTCTTTTTCAATAATAGATCAAGGGCAAATCCAGAAACTATCCCGCCAAGTACCGTAAACACGATATCATTGTTGTCCCAACCACCATAATCTGCCTGATCTATCGCCTCCTTCACCACTCCAGCAGCCAAGCTACTTCCTACTGCCCCAGTCCACATCCAATATGGGTCACCATCGAACATATGATGGGCCGTATAACCTCCAACAGTCCCAATGATAAATCCGGCACCAAAGTGTAAAGGCTTATCCTTTGTTATTGTTGTTTGTGCGCTGACCATACTGCAAACAATGCACATTACAATAAGTAAAAATCCTTTTTTCATAAAAAGTGTTACCCATATCGCACAGCTTAAATGGCACATATGGTGATGAATGCGCAAAATACCTGTTTTAGGTAGTATGAAACCATAATCATCCTTATTTTCGATATAACGGTTATTTATACTGTTTTTTGATGCATCCCGAATGAAGAACTTGTATTTATTGTATGGATTACGTATTCCGGCCATTATATTTACGGAACACAGGATGCTATCACGCCCTATCCAAACCCAGTGTTCAGCCTTCGTCAACAACCGACCTACTACCAAAAAAGTTATACGCCGTATCCATTAATTCCCTTAACGGATACGACGCATAACAAATATGTTGGAATTCCTTGGTTTCAGAAACATCGGAAATCCGTTAGAATTTATTTTTCAGCCTCCCAGCAAATCCACCGGGAAACACTTTTCTTTCCATCTTGGTTGAGGATGGCCCCCAAGTTTGGTTAATCTGTAATCTCGGTAATCACGTGTCCAATACTTCCACTGGGTTGTTGTATGTTCAAGATTGCCGCAAGCGTAGAGGCAATATCGGTCATCCCAACCAACCTATGCGTTTTTCCTGGGCGTATACCTGTTCCCATCCATACAAGTGGGATATGAGCGTCATAAGGGTTCCAATCGCCATGGGTGGCTCCTGTCCGTGATCCACTTTTCCATCCCGAGGATTTAACAATTACAATATCCCCACTGCGTTTGGGGTGGTACCCATTGATTAACATGGTCTTTATAGGTTCGGGATAAGTGGCCGATGCAAGAGCTTCATTCAAGAATGCCGTCTCAATACCGGGAACCTGCTTCAATTGTTCTATAATATAATTCGCAACGGTAATCTTATCAATTCCCGCTTTAGAAATCACATCGTAATCCAAGTAAATCTGATAGCCATTTCTGGTTAGGATAAGACCGGGGATTCCGAACTTTTTCTCTAATTCCGTATCTAAGTTCTTAAAAACATCATTGGTCAAAACACCCGTGGGAAGCTTGTTTTCTTCCAAGTATCCCGGTGAGTGATTGGCGCCATGGTCTGCTGTTATAAAAAACAGATAACCATCCTTGCCATATCTTTTATCCAAATAGCCAAAAAGATCTTCCAAATCCTTATCCAACCTAAGGTAGTTGTCTTCCACCTCAATTGAATTGGGTCCATAGGCATGGCCGATCTTATCGGGACTGGAAAGGCTGATAGCAAGCAAATCGGTAAATTTACCTTGACCCAACTTGTATCCCTCCATGGCTACTTTTGCAAATTCCAGGGTCCAGGTATTTCCAAACGGAGATCTACTTATCGAAGGTTTATGGGGAAATACCGATTTTTTTTCGCCCTTATAAATCGTTTCATAATCCTTGTCATCCTCGTCACTTAACACATAGGTATCAGCAGGGTATAGTGTTTTCCAACCCTTTGGCATCAATAGTTTATCCCAATCTTTTTCGTTGAATTTCCTTGCCCATTCCGGCAAGGCATCCATATAATACGTACTGGTGGTGAATTTCCCGGAATCTTCCCAAAAAGCTCCATTCGCAGCATGTCCGCCAGGAAGAATGGCTCCCCGATCTTTAATGGATATCCCTACTACTTTACTCTGATAATTGGTTGCGATTCGCAATTCATCACCAATAGTGGTGGTAAGCAGATTACGGGGAGATTTATTCTGCTTGGCATTTCCCCCTACCCCGGTTACCGTGGAATCCTCGACGTTGGATATTTCACGGCCCCAAGAACGATCATACCAGGAGTTACCTGCAATACCGTTTATTGCTGGGACCGAACCTGTATAAACCGACGAATGGCCACAAGCTGTAACCGTTGGAGCATGTTGTATCATCGTATTCTCGCAACTGAAACCTTGATCAAGAAGCCGTTTGAATCCACCATCCCCATATCTATCCTGGTATTTGTATAAATAATCCCATCGCATCTGATCCACCATAAGGCCTACTACTATTTTAGGCTTTTTTACAGGTGCAGTTTGGGCCACACATGGATTGGAGAATACATGGAATGTCATTAGAAAAAGAAGAAGCACTATTTTTTTCATGATATGCATTTTGGAAATATGATTACTGAATATTACGTTTTGCCGAATAGGTTAAAGTTTGATTTTAATGACTAAGATCAAAGGGTTTGATTCTTCATCAAAACTATCCTCTTTTACAATCAAAATCACATAGTATCTTATTGAAAACCTATATATTTTTGATGATTTCTGATAAGATTATCCAAATTTCGGAATTTCAGGTTAATATGCCATTAGCAAAATCATAAGTTTTATCGATTCAATATTTACTTTAAATCACAGGAATTAATCAATGAAATAAAAAGTATGGTCAAACCTGGGTCAATCCCAAAATAGGCCGTTCCTTTTTTAGGACCCCGTTCAGGGGTGTGAAAAATATAGCATTCTTCCTTTATGGATTAACCACAATTTTTGCATAAACACAACAATTGATCCTGATCCTCAAACCTTACCCCCGGTCCTGGCCATAATTTTGAAATATTATCGGTAACGATCTTAAGAAAATGGGAGATATTCCCTTGGGCTGGAACAAATGGACTATAATTACTAGGTAGACTTCCCCTGATTGGGTACAAATCACCTTCAGCACTACAAAAAGTAGGAACAGGAACTGAATTTTGGAATAAAATAGGGGATTGGGGACATTTACTCTTGGGCGATAGTGTTTACCAGACCTTTTTGACCGGCAAATTTGACAGGGATAAACCTTTAATCAATCGTTGAAAAGTACTTTTCGAGAAAAAACCCTTCCCTTTTGACACCCGATTTTTTCAACGGATTATGTCTTAGAAAGTCCCCCAAAAACAGGTTATAACAAAAATCTTTCCTTTATCCGCACTGAAAACTGAACACTGAATGTAATCTTCTTTTGGCTATCATACATAAATACACTCAGTATCCAGCATTCGTCAACAACCTATCAACTACTAAAAATCTTATACGCAGTATCTTTATTTTCCACTAACCGATACAACGCATAACAAATAACAAATATGTCTAAATTCCCAAGTTCAGGAACGTGGAAATTTGTAAGGACCTTATTTTGATTTAGACCTAAACCGCAAAGATTTTATATCCTTTATCATAGTGATGCCCAATAATAAAAAGGAGCATCCAAACACCGATTTTCCAATCGTACAAAACGCACATTCAAAATAATTCAATGAACATCCCATATAATGACTGACACAACCAACGATAATCATAATGAGGTAATCAACCATTACGAAAACCGATAATAAGAACAACGATTTTATAGCTATATCTTTCATGTCCGTACTATTTAAAATCTTGGATTACTTCTTTATTTAAAGGTAAATAGCAAGTACAGCTTCACAAAGTACTTTAGATAACCATTTCTTTGCCTTACTAATGGTATTTTTAACATTCTATGATGTAATTTTACATTTTATGCCTTGAAACACAAAAAGATAGAACAAACATTCCAGATATAATGCCTGATTTTTTAACCCAAAAAAGCAATCTAAACAACGAATTTTTAAATGCCCAAGCATGCCTGAATGTTTTATCCGATGAGGAAAAACAGGAACTGATCGACGGCAAGACCGATATCGAGTTTGAAGCTGGCGAACACATTGTCAAAAGAGGGGTTTTGGCCAATAATGTGCTCTATTTGACTGAAGGTCTTGTGAAATTGGAACTGGCCAATGATTCAATACCCTCAACCATCGCCATTCTTGAACCCCATTCTTTCATAGGTATCGTTTGTTGTTTTGCCTTTAAAAAAATAGATTTTACCGCAACTGCTTTAACAAAAACCAAAGTCAGTTTTATCGGGATGGATGTTTTTGAGCGATTTATAAAGGACAACGGTGAATTTGCCTTAAGCCTGATCAAGCATATGTCCGGGATCAGTAATCAATTGTTACATCGCCTTACCGGACTGTCCAAAAAGCACATTGATGGTGCTTTAGCGTATATTTTGCTCGATTTTATGGCTATTTACAAGGCCGATGAATTCGAGTTGCCCATGTCAAGGGTTGAATTGGCCAATATGCTGGACTATTCCAAGGAAAGTGTCATCAATACCCTCTCAAAATTCAATAGGGAAAAGATCATTAAGGTCAATGGCAAAAAAATCAAGATTTTGGATCGTGAAAATCTAACGCAAATCTGCAAACTAGGATAAACCACACTACGCCGGTATAACTGTTTGTAAGGCAGTTGGATGCGAATTGCTTATCAATGGGACTAGTGGTCAAAAAGCCAAGCCCGAAAACGAAGCCATTCACCATAAGTGACATTGAACCTAAAGTAACGTTATCCCAACGAATTACCGGCCACCTTCTATCGGGTTTTATTTCCTATGCCTGGTTATACCATATAGCATACATTCTTACGTTCCATGACCAGTTACCTATGTAACGAAAACTCTTTGTACTATGATATTCGTCATTAGATCTATGATTTTTTGAACTTAAATTATAGCCCTTAATCTAATAAAGCAACAACCTTACTTACAGTATTGAAACATTCATAACAAGTAATTAGTTTAATTTAAAAATAAAGAAAATGAAGAATCTCGGACTGTTATTTATTTCAGGATTAATGATGTTTAGCTGTAATCAAATGCCAAAAACGGCTAGTGACATGAACCAAGAAAAAGAAAGTGTAGTGCTGGCCAAACCGGTCAAAAATGGAATGTTGATTCACATCACAAAAGGTTATGACGACCCCCATAGGGTATTAATGGCCTTAAAAATGGCGACAATGATGGCTGAGGACAAGGATGTGCTTGTTTATATGGACATTGATGCGGTTGGTTTATTGGTCAAAGAAGCGAAAGACTTAAACCATCCTGGTTTTGAATCTGCCCACACTTACATAAAACAACTCGTTGAAAAAAATGTGGGGGTATATGCCTGCCCAACCTGCATTAAAGTTGCAGGTTTCACCCCTGAAGACCTAATGGAAGGTGTTCAGGCAGCCCAAAAAGACAAATTTTTTGATTTTACTAAGGGACGAATTATCACCTTGGATTATTAATACGATTTAACACGAACTCAATTTTCACAATAGCTATCCATTTGGGTAGCTATTGTTTCTTAAGGCAACAAAATGCAGCTGAAGGATGAAATACCCAAAAGAAACCTCCTTCGTACGTATGCTGGGGACATGGTGACTTTTGTAACAGTGTAATTATGATTTTGCCATTACTTTTGAACACTTCCCTCTAAATAAAATCGAACCTAAATGGAATTATCACCATCTACTTCAAAACGCAATTTTAATTCATTGTTGTGGCATGCAGCGTTCTTATCCCTGGCACAGGTTTTTATGGATGTGGACACCATAATCCCGGCCATGCTCGTCGATGCCGGTGGAAGTGCCATACAAATCGGTATTCTAACGGCAATTATGCTTGGCGGGTCCAGTTTTTCGCAATTGCTTTACGCCCCTTTTGTAAGTAATAATCACTTCAAGAAAAAGTTCTTGCTCATAGGAATCAATTCAAGGATCTTCGCCTTACTTGGCTTGGCACTAATGCTTTATTTTTCTTCTGTGGTCGATGAATCGATGACCATCTGGATGATCTTTATCTTGATTTCCATTTTTTCATTTGGCGGGGCTTTTGCCAATTTAAGTTATACGGACATATTGGGTAAATCGATCATACAGGACACCCGTAAATCGTTCTTCTCATCGCGACAGGTCATTAAAGCGATTATCTTGTTTTTTGCCGCCCTGATCGCTAAAAAGATTTTCAATCTAGCTGACTATCCGGTCAATTACGGATATATGTTTTTTATCGCCTTTGCCGCACTTTTAATTTCATCCCTAGGTTTTTGGAACATTAAAGAGGTTACCCCTTCACGCCTATCCGTAAAAAGTCCGAAACACTTTTTTCAATTGATCACAACGGAACTACAACAAAATAAAAAACTGAAATATTTTCTAGGTTACATCAATACGATGGGGATCAGTATTGCCCTGCTCCCATTTGTAGTCCTTTATGCCAAGGAGTTCTACCTAACTGATAGTGCCGATACAGGCTCGTTTCTGCTCTATAAGATTATCGGTAGCATAATTGCAGGTTCGATCTTATTCGTTTTGGCAAAAAGGTATAAATACCAATATCTACTGTATGGAAGTGCGGTATTGGCTTTTGCCCTACCGTTATTCATTTTACTATCTACCGAAATGCCTTCCTTCGTTCTCGTTTTTTTTATCGGGGGCATCATTTATACCACCTATACCATTTCAATGAACGGGGTCCTCTTGGAAGTTTCAGGGACTGAAAACCGTACACTATACACGGGAATAACCGGAATCGGCAATATTCTACCTGCCCTATTCCCAATCGCGGGCGGATGGATCATTCACCAATTCGGGTTCCAGTTGTTCTTTATACTTTTTATGTTCATTATTTTATGTTCTTTATTTTTCATCTATAAACTGGACTGTAAGAAATAAAGACTACCCATCCAGCACCCAAGACCCCAAATCTTGAACTCCAAACCTCAAACTTTAAATAAGTACCTCTTGAACAATCAAACAGCCATAAACATGTGAGTGACCTATGTTACAAAATAGTTCGATTTTTGATTTTAACTTGCCGTTTTTTAAACACTGAACTTATATTGGAATCTAGAAAACCAACTAAAAGAAACTGAACTATGGAACCTCATTTTTTTAACGTAGATGTAAATTGGAAAAAGGATCGTATGGGAGTTATGTGCTCCCCAGAATTAAACCTTGAAACCAACAATTGTATAGAAATTGCCACTCCACCGGAATTCCCCAAAGGCATGCCTGGAAAATGGTCTCCAGAACATTTATTTACCGCAGCAGTGAATAGCTGTTTAATGACCACCTTTTTGGCGATAGCCGAAAATTCAAAATTGGAGTTTTCAAGTTTCAGTTGTAAATCAAAAGGGAAAATGGAACGTGTCGAAGGTAAATATCTAATGACCGAAATTGTTTTGGAACCATCTGTGACTATTTCCGATGAACAATACAGGGGGAAAGCAGAAAAGGTCTTACAAAAATCAGAGGCTGCATGTTTAATTTCCAATTCGATAAAATCGAAAATAACCATGGTTCCGACCATTCATATCGCCTAAACCAACCCATAACATCAGGTAAAGGTAGACTGTCGTACAAATTGAAATCATGGGTTTAATATACCTAAATCCTTTAGCCATCCGTATGACTTTTATTCATTTATCGCTATTCGCTTGGCGCAAATCGCTATTCGCACATCGCTTACCGCCAATTGCTCATTACTAACTGTACATTGTTAATTGTTCATTGTTCACTGCTTACTGTTCACTGCCTACTGTTCACTGCCTACTGCCTACTGCTTACTGCTTACTGCTTACTGCTTACTGCTATGAACAAAAAACCTTTTAACTTATAACTTCTCACTCATAACTTCCAACTTGGCTATTCGCTGCTCGCTAATCGCAGACCGCTTATCGCTATTCGCTTGGCGCAAATCGCTATTCGCACATCGCTTACCGCCAATATCTCATTACTAACTGTACATTGTTAATTGTTCACTGCTTACTGTTCACTGCCTACTGTTCACTGCTTACTGTTCACTGCCTACTGCTATGAACAAAAAACCTTTTAACTTATAACTTCCAACTTTGCTATTCGCTGATGGCTGCTCGCAGACCGCTTATCGCTATTCGCTTGGCGCAAATCGCTATTCGCACATCGCTAACCGCCAATTGCTCATTACTAACTGTACATTGTTAATTGTTAATTGTTCACTGCTTACTGCTTACTGTTCACTGCTTACTGTTCACTGCTTACTGTTCACTGCCTACTGTTCACTGCCTACTGTTCACTGCCTACTGTTCACTGCCTACTGCCTACTGCTTACTGCTTACTGCTTACTGCTATGAACAAAAAACCTTTTAACTTATAACTTCTCACTTATAACTTCCAACTTGGCTATTCGCTGCTCGCTAATCGCAGACCGCTTATCGCTATTCGCTTGGCGCAAATCGCTATTCGCACATCGCTTACCGCCAATTGCTCATTATTACTAACTGTACATTGTTAAATGTTCTCTGCTTACTGATTACTGCTTACTGCTTACTGTTCACTGCTTACTGTTCACTGCTTACTGTTCACTGCTTACTGTTCACTGCTTACTGTTCACTGCTTACTGTTCACTGCCTACTGTTCACTGCCTACTGTCCACTGTTCACCCCCCTATACATTACCCACCGTCTTTCCCCCAAAAATTAGTTAGGTATTCCGTTGTCATATGGTCGCTAAATTCGTAACTTACTCCTTGAATTTTTTTCTAGTAAACCAATCAAAATTAATACCTAATAATTACATGAAAAACAAGATGAATACCTTGGCCTTCGCATGCAGTGCGATTTTCCTTTTCTCAACAACCATCGGATGTAAGAATAAGGAATCGAAACCCTCAGAAGCCGAAGCTACGGAAGTTCAGGCAGAAGCTGAACCAGACTTTAAAATTTCCTTGGCCCAATGGTCCCTGCACAAAACCTTTTTTGGAGGTCAAATCGACTGGGAAAATTTTGGGAAAACACTAAAGGAATCACCCGATGATCTACTGAAAGGCCCGGATCCCATGGAATTTCCTGCAATGGCAGCGGCTTATGGCATAAACACCATCGAATTGGTCAATACCTTTTACTTCAGTAAAGGCGATGACATGGCGTATTGGACAGCCTTTAAAAAGAAATGTGATGAGGCCGGGGTAACGGTCGGTTTGATCATGTGTGATGCCTTGGGCAATCTTGGGGATGCTGATCCCGAAAAGCGTAAGGCTACGGTTGAAAACCATTACAAATGGGTCGATATCGCCGAATTCCTAGGGGCACATTCCATTCGTGTGAACGCAGCCGGTGAAGGTACCGCCGAAGAAGTAGCCGAACATGCGGTCGCCGGACTTAAAAGTTTAGCGGAATACGGTGCAACTAAAGGCATCAACATCATCGTAGAAAACCATGGTGGTTATTCTTCCGATGGTACATGGCTCAGTGGGGTCATGGATAAAGTAGGTATGGACAATGTAGGTACACTCCCCGATTTCGGGAATTTCTGTATCGAAAGGGGTCCCGATGGTTGCATCAAGGAATATGACCGCTATAAGGGAATCGCGGAATTAATGCCCTATGCCAAAGGCGTAAGTGCCAAATCACATAATTTTGATGAAAATGGCAATGAAGTGGATTCCGATTTTCTACGTATCATGAAAATTGTAAAGGAATCCGGATTCAAAGGCTATGTCGGCATCGAATATGAAGGTACCGAACTTTCCGAAGATGAAGGTATCAAGGTAACAAAAGCCTTGTTAGAGAAAGTATTTGCTGAATTGTAATATATACGTAAAGAGAATCAAATCTTTTTATCGCCATTTTCCAAAACAAGGCGGGTACACTAAGAAACATTAAAGGGAGGACAAAAAAGTCCTCCCTTTTTTTACCCCTGACAACATCTGACATCCTCCAAACTATCTTTGTTTCATTGTTAAACCTTAAAATCAGTAAACAATGAAAAATGCAGTCAATTGGTTTGAAATACCAGCAACAAATTACGAAAGGGCGAAAAAATTTTATGAAACCATGTTGGGAATAACCATAACGGATATGCACATGCCAAATGTCAAATACGGTATGTTCCCATATGACAATGACAACAATGGTGTTGGGGGTGGTATTGTGGAAATGGAAGGAGCAAAACCTTCTGCAGACGGTATAACCCTTTACCTCAACGCGGGGAACGACCTTATTGAGCCCTTGGGTCGGGTAGAATCCGCCGGTGGTAAAATACTTATGCCCAAGACCGATATTGGCGAAAACGGCTATATGGCCCAATTAATGGATACCGAAGGAAATAGAATAGCTTTACATTCCTGGAATTAATCAATAAACCAGTAGATAGTGAATCTTGATAGGTTCACTATCTTTACTATTGTGACCCAACTATCTAGACTCATAAACATTCTCACGCTTTTAAAATCCCGCAGGGTTTTAACCGCTACGGAACTGTCTATAAAGTATGAAATAAGTGTACGTACCGTTTACCGTGATATTCAAAAATTGATTGAAGCCGGTATTCCGGTGATTACCCTAGAAGGTCGCGGGTATACTTTAATGGATGGTTACACCATGGCTCCCGTGCAATTCACTGAAAAAGAAGCCAATGCCTTGATTACCGCCCAGCATCTAGTGAATAAAAGCAAGGATTCTTCCTTTGTTTCCGATTTCGGGGAAGCGATGATTAAGATCAAATCGGTCTTTAAGTCCTCTGTTTTAGAGAAAAGTGAGCTACTGAACAAGAAAATCTTCATTTTTGACCAGGCCAATGAGAATGTCGCGAGCAATGCGCTGTCCGAAATCCAGTTGGCAATTACCCACTTCAATTATATCGAAATCAATTACCGAAAAGCCGAAGACCCCAATATCACCTTCCGAAAAATAGAACCTTATGCCATTTTTTCGACCTACCAAAAATGGATCCTTATTGCTTGGTGCCATTTGCGTAAGGACTATAGAGCCTTCCGCATAGACCGTATTCAACACTTTAAAATATTGCAGGAAAAATTTGAAGATCGTAAGTTTAATATAAAACAGTATTTCAAGAATTGCTCTGTGAACTAATGTCAATTAGTAGTTGCATTGTATATTTGAAGTAAATTCGATTCCTATGAACAAGCCCTTAGCTTATCTCAAAGAACATCTCGGTAAAGACTCGACCCAATCCCCTTCTCCCCTTATGCGATGGTTGAATCCGACATTGGTCAGTGCCCAAGCTGGTGAACTCGAGTTTTCATACTTGGTACGGGAGGAAATGACCAACCCTTTGGGCATAATACATGGCGGAACCACAGCAGCCATTATTGACGATGCAATGGGGGCCGCAGTTTTCTCTTTGGGGGTTACCCATGCCTACACCACGGTAAACCTTTCGGTAGATTATTTCAGTCGTGCCAAAGCCGGTGATACGATTATTGCCAAAACCAATATCACAAAAAAAGGACAACAGATCATCAATGCCGAATGCGAAGTATGGAATGCCGATAAGACACGAATGATCGCCAAAGGACATTCAAACCTTATAAGGACAAAAATAGAAATCTAAGTCCTATATGTCGTTTTCCCTTCTATCCTGCGGTACCGAATAATTTTTACCGAGGTATTCCTTGACCTTGAGCATTAGTAATTTCCTCTAAAGCCAATTTTTTAAAACTCCACAAAGCTTCCTTCAATTATCGAGTACCCTATAAAAATGAGTATCTATTATAAATTTGCCTAATAGTGTTGATTCTTTTAAGAATTATCAAATACTATACCCCTTAAAAGTACGTTTAAGTCACAAAGTAAGCCTATTCCTACTTTCTAATATAAGCGTTTTTACCAACTAGCACTCCAATTAATTCACTATGATAGCACCAATAGATCATATTAAGGAAAATGAGCGATTAGCCTCCCTGAATTCTTATTCCATTCTGGATACGCTCCCCGAAGAGGACTATGATAATTTAACGGCTATTGCTGCGGAGATATGTGGGACCCCTATAAGTTTAGTAAGTTTATTGGATGATAAAAGACAATGGTTTAAATCGCATCATGGTGTCGATGCAACAGAAACCCCGAAAGAATATGCCTTCTGTGCGCATGCCATAAATGAGGACGATGATATCTTCGTGGTTCAAGATTCACGAAAGGATGAACGCTTTTACGACAACCCATTGGTAACCGGTGATACAAATGTTGTTTTCTATGCTGGTATACCATTAAATTCAGATAGTGGTTTACCCTTGGGAACATTATGTGTTATTGACCATAAACCAAAATTATTAAGTCAAAGCCAGATCAATTCCCTTAAAATCCTTGCCAAACAAGTAATCAACCTTTTACAACTCCGTAAGAGCAACCTTCAATTGGAAAAGAAAGTTGAGGAACTTGAAGAAAAAAATATAGAATTGGATCGTTTTGCCTATATCGCAGCGCATGACCTTAAATCACCTTTGAACAACATAAGCTCCACCGCTGAGATATTCTCGGAATGTTATGCCGCAAATTTTGATGAGGATGGTAAAAAAATGTTAGGATTTATTAAATCATCAACAAACCAATTAAAAGGTCTAATTGACGGTCTACTCGAATATAGCAAAAGTGAATCCATTTTGAATGAAAAGGGAACACCTATAAAAATCGAAGTACTTAGAGATGATATCGGTGGTCTTTTTTCCTTCGACAATGCATTGAACCTAAAGATCGATTCATCACTTCAAACAATCAATATCAATAGAACGGCCCTGAACCAAATATTGATCAACCTTGTTTCCAATGCCATAAAATATAATGATAAGGAGGAAATTGAAATACAGATTTCAATAGACAAAAAAGAAAATCATTACGAATTTTCAGTAAAGGACAATGGCCCGGGAATCGCCCAGGAGCACCAGGACAAGATCTTTCAAATATTCAAGACCTTGACCCCCACAGATAAATTTGGGGAAAGAGGCAATGGTATTGGTCTTGCCACCGTAAAAAAAATTACCGAAAAAATGGGAGGAACAATTTTCCTCGAATCGACCTTAGGGGAAGGTTGCAAATTCAATTTCACCCTTTTAAGTGCGGATTGTGAAACCAAAGAATTGCAAATGATCTAACCCACACAATAATTATCGAATCTTATCAAGCCATAATATTGAATATTATGGCTTCATTGTTTCCTATAGCCTGTCGGACATCGATAATTTATATAAGATGGAATGACTTCTTTTATAAACCAATAAAAAATAGCTTCTTCAAATTCGAAACAAGTCCATAGGAATTTAAGATTATAAAAGTTCTTCCTCGAAAAGGAATAATCACACAAATACATTGAAACATGCAAATTGTTACGTATCTTTAATAGTATAAATCAGGTACCCATGACATCAAATTATAAAAAGATTTTTACCGGGGATTCCCTTGTTGCACGACAGATTGTTAGCCAATTACACGGTTTGGGTATTGAGGCCATCATCAAGGACGAAGCTGAATCGGCGCGTTTGTCAGGTTTTGCCTCATCGATGTTAGGACAAGTGGATCTATTTGTAAATAAGGACGAAGTAGCCAAAGCAACTCCTGTTGTAAATAAAATCACCCAAAAATAAAATGTAAGAAAACCTCGATTCCATTCTTACTGAATATAGGGCAGTAATTGCCGATAAGGTTTATTTTTGTTCTATTTACACAGAATTCCGTTCATATACATCCTGTTTGCTTATCTTAGATAATTGCAAATTTCAACAGCCATCATCCGTTTTGGATTTTGGGATGGATTCTACAAATATTATCAACTAAGAATTAGGGATGCGAACAGTAAGTAGTCTTAAAGTTCCTATCTGCAATTTTTTATTGCTACTCCTCCCCTATTGTTGTGTTTTTTCCCAAGAAACAAACGCCCCACAAATTAGGTTCTATACCCTGGAAGATGGACTTTCACAGGTTTCCTCAAATGATCTATTACTCGATAGCTCGGGATTTGTATGGATTGCAACACAAGACGGGTTAAATAAGTTTGATGGAAACAAATTTGAACAATACAAATATGATAAAAAAGATTCGTTAACGCTTTCCGGGAACCTCACCAACAAACTCCTTGAAGATTCGGATGGTAAAATTTGGGTGGGAACGATAGGCAACGGATTGAATTTTTACGACCCAAAACTGGAAGTTTTCCATCGAATAGAATTAGAAGCATCCCCCCACGTTAATGAGATTATATCTGGCTTGGCTGAAGATGATCGGAAAAATATTTGGGTAGCTTCCCGATTGTCCGGACTCTACAAATTAGGGTATACAAGTAATGGCAATCTCGTACAAGACCATTTCCTTGAAAAAGAAATATCCGGTTTGCTTATTGATGACAAAAACACCCTATGGGTTGGTGATACCCAGGGGTATATTTACAAAATAGACCCTACTTCGGAGATTAAATCGAATGCCAGACCCATTACACAGGTCCAAGGCAACGCACAGGCATTTTACCCTACGGAAAACCAACTCCTGATTGGCGGGGACTTTGGCTTACATATTCACGATATCGCAAATCAACAGACTGAAATATACGATCTAAGTTCAGGAATGGAATTACCTACCAAACATGTCTTGGCTTTTTTAAAAAATGATGGGCAGAGTGTTTGGATAGGAACAGGAAATGGCATTTATCTTTTCGATTGGGTCAACCAGCGTATCTTAAAGAAGATTCTTTATTCGGAGGATAAGACAAACGGACTTAGTAATGGCACCGTTCAGGCCCTATTGAAAATCTCCAAGAACCAGATTTTGGTGGGCACTGCCAACTACCCTAATTTAATCGATTTAGCCGCCCCCCCTTTCAAGAATATCTCTAAAAACCAAAGAGGTGACCATTTGTTGAATGACAATGTTATTTTTTCCATTTATAAAGAGAATGATGACCTGTGGGTCGGGACGTCGGACGGCGGATTAAACCTCATCAGAAAGGGTCGGCCCTACTATTTCAAATTCAACAAGAACACCCCCAATGGGTTCACCGGTACAGTAGTGAGGGCTATTGTCAAGGATGACACCAATCAACGATTGTGGATTGCGACCACTAGGGGCATTAATATGATCGATTTAAAAACATTCAATCCCCATAACCCAAAATTCGTAGTGTTCCAATACGACCCGGGGAATGACAATTCCATAAATGGTGATTTTTTAAAAGATCTTGTATTGGACCACAATAACAATCTTTGGGGGGCAACCTATGGCCATGGTATTTTTCGTTTGGAATATTCCGATGAGACGAACTTTAAGATCTTTAGGTACAAAAACAAAGTTTCGGACAAAAACTCCCTATATAATGACTTTTCGGATTGTATAACAGTCGATAAGGAAAATAACCTATGGATTGGGACGCAATCTGGACTCTCCAGGCTAAGCTTTGACAATGTGGATTACCAAAACCCGGTTTTCACCAATTTTTCCAAGAAGGAGAATGACCCTTCTTCCCTGGTTCACAATTCGGTATATGATATTCTCATCGATAAGAAAGATCGTATATGGCTAGGCACCCGTAGTGGTTTTAGCCAATACCTTGGCAATGGCAAGTTTAAATCCTGGACACAGCAAAAGCAGTTTAGCAATGATGTCGTATATAGCATTCAACATGACCAAAACGGTGATTTATGGCTAGGAACCAATGATGGCTTGATAAAGTACAATCCGGACAGCGATTCCTTTAAACAATTCAATATAGAAGATGGCATTCAAAGTAAGGAGTTTGATATTCATGCCCGGTTTATAGACCCTAATGGCACTATCTACTTTGGAGGGATTGGAGGCGTTACCTATTTTCACCCTAACGATCTAAAAGAAATAGATAAACCACAACATTTGTACTTTTCAGATTTACTTGTAAAAGGTAAAACCGTAAAGATCAAAAAAGAAGTAAATGCAATTTTGAACCAAGGTTTAAAAGAAACTACGCATCTTAAATTCAAGCATAATGAATTTCCGTTTTTTCTTCAGTTTTCCTCCATAGATTACAGAATCAATAAAAATGTGGAGTATGGTTATAAATTATTGCCTACCGATACGGAATGGATTTTTCTAAAGGAACCTGAAATTCAATTTTTGAACCATCCTGCCGGCAACTATACTTTGTTGGTAAATGGTTTTTCCCGTGGCAAGGAATGGGCACAGGCACCTTTGCAAATGAACCTTGACATCTTGCCGCCATGGTGGGCCACTTGGTGGGCCTATATCGTTTATATTGGGATTGCCGTGGCCTTTGCCGATAGGTTTTACCGCTTTCAACTTTCAAAGAGAATGGCAGTGGCAGAAAGCACACGATTAAAGGAGTTGAATGAGTTTAAAAACAGTTTATACGATAATATCACCCACGAGTTCCGTACTCCATTGACCGTTATCCTGGGAATGGCTGACACCTTGGATACCAACGTGAAACACAAGAGTTTTGAAGGGGCTGAAAAATCCTTGGAAATGATCCGCCGCAATGGCAATAACCTTTTGCATCTGGTGAATGAGTTATTGGACCTTGCAAAGATAGAGAGTGGGAATATGGAATTGAATTTGGTGCAGACCGATGTCATCCCGTTTGTAAAATATTTGAGTGAGAGTTTTCATTCTTTGGCGCAGTCGAAGCATATCAATCTTACGGTTTACTCGGAAATCGAGACTTTGGAAATGGATATTGATGTAAACAAAGTAGCTTCGATCATTTCAAATCTACTTTCAAACGCCATAAAATTCACTCCGGCCCATGGCAAAATCGTCGTCCATTTGAACAAAAGCAAAATAACGGATAACGAATTATTTACCATAAAAGTGCAAGACAACGGTCTGGGGCTGGCCAAAGATGATATGGCCCATTTATTCGACCGTTTTTATCAGGTAAACAATGAATCCATGTATAAACAGGAAGGGACGGGCATAGGACTTTCCTTAACCAAGGAATTTGTGGAATTGATGAACGGGACCATTGGAGTAGAAAGCACCCTAGGAAAAGGGAGTACTTTTAGCGTACAATTACCCATAACCAATGCTGCAACTAAAACTGATGATGCCAACATAACGATTGCGGCACCCCTTAAGATTCCATTTCCAAATCAAAAAGAACAAATCGATCTTTCCGAAAAGTCGTCCGAATTTCCTCTTGTACTTATTATCGAAGATAATGACGATGTTGCCCATTATCTCGAAACCTGCCTAAAAAGCAACTATCAGACGATTCATGCAAAAAATGGTGATGCTGGAATAAAAATGGCCATGGAGCGCATCCCCAATATTATCATTTCTGATGTAATGATGCCTGGCAAGGATGGTTATGAAGTGTGTGCCACCCTAAAGGCTGATGAACGCACCGATCATATCCCTATAATTCTCTTAACGGCAAAGGTCACCACTAAAGATAGACTTACGGGCCTTACCCATGGTGCGGACGCCTATTTGGCAAAGCCTTTTATTAGAGAAGAATTGTTTACGCGGTTAGATCAATTGATTTTGGTGCGTAAAAAATTGATCGGTAAATTGGAGAAAAACGGATTGGCCTCCCTGTTAAAGGATAAAGTTAAAAATCCACAAACCAAATTTTTACAACACGTCATAAAGATCATTCATGAGCATTTGGATGACACTAATTTTGGTCCCGCACAATTGGCCCAAGAAATACATTTAAGCGAATCCCAGACCTATAGAAAATTAAAAGCCATTACCGACAGATCCACAGCGGTTTTTATTCGTTCCGTTCGTCTTCAAAAAGCCAAGGAGTTGATCGAGACTACCGATAAAACCATCTCCGAAATCGCCTATGAGACCGGTTTTAACGATCCCTCCTGGTTTAGTAGAGCCTTTAAGGAAGAGTTTGGGATTACACCTAGTGATTTTAATAAATAATTAATAATCAAGTATTTAAACATGTGCTATTGCATGCTATGCAATAATAGTGCTTGATTTTTCTTCCCAATTCCCAAATACTTCAAGTGATTGAAAAAATGGTAAATGCCATTTTTTGGAAAGCACCATATCATTGTATCATAATTAAATCGAATAGTTATGAAATCTACAATGAAATTTTTTACCTACGGGATACTGATTTTCGCCTTGGTATTTTCTTCTTGTTCCAAAGATGGGGATGTAGGACCAATCGGCCCAGCAGGTACTGATGGTGTTGACGGAATTAACGGCGAAGATGGAAATGCCAATGTTCAAACCTTTGTATTTAAAAATGCCATAGGGAATAATGGCAGATTAACTTTAATGATACCTGAAATTACCAAAAATATTTTTGATGATGGGGTGGTTTTAGGCTTCGTTCAACCAGGTGAGGGTTCCTTGGCTGCCATTCAAATGCCATATCACAATGGTACTAATCAAATTATAGGAGGATTTTATCAGATTGGATCTTATTCTTTTCAAGTCTATGACGAAGGCAATAGACAAGTTGGCTTTGATGGTGATGTTCTTTTGAATTCTATACATGCTTACAGAGTTGTCATAATCCAACCTAGTAACACTACTACCATAACTGGCAATGGAAGTGGAAAAACATTTTTACCTAAAAATGGCAAAGAAGCTATTCTTGATGAACTAAGTAAAGCACAGGTTGATATTCATGATTATTATGCTGTCTGCGAGTATTATGGGGTTTGTAAGAATTAAAACATAATGGGCATTTTATCAAAATGTATGGACACAGTTGTCTAATATGAATACTTCTCTTCACTCTAAAAATAAAACATATGAATACAATTAAAACACTTCGGAAAAGAACGCCCAAAATCAACCTTATCATTTACTTATTATTTGCAGTTGTACTAACCGGCTTTAGCAAAGATGACGGTATGTTCATAATTCTCGAATCTACCCATGGGACCAATCTAATTGAATATCAGTAATACGCTATAAGAGGAAATCAATTTCGATATATCATAATTCCTTCAGGAACTTCCTGTAAATCCTCGTCTACTGACTATTATAAACTTACCTATGAAGAGGTAATTGAACATTTTGGTTTCGAAAAATAAAGTTTAATACCAGGAATTTTTACACTAACGCTTTCAAGTCATATTTCAATAAATCGAACTTATTAAAAACAAATATTATGAAAACAAGATTAACATATTCATTACTTATAATTATTGGTTTTGCATTTACAAATTGCAAAGCTCAAACAGACTTAATAAATGATGAATTTCCAGAAGCTAAACAGGAGGTAATGGAAACTTTCGGCGCCATAGCACAGAGTATTAAAGATAAGGATTTAGACAAACTAATTGCATTCCATGCCTATGGCCCAAAGTTTACGGAATTTAAAAATGGTGAGCCTAGAAATGGATCGGAAGCAAATGAAACTCACGAACGCAATATTTTCGGTTCTGTAAGTGAAGTTGTAAAGTTCGATGCGAAAGATCTTCAAATTGCAGTTTATGGCGATGTCGCCAACCTAACTTTCCATTCTGATTTTCATCTAAAATTCGGGAAAGACCTTGTTGTAGTCAACGACCAAATTACGCTACTCTTTGTCAAAACTACAGATGGATGGAAAATGGCACATGAGCATCATTCTCCTTTAAAGAATGAATAAAACTAAAGAAGGGCCATTTACCGGAAGACTAGAGTACACCCCTACCTCATTCAATAACAAAATATGGTAATAGGTGGGGCAACTGGTTCCGCTCTTTTAACTAACACATGGGCTATTGATCAATACGTATCGAAGAGCTCTGCAACAACTGGAAATCAACAAAATCAAGCTTAATTTTTAAAAAAAGAGTCATGAAAACCATACAAACAGGCTTTAAGGTAAACATAGAGGTTATCATTATTATCCTTCTATTTCTTATGATTGGTTTAACGGGGTGCAGCAAAGATGACGACTCAGGCTCTAAGGAAATTGCAAAAAGCAGCGAGAAACAAATCACCAGTTTTGTTTTTCGATCTGCCAACACCTTTTTCCAAACCGATTTGGTGGCAACCATAGATAAAGAAAATAAAACGGTCGATGTCACCGTACCACCAGATGCGGACGTTTCAAGCCTACTTCCCGAAATTAAAATATCAAAGGGGGCCACTATTGATAAAACCACGGCCCAAAACTTTACCCAGCCTGTTATATACGTGGTTACCGCCGAAGATGGGTCTACGGCCACTTATACGATAACTGTTCATTTCCCATTAACACAACGTCAGATTTTACAGGCCATTCTAGATGTCAACCCCGGCAATACCATTTCCTGGGATTTATTGAATACCGATGATTTAAATGATCTTGATGGCGTAGTTACAAATACAGAAGACAAAATCACTCGTTTAACCCTTGGAGAATTAGGCATAACTGCTTTACCCAAGGAAATTGGCCTATTAACCGAATTAACCTATTTATACCTTGGCGAATCCGAACTCAGGGAATTACCAAGTGAAATAGGGCAATTAACCAACTTGGAAGAATTGCATCTACATGATAACTTTATTACGTCCTTACCCAAGGAAATTGGCAATTTAAGTTCTTTATTGTTTTTAGGTCTTGATGGAAACACACTGACAACATTACCTGATGAAATCAACAAGTTAAAAAACCTGGAAATACTTTATTTAGGGGGCAACCGGCTCACCGCTATACCTCCAAGTATGGGTGAAATGGTAAATCTCAAACAACTTACCCTATCCAGCAACCTATTGACCGAGTTACCTGTTGAAATATGTTCATTGGTAAATTTGACCGTATTGGATTTGAGTATCAATGATATTATATCGGTTCCCCAAGAAATTGAACAGCTGGTTCATTTAGAAAGGTTCTTCTTGACTGGTAATGAACTTACTACGATCCCTAAGGAATTGGGGAAATTGGTACATCTTGAAATTTTATCCTTAAACAATAATCAACTTACTTCTGTTCCTCCTGAAATAGGGTTTCTCATAAACTTAAACATATTGCGTTTATCCGAGAACAACATAACTGCCTTACCATTATCGGTTTATTATATTAAGAATTTTCATAATCCTACAATGACCATCACCCATGATCTGGTCCAATTGGGAAATGACACTCCATTAGACGCACTCATTGGAATTTACACTGCTAACCCCGGAAATACCTTGGGGTGGAGTGTGGACCACTATCCTGAAGTTACATTTCATGACAATGGTAACCCTAAAACCATTACCATGAACAATAAAAACCTGACAAGAATACCTGAAAACATCAACCGTATTAATTCCTTGGAGACTTTGGATGCAAATAGCAATAATCTAGAAAGCTTACCCCCATCCCTTGGTAGTCTAGAAACCTTAGCCGTTTTGACTTTGGCCAGTAACCAACTCAATACGGTTCCGCCAGAATTAGGGCAGTTAACCAATTTAGCCCTATTGAGTTTAACCAACAACCCTATAAGTAGCATACCCCAAGAAGTTTGTGATCAGCAAATATCGAATGGTGGCATACTTACAATTTTAACAGATCCTGGGAAGGGTTGTGACTAAAAACCTTTTTTTCAAATTATAAAAAGTTTTAAAACAATAGTTATGAAAACACTTAAAACCGTTTATAAAAACACTTTTATAACAAAGCTTATCATCGTACTCCTTTTAGTAACATTTACTATGGGCTGTAGCAAAGATGATGCCCAAGATCCTGTCGTTATAGCAACCCCAAAAGAAGAACCAGAACTGAGCGAAGCTAAAGAAATCACCAGTTTTGTATTTCTATTGACCAATAACCCTATAGAGGTAAACGTGGTGGCAACCATTGATGAAGAGAATAGGACCATTACAGCTGCCATGCCACCGGGTACTGACCTTTCAGGACTCTTACCAGAAGTGAAAATTTCTGAACTCGCAACCCTAGACCTTGATACAGCGCAGGACTTTACCGACCCCTTAGCATATACGGTGACTGCTGAAGACGGTAGTACCACGGTATATACCGTTACCATTACCGCACTTTTAACCCAACGCGAAATCTTACAGGCCATTTTGGATGCCAACCCTGGAAATACACTTACCTGGGATCTTAATTTAACAGAGAATTTAGGAGATATAGACGGGATTACTTTAAATACCCAAGGCGAAATTATTGACTTGACCTTAGACGGAGGTGCTATCTCCGTCATCCCTGTAGAAATAGGGCAATTAACTAGTTTGGAATTTCTAAAACTAAATCGAAACCCACTTACAACGTTAATTCCTGAAATAGGGCAATTAACTAATTTAATAGAACTGAGCTTATATGGATGTGATTTTTCACAACTACCTCCGGAAATAGGACTATTAACTAATTTAAAATTTTTGGGAATAGGTGTTAATAATCTCTCCTCAATACCTCCAGAAATTGGGAAATTAAAAAAATTGGAGAAATTGTATTTACACTCGAACCAAATTACTTCATTACCCGCGGAAATAGGACAATTAACCAATTTGGAACAATTAAGGTTAGATGTTAACGAACTTACTGAAATACCCCCAGAAATAGGGCTCTTGACAAAATTAAAAACGTTACTTATAGGTAGTAACCAACATACTGAATTACCTCCGGAAATAGGACAATTGATTAATTTAACTTGGTTATATTCAGCCAATGGCCCGCTTACTTACCTTCCTCCAGAAATAGGACAATTAAGAAATTTAACAGAATTGGAGGTTTATAATACCCAACTTACTTCCTTACCTCCGGAAATAGGCTTTCTTGGTAAATTGGAAAAGTTAAATTTGACTCAAATAAATAGTATATCCACATTACCTGAGTCTATCTCTTATTTAGTCGAATTGCGAAGTCTTATTGTTTTTTCAGATAATACGATTCCGTACGAAACTACCTCCCAAAAAGATGCCCTCATCAGTATTTATAGTGCCAACCCTGGTAATACGTTGGGGTGGGGCGTTGATAATTTTCCCGAAGTTACTTTTCATGCCAATGGTAACCCTAAAACCATTACCATGAACAATAAAAACCTGACAAGAATACCTAAAAACATCAACCGTATTAATTCCTTGGAGACTTTGGATGCAAACAGCAATAATCTAGAAAGCCTACCCGCATCCCTTGGTAGTATAGAAACTTTAGCCGTTTTGACTTTGGCCAGTAACCAACTCAATACGGTACCGCCAGAGTTAGGACAGCTAAACAATTTAGCCTTACTGAGTATAACCAATAACCCCATTACAAGTTTACCGCAAGAAGTTTGTGATATGCAAACAACAAACGGTGGTATACTCACCATATTAACAGATCCTGGAGAAGGGTGTGATTAAATGAAGGGACAGAATGATCTTTAAAACAATACCATTTCAAAATCATATAAATCAAAAATCATGTATACGGATATCACAGAAGGGCGTAAAAGAAATTTCATTTACTTAATTATATGCCTTTTGATATCCGTTTATCTTTCCCCTGTACTCGCCCAGGATACACGCGATCATCGAACAAATAAGAAGGCCTCTGTCAATAGCCAAATAGTCTATTTTGATGAAGCCGATGCCATTTTTGGTAAAAGAACAGAGGTTAAAAAAGCATATCCCACATTTAAATATACAGGTAAGGTACCTACAATCAGCGTAACCCAAGCATTGAAGGACGGGGTGAATTCGATTTATGGATTGAAGTCTGGCCACACCTTATATGCCATTGTACAAAAAGGAAAGATCATTCGATTTGAAGGGGCCAATGACGGGTCCTCCAATACATTACTTTTTTCAGAAACTGACAATAACAAGTCTTGCTTTACTTGTACAGAACTCTGTTTTAATACGGCAGATGGCGGCGTACAAGATTGCTGGACGATTTGCGAAACGGTTGATTGTTCAACAGATTACAATGCCCAAAAACAAGGACAATCGGCACCAACCCCTTCACCGTCAGGGCCAATTCCCATACCCTATCCAAATAGCTCAAAGTTGGATAGCACGAACCGGTTTAACCCCAATTAAATACGTGTAGGTCCATTACCTGCATTTTGATAAGGGGACTTTATTAAAATTTTAGAACAAATAAATTTAAAGTCAAGTATCATGAAGACAGCAACGATATTGAAGTTTATAAAGAACCCGATTTACCCATTTATCGTGTTTTTTACAACGGTTTGCATTTGGCCCGTTCAGGCGCAAACTGTCCGCGACCATAGAAATAAAACGAAAAAAACCGTCGTACGTGACCACAGAAATCAAACCACCTTTAAACCCTTAAACCATTATTGGAATGATAGTAGAAAGGACAACCAGCTTACTGCAACAATCGAAGGTAAGAATGGGGCATTGGGCGCGGACTATCGTTTTGTGCGACAAGATGGATATGTCTTGGAAAAAGCTTCTAGCATAGAAGGACAAGCTATACCCCTTTACTTGTACTATAATAAAACTCTTGAGGATAATTTTTCAACGGCTTCCCCAGAGGGAATTAAAGCTGCTAAAGCGGCGGGATATAAAAAAGTAAGAGTCCAAGGGTATATTCTAAAAAATGTAAAACCAAATTATCAACATTTATACAAGCCGCTTTGGTTGTATTACCATGACACCCGAAAAGACAATTTCACAATTGCTACAGCAGAGGGTATGAGCGTAGCAGAAGCAGGAGGATATCGAAAGGTAAGGGTCGAAGGTTATATTTTAAACGCTTTAGACGACAACCATCAAATAGAAATTACAACAGCATTAAGTGCAAGGTACTTGAATAATTATCCAAGCGATCGAGGAAATGGTTGGAGTGACAAACTGCAAGGTGTTGGCCATGATGATACTAATTGGTTTTTTACGCAAAAGGAGCGGTTGTGGAAGTTTCCTATATCACACGACCTGAACAAACATGTAAGTCGAAATAATTTGCCTTCTGGAGTCAAAACCGTATCAATTCCAAACGTATTAAAAAAACTAGGTTATAACCATTTTGGCGATCTGGTCGAACATAAGGGTTTTTTGTTTATCCCTTTGGAAGCTGAGCACAATAGTTATAGGAAAGCAGTTAGTTATGTAGGTATTGAAGTAGACAGTCCTAAGAACGGAACGAATCCATTAATTGCTGTATTTAGGGCCTCTGATTTATCTTATGTTGGTTCAGGGGCTTTACCAGCCCAGACCAAAGCTGGTTGGTGCGCTATACACCCTCAAAATGGCATGTTGTATACGTCTAACAATAGTATGAATATCGACAATAAATTACTGGTCTATACCATGGATTTAGAAGCTTTGAAAGAGAATAGGAAATGGCTAAAGTATAGTGGTTCTAAAGATTTGTTGGATGAGAATGGAAATATTATTACCATAAAAGGATATATGCAGGGTGGGGAATTTTCAGATGACGGTAAATTTCTGTTCATCATAAATGGTAAAGGCACTGATTTCAATAAAAAAGATGGGGGTATATGGGTTTTCAATTTTAAAACTAGAAGAAAGGCACTAAAATCGGAAACCAGCGGAGTCTTTAAATATGAATTTAATCCAGGTTATAATATGGAAGAACCGGAAGGTCTTACCTACTGGGATTTAGACAACTTAAACGCGCCAGGAATCAAGGGGAAACTACATGCTATCCTATTGAACAGCGATGCCACTAGTAGTGATGAATTTTGGTTAAAACATTATGATCTTAAATCAATTAGAGTCCCTTTATATGGGAATTGAAGGCAAGATTAAAATAATTCTAAAAAATAAAGTTATGACACTGAAAATAAAATCTAAAAGAAACCTAATCTGTTTGACCATAGGCATTCTCAGCTTAGTATTCAGTTTGCCCATTCAAGCGCAAATTGTACGTGACCATAGAAACAAGAAAAAAGCCGAAAAATCGGAAATCGAAATGTTTCATCCGAAAAGTACAGAACGGATAGAGAAAAAAGTCAATGCATATTTACCTTTTCACCAAGCGTCTAAACTGGTCGCTATGGAATTTGTAGATGGTATGGCGGTCATGGAAGGTGATATCGTATTAGGGCCAAGCCTTCTATATTCCGGTGAAAATCAATTTGCCGTTGTCATTGATGGTGATACGTATCGTTGGAGAGATGGCATAATTCCCTTTACCATTGAAAGTGGACATCCCCAAAGTGAATTAATCCTACAGGCCATTCAACATATTCATGAACAAACCAACCTTAAATTAGTTTCACGCACCAATGAAAATGATTATGTCACATTCATTACAGGAGATGGTTGTTGGTCCAGAATAGGCCGATGTGGCGGAAAGCAAAGCATCAATATAGGGGCTTGTGGTTTTGGCAGTATTGTCCATGAAATTCTGCACACTGCAGGATTATGGCACGAACAGTCTCGCGAAGACCGGAATGAACATGTCACCATACTATGGGAGAATATAAAACCGGACAAAAAAAACAATTTTGAAAGACATATTTCTGATGGCATTGATATTGGGCAATATGACTGTAATTCCATCATGCATTATCCGCCTTACGCTTTTAGCAAAAGTATTTTACCAACCATCACGAGTACAAAATGCACCTCTTTTGGTCAACGGAGCGGCATGAGCTCGGGAGATAAAATGGCAATCAATGAATTGTATAAAGTTAAAGTCCCTGAAAATTTAACCAATAGGCCTTGGTATTTGGTGGTAAGGCATAGTGGAAAAGTTGTGAATATCCACGGGGGTCGCTTAAACCCTAAAGCCAATGTGCTGCAATATGAACTGAACCATAAAGATTCACAAAAATTCCGTTTGTTGAACGCGGGAAATGGTTATTACTATATCCAAAATTTGGGAAGTAACCTGGTACTGGATGTTGAGGGTGGCAATGCCTCGGCCCCGACAAATGTATGGCAATACCCAAAAAATGGTACAGATGCCCAAAAATGGCAATTAATAGATGCAGGAAGTGGCAACTATTATATCCGTTCAAAATTAGGTGACTTGAATTTAGATGTAGAAGGGGGACTTAAGGACAATGGAACCAATATCAGGGTAGCGGCTACAAAAGGAGGCCCGGCGCAACAGTTTAAATTAAAGGAAGCTGCCTACTCTCCCCCACCAAAAGACAGTTACACCAAACCTTTAGAGCATTATTGGAACGGTACACGAAAAGACAACTTCAGTACAGCGAGTATTGCGGGTAAAAACAATGCCTTGAACGGGAATTACCGATTTGTTCGAGTAGATGGTTATGTGTTGAACAAACCTACATCCACTGAGGGTACGGCCGTACCACTTTACTTGTATTACAATAACACCCGGAAGGATAATTTTACGACGGCCTCCACCGAGGGTATTAGGGCTGCGGAAGCAGGAGGGTATCGCAAAGCAGGAATTGAAGGGTATGTTTTAAGTACGGTCAAAACAAAATACAAGCACTTATACAAACCCCTTTGGCTGTATTATCATGATGTCCGTAAGGATAATTTTGTCACGGCAACCAAACAAGGCATGGATGTGGCCGAGGCAGGCGGCTATCGCAAAGTAAGGATTGAAGGCTATGTTAGAGTAGATCAAACCTCAAATTTAGCAACAAATCTAAACAATAAAGCAAAAAATTAGTGGGTGCAAAGACGTGCTGGCACAGAAACCGGTTGGTCTTTGCTACGCGTGTTAAGTTAGACCAACAATCCCATGGCCTACCCTTAGAAGTTTGCAATTTGCATTCTTACGGATCCCATTCACTAATACTACTAGTATTTGCACAAATAGTGAATGCTTATCCTTTATCGATAAACTACTATTGTATTCCAATTTGATCATTGAGTCCGCAATTTCTCCCTAGTGGGCCAATCCATGCCTTTACAAAAGGCATAACCATTTATTTTTCAATAACCTTAAACCTAATAAAATGAAAAAAGTACTTGTTCTCCTTTACGGGATTGCCGCCTATGTTATTTTTTTAATCGCCTTTTTATATGCCATCGGCTTTGTAGGCAATTTGATGGTGCCTAAATCCATAGATTCGGGTGAGGAGGCACCCTTAATGCAATCCATTTTAATCAATATTGGACTTCTTAGCATATTCGCGATGCAGCATAGCATTATGGCTCGACCTGCTTTTAAAAAATGGATCAAACGGTTTATCAATCCAGCTATTGAGAGAAGTACTTATATTCTATTATCGAGCCTAGCACTCTTACTAATTTACTGGAAATGGCAACCCATGACGACTATTGTATGGGAAACAGATGGTGCAATCGCTATGCTATTGACCGTAGTTTTCTTTTTAGGTTGGTTGGTGGTATTCCTGTCCACTTTTATGATCAGTCATTTTGAGCTTTTTGGTCTTACACAGATCTATGAGAATTTCAAAGATCAAAAATTAACGTATCCAAAATTCCAGACGAATTGGTTCTATAAAATCGTAAGACATCCAATTATGTTAGGCTTTATCATTGCTTTTTGGGCAGCACCGACCATGACACTTGGACATTTGTTGTTCACAGTAGTCACTACTGCATATATTTTGATAGCAATCAAATTTTTAGAAGAAAAAGATTTGAAAAAGATAATTGGCAAAGAATACGTAGAATATCAAAAACAGGTACCTATGATCGTTCCTTTTTCAAAAATCGTTAACGTAGAAAACACAAATAGTCCCCAAAAGGTTTAATAGTGATTTCTATAAAGGAAACCTTAAAACAAAACCTTTATCAATACAATCTTGGCGATACACCATAAAAGTTTAAAATATGAAAGTGGAGACCAGCGACCATTCCTAAAAACGGGGCGACACCGAAAAGCCATACGAGTAGGAAAACTAATTTAAAAATTATGCCAAAATATATAATCGAAAGGGAGATCCCTGGAGCCGGAAATTTAACTGAAGAACAATTAAAGGGTATCTCACAGACATCTTGTGGAGTCCTAAGTAATATGGGACCACAGATCCAGTGGGTACACAGTTATGTGACTTCAGACAAAATCTACTGTATTTACAATGCACCCAATGAAGAGATGGTTCGTGAACACGCAAAACAAGGAGGGTTCCCTGCAAATTCAGTGAGCCAAGTAGCCACAATCATTGACCCCACAACGGCGGAATAAGCAGTATCCAAAATTTAAAACAGGTGGTATTCCAACCCTTGGGATTTATTGTTTAACTTATAAAAATAAAATCATGAAAATCAAAAAAGAAGATCTTCCAACCACAATGCAGGACGGAAATTTGCATATGCGTGCCCAATCCGATTGTGGTGGCATCACCATAGGGTTCAATGAACTACCCGCAGGGACCGATTTCACACCTTTGTTAAAGGGGTTGAATCACGACAGTTGCCATTGTCCCCATTGGGGCTATGTCATAGAAGGAAAAATGCTGATCATTTACGATGACGGAAAAGAAGAATTGGTCACCGCAGGTGATGTCTACTACTGGCCAGCGGGCCATACGGCCATTGTAAAAGAAAATCTAAAACTGCTTGAATTCAGTCCGACCAAAGAACTAAACGAAGTACTTACCCATGTGGGAAAAAGGATGGCCGAGTTATCCGAATGAAGACTCCCCTATTACTTTTTTATAGGTTAGCAGATAGTTACTTATTCGATTTCGCAAATTTTGTTAGGACTATCAGGTTGAGCGAAGTCGAAACCTATGTGGTGCAACTAAAAAGTTCTCGACTGCGCTCGAACGGACAGAAAGGTATTTTTTAAACATTGATAGCCAATATCATATGATGTTGTTTTGGCATATATTTATCCACTGACCTCAATACTATTTTTAAAATGCAAAAATGAGAAAAACACCAATGCATATCGAAAGGGAGGAATTCAAAAAATTGGGATATCAATTGGTGGATACCATCGCTAGGTTTATGGAAAATATTGATGAATATCCGGTTACCAAGGGTGAATCCCCCTTGCAGGTTCAAAGGGCATTAGGGGATTCCAATTTTCCCGAACAAGGTAAAACCGCCCAAGAGATATTGAACAGGTCAACTGAACTATTACTCGAACATTCCCTGTTCAACGGACATCCCAAATTCCTAGGATATATTACCTCTTCCCCTGCCCCTATCGGAATCTTAGCGGATATGCTTGCAACTGCGGTCAATCAAAACGTAGGTGCCCAAATCCTAAGTCCAATGGCCACTGAAATCGAAAAACAAACGATAAAATGGTTATGCCAGTTCATAGGGGTTTCTTCTGACTACGGAGGTATCCTCGTCAGTGGCGGCAATATGGCGAACTTCAACGCTTTCCTGGTGGCAAGAACAGCAAAGGCCGATATGGCCTTAAAAGAAGACGGACTCTTTAATTCCCATTCGAAGCTGCTTACCTATTGCTCAAAAACCACCCATGCATGGGTCGAAAAGGCTGCCATACTCTTTGGTCATGGTTCAAAATCGGTACGATGGATTCCCACAAATCCGGAAAACCGAATGAACAATGAAATTCTGGCACAGACCATAGAACAAGATATAAATAACGGATTTCAACCTTTCCTTGTCGTAGGTACGGCCGGTGATGTCAGTACCGGTGTAGTCGATAATCTACAAGAGATTTCAGCAATCTGTAAAAAACACAATTTATGGTTCCATATTGATGGTGCCTATGGCGCACCCGCAGCGATTATCCCCGAATTGAAAAATATATTTAAAGGGATTGAAGAAGCGGATTCCATAGCACTGGACCCCCACAAATGGCTGTATGCACCGTTAGAAGCCGGTTGTACATTGGTTAAAAACCCCAAGCACCTGACAGACACCTACAGTGCCCATCCGGAATATTACAATTTCAGTAAGGACGAAGAAGGACAGTCGCTGAATTTTTATGAATATGGATTACAAAATTCCCGTGGATTTAGGGCTTTGAAAGTTTGGATGGCATTACAGCAATTGGGTAGGGAAGGTTATCAAAGGATGATTGCCGACGATATCCAACTATCCCAGTATATGTTCGATCTGGCCAAAAAGCATCCAGAATTGGAAGCAATGACCCAGAACTTGAGTATTACTACGTTTAGATTTGTTCCGAAAGACCTTATCCCAGATAACCCAAAAGACAAGGAAACCTATTTGAACGAACTGAATGAATCCTTGGTAGATAAACTACAACATGGAGGAGAGGTCTTTTTGTCCAATGCCATTGTTAATGGAAAATACGGTTTACGAGGTTGTATCGTAAACTTTAGAACTTCTAAAAAAGATATTGGGGAGATTATTGAAATTGTAGTTAGGGAAGGGCGAAAAACACATCAAAAATTCATGGAAGAAATTCCATTGAAAAACTAAAAGAGAAACTATGGAAATTTTCCTCAAATACTCGTTAATACTTGTGTTGTGCTTCATTTTAGGGTGCAAAAACAAATCAGCGCCAGATTTAGCTTCCTTGGATCTGATTAGAGGCGACCTTCAGCTATGTGGAAATGGCGAATTCGGCGATGTTAGTTTTTCGGAATCCTGCAGTTATGAGACTAAGGCAACCTTTAATCTGGCGATCGCCCTGTTACATTCCTTTGAATATATTGAGGCTGAAAAAGCGTTTGTTCAAGTTATTGACCAAGACCCGGAATGTGCAATGGCCTATTGGGGTGTGGCCATGAGTATTTATCACGGATTGTGGGCACCACCCCCAAACGAAATTCTCATAAAGGGAAGCCGCTTATTGAATGTTGCGAAAAAACTATCCAAATCAACAAAGGCCGAGCAGTATTTGGCAGCCATCGGTGCGTTTTATGAAGATTGGGAAACCGTCGACAACCAGACCAGAAAAAACCGCTATGCACAAAAAATGAAGGAAATGTACCAAGCCAATCCCGATGATACTGAAATAGCCGTTTTCTATGCCTTGGCCCTTCGGGCATCGGCAGTACCAACTGACAAGACCTACAAAATACAGCGGGAAGCAGGTAAAATATTGGAAGTTTTGTTTGAAAAAGAACCCAATCATCCAGGAATAGCCCATTATATCATTCATTCGTATGATTACCCAGAACTTGCCGAATTAGGCTTACAAACCGCCAGAAGATATGCCGAAATAGCCCCTAATTCCGCACATGCCCAACATATGCCTTCGCATATCTTTACGCGTTTGGGACTTTGGGAAGAATCAATACATACCAATATCAAATCAGCTGCATCTGCCGTATGTTATGCTGAGAGTACTGCCCCAGGATCGCATTGGGAAGGGGAAGTACACGCGATGGGATACCTTGTTTATTCATATCTGCAAATTGGGGACAATACCAACGCCCAGGAACTGTACACTTATTTAAAATCGTTTAAGGAGGTTTTTCCGGTCAATTTGAGTATTGCATATACCGCTACCGCGATACCCGCCCGCATTGCCATGGAGAATAAAAATTGGGAGGCCGCAGCTACTCTTGAGTTACCCAAAAACCTTGGATTACACTGGGAATCGTTCCCATGGCAAAAAGCCAATCTGCACTTCACCCGTGCGATGGGTGCCATACATACCGAAGACCTGAAGGCCGCTGAAATTGAATTGAATACCTTAAGATCCTTCCAAGAAGCCCTGATAGCATTGGATGAAGGGTACAAAGCCAATAAGGTTCGTATTCAGATTAAAATGGCGGAAGCTTGGCTGGCATTCGCAAATGGAAATGAAGAAGAAGCCATATCATCAATGGAAATGGCTGTTGCTATGGAGGGTAAAACCTCTAAGCATCCCGTAACCCCGGGTGAAATCGTACCGGCCGATGAATTATTGGGCGATCTGTACTTGGCTTTAAATAAACCGATTGAAGCCTTGACAGCCTATGAATTGAATTTAAAAATTCATCCGAATAGATTCAATGGGGTATATGGCGCAGCCGTTGCCGCCAAACAATGTGGCAATCAAAAAAAGGCCACATACTATTTTAAACAACTGATCGAAATGACCAAAAACTCGAACAGTGATCGACCTGAGCTCGAAGAGGCGTTAAAATTCATACAATCATCTTAAAATTATATGGTAAAAGAACGTATTTGATTGCTAAAAGCGATAGTAAAGTAGGGTTTAGATACAGCTTGGGAACAAATAAACAGTATTATTAAAACCAGTGCAATGAATCCATAAGCATAAAAACCAACTGGCGCGTAGTTGTTGCCAAAAACCAAATGTTACACATGGGTAAAAAAATACTCCTATCGATTTTCTTGGCTGTATGTGTAGTGATTGCAATTTATTATTTTGGTTGTAACCAGAATAACAAATTGCCTGTTTACAATCCCGCTGATTTCAACCCCAAATTAGTGGATGCGACTTTACGCCATATAGTAAAGGAACATACGGTTTCCGATTTCAATCTTATCAATCAGAATGGACTGACGATCACACAAAAAAATTACGAAAACAAGATTTATGTGACCGATTTCTTTTTTACCAGATGTCCAAGCATTTGCCCTATCATGTCGAACCATATGGAGCAATTGCAAGAAATATTTCTGGAGGAAGATGATGTTATGTTCCTATCACTATCAGTTACACCAAAATTGGATAGTGTACCTATATTAAAGGAATATGCCAAAAAACATGGAGTCCAGGATCATAAATGGAATATTACCACCGGAAATAAAAAACACATTTATAACCTAGCCCGTAAGAGCTATTTTGCCGTTGTAGAACAGGGTGATGGAGGCCTTCAGGATTTTATCCATACCCCAAACTTCATTTTGATCGATAAAGAAAAACGAATTCGAGGAGTATATAATGGCACCCAAGAGGAAGAAATTGAACGTATTGCAATCGATATTAAAAAGCTTCTCAAAGAATAAGGCAATGCATCTAGAGTAGGTTAACCTTATTTTTTGCTTCCTCGAATTCCCCGACCAACTCAGCGACGATTTCATCTGCGGGTTTTATTCCATGGATCAAGGCCGATACCTGACCAATTTCCAATTCACCTTCCTCCATATCCCCTTCAAACATTCCTTTTTTGGCCCTTGCCCTACCTAACAGTACTTTCAATTGCTCTTTGGTTGCCCCATCTTCGTATGCCTTCTGTACATCGTGGTAGAATTTATTCTTGATCAGTCGTACCGGTGTCAATTCCTTAAGGGTGAGTTGGGTATCACCTTCCCCGGCATCAACCACGCGTTGCTTGAATAATTCATGGGATGACGCCTCATCACTAGCGACGAAACGGCTTCCTATCTGTACCCCATCGGCCCCCAATACCATTGCCGCCAACATGGCCCTACCCGTAGCAATACCGCCAGCGGCAATAAGTGGAATGTTTATTTTTTCCCGTACGGCAGGTATTAGTACCAGTGTGGTGGTCTCATCCCTTCCGTTATGACCCCCAGCTTCAAAACCTTCGGCAACAATGGCATCTACCCCAGCCTCTTGTGCCTTAAGAGCAAATTTGACACTGCTGACCACATGTACCACGGTTATCCCATGGGATTTCAAGTGTGCTGTCCATGTTTTGGGGTTTCCTGCGGCCGTAAAAACGATCTTGACCCCCATCTCAATGATGAGTGCCATGAGCTTATCAACATCAGGATACAACATGGGAATATTCACCCCAAAAGGTCGATCGGTTGCTTTCTGGCATTTTTGAATATGTTCCCGTAAAACATCAGGATACATACTTCCTGCCCCAATAAGTCCTAAACCACCCGCATTGGAAACGGCAGAAGCCAAACGCCAACCACTGGCCCAAACCATACCGGCCTGAATAATGGGATATTTAATTCCGAAAAGCTGTGTAATGCTATTTTCCATATTGATACTGTATATTCAAGACTGCCGACTTCGACCGAGTCACAAGATAAATTAAGATATTACCCCCGAGCCCAACAATTCATCCCCTACATACCAGGCCACGAATTGTCCTTCGGTAATGGCGGATTGCTTGTCCTCAAAATCCACATAAAGCCCACTATCTACCTTATAGAGCATTGCTTTTTGCAAAGGTTGGCGATAACGTATTCTTGCCATAACCTCCATCGTCCCGCCATCTTTCAATGCCAAATCCGTTCGTATCCAATGTAATTCATCATTGGACACAAATAAGGTTCTACGGTACAATCCAGGATGTGATTTCCCCTGACCGGTATAAATAACATTGGCCACCACATCGGTTTCTATGACATACAACGGTTCCTTGGTTCCCCCTACGTCCAACCCTTTTCGTTGTCCCTTGGTAAAATAATGTGCGCCTTGATGTTCCCCTACCACTTTACCATCTTCAACCGTATAGACAGGTTTTTTGGAAAAATAGGCCAACTCATCCTCTTTGGTACAGAAATCAGGAATCTGCTGTTGATATGGCCCATAGGTATCCGCTACCTCAACAATAACGCCTTTTTTGGGTTTTAGTTTCTGCTGCAAAAAATCGGGCAATCGAACCTTACCGATAAAGCAAAGTCCTTGGGAATCTTTCTTATCCGCTGTGATCAAACCATTCTCCGCAGCAATTTTACGTACTTCAGGCTTTGTCAGTTCCCCTATCGGAAACAATGTATTTGATAATTGTTCTTGGGAAAGTTGGCATAAAAAATAGGACTGGTCCTTATTACCATCCAATCCTGATAAGAGCTGAAAGGTATCTTCCCCGTTTTCATTTGTGAACGAACCCTTTCGACAATAATGCCCGGTAGCGACATAATCGGCCCCCAATTGCATCGCGATCTTCATAAAAACGTCGAATTTGATTTCACGGTTACAAAGAACATCGGGATTTGGGGTCCTCCCTTTCTCGTATTCGTCGAACATATAATCCACAATACGTTCCTTGTATTCCTCACTCAAATCAACCGTTTGAAAAGGAATACCCAATTTTTCAGCAACGATCAAGGCATCGTTACTATCCTCCAACCATGGACATTCTTCAGAAATGGTAACGGAATCATCGTGCCAATTCTTCATAAATAGGCCAATAACCTCATACCCTTGCTCCTTTAAAAGATAGGCAGCCACACTTGAATCCACTCCACCAGAAAGTCCTATTACTACTTTTTCCATAGTTATTAAAAAAGACTACAAAAATACGAATTTAGGGCTTGCACTTCCAAAATCATGGTTCATCCTTCTTCGATATAAAACATATTTTGTTAAACTTTTTACAATTTTAATTAAACAAAACAGAATCTTTTGTATTATTGTTTAACTTTTAAATAAATACCTTAAACAATATTAATCATAACCTTTAAAACTTCTAGAGATGAAAACAAAAATCCTTAATCGATTCTTTATGTTGCTGATGGCAACATTCGTACTATCCTGTTCCGATGATGATGACAATGGTCCTGACCAAATGGAAGCTGACCCAATGATGATTGAATTGAACATTGTTGAAACTGCCCAAGACACAGAAAGTGTCAGTATTCTTGTAGCTGCATTGGCAAAAGCTGATGAAAGTGCTTCCAACGACCTGATTACCACCCTTAGTGATGAAACAACGAATTTCACTGTATTGGCCCCTACAAATGATGCTTTCGCTGATTTACTAGCACGTTTGGATGGTTTTGACTCCCTCGATGACTTCAATACGGAACAATTACAAAACCTCTTGGCAACTGTTCTGACATACCACGTAGTGGGCGGTGCAGCAGTAGCTTCCAGTGCCTTGACCGAAGGACAGGTTATTACTACGGTTCAAGGAGAAGACCTTACTGTAAGTTTAAGTGGAGGTGTCTATTTTATGGATGCTGCCGGTGAAACGGCCCAAGTCACCTTGGCTGACGTGGAAACCACCAATGGAATCATCCATCTAATCGATAAGATTCTCTTGCCCCAGGCTGCTATTGATGCCTTGAGCGACGTGTTACTATCATCGATTACCGATTTGGCAATTGCGACTCCTACCTTAAGTAATCTGGTAGCCGCCTTACAAGCCGCAGACGGGGATCTACCTGCTGTACTGGCCGGTGAAGGACCTTTTACGGTTTTCGCCCCAACGGATGATGCCTTCGCAACCTTCCTTTCTGACAATGGTTTTGCTAGTTTAAGTGATGTTCCGGTTGATATCTTGACCCAAGTTTTATTGAATCATGTGATCAGTGGGGCTATTTACTCCACCGATTTAACCGCAGGTTATATTTCTACACTTTCCACTGCAGGAGTAGGAGGAAATAATTTGAGTATGCTGGTAGACCTCTCTGATGGAGTTACTCTAAATGGGAATTCCTCTGTCTCAGCCGCTGATGCTAAAGCTCTGAACGGAGTCGTACATATTGTGGATGCTGTTATTGGCCTTCCTAATATCGTAGATCATGCTGTGGCAAATTCAGATTTAAGTGAACTTGTTGGCGCATTGACTGCTGATGGCAACACTACCTTCACAACGTTGCTTTCTGATACTGAAACTGATTTTACCGTTTTTGCTCCTGTAAATGCCGCTTTTACCGCATTTATGAATCCTAACACCAATGACTTGAACACTATATTATCCAATCATGTCATTGCAGGTGCTGCCGCATTCTCTAGTGGATTAACGAATTCTTATGTTACTACTGCGGCAACAAATGCCGACGGTGACAATATAAGTATGTACATCAATACCGATGATGGGGTTACCATTAATGGGGTAAGTACTGTTGCTGCCGCCGATATTGTTGCAACCAATGGTGTTATCCATGCCGTCGATGCGGTAATAGACCTACCCACTGTCGTTACTTTTGCTGTTGCAGACCCTAATTTCTCAACGCTCGTAAGTGCTTTGACAGAATTAACCCCGGCAACGGATTTCGCTGGAATCCTTTCAAGAGCTGAAGGAGGAAATACTGACGGAATAAATCCGGACTTCACAGTGTTCGCACCAACAAACGCAGCATTTGAAGCCTTGGCTGAAATTCCCGGGGAAGACGTATTGACGCAAGTATTATTGCATCATGTGGTCGCCGGCGCCAATGTAAGGTCCACAGACCTCACTGCAGACGGAGATACTATGGCTACAACCTTAGAGGGGGATAGTATGACCATAACACTTCCTGGTACGGGAGACCATAAAGCAGATGTAACCGATGGCGCAGGAAATTCTGATATCGGAATCATTGCTGTGGATGTACAAGCCAATAACGGTGTAATCCATGTCTTGAATAAAGTCATGTTGCCCGATACAATGAACTAAACAAGCTATCTTGTAATTAGGAAAAGCCGTTCATCACGGCTTTTCCTTCTTTAGGCTATTAAAAACAAACATTCAAGTTCAATATTTATGGTCTCCAAAAATTGAATATTTTCATAACGGTCATATCAAATTGAAAGAAAAGTATAATACAATGGCCGTTAGGTCAAAGATCTAAATTTCACAAAAGCTATGATAGCTTTAATTCCATTAGTCAGGTAGTATTTTTTATTTGTGATTGATTATTGGTTATTTCAAAACTTCCTCGTTTTAAATTTGAACATACTTCAAGTTTGGACTTGGAAGTTTTTTTATGGCGTATTGAGCTTCAAAGGAACCAATCAAATCAACAAACAACACCACAAGATCCTTTAACATACAAAACTGGACGCTTTACAACTTTTTATTCTGTAAACTAGTAATATGCTCCATATTTGTAATCCCAAATCTTACCAAACTAAATCAATTGAATGCTAAAAGCCCCGACGTAATGTCAGGGCTTTTTGTTTTTGGTCTATTATCCATCCCTTTATCGACAGGGAAGTTGTATTGCAGCGATTATTTTGAATCAACAGTTATCTTTTACCTGTTTTTTTCTGTTCTTCAGCCTGCTCCATCATTTCACGCATCTTACGCTGAAATTTATTCTCCTTTTTAGGCTTGGTTTTATTCACTTGTATTTGTGCGTGTATTTTATTATCGTCCAGTATGAATTTCTTAATGACCATCATGATACCTATGGTAATCAAATTCGATACAAAATAATACAAACTCAAACCACTCGCATAGTTGTTAAAGAAGAACAACATCATAAACGGCATTAAGTACATGATAAATTTCATGTTGGGCATTCCCGGTTGTTGCGGCATATTCTGCCCTGTGGTCATCATCATATAAAAGAAGATGGCAATAGAGGCTAAAATAGGGAACAAACTTATATGGTCTCCATAAAAAGGAATTGAGAAACCTTCCGGGAATTGATAAATCGTATCAAAGGAAGAAAGGTCATCTGCCCATAGGAATGACTTTTGACGCAATGCGAAAGATGTTGGGAAGAACATGAACAGTGCATAGAATATCGGCATTTGCAAGAATGCAGGCACACAACCGCTCATAGGACTAACCCCAGCCTTATTATAAAGCTTCATAGTCTCTTGTTGCTTTTTCATGGCATTGTCCTTATACTTTTCACCCAGTTCGGTAATCTCAGGTTTAAGTACTTTCATTTTAGCCTGTGACAAATACGACTTGTACGTTACCGGTGACATGGCCAAACGAACCAAAATGGTCATTATCACAATGGCAATCCCATAAGGGAAGTACGTGCTTAGGAACGAATAAAAAGGCGTAAATACATACCTATTGATCCATCCGAATATTCCCCAACCAAAAGGAATGGAATCCTCAAGACCCAATTCCTCATAATGTTTTAAGACATCAACATCGGTAGGTCCGTAGTACCAATGCATGTTTTGGGAAAGTTCCCCCCCATTTACCTCCAAGGGCACCTTGGCACCAAAGACCTTGGTAAAACCGAATGTTCTACTTTCTTCCTCGACCAAGTTCTGGGAAGACAATTCGGCTTTTTTAAAGTGCTCTTCAGTGGCTAGGATGGAACTAAAGAAATGTTGACGGTACGATAACCATTTTACATCAGTTTCAGTCTCTTCATCATCCTTCCCTTCAGAGAGTTTACTGATTTTACCATCTTCATGGCTATACGTCAGTCGTGTATATCGGTTTTCATATTGAATACTTTTCGAATGGCGGATCCCGTTTAATTTCCATTCCAATTGAACAGGCTTACTGCTATTGATAATCCCATTCAATCCTTGGGAACGAATCGTGAAATCGACCAAATAATCATTCGGTTTCATTTCATAGCGATACTCCAAATATTTGTCGGGCCCAACCTTGGCTTTCATCGAGAGCACTTGGTTTTCACCATTATTACCCATCGATGGTTCAAAATAAAGATCCCTCGTATTGAGTGCGCGATTATCGGATGTTGTAAAATTCAATCCAAACGAAGCGTTGCCATCCTTAACCAAATATACCGGAACGGAATCAAAGGTGACGAAATTTCGCATTTTGGCCTCTACAATCGCTCCTCCTTTATTGTCTATCTTGAGGGTAACCAATTCATTCTCCAAAGTGGTAACACCTTCTGTAGGGGTGGTATATCCAAAGGCACCAATCGCACCTTTATAATTGGCAATAGCGGTGGAATCCTGAAGATTTATGGCTAGGGGAGCCTCTTCCTCCGTCATTAATGGTGTTTCTTCTTCCTTTTCTTGGGCTGCTACCTGTTCCTGCTTTGCTTTTTGGGCTGCTAGTTCTTCGGGAGTCGGCCTGTTTTGGTAAAACATAAAAATAAGTATCCCAAAAATCAGCACAAAGCCTATAATAGAATTAATATCTAACTTCTTTTCTTCCATTTAATTATTTATCAATATTATAATATGTAAATAGTATCCCATATGCCACTATAACCCTAAACGCTTACTCCATAAAGAATTAGTCAGTCAGCAAATATATGCCCAAATGTGCAGTTTATGCCATACTGGCATTACTTTGTTCTTTTTTGTGATTTAATGCCGCTTTGACCAATCCTACAAATAAAGGATGTGGATTTGCAACGGTACTTTTATATTCTGGGTGGTATTGCACCCCAATAAACCAAGGATGGTCGGCCAATTCAACGATTTCTACCAAACCAGTCTCCTTGTTGATCCCTGAAGTTATCAACCCTGCATTTTCCAATTGTTCCTTATACTTGTTATTAAACTCATAACGGTGGCGATGGCGTTCGGAAATATCGGTAGCCCCATGATAAACCTTTTGTACCAAGGTCCCATCTATCAAATGACAATCCCAGGCCCCCAATCGCATAGTACCTCCTTTATTGGTAATGGTCTTCTGTTCTTCCATAAGACTAATAACCGGGTGTGGAGTACTTCCATCCATTTCGGTAGAATTGGCATTTTCCAACCCCAATACATTACGGGCAAATTCTATCACTGCCATTTGCATACCCAAACAGATTCCCAAAAATGGAATATTATTTTCACGGGCATAGCGAACAGCTTCTATCTTACCTTCGATACCCCGTTCCCCAAATCCCGGAGCAACCAAAATACCGTCAAGTCCTTGTAATATTTTCCCATTGGTTTTCTTCGAAATATGTTCCGAATGGATAAATCGCACATTGACCCGCACCTCGTTACTTGCCCCAGCATGTATAAACGATTCCAATATGGACTTATACGAATCCTGAAGTTCTACATATTTACCGACCAAACCAATGGTCACTTCATGTTTGGGATTCTTATGACGGCGTAAAAACTGATCCCACTGCTTTAAATCGGGTGGGGTGGTATCGGACAATGCCAATTTTTTCAATGTCACGGTATCCAAGCCTTCTTGTTGCATCAGGATCGGCACATCATAGATGGTAGAGGCATCAATGGATTGAATGACCGCCTCACGTCGTACGTTGCAAAACAGCGCCAATTTGTTCTTTATTTCATCAGATAACTCGTGCTCTGTCCTACAGACCAGAATATCCGCTTTGATTCCACTCTCCATCAAAGTTTTGACAGAGTGCTGGGTTGGCTTGGTTTTCAATTCCCCCGCTGCTGAAAGATAAGGGACCAAGGTAAGGTGGATAACGATGGCATTATTATCACCCAATTCCCATAACAATTGACGAACAGCTTCTATGTAAGGTAAAGATTCAATATCCCCAACGGTACCCCCGATTTCAGTGATTACGATATCATATTCACCACTTTTGCCTAAAATCTGAACCCTTTCCTTGATTTCATTGGTGATATGTGGAACAACCTGAACGGTCTTGCCCAAGAACTCTCCCCGGCGCTCCTTTTCAATGACACTTTGGTAGATCCTACCGGTGGTTACATTATTCGCCTGTGAGGTCTTAACATTCAGAAAACGTTCGTAATGCCCAAGATCCAGGTCGGTCTCGGCCCCATCATCGGTCACATAACACTCGCCATGCTCATACGGATTCAGGGTTCCCGGATCAACATTGATATAAGGGTCTAATTTTTGAATGGTTGTTTTGTAACCCCTCGCTTGAAGTAATTTAGCCAAGGATGCGGCAATAATCCCTTTTCCAAGGGAGGAAGTAACCCCACCGGTTACAAAAATATATTTGGTTTGTGACATGAAGCGTTCGATTGTGTTCGTAACGCAGGCAAAAATACAAATTGCAATAAGAAATCGCAGGGATTACTTGGGAAATTCTTTCTGAATTTTACGAACCAAGGGTTCCAATCCGTTGATTTTGATCTCTAACATAGATCTCATCAAATCCCCAAGCTTCCCATCAGGAAACCCTTTTTGATGAAACCACACCAAATAAGGCTCTGGCAAATCCAACAAATAGCGATTTTTAAACTTCCCTATAGGCATCCTATAATGGGCAAGCTCAATAAGTTTTTTATAATCCGGTTTAACCTCCATGGCATAAAACTAAATGAATTAATATTAAAGACATCCCATACATCGATACGAAAACCAAATCCTGGTGTAACCAGAGGTTGTGGACTCAGTTTTTCAATTCCTCCCTTACCTTGTTTTCCCACAAGGATTGTTGTACGCTATCCCTGGAAAAATTCGTCTGTATATCATAAAGATCCTGATATGCATCAAGCTCTTCAAGAATTTCCCGATATATCGATTTTACCTCAGCCTTTACATTATGGGTGAAATCGGCGGCTTCCAATCGTTCCCTCATCTTTTGGGCATACAATTCCGATATATCAAAATGAAGCTGTTCATGTCCCAAAATAAAAGCATCGCACAAATGAGGCTGGTACCATGATTTATTGGGATAGAAAAGTGTTGTTACCTTAAAATCGATTTCCATACCAACTTTAGTGCCCTGGGTTGAAAATTGATAAGTGATGCCACTGGCCGTGACAGCAGCGGCGCGATTATTTTCCGGGACCTCCCCTTTAAAATCTTCCCATACTAGTTTACGCACAGGACTCCATGCAATGGTTTCATACTCCTGGGCACGACCAATACCCATGGCTATCACAAATAACAAAAAATAATTTAAAGTACCCAATTGAAGGAAATCACTTTTTCAATTTCAGGATGCAAGCTATGCAGTACCGGGCAGGTTCTGGCCGTATTTTCCAAAATCTTACGTTGTTTATCCGAAAACTTGGAAGGCACACTTAGAGCTACCTCAATCTTGCAAATCCTTCGGGGATCCGCAGCCATATGTTTGGTTACCTCCGCTGTCGCATCGACCAAATCCATATCCATATCCCTCGCTTTGATGCCCATCATGGTCAACATGCAACTCGCCAAGCCTGTCGCCACCGTATCGGTAGGTGAAAATGCCTTTCCCAACCCATTATTGTCCACTGGGGCATCCGTGATAAAAGAATCCCCCGAACGCAAATGAACGCATGTGGTTCGCAAATTTCCCGTATAGGTTACTTTTGATGTCATATCTAATCTGTTATTTGGACTACCCTCAAGTTATCTATGGTCATAATATAGGAGGCTTGGTTAAAATAGCCGGAACTCGAATCCTTTTCATAAGAGAACTTATTGCCTGTATATTCAGTTTCCCCAATGATTTTGGACACATCCATTAAATTGTTCTTGTATGCCAATTTCAAAAGCAAGTCATAGGTCAGATCAAAACCGCGAACCGCATAACGGTCCGGCGCATCGCCGAAGCGCTTATTATAAGCCTCTACAAATGCGCTATTCGCTACTTCACGATAAACCGATGGATAAGTAAAATTTAGGTTTGATAAGTGGGTACTTGATATGATGTCATTATCGAATGCCTTGTTCTTATTGGTGGTGAACATACGAACTTTCACCTTTTCCTTACTCACCTCTGGATTTAACAATGTGGCCTCAAATGAATTTAATATGGAAACCACACTTGCAATCAACTTGAAATTATCAGTCTCGACAAAAACCCAATTTTCTACTTCCTCGGACATCATCGAAGCTAATTTGTCCCTGTTGATGCCAATATTCTTTTTCTCCTCTTTAACCTCCAAAATTTTGGCGCCGGGAAATCTTTTCTGGATCATGGCTTTGGCCAATTGACTCTTTTCATCGGCAATGACGATAATATTCTCATTCGTCAATTTATCCTCGACATACGCTAATATTTTGTCGCGCAATACACTGTCCGAGGTATACGAAAAGAACACATTACCCAGACTCAAATCACTTTCGGCAGGTATAGGGGCTATGACAGGTACTTTGTTCTGGGCAGCCCTTACCGCAACCTCCTTTAAAGAAGCAAGGTCCAATGGCCCAATGATTGCACTGGCATCAGCTAAATTATCCTTTGATAGAATTTCCTTTGTTTTGGAAAGGTCCAATTGGTTGTCATACGTTTCTACATCAACCGAAATACCAAGTTTGGCGACCGAATCAATAGCCATCAAAGCCCCAGAATAAAGTCCTAAACTATATTTCAGGCTATTTCTATTCTCAATGATTTCCCGTACCTCTTCCTTGTTCTTTAGGTTTAAACGATCAAGACGGAAAGGCAACATGAATACCAATTTTGGGCGATTCATTGGATTGATACTATCCAAAAGGTCGATTTTGTCTAAAACCAAGGAATTCCGTACTTCAAAATCACCCGCTTGGTCCTTAGGCAATTTCAACACCATTCCCGCTTTTAACCCATCCTTTAAATCAGGATTCAATTTCAAAAGCTCTATATAGGTAATACCCAATTTCCGGGTCAATGAAAATTCGGTTTGCTTCGGCTTAACCTCATAAAAAATAAAATTATCCGTATTGACTTCCCCTGGATCTGACTTTTGCTCAGGAATTCGAATAACCATTCCCTCTTTTAACCCACCGCGTTCCGCTATCTCTGGATTCAACCGAACAATTTCATCCGATTTCACATTGAACTGTTTCTCCAAACGGTAAAAATTCATTTTCGGGGGTACCGTATAGGAAAGGTACAATTGGGTCTCTTGCCCCTTGATGGTACTTCCCAAAAGTTTGGGCATTTTAAGCTCCTGCCCTTCAGATAAATGATCGGTCATCTTCGATAGTCCAGGGTTCAATACCAACAGACTATCGATGGTAATACCATATTTATGGGCTATACTCCAACGGGTTTCCTTTGGTGCTACGGTATACACTTCATAATCATCCTCATTGATTGCATTATCCTCCGGCTTTACCCTCCTGTATTTGGGGATTTTTATTTTCATTCCCTTTTTAAGTTGGGAAGAGTATAATTCAGAATTGTATCTTTTTATATCATCTTCGGTAATATGATACCGTTGCGATATACCGTATAACGTTTCCCGCTTTCTAACCTTATGGGTCGTAAAACCAATAGGTTCTGCTTGTACCGGTTCTTCCTTTTTGAATAGGCTTACCGATTCTTTTTCACCGGTCGCAATAGCATCCTGGGCAGCCTTGGCCCCTACGGGAATCACCAAAATGGTATTCGGTTTTATAGTCCCACCCTGTTGGATTTCCTTATTGTAGGATAAAATAGTGGACGGGGCAACCTTATACTGTTTGGAGATACTTTCCAATGTCTCCCCCTTTTTTACCGCATGGGTAGTGAACTTTTGGGCCATTGCATTGCTACCTATAAAAATAAAGAGAAGCAATACAATACTGTTCTTGAAAAATTGACTCATAACTATTCCCATTCTATAGTAGCGGGCGGTTTAGAACTAATATCATAAACCACTCTATTTACACCCGGTACTTTATTAATTATTTCATTAGATGTTTTCTGTAAAAACTCGTAAGGCAAATCTACCCAATCGGCAGTCATACCATCGGTACTTTCAACAGCACGCAAAGCTACACATTTTTCATAGGTTCTTTCATCCCCCATTACCCCTACACTATTTACGGGTAAAAGCATGGCTCCGGCCTGCCAAACCTTATCATAAAGTCCCCATTCCCTTAATCCATCGATAAAAATCGCATCAACTTCTTGTAAAATGGCGACTTTTTCACGGGTAATATCCCCTAATATACGAATGGCCAAACCAGGACCAGGAAACGGGTGACGGCCCAATCGATCACCGGAGATCTTCATACTCGCCCCCACTCTTCGAACTTCATCCTTAAATAACATTTTTAAGGGCTCAACAACTTTCAATTTCATAAAATCGGGTAATCCCCCAACATTATGGTGACTCTTTATCGTTGCCGAAGGCCCCCCTGTCACCGATACGGATTCAATCACATCAGGATATATTGTGCCTTGTGCCAACCACTTTGCATCTTTGACCAAATGGGCTTCATCATCAAAAACATCGATAAAAACCTTACCTATGATCTTCCGTTTTCCCTCGGGGTCACTTTCCCCTGCCAATGCATCCAAAAAGCGTGCCGAAGCATCAACACCCTTTACATTAAGCCCCATATCCTCGTACTGATCAAGAACCTCTTGGAATTCATTTTTACGCAACAAACCATTGTTCACGAAAATACAATGCAGGTTTTTCCCAATGGCCTTATGCAACAACACGGCAGCCACGGTTGAATCCACTCCCCCCGATAATCCTAGGATCACTTTGTCAGTACCCACTTTCTCCCTCAATTGTGAAACGGTTGTTTCAACGAAAGCATCCGGGGTCCAAGTCTGCTCCAAGCCGGCAATATGCACGAGAAAGTTTTGCAATATTATCTTCCCTTGGCTTGTGTGATATACTTCTGGATGGAATTGGATTGCATATGTATCCTCTCCGTCTATTCTATATGCTGCATTTTTAACATCCGCGGTATTGGCCAACACTACGGCATTCTCCGGCAAATCCTGAATAGTATCACTATGGCTCATCCAAACCTGGGAACCGCCAATGATACCATAAAAGAAAGGTTCATCGCTTTTAATATTTGTCAAACGGGCACGACCATACTCCCTTGTATTGGAAGGTTCTACCTTACCCCCGTTGAAATGGGCCAAATATTGGGCTCCATAACAAACCCCAAGCAACGGTATCTTTCCTTTGATCTTTGAGAGATCGGGATGCGGAGCATCCTCGGAACGCACAGAAAAGGGCGAACCTGAAAGAATTACGGCCTTATAGGAAGACATATCCTCAGGCACTTTATTGTATGGTTTTATTTCACAGAAAATATTCAGTTCCCTAACCCTTCTAGCGATGAGTTGCGTATACTGGGAACCAAAATCGAGTATTAGGACGTTATTTTGCATGGGCAAAAATAGTAAAATGCAAATTTTGTGAAAGGGTCTTAACAGGATATTTATGCAAGAATTACAAAACTTATAAACAGATACCGCTAATTAGTCCCCTTAATAAGCCCTCTTTATCGTCTTCAGCACGAAAAAGCAACAACAATCCATTCAGAAGGTCCATGGAAAACGTATGGTTTTTAATGATTAACCCAAAGGGATTCTAAGCAAAATTCCTTATATTTATAGTACATATGAGCCCTTTGGCAATACGGCCTTACATGAGTATAATGGTTTTGAATTGATGCTGCTGAACACCTCAAAAGGCCTTTAAGGTGAACCTGCTATGCAAAAACGAGGATAAACTAAATATAAATGTAAAACCAAATAGTATGCAGACAGAAGCCGTATATTCAAGCGACCTTACCTTTAATTTGGAAATCTGGAAAAGGGAATTGAAGTTCCATTTGTCCGAATTGGATATGTTTCAAAAAAAATTGGAGGAAATTGCCGGTAGGGAAGACCATGGACAGTCCTCATTAGATTTGGAGAACTTTCAGAATAGAATCTTGATCGAACGTGATGCCATCGGCAAGCTCTTACACCGTTGTCGTGCCAAATTGGGCAATCTACATAGCGCCGATCATTACAAAAATATTGACGGACAGGTGCAATACGAAAAACGTCCGTTATATGATGACCTAAAGCATTACATCAAATTACATTATGATTTTAAGGAAGATATCATGGAATTCTTTCTGAAGTGGTTGTAATATTGAGTTCCACTGCAACCATCGCTATAAAAATAAAAAAGCCTCAACCCTACATCGAGGCTTTCCAAATCAAAAAACCAACTTAGCACATGAACGAATTGATTATTTAACTAAATTTTCCAATTCATAGCAATTTATTTATATAACAACCTACTTCACAAATACCCTACCCTTTTAAATAAAAAATCTTCCTTACCTAAAAAGAACAGGGACAACAAACGCGTATAAAAGGCAATATAAAACCCAAGTATTCTATTTTAATTGGCGAATTTACAGGGTCTTTTTTTATCTTTATGATTGTAAGCACAATCCCATGGAGAGCAGTTTTGACGAAATAAAATCGGAATTAAAAAATGGTGCCAAGGAAAGGAAACATCCTTTCCATTATTTCACCATTGCCACCTTGGGCGTAGACAAGTTCGCCCGCTTAAGGTTGGTGGCCCTTAGAAATGTTTCCAACGATCTGAAATTGACCTTTTTCACGGATAAACGCTCCAAAAAGGTATTACACATCAAAGAAAATCCGAGGGTCAGTCTATTATTCTATCATCCCCAGAAACTCCTTCAATTGCGTATAGAAGCCATGGCCAGTATTAATTCGGATCAATTCCAAATTCGAGAAACCTGGGAAACCATAGGCAGCGAAGCCCGTAAAGACTATATCACCACCGAAGCGCCAGGGACTACGATTAGCCACCCTAGCTCTTTGGAATATTTGAAGGAAGGTGATTATTTTTCCATTGTGGATATTGAACCTTTTCGGATAGAATGCCTTAAACTCAATACTAAGGGGCACACAAAAATCAAGTTTTCCAAAAGTGACCAAGGTTGGTATAACGAATATCTCGTACCCTAGGGTATTTTTCACTCCATGGATTGCAAAATGGCAACGATATCCTCGATGCTCGTATCCGGGTTGATAAAGCAAAACCGAGCTACGGTTTCAGGCACACCTTTGGTCGTCCATTTTGTAGGGGTCACCAAGGCAAAACCATCCTCATGATTCTTGTACGTCCATTTTCTATAATCATCGGGTGACCACCCTTTTCGTCTAAAAAGTACACAGGACAGACTAGGTTCACGGACCAGTTCCAAATCATTATGATCTTCGATGAGTTCACCGGCCAAGTTTGCCAGTTTTATCCCCTCTTCTACAGCCCATTTGTATTTATCAGTGCCATGCATGGCCAAGGAAAACCATAAAGGCAATCCCCGCACCCTTCGAGTCAATTGAATCTGATAATCGGCCGGGTTGAAGCCTCGGGCACCTTCATCCTTGAAAATCTCCAAATAAGAACCTTCTTGGGCATGTGCCTCTTTGGCCAATTCTGGATTTTTATAAATGACCGCACCGCAATCATATGGCGAAAAGAGCCATTTATGGGGGTCAATGGTTATACTATCCGCTTTTTCGATACCACGGAACAAATGACTTACAGAATCGACCACCAAAGCTCCCCCGCCATAGGCGGCATCTACATGAAACCAAAGGTTTTCCTGGGAACACACCTGGGCAACACCCTCCAAATCATCGATAATACCTGCATTCGTAGTCCCACCGGTCGCCACTACGGCAAACAGTCGTTTACGTTGACCCGCATCCAATCCAGCGATTTTCTCCTTCAACATATCCGCAGTCATAAAATCCTCGGTCTCTACCAAAAGCACATCGGCATCAATAACTTTGGCCATGGCCTTTATTGATGAGTGGGCCCCTTCCGAGGTAATTACCAAGGCTTTTCTATTACGGTTATCAGGGTTTTTACGCCAATTCTCCCTTGCCGTTACCATGGCCGATAGATTGGCCGCCGTTCCCCCACTGGTAAAGACCCCGAAAGCCCCTTTTGGCAATCCCGTAAGGGACACCAACCATTTCATAGCTTCGTTCTCACAAAAAATACCCCCAGCGCCTTCCATCCAATAGGCCCCATGGATACTCGAAGCCGAGGTCACCAAATCGAACATGATCGCCGCCCTTGTGGGAGCCGCCGGAACAAAGGCCAAATGTCTGGGGTGATCGATAGGCACGGTCGCCTTGACCAATACATCCCTAAATAGACTAAAGGCATATTCACCCCCGATACCCTTGGGTGTTATGGTCTCACCAACCAATTCACGAAGCTCTTCCTCTTTTTTGGGCTTGCCTAATTCGGGTGTGGTTTTTGTAATTCGATTAATGGCGTATTTCATGACATCCAATGTCATTTCAACCACTTCAATATCAATGTTATGCATTAAGTACGATTTTAAATCTATTTTATTGAACGAGAATCCTTATCCCCTTCAAACGTTACTATAAATATGGTATTCCGTTCTTTTCCAAAATCAGGAATACTATCCAGCACTCTTTTGTATTTTAACAATCCCCTTTCCAAAACGACCTCAACACCATCAAAATTCACCATTTTTGATTTGGGCAAGGAAAAATCATCCTTGGCGAATACTTCCCTTTTGGGGTCGAGCAATCTTATATTGCCTGCGTAGGTAACATCCGGGAGCATCCACTTCTTCTCCCCATAATCTTTCTGCAACACATCGTATAAAGGTTCAAAACCAAAATGCACCGAAGACCGAATACCCAATACCTTTTCCGCTGGAGTCCGCAGTACTTGCAAACCGACGACGGTAAGAAAAATGACAAATCCGTAAGTTGACCATTTTCTGACTGAGTTGAACCCAAGAGAACGAACAAGCAACACCATAAATGGCAACACTAATGGCAATAACCAACGCTCCTCTATTTTTTGAACGTCCATAACAACAAAAAACAGCATCAACACCGTGATCTGGGTCATGGCTAGTTTTGCAAACCAATCAAGTTTCAGCCTTTCGAATCGGACTTTCCTTAGGACGTACGCCAATGTGACCACCACTACCAAAGGAGCGATCATTCCAATCAAATTCAAAAGTAAGGAAAACAACGGACCTATAACGAATATGCCATTTTCAGATTGATTTTCTGTTTTCAGACGGATACTTTCACGAAGCTCCGTTAGAAACCCTTCAGGACCAAAAAGCCAATACCCATGGGGAAAAAACAATACGGCTGCCACCAACAAGGTCACAACCATCTTCTTATTGAAAATAATCCGTCGTATGGAGGCATCAAAAAACAATGTTAAGCCCAAAGCGGCCAAAAAGAACACATAATTATATTTGGACATGGCACCAATGCCCACGACAAGACCAAAGAGCACATAATTCCCCCATGTTTTTTGATAGATCAATCGTTGTACAATTAAATAGGAAGCGATTATAGCCGCACATAGCAATGAAGTATGGGATAATCTTCGAAATGTAAAATCGATGAAAACAGGAACCAAGACCAACCCCATTATGGCCAATTCCGCCTTTTTCCCATCCTTGATCATTTTACGTGCAAATTGCCACAACAAGAATAATATACATGCAAAAATGAGCCCCCGAAACATGGAAAATGAAACCTTCTGACTACCAAACACCTGGTTTACCCCATATTGCAACCAAGTATAAAGCGGCGGTTGATCGTCATAGCCCCAACGTAACCATTGTGAATAATAGGCCTGTTCCGCATCTTCCAGTTCCAACGCAGCCTTAAAAAAGGTAATACCTGTTATCGCAAAAAAGGAAAGTAAGGAAAGAAGGTTGATCCTATGTAATGAAATCTTCCCCAACACCATATCTAATCAGCGGTTCGTATGGTAAACTCGAGTTTTAAGGGGTCCAATGTTTCGAACAGCATGGGTATCAACACTTCCCCATATTCAAGATACAATTCTGAGAAATTGAGATTTCTTTCCTGTAGCGATTGTCCCGGGAACAGTTCGTTCTGTATTTGGGTCATCCGTTCAACATGGTCTTTCAATTTACGCTTTTGGGCTTTAAGCAAACGGGCCTCCAAGGCATCCAATCCCTTTAATTGCTTTACTTCCTGGGCCTTAACCGCTCCCAAGAAAGAAGCATCGGTCTGGGAGGCAATATCATATAGGGCCTTGAATTGTTCTTTCAATAACTTCCTCTGAGGGGAAAAATCAATATTGATATTTGAGATTTCCCTGATTTTCTTATTGATGAGTTGGTTTCGTCTTAAAAAGAGATCTTTCACGGACAGATTCATATTATCCAATTTCCGTTGTTGTTTCCCCGTTAGGACAAGTGCTGAATTCCTTGGCAATAGAATGGGGAAAGTAATCCCCACAGCCTCAAAATTGGCTTTCAATTCGAGCCAATAGGCCAGTTCGCCCCCACCTCCGATATAGCACAGATTGGGAAGAATGATCTCTTGATATAACGGTCGGGCGATCACATTGGGTGAAAATCGTTCAGGATGGGTATTGAGTTCTTCCAATAATGCTTCCTTGCTAAACCGGATATCGGTATTATTCACTTGAAATCCATCCTTTGCCTCAACAATACGTTCCCGAATCGCATCCTTTATATAAAAATAATTGATTTCCCTGGGATTGACCTGAATATTATAAGAATCGGTAAGCTGTCTTAATTGGGAAATGGTATCGGTAACCTTGTCAAACGAAACCCTATCGAATATATCCTTTTTGGCATAGGGAACCAATAATTTTTTCAAGCTTTTATCATCCCCATCGACAATTACAAGTCCGTATGACCCAAAAAGCCCATTGGCGAGATACCGGGTTGCCGCTGCCAAGGTAGCATGTTCCAGATACGCCTTTTTAAAAAGATCTTTTAAGGCATCCGCATTTACGCCTCCCCCCAATTCATTGGCAAAGGTTTCGTACATCCCTTCCAAACCGTCTGTATTGAGTCGGCCTACCGCTCCGGAAGCATCCCTGTTCCACTGTATTTTTTTATTCTTGAAATTAAAGTAATTGATTTCCTCAAAATCATGGTCCTCGGTAGCCATCCAATAAATCGGCACAAAATTAAACCTAGGATATTTCTTCTTTAAGGCTTTGGTCAGATTAATGGTCGATATTATCTTATATAGGAAATAGAGGGGGCCCGTAAATAAATTCAATTGATGGCCTGTAACAATGGTATACGTTATGGGTTCCTTGAGTTGTATTAAATTATCCTTGGTTTCCCTGGAAATAGCAACCCCCTTATATTGTTCTTGGAGGGCATCAAAAAGTATCGCCCGATTATCCTCCGGGTAATTGGCCAACTTTTCTTCAAGTTGCCCTTTGAAATTTTCGATATTCGGATATCGATTATAGAAAGACCTCAGGTCTTCCTTATCATCAATATAATCGCATATTAAATCTGAAAAATATCCGGTATCCTTAAAGGGTAAACAGTCAATATCCATATAAACATCAAAAATTGGGGTAAAGATAAAACACTTGGATTTTCTTGTTCCTAAAAATACGTTAATTACCGCAACCCTTAATCTATAAAAGCGGGTCGATTACAGAAAGTTAACGCTATCTATTGTTTTAATTGTTAAATTGAACCATCGCAAACCCAAATCCAAATATGAGGCAACTTTCACTTCTTCTCTTAATTATCTTTACCTGCAGCCTATCGGCCCAGCATTTAAAATCACCTTCCGAATTTTTGGGATATGAACTAGGTACGCAATTTACCAGGCACCATGAGGTTGTCGATTATTATCAATATCTGGCAGATAATGCCCCAGACCGTGTACAACTGCTGGAATATGGCAAAACCAATGAGCGAAGACCGTTGCTTTTGGCCATTGTTACTTCAGTAGAAAACATGGATAATCTGGAAAATATTCGTGAAGTGCATTTAAAAAGCACCACGGGCGAAGGCACTACTATTGACAAGGCCATTGTTTGGTTGAGTTATAATGTCCATGGCAATGAAAGTGCAAGTACTGAAGCTTCGATGCAAACCATCTTTGAATTATTAACCCATAAAAGTGCCTATTTAGAGCATACCGTTGTACTTATAGACCCTTGTATCAATCCTGATGGACGTGATCGTTATGTAAACTGGTACAACCAATATAAGAACACCCCTAACAACATAGACCCCAATAGTAAGGAACATCATGAGGGCTGGTGGAATGGACGAAGCAACCACTATATGTTCGATTTAAATAGGGATTGGGCCTGGCTTACCCAGATTGAAAGTCAAAATCGATTAAAGGTCTACAACAAATGGCTGCCCCATGTTCATGTTGATTTTCACGAACAGGGAATAAATAGTCCCTATTATTTTGCCCCAGCCGCAGAACCTTACCACGAAGTCATCACTCCGTTTCAAAAGGAATTCCAGACCACGATCGGAAAAAACCATGCCAAGTATTTTGATGCCAATGGCTGGTTTTATTTTACAAAGGAAGTGTTTGATTTGCTTTACCCCAGCTACGGGGACACCTACCCTATGTACAATGGCGGCATTGGCATGACCTATGAACAAGGAGGAAGCGGTAGGGCCGGTTTAGGTATCATAACCCAGATCGGGGATACGCTTACTTTGAAGGACAGGGTCGCCCACCATATAACCACAGGTTTATCCACAGTGGAAGTTGCCGGTAAAAACGCCAAAAAATTGAATGAGGAATTCAAAAAGTTCTATACCTACAAGGATTACACCTACAAAAGTTATGTATTGAACGGAAATGCCGATAACATTGAAGCGCTGACAGAACTATTGGATAAGCACGAAATTGAATATGGGCAAGGCAAGGCGGCGACCCTAAAAGGCTTTAGGTATGGAACCGGAAAAACGGGTAGCATGAAAATAGACCACAATAGTTTGGTTATTTCCACTGACCAGCCGAAAAGCACCTTGGTAAAGGTACTCCTTGAGCCGACTACAAAACTAAGTGATTCGGTCACCTATGATATCACGGCTTGGTCCCTGCCATATGCCTACGGACTAAAGGCATTGGCTTCCCAAAGTTTAGTCCCCAAAGCCCCTTACACAAGAAAAAAGATACCCAAGCAAACCTTGGACAAAAAGGCCTATGCCTACCTAACGGAGTGGCATAGTTTTAAAGATGCCCGGTTCTTGGCTGAATTATTGGAAAACAAGATAAAGGTCCGACATTCCTATAAACCCTTTTCCCTGGAAGGAAAGTCATATGACAGAGGGAGTTTGATCATTGCCAAGGGGGACAATAAAAACCATCCTTTGTTTTTGGAGTCATTGGGTAAAATCGCCGATAAACACAAAATATCATTGACCGCAGTATCCACCGGTTTTGTGGAATCTGGCAAAGATTTTGGATCGCATTACGTTCAAATGACGAAAAAACCAAAAATCGCAATACTCTCAGGGAAACCCACCTCAACCCTTCAGTTTGGTGAGATCTGGCACTATTTTGAACAGCAACTCCACTATCCGATTACCGTTATTGATTCGGATTATTTGGGTCGCGTTGACCTACCCGAATACGATATTCTTATACTGCCCAATGGCCGTGGGTATAAAAATTACCTGGACGAGTACAAAATGGCCGACATAGAAAATTGGATATCCAACGGTGGTAAACTGATTGCCATGGGAGGGGCAATAAAAGGGCTCCTTGGGGAAAATGGTTTTAACATCAAAGCCAAGGAAATCCCACAGGACTCATCCATAAACCTGCAGGTCTTTGACGAAACCGAACGGGAATCCATCAAAAAAAATATAACCGGGGCCATCTTCAAAACAAAGGTTGACAACACCCATCCTTTGGCCTTTGGGTATACCGACACCTACTTCACCTTAAAAAACGGGTCAGACGCCTATGCCTACTTAACAAACGGTTCGGTGGTCTATCTTGAAGAAAATAAAAATACGCCCGTTGCAGGTTTTGCAGGAAGCCTAGCACAACAAAAAATAGCAAACACCTTGGTGTTCGGCGTTGAACCCCATGGATCTGGACAGGTTATTTATATGGTAGACAACCCGTTGTTCAGAGGATTTTGGGAAAACGGAAAGCTCTTTTTCGCAAACGCCCTTTTTATGGTCGACTGAATCAATTGACAAAAACCGAAATGAGATAAATAACGCAAATTGCCGAAACGCCGAGAACCAATGTACCCAAGGTCAAGGTTTTATTCCCTTGTTTCACATCCATGCCTGTCAATTGGGTAAATACCCAAAAGAAACTATCATTGGCATGTGAAACTACTAAAGAACCTGCCCCTATGGCCAAAACGGTCATTGTGGTCATCATGGTACTATCCAAGCCCAAAGCAGGCATTATCGGAGCTATGATCGATGCTGTTGTTATCAACGCCACCGTTGAGGAGCCTTGGGTGGTCTTTAAGCAAGCAGCCAATAAGAAAGGTAAAAACAGCCCGATACTCAAATCGGAGAAATTCTCGGTTATCAATTCGGCAATACCCGAGCTTTGCAACATTTTACCAAAAACACCCCCTGCTCCCGTTATCAATATTATTGGGGCCGCGGACTTCAAAGCCTCTCCAAACCATCCTGTCGCCGAGTAGACCCTCTCATCGAGTTTCTTTGGCAGCATCAAGGAAAGTGCCACCCCCAACAACAAAGCGATAACAGGGGTGCCTAAAAAGGATATGGGCGGATACAGGACGTTGGACGTCAAATGGGCATCAGGATAATCGAAAACCGATTTTAAAACGATTAAAAATATAGGAACCAGGATTGACAACAATGAAATCCACAGTTTGGGTCGGTATCCTTTTTCCTTGACATTTTCCAAAAAAATAGGAATCTTCGTTTTGGAGGCTATCTTGGTCGCAAAAAAATAACTCGGCACCAAGGCAATTGAACTGACGATGATACCCCATAGGATAACATTGCCCAAATCGGCCTTTAATATTCCAGCAGCTGCAATAGGTCCGGGAGTCGGCGGCACCATTACATGGGTAGCAAAAAGACCCAAACCCAGAGCAACGGATGTACCTGCATATGATTTTTTAGCTCTTTGGGATAGGGCTTTGTTCAATGAATTCATCATAATAAAGGCACTATCCGCAAAAACGGGAATCGACATTAAATACCCGGTAAGCAACATCGCCAAATGAATGGATTTCTCGCCAATGACATGGATCATTTTCTCTGCAATCACCATTGCACCACCGGATTTTTCCAATACCGTTCCTATGACAACCCCGAAAAATATAATGAGTCCAATTTTACCCATTAGTCCCCCAAAACCTTCATTGATGGCATTCAAAATGTCGGGGACCCCCATTCCTGTGATGAATCCATAACCAATAGCTGCAATAAACAGCACAAAAAAGGGATGGATTTTCCAGCGTACAATTCCCAAAACAATGAACGCCAAAGAAAGGATCAAAGCGAAAACATACAACATACTACGGTTGGGTGTTGATTATTAGCCCCTAAAATAAGGATTAAATCACGCACACCCTAAGCCGTTGATAATTTAAAAGTAAAGGAAGATAAACTTATTTTTGGGCCCCTACCAACTCTTCAGGTTCCCCGTAAAGGTCAAAATCGGCAGCATCGGTAATTTTTATCAATGCAAATTCCCCCTGCTTCAAATAGAATTTAGCGGCATCAATCAGCACCTCATTATCCACATCCGGCGAATCGAACTCGGTTCTACCCACAAAATAATTACCCTCTTTACGATCGATGATACATCGAAACGTTTTTCCTATTTTCCCCTGATTCAACTCCCAAGAGATTTGGGATTGGATTTCCATGATTTCATTGGCTCGTTCCTGCTTTACCTCTTCAGGAACATCATCAACTAAATTATAGGCATGGGTATTTTCCTCATGGCTATAGGTAAAACAACCCAAACGTTCAAAACGCATTGCTGTGACCCACGATTTCAATGTTTGGAAATCTTCCTCAGTTTCTCCAGGATAGCCTACGATCAAGGTTGTTCTAATCGCCATATTTGGGACATACTTCCTGAAATCCGCTATAAGTTTTGTGGTTTTCTTTTGGGTCGTACCACGTCGCATACTTTTTAAAAGTCGATCGGAAATATGCTGTAAGGGTATATCCAAATAATTGCAAATCTTAGGCTCGTTGTTCATGACATCCAACACATCCATCGGAAAACCAGTTGGAAAAGCATAATGCAGACGAATCCATTCAATACCCTCCACTTTTACCAATTCTTGCAGTAGCTCTGCCAGATTTCGTTTTTTATAGAGGTCCAACCCATAATAGGTAAGGTCCTGGGCAATCAATATCAATTCCTTCACCCCTTTGGCCGCCAATTTTTGGGATTCGGTAACCAATGCTTCAATAGGCGTACTCTTGTGCTTTCCACGCATTAAAGGAATGGCACAAAAGGAACAAGGTCTATCGCACCCTTCGGCAATTTTCAAATACGCATAATTCTTTGGGGTGGTGGTCATTCTTTCCCCTATCAATTCATGCTTATAATCCGCCTCTAAGGCCTTTAACAGACTAGGCAACTCACTAGTTCCGAAATAGGCATCCACATCAGGGATTTCCTTTTGAAGGTCGGGCTTATAGCGCTCACTCAAACAACCGGTTACAAATACCTTATCAACCTCACCCGCCTCTTTCTTTTCAACATATTCCAAAATGGTATTTACACTTTCCTCCTTGGCATTGTCAATAAATCCACAGGTATTGATGACCACGATATTCCCCTCTTCCTCATGAACCACATCCTTATCGTTGGCCCGTAATTGTCCCATGAGTACTTCTGAATCGTAGACATTCTTAGAGCAACCTAAGGTTACTACGTTGATTTTGTTTTTCTTAAGTGATTTTGTTCGCATAACTTTCTAATGGGGTGCAAAAGTACAACTTGACATAGGAACTATTGTGATTAAACACGAATTCTTAACTTTTTTCGTTAAACCTTATATCCATTTAATTATCAAAACAAAAATTGGACGTAACATGAAACCCTTAGTATTCACATTTCTTTCCTTCTTTTTTCTCCTTGTTATTGGTTGCAGCAGCGATTCGGACAATGATGTGAATGAACCCCCCGCACCCACTGGAATGTATTTTCCATCCTTACAGGGCGACGTTTGGGAAACGGTGACTACAGCCCAATTAAATTGGAAAACCGAAAATGAACAGGATTTGACCAATTACCTCGAAGCAACCAACACCAAAGGTTTTATCATTCTTAAAAACGGAAGGATTGTTATGGAAAAATACTTCAATGGCCATAACCAAGATACGGAATGGACCTGGTATTCAGTAGCTAAAAGCCTGACAGCAACCTTTGTGGGTATCGCGCAAGATGAGGGACTATTGGATATCAACAACAAAACGTCGGATTATCTAGGTGAGGACTGGAGCAAATTAAGTATTGAAAAACAGGAATTGATAACTGTGAGGCATCACTTAACCATGACAACAGGACTCATTCCGCATTTAGGCGATTATGTACCATGGGTTTGTAATTTGCCAATCTGTCTTGATTATACTGCTGATGCCGGCACTAGCTGGGCGTACCACCAAGGGGCTTTTATGCTGCTACAGGACATGATTACAGAAAGCACTGGTGTTACATTCCAAGAATATTGCAAGACCAGGGTTACGGATAAAATTGGAATGGAAGGCCAATGGACAAGTAATTTAGGACTGAATATCTACAATAGTAATACGCGAAGTATGGCCAGATTTGGACTTTTAATGCTGAATGAGGGCATTTGGGACGGCACCACTATTGTCAGTAAATCCTATTTTGATGAGATGACCAACACCTCACAGGACATTAATAAATCTTACGGTTATCTATGGTGGTTAAATGGCAAGGAATCTTATGTCGGCACCACCTCCACGACCGTCAACTCAGGCCCTTTGGTCCCTAACGCCCCAGATGATATGTTTGCCGCCCTAGGTGCCAATGACCAGAAAATTTATGTTGTTCCCAGTAAAGATTTAGTAATCGTTCGTTGTGGGGATAGTGCCGGGGAAATGCAGTTGGGACCCTCTAGTTTTGACAATGCCTTATGGGAAAAGATCAATGCAGTGATAAACTAGGACTAAATCGTATTCAAAGGTTTTCTATAAGGCACAAGGAAAATGGTCTACTTAGCTTCCAAATGCATTCCCTAAAGGCCGGATTGGATTACAGGAATCACATCCCGAAGATTCGCAATCCCGAACGATTTGCTTGGACCCTCCATTCTATCGGAGCCTATCAGCGGCGGACAATCGAGGGCACCCCTTTAATCCTTAGATATTAAAAAAAGAATCTACAAACTCGTATTTATTGAACACCTGAAGATCTTCAATACCTTCACCCACCCCAATGTATTTGACAGGAATCTGGAATTGATCGGAAATACCGATTACCACTCCCCCTTTGGCTGTTCCGTCCAATTTGGTAACCGCCAAGGAGGTAACCTCAGTCGCCTTTGTGAATTGTTTCGCCTGTTCAAAGGCATTCTGACCGGTTGAACCGTCCAACACCAACAAAACATCATGTGGAGTATCCTTGACCACCTTTTGCATGACACGTTTTACCTTGGTAAGTTCATTCATTAGGTTCACTTTATTGTGCAATCGACCGGCAGTATCGATAATCACAACATCGGCATCCTGTGTCACAGCTGAACTCAAGGTATCGAAAGCCACGGAAGCGGGGTCACTACCCATCTTTTGTTTCACAATAGGCACATCTACCCGATCCGCCCAAACCTGCAATTGATCGATGGCTGCAGCCCTAAAGGTATCGGCCGCACCCAACACTACTTTGAGTCCTTGTTTTTTAAATTGATAGGCCAATTTACCAATGGTAGTGGTCTTACCCACACCATTAACACCTACCACCATAATCACATACGGTCTTTTATCCTTGGGTATACTATATTCGGTTTCCTCACCCACATGGGTCTCTGAAAGCAAACCGGCGATTTCTTCCCGCAGGATTTTATTCAACTCATCAGTACCCATATACTTATCCTTCGCTACGCGTGCCTCGATACGATCAATGATTTTCAATGTGGTATCAACACCAACATCCGAAGAAACCAAGACCTCTTCGAGATTGTCCAATACATCATCATCGACCTTGGACTTTCCGGCAACGGCCTTGCTCAATTTTGAAAAAAAAGTTGTTTTGGTTTTCTCCAATCCTTTATCCAAGGACTCTTTTTTCTGCGAGGAAAATATCTTTTTAAATAAACTCATAATACCTGAACAATTTTCGCCAAAGATATAAAATAAAAAAGCTCCTTTCTTTCAAAAGGAGCTTTTACAAATTGATTGAATCAATTCCCTATTTTTTTGCAAACCATTCGTTGACAACTTCTGGCGCCATAACGGACTCTTGAAATGTGTAAGCCCCACTTTTTGGAGACCTAACCATCTTTATTGCCTTGGTTAATCTTTTTGAACTTGTTTGTAAACTTGCTACCGTCTTCTTTGCCATGACCTTATGGTTTATTTGACACTTCCACTAACGTGGTAATGTCTTATTACTTAATTTCTTTATGAACAGTCATTTTCTTAAGGATTGGATTAAATTTCTTTATTTCCATCCTTTCAGGAGTGTTCTTTTTGTTTTTCGTGGTAATATACCTAGAAGTCCCTGGTTGTCCAGAATTTTTATGCTCTGTACATTCCAATATAACTTGAACCCTATTTCCTTTTTTTGCCATTGTAATCTATCTTTTTAGGATTATTTTACGAACCCTTGTGCTTTAGCTTCTTTTAAAACAGCAGAAATTCCTTTCTTGTTAATGCTTTTCAACGCTTTGGCAGAAACCTTTAGCGTAACCCAACGATCTTCCTCAGGAATATAAAAGCGCTTTTTAGAAAGATTCACATTAAATCTTCTTCTTGTCTTATTGATAGAAAACGACACGTTGTTTCCAAACATCGCCCTCTTTCCCGTAATTTCACAAACTTTTGACATTGAGCCTAATTTTTCATTTTAAACAGGCTGCAAATTTATATCATTTTTATGTGATGGACAAAATTCTTGTTCAGATTTTTGCAATTTCTTTTTGAAGCAACTCAAAAGCCTTGTTTACAGCCTTTTGGACAATCCTTTCGCGTTGATTTCCAAACACGAATTTATCAACAATCACCTCTTTTGGCGTGGCAATCGCAATATACACCGTTCCAATCTCTGCATCCGAATCCCCTTTTGTTGGTCCTGCATTTCCTGTGGTAGCCACCGAAAAATCGGTTTTCAATAAGGATTTTACATTCAAGGCCATTGCTTTTGCCACCTCTGCACTGACCACCGAATACGCTTCGATCAATGCTTTTGGCACCTGAAGTACATTGATTTTAGTTTCAGTTGCATAACTTACAACCGTCCCTTTATAATAAGCCGAAGCACCGGATAAAGCCGTAATACGTTCCGCTATTTTTCCGCCGGTACAACTTTCGGCCGTAGCCAAGGTCATTTTTTTAGCCGTGAACAATTTTGCTACCAATTCCTCCAAGGTTTCCTCATCTTCGGTACCGAAGATTATATCACCGATCAACAGTTGCAACTTTTTGATTTGATCCTCTACGGCGTTTACCAAAGTTTGCCTGTCTTCCCCTTTCGCACTTAAACGCAACCTGACTTTCCCTAAATTGGGCAAATAGGCCAACTTGATAAAAGAAGGAAGGTTATCTTCCCAATCTTCGATTTTCTCAGCTAAGGCACTTTCGCCCATACCATAAGTAACCAGTGTCCTATGAAGGATATAAGGTCTATTGAAATCCTTGATTATCTTCGGTATCACCTTTTCGATCATGAGTCGCTTCATCTCAAAGGGTACACCCGGAAGTGACACAAATGCAACTCCGTCAGATTGCATCCACATACCGGGGGCGGTGCCATTGGCATTATGCAACACGGTCGCTTTCGAAGGCACCAAGGCCTGTTGTCGATTGATTTCTGTGATGGGCTTTGACGTGAAGCTGGCGAACAATTCCTTTACCTGCCGAAGAACAGCATCGTTTTGAACCAGTGTATCATTGAAAAACTCACAAAAAGTATTTTTGGTAATATCATCCTTGGTGGGTCCCAACCCTCCTGTGACAATTACGATTTGCGCCCTTGCCTTGGCTTCGGCCAGCGCATTTAGAATATGCTCCCTATTATCCTGTACAGAGGTAATCTGATAAACCGATACCCCTATTTTATTGAGCTCCTTGGCAATAAACGCAGAATTTGTATCAACAATCTGACCGATAAGGATCTCATCTCCGATGGTGATGATTTCAGCAAACATTACAGACCAAAATCGTTTTTCAACTCGGAAACCACTTGATGGATATCCTTTTTCAACAAAGGAAACACCTCCCGTATTTCAATAATATTCGCAGCGTTTTTTCCCAAGGTTTCTATTTGAAGTGCAACAGCCCGTGTTTGTTCCATTCCCAAAAGATCTACATTGGGCTTTATTTTATGGGCCAATTGATACACCTGTTGATGGTCTTGCTCCTCTAAGGCTGTCTCTAACCCTTCAAGATCTTGGGGTACTTCTTCCAGAAAGACTGATATCACAGAATTGATGAAATCCTCATCACCTTCAGCCATTTCATTTAATTTATCAAGATTGTATATCATTATTTTATTTTTAAAGAAAAAAGTTCTTGTCCTTCCAACTTGCCCGAAAGGTAATCATTTGCAGCTATTTGACCAACACCGGCAGGTGTACCCGTAAATAAAACATCACCCTTTTTCAAAGTAAAGAAGGTAGACACATAGGCAATGAGCTCATCGATCTTCCAAAGCATCAAGTTGGTATTACCGTTTTGCACAACTTGTCCGTTCTGCTCCAACGTAAAACCCAAGTCGTTCAAATCCTTGAAATCACCTTTCGGCAACCACGTACCAATAACCGCTGAACCATCGAAACCTTTGGCCTTTTCCCATGGCAACCCTTTTTGTTTTAATTGGGATTGAAGGTCCCTTGCGGTAAAATCGATACCCAACCCGACCTCATCATAATATTTATGGGCAAATTTCGCATCGATATGCTTACCAACCTTACATATCTTGACCAAGACCTCCACCTCATAATGCACATTATCTGTGAAATCGGGAATATAGAAATCCTGCTCTTTGGGCAAAACAGCCGAATCCGGTTTTATAAAAATCACTGGATCCTTTGGACGCTCATTCGCCAATTCCTCGATATGGGCAGCATAATTCCTTCCTATGCAAACAATCTTCATTTCAATCTTATTCTTTAATTAATTTTACACTTATAGCCGGAATCAGGTTTTGCGTATTATCCTTTGACTTCACCTTAAAATCGGTCCATTCCCCCATACCATATACCATGGCCTTGAAATTCTGGTTCTTATTATAGACGGCACCAAAGGTAGGGGCAAATCGATCTTCCTCTATTTTCTTTTTTGTAATGGGATGCTCAACGGTGTTCCTATACCAATTGTACGGTACGAACAACCATTCCACCCCGACATATATTCCTGATTTCGGAATTTTCAGATTGAGGGACCTCAGGTCTATGGAAACAAAATCCTCTTCAACATTCGACTCCAGCACCATACTTTTTCTCAGAATATCCCTTCCGGGTTTTTTGGTCTCCAGATCAACATCATAGACCCGCAACCGAAATTTAGCAGTAGGTCTCTTGAATCGATTATTCTTTTGAAAGAAGACGGTCACCTTTTCCAAATATTTTTGTTGCGCCCCAATATTCGGAAAATAAAGCGCCAAAACCCAAGGGGTGGAAGAAGATGAGAAACCACTGGTAAGACTATAACTACTGATTGGATTGAGAACATCGGAATTACCCATTGAATGGGATACCACTACCTCGTCCAACTCATAGGATTCCGCTACCATCCCAAAGCGCTTGACCTTGAAAATGTTCTTGGCCAATACAATGGTATCTTTGTAACCTAATGAAGAAATATGCACTTGTTTCTCTAAAAAGGACGTGGGCAAATCTATAAAAAAATGCCCTTTTTCATCTGTAGAGGTCCCCTTCAATGTGTTTAAGAAACTTAGGTTCACAAAAGGAATGGGCTCTTTGGTTTTGTTATCAAAAACATGACCTTCAAAAAGAACTTCCTGACCCCTTGAACTTAAGGCAAACAGAAGAAAAATCAGAAAAACAGTGAATTTCATTTAATTCAACTTATTGTTCAATCTACTCAATTTGATTTGCATCAGAACTTTTTTAGTGTACAACGGAAAATCGGCATTCAATATCCATCCAAAATAACCAGGTTCCTTATCCAAGACCTCTAAAACCTTTTTTCCCTTATGCTTACCAAAGGCGAACACTTCCTCATCTTCCTCATCCAATGCGATGAACCCTGCAAAATCCACCGTTTTTTTATGGGTCGAGAATTCGGCCAATTTTTTGACATTATTCTCTAGCTCGGGGTATCTATCCAACTGGGACAACAGCACTTCATAAGTAGCCAAAGTATCGGCCTCCGCACTATGTGCATCGGTCAAATCCTTTTCACAATAAAACTTATAGGCAGCCTCCAAGGTCCTTTTTTCCATTTTATGGAAGATGGTCTGTACATCCACTGAGACCATGTTCTTCATATCAAAATCAACCTCAGCCCTAAGCATTTCCTCTGCCAGCAAGGGTATATCGAAACGATTGGAATTAAAACCACCCAAGTCACAATCCTTGATTATATTGTAAACCTCCTTGGACAATTCCTTAAAAGTAGGTTCGTTGGCCACTTTTTCATTTGAAATTCCGTGGATTGCAACAACCTCTTCAGGGATTTCCATTTCAGGATTCACCAACCAGGTCTTGCTTTCCTTATTACCATTGGGATATACTTTTAAAATGGATATCTCTACGATCCGATCATGGGCTACATTGGTTCCTGTGGTCTCCAGATCAAAAAAGCAAATCGGTCTTGTCAATTTTAACTCCATACTTCATAAAATTTAAACAAAGATAAGTCTTAGAAAACTTTAACCGAATGAATATACCACTTAATTACACCCTGTTTTGGAAGTGGAATTGGTACTCCGGAAAAAGAATACAACCGACGACCATGTATTGACTATGGGGAGTGCCAACACAAATCCATAAGAATGGGCACACTGATTTTATCCATAGGAAACACCTATGATACCATTCCTATTTATCGGCTAAATTTCAACAATATGCAATCCTAAATCTCACGATTTACATCCCAAGCCTCAAGATAGTCGGCTACCGCCTTAGCGAACATACTGCCCAAAGCCCCATTTACTACCCTGTGATCATAACTGTGTGACAAATACATTTTACTACGGACCCCGATAAAATCACCTTCACTGGTTTCGATGACCGCAGGAATTTTTCGAATAGCGCCCAAAGCGAGTATACCTACTTGGGGTTGATTAATAATAGGCGTGCCAAAGACACTGCCAAAAGTACCTACATTGGTAACGGTATATGTGCCCCCCTGCACTTCATCGGGTTTTAATTGATTCTTCCTTGAGCGATCCGCAAGGTCATTGACCACTTTGGTCATACCCACAAGGTTCAACTGATCGGCATTCTTAATAACCGGAACAATAAGATTGCCATCGGGCAAGGCTGCGGCCATACCGATATTGATGTTTTTCTTCTTGATTACCGATTCCCCTTCCACAGAGATATTCATCATTGGATATTTCTTAAGGGCCTTGGCTACCGCCTCCATAAAAATCGGGGTAAACGTCAATTTTTCCCCTTCCGATGCATAAAAGGCATCCTTGATTTTATTTCTCCAATTAACGATATTGGTAACATCGACCTCAATAAAACTCTGTACATGGGCAGAAGTAGAAACACTCTCTATCATATGCTTGGCAATAAGTTTACCCATACGGGACATTTCCATGACCTCTTCCCCACTTGCTGCAGCAACCTGCACCGGCGCCTGTTTTTCAACCTTAGGCTCGGGAATACTTTGGACGACCTGTGGCTGTGGTTTTTCCACCTTAGGCGTCAAGGGTTCAGTAACAGGGGAATTTCTGGAATCCACAAATGCCAAAATATCACTTTTGGTAACCCTTCCTTCCATACCAGTACCTTCTATGGTATCCAATTCGGATAAAGAAATACCTTCCTGTTTTGCTATATTCTTAACCAAAGGGGAATAAAACCGGTCTGAAGAACCCTGCCCCAGCTTAGTACTGGCCGCTGTAACCTTAGCACTCTCAACAGTTTGGGCGATATCCTCAACAACTTTTGAAGGGACCTCAACTGCCTCTTCCTCTACATTACCGGAGTCACTGGAGTCATCCATATCCCCTTCAATCTCTATTATCGCAACAGTTTCCCCTACTTTAACGATATCGTCCACATTGAACAATCTTTCAACCAATACGCCATCAACCTCACTTGGTACCTCAGAATCTACCTTGTCCGTGGCTATTTCAAAAACGGCTTCATCCATTTCTATTGTATCACCTACTTCCTTTAACCAAGATGTCAATGTTGCCTCCGCAACACTCTCTCCCATACGTGGTAATTTCAATTCAAATTTTGACATATTGTTAGTTTACGCTCTGTTTTAGATAGATTATTTGCAAAATAAACAAAAAATAAAGCAAATTGCTCCATTAATTACATTGCTAATTTGTTTTCAACGAATTCTCAAAAGGAATTCTATTTAAAATACTACGTCCTAAGGTAACTTCATCGGCATACTCCAGTTCATCACCTACAGAAATACCGCGGGCAATGGTCGATGTTTTAACCTGCAACCCTTCTAGCTGTTTATAAATATAGAAATTGGTCGTATCCCCTTCCATTGTTGAACTCAAGGCAAATATCAACTCCTTTATCCTTCCCTCCTTTGCCTTATTGACCAATGATGTAATGGTCAACTCTTGGGGACCAACACCTTCCATAGGGGAAATTTTCCCTCCCAATACATGATAACGTCCATTGAATTGCCCCGTATTTTCAATAGCCATGACATCCCTGATATCCTCTACAACGCAGACCAGACTTTCATCACGTTTTGGATTGGCGCATATTTCACAGATTTCAACATCGGAAATATTATGACATTGCGAACAAAACTTGACCGAATTCCTAAGATCCTCCAATGCTGAGGCCAAACGCATGGTTTGACCATTGGGTTGTTTCAAAAGATGGAGAACCAATCTCAATGCGGTCCGCTTTCCAATACCTGGTAATTGTGACATTTCATGTACAGCGTTCTCCAAAAGTTTTGACGAAAAATCCATAACAACAAAATTACACACTATTTTTGCTTTTTGTATTTTTCGCTAGAAATTAATTTAAATGACTGCTACCCATATTTTACTTCTGATCGGAGCCTATTTCATTGTGCTCTTACTGATTTCCCATTTTACGGGAAAAAATGATTCCAATGTAGATTTTTTTAAGGCAGGCAAACAATCGCCTTGGTATTTGGTGGCCTTCGGCATGATCGGGGCATCACTTTCGGGCGTCACCTTTATTTCGGTACCGGGTTGGGTAGAAGCCTCCGAATTCAGTTATATGCAAGTCGTCTTTGGGTATTCATTGGGGTATTTGGTCGTGGCCTATGTTCTATTACCCATCTATTACAAACAAAATGTCACCTCAATTTATGAATACCTTGATAATCGTTTTGGTTTTGTAAGTTATAAAGTAGGCGCCATATCATTTTTTATTTCACGTGTTTTAGGGGCGGCCTTTAGGTTGTTTTTAGTGGCCATTGTTTTACAGCAATTTGTTTTCGATACATGGAATGTTCCTTTTGAACTTACCGTAACCCTTTCTGTGCTACTCATCTGGATATACACCTTCCGGGGAGGCATAAAAACGATTGTTTGGACCGACACCTTACAAACCTTGTTTATGTTGGTCTCCGTTGGATTGTCCATCTATTTTATCCTACAACAACTGAATTGGGATTTTATGGATTTTCTAGCCTCCGCGGAGCTCGAAAAATATAGTAAAACTTTATTCCTTAATGATTTCATGGACAAGAACCATTTTGTGAAATCATTTTTAGGCGGCATGTTCATAACCATTTGCATGACAGGGTTAGATCAGGATATGATGCAGAAAAACCTGACTTGTAAAACTTTGAAGGATTCACAAAAGAACATGGTAAGCTTTAGTTTGGTGTTGGTGGTGGTTACTTTTATTTTTATGTTATTAGGAGCTTTATTGTTCATTTATGCGGACAAATTCCAAATTGCCATTCCCATGATGGATGGCAAAGCCAAACCCGACCTTTTATTCCCTGAAATTGCCCTAAACAGTGGTCTTGGAATGATTGTGGGCATTACTTTCATACTTGGTCTTATTGCCGCCGCCTATAGTAGTGCCGATAGTGCATTGACCTCTTTGACCACCTCTTTTTGTGTTGACTTTCTGGGTATCGGCAAAAAACCGGAAAACCATCAGAAAAGAATACGGAAAACCACGCATATCGGGATGAGCCTATTATTGATTCTTGTGGTCATCGCCTTTAAGCATATCCTGGACACCAATGTCATAGACGGATTGTTACAGGTCGCCTCATATACCTATGGCCCCTTATTGGGATTATTCACATTTGGTATTATCACCAAATATCAAATCAAGGATAAGTACGTATGGATCGTGGCTCTGGTGTCCGTATCGATTTGCTACGTTTTAGGAAAACTACCCCCTGAAAATTTAAGTGGTTATGTTTTTGGATACGAATTACTGCCCTTAAACGGACTCATTACTTTTGTCGGATTGTTATTGATTCGGAAGAAATAAATGAAACACTCGATTGCCCCGAAAAAAGGCACGAGCTATCGATCAACTGTTGTATAATTTCATATCACCCGAATTATTTTCTCCTTTTTTTTGAAAACAAAAGATTTATTTTCAACGATTCCAACAATTAAAGGGAAGGTAACAACCAGACCTTATTGACCCCTCAATACTGATCGGTTGCCAAAAGAACCAAGGTACAAGCCTCGACAACCTCAATCTTGTTTTTCCTAAGCAATACATAGAACTCAGGGTTTTCAGTGCCTGGATTAAAAATCACCCTTGATGGTTGTAGGGCAATGATTTCATTATAATAGGCTTTTTGCCTTTTTGGATTTAAATATAAAGTAATCGTGTGTATATTTTGGATATCATTTAAATTGGTATTAATTTGCACCTCGTGAATTACTCCTACTTGTAATCCGAATGCCTTGGTGGCGATATCCTTGTCTACCAGACGCTTTACCGCAATGTTGCTGTAACGATCTGGTTTTAAAGAAGCCCCAATAACAAGTGTGTCTTTCATATGTTAAAAGTGTTTAGTACTGTAACTTTTTGGACAAAAGTACGTCTAATCAACAATACAATTCCATACTGTAAGAAATATAAGGTCGTTGATGAAGCTATATGTTTATAGTTAATGGTTAGTGTTTAGTATAGCATATCAGCGAAAGGAACCCTGGCGGAAACGTCAGGGTTTTGTATTTATACCCACCAAATACGAATCAACAAAAAAACGAATCAAGAACAATTGTTGTGTTTATGCAAAGATTGTAGTCAATCTGTAAAGGAAAATTGCTGTATTTTTCAAGCCCTTGAACGGGGTTCTAAAGAAGGAACGGCCTATTTTTGATTTCGTTTTAAATCAAGTGGTTTCCGCATTGGTCGAGGGAAGCCGTCCATAGAGCATTTCACCTTAGTGAAAGCGGCCTGGACGGTGTGGCTGCGGAAAGTACGTGGATTTAAAGAAATTCAAAATCAGCCTAGCGTTTTTTGTTTCTTTTTTGGGCAATGCAAAAAAGAACAGAACACGAACTTCGGGATAGTTTATGCTATCTTTTTCTAATTCACACCCAACTTTTGGGATTGATCCAAAAAAACTTAAGTTACCAGGTGAATTTCAATATCATTTTATTCGACCTGTTTATAAAAGAAAGTTAAAGTTGGGATTAACCGTAACAATCACAATTCTTTTACGTCTAATGTATATAGAACACCTTATGCAGGGGCATCTAGAAGATTTTGTTTTTCAAAAGCACTTGTTTCAGAAAAAATTGGTCAATACTTATTGGGATGATGGTTGGTTGGTTCCAAGAATGATTGGCCAAGAAAAAACCCTGACGAATTTCGTCAGGGTTTTATATTTCAACAGAAGATTGAAATTTCTACCATCTTATGATAACACTACCCCAAGTAAAACCACTACCAAAGGCTGCAAGCACCACTAAATCACCTTCTTTTACCTTCCCTTGCTCCCATGCTTCAGTTAGGGCAATGGGTATCGATGCCGCAGTGGTATTACCATACTTCATGATGTTATTAAAAATTTGATCATCACTCAATTTGAACTTCCTTTGAACAAATTGGGAAATCCTTAAATTAGCCTGGTGTGGTATGAATAAATCAATATCCTCCTGTGTAAGGCCATTAGCCTTCAACCCTTCCATAATAACCTCACTGAAACGCACCACGGCATTTTTAAATACGAATTGCCCATTCATATAGGGATAATACGAGATATCCTCTGGATCGTTTTCCTTAATTATATCGGTAATCCATCTTTTGCCCATTCCCGGCGCAACCAATGAAAGTTCATCGGCATGTTCCCCTTCAGAGTGTAAATGGGTTGAAAGTATTCCTTTTGTATTGTCCTCTTCCCTCGAAAGAACCACAGCTCCGGCACCATCACCAAAAATAACGGTTACTCCCCTACCACGTGTGCTAAAATCAAGACCGGTCGAATGGACTTCCGAACCAATGACCAAGACATTTTTATACATTCCTGTTTTTATAAACTGATCTGCTACGGAAAGTGCATATACAAAACCCGAACATTGGTTTCTCACATCCAAAGCCCCCACAGTCTTTATTCCTAGTTCCCGTTGAACCATAACTCCCGGTCCAGGAAAATAATAATCAGGACTAAGGGTTGCAAAAACGATAAAATCAATTTCATCTTTATCAATACCCGCTCTTTCTATGGCAATTTTAGCCGCTTTGACCCCCAACGTTAACGTAGTATCCTCTCCTTTAATAACATGTCTACGTTCCTTTATCCCGGTTCGCTCCTGGATCCATTCATCATTGGTATCCATCACTTTAGCCAAATCATCATTGGTTACAACATTTTCAGGCACGAAATACCCAAGGCCCGTAATCTTAGAATTATACATTTTGAAATCTGTTTTAGTTTGTACAATAGACCTAGACCATCTATTGGCCTGCAAGGTAGTGATTGCTCGTCTTTAAATCAAAACATTAAAGTACTCCTAAGTAACAAAAAAAAAGTATTACCTACCCTAAATACGTCCTAAAATTATTTACCTGCACTGTGGCCTTTAAATCATGAAGTAGGTTATAAAGACCAAAAAATGTACGGTTCATGTATAGAAAATGTTTGGAACCCCGATTCCCGTTCATTTTACGAATTTGCGGATCAGTGGAGTACCGCTGACTTAAGTCCGCTATCCTTGACCAAAATGCATCTGCCCCAAAATCAAATTCCTTTTCATGGAAAGGCGACGTGAACAATGACAGCATTTCCTTAAAAAGCTCTTTGAAAAAATCGAATTCCTCGGGAGTATCGGTCGATGTCAATATTTCCAACTCATAAAGCTTCTGGGTAAAAACGGCGTCGTTGGAAATATTCTCTTTTTTGGACAACTCAAAATAAGGCACATAAAACTCATCCGGGATAGCCTTGATACAGCCAAAATCGATGGCAATAAGGGTCTCCCTATCACTAATCAGGAAGTTACCAGGATGGGGATCGGCATGTACTTTCCGTAGTCCATGAATTTGATACATATAAAAATCCCATAAGGTCTGTCCTAGTTTATCACCTTGTTCCTTTGTGAAACCAGTCTTGGTAAACTCGCTTAAATGTTGCCCATGCATCCAATCCATGGTGATAATACGATCACTGGAAAGGTCTTTATAATACTTTGGAAATTCCAGATTGGGTATAATGGCACAAGATTCGGTTATCGCTATACTTTGTCGCAATTCGAGTATATAATCGGTTTCCTCAACCAATTTATTCTCGACCTCCTTAAAATATTTATCAGAATCCTTTCCCTGCATATTGAACATACGGATGGCTATGGGTTTCACCAAGGCCAAATCACTGCTAATACTCTCTGCCACCCCGGGATATTGGATTTTCACCGCTAATTCCTTCCCATCCTTTGTCGCTTTGTGAACTTGGCCTATACTCGCCGCATTTACAGAGTTTCGCTCAAAAGTATCAAAAAGTTCCTCGGGATATTTACCCAAATACTTCTTAAAGGTTTTGCGAACCAATGGGGCTGAAAGTGGGGGTACTGAAAACTGGGAAAGTGAAAATTTTTCCACATAGGCCTTTGGCAAAAGGTTCTTCTCCATACTCAACATCTGGGCCACCTTCAAGGCACTGCCTTTGAGACTCTTTAATCCGTCGTAAATATCCTCGGCATTGTCTTCATTCAGCTCATCCTTTGTATGTTCAGGGTTGACTAATTTCTTGCCATAATACTTCGCATAGTTACCACCGATCTTAACCCCGGTCTTCACCAATTTACCTGCCCGCTCTATCTTTCCTGTGGGAATCTTATCAAGTGTTTTCAATATGCTATCGGCTTATTATTACTAATTAAACAAAGGTTTCCTTGTATAGGAATTTCCCGAAATCAATGATGTTTTCCAATGGTGTATTATCAAAAACATCGAAAATGGTATTCACAGACTTTTCTATGGCCATGTCCGTTTTCTCAAACCCTTTGGATTCATCGTCCTTCCAGAATTTAAGTAAAAACAAAAATTGGAACCACACCCCTTCCGAGAACAACTTGGGGTTGAACTTTGTCACTTTCAATGTTTTATTGGAATTGTCATCCTCTATCAAAACGGTTGCAAAATTCTTAATATGTTTTCGCAGCCCTTTTAACTGTTCTAAATTCTTTAAAGGATTTTTCTCCTGCTGCAATGCAAGCAATACATAACTACGGTTTAAGGTCAATAACTCAAAAAAGGAATAAAAGAAGGTGAGCATTTTATCCTTATTCGTAAAATCGTCGAATTCCTTGTTCTTCCGCAATAAATCTTCGGTATTCTCGAAGAAAACGTTCCAAATTCGTTTCGGAATGGATTCAAGTGAACCGAATATCCCATAAAAATCCGCTTCTGAAATCGAATTTAACTTACAGAATTTATATACGGATTTAGGTCTGGACTCGTGCTCCAACACATGATCCATATACATTGTTATTAAATCATTCTCCGTTAATTTCTTGGTTTTGGCTTTAGCTCCCATGGATCGATTTTTTTTATTTGTGGAAATGGATTAGGTTTTCAGGTTAAAACCTTTTGGAAAAACGTGCTTTCCCAAGAAAGCACGTCTCCAACCACCTAACCATTTAAATATAATGCAATTGGATTAAATTGACTTTTTCATAGCAAGTCCTTTCCCAATCACTACAAAGATAACACTTGTTTAATCATTAATCGTTTTTGTTAAACAAAAATTATTGTTAAAGTTTCTCTTGCCCCATTTAGTTGTCAAACTATGTCAGTTTGTCACTGTTGGGCATTATGGTATTTTATTTGACAGTGCACTACTGTAATTTTAAATGAAAAAAAATGGCAACAGGCAAAATCAATGTTTCAGTAGACAACATATTTCCTTTAATAAAGAAGTTTTTATACAGTGATCATGAGATATTCCTTCGTGAACTAATTTCAAATGCCACTGATGCGACCCTTAAATTAAAACACCTTTCCTCCATTGGGGAGGCTAAGGTCGAATACGGGAATCCCCTCATTGAGATCAAGGTTGACAAAGAAGGTAAAAAGCTTCATATTATTGACCAAGGACTCGGGATGACCGAAGAGGAAATCAAGAAATACATCAATGAGGTTGCCTTTTCCGGTGCAGAGGAGTTTTTGGATAAATATAAGGATGCCGGTAAGGATGCAGGTATCATAGGACATTTTGGACTTGGTTTTTACTCCGCTTTTATGGTGGCCGACAAGGTAGAGATCATCACCAAGAGTTTTAAGGATGAACCTGCTGTTCATTGGTCATGTGACGGATCCCCTGAATTTTCAATTGAAAAGAGTGAAAAAGAAGATCGGGGAACCGAGATTGTACTTCACATTGCCGATGATTCAACTGAATTTTTGGAAGAGGGAAGAATTACCGAGCTATTGACCAAGTACAATAAATTCATGCCTATTCCGATTAAATTCGGAACAAAGACAGAAACCCTTCCAAAACCGGAAGGCGCCAAGGAAGAAGATCCCGCCCCAACCCAGGAGGTCGATAACATCATCAACAACCCTACTCCGGCATGGACCAAACAACCCGCCGATTTAAAGGATGAGGATTATAATAGTTTCTATAGGGAGCTTTATCCCATGCAATTCGAGGAACCTTTGTTCCACATCCACTTAAATGTGGATTATCCGTTCAATCTTACGGGAATCCTATACTTTCCAAAATTGACGAATGACCTGAGTGTACAAAGGGACAAGATACAGCTGTATCAAAACCAAGTCTTCGTTACCGATAACGTCGAGGGCATTGTGCCTGAGTTCCTAACCATGTTACGTGGTGTCATTGATTCTCCGGATATTCCTTTGAATGTATCACGTTCCTATTTACAGGCCGATGGTGCGGTTAAGAAAATATCATCGTATATCACCCGTAAAGTAGCCGATAAACTAAGTTCGCTCTTTAAAAACAATCGGGAAGAATTCGAGTCGAAATGGAATGACATTAAAATCGTTATTGAATACGGGATGCTTTCCGAAGAGAAATTTTTTGAAAAAGCTGACAAATTTGCCCTTTTCCCTACGGTTGATGGTAAGTTCTACACTTTTGACGAAATGAAGGAGGCCCTTAAGGACAAACAAACCGATAAGGATGATAAATTGGTTGTGCTATACGCCTCTGATAAGGAAGCGCAACACAGTTATATTGAAGCTGCAAAAAACAAAGGTTATGAAGTGCTGTTGATGGACTCCCCAATAATTTCGCACTTGATGCAAAAATTGGAAACCTCAAAAGAGAACATTTCCTTTGCCCGTGTTGATGCCGACCATTTGGACAATTTGATCAAAAAGGACGAGGCCCAGATTTCCAAACTTTCCGACGAAGAGAAAGAGAGTCTTAAAACCAAATTGGAAGAGGTTATTACCGACAAAGGTTACACCATTCAATTGGAAGCCATGGACAGTGATTCCGCACCCTTTATAATTACGGAACCAGAGTTTATGCGAAGAATGAAGGAAATGCAACAAAGCGGTGGAGGCGGTATGTTCGGAATGGGTAATATGCCGGAGATGTACAATCTGATCGTCAATACCAATAACGAACTTGTCGGTGAGATTCTAAATACCAAAACCGCGAAAAAACGTGAACGTTTGATCAACCAATCACTGGACTTGGCAAGACTATCCAAAGGATTGCTTAAAGGTGAGGAATTGACCAATTTTATAAAGAGGAGTTACGATATGGTCAAATAGTTTGGCTACATTTGGCCAAACCCAGTCGAAAGATGAAGAATTATATAATAGCAATAGCACTCCTTTTGGGGTGCTATTCATTTGGCCAAGAGGCACATCTCAATATTAAGATAGATGGCATTCAGTCCGAAAAAGGGAAAATACTTTATACCGTATTTTCCAGTAAGGCGGGTTTTCCCAGTGATGTGGACAAAGCATTCAAAAAAGGCTTAACATCTATTAAAAATGGTGAAGCCCAAATCGATTTGGATCTACCCCATGGGGAGTATGCGGTTATGGTTTTTCATGATGAGGATGATAATGATGAACTTAAGACAAATTGGTTCGGAATGCCTAAGGAAGGTGTAGGTAATTCGAACAACCACAAAGGAATACCGAATTATAAAAAATCTGTTTTTATGTTATCGGGAGATAAGACCCTAGAGATCCATTTATTCTACATGTAGTGTAGGACCAAAAGAACAAAAAGCGCCTTGACCACCATTGTCAGGGCGCTTTTGTTATGCTACCAATAGTCAAAATTACTGTCTTATAAATAATGCTTGGCAAAGTGTGCTTTTAAGACAACAATCTGTAAGCATACAAAAAAAGCCAAACCAACAAAGGCATAGACATAAATATCGGAAACTGGGAACTCGGGGATACTATTACTTAGATCCACTTTCGACCATTGTTCCAGTATCTTTTCTGGCCACCAGTTGGATTTCACCACATTGCCCCCATAAAAAACCACCCCTATTCCTCCTATCAGGATTGCGCCCATTGCATACCAAACCCCACTTTTTATCAAAGGCGTATAAACCAAAATTTGTTTTGCCTTTTTTTCTTCCTCAATTTTGGAACGTATGGCGTTGGTAAAATTCAAGGATGGCTGTTCCAAACCATCTTCCTTTATGTTCTTCCGAACAAACCCATCAAACTTTATTTTGTCCATGCTTTTTTTACTTTGCATAATCCTGTAATGTTTCTGGTTCCAATTTCGCAATCAGGAGTTGCATTAGGCGTTTTCTTGCCCGGTGCAACTTTACTTTGACGTTATCCCCACTAATGTCCATTACCCCAGAAATTTCCCGTAAGGTAAGTTCTTCGTAATAATACAATGTAATCAAGACACCATCATCCCCTGGCAACAATCGTATCGCATCCTTTATAGCTTCCTTTTTTTCAATCTGTTCCAAATGGTCGACCACATTGCTTTCATCGGCTAATTTTGTACCGAAAATAGTATCAATATGTACAGTTTCAATGCTTCTCCCGGACTTTTTAATATAGTCCAAGCTTCGATAATACGCTATTTTATACAACCATGTTGAAAATTTGGAGCCACCTTTAAACCCTTTTAATCCATTATACGCTTTCAAGAAGGTATCCTGGGCAATTTCCTCTGCCTCTTCCCTATTTTTAACCATCCGCATGGCCAAGGTAAAAACCATAGCTTTGTAACGATCCACCAAAATCGTGAAAGCCTCCATATCTCCCTTTCGGGTCCTATTTATTAAAGGTTGGTCTAGTTCAAGGTTCATCTACCGCATATGACGCTCATCTTCCTGTATTGGTTACATAAAGTATAAAAAAAACACCAATTCGTGTAACCGCTATCAAAAATACCACGTCTTACACCATGAACGAGTTTATTAATCAATCCATACTGAAGCGGTTTCAGTATAAAAAACAATCAAATCATGGTAGGACCCGTATTTATTTTCATCAGTTTATTCATTGTCATTTTCGGTATTGCTTATCTTTATTTTTCCACACGGAACAAAGAACGATTGGCCCTTATAGAGAAAGGGGCCGAGGCAAGTATTTTTGTAAAGGGACAAAAAGAAAAGGCCGCTCCTGTATGGAAAATCCTAATCTTGAATCTGGCCCTTTTATTAATGGGCATCGGCGGGGGTATCGTACTTGGCGGTATTTTACAGAACAATCTTGCTGGAAATTCAAATTATGCCATGCCCGGAACCATTTTTCTTTTAGCAGGCACCGGACTCTTGATCGGATTCTTTATCACCAAAAGATTGGATCAAGAAGATTGATAGATCATCAACCGAAAATATCTTATATAAACCACGGCCCAACCATCGTGGTTTTTTTATATTTATACAATGAAGGTAATCGCCACCAATATTGGAAAACCCACGACCATTTTGTGGAATGGAAAAGAAGAGCTGACCGGAATTTACAAATATCCGACGGAAGAAGCCATAGTATTGGGCGGGACAGATGTTGAAAACGATACGGTAATTGACCGAAAACATCATGGAGGTTCCAACAAAGCCTGCTATCTGTTTTCGGCCGACCAATATGCGTATTGGAAAGGCAAATATCCCCAATTGGAATGGAATTGGGGTATGTTCGGTGAAAACCTAACCATTGAAGGGCTAGATGAGGCCAAAATCCGTATTGGGGATATCTATCGTATTGGTTTCGCATTGGTTCAGGTTTCGCAGCCTAGGGAACCTTGCTACAAGCTTGGGATTCGCTTTGGTACCCAAGAAATACTGAGACAGTATATTGACCACGGCCATCCTGGGACTTATGTACGGATACTTGAATCGGGAAAAGTAATTGAAAATGATACTTTAACACTAGTTGAAAAATCAGAAAACCCGCTTACCGTACAGCAGTATTATCAACTTATTTATGCAAAGCAAAAAGACCCAGATCTTGTTAGACTAGCAGTAGAAAATAATGCGCTACCCGATTATAAACGCGAACGTTTAAAAAGGTACCTTTAGTTCATGGGTCAGTAATCAAAACAATATGGAGGTTTCGTGGCATCTTTTTATCATGGCTTCAATGTATATCATTGCAGGTATCATGCATTTTATCCGTCCAAAAATCTACTTTCGTATTATGCCAAGATATCTTCCTTGGCCCAAACTATTGGTCGGACTAAGCGGTTTGGCCGAGATACTTCTTGGTTTAGGACTTTGTTTCACTTTCTCTAAAGAATATTGCCTTTACGGGATTATTACCATGTTGGTCGTTTTTCTATGGGTACATTTCTACATGCTTAGCAGTGAAAAAGCCTCGGCAGGTATACCCCAATGGATACTAATCCTAAGAATACCCCTTCAATTTGTTCTTATGTATTGGGCCTATAGTTATCTGGTCTAGTAGAAGTATATAAATGAAAAAAGAGGGCTAATGCCCTCTTCTTTCTCCTAGATAAAACTAAACTAACTTAATCAACATTAATTCCTTCGTAATATATTTCATTATTCTTTTTTACCTTGATCGTGTAATGACCTTTATAGGCTTTTTTGAAGTTGAAGGCCTTCTCAACAACGTCAGCATCCTCTGATACTTCAGTAAAGACAACCCTATCACTATCATCATAAACCTTAATCTCAACCTTGTCCCTTTTCAAGTTCAACATGTTAATATATACCATATCGTCAACTTTCTTGAAAACCGGTTTGTTCTTCACTGATTTGTTCTCGATGGATATATTGATATCCTCAATGGTAATGGTATATGCTGTTTCCTTAAGGGCATCTTCCACGGTAAGAAAATATGTGCCGGTGGATAGGCTGTTAAGATTAAACCTTTTTACATATGCTGATTTATCTTCTAAATTTTCAGTAAAAATGACATTACCTTCTCCGTCAATGAATCTTAATGATGCATCGGTGGCTAGGTTTTCATAGCGGAAAACCAAGGATTTGTCCGCATTGTCAGCGATGATTCTCAAATCCATCTCATTGGCCATACCAAAGGCTGAAATAAACAAAAAGGCCGCGCTTAGGGTAATTTTCTTAATTGCTTTCATAACATTGTAATTTTTAGGGTTAATGGTCAATTTTCTTTTTCGCTTTGTAACTAAATACAGGGCAAACTTACGACCGCTTAACACCCCCTACTACATCAAGATTTTCCAATTTATATGGTATTTTACCATCCACTAAGGTTAATAAATTGTTAAGTGGTAATTTAGCACATATTTAAGGCAATTTTACAAAGATTGATTCTTAAATCGTTGATTGCCTTGTTCTTAAAATAGTACTATGCCACCCAATCCGCTGGCCAAGTTCCATGTTGTTCCATCCAACTAAATCGACAGCGAACGGAAAATAGGATTTCAATCTAGACAAAAAATATTCAGAGGATTGACATTTCAAACCCAATGACCTGATAAAACCGGGACCTCCCTGGTCTAAGGAAAGAATCGCTATATGGAATACTACTTTTTTCTTCCATCGTAATTTACAGGTACTTATGCAACTTATAAAAATGAAAAAAGAGGGCAAATGCCCCCTTCTTTCTCCTAGATAGATAAAACTAACTTAATCAACATTAATTTCTTCGTAATAGGTTTCATCATTCTTTTTTACTTTGATGATATAGATACCTTTATATGCTTGCTTAAAATTGAAGGCCCTCTCGATGATATCATCACGGTTGATTACTTCATTGAAGACCACTCTGTCGCTCTCATCATAAACCTTGATTTCAACCTCGGCTTTTTCCAAGTTCAAATAGTTAACATATACCATATCCTCAATGGTCCTGAAAACCGGTTTGTTCTTCTCTGACTTGTTCTCAATGGAAATATTGGCATCCTCAATGGCAATGGTATACTCTGTCTCCTTTATGGCATCTTCCACGGTAAGGAAATATGTACCTGTGGATAGGCTGTTAAGGTTAAACCTTTTCAAGTATGCCGATTTATCTTTTAAATTTTCGGAAAAAATAACATTTCCTTGTCCGTCAATAAATCGTAATGATGCATCAGTGGTTAGGTTTTCATAGCGGAAAACCAAGGATTTGTCCTCATTATTAGAGATGATTCTCAAATCCATCTCGTTCGCCATGCCAAAGGCTGTAATCAATAAAAAGGCCGCGCTTAGGGTAATTTTCTTAATAGCTTTCATAACATTTCAATTTTTAGGGTTAATGGTCAATCTTCTTTTTCTTTTTCGCTTAGTAACTAATTACAAGGCAAACTTACGACCGCTTTACCCCACCCACTACATCAAGATTTTCCAATTTATATGTTATTTTAACACATAGCTAGGTTAATTAATTGTTAAGTGGTAATTTTGCACAGAATTGAGGCAATTTTACAAAGTTCGGTCATTTAAAGCCTTAGTAACTTTGCACGAGGAAATAAATAGATATGCTAAATCAGAAACCTACTTTTGAAGTCATTGAACCCAATTTTGGACATTCTTTTATGTACCAGAAATTCGATGCCGAAACCAACAATAAAAACAATAAGTGGCACTACCACCCCGAAATAGAATTGGTATACGTGAATGGAGGGGCAGGTAAAAGACAGATTGGTAGCAACCTTTCGTATTATACCAACGGTACACTTTTAATGGTACCTAGTAATTTACCTCATTGTGGGTTTACCGATAAGTTAACCGGGAACAGAAGGGAAACCGTAATTCAGATGAAGGAGGATTTTCTAGGGGAGGATTTTTTTAAGATCCCCGAAATGAAGAAAGTCCAAAACCTTTTTGAAATCGCGAGAGGTGGCGTTGTTTTCTTTGGGGAGACAAAACAATATTTGGGCAAAAAAATGGAAGCCCTGGAATACAAATCCAATTTTGAACGATTGATTTCAATTCTGGATATTCTTCATGGACTCGGCAGCACCGAGGAATTCAGGATATTGAATGCACACGGTTTTTCACTTGAAGCCGATATCAAGGACAATGACCGTATCAATATTGTATTCAATTATGTCAAGAATAATTTCAAGGAAGAAATTACCCTTAAGGAAATATCGGATATGGTCAACATGACCATACCTTCTTTCTGTAGGTACTTTAAAAAGATAACCAATAAGACCTTTGTTCAATTTGTCAATGAATATCGTCTGGTACATGCCTCCAAACTCTTGGCGGAACAACCAATGAGTATCACCGAGGTATGCTTCGAATGTGGATTCAACAATTTTTCACATTTCAACAAATCATTCAAGACATTCACAGGACAAAACCCTTCTGCCTATCGCAACCAATTAAAGGCGGTCTTTCAATAATGTCGGCAGGGCCCCTACTTTTGAACCTGATCGATGCGGATATCACTTATTATCCCGGATTTATCGATTCACAAAAAGCAGCGGTCCTTTTTGATTATCTTAAAGATACCACCCCATGGCAACAGGACGACATTAAGGTTTATGGGAAAGTATACCCCCAACCAAGATTGACGGCATTATATGGTAGTGGGGATAAGAAATACTCCTATTCGAACATTGTAATGCGGCCTAAACCATTTACGGAAAATTTAGGGGAAATCAACAGTTTATTGGAAGATCTTACCCGCACTAGGTTCAATACCTGTCTATTGAACTTTTATAGAAATGGGCGCGATAGCAATGGTTGGCATTCCGATGATGAAAAGGAACTCGGACAAAACCCGGTTATCGCCTCAATAAGTTTAGGACAGGAACGTATTTTTCATTTACGGCACAAAAAAGACAAATCCTTAAAACATACATTACTATTGGAACATGGGAGTTTATTATTGATGAAAGGAAAGACACAGCACTATTGGCAACATCAAGTGCCGAAGACCACTAAACCCATTGACGAACGGATCAACCTGACTTTTAGGGTATTGAAATAAAAAAAACCGGTTAAATACCGGTTTTTTTTATACCCTTCTTCGAAGTCAAGCACTGCCTTTAGCATTCGGGTAACTGTACTAATCTCCTCATGCGCAACTACATAAAGATAACTTCAAACCCTATGCCAAAGTATTATTTTTCGACTAACTGCCTGTTTTATAAGCTAATAAGAAAACATAACTCTTAAATCCGTATAAAAGAATACATCAAACACCCTTTCTACTTAAAAATATCGTTCAATACTTTTGCTAATCGCAAGCCTCCCTTATGGAGTTGGGACTCTACAGTACCCCACCAATCATAGCTATAACGATAAGAAAGTTTCTCGCCAATTTCAACAGAATCATATAACTTATCAGCAATTTCCTGTGATTCCTTTACCCAATCAAGTACTTCCCCCGCTTGGATCTTCCTTCTAGCTTTCTTGTCGAGACTAGGAAGCGTATTGGCCAATTCAGTAAAACTTAATCCATAGTCATCGATCATATTCGAATCCCATACCCTATGTAAATTACTGCCCCTGCCAAACCATTGCACCTGTATATCATTGCCTCCCTTATCCTCTAGACGACCTACATGCATAGGTTGATGAAGGTCCCCTACCAGATGCACCAACATCTTTAAATAAAAGACACGATCTTCCTTGGGGTTTTTCTTGTTTCCGACAACCTCAACACACTTGCGAATACCCGTTACCAGATCACCATATGTATTGGGTTCGATATCTTTATAATCCTTACCTGGGGGAACATTCACATAATGCCAGGCACTGAATTCCCGATAACGGCTATCGGCTTTTATTTCATCGGCAAAATTTGAGATAGCGGACAGGCTTTTCCCATCCAATAGTTTATGGATAGCGCGTTTTGCCTTTCCCGATAACTCCTCTTGGGCGACTTCCCCAATGACCCTGTGACCGGTTTTGGACCAATAGGGTGCATTCCCGAAGGACATCTGACTTACCAAAAGTATCAGTAGAACTATTTTTTTCATGAGGTTTATTTATTCCAAAATTAGAAAAAGCTTTTTAATCTATTGTTAACTCTTAGTCCGTTTTCATTTTTTAGTTTGATATTGCATCCTTAAAATTCACGGATTTGGTTAAAAGGAAAAGAAAAAAAAGAAAAAAAGGTTTTGCCCGGTTTGCCTTAAAAGTGCTTCTGGGAATTAGCTTACTATTGTTTGTTTTTATTTTGAGTGTCCGCATTGGACTCTGGGGTAAGATACCGAGTAAAAACGAGCTTTCCACTTTTCATTACAATAGGGCTTCAGAGGTCTATACCGCCGATAGCGTGCTGATCGGCAAATATTATTTGAACGACCAGCAGCCCATTCCATTTAAAAATATCCCCGAGCATGTACGCAATGCCCTGACCGCTATAGAAGATGAACGATTTTACGAACATTCCGGTATTGACTACCAAAGTCTGCTGCGCGTGGCCATTAAGACGATTCTGATGCAAGACCGATCCTCAGGAGGGGGGAGCACCCTAACACAACAATTGGCCAAGAACCTATATCCCCGTAAAGACCGTAACCAAACGCACCTTGTGGTAGATAAGGTAAAAGAAATGATTATTGCCCAACGTTTGGAAAGTCTCTTTACCAAGGACGAAATACTGACACACTATTTAAACACCGTGTCTTTTGGTGGCAATACCTTTGGTATTGAAAGTGCGGCACTCAAGTTTTTCAACACAACTACCAGCGAACTGACCATAGAGGAAGGGGCAACCTTGATCGGTACGCTGAAAGCCACCCATAGCTATAATCCAAGATTATTCCCCCAAAAAAGTATGGAAAGGAGAAATCTCGTATTGCAATCTATGGTGAACAACGGTTTTCTCGATGCCAAAGAAAAGGATAGTCTTTCCGCCATTCCCCTAAAACTGAATTATCGCGAATTTGAACACGATGAAGGCTTAGCCCCTTATTTTAGGGAAGAGGTGCGAAAAAAACTTCGTGAATGGTGCACTATACAAAACAAAAATGGCAAGAACTACAATCTATATACCTCGGGGTTAAAGGTGTATACGACGTTAGACTCCAAAATGCAACAACTGGCAGAAGAAACAATGGCCCACCATATGACTTCTCTTCAAGAAAAGTTCGAAAAGAGCTATGGAAAAAATGCCCCTTGGTTAAGGAATAAAGGACTGATAAGCAAATTGGTAAAGCGAACAGAACCCTACCAAAAATTAAAGAAACTCGGATGGGATGACACAAGAATCATGGATTCCCTTCGCAAGAAGCGAACAATGACATTAGGCGACTGGTCTGGCGAAAAAACAGTAAAAGCCAGTACCATGGATAGCGTACAACACTATATGAAATTCCTTAATACCGGTTCCCTATCCATGGATCCGAGAACAGGGGCCGTAAAAACATGGATTGGGGGTATCAATTACAAACATTTTAAATATGACCATATAGCACAAAGCAAAAGACAGGTAGGGTCTACTTTTAAACCTATTGTTTATACGACCGCACTTGAATCGGGTATACCTCCATGCACTTATTTTCCGGCCCAAGAGGTGGCGTATGAGAATTTAAAAGGGTGGTCTCCCAGCAACTCCAATAATAAAGATGAGGCCTACCTCAACTATTCGATGGAAATGGCCTTGAGCCATTCCGTGAACACGGTAGCCGTAAAGGTTTTAGAAAAAACCGGTATCGATAAAGTCATAGAACAGGCCCAAAAAATGGGCGTATACTCGGAACTTCCCAAACAACCCTCGCTAGCCTTGGGTACAGGGGAACTTTATGTTAGTGAACTTGCTACGATTTACACGAGTTTTGTGAATAACGGAAAAGGGGCAGAACCATTCTACATAGAAAGCATAAGGGATCAAAACGATTCAATTTTGGTCCGTTTTACACCCAAAAAGGCGAAAACAAGTGCCTTTTCAAAAAAAACAGGTGAAATGATGCTGGAAATGATGAAATCAACCATTGATCAAGGAACAGCATCCCGCATTCGTACAACCTATAAGTTAAAAAATGATATTGCCGGCAAAACCGGTACTACCCAAAACAATAAGGATGCCTGGTTCGTGGCCATTACACCAAAATTGGTACACGTGAGTTGGGTAGGTCTGGACAATCACGAAATCGGCTTTAAGAACACGAGCCTTGGTCAAGGGGCCAACGCCGCACTCCCCTTATTCGCCTTATGGTACCAGAAATTGAATCGCGATGCTGCATTCAATGGAATCACTAAAGCCCGATTTCCGAAAACCGATCCTTCTGTTTTACGGATATTGGATTGTGAACCCATTAAGCGGGATGGTTTTTTTAAACGTCTTTTTAAGAATCCTAATAAAAAGAAAGTTAAAAAATTCCGTACCAAATCATAACCACCGTTCTTTGGTGTTCCTTCAAAATAAGTATGAAAATACAAGAATCATAGCATAAGGAAGCTGCCAATAACGAAACGGCATATGGGGCCTCTATGAGCTATAACAATGTGCAACAGGACAATTCTGGACTCAATACCAGGTTGCAATGGAGGTTTGCCCCCTATCTGATTTGGACTTGGTGTTTAATGATAACTATTTTGTCAATACTTTTGCACCAAGAATGCGATCAATAAACCAAAAGTTTTCCTACTGGCTAAATATATAAAATGAACCATAAGATTTTATGTTCCGATTTGGATGGCACCCTGCTATCCACGAAAAGTGACGTTTCCGATTTTACCATTTCAGAAATCCAACGAATAAAACCAACGACCAAAATCATCTTGGTCTCGGCCAGAATGCCCAAGTCAATGCGATACATACAAAAAGACCTAGGCATTGAACACGAGCCCATTATATGCTACAATGGTGCATTGGTACTCGATGGGCAAAAAGAAATACACTCCTCCATTATCGATATTGAACCTCTGGAATCGTTATATGAACTCTGTATCGAACATGATATAAAACTAGGACTGTATTTTAAGGATGAATGGTATGTTGAAGAAAACTCGGAACGGGTGACCAAAGAAATCAATAATACCAAGACCGTACCCGTATACCAAAAAAATTCAAAGACACTCAAGGATTGGAAAAAACGAAAAATCGGGGCACATAAAATAATGCTTATGGGTACTTTTGAAACCATTGAGCGCATAGCACCGAAACTCAAGGCAGATTATTCCCATATCATGAATATATATCGTTCCAACGATACTTTGATCGAGGTGAGTCCTAAAACCGTTTCAAAACTATCGGCCATAGCGTTATTGATCAAAAACTCCCATACACTTAAGGATATTATTGCTTTTGGGGATAATTACAATGATGCGGAAATGCTAGAGCTAGTCGATTGTGGTATAGCCATGGGCAATGCCCGTAAGGAGGTGAAAACCATTGCCGACCACACAACATTGGCAAACACCCAAAACGGGGTAGCCCATTTTTTGAAGCAAAATTTCAAGATTTAACTATATTTGAACCCAATACTATATTCAACCAACAATGCACCAACTCCCACTTTCTGAAGACACCATAATTTTTGGACTATTAAGCCTTTGCTTAGGTTTCGTTTTCTATACGTCATCCCTGAAAAAAGGATTCTGGAAAAAATTCTATACGGTCATCCCGACACTTTTGATGTGTTATATGCTGCCAGCGATACTCACCAGCACAGGTATTATCTCTGAAGAACACTCGAACCTATATTATATTGCCAGTCGCTATTTACTCCCTGCGGCACTGGTCTTAATGACGTTGAGCATTGACCTGAAGGCCATTCTGAACCTCGGTTCAAAAGCACTGATCATGTTCTTAACGGGTACAGTAGGTATTATCATAGGAGGTCCGATCGCTATTTTAATCGTATCAATTTTTTCCCCTGAAACGGTAGGCGGTGTAGGCTTTGATGCTGTTTGGCGTGGCTTGACCACCATTGCCGGTAGTTGGATCGGTGGGGGTGCCAACCAAGCCGCCATGTTGGAAGTATTTCAATTTAACCCGAAAAAATTCGGGGACATGGTTCTTATCGATATTGTTGTTGCCAATATCTGGATGGCCATTATATTATTTGGCATAGGCAGATCCGATAAGATCGATAAATGGTTGAAAGCCGATAACTCCTCAATCGAAACCTTAAAGGCAAAAGTATCGGCACATACCGAAAAGATTACCAGGGTTACGACCTTACACGATTATATAATGATGCTGTGCCTAGCCTTTTTCGCTGTCGGATTATCCCATTTTTTAGCCGAGCATTTCGCCGTGTTTTTGGAAAACACATTCGAAGTCATAAGAAACAAGGACAAGGCCCTTTCTTCCTTGGGTTCTAAATTTTTATGGATGGTAGTTTTTGCCACTGCCGCGGGTATTTTATTGTCCTTCACCAAAGCCAAGAATTACGAAGGGGCCGGAGCCAGTAAAATCGGTAGCGTATTCATTTATATCCTTGTGGCTACCATAGGTATGAAAATGGATTTGGGAAGGTTCTTGGAGAATCCAGGGCTGATTGCCGTTGGTATCATATGGATATCCATTCATGCAGGCTTACTTATTTTGGTGGCCAAGATGATCAAGGCCCCATTTTTCTTCCTCGCGGTAGGGAGTCAGGCCAATGTGGGGGGAGCTGCCTCTGCCCCTATCGTGGCTGCGGAATTTCATCCTTCTTTAACATCCGTAGGTATATTATTGGCGGTATTAGGGTATGTAGTAGGTACCGCTGGAGCCTATATTTGTGGACTTCTCATGGAAATCGCCGCCAACGTATAATCCAAAACCGGCGTTTAATGGATAAAATGTCATGCCTTTGAACAAATGTGGGTAGAAGGGAATGTACAAACTCAAAAATTTTATTGATATTTGCCCCATAATTGAAGTATCCAAATTAGGCGGAAACAATCGTCTTTGAAATTCCTTATAAATGAAACATTTATTCTTTTTGGGTTGTATGACCCTATTATTGATTTCCTGTAGTGAAGATACCTCCGACACGATGTTCGTAACCGGTAATGTGAAGGGTCTTAAGAAAGGCACATTATACTTACAGCATGTTCCTGATTCTACCTTGGTAACCATCGATTCTCTAGAAGTGGACGGGGAAGGTAGTTTTGCATTCAAAGCAAAACTTGAAAGTCCGGAGATTTTCTATCTGTACCTTAACAAAGAGGACCATAATGACATTAATGACAGAATCAGTTTTTTTGGCGAACCCGGGAATATTACCATAAATACCAAATGGGACACCTTTGATACCAATGCCAAGATCGAAGGTTCGGCAACACAAAAAAAAATGGAGGAATACCGTAAAACGATGACGAGGTTCAACAAACGAAGTCTGGAAATACTTCAAGAAACCGCAAACCGGGAAGTTGCCTTGACTCCCGAACAACTCGATTCAATAGAAAAGCTTTCGCATAAGAATATCCAAAGAGGGTATGCATTCGCTTTAAACTTCGCCTTGAACAATAAGGATTCCTATATAGCACCCTATATCGCCTTGACAGAAGTATCCGATGCCAACATTAAGTATCTGGATTCCATCAACAACTCATTGACTCCTGAAGTGGCCGCTTCAAAATATGGAAAAGCACTCCAGAATTTTTTGGAACTTAGAAAAAAGAAGAAATAAAAAAAAGCATCCCGCCAAGGCGGGATGCTTTTTTTATCCAATATTGCTATAACCTATTGTAATTTGTTCAATTGGTCAACCAAGTCAGTAGCCTTTTTCTCCAATTCTTGACGAACCGCATTTAAATGTGCTTTTCTATTGTCAACCTTCTTATTATTCACTTTAACAATCAGTTCATCAAAAGTCTCGATGGCATTGTCAATAATCTTAGCGCCTTCCTTGGAGTCTGATTTATTATTGGCAGCATCAACAATGTACACTGCTTCAATAATATCCCCCAAAACAAAATTTATATCTTTTTTTAAATCTCTAATACTTGCCATTATCTAATTATTTTTTTGCAAAAATACAGTTTTTACCCGCTACTCGTTTACCGAAACAAATTTATTTAGCTTAAACGGTAACTTCCAACAATTTAACGCTCTCTGTTTGTATTGAAATGTTCGTCGAATTTGCAGGAACCAAAACGGTTTCCCCTTTCTGGATCTTTACAGATCCTGCCTCGGTAATTACCGCTGCCGAACCTCCAACACACATCAAGATGGTAAATGAAGACCTGTTCGTAACATCAAGACTTAAATCCTTATCAAGGTTCATAAAGTTGGTTTTGAAATAAGGACAATCCACCATGGTATTAACGGCGTCCTTCTGTGTGTCATAACTGACCTTAAAATCATCCTTTTTGGCATAATCCATGGCGTCCAAGGCCAAATCGGTATGCAACTCCCTCAAATTCCCATTTTTATCCCTTCTATTAAAATCAAAAACACGATAGGTAATATCCGAAGTTTGTTGGATTTCAGCCAAAAGTACTCCCGCACCTATCGCATGTATTTTACCAGTATTAATAAAAAAGGTATCCCCCTCCTTGACCTGTTCGTAGTTCAGTAAATCCAATAGGGTATCGTTTTCCAAACTTTTTGAGTACTCCTCCTTGGTCACATCATTGTTGAAACCAACGATAAGGTTAGCTCCTGGGTCCGCATCCATAACATACCACATCTCTGTCTTACCAAAGGAATTATGTCGTTTTTTTGCCAATTCATCGTTTGGATGCAATTGTATGGAAAGATCTTGTTTGGCATCGATAAACTTAATCAATATGGGAAAATCCTTTCCAAAGCGCTCAAAAACATCCTTACCCAACAACCCTTCTGGATCTTGATCGATAATTTGCTGTAGTGACGTCCCGGCCAATGGCCCATTGCCCACTGTGGAAATATCGCCTTCCACCGCCGAAAGCTCCCAACTTTCACCTGTTATTTCACTTTCAATGGGTTTTCCCAATACTTCTTTTAACTTCGTACCACCCCAAAGACGTTCCTTTAATATGGGTTGAAACTTAAATGGATATAAATTCATAATAATTATATATATTTCAATTTGATTAGATCCTCGATCATTCCCCTGAATAGGTTACAAAATTCCTCGGTGTTTCATATAGTACAACCTCCAAGTCCTTGGAAGCATCGATATGTGGCCTTAGTTTATTCCAAATAAATACCGCAATATTCTCAGCGGTCGGATTCAAATTCTTGAATTCCGGTACTTCAACATTTAGGTTCTTATGGTCTAAGACATCCTCGATTTTATCCTTGATCAATGCCTTTAAGCGTTTCATGTCCATTACAAAACCGGTTTCCTTATCAATCTCTCCATAAACACTTACAACCAAATCATAATTATGGCCGTGATAATTGGGATTATTGCATTTCCCAAAAACCGCACTATTTTTGGCATCGTCCCAACCTGGTCGAAACAAGCGGTGCGCCGCATTGAAATGAGCTTTTCTGCTTACCTTAACTTTCATGGGTCATGTTGTGTATTAAATGATCAAAGAATTTTTCGAAAATAATCTTAAACCAAACCGTATATTGTTCTGGATTTTCAGCGATATCCTTTTGGATATCCTCTGGTTTCATCCATTTGAAATCCGCAACCTCTTCCGGATTGATTTCAGGGCTTCCATTATAGGAACCTATCATCACATGATCCAATTCGTGCTCGGTAAGGCCGTTATCAAAGGGTGCTTTATAGATAAAGGAAAAAAGTTCTTTCAAGTCGGCGGTGAATCCCATTTCTTCCTGTAACCTTCTTCGACCAGCCTCGATATTGGTTTCACCCACCCTTTGATGGCTACAACAGGTATTTGTCCAAAGCAAGGGCGAATGATATTTGTGCGCTGCCCTTTGTTGCAGCATGGTTTCCCCATAATCATTCATGATAAATACAGAAAACGCCCTATGCAATTGCGCTTTTTCATGCGCTTCCATTTTGGGCATGGTGCCAATTTGCTCGTCTTGGGTATTTACAAGAATGACTTCTTCTTCCTTCATACTGTAAAAATAAGACCTTTACCCAACTTTTAAGTTAAGCCTGATATAAAAAATAAGGATACGAAGGAATACTTGGCAAATGGTTAGAAGAACCTAGGTGATTTTACATAGCCTTTGGTCTTTATGAAGTCGTATCTTAGAATGATTTCAAAGGATCCGTCATTAAAGGCTGCATTACCTAATTCGGTTACCTCACGGTCATAGGCCATTCCTATTAGGAAAGATTCATTCAAGTAAAAACCGAACATACCACTGAAAGCGGCATCCCATCGATAAGCCCCACCAAGAATAAACTTATCATTGAGCATAAAGTTGGCCGAAAGGTCAACCTGCAAGGGTGCCCCTTGAACCATTTTTGAAAGGATGGTAGGTTTAAATTTCAAATTCGGGTTCATATCAAAGACATAACCTGTAATCAAATAAAAATTCATCTGTTCTTTGGCCGTGGATAAAGAGGATTCCTCAAAATGCGATGTCTGCAAAAATCTTGGCACCGATAAACCTGCATAGAACTTATCTGTATGATAGTATACACCAGCACCAAAATTTGGCGAAAACTTATTATCTATATCCTGTTCCAAGGTTTGATCGGGCGCAAATTGATTAAGCTCTGAAAATCGGATGTCCAACAAATGGCCACTGGCCTTTATTCCAAAACTCAACTTCCCTTCGTCCGAGGTTTTTACGGTATACGAAAAGTCCACATCCAAATAGGTTTCGGATGTTGGTCCTATTTCATCATTTACAATAGAAACCCCTAATCCTACCCCATTATAACCTATAGGGGAGTGTATATTCAAGGTTTGGGTCTTCGGTGCACCGTCGAGTCCCACCCATTGCGATCTGTGCAATGCCGCCAAACTCAAATGCCCCCTGGAACCCGCATATGCCGGATTCACACTTACTGTATTGTACATGTATTGTGTATATTGGGCATCTTGCTGCGCCTGTACCCCTGTTGACAAGAACAAAAGGACAAACCCTAGAACACCTAGAAGCCCTATCTTTTTTACAACACCTATTATGTGATTCATCATAATCATTATCTGTTAATATAAATGTACCCTGAAAGTGTAATGGTCTTGCCGGTTACATCTACATAATCAAGGATATAGAAATAGGTTCCTACTGGCAATTTGTTGTCTTTTTCAACAGTAACCCTTCCTTCGGACGTGCCGTCAAAAACATTACCATTCGTATTATAAGCCCTTGTGGTATAGACCAAAACGCCCCATCTATTGTAGATCTTAAGGGAATTATCAGGGTAATTCTGCAATCCACCTATAACCAAGACATCATGAACACCATCTCCATTTGGAGTTAGAACATTGAATACTTCCACTTCCTCTTCAGGAACATTCGGCTCAAGGTAATCTGGGATTCCATTACCATCGTTATCATCATTGGAATAATCACCATCACCATTCAAATCCTCATCGATGGTCATGAATGTATCATCGTCATCATTAGTATCCCGATAATCCGATTCATTATCGCCATCGGTATTTGGCAGATCCATGTAAGGATCATTGTATTTATCATTAACATCATAATCAATGGCAGCATCTCCCTCATAATTGTCATCCAATCCATCATTATCCTTGTCGGAACCAATCAAGACGACATCGGCAATACCATCATGGTCGTAGTCATGGCCTTCAATAGCGTCAGGAATATTATCATTATCACTATCATCATCCAAATAATCGGGTAAACTATCGCCATCGGTATCTACAGGGAACAATCCTAAACCACCTACTTCATAAGCATCGTCCAATCCGTTGGCATTGGCATCAATCAAACTTGGAGGAATATAACCCTCCGTGGTCTGTGCCTCGACATTGTCGGGAATACCATCATTATCACTATCTATATCCAAATAGTCGGGAAAGCCATCCCCATCACTATCGGTCGGATTTGTTGATGGATCCCCATCGCCGTCCAAATCCAAATCCTCAAAACTATCAACGATGCCATCATTATCCGAATCCAAATCCAATGCGTTTGAAACTACGATGGTCACCGTGGCCGTACTGCAATTTAAGGCAGCATCACATAAGGTATAGGTAAAGGTGTCGTTACCCACAAATCCGTTGTCGGGGGTGTAGGTTACACTATCATCCGATGGATTGTCGGGGGTAGCATTATTATTATGGACCACGATTCCATTAGACGGATTTGACGTGGTGAAAGCCCCTATTATTGGAATGTCATTGTCATTGGCCAGAATATAAATATCGATTGGTGTATCCTCTTCCGTAGCGACCGCATCATCAATAGCATCCACAATAGGCAAGACATCGATGGCAACTGTTGCCGTACTACAATCCCCTGAAGAATTACAAACGGTGTAATCAAAAGAATCCGGACCATTATAGTCGGGATTTGGGGTATAGGTCACACTATCATCTGACGGATTGTTTGGCGTTCCGTTATCATCAATGACCACAACCCCATTCGTAGGATTGGTCGTCGTTAATGTACCGGTAGTAGGTAAGTCGGAATCATTTGAATAGATATCCACTACTAAAGGAACATCCTCATCGGTGGTTACCATATCATCAACCAAATTTGCGGCTTGATCAAGGCATACTACGGTAAAGTTGGGAAGATCAAAGCTATTCCCCGCCTTGGTAACCGTTGCTGTATAGCGGGTAACGCTTTGTGTTGCCATGACCGTCGGATGCGTTTGATCCCCTGTCACGGAGGGACTCCATCCCAAGGTTGCTCCAGAAGATAAATCCACATTGGCAGAAATATCCAAGGTAACCTCATTATCTGGGGAACTACAATGGGTTACAATAAAATAACCGGATGCATTGGAACCACAAAGAGTACCGTCATAAGTTGCAAAATAAATACCAGGTGCCGTTACCTCATAAAAGAAATCCGTTCCCAATACAGTGGAAGTGTCAGACGCCTCGTACCATCGGTAATTATGTTCATCCGTACTATTGGGAGCCTGTAATAAAAACTGTGCATTGGACACAACGACCCCCAGTAGTGTAAAAACAATACTGAGGATTAGTTTTTTATATGTAGGTGTGAGCTTCAAACTGATAAGGGCCATTGTTTATTAATTATTTAACTACAAATACCACATTGATCAATGAATTATAATCAGCTGGAGGTGCATCCACATTATAGGTCATTACCCCTGTATCACTAATATTTACATTACTAAACACCGTTGGATCATAATACGTAACATAATAATAGAGCTCAGCCCTAGTATACGTAGGTATTGCTGCAGGTGCACTTGTACTTTTCGCAGAGGAAGGTAAGGTCATGCCGTATTGATCTAAATATTGTTGATACAAATCAATGGTTGCCCCTGAAACTACTGATGAAGCATCTACTGCAATTGATGGTGGGTAGAAAATTCTGGCCGCTTTGGAGGTAATCGGGGTAATAGCCTCGATAACATCCTGTACGGTCGAATCAACAACACCATCACCATCAACATCAATGATATCCGCCGCATCTACTGTTGAATCCCCATTTAAATCAATGGATGATGCTACATTATTAACTTCGTCGGAATTCTGGTCATCAGTTGCAAGCAGACCACTGCCACTTACACTAAGCGCATTGTTCGCTGCCGGGTCTACCACTGCCGTGAACTCGTTACTTCCATCCAGGTTCAATCCGTTGCCTGCCGTGTATTCCGTATTCGTGTCCGTGGCGTATATACCATTGGCACGTACATCCAATGCGTTATTAGCATCTGGACTGGCTACAGCCGTGAACTCGTTACTTCCATCTAGGTTCAATCCGTTGCCCGCTGTATACTGGGTGTCATTATCGGTTGCACTTGCCAGGGCCTCGATTGCCCCCTGTACATCGGTTTCGCCAAGTGATGCGGTACTATCATCGAAAGTAACCTCACCTGCATTCTGGTCATCAGTTGCAAGCAGACCACTACCACTTACACTAAGTGCATTGTTCGCGGCTGGGTCTACTACTGCCGTGAACTCGTTACTGCCATCTAGGTTCAATCCGTTGCCTGCCGTGTATTCCGTGTTCGTGTCCGTGGCGTATATACCATTGGCACGTACATCCAATGCATTGTTAGCATCTGGACTGGCTACTGCCGTGAACTCGTTACTTCCATCTAGGTTCAATCCGTTACCTGCCGTGTATTCCGTATTCGTGTCCGTGGCGTATATACCATTGGCTCGTACATCCAATGCATTGTTAGCATCTGGACTGGCTACTGCCGTGAACTCGTTACTTCCATCTAGGTTCAATCCATTTCCAGCCGTGTATTCCGTATTCGTGTCCGTGGCGTATATACCATTGGCACGTACATCCAATGCATTGTCAGCATCCGGACTAGCTACAGCCGTGAACTCGTTACTTCCATCTAGGCTCAATCCATTTCCTGCCGTATACTGGGTGTCATTATCGGTTGCACTTGCCAGTGCCTCGATTGCCCCCTGTACATCCGTTTCGCCAAGTGATGCGGTACTATCATCGAAAGCAACCTCACCTGCATTCTGGTCATCTGTATCTGTAGCGTAAAGACCACTGCCGCTTACACTAAGTGCATTGTTCGCTGCCGGGTCGACTACAGCCGTGAACTCGTTACTTCCATCTAGGCTCAATCCATTGCCTGCCGTATACTGGGTGTCATTATCGGTTGCACTTGCCAGTGCCTCGATTGCCCCCTGTACATCCGTTTCGCCAAGTGATGCGGTACTATCATCGAAAGCAACCTCACCTGCATTCTGGTCATCTGTATCTGTAGCGTAAAGACCACTGCCGCTTACACTAAGTGCATTGTTCGCTGCCGGGTCGACTACCGCTGTAAATTCATTACTTCCATCTAAATTCAATCCGTTGCCTGCCGTGTATTCCGTATTCGTGTCCGTGGCGTATATACCATTGGCTCGTACATCCAATGCATTGTTAGCATCTGGACTGGCTACTGCCGTGAACTCGTTACTTCCATCTAGGTTCAATCCATTTCCTGCCGTATACTGGGTGTCATTATCGGTTGCACTTGCCAGCGCTTCGATTGCCCCCTGTACATTGGTTTCGCCAAGTGATGCGGTACTATCATCGAAAGCAACCTCGCCTGCATTCTGGTCATCAGTTGCAAGAAGACCACTACCACTTACACTAAGCGCGTTGTTCGCTGCCGGGTCGACTACCGCCGTGAACTCGTTACTTCCATCTAGGTTCAATCCGTTGCCTGCCGTATACTGGGTATCATTATCGGTTGCACCTGCCAGTGCTTCGATTGCTCCCTGTACATCCGTTTCACCAAGTGATGCGGTACTATCATCGAAAGCAACCTCGCCTGCATTCTGGTCATCTGTATCTGTAGCGTAAAGACCACTAGCACTAACGCTAAGTGCATTGTTCGCTGCTGGGTCGACTACCGCTGTAAATTCATTACTTCCATCTAAATTCAAGCCGTTGCCTGCGGTGTATTCCGTATTCGTGTCCGTGGCGTATATACCATTGGTACGTACATCCAATGCGTTATTAGCATCTGGACTGGCTACAGCCGTGAACTCGTTACTTCCATCTAGGTTCAATCCATTGCCTGCCGTATACTGGGTATCATTATCGGTTGCACTTGCCAGTGCCTCGATTGCTCCCTGTACATCGGTTTCGCCAAGTGATGCGGTACTATCATCGAAAGCAACCTCGCCTGCATTCTGGTCATCTGTATCTGTAGCGTAAAGACCACTAGCACTAACGCTAAGTGCATTGTTCGCTGCCGGGTCTACTACTGCCGTGAACTCGTTGCTTCCATCTAGGTTCAATCCGTTGCCTGCCGTATACTGGGTGTCATTATCGGTTGCACTTGCCAGTGCCTCGATTGCCCCCTGTACATCCGTTTCGCCAAGTGATGCGGTACTATCATCGAAAGTAACCTCACCTGCATTCTGGTCATCAGTTGCAAGAAGACCACTACCACTTACACTAAGTGCATTGTTCGCTGCCGGGTCTACCACTGCCGTGAACTCGTTACTGCCATCTAGGTTCAATCCGTTGCCTGCCGTGTATTCCGTGTTCGTGTCCGTGGCGTATATACCATTGGCACGTACATCCAATGCATTGTCAGCATCCGGACTGGCTACAGCCGTGAACTCATTACTTCCATCTAGGTTCAATCCATTTCCTGCCGTATACTGGGTGTCATTATCGGTTGCACTTGCCAGGGCTTCGATTGCACCCTGTACATCGGTTTCGCCAAGTGATGCGGTACTATCATCGAAAGTAACCTCACCTGCATTCTGGTCATC